>OZ253462.1:107500-4907500 GCA_965261395.1 Candidatus Latescibacterota bacterium
CTGAAGGGGTCAATGTCCTCCAACACCTAGTACCCATCGTTTACGGCTAAGACTACCAGGGTATCTAATCCTGTTCGCTCCCTTAGCTTTCGCACCTCAGCGTCAGTACCAGCCCAGGAATCCGCCTTCGCCACTGATGTTCTCCCAGATATCTACGCATTTCACCGCTACACCTAGGATTCCGATTCCCTCTGCTGGACTCAAGGTGTGCAGTTTCGGCTGCAGTTCTCTGGTTGAGCCAGAGGATTTCACAACCGACTTGCATACCCGCCTACGTGCCCTTTACGCCCAGTAAATCCGAACAACGCTCGCTCCCTACGTATTACCGCGGCTGCTGGCACGTAGTTAGCCGGAGCTTCCTCTGAAGGTACCGTCAAGCAACGGACGGTATTAACGCCCGCACCTTCTTCCCTTCTGACAGGAGTTTACACCCCGAGGGGCTTCATCCTCCACGTGGTGTCGCTGCATCCGCCTTTCGGCGATTGTGCAAATTTCTAGACTGCTGGCTCCCGTAGGAGACTGGCCCTTATCTCAGTGCCAATGTGGCCGTTCACCCTCTCAGGCCGGCTACGCATCGTCGCCTTGGTAGGCCATTACCCTACCAACAAGCTAATACGACGCGGACCCATCCATAGGCGGCAGCTTACAAGTAGAGGCCACCTTTAAAAACGAGTCATCAACTCGCCTTATCATTCGGTATTAGCACCTCGTTGGAAGTGTTATCCCCAACCTAGGGGCAGATTGCCCACGTGTTACTCACCCGTTCGCCACTGTACTCACCACCCGAAAGTGGCTTTCTCGTTCGACTTGCATGACTAAGACACACCACAAGCGTTAGTTCTGAGCCAGGATCAAACTCTCCGTGAGAAAAATTTGATGTACTACTTTTTACAAATCCAAGCTCTTCGACGCTGGACCCTCATGTACGTTATTCGATTTTCAAAGATCAATATCGCTCAGGTATCGAGCGTAACATTGAAAAATAGTATATAACTCTTCCTCTGTCAAGAGAGAAAACAAAATGTCGGCACCAAAGACAGAACCGATACAACGCTCCCATATCAACCCCAGCTAGCGGCACCCTTCAATTCGCCCTGCCTTTCTAGGGCAATGCGCTCGAAGTAACCACTGCGACGATAGGCACCTAGGGGATCGGCTTCGGCCCCCAGTTCCTGGCGCACAATCGCCAGCAAGGGCCTCACATCCGTGTCATAGGCATTGCGCAAGATTTCTTCGCATGCCACTACGTCATCCTCCGCCTGAACCTCAGCTAGTGCCGTGCGGTCGACCAGCAATGCACGGGCATAGGCCGTCTGTATATTGAGCACTGACTGAATCATCGCCTCGACTTTGGGCTTGATAATATGGCTTTGGTCGATCATGTAGGCGATATTAGCCGCTGCGGCACCGCGCCGCTCAGCGTTGAGGATCTCGTGGTAAATCAGGAAGACCTCGTAGAGGTTGACCGATCCGGTCGTCACATCGTCGTCGGCGTATTTGCGGTTGTTGAAGTGAAAACCTCCCATCCGACCCTCGTCGAGGAGTAAGGCCACGAGATGCTCAATATTGGTGGAGAGGGGATGGTGCCCTAGATCGACCAGCACTTCGGCCCTCGGCCCAGCCTTAATGGCAAAATTTAGTGCCATACCCCAGTCGGCAATGTCAGTGTGGTAAAATGCCGGCTCGAAAAATTTGTACTCAAGTAGCATCCGTGCCCCTTCGGGCAGCACTGCGTGAGTTTCCCTCAGACATTCTTCAAATCGCCGCTTGCGCTCGATGATATCGTCTTGGCCTGGGTAGTTCGTACCGTCGGCAAACCAAAGGCTCAGTACTGTGGACTCTGTCTGCTGCATGATATCCACGCACTCGTGTATGTGATCAAAGACTTTGCGACGCACCGCCGGGTCCCGATGGCCGAAACTGCCCAATTTGTATTCAGGCTCTTGGAATACATTGGGATTGATTGCCCCAATGCGCACACCCAATTCTGTCGCTTCTTGCTGCAGGGCGTCGTAGTCATCCACTTTATCCCAAGGGATGTGCAAAGCCACGCCAGGGCAGACACCCGTCATCTTATGCACTTGGGCCGCGTCAGAAAGCCGCTCGTGGACGTCGCGAGCGGCACCAGGCTGTTTGAAAACGCCAAAGCGCGTCCCAGAATTGCCGTACCCCCAAGAGGGCGTCTCGATCTCTTGGGATTTGAGCTTGGCTTTGACTTCTCCGACTTCGATCCCTTGGCCTGAGAGCATTTCGGCTAACGCTGCGAACTGGGCCTCTATATTGTGCTCTGGAATTCCCATTATGCGTCTCCTTTGATTATCGGGCCTAGTAGGTCAAATCCGGTAAGTCAGAACGGGAGTTACGCTCAACCGCTACGACCTGCTACCGCACCCGCACTTAGGCATTCTGCAAAATTTGTAGCTGGAGTTCGAGGTTGCGCAATCCGACTTCATCGGATACGAGCGGAGCTAGTTTGGGCTGTACCGCCGCCTCAGCAAACTGGGCGATAAGCAGCGACATAAAATCATCGCCGATTAGCTCTGATTCACCGGTGCTGAGCACCGAGCAATAGGTCCCGTCGGGCGCAGACCGCCCTGTGCAATTGACCAAAAAGCCATTAACGCCGAATCGTCGCAGGGGTTGACCTGCGTGCAGATCACGGACGATGATTTCGCAACGACAACTTCCCAACGAGTCGACAAAATTGAAACAGGCCCGCACTTCCCCGCTACCGGACACCACTTGTAGCGATGCAGGCTCAATGACCCCGTCGGGCACCCAAGCCAAGAGCATGCTCAAAGGATGAGGAGCCATATCAATCCACACCTCCTCGGCGCAGCGGCGACGCCCCCGGGCCAAGGTCTCCATTTCCGCGTAAAAGGATTTTATGGTAGCGAGCGAACCACGGGCCTTTTCGTATAGCTGCCGATAGTACGGCAGCGCGGCAGCGTATTGAGTACAAACGCCCAAGTGCAGATTGGTTTGCCTCGCCAAACCAACCAAGGCCCGCGCCTGCATCTGCGTCTGTTCCGCCCCATCCGAATGCCAGACTAGGGGCTTTTCACAGAGCACGTGACAACCCCGCTCGAGAGCACGTTTAACACAGTCGAAATGGGCTTCGTTCGGCAGGCAGACGTCGACCACATCGGGCACTTCTTCGGTCAGTAGCTGGTCCAAGTCCCAATAGCCCCGGCCCGAAAAGGGGGAAATATCGCGTAGAACGCACTCTGTAGCAGCGGCACTTTCCCGACTGCGGCCCAAAAAGCCAACTACTTGAGCACCGACGCGGTGGAACCACTTGGCGTGATGCTTGCCGATGCCGCTGGCACCAGCGATGGCGACGCGCAGGGGCCTTTCCATTGCTCCTCCAATACAAAAAGAGCCGACAGATGGGCTGTCGGCTCTCTCCCAAGCAAGGCCGGTGGCCTATAGTTTTAGCTATTTACTTCTTTCGCGGTGACAGCTTGGCCTCCTGAGCACGTTGCTTCAAGCGCTTTTTGCGCCGCTGTCGCCGACTCCTCAATTCCTTGTCCCTCATTCTGCCTTTACTCGAACCCATCTGTGTATCCTTCCTAAAAAAGCGGTTGCCGGCAATATATCTGGCGACACCACTGAGGTCAAGCGAGAATCATCCGCAAAAGGGCCATGCGCACGTAAAGCCCGTTGTGGGCTTGGCGAAAATAGGCCGCCCGCGGATCCACGTCCACTGCCGGATCAATCTCATCGACGCGCGGCAGCGGGTGCATGACAACTGCGTGTTTCTGCATACAGTCCATCACCGAGCGATCGACAATGTACTTGCCCCGCGCCTGCTCGTACTCTCCAGTGCGGTCGCCAAAGCGCTCCTTTTGGATGCGCGTCTGATAGACGACATCGGCCTGCCTCGCCACCTCATGCAGGTCGTCCACCTCCTCGAAAGGAACTTGATGCCGCTGCAAATACTCCTTTATGTCGTCCTTCATCCTCACTGTCTCAGGCGCGACGAAGTACATCTCAACACCCTCGTATCTGGCCAACAGATAGCACAGTGAACGCACCGTCCGTCCATTGGCCAAATCCCCCACCAGAGCAATTTTAATTTTTTCGAGGCGTCCGATCTCGCGCTGGATAGTAAAGAGGTCCAGCAGCGCCTGGGTCGGGTGCTGCCCAGCCCCGTCGCCGGCGTTGATCACCGGGATGCCGGCGACAGCAGCAGCTCGGTTGCTAGCTCCGCTTTCGTAGTGGCGCAGCACAATCACGTCCGAGTACCCGGCGACAACGCGAATGGTGTCCTCGAGGGTCTCCCCCTTGGCCGCCGAAGAGAACTCTTGTGCGTTCTCGGTCGTAATGACTGCCCCTCCCAACCGCGTCATCGCCGATTCAAAGGACAGCCGCGTGCGCGTACTAGGCTCGTAGAACAGCGTTGCCATGACCCGGCGATTGAGGATATTGGATCCGTAGTGCTGAACTACTTGCTCCATCTCTTGAGCCGTGGAGAAAATGGCGTCTATCAAGTCTAGGTCGAATTGCTGAGCTTCGAGGACGTGATAAAGGCGATCCATCAGGTGTACCTCAACTGCCTTCCCGCTCCCCCAATACCGCCATAATCTCCGCCTCTGCGGCCACTTCCTCCCCTACTAGTGCTCGCCCCTGCAACTTACAAGACCCGCCCCGCTGCCTGAGCACCTTTAGCTCCAGCCGCAGTTGGTCCCCCGGCACAACCGGGCGGAGAAATTTGCAGCGATCAATCCCGGCGAAAAAAGGCACCTTGGATTCGGGATTTTCCACGCCGTGCAGCATCATCGCGCAACCCGCTTGCGCCAGTGCCTCGATGATCAGCACTCCGGGCATGACTGGATAACCGGGAAAATGCCCCTGGAAAAACGCTTCGTTGGCCGTCACATTCTTCAAGGCCACGACGCGTTCCCCAGGCACCAATTCGAGGATGCGGTCGATGAGCAACAGCGGATAGCGATGTGGCAACAGCTCGAGAATCTCCGTTAGGTTCACTCTTCTGCCTCTTCCTTCTCCTTCTCCATCAGCTCCAGCAGCGACTCGGTCAGATCGTACGCCTCCTTGGCGAACACTAGCCCGCTCGAAGGCGCAGCAGCGTCGAAAATGAAGTCGTAGGCCTCTTCCTCGGCCATGACCTGAATGGCATCGTTGATCTTTTTAAAGATCGGCTCGGACAACTCGATATTCTTGCGCATCAACTCGCCTTCGGGGCCGAATTTCCCTTGGGTAAATTGTCGGAGTTGCTGCACTTTGGTCTCAAACTCGGCCTGTAGTTCCGCCTTTTTCGCCTCGCTCAACAGCAACTCCTGCCGACGAAAATCCTCTTCCAGCTTAAGCAGCTTGGCCTCGCGGTCCTTGGCCTGGTTCTCGTAATCCTGGCGCAGCTGGTCCAACGTGCGCTGCGCATCCAGGAATTCGGGCAGACGCTCTTTGAGCACTTCTGAATCGATATAACCTATTTTTAGCTGAGCCGAGGCACTCGTGGCGCAACAAGCCACGACGAGGGAGAACAATAGGGCACGTCTCATATCTACTCCTCTTTATGGACGAATTTATGGACGAAAATCAATGGGATTGAAGTTGCGTTTCTTTTTAATTCAACTGCGTTACTCTCGCTGTTAACGATGGAGCAGGAATTAGGTGTCAGACGACTATTTGCGGTTGCGCCGCGACAAGGAGAGCCCGCCGAAACCGCTGATAACGGCAATGTAAAACCCCGCATCGTACCACCAGCCGGTGTTTTGCGTTTCATAGAAGCGGATAGCCGAGTCAAACAGGCCCCAGATGAGCGATATGGGAGCAATCCAACCGTGCCAGATTCCCCAGAAAAACCCGGCGGGATTCACCTCGGTGTGTTTCCCGTCGCCAGGGACACACCCGGCAAGAGAAATCAGAACGATTAAGACAAGTATGCAGATCAACTGTTTGGCCATAGCAAATCTCTCGTCGACCCGTTCTTCTGTATAACCCGCTGTTTTCTCTTACCCCAAGTAGGTGTATAAGATACTACTTGGCATAAATTTGTGAAACAGCGGACATAAGAAGGCCCAAGATGCCAGACGACATCTTGGGCTTCGTCTTTTGCCCCTGCGATCGGGAACTAGTAAAACTGCGGTCCAAACTGGAAGTGAGTCTTCCAGCCAGCCGGCGCGCCATCGACATCCTTGCGGTCAAAACCATAGCCGAAGTCGAAGCCGATCATCCCCAGCATCGGCGTCTGGACGCGAAAACCAAAGCCCAGCGAGCGCCTGAGGTCTAAGGGATTGAGGTCGGGAATCGTCCTCCAAGCGTTGCCCGCATCTGCAAAGAGGATGCCGTACACTTGTTGCTCGGCTATCGGAAAGCGGTATTCTAGATTCAACACCATCATCGAGCGGCCGCCGAGAGGAATCCCGCTGGCCTCGTCCTTTGGGCCCAAAGAGTAATCCGGATAGCCCCGGACCTGTCCGTCCCAGTAATCAATACCGCCCGGAGTAAACAGGTCATAATACGAAATGTGGTTGTCGTCCCAGTCGGAAAAACCATCTATAACCGCGACTTTGGTCTCCAAACTCCAGACGAACTTCCACCAACTCGGCCGGTAGTAGTTGAAATTCACTTCGTGGTTGTGGAAGTCCACATCGCCAGCCACGATCGAAGTCGCGACCGATGGCGTGTAGCTAAAGAGCGTCCCCTTGGTCGGAAACTCGGCCCGGTCGCGCGTATCGCGGGTATAGATCAACTCAAAGCGGCTCGTAAGCCGATCTTGGTATCTGGGATCGCTTGCCAATGGAGCGTTACCGTCTGCAAAGTCAGAATAGCCTTGGCTATAAAGGCGATAACCCAACGAAAGGCTGGAATTGGCCGGTTTCTTCAACCGCCGGCCCACGCGCACATTGATCGACTTGCGATTGGATTTCCAGAGGATCGAATTGCTATTGTTTAGCCGATAGTCGGCTCGCCGGTAGTCGTAGTACTGGATGTTTTGCGTATAAGCGCGCGCCGACAAACTAGTTGGGGTGTCGAAGAGCCAAGGCTCGGTAAAACCCACTAGGAATTGCTCGCGTCGGGTGCCAAACTCCCAGTTAAAGTCTAGACTCTGGCCCATCCCGCGGAAGTTGGGAATCTGCAATCCGAGCTGGCCCACCATTTTGTCGCGGTCTGAATACCCCGCCCCCATAGACGCTTGCCCGGTCGGCCGCTCATCGACGTTAAATACCATATCCACCAGCCGCTCGCCTTCGCCTGTGCTATACTGAGGCTGGATTTGCACATCCTTGAAGAAGTTCAACAGAACTATGCGCCGCTGACTTTCTTGGACGAGATTCTGCTGATAAATATCGCCCGGACGCAATTCGATCTCGCGCCGGATCACCTTCTCCCGCGTCTTGGTATTGCCGGCGATCTCGATCTTGCGAATAGTCCACGGCTGCCCTTCAAACACCTGAAACGACACGTCAATTGAGTCGTTGCGAATTGTCTCTTGCGGCACCACTCGGGTGTCCAAGTAGCCCTTCTCGTAATAGACAAAGCGCGCCAAATCGGCTAGCTCTGGCCCCGAGCGCGCATATACCATCCCCTCCTGCAACTCCAGCTTCCCCACCAACTCGTCGGTGCCGAAGAGCTCGTTGCCCTCCCAAGCGACTTGGCCCAACCGGTACTGTAGCCCCTCGTCGATTTCCACGTTGATGAACAAGTGCCGCCGCGTCGAGTCGTAATAGACGCTGTCGCGCACTATGGCTGCCTGCTGAAAGCCCAGGCTGCGATAGTACGCCAGCAGCTTCTGCTTGTCCTCCTCGTACGTATCGCCGTTGAACTCGCCCTTGCGCCACCAGCGCTTCTCCTCGGTCTCCATCAACGACACCAACCGGCGCGGCTCCGGGCCTTGGCCGTCCCACTTTTGCGGACGCCGAGGGCTGCGCGCTGGCAGCTTGCGGCCGTCGATTACCGTGCCGTCGGCGCGGTGCTGGACCAAGCGGATCTGCTTGATCTGCACCTTGGATCCCTCCTTGATGTCGTATTGGAGGAATACCTCTCCCTCTTCCGCGCCGGCAAAGGTCTGGCCCTTGACCTCGGCGCGTAGATAGCCCTTCTCGCGATAGAGGTCGAGGATTTTCTGTTCGCCCCGCACCACATCCCTCGGCGCGATAACCTGACCGGTGACCAAGCTCAGCGCCTCCTTGAACTCCTTCTCTTTGAGATTTTTATGCCCCTTGAACTGCAAACCCTCTAAGGACGGATATTCTTCAACCATGATGATCAGGTTGATTCCCTCGGAGACGGGATCGCCCCATATCTGGATATCCTCAAAGACGTTGAGCCCCTGGAGATCGCGCACCGCCTGCTGCACGTTCTCTTGCGACAGCTCAACTCCAGGCTCCAAGCCTACCGTAGTCAGTATCAGCGACTTGGCCACCTTGCGCAGCTCACCCTGAACCTCGATCGAGACAACCTCCTGAGCCTCGACCGCGCTCCCCATCAACCCCACAGAGACTACTGCAAAAAGTATAGTGCGGAAATTTTTCATATTAGTTCGTGGTCGCGCGCTTCTTCTTCACCTCTGCGCCCGCATCCTCTCGACGCTCCTCGTCGAAAACTAGTTCCTCGCCCTTTTTGGTGATGCGAATGCGACTGCCCTCGCCAAAGCGGCCCTGGAGAATCTCCTCAGCCAGCGGATCTTCGATCATTTTTTGGATGGTCCGCTCCAAATAGCGCGCGCCATACGCCTGATCAAAACCCTTGTCGGCGAGCAAAGTTTTGGCCCCAGGCGTAACGCGCAATTGAATGTCCTGCGGTGCCAAACGCGCTTTGAATTCCTCCAAGCGAATATCTATGATGGCGGCGATGTGCTCTTTGTCGAGGGCGTGGAAAATGATGGTGTTGTCAACGCGATTGAGAAATTCGGGGTTGAAGGTCTTTTTTAAGGCGTCGTTGATCTTGCCCTCCATCTGCGCGTACATCGAGTCGGAATCAGACTTCTGAAAGCCCAATACACCGCCCGTGCCCACCTCCCGACTACCTGCGTTAGAAGTCATAATCAGCACGGTGTTGCAGAAATCTACTTTGCGGCCCGTGCTATCGGTGAGCCGCCCCTCGTCGAGGATTTGCAACAGGATGTTGAAGACATCGGGATGGGCCTTCTCGACTTCGTCTAACAGAACTACTGAATAGGGGCGGCGGCGGACCCGCTCGGTAAGTTGCCCCCCCTCGTCAAAACCCACGTAGCCCGGAGGTGCGCCAATCAGGCGCGACACCGCGAATTTCTCCATGTACTCAGACATATCGACCGAAATCAACGCCTCGGCGTCGTCGAAGAGGAATTCGGCCAGCCGCTTGGCTAACTCGGTCTTGCCCACGCCCGTCGGGCCGAGAAAGATAAACGAGCCGATGGGCCGCTTGGGATCCTGCAGGCCCGCGCGACTGCGGCGAATGGCCCGCGCAATCGCCGCGACCGCCTGTTGCTGACCAACGATGTTCTTGGTAAGCGCCTCTTCCATGGCCAGCAGGCGCTCGGTCTCGGTCTTGGCCAGCCGCGCAATCGGGATGCCAGTCATACTGGCGATGACCTCGGCGATGTCGTCTGTCGTCACTTCGACCACTTCGTCGCGGACCGCTTCCTCCCACGCTTGGCGTTTGTTTTGTAGCTGTTCATTCAACTGGAGCGCCTTGTCGCGCAGCACGGCCGCGTTCTCGAAATCCTGGTGCTCGGACGCCTCGTTCTTTTTGCGGTTGATCTCCTGTATCTCGGCCTCGATCCGGCCGATTTCTTCCGGCGGGCTGAGCCGAGCCAAATGTACGCGCGAGCCCGTCTCGTCAATCACATCAATGGCCTTGTCGGGCAAGTAGCGGTCGCTTATGTAGCGGTCGGCTTGGCGCACCGCATAGGCGACGACATCGTCGGCAAACTCCACGTGATGATGGCTCTCGTAGCCGGAGCGCAGCCCCTTGACGATCTCAATAGTGTCCTCGAGCGAGGGTGGATCGACCATGATGCTCTGAAAACGCCGCTCGAGGGCCCCGTCCTTCTCGATGTGCTTGCGGTATTCGTCGAGGGTGGTGGCCCCGATGCACTGCAATTCGCCGCGAGCCAAAGCGGGCTTGAACATATTGGAAGCGTCCAGCGTACCCTCGGCACTGCCAGCGCCGACAATGGTGTGCAGCTCGTCGATAAAAATGATGACTTCGGAGTTTTGCTGGAGCTCGTTCATCACCGCCTTGATGCGCTCTTCAAACTGGCCTCGGTATTTGGTGCCAGCGACTACTCCGCCCATATCGAGGGTGACCAAGCGCTTGTCGAGGAGGATCTGCGGCACGCGCTTTTCAATGATGCGCTGGGCTAGCCCTTCGACAATGGCCGTCTTGCCGACGCCCGGATCGCCGATTAGGATGGGATTGTTCTTCTTGCGGCGGCTGAGCACTTGCGTGACGCGCTCAATCTCCTTTTGGCGGCCGATCACCGGGTCTAGCTTCCCCTCGCGCGCCAACTGGGTCAGATCGCGACCAAAGTGGTCGAGAAAGGGTGTCTTGCTCTTCTTGCCCTTTTCCTTGCGACCAGTAGTCTTGCCTTCGAGTACGGCCAAGGTCTCTTCCATGGCCGCTTTGTAATCGACTCCAAAGGCGGCCAAAATCTGCGCAGCAACCCCTTCCTTGTCCTTGAGCAGAGCTAGGAGCAGGTGTTCGACGTCGATGAACTGTGTCTTCATCTCCTTGGCCTCGTTGGCCGCTACCTCGAGGATCTGTTTAGCACGGGGGGTATAGGGCACCTCGCCGATGGTCATGGTGCCACCCGAGGTGGTCACGTAGTCTTCCACCGACTGTTTGACCGTCTCCAAACTCAACCCCAAGTTCGTCAGCACGGCCACGGCCTTGCCCTTGCCGTCCTTGATAATGCCCAACAGCAAATGCTCGGTGCCGATGTAGTTATGGCCTAAGCGCGCCGACTCCTCGCGCGCCAGCTTCATTACCTGTTTTACGTTTTCAGTGAACATGTTATTCATCTAGTTGTCCTCCACAATCAGCCTATGTAAGTAAGGAAGCTTGATTCTCGACTATTCGGAGAGCATGAATTGAATATCGAGCATCACAAAATTTGCTGGATAACTCTTGATTTTGAACCTACCAAAAGGGCAGATTGTTGTCAAGATGACCCCTCCTGTTCGGCCCAGTACCGCCTCACCAGTTCGGCGCGGCGCACATCGCGATCTGCCGGCGAGAGATCCGCTTGGGCTTCGGCCTGCAAATGCGAGGGCTGGGTAACGATCATTAGCTTGTTGATAAAGCCGAAGGGCAAGCCGCCGATCAGCCCCAAACTACACCCTAAGCGCACCGCCGATAGCAAGTTCATAAACTCCTGACCGCTCAACACCCGCGCGTGTTGCAAAATTCCATACGCCCGCCAAACCTTGTCCTCCACTTGAGCAGGAGCGCCTGCCAGCAGGGCCGCCTGCGCCTCTTTTTCGTGGCTCATAATCTGTTGGGTCACCTCCGAGAGCTTCTCGACGATCTCCCCTTCAGCCACGCCCATGGTGGCTTGATTGGATATCTGAAACAGATTGCCCACCGCATTGGTGCCTTCTCCGTAGAAACCGCGCACCGCGAAAGCCATCCGGGCCAAACCGCGCATCACCCGCTCCATATCCTCGGTCAGGACTAAGGCCGGCAGATGGATGAGCACCGATATCCGCAAGCCCGTCCCCGTATTGGTCGGGCAGGCCGTCAAGAAGCCCCAGCGCTCCGATTGCGCCCACTCCAATTCGCTCCTGAGTTCGTCGTCGAGCGCATCAACCCGCTGCCACGCCGCGTGTGTTTGCAAACCGGGGAGGATGGCCTGCAAGCGGAGGTGATCCTCCTCGTTGATCATCACGCTGAGCGACTCGTCTGCATTGAAGAGCACGCCGCGCTGGCCCTTGCTTTTGGCGAGAGCTGGGCTAATCAGGTGGCGCTCCACCAGCAATTGGCGCTGATTGGCCTGTAGGGCGTTCATTTTAAAAAAGGCCGCATCGCGCATAGGGAGGCACTTTGGGGCAGCAATCAGGACCTGTTCAATGATTTTCTCTTGGTCTTTGAGCGCGGTCTTCGGCGCAAAAGGCCACGCCGCAAGGTTGCGGGCTAAGCGGGCACGGCAGCTAACGACCATGCCGTCGGCATCCCCTTCCCCGCTGAGCCAGCTAGCCGCATTGTAAACGAGGTCCTCAATATTCACGGCTATTTTCCTTCGAGGACGCGGATGTGGTCCCTGAGCTGAGCTGCCTCTTCAAACGCCTCTTCCGCTACCGCTTGGGCCAGCTTTTCACGCAATCGCTCCAGTTCGTCGGTCGCTTGGGCGCTTTGTGCCGCTTCCATCGGCCCCTTGCCTCGGTGCCTGTTGTCGCCGTGGATGCGCTTGAGCAGACGCTCTAGCTGTGGGGCAAAGGCATCGTAACAATGCGGGCAGCCAAGGCGGCCAATCTTTTTGAACTCCTCGTAGCTCATCTCGCAGGTTGGACAGCGTGCTCCCCCGTCGCCTTCAGCCCCGGCCAGCTTGGCCAGCTCTATCTTAATTTCCTTCACCAACACGGGCGCGTCTTCGGCCTGTGCAGCCGGAGCTATCCGCACCTTGATGTTTTTTTCGCTAGCGCACTGGTGGCAGAGCAAGAGCGTCTGTTTTACGTCATCAACGATATGAGTAAAGGCCACCACGGCCTCGCGCTTGGCGCACACTCCGCATTTTTTCATGTCGTGCCGTCTTCCATATGCAACACGCCCGCTTCTATGCGTCCCTGGCGATCCATGCTCTGGGCCAATTGGCGGTCGTGGGTCATCACCACAAAAGCTTGCCCACGCTCCCGGGCCAATCCGGCCAGCAGTTCGTGCAGAGCCGCGCTCGCCGCCTCATCGAGATTGCCCGACGGCTCGTCGGCCAGCACGACCAAGGGCTGGGTGACCAGCGCTCGCACCACGGCCACCCGCTGACACTCGCCGCCCGACAGCGTCCCAGGCCGGTGGTGCAAGCGGTCGGCTAGCCCGACGGAATCCATCAGCTCAAGAGCCTCCTTGCGGCGATCGACGCCAGCAACTCGCGCTGGCAACAAGACGTTTTCCAGCGCAGTAAATTCCGGCAACAGGTAGTGAAATTGGAATACGAAGCCAATGTGCCGATTGCGAAAGCGCGATAGGGCCTGATCTTCGAGGTTGAGCACGTCGATGCCGGCGATCCGCAATTGGCCGGCCGTCGGCAGGTCGAGCGTACCCAACAGGTGCAGCAAGGTGCTTTTGCCAACTCCGGACTCGCCCATGACCGCGACCAACTCGCCCGCCCGCACTGCTAAGTCCACGCCTTTGAGCACTTCCAAACCCGCGCTGCCCGTGTCGAACACCTTGCGCAACCCGCGCGCTTCGAGGACGATGTCGGCTTGTTTCACCATATCACATTATATACCGAATGGCTTCTACGGGCATCAACCCAGCGGCCTTGCGCGCCGGATAAATCGACGTCGCCAAACAAATGACCATGCTAATCGCCGCCACCAAGGCAAAGTCCACAACACTCATATCCACGGGCAACGAACTGATGAAATACATGTCGCCGGGAATGGAAATCAGGGCAAAGCGCTGTTGGGCCCAGCACAGCGCAAAGCCGATCAAGCAGCCCAAGAAGGTGCCAATGCCGCCAATGACCAAGCCCTGATAGACAAAGATGCGATAAATCTCGCCCACGGTGCAACCGATCGTCCGCAAGATGCCGATCTCGGGCGTTTTGATCAGCACCGACATGACCAAGATCGACATGATGTTAAAGGCCGCGACCAGCACGATGAGACTCAGCGCGAGGAAGATCGCCCATTTTTCCAACTCGATCCAGCGGAAGAACTCGGGAAAAAGCTGAGTCCAATCGCGCACCTGATAGGGATAACCCAACTCCCCGGCCAAGCGGTCGCGGATCGCAGGCGCTTGGTAGATGTCTGCGACGCGGATGTGGATGTCGGTAATCGCATCGCCCAATTCGAGCATGCGCTGGGCGTCTTCTATATGAATAAAAGCATAGTTGTCATCGTACTGGTACATGCCGCTTTCAAAGTGATCGGTGACAAAAAAAGACCACGGGCGAGGCGAGAAGCCGTCCATTACGGCTGCTTCCACATCGAGATTCTGCACCGTCATCAGCAATACCTCAGAACCCGGCCCCACGTGCAAGCGCCGCGCCAAGTATTCGCCGAGGACAATCCCCCGCTTGTTTAGCTCTGCAAGCAAGCCGAGGCGTAGCTGTCCTGCTGGATTGGCGTAGCGCAGGTGTTCGGTCAGGTCGGAAACCGCCGGAAAGGTCGCCGGATCAATGCCCCACACGGGAATGCCATCGACCCGGCCCAAGTCGAGCTGCGAGGCAACAATGACCTTGGAGTCCACCACCGGCGCCGCGCCCACTACCCCGGCAGACCCTTTCACCTGCTGCAACAGCGCGTCCCAGTCCGCAATGGGGCCGCCGTCGAAGCGGCGAATGTTGACATGGGCGTTCATACCGATCAGCCGATTTTTGACTTCGCCGGCAAAACCATTCGTCACCGAGAGGATTATTACCAAAGCCGCTACCCCCAAGATCACTCCACCAACGGCCATATAAGCGATGACCGAGAAGAAACCCTCGCGCTGTTTGGAGCGCAGGTAGCGGCAGGCGACAAACAAAGCGATGCTCACGCTTGTCCCTCGGTCAAATAGGCTCGGATGAAGCGGTCGATGTCTCCGTCCATTACCGCTTGGACATTGGCCGTTTCGCAAGCGGTGCGGTGGTCCTTGACTATGGTGTATGGATGGAGCACGTAGGAGCGGATCTGCGACCCGAAGTCAATGCTCTTCTTGGTGCTCTCCACCGCGAGCTGTTGCTGCTGCTGTTCGTCCTTGAGGTGCTGGTATAAACGCGCCTTCAGCACCTTAAACGCCGTGGCCTTGTTCTTGAACTGCGAGCGCTCGTTTTGGCACTGGACGACAATGCCAGTGGGCAGATGCGTGACCCGCACGGCCGAGGCGGTCTTGTTCACGTGTTGGCCGCCCGCGCCCCCGGAACGATAGGTCTCGACCTTCACGTCCTCGTCGTTGAGATCAACCTCGATATCGTCTTCGACTTCTGGATAGACAAAAACCGAGGCAAACGAAGTGTGCCGGCGGTGACTCGTATCAAACGGCGAAAGCCGCACCAAGCGATGAACTCCGGCCTCGGCCTTGAGGTAGCCATACGCATAATCTCCCCTAACCTCAATGGTTGCGCCCTTGATGCCAGCTTCCTCGGCCTGCTGCAGATCCACGACGGCGCACTCCATGCCGCGGCGCTCGGTCCAGCGCGTGTACAGGCGCATCAGCATCGACGCCCATTCGGCTGCGTCCGTGCCCCCTGCCCCCGAGTGAATGACCAAAATTGCGTTCTTGGGGTCGTCCTCTTCGCTGAGCATCGTGCGAAACTCCAATTCGCCAATGCCCCGCATCGCGTGCTCGACCTCGGCTTCGACCTCGGTCAGCGCCTCTGCATCGCTCTCTTCGGCCGCCATCTGCCGCAGTTGGTCCAAGTCCTCCAACTGCGCGTCCAAGGTCTCCCAATCCGCGATGGTGTCCTTGAGGATGCGCGCCGCCTTGCCGACGGATTCACCTTGCCGTCGGTCGCTCCAGAAGTCCGCGCCGGCCATGCGCTTTTCTAGCGAGGCCAGCTCTTCCTTCTTACCACTTATGTCAAAGATACCCTCTCAGCCGCTCTAGCTGCTGTCGCCCGCTTGCCAACTGTTCCTCAATCGTGGCCATTGTCGTCTTCCTCGGTTTCGTTATAGCGATCAAAAAGGAGGCTTTCGTGCTTGCGCTCAGAGGGTATCTCAAAGAGTAGCTGCCCCTCGTAAACCACGCCCTTGGTCCCCTTGAGCTGGTCGCTGTGTTGAATAAAAAACGGCGATCGCGACAGTGGGTAATACCGCTGCCCGCGGTCGTCAACGAGTTGAAAACACCGCGGCACAATCGCCCAAGCGAGCTGCAAATTCACCTGCAAACGCACGTCGATGAGCACGAATTTGTGGCCCTCGTCGGGCGGGCCGTGGAAAAAGTGCATGTAGCGCACCCCATCCGGGGGCACCGTCAAAGTAACTTGGTTGTTGATGTTGGCGAACAGGTTGGTCAAATTCTCCAGCTTGTCCGCCGATCTGCTCGTCAGGCTCACCCCAATGTAGATTGGCACGAAGAGGGTCACGCCGCCTAGGGCGATGCGGTTGAGCAACCGCAGGCGTCTGTTTAACTGCTTCTTGCGCTCGCTTGCTGGGATCACCATGGCGTCTCCTCAGAGAACCCTAGCGCACAAGGGCAATTTTGCCCAAGTGGCTGCGGTTAGGCGCCCGCAGTTGATAGAAGTAGATCCCGTTGGCCGCGGCCCGGCCCGGCGTCCAGCGCGGGGCGCGGCCCGGCCGGTCGTGGCTCCCC
This sequence comes from Candidatus Latescibacterota bacterium, assembly GCA_965261395.1. Taxonomy (GTDB): domain Bacteria; phylum Latescibacterota; class UBA2968; order UBA8231; family UBA8231. The sequence continues at coordinate 123,899 of OZ253462.1, forward strand.
GGCCACAGGTCCCAACGCTCGGCAAACACCAACCGGCCAGCTACGTCAAAAACCCTCAACTCGACGCGGCCGCGCTCGGCTAGCTGCACCGGGAAATGCACCTCCCCGTCCCGCGCTGGATTGGGAAAGGGTGCCAACAGACGATCCTCCTTCGGCAGCTCCTCGGCGAGACCACTGGCCGCCAGCGCGTTTATCTGCCCCCAGCCATACACCGTGTCGGGACCGGCTGCGCCCAAGTCCAGCGCGGTAGAGCGCAAAGCCTCCAGCACTTGGGCCGGTTCCCATTTGGGATGGATTTGCAACAACAGGGCGCACACCCCGCTCACCAAGGGCGAGGCAAAGGACGTGCCGCCCCTGCGCACATAACCGCCGCGCCGCAGATCTGCGACCACCACACCGCTGCCGGGCGCGACCACATCCGGCTTAATGCGGCCATCGGCCGTTGGCCCCCGCGAGCTAAAGGAGGCAATCTGCGGCACGCGCTCATCGCTGCCGGGCACATCTACCGCTCCCGCCGCAATCGCGCCGTCGGCGTCTGCTGGGACCGTTATGTAGTGCCAATCCCCGTTGGCCTCATTACCCGCGGCCACCACCACCACGATGCCGCGCCGCACCGCCAACGCCGCCGCCACGCTCGTCAGCGCGGTTTCTCCGTCTAGATCCGCCGGCGAGTATCCGGTGCCGTCATCCCACCTATTGTAGCCCAGTGAACTGTTGACCACCTGTGCCCCCAAGCTGTCCGCCCATTCCAAACCGGCGACCCAGCGATCCTCCTCCGAAGGCATTTCGGGCAAGGTGTCGTCTAGTTCGGTCTTGGCCAAGATGTACTCGGCGTCGGGCGCCACACCGATAAAGTGATCGGGGTGGTAGCCTGCCAGCAGGGAAAGTACTTGCGCACCGTGCAAGTTTTGGCTGCCGCTCATTTCGTCGCCCGTGATCGGTTGATCAGCCTCGTCGCCGACTACTTCGTCACCATTGACAAAGTCGCGCTGGGCCACCACGCGGATTGAATCGAAGGCCGCGTGTTCGGCGTAGTGAAAGCCGTTGTCGAGCAAGGCCACGCGCACCCCAGCGCCTGTGAAACCCCGGTCGTGTAGGGGGGGAACGGCGATTTGGGCCAACTGCTCAAAGGCGAGGCCATAATGGCTTTGCAGCAACTTGGGGCTGGCAAGCGGCACCGGCGACCGCGGGCTGGGCCGCTGCAAGCGCTGCACGGGCCGAATTGCGACGACAAAGTCCGCGGCCTGCACTCGGCGCTGCACCTCGGGCGAGACCCGAGCACTGATCGCGTTGAGCCAACGCGAGGAAAAGCGCACCTCCGCCCCCATCTCCCGCAGGCGCTCGATATAGTGCTGGCTGACGGGCAGGTCCAATTCCGCGTCTGCATGACCGGCCCCCAAACCCACCCAAGCGATGCGCTGTCCGTCGGCATCTGTTTTGTCGCGCAACAGAATCCAGATATTCTGATCCGCCGCGACAGCCCAAGCCCCGGCGTGCATCAACAGGGCCGCACACCACCACACTCTCTTATTCAACGGGGGGTTCCCTCGTATCCAGCACCTCCACCCCTTCGGGGACCTCAAAAGAAAAAACCTCGTCGGCTATCCTCTTGTTGGTGCGGTGATCCCTGAGCACGTACGCGGTGCGATTGCCATTGGCCTCGCGCTGCTCCACTTGCAGCAGAAACCACCTCCTGGGATCCACCCAGATCCGCATCTGTTCGACCACAGAGGATTCGTTTTCCGGTGCCATGACCAGCAAATAGCAAGGCCGCCCCCCCAACGCACTCTCCTCCACCGCAATGGGCACGTAGCGCTCGGTATAGTCAAAAAACACTTCCCAAGGGGTCTTTATTTCCGCCTCGTATGGGCTGATCACCACTTGGCCGTTGTGCACGACGTACGACCAGACGGACTCGCCATCGGCCACTACCACATCGCCTCCTTCCAGCTCGATGCGAAAGCGATTCGGGCGGCGCAAATAGATCCGGCCCTCGCGGCTGCGGTACTTGTCCAGCACTGCCCAGTAGAATTGCTTTTCAAAGCGGGCTGAAAACGTCTTGTAGCTAGCAAGGCGCTTCTGCACCATAGCGATGATCTGGTCGCCGCTCTGCCCGAAGGCTGCGCTGGTCGCTAAGCCCACGCAAAGAACAACCCACAACCACAGTCTCATTCTTCCGCGTACTCCTCTTCCTCGCTTTCGACGAGGATCTCGCGCGGCTTCGCCCCAACGATCGGCCCGACGATACCGGCGGCCTCCAGCTCGTCCATCAAACGCGCAGCCCGGGAATAACCCACTTTCAAGCGCCGCTGCAAAAACGACGTGGAAGCCTGCCGGTGTTCGGCGACTAAGCGCACGGCATCGTCAAAAAGGTCGTCGCGCGCAGCGGAAGCCGCGTTAATATCCGGCTGCTGGGAAAACACCGCAACTTCCTCGGCCTCGTACGGACTCTCCTTCAATGCCTCGACCAAGCGCTCGGTTTCCGCTCCGGAAATAAAGGCTCCGTGGACGCGGAGGGGCTCGCCTTGGCCGCTCGGCAGAAAGAGCATATCGCCCATCCCCAAGAGCCGCTCGGCCCCGTTGAGATCGAGGATCGTGCGCGAATCCGTCTTCGACGCCACTTGGAAGGCAATGCGCGAAGGGAAGTTGGCCTTGATTACCCCGGTAATCACGTTTACCGAAGGCCGCTGGGTCGCCAAGATGATGTGAATGCCCACCGCGCGCGACTTCTGCGCCAAGCTCATCAGCGAGGTCTCCACATCGGTGGGAGCTGTCAGCATCAAATCGGCGAATTCGTCGATTACGATCACGATGTACGCCAGTGGCTTCTCAGGCTCGACGCCGTCTTCTGCGGCCTCGGCTTGGACCTGCGCCAGCTTGGCGTTGTAGTCGGACATATTGCGCACGCCCAGCTTGGCCAGCTTCTGGTAGCGAGCTTCCATCTCGGCCACAGCCCACTTCAACGCCTCCGCAGCCTTCTTCGGCTCGGTGATAACCGGCACCAGCAAGTGCGGTATATCGTTGTACATCATCAATTCGACGACCTTGGGATCGACCATGATAAAGCGCACTTCGTCCGGCGTAGCCTTGAAGAGGATGCTGCAAATCAGGCTGTTCAGGCACACGCTCTTGCCGGCCCCGGTGGCACCGGCGACCAATAGATGGGGCATTTTGGCCAAATCCGCGGCACACGGCTCGCCCGCAATGGTCTTGCCCAACGCCATGACCAGCTTGGAATCCGAGCGGCTGAACACCTCGTCTTCGAGGATATCGCGCAAGTACACGGTCTCCCGCTGCTGATTGGCAATCTCCACCCCAACCACGGATTTGCCCGGCACTGGCGCTTGAATGCGAATGCCCTGCGCGCTCATCACCCGCGCCAGATCGTCCGACAGCGCGGCAATGCGATTGACCTTGACCCCCTGACCTGGTTCCACCTCGTAGCGCGTCACCACCGGCCCAGGACTCACCTCCACGACCTGGCAGTCCACGTCGAAATTGCCCAGCGCATTTTCCAAAATCTTGGCGTTTTCCAGCAAGGTCTCCTTAGAGACATCGCTGTGGCTGGCGGGCACTTCGTCTAGCAACTGGGTGCTGGGGACTTCGTAGCGACCACTGGCGGGCGGGCGGGCGGGCTCGGCGGGCTCTTGTTGGCGCGCCGGTGCCGGCACAGCCGCATCTGCAACCGCTGGTTCCTTTTTCTTTTTGCGCTCGCGCCGCTCAACGCGCGCTGGCTCCTGCACCCGAGGCTCCACTGCGGCAACCTCTTCAACCATTGGCTTCCGAGGGGCCGCATCCGCGACCCGAAGCTCTGCGCCGCTCTCGGGTCGCATTTCTCGCACCATGGTGGTTTCATCGCGTTCCCATTTTGCGGCTTTGCCCTTGTGCCTAGCAAGGCGGGGGAGACGCAGACGCCCGAGCCACCGCCACACCGCCGCCACCCCAGCTCCCAACCACGCCAACATCCGCCAGTTTAGGCCGGGGGTCAAAATCACCGCCACCACAAACAGCGCGCTCAGCAACACCGCCGACCCCAACCTCCCTAGATACGGTATGAGAACTTCCAAACTAAGCTGGGTCCCCAGCACGCCGCCCAGCGCGTACGCCGTGTGCGGCGAATAGTCGGGCAGGCCCGTAGCGACGCTGATGAGGACGGCCATGAGCAAAAGCGCCACACTGCGGCACACAGCAAGGGCCAACGGCTGGCAACGTACCCTATTCCAACCCCAGAGCAGCAAGAGCATAGGCCAGACGTACGCGGCCAGTCCCATGCTCGCAAAGGCCCCATACGACGTGTACGCGCCGATCCACCCCCCCCAATTCAAACTTTCAGTCATCGACCGGCTCGAATTGGGGGGATCGAGCGGCGAATGAGACATCAAGCAGACGAGCAAAAACGCGCCGAGACCGAGGAAAAGCACCCCTAGCGCTTGGGGTCTCTTCTTGCCTTTTGGCATATAGTGCAAAAACTCGGACATAGAGGCGCAGACTCCTCTAGTAAGATTGGAAAGCAATCAGATTGGAGAGGAAGAGGGGGTTACTGAAAAATAAGCAAAAACGCGGTTTTTTGCATCTTGCGGCGCGTCAGATCATGCCACTGCGCTTGCGCCCAAACCACTCAGCGGCCAACAGAGCAATGGCCAAAAGCGCGGGCCATAGCGGCCCCCACAACGGCAGGACCTCGGCCTTCTCGACCCAGCGCTTGCGCGGCGCGAGCTGTTCCAGCATGTCTTCCCAGTCTTCGAGCGGATAGGCGCGGCCGCCACTGGCACGGGCCAGCCCGCCCAAGAGCAACGGGTCGGCGCGCAAATCCCCAAGCTCAATGCTGTACTCTTCAACGACAAAGCGGCCCGTAACCGCGCCCACTGCGGCCTGATCTACTGCGGCCCGGACCTCGTATTCATACGCGCCGGGGGCCAGCCCACTAGCGACGCCTCGGTAGTACCCGGCTCCTTGTGATTGCAGGTCGAACGCTTCCCGCCCAGCCAGCGCGACCTGCACCGTTGCCCCCGACTGCGGCTTGAGCAACTCGTCGAAGACCTGTACCGCGAAAACCACTTCCTCGCCCGCCCGGTACACGGGTCGCTCGGTCGAGGCGCGGACCCGCCCGCCCGGGGCGTCGAGCGCGAGCCACTGGGTGGCATCGCGCCAGAACGTCCGAATGGTCTGCGGCCGGCCATCGACGCCGCTGCTCATTAGGTCGAGGCGCCAAAAAGACGCAGACAGAGCAGCGATGACCTTGCCCTCGCCATATGTGCCCGCCGCTATGACCGGCTCGCCGCCTAGGCTCTCTACCAGCACAGTGGTACCCGACCGCTGCTGCGCTGTGCGAAAGTAGCCCGGCAGCGGCGGCAATCGGGGCCACGGATCATCCACGCCCGCGGGCTGGCGCACAATCGGATGACGTCGCCCGCCCGCGCTGAGCCGCAACAAGACCTCGTCCGGTACAAAAGGCACTGGGCCGGCCACCTGAAGCGGCATAAGTGCGGCCAGCGGCGAGGCGGGCCGCCAAGCCCGTGCCATCTTGGGGCCACCGACCACGAGCAAACCGGCACCGGCGTACACGTGCTGGACCAACGCGGCGGCGGGCGGGCCGTTGAGCAGCCACGCACCCGGATTCACCAGCAGCACCACGTCCCGGTCCTGCAAAACAGCCGGACTCCATGCACCGCCGTAGAACGCGTTCGACTCCCGCTGAATCATGGTCTCGACAACCCAACTCGAATCCGCGCTTAAACTGCGGCGTAAAAAGGCCAAATCCTCGCTAGGGCCTCCGGCTAGCAACAACACCCGCGTGCGCCCTGCAAGAATGTGGGTAAACGCGAGGGCCTCATTGTCAGCCGTCGCGAACTCCCCGGCCACAGGCGCGACGACCACGCGAAAAATGCGTGGCCCAGCCTGCTGGGGAGTCACCGCAAACGAGACGCGCTGCACTTGTCCATCGCTGTCCAACAGCAAGGATTGTCTCTGGAGCAACCGCTCGCCCTCGTAGAGCTGGACTTCCACTCGCTGCCCCTCGTACCCCCAACTCCGCACCTCGGCGTCGATTTGCTGGCTTTGACCGACGTATCCGGTCTCAGGCGTGCGCACGTCCACGAGTTGGACATCAACGGGCACCTCCGCGCGCCCTACGCCGAGCGCGTACACGGACACGCCCAGTTCCGCACTCAGTTGTACCGGGTCGCGGCCCAAGTTGTGGCCCCCGTCGGAAAATAGGACCACGCCTTGCACGCGCTCCCGTTCGGCGACCGCCTCCAAGCTGGCGACGAGTGCATGGCCTATATCGGTCGCCTGACCGCGAGTGCTTGCGGCCGCGACTGTATCGAGCGCGAGCGGATGCGCGGACTCGGCAAATCCCCAAGCGCGGACTTCGGCCTGCTGCAAGCGCGCCGACCAACGCTCGTCGCCCAGCACGGCCACAGCCTGTTGCAGGCGCGTGAAAGGCCCTTCGGCTACCCTCATGCTTGGGCTCGTATCGACCAATACCAGCACCAGCGGCTGGATGACCTGCTGGTGCCACCACGTCAAAACCGGCTCGCACAACACCATGACCAGCAAGGCCACGGCCGCGCCGCGCAAAACCACGAGCACTATTCGGAGCTTGGGCTCAACGTCCGGGTACGTCCGCTGATATACCCAATAAACGAAGGCCAGTAGGAAGGGTAGCAGGACGAGGAATACGCGGGGTCCCGCTAACTGGAGGTGGCTATCCGACCACTCAGACACGCCAGCTCAGGCGGGGGGCGGCGTCCACATCGAGACCATCGCGGACGCCGCGGCTGAGGTAAAAGGCCCCGACGGCCCCCACCATGGCGGCATTATCCGTACACAAATCGTACGCCGGGCAATGGAACGACAAACCTCGGCACTCGACCTCGGCGCGCAGGCGCTGGCGCAGACGCTGGTTGGCGGCAACGCCGCCTGCGAGGCATACGGTCGCAACGTCTGCTCGCTCCAAGGCCAACAGGGTCTTGGTGACTAAGGCATCCACCACGGCTTCTTGGAAGCTGGCGGCAATATGGGCGAGCTGCTGCGTGCGCGCGGGCGGGGAAAGCGAGCGCACGTAGTGCAACACCGAGGTTTTGAGGCCGCTGAAGCTGAAGTCCAGCTCGCCCACGAGCGCGCGGGGAAAGTCAATGGCTGCGGGATCGCCGTCCGCAGCCAGTTCGGCGATGAGCCGTCCGCCAGCCACGGCCCCCTCCCCAGGCAGCAGGCCCAGCAGCTTGGCGACCTTGTCAAATGCCTCGCCGGCCGCGTCGTCGCGCGTGCGGCCCAGCACCTCGTAGGAGCCGAGCTCGCGCACCAAGATCAGCTCGCTGTGCCCGCCCGACACCAGCAGCGTCAGAAAGGGGACCTCGACCTGCGCGGCGACCAAGTTGGAAAACACGTGGGCCTCTAAGTGGTGGACGCCGATCAGCGGCTTGTTGCGCGCCAACGCCAACCCCTTGGCCAGCGACAGCCCCACGATCAACGACCCGACCAAGCCCGGCCCCCGCGTCGCCGCTACTCCATCCACTTCTTCCCAACCAATGCCCGCACTCGCCAGGGCCTGCCGCACGACCGGCACCAACGCACGCATATGGGCGCGCGAGGCCAACTCGGGCACCACGCCGCCGTATGGCGCGTGATCTTGTTGCGAAAAGATGATATTGGAATGCACAACGTACGACTCATCGACGACCGCCGCGGCCGTCTCATCGCAGGAGGTCTCCAGCCCCAGCACCAACATCCTAATAGCTCACCAAATCGACGTAGGCCGGCTCGATTTGGCGCACCTCAAAAAGCGCTGTTTCCGCGCTGTGCACCGGCAGTGTACTCCCCTGATATTCGGCGTAATCCACGTATAGCTCGATGTCGCGAGTTGGATCCAGCCCGGTGATCACGCTGACCCCGCCGCGCACCTTGACCTGGGCGGTGGCTGGCTCGGGCCGCAGACGCGACGCGCCGGCATGGCGCACGGCAATCGGCACTCCGATTAAATCGTCTTCGGCCAACATCTGCACGGCCGCGCGCAGGCGCACGGCCCCAGGCACAAACGCCAGTTGCATGCGCTCGGGGTGCCGCAAGGACTGCTCCACGTCCACGTCTTCTGTAACATCCTGCAAGACCAGCGAATCCGTCTCCACATAACGCAATGCAGCGACCTGCTGCCGGGGGCCGATCACCCGGACGAACGCGGGATCGGCTTGCAGCGGCGTCACCTGTACGTGGGCCGCGGCCACGGCTAACTTCGCCTGCACCCGCACCGGCACAGCACGTTCCAGCCTCGGCGCTAGGGTGATTGCTAGCTCTTTTGGTTCGAGGATTTCCTTGACTTCAACATCCAAGTCGGTCGCCCGTTTGGTGATTTGGGAAGGAGTCAGGCTGTGGATCCGATACCGACCTTCGGCCCGCAGCTTCAAGATGAAGGAGTCGTCGTCCAAGTCAAACAGCAGGTCCTTGCCCCCTCCCGTGACCAAGACGCGGACCGTGGGAGGCACCTCACTGGCCAGCACCAGATCCCCTTCCGCGCCCTCGCCCGGTGGCGGCACTTCGACCCGGAGGCGCACTGCAATTTCCTTATCGTAGTACTTCTCTGTAACCGCGTGCAGCCACAGCGCAAAAGATAGGACCAGTGCTCCAGCCCTGATTCCCCAACTGCTTATACTGATGTTGGCCAACAAGGGACCCCATAAGCAGAAGAGGCTCCGCAAAAGGGGGCCTCTTCTGGTGATCTACTGCTTTTACCGCGTGCCAAAGGCGAAGACGGGACCGTTACTTAAACGACTTCTTGAGCTCTTCGCCGATACTCAACTCGCCGTTGTCTATTCTCATGTGGTATCCGCAACTTGGATTCGTGCAGACCCAGGCCTTGTAGTGAATGGCCGCGCCGTCCCTGCCATAGTCGGAAAGCGGAATTAAAACGCCTTCTTTGCACTTCAAACAATCGGGAAATTCAACCTTTTCCATCCGACCCTCCCTTCCGGTTTTAGCGTGCAGCCGCTCGGCCACGCTTCCATTCAATGTACTCGCGCCGCCCTCCTATGTCAATCACAACGGGGGCGTCGCGTTTTTGCAAGATGCGCGGCATATTCATATACGGCCCGCTCTTGGGCGGCTGTCTCCACCGAGCCGGGGCGCAGACTCCGCACCTGGGTCAGGGCGTCCGCCGCGCTGCTGCCCTGACGCACCAAATAACTCGCCAACATCGTACCCGTGCGCCCCAATCCCGCGCTGCAATGGACCATCACGGGCCGTCCCTGCTCGACTGCCTCATCGACGAATTGGACAAACGCCCGTATATCCCCGAGCGCCGGCGGCTGCATATCCTGAATGGGCAAGTGCAAATACGCCATGTCGCGCGCCTCCACTTCGCGCACTTGCAGGGCGTTGGCGGTCAGCGACACAATCGCCTTGACGCCCTGCGCCGCCAGCAAATCGAGATCGCCCTCCAGCCGCTCCATTCCTTCCCAACCGCCAATCTGCCCAGCACCTGCCAACCGCCCTGCTAATAGCCAACCAAAATTGAACACCATCCTAGCGGCCTTCGCCGGCTGCCTGTGGCCCTTCAACCCAGCTCTCCCCCCCGACCCCCACTTCCTTCTTCCAGATCGGCACGATCTGCTTGAGTCGATCAATGGCGTACTGACACGCAGCCAACGCCTCGGCCCGATGCGGGCTAGCAACGGCAATTAACACGCTAATTTCGCCGATTTCGAGCTGGCCCACGCGGTGAATCATCGCCACATCCGCGACGCCCCACCGCGCCTTCAGCTCGTCGCCAATCTCGGCCATCTTGTTCTCGGCCATCGCCGGATACGCTTCGTACACCAAGTACTCGGTTTGCCGGTCCCCGGAGTGATTGCGCACCACGCCGGCAAACGTGGCCACCGCGCCATTTTCAGCGCGCAGCACGTCGGCAAACAAAGCGCCGGGTTCAATTGGGTCTTCGGTAATTTTGAACACGTCAGCCCCCACTTACAGGCGGAATAAGCGCCACCTCGTCGCCTGCTTTTAACACGGTATGCTTCCCCGTGTACTCGGCATTGACCGCAATCGACAACACCTGCTGTACCGCGGCCAGTTGCGGATACGCGGCCACCAGCTCGCGCTGCAAATCCGCGACCCGGTAGCCTTCGGCAATCTCCCAATCGCAGCTTTTGTGGCCGACGGCATCGCGGCAGGAAGCAAAAAATAAAACCTTTATTTTCATATCCAAGCGCAATAACGCCGCGACCTTGCGACGGGTCGCGGCGACAAAAAGGAAATGGGACCCTTTTGAGGCCCCATTTCACAAACTAATTACTACTGTTTTTCCGCTGAGGAACCTACCTGAGCAACACCATCTTGCGCTTAGCTACGTAGTCGCCGGCATGGAGCAAGTAAAAATACATGCCGCTGGCGACGCTAGCGCCGCTTTCGCTCCGGCCATCCCACACGGCTTGGTACTGACCTGCGGCCAGCGACTCGCCGTCAACCAGCTTGCGCACGACCTGACCCGCGATGTTGTAAATCGTCAGCGAGACGACAGCTTCGCTGCTCAGATCGTAGGGGATCGTCGTTTCCGGATTGAAAGGGTTGGGATAGTTTTGACTCAGCGAATTGGCCAACGGCCGGGCAGCTAGCGGCTTGGCCGCAGCCCAAGCCGCGCTGAAGTCAATCGTCAAGTCGAGGGTCTTGCCGGCAGCATTCTCCGTGGCAGTGCCCGCCGTAATGCTGAGGAAAGACACGAGCTCGGCGTCAACCTCAATCGACGAATTGCCGTCAGCATCGGTCGTATTGCGCACGAACGCGCTACCATGAGGGGGAATCGTGCCGATACCGAGCACGGACACCGACTCCGCGCTCCGGTTGTACACGTCCCACAAGATGGTCTGACCCTCGCCCGGATTGCCCCAGAGATCGGTGAAATTGACCGAGTACTGGATCTCGCCGGGACTGCCGTCGTCAACCGCGCCCACGTCGGCCCCAGAAATCAACGCGTTGCCAACCAGCCGCGCGGTAGCGACTAGCACTGGATCCGGCCGGTTGAGGTACATGCTGCGACTCAACAACTCGGCATCCAAGTAATCGCGCACGCCGGACGACGGGCCGAGGGATACCTGGTGGACCACAATCTCCGCCTCGGTCTCCTCGGTAAAGTTGTCCGAGGTGACGAGGATGAAGCTCCCTATATGGGCATCGCCATCTACGGCATCGCTAATAACGACTGCGCCACCTCGCACCTGATTCCCGGAGACTTCCACGCCCGGACCCGCCAGCCTAAACGCAGCAGAACCCGTAAACGTGGTTTTCTCTAGATCGAAGGCATCGGCGGGCGACACCGTCACGGTGGCCTCAATCTGCTTCACGCCGGCTAGCCCGGCCGCCGACAGCACGACTGGGATTTTAGTACCCGGACCCGCGACTAGCTCGTTGAGGGCCTTGTCGTCGCTATTGAGGGAAACCTGCGAGACGAACATCAACTTGTCGGGATCTGGCACCGCCCAAGTGGCGTTGAAGTCAACCGCCAAGTCGATGGAATCACCGACCGGATTTACAGCGGTCGTGCGCGCCCGAACGTCGAGCGAAGTCGCCGCGGCCTTTAAGTTGCCTTCGGAGTCGAACTGAACCACCGCATTGCCGGCGTCATCGGTCGCATTCCGCAGGCATACGTACACGCCGGAGGGCACCTCGCCGACACCGAGCAGATAGACCGACCGAGAACCCACATTCGTGATGTCCCAAGCAATGACTTGGCCCTTGGCCGGGGCACCATCATCGGTGAAATTGACCGAGAACTCGATCTCGCCGGGGCTGCCGTCCGCGGCCGCACCTGTGCCGACCGAGGAATAGGCCGGGTTAAAGTCGAGCGGTGAGGTCGGCAACATATTCGGCGGAGGCACGGCCCAGTTGACGACAAACAGTCCCTCGGCACCAAGGACATCCCGGTCCACAGATGACGACCCTATGGACACGCTGCTCACCACAAGCTCGGCCGGGGACTCCCTGCTAAAACTACTCGACATCGTGAGGGTAAAAACACCCAAAGCACCATCGCCATCTACCGCCTCGCCGAGAGTGGCCGCACCGCTTTTGATCTGCCCGTCTCCTAACAATTCCACACCGGGCGAAAAACCAAAAGCAGAGGTAAAGGTCGTCGCCTCCAGATCGAAGGCATCCGCGGGCAATACCGTCAGGATAACTTCAAACTGCTTTACCCCGACCATTCCAGCGGCCGACAGTGGCACCTGCACTTGTTCACCAGCACCGGCGGCGGCATGTTCCCCATCCAGCGAAATGACGACACTTGCGTTGTCCCCGGCGACAGCGGCACCACAGAGTGCGAGCAACAGGGCGATGGCAAGAGGAAACGTCTTGCGCACGCTGTTCTGCATGGTTGCTTCTCCTTCTATTTATAAACCTGTTTTATATAGTGAAATGGGACCCCAATTTGAGGTTTGAGGTCCCATTTCACTAACTCGCTGTACAGTGGGTGCTTACTTCAGCAACAGCATCTTCTTGATTTCGAGGAACTCTTCGCCCGCCTGCAAGCGGTAGAAGTACATCCCCGACGCCAAGCTGTGTCCGTTGTTGTTGGTCGCGTCCCACTCCACCACATAGCGACCGGCGCTCTGATGATCGGCAACCAGCATCCGCACCGGCTGACCTACTACATTATATACGGTCAGCTGCACGTCCGCCGCCTGCGGCAACGCATACTTGATCGTCGTCGCTGGGTTGAACGGGTTCGGATAGTTGTTCGCCAGCGCGAACGCTTCCGGCCGCGTCTGCAACTGCACCGGAGCCGGCAGGGCCAGACGATTGAAGCCAAACTCGCTGTCGTACGTCTGGTTGTCGGTGATCTCGACGACCGTGTTCTCGATCTCCGTGATAGCGCGGAAGACCAAGCTCAGCGGCACCTCGCCTACGGAGACCACGTCCCCGTAGGCGGCCACCGTCAAGACACCCGCTTGGTCAGCCAGCACCTGCGGCGTGGCCAACTCGCTGCCACTCAGCGGCTGATCGGTCAGCACCTCGACGAACTCCAGCTTGTCGGTTTCGTACTGCACCTGCAAGCCGTAGCCCTTGATCGCGGCAAAGTCTGCCACCCGCACGTCGAGGACAAAGTCCTCACCCACGATGGGCATGACCGTCCGCGCGTCCAGATACATCCGCGCATCGGCATTCAAGCCCGCCAGCATCGGCACGCGCTTGCCAGCAGCAGCCGTGCTGCGACCGAAGTTGTCGGCAAAGACGAAGAAGTCGTCAAAGTCGATCGTCGCATTGGGTGCCAAGTCAAACGCCGGATCAAATCCAGCGTCTTCCGCGGTCAGCCCAAAGCTGTCGGCGAAGATGAAGAAGTCGTCGAAACCAATGCGGTTGTCAACACCGAACAGACCGAAGAGTGCGCGGCCTTCGCTATCCAGCACGCTGTTGCGAACGGCCATCGCCGTCTGCTCGATGTCGGAACCGGTCTCGTTGTCCAAGTCGTAGGGCCGCACCTGATAGGTGTAGCGCACGCCGTTGAGCGCCGTCTCATCGACGAAGGACGTAATACCAGCGTCCACCTGTGCGACCGAGACGAACTCGTCTTCGCCCGCAGCGCGGCGATAGATGCCGTAGCCATGGACACCGACGACCTGCTCAAGCGCGGTCGGGCCAAAGGCCTCGGCAATGACGCCCTGCAAAAGCTGGTCAGACGGCGAAAGCGCCCAGGTCAGGAGGATCCGGCTACCCGCGTCGTTCGGCGCATCCAAGACGCTGAGCGACGGCACGGCCAACGGCGCGATATCGTCCGTAGCGCGAACCGGCTCTTCCGTCAAGGTAATCGCCGAGGACAGCACGCCTGCGACCAAGTTCAGCTTCGGAGCCACGCCCTGAGCGTATGCGAAGGCTTCCGGCAGCAGCGAAGCGAACACCGGTGCATCACCGGCTTGCGCCGCATCTCTGCTAGCCGTCATGGTCTCGGCCATCAGCTCGTAGGGGTTCTCAGCGTTGACGAACACGGCCTTAGCAGCACTGTGCGTGGTCTGACCACCGAGCTCGGCGGCAATGCCCCAGTTGGTGGCAACATTGTCGAGCGTGGCGACGACAGCGCGGCCAATCTGCACGCCAGGAACGGCGTCCACCATGGCCCAAGGAACCATCTCATTGCCCAGCACGGGTAGCTCGCGGAAGATGCGATAGCCGTCGATACCGTCGTGGTGCTCCGACAGGTCCCAAGTCAGCAGGACAAAGCCACCTTGGTCCCCAGCGCCGTCAGCACCCTTGTAGTCTTCGGCCACCAACGCGTCGGGCGCATCCAGCGGAGGCTCGACGACCGCCACCAGGATCGGCAGCGAACGCGAAGCACCACTGCCGTCCGTAACCGTATAGGTAACGGCGACCGTCTCGCTCAACGTCGTGGGCGAGCCCGAAACCGTCCGCGTGTCCGGATCAAACGACAGACCCGCGGGCAGCCCGGTCAGGCTGTAGGAGTAGGGCGGGGTTCCACCCTCGACCGCCGGTAGCGTCAGGCTGTACGGCTGGCCAACGACGATCTGGAGTACGCCATCCACATTTTCCTGCGCTGGATTGGCTTTGCCAGCGCCACTAGTGAACAGGCCGAGGAAGTCGCCAAAGGTCAACGGCGGGTTGACCGTGATGGTGAAGGTCAACGAGACGCTTTCGTCGCCGGCAGTCGCCGTGTAGGTGACCTCGGCGGCACCTTCAACATCGGTGGAGCCCGACAGCGTCCGCGCTTCCGCGTCAAACAACAGGCCAGCAGGCAACTCGGAGACGGTGTAGGCGATGTCGCCTTCACCGCCCGCAGCTACCGGCAGCACCACAGCACTCATCGGCGAACCTTTAGTGACTCCGACGTCGTCGATCATCATACCCTCGGCGAAGGCCAAATGATCCATCATCATGTCGTCGTCCATCGCCGCAATGTCGGTGATGATGAGCGTTCCGGTGCCGTTTTCCAAACCTTCGATCACACCATTCAGCGTAATCGACTCGCTGTTCTCATCCGCGTCGTCGGCGAGGGGTGAAATGAGACCGTTTATCGAACCCGAGATCGCACCAGCCACAATCGTGAGCGTCGGATGGAACAGCATCCGGTAGTCCGAATCGCGCATGGCTTCCGAAGCAGGATCAACGGTGACGGTGACGGTCGCGTCGTCGTCCAGCACCTTGCCGTCCAAAGTCGCGGTGATCGTCAGTTCGGTAGCAGCGTCGCCCTCGGCCACCGTGTGCGGGCTAACCGACAGCGAGATGGAGGTGCTAGCGGTTTCGTCATCGGCGATCGTGGTATTCGTCGAGGCCGAACCACCGGAACCAGCGGCATGGACGCCGAACGACCTGTTACCATCTGTTTCATCGTTGTTGATGGGCGTAAGGGTCAGCGTCGAGGAAGCTTGGGTCGCACCAGCCTCAATGGGAATGTTACCTAGCAGCGATGCGGTGTAATCTACATCGCGGACGGCCGGCATAGCGCCGTCTGTGGCATTACCAATCGTGAAGCTGATCGTCCCGGCAACCGGAGCGGCTTCCGCCAAGGTAGCTGTAATCGAGATCACAGTCGTCTCCCCGTTTTCGCGGATCGACGTCTGAGTCGCGCTCACACTAGCGACCATAGTCGTGGGTGCCGGTGCCGCATCAACCTCAATCTTGATAGGCAATGCCACGGCGGCACCATCGGTATCAAGCACCGTGTAGGTGATAGTGGTTACCTCTGTGACCGCCGTCGGCGTACCCGAAATCATCTGCGTAGCCGCGTCAAATAACAGGCCAGCAGGCAGGGCCGAGACGCTGTACAACTTATCGTCATCGGTACCACCCATAGCAGCAGGCAGTTCCAAAGGATCAATCGCCTTGCCAGCAACATAAGTCCAGACCGTGGCCCCCAGATCAACATCAGATTCAAAGGCCAGTGCGCCCGGATCGGCAGGCTCTGTCCCAGCCGGAGCATCTTTCAGCGTTATCGCTACCGCTTTAGCGTTGACTGCCACCCCATCTTCATTCTTCGTGGGGCTTGCCAACTGCGTCACGAAGAGCTTCGCATCCCCACCTTTCAAAGCGGTGATGGAGATCGACGTCGAACCACTTATCTTACCAGCCGAAATTGTCAGAGAACGAAGGACTGCGTCAAAGTCTATATCGCGCTGCGCGTTTGCTGTACCAGCCACGTTTGCTGCAGTAGCATCAAATACAGTCGTTTTGGCAGCAAGGACCAAGACCACGGTCACATCCTCCTCAAACCTCTTGCCGTTTATGGTTCCAGTGACCATGATCTCCTCACTCGTGCCCGCCGTTACCTCATCTGTATCCACTTCCAGCATTATCATATCGGTCGGCGTCTCGTCGTCGGAGATCGTTATTGTTCCTTTCGTAGAGGGTGCTCCGGTGACGGTAGCCACCACTACGAAGCTTTTATTTACATTCGGCCCATCGTTGTCGAGGACGGTAAGCGTGAGGGTCGCCGTCCCCTCTTTCGAGCCTGCGGGAATTGTGAGAGCACTGAACCCCGCTCTGTAATCCACATCGCGCTTGGCCGCTTCGTCCTCCATTGGGTCCTCGATCGTAAACGACACCTGCGCGGACTCCGACAACTCGTTTTTCAACGTAACGACCAAGTCAATCACCACCTCACCAGCGTCCTCGCGTACTGAGGGAAGAGACGGCTTCACCCCGTCAGGAGCTGCCTTTTTGGTGGCATCTATGAGGATGGGATCCCCAGAGGTAACCGTAAGTGCAATTCGACGGTTACGTGTCGCGCCTATTTTTACACCGTTAACCGCCGTGTCAAGATAGTCACCATCTCGGTTATAGTCGACCAGACCAGGTACACCAGCTATTACTGGTGCGGTTTCATTCAGGGCATCCCGGATGGTTAAGTCCTCATTTGCAGCCCCATCCGTGGCCATGATTACGTATGCAACGATCCCGTACACCTGGACACCCGTCGCAGCCTCACCCTCAGCCATGTTCATGTCCGTCGTCGTCAGCGCTATACCACCAGCCTTTTTGTTCAAGGGCGTGATCTCAATCTTCGCCGTTCCCGACGGGTCGCCTTTTCGGATTACTATTGGGACCCCGTCCCCTTTCCAATCCCGATCGCGTACCGCTCTATCCTCATCCGGGGGGTTTGCAGGATCAAAGAGCAAGGCAAACCTCAAGTTCTCTTTCAGCGTCGCTCCATCCAAGGTCGCTGTCACGGTGACAGCAGTCCGATCACCATCTTGGTTTATCATGGCCCCACCATACGTGAGCTCAATACCCTCGCTTACCCCATCGTCATCGACCAGCGTAATCATCGCGTCGGTGTTAGTGATGGTGTAACCGTTGACGCCGGCGGTAAGTGTGTCAGGAAGAGTGGATTCAATCGTGATCACCAGATCATCACCGTCGTCGTCCATATTCTGGATGGGAGTTAGGGTGATCGTCAGCTTCGCCTCCTCCGTATCCTTCGGGATTATGATAGTGGGCAAATCCATATAGAAGCGACTATTGAGCGCACCGAGCGCATCATCATCAAGAGTCAAGCCCACATACGTAGGATTATCCGGATCCTTAGTAGCGCGTTTGGCTGTAACGACTATCTCGGTGGCACCGCCATCTTCGCGCACCTTCATCTTGTCCACCGATAAGGTGATCCGTGTCTGTGCCTGCGCTTCCCCGGCCCAACCCAGCACCAAACCAAACGCCAGCAACCAAGGCACGTAGGCCAAGCGCCGGATTAACAACTTCGTGTGTATCATTACTCAACCTCCCCAGGGAAAACGTCCCTGATTAAGAAAGTGATATAAGAAGAAGATGGATTTGCTCTAAACCCACTTAGATGTTGCATTCGTGCATTTTTCATAAGCCCCCTTTCGCGGCTTTTCCGTTCACAATGCATAGCGCATTATCCTATATAATAGAGTTAATTATACCGAGAAAAAATAGAAGTGTCAAGAATTAATTACCCTTAAAAACCTTGGCCAAAACGCCTTATCCCCCCTGTGCCATCCCCTATTTTCCACGGCGCGGCCAACGCCAAACCACCCAGCCCGCCAAAATCGGGCGCTAGTTCGCTCCTTTTTTCGCGTGACAAAGTCTTTAGTATAGGCCGATAACCCCGCCTGTCAAGGCCATTATCGATGAAAGGTTTCCCGCCCATCACTCCTCCGGCTCGTACGATTCAGCCGACTCGGCCACGCGGTCGCCCGCATCCGCGCGCTCCACTCGATAAGAAAGCCCTGCCCGAATCGTCTCCAGCATCCCATTCATCCGCGCCTGTTCCTGCTCCAACCGCCCCAACCGCTCGGAAAGCCCATCCATCTTATGGTCCTGACGCACCGCCAGCCCATCTATCCTCTCGTCCTGACGCACCGCCAGCCCATCTATCCTCTCGTCCTGACGCACCGCCAGCCCATCTATCCTCTCGTCCATCCGCACCAACAGCCCATCTATCCTCTCGTCCATCCGCACCAACAGCGCATCCATCTTATCGTCCATCCGCGCCGAGAGCCCATCTATCCTCTTGTCCAACCGGTCTGAAAGCGCCCGCATATCGGCGCGAATACCCCGCGTCGTAGCCAGTATTAACCCCGCCAACGCGATGCTGACGCTCGCCAAAGCGATACCAACGCCTATAACAGTCCAATTTATCGCACCACTATCCATAGCAGACGCCCCTTCAAGGCCATCGTCGGCTAATATCACGCACCCCCATCCCTTTGTCAACCATCCCGCCGCCGCTGCCGCCACGCCCCCACCCCCACGCCCACCACCACCACCAACCCCAGCAAAGCCGCCACCCGCGCCCCAACCAACACCGGCGAAAAATAGCGCAACTCCACCTCGTGCTCCCCCCCCGGCAACGCCACCCCCTTCCATATATAGTTCACCCGCAGCAGCTCGGCCTCCTCCCCATCCACCCACACCGACCAATTCGATTGGTAATTCTCCGACACCACCAGCACGCGCGGCCCCCCGCTGTGCGTCCGCAGGCGAATCAACCCGTCCTTTGGATCGTACGCCAGCCGCTCCACCCGGTCGCCGGCCCGCTCCCCCGCGCCATCGAGCCGCACCGCCGGCGCACTCTCCAACAACGCCAGCCGCTGCGGATCCACCCGCCCACTCAACAGCCGCGCCAACACCGCCTCGCCACTATCCAACACCTCGGCTTGCGGTACCAAGTAAAACCACGGCAACGCCTGCGGATTTTCGTACAGCCGAAAGCGCGCCCCCTCAAAGCGCCGCGGATACGCCGCCAAATTCAATTCTAGCGGTTTAGGCACCGCCAAATACTTCCCATTGAGCAAATTCAACAACGACTGAAACCCAGCCGACGGCGCACCCGTGCGCAGAAACTGCTGCACCAGCGGCTCAAACTCCTTCAGCATCCGGTCGTAGCGCCCCACCGTCAAATCGTGAAAGCCCGTGATGGACCAAACGCCGTGCAAGTGATAGCCCGGCTCCTCCAGCACCCGAAAACTCGGCAAAGGCAAGACGCGAAACAGCGACTCATCGCTTTGCAAAAACTGCACCGCGCGCAGATTCTCGCGGCGAATATCCGTGTACCGGCCTGGATCCCGATAGCTCAAATAAACCCGATCAACGCGCCACGTATCGAACAGCGTCACCACACACAAGCCCGCCACCAACACCGTCGCCGAAAGCTGGCCCCCCAGCCGCAAATAGAGCAACGCCAACCCCGCACCCAAAGCCACCACCACACACCAACCGCCGCGCGCAATCCAATCGTAGCTCCCAGCCAACACCGCCCGCTTCTGCGGCGCAATATCTTCGTACAACAAATTCACCCACGCATCGGTCGCCCCCTTGGGAAACAGCGCGACCAGCAGGGCGAACGCGGCGAGAATACCGCCGACATAGGCCAAGCGACTCCGCAACAACGCCCGCTCATCCGCGTCCGCATCCAACACCCGCTGCAACCCCAACCCGGCCAGCGCACACCCGGCAAACGCAAACACAAACGACCCCATGCCAATGGCCCGCTGCACATCCGCCCCAAGCAGCAAGTGAAACGCCAGCCAGTGCACGGGCGTGTGCTCGCCCAGCACGTAGGCCAACGCCAGCACAAACACGCCCCCCAGCAGCGCCACTTGCGGCCGCCGCCTACACTCCGGCACCATCAGCAAAGCCAACAGCACGGCGAGCGCGCCAAAGTACTCGGAATTAATCTTAAACGCATTGCGTCCCCAATAGCGCGAGCCACCCTCTACCAGCACGTCGTCATACCCACCGAACTCCGGCACCACCAGCGACGCCACTTCCTCGGGATGCAGCGACCAGCTCTGCGCATACGCGAGCTGTTCCTCCGCGGTCTTGCCGCCCACCTCGTCGCCCGTGGCCCGCTTGGACTCGGCGCGGGTGTAGAGCATCACCGGAAAAGCCCCCTCGGCTCCCAAGGCCAACCCCAGCACCACCGCGCCGATAAAATGCACCACGCGCCGGATCACGGCTCGCTCGCGGCGCATCTGGTACAGCTTAAATAGGAAATAGACGCCCAGACCCAGCAGCGCGAAGTACGTCATCGGCGGATGGGAATAGATGCACGCGCCAATCAGCGCGCCGAGAGCCGCCCAATAGATCAGCCGCCCCTGCGCCAGAGCCTTTTCCAACGCCCAGATAATCCACGGGAACAGGGCGATGACGCCCATCTTGGCATAGTGGCCAGCCAAGGGGAACGCCAAAAAGGTCGGCGCGGACATGAACGCTACTCCGCCCCACAGCGCGGCGCGACCGCCCACGTGGATTTGGCGCAAGTACGCGTACATACCGAGGCCAGCGGCGAACATCGTCAGGATATAGCGCCAGCCGATATACCGCTGAAAGGTCGTAAAAAAATACAAGACGTAGGCCGGGAAGTATTGGGGACGAATGGCCTCGGACTGGGGGAAGCCGCCCATCTTGGGATCCCACATCGGCTGCGCCACCGTCTGCACCTTGTCCCAAAAGCTCAGGGCCGTGCCCTTGTGGTAGTCCGTGCCCACGTCCATGCCAAAGACGATCTTGTCCGACAGGGGAAATTCGTAGAAGTACAGCAGGCTCAGGGCGAGGAAAAAGACCGGCGGGAACAAGCGGTGATTCCACAGGGGCGACCCAGCGGCCTTTGCCGGGGCTTGGGTTTTGGCGCGTTTGTTCTTTTTGACCATGAACGATCTCCGTGGGGCAACCAGCAGTGGGTCCCTTAATACACGACCGTAATCCAATGGACGCATCGAGATACAAGATGCTTCGACTCCGCTTTGCTGCGCTCAGCATGACAGCATGGGACGTCAACACCTGTCATGCTGAGCGCAGCGAAGCATCTCATACCACTCCACTGTCCTGTACTTAGGGTCCGTCCTATTACCGTCCCCGTTTCATTTCCTCAACAGTCCGCAAATACACCTCCTCCAAATCCTCCGCCAACCGATCCCAACCAAACCGCCTCGCCCACGCACGGCCCGCCGCCCCCAAGGCCCGCCGCCTTGGGTCGTCAACAATCAGCGCTCGCATCCCAGCCGCCAAGGCATTCACATCGCCGGAGGGCACCAACACTCCGGTCTCGTCGTGGCGCACGGCATCGCGCAGGCCGTCGATGTTAGTCCCCAACACAGCCTTGCCAGCGGCGGCAGCTTCTACGGCCACCATGCACCAGCCCTCGTAGCGAGACGGGGAGCAGACCATGAGGGCGCGGCGCAAGAGTTCGCCTTTTTCCTCCTCTTCCACGCTCCCTATGATTTCCATCCGGCCTTCCAATCCCGCCCGCCGCGCCAAGCTCCGCACGCTAGCGAGTTGCTTAGGGGTGCCGCGTCCAGCCAGCTTGAGGCGGATATCCGGATGCTCGGGGGCCATCTGGGCAAACGCGGCGATCAATAGGTCAATCCCCTTGGTGTGTATATCCATGCGACCAAAGTAGAGCAGATACGGGGCTTCCTCGGGGACCAGCGCGAAAAAACGGCGATCAACGCCGCTATACACTATATCAACCTCCGCGTCACGCGCGCGCCGCTGAATGCGCGCTTGCACGCTAGGGGCAATCGTCAAAATCCGGCCATAGGCGCGCAGGGCGCGTTGCTCGCACAGCCACGCCACACCGCCCACCAGCGGATGCTTGACGAGGGCGTGCCGCCCCATGAAGTGATAAAACAGGAGCAAACCCTGCCGCCGCAGCGCGGCCGGGACGCGCAAGGGCGCGAAGGCCGAAAACTCATTGATCCACAAATCCCACTCCAGCCGCTGCAACTCGGCTACGGCCGCGCGGCAATAGCCCACACGGCTCAAGGCATAGCTGCGGGCCGAGCCAACGCGTAGCAGGCGCAGCCCGTGCCGTTCGGTCTCTGGCTCGGCTCCGGGGAAAAGGCCGCTAACCACGGTGATCTCATGGCGGCTGGACAGGCGGCGGTAGAGCTCCATCGCTCGCACTGCGCCGCCGCCGCCTAACCACGGGTTGGCAATATCATCGTACATCAGGTGGCAGATCTTCATGGGCGAGTGCCCGCGTCTCAGAGCACACCCTTGGTCGAAGGAATGCCCTGGACCCGCTCGTTCCGCTGCGCAGCCATCAGCAGGGCGCGGGCGAATGCCTTGAACAGGGCCTCAATACCGTGGTGGGCATTGTGTCCGCGCACGAGGTCGAGGTGCAGATTCATCCGGCCTTGATCGGCCACGGCGTAGAAAAACTCGCGCACCAAGGACACATCTAGCGCGCCGACCCGCTCCTCATTGAAGGCCGCGGCAAAAACCAGATAGGCTCGGCCCGACAAATCCACCACCGCCCGCGCCAGCGCTTCGTCCATGGGCACGTAGCTGTGACCGTAGCGTTGGATGCCAGCTTTGTCGCCCAAGGCTTGGCCGATGGCTTGGCCGAGGCAGATCCCTACGTCTTCCACGGTGTGGTGGGCATCCACGTGCAGGTCTCCTCGGCATTGGACTTCTAGATCGCACAGACCGTGCCGGGCCAAGGCGTGAAGCATGTGATCGAAAAAGCCGAGGCCAGTGTCAACGCGGCACTGGCCGCTGCCGTCGAGGCCTAGCTGCAACTCGATCTCGGTCTCGGTCGTCTGGCGCACAATCCGCGCCGTGCGTTGCTCTGCGCTCATGGTGCGGTCCCCTGTTGGCGAATGCGGACGGCTTGCGCGTGGGCCTCAAGGCCCTCGGCCTGCGCCATGCGGGCGATGTGCTCAGCCGTGTCGGCCAACCGCTCGGGGGTGTAGGCGATGATGCTCGTCGTCTTGACGAAATCGGCCCACCCCAACGACGAGGCGTAGCGGGCCGCGCCCTGAGTCGGCAGCACGTGGTTGGTGCCGGCAAAGTAATCGCCGACCGGCTCGGTGGCCGCTGCGCCGAGGAACAGCGCGCCGCAGTGGCGAATGGAATCCACCCAGCGCCACGGGTCGGCCACCTGCAATTCGGCGTGTTCCGGCGCTAGGCGGTTGAGCAGCTCGATCCCCACGGCGAGGCTAGGAACCACGACAATCGCGCCGTATTCTGCTAGGGCCCTATCTATAATTGAATGGCGCGGCAGCGCCGCTCGCTGCACTTCGAGTTCCGCCTGCACGCGGCGCGCCAAGGCCGCGCAATCCGTAATGCACACGGACGCCACCCCCCAGCCGTGCTCGGCTTGCGCGAGCAAATCCGCGGCCACCAAGCGCGGATCAGCCGCCGCGTCGGCGAGCACCACGATTTCCGATGGACCGGGCAACAGCGCGATGCCCACGGTGCCGAAGACCTGCCGCTGCGCGGCCACCGTATAGGGGGAACCCGGGCCGACGATCTTGTGTACCGGCGGGATGCTCTCCGTGCCATAAGCCAGCGCCCCCACCGCCTGCGCCCCGCCCACGGCGTACACCTCGTCAATGCCCAACAAGCGCGCAGCCGCCGCAATTACTGGGGCTGGCCGACCGGCCGCCACCGGCGGCGTGACCACGCAGAGCTGGTCCACGCCAGCCACCTGCGCGGGCACGGCCGTCATCAGCAGGCTCGAAAACAGCGGCACCTCGCCAGCCGGGACACACAGCCCCACCCGCTCGATGGGCGTGATTTTCTTACCCAGCACCACCCCGTCGCCATCTTCGACAAACCAAGAGTTGAGTTTTTGCCGCTCGTGGAAGGCGCGGATATTGGCTACCGCCGCCTCCATAGAAGCACGCAGGCGCGGATCGAGCGCGGCCTCGGCCTCGGCGAGTACAGACGCCGACACCCGCAACTGCCCGGGGCATATCTCCACGCCATCGAAGCGCTGCGTCAGCGCGCACAACGCGGCATCACCTTCTTCCCGCACCTGCCGCAGAATGTCCCGCACCGCATCCTCGACCTCGGAATCGGACTCGGGACGACGCGCCAACAGCGCGGCCAGCGGGGCGGCCAGCGGCTCGGCGGGATAGGACGCAATGGGCACCATCAATACACCACCTTGTTGAGCGGGTATTCGATGATGCCTTCGGCCCCGAGCCGCTTGAGCTGGGGAATCAGCTCGCGCACCACGCGCTCGTCGGCGACGATTTCCAGCGCCACCCATTCGGCGTCCATCTGGCTGGAGACCGTGGGCGTGTGCAGGGCCGGCAGCCGGGCGATGACGCGTTCGAGCTGGTCGAGCGGCACGTTCATCTTGAGGCCGACCTTGTGCTCGGCTTCGAGCGCGCCCTTGAGCAGCATCAGCAAATTCTCGGCCTGCTCTCGCTTCCAGCCATCGGCCCACGCGGCCTTGTTGGCAATCAAGCGCGGCGTCGATTCGCAGACCGTATCGACGATGCGCAGCCGGTTGGCCTTGAGCGATGCGCCGGTCTCGGTCGCCTCGACGATAGCGTCCACCAGCCCGGGAATGCCGGCCTTGACCTCGGTCGCACCCCACGAAAACTCCACCTCGGCCTCCACGCCGCGCGCCTGCAAGAAGCGGCGGGTCGCGCCGACTAGCTCGCTGGCGATGCGGCGGCCCTGCAGGTCTTCGACGCATTGGATGGCGGAATCCTCGGGCACGGCAATGACCCAGCGCAAGGGCCGCGCCGTGCTCTTGCTGTAGGTCAGCTCGCCAACTTCGACTACCTCGGCCTCGCTTTCGAGGATCCAATCTCGGCCCGTCAGGCCCACATCGACGACGCCGCGCGCCACGTACTGGGCGATTTCCTGCGCCCGGAACATCAGGCCCGCGATCTGGGGATCGTCGATGTCGGGCACGTACGAGCGCGGCGCGAGCCGCACCCGATAGCCAGCGCGGACAAACAGATCAAACGTGGACTCCTGCAAGCTCCCGGACGGGAAGCCGATCTTCAATTCCTTCATTTCGCTCCTAACTCAGTTCCTCTCATCGCCTCGGCGACTTGGGGGCTTAGCTTGTACAGGGCTTGCCGCGCTGTGGTCTGGTCTTTTTCCGTGCCCTCTTTCATCAGCCGCTGCAAGTGCGGCACGGCCCGCTCATCGCCCACCTCGGCGAGGGCCTGCACGGCTTTGCTGCGGATGCTCTGCAACTCGTCGGCGTCGAGGGCGACTAGCAGGGCCTCGTAGATGGCGTTGCGGGCAGGCGCACCGAGCGTCGCATGGCCGATGTGGCCGAGGGCCTGCACGGCCACGTAGCGCACCTCATCCGAGGGGTCCAGCGACATGCGGATGACCTCTTCCACTGCGTCGCGGTACCCGTAGGCGCGCAGGCTCTGCAAGGCGGCGATCCGCCACTTGGGCTTGGCGGCGCGCAAGGCGCGGCGCACCACGCGGAAGGCCGAGTCGCTCAAGGCCGGCTCGGCTGCGTACGAATGGCACGGGCCGAGCGCGCCGAGCACGTATTGGCGTACTTCTACCGTGGGGTCGCGCACGTACTTGAGCAGCGGGGCGAGCGCAGTGGGCGAGCCGATCTGGCCCAGCGCCCACGCGGCCGCGGCCGCCACCCGCGGCGACCGGTCTTTTAGGGACGCGACCAAAGTCGGCACGGCGCGCTCGTCCTTAAAGCGACCCAGCAGGTGCATCACCTCAAACCGCACGCGGATGTAGCCGGAGTCGGCCTCCTCGATCAGCAGCGGTACGACCTCGTCGGCGTCGAAGCGGATGAGCTGGTTGGCGGCTTTGGTGCGCTCGACTTTTTGCCTGCTTTCGAGCTGGTGAATGTACTCTTCGGGCGAGGCCCCCCCACACGCGAGGCCCAAACCCGCGCACAGCAATAAGGCCCACAGGGCGAGTCGCGTACTGCTGCCAAATTTTTGCTTTTTAAAAAAAGTGCTGGCCATATCGCGTTCTCTATTCAATGATTTAGATATGTATGGAAGCGTCTAAGGAGTTTGCGGAGGCTACTGTTTATTCAATATATATAGGGTACGTATTTAAAATAAGGGCCGACCATAACATCGTCCACTGCACCCGTTTCCCGTCTTTGACAATACTCCTAGTGACTTTTATACTTTTTCAACCCCTATTCCACAGGAGGTTCCCCGTGAACTTGGAACTCATTTATTGCTCTGCTTGAGGCTACGAAACCAAAGCCGCCAGTTTGGCGGAACAGTTACTCGTCGCCTATAAGCAAGACATCGCCGCCTTCTCGCTAGTGCCCTCAGACCGGGGGCGGTTTGAACTCAGCCTCGATGGCGAACTGATCTTTTCCAAGCTGCAAGAAGGTCGCTTTCCCGACGCCGGCGAAGTCGAGGCCCAGCTCGACGCCCGTCGCTAAACGCCTGCCCACTCCTTTCACTGTATAGGAGGACCCGTTTTGAAGTACTGCCGCTTGCTCAGTTTCGCCCTCGCGCTTTTGAGCGCGCCGGCCCTCGCCCAGTCGCCCGAAGCCCTCGATTACTTCCGCGAGGGCTACGACTCGGTCAAAAAGGGCAACTATCGCAACGCCGTCATCGAGCTCGAAAAGTCCGTGGCGGCCGATTCCTCCTACGGCAACGCCCACTACGTCCTCGGCCTTTCCTACAAGGCCCTCAACGAATACGACAAAGCCATCGGCAGCTTTACCGCGGCCTGGGTCCTCGGCACCAAGCCGGAACAGGCCGCTAAGGCCCTAGCCCAGCTCTATCAAAAGGCCGCCCTCAACAGCTTTCGGCAAAAGAAATACCGCGAGTCCATCAACTATTTCACTAAAGTGCGCGACTTCAGCACCCAAAGCGCCCAAGCGCTCTACGTCATGGGCCTTG
Organism: Candidatus Latescibacterota bacterium; assembly: GCA_965261395.1. GTDB lineage: Bacteria > Latescibacterota > UBA2968 > UBA8231 > UBA8231. The sequence goes on from OZ253462.1 coordinate 150,955, forward strand.
CCCACAGTGGCCTGCACGAAAAAGACAAGGCCAAGGTGGCTTTTGCCGAGGCCATAGCAGCCGATCCCACCGACGCCAGGCCCTACAATGCCCTCGGCGACATCCAGCGCCTCAGCCGCGACTACGGCAAAGCCATCGTCACCTACCAGCGTGCCATAGAGGCCAACCCCGCGTACATGGAATCATACGGCGACTTGGCGCGGTTGAAGTTCAATACCCAAGACACAGAGGGTGTCGTGCCGCTTCTGCAAAAAGCCCTAAAGATCGACGCCACGTACGCCGAAGGGCAGCGCTTGCTCGGCATTGCGCTCAACCAACTCGGCCGGTTCGACGAGGCCATTGCCCCGCTGAACAAGGCAGCCGATCTAGACAAGGCCTACTGCGAGACGCATTACCGGCTGGGCGAGGCCCACTACGGCATGGGCAACTTCCGCCAAGCCATTGAGCACACCCGGCGCGCCACGAGTTGCCAATCTGACTACCGAGCCGCCGAAGTGCTACTGGGCGACGCGCATTTTCAGCTAGACCAACGACAGGAAGCGCGGCGCTGGTACAACCGAGCGGTAAAAGACACCCGCTACAAGGACTACGTAGCGAGCAAACTCTCAGAGATTGACGAGCAGCCCCAATAGCCGCGATGGCGCTGCTTCTGGCCTCGAACAACGCCGGCAAGCTGCGCGAAGTCCGCGCCCTGTTCGCCGATGTCGAGGTCCTCGCACCGGCGGCACTGGGCCTTGACCTCTGCGTCGAGGAAAGCGGTCAGACCTTTGCCGCCAACGCCCAACTCAAGGCCCGCGCCTATGCCGCGGCCAGCGGACAAATCGCCCTCGCCGACGACTCCGGGCTTGAGGTGGATGCCCTCGGCGGTGCGCCTGGGATCTACTCGGCTCGCTACGGCGGCCCCGACCTCGACGACGCCAGCCGATGCCGGCTCTTGCTCGCCCAGCTTGCGCCCTATCCCGAGCCAGCCCAACGCCGTGCTCGGTTCCGCTGCGTCCTCTGCGCAGCAAGTCCCGACGGCCACCACTGCCAAGCCGAGGGCACCTGTGAAGGGCTAATCGCCCCGGCCCCAGCCGGGACCAACGGCTTTGGCTACGATCCGGTCTTTTTGCTCCCCGCCTACGCCAAAACTATGGCCCAGCTCGACCCGCACATAAAAAATCGGCTCAGTCACCGCGCCCAAGCGCTGGCGGCCATGCGCCCGCTGCTGGCCAGCACCTTTCCCGAGCTTGCCCTCTCCCGCTAATGTTTGGTCCGTTTTCCCAATACGCCCGTCCCTATCGAGGGCGCATCCTGCTCGGCGCGCTCTGCATCGGGTTGGGGCAGGCGGCGACGGCGCGCATCCCACTGCTGGTGCGCGATGCCGTCGATGCGGTCTCGGCGACGGATCCTACCTCCGAGGAAGTCGCAACCTACGTCTTCCACATCCTCGCCTTAGCCTTGGGCGTGGCCTTGTGCGGCTATGTCATGCGGATACTGCTAGGCCGCGTCGCCAACCGCATCGAATACGACATCCGCACCGCGTATTTTGCCCACCTGCTCAAGCTGCCGCTGTCGTACTACCAGCAGCGCCGCACCGGCGACCTCATGGCGCGGGCGACCAACGATCTCCACTCGGTGCATATTTTTTGGGTCTATGGCATTCGCGGCATCGTCGATACCGCCTTGGGGCTGACCTTCACGCTCGCCTGTATGTGCCTGATCGACTGGAAGCTGGCTCTGCTGGTGCTGATACCCATGCCGCTTTTTAGCGTCGTGATGATCCGCATCGCCGCGGTCATCCACACCCGCTACAAGGCCATCCAAGAATACTTCGGTCAGATCAGCACCTTCATCCAGGAAAACCTCTCCGGCATCCGCGTGGTCCGGGCCTACACCCAAGAGCCAGCGCAAAACGCCGCGTTCGACCAACTCAATTTGGCGTACCTAGAAAAAAACCGCGCCTATATCCTCACCCGCGCCAACTACCGGCCGCTCTCCTATGTCATCGCCGCGCTCTGCTTGGGGCTGAACTTGTGGCTGGGCGGGCGCGCAGTCATCGACGGCGAACTCAGCTTAGGGGCCTTCGTCGCCTTCAACGCCTACCTGACCCAACTGATCCGCCCGATCATGTACACCGGCTGGGTCATCGACCGCGCCCAGCGCGCCCTCGTGTCCATGCAGCGCATCAACGAGATCCTCGCCGTCGAGCCTGAAATCCAAGATCGCGCCCTGCCCCCGGCCAGTCCGCGCCCAATCGCCGGGCACATCGCCTTCCGCCAGCTCAGCTTCTCCTACGGCGAGGAGCAAGTCCTACACCAGATTGATCTCGAAATTCCCCAAGGCGCGACCCTCGGCATCATCGGCCGCGTCGGCTCGGGCAAGACCACCCTAGCCCGCCTCGTGCCGCGCTTGATCCAAGCCGGGCCGGGGCAGCTGCTCATCGACGGGGTGCCGATCGAGGAATGGCCCCTAGCGAGCTTGCGCGACGCCATCGGCTACGTCCCGCAAAACCCCTTTCTATTTTCCAACACCCTCCATGCCAACATCGCCTACGGCGCGGACTCGGCCGCTGCGGCCCAGATCCACGCCGCGGCCGAAGAGGCCCAGCTCAAAAAGGACATCGACCAATTCGACGAGGGCTTCGACACCCTCATCGGCGAGCGCGGCGTCACCCTGTCCGGCGGCCAGAAGCAGCGCGCGACCTTGGCCCGGGCGCTCATTCGCCGCCCGCAGATCCTCATCCTCGACGACTCGCTCTCCGCGGTGGACACCCACACCGAGGAAGCGATCCTCGACCACTTGCATACCCTCATGCAGGGCCGCACCACCCTCCTCATCGCCCACCGCATCTCGACCCTGCGCCACGCCGACTACATCGTCGTCTTAGAAGAGGGCCGCATCGCCGAGCAGGGCACCCACGACGAGCTGGTCAACAGCGGCGGCTTCTACGCCGAGCTGTACCAGCGCCAGCAGCTTAGCGCCGAGCTAGAAACGCTGTGAGCACCGAACTCAACAAAGAAGAAGAAATCCAGCAGCGCGCCTTCAACTTGGGGCTGACGCTGCAACTGTTGCGGTATCTCAAACCCCATCGCGGGCGCGTAGTCATCGCCTTCGGCACCATTGCCCTCGCCGCCGGTACCGGCCAGATCGGCCCCTATCTGACGCAGGTGGCTGTGGACGACTACATCGCCGTCGGCGACTGGTTGGGTTTGCGGTGGATGATCGCGGCCTTCTTTGGCAGTGTCGCCGTGCAGTACGGCGCTCAATATGCCCAGACCTTGGTCACCGGCATGATCGGCCAGCAGGTCATGTACGACATGCGCCGCGACCTCTTCGCCCACCTGCAACGGCTGCCGCTGCGCTACTTCGACCGCACGCCGCTGGGCCGGATTATGACCCGCGCCACCAACGACATTGACGCCCTCAACGAATTTTTTAGCGAGGGCATCGTCTCGGTCTTTATGGACCTGTTCACCCTGCTGGCTATCGTCGGCTTCATGGCCTATATCGACCTTGAGCTCGCCCTGATCTGCTGCACGGTAGTCCCGGTCATCGCCACCTCGACCTTCTACCTCCAAGGCCTAGCGGTGCGCGCCTATCGGGAGTTGCGCACGCGCCTAGCGCGGCTCAATGCCTATTTGCAGGAGAACATCACCGGCGTGGAGGTGGTGCAGCTCTTCAACCGCCAGCAGCGCAATTTGCGCGACTTCGACGCCGAGCACCTGCCCTATCGCCGCGCCGAAGACCGCGAAATCCACTGCTATGCCATCTTCTTCCCCTTCACCGAACTACTCGGCACCTTCGGCATGGCGCTGGTGCTGTGGTACGGGGCCTCGGACGTGATCGACGGCCGCGTCGAGTTGGGGGTGCTGGTGGCCTTTCTCCAGTACATCCGCCGCTTCTTCCGCCCGATCATGGACATCTCCGACCGCTATGCCCTGTTGCAGAGCGCCATGGCCGCGTCTGAGCGCATCTTCGAACTGTTGGCCGTCCCCGGCGAACCCGCCGGCGGACCGCGGCGCAAGCTGCCGGTGGCCAGTCGCGGCGGCGCGATTGAATTCCGCAACGTGTTCTTCAAGTACGATCCAGCGGCCGCAGACTGGATTCTCAAGGATGTCTCGTTTGAACTACAGGCCGGGCAGAGCCTGGCGTTGGTCGGGGCCACCGGCTCGGGCAAGACCACGATCGTCAGCCTGCTCTGCCGCTTCTACGACATCCAGCGCGGGGAAATCCTCGTCGATGGCCGCGACGTGCGCCAGTGGCACGCCGCGGAATTGCGCCGCCGCATCAGCATCGTCCAGCAGGAGGTGTTCTTGTTTTCCGGGAATATCAGCGGCAACATCCGCCTCGGCGAGGACGCCATCGACGACGCCCAAGTCGAGCGCGCGGCCCGCTACGTCAATGCCGCGCCCTTTATCGAACGCCTCCCCCAAGGCTTTGCCCACGCCGTGGCCGAAGGCGGCTCAACCCTGTCGGCTGGCCAGCGCCAGTTGTTGGCCTTTGCCCGGGCCTTAGCCTTCGACCCGCAGATCCTCGTCCTCGACGAGGCCACCTCCAGCATCGACACCGAGACCGAACAGCTCATCCAAGACGCCATCGCCAAGCTGATGCACGACCGCACCTCCATCGTCATCGCCCACCGCCTCTCGACCATCCGCAGTGCCGACCAAATCTTGGTAATGCACCGCGGCGAGGTGCGCGAGCGGGGCCGCCACGAAGAGCTGTTGCTCCAAGGCGGCATCTATGCGCGGCTCCACCACCTCAACTACGGCCGATCTTAAGCCGCCTCTTCCTCCTGTGGGGCCTTTCCGCGCCGCGCCGCAATCCCGTCCACGGCCTTCACCACCTGGTCGCGCGTCTCCTCGGCTTGGCGCGCGATTAGACGCCGGGTGTCTTCGCCCTTGTGCGGGGCCAGTAACACGCCTATGGCCGCGCCGACCGCGATGCCGGCCATAAAACCGGCCAAGAGGCACGTCGTGCCGTTGGTTGAATGCTGCTGCCTGGGGTAAATCTTTTCGTAAAACATACAAAGCTCCTTTGGCTATGGGTACATTCTATAATCTAAAGAAAACTAAGTGTCTTGAATAAAACCAATGCAATTTTTATACTTTAAGGCTAAATCCTTCCCCCTTCCCCCCGCCAACGCTGAGAGGACTTCTATGGCCCAAGTCCTGAGCACCCCTTCGCACAGCCTCAAAGAGTTTCGCATTCTGCCTGGGTACACGCCAACCGACGGCAGCGCCCCCAACGCGTCGCTCAAAACCCGGCTCTGCCGCAAGGGGGACGGCTTTCTCTATCTGCACGTTCCCTTCCTCAGCGCCGCCATGCAGGCCGTGACTGGCGGCGAGATGGCCATTGCCTTGGCCCAGCTAGGCGGCATCGGCATCCTGCCCGTCAGCCAACCCACGGACGAGCAGTGCGCCAAAATCAGCCAAGTCAAGCGCTTCAAGGCCGGCTTTCAGACCGATATTCTCACCTTGGCCCCCGAGCAGCCCATCGCCGAAGTAGTCGAGATCATCCACCGCACCGGCTATACGACCTTTCCGGTCACCACCAGCGGCCAGTTCCACGACCAGCTCCTCGGCATCCTCACCGACAAGGACTTCGACGAGCGCCGCGACCTCGACTGCCAAGTCGCCTCGCGCATGAAAACCGACGTGCAGGCCGGCCGCGAAATAAGCGACCTCAAAGCCGCCAACGAGCTGATGATCCGCTATGGCCGCGGCTTCCTGCCCATTCTATCCAAGGGGGGCGTCCTGCAAGCGGTGGTCTTCAAAAAGGACCTCGACAAGCACTTGCGGCATCCCAACGAATCGATCGACGAAAAGAAGCGCCTGCTCGTCGGCGCGGCTGTCTCTACCCACCCAGAGGACCGCGAGCGGGCCGAAGCCCTCATTGAGCAAGAAGTGGACGTGCTGGTCATCGACGCCTCCGACGGCCACACCGAGTACCAGCGGCAGATGATCCAATTCCTCAAGGAGCGCACCGACGCCCCGGTCATCGGCGGCAACGTCGTCACCGCCGAGGGATTTCGCTTTTTGGCCGCGGCCGGTGCCGACGCCATCAAAGTCGGCATGGGGATCGGCTCGGGCTGCATTACGCAGGAAGTCAAGGCCACCGGCCGCGGTCAAGGCACGGCCTTGATGGAAATCAGCGCGGCGCGCAACCAGTGGCAGCAGGATTGCAACGCCTACTTGCCCATCGTCGCCGACGGCGGCATTTCGAGCCCGGCTGAGATCGCCGTGGCCATGGCCTTGGGTGCCAACGCCGTGATGATGGGGCACTTCTTCGCCGGCTACACCGAAAGCCAAGGCAACCTCGTGCGCACCGCGGCCGGCGACATCGTCAAAGAGTACTGGATGGAAGGTTCGCTGCGCGCCCACAACATGCGGCGCTATGCCCAGGCACAAGAGCACTTCTTCGAGGAGGGCATCGCCGGCTACGTGCCCCACATCGGCTCGCTGCACGACAAATTGCCAATCCGCATCCAAATGCTGCGTGCCACCCTCGCCACGGCCGGTTGCCGCACCATCGACGAGCTGCACGAAAAGGCCGTGCTCGAAATGCAGTCGTCCACCGCGCTGATGGACAGCCAAATCCACGACATCGTTCCCACCCCAACCGACCAACAGATCCTCTAGGCTATGCGCATACTCCTTACCAACGCCGCCACCTCGCTCGGCCAAGCCCTAGCCGCTGGTCTCAGCGACGCACACCTATTGCGCCTGACCGACCCTGAGCCAGGGGTTGGGATCCAAAGCGATCTAGGCCACGGCTCAGAGACCGATGCACTCGTCAAAGACATCGACGCCATCGTCCACCGCGCCTACGCGCCGCGTGCAGGGGACGGCGAGGTCACTTGGCTGGACCGCAATACGCGCCGCACGTACAATCTGCTCTTGGCCGCGGCCGCCGCGGAAGTCGAACACGTCATCCTCTTGAGCACCCTCGACCTGTTCGCCCCGTACGCAGAAGATCTCACCGTTGACGAGACTTGGAAGCCGCTGCCCTCCTGCGCGCCGGCCGTTCTCGGCGCTCACCTAGCCGAGTTCACCGCCCGCGAATTTGCCCACAGCCACGCGCTCGCCGTCACCATCGCCCGTCTCGGCCACCTAGTCCGCGCCGAAGAGATCGCCGGCCAGCCCTACGATCCAATGTGGCTCGACGAGCGCGACGCCGCCCAAGCCGTGGCCCAGATCGTGCAAAAGGGACCCTCCAGTCGCCGCCGCCAGTACGGCGTGATGCACATCCAGTCTGACGCCCCCCGCGCCCGTTTCTCCATCGAGTCGGCCAAGAGCCACCTAACATTCGCCCCCCAATACAACTTTGAGGCCAACCCATGAAAGTTCTGCTCCTCGGTGGCAACGGCTTTCTCGGCCCGCACGTGGTCAACCAACTCCAAGACACCTACGAGTTGCGCATCACCGACATCGTGCCCATCGATAGCCCGCACGAGACCATGCAGGTGGACGTCTCCGACCTCGATCAAGTGCGCCGTGCCACCGAGGGCACCGATGTAACCATCAACTGCTCGGTGCTGCGCCCCGACCGCAAGATCGCCTTCGACGTCAACACCACCGGCACGTACAACGGCATCCTCGCCGCCGTCGAAAACGGCCACACCCGCTTCGTCAATACCGGGCCGCACTTCACCCAAGCCGGCCCCTCGTACGATCACTACGACTTCGACATCAACGAGGAAGCCCCCCTGCATTCAGGTGTCAACCTCTACGCCCACAGCAAGTCGCTCGGCCAAGAGATTTGCCGCGTATTCGCCGCCAACCACCCCATCCACGTACTCACCACCCTCTTTTTGAGCTTCCGCGAGGCCGAGACGCCAGCGGAGCAACTCGGCAGCGGCACCAATCCCTTTTCGGTCACCTTTCCCGACGCTGCCCGCGCCCTGCAAAAGTGCCTGAAGGTGGCCTTGGCGTCCCTGCCCTCGCGCTGCGAGATTTTTCACATCACCACGGACACGCCCCACGGCCGCTACAGCAACGCCAAGGCCCGACGGCTGCTCGGCTGGGTGCCGCAAGATCTGCTCGAAGGCTACTGGCGCAAGCCATAAGGCTAGCAGCCATGCCCACGGCCTCCGCACAGATATTCGACGGCCCAGGCCATCCGCTGCGCAGTGAAAACCTGCCTCTGCCCGACTCCCTCGCGCCCGGTGCAGTGCTCGTCGAAATCGGTCTAGCCACGATCTGCGGCTCCGACCTCCACACGCTGTCCGGCCTGCGCTGTGAGCCTGCGCCCCTGATCCTCGGCCACGAGGCCGTCGGCCGCGTCGTCACCTCGCAGCGCCCCACCTTCGCGCCGGGCGACCGCATAAGCTGGAGCATTGCCGACAGTTGCGGTACCTGTCTGGCCTGCACCCAACATCGCTTGCCGGAAAAATGCGCTGCGCTTTTTAAATATGGCCACGCCACCCTCACCGACGGCAGCGGGCTCAACGGCTGTTACGCCACCCATCTGCTCCTTAGACCCGGCACCCATATCGCCAAAGTGGACGACCGCTTGCCCGACTCCGTAGTCGCGCCGGCCAACTGCGCCTTGGCCACTGCGGTCAACGCCGTCGCGGTGCTGCCCATCCCCTGCCACAGGGTCCTAGTCCAAGGCGCTGGTCTGCTCGGCCTCTATACCTGCGCCCTGCTCGCCGAGCGCGGCATCGAGCAAATCTACTGCACCGATATCGACGCAGACCGCCTAGCGCTGTCCACCGAATTCGGCGCTATACCCCTAATCGATCCACCACCGGCAGGACTCGACGCTGTTTTTGAAGTCGCCGGCAACTCGGACTTGATCCCCGCAGGGATCGCGGCCCTGCGCCCAGGCGGCAGCTACTTTTTCGTCGGCATGGTCCATCCCGACACCCGGCTAGCGCTGACCGGCGAGCAGATCATCCGCAAGTGCTTGACGATCCGCGGCGTCCACAACTATAGCCCGCGCCATCTCGACGAGGCGCTCGCCTTTCTCGCCCGCACCGCCGACCGCTATCCGTACCCGTCGCTGGTCAGCGACCCCTTTGCCCTCGCAGCGCTAGAGCAAGCCATCGCCTTGGCCGAGACGCGCCAACACATCCGCGTCGCCATTGACCCCAAGTTATGATCCAAGTCAATGACCGCGGCTATCGCCCACGCGAGAAAACCATCGTCGGCATCTGCCTCGACGGTTGCGCCCAAGCCTACCTCGACCAAGCCGCCGCCCAGATGCCCAATCTCCGTGCGATCATTGAGCGCGGCGTCCACGGCCAAGTCCACACCGCGATCCCCTCTTTCACCAATCCCAACAACGTCGCCATCATCACCGGTGCGCCGCCGGCCATAAACGGCATTCCCGGCAATTTCTACTACGACCTAGACGCCGAGGCGGAAGTGATGATGAACGACCCCCGCTTCCTGCGCGCCCCGACGATCCTCGCCGCCTTCCATCAAGCCGGCCAACAAGTCGCTGCCATCACCACCAAAGACAAGTTGCGCCTGCTTTTGGCCCACGGCTGGCAAGGCATCAATTTCTCTGTGGAAAAAGCGCACGAAGCCGCGCTGGCCACCCACGGCATCGCCGACGTCCTCGGCCTAGTCGGGCGGGAAAATCCCGGCATTTACGATCCCGAAGCCAGCGTGTACTGCATCGAGGCTGGCACGCGGCTGCTCGAACGCCACGACCTCGACCTGCTCTACCTTTCGACCACCGATTTCGTCCAGCACAAGTGGGCACCCGGCGAGCCGGAAGCCAACGCCTTCTACGCTCGCCTCGACCGCTTTATCGGCGCGCTCGACGCCCAGGACATTATCTTGGGCATTACCGCCGATCACGGCATGAACGCCAAAACCAACGCCGACGGCTCGCCCAAGGTGCAGTTTATCGAAACCCAACTCGTCGCAGCCGGCATCGCCGGAGTTAGGGTCATCCTGCCCATCACCGACCCCTATGTCGTCCACCACGGCGCGTTAGGCTCCTACGCCACCGTCTATCTCGACGACGAGCACATCGCACGAGCCACCGCCATCCTCCGCGCCATCCCCGGCGTCGAGCAGGTGCTCAGCCGCGAGCAAGCGGCCGCCACCTACCAACTCCCTTCCGACCGCATCGGCGAACTGGTCGTTCTCGCCGACCAAGATACCGTCCTTGGCCGCACCCCCGACTGGCACCAACTCGCCGACGTCGCCCAAGGTCTGCGCTCGCACGGCGGTCTGCACGAAGGCGTGGTGCCCATGATCTGCAATAGGCCGCTAACAGCCCAATACGCCGAGTTATTGGCCTCGGGCCAAGCGCGCAACTGGGATCTTTTTGACTTTCTCTGCAATGGAGTCCTAGCCTGATGCATCAATTCGGCAGCATCATCGGCGGCACCCAAGTCGAAAGTGGGCAGTGGATCGATGTCCATAATCCCTTCACCGGCCAGCAAGTCGGCCGCGTCGCCGCCATCGCCCCCGCAAAAGCCGACGCCGTCCTGCGCCAGACCCACGCCGCCAAATTCGACCTCAGCCGCTACGACCGCGCCCGAATCCTCAACGAAATGGCCGACGCCATCGAATCCCGTCGCGACGAAGTCGCCCGTCTGATCACCGCTGAGTCCGGCCTCTGCCTCAAGGACACCACCTACGAAGCCAGCCGCGTCTGCGACGTATTGCGCGTCGCCGCCATCAAGGCCCTCGACGACGACTCCGAGGTCTTCCCCTGCGACATCTCCCAAAACGGCCGTCGCCGCCGCATCTATACCACCCGCCAGCCCCTGCACCTCATCGCCGCGATCACCCCCTTCAACCACCCGATGAACCAAGTGGTCCATAAGATCGCCCCCGCTATCGCCACCGCTAACGCCGTCGTCCTCAAACCCTCGGAGCAAACCCCGCTCGCCGCCTATTACCTAGCGCAACTCGCCCTCGACTGCGGCTTGCCTGCCGACATGCTCAACGTCATCAACGGCCCATCCCCGGCAATCCCCGACCTGCTGGTCAAACACGAGCTCGTCGACTTGGTCACCTTCACCGGCAGCAGCGCCATCGGCCGCTCCATCGCCGAGCGCGCTGGCTACAAACGTCTGGTCCTAGAGCTCGGTGGTAGCTCGGCTCTGCTCGTCCTGCAGGACGCCGATGTCGAAGAAGCCGCCAACATCACCGTCGCCGGCCTCTATAAAAACTCGGGCCAGCGCTGCACCGCCATCCGCCGCATCCTAGTCCATCGCTCCTTGGCCGACGCCTTCGCCACCGTCCTAACCGCCAAGACCGCCGCCCTCAAATACGGCGATCCCTACGACCCTGCAAACGACATGGGTACGGTCATCAGTGAGACCGCGGCCAGCGCCATAGAACAGCGCGTCGCCAACGCCATCAGCAACGGAGCCACCTTATTAATCGGCCATAAACGCGATGGCGCCCTCTACGCTCCCACCGTCCTCGACCACGTCGAAAACAGCCACCCCCTCGTCGCCGAGGAGACCTTTGGCCCGGTCGCTCCGATCCTCCGCTTCAACACCCTCGACGAAGCCATCGCCATCGCCAACGACACCCCCTACGGCCTCTCCGGAGGCGTCGTCAGCAACCACTGGCCCTCGATCCAACGCGTCATCTCCGAACTCGAAGTGGGCACCGTCAACGTCAACGAGGCTCCCAGCTACCGCCTCGAATGGACCCCTTTCGGCGGCATCAAAGCCTCGGGCCTCGGTTACAAAGAAGGCGTCATCGAAACCATGAAGGCCATGACCAACGTCAAAACCTATTCACTGCCTTGGGACGCGCCCTAAACATGACCGACCTCAAAGCGGATATCGCCGTAGTCGGTGCCGGCATCGTCGGCCTAGCCCACGCTCTTGCGGCCGCCCATCGCGGCCACCGCGTCGTCCTCTTCGAGCGCACTCCCCAGGCGCAAGGGGCCTCTATCCGCAACTTCGGCATGATCTGGCCCATCGGCCAAGCTCCCGATAAAATCCACCAACGCGCCCTCGCCACCCGCCAAACCTGGCTCGATCTCGCCCCCAAAGCCGATATCTGGTTAGCTCAAACCGGCTCGCTGCACCTGGCCTACGCCAATGACGAGTACGCCGTACTCACCGAATTCGCCGCCCTCGCTCCCGAGCTCGGCTATGATGTCGAACTGCTCGACGCAGCCGGCGTCCTCGCTCGCAGCCACGCCGTGCAGCCCGCTGGACTCAAAGGCGGCCTCTGGAGCGCGACCGAACTCTGCGTCGATCCCCGCCAAGCCATCGCCGCGCTGCCAGGCTACCTAGCACGCGAGTGCGGCGTGGCCCTCCGCTTCTCCACCCCGGTCCATCACATCGACCTGCCCCTGATCTACACGCCAGCGGAAACCTGGGCCGTTGACCGCGCCATCGTCTGCAGCGGCACCGACTTTGAATCGCTTTACCCCCAAGTATTCGCCACCAGCGGACTTACCCGCTGCAAGTTGCAGATGATGCGCACCGCACCTCAGCCCGGCAACTGGCGTCTCGGCCCAATGCTCGCCGCCGGGTTGACCTTGCGCCACTACGCCGCCTTCAAGCAGTGCCAGACACTGGCCGCCTACACCCAGCGCATCGCCACCGAGCGCCCCGAATTCGACCAGTGGGGCATCCACGTCATGGCCTCGCAAAACGGTCTCGGCGAAATCGTCATCGGCGACTCGCACGAATACGGCTGGGTAATAGATCCCTTCGACAAACCCGCAATCGACCAACTAATCCTCGACTATCTCCAGACCTTCCTCGCCGCCCCCGCGCTGCACATTGCCCAGCGCTGGCACGGCATCTACGCCAAACACCCCGACCAAGCCGACTTTATCGCCGACCCCGCACCCGGCGTAAAAATCGTCAATGGCATCAGCGGTGCCGGCATGACCACCGCTTTCGGGCTGGCCGAGGAGATCTTCGCCGAGTGGGAGTAAAAACATGAGCCTCCGAGAGCGCGTCTATCACTTTATCGAGCCAGACTATGAGCCGGGGCGCATCATCGATGTGGCCATCATCGTCCTGATTCTGCTCAACATCGTCGCTCTGATCCTCGAAACCGTCGAGCCTATCTACAACCTCAATCGCGCCGCCTTTGAACTTTTTGAAGACTGTTCGCTGACCGTGTTCGCGGTTGAGTACTTCGTGCGCCTGTGGGCCATTACCGCCAACCCTCGGTTTTCGCGGCCCGTGACCGGGCGCATCCGCTTTGTCCTCACGCCCCTCGCCATCATTGACCTCATAGCCATCCTCCCCTTATTCCTGCCGCCCATGGGCGTAGATGCACGCTTTGTCCGCGTGATACGCGTCCTGCGGATCTTCCGCGTCCTCAAGCTGGTGCGCTACTTCCGCGCCCTGCGCTTGCTCGGCCAAGTCATCGCCGAGCGCAAAGAAGAGCTTGTTAGCATCTTCTTAGTGCTGCTGATCCTTTTGGCCCTCTCCTCGTCGCTGATGTACTTCGTCGAGCACGAGGAGCAGCCCGAGGTCTTTCCCAGCATCCCGGCCACCATGTGGTGGAGCATCGTCACCTTGACGACGGTCGGCTACGGCGACGCCTATCCGATCACCGCCCTCGGCCAGACTATCGCCGCCGTCATCGCCATCATGGGGATCGGCATGTTCGCGCTACCGGCCGGCATTCTCGGCGCGGGATTTGTCGAGGCCCTAGCGGCAAACCGGTCCGAAGACCCAGAGCGCCGCTGCCCGCACTGCGGCGAGCGACTCGACGCGCATTAAAAAAGCGGCCGAGGCAAAAGCCCCAGCCGCTTCTCTAGCTGCTGAACAGGCGTTATTTCATTTACTACGCTTTTTCGTTTTAAGTTCCTCAAGAAAAATCCTGATGATGCTTTTTCTTGGCAGCCGAACCGGGGCCGTTATGACTTGTTCTATCATTTTATACATAACAGCCTTTTTCGCCGCCTTTCCAACCTTTTTGGCAGAGCTCCACATAGTCCCATCTCCTTTTCTTTTTTTCCTAAAATGGCCGACTCAAGATAACCTTCTCTCAGAAAAACGCGATTTTGACCAGCAACGCCAAAACGACGGGACCGTATCCAAACTTGAGCAACGCCAAATCGCGCTCAATTTTGGCAAAGCGCTCGTTAAAGCTGGCTTTTAACTCGTTAAAGCTGGCTTTCAGTGCGTCCAAGTCCTCTTTGGTGGCCGCTTTCAACTCGTCCAAGTCCTCTTTGGTGGCGGCTTTCAACTCGTCCAAGTCCTCTTTGGTAGCAGCTTTCAACTCGTCCAAGTCCTCTTTGGTGGCCAGCCGCTCGGCCAAGGGAATCGCCCCCGCAGCCGCCTTGGCCTTTTCTTCGGACGTTCCCGCTTCGATCAGCGCGTCATAGACTTCAGCAACAATCAGACTCATCGTTTCCCTCCTCAATCAAGCGGCAGTTCCACCCGCCGCCCTTCGGCCATACTGATCTGCACGGCCTCGGTAAACTCCATGTACTTAACCCCGTCGGCAAAGCTAGTATGCGTAACGGGCCGACCGTCGCGGACGGAAGCGACAAAGTCCTCTTCCACCTGCCAGCCGTCGCGCGGATGCTCGGGGATGTCGAAGGGCTGGTACTCGTCGTCGCCCTCGCCGGCTATCCATATCCCACTCTCGTCCATCTTAAACGAGCCTTTGGTGCCGTAAAAGGCAAAGCCAAAGGAAGGGCCTAAGCGCGCGACGCTGCTCAGGTGATAAACCGCTGTCGCGCCGCTTTCCAGCTCGGCGACAATGCCCAAGCTCTCCGGCACATCGGCCGGGGCGTTCTCCCCGGTCTCCTCGTCGAGCCGCTCGGTCGTAAACGTCTTGCCGTAGGCTATCACGGCCTTCTCGTGCCCGGCATAGCGGCGCACCGTCTCATTGCCAATGCCCATCGCCATGATGTTGTTACCCGAAAGATCGCGGCGCTGTCGCCAGTGCAGTGGCGCGTCCGGGGCGTAGCCGCCGGAGAGGCCAGCGAAGTGAATTTCCAACAAGTCGCCGAAAAAACCGCTGTGCAGCTTGTCGAGCAAGAGCGGTTCGGCCGACAAATAGAAGGGCGCTGGCACGATCATCGCCACCTTGTCGGTTTGCTGCGAGGCCGCGTACATCTGCCGCGCCTCGGCCAGATTCATGCACATCCGCGCCTCGGTCAGCACGTGCTTGCCCGCTTCGAGCCCGGCCAGCGTCAGCGGACAGTGCATATAGGGCCACGTGCCGATGCTGATCGCATCGACGTCGTCGCTTGCGATCAGCGCCCGCCAATCTTCGAATACCTGCGGGATGCCGTACTCGTCGGCGATCCTTTGGCCCGATTCGCGCGAGCGGTTGCAGACCGCGGTTATTTCTACTCCGTCAATACCTTGAAAACCGGGAATGTGCTGCAAGCGGGTATTGGCCCCCGCGCCGATTAGTCCTATGCGAAGTGTCACAGCCGTTTTCCTCCTGTGTGTTTGTAGTCTGGATTGGAACGGCCTAAGCTAGCCGCCCCTCTCGAACCTGTCAACGCCACTCATAGAGCGACTTCCGCGCTAGCCGGTACTCATCGGCGGGCCGGTCAATCGCCGTCGCCCCACCCGAGGCCACCTCGATTAGGCGCGCACACACCGGTTCATACGCAGCCCTAGGAGCCACCGCGCCCTTGGCCACCAAGATCCGCTGGTGCTCGGGCTGGATCCCGGCGCAGGTAATCTGGTGAATGCTGTTGGGACAGGCGCGCTCGCTGTTGAGCAAGAGCAGCCCTTTGCGTCCAGCCCGCTCGACTTGTACAACTGCGGTCGGCCCCTGATTAAAATAGCGGCCCCCACCGTGCCGACGCTCGCGCTCTTCGTACGATCCATCGTGCAGCGTCCGCACCCGGCCGGCAATTTCCAAGGTCGGCCCGTGCATGTCGTCGGTCTTGCCACCCACGCTGAGCTGGACCTGCCCACCGACGCCAGCCGCAAAGCACGCTTGCGCGCTTTCGACATCCCAGATCGACACAACCCAGCCGTCCGCCTCCTGCGCGAGCAATTGCTCCAACACAAACGTCGAGTCCCCGGACGAGCCGCCGCCGATGTTGTCGCCCATGTCGAGCAGACACACGGGCGTCTCCTCGCTCGCCAAAGCTAACCGCACGGCCTCGGCTGGAGCGGGCACCGCGGGCTTTAGCTGATCGCGGCTGGCCCACATCTGCTCGCCCAACCGCTCGGCCTCGTGCTGTGCCCTTTCTTCGTCGCCATCGGCAATCACCACCACCGACGGCCCCATATAGGGCACGTCCGCGTACTGGTAGCCCCCGGCGATGCTACACCCGAGAATCCCCGCTGCGGACTCCAACTCAATCGCCGCCTGCATCAGCGGCTGCATGGGCGCGACGCTCGTGTTGTGGAAGTAGATATTGAAAAGCACCTCTGGCTTGACCAACGCCATCTTGGGTTGGACCTCGCCCCGAATCTGCCGCGTCAGGATGGACGCGGCCTGCAAGCCTCGTTCCCGCTGGTCGATATGGGGATTGGTCTTGTAGATGATCAAGGAGTCGGCCGCGGCCACCAGTTCCGGGGGCACGTTGGCGTGGTAGTCGTGGGTCACGGCAATGGGCAAGTCGCCCACCAGCGCGCGCACCCGGCGCACGGTCTCGCCGTCGGCTTGGGGGAAGCCCTCGGCGACCATGGCCCCGTGCAGTGCCAACAGCACCCCGTCGAGCTTGGGGGCTGCCTCCAGTCCGCTGAGGATGCGCCCGACAAAGTGCTCGTATGTGGACGCGGTCACCGGGCCGCCCGGAGTCGCCGACGTCGCCAAGAGCGGATACAGTTCATAGCCGAACTGTTCGGCCCCGGCGATATAGCCGGCGATCTCGTGGAAGGTTCCTTCGTACTGGCCGATCAGGTCCGCGCCTTCGCAGCCCCCGAAATCCTCCAATTGCGTCGGCTGCGAATAGAACGAATTCGACTCGTGGGAAAAACCTGCTGTTGCAATGCGCATTCGGTATCACCTTTCTGGCGCACAGATCGCTCTGCCGCCTCGCTTGTCATAGAATATAATGCTATCTTTCCCAAACGCTTATGAACCGTTGGCAAAAGATATTCACCTATAAAAAGACCAAGCGTCTAACGCAAATGGTCGCCTGCGGCGGCTGAGCCTCCAAACTGCGCCCCGATCAGTTGCGGCGCGCCCTGGCAGGTCTGCCAGCAAACAGCGATCCCAACCTGCTGGTCGGCTTCAACCTCGCCGACGACGCCGGCGTCTATCGCCTCAGCGACAGCGAGGCCCTCGTGCAGACCGTCGATTTCTTCACCCCCATCGTCGACGATCCCTATACCTTTGGGGCCATTGCCGCGGCCAACTCGCTCAGCGACGTGTACGCCATGGGTGGCAAGCCCCTCACCGCGCTCAACATCGCGGGTTTTCCCGCCAACGAACTCGATCCAGAAGTCCTCAACCAGATTCTCCTCGGCGGTCAGTCCAAGGCCGCTGAGGCCGGCTGCACCCTCGTCGGCGGCCACACCGTGCAAGACCCCGAACTAAAATACGGCCTCGCCGTCACCGGCCTCGTCCACCCCGAGCGCATCTACACCAACGCCGGTGCCCAGCCCGGCGACCGCCTCATCCTCAGCAAGAAGCTGGGCACCGGGCTGATCGCCAACGCCTTCAAGGCCGGTCACCTCGCCGAGGCCGACCTCGCCGAGGCCGTGGAATCCATGCTCGCGCTCAACAAGGCCGCCGCCGAAATCCTGCCGGACTTCGCCGTCCACGCCGTCACCGACGTCACCGGCTTCGGCCTTTTGGGACACGCCGCGGAAATGGCCGAGGGCAGCCAGATGGGTTTGGTCTTTCACGCGGCCCAAGTCCCGGCCTTGGCCCTCGGTCTAGCGCTGGCCGCCAACGGCCTCGAAGGCGGCTCCCGCGATAACCAGCGTTTCTTGGAATCCAAAGTCACCGTCGCCGCCAGCGTTGATCCGGCCCGCGCCAATCTCCTCTTCGACGCCCAGACCTCCGGCGGCCTCCTCATCGCCGTAGCCGCAGCCGAGGCCGAGGCCCTCCTCCACGCCCTTCGCCAAAACGGAGTAGAGGCCGCCGCGCTCGTCGGCGAGGTCATCGGGGAAAACCCCGGCCGCATCCTCGTCGAGCCGTGATCTTCTCGACTAGCACCGTTTCCTTGCCGGTGGCGCGCTCGATCATGCGGACTTCGCCCACGTAGCCGACGGGATGGATAATTGATGAGGTGCTTGCTTATTGGATAAGTTTTAATAATACCAGTACCACTCCGATAGTAACTAGTATGGAGGTAGGAGACAGAGGATTGCGATGAGTAACGGATGGAAGGATGTGCGCGGTTATTTTCCTGGAGATTGGGTCAGGCCCAGGCAGAACACGGGGCATTGGCGTCCATTGGTCGATTGGACGGAGGTTTTTCCGGGCCATCGCTCCGTCGATCGAACTGGCGCGTTCGAACTCTACGATGCCCCCATCGGCGTCCGCTTGGCGGTCGAGGAGGCGGACAAATCGGCTCCGCTCGAGTTCGATGGCGCAGTGGATGGTGACGTCGATGACGTAGGCAATTCCGTGCGGGTGTGGCAGGCGGATGACCGATACCACCTGCTCTACTACCAGGGGAGACACGTCGCTTATGCGGTAAGTGAAGATGCTTACCGCTGGACCCGTCCCGGCTTGGGCATCATCGAGCAGAACGGCTCGAAAGAAAACAACCTGGTTACCGATGTAGGGGGCGACCTGCTCAAAGCGGTATTCGAGGATCCAACCGCGCCACCTGAAGAGCGGTTTAAGGGCATGGGTTGTGAGGGGGCTCTGATCAATTCGGAGACCGGAGAGGTCGCCAACGCGGGTGAGGAGGTTGACGATGAATACATACAAAAGTGGTGGGCCGATCAGGAATACTTGGGTCCAGCCTACAAAGGGCCCAGACTGATTCTCAAGGGCCGGGTAATGGGGTGGGTCTCCCCTGACCGCGTTCACTGGAAGCGGACCGAC
Source organism: Candidatus Latescibacterota bacterium (assembly GCA_965261395.1). GTDB lineage: Bacteria > Latescibacterota > UBA2968 > UBA8231 > UBA8231. The sequence goes on from OZ253462.1 coordinate 169,821, forward strand.
AAGATTCTCGCCAATTTTCCCATGGATGGAGGCCTCTCCGCCAGATACGACGAGGAATCCGGTTACTACTACGCCTACTGTCGCATCCAGGGCGTCCCCCAAGAACAGTTCGACCTGATCGGCAGCGGCGTTCCGGAGGATGGCATCTTCCACCGGGCGATCGGGCTGACTCGGACCAAGGACTTCAACCACTGGCCCGCTCCCAAGCTCCTCCTCTTTCCAGATGGTCAGGATGAGCCCGACCTCTCGTTCTACGGCGGCGACTACTTTCCCTATCCGGGTAGAGACGATCTGCACTGCATGTTGGTACAGGCCTACCATCATGCCACCGACCACGTGGACAGCCAGCTCGCCATCAGTCGCGACGGTTTGATTTGGCAGCGGCCGGAGCGCAAGCCGATTGTTCCGGTGGGAGGTCCGGGTGCGCCCGACGCGGCCATGGTCTATTCCTGGGGCAGCGGCATCGCGGAATTGCCGGACGGCAATTGGGGGTCTCTCTACGGAGGGCACACGTCGCTGCACAACGAACCGCAGAGAGGAGAGGCGGTGTTACAGTGGGCCCGGTGGCGGCCCCACAGATTCTGCGGCATCGAAACGGATGTGGAGGGTCGGTTTACCTTGCCGACCGTAGTGAGGACCGCCAGTCAGCTGAGGCTCAACTACCGCTGTCGCCCGGGTGGCTGGATCAAGGTCGAGATTCTGCGCAACATTCCCTCGCGGATTCACCCCGACGTCGATCCGATCGCCGGCCTGACCTTCGAAGAAAGCGATCTGCTGAAAGGAGATTCGCTCGACCAGACGGTCACCTGGAACGGCAACAGCAACTTGTCCGAGGTGGGTGAGATGTTGGCGATTCGGATCCGGATGTTTCAGGCAAAGATCTTCGCGTACCACGTTTAAGAAGCATGAGGATTGGGTTGCCAGGAGGTTGATCGCATGACATGTAATCAGACGGGTGCATCAGGCGCAACTATCGCCGACGCGGGCTCATCCCCGAGACCGGGCGCGGTCCCTGGGTTGGTCGAGGTCAGGGCGACGCGAGTATCGCCGCCCCCCGGATGGGCGCTTCTGGAACGCCGGTTGATGAAGCTGATGGAGGACGCGGTCGAGCCAATGGTCGACAAGTACGCGGAAAAGGGCGGAGCATTCTACTACGCCGACGATGTCGACGACCTGTACGAAAGGGTGTACAACTGGGGCCTGTTCTACGCCATGGGGGCCGATCGAAAGGTGCTCGACCTCGGGTTGCAGCAATGGCACGCAACCACGCGGTTCTTCGTCGACGACATCGTCAGCCGCATCCACCCCCGCTTCCATCCCCAGATCCACAACGAGTACTACAACCAGGCCTCCGCCGGTGCGAATGAGTGGTACCACCAAGGCGAGGGCAACATGGCCTTCTACCATTTCGGCCTGGCCGATCCCACCATTTCGGAAAACGTGCGCCGCGCCAGGCGGTTCGCGGCGATGTTCATGGACGAGGATCCCGAGGCCCCCAACTACGATCCACGGCACAGGATCTTCCGCTGCCCCATTCAGACCAGCGTCGGCCCCATGCGCCACGCAACGGTCGACAACGCGATCATGTGGCTGCAGGGAGGGGAAACGGGTTACGAGAAGGGATACCGCCCCTACAAGGTGCGGGCCACCCTTGATCCGGTGGTGACAGACCTCGAGGGGAACTGGTTCGAGAATCCCGCGCGCCGGGACGAGATCCTAAAGCTGTTCGACCACATCGTTCTCAACGGCGACGTCCCCCACAGCCTCGGCGCCACCGCCCTGATCACCAACGCCTTCCTCTACACCGGCGAGGACAAGTACAAGCAGTGGGTGCTCGACTACACCGAGGGGTGGATGGAGCGCATCGAGCGCAACGGCGGCATCCTGCCCGACAACGTCGGGCCGACCGGCAAGATCGGCGAAAACCGCAACGGCCTCTGGTGGGGCGGGCTCTACGGCTGGAACACCTTCGTCGGCCACTACATCATGTTCAGCGCCCTCACCATCGCCGCGGAGTGCGCCCTCCTGCTCACCGGCGACTTCGGCTATCTCGAGCTGCTGCGCTCGCAGATCCGGCTTCTCATGGACAACGCCATCACCCGCGAGGACGGCCAGCTTCTGTTGCCGGCCCGCTACGGTTCTGACGGCTGGGAGTACGCCAGGGACAACTACGACTACGAAAGAGGCAGGTTCGTGCCCTACCGCATGCAGGAGCTGGCCCACCTCTATCACGCCTCAATGGCCCAAGAGGACTACGACCTCATCGTCCGCATTCGGGACACCGACAAAATGCGCGACTGGAACCACGTGCCCGTCCTCGGAGAGAAGAGCTACGCCGACACCGAACTGGCGCGCTTCCAGTACTACGACGGCAAGAACCCGGACTGGCCCGAGAAGATCCTGCAGGCCGAGTACCAGAATGCCCAGACTGACTTCCAGTCGATACTGAAAGAAACCCGCGATGCCAAGACCTTGATCGCGGACAACCCCTCTCCCCCCACTACGGTCTACACCAAGGGGTTGACGCAGGTGACAATGGGGGCACCGCAATCGGTGTACACGGGAGGGCTGTTGCGCGCCACCGTCCGCTACTTCGATGCAGACCGCACGCGGCCGGGCCTGCCACCCGACGTGGCTGCTCTCATCGACAAACTGGGAGCTGACAGCGCAGGTCTTCAGCTTGTCAACCTGAACGCCGGCGAGACGCGCAACCTGATCGTGCAGGCCGGGGCTTTCGCCGAGCACGAATTTGTCGAACTGACGCATGAAGAGCAGACCGTCGAGGTGGAGTCGAAGTATTTCGCGGTGCAACTCCCCCCCGGCACCTCCATCCGGCTGGATGTGGGCATGCGCCGCTTTGCTCACCGGCCGACCTATGCCTTCCCCTGGCACGGGGACGCTATCCCGGTGCCGTACCAGTAGCTCCCCACATAGAGTCAACCATCAACATCAGGGCATCCAGATATTCCACTTGCCATACTTTTCCCAGATGCGACAGGCGTCACAGGTACACATCAACCGGAGTGCAAAACGCGGTTTGTTACCAAAACTTTCGAACTCTCAGCTATAGCCCCTGCATCGCTGATTCGGGATCGAGAATTACATCAGCAGCAATCAATCGATCCTGTAGCTCGGCCATCGGCACGCCACGACTATCCACACCTGTTGCCCTTGCTATCGCAGCGGCCGTGCCAGCAGCCTGCCCCATGCCCATCGAGTTGGCTGTGACTCGACTTGATGCCAGGGCCTCTGAAGTTGCCGAGTGACAACGACCCGCAACCCAGAGATTCTCTACGCCCTGCGGCAGCAACGTTCTGTACGAAATATCGTACGGCGGTACGATCGGCTGATCGTGATACCCGGCTGCGTCCTCAGGATGCCGGTCTATCCTCCACGCCCCAAGCACTACTACGTCATCCTGTCGTTTCGCAGTTCTTATATCGTCGCCGGTCAGCATGTAATCGCCGACGATTCTTCTGGATTCTCGCGATCCAGCAGTCGGACCACTGGTGAAAAAGTATGCGTCTTTGAACTCGGGTAGTGCTTCTTTCCAGAGCTCGAACATGGTCCACGCATCACGTCGGCCCTGGATTTCTGCGTTCGTCCAGTCTTGCGGATTAGTTGCGTTTCTGGGAGTGCGAATCACATTGAAATAGATGTCTCGACCTGAGAAAGTTGCCGGCCACGGACCACCATAAAGGCCGATCTTTCCTTCGGCACGTGCCTTCTCCAGAACGGCCGCACATTTACGACGCAGCTCAAATGTAAGTTCAACAAAGCCAATTCGGAAGTGCAAGCTCATCGGCTGAAGCGACTCGGCGACCTCGTATGGACATCCTGCCCAGGCGGCGACATCGGCATCACCCGTGGCATCGATAACGTACTGGGGTCGTATAGCGACGAGGCCGTCTTTGTTGCTGACTACGACACTGTCCACCCGGTCACCCTTCACGATCACGTCAGACACCTGTGTGTGGAAAAGCGGATTTACGCCAGACTCGACTAAAACGTCATCCGCAGCCTTCTTGAACAACTCCGGATCAGTGCGCGGAATTACGCGATCAGGATGCTTTTCGACCTCGGTGAAATCACCGTTCACGTTGTATGAGAGATGTCGAGCCTGCCCGGGCTCAACCACCCCCATTCGTTCGAGCATCTCAAAGACAAGTCCACCCACAACAGGCTTACCAGTCTCTTCGTAGACGAATCCATCGAACGCCGAGCCGATGATGTTCGTAAAGAACCCACCGGCAAATCCCATGCGGTCAACTGCCATCACAGAAGCACCGTTCCGTGCCGCGCCAACAGCCGCACCAATACCCGCCAGCCCCGTTCCGCAAACGAGAACATCTGGTTCAGCGACTACAGGAAGTGATTTTGTGTACTGGATTATGGACATGATTTGCTACTCGACCAGCCCCCAATCCCCAGCCCCCGCTTCTCAATGCTTACACGCCACATGTCGATCTTCATATATTCCCTTTAGAAACTTTTCTGGATTGAGTTCTTCGGGCAAATAATGCCATGCCGTACTATAGCGCGTGCGATTGCTGTGGTTATCATAAGCACCGTGCAAGAGATTGGCGGAAAACAGAACAACCGTGCCAGCGGGAATGACCAGATCCACAGCCTGCGATTCATCGACCTCTGTCCAACTGCCATGCCTGCTTGGATCTCTGCGGTGCTCGACAATCTCGCCCATCCGGTGGCTGCCGGGCACCACCCGCAAACACCCATTCTCCACATCTGAATCTTCCAGATAAATTCCGCAACTGATAATGCGATCCGTATCAGTCCCAAAATAAAAACTGTCCTGATGCCAGCCCGTTGACGTGCCGCCGTTGGGCAACTTCGGAAAGAACTTGGTGCCAAACACATCAAAATTTTCACCAATCAATACTGCTACACGGTCTAAAATCGCCGTTTCACGCGCCAGTTCCAACACGCGGGAATCGACCACGCAAACACCCTGAATTTTGTGCAACAAACCCGCCCGGGGTTCACCGCACTCGTCCAACTCGAGCGTCCAGTGCGGCACCTGCTCGGTCAGCTTGCGCCCCTCTGCGACTAGTTCATCAAACACCTGCTTGTAATAGGCCAATCGCTCGCCTTGAATCAGGGTTTCAAAAACAAGATAGCCATCTTCTCGAAACTGCCGCGCCTGTTCGTCTGTCAACATTCTTGTTCCTCCTCAAGGTATAGGAAAAATAAGGGAATTATATATTTGACTTCACAAATCCGTTCAAAACACAAAATCGGCGGTCAGATAGGGTTTCTATGCTGACCGCCGATTTTTCATTTTAGAAAAGGAGTTATGGGTTATGGAGACTCAGAAGGATTGTTTGGATTCGTTAAGGAATCATTTATTTCTTGTTGAATGTGCTTTACGCCATCTTGGAAACCTTGCTTTACGTGAGGCGGAATATCAGACCTTTGGACGCGATTTTCGTAAAACTCAAGATAAGTGCCAATAACTTGGGCAATTTGATCTCCATTAGGTATATGATTTTTGATATATCCTAATGTTCCTATTATTGCTTGAGTTGTTGCCATTCTTTGCCCTGAAAGATACTCAGATATTTCTTCAGGGCTTTGAGGATTAGACATAGCTAAGTCTCCATTGGTTTGGGATGGTTCAGGCCAGAATTGCCGTCAACGTAACGGAATCCAGTAGCCCGGATTTGGACGAAATTGCTCAAAATCGAGCGGAATCAGAGAAAGTAAGGAGAGAATTCCTTAAAATCAATACTTGCTCTGGTTGAAAAATCATTTTATTCTATGGCCGTTCATACTCTTGTAGAGACCCCGTTTAGTCGGGTCTTCTACCCAATACAACAGCCAGAAAGACCCGGCAACAGGGTAGCTCCCTATTGCCCCGGCGAATAAGTGGAACTTCTCTGATTCTCTACGAGAGTGTGAACAGGCCCGGCCCCTTTAACGGGGGCCATCCCTGTTCACCTCAACAAAGGAGAATCGCCATGAAGTTTGCGGTGTTTTTCGTCATTATCGCCCTATTTGCTTGTTCATCGGATAGTCCGGTAGGGCCTAATACGGAGTCTGAACCTGTATTAGAGTCTTCGGGCAAGGCGGTTGATATAGAAGCAATAGGCGGTCTGTTAAAAGGTCGCTGGTTTAATGTTCACGAACTTAGAGATTCGGATATAATATCATCTATTTGGATTTTGGAAGTTCGTGAAATGCCCGGAGAGTCAAGCATTTTTGAATATGACTTAGCCCGGATATATGATGCGAGACAGGAATACTCTCTGAAAGATTACGGGGAGGAAATAGGTGGTGGAGCTTTCAACGATTTATTGACTTGGGAGTTTGTTGAACGGGGAAGAATCCGGCCATATTCTACGAATGACTCAGGTCATATTCTATTTGATAGGATATTCAATGATCTCTCTAAAGTCGTTGAAATCGAGATATTTTCTAGTAATCGAGTCATTGTATGGGATTCGATACTTAAAATATCTCGATGGGATTCATTTGAATATTCTTTAGGCAATCAGATTTTTTTGAATTGTGAAGAATATTCTGATAATGATATATGCCTTTTTGACTACGGTTTCAAATAAAGGAGTTTATGATGGTAAAGCGTGAAGCGATTCCTCAAGAAGTCCATGAGCAGGCCAACTGTCCACGTTCAAGAGAGGGAGGTAAATCTTGTCTTATTTAGTAGGAACTCTCATTGCTGTAATTACAGTATTTGCTTTTTCGCAGCCTTCAGTTGCCCGTGAAAACGAGTTGGAAAGCTGGTACATGTACTGGGGGTTTGGAGCTTCTGATAATGACCTTTTTGACGATGTAGACCTAGAGGGTACAGGGGTAAGCCATACCTCCCTGTCTGTGGATTCCTTTGGGTTTTATTGGCCGAGAGGTCAAAAAACACTGGTCGGCGGGGTCATTAATACTTTTGCCGATTTTTTTGAGGGAAGTGATCTTCTTTCTAGTGCCGAGATTAATTCCTATAACTCGCTTTACTCAATTTCTGCGATGCACTTTCTGTCTCCAAAGATAGGACAGGGATTTTTTGTGCGAGCGGATGCCGGATTAGCCCTTCACTATGCTGAAGTAAAACTCGATATATTAGGTAATGAAGCAGATTCCGAGTGGACAAGTGAATGGGGATCGGGGTTTCTGATAGGAGGAGGGTACGGACTTCCGATAACAAGCGGAACGCGATTGCTCCTTAATGCTAATGTCTCTCAGCGGTATGTTGAGGAGGAATCTATGACCAATGTTGGGATCACACTTAACGGGCTGTTTTAGCTGGAGTTAAGAGCTAAAGAAGTCGATTTCCACTAAAATGGTGCCTGTGAGGGTTTCGACCAAGTGATAAGAGGTAGGCCGGGGAGACTGTCTGACGAATCGCCTCTTGCAGCCCCCGTGATCGACATTACACAACCCTTAGTTACGCACCCGTCCGGTCGCGTGCGTCGCGAGGCAGTTCGCCTCCTGCAAGGAGCCTAGCCGCCACACCGGATGCACTCGCACCAAGCCGAACTCCCGGTTGCCCCAGTGTCGGGGGGCGTCCTCGGTAGCAGCGCTACTGCGGAGGATGGACGCCCGAACCTGCTCCATTTCCCGAGCCAGATTCCCCTTGTATGGGAACGAGAGAGGGCACGTCGCAAGCGCTGGCCGGCGCATGCCCCGGTGGCGATGGTCCCTCGCACCGAGGCCGCCGTCAGGGCGGCCAGCACGGGCTCCTCATCGGCGAACTGATCGGCGTCGAGTAGGCCGTGTTGGGTACACAGGCGGATGATGAGGCGCGCACTCGTCTGCACGATCTGCTGCACCTCTGGGTCGGACAACGGCGGGGCTGACAGCCGGAGAAATTGAGATCCTCACGCTGTTTGCCACTGGCAAATCGTACGCTCAGATAGCAGAGGTGAAGGGCAACAGCCCGATTACTGTTCGGAATGCCATCTACCGCATTTAAGATAGACTTGGAGTAAAGACCAAACAGGAAGTCGTAGGGTGGGCAGTGCGAAATGGCTTGCTGGGTGACATGCAGCTAGACGACTAGCGCCCGCTGGCAGCGGTCAGGTCAGACTTCGTAGGATGTACGACAGTTGAGGTTGTCGGTTCGGTTTCAGTTCCATTGAGACCTTCCAGCTGAACATTCGCAATACACAATAGACACGAAAAACTCAGGTAATCGTGGCTGGTGGGGCTAAAGCCAGCACGTAGTCGGACGACACCATTCGTGTGGGGTGGTATCGTCCCCGAGGAGGACCCGTTGTCTCCCCCTTCGGCATCCGATAGCCACCGCGCGGCCCGGTGAAAATGTAGGTGGGATTGCCCCACGGCATACCACTCAAGCACCCCCACCTTTCGGTTCCGCCGATTGCGTTGACTGACTTTGCCCGCCCTCTCCAGCTGACATCACTAAGCGGTCCCAGTCGGGAGCGCTTCCATCTCGCAACAAAGCCAACAGAGTGTCTCGGGCCAACTGCCGACCATCGGACAGCGCTTTCCCAAGGTCAATCCGTTTCCGCCTTGCCCGTGACCCGTGGACCAAAGCGGAACGCGCACCATAGAAATCCTTGACTTTGCGAAATATCCCTATGCGTTCTTCACCGTTGGTCCCGAGGAGATACCCGGCGCGGGTTTCCAACTTATAGGTGATCTCTGGTGCGTCCAAGCTGTACATGGTCTCAAGAGCTATGGCGGTATCTAGGATGCGGTCTTCTGTACCGAATCGCCCAACTCTCGAAGGCAAACCCCCGAGCCGTCGGATGGCAAGGCCAAGCCGATCCCGGTCGTCCTGGTACATTCGCCAAGCCCGAACCATTTCAAGAAAGACTTCTGCACTGTCCTCAGAAAAGTGATTCTCACGCCACCAGTCGTTCGCCCACCCCCCACCACTGGTCCACCCGAATTTAACGTTGGGGTCCAGGTCCTCCATCCATTTGTCCACCCGCACATACTGCCGCCGCGATATTTGTTGTTCTCCAGTTGCAATACAGAGGAAGTCCCGTACCGTTTCGTGGTCCCTGGGGAATTGGTACGTGGACGACGGGTCTTCCATGGTTTCTTCCTCAAAGGAGAATCGGAACCGGGTATTTAAGATTTTCTCTGATTCCACCTCCGTCGAGGTAATTGCAGGCCCCCAGGTCAGTTCTCTGACGAGCGCCGCGATGCTCTCCGGAGCTTCATCCAAGGGATGACGCTGTTCGATGCCCGCTGGAAGGTGCCTAAGATTCAGGAACGGGAACTCGCCACAAATCGCTTTAGCCTCTTCGTAGGGAGCCAGGAACGCGCCATCCCCGATGTCAAGGCGGCGATCCAACTTGAGTCCGTAGAATAGAGTAACCTCGTAAGCCTTGAGATCCCGGGCCTCACCCAGCGTCAGGAATCGGTGTAATGTCTCGGCGGCGTTGCTCCCGTCAGTTTTGATAGCCAGTTTGGTCAAGCTAAGCGCCAAGGTCTTTAGTTCGACACGAAACGCGCCGTATGGTCTTAGAAAATGAACAGCTTGGCCTTGGCTGGAATGGTCCAACGCCTGGCGTATCACCGGATGTTCACATAGGGCTGCCTTCACATCGGCCGGGTCGTCATCAAACCATAGGTGGGATTCTTCGAATGCAACCTCCGCGCCGGGTTCATGTTGCGCCCTACTTGCCAGGGTGCGGTACTCCTCATATGACACCTGTCCGGTATATCTATGGACCCGTCCGAAATCATCGACTTCCTCATAGGGGACCATTGGTCTTACCCTTGGGGCCAGAGCCATCAGGCTGGCAGCCAACCCTTCAATCCAGCAACTAAGTTCGAAATCTTGCTTCATCCTTCCTCACCTCTTTTGGGAATTGGCTTCGTGCTCCGAACCCCCAAGCCGATCTGGAGGACGCATCATCACAGACCCCTTACAGGTTCTCCTTGTCAGGCGGTCCCTCTGAGTAGGACTGGAACAAAGCCGGCTACGTTCTCATCGAGTCGGGCGCTTTCCCGGTCGGCCCTTCGCCGACAGTCAGCAGGCCAGCCAAGCACGAGGCGTGGGAGGATGGCTCCACCAGCGCAGTGGAAAACATTCTCGCCCGCCGCAGTATCGTCACGGAACAGCCATGTAGAACTCCATCAAGTGGGGGAGTAGACTCAGCGCATGGAGGTGCTCTCCTAGCTGAGAGACGAACACTGACTCAGTATCATCTGGGTCAATGTTGTCAGACGCTACGTGAAACACAATGTTCCGAAAGTATCTAAGCTTGGGCGGAACGGCTTGCGGTCCCGCAATTCCTTCAATCTCATCGTGTCGTAACTCAGGAAACTCTTCGACAGCCTGGTGGTATATCCTCAGAGGTTCGGCAAGCAATGCGGTACTCACGCGCACCGGAGCAATCAGGTTTTGAGCCTGCTGATCGGTGATTGAGCTAGTATCCATGACCAATAAATCAAAGGGGCTGTGGGCATCCAGTTCAGTCCGGCTTCTGATTGCTCGTAACTTGCTGATGTCGAGTAGATTCACAAACTCATTTGACAGTACCAGAGACCGCATCAGAATTCTCACGCAGTCCGTCTTAGCCTCCTGAACAAAGGATGGATAGCGTGGCCCATGGCTGACATTGTGCTTTCTGAACAACCCGAGCATATACCATGTTCGCAGGTTAAACGGTGTCTGGGTTGATTCATCAGTTGGGGTGTTGTATAAGCCGGGCAATGGACGCGAGAAAACTTCCCACCTCTTATGCAATTTTGAAAGTTTGTCCTTGTCAGCTGGTCCAGAAGATTTGTTGGCGCGAAGTAACTCTTCGCCGACCAACTCGGATAATGACCATCGGAGCCATGCTGCATACGCATCAATTGCCGACTGAGCCTTAAACACAGTGGAGTAGTAGTGACCATCTATCCCTCCGCCAGTCTCCATGAAGTTGTCGAGTGCGTCATGGAGATGTATTCGTTTAGCAGGATGCAACACCTTATCCCTAAGAGTGGTCAGATGTTGAATAGTAGTCTCGTTGGACTGGAACAAGGCTTCGAGGGGATCGAAGAGGAGGGCTGGGTCTCTTCTTGACTCCCTTCTATAACTCTCCAATTCCGCAGAGAGTAGGCACAAGTACATTTCCCATGGAACCCAAGTCACAAACTCCAATATCCTGCGACTATTTAAGTCTGGGTCGAGGTCTTGGTCTTGGAACATCAGGTTATATACGGCGTCAATGTCCCTGTCATCGATCAGTTGGGACATGCCTAGATTCTTCATCACACGAGTTTGGTGGTTGATATTGCGGAATGCAATGACGCGAACACCTTCCAATATGACACTCCGGTGATACTGAAGGTTTCGGTAGTGCTTTATTGCCTCATTCGGCAAATGGCTTCGCATTTTCTTATAGGCACCCTTATGTTTATCGGTCATCATTCAAATCCCCAATGTTCAATGGATTGCGACGCTCAGATATCGGAGGCGGCTGTATGTTATGTATAGGAAAAATAAGGCCCGATGTCGGTACTATGCAGTTCGCTGAAAACGTACGCAAGGGGCCAGCAGGGTCCCTGATGAATCGCTTGTCGTCGTCCAGCATCGTTCGGGACTGCTCTCAGTACCGTTGTAAAGGATTTCTGTGCGTTTCAGGGGTCAGCCCGGTACTTGAGGGTGCACTCCTCCGTACCGCTCACGGCGCCGGGAGCGAATCGGGAGGAGGTCAGGCAGCGAACTCAAACTGCGGCTGAGGCGGGCCCTCGGCGGGGGCACCGCCGGCAGCCTTACCCCGCATCAGCACATCACGCCGGTCCGTCTTCACCCGCTCCCCACTGCGACGCGAGATCCGACTCGGTGCCACCACCTCGCACCGGTGGCCCGCTTGGCTACTTCGGTCGCGCGAAGGCAACGAGCGCGGCGTCTGGCCCGGTGCCCGTCGCGATGACGATGAACTGCCGCCCCGACCGCGCCCGGTAGGTCATCGGGTTCGCGTTCGTTGGAAACGGCGTCGCGCCACGCCAGACCTCGGTGCCCGTCGCCTTGTCGAACGCATATAGGTACGGAGTGCCGCCGCCGAGGAACACGAGGCCCCCCTTGGTCACCATCGGGCCGGAGTTGCCGCGCGTGCCCAGCCGCTCCGGCAGCTCGACGCCGCGCAGCAGCGGGTGATTGCGGATCTCGGGGCTGCCCTCACCGAACGGTATCTTCCACGCAATCTCGCCAGCATCGAGGTCAATAGCCACTAGGTGCGCGTACGGCGGCTTGATGAGCGGAATCGGGCCGAGCTTGCTCTCCGGGGTTTGCGCGGTGCCCGGTCCGTCGGCCTCCCGAAACATGAGGAGCGACGCACCCCATAGGGACAGTTGTTGCTGTACTCGACGTCGACTTCCGGGTCGTTGCCCGCATTCTCGCACAACTGGTTCGTGTCGGCGTCTTCCGATGTCCGAACGTACAGCAGCCCGGTCTCGGGATCAAAGGCCGCCCCGCCCCAGTTCGCGCCGCCGCTGGCGCCCGGGCGCTGGAGCGTCCCCTGAAGACTCGGCGGCGTGAAGAGCGGACCCAGCCGGAACCGCTGCATCTCCTCCACCGCGAGCGCGTGGATCTCCGGCGTCAGATCGTTCGCGTCCTCCAGCGACACCCCCTGCCTGCTGAAAGGCGGCGGCTTGGTCGGGAACGGCTGCGTCGGATACAGCACCTCGCCCGGCACGTCCGTCGTCGTGTCCACCGCACGCTCCTCGATTGGCCACACCGGCTCGCCCGTCACCCGGTCGAACACGTACGTGAAGCCGTGCTTGGAAACCTGCGCCACCGCGTCGATCTCGCGCCCGTCCACCGTTACCGTCACGAGGTTCGGCGCTGCGGACAGGTCGTAGTCCCACACGCCGTGATGCACCGCTTGGAAGTGCCACTGCCGCTCACCCGTGCGCACGTCGAGGCACACCAGCGACTCGGCGAAGAGGTTCGCCCCCACCCGGCGGCCACCCCAGTAGTCGCTGCTCGGCGTGCTCGTCGGCACGTACAGCAGCCCGCGCTCGGCGTCGAGCGATATCAGCCCCCACACGTTGGCGTGGCCGGTGTAGCGCCACGACTCGTCCTCATAGGTGTCCGCGCCGAAGTCGTCGCTCGATTGCGGGATGGTGAAGAAGACCCAGCGGCGCTCGCCCGTGCGGGCGTCGAACGCCTGCACGGTTCCGGGGGTGTCGAACTTTCGCTGCAGCCGGTCAGGCACGCGGCTTCCCACGATCACTAGGTCCTCGAACACCACCGGCGGCGAGGTCTGGTCGAACTCGTGGCGGGTCACCGGGCGGCCATGGCCCTCGGTCAGCACAACGCTCCCGCTCTCGCCGAAGTCCGTGTCTAGCTCGCCGGTCGCGGCATCGATTGCGTACAGCCGGTCGCGGCTGTTGAGGAAAACGCGGTCGTCGTCGCCGTCGCTCCAGTAGGCGATACCCCGGTGCTTGAAGCCCCTCGGCCCCACACCCTTGGGCCCACCTTCGTAGGCCTTGGGATCAAAGGTCCACAGTTCGGCACCCGTCTCCGCGTCGAGAGCCACCACACGCGTGTACATGGTGGAGAGGTAGAGGACGTTGCCGATCATGATGGGCGTTGCCTGGAATGGGCCCGGCCGGATGCCGTACTCCGCGAGGGGCATCTCGTTCGGCTCCCATTGCCAGACGATCTCCAGTTCGTCGACATTCGCGGCCGTGATCTCCTCAGCCGCCGAGTACTTAGTGGGCGCCTGCTCGGCACCGACGTACGGCCATTCAATCATGACGCCCGATTCCTGGGCGCCTGCGAGGGTGGTAAACAAGAGGGCGGCTGTCGCAACGAATCGCTTCATGGAGGGGAATCCGATTGGAGAATGGAAACTAGTTTCGCGGCGTATTCTACGTATTCTAGGTATTCTACGTATTCTAGATATCATGGGTCGGCAATATGCAGTTCGCTGAAAACGCACGCAAGGGTCCAGCAGGGTCTCTGATGAATCGCTTGTCGTCGCACAGAATCGTTCGGGCTACTGCGGAGGGTGGATGCCTGAACCTGCGCCATTTTCCTAGCCAGATTCCCCTTGCCTGGGGACGAGAGAATGCCCCTATCCGCGCTGAGCTACCAGCAGGACTATGAAGAGACCGGGAGATGGCGAAAACACTGGTGGCAAAAGATCGCAGCACGGGTGAAGAAAATGGATAGAAAGCCTGGGTTGGCTACGCAGTCGACGGCGACAGTCGAAATCGTCGGGACAGGGTACGACTTCATGACGAACCACGCTCCCCGAAGATAAAAGGCGTGTAGTACGAACCCGAGGGAAGTTACAGTGTCGAGGTGTAGGGGCTCGTCGGGAAGGCCGAATGGACCCGTCCGGCGAGATTTGTATGCGATCATTTTGCATCGGCTACTTGACAATCAGCCGTAAACACCGTAAGCTTACAACATGTCCAAGACGTTGGGTGAGCGTATTCGCGAGCTGCGTGATCAGGCAGATCTCTCCCTACGCGACCTGTCAAAGAGGACCGGTGGCCTGACGGCTGCTTTCCTTTCGGATATTGAGCTGGGGCGACGTTTTCCCTCAGATGATGCCCTTGTCCGTTTGGCCAAGGCGTTGGGGACGACAGTCGAGGATCTTCGAACCTACGACACGCGTCCGCCAGTACAAGAGATCAAGCGGTTATCCGCGCAGAATCCCGCAATCGGTGCGGCTTTTCGTAAGATCACCGAGATGACGCCGGAAGAGATACTGAAGATGGTTGAGAAATCGACAAGAAAGAAAAAAAAGTGAGGAGTCTACGCGCGGATTCGGGTCCCTTCACGGAGAAGCCATTCTTCACCGAGAGCGAGATCGAACGAATGTGCGAGTGTGCCCTCCGCGAAGCAGGATATTACCCTTCCGAACCGTCGCGGGTGAACATCGACCGGTTTATCGAGAAGCACTTTGATGTTTCGCCACAGTTCGAGGATCTTCCGGAAGGAGTTCTCGGTTACTCTTGCTTCGGCGGCGATGGAATGATCAGCATGCACATTACGACGGCACTTACAAACGCGGGAACGCGAGTAGCCGAACGTCGCGTGAACACGACCCTAGCGCACGAGGCAGGTCACGGGCTGTTTCACTCATATCTCTTCAGCCTTGCTGAAGCCGGGTTAGAGCTTTTTGAGTCTGATCCCGATGTGACAAAGACTAGGATCCTCTGCCGCGATGAGAATACGCAACGGCAGAAGGTCAACGGGCGATGGTGGGAGACTCAGGCAAATATGGCGATCGGTCCCCTGCTGATGCCAAGATCACTTGTCGTGGAAGTGGTTAAGCCATTTCTTGTCTCTACAGGCCTCTTGGGAATCGGGGATGTGCCTGAAGATAAGCGCGAGAATGTGGTCGCGACGCTCTCCGACGTTTTCGACGTTAACCCTGTCGTGGCGCGTATTCGATTGGAGGGAATTTTCAAGCCCTCGGGGGGGCAGCTGTCGCTCTGATTTTTTTTGGATAAGATGTAATCATTGTCAGCTTACATAAGCTTCTATTGAACCTGAATTCCGGTCTCTATGGACGAGCCGGGATTGCGAGTAAAGGAGAAACAATGGAAAAAATTTTGACTTACCTTCGATATGGGAACCAACCGATGTCCATCAGAAAGGAAACCAACTGATGTCCACCCCAAAGAAGATTTCAATCACCGTAGTCGTCAACGGCCAGCCAACTGTGGTCGATGCCAGCCAAGATGAACCCCTCGGTACGATTATTCCTGATGCGTTGCGTCAGACAGAGAACTCGGGCCAGCCACCAGAGAATTGGGAGCTCCGCGGTGCCGATGGGACGCTTCTTGACCTAGACAAGAAGATCGAGGACTACGGCTTCCCATCCAAGGTCCGCCTGTTCCTGAATCTCAAGGCGGGGGTTGGAGGCCATGGTTAACGCGACCGAACAGCATGTAGACCCCGAGGTATCCCGTACCAAGTTCGATCGCGAGATTACCGAGTACCTTTCCCTTGAGGCTGACTACCGCGCCCGGGGCTGGTTTCTTGTGAAGGCGGACTGGCCTGTGGCAGTCGTTGTTCTGGCCTCGAATAAGACCAGCCCGCCGGCGATTGTGACCGCCGTCCAGTTCGACTATACGAACTATGACGCCGAGCCGCCCTCAGTTCGCATGACTGATCCGTTCTCCGGCCGATTTCTTCTAAGCAAGGAGCTCCCCACCCGCCTCCTTCGCGCGATCCCCGGACCGGAGATGCCCCTACCGAACGGCACCAAGGTGCAGCAGGTATCGGTGCAGGAGCTGATGCAGGCTCACTCTCCGGAAGACCAACCCTTCCTCTGCGTAGCCGGGGTCAAGGAATATCACGACCACCCTGGCCATTCCGGTGACCAGTGGGAAATACACCGGTCCGCTGGCGAAGGTCGGATGGTTCGCCTGTTGGAGGTGATTTCCAAGTACGGCCTCGAACCGGTGCAGGGGTTCAACGTCAACCTCGTACCGCAAGTTACCTTCACTGTCTCGGAGCCTCCCCAGTGACCCTACGAGGCGTGCGGCGTTTTCGAATCCAGGCGAGTGCCATACGCGAAACCATGGAGGCGATTCGGTCTGCAGGACAGGATGGCTACGAGTTGTTCGTAGTATGGTCGGGTACGCGTGATGACGACATCTTCACCGTCGCCAAGGTGCATATCCCTAAACAAACCTCCTACAAACTCGATGCCGGACTCTGCGTACGAGTTGACGGTCCTGAGCTCCATCGCTTGAACATGTGGCTCTACGAGGCACAGCAGGCCATAGGAGTGCAGGTCCACGGTCATCCAGCCGATGCCTATCACTCGGAAACCGACGACACCTACCCGATCGCCACAATGCACGGAAGCCTATCCATCGTCCTTCCCTTCTTCGGCCACGACGGCTGGGAGTCAAGTGATATCGCGGCCTATCGTCTCGGGCAAGACGGATGGGTCGAACTAACCGGCCCCTTGAGTGACCTGATAGAGGTTGTTGACAATGGCGTTAGCTGACTATTTCCCTCGCGACGCGGTCGCCATCTCGCAAGTGCTCCAGGGGTTTCAACGCGACGCCTTCATCGAAAAGCTCGAGGGTGTCCGAGTGGCAATCGCCTTCGGCGAGGAGGCGGCTACCAGCCGCGACGGGCGCGAACTCCTTGATCTCTCTGTCAGGCTAGCGGCTCGCTTGTACCCGAGCCTGACGTTTGCCACCGTTCCTGCCGGAGATCGGTTCGCCGATGAACTGATGGCGTTGGCCAGTAGCATCAACCCTAACATCGAAGCGTCTAAGACGGGTACTGCTAATGTTGGTCTCTCGATCGGCGGGGATGCACCGGCCCTAAACGCACCAACCGTATATGCTGGCTGCGATGGCTGGCTGGCCAAGGTGGGAACTGAGGGCCCATACATGACCAGCGACCTAGGGAACCCCTTTGGAGCCGGCTTCGCCGCCTGCTTGGCGGCAGCCAACTTGTTTCGCTTCCTCTTCCTCCCCAACGGCACAACTTTGCTGGATACCGACATTAGTTTCCCTCCCGACGACGCCTCTTTCCCCAGTCTTGCGGCGTCCACACTGGCGGATCCCCTGGTGTTGGTCGGCGTTGGGGCGGTCGGCAACAGTGCCTCCTGGGCCCTATCGCGTACGCCGCTCACCGGCCAGATTTACCTAGTCGATCCACAAGTCGTCGAACTTAGCAATCTCCAGCGCTACGTTCTTGGTGCACGGAGCGACGAAGGCGGCATCAAAGTTGATGTCGCTGCGAAGGAGTTTCGCGCCGCGCTACAGGCGCTTTCTCATCATGGAACATGGGCTTCCTTCCTCTGCGCCAATGGCTACAAGTGGGAACGCGTTCTAGTTGCCCTCGACTCCGCCCATGACAGGCGAGCCGTACAAGGGAGCCTGCCACGTTGGATCGCTAACGCATGGACCCAAATAGGCGATCTCGGCGTGTCCTCTCACTCTTTCTTGGGTCAAGACGCCTGTCTTGCCTGCCTTTACTTGCCAACCGAGAAATCCAAGAGCGAAGACCAGATCGTCGCTGAAGGCCTTAAGATCCCTCAATTCCAGGATCCGGTTCGCTTTCTGCTCGGAAGCGGGCAGGCGACCGGCAAGGAGCTCTGTGACGCGGTTGCTGCCGCTTGGGGCATCCCGGCCGAGACACTGGAGCCTTATATAGGTAGGTCGATACGTGAACTTTGGGTGGAGGGCATCTGTGGCGGCGGTATCATTCCTCTCGGAGAAGCCGGACCTACTCCGGGAGACCGGCAAGTTCCGCTTGCTTTCCAATCGGCTCTTGCCGGTATGCTGCTGGCCGCGGAAACGGTACGCGACGTGTTGACCGACGGTGCTCAACGCAAGACCCTCATGCGCCGGCTTGATGTCTTGCGCCCCTTAGGCGATCCTTCACCCCAACCGGCGCTCAAGGCCGGAACGGGTAGCTGTATCTGTGAGGATCGCGATTTTATTACTACCTATCGAACAAAGTATGGAGCAGAAACTGGCTGACTTTGATGGCTGATTGGAGCGGGTTAGCTGATCGACCCGCTCTAGGCATCGAGTCCTACGCCTCAACAAGCCAATCCTCACACGGTTTATACCCTTCATTCACCGCATCCTGATAGTAAGATGTGAGGCCAGAGACGGCCCTATTAAGGGCATGCGCAGGATCATCGGCGCACGGAAGGCTGGTCCGGTAGGCATCCACCTGCCTAGGCGTATGAATCACATGGCTGACCTCAAAGGTTGTCTTTTCGCTGCTCATAAATCTACAAAGTCTTATGGTGATGTGAGTCTTAAGATCTCCAAGCCGGATGACGAACCTTCCTAGGTCATCATCTCGTTCAAGTACGGTGATGAGATCCTGGTCCAAGACGTTATCAAAGGTGTAAGGCATCGAACTCCTCCTCTGTGAGTTGGTTTAACTTCTCTATGTGCCGGGCCAAGGGAGGAACGTCCGTGCTGACTTCGACCCCTCCCTTTGGATGGCCCGGCAACTCTTCTCAATCCTGCTTCGTTGGTGGCTAGGGGCCTACTACCGGCTTGAGTAAGGGCTTTGTTTTTGTGACGGTCACCGTTAGATCCTCAAAGGCGACTTCTTGGTTGCCACCAACAAAGACACCTACACTCCCTCCATAAGCAGTAAAACCCCGCCAATACCGACTATTCCAAACATAGCGTCTGCACTGGCATCTTTTCCTAAATAGAAATGTATAGAAAAAATAAGGCACCGATATCGGTACTATGCAATTCGCTGAAAACGTACGCAAGGGGTCAGCAGGGTCCCTGATGAGTCGCTTGGTCGTCGCACCGAATCGTTCGGGAATGCTCAGAGCACCGTTGTAAAGGATTTCGGCGCGTTTCAGGGGTCAACCTAGTACTTCCCCCCGTCCTCCGTAGCAGCGCTACTGCGGAGGGTGGACGCCCGAACCTGCGCCATTACCCGAGCCAGATTCCCCTTGCTTGGAAACGAGAGAACGCCCTTTATTATTTCTAATTCCGCAGGCTTGCAACGAGAAGGTTGCGCCATACTCAAAACATTTCACGGGAGGACGAAATGACTTCCAATCAGTACTGGTGGCCGGATCAGTTGAACCTGAAGGTTCTGCGCCAGAATTCTCCCCTGTCCGATCCGATGGACAAGGATTTCGACTACGCTGAGGCGGTTAAGACCCTTGATGTCGATGCGCTGAAGCAGGACATCGAAGAGGTGATGACGACCTCGCAAGACTGGTGGCCAGCCGACTACGGCCACTATGGGCCGCTCTTCATCCGCATGACATGGCACGCCGCCGGCACGTACCGCATCAGTGACGGGCGGGGTGGTGGAGGCTCCGGCCACCAACGCTTTGCGCCCCTCAACAGTTGGCCCGACAACGCGAGCCTGGACAAGGCGCGCCGCTTGCTCTGGCCGGTCAAGCAGAAGTACGGCCGGAAGCTTTCCTGGGCCGACCTGCTCATCTTCACCGGCAACTGCGCTCTGGAGTCGATGGGGTTCAAGACCTTTGGTTTCGCCTTCGGACGCCCGGACGTCTGGGAGGCTGACGAGACGGACTGGGGCTCCGAGACGACGTGGCTCGACGATCAACGCCACAGCGACGACGGAGAAATCGAGGGACCCTTTGGCGCCGACCACATGGGCCTCATTTACGTAAACCCGGAGGGGCCGAACGGCAACCCAGACCCGCTCGCTGCAGCAAAATACATTCGCAATACGTTCAAACGCATGGCGATGAATGATGAGGAGACGGTTGCGCTTATTGCCGGCGGCCACACGTTCGGCAAAGCACATGGTGCTGCCGCTGAGGATAATGTCGGTCCCGAACCGGAGGGGGCTAGCATAGAGGAGCAAGGCTTCGGCTGGAAGAACAGCCACGGCAGCGGCAAAGGCAGCGATACGGTCACCAGCGGCTTGGAAGGCGCCTGGACCAATAACCCGGTGAAGTGGGACAACAACTTCATGGAGAACCTGCACGCCCACGAGTGGGAGCTGACCAAGAGTCCAGCCGGTAAATGTCAATATGCTCCCAAGAATGCCGCTGAAGCAGCCACCGTGCCGGACGCGCACTGTCCGTCGAAGAAGCACGCCCCCATGATGCTCACCACGGACCTCTCACTGAAGATGGACCCGGCCTATGCGCCGATTTCGAAGCGCTTCCTCGAGAACCCGGGAGATCTTGAAGACGCCTTCGCCAGGGCGTGGTTCAAGCTGCTCCACCGCGACATGGGGCCCCTCAGTCGGTATATCGGGCCGCTGGTCCCTACAGAGCCGCTGTTGTGGCAAGACCCTGTCCCCGCCGTCGATCACGAGTTGGTCGGGGAGCAGGATATCGCCGACCTCAAGGCGAAGGTCCTCGCCTCGGGATTGTCCGTTGCCCAACGGGTCTCGACCGCCTGGGCGTCAGCGGCATCGTTCCGCGGTACCGACAAACGCGGCGGAGCGAACGGGGGGCGCATCCGCCTCGCACCGCAAAAGGACTGGGAAGTAAACAACCCAGCCGAGCTCAACGAGGTGCTACAGACGCTGGAGCAGATCCAGACGGAGTTCAACAGCTCGCAGACTGGCGGGAAGAAGGTCTCCCTTGCTGACCTGATCGTTTTGGCCGGGTGCGCAGGCGTCGAGCAGGCTGCCCATAACGCCGGTCATAACGTGCAGGTACCCTTTATACCGGGGCGCACGGACGCGTCGCAGGAATGGACCGACGAGGAGTCGTTTGCCGTGCTCGAACCCACCGCAGACGGGTTCCGCAACTACCTCCAGGCAGAGCAGCGAGGTACCGCGGAAGACCTGCTGGTGGAGCGAGCATGTATGCTAACGCTCACCGCTCCCGAGATGACGGTGCTCGTTGGCGGCATGCGCGTCTTGAATGCGAACACCGGGCAGTCTGAGCACGGAGTGTTCACCGATCGGCCAGGGACGTTGACCAATGACTTCTTCGTGAATCTGCTCGACATGAACACCGAGTGGAACGCGACCTCCACATCGCAGGACGCGTTCGAGGGACGCGATGTCTCGACCGGTGAGCTCAAGTGGACCGGTACCAAGGTGGACCTCGTCTTCGGTTCAAATTCCGAGCTCCGCGCCCTCGCGGAAGTCTACGGATGCGATGACGCGCAGGAGGTGTTCATACGCGACTTCGTGGACGCGTGGGACAAGGTGATGAATCTCGATCGCTACGACCTAGCCTAGTCTCAGCGGGGTGCTCGGTAACGGTGGTCTCCGGTGCATCTGAGGGCCGCCTTGTGACTCCGTCGATGATGCCCGCCGACGGAGTCGCAAGGTGGCAACCCAAGGCAAAACAACCGGATACGACGCGAAATTCTTTGGCGGCCCCAAGGTCGCGCTCTTCGAGTCCCACTATGGCCCATCGTCCTCGCATCCTCTTCCTCGCCCGCCGCTACCCGCCCACCATCGGTGGCATCCAGACCCACTGTCACGCGCTCTATACCCGACTGGCCAACCAAGCCCAAGTCCGTCTCGTCGCGCTGGGCCGCCAATCGCTTCTGCATCTAACTTGGTTCCTCCCCTATTGCTTCGCTGTCGCCTTTTGGGCCGTGCTCGGCCGCCGCGTCGATGCCGTGTACTTCGCCGACGGGGTCGCCGCGTCGTTGGCTCCACTCCTGCGTCCTTTGGGTCCGGCGCGATTCGTCACCACCGTCTATGGCCTCGAAATGACCTACAAAAATCCCCTCGCGCGCGCGCTGATGCACTGGGGAGTCCGCGCCTGCGACAAGGTCGTCGTCATCAGCGAACACAGCCGCCGCATTACCGCTGCCAGCGGCGTCCCCGAGGCCAAGTTGGAAATCGTCTATCTAGGGGTTGAGCCGCTGGAGTTGGCACCAGACGAGTTGGCAGCCGTCCGAGCGCGCTTTGAGCAGGAACACGGGCTGCGCTTTGGCCAAGACCGCATCCTGTTGCTTTTCGGCCGCCAGGTTCCCCGCAAGGGCATGGTCGAATTTTTGGCAAAAGGTATGCCCCTGCTCGACGCGGATATTCGCCTCTTGATCTGCGGTCCGCCAGCAAGCGAGACCGCACGCTTGCAGGAGTGCTGTCAATCGGGCCTAAAGGACCGCGTCACCTTGCTCGGGCCAGTCCCCGACGATGTGCTGGCCATGCTGCGCACCAGTTGCGATCTTTTCCTCATGCCCAACCTCCACCTACCCGGCGATGTCGAAGGCTTCGGCCAGACCCAACTCGAATGTATGTACGCTGGCACCCCGGCCGTGGCCTTTGCTGTCGATGCCCTGACCGAGAGCGTGCGCGAAGGCGGATTTCTCGTTGACCCGGAAGATTACCCGGCCTTCGTCGCGCAAATCCATCGCTTCCTCGCGCTCGGCCCGGCGGAGCGCGCCGATATCGGCCGCCAGTGCCGCGCCTACGTGCGACGCGAATACGCTCAGCAAAGAATCGCCGCCCAATACATGGATCTCTTTACTGGAAGGATCTAAGCACCATGCACTTTACCGAACTCGACACCCCCGCCCTCTGCGTCGATCTCGACGTGCTAGAAAAAAACATCCGCGACTTGCAAAACGCCTGCGATCAGCTCGAAATTGGCCTACGCGTCCACACCAAGACCCACAAGACGCCAGCCATTGCACGCCTGCAAATCGCCGCGGGGGCCATTGGCATCGTCAGCCAGAAGCTGGGCGAGGCCGAGGCCATGGCCGACGGCGGCATCCAAGACATCCTGATTCCCTACAACATCGTCGGCCAGCCCAAGCTAGCCCGCCTGACGCGCCTGATCCAAAGCGGCAAGAGCACCCTAACGCTCGCTGCCGACTCCGCGGCCACCGTTGACGGGCTATCGCAAGCAGCCACGGCCGCTGGTTGCCGCATCCGCGTGATCATCGAGATGGACAGCGGCGGGGGCCGCGTCGGCACCCAATCGCCCGCCGATACCCTCGCGCTGGCCCAACACATCGACCGGCTGCCGGGGCTGGACTTTACCGGCGTTATGACCTATCCCAGCAGCGAGCGCGCCCGCCCCTTCCTCGACGAAGTGCGCGACCTAACGCACAAAAGCGGCCTGCCCCTGCACATCATCAGCGGTGGCGGTACCGGCAGCGAAGCCATATCCAAATCCCTCGGCTGCACCGAGACCCGCATCGGCTCGTACGCCTATGAGGGCATGACCCGCGTGGGCAAGCGCGAAGACCTCGACCCCACCCGCTGCCCGCTGCGCTTGGTCGTCACCGTGGTCAGCACCTCTCGCCCGGGGCAAGCCATCGTCGATGCCGGCCAGAAGGCCTTCACCAGCTACCCGCCGACTCCTTATGGCTACTGCATCGAGCAGCCTGAGCTTTTTCTCAAAGGCATGTCCGTCGAGCACGGCCACGTCGATACCACCGCCGCAAATCGTCCAGTCAACGTAGGCGATATCCTCTCTTTCATCCCCCTGCACGGCGGGATGACCACCAACCTCCACGACCGTCTCTTCGCCCTCCGCAACGGCGAGGTCGTCGAAGAATGGGCAGTCGCCGGGCGCGGGCGCGCCCAGTAGGGGCAACCCGCGTGGTTGCCCTCCGCCGACTTAGAAGCCGACATATACCCCTTTTCCCCACCGGAAGGACGCCATGGAAATCCAACCCCAACCGCAGATATTCGACGTCGATGAGCAAAACTTTGAAGAGCTGGTCCTCCAAGGCTCGCAAGAGCGCGTCATCGTCGTCGATTTTTGGGCCCCTTGGTGTGGCCCCTGCAAAACCCTAGGCCCCATCCTCGAAGACGTCGTCGCGGCGCTTGGCCCCGGCGTGGCCCTAGCAAAAATTAACGTCGATGAAAACCAGCAGCTCGCCACGGCCTTTCGGGTCCAAGGCATCCCCGCGGTCAAAATCGTCAAGGACGGCCAGCTAGCCCAAGAATTCACCGGCGCTCTGCCCAAGGAGCAGATTGAAGCGATCCTCCGCCCCTTGGTCTCCGATGCCCTCATCCCCGAAGCCCAAGTAATTGACCAAGCCGACGACTTAGCGACCATGGGCGACCTCGACGCGGCCGCCCGCCAGTACGAGAACGTGCTTGAGGAAAATCCCACCGACGGCCCCGCCCTCCTCGGCCTAGCGAAGATCCACCTGCAGCAGGGCCGCTTCGAGACCGTGCAGGAACTGGTCAATCTCGTCGAGACGGACACCCCCGAGTACCCGCAGGCCCAGGCGCTGCTCACTCAGATCGAGTTTGCCCATCAGTGCCAGCAGGCAGGGGGCCGCGCCGCCTGCGCCCAGCGGATACTCGGTCAGCCCGACGACTACGAGGCCCGCTACCTCTTGGCCTGTTGCGCGGCCTCCGAAGGCGACTACGAAACCGCGTTGCAGGAATGGCTACAGGTCGTGGGTAAAAACCCCAACGGCGACCAAGCCAAGGACGCCATGATCGCCGTCTTCCATCTACTCGGCCGCGACAATCCGCTGGTGGCCGACTACCAGCGCAAGCTCTACCAAACCCTGTACTGAGGACGCCATGCAGATTACCCGCCTCGAACGCACCGTCTGTTGCGTGCCCTTCCTCCCGGGCATCCTGCCCCCGCCCGAGTACGACGAGCCCGCGCCGGGCTATCCCGAGCCGCTCTCGGCGCGGCGTCAAGACGTCCTCAGAATCCACACCGACCAAGGACTAACCGGCCTCGGCATGAGCGGACCGTACTACGGCGACCGCACAGAGCAACCACCCGATCTGATCGGCAAAGACCCCAACACCTTTGAGCCACGCACTTTGCGCGGCGGTAGCTGGAACATCGCCCTCCTCGACCTGATCGGCAAAACGATCGGCTGGCCGCTGTGCCGCATTTTCGGCGGCAAGCTGCAAGACAAGGTACTGGTTGACTACTGGATCAGTCGGATGAGCGCTGCGGATACCGCCCGCGCGGCCCAACGCGCCGCCGAGCTGGGTTTCCACGGCATCAAAATGAAGTGCAAGTGGGAAGATGCCAATATGGAGGACCGGGTCCGCGCCAGCCTCGAAGTTGCGCCGCACCTGCGGATGGTCCTAGACTTCAACGAGCGCTTGTACAATCTCAACAACGCGCTCGACCTAGCCCGCCGCCTCGACGGACTCGACGTGGTCCTCGAAGATCCCCTCCCCAAAACCGATCTCAACGAATATCGCCGCCTCAAGGGAGAGACCAGCGTCCTCGTCGCCCCGCACTTCCAGAACCCCCGCCAGATCATCGACGCAGTACACCTCGAAGCGGTTGACGCCTTCAACGTCGCCCCCTCGGATTGGGATTTCCTCGACATGGCGCGCATCGCCGCAAGCGGGGACATCCCCGTGTGGCAAGCCTCCAATGTCGATCTGGGGATTTTCGACGCCTTCCGCCTCCACGCCTCGGCCGCCGCGCCCAACTGCACTTTTGGCTCCGACCTCTGCGGCAACTTCGTGCACGAGCACAGCCTGCTCAAAGAGCCGCTGGTCCAAGACGGCTACGCCATCGTGCCCACCGGCCCGGGTTTGGGCGTGGAATTGGACGAGGAGGCCGTCGCCCGCTATGCCATCTCCGCGCAGCAGTGGCCCGGCTAGGCCGGGACCAGCGCCTCTGCGCCAAAGATCATCGGATAGCCCTCGCCCGTGTGCACGGAGCGCGCGGCCCCGTCCATATAGGCGATGCTAAAGGCGCGGCGCGACTGACCCGTCGGGTTGATTCCCGAGCGGTGCAGCAGCAGGTTGTTGAGCAAAATCGCCTCGCCCGCCTCGGCTTCGAGGTCGATTTCCGCTCCCGGCGGCGCGCATTCGGCTAGCTGCTCCTCCGAAGGAAAGTGCCCTTCGGTGATCACTCCCCGCTTGTGGCTGCCGGGCACGATCTGCATACAGCCGTTTGCGACCATCGCTGGGTCGAGCGCGGTCCACACCGTGATCGTCGGATTGTAACCCACGCCCCAACCCACGCCCACATCCTGATGCCAGGGCAATATCGTGCCCTTTTCCGCTGGCTTGTTCATAAACATCGCCCGGAAGATCGACACGTCTTCGCCGATATAGCGCCGAGTGATCTGGCGGAAGAGCGGGTGCTGCATATAGGTGAGATAAACGGGGTCCTGCTCCAAACCCATGATCTTGCGGTACTGAAGCGTGGTGCCCTTGTGGCCGGGAGAGACGGTCGGCATTTTCGCGTAGTCGGCATCCTCCCCGTCGAGCTGAAAGTCCATCTCCGGGTAGGGGATCTCGCCGAGCATGATCTCGTCGATGCGCTGCCGTAATTCCGCCAGTTCCGCGTCGTCCAGTACTTTGCCGAGCCGCGCGTACCCGTGCTCCTCAAAGTGGGCGTGGTGTTCGTCGCTGTATTCCATTACCTACTCCCTTCGTTTCCCTAGAAATCAGCAATGTTCTCCCCTGTGTCAAATTTTCCTACCTTTCTACCCGCTCGTCCGCTCCGTTCCAAACGAGGAATCCACCATGTCCACAGACCACACGCCCTTTCCCGCGTTGACCCCGTCCCAACGCCTACACCTCGAAATCTATGGCTATGTCGTCCTCGAAAAACTCCTGACCGAGGCCGAAGTCGCCGCGCTCCTAGAAGTTATCTACCGGATCGAAGCCGATTTTCAGCGCACGGGCCAACTGCCCGGAGCAAGCTGCCATTTGTCTAGTTCGACTCGGGAGTTTTTCCGCATCGACAACCTCCCCCATCTAGCTCCGTGCTTCTACGAATATCTAACTCATCCTAGGATCTTGGGGATGGCTGAGGAGATCGGCGGCGGCACCGTCCGCCTAGAACAGTCAGACGCCCATATCCGGCGACCGGGTGGGGAGCAAAAGCATGGCTTCCATCGGGGCATCAACCCCGCCTATGCCCACACCGGCAACGGCCTCTATCACTTCTCCTTTGTCAAAGCGCTCACC
Organism: Candidatus Latescibacterota bacterium; assembly: GCA_965261395.1. Taxonomy (GTDB): domain Bacteria; phylum Latescibacterota; class UBA2968; order UBA8231; family UBA8231. The sequence goes on from OZ253462.1 coordinate 197,059, forward strand.
AATCTCACCGAACTCGGCCCCGACGACGGCGGCACTACCGTCATCCCCGGAACCCACAAAATCCCCCAAGAAGTTGACGGTCGAGCAATCATCGACGCGGCCTTGGCCGACCCTGCGCTCATCCACCAAGTCGAAGCACCGGCTGGATCGACGCTGCTCTTCTACGAATCGCTGATGCACTCCTCGGGCATCATCCGCTCGCAGCGAGATCGCGTCTTAATTCTCGGCGGCTACACCCCGACGATGTTCCAAGCGTGGAACGGCTACGACCCCGACCCCGAATTCGTCGCCGGCTTACCCGCGGAACGGGCCGCCTTGCTCACCGGCGGAACCAAATACGGCTGGCAACGCAAACTGCGCGATTTAGCCGCACCCGCAGAAACTGTTTAAACGGCTAAGGAATCTCACATGCGATATGGAAGCCAAACGCGGATTTGGTGCTCTTTGCTTTGTTGCGCTTTGCTCTTAGCGTGCGGTGGTGCCGAAGACCAAGCGGGACAAGAGCCGAGTGTGCGACAAGTCCCGCGCGACCGGACGCTGATCCTCGGGCTGACCCAGATGCTGGACTACGACGCCTTCAACCCCTTTATCCCCGGCACGGGGTCTGCGACCGGATCTAACTTTCTCTTCGAGCCGCTCTATTACTACAATGCCTATAGCGAAGAAAACAACCTCATCTCCTGGATCGCGGAGAGCCACCAATACAACGAAGATTACACCGAAGTCACCATCAAGATCCGCGCTGGGGTCCAGTGGAGCGACGGCATGCCGTGGACGGCGCGCGACTTGGTCTTCACCATTAATATGCTCAAGGCTCATGCGCCGGAACTGCTGCTGTCCACCGATATGCAAACCTGGGTCGCCGAGGCGGTGGCCGTGGACGAGTTGACGGCGCGCATCACACTGCGGGCATCCAATCCAAGATTTCTGTTTTCGTACTTCACCGATTGTTTCGGCAATGGGGTCCGCATCGTCCCCGAGCACATCTGGAAAGACCAAGACCCCAAGACCTTCAAAAACCTCGACCTAGCCAAGGACTGGCCGGTGGTCAGCGGGCCTTATCGCCTGGCGATTACCGCTCCCGAACAGCGAGTTTGGGATCTGCGGCCGGACTGGTGGGCGGCTGGCTTGGGGTTCCAGAGACTACCCAAGGTGGAGCGCATCATCTATCTGCCCTTCGGCAGTGAAGCCAAGTGGGCTCAGCAACTCTTGGCCAACGAGATTGATTCGAGCATCGACTTGCGCCCCGTCAATATCAAGACCGTTCTCGAACAAAACCCCAATATCTCCACTTGGACAGGCAGAGAAGCACCGTACGGCTATCTGGATTGGTGGCCGCTGTCGCTGGGTTTCAACAATCTCGAAGAACCCTTCAGCGATTCGGAGATTCGCTGGGCCATCAACTACGCGATCAATCGCGCCCAAGTAATTGACGTCGGTTGGCAAGGGGCGGGCACGTTCACGCTGCATCCCTATCCCGAATTTCCCCCGCTGATGCGCTATCTCGACCAGATCCAAGATCTTTTCGCCCAATACCAATTGAACACCTACGATCCAGCCCGCACGGCGGAGATCATGCAGCGCAAGGGATGGCACAAGGACGAGGACGGGTTTTGGAGCAAGAACGGGACGCGCTTCAAGATAGTGGTCGATGTCTTCCCCAACCTCTTCCAAGACTTCACGCCGGTGCTGATCGAACAATTGCGCCAAGCCGGTTTTGACGCCAGCTTCCGCGCCACCAACGACGCCTATACCCGCATGACCCAAGGCACGGCTCGCGCCTTTGTGGTGGGACACGCGGCTTCGGTGCGAGATCCTTACTTCACCTTGCGCCTCTACCATAGTCGCTTCGTGCAGCCGACGGGCACCTCAGCCGAGCACTTCTGGCGCTGGAAAAATGAGGAATTCGACGCGATCGTCGATCGCATGGCAGAGGTCGCCCCGGAAGACCCAGAGCTAGTCGCGCTCTTCCGCCGGGCGATGGATATCTGGTTGCGCGAACTGCCTTCGATCCCGTTAATCCAGTGGTATCACCGGATTCCCCACAACGAGACCTATTGGAAAAACTGGCCCACGGCTGAAAACCCCTACGTCAACAGCGCCTACTGGCACCGCACCTGGCTGCTCGTTTTACTTAATTTAGAACCCACACAATAAGGCATGGATGTTCAAATCGACTCCATACCAACGAAAGGAATCCCATGAAGAAATCCGATCCATTTGAAAAAGGCCTCGCAGCCGGTGAGGCCGCGGCTTCTGCCGCCGGAGGCGCATCACCAACATCGGCGAACGGCGGGCGCATGTATGTGCGCACACAGAGTTTTGGGACAACCGATGCCGAGTTGCGCTTTTTGCAGCGCTGTGGCGTGCGCCACAAGGCCGCCACCTTTCCCTTCCACCCCGACCGAGGCTGGGATCTCGACGAGTTGGTCCGGGAAAGAGAGCACCACGAGGCCTTCGGGCTGACACTGGATATGAGCGCGCTACCCATATATGAGAGATTTCCCAACATCATCTATTTTGGCAAAAGCCCGGAGCGCGACCGGGAAATCGATCTCGTATGCGAAATGATCCGAACCGCTTCGCGCGCCGGCATCAATTCTCTGCGCTATAACACTTGCGTCCTGTCCATCGACCGTACCGAACGAGAAGAAGGTCGCGGCGGCTACTACCACACTGCGTTCCGCCTGGACAAGGTCCCGGCAGAAGAACAGGCCAGGCTGACTGAGGCCGGGCGCGTCACGGCAGACATGCACTGGGAACGAATTGAGTATCTGCTCGAACGCATGATTCCGGTGGCAGAAGAATTCAAGGTTCGAATGGGCAATTCTCAGGAAGACCCTGCCACACCCCTCGGTTATAAGGGCGTTGACAAAGTCCTCAATGAATTTGAGGGCATGAAGCGTTTCATTGAGATTCAGCGCAGCCCGTATCACGGCTGGAACTTCTGCGTCGGCTCCGTCGCTGAAGGGCTCGAAGATCCGGCCAATGAAATCTACCCCATCGTAGAATACTTTGGCAGCCGCAATACGATCTTCCTCGTTCACTATCGCAACCTCCTCGGGGGGCGCTACAGCTTCCGCGAGGCTCTGCCCGATGAAGGAGATATGGACTTCCACCGGGTATTAAAAGCCCTCAAGGACACAGGCTACTGTTACGGCATTGATCCCGACCACGTCCCGCGCACCGACGACGATCCGCAGGGCTACTATCAGTCCTATGCTTACTGCTTCGGCTACATCAATGCCATGATTCAGGCGGTCTACGGTTAATCCATAGGTAGGTGGTAATGGTTCAGATATGAAGAACATCAATCGACCCAACATCGTCTTCATCCTCAGCGACGACCAAGGCCCTTGGGCCGCCGGCTGTTATGGCAACACAGAAATCCGCACCCCGGCAATCGACCGCATCGCCCAGACCGGCATGCGCTTTGACAATTTCTTCGTCGCCACTCCAGTCTGTTCGCCAAGCCGCGCGACTTTTTTGACCGGGCGGATACCCTCGCAGCACGGGGTCCACGACTGGATCCGAGAGGGCAATGTCGGCGCGTCCGCAGCCGCTTATCTCGCAGGCGAGGTGGCTTATACCGACATCCTCGCTGACAATGGCTGGGTCTGCGGGCTAAGCGGCAAGTGGCACCTCGGGCACAGCCAACTCGCGCAGCACGGCTTTTCGCATTGGTACGTACATCAGCAGGGCGGCGGGCCGTACAACGACGCACCCATGATCCGCGACGGCGAGCTGATCACCGAGCCGGGCTACGTGACAACGGCGATCACCGACGACGCGCTGGCGTTTATCGATCGGCATGCCGACAGTGACTCACCCTTTTACCTAGGCGTCCACTACACCGCGCCGCATAGTCCGTGGACTGGCCACCCACAGGAAATCGTCGATTCCTATGACGACTGCGCGTTCGACTCCTGCCCGCAGGAGGAAATTCACCCTTGGGCGGTGGGCCACCCGCTGAGCGAAAACTGCTTGGGCAACCGCGAGATGCTCAAGGGCTATTTCGCGGCGGTGACGGCCATGGACCGCGACATCGGGCGAATCATCGACAAGCTAAAAGAAAAGGGTCTACGCGAGGACACGCTCGTTGTCTTCGTCAGCGACAATGGCTTTAGCTGCGGCCACCACGGCTTTTGGGGCAAAGGCAACGGCACCTATCCGCCAAACATGTACGAGAACTCGATCAAGGTGCCCTTCGTCATCAGCCACCCCGGCCGCATACCTGCGGGGAGCGTCCAAACGGCTATGGTCAGCGCCTACGACTTTATGCCGACCTTGCTCGACTATCTAGGACTGCCGCTGCCCAAGGACCTCGACTGGCCCGGACAAAGCGCGCTGCCGCTATTGTTAGGAGCAGACGACACCGGTCGGCAGGAAGTCGTCATCTACGACGAGTACGGGGCGACGCGGATGATGCGCACCGAGGAATGGAAATACGTTCACCGCTATCCAGATGGACCGCACGAACTCTACGACCTAGCCAACGATCCGGCCGAGCGCGCCAATCTGGTGGACGATCCCGGCCAAGCGGAGCGAATCGGCGACCTAAAGCAGCGACTAGAGGAGTGGTACGAACGCTACGTAGTGCCCGATCGCGACGGTCGCAATTTCGCGGTGACGGGCAAGGGACAGCTCAGACCGGTGGGCGGTCAGTGGGAAGACGGCACCACTCAGCGTCCCCAACCTTTCGCTCAGGGGTAGCTAGTGGCAGGTGTGGCACGCGCTCACTCCGGCAACACACTCCGCGCCGGCACAAATCCCAACTCCGCTTTAATCCGCGCAATATCATACACCGGATCCCGCTCGTGCCCCGCCCGCTCATAATGCGCCATGTCGATCTCCTCAGCATCCGCCCCATACCAAATCCGCATCAACTCCGGCACCGTACAGGCCACACAGGCCTGCGTTCCCACCGCGTTCAAAATCCGCACCCCCGCCTTGTGCGCGCTCTCGGCCGCCAGCCGGAAGCACCGCACCGCATCGCTCAAATACATACACGAAATCGCCCCCATCCCCCACGGTCCCACCGGCCCCGGCTGCCGTGGCGCAGGCACCCTGTCCTCGGGCCAAATCGAAGCCAGCCTAATATTGATGAAGTCTAGGTCCTCCCGCTGCCGCGCCAGATAGCGGGTCGTCTCCTCCATCATGTATTTGGAAAAACCGTAGCCATCGCGGTCGAGACACGGATGCTCATCCGACATCGGCAGTTCAAGCGGCCGAAAATGCACCGACTGCATCCCGACTGCCGCAATCGACGAGGCCAATGCGAATTTGCCGCAACCCCGATCGATCAGATAGCGCAACAAGCCGTAGGTCCCCATGACATTGGCCCGCATGAGATCCGCTTCGGCGCCCGCGCCCGTCACCGCCCCCAGATGGACCAGCGCGTCGAAGTCCCACCGGTCCAACTGGTGCAGATCCTCCACCCGCGAAAAGTCTCCAACCACCACCGCCACCCCCGCGACCTCCGTCGGCTGGCGCGACAGACAGACCACCTCGTGGTCCGCCGCCATATCCGCGGCCAACGCCCGGCCGATAAAACCGCTAGTCCCCGTAATCAATACGCGCATCTCAACCTCCCGGCGGGGCGATCCGCTCCCGCCCTAAGCCTTCGGGACGCACAAAATCCTTGTAGCGCACCAAAATTTCCGCCCCATTAATGCTGCGGGCAAAACCCGCGCGCGCCTCCAGTTTCTTCACCTCGATCTCCACCCGATTGGCCCCGCGCCTTATTTCCTCCGCTGCTATACGAAAACGGAACCAGTGCGCTGAAAAACCCAACGGGGCCTGCACCGCCATACTGCCGGCGAGCTGAACGGGAATGGTCAGCGCGCGCTCGTCGCTGATTTCGGCTTCGGCGCGAGGCAAGACCCGACCGTTAAAGCGCATCTCGATCTCGTCCTCAATGCAGAAAAAGGCAAAGCGCAGCGTCAAAATGGCCGGGCGCATCTCGCCATCGCGCCGGGCGCTCTCCACATCGTCGGCCACCCATATATCGAGCGCGACCGTCTCGCCCTCCAAGAGCTGTTCCGGCACTTGGCGCTCCGGCGTAGAAGTCTCCTCACCCAACACTCCCTCGCGCGGCTGTAACAAGTAGCGCTTGTCGCGCCGGGCGTGTACCTGCGGATAGGCCACCTCGCGCAGGATCTGGTACTCGCGCTCTGCAAAGGGCCAAGGCATATAGCCCAAATACATCCCGGCGTAGCCCTGCCAAGCGAGGGTCTGGCTAAGGGCGCGGTACATCTCAATGCTCGGCAACCCCACCCGCTCGTCGTAGATCCGCCGCGGCGGCCGGTAATACGCCGCACCGCCAGCATTCTCGGCCACTTCGGCCAACCACGGCGCCTGAATGCCTGGATCAACCAGCGCGTTCTCGTCCTGGCCGACGACCCAGTCGAGGCTGCCGGCCCGCAGCCAAGCCGCCACATCCAGCCCCACCGCGAGGTTGTCTTCCTCGTGTAGATGCACCCGCGCCATCAGCGGAATTTGGCGGCCCTGCCGCGCGCCGATTTCCTCGGCCAACGCCCGCACCTTGGCCACGAACCCATTCATCAGCGGGATATTATTTTCGACATCGTCCTGCTTGAAATAGAAGTTGTCAAAGCAAAAATCCAGTTCCAGCCCATCGGCCCGGTAGCCTTCCAGCACCTCGCCGATGATGGCTAGCCTGTCCTCCTGCACGGCCTCTTGCGCGTAGTCGTAACACCACTCGGCCCGGCCGGCGTCACCAATGCACACCGCGGCCCCGCACTGTTCCTTGAGCCGCCCCGAGCGCTCGCCTCCCGGGCGGGCAGAGTCCTGTAGCTTTAGGCTGGGAAAGACCTGCAACCCCGTCTCCCGGCCGCGCTCAATGACGGCCCGCAGTTGGTCGGTGCCCAGCTCCTTGGCCACCTCGACCATCCGCATGATCCGCCAGTCGATGTAGTTTTCCCACACTTCTTTTTCCTGCCCCACCACGCGGGCGACCTCACTCTGGTGAAAGAAGACGTCGCTATAACCCAATCCCAAAACCAGCAGATCCACGCCCGTGCCCAGCACCTCATCTACCGGCCAGTGCAGAAGGTGGCGGCTGGCCGGTGGTTCGAGTCGCTTGGCGTGAAAGTGGTGTGCGTCGTTGTAATGGATCAAACGAGGGCGGTCCATGGTTAAGCTCCTATTTCGCAGTGCAGTGCCATCATAGTGGTTGCGTACACCTTAGTCCTTCTTATGGGACAAAACCTGATCCATGTACTTTTCGCGGCCAAAGATCGGCTTCTTGTTGTACATCCGCGAGGGGTTGGGAATGAGGCGCAGGCTGCGGTCGGCCAGCGGCAGCGCCACGGGCGCACAGCCCCGCCGGTGCGACTCGCGCACCGCAATGGCCATTTCGAGGACCTTGACGCCGTTCTCGCCGCTGCCGGGCGGGTCCTCGCCCCGCTCCAGTGCGTCGATAATGGCCTTGCAGCTAGCCACGTTGCGGTCCCCGGGCCAGCGCCAGCCCTCGGCGTCGTACCCGCGCGTTGCGCCATAGATCGGCCCTTCCGGCAAGACGCCCTCGATCTTTTCCAACTTCTCCCAGCTCGCCCCATCGCCTTCGACATACCGGTACAAGCCTACGAGATTGTCGTCTGAATAGAAGATCCCATCCTCACAGGCTACCTCGTAGCCGCGACCGCGTGCATCCTTATCCCGGTAGGTAAACGCCTCGACCCCATTGGTGAAGCGCACGTATCCGGCTCCGCCTTGGTCGTGGTCGCTCAGGGGATCGTCGCTGACCCAACCCGACACCCACGCCACCTCAGCGCACCCAGCGAAGTGGCGCATCAGCGTAAAGCGCTGGCAGCCACCACCCGACATCTCCGTGCCCGACCCGCCGAGCAACGTGATGCGCTTGACCGCCCCCAGTTCGCCCGCGCCAATGAATTCCAGGGCCTTTTGATAAGCCGGCAGATTGACGTCCAAGTCGCCCGCGCCAAAGGAGATGCGCCGGCGCTTGCACTCGGCGACCATGCGGTCGGCCTCTGCGAGTGAGGCCGCGATCGGCTTTTCGCAGAGAATGGCCTTAACCCCGGCTTGAGCGCAGGCGATGACGACCTCCGGGTTGACGCTGACCGGCAAAATCGGCGCGGCAATGTCGAGCGCCTCTTTTTCTAGCATCTGTCGATAATCGGCATAGCCGGGCACGCCCGTGCGTTTTTGGAACAACGCCAAATTCTCCGGGTCTCCATCTGCCACGGCTACCAACTCAGTGCGCTCGTCGAGCATATAGGCGCGCGCGTGCTGCGTGCCTTTGCGCCCGGCCCCGATCAACCCCACGCGATATTTAGCCATCTCGAAACCCTCCTTATTATGTATAGCAACCCTGAATAACTTGAACAATTCAAGATACGGACGTCTTGTGAATACTATTCTGCGTCCATCTGCGTCCATCTGCGGATCTCGTCAGCCACTCCGACCCGCCCGCACCCACAACAACCCTAGCGTCACCGCCGCCATCACCAAAAAGGGCACCGCCAAGTGATTGAGCCGGTCCCAACCCAACATCCCCTCCAAAGGCGCCGCTCCGAAACTGGTCAACACCATCAGGCCAAAGACCAGAAAGTCATTGCAGGACTGCACCCGCGCCTTTTCCTCGGGCCGGTGCGTCGTCGCCAAAAGCGAAGTGGACCCTACGAAAAGAAAATTCCACCCCACGCCCAATAGCGCCAACCCGGTCGTGTAGTGATAGAGCCCGATACCGCTCAAATTGACCGCAATGGAGCACCCAAGTAATGCGATGCCAGTGAACATGATCCGGTGCTCGCCCCAACGCAAGATCAGGTGCCCGGTAAAAAAAGACGGCACGAACATGCCCAGCACATGCCACTGAATCACCCAAGCCGTATCGGCGAAGGAATGCAAATGCCGTTTCATCGCCAGCGGCGTGGCATTCATCAACAGCGACATCAGCCCCCAAGCAGCCACCGCCCCAACCACCGCCAGCGCGAAATCCGACTGCCGGGCGATCTCCCTGAGCGAACGCCCGCCCGCCCGTTGCTCCTCGGCGCTAGGCGCGGGAAAGGAGACAAAGCAGAGCACCAGCAAAACCAGCGCATGAACAACGGCAATCCCCAAAAAAGAGCCAGCGAATAGATAGTCGGAAAACCACTCCCGCGACCACGCCGCCAGATTGGAGCCTGATACCGCGGCAACGACGCCCCCGGCCATCACCAGCGAAATGGCGCGACTGCGAAAATCCTCGGCCACAACCTCGCCGGCGGCAAAGCGATAATAGGTGGCAAAGCCATTGACCGCACCAATGCCCAAGCCACCCAAACAAAGCAGCGCGAAATTGCCCTGGTACACAGCCAGACACCCCACCGCGCCCCCGACGACGCCCAACGCGGCACCCAGCGCGAAACCCAGCTTGCGGCCCCGCCGCTGCATTAGCTGCGCTGCGGGCACCGTCATCAGCATCGTGGCTACCGGTGCCAGTGCCAGCGGCAGAGTCGCCAGCGCGGGATTTGGCGTCAACCGCTGGCCGACGAGCGCCATGCTCGACAGCATGACGATACTGGCGGTGCGCGAGAGAGCCTCGCACAAAAAGAGCAGCGAAAGATTTTTCAAATTAGCCCGGCCAGTCGGCCCCGCCGTTTATTATTATTTTTCTCGCCGCGTCCCCACCGCCGCCGCCAACTCCTCCAACACCTCCACCGTATCCTCCCACCCAATACAGGCATCCGTAATGCTCTGCCCGTAAACCAACTCACTACCCGCCTGCTGTTTCTGATTACCTTCGACCAAGTGGCTCTCCAACATCACCCCAAAAATATCCTGTGCCCCCCCCGCCACCTGTGCGGCAACCGCGCGTACAACCGCCGGCTGGCGCTTGTGATCCTTGGCGCTGTTGCCATGGCTACAATCGATCATGATGCGATGCGGCAAGTTCGCTTTCTTGAGCTGGGCCACGGCCGCATCGACGCTGGCGTGATCGTAGTTGGTGCCGTCGCTGCCGCCGCGCAAAATCAAATGACAGCTCGCATTGCCCGCAGTCCCGACAATCGCCGCAATGCCCTGCTTGGTCACCGAGAGAAAGTGATGCGGGTGCCGGGCGGCACCGATGGCGTCGAGGGCGATCTGCACATGGCCTGCGGTCCCGTTCTTGAACCCAACGGGCATCGACAGGCCCGAAGCCAATTCGCGGTGAACCTGACTTTCGGTAGTACGAGCACCAATGGCACCCCAGGAAATCAGGTCGGCGATAAATTGCGGCGTGATGGTATCGAGGAATTCGGAACCGGCCGGCAAGCCCATATCCCCCAACTGCACCAGCAAGCCGCGCGCAGCGCGCAAGCCGCTGTTGATGGCAAAGCTGTCGTCCAAGTGCGGGTCGTTGATCAACCCCTTCCAGCCGACGGTCGTGCGCGGCTTCTCGAAGTACACGCGCATCACCACGTACAATTCGTCGCTTAGAGCCGCAGCCTTTTTCTTGAGCCGTTCCGCGTATTCGAGCGCGGCTTGAGGGTCGTGGATCGAACACGGCCCGACCACCACCACCAACCGGTCGTCCTCTCCGGCTAGTATGGCGTCCAATGTGCGCCGAGCCGCGGCCACGGTGTGGGAGGCCGCTTCTGAAATGGGCAACTCTTCCATCAGAATCGCCGGCGGGATCAGCGGTTTGAGTTGGGCAATGCGCAGATCGTCAGTTGATTCGAACAAGTCTTTCTACTCCTTTAGTAGCAGTTATAAATTCTTATCGTCTAAACACTATTCACCCTAACCACCCGGCACCCAACCCAAGGCCGCAAAGTTCTTGCCGGTGAGACTCCGCATAAAGCGCGCCCGCTCGCGCGCTTCCCGTAGCTCCTCGCGCAGGTCCTCCGGCCGATAGACGCGGCCCTGCCGCACGGTCAATACCGGCTCGATTTTGCGATCGCCCTGCTCGCGCCGGCCGCGCACATCCTCGAACTCGAACGTCCCCTCCAGCACCTCAAACGCCGCCAGATCCGCCACCGTACCCTTCCGCAAAGTCCCCAACTCCTCGCCACGCCCGATGGCGTCGGCCGCCGCGGCCGTGCTCTGCTGCACGACGCGCTCAAGCGGCACGCCGAGGTTGAGCAACTTCGACGCGGTCTCCGGCATACTCTCGATCGGGCTATCCCAACTATGCGCGTGCAAATCCGTGCTGATCACATCGGCGACAAAGCCACCGGCCAGCGCCTGTATTGCGATCCCGTAGTCGAAACTGCCGCCGCCGTGCCCCACGTCGAACAGCACGCCCCGCTCCCGCGCCTCCCACACCTGCGGCACCACTGTCCCCGAGTCGTCAACCACGCAGTCTCCCGTGCCTTGATAACAATGGGTCACTACATCGCCGGGCCGTAGCAAGGCAAGCACCTCCACAATCGGCACCCCCCGAGCGATGTGTACCATCACCGGCACCCCCGCCCACTCGGCCGCTTGTACCGCCAACTGCAAGGGTTTGGTCCCATTCTCGCCAACTTGGAAACCGCCCTGCCGCACCTTGACGCCGGCGCAGTGCTCCTGCCAGTGATGGGCTACAAACGCCGTGCGCTCTGGATCGCCGTACTGCAAATCGATCATCTCCCCCACTGGCCCACAGGTCAAGCCAATCGCCGAAATGTGCACGTACCCCAAAACCTCGGTTCGCGCCGGCTCGATCACGTAATCGACAAATCCCTCGAAGTTCGCCCACCCCGCGCTTCCAGCATCGACGATTGTCGTCACGCCCGTGGCCAAGCACAGCGCATCGCCGCGGATGCCCCAAGTCGTGCATCCCGCGTAGAGATGCGCGTGAATATCGATCCAACCCGGTGTCAGAATCTTGCCGGACAGATCTATCGTCTCCGCGGCCGGAGCCGTTATCGTCTCGGCCACTGCGGCGATCTTCTCTCCGACGATCCCCACATCGCGGATCCCGTCCACGCCCTGCGCTGGGTCCATCACCCGCGCACCCTTTAACAACAGATCGTAGGACATTTCCCGTCCCTCCATTATCCTATTAAAAACCTCTGCGGCTTCTTGACACGACCAAGCCCAACCCCGTATATAATTCGCTTTTTTACTCCAACCAGAGAGCCATCATGGGAAACACTCCACCTGCCGCAGGCATCCGCATTCCAGCCGCTGCCTTGCGCGAACTCACCGCCGACTTTTTCCAAAAAGCTGGCACTAATCCCACAGATGCCCAGCTTCTCGCCGACCTCTTGACGGCCACCGACCTGCGCGGCGTCAATAGTCATGGTACCTGGCAACTCCCCGGGTACGTGCATATGATGCTCGAAGGCCGCGTCAATCCCGGCCCTAATATAAAGGTGACCAGTTCAACCACCACTGCCCGCGTCTATGACGGCGATGGCGGCATGGGGCACTTTCCCTGCTACCAAGCCATGACTTGGGTAGCTGAGACGGCCGCGGCGTACGGCACGGCGGCGGCGACCACCCGCAACCACTTCCACTTTGGCAGCGCCGGCAAGTACTCGCGGATAGCCGCGGCGGCCGGCTGCGTGGGGATTGCCATCTCCTCGCACCGCTACGATCTGTCGCCGGACTCGCTAGTCAAAGGCGTCAACGCCACTTCGCCGATCAGCGTCGCCTTCCCCAACGGGGAGCAACCGCCCCTCGTGCTCGACATGGGCGCGCACATGCTGCCCTGGGGCGAGGAACTCTTCGCGCAAATCCCCTTCGCCTTCTTCAAGGAGCTGGGCATCGGCGCGGTAAACCGGGCGCTGGGTGGCGTGCTGGCCGGGATTTACTTGCCGCAATTTATCCCGCCGACATCGCCTTGGGAATCCAACCAAGGGTCCTTCCTCGCGGCCTTTGACGTGCGCGGGTTTATGCCTTTAGAAGAATTCCAAGCGCAGATGGACGCGTTCGTCGCCGCCGCGCGCAACATGCGGCCCTTCCCCGGCCTCGACCGCGCCGAGCTGCCCGGCAATCTGGAGTGGCAACGGCAGCACGAGTACGCCCGCGACGGCGTGCCCATCAGTCCCCAACACCAGCAGCACCTTCAGAAACTAGCCGACGAGTTGGGAGTGACCACTCCCTTCGCCGCCTACGAATACACCCGCTTTACTGCCTAATAGAAGAAGAGGAAGAGATGACTCAACCCCGCATCCTGTCCAGCGTCGAGATCGAGTTTCAAGGCCAAAGCCAAGCCCGCGAGCTTATTGAACGCGCCGGCTTCGCCATTGAGGTCCGCCATCCCCAACCCGGCTGGCTCGACGAGGAGACGCGCGCGAAGCTGGACGGCGTCGACTCCCTGCTGGCCGGCGGCGAAAACCTCAACGCCGACACCATGGACCAAGCAGCACAGCTCAAAATCATCGCCCGCAACGGCGTCGGCTTCGACAAGGTGGACCTCGATTACTGCACCCAGCGCGGCATCGTCGTCACCAATACCCCCGGTGCCATGGCCGACGCCGTGGCCGACCTAACCTTCGCCCTGCTCCTCGGGATGGTGCGCTCGCTCAGGTTAGGCGACCACCGGGTCAAATCGGCAGACACCTACGACGTTCCCGTCGGTGAAGACCTCTGCGCCATGACCTTGGGGCTGGTCGGCTGTGGCCGCATCGGTGTCGAAGTCGTGCGCCGCGCCCGCGGCTTCAAGATGCGAGTTCTCGTCCACGACCCCTATATCGACGACGCGCAAATCCGCGCCCTCGGTGCCGAGCCTGCCGACCGCGCCACCCTGCTGTCCCAAGCCGACGCCGTTACCTTGCACCTGCCGCTGACCGAAGAAAACCACCAACTCGTCAATGCCGAATTCCTCAGCCTTATGAAAGAGGGAGCTTACCTGATTAACACTGCTCGCGGCGGTCTGGTTGATGAGGCGGCCCTGATCGCCGCGCTCGACAGCGGCCACCTAGGCGGTGCCGGCCTCGACTGCCAAGCCACCGAACCGCCGCAAGGCCAATCCCTCGAACTAGTCCGCCGCGACAAGGTGCTAGCCCTGCCCCACACCGGCTCCAGGACCCTAAGCGCCCGCAAGCGCATGGCCCTCGTCGCCGCGCAGTGCATCGTCGCGCTATTGCAGGGCAGAGTCCCCGATCACGTGGTCAACAAAGAAGTGCTGGATAGGTTGGATTTGGCGGGGTAGTAGGGAATGACGCGGAAGTAAACCAAAAACGGCTGAGAAAGATGATCTGCTCAACCTTAGATCAGTATCTGAACGAAGACCGTGTACCGGCAAAGGCGGTCCACGATGAAGCCAGAGAACGCCACGGTGAGTACTATCTAAGCACCGGTTATTACCTCCGTCTGTATCGCCAGCGTGCGGAACTGACTCAAGCAGCACTTGCCAAGCGGAGCGGCATCCGTCAACACCATCTATCCGAAATGGAAAACAATAAACGGATGTTGGGAAAAGTGAACGCCAAGAAGTTGGCGGAGATACTGGCCTGCGATTACCGAAAACTGCTCTAGCGTCCGACTCGATTAGGCTACGCGGCGACTGGTTGACGAATTACGATTTCCTGATGCCATTTGATATGGGCGGCTTCCAACGCAACTGGCTGATAGCGCAATTTCACATCAAATCCACAAACAGCACACTTATATTCGTAGGCTTTCAGGACATTTTCTCGGAAGTCGGGGTCGCGTCTTTTCCGATTGGGAATCTGGACAGGAAACTCGATGCCAACGGTTTGCAAAATGTCTTCGTGAATCGAGGCAGGAAAATGAGCGTCCAACAAATTCTGGCTTATTTCAAATGCCAGTTTAGGATCATTCCGAAGACGAAGGGCAATAGGTTCAGGGAAACCACCTGAAACCTTGTAACGCCGCAGATCGGTTATGTAGGCATCCCCGCTTTTCGTTTGCCTAATTTTGTCTTCATCGGATACTTCCCATACCCCATCATTTCTCAACCGCCAAAATGGAAACACGGATCTGTCGCTTGATTCCCAAGGTCCAAACTCTTGCAGTAGTTTTCCAAGCTCCTCGTCTATATCGGAATAAGCAATAAGCCTGCTCTCTGAGCGTAGCAATTTTCCAATTGCATACAGAACCAGCAAGGGTTTGTGAGGTGCTCTTTTCTCATCCCTTTTCCATAGATGCAAGGTTCTAAATTTCTGTAGAATCAATTCTCTGTCCATCGGTGCTCTCTACGGTCGGCACCCGTGCCAACCAAATCCCCTAAGAATCCAACCCCACCCCTGGCGGCATAAAAAACTCATACTGCTCCGGCGTGCCGTAGCCATCCATCTCCGTCAGCCGCACCCCCGTGCTGTTGAGCGCCGCCTCGACGATCCGCTTGTTGAAGTCGCTGACATTTTCATCAGCCAGATACTCGGCTACCGGCATCCACAGACACTCGGCGATCTCGTCCTCTTGGATGTTAATCTCGGTGCTCAGTGGGCGCAGGCGGCAGACGAAGTAAATATCCGACTTGCCGAAGCGGTAGCCGTGCCAGTGGCGGAAGCAGACCAGTGCGTCGAACTCAGCCTCGACTCCGGTTTCTTCGGCGACTTCGCGCACCACAGCTTCGGCCAAGTGCTCACCGGCGTGCAGCGCGCCGCCGGGCAACTTGTAGCGCGGTGGGCCGGGCGCGCGCCGATGGTACTTTTCGCTGACCACCAACAGTTCCCGCGCCTCGTTGAGCACCACTCCGCCCGCGCCGATATAGTGCGAGGCGTAGGCCGGCACATACGCGCCTTCTTCCAGTTGTAAGGTCATCATCAGATAGCCGTCGCCGCTGTGGTGGAATGTAAACCCAGCTTCCACCGCTACGGGGACCAACGCCGCCTTGGCAATCGAGACCTCCAGCCAGACCACCCGGTGGCCTTCCTCCTTCCAGGCCGTCAGCGAAACGCGCAGCCGCTCGGCAAACGCCGCCGGATCTGAGTCGAGAGCCTCTGGTTTGGGAATGATGCCGCCGAATGGATTGGTCGTTGCCGCAATAGATTCCATATCCCGCCTCCTCAATGGCCGCTAGTGATAGCAAACCCCACTTGGCGTGTCAAGCGGGATTTATATATTTATAAAAAGACGACATAAAGAGATATTTTCTCTTTTATATTGATTTTTGAGCAAAATTTCCAACTTTAAGACGTAATAAAACGAAAAAATCAGATTAGGAGAGGATAAAATGATAATCAGTTTCTCTGTTGAAAACTGGATGTCCTTCCGCGACCAAGCGACCTTCTCGATGATCGCTAGCCGGGAGCGCCAGCATGGAAAACGCGTTCCTAAGCTCGGCAAGTACCAAACGAGAGTTCTTCCGATTGCAGCGATTTACGGCGGTAACGCCTCGGGCAAGACCAACCTTTTCAAGGCACTGAGTTTTGCCAAAACGCTAGTCGTCAAGGGCACTAGGCTTGACAGCCTGATCCCTATCGAGCCGTTCCGCTTGGATGGCAAGGGGACTAACCGCCCCTCGCGCTTTGCCTTTGAGTTGCTAATTGACGAAACCATTTACGAATTCAGCTTTGCAGTGACCCGCAAGGCAGTCCTAGAAGAAAGACTCGTGGTAATCACCAGTACCAGCGAAAAAGTGCTCTATGACCGCCGTGACGGAGAACCCAACTTTGACTCATCGCTCGCCAAAGACATGTTCCTAGAGTTCGCTTTCAAGGGGACCCGGGACAATCAGCTTTTTCTAACCAACTCTGTATCCCAAAAGGGGGACAATTTCAGGACGGTCCATGACTGGTTCAAGGATACACTCAAGTTCGTCGCACCCGACTCGCGGTTTGATCCCTTCGAACAGTTTATTGATGAAAAAGATCCACTGTACACGACTATGAACGAGATGTTACAACGGCTCGATACCGGGATCACCCATCTTGGCAGTGAAGAAATTCCATTCGAGAACATCCCACTTTCCGCTCCAATAAAGACCGAGCTTCAGGAAAAAGTGGAAAGCGGCATGACCGTTGAGTTGGAGTCGGGTAATGCCCGCTTCGTGATCACTCGCAAGGACGGCGAGTTAATCGCAAGAAAATTGGTCTCCTTTCATCCGAAATCGGACGGCACAGAAGCCAAGTTTGAGATTCACCAGGAATCGGATGGCTCACAACGGGTTATTGATCTCTTGCCTGCCTTTCTCGACCTTTCGGCGCAAACGTCGCCGAAAGTCTATGTCATTGATGAAATTGACCGCAGTCTGCATCCCTTGCTAATCCAGCAACTGCTTGAGACATACCTAGCGAATTGCTCTACGGAAACCCGGAAACAACTTTTGCTGACGACCCATAACGTTATGCTGATGGATCAGCAGTTGTTGCGCCGGGACGAAATGTGGGTGGCGGAAAGGGATAAGTTCGGCGTGTCCAGCCTGTTTTCCTTCAGCGAATACAAAGACGTTCGTTACGACAAGGATCTTCGGAAAAGCTACTTACAGGGACGGCTGGGAGGAATCCCTCGCATCCTGCCGGGAGGCACTCTCACCAATCCTCATCTCACGGAGGAAAGTGAGGAGATGACGGATGCCGCCGAAAAGACGTAATTTACAAACTGGTCGAGAACATCCTTAGCGAAAGACCATAATTCCATGCAACGCACACTGCACAGAAAGCTCATCGGCCCCAAGGCCCAGCGCCAGCTCCTCGCCTTCCTCGGCGAGCACCTGCCCCACTTCACGCCCCCCACTACGGCCGCAGCCTGGCACAAGCAAGCCCCGGCCCTGCGCGCCCAAGTTCTCGACCTATTCTTCCGCGGCCATCCCGCCGGCCTCCTCGCGGAAGAGCCGCAAGTCCACTGGGGCGACCGCATCGAGACGGGTGCTGGCTACACCATCCGCAAGCTGCGCTACGAGGGCTACCCCGGCCTCTGGGTCCCGGCCCTGCTCTACGAGCCTGACCAGCTTAGGGAAAAAGCTCCGGCTGTCCTCAACCCCAACGGCCACCACGCCGGCGGCAAGGCCATGGACTACAAACAGGCCCGCTGCATCAACCTCGCCAAGCGCGGGATGCTGGCGCTCAACACCGAATTTCTGGGGATGGGCGAACTGCGCGCCGACGTCGAACACAACCGCATCGGCCACCTCGACCTGTGCGGCATCGCCGGCATCGGCGTGTTCTATCTCTTGATGAAGCGCGGCCTCGACGTGCTGCTCGCCCACCCCAAGGCCGATCCCGAACGCATCGGGATGACCGGCCTGTCGGGCGGCGGCTGGCAGACAGCCCTGCTGGCGGCCCTCGACGAGCGAGTCAAAGTCATCGTGCCGGTGGCTGGTCATTCAGCCGTCTGGCAGCGCCGGGGCTGCATCGAGGACATTGGCGACCAAGAGCAATGCCCGGCCGACCTTTGCATGGTCGCCGACTACGACGCGCTCTCCGCGCTCTTTGCGCCGCGGCCGACCTTGCTCATCTACAACCGCCACGACGACTGCTGCTTCCAGACGCAGAGGACGCGCAAGTCCATCTACGAACCCATTCGACCAGTCTTCGCGCTTTTGGGTGCCCGCGACAACATCGCCCTGCACGACAACACCGACCCCGGCACCCACAACTACGAGCGCGACAACCGCTGCCAACTCTACAAATTTCTCAACCAACATTGGGGATTGGAAACATCAGACGACGACCTGTCCTATCGCGACGAATTGCAAACCGAAGCAGCCCTCGCCGTCGGCCTGCCCCCCGACAACGCCACCCTACTCTCCATCGCGCAGGCAACTCTTGGCAAGATCCGAGAGCACAACAGAAAAGCGCGTGCTCCGGCCGCCGCACGCCAGGCACTCGCCTCATTACTCAAGCTGCCTCAGTGGAAAAATAAGTCCCTGCAAGAAGTCGGCACCGCGCAAAAGCGCCAAGACGGCACCATCCAACATTACCTATTGCACCTCGACGATACCTGGACCCTGCCGCTGACCGAATACACGCCGCCACGCCCCCGAGGCATTGAGCTGCTCATCGCCGATGGCGGTCGCGGTGCGCTCGCCGCCCCGCTGACCACCGCTCTCGCGCAAGGTCGCCGGGTGATAGTCGCCGACATCTTTGCTACCGGCGAACTCCGCACCGATCCGCGCCACCAGATGCTGGTCGCCACCGCTGGCCAGCGCCCGCTCGGCATCCAGGTCGGCCAAGTGCTGGCGCTGCTAGCGACAGCAAGCCAAAAGAGCCGGACGCTACACCTGACGGCTCACGGTCGCGTCTGCCCGGTCGTCGCGCTGATCGCCGCCGCGCTAAAACCCAATTCCCTCGCCTCGCTGACGACCAACACCCTCATCGACTCGCTCGGCCGCCTCATCGATTGGCCGCTGTCCTACGACGCCGCCCCGTCTCTCTACTGCTTTGGCCTGCTGGCCGAATTCGACATTCCCGACCTAATCGCACTCTCGGCACCCGTGCCCCTTGCCGACCCGAATCGCGGGCCGTTGCGCCGCTGAGGGCACCGCTACCGTCCGCTGCCGTGGCGATATGTTCGACGATTGTCCCGGGCTGTCGCTCCCTAGCCATATTTTTCCCGGAGGCACCGCGCCGCCTCCACCTCGTTTTTGAGCTTGCTATAAACCTCGTCGATATCGACTTTCGCCGCCGATCCAGGGGCGAAACCGCAGTCCGGGTTGAGCACCACCCGCTCGGGCGCTAAGTACTCCAACGCCTGTTCCACCCGCCCGATGATCGTCTCTGGCTCGTCAACCTCGCCCGGATGCACCCCCACACAACCCAAGCCGATCTCCAAATCTTCGCGCAGCCCCTTAAACACCTCCGCATCCCCTGCGCCCGGACTGGTAAATTCCATAGTCAGATGGTGTACCTTCAGGCGATTGAGATGGGCGATGATCGGGCCATAGCCACCGGTGTGACATGCCTCGCCCCGGACCCGGGCACCCGCGCGGCGGCACAAATGCACGGCCAAGCGCACCCCTGTGGCTCCCTCCACCACCGCATTGGTCATCGCCACCGCAAAGTCGGCCTCGGCCTCGGGGTCGTCATATCCGGCTCGCACCTCGTCATCGACGAGCAGGCATAGATGCGGATCGTCGATCTGCACGATATCGGCACCGGCCTCACACAATAGCGCCAACTCGCGGCGCAGAATCGGCACACAAGCCTCGACGAATCCATTGCGGGTCGGATAGGCTCCGCGCGATTGTTCCGCATCCCACATCCGCTCGCCCAATAGCGCCGGTGCCGGCAAGGTGGCCTTGATTTTGCGCGAGCTAACCTGCTTGAGAAATTTTATTTCCCGCGCGATAAACCCTTCGTCTTTCGGTGCCAACTCGCCCGTGACGATGGTCCACGGCCTGCCGTCCGCATTCCGGCCCAACTCGAAGCCATGCGCCAATTCGGCGATCACGCCGATATACGAAGCGCGCCGCCATTCACCATCGGTGATCACGTCCAACCCCGCCTCCTCCTGCAACGCCACCGCATAGGCCACCGCCGCGTCCATCACCTGCCCCAGCCGCTCAGCGTCCATTGGCCGCTCACCCATCACCGCCTCGCGCACGAAATCCGGTCGCGGCAGCGAGCCGACCACCGCCGCCGGAAAGAGCGTCCCGTAGTATTGACGTGTCGACATATTAGCCGCCGTATTCGTTTGACCAGCGCGCATTGGCTAGCGCTAAGTCCTCTTCAGTGTCAATTTCCATGTACTCGCCATCGGTGGACACCATGTGCAAGGCCAATCCTGCGTCCAACATTTCTTGGAAGAGATGAATCAGATAAGCCTTTTCGAATGGCGTGCCGTCCTTCCAAGTCTGCCCGGCGTACTCCGCCTTCATCCGCTGATAATGCGCCCGCAAAGACCGCGCCCCCGCCACACTGAACCGCGCCACGCCGATATACTCGCCGCTGGCCGCTGGCGCAGGAATGGCGCGGTTGACCTCCACGACCCGATCGCCCTCGGCCACGATCTTTTCGGCATCGTCTTCGGGGTGCTGGCTGCGATCTGCATAGCGCGTACGCCAGTCCGTATCAACGCAGAGCGCGATATCGCCCTCGTGCTCCAGCGCTCGACGCACGACCGTGGGACGGTAGAGAATATCGGCATAGGAACAGACAAAACCATCGGCCATATACTCCTCGGCGCAAAAGAGCGAGGCCAAGATATTGTTGTGCTGCCAGTCGGCGTTATGGCAATAAGTGAGGTGCGGGTAGTCGGCCTGGATCTGCTCGATGCGATAGCCGCCGACAAAGACCGGCGTCTCTAACCCGGCCGCGGCCAGCGCCTCGAGCATCCAGTCGAGGATCCGCCGCCCGCCGATGGGCACATAGCATTTGGGCTGCCCGTCGGTCAGGGCATTGAGCCGGCTGCCGCGGCCGGCGCCGATGATGATGGAGCGCACTGGCTCTCCTTTCGTTTTGACGCTTAGAGTATAGAGAGTGGAATAGGACGCCAATATACCTACCGCCTTCTACTGGAACAATCGTCGGTGGAGAGCATCGCCCTAGCACCTTATATTGAACCATTACATATAGAAAGGATAAATATGTCCGAAAAACTGCCCCTCGCCATCGTCGGCTGCGGCGGCATGGGCCACCGCCATCTCTACGGCCTTGCCGAGCTGCAAAGCGCTGGTCTGTCGCCCTTTGAACTAGTGGGAGCCTGCGACCCCAACCTCGACAACGCCCACTCGCTCGCCGACCAAGCCGAGGAGCGGCTGGGCACGCGACCGCAACCCGTCAAAGATCTCGCCGAACTGGCTGCCGTCGCTCCGGTCCAAGCCGTCGATATCACCACCCTACCGGCCCATCACCATACGGTAGCCATCGAGGCCATGGAGCGCGGCTGGCACGCGCTGTGCGAAAAACCCATGGGGCTTACGGCCCGCGCCTGCAAGCAGATGATCGCCAAAGCCCAAGAGACCGGGCGCGTCCTCTCCGTAGCCGAAAACTACCGCCGCGACCCGGTAAACCGCCTCGCCAAGGCCCTACTCGACGCCGGCATCATTGGGCGTCCGCGCCTGATGCAGCACATTACCATGGGCGGCGGCGACGGCATGCTCATTTCAGTGTGGCGGCACCAGAAAAACGCCAGCGGTGTCCTCCTCGACGTGGGCGTTCACTTTGCCGACATCATGGAGTACTTCCTCGGCGAGGCCGACACGGCCTACGCGCAGACGCGCCTGCACGAGCCGACCCGCAAAAACCCCGTAGCCGGCCGCGACGTCAGCAGCGGCTCGCCGGGAGGCGTCTATGAGCGCTGGCAAAAAGACATGCCCGCGGAGTTTGCGGCCACCGCCGACGACGCGGCCTACGCCACCATCCTCTTCAAAAGCGGCGCGGTTGCCCAGTACATCGAAGACCACGCAGCCCACGGCCAACACCTGTGGCAGCGGTCCATCCACGGCAGCCTCGGCTCGCTGTCCCTACCCGGCGATCGCTCGGGCCAACGCCTCGCGCTCCACCTCGACGGCGCAGACCCCATAGACGACCAAGCTCTCCTCGACCTAGTGCCCGATCACCGCCTCGACGATGCCACGGCTGCTCTCTTCGGCGGCGACCGGCTCTTTGAGTACCACTTGCCCTTTCCCGAGACCGACCGCAAGCTGATCGCCGTCGAATACCACGAGCTCGGCACCTGTATCCAACAGGGGCGACAACCCGAAGTCAATGCCTATCAAGGCGCTCGCTCCGTGGGCCTGTCCTACAGCCTGATGGAGTCGCAAGTCGCCGGCCGCGCGCTTGCGGTCGATGCTGTCTGCGACGACCAGATCAACGCCTATCAAGCCGAGATCAACGAGGATCTGGGGCTCTAAAACAATGGCCGCTATCCTCTGCCCCCGCTGCCACAAACTCGTCAGCGCCGAAGCTGAAACCTGTCCCCATTGCGGCCAGCGCAAACCCGGGCTGTGGGGCGCGACCGCCGCCATGCGCCGGCTTGGCTTGCAATTGAATTTCCCGCACTTAATCACCGTGTTCTGCGGCGTGCTCTACCTACTCGCGTTGGCTCTAGATCCATCGGCGATCTTCCAGACGCAGAGCCTGATGCAGATTCTCTCGCCCAGCATCCAAGCCAGCTTCAAACTCGGCGTCACCGGCACCGTGCCCATCTTCTCCTATGAATTATGGTGGACTCCGATCACCGCCATCTACCTGCACGGCGGCCTGCTGCACATTTTCTTCAACATGATGTGGGTGCGCCAGCTTGGTCCGGTTGTGGAAGATCTCTTCGGCCCCTTCCGCCTCTTTGCGATCTTCACGGTCGCCGGCATCACCGGCTTCCTAGCCTCGACCCTAGCGGGCCACGAACTCACGCTGGGGGCTTCCGGCTCGATCTTCGGCCTTTTGGCCGCGGCCATCGCCTACGGTCGGCGCGCCGGTGCCCAGCTCTTCACCCGGCAGTTTCTCCAGTGGGCGGGCTTGCTTTTTGTCATGGGCTTTGTGATGCCTGGCGTCGATAACTGGGCGCATGGCGGCGGTTTCATCGGTGGCTACGCCGCGGCTTATGTCTTCAGCCGCAGCTCGGAACGCGAGGGCTTGGGAGCTTATCTGATCGGTGGTTTGTGCCTGTTAGCCACGGTCGGCGCTTTTTTGATGCAGTTTATCACCGTGTTTCTATAGCTCGCCTCATGCCCGACGAACGCATCGCGCTCTTCGATGGCCAAGGCCGTCCCATCGGCAGCAAAAGTCGCGCGGCTGCGTATGGCGACGGCGACCGCGTTGGCTTGGTTTTCGTCTGGGCGGCTTGGCGCACATCCTCCGGCATCGTCCGCATCCTACTCCAAACTCGCTCGCGACCCGGCGATCCCTATCTCGGCAGCCTCGACGCGCCGGCCGGCGGCCACATTCGGGCCGGAGAAACGCCCGAGGCAGCGGCACGGCGCGAATTCGCCGAAGAAGTCGGCATCGCGCTGGCACCCACCGAGTTGGTCTTCCTCGGCCAGCAACCCCTCCAAGACACCGGGCGCTCCGCCATGCAATTTTTCTACCTCTGCACGCGGCCTATATCGCTGGGGGAAACCGTATTCAACGAAGAAGTGGGAGCCTTCGTCGAAGTCGGACTCGACGATTTCGACTCCCTAATCTGCGGGCGAACCGCGTCAATCCAAGGCCAAGCCCGCTACAAGGAAGCCCCAGACGAAACGAGGCCACGGGAAATTACGCCCGCGGCCTTCGCCGCCTATTCCGAGCCGATCATGGACGCCATCCGCCGCTCAGCCAGCGCGATCCGCGTCT
This sequence comes from Candidatus Latescibacterota bacterium, assembly GCA_965261395.1. Taxonomy (GTDB): domain Bacteria; phylum Latescibacterota; class UBA2968; order UBA8231; family UBA8231. Next base: position 221,118 of record OZ253462.1, read on the forward strand.
ATCTCGATACTGAGCAGATCGACGAGACTATCTGGACGCCTGCGACCGGCTGACGTAGCGCTCCAGATGCGCCAGCGCCCGGCCGCTATCTATAGCCTCCCGCACCTCAGCCAACCCCTCTTCGGCACCCGCACTTAGTCCCAGATAGTAGTCAATCAATCCCACGTTGAGCACTATGCGGTCGTAAACAGGCCCCTGTTCGCCCTTGAGTGCCGCCACGCCCAATGCCGCAAAAGCCCGCGCACTCACCTCCGCAGGACGCGGGCTTTGCGCGTAGTCAAATCCGTAGGCCGCCGGGTCCACATCGCAAGCGACCGTCTCCAACCGGCCCCCGACGCGGCGAAATCCCTGCACGTAGTTGATGGCCTTGCGCCGAGCGTCCGAGGGCTTGCCCAAGCGCAACCCATAGTGGCTGCTCCCCTCCTCGCCCTTGATCACCAGCCCGGCGTCCAGCCCGCGTGCCTGCATCAACCCCAACAGCTTGTCTTCGTAGCCGGCGTGGTAAAAGCCCGCGATCATGCCGTTCCAAGCCGCGCCGGCAAACAATTGCTGGGCCTTCTCGGTAGTGGCCCAAGGCGGGCGTTTGGCAATGTGGGTGCGCAAATGGCGCAAAGCATACGCGCGTGGAGCGTACTCGCGCTGGCTCACGTACGCGAACCCAACGGCCGGGTCTTCGATGCAACGGGCCGCCGTCGCCAGCGACAGATCAACCCGCGCACCCAAGGCCGCTAGGATCCCTTCCTCGGTGACTCCGCGCTTGGGCGGCATTTCAGCGACGCCGTGTAGCACAGTCGCCCGACCCAAGGCCGCGCGCACGGCAGCGACGAAGAGCGTCGGGCGAAAGAAGCGCGCCGCGCCGTCAAAGGGCTGGCCAAAATGCGTCAGTGCCTCCACTTGCAGCGCGGACACCTCCTCTGAGGGGAGCACGGAGTCGAGATGAGCGCGAACTTCTTCCGCATTTTCGATGTTCATCCGCTGGCCGATCAAGAATGCGGCCATCAGCGAGGGACGCACCGCGCCCACGAGCATGGCCCCAAGCGCACCGCGTACTTCCTCGTAGTACAAGTGCCCGCCCTGCAAAACCGGACACAGAGCCGCAACCACCCGCGCTTCGCCCGCGCAACCAGCGAAATCCGGTGCCATCCCCAGCAAGAAGCGCAAATCATCGGGCATCTTGCGGAGCGCGCCCCCATAGCGGTCGAACGCCTCGACCTCCGCCGCGCTCCAACCGGTCTGCGCGCCAAAGGTGCGGCGGATGGACATCGCTGCAAAAAACGCACCCATCTGGGCTGGGGAAACTTGCTCTGCGCGGGGCAAGGCCCCCTTGAGCGAGGCGAAAATCAGCTCCAGAATGCGCCTAGGGTCTGGGTCGCCCTCTTTTTTGCCCAGCGGGCGGCTCTGGTGCGGCCCGGTACAGACGCGTGCTTGCGCCTCGAGTACTTCCTCGTTGGGGCCGGGATAAGGATCAGCTTCAGACACGATTTTTGCTCCCTTTATGAGAGAAAATATACGATCCCCGGCCAATGCGCGCCCGGGAATCCAACGGCGCAGATTGCGCGAAATACAGGTTCAGCGCAATTTTTGATACACCCTCTTCCGCGAGGAATCCCCAATGCGCTACCTCTCTCGTCTTTTCCTTATAGCCTTCGCCATCGCGGCTTGTGGCTCGTCCGACCCGGCCCCTCCGGCGCTGGTCCACTACGTCGCGGCTCAAGAAGCCTTAGCCGCCGACGATCTAGACCGGGCGCACCAAGCACTGCAAGGCCTGATCCAAAACGCCAGCCCAACGCTCAAGCCGCTGGCGGAAAAAGCCGCTAGCGCTGCCGACTTGGCTGCGGTGCGCGTTGCGTTCAAGCCGCTGTCCGAAGAAGTGCGGAAGGGCCAAATACCCGAAGGCTACGTCGTGGCGTACTGCCCGATGGCCGACGGAGACAAGGGGGCGCACTGGGTTCAAAAGGACCAGCCCCAAATCGCCAATCCCTACTTCGGCGCTTCCATGCTCCGCTGCGGGGTATTCAAGGAGTAGCTGCACCCACACATGATCCGCGTAGAATCCGCTACCCGCCGCTACGGCTTTTTGACCGCTGTTGACGAGGTCAGCTTTGCCGTTGACCAAGGCGAGATCGTCGGCTTTGTCGGCCCCAATGGTGCCGGCAAGAGCACCATGCTCAAGATGCTCTCCACCTTTATCCATCCCACGGCCGGCACAATCTCCATCGACGGGCTCGACGTGGTGGAGCACCCGCTCGCCGTGCGCCGCCGCATTGGCTACCTGTCGGGCGACACCCCGCTCTACCAAGAGATGCGCGTCGATAAGTTCCTCCGCTTCATCGCCCGAGCCCGCGGCCTCAAAGGCGACGCCTTGCAGCAGGGCCTAGCGCGCGCGGTCGCGCTCTGCGGGCTTGCAGAGGTGCTCACCCAGCGCATCAAGGAGTGTTCCACCGGGTTCCGCCAGCGCATCGGCCTAGCTACCGCCATGGTCCACGATCCGCCGGTCTTGCTCCTCGACGAGCCAACTCACGGCTTCGACCCCTTGCAGGTCCTGGCCTTCCGCGACACCTTGCGCACACTTAGTCAGGACCGGGCGATCCTCTTTAGCACCCACATCATCGGCGACGTCGAAGCCATTGCCGACCGCGTGTTGATCATCCACCAAGGGCGCTTGCTCGGCGATGGCCGCGTCGAACAGTTGGCCGCAGACGCCGGCATCCCCGGGGCTGGCCTCGAAGCCGTCTTCGCCCACCTAGTCCGCACCACAACCCCTGCCCATGTCTGACGCGCAACGCCTGTCTGCTGCCGAGTGCCTACGCGGCGCGCGCATTGTCTTCGACCGCGAGCTAGAGGCGTACTTTGACTCGTCCATTGCCTATGCGTACGCCGCAGTCTTTTTGGTGCTGTCTTGCACCACCTTTATGAACTCCTTTTTTCTCGACGGGGTCGTCGATATGGGGCCGTACTTTACCGCCCTGCCCTTCCTGCTGATCCCCTTCGTCCCAGCCATTACCATGCGGGCCTGGGCCGAAGAGCGTGCCCAGCACACCTTCGAGCTGCTGATGACCCTGCCGCTGCACTCCTTGCAGGTTGTGCTGGGCAAGTATCTGGCGACCCTCTGTTTCTACGCGATCGTCCTCGCCGGTAGTCTGCCCATCGTGCTGATGCTCCTCTTCCTCGGCGATCCTGACCTCGGGCGCATCTGCGCCAGCTATCTCGGCGCACTGCTGTTGGGTGCTTTCTTTCTGTCCTTCGGCCTGTTTGCCTCTGGCCTGACCCGCGACCAGATCGTCGCCTTTGTGCTCTCCGCGCTCCTCGGCTTCTTCTTCGTGCTCAGCGGGCACGAGAAAGTCGTCGAGGTCCTCGACGGACTAGCTCCGGCCTATCAGCCGGGCACTTGGCTGTATGAGACCATATCGGTCCTGCCCCACTACGAGGCTTTTGGCCACGGCGTAATCGCCCTCACCGACCTGTTGTACTTCGCGTTGATGAGCGGCTTTTTCGTCTCGATGAACTATCTCAGCCTCCAGAGATCCAAGTATTGAAGCGGCACTTCTTGCTCCAAATTGCGCTGGCTTTCGCGCTGCTGTTGGGCATCGTCGCTTACGCCGGCCGCTTCCTGCACCTGACGGGGAGTTGGACCCTAGATCTAGCCGGAGACGACATCGCCACGCTCGCGCCGGCGACCGAGCACTACCTCCGCTCCTTAGACACCCCGCTCTCCATCACCTACTTTGCCACCGCCCGCGAAAACATGCCGGCGCATCTCAAAGAACTCGAACCCCAAGTTCGCCAGCTCCTGTCGGCGCTGCGCGAGCGCGCACCCGACCGCATCGACTATCGAGTCATTGACCCGGACCAAAGCGGGCGCGCTGGCATCGGCTATGCAGCGAGCAAAAAGGCCTCCTCCTTCAGTGTGCGGCGGGTGTTACACGACGAGCATTCCGAGCAGAAAATCTGGTCCTCGCTGGTCATCGCGCGCGCCAACGCACCCGCAGTGCTCGTCCAAAGCATTGAGCCAGAGCACCTGCCTTATCTAGAAGAGTACGTCATCGCCCAACTGCAGGCCGGGCGCGCGCCACCGCAACCCACCATTGGCGTCTCGGCACCACCGCCCTTCCAGCTTTTGGCGGCCTTTCTCAACGAGGCCGGGCCGGTCGTCGAGCTCGATCTCAACAGCGACCCTACCATCCCCCCGGAAATCGACGTGCTGTTCTGGATCCAGCCTGCGGTCGCCACGCCCGAGCACGTGCGGCAGTTGCTGGCCTTCCTAGCATCCGGCCGCAGTGCAGTGCTCGCCGGCAGCTCCTACCAGATCGGCTACTCCCCAGCGGAGGGCGCCATCTCCTATTGGGTACACCACGCGCCGCCTGCTTGGGCGCAACTGCTCCAGCCCTTTGGCATCCGACCAGTGCCGGACCTGCTGGTCGATAAAAACACCGGGCCGGTCGCCCTCGACATGGGCGAAGTCGTCGCGCCCTTTCACCTCCGGGTGCTGCCTGCTTTTTACAATATGAAGAGCTTTGCCGCGCCAGGCCGCGGCGGGCTTAATTTCGTCGCCGCTAGCGCGCTCGAAGTCGATCCGCAGGCCGTACAAGCCAAGGGCTTCCACGCGGAAATCGTCGGCACCACTACCGAAAGCCCCCGCGTCCTGCCCCTGCCCGCAGACCCCTTCACCGACGCCGATTTAACCGGCGGCCTGCCCGTGCCCAAACAAAATTTGCTGGTCCTGCTCAAGCCGGACGACCCTTGGCAGGGGCAGCTATTCGTCTTGGCCAGCGCGTCACCCTTCCAAGACGGCATCATCAACCAGCCCGGCTATGCCCACCGCGTCTTCCTGAAAAACCTCATCCGCACCTACGGCCAACCGGAGCGCGTATTGCGGGGGCGCGTGGAAAAGGGCGGGGCACAACGGCTCGTTCTACCCGGCGCACTCGCCCGTTTCTTTTGGCGGTTCTTTGCGGTCTTTTTGGTACCGCTGGGATTCGTGGGCCTCGGCGTTAGGCACTACCTCCGCCACAGCCGCCTGAGCTGGCCGGCCGGCCGTTGGGGCCGACAGCTCGGCCTCGCCTGCTTGGTGCTCTTCGTTGGTGCGCTCGTCTGGCGCGGCCGCGGCCCCTATCTCGACCTGACGGCCGACCAGCTCAACACGCCCTCGCCGCTTTTGGGCCGCTTGTTGCAGGGCACGTCCCTAGCCGCCGAGTTGATCGCCACCCACCGGGCCTCCATGCCCCGGCAGCTCAAAGACGCCGAAGACCGCATCCGCACCTTGCTCGCCGACTGCAACATTCCCCTGCGCGTGATCCGGCCCGACGCGCTGACCCCCGACCAGCGGCAGGCACTCGCCGCCGAGGGGCTGGTGCCCTTTCCAGCCGAACGAGTCCTCAACGATACCCTCGCCACCCAATACGTATGGAGCAGCCTACGTCTGCTGGGCAACGCGCACACCATCGCCGTGCCGCGCCTCGACCAGCGCACGCTGCACCACCTCGAATTCCTCTTGGCCGCGGCCTCCCACAGCCTGCAACAGGGGCGCAAAATGCGCGTGGCTGTCATCTCCGACTTGCCGCGCCTCTCGCCGGCCGAAGCGCTCGAAGACTACCAGAAGAAGGGCCTCATCGCCCCAGGCGGCACCGACGTGTACAGCGACTTGAAAGCCCTGCTCGCCGACTATCTCTACGATGTCCACTACATCAATCCCCGCACGCCGAGCATCCCCGCAGACGTAGATGTCTTGTTGTGGATGCAGCCGCGCCGCGACTCGGGTCCAATCTTACTTCTACTGAGTCAGCATCTAGCGCGGGGGGGCAAGGCCATTGTCGCCATGCAGCACTTCAACATCCAGCAGCGCCAGTACCGCGGCTCGGGGTTTCAGACGGTGTACTGGCCTCAGCCCCAATTCCAAGACCTCGACCGCTACCTCCAGCTCTTTGGCGTCGAACAACTCCGCGAAGTGCTCTTCGACCGCACCCAGTCGCACCTCGACCTAGAGACCCAAGTCAACCGCACGGCCGTGCGCGAGTACGACCCGCAAAAGGTCGCCTTGCCGTTCTTGATCCGCGCCGTCGGCCAGCACTACGACCGCACCTCGCCGATCACCCGGCACCTCGGCGACCTGCTTTTTATCTGGGGGAATCGCTTTGCCCTGCAACCGGCAGAGCTAAGTAGTGCGGGAGTAACGGCCCAAACCCTGATCTCCACCTCGCCCCAAGCCTGGGCGTACCCATGGCAGGGTGGTTGGCTGCCGCCCGAGGTACTCGCTCCGCAGACGTACTTGCCCGGCCCCCAACCCCTCGTCGCGTTGCTTACCGGGCCTTTTCCCGAGGTCGCCTTTACTGAAAGCGAGGACGGCCGCGCCGTGCTCCAGCGCGTGGGCGAGCGCCCGCAGCAAGCAGGTGCCCTACTCCTGATCGGCTCTTCGGAGATGTTCAAAAACGAGCACCTGTCGGCTCCGGGCTTTCAGCACGATCAATTCTTGCTCAATGCCGTGGCGTACAACGCTTATGGCGCGGAACTAGCCGCCTTACAGGCGCGGCGGCCAACTCTGCGCGGCTTTGCCTTCCAGAGCGCCGAGTCCAAGCGTCTGTGGCGAGTGGTCGTGGTGGGCGCGGGACCGCTGCTGTTTTTGGCCTACGCCCTCTATCGCCGCGCGAGGCGAACGTGATCCGCTTGCTCTGCGCGCTGGGGGCCCTGCTGGTCCTGTTCGTCCTCGGGGAAAGCTTCCTGCGCGAGCACCAGCGCACTGTGCGCCGCACCGCCGGGGCCTTGCGCCTCTTGACGCCCGAACCGACCTCAGCAGTCGATCAGATTGAGGTCCATGCCGCCGGACGCCGCTGGCACTACGTCCGGCGCGGGAACACTTGGTATTTCCCAGCCTATCACCGCGTCTTTGTCCTCAACCGCCGCGTCGAGCACCTGCTCCAGAGCCTGCTCGCTACTCCGGCGACCTTCGTCTCGGCCGAGCCTGGGGACTTGGCCCGCTATGGCCTCGGCCCGGGTAGCGTCCGCATCGACTTGCTCGACCAACAGGGGCGTCCCTTACTGGAAGTGCGCCAGGGGCGCGGGGCACCCGGGGCGCGCGCGGGGGAATCGTATGTCCAGCGCGTTGGTGCCGACAGCATCTTCCACCTCCACGCCCACCCCGTCCATGCCCTCGACACCGCGCCGCCCGCTCCGATGCTCGACCGCCGCGTCCTGCCCCAAGCCTTACAGCGCAAGGGCCTCCGGCGCATTGCCTTCGCCGGCGACCCTACCTACCCGGTGCAATCCCTCAGCCGCCAGCTAAAAGCCATGACGGCACCGGGCCCCATGATGCCGACCTACGAATGGATCGTCCTCTCTGCGTCTGGCGTGGAGACCTGCCTTTCCGCGAGTGTAGAAGCCTACGCCGACTTCCTCAAACGCCTGACGTGGTCGGCTCTGCACGATCCGGGCCGCACCGATGCCTTTGCCCAAGCCCGCCATCTCTATCTCGAAGACGAAGAGGGCACAATAGACACCCTCGCCATTGGCGCGGCCGACGACCGCGGCCGCTACCTCCGCCTCCACACCACCGACCACGTCTTCTCCATAACGCCCGCAAAAGCCCAATTCCTTTTCCCCACTCGCTCCACCCTCCGCGACACGCTCCCCCAACCCTCGCCCTATCACCAAGCCGAGCCGTTTTAGGCCCGCTAGCCATGCTCTACCGCAACCTGCTGCGCCACCAATGGAAGGAGTTCATCCGCAACCCCTCTTGGAGTAGCATAAGCGTCGCCTACGCCATTTTTCTAGTTCTGCTAGCGCTGTACTTCCTGCTCATCCTCGTCCTCGCGGGTGCCTTCATCGGTCATCTGCTAACTAGTCAAGACCCCGCCGCCGATGTCGTCCGCTTAGTCAATCAGCACCTATTGAACGCTTTCTTGCTCTTGTTCCTAGCCCGCTTGCTCTTCCAAAACACGCCGCAGCTAAAAATTGGTCCCTATCTTCACTTACCCATTTCCCGGCCAGCGCTAGCGCGATTTTTCTCTTTCGCGGCCCTGTTCCACCTGCACAACCTATTGCCGCTGGCCTTCTTCATCCCGTTCTGGGTCAGCAATCTAGCACTGGATTACCCCGCTTTTACATCGCTGTCTTGGTTGGCGGGCATCGTGGCTACTCTCGGTCTGTCCAACTACTTGGTCATCTGCGTCCGCCTAGTCTTGGCCAGACGCGCTTGGCCAGTCTGGCTCTTGGGCGGTGGGGCCAACGGTCTAATCGCGTTGGATTATTGGCGGCAATAGGGCTATACGGGCGCGCTGTCGAGCGTGGTATTCGACTCTTTGCTGGGACCGGACGGTCCTGTGTTGGCACTAGCCCTGCTGGCGGCGACCGGCCTGCTCTTTGGCTGGACCTGTCGCTTGTTAAAGGACCATTTGCACGACGAAGCCCCGTCCGAAAAAGGCTCCACTACTGGGGCTCAAAGCCTGCTCGACCGGCTAGCCGGCTTGGGTCCGGTGGGCCAACTGATGGCACTAGAAATTAAACTGGCGATCCGCAACAAGCGGCCCCGACAAATCCTGTGGTCTGCCCTGATGTTTGTGCCGTTGGGGTTGATAAATTTCATACTCCTTACCCGTGGTTCATCCGACTCTGTTGTGCCCACGACCACCTTAACATTCTACCATATTTTTTGGGGATTCTTCCTCACTAGTGGTTTCGTGATCAACTACGGCCAATTCATGTTCGGTTGGGAGAGTCTTTATTTTGACGGCCATCTGGCCCGGCCGGTCCATTTCCGCCACCTGCTATGGGCTAAACTATTGCTACTGCAAATTTCCTGCCCGGTATTAGCGCTACTATGCCTGCCGTTCTTGCTGGTCTTGGTCCCTGAATTGCTCGTCACGTACAGCGTCGTTTTGCTCTACAATATCGGTTTTAGCACTGCTTGTATGCTGTTCTTCGCCACCATGAACCGCAAACGCCTCTATATCGCCCCTTCCTCATTTTTTAACCAGCAGGGCACCTCCCTGCACCACCTACTAGCCATCATTCCCTTGCTGGCCCCACCCGCGATTGTGATGCTGGCGACCGACTTTGGCCCGTTAGCCCTAGCCGGCGGCATCCTGCTATGCTGGGCATTTAGTCCTGTTTGGGTCCATTTGTTGTCCTATCGGCTGCAAAAGTGCAAGTACCACATGGCGGCCGGTTTTAGGGGGAGTTCCTGAGCATGCACCTACAAGTCCAAAATTTGCAAAAGCGCTACGGCTTGGCGACGGTCCTCGACCTGCCCGAACTCGATATCGACAGCGGTGCTAGCTTCGGATTGGTGGGCAACAACGGCGCTGGCAAGACCACCTTTTTGCGCCTCGTGCTCGATCTGATCCGCCCGAGCAAGGGCCAGGTACTGCTCAACGGGCAAGACGTGGCCCAAGGCGACGCTTGGAAGGACTGCACGGGATCCTACCTAGGCCCTGCCTTCCTCATCGACTACCTGACGCCCGTAGAATACATCCACTTCGTCGGCAGTCTGTACGGCATGAATCCGGTCCAGATAAAAGAAAAATGGGAACACTACCGCTCCTTTTTCGGCGATCAACCGCTCGACGGGAGCGAGTACATTCGCAATTTATCCGAGGGCAACAAGAAAAAAATGGGGCTTGTCGCAGCCTTGATGGTCGAGCCACGGCTGCTGGTACTAGACGAGCCTTTCGCCAATCTCGACCCGACGAGCCAAATACGCCTCAAGGACATGCTAAAAGCCGCCGACCAAACCACCGATACTACGCTCATTATCTCCAGCCACGATCTCAACCACATCACCGAGGTCTGCCGCCGGATTGCCGTCATTGAGCGCGGCGTCATCGTGCGCGATATCCACACGGCCCCGGATACGCTGCGGGAATTGGAACACTACTTTGCCGTCGAGGAAACGTAAACGGTTCAGTCGCACTACTTCACCGATAAACAGCAAAATGGGACCTCGATTTGAGGTCCCATTTTACTAACGCACAGTGTAGTAGTTACTACTTAAGCAGCAGCATCTTCTTGACTTTGAGGAACTCTCCGCCCGCCTGCAAGCGGTAGAAATACAGCCCCGACGACAAGCTGTGACCGCTGTCGTTGGTCGCGTCCCACTCCACCGCATAGCGACCCGCGCTCTGGTACTCGGCAACCAGCGTCCGCACCGGCTGACCCACTACGTTATACACGGTCAGTTCCACGTCCGCCGCCTGCGGCAGCGCATACTGGATCGTCGTCGTTGGGTTGAACGGGTTCGGGAAATTGTCCGCTAGCGCGAATGCGGTCGGCAGCGTCTGGATCACTGCTTTCGCCGCTCCGGGGTCGCTCATCGTGATCGCTACCTCGTCCCCCTCCAGCCCGTCAATCGTACCGACCAGCCTGATGACCTCGTCGCCCTCCTCCAAGTTGTCGAATCTTGGGGCGACGTAAAATTTCACTGTCCCTGTTATCGAGCCGGCCGCAATCTCAATCCTAGGAATAAATAGCGCAGCGTAGTCCAAATCGCGCGTCGCCGTGGACGCTTGGTCAATGACCAAATGCACGGTCGCGTCCTCTGCCAACGCCTCGCCGTCCAACGTGGCGGTCACCGTAATCGTGGTCAAAGGGGCATTCTCACCTAACGTGTTCGGATCCGCCGACAGCTCGATGGCCGTGCTCGGCGTTTCGTCGTCTCTGATCTTGATATCCGTCGATAGGGTCTCGCCGGTTGATACGAGTGTGGCCCGCACACCCAACGCCTTCAGGCCCTCTTCATCATCGTCGTTGATCGGAGTGATAGTCAGCGTCGCCGTGCCTTCGGTAGCGCCAGCCGGAATAGTGATAAGCGCCTCTAGTACCGCCGTGTAGTCCACGTCGCGCACTGCCTCCGTCCCTTCGCTTGGAGCCACCAGCGTAAACCGCACGCTCTCGTCAGCCGCGGCGGCGGCCTCCAAGGTAAACGTTAGCACAACTGCCGTCGCCGCAGCGTCCTCGCGGATCGCCGCCGGCACCGCCGTCAACCCAGCGACCGTAACCCTAGGCGCAGGATTGACCGCGATGGTGAAGGTTAGCGTGGCCGTGGCGCTGTTAGCGTCCGTCACCGTGTAGGTGACGGTGAGCGCACTGTCGGTCGCTGCCGTCGGCGTGCCTCCAAGCGTCCGCGTGGCCGCGTCAAACTCCAAGCCCGCCGGCAACACCGAGACGCTATACATAAGCGGTGCCGTGCCGCCCGAAGCCGCCGGCAGCACCCAATCGGCAATCGCCGTGCCGACGATGTACGTCTGGTTGTTGATCGAAGCACCTGCTGCGAAGACCGGCACCGTCCCTGCCGCAGCGATGGTAATGGTAAAGGTCAGCGCGGCTGTGTCGTCGTCGCTGTCTGTCACCGTGTAAGTGACTTCAACCGCACCATCGGACGCTGCCGTCGGTGTACCCGCAAGCGTCCGCGTGGCTGCGTCAAACTCCAAACCCGCCGGCAAGGTCGAGACGCTATACGTCAAATCGCCGTCGCCGCCCGAAGCCGCCGGCAGCACCCAATCGGCAATCGCCGTCCCAACCACGTACACTTGGTCGGCGATGGCAGCGTCTGCAGCAAAGGTAGGCGCGCCGCCCGCGCCGGTGTCTTGCAGCGTTATGTCCACCGTGCCGACCGTCACCTTGACCTCGTCCCCTTCAGCATCTCGGGTGGTGATTTGATTATTGGCGTACGGCACTTTCAGCCTAATTTTCTCGTCGGCCTCCATTGTCTTGTCGTCAATAGGCGAGATGGTGATCCTCGTCGTCCCCGACACCGCACCGGCCGGAATTATCAGCGGACGTATTGTTGCCGTATAGTCTATATCGCGCGTCGCCCCAACAACATCGACGACATCGCCGTTAGCGTCCGTATCTTGGGGATCGGGATCAATGGTCAAGAACACGACCACGTTATTGTCGAATACCTTGCCGTCCAACGTTCCGGTCACCGTAACATCGGTCCTACCAGCCCCTTCGCTTATCGCGGCCGGCTCCGCCGTCAGCGAGATATTCATGCTATTTGTGTCGTCGTCGGCGAGCACTATGGTTCTAGTCGCCAATACGTCGCCGACCGTAATCTGTATATATATCATCCCCCGCTGAGCCGCATCCGTGTCGTTGGTGGGGGTGATGGTGAACGTCGTCGTCCCTTCGGTAGCACCGGCCGGAATGGTGAGCGACTCACCAAAAACCAGCGTGTAATCCACATCGCGCAGCGGAGTGCCCGTCACCGTATCACCAGACGGCAAAACCGCACCCTCCGGCAAAACCGCCAGACTCATCGTCTCGTCCTCGACCGAGGCATCCGTCAAGCTAACTTTCACCTCGATTGTCGTCGCACCAGCGTCCTCGCGAATGCTCTCTTGACTGAGTGTAATGGCATCGGCCGTGGCAGCGACCTCTTTCTTTATTTTTATATCCACAGGGTTGATCGTTAGCCCATCATCTGCAATCTGTATCCCCGGGGCGTCGGCATCAAAATCGGGAGACGCCACCCGGATCGTGCCAGGCAACTGGTTTTGGGGGGTGATGGTAATCGTCGCCGTCCCCGACACCGCATTTCGCGGAATCGTCAGACTCGCCAGCGTCGCCGTGTAGTCCAAGTCGCGCTGCGCCTCGCGATTGTCCTTGGTCGCATCGTCATCGTCCATATCGCCATCGCCATCAAGATCGGTGTTGGGATCGTCCGCCAAGTCGGGATGATCGCCAATAGTCAAGGAGAAGCGCCTTGCCTCGCTTAGAACCTTGCCATCCAAGGTTGCCGTCACGGTGATTTCGGTCGCACCTTCAAACCTAGTCAGCTCGGCAACATCCACCGATAGATTGATGTTTTGGCTGTCCTTGTCGTCGTCAATCAGCCTAAGCGTCGTCGATTCAATCGTCTTACCGCCACCAGCATTGCCGCTGATCACAATGGGGAGATCTTCGTCGATGATGTTGTCATTAATGGGAGTGAAGGTGAGAGTCTCCGTTGCCCTTTTTTGGCCAGCCGGAATCCTGAGCGTGGTTAGCCCTATCAGGTAGCGCGTATTAAGCCCCTCGGGGGAGATGCTCAAGAGTACATACGTATCCGCATCCACCGCGGTATCGTCCGTAACTTGGACGGTCACTTCGACATCGGTTTCACCAGCATCCTCGCGTACACGCGCAGGATTCACCGACAGCTCCAAGTCCGCCTGCACCGTTTGCTGGGCGCTAATCTCCAGTTCCTCGTCGGAATCCTCCGTTACCTCGGTGGAAGTCACCGTCGCCGTTACCGTTAATGCTGGCGGCTCCGGTGCCCATTCGGATAAGATTTCCGATCTTGCCGATCTTACCTGCACTTCATAAATCGCATTGCTGTTCAAGCCGGTAGCCTCGTAAGGCACAGTGGTGCCGGCACCGTCCGCGTATGTTACTTCATTATTATTTTCGTCTCTTATTCTTCGTTCTGCTACGACAGGCTTCCAATCCGTAGTCCCCTGCTCCCTGTATTTCACCCGGTAGGTGTTTTGATCTTGGTTGGTTCCCGTTTGTTCCCAAGTCACGGAAAGCACTCCGTTTACAAGTGTCGCCACCACGTTGGTGGGCGCTACGGGCAATCCGGGCACAAGCGCCACTATCCCACTCGACAGAGCACGGTCGTCCGCCGTGCATACCGCGCTTGCCGCCGCGCAATCGACGGTTGGCGGCAGCGAGATGGACACATCCACGTTCGGCTCCGGCACTATGGTGATCTGCCAGCCTAGGTCGCTGCCTGCCGTCAAGCGCCGTGCCCCTGTCACCACGCCGCCGGTCACGTCGAGCACATCGTCCCGCAGGTTCACGAAGCTCATTTCGATTTCCTCACTGAAGTGAATCTCGAACGTGAACTCGCTGCCGTCGTGCGACTCCGGCATCATCTCAAAGCGCGCCGTCAGCGTTTGGGCCGCGGTCTCCCCGCTCCATCCCAACACCAAACCAGCGGCCAACAGCCAAGGCACACAGACCAGACGGTGCATCAAAAACTTTATATATGTCATTACTTAACCTCCCCAAGGAAAGCATCCCTATTTAAGAGTGATTGCCTGTTGATTTTTAATATACGGAACAATATATGAAAATGGGGCCTCAAACCGAAGTTTGAGGCCCCATTTCGCTAACGCGCTGTGCGCGGGTGCTACTTCAGCAGCAGCATCTTCTTGACCTCGTGGAATTCTCCGCCTGCCTGCAAGCGGTAGAAATACAGCCCCGACGACAAGCTGTGCCCGCTGTCGTTGGTCGCGTCCCACTCCACCGCGTAGCGACCCGCGCTCTGATGCTCGGCAACCAGCGTCCGCACCGGCTGACCAACCACATTATACACGGTCAGTTCCACGTCCGCCGCCTGCGGCAACGCATACTGGATCGTCGTCGTTGGGTTGAACGGGTTCGGGAAATTGTCCGCTAGCGCGAATGCGGTCGGCAGCGTCTGAACCGCCGCCTTCGCCGCTGCTGGATCGCTTATCGTGATCGCTACCTCGTCCCCTTCCAGCCCGTCAATCGTACCGATCAGCCGGATGATCTCGTCGCCCTCCTCCAAGTTGTCGGCGACTGGGAGGACGTGAAAATTCACTGTCCCTGTTATCGAGCCGGCCGCAATCTCAATCATAGGAGTAAATAGCGCGGAGTAGTCCAAATCGCGCGTTGCCGTGGACGCCTGGTCAATGGCCAAACGCACGGTCGCGTCCTCTGCCAACGCCTTGCCGTCCAACGTGGCGGTCAACACAACAGCGGTCAAACCGGCATTCTCGTCCAACGTGCTCGGGTCTGCCGACAGCGCAATGAACGTACTCGGCGTTTCGGCGTCTCTGATCTCGATGTCTGTCGATAGGGCCGCGCCGGTTGATACGAGCGTGGCCTGCACGCCCAACGCCTTCAGGCCCTCTTCAGCATCGTCGTTGATGGGAGTGAGGGTCAGCGTCGCCGTACCCTCGGTAGCGCCGGCCGGAATGGTGATAAGCGCCTCCAATGTCGCCGTGTAGTCCACATCGCGCACCGCTGCCGTGCCTTCGCTTGGAGCCACCAGCGTAAACCGCACGCTCTCGTCAGCCGCTGCGGCGGCCTCCAAGGTAAACGTCAGCACAACTGCCGTCGCCCCAGCGTCCTCGCGGATCGCCGCAGGCACCGCGGTCAACCCAGCGACCGCAACCTCAGACGCCGGAGCAGGATTGACCGTGATGGAGAAAGTCAGCGTGGCCGTGGCGCTGTTAGCGTCCGTCACCGTGTAGGTGACTTCAACCGCACCGTCGGTCGCTGCCGTAGGCGTGCCCGCAAGCGTCCGGGTGGCCGCGTCAAACTCCAAGCCCGCCGGCAACGCCGAGACGCTATACGTCAAATCGCCGTCGCCACCCGATGCCGCCGGCAGCACTAAATCGGCAATCGCCACATCAACCGTGTACGTCTGGTTGGCGATCGAAGCACCTGCTGCGAAGACCGGCACCGTCCCTGCCGCAGCAACGGTAATGGTGAAGGTCAGCGCGGCTGTGTCGTCGTCGCTGTCTGCCACCGTGTAGGTGACGGTAAGCGCACCGTCGGTCGCTGCCGTCGGTGTACCCGCAAGCGTCCGCGAGAGCGCGTCAAACTCCAAGCCCGCCGGCAAGGTCGAGACGCTATACGTCAAATCGCCGTCGCCGCCCGATGCCTCCGGCAGCACCCAATCGGCAATCGCCACATCAACCGAGTACGTCTGGTCGGCAATCGAAGCGTCCGCAGCAAAGGAAGGCGCGCCGCCCTCACCAGTGTCTTGCAGCGTTATGTCCACAGGGCCGACCGTCAGCGTGACATCGTCTTCGTCATCGTCTTGGGCGGTGATTTGCTTATTGGCGTATGGCACGGTCAGCCGGATGGTCTCGTCGGCCTCTACGCTCCTGTCGTCAATAGGGGTGATGGTGATCGTCGTCGTCCCCGACACCGCGCCGGCTGGAATCGTCAGCGGACGCACGGTTGCCGAGTAGTCTACATCGCGCGTCGCCGCCGCATCGTCATCATTCACCGCGCCGTCGCCATTAATATCTGCATCAATGGTCAAGAGCATGACCACATCATCGTCGAATACCTTGCCGTCCAACGTTCCGGTCACAATAACATCGGTCGTACCGGCCCCTTCGCTTATCGCAGCCGGATCCGCCGTCAGCGCGATATTCATGCTATTCGCATCGTCATCGACAATGGCTATCGTTCTAATCGCCAATACGGCACCGACCGTAACCTGTATATAGATCGATCCGTGCGCAGCCACGTCGGTGTCGTTGGTGGGGGTGATGGTGAACGTCGTCGTCCCCTCGGTCGCACCGGCTGGAATGGTGAGCGACTCACCAAAAACCAGCGTGTAATCCACATCGCGCAGCGGAGGGCCCGTCACCGTATCACCAGACGGCAAGTCCGCGCCGTCCGCCAAAACCGCCAGACCCACCGTCTCGTCCTCGACTGAGGCATCCGTCAAGCTAACGTTCACCTCGATTGTCGTCTCGCCGGCGTCCTCGCGGATGCTTTCTTGACTAAGCGTAATGGCATCGGCCGTGGCAGCGACCTCCTTCTTTATTTTTATATCCACAGGGTTGATCGTCAGTCCATCATCTGCAATCTGTATCCCCGGGGCGTCCGCGTCTGTATCATTATCAGGAGATGCCACCCGGATCGTGCCAGGCAACTGGTTTTTGGGGGTGATAGTAATCGTCGCCGTCCCCGACACCGCATTTCGCGGAATCGTCAGACTCGCCAGCGTCACCGAGTAGTCCACGTCGCGCTGCGCCTCGCGATTGTCCTTGGTCGCATCGTCATCGTCCATATCGCCATCGCCATCAAGATCGGTGCTGGGATCGCTCGCCAAGTCGGGATGATCGCCGATAATCAAGGAAAAGCTCGTCGCCTCGCTTAGAACCTTGCCATCCAAGGTTGCCGTCACGGTGATTTCGGTCTCATCGTCAAACCTAGTCAGCTCGGCAATATCCACCGACAGATGGATGTTTTGGCTGTCCTTGTCGTCGTCAATCAGCGTAAGCGTCGTCGATTCAACCGTCTTACCGCCACCAGCATTGCCGCTGATCACAATGGGAATATCTGCATCGATGACATCGTCATTAATGGGGGTGAGGGTGAGGGTCTCCGTTGCTCTTTTCTCGCCAGCCGGAATCCTGAGCGTGGTTAGCCCTATGAGGTAGCGGGTATTAAGCCCCTCACCGGAGATGCTCAAGAGCACATACGTATCCGCATCCACCGCGGTGTCATCCGTAACGGCGACGGTCACTTCAATATCGGTCTCACCGGCGTCTTCGCGCACACTCGCAAGATTCACCGACAGTTCCAAGTCCACTTGCACCGTTTGCTGGGCACTAATCTCCGGTTCCTCGTCGGAATCCTCCGTTACCACTGGGCCGGACACAAGCACCGCCAGCCCGACCGACAGAGCCCGGTCGTCCGCCGTGCATACCGCACTTGACGCCGCGCAATCGACTGTCGGCGGCAGCGAGATGGACACATCCACCTCCGAATCCGGCTCGATGGTAATCTGCCAGCCTAGGTTGCTGCCTGCCGTCAAGCGCCGCGCACCTTTCACCACACCGCCGGTCACGTCGAGCACGTCGTCCCGCATGTTCACGAAGCTCATTTCGACTTCTTCACTGAAGTGAAGCTCGAACGTGAACTCGCTGCCGTCGTGCGACTCCGGCATCATCTCAAAGCGCGCCGTCAGCGTCTGGGCCGCAGCCTCCCCGGTCCATCCCAACACCAAACCAGCGGCCAACAGCCAAGGCACATAGACTAGGCGCTGCATCAACAACTTTGTGTGCATCATGACTCTACCTCCCCAAGGAGAGCATCCCTATTTAAGAGTGATTACCTGTTGATTTATAATATACGAAATGGGGCCTCAAACAGAAGTTTGAGGCCCCATTTCTTTATCAGTACACAGTGTAGTAGTTGCTACTTGAGTAGCAGCATCTTCTTGACCTCGTGGAACTCTTCTCCCGCCTGCAAGCGGTAGAAATACATCCCCGACGACAAGCTGTGTCCGCTGTCGTTGGTCGCGTCCCACTCCACGACGTAGCGACCCGCGCTCTGGTGCTCGGCAACCAGCGTCCGCACCGCCTGACCGACAACATTATATACGGTCAGTTCCACGTCCGCCGCCTGCGGCAACGCATACTGGATCGTCGTCGCCGGGTTGAACGGGTTCGGGAAGTTGTCCGCCAGCACAAAGGCGGCTGGCAGCGTCTGCAATGCTAGCGACGCGGTCGCGCCGTTGGCGTCCGTAACCGTATATGTATAGGCAGTTTCTGCTTCCGCGCTTGGCGTCCCTGCAATGGTCCGCGTGGCCGCGTCGAACGCGAGGCCCGCCGGCAGGGCCGGCGACAGGTGGTACGTCAACGGTGCCGTGCCGCCCGATGCCTCCGGCAACACGAGATCTTCCACGCGCTGGCCAACGATAAATTCGCGGATTTCAGCCAAGTCGTGTGAGGCCGTCGGAACGATCTTGCCGGAGCCGAAAAAGTTGAAGAAATCGCCAAACGTCAGCCCAGCGTTGACCGTAATGGTAAAGGTCAACGCGGCGACATTCCCGGCACTGTCGATCACCGTGTAGATGACGATGAGCGCACCGTCGATCGCTGCCGAAGGGGTGCCCACAATCGTCCGCGTGGCCGCGTCAAATAGCAAGCCTGCTGGCAAGGCTGAGACGCTGTACGTCAGCGGTGCAGTGCCACCCGAAGCGGCCGGTAACACGAGCGGGGTAATCGCCGTCCCAGCGGTGTACGTTTGGTTTGGGATCATGGTGTCGGCGGCGAAGCCAAAGGACGAACCATCCGGCATCTCCGGCTCCTCCGGTGGCATCGTCATCGCTGCTTGGTCGCTCAGCGTGATCTCTGCCTCGTCCCCCATCAATCCGTTAATCACACCGATCAGCTTGATGGTTTCGTTGCCCTCTATTAGATCGTCGTCAATTATGCGGATCGCAAACTGCGTGGACCCCGTTATCGAGCCGAGTGGAATCTCAATCACCGGATCGAATAGCGCGGCGTAGTCAACATCGCGCGTCGCTGTTGACGCCGCATCAATGGCCACGACCACGGTTGCGTTCTCGGCCAACGACTTCCCGTCCAACGTGGCGGTCACCGTAACCTCGGTCGCACCGCTTCCCTCAATCAACGTGTGCGGATTCACCGACAGCGCGATGGACGTACTCGGCGTTTCGTCATCGACGATTTTGATGTCCGTCATTAGCGTCGCACCAGAGGTGAACGCAGCCTGTACACCAATCGCTCTCAGGCCATCCACCGTGGAGTTGTTAATGGGGGTGATGGTGAGGGTCCCCGTCCCAACGGTAGCACCGGCCGGAATGGAAATGATCGCCCCCAAGGATGCAGTGTAGTCAATGTCGCGCACGGCCTGCTTGCCTTCGCTTGGAGCAACAACCGTGAACGTCACGATCTCGGCTGTGGCCTTCGCAGCCGCCAAGGCCACGGTCAACGAGACTTGCGTCGCCCCAGCGTCCTCGCGGATCGCCGAAGGCGTCGCCGTTAGCTGCGCATCGGCAACCGGGGGCAGCATCTCGCCCTCTGCGACCGTGATGGTGAAGATCAACGCACCGGCAGCACGGGCATTGTCAATCACCGTGTAGATGATGGTGGCCGCACCGTTGGTCTCGGCTGTAGGCGTGCCCGAAAGCGTCCGCGTGGCCGAGTCAAACGCCAAGCCCGCCGGTAGGGTCGAGACGCTGTACATCAGCGGAGCAGCACCGCCCCTAGCTTCCGGCAGTACGAGAGGATCAATCGCCGTGCCAACCGTGTACGATTGATTGGAAATCGAATCGGCGACCGCGAAGGTTGGGCGCGTCGGATCCAGCGGCGTTGGCTGCGCACCGTCCTCATGGACGTCTTTCAGCGTTATCGCCGTTCCGACTACAACGAGCTTTTCTTTGACTCCGTCTTCATTTATAGCTTCGGGTTCACCCGAACTCTTCAAGCCGATCTTCTCGTCCCCTTCCTTCCCGTCGTTGGCCGTGGGGGTGATGGTGATCGTCGCCGTCCCTTGTGTCTGGCCGCCCGGAATCACCAAGGAGCTGAGGGAGGCTGTGTAGTCCAAATCGCGCGTCGCAGCCTTATCATCAGCATTCACGGTGCCATCGCCATTAATATCGTTATTAATGATCAAGGGCACGACCACGTTATCTCTGAACACTTTCCCGTTCAAGATGCCGGTCACTGTGACCGAGGTCACCCCAGCGCTTTCATTTATCTCGGCTGGACTCACCTCTAGCGCGATCGAATCGCTTGTCGTGTCGTCGTCGGTAATCAGGATGCCTTCAGAGTAGGTTTTGCCTCCAACCGTCGCAGTCACCTTGAAAGCCCGGAGTCCATCTTCTCTGTTGTTGTTGAGGGGGGTGACGGTCATCGTCGTCGTCGCTGTGGTCTCGCCCTTCGGGATGACAAGTGCCTGCACTTGCGCCCGATAATCCACATCACGATCCGCATCATCCGCCAGTTGGAAACGGTCGCCTATATCCGATCGCCCCTGTAGCTCTTTTATGTCTTCATCGGTGTCCGAAATAGTGAACACCACCGTCTCGTCAGTCAACAAAGCGTTCTGCAAGGAAATCTCCAGCCTGACATTCTTCGTCTCAGCGTCCTCGCGGATCGAGAAAGGCATCGCTATGAGCCCTTTAATCCCTGTCTCGGGACCAGCCGTTATCTCGATTGAACTCGGATTAACTGGTATAGAAATGGCAGTGGTGGCACCGGGTCTCGTCATGGCGTTAGCAGGCTTCACCCGAACAAGGCCTACTTTTTCGTTCAGGGGGGTGATGGTAATCGTCGCCGTCCCCGACACTTGGCGCCGTCGAATGGTTATCGGTTTCAGCGTCGCAGTATAATCTATATCGCGCCTCGCGATAGTCGTCCCCTGCGCACCAGTATTATCAATAACCAAGTCCAAGCTCACATGGTCGTCTAGCGTCTTTCCATTCAGAGTGGCCGTCACTTCGATCTCGGTTGTACCATCGTTCTTAGTTAGAGTGGCATCCGAGAACGAGAGATTGACCGCCGTGCTTGCCTTGTCGGTGTCAACCAGCCGAATATCGGTTGACCCGCCAGTAGTACCGACAGTACTGATCGTGACCAGAAGATCGTCGTTGAGGGTTTCATTATCATTCTTGGGAACGGGGGTGAAGCTGATCGTCCCCGTCGCCTCTTTCTCACCCTCCGGAATCGTGATCGGGGGAAATGCTATGCGGAAACGACTATTGAGCCCCGTCTGATTGGAGCCAAGCCGCAAGGGCACAGACGTATTCCCTGCCACCGCCGTATCATCGCCAACTTTGACGTTTACCTCGATCTCGGTAGTACCAGTAGCGTCCTCGCGCACACTACTGGGATTCACCGACAGCTTATAGTCCGGCTCTATCGCTATCTGCTTAGCGAAAAACGGCTCTAGAACATTATTATCAGGAGTATTATCCGCATCAGGGACCTCCACCACCATCTTTACCCAATAGAATCCCGGTGGGTTATCTCCCGCTGGGGTAGTTCCCCTAGGATCAAGGTCGAGAATAAGAGCAGCTTTGCGGTCAGATGTAATATCTTCCAAATTTGAAGGGGTGCTACTAGTAGGGGTCACTTCTGCCTCTGCCTCGGAAGGACTCTCCCCGCGATGTAACGTCAACGTGTAGCCCGTGGCTTCCGCCCCATTTCCCATAGGAACCGTAGTACTCTTGGCCGTGCCGAAATTCTTTGAATACGATGTACTCCAACTCACAAAAACCGAATCGGCTGCACCTTCGCCTAGTCGCGTATCAAGTGCATAAGTTACCTGCAAATAGGGCTCAGTGGCATGCGTATGCGTAAGCGCTCCACTTCCATGGCCTTGCGTATCCGAACCCGTAGCGGCATTGCCAGTATGAGCCACAACCTCCCCGCTCCACCCCAGCACCAAACCAACAGTTAGCAGCCAAGGCACGTACAACAACCGCCTCATTAACAACTTCGTGTGTGTCATTACTCTACCTCCCCAGGTTATGAGTAATTACTGGTGATTTAGAATGTGGGAGCTAGGGCCTCGCGCTAAAGTTGGAGGCCCTAGCTCGCGAACTCGCTGCGTGCTTACTTGAGCAGCAGCATCTTCTTGGTTTCGAGAAACTCGTTTCGGCTGCGCCTCGGCTTCCGCAAGTTCGGTCGAATCCGTTGTCTCCTCCATAACGATCGGAGGATAGATCATGGCACGAATACCTTCAGCCCGATATTGAGTAGGGTCAAGATAAAGGTCATGGCGATTAAGAGCATCTTAAGGCTGCCTTTGAGCTCGGCAATATCTGCCTTGAGTTCCCCTCTCAACGCAGCAATATCCGTCTTGAGTTCCCCCCGCAACGCAGCAATATCGGCCTTAGTAGCCAAGTGCTCATAGGCTCCCTCTAGCCGGGATACGCGCTCGGTTAGGTCCGCCGTCTCGGTCATGACCTTCTCCTCCTATTGTAGCTACTTGAGCAGCAGCATCTTCTTGGTTTCGAGGAACTCTCCGCCCGCCTCTAAGCGGTAGAAATACATCCCCGAAGACAAGCTATGACCGCTGTCGTTGGTCGCGTCCCACTCCACGACGTAGCGACCGGCGCTCTGATGCTCAGCAACCAGCGTCCGCACCGCCTGACCTACTACATTATACACAGTCAACTCCACGTCCGCCGCCTGCGGCAGTGAATACTTGATCGTCGTCGCCGGGTTGAACGGGTTCGGATAGTTATTTGCCAACCCGAACACCTCAGGCCGCGTCTGCAACTGCACCGGTGCCGGCAGCGCCAAGCGGTTGAAGCCAAACTCGCTGTCATAGGTCTGGCTGTCGGTGATCTCGATGACCGTGTTCTCGATCTCCGTCTTCGCGCGGAAGACCAAGCTCAGCTCCACCTCGCCTTCGGAGACCAAGTCCCCGTGGGCGACCAGTGCCAACACACCCGCTTCGTCAGAAAGCACCTGCGGGGCGGCCAACGCGCTCCCACCCAGCGGCTGATCGGTCAAAGCCTCGACGAACTCCAGCTTGCTGGCGTCATACTGCACCTGCAAGCCGTAGCCCTTCATCGCGACGAAGTCCGCCAAGCTCACGTCGAGAACGAAGTCCTCACCCACGATAGGCATGGCCGTCCGCGCATCCAGATACAGCCGCGCATCCGCATTCAGACCCGCCAGCATAGGCACGCGCTTGCCCGCGCCAGCCGTGCTGCGACCGAAGTTGTCGGCAAAGACGAAGAAATCGTCGAAGTCGATCATCGCGCTCGGCGCTAGGTCAAACGCGGGATCAAAACCTTCATCTCCCGCCGTCAAACCGAAGAGATCGGCTAGAATGAAGAAGTCGTCGAAGCCGACGCGGTTGTCTGCGCCGAACAGACCGAAAATCGCGCGACCTTCGCTGTCCACTGCGATGTTGCGCACGGCCATCGCCGTCTGCTCGATGTCGGAAACAGGCTCGTTGTCCAAGTCGTAGGGCCGCACCTGATAGGTGTAGCGCACGCCGTTGAGCGCCGTCTCATCGACGAAGGACGTAACGCCGGCGTCCGCCTGCCCGACCAAGACGAACCCGTCTGCGCCCGCAGCGCGGCGATAGATGCTGTAGCCGTGGACGCCGACGACAGGCTGGGGTGCGGCCGGGCCAATGGCCCCGGCAACGACGCCGTGCAAGACCAGGTCAGACGGCGAGAGCGTCCACGTCAGGGCGATGCGGCTGCCCTCGTCATTGGGCGCATCCAAAGCGCTGAGCGCCGGCACCGCTTCCGGCGCAATGTCGTCAATAGCGCGAACCGGCTCTTCCGTCAGGGTGATATCCGAACTCTGCAGCACGCCATCAACGCTCTGCAGCCTCGGAGCCACGCCTTGGGCGTACGCGAGGGCTTCCGGCAACAGCGAGGCCAACACCGGTGCATCACCGGCTTGCGTCGCTTCCCTGCTGGCCATCAGCGTCTCGGCCATCATCTCATAGGGCTGGTTCAGATTTTCAGCGCTAACGAACGCGGCCTTAGCGGCAACGACGTTCGTGGTGCGACCATCGCGCTCGGCGGCAATGCCCCATCGGGTGGCGACATTGTCGAGCGTAGCGACGATGGCGCGACCAATACCGACGCCCGGCACGGCATCTACCATGGCCCAAGGAACCATCTCATCGTTCAGCAAGGGGACCTCGCGGAAGATGCGATAGCCGTCTAGCGTGTCGTGGTGCTCCGACAGGTCCCAAGTCAGCAGGATAAAGCCGCCGTTGTCCCCAGCACCGTCAGCACCCTTATAGTCTTGGGCCGCCAGAATATTGGGCGCATCCAACGGAGGCTCGATAACCGACACGGGGAACGGCACCGAACCGGAAGCACCAGCGGCGTCCACAACCGTGAGGATAACTGCGGCCACACCCACCTCCGTAGGCGTACCCGAGATCGTCCGCGTGGCCGCGTCAAACGACAGGCCCGCAGGCAGCCCCGACATGCTGTAGGTCAGCGGCGGGGTCCCACCCGGGATTTCCGGCAGCGTTAGCGGCTCAATCGCCGTGCCAACCTCATACGTCAGACCTACAGATATGTCGTCGCTAACCGGTGCCTCCACCTCGATAGTGAGCAGCGGCACCGAGTTACTAGCATTGGCAGCGTCTGTCACCGTGTATATGTACTCCGTGGCAGGGCTCGCCGCTAGCGGCGTACCCGAGATCGTCCGCGTGGCCGCGTCAAACGTCAAACCCGCAGGCAGAGCTGGCGTGAGGCTATAGGTAAGCGGCGGAGTGCCGCCCGTAACCTCCGGCAGCGTCAGCGGCTCAATCGCCGTGCCAACCTCATACGTTAGGATTCTAGCCTCGTGTTCATCGGCTGAGGCGGTATGCGCGCCGATAAATAAACCGCTTGCTCCCCAAAGGGTTAACAAGCCAACGGTCAATAACATTCGCTGCATGGTTTTCTCCTCTAACGTGATTTAGCGAATCCCTGCTCGCCGTAGAGTACCAGCAAGCTACTGGCTCTTGACGACTGCCCCGGAATTTCCTTATTAACAACTCTTATTAAACAAAGATAATAATAACAAGCATTTTTTCGCAATCTGGCGGTCACATGATTATCGACATTCACAGCCACGCTTGGCAGTATCCCGAGCATTTCACCGACCAGTTTTGCCAACAAGCGGCCCAAGTGGCCAAAGCCGGCGAGGCCCTCGACTTAACCGTGACCTATATAGCCTATCGCGCGGGCGCGCAAACCTGCGACAAAACCATCGTCTTTGGCGGCAAGGCCCGGCGCTCTGGCCTGTGGATTGACGACCGCTATGTCGCCGAGTACGTCGCCGCGCACCCAGAAGCGCTCATCGGCTTCCTCTCGCTCGACCCCACCCAAGACGGCTGGGAGCAAGAAATGGCCTACGGGCACCAAGAACTCGGCCTCAAGGGCATCAAGCTGCTCTCCATGTACGCCGGCTTCTATCCGCACGACCAAAGCCTCGACCCGCTGTGGCACTACGCCACCGAACACGACCTGCCCGTGCTGCTGCACACCGGCACCACCTTCGTCGCCCAAGCCCCGCTCGACTGCACCTTGCCGCGCCATCTCGACCCGGTGGCCATCCGCTTCCCAAAGGTCAAGATCATCATGGCCCACTTGGCGCATCCCTACGAGGGCGAGTGCGTAGCAGTCATCCGCAAACACCCCAACGTGTACGCCGACGTCAGCGCCCTCCACTATCGGCCTTTCCAGCTCTACCACAGCCTGATGCTGGTGCAGGAATACGGGGTCTGGCACAAGTTGCTCTTGGGCAGCGACTATCCCTTTACGACGATCGACGCCTCCATTGAGGGTCTGTACGGATTGAACAAAATGCTCGATGGCACGGCCCTGCCGCGCTTAGACGAGCGCGAAATCCATGCCTTAATCCACCGCGATAGCCTCGACATTTTGGGGCTTTAAGGCTTGCGCCAGAGCGCTTTTCCCCGTTTAATCCTAACTAGTAATCCCCACCCCCACCTCTTCCAAAGGAGTCGCTCTTATGAAGCGTCTACTTTTCTGTGCGTTGTCCCTCTTCCTCTTCGGCGCGCCTGTGGTGGCTGATGATGAAGCGGATGAAGCGGACGTCTATGAAATGGGAGAAATGGTCATCACCGGCTCCAAGCTGCCGCAGACGCCGGGGAATGTGACCCAGAAAATCTCCATTATCACCGCCGATGAGATGAGCTCTTTTGTCCTCGGCAACGGCAACCTAGCGGAGGTCCTCTCGTACAGCCCGGGCAACTTCTCCAACGTGCTGTCCCGCAATGACGCCAACTGGGGTTCCTCCGGCGGCCTGGCGCACACCTACAAAGGGTACATGCTCGACGGCCTGCCAATCGACGCCTTCGTCGATCTCCAGAGCCTCGATTCGTGGGCCTTCCAGCGGATCGAAGACCAGCGCGGCTCGGCCTCGGTGCTCTATCCGACCTATCTGGCCATGGACTTCGCCGGCAACCAGTCGCCGCTGGCGGGGACGGCCAACTTTATCCTCAAGGAGCGCGTCGAGAGCACCCGCACCAGAGCCTCGGCGTACTACGGCTCCTACAACACCATCGGCGGGCGCTTCTTCCACCAGCGCGCCGCCGGCAACCTGCACCTCTTCTTCGGAGGGCACCACGAGGATTCGGACTATACCTACTACGGAACCTTTGACGACGACGGCAACAGAAACTCTTGGCTAAATATGGATGACAACCCCGAGTACGAGAAAACCAAGATGTACATGCGGGGAACTTACTTCCTCAACGACAGCGGCCAGCGGGCCTCCCTCTACGCCCACCGCACCTGGCACACCGGCGACGCTGGTCGCATCAACCGAGACTTCGGCCACATCTACACCACCCTGAACGCCGGCTACACGAACCCGATCTCCGACAAGGCCACCCTCCAAGCCAAGGTCGGCTACCGCGACTACGTGCGGCGCTGGGAGGAAGACGGCATTTGGGAGGATCCCCAAAGCCGCCAACTGCGCTCGGAGGACGGGGTGGACCAGTCCGTCATACCGGCCGATCTCTCCCTCTCCATCATAACCCGAGAGGCGGACGTGCTCACCGTAGGTGCCGACTATCAGCTCGCCTCGTACGCGACCTCGTCCGAGACCGACTCGCTGAGGACCGGCAACGACGCCACGGCCACCGCCTTGGGGTTCTACGCCCAAGAGGAGTTCCGCTTGAACGCGCTCATCCTGCGGGCCGGGGCGCGCTACAACATCATATCGCACGACATCGACCTATTGCAGGGCGCTCCCCCGAACGAGACCAGCAACTCCTGGAACAAGGTCCTGTACAGCGCCGGGGCGCGCTACAACCAAAGCGACGACCTCTCGGTGTTCGCCAACATCGGCACCAGCTTCAAGGCACCCTCCCTCAAGTCGGTAGGCGGCACGGTTCCCCCGGACGGCAAGGGCGGCCATCTCCCGAATCCAGACATCAAACCGGAGGCGGGGACCAGCCTCGACGTGGGGGCAAACTTCCGGCCGATGGCGGGAGTACAGATCGGTGTGCGCGGCTTCAACATCCTGATCGACGATCAGATCGTGCAGCGGGTGGTGCCAGTGGCAGAGGACGATCCCGCCCAATCGCAGGACATCAACGCCGGCAACACCACGACTAATGGCGTAGAGCTAGAGGTCACCCACCGCCTCGACGAGACGGTGGAGTGGTTCGCCAACTACACCTATACCAATGCCGAAGTGAAGGAACACCTCGATGAGAATCAAGTCGGCGCCAATATCAACTTCGTGCCTCAGAACGCCATCGGCGCCGGGGTTCACCTCACCTTTTCGCAGGGCTTGCGGGCGACGGTCACCTTGCAGTCCTACAGCGGCATTTACCAAGATATCAACAGGGACGCCGAACCCCTCGACGGGTACATCCTGGTGAACGCTCGCCTTGAGCAGCGCGTCCGCACCCAAGACGGGTACGACCTGAATCTCTATCTCGAACCGTACAACATCACCAACCAGACCTTCGAGATGCCCTGGGGATTTCAGGATCCCGGCTTATCGGTCAACGGCGGCATAATGGTCTCCTTCTAGCCGATGTCCGCTGTAGTTGGCTCTGCGGTGGTCTCTCCAACGAGAGTGGTCACCGCAGAGCGCCAGCGTCTCGTATTCTTCTTCCTGCTTCTCGCTTTCCTGCTCGCCGGTGCTCCGGCTCTCGCAGAAGGTGTGGCGGCCACGGACTTTCGCGGTCGCCGCATCGAACTGGACAAGCCGGCCGAGCGCATCATCTGCCTGCTCGAAAGCGCCCTCACCGGCCTCTACATGCTCGGGGCCGAGGCGCGTCTCGTCGGCATTTCGACCAATATCTACCAAGAAAGCGTCTTCCCGTACTACGCGGCTATGGACGAACGCATCCGCGAGCGCACCCTGCCGACGCCGGGGAACTGGGACTTCGTCAACATTGAGAGCATGGTAGCGCTGCAGCCGGACCTAGTCATCCTTTGGTCGGGTCAGGAGGAGTCCATCGCCGCTCTCGAAGAGAAGGGGATCCCGGTTTTCGGGGTCTTCATCGAGCGCTTTGCGGACATTCACCGCGAGATCGCCGCCCTCGGCGAGCTGACCGGCACCCAAGAGCGAGCGGCCGAACTCCTCGCTATTGCCCAAGAGGAATTGGATGCGGTGCAGCGCAAGACCACCCTCGGCGAAGGAGAGGCTAAGCCGCGCGTGTACTTCATGTGGGACCAAGGGCCGCTGGAGACGGCCGGCCGCAACAGTACCGTCCAGGAGCTAATTGATCTAGCCGGGGGAATCAACGTGGCGGGCGACAGCGAGCTAGAGCACCTCATCGTCAACCTCGAAAACGTCCTCGTCTGGAATCCAGAGTTGATCGTCATGTGGTGCAACGACCGGCTCGATGCCGAAGACATAGGCGAACTGTCCGGCTGGCGCTCGCTCTCAGCGGTACGCAACGGGCAGGTACGCGAGCTGCCCGATCCCTTCTCGTGCGACTTCTGGACCCTCAAGTACATCTTCACCGTCGATCTCGTGGCCCGCTGGTGCCATCCAGACCGCTTTTCCGCAAAAAACGTGGAAGAGCTACGGGCCGGCCTGCTGAACAAGCTGTACGGGGGGCGGCTCGGGGAACTACCGGCGCTCTCTCTCGGGAAGGAAGACGGCCCGTGAATAGCGCGTTCCGCCGCCGCCTTATTTTCGCCCTGCCGCTGCCGATTCTCTTCGGCTCCCTGCTGCTCGGCCCTTCGGCCAGCGCCGAGGCAGGGGAGATTCTCGTCTGGCTCTACGGCCTGCTCTTTCGCGAGGCAGCCGCCGGGAGCGAAGAGTCGCTGGTGGGAACAATCGTCTGGGAAGTGCGTCTGCCGCGCATCCTCCTCACCTTTCTGGTGGGCGGTGCCTTGGCTGCATCCGGCAACGCTTTGCAGGCGGTGTTTCGCAATCCCCTCGTGGCCCCCTACATCCTCGGTCTTTCCTCCGGTGCCGCCTTTGGCGCAGCGCTAGCGCTGGTCCTGCCGTTCCTTCCGCTCCAGCCGACGGCCTTCGGCTTTGGCCTGCTCGCCGTGGGCTTGGCCTACTTCTTGGCCCGCACCCGCAAGACCGTGTCGGTGGTCTCCCTCATTCTCTCGGGGGTGATCGTCACCGGGATCTTCACCGCTCTGCTGACCATCGTCCAGTTCCTCACCGACCCCTACAAGTTACAGACCATCGTCCATTGGACCATGGGCAACCTGCACAATTCGAGCTGGGCCAAGCTGCGCTCCGCGGCCCCAGGGGTGGGCATCGGCGTGATCTGGCTCTTCCTCTTCCGCTGGCGCATGAACGTGCTGGCCCAAGGCGACGAAGAAGCTCGCGCGGTCGGCCTGAACCCAGAGCGTGAGCGGGTGCTAATCCTCATTCCAGCGACCTTGGCCGCCTCGGCGGCGATTGCCGTGGCTGGCGTCATCGGCATGATTGGGCTAGCCGTGCCGCACATGGTGCGCATGATGCTAGGGCCAGACAACCGCCACACCCTGCCGGCCTCCTTTGCTTTTGGCGGGGCCTTTCTGCTGCTGGTCGATACCTGCTCGCGCACGTTGGCCTCCTTTGAAATTCCGGTCGGGGTCTTCACCACCCTGCTCGGCGGGCCGTTCTTCATCTTCCTCCTCAAAAAGGCGCGAATCGGATGGGAGACCTAGCGCCGGCCATCCAAGTCGAGAAGCTCTCCTTTGCCTACGAAGGGAGGCCGATCCTCAACGAGATCTCGCTGGAGATCCCGACTGGGCAGTTTACCGTCCTGCTCGGCAAGAACGGCAGCGGCAAAACGACGCTCATGCGCATTCTCGGCGGTCTGCTCGACTTCGAGCGCGGCAAAGTGCATATCATGGGAGAGGAAATCCGCTCCTTCTCGTCCCGGCGGCGGGCCCGCGTCCTCGGCTATCTGCCCCAGCACCACCGGCCGGTCTTCCCCTTTTCCGTGCAGGACGTGGTCCTGACCGGCCGCGCCAGCTACGTCACCTACGTCCCCAAGCAGGAGGACGTGGAGATCGGCATCGCCGCGCTAGAGCGAGTGGGCATTATCCACCTGAAGGAGCGCCCGTACACCGAACTGTCGGGGGGGGAACAACAGCTCGTCCGCATCGCCCGGGTCTTGGCCCAGCAGCCCCGTCTCATCCTCCTCGACGAGCCGAGTTCGCACCTCGACTTCCTCAATCAAGCGCACCTGCTGCGCCTGATCCGCGAGTTGGTCGATGCGGACCTCACCGTCCTCGCCGTCCTGCACGACCCCAACAGCGCCTTCCTCTACGGGGATCACTTCGTCTTTCTCAAGGATGGTGTGGTGGAGCGGCTATCAGCGGCCGAGCGGCCGTGGGACCGCGACTTTCTGGAGCGGATCTACGACACTGAGATGGATTCAATCCCCTATGGCGACCGCGCCTTCGTGGTGCCGAAGGGGTAAGCAGCCATTAGCCGCTGTGCAGGATTATATCGCGGTCGTCGCCGCGCAGAGGCAGCTCGATCCAAGCACCGCCAGCGCGGTGGGAGGCGTGAAAGGCAATGATCGCCTCCAAGGTGCGCACGGCTTCCCCCACATCGTAGGAGAAGGGTTCCTCTCCGTCGAGCCAATTGACGATCTCGGCAACGGCCCGGTCCATGCCGCTGTCCGGGGAATCGTCGGGCAGGTACTCGCGATCGTCGCCGCGCACGATCTCGATATCGCGGTTGCGGCAGATGGCGTAGCCCTCGGTGCCGTGGAAGCGGTGGCGCGGCGGCGCGGTGCCGTAGTCGGCAGCGTCAACAGTGCAGATCAAGTCGCCCGACGGCGCACCATCGGCCGCAGGCAAATCGCGTCCCAGTCGCAGCAGGCCCCAGCCGCCCGGATCGCTGAAGTCGTCGCCGCGACAGTCGAGTTTCCCCGACAGGTCGAGGGTACCGGAGACAGCGGTCACCGGCAGGCCGGTGACCATCTGCACGGCGTCGATCATGTGCGTACCGACGTTGCCGAGGCGGCCAGAGGTCCACTGGAGCGAGGCCGAGGTCAAGGTGCCAAGGGCACCAGCGGCGATGCGGTCACGCAGCACCCGATAGCCGGGGTGGAAGCGCAGGTTGTGATTGATGACGAGCAGAGCACCGGCCTTGTTGCAGGCGGACAGCATGCCCTCGGCCTCGTCAATCGTCGTCGCAATGGGCTTTTCGCAGTAGATGGCGCGGGCACCGGCTTCTACTGCCGCGTGGGTGATCTCGGCGTGGACGGGGGCGTACGTGGCGACCGAGACAATGTCGAGGGGCGCGGCTGCGCGCAGCATCTCGCGCCAGTCGGCGAACGCGGGCACACCGTAGCGCGCGTGGAAGCGCTCGCGCCGCCCGTCGTCGCGACTGCTACCGGCGACTAGATCGACCCGGTCGTGGTTGCACAGTGCCCCCACGTGCGTGCCGTCGAGGTCCTCGACGAGCTGGCCGAGGGCGTCGCCCGAGACTTGGTCTGCACCCCCGATAAAACCCAATCCCACGATCGCTGCACGGTATTTCGTTTCTCCTGCCATGGTATTCCTCCTAGGCGTTGCTCCAAGCATCAAATCCCGAGGCCAAGCACGCGCGCACAGGTACCGCCCATGATCGCAGCCAACTCCTCGGTGGAGAGGAACTCGCAGTAATCCTCGATCCAGCGGCGCGACTGACGATAGGTGCAGAACCGGTTCTGGAAGGGCATGTCAGTACCCCACAGCAGCCGCTCGGCCCCAATGCGCTCGACCATCTGCTCAAGCGTCGGCCACAACTCGCGGTACGGGTAGTCGAACAAGTCGCCGAGGCGCACCGGGAAGCAGACCTCCAAGCTCAGGTTCGGATTGTCGAAGGGAGTCCATATCTCGTCGGGCAACTCGATCCGACTCGGGGAACCGGAGGGCTCGTCGTCGAGGAAGAGACGCCACGGGAAGCCGTGCGTGAGGCTGCACAACGCGTCTGGGTAGCGCTCCATCCAGCGCCCCAAGATGTCGAGCTCGGCCAAGTAGCCGCGACGCTGGCTTTCCACGGTCTGCAACACCGACGCTTCGCCCGGCCCGGTGCCGAGCGTGAAGAACACGGGCACGCCGAGCGCGACCACCGCCTCCCAGAACGGACGCAGGTGCTCCCCGTCCCACGGATCGGAGCGGTAGTAGTAGGCGTGGGGCGGGTTGAACTTGATGGCGTGCAGGCAATGTTTTTCAACGGCGTCAACGGTCTCGGCGATGACGGCATCGAGTTCGCCGGCCAAGCGCCACTCATCGACGGGGGCCATCGAATAAATGCGCTCCGGATCGACGGCGACCGACTCCGCTTGGAAGGCGGGATCGCGGCCCAGCATGGCATCGACGTGCAACAAAACCTTATCGACGCCAGCGTAGTCCATCTCGGCTAGCAGGTTGTGGGGCGTGCACTCCAAGTGAGGCAAGTTGGGCGGATAGAACTGTTTGGTAAAGTCCTCGCCGTCAATCGTCCACACCACCCGTCCCTTGTCGTGGTCAACGCGGAAGTTGACGTCGGGCAGGTTGTCGAAGTCCATGGCCCCACCGGGAGCTGCCAGTACATCGGAAGAAGCCGGTGCGCGGTCGCGGATGCGCCAAGCGGGCTGGTGGTGGGAGGCCTGACTGCCCTGGACCCAGCGCAAGTGGTCAGCGACGGTAGGATGCCCGGCCGGAGAGTCGGCGGGAGGGAAGCAGTAGGCGTGGGAGTCAATAATCATGGGCAGTACCTTGGCAGTCGCGGCCGGAGGTTACGAGAGCTCTCGCACAAATTCGTAGGTCCAATCGACGACCCGAAAACCGTGGTTAGTGTAGAACAGGAAAGCGCGGTCGTTGTCAAAAGCGGTGCTGATGGCACCGTGGCGATAGTCGCGCTCGCGCGCTAGGTACATAGCGTGTGCCAGCAGGAAGCGTCCGAGGCCGCGGCCTTGGTGCTTCTCGTTTACGCCGAGCCAGTCGCAGAACGCGAAGTCGTGGGCTTCGTCGGCAGCAGAGGATTCGGCACCGCTGACCAGCTCGCACTCACCGATGCCGTCGCCATCCTGAACAGCCTGAAGTCGCAATCCCGGTCGGAGACCGGCCCCCGGGCGATCCTCGACGCGCAGCTCGTAGTCGAGGCCGCTGGAATCGCTAACCAGCTTCGGCTGCATGTCCAGCCAGTCGAGAAACACCTCGCCGCCGGTCTTGGCGTAGCCGCGGAAGCGCAGCAGGGCCTGCACGTGATCGAGGTGATCGGACAGGTAGGCGTGGGGGAAGGCGTAAAACGGGTACCGCCAGGGTTGTGGCATGACGACGCTGCGCCGCAGATCCCGTTCGCGCATCCAAGATTCGGCCGCCGCCAGCAGCGCATCGCCCACGGCGCGCTCGCCGCGGCGGTAGGCGAGAAAGCGGATCACGCCGATCTCGTCCTTCTGCCACTTTTTCGTCGCTTGGCGACCGGCGTGGACGAATCCGTCGCCACCTGAGTCTGCCACGAGGACGGCCTGCTCCAGAAGCTGCGGCTCGGCCTCACCTGTCTCCAGCGTTTCGTCTAGAGAGGATGGCGTCACCAGACCTGCCTGCAGCGTTTCGTCCAGAGAGGATGACATCACCGGCCAGCAGTGGGGGACATAGCCAACAACCAACGAGTTGTAAAGGTCGAGGATGCGGGACAGGTCGTCCGGAAGGTAGGGTCGAATCGCGATTGTCATGGCTGGCGAGAACGGAGGGCGAAAACGGCTTGGGGGAAGCTATGGAACGCTTATCCTGTGAGTACGGGATACAAGGAAGAGTATATCTCTTAGAGAGTCAACCACCGCGCCCGAAAAGAGGCGACCCCGGTACCCCTAATTCAGCACGTGCGGGTGCCAGATCGAGCGCAGCTTGACCCACTATCAGAAACGCCGTTTATTCGGTCCGATTCACTGTCGCCTCCAACCTTACCCAACCACGGCTCCCAACACCTCAAGACATTCTCTGCGCCGAAATCACCCGCCGGGTCACCCCCATACCGTGGAGGAAAACCATGTCCGTAAAACGAGCGCTACAACTCATACTACTAGCACTAGTAGCGATGGCGATTGCAATCCCGGCTTGGGGGGATGAAATCCACGAATCAGGACGGCTCGCTGACGACGGAGAAACAGACGCCCTCAGCGATATATTGCGCTCTGAAGAGCTGAGCCTAGGTCTGATTGCAGGGGCGTTGGCGCTGGCCCTTTTTCTTGGCGCGGCCCACGGCCTAGAGCCGGGACACGGCAAGACCATCGTTGCCGCCTATCTCATCGGCTCGCGCGGCACGGTAGGCAATGCCCTTTTCCTCGGCGGTATAGTCTCCTTCACGCATACTTTCAGCGTCATCCTGTTGGGCTTAGTGGCGCTCTTTGCTTCCCAGTACATCCATCCCGAACAAATTTTCCCCTATCTCGGCACAGCGTCCGGTCTCCTAATCATAGGCCTAGGCACATGGCTTTTGGTCAATCATCTCAGGGGACGAGGCTTTGGACACAGCCACGAAGAAGAGCACCACCACGACCACAGTCATGAAGAAGAGCACCACCACGATCACCCTCATGGGGAGCACGACCACAGCCATGAAGAAGAGCACCACGGCCACAGCCATGAGATACCCAGCAAAGTGACCCTCGGCAGTTTACTAACGTTGGGGATTTCCGGCGGTATCGTGCCTTGTCCAGGGGCGTTGGTGATCCTGTTGCTGGCCGTGGCCCTACATCGCATTGCCTTTGGCTTGCTGCTTTTGGTGGCTTTCAGCGTCGGGCTAGCCGCAATCCTAATCGCCATCGGCGTACTCATCGTCAAGGCGCGACCGCTCGTGGAGCGCTTCTCGGGCGACGGCCGCTGGATTCAGCGGCTGCCCATTGCGAGTGCCGTGATCATCATCGTCGTCGGCTGCGCCATAACCCTCAGAACGCTGATGGACTCGGGGGTTATGTAGGGGAAGCACCCATTGCACTTGGCGCTGATCCCCGCTCGAGGTTGTCAGCGGGAAATGATGCCCAATCCCAGTCCCTTACACAAAAAAAGGGGAACCTCTCAAGGAGGCCCCCCTTTTTCGTACAACCTATCGCCGCTCAGGGTAGCTGCGTGCTACCCATCAGATAGCGGTCCACCTCGCGGGCGGCACCCCTGCCTTCGTTGATCGCCCACACGACCAAGCTCTGGCCGCGCCGCATATCGCCAGCGGCGAAAATACCTTCGACGCTAGTGGCGTATTTCTCGTGTTCAGCACGAGCGTTGGAGCGCTGATCGCGCTCGACGCCTAGCTGTTCGAGCATTGCGTCTTCTGGCCCGCGGAACCCCATCGCCAACAGCACCAAGTCGGCCGGCCAGACCTTCTCGGTGCCCGCGACCGGCACGGGCGTGAAGCGACCGTTTTCATCCTTATCCCACTCGATATTGACCGTGTGTAGTTCCTTGACGCGGCCCTCACCGTTGCCGACGAACCGCTGGGTCATAATCAGATAGGTACGCGGATCATCGCCGAAGCGGGCTTTGGCCTCTTCCTGGCCGTAGTCGAGCTTATAGACGTTGGGCCACTGCGGCCAGGGGTTGTTGGGCGCGCGCTCGTCCGGTGGCCGAGGCATGATCTCGAATTGCGAGAGCGTCTTGCATCCGTGGCGCATCGACGTGCCAACGCAGTCGGTGCCGGTGTCGCCGCCACCGATGACGATCACGTGCTGGTCCTTGGCCGAGATGTAGTTGCCATCCGCGTGATTGGAGTCGAGCAGGCTCTTGGTGTTGGCGCGCAAAAAGTCCATCGCAAAGTAGATGCCCGGCAGATCCCGTCCCTCAATCGGCAGATCGTTGGGCTTGGTGGCCCCGCCACAGAGCACCACTGAGTCGTTTTCTTCCACTAGCTGCGTCGCCGGGAGATCTACACCGATCTCGGTGCGGGTGACGAACTTGACGCCCTCGGCCTCCATCAGATCAACGCGGCGCTGCACCACCTTTTTCTTGTCGAGCTTCATGTTGGGGATCCCGTACATCAGCAGGCCGCCGATGCGATCGGCCCGCTCGTACACGGTCACCCAATGGCCAGCGCGATTGAGCTGGGCGGCACAGGCCAAGCCCGCCGGGCCTGAGCCAACGACGGCGACCTTTTTGCCGGTGCGCTTGTCGGGCGGCTCGGGCACAATCCAGCCCACCTCAAAGCCCTTATCGACAATGGCGCACTCGACGCTCTTGATCGTCACCGGCGGAGCGTTGATCCCCAGCACGCAGGCTCCCTCGCAGGGTGCCGGGCAGACCCGGCCAGTAAACTCCGGGAAGTTGTTGGTCTTGTGCAGCCTCTCTAGCGCCTCCTGCCACAATCCGCGATAGACCAAGTCGTTCCATTCGGGGATTAGGTTGTTGATCGGGCAGCCAGAGCCTTTGTCCCCCTGACTAACGATGTCGCCCAAGTGGCAGAAGGGGATGCCGCAGTCCATGCAGCGCGCGCCCTGATCGCGCAGGCGCTCGTCGGGAAAGTGCTCGTGGAACTCGTCCCAGTCCGCAACGCGCTCTAATGGGTCGCGGTCTTGCGGTAACTCGCGTACAAATTCGATGAATCCGGTGGGTTTACCCATTGATTTCTTTCCTGTTCAGTACCCTATCAGGACGCTTCGGCCATGGCCTCGCGGAAGGCGACTAGCGCGGCCTCGTCGCCGGTCAGCCCCCGTTCCTCGACGCGCTTGAAGGCGTTGAGCATCTTGCGGTAGTCGCGCGGCATGACCTTGACGAACTTAGGCAACACCGCGTCCCATTGGTCCAAGACGCGCTGGCCGAGTGCGCTGTTGGTGTGCTGCACGTGGCGCTCGATCATGGCCTGCAGCTCGGCGATGTCCTCGGCGTCTTCTACCGGCCCCATATCGGCCATCTCGTCGTTGAAGCGGATCGCAAAGTCGCCCTCTTCGTCGAGCACGTAGGCAACGCCGCCCGACATCCCCGCGCCAAAATTGCGGCCTGTACTACCCAGCACCACGACCCGCCCGCCGGTCATGTACTCGCAGCCGTGGTCGCCGACGCCCTCTACTACGGCGCGGACGCCGCTGTTGCGCACGCAGAAGCGCTCGCCGGCGATGCCGTGGATATACGCCTCGCCAGAGGTCGCACCATAGAAGGCGACATTGCCGCAAATGATGTTCTCCCACGGCACGAAGGTAGAGCCTTTGGGCGGATAGAGCACCAGCTTGGCACCTGAAAGCCCCTTGCCGAAGTAGTCGTTGGCATCGCCTTCGACTTCCATGGTCATGCCCTTAGGGGTGAAGGCGGCAAAGCTCTGGCCGGCGACGCCTTCGAACTTGAGGCGAATCGAGTCCTCGGGCAGGCCCTCGGGGCCGTAGCGCCTAGTCACCTCGCTGCCGAGAATCGTGCCTACGACTCGGTTGGTATTCTCGATCGGCAACACCGCCTCGACCGGCTCGCCGCTTTCAAGCGCCGATCTGCACAGTTCCAGCAAGGTAGTGTTGTCAAGGGCCTCGTCCAGCCCGTGGTCTTGCGGGATCTGGCAGTAGCGCCCGACTTGAGGGCCGACCTCGGGCTGGTGCAAGATCGGCGTCAGGTCAATGCCGGCGGCCTTCCACAATGCAATGGCCTTCTTGGGCTCGAGCCGGTCGGTGCGGCCAATCATCTCATTGACGGTGCGGAAGCCGAGCGCGGCCATGATCTCGCGCATGTCCTCGGCGACAAAGCGCAAGAAGTTGACCACGTGATCGGGGCTACCCATGAATTTGGCGCGCAACTCCGGGTTTTGGGTCGCCACGCCCACTGGACAGGTGTCGAGGTGGCAGACCCGCATCATAATGCAGCCCATCGCAACCAGCGCCGTGGTGGCGAAGCCGAATTCCTCAGCGCCCAGCAACGCGGCGATGGCCACGTCGCGTCCCGTCTTGAGCTGGCCGTCGGTCTCGACGACGATGCGGCTGCGCAGGTCGTTGAGTACCAGCGTCTGGTGCGTCTCGGCCAAGCCCAGCTCCCAAGGCAGGCCAGCGTGCTTAATCGAGGTCTGCGGCGAGGCCCCGGTGCCGCCGTCGTGGCCCGAAATAAGCACCACCTCCGCGTGGCCCTTGGCCACCCCAGCGGCGACAGTACCGACCCCGAATTCGGAGACTAGTTTGACGTTGATCCGCGCATCGACATTTGAATTTTTGAGATCGTGGATAAGCTGCGCCAAGTCCTCAATCGAGTAGATGTCGTGGTGTGGCGGCGGCGAGATCAACTCTACGCCTGGGGTCGAGTGGCGCACCTTGGCGATCCAGGGATAGACCTTGGGGCCGGGCAGTTCGCCGCCCTCGCCCGGCTTGGCACCTTGGGCCATCTTGATTTGCAGCTCTTTGGCCTGGGTCAGATAGTGGCTCGTCACGCCGAAGCGCCCAGAGGCTACCTGCTTAATAGCACTGTTTTTGGAATCGCCATTGGGCTCAATCACGTAGCGGGCCGGGTCTTCGCCGCCCTCGCCGGTATTGCTCTTGCCGCCGAGGCGGTTCATGGCGATGGCCAAGCCTTCGTGCGCCTCCTTGCTAATCGAGCCGTAGGACATCGCCCCGCTCTTGAAGCGGCGGGTGATCTCCTCGACCGACTCGACCTCCTCGATGGGCACCGGCTCGGCATCGCCCCTGAACTCCAACAGGCTCCGCAAGGTCGCCAAGCGCTCGGACTGATCGTTGATCAACTCGGCGTACTGCTTGTACACCGCGTAGTCGTTGGCGCGCGACGCCCGCTGCAACAGGTGGATCGTCTTGGGGTTGAAGAGGTGATGCTCGCCGCCCTTGCGCCATTGATAGTGACCGCCCACATCGAGGGTGCGACCATTGGTCGGGATCTGGGGGAAAGCCGCCTCGTGGCGCGCTAGGGCCTCGCGGGCAATATCCTCAAGGCCCATGCCCTTCACTTGGGTCGTGGTCCAAGTGAAGTACTGATCGACCACGTCTTGATTTAGCCCCACGGCCTCGAAAATCTGCGCGCCCCGATACGACTTGATCGTCGAGATGCCCATCTTGGCCATCACCTTGACCGTGCCCTTGATCGCCGCGTAGATGTAGCGCTCCTCGGCCTCCGCGTAGGTATGGCCTTCGAGCATGTTTTCGCGGATCATGTCGTTGAGACTCTCAAAGGCCATGTAGGGGTTGATCGCCTGAGCGCCGTAGCCCAACAGCAGGCAGTAGTGATGCACCTCGCGCGGCTCGCCCGACTCAAGCGCCAAGCCGACGCGCGTGCGAGTCTCCAACCGCACTAAGTGATGGTGAACCCCAGACACGGCCAACAGCGCCGGAATCGGCACGTTGTCGGCATCTACCTCCCGGTCCGAGAGGATAATCAGGTTGCACCCCCGCGCGATGGCCGCATCGACGTTGGCGCAGAGCGCGTCCATGGCTTTGGCGAGGCCAGCCTCGCCGTCCTCGCGCTTGAACAGGATCGGAATCGTCTCCGCCTTGTGGCCAAAGCGATCAACCTGCCGGAGCTTTTCTAGCTCGTCGTTTTTGAGAATCGGCCGCTGCAAGGTGATCTGGCGGCAGCTTGCCGGCTCGGGCACCAGCAAATTGCGCTCGGGGCCGATCTTGGTCTCGGCCGAGGTAATCAATTCCTCGCGCAGCGGGTCGAGCGGGGGATTGGTAACCTGGGCGAAGTGCTGCTTGAAGTAGTTGTAGAGGAGCTGCGGTCGCTCCGAGAGCGCCGCTAGCGCCGCGTCGTTGCCCATCGAGCCGACCGGGTCCTTGAGTACCTGGACCATCGGCTTGATGAAGACGCGCAGGTCCTCAAACGTATAGCCGAAGGCCTGCTGCCAGTGGAGCACTTCTTCGTGGCTTGCTAACAGGGGCGCGCCTTGGGCCTCGGGCAAGTCCTCGAGCGCGACTAGGTTGGCGTCGAGCCACGCCTGATAGGGATGCTCCGTGGCGATCTGGTGCTTGATCTCCTCGTCGCTGATGATCCGTCCCACTTCCGTATCAATCAAAAGCATCCGGCCCGGTTGCAGCCGGCCTTTGAAGACCACGTCTTCCGGCGGAATACTCAGCACGCCCGTCTCCGAAGAAAGCACCAGGGTATCGTCTTTCGCAATGTAGTAGCGCGAGGGTCTAAAGCCGTTGCGGTCGAGCATGCCGCCAACGACGGTGCCGTCGGTAAAGGCCACCGAGGCCGGCCCGTCCCACGGCTCCATCAGACAGCTATGGTACTCGTAAAAGGCTCGCTTCTCAGCGCTCATGGTCTCGTGGTTTTCCCACGGCTCGGGGATCATCATCATCACCGCGTGTGCCAACGAGCGTCCCCCCAAGGTCAGCAGTTCGAGCGCATTGTCTAACTTGGCCGAATCAGAGCCGTCTTCGTGGATGATGGGGAAGAGCTTGTCGATGTCGTCGCCGAAGTACTCGGAGGCCAGCATCCCCTCGCGCGCGCGCATCCAGTTGCCGTTGCCACGCACGGTGTTTATCTCGCCGTTGTGGATGATGTAGCGATAGGGATGCGCCCGCTCCCAGCTAGGGAAGGTGTTGGTGCTAAAGCGCGAATGCACCAAGGCGATGGCCGCCTCAAAGCGCTCGTCATTCAAGTCGGGGAAATAGTCCACGACTTGGTCGGAGATCAGCATGCCCTTATAGACGATGGTGCGGGAAGAGAGGCTGGCCGGGTAAAAGAAATCGCCGGCGGCGATTTCGCCACTGTAGCGAATCGCGTTTTCAGCGCGCTTGCAGATGACGTAGAGCTTGCGCTCAAAGGCCAGCGCGTCGTCGCCTTGCACCTCGCCGTGGCCGATAAAGACCTGGCGCTGAAACGGCTCGCGCATCTTGGCAGTGTGGCCCAAGGCGGCGTTGTGGGTGGGCACGTCCCGCCAGCCGAGCAGGCGCTGGCCCTCTTCCTCGACGATGCGGGCGAAGTGCTCCTCGCAGACTTGGCGCTGGGCGGAATCGGGCGGCAAAAACAACATGCCCACTCCGTACTCGCCTGGTGGGGGCAACTCAAAGTCGCAGATGGCGCTAAAGAACTTGTGGGGTAACTGCACCAACATGCCGGCACCGTCGCCCGTGTTGGCTTCGCAACCGCAGGCACCTCGGTGCTTGAGATGCTCCAAGACCTCCAAGGATTGGAGCACTAATTTGTGCGACTTGTGGCCCTTGATATTTACGACAAAGCCAATCCCGCAGGCGTCGCTTTCGCGGGCAGGATCATAAAGACCCTGCTTTTGTGGGTATCCGGGAATACGGGTCATTTTAATTTTCCCTTGCTCGA
The DNA here is from genome assembly GCA_965261395.1 of Candidatus Latescibacterota bacterium. GTDB lineage: Bacteria > Latescibacterota > UBA2968 > UBA8231 > UBA8231. The sequence goes on from OZ253462.1 coordinate 262,693, forward strand.
TCTTCTAAAAAAGAAGGTCTAATATATGGATTACGACTACGTTGTCAAACACCCTTACGCCAGTTTCCACAACTTTCTTCAAACATCCCTTGACAGCACTATCACATATGGCCTAAATTGCGCTAAATTTCACTTCTAAAAGGACAATTCAGGCCATGAGACGTTTCGACAAACAAGAGCAACAGATCATCCGCACCCTCATCCGCAACCCCCGCTGCTCGGACAATCGCATCAGTACCTTGACCGGCGTGCCAGTGCGCACTGTCAGCCGCAAGCGCGCCCGCCTCGAACAGGAAGACATCCTCTTCTACTACGCGGCGGTCGATATGCAGGCTCAAGGCACGGGCCGCTTTTCGACCCAGCACATGCTAACCATCAAGTTCAAATTGGGCATCACCCGCAGCCAGATCGTGCAGGAAATCCGCTCCGAACCCAATGTCGCCAACGTCTTCAGCGAGCTAATCCGCGACAGCTATATCGCCGAAGTAGATGGCCATATCGCGTTGGTGATGGTCGTCGAAGGCGAGTCCGACAGTGATGTGGCCGAAAGTGTCCAGGGCAAGATCATCCCCTCGCTGCAAAAAAATCACGGCGAGGACTCGATCCAAGAGATGCAAACCATCCGCTTGTTGGACCCCATCAGGCGGCTGCACAACTATTTGCCCATGGTAAATACGAAGGCGGGTTTCATCGTCGACTCTTGGCCCGACGACGCTATTTTCGTCGAGTGAGCGCGGGAAAACGGCCCCTATCTGCTCTCCTTTACCGCGGCCACCAAATCCAATACTGCCTCCCGGGCATTGCCGAAAAACATCAGCGTATTCTCCGCGGCAAAAAGCGGATTGGGCAGCCCGGCAAACCCCGGGCTCAGGCTCCGCTTAATTACCACCACTGTGCGCGCATTATCCACGTCGAGGATGGGCATTCCGGCAATCGGCCCGGAATCCGCGTCGCGGGCGAGGGGATTGACCACGTCGTTGGCGCCGATGATCAGCGCCACATCGGTCTGCTGGAAGGTCGGATTGATCCGATCCATCTCCACTAGCTTGTCGTAGGGCACTTCGGCTTCGGCCAATAGCACATTCATGTGGCCCGGCATCCGACCCGCCACCGGATGAATCGCGTACGCGACCTCGACACCGCGCTCTTCGAGCAAATTGGCCAAGTCCCGCACGGCGTGTTGCGCTTGGCCCACGGCCATGCCGTAGCCGGGGACCACCACCACGCGCCGGGCCGTGTCAAACAGCAACGCGACTTCCTCGGCCGAGGTTGACTTGATCTTGCCGGCATAGACCTCGTCGTCGCTGGTGCCGCTGGCGACCTCGGCACCGACGCCGCCGAAGAATACATTACCCAGCGAGCGGTTCATGGCCCGGCACATGATTTGCGTCAAAATCAGCCCCGAGGCCCCCACCAGCGACCCCGCGATAATCAGCACGTTGTTGTCGAGCACAAAGCCGGTAGCGGCCGCCGCCAGACCCGAACAAGAATTGAGCAAGGCAATCACCACCGGCATATCGGCTCCGCCTATGGGCACCACGAGCAACACGCCCAACAGCGAGGCCACGCAGACCATGGCCCAGAAGGCGTCCGGCTCGCCCAGCACCAACCAAGCACCCAAACCCGCGCTGCCGAGAGCCAGCACCCCGTTGCAAAACCGCTGGCCGGGAAACTGGATCAAGCCCTTGAGCACTTCCATCAGCTTGAGGAAGGCCACGATACTACCCCAGAAGGTCACCGCGCCGATGATCCCAGACGCGGCCGTGGCGGCCGTGAATTGGTAGGAAGGGGCCTGCGCCTCAATCAGCGCCGCGCCAGCCACCAGCGCGGAGGCACCGCCGCCCAAGCCGTTAAAACCCGCCACCAACTCGGGCATGGAGGTTAGGGGAATTTTTACCGCGAGGATCATGCCAATCAGCGCACCGACGACTACGCCGAGCAAGATGTATTCGCCGGAGAGGATCCGCTGGTCCACCAGGGTGGCGACGACGGCCAACAACATCCCCAAGGCACCCAGCAAATTGCCGCGGACGGCCGTGCGCGGGTGCGTCAGCCCCTTGAGGCCGAGGATGAAGAAGACCGAGGCGACCAAGTAGGCGAAGTTAATCAGGGTCGCGCTCATGCGCTAGTCCCGTCTCCTAAACATCCCCAACATGCGGTGCGTCACCAGGAATCCACCCACCACGTTGATGGTGGCAAAGACGACAGCCGCCAGTCCCAAATAGGTAGCCAAAGCCGAGTGCTCTGAACCGGCCGAGAGCAGCGCACCGATCAGGGTGATGCCGGAGATGGCGTTGGACCCGGACATCAGCGGCGTGTGCAGGGTCGGTGGGATCTTGGTGATGATTTCAAAGCCGACGAAGACAGCTAGTGCAAATACCGTCAGCGCGATTACGAGGACATCCACTATAAGGCTCCTTTGCGGATGCGCGGATGGACGATCTCACCGCCGCGCAACACCAAGGTCTCGCGCGTGATTTCGTCTTCCATGTCGAATTGCAACGCTCCCTCGCCCGCCAAATGCCGGAAGAAGGTCGCTATATTGTGCGAGTACATTTGGCTGGCGTGGTGCGGCACAGTCGCCGGTAAATTGAGCGGCCCCATGATCTGCACTCCGTCCTCTACGACCGTCTCCCCAGGACGCGCCAGCTCGCAGTTGCCGCCGCGCTCGGCGGCCAAATCGACGATGACCGACCCCGGCCCCATGCTCTGCACGGCCGCGGCCGTAATCAACAAAGGGGCTGGTTGCCCTGGTATGGCGGCCGTGGTGATGATCACATCGCTCTGGCCAGCGACTTTGGCCAGTTCCTCGCGCTGGCGGCGGTAGAACACTTCGTCCTGTGCCCGCGCGTACCCGCCCGCGTCCTCGGAGTCGCCGGCGTCGATGTCCAGTTCCACGAACTTGGCCCCGAGGCTCTCGACCTGTTCTTTAACCGCCGGTCGCACGTCGTACGCCCGAATGACCGCTCCTAGGCGACGGGCCGTGGCAATGGCCTGGAGACCGGCGACCCCTGCGCCGATGACCAGCACCCGAGCCGGGGTCAACGTGCCAGCGGCCGTCATCAAGAGCGGAAACATGCGCGGCAGAGCCGCAGCGGCCAAGAGCACCGCTTTGTAGCCAGCGATCGTGGCCATAGACGAGAGCACATCCATGCTCTGGGCGCGAGTGATGCGCGGAATCAGTTCCATGGCGAACAGGGTCGCTCCGGCAGCGGCCAGCGCAGATAGTTGCGGACCAGCAGTCAGCGGGTCCGAAGCCCCAATGAGGACTTGACCGGAACGGATTCGGGCCAAGTCGGCGCGGCCGGCCTCCGGGTTCGCGCCGAGCGTGCGCACCTGGAACACCACGTCGGCGCGGGCGAATACCTCATCGCGGTCGGCAGCAATCTCAGCACCGCGGTCGGCATAGGCCGCGTCGGCATAGCCGGCTGCGGCACCCGCGCCCGGCTCTATTAGGATGTCCGCGTTGCAGGCCGACAACCCAGACGCAGCCTCCGGGACCAAGGCGACCCGATGCTCTCCAGCGAAGGTCTCTCGTGCGATACCAACGATCATTTATCAGTGGTGGGATACCAGCTTGTCGTGGTGCTTTTTTAGCTGGCTTTCGATTTTGGACTCGGCTTCGGCGAGGGCCTTGTAGAGATTGTCCGCCGCCCCTGTGGCCGCAAACGTGCGGTTTGGTACCTTGACGATAATTTCCACTTTGTCGATGTGCTTTTCCTTGTCGAGGATGACTTCGCAATCCACGATGCGGTCGAAGTAGTTTTCGAGCTTATTACAAGAACTGGCAATGTGCGTTTTGGTTTCTTCTGAGATTTTGCCGTGGCGCATACTGATTCTGGGCTGCATCCCCTAATCCTTTCTCAATTGTTTAGACAAAATTTAATCGCCGACCCGCGCTTAGGGCCGCTCTGCGAGAGGCTGATAGGTGCGCTGAACCGAGCCGGTGTAAACCTGACGCGGGCGGCTGATTTTGGTGGCTTTGCTCTCCTCGTACCAATGCGCGATCCAGCCCGGCATGCGGCCGATGGCGAAGATCACGGTGAACATCTCCTTGGGAATACCGAGGGCGCGGAGAATGACGCCGCTGTAGAAATCCACGTTGGGATAGAGCTTGCGCTGGACGAAGTAATCGTCTCCCAGCGCCACAGCTTCGAGCTCTTTCGCGATGTCGAGCAGGGGGTCGTTGATGTGGAGCTTGGCCAACACTTTCTCGCAGCTCTTTTTGATGATCTTAGCGCGCGGGTCAAAATTCTTGTACACCCGATGCCCAAACCCCATCAAGCGGATCCCGGCTTTCTTGTCCTTGACCTGCGCGACGTAGTCCCTGACCGAAACGTTTTCGTCGCGAAATTTCTCTAGCATGTCCACCACTGCCACATTGGCCCCGCCGTGCAGCGGCCCCCACAGGGCGGAGACGCCCGCCGCCACCGAGGCGAAGAGGTTGGCTTCGCTGCTGCCTACCATCCGCACCGTCGAGGTGCTGCAATTCTGCTCGTGGTCGGCGTGGAGGAGGAAGATCAAATCCAGCGCGTCGACCAACACGGGGTCCGCCTCAAACTCGTTGTACGGCTGGCTGAACATCATGTGCAGGAAATTTTCTGCGTACCTCTTTTTTGGATGCGGGTACTCGATGTGGTGGCCTAGCTGCTGGCGATGGGAATAGGCGGCAATGGTGCGGACCTTGGACATGATGCGCGCGGCCGCTTCGATGAAGGTCTCCTCGTCCTGAATTTCCAACAGCTCGGGGTAGTAGCAGCTCAAGGCATTGAGCACCGAAGACAACACGGCCATCGGCGGCGAGTTGGGCGGAAAGAGGCTGAAGTGTTGCTTTAGCTCCTCGCGCAGCATCTGGTGCTTGGTCAGCAGCGCACTGAACTCATCTAGCTGCGCGGCGTTGGGCAACTCGCCCCAGATAAGCAAATAGGCGACCTCGATGAAGCGACTGTATTCGGCCAAATCCTCGATCGCGTAGCCCCGGTAGCGCAGGATGCCCGCATCGCCGTCGATAAAGGTGATGTCGCTCTGGCAGGAGCCCGTATTGCCGTAGCCGGGATCTAGGGCGATATATCCGGTCTCGGCGCGCAATCTGGCAATATCGAGTGCCTTTTCGCCCTCGCTGCCAACGACGATGGGCAGTTCGACGATCTGGTCCCCGGCCAGCAAGCGGGCGGTTTCCGCCATGTCTCGTTCTCCTTAATGTAACTCGGTCGCCGGGTGCGCTGAGTCGTGCCCCAAGCGCGATAGGTGTGCTGTTTTTATCAGATAGTAGGCCCTAAAATTTGCACTGTCAATTGTACTAGGGCTCCTCAGCGATACGCGCTGGCAGGTGCTTGATATCCGTAAAATTGGACGGTGACGAATAGCTAACTACTGGTGCGGAATCACCGGCAAGAGTACATGAGACGGATGCGCTCTGGAGTGTTGCACCGTCTGTTGCGCGCTGCGCATTTCAGTGTCCGTACCGAGGTCGTTGCCGGTGTTGTGGTTTCTGTCGAAGCGCGGAAAATTGGATGAAGACACTTCGATCCTGATCCTGTGCCCCTGCTTGAAGACATTGCCGGTGACGGCGAGATCAATCTCGTACTGGTACGTTTGATCGGGCTGGAGCAACTTGGGTGAGGTGAAGCCCTCGCGGTAGCGCGCCCGGACGATACCGTCGCAGAGATTCTTGGCGTATCCGCTGGTTGACACGTCCACCAGCTTGGCGGTCCAATCGGTATCTAGCCCGTCTGTAGCCGCGTATAGAACGAGCTTGATCGGCCCCGTTACCTCGAGGTCGGCTGCCAAAGGCTCGCTGGTGTAACAGAGCACGTCGCCCCTCATCTCCACATCGCGCTGGTCGTACGGCCCCCAAGGCACAATGTGGGGCGAGCAACAGTTGTTGCCGCCCACGGTCTGCACGGGAAAATCGGGATCGTACGCAAAGTGATCCGCAGGCTCGTCGCCCGGCTCAACCGGCGATAGACAGCCGTCGCCCAACAGCGAGTTGGCGTTTCCAGCAGAGTGCAGATACCACTTTTGCCAGTCGGTCCTAGCCAGCGGCCATTCGCACTCATCTCTCCATTCATTGACGCCCATTATGAAGAGCCGTAGCGGGGCCTCGCCGACGATACCGTTGTCAATGCCCCTCAGCCAATAATCAAACCAACGCAACTCCAACGCCTCCAAGTCGTACATCGAGTTCGCGCCGAAGTCGATGTCACCCGTCTTGGTAGAAACACTGAGCGCGTGCGGCCAAGGACCGACGATGAGCTGACTTTGTCTAGCTTCGGGCGTCCGCCCATGCAGCCTCAGACCGTTGAAGTTGATAAAGGTGTTGTGGGAGTAGAGGTCGTACCAGCCTCCCATTATCAGGGCGGGAGCCGCGATTTCGTCCCACTTATTCTCGACGTTGACCGAGTCCCAGTAGGAGTCGTATTCGGAGTGCGTTACCCAATCCCGCCAAAACTGTAGGGTTCGGCCCGCCTGTTGATCCATGTCGATGAGTGGGATCAAGCGAAAGGCCTCCGTCCAGTTGTGGTACTCAATGCTCTGAGCGGTGCGGCCATTGGTGCGCATCCCCCACGTGAGGGCGACGTTGAGTTGGAACGCCCCGCCGGGGTGAATGAGGCCCGAGTACAGATCGCCGCACATGACCCTCGGTGCCATGCACGTCAGGTGCTGGCTGCGGTGAGGCGCGCTCTGCCACTGCACCCATCCGAGATAGGAGCCTCCGGCCATACCGATTTTGCCGTCGCTCCACTCCTGCTGACCAATCCATTCCTGCGTATCAAAACCATCCGGGCCGTGGTTGAACAGCGCGTAGTGAACGCCGTCGGAGTCCCAGCGGCCTCGCACGTCTTGGATGACGCAGGCATAGCCGTTATTGGCCAGCCGCATGGCCTTCTCGATCATGAGCGGCGTGTTGTTGTCGTACGGCGTGCGCATCAACACGGTCGGAAACCTACCCGATGCCCTCGGCAGATAGAGGTCGGAAGAAAGATCGACGCCGTCCCGCATCCGCGTTGGGACATTCAATCTCATATCGACTGCGTAATTTGGCTGCATAGTTGGCCCCGGTGGGTTGAAGAGTAGCCGTGCCCTACTGGTTGCGGATCGCTTCGATTTTGGCGTCGCGCTCGGCAAAGAGTTCGTTGCGGACTTTGCTCATTTGCCCCTGCACTTGGCGACGCGCTGCGACGAGGGCCTGCGGGTCTGCGCCCGAGGCCTGTTCTAACAGCCCCTTGAGCGCGATCTCTTGCTCGGCCCACTTGGCCTCGTACTGCTTGCGCACTTGGTCTATGGCCTCTTTCTGCTCGTCTGTCAGCTTGATCCCCTCTGCGCCCCCGACCGCCTCGTTGGCCTTTTCCATGGCCAGTTCAAGTGCCGATTTCATCGCAAACTCTCCTGTGTTGACATCGCCTGATAACGGGCTTAACATCGGGAAAAAGATAGCGGCTGGCCGCAATCGCGACAAATTGCGTTATCCACCCTCTACTATCGAGCAGGCAGCGACCTGCCGCCCCAACTCACCACGCCAAAAGGAATCCCATGTCCAAACAGTGGAAAGTCTATCTAGCCGGCGAGATTCACAGTGCCTGGCGCGAGCGCATCGCTCAAGCGGCCAGCGACCTACCGGTCGAGTTCACTGCTCCGGTCACCGATCACTCAGCCAGCGACAACTGCGGCATCGATATTCTCGGGCCGGAGGAAAGCAGCTTTTGGCAGGATCACAAAGGCGCTCAGCTCAATGCCATTCGCACCCGCACCCTAATCCGCGACGCCGACTTGGTGGTGGTGCGCTTCGGCGATCAGTACCGCCAGTGGAACGCGGCCTTTGACGCGGGATTTGCCGCCGCCTGTAACAAGCCGCTGATCATCCTCCATCCGCCCGAGTTGCAACACGCGCTCAAGGAGGTGGATGCAGCCGCGCTCGCCGTGGCGAGTGAGCCCGAGCAAGTCGCGGCCGTGCTGCGCTATGTCATCGAAGGGTAAAACAGGTCAGCGCAGCAAGATCATCTTGTGCTGCGCGCGGTAGGAATCGGCTTTGAGCGCGTAGAAGTAGAGGCCGCTCCGGTAGCCGGTCGCGTCCCATTCCACCTCGTGCCGCCCCGGCGGCATCCGCCTCTCCACCAGCCGCGCGACCTCCTGCCCCAAGACGTTGTACACTGTTAGTTGCACTAAGCTGGCCATGGGCAAATCGAAGCGGATTTTGGTCGTCGGATTGAACGGGTTGGGCGCGTTGGGGTGCAGGGCGTAGCGCTCGGGACGCGGTTGCGCTCCCTTTTGCGCTTCGACGTGCTGGTCAGATCCCAATTCCAGCGTCCCCTCGCCCGCTAGCTCCAACACGATCATCTCGCCTTCAACGGCTGTACCCAGCCATGTGCCACCGAGCAAGCGAGCCGCAGTCCACTCATTCCCCGCATGGGGTATTTTTAACTGGTAGCCCGCGCCGGGACCGCGCACAAAACCCCCAAAGTCGTCTCGCTCCATGCTCACGTCTATCATTTCGCTGGCCCGGAAGACCGTCTCGCCGTCGGCCAAAAGGTAGGTCGCGTCTTGGGCTGCAAAGCGGGTGAGCTGGCCATCGACATAGCGCACGTAGCCGAAGCGGGCGTCGCTGACTAAGTGGGCATCCGGCCCGGATACAGTGCCCTCGGACGCATTGCTACTGCGCAGCCAAGCCAAATCCCGCACTCCGGCCAACGTCACCACGGCCGCCTCGGCTCCTTGCGCGGATGCAGTCTCAAACGCCGGCTCGGCCTCCCCAATCGCCCGCGGATACAGCACTGCTAGGTACCGCCCATCGACGCCCTCTTGCTGCACCCGCAACACTGTGTGGGTCTGCTCTTGGCGATAGTCAAAGGAGTGTATCGCCTCGCTCTCCAGCGCAACCCGGCCGGGCTGATCGGGCAAAAACGCCAGCAACTCGGCTTTTTCCTGCGTCCACCGCGCCAAGTTGCCAGCGCGGGCATACGCGCCCCCGCTGGTGCCGCCGCCGTTGCCGTGCAGCCGCCACTCGTAGGTGTGGCGACGGCCCGGATCGTCGATCTCGTCGGCCACGAAGAAGTACCTGTGGTCGGCAAAAAAGACCCGCCGCCTTAGCTCGACACCCCGGTAGGCAGTGCAGACTTCCGCGTAGTCGCCAGCGGCACTGGTGAAGAATGCCTCGATAAAAGCGTCGTTGCGGTCGCCGATGGTCCCCACCACGGGCAAAATCCGGCGCGGCGGCCCATTGCCATCGACCAGCACCACGTTGTGATTGCGGCCTTTGTTGACCTTGTCGTGGTTGTCAAAATTGATGTAACCCGCATCTACGGCCAGCATCTCGCCGCCGGCGTAGAGCACAAAGCTGGTCCCGTCGGGGTGCTCGTGCGCGAACCCATGCTCGCGTGCCGTGCCGTTTTCGCCGCGCAAGAGCATATAGGTAGCTGTGGCCGACCAGTCGCTGCGGAAAACGGCGTCTCCAGCCCCCGGCATAAAAACCGACGGACCGTGCGTCGGCTCTTGCGCGGGCACGCTGTCGTCGTACAGGGCGATGGCGTCCATCTCGGCAAACTGGCGCACATACAGGCCGCGCTCGTTGTTTTCCCAGTCCCAGCGATGAACCCCGCCGTTGGCTTGCACGGCCGCGAGGTAATGCCCGTAGAAATCGTCCAAGTGGCCGTCGTCGATGTTGGGACGCCGGCCATTGGGCAGCCGCAGGTTCAGGGACCACTCGTGCATCTTCTCGATCTTGGGATCGGCAAACAAGTCCAAGCCGGTGCGGTTCTTGAGCGCAAACAAGTAGGGCAAATAAACATCCGCAGCGTAGCGGCTGTAGAACGGTCCCTCCGCGTACCCCCCGTCCCGCCCTTCGATCTGGAAATCGAGGCTGCTGGAGACCATCTCCAAGGCGCGGTCAGCCCATTCCTGCGGCGTGCCCTCGCCGCTGGTGTACTCGCTCAAGGCCATGGCCGCCAGCCCGAGGCCGCCGTATGTGCGGATGTGCCAGTTGTCGAGATGCGGAGTCTCGTGCAAGCGAATTTTGACCTTGAACGGCCCCAACCCCACCTTGCCAATCACGATGCCCTTCCACAGGCGATCGGCTTCCTCGCCGAGAATCGACCGCATCGCTTGCAGGGCCTGGGGGTCGTTGGCCGCAGCATAGGCGTGCAGGATATCGTAGGCCACGGCGTACTGGGCCACGACCTCGCCCTCGTTGTGCGGCTCGCCCAAATCGCCTCCTCGCGGCGGGAACGCCACCCCCTGCATCACTGCCAACGCGCGCTCGGCAAACGCGGCATTGTCGGTCATCAGCCAAGCGAAGGCAAGGGACTTGGCGTAGCGGACCTCGGCGCGCTCGTCAACAAAGGTCGCCGGGGCGTTTCGCGCCCGCTGCAACACGATCTGCCACCACGTGGTATATGGTTCGCGCTGGATGCGCTCTTTGAGCAGGGAAATATCTTCGGCGGAAAAAAGCAGGCCCGGATGCACTTCGGCAGATAGCGTCTGCGCGGCAGCGCCCATCGGCACAAGAGCCAAGGTGGCGCAAAGGGCCAAGGCGATCATAAGACTTCTAAAAGACGTGGCGTAAATCAAAGCCCCACAGTATGCCCAAGGTGACGTAGCCCTTGCCGACTAGGATCTTGAAGCCGCCGACGATCCGACCCGGAGCATCGAAAAACAACCCCAAGGTCCCATACGCCGTCCCTGGGTTTAGATGGCGGTAGCCCAATCCGGCGAACAGCTTGCCCGGTCGGCCGGTAATCCACACTTCGTCGAGGACAATATAGGCCAGATCCGCACTGAGCGAGCGGAGCCAATCCGTGCCGCCCGAGCAGCGGTAGTCCGCCACGCGGTATCCAGTCCGACTATCGTAGCAGTAGCTGCGGGTGGGATAGGGCCGGATGTAACGCGGGTCGTAATCGTCGCCTTCATGAAAGCTCACATCGAGCATATTGGCCGAGCAGATGAGGCGCAAGCGGTTGAAGACAGCCCTAAACCCCAAGGGGACGCGCACGCCCGCGCCGCGATGATCCAAATTGATGAAACCTAGGCCTACCGCAGCATAGTATCCGTCGCGCTGCCGCTTGGGGACCTCTTCGGGCACGGCGTCTTGGATGCGCACGGCCTCGGCTCCGCTCGCCAACAGCAAGCCGATCCAGATGAGCTGTATGTATGCGCGCTGTATCACCCGTTCGTCCTCCACCTATACCTATACAGATGCTGTTCTTTACAGTATATGAATGGGACGACGGATGTTCAACGCCACGGCATCAGTGCGGAGGTTGAAAAAGATCTAATTGCAGATTGTACAATTTGCATATTTGCGCTAAAAATTGTGTCCGTCCACCATAGCTAGGGTGCCGTACTTGGATGACTCTATGCTGATATCCCAAGCGATGTACTGTTCCTGCCGCATCATTCCCAATCGCAACTAGTCGGCGCGGCTTTAGAAGAAGGATGAGTTGAGAGAGAAATTCCTCCCCGGTCCTGCGCTCAAGAAAATTATGAGATCGATTGCTGAAAGGATTACCGGGTTCGTGAGGGTGTAATGGGAAGACATTCCACAAAAAGACGGATACTTCGATTTGTGAGAGAACGCTCCAGATAACAGCAGCCGTCCTCTCAGCAGCTACGTCACCTTTTGTTGGCCTCTGAATAGATAACCCCCACCTTGCTGCGTACTCGTGAACATGCACGTCATCTGTTAAGGCAAGCCCTGTTCGCCTACCGCCGCGATAGCCAAGATCGCGTCCAATCCATATAGAATCAATATCCTGTTTTGTTGCAGCCTCAAGTACAGTCAATAACGTTTGTAAACGACGTTGCGGTGCATCATCTAGATCGTGAACGACACAGCGATTTGAATAAGGGTTAAAGGAATTCTCAAATTTCAGCTTACTCAATGCCTCCACAAATTGCACCGGGTCCATGCTCTATTCTCCATCAAAGGATATCTCCGTTTCAAATCCGGCAATTCGCACCTGTCGTGGGGGCATGGCCTATGGATTTTCTATTGACGCCATAAATTCTGAGCCGTTGGCGCATGTTCCGCCTGTGCTTGGAGCGAGTGCCCCGTCGTGGATCATTATGGCCCAGCGAAGCTCTTGGAACGACGCAACGAGATATTCAAACAGCTTGTCTAGGCGTTCCAAGTCTGCGAAGACCTCGGCTCCATATGCTTCTGATCCCCCTGTTCGCTGCAAAGCGTCCCGAACATCGCGCAGTTCTTCCCTTTCCTTGCGGAAGTATTCCTCGCTTTTCTCCAACTCCGGTACTGCGATGTCGTCAGGGTCCATTTCCCGGCCCGGAGGAAAATCTTCAGCCGCTCTCTGGAGTCTCTCCTGAAAAGTGGAACAGACAGTGGCTACGGAATCGTGCCGTTCACGAAAGCTTTCGGTTAATAATTTTATTGCGCCTTGCAATTTGTCCTTGTCTTGGTTCGCGAGCAGGTCTGCGAGCCAGTTCTGGTTTGGCGCTTCTGATTGTTTTGGAGGCCGCGCCAACCAGATCAATGTTCCGGCGACGTTGCGGACAGTTTCGCCGCTGAATTCAGCAATTTTTTGTTGAGTGGCCATATTCAAACTCGCTTTCCGAAGTCCACTATTCGACTCTCAGGCTAAATTAATGACACGGCATGTCGGTGCAAGGATGATGACGAAGCGAATGGCGTGGCGCGCATCGCAATCGGCAAGCCGCCCGCGTCTTGCTCTCTCTACCACGCCCCGTATTTTACCCTACATGATCCGCAAGGTACAGTCCACCGCCATCGCCCTGCTCTTGGCAACCCATGCTAGTTGTCTGGCCCCGTCTGACGACGGCGCTGAACCCGCTGTCCTCCAACCGCAAAAGCCCGCTGAAATCCCTACGTATTCCTACCGAGTCGTCTGCGCCTTCCCTCACGACCCCACAGCCTTCACCCAAGGCCTGCTCTACGACAACGGCTTCCTCTACGAAAGCACCGGCCAGTACGGCCAGTCAACCCTGCGCAAGGTCGAGCTCGAAACCGGGACCGTCGTGCAGATCCACCAGCTAGACGAGCGCTTCTTCGCCGAGGGACTTGCCCTCTTCGGCAATCGCCTCCTCCAGCTAACTTGGCGGGCCAACAAGGGCTTTGCCTATAATCTCGATTCATTTGAGCCGCTAGCGGAGTTCGCCTATCCCACCGAGGGCTGGGGGCTGACGTACGACGGCGAACTACTCGTTATGAGCGATGGCAGCGCGACCCTGTACTTCCGCGATCCGTTTACCTTTGCCGAAGTGAGCCGGGTCGCTGTGGTGGCCCACGGCAGCCCCGTATCTCAGCTCAACGAACTCGAATGGGTCGCCGGCGAGGTCTTTGCCAATATCTGGCAGACCGACACCATTGCCCGCATCGACCCGGCGAGCGGCCAAGTCGCAGGGTGGATAGACCTGACCGGGCTGCTAAGCGACGCAGACCGCCGTGGCTCCAACGCCGAAGTGCTCAATGGCATTGCCTACGACCCCGAGGGCGAGCGGCTGTTCGTCACCGGCAAGTGGTGGCCCAAGCTCTACCAAATCGAACTCGTATCCCCTTCACCAAGAGGTACCCCATGACCCAAGACCGCGTTCCCGTGTGCATCGCCGTGCTCACGGTCTCCGACACCCGTGACGAAGCAACCGACAAGTCCGGCAAGCTGCTGGTCGAGCGCCTCGAAGCGGCCGGCCACATCCTGCACGAAAAGCAAATCCTGCCCGACGACATCTATCAGCTCCGCGCCCAAGTCTCGCAGTGGATCGCCGAGCCCCGCGTCCAAGCCATCGTCACCACCGGTGGCACCGGCCTCACCGGCCGCGACGGCACGCCCGAGGCCGTCAGCGTACTCTTTGACAAGGAAATCGAGGGCTTTGGCGAAGTCTTTCGCATGCTGTCCTACGACGAGATCGGCACTGCGACCTTGCAGTCGCGCTGCATAGCCGGCGTCGCCAACAGCACCTATATCTTCTGCTTGCCCGGCTCCTCGGGGGCTTGCGCCACCGGCTGGGACAAGCTCATCGGGCCGCAGCTAGATTCCACCAACCAGCCCTGTAACCTCGTCGATCTGATGCCGAGATTGTCCGAAACTTAGACGAGAGGGGCTACGTGGTCTTTCAAAAAAGTGTCATTCCCGCGAAAGCGGGAATCCAGTTTTGTTAGGGCCTCTTAATTGAAAGACCTCTACGCGCCCAGCTCAGTTCAAGTAGTTCTTGAGGAATTGCCCAGTGTACGACTCGCTCACCTCGGCGAGTTCCTCCGGGGTGCCCTGCCCGACGATCTGGCCGCCGTTGTGACCGCCCTCAGGACCTAGGTCGATGATGTAGTCCGCGGTCTTGATGACATCGAGGTGGTGCTCGATGACCAAGACCGTATGACCGGCCTCGACCAAGCGGTTGAGGCTGTCGAGCAGGCGTTGAATATCGGCTAGGTGCAAGCCAGTGGTAGGCTCGTCGAGCAGGTAGAGGTTGCTCTTGCCGCGCTTGAGCTTGCCCAGCTCGTCGGCCAGCTTGACGCGCTGGGCCTCGCCGCCCGACAGCAGGGGAGCCGGGTGGCCGATTTGCAAATAGCCCAGCCCCAAATCGTCGAGTACGCCCAGCTTGTGGGCGATGAGCCGCTGGTCGGCGAAAAAATCCACCCCATCCTCTATGGTCATTGCCAAGACCTCGGCGATGTTCTTGCCCTGATAGGTAACCTCGAGCGTGTCCTGATTGTAGCGCGCGCCCTTGCAGGTGGGGCAGGGCACCTCCACATCGGCCATCAAATGCAGCTTGGTGGTGACCGTGCCCTCGCCGCCGCACTCCTCGCAGCGGCCTCCCTTGACGTTGAAGCTAAAGCGCGAGGCCGTATAGCCGCGCTTCTTGGCCTCGGGCGTCTGGGCGAAGAGGCGGCGGATGTTGTCGTAGAAGCCGATATACGTGGCCGGGTTGGAGCGGGGCGAGCGGCCGATGGGGGATTGGTCGATGTTGATCACATCGCTTATGTGCTCGACCCCGTCGAGGCGGTCGTGCGCACCCGATAGCACGCGGCTGTCGTGGAAGATGGAGTAGAGCTTCTTGTAGAGAATGTCGTGGACGAGGGAGCTCTTGCCCGAGCCAGAGGCCCCGCTGACGCAGACGAAGACCCCCAAGGGGATTTTGACGTCGAGGTCGTCGAGGTTGTTGGCGCGGGCACCGCGGACGCGCAGGCTGTGGCCGTTGAGCGGGCGGCGCTCGTCCGGCACGCTGATGTGCTGGCGGCCCGTGAGAAACTGGCCGGTTAGGGAGTTGGGGTTTTTCAATACCTGACGAATGGTGCCCTCGGCGGCGATGCGACCACCGTGCACACCCGGCCCGGGGCCAAGCTCAATGATGTGATCGGCAGACCGAATGGTCTCCTCGTCGTGCTCCACCACAATGACCGTGTTGCCGACATCGCGCAGGCGGCGGAGTGTCTCAATCATCTTGACGTTGTCTTTGGGATGCAGGCCAATGGAAGGCTCGTCGAGCACGTAGAGCATGCCCATCAGGCCGGAGCCGATCTGCGTGGACAGGCGAATGCGCTGGGCCTCGCCGCCGGAGAGGGTCCCCGCCCGGCGGGTGAGGCTGAGATAATCCAAGCCAATGCCCATGATGAGATCGAGCCGCAGCACTAGCTCGCGCACGATCTGCTCCCCGGCCTGCTCCCTTTGCACCGGCATGGGAACGCCGCTGAGAAAATCGCGCAGCTCTTGCAGGTGCATCTCGCACAGGTCGTGGATGGTCCGTCCGGCGACGGTGACCAGCATGCGCGTGGCTTTGAGCCGCGTGCCGCCGCAGTCTGGGCAGTCGTACTCGACCATGACCTTGCGCAGGTAGTCCTCCATCCCTGAATGCGCCACCCCTTGGCGGCGGTAGCGGCGGTAGCGGCGATCGATTTGGTTGATGATCCCATCGAAAGAGACTTTACGCCCTTTGTAGCGACGACCTTCGGTCGCGCCCGGCGGCAGGACAATAGTGAAGCGCTTGCCTTTGGTGCCGTAGAACAGCACGTCAACGATGCGGTCGGACAGTTCGGCAAAGGGCGTGTCCAAGTCGAAGCCGTAGTGTTGGGCCAAGCTGCATAAGATGCGACCGCCCCACCCATTGCGGTCGTAGTTGAATGCCTCGCGCACAAAGGCACCGTCGATAATGCTTCGTCTCTTGTCGGGTACCAGCAGATCGGGATGGACCTGTAGATAGGTGCCCAAGCCCGAACAGGTGACGCAGGCGGAGAGCGGCTCGTTGAAGGTGAAGTAGCCCTGGGTCAGCTCGGCCATGCTGAGGCGGTGCTCGGGGCAGCCGAAGCCTTCGTAGAAGGCCGCGACCTCTTGGGCAGAAGCGATCTGCGGATTCAGCAGGTGGAAGCTGAGAAAGTTCTCGCCCACCACTAGGCCGTGCTCGATGGAAGCGAGGAGCTGTTTCTGCAGGTCGCCGCCGATGACGAAGCGGTCGATGACCACCTCAATGTGGAAATCCTCGTTCTCGTCGAGCTCGAGTTCCTCGCTCAGGTCGCATAGCTCGCCCTCGATGCGCACCCGCCGATAGCCCTTGGTGCGAATGTCGTCAAAGAGGAATGCGTAGTCCTCGCCGTAGATCTTAAAGACCGGAGCGCGGATTTCTACCTCGGCCCCGGCCGGCAGGGACAGCAAGTGTTCGGCCATCTGGTAGGGCGTGCGGTAGGCGATGGGACGGCGGCAATAGGGGCAGTGGGCCTGGCCCACCGTGGAGTAGAGCATGCGCAGGTATTCGTACAAGTCGGTCATGGTGCCGACGGTCGAGCGCGGATTGTTGAAGATGGTCTTCTGCTCAATGGAAATGACCGGCGAAAGCCCGGTGACGAAATCGACATCCGGCTTCTTCATCTGCTCGACGAAGCGCTTGGCATAGGTGGACATGGACTCCATGAAGCGCCGCTGGCCCTCGGCGTACACCGTGTCGAAGGCCAGTGAGGATTTGCCCGAGCCGCTGATGCCGGTGATGACGACCAGTTTATCGCGCGGAATGCGGACGTCGATGTTCCGCAGGTTGTTCTCGCGTGCGCCCTTGATGGCGATCGCGTCTCGCATAGCCACAGTGTGTGCCCTCTTGCGTTAGTGCAGGCCCCAATCGGACCCGTCGCCGTCGTAGTGATAGGCCGCTTCCTGTAGCTCTATGCGGCTCTTTTCGGTGAGGCGCAGCGGCGCCGACATCTTTTGCAGCAAGCCCTTTTCAACCAGCCACTCGCAGGCAAAGTCCGCGCCTTCCATCTTGAAGTGCTCCTCTATTTCCGACACCGTGCGCATGGCCTCGGCCTCCTCCAAATAGTCGATCAGGGGCTGGAACAGGTCCCAGAGGTGGTCGTTGAGGTAGGTCTCTACGCGCTGGAGGGCCACCTTGAGGGTGCGGGCACTTTTTTTGGCGGCGATGAGATCTGTGTAGATGGCGTTGAAGAACTCGGGATTAAAGGCGAGGGCTTGGTGAATGACCTCGCGGCCTGGGGCTTGGCCGTTGAGGATGCACTCGACGCTGGCGAGCTGGTCGGCCACGTTGAGGAGCCACAGGAAGCTGTAGTTGTAGTCCTTCTTCACCTGGTACCACTTCTGGGCTTTGGCCAAGGTGGCCAACAGCGGAAGGGCGCGCCGCAGCAACTGGTAGTCGCGGTCGCGCGCGCCAATGCGCTCGGCGTCTTGGTACCACGCGGCAATGGACTCGTCTTTGGAGAACAGGAGGGTGCTGTGGGCGAAGGTAAAGTCGAGCCAACCGCCTTGGCGCGAGCCTTCTATGTTCAACTGGAAACGCTTGCGCGGGATGAGGTTGGCGTGGATGATGACGCTTTCTTCGGTGAGGCAGTGGTCCTCATAGCGCCGCACCTTGGGGTCGTCGGCCATGACGATCCACAAGTCGATGTCGGACTTCTCCCAAACTTGGTCGTACGAATAGGAACCATAGACGATGGCGGCCAAGACCGTGCGGTCTTGTTGGAGCTTTTGGGTCAAGGCGTCGAGCGCCCGGCGATAGCGCTCTTGGACTGCTTGCTGAGACCGAGACATGGCAGTTCCTGACGAGGAAATCAACGTGTGAGCGGCACAAAATATACTGAACATACGTATAGTTGTCAAGCTGCCGCACGCTAAACACGCCGAGCGATTCGAGGTAGGGACGAGCATCTTGTGGTTAAGCAAATAACGGCGGATATGAGGATCTACTGCGTGGTATCTTCTCGGGCGTCCGTGAGCCGCATTATATATAAAGGATAGAGAAGCTGTTTTTCTGAGCCGCCCGCTTGCGAGCGCAGGCGGCTTTTTGTTGACAATGGGAATAGCCGTCCTATTTTTATTCGTGCCTTCATCGAACAGAGTGCCCGCACTACGTCGGGTTATCTGTTGAATAAAATAGCCTGTATTCGGCACAGGGTAGCTCCCTGAAGCCCGGCGAATAGGCAGAACTATCTCAATCACTCTGTGAGATGGAGGCATGGCCCGGCACCCTGCAGGGTCGTTGGCTCTTTATACTCAGCGGAGGAGCGGCGAGAAAGTTCTGACTTAAAAAATATCCCGAACATAACTAAGCATCTTTTTAGAGCCGTTTTTTTTAGATCTATCTGAAAACGTGTTCACGGAGTTCTCTGATCATCGTGGTTTTGTAACCATGACGATTAGGTGTACGGCCTCGTACTACTCCATATAGAATTTCCACTTATATCACGGCAGATCAACCCATTGAAAGGGAGGGGAATTTTTGCCATGAACAAAATTCTTGTGATTGCTTTCTGCGCTATCAGTCTGTTCTCGGCGCGAGGTATCGAAGCCCAGAACGCCGAGAAGAAGAGTGGGGATATGAAATAATAATGATCAGACGACTTTGATAGTAATCCGATTAAAAAAAGGAGACAACCCGATGCGAACTCTCTCAGTTTCAGGTCTTGGCAGTGTGTTATTTGAAATTGATGTGAACGACCCATTTACGTACAGGAAGGCTAAGGCATGAGCGATAACTACCGATTGTTGTTGTTGGAGGCGGCGCGGCTTTACGAGAAACATGAAGCCGGACGCCCGGAGCCTTTCGATGAACCCGCGCTACGGGAGTCGGTTGCCCAGTACCTGCACTTGATCGCAAAGCTGACAGGTACGGACTATAAGGAGGCCTATATGACGGACTTGAAGGAACTTTGCCTGAAAGACAACAACCTCGTTCTCGTCCATGACTTGCAAGAGGCTATGGTCGAAGCGAGAGTTTCACTATTGCACAAGCTGTGGCAAGAGATCGCTTGTAAGCTGAAGGAGGAAATTACGGATCTTCCCGACCTCTCCGAAGAAGATTCGGACATCACCGAAGAGAGGATCAGGCGTTTTATCCAGGAAAACTCCAGATACCACGGCATATGGTATAAGTTTGGCCATCATGCCTTTCTCGGCGTTGAGGTTGGAGATTCTATTTACTTCGGCGTCCTATGCCCAAAAGAAGAAAGCGAAGACGAGTACAACAGGCTCAAGGAAGTACTTGAGAAAGTTCCCGGGCAAGGCCATAGCGACGAATCATGGCCTTGGTATCAAGATGCCCCTGATCTGAATCTGAAATGCCCGACCCGCGAGGACCTCAAACTGCTGGCAAACGAACGAGAGAGGCAGAGTTATGTCGCGGAAGTGGTGTATGGCGTAGGTAAGCTATGGAGAAGCATCAATGATAGCGGCCTCGCTTGACGTCGCCGCGATAAAATAAGGATAAAGAAGAGATGATGCCCCTTAAAGCGGGTGAACCTACCGCGTCTTTACGTGCGCGTACTGCAGTATTTTTCGATCAACCGTGGGCAGCTCACAGTCGTACTCGCGGGCGGTTGCAACGATGATTTGATCGGCCGGGTCGCGGTGAAATTCACCTTCCTGAACATGTTAGAAGCTGTTTTAGTTTCGAGTCCCTCTCGTTGCTTTCTCATACTCTCTGTTCTGCGTCGTTTTCATGTCTCAATATGTGTCTTTGGTCTGCAAATATCAACGCATCTCATAAATGCTAGGACCGGCCCTTGGGCCTCACCTGTACCCCGTCGGACATCGCCTAGCACGTGTCGCCGGAACAACACCTCGGCTTCCGGCCCAACGGCAATAGCGCCTATTGCGCTGCCGCCGCTGAGCCCTTATCGTAGCCATTTTTCTACGTCTCCGAGGAAACCATGTCCAATACACCCACCATCCAAACCACAACCGTCGGCTCCTACCCCGTCCCGGAATGGCTCCAAGCCCTGCCCTCTGAGCAGGGCCTCGTCGATGCCACCCGCGTGGTGTTCGACACCCAGCGCCAAGCCGGCATTGACCTACCCACCGACGGCGAGCTGTACCGCTTCGACATCAACCATCCGGACACCAACGGCATGATCGAGTACTTCGTCCGGCCCATGGGCGGCACCCGCGCGGAATTTGGCCGCCGCGAGGCCGAGGAATTCGCCGCCAAACAAAGTATGGACTTCCGGGCCAAGCCCGCGGCCGTGGTGGAAACCGAACTCGGCGCGGGCAGCCTCGACCTGTTCGCCGACTGCGCCCGCGCCGCAGCCGTGGCCGGCGGCCCCTTCAAGTTCACCCTGACCAGCCCCTACATGCTGGCCCGCACCCTCCTCGATCACCACTACGGCGACTTTGCCGCGCTCTTGATGGCCGTTGCCCACGTCCTCGCCGACCAAGTCCGCGGCCTGCCCTGCGCCTGCGTCCAAATCGACGAGGCCAATATCCCCGGCAACCCAGCCGATGGCCCCCTCGCAGCCCGCGCCATCAACGCCGTACTCGACAGCATCGACACAGGCACCCAAAAGGCCGTCCACTTCTGCTTTGGCAACTACGGCGGCCAGACTATCCAGCAGGGCAAGTGGCGCGCCCTGCTCGACTTTCTCAACGGGCTGCGCGCCGATCATTTAGTGCTCGAACTCGCCCACCGCCCGGCAAGCGACCTGAGCGCCCTGCGACACATCGACCCGCGCATCGGCATCGGCATCGGCGTGATCGACATCAAGGTCAACCACATCGAGACGGCCGAAGCAATCGCCCGCCGCATAGAAGCCGCTGCCGCCGCTGCCGGACCCGACCGCATCCGCTTCATCCACCCAGACTGCGGCTTTTGGATGCTCAAACGCTCCATCGCCGACCGCAAGATCGAGGCATTGGCCGAAGGACGGGATCTGTACTTGGGAATCTAGTTAGACACTCTTAAGGACTAGTGCGGCGCATGATGCTGAGGATCTGGCCGGTCATGCCGCTGGCTGGGGGTTGAGCGGCGAGGAAAAGTGCCGAGGCGACGACCTGTTCTGGCTCCTTCCACGGGTCGCTCGCGGCGCGGAAGCTGCTAGCTGCTTGCCAAGATGGTTTTGACAGCTCCGTCTTGACCGGGCCGGGTATGAGAACGTTGGCGATGATGCCCTCGCTCCACACTTCTTCTGCAATGGCTTGGGTCAACCCGTGCAAGGCCGCTTTAGACGCGCAATAGACGCTGAGGTCCGCGTGGCCGACTTGGCCCATGCCGGAGCCGACGTTGATGATGTTCCCACTGCCCTGTCGCTGCATAATGGGCAATACCGCGCGGCAACAGCGGACGACGCCCATGACGTTAATTTGCCACGCCTGCTCCCACTGTTCATCTGTCGCGTCTAAAAACAGCCCGCGCGGATTGACGCCGGCGTTGTTGACGAGAATATCGATCCGACCGAACCGCTCTACTGTTTTCTGCACGAGGCGTTCCACCGCTGCGCGCTCCCGCAAATCGGTCGGCACAGCGAGGGCTTCACCGCCCTGCGCAGCAATCGCCGCGGCAACCTCGTCGAGTTGCGCCGTACTGCGCGCGGCAATGGCGACCTGCGCCCCTTCGGCAGCGTAGCCCATAGCAATAGCGCGACCAATGCCGCGACCTCCGCCCGTGATGAGGGCGACTTTGTCTTTGAGTTGCATAGTTGAGTTATTCGCGCAAGTACCCGGCGACCTCTTTGGCAAAATAAGTCAAGATCATGTCTGCGCCGGCCCGCTTAATCCCAGTCAACACCTCCATAACGGCCTGCTCGCGCTGGACCCACCCCCGCTCTACAGCCGCCACAATCATCCCGTACTCGCCGGAGACATTGTACGCGGCAATCGGCACGTCAAAGGCTTGGCGAGCGGCGGCAATTACGTCGAGATAGGCCAGCGCCGGCTTGACCATCACCACGTCGGCTCCTTCCTCAATGTCGAGCGCGATTTCTTTGAGTGCCTCGCGGCCATTGGCCGGATCCATCTGATAGGTCTTCTTGTCGCCCTTCTTGGGTGCCGACTGGAGCGCGTCGCGGAACGGGCCGTAAAAGCACGAGGCGTATTTAGCCGAATACGCCAAGATACCGACGTTTTTATAACCGGCCGCGTCGAGTGCCCGGCGGATGCCTCCGACCCGGCCGTCCATCATGTCTGAGGGTGCGACCCAATCGACGCCCGCTTCGGCGTGCGAAAGCGCCATCTTGCACAGCACCTCTACGGTCTCGTCGTTGACGACCTCGTCATCGACGACCAAGCCGTCGTGGCCGTGGTGAGTATAGGGGTCGAGGGCCACATCGGTCTGCACGCAGAGCTCGGGCACCGAAGCTTTGAGGCTGCGGATTGCTCGTTGGATCAAGCCCTGCGGGTCGTAGGACTGGGTGGCCTGATCGTCCTTGTGGGTCGAGTAGCCAAAGAGATTGACCGCTGGGATGCCCAGCTCCCACAGCTCGCGGCATTCATCGACCAACTCGTCAACCGAGAAGCGATATTGGCCGGGCATGTCGTCGATGGGTGCGCGCGTTTTTTCGCCTTCGGTGACAAACAGCGGGCAAATCAGATCATCGACGCGCAAGTGGGTCTCGCGCACCAAGCTGCGCACTGCTTCTGAGCGCCTGAGTCGTCGGGGCCTCTTGGTCAATTCCACGGCAGTCTCCTAGTCAAATTCCTCTTCGAGCGAGCGAGGCAGATTGGGGTTATCGCACAGACTAATGTTAAAAGATCGTCTAGCGGAAGCAATTCAGACGCAGGGTTTCAAGCGGAACCTTCAAAGAGAATGGGACAACCGTGCTCACAGACAAAATTTCAGAAACTCGTCCTCTGTTTTCTCGCACCATGCTCGCAGGCGACGGCGATGATCGTCGAGCTCATCCTTGAACCGCGCGTTGACGGCGAGGTTGACCATTTCGCCCGGATCTGTTTGCAGATCGACGAGCTGTTCGCGGTAGCGGCCCATGGGATAGGCGCTGTATTTGTAGCGGTCGGTTAGCACGGCACGCGAAGCACCGCCACCGCCTGGGCCCGAGCCAATGTCCATGATGGTTTCAACGACGAGGTCACTGCGCCATTCGGGAGCGTTGCCCTCGGCAAGCGGTCGCAGGCTCAGCCCTTCGAGGCCATCGGGGACGCTCGCACCGCCGACATCGCATAGCGTGGGCAGCAAGTCGAGGCCGAGGGAGACGAGATGGGTGTTGTCAACGCTACCGGCCCGCGTGATCCCTTTGTAGCTGATAATAAAAGGAATGTTGATAACCTCTTCGTAGAGGCTGGTTTTTTGATTCCAGTTGTGGGCACCGTGCCCATCGCCGTGATCTGAGGTGAAGACGATATAGGTCTCTTCTTCGAGGTCGAGGTCGCGCAGACCATTGAGCAGCACGCCGATTTCAGCATCGACTTTTTCGCACAGGCGATAGTAGTAAAATCGGAGCCGTCGCCAGTCGTCTTCAGTGTATTCGATGGTGGAATAGACGCGGCGGTTGGCCTGCCGCAGCATCTGCAGGATGTCGGGTGCATAGGGTGGGATGGCAAAGTTTGCGGGCAGATTCGGGCATTCTTCTACGGTGGCCGGTTCCGGCACCGGTCCTTGCGGCAGCGGCTGACTGCGCGCGACTTGGCAGATGTCGTGGGGATTGAGGAATGACGCGAAGAGGAAGAAGGGATTGTCGCGGTCGCGCTGCATGAATTCGATGGCGCGCTGAGGCACCTCGTCGTCGCGACTGCCGCAGATGACTTCGAGGCCGCTTTCTTCGGGCGTGGTGCCGGGGACATGCCATTTTCCCGACAGGGCGCAGTCATACCCTGCGTTGGCGAGGAGGTTGCCGAGCGTTCGGCCTCTGTACTCGGGCTTGATTGGTGTGTTATTGCTGGTCGCGCCATTTTGATGGGAAAAAAGACCAGTCATAAAGCTGGCGCGCTGGGGGCCGCACAAGGGATGCGTGCAATAGGCGCGGGTGAACCGTACCCCCGTTGCGGCGAGGCTGTCCATATTGGGGGTGTACACGTCGGGGTTGCCGGCACAGGACATGGCTCCGGCGTATTGCTGGTCCGTGATGATGAAGAGAATATTGGGACGATGTTTTGGCATACTTGATCTTCGCTCCTATCTAGTCTTCAGGCGGAAGGCGAAAATACGAATCAGCAGATGGAACGTCCAACGCCGAAGTAACAAACCGTCCTCGACATCGTTCTATAAGCGTGTGCACACGAGAATTGTTCAACACCTGACATCACGGAGATGCAATGCACGTAGAACAGGCGGTTGAAAGATACGGGCCACTGGTCATGAGTCTGATATGGCGGATCAACGGAAACCAAGAAGAGACAGCCGATCTCTACCAAGAAGTATTCGTGAAGTTCCACGAGACTACGAGCGAGCGCGGTCCGCTGCAACAGCCCAAGGCGTGGTTGTGTCGCACGGCGATCAATGCCGCCATCGATTTCAACCGTCAGCGAGCGCGATTTGTCTCTTGGAGCGAGTCGGCGGAGAAACCTCACAACTGGGAGGCGAACGATGCACTCGAAAATGGTCTTATGGTCGAAAAGATCCGCCGTCTCACTGTGGATTTGCCCGAGCGCCGCAGAGAAGTCTTCGTCCTCCGCTACTTCCAAGGCTGTTCCTTCGAGCAGATCGCCCGGCTGCTAAATTGCTCTGCGGGAGCAGCACGTGCCGCAGCGTTCCAAGCATCAAAACAAATTCGCGCGTGGCTCACCTGCGACAGTCCATCCGCAACGACATCAAACCCCAAGGAAGCTAACCGATGATTACGACTGAGCAGTTTGAACACAAACTCATCGAATACCTCGACGGCGAACTGTCCGACGCCGAGAAGCGAGAAGTAGAGGAGTACCTGCAGGCCCATCCCGAAGCCATCGAGCTCAAAGGCGATTTCTCCCTGCTGTGCGCGGCCGGAAAATCAATCCGCGAGTCCGCCTTTCCCGCAGATTTGCTCTTGGAAGCCAATCGCAAGCTCACCGCTCGTCTGGCCGATTCGCGTCCCGAGGATGCGACCTCCACCCCCGTCGCGTCGAGCAATGGATCGCCGGAGATCGCCCCCAGCCGGACCTGGCTGCCGAACCTCCGGCGGCGGTTGCGGCCGCCCGTGCTAGCCGCCGCACTCGCCGCGCTAGCGATCCTCCTAGTAGGTGCTGTCACTCAGAGGGCAGCCCTCGCTGACATTGCCAACAGCCTACTACACGCGGTGACCTTCAACGACGAGCCCCTGTCCGATAGCCAACAGCAGGCGTTCGACGACCTTGTTGAGATCACGGAAACCGTAGATGAGAATGGCGATCAGGCCGTCACCGTCAACTTCGGTGGTGCGACCGAGGCCACCGTCGATCAAATTCTCCAAAAACTCGGAGACGAAGACGGTGTCCTGAAAATGGTAATCAGCGACGACTCAAGCACAGTAAGTGTAGTCAACCTCGTTTCGAGCCGTGCCATGCTTGATTTGTTTTCCGCCGTGTCTCCGGACGACATCACCGAGGAAGACGGTGTCCTGAAAGTAGTTCTCGATTCACTACCCGCACTACCTGCCGCGAAGATCGGCTCCCAGTCTCCGGGCGTCGCCGAGGATAAGAGCTGGGGCGACATCAAGAGAGCCGCCGGTTCCACCACCGACCACTCTCACTGATCAAGCGGATCGCTCGGCTTCAAGCCAAGCCTTCAAAGAGAACGGGCCCTAGGTCATCATCGACCGGGGGCCGTTTGTCTTTCCTTTCTTGGAGTGTCGATTCAGCGGAACCAAGCACCCCAAGCGATCCCAACGGATAGAATATCCATCGCTTATTGCGTCGCGCTTGCTTGCAGGGATTCAAGCGTTGCGAGTATTTCTTCGAGTGTACGGCGCTGTTGTTCGGTACGATCGATTGTCGCATGACCATCGAAGAGCTGATGTCCGTAGTAACCAAACTGCGAGTGATTGCCGCCGACGATTTCGATCCATTGCGTGTGTTCTGGAAGATTCCGCTTCGTCGATTCGATCATTTCCACCGTTGCAATACCGTCATTGCTGGCGAAGACCTTCTTTACTGGAACCACAATGTTGGATAGATCGAAGTCCTTTGGATGCGAAGTACCGATCAAAATGAGTGCGCTTACCAATGATCGATCAGCGTGGACAAGTTCGGTCGCTATTCTGCCGCCTTTGGAATGTCCAGCGACAACCCACTTATCCACGGCTTCAGTTTGAGTAACGATCTGTTGCGCGCGGCTAATCGCCTCGCGTCTGTGGGATTTGAACGGAGCAAAGCGATAGGGCAGCTTCACGATTACCGCAATGAAGCCGTTTTCCGCAACAGCACGGATGAGAGGTGCGTAGGCGCTAGGCTCAACGCCACCACCGTGAAAGAACAGTAAGCCCATCGGACCTTTCGGCTCCGTAGGTGTAAACACAATCGCCTCGTCAGTGTCGGCGACAGTAATTTGGACGTTGCTTTGGAGTGTTTTCTCGTCGATGCCTCTTGCTCGGAATGAATCGTATAGCCAAAGTGTGAATGCAATACCGGCGGCGATCCAGACAATCCGAAAGATCCTCCAGATTCGCCGTCCAAGTCGCTTCGGGGGCTTCGAGGGAGTTTCATCAGTACGATTCATAGCAGCACCATGCAATGTTTTGTTGCTTAACTTGTAATTAATAGGACATCCAAATCAGACGCTCCGCACACAGATCCACAGGAAAGACAATGAGCCATTCCGTCCGACGCCATCTGCGCGTTGAAATCGAGGCGTACGATAAGACCATTCGCGCTTTCATTCCCGCCTACGAAGAAATGCTAGCGCGAGCCGCAGACGCCGTTGCCGAAACCAAGCCGAAAAAAGTAATCGACCTCGGCGCTGGCACGGGCGCATTGGCGCAAGCCGTATTGCAGCGATGCGAGGGAGCCACGGTCGAGCTAATCGACGCCGACGCCGAGATGCTCGATCAGGCCCGCGAGCGGCTCGCACCCTTTGCTGCACGAGTGCAGTACACCGTGCGAGCGTTCCAAGGCCCGCTACCTGACTGCGACGCAGTGGTCGCCTCCCTCGCGTTGCACCACGTTCCCACAATGACCGAAAAACGGACGATCTTCAGCGCGATTCACGCCGCATTGCGCCCGGGCGGCGTGTTCGTCAACGCGGATGCGACCATGCCCGCCGACCCGTCCGTTCGCCAAGCCGAATACGAGACTTGGGCGGCCCACCTCGTCTCCTGCGGCATCGCCGAAGAACGCGCCTATGGCCATTTTGAGGAATGGGCCGACGAAGACACTTACTTTCCCGTGGAAGACGAACTCGCCGCGCTGACAGACGCTGGTTTTGACGCGGCCTGCCTGTGGCGCGTCGTACCCGTCACAGTCATAAAAGCGGTTAAAGCCGCAGCACAGGGTGAGTGACGAGCCGCAGCAGGAGACACCCGTGCGGCCCTGTCATGCTGAGCGGAGCAAAGCATCTCATACCTAGCAGCGCATAGGCAGGACGATGCAGAACGCTGGCGAGCCGCAGAGGCCGAGCGGCTACAGCAGCTTGGGCAGCAGCAAGGCGAGGGCGATGCTGATGAGGAGACCGGCGAAGATCTTCGCCAAATCGGATAACACCAGCCGCGACACCTCCTGACGGCTGCGGTGCTTCTCGTTCCAGGCGATGGCGATCTCGCGTCCAGCTAGCAGACCAACGAAGACCCAAGTCGTGCTCATCGGGAGGTGGCTGACCTCCTTGAACAGGAACAGCACGATGCCGTAGATCAGGTCCACGAACGTCGCCGAGCGGATGTCGGTAGTGTTCGTCTTCGTCAGCACCACTTTCTGGATGGCACCGCCGTGGGTGTAAAAGATGAAGGCGAGCAAGGCCAGCATGACGACGATACTTGCCGCGAACCATCCCGCGGACAGTTCGCGCGGCAGGAAAACATAGATGTTCGCCAAGTCCTGTATCAGCCACTGGCTCCAGAGGAAACCGGTCGAACACCACTGAGCCACAATCCACCAAGGGCTCGTCGGCCCCTCCGTCCGGTTGAAGCGGGACTCAAGACCTCGGGTGACCAGTCTGTAAATGAGAATAGCGGCCACGAAGGCGGTCGCGTACCCCGACAACGACTTGATCAGCATGCTCGGCAGCGCCTTCGGCGCGAAGATCGTCAGGGTCAGGAAGGTGGTGCTGACCGGGATGCCCCAGCGGGTCAGCAAGAGCAGGACGAAAGGCGGAACGCAGTAAATCCAGCTAAAGTGCTCCGGCACCGGGATCGTCTGCAGCCTGCCGTAGGAGACATCGCCGTGGGCCATCCACCCATATACGAGGACCACCGTCATGATACTGCCGGCGAAGAGCCAGAGCACCCACCACGGACGGTGGTCGTTGGAACTGAGAAAGGTCCCCAAAGTCTGAATTGCGTCGTTGCCGACAATCGAATACGAGCCGAGCAAGAACCCGACGACCATCAGTACTTCCTGACTCATTTTTAAATACTCCTCGGGGATTTCCGATAATATTCAGGAAATGAAAATCAACCACCTCGGCGAGCGAATGTATCTACTCGGCCGCAGCCGAGCAATGGCCGAGCCTCTGCTGTGCTCGGCAAGGAAATTTGGCCTCGCCCCGTTGCGCCATTACTTTCTCAGGCCACCATTCACCGCAGCCCCGAGCTATTTATGACCGCTAAAATTCTCGCCGTCCTCCTCCTATTCGCCCTACCTATTCAAGCCAAAACTCGGATCGAAGCGGCCTACGCAGCCGGCGAACTCGACTTGGAGACGGCCCTGATCTACCAAGTCCTCAGCGTGCGCGCTCCCGACCAACTGCCGGCCATTTATCGAGAGTCTGGCGGGCTGGCGGTTTGCGGGACCCCGCACCTAGTCCAAGCCATGAGCACGGCTCCCAGCCTGAGCGCCGACTTCCAGGCGCGTTTGGGCAAACTTGTGAAAGACCGGCCGGACGCCCAGCACAATCTCCTCTCGCCATCGGGACACTTTCGCGTCCACTACGATACCGCAGGAGTCAACGCGGTTTCGTCTAGAGACGACGACGCCAACGACATCCCGGACTACATCGACCGCACGCTCTCCATCCTCGACAGCACTTGGGTGCTCGAAATCGAGCAACTCGGCTACAATCCACCCCCTTCGGACAACGGCTTGGGCGGCGGAGGCGAATACGACGTTCATGTTGTCGAGCTAGGAGTTGGCAGGAGTTTTTATGGGTTCGCCTATCCTGGGACGTCCGGCGCGACCACCTACAGCCATCTAGAAATTGACAACAACTTCACCGACCCAGGCTACAAGCAGACCCGCGGACTGGACGCCCTGCGAGTGACCATCGCCCACGAGTTCCACCACGCCCTTCAGTTTGGCTACTACGCGACATTCGACGGCAGTTGGTGGCAGGAGTCAACCTCGACGTGGATGGAGGAAGTAGCCTATCCGCACATCGACGATTATCTCCAGTACTTGACCTACTTCCTCGGCGAACCCCAACGCGCCCTCAACTCCGGCCCTTATCAAAGCCTCCACACCTACGGCAGTGCGATCTTTTCCCTCTTCCTCGATCAGCGCTACAACCGCGAACTCAACCGCCTGATCTGGGAAGAAGTGGGCCGGCGCAAAAGCGTCGATCTCGATCATTTCGACCGCATCATCCGCCAAGTCGAGCCGGGAGGACTAGGCATCGTCATGGGCGAATTTGCCGTCTGGAATTATTTCACCGGCACTCGCTACCGCGACGAATACTATGCCGAGGGGGACAAATACCCGACCGTCCCCACCCGCGACATCGCCGTCGCCGCCGAGACCGTCGTCCGCGACACCAGCCTAGTAGTCGAAGCCACCGGCAGCGCCTATCTGCGCCTTGAGCCGCAACTGCGCTCGGGCGGGGTCGATCTGTTTTTTGACGCAAACCAAGGGGCGTGGCGTCGCCACTTGCTCTTAGTCGGCCCAGATAGCGTCTCCGTGCAGCTAGTTTCTGAACCGACGATCCGCGTCAGTAGCTGGGACCAGTTCGACGAGATCGTCCTCGTCGCTACCTCGGCTAAGCACACGGGCCTAGCCTACCAGCACCTGTTTACCGCGCAATTCGATCCCGACCTAACCGACGCGCCGACCGCCCTCGCCACCCTGCTCAAACCCAACTACCCCAACCCATTCCGCCCCGGCCAACACCCGCACACCCGGTTGGCGTTCGACCTAGCCTTCCCCAGCAGAAAAACCCGCCTCGCGCTCTTTACCGCCAACGGCACGCTCGTCTGGGAGCAAGACTTAGGCGAACGTGCGGCGCGAGCAGACCACGCCGTGCTGTGGGACGGCCGCAACGACGCCGGCAATCTCGTAGCCAGCGGCATCTATCACCTGCTCCTCGAAGCCGACGGCACAGCGGCCAAGCGCACACTAGCCGTGGTGCGCGATTGACACCTCCACCTCCGCGCCGCGTCTCCCTCCGCGCCATCGCCATCGGGGCCATCGGCTGCCTCGCCATCGCCGCGGGCGAACCGTTTGGCGTCTTGGTGATGCGCAGCTCGCCCATGGCCGCCGACTACTCGACCGGCGCGGCCCTGTTCTTGTTTTTTCTCGTCACCTTGCTCATCAACCCGCTCGCCAAATTGCTCACCGGCACCAGCCTGCACACCGGCGAGCTGGCCACCGTGTACATAATGATGGTCGTGGGGGCCGCCATTCCCTCTTGGGGCCTGACCATGAACCTGATCCCGCTCCTCGGCGGGTTCTTTTACTACGCCACCCCGGAAAACGACTGGGCCAACATCATCCAGCCCTATATATCGCAGCTCCTCGTGCCGGAGGACAGCGCCGCCATCCAAAAGCTGTTTGAAGGCAACGCCCAAGGCGAACGCATCCCTTGGGGGGCTTGGGCGACGCCGCTTATGGCGTGGGGCCTGTTTGTCGTCAACATGTACTTCACCACGCTGTGCGTGCTCGTCGTGCTGCGCAAGCAGTGGGTCGAGCGCGAGCGGCTCAACTTCCCGCTGGCCACCTTGCCCATCGAAATGAGTGCCCGCGCCAAAGACCAAGTCGTCGCACCTTTTTACCGCAATTACCTTACTTGGGTCGGCTTTGCCATTCCCGCGCTCATCGGCTCGGTCAACGCCCTGCACCGCTATTTCAACTTCGTCCCACAGATCGACCTCAACCTCTGGGTGCCCCTTTTGCGCCGCTCCATCGGGGTCAACTTTCGCCCGCACTTCGAGGTCGTCGGCCTCTCCTACTTGCTCAATCTCGACATCTCCATGGGCGTGTGGTTTTTTGCCTTCCTCAACATGGTGGCCATAGGCTTGTGCCGTATGACAGGGTGGAATATCGGCCCGGAGCAGCCCTATTCCTCGCCGTCGCCGCCCAGCGTCGCCCACATCGCCCTCGGTGCGTTGTTTTTTCTCGTGCTGTCCAGCTTGTGGAGCGGGCGTCAGCACTTGCGCCAGGTCTGGCGCAAGGCTCTGCGCGGCGACGACTCCATCGACGACAGCGGGGAATTGCTCCCGTACCGCGTCGCGGTCTTTGGATTTATCGTCAGCTTTTTGCTCGGCCTGTTCGCGCTCTATGCTACCAACATGAACCTGCCGACCGCCTTTGTCTTTCAGCTTTCGGCCCTCGTCATATTCGTCGGCTTGGCCCGCATCATCTCGCAGGCCGGGCTGGCCTATTGCCGCGCTCCGGTGGCTCCGGCCGTGTTTACCGTCAACACGCTCGGGTCGTCGTCGGTGGGTGCCCCGGGCCTGACGGCGCTGGCGCTCAACTTCCCTTGGTCGGCCGACATCCGCACCTTCGTCATGGCCTCGGCCGCCACGGGCCTCAAGCTGGCGGAAGTGACGCGCCTCGAATACCGTCGCTTGTTCTGGGCCATTGCCGTGGCCATTGTCGTCACTATGGCTGGCTCCATCACCGCAGTCATCCACCTCGCGTACACCTATGGGGGCATCAACCTGAGCAGTTGGCAGTTCGGCTATATGACGACCTATACCGGCAACTGGATTACCAACAACCTCAACAACCTCCAACCCACCCACGCTTGGCATTTGTCCTTTGCCGGCCTCGGCGCGCTCTTGATGGGCCTGTTGACGTTTATAAAAAACCGCTTCGTCGGCTTTCCCATTCACCCCATCGGCTTGGCCATCGGGCTGCCGCATCCCGTGCAACTAATCTGGCCGTCGGTCTTTATGGCTTGGCTGCTTAAGGCGCTCATTCTCAAATACGGCGGTCCCCGGCTCTACACGCGCTTGCGCCCGTTCTTCTTGGGGCTGGTGCTAGGCGCGTTTGGCACCGCCGGGTTGTGGCTCATCATCGACTTCTGCACCGGCATGACGGGCAACCGGCTGATTAACATCGGCTGATTACCAGCTCGTGAGTCGTTTGGCCGCTACGCCAGCCCGTGATCGATGCCGAGCTTGATCGAGCGCTCGGGATGCTGGTCGATCTCTTGATAGGCGTCAGCGGCTGCGGCAAAGGGCACGACCGGGTCGATGAGGTCGTCGGCTTGCAAACGGCCTTCGACCAACAGGGCCAGCGACTCCGCGCGGATGCGGGCGAAATTCCAACTCGCCTGCGGCAACGGCTCGCTGCAAGCGCGGCTGGAGATGACCTGAATGCGGTTGCGGTGCCACTCGCCGGCCAAGCGCAAGCCCTGTTCCCCGTGGTAATACGCAGTCGAGACCAAGGTGCCGGCGTAGCAGGTCGCGCGCATGGCGTCTTCAAACGCGCGGTAGGAGCCGCTCGTTTCAAAGGCGATATCCGCGCCGATCTTGTCGGTGTGTTGCTTGATCTCCAAGCCAGCGTCCATGGCCACCGGGTCCAGCGCCAAGTCGGCGTGGTGGCGCAGAGCCGCAGCGCGGCGGCGTTCAATGGGATCGACGACCGCCACCCAACGCGCACCGCACAGACGCGCGGCCTGCGCGACCATCAGCCCGATAGCACCGAGTCCAAAGACGGCGACGCGGTCGCCCAAGCGCACCGCGCCATCGCGCACTGCGCCGACGGCAAAGTCGGCCGGGTCCCAATACATGATGGCTTGCGGCGAAATTCCGTCTGGGGCCTTTTGCACGCGCGCCGCCGCTATAGTGTGCGTTTCGCGGATGGGCAAATGCGCGAAGACCCGGTCGCCTTCCCGCAGCGCTGTGACCTCAGCACCCACTTCGACGACCGCGCCCAAGCACATGTTGCCGAGGTGTCGAGGGAAGCCAGTGGCCACCGATTCGCCGCGGCGGTGCAGGCGCAGTTCGCCGTCCCAGCGGTCGGATGCGTCGGGTGTGTCGGCGCGGAAGCCGCGCAGTTCGGTGCCGTGCTTGACCGAACTGAAGAGGCTTTGAACGCGGATTTCGTCCGGGGCTAAGGGCGGTTCTTGATACGAACTGAGGACAGCATGGCCGGGACGATCGGCAATCAATTCGAGCGGCATGAGGTAAACTCCTATGAGAGAGGTTGAGTCGGGTTGACATGGACGGGCGTTTGCAACCATTGGACGTTGACATGAATGGGCATTTGCAATCATGTTGACATGAATGGACGGGTTGCAATCAGATGTAGGGGCGACCGGCCGGTCGCCCCTACAAATATGTATCTGTCAACACAACCTGATTATAATTAATGAACGCATACCAACGCTTCGTCCGCCCCCTCCTGTTCCGCTGTGATCCAGAGCGCATCCACGAGCAGGCCCTCGCGCTTGGCGAGCGGGTCGGTTCTTCCGCAGCGGGCCGCCATCTGCTCTCCAGCCTCTTTGCCTTTGCGGACGCGCGGTTGACGACCCAAGTGGGCGGCTTGCGCTTTGCCAATCCGCTGGGCATGGCGGCGGGGTTCGACAAGAACGGCCGGGTGATCCAAGCGCTTGCGGCCATGGGCTTTGGGTTTGTGGAGGTGGGGTCGGTATCGGCCCATCCTTCGGCTGGGAATCCGCGGCCCCGCTTGTTCCGCCTGCCATTAGACGAGGCCATTGTGGTCAACTATGGAGTGCCCAATGACGGGGCCACAGTCGTGGCGGATCGCGTGGCCCAGCGGCCGACGGCCGTGCCCTTGGGGATCAACCTAGTCGAAACCAATACCGGGCAGGCCATTGCACCCGATGCGGTCGTGGCGGAGCTAGCCGCGGCCCTAGTGCCCTTTGTCGGGCGGGCCGACTACATCGCGTTCAATCTCAATTGTCCGAACACGACCGGCGGCGTCAGCCCATTCACCGGCGGGAATCATTTGCGCGACCTGCTGCGCGAATGCGCTGCCATCGACGACCTGCCGCCGATCTTTCTCAAGCTCACGGCGCACACCGATCCGGCGCGGCTGGACTGGATGCTGGAGTCGGTCGATCCGTTTGCTTTCGTCAAGGGCTTCATCTTCAACCTGCCGCCAGGAACGAACTATCCGCTCAAGTCGCCAGCCCACCACCTAGCCTCCCTGCCCGGAACCTTGTGCGGCCGGCCCGTTCAGAGCCTGATCGACGAAACCGTGCGCTTCTGGTACGGGCGGATCGACCACCAGCGGCACGCGATCATCGGCGTGGGGGGGATTTCATCGGCCCGCGACGCATACCGCAAAATTCGCCTTGGGGCTTCGCTCGTGCAGCTATACTCAGCGCTGGTTTTCAGGGGACCGGGAGTCGTGCGGCAAATCAACGCGGGGTTGGCACACCTGTTGGAGCGCGATGGGTTTGCCCGAGTGGCAGACGCGGTCGGCATCGACAATCAAGCAAAAGCCGCGGTGTAGCTACCTACCGAATGCGGGGGTTGATCTGCAAATCCCACGCGCGCCAGTAGTACTTGAGCGGGTCGTCCGCGTCCCATTTGGCGTAAATGTCCTCCCAATCCGTAAAGTGCATGTGCAGCTCCAGCGAATCTTCGCGGACGGGGTGGCTCATGGGCTGATAGCGATAGTCGAGCGAGATGCGCAGGAGATCACCGCTTTCGTTGTCTTGGCCCTGATGCGCGGTGAGACTGTGGCATATCAGCACGTCGCCAGCGCAAAAGTCGCCGCCCGCCCACAGCGTGTCCTCGGGCAGCTCG
This sequence comes from Candidatus Latescibacterota bacterium, assembly GCA_965261395.1. GTDB lineage: Bacteria > Latescibacterota > UBA2968 > UBA8231 > UBA8231. The sequence goes on from OZ253462.1 coordinate 297,851, forward strand.
ACGGCGTTACCGCCCGCGCCAGTCGCCTTTTGAACGTCTAGCTTGCCCAGCTTGTGGCTGCCCGGCGCCACTGCCAAGCTGCCCAGCGTGGCCGGACAGTCACCGGCCGGGATCCAAGCGGTCCACGTCTCGTCAGTGCCGCCGATGTAGAAATTGTCTTGGTGCGGCGGGGTGGTGTGCGTTAGGGCGTTGGGGAAAATTACCCGGCAGATATTGCGGCTGTGGGGCAGAGCCTCCTCGCCGAAGAGCGTGGCAAACATCGCCAAGATCGCCGGGTGCAAAGCCAAGGCGTTGAAGGTGCGCAACCGCTGGACATCGGTGTAAAAGGCGATCCACTCGGGCGAGAGGCCTTCGATGAAAAGCTGTCCGTCGCGGGAGACCCCGTCCATCAAGGGCGCGTCGTCGTCGAGCCAGCCGTGCTTTTGGCATACTTCGAGGATTTGGCGGCGCAGGTCGAGCACCGACTCTGTATCCAGCAGCGAGCGGAAGAACAAATAGCCCTGCTCGGTCGCGCGCGCGCGCAAGGCGTCGGCCGCGTCGAGCAGGGGGGTGGAGTCGACGAAATTTTCGATGTTGAGCATGGTTTGCTGGGCCATTGGATCACTCCTGTTCTTTGTCCCAAAAGGCGCGTAAGGTGTCGATGTACGCGGCGGAAAGGCCGTGTTCGACAGCTCCCTGGATCACGGCTTTGAGGTATTCTTCCGAGGGCGAATAGTGGTGTCCGGCGTCGAGGCGAGAGAGATACGTCCAAACTTCGCCGAGCTTAGGTATCGTTATCGTGTCCCGCCGGTACTTGATGCCCTCGCTTTCGTAGTGGTCGAGGCGTCTGAAGTCGTCCGCCGTCATTTCGTATATGACGCCTTCGACGTAAGCGTCCTCGTTGGGCCGGATGCTGGCTACGCCCATGCCACCGCGCGTGAAGGAAATCATCGGAAAACACAGCTCATAGCCTTCTACGCGCACCACAGAGTGGAGACGGGCACCCGGGCAGCGGGCCTGCATCTGGTGCTTGAGCAAGTTGGACCCATAGGTGAAGTAGAGCATTTCGGCCATTACCCGACCTCTTTCTGTTGGGGGAGAGCCATACCGCGCACGCTACCACCCCTTCCACGAGCCGTCGGCGTGCCGGTATTGGCGATAGGCCATCGGCTGGTAGGGCTGCGCGGCCAGATCGGCTTCCTTGACCTCAACGCCGAGGCCGGGCGCGTCGGAGAGGGCAATATGGCCACCCTCGACGTGCCAATCGTGCTCGACATAGCGGTCGTAGATCGAAAGCCAGAAGTGGTTGGTCTCCTGGATGAGGAAATTGCCCATCAGCGCATCGGCCTGCAGGGTAGCCGCCGTGCAGAGCGGGCCGCCGGCATTGTGCGGAGCCATCAGCATCTGTTCGGCTGCGGCAGCGCGGGCGATTTCAAGCAGATGCGCGATGCCGAAACAGTGGGTGAGATCCGGCTGCAAATAGGCGCAGGCGCGCTCGGCGATTAGGGGACGAAATTGTTCTAACGTAAAGAGCTTCTCGCCGGTGGCGATGGGAATGGGGCTTTTGCGCGTCACTTCTAAGAGGGCCTCCACCGAGCCGGTTTTGACTGGTTCTTCGAGCAGCAGCGGGCGGCTGGCCGCGGTGCGCCGCGCGAATTCAACGCTCATTTCGGGGGTGGGACTGCCGTGGGCGTCGAGGAGAATGTCGAACTCGGCACCCACTTCCCGCCGCATCGCTTCGACGCAAGCGACCGAGTGGTCGATAGCCGCGCCATCCATCGGCCACGTGCGACTCTCCAAGGGATTGCCTTTGACGCCGGCAAAGCCCTGGTCTTGGATCTGGCGCGCGCCCGCAGCGGCTTGTTCCGGCGCGGCAAAGCTGCCGCCGTTGCTATAGACGCGAATTTTGTCGCGCCGCCGGCCGCCCAGCAGCGTGTGGACCGGCACGCCCCAAGCTTTGCCGGCTAGGTCGTGCAGCGCGGCGTCAATGGCGGCGATGGCCGTGCCGAAGACCGGGCCGCCCTTCCACGGCAGGCGGTTTTGGATATCCTCGGTTAGCGCGCGGTAGTGGAGCGGGTCGCGGTCCAAGAGCAGTTCTTGCCACGCGGCGAGCGTGGCCTCGACCGAGGGCACCAGCCACTCGCCGCTGCCTTCGCCCCAGCCGCTGAGACCTACATCCGTCTCGATCTTGAAGAAAAGCCACGTCTTGGAAGAACTGGCAATTAGCGCGGCGGTGTCTTGGCCCGTGGGGACGCTGAACTTATAGGTTTTGGTTGCGGTAATTTTCACGGCCGCATCCTTTGGATTTTGATAAAGAGTGCGGATATAGTACCATTCAGGCTCGCCGCACGCAAACCTTCATCTCCTCGGAGGAATCATGGCCCAACAACGCTTTCAGCGCACCGCGCCCAGCGACCTGCTCCGCGTCGGAGTGATCATCGGCCCCGGCGGCCACACCTTCAATATCTGGGGCGAAAAGATGAATCCCCCGCCCGGCGCCCTTCGCACGACGGGCATGATGATGACCTGCGCTTGGTGCCTCGATGCGGGGATGAGCCAGCGTTTTACGGAAAAGTACCCAGAGGTCCGCATGGTCGCCGACCCTCGGGACATGATCGGCCAAATCGACGGGGTCTATATCGACGACATCAACGCGATTTCGCTCTACCCCCTGTTGGCGCGGCCTTTTCTGGAAGCGGGCATTCCGACTTTTGTCAATCGGCCCTTTGCCACCTCTATGGCCAAGGGAAGGGAGATGGTGGAAACGGCCACGCAACACGGCACGGCGCTGTTGACCGCCTCGACGTGGGAATTTTCCGAGAGCGCCGGCGACTTGCGCGCCAAGGCCGCGGACCTGCCCGACATCAAGGGCTATGTGGCGCACAACTCCATGAGCGACTACTACACTCACGGCCTGCACGGCGTCTGGTACATCCACTCGATTTTGCGCGACGAGATCGCCAAGGGACGGGGTCGGCTGCGCGCCGCTGCGTACCACACCCCCAATTGGCGGGTCCCCGGCGGGATGATCGCATACGAACACGAGAGTCCGACGCGCCCGTACTACGGGGCACTGCACATGAGCTCGGGTGCCGACGGCAACGCCTACATGCGGATCTTCGGCGACCACCGAGGCGATGCCGAGGGGCGGATTCCGGGGCGGCCCGGCTACTTCATGTACAACGCTTGGAACGCGCTCCAACTCGGCATTCAGGAAATGTTTGAGACCGGCCAGTCGCCGGAGACGGGCGAGCAGCTTTTGGAGAAGCTGATGATGTTTCTCCTGCCGTTCTATTCGGCATTGGAGCGCGGCGGCGCGCTAGTGCAGCGAGAGGAATTGGGCGACTGGGAGTTGCCGCCCCCGTCCGCCGTGCTCATGGAAGACGGCCTGCCGACCGACAGCGCCTTTGCATCTCCCTACACCCAAGCCCAGCTTGAAGAAGCAGCGCAGATGCTGGGTGGGTAATTCCAGCGAAGAATGCATCCATGAACAAGCGCAGACTACCCATCGGCATTCAGACCTTCCGCGAGGTCCGCGAAGATACCTGCTACTACGTCGATAAAACCGCCTACATCCGCCGGCTGCTCGACGAGGGTAAGCACTACTTCCTGTCGCGCCCACGGCGCTTTGGCAAGAGCCTATTCTTGGACACGCTCAAGGAAGTGTTCGAAGGCAACGAACCGCTGTTCGCGGGGCTGGACATTCACGACCGCTGGGATTGGTCGGTGCGTCATCCGGTGCTGCGGCTCGACTTCAGCAGTGGCACCTACCAGGGGCCGGACGACTTGCGGAAGGAAGTGGCGGCGCAATTAAACACCTTGGAGGCCGAAGCGGAGATCGTCCCGCGCGACGACGAAGCGCCCGTCCGCTTCCGCCACTTGATGAAGGTGCTGCACGAGCGCAGCGGTCAGCGCGTTGCGGTGCTGGTCGATGAGTACGACAAGCCGATTCTCGATGCACTGGAAGTACCGGAGGTCGCCCGCGCCAACCGCGACTTTCTGCGCGGCCTGTATTCGACCGTGAAGTTTGCCGACGCGCACATCCGCTTCACGTTCATCACCGGGGTGAGCAAGTTTTCCAAGGTCAGCCTGTTTTCCGGCCTCAACAACCTCACCGATATCACCCTCGAACCCGAATACTCGGCCCTCTGCGGCTATACCGACGCCGATCTAGACGCCGTGTTCGCCCCGGAGTTGCCCGGCTTAGACCGGGACCAGATCCGCGACTGGTACAACGGTTATAGCTGGCTCGGCGACGAGAAGGTGTACAACCCTTTTGACATCCTCCTGCTGTTTCGCCGCCGCCGATTCGCCGCCTATTGGTTTGAAACCGGCACTCCGACGTTTCTGATCGAAACGCTGTTCAAGCGCCGCGTCAGTTCCCTAGCACTCGATGAGATGGTCGGCAGCGACGAACTACTATCGACTTTTGATGTCGATGACATCGCAACCGAGGCACTGCTGTTCCAGACCGGCTACCTGACGATAACCGACGAGGAAGACGTTGGCGGCGAGCCCGTCTATCGCTTGGGCTATCCCAACCGGGAGGTACGGCAGAGCCTGAACCGCAGCCTGCTGCGCTACTTGGTGCGCGATTCAACGCGGCAGATGGCCAACAGCGTGCAACTCTACCGGCTGCTGGAGGCTAACGACTTCGCCGGGCTGGAGACCCTGTTCCACGCCTTTTTCGCCAGCATTCCCTACGAGTGGTATTCCAACAACGACATCGCTAATTACGAGGGCTACTACGCCAGCGTGTTCTACTCCTATTTCGCGGGGCTGGGGCTGGACATCACAGTGGAGGACAGCAGCAGCCACGGACGCTTAGACATGGCGGTTCTATTCAATGGCAACATCTATCTATTTGAGTTCAAGGTGGTCGAGATGGCGTCTGCGGGTGCGGCGATGGCGCAGTTGCAGGAGCGGCGCTACGCGGACAAGTACCGCGCCTTGGGCCAGCCGATTTACCTGATTGGCGTGGAGTTCAGCAAGGATGAGCACAACCTAGCGGCGTTTGAGGTGGAACGCGCCTGATATAGATATGCTGAACGAACTGCGCAAAATCCGCTACGCCCGCTTCCGCCTAGAGATGACCGCAGCTAGCCAATTGCGGTTGCCTCCCTACAAGGGATCCACCTTTAGAGGGGCCTTTGGCCATACCTTCAAACAGCTAGTCTGTGTCAAGCGGGATCTGGACTGTTCCACCTGTCTGATCAGCGACCGGTGCGTGTATTACTATGTCTTCGAGACCCCGTCCAATAGTGAGGGAGAGAAGGACAGTCGCGGATATACCTTTGCGCCGCATCCTTTTGTGATTGAACCGCCCGAGGAAACGCGGGAAATCTACGAGCCGGGAGCCGAATTGCGGGTCGGACTGGTTTTGGTGGGGCGTGCCTTGGACTACCTGCCCTACTTCATCTACGCCTTTGAGGAAATGGGGCAGCGAGGGTTAGGGGCCGGGCGCGGCAAAGCTGCTTTGCAGCGAGTTATTGCCCTCGGTCCTGAGCCTAGCGACGATAGGTGCATCTATCAGACCGGTACTGGGCAACTGGAGCAGGACTATCCGGTCGGCGTTGGTGCGCCTGACACCGAGGCCGTTGGAACGCGGCTCCGGCTGCGGCTGCACACGCCGCTGCGGCTCAAGAACGAGGGGCGCTATACTCGCCAGCTTGACTTTTCTCTATTGGTGCGATCCTTGTTGCGGCGCGCTTCGGATCTGGCCCGCTTTCACTGCGGGGCTGAGCTGGACCTAGACTATCGGCAGTGGATTGAGCGGGCAGCCGGGGTATCGGCGGCGACGACACTGCGCTGGCACGACTGGGAGCGGTATTCGCAACGGCAGGATCGGAGAATGAAGTTAGGTGGCTTGGTCGGCGAAGTGGAATTCGCTGGTGAGTGGCAACCCTTCATGCCACTGTTGCGGCTGGGCGCGGATCTACACGTGGGCAAGGGGACGGGGTTTGGACTAGGACGCTACGAGATTTTGTAAAGGAGCAGGATGAAGACATGAAACACAAACTAATCGCTGTGATCGGCAACACACCGCAAGTTATGACAGAGACTTTCTGGGCATTGCGTTTCCAACTCCATGTGCCCATTGATGAAGTATTTGTGATGACGACAACTATGGGTAAAGCAACCTGCCAGCAACGCCTTTTGGACGAAGGCCGATTTGCAAAGATGTTGTCGGACTACGATATCGACCCCGATACGGCCAAGTTCGACGCCGATCATATCCGTGTATTTAAAGATGCCGAGGGCAATTTTTTAGACGATATCCGCACCTCTGATGATAATCGCCTAGCCAGGAATCAACTTTTCCGCTGGATTGAGGATTGGACCCAGAAGGATCATGTCGCTTTACACTGCTCGCTTGCAGGCGGACGTAAGTCAATGGGATACTTGCTCGGTGCTGCTATTCAATTTTTTGGCCGCCCACAAGATCGCCTGTATCATGCGCTGGTTACACCGCCAGAGATTGAAATGAATCGCGATTTTTTCTTTCCACCTGTTCGTGAAACGCAAATCCCCACGTCAGACGGGCAACACATTTCTACTGCTGATGTGCGTATTGAGTTGGCAGAGTTACCCTATGTATCGGTAAGAGATATATCCGTATTTGGCGATGAAAGCTACGACCGAATTCTACAGAGAACACAAGAAGAGGTGAGGCGTATTCCACGTCTAAGAGCAGAAAACAAGCGATTGAGAGAAACATCGAGTAATGCCGGTGGATTGATCGGAAACAGTGCTGCTATGCGGAAAACCAAAGAACAGATTCGGCAAGCTGCTGATGCAGATGATGCAACCGTATTGCTCTTGGGTGAAACGGGAACGGGAAAAGAACGCGCAGGTGAAGAACTGCATGAGCAGAGCACGAGAAAAGATCGACCATTCATACCGATTAACTGTAGTGCATTCCCGGATACACTTTTAGAGGCAGAGCTATTCGGTGCGACACGAGGTACTTATACCGGACAAGCCGGGCCGCGTAAGGGTGCGTTTCGCATGGCCGAAGGCGGTATCCTTTTTCTCGATGAAATAGGAGAATTATCACGTGATGGGCAGGCGAGGCTGTTGCGCGTATTACAAGAAAAGAAAATGCGCGCGGTTGGCAGCGATGAACCGGAGAAAGACATTGATGTACGCATTGTTGCGGCGACCAATCGCGACTTAGAATCCATGGTTCGAGAAGGGGCTTTCCGAGAGGACCTGTTGTATCGCCTCAATGCTTTGACCATTTACATGCCACCGTTGCGAGAACTACGCGAAGATATACCGGAGCTAATCGACCTGTTTTGTGAACAGTTTAATGAAAAATACAAACGCAATGTTGTGGGCTTTGATGCCTCAGCTATAGACGCTATGTGCCGCTATACCTGGCCGGGTAACGTGCGCGAGCTTGAAAATGAAGTTCAGCGTATCGTCATTGCCGCGCCTCCGGGTGCATTTCGAGTACACAAGGAAAACTTAGCCAAGCATATTATTGAATCGACAGATTTAGACACGGGTAGTGGTACGCTCAAAGAACAAGTGGCACAGTTTGAGAAGCAAAAAATTGAGGAAGCGTTGGCGCAAACTCAGGGCGAAAGAGGATCTGCCGCAGAGATACTGGGTATCGACCCTACAACGCTGGGTAGAAAAGCTGAAAAGTATGGCTTATCTCTAAAAAAGAGTCATAAGGATCGTGAGTGAATGGCTGCAACCTTGCAGGGATTTCTGCAGAATTGCATGACTGAACATGTTGTCGTCCATTTCCTGTTTCAGGAAAACATCGCACAACCTATTGTTTTTCTTGATCTTTGAGAAAATTCGAAGGTTTTTTTGTGTTTGGCACGGGGATTGCGACTGTATAAGCAAAAGGTGAACAGTTTCAGTAAATCCGCAGCAAACATTAAATGGAGGAACAACATGAACACTCTAATCAATCAGGGGGATGAGCAATATTATTCTCAGGCCGGTTTCTGGAATAAGTTGCGCAACTTCGCACGTACCGCGGGTCGGGAAGTCGTCGAGCATGCCCTGTCGCTCTACTACACCGCACAGGATCCTAACACACCGGCCTGGGCCAAGACGGTTATCTACGGAGTGTTGGGGTACTTCATCCTGCCGGTCGATCTAATTCCCGACCTGATCCCAGTCGTCGGCTTCAGCGACGATTTGGCTGCGTTTGTCGCCGCACTCGCTACCGTGGGGATCCATGTGACGCCTGAGATTAAAAACCGCGCCAAGAAGAAAGCAGCCGAGTGGTTTGGTAAGTGAGCAATGCAAGCAGAAGAGTTTTTAAGCATATTTATGAGTTTGGGTTGGCTCTGTACGTGGGCTAAGAGACGGGTTTGGGCTGGGATGCTACGGGATTTTATACAGGAGAAGGTTGATGGTATCAAGAGACGCCCTAGTTGTCGGGGCCTTGCTGCACGATATAGGCAAATTTGAATTCAGGACATCGGACCGACGTACGCGCCACACCACCTACGGGGATTTTTTTGTAGGCAAGTATCTGAGTCGTTTCCGCTGCTTGGAACCGATTCGGGAGGAGGTTCGCCGGTTGGTCGCCCATCACCACGATAGTGAGTTGGGTGATCCCTTTCTGCGGGAGGCCGACCATCTAGCGGCGGCGGATCGGCAGGTGGACGGCAGTCCCGAGACCCTGCGGTCGCTGGTGAGTATCCTGACCGCCGTGAACATTGGGAAGGGATCCTCACCACAGGATGTGCATCGGTATGCGCCGGGGCCGGTGGATTTTGCCAACCCCTTTCCCGAACACGTATCAGGGGTCACGCCCGTCGAGTGGAAGCCCGACCGGGACCAAGCGCGAGACGAGCACGCCCGCGCTTGGGAGCAATTTTGCGCCGAGATCGGCACAATGCCCGATGGCGAGTTGGCGAGTTGGATTGAGACGTTCTTGGCGGTGGCTCGCAAGCATCTGAGTCGCGTGGCCTCGGCTGCCTACAAATCGCATCCAGATATTTCGCTCTACGATCACGCCCGCTCGGTGGCCGCCATTGCGGTGTGCCTACACGAGGCACATCAGCAAGCGGAGCCTTTCCTATTGATTCAGGGGGATATATCGGGCGTTCAGTCCTTTCTCTATAAACTGGCTAGCCCAGCCGAAGAGGGAGGGACGAAAAATACCGCCAAGCGTTTACGGGGACGGTCGCTATTTCTAGTGCTACTAGCCGAGACCGTAGCACGTTATTACTTGCGTAAATTGAATTTGCCTCCGACCAACCTGCTGTACTGTGGCGGGGGGCACTTTTCGATCCTTGCGCCCCATACTGACGAGCTGAAAACCAAGCTGGCCGAGGCCGAAGAGCAGGTCAACCGCTGGTTGATCGACCAGCACCGGGGCGATCTGGCACTAGTGAGCGCAGCCACCTCGGCCGATAAGGAGTTGCTGGCCAATTTCCCTCGTTTGATGCAGCAATCGGGCTACGAGCTGGGCCGGGCCAAGCGGCAGAAATTCCGCTCCGTACTGGATGAGCGACTGTTCGCGTTGCCGGACTATGACCAGACCATGGACGTCTGCCCGGTATGCCAAGCTGATTTCGTCAAAGGCTCCGGGAAGACCTGTATGACCTGTAAACAACATGTGGAGACCGGGAGCCAAATCGTCCGGGCAGAGTTCTTGGTGCGGTTTGAAGGGGAAAATTTGGACGGGGAATTCGCCCAATTAGGTTTTGCTTGGGAATTGGCTGCCGACTGGAAAGAGGTTGTCCAGCTAGTAGGGGAAACCCCAGCCGAGCGCGTACATGTGGAACGGCTCAACCGCAGTGATTTCCTGACTCAGGCCGGCGCGGCCTTGGGTACGCGACATAGCCTCAGCTTCGGGTTCCGGCCACTCGGCCAGTACGCCCCCATTGACGAGCAAGAGAAGGGGCCGCTGGACTTTGAACACTTGGCCCAAATCAATAGTGAAAAATACCCGCTATTGGGAGTGGTACGCCTCGATGTCGATGCGCTGGGCGCAGTATTCGCTTCGGGGTTGGGGGAACAGCGATCTCTATCGCGCACAGCCACTTTGAGCCGCGAATTGGAGACCTTCTTCTCTGGCTATGTCAACACCTTGGCCAAAGATCATTATATGTACATCACCTACGCCGGAGGCGACGACCTGTTCGCCGTAGGCTCTTGGATCAACGCCCTTGAATTCAGTCGCGCCTTGCGGCGGGACTTTGGTCAGTTCAGCGGTGGCAATCCCAATCTGACCTTTTCCGGCGGTCTGTTTTTTTGCAAGCCGGATTTCCCCATCGGACGGGCTGCCGAAGCCGCTGGCAAACTGGAGAAGCGGGCCAAGGATTTCCCAGACAAGAATGCCGCCTGCCTGTTTGACGAAGAGGTCTCTTGGGAACGGCTCGACAAGTTGCTCGCCTTTGGCGACGAACTACTGTACTTGGTGACCGAAGCGGACCCAAACAACCGCTTGCCCCGCTCGTTTGTGCATCGTCTGTTGAGCTTGGGAGCCGAGCGCCGGTTGGCCCAAGAAGAAGGAAAATTAAAAGCCGAAATAAAAACTCAAATACAGCTCAAATATCTCGTAGCCCGACGCGGGGCCACCAGCAAGGCGATCAGCGACAATCAGGAGATGGAGGCAGACCGACGCAGAATAGGTGCCTTGGGACGACTGGTCAACGAGCCGGAATTGATGCGCCAGATCGCCGTACCTGCATCATACGTACTGTACAAGACGCGAAACCTCAACACAGAGTAGGAGACCATCATGGCTAACGAACACAGAGGAAGTGGGGGTGGAGGAGCCGACCGTCGGAGGGACCAGACCACCAGGGCTAACAAACAGCCCATTAATTTGGGCACCATTACTCCCCAGGAACTGAACCGCCGGGGTGAAGAGTTGGGCAAGGAACTGGCAAGGAACATTAAGGCCAACCAGATCCGCAATATCTACGGTGCGGTCCAGCACATTCGCGTCCGCGCGAGTCGGCCCCAACCCGATACCGAAGATATCAATCGCCGCCTGATCTTCCTCAAGCCAAAACTGGCCTATGCCAGTGGTCGGCAAAATAATTTGAGGGGCTTACGGGATGTATTGGTGGAGGCGATTGATAGCGTAGTACGAAGCGAAGACCCCCAAAAAGCGCAAAAAGCGCGGGATAACTTTTTCATCCTGATGGAATCTATCGTGGCCTACCACAAATTCTACGGCGGCAAAGATTCGTAAACCATAGGAGAACAGTACCATTATGGCTCAATTTATTGGCAATATCATTATGCGCGGCAAAATCGAGTGCCTCACCGGTCTGCACATTGGGGCGGGCAAGGACACTGCCGAGATCGGCGGAGTCGATAGCCCGGTAGTGCGCGACCCCCATAGCCGCCGGCCCTATATCCCTGGCTCTTCCCTCAAAGGCAAGATGCGTTCCATGCTGGAGTTCGCTACGGGCAAAGTGAAGGATGGCAAGGTGCATACTTGTAACGAGGCCCGCTGCGAGGTGTGTCGGCCTTTTGGGTCGTCGGCCGCAGATGCGCGCAAATGCGGTCCCACGCGGCTGTTGGTAAGGGACGCCTATCCCGACGAGCAGACCCAAAGCATGTGGGAGAATCTGAGTACCGACTTACTCTACGCGGAGATGAAATCGGAAAACTTTTTGGATCGCATCACTTCGGCGGCCAATCCCCGTTTCATCGAGCGGGTGGTCAAGGGATCGTGCTTCAATTTGGAAATGATCTATGGAGTCTATCAGGTGGACGGCGTCAACGACCTCGACTTTTTCGCCCATGTAGTGACCGCGCTGCGCCTGCTTGAAGACGGCACCTTGGGCGGCAACGGCAGCCGAGGCTACGGCCAGATACGCCTGAAGCTGGCCGACCCTGTTTTCTTAAGTGGGCAAGACTACTGCGAAGGTAGCGATGCCTGGAAACAAGCCCGTCAGTGGCCAGCCGACGAAGCCATTGTGCGGGGCATGGGTGACTTCTCGTTGAACCGAGAGGATGCTACCTGCCAATCATGGGATGAGATAATGAAGTCGCCAGAGGACGAGGTGGGCAAAGAGGGGCATGGATGAAAGCGATCTATCTGCAATCCCGAGGGGCCTATCGCAACGAGCTGCATTCGGACACCCTATTCGGACTGATTTGCTGGGCGATCCGTCAGGTCTTTTCGGAGGCGAGGTTGGTGGAGTTGCTAAAAGCCTTTTATGCTGGCCAGCCCCCCTTCCTGCTTAGCTCAGCTTTCCCCTGCGCCAAAGACGGCACCGCCGTCTGGAAGCCCTTTTTGCCTCGTCCGTTGCTTCCACCTCCGGCGCCTGTGGAAGATCTGAGCCCCGAAGAAGCTCAGCGGCTCAAACGGTACAAGCGGCTCCGCTATATTCCCGCCGATCACTTCAATCAATTTTTGCAGGGCGACTATTCGGAGGGTTCGTATTATGAGTCCGATGTCTGGGAAAAAACTACGGTGCCGATTCCCCGGCGTACTGACCGCTTGCATGGCACCATTGATCGATTGAGCGGCACTACCGATGGAGAGGGCACACTGTTCTCCGAGCCCGAATACCGGACGGACGGACTCTACTTCTTGCTCGACGGGGAAGAAGCCGAACTAGTGGAAAACGCGCTCCGTTTTCTGGAGGATTTCGGCTGGGGTGGAGGCAATAGCGTGGGCTATGGCCACTTTGCTGCGACCGTAGGTGAAAGCCCGCTCGCCGTCGCCGTCTCTGCGCCGGATCGCTTTATCACCCTGTCCCTGTACCATCCTCGATCCGACGAACTCGCGCATTTCAAAACTGGGGAAGCGTGGTACGAGTTGGTGGTTCGCAAGGGCAAGGTGGGCGGCCACTTCCTCCAAACGGGCGACTTTTGGAAGCGCTCGGTATTGATGTTTGCTCCCGGCTCGACCTTCCCAGCGATGGCGGAAAAGCAAGTGTACGGACGCAATCCCATTGTAAAGGGGCGGAAGGACGGGCTACCCTTCGACGTGCAGCAATTCGGCTATGCCCTTGCCGTGGGCATGAAAACGGCCAGAGAGTAGAAATTATGGAACGAAGAGTGCAGTGTCTGTCGCCGGTACACATTGGCACGGGTAAGGAACTAGAACCTTTCGACTATATCGTGGATGGCCAACGCTATATTCGCGTCCACTTGGATGCAGTCCTCGAACGGATGACGACCGAACAAGTGGACGATCTGGCTGCCTGGGTGAGCGAGCGGGCTGACCAGATGGTAGAACTGGGAAGGAAGCAAAGCGATGATATCCGGCGGGAGATGCAGCTATCGAACTTCCCCGGCGCTGATGTCGCGTTACGGGAGGCTCTTCGAACGGACTCAGCCCTAGCTCGCTACCACGGCAATAAGGGATTTGATCGCAATTTGCAGGTGCGAGAGCAGGTCAAAGATGCCGATGAGACGCCTCTCATTCCGGGCAGTTCGCTCAAGGGTGCTCTGCGTACGGCCCTCGCTTTTGCCGCTTTGGAGGAAATGGAACTGGCCGAGCGGGAGGCGTTGAGACAGTCGCTTGAACGACGACTGAACGAGAGAGGCCCTCGTCTGCAAGAACGTATCGGCCAAGAGATAGAACAGGCCGTCTTCCGCTGTGGGAAGGAGCAGAGGGGGCGCACTAGCTATGGAGACATCCACTACGACTTGATGAGGGCAGTCTCCGTCTCGGACACGTACGATGCCCAAGCGGAATTGATCGTGCCGCAGATATACACCTTTGTCGAGTCGCGCACCCGGGAGGGAAATACCAGACTCGCCGCCCAAGCGCCGCTTATCGTCGAAGCGCACGCACCGGGCAATATCTTCAGTCTGCGTCTGCGGATTGACGGTGGTCTCCTGCGGGCGATTAGTCAGAATGGTCGCAGAGGCGAGTGGATCAACTTTGAGCAACGGGTGCAGCGGGCCTTTGGCTCTGAGGTGGCGCGGCTGTTGCCGGGAGCATCGGACGAGCAAGTGGAGCAGGCCGTGGTAGGCCGGCTCGAAGCCGCGGCGCGGAGCTTTGCCAAGGCAATCGTGTCGGCTGAACAGGGCTGGGAGGAAGCACACGGGCACAGTTCCCGCGATCTAAAGGACTTTTACAATCGGCTAGACGACCTGATAGGAAAGGGATTGGTGCCGCTGCGGTTGGGCTGGGGCAGTCACTTTATGGCCACTACTTTGTTGCTGGCGCTCAAAGAGGATGCGGGCTGGCGTCCTATACTGGAAAGGTGCTTCCGGGCGTTTGATATAGGCGTTCCTCCAGGACGACATAGAGATAGGGGCAGAGATTCGGAGCGCCAAATTGAGCTCGACGACTTCCCCCGCTCCCGTCGGCTGGTTGCGGCCGGAAGGAGGCCTGTAGCCCCCTTGGGCTGGATCGCATTAGTGCCTACAGTGGAAGAGTTGCCCGGACCGCTGGTGGAAAAGGAGCGGCTGCTCGCCCGAACTCAGGAGAGCGAACCTAGGCGAGGGGAAAGGCCACAGGCGGACAGATATAGAGATGGGCGCGGCGGGCGCAGCGAGCCGGGACCGGCTCCACGCCCCGAACGACCTCTCCCGCAGATCAAGCTTCCGAAGCCTGCCTCGAAACCGCCGCCCCGCCAAGGGTCTCGGCCGGGCGACCGAGTCAATGTGGAAATCGTGGCCAACGACAACGCTCAGGTTACGGTAAAAGTGCTGGACGGTCAGGGCGAGGAGGTGCGGTTCCGGCAGCCTTACTATCCGGGCCGACCTGGAGAAAAGAGAAAGATGAAGGTCAGAGCAGTGGACTCCCAAGGCAAGATCACGCAGGTGGCCCCTTGAACGGACAAAGGAAGACAATGGATTATCAGCATATCATCACCATTGAACCTGGCAAGCGCAGTGGTACGCCGTGTATTCGCGGCATGAGGATTACCGTCTATGATGTGCTTGACTATCTCGCCTCGGATATGTCCGTCGAAGAGATGAGGACGTCGGTACCACAACGCTAATCGAGTATCGGTATCCAACAGCAGACCTGATCGGTAGAGGGTTAAATCGAATATACACCGATCAATGATAGGAGACTTATCATGCGTTTCGTTCTGTCAACCGTTGGCACAAGCATCCTGACAAATCTCATTGATAACAGCAATCCTGACGAATCTATCTGGCGGAATAGATTGCGGGATTCGGCGAATCTCAAACAGGGCGAACTAGAACCGGAAACTGAGACGGCGATCAATACACTTTCTGACCGGGCACTCGAAAAACTGATGCAAGATGATGCCGAAATCAACCGCCGAATTAGTGCCGAGTTGAACGGCATTTACGGTATCTACGGAAGTCAATTGCCTAAAAACAGCCCCGATGAGCACTATCTCATCTGCACCGACACCGCACAGGGGCAGAAGACGGGCGAACTGATTGAGGATTTCCTTGGAGGGATGGGATTTAGGGTAGGAATCGTCACGCCTCCTCGGCTTTCGACACAAGATCCAGAATCCTTCACCACAGGCACGAAGGAACTCATTAAGTGGCTGGAGGACAACGTGCCGTGGCGACGTGATAGTGGCTATCGCGTGATTTTCAATCTGGTTGGCGGCTTCAAAAGTCTGCAAGGTTACATGAATACTTTCGGTGCATTTTACGCTGATGAGGTGATATACATCTTTGAGGCACCAACCGCTGACTTAATCAAGATTCCGCGCCTGCCAATTCAGATTGACACCACCGTGGTTGAAAACCATCGGATGCAATTTGCATTGATGGATGCTGGAAAACTGTATCCGATTGAGGAACTCGAAGGTATCCCAGAAACGCTGCTTGAATTCGTAGAAGATAATGGCGTGAATTATGGGGGATTATCGGCGTGGGGACAGTTGATCTGGAACCGAACGAAATCGGATCTATTGATAGATGCGTTATTGCCATTTCCACGATTGACATACGAGCAAGACTTCATCAACGACTGCGAGACTTTGCACAACAAGCAACGCATTGATCTTCAAGAGACTTTAGCGAAGATCGCCGCCGTGCTCGAAGATAGCAGCGGCAACATAACACTGCTTAATAAGAGAATTTCTGGACTGAACTTTGAAAAACTTCAAAATCTTGATATCTATACATTCCGTATTACTCTTGCCTACCGCGTCAGTTGCAAGGTTTCTAGAGATACATTAATCCTTCGGCGCTATGGCGTTCATGACTACGTGTACCAAAATCCATAGGAAACATGGGTTGAACTCCAGGAGGACGCCCAGCTACGCGCCTATCGGGCACTCGAATTTTCCAAGGGGTATCGCCATGCCCACCCTGTACGTCACAGAACCCAGATCGGTCGTCCGGCGTTCGGTCGGCTCCGTCGTGGTAACGCTCAACGAGGACCCCGACGGGCCGGGGCCACTGCCCGAACGCCAGCGGCGCTTGCTCGAAGTCGAGCCACATCGGCTGGAACTGATCGCCCTGGTAGGCCGCGTTCATATCACCGCAGACGCGCTCCAACTTTGCTTGGAGCAGGGCATTGCGGTCGCTTGGTTGCAGGCGAATGGGAATTTTATGGGCCGTCTCGTGCCGGAGTTGTCGCGCACGGCCGATCTGCGTTTGGCGCAGTTCCGCATGGCCGACGACGAGCCGCAGGCGCTGGCACTGGCTCAGACCTTTGTCGCAGCCAAGCTCCACAATGCGGTTGGCCTGCTGACGGCTTTGCGCTCCAATCGCCGCAGCCAGCCTGCTTTGGGACGGGCCATCGGGGAACTCAGGGCCATGGCCGATACCGTGGCGCAGGCGACTAGCCGGGAGGTGCTACTGGGCTATGAGGGCGATGCGGCCCGGCGCTACTTTGCGGGGCTGCGGCTCGGTTTCACGGGTGCCATCGGCTTTGACGGCCGTGCTCGTCGGCCACCGCCGGACCCGGCCAATGCCTTGCTGTCGTTCGGCTATGTGTTGCTGGCTAATGTACTGGCGAGTCTGCTGGAGGCCTGCGGCTTCGATCCCTACTTGGGCTTTATGCACACAGTCCGTTCTGGGCGGCCCAGTTTGGCACTCGACCTTTTGGAGGAATTGCGGCATCCGGTCGTGGATCGCTTTGTGCTGCGGGTGTGCAATCGGGGACAATTGCGTCCCGAGCATTTTGAGACTGATGCCGAACGGGGCGGTGTGCGCCTCACCCGTGCAGGTATGCGAATTTTCTTTCGCACTTGGGAAGCCTTTATGGACGCTCCACTGCCGGGGATTGGCACAGAGATGTCACCAGAAGAATTGCTTCGCCGTCAGGTTGATCGTCTAGCGGCCCACGTGCGAGATCAAGCGCCATACCAACCCTTGCTTCTACGCTGAGGAGGCTTGCCTATGTCCCGCTTTGTTGTGTGCTACGATATAGCCGACAATAAACGCCGCTATAAGGTGGCCGCCTGCCTAGATGGGTATGGCGACCGCGTACAGGGCAGCGTATTCGAGTTGCGGGTCGAGCGCACCCTTCTCGACCGATGCTTAGACGAGGTATCCGGCCTGATCGATGCGGCTGAGGACAGCGTGGTCGTCTATCGCCTTTGCGCGGCCTGCGAGAAAGAGCGGGTTTATTGGGGCGTAGGCGAACAGGTTGCCCATATTGGCGAGGAAGATGTATTTATCGCATGAACAGTCGTAACCTCGGATGGCCCGTCAATTTCCTTGGAGTTACGAATTTGGCTAACCGATTGAAATTACTGCAATTCGGCATTACCTGCCGGATCGGAGACAGCCGTGATAGGTGTCGTTGGCCGCTCTGGCCATTGGGTTACGAAAAGTGTTCCCGCAACCTATTGCAAGACAAGGAAAACTATGGCATACTGTTTGGAATATTGACCCGATTACTAGGGGATTGAAACCATGAGAACCTGGACGATTGTCGGATTCATCTTCTTCCGTTTGGAATATTGACCCGATTACTAGGGGATTGAAACTTCACCTCTGACGGAGCATAATCATATGGCATATTGTGTTTGGAATATTGACCCGATTACTAGGGGATTGAAACTCAGCATCTCCAAGATGCCGGACCCTTCTCCATTCGTGTCGTTTGGAATATTGACCCGATTACTAGGGGATTGAAACCGCGAAGGGTCTCAAACCGACGTAAGTCCCACAGGTACTGTTTGGAATATTGACCCGATTACTAGGGGATTGAAACTCGAGAGGAGAATCGATCTTGTTTTCACGCAGGATTAGACGTTTGGAATATTGACCCGATTACTAGGGGATTGAAACCTACTGCGGTCAAGGACATCATAGCGTGTCTCCATATGTCTTAGTTTGGAATATTGACCCGATTACTAGGGGATTGAAACTCAACCCGGACAACAAGATAAGCATCTCGGATATAGCTGTTTGGAATATTGACCCGATTACTAGGGGATTGAAACGCTAACAGCACAAGCCTTGGCAATGTCCGTTTCCGTTGTTTGGAATATTGACCCGATTACTAGGGGATTGAAACTAGCATTGTCCGATATGACCAAGCTATCGACATAGGTGTGTTTGGAATATTGACCCGATTACTAGGGGATTGAAACAGACCATGCCAAAAAAATGGGAGAGGAAATGAATGTCTTGTTTGGAATATTGACCCGATTACTAGGGGATTGAAACCTTCTGGGCGAACTCGACTAAGTTTGCGACTTTTTCTTGGCATGTTTGGAATATTGACCCGATTACTAGGGGATTGAAACCTGGCCGACGGCGAGCACTGGTCCACTCGCCATCCCGGCATGAGTTTGGAATATTGACCCGATTACTAGGGGATTGAAACCCTTGTCTTGCTCATTTACTGGAAGCGGACCCTCCCAGCACCATGTTTGGAATATTGACCCGATTACTAGGGGATTGAAACCGCTCCAGCGTGCCGTTGACCACCCCTTCTCCTTTCTCTTTGGTTTGGAATATTGACCCGATTACTAGGGGATTGAAACCTGTACTCGGTGGATGTGTCGGACGCCTCAACAACAGAGATGTTTGGAATATTGACCCGATTACTAGGGGATTGAAACCGCGACTGGCTGTAGGTTCGACCACCACCGGCAGGATGCGTTTGGAATATTGACCCGATTACTAGGGGATTGAAACGAAGAGACCCAGTACTGGGTACAGGTGCGGTTTGTCAATGTTTGGAATATTGACCCGATTACTAGGGGATTGAAACTGGGATCGACAGTTGGCCGGCATACGCGAAGTGGCCCAAACGTTTGGAATATTGACCCGATTACTAGGGGATTGAAACCGAGAAGATCGCCGGTTGGCCCGAACGGATCGAGCTGCGCGCCGTTTGGAATATTGACCCGATTACTAGGGGATTGAAACCGCCCTATGTTGGGTTAGGGGAGGACAGGGGACACATGAGAGTTTGGAATATTGACCCGATTACTAGGGGATTGAAACGGGACATGGTGATGAACGAGCGTGGCAGCCGGCGACGGCGGTTTGGAATATTGACCCGATTACTAGGGGATTGAAACCTGAGAACTGTTGTTATGCACCTGCGCCAGCAACGATGTTTGGAATATTGACCCGATTACTAGGGGATTGAAACATAGATCAGACATGCTGCGCGACCTCGTTGAAATAGGGCTGGTTTGGAATATTGACCCGATTACTAGGGGATTGAAACCGTCATCGGCGTAGCCTAGGTGCACCTTGTGAGCCCCTTGTGTTTGGAATATTGACCCGATTACTAGGGGATTGAAACATCTTTCTTACTCCTCGGGAAAAAAGGCTTGCACTGCAGTTTGGAATATTGACCCGATTACTAGGGGATTGAAACGACGGAATCCCTGGGCCGCAAGCCAGTATTCCTTTTCCGCGGTTTGGAATATTGACCCGATTACTAGGGGATTGAAACGCGGGGTGTGCTGCGGTCTACTTGGTCAATTCGTATCCATGTTTGGAATATTGACCCGATTACTAGGGGATTGAAACCAACGGCAGCTTCAAGAAGTGTGATACCATAGAAAATCAGGTTTGGAATATTGACCCGATTACTAGGGGATTGAAACCAACGGCAGCTTCAAGAAGTGTGATACCATAGAAAATCAGGTTTGGAATATTGACCCGATTACTAGGGGATTGAAACTGGATTAATGCTATGATGGGAGGCGTCAATACCTCCGATCGTTTGGAATATTGACCCGATTACTAGGGGATTGAAACGTGAAGAATGTTTCTTGCTCTTATGAAACTTTGGCCTTGATGTTTGGAATATTGACCCGATTACTAGGGGATTGAAACAGCACCTTGACCACCCGATGGTCCTTGCGGTCCGGGTGGTGTTTGGAATATTGACCCGATTACTAGGGGATTGAAACGGTCGTGAGGTATTGTTCAAACGTGCAGTCCTGCCGGTGTTTGGAATATTGACCCGATTACTAGGGGATTGAAACGGGAGTACATCTGATCTTGCTTTAGGGTCGTCATTAGAGTTTGGAATATTGACCCGATTACTAGGGGATTGAAACATCTGTGCGAGGGCGTGATGACCAAGTTCCGTCATCCGTTGTTTGGAATATTGACCCGATTACTAGGGGATTGAAACTTCAACAGTTGAATGAGGCTGTCGGCATGGACGCGGGCGTTTGGAATATTGACCCGATTACTAGGGGATTGAAACACATCTTCTTTCTCTTCGCTGTTATACTTGGTCTGTTCGGTTTGGAATATTGACCCGATTACTAGGGGATTGAAACTAAACGGAGTTATGACTACGGAACAGATAAGCCTTGGTATTGGTTTGGAATATTGACCCGATTACTAGGGGATTGAAACGCCAATTTATTGATATTCTGTACTCGGCCAATCTGCCAAGGTTTGGAATATTGACCCGATTACTAGGGGATTGAAACATGATCGTCAGATTCTTGTAGATCGACCACTATATCTTCCGTTTGGAATATTGACCCGATTACTAGGGGATTGAAACTCTCTCTCCGCTCTCCTTTCTGCCTTTTTCTTTTCGCGGTTTGGAATATTGACCCGATTACTAGGGGATTGAAACTTCCATATAGCAACACGATCCTTCAATAATCCTTTATGTTTGGAATATTGACCCGATTACTAGGGGATTGAAACTCAGGACCGCGACGACATAAAGGATCAAGACTCTCGCTACGTTTGGAATATTGACCCGATTACTAGGGGATTGAAACCATGTAGGTCTTGGAGTCGGGGTCTCGATACTCGTCTTCGTTTGGAATATTGACCCGATTACTAGGGGATTGAAACCAATCATGGCGTCCTCCTCACCAGTGATACTCGCCCTTGCGTTTGGAATATTGACCCGATTACTAGGGGATTGAAACTCTTCGTGCAGCCGGGCGGCCCGGCGAGCAAGCAGCCCTGTTTGGAATATTGACCCGATTACTAGGGGATTGAAACATTATCTCAAAAAGGAATTTTTACCTCGTTTCGAGTCCAGTAGTTTGGAATATTGACCCGATTACTAGGGGATTGAAACCGATGGCGCCGTCGCGTATGGACGCTATGAGGTTCTCAGACGTTTGGAATATTGACCCGATTACTAGGGGATTGAAACTGCTATTCAGCAACGACAGGTAGCTCTCGACATTCTGCTCGGTTTGGAATATTGACCCGATTACTAGGGGATTGAAACCTTTACAAGCGAAATTAAGTCAATTAGTGTCGGTCGTGGCGACACTAAGTTTGGAATATTGACCCGATTACTAGGGGATTGAAACAAAGGAAGTTGGCGTATTATCGGAGGATACCGGCTTGTCGTGTTTGGAATATTGACCCGATTACTAGGGGATTGAAACCCGCCGGCGCGTAAGATGTTCGGCCCCCCACAAGACCGGTTTGGAATATTGACCCGATTACTAGGGGATTGAAACCCTTTTTAGTGAACATTTGGGCAGCGTATCCCCACCCTACTGTTTGGAATATTGACCCGATTACTAGGGGATTGAAACCCCGACCGCTTACGGGCGTCGAGATGGCCGCTACGTCGTTTGGAATATTGACCCGATTACTAGGGGATTGAAACGTCAAGCAATGGCTTACAGAGTTCAAACTCAGGATAAGATGTTTGGAATATTGACCCGATTACTAGGGGATTGAAACTTCTCTTCGTGATCCCTGTCGACGAAGGCGTAGTCTGCGTTTGGAATATTGACCCGATTACTAGGGGATTGAAACTTCCACGACTCCTCCGTCGCCATCGAGAAGTTGCAAACCGGCGTTTGGAATATTGACCCGATTACTAGGGGATTGAAACGTGCGACCATTGAAATACCCCTTGTCCCAAATGTAAGCAAGTTTGGAATATTGACCCGATTACTAGGGGATTGAAACTATCACCAAGCAACGTCGTGTAACGCCCATTAGCCTCCAAGTTTGGAATATTGACCCGATTACTAGGGGATTGAAACGTCTTGTCGCCCGTCTCTGGTGGATTTAACTGACATATAGTTTGGAATATTGACCCGATTACTAGGGGATTGAAACGGGTCGGCGATGGTGAACGGCGAGGTGAACGCTACGTTGACGTTTGGAATATTGACCCGATTACTAGGGGATTGAAACCGGCCAGCTCCAGTAGCCGAGCTTTAATTATCCGGCGATGTTTGGAACTATGACCCGATTGCTAGGGAATTGAAACATTGAGGCGGCGGCGCAAAATGAAGCGAAGTATGCTGGTTGTAGTTTGGAACTATGACCCGATTGCTAGGGAATTGAAACATTGAGGCGGATTGCGGATATCCATAACGACGTATGGATTTTGCTAGAAGCGCTAATTATGAGGCGATCATAGACACACTAGCTTGATGCGGTCATAAGTTCACTTAGTTTAGCAGCAAACCAAAACAAAGGAAAACACCCGTGAAAGCTTGGCGTTTCTATGCCTTCGGCGACATGCGGCTCGACGACATTGAGCTAGCGGCCTGCCCACCCGACCACGTGCTAGTCGAGCCGCTGGTAGTCCAGCCCAGCGCGACCGAAGCCCAGCTCGCCTTTGGAATTCCGACCTTGGCGTACGACCACATCAAGAGCCGGCTGGAGACAGACGCGCCGCTCCAGCTCTTCGGCCACGAGTTTTGCGCCCGGATTGTAGAGGTCGGGTCGGCGGTCGCAGGATACGCACCCGGCGACCGCGTGGCGGCCCGCGCCAAGCTGCCCTGCGGCGACTGCTCCATGTGCCACTCCCAGCGCAGCGACGACTGCCGGCGCGGCCCGATCATCGGCTTCCAACTGCCCGGCTGCTTTGCCGAGCGCGCCCTGCTCCCGGCCATTGCGCTGGTCAAGGTCGATGACCGCATCTCCGACAGCGAGGCCGCCACCCTGCAATCGCTGAGCGACAGCATCGCCGGAGTCGAGACCGCACAGATCCGACCGGGCGATTCCGTCGCCGTCTTTGGCCAAGGCAGCATGGGCATCGAAAGTATGCAGGCCGCGCGCGCCTGCGGAGCGGGCCAGCTCATCACCGTGGATGTGCGGCCCGAGGCTTGCGAGATCTCGCTCGCGCTGGGGGCCGATCACGCAATCAACGCCCGCGAGGACGATCCGGTCGAGGCAATCCGCGACCTGACCGGCGGCGAGGGTGCAGACGTGGTATTCGAGTGCGCCGGCGGCAGCGTCAAGCAGGGACTAGCCGGCGACCGAGCGCTCAAACAGGCCATGCACGCGGTGCGCTCCGGCGGCAAGCTGGTGGGCGTTTCTTGGTTTGGAACACCCCTAGAACTGGATGTGGACCTGCTGCGGGAACGCAGCCTGCGCTACCTCTTCCCGGACATCAGCTCGCAGGCCCATCTAGAGTACACGGTGCGGTTGGTGGCCTCGGGACGCATCAGCATGAAACCCACCATCCGGCACGTCTTAGAGGGAATCGATAAGGTGCCGGAGGCATTTGAAATCACGGCGCACAAAGCCCAATACCAAGCCATCAATCCCGCGCAGGTCGTGATCGCCACTTAGGGAATATCTGGATAGTTCAACGGCATCCCCGTCTTGCCCAGCTCGTAGTGCGCTATGTGCCAACGCCCCAAGTTGGCGCTGAGAAAGAGCGACCGATCCGGGCCGCAGAAGGCGATATTGGTCGGAGCCGCCATGGCAGTGCCCTCGTAATCGTCGGCCAAAATGTCGAGTTGACCGTCGGCATACCGATAGATGCGGTCCGGGCGATAGCAAGAGCAGTACAGAGTGCCCCCGTCGTCAAAGGCAAGGCCGTCGGGAACGGTCTGCGGCAGGTCGAACACGGTCTCGGCGG
This sequence comes from Candidatus Latescibacterota bacterium, assembly GCA_965261395.1. GTDB lineage: Bacteria > Latescibacterota > UBA2968 > UBA8231 > UBA8231. The sequence continues at coordinate 321,969 of OZ253462.1, forward strand.
CACCGGCGCGGCCGTCGGCCTCGATTTTGATGCGGGCTACGCGGGGGTTGATGCTCATGGCCACATAGAGGTATTCGCCCGTCGCATCCAGCGCTGTGCCATTGGGGAAATCTGGCAGGGCGCGGCTCCACACCTCGCCTTGGCCTCCTGGGGCGATCCTGCAAATCCAACCGTCGTTTTTGTGCCAGCCTCCGGAATTGGACACATAGAGGTTGCCAGCCGCGTCAAAGACCGGGTAGTTGGCCGCGCTCAGTGGCACCTCGCCCACGCGGTCGCAATACGTGCTAACCGCACCGTCCGGCTCGACCCGCTTGACGCCGTTGCTACAGACATACAGGCGGTGCTGGGCATCCTGACAGATGCCGCCGACAAAGCCGCCGACTTGGGCGAACTCTTCGAATTCGCGCCGGGCCAAATCGATGCGGTATATCTGGCCTGCTTCGCCGCCGGCATAGGCATAGCCATCGCAGCCCCAAGCAATGCACTCGGGATGGTCGAGGCCGCTGCCAAAGTCGCCGATAATCGCTGAAATTTGGGTGTGGGTATCGAGAAGAGCCATAACGTTCCTTTCGCAATAGAGGTTGCAAGGTCGGCACCGACGGTAATTCAAAGTCGCCGCGCCGACAAGCCCATTATTGACAGCCGCCCACGGGTGCGCTATGGTCTGCTCGCCCAACATTCACCCCGGAAGGCCCCGTGAAAGCCACTAAAATCGAACGCTTGGAGCCGATCCTCTGGCACCGCTGGCTCCTCCTGAAAATCCACTGCGAAGACGGCACTATCGGCATCGGCGAGGGCGGCGTCCACGGCTGGCAGCGGCCCACCAAAACCATGCTCGAAACCATGGCCCCGGCCCTCGTTGGCCAGGACCCTGCCCGCATCGAGCACCACTACCAGTGGCTCTACCGCTCATCGCACTTTATGGGATCGGTCGTCCAAGGAGCGCTCTCGGCCATTGACATCGCCCTGTGGGATATCAAGGGCAAGCGACTCGACGTGCCGATCTATGACTTGATGGGCGGCAAGACCCGCGACAAGGTCCGCTGCTACATGCACGTCGGCGGCGATTCGCTCGACGCGCTCGTCGCCGATGGCTTGGCCAAGGTGCAGCAGGGCTTTACCGCCCTCCGCTTCTCGCCCTTTGCGCCCAACTACTACCTGCACAAGTCCTACGCCGAGTGGGCCGACGAAGCCGTGCGCCGCGTCGGCGCGCTGCGCGAAGCCGTTGGCAATGGCATCGACCTCTGCGTCGAGATCCACCGCCAGATGAATCCCGCCGAATCGATTTGGCTCGGCCGCCGCCTCGAACAATTTCACCCGTACTTCTACGAAGACCCCATGCTGCCCGACAGCCCGGCGATCATGGGCGAGGTCCAAGCCCAGTGCAATATCCCCATCGCCACCGGCGAACGCTTTTCCAGCATCTTCGAGTACCAACAACTCCTCGATGCTAAGGCCACCTCCTACATCCGGCCGGACGTTTGCCTGTGCAGCGGCTTGACCGGATCCAAGAAGGTCGCGGCCATGGCCGAAGCCCGCCACGTCAAAGTCATTCCGCACAATCCCCTCAGCCCGGTCAGCACGGCCGCCTGCATCCAGCTCGACGCCTGCATCCCCAATTTCGCCTTGCAGGAATACACCGGCGAAGCCGAGCCGCCCAAGAGCGAACTGTTGGTCGAGCCGCTGCAATTAGAAAAAGGCTACTTGATCGTGCCCGAGGGACCCGGCCTCGGGATCGCGCTCAACGAGGAGGCCTTGCGCCTCCATCCAGTCCAAGACAAGGTCCTCGACGCGCCCATCGGCTACGACGGGTCGGTGCAAGACCGCTAAGGATACATCATGGATTTTGCAAAATTAGCAGACGAACAACGCGAATTTTTCGACGCCAACGGCTATCTCATCATCCCCAATGCGCTCGATCAGCAGACCATCGATCAGGTTGCCGCAGCCGCCGACCGCCTGATGGACGACTTTGCCTACGAGGGCTATTACCAGCACCGCCGTGACGGTATCGTCCAAGACCCAACCCTCGCCAAGCTGGCCATCGCCTCGGCGATCGTCCCGCTCGTCATCCAGGTCCTCGGCACCCATATCCACATCACCAACACGGCCCTGATCTACAAACACCCCCAGCCCGCCGACGACCCCGTCGACTGCACCTGGCACCGCGACGTGGGTGTCCACCTCGACTTGGGGCACGCCCGTATTCCGCGCGTTGGCCTCAAGGTTGGCTACTGCCTCACCGACATGGACGGCCCCCATACCGGCGCCACGCTCTTCGCGCCCGGTAGCAATCGCCTCGCCGAACCCCTCGTCATCCCCAAAGACCGGATCCATCCCGCAGAGTACCTCGAACCCCGCCTCAAAGCCGGCGACGCCTTTCTCTTTGAAAGCCGCATCTACCACGGCGCGGCGATCAACAGCCAAGACCATGTCTCCAAGGTCGCGATGTTTGGCTATCACTACGGCTGGATCCGCCCCGATTACTATATGCGCTACTACGACGGCGAGGCCCAACCGAGCGCGGCCGTGGTCGCCGACCTCGACGACGTCGGCCGCCAGCTCCTAGGGGCCACCGCCGACGCGCAAGGACGCGAAGACCCCAACGGCATCCACTGGCCCATCGCCGAATGGACCGCCGAACACGGGTTGTCTTTGGCAAGAGCACCGCAGCGAATCGACGCGGTGTAAGGTTAGGATTGGCACGCGAACGAAACGCACATCGCGGAGGAAGAAATCTCCGCGTCGAGAGTGTGTCGCGTATTTAAGAAATCGCACCCCAACAGAAAGGCTCTAGTACCACCATGAAAATCCGCCCCTTCAGCACGAGACACCTCTCGCACTGCATCCTAGCCACCCTCATCACCACCATAGCCTCCATGACCCACGCCCAAGCCGATTCCGACCGCATCCAGCCCTATGACGCCAATCCGCGCTACTGGCAATACAAAGGCCAGCCCGTGCTCCTGCTAGGTGGAACGATCAAAGACTGCCTCTTCCAAATACCCGATCTCAAAGCCCATCTCGACCTGCTGCAATCGGTCGGCGGCAACTACGTGCGCAATACCATGAGCGACCGGCGCGTCTACGGCTATGAGGTCCCAGCCTTCCACCAAAATGCCGACGGCCAGTACGACCTCAACCGCTGGAACCCGACGTATTGGCAGCGCTTTGCCGATTTTCTGCGCTGGACCGCAGAGCGCGACATCATCGTCCAGATAGAAATGTGGGATCGCTTTGACCACAGCCAACAATATTGGCAAGAAGGCCCTCTCAATCCGGCCAACAATATCAACTATACCGTCGAGGAATCGGGCCTAGAAACGGACTATCCCGTCCACCCTGGCGGCAACCGGCAGCCTTTTTTCTATACCGTCCCCACTTTGCGCAACAACCAAGTCGTGCTGCCTTACCAACAGGCCTTCGTCGATCAAGTCCTCAAGCATTCCCTCGCCTACGACCACGTGCTCTACTGCATGGACAACGAAACCAGCGGCGACCCTGCGTGGGGTGCCTATTGGAACGACTATATCAAGGAGCGGGCGCAGCAGGCGGGCAAGACCGTTGAAACCACGGAAATGTGGGACGAGTGGGACGTGCGCGGGCAGACCCATCGCGCCACCTTCGACCACCCAGAGCAGTATTCTTTCATCGACATCTCGCAGAATAGCTGGCAGCGCGAGCAGACCAATTGGGATCGCGCGCAGTGGGTGTGGCAGTACATCGCCGCCCAGCCTCGGCCGATCAATTCGACCAAGATCTACGGTGCCGAGACCCACCGGGATCAAAGCCGAGGCATCGACGCCCGCCACGCCACCGAGTGCTTTTGGCGCAACCTCATCGGTGGCTTCGCCTCCAGCCGCTTTCATCGGCCGGATTCCGGCATCGGGCTAAGCCCCCAAGCTCAAGCCCACATTCGCAGCGGTCGTCTGCTGTCCGAGGTCTTCGACTTTTTCAACGCCGCGCCGGATTCCGACAGCGCCCTGCTGCGCGACCGCGCCGCCAACGAGGCCTATCTCAGCCGCGTCCCCGGCCGCCAGTACGCGCTCTACTTTACCGACGGCGGCGCTGTGGGTCTTGATCTGACTGGGGCAGAAAGTACCTTCGAGGTCCAATGGCTCGACATTGCCGCCAGCACCTGGACTGCCACCGCCGACTTAGACGGTGGCAGTGTAGTGCAACTAGCCCCTCCCCGAGGCGGCCCCTCGGTCGCCCTGCTGACGCGGCGATAGCATTATGACCACTAGCGACCGCGTCTTCTTCGGCCAGACCGATCTTCAGGTCTCGCGCTTGTGCCAAGGCACCGCCTTTCGCCACCTGCCCCGCGCCGACAACCCCCAATCCCTAGCCGTGCTCCACCACTGCTTGGACCAAGGCGTCAACTTCTTCGACACAGCGCAGGCCTACGGTTGGGGCGGAGCCGAGGAGGTATTGGGGCGGGCGATCGCTGGTCGGCGCGACGAGGTCGTTATTTGCACCAAAATTCCTGCTTCGCTGGCCCCCACAAGCGACGGTGATCCCGGCAAGCACGTCCGCTATACCCGCGCTCATCTCACCGACCGTCTCGAAGAAAGTCTCCGTCGCCTCCGCACCGACCACGTCGATCTCTACCTTTTACACCACCGCGACGCGGACACGCCGCCGGAGGCCATCGCCGAGGTCATGGAGGATCTGGTGCAGGCCGGCAAGACTCGCTACTGGGGCGTCTCCAACCACCGCGCCGCCGAAGTCGCAGCCTTTCTCGACCTAGCTCCCATCGCTGGCGTCGAGGACTACTACAATATCGCCGGCAGCCACTGCGACGAAATGGGACGCTCGCGAGTAGAAATCTACGAGGAAGAAATGTTGCCCCTGCTGCGGCGCACCGGCCTAGGCTGCCTAGCCTTCAGCCCGATGGACACCGGCCTCCTAGCCCGCCCCAACGACCCAGCCCTCGCCGCTTTAGTCGCCGCCATCGACCAAGTCGCCGCCGACTTAGGCACCTCCCGCGCTGCCGTCTGCGTCGCTTGGGTCCTACATCAGGGCCTTACCTGTGTACTCGCTGGTGCCGAAAGCGCCGCGCACGTCGACGCCAATCTCCAAGGCACCTGTCTCCAATTTCCCGCGGACGCCCTCGCCGCCCTCGACCAAGCGCGCCGCACCTACCGCGCCAGCCAACAGGAGCAACGCCCGTGAACATCGTCGACGCCCATATCCACGTCTGGTCCTCTGACTTCGACCAGTATCCGCTGGCCCCCGGCTTTACGCCCGCCGACCTGTGGCTGCCCTCTTTTACACCCGTCGATCACTTTGCGTATAGCCGCAAGGCCGGCAAGGTCCGCCTCAACCTAGTGCAGATGACCTGGTACGGCCTCGACCACCGCTACATCCTCGATCTGATCGCCTCGGATCCTGAGACTTATACGGGCACCGGCATCGTCCCCGGCGTCTCCGACGTGTCGCTGGCCGATCCGGGCAAGACCATGCTCGCCTTGGCCGAGGGGGGCATTCGCGCCTTCCGCGTGCGCGGCGGCAGCACGGGGCGTCCGACCGCCTTTGGCCGCCTGGATCGCTGGCTCGACTATCCGGGCTACGAATCGATGTTCCGCACCGGGGCCGAGCACAATCTGGCCCTTAGCTTCCTCATGGGACTCACAGACCTGCCCGGCCTGATCCGCCTCTGCCGCCGCTTTCCCGCAACCCCCGTGATCCTCGACCATCTCTGCGGGGTGCGCATCCGCGACGGCGTCTGGCCCGAAGGCGATATCCGCACGCTCTGCAACATGGCCCGCTACCCGCGCGTCATGGTCAAGCTCGGTCCGTTCCAAGCCCTCGGCGATGGCGAGGCTCCTTACCTCGACCTCCTGCCCCTCATCGAGCGCGTCGTCGATGCCTTTGGGCCCGAGCGCGTCATGTGGGAAAGCGACAGCGGCGGTCCTGTCCGCATGAAAAATCCCGCCAATGACTTTGCCGCGGCGATCGCCCTGATCCGCGACCACGCCGACTTCCTCAGCCCGAGCGACAAGGAGCAGATCCTAGTCAAAACAGCCGAGAATTTCTTCTTCAATCGCTAGGAATAAACAATCACCAAAACATAGGACCGCCATGGAACTCACCGACGCCCATCTCGACGAATTAGAACAACGAGGTTTTATCATCCTGCCCGGCTTCCGCCACGGCGAGGAGCTAAAAGCAATGCAGCAAGCCCAGCGCCGCATCCTGCCATCGTGGGATGAAGTAAAGGACGACCCGCCCGCCGGCCGCGCCACCCTCACCGAATTCCCGCCCCCCGAAATGGCGCTGCTGCGCGGCATCGTCCACCACCAAGCCTGGGCCTTCGCCAAGAAGTGGTTTGGCAGCGAGCATATCCACTTCCGCTCCGGTTGCATGATCGCCCGCTATCCAGGTTTCAAAGGCGGCGGTACCGGCTCGGACGCCTCCGCGCTGCATTTCGACAATGGCAACAACTCGCTGCTGCCGCCCTCCGACTCAGCCCGCGCCTTCGGCCAGCTCGTTTTCTGGCACCACCTCGAAGCAGTCGGTGAGGACCAGGCACCGCTGCGATTGATCCCCAAAGAACATGGCCGCGATATGAGCAAAGCCGAGCCGCTCGTCTGCGAAGCCGGCACCCTCTGCGTCTTCACCAATTACACCATGCACTCCGCCAGCGACTATCTGTGCACCGACGGCCAGCGCTACACCTGGGGTTTCGGCCTCGGCCGCGCCGACCACTGCTGGGAGGGTTTCCGCCATTACACCGACAAGGGCAAAAACCCGATCTTCAGCGAATTCATCGGCACCCTCACCGCCGCCGAAAGGGAAGTCTTCCGCTTCCCGCCCGCCGGCCACGCTTATTACACACCGCAAACCCTCGCCGCCCTCGAAGAGCAGTACCCCGGCTGGAACGCCCGCAATGAGTACTGACTCGGTGGAGGGTCTGCCTGCGGGCCTACCTTGATCCACCTCTCCCCATTCCGTACACTCCCCCAACTAGCCCACCCCACCGTCCCCAAAGGAGTCCCAACCGTGAAAATCGGCCTCTACGCCTCCATGTTCGGCAAAGACGATCCCCCGACTCTGCAAAGCATCGAAAGCTATATCGACCACGCCTATGACCTCCGTCTCGATTTGATCGACTTCCGCAGCAACCGCGGCTTCAGCTCTTCAGAGCCGGACTACCTCATCAAAACCAAACTCGCCTGCATCGAAAAGGGCCTTGCCATCGGCTACTTGGCTTCCGGTGGGCACTTTGTCGGCAGCGACGAGGAGTTGCGCGGCAAGGTCGCCACCGCCAAGGCCGACATGGACATCGCGCTGATACTAGGCGCGCCCATGATCCGCCTGTTCTGCGGCCAGCCCCTCATCGACCCGGAGGAACGCGCACGCGAAATCCGCTGCTTTCAGGAGGTCGCCGACTACGGCCTCGAAATAGGCATCGCCATGGGCTTGCAAAACCACCCCTCCACCGGCGACGACGTCATACGCATCATCGAGGAAACCGACCGGCCCAACTTTAGCTTCCTGCTCGACACCGGCCAGTGGTGCGGCTCGCCGGGCCGCAACCGAGGCATTCCCGACCCGGACCACGACATCTACGCCTACATGCAGCAGACCGCCCATCTAGCCACCCACGTCCGCGCCAAATTCTATAAGATCGACAGCGGCAAAGAGGAGTGGATCGACTACGAGCGCATCGTCCCCATCCTCGCCGAGGCTGGGTACAACGGGCCGCTCTCCGTCGTCTTTGAAGGCCAAGACATCAACGATTGCGACGACAAGGAAGTCATGCGCTTGGCGGCCGCACAACTGCGGGATTTGGTCTCCCGGCTCTAACGCCAACCCCTTGCCGAATAGAGACTAGGCCATGCGTGTCAACCGGGATCAATTTCTAGAAGAAGGCTATGTAATCCTGCGCCACGTCATCCCGCCAGAGATGCTGGATGCAGTGCGTACGGCCTGCGAAAAAATGGTCGATCGTCAGCGGGCAATCTGGGCGAGCGAGCAAGCACCAGACGCCCCGGCCGGCGGCGTCTGGGAAACGGCTGCCCAACCTCGGCTGCACCTACAAACCACGGGGGACCAAGTCGATGCGGAGACCGCCCTAGCGGTGGAAATCTGGCTGCACGAAAACTTGCAGGGAGTTAGCAGCGAGTTGCTGGGATTAGAGGACGCCGCGGTCACCGAGATGATGATGATGTGCAGCCCGGTGCGCGACCACGGCCCGGCTAAGTGGCACCGCGACTTCTATCCGCCCTATTGCGCCCCGCTCCAGAGCTACGCCGACGACATCCTCGAAAACGGCCCGCGCTATGTGCAGTGGAATATCCCGCTTTACGACGATAACGTACTGTGGGTCGTGCCCAAAAGCCACATTCGTCGCAACACCGAAGAAGAAAATCGCCAAATCGCCAAAGACGCTCGCGCCCCACTTCCTAGCGGAGTCCAAACCCACCTCAACGCCGGCGACGGCGTGGCCTACATCCTGCCGATCCTACACTGGGGCAGCAACTACAGCACCAAGCTGCGCCGCACCATCCACGGCGGCTTTTCCGACTTCAGCCACTACCCGGACCTTAGCTACCTCAAACACCTCTCGGCGACAGCTCAAAACACCTTCACCCGCTGGGACCAACGCAGCCAAAAGAAATTGGACCAAACCGAGGCCGCGCTCCGTGCGGCTTTGCAAAAGGACGGCGCGGCCTACCGCGCCGCGCTCGACGCCCTGCATCCAGGCCGCGGCCCCAAGGGCCGGTTGCACTCGACGCTGTTTTTGAGCAAGGCCGCACGCCGCATCCACCACCTCAAACGCCCCGACTTCGCCGCGCTCCCTCCCCACGACCAACGCTACGCCACCAGTATGCACCCGATGACCTTGCAATGGGGCCAACCTATCGCCGACCGCTTTTCAACAGCGGAAGCCGCCGCGCTGTGGACACGCTTCGAGTCCGTGGACGACGCTCTCCAAGCCCCAGAGCCGCAAAGGGCTCCTGGTTTCCAAGGTGAGGATACCCATTACTACTTCAACGAAGTACCCGCCGACCTCAGCGTCGAACGCTTTGTCGCCGGTTGGGGTGCTTAAGTTCAGTTTGGGTGTCTCGCCGACTAGCGACCGCCCCGCCCCCCACCGCCCCCACTGCGCCCGCCACCTCGGTTGCGCAATGCCTCAAAAAGGCTCATCTGTTCCTGGGTCATGATATTCCGCACGGAAGTATCGAGCATCGCTTGGATCTTGCCCATCTCCTCGCCCATCGCCGTGCGATCGCCGCCCGCGCCCATTCCTTTCATAAGTTCACTGCGCTGATCCCAGGCGTCTTGGTAGGCCAGTTGCAAGGCCCGCAAATTATCGCCCCGGACCTTGACCGCAAAACAGATCAACGCCCAGTCCCTTTCGATCGTCAGCGAGGAACCGCCGCCACCGCCACCGCGCCTGCCGGGTTGGGCCTGGGTATAGGCGGCAAAGGATAATGCGACCAACACTAAAACTACCGCGATCTTTTTCATCATATCCTCCTTGGAATAGATTGACAAAAAAACTATAACCAATCGACTACAAAAAAGATACCTATCACTACTTCACCGATGTGCCCGCCGGACTCAGCGTCGAACGCTGCGTGGATTTTCTCATGGTTTAATCCTCCTATTGTTAGATTGGCGATTTAAGCGCGAAAAAGGACGACCAAATCGTCCAGCCAATGATCAGTTGTGACTTATAACACCTGAGCACGGCAAGGGTGTCACCGCTATCGTCTATCTCAATCAACTCTACGATCTCGATCTATTGCGGCAGCACTATCGGCGGGCTCGCAAGGAGCCGTCCCGCTCCTTGCCTTATGACCGGGAGCGGCCTACTTTTCTTGGGTGTCCGGCCAGACTCCTCCGCTGCGAAGCCGAGCGGGAATTGAACTTTTTTGATGCGTTCGGTCCGATTGCAAATCCGTCAAATAATATCGCCTTCTTATCTTCCTAGGCAGGGTGCGTGGCCGCAAGCTCATCTTTCACGCGGAGAAATTTTATGAAGATAGCACGTCTGTTAGGGGTAGGTTGGACCTCGCTCGTCCTGCTCGCCTGCAACGGCCAGGAAGTCAAGACCAGCACCCCGGCCAAAGTGGAGACCGAAGAAGAAAAGGTCCTCTACGCCTTGGGCCTAGTCATAGCGCAAAACACCCTGGAGCCGTTCAGGGGTCAATTCAGCGACGCGGAAATGGCGGTGGTCATGCAGGGCTTTGCCGACGCCATCAAGGGCGGCGAGACCATCGTCCCCCTGCAGGAATTCGGCCCCAAGATCAACCCCATGTTGCAGGAGCGCATGAAAGGAGTTCAAGCCCAAGCCGCGGCAGAGGGCAAGGCCTTCAGGGAAAAGGCCGCCCAAGAAGAAGGTGCCGTGCAGACGGCTTCCGGCCTCATCTTCAAAGAGCTGAGGGCCGGCACCGGAGTCTCGCCCAGAGCCACCGACCGGGTCAAAGTGCACTACCACGGCTCGCTGATTGACGGCACTGTCTTCGACAGTTCGGTGGAGCGCGGCGAGCCTATCACCTTTGCCCTCGACCAAGTGGTCAAAGGCTGGACTGAGGGACTGCAAATGATGAAAGTGGGTGGCAAGGCCAAGCTGACCATCTCGCCCGAACTGGCCTACGGCCCGGGGGGCCGCGAAGGAATTCCGCCCAACGCCACCCTGATTTTTGAAGTCGAACTGCTGGGCATTGAGTGAGGTAGGTCCGAAGGTGCCTGTGCGTGACGGAGCGGGTGCCCTGCCTTGCTCATGTCTCCCACTCCGCATAAATATCCGCAATCACCTCGTCGATCGGCGCCCGGTGCGTCTCCGCGTCGAGCACCGATGCCTGCGCCGAGGCTTCGGCGAGCAGGGTCGGCAATTTAACCTGTTCCGCGTCAAAGACGTACTCGTGCCAGCCGGCCTCCGTTTTCAGGAGTTCAGCACGGCTCAGGTCAGGTGCCTCCTCCCCACTCGTCTGCAAGCGCAACCGCCGTCTGTCCCCGAAGTGATTGCGCAGCTCGTCAAACGGTCCGTCAAAGGCGATTCGTCCTCGGTCTATCATCACGATCCGACCAGCTAGCTGTTCCAACTCGTCCATGTCGTGGCTGGTGATCATCACCGTTACTCCCTTCTCGCTATTCAGATCCTTGATAAAGTCGAGGATATTGCGCCTGGCCAGCACATCGACGCCGATCGTCGGCTCGTCCAAGAACAGAATCTCCGGCTCGTGCATGAGCATCAGCCCAAGGTCTGCCCGCATCTTCTGGCCCAAGCTCAACTGCCGCGCCAGACTATCCATGAACTCATCGAGGCCCAGCAGTTCGCGCACAAAGTCGAGCATCCGCTCGTAGCGCTTCCGCGGAATATCCCACACGACCCGCTTCCATTCGAAACTCGCCGACACTGGCTGGTCCCACCACAGTTCGGTGCGCTGGCCAAAGACCACGCCAATGCGGCTGACATAGGCCACCCGGTCCCGCATCGGGTCCATTCCCAAGGCCCGCACGCTCCCCGACGTCGGTGCTAGCACGCTCGACAGCAGCTTGACCGTCGTCGACTTGCCCGCGCCATTGGGGCCAGCGTAGGCGACGATCTCGCCCCGGCGCACAATAAGATCCACATCCTGCAGAGCGCGAATCTCGCGCACCCGGGGCCGAAAGAGATTCTTGCAGACATCGCGCACATGCGCCGAGCGCTGGCGCTGGTAGAAGGTCTTGTTGACCCCCTGCAACTCAACTGCGATGTCCCCAGCGCAAGTAGCGCTGCGATCCAGTGCGTCCATAGTGATTCATTCCTTTCTTGATAGCTATCAGCGCCACAAGGCTCAGGACGCAGGCGAATAGCGGCGTAGTCCACAGCGATCCGGCATCTTGGTCAACCCCAAGCAATACCCGGCAGGGATACCAAGCGACAAAACCCACCGGCAACACGCTCAACAAGCCGTTGACCAAGAGCGGATGCAGCCCATCGAGGGGAAACGACTTCAACTGCCAAGCGAAGCCGATCGCGCGGGAGCTTATTTCCTCGGCACCCACCGGCGACCAGAACGCCATCGCGCTCCACAAATAGGAAAAGGCCAAGACCACCACACAGGAAGCCAGCAGGTGGACTCCATAGCACAGCCACCAGCCGGGTTCCAAGGCCATATCCAGCCGCCCCAAAGACCAAGCGCTGATCCCCAACCCGACGATGAATCCCCAGCAGCCGGAGAAAGGCATAAAGCCCTCGGTGAGCAGGGCCATCCACAACGGCTGCGGCTGCACCAGTGTGTGGTCGAGCTGGCCGCGGCCAATGCGGCGGCTGACGGCCAGCACGTTGTAGCTGAAGAACATTTCGAGCAGTCCTTGCACTAGGGCGGCGTAGCCGAGCATGAAGAGAATCTGGTCCCGGCTCCACGCTCCGATACCAGCGAAGCGCTCGGCTAGGAGGAATACCGCCATCACCCCCGAGAGGCTGAGGACTAAATCAGAGACGACGTTGATGAGGAAAAACTTGAAATCCCGGGTCATCCACATGAAGTCGAGATACGCCTGCACTCGCCAGCGCCTGACCACCTGGACTATGGGGTTGCGGTTAGCCGCCATGGGACACCAGCCTTTCGCGATTGTGGCGCCAGAGCGCGTGCGCACCCGCCCACAGCACTACAGCCCAAGCTACCTGCAAAGGGATGAGGTCGTGTGGATTGCCCGTGCCGGTGTAGATTCGCAGTGGTGCCGATGCCAGCGCGGCGAAGGGCAGCAACTCGAAATAGTCCCCAAGGCCCCAGGGCAAGAGCGCCAGCGGTATCAGCCGGCCCGACAACAGCACCGTCAATGTGGTGCGGATCCGTTGCAGCGCGTACACGCTGTGCTCCAAGAAGACCATGCACGCGGCAAAGAACAGATCCAAGGCCGTGCCCACCGCCACGCCCAGCGCCAAACTGAGTAAAAACCACAGCCCGGCCGTCCATGTCGCCGGGGCGGAGTCAACTCCCAGCAGTGGCGCGATGAGCAACAGCGGCAGCGAAAATAACAGCAGGCCGGGGATCCATCCGCCGACCATTTCGGCCAGCATCTGCCCGTAGATCCCCATCGGTCGCAAGAAGCGGTTGGCTATATTTCCGCTCCACAGATCGTTGTCGATCTGGGTGCGGCCCGATAGCTGGTCGGCAAAAATTGCGGCGACCATGGTATAGGTCAGCACCGCCTCCAGGCTCATCCCCGCAACGACGCCCTGGCCCGCCATCACCGTGCGCCAAAGCGAGAGCAAGATCGCCACGTGGAATAGCCGCAGCGCAAAGTCGCCAATCAGGCCCCAAGGCGTGTCATTGAGCGACTGTGTCGCGACGATGGCGATGGTTTTCCCGTATTTGTGCAGCAGTGATATCATCGGTTATCCCCCAAAAAAAAGACCGCAGACAATAAGCCCGCGGTCTCTAAAAGTCATAAAAAAGCCGGGAACGAGGCTCCCGGCTAAATCATCTCAAACCCGTCGGCAAGGGATGGTACTTCACCTCGACTTCTACATCTGTGACTCTCAGCGAACTCACCAAATCGTCCGGCCGTCCCACCAGCGCAATTTCCAAGCGGTTCGCCCCCTGCTGCGGCCGCACCCGCTGCAAGTCGAAAACCAGCCACATGCTCTGGTACGGAGCGACCTTATAGCCGTACTCGCGCCGGCATATCTCTTCTTGCAGCGACTGGCCGTTGAGCGCGATCTCCAAGCGGTCGTCCGAGACCAGATCGACGATCTTGATCCGCAAGAGCACCTGACTAACGCGGCCTTCTTGCACATCGTCGGCCAAGTAAAAGGGAATGGTATGCTGCGCTCGGTCGTCAACTGCGATCTCTACCGGCAGCGCCACCGGGTACTGATTTTCCTCATCCACGGACCGCCGCGCCAGCACGTAGTGCTTGTCCTTCTCCTTCATCAGGTCTCGGTCGCCCAACTCGCTCAGCGCGCTGCGTTCCCGGTCTTCTAAGGGCCAGCGCATAAACCACGCGTACAGCCCGTCGCAGCCCCGGTCCAACAGGCTCGTCGCCGCCGCCCGAAGGTGGGCAGGAGCGGGCCAAACCCGCTCGGCCCCAACCGATTCATCGGATACGTAGGGCTGCAAGGACCCATACACCGCCGCGTCGGCCGCGTGCGCTGCCTCGACCAGCCAATCTATCGGCATGTCCCCGTCGAGGATCATATAGCCGTAGCGCATCGGCACCAAGAAATCCACCAACCCGCGCTCTAGCCAAGCCCGCACATCCAAGCCCTGCGCCCGGTTCATCTCCTCGGTGGGCAAAACCCGCGCTCCGACCACGCCCGACCGCTGCCCGCGCACCCGCTCGGCGATCTGCTCCACGTAGTCTGTCAAAATGGGCGTCACCGCCTCCACATCCTCCGCCCGCAGGATGCGCGGTGCCCCGCCCGGCAGGGCAAAGTCCAGCTCGATGCCATCGGTTTCGTATTCGGTCGCCAGCTCCTCGACGACTTGCAATATGTGCGCTCGCACCTCCGCGTGCGCCAGCCCGCCACCGCCGTCGGCCAGCTTGTGGGCCGGATCCATATTCCCGTAAGCGACCATCCGCAAGCTAGCCCAGAAGTCCATGTTGTGGTCGTGTGCCCGGTCGATGAGCACCGTCAGCGGGTCGAGGCCGCGTTCGATCAGACTCTGCATGTTGTGCCAAGTGCGCCAATAGGCCGCCTGCTCAAAGGGCTGAATATCCGCTCCGAACATCATCCCCACTCGCGATGGATAAAAAAGCCCGTCGCCGCGCTCGACCCCGTAGGCAAAAGTATCCACCCCTGTGCCTGAGACTTCGTCTATGGGCACCCAAGCGTCTTCGAGCGCCATCGGCGGCTCAAAGGCAAAAAGGTAGTAGTGCCGAGCATCGTTAAAGTAGATGGTGCGCTGCTGTCGCATGGCGTATCCTCCTCGTTCTTAAGGGAAATTATATACCTGAGTGCCCAAAAACCCTGTTCGCGGCTAATAAGCATTAATTATCAACTATTGACAATTGTGAGGAGTAAAAAGAAAACCTTGACGATGTGAAGGGGCTGTACGTTAATGAGAATGCCCCTCGCACTTCCCCTGCGGAGGCGGATCGCCTCCGGCTTCTAACGTTCATTATCATAAAGATAATTGGAGACCCGCACGCAGAGGCCTTCTACCTCGCGATCGGGGCAAGACGTGTGGGCGAAACTCCCTCTACCAGCACCCGAGGAAGGATGCTGCCGGTCTTCGTCGTCGACTTGAGGTCCAAAGCGCAAGAATCCTAGGAAGGCGGGGAAGCGCACGACCGGCTAACACGTTCACTTGCGCTGCGTCGTTTGCGCTCCTTGGCCTGACGGCAACCCGCTTCGCGGGTTCGCAAGTAGCGGGAACGTTATAGGAAATGCAAGCAAACACTGGAGGACGTGATGTTGACAACCACGATGCTTCCACCGCAGGCAAGAAGGGCCTTCCACCTGCTCAAACAATTTGAGCGACCTTGGTTTGTTGCAGGTGGTTGGGCACTAGACCTGTTCTTGGGGCGAATTACACGCGATCACAGCGATTTCGAAATTGCCCTCTTCCGGGAGGATCAATTGGAACTGCAGCGCATCCTAAAGGGGTGGAGGCTTGAGCTAGCCACACAGGAGGGCCGAAGAATATGGATGCCCAACGAGTGGCTAGAGTTACCATTTCATGAGCTTCATACGTATGACAGCGAGAACAATCATGTAGAATTCTTACTCAATGAGAAGAACAACTCAGACTGGATTTTCCGCAGGAACAAGGCTATCAAACGGAAAATCTCCGCTTTGTCTATGTACACCGATGAAGGTATTCCCTTCCTCGGACCAGAGATCGTCTTGCTTTACAAGGCTAAGGAAGGTCGTGACCATGACGAACTGGATATGAGGCAGGCAAGGGATCACTTAGTCGGTTCTCGACGCCAATGGCTGTGTCACGCTTTAAGAGTTCATTTGCCAGACCATCCATGGATCTCTCAACTTCGATGATGATTGTAGGAGTATCAGTAAAGGAATATGGACCATGATTACAGTACGTTCCATTGATCAGAGTGAATTCCCCCGAGTATTAAGTTTTTATCAAGAGACAGAGTACAGCGGAGGTCTAACAGAGTCTGATCAGGTGGTGATAGCAGAACGTCACGGTAAACTTCTCGCTGCCGTGCGACTATGTGAGGAAGCTGGAGAGTTAGTCCTGAGAGGTATGCGGGTCTCGACATCTATGCAGCGGCAAGGTATTTGGAGGCCAACAATTGACAAGTAGGTCGCGTGCGCTTGTCGAGGTCCATGTTGCGGCCCTCCTGTATGGATTCATCGGCCCCTTCGGAAAGGCAGTCGATCTCAACCCACACCAAATCGTCTTTTGGAGGACGTCTCTGGCAGCAGTCGTTCTACTGGTTATTGCGAGGCGGCTCAAGAGCCACACTCTAGTCAAGAACTGGGCCGACCTGGCTACTTTTACGGCGATCGCTGGATTGCTTGCTGTTCATTGGGTGCTCTTCTTCAAGTCGATAAAGGTCTCAACAGTCGCAATTGGCCTAGTGACGACCTACACCTATCCAGTACTCATGGTATTTCTCGAGAGCTAGTTTTTCAACCTCAGGCTCCGAGCTCTCGATTTCGTAAGTGCCGTTGCGGTCTTGGTGGGTATTTACTATCTGACACCCGAGTTTAATTTGTCGGATGCGACTTTCCAAGGGGTTATCTACGGGGTTGCCGCTGGATCAATGATCCCATTCATCGTTCTAATACGGAAGAAGCGAATCATCGACAAGTATAATAGCTGGGACATCTCAGCTTATGAAATGGGCATTGCTGGCCTGATTCTTCTCCCGTTCATGCTTTACGATGGAAGTCTCTTCCATATGCCAAGTTTTAGGGATCTCTTGCTCCTAGTGGTGCTTGGAGTGGTACTAACTGGTTTCGCAAGGGTACTTTTTGTCAACAGCCAGCGACACCTCTCCGGCAAAGTTGTTGGGATAACCTTGGTACTCGAGGTAGTTTATGGTGTGATTCTCGCACTGATTTTCTTGGCTGCTGTTCCATCGAAGAGGGAAATCATCGGCGGCCTGATCATAGTGTCCGTCGCTTTGTTTGAGAGTCTAAGGTCTCGAAGGAATGAAACTGCAGGCCAGGATATCGGTGAGTCAGGGAGCGAGGTTTGAGCCCATCCACACCGAGAGGCTGGCATATCCTATAACACCGTGTCCCCGACTGCGGCGCATTCGCGCCTCCGCCCCAACCTAGCTTCACCACAAATTTCGATAGCCCACGACGATCGGAGAATCAATGGAACGTACATCAATAGCGTCTTTCTGGCCTAAAACTTGGCAGTTGTCACTTCACGTAGTGTTAGCTCTGCTCTGCCTACGGGCCGTCCCCGCCTTCTCGGCCATCGATACCCTCGTCGTCCTGCACACGAACGACTTTCACGGATATATCTCGCCCGACGATGATCGAGCCGCCGGACTGGCCCGCATCGCCACGTACTTCAACAGCGAGCGCACCCGCCGCTCGAAGGTGCTGGCTCTGGATGCCGGAGACTGCGTATCCGGCACGCCCGTCTCAACCCTCTTTCAGGGGCGGCCGATTTTTACCGTGATGACAGCCGTCGGCTACGACGCCGTCGCGCTCGGCAACCACGAGTTTGACTATGGTTGGCGCGAGATCCTCGCCTACCGCGATATCGCCGACTTTCCTCTACTGAGCGCGAACGCGCGCGGTCCTGAAGGCGAACTGATCGCCGACGCGCCCTTCGCGACGCTGAACTTGGAAGACCTGCGCGTCGGCATCGTCGGCGTCACAACGCAGAAAACCAGAGAAATCACCACCGCGAATGGCAACGAAGGGGTGACGTTCGACGGGGAAATCGAATCCGTCCGTTCGGCCGTTGACTCGATCAAAGCCCACGTCGATATCGTCATCCTCCTGTCCCACGCCGGCCACAGTGCTGATAGCACCTTGGCTGAAGCGGTAGACGACATTGACCTCATTGTCAGCGGTCACAGCCACACAGTCCTCGATCAGCCTCAGATCGTGAAAGGCACTCCGATCGTTCGCGCCGGTGCTTACACATCGCACGTCGGCCACGTCCAACTGCTCTACGACCATGATGCGGGACAGGTGACGGAAGTCGAGGGGTTTGTCGTGCCCGCTGCTCAACTTCCGCCGCCGGACCCCAAGGTAACTGCCATCGTATCAAAATGGGAGGACCGCGTCTCCCAACTTGTCGACGTCACGATCGGACACACGGAGCGAAACTGGAGTGAGGAGGAGATGTACGTGCTCGTAGAGCACATCTTGGCGACCCAGTCCGGCTCGGACATTGGCTTCTACAACAAAGGAGGCGTGAGGAATCGCTTGTATCAGGGCAAAATTACAGCCCGCCACATCTGGAACATCCATCCCTTCGGCAATCAACTCGCCATCGTGCAGATTCTTGGGAAGGACATCGGCGGCAAACTGTCGGAACGACTAACCGCTACGGGCACGGAGATTGATCCCGATAATCTCTATACGGTGGCGACGAATTCCTTTGTCGTCGAGCCACCTCGGCGCGAGTTATTAATCGGGACTGCCAAGTCGGTGCAGATTGAAGAGGTCCTGATCCGCAACGTAGTTATTAACTACATCAAAGAGGGCGGCCCCATCGACGCGCTGTTGACGCCGACCACAGTGGAAGAGTGATATGGGCCGTCGAGACAGAAGCGCCTAGAACTCAAGCCCCACTTAACCCTTCGTGGGCGTAGTGCCAGTCCTCCAAGTGATTGAGCAACACCCCTGAAGTCCAAGTCGGGGGGCGCTGCAAGGTGGCGTGTATCTCAGCCTGCTTGGCGGCGATGTGCTCGCGTTCAAGCAGGAGTTGGTTGAAGGCCGCCACCGTTTCTTTTTCGATTTCGATAGTACCTTCCCGCCGCACCCAGTCCTCAAATGCGAGATAGGTCGGCATCTCCTCGCGGAGAAACGCAAGGGCTGCGTCCTGATCCACCTGTAAGATCTGCAAGCAGCGCTGGTCGAGGCTGCCCTCGGCGCAGTCGGGGTAGTCGAGATGCAGCCAGCCCCTGGCGCGCAGGCAGGTCTTGAGCCAAGTGCGAGGTAGCTGGCAGATGCCCAACGGGCCTTGGTCAATGCTACTGAGGGTAGGGGCCACAGGCCCAGGCAGGCCCGGGGCACCGGGAGCGAAGACGCGGCGGTGAAAAAGGTGCCAGTCCTGTAGGCAGTTGAGCAGCACGGCCGATCCTTCGGTCGCCTCCTCCTGCGACCAGCCTATATCCCCATAGGTTTCGTCGATTTTGGCCGGGACATAATGGGTGCGCGACACCAGCGACTTGTTCCAGCGCGCGATGCGGGTGTCCTCGTGGGTACCTTCGGCGGTCACCCACTCCTCGAACTGTAGGTAGGTAGGCCGCTGATCCCACAAAAAATTCAAGGCGCGGTCTTGGTCGAGGTGCAGCACCTCCAGCACGTATTTGTCGAGACCGCCGCTGCAAAAGGGATAGTCCGCGTCGAGTTGCCCGGCTTGGTGGAGGAGGTTTTTCCACCACAGACGCGGTAGCTGGGCCACGCCCAGCGGGCCTTGACAGAGAGTGCTGACCAATGGAATCACAATTTGCTCCTTTCAGGTGGCCGCCAACTCAAACAGCGGTGCGTTCCCCTCGGCGCGCACCCGCAAGTCCTCCACTTCGGCGGCCGTGATAGGCGCGAGGCGGTCGGCCATGTCCAAGGCCATTTCAAAGAGGGGGGCTTCACCGGGCGGCAGGGCGGCAGTGATGGGCTGCGATAGGGCGAAGCGCAGGGCTAGCTCGGCTAGTTCCGGCTCGTCAATGGGATCGTACCAGCATTTGGCGTAGCGTTTGGGTGCCCCTTGGGGTAGGCGCGAGCGGGCCATGGCTTTGAGGGCTAGACAGGCGGTGCCGCACTCTTGGGCCTTGGCTACGACTTGAGGGCCGAAGTCGGCCTGGAAGTAATTGACCCAGTTGACGGGAAAGAGCACCGAGTCAAAGGGAAAATGGTCCAGCAATTTCAAGGCGATTTCAGCCGAGTGGGCCGAAAAACCTATGTAGCGCACCAATCCTTGATCGCGGGCCTCCACAAACGCCGCCAAGGCTCCGTCGGGAGCAGTGGCCGCGGCGAAATCCTCATCCGTGGTCATGGCGTGCAATTGGTACAGGTCGAAGTGGTCGGTGCGCATGATTTTGAGCGATTGGCGCAACTCGGCGGCGGCCCCGGCCCGCGTGCGCTGGGTCGTCTTGCAGGCCAAGAATACATCGTTGCGATACGGTTCCAAAGCTGGCCCTAGACGCTCTTCGGCGTTGCCATAGGACGGAGCCACGTCAAAGTAATTGACGCCGCGCTCGACAACTCGTCCCACCAAGCGGGCGGCCTCAGCCGCTTCCACTTGGCTGACGACGATGCCGCCAAAGCCGATTACGGAGAGGTGTTCACCCGTGGTGCCGTAGGGACGTCGCTGCATAGATATTCTCCTATTTTCCGGTGGAACAGATGCGTTATCGTCGGGAATCTACTCAAACGCCGTTTCGCCGCACTTGTGCCCCTCAATGTAATCCCAATCCATCTCCACGCCCAAACCCGGCCCCTGCGGCACAGGCACATGGCCTTGGGCATCGACGTTTTCCAGCTCGTCGGTGAATTCGGGGGGATAGACGGGCGGCTTGGTGTTTTTGACTAGGGGATGGAGCAGGCCCAATTCGTAGTAGTTGGTGTTGCGGATGGCGGCAATGCAATGGCGGTGCGCCAAGCCGCCGCCGTGGAACTCGCAGTCGAGACCAAAGCCCTCGGCGGCGTGGGCGACCTTCATCGCGCCAGTGATGCCGCCGTCCTCAAACGTGCCGACGCGGACGAAGTCCGTGCCGCCGTGGGCAATGAAGTCCACGTGCTGCTCGAGACCAAAGATGTGCTCGGTCTGCAAAAGCGGCGTCTTGAGCAATTCGCGGAGCTTCTTGTGGGCGAAGATGGAGACGCCGCCATCCTGATAGGGATCCTCGAGCCAGAAGTAGCCCGCCTCGTCGCAGGCGCGGCCTACGCGCAGAGCGTCCGCCCACGTCTCGTATTCGCAGGCCGGGTCAATCATCAGGTCCATGCGCTCGCCCACGCGGTCGCCGACGGCAAGGACATTGGCTACTTCGCGGGCGATGGGGGCGTTGCCCCAGCCGTGAATCTTGAACGCGGGATAGCCGATCGCCGCGCACTGCTCGGCGAAGTCGGCAAAGGCTTCCGGCGTGCTCAGGCCGCCGTTCTCGTCGCCGTGATAAGTCGAAGCATAGGCGGGGATAGTCTTTCTCCAGCCGCCCAAAAGCTGCCAGATAGGCGCGCCGTACACCTTACCGGCGAAATCCCAGAGTGCCACGTCAACAGCGCAGATGTCGGTGCGAGCCGAGTGGCGCAGACCGCGCTTGATATCGTTGTACATTCGCTCGCGGGCAAACGGGTCGCGGCCGAGCAGGTAGCGGGCGACGTTTTCGGGCACTGGGCGGCCGAGGCATTCGCCGGTGATGCCCATGCTGGTGTGGATGCGTACCACGCAGGGCGTCATCGGCAGCGTCGCGCCCTGCTGGTAAACTTGATTAAAACCGTTGTAGTCGGTGCCCATGTTTTCGATCTGATGGGCAAAGTAAATATTTTCGATCTTGGTGATTTTGGGGTCGGACATGAGGTTCCGTTCCTTTCGGGAAAAGGGGATCAGCAAAAGGGTTTTGGCATTTGATCCCACGTTTTGTTGTCCAGCGTCCGGCCCGTCTTTTTCTTGAATACGCCACCCCATTGTTTGAAGAAGAACGGCACATCGCTCCGCAAACAGTGATCGCGGATGGCTCGCACCCAGTCGACTTCCATCGGCCGGGCACCCGGCCCAGATTCACCGCCGACGATAACCCAGCCAATTCCCGTCAAGTCCATATCAGACAAAGGGCCGAGCAGAGGTTCGAGAGACAGAAACTTCGTCTTTGCCCCAGTCTCTTTGAGCCGTGTCATCCGACCCAACCATCTTGAAGATTCAATGCTTGTGCCGAGCCAGATGTTCGGCGTCCAGTTCAGCCTTCCATCGAGCTGCGCAACGCGATCTGGACGTTTGGTAAGCACTTGGAACGTGTGCTGAGACGCCTCGTTCATGGTTGCAAATACCGATTCTATAAAGGCCGAGGGAACGGACTTATGGAACAGATCGGACATGGAATTGACGAATACTATGCTAGGCTTCTTCCAGCGAATCGGCTCGCGCAAGGCTTCTGGGTGGACCGTAACCGCAAATCCGTATTTGTATTTTTTGGCTCCCATCGCTTGCAGCCTTTGCGACATCCTTTCGGCATAGCAATGCTTGCAGCCATGGCTGATCTTCGTGCAACCGGTCACCGGATTCCACGTAGTCTCGGTCCATTCGATTTTGGAGCGCGTGGACATATTTACAAGTCCTTTAGGATATGCTCCGCTATACCCATTGCGGGGCCGATTCCCTTCGGGTTCCCAACACAGAATAGAAATTCAAACAACGCTGAATTCCTTGAGTTCCGCTCAAGAGCGGCCTAAGATTATATTTTCCCTTACTCTTTGGAGATATTTTTCATTTTCAACATCGTTTTGGTTCGGATAGCCTTCTTTAATCAATTCTTCTATCGCCCGATCAACTAAATCTGCGGGTAGATTCGTTGCATTATATGTATCGGCCAAGGCAGCCTTGACGTTCCTATACACACTACCGGTATTAGTAAACCCCATTTCTTCGGTTCTTTCCTTTAGAGCCTTTATTCTCAATTCTCTAATTGACCTCCCTGGACGCTTGCGCTTCTCCTCTCCGATATAGTTGCATATGAATCTTAAATCTTCGTTTGCTCTATCTTGTGTATTCATTGATCCGCGTTTAGTCGTACCTCTTCTCTTTGGCGGCGATGGATTTTTATACGTCTTACGCAACTCTTCTATCTCAGGCTCCAAAAATTCAGCGTTGACATAAGTGCGAAAAGCTTCTGTTGCCGTGAAGCACCGATATCCAGCCGCGCTGGCCCTTGAGAGCACTTCAGCCGGTTCGTTCAGCAGAACCGCCACCGGAACGCTCAGTTCGGATTGAAGACCGTCGGGCCAAGCAAGGTCGAGTACGGCGAGTTGGGTGCCGGTGGCTTCATCAGACAAGTCGAAACTGATCTGGCCCCGTGGCAGCCCTTGTCTTTCTACCCAGTCGTTAATAGCCTCAATCTCTCCTTCTTCTGCTTCAGTGGAGATGCCGTCGGGCGGGACTTCAGCGGCGGCGACTGTGTCAGCCTCAGCTAGGTCCGCCGAAGTTGCCACCGCTGAAGTATCTAGCCACTCAGTATCGCCGTGTAGAAGTTGCGCAAACTGATGGTTTGCCTCTCTGGCCAAAAGCTCCCTTCGCGCCTCAAGGAAGTAGAAATAATTCTCGATTTTCCATAAATTCCGGTCGCTTGGAATCCACTGCGATGCTAATGCACCCGGATGTTGCTCCTCGATCTCGGCGAAATACTCTTCGGGCAGGCGGTCGCGAATAGAAAGATTTGTGCCCTTCGTCAGGAAACAGTAATTGGCCAGTGAGTGGACATGAGATAGTCGGAGTCCACACTTGTACAGTCGGGCTTTGGGAAAGATGTGATGTACTTCAAGCTGACTCATCTTGCCGAGAAGATTCGCACGCAACGGAAGTCCATTTCCCCAGTCCCGAGACTCGCCTATGCGCGTCAGCATGTAGAGCACAGGGTAAAACCGCGTTCCAAGTCCCCAAGGTGTGAAGTGTTCGGGCTCGATGCGAAGCTCGCCATGCCATGACTTCATTTCCTCCAACAGTGCGTCAAGGTTACCCCCAGACTCTTCAAGTACTGCTAAATCTCGGTCAAGTTTGGACTCCGTTGCTCCAGAGTAACGACCCCACATCCCCGCCTGGGCAAACCAGAACAACAGTTTGTCACGCTCTTTTTCACTGAGCATTCCTTGTTTCCGGTCCAAGTAACGCACTATGACCGGTACGGCTAGAGGTGCGAAAAAGACCCGTTTGT
Source organism: Candidatus Latescibacterota bacterium (assembly GCA_965261395.1). Taxonomy (GTDB): domain Bacteria; phylum Latescibacterota; class UBA2968; order UBA8231; family UBA8231. The sequence continues at coordinate 345,942 of OZ253462.1, forward strand.
GATCGAGTCCAAGCCGCCCGGCGATCATGTTCAAGCAGTCATCGATATATTTGGTGGCGCGCCGCAGACAGTCCTGGATGTCCAGCGAGTCTTGATTGTGCAGATAACTGAACTGTGCTTCACCAGTGAGCAGTGTGTTGACTGAACGCAGCAGCCAGTTGAGCGTGAACTCGTACCCGGCTTCCTCCCACTTGTTCAGCTTGGCCTTCATAATGCCTCGGGCGTCGGGCCATTCGGCACAAACTTTGGCAAGGGCCAGATCGCCCTTGGACAGTTTGGTCCCACCGCTATTGACGCGATTGAAAATGTCCACGACGACATCAAGGGTCTTGTCCGTGCCAGTGACTTCGTCAAGATGCAGGTCGATCTCGGCAATACCGAGGATCCTGTTCAGGCGACCGATGTAGGCACTCATTTTTTCTGCATGTTCGGGACTTGTGTTGAGCTTCGCGATGAATCCACCAAGACCGTCGATACCCTTCTGCATCAGATCGGTCACGTCCACCCATAGCGGATCGTCCTTCATCGACGTCTTGTAGAACCCGAAGATTTCTTCCTCTAAGTGAAACCGAAGTCCAGTGAAAGTCGACTCGTTGCCGTCGAAGAACTTCGGTGGACGGCCACGCATCACGCCGTACAGCGAGGTTACTCGCTGCTGGCCATCAAGCAACATATTAACGGTTCCAACCGCTATCGGGCCTTCGCCCCGATGCGCCGCTCCCTTCGCTTCGGTCACCCAGACCAGCAAGCCGCCTACCGGATGCCGTCGGTAGAGCGAGTCAAAGAATTCGCGCACTTGTTTGCGGCTCCAGACATAGCCGCGCTGAAATTCGGGCAAGGCGATATGACCAGAGTCGATGTGGTCGAGAATGGTCGAGATTTTCATATTAGCTCCTCAAATTATTTCGCTCCCACTATCTTCTGAAAAATTCGTCCAAACAGTAAATGCCGTACAGCGTACATATCCTTACAGACTCTTCAATTCATAGAGGTGGGTGCAGGCGGCGCGGCGGTTTTCGGTTCCCTACCGTCTTCTCTCAAGCAAAAACTGTCAGTCGTGCAGGATTGGCGGGATTGACGGCCCACAGTTCCGCTGGATCGTAACCGCGCACGGCCTGCGGGGGCTGCGCTGGTAGTGCCCACTCCGGGTTGAAGCGCTCGATTAGCGCGGCGAGGTTTTTGTAGGCAATGCGGTCCTTGAGGTCGTCGTCAACTGGAGCTTCCTCAATGACCTTCTGCAATATCCGATAGTCGTAATAGGGCAGATCGGCACCAAAAATCAGCCGCTCGCGGCCCACCTTGTCGGCAAACCACGCAAAATCCCACTCAGAGCCTGATCCATCCGGGTACTGGACAACCTCGAAAAACACATTGTCGTGCCGGGCCAGATGCTCGGCGGCCCAAGTACTGGCATGGGCGATGAACGTGCAGTGCGGGAACATTGCGGCGATGCGGTCCATGAGCGGGTTGTGCATATGCAGGTTGACCAAGCCCTCCCGGGCGGCGGCAGCCTCGACGAAGGGGATGCACCACTCGGCGATGGGCGGATGGCCGACGATGCCGACCAAGCCCAATTCGCTCATCGCCCTTTCGGCCTCTTCAATGCCCAGTTTGCCAAAGCGCGCCTCAATCAAGGCCAAACCAATGGGAAAGACGCCGGGAAAATCGCGGCAGGCGCGGGCGATGACCTCGTTCTGACGACGGATATCTACTATACCGCGGGTAATCGGGCTGCCGACAGCGGTGGGCATGGATATCGCGGCGTGGATGTGGGTCTCGGCGAAGCGCGTGAGGCACATGGCGGTGTTTTGGCCAACCGGTGGCACGCGGTCGATGGTGCGGCCGATGTGGTTGTGGCAGTCGATATAGGGACGCATTCAAAGCTCCGTTAGGTCAATGGCGCGGCGCGCTTGGGTAGCACGGCGCGCCGCCTCAATGATGCTGAGGTTGTGATAGGCTCCCGCGCCGGTAATCGGCGGAGGATCCCCCGCGGCTAGGGCGGCGAACGTGGCGGTGAGATAGTCGGCGTGGCCGGTGACATTGCGCTCCGTGACGTCGAGCGGAATCTCGGACCAAGTGCTCGTCGCGCGCGCGAAGCGATGCAGCGCTCGACCGCGACCGACGACGCGCAGGCAGTCGCCGCGAGTGTGTACTTCGCAGAGACCGCCTAGCTCGCCGGCCCCCGCGCCGACCATACCCCAGGAGGTGGAGACCGTAGAGATGGCTCCGTTTTCGTGTTCGAGGAGCAAGAGCGCCACATCGTCGACGTCGATGTCGAAAAAGTGCGTCTGCACTCGCGCCTCGACATAGCGCACCGGCGAGCACATCAAGGTTTCGAGCGAATAGATTTCGTGGTACCCCGTATCGCCGATGCAGCCGCCGCCCGCCGATTTGGAAGCCCGCCAGATTCTGGCCGAGCTAGCGCGGTGATGAGCTTCGGTCATGGGAAAGAGCGATTTGGCACGGCCGACTTGCGGGATGGGCAGCTCGCCCTCGTGCAAAAGCGCGATGGCGTGGAGGGTGCCGGGGGTAAAGACGGCGTTGTGGACGACTGTATAAATGACGTCGTGGCGCGCGACAGCGTCTAGCACGGCCGAGGCGTCCTCCAGCGAAGTAGCCATCGGCTTTTCACTAATGACGGCACAGCCAGCTTCAGCCGCGGCAATGACTTGCTCGGCGTGCAGGTGGTGCGGCGTGGCAATGAGGACGGCATCGAGGGCGGCTTGCTCCAGCATGTCGCGGTAGTCGGCGTAGCGCTGGGCGGGCGGGACGCCGGTCGTCGCGCCGACGTTGGCCAAGTTGTCGTCGGCCGGGTCAGCTAGCGCGGCAATGCGCACCGTATCGAGCGCAAGCAACGTCGGCAGGTGCTGCTGCTGGACGATGCCGCCGCAGCCGATTAGTCCGAGGCGAATGGGGGTTTGCATAGGCTTAGGTAGGGGCGACCGGCCGGTCGCCCCTACCTTCTTAATACGGCGTATGCTTGGTAGTAACGGGACACCAGCGGGCGGCGAACAAATAGTCGAACAAGATCTCCGTCGCCTCCGGCGTACCAATGCGCTCCAAGGTCTTGGCTGCCTTGGCGCTGACATAGCGATTTGGATCGTCTAGAGCGGCCACCACGGCTGGCTGCACAGCCTCGGCAGCCGACCCCAGCCGCGCCAAGCCCAAGGCGGCATTGCGCCGCACCCATTCGTCGTCGTCGCCCAAAACTGCGGCCAGTTCCTCTAGCACCGCTGAGGGCAATGCACCCATGGCACCCAAGGCTTCGGCGGCGTGGCCCCGCACCTGGTCCGACGCATCGCCCAGCGCCCGCTGTAATGCCGGCACTGCCGGGGCACTCGCCCGACCCATATCGCCCAAACTATCGACCGCGGCTAGCCGCACGTCCGGATCGTCGTCAGCGCAGGCTTGCGCTAGCGCCTCGACTGCGGCCGGACCGGCCGCGGCCAAACCGTAGCCGGCGTTGCGCCGCACGTGTTCTGATCCTTGGCGCAAGCAATCGATGAGCGGCCCCACGGCTGGCTCGCCAGCGCGACCAAGGACATAGGCCGCCGCTTGACTGGCCGCCTCGGAATCGCCCGCTAGCGCCTGCAGCAGCGCCGACCGCTCGCCGGTATCAGCGGCAAGGCCTTCGGACTGGCCGCCGTACCATTCCCATATACTGTGCCACATGGGTGCCTCGGCATGTCCGTTCCCAGCCCAAGGTTTTCCAGTTGCGTCCCAATTAGGCCCGTCCGGCTCTTCGAGGCGGACGAAGAGGAACTTGACCATATAGCGATCCTGCTCGGTGCTATTAGGCGTGGCCCGGTGCCACAGATCGTAGTGGACAATGGCGACCGTCCCAGCCTCCCCAGTAAGCGCGACTTCTCGCTCCTCGTCCCCTTGATCGAGGCGGTTGTGGTAGTGGCTGCCGGGGACAACGCCGGTGGGGCCGCGCTCGACTGGCGTGTCCTGCGGATAGTAAAAGGCCATCGCCCAGCGCAGCCGGTGGTGTCGCCGGCTCCAGCTATCCTTGTGCAGCCCCTGCCCTTCCGAACCCGGCTTGTTGAAATGGCAGAAACGATGCGGATGCAAATAGTACCCCGGCCCCAAGATACTGGTCAGGGCTCCCGTCACTTGGGGTTGGTCGAACACCTGCTGCAAGTCGGGGATGCGGGGCAATAGGTTATTGCCTGGATTGCCCTCGGCAGTCAAGACCTCCTCTATTTGCCCATAAATGGACTGGTGAAAATCCACAGGCAAATCCGTTTTGACCACGGTATAGCCGTCGGCGATGAAAGACTGCATGCGGCTATCGTCCAACAGGATCGAGTCCATAGCAAGCTCCTCGTTTAGTGGATGAGAGCCTCGCCCGGCATCCGGTTCCAAGACACGGGTGCGACGGTGCCCTCATAGGTGGGCAAAAGATCGGCAACCCGTGCTCTGGCCTCGTCGTCCCAGCCGACCCATTCGCGGGGGCGGGCGATGGCGGCGCGGAGGCCGTCGGAGAGCAGATCGAAGTACGGGAAATACCACAGAGTAATGACGGTGCGGCGCTGGGAAGACTTATTGGCATGAGCCGAGTGCAGCAGCCGCGAGTCGCCGATAACCACATCGCCCGCCGCCACAGGTACATCCACCTCTTCGGGAATCGACCGATAGGCCTGATGATCGGGGTCGGCCACGCGGCGGAGTTCGTCGGTGTGGGCGTCGGGCACCTCGTCGTGCATACGGTGGCGCTGCAGATGCGAGCCGCGCAACAGGCGCAGGCAGCCGTTGTGAGGTGTGGTATCAATAAGGTAGTACATCAAGAAAAGCTGCTGGGGCAGGGGCGTATAACTCGAAGGATCGTCCCAGCCCCACCAGTCCTGATGCCAAAAGAGCGCCGGGCTGTTAGGCGGTTTGCTGATGACGTAGCCAGACATCCACCGAGGGCGCAGAAAGCCCAAGGTTTTGAGCGCGGCGCGGGCGGGCGGATAGGCGACGAGTTCGGCGAAGATGGGATGGGCACCGACATCAATCATGCTGCCGGTGGAACGTTGTTGGTCGCGCTTTTCTTGGCTTTGGGCGTCGAGGAGTTGGTCGGTGACTTGGCGCAGACGCTGGAGAATATCGGCGTCGAGAACGTCTCCGATCAAGCAGTAACCGTCGCGGATGAGCTGGTCGAAGTTTGCTTTGGGGTCTTGTTGGGACATCAGCGGCGTTCCTATCGGTCTATCGGTTCTCGCTATTAGGCAACGTAAGATATCGGTCAGGCATTGTCCACAAAGAAGCCGATATACAACCCCCTCAGCCAATGGCGAAAACTACATTGCCCATCTTACCGGTGAAATAATCGATCACCACCCAGAGCCCGTTGCACAGCGCCTCGCCCATGATCAGCCCTAGAAAAAAAGTCTCGCTGGCGCGATAGACGGAGGCCCCACCGAAGCGCAAAATGGCTTTTTTGACCGACCAAGCGATAAAAACGCTAAACCAGATGTGGTTCATCAGCATGTTGGCCCCAATGGGAAATCCGACCGGGTGAAAAGGCCACCACAACAGCCGCTGGCGCACCCAAGTCAACAGCAGCATCACCACCCCGCCCCCGGCAAAAAAGCCCAAGCCCTGCCAATACACCCCCGACGGCTCTAAATTGTGCACGGCCCGATCGAAAATGGTCGACGGCCCACTCTTAAAGCGCCAGCCATCCAAGTTGATGCCGCCGTGGATATGCACCAAGTGGAAGACCATCCAACACGAACCCACCGCGCCGATCAATAGGGCTAGGATAATACCCCAAAAGACATAGCGCCGACTTTTGCGGTCCATCTCCTCGATTAGCTTGAGCCCGTTGGCTAACACCGCCATGACGAAGATGCGGATATCGGCGCACCAGATATAGGCCAGCGACAAATTGAATACCCCGCTGGCTCCCACTAGCTGCGAACCCAGCCCTTGCACGACCAAGTCCGGAGCAATCATAGGGGACCGCACTGCGGCCAGACCAGCCTCGGCCACCACCCGGGTGATACCGACAAAGATCAGCAGGGCGAGCCCCACAAAGAGCAGCGCTACCCACAACTTGGTGCCCATGATCCACAGCCAAAGACTCATGGTAGTGCTGCCCCCCACCAAGCCGATGACAGCGCTGCGGTACGACATAATCTCGTCGCTGTCGTCAACCTCCGGGGCCCGTCCCAGGGCCTTGGCGAGGACGGCCTTGAGATGCGCTCGACCAGTCCAAAAACCCAGCAGCACCATGGCGATTAAGGCACCACCTCCCTGGTAGGCCAAAAGAGCGTGTTCGTGGACCCCGTACACAAAGCGCTGGTCGGCCTGTATCCCGGTGACCAACAAGGTTTCGTATTCGACTTTGGACAGCAAGTGGAATAGCCACAAACCCGCCGCCACCTGCGTATTGATCAGATAGGAAAAACCGACCATGGCAAAGCGAACGGAGAACTGCAACCTTTGCTGACCGACAAAGGGCGCGGTCCAGTGCAAGTTTAAGGTGGGCACCGACGAATCGTAGTGGTGCAGGGCCGTCAGCGACCCGACCAGCAGCGGAACGGCCGCCCCACACCAAAAAGCCCGCTTGCGGAACAAGCCGTTGACCAAGCCCGCTTTCTCCTCGCCGGCCACTAGGGCCAGTCCCACTTGGGTCAGCGGATAGGCCAAGCGTTCGCGCTCCATCCACTGGCGCCGCAAGATCACCGCGGCCGAGACCATGACTGCGTACAGGGCCAGCAGGAAAATCGCCCACCAGCACAAAGGCTCGACCCAAGCTCCATAGTTGATTTCGAGCCCGGCTGCTCCTTCGTAAAAGGCCCTATTCTCCCCCCCGTCGTTGACCAACACTTGGTGCGGCGGCAGATGCGGCAGCAGCTTTTCCAGCCATTTATTTTCGGACGAGGCGTAGTAAAAGAAGGCTGTGATACCCGGCAGTAGCTGCTGGCTCATCCCCATAGTGCACAGGGCCGAAACCACTAACAGCATGATATATACCAGCACTAACTCGGCCCGGTTGAGGACTAGGGTGAGCCCGTTCCAGACTAAAGGCAGATTGATCAGGATGGAAGAGACGATAAACAGGTTGAACAACAGGCCGGGCGAATGAAAGTCCAATTCGCCCCGGGGGCCGTACCAAACCAAGAACAGTCCCACAGCTCCCACTGCCGCGAACAAGGCTCGCTCCCGACTGCGCCCCACTACCTTGAACAATACATTGAGCAGGCCGACCAACACCAAAAAGAGGAAAATGGCCCCCGGCGTATTGAAGTCGAAAGCCATGACCGTGGAACGCATAGCCATGCGTACATAAGGGGCCCCCACAGCCAGGTACAGACTTAAAAAAGCCCCCACCCAAAGACCGCGGGCCGACAGCCCGAAGCGGCCGTTTCTCTGGTCCAACAAAGAGCCCCGGTTTTTTAGGTATCTGTGGTATGTCCGGGAAATCTCTTTTTTCAACGGGGATCCTTTCGGCCGGAAGAAGACCGCGCAATGTCCACAAATTTACTTCTAGGCTCGTGCGCGAACCCGGCTCACTCCCGCTTCCTCGCCAATTCAGATCGATGCTGGTATAGCCGTCAGGGTACTGCTGCAATTGTGAGGGACTATATGGTCTTATTATGAGGGACTCTGTTGAAAGCGAGTTCGAGCATTGGGGAGCGTAATGCCGACAAGAATCAGCATCTTCTGCTGGTCGGTACCCGTTGCGCGGACTTTCTGCACGGAAGGGCCGTTCTCCTTTATAAATACTGATTGACGAAGGATCGAGGCGTGAGCACTTTGAGCCGCTTATAGCCGGATGCCCGCAGCAGAGCCTTGTCGCCGCTAACGATGATCGAAACTCTGCCGGCCAAGGCGCAGGCGAGGAATTTATCGTCGTCTGGATCGGTGCAGACCTGTTCTGCTAGGGGCGGTGCTGCTACTAAAATTGACTTGATGGCGAGTAGTTCCAGCCAAGGCTCCAGTTCAACTTCGGGAAAGTGAGCTGTCAGTTCTGTGCCGGTGTCGCGGTATTCAGTAAGAATTTCGGGTGCCACGACGATCTGGACCCTGCCGCGTCTCCAAGCATCGAGGATCTGATGCGGTGGGCCAGTGAAGAATACTCCCGATATAAAGACATTTGTGTCCACTACGACTTTCACTTTATCGCTCGGACCCGGGAAACGGCGGCGGCAATATCCGATCGTTTCATTCCAGCTTGCTTAGCTTGATGGCGTGCTTTGGCAATCATGCGGTCAAAATCGCGCATGGAGGGCGTCTGGATGGTCTTGAGAATGATGACGTCGTCTTCGCCCATGACGATGAACTGGGTACCCGATTCCAAGCCAAGCTGTTGGCGCAGGGATTCGGGAATGACGACTTGCCCTTTGGAGGACATGCGGGTGGTAGCGATCGACTCCATAGACTCTCCTTTCGCTTAATCTTACTGGTAAGAAATAAAATTCTGCCCCACTGTCAAATGATTCCAAAACAAACTAAAAACGGAGCGTCAGTCTCGTCTTTCTATCCGGCCACCATCTCCCCTTGGCGCGAGCGCTCCTGCAAATCGTAGAGCGAGGAAATGGCGTCCTTGTACAGCGGGATGGGAAAGGTGCGGTCCTCGAAACGCGCTGTGTGCGCGAACCGGCCGCGCACTAGGCGCGCATTGGCCTCGGTCTTGTACGTCATCTCACCGGTGTAGATCGGGAAGGCATCGGCGGCGCGGTAGCTGAGAATCAGGGTGCGCCGCGGCTTGTCGGAGGCATTGGCGATGGAGGCATGAGGGGTCATCGCATGCATGAAGATGACCGTGCCCGCCGCACCGGGGATCGGCACGGCTAGGGACTGATCAACCGCTTCGGTAACCCGGCCTTGAAAAAAGCCGTCGGTGTTGTGCGACAGCAGGTCAGCCTGATGGCGGCGGGGAATGACTTGCAGGCAGCCGTTTTCAACGGTGGCGTCGTCGAGATAAAAGAGAATACTCACCGAGCCGCGATGGGTCAGCGGGTAGTAGGAAAGGTCTTGGTGCCACTCAACGGGCGAGCCGACGCCGGCCGGTTTCATGTTGATTTTGCTGTAGTGGAAGACCAAGTCCGGGCCGAGCAGGGCCTCGACCGCGTCGAGGAGCCGCTCCGATTGGGCGAATTCCCGGAATACCTCGTAGTGGCTGCAAGGCTCGTACAGACGGCGCACCTGCGTGCCATCGGGAGGCTGATTAGGCTCCATCTCCATCCGGGTGGCGTCGTGGTCGGTGAGCGTTTGGCCCGCGCTGACGACGTCCATCTCGCGCAGGAAGGCTGCGACCTCCTCGACGTTGAGGAAGCCGGGGACAGCGACGTAGCCTTCGGTTTGGTAGTGTTCGACTTGTGCGGTGGTCAACATGGGTTGGTTCCTCCTTACCATTTCTCTATGGCGCCCATCAGCATTTTCTGCTGGTCGGTACCCGTTGCGCGGACTTGCTGCGCGAAGGGACCGTCAAAGGGCTCGCGGGATTTCATCCAGGCGGTCTGGTAGCACATCAGGCAGACGCGGCGGCGCACCGACGAATGGTTGGCCGCGCCACGGTGGTAGAGGCAGCCATCGAACATCACCGCCTGACCCGGCCGAGCAAAGACCCACTTCTCTTCAGGAAAGCTCGGATGACCGGCGGGCGGGCGGAAGGGGGCGCGGTGGCTGCCGGGGACGACGACGATGGCACCGTTGTCCTCGTCTAATTCGTCCAAGTAGTAGCCGCAGTTGATCTGGCCGGGCAACGCGCCGTAGGGCGTGCCGTCGGGATCGATGGGCCAAGGCACGTCGCGGTGCCAATTCTGGTCCTCTTGCCCCGGCGCGGTGACGCGGGCCGTGGCACTGTGGAGCTGGACGCAGGTGCCCAGAATTGCCTGCATCCTCTCCAGCACGGGCGGGTTGTCGAGCAGGAAGGCGAAGGCCGCGTCCTCTTCTAAGAGCTGGTGGAGAAACTGTTCGCCGTTCCCGCGCGCAAAGGCCGCATCGAGTGCTGTACGCAGAGTCTCAATCTGCGCCTCGGTGATGGCATCCTCGACGACGAGATAACCCCACTTGCGGAAGAAGGCCACGTCCTCGGCGATTGCGGACGTCAGCTTGGGGTTGAGGTGCTGCGGGTAGGGCGGTTGCGTCATGGTTTTCGCAGAACTCCTGTGTGCATTGCGGTCGCCAGAGGGCAAAGTGCCACCCGAATACATATTGCGCGGCAGGCTCTTTGTCAACGAAACGGGCAGCGGCGTTTGGTTGACCTTGCGCTAGCCATGACGCTCATTACGGGGCAACGGTTTGGCCGGTGCAAAATTGTCCCGGCAGACGCACACAGCCTTTTTACTACAAAGGAGCGATCCATGAGCTATCTAAATCCCCGCGCCATCGCCATTGACACTCCAATGCCGCCGCCCGCTTGGGCGCTGCTGGAGTGGGAACTGATTCGGGCGCAAACTAGGGGATGCACAGAGTTTTTCGACAAGTACTTCGACGAGCGGGGCTATTTGGAGTGCATCCCGCGCTGGGGCGGCAACGACGGCCCGGACGACGCCATCGAGAACCTAGTCCACTGGCCCGTGCTCTACGTACTGGGAGGTGGGGCTCACCTGTACGATATGTGCCAGTTGGCTTGGGAGGGGCATCTCAAGCAATACACCGAGGCCAAAACCACGGAAGTGCCCTTTACCCGGGACGGGATGTACTATCGCGAATTTCCGGTGATGTTCGACTGGGTACACAACGGGGAGGGGCTGACGACGTTCAACCTACACGGGTTGATGAACCCACGCGAGCAGGCATTTGAACAGCGGGTGCGGCGCTACTCCGGATTTTACATGGGCGACGACCCCCAGGCACCCAACTACGACCCCGAACACAAGATCATCAAGAGTCTGTTCAACGGCAGCCGCGGACCGATGCTGCGCAAGGCCACGGCGCTCGACTGGGCCGGCGACCCGCTCGACGAGGTGCAGGAGCGCTTTATCCCCCTGCACGGGGAACGCAACTTCGAGGAGATGCTGGCCCACTTCAAAGACTACACCGATGTCGTCGGCGACCATCCGCAGAACATGGTGGCGACGGCCTTGGGGCTGAACGCGTACGCGCTGACAGGCGAGGAGCAATACAAGGACTGGGTGCTCGAATACGTCGAAGCCTGGCGGCAGCGCACGCTCGCCAACGACGGGATTATCCCGACCAACATCGGACTCGATGGGACCATTGGCGGCGAGTGCGACGGCAAGTGGTACGGGGGGTGTTACGGCTGGGCCTTTACGGTCGAGGTGCCCCAGACTGGGAAGATGGCCAGCCGCAACTCGCACGGGCTGGGGATTTCGGGCTTTGGCAACGCGCTGTTGCTGTCGGGCGAGCAAAAATTCGTCGATGTGTGGCGGCAGATGATCGACAAAATCAACGCCAACGGCAAAGAAATCGATGGACAGATGATGTACCCGAATATGTACGGGGACGAGGGCTGGTACGAATTTCGGCCGGGCCGCTACGCGCAGGGAGCACAAGAGATGTACTACTGGTCGATGGACCGGGCCGATTTGAGCCGGCTAAACGCGGACAGCGGCTGGTTCGGCTTCTTGGAGGGACGCGACCCCACCTACCCGGAAGCTGCTCTACAGGCCGACTTTGCCCGCCTCCGCGCGCAAATGGAGAAGGTGCGCCGCGATCCAACGACGCCAGACACCCGGCTCTCGGACAATCCCAACCCATTCAACCCGGCCATCCCGGGCGGGCTAACCCAACTCATGTTGGGCGGGCTGACGCCGCGTCACGGCTCGCCGCTGCACTGCCGAGTGCGCTACTTCGATCCGCAGGCTGGGCGGGCGGGGATGCCCGAGGGCGTGGGGGCGCTGGTGGAGCGGCTAGGCGCGGACTCCATGACGCTGACGCTGGTAAACACAGACCCAGTGGCCGGGCGCGAAGTAATCGTGCAAGGCGGAGCCTATGCCGAGCACCAGTTTACGAGCGTGCGCGTGGGCGGGAAGGAAACGACGATAGATGACTCGGCCTTTGCAGTCGAACTAGCGCCGGGAGCCGGGGAGACCCTAGAGATCGGCATGAGCAGATATGCCAATGGACCGACGTTTGCGTTTCCTTTATGAGGAAACAGCCTAGGGAGGCATGGCAATGGACTTAGAGTCTCTATCAAAATCCGAGGGCGCGCCGCCTCGGAATGCGGGCGTCTCGCCGCCATACCTGCCTTATGTACTGCCCTTTTTGTTCTTGTGCTTGTCCGCGATCTCGGCTAGCTACGCCGCCTCGCTCTCCGAAAAGGAAAGCCATCGAAAAATGGTGGCTCTTTTGGCGGAGGTTCGCGCACAAGATCTCGACGACAATCCCTATCAGGGCGAAGGTCGGCTACGGCAGCTAGAAGACCAGTTACAGGCACTGCCCGATGCAGCCCCCCTACAAGACCGAATTCGCCTCCATTTTAGCTTAGGGATCGCCGAACTTTTCTTGGGACGAGAACGCCGCGCCCTAGACCATCTCGCCGCTGCCGAAAAGATGCTCGCGGCCCAACGCTCGGTCTCCTCCCATGTGGTCAATGAGATCCATTTTCGCCTAGGGCTGGCGTGGCTGCGCTTGGGGGAAACCCAAAACTGCGTCCTCAACCCCAACGCCGACCACTGCATCTTGCCCATTCGCCCCGGAGGCTTCCATACCCTTCCCGAAGGGTCGCGCCAAGCCATCCCCTACTTCCAAGCCGTACTCGATAATACCGCCGCAGAGGAACGCTTGCATCTGAGCGCCCGCTGGCTGCTCAACATCGCCTATATGACCTTGGGGCAATATCCCGAGGAGGTGCCGCCCGCTCACCGGATTCCCCCCAAAGCCTTTGAGTCTCAAGCAGCGTTTCCGCGCTGGGTCAATGTGGCTCCTGCCCTCGGCTTGGACACCTTCAGCCTCTCTGGTGGGGCCGTGGCCGACGACTTCGACAGCGACGGGTACCTCGATTTCTTCGTCTCGACATCGGACTTGACCGGACAACTGCGCTTTTTCCGCAACGGGGGGGACGGCACTTTTGCGGACCGGACCGAGGCGGCCAACCTCAATGGGCTGTTGGGTGGACTCAACTTGGTGCAAGCCGACTACGACAACGACGGCCACCTCGACCTGCTCGTCCTGCGCGGAGCTTGGTTCGGCGAGCATGGCCAGCATCCCAATTCGCTGCTGCGGAATGCGGGCGATGGTACTTTCCTCGACGCGACCTTTGCCGCCGGTCTGGGACCGGACCACTACCCAACCCAAACCGCCGCCTGGGGCGACTACGATCTCGACGGCGATCTCGACCTTTACATCGGCAACGAAACCACCGAGACCTTTGTCGCCCCCGGCCAACTCTTTCAAAACCAAGGCGATGGCACCTTCACCGATGTGGCCCCCGCCGCCGGTGTTGACCAATACGCCCATGCCAAGGCCGTCGTCTGGGGCGACTACGACGGGGACCGCTGGCCGGATCTATATGTGTCCAATCTCGGACAGCCCAACCGGCTCTACCACAATCAAGGCGACGGAACCTTCCGGGATGTGGCCCCCGCTACCGGCGTCGTCGCCCCCCGGGCCAGCTTCCCAGCCTGGTTCTGGGACTTCGACAACGACGGTCACCTCGACTTGTTCGTCGCTGCATACTCGGCCACCGTCGCCGACATCGCCGCCGCGCACTTGGGCCATCCGGTGTCCGTGGAGCAGGCACGGCTGTATCGCGGCGATGGCCAAGGCGACTTTGCGGATGTGTCCCAAGACCGCCACCTCGCGCAGCCGACCAAACCTATGGGGGCCAACTTTGGCGATGTGGACCACGATGGATTTTTGGATGTGTACTTGGGCACCGGCGATACCGATTACGCCGAGTTGATGCCCAATGTGCTGTATTGGAACCAATCGGGTCAGCGCTTTGCCGATGTGACTTTTGCCAGCGGGTTGGGGCATCTGCAGAAGGGGCATGGGGTCGTATTTGCCGATGTGGACCACGACGGTGATGTGGACCTATTCGAGCAGATGGGCGGGGCCTATCGCGGCGACGGATTCGCCGATGTGCTATATGAGAACCCAGGGTTTGGGCACGGCTGGCTAGCGGTTGAGGTGGTGGGAGTGGAGTCGAATCGGTCGGGGATCGGGACCCAGCTACGGGTAGATGTGGTGGAGGGAGGCCAAAGGCGATCGCTGTACCGTTGGGTGGGCAGCGGCGGCAGCTTTGGCGGCAATCCGCTGCGTCAGTACGTGGGGTTGGGTTCAGCGGAGCGGGTGGCGCAGCTAGTGGTTTTTTGGCCGCAAAGTGGCAGCGAGCAGGTGTTCGATGAAGTGCCGGTGAACGCGATCATCCGGGTCACCGAGGGACGAGACCAACTGGAGATTTTAGCGTTGCCCGCTTTTAAGTTCGAGGTCGAACATCCAAAACGGGCTGAGCACCATCTACATCAATAAAGGGAGGGTCCTATCGCCATCGAACTATGCGAGTCTAAGACGCGCGCTCGACCTGCACCGCAATGATGTCTAGGTCGTGGTATTTCTGGTGCCGCACCGCAGCGGCGTAGTGCCGCAACAGACGAAACGAAATCTCGCGTTCGTCTATTATCTCGGGCTGTTCGCTCAGAAACGCCAGCCGGTCTTCGAAATTTTCCCCCGCCGCAGCCGCCAAAAACTCCAGCTCCACCGCCCCTTCGGCGGGCCATGCGGTGAGGATCAAGTGCCGTCCGTTATGGGCTGCATTGTCCTCAGCTTGTTGTATCAGGGTCGCTAGGGTCTCTTCCCCTGCGGCGCACAGTCGCTCGGTCGCCGGATCGTCCCAGCCGACTCTCGCGGCAAAGGCGCGGAGGAATTCGTCGATTTTGGGCAGCGAGGCTACGTTTAACTCGACTTCTAGACGTCGGCGGCGCGGAGCCGTCAGCTCCATGAATGCGGTCAACACAATCGCCGTAAGACAACCAGCGGTCATGCCGTTGCCGAGCAAGGTGCCCCACGTCCCGCCCAGCAAGTCGGCGAAGATCACCTGATAACGACCACAAACGCCGGTAGCAGCGCCCAGAACTCTGCACTGAACGTCAGGTCCAATCCCGGCCACGCGCCATCGGGAAAACCGATCCAAGGCGCTTCGATCACGGGCTGAATGTCGTACAGTCCGAAGGGGGCAGCCACCGCGCAGCCTACCACGATGCCGATGAGTGGTGCCCATAGTCGCCAAGTCACGGGGGCGCGCAGTGCCAACACCACAAGGACAACGAGCGTCGCCCCAGCCGCAGTCGGAGCAGCGGCCGGCGACGTGCCCTCGGGTACATCCGCCAGCAAGCCGAAAACGATCGGCATGACCGTGACGGCGATCAGCATGATCACCGTGCCGGAGACGACCGGCGTGATAATCCGGCGCAGCAGTGAAAGCCGCGCGGCCAAAGCAAACTGAAACAGCGACGAGACGACGATCAAGCTCGCCATCAGGGGCGGTCCGCCCTTCACCAGGGCCGTGATGCAGACCGCGATGAAGGCACCAGAGGTGCCCATGATGAGCACGTGCCCGGCCCCGATCCGTCCGACCCGAACCGCTTGCAAGACCGTGCTCACTCCACTGATCAGCAGCGCCGCGAAGGCGATCCAAGTCAGGTAGCTCTCCGGCTGGTTGGCCGCCCGGCCAATAATGACCGCGCTGAGCACCACCGGCGCGATGATGACCACCGCGGCCTGAAAGCCAACCCCAACGGCAACGGAGTGGGGGGGCCGCTCGTCCGGCTCATAGCGGATGTTTTCATTTGCTTGCGCCATTGTCAAATTCACTCTTTCAATCAGGTTGCACTGCAAAGCCTGCGAGGCTCTATATCAGTGGGAAGAAAGTGCGACGGATCTGACCGATGCACCATGTCCTATACAACTCGCGTCAAAGCCTCGGCACCTTCAAAGACGCCATACCACCAGCAACTGGGCCGTACTCTCGTCTTCGTCCGTTCCGAGCTTGTTGAGCCAGTACTATCCCTAATCGGGCCGACGCGCAATTCCTTGTTGGCCAGCTTGCCGAAACTCAGGGTTGGATACCATTCGCCATAGAAATCTCGGTCGTTGAAACCGTCGCGGGCGTCGTCATTGAGGTAGTCGATAAAAAAGAAGCTGTCCCCCAATTTCCACCCCGCAGCTTGTTGCACGGTAAATACAAAGGTCTGTTGTGCCGCTGCCGAGAATGGATTCTTGTGTTTGCCGTACTGCAGGTGAAACTCGGTTTGAGAAAACGCTGCGGCCTGGGTGGCCAGCAGTGCGACCAAGAAAATACCGGCGTATGCTGTTTTCATTGCTATCCTCACTTCTTCGACCTGCTCTACTGGGAATCTGCAAGTCGGGCTAATGCCTCTTGGGCGGCTTGGGTCAGGCGGGGATCGCCCCGCCATTGCGCGAGGAAATGCTGGTACGCGCGGATGGCTTGGCGGGGTTGCGCCGCCTCTTGGTAGAGAACGCCAAGTGCATAATGCGCTCTGGCATAGGTAGAATCCGCACGCAGGGCGGCTTGGTACTGGCGCACGGCCTTATCACGGATCTCCTGTTGGGCGTAGAGGCGGCCCAGATTGTAGTGAGCTTCAGCAAAGTCGGGCGCTACCTCAAGTGCCTGTTGGTAGGCTGTCGCCGCCTGTTGGAGATCGTTTTTTTCTAGATGGATATTGCCCAGATTGTTATAGGCTTGCGCGTGGGCAGGCTCTAGTGCCAACGTGCGCTCTAAGGCGGCCTCGGCCTCCTCGATACGGCCCTGTGCGTGGTAGAGATGACCGAGCGTAAAGTAAATTTTATAGAGGGCAGAGTCCGGGGGGCTATGCGCTAGGGCCTCTTGGCATACCCGCAGTGCGCTAGCGAGCTTGTCGCGCTGGGCGTAGAGGCCGCTTAGCTGGAGGCGCGCCTCCAAATGGGTGGGCGCAGAGGAGAGCAGCAACCGGTACTGGGCTTCGGCCTTTCCCCACTGCCGGAGCATGAGGTAAGCGCGAGCCAGACGCAAGCGAGCTTCGACGTTGGCAGGAGCAGAGTCGAGGGCTTGCTGTAGCTGGTTGATGTGGTTGTGGAGGCGTCCGAGGCGTTCAAAGCGACTTTGTAGGCGCTCGGCCTCGGTCGCTTGGCCAAGAGCGAGGAGGACATTGGCCAAGTTGTAGAGGGCTTCCGGGTGCCAGGGATTGATTGCGAGAACTTGGCGCAGCATCTTGGCCGCTTCCTCGGGGCGATCCAAATCGCTATAGAGCAGACCCAACTGACGCCAAGATTCGCTGTGCTGCGGGTCCATTGCCACGGCTTCTTTTAAGAGGGCTTCGGCCTTTTGGTACTGGGTTTGGCGGATGTAGAGGGCACCCAGTTCGCTGCGAGCTTCCATCAGGTTGGGATCGGTCTCAATGGCTTGCAGCAGGGCTTTTTCGGCCTTGTCGTAAAAGCCCTGGTTGACATACAGCCGCGACAAGAGCTGCAAGGCTGCCGTCTGAGTCGAATCTAGTGCGACGGCTTTTTCGGCCAAGGCTACTGCTTCGGGGATGCGCTGCTGAGTAGCGTAGATAGCCCCCAACTTATAGCGCGCTTCGGCGTTTTCCTTGTCCAACGCCATGGCGCTTGTGTACTCGCGGACCGCCTCGTCCAATTTTCCAACGCGGGTATAGACATCTCCCAAGCGGATGTGGAGGTCGGTACTGGGCGCGATGCGGAGGGCCTCGCCGTACGCGGCTATCGCGGCTTCAACGCGCAAATCTTCGGCGTAAAGGTGGCCCAAGGCCGCGTGAACTTCCCGGGAAAATGGGTCGAGGTCAACGGCCCGCAACAGGGCCGCCACCGCTTGGTCGAGTTCCCGCAGATCGCGCAGGGCGCGGGCGAGATTGATGTAGAACGCGATGTGCTCTGGGGCTTGGCGCACGGCCGCTTGATACGCGGCCGCAGCTTTTTCCAATGCTCCATTCTGGTAGTGGATATTGCCCAAATTATTGCTCGCCGCAGCCAAGGTGGAGTCGAGGTCAAGGGCTTTTTGAAAGTGGGCCGCGGCCTCGTCCAGGGCACCGCGCCGCTGAGCCAAAAGCCCTAAGCCATCGTGAGCAAGAGCATAGTTTGGATCGAGATCGAGGGCTTTGGCGTAGTTGCGCTGGGCTTCGTCGTAGCGGCCGGCTTGCGTATAGGCCACGGCCAAGTTGTAGTAGGCGGGGGGCGCGGTGGGATTTTGGCGGGTGAGGCGGAGGTGCTTTTCTAAGGCGTCGCCATCGGGGTCTTGGGAGCAAGCCGCGCCCAGAATTAGAAGAGCAAATAGGCCGTACCGCGGTCGAGGTACGGGGGAGTTGGTGATCATCTGCAACTCCTTGGCATCAGGGTTTGGATTGAACTATGTGCAGGATCTGATCGGCCGCCACTTCTTCCATTTTTTGCAACGTGCCGTCGGGCCAGCGGATTTCGACTGTGGCCCGGGTGGCCTCTCCTAGGCCAAAGTGGAGACGGGGATCGCTGCTCGAAAGATAGCTACCGCCCGCCTGGCGCTCCTTGACTTGGCGCTGCCCACCGGCCGTCACGGCGACGCGGGCGTGCTGCGAGGTGCCCCCTAACTGAATCGTCAGCCAGTGCTGCCGGTTGCCCCCGTCGTTGCGCAGGAGGTTGGGGGGGGCGGCAACATTGGTCACTAGCAGGTCTAAGTCGCCATCGTTGTCGTAGTCGGCCGTGGCCGAACCGCGGCTTACCGCCGCTGCCGCAAGCGCGGGACCGAGCCTAGTAGAAACATCGACAAAGCGGGTCCCCCGCTGGTTGCAAAGCACCTGATTGGGCTGCGGGTAGGCATGGTCGGGATGCACTTGGGTGATTTTGTCCATGACGTGGCCATTAGCGACAAAGAGGTCCAAGTCGCCATCGTTGTCGTAGTCGAGGAAATTGGTGCCAAAGCCCAGCGGCTTGTAGCTGCACTCGGCCAAGCCGGCGCGCAGGGTGATGTCGTAGAATTGCCCTTGCCCATCGTTGCCGTACAAGGTATTGGTCTCTTGGGCGAAGTTGGTCACAAAAATATCTTGGAACCCGTCGTTGTCCCAATCCCCGAACTCCACCCCCATGCCGGCTTCGGCCAAGCCGTCCTCGTTGTAGCGCCCTCCGGCGTAGAGGCCGACCTCGGCAAAGCGGTTTCCTTGGTTTTGGTAAAGGAAGTTCATAGTGCCGTCGTTAGCCACGTAAATGTCGGTGTCGCCGTCGAGATCGTAATCCGCGAAGGCCACGCCTAAGCCGCGCCCCTTGTGGATGATTCCCACCTCCGACGCCACATCGCGGAATTGGCCGTCTTCGTTGCGGTAGAGTACATCGCCTACCGGCTCGTAGAACTTCGGCTCGCAATAGGAGCGGATGCCGCCCTCGGCACAGACGATGTTTTTCTGCGGGTCAAAGTCCACGTAATTGGTCGCGTAGAGATCCAAATCGCCATCGAGGTCGTAGTCCAAGAAGCCGCAACTAGTGCCCCACCGGGCATCGGCTCCGCCCACGGCTGCGCTCGCGTCGGCAAAGCGTCCAGCGCCCTCGTTGCGCAACAGGAGGTTGGGGCCAACGTTGGTCACGTAGAGATCCACGTCCCCATCGGCGTCGTAGTCGGCCGCGGCACAGCCCATGCCGTAGCCGGTGTGTCCGGCCCCCGAGGCAGCGGTCACATCGGCGAAGCCGCCAGCACCGGTGTTGTGGTACAGGCGATTGGCAGGGATTGGATCGGGGCGCTCGCCGCTTAGGGGGGCACCGTTGACCAGATAGAGATCGAGCCAGCCATCGCCATCAACGTCGAGGAAGGCCGCCCCGGCACCAAAGGTTTCGACGTAGTAGTATTCGCCCGAAAAGCCGTTGTAGTGCGCAAAATCGAGACCGGCCGCTTGGGTTACATCAACCAGTTGAATGAGGTTGCAGCTATAGTCGGCGTTGTCTGGCGGTGGAACTGGGCGGGCGGCGGCCTTGAGTCTTAGGTCTATGGAAGGAGCGGTCATATCTGCTAAGTCGGGGGCGACACTAAAATGGACACCGGGGTGGAACGGCTGGGCAAAGGTCGCGCCAGCAAAGGTGGCCTCCTGTTTGAAGCGGCTGTCAACAAAGAACGCCGAGTCGTGAAAGTGGGCACCGACAAAGCGGGCCGGGCCGACAAAGACGATTCGGCGGAAGGAGGTCGTAGCGAAAAAATTGGCTCGCGCGAAATGGGCTGTGCCGCGGAAGTAGGCCGCAGTGAACGTGGCGGCTCCCGCAAAACGGCTTTGCTCAAACAGGGCGTCCTCGCCAAAGCGAACGCCGGCAAATGAAACGGGCGATTGCCACACTGCCTCTTTGAAGGAGGCCAGATCTGCAAAGGAAGCATCCTGAAAATGGGAGGAGCGGGCGAACACCGCCTGGTCGAAATAGGTCGCGTCCTCAAATTGAGTGCGCTCAAAGGTGGTTTCTCCGCTAAAGTTGCTCTGCTGAAAAAAGGCCGCAGCGGAAAATTGGGTCGCCGAGAAATCTACTTTGTCGGCAAGCAAAGTCCTTTTGAAATTAGCCTTGCCCACGATGCGGCAGTCGCGGCAGGAAAATCCACTTTCGCAGCGGGTTTCGAGCAGGGAGATACCCTGTTGGAAGTGGGCGCGAACAAAGTGCATCGATTGCAGAAAAACGGCGCGTTCTAAGACTACGGGGCTGGTAAAGCGCACGTCCTCAAAAGCGAGCGCCGTGCGCAGGGTGTCGCCGGTCAACTCAAGCGGCCCCTGCACCACAATGCGGTTGTATTCGAGTACGGTGTCGGCAGCGGCTCGCTGGATTGTTGCGACGAGGTCGCGGGCGAGGATGAGCTGGTAGGCTTTGCCTTCTATGGTCACTTCGTATTGAGCCATCGAGGGCAGGGGAACCATCAGGAATAGCAAGAGAAGACGATGGACAGATGAGTAGAAGACCATAGTTTGCGAAAGCTCAGGACTTTGGCTTTTTGAGGGAGTCCATAATATCCAACACAAGCGCGGGGCGGCAAGACGCATTCGCTTGACATAAGGGGTCCATGCTACTTGTTTAACGCCCATCTTAACACAAAATCACTCTCGTAAACGCCAAAACACGTCGAAAAGTATAGACCATGCTGAACTGTCAGGCAGCTTTTCTCACTGCGCTGTGTATTCTTGCGTTCACGCCCCTAAAAATCGCCCACGCTGAATCCAACGCCCCAGGGCCTGCAAAAATTCTCAAACCCTTTCCCGAGCCGGCCGCAATCGTCGAACCACCGTGGATGGCACGCCGCCAGCAAACCCAATTGGAGGCGGCCCAAGCCTACGAGGTCTTTTGCGATTTCTCCTTTACCGACCAGCTTGAAGCCAGTGGCATTGCGTTTCGCAATAGGGTGGTGGATGATTCGGGCAAGCACCACATCCCGGTCCACTACGACCATGGCAATGGGCTGGCGGTGGGGGATGTGGATGGCGATGGCCTCTACGACCTCTACTTTACGACCCAAGTGGGAGGCAATCAGCTCTGGCGCAATCTCGGCGGAGCGCGCTTTGAGAATCACACCACTCCGAGTCTGGAATTGGCCGATAGGATCGGGGTAAGCGCGTCGTTTGGCGACATTGATAACGACGGCGATGTCGATCTGTATGCCACGGCGGTGCGGTTGGGCAACCGGCTCTTGGTCAACGACGGAACCGGCCGCTTCGAGGATATAACGGCGCATTCGGGCACGGGCTGGCAGGCGCACTCGTCGTCCGGTGAGTTCTTCGACTACGATAACGATGGGTTGCTGGATCTGTTTGTGACCAATGTGGGGGTCTATACCAAGGATGAAAAAAGGACCGCGGCGGTCGATCCGACGCAACTGGAGGAAGGGGCGACCTATCAGTACTACCGGGGTTTCAAGGATGCCTTCTCTGGGCATTTGAAGCCCGAGCGTGCCGAGCAGAGCGCGCTGTTCAAGAATCTCGGGCAGCGGGCTTTCGCCGAGGTCTCACACGAGGTGGGGTTGTTGGATTCGAGCTGGTCAGGAGACGCTAGTCCGGTAGATTTCAACGGCGATGGCTGGCAGGACCTCTACGTGCTCAATATGCAGGGGCACGACGAATACTACGAGAATGTGGCAGGGCACTTCGTCAAAAAGAGCCGCGAGGTGTTCCCCAAAACGCCGTGGGGGTCGATGGGGATCAAGGCCCTCGACTACGACAACGACAGCCGGATGGATCTCTTCATCTCCGATATGCACTCCGATATGGGTCAGGCGGTGGGTCCTTGGGACGAAAAAATCAAGGCGGATATCCAGTATCCAGAAGATTTTTTACAGAGCGAGGGATTGAGCATCTTCGGCAATGCCTTTTACCACCAAGTAGGCGAGGGGCAGTTCGAGGAAGTCTCCGACCTGATCGGTGCTGAAAACTACTGGCCGTGGGGACTGAGCAGCGGCGATCTCAACGCCGATGGCTGGCAGGATGTGTTCTTGGCTTCAAGCATGAATTATCCCTTTCGCTATGGGGTCAACACCGTCTTGCTCAACGACCAAGGACGCGGCTTCCTCGACAGCGAGTTCGTCTTGGGAGTGGAGCCACGACGCGACGATCGGACCGCGCAGCCGTGGTTCGCCCTCGACTGCGACGAGGCGGATAGAGAGCACAAAAACTGCGAGGGCCAAGAGGGGGGACTGCTGGTGTACGGTGCCTTGGGGACGCGCTCGTCGGCGCTGTTCGACGTGGAGGGCGATGGCGATCTCGACATTGTGACCAATGAGTTCAATGGGGTGCCGCTGGTCTTGCTCAGCGACCTGAGTCAGCGTCGGGCGGGGTTGCGCTACGTGGAAGTGGTACTGGTGGGGAAGGCGTCGAATCGGGATGGGTTGGGCGCAGTGGTCGCCGTGGAAGCCGGCGATCAGGTATATACCCAAGTGCAGGATGGGCAGTCGGGGTATCTGTCGCAGAGTGTTTTTGGACTCTACTTTGGCTTGGGGGCGGCGGCGGCGGTGGATCGCCTAACGGTGCGCTGGCCTTCGGGTCAGACGCAGACTTTGGACGGCCCCATCCAGACCAACCAGCGACTCACGCTAGCAGAACCTTAGACTAGCGGCTAGGGCGGAGAGGTTAGGGCATCCCTCCCCTAGCCCCTTTACGCACGATTACAGTCTCTCAAAAACAGAGCACTCAGTGTGGAAGAACACAGCCAGGACTTGGAGCAGTCTGAACAGAAGGCGCTCTTGGTCCTGTTCTTTTTTTCGGGGGTCAGCAGTTTAGTCTATCAGGTCGTGTGGGCGCGGATGCTGACCGTGGTCTTCGGCACCACCCTACTGGCTACTAGCACTGTGCTCAGCGCCTTCATGGCTGGCCTAGCCTTGGGTAGCTGGGTTTTGGGGCGGCACATCGACCGCTGCAAACACCCGCTGCGGATTTTTGCAGCGCTAGAAGTCGGCATCGGTCTTTTTGCCCTTTTCTTTCCCAGTATTAGTGCGAGTTTGGGCAATGCCTACGGGGGTTTGGTCGGGTTACAGGGGAACTTCTATCTCTTTTCCCTAGCCCGCTTCGGCCTTTGCTTTGCCTTGCTCCTGATTCCCACGGCGCTGATGGGGGGCACCCTACCGGTCGTAGCCAAGTTTGCGGTGCGGCGACTGGGCGGATTGGGCAGTAGCGTGGGGCAGCTCTATGCAGTCAACACGCTGGGCGCGGTCGTCGGGGTGTTGGCGGCGACCTTCGGGCTGATGGAAGGGCTGGGTTTGCAGGGGACGACGCAAGCCATCGCCGTGGTGAATTTCTTGGTGGCGGGCGCGGCTTGGCTGTGGGGGGGGCAAAGAGCTGTCGATGTCGGCGCAGGGGCGGCAACAAAGACCTCGCATTCTGACCGCGTCCTGTGGGGTGTGCTGGCCGGCTTTGCACTCTCCGGTTTTGCGGCCTTGGGCTACGAAGTGGCGTGGATGCGGCTCTTGATGGTGAGTTTTTCCTTCAATTCACACTACGAATTCAGCATTGTCTTGGTGGCCTTTTTGAGTGGACTAGCCTTGGGGGGATGGCTGGGCAGTCGGCTGCTCACGCGACGGCCAGATTTGCTGTCGATTTTTGTCTGGGTCCAATTTTTGATCGGCGCGTGCGGTGCCCTGTCCGTGTTGGCCTTTGCCCATTTATCCGCTCTTGTGGAGCCGATCCAGCGGGCGGACTCGTGGTGGGTGTCGAGGACCGGCGTGTTTTTTACGGCCGTCGCCATCATGTTGCTGCCGACCTTGGCGATGGGGGTCATCTTTCCGCTGGTCGGCCAAATCTACACGCGACAACTGGCGCGTCTAGGGCGCGGCATAGGGGATATAGGCGCGGTCAACAGCTTCGGCGCGGTTGGGGGGGCCTTTGTGACGGGGTTTGTGCTGATTCCGCTGCTGGGGACTGAGTGGAGCGTCAAAGTGCTGGCGGCGTTGAACGGCTTGGTTGGCCTATCCATCGCCTTGATTAGCCAGCAACGCAAGCGGCTGGTCTGGGGCGGGGCGGCGGGTTTGGCCCTCCTGCTAGTCCTAGTACCCTCGGATGTGCTGCGGCGCATTGCGGAGCCAGCGGCCGCCAACCGGGAACTGGTATTTTACCAAGAGGGTGCCGAAGGCGTTATCACCGTCGAACAACAAACCGATGGTTTCCGCAAAATGGCGCTCAATGGGGGCGGGCAGGTTCCCACCGACTATAGCTCGCTGCAAATTTTCCGCCTCCTCGGCCATTTGCCCCTGCTTCTGCATCCCGACCCGCAGGAGGTGTTGGTCGTCTCCTTGGGCGGCGGGATCGCCTTGGGTGGCGCAGCCCAATACGAGCCGCGACGCATCACTTGCGTTGAGTTGGTGCCGGAGGTAATAGACGCGGCCCGGGCACACTTTGGCGAATTTAATCACCACGTGCTTGAGAATCCGACTGCGTGGAATATCGAATTAGTGATCGACGATGGCCGGAATTTTCTCCTCTCCAGCCGCGACACCTACCAAATCATCACCGGGGACGCCACCCATCCGACGAGCGCCGATAGCTGGGTGCTCTACACAAAGGAATTTTACCAGTTGTGCCGGGGACGCCTAAGTGCCGACGGAATCATGGCCCAATGGTTGCCCTTTCACGGCCTACCTCCAGACGACTACCAGACCATCGTGCGGACCTTTCAGCACGTCTTTCCCCACGCCACCTTGTGGCGCTCGAACAACTATTCGATCATGGTGGGGACCATGCAGCCATTGGCGATTGATTGGGAGAGGCTCAAAGAGAAGATGGCACCGCCGCGAGTACATCGCAGTCTGGAGGGCATTGATCTGGGAAACGCATTTGCGCTTTTGAATAGCCTAGTGATGGACGAGGAGACCCTGCGACGCTATGTGGGAGAAGGCCCGCTCAACACCGACGATCATCCCTATATCAGCTTTGTCAGCCCGAAGGGCTACAGCAGCGGCTCGTGGGAAGTATTGGAGCATTTGGCTCCGCACCGCACCTCGGCTCTGTCGCTGCTGACGGCATCCTCTGCTACCATACGGGAAAAAATGGAGATCTATTTCAGGGCTGGAGAGCACGCGCTAGCGGGGGATGTCATGCGGCTGCAAAACCGCGACCGGGCCGCGGCAAGGGCTTATCAGCGCGCACTACAGGCGAATCCCGCGGATAGATCGTCGGCCTATTTTCTCGAACTACTGGCCGAGCAGCTCAATCGGCGATTGCCCCAAGACCAATAGGGGTCTATGATCGCCAACGACAAAGGACGGGTGCCGTATCGGGCCTTGCTCGTCGGCGCTTTGATGGCCGTGGTGATCAACACGGTTTTTCCCTATGGCCTTTTGGTGATGGGAACCCTCGATTGGACCGGGGACTTCATCGCCCTGAGTGCGATCTTCCTCCTCTTTCTCCTGTTATTGGTCAACATTCCGCTCAAATGGATCGGGCGCAAATGGAGCTTGTCGGCTCGGGAGCTGGTGGTGATCTACGCCATGATGGCCGCGGCTTCGGCGATTCCCTCCACTGGGGTCACGGCTCAATTGGTTCCCTTTTTGGCTGGGGTCTATTACTATGCCACGCCCGAAAACAACTGGGCCGAACTGCTCCACCCCTATATCCAGCCGTGGCTGGCACCGCAAGACCCGATGGCGGTCAAGTACTTCTACGAAGGGCTGCCCCAAGAGATGGCCATCCCCTGGGGAGTATGGTTGGTACCCCTGTTGGCGTGGGCTTCTTTTTTGGGGGCGCTCTATTTGATGATGATCGCCCTGTCGGCTCTGCTCCACCAACAATGGGCCCGCAACGAGCGCTTGATCTTCCCGCTCGTCCAGTTGCCGCTGTACATGATCCACGAGGACGATAGACCCTCGGCGGTCAACCCCTTTCTGAAGGAACCGCTGATGTGGTTGGGGTTTGCCATTCCCTTCGTCCTATTGGGAATCAATGCCCTGCACAAGTACTATCCCTTTGTGCCCCCCATCCAGTTGTCAACCCAATTGGCCGTCTTCCACGATATGCGGGGCGTCTTGTTCAACTTGTGGTTTATCGTCCTTGGCCTGACGTACTTCCTGAGCCTGGAGGTCTCCTTTAGCCTGTGGTTTTTTTACTTGCTCAACTTCTTTCAGTTGGGCCTTTTCAACACCCTCGGGTTCAGCATTGCAGAAATCCGGCTGATGCACACCGAAGGGTCCATCGCCACCGCCCAGCAGGCTATTGGGGCGTTGATTGCCCTCGTGGCGGCCAGCTTGTGGACTGCCCGCCGGCACCTCAAAGAGGTGGTCGTCGGGGCGTGGAAAAAGAAGGAACCGGGAGAGGACACAGGGCAGATTCTCTCCTACCGCAAGGCCGTGTGGCTCCTGATCGGGGCCTTCCTCTACGCGGTTATATGGTTAAAAAGCGCGGGATTGCCCCTAGGGGCGGCGCTGCTGTTGCTCTTTATCGCCTTTGTGGTATTCGTCGGTTTGACGCGGATTGTCGCCGAAGGGGGCATGGGGTATGGCCGGACGCAGATGACGCCAACAGCCTTTGCGATCAACGCGCTGGGCACGGCACCCATTGGGCCGCGAGGATTGATGGTGCTCGGGTTTGCCAATGGCTGGGCCGGGGATATCCGCACGACCGTTATGGCCGCAGCCTCCAACAGTACCCGGCTGGCCGAGGTCGTCGGGACGCGGCGGCCACCGCTCTTTTGGGCTTTGCTCATAGCCATCGCCGTAAGTCTGGTCGCCTCGGCTTGGACGGTACTTTCCATCGCCTACACCTACGGCGGGGTCAATCTACACTACTGGTTTTATAGCATCATGGGCCGCTGGACGTTTAACGATATGGCGACGAATCAACTCAATCCGGTGGCCGCGTGGAATTTTTGGGGTCCACGCGGTGCGTTCACCGGCTTGGGAGCCGGGCTGATGTTTCTGTTGTTGTACTTGCGCCACCGCTTCTTGTGGTGGCCCATCCACCCAATCGGCCTGCCGGTGGGGGGTACCTATGTAATGTTTTTCGCTTGGTCCAGTATGGCGTTGGGCTGGCTGGCGAAATGGATCGTATTGAAGTACGGTGGAGTTAAACTCTTCCGCCGGCTGCGGCCCTTTTTTCTCGGCATGGTGTTGGGCCAAGTCAGCAGTGCGGGTTTGTGGATGGCGGTGGATTTGATTGCAGGGTTGGATGCAGTGGTGACGCGATGGTAGCTCATTCGGCCGGCTCCCAATTCCTAATCAGCCGGCTCGCGCACGGTCAGCACCTGATTGGCCGCCACATCGCGCAGCGTCTGGACTGTACCACTAGGCCAGTGGAGGACGACGCTTTCTACGATGGGAGCGGTTCCCAAGCCAAAATGCACTTTGAGATCGCTGTGGGATAGGAAGCCGGTGCCGCTGCGTACCTCGGCGGTCTGGCGTTTACCTTGGGCGTTTATCTCGATCCAGGTGCCGATTCCGTCGCGGTTGCTGCGGGTGCCTACGGTGGCGATTTGCAAGTAGTTGCCCTC
Organism: Candidatus Latescibacterota bacterium; assembly: GCA_965261395.1. Classification (GTDB taxonomy): domain Bacteria; phylum Latescibacterota; class UBA2968; order UBA8231; family UBA8231. The sequence continues at coordinate 373,752 of OZ253462.1, forward strand.
GTTGCCGCCATCGTTGCGCAGGAGGTTGGGAGTGCTGTTGAGATTTAAGACGAAGAGGTCTATATCGCCGTCGCGATCGTAGTCGGCAAAGCTGGCACCTCGGCTCACCTCGACTAAGGCAAAGCCCGGGCCGGCGCGTGCGGCAACTTCGGCAAAGGTGCCGTCGCCCAAGTTTTGGTAGAGGAAGTTAGGCTCGGCATAGCTGCTGTTGGTATGGGGCAAATCGGCTTGGGGGTAGGTGTGGCCATTGGCCGCGAAGAGGTCTTGGTCGCCGTCGTTGTCAAAGTCGAAAAATCCTGTGCCCCACCCCACCTCGGGAATGCCCCACGCCGCAATGCGGGAGACGAAGGATACGTCGAGGAAAAATCCACCGCGCTGATTTTTGTAGAGGGTATTGTACTCGCCTTCAAAATTGGTGACAAAGATATCGAAGTAGCCATCGTTGTCGTAATCGCCGACCGCCGCGCCCATGCACCCCTGTTCGGTGCCGTCGCCGCTATAGGCCACGCCCGCACCGAGGCCCTCGTCTGCAAAGGTGCCGTCGCCTTGGTTTTGGTACAGATTGTTAGGGGCCGAGTCGTTGGCGACGAAAATATCGGGCCAGCCATTGCGGTCGAAATCGCCGAAGACGACCCCGTACCCATAGTACTTTGCGCCGGCAATGCCGGCTTCCTCGCTGCGGTCGGCCAAGGTGCCGTCACCGCGGTTGTGATAGAATACATCGCCGGCGGGCAGCAAGCCGCGCGGACCGCAAAAAATATCGACGGTCTTCCACACGCAGGGGACGGTAGAAGTATAGTCCCGCGAAAAGTCGATATAATTGGCCACGTACAGATCGACGTAGCCGTCTAGATCGGCATCGCCGAAAGCACAGCCGACGCCCCATCGCTTGTCCCCGACGCCGGCTTTTTCAGTAATATCCTCAAAGATACCATCGCCCTGATTCTGGTAGAAGGTATTGCGGCCATAGTTGGTCACATACAAGTCCAGATCGCCATCGTTGTCGTAGTCCGCGGCGGCGCAACCCATGGACCAACTCGTGTCGCCCACCCCCGCGGCGGTAGTGATATCGACAAAGCGATCCCCTTGGTTGCGATAGAGATGATTGGTCGGTTCTTCGCCCGGTGGAAAGCCTTCAAAGCGGGAGCCGTTGGCGACGTATAGATCGACGTCGCCATCGCTGTCGTAGTCGAAAAAGGCCGTGCCCCCTATAGCCGTTTCAACGATGTATTCTTGGGTGCTGCCCGAGACGTTCCGCGTAGTGATGCCGAGTGCGGCAGCTTGGTCGGTGAACTGAGTAGGCAGGGGTTGGGCTGAGAGGAGAGCCGTACACAGGAGGATGAAGATCCCGCTTACTAGCGCGTGCATCGATTTTGCTGCGAGATCAAAGACGAAGGCAGGGTGGCCGTCATAGCTAGGGAGCTGAAATTTTTCCAGCAAAGAACTGAAGGTCGAAATAGTTCAAAGAACCATCGTCCACTTCCACGGTGGGTTGTAGAGGGCCGCCACGGTTCTGGGTGAGAAAAATATAGGACTTGTACCCTCGGTCTGAAAGGCGTTGCAACAGGCGCTCGTAGTGTCTGGGAGTAGCGACGTAAAAGAAGGGCCTTTGGTAAAATTCGCTGCACAGGGCGTGGGGAACCCAGCGCTGGTTGGTGATGACGACCTCTTCGCTGCGCTGGCGCATCTCGCTATTGAGGCGATAGGAGAAGGCCTTCTTCTCTGCGAGAATCGAAACTCCATACACTTGAGCGGCAAAGCTGAGCGCTATAACAGCACCCACAGCGAGGACGCCTATGCTGAAGTGGGGCCGCTGGCGTTCTAGCCAGTCAATCGCGTTTCCGGCTGCTAAGACTGCGAAGAGCGGGTAGAGGATCAGGAAATAGCGGTTGCCCCAGTGGATGCCCATGGAACCCACCTTGGGCGCGGCCAAGGCGTAGAGTGTGGCAAAGCTCAAGGCGACCAGCCAAATCCAGCGTCTAAGCGGCGCATCGGAATTGGCGGAACGCAAGAAGGCTAGGGCTACAAAGGGAGCCGAGGCAAAGAGGGCATTGGACGATTTGAGCATGTAGTCGATGGGGCTCGCGTAGAAGAAGTAGCCCCCGAGCGACAAACCGGCGCTTATCAGGGCCAAGGCACTGTACGCGGGTACGGCCTTTTGCAAAGCCGGGGGCGCAAAGCGCGGGCTAAGTACAAAGGCGAGCACGAACGGAAGGGCGAGCACGAGGGATAGCGAGGGGATCGGGTTGGACGCTATGAAGAGGTTGTAAAACACCCGAGGCCGCGCCTCAAGATGGTGGACCCAGTCGGCGGCAGTGGATAGGTGCGTACTCAAATGGTAACCGAAGGGATGGCCGATGGTCAGCCATTGGAAGAGCCAGAGCGGCAGGAGAGAAACGAAGAGGATCAGGGCCGACGAGACGAGGATTTTTAATCTGCCGGCGCTGGCATAAAAGGCGGTGCATAGAGCCAGCACTAGGCAAAGCAAATAGAACTCGTCTCTGAAATAGACCGATAGTCCGGCGGCGACCATGCCCAAGAATAGGTACTTGGGGGCGGAGTCTGCGAGAAATTGCAACAGATAGCGCACGCTCCAAATCCCCAAGCAGATCGCCGGGACGTGTTCCCATAAGACGAGACTGTAAAAAAATACCGGCGTACAGAGTCCGGCCGTGAGGACGGCGACATGCGCGACCACAATTCGCGGGGTGACCAAACGCGCCACTTGGGCCAAGCCGGCCAGCATCGCCAGCGAGGAAAGCGCCGGCAACAGATAAAGACCCCAATGGCCTACATGGGTAAAGAAAAGGGCGGAGATAAGGGCGAAGACCGGCGAGAAGACGGAATAGAGTTTGCCGGACTCAACGCGCGTGAAATAGTAGGGCAGGGGATTGTAGATGAAGTCAGGATCGACGATTTGCCCCGGCCAAGGGATGGAAAAGTCGGTGTAGCGGCTGTTGGCTAAGGCTTGGACTTGGAGGAATTTGTTGGCGTTATCGGTAATCCAAAAGCCGCGTTTTTCGAGGACGCAGAGGGCTGCTACATAGCAGACTGAGACGGCGAGTAGAGAGCACAGGACCGATCTGCCGGGATGGAATCGGCGGAAGAGGACGACCATGTATGGGGTGCAGCGGAATTTAGAGGTGCGACCAAGAAGAACGTTTTACGGCGAACTGGCCGATAAATTGTCGAAGACGATGAACTGATGCTCGGCCAATCCGAGTCGCTCGGCCAGTTCATAGCCAGCGCTCATGGGCAGCGAGGAGTTTAATTCCACAATCATCAAATCCCGCTCTCCGGTGCCGATCTGGCCCAACTTGGCCAGCCCGTCTAAGTTGCTCAGGAGGGGATTGCCGCCAATATAGAGGCTTTTACCCACCTGCCTGAGATTGTCCAGTCCATCCAAGTTTTGCAGGGCTTGGTTGCGGTTTATGCTCAAAGCGCCTCCGACCTCCGCCAGAGTATTTAACCCCTCCAAGCTCTTGAGGGCGGGATGTCCATCGATCATCAATCCGCCCTTAATAGTCGCAATCCCGTCCAAACCCCGCAGGTCTTTGAGCGCACCATTGAATATGAGCAGCAAATCCCCCTCTACCACGGAGAGGCTGCCCAGCCCCTTTAGGTCGCGCAGGGCCTTATTATCCCTGGTCTTGATACTGCCCCCTACGTGGGTCAGTCCGCTCAGACCATCTATGTGAATCAGCTCGGTCGTGGCATCGACAAAGAGATGGCCGCCTACGCGCCTGAGCGCTTTGAGCCCATCCAGATCCCGCAGCGAAAAATTACAGCTAATCTCGAAATTTCCCCCCACGCGTTCTAGCTGTTCCAACCCGTGCAGTGCAATCAATCCATTGGCGAGAATATAGAAATTCCCCTCTACATAGCCGAGATTGTGCAGCCCCTTCAAGTCCGTCAATGCCCCATTATTCCGAATTACTAAATCTCCCTCTACTCCCACCAGATTGTGCAGCGGCTCCATACTACTCAAGTACGCGTCCTCGAATAAAAAATCTCCCTGCACCACAAAGGCTCCCTTCTGCGCCCCCGCCCAAGCATCTAACTCCTCCTGCGACCCAATAGTTATCGCCCCAGTCCCACCAACAGCCAGCGGCTCTTCAGCCCCTCCATGACAGCCACCCCAAAGGGCGGCCCCCAAGACAGATACTCCAAAACCCAATCTCCAACTAGCCATACTCATCCCCCCTGCACGGCTTCCTCCCCTTCCTGAATTTTCAACAAATTCTCCTCGAAAATTTCGACCGAGTACTTCTTGTGTAACCCGCGCATATACTGCACGTACGCCTTTTGCGACCGGGCAATTTGTACGTAAGCCCGCGCCCGCCGTTGCGAAAAAACATGGTAGGGCTTCTTGGGGGGTGGCTGCTTCTCCACCACCTTGAACACCGAATACCCCCCTCTCACCTTTACCGGTCCCCCCACATCCCCCACCTGCAGATCTTTGGCTACTTTGTACAGATCTTGGTACAGCCCCACCGGACTCAAGACCAACCGTCCCTCGTGGTGCGCCCGCTCCTTGCGAATCGTATAGTCCCTAGCCAATTGCACCGCGTCGGCATCGCCCATCAACTCCTCTTGCAGACTGTGGGCCTGCTCCTTAAAGGCCACCAGAATCTCGGTCGCGATAATATTCTCAAAGCCCTGAAATTTCTCGGGATTTTGATCGTAAAAGACTCGCGCCTCTGCATCGGTGATCGGTGGCAGCCGCTCCTCAACCTCTCGCTTTCTCAACGCGCTCACCAGCATATCGCTGCGCTTATTGGCCACCGCTGCGAGGATCATCTGATTTTTGTCCAGTCCCTTGCCGCGGGCCTCTGCCAAAAACATCCGATTGGGGATGACCGAATCCTGTAGATAATCGACGATCCAGTCTCGCTCATAATCGCGCGAATAGCCCTCTTCTTTCTCCGGTACGCTCAGGACGAGATCGTCAATAGTGAGCGTGCCGCCTTTGTAGCGGCACAATACCTCTTCACCCTCCTCGGGCGACGCTACCCGTTCTTCAGGCGACAGCGCTAGGCGCATCAGCACATGGTCTATCTTGTCGTAGTGAATTTGCGGCGCGTACTGGTCGTTGAGCGAATCGCGCAGAGCTTGGGCGCGCTGTAGGCGCTTTTGGCCGAAGACCTCCTCCCTGACAAACTGGGCTACCTCCCGAACGGCGACAGGAGCATCGTCTAAAACCTTGACGATCACATAGCGCTGCGGGTCGCCACCCCACGACAGTGGCTCGGAGATCTCGCCGACCTGCATGGAAAAGATACTCCGGAGCGGTGGAGCCGTATCGTCAATCGTATAGTACTTTTCCACATCCCCGCCTTGGTCCCGCGTCGCCTCGTAGAGCGAGTACTCTCTGGCCAGTTGGCGGAAATCAGCGCCGGCCTCTAGTTCGTCGAGCAGTTCAAAGGCCTCGTCCCGGGTCGCCACCAAAATACCCGCATAGCGCAGCGCTCGGTCTCGGTGTGAATCCCGGTAGTGCTGCATCAACTCCTCTTCGGCAATGGAAATCTGCTGACCAATCTCCATACTTTTGTAGAGTCTGACGGTCTGATCCTCAGCGAATTGCTCGACCTTGCGCTTAAACTCCAGTTCGTCGCCAATGCCAGCTCGTTCCGCTTCGGCGAGCAATAGTTTTTTGTCGATTAGTCCGTTGAGTAGAATCCGGTCGGCCTCGATACCGGTCTTACCCATCTGGTAGGCTTTGGGAATATTCGCGGCATAGGCTCTGAATTCGCTGACGGCGATGGGTTGATCTTCTATCTGGGCGAGTACTAGCTCGTCTTGGGCTGCACAAGGAAGCGAGATCCCTAGGATGCAAACGCCTGAGCGCAGTAGTCCATTCTTCATAAATATAAAACCATTGTTTGTAGGGTTAATAAATCAGCCGGACGATCGCGACTTCGACATCCTTGGCCTTGTCCGAGTCCACTTCGAGACGCAAGAGGTAAAGCCCTGGAGGCAGCAGGTTGCCCGCATCGTCCACGCCCTCCCAAGCGACCGAGAACCGGCCACTGGCCGCTGTACTATGGGCCACCTTGCATCGCTTCACTCCCGCCAGATCGTAGAGATCAATCGCCACGGGCACAGCACCGCTGAGGTTTACCAGATCGTATTCAATCTGTAGCACATCGTTGACGCCGTCGCCGTTGGGCGTGAAGACCTGTGGCGAAAGCCACAATGCCTTGACCGCCGCATTGGCCACCGTACCCAATCCCACGCTCAGGGTATTGCTCTCGGCCAGATCATCGGCGTTCCCCGCAGTGATACGCTGGCGCACTTCATGGGGACGCTGGCTGTCGAAGACCCGGCCCGAAAACACCGTACCCACCTGAAAGACCTCGGCCTGAAATTCGACCTCGACCAACTCGCCCGTGCGGTTGAGATCAATCCGCGGTACTTGTACCACAAAGCTTTTGGCGTCCTTTTCCACGATGGTAAAATTCTGCTCTTCGCCGCCGATATACACTGCGTCAATGCTCGTGACTTCTATGGGGGTGTCGATCTCAATGCTGTCGAAGCCGAGATCATTCTGCTCTAAGTTGGGCAGGATTTTGTAGGTGAATTGGACGATCTCGCCCACCTCGACTTGGTGCGGCACGATCTCGGCCAGCACTTGGCTAGCCACCGGCGGCTGGGAGACGCTAAACTGCAAGTACTCCATGCGTCCGGCCGCAAGGGATAGCTCCGAGAGGAAGTCCGCCTTGAACTGCAAGTAGCGCCGAGGCCGTGAACCCACTAATTCGGAATGCCCCCTATCGAAATCGAGCGGCGGCGTCCAGAACTCCCAACTTTCGTTGTCTGGGCTGATCCCGGCTTTCTCGCCTGCCTCTAGTCTTTTATAGCGGTCTAGGGTGAGCGGCTCGCCGCTGGTTGCAAAGCGGGAGCGCTCATCGCCTCTGAACGTGAAGCGCCAGTAGAAATTGGGATCCGTGTCGTCGCCGCTGCGCATACTCAGATTGACCGTTGCGCCCTGATCTCGGCTGCCCGACCAAGTCAACTCGCCTAGACTAGAAGCCGTACCTAAATCAATGACATTAGATACATAGCTGGCCTGCGAGGCAAAGCCATCCCCGAAGATCTCAAATTCGGCGATCTCCCAATTGCCGACTGGTGCCTTAAAAAGAATTTCAGCAATGGGGCGATCTGGCAGTTCCAAATCGAGAAAGGGTTCCAAATTATTGGCGACCTTGAACGCGATATCGTAATCGAGAAATGCCCCGCGCCAATAGTACTGCCCCTCTCGGGTTCCCTTTTTGCGCGAATCGCCATCGTTAGTGCCTATCTCGAACACCTCGATGAAGCGCTGGTGAGCAAAGCGCTCCGTGGTAGAAATTTTGATGCGCCGTATGGGAAACAGTCCGTTCAACTCAAACCAGATGCCCTTTTTGCACGGCGAGCAGTCGGCCGACTGGCTGCGGCCGCTACCCAAATAAGCAGTGGTCAGATCGCCGTCCATCAGATTGTCCAAGAGGGCTTCCGATTGCCAACCGTAGGAATTGTTCGAGCGTATGCCGCCGCCCCGCCCCCGGATCAGAGGCGTCAGATTGACGGTGGGATCTAGGCGCTGAGGCTCGATAGAATGGGTCGCTACCTCCAAGAGGTCTATCCTACCGAGCTGTTTTTCGTCCACATCAGCCCAAGATAGCTGGACAAATTCAAAATCCCCTTCCACTTCCGGCGGCGGCAACTCCTCGCCGCCAATGCGATACACGGTGAGCGCCTCTACCTCAGCTAGCCCATAGCAAAAGCTCCCGACTAGAGCAGCCGACAAAAGTCGCAGCAAATTCCCTCTCATTATCTACCTCCTACACCGGTAGATGATCCAGATAGTAAATAAAAGGAGGGGAGGAATAGAATTCCCCCCCTCCTTTATGAGGCGCTTATGCGGTGCAAAAACCGCTTATTTGCCGAATGAAGCCTTGATCTGGCCCCAAGTGTTGTCTTCGACGGCTGTGGGAGCGACACCTTCAAAGGCGGACTCGTCAACGCCCAGCAGCACCCAGTCAGCCAAGAAATCGGCGTCGCCGAAGGATTCGATGTTGGGACTGATGGCCCAGCGCGAATGGCAGTTACAATCGTCGGATAGCTCGGCATCGGTATCGAAGACGTGCCCTGTAAGGCCGATGATCTCGTCCTGCTGGAAGTCGTGGAGCACGCTCCCTTGGGGGTCTTCCCAGTTGAAGTCGTCCCAATAGACGCTCCACCACTCGCCCCGTTGGCGCATCTCCTCAAAGGAATTGGGAGCCGTGCCGCTAAACCAATACGAATGGTCGGAATACGGCGGCGTGTCGTACCAGGTAGCCTGGGTCATCCAGAACCAGTTCCACTCTCCCTCGCGGGCTTGGCCATTGTCGAACCAATAGTGGCTGATTTGCGCATGGCGACCGCGCTGACGTGCCACCTCTTCTTCGGTCTGGCCTTCCAGATCCCAAAAGGAGCCACCCGAGTGATCGGCGTCCACAGTCGTTTCGACCGACTCATTGCCCAACTGGTACTTGTCGTCGAAGCGCTCGTAGGCCCAGTAGATGCGGTTGGTTTCCTCGTTCCAAGTGGGAATCCAGCGGAAGGAAATCGAGGACACGTCCAGATCGCCGGTGTAGATCCACGGCCGGGCCGTGCTCTGTACGACGCTCTGCTCGGTGATCCAAAATTCCTCGGGAATGATATCCCATTCGCTCAGATCGGCATCTAAGACCGGAAGATGAGTCTCGGGCCATTGCCACACCGCGCCGATAAAATCGGGCGGATCGTGGGCTTGGACCTTGGTGCTCAGGCCGAGCAAAAGCGCAGTGGCAAATAAAGCGGATAAAACTTTCTTCAAAGCGAAACCTCCTTTTTGAGGTGTGAGGTTTTGAAGGCGAGAAACAGGAAGTCGATAGTTAGCTTCTACGCTCTGTAATTAATAAAAATAGATTGTGAGGTCAAGCAAAAATCACTTTAAGCCGGCGATGATCGACAGAAAACTCAAGCCCGAGGTCTCGATCTCTCGGCTCCGATCAACTACCTCCAACGAGCGGCGATCGAGGCGGATGCCCACCTGAGTGGTTAGCTCATAGCCTAGGTATTGGCTGATATTGGTGAGTTGCAACGCCAAAACCGAGCCGCGAAAATCTCCGGTGAAAAGCCCCGCCGCCGGTTCGTCTTCTCCTCCTTTGAGGTCGAAAAAAGAGCGCTGCTCCAAGCCGAACTCTAACTCGGTGGTCTCGAGCACTGGCACACTGCCAACAAAGAAGAAGAGGCCGTCCCAAGAGCGCCGCTTGTCGAATGCTCGGCTAAAGGGCACCTCGCGCAGGAATTCGCTCTTGAGTTTGGGCCTGAAACTCAGCGACCGCCAGCAAAAGACATATTCGATCTTATTGATCAGCCCGACAAAGCCCGAGGTCCGCCGCCCGTTGCGCCCCTCGGGGCCTAGCGGATCAAAGGCCACCACAGGATCGCCGGCCTCGTCTGATGCATCGCGCAAAAATTCGACCTCGCTGTCGCGCTGCCGCCAAGTCTCCCATTTGAAGCGATGCAAAGTCCGCCACAAACGCGGGCTGGCGTACTCCCAGTCGGCGTAAAACGTGTTGATCCAAGTGTCCGTCGCGGCCAAGGGGTCCAATACCGGCACATTGCTGCCAGCCGACTCGGCCGCCGCGCCAAATGCACTTCTAGGAATGATCCACTGAACCAAGTGGTCGGCGATCGCGTCCTCGGCCTTCTTAACCATGTCGAAAACCCGCAGACGGCCCCACCTCGATCCGCTCTGCTCCAAGACGAACATTCCATAGCTAGTCAGGTTGCGGCGGTCGCTCGCCAAGCGGATCTGCCGCAACTGACCCACCCGGAGCCGGATACCCGGTGCCACTTCGATCCCGCCGAAGAGATTGTAGCCCCAGTGGTCTCGCTTGTAGGGATAGTCCGGCTCTTGGTCGTTTTCAAAGCGCTCCACCCACCCATTGTTGTTGAGATCGATGCCGAAGAGAAATTCCGGGCGATCCGCGGCATAGCGCAAAAAAGGCTCGTCGTAGTCGGGGAAAAAATTCACCCGATCGACAGTGCTATTCTGGTTGAAATCCGAGATAAAGTCGCGATTCTCGTCATAACCGGGGAAAACCGCCGGATCAGCCACGCCGCGAACCTCGATTTCGCTGCGGCGCTCGGTGGGGACAAAGCTGCCCTCGCCCACCCGCAGCCAGTCGGGCTGCCGGTCGTTGTCGTCGTTGTCATCTACAAACTCGTAGTGCAGGTTGGTGGCCTCGGGGGCGTAGTCCGACACCCCGTCTCGGTTTACCGTCAGGACGCTGGTGCGGTACCCGTCTTCCATGCCGAATCCCTCGCCCATAAAGCTCCAAGGCCCCTCCCGGAAGGCCAAATTGACCAACCAGCCTACCTCGTGGCGGTTCCCCGCGATGCCGTTGATCGCACGGTGCGAATCGCGCCCTATGCTGGGATATTTTCGGTACTGGGTATTGAGGTTTACTTCCCCGTAAAAATCGAAGCCGTGAAAATCCCGCACCTCGGCCGTCAGACCAACGATCTGGTTGGCCGTAGGCAGTCCATAATCGAAGACGACCTCGCGCTGGTTCAACTGGTTCTTGATATTGCCATCGGCCCGCGCCACGGGTAAAAATTGAGGCACGCTAAATTCGTCCGTCTGCCTATTGGAACTGACCTCGACGCGATAGTCGTTGGCTAGCACGAGGCGGAAGCGCACGTCCCGAATGGCGCTAACCGCGGCCGCGGCCTCAGATAGGGTGAGATCTAAGTGTTGCTGGAAGAGCGCACGCAAGGTTCCCTCTTCCCCCGTCGTCTCCCTAGGGGCCAAGGAATATTGCAAAATGATCTGGTCCGCTCCATCGGCCGTTAGAAACCCCCGGTCTCGCCGCCCCCCCGCAATGGTCGGTCTAAAGCCGATACTGCTGCTGAGGATGACGGTATCCCGCTCCACGTGGACTAGCTGGTCCCGAATCATCTCTTGACGGCTTAGGGTGGTGCGGATTTCGATCTCCTCGCTGACCAAGACGGCACCACCTTCGCCATCTTCTGGCGAGTCGTCCGAGAGCCGCACCAAAAGCTGGTCAACCCGCTGGGCCAGTTGTCCCGCCGTCAGGGCACCCTTGAACACATTCCCTTGGAAGCTCTCGTTGCTGCCAGTGTTGTTGTGGCTGTTGACGAAGTTCATCCCCAAGGTAAAAGAATCGGTCAAATCGGCTTCTAGTCGGCCCGCGGTGAGGTTGGTGGCGTACTGGAAGCGCGCGGTGCCCCCCGAAAGGAGAGGAAACGAAACCCGCGAAAAAAGCCCAGTAGCGCGAAAGCGGTCTGCGGCAAAGTCAGCTACCACCCCGTTGAATCCCGCCTTGCGGAAGGTCATCGGCGTTAGGGTAGTCCATATCTCGTCTCCGACCATGACCGAATAGCGGTACTGGCCCTTGGTGTCCCCGGATATGACCAAGCGGCTAAACCAGTTGTTGTACTGGCCACCTTTTCTGACGGAGGAACTCTCGGCGATCAGTGGTTTCGTCTGGCGCCAGTCGTACACTAGCCAGCCCCGCGTAATGAGGCGACCGAAGGGATCGTAGAAGAGATCCCCCTCTGATGCGGGGTTGATATAGCGCTTGTGGGCTTGGCGGGCGTAGTTGGTGTACTCCCACTGATTGCGGCCGAATTCGCCAAAGAGGGGGGCCGGCATGTACCAGCGCTGCACGGTCGGGTCCAGTGCCTCTATATAGGTGGTCACGCCGGGCACGTGGTAAATGACGCGGTCTCCCACCCGATCCCCCAGACGACCCCCATAGTCGATTTGAGCAGCGGCTACCCCCCACAGACTCAACCCGGCCAGAGCAGCCAATGTGATGTGACGCGCCCTCATCCCTATTACAATCCGGCGTAGATGGTGATAAAGCTAGTGGTCTCGGTCCGGCCTTTGATGCGCTTGTCGAAGACCCGAGGTTCTACCTCCCGCACCTCCTCGGTGAAGGTGCGGCCGATGCGTAAGCCGAGTTGCATCGTCATCCTGTAGCCCAAATAGTTCGAGTTGTTGGTTAGCTGCACCGCAAAAACCGCGGAGCGCAAATCCCCGGTCTCTTCGGCGATGCCCTGCTCGACCATATCCTCCTCCTGCTGTACCAGTTCGTTGAACTGGGCCAACTCCACCCCGAAGTCAAATACGCTGCTGTTGAGTAGGGGCACTTGGGCCAAAAGCGAGACAATCCCAGTCCATTGTTTTAGGTCTTCTTCGACCTGCACAAAGGCGTCTTGGCGGAAGTACTCACTTTTGAGCCTAGGCTGTAGGATAAAATGACCTAGATGGAGCTTGTACTCGAATTTGTTGATCAGGCCCAAGAGGAAGGGCGAACTGGCCAATTTCCGGCCGTCGATGTCGCGGGCCTCGTCTTGGACTTGGTTGTAGCGCTCGTATTTGAGTTTGTTGACGATCTCGAAATTGGCAATGGCTGTGTAGTCCACCCCCAGCCACGCGGTGTTGATCCAGGTATCGGGAAAGACCAGCATATCCGCCACCAGCGGCGGCGTGGGCGCGTCGAGGAAGGGCAGCGGTGCCCGCCGGGCGTCGGGGATGGTGTCCACGACCCGCTTGAGCATATCGAAGACCCGTACCCGCCCCAAACCGGGGTAGTCTTTGTCGAGGGTGAACATGGCATACGCGGTTTGGTTGTCCCGATCATCCGAGAGCATGCGCTCGTCGAGCCGCCCTACCAGTAAGCGCGCCTCGGGGAAAAGGTGAAAGCCAAAAAAGACGTTGTACCCGCGCCGGTCGGGCTTGTAGGGATAGTCGGCCAACTCGTCGTCCTCAAAACGGTCGATCCAGCCGTTGTTGTTGAGGTCAATGCCAAAGAGGAGTTCGGGCCGATCGACGTGGTAGCGCAAAAACGGCTCTTCGTAGTCGGGAATGGAATTGGGCACCGAGCGGTTGTCGTTCTGGTTGAAATCCGAAATGAAGTCGAGGTTTTCGTCCCAGCCGGGAAACACCTCCCGGTCATTCGACTGCGAGCCTACCCGAGCCCAGTCGGGCTGGCGGTCTTGGTCGTCATTGTCGGCGACAAATTCGTAAACCGAGCGTATGGGATCGTCGTAGTAAACGTCACCTCCGGGCAGGGAGACAAACGCCGAGGTCGAATAGTCGGCATCCACCGAATAGGCTTCACCATAAGCAAAAAACGGATAGGCCTCTTTGGACAGGTTGAAGATGGTAGCTTGGCCGCTCTCCGCAGAGATCTCGTGCCCTTCGTTGGCGTTGAACAGGGCGGCATTAGGGTACTGGAAATAGCGCAGGTTGTTGTTCCATTCACCGTAGAAATCAAAGCCCCACACGTTCTTGCCCTCAATGGTCAATCCGGCGATCATATTGGCCGAGGGCAAGCCGTAGTTAAAAAGAACCCGCTGGGCGTTGGATATATCCTTTATATTGCCAGATGCCTGCCGTATGTCGATGAGCACCGGCTCGGCTTCTGCAATGACTTGGTTGGTCAGCGGCGGAGGCGGCACCGGGCGCGTGCCAGTTTGCAGATTGGACCACATCTCGACCTTGAAATCATTGGCTAGCACATAGTCGAATTCCACCTCGACTATGGCGGTTAAATCCGGTCCTACATACGCCGGGTCCGTAAAGTCGTAATTGAGGATGATCCGCTCGGTCCCGTCGGCGGCCAAAAAGCCAGTGCGCGGAAAGCCGCCGAATACGGTCGGCCATTCCGCCCCCTCGCGCACCACCTCGTCCAACGTCGAGACAGTCTCTAGTCCGGTCTCAAAATCGCGGCTCCTGATGCGTATATCGTGGCTGAAAAGGGCCGCGCCGCCCTCTTCGTCCTCCGGGCTGTCGTCGCTGAGGACGATAGCGATGGCCGTAACCGGCGTACTGGTCTGGCCCGAGGTGAGGTTGCCCGCTAGGAGATTGCCTTCGAACATGTCCAAGGCGGTATTGGCGTTGTGGGCGTTGACCACGGTCCCGCCCAAAGTGATAAAGTCGCCCACCTGAGCGATGGCCCGGCCACCGAACAGGGAGGTCGAATTGGATTGCCGTCTAGGATTGATGGTCACGCCCACGGCCGGATCATTGATCCGCGAGGCTAGCACAGTGGCGGCGTATTTGTCCGAGGCGAAGTCGATCTGGACTCCGTTGAAATTCGGCTTGGAAAAGGTCATCGGCGTGAGGGTGGTGCGGATCGAGTTGCCCACGGTAATGGCGTAGGAGTACTGGCCCCTGGAGTCGCCGCTTACGGTCACCGAACTAAAGAACTGATCGAATTGACGACCCTTGAAGATACCGCTGCCCAACTCTTGGGGCTGGTCTTGGCGCCAGTCGTACACCAGCCAGCCGCGGTTGATATAGTTGCCGAAAAAGTCGTAGAAGTAGTCGCCCTCTAGGTTGGTGTTGATATAGCGCTGGTACTGGTCGCGGGCGTAGTTGGAGTACTCCCATTGGCGCCACCTGAACTCGTAGTAGAGTTCTTGGGGAACGTACCACTTCTGTACGGCAGGATCGAGCGCTCCAAAGAGTACGCCTGGGCCCCGGGGCTCAAAACTGACTTCGCCGCCGCGCTGAATCCCTAGGCGGGTGCCGTAGTCTTGGGCGTGGAGCACGGTTTGAAACGCGACCAACAGTGCCAGCCCAATCGTTAAATTCGCTCCGCGGACATTCAATGCCGCACCCTCCCAATTCTGCATGGTAAAAATTCATCACGAGGGAATTCCCCTCGCCCAATATCAATACGCTACCCCGACAAGCCCCACCCGCTTCTCCTCTCCGGTCCCCGCATCCAAAGCGACAGCAAAGATATAGTGGCCCGGCGGCACCGCGTTGTCCCCATCGTCGCGCCCGTCCCAGAAGCGGGGGAATCGACCGCTCATATCCAAGCCTTCGTAGAGGTTGCGGATCAGCCGGCCACTCAAATCGTAGATCCTGAGCCGCACCCGGGTCGGGTGGGCTATATTGGTAATATCATAAGTAATGGCCGCCCGCTCGTTGACCCCGTCGCCATTGGGGGTAAAAACGCTGGGGGAGGCCGCCACATTCACTAGTAGTTCGTCGGTGATCGGCACGTTGACAAAGAGGTTTTCTGGATCGAGGGTGCCCACGGCTTTGCGGTCGGGATCATCCATGCCCTCCCGGCTCAAATCCGCGGCATTACCGGCCAACACCACTTGACCCAGCACCTCGTTGTCGGCTGTGAGCGCCCGGCCGGCAAAGCGAGTTCCTAGGCGCAGGACCGTATTTTCAAATTCTAAGGTCAAGAGTACCCCATTCTCCTCAATCCGCGGAAAGGCCATGACAAAGCCGTCGTCGCGCACTGCCACCACGCTAAAGCCATTCTGCTCGACCGGTAGCGCTGCAAGGGACAAGCCGGAAAAATCCGCAGTTTCCGCCGTGCCGTCAGGCCGGCGTATTTCCACTCGGCCCATCGACTCCGTGCGCAGCGGTGTGCTGATTTCAAAGCGGTCAAAGCCCGCATTCTGGGGAGTGGATTTGACCAGTACGCCATACGTGAAGCGGGTGGCTTGGCCTAAGATGGCGGTGCGGGGCAGAATCTCGGCGATGAGGGAGTCGGCGAAGACGGGCTGGAAAACATCCCAAGCCATCCCGCCGATGCCAGTAGCCGCATCGACATCGGCGTTGAAGAATTCGATCATAACTTGAAAATAGCGCCGCGGGCTAGGCGATACGATCAGCGTCCCCGATCCCTGCACCTGAAGTTGGTCTGGGACGACAATTCCCTCGGGCGAATAGGGAGGGGACCAAGGGCTCCAATTGGTGAGGTCTTCGCGAATCACCGATTTTTGGTCGCTCGCCAACTTGTTGTAGTCCGCCTCGTCGAGGGTGATCTGGGACCGCTGTTCAAAAGGCAACTGGCCAAAGGTCAAAAGCGCCTCGCGCCCGTCCATCTCTTCGTTGTCGAGGAGGTTGGCGATCAGGCTGTTGAGTTCGCTGTCTTCTACATCTTCGGCCTTCTTCCAAGGCGCGTCGATGGGGATGTCAAAAACGGTATCGCCCCGCTGTTCAAGTCGGCCAGAGGATTGCTTGCCGATCCGGGTGAACTCGACCGGCTGGGGATCGCCCCCAGTGCGGGTGCGGATCTGCACCCTAGAGCGGGTTGGATCGCCCACCTGCTCTTCAACCCAGCGCAAACGGCCCAAAAGCGCCCGGTCGCCAAAATCGAATACATTGGAAATGTACACGGCCTGCGGCACAAAGCCCTCGCTGAACACTTGGAACTCGGCGATCTCAAAGTCCGCAGCCGTCAGAGACTTGAGCCGCAAAAAGCGCACGAAGCGGGTGGGGATTCGCACATCCACCACCGCTTCTTGGTTCTGCCCCTCAAAGGCGACAGTCTCCCAGATCAGACTGCCCTCGCGGCGCGATTCGGGTTGGCCGTCATTGACGAAAATTTCGTAGCCCTTCAAAAAGTCGTCTTGGGACTGGAAATCGGGAGCTGGAAAGGCCGGATCGGCGTTGCGCGGAAAAAACTTGAACCGATTGATGCCAAAGATGGCCCCCAAGTCGAATTCGATGAGCAGGCCAAAAGCCCCGGTACCCCCCGTGCCCGAGGATTGCAGCGCTAAGGCGGTATTTCCGTCGTCGTCGAACATCTGGGGAAAGTCGGCTTCTAGAAAGCGGAAGGAGGGGATGGGCGTGATGACGCTGCCACCGCGCTCCTTCGAGTTGACGCCGATCAATATGTTGTCCGTCGTATCGGCCTGCTGCGGGAAGATCCAATGGGCGCGCTCAAAGGGAGCAAAGTCGATGACGCCGCCGGGCGCGTTGGATTGATCGACAGTCGCCGGGCCGAGGATTACCGTAGCCGGGATCTCCCCGCCACCACTCTCCCAAGACAACCCACCCTCGCCCCCCAGTTGGACGACCTCGATTTGGGCACCAACCGGTGCCTGATAACTCAATCCTCCGAGAATAGAGAACAGGAGCAGAGCCCTAAGCGCGATCCGTCGTCGCCTGTGGTCCTTTTGACCTGCCTGGGATTGTAGCATGGTTGGCATATCTTCTAACTCGACTCCTCTGGGCCAAGGCAAGTAACTGTATGAAATACAAAAAGACACAGCAACCAAAATCCGTCAACGCATAGCCGCTAGGGTTGGTTGGCTTCAATCCGGGTCTCGCCCATAAACCCACCGGCGATCAAACGTTCCGCTAGGGCCTTAGCCGCGCTACTCGGCAAGTTTCTATTGGCCCTAATGCCTAGCCGACCACCTACTCTTTCTAGCATTGCCAAGCCCGCCAAACTCTGCAATTTCTCGTTAAATTGGACAAATAAATGGCCTTCGATGGTCCTGAGTTCGCCTAATCCAGCCGCGCTGATCAAGGCACCGTTCCGCTCCAAGAGCAGGTTCCCGCGCACCACTTTGAGGGCCTGCAATCCGCTTAGCGTCTTTAGTGCGTTGTTATTGCGGATAATCAGATCGCCTCCTAGGCGGGATAGGGCACCCAAGCCCTCGACGCTAGCCAACGCCTCGTTGCCTTCGAGCAGTAGTCCATCCTCCACGATTTTGAGGCGGCGCAAGCCCTGCAAATCGACCAGCAACCCATTGCCAACAATCGCCAGTTTACCCCCGACGCTTTCCACCTTGTGCAGCCCCTCCAACGTCGTCAGTGAAGGATTGTTCTCAACCCGCAGAAACTCATCTACGATGCCCAAACGGCGCAGCCCAACCAGATCAGTCAGGGCACCATTGCCGAAGATGGATAGGATTCCCCTTATCCGGCTCAGGCGGTGCAGCCCTGCCAAACTGATCAGCGCTCCATTATCGACGATCAGCAAATCCCCGCCGACGTAGTCTAGACGGCGCAGACCCGCCAAACTTTGCAGCGCGCTATTGCCGATGATCAAGAGGAGTCCCTCAATGCGGGCCAAGCCGGCCAAGCCCTCGAGATCGGGCAGAACGCTATTGGCCTGAATCAGCAAATCGCCCCAATGCTCTGGCACCCGGCCAAGCCCGCCAAAGATACCAGCGCATCGTTTTTCTCGACTCTCAGACTACCCCCGATCTGGCGCAGGCTACCCAAGCTCGCCAAACGCTCCAAACGGGGGTTGCCGATTACCAACACATTCCCAGCGACGCGCGCGAGTTGCTCTAGGCCCGCTAGCTCGACCAAGGCTCTATTTTTCCTAATCCGCAAAAAACCGCCCACGTCTTCCAATCGCCGCAGTCCCCCCAAGGCTTGCAACGCCCGATTGCGCTCTATAGCCAACCCGCCCTTTAGGCGTTTGATTCCCTCTAGGCCGACCAGGCTTTTTAGCGATCCATTGCCGACGACGAGTACCTGCCCCTCTATCGCCTCCAATCGCTCCAGCCCCTCAATGCGGACGAGTTGGCGATTGAATTGAATCCTGAGCGACCCGCCCATACGACTAACCCGACGCAACCCCCTCAGACCCACCAAGGCATCGTTGCGCTCGACTATTAAGCTGCCCCCCAATTCCTCCAGAGACCGCAATCCCTCCAAATCCACGAGTTTGGGGTTGCGCCGGATCCTCAGACTGCCCCCAATCCGCTTTACGTGGTGCAGGCCCGCCAAACTTTCCAACGAGTCACTATGCTCAATGCTCAGATCGCCTCCTATATACTCGAGTCGCTCCAACCCGTGCAGCGTTTTCAGTTGGTCGCTCTGCACGAGCAAATGTCCTTCAATAGACCGGGTCGTCAAAGCACCTAGGTCGGCTGCCGAATCAATGACCAATCCTTCTGCTGGTTTGTTCGACTCAGTCGCTTTTATCGGGCCAACACTCCAACACAACACCCCAATCAGCGGTGCGAGCAGGGCGCTGTGATTCATTATGTGGTCCCTAGGCTAAAGTTTCCCCGCTCAAAGCGGGGGAACGCAAAGTCAATGAGTAGGTTGGACTACCCGTACAATCTGATTGGAGTCAATAGCGGCCAACGTCTGAACTTGGCCATCGGGCCAGCGAATCGTTATATCCGCCTTCGTCGCCTGACCGAGGCCAAAATGAAGGCGGGGATCGTGGCCGGATAGATAGCTCCCCCCGGACTGGCGCTCCCGCACCTGACGCGCACCGCCAGCCGTAACGGTGACGCGGGCACCCAACGCATCCCGCTGACCGGCACCGACCAAGAGGAGCTCGATCCAGTGCTGGCGATTGCCCCCATCGTTGCGCAACAGGCGCGGCCGGCCGGCCACAGTGGTCGCCAGTAGATCCAGATCGCCGTCGTTGTCAAAATCGGCCGCCGCCGCGCCGCGAACCGCGCGCTCAACGACAAAGTCGGTGCCCAGTTGATCGGAGACCTCTTCAAAATGAGCACCGTCTTGGTTGCGCAGCATAAGGTCGGGCTGGGCGTAGCGGAGGTCGGCGTCGAGTTGCTCGATATTATCCACCACGTGCCCGTTGCCGACAAATAAATCGAGGTCGCCATCGTTGTCGTAGTCCATGAATTTGGTCCCGAACCCCAAGGACAGATAACTGGGTGCCCCCAAGCCGAGGTGGGCGGTAAAATCGGCAAAGCGCCCCCGGCCATCGTTCCAGTAGAGGGTGTTGGTTTCGCGCGAGTAATTGGTTACGAAAAGATCGGCGTACCCGTCGTTGTCAAAATCGCCGAAGTCCACCCCCATACCGGCTTCGGCGTGCCCATCTTCATTTATAGTGCTGGAAATCAATCCCGGCTTCTTGGGCGACTTCCCGGTATCGCACCTGCGCCTCTGCCGCGACCACACAAGCGCACAAGATGGACAATCCTACGTATCTTCTCATATACTAATTGCTCGGTTTATTTGACCGACAATCTAACCGCATCAACAAACCGGGACACTCGTGCATTTGTACCTAAAAAACGGGCGATCAATAGCCCGCTTTCACCTGCCCTTACAAAAGGCCTTGGCTTGGCTCACGGCCACCTTTTGTCTCCTCCTCTGTGCCTGTGGCCCCAAGGAGCGCGACCCCTTGGTCAACGCCGGGATGTACGCCTTGGCTCAGGAGCGCTACAGCGAAGCCATCGTCGCCTTTCACAAGGCGCTGGCCTCACACCCCGACGATCACGAGGTTCACCACTACCTCGCCCGCTCTTATTTAGCACTGGGCAAATTTCCCCAAGCTCTGCGCGCGATCGAACACGCGATTGAACTAGCCCCGCAAAAAAACCAGACGCGCGCCGAATTGTACGAAATCCTCGGCATCATCCACACGGCCCGATACACCTCCAGAGCGTATAGCCAAGACCATTACCGCGATGTCGAAGCAGCGCGAGCCGCCTTTGAGCAATCGACCGCGCTCGATCCCCACCGAGCAACGGCGTACTACAACCTGGGCTTATTGCACGGCTATCGCAAAGAAGTAGATCAGGCCCAAGCAGCGTACACTGCGGCCTTGGAGGCGGATTCCACCTTGGCGCCGGCCTACAAGAAATTGGGCAAAATCCACCGCGAAAAGGGGTTTCCGCCCGAGGCGGCTGGGGCCTTCAAAAAAGCGGTGCGCTTCGACCCGCAGGACGCCGAAGCGCACTTTCTCTTGGGACTAGCTCATCGCGATATGGGCGACAATGAGGCGGCTTTGCAGGCACTACTCAAGGCCACCGAGCTCAACCCCGACTCGCCCAAGCTCCGCCTCAACCTCGGCAATATCTATCTCCGCCTAGGTCGCCGCGAAGAGGGCAAGCGGGAAATGGCGCGTTCCGAAAGCCTGCGCCAGCAGCATCGGGGCCTGCACTCCGAAATCTCCCCGCCGACGCACAAATCGCTCCCCATCGGCTCGGCGCGGGATCGCTACAATATGGGTTTGAAGCACCAGATGGTCGGCGAAACCGACCAAGCGCTGTTAGAGTTTCGTCGCGCAGTCGAAATCAAACCCGATCACAAAGACGCCCATATCGGCCTCGGCCTCCTCCTCGCCGAACAAGGCCGGCACAAACTGGCGGCCCGATATTTCCAGCGGGCTATTGAGCTAGATCCAGAAAATCCCGTTCTCTACGTGCATCTAGGCAATGCTCTCCATCAATCGGGATTACTCGAAAGGGCGGCCCAAACCTTGGCCAAGGCGAGCCAACTCGACACCGCCCTCGTCGAGCCTCCCTATTCGCTCGGTTTGATCGCCGCCCAGAAGCGCCAGTTCAAAGAAGCTACGCGATTTTTCGCCCAAGCCACGGCCCTCGCCCCCCAATACGCCAAGGCCCACTTCAACCTAGGGGTAGCCCATGCTCAGCTCGGAGACTTTGCTGCGGCCCGCACCGCCTACCAACGCTTTGTCGAGTTGGAGCCCGGAGATGGGCGCGGGCACCTCTACTTGGGCGATGCCTGCGAAGCACTCGGTCTGCTCGCAGAGAGTCAAAAGCATCGAGCGCGTGGTCAGCAGCTTTTAGAACCGGACGAACGCTAGTAGGCCACGGCCAGGGTGCGGACTAATTCCTCTTGGCGCAATTCAGCTCCCGACGTATTGGCATCCAGTCGCAAATGCATTACGTACACCCCCGGCGGCACGAGCGTTCCCTTTTCGTTCCTTCCGTCCCACCTCATTTCGTACATTCCCGAGGCAAAATCCCGCTGCTCGGCTAGCTGGCGCACCAAGCGGCCCTGCAAATCGTAGATAGTCGCCTCAACCCGCTGACTGCCCTCCACCAGCACCACTGAAAAGCGCAACGCCACCTCGTCGTTGACCCCATCCCCATTCGGCGTCAATACCGCTGGCTCGACCACTAAATCCGCAAAAATCGAGCGACGCTGCGGCTGCCCCACCACCAAGAGCCGATTGCTATCGACAGTCCCCACAGCATCCCCTGGATCGACGCGCTGCCAGATCCCCTCCCCATCTTCTCCTCGTCGTAGCTGCACTTTTAGAGGTCCACCGCGGGAAAACAGACGCCCCGCAAAGTCTATCCGCAGCACGGCCACCTCACTCCCCGGCTCCATCGGGGCAAAGGACACATGCACCCGGTCCGCCGCTGCGGCCAACACCTCCGCCGCCAATGGTGAAAAATCCTCCCCGTCCGCACTCCCCAACAACCCTTCGTACGTCAGCTCCATGCCCGCCGGTGCTTCCAACAACAACTCGTTGAACCCCCTATCTCCTGCGCCAAACTCGGGTCGCACATACACCGAAAAAGGGGCCTCGACCCCCAACCGATCCACCTGATTGGGCACCGCCTCCCCCAAGAGCCGCCGCGCCACCGGCTCGGCGAAGTGCAGCCGCAGCCCTGACAACCTCGCCGCCACATCCGGTACGGCCGAACGCAACGTCGCCCGCACCTTGAGAAACTCCCGCGGCGACGGCGAAGTGATGGGACTACCTTCCGGCTCGTCGTAGGGCACACTCCACGGCTCCCAGTCTGCGCCAGCGACTTCCACGGACACAGTCTCGCCGCGAAAAATGCTCAATAGTTTGTTGTAGGCCGCTTCGGAGATTTCGGTCCCATCCTTTTTGAAGTAGTGCACGATCTCGCCCAAGGTGTCGCCGGTGCGAGTCTGAAGCTGCACCTCGGTGCCGGGAGGAGTGTGAGCGTCCCACTCGAGGGAGACCAAGTTGCGGCTACCCCCCAACCGGATCAGGTCCGACTCGAGCTGCACCTCTGGCAAAAACCCCTCGCCAAAAAGTTGTATCTCGCTCAACCTGGTAGCGCTCCGGTTGGGCCGGCGCACGTGTTCTACTTCAAACACCAAGCGAAAAAAGCGCCCCTTTATCGGGTCGAAGTCATTGCCATCGACGGTGAGGCCCCCCGCGACGCTCCGCTTTACTTGCTCGCGCCGCACGGCAGTGTCCCACTTGAGTCCCCCGTCCACCTCCCGCGAACCGTCCGAAAATTCCAACCGATGGTTCCCAAGGGCGTACTCTACGAAACTCATCCTGTGGCTATGGACCCAGAAGAACGAGCCCAAGTCAATGAACAACTCGTCCTCTAACCGATTCTCGATGTTGAATAGGGGCAACCCCTCTACGCTGGTCACATCACCGTCGATCATCAATTGAGGATTGATACTGCCGGGCACCGTAGTAGAAATGGAGCCATTGCGCCGCAAGGCCCCACTGGCCAAATCGTCGCCTTGGGTCCAGACTTCGAGTTCGGCCAACCGGGGCCGCTCGCGCCGAAAGTAGCGTATCGCCCCCCGCCGCTGAGGATCGAGGGCCTCGTACACTGCCTGTTTGACCACGATCTCCCGCCCGTCGACTTGGCGCTTGCTATATTCGATAATTCCTCGGTCTTCAGAAGGTAGCTGATCGTATTCCTCTGGGGAGACTTCTCGGCCGCGGCCAAAATCGCTGGCCTGCACCACCACTTGGACAAAGCGTCCCACAGCCCGGCGCTGGTCGAGCCCCACAGGGTCGAGTTCGACCTCAAAGGTTCGCTGGCTTTTGTTGGGTTTTAGCGTCTGTAGCACTGGAAAGAACTCGATGCTTGACCCGCCGATTGCCTGTACTGGCTTCTGCCCGTCCGACACCAGTACATCAAATAAAAGAAAGGGATCGCCCATTCCCTCCTCGACGAATCTCAGCGCGATTTTGTTGATGAAGACAACGCGGCCCAAATCCACGGTAAACCACCACTGAGACGACAGCTCTACATTCTCAGCGACCGGATCAGGTTCCCAGTACGTGGTCATATCGCCATCTAGGGCGGCGACGACCCCTGCGCGGTTGGAGCCACCCTGAATGGCGTCGAGGAGGACGATGGCTTCAGGCTCTTTCTTGGAGAGGTAATCTGGCGGGTTATAGCGCAGAAAATCGACGATGTCCAGCGCGGCGTTGGTGTTTTTGCGGACGCGATTGGGCTGCACCTCTCCGAGGGGGGAAATCTGGATAGTACCGGGCGCAAATTTCCAGTGGTCCCAGTGGTCAGGTCCGACGACGACTTGGTTCGCACTGCGGTCGATCCGATGACCTGCTTGAGCCAGCAAATTCTCGGCCCCATTCGACCACAGCACTGCGCTGACCACCACAAATCGCGAGAAGAGTTTCGTGCGGATATTCATCGGGGGCACCTTTCAAAACCGTGGCAAATCCGAGTTCTAAGGGTCCATATTTGGAAAATCTAACGCCCCTTTGGTCGAGGAACAACATTTGCCTATCCTATGTGGACGCATAGAGGACTTGGCAAATCTAAAGTAAGGAACGCGATGGGACTGAATTGGCGAGAAATCGACCGCTGGATTTTTGGCGAAGCTTGGACTAGCTCGCGGATCGGCGAGCACGTGGAGGTGTTGTGCGAGCAGATCGGGCCGCGCTGGGCTTCTTCGGAGGGGGAGCGCCAAGCGGTGGAGTACCTACGGGAGCAATTTGCGCAGGCGGGACTGGCCGATGCGGCGCTGGAGGAGTTTGCGCTGGATACCTGGGCGTACAAAGGGGCCGAAGCCACGGTGGGGGATATGGAGATTGACCTCTTGCCCTACAATCGCTGTCCGCCGTGCGATCTCGAAGCACCGATCGTCAATGCAGGATATGGTACGGAGCACGAAATCGACCGGGTGCGCGGCCAGCTCAAAGGAAGCATCGCGGTGATGCACCTAGCGCTGGAGCCTTTTACCACGCCCTCTCCGCCCAATGTGCGGCTCGCAGCGCTATGCAATGCTGGCGCAGTGGCGGTGGTGGCGATTGATCCAAAGGACGGGCGGCGGGTGGAGTACCACAACGGCGGAGATTGGCGCGAGCCGGAGACCGCTGAGTTGCCCATTCCGGCGGTGACGACCTCGCGGGAACACGGGGCCTTGCTGCAGAAGTGGGCCGGCGAGGGCAAGCGGCTCAAGCTATCCGTTGAGAGCCGGTTTTACCAAGCAGCGGCGCACAATGTGGTCGCCTCGATTCCCGGGGCGCGGTGGCCTGGGGAACGGCTGATATTGGGTGGGCACCACGACACGGTGTACGGCGCACCAGGGGGCAACGACAATGCCTCGGGGACCATTGCAGTGCTGGAGACGGCGCGGGTATTGGCCGGGCTGAAATCAGCGTTGGGAGTCGAGCCGGGGATAAGCCTGTGCTTTGCGACGTACAGCGCCGAGGAGCAGACGTTCCAAGGGTCAATCGAGTACGTGCGGCAACATTGCGTCGCCAAGCCGCGGCTGGCGATCAATCTCGACGAGCTATCGACCGGGCCGATCAGGGGGGTGGTGCTGGGGTTTGGGCATTTGCGCGACTTGGTGCAGGCCCAGTTCAATGCGATGGGCGACGGGCTAAAGTGCCACGTGATGTCCCAACTCGACGCGACTTCAGACCACTTTCCCTTTTTGCGTGCGGGCATTGACGCGGCGCATTTGTGGCGCTGGCGCTTTAGCGGCCGACACGCCGATTCCAACTACCACCACGAGCCAGCCGACACCGCCGACAAGCTCAACGTGCGGGAGTTAAAAGAATACGTCGGGCAGTTAGCGCGACTGTTGTTGCGGCTGTCGCACGTAGCACCCGAGGAGTGGCCGGAGAATCCGGTGACCAAGGAGGCGGTAGCAGAAAGGCTGGAAACGGAGCGCGGGACGGTGGTGCGGGTGTTTTAATCGGGCATCAAGACCAGACGTAGATCTCGTCGTCGTCCGGGGACATGGCAAAGAAGATGGCCAGCACCGCCCGGGGCTGGTCGCCGACGACAGCGGGCACCTCGTGGATGTTTTCACTAAAGAAAAAGTAGAGGTCGCCGGGTTCGAGTTGGACTTGCACGCGCTCGATACCCTCGCGGGCGACGTAGGCAGCAAATCGCTCGCGTCCCAGATGCTCTGTTAGCTCGGGGCGAAAGGGGCAGTTGTACAGGTACGGCTCACCGGTGCCGCCTTCTTTGGTGCTGTTCTGGAAGCAGAGGACCCCAGCAAACTGGTATTTGAAGCGCGAAATCTGGTACTCGAAGGCCTGCGTGCGCTTGGCAACGGAGTCGTAGTGCGGGCCGTGGCCGGTTTCCCGGTGATAGACGCGGAAGATGGCCGGGCCGTAGAGGCGACCGTCCGGCTCGCGCGCGGTCTTGACTTCTTTGCCGGGCGCTAGCTGGGCGAGGGCGTCGTACATAGTGCGGACCGGATCGTCATAGCCGTCGAAGAGGGCCTCAAACAACGCCAGCGTCGCTGCGGAGTGAGTGTGGAATTGGTCGCGCTCGCGGTGATGGTGGCCAAAACTAGTGCCAATATCGACGCGACGCGCTTGGCCCTCGCCGACCTCGTGGGGATCGTAGAGCAGGCTGCGCTCGTAGAAGCGCCGCATCAGCGCTCGGCAATGGGCGGGGTTGTAGTGCTGGCGTAGCACGAAGGCCGGGACCTCGCCGCGGGCCAAAGCTAACAGCGGCTCGGGATGCTGGGCGAGGATCTCGGGGATGGGGGCTTCGAATGGGGTCCAGGTTTGGGAGGTTGTCATGGCGGGGAATTTAATATGCGTCGCGGGCTGAGTCCACATGGACTATCCGCTTTACATCAAATCCAGACTGTGTTAGTGTCCTTTGTCAATCACCCAGCCTAGAGGTGTCACCGTGTCCGCAACCGCCGATCTGACCCCGGTCACAGCTTTCGATTCACCGCATTTGGATTTTGATTTTCCCGGTCTGAAAATTGGCTGCGCCGAATACGAGGAAGGTCCCACCGGATGCACGGTTTTTGCTTTTGCGGGCGGGGTCGTGACCGCGGTCGATATTCGCGGGGGAATGGTCGGTCAGGTCGAGTCGGAGTATCACTTTCACCACGCCCTTTGCTTTGCCGGCGGCTCCTTGCACGGTCTCGAGGCGGTATCCGGGGTGCGCGCGGCTTTGACTGCTATGGAAAAACCGCAGAGTCCACCGCCGATTCCGCTAGTGGCAGGGGCGATTATTTACGATTGGTTTGGGCGCGAGAATATGGTCTATCCAGACAAGGTGCTGGGAGCGGCGGCCATGGCAACGGCGGCGGAAGGGCGTTTTTTCTTTGGCCAATGCGGTGCCGGGCGTTGGGCCGGAGTCGGTCAGGGCGGCGCGTACCGACAGCTCGGCGCAACGAAAATAGCAGTGTTCACGGTGGTCAACGCGCTGGGCGATATCGTCGATCGCGACCGGAAGGTGCGGACCCGGGACAAACGCCATCCGCTCGAAAAACTGGAGGCACGTCTCGCCGGGCAGGCGATTGCTCCGGCTGATCAGACGGGCAAGCACACGACGCTCACGCTCGTCGCGACCAACCAGCAGTGGAGCCAGCGCGAACTCGATCAGATCGGACGGCAGGTCCATTCCTCGATGGCGCGGGCGATCCAGCCTTTTCACACGATACAGGACGGGGACATCCTGTTTACGGCGACCACGGGCGCGGTCGAGAACGAGGCGTTGCAGAGCACGACTGATTTTGGGCTAGTCGCTTCCGAGTTGGCGTGGGACGCGGTGTTGAATAGCCTTGGCTAATAAAGAGATAGGCCAGACTGTGGGTCGCCGCGTCGGACAGCAATGCCACAAATGCGGTGGGGTGAATATTTGAAGTATAGGGGCTTGTAACGTGGAATATCGAAAATTGGGCACTACGGATATCGAAGTATCAGTAATGGCGCTCGGCTGTTGGCCTTTCGCCGGTGGTGTCGTCTGGGGTGAGCAGGACGACGAGCAGTCGATTGCGACGGTGCACGCGGCGCTCGACGCGGGGATCAACTTCTTCGACACGGCCGAGGGCTATGAGGAGGGGCACTCCGAACGCGTGCTCGGACGCGGTCTGGCCGGTCAGCGCCAGCAGGCGGTCATCGCCAGCAAGGTGAGCCCGAATCACCTGACCCCGGAAGGGGTCGCGGCCACCTGCGAGCAGAGTTTAGAGAATTTGCAGACGGGCCGCTGGCCAAACACGGCGAGCCTGGCTGTGAAGAGGCCGTGTTTCACGCCATCGCGGGGATTCGCGATGGCAGCGAACGGGTCGGCGCGCCGCTGGCGAGCGTGGCGCTGGCGTGGGTGCTCAAGCAGCGGGGGGTGACATCGCTATTGGTGGGGGCGCGGAATCCGGATGAACTCGCACGCAATCTGCCGGCGCTGGCGCTGGATTTGGACGCGGCGACAATGGCCGAACTGGAGCGGCTGACCGAGCCGGTCAAAGAGGCGCTCGGGCGAAATCTGGATATGTGGTTTGCGGAGTCGCGGATGCGGTGAAGCGGGCGTCAGTATGCCAGCCCGATCAGACGCACGGCATCGTCCTCGCCGGTCTGAGCGCCCAGATCAATGCGGCAGAGGTAGATCCCCGGCGGCACGACCACGCCCTGTATATCGACTCCATTCCACAGATAGGATCGTAAACTGCCCGCCGATGACGGGCTCAGCCGTGCCACCTGGTGCCCGCTCAGGTCGAAGATCTCCACTTGCGGTGCGGGCGCGGCGACCTTCAAGACGGCAAAGCGGATCGCGACCTGGTCGTTGATCCCGTCGCCATTGGGGGTGAAGACCGGTGGGTCTATCGCGAGGTCGTCGATGAGCCATCGGCTTCCAGTCAGTTCGGGCAAGAGCACAATATTGGCGCGGCGGGTCATGGCCTCCACCGATTGCCACAGACCCGGTCGCTCGTTGGTGCCGAGGTCGAGGGCGAAGAGGGCGGCGTTTTGCAGGACGCGGGTAGTAAAGCTGACTTTGAGCGAGTCGGCGGCGATCGCCTCTGGCAGGGCGATGAAGAGCGAGTCGCCCCGCGCTTCCACCGCCACGGGATCAATGGGTGCTGCTCCCGCGCTCACCTCGACGCCAGCCTCGAGGTCGACCGGCCCAGGCAGGGTAAAGCGCAAGAGGTCGAAGCCGCTGTCTGCGGGCAACGCGCGCGTCGCCAGGGCGTAGGTGAAGCGGGTGGCCTCGTTGGGGGGCGCCTCGCGCGGCTCAATGCGGCCCAAGGCCTCCTGCACCAAAGCCTCCTCAAACTCGATCGCTAGCGAGTGGACCGTCGGCGCGAACTCGGGGTCGTCGGTGGCGAAGATCAGTTCCAATTGCACAAAGCGGCGCGGACTCTCCGACTTGAAGGGATCGCCCGAGGACTGGTACTCGTTGCTCCACGCGCCCCAGTCCTCGCCCACCACCAAGGCGGTGTCGATGGAGCCTTTGAGAACCTTGGGGATACTATTGTATTTCTCCTCGGTGACCTCGTCCCCCTTCCTGTCGTAGAAGGTGTATTGCTCGCTGAGCGCGTTGCCCGAACGCGAGCGCAATTGGATGCGGGTGTCGGCAGGCAGTCCGGCGTCCCAGGAGAGTGCGTTGATGACCTTGGGGCGGCCGTCTGCGGCACCCAGATCGATAAAGTCGGATCGCAGCACGACCTGGGCGGGATAGCCGGGTGAGAAGACCATGAACTCCCCCCACTTGGCCTGGCCCCAGCCGCTATCGGTGACGCCGTGCCAGAACAAATAGCGCATTTTGCGCGGTCTGAAGAGATAGCGGATATAGAGCAGGCGGTCGGTGCCGGGGTTGAGGTGGGTGAGCAGTTCGGCGTAGTCGAAGGGCTCCGCCACCGGCAGGCCGCTGCCCAGGGCGCGGGTGCCGTCCGAAAAGAGGATGGTGTGGCCGGGACCGGTGCCGCCGACGCCAAAGCCCAGAGTACCCTCCTGCTGGCGCATCGAATAGATGAACATCTCGTCGACGAAAAACACCGCGCCCAAGTCGACTCCGAACCACACGCCGCCGTCCTTCCAACCCAGTTCGCCAACGCCTGAGGAAATGGAGTTGTTGGTGTTGAGATTAGCGTCGAAGAGGTTGGCGGTGGCGGTGGCGCGGAACCCGTCGGTGAAGGAGCCGCGCCGATCGGTGCCGATGGCGATATTGTCACCGATGGCGATGACCTCAATCTCGGCGAGGGCCCCGTCCGCGCTCTGTTCCTCGGCCATGATACTGATGTACTGGATGAGCTGGTAGTGGTCGCGGCGATCCGGCTCTACCCGCAGGCCGGCGTCGACTACCAAGGTGCTGTCGTTGCCGGAAAATCCGAGGGGTATGGCGATGGAGGTCGCCTCATTAGGTCGGGTGGTGCGATAGACCGAGCGAAAGAGAAAGACGTCCTGGGTGGCGACGATGCGCACGCCGGTATTGACCAGCACGGTAAACTGCCTGAAGGGACGGGCCCCTTCCCGGTCGGGAAAGATCAGGCGGATTTCGCGAGCGAGTACGGCGCGACCTAGGTCGATGGTGATAAACCAGTCTTCGGGTGCCGCACCGGGATCGGGCTGCCAGAAGGTCTCGGGATCGCCGTCGATGGCCAGCGTGGCCGTCTCTGGGCTGGAGCCCACTTCCCAGATGCCACCGAAAACCGAGTCGCCGCGCTCTTTGGTCTCGTGTGCGAACAGGTGGGCGTCCCGCACCGCGTTGATATCCTTGCGGAATTTGACCAGTTGTAATTGTCCCTCGGTCCCGACCTGCGTCAGGCCGAAGGGCTTTTCCCAGGTCGCCCATTCTGCGGCGCTGTCGAAGACCAGTTGGTCGGCGCAGACCGGGACGGCGCACAGCAGTAAGGCGCAGATGGCGAGGTGCTTGCTCGACATAGCCATTACCTCTTAGTAGGCGATACCCAGAGGGTGGATCTGTGCCGAGGTGGCAAATTCGGCATTGGGGGCGACACTCAGGAGGTAGACTCCGGGCGGTAGCAGCTCGCCGCTCTCGTCGCGTCCGTCCCATTCGGTTTCCTGCGGGCCGGCGGTCTGCCGCCCGGCGTCAATGCGGGCCAGTCTGCGTCCGTCGAGGGCGTAGATCTCCAGCACTACTGGCACCAATTCGGGCAGGCGAAAAAGCGTGTAGCGGATCTGCAGGCGATCGTGGACGCCGTCGCCGTTGGGGGTCAGCACCGGGGTCGAGACGCTCAGTTCCTGGACCACGCTGGGGACAGAGTCCGCCGCCCCCAACACGTGCAGGCTATTGGTCGACAGCGCTTGGCCTGCGTCGCCGCCGACGACCGGCTGTGGCAAGACCTCGCGCTCACTGTCGGAGACCTCGCCGGTGAACGTGGTGGCGAAGGAGAATAGCGCGGTTGAGAAGAACAGGCGCAGCGGCGGGTTGTCGGCGCGGGTGACGCGGGCGGGCAGGCGGACGAGCAGGCCATCTTCTGACTCGATAATCTCGGCGGGTGCGACTATTGCGAGCGGCTGGCCCATCTCCAAGCCGGCGAAGCGGGTGCGGCTGCCAGTGCGGATGCGCAGCACGTCGAAGCCCGGGGCGTCGACCTGCGAAAAATCGGCGCGCAGGTCGTAGACGAAGTCGGTCTCCTGCCCCAGGGAGACCTCGGTGAAACCGCGCGCCGGTTGCGGGTCGGTGCGCAGGGCGACCTCGCCGATAATGTCGCCAGCCAAAAGCGGGGCGGTCTCGATCCACAGCGAGTCGAGGCGGACGAAATCGTCGAAGGACCGGCTTTCGAGCGCAATCCGCAATTGCAAATAAGAACCGCTACGCAGGTTGAGCGGCAGGCCCGGTTGGGTGAAGGGCACCGACCAGAAAGTCCAGTTCTCGTCGTCATAGCTGATGGAGGCGCGCAGGCCGGGGCGCGGATCCAGGGTGACGATGGGTGCCTCGAGGTTGGGGCGGAACTGGCGGGTGCGCAGCTCGTTTTCGTAGCGCTCGCGCGAGACGACGCGTTCAAAACCCGTCTCCATGTACTCGTGGTAGACGGCGGGGTCCCCGTCGCGGCCGGTGCGCACCTCGATCTTGACTCCGACCGCCGCGTCGGGCGTCTCCACGGGCGTTCCGTCGACCATGCGCAAGGGCGTGGTCCGCCAGAACAGCCGCCCGAAGTTCACCGACTGGCCGAGGTCGGTGATGCTGGTTTTGTAGATGGCCTTGCGGGGCACGCCCTCAGCGAAGAGCTCGAACTCGGCAACGGTGCCGGGTGGGGCGTCCCGGTATTGGCCGCGGACGAAGGAAGCGAGAAAGTCCTCGTCGAGGACCGAGACCTGCCGCCGATAGCGCACGTAGCGCACGTAGCGGCGGGGGAAGGGGATCGCGACGCGGGGCTCGAAATTCTCGTCGACGTCGGCGATGATATGTGAGAGAGGCTCCAGCGTGCCTTCGACGACGGGCCGCTCGGATTCGCTGGCGACCGACACGTCGTAGCCGGGAATTGCGTCGGTCTTGAGGGGCGTGCCGTCGGAGCGAAAGCCCTGGCTGGGGGTGGTAAAGCCGAAGGAGACGGCCGGCACGGCGACGGCCAGATCCATGGTGTAGACCTCGCGTTCGAGCGGCACGGCGCGGGGCGGGTAATAGGTGGCGTCGTCGCCGTCGATAAGCAGGCTACCGCTGGGGGCAGCCAGGCCGTCGCTCCACTTCCAGGTGCGCGGGGTCGCGCCGTCGACATAGCCGAGGACGATATCGCTGGGGTCGCGCCAGAAAACCCAATTGTCGAGGTGGGAAAAAACCGTTTTTTCAGGCGTCAGGTAGATGGGCTGGATGGAGCCGGGCGCGCTGACGAAGTCGATGAACAGACGCGTGGTGTCGCTTTCGCTCCACGACAGGCCAGCGCCGCCCAGCTTCCACGCCGAGATCTGGGCGGGGGCCGGCTGCGCCATCAGCACCAGCGCGAATAACAATACGCGGCCGAATGAGGACTGCTTCAGAGCCATAGAGTGCTCCTTCAATACGCATAATAAATAACAATTGTACGGCGCAAAGCGAATCCTACTCGTCCTCTCCGTCCTCTATCGCCTCGATATCAAAAGCCGCCGCGATCAACGCTCTTGTATAAGCCTCTTTTGGCGCGGCGAAAACCTCCTGCGTCGGCCCCTGTTCGACTACCAACCCTTCCTTCATCACGATTAGCTCGCTAGCCAAGGCGCGGACGACCTTGAGGTCGTGGCTGATGAACAAATAGGCCAGACCGTGGTCCGCCTGGAGTTGGAGCAGGAGTTCGACTATTTGGGCCTGCACCGTTTTGTCTAAGGCGCTGGTCGGTTCGTCGAGGATCACCAAGCGCGGCTTGAGGGCCATGGCGCGGGCGATGGCGATGCGCTGGCGTTGGCCGCCGGAGAACTCGTGCGGGTAGCGGTCCATGGTCAACGGGTCCAGATCGACTTCAGCCATGGTCTCGGCGACTAGCTGCCGGCGCTGGTGGTAGTCGCCGCCGATTGCGTGAATCAGCAGGCCCTCCTCAATGATCTGAAAAGCCGAGAGGCGCGGGCTCAGCGAGGCGAAGGGATCCTGGAAGACGATCTGCATCTGCCGCCGTAGCGGGCGGATCTGCTTTTGCTGCCAGCCCTGGATATCGCGGCCGTCAAATTCGATCGGCCCCGCGCTGGCGACTAGCCGCAAGAGCGCCTGACCGAGGGTGGTCTTGCCCGAGCCGGATTCGCCGACGATGCCGACGGTCTGCCCCGCGCGGATGGTGAGCGAAATTCCGTCGACTGCTTTTACATGGCCCACAGTGCGGCGCAGCAGACCGCGCTTGATGGGAAAGTGGACCTTGAGACTGTGGGTGCGGATAACTTCGGGCGCGGTCTCGTCCATCGGGGCCGGTTCGCCCTCGGGCTCGGCGGCTAGGAGCGTGCGGGTATAGGGGTGTTGCGGAGCGGTGAAGAGAGCCTCGGCGGTATTGTGTTCGACGATCTCGCCGTTGGTCATCACATAGACGCGATCGGCCATGTGGCGGACGATGCCCAGATCGTGGGTGATTAGCAGAATCGCCATGCCTAACCGGGCCTGCAAGTCCTTGAGCAGGGCGAGGATCTGCGCCTGGATCGTCACATCGAGCGCGGTGGTCGGCTCGTCGGCGATGAGCAGGTCGGGTTCGTTGGCCAAGGCCATGGCGATCATCACCCGCTGGCGCTGACCGCCCGAGAGCTGGTGCGGCCAAGCGTCTAGGCGCTCCTCGACATTGGGGAGGCCAACCAGCCCTAAAAGCTCTATCGCGCGGGCGCGAGCTTCCGCGCGGCTCAGGCCCCGATGCAAGATGAGCGTTTCGCACAGTTGCTTTTCGATGGAGTGCAGTGGGTTGAGCGAGGTCATCGGCTCCTGGAAGACCATTGCGACGCGATTTCCGCGCAGCTCCTGCAACCGCGCCGCCGCCGCGCCCAACAGCTCCTCGCCGTCGAGGCGGACGCTGCCGTGGGGGTGGCTGGCGCGCGGGTAGGGCAACAGTTGCAGCACCGAGAGCGCGGTCACCGACTTGCCCGAGCCGGATTCGCCGACCAGCGCCACGGTCTCGCCGCGTTCGATCTTAAGCGAGGCGCTGCGCACCGCTTCGATATCGCCTTCGTCCCCAAGGTGAAAACGCACGCCCAGATCTTCGATCGCCAACAAACTCATGCGCCTTCCTCCCCAGCGTAGGTCTTGCGCGGATCGAACGCGTCGCGCACCGCCTCGCCGATAAAGACCAACAGCGACAGCATCACCGCCAGCGCGAAAAAGGCCGTAAAACCCAGCCACGGGGCTTGGAGATTGCGCTTGCCTTGGTTGAGCAGTTCGCCCAGCGACGGCGAGCCGGGCGGAAGGCCAAAGCCGAGGAAGTCGAGCGAGGTCAGCACTGCTACCGAGCCGGTGAGCACAAAGGGCAAAAAGGTCAGAGTAGAGACCATGGCGTTGGGCAGCACGTGCCGCCACATGATGCGGCGATCGCTCTGGCCGAGGGCGCGGGCGGCTTTGACGAAGTCGAAGTTGCGCGCCCGCAAGAATTCGGCGCGCACGACCCCGACCAAGCCCATCCAGCGAAACAGCAGTAACAAGCCGAGCAACCACCAGAAATTCGGCGCGACGACGCTGGCGAGGATGATCAGCAGGTAGAGCAGCGGCAAGCCCTGCCAGATCTCGATAAAGCGCTGGAAGAGCAGGTCAATCCAGCCGCCGAAATACCCTTGGACCGCGCCGGCGGCAATGCCGACCGCGGCGCTGAACAGCGTCAGCAGCAGGCCGAAGAGCACGGAGATGCGATAGCCGTAGAGGACTCGCGCCACCACGTCGCGCGCTTGGTCGTCCGTGCCGAGCCAGTTTTCGGTGTCGGGCGGGGAAGGAGCCGGATGCTTGAGGTCGTAGTTGACGGTGTCGTAGCTATAGGACACCGGCGGCCACAAGATCCAGCCCTTTTCTTCGATTAGCTCCTCGACGAAGGGGTCGCGGTATTCGGCCTCGGTCGCGAAATCGCCGCCAAAGGTCGTTTCAGGGTGCGTCACAAAGACCGGGAAGTAATAGCTGCCGTCGAAGTGGACGAGCAGCGGGCGGTCGTTGGCGATGAACTCAGCCGGCAGGCTCAGGACGAAGAGGCACCAAAAGATCCAGAAACTCCAAAAGCCACGGCGGTTGCGGCGAAAATTGGCCAGCCGGCGTTGATTGAGCCGCGACAACTGCATGCCCATAAAGCGCGGCGGAGCGGGCGGCGGAGCGGATACGGCACTCATGACTCGCGGCTTTCAAAGTCGATGCGGCGGTCAACCAGCGTGTAGGTCAGATCGCCTAACAACTGCATCAGCATGCCTAGCAACGTGAAGAAGTACAGCGTGGCGAACATCACCGGGTAATCGCGGCCAATAGCCGCCTCGTAGCCCAACAAGCCCAACCCGTCCAACGAGAAGATGATTTCCGTCAGCAGCGCACCAGTGAAGAAGATATCGACGAAAGCGCTGGGAAAGCCGGCGATGACGATCAGCATGGCGTTGCGAAAGACGTGGCCGTAGAGCACCCGGTTTTCGCTCAGGCCCTTGGCGCGAGCGGTGGTGACGTAGAGCTTGTTGATCTCGTCTAGGAAGGAATTTTTGGTCAGCAAAGTCAGCCCGGCGAAGCCGCCGATGACCATCGCCGTGACCGGCAGCGCTAGGTGCCAAAAGTAGTCGGCTATCTTAGCGAAGAGGGTCAGTTCATCCCAGTTAGACGAGGTCAAACCGCGCAGCGGAAACCAGTCGAGATAATGCCCACCGGCAAAGACCACGATCAGCAGAATGGCAAAGAGGAAGCTGGGGATGGCGTAGCCGACGATGACCAGCCCCGAGGTCCAGATATCGAACCGCGAGCCATCGCGTACGGCTTTGGCGATCCCCAGGGGAATGGAAATGAAATAGACCAGCAGCGTGGTCCACAGCCCCAGCGAAATCGACACCGGCATCTTCTCCTTGACCAAGTCAACGACCCGCTGGTCGCGGTAAAAGCTCTCGCCGAAGTCGAAGCGCACGTACTGGCCGATCATCTGCAAGAAGCGCTCGTGTACCGGCTTGTCGAAGCCGTACATGCGTTCGAGCTCGGCGATCAACTCGGGATCGAGTCCTTGGGCACCGCGATATTTGCTGCTGATCTCGCTGCCTTGACCCGCGTCGGTGTCGAGGGTCTCGCCCATGCCCGAGCCGCTGACCCGCTCGGTGGCGTCGGTGCCAAAGCCCTGAATCACCGCGATAGTGCGCTCGACTGGGCCGCCCGGTGCCGCTTGGATGATGAGGAAGTTGATGGTCATAATGCCGAACAGGGTCGGCACCATCAACAGCAGGCGGCGGAGGATATAAGCGCCCATAAAAGCGGGCTAACGGGCCTGTTCCAACTGCGCCGCCTTCTCTTCGTCGTACCACCAAGTGTAGGGCATGACAAAGTAATCTGCGGTGTGGGGGGCGGAGAAGGCGGGTTTGCCGAACTTGTCCCAATGGACCACGCGGAAGTGGTCGCTGTACCAGTGCGGGATAGTGTAGTGTCCCCACAACAATATCCGGTCCAATGCCCGAGTCGTCGCCACCAGTTCGGCGCGGCTAGGGGCCTGAATCAATCGTTCGACTAGCGCATCGACGACCGGATCTTTGATGCCAGCGACGTTGCCGCTGCCCGGCTGGTCCGCAGTGGTGCTGGTCCAGTGGTTGCGTTGCTCATTGCCGGGACTATGGCTCTGGCCTCGGACTAGGACGATGATGTCGTAGTCAAATGTCTGGAGCCTGTTTTGATACTGAGTCTGATCGACAATGCGGATCGTCGCTTTGACGCCGAGGCGTTCGAGGTTGGGCAGCATCGGCGCGACAATGCGTTCCCACGACGAGCTGGAGAGCAAAAATTCGATTTCCAGGACCTCGCCGGTCTCGGCGTGGGTCAAGACATCATCGACAACTACCCAGCCCGCCGCTTGCAATAGCTTTTGGGCGGTGCGCAAGTTTTGGCGGATCTGGACCGAGCCGTCGGTGGTGGGTAGCTGAAACTCAGTAGTGAAGAGTTCGTCGGGGATGCGACTTCGGTATTCCTCTAGCATTTCTAGCTCCCGGCCCGAGGGCAGCCCCGTAGAGGCCAACTCCGAATTGGCGAAGTAGCTCTTACTGCGGGTATAGAGACCGTAGAACAAATTCTTGTTGGTCCACTCAAAGTCAAAGGCGTAGCCGAGGGCTTGCCGCACTCGGGGATCTGCAAATTTAGCGCGGCGCGTGTTGAACCAAAAAGCCTGCATACCAGCGCCGCGCCGATGGGGCAGTGGATCCTTGACCAGCTTGCCAGTGGCTACGGCTTCTCCCTCGTAGGCTGTTGACCAGTCCTTGGACGAGCTTTCGCGGCGGTAGTCGAATTCACCGGCCTTGAGCGCTTCGATGGCCACGGTCTGGTCGCGGTAGTAGTCGAAGTGGATGCGGTCGAAGTTGAAGCGGCCCTTGTTGACGGGCAGGTCGCGGCCCCAGTAGTCCTCGACGCGCTCGTAAGTTATGGAGCGCCCGGCCTCGACCGCGGCGATTCGGTAGGGGCCGCTGCCCAGCGGTGGGTCGAGCGTGGTTTCCTCAAAGTTGCGGCCCTCCCAGTAGTGTTTGGGCAGGATGGACATCTGGCCGGCGATTAGCGGCAACTCTTTGTTGGTCTCTCCACTGAAGATAAACCGGACCTGGCGCATTCCGACTTTTTCGGCTGTCTCGATGGCCGCAAAATAGCTGCGCCATCTAGGATGCCCCTTGGTCTTATAGGTCTCTAGCGAGAAGATCACGTCCTCGGGGGTTACGGACCTGCCGTCGTGCCAACGCGCCTCCGGCCTCAAGGTGTAGAGCACCCAAGAATTGTCGGGAGGAACTTCGATGCGCTCGGCGAGGCGACCGTATTCGGAGAAAATTTCGTCCTCAGCGTGCTCGGTGAGGGTGTCGTAGATCAAGCTACCCAGGCGCGGCGGCTCAAGGCCCTTGAGGATATGGGGGTTGAGATTGTCAAAGGTTCCAACCCAACCCAGGCGCAGCGTACCGCCCTTCGGAGCATCGGGGTTGGCATATTCAAAATGGGCAAAGTCGGGACCGTATTTGAACTCGCCGTAGAGAGAGATGCCGTGGCCGACATAGTTGTCGGCATGGACGGGAAGCGCCGTCAGGATGGCGACTAGAAGGAGTGCGATGCTCCTTGACATGGGCTAGCTTTCCTTTGGGGAGTTGGGAGCTGTCAGAATGGCGATTAAAGCAAGTGCTATGTACGACTTCTGTTGGACGTTCATTCGGCTTCTAAACGCGCCGCTTTTTCCGCGTCCCACCACCAAGTGTCGGGAAAGCCCAGCCCATTGGGGGCCGGCTTTGGCATCCGTCCGAATTTGTTCCAGTACGCCAAGCGATAGGAGCGGCTGTGCGAGTCGGGGATTACGTAGTGGCTCCAGAGCAAGATGCGGTCGAGGGCGCGGGTTATCGCGACCTGCGTTGGACGATCGGGGGCGGCGATCTGGCGCTCGATCAGCCCGTCGATAACCAGGTCGGCGATGCCGACGTAATTGCGGCTGCCCGCAGATTGCGCCGCGGTACTCGACCAGAAGTTGCGCTGCTCATTGCCCGGGCTCAAGGTCTGACGCCACGAGGCGACGATAATGTCGAAGTCGAAGTCCTGGACGCGGTTTTGGTACTGGGCCGCGTCAACGGTGCGGATGGTCGCCTCAATGCCGAGGCGTTCGAGGTTTTGCACGAGGGGGCTGAGGACGCGCTCGTACGACGAGGACCCGAGCAAGAATTCAAAGCGCATTACCTCGCCAGTCTCAGCGCGAGTCAGCGCCCCATCGACGACGGTCCAGCCAGCTTCGGCGAGCAGGTTTTTAGCCGTGCGCAAGTTTTGCCGAAGCTGTCCCGAGCCGTTGGTAGCCGGCGGCACATAGGCAGTGGTAAACACCTCGTCGGGGATCCGCCCCCGGTATGCTTCCAGGATTTCCAACTCTCTGCCCGAGGGTAGCCCCGACGACCCAAGGTCTGAGTTGCCCCAATAGCTGCGGCTACGGGTGAGGAGACCGTAGAACAAATTCTTGTTGGTCCATTCAAAGTCGTAGGCGTAGGCAAGGGCCTGCCGCACCTTGGGGTCTTTGAACTTGCCGCGCCGAGTGTTGAAGGCAAAGGCCGACATGCCGCGGATGAGCTGGTGCGGGATCTGCACCTTGATCATCCGTTCCTCGGCGATCGGCGCAAAGTCCTCGTAGTTAGTGGCCCATTCCTTGGAATTGCTCAACAGGCGATAGTCGTACCCCCCCGTCTTGAAGGCTTCGATGGCCACGGTCTGGTCGCGGTAGTACTCGTAGCGGATGCGGTCGAAGTTGTGGCGGCCCTTGTGCACGGGCAGGTCGCGGCCCCAGTAGTCTGCGACGCGCTCGTAGGTAATTGAGCGGCCCGGCTCGAACTCGACGATCTTGTACGGCCCGCTACCCAAAGGCGGCTCGAGCGTGGTGGCGGCGAATTCGCGCCCTTGCCAATAGTGCTTGGGCAATACGCGCAACTGGCCAATGATCAGCGGCATTTCGCGGTTGGTGCCCTCTTTGAACTCGAACTTCACTTGGCGCTCGTCGAGGGCGAAGACGGTGTCAACGTCGGCGTAGAAGGTGCGAAAGAACGGGATGCCCT
The DNA here is from genome assembly GCA_965261395.1 of Candidatus Latescibacterota bacterium. GTDB lineage: Bacteria > Latescibacterota > UBA2968 > UBA8231 > UBA8231. Next base: position 413,351 of record OZ253462.1, read on the forward strand.
TGGTGGTGAGGATCTCAAAGCTGAAGATCACGTCGGCCGCGGTCACAGGGACGCCATCGTGCCAGCGCGCTTCAGGGTGCAGCTCAAAGACGACCCAAGAGCGGTCCTCCGACATCTGCATCTGCGCGGCAAGCTGGCCGTATTCGGTGAACGGCTCGTCCTTGGACTTGGTGCAGAGCCGGTTGTAGAGCATCAGCGAACCGGCCGCGGCGACGCCCTTGAGGGTGAAGGGATTGAGATTGTCGTAGGTGCCGATGGCGGCGAGGCGGATTTCGCCGCCTTTGGGGGCGCTGGGATTGACGTAGTCGAAGTGGGTGAAATCAGGTCCGTACTTGGGATCGCCGTAGAGCGTGAGGGCGTGGGCGCGGAGAATCGTGTCGTCGGCGGCATGGGCCACTGAGGCGAGGATAAAGCATAGAACTAGTGAGCGCATGGTCTGCATCAGAATCGTCGTTTAGTGTGAGGGCGATAAAACGGAAAATTAGCGAGTGCATGGACTATAAAATTAACCTGAAAAGGCATTTACGGCCACCGACGCGGTTGGCCACAGCGCGGCTCTTTTCTATCTTGCCGACTTATAATCGCTACCCGAGGAGGACTGCCGATGCTGACGCCCAAACAAAAAGAGCACTTTGACGTCTTTGGCTTTCTCTGCCTGCGCCAAGCGTTTTCCCCAGCCGAGATGGCCGAGATTACCCAGGCCGCCGACCAAGTGTGGCGCGAAGATCGGGGCGGCCTACCCGACGACGGCCAGCACCAGGGCCTTGCGCCTTTTGCCGAGCGCAACCCCCGGCTTTTGGACCTAGCCGAGGACGACCGCGTTTTCGAGGTAGTCGCCGACCTCTTAGGAGACGATTTCTTGTGGTCGGGATCGGAGGGCAACAAGGAGGGGCATACCGAGAAGGGGGAGCACAACTGGCACGCGGATCGGCCAGGGGCCGCAGAGACCGAGTATCGGCGGCTCAAGGTGATGATTTACCTGACGCCCACCACCAAAGAGCAGGGCGCGCTGCGGGTGATCCCCGGTTCGCACCGCATGCCCTTCCACGAGTGGTTGTGGCCCTTACAGGCCCACCACTTCAAGGACGGCACGATCGGCGACAGCTTCGGGGCCAAAGGCGAGGACATCCCTTTCTGCGCGCTGGAAATAATGCCCGGCGACGTGGTCTTTTTCCACCACAGCCTCTTTCACGCGGCCTACGGCAAGTTCCCCGAGCGGCGCTACGTTGCCTTCAAGTTCGTCACCCGGCCCGACACCGAGGCCAAGCTGCGGTCCATGCAGCACTACGCAGCCGGGGCCTTCGACGTCGATCCGGCGCTCTTAGCAAGGCCCCGACTGCGCTCCATTGCAGAGGATTTGATCGCATTGGGGCAGCAGGCGAAGGCTTTAACAGGTCGATAGAGGCATCTTAGGCGTTGACAGGGTTCTCCCGTTCCGCTAGCTTCAAAATTTATCCTTTAAGTCTGTCCACTGCCGACGCAACCCAATGTGGCTCAGTCAATTAGGACACTGGGGAAATTGGCCTGCCCAACAAAGTGAAGTGAGAAAAAGCACATGGACGCGAGTCAGTCAGAGCTTGACTTTGGCATGAGCGAAGGCAGGACGCCATCTGGCCGGAAAAGCCCAGATGGAAACGCCACGACGAACCTAGTTTTCTCCGCTCATACCGGAAATAACGCGGATGTGTTCCCGGCTGTTTTAAGGCTGCACATCGAGGAAGGCTCCAAAATCGCCGATGTGACATTTGGCAAGGGCGTCTTCTGGCGCAACGTCGACACTTCAAAGTACGACTTACATCCCTCAGATATCGCGGACGGCACAGACTGTCGCAATCTCCCGTATGAAAGTGAGTCATTCGATGCGATCGTCCTCGACCCGCCCTATATGGAAGGGTTCTTTCGCAGTGGAAACGCGATCAAAGCAGGCGCGGGGACACATAATGCCTTTCGAGATCATTATTCCAACGGACATGAGGAACCAAGGCGCGGCGGCGGGAAGTGGCACGCTGCGGTTGTAGAACTTTATGAGGATAGCGGTCGTGAGGCCCACCGAGTGCTGCGAGACCGAGGCGCATTGATCGTGAAGTGTCAAGATGAGGTCAGCGCGAACCGCCAGAACTTGACCCACGTTGAGATCATCAACGCCTACGCCGAGCTTGGATTCTTCTGCAAAGATCTGTTCGTTGTCGTTCGCTCAAACAAACCTGGAATAAGCCGCGTCCTCAAACAGGTCCACGCGAGAAAGAACCACTCCTACTTTCTTGTATTTGTAAAAGTCCCCAAGGGAAAGACCGCGGATCAGATGCGCTTCTGAATAATCTCATTCATAAGCGTGAAAGGCTCGTCGCTGAATGGCGGTCTCGGGGGCCAATGGACGGTTACAAGGGTCGCCAAAAGATGCTGGCGCTGATATGGAGTGTACTTCCGATAACTAGACGTCGGAATATCTGAGTTCTTGGCGAAGACAAACCGCCACTTCTCTTCAAAAGCAAATACGTTGACGGCGAGAATATCGAACTCCCCCTTTAGCAGACACGTTGTCGTCACGCGGCTATTGTCTGGAAGCACTATCTCCCGGCGATCACTCGCATCGACTTGAGCCTTGCCTATCCATCCTTCTTCGGTCTTCTCGATCATCGCGCTTTGTAGCGATTTCGATTCAAAGATGAACTCCTGCCCCTTGTACCGGATGACTCGGTCGCCTTTCTTCTTTCTATCGTGGTCATCGTGCTTGATAACCTCTGAAACGTTGTCACCCGACAGCCAGAGTTTTTCGAGCTTGAGTTCCGCCAAGTAACCCAGAATCATGCCGCGGAGACTCGGATTATCCTCTACTAGCTCCGTTAGCTCTTCTGGGGTCATATCCCATCTGTCGAGAATCGTTTCGGGCATATTATCGCCTTCTTAAGCCTTATATGCAGTAGCTAAATTATGAGCTTACGGAGAATTTGTGCCCCCAAGGCAACCCAAAATTACATTCCCTAGACCGACGGCAATTGCGGCACCACTTGGTTGGCGAGCAGATCCATCGAGCGCTCCCACAGCGGCCGGTCGTCCCAGTCGTGGGCGATCATCAGCAGCGTGTCGAAACCCCCAGTCGTCTCCCACAAGCCCGCTAGCTGATCTACGCACGACTGCACGTCGCCTATTATGCACAGGTTGCGGATCAGATACTCGGGCGTGACCTGCTCGTCGGGGATCTCCGGGTCGTGCTTCGTAATGTGGAGCATCTTGGCACCGCTGAGTACGGCGATCAGATATTCAAAGGCGCGGCTGAAAGCACTCTTCTCGTCGAGGGCGTAGTCCCAAGCGCGCGCTGCTTCATCGGCGACGAGGATACTGCGCGAGATGCGCCAGCGAGTGCGCTCGGGCGCGGGCAGACCAGCCCCGGTAGCCCCGGCGCTGTAGGTCTGCCAGTGCTGGGTCAAGGTCGAATCAGCGACGAGGTTGGTGCTAATGGGCAGATAGCCCCGCTGGCCGGCCATGGTCGCGGCCATGGAATCGCCTCTGATTACGCTCATGCCAATGGGCGGGTGCGGCTGCTGGTAGGGCTTGAGCAGTTCGCCGATGCCGAGTTCGGGTTGCGGCTCCTCAATTTTGATGCGGTAGAAATCCCCCGCAAAATCAAAGGGGGCCTCTGCCTGCCAGAGCTTGAGGACCATGTCGATGCTCTCGACAGTCATCAGCCCTTGCGTCTTGGGATCGGGCAGGTCAAAAAGGCCCCAGTCGGTAGCGACGCCGCCTTGGCCGAAACCGCAGTTGAAGCGGCCCTTGGACAGGTGGTCGAGAAAGGCCAAGCGCACTGCGACATTGACCGGGTGGTGCTGCGGCATGATGGAGACGCCCGTGCCCAAGCGGATGTTTTGCGTCAGGGGCAGGACGTGGGCGATGAAGAGGTCGTTGGACGGGATCGGCTCCCAAGCGACGGTGTGGTGCTGGCCGATCCAAGCCTCGGTGAAGCCGAGCTGATCGGCGCGGACGACAAACTCGACGTCTTCGGCAAAGCATTCGGTGCGGTCTTTTTCCGGGGGATGCAAGGGCATCATAAAGGTGCCGAGTTTCATGGGAATCCTCCTCTATGGGGAACGTAGATGCACGGCGCTCTGGTTCAGTATCCCAACTCCCGCTCCATTTCTCCGACCACCTCCGCGATTACCTGCGCGACTTCCTCGACCTGTTCTTCACTAATGGTAAAAGGCGGGCTGATGGCAATGTGGTCGCCGGCGACGCCGTCGATCAACCCAGGCGACCCAGGCATGATGAGCACGCCCTTGGCAAAGGCGCGGTTGACGACCGCGGCAGACACGCCCTGAGCGGGGTCGAAGGGCGTGTGGGTCGCCTTTGCCTTTGCAAACTCCACGCCAGTGAGCAGGCCCTTGCCGCGCACCGCGCTGACTATGGGTGAGTCCATCAAGGGCTGCATCTTCTCCAGCATCAGGTCGCCCATCTGCGCGGAGCGAGCGACTAGGTCGTGGTCCTCGATGTAGTTCTGCACGGCGAAGGCGACGGCACAGGAGAGCGGATTGCCACCATAGGTGTGGCCGTGGACGTAGTGGTTTTGCTCTTTGTAGATCCCGTCGTAGATCTCGTCGCGGACCAGGGTCGCGGCAATGGGGGTGTACCCGCTGCTGAGGCCCTTGCCGGTGGCCAAGATGTCTGGGATGGCGTCCCAGTGCTCAATGCCGAAATTGAGGCCCGTGCGTCCGTAGGCGGTGACCACTTCGTCGATGATCATCAAGATGTTATAGCGGTCGCAGATCGCGCGGATCGTGGGGAAGTAGTCGGGCGGCGGCATCAGCCCGCAGCAAGAAGTGCCCGAGATCGGCTCGGCGATGAAAGCGGAGATGTATTCGCTGCCCTCCTGTTTGATGACCCGCTCCAGCTCTTCGGCGCAGGCCAGCGTACAAGCGGGTCGATCCTGGCAGTACGGGCAGTGAGCCGGGCGGGGGAAGGTGATGTGCGGGAAGTCGAGTAGGTAGGGCACGTAGTCTTCGCGCCAAGTGGAACGGCCCGACATCGAAAGCGCGCCGATGGTGTTGCCGTGCCAGCTCTGCCAGCGGGTGATGACTTTGTACTTTTTGGGATTACCGGTTTCGACGTGGTACTTGCGGGCGATCTTGAGCGCGGCCTCCGTGGCTTCGGACCCGCCGGAGACGAAGAAGACGCGGTTGAGATCGCCGGGGGCCATGGCGGCAAGTTTGTCGGCGAGATCGATTTGCGGCTGGGTGAGGAAGCGGGCGTAGGTAAAGCAGACCTTGTTCGCCTGCTCCTGCATGACCGCAGCTATCTCCGGGACGCCGTGGCCGATGGAGACCACGTGGACGCCGGCGCAGGCATCGAGGTAGGCGCGGCCGTCCTCGGCGTAGAGATAGCAGTCTTTGCCGTGGGAAATCTGCGGCCAGTTGTCGGTAATGACGCGGTGAAAAATGCGGTCGGTAGTCATGGAGCTGTCCTTTGTATGTAGTAATGGCAAGGCACTCAAGATACAAAGTCCCAAGATGCCAGCATAGGGCGCGGCCGATTTTGGCGCGTTGCAAGGGTGCAACTCGCTCAATATCTCGATATGTTTCTCTACAAGCTCGCATTTATGGGATAACCCCTGTGGTCGTCTTTCGTTTGGATAGGCACAAAGGTGAGATTGCAAAAAAAATGTAGGCGGGTGCTGGCGGCGTGGCTGCTACTGGCGGGGTCAGCACAGGCGGCGACCCTGAGCGGCTTTGTCACCGATGCTGACAACGGCGAAGCCCTGAGCCGCGCAGCTATCGCGGTGGAGGGGCTTCCGCTCGGGGCGGTCAGCAATCACAGCGGCTACTACGCGGTCAAACAAGTACCGGCTGGTACGCACGTGGTAAGCGCGTCGCATGCAGGCTACCAGACCCGGTGGGACACGCTGCGCTTTGGCGCGGACGAGGCCGTGCGGCTCAATTTGGCGCTAGTGTCCAAGCCGGCGGGCCTGGGCGAGCAGGTCTCGGTGGAAGCCGAACGCATCAGCCTCCGCGCCAAGCCGGTGCAGCAGTTGCCCGCCCTTGGCGAGGCCGATCTCTTGCGCAGCTTACAGCTACTGCCGGGCATCCAAGCGGTCTCGGATATCAGCAGCGGCTTGTACGTGCGCGGCGGCGGCCCCGATCAGGCGGCTATCCTCCTCGACGACATTCCGCTGTACAATCCTTCCCACCTCTTCGGCCTCTTCTCGACCTTTAATCCAGACGCCATCAAGGAAGTCAATCTGTACAAGGGAGCCTATCCCGCTCCGTATGGCCGCACGCTCGGGGCAGTGCTCGACGTGAGCAACCGCGAGGGCAACCGACAGCGAACTAGCGGGCGTGGCGGCGTGAGTCTAATTTCAGGCCGCCTGCTCACCGAGGGACCAGTCGGCCAAGGCTCGTGGATGCTGGCCGGCCGCCGCACCTACCTAGAACCCGTGCTCAGCGCCATCCGCTCGCGCGGAGTGGATATCCCCTTGAACTATTACTTCTACGACTTCAACGGCAAAGTCAACCAGCGGTGGGGCGACGACACCTTTACAGTGAGCACGTACTGGGGCCAAGACAACCTGCGGCTTGACCTAGAAGACGACGAAGAGTCTTTCGTCAATCTGCGCTGGGGCAACCGCGCCCTGACTGCGCGCTGGACGCGGGTGTTCTCGCCGGCCCTATTCGGGCACTTCATGGCCACCGGCTCGTCGTACGAAAGCATCATCGCGCTCCGTTTCCTCGACGCGCCCGTCCGCATCGCCAACAGCATCCGCGACCTGTCGCTCAAAGGCGACTTGGATTACTTCGCCAACCGCAACCACACCCTTTCTTTAGGCTTGTTGGCCACCCTATTTGAGTTTCACTTTGCCCGATCTTTCAACGAGCGGACTCAGCTCGACTTGCGCCAAGAGCCGGTGCTGTTGGAAGGCTACGTGCAGGACGAGTGGCGGCTCGGGCCGACCACGCGAGTGCAGCTAGGCGGACGAGGGACGTACTTCAGCGCAGGGCACCGCTGGCATTTCGCACCCCGGCTGTCCCTGAGCCACGCCCTCAGCGACAAAGTCCGGGTCAAAGCCGGCGGCGGGGTATATCGCCAACACCTGCAACTGATCACCACCGAAGGCTTTAGCGGCGGCGATTTCTGGGTGCCGCTCGACAGCACCGTCGAGCCGGGGCGATCCTATCAGGCTGTCACCGGCGTCGAGTGGATCCCTTCGCCGCGCTACCAGCTTTCCGTGGAGGCTTATTACACGGACCTTGCCAACCTAGTGACCGTGGATACCGAAGTGGATGATGACAACGAGGCCACGCACTCGGACGCGGTATTCAAAAGCGGCGGCACGGGCTGGGCGAAGGGGTTGGAGGTCTTTTTGCAGCGGCGCACCGGCGCACTCACCGGGTGGATCGGCTACGCGCTCGGTTGGACGCGGCGGACGTTTCCCGAACTCAATGATGGCCGTCCCTTTCCCCCCAAACACGACCGCCGCCACGACCTGTCTTTTGTCGCTTCCTACAAGGTGGGCGCATGGCGGCTCGGCGCGAGCTTGGCGTACGCCAGTGGTCAGGCGTTTACACCGGTCTCCGAGACCCCTGCCCAGCGCAACAGCGCCCGCCTGCTGCCCTACCACCGCCTCGATGTCAGCGCTAGCCGATCGTTCGGATTGTGGGGAGCCGCCAGCGAGTTCTACGTGCAGATATTCAATGTGTACAGCCGCCGCAACGAGTGGTTTTTGCAGCTTGATTCAGTCGATCCCGAAGTCGACCCGCGCAAGATCAAACAATTGCCCATAATTCCCACGCTGGGCTTCAACTTCAATTTTTAGCATCGAGATCGGCGTCTATTCGGGCCGTTTTGCAAGGGTACAACTCCCTCAATATGTTTTTCTACATCCCGATTCCAAGCAGATTTGAGCAATTATGACGAATATTCGCAAGACCGTGCAGCATGGGCGGAGCGGTTTACGAATGTTAGCGGCAGTGTGGCTGCTAGCGGCGGGCGCGGCACAGGCGGCGACCCTGAGCGGATTTGTGACCGACGCCGACAGCGGCGAATCCCTGCCTCTGGCCTCCATTGTCCTGACGCAGGTACAGTTGGGCGCGGCGAGCAATAGCAGCGGCTACTACGCCGTCAAAGAGGTACCAGCGGGGACGTACGAGGTGGTGATTTCGTATATAGGCTACAAAAGCTGGCGCGACACCCTAGCGTTCAGCGACCGAGATGTGCGCTTGGATGTGGCCTTGCAGGTCGAGTCGGTGGACCTAGAGGAAATTGTGATCCAAGCCGAGCGCAGCGAAGAGCTGGAGCAGGCCACCCAGAGCAGTTTTATCGCCCTACAGGTCGAGCCGTTGCAGCAAATGCCAGCCATTGGTGAGGCCGATCTCCTCCGCAGCTTGCAACTGCTGCCGGGCATCCAGTCGGCTTCGGACATTAGCAGCGGCCTGTACGTGCGCGGCGGCGGTCCCGATCAGACGGCTATCCTCCTCGACCACATCCCCTTGTACAATCCCTCGCACCTATTCGGCTTCTTCTCGACCTTTAATCCAGACGCCATCAAGGACGTCCAGCTATACAAAGGGGCCTACCCGGCTGCGTACGGCCGCACGCTCGGGGCGGTGCTCGACGTGAGCAACCGCGAGGGCAACCGACAGCGCTTCAGCAGCCGGGGAGGCATCAGCCTGATCGCAAGCCGTTTGCTGGCCGAAGGGCCGGTGGGGCAAGGCTCGTGGATGCTGGCCGGCCGCCGCACCTACCTAGAACCCGTGCTCAGCGCCATCCGCTCTCGCGGGGTGGACATCCCCTTGAACTATTACTTCTACGACTTCAACGGCAAAGTCAACCAGCGCTGGGGCGACGACACCTTTACGGTGAGCACGTATTGGGGCCAGGACGATCTGCGGGTGGACATAGAAGATGAGAATGAGTCGTTCGTCGATCTGCGCTGGGGCAACCGCGCGCTGACTGCGCGCTGGACGCGGGTGTTCTCGCCGACCCTGTTCGGGCACTTCATGGCCGCTGGCTCGTCGTACGAAAGCACCCTCTTATTCAGCTTCTTCGACACGCCTTTTAGCATTGCCAACAGCATCCGCGATTGGTCGCTCAAGAGCGACTTGGATTACTTTGCCAACCGCAACCACACCCTCACCCTCGGCTTTCTCGCCACCCTGTTCGAGTTCGACTATGACGAGTCCTTCAACCAGCAGGACCAGTCCGACTTGTACCAAAGGTCGGTGCTGGCCTCGGCCTACGTGCAGGACGAGTGGCAAGCCGGGCCGACCACGCGGCTGCGACTCGGGGGACGGGGCACCTATTTCAGCGTTGCGGATCGCCTGCATTTCACGCCGCGAATGTCCCTGAGCCACGCCCTCAGCGACAAAATTCGCGTCAAGGCCGCCGCGGGCATGTACCGCCAGTACTTGCAATTGATCACCACCGAAGCCTTTAGCGGCGGCGATTTCTGGGTGCCGCTGGACAGCAGCGTCGAGCCGGGGCGCTCTTATCAGGGGGTGATAGGCACCGAGTGGGACCCGTCGCGGCGCTACCAGCTCTCCGTGGAGGCCTACTACACCGACTTGGCCAATCTGGTGGTGCTAGACAACGCGGTGGCCGTCGATAGCGAAAGCACGCGCTCGGATGACATATTCAAAAGCGGGGGTAGCGGCTGGGCCAGCGGAGTCGAGGTCTTTTTGCAGCGGCGCACTGGCGCACTTACCGGGTGGGTGGGCTATACCCTGGGCTGGACGCGGCGCACCTTTCCCGAACTGAACGGCGGGCTCACCTTTCCCCCCAAGTACGACCGCCGCCACGACCTATCTTTCGTGTTCTCGTACCAGGCGGGGAAATGGCGCTTAGGCTCCAATCTCGTGTACGCCACCGGACAGGCCTTCACCCCGGCCTCGGCCCGCTATTCGCTGCGCGAGCCAACCACTGGATCGGTGGAAGACTACGTGCTACCGGCCGAGCGCAACAGCGCCCGCCTACTGCCCTACCACCGCCTTGATGCCAGCGCCAGCCGCGAGTTTGGGCTGTGGGGCCTCGACGTCGAGTTCTACTTGCAAATTTTCAATCTCTACAGCCGGCGCAACGAGTGGTTCGTGCAGTTCGACACGAAGAATCCCGAGACCGAGCCGGAAGTGGTCAAGCAATTGCCCATCGTGCCGACGCTGGGCTTCAACTTTTCGTTTTAAGGAGGAAGTCGTGCGCTATTAAGAGTTGGACGGTGAGGCACAGGGAAGGTATGAGACCCGGTTCTATATAGTTTCTACTCACTTGCGTGCAATACGGCACGACTTCCAGTTCTTCGACCAATGTTCATCGGACTGGACATGGCCCGCCCGAACGCTCTTGCAGACATTGTACCTGAATTCCTCGACCGGAAATGCTCGTGCCAACCGTATCACCACCCCTTCCCGTTCACCTCCCAATACGGATGGCTCCGTGTGCGCCTTGCTTACGAAGTCCTGAATTTCGTCAACGGAGCGGAACAAGCCCTCGAACAGAATGGGGGCTACCGGAATGTCGTGTTCTTGGGCATAATCCACCATCGTCCGGAACGACGAAAAGGTACCATCCCCAAAGCGAAGCGCGAAGGCATAAAAGGTTTCGTTCTCGGCGACGGGTTCATATTCGATGCTGTGTACTCCGTAGATATCTTCACCATAAAGAAACACGTCCGGCTCCATCACTTTCCAAGCATGGTGTTTCTTGACCATCGCCATCCACTTGCCATTCGAAGGAGCGGAGACACTACGTGCATAAACTTCACCCTGGTGAAGGAGTGTATTGCCTCCATCGATCTTCTCGGTTACGACAATCGGTAATCCTATGAACCTCATCGGGTCGGCAAGAGCTTCGCCGTCTCGGACAGCCGCTGGCGAGTCTGGCCAGTAGGAGTTTTTGGATATTTGAGCATATGACCTGACGTCGAAAATTGGCACTCGAGATCCGCGTGCGTGTTTCTTCCGTTCGCCGCTATGGCAACGTTGGTGTCTACGACAAAGGATGTCATCACGAGGCTTTGATCCGTCTTTCCAGGGACGCTGTGCTAATCGCAGCAATCTCGCCCATTTCATCTCCAAAAAATTTATCCGGCCAGTTCTCTATTTCACCCCACATATTCAGACTGAGATCGTCGCATTCGGCTACGCCGTGTTTCGTATGAACGAAGTAGAGCTTCAAGTCTGACGATGACATTTCTTCTTCGGCTACGCGACGCTGGAAGCGCCTTAATAAGTGCTCACTGTGGCTTTCCACGACAATCTGGACCCGGCGCGTCTTGGCCACTGCGAGTATCACGTCCGCCAATCCACTTTGAACGGACGGATGCAAATGAATTTCCGGCTGCTCCATCAGAACGATAGAGCCATCCGGCACATAGTACAGAAGTACCAGAACAGGCAAGATTTGGGAGACGCCGAAGCCTACATCCGTTAGCATCGTCTCCGGGCCTTTGTCTCTTTGAACGCAGGCTTGGTACAGGTTGGACCTAGGCGCGATTTCTTTAACCTCGAAGGAATCAATCAGGCCTAGTTCTCTCAACCAATGGGCAATCATTTCTTGGAATGGCTTGTAGTGCTTGCGTGGTGCAAGGTTTCGCATCTCGCCTCGTGCGGTAGCCGCCAGAATGGCATCGATAGTGCGTTCGCCGCGTGGTCCCACATCATCGGGGCTAGATCCCGCCCACCTATACTCGCGCTGCGGATGCTCTCGGAGAGGGCCAAGATAGAAGATCCTATCCATCAGCGCCTCGTACTGAGCTTCGAATTCACTTAGAAAATTGGCGTCTTGAAAGTAGGTACGGGCTTGGTCAGGGAAGAGATGTGTCTTAACCGGGCCGGGCAGAGCCCAACCCCGTCCTCTATTCCGAGTGAACTCGAACGGGTGTTCACCGCATGATATAAGATCGAACTCATTGGGTTTGTCTACTTTTGGTTCGATGGCGAAAACGGTGTTGTCAAATTTATATTTCATATGATGCGCCGATAGATCTGAGCCTTTCAGTCCAACCCGGCATTCCATTTGTAGACTAGTTCCCTCTAAGAGCACCTTATTGCGAGGGCCCTTGGGGTCATAGACTTTATAAGAATTTGGAAGTGTCCAATCTAGGGTCCAGTTGATGTTCGCTTTCTGGTCGCCTTGATGCACAATGGCTTGGTAGGTTCCCAGATTTACCAGTTCGTTCGGTCCGCCGAAGTCCAGCACGGTACCCCGGTCTGTCGCATTCTTCGTCTGCTTGAGCAAAAGTAGAAACTGAAGCACACTGCTCTTGCCTGAACTATTCGTGCCGAAAAGACCAGTGACCTTCCCTAAGGATATCTGTAACTCGCACCATGCCTTGAAGTTAGTGATATTAAGAAATTCCAACATTGGTTACTTGCCTTCCTTGGAGTGCGGTCGCCACCTCGACGCTTCTCGTGAGGTCTCGTTCCGAAACCGCGCCGACCGACCATCTCCTTCCGGTGAAATAGCTGGATTCGCTTGGAGGCAGCCTTAATGGTCTCTTTCATGGCTCCACCATAGTTTTGGTCGCGTGGTGTAAGACAAAGTACAAGGTTCAGCAAACCCTCGCCAGCATCACGTCCTCTTGTAGTAGCCTCTCGATACGGACCTGGAGCAGCGATCGTATATATTTGTATATAGTGTTCGATATACTGTACTTTTGCTTTATGCCAAGCAAGACTTTGGCCTATCTAGGCAGCCGTTTTCGACTTGGGCCAAACAGTATGAATCCCAAGGTGCGCCTAAACACGCTGGGTTTCAATTTTTCGTTTTAAGGAGAAAGTCGTGCGCTACATTTTTATCGTCCTATGCCTAACGGCCTGCGCTGCCGAGCGCCAGCCGGGCGATCTCTTCGGCTCAGTAAAAAAAGAAAGCGAGGTGGTGGTGGACGGGGTGCTGCTGGTCGATCAGCTCCTACCCGAATTGTTCGTGCGGCGCACCCTGCCTCTCGACCAAACCTATCGCAGGGAAGCGGCGGTAGTAACTGACGCCGAGGTGCGCATTTTCCAAGGGGACCAAGTCTTTGATTACGCACCCGACCCGACTACGCCCGGCCGCTATCTGCCACCGCCAGAGGCCCCCCAAGTGGAAGCCCTGACCGAGTACCGACTGGAAGTGGACGTAGAGGGAAAGAAAGTGCGTGCCAGCACGACCACGCCAGAGCGGCTGCGGCTGCGGCAGGCGGTGCTGGTTGACGAAGACACCCAAGAAATCGTGCGGACTCTCAAGTCATTTGCCGAGGTTGGGGACGAGGTTTACACGGCACCGGAGAATCAGCTTACTCACCTAGAGGGCCTGATCGAACTCCACTTGGAAAAGGCAGGGGAGGCGTACCAAGCAGCACTCTTCGCTTTGGAAGAGAACGCGCAATTGCTCGACGAGGATTTCCCGGACTTGTTCGACGAGGACTTGGATGCATTGCGAGCCAACCAATCGCCGCCCTTCGCCGCCAGCGACGGAATCGTGCGCTGGCCGTGGTTCGCCGTGGTTTATACCGGGCGTTCGCTAATAAAGGTGTACGCACTCGACCACAACTGGTTCGAGTACGCCCGCTCCAGCCCCGACCTGCAGGAACAGGGAGGATCTGCAGGAGGGCTGGCCGGCGAAAATTTCGAGCGGCCATTCTTTCAGGTGGAGGGAGGCATCGGGCTGTTCGGCTCGGCGTCGGTGGATTCGGTGGGGTTTGTCGTCCTGCCGCGACCGTAGAGCGCAGCGTTTTCACTGCTAACAAGGACCAGACGCATGTGGACAGAAGCGCAACAACAGGCATTTGCAGAGCGAGGGTACTTCATTGCCAGCGACGCCGTCAGCCCAGATATGGTGGATGAACTGCGCCAAGCAGCCCGGCGCGTAAAGGCCCGCATACGCACCGGTGAATTGGACTTGTACACCGACCACCGGGGCGAGAGTGAGCCGTATCACGTCTCCGGCCTAATCGCACCGCAATACGGCGAGCCTATCTTCGCCCAGTACTTGGCCTCAGAGCCTTTGCTCGCCTACGTCCAAGCGCAGATCGGCCGCGAGTTGCGCTTCGGTTCCCTCTCCATGTTTACCAACCCGCACGACCAAGTGTTCAATGTGCCTTGGCACCGCGACGACGGCCTCGTGTTCGACAAGGACGAAGCCACCGAACTGGCTTATTTGCAGGAGCCGCGCACGGAGTGCCGCTGGGAGCTAGCCCTCGCAGACGACTCGGCACTTGGCGTAATTCCGGGCAGTCAGAAGCGCTACCGCACCCAGCGGGAATGGGAGGCCATGAGCAACAGCCGGGCCGAGGACTTGCCCGGGGCCGAGACGATTCACTTGCGGGCCGGAGAAACCGTTTTCTGGAACGGCAACATCATTCACCGGGCCTGCCACCAGCCCGATCGCGAGCGGCTGACCTTGGTCGCGGCCTATAAAGCATACCGCGCCGACGAATCTCCACAGGACGTAGGACGCTTCCAGTTCCTGCTCGACGACGAAGTGCGCGCCGGCTTGCCCACAGCCTTGCACGTCTATTACGACCGCTGGAGATCCCTCCAACTCGCCTGAGCAAGCAGCCTAATTCATCCCATCGCCCTGCGGTTTCCTTCCCGCTAGATCCCGATCCATTTTTAACGGTTTTCGGCCGCTTGCTTGAGCGCTCGGCTGCGTTCGTAGAATTCGGCCAGATCCATTTCCTTGAGGAACACGAGGCCCCGCGTGGCGCGGATCAGGGGGCTGGGATGTTCGTGGAACCACTTGTGGCCGAGACAGGTTTTGATCTTCTGGTACTGATCGACCTGCACCTGCTGCGCCAGTTCGGAGAAGGGGCCGTCGTGCTCGTAACTGGGGAATGAGGCGTCGCGCTGGGAGATAAAGGTGTTCATAAAGGCGCTGTGCATGACCGAAAACATATTGAGCGACACCGGCACGAAGATATTGGCCTCGCTGGGGTCAAAGCGGTACCACACATTGCGGTAGCCCCAGACCTTGATCTCGGAGCGTCCACTTTGTCGCTCGTAGCGGCGGAGTGCCTCGGTAATCACCTGTAGCACCTTGTAGTGGGTATCCGGCCCGCTGGCTTCTGGGTCTAAGGCTACGCCGACCACGTCGGGCGCTACTTGGTCCAGGAGCGCGAGTACGGGCGGCACATCGTCTTCGAGCGTCGGCTCTTGAGTGAAGATGTCGCCGGTGTAAAAGCCGAGGCTCAGGTGTTTGACGCTAGAGCAATCCCAACCAAAATACCCCCACAGACACTCGGCCTCCCACGCGCGGCATTTGCTTTTGAGCATCTGCACCTCCGGCGCGTCCTTCTGGCCCGGATAGTGGCTGGCGAAGTAGGCCTCCAACTCCCCCAACCGGGCCTCAATGCCCTCGAGGTCCTCAACGTCGTACAGCTCGACGAGGTTCCGTAAAAAGCGCCGTGCCGCCCCTTCGTCGCACAACAGCGGGTCCGCGGCGGCAACCCCGTCGAGGTACTGCCAAACATCGCGGTTGCGGCCGTTTTCGTAGCTGGGGTCAAAGTAGTCCTGCGCCCAAAGCGCCGAGCACTCGGCGCTGGGCAAAAAGCGCCGCAGCCGTTGCAAGTGGGCCTCGATAAAGCGGTTGGTCACCGCGGTGAAGCCGCCGGTAAAACAGGCGAAATAATGCACGTTGGTGGCGTCGCGCACGTGGCGGACGATATAGGACAGGTAGCCCAGCATTAGGTCGTCGTGGTGCGGCTCCGTGTGCAGGAAGCGCGTCCCGGAAAGGGTCTGAGATCCCCGCTCGATTTTGCCTATTAGCCGGTCGTGTACCATCTGCGTCAATGCGGCAATCCCCTCCGGGCGCTGGCACAACAGCACGGCACCCAAGGCGTCTCGGGCAAAGTCGGCTTCGGTCAGGTCAACGACCTTTTTGCTCAAGCCGCAGGCTAGGTCGATGACGATCTTTTCCACCATCTCATCGTCCATGGCTGCCCGCTGCTCCACGAGCACGAGCCGCCTAGCCCTGAGCGCCTTAGCCGCTCCCTGGGTAATGTAGAACCGCGCCATGGGCAGGCGGTGCAGCGCCGTGGCCGGATAGCGCACGTCTGGCGCTTGCTCGATCGCGGCGGCGACAATGCCAGCCTTGGCCTCGCCAGCGGCGATGATCAGGGCGCAGCAGTCGGGATTATCAACGATTGTACCCAAGCCGATGGTAATGACCAACCGCTTACGCGATACCTCAATGCCGCCCAAATCGCCGGCAGCCGCCGCCTGCGTTTCGTAGTTGATCCCCGTCAGCCTCGTCGTCGAAAAGTGGTCCGAGCCGCGCACGTTAAAGCCGATGTGCCCGTCCGGGCCAATGCCCCCCAAGAAAAAGCCAATGCCTCCGAGGGCGCGGATTTGCTCCTCGTACTCTTGGCACCACTGGTCAATCCTGCGCAAGGCGTCCTGCTGCACGCGCTCAAGCAAAGTGCGGGCAGCCCGATAGCGCAGTGAGAGATCCACGGTGCCGTCTGGCCACACCTCGTTCAAGGTTTGGTCGGCCTTTAGGCCGATCTCGGCGCAGTTGATGCGCAGAGCCTTGGCCGGATCTAACCCAAAACCATCGATATAGAAGCGGTTTACATAGGCGTAGAAACTGTTGTCCTGTCGGGGGTCGATCGGATAGAACTCGTCAATTTGCACAAAGTGTAAACTGCGCAGGTCCGGCTTGCGCCCTGGGTCGATGCCGGCCTCTTCGAGTTGGGCGCGGACATCCGCCTCGTCCCAATGCCGCAGCAGTCGTTCGACCCAGCGGATAAAGTGTTCGGGGGTTTTGCCCGTCGGCAGCGAGACCACGCCGCCGGGATGGTCCTGGACCCATTCGACAAAGCGCATCGCCGCTAGCTTGCCCAGCGCCGGGAAGTGCTCGACCACAATGGTCTTGATGCGCTCGGTCGAAGGATAGTGTGCCGCAAAAGGCGAGCTTGCTACAGCTCTGCGCTCGACCGCGGTCAGCTCTCCGGTATCGACCATCACTTAGCTCCTCTCGTGGGTCGCACTCAGGTGCGAGGCCGCTACTTGATCGAGCAGGAATGTACAGTCGGGGTGATTTTGCAACAGGCTGGCCGGGCAATCCGGCGTGCAAGGCCCCTCCACGGCCCGCGCCACAGCCGCGGCCTTATGAGCACCAGTAGCCAAAAGCGCAATGCTCCGCCCGTCGAGAATGGTCGCCAAACCCACCGTCAGGGCTAGCTGGGGCACGTGCGACGGATCGGCAAAATGGCGGCTGTTGGCGGTGACGGTCTCTGGATTGGGCGCTACCACCCGCGAGCGGCTCGCTGGATCGCTACCGGGTTCGTTAAAGGCGATATGGCCGTTGCCGCCGATGCCCAAAAGCCACAGGTCAACCCCGCCCAAAGCGCGGATCTTGGCCTCAAAGGCCAGGCACTCCTGCTCGGGATCTGACGCCGTGCCGTCGAAGAGGAACGTGTTATAGGGACGGACATCGACGTGATCGAACAAGTACCGCTGCATAAAGAAGCGGTAGCTCTGCTCGTCGTCTCCAGACAGGCCGAGGTACTCGTCTAGGTTGAAGGTTCGCGCCTGGGCAAAGCTAAGCCCTTCCTCGCGGTGCATCCGCACCAACTCGCTATAGGTCGGCACCGGCGTCGAACCGGTCGCCAAACCCAACACGGCGTTGGAACGGCGGCGCAGCCACGCGGCGCACAGACCAGCGGCAGCAGCAGCCACCGCCGTCTCGTCGGCGAGGACGCGTACCTCAATCCCGCTCATTGCGTACCTAACCTGTGAAAAGTGAACAAGTGTATGGAACAAATTAGAAAGAGGAGGGATTGCGGTAAAGAATGCTAGGCGACCCTACCACAACACCACAAAAAGCAGGAAGCTAGCCACGGCCAAATAGACCCCGATCCACACCCCCGGCCGCAAATACCACTTAGGACCATTCTCGCCGACCGCGAAAGGATACTCCGGCCGGATGGGTGCTTCTATCAGAGTCTTCTGCAACCAGGTGCCTTCCAGCGCCACGAGCCGCCGGGCCATTATCGGGCGCAGTGCGGCCGGATCTTCGTGGCGGACGTAAATCAGTCCGCGCAGCTCCTCGTCGCGCACTGGACCGCGCCGCCAGTCGATCAGCTTCGAGGCGGCGTACATGCTCACCGCGGGCAGCACCAAGTTCCACAGGTAGGTCCACCACGTATTCTGGTACCACACCGGCAGCGGCCACTCGTTAAAATCAGCCAAGATCGCCGACATCCCGTAGCCAAGCCCCGTCAATAAGCCGATGATCCCGGTCTCGCGGTGTACTCGCGTAAAAACCCCCATCAAAATGACCGTCATCAGCGGCACGGCAATGGCCCCGGCCAGCCGCAGGTAGAACAGCAGCATCCCCTTCTCGCCCAAAAAGGGCACATAGATAAAACCCAGCGCCAGAATAACCGGCACCGAGATCCGCCCCACCTTGGTGTAGTGCTCGTCCTTGGCGTCCTTGACGATAAAGCGCGCGTACACGTCGCGCACGAAGAGCGAGGAAATGCCAATGCCGATGGAGTCGAAGGTCGAGTACCCAGCCGCCACCAGCCCGGCGACCACCAGCCCGACCAACCCAGCGGGTAGGTACGCTTGGATCATCAGCGGATAGGCCTGATCGACCATTTCTAGGCCGGGAAACTGCGCCCGCGCCATCGGTCCCAAGCTGACGTTGAAGAAAAGACAGATCGCCGTGGCAATGCTGGCCACCAGCGCGGCCATTTTGAAGTCCCACTCCGAGCGTGCGCCGAGGAAGCGGATGGCCTCGTACTGGTTAATGACCGCGTACGTAGTCAACACCACCAAAAAGCCGAATATCACGATGAAGGGGGGCACACCGGGCGGCGAATAGCCTCCCACGTGCAGCAGTGTATCCGACAGCCCTTCTTCCACCGTCTCCAGCCGCGCCGCCACCCCGTCCCAACCGCCCAGCCCCGAATAGACGAATCCCCAAAGCACAAAAGAGGCCACGATCATCGTCGCGCTTTGTAGCGCGTCGGTCAGCACCCCGGCTCGCAAGCCGCCACGCACGATGTAGAGCACCGAGCTAAGTGCCACGCCCACCACCATCAACCAGCAAGTCGTCTCCTCGATTCCGGTGATGACATTGAGCACCAGGAACATGGAAAAGAAAATGTTGCCCAGCACGTTGGTCCGCGATTGGACGTTGATCAAGACCGCTAGCAGCCGCACGGATGGCCCGAAGCGGAACTCCAGCCACTCGGCGTTGGTAAAAACCCCCGAGCGGTACATCGGCACGATGACGAAGAAGCTGAGCACGGTCCAGCCCACGGCAATGCCCAACCACCACTGCGCCAATTGCGACAGCCCGAGGTTGTAGGATCCGCCGACAATGCCGACGTAATCGCCGCTATCGACAGCCGTGCCAAACGCCGACAGCCCAATCACCCACCAAGGCATGGACTTGGCCGCAAGGTACCAGTCGAAACTCTCACCCTTGTTGCGGAAGGCGATCAGGCTGTAGGCGACGATGCCGCCGTTGAGGACCAAGACGACGGCCCAGTCTAATGTGGTCATCGCATCACGGAGCTGGCAGGTGGTATCCGTCCTTGCCGACTTTTATCTTGGCCAAGATGCCTGGATTTTCCGGCGGCGCGCCCCCCCCGTAGGTGACGTAGAGCGTCTTGCTCTCCTCGCCGCGACCAAACGCCGTGTTGGTCGGAACTTCGGGCGTGGGGATATAGGCCAGTTCCTCGCCGCTGGGGGAGTACACGACAATGCCCGGGCGCGTCACGTCCCGCACCGCCACGTACAGGTTGCCGTCAACGTCAGCAACCAGGCCATCCGGCCCGTCTTCGGGATAGTAATCGACCAGCACTTCGCGGAATGTGGCTGTGCCGTCGGGATGCAGATCGTACGCCAACAGAGCCATCCGGCCCTTGTGCGCGGGCGTGCCTAGCAAGCGGAAGATCCCCGTATTGCCGTTGTCGTTGCTCACCACGTAGAGCGACTGCTGGTCCGGGGACACACAGACGCCGTTGGGCTTACCGGCGTCTGTGATGATCCGCTCGATAGTGCCGTCGGGATCAATCCGGTACACCGCCATCACCGGCTGGTCAATCGGCTCGTGCCCCAGATAGCGTGGGTCGCTGAAGTAGATGCGGCCCTTTTCGTCGATGGAAATGTCGTTGGGGGAATTGAAGGGTCGGCCCTCGTATAGCCCGGCGATGATCTCGGTCTTGCCGGTTGCAAGGTCGGTGCGCGTCACGCGCTGCCCCCCAAAATCCGCGCCCTCAGCGGTAATCAGCCGGCCCATTGCGTCGAACTTGAGGCCGTTGGACATGCCGCTAGGTGAGCGATAGACTGCGGTCTTGCCGGTCTTGGGATCGTAGCGCCAGATGTGCCCGGCCTGCATCCCCGAGGGCTTGGAAAAGGTAATATCGCTGAAGAAAACCGAGCCGTCCGGGGCCACGGCCGGCCCCTCGGAAAAGAACGCACCGTCGAAGAGCACTTCGAGCTTGGCACCTGCGGGTATAATCGACGGATCGCCCATCGGCTCTTGGGCGAAGGCAGTGCTGGCTGCCAGGACCAGCGCGATTGTGGCGAAACGTTGCATCATGGTATCTCTCCTTGGATTATGTATCGGTTAAGAAGGCGGCCACGGGTCCAAACAAGCTCCAGTCGGCCGCGGTCCACTCGGTCGCCACCTGAACGTATCATACGACCGGTACTCCAAGTCCAGCCACGGCGTCTCCAGCCGCTTGTGCCCCTCGTAGCGCGAAGTCAGCGCCGCCTCGAGAATGCCGCTGGTCAGCAGTGTGCGCTCGACCGGATACTGGGCCTCGCCGCTCAGGAACATCTCTTCGACATTGAGCGACAGATAGCTGAAATGTGCATACGCCCCTTCCTGCCCGCCGTGCCCTTGGGCGTGGAACTCGCAGGCTTGCATCTGGCCGCCGACCCGCGCCGCGTACGCCAAGTCGTGGACGTAGCCGTTGAGCATTAGCACGGCCCCCCGCAATCCGTCGCTGTATTCCACCACAAAAAGCGCCGGATTTTGGCAGTGCTCCTCCATCGTCCCCTCGGGCTTATCGACAATCGTCGCGCAAGCAGCCTCCGCCAGATCCCGCGACCACAATCCCTCATCAGCGGCCCGCCACACGGCCTCCCCTTCCAGACAAGTCACCGCCGCCACTCCCGTCTCGCCGCCTCGCCGCCGCTCGACCATGCACTGGAGCACTTCGAGGGTGTGGAACCCGTAGATATCCAGCCCGGAAAATCCAATCGCCACCGCCTCCTCCACAGGAGTTTCCAACTCGTGCTCGACCCAAGGTTGTCGCCAACACACCGGCAGCGAAGACCCGCCCATAAACGCCGCTCCCACCGCCTGCGCCCGTTGGTACATCCACAGCGCATCGGTCCAGCTATAGGACAAGTGCTTGTCGTTGAACACCGGCACCCCTCGCTTCGACGTCGCCATCACCCCGCAGATTTGCTCCATAAAGTAGCGTCGCGGATAGAGCTGCTGCTCCTTTTCGTTCCAGGCGTAATCCCCGTGCTCGCCAATGGACAAGACCCCATCCACAGCCAACTCCCGTCCCCCTAGACACAGCGCCGCCGGAATGCTGTGAAAAATCGGCACCCCATGCTCTTGGGCCATCGCCCGTCCCATATCGCTTTCGGGAAACTGGTCGATGTACATAGACGCGATCTCGACCCTCGGCGCGCACAAGCCCTCGTCCGTGGGAAAGCCCTTGAGGAACTTGGAGACGATCACGTCGGCGTGCGACCTAGGGCGATATTCGGTGATGATCGCCGCGATTTTCTTTTTGCTCATTTCCGTTTTCCTACCTAACTGCCGCCAACGCGGCAAACAATGCCTTGATGTACCCCACCGAGTACGCCAACCCCCGCGTCAATGACCCCTCGTCCCCTTCTAGCGCCGGAATGTGGTCGGGGTTGATGCACCCGTCGAAACCCACCCGGTCCAACTCCAACAGGATTTTGGCCATGTTCATGTCGCCGTCGTCGAGCAAGGTCTCCTCAAACCCCCCGGCCGTGGCCAAGCTCCCGCGCACATTGCGCAAATGCACCATGAAAATCCGGCCCTTGCGCCCGTAGTTGTGGATCTCGTCGAGCACTAAGGGCAAGCCCCCGGCCTCGGCGCGGGTGCCGCAGCAGTAGAGGTACCCGACTTGGCGGCTGGGAAAGGCGTCGATGACCTTGTGAAAGCCCAAGCCGCCCAGCGGCGTATCCGGCAGCGGTGAGTCCGACGGGTGGATCGCTAGCTTGATGTCGTGGTCTTCGGCAATGGGCACCAAGCGCTCGTACACCGTGCAAAAGCGCGCCCACCACGTATCCAACGCCTCGGGCGAGGGTGGGCCTTGATCGCTCTCGACCAAGCTGCGACTCTCGGCCCGGTAGTGGTAGCCGCCTCGCCGCGACGAGTTCCAACGCCGGAGCATCCAAGGGAACACATCTCCGTGGAATCGCTGCCGCGCAATGGGCGCGCCGACCTCGGCAAAAACCTCCAGCGCCGCGGCCGTGTTTTCCAACTCCTTCTCGCAGCCATCCTCTCCGGACATGAACTTTTCAGTTATGTCCGGCAGGGTCACGCGGTTGAAGTCTAGCCCCCAAGAACGGATTTTTTTTCTTATTTTTATCACGGCGTCCAAGTCGGGATAGCCCTGCTCTTTGACCCCGGGGAAGTAATCGCCCGAGCCAAAATCCAAACAATCGACCCCGAGTTGGGTGACGTAGCGCAGGTACGATTCCGACAAATCGCCGTGCCAAGCGGATATTTTTAGCATGGATTGCTCTCCTTTCGCGGGGCACAAAATAGCCAAGTCCCCCCAATCCAACAAGCAGCGGCACCGCTCTTGTTCACAGGACGACAAAACATGCCAGCACAGCCTCCCAACTTCACACTCACTCTAGACGTCCGCGACTACGAATGCGATCTCCAAGGCGTCGTCAACAACGCCGTGTACCAGAACTACCTCGAACACGTCCGCCACCAGTATTTGCAAAGCCTCGGCCTCAGCTTTGCCCGCTTCCACGAACAGGGCCACGACTTAGTCCTCACCCGCGCAGAAATCGACTACAAGTCCCCCCTCCGAAGCGGCGATCGCTTCACGGTCGAGCTGCGCGTAGAACGAGAGAGCCGCCTGCGCTTTTGCTTTGTCCAGGACATCTTCAGAGAAGCCGACGGCGCACACGTGCTGCACGGCCGCCTCATCGGCACCAGCCTCAACCGCGACGGGAAGCGCGGTTTCCCGCCTGAGATAGAGGAACTGTTGGCGAGTCGCTAACCTTCTGTCGGCTATTAACTTATTGCTACTTGATAGGTAGCCGAAACGGAACCTTTTTAATTAGCATCCCATTTTTATAAGGAATTGACCCTATGAAGTCTTTGATCGGCAGTCTCATCGGACTGGTGTTGAGTGTTCACGTCGGCGCGGAGCCGCTGCTTGAGGGGCGAGTGCGGCTGTCGTCTGGGCAGCCGACGGTTGGGGTGCAGGTGCGGCTGTTTGATTTGACCGATCTGCGCCGGTTCGTCGGCACGGCCACGGACGAGACCGGACATTTTGCGCTGTCGTTGAGAGCGTTCTCTACGGCAAGGGGTACGGCTCTGCCGACCGATTTTGCGCTGGGGCAGAATTACCCCAACCCGTTCAATCCTTCCACCATCATTCCCTATCAACTGCCAGCGGCGGGCCACGTGCGGCTGGAAGTGTTCAATGTGCTGGGGCAGCGGCTGGCGACGTTAGTGGATGCGGAACGGCCGGCGGGGGCGCACACGGCGCAATGGGATGGGACGGATGCGGCGGGGCGGGCTGTGGGGGCGGGGGTGTATATCTACCGGCTGAGTAGCGGCGGAATGACGGAGAGTCGGCGGATGGTGTTGGTGGATGGACAGGCGGGGATTCCGGCGGTGGGAGCGGCGGCTCCGGGGCTGGTGCGGGTGGTGGAAGGTGCGGTGGAAGCGGATGATCGGGGCTATGGTCTGACCGTTTCGGGCGAGGGGTTGGTTGCATATGTGGACCCGGTTTTTCAGGTGGGGGTTGATGAGGCGGACATTGTGCTCGAAGAACACGACGGCAGTCCGCGGATGAAGCTCACTACGGGCAGGATTCTAGGTGATGTGAACAACGATGGCCAAGTCGATGCCTTCGATGCGCTGTATGTGCTGCTGTACAGCGAGGATTCGTCTATTACGCTCCCCAACAATGGCGATATTTCTCTCGGCGATGTCAACGGCGATGGCCAAGTCGATCTCGCCGACGCCGTGCTCCTCGCCACGTACAGCGTCAATCCGTCCGATCCCTCGTTGCCGCCGGGGATCGGCCAAGCCGCCCCGGACTTGGTGCCTCCGGTAAGCGAAACTTCCGTGGGGCAGGACACCACTTTGTCGCATATATACTGGACGGACAGGAGCACGCATAAAATTCAGCGCGCCAACTTGGACGGTTCTAACATCGAAACCCTCATCATAGGGGACTATCTATTCTGGCCGTCCGGCCTCACCTTGGACATAGATGGGGGAAAGATGTACTGGACGAACGGGCGTAAAATCCAGCGCGCCAACTTAAATGGCTCCTACATCGAACCCCTCATGATTACCGGGAACAGCACCAGCACATCCGGCCCCGCCTTGGACGTGACCGAGGGAAAGATGTACTGGATAGACAACAGCGGGCATGTCTCCTTCGAAGGCAAAATTCGGCGTGCGAACTTGGATGGGTCTAACATCGAAACCCTCATCATTACCGGGAGTGAGGCATATGGCCTCGCCTTAGACGTGGATGGGAACAAGATATACTGGACAGAAGCGTTCAATCGTAACATCCAGCGTGCGAACTTGGACGGGTCTAACATCGAAACCCTCGTCACAGGATTGAATAATCCAGAGGGTATCACCTTAGACGTGGATGGGAACAGGATATACTGGACGGAAAGGGTCTCGGGCAGAATCCAACGTGCCAGCTTGGATGGCTCCAACATCGAAACCCTCGTCACAGGATTGAATCTCCCAGAGGGTATCACCTTGGACGTGGTTAGGGGCAAGATGTACTGGACAGCCGGGTATAGCCAGACAGCCGTGGGTAGAATCCAGCGTGCGAACTTGGATGGCTCCAACATCGAAACCCTCATCACCGAATTGAATGATCTAGACGATCCAGCCTTCGTTGCCCTCGGACCTTATTACGAACTAGCCAACCCCGAAGAGATCCAAACTAGGAGTCGGGGGGAGGCTCGTAGCGAGATGGCTGAGCGAGGCATTCCCTATAACCAACGCTCCTTCGTTACCTACGCACAAAATGGGGATCTAGATTTGGTGCGGTTATTTGTTGAGGCTGGCTTGGATGTCAACGTCCGACCCTATAGCTCCTCCAGTGTCTATATACCAACACAGGAGGATGTAGAGCAGTTGGATGATCTGGAGGCCGTGTGG
The DNA here is from genome assembly GCA_965261395.1 of Candidatus Latescibacterota bacterium. Classification (GTDB taxonomy): domain Bacteria; phylum Latescibacterota; class UBA2968; order UBA8231; family UBA8231. Next base: position 438,698 of record OZ253462.1, read on the forward strand.
TTTCCCCAAGACGGGGACGAGGATAACGATACCGCCCTAATGAAGGCCGCTGGACAAGGCCACATAGAGGTGGTGCGGTTCTTGGTTGAGCAGGGGGCGGACCTCGATGTCCGCAACAGGCAGGACCAAAATGCCTTGATGTTTGCCGCCGCGGGCGGCCACTTGGCGGTGGTCGTCTTCCTCATCGATAGAGGAGCCGATATGAGCCCAGTTGGTTTCCTCTATTCTTACGAATACGGCCCCTACACTCCCTTGATGTGGGCGGCCTATAACGGCCAGTTGGATGTGGTCAATCTCCTACTAGAGTACGGGGACATAATCCGCATTTCTGGTTCTCCAGGATTCGCCTTGGGGTGGGCGGCCTATCGCGGTCATTTAGACGTGGTCAACCTCCTGCTAGAGTACGGCGTCCAGCTCAATCCCGGTCGCCTGCTTGGCAAAAAGAGAGGATCAGGGACTACGGCGTTGATGTTGGCAGCTTATGGCGGCCACTTGGAGGTGGTCCGCTTCCTGCTAGAAAACGGGGCCGATATTCACGTTTATACAGCCAAATGGCTATCCGTACAGACCGGCCTTGGCACCATTTACTTCCAAGAGATCGGTGGGAATGCCTTAATGCTGGCCATTGACCAAGGCCATGCCGAGGTAGTACGCCTTTTATTGGAACATTGGATGTGGGAATACAGTGCCGATGGCCGAGATGATTATGGCCAGACTGCCTTAATGTATGCCGCCGCCGCAGGCGACCTAGAGATGGCGCGCCTGCTGCTAGAAAACGGAGCCCCGGTCAATGCCCAAACAGACGTCGGCACAACTGCCTTGATGTTTGCCGCCGCTTTCGGGCATGCAGAGATGGTGCGTTTCCTCGTCGAAAACGGAGCAGACATCCACATCCAAAATGGCTACAACTACACAGCTTTGAGTCTGGCAGAAGAAAGGGGCCATCAAGAAGTGGTTGACTTCCTCCGCTCAGCAGAGGACGCTGGGTAATCGGTAAGAGCTACGGCTATGCAAGGAGGGTCGCGAGCTTCTGGTAACGCGCCAATTCCAATCCCGCTTCTCGCAGGTACCCCTCACACTCGGCCAGTGACTCGCTGACCAGCAACACGGTGGCAAAAGAGCGGGCCTGCGCCGGATCCGTCGTAAAAAGCACCCCACCACTCAACTGCTTGCCATCGGGCATCATCCGGGCCGGATGTGCAGCCTCCAGCGCAACGGCACATTCGGCCAAATCGGCAAACCCGGCCGCTGTTACCTCGCGGCGGCTAATCACCAGCCATAAGGCCGTGCGCGCCGAATTAACCGCCTGTTGCAACTTGAGCGCCACCCGCCCCATCGTCGTGCGCGGATTGATCTCCACAATCGGCTTTAGCCGCAGTCGGTCGCGGTCGCGGTACACCATGGCGTCCACGCCAACCGGCCCCTGATAACCAGCAGCGCGCAATGGCTCGGCGAGCCATTCGGCAAGCTGCTCACCCAACCGCGCCAAGCGGCGTGCATCGCGGCCATCGCCGTAGAGAAATCGCTTCACTTCCTCGTCGAGGCCAGCGGTAAGCGAACCGACGAACGAGCCGCGATACTGCCCGCGTCCATCAGTGAGAAATCGCGTCCAGCCGGCCACCGCCGCACCCTCCACTCCCACGTCAAAGTGCAGCGACATATCCACCACCTTGTCGAGCCACGGCTCTACTACAACTTGGCCTTGCTGCCGCAAAATGTTCTCCAATCGACCGCGCTGTTCCGCGCGTACCTGTCCCCCACGGCAGTGGATTTGGCCGCGACCCGAAGAGCCGTAGATGGCCTTAACGACCACCGCGTCAAAACCCACCTCCGCCAAGCGGACTATCTCCGCTAGGGCTTGTTCCACGGTCGCGCAAACCGTCCCGACTACATCCGTCCCGCAGAGATAGTCCGCCTCCTCCACCGCGAGAAACTCGCCCAGCCGCGCCGCGCTCCACGACTTGGCATAGAACCGCCGAATCGCCTTGCTCCAGCAAGGCCCTTCCCCGCCGCGAGGCAAGCCCGCGACCAAAGGCGCAAGCAACTCGGCGCTATCTGGACTCCAGCCCCAGGGCCTGAGCGCATTGACCTTGCGCTCGGCCAGCGCCGCTAGGCCATCCGCGCTGCACTCGACGAACTCCGGGATCGCAAAGCCCAGCTCCTGCATCCGCCGCAAAAAGGCCGCCGAAGGCTTCTCGCGCAGAAGCACCACGTCGTCGCGGGCACACAGCAGCATGGGCAGCGCTTGGAAGTCGGCCTCCAGCTCGGCCACCCGCCGCGACGGCGTAAAACCCGGCCGCCCCAACGCCACCTGCTCCTCGCAATTGGCGTTGAACCAATACACGGCCGGGCAGCGTCCCCGCGACTGCGAAAAAAGCTCCAGTTCGTCGACATAATCCGCAGAAAGCCCAGCCTTGAGCCGACCCGCGCGGTTGAAACCAATGCCCTTGGCCCGCGCCGGCCCCAGCGGGAAGCGCAATGTCTGACGATAGGCTTCCCATTCGCTCAGCTCGGTTTCCTGCCAGCGCCTAAACCACGTCAGTCCGTGTTTGACGTGACCGATTTCGTCGCGATAGATCCGCTCCAGAATCGCCGCGGTCTCCGGGTCGTCCAACTGCCGATAGACCTGGGCGTAGTGCCGCGCGTAGTCGAGATTGGCTTGTTCGAGGGTCAGGCTCAAGCCCGTTACAAAGTCCATCGGGGTCTCCATCGGCCCGATGGCCTTCCAGAAAAAGTCGCCGACCGGAATCTGGCCAAACTCCACCCCAATCTCCTGCATCCGCCGCTGGTAGAGCCGCACATGCTCCTGCTCGTCTCTGAGCGTCTGCACCAAGCCACGGCGAAACTTCTCCGGTGCCTGCGGAAATTTGAGCAGGGCCAGTGCCATCAGCTCCAAGGCGAGCAACTCGTGGTTGGCAAAAAAGTGCAAGACCAGCCCGCGCTCTTTTTCGCTGTGGAAGTGGCGCACATCGCGGAAGCGGAGCTTTTCACGATGGTGCCACTCGTCCAGCCCCAAGCCGGGGGGGCGACCCGGCGCACTGGGCGTCTTAATTCCCGCACCGGGCGCGTGGTCCTCGTAGCAATCGAGGGCAACGAGCTTGTCTTCCCAGCGCGTGCCGAATAGCACCTGCTCGGCAAATTGGCGAATTTCCATGCCGCAAATATAACGCATTCCTCGCCTTGACACTCGGCTTGCCTCGCCGTATCTAGCCCACCCCACCACTTCCCAAAGGAGTCCCAATGAAGGTCCAATCCGTCGAACTCATCCACCTGGACGTTCCGTTTACCACCCACACCAATCAGCACATGAAGTACTGGCTACCGCATTGGCGCATCGTCCAACTCTGCAAAGTCACCCTCGCCGACGGCACCATCGGCTGGGGCGAAACCATTCCCAACTACACTTGGGCCAAAGTCCCTGAAGACATCGAAGACCGCATCGTCGGCCGTGCCGTCGGCGATTTGCTGTGGGAGGATGCGCTGGGGGCTGGGGTCCAACAGGCGCTTTTCGACGCAGTGGGCAAGGTCTTGGGTGCCCCCGCTTATCGCCTGTTGGGCACCAAGGTCCGCACGTGGTGTCCACTGTCGTGGTGGGCGATGGACATGCCGGCCGCCGATTGGACGCGCCAGTGCGCCGACGCCGTCGCGCAGGGCTATACCACCGCCAAGCTCAAGGCGCGGACTTGGTTTGACCTACACGCCTGCATCCAAGCCATTATTGAGGCCGTTCCTCCGCAATTCAAGCTCGACTTGGACTTCAACGGCACGCTCGCCAACGCCGCCAGCGCCGTCGAGTTTTTATCAACCTTGGAGCAATACCCGCAGGTGGCCATGATTGAGTCGCCGATCCCCCAAACCGATGTGGCCGGCAACGCCCAAATCCGCAACCATATCCGCCGCCCGCTGGCCATGCACTACGGCTCGCCGCCAATTCTCACCACCCTGCAAGAAGACGTCGCCGACGGTTTTGTCGTCGGCGTTGGGGCCCACGGCATCTCGCAGCAATCCGCTGTCACCGACGTGGCCAACAAGCCCTTCTGGCTCCAGCTCGTCGGCACGGGCATCACCACCACGTGGGCCGCTCACTTGGGCGCGGTCTGTCCCCAGAGCAAGTGGCCGGCCATTACCTGCATGAACATCTGGGAGAGCCAACTGTTGGCCGATCCCATCCAACTGCGCGGCGGCTACTATCGAGTTCCAGAACAACCCGGCCTCGGCATCGAGATTGACCTCCAAGCCATAGAGCAATATCGAGTAGATTACAGTTGGGTCGATCCGCCCCGCCACGTCTATCGCTACGCCCGCGCCAGCGGCGAAGTCACCTACTATGGCTGCTCCAAGCAGAATCTCCACAGCGAATACCCCCGCGACGCCATGCCCATCTGCGAAAGCGGCTCTGAATGCCTCCCCGTCGAAGACGACGGCAGCCGCGAGTTCGCCCAGATTTACGAGGCCGTGCAGGATGGGGAGACGTTTAGAAGGGTCGAGTAGTCGCCGGACTTTTCGAACAATCCGCCGTTGGCGATGATTCGTCGTACTGGCTGTATGTGGCGCACCTGCCGTTGATCATTGGCGCTCAATTTGCCGTGCGCGACTGGCCGCTTTCTTCAGGGGTAAAGTACTTCCTAGTTTTTCTCGCAGCCACCGGCCTTCTGTTACTGATCTACCAATTTCTCGTCCGCTATACCTGGCTGGGCCGATTGCTGAATGGTCCTCGCGTCCGCCCAGCGAGCTAGCGTTACACGCTCATCTGCGCCAGGGCATTTTCATAAGCGCCGTACGTCGCATCATCGAAGAAGACGAGCCGGAGAGAATCATGCCAGCTCGATGCGGGTACGCAGGCCCGGGGCACCGAGCAGCCGGCCGTCTCCGGTCACGAGCACCGCCCCCAGCGCCTCCGCCAGCGAGACGTACACGGCGTCGTAGGCGCTCACGTTATCGCGAAGCTGCCAGATTCGGTCGAGGAATAGCTCATGCGAATATCGTTCGACGTCGAGTGCGCGCCATTGATCGAGCGCGAGTGCTCCACGTGTGGCGCTCAACGTTCCGCGTAGGGCGTAACGGCGGAGCACGTGAGCGATCTCCACGTCGATGAGATGGGGCACGTGAATGCTCACGGCAGGGTTCTCCACCCGCTTCGCGACGCGCTTGCCTGCGGCCGTATTCAGCAACAACTCGACCGCTCCCGAAGCATCCAAGACCAGCAACGGTGCCTACTGCTCTCGCTCGTTGAGATTCCCGTCGTTGGCGTGCGCGTCGTCGCGAGCGTCCCGTTCCGCGCGGAGCACGTCGGCTGGCGATGCCCCAAGAACCAACTCGGGCTGTCGGCGGATGGCCGCAAGCAGTTCCCGCCGACTCGGCCGCTCCAGTGCCCGCTCAATTGCCCACATCACATACTGTGACATGGAGACTCCTTCCATCGCGGCGCGCACTTTTAGGCGACGATGCATGACATCCGGGACGTTGCGAATCTGGATCATTGTAGACATGCGATTAATATGAAAACATGAATATTTCATGTCAACGGCACTGAACGAGGTGTTCACGATAACCCTGCGATTCGGCGTCTGCGACCCCGCCTACGACAAAGATTTCAGTCAGACATCCAAAAGCGCATTTTCATAAGCGCCGTATGTCGCATCGTCGAAGAGAACGAAGCGCACCTCATCGAGACCATCGTGCGCTTCGAGGAAATGTCGCAGCGAAATCTCTACGTGTCGATAATTCGCCGGCGTCCTCCCTCCAGCCGGCTCAGCACCTCCAGACACCGCGGCCGACGCTTGTTCTGCTCTCGCAAGGAAGTTAGGTACTCTTCCCATTCTTGCTTGCGACCGGCCCGCGTGAGCGCATTTTTCATGTTTCGCAAAGAGGGAACCGCGGCCTCGTACCCACTCACCTGCACCTGGGCGATCTGTCTTTCCGCGGTTTCCTTCCAAATGGCTATCGCCCGATCCGGGTGGGCCGACTTGATGGCCTCGGCCACCTCGGTGGCGTTGACGAGGAAGTCATACATCCCCAACCCACCCTTTTTGCGGCTGGCATAGTCGTACCATTTGAGCACCTCGTCCGGCTTTTTCTCGGCAATAGCCAACTGAATTAGTATCCCGGTCATAGGTGCCTCCGCTGCTTGGTGATAAGTACGCACCTCGACTTCAGAGGCCGGCAAGGGCCAAGCTACCTTCGGATCACTCTTGCGTTTCCGACCGACACCGGGCCGCCGACCCGTTTCCAGATAGTGCCGCGCCCAAGCATCGACGCCCTTGCCGAGGCGCACCTTGCGAGCGGCTTTGCACAAATCCTGAAAACCGGCCAGACCAGGCGCAACAAAAAACTCCTCGGCCTGAATGGCCAACCCAGCGAGCGGATCGCCACTGCGCTGGTTAATCGTCTGCAACCGCTCGCGCAGGGCCGCTCCAATGCCCGGATACTTGGCGGAAACCGCCTCAATCCCCTGATGGCACCAGCGCCGGGCCTCTTCCCAGCGGCGTTTGGCCATCAGGAGATCCACCAAGTGAGCATAGCTGTGGGTGATGGGCGCTTCGCGCTCGCACAGCGGGATGACCTCGTCTTGGCGACCGGCCTTTTCCAAGGCGCGAATCAACCAGTCGGCCATTTGGCTCCGTTTGAAGTTAGGCAAAAAGGCGTCCTCTTCCGCATGGGGCTCAATGGCTTCGAGACGCTGCGCTAGCCGGTCGCACACCGCGGACCAATCGCTTTTGGCGTAGGGCCTTTTCCAGAGGTGGGCCAAGCCAGCATGGCACAGACTGTATTCGTCGGCCTGCTCCATATCTATGGCCCATTCTATCTGGTCCGCTGGCGACAGGGAAGCCGTATCTAGGGCCTGAAAAAGGACATCGAGGCAGTCGGCGAACGCTGCGTCGGATTCGCCTTCGCGATCGTGCTCAAGTGCCTGGCTGCTCGCGACCAGCAGTTCCGGCCCTAGTTGCACCGCTGCGTCGGCCTGTCCGGCTTCTATCAGCCCTTTGAGGGCCGCCTTGAGGCGATCCGTGTTAATCGCAGGGGGAGCGTCGTCGTAGTCGCCCCATGTCGGCTCTGCTAAGTCGCGGAGCTCGCGGCGGATCATCTGGAGAACCTTGTCAGCCTGCCCCGAGGCCAAAGTGCGGCGGTCTGCGAGTAATTGGCGCACCTCATCGTGCATGTCTGCGAGTTCAATCACCAGCGCTACGAGTTCAGCTTTGGTCTGCTCTTGGAGGTACGGACGCAGGGAAGCCGTTTTGGATTTCTTGGATTTCGCGCGCCCGGAATGCGCCTCTTCCAAACCGTCCTCGTACTCATCGAATTCCTCCAGCTCGTCGGACTCTTCCCCTATCGCCTCCAGTTCCAGCAGGCGCGGATCGTCCTCCTCAACTTGGCCGATAGTGTGCTCTGTCTTGATGCTTTCCAAGTATTCCAACACCACAGCCACCGCGTGTTTGCAGGTCGTCCAGTAGGGACAGGTGCATTCGGATTCTATGTTTTTCCTTCCCCCAATGCGCACCCGGGTGGCATAGCGCCGGGTCCCCATTACCCAGGCGACCAACGCCCCGTCCTCGGTGCGTCCTAAATCCCGCACAGCTCCGCTTCTCTGATAGGAGCGTCCCCGGGCGACGATGCGGTTTTCCGCCCATTCCTCTAGGTCTTCCCAAGTGAGTTTTGAGAAAGGATCGATAGGCTCTTTCTTTTTCGCGCTTTTCTTTTTTTGCTGCGCCATCTTCGTTCAGTCCTTCATCAGTTGTTTCTCAATACCCCCACTGGTCTTCCGGGCGTGCCAGCGCGGCCCGGCTTCTTATATTGGCCTAATAAGGGCCATATGCGACATTCCTACAACGGGCTTTCAGGGAAGGTATGGCGAGCGATGGAGACGAGGAACGAGAAGACCAGGGCAAAGACAGCCGCCGTCCGTGCGTGGCTAGTGGCTCTTCTGCCAGCCCTCGTGGCTCCCGCCCAAGGCCTGCAGGTGGAGGGCTTCACCAGCGCGGCGGTTCAGGAGGCCGTGTCCAGAGCCTCCGCAGGGGACACACTGGTGTTTCCAGGGGGAGAGTACCTGTTCACCGAGACGGTCGTCATCGACAGGAGCATCGCCCTTCTCGGCGCGGCCGAACTCGTGGACGTGGGCGAGGTCGAGCCGGGAGAGCCGAATGACCCGCCGTACTGGGACTCCCCTCCCTCCGTGTGCTACACCGAAGACAGCGACCTCGACCTGTTCCACGTGGCGAGCGACGCCGTGACCTTCGAGAGCCTCAAGCTCGTGGGGGCCATTACCCACGAGGCGGGAACCGGAGACGGCATCGCCGTTGTCGGGCACGACCAGCTCGAAATCGGCAACTGCGAGATCACCCGCTTCCGCAAGGGCATCGACTTCATGAACTCCCGCAGGGGCGTGGTCACCGGAAGCTACCTGCACGAGAACTATCGCAATGGCTTCGGCTATGGGGTCAGCATTACGGGGACGACCATGGCCACCGGCGGTTCCGAGGTCGCCATATCGCGCAACGAATTCACCTTCAACCGCCATTCCATTGCCTCCAACAGCCCGCAAACCCGGTTCACCGTGGAGAACAACTACTTCCACGACAACGACCTAGTTCAATGGCAGGCCTGCGTCGATACCCATCCCCAGGGCGGGTCCGCGATTCGAGCCGTGGTCCGCGACAACATCTTCGAACGCACTCGGCCCATGGCCTTCAAGAGCGGCAGCCTGGAGATCACCGGGAACTACTTCGATCCCGGCTGCGGAGACTACTCGGTCGGCGGGTACTCCCGGATGCTGGACTTCGGCGATCCAACGCACAACGGCAATCACATCGCCGAAGCCGTGCTCCACAACATCTACATAGGGGACAACGTGAACGCCACGGATCCGTGGCGCCGGCTGCTGTGGGTGGACGACTACGACTACGAGGGGGAGACTAAGTTCGTGGCCTACAACCTGTTCGTCGACGGCACAGAGACGGCCTGGGAAGCCGACGGCCGCGACCGCATTCACCTCACAGCGCGATTCAGGGTGTCGGATCAGGCCCTCGGGGGAAGATGGCGCATGTTCGGGTATGCCCGCGACCAGGACGGCAATCTGCCCGTCGCACCCTGGCACGAGTTGCTGGAGGGCTGGCCCATAGAGGTCGACGGCCACGTGGCGACATCGATAACTAGCACTGCCTCGGACCAGGTGGCACCCCAGAAGACGAGGCTCGATAGCATCTACCCGAATCCCTTCAATCCGGTCACCACGATCCACTTCACGCTCTCGGAGCCGCAGCACGTGACGCTGTCGGTCCACACTCTCACGGGGCAGCTAGTGGAGACGCTGTTCAGCGAGACCAGGAGCCGCGGGAGTCACTCCGCGACGTGGGATGCCTCGGACCGGGCTTCGGGCGTCTACCTGTGCAGGCTGACAGGGGCTGACCAAGTCTCGCGGATGCAGAAGATGGTCCTGATCAAATGAGTGGTTCCTGTTTCGCGAGAGTGCTTATGGCCACAGAGCATCGGCGGCCAACAGGTTGGAAAACTGCGAAAATGGCAGAATCTCAATGCCATCTACTGTTTGCAATTCAGGCCCTTCGGGATAGACGACAATGCGTCGGCACAAACCTTCTAAGTCGGCCAGCACTCTCAACCCTTTGCACCAAGATTCGGCAAAGGTGCCGCCGGACTTGACCTCAATTGCGACAAATTCTCCCCCGCGTTTGAGCAGGAAATCGACCTCAGTTTGGGTTTGCGCAACAGTTGCCCAATAGAAGCATTCATCGCACAGATTGCGATAGTCTGTGTACGATCGAATCAACTGTGCAATCAGCCCTTCAAATAGGGCACCGCGTTCCTCTGGTGTTGGCGGCGTCGTGACCTTTTTCATGGCTCGCACAATACCGGGATCGCACCAATACCATTTGGGCAATTTGCGTTCGCGCACCCGCAATCGGGTCTCATAGGCAGGAAGTTGAAAACAGAGAAGCGTTTCCTCTAGGATCTCCAGATAACCCGTCACCGTCGTGCGGGCAACTTGAGCTTCTCTGGCAACGTTAGTCACGTTCAGGGTCTGCCCGTGAAAGAGCGCCGCAACGGGCAGAAAGCGCGCGAATCCCGGCAGGTTGCGCACTAGGGCCTCGGCTTGAATCTCTTCTTTGAGATACATCTGTGTATAGGCAATGAGTGTCTCTGCTTTGTCCTCTGAATCCCATACAATGGGCAACAAACCGTGTTGCAATGCGTCGTCGAGCGCGAATCGCTCTCCCAACTCCTCGGGAATAAAGGGGTGCATCGCGCGATACAGGGCGCGCCCTGCGAGCAGGTTGACACCTGCCTGTTTGAGTTTTCTCGCACTGGACCCGCACAAAACAAAGCGTAGCCCTTTTTCTTCGATAAAACGGTGTACTTCATTGAGCAGCGCCGGCAATCTCTGCATTTCGTCTAAAACCACCCAGCGGTCGCCGGGCACAGCCCGCAGTTCGGCAGCTAGGAGCCCTGGATTTGCAAGCAGGCGTTGGTACGTATCCTCGGCGAGCAAATTGATGACGTGCGCAGCGGGAAAAGCGATTCGCAAATAGGTGCTTTTTCCAACGCCGCGCGGTCCTAAGAGAAAGAAGCTTTTTTTGGGCGCTTCAAATATACGCGGAATCGTCATTTGACTATGTTGTCGTCATTTTTCACAACAATTTGACGACAACATATACACTTTTCACAGACTGTCAAGCCGTGGCCTCGACCGACAACGGCGATCGCGCGGCTCGGTTTCCTTTATTTGACGTCGATCTCTTCCAGCCGCGAGAGGCGCTGATCCATATTGTCGAGGACGGGCTTGGGGTCGTCGATGAACATCCGGGGAGAGCGTAGCCGACGGAGCCGGATTTGGTGATGACGCTCCAAGGTCCTGAGGCTTTTTTCCAATTCTTGGAGGGCTTGATGCGTCTCAAAGTGGAGTCGTCTGGGACGGCGTACCCGCAGGGCCGGCTGACCGGTACGCTTGTAGAGCCGGCGCAGCCGATCGGCTAGTTGTTCCAGCCGATCGCGATTCTTTTCTTCCATCCATCCGAGATACAGGGCGGGAAACAGGGCGAGAAAAAAGGCGGGAAACGGGACGAAATAGGCTGGTATCTCTACTCTCCATCCGAGATACGGACCCAAAAAAGGAAAGGAAAGAATCAGGAAAAAATCTATGAAGAAAAAAAATAAAGCGCAGGCTAGTACCATAATAATCCCCTATGGTCAGGTCTCGTTCATCCGTCGCAGCTACTGTACGCTATCCTTCTCTTCGGCGCGGGGCACTTCCTCGCTGCGAATAAAACCATTGCAAAGGGTACAATGCAAGACTCGCAGGGCTAGTTCCTTCCCTTTGGGCGTCCGGCGCGGGGGCTCAAGGACAATGTGCGTATTGGTGACGCGGCGGCAGTGGGGGCAATAGGTAGTGGACATGGACAGTCCTCCGCAAAAGTTGCCAATGGGACTATGTACAACCTGCGAAAAATAACCCCCAGCCCGAAGAGACAACAGCGAATCGCGAGGCTTCGCGTTGGGCGCTAGCAATTTTTCTTACAATTAATGAACTAGTATTTTAGCTGGTCTCATCCAATAGGACAGATCTCCATGCGAGAAAAGCGAGAAGCCAAATACCGGGTCGGCGTCATTGGCTGCGGGCGGGCCAGCACCAGCCGGGCCCGGGCCTTTGATGTGCACCCCTTGTGTAAGGTGGTGGCCATTGCCGATACGGATACAGAAAATCTGGCGCTGGGTTGCCACCGCTTCGGGGTGCCCGGCTACGACACCTACGAGGAGATGTTGGCACGCGAGTCGATCGATATCGCCATGCCAGTGCTGCCGGTGGGAGCCAACGCCGGAGCAGTGGTGGCCGCGGCCCAAGCCGGGGTCAAGGCCATCTTTTGCGAAAAACCGCTAACAGCCCGGCTGTCCGCAGCCGACCGCATGGTGGAGAGCTGCCAGCGGCGGGGCGTGTATCTGGCCTCGGGCGTCATGGTGTCGAGCCATCCAGACTACCGCCGGGCCTACGAGTTGGCCGCGGGGGGGGCGATTGGCCAAGTGCAGCGCATCAATCTGTACGACGGCAACGGCCAGGGTGGCTGCCACGGTTTGAACTTGGCGCGCAAGTTCGCCGCCAGGGCACCGGCGGAGTGGGTCGTCGGCCGGGTCGGGGGCGATCCCCACAGCGATCACGAGGAACCCTACGAGGAAGGAGCCACTGGGTTCGGCGGCGTGGGCGGGTACATTCGCTTTGGCAATGGCATAGAGTGCTTCAGCAGCTTCCCGGGCCCGACCTGGCGCGGCCTCGAGGTGGTGGGCAGCGAGGGACTGATCTGCAATTGGAACAATACGGCCCTCGGTTTGTGCCTGTTCAAGCACAGCGGTCGAGGGGGCCCTTTGGTCGAAGTGGAAGGGGTGTTCGAGCAATACACCGAGGAGGAGAGGGGGTACGACGACGAGGGCTGGCAGGATCCCGGGCCGGTAATGCGGGCCATTGTCGAGGATATCGTCCACGTCCTAGAAGAAGGCGGAGACTTGGCAATCACCAGCGGCGACGATTTGCGCCATGCCTTGGAGTTGGCCGTGGCCCTGCGCCAATCGCACCGGCAGGGCGGCGCCCGGGTGTCCCTGCCCTTGGCGGATCGCTCCCTGGTGATGTACCCGGAAAAGATGCGCTGGAACTACAAGAAAGACCTCATGGGTCGAGCCGCCTATATGGCGCAGATGGCGCGCCAGGTCGAGGAGGGCACCTGAGAAGCTTTCTACCACCGCTACCTCGTGGGAGGACGCAAAATCAACGTGGAATACCGCGGCGTCCAAAGGTGCTCCAATCAGTAGTCCCGCAGAGCGCCGTCGGGCCCAATCACCGGCGACCGGGTATAAGGCACAGGCGGGTAGTGCGGGAACGCTTCGTCGTTCAGTTCAATTCCAATACCGGGAGTCTGCGGCACAATCAGAAAACCGCCCTCGCGTCGCAGTGGCATCTCGACCAGATCCCGTTTCGGGGCATCGTACTCGTCCCGGGGGTACTCCTGGATGGCGACGTTGTGGATGGCGGCGTCGAGTTGCACGCACGCTGCGGTCAAAACGCAACTCAGCGGGTTGTGCGGGGCGACTCCCACGTAGCTTGCTTCGGCCAGCGCCGCGATCTTTTTGCAATTAGTGATTCCACCGGCGAGCGACAGGTCCGGCCGGATGTACGAAGCCCCCTTGTGGGCCAGCAACTCGCGGAACTGGTAGGTGGTGTAGAGCCGCTCGCCCATGGCCACGGGCACCGGCATATTTGCCGCGACATAGCCCCACGCGTCCATGTTCTCGGGCTCGATAGGGTCCTCGAAAAAAAACAGGCCATAGGGCTCAAGCGCCTTGGCCACCTCGATGGCCTCCGGCGGCGTGAGGCGGTTGACCACATCGACCATGAGATCGATCTCGTCACCCACGGCGTCGCGGACCGCTTGCAAGGTAGCCGCGGCGTGCTTAGCCATGCCGCGGAACGACAGTTGTTCTAGGCTCGTGCCCTCGCCGGCCACAAAGGCGCCGAACGGATAGAGGCGCAGGGCCGTGTAGCCAGCCTCGACCACGCGCCGGGCGTCTGCGGCCAACTCCGCCGGGGAGTCGCCCTGCAGATGGGAGTACACGCGCACGCGCTCCCGCGTGGGACCGCCCAGCAGCGAATGGACGGGTAGCTCGGCTACCTTGCCCTTGATGTCCCATAGCGCGATGTCGATTGCACCGATCGCGGCCATGGTGTCTGCGCCGCCGCGAAACACGCAGCGGCGGAACATGTGCTGCCAGTTGCGCTCAATGTGGAGGGGATCCTTGCCGATTAGGTACTCGGCGCAGTAATCCACCGCCGCAATGGGCGCAAACGGCGTGCCGCTAGTGCCGCTTGCGGGGTGCAACTCGCCGACACCCGCTATGCCCTCGTCGGTGTGCACCCGCACGTAGATAAAGCGGCTGGCCCGCAGGGTCTCGATCTTTGTGACTTTCATACCGCTATGCCTCCCTCGCGTCCCTGCAACGCCCCGCTTCCCACCATCGCTATCTCCAGTGCCCTCAGCCCATCGCGGTGATCAACGGCAAAGGGCGCTCCAGCGCGACACTGGTCGATATAGTGAACCACCTCGGCCTTGTACGCCGGCCCGAAGCGCTCGATAAAAAACGGCACTTCCGCTCCGTAATCGCGCAGGGCGAATTCCCGCCGCTCGATTAAGCCCCGCCGCCCAAACGCCTCGGTTTTCACTATAAGCGGGTCGGCACCAAAGGCCCCCACATGCACCAACCCCTCCGTCCCGTAAACCCACGTCTCGTTGCGATACCCAGCCACGTGGTTGCGGCTCACCGTCACTTGGCCAATCAAATTCTCGGGAAAGTACATCTGCAAGAGCGCGTCGTCGAAATCCTCTTTGACGTCCGTGTGCTGCTGGTTGTAAAGCAGGCTGCCAAAGCCAGCCAGCCGCTCGGGCTGCTGTCCGCCGAGCCAGAGGATCTCGTCGATATTATGAACCGCCATATCCGAAAGTATGCCGGAGCTATTGTACCCGTCGGGCGGCGGCACTGGATCTTCAAGAATCGAGACAATCTTGAACGGCGCGCCGATAGCGCCTCGATCCAACAGGGCTTTGGCCCACAACAGCGGCGCGTCGAAGCGGCGCATAAAAGCCTGCATCAGCGCCGTGCGGCGAAAGGCGTCGGCGTCTAGATAGGCGGCAAACTCCCGCGCGGTGGCCAGCGAGTACGTCAGCGGCTTTTCCATCAAGACGCGCCAGCCCGCGTCGATCAAGGTCTGGGCATCGCGGTAGTGGTTTTCAGTGCGCGAGGCAATGAACGCGCCGTCGGCTGCATTAGCTGCAACTAGTTCCTCTACGTCTTTGCAGACGCCAATCGCCGTTTCTTGGCCTGTCTGTAGCTGAGCCGCGACCTCGGCGGCCAAGTCGCCGTAGCCGTCCACTACGGCGGTCAACGCGCAATCGCCCCGCTCGTTGGCCAGCTCTTGGACGTGGCGGGCGTGAAATGCGCCAATCCGGCCGACGCCTACGGCCGCTATTCTAAAGAGATTGTTCATCAGTCTAGATACTTCCCATAGAGCACCCTGAGCCGCTCCTTCGCCTCTAAGGGAATCACCGCTGGGTCGGTGATGATGGCGCGTTCGGCGGCGCGCAGACAAGGGCAAGCGGATTCAGCCGACAGGCGCGTGGCAACCTCGGAAACGATCTGCTTAGCCAAGGCGCTGTTGGCCTTCAGCACCGCTAGCACTTGCTCGACGGTCACGTCTTCTTCCTCCTCGTGCCAGCAGTCGTAGTCCGTGCCCGTCGCCAGCAGTGCGTAGCACATTTCCGCCTCGCGCGCCAGCTTGGCCTCGGGCAGAGCGGTCATGCCGATCACGGCCGCGTCCACAGCGTTGCGGTAGAAATGCGACTCGGCGCGGGTGGAAAAGGCCGGTCCCTCCATGCAGAGGTACGTGCCCCCCTCGTGGACGTTGGCACCCGCCGCCTGGGCCGCAGCCATGACTACGCCCCGCAACGTCTCGCAGAATGGGTCGGCAAACATCACATGTCCGGCGATCCCGTCGCCGAAGAACGTCGATGGGCGTTGGCCGCGCGTGCGGTCGAAAATTTGGTCGGGCACGATCATGTCCCCAGGCCGGATCGCTTCCTGCATGATGCCGCAGGCGCTGATGGCCAAAACGTGGTTCACACCAAGTTGCTTGAGCGCGTGGATATTGGCGCGTGCGGGCACTTCGGCTGGCAGCAGCCGGTGCCCCCGGCCATGTCGCGGCAGAAAATGCACCGTGCGGTCGCCAATTCGCGCCTCGACGATGGCGTCCGAGGGCGCGCCAAAGGGCGTGTCTAGCCGGTGCTCGGCGACCGTTTCGACCCCTTCTATATGGTACAACCCCGACCCGCCGATGACGCCCAAGACTACGGATTGACTCATCATCATCTCCTCCTGTGAGAATGCAAGTGCCTGATATAGTAATGCGGCATGATTTGAACGATTCGAGCGGTGGATCGTCTTGTGCATCCTATTCTGCGTCTATCTGCGTCCATCTGCGGATCACCTTGTAAATGATGTAGGATTGCTATAGCACCCTATATTATACACCATGCCCCCGCGCCTGCTCAAAACCTCGGTCCGCGAACTTATCGGCTTCGTGCTGCGCTCCGGCGACCTAGTCTCCGGCGGCTTTTCCCGCCCCGACCGCCTAGTGGAAGGCACGCGCGGTCACCAGCAAGTCCAGCGCGCCCGCCCCGCCGACTATCAGGCGGAAGTGCCCATCTCCTACCTAGTCGAGACCGACGAGATCACCCTCGAAATAAGCGGCCGCATCGACGGCCTGCTCGTCGCAGACGACGCCGTGCTCATCGAGGAAATCAAGACTACCGAGGCCGACCTCGAAGAGGTCCCCGAAAACCCAGCGCACTGGGCCCAGGCCAAGCTCTACGCCTTTATGGTCGCCGAGCAAAGTGGCCTCGACGCCATCGACATCCAGCTAACCTACCTTCAGTTGGATACCTATGAGCGCCGCGAGGATCGCCGCACCTTTGCGTGCGACGAACTGGCGGCGTTTTGCTCCGATCTCATCGAGCGCTACCTACATTGGGCGCGAATCTATCACCAGTGGTGTGCCGAGCGCGATCTTTCGCTCGAGGCACTCAAATTCCCCTTTGCCGAGTACCGGCCCGGCCAGCGCGATCTGGCCGTGGTCGCCTACCGCACCATCGACGGCCGCGGGCGGGCTTTTGCCCAAGCACCCACCGGCATCGGCAAGACCATCTCGACCCTGTTCCCGGCCGCCAAGGCCCTCGGCTTGGGCCATGCCGAAAAAATCTTCTACCTGACGGCCAAGACCAGCGGACGCAGGATCGCCGAAAAGGCCCTTGACGACCTGCGCGGGGGAGGCGCGCGCCTCAAGAGCCTGACGCTGACGGCCCGCGACAAGATCTGCTTCAAACCCAACGGCGGCAGCACCTGCGATCCCGATCAATGCGAGTTCGCCCGTGGCTACTACGACCGCATCAACGACGCGCTTGAAGACATCTTCACCCACGATGCCTTCACCCGCACTCTCGTCGAGGAATGCGCCCAAAAGCACCGCGTCTGTCCCTTTGAGTTCTCGCTCGATCTCGCGCCGTGGACCGACGTCATCATCTGCGACTACAACTACGTCTTCGATCCGCGCGCCTTCCTCAAGCGCTTCTTCCAAGACGTCAGCGGGCAATACGCCTTCCTCATTGACGAGGCCCACAATCTCGTCGATCGGGCGCGCGAAATGTTCTCGGCCGATCTGTGCAAGTCCGAGATCTCTGGGCTCAAGCGCTTAGTCGGCAAGACGCATCCCGACTTGGGCAAGCAACTCGACGCCCTCAACCGCTACTTTGCCAAGCTCGGCAAGAAGGTCGAGCAGGAAGGCGACGGCGAGTGCTGGATCAGCCCGCAACTATCGACGGATCTGATGGCGCTGGTCCACAACGTCCTCCGCGCCGCTGAGAAGGTCCTAGAGCAAGGCGCTGCCTTGCCCTTTTGGGATGAATTGATCGAGTGCTACTTCCGGGCACTGGGCTTTGAGCGCATCGGCGAGCTTTTCGACGAACACTACACCACGTACACCGAAAAACAGGGTCGGGATATTCGCTTCCGGCTGTTCTGTCTCGACCCAGCGCCCAATATCCGCCAAGCCCTAGGGCGCGGCTGCGCGGCTGTATTCTTCTCGGCCACGCTCTCGCCGCTGGCGTACTTCCGCGACCTGCTCGGTGGCGAGGAAGGGGATACCTTGTTGAGCCTTGGCTCGCCTTTCCCGCCCGAACACCTGCGCCTGCTGCTGGCCGACCACATTGAGACGACGTACAAAAAGCGCGGCGAGAGCTACGACGACATCGCCGAGTCCATCGCCGCCCTCGTCAGCCAGCGCGCGGGCAATTACCTCGCCTTTTTCCCTTCGTACAAATACATGGAGGAAGTGGCCTCGCGCTTTGCCGAGGCGCACCCGAGCATCGACCTCCTCGTCCAAGAAAGCGGCATGTCCGACCGCCAGCGCGAGGCATTCCTCTCCGTCTTCGACGCGGAGCCATTGCAGCCCGCGCAGCACATAGTGGGTTTCGCGGTGATGGGCGGCGTCTTTGGCGAGGGGATCGATTTAGTCGGCGAGCGCTTGGTTGGTGCAGTGGTCGTCGGCGTTGGGCTGCCGCAACTGTGCTTGGAGCGCGACCTGATCCGCCACTATTTCGACGAGCGCGAGATTCCCGGCTTTGCGTACGCCTACGTCTATCCGGGCATGAACCGCGTGTTGCAGGCCGCCGGTCGCGTCATCCGCACCGCAGCCGACCGCGGCGCGATCCTTCTCGTCGATCGCCGCTTTGCTCAAAGCCGCTACCGCCAGCTCTTCCCCTCCTCTTGGCACCCGGTGCATTCCGTGCGCAACCCCGCCCATATCGCCCAGTCGCTGGCCGAGTTTTGGCACCATGACCCTACGCACACTTAGCATCTTATTATTCTTGCTCTGTCCCGCGCTAGCAGCGGCCCAAAGCGTGTTCGCCGCCGCTAGCCTAAGCTCCGCACTCGCAGAGCTAACCACCCACTACGAGGGGATGCGCCTGTCCGTTGCCAGTTCTTCGACCTTGGCCAAACAAATTGCCGCAGGTGCGCCAGCCGACATTTATTTTTCCGCCAATGCCGAGTGGATGGACTATCTCCAAGCGCACCAGCACATTGAGCAAGACACCCGCGTCGATCTCCTCGGCAACACCCTCGTGGTCATTGCATCCAAGGAAGGGCCTTTCGCCGTCCGCTTGGCTAGGGACTTCAACTTTGCCGGTGCTTTCGCTGGCCGCTTGGCCCTCGGCGACCCCGATCACGTACCGGCCGGCCAGTACGCCCGCCAAACCCTAGAGCAATTGGGCTGGTGGCCGGCGCTCAAAAGCCGCATTGCACCCGCGCCCGATGTCCGCGCCGCCCTAGTGTACGTCGAGCGCGGCGAGTGCGCCGCGGGCTTGGTGTACGCCACCGATGCGGCCCAAAGCGACCGCGTGATAACCCTAGCGACGGTGCCCGACTCACTGCACCGCCCCATCGTCTATCCAGCGGCCATCGTCAAAGACCGCACCAGCGCGCAGGTCCGCAGCCTGCTGGCGTTCTTTGGCTCGGACACGGCCGCCGGTATCTTCCGCAAACACGGCTTTACCTTTTTGGGCGACCAAGGTGTTCAGCGCTGAGGAAGGGCAGGTCCTTTTGCTTTCGCTGCGCGTGGCCTTTTGCTGCGTGCTGCTGAGCCTGTTGCCGGCCGTGTTGCTGGGCTGGCTGCTGGCCCGGCGGGAGTTTCCGCTCAAGATCGCGCTCGACGGCCTCTGTCACCTGCCGCTGGTCCTGCCGCCGGTGGTCACCGGCTATCTGCTCTTGTTGCTTTTTGGCCGCCGCGGTGTCTTCGGCCCGGTGCTCGCCGCGCTCGACCTCCAGTTGGCCTTCGACTGGAAGGGCGCGGTGCTGGCCTCGGCCGTGGTCGGCTTTCCCCTGATGTTGCGCTCCGTGCGCCTCGGGATTGAGAGCGTGGACCCGCGCCTAGAACGCGTCGCCCGCACCCTCGGAGCGGGTCCGGTGCGCGCCTTTCTGACCGTGACCCTGCGCCTCGCCGCTCCCGGCCTGCTGGTCGGCTCGCTGTTGACCTTTGCCCGCTCGTTGGGCGAGTTTGGCGCGACCATCACTTTTGCGGCCAATATTGCCGGACAGACCCGCACCATTCCTTCGGCCATTTACACGTATCTCAACCAACCAGACGGAGAAAGCCGCGTCGTCGGGCTAATCGTGGTCTCGGTCGCGCTCTCGCTGCTGGCGCTCGTGGCCAGCGAGTGGTCGGCCCGTCGCCTGCGCTCGAGTTAGCAATGCTCCACCTCCGCGCTCAACACCAGCTAGGCCGCTTCGCGCTCGACGTCGATATCGAGTGCCACCATGCCGTCACCGCCATCTACGGGCCGTCGGGCGCGGGCAAGACCTCGCTGCTCAACCTAGTTGCTGGGCTGGTGCGGCCGGACGCCGGCGAAATATCCTTGGACGGCCAAACCCTCTTCTCCTCGACCCAGCGCATCGATCTACCGCCCGAGCACCGCCGCGTCGGCTACGTGTTTCAAGACGACTTGCTCTTTCCGCACCTGAGCACCGAGGAAAACCTCTGCTATGGCCGCGACCTGCTGCCGGCAGCGGCGCGCCGCTTTGCCTTGGACCAAATCGTCGATTTGCTCGAAATCGGTCCCCTGCTCAAGCGTCGGCCGGGACACCTGTCCGGCGGCGAGCGCCAGCGCGTTGCCTTGGGCCGTGCCTTGCTCACTTCTCCGCGCCTCCTGCTGATGGACGAGCCGCTGTCCTCGCTCGATCAGGGACTCAAAAACCGCATCATTCCCTACTTGTGCCACGTCCGTGACGCCCTCCAGATCCCCATTCTCTACGTCAGCCACTCGGTCGCCGAGATCCTCGAACTCACCAGCCAAGTCGTCGTCCTCGACCGCGGCCAGGTCGTCGCGCACGGCGACTTTTTCACCATCGCCGCCCATCCCCGAGTCCTGCCGCTAGTCGAAGAGCACGGCTTTGAAAACGTCCTCGACGTGGAAATCGCAGCGAGCGACGCTGAGCGGGGCGTCTGTGAGGTCCGGTGCCACGGTCAGCAGCTAAAAATTCCCTACTGCGATCAACCCGTCGGCAGCCGCCTCTTCATCGGCATCCGCGCCGACGACATCGTCCTCGCGCGCCAGCGCCCCGAAGGGCTGAGCGTGCGCAATGCTTTGCAGGGGACTATCAGCGCAATCGCCGATGTGGGGGGGAAACAGCTCATCTACGTGGATGTCGGATGTCGGCTGGCCGCCAAAACCACTCTAGAAGCCATCGAGGAAATGCAACTCAGCATCGGCGATCCGATCTACTGCCTCGTCAAAACCCATTCCATCCGCTTGGGACCGCAGCTAGGCCGGGCGGACAAGCGTTGACATGACAAACGCCCGCCTTTTATACTCTTTACAAATGAGTACAGACTGGTACCTGAGCACTTCCAACCTAAGAGACTCGCTATGAATGTCATCACGGTTGCCCGTCAACTCGGCAGCTTTGGCGACTGGATCGCCGAGCAGTTGGCCGCCAAGCTAGACTACGCATTTGTCGACCGCCGCCTCGTCGAAGAGATCGCCAGCATCACGGATACCTCGGTCGAAGAGGTCGAGCGCTACGACGAAAAGGGAGAGGGCGGGCTCAAGTTCTTCCTCAAGAAATTGCTCGTGCCCGAAGTCGCCCCGGGGACTTTCCCCTTATCGGCTGCCGCGTACGCGCCTGAGTTTGGGCTCGAGTTTCCCCACATGCGCGACTATGAGGTCGGCGAAGCAACGTACCTCGACCGCGGTACGTACCAGCTACTCATCACGACCCTCGTGCAGGAGTTCGGCCAAGACGGCAAGGCCGTCATCGTTGGCCGAGCTAGCCAAGTCATCCTCGCCGATCACCCCAAGGCCTGCCACGTCAAGATCATCGCCCCGCTCGAAACGCGGATTGAACGCTTGATGCAGAACCGCGGCATGGATCGCGAACAAGCGCATAAACTCATCGAGCAACACGACCAATGGCGACAGAGCTACCTGCGCAACTTCCACAACGCCGACTGGAACGACCCCCTGCTCTACGACCTGACGATCAACACCGGCAAAATAGACCGAGCCGCCGCTGTCGATCTTCTCGCTGGTTTCTTAGCCGAGTAGGGGCGACCGGCCGGTCGCCCCTACAGATCAAACGAACGCGACACCGGCCGTCCCCGCGCCCCGTGTAAAAACGCGTCGTCCGGGCGTGGCCAGCGCATCGCGTACTGCCGGCTGCGCTGGCGGCGGTAGCCAGCATTGTAATAAGTGCTCGCGGCGAGCCAGCGCAGCAGACGGGCCATAAGCTCGTTTTGCAGTTCCTGATGCTCGGCGCGGCCCCAGAGGTTCCATAGCTCGTGCGGGTCCTGCTCCAAGTCGTATAGCTCGCCCTGATCTTGGCCGATGTAATAGACCATTTTGTGCCGCTGGCCACGCATCATCACCTGATAGTTGTCCTCGCAGAACACCCACTCGCGCGGAGCAAAACCCGCGTCCGGTGCCTCCAAGTATGGCCGCAGCGAGCGCCCCTCCAAGTAGCTGGGCACCTCCACGCCAGCCGCTTCTAGGATCGTCGGCCCCAAATCCATCAGCGAAACCAAGTCACCGACCGCATCGCCCTTTTGCATCCGACGACTGTCGCGCACAATCAGCGGCACGTGTACCACGGGGTCGTACATCAGCCATTTGTACGCCAGCCCGTGATCGCCCAACAGCTCGCCGTGATCCGAGCAGAAGATCAGCAGGCTATTGTCCAAAAAGCCCCGCGTCTGCAGCGCGTCGAGGACCTCGCCTAGCTTCTCATCCACCGTGGTAATCTTGGCGTAGTAGTGCCGTCGCATACGAGCGATGTCCTCTTCGCTGGGCGAGTACATGTCGATCGCGGACTCGTGCTCGGTTTCAGCGTGCATTTTTTTCTGCGCCGCGTGCTGGGGCGGCTTGTCCTCCAACTCGCCCTCACGCATCACGCGCGGGGGCATTGGACGCCCTGCGTACTGCTCCAAATGCCTCGGCAGCGGGTCCCATGGCTCGTGCGGGCCGGTAAAACCTATCTGCAAGAAAAACGGTTGTTGGCCCTTGTAATCGCGGATCCAAGCAAGGGCGGAGTCGCCGATAAAGACATCCGAGTGAAAGCGCTCCTCCAAGTGCCAAGGGACACCTTGATATTTCTGTAGCCAATTGGGATCGGTCTTGTTGCGGTCGTTGGGCCGCTCTAAGCCGTGAATCCGCAGATAGCGGCCCCAATCGTCGTCCGCCCCGCCCGAGTCGAGGTGCTTGCTGGTGGGATTCTCCACGATAACCCGCTCGTGGAAGCCCCCGGCGACATCGCGTGGAGCAAAGTGCATCTTGCCAATGTTGACGCAGTGATAACCCGCGTCGTTGAGGTCTTGCACCCAATTGCGGTGATCGGCCCAATGGTCGAAGCTGTACACGCCGGTATTGTGTGGGTACATACCCGTGAAGATCGCCGCCCGCGAGGCAATACAGGTCGCGCCCGGGCAAAAGGCATTGCGGAAGGAAAGCCCCTCCGCGGCCAAGCGGTCCATCGCCGGCGTGATCGCGTAGTCGCAGCCCCAAGCGCCGAGCGTGTCGAAGCGCTGTTGGTCGGTCATAATCAGGATGATATTGGGTCTTTCAGGCATTCGGTATCTCCTCTAAGTCAGCTTCGGCGAGCGCCCCCAACAGCGACGGCACGCCAAAAAATACTAAGCTCAACGCGGTCGGATGCATGGCCACCGCGCCCCGGTAATCTGGGCGGTCGCTCCAGTCCTGCTGGTCAATCAACTCGGCCAACACCGCGCGCGCCACCTCCAGGTAAGCCCGCTCCCCAGTCAGCCGCCAAGCGTACGCCAGCGAGCTGCAGAGCACGCCGTGGTAGCTTTGCGCGCAGGCAAACTCGGCGTCAAAGACTCCTTTGCCGCCGCAAAACCAATCGACAGCTCGCACGAAAACCTCGGCCACATCCGCGCGCGCGGTCATCCTGTGTAGCCGCTCCAGCCCGACCATCAAATAGTGCGTCTGATAGCCCTTTTGCTCCTCGTAGGGCAAAACCCGCTTTAACGAGCCAAAGCTTCCCCCCAGCGCGAGGTATTCTTCGTCGCTAAACGGGGCCGCCGCGCCCATTTCCACCGCGAGGGTCGTACCCTCGGTGGCCATGCCGTACGGCCCTTGGTCGGGCAGCTTGCCCTCTGTGGATACCTGAAAGCGCTTGTGCCAGCTACCGTCTTCGTTTTGGCCGCGAGCCACCGCGTCGTACACCTCGTCGGCGCGGCGCATAAAGCGCGCTTCACCGGTCAGCTCGTACAGGTAGAGCAAGCCCCGCAGCACGTTGCCGATGGAGCGCAAGCTGAAGCTGTAGCGCGGGTCCTCGCTCCAGCGGTAGCGCAGGAAAAATCCCCCGACCTCGTGCAAGACCTCCCGCGCTCGCTCGTCGCCGCTCAAGTAGTAGTAGTCCACCCAATTGTCGATGAAGGTGTGCGAAGCGCACGGCTCGTCGCCAAAGTGGTCCATGCTGTGGCGAAAACAGCCGCCGACCATGTAGGGCCGCAACGGGTGATAGTGGCAGGTATCTACGTCCAGCGAGTGCCGGGTCATGGCCTCGCCGAGCGCGTAGTAGCGCCCCTCGCCCGTGCGCAAGTACTGCAACCACACGGCGTGGCGCGGATCCCATTCGCTGTTGCACCAACCCCAGCGGCCCTTAAAGCGCCAGCCGCCCGCGCTTTCTTCCCAAGTGGCCATCACGTCGCCCCAATCGAAAAAACCCTTCCAGCGATAGCGCTCAATGTGCCCTTCCATCCAGGCGACAAAACCCGTCAACATGCGGTCGGCGCGCGGGAACTCCGCGCCGGTTGCCAAGCCGCCGACTGCCCCACTCTGCGCCACCCACTCCGGCGCGACGCTCACCTGCGGCGGGTGCAAAAGGCCCTGCAACCGCTCGCCGTCGGCAGCACCAGCGCGAAAAAAGTCAACGAAAAACTCGCTGCTCTTCGCCGTGCCCGTGCCGTCGGCATAGACCCCTTCGCCCTCGTGCCAAGCCACCTCCTCGGCATAGCGCTTGAAGCTGAGCCGCCGGCCTTCTGGGTCGCGCCAAAAAAAGATGTCGATGCCTTGCGCACCAACGCCGAGGGCCTTGGGATACTCCTCGGCCATGTAGCGCAGCGCGACGCCGATGCCGACGCGGTCGTTCTCGGCGCAAATCCAGCCACCGGCCTGCTCGCCCTCAGCCCGCACGGTGCGCTCAACGCCCTCGTACTCCTCCCAATAGAAGTGATTGTCCAGCCGCTGCGAGAGCAATGCGTAGCGCTCGGAAACCCAAGGCCCCGCCATGACCCGATCGACCCCGACGCGCCAAGTTCCGCTGCCTTCGGGCAAGATTGGGACGCGCAAGCCCAGTTCCTCCACTTCGGTCTCACGCGGATTGCAGGTAGCGATCACCGTGTGCACTACCCGCACCTGCGCCTGGCCGGCATAGGCGTAGATCCGGGTTGCAAAGCGCAGCGGGCGATAGCCGGCGTAGTGGTGCATGGGCGCGGTTGACTCGTAGGCCCCTCGGCAGCAAATCACCGCCCGCAAGGGGCCGGCCTCTTCGATCTCGACGGCGTATTCCTCCACGCCTGCTGAGGCCAGACACGTGCCCCCCATCCCGTAGATGCGCCGCTGCGTTCCTCCGGCGAACTCGGACTCGGAGATCTTGGCCCAAGCGTCGCCGCCGCCCCGAGGTGCAACTTCTACCTCGGAGACAAACGACCCCTCGGCTCGCTGCCCTAGCTCTACTCCGTCAAAAAGCGCGAATGCCTTTTTGCCAATGCCAAAGCGCAGGGGTCCGGTACACACCTCAAAGCGATCTTCCTGCTCGGCGATTTCCACGCCGCGGACGCTCGCTGCAACTTTTTGGTCCTTTGTGTATTGCAAGGTGTACACGGCCTCTTGTCCCGCTTCCACATCGGCCTGAAAATCCACCAAGACCCACTTCGCGCTGCCGTCCGGCCAGCGGCTCAAGACCCGTACCTGCACCGGGACATCCCGGCCCTGCGCGTCCTGCAAAGACAGGTTTTCCACGCCTGCTACGGCACCTTGGGGCAGGGGAACGCCCCTTGTCAGGGGGTACTTGCGGCGGGTAATGCCCGCAGTCTCTGCTACTTTTAAGGCAATGCCTTCGTCGAGTATGCTCACGTGACTTCTCCTTGGCCTCGTCTGTGCGGCGAGGGAAAATAAGCAAGCGACCCACGACCCACCAATCCGCATTGACCCACCCCCACGCCCCTCCTATCTTCTCGCTGCCCAAGCAAAAGGAACCGTCCCGTGAAACCAGACCAAGACCTGAACGCCCAAAAGCTCCTTCCAGCAATCCAGCGCTTTTTAGCCCTTACCAGCGTCAAGATCCTCGATCTCGACCGCACCTGGGACCCAAACCACGGCACCCCCGTCTTCACCCAGCAGGGGCGTTACACCACCCGAGGCTGGACCGAATGGACCCAAGGCTTCCAATACGGCTGCGCCATACTACAGTACGACATGACCGCCGACGCGCGCTTTCTCGCGCTCGGCCGCGAGCGCACCATCGCGCACATGGCACCACACGTCTCGCATGTCGGCGTCCACGACCACGGCTTCAACAACCTCTCCACCTATGGCAACTTGCGCCGCCTGATGCTCGAAGGCCGCATTCCGCACGATCAGCGCGAGCTAGATTTCTACGAGTTGGCCATCAAGCTGTCGGGTGCCGTGCAAGCGGCCCGCTGGACCGAGACCGCGTGCGGGACGGGCTTTATCCACTCCTTCAACGGCCCGCATTCGCTCTTTTCCGACACCATGCGCTCGCTGCGCATCTTGGGGACTGCGCACCAGCTAGGCCACGCGCTGATGGGCGAAGGCGACCAGCGCATCAGCCTGCTCGGCCGCTTGATCGAACACGCCCAGACCAACGCCCGTTTCAACGTCTATTACGGCGAGGGGCGCGACGCGTTTGACGTGCCCGGTCGCGTGGTCCACGAGTCCATCTTCAACACCCGCGACGGCCAGTACCGCTGCCCCAGCACCCAGCAGGGCTACACCCCGTTTTCGACTTGGACTCGCGGGCTGTCGTGGGTGCTCGCGGGCTACGCCGAGCAGCTAGAGTATTTCGCCGCGCTCAGCGAGGCCGACGTCGAGCCTTTCGGCACCAAGGCCGACATCGTGCAAACCATGGAAAAAGCCGCCCTAGCCACCGCTGAATTTCACATCGCCAACAGCTTTGCCGACGGCGTGCCCTTCTGGGACACCGGCGCACCCGGGGTCGCCTCCTTTGGCGCGATAACCGACAAACCCTCCGACCCGTACAACGACGTCGAGCCGCTCGACAGCTCGGCCGCGGCCGTCTGCGGCCAAGGGTATTTGCGCTTAGGCAACTACTATTTGTCCAAGGGGGACGCCGCGAGGGGGACGCGCTATCGCGCCGCGGCTTTCACCATTGCCCGCGCCCTCCTAGAGGAGCCGTACCTCGCCGTCGATCCCCAACACCAAGGCATCACCCTCCACGCGATCTACCACCGCCCCAATGGCTGGGATTACGTGCCCTCAGGCCGCGCTATCCCGTGCGGCGAGGCGGCCATGTGGGGCGACTACCACGCAATGGAGCTGATGAGCCTGATCAAACGCGAAGCAGAAAACGCCCCTTATCCCCTCTTCTTCCACTAGCGAGGCCCGCCGTGAAAATCACCGCCATCACCCCGATCATCGCCCGCTTCGGCAACCGCCCCCGCGTCTTGGTCAAAGTCGAGACCGACGAGGGCATCACCGGCTGGGGCGAGACCTACTCCATCGGCCCCGACCTAGCCGTCGGCCCAACCGTCGATTATTGCTTTGAGCTAATCAAAGGCATCGACCCGCGACGGATCGAGTTCATCATGATGAAACTGCACCAGCAGTTTCGCTTCCCCCCAGGCGGGATCGGCCTGTCGGCCATCTCCGGCATCGATCACGCACTGTGGGATATCTCCGGCAAAGCCGCGGGCGTCCCGGTCTATCAGCTCTTGGGTGGCCACGCGCGCGACCGGGTGCGCGTGTACCGCGGGATCGGCGGCCGCGACGGCAAAGAGGCCGCCGACCAAGCCCGGCGTCTGAACGAGGAATACGGCTTCACTGCCTTCAAAACCAGCCCCTATCAGCTCGACCCCGACGCCAACCGCTGGGGCCGAGTCTGCGCCGAGGCGACCAAGTATTTTGAAGAATTGCGCGTCAACTGCCCCGACGACTGGGAGTTTGCCTTCGACCCGCACGCCAAGATCTTCGAGCCGATTCGCGCCTTGCAGCTAGCCAACGCCCTCGCACCGTACGATCCTTTTTTCTACGAAGAGCCTATGCGCCCCGAGCACATTCCGGCGTGGACCAGCCTCAAGTCGCAAATGCAGGTGCCGTTGGCCACCGGCGAGAGCCTCTACGCCCGCTTTGAGTTCCTCAACCTGATGGCCAACCAAGGTGCCGACATCATCCAACCCGACATCTGCGTCTGCGGCGGCCTACTCGAAATGCGCAAGATCAACGCCATTGCCGAAGCCCACTACATCAGCATCGCTCCGCACAACCCCATGGGGCCGTTGGCGACTGCGGTCAATCTGCACTTCTGCGCCTCGGCACCGAACTTCAAAATTCTCGAATACATTCTGCCGACCGAGTCCGAGTGGAACGACTGGGTTGACGAGCCCTATCTGCCCAAAGACGGTTATCTCGAATTGCGGCCGGACCGGCCGGGGCTAGGCGTCGAGATCAACGAAGAAGCCATTGCCGACAACGAATACATCCATTGGGAACGCTCCAGCCCGATGCGTCCCGATGGCTCGACCGGATACATTTAATGCTCAGCCGCGACCACACCGCGCTCGTCCTCATTGACATTCAGGGCAAGCTGGCCTCGCTGATGCACGAGCGCGAGGCGCTCTACCGCCAGCTACAGATTCTCGTCAAGGGCGCGCAGGTCTTGGAGCTACCCATTCTATGGCTGGAGCAATATCCCCAAGGGCTTGGCCCCACCATTCCCGAGGTCGCCGACCTGCTCTCCAGCCAAGAGCCACTGGTCAAGACCTGCTTTAGCGCCTGCGGCCTCAGCGCTTTCCAAACCCAACTGCGCCAGAGCGGCCGACGCCAAATTCTCTTGGCCGGGATCGAAAGCCACATCTGCGTCTATCAGACTGCCCGCGATTTGTTGGACTCAGGCTACCAAGTCGAAGTCGTCGCCGACGCCGTCGCCTCGCGCACCGCCGAGAACAAGGCGTTGGGGCTGCAAAAAATGGCGTCCGCTGGCGCGCAGATCACGGTGGTGGAAATGTGTCTCTTTGAATTGCTACGGGAGGCGGGGACGGCGGAGTTCAAGCAAATTGCCGCATTGGTCAAGTGAGGAGTGTTGTTGCCTCTGAGGAACAGCGTTGTTCCTACAAGGCAACAGCACGGCGCATACAGCACATACTTCTACCAGAGGGAACGGACGGCTGCCTAAGCGTGGTCTGCTTTTTGCATGTAGGGGGCGAGCGCTTACATTTACCAATGGAGGAACTTCTGGTGACCGAACAGCCGCCCAATCCCGCCCAGCCGACGGAATCTACCCTCGTTCTTGGCTTCCTGCGCGAGGATATTCAGGCCCTGCGCCAAGACGTCCGTCAAGATATCCGCCAAATACACGAACGCATCGATCAGACCAACGAGCGCATCGACGCCCTGCGTACCGAGGTGGGCGAGCGCATCGACCAGACCGGCGAGCGCATTAACCAAACCAACGGACGCATCGACGACTTAGCCAAACAACTCGATTCGCGCTATGCGCGACTGATGGCCATGCTCATCGCCTGCACCAGCATCCTCGTCACAACCATGGGCGCGGCCGTCGCCGTACTCAAGCTCTAGGCCGCATCATGACCGAACAGCCGCCCAATCCCGCCCAGCCTACGGAATCCACCCTCGTTCTAGGCTTCTTGCGCGAGGATATTCAAAATCTCCGCCAAGACATGCGCCAAGACATGCGCCAAATACACGGGCGCATAGACCAAACCAACGAGCGCATCGATCAGACCGGCGGGCGCATCGACGACTTAGCCAAACAGCTCGATTCGCGCTACGCGCGGCTAATGGCCATGCTCATCGCCTGTATCAGCATCCTCATCACAACCGTAGGGGCAGCGGTCGCCGTACTCAAGTGACGCCCTAAGCTCGCTCCGGGAACCGCTCCCGGTACTCCCGATCAAATTCTTCGCTGCCGTCGTCGAGCCGCACCGCTAGCTGCATCCCCGGCGAGAAGCCCGTCCGCTTGCCAGCGGTGAAATCGCTGCGGTAACTGCCGTCGGCAGCCCAGAGAACCCGGCCATCGGGCCAGCGCACGGCGTGTATTTGGCGCACCGGCGCTTTCGCAAAGTCCGGCTCGACGCGCAGGCGCTCCACAGCCTCCCGGTCCAACTCGACCCCCAAGCCCGGAGCCTCCGGCACCCGCAGATGCCCGCCCTCCACGGCGAACTCCTGCACCAAAACGTGCGAATAGATGTTGACGCAAGGAATCGCTGGCCAGCGCGCTTCCTTTAGCACCGCCCCCAAGTGCGCCGCAAAGGTCGCCGTCAGGCCGGTACCCACCATCTGCAACCAAAACGGCATGTGCGCTCGCTCGGCCAAGTTGCCGTCGCTCAAGACGCGGCGTACCCCACCGCCGATAACAAACCCGTCGCATACGCCCTCGCGGATCGCCGTCATAGGCGGTGGCTGGCCCATGTGCATGGCGATTGGGCATTGGATCTTTTGCCGTAGGAGCTTGTTGCCCTCCACGTCGTCCTGCGGAATTGGCGACTCGACGATAGCGAGACAGGCATTGTCTCGCTCCAAGCGCGCAATGAGCGGGGCGGCTTGGTCAACCCCCAGCAACATGGTGTTGAAATCAGCGTCCAGCTTGAAGTGCTGAGAAGTGGCCTCATCCACGGCCTGTAATTGCGCCGCAATATCGTACCAAGGCCGCGCCTTGACCTTCATGGTGGTAAAGCCATGCGCCTCGGCCGCGCGCGCCTCGGCCGCCCACGCTGCCGGCGGCATACTTTGCGCCCACCAAGAAACCGGACAGGCGTCTCGATGTTGTGGCCCCATTAGCCGGTGGCAGGGAACGTCTAAGTGCTTGCCGGCCGCGTCGAAAAGCGCCATCTGCAAGCCGGCCCCTAGCGAGTCGTCCCACAGCATTTCGAAAACGTTCCGGCCGCGCACGCGAGCAAACTCCGCTTCGCGCGAGTGGCCCCACGTATATCCCTGAATCGTCTCGCCGATGCCGACAACGCCGCCCTCGGTCTCTACTTCGATCAACTCGACGATGGACCAACCCGGCCCGTAGACTTCCATGGTGTCGGCGCAGCGCTCGTGGAACGGTACGTGTAGCACGGTGCGCACGATGTCTTTAACAACACAAGAACTCATCGCATCCCCTCGTAGGCCCTACTCGGCCATCCGCCTGAGTACTGCGTGTAAGATCCCCCCATTGCGGTAGTAGTTGATCTCCACGGGGGTATCTATCCGGCATATCACCGCAAAGCGCTGCTCGCCCGCAGCGCTTTTGGCCACCACCTCCAACACCTGCCCCGGCTGTAGGTCGTCGTCGAGGCCCTCGACATCGTATATCTCCTCGCCGGTCAGCCCTAGCGAGTGGCGATCTTCGCCGGGGGAAAATTGCAGCGGCAGAATGCCCATCCCAATCAGGTTCGAGCGGTGGATGCGCTCGTAGCTCTCGGCGATTGCGGCCTTGACGCCTTGCAGAAAGGGGCCTTTGGCTGCCCAGTCGCGGCTCGAACCCGACCCGTACTCCTTGCCCGCGATAACGATCGAAGGCACGCCTTCTTCGATGTAGCGCATCGCCGCCTCGTACATGGTCGTCTGCTCGCCCGAAGGCAAGTGGCGCGTCAAGCCCCCCTCGACGCCGGGCACCAGCTCGTTGCGGATGCGGATATTGGCAAACGTGCCCCGCATCATCACCTCGTGGTTGCCGCGCCTAGAGCCATAGCTGTTCCAATCCTTGCGCTCAACGCCGCGGTCGGTGAGATACTCGCCCCCCGGGCTGCCTACGGCGATTGCGCCAGCCGGCGAGATATGGTCGGTCGTCACACTGTCGCCGAGCTTGGCCAAGACGCGCGCGCCTTGAATCGGCTGGATCAGCAAAACCTCCTTGGTGAGGCCGTCGAAGAAATTCGGCTTGCGAATGTACGTGCTCTCCTCGGCCCAGGCATAGCGCGTACCCTCGGGCACGGGAATGGCGTTCCAAGTCTCGTTCTGACTGAACGCATTGCCGTATTCTTCCTCGAACATCTTCGGCGTCAGCGAGCGGGCAACCGCGTCGCGGATCTGGTCTTGCGAGGGCCAGATGTCGCGCAGGAACACCTCGCGGCCCGCTTGGTCTTGGCCAAGCGGCTCGTGCTCGAAGTCGATCGTCGCCCGGCCCGCGAGTGCGTAGGCCACGACTAAAGGCGGCGAAGCGAGGAAATTAGCCTTCGTCACCGCGTGTACCCGACCCTCGAAATTGCGGTTGCCGCTGAGCACGCTACACACCACTAAGTCGTTGTCAGCCACGGCTGCGGCGATTTCTTCGGGCAGGGGACCCGAGTTGCCGATGCAGGTCGTGCAACCATAGCCGACCGTGTGGAAGCCGAGGGCTTCTAGGCTCTCGGTGAGGCCGGCCGCGTCGAGGTAGCGGGAGACGACCCGGCTGCCCGGTGCCAAGCTGGTCTTGACGTAGGCCGGAACCGCGAGGCCCCGCTCGGCCGCGTTGCGCGCCAACAGCCCCGCCCCCACCATTGCGCTCGGGTTGCTGGTATTCGTGCAGGAGGTAATGGCGGCGATGAGCACTGCGCCGTGGTTCAGCTCAACCGCGCCCTGCTCGCCCAATTCGACGGCGACCTTTTTACCGCTGTCCTCCACCTCAAAGCGGTCCACCAGCGAGGCGGCAAAGGCGGTCGGCACGTCCTTGAGCGCGACCCGATCCTGCGGCCGCGTCGGGCCGGCCAAGCTCGGCTCGACTGTACCCATATCCAGCACCAAGTGCTCGCTGAAGACAGGATCAGGCACCTCGGCGTGGTAGAACATGCCTTGCGCCTCCATGTACGCGCGGACCCGCTCGACCACCGCCTTCTTGCGCCCGGTGAGCGCCAAATACGCCAGCGTCTCCTCGTCCACCGGAAAAATGCCCATCGTCGCCCCGTATTCTGGAGCCATGTTGGCGAGGGTCGCCCGGTCGGCCAAGCTCAACTCGCTCAAGCCTGGGCCGTAAAATTCGACGAATTTGCCGACCACGCCATGCGCGCGGAGCATCTGCACCACCGTCAGCACCAAGTCCGTAGCCGTCGTCCCGGTGGGCAATGCGCCCGTCAGTTTGACGCCGACCACTTGCGGCAAAAGCATGTAGATCGGCTGCCCCAACATCACGGCTTCGGCCTCGATGCCGCCCACGCCCCAGCCGAGGACGCCGAGGCCGTTGATCATCGTCGTGTGGCTGTCCGTACCCACTAGGCTGTCGGGATAGAATTCGCCGTCCTGCTCCTGCACCACCTGGGCCAGATATTCCAAGTTGACCTGATGCACAATGCCGGTGGCCGGCGGCACCACGCGAAAATTGTCGAAGGACTCCTGACCCCAGCGCAAAAACTCGTAGCGCTCACGGTTGCGCTCGAATTCGCGCGCGGCGTTCATGGCCAGTGCCTCGCGTATGCCGTAGTAATCGACCTGCACCGAATGGTCAATGACCAAGTCAACGGGAATCAGGGGGTTGACCTTCTCCGGGTCACCGCCCAAATCGGCCACTGCGTCGCGCATCACGGCCAAATCGACTACGGCTGGCACCCCGGTAAAATCCTGCATCACCACCCGCGCCGGCTTGAAGGGAATCTCTTCCTTGCCCGCGGTCTCGGGACTCCAGCGCGCAATGCGCTCGACGTCCTCGCGGGTAATCTCAAACCCATCGCACTGCCTGAGCGCGGCCTCTAGCAGAATTTTGATCGAATAGGGCAGCCGGCTCACCTCGGCTATGCCATCTTCTGCTAGCTTTTGAATGCGGTACAGGACGCCGCTACCGCCACTGCATTCCAGCCGGGTGCGCGCCCCGAATTCGTCGTTTCTCTCCGTCATGGAAAACCTCTCGCAAATGGGGATGGGAGTCGCTTCCGTTACATCGCTTCTGAACTTGTCTAAATAAATAAGCTAAGAAGCATCGTCCAGAATTCCGTTGATGTTTTCAATTTCCGCTACCGATGATAAAATTGCCAGAGCATCGCATCGGATTTAATTCACAGATGTTGTGCGTCTCATTTTTACCGTTTGCTGATGCTTTCGCAGCAATTCGGTACGTTCTTGCCAGAAAGCCAGTTGTTCTTCGATTGTCATATTTGCGATCTGATTATGGACTCGTTCTGCGCCACGGCGTTTCATCTCAACGCAATCAAACGTCTTCTTCGTTTTCATAGTTGATCGTCTCCTGAGGGGAATGGATCGCAATAGTTGAGTATCCAGAAAGTGTGTTTACTGCATTGTATAGCGGAATTTTTGAAAAATGCACGATATATTTGAAATTCCAACTCACAATCATCGAACAGCCTCCTACAGTGGCTAAGGCGACATGGAGGGCATCTGCCGCCCATTTTTCGGTCACAATTTTCGCATTTAAGTAAGCCTGCTGAAGTCGCAAAGTCTCCTCAGAAATCTCTACAATTTCTGCAAAGTTGAGCATTTGTTCAAAGAGTGCCACAACTTCCGCCGGGGCAGACTCGATTTCCTCTTGCACCACAACAGATGCCAACAGGTTAAAATGTCCCTGCCGAACCATATCGAAAAAGGACTGACTCGCTTGATGAAACTCTTCATCGAATGCGCCACCGAAAACGGACGTATCCGCATATACGCTTGGAATCTGTGTATTCAATTTTTGATCTCTCAATCAATACAATCCCTAACCTTCGGCGTTTGATTCAACTCTACATAAACCCCGCTCCACCCTGCTGTAACGATAGGTACGGGATTGGGCGTAACGCCTCGTCGAGCATGAGATCGAAACCAGTTTCGTTGATGAATTCGCCATACCAATGTAGGGACCACCGGCCCGGCCTTCAACCGGCCCCATGAATCCCCCTGTACGCCGGGCCGATCCATTGTAATAGGCCAGTCTTCCTATATATTAGGGACAGTCAACCGCATCACTTCCCACCACGGGCCGCCATGCACAACCTGCACCAATTTCTCGCTCTTCTGCGCCGCGAAGGCGAGCTTGTCACCGTTGACGCCCCGGTTTCTTCCGATCTCGAAATCGCCGAGATCCATCGCCGCGTCCTTGCCGCCGCTGGCCCGGCCCTGCTCTTTACCCACGTCGAAGGCGCGGACTTTCCCTGCGTCACCAACCTCTTTGGCACCGCCCGGCGCGTCGATTTGGCCTTTGGCCCTAGGCCGGAGCAGTTTATCCAGCAGCTAGTGCAGTTGGCCCAGGACCTGCCCTCGCTCTCGCCGGGCAAGCTCTGGCCGCACAAAAACCTAATCCCCGCCGCGCTCAAGGTCGGGCTGAAGACCGTCGGCAAAGGTCCCATTGGCGAATGCGTGCAGTCGCCCCCCGACCTTACGCGCCTACCCTTGCTCAAAACCTGGCCCGAGGACGGCGGGCACTTCATCACCCTGCCGCTGGTCTATACCCAACACCCCGATACCAGCCATCACAACCTCGGCATGTACCGCATCCAGCGCCACGATTCCCAAACCCTCGGCGTACACTGGCAAATCCAGAAAGGCGGCGGCTTCCACTACCACGTCGCCGAGCAGCGAGGTGAGAGCCTGCCGCTGGTCATCTTCGTCGGCGGGCCGCCAGCGCTGATCCTCGCGGCGATCGCGCCTTTGCCCGAGGATTTGCCCGAGTTGATTTTGGCCTCCCTGTTGCAGGGCGAGCGCCTGCGCCGCGTGCAAGGCTCCACGCTGCCCCTGATCGCCGAGGCCGAATTCGCCATTGAGGGCGTGGTGCCGCCGCACGTGCGCAAGCCCGAGGGGCCTTTCGGCGATCACTACGGCTATTACTCGCTGCAACACGACTACCCAGTGCTCCAAGCCAAGCGCCTCTATCACCGCAAAGACGCCATCTTCCCGGCCACCGTAGTCGGCAAGCCGCCACAGGAAGACATGTTCCTCGGCACCTACATCCAGCAGCTCATGACGCCCTTGAGCAAGCTGGTAATGCCCGCGATCAAGGCCATGTGGAGCTACGGCGAGACCGGCTATCACTCGCTGGCGGCTATCGTAGTCGAAGAGCGCTATCCACGCGAGGCCATGAAATTCGCCTTTCGCATCTTGGGCGAGGACGGCGGCCAACTCAACCTCACCAAGTTCTTGGTCGTCATAGATCGCCCGTTGGACTTGGGCGACTTCCGACA
Organism: Candidatus Latescibacterota bacterium; assembly: GCA_965261395.1. Lineage (GTDB taxonomy): Bacteria > Latescibacterota > UBA2968 > UBA8231 > UBA8231. The sequence goes on from OZ253462.1 coordinate 474,654, forward strand.
GGTGCTCGCGTATGCCCTAGCGCGAGCGCGGCTCGAAACCGACCTCTTCGTCATCGCCAATCTCGCCATGGACACCCTCGACTACACGGGACCGGCCGTGAACCAAGGCAGCAAAGGAATCCTCCTAGGCGTGGGCGATCCAGTCGGCGAATTGCCCGGAGAATTCAGCGGCGACCTACCCGGCGGGGCCCGTGCCGCCGAGGTCTATTGCCCTGGTGCCCTCGCGGTGCAAGGCCCGACGTACGCGGAAGATCCCGGCTACGCCCAACACCTCGCCGAAGACCGGGCCGTCGCAGCTTGGCCGCTGATATTTTTGGTTGATGACGCCAGTGCGGCCGCCAAGAACATCACCTTTCTCTGGAGTACATTCACTCGCTTTGAGCCGGCTGCCGACACGTATGCCGCCGCCGTCCAGCTCCGTCGCCACCACCCCTGCTATACGCCGCCGATCGTCTTGGATTGCCGCATGAAACCCGGATATCCAGACGAGCTGATAACGGACGAAGAAACAGCGCAAAAGGTCAGTCGGCGCTGGGGGGAGTACTTTCCCCAAGGCGGCGTCGAAGGCGCGGAAGACCGCCTTGGCTACGCCGGATTTTCCCTGTTGGATTAACCCTGAGCATAGGTCGCCTCATGGATGATGCCCTAGCGTTTGCCCCCATCGCCGAACTCGCCACCCTGATCCGCCGCCGCGAACTCTCCCCGCTCGAACTCACCGATCTCTACCTAGAGCGCATCGAGCAATACGATCCGGCGCTCAACGCCTACCTCGCCGTCACGGCCGAGCGGGCGCGGGCCCAAGCCCGCGCCGCCGAAGCGCAAATCGCGGCCGGCACCTATCTCGGCCCCTTGCACGGCATTCCCCTCGCCTTTAAGGATCTCGTGGATGTCGCGGACCTGCCCACCACCGGCGGCTCGACCCTGCTGCGCGACAACATCGCCGCAGCCGATGCCACGGTTGCCCGCCGCCTCTTTGCCGCGGGCGTCGTACTCTTGGGCAAAACCCAGCTTGTGGAATTCGCTTTTGGCGGCACCGGTGTCAACCATCACTACGGCACCCCGGTCAACCCCTGGGATCCCGAAATCCACCGCCTGCCGGGCGGGTCGTCCTCTGGCTCGGGCGTGGCTGTGGCGGCTGGACTGGCAGCGGCCGCCCTCGGCTCGGATACCGGCGGCTCAGTGCGAATTCCCTCGTCCTTTTGCGGCCTTACCGGCCTCAAGCCCACCTTTGGCCTGCTCCCCAACACCGGCGTCTTGCCCCTCGACCCGACCCTCGATAGCATTGGGCCTTTGTGCCACACGGCGCAAGACTGCGCCCTATTGTTCCAAGCCATGGCGGACCCGGCCCTTTGCGACCTGCCCGATGGTTCGATTGTGGATCATTTAGAAGGAGAGGTCGCCGGCCTTCGGCTCTGCTTCCCGCGCGAGTTTTTCTGGGACGAGGTCGATGCGGAGGTCGAAGCCGCGGTGCGCGCCTCGGCGCGCATTTTCGCCGACCTCGGCGTCTATGTCGATGAAATATCGCTCGATGTGCTCGACGATCTAGCCGAATGGCGCAGCGGGCCTAGCACCACGGCCGTCGAAGCCTATCTCTATCATCGGCACAACCTCGAAGCGCACCTCGATCAGTTCGACCCCATTGTCTCGGCGCGCATCCTCGACGGCCGCGACATCCTCGCTGCGGACTTCCTCAGGCAGCTTAGAGCGCGCGACGAGCTGCGCCGCAAAGCCCGCATGGCCCTCGAAAACGTCGATTTTCTCATCACTCCAACCACCCCTTTTGCCGCCCCGATTCTCGACGAGATCGATCGCGACGATGTCTATTTCCCCATCAATGGCCTCTGCCTGCGCAACACCATCGCCGTCAATCTCCTCGATCTGTGCGCCGTCTCCCTGCCCTGCGGGTTTACGCATGATGGCTTGCCCATCGGCTTGCAGCTTATCGGCCACCCTCGCGACGAGGCGCGGCTGCTGCGCCTCGCCCGCGCCTTTGAGCAAGCCACTGACTACAATCTCCTCACGCCCGCGCTCGACGACTTCGCCTAGCAAAGTGCGACCGGATGGCTTGCCAATATCCGGGGCTAACTCTATATTTTTTTCCCCTTACGTGCTCCCATCGTCTAGCGGTTAGGACCCAGGGTTTTCAACCCTGTAGCCGGAGTTCGACTCTCCGTGGGAGCACCATTTTTTTGTACGCTGAGGAGGAACTCATGTTCGATATCGGCATCTTCGCCCCCTTTGGGGCCGACCACGCTCGCAACATGGCCTATTGCCGCGACGCCGGCGCTACCCACATCGTCTTGAACACCGGCCAAATCTCTTCCGACGACGCGCCCGCGGCCGACGCGCTCGCGGCGCTAACCGACCAATACGCCGCCGCCGAAGTTGTGCTGGCCGGGCTGACCCCGCCTCGTCTCAGCCTCGACGCCTGCGTTGACGATGCGGCCCGCACGCGCGAAGTGGGGTACATGCGCCGCCTGATCGAAAACATGGGCCACGCGCAGATACCTATCGTGCATTTCTACCTCAGTGCCGACGCGGCCCCCACCGACCCAGACCAGCGGCAGACGCACTGGCAGGGCTTGGTGGAGGTCTTCCAAGAACTCGGCCAAATCGGCGAAGAGGCCGGCGTGCGGATTTCCACCCACACGTTTCACGTGCCCGACCGCCTGATCTGGAACAGAGAGACCTTTACCAATCTAATGGCCGCAACCGACTCGCCGGCCCACGGCCTGACCTTCTGCCAAGGCAAGTCGCAAATGGCCGGCGACAGCCTGCCCGACACCATCCGCCACTTCGGCGACAAGGTCTTTATGGTCCACGTGCGCGACATCGCCACCAAGCCCCAAGGATCGACTTCCCCGGAAATCGAGCAGCGGCTGGCGGACTTAGGCTATCTCGAAGTGCCCTTCGGCAAGGGAGAAGTCGATATGGTCGGCACCATCCGCGCCCTCAAAGAGATCGACTACAAGGGGCAGATTTACTCCGAGCACTTCCCAGCCATCGCCGGCGACCACGCCGCGGGGCTAGCCTGGACTATTGGCTACATCCGCGCCTTAGACCAAGCGATCGTCGTCTGAAGGGGCGACCGGCCGGTCGCCCCTACGTCGGCAAATGGACACCCCTTTTTAGCCGATCTATATTTACCTTTTCAACCGCATTGGAAAGGTACTGCCATGCCTCAGCTCACTTCCGCAGACAAGCATTCCTTTAAGGAAAACGGCTGTCTCATCGTCCGCAGCGCACTCACGTCCGCGCAAATTCAAGCCGCTCAGGACGCCCTCTGGAGCGGCATTGACGCCGACCGCGACGATCCTGCAACTTGGGTCGAAGCCGGGCCGCGCGCTCCTGTACCCGCTCATCACCCGGCCATCCGCGCCGCCGTTCACGAGTCGCCGCTCTTTGCGATGATGGAGGAGATGGCCGGCGAGGGCCAGCTCAACGCCGGCAACGCCGGGCCGGCGCTGGTGTACCCGGCCAAAGACAAGGCTTGGTCCTTGCCCGAGCGCGGCCATCTCGACGGCTACTACACCCCGACCAACGGCGTACCCGAAGGCACGGTCGGCTACATGACTATCAACGTCACGCTCTACGTCGAGGACATCGACTCGCAGGGCGGCTGCTTCACCTATTGGCCCGGCAGCCACAACGTGGCCTACGAGTACTTCCAGACGCATTCGCTGCTGTCGGTACAGGGCGGCGTTTCCAGCGACGTATTTCCCGAGGGAACTTTCCCCAAAGGAAGCGAATTCGTCGGCCAAGCTGGCGATGCCATTTTCTGGCACGGCCAGCTTTTTCACACCGGCTCCAAGAACGTCAATCGCAATATCCGCATGGCCCTCATCGGCCGCTTCTCGCGCAAAGACACCAACGATATCCGCTTTGAGACCTGCGACGACCAATGGGCGCATTGGGAGGGGATTAGCTGATGCAGCTCGTCTTCAGCCCGACTCTATGCCCAGACCTTCTCTTGCCCGAGGTGCTCGACCTAGCCAAAGCGGCCGGCTTCTCTCGCCTCGAACTCTTCCGCGCGTACACCGAGAGCACTCCCGTCCACCGCGACTGGTCCGTGCCGATGGTCCGCACCGCCATTGCGGACGCCGACCTGCAACTTGCCGGCTTCAACATCCGCAACCTCACTGGCCGCAAAACCGACTCCGACGAGCGCAATCTCGCCTACAACCTGCGCCAGCTCGAATGGGATATTCACTTGGGCCGCGCCCTTGGCATCAAAACCCTGAGCACGAAGGGCGGTGCCCGCACGGACGAGGCGTTCGCCGACCTCATTGAAGGCGTCAACGCGCTCCTCGACAACATCCCCGATATCGCCCTCAACTTGGGCAACCACCAAGGCAATCGCCTCCAAGGACTGGCCGACTACCAAGCGGTGATGCCCGAGCTGCCCGAACGGGCGCGCGTACTCTTGGATACCGGCCATCTACTCTCGGTCGGCGAGCCAATCATGCCGTTTGCCGAGGCCCTCGCCGGGCGCATTGGTCTCGTCCACCTGCGCGACCAGCAGGGCGAAAAGCCCGTGCCCTTTGGGGAAGGCGAGTTGCCCTTTGCGGAGTTGTTCAAGCTGTTATTGGATAGCGGTTACGACGGCCCCTTCGTCGTCGAGCTTGAGGAGGTCGATTGGGACGAGCCACTCCCCGCGGCCATTGCTGCACGAGAATACGTCGAGGCCCTTCTCGCCTGAGTTTGGGCGCGGTGCCCCGTAGAATCTCAAGCCTGAGCGTTTTACCTTCGATATCTAAGAGGAGCTTAAAACGGCTTCCAATGGCTTGGGCACCAATTTAACGACCTTTCGCTCGCTTTCTTGCTGGCGCTCTTTTGCTGCCGCAAACAAGGCACGCACGTTATAGTCGTGTTGTGCCGCCAATTGTTCGCGAATCGTGCGGACTTCCTCAATGACCGACACTACGCGGTGCCCCTACTCGTCGGCGTCCAACAGGAGCCTGAAGGCTTCGAGACTGGGCATCTGTATGGCCGCCCGATGCAACTGCTTGAGGCGCTGCACATCGTCAATGGCCCCAATGCGAGCGGCCAACTGGTGCATATCCTCCGGCTGAAATCGCAGGGCCAACACTTCAAGGAGAAATTCTCGCCCCCCCTGCTCAATGCCTTGCTCAATGCCTTGCTCAAGGGCCTTTTCCGTGAAATACTGCACTACCGACGATTCGTACATGGTCGCCTCCGATATGATGGTCATAATCGTTTCTAATCTATACACCAAACCGCTCAAAATGGCAAGATCGGCCAGATAATTAGCTTTGAGCACCTCGTCCATCGGCACCTGCTGCGCCCGGTTGACACACTGGCGCAACCACGCTTCCGCATCTACACCCGCAGGAGGCTGCATCAATGGCGCAAAAGGAAGCAAGCCCGAATGCCCCTCGTCGAGAATGCGTTGACCGTCTAGTTCAACCAGCCGAATCACTTGGTATTGCACCAACACTCGGAAGCCGTGCCGCTCTTGGGTATAGTGCCCCGGATCGGTGCGGCCGGCGTCGGGACGCAAATAGATGACGCTGGAGTAGATCGGTAGGCCGTGCTGCTCAATGCCGCGCCCGATATAGCCGGCCATGCGGCGCGGCATCGGCGGGGTGCTCTCGGTGGTTTGAAATTCGTGATGAACCAACGCCTCCTCATCGCCGATGCGCACGCGGATGAGGCTATCGGTGCGATGGGCTTCAACGGTGGGTTGCTCGGTGTCAATCACGCCGAGCACCTCAAGGTCGTCGTGCTGAAGGGCGAAGCGGGCAAAGTCGTGGGGGTAGGTGTGGATGAGATGTTTGGAGATGGTGTCAAATTCGGCCATGAGCAATGCCTTGGACGGTTGAGACGACGGAGGCGTTCTAGTGGGGAGCCCACCGCGTAACGTCCGCTCCTAACAATCGCAATATCCATGCCAAGGCGGCAGCACAGCGGGGAGGACGGGGCCGTGCGGGGTTCGACTGTATCGGGCACAACCCATGAATGAAACCTTTAGGGACTATACCGACCCAGAAGTCCCAAAAATTTCGGGTCGGGACGCACGCGGCCCGAGCAAGTCGTGGTTCATCGTTTTACGATGTTACGCACGGGGGTATGGGATGCTGTTCACGCCTGAAGGCGAGGTGAAACAACTACGCTTCGCTCCGCTCAGCATGACAGGCAAAGAAAAGGGCTAACCCTTGTCATGCTGAGCGAAGCGAAGCATCCCATACCTAGAGGCCTAGTAACATCCGTTATTCTTCTAACAGTTCCTCTGGGGTTTAGAACCTGTCAAGCTATCGCAGCAGGATGAGCTTGCGCGTCAAGACAACCTCGTCCGTCACCAGTCGATACAGGTACGCACCGCTGGCCACAGGACGACCGGCAGCGTCCCGACCGTCCCAATGCAGCCGGTGGAGACCGGCTTGCTGCGGCCCTTGATGCAAGACCGCCACTCGTTGACCGCTCAGCGCGAACACTTCGAGGCGCGCCGAACCCGATTTTAGCAGGAAGTAGGACAAGATTGTCTGGCTGTTGAACGGATTGGGCGCGTTTTGCAGCAACTGCGGGCCCTCCAATGCTTGCCCCGCCAACTTGCCGCTTGAGAAAAAATCGTCGAAGCCAGCTAAGTCCGTCTCTTGCCCGGTCGCACTAAAGGTCACCCCCACATCAAGCCCCGCGACCGTCGCCTCAACCGTGTTGTCCCCCGGAGTGCTGCCCAGCCGCAGGGTGGTGGCGGCGCGGCCGTTGGCATTGGTGGTGGCCGTGGTGGCCGTGAGGGTTCCCCCGCCAGCGGTGACCGAAAAAGAGACCGCCGCCCCGGCAAAGGCCGCGCCGTTTTCATCCGACACGGACACCACAAACGGCGCGTCCAGTTGGGCACCGGCTGGTCCTTCTTGGCCATCGCCGGAGACTATGGTCAGGCTATGGGGCGTTGTGTACCCGGTAGCGGTGAAGGTCGCCGACCCAAGCCCGGCCACCGTCGCCGTGACGGAATTCGACCCCGGAGTGCTGCCCAGCGTCAGCGTGGTGGAGGCTTGGCCGCTGGCATCGCTGGTGGCCGTGGCCGCCGAGAGCGTCCCTCCACCAGCGGTGACCGAAAAAGAGACCGCCGCCCCGGCAAAGGCCGCGCCGTCCGCATCCAGCACCGAAACCACAAACGCAACAGCCAACGTAGCGCCGGCCGGGCCTTGTTGGCCATCGCCGGAGACTATGGTCAGACTATGGGGCTGGGGAGCCGCCGGCTCGTCACCGGCAGAAGTACCGCGCGGGGTGTCGCTACCGGCTCCCGAATCGTCCGACGATTCCTCCGACTTCGCCTGCGGGGTGTCGCTACCAGTGTCCTGATCGTCCGATGAGTCATCCGACTCCTCTTGCGGGGAGGTCTCCTCGGCACCTCGACCTACACCAACACCATCATGGGAAAGCTGGTCGGGACCATGTTCGTGGTGGACGTGCTCGCCGGGCGGCAGGAAAAAATCGTGATAGACATGGCTATGGGACCGATGTCTATGGAATACATAGCCATCATGCTCGTGGTTTATCTCAGCATGACTATGTACATCATCAGGACCATACCCCTCTAATGGGCCAGTATTTGGTGGATCCTGTGTTGCTACCCCGCTGTGGCTGGTTCCAAATTGATCTCCCTCTGGATTATGTCTGTGATTCACATACCATTCACCATCCCCACCATTGACGCGATGTCCGTGTGCCAGGACATCTAAGTCAGAATGAGAACCGCGGCTATACAGCCCATCATCGTCATAATCATAACTACCGAGGTCATGACGATGACGTTCATACTGTAATGGAGAATTGGATCCAACTGCGTGGCCATGCCACGGGCCCAGTCCGCTTTCAATGGTGCCTTCCTGACCGACTTCGGGTCTGTCTACGCCTGGATGCTCATAGTTCCAATGAATATGTGGCATATACCAGGTTTGTTTTACCCTTCCGTCACCATCCTCGTTGTAGATCGGGCTGCCTTCTAAGATCGCGTCTTCGTCTTCTGGGGCGTTTGGGTCGCGGTCTCTCCAGCGGTCGAAGGTTCTGTCGTTACCGTCACGCCGTCGTCATCACCAATAGGGTTTATAATCTCAGAAGCAAAATTGAACCACATCGTATCACTATCCTTATCGTGGTCGTGCCATCGGTGACTTATACTTGCTGCGTGAGAAGTTCTGGCGTTGTGTCCGCTTGTGTCGTGTGCGCCAGCGTAGTTGGCGACGCAGAGCACGGCGATCGCTAAAGCGATAGAAGCTAAGTTTTTCACGATAGGTCTCCTTCTAAAGAGAGGTTTGTGGAGTGATTCCCCTGATCTCAATCTTGCGACAAATTTCAGGGGGTAGCGTGTCAAAGAGGCGGCAAACGTGTTCAGACAGGCGCAAAAAGAGGCGGCAAACGTTTGTAAATAAAGGACAAACGTTCATAGCAGGTCGCACGACCAAGGACCGAGCAGGCGCGGCCAAACAGACGTTGGCCGCAGTATGGAGAGAGTGGGTCTTAGAGAATTAGGAGGCATAAATAATTGTTTTTGAACGACTTATACTATTATTTCTGTCGTCCAAAGCTCGGGACCGGACGCTACATGAGGCCACCGCACCAGCCGCTGTCTTATCATCGGAAAGGGAAAGGAGGATATGAGGAGGATATGAGGATATATTGATTATAAGGCAATCACAACTTATAAGGCAATCACAACGAAAAAACGTTCCCCCGGAGGATAAAGAGTATGATTAAATTGACTGCTGCTATCGAAAAAGAGCAAGAGACAAGGCTGTTTGTGTCCTATTGCCCTCAGGTAGGTATAGCCAGTCAAGGAAAGACAATGGGAGAGGCAATGGACAACTTGAAAGAGGCCGTGTCCCTTTATCTCGAAGAAGTTACGGAAAGCCATCACAGGGAGCTACACCTTGCCTAAAATCCCATCAGGAATATCTTCGGAGAAGGCCCTGAACGCCCTTGTGCGTTTGGGGTTTTCTCTGTAAGACAGAGGGGGAGTCACATGGTACTTAAAAGATCCTACCCCGAAGGCGGGCACGATACCATGATTCTTATAGAGGGAAACGAAATGGCTATATTCACCCTTACAGCCAACCTACGGAAAGCCAACGTCGAAATAGACGACTTTCTTGAGGCTCTTTAGGACCATGATCTGATTCCGTCTTTTTTATAGCGCATTTTTATTTAGCTAGCAGCATAAAGATTTCTCTGTTCTGATTGGGCTTATTCCACAGTAATCCAATGGACGTTGCCCATGGCAGCTCATACTGCTTCTACTGTCGTGTACTCAGGGCAATGGCTAAAAGTTGTAACTGACTTTTGAGTACCAAAATGCCCCATTAAAACCAAATGGGGTGTACTCGCTGTACTTTTCACCCACAGAACCTTTGTTCCTATTTTCTTCTGGAAAGGTATTGAGCACATTGCGGGAGCCAAGCGTGATCCGCATTTTTTCATTCAGTTTGATACTGGTTTCAACATCAAACAACGGCCATACCGCGGGATATGTTTGATCGTTATCTCTGTCCCACCAGGAATCGTAATAGCTCATGCGAATCAAGGAATCCCACCTATCGTTAAAAGATTGCGTCAGAGTCGCGTTGGCGCGGCTTTGGGGCAGTGCTTCCTCCAGTTGCCGCACGCGAGTCTCGCTCAATGTCTCCGTGAGTTTGGTTACTTCTGTGTCTGTGAAGTTGTAAACAAAGCTGACATCGCCATTGCCCACAGGTGTGACAAAAACGATGTCAACGCCAAGGGTTCTGGTTTCGAAGTCGTTGATGAAGAAACGAAAGGTTTGGATATTTCTCGCGCTCGTTATGCCCGAAGCGATCAATTGGTCGCGCTGGGCATCGGCCAGAGAGTAGTCCGTTGAAATACCGAGGCGGTCCTTCAGGTCAATTAGAAACCCATCAACGGTTAAACTGAAGTTGGCTCTGTCCACAATAAAGCCAGCCGTGAGGTTGTTCGACTTTTCAGGGTTGAGAGGCTTGCCACCCACCAGTTCGGCCGTGGCGTGGGTTGACGGAATGGTACCTATGTTGACCAAATCATTTAACGCGGGATCGAATCGAGTTGATACGTTAAAAGAATTTTGTTGACCGGGTGTGGGTGCTCTGAAACAGGTGCTGAAACTGCCGCGCAATTTCAGGTCTTCGGTGATGCTGAAGTTGGTAGCTGCTTTGTAGTTGAGGGTCGAACCAAAGTCACTGAAGTTTTCATAGCGCAGCGCGAGACCGAGCAACCAATTGTCCGACGGGGTTAATTCGGCATCCCCATAAGCCGCATAATTGGACCGACTCCAGTCGCCGGCAGCAATATCGCTAAAGCCGGAAAATCCATTGGACGCCGCACTAAATCCCTGAGAGGCCAAAGGACCCATTTGATAGGACTCGGGTTGTCCCTGCACAACTTCGTATTTTTCATTTCTGTATTCGAGACCCGCGGCCAAGAAGACCTGATCGCTTACCGGAAATGTAAGGTCGAGATTTAAATTGAGGTCTTTTTGGATATAAGTTCCGGGATCAAATTCCGTGGGGGTATTGCGTCCCAAAGAGGCATTTACCGTGTTCTTGATCGCGAAGTCGGCTTCGTGGCTTCCGTAATAAGCACTGAGGTCCCATGTCCAGAGCGGGTCAAAATTTGCGCCTTTAACCCCCACGAGCAGGGACTGATCGGCGGTGGTGCCGCCAAATCGGGGGGTGAAACCGCCGGGAAAGAGTTCGCGGAACGTGAAATAGTCGTCTCTATTATCTAAAACCTGTTGTAGCGCGTCCGGGTCTGCCACGTTGTCGGTTATGGCGACTACGGGAGGATCGGGCGCATCGGGGTCCAATTTGCCCACGAGCAAGGTCTCACCGCCATCGGCACTAAAGACGCCCCCGCGCGTATTGGGATTTCTGAAGAAGAATCCGCCTTCCACTTCTTTGCTCGCATAGTTGGCATAGCCATAGAATTTGGTGTTTTCCGCCAAGTTCCCGCCGTAGTTGGCGAAGAATTTGAGGTCGTTCCTGATGATGGGCGAACCCCAAATTTGGGCGGGATCGGCCACATCGGTATTGCCGGCGGCAATGAGTGCTTTGGCGTCATCGCGTTGTGCCGATCGATCCGTCTCATCTGCGTTGCCATATTCCAAGCTGAGGTTGGCCCACGCATTTTCTCTTCCCAGACCGATATTGCCAGCGAAACTGTGCGTAAAACCATCGCCGGCCTGATAGATACCGGGTTTGATTTCAATTGAGCCGCCTCGGTAGTGGTCTTTGAGTTGGAAACTCATCACGCCGGCAATGGCGTCAGAACCGTATTGTGCGGAGGCACCATCGCGCAGGACTTCCACTTGTTTTAGAGCAATCGCTGGAATGACCGATAGGTCGGCCCCTTGCGCGCCATCTGATACGCCATTGCCATGCCAAACGACGAGAGAGCTGCGATGGCGGCGTTTGCCGTTGATGAGTACCAGCGTGTGGTCGGGGGCCAAGCCGCGCAGATTGGCAGGACGGACAAGCGTGGAGGCATCACTGATGGGTTGGGTGTTGACATTGAAGGAAGGCACAACCGTTCTCACCAGATTTTGCAAATCGGCTTCGCCTTGTTTGCCGATCTCTGCGCTGCTGACCACATCAACGGGCACGGCCGATTCGGCGACAGAACGCGGTTTTGCTCGGGAACCAATGACCACCAATTCTTCGAGGATAACCACTTGGTCAAGGACAGATGTCGTATCCGTGCTTTCGGAACGCGGCGTTTCCTGCGACGCGGCAGGTCCATACGGAATGAGCATGGCAGCCATGCCGAGTACGAGAGACAAAAAACGAGATTTGTGTTGCATTGTACCCCCCTGTGATAAATCTCAGTTCAGTTACGGACACGATTGCATTTCACAGAATATGTAGAAGTCAGCAGCAATGCAAGAGATACGTTATACAGACAAAGATACGCTTCAAGCGGACAGAGAATGTCCATTGCGTAAAAAAATTTAATGGTTGGCTTTTTTGCCCCCACGTACCCCAAGTTTGCCCCAGCCTATACCACCTCATACATTCCCCGCATAGACCCCCACTCAGGAGCCTACCTATGAAACGCATCACTACCACCGACTTCCGCGACTATCGCCGCGACCGCTTCATCGACACCCAAACCACCCCCGCCGCCCGCCTCGCCCCCACCTATATGATCACCAACGAAATGGGCGTTGACGGCGACATTTGCGAGGAACTCACCCCTGCTTCTTGTGCAAAAGTCGAATTCGACATCCCCTCGGCTAATCTCAAAGGGGCCGAACTGCTCTTTTACGTCAACGCCGACAAATCCACCGCCGACAAACCCATGCGGCTCCAAGTCAACGGCCATGTCCTCACCCACCGCCAGGACCGTGAGCGCATGCTCACCGGCGGTTGGGACCGCAAGAAAATCGCCGCCAAATACCTCAAAGACGGCACCAACGAATTCGTCTTTTCGCACAGCGGCGTGTTGCACATCGACCCCTTTCCGGGCGGTCTGGCCGACGCGCCCTCAGGCCGTTCGAGCCGCAGCTTTGACGGCGGCAAGACTTGGCACCAAGGCACTTTGGGCGAAGCCCGCGCCATCGAAGGCGAGTACCTAGTGAGGTTGCGCATCAAGGGGCACCCGCCCCAAGGGACGCTCTGCTCGCCGGTCATCGACCTCGCCGACGAAGAGGGCAGCGGCCGCATTGCCCCGAGGCTGGGAATTCGCCGCCTGCACCTGAAAGCGCGGATGCGCCAGCCGCAGGGGACCCAGATACACTTCGAACTGCGCACGGGTTCGACGCCTTCCTTTGATCCGCGCACTTGGACAGCTTGGGAACGATCCACCGCCTTGCAGTGGTCCGGGCGCTTTGCGCAGTGGCGCGCTGTCCTTGAAACCGATTCGGCCAACAAGACCCCGACGCTCCAGGCCGTCACCCTCGAAGCCGATATCGAGGAAGACGCCCAAAGCCTCGTGCCCTTCAAGCGGGCAGAATTCGACCAACCCGAGCTCGTGTACAGCTCGTACCCCTTCGCCTATATGGGGCTGCATCCGCACCAAGAGCGACTGCGCAAGCAGTACCGCCTCGACGAGGTCATCGCCGCGGGCAAAACCGAACTCGAACAACTAGCCCTGTTGCGTGACTGGGTCCACAGCCAGTGGCTAGGCTGGCAATCCGACAAATATCCCCATTGCCCCTCCTGGAATTCGCTCGAAGTCCTCGACACCACCAAAGGCGACTGGGGCTTCGGCATGTGTACCCACTACGGGGCGGTTTTCGCTGGCTGCGCCTCATCCCTAGGGTGGGTGGCCCGTTCAATCGTCGTCGATCACCATTGCTTGGCTGAGGTCTGGTGCGAAGAGTTGCAAAAGTGGATCCTCGAAGACGCCGGGCCGAGCCGCGAATTCGACGCCACCTACGAAATCGACGGTGTACCCCTCAATGCCTTGGAGCTACACGAGGCCGCGGCGGACGAGCGGCGCGAAAAGATCATGGCCAACAAGCTGCCGCAAAAGATCGTCGAACAGATGAGCAGCTATATCGACGTCTTCTGCCGCTTCGGCATTCCGCTGCGCAATACGCATCTGATCTTCTCCGAGCCAGCCGAGCTGCGCCACGGTGCCGGGCAGTACCACTGGGACGGCTATTTGTGGTGGTCGGACGATGTCGATCCCCGCTACGCCGAATACTCCTTGCAGACCTCTCGCACCGGGGACTTCTACTGGTCGGTCAACCAGACGCGGCTCTACCTCCAAGTGGCGGAAAAGGCGCGTACTCTGCAGGTCGATCTAGAGCACACCGCGCCCAACTTCTCGCACTTCTTGGTGCGCCAAGACGGCAGCCCGTGGCTCGAAGAGCGCGAGGCTCGCTTTGAGTGGACGCTCACCGCGGGCGAAAACCTGCTCGAAGCGCGGGCGGTCAACGTCTTCGGCAAGAAGGGCCGCATCGCCAAAGCGCACGTCGAAGTGTCGTGAACCTACCCTGCCTGTGAGCGCCTCGCTCTCCCTGGCCACGCGCGCCCTGCGTGGCTTCCTCTGGAATGGCAGCGCCTCCCTTATCCAGCTCGGCGTCATGCTGGTGCTCTACAAGCTCTTGCCGCTCGACGAGCTGGGCCATTTTGAGTGGGTACTGGCGCTGATAATGCTCCTATCGCTGGTCGGCGACTTAGGTCTGGGCGCAGCCCTAGTTCAGCTATCAGACGCGGGCGAAGAGTACTTCGACACGGCCTTCTGGACTTGCTTGAGTTGGGGGCTGCTGCTCACTGCCGTGGTCGTCGCCGCATCCTCTTGGCTGGCCTCTTTTTTAGGGGGCGAAGACCCACACACCTTCGGCCGCGTCTTGCGCACGTTCTGCCTAGCGATCCCCTTCGCCTCATTGGCCGGCCTATTGCGAGCCAGACTACAGCGCGCCCTCGACTTCCGCGCCGTCGCCCTTTCCGAACTTGTTTCGGTCCTGACCTTTGCCTTCGCGGTGACACTCCTGCTTTTCTGGCGACCCGAATTGGGCGTCCTAGTCCCGGTCGTCGGATCAGTCGTGCGCGAACTAGGTCTTTTTAGCAGTCTCGCGCTTTCCACCCGCTGGCTTCCGCGCCGGCGCTTCCGGCCCCAAGCCCTGCGCCAGATCCTTGGCTTTGCCCTGAATCTTACGGGTTCGCGCGTGGTGGCCCTGCTCAATGGCAAGATCGCTTATCTCTTTATCTTCATACCGCTGGGAGCCACTGCCCAAGCCTACTACAGTTTGGCCGAACGATTGACCTTGCAGCCTTTGACCCGGCTGGCTACGACCATCCAGCGCGTCTCCTTTCCGACCTTTTCGACGATCGTGGACGACGACTCGCTCCTGCGTCGTGGCTATTTGTCCTCGGTACAGGGCTTCGTGCTAGCGCTGGGTCCGGCCCTTACGGGAATATTCGTCTTTGCGCCGGAGATTGCCGCCTTGGTCAACACCGAGCCGATGTGGATGGTGCTGCGCCTGTTAGCCGCAGCCACGCTTTTGAAAGTAGCCGGCTCCTTGGTCGGCTCGATTTTTATGGCCAAAGGCAAGACCAACTGGGCTTTCTATTGGTCGCTCTTTAGCATGGGGGTGCTGATCCCGGCACTGTACTTCTATGGCCTGCCGCGTGGCGTCGAAGGCGTGGCCAGCGTCATCGCCGCCGCGGCTTTGCTGTTTTTGCTGCTTTCGCAGTATCTCGTCAACCGCTTGATCGGCTTGCCTTTTGCAACCTATCTCGCCGCGCTCAGCCGTCCCGGTTTGGTGGTCGCCTTCGTCTTCACCGTTCTCTTGCTAGCCCGCCCCCTACTGCCTTGGTCGCCGCTCGCCGTCCTCGTTGTCGGTGCGGCCCTCGGCGTCGGCGCGACCTCAGCGGCCCTCTTCCTCTTCGCCCGCGACCTTTGCCGCACCTACTGGCAGAGCCTGCGCGGCACCTGATTCTACCCCGGGCAAAAATTGCGCAGGGGCCTGTTTTGGAATATGTTTTTAAGGAACTACTCTAAAGGAGAGTGCGCTATGAGCGAGATACAAAACGGCCAGACTGGCACCCTGCGCCTCAAGACCGGCCTCGCCGAAATGCTCAAGGGTGGGGTCATCATGGACGTCGTCACCGCCGACCAAGCCAAGATCGCCGAAGACGCTGGGGCAACCGCGGTCATGGCGCTGGAAAGAGTGCCCGCCGACATCCGCGCTGAAGGCGGGGTGTCGCGCATGTCGAGCATCGAAAAGCTGCGCCAGATCATGGAGTCCACCTCCATTCCGGTCATGGCCAAATGCCGCATTGGTCACTTTGCCGAAGCGCAGATACTCCAAGCCCTCGGGATCGACTACGTCGACGAAAGCGAGGTTCTGACCCCAGCCGACGAGCACTATCACGTCGATAAGTTCGCCTTTGAAGTGCCCTTCGTCTGCGGCTGCCGCAACCTCGGCGAGGCCCTGCGGCGGATTGGCGAGGGCGCGGCCCTGATCCGCACCAAGGGCGAGGCTGGCTCGGGCAACATCGTCGAGGCCGTGCGCCACATGCGCTCGGTTACCGACGAGATACGCCGGCTAACGATCCTGCGTCCCGAACAGCTAATGACCGCGGCCAAAGACCTAGGCGCGCCTTATGAACTGGTCTGCTGGGTCGCCGAGCACGGCAAGCTGCCGGTGCCCAATTTTGCCGCGGGCGGCGTCGCCACACCGGCTGATGCCTCGCTGATGATGCAGCTCGGCGCCGAAGCCGTTTTCGTCGGCTCTGGGATCTTTAAGTCCGGCGATCCGTCCAACCGCGCCAAAGCCATCGTCGAGGCCACCACCCACTACGACGATCCAGAGGTTCTGATCCGCGTCTCTGAAAACCTCGGCGAGGCCATGGTCGGCATCAACATCGACACCCTCGAAGAGAAGGACAAACTACAAACTCGCGGCTGGTAAGGCTCCGCACAGATGCAAACGGAAAACGCCCCGTCTCTGCTCTGTCAGGGACGGGGCAATTTTATGAAGCGTCATCCCCTGCCTCTGTGCTCATCTGCGTTCATCTGCGGATACTTTGTCGCCGCACACCCGCCGGGAATTGTCAGATAGCTTCTATGGTATAAACAATGATTGGAATTTTGGGATTACAAGGCGACTACGCGGCCCACGGCAAAATACTCGACGCCTTGGCAGTCGAATCCCGCGTGGTCAAAAAACCGGAGCAATTGTCCACGGTTGACGGCCTGATCTTCCCCGGCGGCGAGAGCACGACGCTAATTAAGCTGATGGACTCTTGGGATTTCTGGGCACCGCTGCGGGACTTTGCCGCGGCCGGCAATCCCATTTTTGGTACCTGCGCCGGAATGATCCTGTTGGCCAAAGGCGTCTCCAACCCGCCGCAGAAGTCCCTCGGCCTGATCGACATCGACGTCGAGCGCAACAGCTATGGCCGCCAAGTCAATAGCTTTGAGGGGACGGGCGTTTGGGCGGCGGATGAGCAACCGCGATCGTTGCCGATGATCTTTATCCGCGCGCCCCGCATCGCGCGGTTGGGCGATGGGGTCGTGGCGCTGGCGACCTGCGGCGACGATGTGGTCGTGGCGCGCCAGGGCCAAATGCTCGTCGCCTCGTTTCATCCTGAACTGACTAGCGATTTGAGCATCCATCGCTATTTCGTCGCTATGGTTGGGCGCTAGGCAGACGTGCTGCTGAGATCCGCATCGGATTGTGCTATCAACATCTAAAAGGAACCGTCCATGATCGTCGATACCCACGTACACATCTGGGAAATGTCAGAGAAATATCCCATCGGACCCACCGCCCCCAACTGGACCTCCGAGCCGGACGAACCCGCCACCGCCGACGAGTTAATCGAGGACATGGACCAAAACGGCGTTGGCCGCAGCGTCTTGGTGCAGACTAGCTGGTCCACTTGGGACAACGGCTACATCGCCGATTCGCAGGCCCGTTTCCCCGACCGCTTTATCGGCCACGGCATGCTCGACCCGCAAAACCCAGACAACGCTGCCCAAGCGCGTTACTGGATGGAGGAACGCGGTCTGCTCGGTTTTCGCTTCCACCCCATGTACTACCCAGACGAAAAAGTCCT
The DNA here is from genome assembly GCA_965261395.1 of Candidatus Latescibacterota bacterium. Classification (GTDB taxonomy): domain Bacteria; phylum Latescibacterota; class UBA2968; order UBA8231; family UBA8231. Next base: position 492,173 of record OZ253462.1, read on the forward strand.
GACCATGCCCCAGAACCGTCCCCTGTGGGAAGTCCTATACGCAATGGGTGCTGTCATCCAGTTCCATCTCAACGCCGCTTGCGCCGATCAAGTAGCTGAAATCTCCCACCGCCACCCACAGATGCCCCTGCTATTGGACCACATGGGCTATCCCAACCTCGACGAGCCAGCCGAGGCTTTCCAGCCTATCGTCGAGCTGGCTGGCTTCGACAATGTGGCAGTGAAAATATCGGATGTTCACGGCCGCTCGCGGCAAGATTTTCCCTATGCCGACGTGCATCCCTTCATCCAGCGTCTGCACCAAGCTTTTGGGGCCGAGCGCATGTTGTGGGGCACCGGCTATCCAGGTCACCATCGCACCAAGCACAACTGGCCGACCCTAGCCGAGGAGTTGCGCCTAGTGCGAGAGGGTTTCGACTTTCTCAGCCAGCGCGAAAAGGACCAGATGCTAGGCGGTACGGCCGGCCGTATATGGGGACTGACCTAACCTTTGTAAGTTTGCTCATACATAATCCACAAGGGAGGCCCGCATGACATTGGACACCAGCGACCAAAACATATACCAAGCCATCGGCGTCGAACCCATCATCAACTGCCGTGGCACGTTTACCATCATCGGCGGCTCCGTCGAACTCCCCGAAGTTGTGGCGGCCATGGAAGCGGCCTCGGGCTATTTCGTCCAGTACGACGAACTCGCCGATGCCGTCGGTCAAAGGCTGGCTGAAATCACTGGGGCCGACTGGGGGCTGATTCCGGCGGGCTGCGCCGCTGGCCTCAAGCACATCACTGCGGCTTGCGTCACCGGCGGCAATCCCGAAAAGCTGATCCGCATCCCGGATTTGACCGGCCTAGACAAAACCCAAGTCATCATCCCCCGGTACTCGCGCAACGCCTACGACCATGCCGTGCGCAGTATCGGCGTCGAAATTGTCATGGTCGAAACCCAAGCCGAACTTGAGCGGGCCATCAATCCCCGCACCGCCATGATCTACATAACTACGGGGGCAGGCTCCGCCACCGGCCAGCCGCTTTCCCTAGAGGTCATTGCTGACGTGGCCCGCCCGCACAAAATTCCCATCCTCGCCGACTCCGCGGCCGAAAACCTCACCATTCCCAATGTCCACTTGCAAAGGGGGGCCACTGTCGTGGCCTACAGCGGCGGCAAAGCCCTGTGCGGGCCCCAGTGCGCCGGCTTGGTGCTGGGCGACAAAGCCTTGCTGCAGTCGGCTTGGCAATTCAGTGCGCCGCACCACGGGCCGGGCCGCGACGATAAAATCGGCAAAGAAGAAATCATGGGGATGCTGGCGGCGGTGGAGGCCTGGGTGCGCCGCGACCACGACGCTGAATGGCAGACTTGGCTGTCCTATCTCGACTATATCGCCCAGCGGGTGCGCGGCATTGACAGCGTATCGACCGAGGTCAGAGACCCCACCGGCCTGTCCAACCGCGCCCCGGTCCTCACCATTAGCTGGGACCCAGCCGTCTTGCACATTACCGGCGCAGAAGTCGCCGAGGATTTCGCCCGCAAGACACCCCGCATCGCCGTGGCCAGCGGCGGTGCCAACGGCCGCACCTCCATCGGCATCACGCCCAATCAGATGCAGCCGGGCAACGACCAAGTAGTCGCCGACCGAATCCACCGCATTTTATCCGCGCAACGCAGTCCCCAATCAACGGAGCTATCCCCTCCGGCAACCGATGTCAGCGGTGCTTGGGACCTCACCATCAACTATTCGAGCAGCAGCAGCCAGCACCAGCTATTCCTCGAACAGGAGGGGCATTGGATCGGCGGCACCCATATAAGCGATTTTTCCCAGCAGCAAATCGCCGGCGTCATCGAAGACGATCAGGTAAAGCTGCGCAGCCAAGTGAGTCGCCCAGGCGATACCATCCCCTTCCTGTTTTCCGGTCGCGCTGCGGAAGACCGCATTTCGGGCTCCATTCACCTAGGCGAATACCGCAACGCCGATTTCACCGCCTGCCGCTCCCAGTACGCAAAATCGCCGATCTCTATTGCCATACCTCGCGGAGCGCCGCTGGCTACCTGAGTGGCTTCTTTTATCGGATTTCTAACACCAACAGGACTGACCACTAGAACGCTTCCTAATCGAGGCTAGTTAAGAATGACTGAGAATCGACTTTCAACACAGGTCGGACAGCGAATATTTCTCAAAGGACATTTCGACGTACCCGTCACCTTGGAAGATATCAGACCCCTCGGTACGGACGGATCTGCCGGTTACGAGTGCCGCGTCCGACTGCCCGATGGCGAGCTTGAGGAGGCCGTCATCTCCTCTGAAGAGGCCGCAATCATTTCCGGCGTACAAGAGAAAGCAGCGGCTCAACCTGCGGATGCGGAAAGGCTGCGACTCCTGATTGAGTCTGCCCGTATCCATCTCGCCTACGCTTATGATCGCCAGTTCGCGGTCAGTCTGTCCGGCATCCGCACTCTGCCCCACCAGATCGAGGCGGTCTATCTTAAGATGCTGCCACAGCCTCGATTGCGCTTCCTGCTCGCCGACGACCCGGGCGCGGGTAAAACGATTATGGCCGGCCTCCTCATCAAGGAACTCAAGCTCAGAGAGGCCATCGACCGGTGCCTCATCCTCGCCCCTGCCCCGTTGACCATTCAGTGGCAGGACGAGCTGCTCCGTTTTTTCAACGAGTCGTTTCAGATCATCCACTCCGCGAACGACCAGCAGCAGCTTCTGAATCTTTGGGAGCGCGAATCCCTGGTCATCTCGTCCATCGACTACGCCAAGCAGGACGAGGTTCGGGAACGGGTCTGGCAGCAGCGGTGGGACCTCATCATCATCGATGAAGCTCACAAGTGCAGCGCCTACACGAAGCGCTCGACTGGGCGCGACGACGGAATCGAGCGCACGAAGCGGTACCAGCTCGCGGAGCGGCTCTCGGAACACTGCGACAACCTGTTGCTCCTGACAGCGACCCCCCATCACGGTGACGACGACCGGTTCGCGCATTTCATACGCCTCCTCGACCGCGACCTGTTTCCCGAGCCGCATCGCTCCGACCAAGATGGTCAAATCCGTCGAGAAATCTTGCAACTCGGCGAGAACTGCCCGTGGTCGCTTCGGCGACTGAAGGAGGATCTGAAGGACATGCACGGTCGTCGGCTGTTTCCGGACCGCCATGTGCAGACCGTCAGCTTCAACCTCGGACCGGAGGAGTACGCCATCTATAAGGCGGTCACGGCGTACATCAACGAATACTTGCCGCAGACAACGGGACGTCGCAAGAACAGCGTTGCTCTTGCGCGGACGGTTTTCCAGAGGCGCTTAGCCAGTTCGACTCATGCGATTCACGAGTCTTTATGCCGCAGGCAGAAGAAGCTGGACGATCTTCTCAGGGAACTCGAAGACCTCCCGCCATCTCAGCGTTCAAGGCGCTTGGCGCAACTGCAAGGGCGATTGTCCGACGCCGAGCAGGACGAAGACGATCTCGATGAAGCAACCCGTGACGGCCTCATTGACGAGGCGACGGCCGCGGCCGAACTGGATCAACTTCGGGCAGAGATCGCCGAGTTGGGCGATCTAGTTGCGCGTGTGGGGCGCGTTCGCGAAAGCGGCCGCGACTCTAAGCTGGTCGCGCTACGCAACTGCTTGCAACGAGCGGAGTTCGATGAACTGAAGGACGGGCGGGGCAAGCTCCTCATTTTCACCGAGCACCGAGATACGCTGAACCATCTACGGGAGAATATCGAAACGTGGGGTTACTCGACCTGCGAGATCCACGGTGGCATGAACCCGCGTGAGCGCAAGCAGGCTCAGGAAGATTTCCGGACGAGCCGCCAGATCTGCGTGGCGACCGAGGCAGCGGGCGAGGGTATCAACCTTCAGTTTTGCCATCTGATGGTCAACTACGACCTGCCCTGGAACCCGACCCGTCTTGAGCAGCGTCTAGGCCGTATCCACCGTATCGGACAATCTCGTGATGTATATGCGTTCAATTTCGTCGCAACCTCCTCGGAGGACGGGCAGCCGGTCATAGAGGGCCGCATCCTGGAACGGCTCCTGAGCAAACTGGACCGTATGAGGACCGCGCTCGGGGATCGCGTGTTCGATGTGGTCGGCGAAGTGCTTTCCCTCAATAAGGTCAACCTCCCAGACATGCTCCGTGAAGTGGCATACGAGCCAAGGCGTCTCGACGACTATCTCGACGTAATTGAGCAAATCGACCCAGAACTGCTTGAGCGTTACGAGGACGCGACCGGTATCGCTCTGGCACGAGCGCACGTGGATTTCTCCGCCTTCGCGCGGGCGAATCTGGAAGCGGAAGAGCGACGACTCATGCCGCGTTATGTCGAGTCCTACTTCTTGGACGCGGCCAAAGCCGTCGGGCTTCGCACCGAAGCGAGAGCGGACGGACTCTGGCGGATCGAGCATGTACTTGCCGATCTCCGGTCCGAGCGTCTCGCCGCCGTCAGGCGACTCGGGAAGCCGGACACAAGCTATCGCAAACTGACCTTCTACAAGGAGCATCTGGAGCAGGATCAGCATTTGGATGCCGTACTTCTCGGTCCCGGCCACCCGATCTACGCCGCCGTGGACGAGAAGCTGAAAGAACTCCTCAAAGACATTGTGGGACAGACAGCAGTCTATGTGGATTCGGTGACCGAGGTACTTTACCGGCTCCACTTCTACGAGATCCTAGTACGAGGCAAGACGACCAAAGACGAGGCAACTACGATTCACGCCGAACTCGTAGGCGTACGAGAAGAAGTTGGCGAAGGTGTCGCAGCTTCCGACCGTTACAGTATCGTTCCGGCGGATGTGCTCATCGATCTGCCGGCGCATCCGCATCCTCCCGAGACGTTGTCCGAAATCGACCACAGTCCCGTTAGCGATTACGTTAAGACGACGGTGCAGATGGAACGGCGACAGGATGCCCAAAGTGAGCGGGGCCGCTATGCCGATGTGGCGCATGATTACCTCAAAAGATCCTTCGAAGCGCGCGTTCGTGCAGCGCAGGACAGGATAATGGCGTTGCGGGCCCGCGAGCCCAAGGAACCAGAGGTGTCCCTAGCTCGGCAGCGGGCGGAACAGGATCTGGCCGATCTTGAGCGCACTCGGGAGGAGCGCCTTGTTGGCGTTGCCAGACTTCGTGTCGCCCGACACGGACCCTTGCGTCACGTCGCAAGCTGCCTTGTGATGCCGCCCGACACCACAGCGGACCGCTTCCCCGAACTTGCCGAGGAACTGGATGCGGGGTTGAAACGGCGTGTTGAGCTTGCCGCCGAGGACGTCGTCGTTGCTTACGAGGAGACTCAAGGACGCGAGTGCGAACGCGTCGGCCATCTCAAGATCGGCTTCGATATTCGGAGCTTGGCTCCGCCAAATTCGCAGACGGGCTACCGTGACCCCGTGACCGGGGTGCGGCGCATTGAGGTCAAGGGCCGCAAACAAGGCCAGCCGGTCAGGCTAACCACAAACGAGTGGTATAAGGCGCAGCAGCTTGGCGACACCTACTGGCTGTACGTGGTTTGGGACCCTTTGGACAACCCCGACCCCGTTCCGCTCATGGTCAAGAATCCGGCCAAGCATCTGGACTACGCCAAGAAGGAGGTTGTGGCTGCGCGCTACTACGACCTACCTGCGAACGCTGTGGAGCAAGCCGCCCGCGATCAGCGGGATGATGGAAAGTGAAACGGCCGGAATCGTAGATCTCGGAGGCTTTCGATAACCCCACGCCGGTTGACGAGAATTCTGTGGTTCACTATGCTGCGCCATGAAAAACGCTACCGTAAGCCGCTTGGGAAACATTCCAAAGAGAATGAATGATGCCCGCAAGAGTCCAGACAATCGCCTATTACGGTGACGTACCGTGGCACCGCTTAGGGAAGCAAGTGCCCAAGTGGATAAAGGCTAAAGAGATGATCCAAGCTGCCGGACTTGACTGGCAAGTCAAGTTGCAACCGGCGCGGGGTGCCCGAAAGATCAACAGAAAGGGCGAGTTTTCTCGGTACGAAGTTTTACGTGTACCACGGCCAAATGAAGGAGAGACAGAAGTCCTTCTTGGAGTTGTGAGTCGCCGGTATCAGCCTCTTCAGAACAGTGAAGCCTTTTCATTCTTTGATCCTATCGTCAGCGAGGGGCAAGCATACTTCGAAACGGCAGGGGCACTCGGCGAGGGCGAGCGAATCTGGGTTATGGCCAAGATGCCTGATGCCATGGAAATCGTTCGAGGCGACGAATGTTTCAAATATCTCCTCCTCTCCAATACTCACACGGGCGAAGGCTCCGTGATCGTCAAATTCACTTCGGTGCGTGTGGTATGCCAGAACACGCTGATGCTCGCCATGGACGATGGACAGAAGGCATACCGCGTTAGGCATAGCAAGATGATGCAGTTCCGTTTGGATGAGTTGTCTAAATTTTTGGCAATTACACAGCACGTATTCCAGAAGGCAGAAGAGGAATTCAAGCATCTGGCGAAGGTGCAAATGAAGGGGGATCGGTTGCAACACTATCTTGAGGCGGTATTTCCTCGAACAGAAAAACAGAAAAAGGAGAGGGTAATACCTCAGCGCTGGCAGGATGTACAAAAAATGGTCGAGCGCCAACCAGATCTGCAAATTACTGGTGTCCGGGGTACGCTATGGGGTGCGTACAACGCGATCACACGTTTCGAGGATTATAAGAAGCCAATGCAGGAAGAAGTGGCGGATCAAAGACTGGAGCGGACTTGGTTCGGTTCAGGTGCCGACATCAAACTGCGAGCGCTTGATCAGGCTTTGATGCTCGCCAAGTCGTGGTTGAATTGATAATCGCGTGAATAGATTGAGTCACTTGGTGGTCGTGCAGAGATAGGAGAAACAGTGAAAAACGAGGATCGCAGGCTGATCGAGGACTACCTGCCTCTGGATACTCTCAACGCTATAGCATCGAAAGAAAAGCTACATCCGCGTCACTATGTCTCATTGATTCACTATTGGCCCGCACGCCGCCCAACAACTGCCTGCCGTGCCGCGATCTATGCTGCGCTTGTTCCTGCTCCGAGCACTGATAAGGAACGCGAGGAAGCCGCATCCTTCGTCACCAAGCTAGCCGCGTTCAAACCAGACTCAAAGGCTATCAAAGAGGCAAGAGACCGTATCCAGAAACATCATGGAGGTCTGGCCCCGAAGATTCTCGACATGTTCGCCGGCGGTGGAGCAATTCCGCTCGAAGCTGCACGGCTAGGCTGCGAGAGTCATGCCATAGACTACAACCCGGTAGCGCACCTAATTGAGCTTTGCACGTTGGTGTATCCCCAGACGTTTGGACCAAGCCTCGCCGATGATTTCCAACGTTGGAGCCAAGTTGTCCTTGATCGGATGCGACAGGAACTTCGGGATCTCTACCCATCGGTTCAGATTCAGAAAAATAAAGAGGTGGTTACCCAGACGAATCTGTTCGGCGGCAGCAAGCCGCAGGTCGCCTGTCGCACTGAACCTGTGGCCTACATCTGGGCTCGTACAGTTCCCTGCCGCCGCCCCGGCTGCGATGCGCCAGTCCCGCTCGTCCGTCAAGCGTGGCTGCGAAAAAAGGGGGGAGCAATTGCCGCCGTACCGAGGATCGAAAACGGCTGCGATCTGCAATGGGAAGTCGTATCTGGTCGCTCCGTTAAGGAGGTCAGTACGCAAGAGGGCCAGACCCGCGCTGGACAGGCGGTCTGTGTGGCGTGCAATACACCGGTACCGTCCGACTATGTGAAGGAAATGTCCAAGGCCGGACACCTCGCCGAATCGCTTGCTGCCGTAGTCGTATATGGCAGACGCTCCAAGCTCTATCTGCCACCAAACGCCATAGTGCCGCCGGACAACAGCGAGTGCATCCGTCGGCTCACCAAATTGCTCGATAAGACGGGCCTCGCACCACTCGACGAGCAGATGAATACCTCTGATTCCACGACAGTAGCCGGTCGTGGGTACGGTATTTCACAATGGCACGAGCTATTCACTCCCCGGCAACTCCTCGTGCTTTTCACATTAATCAAGCATATTCGGCTGGCCCATGCCGAAATGCTCGACGCAGGGATAGCCGAGGACCGTGCCCTCGCTCTGTCAACGTATTTTGCAATGGCGTTTGGGCGCTTAGTCATCATATTCAACAAGTTTTCACGCTGGGAACCGAAAGACCAGATTACAAGAGGGGCTATAGGTGATCGGCAGGCTCTCAAAATGATCTATGACTTCTCAGACATCAACCCATTCGCGACGACCACAGGAAGTCTTCCTTTCGCACTGGAACGAGAGGCATACTGTATTCGTGAACTCGCCAAGATCACAAATACAGCAGTCGTAACGCGAGGCAACGCCGAGAAACTGTTCTACGACGATGAAACCTTCGACGCTGTTGTCACGGACCCGCCGTACTACAGCAGTATCTACTACGCGGACCTCTCGGCATTCTTCTACGTTTGGTTGAAGCGCATTGTCGGCGACCTCTACCCCGAGCATTTCACGCTGCCGGCACCACCGAAGCGCCGCGAAGCAGTCGCGCAACCGAGCGAGCACGAAGGCAATGCCCAGATGGCGAACGAGCACTATCAGAACCTGATGCGTCGTTCCTTTGTTGAAGCTCGGCGCGTCTTGAAGCCGGGTGCTCCGCTCGTGTGCGTGTACGCTCACAAGACGACAGAAGGCTGGGCAACGCTGATCCGAGCGCTGGTCGATGCCGGCCTCACCGTAACCGAGGCTTGGCCTGTGCAAACGGAGTCAAGAGGCCGAATGAACACACTGGATGCTGCCGCACTTTCCGACAGCATCTTCTTCGTGGCACGGCGGCGAGAAGATGCCGCGACGGGAGAATACGAGACCAATGTGGAGCCCGATCTCCACCGTATCGCACGCGAACGGGTGGTGACGCTGTGGGATGGGGGTAAAGGCATCGGTGGTGCCGATCTTCTTATGGCTGCTGTTGGTGCCGGGCTACGTGCGTACACAAGGTTTGCGAAGGTTGAGTATGCCAACGGCGAACCGATGCCGGCCGAGCAGTACCTCCGTGAAGTCGAAGGCGTGGTGCTCGACGTGATGCTCGAAGAGATTTTCGGCCTACGTGGTGCCGCTGTCGGGGCAGTGGATTCCATAACAGGCTTTTATGTCCTGTGGAGGTTCACCTACCGCGAATCGAGCATTGAGGCTGGAGATGCCTACGTCTTCTGCTACCCGCAGGGAATAGAGATTGACGGCCCTTTAGGCATCTCTGGCCCGTCTCCTTCATTAGTCGAGAAATCCGGCAGCAAGTTTCGTGTGCGCAACTACGAACAGCGCGGTGATGACGAGAAGTTAGGTATCGATACTAACGGTCAACCGGCACCGCTTATCGATGTTCTGCACCGCTTACTTTGGCTCATCGACAATGGGCCAAACGAGATCCAGGCCTTTCTCAAGGCAGCTCGCCCCAACGTGGAACAGCTTCGTCTAATCACGCAGGCACTCTGCGCACCAGTTCTCGACCGTCCAGAAGCAAAAGACGCGATACTAACTACGGAGTTGAGTGCACTCTCGAAACTGACCGCGAACTGGCAAAACATCGTGGAGGAAGCCGCGTTCAGTCAAGAAACCGACCGGATCGTACAAGGGAACCTCGACCTGTTCTCCGGGAGCAACGAATAATATGAATACAATGACAGTTCCTCAGTGGCTTGAGTCTGTAGAGCTTCATCCCGATGTCCTCTCAGAGGATTTCTCCGAAGATATATTCGCGCTAGACCTCGGTCCATTGTCCGACTACCTGATCGGGAGAGACCTTGGGTTGCCGGATTCGGAGTTGCCCCGTGTCCCCGCTGTTTACCGAGACCCGGACAGTTTCTTCCGAGCATCCTTTCTCACCAGCGGCCTGAAGTCCTTGCTGGACGATGTACTTGGGCGTTTGTCGGGATCTCAGGGCAATCGAGTGCTCAAGCTGGTGACTCCCTTTGGCGGCGGCAAGTCGCATACCTTGGCTGCTTTGCTCCACGGTGCCCGATCGCGGGCGGCACTAGACGCTCTGCCAGAAGCGACCGAGCTACCCCGCCCCGATGGAGTGCGTGTTGCTGCTGTTGATGGCCAGTTCTTCGACGCGACAACCGGCAAGCATGTACCAAAGGAGGACTTTGCCGCTAAGACCATTTGGGGCTGGATCGCGTGGGCGCTCGGCGGACGAGAAGGTTACAATATTATTCGAGGGCAGGATGAGGCCCGCGTCGCCCCCGGCGGTGACGAAATTATCAAGCTGCTCAAGCTAGGCCCAAGCCTGATCCTCCTGGATGAACTGTTGGAGTACCTCATCAGTGCAGGCGGAGTACGTGTAGAGCAGACTACCCTCCGCGACGAGACTCTCTCTTTTCTAAAGCGGTTGACCGTCGCGGTTGGCAACATCGAAGACGCTGCCTTGGTGTTCTCATTGCAGTCGAGCAAACGAGAGTCGCTCGATTATACAAATCTACTCCAGACCGTGGACCATCTTGCAGCGCGCGTGGATCAGCGACGCGAGCCGGTTGAAGGGAATGAGATTCTCAACGTAATCCAGCGCAGGTTACTGGCTAAGAGGCCGGATCAAGACGCCGCCACACGTGCGGCGGAAGCCCATAGCGATGTGTTTACTCAGATGTGGCGCGCTTATGCACCAAGTGACTCCGAGCGGCAACAGGCCGAGGAGGAGGGCCTAGTACTCCGAGACCGCATCAAATCGTCCTATCCATTTCATCCCGATCTCATCGACATCATGCGGGAACGCTGGGCGGCGATTCCTGAATTTCAGCGAACCCGTGGTGCCTTGAGATTCCTAGCCTCCTGCCTCCGTTCCGCCCATGGCACCGGACACTCCCGGATGCTGCTGGGGCCGGGAGACGTTCCCATCCAAGACTCAGAAGTGCGCCTCTCTTTCTTCAAGGAAGTCGGGCAGCGGGAGGACTTCCAGCCTTGCCTAGAGCATGACTTTACTGGCGCGAATGCCCGGACGCGCCGGATTGATAAACGTCGGGCACAGGAGGTGACCTCCGAGGCCGGGAAGCGTCCCGCAACTCGTCTGGCGACGACCATGTTGATGTACTCCTTTGGGGGACTGCGCCGGTCCGGCGGTGGAGACGGCGACCTCCTTCCACCCGGCATAAGGGAAGCGGATTTACTGAGGACATGTGTCGGCCCCGATCTCGATAGCACGACCATTCAAGCGTGCCTTAAAGAGCTCAAGGAGAACTGCCTCTACCTTCATTTTGACGGCACGCAGTACTGCTTCAAGAAAGACCCCAACGTCACCCTACTCGTCGAACAGGAGGTTGACGCTGTCACTAGAGACGAGAGCCGCGTCCAGACCAAGATCAGGGAGCTTATCGAGGAACGACTGGCAGGCCAACAGTCGGCCATAGTATGGCCGGCGAAATCCGCAGATGTTCCGGACAAGGAGATGCAGTTCCTGATCACCTACATGCCGCTTGAGTTGGCCGCACAGCCCGAAGCGGAGCAGCGCAATACCGCCCGCGAGATTTGCGAAAACTACGGCAACCGCACACGTGCCTTTCGGAACGCTCTCGGACTCGCTGTGCCGGCTGCTGACCAAGTCGAGGTGCTGCGACGGGCCGTACGTTATCTCCTAGCGATTGAGCGGGTCCAGGCCAAGTGGCGCGAGCTTAACCTTACGGATGTTCAGAAGGATCAGCTTAAGGAACGCAACGCCACCGAGAAGGCGGCGACCGAGTCGGCCTTGCTGAGGCTCTACAGCGAAGTGTGGTTGCCAAGATCAGACAACGGCTCACTTTCCTTAGAGTCAATCAGCGTCGGAGGCCGTCCCCTCCAGGCCACGTTAGACGGGAAAAAGCGCGCTCAAATCCATCAACGGCTGATGGAACTGCTGGAAACTGTGCAGCGGAAAGTGTTCGGATCAGTCGCGCCGGGAAAGATCATCCAGTTGTTCAAGCTGGACGAGGACGACTCCGTCGAACCGGGTATTGCAACCGACAGGGTCGTAGCTGGATTCTTCTCGTTCCTCGGTTTTCCAAGGCTGCCCTCGAATGAGGTAGTACGCAAAGCAATCGCGCGCGGCGTACAGACCGGCCTGTTTGGATACACAACAGGACGACCCAACCTCGGGGACGATGGGCGTTACCAAATCGACCACAGCCGAATAGCCTTTGAGAGAAATGTCGCCGACGACGAGATCGACCTAGATTCGGGCTTCCTTATTTTACCCAGAGCGATCCCAGAGAAGCCGGTCGAGCCAAGTAGCGAAACTGGCGGAGGAGATCAGACGGCCTACGAGACGGAACCCACAGGCGGAGCAAGTGAATCCCAAGAAACTACCGATCCTGCCGATGAGCCGTCTAGTGCCGAGGATGAACGTGAAGTCGCTTTATCGTTCACGGCCGACAGCCAAGCTCTATTCCACGCCTGGAACGCCCTCGCCAATCTCGCAGACTTGTCGGGGGAGGTCTCCATCATTGCTAGGGCGAAACCAAAAAGCGGGTTCGACAAGAACACGCTGGAGTACGGCGTCTTGGAACCGCTACGAGAACTCGGACTGATCGATGATGGTCAGGACTGATATATACCAAACGTGCATTGTGCAAAACGCACTTGTGATTTATCCGTCCGGCGTGACCGTCTTCCGGCGCAAGGTCTGCGCCGCCAGCAGCTCGACGTCTGGCGTCGGCAGATCGCCGACCGAGGGCTTGAAGACGCAGCCCTCGGCGAGCTCCAGGGGCGGTTGCGACAGGTCGCGGCGGTAGAAGCGGGAGGAGGGGAACAGGTCGCCTGGGTAGGTGAAGTTCTCCAGCGTCGCCAGCTCCACGCAGATCGATCCCCCGAGGGCGCTTTCGAGCATGCCCCCGACCCACACCGGCACACCGGCGTCCCTGGCCATGTCATGCACGGCGAGGGCATTGGTCAAGCCACCGATCCTTCCCGGCTTGATGTTGATGTAGCGACAGGCGCCGATGCGAAGCGCCTGCTCGGCGGTGCGCGGATCGACGATGCTCTCGTCGAGACAGATGGGCGTACCGATCTGTCTGGCGAGCTCGGCGTGATCGAGCAGGTCGTTGTACGCAAGAGGCTGCTCGATGAAGGCGAGCCCCATGCCGTCGATGGCCTTGAAAAACGGCAGGTCGTCGAGGGTGTACCCGGAGTTGCAGTCGATGTGGAAGGTGGTGTCGGAGAAGGTGCTGGTGACGATTTGCAGCATTTCCAGATCCCAGCCCGGGGCCGCTTTCAGCTTGATGCGCGGGAATCCGGCGTCGACGGCCTTCTCGATGTTCCCGAGGAGCATGTCGTAGGAGTCCTGGATGCCGAAGTCAGCGCCGGCCGCCACGTCGCGGGTCCGGCCGCCGAGAAGCCGGTGCAGGGGGGTCCCGGTGATGCGGCTCTGCAGCGTCCACCAGCCGATCTCCACGGCCGCCTTGGCGAAGCTGTTGCCCTTGAAAATCGCCAGCCGCTGGTCGAGCTCGGCGGCCGTGTCGTACTCGCGCCCCACGACCCAAGGCCCCATCACCTCGGAGACGTGGTAGAACGCGGACCCGGCGCTCTCGCTGAGATAGGTGGGCGCGAAGAAGGGGGTGCTCTCCGACCAGGCTTCGTGCTCGCCACTGGTCAGCTTGACGAGCACCGAGTGGATGTCGGCGTCTTCCCCATACGCCGTGCGCCAGGGATAGATGAGCGGCATCACCACGTAGTACACGTCGAGTCTGTCGATGCGCATCTATCGCTTCGCCTCTCCGGCCAGCGTCGTCACCGCTTCGACCAGCGTGTCCAGCTCCGCGTCGCTGGTGTAGAAGGCCACCGAGATCCGCACGCCGGTCGGATCGGTCAAGTACGTGCCCCGTTGGATGATCTGCCAGCGCTGCCTGAGGGCAGTGGAGACCTCGCCGCCCTCCATCCCTGCGATGGCGAATGTGACGATGCCGCTCCGGGTCTCGGGGCGGCGTGAACTGACGACCTGCACACCGGGAATGGCGTCGAGACGCGCCCACAACCCCTCCGCCTTGCGGCGGGCCTCCGCCGCGATGGCCCGAGGCCCGCCGATGCGGGTCATGAAGTCGAGGCTGGCGCCAACTCCCGAGTAGAGCACGCTCGCCGGAGTCCCCATCTCGTACTGTCGCGCTGAGGCGGAGGGATCGTGCGGACGCCGCAACGGCTTGAGAGCCTGCTGCGCATCTCCGCGGACGTAGAGGAACCCAGTGCCGATCGGCGCCAGCAGCCACTTGTAGCAGTTGGTAGCGTAGAAGTCGCAGCCCATGCCATGGAGGTCCACCGGCAGCTGACCCACCGCCTGACAGCCGTCCCACAGCGTGAGGATTCCGCGGGCCCGAGATAGGGCGCAGATCTCCTCAGCCGGCAGCAGGGTGCCCGAGTCGGTGGTGACGTGACTGAAGCAGATCAGCCGGGTGCGTGGCGTGATGGCCTGTTCCACCCGTTCCAGGATCACGTCCTTGTCATGGTCCAGCTCGACCTCCTTGACGACGGCCCCCTCCCGGTCGGCCAGCCCTTGAACGGACTGAAGCGGTACCGGATGCTCCTCGCTGGTGATCAACACCTCGTCACCCGGTTCCCAGCGCAGCCCCCCCAACACCATGCCAAAGCCGTCGCCGGTGCTCATGGTCAAGGCGATCTCTGTCGCGTCGGCCCCGAAGAAGTCGGCGATCTTCGCAGGGATCTCGGAGGCGGCCTTGCCCATCGCTTCATACCAGTCGATGGGACTCAGTCTGCCATCGGCCATCGGCCGGTAGCCAGCGGTGATCGCCTGACTCACGCTGGCGGGCGCCTGGCCGACCCCGCCGGTATTGAGATAGACGCCGAACCGCAGACCCGGGATCTGATCTCGAATCTCAGCGACATCCATTCGCCTGTTCCTCCCCCTGTGCTGACTATTGAACGCGCACCCCGGCCTGGAAAACCGCCCTGACGTCGCTGAAGGCGGCCACGTCTGCCGTCGGATCGCCCCCAAAGGCGGCAAGGTCCGCAGATTTGCCGACCTCGATGGTCCCCACCTCATCGGCAATACCGGCCGCCTCGGCCGAGACCCGGGTCGCCGCGACGAGGGCTTCGGCCGGGGTGAAGCCGCATTCGACCAGCAGTTGAAGGTCGTAGTCTAAGTGGCCGAATTCGAGGCAGCCCACTCCTGAGTCCGTGCCGGGCACCACGCGCTCCTTCAGGCAGTAGTCGAGCATCTTCCGCATCACGTCCAGCCGCTTCTCCGCTCGTTGTTCGAGATGGGTGAGCGCTGCCTCCTCTGCGGCGCCCATAGCTCCCTCGTCGCGCAGCTTGCGCAGGCGCACCATCTCCGGGTAGTTGGTCCACGCCTGCAGCGTGGGGCTCAGCCAGATGCCGGATTTGGCCAACATCTCGGCTACTTTCGGGTCGAAGCGCATCTCGTGGTCCGGTTCGAGAAACTCGACGTGCTCGATCAGGTCGATGCCGGCCTCGACGGCCCGCACCATCGACTGCTTGGCGCGGCAATGGGCGACAGTGAGGCGGTGAAACTGGCGCGCCTCGCCCACCAGGGCCTGCAGTTCTTCAGTCGAATAGGAGGCCAACCCCGGAATCGTGCCGGTCGTCCCTCCACCGGAGGCCATTACCTTGATGTAGTCGGCCCCCTCGTGCACGAGCCGGCGCACTGAGCGGCGGATCTCTTCCACTCCGTCGGCGACCTCGTTGCACATGTGGAAGTGGCCACCCGTGCAGGTGATCGGGCGACCGCTGACGAGCATCCGCGGCCCGGAGATGTAGCCGCGTTGCAGACCTTCCTTGAGGATGAACCCAACCCTGTTGCGGGCGCCGTGCTCGCGCAGGGTGGTGATGCCGGCGCACAGGTGCTTGCGCATGTTCATGGCCCCGATGAGCACCATGGTCTCATCGCTCTCCCGGAATGTCAGATCGTAGCGAAGGCCGTCTCCCGGGAGGCTGAGGTGGGTGTGGCCATCGATGAGACCGGGTGTCAGGCAGCAGCCGTTCAAATCGACGGTCGGGGTATCGGGAGGCGTCTGCTGCTCCACCTGTGCCAATGGTCCGATCGCGGCGATCGCGCCATCTCGTACGAATACCGCCTGCCCGGCCTTGGCGCTGCCGCCGAGGCCGTCGGCGAGCAGTACCGGGCGAATCAGTACCGTCTGTAAATTCGATTCAGACATAGTTTGTCTCCGTTGTCGCGCTCAATATAGAAGCCCTTGCAGAAGCCGCTCTGCGGGAGAGGTGATCCCGATTGTGCATCGGTCAAATTCGTCTCATATTCTTCGCGGGGCCTACTCAATATAGAGCCTTTCAGGCTTGGTGGTAAACCTATAGGCCCGTCCTGCACTGGAGAACCTGCCATGCTTTTCACCGACGCCCAGATCGAACACTACAAAACCGAGGGCTATCTGTCCGGCCCGCGCGTTTTATCCGCTGAGCAGATCAGCGCGCTCAAAGAACGCATCGACGACATTCTCCACGGCCGCATTCCTTTCCCCAAACACCTGATGGGCGAAACCGTCGAACAGTCCCGCGCCAAGGGCCAACTGCCCTCGGTCAAAGTGGTCAACATCTTTCGCCGCGAGTCCGTCTTTGCCGCCCTCATCGACAACCCGACCATCAGCACCCTAGCGCACCAGCTCATGTCCGGCCCAGTGCGCATGTGGGAAGACCAAATGATCTACAAGCCGGCCTACGACGCGGAAACCGCCTTGGCTTGGCATCAAGACTACACTTTTTGGGATCACGTTGGACCAGCCGACATGGGCACCTGCTGGATCGCCCTCGACGACGCCACGGTCGATAACGGCTGTATGCACGTCATCCCGGGCAGCCACCTATGGCCGATGCGCTATGACCGCGAAGACGCCGTGGTTGAAGACCCGCACTGGCTGCTGCAACAAGAGGGGATTCCCGCCGGAGCTGACCTGACACCCGTGCCCTGCGAGGTCAAAGCCGGGCACTGCCACTTCCACCACTGCCGCACCTTCCACGGCTCGTACGGCAACAAAACCGACAACCCACGGCGCAGCTATATCATGCACCTCATGCCCGGCCACACCCGTCGCTTAGGCGACAATTGGAACGAACGCATGGGCAATGTCGAAACCGTGGACGTGGGCGAAATTGTCGAGGGGCCGGACTACCCAGAGCTGGTCAAGGTGCCGACTCCTCCCAACCGAATGTAACCTCGATTGACAGACCAATAAAAAATGACTTATTACTGACGATGTGCACCAAGCTACTACGAGCGCATAGGCATTTCTTGGGTGAATCGGTTAGTTTAGGTCATCTTACTCCGAGCAGGAATATTGCAAATGAATGACCTCAACAAAACTCAGCTTATCTCCGTGGAAAAGCTGCTGTTGGATGACAAGAACCCAAGACTTCCTGAACGGCTTCGCGAGACGTCTCAATCGGAGATACTCCAGTATCTCTATAATCACGCGGCATTGGACGAACTTGCGCAGTCCTACCTCGATAACGGCTTCTTTGACCACGAACCGCTGATCGTTCAGAGAGGCGAGGATGAACGATATGTCGTCGTTGAAGGCAATCGAAGACTCGCGGCGCTCAAAGTCTTACACCATTCGTCTGAAGATGACGAACTCTGCTTTGGTACCATCGATCCATCCAAAGAGGAACTGGACGGACTTCGTGAGATCCCCTGCTGTCTCATAGCGGATCGCGATGCGGTCCACGCTTATGTCGGATTCAGGCATATCGGTGCGCTCAAAACATGGCCCCCCGAGGCAAAGGCTCGCTATCTTCTTTCAGAGGTGAATCAACTCAAAAAAAAGAACGTCGCCAATCCGTTTCGTGAACTCGGTCGAAGGGTCGGCAGCAATGCTCAAGGTATCAGAAATTCTTACCTTGCAATTCGCATCTTGCTACACGCAAGAGAAGAATTTGGGATGGACGTCAGCTATGTCCAGGAAAGCCGATTCGGAGTCTGGCTTCGTTGTATGAACTCAGCGGACATAAGGAAGCATATTGGACTCGGTCAAACACAAACCTACAATGATATCGAGCAGGCTCTTTCAGGAATCAATGAAGCACATCTCGCAGAAGTACTACGCGATCTCAAGATCGAGCCAGGCGAGGGACGTGCGGTGCTAGGAGACTCGCGTGACGTTACCGTCTATGGGAGAGCTCTCATGGATGAGCGCGTGCATGAAACGCTACGTCGCACGAGAGACCTAGGCTTGGTCAAGCAGATCATTGAGGAACTAGACTTGGATGTACAAGCTAGACGACTAGTGCAGAGAGTGCAGCTATTCCTAGATATTCTTCATCGGGCGGATATGCCGCAGATATCGAACGATCTGCTCGCAGCTACGGAGACTCTTTCCTCGGTTGCTCGCTCTGCGCTCGCCATCGTCAAAGACCGGGTGGAGGATTCTCGTGATAACAAGCCCTGAACCTGACACTTACGGGCAGTATGCACGAGCCTCCCTAATCGCGGATTACGTAGAACTGCTTGCGCTGAAACATCCGGTTAGACGCGGGATCGTGGAGGACTTCTTTGCTGATAACCACTGGAATCTTGAGTTGCTTCAGCCATCTGAAGGTGATTTCTCACATTACCCTCGGGAAACGCTGGAGGGGCGCCTTGACGAGGCTCATGACTTAGCTTCTATCGTTTTCGGGCAGATAGAGGAGCGATGCCGCCTGTTATCCCGTCGCTATCCCTTTGCGATCACGGAGGGTTTAGTCTCATTGAAACCTGATCTTGATCGTGAATCATGCCCGTATGTAGCAATGCTCTCACTTACCGTTGCCCATGCGTTCAATGTGGGCTTATCGCATAAACCGGAAGAACTGTTTGAGCATATAGTGACAAAGATCCTAAATGACCGCGGGTTGTTATCTGCCGGAGTCGCGACGCTTCGCAGGTCGAGAGGTTCCTTTGAGAAAGCATTATGCGCAGCGTGCAATCAGGTTGGGCTCAAGTCAGTGCCGAATGCGGCACCGAGATATGAAAAAGGGCACGACGAAGGCGTGGACGTTCTTAGCCATATGAGTTGGGAAGAAGATCCACGATCGAGTGCTTGGGTATTCATCGGTCAAGCCACAGTAGGGAGAAGCGATATCTGGTCAAAAAAAATCAATGAGCCGAACCCAGGGAGATGGGCTCAATTCATTTGCATTAGGAATCGACCATTGCCATTTCTGGCCGTGCCTCATCATGTAGAGCGACAAATGATGGAGAAGCTAGCCTTCGACGGCGTAGTGCTGGATAGAATTAGGCTGGTGAGATTCAAAAACGAGAACGACCGTGAGGAGCGCGAGATCATCAGAGCCGTAGCCCAAGAGTGCGTCGAACCACTCTCAGGTTAGAATTGACTATAGGCCAGAGGCTCGCAAGTATAACGGAAAATCGAATGTATAAACCGTTGCGCTTTATTGACCTATTTGCAGGACTCGGAGGCTTTCATATTGCGCTCAATGAGCTGGGGCATCGCTGCGTCTTCGCCTGTGAGGTTAATGAGGATCTCGCTGCTATTTACGAGAAAAATTTTGGAATCCGTCCATTCGGTGATATCCGCACTCTTGATATCTCCTCGTTGCCCGCTCACGATATTCTCTGTGCCGGATTTCCCTGCCAGCCATTCTCCAAAGCCGGTAGTCAACAAGGTCTCAAATGCCCTCATTGGGGGGATTTAATCGACTACGTCATCCGCATTCTTAGGACCCACACGCCACGCTACTTCATCATGGAGAATGTTCCTAACCTCATACGGCACAGGCAAGGGAGGACTTGGAGCGAGATCGAGGGCAGGCTCCGCCGAGCCGGCTACAGCGTCCAGGATCGAGTACTATCACCGCATAGCTTCGGCGTACCCCAGATTCGCAAACGGATGTTCATCGTTGGCCAGCGTGGTGGCCTAAACGGGTTTTCGTGGCCATCTCCATCACAAAAGCATGAGCTTTCCATAAGCTCAGTTTTGGATGAGAATCCTGAGGATGCTCGGCCGCTCCCTAAACGCTTCGTATTGTACTTGAAGGCATGGCAGCAATTCCTAGACCGCTTTCCCAAAAAAGAGGAGTTGCCATCCTTTCCCATTTGGGCGATGGAGTTTGGAGCTACCTATCCGTACATTAACAAGTCACCCGCTGGAGTAGGGTTCTCAAAAATAGGCTCATTCAAGGGCAGCTTTGGGGTCTCGCTTCGCGATATAAACGCAGAGAATATTCGTGCGGCGTTGCCCGGATATGCCCGTGATTCGGCGCTTTGCTTTCCAAAGTGGAAGGTCGACTTCATACGGCAGAACCGAGCCTTTTACAAACGCCATAAGTCATGGATTAACAAATGGCTCCCCTCAATCCGTAGTTTTGACCCGAGCTTTCAAAAGTTTGAATGGAATTGCAAGGGAGAGGAACGGGACATCTGGAAGTACGTCATTCAGTTTCGTGCTTCAGGCATTCGTGTTAAGCGTCCGACGACGGCTCCCTCCCTCGTCGCCATGACAACAAGCCAGGTGCCCGTTATTGGATGGGAATGTCGGTATATGACAGTTCAGGAAAGTAGCCGCCTTCAAAGCATGGGGCACTTGCCGCATCTTCCGTCAACCCAGACGGCTGCATTCAAAGCTCTTGGGAATGCGGTCAACGTTTATGTAGTGCGAAAGGTCGCTGAACAACTACTGATGAATGAATAGCTATGGATATTTGTTTGGTGGCGATGCCGTACGCAAGTGTCGAACGACCTTCGATTGCGCTTGGCTTGCTGAAGGGGAAGCTAGGAGAGACGCAACTGGAAACCACGTGTCTCTACGCGAATCTGACCTTCGCCGAGAGAATCGGCGCAGAAAACTATAACCTGCTCCAGTTTATAAAACCCAAAGATCTAGCCGGAGAGTGGACTTTTTGCGATGCTCTATTCGGGTCTAATCGGCCCGAAGACGACTACCTCGATTGAGTGCCACTTCCACCACTGCCGCACCTTCCACGGCTCGTACGGCAACAAGACCGACAACCCACGGCGCAGCTATATCATGCACCTCATGCCCGGCTACACCCGTCGCCTAGGCGACAATTGGAACGAGCGCATGGGCAATGTCGAAACCGTGGGCGTGGGCGAAATTGTCGAGGGGCCGGACTACCCAGAGCTGATAGCCGTGTAAAAAGTTCCCTAGACAAAGGGAAAGGTGCCGTTGTACCCCCTAGGCCGCGACACGTGCCAGATACCCTCGTACATCGGCGTCATCTGGTAGTGGCATACCACATTGCTGCGCTCCATATCGTCGCGCTCTTTGGCCCCTTGGTGCGGTATGTGGCTCAGAAAGACGACGCAATCGCCCGCCTTGGGGTAGAGGACGACGTGCTTCTGGGCGTCACACCAAGCCTCGAATTTGGGGCGGTCCATGGGGTAGAGATGGGGAGGCTCCTGCAAATGGCCGTTTTCGACGTATTTGAGGTGGCCATCTCCCGGCCCGTTGTCCTGCAGGTAATAGGTCACATTGACCCCTACGGGCTGGGCCGCCAAGCGGTATTGCTCGACTTGGCGCTTTTCCTCCCAATAGCCGTAAAAATCCATGTGCCACTCTTGCAGGTAGGGTCCTGGATTGATGTGCGCTCGCAGGCTGCGTAGCTGGCATTGCTTCCCCATCATGCCCTCCAAATAAGGGCGCACGCTCGGATGGCTCACTAAGGGGACGAAGGTTTCAGGCTCGCGGTCCAAGAGCGAATCAAACCACATATTGCCCACGGCGTTCAAGCCTTCCTCCCAGCCCATCTTGCGCGCGTGGTCCACCCGCTGACGCACCAATTCCGTCTCTTGAGGACTCAAGGCCCCTTCGATCAAGACATAGCCGTCGCGCTCCAATTGATCCAGCTTATCCGCCATATCCTGCATTGTTTTTAGTCTCCTTTTCCAGATACTAAAGAACCGGCCTGCTCGTGCCCATCACTTTCTTAGCAGACGGTGGCGGTTTGCATGGCCGCAAGCAAGTCGGCCGGGCTCATCAGCACACCCAAAATGGAGTGCGCGCTACCCAGTGGTATTTCCAGCCCCGTGGCGGTAGCCGTTATGCCGTCAAAGTCGCGCGTGGGGTGTACGGGGATCTTGCGATTGGGTCGATCGATGCTGAGCTGGGCATACAGGGTGATCCCCAAGGGGTTTTCCAAAATCACTTTATTAGGGTTCAGGTCGAGCCTAATCTTGCCCGTGGCTCCTGCGTCACTCGTCCTGAACCCGTCGAGGAAGAGACCGATCGGATAGCCCAGTGGACCGTCGAAGAGGTAGCCTCGCGTGGCGCTGTCCGGGAGCAGAAAATGGGTCACCAACTCCGCTTTGCAAAGGAGGCGTTGGTCTGGCACCGTCATGTCAAAATTGTCAAACGCCGGAGTCTTGAGATCGAGCTGTCGGCCAAGTGCGGTGCCGTAACCGTAAACACATCCAGTGAATGACTCGCCCCACAACTCCAGCTCGGTGGTCTCGCAATCGAGGTGATGACCCTTGTCGGCTAGCTGCGACGAGAACGAGTCGGTCAGGTCCTGCCTGTACTGCTCGGGGTCGATCCCGTCATACCACTCGGCGCGGGGCTCGAGAACGCGGTCGTCACCGAGTTGTTGCCTAGCGTAGGCGAGGATTTCCCGCCCCCCGTCGAGCTGGGCGTAAATCGCATCCGGCTCCAGTTGACGGATCGCCGCGCGCCAACGTCGTTCGCACAGCAACTCGCGCTCGAGATAGATCCCGGCGTTCGTGTTGCGCAGGGTTTTCGGATCGGTGACGGCCAGGTCGCTGTAGAGCATTGAGTGAATCAGATAGACGATCTTTCTCACCTTCATTGGCGCACCCTCACTGTCTTGACTCAATTATCGCTAACACCGTCGCTTACCCTCTCTCACGCCCGCCAGAGTTTATTCGCCATGTTCCGCATTATTTCCAGTCTCCTTTTCCAGTGGGTCGGCACTATCCTCACTCGCTTCGACGGTGGATTGGTTGAGGGGGGGTTGAGGCGTCTTCCCAAGGGTTGGTGACGTCCACGTCTAGGTCTGCGAAGTCCCCGACGTTCCGCGTCGCAACAGAGAGGCCATGAACTTTGGCTGTCCCGGCGACCAGCGCATCCCCCAAGTCCAGCACGCGACCGGAGCGATGCGCCTGCGCCCGGAATTGGGCAGCCCGCTCTGCCCCCGTCCTCTCCAAGGGCAGGATGCGGTCCTCATACGCCGAAATGAACTCTGACAGCACCGACCGCAACCCGTCGCGACGTGGTCCCGGCGGCAGCAGTTGCAAGCCAAACTCCAGCTCATGCAACACTATCGCGGATAACCACAAGTCGTCTTGTTCGGTCAGGAATGCGAGAACCCGCGGATTTGGCGCGTCTTTTGTCAACTCCGAGACCACATTGGTGTCTAGAAGAAACCCGCTCACCCTGTGTCTTCAGACGCGAATGGGATTTCCCGCCGGGATTCTCTATTTCTGGTGATCTCGAGGTTCGCGCCACGGGGCATGTTGGCTACCAACCACTGGCCCATGGGTTGGCGCTGCGACTCTTTCTCGGCCCATACGTGGGCGGGGACTACAACGAAGGACTTTCGCATGCCGATATGTTGAGGCCCTTCCTCTTCGGCGCGACGCAGGACTTCGGACAAACGCGCCTTGGCCTCGGCGACGGTCCAAACGCGGTGGGATTCTGAGTGTCGGGCGGTCATAGCTCCTCCAGCTAGGTTGTCGTTATAGTCCAATATAGACTAGCTTGGCCGCCGCATCAATGGATGAAGTTGAGCTTTTCCCCTAGGTCAGAGAAGCGGGCGCTCGTGGCTCCAAGGGGCGAGTTGCTCGAAGGCGCGGGCGGCGCGCAACACGGTGCGATCCTGCCGCCAGCCGCCGATGATCTGCAGGCCCACGGGCAGGCCATCGACGCGGCCGCAGGGCACGCTGGCAGCGGGCAGGCCGGTGAGATTCACCGGGTAGGTGAAGGCCGTCCAGCTCAGGTAGGTGGTGGCGCGGCCGGCGATCGAACCGGGGTGGTCGTCGCCAGCGGCAAAGGCGGTGACCGGCAGCGTCGGCGTCAGCAGCAGGTCGTAGCGCTCGTAGAACTCCCGCCATTGGTGGTAGTACGCGTTGCGCTCTATATAAGCATTGGCCACGTCCGTCCCACGAAACTCGAACCCCTCTTCGACGACGGCGCGCAGGCCCGGATCGAGGCGATCGGCGATCTGGTCGAACTGGTCGCGGAAGGAAGCGGCGAAAGCCGTTGACCACAGGACGTGGATGAGACGCCACGGATCTTCGCCGGCCGGGTGCGCCTCCTCGATGGTGCAACCGAGATCCGCGAAGCGACGGGCCGCCGCTTGTGCAGTCTCAACGACCTGAGCATCGACGGCCGCGTACCCTAGGTCGGGCGACCAAGCCACGCGTAGCCCATCCACGCCAGCCTCGATCTCATCAAGCGCCAACGGTTCGGCTGGCATCGAGGTGCGATCCCGCGCATCGGGACCGGCCATGACCTCAAGCATCCGCACGGCGTCGCCGACGGTGCGGGTGATCGGCCCAGCGTGGGACAGGGTCTCCACCACGCTGGCCGGGTACTGAGGCACTCGTCCCCAGGAGGGTTTGAAGCCAAAGGCACCCGAGAAGCCAGCCGGGATGCGGATCGAGCCAGCACCGTCCGTGCCCTGGGCCAGCACGCCCATGCCAGCGACCACGGCCGCCGCGGCTCCGCCGCTAGAGCCGCCCGGCGTGCGTCCGTGCCGCCAAGGGTTGTGGGTTGGTCCAACGACGCGATTGCCCGAATCTCCCTTCCAGCCGATCTCCGGCGTATTCGTCTTGCCGAGCAACACCATGCCGGCATCGCGTAGACGTTCGACAAGGGGCGCGTCAAAGTCCGGGACCCAGTCGGCGGTCAGCAGCGACCCCCGGGTGGTGCGGATCCCACGCGTCGCCGTCAGATCTTTCAGCGAACCGGGTATGCCGGCTAGGGGAGGCGGATCTTCGGCACCGGCAAAGGCGGCTTCGGCGGCGCGTGCCTCGGCCAAGGCCCGCTCCGGCGTGACCGTGACGAAGGCGTTGAGCCTTGGGTCGAGCGCTTCGATTCGGCGCAGCACCGCCTCGGTGACCTCCACCGGGGACAGCTCGCGGCGCTCGTACAGGCGGCGCAGTTCAACGCCAGAGAGATAGCACAGCTCGGTATCGTTCATGCTTCAAGCACCACTTCTCTGCCGAGGCGGGACGACTCCATGCACGCCGTCAGGACCGCCACCAGATGGCGGGCGTATTCAGTCGTCACCGGTGGCTCCGTTCCCGCGTCAATCGCCTCGACGAACGCGCCCAACTGCCGCGTCGTGGTGTCGTGATTCTCGGCTACCTCGACCTGTTCCCAGTCCCCGTCCCGGCCGATAAAAAGATCGTCCCTTCTCGATTCGATCCCCTTGCGCAGTTGGATCATGCCGTCCGTGCAGACGAATTCCGTGCTGTAACGCCGCCCGCCCGTCCTCCACCACACGTGAATCAGGGTCGAGTACACGCCGTTGTCGAATTGCAAAAGCGCCATGGCCACGTCGTCCGCTGAGAATTCGAAGAAACGGCTGTCGATCAAAGCCTTGACGGCGACGACGAGACTGCCCGTCCACCAGCAGGATCGATCAATCAGGTGGATGCCATTCTGATACCACACGCCCCCGTGCGTCGCCTTGTCGAGGTACCAAGCCGGCCTGTTGGGGCCGAAGGGGCGGTAGGCTTCGTCACAGAGACAAACCAAGTCTCCCACGGCCTGCTCGCGCAGCAGCTTCTTCACGGCCCGGTTCGTTGGCGAGAAGCGGTGCATGTGGCCGACGGAGAGCTGTTTGCCTGCTCGCCGCGCGGCCGCGATCATGGCGTCACATTGCTCCACGTTGACGGCCATCGGTTTTTCCACCAGCACGTGTTTGTCGGCCTCCAAGGCGGCTACGGTCCCTTCGCAGTGCAGGCCGTGGGGCAAGCAGACGATGACGAGGTCAACCCGCTCGTCCGCGAGCAGATCCTCATAGGAGGAGTAGCCTTGGCAACCGTGCTCCGCGCAGACGCGGGCCAAGCGTTCCGCGTCGGTGTCGGCGACCGCCCGCAAGTGCGTAGATTCAAGGGCCGCCACCGCTCGCAGATGTCCCCTAGAGACGCTGCCAGCACCGATGATTCCAACTCCGTGCATCTCATCCTCGATTCAGAAGGATAGGAAGTTAAACGGGCCTTTGAACCTTGGTCAACTCCGCTGGGCGGGCTTCTTGCCCAGACCAAGAGATGGGGGCTCTACGGTTTCTGAGCCCCGTTCGTCTCGACGTACACCGAAAACAGCGACTGCGAACAGGTTATGAACAGCCTGTTTTTCTTAGCACCGCCAAAGCAGAGGTTAGCGCAGGGTGCTGGCAGGTGGATCTTGCCGATCAAGGTGCCGTCGGGGGCAAAACAATGCACGCCGTCGTAGCCCTCGCCCGCCCAGCAGGCCCCCGACCACAGGTTGCCATCCACGTCGGTGCGGATACCATCCGACGAGCCAGGCCCCATGTCAGCGAAGACGCGCCCGTTTGTAATGCGGTCGCCATGGACGTCGAAAACGCGGATGTGAGTGGGGTATTCGGGGCCGTCGGAGCGCCCGGTATCGACGATGTAGAGCAATGACTCATCCGGGCTGAAGCAGAGGCCGTTGGGCCGCTGGAAGTCGCCTGCCACCACCGTTGCTTGCCCAGTGTCCGGATCGAGACGGTACACGTTGGCGACATTCTCAAACTTATCCCGATGCCCCTCGTAGTCCATCAGAATGCCGTACCCGGGGTCCGTAAACCAGATCGATCCATCCGACTTCACCACGATGTCGTTGGGGGCATTCAACGGCTTGCCCTCGAACTGGTCCATCAACACGGTGATTGAACCGTCGTATTCCGTCCGGGTGACGCGGCGCGCGTCGTGTTCGCATGACAGCAATCGTCCCTCGCGGTCGCGCGTGTTGCCGTTGGTGTTGTTGGATGGCTTGCGGAAGACCGAGACGGCCCCGGTCTCTTCTTCCCACTTGAGAATGCGGTTGTTGGGGATGTCGCTAAACAGTAGATAGCGGCCGTCGCCAAACCACACGGGGCCTTCAAGCCAGCGCCCACCGGTCCAGATCATTTCGAGGGCGGCATTGGCCAGCTTGTACTTGGCGAAGCGCTCGTCTAGCACCTCAAGGCGGCGGTCTGGATACCTCACAAGTTCCATATCATCTTCCTGATTAAAATTAGTAGTCCCTAAACGCGGCGGAATTTCTGCACCCTATCGTGCAGGGTAGCTACTTCACCGATGTACAGCGAGCCTTCCTCGTCCACCCAAATGCTGTGCGGGGAGTCGGCGAATTGACCCGGGGCCGAGCCGTCCTCGCCCCAGCGAGCCAGCAGGTGCCCTTCTAGGTCGAAGATGCTGACGCGCGACGGGGCTTCGACTATGTACACTGTATCGTCCGGGGTGATGAAGAGATCCATGGGCATTACCAAGTCGGTCCATTCGTCCAAGTAGCGGCCCCCGGAGTCAAAGCGCTGGATGCGGTTGTTTTCGCGGTCAACGGCCCAGACCCGCTCGTCGCGGTCAACCCACAGGCTGTGGGGCAGGGCGAATTGACCCGGACCAGTGCCCCCGGATCCCCACGAATGGAGCAGTTCTCCCGCAGCCGAAAAGCGGTGGATGCGAAACTGGCCGTACCCATCGGCCACGTACAAATCCCCAGAAGGGCCGCGCATGGCTTTAGTGGGCTGGTTAAAGGGCTGATCGGGTGCGCCCGGCACGCCCGGCGTACCCCAAGTATGGACCACTTCCCCCTGCGGATTGAAGCAGCGGATGGTGTGGGTGTCGGTGTCGGCCGCGTACACTTGGTCCTCGCCGTCAACCCACAGGAGGTGGGGGTTCCCTAGCAGATCGGCTCCCCAAGTGTCGAGATAAGTCCCGTCGCGGTCATAGACCAGCAGGGCAGGGGGATGACGGCGAGCCACAAAGACCCGGCCCTGGCTATCGGCAGCCACTCCGGGCACCACGCCGCCCATGGGGCGGCCTTGGGGCCCTAGGCCCCAGTGTTCGACGACTTCGTAATTATAGGTAGCGCTCATGGCATTCCTCGCGGTTAGGGGAAAATATCAATGTATATTGGTAATACGGACAGCGGCCTGCAATAGGCACGGAGCAGCTTTGACTGTATAATCCAAGCGGAAATAAAAACGCGGAGGAGGGAGCATGAAACTAACAGACGATCATTTGCAGACTTTTGTAGAACAGGGCTTCGTGGCCGTAGAGAATTTCTATCCAGAACAACGCCGGGCCCAGATCGCCGCGGCCATCCGCCGGACCCTCCTCCCTTGGGAAGCACTCGCCGACGACCCGCCCGCAGATCGGCTCCTGAGGGACGACTTTCCCTACGCCGATACGTTCTTCAATGAATTCATCATCGACTGGGACCTCATCGAGTTCGTCCAGCGGGTACTCGACACCGAGGACATCCACTTTCGCTATGCCCACAACTGGGCGCGCTACCCCGACCCCGGGGCCGAGCAGCCGGGCCTGCACATCGACAATGGCAACAACTCGCTCCTGCCCCCCACATCCGATCGGCGCTACGGGCAGATCAGCACCTGGTACTTTCCCGAAGCTGTGGACGAAAACCAAGCGCCGATGCAGATCGTGCCCAAGCCCTATGGCCAGGATCTGAGCAAGCGGGTTTTGCTGACGGTGCCGGCAGGCACGATCATGATCTTCAACACCCATCTCTGGCACTCGGCGACCGTGTTCAAGGGCTGCGCGGGGCAGCGCTATTCCGCCACCCGGATCTACGGTCGCGCCGATCACTACTGGGAGGGCGTGAGCAGCTTTACCAACCTAGGGATGAACGAGCACTTCAGGGCTTTTATCGGCCGGCTTTCGGCGCGCGAACGAGCACTTTTCCGCTTTCCGCCCGCCGGCCACGAATACTACACCCAAGAGACGCTAGCCCGCCTCGAAGAGCAGTATCCGGGCTGGAATGCGCGCGGAGAGTACAACTTATGAACGACGAAAGATCCGATTTTCCCACCGCGGATATCACCGCACTGCGCACCGTAGTCCGCGACGGCTGGTACAACGCCTTTACGGATCTGGCCCTGTGGAAGGATATGTACTGGCTGTGCTACCGGCGGGGCACCGACCACGTTGCCGGCAACAGTGTTGAGGTCGTCCTCCGCTCTAACGATCTGCGGCGGTGGCGTCCGG
Source organism: Candidatus Latescibacterota bacterium (assembly GCA_965261395.1). Lineage (GTDB taxonomy): Bacteria > Latescibacterota > UBA2968 > UBA8231 > UBA8231. Next base: position 521,278 of record OZ253462.1, read on the forward strand.
TGATCGACTTTGAATCGCCCGCTGGCGTCGCCGATGGCTGCGCGGCCGCAGACGGGCACTTTTGCACCACGCCAGACCGGTTGTATCTCTTCATTGGCACGCGCAACCCGATCCATTCCTATGTCTCTTGGACCGACGACGGCGTCCACTGGTCTCGGCCCGCACTGCTCGCCCTCGGCGACGATCATCCCTACACTTGGCGGGTCCGCTGGCGCGAGGGGCTATTCTACTCGGCCATTTGCCACCTCCACCACGAGGAGCGGCCCTTTGAGTTGATCGTCAGCGAGGACGGGGTCCACTGGACCCGACGGGCCGAAATTGTCACCCGCGCCGAACTGCCGGAGTTCACTGAAGAGTCGGAACTCTACTGGCGGCCCGATGGCGAATTGTGGTGCATAGTCCGCGCCAACAACGCCTCAATGTACTGGTCTCAACCCCCCTATACGTCCTGGGAAGGGAACGACTTGCAGGTCAAATGCGACGCCCCGGTAATTTGCCGAACCGCCGGCAGGGAGTACCTGGCCGGCCGCGTCCGCCTTCCCAGCGCAGGGTCCAGCGACTATCCAACCCAGTTCCAAGGCGGCGAGTGGGGAGGAGTCGGCAACGGCACCACGGGCCTCTACTACCTCACCAAAGGCAAGGCCGAACTGATCCGCTACTTCCCGCAGGGTGGCGACGCCTCTTATCCCGGTCTGGTCTCCCCCGAGCCCGGCAAGTTGGTGATCTCGTTTTATTCCGATGTCGCCTATTGGACGGGTATGGTCAAGCCCCGGCATTTTGCCGAGTTCCGCTACAAATCCTCGGAAAGCGATATCTACTTGGCCGAAATCGAGGTACCTACTACCCGCCCCCAAACCCGTAAGTAACCGCCAGCTTGAACCGCCGGCCTTTGGGATTGTGCGTCAAGCCGTCGACGCCAGTGCTTCGTCAGCGAATCCGTTCGCTGCGCAGCCCTATCCAGACGCAGACAGCCATTCCCAAGATGACAATGGCGAACGGGAGGCCGGTTGCGAGCGAGGCTGCCTGCAACGAATTCAGCCCTCCGCCAAGTAGGAGTGCTATAGCGACTAACCCTTCGATAGTACACCAGAAGACGCGTTGCGCTACTGGGGCGTCAACTTTGCCGCCGGCTGCGATGGTGTCAAGAATCAACGAACCGGAGTCCGACGAGGTGACGAAAAATACAATAGTCAGCAGGATCGCCACCGATGAAAGTAGCTTCGTCAGCGGGAGTTGGTCGAACATTTTGAACAAGGCGATTTCCAGCTTCCACGCCGCAACATTCTCCGTTACACCGGTATAGCCCTCAACGGTGTGCTGATAGAGAGCCGTGCCGCCAAAGGTCCCAAACCACAGCAAACACAACACCATCGGCGGGATGAGCACGAAAATTATGAATTCGCGCACTGTGCGGCCCTTGGAAATGCGGGCGATGAACGTGCCGACAAAAGGGGCCCAGGCAAACCACCAGGCCAAGTAGAAGGTCGTCCAACCGTGCAGGAAATCCGTATCTTCGCGCCCTACCCAGTTACTGAGCGGCACAATCTTGACGAGATAGCTACCGAGCGCAGCGAACATACTGCGGAAAATATAGAGCGTCGGCCCCAGAACAATAATCGCCAACAGCAACAACAACGCGAGAATTATATTGAACTGGCTGAGGCGCTTGATCCCGACATTAATACCCGCCAGCACCGATGTCAGCGCGATGGACGTAATCACCACAATCAGCACTACCATGGTGGTGTTATTCGCGGGAACACCAAACAGATAATTCAAACCGGAGGTTACCTGCTTGACCCCCAAGCCGAGCGAGGTTGCAAGCCCGAACAGACCGGCGAAGATGGCGAACGTATCGATGATATGGCCAGGCCAGCCCCAGATGCGGTCGCCAAACAAGGGATAGAACGCCGAGCGGATGGTGAGCGGCAGTCCCCGGTTGTAGGCGAAGTACGCGAGCGCGAGCCCCACGAGGCCGTAAATGCCCCAACCGTGTAGCCCCCAGTGAAAAACGGTTGCCGCAATGCCGACGGCAGCGGCTTCTTCTGTTCCGGCGGGGATGCCAAGCGGCGGCTTTTGGAAGTAGTAGAGCGGCTCTGCCACCCCGTAAAACAGCAGACCGATGCCCACGCCGGCCGCAAAGAGCATGGCAAACCAAGTTGCGTTGGAGTACTCGGGTTTTGCATCGGCCCCCCCGAGGCGCACCTTGCCGAGAGGCGAACATGCCACATATAGGCAAAAGAGCAAGGTGAGGTTGGCAGCAATCAAGAAAAACCAATCGAGGTTTATCGTGATCCACTCGCGGGTATTTTTGAAAACTTCCGTCGCGGCTTCCTGGAAGACGAGTGACCCGACGACAAAAACGACGATGGTAATACTGGAGATCGAGAACACGGGAGTCAGATAGATATCTAAACCGAATAGCTTGCGGTACTCCTCGTCATGCGGCAGTTGTGGCTGTTTTTCTTGTTTACTCATGTTCAAAAGGTCCTCTGTGGTAGGCTACTCCCCGACTATGGAGTAGTTGGCTTCGCCTTCGACAATGCGCAAGAGGCGGTTGACAGGCACTTCTTCCCAAATTTGGCCTTTGCCGCTGGGCCAGATAACCTCCAACCGCTCCACTTGGTTAGCCTGCCCCAACCCCAAGTGCAGAGCCAGAGCATTGCTCGAACCAAAACCGTAGCCGCTGGCCACTTGGCCATGGACTTGTCGAGCACCGCAATAAACTACGGCCCGCGCCCCAATGGCGTCGCGATTGCTAGCTGTACCCACCAGTTTCAGCCCCAGATAATTGCCGACGGGGCCGTCGTTGCGGTAGAGACTATTGGGCCAGACATCGGCGTCGTAGTGGCCGCCCAAACCTGCGTATAGATCCAGATCGCCATCGGCATCAAAATCGGCAAAGGTGGCACCGTGTCCCTTACCTAGATTGCCGACTCCGGCGGCGGATGTCACTTCGACAAAACGACCGTCCCCCTGATTGAGAAAGAGAGCATTAGGTTCGAGCCGGTACATCTCGGGCCCACCATTAGCCAAGTAGATGTCCGGAAAACCATTGTTGTCGACGTCGCCTAGGCCAATGCCCATCGAGCCGAACGAGCGCCCCAAACCCGCTGGGACTGCAATATCCGTGAACGTTCCGTCGCCGTTATTGAGGTATAGAAAGGGTCGGTTGGGTTCAATTGCGCGGCCTTCTACCCAGCTATTGAGCACATCCTCGAAAGCACTCATAGTCGAAGCGAAAAGGTCGAGTTGGCCGTCGTTATTAAAGTCGAAAAAAAAGGTTACGTAGCCACCGTCCAAGGGGAAGATTACCCCTGCTTGGTCCGCTCTGTCCACAAAAGCACCATCTGTCTCATTGTGGTAGAGCCGATTGGGCGTGCCAATGTTTACGACATAGAGATCCAAATACCCATCTCCATCGTAATCGCCAAAGGCCGTGCCGATGGTCTTGCTCGAATCCGCTGTTCCCGATGATTGGCCAATATCTGCAAACGTCCCATCTTGCTGGTTATGCCACAAATTATTGCGTCCACCATCTCCAATGACCCCATTGGCTACATAGAGGTCCAAATACCCGTCTAGATCTACATCGCCCCAAGCGGCAGTAAAACTGGCCTGGGCCTCGTCTAGGCCCGCTCTTTGCGCCACATCGACAAAGTGGTCGTCCTCGTTGCGATAGAGGGAATTGGCGGCTGCGCCCTCCCAAGCGTCTCGGGTCACAAAAAGATCGGCGTCCCCATCGTTATCGAAATCGGCGGCCGTTCCCCCCCAACCACCTCGCGAATCGTCCAAGCCCCAAAGAGGGGCTACATCCTCAAACCGGCCCCGCCCTTCGTTGCGGTAGAGGGCGTGGGTACTCTGGATACCAACACTAAAAATATCCAGATCGCCATCGCCGTCGAAGTCGAGCCAAGCACTACCCCGACCCCGATCGCGTTTATCAACACCGGCCTGGAGCCCGATATCGGCGAAAACCACTGCTCGGCTGGCCGACATCTGGACAAAGGGATTGAAGCGGTAGCGCTCGGGCAAGTCCACCGGATAACCGCCCTGCCGCTCCCAAGCCAATCTAAGCAGCCACAGACTTTTGAGACGCTCGGGATAGTGGTCCAGATTTAGGTCCACCGCCTGCCGTAGCAGCGGAATAACGTCCCTATGGTCGCCCCAAAATGCGGCTGTGCCTGCCAGCAACGCAACATAACCGTCATCGGAGTAGACTTCGAGCAGAGAGCTAGCTACTTCGACAGCCCCATTAAATTCGCCTAGTCGTAGTTGAGATTCGAGCAACATCAAGCCCGCGTCTCGGTGAGTAGGCACCTGGAGCAGGATCTGGCGGCTCAGATCGCGGGCTTTGCCCAAATCCATAGTAGAGGCCGCTTTCAAAGCTAATTCGGCTAAGAGCAGGCGGGCATCCAGGGACTGAGGGTGCTCGCTCAAAACCTGAGCGGCGATGGCTCGGGCTTCCAAAGCCCGGCCCTCAAAGGCCATGAGCCGCGCTTGGAGAATTCGCGCCTCGGGCCGTCCACGCAAATCGGGCGGAAGCTGTAGAAGGGTCAGACGGATGGGATCGGCTTGGCTCAGATCGCGGCTTGCACTTGGGCTACACAGCTCCCACAGGATGTTCTGAGCCCGATTCTTGCGCCCCTGCTTGAGGCTGATTTCGCTCAAACGAACTAGCGCCACGGTGCTGTCGGGTGCCAGTTCCAATACTTTCTGGAAGCGTTCGCCGGCTAGGTCAAGGCGGTTGGTATAGAAGTAGCGCAGCCCTTCTCCGTAGAGCTGGTCGCTCTCTGACTTGGGCATTTGGGACTCGGAACAGCTAAAAAATGAAAGAAAAAAAACGCAGATGCCGAGGCGATTAATAAATCGATTGGACATAGTGTAAGAGTTTGTCTTTGTCAGAAAGACGCTTCCAACCAAGCCAATTTGGTCTCGGCTTGGGGATAGTCTGGATCTAGTGCCAGTACCTTCTTGAATAAAGTTTTGGCCTCTTCGTAATTCTTGAGCTGTACTTGGGTTAGGGCCAGAGCGTAATGGGCCTCAACATAAATGGGAAGATGTGTCGGGGCCCATTCCAGGGTCCGGCGCAGCGCGGCATCGGCTTGCTGATAATTTTTGCTCAATAACGAGGATCGGCCTAGGCCAAAGACGGCACGCACTGAAGTAGAGTCGAGGGCAATAGCCGCGACAAAAGATTTTTGGGCCGCGGCAAAATCCCTCTCGAGGAGATGGGTTTCCCCCAATAGCGAATGGGCTTCCACATGTTCGGGCGCTAAGCCGAGGATCTGTTCCAAGAGGTGACGAGCACTTTGCGGGTCGTTTACTTGTAAATGCACAATACACAAGCTGAGGTACGCATCAACAAAAGAAGAATCGATCTCTATAGCTTGGGAGAAAGAGGTGATTGCCTGCGCCTGTTTACCTTTAAGCAGGTAGATTTGTCCCTGATCATAGTGGCGCTTGGCCGTGCTCAGGCGCTGGTAAATTTGCAGTGCTTTGGCCGCTTCGGCGGCTCTCTCCATCCGGTTGAGGACTTGGTGATGCAAGTAGTGGGCCTGGGCGTGACGCGGTTCCCGCGCGATGGCTTGTTCTAGGGTAGACACGGCTTCTCGATGTCTCCCCGCTTGGGTTTGCAAGGTGGCTAAGGCGACGAGAGCGGCTACATGATGAGGTGCCAGCACCAACAGTTTTTTGTATCCAGCCTCGGCTTCGGCGGGTCTATCGCTGCGCCCGAGCAATTCGCTGCGGTGGTAGAGGGCATCTACAAAATCGGGCTCCAAATCCAGTGCTGCTTCAAAGGCGGCAATGGCCCCGTCAAAATCTGCCGTGGCTCTCAGAGATTTACCGAGTTGATAGCGATAGAGCGCCTCTTCTGGTTCCAACTCAATGGCGCGCTGATAATGGAGTATCGACTCGGGGTAGCGGTGTTCGGCGCTAAGAGCATTCCCCAAGACAAAGCGAAAAGAACCATTGAGCGAATCGAGTCCCACAGCCCGTTGCAGGAAGGGGATAGCCAGCCCGTACTCACCTAGACGAACGTGGGCTAGCCCCCAGTTAAAGTGGACTGAGGGGAGCTTGGGCACCCGTTTTGCGGCTTGGCGCAGAACGGTCAGAGCTTGGCGCGGCTGGCCCTGTTTTAAAAATAAAGCCCCTCGGTTGACCAACCGTACACCTTCTGGATCCTGCGCTAGTGGGCGTGCCTTTTCGAGAGGGGTATGGTCAGTGCTGCAAGCATACAGGAGTAGGACAACCCAAAAGGCGCTGCAGCAGCGGTGAATAGACATCGCGGACTCAATCCAGTTGTCGCGGTCCCTTTTTTCTTTTTACCATACATAGGGTTACGGCAATATAATCCCCGATCTAGAAAGCAGCAATGCACCTACTATGGCTACAGGCGCTCGTACTGTGCAGCTTCTGATTGCGCTCATCTGCTTTTTCCTCTCTGGATTTGCGGGCCTAGTGTACGAGGTGGTCTGGATCCGCCAAGCTTCGTTGCTATTCGGCTCCACTACCTTTGCCCTCAGTACGGTCCTAGCGGTTTTCTTCTTAGGCCTAGCCTGCGGTTCGTACTTCTTCGGCCGCCACGGTCAGCGGACCGGCCATCCTCTGCTCGTTTTTGCTCTGGTTGAAATCGGCCTAGGGCTTTTGGTGCTAGCCAATCCCTATGCCTTCGAATTGGTAGACTCCCTCTACGGCACCGTCTACCAATCCCTGGCTGGGCACGCCATTTTGCACTTCCTGACTCGGATTGTTCTAGTGGGATTCGTGATCTTGCCGCCGACGGTTCTCATGGGCGCCACCCTCCCTCTCTTCTGTCGTCAGTTTGTGCGCAGTGATGCCAAAATCGCTCGTTCCGTCGGCTTGCTCTACGGCATCAACACCTTGGGCGCAGCCCTGGGTTGTGTCTGCGCCGGATTTATCCTTTTGCCTGAGCTAGGCTTTCTGGGCACAGTACGACTCGGGGCAGTTCTGAACATACTCGTAGGCGTCATCGCAGGGTCTCTGCCAATCGCCAGAAGCGGACTGGCTCGACTCCAGCTTCTAGGGACGGAAGAGAGAGGTCATTGGGGTGTATTTGCGCTGTTTTTTGCCGTTGGCTTTGTAGCGATAGGAGGTGAGGTGCTGTGGACGCGCTATTTGGGACTTTTGATCGCCAATACAGTGTACACCTATACGCTGACCTTGGCCGTAGTGCTAGTAGGTTTAGTGTTGGGGAGCATGCTTGCCTCCCTGTTCTTTGATGGGACGATACATAGAGCACGGTATTTCGGCGTTATCCAGGTGCTCTTGGGGCTGGTAGTACTCCTCCTAATGATGCTCCCGTCTGACATCTGGCGGCGTCTGGGGGAGGAGTGGTGGATTTATGCAGTTTTACTGCTGCCTCCTGCTGTTTTAGGAGGTGCGTCTTTTCCGCTGGCGGTGAGAATGGTGGTCGAGGACGCATCCGCGGCGAGCAGTGGCACGGGGAAAATCGCCGCAGTCAACACATTGGGGGGGATCGCAGGATCATTGGCGATCGGCTTTGTGGGCCTGCCATTCTTCGGCCTGGAGAGCAGTCTCCTCTTCATCACGGGCACGAGCTTGGCTGTCGGGTTCGCTGCGTGGATCTGGCTCGACCGCACATCTACCCTAGCCGTTAAAGCGGCATTCATAGTGCTCTCCTCGTGCGTATGGCTCGGAGTTCCCTATCTGATGGCCACCCGTATTCCCGCCGACTTTCTGGGCGAGCGAGAAGAGCTTGTCGACTTCCGCGAGGGTTATGGCTCCAACTTGGCGGTCATCCGCCAAGATCAAGGACTTCAACTCGAGATCAACCGCTGGTGGCAGGGCAGGGACCGCAAGACACACCAAGTAATGGCAGCCCACGTCCCTATGTTGTTGCATCCCGATCCCAAGCGGGTCCTCTTGGTGGGCGTCGGCACCGGCCAGACCGCGGCTCGCTTTCTGCTCTACTCTATTGACCACCTAGAGTGCGTCGATATCGAACCTACCATCTTCGGTTTTATCCGCTCCCATTTCGACTCCAGTTGGATGGCAGATCCCAGAGTCGAGCTAATCGGTGCCGATGGCCGCAACTATTTGCGCCATACCCCTTCGACTTACGATGTGATTTCCCTCGAATTGGGCCAGCTTTCCCGTCCCGGCGTGGCGTCTTTCTACACGGCCGACTTCTATCACCAAGTGCAAAAACGGCTGCGTGCTGGCGGTTTTCTGGTCCAATTTATCCCCTTGTCTCTTTTGACCGCCGACCATTTTCGCAGCACCGTGCGAAGCTTTCTAGAGGCTTTTCCCCATAGCCTGTTGTGGTACAATACTTCAGAACTGCTGCTCATCGGTGGCGGACGGGATTTCGCCGTTGATCGGGCCGTTGTCGAAGGACGTCTGTCCAGCGAAAAAATTCGCCGCGATCTGGAGTACAGCCACTGGGGAGGCCCCCTCTACTGGCTCAACCGACCACAGGTCTTTTTGGGCAGCTATCTGATGGGATCCGCTGGTTTGGCCAAACTGGCGAATGAGGCCCCGATCTACAGGGATGATCGGCCCGTTCTCGACTATGCGGTCGCCCGCGCCTTTGCAAATCGGACAAACGCGCTCGCGACGCTCGATCTTCTGCAAAAGCATTTGGAACCCTTCGCCACCTTGATGCCTATTGGACCAGATGAAAATAGGACCCTTGAGGAAATACGGACCAAAAACTTGCGGGAAATTGCCGCTAGCGCCGCCCTCCGGCAAGCTAAAGCCCTAATCGCCGTCCGAAACTATCTGGACGCCTCGAGACTGTTGGCAGGCACCCTAGACCAACTACCCGAGCACCTAGTGGCTAGGCGCACTCTAGCGGATGTACTAATGCGCTTGGGCCGCTTTGAAGAAGCGAGGGCCCATTACACCCAAGTCGTAGAAATCGCCCGGGGGGATGTACAGGCCTTGGACGGCTTGGCTCTGGCATTCCACCAATTGGGGCGTCTCGACGAAGCGATCCACCACTACAAGGCTGCGCTACGGCTACAGCCCGACCGGGCGGCAACCTGTAGCAATCTCGGCGGAGCACTAGCTCGGCGAGGAAAGCTAAAAGAAGCCCAATTCTATCTCGAAAAAGCACTCCAGCTCAAAACTGACTTCGCCGATGCCAAACGCAACCTCGCCCAAGTACAAGCGGCCTTACAGCGCAGGGAGCAATCGCGCCCTTCACCGTGAAGCTGGAGTTTGTTGAGCCTGCTTTTTACCGCACGAGCGTCATCTTGCGGCTCTCTGCTCTCTTGCCGCTCTTCAAACGGTAAAAGTAGATGCCGGAGGGAACCGGCTGCCCTCCGGCGTCCCGACCTTCCCAATTCACCCTATAACGACCGATCTGCAACCGCCCAACCACCAGATTGACCACAGGCCGTCCCAGTACATCAAAAACCTGTAAATGCACTTCTGTTTCACTGGACAAGCTAAAAGGGATGACTGTGCCGCTGTTAAAGGGATTGGGGTAATTACTCTCCAACTCAAAATTCCTTGGTTGCCCCTTCGACATCTCCAGCCCTGCGGTCGCCTCTAGCTGTTCCCGTTCCTTATCGCCAGCCAAAATCGCCGCGCCCAAATTATCTAGCGCCTCCTCAATGTGCTGGCGGATAACCTGTTCGTTGAACCGACGGGCAACAGCGCCCACCGAACGATAGCGCAAAATCCCCTCGTGGTCGATCACCGCATAGTTATGCTGGGTAAAACCATAGAGGGATCCTACTGTACTGGCTTGGAGAAGAAGAGGGTAGGTCGTTCCTGTTCTCTGGCGAAAACTCAAGTCCACCTGTTGGCTGATGCCGTCCGCTACATCCACGCCAATTAAGACGAATTCCTCCCCTTTAAAATCCTGCCAAATCTGCTCTATCTTCGCGGCCTCCGCGAGACAGTGACTTCAGATAAAACCGAAAAAGTTGATAAGGACCACCTTGCCGCGAAAATCGCTCAGAGATACATAGTCGCCCTCTAGCTGCTGCAAAGTGAAACCCGGCGCTAGCTTGCCCGCCTCGGGCACTTGCCCCATCGTCCCTTGGACGCTTAACAGCAGAGCGATCAGTGGTCCCCAAACAACACCTCTGCTCGCCTTCACACGGTAGTTCATCACCTTGACCATTTTGATATATTTTATCTATTCTTCTATGTTCACCTTGCACTATTTAGCCCATAATTGGATCAATTGGAATTTTTGGTTTCCGTAAATAGAAAAAGATTAGATGAAACATCTCCTACTGGCCTGCTTAGTTCTTTCGCTTAGCTGCAAAAGCCCCCCTCAAGAACCTCTCGTGGCGGAAGTTGGCCCGCACCAGATCAATGCACACCTGTTGCGCCTCTACGTGGAGGAGCTACCCGACGGGCTACGGACCCAAAAGACAGGCGAGGAGGCCCTCCGGTACTACCTCCAAGCCCTGATAGATCGCCGACTTTTGCTGATAGAGGCCCGTTCCCGAGGATTCGATGCCACTAACACCTTTCAAAATTCAGTCCAAGACGCCGTCAATTCTCGGGTCAGGTCAGTATATAAAGCACAGGAGATAGCTTCTAAAGTCAAAATATCAAATGAGACAGTCCATCGCTATTTTGAAAAGGAAGGCTACAGCCGAGAGCGCCTGCTCAATGCCATCAAAGCAGGGAGCCGGGTTGCCATAGACACCGTTCTTCAGGAACTGAGGGCGGGCCGCTCCTTCGCGGAGGTCGCCCGGGCTCGCTCTCTGGACAAGCGCTCGGCCGAACGGGGTGGCGAGTTGGGCTTTATCGGCCGGGACCAGCTCGAGTCGCTTCACATCCCACCGGAGGTCTACAAGACCCTGCCTCAAGATCAGCTGTCAGAGCCCCTGCCCGCGGGTTCTGCTTGGCATATTCTGCGCTTTAGTGAAGACCGGCCGGCCTCTTATGAGAAATATCAAGCGAAGATTGCCAGTTTACTCTACCAAAAGCGCCTTGCCCAGGTAGAGGCCGAGCACTTGGAGCAACTGCGCGATTCCTTCAACGTGCGCCTGAACCCGTCCGGTCTGCGCAAGTTGGTCAACGCCTATAAGGCAAAGCAACCCACGCGCATAGAGGGAAATTCAACGGCTCTATATACCTACAAAGGCGGCGAAGTAACCCTAGGTCAGGTCCAGGAATTTTTGCGTCAGAGGAACATCAGTTTTGGCCTTGCCGACAGCGCCCAAGCTGTGGTCACCCTGAATCGGTATTTTTTGGAGGCCCATCTGATCCAGGAAGCAGCCCGGGAAAGCGGTTTTTACCAAATGCCCGAGATTCAGAAGTTTGTCGAGCGCACCACGAACGAAAAACTTCTTGAAACCGTGAGAAAGAGCGTCATAGCCGACCTAGTTGACCTCTCCGAAGAAGACGTGCGCCACTATTACGACACCAATTTGGAGACCTTCCGCCACAGCGAGGCCATATGGGTTGAGGAAGTGCTGCTCCCCACTCAGACCGACGCCCTGCAGGTCAAAGCCCAAATAAAAGCCGGGGCACCCTTTGATCAATTCGTCGATAAGAGCTTGAGGGCAGACGCACAAAAATACAATGGGCGATATCATTTCCACATGCTGGGAAAAGTCCGCTATCCCGTGCTTGTACCCGCTGTTTTCCAAGCCCAACAGGGCCTACTTGAAGGTCCTTTGCAAGTAGAGGGAGGCTACTCTGTATTCCGCGTTATAGAACGGGAAGAGAGCAGCATCGAACCTTTTGAGACCGCTCAGCGACAGGCCTGGGCACTGGTCCGTCTAGAGCGGGAGACCCAAGCGCTAAATGCCTTTCTGGTGCAACTGAGGGAGAAATACGCCGACCAGATCAAAATCTACCCCGATCGCCTCAAGGAAGCAGTGCCCGACTCCCTATTACTGGCCCAAAACTAAAATTTGCGCCGGGAGTGCTGTCCGCCTTGCCGGCAAGACTTCGTAGTCTTTCGAACGGACCTAATAATTGACCAACCAAGCAAAGGTGCGTTCGACCACCTAGCGGCGCTTCGCCCCTTGACCTTTTTGCTGGCGTCGTATTCAATGGTTTTGCCCTGCCCGTTTTACCTTGCCTTGCGGTTTTGACGCTCTACTCGTTGACGACCCCATCCGCAGGGATGGGTCGACGGCCCTGCCGGGTTCGATCCTGTTGCGTTAGAGCGTCCAAAATCCTTTCCCTATGGCCTTGTCGGCCCCAAAATGTGTTTTAAAAACGGTAATAAAAAATAAATATTGTTTACAATACTATATGTTCCTTAACATAAGTAGTACATTTCTCGGCCCTGACATCGTAGTGCTGAAACACAATGCTGCAGATCTTGCGCGGTTGATGCGTTCGATATGTGCACAGGAGGCCCCTATGAGACTCCCGAGTCACCCCTCGCCCTGCCCTGCCCTGATTCTCATCTTTTTGCTCGGTCTGAACCTCGTCTCACCCCAGCCTACTGAAGCTCAGAAGCAGGGATACCGGATCGTCGGCAACCAAATCATTGTCAACTCCCCAGCCCATTGGGAGCGTTGGAGCATGCCCGGGCATGCCGTGAACATACTCTCCTCCGGCGGCGTCCACCCCCACTTCTCCCGCTCCCGATTCAATGTCCTAGACGACCTGGAAACCTATACTCGCCGCTTGTTAGATTTTAGGCGCAAGAAGAATCAGACCGCCGTCTTAAATATCGACAGCACCGAAACGCTGGATGTCTTCGGCAATATCATACGCGACCGCAAGGACAACCCCCTCTACACCTACCTATCCCGCATAGGGATCAGCCGCGTCGGATCCAATCCTAGGGCGGCGGCCAACATTCTGGACGGCGATCCCAGCACTTTCTGGGAACCCGACTTCAACGACCCCATAGAGGACTGGTGGGTCGAGGTGGACCTCGGCCGGAGCCTGCCCGTCGACGAGTTGGTCTTAAATTTTGTCGATGAGTCGTTGGGCGACCCCTTCCGCCAGTTCAGAATATTGAGCGCTCCTTTCCAAAAGGTTATCAACCAAGAGGTGAACGAAATCCCCTTTCGCCGCGAAGGTGGGACCAAAGGCTCCAATCAGGACCAGCGGGTGTTCTCTTTCCCGTTGGACCAATTCCAGGCCGATCCCAACTGGATTGGGGAAACCATCCAGATAATCCGCATTGTAGTAACCGATTCCAAATTCGGCCGGGGCAAATTGATTTCAGAAGAGGAATGGTCTGCTCTGAACTCGGCGGATCGAGGAGATGTGGTCTATTTTATTAAGAACCGGCAGGGATTCGAAGAACCAGTTGAAAAATCTGTCTACGACGGTCTGTCGCCCGAACGCCAAGGCAAGATAGAGCACTACATCCGCGAACGGCCCCGGCTGGCCGACATCCAAGTCTGGGGATTTGGGGACAATCTCAGCCCGGGGCTCGTAGCAGGGGGCGGCTCAGCCGCCTTCCTGGGGGCCAACGATTCCTTTTCTCCGGCAACGGCATTTGACGGGGATGGAGGCTCCAATTTTATCCACCTAGTCTGGTCTCCAACGGTGGACCGGGGGGTTCTGTTCGTGGATATGGGGGCTACTTTCTGGTTGGACACCTTCCGCATGTCCTCCTCCCTGCCTCGACTTTTGATCGATGGCTATATTCTTCGCGGCTCGGACGGATCGCGTGATTCTAGCGGCCGGATCAAATGGCGACGCATAAGTGCCCCGGCCCGAGAACACAACATGACAGATCGGTTCGAGCACCTGATGGACGTGTACCAGCCCCCTCCCAAAGTGCGATTTCTAGAAGTAATCATCGTCTCCGATGATCCCCGCCGCCGGGGCGGTTATACCGCCGGTCCGAATGTTTCCGAATACCAACTCTTCTCAAGTGGCTATCCGGCTGCCGTAGAGTTGGTCTCAGATCTGATCGAACTGCCGGGGACGCGGAATTTTGGCGGTATCACTTGGGAAGCAGAGACTCCGCCAGAGGCCACGCTGGAGGTGCGCACCCGCACTGGCGATCTGCTGGCCAAGGAAATCCGCTATTTCGACAAAGGTGGTACGGAAATTACCGCCGCCGCTTGGGGTAATCTCATCGGCAGTTTCAAAGGTCCGGCGGATACCACCCTTATCCCGACGAGAGGTTGGAGCCCTTGGAGCCGGGCCTACCAGAACCCGGGAGACCCGGTGACCTCCCCTGGGCTGCGAAAGTTCATGCAGATCCAAGTCAAAATGATCACGACCGACCGCAATGTTGCCGCCGCCATACAATCCATTGGCATTGAGATGGCCACCCCTGTGGCCGAACTCATTCTGGCCGAAGTGTGGCCCGTCGATATTCCTACTCCGGGCATCGTCGATACCTTTGAAGTATTTATCCAACCCAATTTTATCGAAAGTCCCTCTAGATCGCGCAGTACTGGGTTCGATGAAATCCTGCTGACCATGCCCGCTTCCCAAAGCATGGAACTCCTCGAAGTGGGCCTAGACACCGATCCCCAGACCGATGGGGAAGATCAAGTTTTCCTTCCCATTGAAGAGGGAAGTTTCGTCGACGAAAACGGTGGGTTGCTCCGGTTCTTGGGTCCTACCACTGGCTCCGATTCCATCTGGGTGCAACTACCCACCCCACTCCATAGCCTCTCCGATTTGCCCAAAATCTATAACAAAATCACCACAGAAGGGGATCAAGTCCCGGTAACAGGGGACGGCTTGCTGCTTTCGGGGGATTCTTACGGGCTGCTCGAAGACGAGGAAAAGGGAGATATTCTCTATTTCGATGCAGAGGGCAACTCCATCGATCAGGCCTCCTACCTTGCCCTCGAAGAGGAGGAGCAAGGCTCCGTGCGCTTCTTTAGGCTGCTGAACGGGGCGGGGGCTCAGTTCCCCTTCGACGAGGTGGGCGATTCCCTCGATGTTGCCGCCTACAACCGCCTCTCCAGCAGGATAAAAGGCAACATAGTCGGCCGAGGTCCGCTGGTACGGCTGCGCTATAGGGCACCGGTCTTTCTCAATGGCACTACTCTGCGCCTAGCTGTACGCAATACCAGCAGTGGCGCTGATGCTCCATGGCAGAGCATCGCTGCCGGCGATGCGACCCCTTTGGTGGGGAGCAATTCCCTTTCTATCAATGTGCCGTTAGAGAGTAAGCCCATCGATAAATTTAGTCTAGACCCCAATCCCTTCACCCCTAATGGGGATGGCATCAACGACGAGGTGGTGATTCGCTTCTCCATCTTCAAAGTAACTGCCAGCCGCCAAGTGAAGGTGAAGATTTTCACTTTGGCTGGCCGCTCGGTATGGGAGACGACGCAGATGCTCGACAGCGGCCACGTTTCAATTCGCTGGTCTGGCGAAGACCGCAACGGCCAAAAAGTGGCACCCGGGCTCTACCTCTGCCAGCTAGAACTGGATGTAGACAACCAAGCAGACGGGTCCACCCAAACCCGTCTGCTTTCCGTCGCCTACTAGTGGGGACGACTCAAGGCTCATAGTCCGCTACCGATGTGTTGGAAAGAGCTTGACAATCTGTCCAACTTAGTATATCTCTACGCGCTAATAATTCGAGTATAGGATCAGAGTACGATCCCGCTGAAGTTAAAGACAAGACAAAGGAGGCATTTGGTGATTACAGGGAGATCAGCTTTTTGCCTCGTTTGGGGCGTAATCTGTCTGAGTTTGAGCCCATTTCCCGCCCTAGCTCAAGAGTACGGAGGCCGTCTCGGCACGGTCCAGAGAGGGGGAGAAGTATCCTTCCATCCCAAGGGCCCAGGGGTGCTCTTCGGTGCCTTGGATCCGGCCCAGAAGAAATGGTATGTTCCCCAGGAACTCTTCAATGAGTACCGGTGGCGCCAGTGGGAGTACTCCAACTATGCCCGGGAATATTTTCAGAGGTATGTCGATATCGTCCAAGAAGGCGATTCTTTCTACGACCTCTACGGCAACTATATCACCCGGGGTTGGGTTATCTTCAATAATTCCCAAACCCAGCCGCAACAGTTTGGCTCTTCCATCCTCAAAGCCAACAGGTTTAGGAATTGGTTCAACGGCGTCCTCATCTCGGCCGATGCCAAGGGCCAAAACTACTATGCCCTGACCATGGGTGCCGCCCTCCGCACCACCCTCACCCCCATGACCTTTTCCAAACCTCGCTGGGACGGAATCCAATTCGACTACGCCGCCGACAAGTACCAGGGGACTATAATCTACTCTCGCATCAGCCAGCCCGGCGGCACTTCTACCAACGATATTGAGACTCTGGCGACCAATACCACATCCCTCATTGGCGGGCGCTTTACCACCCACGTCGGCGATTTTGCTACCGTTGGTCTCACCAGCGTCAATAGTCACCAGGCCAATACCATCATCGATGGATTCGCTGGCAATCCCATCACCGGCGAACTGACTCTGGACCAGAACAACACCATTTCTGCCATTGAAATTGTCCTGCGCGATGACTCGCCTGAAGACGGTGTGGGAGGTGCCGCCTTCTTCCCGGCCGGTTCCGATATTATCATCACCTACCTAGACGGTACAGTGGACCGGGGCAAACAAATTCGCTTTGAGCCCGTTATCGAAGGAGGTTTTGTCCGCGAAGGCTTCCTCTCAGCCGATGGCACCGAGGAAATCCGCCTGCGTTACGACTTTGACAGCCCGGCCTTTATCAGCCGCGCCAGTGCCTCCAAGGAAGATATCAAAAAGGTGAAATTCCGTCTGGTTCTGGGCAACGATTACCAGGTGTGGGTGACCTCGGATCGGCAATTGAACCAATCGGACGTTTCGGTTTTGATTCTGCAGGCCCAGGCCGAGGGCAATGTCCAAGACAATACCAACCTGCAGGTAGTCAGCTTCGAGTATGGCCTGCCCACGGCTACCCAGATCTGGGGCGGCACCCTGGAGTTGAATAAGGTTTTGGGCTTCGATTTCTACGGCGAATACGATCTGAGCTATTCCTATACTAAGTACCCCAATGTCAGCATCGACGCCACTGAGAAAGACCACTCCACTTGGTCGGGCATCCAAGGAGATCGAGCGGCTCCGGCCTGGATAATCAACCTGTCGCGCGCCGCTTACCCTTGGTTCGTCTTTGCCGAAGCCTACAGCATGGACCCGCGCTACAACACGCGGACCTTCACCACCCTCAGTTCCGGCTTTATCGATTATGAGGACAAACGCGCCCATGTACTAGAATTGGTGGAGGACAACGACGATCAGGACCAATTCCCCGATACGGTCCGCAAGGACTGGAGATCGGGCGACCAGCAGGTCTATCCGGGTTGGGATGAGAACGGCGACTTTATATCTGACTTCAACCAAAACGACAACCGCTCGTTGACCAACTCCATTCCCGACTACGATGAGCCTTTTCTGCGCCACAATGTGGATCGTCCCGAGTTTCTCTTTGGGGTCGATATGAACAACAACGGCTGGATCGATCGCTTTGAAAACGACGAACTGCCCGATTATCCCTACAAGAAGGATCACCGAGGCTACAACATCTATCTTGGCCTCCATCTGAGCCCAGAGATTCGCGTCACCCTTGGAGCCCTGCGCGAGGCTCTGATTTCCTCAAACCAAAAGAACCAGTCCAGGTACGCTCTCTTCACCTTGGACCGCGATACGGCCACATGGGGCCATTGGCGTCTTTTCAATATGCTCAAATCGGTGGAAGACGATATTCCCGACGATTTACTGCAGTGGCTGCCCAACGCCAATATTCGCACCGGCGAATCCACCAAAATTGAAGATCCTCTCATTGGGCGCGACACCTGGATCAATTCCCTTTGGCTAGGCAATGACTACAAACTCAGCGGATTTAAGGTCAGCAACTACCTGAAGTACGATTTCTACCATCAGCGGCTTAGCCAAAATGAGCGTGCTCCTCTGGGTTTACGCGAACGAGATTTCTTCTTTGGCTTTATCAACAAAGCCAGTTACCGCTTCGACTTGGGTAGGCTGTGGATCGAACCGCGCTGGAAAAGCGAATTCCGCTACCAGAGCATCGATCTAACCTCTACCGATAAACGCCGAGAGCTCACTGAGTTGGGCGGCCTTATTTTGGGATTTCCCCTACTAGCCCATACTGGTGTCCAGGCCGGTCTGGAGTTTTCCCGCTTCGACGATTTCGAAAACGACATCAACGACTTCAATGGCGTGGTGAGTGCGGTGCAATTTAGCAATGATTCGGCCTACCTAGGCTACCAGTTGACTACCCAGATGGGCTTGCAGATAGATCGACGCAAAGCCAAAGGGAAGAGCGCGAGCATCATCACCCAAAGTTTCCTCACGGTCTATGCCGGTATACAGTAATTGCACCCCGGCATGACCGCACCTTTTGCCCCAGGCGGCTGGCATCGCCTGGGGCCTGCTCTTTTGTTGGGCCTGTTGGCGCTAATCCTCCGCCTTGTCTACTTAGAGCAAATTCGGGAGAGCTTATTCTTTAATATCCCGATCATAGATGCCAAGACCTACGTGGAGGATGGACTTTACCTAAGCAGTCAGTCCTGGACCGGCCGACCGACGCCCTTCTGGCAGCCGCCGCTGTACCCCTACGCCCTGAGCCTCTTCTTCTGGTTCTTCGGTCAAGACCTCTACTTGCCGCGCCTATTCCAAGCTCTACTCGGAGCGGGTATATGCGTCTTTATCTACATTCTCGGTCTCCGCGTTTTCTCCTTCCCCGTGGCTTTTGGGGCCGGATTGGCCGCTGCTTTTTACGGTCCGCTGATCTACTTTGGCGGCGAGTTGCTGCCCACTATTCTGGCCATTTTCCTCAATCTGCTGTTGCTGTTACATCTGAGCCGCCAGCCCAGCCCCGCTCGCTGGCCCTATCTGGTCTCCGGACTCTTGCTAGGTATATGTGCCTTGGCCGTAGCCAATATTCTTTTGTTCCTTCCCTTCCTGCTTTTCTGGCTGTGGTCCACTAGTAAAAGAGCACATATTGTCCCCCCTCGCATCCTGCAACAGGGCGTCCTCCTGCTTTTGGGATGTGGCCTTATTATCGCTCCCGTTGCGCTGCGTAACTATCTAGTTGGCGGCGACCTAGTGCTGATTTCCCATAATGCCGGCATCAATTTCTATATCGGCAATAACCCCGACTACGATCACACGGTCAATATCCGCCCAGGGCAAGACTGGATTGACCTAATTGAAAGCCCCGAAAGAGAAGCAGGTATTGAACGTCCTTCGTCAAAGTCCCGCTTTTTCTTTGCACGCTCATGGGAGTATATCACTAGTGCTCCCCTAGATTACCTGAAACTTATGGGGCGCAAACTCTATCTTTTTTGGCACGGTGACGAAATCCGGCGGAACCTCGATCCCTATTTCGCCCGCCGCGATTCGACCTTGCTCCAGGTCTTACTGTGGAAGTTCGGGCTGGCCTTTCCCTTTGGGCTAGTGGGACCTTTCGCCCTGCTCGGGCTGGCGTTCTTCTGGTGCAGCAAAGAAGGCCGTTCCCCCCAGGGGCGTCTGCTGTTGTTTTTTATTTTCGCCTACATGCTCTCGGTGATTCTCTTCTTCGTGACTGCTCGCTATCGTCTACCTGCCGTGCCTATTCTGTTGCTCTTTGCCGCTTTTGGCCTGTACAGACTCTGGCACACATCTCATCTCCCTTGGGTCCTAGTGGGGGTAGTCGGGGTCATAGCGATGACCAACTTGGGGGCTGGTCGAATGGATATGGCAGGGGACACTCAGCAGCGCTTCTGGATGGGCTACGCCTACGAGAAAAAGGGCATGGTCGCCAACGCCATGCGGGAATACCACGCCGTGATTGAGGACCGTCCCGATCACCAGAATGCCCTGTTGAGCTTGGCCAATCTCTACAACGCAAAAGCACAACACGCCGACGCCATAGAACTCTACCATCAATATTTGCGCTTTTATCCTCAGACCGTTCCTACTCGTTTCCTGCTGGGCAATACCTATCTGGGCACCCAGTTGTATCAGGAGGCCATCGCCGTCTACTCCGATCTAGTTCCGCTGCAACCCCAATGGGCCGCCCTCCACGGCCGCTTGGGCTACGCCTATCTAATGGCTGGTCAGCCCCAGCGCGCCGTCCAAGCCTATCGCCGAACCCTTGACCTCCGGCCTGATTCGAGTCTAGTGCGCTACCAGTTGGCCCGGCTCTACCAAGAGACCGGCGAGACAGATGCAGCCGAAAAAGAGTGTCGCATCCTGCTGGACCAAGAACCGGAAAATCCCCAGTACCACACCCTTCTGGCCAATCTTTTGATCAAACGCGAAGGAGTTGAAAAAGGGACAAACCCGCTAAGTCGGTCTCCTCAATTGCTTGGAGCAGAAGACCTTCTGCTCCAAGCCGTCAGCTTGGATGCCAATTCCGTCCAGACCCGTTGGAGCTTGGGTCTACTCCTGGCTAGGCAGAAGCGCTATAGCGAAGCAATCGAGCACTTCGAGAAGATCCTGCTATTAAGTCCTACAGACTTTGAGGTACACAGGCACCTAGGCAATCTCTACAAGCGCGCCGGAGACCTCAAAAAGGCCGACGAACACTACGGTCTTTATAGTCTTGCCGAACAACAACAAAAAATGCAGCAACAAGCCGAAACCTCGATAAAAGAACAATTGACAAGAATCATAGGGAAATGACCCATTGACATTCAAAACTATTTCGCGCATAGTTCAGCACTAGGCCACTCAGTTCCAAATGTCGTTGAGGAGATGCCATGCTCAAGAATACAGTATCCTCGAGACAGGTCATTTTAGTTGGGGTTGGTATCCTGTCCCTCTGCCGTTGGGCGGTGGCGCTGGAGACAGTGAGTCTTGGAGGGAACGGCTCGCTCAACTGGCGCGGTGAAGGTTCGTCCTCGGTGGAGACTATCGAGCCTCAGTACCGATCTCTTTTTCAAGACAAAAATGTGCCGGGTGTGGAACTACTGGTGGGCAACTCGCCCGGCAACTTGATCGAGTTTGAGAGCGACGAATTTCCTGGTAGTATCCATCCTCTGCGCATTCCAGATGGCGAGAATATCGCCAATACCGCACTTCGACGCGGGGGTGGTATAACCGCACCCAATGTCTTTGACTTGGGCGGCTTCGCCGCCGGCATTTTTGACGCCAACGACCTACGGCTCACCTTGGAGGAACTCATCGAAACGAAGGATGGAGGCGAAATAAAAGCGTTCGGACGCAAGAATTACAATGCCTTGGGGACCCTAATATTCGTCGAGTTGGGAGGACTCTTTGGGGTAAATCGCGTTCGCTTCTATCCCCGCAATACGGTTTTCCCATCGCCTACCACCCCATTCCACAACGATTTTTTGCGGGCCTTTGAACTGTTCACCAACGACGGCAGCCAGACCGAAGGAGGCAATCTCATCTGGGAGCCACTGCTCCTAGAACCCGATAACGAGAATCCAGTTGTTGATGTAGTCATGGATCCACCGCGCCCTGTCAAAGCCCTGCGCTTGCGGGCGACGACCACGGTCAACTACGAAATCGACGAGTTTGAGGTATTCGGTACGGGCTTTTTGTCCAACGCCGAGTATATTTCACCTATTTTCGATGCGGGCCAACCTGCGGTGTGGAACATACTCCGCTGGCAGGAAGAAGCAATTGGCGATCCTGCCTTTTCCAATATCCAGATTCGCACCCGCACAGGTAGGGATACTAACCCACTTGTCTTTACTCGTCTGCTCTACGGCCAGCGCAATCCCACAGAAATTTCGCTCTCGGTAAATAACCCGGAACAGGAAATGGATTTGGAGGAGTACATGTCCCTGCCGCTCGACGACGAATTGGGGCGCCGATGGGAGCACGGACCGGTTCGGGAAGATCTAGTCAACTGGAGTCCGTTCAGCACGCCGCTTCCCGCCAGTGCAGCCAACGATTCAGCAGGCTCGCCCATTACCTCACCCGGGCCGCGGCGCTATTTTCAGTTTCGAGTAATTTTCAACAGCAGTGATCTGGATGCAGGGCGGGTGCTCAAGAACTTGAGTTTTGACGTGCTGGCACCCCCTCTAGCCGATGCTGTCATCGGCGAAATTTTTCCCCGGGATGTGCCGGTTTCCCAGAGTACGTCCTTCACCTATGCTTTGCGCACCGTGGCTCAGTCCGACGGCCTGCTCGGTTTTGACACAGTGAAGATTTCCACAGTCGGCCAAGTAGAAAGCATCGACAGGATAGAAATGAGGGATTCCAGCGGCCAGATCATCGCTGAGCGGGCTTTTTCTGGTCTAGATGATTCGTCTACTGAGGAGGGCTTCCAGATCGTCTCGGTATCCCCTGCCAGTTTTTCGGTGCGTCTGCCGCCGGTGCGAGAAGACAATATTGTGGTTCTTCTCCGCTTCCAGACCGGAGTTTTGACCTATAGCACAAACTTCACTGGTTCGATCCAGCTCTCCACCGAACCAGGGGCCTCACAGGCCATTATTCCGGGCGATGCAGTTTTGTTGGGTGAAGGAGACGAGGCCGATTTATCCGGTACCACGGTGCTGAGTCCCTTGGTGCTCGAAAAGACCCAACTGCTCGACCAGGTACTTATCGAGCCCAACATCTTTAGCCCCAACGGAGACGGAGCTAATGATGTGATGGGGATGAGCTACAATCTGCTATCCCTGAGTATCGTCCGACCCGTGGCAATTGGGGTGTACGATTTAAGCGGACGCCAGATCCAGGTCATCCACGACGGCCCTGAGTCCAATGGACAGTACACGGACAAGACCTGGGACGGCCGCAATGAGCATGGGCAGCTAGTGCCGGCGGGACTCTATGTCGTGCACATCAAAGTCGAGGGAGACGCCAAGGTCGAGAGAAAGGCCCACCTTGTGGGAGTGGTCTACTAATCGATCCGCAACCAAGACAGCCCAATATCCTGTTGGTCATCGTCGGTCTCATTGCCTTTTAGTCATCTACTCCGAACCAGCAGGGAGGGAGTTATGGCAGGCATAGTGTTGCTGTGTTTTTGCAACGTCTTGCTCGGTGCTGTGCCCGTGCTGGGAGGAACGGAATACCGCTTAGGCGGGATTGATGGTAATTCTTGGCAGGCCATCCTAGCCGGGGAAAGCGCCTACCAAGCCTTTGCTGCTGATGGCCAAGTTGAGCGCCAAGTATCGGTAGGGGTTTCGCCCTTTGGGGCGGGGGCCGATACCTTGATCGACTTTTCTGGTACCTCGATCCAACCTCGGCTCATTGACCCCGGCGTCAATATCGCCCGGGCCGATGTCGACGCCGGCCGGACCACCATCCCCTTGCCGTATATCCCCGGCTCCAGAGTCCTCAACAACAATGGTTGCTGGTCCTGGGGCAATTTTCAACCTTCGATCAAGCTAATGCTGGACGGTGATCCGACCACGGCCGCCTTCCGCACCTTTGTCCAAAAGGTCGGGTCGCCACCGGGCGTGGGCTATACTTGGCGCTCGTCGGTGGTATTCGATTTTGGTGCTGGTGTGCCCATCAACCGCATTCGCTTCTATCCCCGCCTGAGCCGGAGGGAAGACCGCCCGTTAATCGAGAGCATGGAGGTGCCCACGCCGGAGGCGGAGACCTTTGGCGAAGACAGCTTCTTGGCCAACTTCCTCGCTTGGTATGAGATCCGCTCTGGTGATAACTCCATCGTCTTTGGCAATGACCCCTGTAGCGGCGACGGCTATAGCGGCGCCGGCAGCCGCAACGGCAGTGTAGCGACGAGCAAACGGCGCACGGTCTTGGGCGACTTGCGGTGGGTGCGGAGCGGCGATCCACTGCTGACGGTGCTGGAATCCACCCACGAAAACCTCGACCCCGTCGTCGACCTGCGCTTTCCCACCCAGTCGACCCGCTGGCTCACCCTGCGCGCCTTCCCCCTGCGCGACTATGAAATCGCCGAATTCGAAATCTACGGCGACGGCTATGTCCACGAGACCACCTACCTCACCCCCATCCTCGACTTCGGCCAAGCCGTCACCTGGGGCAAAATACGCTGGGAAGGCGAAGTGCCCGACGGCACCCGCATCGAAATTCGCACCCGCACCGGCCACACCCCTGATCCGCAATTCTACTTCGCGCCCAATATCAACGACGACCTCGTATCCATCACCCGCGTCCAATACGACAAGATCGACAAAGCCGCTCAACTGCTGCCCGTCTACGATGCCGACCACTGGAGCTTCTGGTCGTCGCCCTACGAGTTTGCCGCCGGTCAACGCAATCCCAATCAGCCGGCCAATGCTTGGCACGACGGGATCCTGCTGTTGTCGCCTGGTCCCAGCCGCTACATCCAAATCGCCATCAAGCTCTTCGCCAACTTCAATGTGGCACCCCGCCTCGACCAACTCACCTTGCAGTTGAGCGAAACCCTGTCGGCGCAAGCGCTCGTCGGCGAGATCTGGCCTATCGAAGTCTCCTCTTTTGAACCGACCCCCTTTACCTATGTGGTCTTGCCCACCCTCAGAGACGACAACGCCGGCTTTGACCGCTTGGAAATCCTCACCCACGTCCGGGCACACGCCGTGCGCTCGGTGCGCATCGATGGCCAGCCGGTGGACTTAGATCAGTTCGTCCCGCAATTACTCGACGATCGCCTCATCGTGTCCTTCCCGCCGCTGACGGGCACCGCTGACAACTTCAAGCAAGTCGAGGTCGACTTCGACGTGCCGGTGCTGCGCTTTGGCACCGAGTTCAGCGGCTGGGTCTTCAGCAGCACCGATCCCGATCAGATCCGGCAGCGCATCGATCCGGGCAACGCCACCTTCCGCTTTGCCGGCGACTTGCTGGCCGTCAACACGCCGGTGGGGGGCGACTTGCTGGTGGATGTGCAGGTGCCCGAGGTGTTCACTCCCAACGGCGACGGGATCAACGAGACCTTGCCTATCACCTACAAGCTGCGCGAGGTCACCGCCGACCGACCGATACAGGTGCGCATCTACGACTTGGCCGGTCGGCTGGTGGCACACCTGCCCGTGTTCAAGGCTCGCAGCGGGGCCTTCATCCAGGAGTGGGATGGCCGCAACGGGCAAGACGCCTTGGTGCAGCCTGGCACCTATATCTACGAATTGACCCTCGACTCCGAAGAGCAATACACCCAACGCGGCGTCTTTGCCGTCGCCTATTGAAATCAGCAGCATGGAAGAAATTTTGTTTCTTAACGATTAGCTTGGCTTTATACTTAATCTTCGCAACCTTTGGACTGCACGCTTGTATTGGTGACGCAGCAAGGAGGGAATTATGGCAGGCATAGTGTTGCTGTGTTTTTGCAGCGTCTTGCTGGGTGCTGCGCCTGTGTCGGGAGGGACGGAATACCGCTTAGGGGGGGCCGATGGCAATCCCTGGCAGGCCATCCTGGCCGGGGAAAGTGCCTACCATATCTTTGCTGCCGACGGCCAAGTCGAGCGCCAAGTATCGGTGGGGCTCTCGCCCTTCGGCGCGGGGGCCGATACCCTGATCGACTTTTCCGGCACCTCGATTCAGCCTCGGCTCATTGACCCCGGCGTCAATATCGCCCGGGCCGATGTCGAAGCCGGGAAGACCACCATTCCCCTGCCCTATATCCCTGGCTCCAGGGTCCTCAGTACGGATCACTGTATTTTCTGGGGCAATTTTCAACCTTCGATCAAGCTAATGCTGGATGGCGATCCGACCACGGCCACTTTCCGCACCTTTGTCCAGCGGGTCGGCTCGCCACCGGGGGTGGGCTATACCTGGACCAATTCCGTAGTATTCGATTTTGGTGCTGGTGTGCCGATCAACCGCATCCGCTTCTTCCCCCGCCTGAGCCGGAGGGAGGATCACCCGTTGATCGAGACTATGGACGTGCCTACGCCGGAGGTGGAAACCTTTGGCGAAGATAGCTTCCTCGACAACTTCCTCGCTTGGTACGAGATCCGTACCGGCGGTAACTCGATCGTCTTTGCCCCGGACCCCTGCAGCGGCAGCGGCAGCCTCACCTGCAGCGAGTGTAGAGCGGGGGCTTCCGGCAGTGTGGCGACGAGCAAACGGCGCACGGTCTTAGGCGACTTGCGGTGGGTGCGCAATAGCGACCCACTGCTGACGGTGCTGGAATCCACCCGCGAAAACCTCAACCCCATCGTCGATCTGCGCTTTCCCACTCGCTCGACCCGCTGGCTCACGCTGCGAACCTTCCCTTTGCGCGACTATGAAATCGCCGAATTCGAAATCTATGGCGAGGGCTACGTCCACGAGACCACCTACCTCACCCCTATCCTCGACTTCGGCCAAGCCGTCACCTGGGGCAAAATCCGCTGGGAAGGCGAAGTGCCCGATGGCACCCGCATCGAAATTCGCACCCGCACCGGCCACACCCCTGATCCACTGCTCTATTTCGCGCCCAATATCAACGACGAACTCATACCCATCACCCGCGCTCAATACGACAGGATCGACCGAGCCGCTCAACTGCTGCCTATCTACGATGCCGACCACTGGAGCTTCTGGTCGCCGCCCTACGAGTTTGCCGCCGGACAGCGCAACCCCAACCAATCCGCCAGCGACTGGCAGGACGGAATGCTGCTGCTGTCGCCGGGGCCCAGCCGCTACATCCAACTCGCCATTAAACTCTTTGCCGACTTCCATGTGGCACCCCACCTCGACCAACTCACCTTGCAGTTGAGCGAGACCCTGTCGGCGCAAGCGCTCGTCGGCGAGATCTGGCCTATCGAGGTCTCCTCCTTTGAGCCCACTCCCTTTACGTATGTGGTCTTGCCCACCCTCAGCGACGACAACGCCGGCTTTGACCGCTTGGAAATCCTCACCCACGTCCGGGCACATGCCGTGCGCTCGGTGCGCATCGATGGCCAGCCGGTGGACCTAGACCAGTTCGTCCCCCATCTGCTCGACGATCGCCTCATCGTGTCCTTCCCGCCGCTGACGGGCACCGCTGACAACTTCAAGCAAGTCGAGGTCGACTTCGACGTGCCGGTGCTGCGCTTTGGCACCGAGTTCAGCGGCTGGGTCTTCAGCAGCACCGATCCCGACCAGATCCGGCAGCGCATCGATCCGGGCAACGCCACCTTCCGCTTTGCCGGCGACTTGCTGGCCGTCAACACACCGGTGGGCGGTGATCTGCTGGTGGATGTGCAGGTGCCCGAGGTGTTCACCCCTAATGGCGACGGGATCAACGAGACCTTGCCTATCACCTACAAGCTGCGCGAGGTCACCGCCGACCGACCGATACAGGTGCGCATCTACGACTTGGCCGGCCGGCTGGTGGCGCACCTGCCCGTGTTCAAGGCACGCAGCGGGGCCTTCATCCAGGAGTGGGATGGCCGCAACGGGCAAGACGCCTTGGTGCAGCCTGGCACCTATATCTACGAATTGACCCTCGACTCCGAAGAGCAATACACCCAACGCGGCGTCTTTGCCGTCGCCTATTGAAATCAGCAGCATGGTGCTAGTGGTTTATAAGCTGAAATTAGCGATGGACCTGCCCGAAGGAGAGCGGTCCATCCTAAGCTGAAGGGGTAGCCCGCGCCTTTAGGCGTGAAAACCTCAGCGTAGAAACTACCTAGACCACGGTCAATTAACTAGCACCATTGGCTAGTTAATCTTCGTAACCCTTGGCTGCAAATTATCTTGACAACTTTATCCCTTTAGTATTTAATTGTGACAACTTTCCACAATTTTCCAGTGGTCCTTTGAAACAGAAAGGAGAAAATTAGGACAAGGATCGGGCTTGAATGGAGTTTGATAGGGATCCATTCTATCTCCCTGTCTCATCAAGAATCGTCCTACCTCTAACTGAAAGGCTCATGCAAAAGATGAAAAGAAAGATAGCCATATTGTGGTGCAGCATTTTTCTCGTCTTTGGGACCATTTCGATGGCAAGCGCACATTTGCCGCCAGGCGAGTTGTTTTTTGCTGCACAGTTTCCCGATAACCTAGTTCCTACGATAGATGGGGAACACAGTGATTGGGACATACTACCCGATTCGCCGTACTCGATCTTCAACGATCGACTTTTCGATCCCGCCCAGTTCCAGCAGGCGGCTCGTGGTGAAGTCGATATATCCGATGCCAATATCCGGCACCGGTTTGGCTGGAATGAGAATTCCAATATGATTTTCCTTGCCAGCCAAATTTTCGACAATATCCACAATATCGACCGCTCCTTTGGGGATTGTCACTGCCTCGATGACAACTGGGAAATAGAAATCAACCCAGATCATTCTGCCAGTGAAGAGCAGAACCTCGAAGGGAATCCCGTCAACAACATCAGTTACAAGTGGGTCGTACCACCACTAGATGGGGTTTATCAGTCGATTGAGCCCATCGGCGATCTAGCTTGGTTGTCGGATGATACCGAATTCGTCGACATGAGCTGGTCTTTCACCGGTGAACAATTCGGCGAATCGACTTATTTCTACGAGATCCGTCTCATTCCGATCGATGCCCTTCCTCGGGAAGGTGCTACCCCGGACAATTCGTCTATCCACGACCTGGAAGAGGAAGAAATCATCCATATGTCTGTAACCATGGGTGATATCGACGTCGAACAGGCAAACCATGCCTACAATGGCTTCTGGTCTTTGTCGCCGGAGAGCTGCTGTAAGGGCGTTAACGACTTCGTAATGGCACCTGTCGAGCCCGCACTAGAAGATCTGTCTGCTGCTACTGCTGTTGAACAGACTAGTTGGGGGCATATCAAGGCCGGTTTCGACCGCTAAGAGTCTCGGTTTAGCCGTTACAAAGTCTCCTGGGCAGGCTGCCCGGGTTTCACTAAGCTCCTGTTTCGCGCCATTTACGGGTGGGAAACAGGAGCTTTTTTATGCGTCAACCCACCCACGCTATCTATTGTCTATAATTGATTCACTCTTGGCGTAATGCTCCAAACTATCATTCATTCCACCAGAGTTCAGGTTTTATCCATTTTCTTGTTGGCTTTGGTATTGCGTCTATTCTATCTAGCTGCCATACGCGACGCCCCCTATTTCCACACTCTTGTCATAGACGCCTTTGAATACGATCACTTGGCCACCCAAATCCTGCAGGGCAACTGGCTCCTTGACCTAGCAGAGGGCATGTACGTGCATGGCCCCCTCTACCCGTACCTACTCGCCCTGCTCAAAGGAATCGGCTTCGACCATTTGGGCATTCTCCTGTTCCAAGCCGTGCTGGGCGCGCTTATCTGCGTCCTGCTCTATCGCGTGGCCAGCCACCTTTTTCCCCATCCCATCCCCTTGGTCGCCGGTCTGCTGGCGGCCGGGTACTGGCCCTTCGTCTTTTACAACGGCCAACTCCTAGCCACTACCCTAGTCATTCTCGTCGAATTGGGCTTGGCCGTCCTGCTCCTGCACTATGTGCCCAATTTGACCTACCGTAGCGCGGTCGGGGCCGGAATTCTGCTGGGCCTGTTGATCATGGGACGCAGCAACACCCTGCTGCTGCTGCCCTTGCTCTTGGGGTGGATTTACCAGAGCGCCCGTGGCCTTCCCAAACACCGGGGCACCTTGGTCCTAACCTTTTCCCTGACCTTCTGCCTTGTTCTTTTCCCCTTTTTCCTGCGCAACTATCTGGTCCAAGGAACGCCCATACCCTTCCAAGGCGGCTTCAGCTTCTATTTGGGCACCAACCCCGAAGCCGACGGCACCCCTTACGTGCGCCAAGGAGCCCATTTTCAACGTCTCGAACTCATGCCTCTCCAACAAGGATTTGACACGCCAGCGGCAAAAGGGGCCTTTTACACCGCCGAAGGCCTGCGGTTTATTTACCGCGATCCTCTGGCCTATCTCCATCTGATCTATCGCAAATTTCGGCTCTTCTGGAACGCTTTTGAAATCCCAGTAAGTGCAGACCTGCGCTACTACGAGACCCACTTTCCACACTACCGACTTTTTTTGCTCAACTTTGGCCTAGTGGTGCCCTTTGCCCTAGTCGGCATACTGTGGCATTGGCGCTGGACCTCCGCCTATATCCTGCCGCTCCTCTTCGTTCTAGCCTACCTATCCACCGGGCTCTTATTCTCGGTATGTGCTCGCTACCGTTTGCCCGCCCTGCCCTTTTTACTGGTCTTTGCCGCTGCCGGAGTTTGGCGCTTGAAAGAGCTGCTGACCACCCGGGCCGCTCCACGCCTTGGCGTTTTTCTGCTGCTTCTGGTAGCTGCCTTCGCCCTAGTGCATACGGGGGTGGATTCCCGGCAAGTGGACCATTTGCGCTCCCCTTGGCTGTTGGGCCATACTCAATTGCGCAACCAGCACTACCACCAAGCCGTACAGACCTATACGCACGGCCTAGAGCAATTTCCCGACGACTCCGACCTCTACAACAGCTTGGGCGTGGCCTACCAGTACCTGGGCAAATCCGACGAAGCCGAAGCGGCCTTCTTGCGAGCAGTAGAGCTAGTCCCAGATCACGCCAAACCCTGGCTCAATTTGGGCAAACTCTACCTGAGTCAACGACGTTTGGAGCAAGCGCAGCACGCCTTGGAGCAAAGCCTAAAACACGACCCCCGGCCAGCCAATGCCCACCCGGCGTACCACAACCTGGGCTATGTCTTCTTGTTCCAAAAAGACTTTCAACAATCTCGCCAGGCCTTTGAACGGGCGCTGCACAGCAGAGAGAGTGCCCAGACCTATTACGGTCTCTCCCATGCCTTTGCCAATCTGAATCTGGCAGACGAACAAGTCCACGCCCTAGAACAAGCCGTCCAGATCAAACCCGACTTTGTCCCTGCTCATCGGAACTTGGGCGCACTTTATATGCAACAGAGGTCCTACGAGGCAGCGGAAAGGTCCCTGCTCCAAGTCATCAAATACGATGCCCAATCGATCACGGCCCATCGCAATTTAGGTGTCCTCTACGAGAAAATGGGGCGAACGGAACAGGCCCGCCTAGCTCGTGCCCGGGCAGATCAACTACAGCGCTCGGGTGCGGCCTATTAACTTGGCTTGGCAACGCCTATTTCAGAAGCGGAGGGTAAAACGGGTCGGCTCGTCTGGAGGGCTTTCGAGGGAAAAGGCAAAACCATGCCGGCTCAAAATCTCCTGCACCAACGTCAGGCCGAGGCCGCGCCGGTTTTCCTTGGTGCTGAAAAACGGCGTAAACAGGCTCTCGGCCACTTCCGGGTCGATCCCCGTTCCCGTATCCTCGACCACGGCAAAAGGCCGGTCTTGGAGCTTTCCTAGGCGAATGGTTATCCTGCCGTTTTCGCCAATGGCCTCTACGGCATTTTTCAGGATATTGACAAACACCTGCTCCATCTGGTTTTCGTCCATGGGAATGCGTTTCAGGTCCGTCTGAATATCCCAGTCCCACTCGATGTTGCGGCGCTCGCACTCGGCGCGCATTAGCAAGGCGATGTCGCGCAAAAGGTCCTCCAAATCTACAGGCTGCAAGTGCGGTGCCGGCAGTTTGACCACCTCGGCAAAGCTGCGCATGAAGGCGCTGAGATGGTCGATGCGATCGATGGCCACTTGCAGGGCGTTCTCAAAATCGCCGCGGTCGGCCTCCCGCAATTGTCCCTTGTAGTTGAGGCAGGAGTGCAGCAGGGAATTGACCGCCCCCGTTGAATTGTTCACCTCGTGCGCAAGCAGGCGGATGACCTTCTCGTAGGCCGCCTTTTCCGACAGGCGCAACTCCTCGGTCAATTCCTCCATGAGGATAAAGCTGCGCGGGAATCCCCGGTCCAAAAACTGCGCCTTGTGGCAGCGCACCCGCTGCCCTTGCAGCGGCAGCACCTGCGACTCGCCGACGGCCAAATCGTGTAGGGCGTGGGCGAATGCCGTTCCCAGCTCGTCCAATGGCCGGCTGAGCAACGCGCTTTCGGCCAGCCCCAACAAGCGGCTAGCACTGGGATTGACTAGAGCGATTTTGTCGTCAAAGTCGAGGGTGATAATGCCCGACGGTGAGGCCGTCAGGATCTTGTCCATGAAGTAGTGCTGTTCCTGCAGCCGCGTGCGCTCTTCGCGCAATTGGTCGATCATGCGGTTGTACACGCGCACAAGCTGATCCATTTCCGGCTGGCCCACTTCGACGAACTTGCTGGTGAAATCGCGCTCGCCGATCAGTTCGGCACCCGTGCGGATCAGATCGAGCGGCACCCAAAAATGCTGGATCAAGCGCAGGCCGATCGCAAAAGACAGGATGAAGAATGCTTCAACCCCCAATAGCCAGGGCTTTTCTTCTCTCAATAGGTATCCAGCAAGCCCCGCGAAGACGAGGTGGATACCGATCAGGTAGAGGATGAGTTTGGAGCGCAGGCTCAAGGGTCGATTCCGTATTTCTCAAAACGGCGGTACAGCGCCGCCCGACTCAAGCCCAACGCCTGGGCCACTCGGCTGATGTTGCCTTTATAGCGCTCCATGCACTGGACGATCATCGACCGTTCCAACTCGTCGAGGGTCATGGTGCCCGGCGCTGGCAGGTCGCTCGATCCGCTCTGGCCTTCCTCGGGCTGCATCGATAGGGCCGCGGAGAAATCGTCGGTCCCCAAGACGCGGCTGGGACTCATCAACGCGGTCCGTTCGACCAGTTGCTTCAACTGGCGGATGTTGCCCGGCCACGGCAGGGTTTGCAGCCAGCTCTGGGCCGCGGCGTCGATCTCCAAGTCGCGGCGGTAGGCTTGGGCTGCGCCCAGTGCAAAATGGCGTGCTAGCTGCGGGATGTCCTCCGGCCGTTGGCGCAGGGGCGGCAGGTGCAGGACGATGAGGTTGAGGCGATAGAGCAAATCCTCGCGGAAAGCCCCCGACTCGACCAACTCCAGCAGGTTCTGGTTAGTCGCCGAAATCACCCGCACATCCACTGAACGGGTCTTGCTCGACCCCAGCACTTCATAGGTCCGGTCCTGCAAAACGCGCAGCAGCTTGACTTGGCAGCTCGGGGCCAAGTCGCCGATTTCGTCGAGGAAGATGGTGCCGCCATCGGACAACGCAAAGCGACCGGTGCGATCCTGTCGGGCGTCGGTGAAGGCCCCCTTCACGTGCCCGAACATCTCGCTGTCGAATAGGGTCGAGGAAATGCCGCCGAGATTGACTTTGACAAAGAGCTGATCGCGCCGATTGCTGTTGCGGAAGAGGGCCTGGGCGACTTCGTCTTTGCCGGTGCCGCTCTCGCCGGTGATCAGCACCGAGGCGTCGGTGGGCGCGACGCGGCTGACGACTTCGAGCACCTTGAGCAGTTGGGGGTCGGCACCGATGATGTTGGCGAAATCGCCTTGGCGGTCCAGTTCCTCGCGCGTGATGGTGCGCTCGGTGGCTGGCGTTGCCGCGGCCAAGCCCAGCGCCGTTTTCACGGCCTGGAGGATCTGTTTGTTGGTCCAGGGTTTGGTGACAAAATCCGCGGCACCGGCCTTGATGCCCTGCACGGCCAGTTCAATGGACCCCCAAGCCGTCATCAAAATGACCGGCACACTAGCCCACCGCTGCTTGATCTCCCGCAACAATTCCATGCCCTCCTCGCCGCTGGTCTGGCGCGAGAAGTTCATATCCTGCAAGACCAGTTCGCACCCGCCGCGCTCCAGCCATTCGAGGGCTTCCGCCGGAGACGCAGCGGTCGCGGTCTGGTAGCCGGCCTGCTTGAGCAGCAGGGACAGCGACGTGGTCACGGAAATATCGTCATCTACGACTAGGATCATCGCCCAGTCCTCATTCGCGGCCTATCGGCGGAATTCGGGTTGAGTTCCCAACTGTACTGTCTTCTCCATTTGGACACCATTGCGCACTAGCCCGAACGCAACCTCAGTGCCGGGTTTCATACGGCGCAGTAGGAAGTTTAGTTGGGATGGGGAAATTATGGGTTTATCTGCCAGAGTGAGCAAAATGTCGCCCTGTTCAAAGCCGGCCTCTTGCGCGGGACTACCGTCCTCGACTCGGTGGACCGCCTCGTCCTCGGTCAACTGTACGCCGAGCCAACCCATCTCATCCGGGGATAGATAACGCATCCCATTCCCACTCAAATCCAGCAGGCGGAAAGTACCGGCTTGCTCGTCGTGAGCCACCCTGAAGGTCATTGTAACCTGATTATCCCGGTAGAAATCGCTGGTAGCCTGTTTTGCCCACTCCTGCCCGTCGAAATACTGGACGAACAACTCTGGCCATTCGCCCGCACTCATATTTCTGAAGGCCAAGCGGTGAGTGGCCCTTTCCTTCGAAGGAGCGGACTCCTGGGGCGTCAGGTAGTTAGAATAATAGTCCCGCGAGTACACTTTAACCTCGAAGTCGTCGAACAACTCTGTGAACCACTGTAACTCTTTGTGGGTTGAATCCGGGCCAAGTTCAAGTTCGGGGGGATAGCGCCCGTCCACCATATTTCTGCCTATGAGTTCGAGCTGATCGAGCAGGGCCTGTTCGGTCGCCTTATTCCTGTCGTGCTCGGCCGAGCGCTCGGCCACGACGATGGTCCCCTCGATGACATTATTGGTCTCGTCCGTCTCGGGCAGATTGTCTTCCTTGTCCAAAACCCACCGGTACGTGTACGTCCCCGGTTCAGTCGGCTTGAAGTGATAGTAGCCTTCGGCTATTGAGTAGGTACTAGTCCTGCCCGGCGGCAAACCTGCCGTACCGTGATCGAAGCTGACGCGCTCGCCGTCAACGTACAAATCGACTCGATAGGTGCGGGGAGGAATGGCGTCGGGGCCTTGATTGGCCACGTGTGTGACGAATACGACTCCATCTCCGACCACCACTTCCTCGGGTATATGGACGAGTTCGACGGCTACCAAATCGTAATTGCCCTCAGGTGCTTCTTGGAGTGACGCGGCATACGCAAACGGCGCAAACAGAAAAACTGCTAACACGAGATAACGCATGGTTGATTCCTTCCTCATTCGTGGTAAAGGGCCTCGGCCAACCCAAGCGTCTGATGAAATTCGTCCGAAACATCGTCAGCAGCAACATGTTGTCCGGCAACGGCAACGGGTTACATCCTCCTTACTCTACAGTAACTGCTCCCCCAAAATCAAAACGCACCAAACTCAACCCCGCGCTCCAGCCGGGCCGGTCCAAGCGCCGGGTGAAATCGAGGCGCAGCAGATGGTACAGCATGAGCGAGACCCCTACCTCATGGTGGAAACCCTCCTCGTAGCGCGGGTCGTATCCTAGGGCGGCCCGCCGCTCTGAATCAATCCACGTCCGCCCTGAAGCCCCATGCACCACCAGCCCCGCGCCCCGCATGGCCCAACCCCACAGCCCCAATAGCTCAAAGGGCGTGGTCTTGAAGTTGTGCTCCCAATACAGAGCCGCGTAATGTTGCCCTTCATGGGGATGACCGCGAACCGTGCGGAAGGTTCCAAACGGCGAGAAAAAGCCCATGCTGGCCTCCAAGGATCCAAAGCGCTGCACTGGCACATCGCCGATCGAGTACCCCGCCACCAGCCGCACATCGAGCGCGTTGGGCGTGAAGCGGCGCTTGAGGAAGGTCTTGAAATGGCCGTCCAAGGCTAGGCGCAAGCGGGTGAAGGAAAAGTCGCTGCCCAACCCAGCACCGCTGTGCTCCACCCCCACTTCGACCCGCCGATTGGCCGTCATTCCAAAAGGCTGGTACGGCCCGCCCCATTCGAGACCCGCCTCTACTGAGCGCAGCCGACCTTCCTCAATAGCCGGATTGGGCCGCGGCCTCCAGTTCCGATTCAACAGGCTGAAAGCGGTCGTTTCCCGTAGAGAAGAATGCGCCTCGTAGTTAAAGCCCACTTGCAAGCCGACCTGGCTCGGTAGGGAAAGATGGACCCGCGCTCGCAGCCTTTCGTTCCAGTAATAATCGAAATAGTCATCTAGGCCCAGCAGGAACTGGCCGCTGTTGAGCAAAAGGGGATAGCTGTCTGAAGGAATGCGCGGCACCGGCCCTCTCCCGTACTCCAGAACCACCCTACCCGCTGTCCGCTGCCAGCCGACCCGGCCCCGGTAAGACCAGCGTTCCAGACCAATGTTGTACCCGGTACTACCGCCGGCCTCCAGTCCGCCGAACAAACTCCGGTTCCCCTCCAGCCCCAGATGCGCCCCACCCACCCGGTCGTATCTCAAAGCAGGCTTCAGTCCGATCTGTCCTAACCAGCGCGACGACTCCGCCTGCTCCTCCGTCTCTTCCTTTACCTGCTCCGTCTCTCCCTTGACCTGCACTGCTTCCTCCTCCACCAAAAAACGGGCGAGAAAGCCCGTCGGCTGAAAGGCCTGTTCGAACTGCATGGTGCTGTCGATGGTGGCATAAGCCGCTTGTTCCCGCGCTGACAGGGGCACCTTGTCGGCCAGCCGGACAAAGGAACTGTCCTGGGCCACGGCCAGCGAATCGACCCGCAGCACTTCCTCGCTGGCGTAGAGCGAGTCGGGCATATCGACATTGACTTGGTAATCGCTCAGCCGCGTCACCACATTGTATTTGATCGCGGGAAAGTGCAGCCCCACCATGCTGATTTTTATTTCCATAGAGGCTCGGTAATCGACCGGCAGCCACACCCCTCCGGCAAAGCCGCGGAACTGTTGTTGGTAGGCGAAATCCATGTGCTCAATCAGGGGCAGGGGAATGGCCGAGGCGGTGGTCGCCCGGCTGGGTGCCAGCTCTACTTCGAGCAAGGCGAAATCCTCGTCCAATACTGCGACACGGCCGGCAAAAGCGGCTTGCAATTTATTTTTTGGCTCAACCGAAATGTCGAATACCACCTTATCATCTAAATAGCGTTGGCCGATCAAGCGGAAGTGGTAGTGCTTGAGGGCATCGGGATGGGTCGGCCCGATCAGCGTATGGCTGATAAAGGGGATATCGTCGTCGTAGAAATTCGTAAACCCCTCCAAGGCCGAGGTGTATGCTTCGTGAGAATCCAAATTTTGGGTCACACGCCTCGACTTGACCACTTCGCGCAGCCCCTGCTCCCGTTCCCAGTAAATCTCCGAGGCCAATTCGCCGATCCTGACGATGCCTTCCTCGTTTTCCAAAACCCGCCGGGTATAAGCCTGTGCCTGATAGCTGGCTAAGCTGGGCCGCCACGCTTGTTTGCGGCGGATGACTTGGCGCATGATACCCTCGGCTGAGGTTTCGGCAGTCACCACGATGGGATCGAACAGAAAGGGCACTGGCGTCAAGGCGAAATCGACCCGTTCCGCAGGGGTCGTCAACGCGCGGTCTTGGGAGACGTAGCCGATATAACTCACTTTCAATGTCGCCGGTAGCTGCTGCACCTTGAGCGAGTACTCGCCCTCGTCATTAGCTATAGTCCCGCGATAGGTGCCGGCTAGCTGTACCGTAGCCGCTGGCAGGGGCTGCCCGGTGACCGCGTCGATGACGGTGCCGCGCACCAACCACGGCTGGGCATGGACTGCGGGAACGGTCCATAAGGCAGCCAAGATGGCCATCGTCAAAAGCAAATTCGCGTTAATCTTTTTGCAGTCCATAATATCCTAACTCATTCGTGGTGCAGCGCCTCTAAGCAGAACCATCTTCAAAACTAGTAGTTCCGGTGAATGCTTGTAGAAAGCTCAAAGTTCGCTCAACAGCGAGCCGATAACCGTATCGATTTGGTCAACGGTATCAGAACTGAGACCCGTGATATCCAAGACTACCTTGCCTTCACCGCTGACAATTACATGACGCGGATAAGCCGTGCCGAAAGTGTGCTCGACCTCGTCATTCGCCACGGCGATGTCATAGATGAACGGATGCTTCTCCAGAAACGGCGGCAACTCCGCCATTTCGTTGTCGGCGATGGCGAGGAATTCGATGTCGCGGTCTGCGTACTTCTCAACCAATTCGTTGAGCTCGGGCATCTCCGCGATGCAGGGCGAACAGGCGGTGTGCCACCAGTTGATGACCACGGGCTTGCCGCGCAGCGCCGTCAGGTCGATAGCACTGCTGTCGAGCCGAGTAACGGTGACGTTGGGCATCTCAAAGCCCATGGCGAGGGCTATTGTTTGATCGCTGCGCTCGATTACTAGCCGATCCCCCGTCGCCGATACATCAGCCAATTTGTAAACTCGATCGTTGATTAAGAAAGGGTTGATTACCTCGAAAACCTCATCCTCCAGCACCTCGGTTTGGCCGTATAGACTGGTCAGGAATACGCCGTCTCCATCGCGGTCAATCAGGAGATCATGTGAAGTCCTCCCCAATGAGTCAGCGAGTGGGGAGTAGGTGGCGAAATTCGGAGACCTCACTGAGGCTATGGCATAGCGCTGGCCGCCAATGTCGGCCTCGCCCAACCGTAGTTCGAGATTGCGGTGCAGCACGAAATTCCGTTCGCGACTGATAAAAAGTTCGATCTTGAATTCAGATGCTTGGCCGGGCGGGGGCACGATCAGTTCGGCTCGCAGGGCATCATCAGCCGGAACGCCGTCAAAAGAACCTGTTGTCAACTGGAGTCGCTGCGGTTGTGCGGTGGGATCGGCAGCGGCGAAGGCGATATCCTGTCCGTCGCTATCCAGTCCCACTATGACAATCGGCTCAGTCGGCGAATCGAGGAACGACAAGCGGGCGTGCAGGGGTGCATCAATATCTAGCCCGGCAACCGATTGGATCTCGGGCAATCCTTCCGTCATCCGCGAGATAGCCAAGCCACCCGGTATATACGTCTGGAAGAGATGCTTTACAGAATCCTTGTGCACGGATTCCATGGTCACCGTGATACTCTCCGCACCGGCCATTCCACAACTGAACGCCGTGGCGACGGAGGCGATTATAGTGATGGCAGATTTGATTGCTTTCATGGCATTTTCCTCTTGGATATGTGGAGTGCGTAGCAATGGCAAGCTCAAAGCTCACTTAACAGCGAGCCGATAACCGCGTCGATCTGGTCAACGGTATTAGAACTGAGACCAAGGACGTCATAGGCGACTTTACCTTCGCCATCGAGGATTACATGACGAGGAAAGGCATAGCCGAAAATCTGCACTGCCTCGTCTTTCCCCAAGGCGATGTCATAAGAGAACGGATGCTTCTTCAGAAACGGCGTCAAATCCACCATTTCATTGTGGGCGATAGCGAGGAACTCAACGTCGCGGTCCGCGTATTTCTCGACCAGTTCGTTGAGTTCGGGAATCTCCCTGATGCAGGGGCCGCAGAAGGTTTGCCACCAGTTGATGACCACGGGCTTGCCGCGCAGCGCCGTCAGGTCGATAGTGCTGCTGTCGAGCCGAGTAACGGCGACATTCGGCATCTTGAAGCCCACGGCGAGGGCGACCGTTTGCTCACTGCGCTCAATCACCAGTTGATCCCCCGTCGCCGACACATAGGTCAGTTTGTATGCCTGACCGTCGATCAAGAAGGGCTTGGTTCCCTCGAAAACTTCATTCACCTGCGTGTTGGACTGAGAGTCCGTTCGGGTCAGGAATACCCCGTCCCTGTCGAGGTCAATCATAAGTTGATAGAACGTGATCCCCACCGAGTCGGCGGGTATAGAGTAGGTGCCGAAACGCGGATCTCTAACTAGGGCTATGGCATAGCGTTGGCCGCCAATGTCGGCCTCGCCCAGCCGCAGCTCGAGGTTGCGGTGCAGCACGGAATTATGTTCGCGGCTGAGCACGAGTTCAAGCGTAAACTCAGGTGCTTGACCAGCCGGGGGCACGGTTAGCTCGGATTGTAGGGCCTCACTTTTAATGAATTTGGAAAAACCCTCCGTGAGCTGGAGTCGCTGCGGCTCCGCGGTCGAATCGGCCACGACGAAGGCAATGTCCTGTCCGTCGTTATCCAATCCCAGTACAACAGTCGGCTCAGCCGGCGAATCGAGGAACGACAAGCGGGCGTGCAGGGGCTCATTGATTTCCAGCCCGGCAACCGATTGAATCTCGGGCAGTCCTTCCGTCAACTGCGGGCCGACCGGAAACCGCACCAGCATAGGCTGGAAAAGATGCTCTACGGAATCCTCGCGCACGGATTCCATTTTCACCGTGATACTCTCCGCGTCAGCCACTCCATAAATGAACGCAGTGGCGACGAGGGCGATGAGGGCGATGGCAGATTTGATCGAATTCATGGTATCCTCCTATGGGGTGTGTGAAGTACGTTTGGGTTTATTTTTTCGGACAGCCACATTCCGACTCATTCGTGGTGCAGCGCCTCGACCGGCCGTATCCGGCAGGCCAGCCGCCCTGGGTACAGGCTGCATACAATCACGAGGCCGTAAATTATCAGCGCCGCAAAGGCCAGACTGAGTGCGTAGGTCCCGCTGGTATAATCGAGTAGTTCTAGCAGTGGGAATTGTAAGACGAGCAGCAAGCCAGCGATTACGCCGATGCTGGCAACCACCAGTATCTCGCCCGTCAACTGCGCGTAGATACTGGCTGCCGACCCGCCCAAGGCCCTTCTCAGACCGATCTCCTCGATTCTCAGCGTCGTCCGCTGCCACAGCACGCCGCTCAACGACAGCGCCACCATACCCATCACCAACACCGAGACGACCCCGGCGGCAAATAGGGCGGTCAGGGCCAACTTGAACGACGAGGCGCGATCTTCCTCCAAGGTCGTAATATCTACTATGTACCACGGGACCATGGCCTTGAGCCGCTTGAAAATTTGCTCTTGGGCCGCCAACGGGGTGTCGGGACGCACTTTGACCAAAAAACGGATATGATGAGAGTCATCGTCTTCCAAGCGATCTAATATGAAGAAATCATCTTCGGAAAATTCCCCTCTGCGGCGATAGGCGGAGACCACTCCTACGACCCGCCCGTCACCGTCATCCCCCCCCCACTCTTCGACCTGCTGGCCGATGGGATCTTCACGGCCAAAAAGTGCCTCGCTGAGCGGCTGGGTTATCACGAGCGGCTCCCAGTCTAGGGCCGCGTCCTCCTCGCTGAACCACCGCCCGCTAACCAAGTTGAGATCGAACACCTCGTGGAACTCATCCGAAACATTACCAAGCCCAACCATCTTTTCTTCTTTGGAAAAGGCACCGTACCGAGTGTTGCTATAGGGAATTGCTCCGCTGTTCGCCACGGCTACCGACTCGACCCAGTCGAATTCCTCTAGGGCCTGATAGATATGTCTGCGGCTGGGCGCTTTCGTCTCGCTAGGCGCTGGTCGCGTCCGATCCTCCCTGAATTCCACAACCCATCTATTTTCGTAGGAAAATCCGAGAGGCTGCCGGTAACTGTTGGCCTTGTCCACGGCGAGGGAGGCCGTGATAAAGACGATTAAAAAAGAAATGAAGATCTGGAAGGCGGTTAACGTGTTCGCCCTTTTGCGATTCCAGACTAGCTTGCAGAGATGGCGTATCATTGCTTCCTCCTTCTGAGAGCTTCTACGATATGCAGGCGCGACATTCTCCAAGCCGGATAGATGCCGGAAAGCAGACCGAAGACTAGGGTTATCACCAAGCCGTAGAAAAAGATGCGATGGTTCAGGTGGAATTCGGCATATTGCACAATGTCGCTGGCACTGAGTGCTTGTAGGACGAGAAAAGTAAGCACCAGCCCTAAAGCACCGCCCAAGAGCGTGAGAATCACGTTCTCCACCATGAATTGCCCCACTAAGGTGCGCGAAGAGCCGCCGAATGCCTTGCGTACCCCGATCTCAGAAGCGCGCTCCAAGATGCGAGTGCTGTTGATATTGACCAAGCTGACCACCGGCAGGAGCATGAAGAGCAACCCCAGACCGCCAATCATCAAGAACATCGCATCGGTAGTCCCGGCGTCGAAGTCCCTGAACACGAGCATCATACGCGCAGCCTCTTCTAACAGCGTCGCAGGGCCGCCGATGAGGCGATTGGTCTGATCGGGATTGGGATATTCGACCCGGGTGAGCACATCGGCGAATTCCTCTTTGATAAGCGGTACTTCGGCCGCATTGCGCGCCAAGATCAGCGCCTGAGAGTTGCCGAATATCGAATCATAATGCAGGTACTCGTCCGTTTCGCGGGTGCTGACGGGCACCCAGAGATCGGCAAAGGACACGATGCGGAAGGCCGGCACGTTGGGCACGACCCCTACCACGCGAAAAGGGCGTCCTTTGACTTCGATGTACTGCCCCACGGCCTGCTCTCCCCCGAAAAACACCCGGCGCGTCTCCTCATTGATCACGGCCACCCGTTGGGCTTCCTCTACTTCCTTTGTGGTATAGGGACGCCCTTCAAGGAAATCGAATTCGAGTATCTCCCAGAACACTCCGTCCGTGTACTTGAGGTCGGATTCGATCTTCACGCCCTTGCGATACGTAACTTCCGGGGACCAGAAGTCTGTGGAAATGGACACCTTTTCCGCATGATCCAGCGAGGACACATACCGTTCCAAAAAGGCGTAGCTAGGTGCCCGGATATACATGCCTCTGTCATCCGTGTTTTTTCCTGTGAGCATCTTCAGAACGAGCGTGCGATCCGACCGCGTCTCCGGCGGGAAGGAGCCAAAGACGTGGTCGAACAAGGCCGTCGCCACCATCATTACCATGAGCGTGAAGCTGATGGTAACGAGGCTGATGCAGGTAAAGACCTTGCGCCTCAGCAGAACCTTGAGGGCCATTTTGATATAGTTCTTTAGCATTTTCCTCCTCCTTTCACTGGACCTGACGCCCGTCGAAGAGCCGCACCGTGCGTCCGGTGCGGTCGGCCAAGCGCTGGTCGTGCGTCACCATGACGATGGTGGTGCCCTCTTCGTTGAGCTGGTGCATGA
This sequence comes from Candidatus Latescibacterota bacterium, assembly GCA_965261395.1. Lineage (GTDB taxonomy): Bacteria > Latescibacterota > UBA2968 > UBA8231 > UBA8231. The sequence continues at coordinate 563,658 of OZ253462.1, forward strand.
TGCCCATGATTTCGTCGCCCATCTGGCTGTCCAAATTGCCCGTCGGCTCGTCGGCCAACAGGATATGCGGCTGCGCGACAATGGCCCGGGCCACGGCCACGCGCTGCTGCTGCCCACCCGACAGTTGCGACGGAAAGTGCCGCACCCGCGAACTCAGCCCCACCCGATCCAGCGCCTTCAGCGCCATCGCGCGCCGCTCCTTGCCCGACAGCCCGCGGCGATAGAGCAGGGGAATCTCCACGTTATCGACCACGTTCAAATCGGCGATCAGGTGGAAGCTCTGAAAGATGAATCCAACCTCCTCGTTGCGGATGCGCGCCAAGTAGCGGTCGGCGTAGGAATTGACGTGACGTCCGTTCAGGCTCAGATCGCCAGCGGAAGGCTCGTCGAGCAGGCCGATGACGTTGAGCAGCGTGCTCTTGCCCGAGCCGGACGGCCCCATCACCGAGATGAACTCCCCCTCGTCAACGGCGAAATTGATATTGCTCAAGGCCAGGGTCTCGACTTGCTCGGTGCGGTACACCTTTTCGATGCCTTCGAGTTTAATCATGGCAGTCTCCTTTATTTTATCTGGACTTCGTCCAAGTGCAGGTAGTCTTTCACATCCGAGATGATTACCTCGTCGCCTTCGATTAATCCCTCCTCCACCTCGTAGTACTCGAAATTGGCAATGCCGATGCGCACCTCGGTCTTCACTGCGGTTTGGCCGCGCACCACAAAAACCTCGTGCAGGCCCGCCCGCCCGCTGATGAACGGCCCCCGCTTGAGGCGCAGGGCGCGGTCCTTGCGCGCGGTGACGATATAGGCGTCCACCCGCTGGTTGGGCCGCAGCAGCGCGTGCGCTGAATCCTCTAGCTCGACCGCAAGCTGGATGATCCCACCTTCGACCGTAGGCAGGATGCGGGCGATGTGGCCCTTTACGTATTCTTCCTCATTAATGCGCAGGCGCACCCACAGCCCGGTCTGGAGCCGGCGGGCGTGAATGTCGGAAACAGTGACATCGACGCGGAATGAGCTGAGGTCGGCGATGCGGGCGATTTCCTGGCCTTGGCTGATGGAAGCGCCGACTTCCGGCGCAATCGCGGTGAGCACGCCATCTCTATCGGCGCGGATGTGGGCGCGCTCCAAGCGACGGCGGGCCTCCTCGACCTCGCGTTCGAGGATATTCATTTCCAATTGCAGGGCTTCCAACTGCGCCTGAGTGGATTCGACGAGGTTGCGGCGGTCTGCTTCGAGTTGCTGCAATTCAATCTCAGCGCGCTGTTCTTGCAGGTGCGCTTGGCTCAACTCTTCCTCGGAAACCGCGCCAAAACCCTGTAACTCGCGGAGCTGCGCGGTGCGGGTCTTAAAACGCTGAAATTCCAAGTCTTTCAACCGCCAGCGCGTGTCTAGGTCGCTCAGCTTTTTGCGTTCGTCCAATTCGAGTTGGGTGCGGCGATTCTGCTTGAGGGCCAGTTCTTCGGCCCGTTTCTCGACATCGAGCCGCGCTGCGTTCAAGTCCAGTTCGACGATGGGCTGTCCCTGCTGCAACATGGCTCCCGGCTTTTGCAGGATGCGCACTAGCCGCGTATTGACGGGGCTAAAGATGATCTGCTCGAACTGGGGTACCACCGTGCCCGAAGCGGTAATCGTCTCTTCCACCGCGCCCCATTGCACCTGCGCGGTGCGAATGCGGTCGGGGTCCAGCGCCGGCCTGATCCAACTGGGCAACCAAACAGAGAGCCAGAGGAGCGCAGCCACTCCCACCACCGAATAGGCAATGCGTTTGCCGCGCTGCCGTCTCAGGAAGGTCGGATCTACTGGGCGATCCATTGTATTCATGGGTTTCATACCTCCGCTTGTCCATTACCTACGCAAGTTCCGTGCCAACGCGACAAATGGTTGTTTTTACTCAAGTTATATTTTTAGAGACAAAGCATTTTCGTCCGCTTTTGAACACTCACTGTTCATTTTCGGACAGTCGTCCGGAATGGGGAGGGCGTAAAAAAGGGCACCCACAAGGGGTGCCCCTACAGACACAATGAGAAACGAAATCGGTGCGGAACCTATTCGGACCGGGCGACCCAATGGCGGAACAAGGGCTGGACCGGGGCGGGCAGCTCGGCGAAAACACCGGCGGGCAGCGACGGCACGGCGTTTTCCTTAATGCCGGTTTCTTCGGACAAGCGTCGGCGCTCGTCGGAACCGGGGCGCAAGACCTCGACATTGAGCCACCAGGGAGCGTAGCGCACAACTACAGAGGTGCGTGGTTGGTGCGAGCGGTTGGGCGCGGTCGCGTGCCACAGGCGGCTGTCGAGCACGAGCACGCTGCCGGCTGGACCGCAGGCGTTTACTTCCGTGGGATAAGGGGCCAGCGGATCGACGCCATTGTCGCCGGTGGGGTTGTTCGGGGACCGGTGGCTGCCGGGGACTAGCAGGGTGCCGCCGTTTTCCTCGGTAAAAGGGGCCAGCATCCACAAGGTGGTCAAGTGGACCGTCGCATCGGGATACGGCGCGGGGATATGGCCGGCGTTGTTCTGGTTGAAGGGCCAGTCGGCGTGCCAGCCGCCGCGCTCGTTGCCCGGGTGGTTGATCGTGCCGGTGGTGAAGGATATGCGCGGATGCGGCCCCAGCATTGCGCCGACCAAGGCGAGGAGATTTTCATCCGCGAGAAAAGGCGCAAAGGACTGGTCGAAGTTGATCATGCCCGGCAAATGGCCAATGCCGGGTGGAGCTACGGGATTGCGGTGCGCTGCAACCGTGGCCTCGACGCTGCGGCGCACGCGCTCAATCTGGTCGGCTGGGATGACGCCTTCGACCACGCACCAGCCGTCTAGTTTTAGGTGCAGAAGTAGTCGTTCTAATTGCATAGCTCACTCCCTGTCATCGGCTATATATAATAGAATAGACTTTTGTCGGGGGCGAGCGGCAAGAGAGTAGCTTGACAGTGAAGGGGTGGTCGTGGAGTTTGGAGCCGGTGTAGAGCGCATGTCAATTTTTTTGGGGACTGGCGGATGAGTATGGAAGGGGCACCGCCCCTCTGGTTAGTGCTGCCGCTGCTGATGGAATTCGGCTTTGGGCAGGTGTTCAAATGGGCCACGCAACAGCGTTGCTACGCCCCGACCGTGGTATCGACCAACTATTGGGTCCTATCTTCCATTCTGCTGCTCTATCTGGGATTCACCGGACAATTGCACATACCGGCCGCAGCAATAAAGGTCGGCGCAATCACCGGCGCGGTCTTCATCAGCTCCATGCTGTTGATGACGCGCTTGTTGCGGACCTTTCGCGTGGCCTCGGTGTTGACCGCTTTCCGGTTGGCCATTGTCGTGCCGGTGGGGCTGGGCGTACTGCTGTGGGATGAGCCGTTGGGCGGCCTCCAGCTATTGGGATTGGGCTTGGCGTTAGTGGCCGTTTTGTTGATGTCGCGGCACGCTGGGCACCATACCAATGTTCCGCGCTGGATCGCCACGGCGCTGCTGATCTTGGTTTTCGGTATCCAGGGGATGAGCACTTCCTGTCTGCGCTGGGTGCATTACGCCGGCTTGGACGATGCGTATTTACAAGTGCTCATGGTCATCGGCTTTACCGCTGGGACCATTGGGGCCACTGTGTTGTTGTGGGAGGCGCGGCAGCGCATTCGGCGCTTCGATCTGGCGGTGGGGGCTGGCATCGGAGTGTACAATCTGCTCGCCTTAATGGCCGTGCTGATCTCGCTCAAGCACGTGCCGGGCACGGTATTTTTCCCATTGGTGGGCTGCGGCGTCGTCATTTTGGACAATGTGACGGCACCGCTGTTGTGGAAAGAGCCGCTCAGTCGGGCGGCCGTTTTGGGCGTGGGCGTGGGCGTGCTGGCGGTAATTTTGGTAGTTCAATAAAACTAAGCGACGAGGAGTGTGAATTATGAGTAAGCGCTACAAAGCCGGAGTCATCGGGCGCACGGGTGCCGGCGACTATGGCCACGGGCTGGAAACCGTTTACCGGGACTTGGAGCAAGTGGATTTAGTCGCTGTGGCCGACCCCGATCCCGAGGGCCGCGCCGCAGCCGGCGAGCGCACGGGTGCCCAGCGGCTCTACGCCGATTACCGCCAGATGCTCGCCGACGAGGACTTGGACATAGTCAGCGTCTGTCCGCGGATGCCCGACTGCCACGCCGACATGGTCATCGCCTGTGCCGAGGCCGGGGTGCGCGGCGTGTTTATCGAGAAGCCGCTGACGCCCTCTCTGCGCGAAGCCGACGCTCTGTTGGCGGCCTGTCAGGAGCACGGCGTCAAGACCGCGGTGGCGCACCGGCGCGCCAATCCCTACGAGCAGTACGGCAAAAAGCTGGTTGACGAGGGCGTTATCGGCCAGCTACAAGTGCTGCGCAGCCACGGCAAGTCCGACCACCGGGCTGGGTCTCAGGATCTGATGGTCTTGGGCACGCACATGATGGACAGCATGCGCTACTTTGCTGGGGCCGAGGTGGCTTGGGCCCACGGGCACGTCACGCAGGATGGGCGCGAGGTGACGTTGGCCGATGTGCGGGAAGGGGACGAGCGCATCGGCTTGATCGCCGGCAACGGGGTGGCGGCGTACTACGTTTTTGCGAACGGAGTGACCGCGCATTTTGAATCGCAACCGGGCTATCCAAAAGGGCACAACAGCCGTTGGTTCGGTTTTGAGGCACACGGCAGTGAGGGCATCATCGCCCTGCGCAATTCGCCCAACGGCGAGATGTACATCTATCGCCAAGGCTTGTGGATCCCCGGCGAGGAAAACGGCACTTGGGAACGGGTGTTGTTGGACGAGTGGGAACAATACTCGGCGGGCGAGCGCACGCACCAGAGCAATTTGATCATTGTGCGCGAATTGATCCAAGCCATTGAGGAGGATCGCCCGGTGCGGGCCTGTTCCAGCGGCGAGGACGGGCGAGCGGCGCTGGAAATGATCATGGCGGTACACGAGTCGCAGCGCTTGGGCACGCGGGTGTCTCTGCCTTTGGCGAATCGGGAGAATCCTTATGAGATATGGCGGCGGCAGGATGGAGAGAAGGCGACATAGGCGTTTGTCGCTTGCCAGAGAAATGTACATTAGGTGTGTTGACTCTCGGAAGGACCGTGCTATCTCAAGTTATTGCAAGGAGTTACGTAGAATATCCCAACCTCGCGGTATTGGTTGCGACTGTTTACGCGGATACGTACCTTCGGGTCAGATGGGGATAATTACCCGAATCAATTGTTCGGGTACGAATAGTTAAGCGAACCTAGGTTATAATGACGGGTATATAAGGCCTAATAAAGGAGCCAATATATGACTGCTGAAGTCCTGATTATGAATCGGAATGGAATCGCCCTAGCAGCAGATAGTGCAGCAACTATAACAGACGGAACAGAGTTTAAGAAAATCTATAACTCTGCTAATAAGCTATTTGCTTTATCAAAATGTCATCCCGTTGCTATCATGGTATATGGTAGTGCTTATATTATGGGCATTCCTTGGGAGACTATTATAAAGGGATATCGACGTGAGTTGGGTGATACCAATTTTCCTACAGTAGCAGATTACGGTCAAAATTTCAGAACATATCTTCAAGAGAAAGCATGTGATCAAGAATCCTATTCTTCTTATGTACGCCAACAGTCAAAATTCTTAATATCTAACATCTTGTTAGAAGTAGATGAAAAGGTAAAAAATATAATCGAAGGAGAAGGTGACATTACAATAGATCAAATTCAAGAACTCCACAAAGAGGCTATTGATCGGAATTATAAAAATATTAAATCCATACAACAGTCCGCAAAGATCGAGACATCTCAAGTCAAGTCATCTATTGATAAATATAGACAAGAAATTAAAGACCTCTATAATAGTTTAGCAGGTGCTCGTCCAATACTGCCACAACAAAAACGAAAGATTGTAGAGTCGGCTATCCTGTTTTCCATATTCCATCCAGGTCTTTCAAAAAGTGGAATTGTAATAGCTGGATTTGGAGAGGATGAGAAATTTCCTCATGCTATATCTTGGGAAATTACAAAAATAATTGATAGATTAGTAAGTTCCGAACAAACTTATGACCGAAAGATAACTATTGACGTCAATGCTGTCTTACAAGCATTTGCAGAGAGAAACGAAGTCGATTCATTTATGAAAGGTTTAAGTACCAGATTTTCTAACTTCCTAACAGATGATCTTGGTAATGTGTTTACGAGCGATTTTGGCAACAAGATCGCTACAGCTTTAGCAGAAGACGGTGAAGTGGATCCCCAAAAACTCGATAGCATAGGAAAAAAGATAACTACTGTTGGCCAAAATATATATGAGTCTATTTTAAATCAGATATTTGATATTTCTCTAAAGGAATTCTCTAACCCAGTTCTAGAAGCAGTCCGTTTCTTCACTCCAATTGAAATGGCTAACATGGCTGAGACACTTGTTGACTTAGAATCATTTCGAAATCAAGTGACTCTTCGTAGTGAAATAGTTGGGGGACCTATTGATGTTGCTGTTATTACTAAAGGCGACGGATTTATATGGATAAAACGAAAACACTATTTCCAACCTGAACTCAACCATCAGTTCTTCTACAACTACAATCAACGAAAGGCAAACGATGGAAACGAAGACGATTAAAAATATGCAAGAATATTATGCGATGATACGCACAAAACCTCCTAAAAAAGGAGTTAATAAATACGCTGAAATAGGTAAGCAACTGGGATTAGTTGTTACAAAAGGGCCAAAGGAACTCAAGTAAAACCTACGCCTTACTTGAGTTCCAGATTCGCTTAACATCCCATTGACGCAGCGCTGCCATACGGCGGCTGGGGTCGAAGTGGACCTAAACATTGCAGTCCGGTCACTCATCACGATGGCGGCACCGGAGCGGAGCGACGAGATCGCAGAACTCTGGAGTCGGTACTCGCCATCATTTGATGAAGCTTCCGACAGCGGTAGATTCCACATGGAAGCAGGACCGTTTGGGCTCGTGCTCCTCACACCAAGATCAATGTGGATCTCTTGGCTGCTGACGCACGAGGCATGGGCTACATTGGACTGCTATAGTACGATGCTGGTGCTGCTGGATCTCTCTAAGGAATCAGTCCGGGCGAGTTTTGGGGTTCGTCTTCGTGCACTTGTCGACCAAGTGGATGTGGAGAGGCAGGTTGATGACATTGCACAGAAGGTGGATGAACTCAGATCCGGAGTAGATCTGCGCGACTTTGAATGGTCAAGAACCGTACCAATCCCATCTATCGATCGGCCTAAGGAGACGTTGAGAGCAGCACAGCACGATCTCTCTTGCTTGTTGCTGGCCGTAATGTTTCTCCACGAGGTTCGCCATGTTATGGAGCGAGATGAGGCCGAAGAGCAGCTCTCCTCAATTGAAAGGGAGCACCGCTGTGACGCATTTGCTCAGGATTTTCTCATGGAGCGCCTCAGTAGCTACGCTCAGCGTGAGGGCTATGACAAGAGTAAGGTCGCCTCAAAGAGAGCTATCGCACTAGGTATCTGGTGCTACGCTATTCACAGAATTGTGGGAGAACATGAGTCAGAGTCGCATCCGCCGCCAAGCGCCAGACTACGGAGGATGTTGTCGGCGCTAGAACTTCCACCATATGATAAGTTCTGGATAGTCATGGCATCATTGCTCGTCAACCAACTACGAGCTTCGAATTATCTCCCTGCTAGTGTGAGTTCAACCTCACTGAGTGACCTTGTGTGTGAACTTCTTGAGATAGTTGAAGGCATTGAAGGTGGTTGAATGAGATGGCGTTGCCTAGCATGTGATTGAGCCGACAGTGTTGACAGTTGTTCCGAAGCTTTGTGCTCGTTACCTCAACCACTGAGTGACTCAGCGTTGGTTCACCGTGTTGGCTTGGCGCATCTGAGCCGATAGTGACTCCGCCCGCAGGTTTCCACCCCGCATACGCGGGGTCGTATATGGGTAGCCGTTATACGCAAACAGTTAGGTTCGTAGACTCATAGACTATCTGTGCAGGTATTAGGCAGAGCTGTCAGGAGATGCCAAGTGAAAGATCAGCTAGATAGCGTAAGATGTTTTCATGAGGTGTTCCAGGGATATATGGAGCGCACGCCCACTGCAATGGTGCCTGCGGAGATAAGCGAAGGGCGTACCCAGATGTTTTTGGAGGAGCTAGAAGAGTATCGAGCGGCCGTGAATAACCACGACATCGTCGAGATCGCAGACGCCCTTACAGACATGCTTTACGTACTGCTGGGTACGTTCATCACGCATGGTTTGCAGGACATCGCCGAAGAGCTCTTTAATGAAGTCCACCGCAGCAACATGAGCAAGCTAGATGAGCAGGGTAAGCCAATATTCAGGAGGGACGGCAAAGTATTGAAGTCAGATCAGTTTTCAGAACCAGATTTGCGATCGATCATAGCGAAGATTGGTCCAGTTGAGTCAGAAGGCATGGAGGTCACGGGATGAATGAACGAATCATAATCGATCCCTCGATCCGTCATGGCAAGCCGGTGATTCGGGGGACCCGAGTGCCAGTGCACCGAATTATTGGGAGCCTCGCAGGAGGGGCAACCCCAGAAGAAGTCTGTGAGGAATATGGCATTACCGACGCGGATATAGGGGCCGCTCTTGAGTACGCGGAGGAACTCGTGGAAGCAGAAGAAGCTCATCCCCTACCTGCGTCCTAAGTCGGTTTGCAATTCATCATCGACGCTGATCTTCCTCGCACTGTAGCCGGTGTGATATGGCCTATAGTATTGAAATCGCGGTTTGAGGATTAGGCCCAATCGCACATCTCGCAACAACCTGTTGCCGCTGCGCCGCGTTCGCGCCTTGGCCTTCGGCAACCCGCTACGCGGCTTCGCAAACCGGAATACGCTATGTGCCATGACCACCGCTTTCTGCGATGAGACAGGCCGCTGCCAGTTCGCTTCTTCCGTACGACGACAGGGCGTGAGCCGGTTGGCACGATCCAGACTAACGATGCTCCGGGAGGCACGATGAAAAGACATGTCGGCAGCAGCTTTGATGAGTTCCTCACAGACGAGGGCCTTCTCAGTGAAGCAGAGGCAACGGCCGTCAAACGCGTTATTGCCTATCAGTTGAGTCAGTTCATGGCGGAAAACAAGCTGTCCAAATCGGCGATGGCCAAGCGCATGCAAACCAGTCGGTCAGCGCTGGATCGTCTGCTTGACTCGTCCAATCCCTCCGTAACGCTACAGACCATGGACCGCGCTGCTCGGGCTCTGGGCAAAAAGCTCCGCATCGAGCTGAGCTGATTTCGCCTAGGGATCCGTCTTGTAGGCCATCGCATTTTTTCACGGCACATAACACATCGGCGTTGCGCTTCGCCGCCTTTCAGGCACCTTGGCCTTTCGGGCAACGGCCACAAGGGCCGTTCGTGTATGGGCAAGGCGATATATGATATGGGAAAAGAAAATCAGAATCTATGCGGTATATCTCTAGAATACAGGGGATATGCCAATGGCCAACGGCGAAAGTTCAGGCTGTGCTTGACAGTGCGCATAACCTGCGCCGTTGGGAAGAAAAACAAAAGGTGGGCTTGCAGACCCGCAATCAGCCCATCACGGGAGAAATGATACCGAGATGATTATCAAGCAGATCGAGACCATCCGAATCGAGTCGCAGCCGCAGATCATATGGGTACAGATTCACACTGACACGGGGATCATAGGACTGGGTGAGACCTTTTACGCGCCGCAGGTGGTGGATGCGGCCGTCCACGATTGGTTCGGTCCCCTGCTTATCGGACGCGAGCCAGGGGCCATCGAGCGTCACTGGGAGGCCATGTTCCGGTTATCGGATCATGCCGGGTACGGCGGCGCTGAGATGCGCGCAATCTCCGCCATAGACATGGCACTCTGGGATATCAAGGGTCAGGCCGTGGACCTCCCGATATACGAACTACTGGGCGGCGCCGTGCGGAAGAAGATCCCCGCTTACGTGAATGACTTGCCCTACGAGGGCGCGGGAGAGAAGGCCAAGTATTATCTCGATCAGGGGTTCACCGCGATGAAGGGTGGTCCCACGATTGTGCTTGCCCAGGCCACGGATGGTCAGTCGCTAACGCCGAAAGAACTCGATATGGCGCTGAAACCCATCCGAGATATTCGAGACGCAGTAGGCATGGATATGCAGATCGCCAACGACGGTCACGGCAAGTGGACGCTACCCGTTGCCATTCGCATCGCGCAGGCTATGGAGCCGTACGAGATCATGTGGCAGGAAGATCTGATGCCGCTGCTCAACCCGGATGCCCTAGCCCGGCTGCAGGCCGCCACGAAGACGCCAGTCTGCATATCCGAGCGGCTACTCACGCGCTGGCAACTCCGTCACTTCATCGAGAACGGTTCCGCTCGTATCGTTATGCCAGACCTGATTTGGACCGGCGGCATCTCTGAGACCCACAAGCTCGCCATCCTAGCATCCGCGCATCAGGTTCCAATTGCACCCCACGACGCCACCGGCCCCGTAAACATATTTGCGTGTGCGCAGATCCTCATGAACGCCCCTAATGGCATGATCATGGAGCACGTGCCGTCGATGTATAAGGGTTGGTACAACGAGGTAGTGGACCCTAACGTGGATATTCACGACGGATTCCTCCACGCACCCGATAGACCGGGTATCGGCACTCGTCTCAAGGCCGGACTCCGCGACCGCTCGGACGTGATTGTGCGCGTCAGCGACACTCCTGGCACAAGTGTAATCGATCACTACGGGCCAGCCGCCCAGCGGACGCCACAGAATCAGGCCCTTGTCGACGAGATGGAGATCGAGCGCGGGCCACAGCAAGCGTGAAATCGGGACAGTGATCAGGAGGCACCAAGATGGAGAATATCATCCTCTCGATGTGGATTTTCGCTGGGTCCCTGCAAATCGCTTTCCTAGTCGCTTTGATAGCGATCGCCCAGACTCTTCGACGATCATTTGCAATTCAGAGCCCGTATTGGATTGTTCTCTTTTTCTGTCTGAAATCCTTGGGGCAGTATGCTGATCCCTTCCTGATGGGACTGCTTACTGAGGAACTGATGGCGTTCACAGTGCCAAACGCGTCGTTCACCTTAGGTCAGCTATTTGCACTTCTCAGTTCTGCTCACCTGATATTCATACTGCTGGGTGCTTTCGGCCTCCTCGCCCTGGTCTTGGCGGACCTATCCCATTCTTTGCAGGGCGCAGACGACATACGCCCCTCACGTTGGTTTCAGTGTTTCGAGTTGGTTGGCCGTCACCGACTCGGATTCGGGTTGGCTACGGTGCTGCTGGCTGTCGCGCACCCTGCCCTTCTGGTGGGCCTTCTGTTGAGTAGCAATTGAGACTGGCAGACCGGACGAATCGAGGCCGACCACTGAGACCGACTGGCCGGTTTACCATGGCACGGACGGAAATCAGACGGGTTATAGCCCGGATGCGGGGCCTGCCAAAGGCAAAATAGCATGGCGCGTAGCTAAGGGGAATTTCTGGTATGCCACTCCCGTGATCGAAAACGGTAAAGTGTATACTGCCGCGCCTGGGGGGGGGGTGAGGAGTGCCGGCCTTGTATGGCAACAGAGTCTTCTCCCATCATCGCAACGGCTATTTCTTCGCTATAGAGTAAGTATCTTGTTGGGCATAGGAGGTTACCTCCGCTCAGCGGTAAAACTCCGCCAGTGGATAAATACGCAGCACCATCTCGCCCGGCTTCCTCGCCCTCCCTTTCCGTTCCCCCAGTGTCACCGCTTCCCGGGCGTCCTCGTCCGCTTCGACCCAGCTCCGGTGGTAGGTCAGGTACACCTTATCGCCCGCAAACCACACATTGGGGTAGTCGAAGGTGGTGAAACCCTCCGGCAGCGTGCCCACTTCGGGCAGTCCGACCACCGGCGTAATCGGCTCCTGCGGCACCACCCGCTCCACGTCCTCCATACCGTCGCTCACCTCGATTGTCTTGAACCACTCCCAGCTCGCTCCACTATCCCTGGAAATCGCCGCCGACAGTCGCCCCCGCCGGTAGCCCCGTTTGATCTCATCCCGTGACACCTGGTTCCACACACACAGTAAGTCGCCCGTGCTCGGAATCCGCCGCAACCTCGGCGGCGAATACGAACTCGCCAGATCGTTCGGCAAAATCGGCGTCCAGGTCTGGCCGCCGTCTTCGCTGGCGCTCTGCACCAGCCGCCCCACCGTAGACCGTGCCAGCAGCATCACCCGCCCATCCGCGCATTCCGACACACTCGGTTCATCCACCGCCGTGATTCCTCCGCGCCCGTTGGGAATGCCCTCCGCGTCGAACCAGCCCATCAGTTGCCCCTGGCACTGCTGCCACGTCTGTCCCTCGTCGTCCGCATAACTCACCGCGGCGATATCCACCTCCGGATAGTGATAATGTCCGCTTACCTGCAACCGCAGCCCCTTCCAAGTCCCGTAACTGCTCACCCGATCATATTCCAAACCCGGGTGCCGGTTGTTGCTGTGACAGATCCGGCTGGGCATCAGTAACCGCCCGCTCGACAGCTGAATCATCGCATCGTGGTACGGCCCGCCCAGCAGCTTCATCGGCCACGCACCCGCCCAGGTCTGGCCGCCGTCTTCAGACACCGACAGATAAAAGGGATTCCAGTTGAACATCTCTGTCCCCCGTCCCGCCTCCTCCCTGCCCCGGTGCGCCAGCGCCAGCTTGCCCGACTGCAGCTTTATACATGACAGGTTGGACGGACTTCCCATCGCCTCGCAGTTCAGCGGCCGCGGCTCGCCCCAGGTCTGTCCGCCGTCGGTCGAGATATGGCAGCGACTCCCCATAATCATCATCAAGGAGCCATCGTCTAAGACCACCATCCCATTGCCTGAACCGGTACCGATGCCGGTCTGCTCCACCACCCCTTCCGGCGCTGGCTTGCGAAAATCCGGTTTAGCCGCCATCCGTCCGATCCTCCCCCAAAAAAAATCGACCCAAGTAGCAAAATATCTTCCAGGGGAAGAGATAGGGAGTGGCCATGCCGAAGTCAAACGCAATTGGACGGAGCATCTCTCGTTGGAAGAGGGGCGGGCGCATCTCTGCTTGCAGGATCGCCCCACAATCATGTACTTTGACAACGTGAAACATCGTGGGAAACGCACACCTGCCGACGCAAACCGGCAAGAACATTATGTGCAAGGCTGTTTGATAATATCTCCCCGTCAAGTTCATCAGGAGACTTTCCATGAGAATTCTTATCTTGGGCGATTTGGAGGGCACGGCCGGCATCGTAGATTTCAAAACTCAGACCTACGACGGGGGTCGCGACAACGAACAGGCCAAATATCTGGCCACTCTGGAGATCAACGCCCTCATAGACGGTGCTATAGAAGGAGGCGCCACAGATCCTATCGTGCTGGACGGACACGGCAGTGGTGGAATCAATATCGAACATATCCACCGTGAAGCCCGGGTGATATTCGGCCGCCCCAGGGGCTCCGTGTGGGAGATGGGATTGACATTTGAGGCGCAGTTTTTGTATGGCCATCACGCGATGGACAACACACCTAATGGTGTGCTGTGTCATAGCTGGAGCTCCCGCAGCATTGCCAACTGCTGGTTGAACGATGAACTGATCGGTGAAATTGGTTTCAACATGGCTCATGCCGGTGAGGTTGGCGTGCCCACGGTTTTCGTCAGCGGGGATCGGGCTGCTGTGGACGAGGCCCGACGTTACGTTCCTGCCATCGAAGGCGTTGTCGTGAAAGAGGGGCTCAGCCGCACGGGTGCTCTCACCCTCTCTCCCACTAAAGCTCGGGATTTGATCCGCGAGGGCGCTCGCAAGGCCATGGGGCGGATCGGGGAAATCGCACCTTATACAATCCCATCCCCGTATATTTTCGTGACCGAATATCAGTCCGCTGCTAGTGCCGAGGCCAAAGCTGCCCGTGAGGACGTTGAGCGAGTAGACACCCACACCATCAAAATAACCGGCGATACCATCGCTGAAATTGGTGGAAAAAGATGACATGGACTAGGCGGGTTCTCCCGAGGACATGAAAGCCGTTCTCTTTGATCTGTATGAGACGCTGGTAACTGGATACAATCCAGCGAGGAATTGATTTGGCGGAACGACCGAATTTTGTCTGGATAAATACACACGATGTGAGTGCGAGGAATCTGGGGTGTTATGGCGATGATTATGCCACAACCCCTCATCTCGATACGCTGGCTGCAGAAGGCGTTCGCTACGCGAACGCTCTTGCCTGTGGGCCTATTTGTTCACCCGCGCGCACAAGTATTTTTACCGGAATGCATCAAACGACTGTGGGTACGCATCATCATCGAAGTTTTGCCAGACGTCCTGATTTTGTGCAAATGTTGCCGCATTATCTGATGGCAGCAGGGTATAACTGTTCGGCGATTAATACTGATTTGAACACGGACATTGATCCTGACGAATGGGCAGCGTATCAGAGCAATGATGCGCTTTTGCAACAAGCAGATGAGAAGCCTTTTTTTGCCGTCCATAGCTTCCGTGAGTCCCATGCCAGTGTATTTAAACTGACTCCAGAGCAAGCGCGAGCAGAGCGATCGAGCTTGTTAAAGGATGAAGAATTGCACGATCCTGACAATGCACCACTTCCTGTTTTTATGCCTGATACACCGCTTGCGAGAGAACGCACCGCTCTTTTTTACGATGGCTTGATGCAGGTTGATCGTCACGTGGGCAAGGTGATAGAAAATTTGGTATCCGCGGGTGTGCTGGACAATACGATTGTTTTCTTTTGGTCTGATCATGGTACCGGTTTTCCGCGGGGCAAGACGCACGTTTATGAAGATGGTTTGCGGGTGCCGTTGATTATTCGCTTTCCCGAGCAATATCAACATCTGGCACCAGGACTGCCAGGAACGGTGGTGGATGATCTGGTGATGACGATGGATATGGGTGCATCTGTTTTGAGCATGATGGATGTGCAAATTCCCAAACATTTTCAAGGACAGGCATTTCTGGGTAAGCAAAAAGAACCGTATCGCGAGTATGTCTGTGGGGCGCGGGATCGCCTGGACAATTGCAATGAGATGATTCGCACGATTCGGCGTGAGCAATATCGCTACATTCGCAACTTTTTGCCTCATCGCCCCTATGCTTCGTTTTGGCCAGATGGCGGTTTCTTTGCGACGCCACCCGAACAAGGAACACCTGAGCATGATTTCTGGGATACGTCCTGTTTGCCCGGAGAGTTGAAAATGCACGATCCCGATGGGGTGTTTTTGATGCCGATTCCCGCGGCGTATTCTGCATATTTGATCTGGCAGGCAAAGAAGCCATTTGAAGAACTGTATGATGTTGAGAATGACCCGGAAGAGATTGCCAATCTGGCTGATGATCCTGAATACAGTGATCTCAAAGATCAGATGCGAACGCAGTTGTTTGAGTGGATGATTGAGACGCGAGATCTGGGGCTGATCGATGAAACTGAGATGATCGTGCGTGCGACTGAGTATAGCGGTGTGAATTATGAAGTGGGCGCACATTGCGAAAACTATGCGCATATCCTGGAGACCGCAGATTTTCCTCGATTAGGTGAAGCTGGCAGAGCTGGATTAATTGACCGACTTGATGATCCCGATAGTGCTGTGCGTTATTGGGCGATTACGGGATTGACGTCGTATGAGGTGGAGGATACAGTTCTGCAAAAGATCGGTCCACTTGTTCAGGATGAATCGATCAGTGTGAGTCTTGCGGCGGCTGACTTGCTTTGCCAAAACGACCATACAGAAGGCGCGATGCCTGCATTGGAACGTGCGTTGCAAAGTGATCTGCTCTGGGCACGGTTTCGAGCGGGTGCAAATTTGTCTTTTTATAACCGAGAGCTCCTGGCGCAGATGAAGGCGTTGATCCCCGCTTTGCAAGCTGCGCTGGATAACCCGATTTGTTATGGCCCTTTTGAATCCGATTGGGATGCGTTGATTCCGCCTGTTCAGACCATGTATCGCGCGCAAAAAAATACGATCGTTGGTGAGTGGGTTTTGCAACGCGTGATAAAGCGTATTGAACTGGCGTGATCAGAGGAAGGAGCTCATGAGTCCGACGAAAGTCGCCGTGATCGGGTGCGGCCAGATCGCAACCACACAACATCTGCCGGCCTACCGGGAGGCAGCAGATGCCGGGGTCTGCTCGCTCGTGGGCGTATGCGATCTGGAGCCCGAACGGGTGTCGCGGGCCGGAAAGCAGTTTGCAGTCGCCGGATTTCAGGACGCGGAAGAGATGCTCGAAAAGACCAGGCCCGATGTCGTGAGCATCGCCACGCTGCCCGCGAGTCATCGAAACCTCGCGGTGATGTGCCTGGAGGCGGGATGTCACGTCCTGTGCGAGAAGCCCGTGGCGATGGATGCGGGCGAGGCCCGGGACATGGTCCACGCCGCCGAAACGAACAATCGACTGCTGAGCATCTGCTTCGAATACCGAACCTGGGACGAGTCCCGGTACCTGAGAGACCGAATCGCAGACGGCGTCCTCGGTCGCGTACACGCCGTTCGAACGTGGGGAGGGTGTGCCTACGGACTGCCGGAGAGAGCGCACCGGTCGCGTGGATCGAACGGCGGCGGCGTTCTCGCACACTGGACGATCCACAACCTCGACCTCGTGCTCTGGCTGCTTGGCAACCCCGACCCGCTGACCGCCAGCGCATTCTGCCATCAGCGGGCCTCCGCTTACCCGGCGGCGGCCGGACCCATGCGAGACGACATCGATCCGGCGTCGCTCGATCCGGATTTCGAGGACTTCGGTGCCGGCTTCATTCGGCTGTCCGGCAACACCATCCTGACTGTGGAAGCGAATTTTCTTCAGGCACCCTCTGATAGACGCGAAGGCTGGGCCTTTCTCGGAGACCGGGGTGCCGCGTCCATCTCACCACTCAGAATCTGGACCGACGACGGACGATCGTGGCGTGAGGAGACCCCCGCCAGGGGCACGTTGAAGCCTTGCGACTACGATATGAGGCGGCTGATCAACGATTTCCTGCGTGCCGTCCGTCAGGGTGAGGTGTCTCCCGTTTCGGGCAGGGAGATCGTGCGAATTCAGCGGCTCATGGACGCGCTCTATGCCTCGGCGTCGTCCGGGCAAGAGGTCGCTGTGGCAGGAGCCTGAGACATCGGGACAACACACACTATGGGACTTGTCTACATTGAGTACATCAGCCGTCTGCCGGGCATCGATCTGGAGACGTTTCGCGCGCAGGCCGCACGGGGCCAGGAGGGATGGGAGAGCGGGTATGAGGACGAGTTGGTTCTGTCCGTCGGTCGCACGTGGCGATTGGGGCCCGACCCGGGCTACATGACGGTCTGGCACACGCGGAACGCCGGCCTTGACAGGATCGACGCGTGGGACCGGATCTTTCGCAGCGGCGAGGCGGACGACCTAGAACAGCCGTTCTTTCAGGTCGCGCGGATCGACGTGGCCGGCTGCTACGATCCGCTGCTCGAACCAGTCCCGGCCCGCAACGGTACCTACTACGCCGAGTTTTTCGGTGTCCACGACACCGCGGATACCGTCAGGAGCTTCTACAAGAGCCGTGCAAAACAGCATCCTGAGTTCACCCTCAATCTCCTCGTCCAGAGAATCGGGAAGCTGGCTCCCGAACCCGGCGGTCTGGCCGTCTGGACCATCCCCGACTTCGCAGCGCTGGATTCCGTGGCAACCGAACTGGACGGAGTCAACGCCCCGATTAGGCTTTCCGCCGCAGGGACCTATGCCGACTTCGGCAGGGAGATCCTGTGAGGGGCGGCCAGGAAGGCTCTAGGAGATCAAAAATGGTAGATCTGCAAGTTCGGCGCTTGGGGCGTACAGAGATGAAACCGAAGGCATTTGGATTGGGTGGCGGATATCTGGGCTTTCCCGAACTGACGTCGGAGGAGGAAGCCACGGCGATGATTCGGGAGGCCCTTGAGCGGGGCATCGATTTTATTGATACGGCTCCGCCATACGGCGATGGCGAGAGCGAGCGCCGCATCGGTTTGGCCTTGGCGGGTGGATGGCGAGAAAAAGTGTATCTCCAAACCAAGGTGGGTTCTCATCCGCGCTTTTTTCACGATTTTTCAAAAGAAGCGACATCGTGGAGTTTGGAAAACAGCTTCAAACAGCTTCAGACGGACTATGTGGATTCCGTGTTGATTCACGGCCCGCGCTACGACATGGAACCCCTGTTGGCGCCGGAGGCTTGTTTGGATGTGTTGCTCGATTGGAAAGCGCAGGGACGCATCGGGCACCTTGGCATCGCTGTGCGACAGCATGAACTTCATTAGCGGGCGATTGAAACAGGCGCAATAGACATTGTGTTGTCATTTTTGGATTACACCTTGCTGGACCAGTCCCTCGCCAAAACGACCATTCCTCTGGCGCTGGAACGCGATATAGGAATCATTCTGGGCAGAGTATTGGTCGGCTCACTGCTGGCCGGTCCAGAACCCCAGCGCGTGCAAGAAGAGCTGTCCCTAGATCAAGACGGGAATCTCATACCGGCGGCCATCGGTGGGCCGGACGACCCCGCCGTGGTGCCGCGCGCACACCACATGTGGCGATGGTGCCAAGAACGGGGGTTGAACATCCGAGACCTGGCCATGCAGTTCGCGCTCAATGCGCCGGTTGAAGGCAATGGCATAGTCCTCGTCGGACCCGCCAACCGCAGGGAACTCGGCGAGGTATATGCCAGCGCCACGACAGAGGTACCCGAAACGGTGTGGCAGGACTTTGAGGCTGCGTTTGGGATAAGGATTTGAGGGTTCAATACCCTAGAGGCGCTATGCGGGGTTATAGAAACAAGAAATCGTAGAGGAGCAAAAGATATGAGACTGGAAGGCAGAGTGGCGCTGGTGGCGGGTGGTGCCGGTTCGATGGGCAGCGCGGTGGCGCAACTCTTCGCCGCAGAAGGTGCGGCCATCTGTGTGGCCGATATGGATAAAGAGCGCGCCGACAAGGTGGCGGGTGAGATCGTCGGGCGCGGCGGGCGAGCGATCGCCACCGCATTGGACGTCTGCCAAGCCGGGCAGTGGGAGCAGGCGGTAGTGGCGGCAGAAGAGGCCTTCGGCCACCTCGATTTGATGGCCAATCTCTCGGGCAGCAACTACCGCGTCAGCTTTGACGAGCAGACCGAAGAGATGTGGCGGAATATCATCGACGTCAACCTAACCGCTTGTTTTATCGGTATCAAGGCGGTAGTGCCAGCCATGCGCCGAGCGGGGCGCGGGGTGATGTTGCACGTGGGGTCGCTGGGCTCGATTCGCCAGGGAGCGGGCAGCCCAGCTTATGGCGTCAGCAAGATCGGGTTGGTGGCCTTGACGCGCAGCGCCGCCGCCTCGTATGCCCAAGACAATATCCGCTGCGTGCTGGTGTCGCCAGGCCACGTGGATACGAATTTTATTCGCAGCGATTCGGCACACAGTCCCAATAGCTGGGAGACCAGTATCGAAAATCCCGCCAACTACGAGCGCCGCAGAGCGTCGACGCCGCTGGGGCGGCTGTGTTTGCCCGAGGATATTGCCAAGACCTTTCTTTTCGCCGCTTCGGATGAGGCGGCGATGATTACGGGGTCAATGATCACCGTGGATGGCGGCGCGGGAATTTGAGCGTATGGCGCGCTTGGCATTGCGCCATCAGATCGCGAACACCACCGATCATTGCTGAAGCCCAAACTGCTCTCTTGGCTAACGAGAGAACTTATTGATGTACTTTTTTTATTGGAATAACTGATTTATGGTAACAGCTAAAAAAAAGATTCTCGTCGTTGGCACGGGTACAATAGGTGAATGTCATACGCGTTGTATACTTGCAACAAATCGCGCAGAAGTTTCAGTTTGTGAAACCAACGACAATCTGCGTAAAAAGATAGCAGATAATTATAAAATCAAAAATAGCTATGCCGATTTTACATTGGCCCTCGAAGCAGGACATGACGCTATTGTGATCGCAACGCCTGCGCACCTACATATTCCCATGGCGCAACAAGCAGCAGAGTCTGGTCTACATCTATTGATCGAAAAACCATTATCTATAAGTCTAGATGGGATTGATCATCTCGATAGAACTATCAGGGAGCGGAAGCTCGTTGCTGGAGTCGCTTATGTCTTACGCCAAATCCCTGTACTTTCAGCAATGAAGGAAGCCCTCGACAGTGAACGCTTTGGACGACCCTTGCATATTACTGTTACCAGGGGCCAACACTTCCCCACCTACCGACCCAATTACAGAGAAATTTATTACGCCAGTCATGCCATGGGAGGAGGCGCTATTCAGGATGGGCTAACACATCTTATCAATGCCGTAAGTTGGCTCGCTGGACCAGTCGAACGCCTAGTTGCCGACTGCGCGCATCAAGTTTTGGAAGGAGTTGAAGTAGAAGACACAGTCAACGTCTTAACCCGTCATGGCGACGCGCTCGCCTCCTTTAGCATGAATCAATATCAAGCCCCTGATGAAGGAGTGATCACCGTGGTCTGTGAACGCGGCACGTTGCGATCTGAAATTCATTGTAATCGCCTGCGCTGGATGATGGAACCTGGAACTGAGTGGCAGGAAGAGTCTTGGCCAGATTTTGCGCGCGAACATGCGTTTATATCCCAAGCGAACCTTTTTTTTGACGCCATCGACGGCAAGAGTGAAATGTCCTGTAACCTATCCGAAGCGCGTCATACCCTCGAGTGTAATCTTGCTATCCTAGAGGCATCTCGCAATCCTTCCAATTGGAAAATATTATGCCCCCCAGACAAGAGGGCCAAAAGACACTCCACCGCTTATCAGGAATAGAATATATGAAACCCCCTAGGATAACAAAGATTGAAATAAAAAGGATTCAGTGGGAAATCAAAGACTGTGGACCTGGTACATATTCTTCATGGATGACCTATAACCCAGGTGTGAATCTGCCAATGGGTAAACTCATGACCAGTATCTATACTGACCAAGGCGTCGTAGGATCCTATCCGATTAGCCATGATATTTCTCGTATTGCTAACTCTTTAATTAGGAAGTAATCCCCTTGCAAGGGAAGATATATGGCACAATTTTAATCAGTTTCACTTAGGTGGTTTACATGCATCTGTAGACATAATATTATGGGATATTCTAGGAAAAATGACTGATCTCTCCATATCTGATTTATTGGGAGGACATAGAAAAAAATTACCCGCTTATGCCAGTACTTATGAACGGAGGAGAAGAAGGATTAAAAGGAGGCTTATCCACGCCAGAATCTTACGCTGACTTTGCTGAACAATGCTTAGAAATTGGTTATAAGGGTTTTAAGATCCATCCATTTCCTAGACCTAAAATTCAAGACCATATTGACTTGATTCACGCTGTGGCCAATAGAGTGGGAGGAAAAATGGATCTAATGCTAGATTCATTTAACTATTATTCAACATTTGCGGATGCTTTAAAAGTTGGAAGAGCCTGCGATGAAGCAGGTTTTTATTGGATAGAAGATCCTTATTTTGTTGGCGGAGGTACTACTGAGAACGGGCACCAGAGATTAAAAGAGTTTCTAGCTACGCCACTTCTTCAAGGAGAAAAAGTTGCAGGAATCCCTGGAAAAATGAATATGCTGTTATCCGGATCAACAGATTTTGTCAGGGGTAATGTAAGTGGAGATGGAATCACAGGGACAAAGAAACTTGCGTCAGCTGCTGAAACAATAGGGGCAGATATTGAAATTCATGGCGTGGGCCCGGCTCAAAGACATGTGATGTCTGCTATAGGCAACTCCAATTATTATGAAATGGTTTGGGTTCATCCTGATGTAGAATGTTTACAACTGACGTCTGAAATTTTTCTTGATGGATATCGGGATGGTCTTGAAGAAGTAGATTCAGATGGTATGGTAGATGTACCAGAGGGACCAGGGATGGGTGTTGAGTGGAATTGGGATGTTATAAATAAAATGACGACAGAGACAAAAATTATCGACTAAAAAGCTCAAATATAGAGGACAAGAGGGAGACAATCCACAGCGAGTCCGCGCCAAAAACAACCACACCGTTTGCCCCGACCCCCTAAAAGCCCCTTATAACTCCTATACATCAATTCCACGCCGTGCGCAGCAAGCGGACCCAGTTGCCGTGCATGATGTCGGCAACGTCGGTCTGCGAGTAACCGCGGCGTTCGAGGATGGCGGGAATCTTCCGCAGGTCGGCGATGGTGTCGAGGTCGGAGGGGCACTGCTCCTTGCCGTAGCCGCCGTCCAGGTCGGTGCCCAGGGCGGCGTGGCGGGAGCTCCCGGTCAACTGGCAGACATGGTCGATGTGGTCCACCACAGTCTCCAGAGTGATGCCCGTGTTGTCCCTGGCGGCCGGGTCCCACAAGGGGGAGACCATCCAGATGTCCATGGCTGCGCCAATGACGCCTCCGCGCTGAGCCAGAGCTTTGATCTGTTGATCGTCGAGCTGGCGGTCGTGGTCGCACAGGGCCCGGCAGCAGTTGTGAGTGGCCAGCACGGGACCGGTGAAAATCTCCAGTGCTTCCCAGAATGCCTGCTCGGCCAAGTGGCTCACATCGAGGATTGCCCCGGCCGCCTCCAAGGCTTCGAGCATGGGACGGCCTCTGGCCGTCAGGCCGCCGGGAGCCTGAGTTCCGTGGGCGTAGGAGCTGACCCCGTAGTGACACAGACTCACGATCCGCAGGCCTTCATCCCACCACTCCGCCACCTGTTCGGGTGCCACAATGCCGTCCGCCCCTTCCATGCTGAGGACAAACCCCAGCGGGGTCGCCTGAGGATCGTCGTCCCACTCGGCCAGATGGGCGTCGAGTTCGGCCCGATCGCGTATCTGGCGCAAGACTCCCTTGGCCTCCATCAGGCGGTAGTAGGCTAGCTCGCCCTTGCACTTGGCGTAGGCAATGTCCTGAGTGCGCACCCCGGAGAAGCGCTTGCCCTGCGAAGCAAGTCGGCAGTGCACCGTGACGAAGAAGAGGCCGATCCCGCCGCGCCGCAGTTCGGCGAAATTCACCACGTTCAGGCCGCGGCCCTTCTGCCCCATTCCGGCTTCGGCCTCGCGTATTTTGGCGATGGGCTGGAGCAAGTCCCGGTCCCATCCGAGAGCGTTGTAGGCGATATCTAGGTGGGCATCGACGATCAGCATGGAGGTTCTCCCATCAATATTTGAAATTGCGTTCTATGTCCCGGTTGACGGGAAACTGGCAAGTGGCAATTTTCAACTTCACCGCATACTCCTCTCCATTGCGGGGGCGCGTCACCGTCTCCTGGCTCTGGAGAAAAGATAAATCAGGACGGCGACTGCGAACAAGTACAAAGCCTTCGCTTCGGTTCACTACTTGACTAACACCTCGATATTTTGAGGATTTAACCACGCCTAAAACCGAGGAAGTGAATCGGGTGTATGAATAAAATCACCAGACGTGAGGTGCTGAAAGTTGCTGCTGGTGCGGTCTTTGTGGGATCTGGGATCTCCGCGAATTGTTCATCGGTAGTCGCACGAAGTGATGACGAAACCTCGAAGGATTCTATGCGTAAACTCATTAAACCACCGAAACTTATTTCTGGCGACACAGTCGGTATCGTATCACCTGCGTCTGCATTTTTTCCGCTTAATGAGTCTGCTCTTCAGCGAGGCGTTGCATATTTAGAAAAGACCGGATTGCACATTCAGATCGCACCCCATACACGTGATCAGCGGAAGCACTTGAATCCACCGGCACAACACCGTGCTGACGATTTAAATCAGATGTTCGCTGATCCAAATATTAAAGCCATTTTCTGTCTATCTGGCGGCGATGGAGCCAATGCGGTATTATCGCTGCTGGACTGGCATCAGGTTCAGGTGTCCCCGAAAATTGTGATGGGATATAGTGCGGTTACTGCTCTTTTGAACGGTCTATATGCAAAGGTGGGTTTAGTTACATTTCACGGTCCGATGATCCTCAACGGTTTCAGCGAATATCCGCAACCTTTTGCCTATACATGCCATCATGTTGAACGGATATTGTTCAACGCAGAGCCAGTGGGTAAACTTGAGCCACCGGCACAATGGACGGATGCCTATCCAAGCGAAGATCAACCACGAACGATGAAAACAAATTCAGGTTGGCGTTGGTTGAGGGATGGAAACGCGAGCGGTCCATTGGTTGGCGGAAATTTAAGTGCGCTGTTGACTTTAGCAGGGACTCCATATTGGCCAGTGTCGCAAGACTCAATCTTGTGTCTTGAGGAGGTTAACTTTAGCGATAGTCAACTACTACGCAACGTTGACAAGTCGCTCAACCAATGTCAACAAATAGGGGTGTTTGACCAGATTGCGGGCTTAGTTGTCGGTAAGATTAATGAACTCACTGAAGAAGAGAAAAAACTTTTTGAACTCTTAATCCTTGAATACACAACGGATCGGCAATTCCCGATCTTGTCAGGTGTTGATTTCGGTCATACCGCGCCTCGATTAACGCTCCCTATCGGTATTCAAGCCTCTCTTGATTCAGGACGGGACTTATTTAGTTTAGATGAAGGTGCTGTTGTGTCCAGTTAATTTGATGCGTCGCGCTTCGCTCCACATCGAAATTCTACCACTGGAGCTGAACACTGCCAATGACACTGGAGGTCGGAAGCGATGGCCCGTGCGATCATACAACCGGTGAGGGTCCACTCGATCTCTCAGCCCGATTACCTAGTCGAGATTGAAGCCGTAGCTTTCCTCCCATTCCTCGTAGAAGCCCAGTCGAGGTCGGAGTTCGCAAGTGCCCAGGCCGGTTAGAAGAAGTGGGAAAGAGCCCTTGAGACCCAGATCACGGCGAAGCTCAACGGTTTCTCTCCCCAATTGCGGAGGATGACACAAGCGAAGAGAAATGGCCGTTGCTCTTGTTCTTGCACGGAGCGGGCGAGCGTGGAGACGACCTTGAGCTAGTGAAGGGCCACGGTCCACCGAAAATGATAGCGCAGGGGAGGGACTTTCCTTTCGTGGTCATCTCGCCGCAGTGTCCAAAGGATGAGTGGTGGTCAATCGACGCGCTGCATGCTCTCCTAGACGAGATCGTTGAGACCTATCGCATCGATAAGGCCAGGATCTACGTGACCGGCTTGAGTATGGGGGGATATGGGACGTGGGGACTAGCATGTACCTATGCCGAGAAGTTCGCGGCAATCGTTCCCATATGTGGTGGTGGGGATCCAGAAAAAGCGCCCCTAATGAAGGAGGTACCGACTTGGGTTTTCCACGGCGCGCAAGACGAGGCAGTGCCGTTGCAACAATCACAGGAGATGGTTGATGCTCTCAAGGCTGCAGGAGGCAATGTCCGCTTTACGGTGTACCCCGAAGGGGGCCACGTGGAGGCGTGGCAAAATGCATACAGCGATCCTGACCTTTGGGAGTGGTTGGCAAAGCAGCGACGGGCCAAGTAACTTCGGCAGCCGAATCAGGGCAATATGGCTTCTACTTTTACTTGGCCCTCGTCCCAAATCACCGTGCCCGCGCCCACTTCAGCTAGCTCGACTACATCGCCGGGCACCTCCAATCTTAACGAGGTCATCCCGATTCCGCTGTAGGCGGCAACATATCTTTTGCCCCCCGGGCAGGCGCAGAGCCATATCGGGCCCTTGTCGCAGGTGAGAGTGGCACCGCCGATGGAGACCTGTCCGGAAGCGCTCTGTCGGGCATAGGGCGACTCGTGCATGGGCCAGTTTAGGGAGCCGTCCTGGGTCCAACGCCGCTTTAGCGACCACTCATACAGATCAACTTCTATGCCGAGTACGCGGTCGTCGCGCGCGTACTCCACGCGGAGCGCGCGCGCGCCACCCGCGGTATAGGTGGCGGGCGGGGCCGCCTCGTCGACGAGCGCGCCGCTCGCTACCTCGGCGGCAAAATTGGCACCGCTGGCGTAGTCGGTGCGCTCGGCCAGTTCGGCGTAGAAACCGCAGCGGGGCTGGCCCTGGTAAAAGGAGCCGGGTTTGGCCATTTCCCAGAAAGTCTTGGCCGGTCCCGTATAGTTGTACATCTCCAGGGCCAGATGACCGTCCAGTTCGACCAAGCGGATGAGGGCACCGCCGCCCAGATCGGTCAGCTCGAGCGGCTGGACGGCCGTCCACAGGGCACCGCTGCCGACGACGACCACCTCGCCCTGGGGCACTGCCGCCGGCAGAAAATCTACTTTGTGCTGGCCGATCCAGATCTCATCGACCTGCTCGATCTCGGTCCACACGAGCACGGCTTTGGCGCTGGTACGCCGCGTCCAGGCGTCCAGGCCGCGCGGGGCGTAGAGGCCGATGGCGCGACCCCGCTCGTGCACGCCGTAGAAGTGGCCCTCTTCGGGAACGACCTGTCCGGGCGCGCGCGACGGCGTCGTCTGGAAGCTGAGCCACTGGTCGTCGAGTATATAACGCGAAAAGAGCACGCCGCAGCGCGCGCGATCCAAGAGCCGGTACTGCGCGTAAAATACGCTGGACTGCAGGGCGATAAAGATGACTTCCTGGGTCTTCAGTTCGCAGGAGGCCACGCCCAGACAGAAAGAGGGACTGTGATAGGTGCTCAGCGCCACGGGCTCTTCGCCGTGGGCCGTTTCGTCTATTTGCTGCGGCACGTTGGGGCGCTGCAGCAGGTCGCCGATCCAGGCGGGTAGCTGCCCGCCATCCAACCACGCGCGCACGTCATTGGCGTTAAAGGCGTCGGCGTTAAAGACGGCATGGCTATAGGCGCGGCTGAAGGGGCCGGCCCAGCAGCCGATGCCGGGGTGTACGTGTAACGCGGCGGAAAGGCCGAGGCGAGCGAGCATGGTGCGGGCGTGGATGCAGGTATGTTCGTCCTCTGTCAGTTCGGCCAGGCGGCTCAGCACGCGCACGGCGACAGAGGCGTAGTTGGGGCTATTGTACTCGGCAGGCAGGCCGTAGGTGTCCACGTGCGCCATCCAGCGCACCAGTTTTTCCCGGCCGCGCTGGCCGATGTTATCATCGCCCAACAACTGGCCGCCGAGGCAGGAGTTGGCGATGTCCTTGAGGACGATGTTGGTATAGGCCAAGGCCACGTCGATGCGCGCGATTTCCTCCAGACCCAGCGCGACGGCGTGGCGCATAGCCGCGACCAAGTCCGGGGGCAGGGCATCTGATGTTTTGCACAGCACGGGAATGCAATAAAAGAGCACGAACTGCACGGCATTGAGATCTTCGACGACTTCGTCTTCCCGCTCCCAGCGAAAATTGCCGCGGTGCGGTTGGGTGTCCCGCACTTCCTGGCAGGCGAGCACGGCGCGAAAGATGAGGGCGGCTTCGGCGATGTCGGCGGGTGCGCCGCTGGCCATCAGCTCAGAGGCCAGTTGAGCCGAGGGTATGGTGGCGTGAAAGATGTGCCCGCGCACCTGATGGGTGACCATGTGTGCCTCGGCGTCGTAATTTTTGGGCAGGGCCGGCGGTGATGGCAAGGTGGATTCCTCGGTTAAGTTGTGAGAAAAGTAGAATTTCAATAGGAGGAAGATAAAGTGAGTGTCAAAAAAAGTGATTTGCTGATCGGGGGCCAAATGTGTCCCCCAACATCTGGACGCTACTATCCCCTGTATAGCCCCGTGGACGGCACATTAGTCGCCGAAGTCGCCGATGCCAGTCGGGCCGACGTGGATCGGGCCGCTGCTGCTGCGCGCGAAGCATTTTATGCAGAGTGGAAGTTCTGCGGCATTGAGTACAAGCGCGCTTTATTCGCCAAACTGAAAGAGGTGCTCTATGCCATGGCCGATGAACTGGCGGCAACCAAGGTCCAGCCCCAGGGAGCGGGCATCCCGCCGCTGGTAGAGCGCGTCATCGACTACTACGTGGGTAAACTAGACGACGGGGCGGGCGCGCTTATTGAGCACGGCGACCAAGGTACTAATTATGTATATAGGGAACCGCTGGGCGTCGTTGCGATCTTTGCCCCCTTCAACGGGCCGATGCTGGCCTCTCTTTTGTCGGCCGTGCCGGCACTAATAGCCGGCAATACGGTCGTGCTTAAAGCGCCCGATCAGGAAGCACCCCAGGCGCTCAAGACTATGCAGGCATTTCACGAAGCCGGTTTCCCCGCCGGAGTGGTCAACGCGCTCAGCGGCAAGGGACCTGAGGTGGGGCAGGCTCTCGTCGCGCACCCAGCTACACGTCTGATCAGTTTTACCGGCAGCACGGCGACGGGTAAAAAGATCATGGCCGCTGCCGCCGAAGATCTCAAGCGAGTGCAGCTAAATCTGGGCAACAAAACGGCGCAGATCGTCTTGCCCGACGCCGACCTCGAGGCGGCGGCGACCGCGACCGTGGGATCGGCCTTCCCCGGGCAGGCGTGCTCGGCAATAAGTCGGGTTTTGCTGCACGAATCGCTGCGCGACGAATTTATCGCTCTACTAAAAGAAAAAACGCAGACCGCAGGGCCCAGCATGTTGATCGACCGGGCGGCGGTAGAGCGCGTGGAGCGCTACGTCGAGATGGGAAAAGCACAGGGGTCGCTGCTGTTTGGTGGCGCACATCCGCCGGGAGACGAGTACGCGAAGGGTTGCTATTTTGAGCCCACGGCCTTTGCCTTTGCAGATCAGTCCGGTCCGGTCTGCCGCGACGAAATTTTCGGGCCGGTTGTATCCGTGCTGACGTTTGCTAGCGACGACGAGGCGCTGGCGTTGGCCAACGATACGGACTACGGACTGCTCGTTTCGCTCTGGACGCTAGATCCTGAGCGACAACGCTATTTTGTGCGGCGATTGGAAGTGGGGGTTGTGACCGTTAATAGTGCCAGTATGCTGAGCCATCGCACACCCTGGGGTGGTTTTAAGCAGAGTGGCATTGGCCGGCGCTACGGCGAGATGGGTCTGGAGCCTTTTTTTGAATACAAAACGGTGTGGATCTCTTGAAAGAGGCGAGTAGTGCAGAAGTTGCTGTGCTGTCAGGATCCTCTTGGGTCCCAAAACCCCACGTCCGCATAACGCGACCGTGCGTGGCTCGGTGCATTCGCACCTTCACGCAACTGCCTGCGGCAGTTCGCGCACAGCGGGAACGTTAGGCGCAACGCGGTCAATTGAATCATGTCAGTTACGTTGGTTGAGCACTATGATCCGACTTGGCCGTCATGGTTCGAAGAGTTGCGGCACCGTTTTGACTCAGTTTTGTCAGGAAGGTATTGCAGCATCGAGCATGTCGGTAGCACATCTATCGCCGGAATGACCGCCAAGCCAATCATTGACGTTGACATTGTCATTGAGCGACAGGATTTTGAGCGCACGAAGGATCAGCTTGCAGAGATCGGATATTTCCACGAAGGTGATCTAGGTATTCCTGGCAGAGATGCCTTTGATCTGTCAGATAGTGAACTGAAGGAATCTTTGCCCGCCCACCATACGTACGTTTGTGACAAGTATGGTGAAGCCTTGAAGCGGCACCTTGTCTTCAGGGATTTCCTCAGACTAAGTCCCGAATATGCTCGTAGGCTCAGTAACCTGAAATGGCAACTGACAAATAAAAGACGATCCAATGACCTGTTTTCTTTTGCCGCTATGAAGAAGGTTTAGCCGTGGAGATCGTTCTGCGACAGGCCCTAATGGAAAGCTGATGGTCCTATGCATACTGAAGAGTTAGCATGGCAAGGCAACCCCTACAAGTGATTGTGATACCGTTCAGGAAGAGTGCGAATGTCGGATACCAGTTTGCCGTCTTCCATCGGGCGGATGACTCTAGGTGGCAGTTTATTGCAGGTGGTGCCGAAGACGATGAGACGGCAGAGCAAACCGCACGGCGTGAGGCGGAAGAGGAGGCCGGCATTCCAAAGAGGGCACGTTTCTTGCGGCTGGATTCTCGTGCCTCCGTCCCCAAGACGGCATTCTCACCAACAGCACACTGGTCCAAGGACATCTTTGTCGTGCCTGAATACTCATTTGCTGTTGATGCAAGTGGTCAAGAACTTGATTTGTCCCATGAACATGACAAGGTGAGCTGGTTGTCTTTTAAGGAAGCTACGAGACTGCTCACATGGGAAAGCAACCGAATCGCACTCTGGGAACTTAACGAACGTCTGAATACCGACCAGATTGACGAGCTTCGGGCTATGGACGACGGGTCACGTCCACCCGGCCACGGCAACGTGTAACGCGCCCGTGCGCGGCTCAGGTCATTCGGCCTTCGCCCAACTGCCTGCGGCCAAGCATCGGGGTCAGGGCTTCGGCCGTGGGCTCCTTGAGGCACGCCTCAAATGGGGATTTGAGCAGGGGGCGCGTCTGGCATACCTGCAAGTGATGGCGAACAACGAGCCGGCTCTGGCTCTGCAACGCAAGTATGGTTTTAGCGAGTCGTACCGGTATTGGTATCGAGTGCAGCCCTTCTCTGATCTGGAGGACGGAAACTGTTGCGGTTTATGGTGGCGGTCGATGACCTTAAACTTGCCGGTGTCTGTCGTCAGCATGGATATGGGATCGAGATCCAGCCCTTTCTCGAACCGGGGATAGTGCCAGAATTGCAAGGAGTTCTGGGCGATCTTCAGCCACGCTCACTGCACGGTCCTTTCGGCGATCTGTGTGCGGGAAGCTACGATCCCATGATCCGGGAAGTGACCAGACATCGGTTCGAACTGGCGTACCGCTTTGCCCATGAACTAGAGTGTCCCGACATCATCCTGCACCACGGATACATCCCAGGCACCAGCACACCACAGAATTGGTTGTCTCGATGTGTTTCCTTCTGGCACGACTTCCTTGACGGCAAGGAAGCATCTGTCCGCTATCATGTTGAGAACATGCTCGAATGGGATGCCGTCCTGCTCGCTGAAGTGATCGACGCGATCAATGATCCGCGAGTCGACGTCTGTCTCGATATTGGGCACTGCCACTGCAATTCTCGCGATACTCCGATAGCGTGGATCGAGCAACTTGGCCCGAGAATCGGGTGGGTACACATGCACAACAATCACGGGGAGTCCGACGAGCACCTCGCTCTTGGTCAAGGAACTATCCCTATTGGCGAGGTCTGCAGTGCACTTCTGGAGTATGCGCCAGCGGCTGTGTGGTGCCTGGAAGCTCTCGACGAGGGAATCCCGACCTCAATCGAATGGATACAAGCCAACGGGTTTGGGTAAATCGTGGTCTCATATCCGGTAACTACAACCCAACCGTGGGGACGCCGGTCCGTTTGGTTTCGCGATCCGGATGGGAACATCGTCAATTTTTATGCCAGCGTATAACGGCGTATACGCGGCTTCGCGTTACAGGACATCGGCTGAACACACCTTCGCCCTGAGAACACTCGATGGCAAGTGGAGTCGAAATTCGGCAATACCGGGACTCAGATCGAGAAAATGAGGAGAGCCTAGCGTGACGGCACCAAACACCACTTCGGTAGCACGCGTATCCGTCCACGGTGGACACAGCAAAGAATTCGGCGATGCAAATGAGTCCTCGCTTGAGGAGGTCGTGCACGCCTACGTTGACAAGGGCTTCAAGTGGGTAGGCATTACCGAGCATATCCCACCAGCTTCAGCCGACTTCCTGTTTCCCTGGGAGATTGAAGAGGGCCAGACGTTGGAGTCGAGGATGGAACGGTTCACAGAATACTTCTCGGTCGCGCGCAGGCTCCAGAGGGACTACCGAGATTCCATTCGGATCTTAGTTGGATTCGAAACAGAGAGTTACACTGGCTACGTAGCGCACGTAAACACGCTGCGGCATCGATTTCAACCTGACTACATCGTTGGCTCGGTCCATCACGTGCGGGACATATGTATCGATGGTCCGTCAGAGTGGTATGCCCAAGCCGTAGAAGAGACCGGAGGAATCGGTGCGCTATTCTGTGAATACTTCGACCAACAATACGAGCTTGTAGAGGAACTAGAACCCGAAGTGGTCGGACACTTTGACCTCATTCGAATGCACGACATGAACTATCGTCAGCGCTTAGAGATCCCCCAAATCAAGGAGAGAATCCGGAGGAACCTCGAGAAGATCAAGGACCTTGGGTCAATTCTCGATTTCAATCTTAGAAGCCGTCTGAAAACTCTAATTTTCATTTGATTCGTTTAAGTAGCAAGTGGATCATGGCAATCTGGATCAAGGCTTCACTATGGCGGGTCAAGACCTCATAATCTCTCGCATGTCGGCGAAAATTCATCAACCACGCCAAGGTGCGCTCGACGACCCACCGGCGTTTAACTAGGGTAAATCCGGAGCCTTGTTTGGCGACGACTTCCAAGTCTATTTTGTGCGTCTTTTTTTGGTTGGCCACCCACGTTCGGATGGCCTCGCCTTGGTAGCCGCCATCAACCCACAGCTTGCGTAACCGAGCCACTCCGGCGGCCTTCAAGCGGGTCAACACCTGCTTCAAACCCTCTCGATCATCGACATCGGCGGCGGTGACCACCACCTGTCGAAGCAAACCCGACGTGTCCACCAACAAATGCCGTTTGCGGCCTTTGATCTTTTTACCGGCGTCATACCCGGTTGTTTTACCATGCGTTGCGGTCTTAATCGTCTGACTATCGACGCAGCCAGCCGACGGCATCGCCGCCCGGCCGCTCTGGCGGCGTTCCCGCTTGGTCAACCGATCCAACACCGGCGGCCAGACCCCTTGCAGGCTCCAGCGACGAAAGTAATCATACCCCGTTTTCCACGGCCCAAAACAAGCAGGCAACAAAGCCCAAGGACACCCCGTCTTGTTCAAATATAAAAGGCCGTTGACGATTTGGCGTCGATCCCGCGGCGGCCGACCCGGACCGTGAAGCCGCCAGCGCGGCGCGGGCAGCAACGGTTCGATCCGCTGCCATTGTCCATCGGTTAGATCGGTGGCATATTGCCTACGCGGCGTACTCATTATACAAGCCTTTCTGTTCAGATTTTGTGGTGAAACCTGAATATGGCTCGATGAGTACGCCCTTTCAAATTCGGCTACATCAGAGGGTTTTCAGACGGCTTCTCAGGGGATTCGAAAAGGGCGGATCTGAACCTTACGTATCCAAATCTATATTGGAAATGGCACTGGATCTCGGCGTCCCTTGCGTCCCGGGAGATGATTCACATGGGGTTGGGGGAGTTGGATTACATATCGAGAGAGGGATCGAAATACTAACGCAGACTGGATTTAGCACTGATTGGCAACTCCCAGGGGCGGGCTACGGCACATCCTAGGAATTAATAAAAAAATGGGCGATAAATTTCCTTTTCAAGTCGAGACAACGAGACCATCGACTGCAGAGCGCGAAGGACGAAAGTGGCCCATTCGGTTGCGTCGCAACAATTCAATGGAACCGGGCCGGACGTGGATTTTCACGGATGGTGGTAGAGAGGGGAGGTTTGCAGCCGCGATTGTCCGTCCTGGCATTGAGGAGTACCGTACGGGCCGGCGAGAAATCAACTCCAACAGCGTCGTCGCCGAGCTCGACGGAGTCATTCTGGGTCTGGAAAACACCGTCTTGAGAGAAAGGATCACAATCGTATCCGACTATCTCTGGACAGCTCACTACATCAACGGATGGAGGAAGGTGCATCACGCGTGTCTTCGTGAGGGGGTAATTCGCGCAAGAAGAATCGTCGAGGACCAAGAATTGAAGGATGTAGTATTTGTCCATTATGGAGGAGAGAACGAAGAGGCTGAGTGCGAGTTTTCTAAATGGAATATGATTGCCCATGACCTATGTCAGGATCCGATCCGCTACGTCCGCTGACGCCGAGATTGTAGTGCGGATTTACATCGATTCGTGGAACGCTGGATTTGGCGCACTGCTATCGCAAGCCGACAGAACTGTGGCGCCAGCCCTTGCTGAACGCTGGCGCCATGATCTTGCTCAGCCTGTCCCACATCGTTGGTGGGTAGCTGAGCGTACGGGTTCAATCGTAGGGTTCGTCGGCATTGGACCCAGCCGAGATCCGGTGGATGCACGCCTCGGCGAACTTGATACGATCGCTATCGATCCATCGTATTGGCGCACAGGTATTGGCGAGGCATTGATGTCTGTCGCTTTGCGTTATCTGGTTGCGGACGGCTACGATGAGGCAATAGTGTGGACCGTAGAAGGTTACGAGCGCGGGATCGCTTTCTACGAGGCCACGGGGTGGTGCCGTGATGGTGGCGTCCGCGATGAAGGGCGACAAATCCGCTTCCGGCTCGACCTGTCTACCTTATAACACGTTGTTGCGCTGCGCTGATGCGCCTTGGCCTTCGGCAACGCACTTGCAGATTCGCAAACTGGCACAACGATCTCTGAAATGAAAAAAGAAGAATCCATCGACGCAGACTATCTGGCCCCAGCCAAATACGACCAATACTACGGTGCGTATGCTACACTTCCAGATTGGTTTCTGGCTGAGCTCGCCTCCCGCGGAAGGGTCCTTGAACTGGCCTGTGGAACAGGCCGGATAGCGATCCCCTTGGCGGAGCACGGCATTGAGGTCACTGGGATCGACTCTTCGGAGCCGATGCTTAGCCTTGCTAGGTCAAAGGCCAACGGCAGACAGGTGAAGGTCGATTGGATCTGTGACGATATACGCCGCTTTGACACCGGTAGGCAATATGGGTCAATCTTACTACTACACAACGCTCTATGGCACCTGCACGACCTAGCGGATTTCGAGGAATGCATCCGCTGCGTGCAGCGTCATCTCGCTCCGGGTGGTTACTTCATTTTGGACGTCTTTGTCCCTGGGCTGGAGATCCTCAATCGCGACCCAAGCAGACGGTATCCATTCTCTCGATACACAGACGATGAAACTGGACAAGAGGTGCAAGTGACGCAGTCATATAGGTACGAAGCAGACACTTCAGATCGCGCGCATGGTGCACTACAGAGGAGATTCTGAGGAGATTGTTGGCGGTCTGAATCTCCGGATGTATTTCCCGCAGGAACTGGATGCCCTGCTAAAGTACAATGGGATAAGGATCAAGGAGAAGTTTGGAAACTGGGATCGAGACGCCTTTGGGCCGGACTCTAGACATCAGCTTTGCTTCTGCACCGCGACGGAGAACGGCTGAGAAGCCAGTTCTATCGCGAAGATAAATCCCGAACTGCGGATTTTTTTAACGCGAGAATACATTCCAGAATTGTTCAGCCAATAAGCCTTTACTTGAAAGGTGATACTCTGCTGGCCAAATCTTTCACACCTCTTGAAAATTTTATACAAAGGCAAGAAATGAGTGAATATAAGATCGTTGAAAAAACAGAAGTCCCCGCCACAGTCGAATCATTACAGGCTGACTTCCGCGCGCTTGGCGTCAAACCGGGGATGGTCGTGTTGGTGCATTCGTCCTTGAGTGCGCTAGGGTGGGTGTGCGGAGGAGCTGTGGCGGTCATCGTTGCCCTGCAGGAAGTCTTGGGCTCGGCTGGAACGCTTGTGATGCCCGCCCACTCGCCCGACCTAACTGAACCGAGCAAGTGGGAAAGTCCGCCCGTCCCCAAGTCGTGGTGGCCGGTAATACGCGAAAACATGCCGGCCTACGATCCATTGCTTACCCCCACTCGTGCTATGGGCATTATCGCGGAGACATTCCGCAAGCAAAGAGGCGTTCTCCGCGGTACACATCCGCAAGTCTCGTTTTGTGCATGTGGACCTCAAGCATCGCGCATCATCAATAACCATTCATTGGCCTTTGGTATGGGCGAGCATTCGCCGCTTGCGAGAATTTACGATTTGCACGGCTTTGTCCTGCTGCTCGGTGTGGATCATGGAAATAATACGTCCATGCACCTTGCGGAACATCGGGCGACCTTTCCAACCAAACGCGTCATCCAGCAGGGTGCACCGATCTCTACGTCGGGTTCGCGGAGATGGACCACCTTTGAAGATGTTGACATCGACAGTTCAGATTTTGATCGCATCGGCGAAGACTTTCTGCGATCAGAGGCAGGCCATGCGGTCCGCCGTGGCCGGGTTGGTCTTGCAGATTGCCAGCTCATGCCACAACGAGACGTCGTGGACTTCACGGTCGGTTGGCTCGAAGAGAATAGAGCGAAACAAGCCTAGCTGTCCGGTCCCAGTATTGGGGCCGCATTGTTGTATCGATGATTAAGGCCAAGCGTCCCAGCGCGCTCTGATTAGCGCGCCAGCAAGTCGGCAATCAAAGGAGCGGCCTGATGCAGCGAGGGCAGGATTCTGTACGCTTGAGCCTTGGCTTGGGGCGAAGGTTTCTTGAGGTCGGGCACCATGAGCACGGTCATCCCCGCGGTGTGGGCCGATTGGACTCCAGCTTCCGAATCCTCTAGGGCGATACAAGCAGCCGGGGGCAATCCCAATCGGCGGGCTGCCTCCAAGTAGAGATCAGGGGCTGGCTTGCCGCAGGCAACTTGGTCACTGGTGACAATGTGGGCAAAGCGGTCCGCCAAACCGCTCGCTTCCAAGGTCTCCGCAGCCTGCTTGGCGCTGGAAGAAGTGGCCACTGCTCTAGGAACGGCCGGCGCCTCAAGCTGGTCGAGCAAGGGCAGCAGGCCGGGCTTGGTATCAATGCCGTGTTCTTCCACTTGCCGGTACCATTGGTCTGCCCCCAACTCGGTAAAGCGCTGCAAGGGAAAAGCGGGGCCAAAGTAGGCACCTACCTTTTTTAGGGCTTCCTTGGTGGGAGTGCCAATCAAGGTCAGATAGAACTCGTCGTCCAGTGCGTAACCCAACGCCGCAGCGGCTCGTTGCCAAGCAGCCTGATACAAAGGCTCGGTGTCGAGCATGAGACCGTCCATGTCAAAGACGACGGCGCGCAGGGAAGTTGAGGTGGTGATAACTATACCGGCCCGCTTAGGAGTCCACGGCGACGGCCGTAGCTGTCTCTTGCGTTATGACCGCACTGCGCACTAAGGCCAGCTTATTGGCCGCGTTGAAGGCCGCCACTTTGTAGCACTCGGCCAGCGTCGGATAGTTGAACACCGTGCGAATAAAGTAGTCTAGGCCGCCGCCCAGTCCCAACACCGCCTGCCCCACGTGAATCAGTTCGGTAGCACCCGTACCAATGCAATGCGCACCGAGCAGACGGCCGTCCTCGCGGTGGAAAATCAGCTTGACCATGCCCGAGTCGTCGCCGAGAATCTGCCCGCGCGAGATCTCCTTGTAGTGGGCGATGCCCGTTTCATACGGCACGCGCTCGCGGGTGAGTTCCGCCTCGGTCGCCCCCACCATGGAAATCTCTGGAATCGCGTAGATGCCTACGGGAAAGTGGCTGCCCATCGGCTGCGCCTCCACCCCGAACATGTGGCACGCGGCCAAGCGGCCCTGCTCGCTGGAGGTAGCCGCCAGCGCGGGAAAGCCGATGACATCGCCCGCCGCGTAGATGTTGTCCACCCCTGTGCAGTGGTGCTCATCTACCTTCAGACGCCCCCGGTCATCCGCTTGCAAGCCCACGGCTTCGAGGTCGAGCGCGTCGGTAGCACCGGTGCGGCCGGCGGAAAACAGCACCACATCGGCGACGATGTGCTTGCCCGACTCCAGTTCGATGAGGCCCTTGGGCTGGGGCACCTGGACCACTTCGATGTGCTCGACCGCTTCCCCGCAGCGAAAGGTCACATCGGCCTTGCGCATCTGGTGGATGAGTTCATCGACGATCTCGTGGTCGAGGAACTCAAGCGGGCGCGGACGGCGGTCAATGACCGTCACTTGGACTCCCAACGCTGCGAACATCGATGCATATTCAATACCGACGACCCCGGCACCGACCACGGCGATGTTGCGCGGCAAGCGCTCTAGGCCGAGGACGTGGTCTGAGGTCATAATCGTCTGGCCGTCTGGCGACAGATCGGGCGGATTGCTGGTGCGTGAACCCACGGCGATAAGTACCTTGTCCACTGAC
Source organism: Candidatus Latescibacterota bacterium (assembly GCA_965261395.1). GTDB lineage: Bacteria > Latescibacterota > UBA2968 > UBA8231 > UBA8231. Next base: position 601,297 of record OZ253462.1, read on the forward strand.
AACTTGCGCCGGCCGTCGAAGGATTCGATCTGTAAGGTATGCTGATCGACAAACGAGGCGCGGCCCCGAATGACCTCGATGTCGTTGCGCGACAGATTCTCCTGGACGACGAAGATCTCGCGCTCGATGACGCGCTCGACGTGGCCGACCAGTTGCTGCATGGTCGGCCGCGCTCGGGGACGGAATTGCTCGTTGGCTTCCAAGCCAGGGCGCGAATAGGCACGCTGGACGGCTTCGCGGAAAGTCTTGGAGGGGATCGTGCCGGTCTCAATACAGACGCCGCCGACCATCTGCTGCTTTTCGACCACGGCGACTTTTTTGCCTAACTTGGCTGCTTGAATGGCGGCACGCTGGCCAGCGGGGCCGCTGCCAATGCATACGAGGTCGTAAGTGTGGGAATTGTTGCTCACGGAGGACCTCCCGGGATGAGGAGCTTCGGGGCGAGAGCGTGAATGTACAGCATAAACATATAAATTGCAGGTGACAATCGAGTGTCGAGCAGCAGACCGTGGTTTCATTTTTGAAAGGGGAAAAGACCCATGAGCAATCACATCGTCGTATCGAGCATTTCCTACGCCCCGATCAGCGGGACGGACCAAGAGGTGATGGAGCAAACCCACAAGGACCTAGAGGACTTGGTGGGCCGAGTTGCCCAAGCAACTAGGCCCGATCTGATCGTCCTGCCCGAGACCATCTGCCGAAACTGCGACGAAGAAGTGCCAGAGGGGCCGACAACCCGACTGCTGGCCGACTTGGCCCGGCAGTATAGCTGCTATATTACCGTGCCGGTGCATCAGAAGGAGCGCAAGAGCGGGGCGGTTTTCAACGTCCTCGGGCTGCTCGACCGACAGGGGGAATTGGCCGGTGTCTACCGCAAGTACATCCCGGTGTACCCGGAGTTCGACCACGGCACTCGTCCAGGGCCAGGCGCGGCCCTAATCCAAACCGACTTTGGGCCGGTGGGTGGGGTGATCTGTTTTGATCTAAACTTCGGCGAGTTGCGGGCCCAGTACAAAAAGCTCAAGCCGAAATTGCTGCTCTTCAGCTCCATGTATCACGGCGGGCTGGTGCAGAACTTTTGGGCTTTGGATGTGCAGGCCTTTTTCGTCGGCTCGGTGTACAAGGGAACGCCCTGCACCATTATCGATCCGCAGGGCACCACCCTAGCCCAGAGTAATAACTACCAAAGCTGGGCCACGGCGCGCATCAATCTAGACTACGAGGTAGTGCATCTCGACAAAAATCAGGCTAGGTTCGACGATATCCATCGTCAATATGGCGAGGCCGTGCGCATTGTCACGACCGGGCAAGTGGGTACTTCAGTGATCTACAGCGAGACGGCGGAGAGTACCGCAGCCGACATTGTCGATGAATTCGAGCTAGTACGACTGGACGAGTACTTCGACTGGTCGAGGGAACTGCGGACAGAGCATCTGGCGTGAGTGCAAGGAATTCTAGAATTTAGGCGTAGATCAATCGCAACGCTCAAATAGTTCACGGAGATAGCCCCAAATGGCAGCGAAACTCGCCAGCAGCATGAAGGTATTCCATCATAAGCCAGACATATCCCGTGCGCAGATCGATGCTCTTTTTGCGAAGCACGACTTCAGCTTGTCGCGGTCGATCACCCACCTAGAAAGTAATTGCACAAACCAAGTTTTCATGGTCGAGACACACTCGCACGGAGACGTCGTATTGAAGATTCAGTTTCGGCGAGTCCGCGGCTGGAGTTTGAAAACGGAGTTCATCGTAACAAAGGCATTGCGAGGCGCGGCCGATGTTCCAGTATCTGAGTCTCTGGTCTATGACGGTGATGAAGAACCACTGGGCTTTGAATGTCTTTTGATCCCACGCGAGCCGGGTGAGTCGGGGCTCAGTTACTACTTGGCCGCCTCTCGTGCACAGCGCTTGCAGTTGGGTTCGCTACTAGGACAAACGGTCGCCCATGTACACCGCCAACAATGCCCGGACGAACTGCAATCTCAGACGCAGAGAGACCTTACGTCATGGAGAGACCTTACGTCATGGGAAGAGACGACCCGGGAAGCACTTTTGGGTGAGGAGGAGTTGGCTTCTTCCGTAGCGGAAATTTTGCCGGAACTTTCAGAGAAGCTATTAGCTGCTATGGATCCATTGCCCAAAATCAAGGTACATGGCGGAAACGTCCTTCTATGGGGAGAAGCAGGACTGCACAACGTGCTCGTAGAGAACGGTAGCTCTCTGCGAATCTCCAACGTCCACGACTTCCAATCGGCTGGCTGGGGAACCGCAATCTACGATTTGCAGCTAGCTGAGGGTGAATACATAGCCAAGCCAAGTTCGGAGCACTTCGAGACCGGCTACATAGATGCTTTTCGATCTTCCTACAAGGCCGTCATTGGCCAGCCTCCTACCGAATTATCGGCTGTAGAGGAAAAGGTATTGTCAATTATTAAGAATCTCCGCCAAGTACGGTTCTTCTGGGACTGCGGCCGTCTTTTGCATCCCAAGACACCAGAATACGTGGGTGCGGCAATTGCAGATCTTGAGAGCCTACATGGATATACAGGCTAAATACGACGATCGCGATTGGTTTAAGACGCTCCATGGCAGCTTATGGCTTCGCCCGGATGAAGGCGGCGAGGACGAGGCTGATTCTCTGCGACGGATGTTACATATCAGAAACGGACAGCGCGTCCTAGATGCCCCTTGTGGCGCGGGTCGTGTCGCTTACCATCTGGCTAAGTACGGGGTAGAAGTAGTCGGTATCGACCTGCGATTGACTTTCATAAACCGGGCTAAACGAAGATTTAGCAGAGACGGGGTGCAAGCCGATCTTAGAAGCATGGATCTGCGTTCGATTGAGTTCGAAAACGAGTTCCACGCGATTTACAATTGGTTCAACAGCTTTGGATATTTCTCTGACGGCGAGAATGCCGAGGTGGTGAGGCGATTTGCCCGTGCATTGCGTCCTGGTGGACGACTTCTGATCGATCACCTAAATCGCGAGCGAATACTGCGGAACTTTCGTCCTGTGAGCGTCAATCATGGAGTGCTCTTTAGATCGAAGTGGGATTCTCGTGCAGAGCGTCTCATTGGGCAACGTGTGATTGGCGGGATCGCAGAAGACGAAAGCCGATCATCTCAACGCCTCTACACCCTGTCGCAAATGCGAAATCTGCTTGCCTCGGCAGGTCTCGATGTGGAGACCGTATATGGTTCGTTGAGTTGCGAGCCGTACCATCGAGGTAGCCATCAGATGATTATCGTCGCTCGTAAGCCATCGACGAAACGTTAGATACAATGGGAAATTACAAAATCAAATCATCTGTTGAGAAATCTGAACCCACCGCCTCATTGTAGGCCATAGGCTGAGGATTGGACCTGTAAAAGGGCCGGCTTCCCCGCGAAGCCGGCCCTTTTACTACCAACGCGGTGCTCCCTAAAAATCCACCTGTATCTTCGCCGTAAAGCGGTTAATGTGGATCATATCGTCGGCAAAGATAAAGTCGCGCTGGAAGCGCAAGCCCGCTCGCAAGCGGTCGCTGAGAATTACCTCGGCCCCAACTCCCGGAACGATTCCGAAACGCGTGTCGCCGATCTCGGGTGAGTACAGCTCAGCGTCGAGCGAAAAATAGTAGTTGAACGGCCGATTGACGTAGGCCGAGCGCACGCCGCCGGCATAGAGGTTGATGTTTTGATCCAATATGCGGGCGAATCCTAGCTGGAAGGCCAGCCATTCCTCGACCATATAGCCGACGTTAAGTCCCGAAATGAGGTCGGTCTCAGTGTCCGAGATTTCGCTCTCTATCATCGCCGCCCCAAAAAATCCCTCGGTGTAGAAGCGGCCGTACTGGGCCTTGTGATGGTAGCCGCCCTTGCCGTATTCGCTGCCTTCGGGGCCGTCGGTGCGCCCCGGCGTCGCAGCCTGCGCCCCAACGGCCAGCGCCAGCAGTGCGATCAGTGCAATGCGTCTCATGCTCCGTGCTCCTTTCCCTAGAAGCCGATGCTCTTTTTCTGGAAGTGCTTGGTGATTTCCTTCTGGTCGGTCCAGACGATCTCGGTGGTCGAGATGTCGGTCAGCTCAAAGGTCGCCTTGTAGTAAACGACCTTGTTTTTGCCCACCTGCTGCAGGGTCGAGGTAATGACTCCGCCTAGCAAGAAGCGCGCGCCACGCTGGTTGCCCGGTCCCTGAGCCTCGTCCGGGCGCACGTAGCCCGACTCTTGGTACTCGTACTCCTGGGCGATCTCTCGCCGCGCGGCCTTGTCGAGGAACGTAAACTGCCCGCTCTGGATGAGCGCGGTCTTGACGTGGTCGTACAACGCCTGCATGTCGATGTGCTCGGTGGTCTTGTTGCGCGGCATCTCCAAGATGACAATCGGCTTGTCTGCCATCGCCCGAGCATCTGCCCAGCCCTCCATCGAGCCGATCATCTTCTTGGCGACTAGCTGCATGTCGTTCTGGTTCCACTTGTCGTCGAGCATCGAGATCTCTTCTGGATCTCCGTACTGGCCCTTGGTAAAGGCCCTCGGGCCGCCACAGGCCGCAAGCCCCAAGGCCAAGGCAATTGTCGCGAAAACGTAGCGTTTCATTGCATAAGCTCCTTTCAATCCCATTCGCACTGGAAATGTGTGCGCACTAAGTGCCAGCGGTTGGCCAACATCGCGTCCTGCCGGTAGAGCACCTGTAGGCTGCATTGGCGCTCCAGCGACGTGGCGGGGTACTCGAACTCGAACTCCTGCACCCCGGCCCGGTCCGCCTCGGGAATATCGGCCGAAGTGTAGATGTCTGGTTTGGTCGAGGTAAATACTAGGGCTTTCTTGCGGCCGTAGGTCTTGAGCGGGACCTCGGAGGCAAAGGTCACGCGCCGCACCTTTTTGGGCAGCAGCAGATCGGTGTTGTCGACTAGCGCGTCGCGCTGCCAGCGGCCGGCGAGGATCGCCTGCAAGTTGCCGATAAAGACCCGCTCCTTGTCGCCGTCGGGCACAATTAAATAGAGATAGCCCTTGCGCGCCTGCGTCGATACCGCGGCCTTGCCGCCCAATCCCTCGAAGTCGAGGGCGATCGTCAGCCCGAACGAGCGGTTGGGCGGCAGCGCGTGGAGCGATACCGCCTCGATCACCTGCTCGGCGACACCAGCCCCCTTCAATTCCACCAACTTATCCACCGAGGCGTCGCAGACACAGCGCCGCTCTTCGAGCATCTTGACAATCGCAACGGTGCTGAACTTGTTCGCGCTCAGCTTGCGCACGTCGTCGAGACTCATCGGCAGTTGGTCCGAGCGCTCGTAGTAGCGCTTGGGTAGCTGGCCGCCGTCCCAATCGACGATATTGATGATCGCCCCTTCCTCCAGCGGGTCCGTGACCCGCTCGGCAGCCGGCGTGCTCTGCTGCGCCGCGGCCGGCAGCGCCAACGCCAACGCGGCTATCCATAATTTGACGTACATAACTCTTTGCTCCTCAGCGAAAAGTGCGAAAGTTTAGGAAGACCTTTTCTCCATCCGCCACCGCCACCTCGGGTAGCGTCTCTACGGCTAGCACCTGACCTCGAGCGTCGATAAACTCCAAAGTCGGGGCGGCCGTACCCGGCGGCACGGACAGGCGTGCGATGTGGATGGTGCGCGGCAGCGATAGCCAGCTTCGGGTATCGGCCGCCTCAGTCGCCGCGCCTAAGAGGTTGACCAAGCCGCCGAGGGCTTGACCCACCCCCTCTTTGACCCAAGCGTTCTCGTCATCTTCATCGTCCTCATCGCCCTCGAACACCTTTTCTATGCCTTTAGACGCCAAATACTTGACCAAGTTGCGAGCGACGGCGCGCAGCAGGATCGAGTCGAACTTCTCAGTAAAGGTCTGTTGGGCAATCGCCGCTAAGTCCTCGCCCACGGCTGCAGTCGCGCTCTGGTTGCCCGCCCGCAACCGCACCCCGGCCACTTGCGAGCGGACCTCTCGGTATTCGGGCAGTGCCACTTTGAGCCAGTAATCTACTCGTCGCCGCTGATAGGTGTGCGGATGGTGGTAGCGATGGACGGCCCGCTCCGACACCGTCCACGTCTTAACGCCCTTTTCGCCTTTCATAATGGGCATATTGAATTCGACCTGATGCTTGCGCGGTATAAAGCCGCTCTCGACGAAAACTACGATCTCGCCACCGGACACCGGCTTGAGTTCCCCTGGCTCAAGCTGGTAGCGCTCCGTGTATTCCGCAACCTCGTCTTCGTAGCCCAAGCGCCCGGCCAACCGCGCCAGATCAACCAGCAAGATGTGCGGCACTTGTGAGCCGAAGGCCGCGTCGTACGCGCGATAGCCTTTTAAGGCATCCTTGTAGGAAATATACGCATCGTTCCACTCGCCCTCGGATTCAAAGAAGAGGCCGGTCATGTATTGCAAAAAGGCGTCGTTCTTATAGCTCAGCTCATATTCGGCTTGCTGGGCGTAGCCTTCGAGCTTCTGGTTGGCCTTGCGGCACTCCACTAGCGCGGCCTGCCGATCGCCCAGCCGAGCGTAGTTCATCGCTCGGTAGTAGTGAATCAGGGCCAACTCAAACTCCTCGCCGCGATAGGCGATGACTGCGTCGTTGGAGACCATAGCCGCGACGTGGCGCGAGACCGAGCGGGTATAGAGCTGATCGCTCACTCGCTCGGCCTCTGCAAACTCCAAGTTGGACGCCTCGTATTGGCCCTGATAGTGCAAAATCAGCCCCTTTTCCAGGTGGTAGAGCAGCTTGTTGGTCTTGCCGGTGGGCTTTTCCAGCTTACCGAGGGCCCCTTCGTAGTTGCCCTTTTCTAGCTGTTTGAGCGAATGGGACACATAGCCCGAATAAGCGGCCCCGCAACCGCTCAACCAGAGCAGCAGGACCACGCTGAGACCGATGACCGATCTGCTGCTTCCCTGCATAAGTGATTCCGTCCATTGTCCTCGCACCGGCGACATGGATAAAGACTCCACGTTGGGCCCACCAGATTGACCGTGTGCCATATATAACACCTAAGCGAGGAAAAAGTGTCCCTTCTTATTCAACTTTCTGCCGTCGGCGTAGCGTCCAGAACCGCTTCGACCGCGCCTTCATCCCAGCTAATCCGAATCCGCATTGCACTCCTCCTGAAAATTTGCCCAAACCTTTGAGTTTTCATAATATAAGTGCCCATTTGCTGGCCGCAAAAACGCCCGTCGCACAGATAAAAATCATGGAAAAACCCAACGTCGTCGTCATCGGTTATGGCTTTGCCGGCCGCTGCTTCCACGCCTATCTAGTGGGGCTGGCCAGTGGCCTGAACCTCTACGGCATCGCCACCAGCCGGCCGCAGGCCCGCGACCAGATTCAGCGCGACTTGGGGGTAAAAACCTTCCGCCACTTCGACGAAGTGCTAGCCGACCCTGCCGTCGATCTAGTCGTCCTCGCCACGCCCAACGACCTCCACGCCCCACACGCGATCCAAGCGCTAGCGGCGGGTAAACACGTCGTCACCGACAAGCCCATGTGCTTGAGCATTGCCGAGGCCGACCAGATGATCGCCGCCAGCCAAGCGCACGACCGCTTGCTCAGCGTCTTTCAGAACCGCCGCTGGGACGGCGATTTCCTCGCCGTTAAAGATGCGCTGGCCCAAGGGCTGCTCGGCGATCCCTTTTTGCTAGAAATGTTCTGGGGCCAATACGGCCCCCCGCGCGGTTGGCGCAGCATAGCGCGGCACGGCGGCGGCAAATTCTTCGATCTAGGCGCGCATCTGGTCGATCAAGCCCTCCAGCTTATCGACGCGCCGCTGACAAAGGTTTACGCCACGTTCCACTCCGGCGACCCGCTCGGCCTCGACGTCGAGTCCCACGCGCTGGCTGTGCTCCACTTTGCCAACAGCGTCGAAGCCCGCGTGGAGACCTCGTCGCTGGCGTGCAAAGCCAAACCGCGCTGGTATGTACTGGGCACGGAAGGCGCGCTGGTCAAAGAGGGCGTTGACCCGCAGGAAAAGGCCATGATCGCCGGCGATATCGACGCGGCTGAAGAAGCACCCGAGCACTACGCCCGCCTCTATCGGCCAGCGGCGGGTCGGACGGCGGAAACCATCATTGAGACTACGCCCGGCCGCTGGCGTTCCTACTACGAAAACATCGCCGACGCGCTAGCCGGCCGCGCCGCGCTAGCCGTCACCGCCCACAGCGTGCGGCAGACCATGGTCGCCATTGAGGTCGCCCGGCTCTCCGCCGCCCAGCAGCGGCCTGTGTCCCCGGAGGAAGTCGGGTGAAACTCCGGCCGGGCAACTACGGCAAGGAAACCAGCTTTGAGGTCCGCACGTTCGACGCTGAGATGCCCCTCGACGAATACGCCCGCCTGCCCAAACACCCGCTCTATCTGGTGCTCGACAATTTGCGCAGCGCCTTCAACGTTGGCTCGATCTTCCGCACGGCCGACGCGGGCCGTCTCAGCGGCATCTACACCTGCGGCTACACGGCCCATCCGCCCCATCCCAAGCTCGACAAGACGGCGTTGGGCACCCTCTCGTACATAGAGACCCGCCACTTCGCCACCACCCTACAAGCCATTGAGCACTTGCGCGCTCGCCAAGTGCCGGTGTGGGCGCTGGAGACGACGTCGCAAAGCCGCTGCTACACCGAGCTAGACTATCCGCGCCCCTTGGCCTTAATCGTGGGCAATGAAGCCCTCGGCGTGAGTTGCGCCGCGCTCGAACGCTGCGACGAGCTGGTCGAGATTCCCATGTACGGCTACAAAAATAGCCTCAATGTCGCCGCGGCCAGCGCCGTCCTCGTCTTTGAGGTCCTGCGCCAATGGCAGGCCGTCAGCCCCACTTGCCAGCCCACCGCCCATGCCTGAAGCCACCCCGAAGACTCGGGGGCCAGCCGCCCGCTTGCTCCGCGACTGGCTCGGCTTTGAGTTCGTCTCCCGCATCTATCTCTACAGCGTGCTCATCGGCCTGATTTCCGGCTTGGGAGCGGTGCTTTTTACCTATGGCCTCGCGCTGGCCAAGTTCCTGCTAGTCGAGAAACTGGCTGGATACCGCCAGATCCATCCCGACAACGAGGCGCTATTCGACTTCTCCTTCCTCGACGCGCCCACCTATGGCGAGTTTTTGTGGCTATTGCTGCTGCTGCCGGCGCTGGGTGGCCTGCTCAGCGGCTACCTAACGCACCGCTTCGCGCCCGAAGCCCAAGGCGCGGGTACCGACGCCATGATCGACGCCTTCCACAACCAGCGCGGGCACATTCGCCCTATTGTCGCCCCAGTCAAGGCCCTGGCGACCATCATCACGCTCGCCTCCGGTGGCGCCGCCGGTCAGCAAGGTCCTTTGGTGCATATTGGCGCGGGTTTAGGCTCTTGGATCGGCGACAAACTCAAGCTCTCGGTTGCCCAGCGGCGGATTTTGTTGCTGGCGGGCACGGCCGGAGGGCTAGGCGCAATTTTCCGCGCGCCGCTGGGTGCTGCGATCGCCAGCGTGGAAGTGCTCTACCGCGAAGACTTTGAAAGCGACGCACTCATCCCCTGCGTCATCAGCTCCTTCGTGGCCTATGCCATCTACATAGCCGTCTTTGGCTTCTCGCATATTTTCTCCCTGCCCGACCTGCTGTTTACCGATGTGCGCGAGTTGATCTTCTATTTAGTACTGGGGTTTTTATGCGCCTTAGTTGGCATTTTTTACGTCAAGGCCCTGCGCCTTGCGCGCACCCTCTTCGACCGCCTGCCGCTGCCCCGCTACTGGGTCGTCTGCTGCGGGGGATTGCTGGTGGGGCTGGTGGCCCTTATCGATCCCCAGGTGCTGGGCGATGGGTTCGACGTCATCCAACAGGGGCTCGACGGCGAGCTCGGAGTTCGCGCCTTCCTAGCCCTCGCCCTGCTCAAAATCCTCGCCTCTAGCTGCACGGTCTCCAGCGGTGGCTCGGGCGGCGTCTTCGGCCCCTCGCTCTTTATCGGTGGGATGCTCGGCGGCGCCGTGGGCCTGCTGGGCCAACAGTACTTTCCCGACATCGTCCACCAACCAGCCGCTTATATCGTGGTGGGCATGGCCTCGTTTTTTGGCGCAGTGGCCAATACGCCGCTAGCGGCCCTGATTCTCGTCATCGAAATGAGCGGCTCCTATCACCTGCTGCCGCCGCTGATGGTCGTCAGCGCCCTCGCGCTGATCTTCGCGCGCAACTTTTCCATCTACCAAAACCAAGTCCAAAACAAGTTCCACTCCCCGGCCCATATCAAAGACCTAACCGTCGATGTGCTGCACAATCTCCAAGTCCGCGAAGTGTTTCCCCGCCTCAAAAATACCTCCGAGGCCATCGTCAGCAATCGGCTTTCCTATTTTTCCCTGAGTTCCCTGAGCAAAAAGCTGGGCCACGTGCACTTTGTCGTCACCAATGACGACGGCGGCTTGCGCGGCATGATCAGCCTCGAAGACCTCGACCTGCCCGAAGACGAAATGCTGCGCAACCTAGTCCTCGTAGAGGACATGGTCGTCGACGACGTCGGGGCCATCGACGCGGATGACAACCTGCACGAGGCCCTGCAAAAACTGCTAGACTCTGGCTACGACAAGCTGCCGGTGGTGGACACCACAGACGAAGGAGAAAGCGAGTTTTGGGGCTATCTGATGCACTCAGATCTGATGCGAGTGTACCACGAGGAAGTCATTCGGTTGGAGGGACAGGATTGACCTCCTCGCTTGCTCCCTCGCGATAGGGCGCGTGCAGATAGTGCTGCGCCCGTTGGTGACTGTCCGCGTGGTCGGGCAAGCGCCGCACCCGCTGGTAGCGCAAAACCGCTTCCTCGCGGCGGCCGGCTAGGTCGTGTACTTGGCCGAGCAGCAAGTTGGCCAGCACGGCAAAAGCTAGGTCCCGCTTGCGCTCGGAATCAGCGGCGAGGCTATCGGTTGCCGCCAGATGATTGGCGGCCTCGGGATAGCGCCGCTCGAAATAAGCGTATTTGCCCGCGTAGTAATGCGCCTCCAAGCGGCCGTGGCGGTGATAGCCAGTCTGGCCGGCCACGCTGCGCCGCACGTATTCTTCGTACAAAGCCACACCCGATCGCCAGCGGCCGAGTTCGACCATAGTCCGCGCGGTGTAGCGGTGGAAGACGGCATTGTCGGGGTAGCGCGCGTAGAGTTCCTCAAAATAGGGCAGGGCCTTGCGGTTGTCCTTTTCAAAAATCCGGTAGATCTGACCTAGGAAATAGGCGGCCTCGGCGCGGGCATAGGCTCCCTCGCCGGCAACTTCCTCTAGCTGTTGGAGGCCCAGCAAGCGATCCCCGTCGGGCAAAAAGGCCATGATCGGACGGAGGATTCGGTGGCGTTGGGGCATGACCTCGGCGAAGTAGTGATACAGGCCCTGTCCAAAGAGGATGTCCTTGTTGGTCGGTTCGAGCTGACGGCTCTTCTTCAGGAGGGGCAGACCGCGCAATCCGTCGCGCGCCGCCCGTACGTACTGCTCTCTGTCGCCGTACAGACGGCCGCGGAAGCCGATGGCACCGCCCTTGAAGAGAATCGCGTCGAAGTCCATCGGGTCTTTTTTTAGACGCCGGTCGCAGACCTCAATGCACTGCTGAAGCCGCGCGTGGAACTCCGCGTCGTAGGTTTTATCGGCCAAGTCTAGGAGGATTCGCCACCAAGAGACCATAGCGCGAAAGAAGTAGCCGAGCGGGTTGTCCGGCTCGGCCGCGACGATGGTCTGAAAGTGGCGCTCGGCCTCCTCAAAACGCAGATTGTAGGTCAGATCTATGCCCCGCTGGATGCGCGCATCAAAGCCGCGCATCGTATAGGAGTCCTCACTCCAAGCGGGCAGAACCAGCGCGCAGCAGAGCAAAACCGCGCCTATGGGGTATAGTGCATTCAAGGAACAAACCTCACCGTTCAACAGTAAGACAGAAACCAAGCCGCTCAAGAGTAGGACAAAAACAAATTATGGCAACTGTGCAATGCGATATCGCGATCATCGGCGGGGGTTCGGCTGGGTACGCCGCGGCGCGCACGGCCCACGCGGCCGGTGCCCATGTCGCGGTTATCGACCAAGGCCCTTGGGGAGGGCTGTGCATTCTGCGCGGCTGTATGCCCAGCAAGGCGATTTTGCGCTCCGCCGAAATAGCCTCGCATCTAGGCCGCGCCGCCGAGTTCGGCCTAGCGCCGGTGGAAGTCCGCGCTGACTTAGCCGCCATTGTCGAGCGCAAGGCGCGGCTGGTCGCCGGCTTTGCCGCCTATCGCCGCGAGCAACTGAGCGACGGCCGCTTCACGCTCTGCGAAGCGCGCGCCCGCTTCCTCTCGCCGCAGACGCTCCAAGCCGGCGACGACGTCATTGAGGCCGGGCATTTTATCATTGCCACCGGCTCTACGCCCCACCGCATCTCGATCCCGGGGCTGGACCACGCCGGCTACCTCACCAGCGACGAGGCCCTCGACATGTGCCAGCAGCCAGACAGCCTCCTCGTCCTCGGCGGCGGTCCCATCGCCGTCGAGCTGGCCCAGTTCTTTCAGCGCATTGGCACACAGGTAACGCTCATCCAGCGCAGCGATCACATTCTCTCCACCGGCGACGAGGACGTGGCGCGGCCGGTTGAAGCGCGCTTCCGCGAGGAGGGCATGGAAGTGTACACCGGCACGCAACTGCGCCAATTTACCGAGGAAAACGGGCGCAAGATCGCGCATTTTTCCCACGGCAGCGCAGAAAAAACGGCCTCGGCTGATCTCGTCCTGCAAGCCCTCGGCCGCCGCCCGCACATCGACGAGCTGGGCCTAGCGCAAGCCGGCGTCGAGGTCGCCCGCAGGCGCATTGTCGTCGATGCGGCCATGCGCACCAGCCAGCCGCACATCTACGCCGTCGGCGATGTCAACGGCGAGCACGAGGTCGTCCACATCGCCATTGAGCAAGGCGAGATCGCCGCGTACAATGCCACGCACCCCGACCGCCCCGAGCACCGCTTCGACGACCGCCTCAACGCGATGGTCGTGTTCACCGATCCGCAGGTGGCCAGCGTCGGCCTCAGCGAACGGGACTGCCGCGCTGCGGACCGACCCTATTTGGTCGCCAGCTACCCTTTTGACGACCACGGCAAGTCGCTGACGATGGGCGAGACCTGCGGCCACGCAAAAATTCTCTGCGACCCGCGCTCGGGCGAAGTGCTCGGCAGCCATATCGTCGGCCCGGAGGCTGGCGAGTTGATCCACGAGTTGATCGCGGTGATGTACTTTCGCGGCACGGTGCAGGATTTGGCTAAGATTCCCCATTATCATCCGACCTTGGCGGAGATTCTCACCTATCCGGCCGAGGAATTAGCGGAACAGTTGGGGTAGGAATGTCCCTTGTGGGTGCCCTATATTAGAGGGCACTAAATACAAATCTAGGGGATCTTATGTCTGCGTCTTACGATGTCGTCATTGCCGGGGCGGGAGCAGCGGGAGCGGTTCTTGCAGCGCGGCTCAGCGAGGATCGGAGTCGGTCGGTCTTGCTTTTGGAGGCCGGGCCGGATTTTGCTGCGGTTGAAGACTTGCCCGAGGAAATTCGCTATGCCTATGGGCGCGACCGCAATATCTGGGATCGTGCCTTTGGCTTGGGCACCCGATTCGGCTGGGAGTATCGCGCCCGGGCCACGGACTTGCGTCCCGACTTCTTTGTGCCGCGCGGCAAAATTGTCGGCGGGTCCAGTGCGGTCAACGCGCAGATTTTTCTGCGCGGGGTGCCCGAAGACTACGACTCTTGGGCGGCGGCGGGCAACAACCTGTGGAGCCACGACGCCCTGTTGCCCTTCTTGTGCCGCCTTGAATCCGACCCCGACTACGGCGACGCCCCCTACCACGGTGCCAACGGCCCCATTCGCGCACGGCGGTTCAAAGATCACGAGCTCAACCCCGAGCACCGCGCCTTCTACGAGGCTGCGCTCGCCGCGGGCTACCCCGACTGCCCCGATCACAACGACCCTATTTCCACCGGCGTCGGCCCCTTGGCCCTCAACAACGCCGAGAGCATCCGCTGGAGTTCTAACATCGGCTACCTCAACCCGGCTCGCGGTCGCCCCAACCTCACCATTCAAGCCAACACCCACGTCCATCGCGTGCTCTTTGCCGACCAGCGCGCCACCGGCCTGCTCGTCGAGCGCGACGGTGCCCTATCCACGGTCCACGGCGGAGAGATCGTGCTCTGCGGCGGGGCGATTGGCTCGCCGCATCTGCTCTTGCTGTCGGGCGTCGGGCCGGCCGCGCACTTGGAGGTGATGGGTGTTGACGTGGTGTGCGATCTGCCCGGCGTCGGGCAGAATCTGCGCGACCATCCGCAAGTGAGCGTGACTTTGCGAGCCAAGGACGAGTACCTCGGCGATGGCACGGAGCCTCGGCTGCAAATTGGCCTGCGCTACACCGCCAGCGGATCGGACTGGCGCAACGACATGTTCATCATCCCGGCCTCCTTTGCCACGACCGAGGGCTACTACGTCTCGTCGCATTCCAAACCTTTGGGCTTTTACTTAGTCGGCTGCATATACCTAGCTGAGGGACAGGGCGAACTCAAACTGGCCTCCACCGACCCGCACGCGCAGCCCGTGCTCGACTACAACTACTTGGCCGAGCCTTCAGACCGCGGCCGCCTGCGCGAATCCATCCGCATCATCATCGACCTGCTCAAACACGATGCATTCAACGGGCTTATCGTTGAGCGCATCGGCCCCACCGACGCCGAACTCGACACCGACGACGCGCTCGACGAGTGGATGCGGCGCGAAGTGGGCACCAGCCATCACGTCTCCTCGACTTGTAAAATGGGACCAGCGAGCGATTCGATGGCCGTCGTCGATCAGCATGGCCGAGTTCACGGCCTCGAAAACCTACGCGTCGCCGACGCGGCCATTATGCCCGACTGCGTGCGCGCCAACACCAACATCACCTCAATGGCCATCGGCGAGCGCATCGCCGATCTCATGCGCTGAAGGGACCATGGGCGCTGTAAGCCGTTGCGGGCTCACCCACAGCGCTGGCTCAAAACTCCGTGAGAAACACCGCTTCAAAGCGCGAATCCCCTTCGTCAAAACGGTGGGCGTAGCGCAGGCCCATATCCAGTGGGATCGGCAGTGAAAAGGGATGGAAATTGGCCGTCAGCTCGGCACCGGCCGATTGGTAGATTTCAGGGGGCTGAGAGTCGTCCTCGCCGCGGCCGTAGTCATAAAAGAAGTTCACCTTGCCGCGCTTGAGGTACGCCAGCGCCCCCAAGCTCCAGTCCGGGTAGAGCAGCGGCAGGGCATAGTTGGCTGTCCCTTGGTAAAAGCGGTGGTGGAAGCGGTAGGAGTAGCCGCGGACAAAGGGCTGCTCGCTTGCAAAGCGGTAGGGGTTAGCGTCGGCATCGGCTCCTGCGGGATCCTGCCACTCGTAACCACCCTCCAGCCGCAGGCTGTGATGGGCTGCCAGACCGGGGAAGACCAGCCCTAGCTGCCCCGACAGCAAGGTGCCGTCGTAGTCGCCCGCAAAAGGCGTGTGGCGGTAGATTAGCTGCAGGCTCTGGCCATAGGCCGAGGCCAAATCGCGCGACGCCCGGTGGCGCGACCGCCCGAAGGTTAGCTGGTACGTCAGCGGCGCAAAGCGTCCGTTGTGGTTTTTTGTAAACGCGTCTTTTACTACGTCTTGGTTCGCGCTGCTCGAATCGGGCCAGTAGAGGTCGTCCTCGGCCCGGTTGAGGTTGTCCCTGCCGGCGATATCGGTCAATTCCGCCCTTGCGCTCAAATGGACGAAAGACTGCCAAGGGCCGCGGGAAAAATTCAAGGGTAGTTCGACGCCGGCTCTCAGGCTTTTCTCAGTCCACTTGTCCGTTTCTTCTTTGACCTTGAGGCTGTCGCCTTCCATTGCTCTCGTTTTGATCTCGTAGTCCTCGACCCGCTCGACCCAACGCCCGCCCGCGCTGAAAATGGGATACCACGCCGCCAAGCTGAAACCGCCCAAGACGCCGAAGGCGCTCTCGTTGCTGTTGTATTCGACCCCCCCGCTCATGTTGCTGAGATTGAGCAAATCGCTGGACGTGAGATTGAGGGCATAGCGCGGCGGCAAGGGACTGTAAGACCAGCTATGGACTTTGAGCAGATGACCCAGCGGCTGATAACTGCTCACCGGATAGGACCGTTGTGGAATGTCCGCCAATATAGGGCCGCCCTGCTCTTGGTCGATCAGCGGTTCGTAATAGCGCACTCGGCGGGCGGCGACCTGCTCAACCGGCGTCCAAGTCGCCGGGTCCAAGGGCATGGCCGCGATTCGATAGCCGTCAACGGTGTACTCCTGGAACAGGAGCGAATCGCCAGCCACCGCCGCGTGGGTGGCCGCCAGCGGGCGGGAGGTTACCTGGTAGCGGGCTCCGCTCGGCAGGTGGACAGCGTGGATGTTGTCGAGGCCTCCATAGGGTGCATCGAATAGCAGGTAGGAACCCCAGAAGACCGGCCAGCCGATATCGGCGCTAGTATGCGGCAACACGATCTGCCCTTGGCCATCGGCAACGTCAATGCGCTCGAGCGCGTTGCCGCGTTCGTCCTGCCGCACCACGGCGACATAGCGCCCGTCTTCCGACCATCCCGGTGCGCGCCAAAAAACCCCGTCCGGAGCTGAAAAACGGGCTTGCTCCGCACCACTGGCGGTCTCCAATAGCACGAGGTGGCAGCGCCGATCCGGTCCGAATTCAACCGCGGCAATGCGCGCGCCATCAGGAGAAAGAGCAGGGGCGAACAACTTGGCCTTGTGGGTGAGTTGGCGCGTCTGGCCGCTGTCGACGTCCAGCACCACTACATCGGAGTAGTTGCGAAAGCCCCAGCGCCGATCCGGGGTAGAGCGGTTCCAAGCCACTTTGCCGCCGGCCACGCGGATGCTGCCGAGCGATTGGTAAAAGCGCACGCGTTCCTCGCGGCCGTCGGGGTGTAGCCGCACCAGCGTCGCCGGGTTGGCCAAGCCGCTCTTGCTCGCCAGCACGCTGCCGTCGGCCAGCGGTTGCGGATATTCGTAGTTGGTCCAGATGCCCGACCGGCTCTGCCCGGCGAGCACTCGCAACGGCGTCGTGGGCAGGTCCTTTTGCTGGGTCTGCCACAACTCGGTCAACTCGTCCATTGTCCGCTCGTAGGTCTGGGCGGCGCTGGCCCCGGTGTACTTCCTGAGCGCCCGGCTAAAGGCAAAGGGGTGGAACCCCCACCTGGCGGTGCGACCTAGCACCTTGTCCCACGTCTCTGGACCGTAGTGGCGCTTGACGTAGGTGGTGAGAAAATATCCCAGCGGGTAGTGACTGGGGTACCAATCGCGGTACGAGCGGAGGTGGGCCTTGTAGTAGGAATAGCGCCGTCCCGCCAAAAGCATGGCCCGAATGTCCAGATCAAACTGGGGCATGCGCCCGCGCCCGGTCTCGCTCAGCGCCGTCTCAACCCCCACCGCATCCCCCTCCCAAAACCACGGCGGCACCAACAGACCCGCTAAGGCGTAGCCCTGTTCGCCAAAAAAGAGCCAAGCCAGGCGGACGAAGCCCCGGCGCATGCGGTCGAACTGCACTACGTGGCGCATTTCGTGGACTGCCAATAGCTGGTACCACTCGCCGCTGAGCCGCCCCGCGTTTTGGGGCGGGGTGCTGAACCACACGCTGCGGCGCGGTGCCCAGGCGACAAAACCGTTGGCCTGAGTCGATTGGTTAACCAGCACCACATCCAGCGGCTTTTGCGGCCCCCGCAGCGTTTTGGAGACTGGGCCGTAGACGTGTTCAAGCGTATTGGCTACCCGCTGGGCATCGGCGCTGATCGACGCGGGAAAAATGACTTTGAATCGCTCCGTTTGGATCTGTCGCCAGTCTAGGCCGGGCGGATTTTGCTGCGCGAATGACGGGCCGACGATCAGCACCGCCAGCGCGACTGCTTTCAGCATCTTGGTCATCATACTCGCTTCCCCCTGATGGTTGATTAACTGCTGTTATGCAGCGTAAGAGGATATTTGTCCCTTTATCAGGGATTGATATTTTCAAAGTGACGCACTACCGTTGCGCCTAGCCCATCCGCAATTCCCGATCCGCCAGCGGCAAATCCACTCGCCCATTGCCCTGCCGATGCGACTCGCGCAAGCCAATGGCGATCTCCAGCGCTTCGCGCCCAAATTCCCCCGGGCAAACCCGCTCTTCCCCCTCCTCAATCGCCCGACAGACGCCCTCAAGCGCATCGACCATGGACGAGCGCGGGTGCCACGGGTTGGGGAATGGCCGCTGGATCGGCTCGCCGGTCTCCGGGTGCGCCCCCCACAGCTCGAATTGCGCGTGGGCGTTGCGCGAGACAATCATCCCGCGCTCGCCGATAAACTCCAAGGTCCACCCTCGCCCAGAGCGGTCGGCGCGGGAGTTCATAAAGCCGCGCACTCCGTTGGCGTAGGCAATGTAGCCCGAGCCGGATAAATCCCGGTCGGCTGCGGCCTGCTCGTCATCGTCCATCTCGCCCACCACCCACTCGGCCGGCGCTCCGGCAAAGAGCCGAAACAGGGCCAGCGTATGGCTTTGCAGATTCGACAGGCTGTGCGGGCTGTGGCAGACCATGGAGCGCAACCGGCCAATCGCCCCGTCGGCCATGGCCTGCCGCGCATTCGTGTACCAGCTATACCAGTTGAGATGACAGGCGATGGAAAAAATGGTCCCGCTTGCTTTGCACGCCGCGATCATCGCATCGGCCTCGGCCAAGGTGCGGCACATCGGCTTGGTGGCAAAAATCGCCCGCACCCCGGCCTCGGCTAAGCCGATGACCACCTCGGCCCGCTCGTCGGGCCGCGTCGTCACCGCCACCACATCGGGCCGCTCTTGAGCGACCAACTCGCGGTAGTCTTCGTACAGGGCGTCCACTCCCCAACGCTGGGCAAAGTCGTCCAATTTGGCTCGATCCACGTCGGCCGCGCCGATCAGCTCAATGCCCCGCGCTTCGATCATCGCCGGGGCGTGTGCCCACGGCCACGGATAGTGCGCCATCCCGATGTGCTCGTCGTCGATGGTGCTGCCCATCCGCCCGCAGCCGACCACTGCGCCGCGATACGTTCCACGCGGGCTTGTCGCCGCGATCTGTTTGTAGGCCGCGCCCAACGGTTGTGCCATGTCGTGCCTCCTCTGCGCGAAATTGCAAAAAGGGGTCTGATTAAATACCATTAATACAATAAGATGTGCGCTTTGCTTCCTCCTACCAAGGAAGAAGCCTCTCATGTACGTCAACATCCAGCAATTTAATTTGAGCCATGCGCCTCGCCTTTTACACCTATAGCTACACCGACCGGCTTGAGATGCCGCTCGAGCCGGCACTGAAGAAAATCGCCGCTACCGGCTACGACGGCATCGACATTTCGGGGACCCACGGGCCGTCGGCGGACCCGCGCTCGGTGACGCCCGAGTTGCGTGCGCAGACGCGGAGCACGGCCGAGCGGCTGGGCCTCACCATCGAAGCCGTCATCACCCACGCCAATCTCGCTGACTCGCTCTTTACCGACGCGCCGCTCGACCTCAAGGGGTCCGTTGATCTGGCGGTGGACGTCGGCGCACCACTCGTCGTCTTCCACATGGGTGGCCCCAAAGACGACGATGCCGTCCAGCGCGCTGAAGCTTGGCGGCGGGTGGTCGCCTATCTCCAAGACGCGCTTTCCTACGCGGAGCCTCGCAACGTGCAGTTGGCAGTCGATGGCGTGTGGGCTGGTTGGCTCGCCGACACCCCCGAGCGCTTCTTGGAGTTGCACGACGAGGTCGGCAGCACGTCCTTTGGCGTCAATTTCGATCCTTGCTATCTGACGCTCCTCGGCTTGGATCCGGTCGCGGTCGCCCATCAGTGGCAGGGGCGCATTGTGCACGCCCACCTCAAGGACCACATCGGCACCTATCCCGACTGGGACCACAAAATCCCCGGCCAAGGAAGCCTCGACTATCCGCGCATCGTGCAGGCGCTCAAGGACATCGGCTTTGCCGGGGCCATGGCGATAGAGACGTTTGTCACCATGGATTTCGACGAATCCTGCGCAGTCGGCTACGCGGCGTTGACACCGGCGCTGAGCCGGGAACGCTAGCGATGTCTTGGTCTCCAGCGCGGCGACGATGAGTATTTCCCACCCTTTCATTGACATTGCCCGATTTGAGCGCGGCGCGTGGGCCGACGAGCGCAGACGCCGACACTACAGCTCAATAGCGGCCCTTGCACCGACCACACAGCGGCGAGTATTGCTTTTTACGCCGCATGGCAGAAAGCGAGATAGACGCATTGACTACTTTTGACTTCCACGGCAAAAAGGCCGTGGCAACCGGAGCCGGGGGGGCCATTGGCGGCGAGATCGCCCGCGGCTTGGCCCAAGCTGGCGCAGAAGTGGCGATCTGGGACATTTCACCAGAGGCGGCCCGCGCCAAAGCCGACGAGATCAACCAAGACTTCCCGAACAAGGTCCTCCCCGTCGAGTGCAACGTCGTCAGCAAAGACAGCGTCGAGGCCGCGCTCGCGGAGACCATCGAACAATTTGGCACCGTTGACTTCCTGCTCAATGGGGCCGGCGGCAGCCACAAGGATACCACCACCTCCCCGGAGCTCGAATTCTTTGATATTGATCCAGAGGCGGTCAAGATGGTGATGGATCTCAACTATCTAAGCGCTGTCCTGCCCTCGCAGGCGGTGGGCCGCGTCTTCGCCGCTAAAGGTGAGGGAGCCGTCGTCAATATCACCTCAATCGGCGGAGGGCTGCCGCTGTCGCGGGCCTTGGCGTATTCCAACGGCAAGGCTGCCGCCGATAGTTTCACTCGCTGGCTAGCCGTGCACATGGCCACTACCTACGCATCCAAAATCCGCGTCAATGCCGTAGCCCCGGGCTTTATGATCACCACGCAAAACCGCTTCCTGCTCCTCGACGAAACGAGCGGCGAACTGACCGATCGCGGCGAGACTATTCTCAAAAATGTCCCGATGGCCCGCTTTGGCGGTCCGCACGAGGTCGTCGGCGCGGCCCTGTGGCTCTTTTCAGACACAGCCGCGTTTGTCACCGGTGCCATCGTGCCCATTGACGGCGGCTTTTCCGCATTTTGCGGCGTATAAGACCAATTCATTCAAATCAGGAGTTTACTTTGCTACCGGACATAGAAATCGCCCGCCAAACCTCACTCCGTCCCATCGACGACGTAGCCGCCCAACTCGGGATCGGCTCCGAACACCTCGAACACTACGGCCGCGTCAAGGCCAAGATCTCGCAGGATTTCTGCCAGCAACTCGAAAACACGCCGACTACCGGCAAACTGATCGTCGTCTCGGCCATCAACCCGACTCCGGCTGGCGAGGGCAAGACCACAACCACCATCGGCCTCGGCGACGCGCTCAACCGCATTGGCAAGCGCGCCACTGTCTGCCTGCGGGAGCCTTCGCTAGGGCCTTGCTTCGGCATGAAGGGCGGTGGTGCCGGCGGCGGCTACGCTCAGGTGGCACCGATGGAGGACATCAACTTGCACTTCACTGGCGACATCCACGCCGTCTCCACCGCGCACAACCTACTCGCCGCGGCCCTCGACAACTACATCCACCACGGCAATGTGCGCCGCATTGACCCCCGTCGCATCGTCTGGAACCGCGTCCTCGATATAAATGACCGGGCACTGCGCGATATCGTCATCGGGCTAGGGGGGACCGCCAACTCCTTTCCGCGCCAATCGGGGTTCGACATTGCCGTCGCCTCAGAGGTCATGGCCATCCTCTGCCTCTCCGAATCGCGGGCCGAACTCAAAGAGCGACTCGGCCGGATCGTCGTCGCCCAGACCCGCGCCCGCGAAACCGTCCGCGCCGCGGACCTAGCGGTCCACGGCGCTATGGCGGTGCTGCTCAAGGACGCCTGCCAACCCAACTTGGTGCAGACCCTAGAGGGCAACCCGGCTTTAGTCCACGGCGGCCCTTTTGCCAATATCGCCCACGGCTGCAACTCCATTGCTGCCACCCGCCTGAGCACGCGCCTATCCGAATACACCATCACCGAGGCCGGCTTTGGTGCGGACTTGGGCGTGGAGAAATTCGCCAACATCAAGTGTCGCCAGAGCGGCCTAACACCCGACCTCGTAGTATTGGTGGCCACGGTGCGCGCGCTCAAATTTCACGGCGGTGCCACACTCAAACGCATTGCCAAACCCAATGTCGGGGCGGTTGAACGGGGCGTCGAAAACCTCAAGAAGCACATCGAAAACATCCGCCTCTTCGGCTTGCCCGTCGTCGTCGCGGTCAATGCCTTCGCCACGGATACCGACGACGAGATCCAGTCCATCCACGACAAGTGCGCTCACCTCGGCGTTGAGATCGTCCCCGCGGATCACCACGCCCGCGGCGGCGCTGGTGCCGAAGACCTCGCCCGCACCGTGGTGCAGGTAGCCGAAAACACGCAGAGCGACTTCAAGCTCCTCTATCCCAACGACATGCGGCTTTGGGACAAGGTCCGCACCGTCGCCCAAGCCATCTACGGCGCCGACGACATCATGGGCGACAAGCTGCTGCGGAACAAGTTCCGGCGGCTGGAGGACGAAGGCTACGGCAACTTGCCCGTCTGCATAGCCAAGACCCAGTACTCGCTCTCGACCGATCCCGGCCTCAAGGGGCGGCCGCGCGGCTTTGACGTGCCGATCCGCGACGTCAAAGTCTCGGCCGGGGCCGGCTTTGTGGTGGTGCTGACAGGCGATATTATGACGATGCCCGGCCTGCCAAAGAAGCCCTCGGCCGAGTCGATTGATCTCGACGAAGCAGGACAGACCAAGGGGTTGTTCTGAGAGGGACACAGAACCCGTAACCACACAGGACAACGGACCATGTCATTCTCAAAGCGACTGGAATCGTGCTCTCTCGAACGCATTACCAAGATGAAGGATGTGGTAATGCAGGAGATAGATAGTATTGACCGTCAGCTAGCCGAAAAAGAAAAAGAGCTCGACGAAATGATCGAGAAGGTAGAGACGGTCAGTTTGAGCAAGAGGCACGGCCAATACGAACTGAATCTGGATAAAGCTGAATCGCAGCTCGATAGGTTAAACGCCGAAAAAGATAAGCTGCTAGACAAGGCCGCGATCATTGAGGAAGCACGGCAAAAGAAGCACCTGATGAACCAACAGGCGCGGGTGCTTGGCAGTACCAAAAGGGTGATGGTCAAAGACATGCTCATCTTTTTCCTCATCCTTTTTATTATTGGCATTCTGGTGGTTGACTTACTCGGCATTGGGGCCACTGGCGGCGGGGCCGTTGCCCGAGCCGAAGTTGAGGACGGCCAGATACGCCGAGTCGTCGTTCTGAGTGAGGGCACTAGCTACGAACGGGTGAATATTGAAATAGAGGACAAAGTGGGGTCTGGTGCCTTGGTTACCGGGCAGGTCGTCGAGGGCAAGCTAACCCAAGCGGAAGTCATTGAGGCCGGCGAACACTACGTCAAGCCCACAGTGGAGATCGCGCCCCACTTTGCAGTCGGCAAGCTATGGCTATTTTGGATCCTCGACGTGATCTGCTGCACGGTTTTTATGGTCAACTTCTTTTTTGAACACGCCCTCGCCGCGTCCAAAAAGTGGTACTGGAAGCGCAACTGGATCGACTTCATAACGTCCATTCCGCTGCCTCCAGTGCAAGTCATTGCCGCGTCCGGCCAACTGGAGTTTGTCCGCCTTGGGCGTCTGCTCCGGGCCATGCGGATTTTGCGGGCGCTGAGAGTGTTCCGCATCGCGCTGTTTTTCT
Source organism: Candidatus Latescibacterota bacterium (assembly GCA_965261395.1). Lineage (GTDB taxonomy): Bacteria > Latescibacterota > UBA2968 > UBA8231 > UBA8231. The sequence goes on from OZ253462.1 coordinate 624,935, forward strand.
GGCGGGGTATGGACCATTTGAGCTCCACATTGGACGTGAGGCTCCTCAAGCGATCCCTGTTGTACGGCTTGTTATCGCTCGTGTTTGGGGCCTGCATTTTCATGAGCTTGGAGCGCATGGATTCTGGTTCGGGATTCTGGGCGAGTCTTTGGTGGAGCTTTACGACGCTGGTCACTGGCGGGTACGCCGACATCCACAATCCCGAGACGGCTTCGGGCAAAATCCTCACCGTTTTTCTGGTGATTACGGGTATGGTTCTGGTGGGTGTCTTTACGGCTACGCTGACCAGCATCCTCGTAAGCGACGAGGATTCCTTGAAGGTCGAGGAGCTAGAAGAGCAGGTCGGGATCGTAACGAAAATTCAGGAAGACATAAAAGACACCAACGAGCGTCTAGACCGGCTGGAAGGTACCATCCGCGAAATCCGGGACGCCGTGGCGGCGCAGGAGAAATAGCGGCGGCTTCAGGCGAGCTTTTCTCTAGCTTCCAGGACTTTTGCCACTACTACTTCGACATCCTTTTCATCCACAAACGGCGACACGATAAAGGACTTCAGCGCGACAATCGGTTCCTGATATTGGGTGTGCCGGTAGCAGTCGGTCGAGGAAAGGATGACCCCGCGTCCGGCCATGGCCTCCGCATGCACGTACTCGAAAATTTTTCGGTTGTAGTCGTTGTGGGCTAGCAGCGTCTCCCGATAGGCAGGGTCGTCGAATTCTTGGCGCTTGATCGCAAAAGTATCCACGTCGGGTGGATATACCCGGAAGAGCGTTACCGTGCCAAAATTGTCGCGGTTGAGTACGGTGATGGCTTCGTGTCCTTCGAGGTGCTCGCGCAAAAGCTGGGTCATCTCGACCGTGTGCCCGAGTGCGACGCGCAAGCCCTGCTCGCCGAAAAAGCGAAAATTGGCCAGCGCAGTTAGCGGGCCGGTCCCGGCTCTGGATGTTTCGAGAGTGTACATGCCGGGGCGGTGGTCGCCAAAGTGATAGAGGTACGGCATCTGCTCCGGGCTGCGTATCAGTAGGTGCAAATCCGTGCGATCTTTGACGAGGACCAGGCTGGAGATATACGGGGCAAAGCCGGTCTTGTGGAAGTCAATGCCCATGGAATCGGCCAGCGCCAGATGGCGGATGCGCCGGCACGCTCCAGCGAGAGCGCGCAGGGTCCGCGGTCGAAACTCCAAGGGGTTGTCCTGAAAATCGTAGTCGTTGAACACCGACCACGCCCAGCCAATGACCGCGTCGGCGTGGATGTGCGGGCGGTAGGAGAGTTGGAATTCATCGACGAGCGAGTCGCGCAAGGCCGCAATCGCCTGCAAGTCGTCCAAGCCGAACGCATCCGTAGTCCCCATAGTCGCAATAATGGCGGCGATCTTTTTTCCGCTATCCAAGGCCGCCCGCGCTGCATCCGCTAGCTGCGCGAGGTCGATTTCGTTGTCGGCTATCGTCGGAATGACGATCAACTGGTCGGTGCCAATGCCGAGCCAGCCGACGATGTTGTGGGCGCAATAGTGCCCGGCGTCGGAAACGAGGACCACTACATCTTTAGGTACGCCTTGGTCCATGGCCCGGGGGCAGGCTTTTTCCAGACCGATCTTTACCCCATAGAGCGTGGTGCCGGTGCCGCCAAAGGTAAACGTGCCGCTGGCTTGTTGTGGGTCGTAGCCAACCATCCGCGCGGTAATGCCGACCGCTTCGACTTCGGCCAAGGCGACGAGGCGGCTGTATTCATCCCAAGCGATGTTGGGGTTGTGCAACGAGGCGAGTAAGACGCCGATGAGGCTGGGAATGGTCGGGGGCGCGATGACGTTTTGTTGGGTGTGGGGATGGCTGGAGATGGTTATGCCGCGCAGGTAGCTGACGAGGTCTGAGGTAACTGCCTCGACCGAAGACATCTCAGCGGGCAACTCGGCGTTTTGCGCTTCAGCAAAGTCGCCAGCAACCACCGGACCAAGCGTCGGCAACTGCATTTTCAGCGCATCGACCTGGTCTAGGGCGCGCATGATGGAATGCACGAAATACGAATCGTGAATGGGGTCGGATACTGGTTGGGGGAAGGCGCGGCGGATGTGTTCTAGGCTGTCGCGGTAGGATGTGGCCATGTCCTGCGTCCAATTTAGGCAAAGGGATGAGACACAAAAGGCCGAGTACCAAAACAGGTACCCGGCCTTTTGTTATAACTCAGGATTGCCGTCCGGCGTTCCTAGAGACTGTAGCTGTATTTCACATACCAGAATGCGCCACCAAAGCCAAATGGGCTGAACTGGCTGTACTTGTTGCCAGTCCGATCGGCGGCTAGTTCATGTTCGTCGGGATAGGTGTTGAGAATATTCTGTGCGCCAATGGCTATCGTAGACATACCATCATTAAACGAGACGCCGGTTTCAAGATCAAACAGCACCTTGCCACTATAGGTCTGATCGTCTTCAGAGTCGTACCATTCGCCGAAGTAGCTGGCGCGACCTAGACCACTCCAACGCTCGGTCAGAGCTTGGGTCAGAGTCAAATTCCCGCGCTGCTTGGGAAGATTCTCCTCCAATTCCCTGATCCGGAGCTCGTCCAGAATGGCTTCGTTGTAGTCGGTGACTTCGGAGCTCGTGTAGTTGTAGGCGAGGCTCAGCCTCCCCGCACCCACCGGTGCCGACACCACGAGGTCAATCCCGCTGGTGGCGGAGTCGAAGTCATTGGTGAAGAAGCGGAACTCCTGCAAGCCGGCCGCGCTGGTTAGGCCCTCGTTGATTAGCTGCTGTTTCTGCTCATCGTCCAACGCGAAGTCTTGCGAGACCGTCAGGCGGTCCTTCACCTTGATGTTGAAATAGTCGACCGTCGCACTAAGGGCACCCATCTTGACGACGACGCCCCCGGAGAGGTTGACCGACTTTTCAGACTCGAGCGCCGGCCCACCGCCCTCTAAACCGAGGACCAGCCCAACTGCGCGGCTGGTAGAAGGCACGGTGCCGTTGTTGACCAAGTCGTTCTTCTCGAAGTTGAACTCGGTCGTTATGTTGAAGGCATTTTGCTGGCCGGGCGTCGGTGCCCTAAAGCCGGTGCTATAACTACCGCGCAGCTTCAGATCGTCCGTAAGGGCGAAATTGGAGGCTACCTTGTAGTTGGTTGTGCTGCCAAAGTCGTCAAAGTTCTCCGAGCGCAGTGCCACGGAAATCAGCAACGGATCAATCGGCTCAAAATCCGCCTCCACGTACAGGGCCGTGTTGGAGCGATCCCAGCGGCCGGCGGCCACCTTGCTAAAGCCCGAGAAACCATTAGTCGCGGGCTGAAACCCTTGGCTGGCCAACGGCTGACCAATCAGGTAGGACTCGATCTGTCCCTCCACGATCTCGAATGCTTCGTTGCGACGTTCGAGCCCCGCGGCCAAGAACACCTGATCGCTGACTGGGTACGTAATGTCGAAGTTTAGGTTGACATCCGTCTGGATGTAGTCTCCAGGGTTGAACAATGTCGGCGTATCGGGACCCATCGAGGCATTCACGGTATTGAAGATGAAGTAGTCCGCATGGTGCCGGCCATAAGACGCGCTCACGCTCCAACCCAACGTCTCGGCCGCAAATCCCTTCAGACCCAAGAGAATGGATTCATCCGTGGTGAAGCCGCCGAAGCGAGGCGTGAAGCCACCGGGAAACATTTTCAGGAACGAGAAGCAATTGGGATCATCGCGAACCTGTAGCCAAGCCTCCTGGTCCGGCTTGTTGTCGATTATGGGTACCGGGGCACATTCACTGCCCTGACCCACGCCGTCCAAATCGCCCACTAGCAGGGATCCGGTCTCGGGCTCGCCATCGTCATCTAGATCGAGCAACGGCCCCTTGAACACGCCGCTACGGGTATGGGGATTGCGGAAGTAGAACCCGCCTTCCGTTTCCTTGCTGGCGTAGTTGGCGTGACCGTAGAAATCGAGGTTCTCGCCCAAGGTCGCCCCGTAGTTGGCAAAGAACTTCAGATCGTCTCTGATGTAGGGCTGCCCCCAGATTTGGGCGGGATTGTTCACATTCGTATTGCCCGCGGCGAGCAGGGCCGCGGCATCATTGCGCTGCACCGAGCGGATGGTTTCGCCCGCGTTGCCGTATTCCAAGCTGAGATTGGCCCACGCACTCTCGTTGCCCAAGCCGAGATTGCCAGCGATAGAAAACAACTCGCCATCGCCGAGGACGCCTTCGCCGTCTTGGAAGCTGCCGACCTTGGTCTCGACCGAAAGCCCTTCGGAACGATTCTTGAGGCGGAAGTTCAACACGCCGGCGATGGCGTCCGAGCCGTACTGGGCCGATGCGCCGTCGCGGAGGACTTCCACTCGTTCGAGCGCGATCGCCGGGATGGGCGCCAAATCGGGACCCTGCGCGCCATCGGCGACGCCATTGCCCAGCCAGTGAATCACCGCAGCGCGATGGCGGCGCTTGCCGTTGACCAAAACCAGCGCGTGGTCAGGGGCCAGCCCCCGCATGTTGGGCGGTCGGACGACCGTACCAGCATCGCTAATCGGCTGAGTATTGACGTTGTACGAAGGCACGATATTCCGCAGCAGGTCTGCTAGGTCCACCCCGCCTTGCTTGGCAAACTCTTCTCTGCCAATGACGTCAATGGGCACGGGTGAGTCGGTTACGGTGCGCGACTGTGCCCGCGAACCGGTCACCACCATCTCTTCAACCTCCACAATACCTTCGAGCATTTCATCTTCGGCGGCGGCCATCTCTTCTACTGCGGTCTCTTCCTCTTCCATGGAGTCTTGGGCCACGGCCTCAGAAGCCAAGCTCACAGAGAGCAGGGCCGAAAGGCCAAAGGCAAACGCAAAAGCCGATAGGAACTCTTTCATCAAATTTCCCTCCTTTAGGAGAAGAATGGGAAGAATGGATCGTATAACTTAAACTTACTCGCGACAGAAATATGTTATATAATGATTTAGCTTCGGTCAATATGTATTATTCTCAATATTGAGCTATATGCTACATATTGTGTAAATTTGGTTGGGCTGTGGCGGTCTTGCAGCCAATATGTCAAAAGTAGTGGGCTTTTTGATCAACTCTGCGTCTTGCGGCGCGATAAACCGAAAGACAACCGTTCATGCTGGGCAAATTTTTCGACAAAGTAAAGCAGGGATTGGCGCAGACGCGGCAGGCGATGACCGATGTTATCGCTGGCAATCCCCGCTTGGACGACGACGCCATCGACGATATCGAGGCCGCGCTAATCGGCGCTGATATGGGGCTGGAGACCGCCACCGAACTCGTCGATGAGCTGCGCGAGCGACTCGGGCGCGGGCAAATGGCGGACGGGCCGGACGGGGTGATGCAGGTGCTAGAAGAGCAAGTAGCCGCGATAATGACCCTCGGCAACGGCGCGTCCTTGCCCCTAGCAGGCGACCTACCGAGCAAGCCGTTTGTCGTGCTGATCGTCGGCGTCAACGGCACCGGCAAGACGACGACGGCCGGCAAGCTGGCCAAGCAATACGCCGATGCGGGCAAGAAGGTGGTGCTCGCTGCCGGCGACACGTTTCGGGCCGCGGCCATCCCTCAACTCGCCATCTGGGCGGAGCGCGCCGGAGCCGACCTGATACGCACGCAGCGCGGGGCCGACCCAGCGGCCGTGGCCTTCGACGCGCTCGCCGCGGCCAAGTCGCGCGGGGCCGACGTAGTGCTGGTGGACACGGCCGGCCGCTTGCACAACAAGGTCAACTTGATGGAGGAACTCAAGAAGATCCGCCGCTCGCTGGCCAAGCAAGACCCAACGGCTCCGCACGAAACCCTGCTGGTACTCGACGGGACCAGCGGCCAGAATGCCCTGTCGCAGGCAACCGCATTCAACCAAGCCACCGAGTTGACCGGGCTCGTGCTGACCAAGCTAGACGGAACGGCTAAGGGCGGGATCGTCGTCGCGCTGCGGCGTCAGATGGATCTGCCAGTAAAGCTGATTGGGGTGGGCGAGGGGGTGGACGATTTACAGCCGTTTGACGGGGCGGCATTCGCCCGCGCGTTGTTCGCCGAGTAAGGAGTTACTGCGCGTCCAGCGCGTCTTTTAGTTCCCCCCGTACTTCCGCATCTTCTTCTATTCCCAAGCGCCGTTCGAGCGCCTCTTTTGCCGCATCGCCCCCGAGTTGACCCAGTGCCCAAGCTACGTGGCCGCGCACTAGCGGCTCTTCGTCGTCGAGTGCGCTGATCAAGGCCGGCACCGCGGCCTGCATACCCGAATTGCCCAAGGCCACGGCGACGTTGCGCAAAAAGCCACGGCGCTTAGGGCGCTTGACCGGATTGCGGCGGAATAGTGCGTTGAAGGCTTCGCGGTCGAGTTGGATCAGGTCGAGGAGCGACGGGCTGTCGAGGCCGGCTCGGCTCTGGTACGCCGGCTCTGGAGCCGGCTCGGCCTTGCGGTTCCACGGGCAGACCTCTTGACAGATGTCGCAGCCAAAAATCCACTGGCCCATACCTTGGCGCAGGTCGCGGGGAATCGACCCCTTGAGCTCGATGTTGAGGTAGGAAATACAGCGCCGAGCGTCGAGCACGTACGGCTCGGGGAAGGCGTTGGTGGGGCAGGCGTCCAAGCAGCGCGTGCAGGTGCCGCAGTGGTCTGGGGCGGGTTCGTCGTAGTCAAGTTCGAGGTCGGTGATGATTTCGGCCAAGAAGAAATAAGAGCCGCGGCGCTTGTCGATCAGGCAGGTGTTCTTACCCCACCAGCCCAAGCCCGCCCGCTGGGCGAGTTCGCGCTCTAAGACTGGGGCCGTATCCACAAAATAGCGGCCTTTCGTCTCCCCTCCAGCCTCGGCTAGCACGAATTCCCACAGTGCCGCCAAGCGCTTTTTGACAATGTCGTGGTAGTCGTCGCCGCGGGCGTAACAAGCGATCCGGCCGTGCAGGGGATCAGGTGCCGCAGGCGTGGGCTGGTAGTAATCCATGCCGAGGCAGATGGCGGTCTGAGCACCGGGGACCATCTGGCACGGGTCCTCGCGCTTGTCGAGGTGGCGTTTGAGGTAGTCCATCTGACCGGCGTAGCCCAAGGCCACCCAGCGGGCGTAAAACTCGGCCCCTTTTAACGGGTCGGCCGGGGCGAAGCCGACCGAGGTAAAGCCTAAGGCGCGGGCCTTGCGGCGAATTTGTTCGGTCAGCGACATACCGGGCCGCGCAAGCGGCTGCTAGAACATCTCCGCGATGCGGCGGAAGACCATCTGATTGAGGTCGTTGAACGTGACCAGCACCATGATTAACAGCATCATGGCCAAGCCGATCTGCTGAAAGACCTCGCGCTGGCGCAGCGAAAGCGGTCGGCGCATGATGCCCTCTAGCGTGAGGAAGGTCAGGTGGCCGCCGTCGAGCACGGGGATGGGCAGGAGGTTGATAATCGCCAAGTTGACGCTGAGCATGGCGAGGAAGCTGATGAAGGAGTGCAAGCCCTGCTCGGCGGTCTGTCCGGCTAACTGGGCGATGCGCAACGGGCCGCCCAATTCGTCGGTCGAGCGGTCGCCTTGGAAAAGCTCGCCCAAAAAGTCGAGGATCAACCAAGAGGAATTGTACACGCCCAGTCCCCCCAGCACCACCGCTCGGCCCAACCCGACGGTGTGGCGCGAGGCCTGCGGGCTGATGCCGATACGACCCACGAGCGCGTCGCCTTCGGCGTGGGTAGCCGGGGTGATTAGCTGCTCCATGCGCTGGCCGTCGCGCTCCCAAACCAACGGAATCGTCTCGCCCGGATAGCGGCGGATCTCCTCGCTCATATCAGCCCAGCTCACAACCGGAGCTTGGCCCACGGCGAGGATGATGTCGCCCGCTTGCAGGCCGAGGCTATCGGCCGGCATATCGGGGACGACCTGCCCCACCGTGGTGGGGCGCATTAGCTGCACGCCGTAGCCCTCGTCGCCCGCGGGTGGCAGGTTGAAATCCAAGAGGATGCCGTCGCGTTCGACTTCGAGCCTAGCGCCGCGGCTTGAGATCTCGTCCAAGGCGCTGGCCAGCTCGTAGGCATTGCCGACGGGCGTGCCTCCGACGGTGCGCACGCGATCGCCGCGCACCAGACCAACCTCGGCGGCGAGGGAATTCTCTTGGGGGTTGACGCGAGTGCTATCGAAGGAATCAATCCCGTAAACGCTGAAGAGGAAAATCAGGGCCGCGAAGGCGAAGAGGAAGTTCATGGCCGGGCCGGCGGCGATGACCGCCATGCGGATCCCCACCGACCTAGAGGGAAATTCCCAATGCGCGCCAGTGGTTTCCTCGGTGCCCACATCGGCCATACCAGCTACCTTGACGTAACCGCCAAAAGGGATCCAAGAAATACAGTACTCGGTTTCGCCGCGGGTAAAGCCGATCATTTTGGGTGGATAGCCCAAAGAGAAGCGCTCGACGCGAATGCCCGCCCATTTAGCGACCAGAAAGTGGCCCAGCTCGTGGACGAAGACTAAGACGCCTAAGGCGAGGAGAAACGAGGCAATAGTAGTGAGGGTATCGAGCATACTCTATCTAGTCCGTCTCAAGAAAAAACGGCCAGCATATCCACGTAGAGATACGCCAGCGGAAAGGCCAAAAAATAAGAGTCAAAGCGGTCGAGCAGGCCACCATGGCCTGGGATTAGCAGCGGTGCGTCCTTGATGCCCATGTCGCGCTTAAAGGCCGATTCCACCAGGTCGCCCACTTGGGCACCGATGCCCGCGACGAGCAAAAGCCCCAGCAGCGACGCCGTAGAAAAGGAGGGCAGCAGAAAGCCCAAGGGTATGGGGAGGGCGCTGCCGACTACGCCGCCGATGCATCCGACCCTCGTCTTATTAGGGCTGATCGTCGGTGCCAGCTTGGCCCGGCCCCAAAACCGACCGCTGAAGTACGCCCCGGAATCCGCAAGCCAGATGCAGAGAAAGAGCACGGCCACCAAGTGGTGGGCCTCCTCTCCCTTACCAGCCGCCTGAAAAAGCAGCAGCGGCGCACTGCCCAAGACGCCGAAGAAGAGCACGCCGCCCAACGTCAGAAAGGCGTTGGCCGCATAGCGCTCCGTGCCTTGGAACAAGGCCCATACCGCGACCAGCAAGATGGCCGCCATCAGCAATGCGGCGAGGTCATCGCCCGTGCCCTGGCGCCAGAAGTAGCTGCACAGACCCAAGACCAACAAGCTGCCCGGCAGGCGGATGGGTCGGTAGCCAGCTTCCTCTAGGATGTGGTGGTATTCCCACGAGCAGCGCACGGCCACGACCAACACCAAGAGGAAGAGGGCCCAGCTTGCCTCTTCGACCAGCAGTAGGATCACCGGCACGAAGACAACAGCCGCGAGGACGCGCTGTCGCAGGCCGGAGGCCTTTGCCGCGGTGTCAGCCGCCAAAGCGCCTCTGCCGTTGTTGGTAGGCGGCAATGGCTTCGTAGAGGTGCTGGCGGCGAAAATCCGGCCAATGCACATCGCCGACGAAGCAAATTTCAGTATAGACCATCTGCCAAGGGAGGAAGTTGCTCAGTCGCATTTCGCCGCTGGTGCGGATTAGCAAATCCGGGTCGGGCAAGTCGGCTGTATAGAGGGCTCCGCTGATTTGTTCCTCGTTGATGTCTTCTGGGTTGAGCCGGCCAGCCGCCACTTCGGCGGCCAGCTTGCGGAAGGCGTCGACTAGCTCGCTGCGGCCCCCGTAGTTGAGTGCCAAGTTGAGCTTGAGGCCGGTGTTGTCTTTGGTCTGAACGAGGGCGTGTCCTAGGGCCAATTGTATGATCGGCGACAACTCGTCGGTGCGGCCTATGGCGTTGAGAGATACGTTGTTTTCGTGAAGTTCCGACACTTCGTCGCGCAGTGCTTCGTGCAGCCACTGCATCAGCTCTTCTACTTCCGCTTCGGGCCGGGACCAGTTCTCAGTCGAGAAGGTGTACAGGGTCAGCGCCTCGATTTGCAGTTGGCCGCAGGCGCGCACAATGTCGCGCACAGACTCGCGACCAAAGCGATGCCCTTCGGTCTTGGGCAGATTGCGCTCAACGGCCCAGCGCCTATCGCCATCCATGATAATGGCGATGTGTTGAGGCAGGTTCCCCTCGTCCTTGAGGCTCTGCTGGATGCGGAAGTCCTCTTCGGGATTGAGGGGTTTTACTGGGTGGTATTCGCGGGGAGAAATTTCCAGCGGCAGAGCCTGAGCACTCATAACGTATAAGGATGATTCGGTGGGTTTCTGTGGCGGCCATCCACGGCCACTTTCATAAATTCGGGCGCGTCCCGCCTTAAGAAAACAAGGCCGCGCCCATTTGGGTCAATCTAGGGGAAAGGCTCATATTCGTCAAGCAAGCCTAGGTGCCAGATGCGCTTGACGCCCATTCTAGGGGCCAGTATTATGGTACTTATGAAGAATGAGGCGACGCGCGCCCGCAAAGAACGGCTCAGAAAGCGCGTCCTAGCGGTGCGCATGGGGTTGGACCGCAGCCAAGTAGAGGTCGGCGGGCAGGCCATATTAGAGAAGGTCCTGGGGCTGGAGGCGTACCGCCGGGCCAAGCTCGTCCACACCTATGTCTCCAGCAAGGAAAGCGAGGTCGATACCCGCGTGTTGATCGGCACTTGCCTAGCGCACGGCAAGCGGGTGGCCGTGCCGGTGGTGACGCCGGGCACGAGGACGATGGCCCACGCGCTGATCGACAGCCTGGACCAGCTCGTCGTCGGCCCCTGGGGGCTAGCGCAACCTGATCCCGCTGAGGCAGTTTGGCTGCCCTCAGAAGCTCGCATAGACTTGGTCGTCGTACCGGGTCTTGCCTTTGACCGGCGCGGGCATCGCATCGGCTGGGGCGGCGGCTACTACGACCGCTTTTTAGCGCAAGTGCAAACCATCAAAATAGGGCTGTGCTACGACGAGCTAGTCCTAGACTGCATTCCCGGCGAGCCGCACGATGTGCCCATGGACATGGTCGTCGCCGCAACCGCCATTTACCAAGGAGGGACCGCATGATCTACGAATTGCGCATCTACCGCTTCCACAAGGGAGCCGACAACAAGAAAAAATTCCTCGCCGGCTTTACCAAGGCCCGCCGCTTCATGCCTAAGTACGGCGTGACGTTTGTCGCCGCGTGGGAAAATCCCGACCGCGACGATGAGTTCATCTGGATTCGCGCCTTCCCCAACGCCAAGGCCCGCGACAAGGCGATTGAAGCATATTACGCCAGCCCGGAATGGGCCAAGATCGTCGATCAGATCCGCCCGCTAATCCGCCGGCGGGAGGTGCGGGTGATGAAAGCATTGCCCTATTCGACCCTAAAATAATGTTCCGCATCGGCTCAATAACCGCTGATCCCGGCATCCTGCTAGCGCCCATGGAGGATGTCTCCGAGCTACCGTTCCGCCTGATTTGCAGGGAACTGGGAGCCGACGTCGTCTATACCGAATTCGTCAATGCCGAGGGGCTGCTGCGCGAAGATCCCGACGGGCCGCGCCGCGCTTTTCGCAAGCTGCGCTTTTCAGAAGCTGAGCGGCCTTTGGCGATCCAGCTCTACGGCGCGGCCTCGCTGTCTATGGAAAAAGCCACTGAGATCGCTAGCGCGCAGGATCCAGACTTCATCGACATCAACTGCGGCTGCTGGGTGAGCAATGTGGCGCTGCGCGGAGCCGGGGCCGGGCTTCTGCGCGACTTGCCGCAGATGAAGGAGGTCGTCTCGCGCGTCATCGGCGCGACGCATTTGCCGGTGACTGTGAAGACGCGCCTCGGCTGGGACCAGCAGAGCATCCGCATTGTCGAGGTAGCCCAGATGCTCGAGGATCTGGGCGTACAGGCGCTGGCTATTCACTGCCGCACCCGCGCGCAAGGCCACAAGGGCGCGGTGGACTACGAGTGGATACCCAAGGTCAAGGCGGCGGTCTCGATACCGATCATTCTCAACGGCGACCTGACCTCGCCGCAGACGGTCAAACACGCCTTCGACAGCACGGGATGCGACGGGGTGATGATCGGCCGCGGCGCCATCCGCCATCCGTGGATTTTCCGCGAATCCCAGCACTACCTAAAGACGGGTGCGCTCTTGCCCGAACCAAGCCGACAGGAGCGCACCGAGCTGTGCCTCAAGCACCTGCGGCTGGCCGTTGAGCACGGCGGTCCGCAGGAGGCGCTGGTCGGCGTGCGACGCCACTACGCCGGGTACTTTCGCGGTCTGCGCGGCGCGGCGCAGCTCAGAGCCGAACTGGCCAGCTACAAGGAGCTAACTCCCTTGTTGGCGCGCCTTGCGGAGCTGCGCGACACCGATCCAGAACGCCTCGCCGCCTAATTCTCGCCCTTCTGCGCTTTCGCTGGACTGGTCCGACCCTGTTACCGTACAAGATACATTAATTTTTTCTATTAATAACATAGCAATAATCAATTTGCCCAATGAATAGAACCCTCTAACTTTAGCTGGCGGCAAACGACACAACTCTTCAATACAAAAGGAGACACCCGTGAACCAACCCACATCCATCGCCCCGGCCACGGGCAAACTCGGCGTCCTAATCCCCGGCATGGGCGCTGTGGCCACCACGGTTATCGCCGGCGTCGAAGCCATCAAAGCCGGCATCGGCCAGCCCATCGGCTCGCTGACCCAGATGGGCACCATCCGCCTAGGCAAGCGCACCGAAGGACGCTCGCCGCTCATCAAGGACTTCGTGCCTCTGGCCGGCATCGACAGTCTGGTCTTCGGCGGCTGGGATGTCTTTCCAGAAGACGCCTATGACTCCGCCGTTCACGCCGGTGTCTTGGACAACAAGCTGCTCGACCAGCTAGCGGACCCGCTCAAGGCCGTCAAGCCGATGCCCGCAGTTTTCGACCGCAACTACGTGCGCCGCCTCGAAGGCTCTAACGTCAAAAGCGCCAAGAGCAAGTGGGATGCCGTGCTGGAAGTGCGCGAAGACATCCAGCGCTTCAAGGCCGACAACCGCGTCGAGCGGCTGGTGATGATCTGGTGCGGCAGCACCGAGATTTTCATGGAGCACCACGAAGTACACAACGATATTGAGAGCCTCGAAAAAGCCATCCGGGAAAACCACCCGGCCATTCCCCCGAGCATGATCTACGCCTACGCCGCGCTACAGGAAGGCGTGCCCTTTCTAAACGGCGCGCCGAACTTGACTGTGGACGTCCCGGCCATGGTCGAACTGGCGCGGCAAAAGGGCGTGCCCATCGGCGGCAAGGATTTCAAGACCGGCCAGACCCTGATGAAGACCCTGATAGCTCCTGGCCTCAAGGCGCGGATGCTCGGCGTGCGGGGCTGGTTTTCGACCAACATCTTGGGCAATCGCGACGGCGAGGTGCTCGACGATCCCGATTCGTTCAAGACCAAGGAAGTCAGCAAGCTCGACGTGCTGGAGTTCATCTTGCAGCCCGATCTCTACCCCGAGCTCTACGGCGATATTTACCACAAAGTGCGGATCAACTACTATCCTCCGCGCGGCGACGAGAAGGAGGGCTGGGACAACATCGACATCTTCGGCTGGCTGGGAATGCCCATGCAGATCAAGATCGATTTCCTCTGCCGCGATTCGATTCTCGCCGCGCCGCTGGTCTTGGACTTGGTGCTGTTTACTGACTTGGCGCAGCGAGCGAATATGGCGGGGATCCAAGAGTGGCTGTCGTTTTACTTCAAAAGCCCGATGACCGCGCCCGACCTCTACCCCGAGCACGACCTCTTTATCCAGCTAATGAAGCTAAAGAACACGCTGCGCTTCCTGCAGGACGAAGACCTGATTACCCACTTGGGGCACGAGTACTACGACTAGTCTCACCAAAGCGTGTACCCACCATCGACGACCAAGTCGTGACCAGTCGCGTAGGCCGAAGCGTCCGAAGCGAGAAAAACGACGGCACCCTGATAGTCGGTTGGGACGCCCAAGCGGCCCATCGGGGTGTTGGCTAGCCAAGCGTTTCTCGTCTCGTCTTCGGCGTGGGCGGTCATGGGGGTGAGCGTGTGGCCGGGGCTGATGGAATTGACGCGGACGCCACGCGCGGCCCATTCTGCGGCGCATACTCTAGTTAGCTGGTAGGCACCTGCCTTGGCGGCGTTGTAATGGCCGTGCTGTTGGGGGCGGTTGACGGTGTGGGACGAGATCGAGACGACGTTGATGATCGAGCCGGAGCCTCGTTGCAGCATGGCGCGGCCCTCGGCCTGGCAGCAGAGGAAAACGGCCTTGAGGTCGAGGTCGAGGACCCGGTCCCAATCGGCCTCGCTGATGTCCTCAATGGGGCCGCGCAAGGCAATGCCGGCGCTATTGACGCCGATGTCCAGCCGACCCCAATCGGCGAGGACGCTATCGATCATATTTTCGACTTGGTCCTTGGCGGTGACATCCGCAGCGATGGCTAGGGTCTGGCGACCGAGATTCTCAATTCGGGCACAGGTATCGGCGGCACCAGCGGCGTTGATGTCGGCGAGGGCCACATCCGCACCGGCCTCGGCGAGGGCAACGGCGAGAGCCTGCCCAATGCCAGAGCCACCGCCGGTGACCAGTGCCTTGCGGTCGAGGAGGGAGAAGCGGTCGAGGATGCCCATTTGCTCTTTATCGATCCGTGGACGAGAAAGGCGCGTCGCTACAAAGCTGAAGGAGTGAGCCTCATCCCCGAGTGCTTTTCAATCCCTTCGTCATTCCATTCAACACCCAAGCCAGGCTGGTCGGAGATGGTTAGGAAGCCTTCTTCGTCGAGGGAAAAGGGCGCGCTGATGAGGTCCTCAATATAGGGGGACGGGGTGATGTATTCTACCCAACGGGCGGTCGGCACGGCCGCTACTAGCTGCAGGTCGGCCGCCAGTCCGACGGCAGTGTTCCAGCCGTGCGGAACGAAGAGCACCGAGTGGTCGTAGGCGTACATCGCGATGCGGAACTCCTCGGTGAGGCCGCCGACCTTGGTGACGTCGGGTTGGATGTAGTCAACCGCTCGGCGCTCGATCCAGGGGAGGAAGGACTGCCGGCGCGTCAACACCTCGCAGCCCGTAATCGGCAAGGGAGCGTGCTCGGTGAGTTTGATGTACCCTTCGATATCGTCGGGACGCAGGGCTTCCTCGAACCAAGCGACACCATAGCTGGCGAGCATGCGGGCGGTTTCGATCGCCCATTTGTAGCCGTGCGGCCAGTACTGATCGGAGCCCCCCGCATCGACCATCAGCTCGACATCCGGGCCGACGGTCTCGCGGGCGGTTCTGACGATGTTTTCGTCGAGCGTTTTCGACACGCGACCAAAGGGTCCCCAGCCCATCTTGATCGCGCGGAATCCCCTGCCTATCGCGGCTTGGAGCCTCGGCTTCAGTTCGTCCGGCGCGGCCATGATGAGCGAGCCATACGGCTTGATGCGCTCCCGGTAGCGCCCGCCCAACAGGCGCGAAATGGGCTGGGCAGTGACCTTGCCAAAGAGGTCCCACAAGGCAATGTCGATGCCGGAAATAGCGTGGGTGACGGCACCGCCCCGGCCCTGCCAGAAGGTGGCCTGATGCAGCTTCTCAGCGACCCGCGCCGGCTCGATGGACTCGCCAATCAGCATGGGGCGCAGCAGCGCGAGCGACCCAGACACTAGGCGGGCAGAGGTAAAGACGGACCCCAGACCAGTCACCCCCTCGTCGGTGATGACCTCCAAGAGAGTATGTAGGTTATCGCCGGGATCGTACCCCTGCTCCCATCCACCGTCGGGCGTGGCTCCCACAAGCGGTATTGTGCGAATGTCTGCTATCTTCATCGCTGGACAAGTTCGATGAGGATCCCGTCGGGGTCCAGGGTACAGACGACGCCCGGAGTATCTGGGGCGACCATAGGCTCGGACAGAAATTCCACGCCTTTCGCCTGCAATGCGGCGCACTCCGCCTCCACGTCGGCGACGAAGAAGGTGAGCCAGCGCACCCCAGCGGCAAATTGGGAAGTTCGCGGCGGCGGCGGCGCGGCGATCTCCATCAGCTTGATCAGCGTCTCTCCCGCTTGCAGGCGTACCTGTCTGAAGCCTTGCGGCGCCAGCCCGATCCCCGTCGCTAGGTCTTCGGGGATGTCAATGTCGAGCACCACCTCGAATCCCAATGTATCCCGATAGAACTTCAACGATTCTTCAAAATTGCTGCACACTATGCACAGGTCAACGACCGGATGTGAGAGCTTCATTTACCACCTCCTTGGGAATGGGAGTCAATCTACGCAGAATCGAGATGGATGTGAACACCACCGGAGCAATCGAGCGAGGAGGAGACGTCGCGGCAACTCTCGGGCTAGGTGCCAAGGCCAGCGGCCGACAACTCGCGTGCGACCGGCGTCATTTTCCCGGCGGTGCTGGGACCGCCGGGAATGACCGCTACGGAAAAAGGGGGTTTACCGCAGGTCCTTAGGTTTTCCATCTCGTTTTCTGCCTGTTGGGAATTAGTCTTCCCACGCGCAGAAGCCCCCGTCCATGCTGTAGACATCCTCGAAGCCGTTTTCTTGGAAGTAGGCGGCCCCGCTCTGGCTCGTTATGCCGTGGTAGCAATAGACGATATGGGTCTGGGTCTTGTCGGCCGCGGCGAGGAAGGTGCCGACATTGCTGTCGTTGAGCTGAACAGCGCCGGGGATATGGGCCTCCTGGTATGAATCGGGGTCGCGGACGTCGATGAAGACGGCTGTGTTCTGTGCGAGTTTTTCCTTGGCGTCGGCGATCGAAATGGCCTTGATCGTGATTTCTCCCATAAGTCCTCTCTTTATAGTAAAGGCAGGTCGTCGATGCCAGCTTGTCGCTCGGTAGGTTGGAACTCGACCTGTTGGTAAAGCCTTGCCGCGTCCGAGCCTTCGTCGGCGACGAGGACCAGTTTTTGTGCATCCATATGCTCGAAGGCGTAATGCGACGCTTGATAGACGAGGCTGCGACAGACCCCGCGGCGGCGGAATGCCGGGTAGGTCTCGACTTCCTGGAAGCGGCCGATCCGGTCTTTGACGAAAAGCCCTAAGTCGCCAGCCAACTGGCCTTCGGCAAACGCTCCGAACCACGCGCCGAAGCCCGCTTCGGTCAGCGCGCGCAATCGCGCCAGCCGGGTCTGCGAAATATCGTGGTTATGTCCGACCTCCCGCCAATCAAAGGAACAGGTCAGTCTGACACGCGAGCGATTGTACGCGCATGTTCTATCCCCTTAGCTACTGAGCTTGAAGTGAATTAGCGCTCGATTGACCGCACGTCGTCGAACATGCCCTTGACCTTGACGTAGAGCAGGTTGAAGTCGCCGCCGAGCGAGATCCACTGTAGCCCGAGACCGAGCCAGTGGGTTACGGCCTCGCGGTCGTAGCCCATCGAGATGCCGATCGTCTTGTCGGTCAGACGGGTTTTGCGGATGACTTCCTCGGTGACTTCGATGACTTTGCGGTCGGTGACCTGGCCGGAAAGGCCCATCGAGCCGGCGAGGTCGTTGAAGCCGACGCATAGCCCGTCGAGACCCTCTACGGTGAGGATCTCGTCGAGGGCGTTGACCGCGTCGATATGCTCGATCTGCACGATGACCATGATCTGCTCGTCGGCGTCGACGAGGTATTCGGGATAGGGCTGGCCACCGAACCGGCGGCCCCGACGTGGGCCGAAGCCGCGGATGCCGACGGGCGGATATTTGCAGGCGGCGACGACTCGCTCGACATCGGCGACAGTCTGTATTTGAGGCGCGATAATGGCGGCGGGGTGGAGTTCGAGGATGGGTTTGATGATAATAGGGTCGCCGGCGGGTACGCGGATAAAGGGCGCGGTGCCGGTGCCGCGCACGGCCATTACATGGCCCAAGGCGGTGGCGATGTCGATAGGGCAGTGCTCCATGTCGATCCAAGTGAAATCGTAACCGGCGTCGCCGATGAGCTCGCTGATGGCGGGGTCGGTGAAGGTGATCGAGGTGCCGACGCAGAGCTCGCCGCGGGCGATTTTGGCTTTGAAGCGATCGACATTGTTGATGGTCATGGGCGGTTTCCTTTTCGATTGGAAGGGATGCCCTCGATGGCTATACTTGGGGAATCATCCCGAAACAAACGCGCAAGGCGCTTGGAAGCGCCGAAATCCAAGTAGCCTTCGTTTTTGATTCGATCGCCCAAGGGCAAGAAAATATCGCCAGCGACCTGGATATCGGCGGCGCGGCGGGCTAGCCTCTTTCTGCCACGTGCAAACTGGAGCTGATGGACGTGTTGGCCTTGGCTTTCGGTCGCTCAATCGACTTGATCGACTTGCGGCATGCGTCGATATCGCCGCGCATCTGGTCGCTGACTCCGAAGTGCCTCCTCCCGCAACCATGGCCGCTGGCTTCGCCGCGTTGCATTCGCTCGGCACCTTGTCCGAGCAGTTGTCCGAGCGCATGCAGAAGGCTGTTGGTTTCCGCAATGTAGCGGTTCATTCCTACCGGGAAGTCGACTGGGAGACCGTCTAGATAATTATCACCACTCTCTTAGGTGATTTCTCCGCCTTTGCAGGTCGCGTCGACGACCTGTTGTCAGCCGTCGAAAACTAATTCACGTCCACATCGAGGATATAGCGCGCCCCTGGCGAGATGCGCTTCCAAGTCTCGTAGCGCAGATACTCGCGCTGGTTGAGCTGCTGGCCGTGCTCGCGGGCGGTGAAGTAGCAGTGCATGGCGCGGCGCGGCAAATCCTTGCTCTGGTTGCGGGTGCCGCCGTGCCACGTGTGGCTGTTGAAGACGGCGACCGTGCCGGCCGGGGCGATGAGCAGCTCTTCATCGGGGTGGGATGCTTGCGCGTCTGTTAGGACTTTGCTCGGGTGCTGGCCCTTATGCGAGCCGGGCACCAGCCGAGTGCAGCCATTTTCCTCGCTGAAGTCGTCCAGCAGCCAGACCGAATTGCAGACGTGAAACTGGCCGTCGTAGTCTGCTCCCCAGTCGGCGTGCAGCCCCTGTAACCCCTCGCCGGGCAGGGCGTCGCGGGCATTGAGCGAGGACAGCTTGAAGGGGCGGCTAATGACGTGGTGGACGGCGGCCAGCACTTTAGGGTGAGTATAGACGAGGTCGAACATCGGCCCCTTGTTGCAGAGGTCGGAGAGGCGGCGAGTGCCCTGCTCCTGATGGACTTCAATACCGGCGTGGACCCCTTCTTTCTCGCATAGCTCCTCGAAGCGGTCGCGCAGTGCCGCGAGCCACTCGTCGTCGATAATGCCCGGAAGCACTGCGTAGCCCTTCTCGTCGAGGTCGTTTCTGTTCTGCTCGGTCAGCAGATCGTCGCGGGCGCCCAATGCATCCAATGCGCGTGTGATATCCATGTGTGCCCTCTATTGGTTCGCTGCCGTTTCGACGAGCGCCTTGAGCGGCACGTCTTCGTCCCGGGGCAAGTAGTAGCTCAAGGGATCTCCGACGACGCCAATGAGCTGTTTTTGGATCGGATTGCAGCGGGCGACGAGTTCGTCGGGCATGGCAATATAGTCCATGGGTTTGACCCAGCGATAACCATAGCCAAAGAACGCGGTCTTGCGCGGGAAGCCCGCCCAGTTGTGGCCGATGGAATGATAGGTGCGCTGCTCAAATAGGAAGGCCGAGCCGGCGCGAATATTCATCGCCTGTGCGCCGTATGGCAGACCAGTCGTGGGGTCCGTGGCCGGGCGTCCGAGCAAGCGGTTGGACCCAGGCACGATCCAAGTGGCCCCCGAAGCCGGAGCGGTCTGGTCGCTGAGGGCATAGGCGATCTTGAGCAAAATCCGCGGGTGTGGCTCGCTCATCTCACGGGGCGAGGTGCCGCCATCGCGATGCCAGCCGAGCTTGTTTTTCTCGCCTTCAGCCGGCTCGTCGCCCGAAGGCAGGACGATCAAGTGCGAGGTCAGCATCTGGATATTCCAGCCGAGGAGCTGCCAAGCCAGCGGGACCGTGGTGGGCCAGTCGAGGAGTTGGAGGAAGGCGGGGTGCTCGACAATGCAGTTGCGCATGTTGAGCTTACCGCCCTTTTCGAGCCGGTCGGCGTCGGCGTCGCGTGCGTAGAGCTCGTCGGTGGCCGCGTTGAGTTCGGCGAGTGTGTCGGGAGGCAGGGCATCTTCGACGAGGAGATAGCCCTGCTGTTCGAAAAATGCTTGACCTTCGGGGGAGAGGACGGCTTGGGCGAGGGGCTGGGTCATGGCGTACATGTCTCCCAATGTAGATACTAATTACTACGGACGGCAAGCTCTCGGTCTAGTCGTGTTATCACGTCGGGCAGACTTGAGATTGTCTGCTTGGGCGGGTATAATATCCAGTATCCAGTGCACAAAGATGAAGATGAAAGAGAAACCATCAGAATCTCGATTTGCTCTGTGTATCGAGAACAGCGAGTGCGAAGATTTGGAGAAGCGAAAAATCTACCAGATTCTGCCTGACGCAGAAGCGGCCCGAGAGGGGTACTTGAGGGTCGTAGATGAATCAAGAGAAGACTACTTATATCCCGCAGCTTATTTCATCCTCGTCGAACTGCCTCGTAGAGCCAAAGAAGCACTGGTGGTGACAACCTGAATTAAGACAGAAAACTGAGTGAGGTCCCACATGGAAATCTCTTTAGACCTGCCTGACACGGCTGCGCTTCTTCAGCTTGACCAAACATATCTCAAGGAAGCATTGGTGGTAACACTCTACCATGTGGGAAAACTCTCCGAGAAAGAAGCGTGCCTCACGCTCGGGATCTCTCGTCGTGCGTTCGAGGAATTGCTGCCAGGGTTCGGGTTTTCCATCTTGGCGGATACGCAGGAGACTATTGATGTAGAACTGCGTGCATGAGGGAACTGTGCAGCAGATTGTGAGCAATACTCATTGAGGTTCGTCCCGCATCACAAACTCCCCTTATTCCAGGAGCAGAAAGGTTACACGATGGAGAGATACAAGCGATACAACTTGCGCTTGAATTACAGTTGCCTCTCCTCATTGAGGAAACGGTCGGACGCCGTGTTGCACAGAGTATGGGGATACATGTCTCAGGCATTGCAGGGCAGATTATCATGGCGTTTCGGCAGAATGGCATTTCAGCAACAGACGCGCACGATAAACTCAATGAGTTATTCCGCGCAGGACGCATTAACCAGAAAATCTATGACTCGCTTCTCGACGCAATATCCACGGCCTAACTGTGGCGTACAGGGAGAGGAGCCGTAGGATGTCCATGCCCGCACTCGACGGCATCCGCGTCCTCGACTTTACCCAAGTGATTTTTGGCCCAGCCGCCACCCAGGTTCTGGCCGACCACGGTGCCGAAGTCGTCAAGATAGAGCGCCCCGGTGGCGACCTAGCTCGCGCCTTTGGGCCGTGGATAAAGGAGCAAAGCCTGCCTTTTGCCAGCTTCAACCGCTCCAAGAAAAGCCTAATCGTCGATCTCAAGAAGTCCGCCGGGCTGCAGATCGTCCATCGCCTGCTAGAAAACGCGGACGTGCTGGTGCACAACTTCCGCTCCGGTGCCGTCATGGCCAAACTAGGGCTGGATTACGCTGCGCTACGGGAGCCATACCCGAGGCTCATCTACGCCGTTGGCTCGGGCTATGGCTCGCAAGGCCCGTACAGCGAGCGCAACAAGGGCGGCCACGAGTCCATGGCTCAGGCGCTGAGCGGCGTGGCGGCCCGCTTCGTTGGCCCCCACGGCACGCCCCAACGCCTGCCCTATACGGTCGCCGACTTCAACGGCGGCATGTTGCTGGCGCAGGGCATTCTCCTCGCGCTTTTGGCCCGCGAGCGCACCGGTACTGGGCAATATGTGGAAACCTCGCTCCTCGACGGCATGGTCAGTATGCAGGCTTGGGCGACGACCAAAATCCTCAACTTGGGTGACGACGGAGAAGACGATGGCTCGGGAGGGGCGACTCATCCGCGCGGCAACCCGCTCGACGGAGCCGTGTTCAAAACGGCCGATGGCTTCTTGATGGTCACTGCGCTTTTCCGCCCCTTTGACCAACTATTGCGCGATCTGCAAGAGGCCCTAGCCATCGAAGGACTCGTCGGGGACCCGCGCTTTGCCACGCTCGCCGCAGCCGTGGATCACCGCGAGGCCCTGCGGGAACGGCTGGTGCCGGTCTTTGCTGAAAAAACGAACGCCGAGTGGATTCCGCTATTGGAGGCCAAGGACATCCTCGTGGCACCGGTGCGCTCGACAGCCGAGGCCCTAGCAGACCCTCAGCTCGCCGTCAACGAAATGCTAGTCGAAGTCCAGCATCCGCAGGTGGGTGCTATGCGCCACGTCGGTACCCCCCTGCGGCTAGCGGGGACACCAGCCCCAGCACCGACACCCGCCCCCCTAGCCGGGGAACACACCGAGGCTGTGCTGCGCGAGGCCGGGTACGCGGAAGCCGAGATCGCCGCGTTGCGCGCACAGGACGTCATTCTCTGATTGTACAGCACAGGAGACCCCATGACTGACATCGTGCGCTATGGAGTATTGAGCACCGCCCAGATCGCCCTCAACCGCCACCTGCCGGCGGCCCAAGCCATAGGCAATGCCGAGATCGCGGCCATATCGAGCAGAGACCAAGCCAGGGCCGAAACAAGCGCAGCCCAATACGGCATTGCCAAGGCATACGGCTCGTACCAAGCTGTGCTGGACGATCCTGAAATCGACGCGATCATCAACCCCTTGCCCAATAGCATGCACTGCGAGTGGACGGTCAAGGCGGCGCAGGCCGGCAAGCACATCCTCTGCGAAAAACCGCTCGCCGTTACTGTGGCGCAAGCGCGGCAGATGATCGACGCCGCCCAAGCCAACGGGGTGCTCTTAGTCGAGGCTTTTACCCATCGCCTCAACCCGCAATTGCAGTGCGCGCGTCGGCTGGTGCAGCAAGGGGAGATCGGCGAGGTGAAATTAGCGCGGGCCGAGCTGACCTTCGGCATCCGCGATTGGGCCACCGACGTCCGGGCCCAAAAAAAATTGGGCGGGGGCGCGCTCTTGGACGCCGGATGCTACTGCGTCAGCGCAGTGCGTTTTGTGCTCAATGCCGAGCCCGTGGCCGCGCAGGCGTTTCAGCACGTGCGCAACGGCGTGGATGCGACCTTAGCCGGGCTGTTGCGCTTTGCCGGCGACCACGTCGCCTATATCGCGACCGGCATGGAAGAGCCGTTCCGCTGCGTGTTGGAGGTCGTCGGCAGCCACGGCACAATCCGCGTGCCCAACATGTTCGACGAACAGGCCGCGGTCCACATCGCCATCGGCAACGACGAGCGCGTGGAGACCTTCTCCGGGCCGGATCGCTTTCAGGTGCAGCTAGAGCGCTTCTCTAGTTGCATTCTCCAAGGCAAAGCTCCCGAATTTCCCCCCGCAGACGGCCTCAAGAACGTGGCCGCGCTACAAGCGCTAAAACAGGCCGCCGAATCGGGGAGCCTAGTCGAAGTACCGTCTTGAGCAATGGTCCACTGCGAATTCATCCTCTACTAACAGCGCGACCATGTCGCCACGTTTACCCAGAAGCGGAAGCCGGTGTGGAAGGGAAAGCAGGGAAGACACCGCGCAAACTTCAACGACGAGAAAGCACTGCTATGGAAAAATTTGCCCCCTTGAACATGTCTCCAGAAGAGCTAATCGAGTACACCCCAGAGTGGCAGGGCGAGCGCTTTGCCGACGGCCGTCCCAAGGTGCCCGACGACATCCTCGCGCGCATGCACAACGTCAACATTACCCAAGCCTGGGGTGTCTTGCGCGGCCCCGGCTACAACTGGCAGTACGAAGACGGCTGGATTTGCACGCATCCCGGCCAAGTCCTGGTGGGCCGCGCCCTGACGGCCGCGTATATGCCGCGGCGGCCCGTCATGCGGCGAGTCATGGAAGAGAAAGGGGAGCGGGCCGGCTGCGTTGGCGACCAGATCTCGTGGCCTATTGATATGCTGGTGCCCGGGGATGTGTACGTGGCCGACGTATTCGGCAAAATCGACCAAGGTGCCGTCATTGGCGACAACCTCGCCACCGCGATCTACGCCAATTCGGGCAATGGGGTGGTACACGACGCGGCCGTCCGCGATATCGACGGCATCCAAGAGCTACCCAATTTCACCAGTTTCGTGCGCGGCTTTCACCCCACCTTTGCCTCGCCCACCATCATGCTGGCCGGGGTCAACTGCCCAGTGCGCATTGGCGGCGCCACGGTCATGCCCGGCGACGTAGTCCTCGGCCGCGACGATGGCGTCGTTTTCATACCGCCTCATATAGCCGAACAGGTGGTCAAGACCTCCGAGCTGATCGCGCTTCGCGACCGCTTTGGCAAACAGCGCCTGACCGAGGGCAAATACACGCCCGGCCAGATCGATACCCGCTGGTCCGACCCCATTGAGGCGGACTTCTCGCGCTGGCTAGAGAGTCTCATCGACGAGCTGCCCGTGCCGCGCGCCGCCATCCAAGAGCTGCTCAAGGAGCGGACTTGGTGATCTCGGGCGGCGGCTGACCGACTACCAACTCACCTGCCTTGAGAAAAGGCTCGGCATTCCCCCAGAGTTTGCTGCCGTCTGCCGAGGTCATCGGCTCGCAGGAGTACTGGGCCAAATACACGCGGCGCATCTGATTGGTGTTGTTGGTGCCGCTGGAGTGGAAGTTGTAGCTGGTGAAGACGGCAATGCTGCCGGCCGGAGCGATGACCGAGACGCCGGGGTCGCTGCCGAAATAGCCGATCAAATCGTTGCTCCCCTCCTCGCGGACGTGCTTGACCCACGTGCGAATGCCCGAGCGCGAAAAAGGCAGCAAGTGGACGGTGCCATTGGCCTCGGACATGTCGTCGAGGGCGCACCAACAGGTTAAATACGGCTTGTGATCCGGGTAGCCGACGTAGCCCGAGTCTTGGTGCCAGGAGAACTTCATGCCGGCCTCGGCACCCTTGACTACGTATTGCTCCCAAAACAAGTAGGCGTCGTCGCCTAGGGTGGCTTGGCAGATTGCGGCCATTAGGGGGCTGAAGAGAAACTCGCGCAGGCGCGGCTGCGCGCGGAAGCAGTTGGAGACAAAGTAGCGGCTGTTGCGGTGATTGAGACCCAAGGTATCCGTGCCCTCGGCGTCCATCCGGGCGTTGGCTTTGTCGATGAAGTCTTGGCATTCGCCGCGCAGGAGATCGAGGTGGTGGGCGGGGACGGCGTTTTCGAGGATGAAATAGCCCTCTTCTTTGAATTGCTGCTTTTGGGCATCGGTGATCTGGTGCATGAATCGCTCCCGTCGATTGCAATGTTAATGTAAACTGAGGCGATATACTGATAGGCAGAACCCAAGAGACACGCAACCGCGCCAAAGGAAATAACATGCTCGCCGAACAGCACAACGGCCCAAGCGAACGCTGGAGCATCTGAATGGAAACCCCGGCAATACTCCAAGCGCTGGAACTGACCTCTTGGTGGGAGGTGCCGGCTGTTGTCTTGGCTATTCTCTACTTGGTACTGGCGGCGCGGGAAAACATCTGGTGTTGGGCGGCAGCTTTCGCTAGTACCGCGATTTACATCCACGTCTTCTTCGATGTTAAGCTGTTCTTAGAGTCGGGCCTACAGATTTACTACTTGGGCATGGCGGTCTATGGCTGGTACCAGTGGCGGCGGCCCACCGATCAATCCGCAACGCTGCCCATTTCTACCTGGTCACTCAAAAAGCACATTGTGGTCATTGCTGCGACGGGAGTGGTGGTGGTGACGTCTGGGTACCTTTTGAGCGAAAACACAACGGCGGCATTGCCTTATGTCGATGCCTTCACCACCTGGTATGCGGTGGTGACGACCTATATGGTGACAAAGAAGATTTTGGAGAATTGGGGGTACTGGTTTGTCATCGATAGTGTCTCGGTTTATCTCTACTACAGCCGAGGGCTTTACCTGACCGCTTTGTTGTTTGTCGCCTATCTGATTATCATCGTCTTTGGCTATCTGAAATGGAAAAAGGAGTACGACCAGCAAATGTCCGAATCAACTCTTGAAGGTGAATTGAGCAAGTGAGCGTATGAAACGAACAGAGACATGCGGGCCTGTGGCCATCCAAGGGCACGTCGGGTCGTTCAGCGAGGCGGCGGCGCGGGCCTATTTTTCCCCAGAGACCCAACTGGTGTCACAACCCGATTTCAAGGCGCTTTTCGCCTCAGTGGAAGACGGGTCTTGCGCTTGCGGAGTCGTGCCGATCGAAAATTCGCTAATGGGCAGCATCCACGAGAATTACGACCTGCTGCTGCAGAGCGATGTGCACATCGGCGGCGAAATTAAACTGCGCATCGTTCACAACCTCATCGTCAATCCTGGCGTGCAGCTAGCGGACATCCGCTACATCGCGTCGCAGCCGCCCGCCTTGGCCCAATGCACTCACTTCATCGACTCGCTGGCAAGTGCTCAGACGATAGCGGCGGAAGATACGGCCGGAGCGGTCAAAGAGCTGGCCGCCAGCGGCGCGCGTGACCGAGCGGCCATAGCCGGAGCGCCAGCGGCCGCCGCGTACGGGATGGAGATCCTCGTCCCCGGCATTGAGGACGCCACCCACAACTTTACTCGCTTCTTGGTGGTGAGCCGCCGCGCCGCGCCAGCACCGACCGAGCCAGCCAAAGCCACGCTCGTCTTTGGGCTAAAAGACGTGCCGGGCGCGCTGTGCCGGAGCCTCGCGGCCTTTGCCGAGCGCGGCATCAACCTGCTCAAAATCGAGTCGCGACCCATGGCCGAGCGGCCTTGGGAATACGTCTTCTATCTGGATTTGGAGGGTCACTTGGGACAGGCGGCTTGCGCCCAAGCCGTAGAGCAGCTTCAGGAGACTACCGAATTCGTCCGCATCTTGGGCTCGTACCGACAGGGCGATACGGTCGATAACCTTGGGTAAGCCCGCTTAAGCGCCCACGGCGCGGGTGCGAACTTGGTCGAGGCCGACGGCCAACAGGAGCACTGCGCCGCGCGTTACATCCTGCCAGAAGCTCGACACATCCATCAGCGTCAGCCCGTTGTTGAGGGTGCCGAGCAAAAGCACCGCCAACAAGGTACCCCAGACCGTGCCGCGCCCCCCGAAGAGACTCGTGCCACCCAAGATCACGGCCGCGATCACCGTCAACAGATGCTGCCCCGCCGCGTCGGGTGCCGCCGCGTAGAGCATGGCCGCCAGGATTAGACCGCTGACCGCTCCGCTGAGGCCGGAGAGGACGTAGAGGATCATCAAGGTGCGGGCGACGGGAACGCCAACGAGCCGGCTAGCTTCGGCGTTGCTGCCTGCGGCATAAACGAAGCGACCGAAGCGAGTTCGGGCGAGCACCCAGCCGAGTGCGCCATAGACCAGCAGCATCAATACCAGCGGCACCGGCAGCCGCAAAAGCTGGCCACTGCCGAGCCAGTTGAAACCGGCTTCCATCAGCGGTTTGGTTAGCCCGCCGGTCAGGACTAGGGCCAGCCCACCGATGACGCTCATCGTGCCCATGGTGGCGATAAGCGGGTTGAGCCCGAGGCGTACGGCCAACAGGCCGTTGAGCAGTCCGATGCCCCCGCCCAGTGCCAGCGCGATGAGACAAGCGGTGACAATGCCGACGCCCAAGGCGTGGAGCAGCGCGACGACGACCCCGGCCAGCCCGGCCACTGCCGCCACCGACAAGTCGAGACCCCCGGCGATGATCAGCGGCGTTTGCAACGCGCACATCAGGCCGATAAAGGCCATATTAGCGCCAATGCTCATCATATTGTCGAAGGACAAAAACCAAGGCGAGAGTACGCTGAAGAGCACGGCGACCAAGAGGTAGAACGCCAACAACAAGGCGACGCCAGCACCGGGGCGATTTAATAAAGCAGCGATACTCATTGAGGGGCCTTCGCGGTCGGGGTGTGGAGCAAGTCGGCCGGAGCCGCGCCGCCAGAAAAGCGGCTGGACACCCGACCGCGGTCGAGGACGATGGAACGGTCGCAGACGCCGGCGACTTCTTCGGCGTCGGAGGAAATCAAGAGCACGGCAAGCCCCTGTTGGGTCCACTGCCGCAGCGCCAAGTAGAGCTCGTGGCGGGCGCCCAAGTCCACGCCTCGGGTCGGTTCTTCGAGGATGAGCACCTTGAGGCCCTCGACCAACCAGCGGGCCAAGCAGGCCTTCTGCTGGTTGCCGCCCGAGAGCAAGCGCAGCGGTTGGTCGAGGTGAGCGGCGCGAATCCCCAAGCGGTCGATCCAGCTTTGCGCGTGGCTTGCTTCGCGCGGCTTGGACACGGAAAACAAGCGCACGAAGCGGTCGATAAAGGGCAGGGTGATATTGGCACGGACGCCGAGGTCGGGGACGATGCCCTCGCGTTGGCGTTCGGCAGCGACAAAACCGATGCCCGCGTCGCGGCCCCGGCGCGGGTTGGTCGGGGTATAGGGCGCACCTCCGAGCGCAATGCGTGCGTTGGGCAGCGGACCTAGCGCACCGTAGATGGCCCGGCCGAGTTGGTCAATTCCCGAGCCAAGCAGGCCGAAGACGCCGAGAATCTCGCCGCGGTGGATCGCAAAGGACACGTTGTCGAGCGCGCCGGGCAAGCTCAGGTTCTCGACCTCCAGCGCGACCTCGCCGGTGCTTGCGCCGCGCGGTGGGTAGAGTTCGTCAACAGTGGTGCCGAGCATGGCGTCGAGGACGTCGCGCCGCGAAGCAGTGGCGGTGGCGAAGTCGCCGGCGTTTAGCCCATCGCGGAGCACGGTGATGCGGTCGGCGATCTCGAAGACCTCGTCGAGGTAGTGGGAGATGTAGATGATGCCGATCTGCTGCGCCTTGAGTCGCTCGACCACGGCGAAGAGCGCTTGCACCTCACGATCGGCGAGGGCGGCGGTCGGCTCGTCCATGACGATGATCCGCGCTTGACCAGCGAGGGCGCGGGCGATTTCGACTAGGCGCTTGTGCGGCGCGGAAAGCCGATGTACCGGCGCGTCGGGATCGAGGTCGCAGCCGAGCCGATCGAGCAATGCCCGCGCTTTGGCGCGCAGCGCCGGGCGATCTACCTGTTTGCCAAGCCACGAGCGTTTGAGCGGCAGGTCGGCGATGAGGATGTTTTCGGCGACCGTGAGATCGGGCAAGACCGATACTTCCTGGGGCAAAAAGCGGACGCCGTGGGCGATGGCCTCCTCGGGCCGGTCGTAGCGCACTGCCTGACCGTCGCAGTGGATGGTACCGGCGTCGCGGCGGTACACGCCGCAGAGGATCTTCACTAGGGTGGATTTACCCGCCCCGTTGGCGCCCAGCAGCGCTAGGACCTCCCCGGCGTCTAAACGGAGATCGACCTCGCGTAAGACCTGGGCGCTGCCGAAGGATTTGCAGATGCCTGCCATCTGCAACAAGGGTGCGGTATGGCCCATGCTAGTGGTCGGGGATCAACTGCTCGTAGCCGGCGAGTTCGGGCTTGCCCTTCAGGGTGGCCAGATGTTCGACAAAGGCTTCCTGTGGGAAGACGTAGTCGAAGCCCGGCTCGCCTTGGCATTCGTACTCAGGGTAGAATTGGCAGATATTGGCTGGCTGGACCATTACGTGGTTGACCGAGACCGCCGGCGGCACGTCGCGGCCAGCTAGACGCATCAGACTCAGCGGGATGAGATAGTTGCCGTAGCGCTCGGGGAAATAGGCGACCGAGGCGATGAAGTGCTCCTCGGCGACCATCGTCTCCAGCTCGTCGGCACCCTTGCCGACGACCAGCGCGTCTTCGCCGCGCCCCTGCTGCTGTACGGCGCGCAGCATGCCGGAGACTGACTGGTCGTTAATGGCGGTGATCAGGATTGGCGCACCTTGGGGGATGCGTCCAAGCGCGTTGCTCATCTGCTGGAAGGAGTACTGTAGCGTATTCTTGGTGTCGATGCGGATGATGCGCTCGGGCGGGAAGCCGGGCAGCGAGGCGAGGAATCCGGCGATCTGCCCCTCGGTGCGCATGGCCGGGATCGCGCCCGACTGCGGCAGTTCGCCAACGACGAAATACCCCTCGGTGAGCGCCTGATCGCCAAAGCGCACTTTGGCCGCCTGCGCCAGATAGGAGCCGCCCATAAAACCCGAGCGGGGGTTGTTGGCGCCGAAGTAGGTGGCACCCGGCATGGGGATGTCGATGGCGACCACGCCGATCTGCTTGCGGTTGAAGTGCTGCATGATCGCCGGGCCGAAATTGACGTCGGTTTGGAACTCGATGCAGAAGTCAACTTGGCGTCGGGCAAAGCTCTCGGCGTTGGCGAGGGCGGTCGGCCCGTCGAGCCGATTGTCGGCGATCAGCAGTTCGATGCCGGCGGCCTCGGCGTTGCGCTCAATGCTCTTTTCGACCTTGATGCCAAAGCTGATGTCGCGCTGCAGGTTGGCAAAGCCAAAGACTAGGTTTGCGCCATTTTTAGGGGGCGAGTGTTGCGCGGCTTCGGCAGCCATAGCCTGTAGCGCTGCCGGCGGGAGCATCAGCCCGTCGTAGGTCGCCGGGTCGAAGCCGTGGAACCCTTCGCTCGATGCTGGGACTGGGGCGAGAAACAGACAGGTGACGAGAATAAGTCGATTCGGAATCATAAAAATCTCCGTGAGAGACCGTCGTCTTTAGGCGACGGCAGGATAACGGTTCAACAGGCGATGGGCTGGCAATGCACAAGGCATTATCTGTCCCTGAGTCTGTTGAAATCTACATCTTTGCGTAATGAAAATAAACTCACTATGTTTAGGTGCATGGAAACGATTAGGACCCTCTCTTGCAAGTTGGTGGTTCCGCCGCCGGTAGCTGCTCGCATTGACGCGACACTTGAAGCGTTTGCCGCAGCCTGCAACTTCGTGGCTGATTGGGGAAATGAGCACAAGCGCCATCGCCAATACGATCTGCACAAGGGCTGCTACCGCGACGTGCGCGAGCAGTTCGGTCTGTCGGCTAACCTCGCCGTCCGTGCTATTGCTCGGGTTGCGCCCCGGTTGGCTAATCCTAAGACGCGGCACAGTCAGTTCAAGCCGACCAGCATCGACTACGACGCTCGCATCTTCAAGCTGGACGTGTCGAGCGAGACGGTCAGCTTGCGCCTGCTGGATGGTCGCTGCATCCTCGCGCTGGCCTTGGGGGACTTTCAGCGCGAAGGGTTGGTTGGTCAGAACCCCACTAGTGCCACGCTCAAGAGAGGCCACAAGAATCGTTACTACCTCGATGTTCAGGTTAAAGACGAAGCGCCCGAGCCGCCCAATGATGCGGACCTTGATGCCACCCTCGGCGTCGATCTGGGGCTCCGCCAGATCGCCACCGATTCCGCAGGACACCAGTTTCAAGGGCAAGACCTTGCCGACTATCGCCAGCATCGCGCTGACATTCGTGCGTCGTTGCAGGCGAAGGCAGATACCGGCAGTCAATCCACGCGCAAGGCGTGTCGCCGGGCACTCAAACGGCTTTCCGGTCGGGAGCGACGCCACCAGAAACGGGTCAACCACGAAATCAGCAAGCAGCTTGTCGTCTTCGCCAAAGAACACGGGCTGGCTATTGTCTTCGAGTGCCTGAAGGGCATCCGTGACCGCTGCCGGTTCCGCAAGAGACAGCGCCGACCACTCCACTTGTGGGCGTTCTACCAGCTTCAGCAGTTTGTCGAGTACAAAGCTGCTCGTGCGGGCATCCGCGTCGTGTTCGTCGATCCGCGCTACACGTCTAAGACATGCGCGGAATGCTTGTATATCGGCCTTCGCCGTCAAGATGATTTCTCCTGCCAAAATTGTGGGCAGCGTTCCCATGCCGATTTCAACGCGGCGAGGAACATTGCCCGCTGGGGCCTCGCTGTAATCCGAGGCGAATACTCCCTACTCTCCTGTGCGCTCCCAAGCGGCGGATGAGTGGGAGGGTAAAGCTGCCTGCTTTAGCGGCAGTGCGATTACAGATGCACTTTCGTTTGGAAATGGGCTGAGAATATACGGAGCGGCTAGCGGGTGGCTCAAGGTGCGGGGTGGATGCCACCGCGCTCAGCCTACTTTTCAGGAGCGATGCGGTTCGTTAAGATGCGGTTCGTTAAGATGTCCGTCCCGTCGCCGTTGCGATTGACAGAAACCAAGCCGCATACCAGCGCCCGCAGCAGAGGAGTGCTGGCGACAATACCGAAAAGGAAAACACTATGCTGACCAAAGAAGGATGCCGCACGCGGCAGCAACGCCTGTGTGCGCGGCTGGCCGAACTCGACATCGATGCGGCCGTGATCAATCACCCAAAGGAAATCTACTACTTCACTGGGATAATCATCCCCGAAGAGTTTCCTGGCCCGCCGGCGCTCCTCTGGCTGGGGGCTGATGGGCGCTCCTTGCTGATCGCGCATACCGACGAAGGCGAGCCGTGCGCCGACGAGTGTTTCACCTTTTCCCTCAGCGTCGGCGGCACGGTCACGCCCGACTTGCGCGAGGTGATAAGTGGGCTAATCGTCGATACGCTGCGGGCCAAAAAGCCGGCGGCTGGGCGCTTGGGCTGGCAGAGCGAGTTTTTGCCGCGTCGCTTGGGACTGGCGGTTGAGGAAGGGCTGGGCAAAACGCCCGCATGGGTCGCGGTTGATGATCTGCTCGCCGACATGCAGGAGGTCAAGGATCCCGACGAAATCGAGCTGCTGCGCAAGGTCGTGCAGGTCGATTTGGCGGCCTACGCCGCGGCGGAAGCGGCGATCGCTCCGGGCGTCAACGAGCTGGAGGTGCTAGCAGCGGCGCAGCGAGCAGCGCATCTGGCGGCCGGTGAGAAGGTTTTCCACGACGGCGACTACCAGTGCGGCGAACTGGGCGGTTTTGCGCGCAATCGCCCGATT
The DNA here is from genome assembly GCA_965261395.1 of Candidatus Latescibacterota bacterium. GTDB lineage: Bacteria > Latescibacterota > UBA2968 > UBA8231 > UBA8231. The sequence goes on from OZ253462.1 coordinate 657,435, forward strand.
GAGGCCGGAGAAATCTACGTCATCGACGCTTGGTCGGTGTACCGCGGCTATTGGGCCGACTTGTGCCGCAGCTTTGCGGTGGGCGAGCCGACCGAGGTGCAGCATTCCGTCTTCGAGCACGTCAAGGGCTTTCACGACCGCGTCGGCGAGTATTTGCGACCGGGCAAGGACGGCCGCGAATGCGCGGTGGCCATGGACGCCTATATCCGCGAGCATCCCAAGCTGGCCGACGTCGGCTTGATCCACCACGCCGGGCACAACATCGGCCTGCGGGCGCACCAGATGCCCGATCTCAACAAGGAGCGCGGCGGCACCCTGCGCGTGGGCAATGTGGTCTCGGTCGAGCCGGGGGCCTATATCCCCGAGGCGCGGGCAGGGGTGCGATTGGAAAACATGTACCTGATTACCGAGGACGGCTTGGAGAACTTGTCGCCGTATCCAATGGAATTGGGGGCGCACTGTTGAGCGAGGTGCTCGAATTTGCCGAAGACCTCGCCCGGCGCGCTGGTGTGCTAATCGCCAAAGCACGGGCGGACCGGGCGCTGGATCTGAGCTACAAGGAAGGGATCGAGCTGTTGACGTCGGCTGATCTGCAGTCCGACCAGCTCATCCGCAGCGAGATCGAAAAGACCTTCCCCGAACACTACATCCTCTCCGAAGAGTCTTCGCCCGACATTGCGGATCCCGCACGGCTACGCGGCTCTTTGTGGGTCATCGACCCGATTGACGGCACCGTCAACTACGCCTATAACCAGCACCAAGTAGCCGTGTCCATTGCCTTTGCTAAAGGCGGCCAAGTGCAGGTCGGAGTGGTGCACTGCCCGTTTGTGGACGAGACCTTTACCGCTCGGCGCGGTGCAGGTGCTTGGCTCAACGGCCAAGCCATCCGGGCCAGCGAGTGCAATCAGCTATCCCGCGCCCTGATTGGCACGGGCTTCCCCTACGCAGCCGAGGAAAGAGTGGCACTGGTGGAGCGCTTGCGCCGCGTCCTCGGACACTGCCGCGACATCCGCCGCGTAGGCTCGGCTGCAATTGATCTCTGCTGGGTGGCGATGGGCCGACTCGACGGCTTTTACGAGGCGCTCAAGCCCTGGGACTTGGCGGCAGCGGCCCTGATTGCGCGGGAAGCGGGCGCTCACGTCGGGCACTTACAACCTGTGGAGGGCGAGCTGCCAGAAGAATTGGACGGCCGCGACTTGGTCGCAGCCGCGCCGGGAATCTACCAACAACTGGTCGCGCTTTTGCGCGGCACCCCGTCGTAGAGGCGACCCTTGTACGCTGAATATCTAGCTTTCCAATCATATGCTTTTTTATTCGACGATCCCAGTATCGGCTAAGTCCCAAAGGAGACGCTCACATGAAAACGCTGAGAATCTTAACTCTCATCCTGCTTGGACTTGCTTTTGCTAGACCTATCGAAGCGACTAGCATCGATCGGGCCAACATGTTGAAAAAGCATGGATTGCTTGAAGATGCTAAACGGCAGTTTATCGACATCCTGTATGGTGACTCTAACGAAGAGGACAAGGCCACCGCATTGTACAATCTCGGGGTTATGGCTTTCAACGAGAAGGATATGGCCTTAGCTACCGACATGTGGAAACTGCTTGTTGACCAGTTTCCTAATTCAGAGGAGGCCAGACGAGTTGCCGCAGGGATGGATTACTTGGTAGCTGATGCCGTAGCACTGACCAATGAAATCGTCGAAAACGAAATCGCTAGATCGTACCTCCTTAACGGGGATTTCTGGTCAAACGACATCAAGAATCACCGCTGGGTCATCGACAGTAGCTGGTTGGATGAAGCGGGATTGGCTGTTGAGTGGTACGACAAGGTGATAAAAGAATTCTCTAGGACTCCTGCGGCTAAGTTGGCATACTTGGAGAAGTTCAAGACTGTAATGGCTTCAGAGGACCAGATCGCAAAGTTGGTCTCAATCTACAAAAATTTCTCGAAGGATTTTCCCGATGATATACACATCCCAGTCTTGGAATTTCAGATTGCCCAAAAGTATTGGGCGTTGGATATAGACTACTACAATCAACTAAAAAATGCTGTTTCAGACGGCGACACCACATGGATCGAGTTTGACCATCTCTTCGTGAGCACTAGGAAGTGGTTGGAGACTGTTGTCCACAACAGTAAAGGGGTTTATAAACAAACTGCTCAAGAACGACTCAAAGAAATCGATCTCAAAAAATCGCAGTTGCAGAAAGAGCGACTCGAAGAAATCGAATTGCAGCAGTTAGCAGTTCGGACACAGTCTAGGCTAGATAAATTTAGGAAGGATGGGTATAGGTTCCCCACAGATGCAAAAGATATTCCCCACTTTGCTGTAGAATGGCAGCAAGACGGTTTAGTCCGGAGTACTTCATATTACTTTAGAAGCCGTCTGAAAACCCTTGCTGTAGCCGGTATTTGAATCGGCGTACTCATCGAGCCATATTCAGGTTTCGCGACAAAATCTGAACAGAAAGGCTCGTATGATGAGTACGCCTAGTAGGCAATATGCCACCGATGTAACCGATGTGCAATGGCGTCGGATCGAACCGTTGCTGCCGGCTTCGACATGGCAGCCGAACGGTCCGGGTCGGCCACCGCGGGATCGACGCCAGATCGTCAACGGCCTTTTGTATCTGACCAAGACCGGTTGTCCTTGGGCTTTGTTGCCTTCTTGTTTTGGACCGTGGAAAACGGTGTATGATTACTTTCGTCGCTGGAGTCTACAAGGGGTCTGGCCGCAGGTATTGGATCGACTCACCCAGCGGGAACGCCGCCTCAACGGACGGGCTCCAACGCCGTCGGCTGGCGTAGTCGATAGTCAGACGATCAAGACGGCAACCCATGGTAAAACAACCGGTTATGACGCCGGAAAAAAGGTCAAGGGGCGCAAGCGTCATCTGTTGGTCGACACCTCGGGCTTGCTTAGACAGGTGGTGGTCACCGCCGCCGATGTAGAGGATCGGGACGGCCTCAAGCAGGTGTTGACCCGCTTGGGGGCCTCCGGCGTAGCCCGGTTACGCAAACTGTGGGGCGATGGCGGCTATCGAGGCGATCCGATCCGAACGTGGGTGGCTAACGTAAAAAAGACGCACAAAATAGACTTGGAAGTCGTCGCCAAACAAGGCCCCGGCTTTGAGGTGTTACCACGCCGTTGGGTCGTCGAGCGCACGTTTGCGTGGTTGATGAATTTTCGCCGACATGCCCGAGATTATGAGGTGTTGACCCACCATAGCGAAGCCTTGATCCAGATTGCTATGATCCACTTGCTGCTCAAACGGATCAAATAGAAAAAATATAGTTTTCAGACGGCTTCTTACCGTCAACGACAGCATCTTTGCTCTCCGTGGCGGGGGTATTGCCATTAAGCGTCCTATTGAGGAGTTCGACAACTACCAAGGAACGGGAGTGAAATTCATAAAGGAACTGATTAAAAAAGAAAAGTAATATTAATCTTCCTCATACCCTATTCCCTTTGAAATTCGTCAAGGTGAAGACTGGCCAAAACCGACCCGATAGACGCGAGCGTATTAGTCGAATTTGGTCGCGCTGTTGCGCTAAATAACGAGGAGATCCCATGAAAATCAGCGACATCAAAGCCTATCCAACTTGGGTCGGTCACCGCAATCAGCTCATCGTCAAGGTCGAGACCGACGAAGGCATCCACGGCTGGGGTGAGTCGGGGCTATCGGGGCGCGAGCTGGCCGTCGTGGGCGCGGTGCGGCACTACCGGGAGTTTTTGCTCGGTCGCGACCCGCGCGAAATCGGGCGGCTCTGGCAGGAGATGTACCGCGGCCAGTACTTTGAAGGCGGGCGAGTGTTGACCGCGGCGATTTCGGCGATCGACATCGCCTTGCACGACGTGGTAGGCAAGGCTCTCGGTGTGCCGGTCTATCAGCTTTTGGGCGGCAAGCAGCGCGAGTGGGTGCCCTGCTTTGCGACGACCGGGGCACCGGATCTAGAGACCTTGGTCAAAAACTGCAAACTGCTATTGGACAAAGGCTGGGACGTGATTCGCACGGGAATGGCCCAGCGCAAACAGTACGACGACGAGCGGCTGTTCGAGCCGCGCGATACCATCGGCCTCACCGCGGCTTGGCTGACTGAAGTGCGTCAAGAAATTGGTCCCGACCCGACTTTGGGCATCGACTACCACCATCGGCTGACGGTCGCCGAGAGCGCGTCGTTTTGCCAGAAGATGCCGCCGGGGACGCTCGACTTCCTCGAAGAACCCATCCGCGACGAGTGCCCAGAAGCCTACGAGTCGCTTCGCACCATGACAGACGTGCCCTTTGCCATCGGCGAGGAATTTGCCAGCAAGTGGCAGTTTTTGCCCTATCTCGAACGGGGCCTCACGCAATTTGCGCGGATCGACGTGTGCAATGTCGGCGGGCTGACCGAATCGATGAAGGTGGCGAGCTTGGCGGAGTCGCACTACATCGACCTGATGCCACACAATCCGCTGGGGCCGATCTGCACCGCCGCGACGGTGCATCTAGCGGCGGCAGTGCCCAACTTCTCGTGGCTTGAGCACCGCGTGACGCCGACGGAAGCAGGGAAGTTCATGGACGAGGAATTGTTTCCGATGCAGTGCGAATTGGTGGGGTCGATGTTGAAGGTGCCCGAGGGGCCGGGGCTGGGCGTGGAGTTCAACGAAGAGCTAGCTAAGGAGCAGGAGTTCAAATTTTGGGAAGCACCGCACTTGCGGCGGCGGGATGGGTCCCATACGAACTGGTAGTGGCTGCTATTCCGTGCCTTGATACGATTTCCCGATTAAGCACTAAGCAGTCGAGGCAACGCTGAAATGTCATCGATAACCGCAATTTTGGCGACTTCATTGAATTCACGTTTGCTTGTAGTGCCTGATAGTACCGCAATAAAGGGCACCTTAGCCCGCTCGGCCGTTAACGCGTCAATCGTACTGTCGCCAACGTAAAGTGTTTCATTAGCATCCATTTGCATTCTAGAGATAGTGGTTGTTAACGCGCTGGGATGTGGTTTGTGTTCGGCAACATCTTCTCCGCCGATGATGACGCGAAAGCGATTGGATAGCCCTTCTCTTGCTAGGATCTCCTCAATTCTATAGCGAAATTTCGTTGACGCGATTCCCAATGCAAAACCCATTTCGATCAACTGCTCAGTTGTCGCGGAGACGCTATCAAACATGGACGTTAAGTCCGCCATAACCTGATCAGCTCGTTTAACAAAGTTGCTTACGAACAAACTGACGTTCTGATTGTTTGTTTGCCCAGTCAGACTTAGAAAGGTGTCCTCTAGGGACATACCGATAGTTCGCTTGATTCGCTCGTCATCGGCTTGGGGCAGATTCAGCTTCTCCAGCGCAAAATTAACACATTCAATGGTGCCTTTTGTCGAGTCCGCTAGTGTAAGGTCAAAGTCAAAAATGATCGCCTGAGCCATAGCTTTTAGTGCGAACCCTTCCCTCAATATGGTGCGATGAGCCTGACACTTCTTGACCGGCGCTAGACATCAATCGGCAGGGCGTACAACGCGGCCCAACAGCAGCGTTGCACGCCCTGCCGTCTATTCCTTAAAAAACCGGAATGAATTTGTGACACACGGGAGAGGCGACTTCGGCCTTGTGGCCGGTAGGCGTGAGTTTGCCGGTGTCTGGATCGACGCGGAAGGTGAAGATGTCGTTGGTACTGTGGTTGCCAGCGATTAGGTAGGTACCCGTGGGGTCGAGGCCGAAGTTGCGCGGGTTGGAGCCGCCGGTCAGCGCGATCTCGACGAGCGCAAGCTGGCCGTTGTCTTGGTCAATCGCATAGACGGCAATGGAATCATGGCCTCGGTTGGAGCCGTAGAGGAAGCGGCCGTTGGGATGAACGTGGATGTCGGCGGTGTGGCTGACCCCGGCATATCCATCGGGCAGCGTCGAAATAGTCTGGATGGTGGTGAGCGTGCCAGCGTCGGCGTCGTAGTCGAAAGCCGTGATGGTGTTGCTTAGTTCGTTGATGACGTAAGCGCGTTGGCCGTCGGGGTGGAAGGCGAGGTGGCGCGGGCCGCTGCCGGGAGCGATTTCCGCGGGCGTCTGCGCGCTGAGCGTCCCCTGGTCGTGGTCAATGGCGTAGATGAGCACCTTGTCGATGCCCAAGTCTGGGGCAAAGGCGTGTTTGTTGTTGGGGGCGACCATAATCGAGTGGGCGTGTGGCCCCTCCTGGCGTCTTGGGTTAACCGAAGAACCCTCGTGTTGGACGAAATCCGTGGCCGCACCGAGCGAGCCATCTTCCCGAATCGGCAGGATTGCGACACTGCCGCCGCCGTAGTTGGCGGCCAGCGCGTACTGGCCGGCGCGGTCAACGCTGATGTGGCAAGGACCAGTACCAACGGTCGATTCGGTGTTGATATGGGTGAGGGCTCCGCTCTGCTGGTCAATGGCAAAGGCCGCGACCGCGCCGCCGGGCCGATCGCCGACCGCGCTAACCTCGCCGATGGCGTAGAGAAAGCGGCGGTTGGGAGCAATGTCGAGGAAGGAAGGGTTGTCAATGCCCCCAATGCTGCTTTGATGCGCGAGCGCACCGGTGGCCATGTCGAGGCGATAGACGTGAATGCCGTCCTCGTCGCCGCTGGAATAGGTGCCGACATAGACGAGATAGTCACTCATAGTGGAACTCCTTTGGGTTGTTGGGTTGTGATTGGCGCAAGAGAGAAGAAGAAGAGAGATAAAACCGCATAAAAGAGCATTCATAATTTATATCCCCAAGGGTGTAATAGGTACCCATCCGCCGGACCGAAACAAGTAGGGGCGTCCCTTGTGGACTCCCTATCCTAGATAGACGCTATCTCCTAAGCCCTGAATACGTCGCTAATACTTAGGTGTAGGGGGAGATCGCTATCTAATAGACAACCGAGATCGCACCCGCGTGCGTCCCCGGCCCCGACTCGGCTCCCAGATCGAGGCGATAGAGATAAATGCCCGGCGCGACCAAGGCCCCCGCCTCGTCGCGAGCCGTCCAAGTGAAGTGGTGCCCCGTTGCGGTCGGCGTAGCCCCGACCTCGGCGACTTGGCGGCCCGCTAGGTCGTAGAGCGCGAGCATGGGAGTCGCCGCGTCTAGCTTGAAGACCACAAAGCGCATGTCGAGCGCGTCGTTGATCCCGTCGCCGTTGGGCGTGATCACGGGCGAGGCGAGTTCTAACGCATCGATGAGTTGGCCATGCTCGGCTAGTTCGGGGAGCATGACGACCTGAGAGCGGCGCTCGGCTGGCTCGACCGACTGCCAGAGGCCGGGCCGCTCGCTCAGCCCGAGATCGAGGGGGAAAACCGTGGCGTTGTGCAAAACCCGCGTCGTGAAGCCCACCCGAATCGAATCCTCGGTCACAATGCGCGGCAGGGCGACCAACAGCGAGTCGCCCCGCTGCTCGACGCGGGCGGGCGCGACCGGCGCGGAGCCGATGTGCAGTTCGAGATCCTCGGCGTCAACCCGACCCGGCACAATAAAGCGCAACAGGTCAAAACCCGAGTCCTCAGCCTCCATCTGCGGCCAAAGCGTATAGGTGAAACGGGTGTCCTCGTTGGGGATGGTTTGGCGCGGCTCAATGCGGCCTACCGCGCCCTGCAACAGCGCGTCCTCAAACTCGACCGAGAGCGAATGGACTACCGGCGCCACGCTTGGGTCATCGGTGGAGAGGATCATCTCCAGCAGGATAAAGCGGCGCGGGCTTTCCGACTGGAATGCCTCGCCCGAGAACTGATAGACGTTGCTCCACTCGCCCCAATCCTCGCCTACCACGAGGGTCGTATCGACCGGGCCGCGCAGCACCTTGGGCGAGCTTTTCCACTTCTCCTCGGTGACCTGTTCGCCAATCTTGTTGTAAAACGTATAGACCGGCTCTAGCGAATTGCCCGAGCGCGAGCGCAGTTGCAAGCGGGTACCCGCGGCCTGTTCGGCGTTCCAAGAGAGGTGTTTGATGACTTTCGGACGGCCATCGCCCGCAATTTGGCCCAAGTCCACGAAGTCCGACTGCAAGGCGACTTCGGCGGGATAACCTGGAGAGAACAGCATGAACTCGGCCCATTTGACGATGCCCCAACCGGTGTCCCTGATGCCGTGCCACAAGAAGTAGCGCATCTTGCGCGGCTTGAACATATAGCGAATGTAGAGCAGGCGGTCGGCGTTGGGGTTGATGTGGGTTAGGAGCTCTGTATAGTCAAACGCATCGGGGACGGGCAGGTTGGAACTGAGGCTGCGGGTGCCGTCTGAATAGAGCACTGTATGACCCGGGCCGGTGCCATTGATCGAGAAGCCCACCAAGCCCTCGTCGGACCTAAAGGAATAGAGAAAGAATTCATCGACGAAGAACACCGCCCCCAAATCCACTCCGAACCACACCCCACCCTCCTTCCAGCCGAGGCTGCCATACGAAGAGCCGATCAGGTTGTTGGTGTTCATGTCGGCGTCGAAGAGATTTTGCGGATCGACCGAATTGACCCCGTTGACAAAGCGACCCCGCTGCATGGTGCCAATGCTGATGTTGTCGCCGATGCCGCGGACCTCGATCTCGGCCAAGGCCGCGCCCGGGATTTTCTCTTCAGCCTCAATGCGGATGCGCTGGATCACTCGATAGTTGTTCTTGGCCACCGGGTCAATGTTCAAACCCTCGTCGAGCTGCAACACAGTGTCGCGGGCGGCGAACCCGAGGGGGATGACGATTTCGCTGGCCGAGTTGGGCTGGGTTGTGCGGAAGAGCGGATCCAGCAGCACCAAGTCGTCTTGGACTGAGATGCGGGTCCCCGGGCTGCCGTACACGGTAAACTGGCGGAAGGGACGCGCGCCCTCCTCGTCGGCAAAAACGAGGCGTATCTCCCGGGCCAGCACGGCTCGGCCCAAGTCTATTTCAATGGCCCAGTCCTCGACGGCGTCCGCCGGGTCTGGACGCCAGAAGGTCTGGAGATCCCCATCGATGATGTGGTCTGCATCGGCTGGATTGGAGGTCGCCTCCCAGATGCCGCCCGCAACTCGCCCGCGACTCTTGCTCTCGTAGGAGAAGCGATGGGCATTAGCAACCGCGTTGATGTCCTTGCGGAACTTGACGAGCTGTAGCTGGCCGTTCTCGCCCACTTCGGTCAGGCCGAAGGGCACCTGCCAAGTCGCCCAAGCATCTCGTCCTTGGAAGGTCAGAGTTTCGCTGCCAGCGGCCATGGCGACCAACGCGACTAAGACGAGTGGCAAAAGAAATCGCATCGTTCCCACTCCCTCAGTACGCTATGCCCACGGGGCGGAGCACGGCGGCAGCGCGGCGCTCGGATTGCAGGGCCACGGAAATTAGGTACACGCCCGGAGGCAGGGCGCGGCCCTCTGCGTCGCGGCCGTCCCAGCGCGCCGTTTGCGGGCCGGCCGTTTGCAAGCCTTGGGGCACAGTCGCCACGAGGCGTCCGTCGAGTGTATAGATCACCAGTTCGACGGGCACTTGTTCCGGCAGACCATAGAGGGCATAGGACGCCCAGAGCTCGTCGTGAACGCCGTCGCCATTGGGCGTCAACACGGGCGTTGAAAAGCGCAAGTTTTGCAGCAGGGCGGGTTGTTGATCCGCAACGCTGAGGACGCGCAGGCTATTGGTGGAGAGCAATTCGCTGGCGTCGCCAGAGACGATGGGTTGGGGCAAGGTCTCGGCCTCTGAGTCGGTGACTGTGCCCAAGAACGTGGTGGCTAGTTCAAAAACTTCTGCCGCAAAGACAATGCGCAACGGCGCGTTGTTGGCGCGAGTGACGCGCTCAGGCAGGATCACCGTTAGCCCGTCGTCCTCTTCGCGAACGACGGCTGGATCGGTCGCTTGGCCGCCGACGAGCAGCGCTTTAAACGCGGGTTGGGCACCCGTGTGGATATGCACTTGGTCGAAGCCGCGCTGATTCCCCCCTGAGAACGAGGCCGACAGGTCGTACGCAAACTCGACCATTTCGCCCAAGGCCACCTCGCCGAACCCGTGCGCGGGCCGCGGGTCGGCGAGCGGGGCCACTTCGCCGAGGACGCGCGCCGCCAACAGCGGTGCCCGCTCAACCCACAGCGAGTCCAAGCGCACAAAATCCGCAAAACGGGTGCTGTGCAAGGTGATTAACACCTGTATAAAGGAGCCGCTGTCGAGGTTGAGCGGCAGACCCGACTGGGTCGTGGGCGTTGACCAGAAGGTCCAGTTATCGCGGTCGTAGGTGATTCCGGCCCGCATTCCAGGACGGGGACTGCGCTGGACAAAGTCGCAGGCGGCGCACGTGCGGGCAAACCCGGTGCGGAGATCGTTCTCGTAGCGGGCGCGGGAGACGACCTTCTCCTTGCCAGTGACCGTGTACTCATGATAGATGTTTGGGTCGTCGTCTCGACCCGTGCGAACCTCGACCTCGGCAAAGGCCCGTGCATCGGGGGCCTCAACGGCCTCGCCATCGACAAAGCGCATCGGCGTGGCGGTAAAGAACAACCGGCCAAAGTTTTGCTCGGTCCCGAGGTCGATGATTTTGGAGCGGTACGTGGCTCGCTTGGGGAAGCCCTCGCCATAGACCTCGAACTCGCTGATGGTGCCCAAGAGGGAGCGAGCCTGATTGCCTTGGCCGCCGGATGAGCCACTAACGCGGTTCCGGGTCAGGGCCGTCTCGTCGATGATGGAGAATTTGCGGGCCCAGCGGAAGAAACGGACGTATTGTTGGTCGAAACCAACCCGCACATCAGGCGCAAAATTTTGCGCCGGCTCGGCGACGATCCTTGCGAGGGGCAGCGGGCCTTTGATGGCGAAAATCTCGCTGTTTTCCTCTTGGATCGAGATTTGGAAGGCCGGCGTCGAATCCGTGCGCAGCGGTGTGCCGTCGGAGCGGAAGCCGCCCGAAGGCACGTGGAAGCCGAAGGTGTGCGCTGGCATAGGCACGGCCAAGTCAATGGTGAAAAACTGCTTGTCAACGCCCTCGGCCTTGGAGGAATTGTACGTGGTGCTGTCGGCATCGATGAGCGCGACGCCGTTTTCGGTGGGGTCGCCGTTGCCCTCGTTCCACTTCCAGATGCGGGGTCGCTCGCCGTCGATATAGCCCAGCTCTTTGGGCTGGCGGAAGGTCGTCCAGTTGTCGAGCAGGGAGATGATGTTGACGCTTGGATCGACCCGCACCGGCTGGATGGCACCGGGGACGCGCTCAAAGTCGATCATAATACTGACGGTGTCTTGGCCGGCCCAGGGCTGGCTGCCGCCGAGCTGCCAAGTCGTCACCTCGGCTTTTAGGGCGGCCGAGGCCAGAAGCCCAATACCAGCGGCCAGCGCGAAGCTGCGGGTACTCAGCATGTCCTGTCTCCTAGCGAAAATGAGCATCGGCCGCGTGGGGAACACCGGGGCCGCGCTGCATCCGCATTAGCTGGCGCTGACGCGGGCTCAAGCCATCGTACCATTCCGGCGGAAAGCCATCGTGCGGGTCGAGCTGGAAGACCAGCATGTGCTTTCTATAGTGGCCGAAGAGGGCGTGGCGGTTGCGGTCGCCGGTGTTGGCTCCGCCGCCGTGCCAGCACTGGCCGTTGAAGACGATCACCGAGCCGGCCGGAGCTGTGGGCTGCACCTCGTGCTGGACCGCAAATCCCTCTGGGGGCGCGGTGAGGCCGCTCTTGTGCGAGCCGGGCACCACGCGGGTGCCGCCGATCGCGGGGCTGAAGTCGTCGAGCATCCACACGGTATTCATCATCACCGGCGTGTCCATGTTGAGCATATAGGCAGGGATGTCGCTGTGCAGGTTTTGGAAACCGTCGCCGGGGCGGACGATGCGCGAGTTGAGGCTACCCAAAATCAGCGAGGGCTCGAGAAAGTGTTCGAGGATGGGCAAGACGCGGGGGTGGTCGATGCACTGGTGGAAGATGCGATCCATGACCGGGAGGTTGGCCACGTGGCGGGCCGCGCCGCGGTGGGTGTGTTCGGTGCCGTGCTCTTGTTCGCAGCGGATCAGGGCTTGGCGCATGGCAACGGCAGTGTCGGAGTCGAGGACATTTTCGAGCAGGGTAAAGCCGTAGATTTCGATTTCTTGGATGGCTTGTTCGCGTTCGTTCATGGAAATCTCCTTTACAACGGGCTACTAAAATAAGCCCGCAAAGTTCGCTTCTGCAAACGACCGCTTCTAATCGGCAAGAAGCGAGTATCCAGTGATTACGCTAGATAGAGCGCCTCTACGATCATGCGCAGCGAGAGGAGCGTGATCACTATCCTGAAGATCTTGCGGAAAAGCTTTTCGGGAACCCGGTCTCGCAAGCGCGTGCCGCACCACGAGCCAAGCGTCGCCGTACCAATCATCCCGGCGATGAGCGGCAAATAGGGCGCGAAGGCGAAGCCGACAAAGCCGAAGACTAGGATTTTGCACAGGTGGGTGACGGTCATTACCGTGCCGTGGGTAATGACCAAGCGGTCCTTGGGCAAACCCGCGCTGGCTAAGAAGGCACCGGTCAGGGGACCGGCGACGCCGACGAAGAGGGAGAGGAAGGTCTGAAGGGCACCGAAAATGGCAAAATGGCCGGGGAGGCGAAAAGCGCGTTTGGGTACGGGAACCCAGATGACGAGAAGGATGAAGACGCCCAGGTACAGAGGGAGGTTGTCAAAGCTAAAGCCACCGACCACCTGCGCCCCCACGACAGCGCCGAGGACTGCGCCGCCGGAGAAGGGCCAGAAGATGTGCCATTCGATGTGGCGCAGGCCAAAGAGTACGCGGCTGGCGTTGGAGGCTAGCTGCACGGCACCGTGGACGGGAATGATGGCCGCGGCGGGCAGCAAGCCCGGCATGACCGAGATCAGCGCAATACCGCCGCCCACGCCGATGATGGCGGTAAAGGTCGAGGTCAGGAAGGAGACGCCAAGGAGGAAAAAGGGATCCATTCAGTCGCAGTCGGCGAGCACTTCTTGAGCATAGGCGAACAGGGCGGGGTTGCCGCCGGTGTGCAGGAAGATCGCCTCGCCGTCGAGCCTGCCGTCGCGTGCGTGGGCAACAAGGCCAGCGAGGGCCTTGCTGGTGTACACGGGATCGAGGAGAATGCCCTCTTTGCGCGCCAAGGTGTGTAGGGCATCCAAACCAGCGGGGGTGGGGATGCCATACCCCTGGCCGACGAAGGAATCGTCGTTGTCGAAGTCGGCGGCGCTCATGGCACAGTCGAAGCCGAGGCGGCGGGCGGCTTGATTGGCGAGATTGGCCATGTCCGCGTGGCGGTTTTCGACTTGGGGGATAGGGCAGAATCCGCGCACTTGAATCGGCGACTCGATATAGGCTAGGCCCAGTGCCACGCCGGCCTGGGTGGTGTCGAGGGCAGAGAGGTAGAGGTAGGACGGATTGATGCCTTGCTCTTGGCATTGGTCGGCAATCTCCACGCCCACTTCGGCATAGGCGATGGCGTCGAGATCGATAGTATCTTCGCGGCGCGGCCAGTACACTCTTTTCCCCTGTGCAGAAAGCTCTTCGACTTTGGCTTGGAGAGCGTCTTGTTGGCTGCGATGGTCGCCTTTCGCTAGGACGGTGATCTGTGCGCCGAGCAGGTGCTGTAGCAGGTTGTTGCCTTGCGATTGGGTTCGGTCGATTGCGCGCACCGGCCGGAGGATCAAGTGGAGCTCTAGGTCTAGTTTGGCGCAGGCCGCGGCGAGTTGGCGGCAGTAGTTGGACTGCACCGCCGCGCCCGAGACAATGGTGTCGGCCCCTTTGGTCAAGGCGTCGGCCAAGGCAAACTCGAACATCCGCGTCTTGTTGCCGCCAAAGGCCAAGCCGGTCAGATCGTCGCGCTTGATATAGAGTGCAGGGCTGTCGAGGTGAGCGGTTAGGCGCGGCAGCGGCTCCAGCGGGGTCGGGCGGATTGAAGCTAGCTGGACGCGAGGTAGCTCGGCGATGGCTGCAGTGAGGGCGTTTGCTTTGGCGGAGTTCATCTCGCGGATTCCTTTGGCCAACCTTGGGGCGGCAGTTGGGAGAGGCGGTTTTGGCGGTGGCACTCTTCGATGACGGCAATTTGGACGCGCACTTGTTGCGGCGTGATCGCGGGTTGGGCTGCTTCCTGCAACACGGCGAATACGCCGTCGTAATAGGCGTTGGACATATAGGTAAATGCGCTTTGCTCGTCCTCGTTCGGGGCCCAGGACCGCTCGATCATTTTTAGCTCTTCGCGGCAATAGCTCGGGCCGGGCAGTGGGCTGCGGATGAGCATTTGCTCGGGTGCCTTTTGCGGATCGTAATAGCGCCAAGTCAGTCCCGCAGGGCCACCGGAGAGGCCGCCGCGCTCGCCGTGGACGGTGTACATGGGCTGCGAGAAGGGGGTGCAGGAGGAGATTTCGACGTCGATGACGGGTTTGTCTTTAGTGCGCAGTAGAATTTTGACGTAGTCCTCGGCGTCGCCGCAGGTATTAGCGCGATCCATGGCGCAGAGTATGTGGTCTGGCATGTTGAAGTCGAGCAGGCGCATGGCTTGGTCCATGGGGTGGGGGCCGGTATTGAGCAGGTTGCCGCCCCGGTATTCCTGCAAGGTCTGCCAATCCCAGCGGCGGGCAAAGCCGCTGAAAGAGATCGAGACCTGGACGATGCGGCCGAGGACGCCCGACTCAATGACTTGGAGCATCTTTTGGAATTGGGGCGCGTTGCGCGATTGCTGGAAGGGCAGGAGCAGGCGATCAGCCTTGAGGGTGGCGGCGATCATGTTGTCGATTTCGGCCACGCTCCAAGCGAGGGGTTTTTCGCAGATGGTGTGGTGGCCACTGCTGAGGGAATCGATAGTCGCTTGAGGATGGAGATGGCTGGGCAAGGCGTTGACGACCAAGTCGATATCGCTGCGCGCGAGAAGGTCGTGGTAGTCGGCGTAGGCATCGCAGCCCATTTCGCCTTGGGCGCGCTGACGGCGGTCGTCAAGCAGGTCGGCGACGGCAACTATTTGGTATTTGTGCGGGACGGTCTTGAAGTAGCGGCAGTGGATGTCGAGGCCGGAGCGACCTTGGCCGAGAACGGCGACGCGGATGGGGTCTTTTTGTGTAGGCAATCTGGGTGGCTCCATGTAAAGAGGGGCGTTTATGTTGGGGGTTGAGAGGAAGGGTGTCAAGGGTTTGTAAAGGGGAGTTGGGATGCGTAGTTTACCGTGGTGGTAGATAACGATAACGAGGAGAAAAGCATGCAACGCATCCGACATGTCCGTCTCTATGAGTTGGGCCCAGAAGGCGGTCCGGTCTTTGAGGGATTGCGGCAAGAGACGCCGTGGTCGGCGTTCGACTATTGGATATTGGCACCGGGGGAAATGCGCTCGGTGCCAGCAGTTATAGGAATAGCTTGTGAACAGGGCTATGTGTTTACGGGGGGGCCGGTGGCGTTGATCGTGGGTCAGCATCGAATAGAAAGCGGAAAAGGGGCTGGGTTTATCGTCGAACCTACCGGGTGTGCTCACGAACTGAAAAACTTGACCAAACGGTCTATACAAGTGTTGCGCGTGCGCGTCGCGATGGACGTGGATGCAGAGACGCAGCAACGCCTAGTCAACCGGTTTTGGGAAGGGTTAGGCGTCAAACCGAACGCGGCGCAAGGTGTACCCCTCCTCAAGGGAACCTTTGACGAGCAAGCGCTAAAGTGGCGAGACGCAATCCACGGAGGCTGTGGGAAGATCGCCACCCGGCATGTGATCCCGCCCAGGAATTTCTACAGTGATTGGACGTTTCTCGACCACGCGATTCTCGATGAGAAGGGGTCGTTAGGGTATCACCACCACGACGCGTTGGAGGAGAGCTTTGTGGTGCTGAAGGGACAGGGGTCGATGAAGATTGATGGCGAGACCTTTAAGGTGGGGCCGGGGTCGGTTACTTGGCAGGGCATTGGGCAGAAGCACCGCCTCTGCAATCTCGGGCCGGGAAAGCTGGAGTTTGTACGCATCGCCGTGAGGCAGGCGTACACTACCATTGACGTGCATGATAATTGACTTGCACGACGATTTGTCGGCGCGCAGGCCGACTTGAGAAAGGAAGATCATGGACCAAGCCAATACAGTACGGCGCATGGCCGAGGCCGCCGGCAATTTCCTCGCGTCCTTAGATGCGGCCGGACGGCAGAAAGTAGTGATCGACTTTGCCGACAGCACGGAGCGCGAAAACTGGCACTACGTGCCTCGCGCGCGCGCCGGATTGCCGCTCAAGGAAATGGACGAGCGACAGCGGGAGCTAGCCCACGCGCTGGTAGCAACCGGAGTCAGCGCGTCGGGGTACGCAAAAGTCTCGACGATCATTTCGCTGGAGCCGATACTCGCCGAGCTAGAAGGAGCGGGGCGGCGCTTCCCGCGCGATCCCGAGTTGTATCACGTAAGCATTTTCGGCGCGCCGGGCGGAGACGCGCCCTGGGGCTGGCGCTTTGAAGGCCACCACGTCTCGCTCAACCACACGATAGTAGAAGGTCGGATGCTGGGATCGACGCCGTTGTTTTTTGGCTCAAACCCCGCCGAGGTGCGCCACGGCGAGCAAGCTGGGTTGCGGGCTTTGCGGGAGGAGGAAGATCTGGGGCGGCAGCTTTTGCACGAGTTGGACGGTGAGCAGAAAGCGATGGCCATCGTCAGTGCCGAAGCCCCAGGGGACATCCTCACGACCAATGTGCCCCACGTGCGCGGCGAGGTTGCGCCGGAGGGCTTGGGCAGCGCGGACATGAGTACAGCGCAGCGCCAGATCTTGGACGCCTTGCTTGCAGTGTACGTCCGGCGTCTGCCCGAAGCGGTGGCCGAAGCCGAATGGGCGCGACTCGGAACAGCATATTTACGGGCGGCGCACTTTGCTTGGGCCGGCGCAGAGGAACGAGGGGGACCTCATTACTACCGAGTACAGGGGCCGAGTTTCCTAGCCGAGTACGACAACACCCAAAACGACGCCAACCACATCCACGCGGTTTGGCGCGACCTGCGCAACGATTTCGGCGAAGATCTGCTTAGGCGACACTATCGGCAGAACCATAGATAGTTTAGGAATTGCGAATTGAGCAATGGACCAATTCCCAATTCTTTTGGAGAGATTTCTTTGACCGTTACGGCCGTCTTCGGTTCACGCGCCGCGTTCTACGAACAATTGCACTGCCGCTACCAGCGCCGCGAGTTCGACAACTGGCAGGTCTGGGGCGGCAACCTGACCATTGAAATCGACGGTCGGGTTTGCGAGCCGCCCCTCGCTAGGGCCTATATCGAACCCGGCAAAACAACGGCCCGCGCCCGGGTGCGCTGCGAGCTTTTCGTCGCTGCCGTTGACCCGTACCAAGTCCAGCCAAGGGATGTGGATGCGCGGCTGTGGACCGATGCCAGCGGGACCAACGCGTATGTGGAGATGCGGCTGCTCGTCGATGAGGAAGGCACTCCCGTCCTCGCCGACAACAATCTTATCTTTGAGTCGGCCGCTTTCGCGCTTGAGCGCACCGGGGCCTTCAACTACGCGGTGGAGTTTTCCGCCGACAGCTACGCCGAGGCCGGGCGCAAGGAGTGGATCAGCCTCAACGATCTAGCCGAAAACCGCGACGGGATCATCGTCGTCAGCCCGCAGTGGGTACGCCAAGGGCCGACGATCGCCGAAGTGTGTGCGCGCAAGGTCGGCGCGCGCATCGAAGGAGGCCGCTTCCGCTCGGGCCGGCTCGCCGACCTGACGCGGCGCATAGATGCCATTCCGGCCGACGTGATCTACCTGCTGCCTTTCTTCCGCCCGGGTTTTGTGGACCTGCACACCGGCGAGGATGTGCGCAAGGGTACCCTCGGCAGCGTCTATGCGGTACAGGACTTTTTCCAGGTTGACCCTGAGCTGGTTTCGCCAGCCGAGGAAGTGGATTGGGGGGCACTGGTGGCGGAGGGGCTCATGCGCTCAGAGGAAATAGAAGGTCTCGCCGGGCTGTTGGCGGTCCAAGCGGAAAAAGTCCTCGGCCGCGACGCCTTCGTCCAGCTCGTCGGTCGCGCCGAGTTGCGAGCACTGACCAAGAGGGCGCACGCGCTCGGCAAGAAGGTCATCTTCGACTTGGTGCTGATGCAGAGCAGCCGCGACTGCCCACTAATCGCCGAGCATCCCGAGTGGTATCTGCGCGACGAGCGCGGGGTGCCGCAAATCCATCAGATCGCTTGGCTGGTTTATTCGGACGTGGCGCTCTTTGACTTGGTTTACAATCAGCCGTTGCAAGAGTACTTGCTGGAGATCGCCCCGTATTGGATCGAGCAGTGCGGGTTCGACGGGGTGCGGATCGACGCCAGCCAGACCATTGACCGGCCCTTCCTCAAAAAGCTCAAGAACCGCATTCAGGCTGCCGCGCCCGAAGCCCTCCTGCTGGGCGAGACGCTATGTCCGCTAACCGAAGCAGAGGATGTCCCGGCAGATGCGATCTACGCGCTCTTAGTTGACTTTCACCGCGACGTCGAACACGCCCAGCCCCTCATCGATTTCCTAGAGGAGACGAATCGCACCTTCGCGCCCGGCACCGTGGCCATGGCCTACTTTGAAAATCACGACAGCCCACGCGCCACCCAAGTCTGGCACGAGCAGTTCCGGGAACTTTTGCGCTGCGACGAGCAGGCGCGAGACTACTGGCAGGGTCTTATCTGTCCCATCCAGTCGGATCCGGGAAACCGGGCACTGCTAATGGCATTGCTCAAAAATTTGCAGGCCGCCCTGATCGACTGCTCGGCCGGCTCGGCCTCTGGGTGCAATCTGACGCGGGGCTTAGAGCTGGGCAGCGAGTGGGGCGAGGAAACGCGCACCGACTTTGAACACGAGACCCTACTGCACTTCGACCAAGCCGAACGCGAGCCACACGCCAGCCTAGCGAGGGCCTACGGGGATCTTCTCGCGCTGCAAAAGGAGTGGCCGGAATTTTGCGCCGGAGAGGTGTACTTCCACCGCAACGAGTTCGAGGGCGGAGACCCAGACGACTGCATTCTGGCGTACGTGCGCTATACTGATCGGAGCGCGCTTTTGGTGGTACATAACTTCGACCCACGCACCGTGCGGCGGGCCTTCTACCGCTTCGATTACCTACCGCAGCCGCCCACATCGCGCCAAAAGTGCTTCGACGCGTACGAGGCCCTGGCGATTGAGGCTATACCCGTTAGCGACGAGGTCTCGGAGATCAGCCTCATGCCGCTACAGACGCAAGTGTGGCGGCTTTACTGGACCTAAACGAAAGGAACACGAGCATGAGCAAAATAGGCGCAATTCACTACAACTGGCCCGGCTGCGATCTCGAAGGCTTCGCCCGGCGGGCCAGCGAAATCGGCTACCGGCACTGCGAATTGCAGATCCGCGATATCTGGGATGGCGAGTCCAAAAACGGCGAGCAGACGGCCGCAGCCACCCGCGAGTTATTGGCCAAATACGGGATGCAAGCCTCGGCGGTAGCGGCTGGCAACGACTTCTTGCAAGCCGACGGCCGCGACTTGGACGCGCAAATCGAGCGCTACCGCTACGTCTGCCAGATCATTCCCATAACCGGTACGGACATCGTGCGCTCGGACGGCGGTTGGAACCGCAACGGCGACGTGCCGGAAGACCAGTGGGACGGCATGATGTTAGAGGCCTTCAAGCGCTGCGCCGACTTTCTGGAGGAGTACGACGTGCGGATCGCCCTCGACAATCACGGAATCTCCACCAACGATGGCGATTGGCAGTTAAGCCTGATCGAGCGCGTTGGCTCGGACCGACTCGGCGTCAACTTGGATACCATGAACTATCGCTGGTTTGGGCACGAGTTGGACCAAATTGATCGCTTCTACGAGATTTTGGCACCGCACGTTTTCCACACCCACATAAAGGACGGAACCGGCTCGCGGCAAGATTACAAGGGGGCGGCATTGGGCGAGGGCGAGATTCACCTCGACCACGCGGTCAAGTGCCTCAAGGCGGCCGGCTACAACGGGGCCTGGACGGCTGAATACGAAGGGCCGGCGACCGAGGGGCAGGCGGGATACGAAAAGTGCTACCAGTGGCTGGTGGAGAACGTCTGAGTCTTGTTTTACGCGCGGTTTTTACTGTCCAAAATTTCGGCTAACTCGCACGCGGTGCTTGCCGCGTCGCGGAAGAGGACCGTCTCCAAGCCCAGCGCTGCGGCCGCGGCCACGCAGTGCGGGTTGTCGTCGATTAGCACGGCTTCTTGTGGCTGACAGCCAATCTGCTCCAGCGCATAGCGAAAGGCCGCAGAACCGGGTTTGAGCAGGCCGATTTCCTGCGAGAGGAACACCTGCTCAAAGACATCGAGGGTCGTGCAAACGCGCTGGATGCCGCGCCAGAGTAATTCGTTGTTGTTCGACAGCGCGTACAGAGGGTACTCGGCGGCTAGCTGTCGAAGCAATGGAGCGACGCCCTCGATCTCGTGCAGGATCAGCCCCCCGAAGGCGCGGCCCAATGCGTCGTCAGTAGCCTCTAGGCCAGTGCCCTTGCGCAAGGCGGCGAGGAAGGCCGCAGCGCCGATTTCGCCGCGTTCAAAGGCGAGGAACTCCGCGCTGCCGCCGAACCACTGCTCCAAGCGACGAACATGGCTGGGGTCAGTGCCTCCGAGCAAAAGGGCCAACCCAGGCAGACCGGCGGTGCGCACTACGGTGTCGCAAAGATCGAAGATCAGGGCGCGGATCACCGGATTTGACGAATCTGCTCGACCTTCTTGTCGAGCCGTTTGGGGGAGATCGGGTGGGCGGTGCCTAGCTCCTGGGCGAAGACCGAGACGCGATATTCCTCCAGCATCCAGCGCAATTCCTCGATTTGGGCCGCTCGCTCGGGCGAATTGGTTTCCCCGGCGAGCTTTTCCAACTGGCTCTGGTACATCTCAATCAACTCGGCTTTCTGCACGTCCTTGCGTGGGTCGGTCGCGGCGCGCTCGACGCGCACCTCGACGGCTTTTAGGTAGCGGATCAGGTGGCTGAGGTGTTGGTAGGGAACGCGGGCCAAGAAATCGTCGGGCAGCAGTCGCTCCAAGTCCGCGTCTAGCCCGCGATATCCCCGGCCCGCAAGGCGGATTGCCCGGCGAGCTTCAAGCAGGCTATCGACTAAGGAGATGAAGCGTGCAGCCAAGCCGCGCAACCGCAGCTTGGCCTGCACCAGTACGGCGTCGAAATCCTCTCGGCGCAGGGGTAGGATTTGCTCGCGGTGGAAGAGATAGCGCTCGAGATGTTCAAATGCTTGGGTGCGCAGTTCTAGGGAACTGCCTTGGTAGCGCGCCTTGAATTGCGCCAGCTCCTGGAGCTCGCGCCGGAGCCACGCTAGCTCGTCGCGGAGCGCGAGGGCACAGAGGCCCAGGAAACCCTCGTGCGAACGGGCTTCGGCTTCGACGCGATTTTTGTAGAGCCGCAGCGACACGTCACCTTCGTCGCGGTCGAGGCCGGGCCATCCATAAAGCGGCATCCCGCCCGCTTGGGTCACCTCTATTCGTTCGGGCAGGTCGCCGAAATCCCAAGTAGTTATCCCGTCTCTTTCCCACTGTTGGGCCGCCTTTTTCCAAGCGTCGAGTTCGACTGGGGTGTCGTGCTGTTCGAGGCGTTGGGTCAGTTGCTGCAAATCGCGGCCGGCCGCGACGGATTGATCGTCGGTGCCTTGGATATCGACGCGCATCTTGAGGTGGTCGGGCAGGTCGGTGGCGTTCCAGTCTGATGCTTGAATTTGGATCCGGTAGTGCTGACGGATGTGTTCCCGTAGCGACTCCAAGAAGGTGGGATGGGTCGGCTTGAGTACGGCTGCAATGCTCTTGGCCTTTGCGGGGATCGGTACCAGTTGCTTGCGAATGGACTTGGGCAACGAGCGCAGCAGGACGGTGATTTTATCTTCGAGCAGGCCCGGCACCAGCCATTCGAGTATTTCTGGATCAACGGCGTGGGCCAGTTTGTAGGGCAATTTGACGGTGACGCCGTCCTCGTCTTGCCCCGGGCGATAGGCGTAGCTGATGGCTAGCTTTTTGCCGTCGAGGTCGAGTGCGTCTGGGAAGGCCTGTTGGTCGAAATCGGCGCGGGTGGTGCCGAGCAAGTCCTCCTCCTGCATCATCAGGAAGTCGTCGGCTTTGTCTTTGAGGAACCGGTTGAGGTCGGGCAGCGAGGAAACATCGTCGAGGTGCTGGGAGTAAAAGCGGGCGGCGGCCTCTTCGACGTGGACATCGGCCAAACCGCGGGCGCGGGTCTGCCAAGTTTCGATCTTCTGACACAGGCGAATGTTGTGCGCGAGAAACTTGTGCGGAGTGTGCACCGTCCCAGGCACCAACGCCTCGCGGATGAATATCTCGGTGGCCTCGCGGGCGTTGATGCGGCTATAAGGGATGCGGCGGCTGAGCACTTCGAGGCCGTAGAGGATCAGCTTTTCGCGCACCAGCACCCGCCCCGAGCGCGGGTTGAAATAAGGTTGGTCGTAGGAAGCGCGGCACAAGTGGCTGCCTAGCTCAGCGAGCCATTCGGGCTGGATGCGGGCGACCGTGCGGGCGAACAGGCGCGAGGTCTCGACGATTTCGGCCGCGACCAGCCAACCGGGGGGGCCGCCGCCCTCGGCTGGCTTCTTGCCCTTGTTAGAGCGGAAGAGTCCCGAGCCGGGAAAAACCATCACCTCGCGACTGCGCGCTGCCTGATAGATATTGCCCTCCTCTTGGCGCGCCACACTCGAAAGCAAGCCGGTGAGTATCGCGCGGTGGATCGCGTCGTACCCGGCGGGTTCTTGGTTGAAGCGGAAGCCTTTTATCTCGCCCAGTGCCTCGCGGATCTGCGCGTGGATATCGCGCCATTCGCGCATCCGCATGTAGGACAGATAGTGCGCCTTACAGAATTTGCGTAGCTGGTTCTGCGAGGCACTTTCCACTTTGTCGTGATAGGCGTTCCAGATGTTGAGGTAGGCTAGGAAATCGGAATTTTTGTCGTGGAACTGTCGGTGCATTTGGTCGGCCGCATCCTGCTCTTCCAGAGGCCGCTCGCGCGGATCTTGAATGCTGATGGCCGCGGCGATGACGAGCACCTCGGAAAGGGCTTGCTCCTCGCGGGCCCGAAGCAGCATCCGCGAGACCGTGGGGTCAATGGGCAGGCGCGCCATAGCGCGGCCCATGGGGGTGAGTGCGCGGTTTTCGTCGAGGGCATTGAGCTGGCTCAGAAGTTGGAAACCGCCGGCGATAGTGGCTTTTGCCGGGGGGTCGATAAAGGGAAAAGCCTCAATGTCCCCTAGCTTGAGGTTGATCATCCGCAGGATGACCTCGGCGAGATTGGCGCGCTGGATCTCGGGCTGGGTGTATTCGGGCCGCGAGAGAAAATCCTGCTCAGAGTAGAGGCGAATACACACCCCGTCCTCGACCCGCCCACAGCGCCCCTCTCTTTGGCGGGCACTGCTCTGCGAGATCGGTTCGATCGGCAGGCGCTGAGTGTGGGTGCGCGGGTTATAGCGCGACAGACGCGCCAAGCCCGTATCTACGACGTAGCGGATGCGGGGGATGGTCAGCGAAGTCTCGGCGATATTGGTGGCCAACACTACGCGACGACGGTCACCCGGGGCGAATACGCGCTGCTGCTCTCCGGCGGTTAGGCGGCCAAACAGCGGCAAGATCTCGACCCCGCGCAGTTTGCGCCCTTCGAGCCGCTCGCGGGTTTCGTGGATATCGCGCTCAGACGGCAGAAAGACCAAGAGGTCGCCTTGCCGCGATGTGCGCAAAATTTCGTCCACCGCGCTGGCGGCCGCATCCAAATACGTGTAGTCGCCGCGATCCTGCAGGATCTCGTCGAGTGGCCAATAGCTAACCTCAACTGGGAACATCCGGCCTGAGACCTCGATGATGGGGGCGTCGTCAAAAGCCTTAGAGAAGGTTTCAGTGTCGATGGTAGCCGAGGTGATGACGATCTTGAGTTCGGGTCGCTTGCGGCGCAAAAGCCGCAGGTAGCCGAGCAGGAAGTCGATGTTGAGGCTGCGCTCGTGGGCCTCATCCACGATAATGGTATCGTATTCGAGCAGGTCGGGATCGGTTTGGGTCTCGGCCAGCAGCATCCCGTCGGTCATGACCTTGATACAGGTCTCGGGAGCAGTCTGGTCGCGGAAGCGGATTTTGCAGCCGACATCGCGGCCGTAGGTCACCTTGAGTTCTTCAGCCACGCGCTGGGCGATGGAAAGAGCGGCGACGCGGCGCGGCTGCGTGACGGCGATGCGGGCGGCCTCGCCCCGGCCAGCCTCTAGGCAGATTTTGGGCAGTTGAGTGCTCTTGCCCGAACCGGTCTCGCCGGCGACGATGACGACGGGGTGCGCCTTGATCGCCGCGAGGATTTCGTCCCTGCGATCGCTGATGGGCAGGGCGGGTGGGTAGGTGGGGTTTGGGCGGTTTCCGCGCCGCCGTTCGCGCAGGTGAGCAGAGCTGCGAGCTTGGCCTATGAGGCGTTCGACCTCTTCGGGGTTGAGGCGGCGACGCTTCAGACGCCGTTCGATGCGTACCCGGTCCTGGAGCATACACTGGGGCAGGAGGGTTTTAAGCGCCGTGATGGGGTAGGGTTTACTAGGCGATTGATTCAAAATTTACAAGAGGTTATTTTGCCAGCCCTTCAGGCCTCAGTGCGCCAAAGGCGCGGCACGGGGCTGGTGGCTTGGCGTTCGGGCAGGTGCCAGTATTCGGCCTCTGGCGGGATTTCTTGTAGGTGCGGGCAGGTCATGCCGTGGCGATCCCACACTACTTCGCCCGCGCGCAAGGTCAGGGCGCATTCGAGGCGGTGTCGGGCCTCAATGCAGGCCCAGCCGCAGTCGCGAAAATAGAAGTTGCCCTCGAGGACGCCCAGCACGGCGATGTCGGCCTCAGAGCCGGGCGTCAAGGTCCCCAACTCGGGCCGGCGGATGGCACTGGCGGGCGTGACGGTGGAGCGGTAGATCACTTCCTGTAAGGGCATGTCCATAGCCAAGCACTTAGACATGGTGTCGAGCATGGAGTGGACGTGGCCGTTGATATTGCCCATGTGCAGGTCGGTGCTAATGGAATCGGGCGGGAAGCCGTCGGCAATGGCCGGCATGGCAGCGCGGTACCAGAAGCTGGCCGCTCCGTGGCCAAGGTCGAAGTGGATGCCCTTCTTGCGCACTTCGCGCATGTAGTCGTACACCGCGCCGTCCTCATCGATGACGGGGAACTGGCGGGCAAAGACGTGGGTGTGGATATCGCCTGGGCGCAGGTGCTTGAGGAGTAGATCGGGATAGGAGCGCTCGGGCGGGCGCGGCCAAAAGTCAACCATCACCGGCATTTTACAGCGCTCGCCGGCCGCGACGGCCGCGTCAACCGAGGCCCAAGGCGGATGCTCGTCGTCAAAGGGCTTGGTGGTCCAATAGTGGGCGGTCTTGATGCCGACGCACACCTCGTCGTGGGCCGCGGCCATCTCGGCCGCCCGCTGAGGATCGAGGTTGGCGACGATTTGTTCGGGAGGGCCCATGCCTGGGGCGGCAATGTTGACATAGGCGAACATGCGGATCTTGGAGTGGTCGATCACCGTCTCGCGGAAGTGCTCGAACTCCTCGGCCCCGGCCGTGCCGGTATCGACGCAGGTGGTTACTCCCTCTTTGAGGAAGTGGGCGTCGGCATTGAGGCTGCCCACCAACCCGCCGCCGGGTTTGCCGGCGCGGGTATGGTACGTATGGACGTGGATGTCGAGCAGGCCCGGCACGACGACGAGGTTGCCCACGTCGATGACGCGATGGGCGTCCGCCGGGGAAATGTTCTCTTCGACGCGAGCGATGCGGCCGTCGAGTACGCCGACGTCGGCGACGCCGTTGATGTCGTTGGCAGGGTCGATTACGTGGCCGCCCTTGAGCAGCATTTCGAGTTTGCGGGGCATGGCTTTTTCGTTCCGGATATTATAGGGAAAATCACAAAATAGGCCGGGCCGAAGGGAGGGTCAAATGAGGTTGTTGACAATGGTTAGATGCTTGGAGTACAATCTATAGCCTCATATATTCAATAATAAATGCGATACCTTATATACACACTCCTAATTTTGTCGGCCGGCAGCGCCCAAGCGCAGACCGTCTATCGCGTCCATCTCAAGCTAGAGGGCATGATTGACCCGGGCGTAGCGGCCTTTGTCGAGCGCGTGATCGCCGAGGCCGACGAGGCCGAAGCCGACGCCATCGTCTTTGAGATCGACACCTTTGGCGGGCGCGTCGATGCGGCCACCGTGATCCGCGACGCCATCCTCGACGCCGAAACCCTGACCATCGCCTTCATCAATAAGCGGGCGATTTCGGCCGGGGCACTCATCTCGCTGGCCTGCGACAAGATCGTCATGACCCAAGCATCGACCATGGGCGCGACCACTCCGGTCGATGCCACGGGCACCAAGGCCAGCGACAAAGTGACCTCCTATATGCGCGCTGAGATGCGCGCTACGGCCGAGCGCACTGGCCGCAACGTCAAGATCGCCGAGGCCATGGTGGATGAGCGCGTCGATGTGCCGGGCCTGAGCGTCGAAGCGGGCCGACCGGCGACCCTGACCACCGAGCAGGCGCTCAACTACCAGATGGCTGACGAGACGGCCGAGACCCTGATCGAGCTGTTGCGCATCTACGATCTAGGCGAAGCCGAAATCGTCGAAGTCGAGCTCAACTGGACCGAACACGTCTTGCGCATGTTGACCCACCCGGTCGTCACTTCGATTTTGCTAGCCGTAGCCATGTTCGGCTTGATCGCCGAGGTGCGCACCCCCGGTTGGGGCTTGGGCGGCACGCTGGCGCTGGTGGCGCTGGGGCTTTTCTTCGGCAGCCACTTGATCGTGCATCTGGCCGAGTGGCAGGAGCTGGCGCTCTTTGCGGTGGGCGCGGCGCTTTTGGTCGTCGAGCTAGTGGCCATTCCGGGCTTTGGCCTTGTGGGCTTGTTGGGTATCGCGGCGATGATTGCCAGCGTGGTGATTACCCAGTTGGGCGATTTCCAATTGTGGAGTTTCGGCGAAATCGTCTCGGTGATCGGGCGTCTCGCAGGCTCGATGATCGGCGCGTTTGTAATCTCGCTCATCGTCTTGCGCTCTCTGCCCAAGTTCGCCGCCTTCAACCGCCTAGTGCTCCACAACGAAATCAAGGCCGCCGATGGCTACACTTCCTCCTCGCGCAAGACCGACGAGGAGTTGTTGGGCCAGGAGGGGGTCACGGTCAGCTACCTGCGGCCCTCGGGTATAGCCCTGTTGGGGGGCCAGCGGCTCACCGTGATCGCCGAGGCCGAATTCATCGAGGCACAGCGGCCCATTAAAGTCGTCGAAGCTTGCGGCAGTCGAGTGGTGGTGAAGCCACTATGAGCTTTCTCGGGGGGGAGGTGTTGGAATGGGTTTATTCGCTGGCCTTGCTATTGCTCGGCTTCGCGCTGGTGCTGTTGGAAATTTTCGTCATCCCAGGGATCAATATCTTCGGCGTCGTTGGTTTGCTGACCGCGATCGCTGGCATTGGCTATGCCTATATGAATATGGGCGGCTTGGCGGCTGGCGTCGTGGCGGGCCTGGGGCTGACGGGGATCGCCGTCTTGGTGAGACTGATGCTCAAGGTCCGCGCTTGGAACCGCTTGGTGCTCAACGAGGGCATGACGCGCAAAGCCGGCTACGATTCGGTCAAGCCCGGCCGCGAGGATTTGCTCGGGCAGACGGGCGAGGTGCTGACGACGCTGCGGCCGGCGGGGCGGGCGCAGTTCGGCGAGCGGGTATTCGACGTAGTCAGCGAGGGTGGCTATATTGAGCGTGGTGAGCAGGTCGAGGTATTAAAAGTGGCTGGCAACAGAGTAGTGGTGCAGTTAGTCCCTGCCAAACGTTAGTTCACTCCCTTCAAGGAGCCTATAATGGAAGTCCTGTTTTTGGTCTTGGTGCTTTTCGGCATCATCATCTTTTTGTCGCTCTTTACGTATTTCGTCCCGATTGGCCTGTGGATCACGGCTTATTTCGCCGGGGTCAAGGTGGCGATCTTCAAGGACTTGGTGGGTATGCGGCTGCGCAAGGTACCGCCCCGCCAGATCGTCGTCCCCAAGATCAGCGCGACCAAAGCCGGTCTCGACGTGAGCTTGGATCGCATGGAAGCCCACTTTCTGGCCGGCGGCAATGTCAACCTAGTGATTCTAGCGCTGATCTCGGCCGACAAGGCCAATATCGATCTGAGCTTCGAGCGGGCTACGGCGATCGACTTGGCCGGTCGCGACGTACTCGAAGCGGTCAAGCTGAGCGTCAATCCCAAAGTGATCAACACCCCATTGGTCGCGGCGGTCGCCAAAGACGGCATCCAGGTCAAGGCCCTGTGCCGGGTGACGGTGCGCGCCAATATCGACCGGCTAGTTGGCGGTGCCGGCGAGGAGACGATCATCGCGCGCGTCGGCGAGGGCATCGTTACCACCATCGGCTCGTCGGAGACGCACAAAGCGGTGCTGGAGAATCCCGATCGTATTTCGAGGACGGTGCTGGATAAGGGACTGGATTCGGGTACGGCTTTCGAAATCCTCTCGATCGACATCGCCGATGTCGATGTGGGCGAGAATATCGGTGCCAAGCTGCAGACCGACCAAGCCGATGCCGATCTCAAAATCGCCCAGGCCAAGGCCGAAGAGCGCCGGGCGATGGCCCAGGCGCGCGAGCAGGAGATGACGGCCCAAGTCGTGGAAATGGAGTCGCGAGTCAAGGAAGCCGAGGCCGAAGTGCCGCGCGCAATGGCCGAAGCCTTCCGCGAGGGCAATATGGGCATTATGGACTACTACCGCATGCGCAACATCCAGGCCGACACGGAGATGCGCGACTCGATTGCCGAAAGCGACGAGGACCGCGACAACTAGTCCATGGAACTCCTACTCTTTACCCTCGCCATACTGTTCAGCATATTTTCGGTGCTGATGGAGCGTCGCAAGCGCCGCAAACGGCGTGAAGAAGCACAACAGCACGCCCAGATCGAACAACAGCACGCCGGGGTCAATCCGGCCGCGCCTGTTGTCGTCGAGGAGGAGAAAGAGGAAGAGCCGTCCTTGGGGTGGCCTTTTGACGGCGATCCTTTTGACGAGCCGGTTCCCGCCGAAGCCGAGCCGGTCGCAACTGAGCGGGAGGCCATAGAAGCCGAGCGGCAGGCTGTAGAAGCCGAGCGGCGCGCCGTGGCAGCCGAGAGGCTGGCCATGGAGCGGCTGACGGAGACCAAGCCCCATGATTCGGGCGAGAAGCGGCGGCCTCGTCGTAGTCGTACCCGGAGCCGTTGGTTCCTCAACCCGCAGACGGCGCGCGACGCGATCGTCTATATGGAAATCCTCGGCAAGCCGAAGAGCGAACGAGAGGAGAGGTAAATGGTCTAGCCGGAGTGGCGGAATTGGTAGACGCGCTGGATTCAAAATCCTGTATCCGCAAGGGTGTGTGGGTTCGAGTCCCACCTCCGGCACCATTTTTTATTTTTCACTGCAAGCTAGCGGTGCGGAGCCACTCGCATCGCTAGCACCATCAGTTTCTTTGTACCTCCTATGGCCCGCGTAATCTTGCCTCCCTTTTCTTCTTCCCCGTCCGTCGAAAGTTCAATTAACTTTCTCTCCATCTCTCGCCCCGAAAGGAGATAAACCGCCGTGACATCTCCCGAAATAAGGCGCCTCCTCGACATCGCCTCGGTACTCGTCCTACTTATCGTAGTTCCCGCTTACATCCTCTGCCGCCTAGGGCTCATTCTGCTGATTGCAGTTCCAGCGGTTTACATCTTCTGCCGCCTACGGTCGCACGCCGACTGACGAGACGAGACCATGAAAACGCTAAAGGGCCAAACGCGCACGGCACCGCCGCTGTGGGCGGTCTTGGAACGGCGACTAATCGACGCTATCGACGAGGCAGCACCGATTTTTCTCGACAAGTACACCCGCCCCGGCGGCAGCCTGATATGGATGGAAGAATACCCCGGAGACGGGGTCTGGGCCGACGACCTGTACGAGGCATTCTTCAACTGGCCTCACTACTATGCCCTAGGCGGCAGCGAGTACATGGGTGTCAAAGCTATAGAGGAATGGAACGCCATTACTCGGCAGCTAGAGCACGACTACGGCCGCGTCACCCGAGAGTTTATCAACGACGACGACTGGTTCCACAACGCCGAAAACTACATCTACTTCTATCACTTGGGGATGGCCGACCCGACCAACGCCGAGACGCGCCGCCGGGCGCAGCGCTTTGCCGGATTGTACTTGAACGACGACCCGGCCGTGCCCAACTACGACCCCGAACACCGCATCGTGCGCTCGCCCTGTAGCGGCAGCAAGGGGCCGCTCTTCCAAATGCGGCGCGGCGAAATCCACTACGACCTCACCCACGATCACGCCACGTTGGGGCCGGGCTTTGATTCGCCCGCTAACTGGTGGGAAGACCCCGAGACCAAACGCCGCGTTGAGGAACAATTTGACCAAGTGGTCATGCAGGGCGACGTGACCGTCAACTTAGGCGTCGCAGCACTGGTGGCAACGGCATTTCTCCACACCGGCGAGGCGCGGTATCGGGAGTGGATAGAGGAATACGTGGGGGCTTGGATAGAGCGCACCGAAACCAACGGCGGCATCGTCCCGGACAACATCGGTCCCAACGGCATCGTCGGTGAGATGCGCCAAGGGCAGTGGTGGGGCGGGCTGTACGGCTGGACCGGGCGCTATGGACACGGCATGATGGCCCACTCGATCACCGCGGCGGTGGAAGCCGCGCTGTTGGTCACGGGCGAGACCCGCTACTTGGACCTGCTCCGCATGCACATGGATGCGCTAGTCGAGCACGGCCGTGAGCAAGGGGGACGGCTGCTCGTACCCTATAAGCACACGGATCAGGGTTGGACCGACTTCAATCCCATCAATCCCAATGCGCCGATCCACTTGTGGGCCGCGTCCATGGAAGAGCGGGACTGGCAGCGGCTGGAGACCTTGCGCCAAGGTGCCAAAGACGAGTGGGGGCAGGTGGGACAGCGCGGGCCACGCTCGCTCGACGACCGCGCCTGGACCCGCTTTCTCGCCGGCGAGTCCCCGGATTACCCCGAGCGCATCTTGCAGGCCAACTACCGAGAGGTCTGCGACCGCATTGCCAAGGTTATAGACGACGAACAAGATCTAACCCAACTCGACGTACACTGGTGGCAGCAGGTCAACCCGGTGGTCACCGAAGCCTTGGTGCAGCTAACGACCGGCGCGCCGCAGACCATCTACTGGGGAGGGTTGGCGCAAGGGCGGGTGCGCTATTTCGACGGCGAGCAGCAACGATCGGGTTTGCCCCCGGACGTAGCAGCCTTGGTGACCGGCCTCAGCAGCGAGGGTGCAGAGCTGACGTTAGTCAACTTGAGCACGAGTCGCACCCGGCAGGTGGTCGTCGGTGCTGGCAGCTTTGGCGAGCACTGCTTTGGCCGAGTGCGAGCCGGCGACGAGGCCCTCGACGTGGATAGCACCTATTTCCAAGTCGAATTGGCACCGGCCAGTCAAATCGAGTTGTCGCTCGCCATGCGGCGTTACAGCCAGCAGCCCAGCTTTCGCCTGCCTTGGCACGGCGAGCGGGTTCCATATCGCTAACAAAATCAGGAGATAAGGCGATGGACCAAGCCAACCGCGATTTCTTTGCTGCAAACGGTTATCTCAATCTAGGGCAGGTGCTCGACAACGACGACGTGCAATACTTCCGCGACATGTTCGATGGGGATATGGAAAAGTATCCCTACTTCTGGCACCGCTACGGCCACCACCAGCACGCCAACTACGAGGCACTGATCACCTCGCCGCAGTTCGACGAACTCATCCGGCACCCGAAGATATACCCGACGATTGAAGCGCTGATGGGCGGGCCGCTCTGCTTTGGCGAGATCGGGCTGCGGCTGATGCGGGCCTACGACGGCCCGTTGCACCAGGGTTGGCACCGCGACAAGCAGCATTGGGAAGAGCATCCGCTCCGCATGGACTACATCCAGCTCATGGTCTATTTGGCCGACGTGGACGAGGGAACGCACTGTTTTTCGCTGTCCCCGGAATCGGCAAGCCAGTCGGTACTCGAAGATAAGGAGGCACAGCTCAAGCGGGGCGGCGAGTATCACTTGCATGGGCCGGCCGGGACCTGTGCATTGTTTAACGTGGCGGTGCTGCACACGGCGACGACGCGGCCCACGCAGGCCGAGCGGCGCACCGTGCAGATTTACTACGGACATCGCAGCCGGGCACCGCTGGCGAACGATTCGAGTATTCCAGCGGCGTTTTGGCGGGATAGCGAAGATGCGGAGACGCGGGCTTTTTACGGAGTTTTAAACGAGCGCACCAAGGTGTATTTGGCGGCGTTCCCCGGAGCTTGACCCATCCCTTCCTTTAGGTTGGGAGATATTGAGATCAGATTATTTTGTCCACATCCCTGTTGAACATCGCACCCACTGATCTGGTGGATATTGCAGTCGTCGGTTTGCTGCTTTGGGGTCTAGTGGCTTGGACCCGCCAGATGCGGATGGCGCTGCTCGGCTTGGCTTTTTTGAGCGTCTTCTACCACCTAATAGTGCAGCAATTCAGGTTGCAGCTAACCGATTGGATCTTCCAAGGCTTTTTCGGGGCGGTGGTGGTGGTGCTGGTGGTGGTGTTCCAGGATGATTTGCGCCGGCTCTTTGAGCAGATCGCCACGCTCGGTCTGCGCCGCAAGGCTCCGCGCCCGGACCCCTCCAGCTTGGGAACGCTGACCAGGGGGTTGCATGAGTTGGCCAAGAAAAAGCGCGGGGCCTTGGTGGTCCTGCCGGGGCGCGAGCCAATAGAGCGGCATTTTTTGCAGGTGGGGACCCCTTTGGACGCGGAGATCAGCGAAGAACTCCTCGACAGCCTTTTCGATCCCGGTTCGGCAGGGCACGACGGTGCGCTGGTGATGCATAATAATAGGATCGCGTGCTTTGGGGTGCCTTTGCCGCTTTCCGAGAACAGGGACGAGATGAAGGGGGGCGGTACGCGGCACGCGGCTGCGTTGGGCCTAGCCGAACGCAGCCGCGTGCCGCGTGTCTGGTAGTCTCAGAGGAGCGCGGCACCATCGGGATTGCAGCGCGGGGGCAACTCGAGATCCTCGGCGATCCTACCGAACCTACTAAACCGGGCGATTTGAGGGATAAGATCCAAGACCACTTACAGCGTACGGGGACCGAGGTGAAGACGCGCCGGATCGAGTGGGGTTGGTTGGGGCGACGGCTGGTGGAAGGTCTTTTGTCCTTGGCCTTGGCCTTGGGCGCATGGCTGGTCTTCGTGCCGGGCGCGACGCTCGAGGAAACGGTGCTTCAGGTGCCCGTAGCCGTGGAGAACATGCCCGAAGGATATGTGCTAGAGGACTTTAAACCTCGAGAGGTGGAGATCGCGGTGGCCGGACCGCGACGGGCCATGTTTTTGGCGAGCAATGCAGATTTCCAGATTGTCATTGACGCCGATCTCGTCAGGTTGGATCGGAGGACCTTTGAGGTATCCGCTCAGTCCGTGCGCCATGCAACCGGGTTGAAGATCACCAGTATCAAGCCAGACAAGGTGAAACTAACCGTGCATAAAGCGCGAGGAGGTGCGCGATGAAAATCGCCTTGCACGACAGCGGCACGTCATGGTATTAAGCGAGCAACAGATCGCGTTTTTTAAGCAGCAGGGTTATCTGATTCTGGAAAACTTCATCGCGCCGGAGCAGATAGCCGCTTGGCGCGGGCAGTTCTGGCAGCACGCGGGCGGCACTCCAGAAGACCCGGCGAGTTGGCCCGATAGCTATGTGATCGACGGGTTTGCGGTCGAACCGGCCTTTGGGCAGCTTCCGCAGATGCAGGCGGCGGTCGAGGCTATGGGTGGGGGGCAGTTTAGCGGCGGCGGCGGGTCCATGCTGGTGCAGTGGCCGCGCTTGGAAGAAGCGTGGGACTGGCCGGCCCAAGGGCATATCGACGGCTACGGGCCGGGTGGCTGGAGTGGCGGTTTTATGCTGGGGGCGACTGCCTATCTCGACGATGTGGAAGCAGGTGGCGGGGCCTTTATTTACTGGCCTCAAAGCCATCTGCCGACCCATGCGTACTTCCGCAAACATCCCGACCACATCGACGGCAGTTTCCGCGACCGCGAGAATTGGGAGCCGCGTCAATGGGGGTTGTTTTCAGACCGCTCGCCCCACGGGCCGGAGCAATTTGTGGCGCGGGCCGGGGACGTGATTTTCTGGCACTGCTTTCTGTGCCACACCGGCTCGGCCAACATCCGCTCCAAGCCGCGACTGGGGCTTTTCGCCCGCTGGCACTACGCCGAGCGCGAGACTATGCGCTACGAGGTGCCGGAGGACCTGTGGAAGTACTGGGCGATCTAGAACGCCTTCCTCGGCCACCCGTAAATTTGCCCGTTTCGACAAAATCGTCTAATTTTTGTAACACTTTGTCCGCCACTATTCACCTTTCATCCTCGGGAGCCACCATGGCTAAGTCGATGTTTTCTCGGGAAGTCGCCCTCAAGCTGGAAGGCGAAATCAATGCCTTTCAAGCCTGTCGCAGCCTGTCCCATCGCGCACGAGACATTAACACAGAGCGCAAAGTGAGAGAAGCCGAAGGCGAAATTCCCGAAGAAGATCAGCCCAATTCGTCGGCCAGTGCCATGCTGGATTTTGCCGAGGGCCGCATCACCATCTTGCCAGAAGAGAGCGCGGACTCAGACGAGGTCTGAATCTCCGCCGCTAGCGACAGCCCATCTTACGCTTTTTGTGGGCCTGCTTTCGCTGCCGTCTCCAACGAAAAAACATATAGCCGTCGCGCTGTCGGTCGCGTAACTTGCTGACTGAGAGGAGGCTGGGGACGGGGCCGCCTGCTCGGCGAATTTTCACGTTTTCTGCCCTCGGTGCATAGTGCTTTCTCCCTTTGCCACAGCGCGAAAAAGGCGCTTCCACTAAACGCCCCGTAAAGGAGGCGTCATGGGCCTAGAAAAAAACTGCTGTCCCCGCCGCCGTTGGGGCAAGACCGAGCTTTCCATACCCGTGATCCCATTCGGGACGCAAGGCTTTGGCGGTCATTTCGGGCCGGTCAACGACGAAGAAGCCATGGCCCTGATGCGCCGGGCCGTCGATTTGGGCGTCAATCACTTCGACTGCGCCCGCTGCTACGGCGACTCGCTGCACAAGCTGGGTCGAGCGATCAAGGAAGGCGTCATCGCCCGCAACGAGATCATCATCAGCGGGCGCGTATGCTGCCACAGTGCCGCCGCGTGGGGCGGCTACGGCGAGGGGCGGCCCGACTACTCGGCGGCGCGGGCCTTGGCCGATGTTGAAGACCAGCTAGCAATTTTGGGGATCGAGAAATTCGACGTGCTTTTCCTCCACGACCCGCACGAGATAGAACCGACCCTTGAGGCGGGCGGCGCGCTCGAAGGACTGGAAAGGGTGCGCCAGCAGGGTGCCGTGGACTTCATCGGCTATGGCATGAGGCCCCACGACTTTCACCTCGCGCACATTGCTTCGGGCCGCACCAACGCGATGCTGTGCTTCAACGACTACAACTTGCTCCGGCAGAGCGCCGCCGACGCTATCCTGCCCGCGGCCGCAGCCGCCGACCTCGGAGTACTCAACGGCTGGTCGATCATGCGCGGCTGGCTGACGGGCGTGCCGGTGGAGCACTTTATACCACGCGACAAATGGGGCGAAGATCAGCAACGGGCCGAGGCCATGCGCTTGTGGTGCAGTGAGCAGGGCATCGACATGCTGGAGCTGACGCTGCAATTTTGCCTACGCGAGGAACGGATCCACGGCAACCCAATCGGCTCGCTAAACATCGAGCAACTAGAGCGAAACGTCGCGGCTGCCATGGCCACCGTAGCGGACGAAACCATTGCCGCATTTAGGGCCGCGGCGCTTTGAACAGGAGTAACCACGCGCATGAGCGCTGCTGAAGAGTACTACGCGCAGACGATGGAGCTGTTGCAACGTCTGCGCGATACGCAAATGGACTCTATAGACCGGGCCGCCGAAATCTGCACCGAGAGCATTGCCAACGGCGGGTTGGTTTTTCTCTTTGGCGCTGGGCACTCGCGGATGATGTGCGAGGAAATGACGCCACGCCAGGGATGTTTCGTGGGCTTTTTTGCGTTGGTCGAGCTAGCGGTATCGACCCATGCGTCGATCGTCGGCACCAACGGATTGCGCGGGCCGCTCTTTTTGGAGAAGTACGAAGGCTACGCCGAGGAGATTCTCCAAGGATTCGAGTTCGGGCCGCACGATGTCTTTATCTTGATTTCGACCAGCGGCATTCGGCCCTTGATCGTCGAAATGGCCATGGGCGCTAAAGCGCGGGGCTTGCCCGTGATTGCCATGCTGTCGAAGCCGCACGGCGACCAGTCGCCGCCCGCGCACTCGTCGGGCCAGAAGCTGATGGATCTGGCCGACGTCGTCCTCGACAACCAATGTCCGCCGGGAGACTGCGTGCTCGAACTAGAGGGGTTGGAGTGGCGGACCGGGCCGGTATCGACGGTGACCGGCTCGATGATGATGAATATGCTGCGCTGCGAAGTGGCCGAGCGGTTGTTGGCGCGGGGGATCAAGCCGGAGCTATTGCCGAGCCATCAGTTTGTGGGCAATACAAGTGCAGAAGAGCAGCTAGAGCGGTTTTACGAGGGCTACCGCAAGAGCCTTAAGCATTTGTACGCGTAGTAATCGATTCTCTTTCCAACGCCTCATTTGCAAACCCCCTTCCACTGAACCGTGGGCACTCTCGAAAACAAGGTTTGTCTAATTACCGGCTCTACCGGCATCGCCGAGGCCACGGCTCTGCACGCGGCCGAGGAAGGGGCCAAGGTGTTCGTCACCTCGCGCACGGAAGACCATTGTAGGGAACTCGCCGAAAAATTGGGTGACCAGGGGGCGCATCTGGCAGCCGACCTGACGCAGCAGGAACAGGTCGCCGCAGCCGTGGGGGCCTGCGTGGAGCAGTGGGGGCGGATCGATGGGTTGTTCAATGTGGCGGGGATCAGCGGGCGGCGCTTTGGCGATGGGCCGCTGCACGAGTGTACTGAGGAAGGGTGGGACGCGACGCTGGATGCCAACGCCAAAAGCATGTTTTTGATGTGTCGCGCCGTGCTGCAACAGATGTTGACCCAAAAAGTTCGCGCAGACGGAGCGCGGGGGGCGATCCTCAACATGGCCAGTGTGTTGGCCTTTTCACCGGAGCGAAAGTTTTTTGCCTCGCACGCCTATGCGGCCAGCAAGGGGGCCATTGTGTCGCTGAGCAAGGCTATGGCCAGCTACTACGCGCCGCATGGGATTCGGGTCAATGCCATTGCGCCGGCGCTGGTGGAAACGCCCATGAGCCAGCGGGCTGGAGAAAACGCGGAAATCATGGCGTTTATGCGTGACAAGCAGCCGCTCGGGGCGATGATGAGTGCGGCGGACGTGGCGGGGATGGCGGTCTTTTTGTTGGGGGACCGAGCGCGGGCGATTACCGGAACCGTGGCGACCGTGGATGCAGGTTGGTGTGTGAGCTAACGCAAGGAGGGCGCATGAAAGAATACGTCATTGGCTTTGACGTGGGCGGCACCCGGGTCAAAAGCGGCGCGGTGACTCGGCGCGGGCGAATGCTCGCACCGGGGATCAATCCGTCGGGTTTTGCGCTGGGCATGGGCAATCTGCTCAAGACGCTCAAGGAGGAGGTCGCGCGGATTTCCCAGAAGTTGGGTGGCAAGCCGCAGGCGCTCGGCTTGGGCTTTCCCGGAGCCGTGGATCCCGAGGTCGGCGTGGTGTACATGCCGGGCAAAATTAAAGGGCTGGAAGGCTATCCCATTGTCAAACGGCTGGCCAAGGTCACGGGGATTCCAGTCATCGCCGACAACGACGGCCGCATCTCGATCTACGCCGAGCGCTACTACGGCCTAGCGCGGGATGTGGACTGGGCGGTGACCATCACCATCGGCACGGGCGTCGGCTCCGGGGCCTTGCTCGATGGCAAAATTCTGCGCGACCCGCATCTCCAGTTCGGGACGCAGATGAGTCATATCGTCATGCAAGCCCTCGGCGGGCGACTGTGCCTGACCAACGCGCGGGGCACCGCCGAGATGATGTGCTCGGCCACGGCGCTGACTCAGCAGGTGCGGGATGGGCTGGCGCGCGGCATTCCCTCGGTCTTGAGCGACCAGTACTTCAAAGATCCCAGCTCGATTGATTTCAAGGCCGCGATCCGCGGCGTCAAGCGCCAAGACCGGCTCTGTCTTGACGAGCTGGAGCACTGGACCCGCAACTTGGGCTGGCTGCTGGTGAGCGCGGTACACGTGTACGCTCCCCAGCGGATCATCCTCAGCGGCGGGGCGACCAATGCGGCCGAGCATTTTCTTGAACCACTGCAAAAGCAAGTTGACAGCCACTTATTCCGCCATCCAGCGGGCGCAGGCGTGCCGATTGTATTATCCAAGCTGCGCGATCACGCCGGCGTTTTGGGGACGGCGGCAATCGCTTGGGAAAAGGCGGATGGAGAAAAGACGTGAAAGAACAACCCCTGCGCACCACCGTTATCGGCTCCTACCCTTTCCCGAGCTGGCTCGAATACGCGGCTGAGCATCTAGCGGCCTTCGGGCCGGACGATATTGCCGAGATGCAAGACGACGCGGTCGTTGCCGCGCTCGGCGACCAAGTGCGTGCCGGGTTGGACGTCGTCACCGACGGCGAGCAGACTCGCTTTGACTTCAACCTCTCCTTTTACGGCTATCTCGAAGGCATCGACCTAGAGTCCGCACCGCCCAGGCACTTCGGCCCGCCCGCCCACGATCAGCGGGGGCGTCACGCAATCACTGGACCGCTGCAAGCGCCGCACGGTTTGGGCGCAGTGGAGGAGTTTGCGCGGCTCAAGCGGCTAGCACCAGCAGGGCCGACGCTCAAGGCCAGTGTGCCGGGGCCTTATACGTTGAGCGGACGGCTGGTGCCCAACGATCAGTACCCGGACCGCTGGGCAGTGACCGAGGCGCTGTTGCCGATTGTGCGGCGCGAGCTGGAGGCGCTCTGTGCGGCGGGTTGCACGGAGCTGACCGTCGATGAGCCGTCGATGAGTTGCTATGCCCACCGCGAGGATCCAGCGCGCTTCGTCGATATCTTCAACCGCACGGTTGAATCCGTCGCTGGGCAGTGCCGACTCTCGACCCATCTGTGCTTTGGCAACTACAAGGGCCGCGCCGTGGGGTTGCGCCGCTACGCGCCCATGTTCCCGGCCTTCCTGGACATGCAGGTCGATGAGATGCACGTCGAAATGGCCAGCCGCGAGTTTGCCGAGTTGGAGATTATCGGCCCGATCGCCGCAAAGATGGACGTGGCCGTGGGGATCATCGACGTCAAGAGCTACTACATTGAAACCGCAGAGGACATCGCGGCGCGGGTGGAGGCGTGCTTGGAGTATGCCCCGGCCGACAGGCTCTCTTTCGCGCCCGATTGCGGGCTGAGCCAAACGGCGCGCTGGGCAGCGAAGCAAAAGCTGGAGAACATGGTGGCTGGGGTGCGCGCCGTGCGAGAGAAGCTATAGCAATCCTGAATGACTTGAACGATTCGAGCTGCGGATCGTCTTGTGCATACTATTCTGCGTCCATCTGCGTCCATCTGCGGATTATCTTTGAATGATGTAGGATTGCTGTAGGAGTTGACGCTGGTCGAAGATTGCCAACGCGGAGGAAGAAATGAGCTATAAACCAGTGGCTGCCCAGCGGCCCAATCGCTACAAAGTCTCCACGGCGGAATACGCCCAGTACCAGAAACAAGGATTCCTCGTTGTCGAGCGCTTGGTCGATATGGAGGAAGTGGAAGAACTCAAAGCGCATGTCATGGCCATGCTCAAGGGCCAAATCGACGTTCCCGGCCAAGAGCCTCCGGCCCCGGAGGCGACGGATGCGGAGTTGGTGCAGCGTTTCACGCGAGTGCATCAACTGCACCGTTGGGACGCCACCTGCGAGCGCTTTTTGCTGCACCCGCGCATCTTGGACGTTTTGGAGGCGCTCATCGGGCCGGATGTGCTGGCTTTGCAGACCATGCAGTTTTTCAACGCGCCGGGCATGGGCGGACAGGGTTGGCACCAAGATTCCTATTATATCACGACCTACCCGGACACCCTCATCGGCGCTTGGTTGGCCTTGGAGCGGGCCGACGAGGAGAACGGCTGTCTGTGGGTCGCGCCCGGCTCAAACCACGAGCCTATTTATCCCGATGAAGGCCGGGGACACCTAGTCCACGCCGAAGGGGCCTTTGACGAAATTGAGGTTGTAGAGGGGATTAGCCATCTCGACGACGAGGTCAATACGCTGTCGGGAGTGGCGCGGCGCTACGGAGACGCGGTGCCGGTGGTGGTGGAAGCCGGCGATGTAGTGTTCTTCCATCCGCATCTCCTGCATCGCTCTCATCCCAATCAGTCGCCCGATCGCTGGCGTCGGGCTTTTGTCAGCCACTACTGCAATGCCCGCTCGTGGGTACCGTGGAACCACGGGGCGGCCTATGAGGGACCGGCGGCTAATTACAAACACATTCTAGCGCGGGGGCGGACCCATCTGCCCTTTGCCCAGCCCGCCTTCGGCACGCCGTGCGCGGCGTCGGCAGCCGATGCGAACGGCGCTCCCGAGCGCATGGTGGCGAGCGGGGGCGATATGGAGAAGCAGGAGGCCTAGGGCTTGTGATCCGTGTCGATGGGCGCTTCGTCCTTATCTAAGAAGCGCTCGGCGGTATTGTGGGTCGCCGGGCTGGTGCGGAAATCGGCGATCCAAGGCTGGCGGAAATAAGCCTGCTTTTCGCGCGGCAGACTGTGCAGCACCACCGGGGGGATCTTCAGCCGGTGCCAGTGGGTAGCCAGATGCGAATAGGCGTTTAGTACGGTGACGCGCGGGGTGTCGCGGTTCCACACCGGTCCAGCGTGGCACAAGTTCTCAGTGAAAAAAACCGCGCTGCCGGCCGGGCAGGCGTACGTGGTGAGGAAGGGACTGCGCTTGCCCTCTTCCAGCGACCGATGGTCTTCGTGGATGGGGAATTCCGACTTGTGGCTGCCGATTAAGAAATGGGTGCTCTGGTCTTCTAGCGCGATATCGGTCAATTCAAAAATAACCCGCACCATACCGGCGTGGATGCGCCCGTTTTTCACCCGGTAGCCAAAAATGGGATCGGCTTGCCCAGGGCCGCCCCCGTGCAGCGCGCCGTGCTCCTCGCCCTTTTTGCGCCAGACGCAGCTACAGCCTTCCAGCCGGATATCGGGCCCGATCACTTCGCGAATCACATCGACCACTTGGGGATGATCGATTAGTACACTGGCCGGGCCGCCGGGCACGTCGCGGTGCTCGGGCGGCAGCGATTGGGGGTCGTGTTTGATGCGGTCGATCTGATCGACAATAGCGGCGACTTCGGCTGGCTCTAAGATGGCGGGGCGCACCAAAAAGCCGGTGAGGTCAAAGCGGAAGCGTTCTTCTTCGGTCATGGCCATGGGAATATCTCTCGTCTGGTGAGTATAGGAGACGGGCCGGTCTTGTGCAGCCGAGGACCGCCAGCCTCAGTTGACCCCCTGCATGAGGCGTTGGGTGATGGAGCCTTCCTGGGTCAGGACATAGACGACCACGTTGACCGCCATCTGATTGTAGCGTGGGTTGCTGCCCCAGCCTACGTTGTCGATGCCGACCATCCGGCCGCGGATGAAGTACCCATTGACAATGTCCCTCCAGTCAACTAGGCCCCCAGTACCGCCCTTCAGCGCGAAAAAGGCATTGAAAACGGGATGGTCCAAGGGCAGGCGTTCTTTCCAGAAATCATACCCGTCCACTAAGCCGCCGTACTTTACCAAGGCTTCGCGATGGTAACCTCCCAGAACGAAGCCCCCGGACAGCATATAGCGGGCATAGTTTTCCATCTCGCTCTCGTTGAGGGATCCTTGGGGGATGAGAATGGGCAGTTCGAGTAGGCGTTTGTCGTCGTAGGTGATCGTGCCGATAAACTCGGCTTCGAGTCCGGTGTACTCATTGATAACGTCGCACAAAGCATCAATTGAGCGCAGATTCAAATTGCTGTAGCCTTGTATTTGATCGGTAACGCCGCGAGCCGAAATCACATGGGCTATCTTGATGAAGCCCTTGACCGCTTGGGGATCGCTGGCGTTCTGGACGACCATGGCCCGGTAGCGGCCGGTGTCCATGCTGTTGACATCGAGCATCTCCAAGGCCATGTCGATTTTGTGCTCCGGAGTCCGCGTGCTGGTCACCGAGGTGGAGACGAGCTTGGGCTCGAGTACAAAGCTGTTCGCGGTGCCATCGGTAATCGGCTTGAACAAGCTAATGCCCGAGTTGCCGACGTGGCTGGAAATCAACGAGCGGACATTGAAGTTGGTCGTGGCCTGCACTTGATCTAGGCGGGCGGCGGCCAAGTGGACTTGGCGGTGGGCTAGTTGGCGCTTGGGCTTGGGGATTCTGCGCAGTTCTAAGGGTTTGGTCAAGCGGGGTTCGCGTTTGATGAATTTGGTGCTGAGCGGCCGAGGGGCTTTGGTCTCGACTTGTTGGAAGGGATTGAGAGCGACAAAAGCCAACGCGAGGCCGACGGCTAGTGCCAAAGACAGGAAAAGGCCACGGCGCTGGCGACGGACCAATTCGGCGAGGTCGAAACCGGAAGCAGGGGAAACAAAGCGGGAAGAACTCATCGCGCCCTCCTAGCCGGAGGTTGAAGAGATCAGCCGACAAATGGGTGCTCAAGATACCCCAATCCACGGCTGTAATCAAGCACGGCTCACACCAAGTTGCAGAAGTCCAACACCGGAGTTATGCAAACGAGGAACTTCTCAGCTCGGGCGAAACGCGCCAGCTATTAGGAATGTACGGGAGGCCATATTCAATAGGCCATGAGTAAGCCACTGCCCAAGGCTCGGTAGGATAGAGATGTCGGCACGCTGGCTGTGATCGTTGGGATTAATTTTGCAACTTCACGACAATGGCAGGCTGCGCGGTCGTCGAGGACGAATTGCGCAAAGGGGTCGTCGCCGGCCATGAAGGCCCGACCCACGCCCAACAGGCTCTCGCCGTGGTTGGGCAGGTCAAAGCTGAAGACGAGGATTTTTTATGAGCAAAAACACACCAAACCTACCAGAGGATTACGCACGCCTCCTAGCAGATGTGAAGGAGCGCGTCCGCGCTGCCCAGTACGCAGCTCTCAAGGCGGTGAACAAGGAACTAACCGCTGGTTGCACAAATCGGTTGGACTCACAACTTGGTCATCCTCCAGCGCTGCAAGGACCCGCTAGAGCGGGAATTCTACATCCGCAACGAATATACGTTCGACTTTCTCGCGCTGGACGACGAGTACGGCGAACGGGAACTGGAAAAAGCCCTCATTGCCCGCGTCGAGGACTTCCTGCGTGCCATGGGCGGAATGTTTGCCTTCGTTGGGAGTCAGTTCCGGCTGGAGGTGGGCGGCAAAGAGTACTTCATCGACTTGCTTTTATTCCACCGTCGTCTGCGCTGCTTGTCACCTGATGATCGACCGAGTCGCCGTCGAAGAGCGCGCAGTTTATCCGACCAAAGCCCTCGTACTGGACGCTAAATTTACCAGCAGTATCCATGCAATCCACACGCCCAGGTAAAAGGAAAGGACTTGTGAAGATCGACAAAGACGAAGGTGCTGCCAAGCGCGATTTGGGCCGGGGCTTTGAGGACCGCCGGATCGACCTAGACGTGGGGCATTTTTCCTACTGGGTGCGCCCAGGCGCCGCCCCGACTCTGGTGCTAATACCGGGCAGCTTCAATGACGCCTATGCCTTAGGGGGCATTATTGATGGACTCGATGAGAGCATGCAGTTGGCAGTCATAGAAGTGCGCGGCCACGGCGGCGGTTGGCCACCCCCGCGAGGGGGTTCAATTGAGCAATTCGCCCAAGACGCGCTGCGCGTCATTGATGAACTGGGACTCGATTGCTGCTATGTGGGTGGCCACAGCATTGGCGGTATGATCGCCCTGGAGGTGGGCCGAGTGCAGCCGCAAAAGGTCCGGGGCATCATTTCTATGGAGGGCTGGACCAGTCACCATGTCTTGAGCGATGCTTTTGGCGGCGATGTCTCCAGTACGCTCTCGCCGCGGCAACAAGCGCGCAATGAGGCCCTGCGTCGCCGGGTGCTGGGTCGCTGGACAGACGAGCAAATAGCGGAATTTCGCACGTACTGGAAAAAGTGGGACGGGTACGATTTTCTCTGTCGCACCGAGTTGCCCATCTTGGAATTGTACGGCGACCGGGGCCGCAACAGACCCAGTCTGGCCCAATTGCGCATTCCGGCGCGGGCCAATATCCAGGTCCA
Organism: Candidatus Latescibacterota bacterium; assembly: GCA_965261395.1. Taxonomy (GTDB): domain Bacteria; phylum Latescibacterota; class UBA2968; order UBA8231; family UBA8231. The sequence goes on from OZ253462.1 coordinate 701,556, forward strand.
GTGGATGGCCCACGTATCGCACAATTTGCAGCTTGAATGCCCCGCGGCCGTAGCCCGGGCGTGCCGCGATTTTATCGCCCGGGTCGAACAACAGCAGCCCATGGCATCCGCTCCCTAGTCCACGGGCCACCAGCGAATGGCTTGGACTTGTGGCATGTATTGAAGTTGGGGGGCCTTTGCTGCCCCAATTGTGCTCCGATTAACCCACTTTCAGCGGATACACCCAACAGGCGCTGCCGCCCAGTTCGCAGGGCGCGCCAAAGGGTTCGAGGCGGCCGATCTCGTCGATGCGGTAGGAGACCAGCCGCGTGGAGTCGTCGCCGCCGCCGTACATGAACTTGCCCTCGGGTTCAATGGCAAAGGGGCGAGGGGTGGCCTCGCCGGGCTGCTGCCCTAGCGAGCGAATCAGGCCGGTGTCTGGGTCAATGGCGAACATCGCGATGCTGTCGTGGCCTCGGTTGGAGGCGTAGATCGACTTGCCGGAGGGGTGGATGTGGAGCTGGGCGTTGCTGTTGTCTTCGCGGCCGGCGAAATCTTCCTCGGGCAGGGTCGATACGGTCTGCACCGCTTGTAGCGTGCCTTGGCTGGTGTCGAAGCGGTACACAGTGACGCTGGAGCCTTGCTCGTTATCGGCGTACACCACGTCGAGGTTGGGGTGAAACGCTAGGTGGCGCGGCCCTTCGCCGGATCCACAGGCCAGAATGGGTACGGCCGGGTTGGGGCTTAGTTTGCCGGTGTCGGCGTCAAAGAGGAATTGATAGATCGAATTGGCCGATTCGACATGGGGCACAAAGGCGTAGCGGTTGGAGGGATCGGTGGCAATGCAGTGGGCAAAGCGCTCGGTCTCGTAGGTATCGACAGCCGGGTCTTGTAGAGCACCATTGCTGCCGATGGCGTGGACCGTGGCCATGCCGCCGAGGTAGTAGGCGGCCAAAAGGAAGCGACCCGTGCGGTCGGTGGACAAATAACAGGGCATGGCCGCCACCGACACTTCGCCGATGGGCGTCAAAGCTCCGGTGGCTGGATCAATGGTATAGCTGCCAATGGCGTGCTCGTCGCCGCCTCCCAAGCCGACGTACAGGTATTGGCGCTTTGGGTCGGCGGCAACGGCAAAGCCGCTTTTGCCCAGGGCGATCTGGTGTTTGCGTTCGAGTTCGCCCGAATCGGCATCCATAGAAAAAACAAGCAATTGGTTGTCCGTCGAGATCGGCACGTACATGTAGTAGTTCATGGTGTGATAGTCCTCTCTTCTTTAGGTTTGCCCAAGGTGGGCGAGTGAATTGCCTGATAAACTATGCTGCGCAGGCTACCGGACCAACCTAACCCCCTGGAGGAAACTATGACAGAGCGAACGGCCGCGCCCAACTACGGCATCATGTACAACTGGGACGGTGCGCCCCACGGCTACAGCGAATACCCCCAATCGCTGGCGCAGTTCCTCGACAAGGTGTACGCGCCGCTGGCAGATACTCAGGTGGGGGCCTTGTGCTGGTGCGTGGGCGTCCACGAAGTGCCTTGGCCGTCGCAGCAATTGGATATGGTCGGCGCATCGACCGAGCGGCGCTACGATTCAGTGCAGACTATGCGCCACACCGAAAACATCCGCGCCTTTTTCGAGCGGGGGGACGATTTGTACGGGGCACTGGTGCAGCACGGGCGCGAACTGGGCATGGCGGTGCTGCCGTCGCTGCGCATGAACGACAACCACTTCTGGGATTTGCGCCCGGGGGATTTGGGCAGCTTGCAACGGTCCGAGCTGACGCCGCTGCGGCAACAGCATCCCGAGTGGCTTTTGGGCGAGGAGCAGGCACCGGGCTGGGCCTCGACTTCGTGGAATATGGCCATCCCCCAAGTGCGGACGTACGTCTTGCAGCGCGTCGTCGAAGCCTGCCGCTTGGCCGACTGGGATGGCGTCGAATTGGATTGGCAGCGGCACGCCTTTCACTTGCCAGCCGACGATGCGTACCGCTTGCGCTACGTTTTGACTGATCTCATGCGGGCCGTGCGGGCGCAGACCGACCAGATCGCCCAAGAACGGGGTCAGCCCTTTCACGTGGCCGTGCGGGTGGCCACGACCTTTGAAGCCTGCCGCCGCATTGGCTACGATGTCGAGACTTGGGTGCGGGATGGCTTGTGCGATGTGGTTATCAGTGGCGGCAATTCGGGGACCGATCCTGGGGCCGAGGTCGAGCGTTTTGTCGAGTTGTGCCGTCCCCACGGCGTGCGCTTCTACGCTGGCTTTGACTCGGACGGACGGCAACAGGCGCGGCGCTTGCGGCCTCATGGAGCGTGGCGGGTGGATTGGTTCCGCGGCTTGGCCCAAGACCAACTAGCGCGCGGGGCGGACGGAGTGTACGCGTTCAACTGGCACGGCCATGCCCAGACGCACCGACCGTTGCTCACTACCATGGGGGCGGCAGCAACACTGGCTGGCCTAGACAAAGTGTACACCGCCCTGCATCGCAGCATTGGCCCCAAGACCGGGAACCGAGCAGATGCCGAGCGCGACGATCGCCTGTACGGCGAGGTGCCAGTGACGCTCTATCCCACGCTGACGGACAGTGGGCCGATCTTCCACGTCCGCGTCGGCGACGAGGTCGAGACCGAGGGTCAGTTGGCTGCCGCCGAGTTGCAGATCGAAATGGCCCATTGGTCGCCCGCCGATCAGATCGAGGTGGTGTTGGACGGGGTCGCATTGGCAGCGCCAGTGGTGCGCGATGCTGCGGCTGAAGATGCGGCCGATCCGGGCGATGTGTCAGAGAACGCTTGGCTTTGCTGGCGCTTGACCGCAGCACAGGTGAGGCGCGGCGTTCACCAAGTCCGGCTGCGGCTGCTAGAGCGAGATGAGCGGTTGCGGGTGCCCTTGCGGGTCGAACACGTGGAAATCTATTTGCAGTACCGCCGATAGCTCCCCTCTAAAAACAAAAGGTAAAGAGAAGATTATGAAGAAGGTTGAGACTGAGATGGACGACGAACTTCGTTCGGAATACGATTTGAAGAGTTTACAGGTGAGACAGGTTGGCCCTAAGCGAAAGAATTTCAGGAAACGATCTGTCCAGTTGGAACCAGATGTCGATGCGATTTTTCCAGACCGAAATTTTGAGGAAGCCTCATGAAAGTCACTAAGATAGAAGTACACGAAATCAGCCTAGAGTACCAAGACTGGATCGCCTATCCGGTCAGCCACTACCAAGGCGTGAACCGGCGCACGGTGTACGTGGTCCACACCGATACCGGTCTGATCGGCCTAGGCGAGAGCGGCCGCACCGAGCCGCAGGAAGTAATCGACCAGTACCTGGGTAGCAATCCCTTTGAATGGATGGGCGACGAAGTCTCCATCGGGCTGGGTACGGCCATGTACGATTTGATGGGCCAAGCCGCGGGCGTGCCGGTGTACAAGTTCTTCGGCCAAAAGTACCGCTCGTGGGTGCCAGTGGGCAGTTGGACCGTGTCGAGTGCCCCTAAGCACATGGCCGAGGCCGTGGAGCGCTACGCCGCCCAAGGATACACTTGGCTCAAGTTCCATCTGTCGCCCTTTGAGAATGTCTTCGACCAGACCGAGGCCATGCAGGCCGTGGCCCCGCCCGGGTTCAAGATCCACTACGATTTCACCGGCGGCGGCACCAATGACTACATGCCGGATCTGCTGGCTAGGTTGGCCCAATATCCCATTGCCGGCTGCTTTGAAGATTCGCTCGATGCCGGCGACACCTTGGCGTCGATTGACTTGCGCCGGCGCATTCCCCTACCCATCGTGCGCCATCAAGCACCGCTGAACGCTACGTACGAGGTGCTGATGGGAGCGGGAGATGTGTACATGCGCGGCCACCAGAAATTCGGTGAGGCGATCCGCGCCGCCGGGCTGTTCGCCGCTGGCAATATACCGTTCATGTTGCAAAACGTGGGCGGCTCGATTACCCGGGCCATGGTTTGCCATATGATGGCGGCCTTCCCCTCCGCCACCTTTCACTTTGTCGATAGCAGCGAAACTCTCAAGGACGAGGTAGTGCACGAGCGTCTGGAGCCGGTCAATGGACTTATTCGCGTGCCGGAAAAGCCGGGCTTGGGCCTGACTCTGGACCGCGACGAGTTGGAAAGGCTAAAGAACCGGGAATTGCCACCCATCAAGCCGTGGATCGTCAAATCGCAATTCGCCAATGGGACGCGGATGTACAACAGATACGACCCCCTGACGACGCGCCATTTCCTAGTCCGGCCCGACTGGACCCGAGGCGGGCTGCCCCATAGCTACGCCGCGCCCATTGAGACCGAGTACTGGGACGACGACGGTACGCCTGAATTCGCCCAGATGATGGCGCGATTGGTGGAGGAGGGGATGGTGTTGGAGCCCCCAAGTTCCGTATGACGGTAGGAGGCCGGGCGGACTGGCCACGAACTTATTGGCAGATCAACGCCCCCATTCATTACACCTTGCGCTCGGAAGGCCCCAAGTCTGGATCGACATAAGCGCGGTGAAAATTCCTGCCCTTCAGGTATTTGGTCTCCAACTCGACATCGGTCAGGGTGCAGAAGGGATCGGCCAAATCCGCGTCGCGCTCCAACAGCGTCACTTCAATGCGGTTTTTCCCCCGCACCGGCCAGTGCGCCGCGTCCAATTTGAAAATGTGCCAGTACCCGCCCATCACCCGGTAGCGCGGGCCGTCCATGTTGTAGAGCGAATTGATCTTGCGCAGCAGATCGTCGGGCAAAATTTGACCATTGAGCGCAAATTGGATGCGATCAGTCTCGACATTGCCGTGGATGCGGAAACGCAGCAAAACCTCGTGGACGCGGTCGAACTCCCCCCATTTTTGCAGGTCATCGGCAATGGTCAATGCCAATTCGACGGGTTGGTTCAGATTCAATTGACGTGGTAGCGGATTAGGACGGCTGACCGGCAGCCCCCCCTCGGTGGCGGTAGGCAAGAAGTAGTATTTGTCCTTGGCCGCCATAATGCTGGGGTAGGGCAGTTCCCTGAGCTTTTCATAAAAGGACGCCTCGTACGGCCACAAGTGGAACCACTCGGAGACGTACAGGCCGTCAACGCCCTGATCCCAAAAATTGCAGACCGCGGCCCGTAGCATGGACAGGGGCGCGTCGAGCAGGCGGTCGGAAAAGACCATGCTGTTTAAGGGGGCCAATAGGCGGCAGGACGTCCCTTGGGTGAGGCCGATGAATTCGGCGTAGTCGGCCTGCATTTTCAGGCGGTAATTCTCGCCGAAACTTTCCGTTACAATAACATCAACCAGACCCCGTTTGACCCATTCCTCGGGATCGAGTCCGGCGCGGGCGCAATCGTCCAAGCGGTCGGGAATGTGCACCACCAGTTCTTTGTCGGGGCCGCTTTGTTTTACCGCTTCGTGGACCCGGCCGATCCAGTCGGTCATCAGGGCGCGCCCAGCGTCGATTTCGTCGGGGTGAAAGAAATAGGGCATTTGGTTGAGCTGCAGTTCAAAGCCGTCGGCCGGATACTCGCCCATCACTTCTTCGACAATGGCAAAGCGTTCGTCGCGGACCTCCGGGTGCTTGAAGTCGAGGCCGTCAAAGCCGGGGTAGTCCGGGTCGAGATTGCCGGCCGCGCCAATTTCAAGATGCTGGTTCTCAATGCGGAAATTGGAGCAGCGCACCGAGGCGTGGTCAACGCCGCCGCGCTGCACGATTAGGGTGGGATACACCTCGATGCCCAACTCGTGGGCTCGGTCGCAGACCAAGCGCAGGGGATCGTGGCCAGCGTCGATGAGAGACTGGGCGTTTTGCCAAGCGCGGCGAAAGACGTGGTGATCCCAAACCTCGACATTGTGCCCCATCAACTCGCCGGCCCGGGTGTCGTGCAGCATGGTGCGGCCCTCGCCCAAGCAGAAGGCGATGGCTTCGACCGTGGTGCCGGCCAATTCATCGACCAAGGCGATGTATTCCTCGGGGGCCATGGGCGGCTCGTAGCGATAGATGTGGGGATGCCGGCCGTCGTGGTAGTACATGATTTTGGGTTGGTTCATGGCGCGATCCTTTTCGTTAGAGATGCCCGGCCCTGCGCAAAAAAGCGGGCCGATCCCTCAACGGACATCAACGCCCACCTTTTGCGCCAACTCTTGAATGTAATTGCACGCCCGAGTGTTTTCCCAGTCTGTGTCGGGGTAATTGACGTACACCGGCGAGGCGACCGTGCCCGAAACGCCGACATCCCGGTAGTGCTCTATGGTGAGCAGCACGTCCGCGTCGAGTTCGCCCAGGCGTTTCAGATAGGTCTCGTAGTCGAGCTCGCCCATCCCTAGGGGCACCTCGTCGAGTTTGATCACCCAGTGGGAAGTATCCAAAGACACATCCTTGGCGTGGGCCGCGATAATGTCCGGGCCCAGCAAATCGAAGGTATAATCGAGGAAGGCCGTGGTATTGTAATAGGTCCGGTGGGTGGTCATATTGACCGGATCGAGGATCACTTTGAGCCTCGGCGAGGCCACGTCGTCGAGCAGGCGGCGCAGTTGCGCGGGCGCATCGAGCGGCCCGCGATTGCCGGGATGGACACCCAGATCGACGCCTAGGTCTTCGGCTTCGGCCACCACTTCGGCCATGCCTTGCACCAGCCGGTGCCAGACTTCGTCGGACCACAGGTCGCCTTCTTCGGGACCGTTGGCAATGACGCTGACGCCGACGCAGTGGGCTTTGAGGGCGCAGGCGGCGCGCAAGCCTTGGGACAAGGATTCGCTGGCTTCTCGACGGATATTGGGATCGGGGCTGGCTAGAGGCCATCCACAGTGGTACAGGGTGACCTCGCCGACAAAGCAGCCCTGTGTTTCGACCGCGGCTCGGCACGACTGCCACTGTTCCGGGTGCCAGTTGTGCGCGGCGATATGGCCGATTCCTTTGACGCCTATGCGGGCTAGACGCTGCAAGGTTTCGTCGATGTTGTCGGGGTTGACGCCGCTCCAGAATGCCACACCTAAGCGCATGGTTGTACTCCCTGTTGGATTCGGGGCTAATATTGGGCGATTGGCCGCCGTGGACAAGCGGTCGGTGCGACTGCGACTAGGAGATCGCGGCGTTTGACTTTCTGCGCGAAAATATCTTGAATACCGGATTGCCCTCAGCGCACTAGGTGCTCTGCGGACAAATTGCATTTTCGCTGGGTAGCCCGCGTGGTTGCCCAGTATCTATGGACTATCGAACCAAAAAAAACCAGTGAAGAAGGAGAATTGAATCCATGAGCGAGTCGAAGAGTGATGCAACATATACGATGGGACGCACCCAAGGGGAAGAGGATCGTCTAATTCAGCAGTCGCAACTGTACGACGCCGTGACGCGGCGTTTCTTTAGAGCGGCGGGCATCAGCAGCGGGATGAAGGTGCTCGACATTGGCAGCGGCACCGGGGATGTGGCCCTGACAGCCGCCGAGTTGGTCGGTCCAGCAGGGGCCGTCGTGGGCGTGGATGTAAATCCGGCGATTCTCAAAACGGCGCAGGCACGGGCACAGGTAGCCGGGTTTACCAACGTCGAATTCGTCGCGGGGGACGCCCGGACTCTAGACCTAGGAAACGACTTCGACGCCCTAACCGGCCGGCTAGTCCTCATGTACATGGCCGATCCCGCCGACGCCCTGAAACAGCTCGCGACCCGCCTGCGCCCAGGAGGGATCGTAGCCTTTCAGGAGGCTGATTTCACCCCCTATCAGCAAATGCCTCACTCTCCAGATACGCCCCTCGCAAACGAGCTGATCGGTTGGATCCTCGAAGTATTCGAGCGTTCTGGGGCGCATATTGACATGGGCTTCGGCCTGTACCGGGCTTTCGTCGAGGCGGGTCTGCCCGAGCCGTACATGCATTGCGAGTATCCGGTCGGCGGTCCGGAGGGCTGGGCCGGATACTCATACGCTGCCAACAGCTTGCGCAGCGTACTCCCACTCCTCGAAGATTACGGGATCGCCACGGCGGAAGAGCTTGATGTGGACACCCTAGCCGAGCGGGTTCGGCAAGAAGTGGTGACGTCGAAACGCCCGATTCGCTTAGCGCCCCATGTAACCGCTTGGGCACAGCTTGCGAGCTAACCTTCCCGGCGGCCTGCGTCCGGCTACAAAAGCCATCGGCGCAGGCCGCGTCAAGATCAACGCCTTCCTTGTTCTACATAAATAAGTCGGTTGACCCGCCTTGGCTGTCGATTTTTCGCTACGTAATTGATCGGTATTGCTTTGGGAGAAGACATGTACGAATACCGTATACACCAAGACGCTATTTCCAACTTCGATAGTAAAGCTTTATCTATAGTTGAAAGGGTCTCTTTCACACCACATGGGGTTGATAGACAACCAATTCATGGAACTGTAATAGAAAATTCAGGTACTGAACGACCTCAACCATCTGGACCTGATTTCCATGTGTCTGGTGTGATTACGGAATCAGACATCGTAGGTGAGGTGGACATAGGGCAGGTGGATGGAGATGGAAATAGAATTTCGTACCAGTGGTACGATGAGCCCGGCCAGTTCAGTATATCAGAGCATAACTACTCAGATGTCCGAGGCCTCGCCGCTCAACTCTTGAAAAACCAAGATATAGATTCTGCTATCTCACGCGAGACGGTAGAAGGACTTATCTGTAGGTGGGTACGCCAATTTTATACGAAAATCACCAAACAGAGTTTTATTGAATTTTTTCGTGCGGAAGCAGAAAAATGTGTTTGCAAGCTTCAAGTTTGGGCACCGATTCGTAGTTTGTGCATACAAAAGGCATTCAAACTCGGCGTGGTAACTTTCGTGCCCATAGGCCGAACTCGGATTGATGAATGGGAAAGACAATCGCTCGTAAAAGCGAAAGAACACAAAGAGTCGATCAAACAATATTTCGAGAATGAAGTGCGGCCAGTTCAAGGGTACACCGCAGCAGTAATGGAAGTTACTGCTGAGCAAAAAAAGGCACATGGCCTTCTACTTGATGAGGCCAATAAGGCACTAGGCTTGGTTAGGGTATTCACACCCTCATCCTTGCTTCCGAGTGAGACTTCTTCCTGTGTTCTATGGGGTACTGGACATATCGACCAATCGTTTATCTTCACAGTCTCTGACGGAAAGTTTGAAGGCTCTCAAAAAGGGTTTCTTGGCCCTAGTAATCAACCTGTAATACTGAGTTCTGAGATCATCGATAACAGCTTTCATCTCGGTTTGCATCGCCTACATGAAATGTTAGTTTCAAACAGTAGATCTGATTTAGAAGAAGCGGTACTCGAAGCCGTTCTACTATACTCAAGATGCACCATAGCAAAAGAGCCTACTGATAAACTCGTCTACATCCTCGTAGGCCTAGAAAGCATACTTCTTAAAGATTCGAATGAGCCAATTACGCAGAATTTGTCTGATAGAATAGCATTCCTCGTAGGTCGCAATTTGCAACAAAGAAAAGATATAGTGCAGTCTACTAAAAAGGCCTACAAATTGCGTTCCGATTTCGTTCATCATGGTGCTTCGATTGAATCCCTAGAGATTCTTCGAAAATTTATGGAGATCGCATGGCGTGTGATACTAGCACTGATTGGCTCTACTAGTCAACTGAGAACACGCCAGGAGCTTCTAGATCATCTGGATGACAAACGGCTTTCGTGAATTAAGAATACAAACTTCGGCCAATACTATACTTCTGAGTAATACCAGCTCAACACAGCTTCGGGAGCAAACCACACGGTCAGGAGACCTCACTGTTTAAGCTTGGTCTGACTAGCTCCGAACCGGATACACGAAGTTTGAACAGCGGGGCTTGACGGTGTACTGAGGGTACGATATTGTTGCACACGACAGGCTTCTTGGATGAATCTGAGCTGAACACAAAAAGCGAGATATTTTCTTTTAGAACGGATTAGAACAATATGATAACTGACCTTTTCTCGAAACGGCAGAAACGGAATCGAGGCGAAGTTCCTGACGTGTACCAGTACGAGACCATTCCTCCTGAATTACGGATTCAGATTTTCCAAATCTGGACAGATGCCTTTGGGGATACTAGCACGAGAGGTGCCGTCAGTGCATACGGGTATATCAACAAAGTGCTGTGTCGTGAGTATGGCATGCTTACACTTACTGAATATAGTGATTCCTATTTTGAGTCAGTCTCCAAATTCTTCCTCCAGACAGAGGATACAGAAAAGATAGTTGATATCATTGAGCTTTTATTCCAGTATATAGATAAATATCTCCGTGGCTACACTCCTGAATTCAGTAATCAGGAAGTATCACCCGATGAGGCGATTGATGAATTAAATTATCGGTTCCGCGAACACGGCGTGGGGTATCAATACGAATCCGGTCAAATAATCCGAGTTGATTCTCAGTTCATCCACTCTGAAGTGGTGCGACCTGCGCTGAATATGCTTTCTGCTCCAATGTACGAAGGAGCGAATGCGGAATTTTTGAGTGCGCACGAGCATTATCGATCAAAGAGGTACAAAGAATGCCTGAACGACTGTCTCAAAGCATTCGAGAGTTGCATTAAAGCGATTTGCAAAAAGAGGAAGTGGGGCTATAATGAAAAAGATACTGCTAGTCGTCTAATTGAGATCGTGTTCTCTAACGATCTAATTCCACCTTTCATGCAATCACACTTTTCGGCACTAAGGAACACGTTGACGGATGGAATTCCTACTGTTCGCAATCGCCTGTCGGGACATGGACAGGGGTCAGAAGAAGTCGCTGTTCCAGAATACATAGCCGCATACGCACTTCACTTGACTGCATCAAATATTCTCTTGTTGGCGAGAGCTGACGAGTAAATAAAATAGGAGTCAACATGCTGAAAAGTTTTGATAAAAAAAACTGATCGAACTGCTTATAACCGCCCCTTGTTTCGTCGATGGTGATGTGGATATAACGGCGAAATGGATCGAGGAGCTAAACAATGAGCAAGTGGAAAATCGCCGGAATCAACTTCGACCATCTGCACATGGGCGACAATTTGCGCATGGCCTTTGAGCACGCAGACGTCGAAATCGTCGGCATCTGCGACGAGCAGCCCGAACGCATGAAACAGGCGTGCGAAGATTTCGCCATTCCAGCCGATAGAGTTTTCAGCGACTACCGAGCGTGTCTAGAAAAGACCCAGCCGGACATCGTCCTTTTGTGCCCAGCTACCGCCGAACACGGGGAGTGGACCGAAAAGGTCGCGCCTTTCGGGGTGCACATTATCATGGAAAAACCCTTCGCCGCCACCCTCGCCGAGGCAGACCAGATGCAGCGGGCCATGGAGGGGACGGGCAAGCTGTTGGCGATCAACTGGCCGCTGGCTTGGTATCCACCGCACCGCACCGCGCAACGGCTCATCGCCGCTGGCGAGATCGGCGAGGTGATCGAAGTCCACTACTACGACGGCAACCGAGGGCCGCTGTGGCATCTCGCCGACAAAGTGGAGCGCACCGCCGACGTCGTCGAGCGGGAAAAGCCCACGAGTTGGTTTTACAAAAAGGCGGCGGGCGGCGGCTCCCTGCTGGACTACCTAGGCTACGGCACCACATTGGGTACTTGGTACATGGACGGCCGGGCACCGATTGAGGTGACGGCCACCGTAGATCAGCCCCAAGGACTCGAAGTGGATGAGCACTGCATTGCAGTGGCGCGCTACGAGCGGGGTCTGTCGAAATTCGAGACGCGCTGGGGCACCTTTACCGACCCCTGGACCCTGCAACCCCAACCCAAGTGCGGCTTCGCGATCGTCGGCAGCGAGGGCACGATCAGTTCCTACGACTACGAGGAGGTAATCCGCGTGCAGACGCGGGCGCAGCCAGCAACCGAAGAACGGCCGGTGGACGTGCTCGAACCGCCGTTCCAGAATCCCGTTCAGTACGTGATCCACTGCATTGAAGAGGACCAACCCATCGAGGGGCCGCTCTCGCCGGTGCTGTGTCGCATCGGACAACAAATCGTCGATACCGCTTATCAAAGCGCTGCGCAGAAGCGCACCTTACCTCTGATTCAATAGCGTATGGCAGAAAGCCAAGACAGCGGCTATGGCCGTGGCAAGACCGGATCAGGAGTCGAAGTAGCAGCCCCAGACTTACCCTACCAGCCGCGCGACCCGGCGACTTATCGTCCGCAGATCGGCCTAATCGGCTGCGGTGGCATTTCCGAGATGCACTTGCGGGCCTATAAAAACGCCGGCTATGAGGTCGCGGCCCTGTGCAGCCGTGATCAGGGGCGCGTCGAGCAGCGGCAGCGGGAATTCTACCCCGCGGCCGACACCTATCTCGACTATCGGGACCTGCTCGCCCGCGATGACATCGAAGTAGTGGACCTTACACCCCATCCGCAGGAGCGGCTGCCGATTCTCGAAGCGGCCATTGATGCTGGTAAACACGTCCTCAGCCAGAAGCCTTTTGTGCTCGACTTGGATGTGGGCGAGGCGCTCATTGCACGGGCCGAGCGGCGCGGCGTGCAACTGGCCGTCAATCAGAATGGCCGCTGGGCACCGCATTTTAGCTACATGCGCCACGCGGTGGCCGCTGGATTGGTCGGCCAAGTGCAGAGCGTCGAGTTCGCCGTGCATTGGGACCACAACTGGATCGCCAGCTCCGCCTTTGACTCGGTAGAGGATCTAGTGCTCTACGACTTCGGGATGCACTGGTTCGATATGGCAGTGGTGCTCTTAGGCAGCGAGATGCCGCAAAGGGTCCACGCCTCAGCCCGGCACGCAGCCGGCCAGGAAGCTAAACCGCCGCTTTTGGCCCAGGCGGCGATTGAGTGCGCGGGCGCGCAGGCGACAATCTTTCTCAACGGCAACACTCGCCAAGGTCAACAGGACCGCACTTATTTGGTCGGCACAGAGGGCACCATAGACGCCAGCGGCATAGATCTGACCGCGCAGGAAGTCGCGCTATATACCGCTGCGGGCGTGGCCCGACCGCAGCTTGTGGGGACGTGGTTTGAGCAGGGGTTTCACGGGACCATGGGCGAACTGCTCTGCGCCGTCGAAGAGGGCCGCGAACCCAACAACAGCGCCCGCGAAAATCTCGCAAGCTTGGCGCTGTGCTTTGCAGCCGTAGCCAGCGCCCACCGTGGTGAACCCGTGGTGCCGGGAGCGGTGCGGCGATTGCCCGGCCATTAAGCCGCCTACAATGGGCTGGATCTTCGGTCCGCCACTTCGTTTTCCTGCCGCCAGACGGCAGTCTCCAAAGGAGTTTTCTATGGATTCGACCTGCCTGCAACACACCTTGACCGAGGAGGAGCGTCGCCAATTTGCGGAGGACGGCTTCTTCATCGTCCGCGATGTGCTGCCTCGGGATTTGGTAGCACAGCTCATCCCCATCGTCGATCGACTCGCTGCCGAGTACCGGCCGAAAAAGGGGCTGGAAAAACACCAGATGCACAACTTGTTCGACTTTATCGGCAAAGATGAACTTTTTCTGGAGTTGCTCGACTGGCCAAAGACGTTTGCCAAGGTCTTCGGGATTTTGGGCTGGCACATTCAGCTTTACCACTCGCACTTGATCGTTACCCCGCCTTTAGACGGCGTCGTGCCCAAACGCAAGCGGCTGGGCTGGCATCAAGACAGCGGGCGGCTCAACATCGACTTGGAGACTCATCCCCGGCCGAGGGTCTCGCTCAAGGTGGCGTATTTTCTCACGGACTGCACCGAGACCAATCGCGGCAACTTCCACGCCGTGCCCGGCTCTCACCTAAGAAACAAGCTGGAAATGCCCGAGGACGAAGACTTAGACCCACCGGGCGCGGTGCCGATTCAAGTGGCGGCGGGAGACGCGGTCTTTTTCGACCGGCGGATTTGGCACTCGGCCGGCCACAACTTTTCGCCCGACGCGCGCAGGGCGCTGTTTTACGGCTATAGCTACCGCTGGTTGCGGCCACGCGATGACATGACCGTGGAGCACCTGATGGACCGCTGCGATCCGATCCGGCAGCAGCTACTCGGTGCTGGCCCGAGCGGCGGGCACGGTTACACTTCGCCGAAAGAGGAAGACGTGCCGCTGAGAGAGTGGATCCGCGAGCATCTGGGTGCCGAAGCGGTGGTGCAATAAATACCGGCAGGTATTCAGATCAGTAGACTATTGAGACCAACTCGACAGCCAACTCGGTGCTCCCATCCCCTTTGACCTTCAACCGCGCTATATAATTGCCCGGCGGCACTTGCCCTCTCGTCCCGGTGCGCCCGTCCCACGCCAACCGCAGCGGTCCGGCCATGCCCATCGACTCTACCCCGGCCACGCGTCGTCCCGCCAAATCGAAAATCTCCAGCTGCACGGGCCGCGCTGTCAAAACATCGACCAGATCCAGTGCGACGACCAACTCGTCATTGACCCCGTCGCCGTTGGGCGTCAACACGCTGGGGGCAATGGACATATTGGCCCACAAGGATCGACCCAGCGGCAAGCGCACCACATTGGTGCTGCTTTCCACCAACTCCGCAGCATCCCCTGGTTCGACCCGCTGGCGCACGGGCTCGGCCAGACGACTGTCCTCCAAAAACAGCTCAAAGCGAGTGGCGTCGAGGAATATGGCCGCGGCAAAATCCACTTCCACCAACTGCCCCGAGCGCACTGGCTGCGGCAATTGCACGGCAAAACCATCCTCCACCGCGGCCACTGCCACTTCCCGCACCACCCCATCCACCCGCATCTGGTCGAACTGCAAATCCGTCGAGGCCCGCACCAATAGTCGGTCAAAGCCGTTGCGCGTGCGCACGGGCCGCACATAGTACGTAAAAATTTCCTGCCGACCCGGTTGCACCAGCACGGGTGCCAGTTCCGCGACTACCTGCTGGGCCAGGGGCTCGGAAAAATCCAGCACCACCCAATCCAGCCACGCCCCCATCGCCGGATCGCCGGATACCAGCCGCCCTTCCAACTGCACATAGCGCCGCATGGAGGGCGACTGGAAGGGCTGGTCCGGCTCCAAGTACACCGGACTCCACGGACTCCAATCCACCCCTGGCACAAAGACCGTGTCAATGGGCCCGCGAAAAGAGGGGATGCGCCGCTCCCACTGCCGCTGAGTGATTTCCTTGCCCTCTGGACTGCGGTATATCACCTCAGTATCGAGCGTATTGCCCGAGCGGCTGCGCAGCTCCAGACGCGTGCCCCCCGGGGCCTGACCGCCCCAGCGCAAGGCATTGATATTCTTCTGTCCCTGCAAATCCAAAATGGGCGAGCGCAGATCTACCTGGACCGGCGCGCCGCGGCCAAAGACCTGGAGTTCGGAGATAGTACCAGAAGCTCCGCAGCCGCGCGCATCCTCGCCGCCGAACTCGTCGCCGCAGTTGGCGTCCCACGTCTTCCATCTGATGCGCACAAAGCGGACCGGTAGACTGGTAAAACGGTGATCGGCTAAGCCCTGTACCCGGTTGAGCCAGCTACCCCAACCGGAAAAGTGCTTGGTCCAGCGCAGCGAGCCGTCCGGAGCCCGTGAACCGTCCGAGGTCAATACCTCGTAGAAATTGAACGAGAACCCGCGGTACTGGCCGGAAAAGGTGAGCAGCCGCACCTGGTCAACCCAGTAAACAGCCCCCAGATCTAGGGTGATCTGGGCAATCACATCGACATCGGCCCGGGTCGCCCGGATATTGGACCAGACTGTGCTGATGCGGCCGTCCATCAACTGCAGGGCATTGGCCAGATTCGGGGTATCGGGATTCTTGGTATCGACCCCCACGACAATGTCCACGCTGCCGCCTCGCTCGATGGCCCCCTGTACCAGATTGTCGCCAAAGGCCTCCACCTCGATCTCGACCAGTCGCGCCTCGGGCGCCGCTTTCAGGGCCTCTACCCGCACGAAGTGCACTGGGAAGGGCTCGTCCGGGTTCAATTCATAGGTGATCCGGCGGCGGCGGTCCTCGGTAAAGCGCTCTTTAATCCGGTACGCCAAGGTGCCTTCTATCTGCGTGCGGGTCTCGTCGCGGAACTGTTCGCCAGTGGACAGCAGCAGATCGAAAATCTCAAAGGGAGGGCCTCGCTCGGAAAAAATCAGATGCACCCGGTGGGCCGAAACCACCCGGCCCAGATCCACTTCGACAAACCAGTCCTCGACCCTCTCGTCCAAATCCGGCCCCCAGCCCGTGTCCCCGTCCCCGTCCAGCACCCCCGGCGCCTCCAGGGCATTGGAACCCACCCGGCTGATCCCCCCGCCAAAGGCCACCGCGTCCAGGACCGCATTGTTGTTCCGGCGCACCGCCACCGGCCGAATGATCCCCTCCCGCGTCAGTTCCACCGCCCCCAGGGGCAACTCCCACTGGTGCCACTGAGCCGCTGTTGCAAAGCGCAACTCGTCGCCGGCGCCCTTTTGCCAAGGGGCCAACAGAATGCCGATGGCGAGCAAAAACGCCCGGCCTGAATCCATTGCCGCACGACGGAAAATGCCCCCACTCGCCGCATCCCGGCGGATTTCTACTCCCTGCTCCATCGACACCCACTTCCCCTTTGACAGAGTTTGTGGGTATCTATAGTAAACAAAAAGCGACGCATGCGTCGCCCCTAGGCCGGTAGCCCTGCAAAGAGCCGGCTGAACAGGCTGGTCAAGGGCTCGGTCTCGCCGCGCTGGGCCGCCCGGGCAAAGACTACGCCGGGCTGGGCCGCCCGCACTGCCCGGCCCAAAATGTGGTAATCGGCACGGCTGGGCCGTTGGGCCGCTTCCCGCGCCTCGCTCCAGCCCTGGTTGGTGGCGGCTAGACCCCATAGGGCACGCGGTGCCCGCACCTTGGTCTCCTCGACCGACAGGCCGTCGCGCCAACAACCACGCTGAGCGAATAGACTACCATCTTCCCGATAGATCAGCCCACCGCCCACGTATTGAATCAACTGCTGTTGGTTGCCCCGCGCGCCCGACAGGGCCAACAGAGCCAAGGGCCCCAAGTCGTTGTCGTCGAAATCGGCCTGCTGGTGGAAAGCCGCCACCAACTCGTCGCTGTACATTTGCCACTCGTCCCAATTGATCTCTGCGGGCTGCTCAGGCCACTCCTTGCCCGAACCCAAGAAGGGGTTGAAGGAAGCCCCCGACTGCTTGCAGACCTCAAAACCGCGCCGCGTCAGCCGGTCGAGTACCTCCAGTGATCGCTGCAAACCCTCACGCTGCAGCACCTGCGCTAGCAAGCGGTTGAGATCGTGCTTGGCGAACAGTCGGCTGCCATCCACAGCCACTCCAGTCAGTTCCTCCACTTCAGCGCGGCCTTCCTCCGTGCGGCACAGCCGCGCCAAGCCCCATATCATGCCGTGGTAGTTGTCGGCCACGTAGCGCCATACATCCGCATCGCGCTGTATGTGTCCGGCCACCGACAGCGCGGTTCCGGCTTCGGCCTGGGCTTCCTCCGTGAGAGGCAAAAACACCTCGATATGGTCGCCGTCGAAATCTAGCTCCATCAGTCGGCAGACGCGCGGATGGACGCGCACTGCGGCCCCGGCCAAACGCTGCGGACGAAAGGCCACCATCGCGGTGGGCGGCACGTGGAACATCGGACCTTCTTCAACCAGCACCCGCTGGGCGCTGTACAGCAGCACCCACGAGCGCGCCATGATCGCGTCCAAAACCTCAGCCGCATGGGCCGAACGCCGCGCCACTTCCTCAGCGCGACCTATTTCCCGCTCCACCTGAGGCCCGAACAAAGCCCAGGCCATTTCCTCGGGCAGGCCCACTTGGTCAAGATTCAACTCAAACCCCGAAACAAGCGCGGCCCGGCCGCTAAACAGCGGTCTGGCCCGGAAGTGAAGGTGCTCTGGGCGCAACAACGCGGTAAAAAAATCCTCCACCCGTTGGGCCACCTGCGCCACTGCCGGTCCGACTAGGACCTCGGGGGCCTCGCTATCGACGACGCGCTGCAAGCGCGCATTGGCTTCGACCAAATCCTCGTAGCAGCC
This sequence comes from Candidatus Latescibacterota bacterium, assembly GCA_965261395.1. GTDB lineage: Bacteria > Latescibacterota > UBA2968 > UBA8231 > UBA8231. Next base: position 719,379 of record OZ253462.1, read on the forward strand.
CCGGACCGGGTCGAACTCGGTCCCCACTGGCAAAGCGACGGGGGCTCCCACCGTCCCGACCTGGCGTCCCGGGGCCCACGGGTGCGGCACTGGCCGGGCTAGGGTCAGTCCCTCGGGCTCGGCAAAGGAGAAGCGCAACTCCCCACTCGCTAACTCGGCCCGTATCCCGGCCATACCCAACAACTGCTGCAACAAAGCAAAGCGCGGGGACGGTGGTGGGGACAGGGATATCGGGCCGGTGGTTAGGCGCTGGCCCAGCGCATTGGCATCGGGTCGCTCGGCCGCGGCCGTGTTGAACAAAGCGTGGATATTGGCTACGGCCCCGGCCTCGCACAAAGCTCCGTAGGCTATCATATCCAGTTCTGGTCCGCCGACTCCTGTCACCGCAGTTTCCAAGCGCTCGGCCGCGGTGTGGGCCGCCAGAAGGCCCCAGTACACCCAACCCACAGTACTGCGATAGGGTAGCTTTGCGCCTTTGAGGGTCAGTTGCTCCATGCCATCTTCGGACAGTCCCGCCTCGAATAGACGCGCTTTCAACATCTCTTCGCTGGGTGCCTGAAAAGGTGGTACCACCGACGGGTGCCCGGCGACTTGGGCGAGGCGACCCATGACCGCCTCGCGCTGCTGGCCGAAATTGAGCCGCGAGACCATACTGGTGGGGCTGAAGATGAGTTCTATCGGCGCACCATCGGGCAACTGCGGCATGTCGGCGTCGGGCAGGATGCGCGTCACCACCGCTTTGGCACCGTGGCGGTTGCTCATGCGGTCGCCCACCCCCACTGCGGCGGGAAAATCCATCCGCGCCGCGGCCGATTCGCTAATGACCAAGCCATCCTCAAACGTGTCTCCATCCCACATGATGAAGGCGGTCAACAGATTGTAGCCACCCCAAAAATCGACGGCCCCGGACTCGTATCCCGTCTGCACTAGGGCCGGTTCGGGCTTGTGGCCCTTGGAGGCCAAGCGCTGGTCGTACTGTTGGCGGAACCAACCCGTGGAGTGGATCGGTGCCGCTGTATCGGCTGCGCTCGTCCACTGGCGCATCATATTGATGCCCATTAGGGCGCGATTGGTATCGTCGTGTTCGAGAAAGGGCACCATAGAGGCCGAAAAACCCAAGATGCTGTCGGGCGCTTTGTCGGTTCGTTCGAGCTTGCCGTCGCGGATGCGGGCACCGCGGGCCACTTCCAGCATTCGACCGATATTGGGGCCTTCGGGGATGCAGTAGGGGCACACTAGGCCGTATTGGCTGTAGGGGAAAACGTCTTGGTCGTCAAAGGGCTCGACGACGATGGGGATCAGCGTCAGCCGCCGCAAATGGGTATAGCGGTCGAGCCAATTGGTCGCCTGTAGATACTGCGAAGTTTCCTCCAAGTGGAAGTCGCGCATCCAGGCGTCCAGCGGCAGCCAGTTGCGCACCAAGTCGCCATCCCAAGCCAACTGCTCGGGGGCCGCCTCCAACCTTTGGTCAATAAAGTCGTATAGCTGTTCGCCCACACACAGAATTCGCGCTTGAAAGACTCCCTATGCCAGGGTACGTCGAGATTCAATGTCATTAATGTTCCTCCGGGTTATTATTCGCGCTATGAGTTGTGGGTCCGGTATCTGCATCGAGGCCCTCCGCAGATAAAGACGCCGCCCGGAAAGTACAGGTTCAAGGTCGAAGGTAAAAAAGTCCCGAAACCTCATTGGAGGCTGGCTTCTTTTACGAGTTGACTCACTAGTCGAGCAGGGTATCTTACCACCCACCGTCCGAATACCAACCTTAACCCTTACAGGTGCTCTTGCCTTATGAGACTAACACCAGCCCAACTCGACCAGTTTTACCGCGACGGCTACATCATCGTCCCCGACCTGTTCACTGCCGACGAGATGGACGCCGCCCTAGCGGCGATGGAACAGACTTTCTACGGCCAATTCTTCCAGCAGTGGCTGACCGATTGCGACCAAGGCGATGCCTCCGGGGTCTCGGACGGCTTCACCACCACGCACGACCACTCCGAGGGCCGCTCGCAATTTCCCGTGGGTGCGCCAGCCTTGGATCGGCTAATAGAAAACGAGACCTACCTCGACATTTTCGAGCAATGTCTGGGCGCAAAAGCCAGCTACTGCAACGCCCACCTCTTCATGCGCTCGGGGCCTACCGACAAGCGCCATCCCGACAACCCTTGGGAGGGCTACCACATTGACCACTACACCAATTGCCTGCTGCCGCCCTACGACCAAACAGGCCGTTTCGACTACGTCAATTCGGGGGTGTATCTGCACGATGTCGAAGACGACGGTGCCCCCATGCAGATCATCCCCGGCTCGCACAAAGTAGCTGGCCCCGCTTTTGTGCGGGCGCTTGCCCAAGGCAACGCCACGGGTGGGTCCTTCAAGGACCTGCGCCAAGCCACCGAACTAGCCGCTCCGGTCCCCGCTACCGGTCGGCGCGGGGCGGCTGCCTTCTACTCGTCGTATCTGGTACACGCGGCGCAACCCTTTGCCAATAAGCGCAAGCAGCGCGCCTTTTGGACTTTGTCCATGTGCCGCCGCGACAACGATCGCTGGACCCGGTTCGCCAATCCCTTCATCTACGGCGAACGCGAGCACATGTTGCCCTTTTTCACGGCCACCACGCCCCGGGTGCGCGGCCTGTTCGGCTGGCCCGAACCCGGCCACCCGTACTTCACCAGCCAAACCCTGGAACTTTTGCAGCATACCCTACCTGGCATTGATACAGGTCCCTATCGCGAAAGTTGAAAGATTGCCAACTGTGGATCGAAAGGTCGTCTCCCATCTATGGCTCCGACAATCACCCTGCGACAAAAAGTAAAAGTAATAGAAGGGGCTCAAAAAGGTCCCAACCTGCTGATCCTAGGCGGCGTCCACGGCGATGAGTTCGAGTCTATGGCAGCCATTCGCCGCCTGCTAGACCACCTCGACCCAGCGGCTTTGCGGGGTCGCCTCACCGCCATCCCCGTAGTCAACGAGGCGGCCTATTGGCGCGGCCAGCGCACAGCCGAGGACGAGCTGGACTTGGCCCGCACCTGCCCGGGCCGGGCTGACGGCTCGATCACCGAGCGCACGGCCCACGCCGTCAGCCAGGAAATCCGCCGGGCCGACTATCTCATTGACCTACACAGCGGCGGGCTAGTCATGGAATTCTATCCCACCGTGGGGTACACCCTGCATCCCGATAAAGCCATCCTCGATGTGCAACGACGCATGGCCCGAGCACTGAATATGCCCATCATCTGGGGCACCTCGGCCCGGCTCGACGGACGCACACTCTCGGTGGCCCGCGACGCCAACGTGCCGGCCATCTACGCCGAGTGGATGGGGGGTGGCACGTGCGATCCCCGAGGCGCGGATGCTTATTTCGAGGGCTGCTTAAACGTCTTGGCCGAACTAGGTATGATCGACCGCGCTCTGCCGCCCCTGCGCACCGAGTACACCATAGAGGACGACCGCGACAACGCAGGTCACATACAGATCAATTACCCGGCACCCTTTGCCGGTTATTTTGAGCCCCAAGTAACATTGAAAGCGCCCGTGCAACCGGGCGATGTGATCGGCACGGTGGTCGATCATCTAGGACAGCGGCGCGAGGAAGTCGTATCGACCCAAGCGGGCTTGATCCTGTGTCTGCGGGTCTTCAACCGCGTCCACCAAGGCGACAGCTTGGCCGCGGTTTTGGAACTCGACCCTTCCCAATGATCACCTGTTCCGCGCCGCTGGACTCTCGCCGTTTCCAGGCCGCGCTACTGCTTCTTTTAGGCCCCCTGTTCATCGGGGTCTCCTTTGTCCTTATGCTGCGACGGGTGGAACCTGTGACCACCTTGTTTTATCTGTGCGCTTGGTACGGTACCATTTGGACCCTAGATCGACTCATCCAGTGGCGGGAAGGGCGCTCGCTCATCGCCCGCTGCGGTCCTGCTTTTTTGCTGATCCTTTTTTGGTCCGCGGTAGTGTGGTACGCTTTCGAGTTGATCAATTTCCGTCTGCAAAACTGGTATTATATCTTCGTCCTCGACCATCCTGTTTTGCAGACGCTGAACGCCTTCTTCTCCTTTGCCACTGTTTTTCCCGGTCTGCTGTGGTTGGAATATTACTTGGGGCTGCGCGGCGTAGCTGCCGGTTGGCAAGGCCGTCGTTGGCCGCTAAACCCCCGTCGCCTAATTCTCCTACAAATAGCCGGACTGATCGGGCTAGTGCTGGTCCTTTTGTGGCCGCGCTACTTCTTCCCGCTCATTTGGCTCGCCTTTATCCTGCTCTTGGCTCCCGTCGAATATCGCCGCCTGCCCAACAGCTTGCTGCATCAATTGGCACGCGGCGACTACGCCCCATTGACCCGCCAGTTGCTGGCTGGATTCATCGCCGGTGGTCTGTGGGAGTTCTTCAACTACTGGGCCCAAGTCAAGTGGATCTACACAGTGCCTTTCTTTTCAGAATTGAAACTCTTTGAAATGCCGCTGGCCGGCTTTTTGGGCTTTCCTCCCTTTGCCGTGGAATGCGCTCTAGTCTATCGCCTGTTGGTCTGGTACAGATTAGCACCACCATTGGGAGCGCACCGAGACCAGCGACCGGGGCCGACCAAGTTCTGGAGTGCGCTCGTCGTCCTTTTGGCCGCGGCTTTCGCCCTGACGGTCAACCACTACATACACTTGAATATCGGCTCGGTGAAGCCGCGCTTGGCCAAAGTGGACAGTCTGGATACCACTGCCCGCGCTTTTTTGCAGGACAAAGGCATCGTCTATCTGACCGATTTAGAAGCTGGAGGATCGGCGGAAATTTGGCGGCAAATGGAAGGAGAATTGGGCCGTGAACGCACCCAATCTACCCGCAGCCGCATCGAACTATACCTGCACCAAGGCATTGGGGTAGCATACGGCAATCTGCTAGTCAAAGCCGGGATCCGTTCACTGGCGGATTTGGCTACCTCATCTGCCGAGCAAGTAGAGGAGCGGATAAACGCGCTTTCCGGGAATGTCCGACGGCCCACCCCAGTGCAAATTCGCCTGTGGATCCGGCGGGTTCCAAGCCCTTGACTACCCAAACCGGGCGATCCGGCCGAAGGGGGAATTGCCATTGCACGTCGGTCGGATTGGCCGGATATTGATTCGCCGATTTGCCGTAATCGTACGCAATCAGCCCCCGCGATGGACGGGGCGCACCGCATTGGAGGAAACAAGGGAGTAACACATGTTTCGCGAAGCAATCGGTTTATTCGTCCCTGAACCAACGGCCAAACTCTACATCCCCAAGAACAGTGGTCTGCATGAGTATGTGAACAATCTCCTGAGTGAAGTTGGCGTTAGCGACAGAGGCGAATTCACTCGCACTGACGAGAGCGCGGGAACCCTCGAAATAATATCGGCGCGCGGTGAGGATGTACCCCAACGGGTTGACGATTGTCTCTTACGTGGAGAAGTCGCGTATGGCCTCACTGGAGACGATCTATTCGATGAGTACATGTTGGGTGCTGGGGACTCTCCACTTGGGATCCTCAATACCTACGATTGGTTCGATCCAAGTGCTCAATTTTATCGGCCGGCCCTTTGTCTGTTAAATCGCGAGGGACGGATTCCAGATTCGTCCGCGATGGTGTCCATTGCCGTGAACAAGAAGTATGAACTGTCCTCTCGCCAATACCTGTCGCAGCGCTTACAATCCAGCAAACTGCAGATCAGTATCGTTGCTTATGCTGGCGACACGGAAAACACCGTAGCAGAGGGCACGCACGACTGGTGTGTCGAGGTGGTGTATCGCGGGGAACGCTCGCCCGCAAGCGCGATGGCCAAGACTGGACTCAAGGTCGCCGAGGTCGTCCGATTCAGCGATATCTCATTGATCGGACGGGAAATCGTCAATCCTTGGGAAGAGGAGTACCGGAGAATCTCCACGGTCGCGCAAAAGCCCACAGGCTCCAGTACGTCCAAGCTCCTTGCAGACAGCAATGAGATTTGCAAGAAAGTCGGCGAGGAATCTGCTGAATTTGTGAGGGCGTTTACCCAAGAAACGGGGCTTCCAGAAGAGTTTAACGGCGTCGTGTATGCGTTGATGGTCGCAGCCGCAAAACTGCACGTTCCCTGGCAGGAAATCGAGGCGGACCTGAAATCTAGGTGGTCGTAATCGACCTATGTTGCTGATTAGACATTGTCAGTCCTCAGGGCAAGACCCGGATGCGACGCTGACAGAGACTGGGCGAAAACAGGCAGAAGCACTCGCTGGGTTCTTGTCCGACTACCCGATCGACATGATCGTCTCCAGCTCCTACAAGCGGGCACAGCAAAGCATTGAACCATTTGCTGCCAAAGTGGGATTGCCTGTTCACTTGGATCACCGCCTAATTGAACGGACGCTTTCGGGGAGTCCAATTGACAACTGGCGCGAGGTGGTCCGCGATTCATTTGGAGACTTGGAATTGCGAGTACCGGGCGGCGAATCGGCACGCGAAGTGTTAGACCGAGGCTGGGCCGCCATCACCGAGCTGCTCGACGGTAATCACCGGTTCCCAATTGCGGTAACCCATGGCAATCTCTTGAGTCTGATCCTGAACTCACTGGACCCTACTTTCGGCTACGATGGATGGGAATCTCTATCGAATCCAGACGTATTTGCACTCAAAGAAGCCGACGATGGGCGATTGGTATTCGAGAGGCTCTGGTCTGAATAGGCACTGAGCCGCTTAACAACGCGGTTCGGGCACAGTGGGAAAAGAAGTAGCGGGAAGGAGATTGACCTGCGTCACCAGCAGTATTACTGTACAAATATCATCTATCATCACAGTCTGCGTCGTCCCACCGGATACGGCTCTAGGTGGTCGTGAGTTAGAAGCGGATTTCAGGAATTACCGCGAATAAGGATTGAAATGCCTGAAATTTCCCGATTTTTCGGCATCATAATACGAATGTATGCTGAGCCTCATGTACCTCATCACCGACCTCACCTTCACGCTTATTACCAAGAGGACGTTGGCGTATATGCCATTGATACTATTGAACTGATCGCGGGACAACTTCCCCGGCGACAGCAGCGTCTAATTGAGGCTTGGATGGAGTTACACCATGAAGAATTACTGGCAGATTGGGAGCGATTACAATCAGGTCAAGCACCTTTCAAAATCGACCCTCTTCAATAAAGGAGATCGACATGCGTCATCCTATATACCGCGTAATCTTTTTTGAAATACAAGCACCCTATACACTCCGAGTTTGTTTTGACGATGATACGGAACAGATTATCGATTTCCAGGCCATATTGGAAGGTGAACTATTCGGTCCACTTCGCGATGTATTCCTATTCAATCAAGTTCGGATTGATCCTGAGGTCCATACTCTGGTATGGCCGAATGGGGCTGATTTTGATCCAGCCACTTTACATGATTGGCCCGAGCATCTTCCTGAACTTAAGCGCATGAGCAAGCGTTGGTCTCTCGTTGAGATGGAGGACTAACGCGGTTTGGCCGATACAGATAATGATTTTTGATGTCGGAATACGAGGAGTAATCAGGTAATGATAAGGGCCATCACGTCAGAAGACTTGAGAGATTGCGCACGTCTATTCGTGAAGGTTTTCTCCGAATGGGCGTACGAGATGTTGGTACGCCCTGAGTAAAGAAAGATGGTCCATGCCCACGTTCCCTCTCGAATCAATCGGGGTTGGTTCCCAGCTATACCTTACAGCGGCACCCGGTATCGAGCTTGGAACTCGCCTAAATGGCGGCCACTTCAGAGACACTGTCGAGCAAGGTGTTGTGACTGATCATGGTTCTATTCTGGAAATTATGTGGGAATTGGTTCGCATGCGCGAATTTCCGTCGCGACCATGCCGATTCGACGCGCTCTTTCTTTGGCCAGATGAAGTTATCGCACGAGGATGGCATTACCGCCAAGGCTTTTTCGATTCCGAAACAGGCTCACAGCGCGGGCTGTACCAAGTTGAGGTGGAACGGATTTGTCAAATCTGGGCCGCCGACATGCACTTGATCAGTTACATCCGCGATGGCGAAACAGTTGAGGCGCTGATGCAGCGCGCGTCAATACTGGAAATCTGTTCCTAGCAAAAATCATCCAGAGATTCTTCTACACGGTCAGGTGATCGTTCGCCAGAATCTGCGTGATTTGGGAATAGAGCGAATTGTTCCCATACAAGATGCAAGTGTTGATGGGCTGATACGCGAACGCCTTTGGTCCGATTTGTCTGGTCATTCATGCCTGCTGTCGCAGAGCGGTGACTCTCGTTACCTATTGAGTCTGCAAATGACCGTGGCAACTGATCTGCCAACGCCGCTGGCCGGCTGGATCGGTCTGGAAATCGAAGGGCTGAATGAGGTATTGAAACCGAGACGAGGAAGGGAACCGATTCTTGTGACCGGACATGCACCACTTAGTTACAGACTAGATGATGAGAGTGGTGTTTGCGAAACTCCATATGAGTTTAAGGATCCAGTAGTAGCTGATGCGGCGAGGGAGTGCGTGCTAGGGAAAAGGCGCTTTCGACCTGTATTGATCTGTAATCGGGAAGCGGCTCACTACTGGCAGTTGCCTTCCTATTGGGATGGCCAAATTCCCGGAAATTGGACTACAGGTAAAACATGAGCAAGTTCGCGTACTTTCTCAATTCTTAGTTTAATCTTTGGCATGGCGTTTTCAGTGAAGCTATTTAGGTCCACTTAGGTGATTTCTATTCTAAATTCACGGTCAGACTTTTTCGCCTGGACATACTGAATATTGCGCTCCTTGCAGAGAGTCTCTATACAGGACTTGAACCATTTTTCTATTCTTACCCCAAGAATAACACGTGAAATTGGCCACGATAGAGGATATTCTTTATCACCACAATCCGTTATTAAGCGCCATTCTTTCTCGTACGCCCATTCCCATGACTTGGTTTTCATCATGAGCCTTATCGTCTCGCCATCTTGGTTAATCAACATCTACCCAAGATCGATTGGTGGATAATGCCTTTCATATCTTACCGGCGAACACCTTTCTTCATCGCCAAGATAGTTATTTTCGGCACGGGTAAACTCAAAGCAAACACCTTTGTGATTTTGTGCATAATGGGACCACATAAGTATTGAATCGCAGACTTCTGACAGGCATACGACTCCTGAGTTCTTGTTTTCTTTTTCGAAATTTCTAACTATTTCGTTCAATCGTTTCCGTTCTTCTATGGTAAATTTCCCATTGGCATCAAGCTTCGATGTCTTGTATTCGGCAACTTGACTTTCGTTCCGCCATCGGCGTGCTGCCTCTAAGACACTTTCTTCGGTTATGTCTTTTTCAATCTCCAAATCACAGTCAAATGGATCATTGAATCGCTCTGGTTTTGATGCCCAAAGGCGACCGTTGATCAAGATGTCTAATGTATAGGCGTCTGGGGGTTTGTACATGTAAAGTTTCTTGATAAGAGGGTAGAGCATCTATTATGTCTCCTAACGGTTTTTCACATATACTCAACTTCTACCCAAGCTTGCGCTGTTCCGCTTCAATAATTTCCAGTTGCGCCTCTATTGCGGCGTAGTACTCGGGTAGCGGATCTACCTCATACAGCATGTCAACACCTTGCTGCTGGCAGTTATCGAATAGGATCATGCCCCCCTCACTCGGTTCCTCCATATCCTGTACAGCCTCTCGAAGGTCGACATAGAAGCTACGCGAGGCTGCATGTTCGGTCTTCAGTTCCTTGGACGCCATTCTATAAAATGTGGTCTTTGCACTTGGAAACATCATTCGCTTGAAGAAGCCTTCCTCGGCGACCCCCTCTGTCGCAACTTCTAGGTGCTTCTCAAAAAACAAGTCCATTGCACCTACGACATTATGATACAACTCCATAAATGCATCCCGAAACTCGGCAGCGAGATACCGGAGATCCTCAAGAGCTCTGCGAAGATGTCGCTCCTTGACCCATCCGCTGATTCCCTTGCCGGTAAAGATGCCGGCCAAGCTGCCTAATACTGGTAGAACAACGGCCGATAGGCCCCCTGTCACGGGTGCTAACGCCAGCCCCCAACCAAGCCCAGCCGTGCCTCCGAGCCAACCGCCAACACCGCTAGCAGTCGCGTCGAGCGCGGTGTGTTCTGCCGCGATCTTCCAGTTTATATCGCCTTTGCGCAATTTATGGATATTCTTACATGCGTTGATGGCCAACGAAATGAAGGGAACGCTGTCGATCCCATCTCCGAGGTCGGCAATCCCCTCAAACGTGTCGGCCGTGCTGTGAAATGCTTCTTGAGAAGAGAGTTCAGAATTGATTACAACTCGGGGGTTGTCGCGGAAGGCGTCGGCCATCTCCCGGTTTGCGATTACGTCGATATCTGGATGCTTGTCGAGGTGGTCTTGGATATACCGTCGTTCATCTGTGACCTTAACGTTGTACGGCTTCCCATCTATTATATGGTCCCATCCCTCGTTAGTACCTGAACCTGGAGTCTCGACGTCATGCCCTCTATCTCGGTAATAGTCTGCTACAGCATCCTCGGCGGTGTAGCCCTTATATTTGTCGATCATCCGGTCCCAAGCTTCCGATCCAGGCTCGGACTTGATGATCTTGCTTTTCATAAAGTCCATGAGGTCACCAAGATTATCGAAGCCTTGTGCGTGGTGCAGATGCTTCATCCCCTCCAGAGCGTTGGGGTCTAGTTTCATCGTGTTGTATAGCACATCAAACGTGCTTACACCTGTCACGACAGCTCCGTCCACTCCTAACTCTCGCGCTACACTCTTCCGTAGCGGTTCGTCAACCTTGAGCGTCTTTGTGAGGAAGGCCCGCTGGCGCGACCGATGGAAGTATGAGGCTGTGCTGAGTACGACAGTCGCAACAGCTATACATATAAGGATGACTTCCATAGCGCGATTCCTTTTCGCCTCATGTCATGCTGGTACTTATTGACCTCTGCATTTTTAAAGGAATAGTTATATTCATTTATATGCGACCTAAAGGTAGTGCCGATCGGCTGGAATATCGTCGTCAATGGGCGGCTCAGTTGCTTGATGAAGGCAAAGGCGTCAACGAAGTAGCTCGTCTGGTCCAAGTCTCCCCCTCCTCGGTGTCTCGTTGGAAGGCGATGAAAGCGCAAGCCGGCGAGGCGGGGCTCAAAGCCAAACCGCATCCGGGGCGGGGCTGTCAGTTGAGCCCCCAAGACCAGGATCAGTTGAAGCAGCTTCTGCTTCAGGGCCCTCAGGCGGCTGGCTTTGATACGGCGCTGTGGACCTGTGGGCGTGTAGCGCAGGTCATTGCACAGACGTTTGGGGGGTCCTATCATCCCGATCATGTAGGTCGTCTGCTGCATGGGTTGGGTTTTTCGTGCCAGTATCCCCAGCAACGCGCCCGGGAACGGGACGAGGAAGCCATCCGTCAATGGCGCTTGGTCGAGTGGCCACGGATTAAAAAAAAGCCCGACAAAAGGGGGTGACCATCGCCTGGATCGATCAGAGCGGCTTTATGTTGCAACCCACCCGTCGCCGAACAGGGGCTTTGCGGGGGATGTGGGGTCCTTTGTCGGTCATCTGCTGCGTATGATACGGCGCAAGGTCGTGCTCATTTTGGATCGGTGGAGTGTGCATCGCGCCGCGGTGGCGATCTTGCAGAAAAGGTATCCGGATCGACTCACCATCGAATGGTTACCCGCCTATGCACCCGAATTGAATCCGACTGAACAGGTCTGGAATCATACCAAGTATGGCGATCTAGCCAACTTCATTCCAGACCACATCGAGGACTTAGCAGATGCGGTCTGCATGTCGATCACCGCCCAGCATCATGATAACAACCTGATTCGAGGCTTCTTCAAGTATGCACAACTTGAACTGTAAAACATTCCTTTATATTTGCAGTCCTCAATAATAGGCCAAGTTAAGCTGTGATCGGGTTACGACCTAAGCGCGGTTTGCAAACGGTGCCTTAAGCGCAGACGGCCGCGTCGGCGCTCCAGCGGTTGAAGGGGGTGTGCGCCTCTTGCGCCAGCCGGTCGCGGGTGTCGCGCCAGAGCTTTTCCCACGCCACTGGATCGCGCAGGACGCTTTCTGGGTTGGCTCTACTGCGGGCGACAAAGCCGGGAAAGATATCGCGACCGGTGGTTTGGCCGACGGGATTGTAGCGCAGGTCGAAGCTCCAGCGCACGTCGTCGCTGTGGTTGGACAGCGAGCCGTGGATGGTGTGGCGGGTGAGGAAGAGCACGTCGCCGGGCTGCATCGGTACCGGTATAGCCGATTCCATATCCATAAGTTGTTCGGGGATGCGCAGGCCGCTGGGATGGCCGGGGCAGTGGGTGTGCAGGCCCGAGCGATGGCTTTTGGGCATAATCTGCAGACAGCCGTTTTCGAGCGTCGCCTCATTGAGCGGAAACCACACCGTCAACACCTTGGACGCATCGGCTTCGGGCAGAACCACGCCGCTATCCTGGTGCCAGTTGGTGGCGCTGACCAGCGCTTGGCCGTTGTGGTCTTTGGGCACTAGGTGCTCGGGCGGCTTGAGGCGCACGTGCTGGACGGGATTGGACCAGATCTCGGGACCGACGATCGACTCGGCCACGTCGAGCAGAGTGGGGTCGGTAATGCAGCGGAAGACGGCCGGTCCGGCCCAGAAGGGGGTGTCGGCCTCAATGCCCGTCTGGGGCAAGGAGAAGTCGAAGTACTGGGCGTGGATCTGGCCGCTCTCGACGACTATTTGCGTCAGGCGCTTGCCAAAGGGCAGGTCGTCGTACGTGGATGCGATCTGGCCGGCTTGGTAGAGCTCACGAGCTAGGTTGTCGAGGACGCCGTGGTATTCGTCGATAATGGGTTGGATGACCTTCTCGACGTCGAGCATCCCCCTCACTAGTAGATAGCCTTCTTCGTCAAAGTGTGTGAGTTGTTCGTCCGTCAAGCATGGCATATGCTTTCCTCCGTGGGTTGCAGAATCCAATCTGCGCTTGAATATAGCGCGATATGGTCCGTTTGCGAATAGCTGAAAGGAGGAGCGACGCTCCGTTGTCGCGTCGCAATGTCTATGGAGTTTCCCAAACTCGACGACGCCCTGCGCCTTGAGCGCTTGAAGCCGCCGACAGGCAAGGTGCGGATGGTGCTCGACACCGATACGTACAACGAGATCGACGATCAGTTCGCAGTGGTCCAGACGCTGCTCTCGCCCGACCAGCTCGCAGTCGAGGCGATCTACGCGGCACCTTTCTATAACAGTCGTTCGTCCGGGCCGGGCGACGGGATGGAGAAAAGCTACGAGGAAATCCTGCGGCTATTGGAGCGTTTGGATATTGCGCCGGAAGGATTGGTGTTCCGGGGAGCGACGGATGTGCTGCGGGACGGCGCACCGCAGAAAAGCGCAGCGGTCGATGACCTGATCGCCAAGGCCCAAACCGCCGACCCGCTCTACGTGGTGGCCATCGGCGCGCTCACCAACGTGGCTTCGGCTATGCTGCAAGATCCTTCCATAATCGAGCGAATCGTCGTGGTCTGGCTCGGCGGCCACGCGCACTACTGGCCGACGGCTAACGAATTCAACCTCCAAGGCGATCTCGTAGCATCGCAAGTAGTCTTCGACAGCGGCGTGCCCTTAGTCCAGATCCCATGCCACCCGGTGGCCTCGCACCTGCTGACGACGCTGGCGGAGCTGGAGCGCTTCGTCAAGGGGCGAGGGGCGATAGGCGACTATCTGGTCGAGATCTTCGCCGCCTATTCCCAAAACCACTTCGCCGCTTCCAAGGTGATCTGGGACATGTCGGCGGTCGCTTGGCTGCTCGACGCATCGTGGGTGCCGACCGACGTGGTGCATAGCCCGGTATTGACCGAGCAGAAGACTTGGAGCCACGATCCGTCGCGGCACTTTATCCGGGTGGCGCAGACGGTGCGGCGCGATGCGATTTTCGGGGATTTCTTCGAGAAACTGGAGAGGTGGGTGGGGAAGCTCGAAGCATAGAAGGGCAATGGTCAATCATTGCGCCGGAGCTAGTCGATTAGTAGCATACTTCCATGGCCACCGTCGTCCTCACCGAAAAGCCCAGTGTGGCGCGCGATATTGCCCGGGTCCTAGGGGCCAACAAGCGCGGCCAAGGCTATGTCGAAGGCAGCGGCTATATCGTCACCTGGGCACTAGGGCACCTCGTGCAATTCGCCGAGCCAGACGATTACGGCCCGCCTTGGAACAGCCGCTGGTCCTTTGCCCAGCTACCGATGATCCCCGAGCAGTGGAAGCTCAAGACGACGCGCTCGACCTCCGACCAGTACCAAATCGTCAAAAAATTGCTCAACAGCCCGCAGACGGAGCGCGTCATCTGTGCTACGGACGCCGGGCGCGAGGGCGAGCACATCTTTCGCCTGATCTACGAACATGCCCGCTGCAAAAAGCCGTTTAGCAGGCTGTGGGTTTCGAGCCTGACCGACGAGGCAATTCAGGGCGGCTTCCGCGCCTTGCAGGAGGGAGCGGCCTTCGATCCTCTCGCTGCGGCCGCACGGGCGCGCGGCCAAGCCGACTGGATAATGGGCATGAACCTGACCCGCGCCTATACCGTCCACAACAAGGTGCTCTGCACCATCGGCCGAGTGCAGACGCCGACCCTGTCCTTGGTAGTCAAGCGCGATGCGGCAATTGCCAGTTTTGTAAAGGCGTACTTTTATGAGTTGGTGGCGCAGTTAGAAGAGGGCTTTGCCGTCAAGTACTGCAAGGATGGCCAGACGCGCATCGACAAGAAGGAGGAAGCCGATCGCCTGCATCGCCAGCTCAGCCCCAACAAGGTCGGCACCGTCCGCAAAGTTGAGAAGAAAGTCAAAAAAAATCGGCCACCCGCCCTCTACGACCTCAACAACCTCCAGCGCGACGCCAACCGCTACTTTGGCTTTACCGCGGCGCAAACCCTCGAACGCGCCCAAGCCCTGTACGAAACCCACAAGCTCATCACCTACCCGCGCACCGAGAGCCGTCACATCTCCGAGGACATGGTGCCCAAGCTGCCTGGCATCTTGGAAAAGCTAGCGCACCCTCAGGCAGCGGCTGCACTGGCGCGCCTGCGCGGCGGGCACCGGCTCGGCAAGGCGTATGTCGATCGCACCAAACTCACCGATCACCACGCCATTATTCCCACCGGGCAGCAGCCCGCCCCCAATCTCGCACCGGACCTACAAAAGGTGTACGACTTGGTGGTGGCGCGCTTTGTCGGCATTTTCCTGTCCGACCAAGTGGTCGAGGAGACGACCGTCTTGCTCGACATCGGCGGTGCCGACTTTGTGGCCAAAGGCTCTGTCGTCTTAGAGGCAGGTTGGACGGTGGTCGCCATGCGGCCTCCAAACGCTGCAAAGGGCAAAGAGAAAGACGACGACCACCAGCGACAGGTGCTCCCGCCGTTGCAACAAGGTCAGCAAGTTCACGTAACGCGCATGGATGTGGTCGAGAAAGAAACCCAGCCGCCCCGGCCGTACAACGACGCCACGCTGCTAGCGGCGATGAAGAACGCCGGCCGCGAAATCGAGGACGATGAGTTGGCCGCGGCCATGAAGGAATCGGGGCTGGGCACGCCGGCCACGAGGGCCGAGACCATTGAGAAGTTGATCCGTACCGGCTATGTAGTCCGCGACCGCAAGGCGATCACCTCGACGGAGAAGGGCAAAGCACTGGTGGGTTTGGTGGCCGAACCGCTGCGTAGCCCGGAGTTAACGGCCGAATGGGAGCAGCAACTCAAGGAAGTCGAAGAAGGACAGCGGCCGGTGGCGGGTTTCTACGAAGGGATCGCCGACTTGGTGAAGACGCTGGTGCCCAAGGTCCAGCAGGGGCCGGCGCTCTCGCCCGAGCAAGCGGCGCAGGCACAAGACAAGAAGACGGGGAAGGGGAAGGGCCGCGGCAAGGTGTTAGGGCCTTGTCCCAAGTGCAAAGAGGGCCAAGTAGTAGAAAACACCAAGGCGTATGGATGCAGCCGCTACCGGGAGGGCTGCAACCTGACTATCTGGAAGACGGTGGCACGCAAGAAACTGACCGAAAAGCAGGCGCAGTTGTTGATGGCCAACGGCCGCACTGAAAAGATGCAGGGCTTTATCTCCAAGGCCGGTAAGAAATTTGAAGCGCGGCTCAAATTCGACGATGAATTCAAGGTCGTCTTCGAGTTTGATGATCAGCCGCGGAATGGCTCCTCTAAGTCGGAACGACGCCCCTCAGTCCAAGAGGAGCCGCCAGCGGAGTCTACCCGACCCGCCGCCGACCCATCGGCCGCCCTCACCTGCCCCAAGTGCCAGCAGGGCCAAATAATCGAGGGCCAGCGCGGCTTTGGCTGCAATCGCTATCGCCAAGGGTGCGACTTTGTGGTGTGGAAGGAAATGGCGGGCAAGAAGCTAACGGAACGGCAGATACAGACCTTGATCGCCAAAGGCAAAACCGGGATAATCAAGGGCTTCAAAAGCAAAAAGGGCAGCAAATTCGACGCGCGGTTGAAGCTCGGGCCGGAGTGCAAGGCTGCGTTTGATTTTCCCGCCGCTGCACGCTGATATGGCTCTCCAACGCTGCCCGTGGCTCGACCTCGACAAACCCGATTACGTCGCTTACCACGACCGCGAGTGGGGTGTCCCGGTCCACGATGACCGCAAGCACTTCGAGTTTCTCACCCTCGAATCCGCTCAAGCCGGCCTCAGTTGGTACACCGTCCTCCGCAAGCGTGCCAACTACCGCAAAGCCTTCGCCGAATTCGACCCTGCCGCGGTCGCTCGCTTCAGCGCGGCCAAGGTCGAACAGATGCTCCAAGACCCCGGGTTGATTCGCAATCGCCGCAAGATCGGCGCGGCTGTGGAAAACGCTCGGCACTTCCTCGCCGTACAGGACGAATTCGGCAGTTTCAGCGCCTATATTTGGCGTTTTGTCGATGGCAAGCCCATAGTCAACGAGTGGCGCACCCTCGCCGATTTACCAGCCACCAGCCGCGAATCCGACGCCCTGAGCAAAGACCTCAAAAGCCGCGGCTTCAAGTTCATCGGCTCGATTGTCATCTACTCCCACATGCAGGCCACCGGCATGTTCAACGATCACGCGCTCGACTGCTTCCGCCGCGACCAGCTCCTCAGCGCGGGATAGGCACCCGCACACTCCACAGGAGAGTTCCCATGCTCAGCAACGAACAATACCAGCACTTTCAGACCTTTGGCTTTGTCATCCTGCGCCAATTCTTTACCGCCGACGAAATGGCCACCTTGCGCGAAGAGTTTGAAACGGGTCTCAACCTCGCTTATGGACACCGCCCCTTCGACGGCTCTGAGCGCCATTGGGTGCCGCAAATGGGGCCGAGTACCCCCTTGTACGCCAGCTTGCTAGAGGACGAGCGCTTCTGGTCGATTGCCGCGCAGCTCTACGGCGAAGATGCCTTTGCCGTGGGCGTGGATGCCAACCGCTACGTCGGCGACACTCGCTGGCACCCCGACCACCGCGTCGATCCCACCCAAGACTGCTACGGAATCAAGTTTGCCTTCTATCTCGATCCAGTCGGCCCAGATACAGGTGCCCTGCGCCTCGTGCCCAGCTCGCACAAAAACCCGCTGCACGACGACCTGCGAGCATACATTCAGGACCAAGGCATGGAACTGGCGGACATCCCCTCGTACACCTGTTCCTCCGAGCCGGGCGACGTCGTCGCCTTTGACGTCCGCTGCTGGCACTCCAGCTCTGGTGGGCAGCAGGGACGCCGTATGAGTACCTGCGTGTACTACAAAAACCCCGAGACCCCGGAGCAAGAACAAGCGGCCCGGCAACGCGCCCAAAGCAGCCACCAAGCACCCGCGCAATACCACCGCCCCGGCGACCCGCTCTTCCACCCCCATTGGATCGCCAATCACTCGGCCAGCCCCTTGCGCCAACGCTGGATCGAACGGTTAGACGATCTCGGATTTTTGCATCCAGCGGCCTGAAAAATTGTCAAACTAGCGCCGCTTGCGTACCGTTTCCGACCCGGCCCTTTCACCCCACCAAGGAGCCTCTCATGCACGTCGGCACCCAGCAGTTCAATACATCGGACGAAGACCTCGAATATCTGGCCCGCCATGGGGTCTTCAACAAGAACGAAAACTTCATCGCGTTCCACCGCGAATACGGTTGGGACGTCGAAGAGTTGGTCGCCAAGAAGGAGAAGTGCACTCGCTTTGGCATCAATCTGGAAATGGTCGCCCTGCCCATGGCCCAGTTCAACATCAACGGCGATAGCGTGCCCAACTTCATGATGGGCAACTACGAAGAGGGCGACAAAGAGATCGAACTGGTCATCAACATGGTGCGGCAGGCGGCCGAAGCCGGCATCCCAGCCATCAAATACTATCTCTGCGCCCTCGAAAACCAGCGCACCGAAAGCACGCCCCCCGGTCGCGGTGGCTCCATGTACAGCACTTGGGACCTCGAAAAGGCCGACGCTGATACGCCGCGCTACGACAAACCAGTCACCGCAGAGGAAAACTGGCGTCGCATCACGTATTTCTTGGAGCGGGTCATCCCGGTCGCCACTGAGTGCAAGGTCCGCATGGCCTGCCATCCCTGCGACCCGTGGCTGCCGCCCGGCTATAAGGGCGTTGATCGCGTGATGGGCGGCTTTGACGGCTTCAAGCAGTTTATCGAGATCTGCCCTAGCCCCTACCACGGCGTCAATCTCTGCTTGGGCTGCATGGCCGAGAGCGTCGAAGATCCGCTCAACGAGGTGCCCGACATCATCCGCTACTTAGGCTCGCGCAACAAGATTTTCCTCTGCCACTTCCGCAACATCGTCGGTAAGCGCAACAAGTTCCAAGAGGTCTGGCCCGATGAGGGGGTGATGAACATGCACCGCAACATGCAAGCGCTCAAAGAAGTGGGCTACCAGCACATGTGCGTCCCGGATCACGCGCCCGGACACAAAGATCCCCACAGCTCGCGCCAGGCTTGGGCCTATGAGTTCGGCTATATACAGGCCATGATCCAGGCGGTGATGGACGAGAATGGAGCGAGCGCGTGACCGTATTTTCGGCGTGGCACTCGGCAAGGGGCCACTGGCAGCCTCTTGCCGAGTGCGCTACCGCTCTATGGAGGAATTTTACGCGGCTTGGCAGCAGGCGAGGCGGCTAGGGAGCAGATGATAGGTTCCGTCTGCTGTACCCTTTAGGTACCAACGCCGTACCGCCTAGTTCCCATTCTGCATTTCAACATCTCTACCGGCCTCAGAGCACATCCCGCTGGCACGGTTCTTGTTTCCTTCTGCTAGTCTCAACGGAAAGGAACCGCATGCCCTCCACCGTCCTCTCGGCCGCTACGCTCGGAATTGACGCGTACCCGGTCCACGTCGAAGTCGATACCGACCGCAGCTTACCGACCTTCACGGTCGTCGGCCTGCCCGACTCCGTGGTGCGCGAAAGCAAGGAGCGCGTCTTAGCGGCCATCAAAAACGCCGGCTATCAGTGGCCGCGCCGCAAGATCACCATCAATCTCGCGCCAGCCGATCGCAAGAAAGAAGGCTCGGCTTTCGACCTGCCCATAGCCGTCGGCGTCTTGGCGGCCTCCCAGCAGATCAAGCCCGTGTGTCTCGCCGAGTTCGCGCTCTTGGGCGAGCTCTCGCTCAACGGCAGCGTGCGCCCGGTGCACGGCATGCTTTCCATGGCCACATCCCTGCACCAGCAGGGCCTCTACGGCATGATCGTACCGACGCAAAACGCCCGCGAGGCCGCCATTGCCAATGGGCCGCTCATCTATGGCGTCAGTTCACTAAACGAAGCTCTAGCTATTCTGACCGGCGACGCGCGTCAACGGCCCTACGAATTGAACGTGGAGGAGCTATTTAGCAGCAACGCCAACTACGGGGTTGATTTTGCGGAAGTGCGCGGCCAAGATCACGCCAAGCGCGCCCTCGAAGTCGCCGCCAGTGGGGGGCACAATTTGCTCATGGTCGGGCCGCCTGGGTCGGGCAAGACCATGCTCGCCCGCCGCCTACCCACGATCCTCCCGGCACCGACCCTGCGAGAGGCGCTCGCCACCACCAAGATTCATTCGGTCGCCGGGATTCTTGCCCCAGGCCAAGCCCTAGTCGCCACCCGGCCCTTCCGCGCCCCGCACCACACCATCTCGGACGCCGGTCTCATCGGCGGCGGCGCGTATCCCCGCCCGGGCGAGGTGTCGCTCTCCCACCACGGCGTGCTCTTTCTAGACGAACTGCCCGAGTTCCGCCGCAACGTCGTCGAGGCCCTGCGTCAGCCGCTCGAAGACCACACCGTCACCATCACGCGGGCGCAGATCTCGCTCGCCTATCCGGCGGACTTTACCCTCGTCGCGGCGATGAATCCCTGCCCTTGCGGCTACCTTGCGGACGCCCGCCACACCTGCACCTGCTCCCCGGCCGCAATCCGCCGCTATCGCGCGCGCGTTTCCGGGCCGCTGCTCGACCGCATCGACATCCACATCGAAGTGCCAGCCCTCGCCTACGACGACTTGGCCAACAAGCAAGGCGGCGAAAGCTCAGCGCAAATCCTCCAGCGCGTCAACGACGCTCGCCAGCGGCAACTCGACCGCTTTGCCGGCGAGCTTTTCTGCAACGCCCATATGAGCACGCGGCACATCCGCCGCCACTGCGCGCTCGACGACGCCGGGCAGGCCCTACTCGAAAAAGCCATGGCCCGCCTCGGCCTCTCGGCCCGGGCCTACGACCGCATCCTCAAAGTCGCCCGCACCATAGCCGACTTGGCCGACGCCCCCATCCAGTCGCAGCACCTAGCGGAAGCCATACAATATCGGGCACTTGATCGCAGCGGCCTTCTGTAGCTGGAAACGCGGGCGGTCAGAGATGCCGACAACGTAGCGTATTAAACACCCGCGCTTCATATTTCTATCTAAATAGCCGCTCCCCACAAAAAGGAAACGACCATGGCCCCTAGTCCCGACTCGCGAATTCCCTGGTACACCCCCGTCGATCCGGTAACCGTAGAAAAGCACACCCCGGACAAACCCCACCAAGGCAAGGTGCTGGCCGCCATCCAAGCCCACGCCGACGATATTCCCCTCTTCTGCGCCGGCCTCGTCGCCAAGCTCATCGCCGAAGGCTACACGGCCTATTTGATCCAGACCACCAACGACGAGAAGTGCGGCCCGGGCACGATGGGCGAGACCATTCTCCAAAACGAGCGCGAAGTCGACGTGCTAGCCGGGGAGTTGGGCTTCAAACAGGTCATCCACCTCGGCTACCGCAATCACTTCCTCGACGAAGCCGCCCCCACCGAGCTAAGGGCACGGCTGGTCTTTCTGATCCGCGCCCTCAAAATCGACACCATCACCACCTTCAGTCCTTGGGGCCATTGGGAGGAAAACCCCGATCACTACGTCACTGGCCAAGCCGTCGAAGCGGCCCGCTGGATGGCTGGTATGGGCAAGGATTACCCCGAGCAGTTGGCCTGTGGGATGCAGCCGCACTCGGTTGGGGATCTCTACTATTGGGCGATGCGCCCCGGCCAGCCCTACAACACCGTCGTCGATATAGCGCCTCATCTCGACGAAAAGGTCGCCGCCATGAGCGCCAACAAGGCCCAAGGTCCGGCGGGTGCCCACGGCCGTCGCCTCAAGGAACGGCTAGCGCGCCAAGGCAAATATCTACCCGCCTTGGGCGACGACGACGAGGAAGCCGACCGCCAGTACATCCGCCTCTTTGGCTTGCAAGAATACCAACGCCTCGGCGCGCCCTATGGCTTGGACTACGCCGAGGCGTTCTACTATATGCCCCCCGGCGGAACCTTTACCGGCGCAATGAGCACAGCGGAGATCGAGCGCTACATCGAAGAACACGCCGAGGACTTGGGCTGAGAAGTGTGGGATCGCGCTGTTGCGGAACGGAGACGGAAACACGCCGAGCCGTTTACAGCTTGGTAATGGTTTCTTTAATTTGCCCGCACAACTGATTGGGGAGGAACCGCGATGAAACTCACGACGGAACAGATCGCAGAATTCAACACCCGCGGCGTCATCATCGCCCGCGAGGCACTAGCCCACGACGACTTGCAGCCGGTGATCAACGAGCTGTCGGCGTGGATTGACGCCCGCGCGCGGACGCTGCATGAGGAGGGCGAAATAGCGGACCTGCACGAGGACGCCCCGTTTGCCACGCGCTACGGCTTGCTGTTCAAACAGTGCCCTGAGGCCGGGCGCGGCATGGACATTATGCACTATCGGGGCCGGGCGATGTTCGCCTTCCTCCGCAATGAAAACTTGCTCGACCTCATCGAATCCCTTTTGGGTCCTGAGCTGATCTGCAACCCCATCCAGCACCTACGATCCAAGCCACCGCAAGCCTACGAAAACCGCGAAGGCCCCTCTTTCCACAACGCGCCCTGGCACCAAGACGCCGGCGTGATGATGCCAGAAGCCGAAGGCTCTGACGTCGTCACCTGCTGGCTGCCTTTGGCCGCAGCCACGGTAGAGACCGGCTGCATGGAGGTCTTGCCCGGCCTCGTCGAAACCGGCTATCTCCGGCATTTGGCGGCCGGCGGCACTACCATCGCCCCCGAGGCCATGCCCCAAATTGAACCCTTCCCCTTGGAGTGCAAGCGCGGCGACGTAGTGCTCATGAGCCGCTTTACGCCCCATCGCTCCACCCCCAATTACTCAGACCAATGCCGTTGGTCCCTCGACCTGCGCTATCAGCCCACTGGCGAGCACACCGGCCGCACCGGCCACCCCGACTTTGTCGCGCGCTCCCGCCGCGGTCCGTCCAGCGAACTGACCGACTACGAGGAATGGTGCCGCCTGTGGATTGACGCCTTTGATAATCCCCATGGCGTGGTCGCACACCGCGGGGAATAGCGCGGCGCTACAAGCAAACTTGGCGAATGGCTGGCTGCGCTGAGCGATTGCAAGGAGACGACGATGGCCAAACCACGCATTTTTTTCGACCACGACGGTCGGCACCCGCTGATCTACATGTACGAGCCGCCGATGCAGAAAGAAGAGCTGGAGGCGGCGGTAGACGAGTTGGTGGGGACGCCAGTCGAGGCGCTGTCGCTGACCCTCGGCGATGCGCAGAGCCTGCTCTACGATTCTTAGGTGGGCGCGTTGTGGGGACGGGATATAAAGAAGTGGCCGCATCTGATCTGGAAGCGGGCCAACCAGAATTTTACCCAATTGATCAAAGCCGGATGCGATCCGCTCCAGGTGCTCTGCGACAAAGCCCATGCCAATGGCCTGCTGCTCTACGCGATGCTATTGCCGCAGCAGGGGCCGCGGGAGTGGATGTTGAAAAGCTGGGAAAATCCGCGCTTCGCCGCCGAGCAGCGCGACCCGCAGCCGTTGGAGATCGGCAGCAAGGGCGGTGTGGACGCGGAGTGGCCGGGGTATCGCGCGTGGGATTACGCTCGTGATGCAGTGCGCGAGCGGAATTTGGCGATTGTCGAGGAAGTGCTCGCGCGCTATCCCGTTGACGGTTTTGAGCTACAGCTCAATTACTGCCCCTATTATTTTCACCCCGATGAGATTGCGGCGGGGATGGGGATTATGACCGAGTGGATAGGGCGGGTTTATGCGGCGGTAAAAAAGAGCGATCCGGCACGAGAATTGGTCCTGCGCGTACCGGCGAATCTGGATGGATGCCGGGCGGTGGGGCTGGAGCCATTGGAGTGGATGCGCCGGGGCATTGTCGACGCGATCGTGCCCGAGGCATCGGGAGCGGCGGATCCGTCGGCGGATTTCAGCGCCTTCGTCAAAGCGGCACGCGGGACGGTGTGTCGGGTCTTGCCGGCGTTACAGAGTCGGATCGACAGCGACCGGGTCGGCGAGGGGACGATCGAAATGGTGCGGGCGGGGGCTTGCAACTATTGGGCGCAGGGAGTCGACGGCCTCTATATCGCGCATTGGTTTGGCTGTTGGCCGTATAAGGCCGATTTCTACCAGAAGCTGCGCGAGGTGTCCTTCCCCGAGACGATGGCGGCCAAGGACAAGGTCTATCGAATCCCCAGCGAGGGCAGCGCGCCGGCACCGGAGGCGATTGCGCCGCATGTCGCTAATCCGCTACCCATTGAGTTGGCAAAGGGACAGGCGCAACAGGTGGGTTTTGCGGTGAGCGATGATCTGAAAAAATGGGACAAGGTCGATCGGGTCCACGAGGTGATCTTGCGGGTGCGAGTGCAGGAGACGACGGAGCGGGACCGCTTGCGCTTTGCTTTTAACGGCAAAGAATTACCGCAATCGCTGCTGCGCAAAATCAATCAGATGTACGTGATGGATGCGCCGCGCTATCGGGTTTTTGGCTATTGGTATGTCTTTCGTTTGGACGAAAAATTTAGGCCGGTGCAGGGGTGGAATGTGCTGGAAGTCGAACTGCTCAAACGGGACGGGCAGGCGCTACCGGCTGTCGTATTGCGCGATGTAGAGCTGGAAATCAAGTACTTGATGGGGAAGAATTACCATCGGGGTTTGATCGATGCAGATCTGGGACCGGGTGAATTGTAGCTTCTCTGCACGGGGGCCTAGGTAATGGTGCGCCGCTACGGGCTTTATTTGCTGCTGGCTGTTTGTCTGGGGTGGTTTGCATACCAGCAGGTGCGTCCGGCTCCTCAAGACGATCCAGACGCGGTCGTTATCTGGAGTGGTTGGGGCGAGGAAAGTCCAGCGTTTGAGCTCTATCACCAGTGGTGGGCTGAACTAGAGCGGGAAAAAGGCATCCGGGTTTCTCACGTTTCGCTAAAGAATTCGGTGATGATCCAGCAGGCCAACCGCGCCCTGGTGCTGGGGGGCGCTCCAGCCCTGTTTCAGAGTTTCGGTGGGTATGGGCTGGCGCTCCAGGGGAAGTACGGGCTGCTGGAAAATATCTATCCCGAGATCGAGCGGCGGGGTTGGGACCAAGTGCTCGAAAAAAAATGGTTGGATATCGTTACCTTCGACGGGGAATTTTACGGCATTCCCATCGAAGCCGCCACGTTCGGGATCATCGCCAATACGACCCTCTTCGACCGTCATGGCATCGAGTATCCCACGGATTGGCCGACGTTTGTGCGGGCCTGCGAAGCGTTCAAGGCGCGCGGTATCCAGCCGCTGCTGATAGCCGGCAAGGAAGAAGGCGGCGGCAATAAGACGCAGATTGACGCTTTCTAAGCTGCTTTGCAACTTAGATCCGGTGTACATATTAGGAACCCGACTATCGCCTTTTAGGATGACGATTATGCCGCCCCAGCAAACCCTCTATCCTGCCGAAGAAACGGCTCGGCGATGGCGACGTGGGAGAAAATCCATTCGGCATGGGCATTCGGGCATACTATATTCGGGGCGGGCAACGGCAGGCCTTGCGCAGATACCAGAGACGTATCAGCCGAGGAACTCACGGAGATTAGGGCGACTGGCGATGGTGGGGGAAGGTAGCCCATTGTCAAAGTACTCTGAAAGGTGTCGGCATAGATGTCAAAGAAACCCACCGCTATATATGAAGCGTCTATATAATCCATATCTATATGTGAAAGGAGCCGTTGCATGACACGGGATAGAACGCGTAGCAACGGGGGGAGTGAGCCGAGCATCGAGATTGTCGAGTTCTCCGTTGTCGTGATCGCAACTGCAAACAATCCGTCCATCTTAAATCTTGATTTCTTGCGATACAACGAAATCGTGAATCCAGATTGGCAAGAACAGGGGGCTTCCGTTTCAACTCCGGCTTTTGCCCAGGTATCATTTGAGGGCGGGCTTACCGTTAAAGCTGACCAGCAACGTGTCATCTTCGAGCAACTCGGAGACGGATTGGTCGTACCAGAAGTGGCTAAGCGCTATTTTCAGCAGGTCCCGTATGTTCCTTATTCCGGCATCGGCATCAATCCCAAATTCTTTCTGCGCTCAACGGGAGAGCATCTGCCGCTTATGGAGAGTGTAGTGCGCGATCAAGGTGCTTGGATGTCGTTCAAGGATGTAGCGCCGATGGTTCAACTGAAATTAATCTATAGTTACGAAGAAAGAACTATTTCCCTTGATGTTGTCCAGATTGAACCAACGATAGATGGCCAGACGGTCTCTGGGATACTGTTCCAAGCGAATGTCCATCGTGATGTCGATGGACCGAACGCACAGGCCCGAAACAAGCACATCCAGTCTATTTTGGATAGGTGGGAAGACGATCTGGAGGATGTTCGTCTGTTGAGTAAGACTCTGTTAGGAGGAATGAAATGACTGCGGTTTTCGATGAATCCGTACCGATTACATACGACTGGAACGAACCCGCATCGCCAACGGCTGTGGGTCCTACTCCAGTCATATCGCCGGAGCCTCCTGCGGAAGATGATTCGGCAGACGTGTATCCGGACCCGGTTACGGCAGAAGAACTACTCAGTGTCTCTCAGTTTGGAGAAGGCTCAGAAGCCGAACTCATATCCCCGACAACGGCATATGCGGGATATTCAATGTGGGGTGGAGTTGGAGAGTACCTTTTTACGAGTCAGAGTACGGAAGGGGTTCCCGGGGGACTTCCTAATGCCTTATTCGGCCTTGAGCAAAGCAGTGACGCAAAGGAAAAGGGCTTATTGGAATCACTCCAAACGGCCGTACCGAACGTCCTCGATACTTCCAAACAGCCTTATAATATCTATTCCATGCCAGTGTGGACGTCTCCAGTGTGGAACGAGGTAGGCAAGCACCACGTTCCGGGTCTGACACCAGAGAACAGAACATCCGCGTTTTTTGATGCCGTACTCTCTTTTGAGCAGATCGTTGAAAACGCAACGGGAGAAGACTTACCTGCTCCGCTCGCCAATGCCCTACTCGATCTTCATGAGATAAACGACGAGGCCGACGAAGAAGGAATTCCACCGCCTTCCGAATCGGCTATTGCCAACGCGGATCGTCTGATACGAGAAATCTATGACATATTGCCACGTCAATATCTAGTGGAACTCCTGCCGGAAGGGGTTATTGCTATCACCGTTCCCGGCGGATTTCGGCGTTCAGTTATATTATTGTGCGAATCTAAGGGCGGGGCACTGTGCTCTGTCAACATGAACGGCGAACATCGGCGCAAACGGTATCCACACGCGGACCAACTGCCGGATAGATTTCTGCATGAAGCCTTGAGTGAACTGGGACAGGAGTAAGTTGGTTGGCTCGCACGAGCCTCCCTCAGAGCATATCTCCGAACGAGACTTTGGGGAGGGGCGTATTTTCAAGCAGACAGGCACGCCAAGCTAGACGCGGGACGAAAATGCCCCTCAGTGCATTCCTCGAAGCGTGGGGGAAAGTGAAACTCTCCGTTGACCGGCTTGATTTCGCGGAACCTGAAGAGATGGCGGCGCTTGGCGACAGTGTAGCAGTTGGCCGTAGTGTAGATCGTACGGTCACATTTTATGGCTGGGCCGTCATTGCTGCTAAAGACGCCGAAAACAATGGGCGGCAGGTGGTTTACACTCCACAACCCGATAATCCATACCATACAGACATTATCTTGCCAGACTCCACAGCGGAGGACCGCGACGAACAAATTAGTCACGCCCAAGAGTTGGCGGATGCGTCCCTATGGCGCGAACGTCCAAACTCCACGAAAACTGACGAATGACTCTTCGCGGGTGGACTCAAGCGAAAATAAAACCGACCTAGTCCGCTCCTTGAACCGCCTCGCACCAGCTTGACCAAGCAGGCGGTTTGCATTAACTCACTCTAGGCTACCGAAGCTAACCGAAAGACAGGTGCAACGTGGACCTAGACGCACTGCTGCGCGACGTGGATCTAGACGAAATGATGCGCCTCTACGACGAGGCGGCTGAGGAGCTGCTGCAAGTCGCGATAAGCGACGGCCACTTTGCCGACCGCGACCCAAGCGAAATCACCTGGCCGGTGGGCGCAGACCTCGACGCACTCACGCGACGCGCCGAGCTGATCGGCACCATTCACGAGGGCACCCCCCCGCTCCGCGACAAGCGCCTGCAAGAGGCATACGACCACTACGAGCGCGTCGGCCCCGCCTACCACCAAGCGAATCGCCTCTACCTAGCAACGCGCCGGCTCTTCGTCGAACGCGGGCGCGGCGACGCACTCGATTTCCACGCGCTCTACCAATCGGTCTATCTACACGCCTTGGGCCGCGACAACCCCTACACCCTTGACGAAGGTGAGGCTGCCCTCGTTAAGCTGCGGGTCGCCCGCGTGCCGCTGTCCCACGCCCACGCCGTCGCCGAGAAGCTGGAAGCCAGTGCGGCACAAAAAGAACCCGCGACCGACTCGGCCGACGATCCGCGCTTGGCAGAGCACTACGCCTGCGAAATTGACGGGGTGCGCCACGCCGGGACACTCGGCGATCTGCTTGACGAGGTTGCCGAGCGCGTCGTCGATTACCTCGCCGCTGGCGAGCACTTCGCCATCCGCTTTAACACCTATAGCAACTTCATCTATCTCGGTATATCGGTGTGGAAGGCCATCACGGACGCCGACTTGCTCTTGGCCCGCATTGAGGGCCGGGTGCGCGCCCAATGGCACCAAAAGCTGTGCAAGCTGGTCCTGCTGGGTAAGGGCATGCTACTCAAGTTCCTCCAAGCCCACTCCGAAGATCCCGCCCAAATCAAGCCGAGGGAATTTTGGTACGGCCAAGAGTATAGCTACCTGACCCGCGACATGATCGACCTAACGCGCCGCTTAGTCGGCTACGTCAACCGACTAGCGAGCCGGGTACACGGAGAGGTTGATCCGGTGATCCTGCCCCCCCTGCTCGACGGCAAGGCCAAGGGCCGCTTTCTCGAATACCAGCACGTCGGGCGACGCCAGAGCCTCGGCTCATGGAGCCGTCGGACGCGCCTCTTGCGCTGGGCTCTCCTCTACTACCGCACCGGCAAGAAAAAAATGAGCCTCCTAGCGGCTCAACTCCCAGAAGCAGAGCGCCTCAAAGCCGCCAGTGCCCAAAGCAGCGAATGGGGGCGGAAATCGCTGGACATTTTCGGCATTGAAGTGGCCATAAGCGCCGACCCGCTCTTCGCCGCCACTGCCCGCGACCTCGACCTAGCCAACAAACAGGAGAAGGTCCTGTTCCTCCCCACGCACCGCAGCCTCTTCGACCATCCGGTGATGAGCAGCCTGCTCCACGATCCTCGCTTCCTCGAGCTGATCGGCTGGCGCGAACCCCCCACGCCCGTGAGCCTCGCCCGCGCCCGACTCACCGAACCCGCAACCCTGCGCATTGGTGGCCGCTCTTTTTCGCTGATTGGCTTTACTACCGAGGAGGTTGACCACATGATGGAGGCCGTTGACGGGCACGTCATTATGAGTCGCTCGGCCGACACAAAGAATCCCACGCGCCGCTTTGCCGAGCTCCTCACAGAGCGACCGGGCATCGTCTATGGCGAGGGCACCACTGCCGCCTTCGAGAATCAGTGCCTGCCCATGCAGCACGCGCTCTTTGCGTACCTGCCGCCCGACGTGATCATCGTGCCGCTGGCTTTTCGCGGCCTCCATTCCCTATGGCCCAAGTGCCCGCGCGGCAATCTCAACATCGGCAGCGGCCGGGTCGAAGTAGTAGTTTGCCCGCCGATGCTCGGCGAAACCACGCTCCTGCCGCGCAAGCGCGCCCTGCGCACGCAGCTAGAGCCAGCGACGCTCTTCCAAGCCGTACACATCGCGCGGCTTTTCAACCCGGAACCAGCCTAGAGATCCTAACAAAACCTGCTAGGCGATCCTCGGAACGCGGGCGTCCCGCCCACCCATGTCATTCCCGCGAAAGCGGGAATCCAGTTTTGTTAGGGCCTCTTAGACTAAAAGAGCGATAGCTGCTCAGCCCCCCGTCGGCGCGGCATTGCCACATCCTCGCGCGCGAGCAACCGAGCGGGGATCTCGTCCACAAACGGCGATAGCGCACATTGCACCCGCTCGCCATAGCGCTGGCGGCTGCGCGCCCGCAGCAACACTAGCTCCTCCTCCGCTCGCGTCATGCCCACGTAAAAGAGCCGTCGCTCCTCGGCGAGGTCGGCGTCCCGCTCCCGGAAGGGGATGAGTCCATCCTCCACCCCACAGACAAATACCACTGGAAACTCCAAGCCCTTGGCCGCGTGCAAGGTCATCAGCGCGACAGCCTCCGGGCCTTGGGGACCGCCCCGCTCCTCGTAGTCGGCCTCCGCGCCTAGGAGCACGGTCTCCAGTAGCTGTGCGAGCGTTCCGGCCGCGTCGGCTACTCGGGCCAAGTGCTCTAAGTCCTCGTCCTCCGGGTCGCCGAACTCAGCCTGCCAGCGGCGCACCCAAGCACCCGCCCCCTCCTGCGCGGCCCATTGCCTGTACTCTGCTATTCGCGCCTCTAGCGCCTCGACCCGATCCTGTGCCGCAGCCGACAGTTCCCCTCGCCGCACTTGGCGCAAAATGTGCGGCTCCACGCCCATGGCCTCTAGTGCCTGCCAGCGGCGCACATCCTCTTGCGAGATTGAAGCGTAGCGAGCAAACGCCAAAGCGGCCCGCACCGCCGGCGCTTGCAGAAAGCCTTTCTGCCCGACGAGCCGATAGGGCAGGCCCTCCTTGCGGAAGCATTCCTCTAGCGCTCGGCCCTGTTGGCCAGTGCGGAAGAGCACGGCAAAGTCGGCGAAGCTGCGCGTACCCTCTGCGCCAGCATCGGTCTGCACCATGTCGGTACCGCCGACCATGCGGGCAATCTCCCGCACCACCGCAATGCCTTCAGCCGTCTCGCCCTGTACCTCCATTAGGCGGATTCGCTCCTTTCCCGGGCGCACGGCCGCGAGTTCTATGGCCTCGCGCCCCGGATTGTGGCCGACGACGGCCGCGGCGGCCTCGACAATATGTCCCTGTGAGCGGTAGTTCGCACCCAGATGAAAGAGTCGCGTATCCGAAAAACGGTCGCGCAAGTGAACGAAGTGGGCGGGCGAAGCACCGCGAAAGCTGTAGATCGCTTGATCTGGGTCGCCGATAGCCATCAGACCCGTGCCCTCACCCGCTAACTGGAGGACCAATCTATACTGCGCGGCGTTGAGGTCTTGGAACTCGTCTATTAGCAGGTAGGGAAAACGCGCTCGCACCTGTTCCCGCACGGCTGCATCCGCTTCTAAGAGACGCAGCAAATCCAAGAGAATGTCATCGTAATCGCAGGCTCCAGACGCATGTAGAGCCGCCTGATAGGCGTCGTAATGCGGTCGCCACTCCTCGGCGATCTCATCCGGCCCTTGCGCGGCGGCCTTGGCCAGCGAGATGGCTCGACCGGCAGCGGCGACCGGCCCCGGTAAACCGGCGTCTGCCAGCGCCCCTTCCAGCACCCGGCGCGCTTCCACCTCGTCGAGCACCAGCTTTGGCTCGCAGCCCAACTCCCGCAAGAGCGACAACGCCAAGCGGTGGAAGGTCCCCACCTGCATCGCGCCCAGCCCGGACTCACCGCCCAACAATGCGCTCAGCCGCTGCCGCATCTGTCCTGCCGCTCGCCGGGTAAAGGTAATGGCCATGATCTGCCCCGGATCCACGCCGCTTGCGACCAGCCGCGCAATGCGCCGCGTCAGCACTCGGGTCTTGCCCGACCCTGGCCCGGCTACGACCACTAAAGGTCCTCCTTCGGCCTCTTCGATTTGCCGCTGTGCGGCGTCGAGCGCATCCGCGTCCTGCTCCGCTTGTGCGGTGCTAGCGGGCCTTGGCGGCGGCATCGGCACCACTTCCTCAGCCGTCTTAGCGGCCGCCGGGCCCAAGTCGAACAGCGCACCTTGCCCTTTTAAGCGCGCCCGCTCCTCCTCGCTGAACACGCTGACCACGCCGTACTCCCCATCGTGGCCGGGGTAGATGTCCACCTCGCCGCAGCGCATCCGGCGCACACCCTCGGCCACCAACGGCCCGCCGCAGCTCTCAATCGCTGCGAGCCCGGCGTGGCGCAATACGTCGAGTTCCGGGCCGATCTCGGCCAAGAGTCGGTCGTACACGGCGCGAACTTTTTTGCTCTTAGGGCCAACGCCAACCGCTGCGCCGATAACTTCGTCGAGTGGGATCAAGTACTCGTAGGGTGGGGCAACCTCCGGGCGGAACCCCTCCGGGCGATCGGCCAGTAGTTCCACTCGGTGCAAAACCCCCACCGTCAGCTTGCGTCCGCACACCGGGCAGATTCCCTCAGCGGCCAGCGTTTGCGCCGGCTTGTAGCACACCGCGCACTTGCGATGCCCGTCGTAGTGGTATTTGCCTTCTTCGGGATAGAACTCCAAGGTGCCTAAAAAGCGCGCTGGGTCGCGGTCTTTGAGCGCAGCGTAAATGCCCGGATACGAGCACTCGGTGTCAAAGCACGTGGCCTCACGGGCCAGCTTCTGCGGAGAATGGGCGTCGGAATTAGATATGATCGCATAGCGGTCGAGGGCCGACAGCCGCCAGTTCATCGGCGGATCCGAGGACAGGCCAGTCTCCACCGCGAAGATGTGCGGCAGCAAATCCTCGTAGCACTCCTCCAACGAGTCAAAGCCCGAAGAGGCCCCCAAAGCGGCAAAGTGCGGCGTCCATATATGGGCCGGGACGAAGAGCACGTTCTCGTCGGCTTCGAGACAGATTTCTAAAAGGTCGCGGCTGTCCAGCCCCAAGATGGGCCGGCCGTCGGACTTCAAGTTGCCAATAGCGCCGAGGCGGCGATTGAGTCGGGCGACGGATTCGAGGGAGGGCAGAATGACGACGTGATGGATCTTGCGGGTCTTGTCGCCCTTCTTGTAGATGGTGCTTATTTCCACCGAAAGCATGAAGCGCACGGCGCGGCGGCAGTGCTCGGGCAACTCTTGTTCCACCGCTTCACTCCACGCCGCTTTGAGCTGGTACAGGCCCTCTTCGGCTGGTTCAAGTTGCTCAGATAGTTCGGCGAACCACTCAGGATGCGTGTAGTCGCCCGTTCCAACCACGTCAACGCCCTTGAGCGCCGACCACTTGTGCAAGTTGGAAGGGTTGAGGTCGCGGCTCGTCGCCCGGGCAAAGCGCGAGTGCAAATGCACATCGATTATGAACTGCATATTGGATCCCCGTTGACTTGCGGAGGTTGCCCTAATCCCTCCCAACCCAGTTGGCCACCACAATGCCCAACGCCACCAACCCCATGCTGGCCAGCAGATAGGGCGATATGGCCTCGTCCAAGAGCGCGGCACTCAACAGCACGCCCACCACCGGCGTGACAAAGCTGAAGCCCCCCAATCGCCCCGGCGAGTGATGTCGGAGTAGAAAGACTAGGATAATAAAACACAGCCCGGCGACGGCGATGCCTTGGTAAAGCACGCCGGCGACGACCGGGCCGGTTAGGACGTATTCGGCCTCGGATTCTAAGAGCGCGCTCCAAGCGGCGAACAGCGGCAGGCTCAGCACGGCCTGCCAGAATAGTACTTGATAGGGGTTAAGCCCCTGCACCAGCCGCTTGATTACCACCTGCCGCAAACCCAATAACAAGCCGCTGGCGGCCACCATCGCGTCCCCGAGCAGGTACTGCGTGTCGGCTAGCGCAAGCGACTCCCAAAACAACAGCACCACGCCGGCAAACGAAATGGCCAAACCGAACCACCGACCCAAGCCCAAGCGGTCGCCGACGAGCAAGTGCGCGAAGAGTGCCGTGGAGAAGGGGTAGATATTGACCACCACCCCCGAGCGGCTGGCTGTGGTGTATTGAGTGCCCGCGTTCAGCAGCCATATTTGCAGCGCGAACAGCAGCGCCAAGCCACTCAGCCCCTTCCATTCGCCGGGGGGTATGCGCAGCCGAATACCAGCAAAAAGTGCCCCGACCCATACGGTCAGAGCACCCAATGCGAAGCGCAAGCCAGCCATCGCCGCGGGCGGCACCCCGTCGAGACCCATCTTGATCGCCACCGGATTGCCGCCCCACAGCACGGCGGTCACAAGGGCTAGGGTCCCGGCCTGTAGCCCGACGGCTTCATTGCGGATTTCGGCGGCCAACTTATTCGATGATCTCGGCCTTGACGATATAGTCTAGGTTGGGAAAGTTTTCTTCGAGATAGGCGTTGCCGCGCCCGGTGATCTGCCCTTGGGAAGGCTGCTGGCCGTACTCGGCGTTGATCGCATCAACCACCTCCATGCCTTCTACGACTTCGCCGAAGGGCGCAAACCCCATGTCGTCGAGGTTGGCGTTGTCGCCCGAGTTAATAAAAAGCTGGGTCGTGCGCGTATTGGGCTGATTGGATTTGGCGTACGTGATCCGTCCGCGCTCATTGATCTGCTTGACGGGATCGTCGAGGATATGGGCCCGATGCCAAACTTGGTTCAACTCTGGATTGCCGCTCAGGCCCCACTGCACCACAAAGCCGGGTACCACGCGGAAGAAGCGCTGCCCGTCGTAGAAACCGTTGCGGACCAAGTTGTAGAAGCGGTCGGCACCGCGCGGTGCCCAGTCGCGCGTCACTTGGATGACCACCGGGCCGGCGCTGGTCTCCAAACGCACTGAGAATTCGTCGGGTGCCTGCTCGTTTAAGGCTTTGCCTGCAGGATCCATTAAGATCTCCTTGATTGGTTCCCCACCTTGGTCGCCGGTTCCACAGCCGAAAGCCCAAAGTGCGATGATTAGTAGTGTGATCCGCTTCATTTTTAATGCCTTTTTGCTTGGTGTGTTTGTTGATCTCCGCTACAGCCCGCTCACGGCTGCGACGAGCGCCTCGGTCGTAATGCCGAAGTGCGCCCACGTCTCTAGATGGCCTTCTGACGGAGCCGTCGTCGGGTCGGTAATGCCGATGTGCGCCGCCGGAATTCCCAAGTCGCTAGCGGCACCCGCCACTAGCCCAGCGAAACCGCGCACGCCGGCGTTGGCTGCGCCGATCAGGCCGTCTTCTATCGTTGCCACACCCTTGGGATAGCGGCCCACTAGCTCTTCCAAGGCAGCGGCAGGTAGCGGCAGCCCGTTGATTATATGTGCATCCACCGCGCCTTCGAGCTGTGCGACCGCCTCGCCGGCGAGAAAAGCCGGCGCGCCAAAAGCCAAGATCGCCCGCTCGGCTCCGGAGTATGTGCGATAGGCGGTCATCGGCTCCCAAGCGTCGCCTGATTCCCACAGCGGACCCGAGCCGTCTTGCTTGTCGAGGATGGGCAGGGAGTCGCGCGGGATGCCAATGATGTGCCCTCCGTAGTGCGCCGCCATATCGCAGACGGCCAAAAACGCCGCCCGCGCATCGGCTGGCCCGTAGAAGCGGTGCAGATAGGGCAAATAGCTCAAGCCGAGGTTGATCCACTCCAAGCCCCAGCCCGAGAAGTGATCGCGCCCGGTGCAGGCCCCCACGTGCGAGATGTGAAACGCGACGTTGAGGCCCTCGTTGACGCCGGTGAGGTTGCGCTGATAACGCCAGACGTCAAAGCCCTCGCGGGCAATGCCCTCGTAAAAGGCGGCAAATGTCGATACCACATTGAGCTGCGGACCCGGTCCGCTCATCGCCAACCCATCGGTAATCAGACAAGCGGCTTGCTCCTCAATGCTCATCTCGAATTGGTGGTCGGCGGCCAAGAAACCGCGCGCCTTCGCCAGTTTGGTCGAGGGATCAAGGTCGCAGCTAACGACGAAGACGTCATCGGGAAAATGCGCGGCCACCGCTGCGTATCCGGCTTCGGAACCGGCGCGCGGGCTTTCGCTCGTACCCACCGCGGGCAGGCTGACCTCTTCCTTGATGCTTGCGGGTAGGACCAAGTTGCGGCTGCCGGGAGCAGGTCTCGCTCGGGTCTCGACTTGGCGCTTTTCGTCTTGGCGCAGCGTCGCCAGGGCTTGGCACGCGGCCGCTGTTTTTTGGAACATCGGGTTGCTCAGCACTTGCGCGGCGTCGCGGCCCTTCATGTGGCCGTCGTGATGTCCTTCACCGCCGGGTAGCTTGTTGACCAAGAAGATGCACTCGAGCATCGGCACTACGTCGCGGTAGCTCATCAACGAGCCGGGGACCCAGATGCGGGTGCTGAGATCAACGCCGTGCTCGGCGGCAAACGTTGCGACCTCGGAACCAAGGCCTAGGCGCTCGCCAAAGTCGCCGAGGTGCTCGTGCGTTCCCGTGGGATAGATCAGCGCCGGCCGGCCCTGTTGCGCCAGTTTGTAACCCTTGAGATAGGTTTCGTAGAGCGTCGCGGTGTCGTGCAGGGTCTCGACCTCAATGACTTCCACGCCCATCGCCGCGACGATCGGGCGCGGATCCTTGTCCATAATGCCCTCGGTTGTGCCCGAAAGCTGGATGCCGTTGCGGTGCATGACGAAGGTGATCGGCGCCCCGTGTACGGCTGCGCCGTTGAAGCCGTTGAGCGCTTGGCCCGAGATGTAGCCAGCGTCGCCACAGTGGCAGATGACCCAGCTACCCTCGCCGAGCTTGGCCCGCTTGCCGAGGGCTTGGCCCACGGCCACCGGAATCATCACCCCCAAGCGCCCGCCGTTGAGTTGGGTGCCGCCTGGCAGCCAAGACACGTGCCCGGGAACGTCGAGCCCGCGGCGAAAACCCTCGACGACAATCTCCTCATCGACAAAGCCCTGCGCCGCCAATGCCGCGTAGTAGCCCACGGAGGTGTGGGCGTGTTCGATGGTGTATTCGATGCGCTCGTAGTCGGTGATCGCCAAGGTCAGCAAGAGCGGCGGAATCAGCTCTAGGCCGCCGCCGAGGTGATCCAACTCGCCGAGCTTGGCCAGCGAGGCCAGCGAGCGGATCGCGACCTCGGCTGCTTCGATCTGCAAGCCCTCTAGAGCGGCGATTTGCCCTTGGTGCAGCGCTTGCTGTTTGCCGATAGCCACGGTGAGCGGCAAGACCGCGGAATGCACCTTCTCGCCTAGGTAGCGCACTCCGCCCAACAGCTCTTTGTTGCGCTGCTGTTGGCCTGCTTGCGCCGCTTCAATCCCCCGCATGTAGAACTCCCCTAAGTGGGTATTTTTAGTTGAATAAAGAACCGTAAAAAGTATAAACCCAGCACCGAATGCGGGCAATTAACGCGGCTTGAACTGCACTGCCAATTTCTCTGCCCACGCCTTGTTCGCGTCGATCGTGCGCCCGGCGTTGTGCGGCGTATGCACCACGTTGTGCCGCCCCAGCAGTGGGTCGTCTAAAGGCAGCGGCTCTCGATCCCACACGTCCGCCGCTAGGCTCAGTTCATCGGCCATCACTCGTCGCCGGATTGCGTCGGTATCGCAGATCTTGGCTCTGGTCACCAGCACCACCAGACAGCCCTTGGGCAGCGCGTCGATGTGCCCGGCCTCGACCAAGCCGCGCGTCGATTCCGTCAGCGGCACCATGGGCGCGAACACTTCGGCATCGGCGACTAGCTGCTCCAGATGGTACTCGCGGCGCGACCCGGCCCGGTGAAAGCACGGCTCCGTGGCAAACGGATCCCAAGCCGCCACCTCGGCTCCCAGCATCGCGGCGAAACTGGCGTAGCGGCTGGCGATATTGCCGGCCCCGACGATCCGCACCCGCTTGCCGCACAGCGTGCCGCTGGCAAAGGCAGGGTTGTCGCCAAACTGGTGGCCGCGCGCCCCGGGCCGGCCTTGACCCTCGGGCGGCTCGTAGTTCCAAGGCGCTTGGCTTTGGATGATCTCGCGGTGCAACTGCGGAATCCGCCGCAGACCGCACAGCGTCAAGGCCAAGCCAAACTCCGCCACGGTCTGCGACCAAAACCCCTCGCTCGGATGGTCGTACACCGCGACGCCGGCCTCGGCCAAATACTCGTTACAGCCCCCGCCTAGCCGCCGGCCATAAGACCCCTGAAAGGTCGCTTCCTGCAAGGCCGTAAAAAGTCGCAGACACGTCAGGCTTACTGGCACCCCTAGCGTAGCCAACCGCGTCACGCGGCTCGGATCCTCGACGAGCTCGCCCAAGGGCCGCTCGTCTCCGTGCGCTAGGCGCACAAAGCCCGCTTCGGGCCACAAGGTGCGGAAGTGGTCGGCGGCAAAGGGCCAAACTCCGTCAAAATCTGGATGAACGACGATCAAATCGCCCATGTTATTCGCTCTCCTGACAAAAAAACGGCTGCGTCCAAGCAAACGCCTCTCCTGCGCCCCAGCACTCAAAGCGCACGTACCCCGCCTGTGCCGGCACTTCCACCTCAATTTCCCGCCCATCGGCCACGGCTATCCGCTTTGCGCCGGCGCGCAAGGCCACGATCCGCGCTGCATTCTCCGTCTCAATCCAAATCCTGTTTCCCTCGACTTGGATCTGGTTGATCTCAACTCCCGTCGAGGCGTAAAAGCGACCGGCGCACAGGGCCTCCATCACGCCACTGGCCGTCTCCTCCTCCACATAGGCCACATTCCACCCCAATCCCACATCGCCCTCGGCCGCGTGGCTGTCGTCGTTGGCAAACCCCCACAGGCGTCTTCCCGCGCTCAGCAGCATGTCCCAGCGATTCGTCGCGTAGGGGCTGCCGTCCAAGCGGCTGATCACGCCGTTGTATATTTCCAAGCCCACATAGCCCTCGCAGGCTTGCAAAAGCTCCTGCGGACAGTGGTTGAAATTGCCGTGCCAGTTGGGATGGTTGAAAAGGGCAAAACCACCGCCCGATTCGTCGACCTCGTCGATTACCTGCTGTCGGTCCGCATGGGGTGCAACCCACGCTGTGGACCCTACGTGCAAAACGTGCGGGCCGTTGGCGGAAATCTCATTGCCCGGCACCAAAATCATTCCTTGGGCGTCGTATTGCTCGTAGTCTTCCAAGGACGTATGGATGTCGTGATCGGTGATCGCCAAGAAGCCGTAGCCGCGGCCCGCGTAGTCGTCGATTACCGCTTGGTGATCGCGCTCGCCGTCGCTGGCGGTGGTGTGCGCGTGTAGGTTGCCGACTAGCCAGCGTCCTTCGCGCAAATTCTGCAAATTCTGATAGGGATGTTCGATCATCGGATTCTCCTCTGTTGGAAAGTGTCTCAAGATATGGGAGCACCCTGCGGGCGACAAGGGAAGAGTGCCGCCGGGGCAGTATTGACGCAAAAAGTAAGTGGCCCTTTAATACAGGCCCGTAAAGAAATAAATTTTAAGCACGCATAATTGAACTTTCGCCACAGGATCCCGATGAAAATCACCGATATCCGCACGCTCTCGCTCTCGCGCACCCACTGGCTTGGTTTGAGGAGCCGGTCGAAGCCGGCCACTTGATTCTGCCCGACGCCCCAGGCTTCGGCGTCGAACTGGCCGACGATCTTGAGACTCGCTTTCCTTATATTGAAGGCTCTTGGGGCAATCCCGTCCAACGCTGAGGACTTATGGTCACCGACCTCGAAAATTATCTCTTCGACCTGCGCGGCTACTTGCACTTAGAAGGGGCACTTAGCGCCAACGAGGTCAAAGATCTCAACGATTGCCTCGACGCCATCCCGCCGCTAGAGCCGGGCGACTGGTACGGCCCTGTCCACGCCCATACCTATGGCACCGTCGATGGCCTCAACTTGCAGCAGATCTACGAGGCGGGCGAACCTTTTGAGCGGATGATTGACCATCCCGCTTGGATCGAGAAAGTGCAGCACTTCGTCGGCGGCGAGGGCACGTTCGACTACGCACACGGGCCGCTCTTCATCGACGAAAACTTTGCCAATTTTCGCCAGCCCGGGGAGGCTATCGGCCTGCACTCCGGCGGCTATCCGCCCATCATGCGCAACCAATTTCGCTACCACGGCGGACGCTACATGTGCGGCCAAATCAACATCCTCGTCGCGCTCACGGACATCGGCCCGGGCGACGGCGGAACCATGCTGATCCCCGGCAGCCACAAGTCCAACTTCACGCATCCCGACTTAGACCGGCATCGCATGCGGCCCGAAGGTGCCACCGTCGAGGGCATCACCGGTGCGGTCGAGTGCCAAATGGCCAAGGGCGACGCCTTGCTCTTTGTCGATGGCCTCTCGCACGGCTCGGCTCGGCGCCAAAACGAGGGCACCCGCCGTATTTTCGTCTATCGCTACGGGCCATCTTGGGGCAACTTTCGCCACGGCTACCATCCCTCGGACGAGCTGTTGGCGCGCCTGACGCCCGAGCGGCGGCAGATTGTCTGGCCGCAGAGGCCCCGTCCCCAAGGACCGCAAAAAAAGGCTACTGAGTAGATTCCATGAAGGGCATCATTCTCGCCGGCGGCCAAGGCACGCGCCTTTACCCCTTGACCGTATCGGTCTCCAAGCAGATCCTGCCGATCTTCGACAAGCCGATGATCTACTACCCGCTCTCGGTGCTCA
Organism: Candidatus Latescibacterota bacterium; assembly: GCA_965261395.1. Classification (GTDB taxonomy): domain Bacteria; phylum Latescibacterota; class UBA2968; order UBA8231; family UBA8231. The sequence goes on from OZ253462.1 coordinate 759,391, forward strand.
TGCTGGCCGATATCCGCGAGATCCTCATCATCTCCAGCCCAGAGTACATCGACCTCTATCGCCAGCTCTTCGGCGACGGCGAGCGGCTGGGGCTGAGCATTGAATACGCGGTCCAAGACCGGCCCGAGGGCGTGGCCCACGCCTTTGTCGTGGGGGCCGATTTCGCCGACTGCGACCCCTGTGCCTTGATATTCGGCGACAACTTCCTCTACGGGCACGGCCTGACGGCGATTCTACAGCGCGCCTGCCAACTGCGGGAGGGAGGGTTGGTCTTCGCTTACTACGTAAAGGATCCCACGCGCTACGGAGTCGTCGAATTCGATGCCGAGGGCAACGCTATCAGCATTGAAGAGAAGCCGCAAAACCCCAAGTCCAACTACGCGGTCATCGGCCTTTACTTTTACGACGGGGAGGTCGTTGACATCGTCCGCGGCCTCAAACCCTCGACCCGCGGCGAGCTGGAGATTACCGATGTCAACATCGAGTATCTGCGCCGCCAGCAGCTCAAGGTCGAGGTGTTGGGGCGGGGCTTTGCCTGGCTCGACACCGGCACGCACGAGAGTCTGCTAGAGGCCAGCAACTTCGTCCAAACCATCGAGCACCGGCAGGGGCTCAAAGTGGGCTGCGTCGAGGAAATAGCGTACCGCAAGGGCTACATTGGCGAGGAACAGCTCCTCCGCATCGCCAATTACTCCCCAGACAATGCGTATTGTCTCTATCTGAAGCACCTCGTCGAACAGCCCGGGCCGACGTTCTAACGCCTTTTGACTTATCGGCCCGCCGCCCTACCTTAATATTTTTCACTTTCCGCGCAGTCATTATAGATATAGACATGAAGCAACTCGCACTCGACAGCCCAATCGCCCAGGGGCTCGACCTAGCCTTCGTGGGCATGAGCATCGTCTTCACTGCCCTGGTATTGGTCAGCGTTTTTATCGCCGTCTTGCCGAGAATCCTCGCCGCGATCAACCCCTATATTCCCCCAGCACAACTCCACACACAGAGCCAGGACAAGGAAACCGACGCAGCCGCAATCGCCGCGGCCATCGGCTTCGCCCTGCACGCGCGCCGCCAAAACGACTAAACGGCCATGGAGATTCTCCTCGAATTCCTCACCACCACGGCCGTGGCCAACATGTCGGGCGGCAACCTGTTGATGATCGCTATCGGCGCGGTCTTCATCCTCCTCGCCATCCGCAAAGACTACGAGCCGCTGCTGCTGTTGCCGATTGGCTTCGGCTGCATCGTGGGTAATCTCCCGTCTATCTCCAGCATGGCCATCGGCGTGTACGACAAAGGCAGCGTGCTCTACTACATCTACTTTGGCGTCAGCCAAGGGATCTTTCCGCCGCTGATCTTTCTCGGCATCGGCGCGATGACCGATTTCTCGACCATGCTCTCCAGCCCTCGGCTGGTGCTGCTGGGGGCTGCGGCGCAGACGGGCATTTTCCTGACCTTGATCGGCGCGCTTTACCTAGGCTTCACTCCTACCGAGGCCGGGGCCATCGGCATTATCGGCGGGGCCGACGGGCCGACGGCGATCTTCCTCGCGGCCAAGCTGGCTCCTCACCTGCTCGGGGCTATCGCCATTGCTGCGTACTCCTACATGGCCCTCGTGCCGGTCATCCAGCCACCGGTGATGAAACTTTTGACCACTCGCCGCGAACGGCTGATTCGCATGAAGCCCCCGCGCGAGGTCTCGCAGCGCGAAAAGATTATCTTTCCCATCGCCGCCTTCCTCATCTGCGCGCTCCTCGCCCCGGGCGCGATCGGCTTGATCGGCATGCTGTTCTTCGGCAATCTGCTCAAGGAAAGCGGCGTCACCGAGCGCTTGGCCCAGACCGCCCGCACCGCGATGGTCGATATCGTCACCATCCTCCTCGGGTTCTCAGTGGGCTGCTCGACCCAAGCCCAAACCTTTCTCACGCCGCAGTCGGTACTCATCTTCAGCCTCGGCGCTCTGTCCTTTGCAGTCGCCACGGCCAGCGGCGTACTCTTCGCCAAGTTTTTGAACCTCTTCACCAAAGACAAAATCAACCCTCTCGTCGGCGCTGCCGGGGTCTCGGCTGTGCCCGACTCGGCCCGCGTGGTGCAGATGATGGGCCAGCGGGAAGACCCCAATAACTACCTGCTGATGCATGCGATGGCCCCCAATATCGCCGGGGTCATCGGCTCGGCGGTAGCTGCCGGCGTCTTGTGGTCCGTGCTGGTGGGATAGACAACGAGGATGCGACCGTGAACAAGAAGAAAGTTCGCTTCATGTGTACCGCCTTTCGCGACGGCTTCCAGTCGGTCTATGGAGCGCGCGTTTTCACGTCCGATTTTCTGCCCGCCGTCGCCGCGGCCAAGGAAGCTGGCATCGACTACTTCGAGGCCGGCGGCGGGGCTTGCTTCCAATCGTTCTACTTCTACTGCGGCGAAGACGCCTTTGCCGCGATGGACGCCTTTCGCGCAACGGTCGGCCCGGATGCCGACCTACAAACCTTGGCGCGGGGAGTCAACGTGGTCGGTCTCGAATCGCAGCCGAGCGACATCGTCAAGCTCCACGCCGAGCTCTTCAAAAAGCACGGCATCACGACCATCCGCAATTTCGATGCGCTCAACGATGTCGATAACCTCATCTACTCGGGGCAGTGCATCGTCGATGCCGGGCTCAAACACCAAGTCTGCATCACGCTGATGGAGCTGCCTCCGGGCTGCTCTGGTGCCCACGACGCGGCCTTCTACACCGATACCTTGCGCCAGATACTAGACGCCGGCATCCCGTACGACGCCGTCTGCTTCAAGGATGCCTCGGGCACGGCCGTCCCCGCCAAAGTCTATGAAACCATCTCCGAGGCGCGTCTCATGCTGCCCGAGGACACCTTCATCCACTTCCACACGCACGAAACGGCCGGCATTGGCGTCAGTGCCAACATGGCCGCCCTCGACGCCGGTGCCAACGCCATCGACCTGTCTATGGCTCCTTGCTCTGGCGGCACCTGCCAGCCCGACATCATCGTCATGTGGCACGCGCTGCGCGGCTCCGACTACGACCTCGACATCGACATCGACAAAATCCGCGACGCCGAGGAAGTCTTCAAGGAGTGCATGGCCGACTACTTCCTGCCGCCCGAAGCGGTGGCCGTGGAGCCGATGATTCCCTGGAGCCCCATGCCCGGCGGCGCGCTGACGGCCAACACCCAGATGCTGCGCGACAACGGCATCATGGACAAGTACCCGGATATGATCAAGGCCATGCGCGAGGTCGTCGAAAAGGGCGGGTTCGGCACCTCGGTGACGCCGGTCTCGCAATTTTACTTTCAGCAGGCTTTCAACAACGTCATGTTCGGTCCTTGGGAGCGGATCGCCGCGCCCTACGGCCAGATGGTCTTGGGCTACTTCGGCAAGACGCCGGTCGCGCCCGACCCCTCAGTCGTCGAAATCGCCGCTCAACAGCTCGAGCTAGAGCCAACGACCCAAAATCCACTCGAACGCAACGACGCCGACCCAAACAAGGGCGTCGAACCGGCCCGCAAACAACTACAAGAAGCCGGCCTCGCCGAGACAGACGAAAACATTTTCATCGTCGCCACCTGCCAAGACAAGGGCCTCGCCTTCCTCCAGGGAGAAGGCGAGATCGGCGTGCGCAAGGTGGAGAGAAAGCAAAAGGAAGAGGCCCCAACCGACGGTCCGGCGCACTATGCGATCACCGTCGATGGCCGTCGCTATGCCGTAGCCATTGATGGCGACACGGCCACCGTGGATGGCCGCCGCTTCCAAGTCAGCTTGGATCCAGCGACCGATGGGGCGGCTCCCCCGCCGGCGCCCAAGGCTGATGGGGGCACACCCGTGCAAGCCCAGATGCCCGGGAAAGTAATCCGCTATCTTGCCCAAGTCGGCGACCGCGTAGAAGCGGGCGACGGAATCATAGTGCTCGAAGCCATGAAAATGGAAATGCCGGTAACGGCTCCCGTCGGGGGCACGGTCACCGATATTTCGGTGGATGCCGGAGATCAGGTGGCCAACGGACAGGTGCTAGCGCACATAAGCTAAGCCACCTCCCCGGTCCACACCTCGCGCCGCGTCCCGTCGTCCTCGCGCAGCAGCAGTTGTCCGGCGGCACCAAAGCCTAGCACCACGCCCGTGTGCCCACCGACTGCGACGTACTGGCCTAAGTTGGCGCAGTGAGACTCCCACGCCGCACTCAGCGCCGCAAAGCCGCCTTTTCCCCAGCGCCCGATCCACACCTGCAAATGCGCCAGCAGTTCGTCCAAAGTCCTCTCGACATCTCGCTCGGCCCCCGTCTCAATCCGCAGCGAAGTAGCGGGCTGGCCGATGGACGCCGCCTCGTCGGCATCCATGTTGACGTTGAGGCCGATTCCGAGGACGACCCCATTGCAGCGCTCGGCCAAAATGCCGCAGATCTTGCGACCGCCCACTAGCACATCGTTGGGCCACTTGGTCTGAGCCGCCAAGCCCTTTTCCTCTAAATAGGCCACCACACCCAAAGCAGCGGCCTGCGGCAGCGACAGAAACTGCAACGGCGACGCATCGCTCCGCAACAACACGGAAAAGGTCAGATTGCGGCCGGGCCGGGCGAGCCACTGCCGCTCGTAGCGACCCCGGCCAGCGGTCTGAGAACGAGCGGCGAGCACGAAGCCGTCGGGCAGGTCTCGGCCCTCGCGCAGCCACTCGACCAAGGTTGTATTAGTCGAGGGCAGTTCATCGTGCCACTGGGGTTTTTGGAATTGCATCGTTCTAAAATATATATGACGAAGGTCGTGCGCCGGGAGAGCTCGCATTTGACCATGAGCTACGCCTTGGTATTATTGTACAAGTTCCCTTCGAGCCGATCTCATGCCTTTTATCTATGGAGCCTCTCTCATGCCTGTTTCTAGACGCCAATTCCTCAAAAGCGCGGCGGCCGTTTCCATCGGCTTTGCCGGCCTCCATCGTCACCTCGCGTGGGGCGCTCCAGCGCTCGAAAATAGCTTTGGGCCGCTCGTGCCCGACCCCGGAGGCATCCTCGACCTGCCCGAGGGTTTTAGCTATCGGGTTCTCGCACGCGCCGGCGAACTCATGGACGATGGTCTGCGATTGCCGGGCGCAGCCGACGGGATGGCTGCCTTCCCCGGGCCAGAAGGCCGCGTCGTTTTGGTGTGCAACCAAGAGCTGAGCCCCGGGTCGAAAGAAGCCGGTGCCTTTGGCGACGACAACGAGAATCTGGGCAAACTGCCCAAAGAAGATCTGTACGACTGGGGCCAAGGCCAGATGCCGTCCTTGGGCGGCACCACGAACATCGTGTACAACGCGCAAACCGGCGCAGTGGAGCGAAAATTTCTCAGCTTGGCCGGCACGGTGCGCAACTGCGCCGGTGGGCCGACCCCTTGGCATAGCTGGATTAGCTGCGAAGAGACGACCCAGCGGATCGACGGGCCGATCGAAAAAGACCATGGCTACAACTTCGAGGTCCCCGCTACCACAGAAATCCGCCGCGCCGCGCCAGTGCCGCTCAAGGCCATGGGGCGCTTCGTGCACGAGGCCATCGCCGTCGATCCTCGCTCGGGAATCGTCTATCAGACCGAAGATACCGGCGACAGCTTGATCTACCGCTACATCCCCGACGCACCGGGCAAACTAATAGCCGGCCGACTGCAAGCCTTAGCCGTAATCGACCATCCCGGCTTGGACACCCGCAACTGGGAAAAAGAGCTGGTGCGCCCAGGCGAGCCGCTCGCCGTGCGCTGGGTCGATATAGAAAACGTCGAGTCGCCAGACAACGACTTGCGCATTCAGGGCTTTGAGGGCAAGGGCTGCGCCCGCTTTGCCCGCGGCGAGGGCATGTGGTACGGCCGCGATGCGATTTACTTTGTCTGCACCAGCGGCGGCCGCAAAAAGAAAGGCCAGATCTTCCGCTACCAGCCTAGCCCGCACGAGGGCACGGCCGATGAGGGCAAGGCTCCGGGGACGCTCGAACTCTTTGTCGAGCCAAACGACGGCGACCTAGTCGACAACGCCGACAACCTCACGGTCTCGCCCTTTGGCGACTTGATCGTCTGCGAAGACGGCAGCGGGGAAAACAACCTAGTCGGCGTAACGCCCGCCGGCCAGCTCTACCGCTTCGGGCACAACCGCATGAACAATTCCGAATTCGCCGGCGCGACCTTCTCGCCCGACGGCCAAGTGCTCTTCGTCAATATCCAGCATCCCGGCACCACGCTGGCCATCTACGGCCCCTGGGATCAGCGGCGGTCCTGAACGTCCAAGCAGGGCAGCTAGTTCTCAAAGCCATTTGCAGTGGCTAGTCCCCTCCGGGGATGGCTGAGCCTGAGTCCGGCAGACGATACAGAGTTGTGATTAGGGTGAGCTTGAGTTCGTTCCTCGATTTTGACGATTCCGGCGTCCAATCCGCAATAAGCTCGGAAGCTTCGAGCGCCTTCAGCGATAGGCGAATAAAGCTTTGAATCCGGCCACTCCTAGCCGCGTTTTCCCTTCCGCGTCTTGGCTTCAAACACCGGATCTGCCTTTTTATGGGACTCACACATCCAATGTCCCCACACTGATTAGTATAAAATAGGGGTTGACAAGGGGTTTATGGCCTTGACAATTTCAACATATGGCCAAAAAAACTAAAAAAACTAAAACCAATGACATCGATAACACCGATCTTGAGTTTAGGAAGTACGTCTTACGATACAGGATTTTCGAAAAGACCACACCCTGGTTCTGGGGTTGCATATTGGCCTTTATCTTCTATCTAACAGTGGATAGCTTAGCCGGTAAAACAACCTTGGTTGATTTTGCTCTTAAGACTATTCTTGATCTTTCTCTTGATAGGTACGCTTCTTACCTCCTTACGCTCTTTGCAACTTCTTGGGCCATAAAAGAAAGTATACTGCGGAAAAAGACCATAAAGGAACTTGCCCCGGCGAAAGAAAATTCTGAGAAACTTATTGATCCTAACCGCGTCTCAAGTGACCTGACAGAAACAGGCGATACCCGACCGGAGGATAAGCTATGAATCTCGAAATGGAAGCAATCGTAGCAGGCATTAGGCTTTTAGTTTGCCTGTCTATCGGGTGGATCATTTACTTCTGGGGCTATCGGAAGTACCGGACTGATTTACTCCGATACAAACTATTTATACTGCGGGATTCACTTTTCAGAACAACTTATAACATGGGGATTCCCTTTGACTCCCCCGCATATGTAGCGGTCCGTGACGTGCTAAATGGGCTTTTGCGTCATGCTCACAGAGTGAATCTTGGGGGATTACTGATTGTCTATTGGTGGAAAGACAAAGTCCCACAAAAAGAAGTAGAAGATTTAGAAGGAGTATTCGCAGCTATAAATGATGAAAAATATAAGAAGGTTATAATTGATACCTGTGAACGTATTATAAAAGAATTATTTTGGCACATACTAAAAGGTGCCCCTATCCTTTTTCTGTACTTGGTGTTCAAATTTTGCGCCGCGCTTACTCAAGAAAGCCGCAAGGCGTTCAAATTCAATATACAATCTTTGCAACGCTTAGTTTGGGAAACTCACGTAAGATACGCAGCGGTGTTGACTGCATGGATATTCAAGACCTCTCCTACTCATAAGCACCTTGGAGGATAGGTCTCCCTTTCTTGTCATTCCGTAACACATTGCGTAACATACTATTACGGACAATCCTCCACGCCACAGGAAGGGGCCACTCAAAGCCAACAGCCTCCTTCTAAAACGCTCCTATGTCTAAGCAACAACCCATCTCGTGAAGGATCATCGGATAGAGCTAGCCCTCTGTCTGGGCTAGCGTAATGTTGTCCGGGTCCACGGCGATCCTGAACGTCCAAGCAGAGCAGCTAGTTCTCAAAGTCATTTGCAGCAGATCGTCCGCCGCGCCCGAGTCCGGCAGACGATACAGCGCTGTGTAGTATTCTGCACAGCGCTTTTTGCGGCATGCGCCTGTCTTCTCTGAAAATTGGGCTTGCAAAGCACTGGTACGCCAATTGCAAGAGTCTTGGGCCGACTGCTCAGGCGAGTTATATTTTTCCGCGAGGTCCTACCACGCCGATCCAATCCTCTCGAATGACCAAACATAAAAACGTCCTCTTGCTCATCGCCGATAATTGGTCGCGGCTAGCCACCTGTTTTTGAGCGCGGTATTATGAGCCAGCCCTGCATCAGCGACGCCTCCTCCCTCAAGCCTCCCCCAGCCGTTCTCGACGCCGCGCTGGGCCGGCTCGGCTTTGCGAGTTTTCTACCCGGTCAACGCGAGGCCATAGAAACCCTGCTCGACATCGGTCGCCTGCTTTTGGTCGCCCCCACCGGCGGTGGCAAGAGCTTGACCTACCAGCTACCCGCGGCCCTCCTGCCGGGCACGGCCTTAGTGGTCTCGCCGCTCATCGCCCTGATGCACGATCAAGTCCAAGCACTAGAGCGGCGCGGCCTCGCCGCCACGTACCTATCCTCGACCCTCGATGGCGACGAGTTGCGCCGCCGCATGTACGGGGTGGCCCAAGGCCAGTACAAGCTGGTCTATGCCGCGCCCGAGCGGCTGACCTTCTCCGGCTTCCGCGCGCTCCTGAGCCAGATCAAGTGCTCGCTTATTGCCGTGGACGAGGCCCACTGCATCAGTGAGTGGGGCCACGACTTCCGGCCCGAGTACTTGCAGATTGGTGAGCTGGTCCGCGAGCTGCCCGACTGTAGGGTTCTCGCTTGCACCGCCACGGCCACGCCGGTGGTACGCGACGAAATCCTCGAGCGCCTCGGGCTACCGAGCGACACCCCACAGCTATTGCGCGGCTTTGCCCGGCCCAACCTTTCGCTGCGAGTCACCGAAATCAACAGCGCCGCCGAGCGGCGACAGCGGATTGATGCGCTGCTGGCCGAAGCCCTCGATGCGCCCGACCAAAGGCCAGGTACTGCCATAGTCTATGCCCCCACCCGCAAGAGTACCGAAGAAGAAGCCGCCCGCCTCCAAGGGGATGGCTGGCGAGCGGCCGCCTATCACGCGGGCATGGAGGGGCCAGACCGAGACTCCGTTCAGAGCGCCTTTATCGAAGACCGAGTCCAAATCGTCGTCGCCACCAACGCCTTTGGCATGGGCATTGACCGCGCCGATGTGCGCGCCATTGCCCACTTGGCCCCGCCCAGCTCGGTCGAGGCGTACTATCAGGAGGTCGGCCGCGCCGGCCGTGATGGAGAGGATGCCTACTGCTTGCTGCTGATCTCCTCCGGCGACATGGCACTGCGCCGCCGCCTGATCGAAAGCGATGCCCTTGAGCAGACGGTGGTCCAGCACAAGTGGAATCTCTTTTTGGAACTGATGCGCTGGAGCGAAGGCGGCTCCTGTCGCCACGACGCTATTCTGCGCTACTTCGGCGACGAGGAGGAAACGCTCTCGGGCTGTGGCCGCTGCGACGTCTGCTGTAACCTCTCCCATGCCGAAGCAGGCGACGCCACAGAAGCCGCCACTACTGTGCGCAAAGCCCTGTGCGCGGTCGCCCGTCTGCACGGACGCTACGGCATCCAAATGGCGGCCAAGCTCCTGCGCGGCACCACGGACGCACGCCTTGCACGCGACGGCCTAGATCGGACCCCCACCTTTGGCATCCTCAAGGAGCATTCTGAGCGGTGGCTTTTGCAACTTTTGCGCCGGCTAGTAACGGCCGGTTGGGTCGATTTCTTCGGTGGAGAGCGGCCGGTCGTGGTCCTCACGGAGGAAGGACGCCAAGTCATTCACGCCGAGCGGCCCGCGCGCCTGCTGCTGCCGCCGAAGTCGGCCTCGCTCCCGGCATCTCGCACCGCGCACGTCCGTCCTCGCATCCCCGATCCCGGCGGGGAATTCGACGAAAACGCTCAAGCCCTCTTTGAGTCACTGCGCCATTATCGCATGACACTGGCCCGCGACGAAAAGGTGCCTCCCTACGTCATCGCCAGCGACCGCACACTCCGCGATATCGTCCTGCTGCGGCCTGCCAACCTCGAAGAACTCAAGCTGGCGCACGGCATTGGTCCGGCCAAGGCCGAAAAATACGGCGACGGCCTACTAGCTATCGTCCAACAGGCCGCCTAACTCGCTGGTCTGCGCCGGGGGCCGGTGGGATAAGCCACCACCCCTCGGTCGGCCACCAGCTTGCCAAACAGGTCACGCACCAAGCCCCACCCATAATTTCAAAGCAGTCCACTACCGTTTTTTGCTTGACGTAAACAGTTACAGGCCCTTTTTATTTTTGAATGTAAGCATTTGCATCTGGTTGGCGTCTTTTCGCCGCGCGGAATTCGTTTGTACGTCGTCTCCTTCTAAAGAGGAAAAGGAGTACCAAGATTTATGCCGTTTCTCATGGTCTGTCTTGTTGGCCTGTTGGTTTCCGTTCACGCGAGTCCGGTTTCGTCGCCGGTCATTTCGGGTCAGGTGCGGCTGTCGGATGGGTTGCTGGTGGCGGGTGCGCAGGTGGTGCTGTTTGACGTAGCCGATCTGCGCCGAGGGGCGGTGGGGCAAGCCACCACCGACGAGGCGGGGCAGTTTGCACTGCCGCTGGCGGCGGGAGGGGCGTTCGTGCTGCCGCAAGAGGTTGGGTTGGGGCCAAACTATCCCAATCCGTTCAATCCCTCGACGCTGATTCCCTATCAACTTTCGGCCTCTTCGCCGGTGCGGTTGGAGGTGTTCAACATTTTGGGGCAGCGGGTGACGACGCTGGTGGATGGCGAACAAGGGGCCGGGTCGTATGTGGCGCGGTGGGATGGCACGGATGCGGCAGGTCGTGCGGCGGCCTCGGGGGTGTATTTCTACCGCTTGACCGTGGCAGGTGCGCATTGGACGGGCAAGATGGTGCTGGTGGATGGGCAGGCGGGGGTGCCGCTGGGCGGGGCGCGTGGTGCGGCGGTGCCGCTGGCGGCGGGATCAACGGCGACGTATGGGTTGGTGGTTTCAGGGGAAGGGCTGGTTACGTATGTGGACGCGGACTTTGTCGTCGCGGCGGGTCAGGGGCCGGTGGCTATTGAGATGGCGGCGGAGCCGCAGGTGCGGATGAAGGTGACGGTGGCGACGTTGGAGGGGATGCTCGGCGATGTGAATGCCGATGGCCACGTGGACATGGACGACGGGCTGCTGGTGGCCATGTATAGTGTTCATCCCGCCCTATCGCTTCCTAACCACGGCTTGATGACGCTGGGCGATGTCAACTGCGATGGTCGCGTCGAGCTGGCCGACGCGGGGCTGCTGGCCACCTATGTAGCCCATCCGTCCGATGCGGCGGTCGCGTCGCTGCGGATTGGTCAACGGGGTGGGTACTCGCTGAACCCGGTTACGGAGGTGGTGTGGGCCTCGATCCTCGGCACGGACAAAAAAGACGCCACGGTGGCGCGGTTGCTCGACGGGGTGCCGGTGCTGCTGTCGGGTGTCCTGCCTGTTGACGGCGAGGATCGCCTCTATCTTGGCCTGGACCGCGCCTACTGGACCCAACAGGGCGGCAAACGGCTCTACGAAGCCTTAAAGCAGCGCTTTCCGGCCACGCCCATTCACGTGGAGCCGTCGATCGGTGTGGTTCGGCAGGATGGGAAGGGGACAAGGCGGCCAACCACGACGGCCCTCAGAACCGTGGCCCCGGTGACGCGCTTTGGTCCGCCGATCTCCTTTGCTGAATCGCCCAACGCCGGGTTGCCCGACCACAGCAAGGCACAGCAGGTGGTGGGCCGTATTGGGGTGCCGCATGACGCGACGGTCGGCTCTGTTGCCGTGGCGGTGGATATCACCCACCCATCTAGCAGTGACCTGAAGATTGAGCTCGTCGCGCCGAGTGGGGTCGCGACGACGCTCTACGACGGGGTCCGAGAGGGGATTAACCCCGAGGCCAACCTCGTCGGCGAGTTGCCGGTTTCCACCGAACTGCAAGGACAGCGGGCCAAGGGTACTTGGCAATTGCGTGTTGGTGACTACGAACGGGGCGATGCAGGAACCTTGAACTCCTGGACGTTGACCGTGACCCCGGCACAGGATGCTGAGGAGACCGAAGAGCCGATCAACGTCTTTCTGGACACTTTCCAGGAAGGACTCGGGGCATGGCGCACCACCGAGTGGGAAGCGGCATCGCTTGATACGGACACGAGTGTTCCTGGTGAAGGTCCGGGGAACGTGGTTGCAAAAGCAGAAGGCTGTTCGGTCTGTTTCCTGACCCTTGAGACACCGGTTGACCTCTCAGCATACGACTCTGTTACCCTGTCGTTCTACCGCTGGCTCGACCCCGGCACCGCAGACAACGAGTTCCTCGGTATTGATATCGGTAACAACGGCTCCTACCAACGGCTGACGAACTGGAGCGGTCAAAACGCTGACGGTCAGTGGCACCTCGAGACCTTTACGCTCTCCGGTGACCAGATCAGTAATGCCTTTTCTCTGCGGTTCTTCGGTATCACCACCAATGACTTCACCACCGTTGCAATCGACAATGTGATGATTGCTGCTGCGCCGGGGTCGGTCGTTGTCGAGCCGGTTGAGCCGGGGGAACCTGAAGAAGAGGAGGAGCCGGGGGAACCTGAGGAGGACCCAGAAGAAACGGAACAGCCAGACCTCACCGTTACGTACGCCGTTACGCCGCCACGGTCCGCGCAGTCGGGCAGCACGATTGCGCTCTACACACGAGTAACCAATACCGGCACCACCCCCTCGGCAGCAACCGTTGCACGCCTCTACCGACACACCGCGACAACCCCAACCCCAACCCTTGGCGGGACACCAGAGACCGCAACCACCGCAATCCCGGCCTTGGAGCCCGGTTCGTCAATACTCAAAGCACTGAGAGCGACTGCACCAGCTATCCCATCAACCTACCACTATTACGTCTGTGTGGAGGGTAGCTGCAGCGAAGCCGCCGCCGTGTCCGTGCAGACAACGACAGACACGACCCCTGAACCAGAAACACCGACAACCGTCACCGGCTTCTCTGTTACCAATCCAACCGCTACCCCATCATCACTACAGTCAACTGACACTCTGACGATACAGGCAACCATTACCAATACCGGTACCGAGACAGACGATGCAGCTATCTATGTCTACCGACACACACAAGAGACAACGACACCACGAACTGGCGGTACCAGAGAATCAAACACCGCAACAACCGGCACCCTTGCACCAAACGCATCAGTAACGGTAACAAGTACCCACAGTGCACCAACAGTATTACGTACAACACGGTACTACTACTACATCTGTGCTGACACCTTCTGTACAACTGATCCTGCTACTGTCCTCGTCCGTGTCAAACCGGAAGATCCTGGTCCGCCGTACGAACACTGCTTTGCTATCCCAAAACGAAGTACCCCCATGGGTGGTGATGCTATGCTTTCCCTCTTTATTGGAGATCCAGACGGAGAGATCCCTAGAACCTGTGGCACCATCACCCTTGGCGGTGTTGAAACCACCACCGGTGTCCGCGGCTTCATTGCATCCGGCCACGTTGTTGTGAGGAGCACCTATGATGATGAAATATCACGATCCATTGGAGACTACTCCAGAACTGCCACTCTGATCGGACACGGCAGGAGCGCTGGCTTTGCCAAAGAGCTGCAGCACTTCCTCGGCAAAGTCTTCCAAATGCCATCCTTCTCCGTGGAAGGAGACAAGCGAATCCTCTCCACTGACGCTGCTCTCGTTGCGTACCCACATCCCAAAACAGCCGGCTGTTCTCTGACCTGGAGCGGTGACGGTGAAGACTTCTGCCTTGACCTCGGAAGCGATGACTACATTGAACGCCTCGTCCCACTCACCATCCGCGGTGCAAATGGTGAAACCTACAAGGTTGTCGGATCACAAGAGCCGACAGAAGGATTGCCTATCCAAGTCTCTGGCGCTGTAACCGGTATTCCCATTAGCAGTGTTGCCAAGGGGGATGAGCTCTTGGTGGGTGGTGGTTATACTACTGACGGATTCTCTTATGAATATGTTAACTACTCCCGTGGCGGCAAATCCACCAGAGGAAACAGTGGTGCTCCTGTCTACACCATTCCTGATGCAGATGGCAACGTTCGCATCGTGGGGGTTCTGATAGGATCACGGCCAGACGAAGACCCAAGCGAATCTACGCTCATTTTCACCTCATGGAAAAAGGTCAAAGACGAATTCAACCTACGACCGATTGCCGCTCCCGATGGCCCCACCGAGGAAGATGAGGCGGATTTGGCGGGATTGTTTTCAGCCTTTGATTGAGCAAATCCACTTCCATGCCCACCGATTCGAGGGCCGTTACCCCAGCCACGGCTCGGCGTTCGCGTCGCCGAAGATAATCGGGTCGCCGACGGTTGAGCTAAGCGGGGATGCGACGAATGTATCGAGCGCGTCGAGCTAATCGGTCGCAGCCGGCGGCTGGGAGATGCGAATCCGCCCGCCGCGAATCGTGATGATCGCCTGCATTTCAAGCGCCTGCCGATGCCGCTTGAGCAACTCGGCCATTAAGGCGATGCGTTGCTCGGTCGGCACGTCCGGGAGGCGTACCAACCCCGCATGTGGAACTTCCCAAACGAACACCAGCTTGCCGAAATCGGTATCAATCGTCACGAGAATTCTTTGTTCGTTAGAGGCGATTTTGAGCAACGCCCGGTCGCCTGGGTCTGGTCCAAGCGCACGCGACTCGACGACGTCATGGCCTTGGCCACGCAACCACTCGGCTAGCAGGCGGCCGGCACACTGGTCAATGAGGAATTTCAAGGGGCTGCTATGGCTACGGCGGACAGCGTATCGTGCGAGATCACTGCGTGCGCGTAGGCAACACACGCCTGCAGGTCGGCCGGTTCGAGTTCGGGGTAATCGGCTAAAATGGCCTCTGGATCTACCCCTTGGGCCAACAAGCTCAGGATGAGTTCCACCGAGATACGCATGTCGCGAATGATGGGCTTGCCATCGAAAATATCCGGACGCACCGTGATGCGCTTGAGGAGTTCGGAATGGGTCATGTTGCACTCCGTGGTGGGTTTGATCGTAAGGCTGCGTAACGTCAATTAATATAGTATAGGGGAATTTCGTGGTTAGGAAATTCTTTGCTACTTTGAGGGGATGTTGTAGTTAGCGTTTTTTCGCCGCACGGCTATTCTGCTCGCAAAGGAGTACAAGGAGTTATGCCGTTTCTCATGGTCTGTCTTGTTGGTCTGTTAGTTTCCGTTGACGCGAGTCCGGTTTCGCCGCCGGTCATTTCGGGTCAGGTGCGGCTGTCGGATGGGTTGCCGGTGGCGGGTGCTCAGGTGGTGCTGTTTGACCTAGCCGATCTGCGCCGAGGGCCAGTGGGGCAAGCCACCACCGACGAGGCGGGAACGTTTGCGCTGCCGCTGGCGGGTGGAGCTTTGGTGCTGCCGTCAGAAGTTGGGCTGGGGCAAAGCTATCCCAATCCGTTCAATCCTTCGACGCTGATTCCCTATCAACTTTCGGCCCCTTCGCCGGTGCGGTTGGAGGTGTTCAACATCTTGGGTCAGCGGGTGACGACGCTGGTGGATGGCCAGCAAGGGGCGGGGGCGTATGTGGCGCGGTGGGATGGCACGGATGCGGCGGGTGGTGCGGCCGCCTCGGGGGTGTATTTCTACCGCTTGATGGTGGATGGCGCGCATTGGACGGGGAAGATGGTGCTGTTGGATGGGCAGGCGGGGGTGCCGCTGGGCGGGGGGAGTGTGGCGAAGGTACCGCTGGCGGCGGGATCAACGGCGACGTATGGGTTGGTGGTGTCGGGGGAAGGGCTAGTTACGTATGTGGACGCGGACTTTGTCGTCGCGGCGGGTCAGGGGCCGGTGGAGCTGGTGGTGGCGGCGGAACCGAATGTGCGGGGGAAGGTGGTGGCGACGTTGGAGGGGATGCTCGGCGATGTGAACGCCGATGGCCGAGTGGATCTGGACGACGGGCTGCTGGTGGCCATGTATAGTGTTCATCCCGCCCTATCGCTTCCTAACCACGGCTTGATGACGCTGGGCGATGTCAACTGCGATGGTCGCGTCGAGCTGGCCGACGCGGGGCTGCTGGCCACCTATGTAGCCCATCCGTCCGATGCGGCGGTCGCGTCGCTGCGGATGGGTCAACCGGGTGGGTACTCGCTGAACCCGGTTACGGAGGTGGTGTGGGCCTCGATCCTCGGCACGGAGAAAAAGGACGCCACGGTGGCGCGGCTGCTCAACGGGGTGCCGGTGCTCCTCTCGGGCGTCCTGCCTGTTGACGGCGAGGATCGCCTCTATCTTGGCCTGGACCGCGCCTACTGGACCCAACAGGGCGGCAAACGGCTCTACGAAGCCTTAAAGCAGCGCTTTCCGGCCACGCCGATTCACGTGGAGCCGTCGATCGGTGTGGTTCGGCAGTCTGGCAAGGTGACAAGGCGGTCGACCACGACCGCCCTCAGAACTGTTGCCCCGGTGACGCGCTTTGGTCCGCCGATTTCCTTTGCTGAATCGCCCAATGCCGGGTTGCGCGACCACAGCAAGGCACAGCAGGTGGTGGGTCGTATTGGGGTGCCGCATGACGTGACGGTCGGCTCTGTTGCCGTGGTGGTGGATATCACCCACCCGTCTAGCAGTGACCTGAAGGTTGAGCTCGTGGCACCGAGCGGGGTGGCTACGACACTCTACGACGGTACACGAAGTGGTATTGGCTCCGAGGCCGACATCACCGGCACCATTGTAACGACGGACGCACTGCAGGGACAGGCTGCCAAGGGGACCTGGCAATTGCGTGTTGGTGACTACGAACGGGGCGATGCAGGAACATTGAACTCCTGGACGTTGACCGTGACCCCGGCACAGGATGCTGAGGAGACCGAAGAGCCGATCAACGTCTTTCTGGACACTTTCCAAGAAGGACTTGGCGGGTGGCGCACCACCGAGTGGGAAGCGGCATCGCTTGATACCGACAGCGGTGTTCCTGGTGAAGGTCCAGGAAACATCGTTGCAAAAGCAGAAGGCTGTTCGGTCTGTTTCCTGACCCTTGAGACACCGGTTGACCTGTCAGCCCAGGACACCGTCACCCTCTCCTTCTACCGCTGGATGGATCCCGGGATGACCGACAATGAGTTCCTCGGTGTTGATATCGGCAACAACGGCTCCTACCGTCGGCTGACGAGCTGGAACGGTCAGCATGCTGACGGCCAATGGCACTTGGAGACCTTTACGCTCTCCGGGGACCAGATCAGTAATGCCTTTTCTCTGCGGTTCTTCGGGATCACCACCAATGACTTTACCACCGTTGCAATCGACAACGTGATGATTGCTGCTGCGCCGGGATCGGTCGTTGTCGAGCCGGTTGAGCCGGGGGAACCTGAGGAGGACACAGAAGAAACGGAACAGCCAGACCTCACCGTTACGTACGCCGTTACGCCGCCACGGTCAGTGCCGTCGGGCAACACGATTGCGCTCTACACACGAGTAACCAACACCGGCACCACCCCCTCGGCAGCAACCGTTGCACGCCTCTACCGACACACCGCGACAACCCCAACCCCAACCCTTGGCGGGACACCAGAGACCGCAACCACCGCAATCCCGGCCTTGGAGCCCGGTTCGTCAATACTCAAAGCACTGAGAGCGACTGCACCTGCGATCCCGTCAACCTACCACTATTACGTCTGTGTGGAGGGTAGCTGCAGCGAAGCCGCCGCCGTGTCCGTGCAGACAACGACAGACACGACCCCTGAACCAGAGACACCGGCAACAATCACCGGCTTTTCCGTTACCAATCCAACCGCTACCCCATCATCACTCCAGTCAACCGACACCCTGACGATACAGGCAACCATTACCAACACCGGCACCGAGACAGACGATGCAGCTATCCATATCTACCGACACACCAGTGAGACAACGACACCACGGACTAGTGGTACCAGAGAATCAAACACCGCAACAACCGGTACCCTTGCACCAAACGCAACGGTTACTGTTACCAGCACTCACAGCGCACCAACCGTGTCACGTACAACACGGTACTACTACTACGTCTGTGCTGACACCTTCTGTGCAAATACTCCTGCTACCGTCCTCGTCCGTATCAAACCGGAAGATCCTGGTCCACCGTATGCACGGTGTTGGGATGTGCCAGAGCGAAGTACCCCTATGGGTGGTGATATTATGTTTACCCTCTTTATTGGAGATCCTGGCGGAGAGATCCCTAGAAGATGTGGCACCATCACCCTCGGCGGTGTTGAAACCACCACCGGTGTCCGCGGCTTCATTGCATCCGGCCACGTTGTTGTGAGGAGCACCTATGATGACGAAACGGCACGATCCATTGGAGACTACTCCAGAACTGACACTATGATCGGACACGGCAGGAGCGCTGGCTTTGTCAAAGAGCTGCAGCACTTCCTCGGCAAAGTCTTCCAAATGCCATCCTTCTACACCGAAGGAGACAAGCGATTCCTTTCGGTCGCCGAGCAAGTAAACGCCGCCGGACGAGACAAATTTGTCGGGTGGGAGACAGAGGAGGACAAACGATTCCTTTCAGGCGACGCCGCCCTCGTTGCATACCCGCATCCCAAGACACCCGGCTGTTCCCTGACCTGGAGCGGTGACGGCGAAGAGTTCTGCCTTGACCAAGGAAGCGATGACTACATTGAACGTCTCGTCCCTCTCACCGTCCGCGGTGCAAACGGCAAGACCCACAAGGTTGTCGGATCACAAGAGCCGACAGAAGGGCTGCCCATCCGGGTCTCTGGTGCCGTGACCGGCATTCCCATCAATAGTGTTGCTAGAGGGGATAAGCTCTTGGTGTTTGGGGAAGACACAAATGGCTTTTTCTATGAATACATCAATCACTCTCGTGGCGGTGGCTCCGTCAGAGGAGACAGCGGTGCTCCCGTCTACACCGTTCCTGATGCAGCTGGCAACGTCCGCATCGTGGGGATTCTGATAGGGCTAGCAGATGTAGACAATCTTGCATTCAACTCATGGAAGACAGTTGAGGAAGAGTTCAACCTGCGACCGATTGCCGCTCCCGCTCCCGATGGCCCCACCGAGGAAGATGAGGCGGATTTGGCGGGATTGTTTTCAGCCTTTGATTGAGCGAATCCACTTCCATGCCCACCGATTCGAGGGCCGTTACCCCAGCCACGGCTCAGCGTCCTCCGCGCCGAAGATAATCGTGCCGCCGACGGCCTGCTAGCTATCGTCCAACAGGCCGCCTAACTCGCTCATCAGGAGAACGTTTTATGGCTACAATTCGCTGGGGCATCATCGGCTGCGGCGACGTTACAGAAGTAAAGAGCGGCCCCGCCCTGTACAAAACTCGCGATTCCGAACTGGTGGCGGTCATGCGCCGCGACGCGGACAAAGCCCGCGACTATGCCGTGCGCCACGGCGTGCCCAAGTGGTACGACCAAGCCGTCGCACTCATCGGCGACCCAGCCGTCGATGCGGTCTATATCGCGACGCCCCCCGACACCCACGCGCACTACACCGCCCAAGTCGCCCGCGCCGGCAAACCTGTTTACGTCGAAAAGCCAATGGCGCGCAACCACGGCGAGTGTGTGGCGATGATCGACGCCTGCCGCCGGGCCGGGGTACCGCTTTTCGTCGCCTACTACCGCCGCGCCTTGCCCGCCTTTCTCAAGGTCAAGTCGCTGGTCGAGGAAGGGGCCATCGGCGCGGTGCGCTTCGCCTCCATCGCACTCTGCCAACCCGCGTCAGAGGATCCCGACGACCTGCCTTGGCGCGTCGTCCCAGAGGTCTCGGGCGGCGGCCACTTCTTCGACTTAGCCTCACACCAGTTCGACTTCCTCGACTTTCTGCTCGGCCCCATTGCCCACGCCTCGGGCCACGCGACCAACCAAGCCAAGCTCTACCAAGCCGAAGATGCCGTTACCGCCAGCTTCGCATTCGAGTCCGGCGCACTCGGCGCAGGAGTCTGGAACTTCGCCGCCGACCAGCGCTGCGACCGAATCGAAATCGGCGGCGACAAGGGCCGGATCGCCTTTTCCACGTTCGCCTTCACCCCGGTCGAATTGACTACCAACGCCGGAACCCAAACCTTCGCCATTGACCCGCCCCAACACGTCCAGCAACCCCTGATTCAGACGGTAGTCAATGCCCTGTTGGGCCGAGGCGAATGCCCCAGCACCGGCGCAAGCGCCGCCCGCACTAGCCGGGTCATGGACCAAATCGTCCACGGCCATGCCGCCTAAACCCCACGTCCTCGGAGCAGCGATGTCTCTGCTCTTAGTCAAACTCCAGCTCAAACGCATTTTTGCCTATCGGCAGCAGGCGATTCGCGAACTATTGCTCCACTAACGCCGGACCTTTCGCTGCAAAATTCACACCCCTTCCGCGCCATTTTTGTCGTTTCAACCTAACAACTTTGCCGCAAACGCTTGGGCAAAGACCAGAATTTTCGTATTTATAAAGCCTTACTCTCGTACGCATTCCACTTGGTTCGCACTTAAATAAAGGGGGTTCGACATGCTGGTTCGCAGAAAGTGGGGCCTCCTCGCCCTGTTAGCTCTTATTTCTTTCGCAGTTCCCAATGCTAGCTTCGCCCAAGACGCGCTCGACACCGGCGACACGGCTTGGATCCTGATTTCCACCGGCTTAGTTCTCTTTATGATGATCCCCGGCTTGGCCATGTTTTACGCCGGTCTGGTCCGCACCCGCAACGTGCTCTCGGTCTTTATGCACTGCTTTGGGATTGCGGCCCTGATCACTATCCTATGGACCATTTTCGGCTACAGCTTGGCCTTTACGGCCAACAACCCCTTTATCGGCGGCCTGTCCAAGTCCTTTCTCAGCGGCGTCACCGTAGATAGCCTCTCGGGCACCATCCCGGAATCGCTGTTCTTCGTCTTTCAGATGACGTTTGCCATCATCACCCCCGGGCTTTTCGTCGGTGCCTTTGCCGAGCGCATGAAATTTTCGGCCGTGTTGTGGTTCAGTGGGCTGTGGTGCGTTTTGGTTTATCTGCCCATCACGCACATGGTCTGGGGAGAAGGCGGCTACTTGGGCGCCATGGGCGTCTTTGACTTTGCCGGCGGCATCGTCGTCCACATCACCGCCGGGTCGGCCGCATTGGTAGCCGCGATCGTCGTCGGCAAGCGCGCTGGCTATCCCGAGCATCCCATGCCCCCGCACAACATGACCATGAACCTCGTCGGCACGGCCATGCTCTGGGTTGGGTGGTTCGGCTTCAACGGCGGCAGTGCCTTGGCGGCGAATGGGCAGGCGGCTATGGCGGTCGTGGTCACCCAAATCTCGCCCAGCGTCGCGGCACTGACGTGGATTTTTATCGAATGGATCAGAAACGGCAAACCCAGTGCCCTCGGTTTTGCCACCGGCGCCATCGCCGGTCTAGCGGCCATTACTCCGGCCTCGGGCACGGTGGGGCCGCTCGGTGCGTTTGCCATCGGCCTGTGCTCCAGCCTCGTCGCCTATTGGGCCGCCACTTGGCTCAAGCGCACCTGCGGGTACGACGACGCGCTCGACGTAGTGGGGGTTCACGGCTTCGGCGGCTTGGTCGGAGTTCTGCTGGTGTCCTTCTTCGCCTCGACCGCCTTGGGCGGCACCGTCGAGGGCTTAAACATGGGCAAACAGTTCGGCATCCAAGCCTTCGCCGCGGTCGGCGCAGCCGTTTACACCCTAATCGTCTCGTTTATCATTCTCAAGGTCATCGACAAAGTCAGCGGCCTACGCGTAGATGAGGATACCGAGACCGATGGACTCGACTTGAGCGAGCACGGCGAAGTCGGCTACGACCTGTAGTTCGCGGCCCAATGGCTCGCCGTTTAGATGAGGGCTTCCATGGATTCTTCTTGCTTGCAGTACGCGTTGACCGAGGCTGAACATCTAGAGTTTGCCCAGCGCGGCTACCTCGTCTTCGACGAGATGCTGCCTCCCGACGTGGTTGACGCACTCGTGGAAGTCTCCGACCGGATTGACGCTGAGGAGCGCCAAAAGCGCGGCGTCGGTCCCTACGCCCGGCTGACCGTCCGCGACATGGTTTGGCGCCACGAGCATTACCTAAACTTGGTCGATTGGCCCCGTGCGCTGCCCAAAGTCTGGGGAACACTCGGCTGGAATATCCAAATTTACCACACCGTCCTCGCCTACAGCCCGCCCGCTGAGCCTAACAATTGCCAAGTCAAGATGCAGGGCTGGCACCAAGACTCGGACCGCGTCAACCACGAGATCGAGTCCAGCCCCCGACCGCGGATTTCGGTCAAGATGGCCTATTTTCTCAGCGACTGTTCAGAAGCAGGCCGCGCCAATTTCTGGGTCGTGCCCGGCAGCCATTTGCTGGATACGTATGAGATCCCCGACGACTCTTTGCCCCACAACGCCGTCCCTGTGCTGGTGCCGCAGGGCGGTGCGGTGCTCTTCGACCGCCGGATCTGGCACTCGGCCAGTTCCAACGCCTCCGCTATCGCCCGCAAGGCGCTCTTCTACGGCTACTCTTATCGCTGGCTCCGCCCCCGCGACGACCAGACCGTCGAACACCTTTTTGAGCGCTCTGATCCGATCCGCCGCCAGCTACTAGGATACGCGCCTAGCGGTGGCTACGGTTACACCTCGCCCACCGATGAGGATGTTCCACTGCGCGTCTTTCTGCGCCAACATCTCGGTGCCGAAGCCGCCACCTGATGCGGGCGTTGGTAACCGGCGGCACCGGCTTTGTCGGCGGGGCTTTGGTCCGCGCCCTCGTCGCTAGCGGCGCGCAAGTCCGGGTGCTGGCGCGGCCCACTAGTCAGACCGAGGCGCTGGAGGACCTAGGCGTCGAAATCGTCCGCGGCGACATCCTCGTTCGTGCGAGCATCGAAGCCGCGCTCGAAGGTTGCGATACCCTCTTCCACGCCGCAGCTCTTTACGATTTGTGGAGATTGGACGAGGCCGAGCTCTTGGCTACTGAAACCGAGGGGACCCGCAACGCTATGGCGGCGGCGTTGGCAGTCGGCGTCGCCAAGGTCGTCTATACCAGTACCGCCGTCTGTATTGGCGAGGCCAAAGGCCAAGTCGCCACCGAGACAACGGCCCATCGCGGCTACTTCCTCTCACGTTATGAAAAGGCCAAACGCGCAGCCGAGCAGGTGGCGTTCGCGTATATGGACAAAGGAGTGCCACTCATCTGCGTCCAGCCCGCTGCCATCTACGGCCCGGGCGACCGCAAGCCCACCGGGCGCTTTATCACTAGCCTGCTCAACGGTCGGGTCCCCGCGCTCTTTTCCGGCTGGGTGAGTTTGGTGTACATTGACGACGCGGCTCGGGGGCACGTGCTGGCGGCTGAAAATGGCCGGGTCGGCGAACGCTATATTCTCGCGGGCACGGTCGGCAAATTGACCGAACTCGGCCGACTGGTCTGTCGGTTGGCCGGGTGCTGGTCGCCGCCGACCATTCCCGCTCCACTGGCCGCACCCTACGCGCTCGGCGGCGAAGCCCTTTCGCGCCTGACCCGCAGACCGCCGGTCCTGTCGTGGGAAACCTACCGCCTCGCTGCACACGGCTTCCGCGCCGATGGAAGCCGTGCCACTGATGAGTTGGGCCTAACCTACACGAATCAAGAGGAAGGATTTACGCGGACGATTAACTGGTACTGGGCGCAAGGCTTGCTCAGACGCCGACCAGCCTGTTTCCGCGATCCGTAATTTGCCTATATGAAAGCCGAACTGCCCATACCCCCTCCTCGGATCACTTGGCGAGGCGTCGACTCTGAATCATGGAGGAGAACACCGGGATCCTGGCACGGAGATGTTCAACTGGAATCCGTTCTTTCTCTCGGTGTCGGTGGACGATGGACGGAGCTGGACCGGGGAATGGCCGATGAATCTGCTGGGCGGGCCGTACCATGACGCGATGATCCAGATGCCGAACGGGCGCATGGTCATGCCGAGCCGGATCTGCCACAGCAACAACCATCATCTGGGGATGGAGTACAAGCGGGTGAGCAGTTACGGCTATTGGAAGGGATTGCGCCTCCAAGTCAGCGGGCACTATCACTATCCGGAGGTGGATATTGCGGCGGCGAGTTACTCGGATGACGAGGGGCGGACCTGGCGGATGTGCAGGGGGCAGTTGATGGGCTGGTTCGATGCGGACGGCATTCCCAACGGGCGGGGCGGGATTACGGCAGTGGACGAACCGAGTGTTGCAGTGTGTTCGGATGGGCGCTTGATGATGATGGCGAGGTCCACCGTGGGGCGCCTAGTGCAGACGTATAGCGAAGATGGCGGGGAAACCTGGACGCCGGTGCTGCCAAGCGATCTTGCGGCTTCGTATTCTCCACCGCGGCTGCGGCGGATCCCCAGTACCGGAGACCTGTTGTGCGTGTGGAACCAGACGTCGCGGGAGGAGATCTTGAGGGGGTATCGACGGGGCCGCTTGTCTGCGGCGATTTCAACGGACTGCGGGGCGAGCTGGTCGCATTTCAAGACGATCGAGGTCAGCGGGGGAATGGAGGATGTGGATCGGGTCCCGTCGCAGTATCCCGTCAGTCCCGTGATCGCGCTGCCGGAATTGGGAAGTTTGCCCGAGGACTTCGCCACGTTTGACTATGCAAATGCGTGGTTCCACGGAGATCGCGTTCTGCTGATGTATCATCGAAGCTGGGTTGAGGCCGATGAACATTCCGCAGAGGCGGTTACGTTGGGGGAGCGGAAGAGTATAGCCCGCAAACCGGGGGAACTGGTGCTGCGCGTCTATCCGCTGGGATGGTTTTACGACAGCGACGGGCCCTGAGACCCGTCCGGCGCGTGTGAGGAAACTGCCGTCCGGGCAACACCTGCCCGGCGCGGCTTCCCCTTGAGATGGACGGCTAGGGTCAGGCACAAGCTGACGCCCTATAGCCGCAACGACATGGAGCAATGACAAATGGAAACTCGGACCCTCGGCAACACCGACCTGACCGTCTCTCGCCTCGGTTTCGGCGGTGCCCGGATCGGCTATGAAGATATGACGCCAGACCAGGCCGATCAGTTGCTCAATGGCCTCATCGATGTCGGCGTGACCCTGATCGACACGGCGGCCTGCTATGACGACAGCGAGGAACAGATAGGCAAGTGGATCGGCAGCCGGCGGGATGAATATGTCCTCGCCTCGAAGTGTGGGCACGTGACCGGCGGCGCAACCGGCCTGCCGTGGTCTGCCGACACGATCGCTCACAGCATAGATCGCTCCCTTCAGCGTCTGAAGACGGATCGAATCGACCTGATTCAGCTTCATAGCTGCTCGGCAGAGGTGCTAGCTGGAGGAGAAGCGGTCGAGGCCATCCTGAAGGCAAAGGAGGCGGGCAAGGTCCGGTACATCGGCTACAGCGGCGATGGGGACGACGCACTGTACGCCATAGGAATGGGCGTTTTTAGCACCCTTCAGACCTCGTACAACGTCGTCGACCAGGACGCGCGCCGCAAAGTCCTCCCGGCGGCCCAAGCAGCTGGCATGGGGGTCATCGCCAAGCGTCCCCTGGCAAACGCATCTTTCAAGACCGTCGCATCACGGTACGACTACGCGGACGTCTACTGGGAGCGTTCGCAGAGCATGGTGTTTCCGGAAGACGCGCCAACCCACGGCGTCGAGCTCGCGCTCCGGTTCAATCTTTCGCACGAGTTGATCGACTCCGCCATCGTGGGCACCACCAGGATCGAAAACGCCAGGAAGAACATCGAGACAATCGGAAAGGGCAATCTTCCCGCAGAGGTCATTGCGTCGCTGTTCGAGCAGTTCGACCGGGTGGGTGGAAGCTGGGAGCCGCGAGGCTAGCAAGTCACCGATGCAGATCCTGCCCGACATTTATCTTCTCGTCGGCTTCGCAGTTGGCGAGGCAACGCGACAATCCGTTCTGGGGTTGGATCCGGAGGCAAAAGGAATAGTCAGTTCAAATACACCACGCTCAGCCCATAGACGATCAAACTCGGCACCTTGAAATCCACTCGTCCGGCGCGCCTGTGGTGCGGCAAAACCACGGCCTCCTCTCGCTCCGGATAGAGCCATTCAACCCGCTCCACCCCTTGCCCCTCCGGCACCGCCAAGCTCACCTGCAGCGGCCCGACCGGCTGCGGCACCTCGATATCGCTGCTCTCATCCTGGCGATAGTTGACCCAGTGCAAGACCAGTGCCTCGATTCCGTCCGGTTGCCAGGCCCGCACCCGCACGAACCACGGCGCGTCCGTCTCCAGCCACGCCGCCCCGAGCAAGTCATTCAAGCCCTTGAGGAATTGCCGTCCCAACGCGTCCCGCTGGGCCACCGGATAGACCAGCACCTCCTGCTCGGGGCGCAGCGCCACTTTTTCCGGCCCCCAGGTCCGTTTGCCCAGGTACTGCACCCCTGCCGGCACCCCACTCCGCCAGTCGGCCAACAAGCCCGCGGCATGCGGCGTTCCGTCCACATCCAAATCCCCGGTCGCACCGGCGAATACCACCTTGCCGCCGCCGGCCACATAGCGCCGCAAAAAAGCACCCTCGGCCGCTGTCAGGCGCTCTATTCCGGGCAGCACCAGCGCGGCGTACCCATCGCCCTTGGCCACCAATTGGGCCTCCAAGATCATGTCGAACAACACGTGGCCATCCTCCATATAGCGCCCCAATTGCTTGAGCGGCTCCACGCAGTCCGCCTCCTGCTCCAGCTCGGCCCGGCGCGGGTACACCAAGCCCACCTGCGACCAGGGACGGGCCGGATGGATCAATTCCTGGTGGCCGGCCAAAAAACTCTGATAGCGGCACACCGGCCCCATGTAATCGTCCAGGGCGTAATCGCTATTGGCGTCCTCGCCCCAGTGAAAGGCCAGTGCCGCGCTGTGGTTGGCTCCCGCCTCGGCGATGGACAGGCGCAAACGGCGGCCGTCGTACTTGTTGAGAACCATGGGCTTGCCCCCGCTCATGGCGTACGCATAGCGCGCTGACAAGCCCGTATCGGCCAAGTGCCCTTGGGCCACATTGCTGAAGTTCTTGTTGGCACCCTGGCTGTACCAGATATAATCCTCGCCCCGGGCCCAATCCTCATCCGGCACCAGGCAGCGCTCGTCCCAGGCCGACAGATCGTATTTGTGGTACCACTGGGCCAGTAGCAAATCCGGCTTGAGGGCGCGACCGTAGTCCACGAACAACTCGTCGAAGAATTCCTTGCGCCGCCGGTACACCAACCGAGCCAGCAAGCGCTCGATCCGCTGGCGCAAATCCCGCGGTGCCGCAGCGCGCATGGCTATGGGGGCGCTGTATTCGGCCGTAGCCGGCGGCCCGGCTGGATCGAGCCCGCGCTGCAGTTCGTCGTCGCTGAATTCCCGGGCCAAATGCTCCATCAAATAGTGGCGGCAATGGGCGCACTGGCAGAATTGCTCGAAATTGTGGTGCGCGTTAAAGCCGTCCATGCCCAGTTCAATGGCCTTCTTGACCATGGGCTTCAACAGAGCCAGCCAATGGGGATTGCACATACACCCGCTATAAGTCCGGTACGGCCTACCCTCTATGGGCCAGCAGCGCAGTTCCCCGCCGACTGTGTGCTGCAGGGCCACGGCCACCTCATTGCAGGGGGGCGGTCCCAATAAATTCTCTGTCCAGATCCGCGCCCAATTGCCAAACAGCCCCTTGCCCGTCTCGTGATCGCCATAGATCCAACCCATGCTCAACTGCCCCACCACCTTGGCTCCAGCCTCCTGGACGCGCGGGATGAGATCGCCGGCCAAGGCCAGATTCTCCTCGATGCCAATGCGGGGCATGCCCGCCCAACCGCGCTCGACCTCCGCATCGTCGGCCAGGCCGTAGAACATGGGGCCGTACGTCCCCATCTGCACCAGCTGCACCCGACCCCGCCGCACGTGCTCGACCAGATCTAGCCGCTGCGGCACCATCCAGTGCTCGGCCATCCTGTTAAACCAGAATTCCGCCATTTTATTTCCCCTTTGCCGCGCCCGGCTCCGGCAGCTCAGCGGTAACCGGCTCGAACTGGCGCGCCACCACCCAATCGGGACGAGGATTCTCAACGTCGCCCGGCACGTTGTCGATGGCGGCGAAGGCGTAGATCAGACTGTAGCGCTGCGCGGGTGAGAAGTTGTGGTTCGAGCCGTGCACGATCCGGCAGTCGAAGAAACAGACGTCGCCAGCGTCGCCCTCAATCGGAATGATCATCGACTCATCGGTGATGTGCTCGCGCAGCGCCTCCGGCGTGATGCACCACTGCTTGTAGCTGGTGGTGATCTCGTCGCTGTAGTGGTCCAGCACGCCCCAGTGATGTGAACCCTTCACCAGCGCGATGCAGCCATTGTTGCGCGTGTTCGGACCCAACATGACCAGCGCGGAGGCCAACCGATCGTCGACGCCGTCATAGCACCAGTAGCCGTAGTCCTGGTGCCAGAGCCACACGGTGCCCTCGAATGACTCCTTGTAGTTCATCTTGCTGTGGAAGATGTAGGCGTCGCGCCCGAAGATCTGCTTGATCGGCCCGGCGATCGGCACCGAGCGGCACAGCTCTCGGAACGGCTGCACATTGCGGTGCATGCAGAACACCGAGCGCACCGGACCGCTCTGCTCGCGCACCACGTGCACCTCCGGCGGGTTGTCGGCCTGCTCAGACATCATCTCGTCGGCCGCCGAGCGCAATCGCTCGATCTGATCCGGCGGGATCAGTCCGCGCTGTATCAGAAACCCCTGCTCGCGATAGGTCGCCAATTGTCTTTCGCTCCACATGGTCGTTCATCCTCCCTGTGGCTTAAAGTCAAATCAAGCGTTCAAAAGCTGGCCCTAACGGCTCCCGTCGGCACCGCGCAGCGCCTCGACGCGCCATGCGAACTCTTCCTCCAGATGCGAGTCGCTCCCCTCGCTCCCCCGTTCGACAAACTGAATGTAGCCATCGCCATCGACAAACCAAGTCGTGGGCCAGCCATTGATGCCGGCCTTTTGCACGTACCCGTCGTCCGTTAAGACGGTAAAATCATATTCATTCTCCGCCATGAAGCTGTCAAGCACATCGCGCGACTTGTCGTTGCTGATGGAGATCACTTTCGCCCTTGAAGAGCTGCCTCGGCCTCGGTCGCCATGTGCTCGAACACTTGGCCTAAGTGATAGTGAGCACGGGTGTTTCTCTGCGAAAACTCCAGTGCCCGCTCAAGCTCTTTGCGGCCTTCCTCGATACTACCTGCTTTGTAGCTAGCCCACCCGATGGCGTCGTGGACGAGGCCCAAGTAGTAATTCAGACGACCCTCTTCCCACTCTTCCTCTTCGGCTCTATCCATTATGGCTTGTATGCCGCCCCGAGCGAGTTCGGCCGCCTCCTCAGCGTATGGCGTGTGGTCGGCCATCGAGATAGGAGCTATGGAGTACACTATGTGTGGGTTTAGCTGCTCGTACCGGACATATCCGCGAATCGCATCGGCGAGTTCCTCGGCCGGAATCGGGTTCATGGCTTCAAGGGATGTGAAGAGCGTTCGGTACGCCCACCCGCGGTAGCTATCGCCGATGCTATCGTCGTAGAGGGGCTTCTCCAATAACCGATAGGCTGCGTCGCAAACGAGGCGAAGCTGGTCTTGGTACTCCTGCGAGTCCTCGCCATGCTCGCGCTCGATGCGGTCGAGCTCGGGCTGTAATCGTTGGTACTCCCGTTGGAACTTCTCTTGGTGGATCCACGACGCATGTCGACTCTCGGGAGCCAGTGCCATCAACTTCGCCTCAAACTCCGCCGCCTTCTCTTCGTCCTCTAGTACGCTCCTGTAGGTTGTGGTGAGTAGAGCGAGGCCGCGTACGGTCTCCGGGGCCGCCTTTCGGTACTCGGCGATGCTGGCCTCAATAGCAGGGCGTCTCTCCTCGGCGGGGAGCAGATCCGTCTCGTTGAGGATCTTCCAATGCCAGTAGCGCACATCGGCGGAGCCCGGCGCGAGGCGAACCGCCTCTTCGATCATAGAGAGCGCCTCCTGTGGCTTGTTGGACTGGTATAGATACTCCGCAGCGCGACGGTAGCCGCTGACGTGGTCGGGCCAACGCTCTCGCAGCGTGGCCAAGGTAGCGAGGCTTGTGTCCACATAGGCGGGATCCTCCAGCGCGTACTGTGCCCAGTACTCGAGTTCCGCGCGGGCATGGAGGACTTCGGGATGCTGGAGTGTCGCCGCATCCAGGGAGTCCAGAAACGCCAGACCCTCTTCTACGCTTTTGGAGCGAAGCGCCTGAAGGTGTGTCGCGGCAAACTCCGGCCGAGGCAGCAGCCTCCAAGCGCGCGAGCTAGACTCGGCCGCCTCAGAGTGCTTCCGATCCGCCAGAAACGCAAGTGCTTGGGCGTAGAGTCCCCACGGGTTATCCGGCTCCCGTTCCAAGATCGCGTCGGCGTGCTCTTGGATCTCTCTGAGCCCGTACAACTGTCCGTGCAACTGACGCGCGTAGAGCGCTCGCAACTCGGCGTCCTCAGGTGCGCGGCTCATCCATTCCTGGCCGAATATGGCTCCTGCTTGGAACGTCCACAGTCGATTGTGCTCACGCAGCCTCGCTTTCGCCGCTTCCAGCTCTTGGGGCGAGTAGCGCTGCTCGGTCCCGCAGCTAGCACAGACGGCGAGAACGGCTAGAGAACCGGAGATCAAACGAATTGGAAATCGATACGACATAGAGTACCTCCGTGTGCGAAATTACCGACCCTCCCCTTTACAGACCATTTTCACGGTGCAGAACCCGTTTGCAAAAACGCATTTAAGGTGTCCAAGTCCATGCCCTCAATGCCCAGTTCGCTCACACTCCGCCCCGTGGCCCACCCATCAGCCCCCATCACCACGGACCCGATATCCACCAACCCGCGCATCAAAGGCGCGTCCACGCCGTATTGCGCGCCCACATCGTGCCAAGTTGAAAGACCGTATGGAAGATCCTCGCTGAGCCAACGGCTCTCGAGCGACCCGGGAGCTTTGAGTTGCGTGAGCATTAGGCTGCCATTAATCGTTGCCCACAAATCCCCCCGAGGGCCAAAACCCGCGCGGTAAAACGCTTCATCGGCCGCTACGAGATCGTAACCCAAAGCTGTTGCGATGGCCCTCCGCTCTGCATCCACGGCCATGATCGTCTCTGCCACCGATGGGGATACCCCTTCTTCGTAGAAATAGAACTCACCGTGCGAATATTCGATTCGTCCTGCGTTCATCAACACACCCGCAGGATGCACGACCGGATTCATCGCGGACAAACCACAGGCCATCACGGTGGGATAGGTCTGAATGCCCGGGAACAGCGACGACAGACGAGCGCGCACGCGATCTGTTTCTGTCGCTGGCAACCCCCCCAAGCCCAAGCCCGTCACGGCACCCCAAATCGTCGCGGTATCCGGTGCTGTTTTCCGACACACATAAGGCGCGGTATCTACCTCCGCAAGCACGATGTCTGCTACTCCTTGGTCGCGCAATAGTGTCGCCCATTCCAATGTGCCCAATGTGCCCGGCATCAGCACGACCATGTGTCCAGGTCTGAGATGGGGGGCGCAGGCAATGGCAAATGGTTTGTGGGCATACGCCGGCACGATTAACAGGATCAAGTCAGACGCATTCAGAGCCGCTTCAATATCCGTGGTCGTGCAGTGAATTTTTGCGGCCCCCACCTCTTCGACCCCCACCAAATGAATCACGCCTTGGTCGCGCACCGGATCGAGCGTGTGCCCAAATTCTGGCAATTCGCAAAGCGTAATATCAAAACCTTTCAGGGTCAGATTTGCAGCCGTGGCAAATGCCGTATTGCCGCCGCCGAGAATGGTAATGTGTTCGGACATGGAAGTATCCTTTTTTCCTTTGCCTTAGACGACGTTCTCTGGCGACCGCCAGCGGGTTCCTGAGTCCATCGCCCTACGCATTATTTCGCACAGCTTTTGGCTTGTGATCGGGTGCTCAATAGAGGTCGTCTTTTGTCGTAATGGAGCACCAGCGCGAGTTGAACAGTGCGCGGAGCAAAATATCCCGTGCGTCGGGCGTGTCCACTTGTTTTAACCCATAAGCGGCGTAAAATCGGTTGTAGCGATTCTCGTCCTCGAGCATCTCGCGCAATGCCTCAAGCGCAATACAACCCGCTTCGCCGGACTTGGCCAAGGTTAGCGCGGCGTTGCGGCGCACGCGGTAGTCCTCATCGCCGAGTGCTGCTGTCAAGTCAGCAATCAGCTCATCAGAAAAAACGCCGATGGCGCTCAAAGCCTCAATCGCATTGCGGCGCACCCACCAGTGGCGATCACTCATCGCCTTTCTCAGGGCGGGTTCTGCCTCCATTGCGCTCGCGCCCAAGCGTCCCAACACATGGGCGGCGACCGCCCGCACCCACCAGTGCTCATCGGACAACATCTCCGCCAAAGCCCCTGCGGCCGGTCCGCCTATCGACGCCAATGCCAGCGCCGCACAACCGCTCGTGGGATTGGTTCCGTGGGCATTATCCGGTGTCTTGGCCTCGGTCTCTTCGATCGTGGCCAGTGCTTCCTCCCGCATGGCGGCGACGAGTTCAGGCACGGCCGGCGCGCCAAACTCGGCCAGCCCATACGCCGCATCCAACCGCTCGCCCTCCGATCCGCGCTTCAAGACCGAGAGCAAGTCTTTCGTATTGCCATTTGGAGGCCGCTGTTTTTTTGCGGGTTTCCCGCACAACCAGTGCCAGACATCTCGTGATAGGGCCGGATGCCGATCCTCCATGCCGGGCGACCACGCACGACTTTGATGATCCCAAGTCGGTTTCTCTGGCTCCCGTGTACGCGCAAACTGAAATTTCAGCATATACCGATCTTTGCTACTGACATTCTCTGTTGCGCGATGCCAAGAATCAAAGTGAATGAGCGCCACCGTCCCCGCAGGACCGCAAAATGCCCGCGCTTCTTCCTGCGTTTTTTCGGGATCCACATCGCTAATGGTTTTGTACATCTGCATCCCGGGCAACACCCCCGACGGCCCCATATCCTCTGTCGTGTCTTGCGGAAAGTAAAAAGCGAGCACCCAATAAAATCTCGGATGCCGCAAATTGTGATCGTACACATAACAATCCTTGTGCCATTGCTGTCCTTGTCGCCCGGGCGGATTCAAGTGGCAATGTCGATGGGGGTTCAAAATGTAATCTGGCCCCAATAAACTGGTCAGGGCGCCCTGCACATTGGGGTGCTCAAACACGCGCCCGATCTGCGGAACCCGAGGCAAAATGTTATTTCCGGGATTGCCTTCTTCCGCAAAAACCGCCTCAATCTGATCGCGAATACCGGCGTGAAATGAGGGTGGATAATCCGCCTGCACAGTCAGACATCCATCCACGATAAATCGCTGCACCTCTTCGTCGCTCAACAACTGAATTGAATCCGCCATAGGAAACTCCTCCGCTAAAAATTTCTACGATCATCAATCGACCAGACCCCAGAGACGCTGCCGCGCCTCGGGCCAGTCCGGCCAGCCAGGGTGTAGGTGCTTCAGCGCCGCCAAGTCGCGCTTGCGCCCGCCCGGTGGGAAGTAGTTCCAGCCCATGGCGCGTCGCGGGCCAGCGGCCGTCTTCACTCCGGTGGCGTGCCAGCAAGAGGGCGTCCACACCAGGGTCCATCTCGGATCGAGGACGACCTCGACTTCGCTATGATGATGGGCGAAGCAGTGCGCTGGCACCTCGTCGTGGGTGCCGGAGACCAGTTCAAGCTGCAGCAGTTCGGCCGCCACCTCCTCGCGGGGACGGTGCTGGCTGCCGGGTAGCACTCGCAGCGGTGCGTTGCTGGCGTCGTGGCGATCGAGGGCGGTGCGGAAGGAGACCTGCTTCACCTCCGGCCCTCCATCCACGTGCCAGTGGACCTGCCGCTGCGGTCGGCCGTCGGCGCTGACTATCTTCGAAGCGTCGCCGAGGCCGCAGGCACCCACGTGTACCTCTTCGGCGTCTAGTATCCGCCGCGCCGCCGCGACCAACTCGGGGTGCTCCACCATCTGCAGCAGCGACTCGCCAATCATCAGGAACTGGCAGGCCAGCCGGTTGCAGCCTTCGGGGAACTCGGTGCGCTCCCACTCCGGCTCCACCTCTTGCTGCCGGATGTCGATTTGGCGTACCCCCTCTACACCGACGGGGTTGGGGATCAAGAAGAACCCATTGCGCTCGAAGTGAGCGAGCTGTTCGTCGGTGATGTGGAAGGAGCCGCCCATCAGGCACTCCCCACGGCACTTTCTTGTTGGACGATGCTTTTGATTTTTTGGAAGGGTGCCACTTCGACCAGCTCAAGAGCCTCGGGCGAGAGGCGCGCCTTCACGCCCTCGGGCAAGGGGTTGGAAGCGGGAATGTGCTGGCTGCAATAGCGCAGGGTCAAAAAGCGGCGCTGGCGGTCTTTGGGCTGCCAAGAAAGGGCACCGTGGACGACCAGCTCGGAAATGACGACCACATCCCCGGCCTTGGGGTTGAAATTGGCCACACCCTCGGGGACTTCGGTGGAGTTGTAGTCGTCGTTATACGTGCCATCCTTGTAACTGCCCGGGTAGAACATTTCCGGCGGGCGAGGGAAATTGACCTTGTGCGAGCCAGGTAGGACGATGAGGCCGCCGTCGCCCGGGTGTACATCCGTGAGGTAAAAGAAAAAGACCAAGTCATTGCAGGAAATGCGGCCGTTGTGGATTTGGTAGCGACGCCAGCCCGGCACTTCCGCCCGCAGCGAGCCCTCGTGGCCCGAGTGCAGAGGGTGGAAGGGTTTGCCGTGGAAATCGACCATCATATTGCCGCCGCCGAGCCGCGGCCGCTCGTCGAGCAATTCTTTGACGATCGGCCAAGTCTCCGGGTGCATGGTCAGGGCTTCGAGGGCCTTGTCAAAGGCAAAGGCGTGCAAATACCAATTGAAGTGCTCGCGCTCCAGATTGATCTCAAAGCCGTCGGGCACCTGATCGGGCGGGGTGTCGATATAGCGCTGAGCCGCCTCCTGGGCCTTTTGCAAGGCTGCGCCCTGGAGTACGCCTTCAAGGTGCAGATAGCCGGTCAAATCGAAGAAGTAGCGCTGTTCGGGGGTCATCATCGGCGGGCCTTTGCTAAGCGTATGGCGGGCATTAGATTGTGCCGCGCAAGGTAGTGAATCTGCTCTTGCCTTTCAAGGAGGAAAACATGGGATTTGAGGTTTACGATTGTCGCCGAGATATCCGCAATATTCTGGTGAGGCCGCAGATCCGCGCCCGCTTCTGCCGCTTAGAGCCAGGCTCGGGTTCGCTCGACGCTTGGCACACGCACGATCTGGGCGACGAGATCTTCATCATTTTGGCGGGTCGAGTGGAGTTCAAAATCAACGGCGAGGTGAAAGAAGTTGGACCGGGGCAAATGTGCTACGCCCGAACCGACGAGCCGCACTCGGTGCGAGTCATCGGCGACGAGCCGGTCTATATGTACCTCTCGGTGACGCCGCACATCCAGCCGACGCATACGTTTTACGACGAAAAGGGCGAGCGTCAGCGGCCCCACTTCAGGCCGTCGAGCGATTACGATACCGCGACAGATTCGACCACGCCGGTGGCCGAGTTGATCGACAGCCACATCGATGCAGCGCGCGCCTTAGCGGCTCAAGCACAGGAGAGCATGCAAATCCAAGAGGAACGAGGCCGGGAACTCAAGCAGGCCCTAATGGCCGGCGATATGGAAGCGGCCAGCCGCGTGCGCGAGGCCATGTGGGCACCGCTTTTGCAACTCTTCAAGCAGACGAGCGAAGTAGCAGACGGCTGGAACGGACTAGCACCCCGGGCAGGGTCTGTCGATGCGGTGTACTGAGCCGCCTCAAAACCACCGCATGAGCGAACGTGCCAATAGCCTTGGGCAACCGATCAGCTTCGCACTGCTAGGTTGGACGCCACCACCCACTCCGCCGAGAGAATGCATGGAAGGTCGCTTCTGTCGGTTGGAACCTCTTCAAGCTGATAGCCATCTTGACGACCTGTATCAGGCCAATGCCTTTGATGCGGAAGGCAAGAATTGGACCTACTTGGCATACGGCCCGTTCTCCGACAAAGACAGCTATCGGGCCTGGATGAACAAGACGTGCCTAGGCGACGATCCACTGTTCTTTGCTATCGTAGACAAGAGTGTTGAGTCAGCAGGTGGTGTCGCGAGCTATCTCAACATCGCACCTGCAAGCGGTGCTATTGAGGTGGGGCACATCCACTATTCCCCGCAGCTACAGCGAACGCCTTTGGCCAC
Source organism: Candidatus Latescibacterota bacterium (assembly GCA_965261395.1). Classification (GTDB taxonomy): domain Bacteria; phylum Latescibacterota; class UBA2968; order UBA8231; family UBA8231. The sequence continues at coordinate 795,412 of OZ253462.1, forward strand.
CGAGGCCATGTACCTCATGATGAAGCAGGCATTCGAATTGGGCTATCGACGCTATTCGTGGAAGTGCGACAGCCTAAACCAAGCATCGCGGGCGGCCGCCCAACGCCTGGGATTTTCGTTCGAGGGAATTTTTCGCCAAGCAACGGTCTATAACGGGCGCAATCGAGACACCGCCTGGTACGCAGCCATTGATGCGGAGTGGCCGGAGCTGGAGCAAGCCTTCCTGACTTGGTTAGCCCCAGACAATTTTGACGACCAAGGCGAGCAGCGATTACGCCTCTCAGACCTCACCCGGCCTATTCTTAAAAAGACACATTAATCTAACGTCGCCCAGCCTTGCGACGAGAGCCCGGACGGCTGGGGCGAATGCTGGAGGACAGCTTTAACTAAGCGGGCATCGGCTGGCTGTGGCAGCGGCGTCCGCGTCGCCGAAGAGCGTCCCCGCGGCCATGGCGTCGGCATGGAAGCGACGGTGGACCGCTTCTTGGCCGGGCTAGCCCAATGGGGCAAAAGTTCGACCGGTTGGTTTTGCGGGTTCAAGCTGCATATAGTCTTCAATCTCATCGGGGGATTAATTGCCTATTGCCACCAACCCTAAAAACCGAGGACCCACGCCAAGTAGAGGCCCCTTAACCCGAACTCATGTTTTTTTATAGTGAAATGGGACCCCAATTTGAGGTTTGAGGTCCCATTTCACTAACTCGCTGTGCAGTAGATGGTTTACTTGAGCAACAGCATCTTCTTGACTTCGTGGAACTCACCGCCTGCCTCCAAGCGGTAGAAGTACATCCCCGACGCCAAGCTATGTCCGCTGCCGTTGGTCGCGTCCCACTCCACGACGTAGCGACCGGCGCTCTGATGCTCCGCAACCAGCGTCCGCACCGGCTGACCCACTACATTGTAAACGGTCAGTTCCACGTCCGCCGCCTGCGGCAACGCATACTTGATCGTCGTCGCCGGGTTGAACGGGTTCGGATAGTTGTTGGCCAACGCGAACGCTTCCGGCCGCGTCTGCAACTGCACCGGAGCCGGCAACACCAGACGGTTGAAGCCAAACTCGCTGTCATACGTCTGGCTGTCGGTGATCTCGATGACCGTGTTCTCGATCTCCGTCGTCGCGCGGAAGACCAAGCTCAGCGGCACTTCGCCTTCGGAGACCACGTCCCCGTGGGCGATCACCGTCAAGACACCGGCTTCGTCAGAAAGCACCTGCGGCGTAGCGAACACGCTTCCACCTAGCGGCTGATCGGTCAGCACCTCGACGAACTCCAGCTTGTCAGTCTCATACTGCACCTGCAAGCCGTAGCCCTTCACCGCGACAAAGTCCGCCAAACGCACGTCGAGGACAAAGTCCTCACCCACGATGGGCATGGCTGTCCGCGCGTTCAGATACATCCGCGCATCCGCATTCAGGCCAGCGAGCATGGGCACGCGCTTGCCAGCACCATTGAACGCGCCAAACAACGCGCCCAAGTCGCCGAAGTCCAGCATCGGGTTGACCGTGATGGAGAAGGTCAATTCGGTGGTGGCACCTTCGCTGTCGGTCGCCGTGTAGGTGACCTCGACGGCTCCATCGGTGGCCGCTTCGGGCGTGCCCGAAAGCGTCCGCGTGGCCGGGTCAAACGACAGGCCCGCAGGCAACTCGGAGACGCTGTAGGCGACGTCGCCCGAACCACCCTCAGCTGCCGGCAGTTCAGCACTCATCTCCGCACCAGCGGTGCCTGCGAGGTCGTCGATCATGGTGCCCTCGGCAAACATAAGGGCCATCATCATGTCGTCTTCTTCCATCATCTCGTAGTCGGCGATCGTGACGGTTCCCGTGCCGTCCGCCAAATCCTCGATCACACCATTCAGCGTGATCGTCTCGTTGCCCTCGTCCGCGCTGTCGGTGGTGGGATCGATGAGCAGAGCGATCGAACCCGAGACCTCGCCAGCCGGAATCGTGAGCAGCGGATTGAACAGCGCCGAGTAGTCCACATCGCGCGTGGCTTCCGAACCCGGATCAACCGACAGGGTGACCGTCGCGTCGGCGTCCAGCACCTTGCCGTCCAACGTCGCGGTGACCGTCACCGAGGTAACACCGGCGTTCTCGCTTACCGTGTGCGGGTCGGCCGACAGCGAGATGGACGTGCTAGCGGTTTCGTCGTCGGCGATCGTGATATCCGCCGAGTCCGAACCACCGGAGGCCGTGGCATGAACACCAAGGACCCTATTGCCGTCCGTATTCTCATTGTTGATGGGCGTGAGGGTCAGCGACGTGGTCGCTTCAGTCGCGCCAGCCGCAATGGCGACATTGCCATGTAGCTGCGCGGTAAAATCTACGTCGCGGACGGCTTGTATGCCTTCGCTGGGAGCACCAAGCGTGAACCGGATCGTCTCGGCCTCCGGAGCGGGTCCCGACAAGGTAGCCTTGACCGAGATGGACGCGGTCTCACCGCTTTCGCGGATCGACGTACGGCTCACACTCACGCTTTCGACCGAAACCGTAGGCGGCGCAGCAGCAACGATGTCGATGGTGAACTTCGTGGCCGCGCCACCTTCGCTGTCCAGTACCGTGTAAACGACTTCGGTCTCTCCGACCCCCGTCGGCGTACCCGAAATCGTTAGCTCGTCGGCGTCAAACTCCAAACCCGCCGGCAAGTTGTTCGAAACGCTATAGGTGCGGTCGCCTTCACCACCTTCAGCTTCCGGCAACTCTATGACCTCAATCGCCGTGCCAACCATGCCGTCATAGACCGTAGAAGCCAAGTCAACGTCGAATTTAAGCGCGCCCGGATCTTCCGCTTCCTCAGCCGCGTCCGCATCTTTCAGCACGATAGCGACGGCACGGACATAAACGGGATCAGCATCGATATTGGTCGTGAACGGATCATTTTTCACCGAACCGATCCAGACCTTCTTATCTCCGCCAGCCTTTGCGGTGATGGTAACCGGAATCGAGCCACTGGTCTCACCGGCCAGAATCGTCAGCGAACGAAGGACGGCGGTGTATTCGGTATCGCGCGTCGCTGGCACATCGTAAGCGGCGTGACCTTCAGGGGGAGTAGCTCCTGCGACGACAACCAAGGTCACTTTCGTGTCCTCTTCAAAGACGTCGCCGTTTAGGGTTCCGGTTATCGTAACCTCCTGATCACCGGTCTCCGCCTTTATCTCTTTAAGATCGGCATCCAGGTCTATAGTGGTAGTAGCCGTCTCGTCGTCCGCGATCTTGATACCCGCGAACTTAGAAATCGTTCCTACCTTGGCCTCTACCCGGATAATCTTCGCAAGATCCTTCCCGCTGTTATCGAAGACGGTCAGATTGAGCGTCGTCGTCTCCTTTGTTGAGCCAGCCGGAATGACGAGATCGTCCACGGTCGCCGTGTAATCGGTTCCACGCGTCGCTTTCTGCGCATCGGCGGTGAAGGCATCAGGCAGGGAGGTGAGTTCGTCCCGAATAAAGAATCGCACCCGTGCGTCATCCGGTAGAGCGTTCTCCAACTCAATCTTCAGCTCGACCGACACCTCCCGCGACTCTGCCTCCTGCCCAACAAGGGACTCGCGGATTACGCTGGGCGTAGCCGTCAGGCCCTTAGTAGCAGCAATGGCGGTGCCCTTGATCTCGAAGTCAATGCCTTCAATCACTAGGAAGTGATGGAGCTTTTTTTCCGTCACTTCCTTTAGGAAACCATCTACCTTACTATCGCCGTCTAGGTCAAAACCCTCCGCCACGGAGATGGGTGAGGTTACTGAAGCTTCAGAATACGCCCAGTAACTGTCGCCATCCGGGTCCTCGAAGTCAGCATTAGCAGGCGCATCCGCACCATCGAGCGACTCTTCGAATGCCTGCTGATCGGCAAAATCATCACTGGTACCGTCGGGATCGTGGTCGGTTGGTTCTAATACTGTGATTAGTATTGTTTCATCTGTGACGCCGCTTCCGCGCAAAGGAAAATTTAATGCTTTTACTGTAAGCCCGATTTCTACGCCTGGTGAACCAGGCGCTGCAGGTGGACCGGTAGTAGGATCACCTGTAGAGGCTGGCCATACATCCCTTGTATCGCCGTCTTGGTTTATGTCGGTACCGGAGACGGATAACGTCACCCGACTACTTATCCCGATCCCGATATTACCAGTCCCAGCGTTCTTGGGAGTGATGTTAATCGTCGTACTCCCGTTCGGCTTTTTCCTCGGAATGGTCAGCGTGCTCAACTCTATATCGTAGTCCGCATCGCGTCCCGCCGCTGGTTTTGGATTTCCATCTTCATCCGTGCCAGGCGCGACTTGTCTCAACAGCAAAGACAGGGTCTGATCGTTTACCGGCGCTCCATCCAAACGTCCCGTCACCGTGACAGAGGTCTCCTCCGCCTCCTTGCTTATCTCGGCCGGATCAAGCCCGAGCTTGATCTTATAGCTCGGCTTGTCGGTGTCGAGCATCGTAATATCAATCTTGAATTCAACTTGTAAGTGCAATCGCTTGGGTAGCTGGCATAGAAAAGGCCAACTGGTATATTTTCCCTGGCCATTTCAAACGCAGCTCCCGACGGAGGCGCTTATGGGAACGTATCACCAGTTGACCGAGCATCAAAGATACCAAATTTACGCCCTGAAGAAAGCCGGGCATGATCAGCAGTCCATCGCGGCGACGGTGGCGGTATCGCCCTCGACGATTTGTCGGGAGTTGCGGCGCAATCAAGGGCAACGCGGCTATCGTCCCGGCCAAGCCCATCACAAAGCGTTGGCGCGTCGTCGCCACAAGGCGAAGGCGACCAAGATGACGGCGGCGGTCATCGAGCGCATCGAAGCGGGCCTGGGTCAGCAGTGGAGTCCAGAGCAGATTGCGGGTCGGCTGGCGACGACCGACGGGTTTCGATTGAGTCCGCAGCGTATCTACCAGCACATCCAGGCGGATCGCCAGGCGGGCGGGATGTTGTATCGCCATCTGCGCCACAGTCAGAAGAAACGCAAGAAACGTTATGGAAAAGCCGATGCCCGAGGGCAGATTAAAGGCCGCATCAGCATGGACCAGCGACCGGCCATCGTGGAGGAAAAAAGTCGCATCGGCGATTGGGAAATCGACTTGGTGATGGGACGTGCACGCACCGGGGCGCTCGTCTCGGTGGTGGAACGTCGCTCGCGCTATACCGTGCTGGGCAAAGTCCCCTCCAAACAGGCCGAGCACGTAGCGGCGGCCACCATTGCGTTGCTCGCTGCCCATAAGGGGCATACCCAGACGATTACGGCCGATAACGGCAAGGAGTTTGCCCACCATGCCACGATCAGCCAAGCGTTGGACGCGGCTGTGTATTTTGCCCATCCCTACCATGCCTGGGAGCGCGGACTCAACGAGAACACCAACGGGCTGATTCGCCAGTATGTGCCCAAAGGGACGGCCTTGGATACGCTGTCCCAGGCGCAGGTACACCACATCATGGAGCGGCTCAATCATCGACCGCGAAAGGGCTTGGCATTTCAAACGCCGCATGAAATCTTATGCAAGGAAACAGAAGTTCAACCCAAACATGGCGAAATTGCGCTTACGAGTTGAATCCGCGAATCGTATTAGAAAGATCTCTATCGACCTTTGTCGGGCCAGCATTGCCCCAGAGGGTGATTATAAGATCGTCGTTGGGGAACCGATCATTTGCCTTGTATGGGTTTTCCCCCGTCGTCACAGTCTCATCATTTTCGTGATTTGTCGGGATGGGGGTAAAAATGACATCCACCGATTCCTCTTTGGAATCCTTTGGAATCACGATACTGGATAGCACCACAGTGAAGCGACGACCTCGCGCCTCCACCGCATCACGTCCCCCAATATTGAATACCTGAAGATCACCAGACGGGTTTTGTACATAGATCAAACCCTCTGCACGCAAGAGCACCACCCGCTCCCCATCACCGAACGCCTCATGTTCTCCACCTACATAAGTCTTGGCTGTCACCTTGATCGTGACCGCACCGCCATCCTCGCGGAACTCTGTCTTGTCCACCGACAGCCGAATTCCATCAGCCAACTGCGCCTGCGTTTCCCCGGCCCATCCCAGCACCAAACCAAACGCCAGCAACCAAGGCACATAAGCCAAGCGCCTGATTAACGACTTCGTGTGTATCATTACTCAACCCTCCCAGGGAAAGCGTCCCTGATTAAAAGTGAGATAAGAAGATGAATCTGCTTTAAGATATTGCGTTCGTGCGTGTTTCATCGGTAGTGCATTCGTTTGAAATTAAGGTGCGCCACTCCGCTTTACGATGAGTCCTAAGAAACTGTTGAGTTATTAGATGCCTTTAGCGACGGTACCCCTTACTTAATAATGGCGATACAAATCATGTTCTCCGCGGAACCACCTGGTTCCGTTGGAGTTGACCTGACTTGTGGATTGCCTCGGTTAGAGGCACGGCTCCACCTGCCTCCGATAAATATACGTTCCAAGCGGTCAGGGAATGTCCGTTGGTCAAAAAAATTCAAATATTAACGTGAGTTCGGGATAAGGTGAGGGACTCCTTTTTGGCTAAACTTAGGTATGCCCACCATACAGCCTAGCCATCAGCGAGATGTTGAACTGCGCGGGAGCCGCTGGTAAGCAGGCCCCCGCAGCTTGGCGTGAGTCATATTATTCATTGGCAGACAGACAATCCCAGTTGATCGAGGTCATTGTTCAATATCGTGTCCAGACTGGGCGGGATACACCCACTTAACTGATTGCCGGACAGAAGCAGGAGGTAAAGGTTGGTCAGTTGGCCTAACGCAGAGGGTATCGAGCCGGTTAAATTGTTGCCGTGCAGGTCCAGACCAATAACGCGTCCCCCGGCATTGGTGGTTACGCCCTCCCATGTGCCGATAGGTTCATCGCTTCCCCAATTGTGGCCCGTCCAATTACTACCTCCGCCCGTAGCTGCATAGAAGGCCATCAGTGCAGGACGATCAGTTTGTTGGGGCTGCTCAGGTTGTTGGGACTGCTCAGGTTGTTGGGACTGCTCAGGTTGTTGGGAAATACCCACCGACCCGGATTGAGGTTGAGGTGTAGAATCTCGAACATCACCTGAACAAATGGAATCATCCAAAATGGAATCATCCAAATAAGGCCGGTCGTCCTCGGGCAGGGCGGTAAGCGTATCGAGCGCCGCAGCACTAAAATTAACCGGCAGGTAGTAGGCGCTTGCATAATACGTGCTGCTTATTTCTACAAGATCGGCCGGTCGCGGCTCATTGCGATTGTGCACACTAAGAAAATTGCGGTGGCGCACCGACCCTTCTGCTGCCACAGAGGCGATGGGATACTGCATATCGCCTTCTAACAGAGTATATCTGGCATTCGGCGTATCTCTATACAAGTAGTTTACATCCCCCCGATAAATACGCACCACCGAGGAATCATGGTCGATAGCCTCGCTCCAGATGCCACACGCTCCGTCACCCGGGCGGAAACCCGACCGGACTCTCCCAAGATGGGTCGAGGTTTCTGATGCCCAGTATTGCGTCTTACTATTGCTATCTAGATAATGCGAAAACAGGACGCTGTCGCCGTGGGCTTGGAACCGATAGTCTGATCCGTAGAATACAGTCCACACGGAATCTACTTCCGTATCGCAAGGCCAAGATATGGCAAGGCATTCGCCAGAGTCCGAACCCACCTGAGCCTTTCCGGCGGGCGGGCTAATGAGCGCTAGCGGATTTTCATAATCTGTACAAGAAAATCCCATGAATGCTACTAAAAGCAGTAAAATTTTTGTCTTGAAATCGCCTCGGTTTAGAGATTCAGGCAGGATACTTACGGTAAAGACAGTCTTTTTCAATTTACTTACCCTTTAGTTCTAGCTTCGTCGCAAAAAATCGCGAGTAGCCGTTTCATGGTTCGCTCCCGTAGACGGTTGGGAAAAAGGATGTACTGGACTGGAGACCTACTCGATAACGTATGTTGATTGAGTGTGTTGAAAAAAATATAACACATTGGGTAAATGTGCAATCTCGTTTTACGTTCGAGTGAATCAAGCATACTAGAGGATTTTGAACTGTTTTTATCAAGTACCATATATGGTTCCAAGGAACTATATATGGTCCCCTTGCATATTACCATTTTGCCAATTTATATTTGTTAATCAACGTGAGTTCGGGATAAGCAGAGGGACTCCTTTTTGGCTAAACTTTGGTTTGCCGACCAATGCTCATTCAGCCATCGAGGAGCCCCGCGATGAATTTAGTCGAATTGTTCTGCCACGTCGATGATTTTTGCCAAGCGTTTGAAGGATCATGGATCCGCCACCAATTAACGACCGGGCACCGGCGTCGGCGTCGTGCTGGTCAACTATGTTTGAGCGAGATCATGACGCTATTGATTTGGTTTCATCCGTCCCACTACCGGGATTTCAAAGCCTTCTACCAACACCATGTCTGTAAACACCTACGCGACGCATTTCCCGGGTTGGTCCGCTATGGACGCTTTGTCGAGCTGATGCCTTCGACGCTGATTCCGTTATGTAGCTACCTCCGCCAATGCCAAGGAGCCTGCACGGGGATCTCGTTTATCGACTCGACGCCGTTGGCCGTATGTAATCCCCATCGGATTCATCAGCATCGGCTTTTCGCTGGCCTGGCGCAGCGGGGCAAAAGCTCGACGGGTTGGTTTTTCGGGTTCAAACTGCACGTGGTCTTCAATGACCGGGGACAACTGCTCAATCTGGCGCTGACGCCGGGCAATGTCGATGACCGAAAACCCGTACCCGCTTTGGTTCAAGAGCTGTTTGGCAAGTTATTTGCCGATCGAGGCTACCTATCCAAAGCGCTCTGCCAAAAATTGAGCGCACTCTTTGATCTCCAGTTGATCACCAAGCTGCGATCCAACATGAAAAATCAACTCCTGCCGATGGCCGATAAACTCCTACTACGCAAACGGGCAATTATCGAAACCATCATCGATCAACTCAAAAATATCTCTCAGATCGAACACACAAGACATCGAAGCCCGGTCAACTTTATGGTCAATCTCCTAGGTGGATTGATTGCCTATTGTCATCAGCCTAAAAAACCGGCCCTAAGAATACAAAAGCTACCCGTATTGAAGACCCCTTAAACCGAACTCACGTAACATTAGCTTTTTTTACCTTTTCCGTAGAGTATTCTGAATAACCCAACGGATTCTAAGAGACAGACAAAGAGACAGACAAAGAGACAGACAAAGAGACAGACAAAGAGACAGACACAAAATCTCACGATTTTTAAAAATAGGGATATATGAGTGATGTGTATACGACGCTTGAGGCTTCTTCGATTCGGCGTCCTTGACGGCCATAGAAGATGGCTTACTATACTACATGGCTCCCTAGTCCCTTTCCCTAACCCCTTTCCTAAAGGTGTTGGTAGGGGGTCGCTGGCCTCGTCGATACTTCGCGGCATCGTCGAGGCCTTTTTTGTGCGCCGGCGGGTCCGGCTATCACTTCGAATATCGTTCTCAGCAGTACAAATGGGCCGCTCCCTCGTCCTGTTCCTTTAGGGCCGCGTGGGACGGCTCGGCGTGCGATGATGGGTGTGGATCCGCGTTAATCTAGAAGATCGAAGAGTGTGCAGTCCCTTGTTATCCCTCGTCCGCGTCCTCTCGGTGCAGTAAGGTCAGTCGTGAGTTATGATCCTCCACTTCTTCCCCTGCATTGGGATCACATATCCAGATCCTTCAGGCGCTTCCCTGTGCTCCCGAGCCTCGCGCGTAATCTCCGGCCACCAATGCAGGAAGTGCATAACTTGGGTCCAAATCTTCTTTTCTGGATATTGGCTAGCGAAAAAAAAGGCCGTCAAGCCCGACTCACGCCAAGCAGCCTTTTCGGCCCGATTTCGAGAAATCCGCATATCACCCGAGATCACGATCCACTCCCCCTCACGGCTTAATGCTTCAAGCCAAGTGACATCCTCTGTCTGCGGCGCAAAGCGGTCTTTAAGGTGTACTATCGTCCAGTTGTCTCGTTCTGCCTAGTGATCTAGGACGAGCAACGCCGCAGCTAGACGGTGAGAGATGTTGTTGTCGAGGAAAAACCTCACGCCGCTAATTGTGCCTCGTATGCGATAGCATCGCACACTTCCCTAGTAGTGGCATCGTACCACCAAGCGACCCGGTCCATGTCTTGCTCAGCTCGATAGGTGCGGCTCAGTAGACGGGTGCGGACACCGCTGGGATTGCATATCGGTGCTCCGAAACTACGAGTAGGTTCGATGATGACTGTGCTCTCCCGGCCCATAGGATGCCAACGCACCGGGGCACCTGTTTCCGAAAAATCTAGCTCGTTGTCGGGCAGAACAGTCCTGACGAAGTCCTTAAAGTACTGCTCGTCGGTGACGATGTCATGCAGTGCTGCTTCTTCCACTTGTTGGAGGATACGGCGGCCATCTGTACGAAAGCTGCGCTGCGAAAATGGATGCGAATGGCCCGTGATCTGAGCTGCTTTGTGCGAGGCAATGCGCAAGGTCGGCCACGGTACCCCCTTCTCGCGAAAACTCCGCAAGGCTCGGACTTCGATAAGATCGACAAAGCGCAAGATAGGGCTTTCCCCCGCCTCCGTTGAATCGAACACGGGCGGCAACTTGTGGCGAAATCCATTCCGGGTGTAGCTATAACCTCGCGTCCAACGCCGAATGGTGCTGGCGGGAACACCCGTCAGCCGGGCCGCTTCCGCCACGCTATAGACGCCATGTCCGATATATAGGTAATCTGCCATTTTGTGTTCCTTTATAGAGCGAGCTCTGTCGCCTCGAATCTACTTAACCGATTTTTGCAGGTCTGTTACCTTAAGATAAGTAGAGCTACCACGTCAATGCCACGCTGGCTTACACCTGCCTATCTCTTTACTCCTCGTCCGCGCCCACTCGGCGCATATATCTCGTGTACGCCCCTCGCAACGCTGCCCCCAGCACCAGCGCTAATAATCCCCCGACCAGCGCCACGGTCCAGCGCCCCACGTAAAACCCCGAAAAGCCGATAACGCCCCCTCCCACGGCCACCGCACCGAGCAAGGCAAGACCCAAGCCGTGCGCGATAGGTGCGCCGCCACCGGTCTCAACACCCGCCTTGTGTGCGATCGGCCCCCACCATCCCATTGGCCGAGCCTCTTTGTAGAAGGCCAAGAGCTTTCCCTCTGGCTCTGGCTTGGTGCAAAGTGCCACCACAATCCAGAGCAAGCACGTCGCGGCAATCGACGAGAGTACCACCACATACGCCGCATCCTGCCCCGCGTCGATTAAATGGACGAAAACCACGTACTTATTCAATAGAAAGACTATCGGTCCGCCGAAAGAGGCGGCCAGTCGCGCCTTGCCGTTAAAGCGCCACCACCACCACTGGCCCCAATTAGCCGTCAGTTCGGCCGAGGAAAGACCGAGCATGAAGACCGCGATATCGATGACGTTCTCGGCCTGTAGCGCGACCGCCAGCGAGAGGCCCATGATCGCCAGCATCACCACCCGACCGACACTCATGTAGTGCGCCATCTCAGCGCCGTGCTTGATAAAGCGCCGATACACGTCGTTGATAAAGACTTGAGCCCCGAAGTTCATGTTGGAGTCCACCGTGGACATGATCGAGGCGAACATCGCCACCAGCGCCAGCCCCAGAAGACCCGAGGGCAGGTAGTGGCCCAACAAGAGACCGTAGGCCAGCTCCTTGTCCATGCTGCCGTCGTACAGGCCCGGCCACTTGACCATCGCCCCCAGAGCGGGCAGAGTCAGCACCGCCAGCATTAGGAAGAGCGTGATCTCGGTCCAGATGTACATCCGCGTCGCCTCGCGGCTGTTGCGACACGACAGCAGCCGTTGGCCCTCCATCGCCCCAGCCATCGGGGCCACGTCGCCGCCATAGCCGATCGCGGTCCCCATCGTCCAAGCGATGATCCCCACCACCCCCAAAAGTTCGTGGCTCATCGGCGGATGCCAGCTAACGACCCCTTCCCCAAACTGAGTTACCAGTGCCTGATAAAGCCCTGTCGGCCCGCCGAAGTCGGCCCAAACCAAGCCCATCAGCACCAGCGAGGACGCGATCATGATCGCGGTCTGGATCAAATCCGACATCACCACGCCCATATAGCCGGAGAGCACCACATAGACCAAGATGATCGGAATGACCAGCAAAAAGGTCTCAACGCGCGACCAGCCCAAGAGCGCCTCGGACACTTTCGTCAGCCCCAAAAGCCCTGCTCCGGTCCAAGCTACCACTGCGATAAAGGCACTGCGCAGCGAGACCCAAGCGCGCAGCTTCGGCGCAGCCGCACCGCCAAAGCGGAGCTCGTAAAATTCCGGCGAGGTAAAAATTTTCAACCGCCGCCAGCACGCGGCGAAGAGCAACCTACCGATCATCAGCGCCAGCCCGAAGCGGCTCAAATACCACCAGCAGATAAAGGTCTCGGTGATAACCGTCATGCCGCAGTACGCCGGTGCTACGTCGGCATTCATGCAGGTGACCGCATAGCTAGTGCCGCTCATCCACCCCTTCATCTTGCGCCCACCCAGGAAGTAATTTTCCATGCTCTCCTGGGCGAATCTCCTATAGTACAGTCCCATCCCCACCAAGAAGAGCATATAGAGCGCCATCAGCGCGTAATCTAGACCCGACACAATCCCTCCTTTGTACGGGAAGCAGCTAGTTTTTATGCCGCTCTCTATGCAGAATTAAAACGCCGCGTCAAGTTATGGTGCTAGCCTGAGTTGGGACAGCGTCGCTTGCAATCTGCATGGCCAATTATCGTTATTCGTTACCAGCATATTGATCCTCTCTACAGCAAAAAGGCCCGCCTCATGTCCGCACCTATCCTCCTGACCGACGCCCAAGTCCAAGCCTACCTGACCAATGGCTATATCACCGTGCAAACCGCTCACTCGCCTGCGGTCCACCAAAATATCCACCGCCAAATCGAAACCCTCTTCGCCACCGAGGGCAATCCCGGCAACGATATCCTCCCCAAAGTCCCGGACCTCTACCAAATCCTCCAAGATCCCGCCGTTGACGGTGCCCTCCAGAGCCTCCTCGGCCCCTCCTACCTCATCCACCCGCACCGCCACTGCCACCACAACCTCAGCGGGTCTGAGGGCCAAGGCATGCACCAAGACAGCTATGAAAACGACCAGAACGTCCGCCACCACCGCACCCGCTGGACCATGGCCTTCTACTATCCCCAGGACGTTAGCTTGGACATGGGACCGACCGCGATTTTGCCGGCCACTCAGTACTATAATTCGTCTGAACAAGCCTACGAGCGGGAAGAATTACCCCTCTGCGGCCGGGCTGGAACGGTGACCATCGTCCACTACGACCTCTGGCACCGCGCCATGCCCAACGCCAGCGACCGCGACCGCTTTATGGTCAAGTTTCTCTTCACCCGCATGGGTGAGCCGCGGGCACCTTCGTGGGACCATCGCGACGGCACTTGGCAAGCCGAAGGCACCGACCCGCCCACTGAGCTATGCCGCCGCGCTTGGGACTGGATGCGCGGTACCGATGGCACCATAGCCCCGACGGCAGTTTCGCTCGACGAGTTGCGTCGGGCACTAGACGCCGAAGCCGAAACCGAGCGGCTGCGCACCGTATATGCCTTGGCCGCTCGCGGCGAGGAAGCAATGCCCGTCCTCCTAAACGCGCTGCGCAGCGAGGCCGCTGTGCGTCTCGAAGCCAATCTAGCGAACGCACACACCAACCCCAGCCAACTCGACGCGGTTTTCGCCCTTTCCGCCGCTGGCCTCCCCGCTGTGCCCCACATGGTGGAATTGCTCGGCGAAAATGACTGGTGGCTGCGCGCCGCGGCCGCCGATGTACTCGGCGACTTGGGCACCACAGCGTCCGACACCGTGCCCCACCTCACCCGAGTCCTCGACGACGAGGCCGAGTGGGTGCGGCGCAACGCAGTCGAAGCACTGGGCAATATCGGTCCGGCCGCCGCCGAAGCCGTGCCCGCACTGAGCCGTCGCCTGCGAGATTCCGAGAGCTGGATCCGCCACAACACCGCACTCGCGCTAGCTAAGATCGGTCCGACCGCCACCGAAGCTGTGCCCGCCCTGCGCAAAAACACAGACGACGAGGACCGCTACGCCCGTGCCAACGCGGCCGTGGCTTTGGAGCGCATCGGCTCGGCCAGCGTTTGACGACGCCCTCCGGCACTACGCCGCAACGCTCGGCTTCCCGTCCCTTTCGAGCTATATCATCTTGCGCCTGTGGATGGAGCGCGAGGACCTGCAGCACGACTAGCGAGGCGGTATGAAGGCCGAAGGCGATTGTAGAAACGGGGAGGAAGAGTAGGCTACAAGGATCCTTTGAACAGGATCGCGCTCATGGTGGACAACCAGCTAGCTAGGACGATGCCGATGGTCCAGCGGAAATAGGTGTCGATCTTCTCGTGGAGCGTTTGAGCCGACGTGTCGATCTTCTCGTGGAGCGTCTGAAACGACACCTCCCGCTTCCCATCCGACGTGTCAATCTTCTCATTCAGCGTCTGAAACGACACCTCCCGCTTCTCATCCAGCGTCTGAGCCGACACATCCAACTTCTCACTGACGGCTCGCACATCGCTTTCAATCAGCTCCAAGCGGCGGTTGATCTGCTGCAGCACGTCGCGGGTGGTTATCTCAGAGGTTTCAGGGGCCATCCCAGTATTGCTCCTTGATTGGGGTTAAAAGTAGGCAACAGGAACAGACAAGCAAAACGCGAACCACCTTTTTTGTCTGACGAGCTCGCTGTTGTGTAGCCGCTTTCTGTATCTAATGGCAGACAATGTGATCCCTGCTCTATACAGCCGACCCTCCCCCTTGATAGCTGCCTGTCAGGCCCTATCTTGTTTGTCGCCATGACTACAACCTTTCGCATCGGCGTCACCCGCGACTTTCTCAAGGCCGACGACACCCTCGGCTTCGGCGACATTGGTCTCGACTTGCTCGACGAATCCCCCAAGGTCGAGTGGGAGTTTTTAGCGGAAAATACCACCGAGCTGCGCCCCGACCAGATTCGCGGCTACGACGGCTTGCTGGTTCTCGCCTCGACAGTCAGCGCCGAGACCTTGCAGGGAGCAGACAAGCTGGCGATCATCGCCCGCTTTGGCGTCGGCTACGACAGCGTTGACGTCGCAGCTTGCAATGAGCAGGGCGTGCTCTTGACGATCACTCCCGACGGCGTGCGCCGGCCAGTGGCGGTCATGGCCCTGACGTATCTATTGGCCCTCAGCCACAAGATGCTGGCCAAGGATCGCTTGGTGCGCGAGGGCCGCTGGCACGAGCGCCTTGATTATATAGGCATGGGCGTCACGGACCGCACGCTGGGGCTGATCGGTCTGGGCAATATCGGCCGCGAGATCTGCACCTTAGCCACGCCCTTCGGCATTCGCTGCATTGCCGCCGACCCTTTCGTCGATACTGAACAGGCGCACGCCGCTGGTGCCGAGCTGGTCGGGCTCGACCAGTTGCTGCAACGCGCAGATTATGTCTGCATCTGCTGCGCCCTCACCGACCAGACCCATCACCTCATCGGCGAGCGCGAGCTCTCACTGATGAAGGAAAGCGCCTACCTCATCAACACGGCTCGCGGCCCCATCGTCGATCAGCAGGCCCTTACCCGCGCCCTCCAACGGGGGCAGATCGCCGGTGCCGGCCTCGACGTCTTTGAAACAGAGCCTGTATCCCAGGACGAGCCGGTGCTGGCACTCACCGACCAAACCATCGTCGCCCCGCACGGGCTTTGCTGGACCGACGAGTGCTTCCGCCTCATCGGCCGCAGCGCCTGCCGCAGCCTCGTCGAAGTGGCATCCGGTCACCTGCCCCTGTACCTCGTCAACCCCCAGACTGCAGAGCATCCCCGTTTCCAAGAAAAACTGAACCGCTATCGAGCTATCGGATGAAACCCAATAAAGTCAAACGCACCCTCAAAGAGGGCGGCACGGTCATCGGCACCATGACCTTTGAATTTTGCACTCCGGGCATTGCCCGTCTCTCTGCCGAGGCTGGCGCTGAATTCATTATGTACGACATGGAGCACACCGGCTGGAGCGTCGAGACAGTGCGCGACCTGATCGCCACCACCAATGCCGATCACATTGAGCCTTTGGTGCGGGTGCCGGCGACCCAATACCACTTCATCGCCCGCGTCCTCGACGTCGGGGCCCGGGGCGTCATGGTGCCGATGATTAGCGACGCGCAGCAGACCGAGGTCATCGTGCAGTCGGGCAAGTACCCGCCCATTGGCCAGCGCGGCGCAGCCTTCCAAATCGCCCACGACCACTTCGCCGAAGGCTCCATCATCGGCAAGATCGACCACGCCAATACCGAGGGCCTGCTGATCGCTCAGATCGAAAACCGCCCCGGGCTCGAAAACGTCGATCGCATCGCCGCGGTGGAGGGGATTGATGTGCTGTGGATTGGGGGTTTTGACTTGAGCAACTTCTTGGGGATTCCCGGGCAGTTTGACCACCCCGAATTCACCGCCGCCCTCGACCGCGTTGTCGATTCCTGCGAGCGCCACGGCAAGGCTGCTGGCTACTTGGTCAATACTATCGAGGAAGGAACGGAGATGCTGCGCCGAGGCTTTCGCTGCATAGCGTATGGCGGTGATTTATGGCTCTATCGCCGCGCCTTGGCCGAAGGCATCGAAGGGCTGCGGACGAGCGTCTGGCGGCGGTGATCGCAGAGACGCTATCCGTTTGGGTTAAGGCCACTCAACACAAATCAGGAGGTGAGAGTATGGACAATCGAATTACTATTGATCCTCAAGTGTATCACGGCCAAGCCTGCATTAAGGGGACTCGCCTTCCCGTGCATCAAATCCTCCGGATGCTCGCCAACGGGGATACCATCGAAGACCTACTTCAAGAATATCCTTCTCTAACATGGGAAGATATCCTCGCTTGCTTCGACTATGCAGCCTCACTGGCTGAAGAGCAAATGGCCCCTCTTGAAGTTCTCTCGGGCGAGGTATGAAGATCTTGGTCGATGAGCACATCCCCCTCATGACGGTCCAAGCCTTGCCTATGATGGGGCATGACGTCCGCGAAAAAGACGCAGAGAAAAGACGCAGGAACGACTAGGGATCAGACCTATACGCATAGCCGAGCTCGCCGCGATGTGGTCTTTGCTCTGTTGGTTGGGTGTTTTTCCAACCGCTGTTCCACTCGGTCAATCACCTCGTGAATAACCGTGTGAGCCAGTTGGTTTGTGTCGCGTGATCTTTTGGGCTTATTCTTGGACATGCTATAAATATGGGTAGTGTCCCAACACCAAGTAAGCAGATTTCACAGGGAAGACTTAAATGTATCTAAGCGACCTATTGGATGCTCTCGATAATGGTAAGCCTATTGAACTGTCAAGACGTGAACTCATCGAGATTTTTCAAAAGCAGAAGCCCTTAAATGACAGCCAACGTCTCGCCTTGTTCCATAGATTGGAACTCCGCGACCGAGACCGAGAGTGGCCCTTTGAGAAAGAACGCCTGACACAAAAAGAGGTAGCAGAGAAAACAGGTGTATCTCTTGAACTTGTGAAACAGTATGACGCTGGAAATCTGTCCGTCTAAAAGGTTGGCAACCCGTTTAATGGCATCAAGTATATAATTCCCATTTCAAAATAGGCGACTACCAGGAAATCTTAAAGCCCATAGAGAGGAAGAACCACATGAACAGAAAAGATTTTGATGCTTGTGCCTGTGAATTGTCTGATAGGGTTGGGGAGATTCGAATGGAGGTAAGTAAACTTGCCAAGAAGGCGCGTAATACCTCCTTAGAGGGAGCAGTGGGTTTAGATCCGGCTGCCGCCCTAGACGAACTGGATGAATTACTAGAGGAGGTCGCTAACTCCTTGTACGTGACCTTCAAAACCGAAGACGAAATGTAAAACCCATAACTTATCATTCCGGATTTCAAAATAGACCACTACCTCAAAATAGGTAGTGGTCTATTTTGAAATTGGGCATAGTCGCTGGCCACGTCTTTATTGAGCCGCGCCGGGGCCGGTGGCCTCCCCTGAGCCTTGCTCGGCTGCTGGCTGCCGGTCGCCGCGATCGCGGCCGCTGAAAGTCAAAGAGAGACACTACCAAAAAAGGAGACCGCAACGCAATTAGCCGATCCTCGAACGAATTTCAAAAAGGATTAGACCTGTGGCTATACTTCAGGCACACAAGGAGAGTTCAAATGAACTACGAAGATATTATCCAAGACTTGAGCGAGTATGTCGAGCGATTTGATTGCAAGAAGCAATACAAGCGGAGGAAAACAATACTTCAAATATATCGACTATTAGACAATAGACCTTCGGGCGGCGATTTCCGAAGGCAGTGGGGTTGGGAAGTAGTAGGGGAAATTCGCCAAGCTGGTAAAGGTCCGGCAACGATTGTGAACGTAACCCCTGACGCACCGCACTACATAAAGTCGCTGGAAGGCGATACCCAAGAAAACTTCCCCATACTCCAGAACAAAATCCGTTGTAAAGCGTTTCGGCACGAAGCCAAAAAAGTGTTCAGAAACTATTTGTCAGCCGAGATAAAACAGCTTGAAGATGACGGCTAATCAGGCAGGCAGATTTCAAATAGACCACCCATAACTTGACGCGTCATCTCACAACCGGAGGCAATGCTATGAAGATCGCCAGTTACGTCCTGTTGGGCCTTTTATCTTGCGTCGAGGTCTTGGCCGGAGAGACCGCCTTTGATAGAGCCGTTGAAGCCTATCGGACCTACAAGAAAGCCCAGCACGCCTATTTTGAAGCCATCGACGCCCACGAAGAAACTAGGCTGGCTTGGGATGCTTATTGGGCCACAGACCGAGCCGATGACGAAGCCCATAAGAAAGCCGAGGCCGCTTGGGAGGAAGCCAGAGACACAAATAAAGAAGTCAAAGGCGCCTATGCGATTTTTAGTATAACCGGAAAAGCTGCTTTTGAAGCCGTAGACGCGATTGAAGAAGTCAAGCTAGCCCTTGCCGCTTTTGATGAAGCCGAACGCGCCGTTGAAGACGCTCAAGATGCTTGGTTTAACGCCAAAGGCCCCCGTGAAGCCTATTATTTGACCGCCCTCAATGAAGCCCATGCCGCCCTTGATGAAGCCAGCGACACCTACCTTGCAGTCAGGGAAGTCTTTGATGAAGCCATCAAAAAAGCCTACGAGAGGGGCGAAAAAAACCATTGATAAGGCTTGCTGACCCAGTTCCGATCCCCCTTGGCAAGAACCGTGCCAAGGGGGCTGATTTTCGCAGCTTATTTCAAACTGACCCAGTTCCGAATGAAAAATAAAAAGGCCGCCGTGTAAGGGCGGGTCCCATCGTTAGTCCACTAGCTGGCCTATTCGCCCTCCAGCGCCCGCCGCATCGCATCGCCTTGATCGCGCCAATACCCGTACAGCACGGCTATATCCGTGCCAACGCAGAAGTGCCGCACCCCCATGTCGAGAAAGCGCTTGGCATCGTCGGCTGTGTTGATCTCGGCGCGCGGGTGGACGCCCATCTCCAAGGCCGTCTTAAAGACCTTCTCTTCGGCTGCGGCAATTTCCGGTGCGCCGCGCTGGCCGGCCTTGCCGACGCTCATGGAGTAATCGGCCCCTCCCCACTGGACCATCTCGACTCCTTCTACCGAGAGCATGGCTTCTAGGTCGGCGACGGCAGTTTTCTTTTCAATCATCAAAACCACGACCACGTCGCGCAGGGCTTGGACGTACTCCGGGGTACCGCCATAGCTCATATAGGCGAAGCGCCGCATGGCTACCCCATAGGTGCCTTCGTCCCCGGGCGCGTCGGCGCGCACGCAGCGCACACAGGCCCGCGCGTCGTCTGGGTCGCGCACATCGGCAAACAGTACGCTGCCGAAGCCCGACCCTATGGCCCGTTGGGCCACATAAGCGCGGTTCTCGGCATCGACCTTGATCATCGTTCCCAAATCCCATAGCTCGGCGGCTCGGGCGAGGTTGTCCAAGTCGTGCAGGTCGAAGGGGGCGTACTCGGCGACAAATTCCACATAGTCGTACGCGCCGGTATGCCCTAGTGCTTCGACGACCGAAGGCCAAGTGGTGTGGATGTGGGTAGCGAGTGTCGGCTCGCCGGCATTGAGCTTTTCGCGCAGCTTGTTGGGTCTCATAGTTCCTTTCCTTTTATGTCTGAACCTCGTCGCGGTCGGTGGCTGGTGGCGGCGCGATTGAAAGCGCCGATATCTCGGCGTACATCTCGGCCGACATGGCAAAGTCGAGTGCGGCAAGCGACGGCTTGAGCTGGTCTAGGTCGCGCCCGCCGACGATCGGCGCGGTCACGTCTTGATGCCCCATGACCCAGGCGACGGCCAAGGTCGCCGGATGCACGCCCTGGTCGCCGGCATAGCGCACGAAGCGCTCGGCGACTTCGTAGAACACGGGATTGGCGTAGCGCTTGATGTAGTTGTCTTGCTGCAAGAGCCGACCCCGCTCGGGCCGCTTGTCGATCCCGTACTTGCCGGTCAGCAAGCCGCCTCCCAAGGGGCTGTAGGTAATCACGCCCAAGCTTTCTGAGCGGGCCAGCGGCAGGATTTCTACCTCCACTTGCCGCTTGGCCAAGCTGTACATGGGTTGAATGCAGGCAAAGGATGCCAGCCCCTCGCGGGCGCAGTGGCCGAGGGCTTTGGCAATTTGCCAAGCGGCCCAGTTGCTCACGGCCGGATAGAGGATTTTGCCGCCGCGCACCAAGTCGTCGAGCGCGGCGAGGGTCTCTTCCATCGGCGTATCTTCGTCGAAGTTGTGGACGAAGTAGAAGTCGAGGCGATCCGTCTGCAAGCGCCTGAGACTGGCCTCTACGGCCTGCACAATATGCCGCCGCGACAGGCCCCGGTCGTTGGGGCCGTCGCCCATCGAGCCGCAGACTTTCGAGGTGATTACCAACTCGTCGCGCTCGCCTTGGATCAACCGGCCCAAGATCTCCTCGGAACGCCCGTTGGAATAGACATTGGCCGTGTCGAAGAAATTGATCCCCAACTCGCGGCAGTAGCGATACATCTGCCCAGAGGTCGCCTCGTCCGTATCGCCGCCAAAGGCCATAGTACCATAGCACAGGGCAGACACTTTGACGCCTGTGCGGCCTAGGGTATTGTACTGCATCTTCTATTTTCTCCTTTAGTAGAATTCCGTGCGGCAGGGCAAGCTAAGGAAGAGGGTAGCTGTTATCAAGTGGCGTCATTGGCCGCGCCGCACCGCCTTTCTATATTAAGCGCTGCGCTGTACACACCCCGCATCACAGGAGTGGCTCAACCCCAATGGACGCACCCCGCCAACGCCTGCTCTACTTGCAGGCGCGCACCCCTAGCGTCATGTCCAATATCATCGGTCTAACGCTCATCGAGCCGGTCGCGGGCTTTGCGCCCGAAATCCACGCCGAAACAGCACCCGATTGGCCCTACGAAACCGTACACGACGCCGTAGTTGACGGCTGGCAAATCGTCCAATTTCCTCACCTCCAGGCCCCGTTCGACGACAGGGAATTGGACGTGATAGGCTATGAATTTATCCTACAGAAAATGGAGGTTATTGCCGATGGATAAGCATCTGCTCAGCGACGCCGAAGTGGCCCGTTTTCTCGTCTCCGGCTACCACCTCATCGAGCCGGAATTACCCACCGGGCTCAACGAGTCCATCGCCGACCAGCTCGACGCTTTGGACCACAATCCCGGCGACGCCATCACCGAAGCGGTGCCCGGGCTCTGGCAAGTGCTTGACCACCCGGCCGTCACCAGCGCGCTTGTCAGCCTGCTCGGCCCGGACTACGAGGTGCAGTCGCATCGCCATTGGCACTGCAAGCAGCCGGACTCCCCGCACATGAACTGGCACCAAGACGGCCTCAACAACCGCGATGTATTGCTCAACCGCTTCCTAGGGCTGTACTACCCGACCGACGTCACGCCCGATATGGGGCCGACGATCATCGTCCCCGGCACCCAATTCCGCAACGCGCCGACGGATCGCATGGCCACGTACTCCAACATTCGCGGCCAAGTGCCGCTCGTGGTCAAGGCTGGTACCGTGGCCTTCACGCACTACGACCTCTGGCACGGCACAGCCGCCAACCGCTCGCCGCACAAGCGCCACATGATCAAGTTCCTCTTCCGCCGCACTCGGGATAACACAGCACCCACTTGGAATCACGACCCAGAGGCGGCCGACAAGCCCGCCGACTGGAATGAGCGCGACCGGGCCGAGGACGTCACCAACATCTTCAACTTCACCAATCCGCTAGGCGTCTCCCAGAGCGACCACTACAAGGAGCGCGCCATCCGCCGCCAGAACTGGAACTACCTCATGGGTCTGTCAGCCTAATCCCAACCCCTAGCAGAGAAAGCATTTTATGACCGTCCAGATTGCCCGCGTTGAAGAGCGTTTCAAATGCCCCGGACCTCAGCCCAACGGCCTGCAAGCCGCGCCCGACGGCCTCTGGTGTATCGACCAAGTGGACCTCAAGGTCTATAAATTCGACTACGAGAGCGGCGAGATCCTCTTTGAAGCCCAGACCGACACCGCACACTCCAGCGGCATTACCCTCGGCGACGGCTCTATGTGGATCGCCTCGACCTTTGAGCTTAAGATCGCCCGCCTCGACCCGGCTACGGGCCAGACCATCGCCAAGCTGGATTCGCCCGGCAATGGCGTCGTCGCTTGGGTCGCCGACCAGCAAAATGGCCGCGTCACCGGGGCCCACGGCCTCGAGTGGAAGGACGGCAAGGTGTACGTGGCCTCGCCGCCTTCGCAGTTCGTTCACGTGATGGATGCCAGCACTTGGGAAGAAGTCCATTCCTTCCGCGTCCCCGGCCTTCGGGTTCACGGCCTAGCTTGGGCTGACGACGGCACCCTCTGGGTCGCCGACACCTCAGCCGGCACCATCAACCGCCTCGATCCCGAAGACGGGCGCATCTGGGAGGTCATCCGCGTCGAAGCTCCCACCGAAGTCCACGGACTGACCATCCACGAGGGCGTGCTCTGGTACTGCGACGCCGCCACGCGCGCAATCGGCCAACTACATCTATAAAAGAAAGGGGCTCCATTGAAGATCACCGGTGTCAAGACCGCCGAAGTGCGCATAAAAGCCAACGGCCAACCCCGCTATCTCTACTATTACGTCCGCATCCATACCGACGAGGGCATCTACGGCACTGGCGAGGCCAGCCACGTCAATGGCGGCTGGCGCGGCTCCACCCAGTCCATGGCCGCCCAGCTCATCGGCAAGGACCCACGCGATGTCGATGCGCTCTTTGAAGGCATTCGCCGCAGCTACATCTTCCGCGGCGGTATGTCGGGCTTGGCGATTTCGGCGCTGACCGGCATTGAGGTCGCGCTTTGGGATTTGGCTGGCAAGGCCCAAGGCGTACCCGTTTACCGGCTCTTGGGCGGCAAGTTCCGCGACCGGGTGCGCCTCTACGTCGATAGTGCCCATTCGGACTACAAACAGCGCGCCGAGGATGCGCGCGCCAAAGGCTTCACCGCGATAAAGTTCGATCTCGACGACGCGGGCCATCCCGAAAAGCTCGATCCTTGGAATTGGTCGGTGACTCCTGCCGAGTTGGAGGATCTAGTCGCCCAAGCGCACCAGATCCGCGAGGCCGTCGGCCCCCACATGGACCTAGCCATTGACTTGCACGGTCGCTACGACGCCACCGCCGGGATGAAGTTCGCCCACGCGCTCGAGGGCCTGAATCTGCTGTGGCTCGAAGAGCCGGTACCGCCCGAGAATATCGACGCCCTCAAGCGCATCACCGACTCGACCCGCACCCCGATCTGCGCCGGCGAGAACGCCTATCTGCGCTACGGCTTCCGCGACATGCTCGAACAGCAGGCGGTCGATATCATCATGCCCGACATTTCCAAGTGCGGCGGCCTATCCGAGTGTCGCAAGATCGCCAACATGGCCGAGACCTACTACATCCCCTTTGCTCCGCACAACAACTCCAGCGCCTTGAGCACTGTGGGCGACGCCCACGTCTGCGCCAGTGTGCCCAATTTTCTCGCCTTGGAGTTCCATCGCTACGACGACCCGACCTGGAACGACGTGGTGCTATCCGATGAGCCGGTGATTCAGGAAGGACACGTGGCCCTGAGCGAGAAGCCAGGGCTAGGGGTAGAACTGAACGAGGCGTTTCTACAGAGTATGCTGGAGGACGGGGAGCCGCTCTGGCAGTAGCACCAGCGCAGGAATAAATCTGAGATAGGTTCTATAGCAGAGTTGAACGATTCGAGATGCGGATCATCTTGTGCATGCTATTCTGCGTCCATCTGCGTCCATCTGCGGATCATCAATTAGGAAACCCACCATGACCCAACGCAAAGCATACAACCCCGCCTGGCCTTGGACCGAGAATTTCCGCATCTCACAGGCTGTGCAGGTGGGCGATACGATCTATGTCTCCGGCCAAGGGCCGCTCGACCCGGAGGGGCAACTCGTCGGCGACGGCGACATGACCGCGCAGTCGCGCCAAGTCTTTGCCAATATCCGCGCCGTGCTCGCCGAAGCCGGTGCGACCATGGACGACGTGGTCAAGATCACCTCGTTTATCACCGACACGGGCCGCTACGCCGAATATGCGGCCGCCCGCGCCGAAGCCTTTCCCAACCATGTCCCCGCCAGCTCTACCGTGACGGTCGCCGATCTAGTCCTGCCCGGAATGCTCGTCGAGGTCGAGGCTATAGCCGTGCCCGGCAGCGGTAGCTAGCTACCTCGGCTCCCGATAGACATCCGGCCCGGAGCCGCCGACCAAGATGTCCAAGTCAACGCCCTTGTCGGCTTGGAGCACGTGCCGGACGTAGAGACCGGCATAACCCCGCGTGACGATCGGCGCGGGCGGCGTCCACGCTTGCCGCCTTCTTTGTAACTCCTCATCGGGCACGGCCATATTCAACGACCGCTTCTCCACGTCTAGCTCAATCAGGTCGCCTTCCTGCACCAAGGCCAGCGGACCGCCCACGGCGGCTTCGGGCGCGATGTGCAGAATCACCGTCCCGTAGGCCGTGCCGCTCATCCGCCCGTCCGAGATGCAAACCATATCGCGCACGCCCTGCTGCAACAGCTTCTTGGGCAATCCTAACTTCCCGGCCTCGGGCATACCGGGGAAACCTTTGGGGCCGATGCCCTTTAAGACCAGCACGCTGTCTTTATCGACGTCGAGATTGGGGTCGTCAATCCGCTCCCTATAGTCTTCTATACTCTCAAACACTACGGCTCTTCCTCGGTGCTGCATCAGTTCGGGTGAGGCGGCCGACGGCTTGATAATCGCCCCATCCGGGCAGAGGTTACCCCGGAGCACGGCGATCCCGGCCGCCTCCTTGAGCGGCTTGTCAATCGCGGCGATGACCTCTCGGTTGTAGCATTGGGCACCCGAGGTGTTTTCGCCGAGCGATTTGCCCGTCACCGTCAAGGTATCCATGTGCAGATGTTCCTTCATCTCTTGAATTACGACGGGCAAGCCCCCGGCGTAGAAGAAATCCTCCATCAGGTATTCGCCCGAGGGCATTAGATTGACCAAGTGCGGCATGCGGCTGCCCAAGCGGTCGAAGTCGTCCAAATCCAATTCGACGCCGAGCCGTCCGGCAATGGCCAACAGATGCACCACGAAGTTGGTCGAGCCGCCCAGTGCGGCGTTGACCTTGATGGCGTTTTCTATGGCTAGCCGCGTCACAATGCGCGACATGCGCAAGTCTTCGCGCACCATCTCGACGATGCGATTGCCCGCCAGATGCCCCAAGCGCTTGCGCCGCGCATCTGGTGCCGGAATCGCCGCGCCGCTCGGCAGCGTCAGCCCGAGGGTCTCGACCATGCAGGCCATCGTCGAGGCCGTGCCCATGGTCATGCAGTGGCCGTCTGAGCGCGAAATCCCGGCCTCGGCCTCCAGATAATCCAAGCGCGAGATACTCCCGGCCCGCAGCTCGGTCGTAAAGCGATAGACATCCGTGCCGGAGCCGATATTCTGATTGCGGAACTTGCCGTTGAGCATCGGCCCGCCCGTCACCGCGATGGTCGGCAAGTCCACGCTCGCCGCTCCCATCAGACAGGCTGGCGTCGTCTTATCGCAGCCGGTCAACAGCACCACCCCGTCGAGCGGGTTGGCGCGGATACTTTCCTCCACGTCCATGCTCGCCAAGTTGCGGTAGAGCATGGTCGTCGGCTTCATCAGCGTCTCGCCGAGCGAGGTAACCGGAAATTCGAGCGGAAAGCCTCCAGCTTCGTACACTCCGCGCTTGACTTGCTCGGCCAAGATCCGCAGATGCGCGTTGCAAGGATTCAAATCCGACCACGTGTTGCAGATCCCGATCACGGGCCGGCCATCGAACATCTGCTCGGGATGGCCTTGGTTTTTGGTCCAGCCTCGGGACACAAATCCTTGATGCCACTCGTCGCCAAACCAAGCGGCGCTGCGCAGCGTCTTTTCGTCGCCTGTCATGCTACGCCGGCATCTCTCGCTGCGTGTGCGCTCGCCCCGCCCGGGCCGTTTCCTCATTCCCCCCAGAGAACACTCGTCCCCCAGCGTCAATTTTCGCTGCGACCGTTTCGGGTGCGGCCCCGTCCAAAAAGGCCACGCCGTTTTGCCGACACGCCGCCTTGACCCGCTCGTGCGTCTCCTGCATCTGCTCGGGCCACGGCTGCGGCATCGTCCGATACCCCAGCGAAAGGCTCAAGTCGCCCGGGCCCATCTCGGCAAAGCCGATCCCCGGTACGGACAGGATTTCCTCAATGTGGGGCAGGGCCGCCACCGACTCGATCTTCAGCCCTAACAGCAACTCGCCTTGCGGGTTGAGCGGCCAAGGATCGGCCTTGGTTAGATACTCGTCGCGGTTCACTCCCCACACGCCCCCACACACCCCCTCTGAGCCAACGCCGCGCGTGCCCCGGCCCAAGTCGGCACCGACGCCGATGGTGTTGATTGGATAGCGGCACGACTCGACAAAGGCCCGGACGGCCGCGGCCGATTCGGCTTGGCAAAGCAGAATTCCGTGCGCGCCCCGGCCCAATATCTGCCGAAACTGCCAAGCGTTGTAGCGCACGATCTCCTCCGACCTTCCTTCGACCGGGGTCTCGACGATCACCGTCGGCGTCCGATGCCCGCTGCGCGTCGGTCCGCCGGCGATCAGGCCGCGCAAGTACTCGTCCAGCCCGGCCATATCGAACGAACCGTGTTCCATGCCGACATTGATGTAGTCGGCCCAAGTTCCGGCGTCCTCTTTGCCCTGCTCGTAGGTCAGCACGTGTCCGGCGTGGGCACCTGTGTAGTAGATTGGCTGACCCTCGGCGAGGAGTTCGACAGCGCGGTTGATTTTCTTACTCATCCAATTGCTCCTTAAGTGATCTGTGTTAATTCCACGAGTCCGCCCCCAAGAGCTTCCGCCCTAGGGAGGTCAACTCGGCAGGCTGCTGATGCTGGTGTTCCCAATCCCGCTCATCGCCGGGCCAGCCAGACGTCGGCCGCCGCTCCTGCCAAGCAGCAACCCGCTCCTGGCATGCGGCCTCTCCGTTGGCGGGTGCTGGCGACATGGTGATGTACTGCGCCAATCGCGGCCGATCGGCCCGATTGTGACCGTTGCCGTGGGCCAACAACCGATGCCAGATCAGCAGGTCTCCAGCTTGGCCCGCAATCGACTTGACCGTTAGCCCTGTCAGATCGGGCCGGCGCGTGTCGCGATCTGCTGGCTGAGTTTTGACCCATTCGTCGAATATCCGGTGAAAGCCGGGGACGCACTGGAAACCGCCTTGGTCCTCCGTCGTATCCGTCAAATACAGCACCCCTTGCACCCCAAAGGACACCGGCTGCTGTGTCGTATCGACATCCCAGTGAATCATCCCCTTGTTGCACCACTCGGGCCGATCTTCGCGCGCCGGCGGTTTCATATTGGCCCGGTCCAGCGAGACCCACAATTTTTCGTCGCCCCAGATCTCGGCAAAAGCCTGATGCACCTTGGGGTACTGCCGATTGTCCCACAAAGCTTGGTGCTGGTAGATTTCGACCATCCCCGCCGCTGAAATCGGCGAACACAGATTGTCGCGGGTATAGGGCTGGTACTTGTACCATTCCTCTGCGCGTTCTGGATCCATCTCCAGAAATTCCCAGACGGTCGTCACCATCGCGTCCAAATTTTCCTCGGGCACGGCGTTGTGGACGACCACATAGCCATTTTCCTCCCAGAAGGCCCGATCTTCTTTGCTCAATACTGGCATATTCTCTCCTCTAAGTCGCCCTGCGTTTATGCCTAGCTTATCCATACACCATCTGTATCAATGCCCGAATATACCCAATGGCATACGCCTTCCCGTACAACGACCCGTACCCATGTGGAAAAGACGGCGTGTGGTCCATCATATACGGCCCATTAAACCCATTATCGCGATATACTTCCATCGCGCGCCGCATATCCACTTCCCCCTCATCCAAGAACACCTCGGTAAATCGCGGCAACTGCCCGCGTACATTGCGGAAATGCACCCATGCGATTTTGTCCTTTGCAGCCATCTCGGCGATTGCGTCGTAGATCTTTTCCGGCCCTAGCAACTCGGTCATGCACCCCTGGCAAAAGAGCATGCAATTGCTGTCGCTTGGCGCGATCTTGAAGAAGATCCTGCGGAACTGCTCCATGGTCGAACAAATCTGCGCCACGCCCCCTAGCGGCTCGGGAATCGGCGGGTCGTCCGGGTGCAGGGCCATCCGCACCCCCGCCTTTTCGGCCGCGGGGATCGCCGCCGCTAGAAATCGCTCCATCCGCGCCCACATCTGCGCTTCGTCCACTGGAGGCTCGTGTGGTTCGGGCCGGTTTTTAGCAAAAACTGCGTAGTCGAACGTACTGTATTTCACGCCGCCTCTACCCGTATCCGCAGGGGTGCGAAAATTGCCCATGGGTTTGAAATTCCAGCCCACGCAGGGAATACCGGCTTGGCCCACGCTCTCCAGCATCTTGCACCAGTGGCCGATCTTCTCGTCCATGTCCTCCTCGGCCAAGGTGATCTCCTCCCAAGCAGGCATGAAGATATTGTTCAGCTTCATGCCGTGCGCCTCAATCTTTTCCCGCGCCTGCGCCAACGTGTCGGTGCAGTCCTTGCCGGCCTTTAAATCCTGTGCCAGCGACGTATTCGCCGAGCCGGTACCGCTCCGACGCCCGGCGACGGGCGCTCCTCCACGCAACTCCAGATGGACTGAGTCCACCCCGATCGCGCGAAAAAAGCTCAGATGCTCGTCGTCGAGTTCGCCGATGGAAATTTGGTCTTGGATATACATCCGCCGCTTTCTTTGTTGACCGCAACCCTCCGCGTCAATACCTGTTTATCATCCGGCGACCGGCCGATCCCGCTGATTTTGTCCGCCGTAGCGGAAGCCCGGCACGTTGTCGGCGCAGTAGGTTCCGCGGAAGAGGGTCTGCCGCATCGGTGGCATCTGCTCGACGAGTTCGGCCGGTGGCGACCACGAGCTCCAGCGCGAGCCAACGCTATTGTAGAGGTTGAAGATGCCCACCCGCTCGTTGTCGGCATTGGTCCACGGAGAGGTGCTGTGCGCCAGGGCCTCGGTAAAAAACAATACCGACCCAGCCGGGCACTCGTATGTTTCCCACACCGCCGAATGCGGGTCCTGAATGGCGGCGGGCGAGGGGTATGCGGCCTTATGGCTCCCCGTGGCTAAGAGCGTGCCGCCCTGTCTCATTTTGACCGGTGCTAGCTCCCACACCACCCGCGTCAACCCGCTAAAGGACTTGCCGGGAATACTCTGGTAGTGATGCGAATCTACAGCAAAGCGAAAGAAGCCGCTGCCGTTGTGCGGTTTGAAAACGCCCTCCCGCTCGGGGGTCGCCGCTGGGTTGCGCAAGCCACTGCCCTCCATGCGAAACCCGTAGCACTCGGCGCTCGATAGCCCAGGAAACGCCAGAAACTCGTTGAGGAAGCCCACTACCACCGGATGATCGGTCAGCTTCTCCAGCGGCCCGGCCACAAAGGAACGCTCGTGTTCCGGCAGCGACTCCGGGTGCTGCTGCACGCGCAATGCGTACTCGCGCATGGCTTCAATCTCGTCGTCGGCCAATACCCCGGGCACCAAGAGCCACCCGCGGACATCGAAGAGGTATTTCTGCTCGTCGGTCAGCTCGGCGACCGGTTCGCCATCGGCGTTTTTTTGCGGTAGGTCGCCTTCCTCCAACAGCAACGGCTGCCCTAGATTCTTATCTACTACGTATGCTTCGCTCATCTTGTGCATCCTCCTTTTCGCGGTGCATCTAGGACCTACTCGGCCTTGGGGAATGGGCCGGGCGGCGTCTTATTGGTTCCATCCACCTCGTATTCGTCCGCCGGAAACGCCGTGCATAAGAACTTGCGAAAGCGCTGTGCTCGCGCCTCGGGCGTATCGCCCATCGGATCCATGGGGTCGGCGTCCGTGCGTACGTTCTCTGGCTCGGGCGTGTACAGGATGTTCTTGATCACCCCGCGCATCTCTGCCGCTTGGTCGGCCGTCGCGACCCCAGGCACTGTGAAATAGCCCTTCTCTTCCCACGTTTGGACTTGGGCTTGGGTGGGTTGCCAGCTTTTCATGCGTCCTCCATCTCAGTGCTCTTCAACTACCAGCGAGCTGAATTTATCCTCGTCCCACTCCGCGCCCCAACCCGGCCCATCCGGGGGCGCGATGTGCCCTTCTTCAATCAAGGGCGCGTTGAGCAAACCCCACCGCGCCCCGGTCTGCCGCAAGCTGTCGGCCGTTGCCCCGAAAAACTCGTAGAAATCCGTGTTGTCGATACAGCAGCCCAAGTGCGCGTGGACCAGCCCATCCAACGCCCCGCCGCCATTCAGTTCGATATTCGCGCCGTGCAGCTCGGCCAGATGCGCCAGCTTCAGCACCTGCGTCGTCCCGTGCCGGGCATTGCCCCGCAGGCGATCGGTCGCCCCTTGGATCAGCCATTGCGCCGTCAAGTCGATGTCGTGCATCAGCATCTCGGTGCCCATCACCGGAATGGTCAACGCTCGGCACAACTCCTGATATTGATTCATCTTCTGCTCGTGCATCGGCTCTTCCAACCACACAAAATCCAGTTCCTCCAGCACCCTCCCCACTTCAAGGGCCTCGCGCAAGTCATAGGAACACACTGGATCGGTGATCAACTCGTAATCCGGCCCCACGGCGTCCCGCACGGCCCTGTAAATGGGGATATCGGCCTTGCCTCCTTTATAGGTGTGAAACTTGTACGCCCCAATACCCATCCCCTTGCCGGTCTCTATGGCCCTGAGATAGCCCTCTATGTCCGTATCTCCGCCGGTCAGATACGCGGGTAGCCGCGGCCGCACGCGCCCCACCAACGCATAGACCGGTAGCCCCGCAGTCTTGCCCAAAATGTCCCACAGACAGTTGTCAAACGCCCCAAACCAACCCGGGGGCTGGTACACCCACCGAGTTCCCTTCCAAAACTGCTGAAACAACTCCTCGCGCTCCCAAGGGCTCCGCCCCACCGAGTGATACCGCACGATGTCGGCCTGATAGGGAGTCATCGACGTATCGCTGCGGCCCACGATCCCCTCGTCCGTATGCACCTCCAAAAAGCTCTGCCGCACCGGGCGCAATTCCTGATCGGGTCTGCCCCTATGCGTGTACTGTGTCCTCCTCAGCCCCTCTACCCGCGCGATACTATGGCCGACGCTCCCCTTGCGGCTTGGGTCTTCCAACACCAGCAATTTCACCGCAGTGATTTTCATGTTCGTCTCCTTTATCGGCGAATTTGAGTACCCTATATTTCATTTCCTCCCGACGACTGTCAACCTCAGAGACCTATTATGAAAATCGCCGCTATTGAAACCTTCGACCTCACCTGCCCCCTTGAACGCCCCTTTGGCTGGTCCCAAGGCTGGATCGACCAGCGCAGCACCACGCTCGTCAAAGTCTCCACGGACGACGGCCTCGTCGGCTGGGGCGAAGGCGCGGCCGCCGGTCTCATCGACGGCTTGCTCGCCCCGCTGCTCATCGGCCAAGACCCCATGGACCGCGCGGGGCTGTGGGAGCGCATGTTCCACGCCCTCTACAACGGCAATAACGCGGTCGGCCTAGCCGGCAGCGCCCTTTCCGCGCTCGACATTGCCCTTTGGGATCTCGCGGGCAAAGCCACCGGCCTCCCGGTCTGCGCCCTCCTCGGCGGCAAGGTCCGCGATAAAGTGGCCGTCTATGCCACCGGCCTCTACTATACCGAAGGCGAGTTTCCCGACCGCCTGCTCGACGAGGCGCGGGGCTATGTGGCCGCAGGCTTCAAGGGGATGAAGACCAAGGTCGGGGGGCTATCCATCGCCGAGGATGTTGCGCGCGTCAGGGCGCTACGCGAGGCCATCGGCCCGGACATTCATCTCATGGTCGATGCCAACGAAGCCTACAACGCCACCACGGCGATTCGCCTTGGCCAGAAGCTGGCCGAGCTGGATCTGGTGTGGTTTGAAGAGCCGGTCAACGCCCAAGACTTGGACGCCTATTTGGAAATCAAAGCGGCGCTACCCATGGCCATTGCCGGCGGCGAAAACCTGCGCACTCGCTACGAATTCAAGCCCTATCTGACGCGCCGCGCCTACGACATTGTCCAGCCCGACATCATGCACTGCGGCGGCATCACCGAAATGCAGCGCATCTGCGCCATGGCCAATGCCTGCGGCATTCAGGTCAACCCCCACGTCTGGGGATCGCCCGTTATGATCGCCGCCACTTTGCATCTAGCCGCCACCTTGCCGCCCTGCCCGCCAGCACGCAACGCCCAACCCTATATGCAGGAGCCGGTGATGGAATTCGACCGCACGCCGAGTGCCATCCGTCAAGAACTATGCGCGGTGCCGTTTGACCAAGAGGACAGCTTTGTGCTCGTGCCGACCGGGCCGGGATTGGGGATTGAGGTGGATGAAGAGGTGGTCGGGAATTTGCGGGCCTCTCGGTGACGGCGAGCGACCGGACGGAGCGTCGATCACTAGGCCTGACCCTTGCCTTTACCACTCTGCTGTTGTGGGGTGCCCTGCCCGTGGTGCTCAAGCTGCTGTTGCAATCGCTGGACCCCTTTACCGTTACTTGGTACCGTTTCCTGCTCGCGGGTGCTATGCTAGTCCCCGTCGTCCACTTTCGCTACGGCCTCGCGTCCCCCTTTCGGATCCGCGGCGCGGCCTTGGCTCTGGCGGTGGTTTGCGTCCTCGGCCTCGGCGGCAACTACCTGACGTATTTGATGGGCCTGAGCCGCATCTCGCCTGGCTCGGCTCAGATTGTGATGCAGTTTTCGCCAATAATTGTACTCTTGGGCGGGCTGATCCTCTTCAAAGAATCCTTTAGCCGTTTGCAGTGGATCGGCCTCGGCGTGCTAATCGTGGGGATGGGGCTCTTTTTTAATCAGCGCTTCGCCGAACTGCTCTCCTTGGTGGAAAACTACGGCATCGGCGTTTGGCTCGTCTTTACCTCGGCCATCCTCTGGGGAGCTTTCATGCTGGCGCAAAAACCCCTGCTGCGGCACTTGCCCTCGACCTCGATCATGGCCTTGGTCTATTGGTTTGGCATGATGCTGTTCCTGCCCTTGGCCCAGCCGAGCCGCATACTCGACCTGCCGGCCATCCCCTGCTTGCTCTTGGCCTGCTCGGTCGTCTTCACCCTCGTCTCCTATCTCAGCTTCGCCGAATCGCTCAAGCGGATGGAAGCTTCGCGCATAGGTGCGCTGGTCTCGCTGACGCCCCTGATCACTATAGCCATGATGGGCCTACTCGCTCTCTTCGACCCCAACCTAGTCCCTATGGAACCCCTCAACAAACTCGCCGTCGGCGGTACCATACTAGTCGTCATCGGATCTATGTGCGGCACCTTGGGGAGGAGCGCCTCCTAACGGCCTAAAGCAAAGCGAGAAAACATCCCGAGAAACTCATTAGCCGGGATTGAGGGTTGAAGTGGATGAAGAGGTCGTCGCGAGATTGCGACGAGAACCCTACAAGGAGCCAATTCTATGGTATTCTCAAGAGTATTCAGTGCGGCTTTGGCTGTGGTCCTTCTATTCGCGCAGGGCGAACCTGTCGAAGCAATTTCTGAAAGGATCTCTCCGTCGGTGCGCGTCAACGGGATGGGTCAGGCGGGCGTCGCTCTCCCGGACGAGCCGGCCGGTTACTACAACCCTGGTGCGACAGCCCTGTCATCTCCTGCACATACGCTGCAGAGCCGTTTCTACCTGAGCGAGATGCCGTGGCTTCCAGCGTTGGCAGATGATTTGAGCTACAACTACTTTGCTGCTCAGGCCGCAGCCGAGCGTGTTCTCGACGGCTTCTTGGGGTTGGATAGGCCAACAAGGCTTAGAGCAGCATTCTACGGGTACCGTACGAAGCTGGATCTCGGAGAACAGTTGCGCACAAATGAAAGGGGCGAGGTAACAGGTACTTTCACCGATGTAGATGCCTCCAACAATATCGGCGTCAGCTTGGCATTGAGGTCCGTCGTGGAGATAGGCGTCGGTGCGACCTCCAAGCGGATTTCATCTAGTCTTGGCGGGAGAAAAGGCTCAGCCGAGGCATACGACTTCGGTCTCATGGCGGTAGTACCGATGGTCGGAGTTTTGGAGCGCCTCACCGGAAGGGAGCTTACCCGGAATCAACACCTTCGGCCGCAGCTCAATGTCGGATTTGGTATCACATGGCAGAACCGTGGGGGTGAAACCATTAGCTACCCCGACGTATTGTTTGCCGATCCTCTACCAGCGAACAGGCGGCACGGATGGTCGGGCACCTTGGGAATGGACTGGCGCTCAGACTCCCTCAGTCTCGCTATCGGCAGAGTGACATTTTCCAAGGAGACCTACCGCCCCCAAGTAGATGGTGCCCATATCACTAGCCTTGCTGAGGACGACAAGAGCGGATTTGAGGTTTCGATTCTGGAGACGGTCTCGATTCGGCGGGGGACGTATGACGACTTTGATGGCGAGATTCATTTGGAGACCTCGGGGTGGACCGTTAAATCCGATGGTCTCTTCAAGTTTTTTGCACACCAATTGGACAGTACTCCGTCCAATTCCGAAGGCGGCGCACTCCAGTTCCTTGCCAGACACTTGTCAATCAGTTGGTCTCGGTTCGAATACCGCGACAGAAGTCCGTCACCGTTCCGCGGTGTCGGCCACTCCTTCATCGGCTTGTCGTTCTGAGTAGCGGATTCTCCGATCGGACCAATCTATTCGCTTCTGCCCAAGGCATCGCAAAGAGATCGCTTCACCGAGCCTTCAGGATCGACAACACCAATGGATTTTCGCATCGAAGAAGAACGCCTCGACGTCCTGCCCGAATACGGCCAAGTGCCTATCGTCTTTGAAGTAAAAAGCCGCTTTCGCGTCGAACTCATCGGCAATGGCTTGGGGGGAATCCAACTGGTCGAAGAATCCGTCGATCCGTCCTACATCAAAGACTACGACCACTCCGGCGGCCCCGAGCGCTGGACCCGGAGAACGTGGGACCTCTCGCGGTGGATTATCGTCGCCGCATACAGGGAACAAGAGCGCATCGGCGGAGCCCTTGTCGCCTTTCACGGCGAAGGCTTAGACTACTGCGAAGGGCGCGAAGACCTAGCCGGCCTCTGGGACATCCGCGTGCGCTCCGAATATCAAGGACGAGGCGTGGGCAAGGCGCTCTTCCAACGCGCCGAGACCTGCGCCAAGAAGCAGGGCTGCACCCAGTTGAAAATAGAAACCCAAAACATCAACGTGCCCGCCTGCCGCTTCTACGCCCGCATGGGTGCCAAGCTCGGTCAAGTCCACCTCTACGCCTACCATACCGAGGGCCTAGACGAGGTGCAACTGACTTGGTACAAGGATCTGTAGCCGCCGCAGACGCTGGCGGTCAAAAACAACATTTGAGCATAATTCAGGTTTAAACCGAGGAGAGCCGGGTATGACAGATCTTTTCGAGAGAGTGCGCGAAGACTTCCCGCGAGCACGGACCATGGCGTACTTCGACAACGCCTCGTCGCATCCGATCAGTGTGCACTCGGCCGCGGCCCTGCACCGGTACGTCGATTGGGTCGCGCACGAGGTGGGGGAGCCGTGGTGGCCGGCCTGGGCGCCGCCGCGAGACCAAGCCAAGGCCCTATTTGCCCAGCTCATCAACGCCGACCCCGGAGAAATCGCCTTTGCGCGCAGCACGGTGGAATCGGAGAGCAATATCCTCAACGGCTTGCGGGATCATCTGGCGGGCGGCAATGTGGTGACATCGGATCTGAGCTTCAATCCCTGCATCTACAACTACAAGTTTCGCGAGCAGCAAGGTCTCGATGTGCGGATCGTCAAGAATCGCAACTGGCAAATCGACATGGCCGCCATGGAAGATGCGGTCGACGGCAATACCCGGCTGATTTCAGTGGCATTGGTGTCAAACGTCAATGGGTATGTCGCAGATGTCGCGGCGCTGAGCAAGCTAGCTCACGACAACGGCGCGTACCTGTATGTCGATATCATGCAGGCCGCGGGCGGCGTTCCGATCGACGTCAAGGCGATGGGCATCGACTTTGCGGCTTGTTCGACGTTCAAGTGGCTGATGGGCGTCAAGGGGTTCGGGTTTCTGTACGTTCGCTCTGATCTGCAGCTCGACGTGCTCAAACCGTCTCAACCCACAGGTGGTGTGGCACTCAACTATCCCCCCTGGGTGGAAGATCCCGATTCGGCTGGTAAGGAGATATCGTTTTCGCCCCCGACCGGAGTCGGCGCCTACGAGGTCAGTTACCCCTCGTACGAAGGAGTCGTGTGCGCCCAGGAGAGCTTGCAATACATCCTGAGCCTCGGAGTCGACAGCATCCGCAACCACGCGAGAGACCTGACCGATCGCCTGCAGGAGGAGCTGCCGCAGAGAGGGTACAAATCAATCACGCCGCAGGGGAACGAAAGCCCCATCCTCTCCTTCGTAGCTCCACACCCCGAAGCGGTCCTAACCAGTTGCAGAAGTGCCAACGTTCATGTGGCGATGCGTTTCGGCAACAAGATGCGCCTCTCACCCTCGGTGTACAACAACCACGAGGATATCGATCGCCTCCTCGAGGCCCTGCCTTAGCAGCCGTCTCAAAATTCTAAGTGCGCTCCGCCCAACGTCATTTCACATCTGCGTTCATCTGCGGATACCTTGCCGTCGGGAGACAGCCGATAGGGGTTTTGAGACCGCTTCTTAGTCACCTCACACCGAATCGGCCACCTCGGCGAGTCCTGCGTAGCCGTTGCTCTGCTTGGGTCTGCGGGAATGATGTGAGGGCAAGAGCAGGGCTGCCTGTTGGGGAGCGGTGAGCTCGTCCCAGTAGGACGGCCGTCGGCCGCGCACGCCGCCTCCACCCCATGACATGTGCCCGGCGTTGTACTTGTAGAGGATGGCGCGGCGCTGGTGATCGGCATCCCACGGGAGGGTGCCGTGGGTGCATGCCTCGCTGAAGATGATGGCGTCGCCGGCTTTGGCGTTTATCTCGGTCACGTATTCCTGGTACTGTTCCCATCTGCGCATCTTGGCCGGGCAGGTCACGTTAGCCTTGTGGCTGCCGGCAATGACGCTGATGCCGCCGTCGCCGGGCCCCTCGTCGGCGAGCAGGTATTCGATGACGCAGAGGCCGGTGAAGATCTTACCCTCGCGGTAGAAATAGGGTGCGTTGTCGAAGTTGCCGTGCAGCATGCCGCCGGAACATCCCTTGTCCATAGCGATCAGACCCGGACCGTGGTCGAGCCGCCAGCCTTCCCCGAGGATCGTATTGAGGTGAGGGATGGTTTTGGGATGCGCCAGCATTTCTCTGAACGGCTCGCAGAGCGGCCGCGGCAGTTCCAACAGGCCCTCGCTGTTGCCGAGGCGTGTCGAGGTGTTTTCACCCTGCAAAGCAACGGAATCGCCAAAGTACTCCGGGCTCGGTGTGAGCTCCATTGAGTCGATGGCGTCGTTGGCCAGCTTCAGGTGTTCCTCGCTCAGCACGTCCCGCACGATCAAAAATCCGAGCAGGTCGAAGAGGTACTTCTCATCGGCGGACATTTCCACCGTTTCTGCGGTGATTGAGCGCGAGGTGTTGGCGTGTTCAATCATGGCTGTTCTCCGTGGGATGGATTGTTGGAAGATTGGTTACAGTAGCCTTTATCGACAAAATGCCCTGAGCATATACGGTGTGCAAGGCCTATTTCCAACTTGGCGCGGGGCGAAGCGGTGTATATGTTGAGCAAGATGCACTGCAACCCAAACCGAGGCTGACTATGGCCAATATCACCCGCGCCCCTTTCATTGGCAACAACTTCACCGCCCGCGTATTGACTCGACTGGTCAGCGCCGGCGATAAGGGATAGCGCTATGCGCCCTTGGACCTGCCCCTTAGTGCTAGATTCGTCGCGTAATATCGTCGCCGGCAGCCAAGATTCCTTGGTCCGGGCCATCCGCCGCGGCGCGGATCTGCGCATCTACACCGAATTTCGCCACAACGAGCACATTGACGTGCGCTCCCTCAGCGACGAGAAGGTGCGCGAAGTGGCCGAATTTGCCGTGACGTATCTCGTCGAAGACCGCTGGGCCGCCGGCCTGATGAGCCTGCGCCAGCCCGTGTCCCTGCCCGACGGATTTGGGCCGCGACCCTCGCTATCGTTTTTCCTCTATAACCAAGACGGCCACCAAGCCCTTGGCCGTCCCCACCTCGACGGGCAACAGACCGTGCCCGCCCCCGAGGGGGGACCGCATCCCATGCCGAAGTACCACTTGCTCGACAGCCATGACCTAGCGACCAGTGCCCCCAGCCACAACTTCGTTTACGACTTTGATATTTATAAGTTCTATGTCGCCGACACGTGGGAGGAAGTATTGCACCACGACGGCCACGGCCGCGTCCTTTCCGGCTCCATCGACGCCCTCGCCACCGCCTTTGGCGACGGTGCGTCCATCAAGGTCGGCATTGGCGAGTTGTGCGCGGACCTGCCCGGAGCGGGGGCGGATCTAGCCCACGAGGTGTTCGTCGAGACTGGCTCGGGCTATTACTATGTCGAGCAGCGGCTCTTTATTGCCGGATCGCATCCGGTCATCCGCGTCCGGCCGAGCATCCCCATGCGCTATCAGAGCAAGGGCTGGGACTTTGGCTGGCTGGTGCTGCGCACCGACGGGGCGGTCGTCTATCGACAGTGCGACCCCTATTCGCTCGCCTTTGCCGATGGAACGCGACGTCACCCGATCCGCTGGTTCGCTCGCTGACCCGCCGGTTAGCTCTTCCCTGCGGTCGGAGAGCAACCTGTTCAATCGCCCGAATCCCAATAAACGCCGATGAACCCATCAGACTACGAATTCTTTCGCCACAATGGCTACGTCCGCCTAGGCCAACTCTTCTCCGATCAAGACGCCGCCCGCCTGCGCCAGAGCTTTGACGAGGACCGCGCAACTTGGGGCCGCGCCATGTGGCACCCCTTGGAAAGCGCCTACCAGACCGTCAACTGCGATCCCCTGATCACTTGGCCCGCAGTCGAAGAGATCATCCGCCACCCGCAAATCCTCGACGCAGTGGAAGCGCTGCTCGGCGCTCCCATCTGCCTCTCTGAAGCCTGCTTGCGCCACATGGCACCCTACGAGGGCGAAGGCTGGCGACGCTGGCATCGCGACCGGCCGCACTGGCAGCAGCACCCCCTGCACACCCAGTATGTCCACGCCCTCGTCTATTTGGCCGACGTTGACGAGACCACCCACTGCTTCTCCCTCTCGCCTGAAGCCGCCGACGCGCCCATTTTGGACCAGGAAGATCAGCTCGCCCGCGGCGGTATCGTCGATCTGCACGGACCGGCCGGCACCGTCGCGCTCTTCAACCTCTCGGTGCTACACACGGCGACCATCCGCCCGACGCAACAAGAACGCAAAACCGTACAGATCTACTACGGACGCCGCGACCAACCTCATTTGAGCAACTACACAACCCTGCCCGCTCGACTCTGGCGCGACCACTCCGACCCGGAGGTCCATGCCTTCTACTCGGTACTCAACCCTAAGTCGCGGGCTTTTGCCATAGCCTTCGGTGCATCTGCACCTGAGTAACGACGCAATACACGGCTGGCGCAGCTTTATTCCACCGGCCTGATCCGCAGCGCTAAACCGGGCCGACCGGGCAACTCGATCGGCACCTGACCCTCAAAGGTGCCCAGCGTCTCCACGGTCATTTCCCAAGTGTCGATTACATCGGCCTCATAGCGTCCCTCTTGCGGCAGGCCATCGCCAAAGTGGCGCGGCTGGTGTTCGCCGAAATAGATCAGGCGGTAGTTGCCGCGCTGGCCAGCGGCAGTGCGATCCCACGGAAACCCGCCCACAAAAGGCTCAATACCCTCGGCTGGGCCTTGCTCGACGATCTGGCGCAAAAACTTCAGCCGCGGCCAGCTCTCACCGTGCAGCACCCCGCCCTTGGACCACCATAGAATGTCCTCGGGGTGTTCATAGGTCTCGCCGTGGCCGGCATACCCGCCGTAGGCGATGCAAATCCAGTAGCGATGCACCAGTTCGCGGGCGGTGATATTGCCCCAGTTGCGCAGGATATTGCCCTCGTATTCGCATTCGTCGTCGATGACTGGCTTGCCATAGGCAGCACGCCACTGACGCATCTTTTTTACATCCCAGTTCTGCACGCAGACGTGCGTCACCCCGGGCTTCGTGTGGTCGTAGTTCTTGTCAACACGGCCGTTGTGGATCGAGCGCAGGTGGCCATAGGGGTCGTTTTCCTGCACGATCTCGAAGAAGCGGTCCCAGACCGCCATTGGCTTGTCCCGCAGCATGAAGTCGTACTCATTGGCCATGGACCACCAGACATTGCGCAAGGCCGCCAACCGGGCGACCACGTAACGCAGGTAGGCGTAGTCCCTCTCGTGCGCCATCTTGGCGTAGCCCCAGCGGTCGTAGGGATGGAAGAGGATGATATCGGCCTCTATGCCCAAGGCACCGAACTGGGCGACGCGTTGTTCGAGATGGCGGAAGAAGGCGACGTCGTAGCGGGTAAAATCCCAGTTGCCATCGGCCTTTTTCGCAAAGGGATCATAGACCGGCTCGTTTTTGTTGAAGATGTAGTCTTTGGGAAAAACGCACATCCGCAGCTTGTTGAAGCCAGCGGTCTCCAAGGTCTTGAGCGTCTGCTGCTCAAGTGCATCGCCTTGGTGGATCCAAGCGTAGCAGGTGGTGCCGAAAGGGAAGTAGGGCGTGCCGTCTTCGTAGCCGAAGTGGTATTGGTGGCGCACCCGCACTGGCCCG
Source organism: Candidatus Latescibacterota bacterium (assembly GCA_965261395.1). Lineage (GTDB taxonomy): Bacteria > Latescibacterota > UBA2968 > UBA8231 > UBA8231. Next base: position 836,533 of record OZ253462.1, read on the forward strand.
TGATTGTTGGGCGCTGGTGCGGTGCAGCAGAAGCTGCCGGTTTGTCCGTTAAGCGCCGCTGCATTGCTGTGGGTGCGATAGGTCCATTCGCCTTCTTGCGCTGGCATAAAGCGCACCTTATAGATGCCGTCGCCGTCGTAGAAGCCGGGCACTTTAATCGCCGCGTCGCCTTGGCGAAACTCTGCGCCCAATGCTACCTCGGCAAAAGGATTGCCCTCTGCTGGCCCTTGCAATTCCACCTCAAACACACCCCATCGTTCTACGCTCATTCTTTGAACTCCTCCTCCAGCCGGTCTCCGGCCGCCTGCCAAGCGGCAATGATCCGGTCGTAATATGGATGATCCTCGCACGCCTCCAACTGCCCGCTAGCTTCCAGCCAGTTGATCGTCCGCCGCACGCCTTCGACCCAAGGGATGGTGACGCGGAAGCCCAGGTCGGCTCGCGCCGCCGCGTTGTCGAAGAGGTTGTTGTATTTGAAATTCCACTCGGTCCACTCGGCTCGGCGCCCGGCTATCCGCACCAGCAAGTCGGTGGGAATCCGCACCATCTCCGGCGCGGGCGCGCCTAGGGCCTCGGCAATGCCCTCGTTGTAGCGCTCCCAAGTCATCCACTCTTCGCCCGCGACGTGATAGCCCCGCCCCAGCGCCTTGTCGTTGCCCAAGGCCCCGACAAAGGCCACTGCTACGTCGTCGCGGTGGCAGGTCGGCCAAAAGGACGAGCCATCGCCGTGGACGATGATCGGCAGACCCTTTCTGATGCGGTCCACATAGAAGTTGCCCGGCAGCGAATGGATCAGGTTGTTGCCGCCCTCGCCGTAGGTGTGCCCCGGACGGATACTGGTCACGGCCAGTTCGCCCGTCTCGTGCGCACGGAACAAACGCTCCTCGCAGCGCGCCTTGTTGAAGGCGTAGCCAAACGCCGGATTGGGCTGCCGCTCGGCCTCCTCGGTGATCGGGTACTTAGGCTTCGTACATCACCGGGCAAATCTGGGGATCGTCCAAATGCGCGGTGTAGTAGCTCTGGTCGCCGGGCACCGGCACGGCCCTTTCGTCGCGCAAATGCACGGCCAAGCTCCAGCGCGCCGCATCCGAGACATTGGCGTTGGAGCCGTGGTAGGTTAGGCAGTGGTGGACGCTAAGCCCGCCTAAGGGCATCAGCACTGGCACTTCCTCCCAAGTCTCGCCCGCGGGCACCGCGATGTCCTCCCGCAGTTTATGCTGATCCTTGTCGAAGAAATTGCCCTGATTCAAAAAGCCCCAACGATGCGACCCGCGCACAAAGCGCATCGGGCCCGACTGCTCGCCCACATCGCACAGCGCGATCCACGCTGTAAACAGCCCTTCGTCTTGCTGCCACATGCGCCAGTACTGGCGGTCTTGGTGCCAGCCGACGTGCCCTGCAGCTGCGGACCCCGGCGGCTTGATTAGCAACTGGCTCGCCCACACCTGCACTCGCTGGGCACCCGTCACTTCGGCGACCTTGCGCCCCACTTGTGGACAGGTCACCAATCCATAGAGTCCCGTATCCGACCGATGCGGATTATTGATCTTGCACAACACCTCTGGATCATATCCAGGATGCTCGGTCGGCGGCAGCCCCATATCGAACACCCCATCGCGCACCGCCACCATTCCCCGCACCGCCTTTTCCAGCACATCGTCCGGCGCGATCTGCTCATCCGCGATACAATACCCGTCCCGCTCGTATTGCTCGACCGTTTGTCTCATCTGAAGTTCTCCCTATTAGACTGCATAAAAATCGCCGACATCGAGATTCTGCCTGCTGAATACGAGGCCATTAGGATAGCAATTTGGCGCGAGGCGAAGCGGTATTTATGTTGAGCAGGACATACCTCAACCCAAACTGAAGACTTATTATGGCCAATATCACCCGCATCCTTTTCATCGGCAACAGCTTCACCGCGCGCAACAATCTGCCCGGCCTCCTCGCCCAACTCGTCCATGCCGGCGGCAAAGGCGAGCTGGAATGCGAACTCATCAGCGCCGGCGGGGCCTCGCTCCGAATGCACTTGAACAAAGGCGAGGCGCAAACGCGCTTGCAGGCATCCGGCTGGGATTACGTCGTATTGCAGGAGCAAAGCACCCTGCCGGTAAAAAATCCCAAGCGCACCGGGGAAAACATCCGCGAGTTCGACGCCATAATTAAAGCAGCACAGGCGCAGACGGTACTCTACATGACTTGGGCGCGGCAAAACGCCCCCGAGACCCAAGCCGCCTTGAGCGAGACTTATACCGAAGCGGGGCGCGAGATCGGCGCGACCGTCGTGCCCGTGGGGCTAGCTTGGCGCGATTGCTTAGCGGCCCATCCCGCTATCGTCCTGCACGACAAGGACCAAAGCCATCCCAATCTCGCCGGATCCTATCTGGCAGCTTGTGCATTTTACGCGGCGCTCTTTATCGGCCGGTCCAAGTCCATTCCCAACATCGCCATTGACCTAGACACCGAAACGGTCAACGCCCTCCACGAAGCTGCGCTGGCAACGACGCGTATCTACAGCGTCTCCGCGTAGAGGAGTTCCCCCCTATGAGTGCTTTTGCAAGCGAGTACTACCTGTGGCTCAAAGCTATCCACATCATCTTCGTCATCGCTTGGATGGTCGGCATGTTTTATCTGCCGCGCCTCTATGTCTATCACTGCCAAGTCACCCCTAACTCCGAAGCCGACGAGACGTTCAAGGTCATGGAGCGCAAGTTGCTGAAGGTGATTATGAATCCGGCGATGATCGTTTCTTTTATAACCGGCATTCTGTTAATCATCGCCACGGGTGCAGGCGCGCCCGGCACCGGCTACTGGATGCACATCAAGTTAGTGCTAGTGCTCGGCATGGGTGCCGTCCACGGCATGCTCTCTTCCTACCGCAAGGCTTTTGCACGCGGTGAGAACCAAAAGAGCGAGCAGTTTTTCCGCTGCCTCAATGAAGTGCCCACTGTCTTGGTGATCGCCATTGTAATTCTAGTTGTGGTCAAGTTCATCTGAGGATGGGGGAATCGGCGCGTTCCCTGCTTGATTCAGAGCCTCAATTTCCTTATACCATCGCGGTGCATTTCCGCGACCCATTTATCAAGGAGAAACCCATGAAATCGCTCACTTCGGCGGTGCTCGTGCTCGCCCTGTCCCTGCCGTGCTTTTCCCAGACCCGCGAACAAGGACCTTGGTGGCCCTCGCAATGGGGGGCCGACGACCAAGCCGGCGCATCCAACCGCATTACCGCCGCAACCATCCTCAAGGCCGTACAGCTAGTAAAGACCGGCAAGATGTACGAGCTAGGCCAAGTTTACGAGCGCGGCATGCCGCTGTTTGGCGAGCGCACGTATGCGATGTTCATCCCCGGATCGCCCACCGGTGGCCCCTTCGGCGAGAACAATATGCTGATGTACCACGACGAGTTCCTCTGCGCCGAGATCGGCCAAGTAGGCACTCAGTTCGATGGGCTGGCCCACATTGGCACGCGCATGAAGATGGCCGACGGCTCGACCCAAGACGTATTCTACAACGGCGTTACTGCCGATGAAATGGCTGGAGCTTACGGCGTCACCAAGCTGGGCATTGAACATGTGCGCTCCTTTGTCACCCGCGGCGTGCTCATCGACATTGCCGGCTACAAGGGCGTCGAGCACCTCGACCACAGCTATGAGGTCACCGTCGCCGATATCCGCGGCGCGCTCGCAAAGCAAGGGATCGCCGAAAGCAGCATCCAAGAGGGCGACGCCCTGCTCTTCAACTACGGCTGGTCCAAGCTGTGGAAGGATGCTGAAACCTACAACACCAACCCGCCCGGCATCGGCATGGAGGCCAGCGAGTGGATCATCTCTATGAAACCCTCGATGATCGGCACGGATCAGTGGACCACCGAAGTCGTGCCCGGTCCCGACCCCAAGCAGGCCTTCCCGGTCCACCAAGAACTCATCCCCAAGAACGGCATCTTCAACCTGGAGAACATGGTCTTTGAAGAAGTGTTGGCCGACGAGGTGTACGAGTTTCTCTTCATATTCACGCCGACCCGCTTCAAAGGCGGCACTGGATCGCCAGGACGGCCGATCGCCATCCACTGAACTGGAAATGGAGAACCCCGCGTCGAAAAGGCGCGGGGTTTTTAACACCCAAGACCTCTATGCAAGCATCCCAATATCCCACTCCACCCAGTCGCCTGCACGACCTCTTGCGCCCCGAAGTCCTAGCCGCCTTCGACCGCACCTTCTTTGAGCGGGAAGGCTATTGGGTCTGGGAGGGCGTCCTAACCGACGCCGGGCAACAGCGCTGGACGGCCAGCCTGCAAAAGCTACAACGGATGAACGACGCCGTTGTAGTAGATACCGATTGGGCCGCCATGGACTACGCGAGCCGTGGGTTGCCCAAACCGACACCGGAGCAGACGACTCCTGAGTTCCTGTCCGCCTGTTGCGGCGGATCGGAGCAGATGCGCTTTATGTCGTCGAAACTCCGCGCCTATATGTACGAACAGGGGCTTTTCGGACCTGGTTCCGCGCCGGTCTCCGCGGAATTCGAGTGGCAGGGGATGATGCCCGAATACTTTCCGCTCGCCTACGACGATTTTATCCTCGACGCCACCACCAGCCACCCGCAGATGATGGAACTGTTCGGTCAGCTCCTCGGCGAGCGCTTCCTGATTGACCACTGCCTGATGCTCAACCGGCCTGCGGGATCGAGAGGGCGACGCTGGCACGCGCACCCGTATCGCCAAGGGCAGTACGAAAGCGAAAGCGCAATCGGCGACGGCCACGCGCTAACCACCCAATTCCTAGCGCAGCAATGCGTCCGCACCCTGTGCTATCCCGAAGGGATGGGGATCGGCGACGGAGGCGGTGAGTTGGCCGTTATCCCCGGTTCCCACCTCTATCGCATTCCCTATCGGTGGAATTCCACGAGGCCCGAATACGACGACGAAATGCAGACCAACTGGATAGCGGGTAAAATCCACGCCTTTACCGGCGAACCTTTGCGGATTGAGCGCTTGTCGCTGCCGCCCGGCAGCATGGTTTCCTTCGTTCACCATATGCCGCATCACGTCGGCCACCGCGACCCGGATGCGCCCACTCGCTGGGGTCTGCTGATGGCCTACCGGACTCCCGACTCCAAAGCGAGTCCGGCCAAATGGAACGAAGGGACGCCCGCCCATTGGGCCGAGCGCATGGAAGCGGCGAGCAGGCTCACTCCTGCAATGCGCCGGATATTCGAAGGGGATCATTCTTTGGCTTAGGGGACGCCTTTATCCTTTAATCCGATGTTCAAGCTTATGGAGCTACGACTGGCGGCTCCCGTCTATAAAGTCCTATACTATCGCCATATCGCATCCACGAGGAGATACGCCATGCTCGTTTCCCTACTCCTTGCCCTCGCCCTGCTCGCTCCACCGTTACTAGCCGATTCCACCAGCGAATGGCGTTCATACGGCGCGACAACGGCCAGCACCAAATACGCCCCTTTCGACCAAATCGACGCCACCAATTTCGCTCAGTTAGAAATAGCTTGGACTTGGGCCTCAGCCGATCAGCCCATCCTCGACGCCCATCCAGAAATCTGGACCATGGTCTTTGAGGGCACACCCCTCCAAGTCGGCGACAAACTCTACGTTAGCACCTCGCTCAACCTAGTCGTCGCCCTCGACGCCGCAAGCGGCAAAACAATCTGGACCTACGACCCAGGTACCTGGAGGTCGGGCACGCCAGCCAACGTCGGCCTAGTCCACCGCGGCGTCTCCTACTGGGAGGACGGCGACGACCGTCGCATTGTCTTTGGCACCGGCGACGCCTATCTCATCGCCCTCAACGCCGACATCGGCCAACCCATCCAGAGCTTTGGCGACGGTGGCCGCGTCGATTTGACCAAGGGCCTGCGCCGACCGGTCGCACGCGAACTCTACGCGGTCACCTCGCCGCCGGTCATCTGCGGCGACATCGCTGTCGTCGGCGCGGTGGTTCTCGACGCCTTTGCCGTTGGTCGCCCGCCCGACGAGACCATGCCCCCAGGCGATGTGCGCGGCTTCGACGTGCGCACCGGCGCACAAACGTGGGTCTTTGAAACCATCCCACAGGAGGGGGCCTTCGGCAACGAGACTTGGGAAGACGGCTCGTGGAAAAATACCGGTAACACCAATGTCTGGACCCTGATGAGCGCCGATCCCGAATTGGGTTATGTCTATTTGCCGGTGAGCACCCCGACCAACGACTACTATGGCGGGCACCGCCCCGGCGACAATCTCTTCGCCGAGAGCCTCGTCTGCCTCGACGCCGCTACGGGCGCGCGCGTCTGGCACTTTCAGACCACCCACCACGGGATGTGGGACTACGATCTGCCGGCTGCGCCCAACCTCGTCGATATCAAAGTCGGGGATCGGGAAATCAAGGCCGTGGCCCAAGTCACCAAACAGGGCTTCTGCTTCGTCTTTGATCGCCAAACGGGCGAGCCAATCTGGCCCATCGAGGAAAAACCCGTACCGCAATCCGACATCCCCGGCGAAAAGTCCTCGCCTACCCAACCCATTCCCAGCAAGCCAGCCGCCTTCGAGCGCCAGGGCCTGACTGGGGACGATTTGATCGACTTTACGCCAACCCTGCGCCAGATGGCCAGGACCATCGCGGCAGATTACAGCTACGGCCCGCTCTACATGGCGCAGACAATGGAGAGCATGGATAAGAAGGGGACGATCCTCGTCCCCGGCATTATCGGCGGAGCGAGCTGGGCCGGTGCTGCGGTCAATCCCCATAAAGGCATAATCTACATTCCGTCCTATACGTTCCCGGCCGTGCTGACCCTGACCGAAGCCACCGACCCCAACGCCCCCTTCCGCTATACCGGCGGGGTAGAATTCGGCCCCGACGGCCCGCGTGGCCTGCCCTTGCTCAAGCCGCCTTACGGCCGGATCACCGCCATTGACCTCAACACCGGCGAGCATCGCTGGCAGGTCCCCGTGGGCGAGGGACCGCGCGACCATCCCAGCCTTGCCCATCTCGACCTGCCGCCCTTGGGCTGGGCACAGCGCAACTTCCCCATCATCACCGAGAGCTTGCTCTTTGCCGCGACTCAGGCGCAGTGGGACGTAGTCAACAACTCGCCCCGAGGCAACGCCGTCGAGGTCAAGACCAAGACCAATGCACCCTATCTCTGGGCCTTCGACCCGGACGACGGCGCGCTGATCGGCAAAGTCGAGCTACCGCGCAACGCCTCGGGCCAGCCCATCACTTATATGGCCGGCGGCAAGCAATACATCGCCATCCCCACCGGTGGGGCCGACCAGCCAGCCGAGTTGGTGGCGCTGAGTCTGCCTTGATAAGGAAGGACCGTGCGCATGAATTCCCTCTTCCGCCTCGACGCCTCCTCTTCAGCCAACCTAGAATTCTTCCACCAAGACGGATTCACCGCCATGCCTCGGGTATCCATTTGATAAGCACCAACCATCTCCGTCGTCGCTTTAGTACCCACCGTCCATCTCAATGAACTTTTTTCGCGGCTTCTCGCTCAAAATCACCTGTACCTTGCTGGTGTTTGCCTTGGGCTTTGCCAACTCGGTGCTGCTGGCCGGCCAACTAGGGAGGGAACAGTATGGCGTTCTAGCGGTATGGATCAACATCGTCATGCTGGGATCACTGCTCTTGGGGGACTGGCTCAACAAGGGGAACATCTACATAGTGGGGCGAGAGCGGGCGCGGGAGGCTGCGATCAATCACACCCTATTATACGGTCTCACGTTGGGTGCCCTCCTCTTGCTGAGTGCCCCTTTTAGCCTGAAGATCGCCAACCTTTTGCTTCCCGGCATTACCTTGGTCCAATGGGTCTTAGGCGTCGGCGTAATTGCGCTCACCGTGCTGCAAAACGCTGGACTTTCCATCCTTTTAGGCGAAGACCGACTCAAGCTCCACGCGCTACTACCCGTGATTTTTATCGTCGTCTATCTCGGCGGCAACCTAGTCCTTTTTCAGCTAGGGCACTTCCGCTTGGAATGGGTGATGGGGATCTGGATAGGAGCGGTAGGGGCAACGGCACTGGCGGCTTTGGTGCCTTTTCTGTACAACAGCGGGTTTCGCTTTAAGTGGGGAGGCCGATACTGGCTGGAGCAGATATTCCGAGTTGGCTCGCGTGGCGAGGTTTGCGCCGTGCTCATTTTCTTGATGCTCAAAAGCGACCTCTTTTTGATCCGCCACTTTTTGGGCGAGGAAGAAGTCGGCGTGTACAGGGTGGCGACGAACTTTACAGACATGGTGCAGCGCGTGCCCAACGTTGCTTCCCTCGTCCTCCTCGCCAAGATAGTGCGCGGCCAAGGCAGCACGCGGCTCTCCTTGAACATCGCACAGGGGGTATTTGCATTTGCTCTCCTTTCGGCTGTTGGCTTGGTCCTCGGCGGACGCCCGCTATTGAGCATTTTCTTCCCCTTGTATCCAGATGCCTACGCGCCTCTTGTTTGGCTGTTGCCCGGCATGTTGTTTTTGGGTTGCGGGGCCGTGTTCAACGCCAAGCTAATGGGCGAGGGCTACCCCTCCATAACCCTCTGGGCACCGGGCGTCGCGCTGGCGGCCAACTTGGCCCTGAACCTATTGTTGATCCCCAAGCTGGGCCTGCGCGGTGCCGCCCTATCTACTTCGCTGGCGTATGCGTTATGGGGCGTGCTGACGGCTTCTTATTTCCTTCGTCTAAACCGGCTGAGCTGGCGGGCTGTCTTCGCGCCGCCCTCTTTTGGGCGAGAGGAACCGTCGACGCTCTCAAAGGAATCGCCATGAACTCACTATTTCGCCAACAAGCTCCCTCCTCAGCCGACTTGGACTCCTTCCACCAAGACGGCTATATCTTCTACCCGGACGTACTCAAGGACGAGGCCCGGCGCAGCCTAACCAACGAAATCCTCGGCCTCGACTCGGTGCGCCACTACCTCGACGCCTTGGACGAAAAGTCCGCCGCGCCCCAATCCTACTTCGTCCGCCCCTGGAACGACCGCGGCCCATGCGGCGACCACCTCATAGACGATCCCTTTGTCACCGCGCTGCTGCAAGCTACCATCGGCCCAAGCTACCACTTCTGCCACTCCGCTCTCAACCTTGCCCCGCGTGGCATAGGCCCCGTTCCCTACCACCAAGATCACCACCACTGGAAGCACGAAAACCCCATCAACCTCGCCGAGCGCGACAAGTACTACATCCAAATTCTCTACTATCCCAATGGCTTCACACTCGGCGACCGCAACCTCAAGGTCATTCCCGGCAGCCACCTCGTCGCCCCGACCGCAGAGGCCACGCCTGAACGCATGCTGGCCGGGGCATACGACGCAGAGGCCGGGCGCGAGCTAAAAGAGATGCGGCTCGCAGTGCCTCCGGGCAGCATGGTCTATATCAACGCGCGGATTTTCCACGCCGTCGAAGCCAAACCCGCCGACTCCCCTCAGCCCTATCGCATCTTCAACATCGACATCTTCAAAGAAGCTGGGCCGCCGCATCGCTATACTCAGGAGATCCCGCCCGAATGGATTGCACGCGCCAATCCCCAACGCAAAAGACTCTTTCTCCGCGAGCCTTATACGGAAGGATGTTGGACGGCCTGAGCGTTTTTCGGCTAGGCATGGCAGCACTCGACTCAAGACATTACAATACCACCTTACACTGTCTGCGGCGCACAGGAGCAAGTGCCGTGTTCGCTATAGGAGCTTTACCATGAGAGTAGCCGCCATCGCCACCATCTACCATCCCAAGTCGCATGCCGACGTCATTGCCACCAAGTTTATGAAGGGCATGTCCACGGACGAGGGCCTGATGCCCCCAGAAGTGGACCTAGTATCCTTGTACATCGACCATGTGCTGGAAAACGATATCGGCGTGGGCTTGGCCCAAGAGTATGGGGTCCCCATCTATCCCAGCATCCGCCGCGCCCTGCACGCTGGTGCCGACCGGCTCAATGTAGATGCGGTACTGCTCATCGGTGAGCACGGCGACTACCCCTGGAACGAGCGGGGCCGCCACATGTACCCGCGCCGCTATTTCTTTGAGCAAATCGCTGGCGTCTTTGCCGAGAGCGGCCGCTCGGTGCCCGTATTTTCAGATAAGCATTTAGCGTATGACTTTAGGGACGCCCAGTGGATGTGGGACCGGGCTGGAGAATTGGCCATCCCGCTGATGGCCGGGTCGTCGCTGCCCTTGGCTTGGCGCTCTCCTTGGCTGGAGCATCCCAAGGATGCGCCCATTGAGGAAGCGCTCTCCATCGGCTACGGCGGCATCGAGGCATATGGGTACCACGCTTTAGAAACTTTGCAGTGCATGGTCGAGCGGCGGCGCGGTGGCGAGCAGGGGGTGGGGTGGGTGCAGTGCCTCGAAGGGGACGACGTGTGGCGCGCCCGCGACGAGGGGCAGTGGTCTGGGGAGCTGGCCGAGGCCGCTTGCGCCGCCATTGCCAAAAAGCCGGATGGATCTATGGAGGAGCATTCCAAAGAGCCGGCCGTCTTCCTCATAGAACACTGCGACGGCTTGCGCACGGCGACATTGATGCTCAACGGCTATGTCAGCGACTTCGCCTATGCCGCACGGACAGGAGGGCAGGTGCAGGCCACGGAGTTCTACTTGCAGAACGAGGGGCCGTTTGCCCACTTCGGCTATCTATGCCGCAACATCCAGCAGTTTTTCAAAACGGGCCAAGCCCCGTATCCGCCCGAGCGCACCTTGCTGACGACCGGGGTTATCGACGCGGCGATGAATTCGCGCTACGAAGGTCACCGCCGGGTCGAGACACCTTACCTAAACATCGCTTACCAGTCTTACGACCAGATGCCGCAACGGCCACAGGGGCCACGCCCTAGCGGTGCCTGCATCGATCCGCAGGCACCCGACATTCTGTAGGACTTAGTGTGCGCCGCGCCGGAAGAAGGCGTCGAGAGAGTAGCGTCCCGCGCCCGTTAGAAACAACGTGGCAAAGGGGGAAAAGTACAGCAGGGCGAATTCCTTTTTCGCCCAGGGGTCGTCCCCGTGTATGATAAGCGCGGCCACTAGCATGGTGACCATGAGCGGCACAGCAGCCCAGCGGGTGGCGAATCCCAAAATCACCGCTAGGGCACAAAACGCTTCGGCACCCGTGGCCAAGGCCATGCTCAGCGATGAGCCGATGCCCAAGGGGTCGGGGAACGAGGAGGAGCGCTCCGCAAAACTGGTCAATTTACCCCAGCCGTGGCCGAGCAACATCATACCGCCGACGGACACCCTCAACAGCAGCAGCCCCAGTGAATAGCCAATGCCGGCCGAGGGAGCCGGGCCGCACAACAGTCTTCTTAGAATCATATTTTTTCCTTGGGTCAGCCAGTTTCAGTCCTTCAATTCGACGATAATATTCCGCCACGGCCCTTCGCCTGCGTTAAACGCCTCGTGCACCGCCTCCCCTTCGACCGCGTTGAACCGCACCTCCCCATCCTGCATATCCCTAGCCTCCCCGCGATTTCCCTCCGCATCGGCCGCCTGCAACCGGCCGTCGCCAATAACTACATATAGGTAGTCGTGCTCGTGCCGATGCACTCCCGTGCTCTCGCCCGGTGCCAACCGCAGATCCCAAACCCGCACCCGTTCATTCTCAAAGAGCAACTGCGTTCCCACTTCTGGCGAAATGGTTTTGTTTGTTTTCATAATCCCCTCCTTCTGCGCCCAATGATATACTTAGGGGGACCCGCTCACAACCCCACTTGTGCTTGCCAAAGTCGCCACTACAAGGAGGGGCTTTCAGTACCTGCCATCCCGCGCCATCTTCATCAGGGATAGAATCGAAACTCGTCGGGTTCTACATGGTCGCCTTAGCATAGGCTATCCGCATGAGAATAGTCATACCAGCAATTTTTGCGCTCCTCTTTTTGGGGGGTGCCTCCAGCCGCAACATTACACCCGACGCCGTGACCCGGGCTACGATCTGGAATTCCCACGAGGGCGACCTCGATGTTCTAGGGGACGGCAAGATCCCCCAAGATGCCGGTGCCCTACCCTTCACTTGGAAGACCAAGGGGATTTTGGTATTTGCTTGGGAGGAGCCGCGGCAACTGGAAAAGTTGCGGATCTACGTCGGTGCCATCGGCAACGACTATCAGGCTCGCGCCTATCTAGGCGGGCGCTTAGACGAGACCGGCACTCTGCGCGAACCCGAAGGGGTGCAAACCGCTCTGATCGAAGAGAATGCGCGGGCGGTGGACCAGTGGATCGAGATTTATTTTTCCCCCGACACTATGGCCGACAACCTTGAACTATGGACGCTGGGTCCTACGGTCTTCTACGAGGTGGAAATCCACGTGCACAGTCCAGACGCTACCGGAGTCGAGAAGTTGAGCTGGGGAAAAATCAAGACAGGGCAAGGATCACTTTCAGTTCTGCGCCAAATACCGTAACTATATAGCAATCCAGAATGACTTGAACGATTCGAGATGTGGATCATCTTGTGAATACTATTCTGCGTCCATCTGCGTCCATCTGCGGATTAATACGGGAGAGTCCGTTATGCCCCAAATGACAAAACGCAAACTTGCAATCTCGGCTTTGCTCCTGCTGATCGGAGCCTTGATCGGCTGGGACATCTACTCCCACCAAGCGCAGACCTTCTTCGTTGGGACGGCAGGGTCGGTACAGCAAGCCCAAGAGCTTTTGCAGGTAGAAGGCCTACCCCTCCTGCGCCCCGGCACTCTCACCTTGGGCGAGGGCAATCCGACCGTAGCGGTCGCCACTTCGAGCGACCCGGAACTGGCCGCACCGGCAGCCCTAAACGCCTCCCTGAGCTTCGCGCAGGTGGATGCTATCGTCCGCCGCGCTCTGGATCTAGACAAGTCGGAGCGCTCCATTCGCGCCGTCATCGAGCCGAGCGACTGGGTCGTGGTCAAAGTCAACATTGTGACCAACAAAGGAAATCCCACCTCGGCATACTACCATAATGGCATTGAACACCCGGGCCAGATCACGGATTTGCGGGCGGTGAAGAGCGTGATTAACTACCTCATTGAGCAGGTCGGACCGCGGCGCATCACCATTGCCGAGGGCGGAGCCGAATCTCCCCGCAAAGGCGAGCCAGGCTTTCCCACCAATGCAGAAGAAGATGGCTGGTCCGCAATCTATCCCGAGTTCGGCGATCTCTCGTACATCAAGATGCTAGAAGAGTTCGCCGCCATGGGGGTCTCTACCGTGGTGGACACCTCCGACCTCAACTACGCTCCCTTCCGCCTTGAGCCGGTTCCGGGCGGAGCCATTCAGCGCTTGGGGGTGACGCGTCTCAGCTATCCGGGTGCCCAGTTCGGCTTCCACGTGGAGGGCACTGGCAGCTTCCGCAAGGAAGGTTACTTCATGCCCGAACCGATTCTAGACGCCGATAAAGTAATTTCCATCGCCGCCATGAAGACCACTATCTACGGCACCACCCTAGGCATCAAGAACTACGTCGGCACCCTAGCCTCGGGGGCGTACGGCGATGGCACCTCCAAGCGCCAGCACTACCAGAACAATCCCGAGCACGGCTACGTGGATCTGTTCTCCTACAACCCGGCGGCCTATACCGTCATCGAGGGATTCTGGGGAACTGAAGGCGACGGGCCGCAGTGGGGGCAGAACGTCCAGCACAACGTGGTGGTAGCCGGCGGCGATCCGTTGGCCACCGAAGCCGTGGCCAACGTGGTCATGGGCTTCAATCCACTCGACTTGGAGCATCTCTACCTAGCAGCGACCAAGGGCTTTGGCACCTTCGATCTAAACCGAGTCCGGGTGGAGGGACGTGCGCCCGATAGCGTGCAGCGCGACTTTGTCAAATCCCGTGGGGGCAGTCGGCAGGGCGCGTTCTACGGGCGCGGCATCCGGCGCTGGCTCGTCGCTGGGCCGTTTCCGAATAGCAGCGATATCGGTTCCGAGCCTCTGCCCAACGAAACCCAGCTATATCCCCGAGAGGGCGCGCCGGCCGGCGATGTGGTGTGGACACAGGTGGAGCACCTCGAGCCGTAGAAGAGTCGGCGACCACCCCGCCTCTACCGGAAGCACCGGCACTGCTGGAGAACTACCCGAATCCATTCAATCCCATCACCCGCATCCGCTTTGCCCTGCCCCAAGCAGGTCCTGCCAAGCTGGATATCTACAATGCGGCGGGCCAGTGGATCTGCACCCTAGTGGAAGGAGAAGCCGCCTCTGGCTATCACGAGGTGATGTGGGACGCACGCAATGCCTCGGGCTTCAATATGGCTAGCGGAACCTACTTTGCCGTCCTCAAGGCCGGTGATCTGCGCCAGACCCGACCCATGACCCTAGTCCGTTGAGCGTGGGCTTCATCGCGCCTTCAGGCGTGGCAGCGATTCAAACTCTTTACCACAACCTGACGCAACCGCTCTGGCAGGCCGCCAGCATGGCAGAGCACTACCTGCGGAATACCTACACGCTGCGCGTCTTGGCAAGTTTCTGGGATTTGGCGGCCCAGCTCTGGTACTTTGTGGTGCTAGGTGCCCTATTCAGTACGCTAGCTTGGCGCTACTTGCCCAAGACTCGGATCCGCCGCGCGCTCCAGCAACGGGCCAACGGCTCCATTGTGGCAGCCACCCTGCTGGCCTTGATCTCGCCCCTATGCACCTTTGCGGCTATTCCCGTGGCCGGCCGCCTGATAAATATAGGCGTACCGGCCGCACCTTTGGTGGCCTTTGTCGTGGCCTCGCCGCTGATGAACCCCGCCCTGTTCGTGTACACCGCTGGGACCATCAGTATGGAAATGGCCATAGCCCGGCTAGCCACGGCGACTAGCGTGGGGCTGCTGGCCGGTTTTGCGGCGCAGTCCGCGCTGCGCCGTCGCCTAACGTTCGCCGTCCGCACGGCAATCTCTGCGGAGCGCGCCCCGGCCACGGCGGACGGGCGGTCTGAAGTTGGGAAGCTAGCCCAACGCTTCCGCGGCGATTTGCTCTTCATCGCCAAATTCTTCGGTCTAGGAATCTTCATCGCCGCCTTGGTAAAGACCTTTCTGTCCCAAGAGTTGGTGCTGGCACTGGTCGGCCCCGGCAGCGTCTGGGCCGTGCCCGTGGCTGTAGCCTTGGGGGTGCCGCTCTACGCCTGTGGCGGCGGCAGCATTCCCATTGTCGAGAGCATGATGCAGATGGGCATGAGTCCGGGGGCGGCTCTGGGCTTTTTCATTGCCGGTCCAGCCACCAAGTTTTCTACCCTGACCATGCTTGGGGCGGTCTGGGGCCGCCGCATCTTGTTGTTCTACTTGGGTTTGATGCTGGTCGGGGCCTTGTTCTGGGGATTTCTCTATCCTTTTGGCGGCGAAAACATCCAGGCCAAGGCGGGCGGGGTCTATGAGGATTTGATGGGGCGATGAAATCAATCGACAGACCTCTTCAAGGTCGGCAGCGAGTCTTTCTACCTCGACTAACCCGACGCCCTTGAGACAAGGGGCAAATTGCGTTTTATTTCGGAACTGCTATGCCGGGAGAATGACGCCATGACTAACCAGATCGACTACACCTTCAAGGCCGCGCCGACCCACGACGAACTGCGCGAAATGGACCGCGACTTGCGCTTCTATCCTTGCACGGTCGATGACCCCACCACCCTCACTGCCGAACAGACCGCCGCTTTCAACCGAGACGGCTACCTCAAGGGCCTGCGAATTTTCGACGACGCCGAGATCGCCGAGCACCGGGACTTCTTCGACGAGCAACTGAGAAAGGTCATGGCCGCTGGCTATGGCAGCTTCACCCTCAGTTCGGCGCATCTCAAATTCGCCAAGGTCTATGACCTCATGCACCATCCCAAGATTCTCGCCTACGTCCACGATCTCCTCGGCCCCGAACTGATCGGCTTGGCCTCGCACTACTTTTGCAAGATGCCTAAGGACGGCACCACCGTCTCCTGGCACCAGGACGCCAGCTACTGGCCGTTGACTCCCTCCAAGACGGCGACCGTCTGGCTGGCTGTTGACGACGCCGATATCGACAATGGCTGTATGCGCTTTGTCGCTGGCTCGCACCTCTACGGCCAGCTCGAATTCCGCTCGAGTGACGCCGCGGAAAATAACGTCCTCAATCAGACGGTGGACGAGGTTGAGCGCTACGGCGAGATCGTCGATGTAGAGCTCAAGGCCGGCGAGGTCTCGATTCACTCCGACCTGCTTTTGCACAGCTCGCACTACAACGAATCGGACCGCCGGCGCTGCGGACTAACCCTGCGCTACTGCACCCCCGATGTGCGTGCGATCCCCGGCTACTCTTGGGAGAAGGAGGGCGTGCTGATCAACGCCGCCGACCCGGCTGGCCACTGGGGCAACCCGACCCGGCCCGAGCGCGACTACGAGGTGGCCTGAGCCGCTAGCGCAGATTTACGGGCTTCACCGCGCCTTTAGGTGAGACAGCAGGCGCGAAAATCAACCGCAAGCTAGGTCCGCTGCCCCGTGCATCTGACGGGTCTGGTCCTTGCTACAAACAGAGATGCCGATGGCAAACGACAGACCGCACGTCCTCCTGATTACCACCGACCATTGGTCCGCTTCCCTTTTGGGCGCAGCCAACCATCCCGCCATCCTCACCCCCACTCTCGACTCCTTAGCCCGCAGCGGCACTCGCTTTGTCAACGCCTATAGCGAATGCCCGGTCTGCATCCCCGCTCGTCGCACCCTGATGACGGGCACTTCGCCGCGCACCCACGGCGACCGGGTCTTCAAAACAACCAATCCCATGCCCGACCTGCCGACCGTGGCGCAGACCTTTCGCAACTCAGGCTACCAAGCGTATGCCGTTGGCAAGCTCCACGTCTATCCCCAGCGCGACCGCATCGGCTTCGACGACGTGCTGCTCGACGAAGAGGGCCGACCGCACTTGGGTGCTGTTGACGACTACGATCTCTTCCTCGCGGACCAAGGCCATGCGGGGATGGGCTTTGCCCACGGCATGAGCAACAACGAATATTCCTTCCGCCCTTGGCATTTGCCCGAGGACTGCCACCCCACCACTTGGGCGGCGCGTCAGATGGGCCGGATGATCAAACGCCGCAACCCAGCTAAGCCCGGCTTTTGGTACCTGTCCTTCCGCCACCCGCATCCGCCGCTGGTGCCCCTGCAGAGCTATCTCGACCTCTATCGCGATATTGAGATCGACGAGGCGCACCACGGCGCTTGGGCACGCGACTTCGATGATCTGCCCTATGCGCTCAAAGTCATTCAGGGTGCCAACGCCCACCTCAAGGGGCCGGAGGTTCTGCGCATTCGCCGCGCCTTCTACGCGCTCTGTACCCAGATTGACCACCAGCTTCGCGTGGTCCTCGGCACTCTGCGCGAGGAGGGGCTGCTCGACAATACCATTATTTGCTTCACGGCTGACCACGGCGATATGCTCGGCAACCACGGGCTGTGGGCCAAGCGGCTCTACTACGAGCAGTCGGCCAATGTGCCAATGATCTTGCTCGGAGGCCGGGACGGGCGAGTGCCGCATCATACTATAGATGATCGTCTCGTCGGCTGGCAGGACGTCATGCCGACCTTGCTCGACTTGGCGGGCATCGACATCCCAGACACCGTCGAGGGCCTATCCATGGTCGGCGAGAACCGGCGCACTTATCTCTATGGCGAATGCGGCGAAGGGTCGAATGCCTCCCGCATGATCCGCGCGGGACGACACAAGCTGATCTACTATCCAGTGGGCAACCGCGTCCAGCTCTTCGACCTCGAAAGCGATCCCAGCGAACTGAACGACCTAGCTGGCTCACCCGACCACGCCGCAATCCAGGCTCAACTCAGCGAGCGACTCGTCGGCGAACTCTACGGCGGCGACCAAGCATGGGTCCAAGACGATCAACTCGTCGGCCTGCCCGACCAGCAATGGTCTCCCCGTCCCAACCGCAATCTCTCGGGGGTCCGCGGTGCCCACTATCCCGCGCCGCCCCAGATCGGCGGCGACCAAGTCGTGGGTGCGCCGTGAAATCGCCCAACTTTCTGTTCATCTTATCCGACCAGCACCACCGACTCGCCAGCGGCTGCTACGGCCATCCGCTGGTGCAAACGCCCCATCTGGACTCCTTAGCCGCACGCGGCACCCGCTTCCAGAACGCCTACACCAACTGCCCGATCTGCGTCCCCGCCCGCGCGTCGCTGGCCACTGGCCGCTACGTGCATCAGATAGGCTACTGGGACAACGGGCATCCCTATGATGGCACGCCCGTCTCCTATCATCAGCGCCTGCGCGAGCAGGGCTTCTGCTGCGACTCAATCGGCAAGTTGCACTTCAAGGGGCAAGGCGCAGACCACGGATTTAGCGAGGAAATCGAGCCGTTGCACGTAGTCGATGGCGGCGGCGATGTACTCGGCTGCATCCGCGATCGCCCGCCCTTTCGCGACAAGCACGGCGAGCTTGGGCGCGCGGGTGCGGGCGATTCGACTTACTTGCAGTACGACGCCCGCTGCACCGAACACGCCTTGCGCTGGCTCGCCGAGCACCAAAACGACGCTAAGCCTTGGGTAGTCTTCCTCAATTTCGTCTGCCCGCATCCTCCCTATATCGCCCCGTCGGAAATCTACGCCCGATATTCGCTCGCAGACGTGCCGCTGCCGCCACAGTGGACGCCCGACACGTGGCCCGACCATCCGGCGATGGACTACTTCCGCCGCTTCTTCCGCTTCGACCAAGGGCACAGCGAAGAGACGGTGCGGCGAGTTTCAGCCGCGTACTACGGCACCACGACCTATCTCGATCAGCAGATCGGCCGCGTGCTCGGCGCGCTCGACGGGTTTGGTCTGACGGATTCCACCCGCGTGCTCTATACCTCCGACCACGGAGAATGTTTGGGGGCCCGAGGCATCTTCGGCAAATTTACGCTCTATGACGAGGCCGCGGCTGTGCCGATGATTGCGGCTGGCCCCGACGTGCCGGAGGGGAAGGTGGTGCAGACGCCTGTTTCTCTGGTGGATTGTTTTCCGACCGCGCTTGAATGCGTCGGAGCTGCATTAATCGACGAAGACCTGCCCGGCCGCTCGCTGTGGCAGATCGCGCAGGAGGACGACCAAGAGCGCACCGTCTTCAGCGAGTATCACGCGTTGGGCACCGAGCACGGCACCTATATGTTGCGCCGTAGTCGCTACAAGTACAATTACTACGTCGGTGCGCCGTCGCAGCTTTTTGACTTGGCGGAGGATCCCAACGAGCTAAACGACCTGTCCGGCATACCAGAGCACCAGGGCCTGTTGCGAGATTGCGAAAGAGAATTGCACGCCTTGCTCGACCCGGAAGCGGTTGACGAGCAGGCCCATGCCAGTCAACGGGCAACCATCGAAGCGGCGGGCGGGGCTGCTGCGGTGATTCAACGCGGTGCCTTCGACCACTCGCCGACGCCCGGGGAAAAGGCCGCGTTTAGGCCGCACAAGTGATGTTGAGCAGCATCCTTTAGCACACTGATGCGCGGGCGATGAGCAGGGGCCGGTTTGCCCGAATGTACTGTCGGGCTTTTCTTTTTTTATGCCCGACACCCCAAGCGACACAGCAACCCCCGATCACAGACTTTCTCCAGCAGTTCGTCGCCGCAGCCAGTCGCGGCTGATCGGCGTCGCCGTTAGCGGCTCGATCAATAACGCCCTCCTCACTTCCCTCGTCCCTCTCTTTCTTCTTTCTCTCGGTGCTTCGCCCTTTCTCATCGGCTTAGTCGCCACCAGCGAGTACCTCCAGAAGATGGGGCGCGTCGTCGGGTTGCAGCTAATGCAGCGCACCGGGAAGGCCGGGGTCTTCTTTTGGGGCCGGCTCTGCTCGTTGCCGGCTGGGCTGGCACTGGCGCTGTTGGCGTTCTACGCCGCGGACGGGGCTTGGGCCGCTTGGATCGGCCTAGCCCTGTTTAGCGCGCGTGGTCTCATACAACAAGGAGGCAACACCGCTTGGTGGCCCCTAGTCCAAGACAACACCTCTAGGGGTGGGGTCGGAGCCTTTCTCACGCGCATGCGCCTTCAGCAGCGCCTGCTCGAACTCGTCTTGCCCATCCTGATCGGCTGGTACCTCGGCTCTCAGCCCATGGCAGGCGACTTCGGCCCGCTCTTTGCCCTGGCGGTTTTCTCTACTTGTGGTGGAGCCCTCTTGGTGCGCGGAGTAGCGGAGCGACCTCTGTCCCCGCCCGGGGAAGGTATAGTTCGCCGCTTGCGTCAAGCGTTGGCCGCGCCCCAGATGCGTGCGTACACCCTTTTTATTATGGCCCGCACGGCGGTGCTAGCTGCGACCTTTCCGCTGTGGGTCGTGGCGCTCACGGATTGGGGGCTGCCCGTTAGCTACTTCGTCTGGATGACGCCAGTACAAGCCCTCGGCTATTTGGTCGGACTGCATGGCTGGGGTCGGATGGTGGACCGGCACGGCAGCCGGGGAGCACTGACCATCACCCTGTTGCTGCAAGCGGCCATGGCACCCGCTTGGCTCTTCCTGCCTGCGGAACTCCTGTGGATCGCACTTTGGGCGGGGGGCGTCTATCTGCTCTGGGGTGCGCTGGACGGCGGCCACCAGATGGGGCAGTCGCGGGCGATGATCGACGCCGTTTCCAAAGAATACCAGGCCGAGGGATTCTCCCTTGCGATGTACGCGTCGGCGCTGGGCGGTATTGTCGGCGGCATTGCGGGTGGGGCCTGTTTCCAATGGTCTGCTGCGCTGGTTGGTCCGCGGGGGCCGCTCTTTTATTTGTGTGCGGTTCAGCTCGCATTTACTGCGGCTTGGTTGCTCAGTACTCGGCTGGCCGGCTACCGAGAGCAAACCCCCGTGCGCCGCTTCTGGAGCTTGTCATCTTAGAGCACTCGTCTTATGTTGCTTTTGCGTTGATTCTCATTTCCTAAGATGCCCTCAGACACATGATTCGTACCGCACAGGCACTCGCCGAACTCGTCGAGCGCGCCCTAGACTGCGAGCGCGTTGCCCTAGACACTGAATTTGTTTGGAACCGCACCTATTATCCCAAGTTGGGCGTGATCCAATTGGCCCTCGCCGGCGACGATTACCACCTGATCGACCCGGTCGCGATTGCAGATCTCTCTCCCCTTGGTACCCTGTTAGAGCACGCGGGGGTTGAGCTGATCCTCCACGATGCCCAACAGGACCTGGCTATTCTGCGCCGGGTCACGGGTGCTTTCCCGCGCAACGTCTTCGATACCCGCTGCGCAGCCGGGCTTGCCAATATGAGTTCTACCTCTTCGCTGGTCGAACTCTTGGGGCAGACCCTCGGCGTGGTCCTCGATAAGACCGAGACGCTCACCAATTGGGTCCGCCGCCCGCTCTCCGACGATCAGCTAGCGTACGCCATTGAGGATGTGCGCTATCTGCACGAGGTGAGTGATGTGTTGCGGGCGCGCGTCGAGGAAATTGGTCGCAGCACTTGGCTGACAGAGGAGATGACCGCGTACGACGAGCCGCGGCTATACGAGGTGCGAGACCCACGCGAGCAATTCACCCGGATCAAGGGAGCGGGCCGAGCTTCCCCGCGCGAACTGGCCATTCTCCGCGAATTGGCCGCTTGGCGCGAAGAGGAAGCCCAGCGATGCGATCGACCGCGCAATCACGTGCTGACGGACGAAACTCTCGTGTTACTAGCTCGGCGCAAGCCTCAGTCGCTGGAGGAACTGGGTCGGCTCCGCGCACTCGGCAATCACCGCTATGACCGCTGCGTCCTCGATCAGATTCACCGCGGCTTGGCCGTCCCCGACGAGGAGTGCCCTCCCCGGTCGCGCCGGCCGAGCCTCGACAAGGAGGTCGTCGAACGCAAACTCGCCCAGTCCATGGATTACTTGCGCCGCCAAAGCAACGCGGCGCAGATTGACGCGCCTTTTGTCGCGGCCCGCGCCGAAGTACGCAACCTAGTCATCGACGCGGTTTCTGCCACGCCCGAGGATCATCGCCTCCTGCGCGGGTGGCGGCGCGATTTTATTGGCGAAACCCTCTACGGCATCGCTACTTGCCCCGGGCAGTCCGGCCACACTTGATGTGGCCGCGTGAGGCACAACACAGTCAGCAATTGGGCATGGACCGTCCACCTAGCACAACCCTCAAGGTCAATGACGGCCGCTCTTAGATAGGCAGACAACAGATGCTCAACGTACTGCGCCGCCAATTTTTCGAATGGGGCCTCGGCAAGGACCTCGGCGAAGATCTCGCCGCGCTGGTCGCCTTGGCTTTAGTGGCCTTCGTCGCCGTGCTCGTCCATCGCTTAGCCAAGGGGCCTCTACTCCGCGGCCTCACCGCCATCATTCGTCGCACCGATATCCCCTATGACGATGCCCTAATCGAGTGCCGGGTCCTGCACCGGCTGGCCCATATAGTGCCCGGCCTCATCTTCTACCACCTAGGGCCGCTGGCCTTAGAAGGCCACCCCGTTTCCGTCAATATCATCCAGACCGCGGCGCATATTTATCTGGTGCTCTCCGGCTTACTAGCCATTGAGGCGTTGATCAGCGCGGGCGTCCGCATCTACAACGGCACTAAGACCTCGCACGAAGTCTCCATTAAGGGACTGGTGCAGTTTCTCAAGATCATCCTCTTTTTGCTCGGCAGCGTCCTCGTCGTCTCAATCCTAATCGGCCAATCGCCGCTCTACTTGCTCGGTGGCCTGACGGCGATGACCGCGGTTTTGCTTTTAGTCTTCCGCGACTCGATCCTCGGGTTAGTCGCTGGCATCCAGATCTCGGTAAATCGCATGGTTGCCTATGGCGACTGGATTGAAATGCCCCAATACGGGGCCGACGGCGACGTGATCGACATAACGCTGACGACGGTCAAGGTCCAAAATTGGGATAAGACCATCACGACCATCCCCACCTACGCGCTGATCAGCGAGTCGTTCAAAAACTGGCGCGGGATGCAGGACTCGGGCGGGCGGCGGATCAAGCGGGCGATCTACCTCGATGTCAGCACCATCGTGTTTTGCGACGAGGAAATGCTCGCGCGCTTCGCCAAAATCCAGTACATCACCGCCCACATTGAGCGCAAAAAGAAAGAGCTAGCCGAATACAACAAGCTCAACCGGGTGGACCTTTCGCATTTGGTAAATGGCCGACGCATTACCAATATCGGCACCTTCCGCGCCTATGTGCAGGCCTATCTGAAAAACCATCCGCAGATCAACCAAGAGATGACCTTTCTGATTCGTCAGCTAGCGCCGACCTCCAAGGGGCTACCCATCGAAATCTATGTCTTCTGCAAGGATATCGTCTGGGCCAACTACGAGGCGATTCAGGCCGACATTTTCGACCACATCTTTGCCATTGTGCCCGCCTTTGATCTGCGGGTTTTTCAGGAGCCGACGGGGACGGACTTTCAGGCGCTGGGGGGATCGCAGTAAGATGCCCCGCCCCTCATCCCGTATCTGCGCTCATCTGCGTTTATCTGCGGATAAAAATAGAAGTGTCCCTATGCCCACTGAAAACTTGCTCTACACCACCGTGCCCAGTTCCATCGGCGAGTTGCTCCTAGCCGGCGACCGCACCGGCTTGCGGCACATCCATTTCAAAAGCGACGACTTTACCCAGCCGCCGGATTGGCAGGCCGTGGCTGCCTTGCCCTACCCGGTCGCCGAACAGCTCGATGCTTACTTTGCAGGGCACCTGCGCGGCTTCGACCTGCCGCTCCATCCCCAAGGAACGGCGTTTCAGCGCAAAGTCTGGGCCGCACTCGCGGAGATTCCCTACGGTGAGGCGATCTCCTACTTGGAGCTAGCTCGCCGCATCGGCAACCCAAGCTCGGTCCGCGCCGTCGGCTTGGCCAACGGCAAGAACCCCCTACCGATTGTCGTGCCTTGTCACCGCGTCATTGGCAGCAACGGCGCGCTAGTCGGCTACGCCGGAGGACTGCCGATCAAAAGAGCGTTGCTCGCCCTCGAAGGTGCGCTTTCTCCTCAACTCGATCTCTTTTAAGGTTGGAGGTCCCATGTCCACTTATCGCGTTGCTATCATCGGCACGGGTCGCGTCGGCTATCAGTTCAGTTTCTCCGACCTGCCCGACAACCACGCCGCCGCTGTCGCTCAACATCCCTCCTGCGAATTGGTCGCCGGTGTCAACCGAGGGCGCGACAAGCTCGACGCCTTCGGCGAGCGCTTCGGCGTCGAGGCACTCTACCACGACTATCGGCAAATGCTCGCCGAGGTGCAGCCCGACATCTGCATCGTCGCCACCCACCCCGAACTCCACGCCGCAATGGTCACCGACTGCGCCCAAGCCTCCTCGACCCGAGCCATCATCTGCGAAAAGCCGATGGCCCTTTCGCTGGGGGAATGCGACCAGATGATCGCGGCCTGCCAAGCAGAGGATGTGCTCTTGCAGATCAACCACAACCGCCGCTGGCACGCCGAGTGGGGTCTCGCCAAAACGCTCCTCGACGCGGGGGCTATCGGCGAGCTCAACCACATCTATTGCTACATGGATGGGGGCAAGCCGGCACCTTGGTGGCGCAGCGAGAACGAAGGCCCCTTACTGCACGACTTCACCCACTATTTCGACCTGATGGATCTTTACGCTGGCGAAGTGGATTGGCTGTGCGGCATGGCTGAACAACGCATGCGTCCCTGGGCTGTCGAGGATTTTTCGGCCGCTATGCTCAAGTTCAAAGGGGGGGGCACTGGGCTGATCTGCGGTGCCGAGCTGACCCAGTACACCGACAACGCCTTTGAGTTGCGCGGCAGCACCGGCCTGATCCGCATGGACGCCGAGCAGGTCTGCCTCTTTCAGTCCAAGGTTTCGCTGTCCGAACCTGACAGCGGCTTTGAGTGGAGCAGCCTCGAAGAAGTCGAAGTCGAAAGGCCGGCAGCGGTCTCTACGTACGTCGCAGCACTATCCGAGCTGATAGACGCCCTCGAAGGCCGCGGCACTTTGCGCAGCGGCGGTGCCGTGGGCCGCCGCTCGTTGGAAATGGTCATGGCCATCTACCAGTCGCAGCTAGAGGGCAACCGCCCCGTTCACTTTCCCGTCTCGCTCGCTGAGTCCGGCGTCGAGGCACTGCGTCGGGCGGGAAATTTTAAGGAGCTAGAAGTGTAAGGTATATTTAGACCCCATTGTTCCAAACTTTACTAACATAACTGGTCTGGCAACCAATCGGTCGAGCATCTGCAAGAGTTTGAAGCCTTTATCCTCTGCTTCGACGGATATACTTGAAATCACTTGAGTCCTCTCTCGAAACAAGCACTAATTTATCATATCACGCATGTAGACAATCTGCGTTCGATTATCAATTGTAACGCACTGTGGTCTGATGCGAAATGTATACACCAGGGACTAACCTTTGCCCAAGTTGGAATGTCGGAGATCAAAGCTCGAAGACTTAATGAGCTCGAAGACTTAATGAGCTCGAAGTGCGGTGCCACCCAGGTACAAAGGTCGGTGAGTATGTGCCGTTTTACTTTTGTTCTAGGTCGATCATGCTTTATCTACTTTTCAGGGGAAACCATCCAGATTTGACCTATACGGGAGGCCAACGAGCCATTCTTCATCTACAGGCAAATCTCCAGACAGTAGCCAACTGGGCCGATAAACAAGGGGTAAATTGGGCATTTTCTGACCGTAATGCGAGTTCTCGATATACATCTTTCTATAATGATCTAAATGATCTTGGTCGGATCGATTGGAATGCGGTAAACGCGGCAGATTTTCGCGATTCCCAGGTGAAGGAGGGTAAACAAGCCGAGTTTCTCATGTACCAAGAATTTCCCTGGCAGCTAGTAGAAAAAATCGGCACATACGACCAGATGGTCGCCGACCAAGTGAATCAAACACTGCAAAATTCTACCCATCGGCCAGTTGTATCTGTTGAACGCGGGTGGTATTATTGATGAAGGTTTTGAAAGAAGGAGTTGAGAGACGATGATTGAATTGACGCGAGGAGACATCACCAAACAAGATGCCGAGGCCCTCGTGAATACGGTGAATTGTGTAGGAGTGATGGGGCGGGGCATCGCCTTGCAATTCCGGAAGGCCTTCCCGGACAACTACGAAGCCTATCGGGCCGCTTGCAAACGTAAGGAAATACAACCGGGCCGCATGTTTGTGTCTGACCTAAACCGTATGATAAACCCGCGTCTGATTATCAATTTTCCCACAAAACGGCACTGGAAAGGGAAAAGTCGACTGGAGGATATACGCGCTGGTTTAAAAGATCTCGTGGCAGTGTTGGAACACTATGAGGTTCAGTCTGTGGCTATTCCGCCGCTGGGATGTGGTCTCGGAGGGTTGAATTGGGGCGAGGTCTGTCCACTGATTAAAGAAGCACTTAGCGCCTTGCCTGACCTCCAGGTCTATCTATTTGAGCCCGAAGGTGCGCCATCTGCAGAGCGGATGGTCAACCATACAGCAGCTCCTAATATGACTGCTGGACGCGCCGCCCTCCTCGGCCTGATGTCTCGGTATTTGGCCGGCCTGATGGACGTGAGCGTCTCTCTTTTGGAAATCCACAAGCTGATGTATCTCTTACAGGAGACAGGCGAACCCCTAAAATTGCGCTACGCCAAGGCCACCTATGGACCCTATGCTGAGAATTTGCGTCATGTATTAGACGCCATTGAGGGTCATTTTATTACCGGATACGGTGCAGGCGAAGATGTACCGGATAAGCAGATCGAGTTGAAAGAAGATGCGGCGGAGCGGAGCAAAAACTACTTGAGCGATCATCCTGATACACGCGAAAGATTTGGCCGCGTATCCGAGTTGATTGCGGGATTTGAGACACCTTTCGGCATGGAATTACTCACTACAGTGCACTGGGTCGCGGATCAGGAGGGTGCTGGAAATGCGGATGAGGCGATCAAGCGGACCTATGCATGGAACGACCGCAAGCGAATGTTTACATCCGAGCAGATCCACATTGCGTGGGAAGTATTGGCTAAACATGGGTGGTTGAACGCCGATTCATGTTCGGCTTAGAAACCATGAAGATCTCTGTGTTGGCGGAATTGATCTTCTCACTTGGGATGCGTAGACTAGGCCCCCTGTCAGTTGGGGAGGATAATCGTTGTACGGGTAAGGGTGTGAAGGGAATGAATTAGTATGAAGACTCTATATTGATTGTAGAATGCCTCCGCGATACATCTGTACTGTTCACCATCAAAATTCTTCAGCGTAATTTCTCGTGGACCTGGCCTTTGTTGATATCGCGTTTCTAAGTCTAAATTCTTGGATTTATAGCGCCCTTTTACCTCTACTTACAATCATTACGGGTCCTAGTGTAGACCACCAGACCTTACACACGGAGACCTGACATGGCCAAAGCCAAAACGCGACCGAAAAACAAAAGCCGCGCTCGCAAAAAACTCCGCGTCGCCATCATCGGCGCTGGCGGCCGCGCCCTAATGGCCCACTACCCCTCACTGCGCGACATCCCCGAGGCCGAACTAGTCGCCGTCGCCGAGCTCGACGAACAGCGCCTGCACAAAACCTGTGACCTCTACGACATCAAAGGCCGCTACAGCGACTACCGCCAAATGCTCGAGCGCGAAAAACCCGACGCGGTCTACGCCATCATGCCGCCGCACCACCTTTTCGACATCTGCGCCACCATTATCGAACACGGCTGCCATCTCATCATCGAAAAACCCGCCGCCGTTACCACTGAGCAAATCCGCCAGCTCGCCGCTTTAGCCCGCCGCCACAAAGTACTGACCGGCGTCGCCTTCCAACGCCGTTTTGCCCCCGTCATTCGCCGTGGCAAAACGCTGTGCGAAAAACGCGGCACCGTGCACACCGCCCACGCCAGCTTCTACAAAAACTGGGTCGGTGGCAGTCCCTACTATCGCGGAGCTTTGGACATGCTTACCTGCGATGGCATCCACGCCGTCGATACCCTGCGCTACCTATGCGGCGGCGAAGTCGAATCCGTCGCCAGCGACTCGCGCCGCCTCGACGCTGACCACTGGAATGTTCACTTAGCCCTAGTTCGTTTCAGCAGCGGGGCCACCGGACTCTTGCTCAACAATTTCATGGCCGGCCGGCGGATGTTCAGCGTCGAGGTCCACTCCCCCGGCATCTCCTTCTTCGGCGACCCCGAAGAAGGCGGCCAGCTATACGCCGACAACAAGACCGAGCCCATCGACGAGTTGGTCCCCTCTGTCTTGGCCGGCAGCGCAGAGGACTATCGAGCCTTCGGCCCCTACGATATCAACCGCCATTTCGTGGATTGCATGTTAAAGGGAAAAGACCCCGAAACGAATTTCGACGACGCGATCAAGACCATGGAATTGGTCGATGCGGTCTACCGTTCGCAGATTTGAGCAACGCTAGTTTGGCTTTATCTATATGTCGTTTAGCAAGCTAGCCGTGATACCGCTCATAGCGGCGCTGCCTATACGGCCGCTCCTTAGTCTTTTTTCGTTCCCCACCGAGTAGCGATAACTGCATCCATGAAAATCTGCCCTAGGTGAAACACAATACAAGGTATTGCTATCAAACCCTTCTGCTCGGGCGACACCGCCGACTCCGGCAAAAAGGCCAGCACCGTCATCGCCACCGGCAAGGTCTTCTGGCTGGCCATCAGCACAACGGCCTTGCGCGCCGCCGCCTCGAGCTGCAACAGCACGCAAGCGCCGCCGTTGAGCAGCAGGTAGAGCCCGTGGATTGCTAGTCCAGACAATACTAGGATCAACAAGCTCATCGGCTCTACCTGGGCCAGCCGTCCAGCAGACTCGCTGAATTTCATCCACGGAATCGATATCAGCGCCGCGTTGCTGGCCAAAGTCAACCGCGAGCGCTGGGCGTTGATCCAATCGACGGCGAAGCGCCGCAGGTACTTGCCGACGCCCAAGGGCAGCAAGATTGAAAGACAGAGTTTGGCGAACAGATCGCCGGCCGAAAGTTCGACCTGACCTAGGGAACTCAGCAGATGCGCTAATACGAAGGGCACCGTGAAGATGCCGACGATATTGGTCAGCACCGTCAAAAGCAGGGCCAAGGCTACGTTGCCTCGGGCCTGCGCCGTCAGCGCCACGCCCGAGGTCAGGGTCGTCGGCATGCAGCAGAACAGGGCTAGACCGAATTGGAAGGCGGGCTCCATCGGAAGTTGGAACGCGATCACTGCTCCCAGAAAGGGCGTGGCGAAGAGAATCGAAACACACCCCCAAGCCGTCGCCTTCCACGCGGCGAGGGCGGCGTGGACTTCGTCGGTCTTCAGCATCAGCCCGGAAAGGAAAAAGATAATACTGACCGCGACGTACTGCGTGGGCAGTTCGGCCATGTAGAGGCCCGGACGGGGAAAGAAGAAACCCACCACGGCCACAGCCAACAGACCAACGGGTAGGAATTGTCGCTGTAGGAAACCTAGCATTGCTCGCTAATAAAAAAGGCCGGACGCCGTCCGGCCTGACAGATAGAAGTTGTGTCCCCTCGGGTCGGGATCTACTCGCTCTCTGCTAGGGCAACTCTGGGGTAGCCATAGCAGACGTCCTCGCAGAGGTTGCACGATTCCACATCGCCAGCGCGGCACTCCTGGGCACCTTCGCGGAACATGCAGAGAAACTCGTCAGCCGAGGGTTTTTCCGAAAATAACACGCGCAAAAAACAGACCAGCCGCACCCGCGCTTCATTGCTTACTAGGTGCTCGACCTTGCAGGCGTCGATCATTGCGTCGTCCTCGTCCATACCGAGGGCGTCTTTGAGGAACCGCTGCACGACCAAACGCGTGGCCTCAGTCTCTTGCACCACCTTCAAGCCCTGTTCGGTAAGTTCGAGGAAGCGGTTGAGGTCCTCTTGCACATAGCCGCGCTCCTTGAGGTGCTTCATTGCCGTCGAAACGCTGCCTTTGGTGATGCTCAGGTGCTTGGCAACATCCGAGACGCGGGCGTAGCCGTGCGCCTCGCGCAGCTCGTGGATCGCCATTAGGTGATGCGCGGCACTGTGGCTTAGTTCGTTTTCTTCGTAGGCTCTCCAGACTTCCTCAAACATACGTTTCGCCTTTCTGCCTCCGCATAAGACGCAGGGCCTCGTATTGAGTCATGTCACGCCTGAAGGCGCGGTGAATCACCGAGCTTGAGTAGCAAATCCACACAGCGATTGGAATAGCCCCATTCGTTGTCGTACCATCCGAGGACCTTGACCATATTTCCTTCGAGCACATTCGTCGACAGCGCGTCGAAAATACACGAGTGAGGATTGCCGATGATGTCGGCCAAGACCAAGGGCTCCTCGGAGTATTCGAGGATGCCGACCAGCGAGTTGGCCGCGGCGGCTTTGAACGCCGCGTTTATTGCTTCGACATCCGCTTCGCTTTTGAGTTCAGCGGTAAAGTCGGTCAACGAACCGTCGGGGGTTGGC
Organism: Candidatus Latescibacterota bacterium; assembly: GCA_965261395.1. Lineage (GTDB taxonomy): Bacteria > Latescibacterota > UBA2968 > UBA8231 > UBA8231. Next base: position 866,759 of record OZ253462.1, read on the forward strand.
ACGCGGATGGCCAAGCCGTCGAGCTTGCCGTCGAGCTCGGGTAGCACCTTACCTACTGCCGCCGCGGCCCCCGTAGTCGTGGGCACTATCGATGCCGCCGCCGAGCGCGCCCGCCGCATATCGCTGTGCGGGGCGTCGAGCAGGCGTTGGTCGCCAGTGTACGAATGAATCGTGTTCATCATGCCTTTGACGAGGCCGAACTTTTCGTGTAGGACTTTGACCATTGGGGCTAAACAGTTGGTCGTACACGAAGCATTGGAAATGATTTCGTGGTCCGCTTGGATGGCCCCTTCGTTGACGCCCATTACCACGGTTATGTCCGCACCCTTGGCCGGGGCGGAAATGACGACCTTTTTGGCTCCGGCGTCGATATGGGCGCGGGCCTTGCTGGCCTCGGTAAAAAACCCCGTTGACTCCAGCACCACTTCGACCCCTAAATCGCCCCAAGGCAGGTTGGCGGGGTCGCGCTCGGCCAAGATGCGAATCGCCCTGCCATTGACGACCAAGTCGTCGCCAGCAACCTCTATTTCGCCGGCGAAGCGGCCGTGAGTAGAATCGTATTTGAGTAGGTGGGCAAGTGTTTTGGCGTCGGTTAGATCGTTGATGGCTTTGATCTCGATTCCACCTTGCTCGACGGCCGCCCTGAACACCAAGCGGCCGATTCGACCAAAGCCATTAATAGCAACAGGTAATTCTCCCATTTCCCAATGCGTTCCTTCCTGTAAACGGTAGAAGATATAGGGGTCTGAGAAAAGTCAACCGCGCATCCTGCAGGCTATACGACAATCTAAAGGGATATAGTACCAGGCGGATGAACGGAACTTTACAGCCCGATGTAAAGACTTATATTGCACAGTTGCGGGAAGCGGGCAAGGCGGGCAAATCGGACTTGATTCTCAATTTTTGTGTTGCAAAAAGTTAATGAATAAACCCAACCTCAGCAAGAGCACTACCGCTGGTCGAAATGCGCGATGGCGGGCTAGGCTGAAGGGCAGGGAGGACGATCAAAGAATAGAGACGCGATGCGAGAGGAAGGCATAGCCTTAGAAAAAGCGCTGCTGTGCATCGACGAGCAGCAGCGGGCCTATATCGAACAACTGAAATCCTTTATCCGCATCCCCAGTATCAGTGCTGGTGCCGATGCTGCCGCAGGCGACGGCCTCGCCCAAGCGGCCGATTTCCTCGTCGGTCAATTCGACCAAATGGGGTTTGAGGTCGAGAAGATCCAGGTGAGGGCCGCTACCAACCCCCTAGTCCTCGCCCGCAGCCCCGAGTTCTCGCCGCACCGACCCACCGTCTTGATCTATGGCCATTACGACGTGCAAGGGGTGGACAATCCGCGCTCGGCTTGGGAGGTGGACCCCTTCGCCGCCGAGGAGCGGGATGGCTTCCTCATCGCCCGGGGAGCCAGCGACAATAAGGGCCCCAGCTTCGCGCATCTGAAGGCAGCCGAAACCATCCTCGCCAATGGGAATCAGCTTCCGTTCGATTTGGTCTTCCTGATCGAAGGCGAGGAGGAATGCGGCAGCGCTGCATTGAGCCAGTTTGTGACCAAGGGCGGGCTGGACGAATTTTCCCCAGTGCTCTGTACGGTGATCTCCGATACCAGCATGTACGGGCCGGACCAGCCCTCGCTGACTTTGGGGCTGCGCGGCATTGTCTATACCGAGGTCGAGGTTTTTGGGCCAACGCAGGATGTGCATTCCGGCCTTTTCGGCGGCATTGTCCACAACCCGAACCAACTTCTCGTCAACGCCTTGGCTGGCCTCATTGACGCCGAAGGGCACATTGCCGTGCCCGGTTTCTACGAGGGAGTGCAGCCGCTCTCGGCCCGTGAAAAAAGCCTCTACGATGCTCTCGCGGTTGACGAGGATGCCTATTGCCGCACCTTGGGCGTGCCCTCGCTGGAGGGAGAGCAGGAATACTCCGTCCTCGAAAGGCGCTGGACTCGTCCCACGCTCGACATCAACCTCCTCAGCGGCGGCAGTCCGCGCACCGTCATTCCGGCCGTTGCCCGAGCTGCCATCTCTTGCCGATTAGTGCCCGACCAGAATCCCGAGCGCATCCAAGCGGCCCTTGAAGGGCACATCCGCGCTCGGCTGCCCGCAGGCACCCGCGTCGAGTTCAAAAACCAGCATTGCTCACCGGCCTACCACTTGGACCTAGACCACCCCCTAGTCGAGCCAGCGCTCGAGGCCATGCGCAAGGGATTCGGGGTCGAGCCGGTATTTACCCGCGAGGGCGGCTCCATCCCCATCGTCGTCGATATTGCCGCCGCGACGGGTGCACCAGTCCTGCTCATCGGTCTAGGGCAAATCACCGATAATTGGCACGGCCCCAACGAGCGCTTTTCCATGCGTGACTTTCACTGCGGCATCCGCACTTCGGCCGCGCTCTTATGCGAGTTGGCGCGAGTATCTCAGCGCGCAACATAGTCCCGCCACCCTGCACAAGACGAGGAACCACTCGTGTCTCTCTCCCACGCCCAAGTAACCCACTTCAAAAGCCACGGCTACACTGCGGTTGCCGATTTTTTTGATCCCCGCGAAGTCAAAGCCATGCAAGCCGAAGTCGAGCGCTTCAAACGCGAGGGCTTGGTCCGCAATGTCGCCACCGAGGGCGACGGTGAGACTCCCTCCACCACTAAGGTCAACCTGCAACTGATTCCCCTGTACGACAAAAGCGATCTCATCCGCGCCCTGCCCTTTGACGAAAAAGTCACCGACGCGATCTCACAGCTCATCGGCACTCCCTTCATCTTGCACCTAGATCAGATGTTTCTCAAGCCGGCCGGCCACGGCATCGGCACGGACTGGCACCAAGACAACGCTTATTTCAAAATAGACGACCCATTAAAAGGCACTGCCATGTGGGTTGCCGTTCACGACGCAACCATCGAAAACGGCACCATCCACGTCGTACATGACTCCTTTAAGGAGGAGTACCCGCACGAGCGCGACCCCTACTCCGACCACCACATCCACTGCCAAGTACCCGAAGAGCGCACCGTGCCCATTGAGCTAAAGGCCGGTGGCATCGCCTTCTTCTGCTACGGCACCGCCCACTCTACCAAGGCAAATACCACTAATTGCGAGCGCGCCGGACTTGCCTTCCACTTTCTCCACACCGCTTGCGTCGATCGCGCCAACCTCATCGCCGCAAGACGCGGCCAGCCCGTCTTGGTAGGGCCGGAAGCCACCGGTGGCAACGCCGAATACGGCGTGCGCGTCGCTGGAACTTGGGAACGGGAAATCGAGCGCGTCCTCGAGGAAACAACCAACTAATGCCACACATCAAACCCGACGACCTGCGCCAGATCGGCTACCAGCTTTTCGAGACGGCAGGCTGCCCTCCCGCAAGCGCCCGCGCCGTGACCGACCACTTAGTCGAATCCTCTCTCTACGGACACGACTCACACGGCAGTCTGCGTATCTACGAATACATTCAACAGATCCAAGACGGCATCTTTGATCCCAAAGGCCAACCTTCTATTGTCAGCGAAAGGCCCTGCACAGTGGTCGTCGATGGCGGCGGGACTATGGGCCAGATCGGCGGGACCTTCGCCACCCAGCTAGCCATCGATAAGGCCGCCCAGTACGGGGTCGCTACCGCCACCCTGCGCAACTGCGGGCACGTGGGCCGGGTGGGAGCCTATCCGCTACAGGTCGCCCGCCAAGGCATGATTGGTCTAGCCTTTTGTAACGCCGGGCACCTCGGGCGACAGATCGCTCCCTACGGTGGGATTGACGGCAAGCTCAGCACCAACCCCATATCCTGCGCCGCGCCTCGGCGCAACGCCGATCCGCTCTTGGTCGATATGACCACCTCGGTCTGCGCCGAAGGCAAAGTCCGCGTCGCCCATAACCGCGGGGAAGAGCTACCCGAAGGCCGGATCATTGACCACGATGGCAACCCCTCTACCGATCCGCAGGCATTTGTCGGCGATCCGCCCGGCGCGATCCTGCCTTTCGGCGGCCCGGTGGCCTATAAGGGGTACTGCCTGAGTATGATAGTAGAGATTTTAGGCGGGGCCCTCAGCGGTCAGGGCTGTGCTAACGGGGAGACCGTCATGCAGAGCAACGGACTGCACCTGACGGTTTACGACATCGGGCACTTCGTCGAAATGGACTACTACTTCGACGAACTTGAAAGCCTAATCCGCCATGTATCCACCAGCCGCGTCGATCCGCACATCGGCGAGATACTGCTGCCCGGCGACCCCGAATACCGCACGGGACGCCAGCGCCAAGAAGAGGGCATTCCCATCGACGACACGACTTGGGGCCGCATCGTCGAGGCCGCACAGAGCCTCGGGCTGGACCCTCAAGCTTGGTCGCAATAAGGACGAGTGGCGGGAACGTGTGGGAATCGAACCCACCCAGCGCAACTCTCGCTACGCCGCAACGGATTTGAAGTCCGCGACAGCCACCAGGCACGCATCCGCTCCCGTAAAGTCCTCGTCTGAGTACACAGAAATATAGAATGACTTCCCAATAGCACCAACGAGACCCACGGTGCTACTTTTTTCGCGCTGCTTCGGCCCGCGCCTCGCGCTCGGCCCGCTCTGCCGCCTTGCGCTCGGCCACCTCGGCCTCCGTCGGCAAGCGCCGCGCGGGCATTTCTGGGTACGCGAGAGGCAGCTCCCAGCGCAGGGTTCGCAACGGAACGTCGCCTAAGTTCTCGATCTGCAACTCGAGATAGTTGTCGTCGCGCTGGACAATAGGCGTCTTGTCGTCGCGCTGGCGATTGGGGAAGAAGACTCTGTAGTAGGTTTTGCCGCCGAGGACCTCTCCTTCGGGACGGTCACTCTCGTAGGGGTAGTAGTTAAACGTCCCGCTCGGCTGGAAGCGCGCACCTCGCTGATTGACCAAGAAAGTGCGCGCACCGATATCGGCAATATATGGCTTGAGCTGAGACTCTCCGCTCGACAGATAAACGGTGAACACCAAGCGACTGTAGAGCGTCAAGCCCCAACGGTCGTCGTACTGGTCGCGCAGGATGGGAAACTTGGAGTCGTAGATGACATCGACGACCCGGCGGATGTATTGAGCCCTCCAGATGTCAAAGGTGCGTTTTTGCAGGGGATTGCGCGCATCAAAGGACGGATTTACGTAGACGAGATACTGAAAGTAGAGGCTATTGATGTCCGTGCCGTCTTCGGTCGGGTAGGTGCCATCGACGTAGGAATAGATTAACTGCTTGATGCGGTATTCGAGCTGCTCCTGCCCCAAGCCCTCGCGCTCAGCACGCGCATAGGCGCGGGAGATCTCATAGGCGAAGGTGTGCAAGGTCGCCTGCACCAAGACGCCGTCGGCACCCCGGTGGCTTCTGTTTACGGTGCGCCATACTTCCTGCCCGACGCGCGCGAAGGGACCTTCCGAATGTTCTGGGCCGCAGCCGGTGACCGCCGCACACATCCAGCAAAGGAGCAAGACCCTGCCTGGCATGAATTACCTCCGTTGAGGAGGGAGGGCACCTAGCGTCGTGCTATTCCTTGACGACCCAGAGCTTGACCGCGGCTGCTACCTCCGGGTGGAGGCGCACATCGATATTGTAAACGCCCAATTCGCGGATGGGGTCTTCGAGGTGGATGACGCGGCGATCTATCTCGTAGCCCTTTTCGTCGAGCAATTCGGCGATATTTTGGGCGGTTACCGAACCGAAGAGGCGATCCTCCTCGCCGACCTTGACCTGCGCGGTGATCGACTCCGTCTCCAGCTTCTTGGCGAGGGCCTCGGCAGCGCGGCGGTCGCGCTCGGCTAGGGTCTCTTGCTGTTTGCGCCTAGACTCGAACTGGGCCATGTTGGCGGTGGTGGCGACCAATGCCTCGTTGCGAGGGATCAGGAAGTTGCGACCATACCCGTTCTTTACTTTCACGACCTCGCCGGCCGAACCCAGCGCTTCAATGTCCTTTAACAGAATTACTTTCACGACTTATCCTCCACTTCATAGAGATGTTTGGGCCTTACGCTTCTTCTTCTGTGGGGGCTGGGCGCAGCCGCCGCCAATCGAACCAAGTATCCAAAAGCCCCAATCCAGCCAAGAGCAGAAACGCCAACCCTGCGACAAAAAAAAGCCCTACGTAAAAAAATAGCTCGACCAAAGTCGGCACCTTTTGGCGCTGAGCGAAAAAGCGCAGCACCGCCAATCCTTGTACTCCGTAGATAATCCCCATCAACACGATCAGATTGAGGCCCAAATCGGCCAACAATCCATCGCCCAAAAGACTTAGCCCCAAGGCCGCGATCAATACCCAAATCAGCTCTTCCCAGGGCCGCCACAAGGGCAGCGCCAGGGGAGCGGGCAGCGCCAGTCCCAGCCGCAAGGCCAAGCCCTGGCTCAAGCGATACGCTACGACAAACGTCAAAAGCAGGGTCGCCATCTCAATGGCCGGCTGCACCCGCAGGACCGCGTCGATCATCGCGCTTAGCGTCTGGCCGCTTTCCTCAACGGCCATCCCCAAGGCTTGGAACTGCTCCAAGACGGCGGCGGCTTGCTCTTGGCGATGGGTGCCATCGCGCGCCTGAATCAACTGCCAGAGACATAAGCCCGCCGCCGGCGTCATGGCCATGGCCATGACGCGACCATAGGTCTGCTGACGCTCTATTTGCAAGATGGCGAGCAACCCCATAATGGGCACCAGCCCCAACGCGGCCCCTAGCTGCATGGCGGTGCCCAAGCAAAGCAGGCCGATCAAGGGCAGGGCGCCACGCGAGCCGTAGCGCAAGCTGGCCAAAAGCGAAACGACCGCCAGCGCTATGCCCAGCAGAATCAGCATCGGCGCACGCCGACTCTAAGAGTCGTCGGACTCTTGGACGACGGCCTCTGCTGCTGCTGGCGAATCCTCTACCCTCTCTACCTTCTCCTCAGGGGCCTCCTTTTCAGAGGCCGCACCTCGGGCCGCGGCGCGGTCCCTCGGGCCGCGGGAGTCGCGGGAGTCGCGGTCGCGGTGCGGGCCGCCTCGGTCCCTCGGACCACGGGCCGGTCGGGCAAAGGCTTCTGCAAGGAAATTGTCGGCGGCTAGCTCGGGCACGTGGATAAACTCGCCGTCGACAGCGGTGACGAGATAGCGCAGCACCACTTCGTCGAGCTTGAGCGTCTGCTCCAGCCCTTCGATAGCCGTCGGCTCGGCGGAAAACTGGTAGAGCACGTAGTAGCCTTGGTGCCGGTTCTTCAGGCTAGCCGAGGTATAGGCCAGACGCCGCAGACCCCAATTGTCGATCCGGACGACTTGCCCGCCGTTTTCCTCGAGAAGTGCCTCGTATTTTTCGAGGAGTTGCTCATATTGGCCCTCGCCGGCTTGGGGGTCCAAGATACATACGAGTTCGTAGTTTCTCATTGTATTGCGCTTTCTTGGTTCTGGTCTGGGGCACATCCCTCAGACGACAAAAAGCGGTGCCAGGACAAGAGATATCACCGACATCAGCTTGATGAGTATGTTTAGCGACGGCCCCGAAGTGTCCTTGAATGGGTCGCCGACCGTATCGCCGACGACAGCGGCTTTGTGGGGGTCAGAGCCCTTGCCCCCCAAATTGCCCTCTTCGATCCACTTTTTGGCGTTGTCCCAAGCTCCACCGCTATTGGCCATCATCAGCGCCAACAGGACGCCGCTGACCGTCGCCCCGGCGAGCATGCCGCCCAAGGCGATGGGGCCGAGACCGAAACCGACCGCGACCGGAGCCAACACCGCCAACAGGCCCGGTAGAATCATTTCGCGTAGGGCCGCGGTCGTGCTGATCTCCACGCAACGCCGGGTATCGGGTTTGGCCTTGCCTTCCATCAGGCCCTCGATCTCGCGGAACTGACGCCGGACTTCCTCGACCATCTTGAAGGCGGCCTTGCCGACTGAGGTCATGGTAATGGAGGCAGCTAGGTAGGGAATCATCGCGCCGATAAAGAGCCCGCCGACGACAACCGGCGTAGTCACGTCAATGACGATCGGCTTACCGGTTGCGGTCTCAATAGCGGAGGAATAGGCCGAAAAAAGCGCCAATGCGGTCAACGCCGCCGAACCAATGGCAAACCCCTTGCCCATGGCGGCAGTCGTATTGCCGAGTGCATCGAGGCCATCGGTGATCTTGCGAGTCTCTTCGCCCAAGCCCGCCATTTCGGTAATGCCGCCGGCGTTGTCAGCTATGGGACCATAGGCATCGACCGACATGGTGATGCCCACTGTGGCCAGCATGCCGACGGCGGCGATGCCAATCCCAAAAAGCCCGGCAAAGTGGAAGGCCAAGCCAATGGCGACGACGATTCCCAAGGTCGGCAGGACGACGCTCTCCATGCCTATGGCCAGACCGGAAATAATATTGGTAGCCACGCCGGTCTTGGAGGCTTCAGCAATGGTGCGGATGGGTTTGCCGCCGGTGTAGTACTCGGTAAAAAGGCCTATCGCGATCCCGGCTAAGCAGCCCGCGCACAGTGCCCACACCGGCTGATTGGATAAGCCGATTGTCCCGGCGACCCACCAAGCACCCAAAATCATTAGTGCGGCGGCAGCCCAAGTCGAGTAGCGCAATGCGGCACCGGGGTCAAAATTCTGTAGTATCCGCACCATTAACACGCCCAAAAGCGACGCGGCCATACCGATCATAATGACGATCAGCGGGAAGCTCATCGCCGCAAGTTTCGCCTGAGTCGGATCGGAGATGCCGGGGGCGAGAGTGGCCAGCAGTGACGCGGTGGCGGTGGCGGCGATGGCAATGGTGGCGATGACCGATCCGACATATGATTCAAAGATGTCGGCACCCATACCGGCGACATCGCCGACGTTATCGCCGACATTATCGGCGATAACGGCCGGATTGCGGGGATCGTCCTCGGGAATTCCCGCCTCCACTTTGCCCACTAAATCGGCACCCACATCGGCGGTCTTGGTGAAGATGCCACCGCCAACGCGCGCGAAAAGAGCAATCGAAGAGGCCCCCATAGCGAAGCCATTGATCGCGGATGCTTGGCTTATATCGTCCCAGATACCAAAGGCACTCGCCAGCGCCCCGACGCCGAAAAGCCCCAAGCCGGCGACCGCGAGCCCCATCACGGCGCCGCCCGAAAAGGCAATATTCAACGCGGGCCCTTGGCCGTGCTGATTAGCGGCTTGGGCGGTGCGCACATTGGCGTGACAGGCTGCCTTCATGCCAGTATAGCCGGCCAAAATGGAGCAAACGGCTCCCGACAAAAAAGCGTACGCGGTATGGGAGCCGACGAAGGCAAAAAGGAGGACAAAGACGATGACGATAAACCCGGCGAGGATGGTGTACTCGCGCTTGAGAAAGGTCATGGCTCCCTCGTGGATAGCCTCTGAGATTTCCACCATCTCTGGAGTGCCAGCCGGATACTTCTTGATGTAAAAATATAGCAAGAGCGAGCAAAGCAACCCGCCCAGACCCACGAATGGCGCTGCGCTAGTCCAGATTTCCATATGCGTTTGTATCCCTCCCTTGGCTACTTTGCTTTTTAACCGTTGAACCCGTTCATGGCCGCCTCGATGCCTTCGGCGTAGTACACTTCGAGCGCCGCATTTCCGCGCTCAATCAAGTTTTCTACCTCGTCTGCAGGGGAAAACGGCTCCAAGACGTAGTCAATGACGCCTGCGCCTGCAGATGGGATGCCGATCCCTAGGCGCAGGCGCGGTATAGCCTCCGTGTTGAGCGCTTCGAGTACCGAAGCCAAACCGTTGTGCCCGCCATCACTCCCTCCACGGCGAAAGCGCAAGCGTCCGAAGTCGAGGAGGAAGTCGTCGAAGATGACCAAGACGTCTTCGGGAAGCACCTCCCATTGGGCGCAAAGGGCCGCGGCGGTCCGGCCGCTGCGATTCATATAGGTCTGGGGCTTGGCCAAGAGCACTTCCTGGCCGCCCAGTACTACTCGGACAACTTGGCCCTGCACATCCGCTTGATGCTGCCAGTCAACACCACAGCGGGCCGCTAGGTGATCTACCACCATAAAGCCTATGTTGTGCCGCGTTGACGCGTAGCGCACACCGGGATTACCCAAACCCAAGGCTACTTGCAAACCTACTCTTCGCCACCCTCTTCGCCTTCGGCGGCACCTTCTTCGCCCTCCTCGCCCTCCTCAGCCTCTTCACCCTCCTCAGCCTCTTCGTCCTCAGTGATCAAGCGCGGTGCCAGCACATTGACAATCGTGCGCACCGGCTCGCTGGTGATACGCGGCTCTTGTTCGAGGAGGTCGCTCACATGCAAGCTATCGCCGATGATCAGCGAAGAGATATCGATCTCGATAGAGGAGGGCATTTCGGAGACAACGCATTCCATTTCGAGCGCGGTTAGTGTCTGCTGCAATGACCCGCCCTCAGTGTGCACCCCTTCGGGGACGCCGATAGTCACCAGTGGCACATTGGCACGCAGCGTCTCGCTCGGATTGATGCGCAAGAGGTCTAAGTGCAGCACATCGCCGCGGACCTTGTGGTATTGGATGTCGCGAATCAGGGCCTGCTCAGAAGTTCTATCGGACTCTTCGTGCTCAACCAAGATGATCGCGTTTTGCCCGCCCTTGCTCAGGATGAGCTCCAAGCTATGGGCATCCGTCTTAAAGGACTCAGCGGGCTGATTATGGCCGTAGATCACCCCGGGCAACTGGCCCCGTAGGCGACGCATTTGGCCCACGGGGCCCTTGCCCTGCTCTGGGCGGGACTGGACTTTGAGCGCGACCTGTTCGCGCGCTTGGATCTGTAGTGGAACTTGTGGCATCGGAACATCTCCTCAAAAAACTCGGTCAAATATCAATGGCATAATGGCAGCCCGGCGAGGACTCGAACCTCGATAAACGGAACCAAAATCCGTTGTCCTACCAATTGAACGACCGGGCTACCTATCTCTATGCCTCGCACTAAGTTGAGCTGAGACCGGCTGACATAAAAAAGACCGGCAACCTTGCCTTTGCAGTGCGCTCTGCGCCTGAGAGGCGGTCTTCCGGTCGTCGAAGATACCGTAAACAGTGGAGCCGCTGCCCGACATGGACGTGACGCGAGCACCAACTCGGTCCAGTTGAGAACAAAGCTCTGCGACGATGGGATAGGTGCGATCTACCGCGGTCGTGAAGTCGTTCTCCAGCACTTCAAATAACCTGTCGTGGTCAACGCACCCGCCGCTCAGGGAAGCAATAAAGTTAAAATAGGGAGTATTTTCTGTCAAGATGGAGCCGAGTTGGCCATATGCCCATGCCGTGCTGATCTCGACATCGGGGTATGCCAATACGTAAAAAACCGCGCCCTCCCAACTCAGCTTTTCGAGTATCTCGCCTCGGCCTCTCAGTAGAGCGGTGCCGCCTTCCACTAGAAAGGGAATGTCCGAGCCAAGGGTAGCGGCGATCTGGCGGAGATCTGCGTTCGAGAATGGCTGGTCATAGAAGCGATTGAGTACTCGCAGGGCCGCTGCCGCGTCGGCACTGCCCCCGCCTAGACCCGCACCTATGGGTATGTTCTTTTCTAGGTGGATGTGGAACGACTGGGCCGGGCGGTCGAGCCGAGTGCGAAAGGCATCAACTGCGCGGCACACCAAATTGTCCTGCCCCGTCGATAGACTATCGAGGCTACAGGTCAACTGGTCGGAGGAAGCTGGTTCAAAATACAAGACATCCGCTAAATCCACGCATTGGGCCACGCTGAGGATCTCGTGGTAGCCATCGGGGCGGCGGCTGAGAACCTTAAGTCCTAAATTTATTTTTGCATATGCTTTTTCGACTAGCAGATCCTCCATCGCTACATACCTTGACCGCATTTCACTATACAATATTATATATTAATCAAATGTCAGATTGGCATACTCTTGAGAATGGATATGTTCCCCAAATTGATATTAGTGCTTCTCCTCTGCCTAAGCACCCAGAGCTGGGCGCAAACAAGCGCAGATGACGACTTTAAACTGGCCCGCAATCTCTTCCGGGACGCCGGCGACTATGCCACGGCCGCCGCGTTATTCGCCGAGTTTATTCACAACTATCCCGATTATCCGCAACTGGCCGAGGCCCGCTTGATGCTAGCGCGTGCGTACCGCCAGAGCGGCCGTTGCGACCTAGCGGCACCTGCCTACGAGACGTTTTGTCTCGAACATCCCGATCACTTGAGTACCGCCGACGCACAGCGCGAGCGAGCGGCCTGTTTGGCTGAACAAGGTGAATACTTGCTGGCTGCTCGGTCATACGAAGAGGTGCAGCGTCGTTTCAGTGCCAGCAAATTCGCCGCCAGTGCCCTGATTGACGCAGCAGTCAATTATACCCGCGCTGAAAATTTGCGGCAAGCCGAAGCGGCTTATGGACGTCTGCTGACCGACTACGCGACTTCTGCCCAAGTGCATTTAGCTCGCTATCGGATGGCCCAGTTGCGGTTTGCCGCTGGTCGGGCCGAAGAAGCTCAACAGCTACTCGAGCAAATCGCCGCCACGGCACCGCCGCCGCCTGAGGCCCCTAGCGCCCTGCTCCTTGGAGGGCGCATCGCGCTCTTTATGGGCAACAGGGAAACCGCTGAGAAGCAATTCAAATCGCTGGAGCGGCGCTTTCCCGCGGCGGCGCAGACCGACAGCGCCTATCTAGATCGCGCAGAATATCTCTACAGATCGCGCCTCTTTAGCCAAGCCGGGGACGCCTATCAGCGGGCCTATAAAAAAATTGACGACCGCTCCCTCAAAGAACACGCGCTCCTAGGGCTAGCCGATGCCCGCCGCCAGAGTCATCAGACGGATAAAGCCATCGCCCATTACAACGAGGTAAGCGCCGCGCTCCAACCCGACCACCCCGCTTACCTCAAGGCGCAGCTAGGCCGAGCCATCGCGCTAGGCCAAGCTGGACAATTCGCCCTCGCAGTAGGTCTGTTTCAAGGATTGATCCAGACCGGTGACAGCCCCGAAGCCACCAGTGCTCTGAGGGAACTGGGCGTCCTCTACAAGCGGCGCGGCGACCACAGCCGAGCGATAACTTGGTATCGCCGCTACCTACAGGAAGCCGATGCGGCCGCCGACGCCGTGCGCTTTGAGCTCGCCGAACTCTATGCCTCAACCGGCTACTACGAAGAAGCCATCGCTCTCTATCGCCGGCTCGCTGCGGGCCAAGGCGAGGTAGCAACCAGAGCGCAATTCGCCCTCGCCCAAACCTTTGAGCAAAGTGGACAGCCGAGTACGGCGTTGCGCGAATATGTGGCCTTTCTCGAACTCTTCCCCGCCGACCGCCAGAGCGAGGAGGTGCGCCAGCGAATCGAATATCTGCGCGAGTTCTCCGTCTTGGACCCGGCCGGCCTCAACTGGGCCTTACAAAAAGCCTGGATCGACGAGTTAAGCGGCAAGTCGCGCCGGCTAGTGCAGCTAGATGTCGCCCGGGTGCTATTCTCGCACCACGATTTTGTAGCTGCCGCCCAATCTTTCAAACACTACGCCTCGGCCTATCCAGGCGACCACAATAACAACGAGGCACAGTACTTTCTGGCCGAAAGCCTGCTCCGGCTCGCCCGCCAACGCCAGCTAGAGGCGCAGCCTGCCAGCGCGGACTCGCTGCGGGCTCTAGCCCTACGGGAATACCGCGTTCTTGTCGAGCAAGCCCCCACTGACAGTACTATGCTCGCCGAGCAAGCCCCCACTGACAGTACTATGCTCGCCGAGCAAGCCCCCACTGACAGCACTTGGGCCCGGCGTGCACGACTGCGCCTCATTAAAATCGAAGCCGAGGACAGCCCCGATTCGCTGCGGTTATCCACTCTCGAAGCGGGGGTTGCCGCTTTTGTCGCCGAGTTTTCCGAGCTCCGAGGGACTGACCTAGACCAAGCCCTTTTGCAGCTAGGCGATGCCCGCCGCCAGCTCGGGGCGGCCGATAGCACTTGGCTCGACGGGGCCATTGCGGCCTACGACCAGCTCCGCCGGCTCTCTTCTGACAATCCACTCGTACCCCACGCTCTGTACGGCAAGAGTCTTTGCCTAGTACAAAAAGGCCAACACAAGGCAGCAGCCGACTTGCTCGATCACGTTTTGCAAGACTATCCCGATAGTCCGCTGACGGCACCGGTGCTCTTTGAGATGGGCCATATCCGCTTGGCGCAGGAGCGGCCCCAAGAAGCTATCGCCCGACTGCAAGAGCTGCGCTGGGGCTACCCGGCCTTTTCCCAGCGCCGCGCCGCGCAGAAACTGTTGGGCGACACCTATTTTCAGCTCGGTCAATACGCCGCCGCCATCGAGTTGTACCAGCCGCTGGCCTCCAGTTCGACGATTACCGATGACAGAGGGCCGATCCTCCGACGAATGGGCCGTGCGTACCATCATCTCAACCGTTATGGCGAGGCCATGGCGACCTATCGGCAAATACTCGCCGAAGAGCCAAACCCGGCTGGGCTAGACAGCATTTACTTCTCCCAAGCGATACTGCAATTGGGGCTAGGGCAAGAAGACGAGGCATCTCGGCTCTTCCAAAAGGTAGGCCGAGAGTTTGCATCAGGGGGATTGGCGGCCGAAGCCTCGGCGCGGGCCGGTCACATCGCCTTTGCCCGACAGCAATACAAAAAAGCCTACCAACTCTATCAGCCGCTGCTGGAGCAGAGCGAGGATATCTTGATCCACGGACAAGCCGTCCTCTCCCTGTTCCGAGTCAAGCGCCTAGAGGAGGGGCGCAAAGCAGCCAAGCGCTTTGCCAAGCGCTTCAAGGAGGAGACGGAATGGCACCAACTCTTCCGGGTTGAGGAAGGGAAATACTATTTGCAGGCTGGCAACTACAAGAAGGCGTACGAGCTGTTTCAAGCGGTGGAAAAACAAGGAGGTACGTGGGCCGACGACGGGGCTTATTGGATGGCCGTGACCCTGTGGAAGCGAAACAAGGTGACGCCTAGCGAGGAAGGGGCGGCGTATGCTTTGGAGGCCATATCGCGCTTTGTACGGGAATATCCGACGAGTCCCCATGTAGCCGATGCCTACTTGCGCCTAGGCGGCTACCACTTTTCGCTGCACAACTTCCTGCAAGCGGCAGGGGCCTACAAACACGTCTTGGATGCGCCAGAAGTCAGTCGCGAACAGGCCCAAGATGCGCTTTGGAACCTCCTCAAGAGCTACCAAAGCGCCCACGAGTACGAGGCCGCTCATCAAGTAGCTAATCAGCTACTGAGTCAGTTCCCCGAGCACCCCAAAGCCGTTGATGTCCAACTAGAACTGGGTGTCATCCTCAAGAATAAGGGCCAATACGCCCAAGCCGTTGAACAGCTAGACGACCTGCTCTCTCAACAGCTACTCGATGGCAATAGTGCTTCCGAAGCCCGGTTTTACATCGGCGAATCCTATCAGAACATGGGCGAGTACCGCAAAGCTATCCAAGCCTATTACAAAGTCAGCTACCACGGCGCCGAGGGACTCAGCATGTGGATCACCTCGGCGGATTTCCAGCGCGCCCGCTGCCATGAATCGCTGGGCGAACACGCTACGGCCATGACCATCTACGAGCGCATCGCACGTCGCGAAGGGGGCCAGAGTCCACAGGGAGCGCTAGCCCGCGAGCGGATCGAGACCCTGCGCCGCAAGCTGGAAACCCTCAACTGAGGCGACGCTAGCAGAGCGTTCCATGGCCCCGACTCAACGTCACATTCTGCTCCTGACCCAGCGAGCAGAGCTGGAAGCGGAGTTCAAGTCCGCGATCCATAACGCGCGGCTACGTGTACTCAACGCGGCTAGCGGCGATGTGCTTGGGCCGCTGCGGCGGCGCGGAATAGATCTAGTCGCCTTTGATTTGGAACTTCCGCCCTCCGTCTTAGCAGAGGGCGTAGCCGCACTCGACCAGCACCGCGATGTACCCGTGTTAGGCTTGGGCAACGCCGATGAGAACTGGGATCGACTTTTGTGGGGCTCGCCTCTCAAAGACCAAGTCGCCGTGCCCTTTGAGGCCGAAGTCTTGCGCCAACATCTGGACCAGCTACTAGAGCGAGGCGACTTTTTGCAAGGGGTCGAGCTGGTGGGTCAGTCGCCCTTAATGCGCCAATTGCGCGAACGCATCTTAATCGTGGCACCGACGCCGGTTTCCTCTATCCTTCTGACGGGCGAAAGCGGCACCGGCAAGGACCTAGTCGCCGAAGCGCTACATCGCTACAGTAGCCGGTGCGAACATCCTTTCCGCCCGCTCAACTGCGGTGCCATTCCGGAGAATCTGCTGGAAAACGAACTCTTCGGGCACGAGAAAGGGGCCTTCACCGACGCCCGCGCCCAATACCAAGGCATCTTTGAACAAGCGAACCGCGGAACGGTCTTCCTAGACGAAATCGGCGAGATGTCGCTGGCGGCGCAAGTGCGCCTCTTGCGGGTCCTCGAACAGCGCGAGGTTGCCCGCATCGGCGGCAGCGCGCCTATCTCGGTGGATATTCGCGTCATTGCCGCGACCAACCGCGACCTACAAAAGGCGATTGACCAGCGCGAGTTCCGCCTCGACCTCTACCACCGGCTCAAGGTCGTCGAACTCGACATCCCCCCGCTACGCCGCCGGGCCGAAGACATTCCCCTCTTGATCGAGCACTTCACCGGCGAGTTTACCCAGGGGAACAAGAGCCGCCTAGAGGGGTTCTCGTCCGCGGCGATTGACCTTTTGCAAAGCTATGCCTGGCCTGGCAATGTGCGCGAGTTGCGCAACCTAATCGAGCACTTGGTCTTCCTCGCTCCGCGTGCCCTCGTCGAACCCGAAGACCTATTCCTCCACCTCGGGATTCAGCCCACGCGCCATTTACCAGTACCAACCAACAAGACGCCGGATCAATCCGAGCGCGAGTTGATCTACTTTGCTCTATTGGATCTCAAGCGCGAGGTCGCCGAGCTAAGGGCCTCGGTCGAGCGCAATGCCCCCATGATGCCCTCCCCTACGCCTCCCGTAGCACCAGCGGTCGTTCAGCCGGTCGCGCGAGAGGAATCAAGTCAACCAATCTACCCGGTTGAGGACGCCCCATATAATCCCTCAGACCTCCAGAGGCCCGCGGCAATACGCATCTCCGAAAACGCAGCTATTGAGCCTTTGCGCACACTCAAAGACAGGGAGCGGGAAGCCATCGAACAGGCACTCGGCCGCGTCGGCGGCAATCGCCGGAAGGCAGCGGCAATCCTCGGCATCAGCGCCCGCACTCTCTACCGGAAGTTGAAGGAATACGACCTCGAATGAGGTGGCGAGACTCGCTAAATCCCTCCGCCCTGTTCAGCACGTGCCGCCCGTGGGTAGGCATCGCCTTTGCCGCGTTGCTCGCGAGCGGGTGCCCGGCCGGGGCGCAAATGCCGGTGGAGAGTACCCGGCCACTGGCGGATCTCAGCAGGGCTTTTCGCCACGCCTATGAACAAGTGCGCTCGGCCGTGGTTTTGATCGAGGCGACGGCCCGACCTCGGCCGAAGCGCGCATTGCCCCCCTTCCACCCGGAAATTCCCGACGAAGACTTTCGCGGCATCGGTTCGGGTACTATCGTCAGCGACGACGGCTACATTCTGAGCAATTACCACGTCGTCGCCGGTGCCGACTCCATCCAAGTCACTCTCGCTGACCGCCGCACCTATCAGGCCGAGGTCATCGGCTTCGATTCGCTGATTGACATCGCCCTGCTCAAGGTTGAGGCGCAGGGGTTGCCTACGGTACAGTTGGCCGATTCAGACCTGTTGCAAATAGGCGACTGGGTGCTGGCCATTGGCCATCCCTTGGGCATGGGGTCAACGCTGACGCACGGCATCGTCAGCGCCCTAGGGCGCCAAGCAGGCATTTTCAACCGCAGAAGCGACGAAGAAAATCGCTACGCCATAGAGAGTTTCATCCAGACCAATGCCGTGATTAACCCCGGCAACTCCGGCGGCCCTCTACTCGACCTACAGGGCAGAGTCGTAGGGATCAACACGGCCATTTCAACGCGCACTGGTTACTACATCGGCTATGGGCTGGCTGTGCCGATCAACTTGGCACGCGAAGTGGTGGATGATCTGCTAGTCCACGGCCGGATCGTACGCGGCCATTTGGGCGTGGCCATGGCCCCTGAGATAACCCAAGAGCTAATCCGCGAGCACGGCCTCGATATGGAACGGCCGCGGGGCGTTTACCTCATCCAGGTGCAGCCCAACAGCCCCGCCGAGCGCGGTGGTCTGCTCGTCGGGGACGTCGTACTGTCGCTCGATGGTATTGCGGTGAACCACTTCAACCACCTGCAGACGCTGATCTACGGCCGCGACCCAGGCGAGACGGTCAACCTGCAAATCATCCGCCAGAGCCAAATCCGCCAAGTCGCCGTGGTGCTCGGCGAGCGCGAAGACGACCGGCGTCTCTCCGAGGGCCATCAGCGGTTGGCGCAGCTAGGGCTCTCGGTTGAATCCCTGCCCGCCGACTTGGCCACCGAGTTGGGCTTTGTCGGCGACTTGGCGGCTGGACTGGGTTTTACACAAGGACAGGAGCCGGTGGTGGTAGTTGGCGTGGATCCGGACGGGCTGGCAGCGGACAAAGGCATCCAAGTGCGCGATGTGATTACCGAAGTGGATCAGGAGCGCGTTACCTCACTGGAGCAATTTGTGCGCTTTGTTTCCGAACTGGAAGAGGGACAGTCTGCGTTGTTTTGGCTTTGGCGGCCCGAGAACGGAATCGATGTCCGGGCGCTGAGGATTCCGGAGTAAAATCATGATGCACGACCTAAAAGGCACCGATGCCCTGCTGATAATCGGCAGCAGCGAACGCTGCGCCAATCTGTTCTACGCCACCCGCTTTCGCGCTCCCGATCCCTTCGTCTTTCTGTGGACCTCCAGCGAAAAACTTATGCTCGCCAACAACCTCGAAATTGACCGTGCGCGCGACCAAGCCTGCGTCAACCGGGTATTGCCTTATGCCCAGTACGAGGAGCGGGCCAAGGAAAGAGGCCAGGAGCGGCCCAACGGCAAAGCCGTCTTGTTGGAACTTTTGCGCGATCTAGGCTTGGAGAAGCTGCAAGTACCCGCTGATTTTCCCCTTGCTACGGCCGATTTTCTGCGAGGAGAGGGCGTCGAGCTCGCCATTGCGGCCGAGCCGCTCTTTCCCCAGCGCAAAATCAAGGACGCCGAAGAGATCGTGGGCATGCGCCGGGCCATGCGGGCCGCCGAAGCGGGAATGGAAACGGCGATTGAGGGGCTGCGCGCAGCCGATGTGCGCGACGGCGTGCTCTTCCTCAACGGCGCCGTACTCACTTCAGAGCGATTGCGGCGCATGGTGCATCAGACGCTAATGGACTGCGACAGCATTGGCGAACATACCATCATCGCCAGCGGCGACCAAGGCTGCGACCCACACCAAGTGGGCTTTGGGCCTTTGCGCGCCAGTGAGACCATCATCATCGACATTTTTCCACGCGACGAGGCGAGCGGCTACTACGGAGACCTGACGCGGACCGTTTGTAAGGGGCAGGCATCCAAGCCGATGCAGCACCTATACGAAACCGTGCTGGAGGCGCAACAATTAGGCTTAGACCACATCCGCCCGGGTGCTGAAGGCCACCTTATTCACGAATCAATCCAACGGTTTTTCGGCGATGCCGGCTACGAGACGGGAGAAAAAGATGGCTATATGCAGGGCTACATCCACAGCACTGGTCATGGGTTAGGTCTGGAGATCCACGAGGAGCCGAGGATCGGCCCGCACGGCGATGTGCTTGAGTCAGGCCATGTCGTGACGATGGAACCGGGACTCTACTACCGAGGCTTAGGGGGCGTGCGGATCGAAGATACGGTCGTCGTTTGCCAAGGCGGCTATGAAAACCTATCCAGCCTGCCCAAGGTGCTCGAAGTGTGAACGCGGTCCTTTCGCCAACAGGAGTACTCGTTGACAAAAAAGGAAAATTGAGCAGATTTACTCTTATGCGACGACACAAATTCACCCTCGGCTCCCTAGTCATTGCCGCTGGCTTGATCTACCTTTTTGCGGCCGGCTTCCAACAGTCGACGGCGACTCACATGACGCTGCAAACCCTGATGAACGGAGCTATCGACGCGGGCCAGCGCATCCAGCTAGGCGGCAGCACCGTGGTACCTGGTTCGATTGAGTGGGACCGGTATCGCTCGCGTCCCGAATTTGTGATTACCGACGGGCAACACACGCTGCGGGTGCGCTACATCGGACACGCAGTGCTGCCCGATACCTTCAAAGACGAGGCACTGGTAGTTCTCGAAGGCGAATACCAGCCAGCCGACCGGATCTTTGACGCTGAGATCGTCTTTGCCAAGTGCCCCTCCAAATACGAGGGGCAAAGCTATGAAGGCCACGTGCAGGCGATGAATAGCCCGAGCGGCTAGCCCGCAGCACCTTTTGGCTTTTCCCGACATTTTATGATTGATATCGGCTATTTTGCCTTGTGCCTGGCACTCCTAGCGTCCGGCTATGGGGTGCTGGCGTCGGCCCTCGGGGCAAGGCGTGGCCACTTGGGTCTGGTGCGCTCGGGCGAAAACGGGGTCTTGGCGACCTGTGCCCTGCTGACGCTAGCGGTTCTCGCCCTGTGGCACGCTCTCCTCTCTCACGACTTCCAAGTCGAGTACGTGGCCGAAAACAGCAACCGCGCCATGCCTTTGTTCTATTTAATGACGGCGCTGTGGGGTGGGCAGAACGGGTCGCTGTTGTTTTGGGGCTGGATCCTATCCATCTACTCAGCGGGCTTAGCGGCACTCTACCGCCAGCGCTATCGCGAATTGATGCCCTATGCGCTGGCGACCCTATCCTTGACCAGCTTCTTCTTTTGCATCGTGCATCTGTTTGCCGCCGACCCGTTCCAGCGCCTGCCTTTCACGCCAGAGGACGGCCGCGGGCTCAACCCGATTCTGCAACACCCCGTCATGGCCATTCACCCGCCGATGCTTTACTTGGGGATGGTGGGCATGGTCGTACCCT
The DNA here is from genome assembly GCA_965261395.1 of Candidatus Latescibacterota bacterium. Taxonomy (GTDB): domain Bacteria; phylum Latescibacterota; class UBA2968; order UBA8231; family UBA8231. The sequence continues at coordinate 887,588 of OZ253462.1, forward strand.
TTGCCTTTGCCATCGCCGCGCTCTTGGCTGGCAAATTGGACGCTACTTGGCTCCGCGCTTCGCGCCGCTGGATGCTCATTCCTTGGACCTTTCTCGGCTTCGGTCTCCTGCTAGGCGGCAAATGGGCCTATGTCGAACTGGGGTGGGGTGGATATTGGGGTTGGGATCCGGTAGAGAATTCCTCGCTGATGCCTTGGCTGGTCGCCACCGCGTTTCTGCACTCGATTATGATTCAAGAGCGCAAGGGCATGCTCAAGGTATGGAATGTGGCGCTGGCGATTCTCACCTACGCGCTGTGCATCTTCGGCACCTTTATGACCCGTAGCGGCATCATCTCCTCGGTTCACGCCTTTGCCCAATCCAATATCGGCCCTTTTTTCGGCACGTTCCTAGTCCTGACGCTGGTTTTTTCTTTTGGGCTTTTGTGGCTGCGGCGGCCCCTGCTCAAGGCCGAGAACCGCTTGGAATCGTTTGCCTCGCGCGAAACGGCTTTCTTGCTCAACAACTGGGTTCTCTTGGGGATGCTCTTCGCCGTGTTCTGGGGCACGGTCTTCCCGCTGGTCTCCGAAGCCTTGACCGACGAGCAAATCACGGTCGGCCCCCCCTTTTTCAACCAAGTCACGATTCCCATCGGCCTGGTGCTCCTGTTGTTGACGGGTGCTGGTCCGCTCTTCGCTTGGCGCCGCACTTCCAGCGAAAGCCTGCGCAAAAACTTCATCCGCCCGGTGACGGCGGGCGCACTTTCTTGCGGAGTCTTTTTTGCTCTCGGCGTGCGCGATCCCTATGTCGTGCTGTCGTTCGGGCTGTGCGTCTTCGTTCTCGTCGCGCTCACTTCCGAGTTCCACGCCGGCGCACGGGCGCGGATGCACAGTACGGGCGAGTCCTATCCGCTGGCATTGTATCGCCTCTGCGCCAAGAACCGGCGGCGTTACGGCGGGTATTTGACTCACCTCGGGCTGGTATTGCTCTTTGCTGGCTTCACCGGCAAAGCCTTTACCCAAGAAACCGAAGTTGTCCTCGACCAAGGGGCTTCGCGTCAAGTCGGCGAATACCGGATGACCTTCGCGTCGCTGGCCTTCGCCGAAAACCCCAACTACAGCACGACCGCCGCAGCCTTGGCCCTGCACCGCGGCGATCAATTCCTCGGCACGCTGCTGCCAGAGCGACGCTACTACCCGGCTTTTGACCAAGGAACCACTGAAGTCTCCATTTACTCGACATGGCGCGAGGACTTCTATGTAATTCTGGTGGGGTCTGCCGAGGACCAAAGCGCCAAATTCCAAGTCTATATCAATCCGCTAATCAACTTTGTGTGGCTCGGTGCTGTCGTCCTAGTACTTGGCGCACTGTGGGCGATGTGGCCCACGCCACGAGACCGGCGGCTAGCTCGAATCGATCGCGAAACCGCAATGGACTCGGCCATCGCACGGAGGTCTCGTACTTACGTATCCGTGCTCGCTGCATTGGCACTGGGCTTCTCGCCGGTAGGAGCAGCAACAACGGCGGAAATCAAGTCTGTGGCTGGGGAGTTGGTCTGTCTCTGCGGTAATTGCCCTCGGGAATCCCTAGCCACCTGTCTTTGCACCGACTTCGCCGTACCCGAACGCGAGGCGATTGGCTTAGCCCTGGACCAAGGTCAAACTCGGCAGCAGATCGTCGATGGCTATGTAACGCGTTTTGGCTTGATGGTCTTAGTCACCCCGCCGCACGAGGGCTTTAACTTGCTGGCTTGGGTCGCGCCCTTTTTGGTTCTTTTGTTTGGCGTCGCCTTAGTACGCACACTGCTAGTTCGCTGGAAAGACCACGGCCAAGTGCCTCTACCGTCCAAGCCCCCTCCAGCCGACCATAGCCAAGACGCGGATCGCCTGAGACGCGAATTGGATCACTACGACGACGGCTAGTTCGGCCAAACCGACGAGGGCCTGTGAGGGCCTTTTATGATGAACGTGGTAGACCTCTTACCCATATTGTGTTCAGTCGCTCTGCTGTTGGGGCTGTTGCTCTATCTGGGATATCCCCTCTTAACGAGCGGGCGAGTGGGCGCGGCGAGTAGGCCGACGCGACAACTTTTTGAACGCAAGGAGCAGCTTTTAGGCGAGATCGTCGAGTTGGAACTTGACCGCGAGCTCGGCAAAGTGTCCGCAGAGGACTTTCAGCGCCTATTCGCCGAGTTGGAGGCCGAGACGCTGGCGATCATCGGCGAGTTGGATCGGCTCAACGGCGCGAGTAGCTATCAACTCGAACGACGCCTCGAGGAGGAGGTCGCGGCTCTGCGTCAAAAGACCGCCGTTACCCGTTGTCAAGGCTGCGGGACTGTGCGCCGCGAGGGCGATCTGTTCTGCCCTCAATGCGGGGCCTCTTTAGTGGAATCTAGCTGAGCCATGGTCCTGCGCTTGCTTTGCGCGGCAATCGTCCTTTGCGCTTCCGATCTGTGGGGCGCGGAGATCAACGGTTATGTACTCAACCCCTTCACCCAAGCGCGAATCCCAAGCATTCCCGTGGCCTTCTACGTCCGCCAAGACGGAGAGGTCCTCGAGATGCTACGCAAGGAGACCGACGCCGAGGGGCGCTTCTCTTTTGCCGGCCCCTTTCTGCAGAGCGGACTCCACTTCGGGCTGGCTGCCTTCTACGATGGCATCCCTTACTTCTCTTCGACCCTTGAGGCCGGCGCGCAACAACAGATCATCCTCGAGGTTTACGAAAAAACCGATGATCCCGCCGGCATCCGAATCGGTACCCATCATCTCTTTTTTTCTGTACGCGAGGACGCGATTGAGTGTGTCCAGCTCCTGCAAATCCACAACACCCTAGAGCGCACTTATTCAGGCAGCGGCGACGGGCGTGAGCGTCGAGTGACCGAACTTGCCTTGCCAACGGGCATCTTCAACCTCCAAAGCCACTCGGGTCTGCTCCACCAAGCCGGAGAAGGCAGTTTCTTCGACAACCAGCCTCTGCCTCCAGGCCGCTCGCAGCGGAGTTTTTCTTTTAATCTCGACCCACGGAACTTCGCCAATCCCTATGTGCATCAGGCGATCTATCCCACCGACCGCTTGGAGGTTTTTCTCGACCCTCCTTCCATTGAGATCAAACCACCCTTTATCGACTTAGGTATTGTCGAACAGCACGACCGCCAATACCGAAAAGTTGCCATAGAAAACCTACCGCCAAGCCAGCAGGTGGCGATCCCCTTACCCCTCACTCCCTCGCTGCGTTGGTCGCTCAAGTGGGCCGCGCTGGCGGGCGCATTCCTCGTCGGCGGTGTCGCGCTGGCATTGAGTCGCCAACACTCAAGCTCCAATCACACCCACGCACTGGAACGGCGACAGCATCTCATTGAGGAACTCGCTCGGATCGACGACGCTTTTGCCGGTCGGCCCGAAGATCCGCATTACATTGACCAGCGGGCGCGTCTAATGCGCGAAGCTGTTGCCCTGACTCAAGCACTTGAAGTGTGATGGATGGAGACGGCGCCATCGTCCTAGCGGGTGCTGCCAAGCGCTTCGGCACCCACACAGCCCTGCATCCCACCAATCTGGTCATCCCGCGAGGCCAAGCGGTGCTGCTCGTTGGTGCCAATGGCGCGGGCAAGAGTACTATGCTGCGACTGATGGCCGGCCTCTGCCGACCTTCGGAGGGGTGCGTGAGGATCAACGGTCGCGATCCCCAACGCATTCCCGAGGCGCGGGCGGAGATCGGCCTCCTTTCGCATCAGACCTTGCTCTACGACGAACTGACGGCGAGAGAGAACTTGTGCTTCTTCACCCAGCTCTATGGATTGGACAACCCAGACGAAAGGCTCACTGCGGCCTTAGAGGCTGTTGGCCTGAACGAGCAGCTCGACCAGCGCGTAGGTTCGTTCTCTCGCGGTATGAAGCAGCGTCTGGCTATTGCCCGTGCTATCCTGCATCGCCCCTCTATCCTCCTGCTTGACGAGCCATTTACTGGCCTCGATGCCGGTGCCAGCGCTGCATTGCACTGCCTCATGCGCCGCTTTCGGCAAGAGGGGTTCACTTGCGTCTTGGTAACTCATCGCCTCGATGAAGCCGATGGTTTAGTGGATCGCTTGCTGGTGATCGAACGCGGGCAATGGCGGTTGGACCAAGCCTTGACGGATAATTCGGATCAACTGCGCAGGCTCTGCGCGCCCTATCTCGACGCCGAACCATGAGCTTTTTAGGACGGGCGCTGGCAATACTGCGCAAAGACCTGAAGGCCGAGTGGCGTACTAAGGCGCGTCTCAGCCCGATGGTCTTCTTTATACTGTTGATGTTGTTGGTCTTCAACTTTTCCTTCGATTTAGGCGGGGCCGCTCTGCGCGAGATTGGGCCTGGTACACTCTGGTCGTCCTATGTCTTGGCCAGCCTGCTGAGTCTGGGCCGCTCGTTTGCTGACGAACGCGAAAACGACGCGCTCGACGCGTTGCTGTTAGCACCGGGGGACCGCGGTTCCATATATCTAGGTAAAATGCTGGGCAATTTTGTTTTTCTCCTAGCGGTCGAACTGCTAAGTTTGCCCTTTTTCGCCCTCTTCTTTAATCTGTCCCTGGGCTTCTTCTTGCTCCCCCTGTTGGCAGTCTTCGTCCTAGGATCGGCTTGTATGGCATCGGTGGGCACGCTCTTTGCAGCACTATCTAACAACATGCGGTTGCGCGAGCTACTGCTGCCTCTTTTGCTCTTGCCCATGATCTTGCCGGCGTTGATTTCCTGCGTGGAGGCGACGGGGCTAGTGCTGGCCAATGACTGTTGCGAAAAGCTCTTCCCGCACCTGCAGATGTTGGGGGTGTACGCGGTAGTTTTCACGGTGCTCTCGCTAATGCTCTTTGAATACGCAATCGAGGAATGATGCGTTCGGTCCCTTTCTCCTGTTTGGTTTTCGTGGTCATGCTCGTCGCCTTGGGCGCGATTTTTCTGTGGGTACCCACAGAAAAAGAAATGGGAATCGTCCAGCGAATCTTCTATTTTCACGTGCCGGCGGCGATTTCTTCGTTTTTGGCCTTCTTTCTGGTGTTCGTCGGCAGTGTACAGTACCTGCGCACCCGCGAGGACAAATGGGATCGCCTAGCGCTATGCTCCGCCGAATTGGGCGTGATCTTTGCGTTGATCGTGCTGATCACTGGGCCTTTATGGGCCAAACCCATCTGGGGAGTTTACTGGCGCTGGGAGCCGCGCCTGACCTCAATGCTGATTACTTTCACCATCTACGTGGCTTACCTAATGGTGCGGGGATACGGGGCTCACTCTACCTCAGTACAGCGCATCAGTGCTGTACTGGGCATTCTCGCCTTCGCCAACGTTCCCTTGGTATATTATGCCGTCGATCTGTGGGCCGCCGACCAACAGCTACACCCGCCGCGCAACGTAGAACTCGAGCCGACGATGCAATACACCAAGTGGATCTGCTACGCAGCTTTCTTCCTGCTGCTCTTTCGCCTCCTAGCGCAACGCATGGAACTAGCCCGCATCGAAAAAGCCGTGGCACTCCTGCGGCAAAAACTAATTGACGAAACGTAAGAGACTATGGACAATCTCCACTACTTATTTGCAGCCTTCGCGGCCGTGTGGATCGTGCTTTTTGCCTATTTGGCGCACCTAAGCCGACGAACAGGGGAACTGGGCCGCCAACTCGCAGAACTTGAGCTGATGCTGAAGAACAGAAAGGGCAATTTGCCAAATGGCGAAGAGGCACGAGTTAGTTGACACTTGCTTTGAGGTCGTATTATATTTCACAAGTCAATTGGCAATCGCCTATTAAACCGCAGTGTACCGCTATGGTTCTGATGGAAGTCAAGGGGGTCTTAAGCAGCAAATCTCAATCTTTATACCCTGAAGTAGTGCTCAAAGAAGTCGAAGGCAATTATTATCTGCACATTGTCATCGGCCGCTTCGAGGCGGCAGCCATTTCTATGGCCCACGGCAAGCGGCAACCTGCGCGACCCATCAGTTATGACCTAGCTCACCAGATTCTCGCCGACGTAGACGCCCGGGTAGTTCGGGTCGAAATCACGGACTTTAACTTGCGCGAAAGAACGTACTACGCCGAGATTCACCTCGTCGACGACGAGGGCAAAACTCATACGCTCGACGCACGTCCCAGCGATGCAATTGCTCTAGCCTTGCGCTTTCGTGCGCCGATCTACGCCGCCGTCGAGATTCTCAAAGAAGTGGGCTGCGTTCGCTCTGACGACGATGAATGGGTTAAGGCTGACGTTGAAACCATCACCAAACCCGTGGCCGCACCGCAGGAAGAGCATCCTACCATCGCCGCACCAGCCGTTAATCAGCTAGAACAACTCAAAAGACGCATGCGCCAAGCCGTTGCCGAAGAAGTTTATGAGGAAGCGGCGCGGCTTCGCGACGAGATTAGTCGTCTCCAACAGGGATGATCAATGGGAACTTCCTCTTTAGTCGAGATGACCGTAGTCAAGGTTAGTCCCTATTTGCGCGAGGACAGGCCCTTGGTATGGTTGAGCGAGAAGAACGGTAAATTCCCACGGCTTTTGCCCATTCCCATTGGCGAATTTGAAGCGGCCGCCATTCGGATGCGGCTCGAAAACGATGGGCCTATACGCCCGATTTCCTACGACTTGCTCTCTTCTATGGTCAACAACCTTGCGATACGTGTGCGCCAAGTTGTCATTCACAACGTGCGCGGCTCAATATACTACGCGTGGGTCGTCATTGAGAAGAATCACACAATAAAAGACATCGACGCACGTCCTAGCGACGCAATCGCTTTGGCCTTACGCACTGATTCGCCTATTTACGTTTCTCATACGTTGCTTGACGAGGTGGGCTTGGAGTCTTTGGAGACCGACTTGGACGTTGAACACACACTGAACCGCTTCTACGAGTTTGAAGCGCAGATTTCTGAATCACTCGATACAAAAGCTGAGACGGCCAACATCCGTCCACCGAAGGGGAACGCCGAAGAGGCCGAAGCTCAACTGCCCAAAGAAAAAGAGAAAGACGAACTCAGCCTGCTTCAGCACCGGCTACAGCAGGCCGTTATCTGCGAAGAATACGAAGAAGCGGCCCGGCTACGCGACGCCATCGAGTCGCTCGTTAATAAAGCCAAGCGCTGAAGCCCTATCTGGGTGGACGCACACGTACCTACCAAGTAGTTGAAGTTGCTCAAGATACTGATCCGTGCGCTGCACACTATGGCCCTACAATCCTTCCTTTACCTCGCCTTTTTCATCCTTCACGGCTGCCATAGCGAAGACGTAGACCAACGCTTCTCCCATCCGGCCCAGACCTTCCAAACCTATAAGTATGCGCTAGAAAACAGCGACTTTGACCTGCTTTGGGAATGTTTCGATTCTTCACAAATGGAGGGAGAAGATCGTCAGGGCTTTGTCGAACGATGGCGGCAAAAGACGCCATCCGAGATAAAGGCTCAACTGCGGCGAGAAATCGCCGAAGAGCGCATCATCAACGATCGCATAGGTTACTTACTCTTCGATTCCTCTACTCTAGGCGATGAGCGCGCATCGCCATTTTTTTATTTTCTTCACGATTCCAGTGGTTGGAAAATTACCTCCCACCTAGACAGCACCTTCCACCAAGAGTTAGAGCAAGCCATTGAGCGCGGCGAGTACAAACTACCCGATTTCTAATTCCTTCCCTTCCCCCATCAGGCATTAACTTTTTTCGTCGATGGCTCCCCTTAATCAGCAAGTCTGCCTCCTCAGCTAGGCGGCTTTAAATCCCAAGTCGCTATAATGCCCATTATCGTATTCCACTGTGTGTCGTTCATCGCCTCTACTAGAGAGAATAGGCCCAACACATCGCGTTCCTTCTGTTTCTTGCGCGCCCGGACAATTCCCTCTAACCAAGGTTGATCCCCGAGCAGAGCCAAGATTTCTGGATCAGAGAGCACCCCCAAGAGGGCTGGATCCAAAGGCTCTTTGCTAGACAGGAGCTTATTGACCACTGGGTCTGACAACGAGCGTATCATCTTGCCATAAAGCGCACGTCCTTCCTCCGAGCTCGCCTTGGCCTCATACGCAGCAAGCAATACCCTGTTAGAGTCGAGTTCCAATACCTCGGCCAACTTGATACATACTTCGTCGGAAGGAACCTTCTCCCCCTTCTCAATTTGTCCTATATAGGTTGCCCATACGCCCTTGGGCCTTCGCGCCGTCACGAGTTGCGCGGCCAAGCCCTGCTGGCTCAGGTGAGCTTGTAGTCGGGCCCCTTTGATCATTTCTGCAAACTGCATTCGCGGTCCCTCTGAAATATTTTCATCCACCTTCTTTATTGAATATACACACACACCAGTAAGTGTGCAAGTTTGTATTGTCATTTTCTAAACGCACGTTTTTCTGCTTGACAACACAATCTAGCGTGTGTATTTTTGTTTCTAAATAGAGTGTGGTGGCCCACTGGCATGGCCAATGTCCTGATCCGCGAAGCTCGGATTTCCCTTTTCGGGTCGTTGAGATCTTCAAAACTACCTCCCCACACCGCCTCGTTTGAGGATCTCACTTGCGTTTCAAGATCACACTATTTGGTCGCCACATGGCCGCCACACTCTAAATGAGTAAGCAGTCCATTTCGATATGGGCTGCTTTTTATTTTTATTTTTCTGCCGGTTCTTTCTTTATACGCCATGCGTATCTGTATGGTCGCCTTCACCGACCTGAATTTCGACTACCGCATCTACCGAGAGGCCACTTCGCTGCGCCGCGCTGGTCACCAAGTCGTCATTGTCGCATCCTCTTTCAATCCGGCCCCTCTCAAGGGATGGGACGATTTTGAAATCTATCCGATTCTGCTAGACCGAAGCCGCTCACTGCGCCGCCTCTATCCCTTATTTTGGCAACGAGCCTATCCACTGCTTGTCGAGACCCATCCGGATGCCTATCACGCCCACGACCTAGATTCGCTCTGGCCAGCAGTGCGAGCTGCACAGCGACTAAATCGGCCCCTCGTCTACGACGCGCACGAATTTTGGACCGAACAGTCTTCACTGGTCAATCGGCCGCTAATGAGATCCTGCTGGAGTTTGCTGGAGCGGCGGCTGATACGTCGGGTAGATCGAATCATAACCGTCAGTGGGTCTATCGCCCAATCACTCAAGGAGCGCTACAGCCTTGACGAGGTTGTTATTTTGCGCAATTTGCCGCTATTCCGCCATAAGGTCCAAAGCAACCTGATACGCGAAACGCTGGACCTACCCGCTGAGCGCCCTATTGTGCTCTACCAAGGAGGATTCCTCACCGAAAATGGCTTGCGCGAGCAAATTGAGGCCGCCGCTGGGTTTGCCGCCGCCTTAGTTTTGATTGGAGATGGGCCTAGCGAACAGGCCCTGCGGAACCAAGTGCGCGCTGAGGGGCTAGAGGATCGGGTCTATTTTATTCCCCGAGTGCCCTTTCACCAACTTCACAATTATACTTGTTCGGCCGACTTGGGGCTGTGTCTAATCAAAGGCACGGGCAAGAGCTTCTACTACTCCCTACCCAACAAGCTCTTTGAATACATGATGGCCGGACTACCGATCCTAGCCAGCAATTTTCCTGAAATGCAGCGCATCGTCCGCGAAACGCGTACCGGAGCTACGGTCGATCCAACCGATATAGCTGCCATTCGAGAGCAGATCACCGCTTTTTTGGACAATGCAGAACAGCGAGAAGCCTGTGCCCAGGCAAGTTTGCAGGCGGCACGGCGCTATAACTGGGAACGGGAAGCCGCTCAACTCACCCAGCTATACACAACCCTAGCATGAGTACCCCGCTGACGCTCAGCGTCGTAATGCCTACCTATGACGAGCCTGAACGCCTCGAAGCAGCGCTTAAGAGTCTATCGCAGCAAGATTATCCTCACGAGGCGATCCAAATCATCGTTGTAGACGACGCCTCCCCCTACTTGGATACCGAGCGACTGCAAGCGGCGGTAGCGCCCTTACAATTGCTGCTGCTTCGCAACGAACAGAATCAGGGACGCGCCCGGGCGCGCAACGCAGCACTTCGGATTGCCAGCGGCGATATCGTCGTCTTTCTCGACAGCGACATGACCGTCGGCACGAATTTTCTCCGCGCCCATGCCCAACGGCATCAAAACCATGCGGAAGCCGTTTTTATCGGCAACATCCGCTTTGCCAGTGGAATTCCCGCCACCTCCCTGACCCGCTATCTCGAAGGAAGGGGGGTCCACAGGGTCGACGCGGATAAGCCCATACCTTTCAAGTGCTTCGTCACCGGCAATTCCTCGGTTCGCTGGTCGTCCCTGCTCCGCGTGGGTTTTTTCGACGAGGATCTCACTGCTTATGGCGGCGAAGATCTGGAATTGGGGTACCGCCTCCATTTGGCGGGTATTCCGCTTTACTATGCCCCTGAAGCCCTGTCCTACCACTATCACTTGCGTTCATTGGAGCCGCTCTGCCGTCTAATGCAAACCTATGGCAGCAAGTCAATCCCCATCCTTTTACACAAACACCCTGAACTTGACGCCGTACTCCGTCTGGACTTTATCAGGGCCTCTGGACTTTCTCCTTGGCAGCTCGCGCTCCGGCTAGCCCTGTTGTCGCCGATTCACTATCCAATCCGCTGGTTGACCCGCTGGCTTGTGAAAAGCTATGTCCCGGATCTGGTCTTTAGTTATTTGTTCTGGTCCAGCCGCACTCGGGGTTATCTACAGGCGATTGCCCATTCAAAGGCTACTTGCTAATCACCTAGTAGCTTCTGTAAAAGAATAACGACTCAAATTACATACAAATACCGGAGAACCCCTAGCCTTATGTATGCTCACTATCCCCGATTCTCCCAGATTCTCCGCGTAGCCCTACCTGCTCTCCTGCTGGCCCACTTCGTGGTTTGGCCCGTCGTCGGTCTTTTGTCCCTACATGCTGGTATTATTGCCGCCGAATGTACCATTCTGTGGTTTGTGGCCCTTTATATCCGTCGTCACCACTTAATCGCCGAAGATCTTCTTCTGTTCAACGCCGCGCCAGCTAGGACCTTGTTGCTGACAATCCCGGTGACTATTTGCTGTAGCCTCGTAGTCGCCGAATTCGACTTGTATCTGGCCTATCTTCTCGGCCGGATAGACCTATCTATGCCGTTACCCTTTCAGAAAAACCTGCTGGAGATTCAGATTCTCCGCGGACTGACGGACGTCCCGAAGGGACTGGTAACGCTAGTGCTAGCCCCTGTGCTTTGCGAGGAGCCTCTCTTCCGCGGACTTGTACTCACCAGTCTTTACGCCCATCATGGGCCACGCTGGGCGCTAGGCGGCTCGGCCCTGCTCTTCGCCGTTTCGCACTTCAACCCTTGGCAGCTGATCCCCCTCTTTCTCTTTGGACTCTTCCTCGGTGCTTTAGTCTACTGGACTCACAGCATCTATCCCGCCATGCTCGCCCACGCGGTCAACAACTTGGCTTCGATAACTGGGATCAACTTGCGCACTTACTTAGGCATAGATGGCCTAGGCCCCTCCCAACATCTCCCCATGCCCTTGGCCCTGCTCGCCGGCCTAATCCTGCTTGTCGGCCTCCTGATTCTCTGCCGCCAACCCGCCATTATGCCGCTGCTGACTAAAAGGGAATGCTCTCCGCCCGATTATACTTGAACTGTTGGAGACACTTGCAGAAAAAACGTTTCCCAATCAACTCAGCACCTTCTCCACCGTTTCCCCAATTTCTGCAGGACTCTCACAGATGTGAATCCCCGCTTCCTGCATCGCCGCCATCTTGTCCTCAGCCGTCCCCTTACCACCTGAAATAATAGCTCCTGCATGTCCCATCCGCCGCCCCGGAGGTGCCGTTCGCCCCGCAGTAAAGCCAATAACGGGCTTGTCGTAGCATTCTTTGATATAGGCGGCCGCTTCTTCTTCAGCCGTGCCGCCGATCTCGCCGATCATCACTACTGCATCGGTCTCGGGATCGTCCTTAAAGAGTGCCAGCGCGTCCACGAAGCGCGTACCAATGATGGGGTCGCCGCCAATGCCGATGGCTGTAGACTGGCCTAGGCCCCGCTCAGTAAGCTGCTCTACGGCTTCATAGGTCAGCGTTCCACTGCGCGAGATAATGCCCACTCGACCTGGCTGGTGAATAAAGTCGGGCATAATGCCGGTCTTGCACTTCCCCGGCGAGATGATGCCAGGACAATTAGGCCCGATCAGCCGAGTAGAGCGCGCCTGTACATAATGGTAGGCTTTAACCATGTCGCCCACGGGAATATTTTCGCTGATACAGATGACTAGCTCTATGCCAACATCGGCCGCTTCCATGATCGCGTCGGCGGCAAAGGGGGCTGGCACAAAAATGATCGAAGCATTGGCACCGGAGGCCTCGACGCCTTCGGCGACCGTGTTAAACACTGGAACTCCTTCAAATTCTTGGCCCCCTTTGCCTGGTGTTGCTCCTCCGACCACTTTCGTGCCGTACTCCAACATTTGGCGAGTGTGAAAAGATCCCTCCGACCCAGTAATTGCCTGTACGAAGACCTTGGTGTTTTCGTCGATTAAAACGCTCATTTCTGTATTCCCCTTATCGAATGGCCGCCTCGACCATCTCCGCCGCATCTTTCAGCCCGTGCCCAACGGCAAAGTCCATGTCGGAATCTTCCAGCATCTCGGCGGCCACATCCGCGTTAGTTCCAGCCAGTCGCACGACAATAGGCACGTTGACTCCGATATTTTTGCGTGCCTCAATCACGCCCGCGGCCACGCGATCGCAGCGCACAATGCCTCCGAAGATGTTGATGAGAATGGCCTTTACATTCGGGTCGGAAAGCAGAATGCGGAAGCCATTTTCCACGGTCTCAGCACTGGCACTCCCGCCTACGTCCAGAAAATTGGCTGGCTCAGCGCCGGAGAGCTTGATGATGTCCATGGTGGCCATCGCCAGTCCGGCGCCGTTGACCATACAACCGATATTGCCGTCGAGCTTGATGTAGTTCAGATCGTATTTGGAAGCTTCAATCTCCAACTCCTCCTCTTCATCCGGATCGTGCATCTTCGCTAAGTCGGGGTGGCGGAAGAGTGCGTTGTCGTCTAGGTCTATCTTGGCATCCAATGCCAAAAGCTGCCCATCGGCGGTCGCCACCAAGGGATTGATCTCGACCAGTGAGCAGTCGGCGTCGACATAGGCTCTGTAGAGGCTAAGGATAAAACCGGCGGCTTGGCGAACCTGCTTGCCCTCAAAACCAAGCCCAAATGCCAGGCGCGTCGCCTGAAATGCCTGTAGTCCCACGGCGGGATCAACCGTTTCCTTGAGAATTTTTTCTGGGGTTGCAGCGGCGACCTCCTCAATCTCAACTCCGCCTTCTCGGCTGGCCATGACTACTGGCTTGCTCTGGGCTCGATCGAGAGTGATGCCCAGATAAAACTCGCGTTCTATCTCCGAGGCCCTCTCCACTAGGACTTGCTTGACCTTTTGGCCTTCAGGGCCAGTCTGGTGAGTAATGAGCTGCATGCCGAGAATCTCACTGGCGGCTTGGCGAGCCTCTTCGGGATTGGCGACCAGTTTGACGCCTCCGCCCTTGCCTCGACCTCCAGCGTGGATTTGGGCCTTAACTACGACCTTTCCTCCCAATTCGGCGGCCACGTGTTCGGCTTGGTTAGCTGTCGTGGCCACGTTGCCGCTCGGTACGGCGACTTGGTACTGACGCAAAATTTTTTTGGCTTGATATTCGTGAATTTTCATGAGCATTATCTTCTAATAGGTGGAAGGTAAAAGAGTACAAAAACCCCTCTCTACCAGCAAGGCACCCTAGGGCGCGGCAAGAGCACGTGCCAAAAGGGCTGTCGATCGTCGGAAAAGTCCCGTACTATTCAGCCATATCCAAAGACCCCGAGGAGGTGCCTGGTGAAAATCTTGTTAGTCGGCGGGGCCGGCCACGTCGGCACCTGCACTACTCCCTACCTTAAACGCCATCACGACCTGCGCGTATTGGACATCGCCAAGCCGCAACATGAGGTCGAATACATCGAAGGCTCTATCGCCGACCCGGAGGCCCTCGCTTGCGCCCTAGACGGAGTGGATGCCTTCATCAACATGACCATGAAGAGCGGCCAAGGCGGCCTCGACAGCCACCAGACCGAGGCCCAGATCGTCGACAACTACACGGTCAACTGTCTGGGACTGCACCTGCTCCTGTACACAGCTTGGCGGCTAGGGATCAAAAAAGGCCTCCACACTTCGACCATGAGCGCCCACTACCGCGCCCGCTCCTATTATCCGTCCGAGGAGGAAGTGCCGCTCGATGGCCCTAGTGTGTACGGCTTCACTAAGGGGCTAGCCGAGGGCATTTGCCGCTACTTCGCCCGCCAATTTGACCTGAACTTGGCGGTCCTGCGCATTACCGGTCCGCGCACCCGGGAGCAATTCCTAGAACAAGCCAAGAATCCACCGCATTATCCCCCCGGTGGCCTTTATTTTACCGACGAGGAAGACTTGGCTAAGGCCTATCTAGCCGCTCTAGACTACGCATGCACAGGCCATGGCCGCTGCGACGTCTTCTTCATATCGGGCGACGCCGACCACCGCGAGATGAACATGTCCAAAGCACGAGCCGTCTTGGGCTGGGAGCCTAAATCGCACCTGATGTTGGAGAAGTGAGAATCACAAGCGGATAATGCACCCAGGGACTGCAAACTCCTGAACCAGATCGGCCAGGGCCTGCAATCGCTAGGCACGAAGTCAAAAAAACAGGCCCAACCATGCCGGTAGAGCCTGCCTCAATACTGTGGATTACTCGCTTTGTAATTTATTAACGCATCTTCTCAGGCGGCGTAGACGCTCACCCGCTTGCCTTTCTTGCCAAAGGCCTCAAACTTCACCTGCCCGTCAATCGTAGCGAAGAGCGTATCGTCCCCGCCCTTCTTGACGTTGACGCCCGGGTGAATGCGCGTGCCGCGTTGCCGCACGATAATCGTGCCCGCGCTGACCTTCTCTCCACCAAAGCGCTTAACGCCCAAACGCTGGGCATTGCTATCGCGCCCGTTTTTAGAACTGCCGACGCCCTTTTTATGAGCCATTACCTAGTCCTTTCGCACTCAGTTCGGAAGAACGATGCCCTCGACCCGAATCTCGGTGTAGTCCTGGCGGTGACCCGTGCGCCGCCGGTACTTCTTGCGCCGCTTCTTCTTGAAAACGACGATCTTGTCGCCGCGGCCATGACCGACAATCGTCGCCGAAACACTGGCCCCCTCGACCGTGGGGCTGCCAACCCTGGTCTCGTCATCACCGGAAACTAGCAGTACGTCGGTAAATTCCTGTGTGCTACCTTCTTCGGCCTGAAGCCGGGGTACGCGCAGACACTGGCCTTTGTCGACTTTGACCTGATGGCCGGCGATATTGACAACTGCATACATGAATTGCACTCCTACGCTAAGACTGTTTTGCAATCAACCAAGAAGCTTTTAAAGATATGGGCCGGAATTTTTTCTGTCAAACCCGAAACTCGGCCGTCACATCCAAGCTGCGCTTGGTCGAGAAGATGCGATAGTCTTGGGGACCCAAAGTGGTGTCGGTCTCAATTTGGAGGCGAGCTTTGGTCGCCTTGCGCAACGACTTGAGCCGCTCCTCGCGGTTTTCTAGCATATAGGTGGCCACATCGGGATGGACCTTTAACACGTAGCGCCTTTCGCGGGTGGCAGCATAGGAACGCTGAAGCCAGCGCTCAATCCAAGTCAGGGTTGTGTCTGGCCCCATAATCCGGCCCGTGCCGCTGCAAATGGGACAAGGCTCGCTATGCGTGTGCAAAAGGTTTGGACGGACGCGCTGGCGAGTCATTTCGACCAAGCCAAACTCGCTTATGTGCGGGCTGATCGAGACCCTCGCTCGATCCCGTTTGAACTCCTCGACCAAGCAGTCAACAACCTTTTTGCGGTTGCGCTCATCGTTCATGTCGATGAAGTCGATGACGATGATGCCGCCAATGTCGCGGAGCTTGAGCTGGCGGGCTATCTCACGGGCTGCCTTCAGGTTGGTATTGAGGTTGTTTTCCTCCTGATCGTCCGAGCCGAGGTAACGGGCTGAATTCACATCGATAAAGGTCCCCGCCTCGGCGTAGTCGATGACCAAGGCACCGCCCTGCCGCAACCACACGGTGCGGTTGGTCGCCTTCTCGATATCTTCCTCAATGTTGAAGGCGTCGAAAATGGGCCGACGATCGCGGTAAAACTCAACCCTTTGGCGCAATTCAGGTGAAACTTGTCGCAAATAAGCCGTAATCTCCTTGTACAACTCTTTGCTATCGACGACTAGCCGTTCCACATTGTCAGTGAACAGGTCGCGTATTACGCTGGAGGTCATGCCCATTTCCTTGTACACTAAGGCAGGCGCCTCGACCTTCCTGCTGGTCTTGATCAGACGCCCGTGGTTTTTCACTAGCTGCTTCATATCGCGTTTGAACTCGCGATCACTCTGATTTTGTCCTTCGGTCCGCACGATTACCGAATAGCCGTCGGGTTTGATTTTGAAGACCAGGTCTCTCAATCTTTTGCGTTCGTTCCGACTGACGATCTTGCGCGAGACACCAACCCAGTTTCCTCCCGGAACCAGCACCATAAAACGACCCGGAAGCGATAGCTGAGTTGTCACACGAGCACCTTTAGTGCCGATCGGCTCTTTGGTGATCTGCACCAGCACCTCTTCGCCCTTCTTGATCAGGTTTTGAATAGAAGGATAACCGCGATGGCGAGAGCGGCGCCCGTTGCGCGCCCCATCGGTCTCGTCTCTATCTGCTTCCACCATATCGCGCACCTGGAGGAACGCGGTGCGGTCTTGGCCAATTTCGACAAATGCGGCCTGCAGCCCGGGCAAAACGGCCGTTGCGACCCCTTTGTATACGTCTCCTACCGTTCGCTCATTCTCGGGTCTTTCGACCCAGACTTCAGCTAGACGCCCTTCTTCCAAGATGGCAATGCGGGATTCGTGGATACCTTGGTTAATAAAAATTTCTGTTTGCACGATAAGCCCTCATACTTATTTAGTAGTCATTATAGTATAGATTATTTTAATGCCTTGCTTATAGTTCACTTGGCTTCTTCCTGGGCCAATACCCCCCAATACTGCTCTTGGTCTCCGAGCACTTCTATAGCCTTCGCTAGCTGCACATCCTCCTGCAATTCTGCGAGGAGCTGGGCCTTTCTTCCTCTGAAACGCAAGACTAGTTCTCGATGTAAAGCACTCTTTATATAAGGCGCTAACTTGCGGCTATACTGCTGCACCCACTCCTGCCCCACTGCTACTCGCAGTTGATGAAGCGACTCCTGTGCCGCCGTACCCCAATCCATTTCCTCCGCCAAGTCCTCAAGTTCTTCTATTTGACTCAACCCTTTTGGGCCTTGATTCAGACTTCCGTCCTTAGTGCGGACGAATTTCATAAAGCTATTAACCATCTCATCGCTGACGGTCAAGCTAGGATGTTCCGCTGCCCAAGAAGAGTCGGCTGATACATAATCTATGACAAAGTCAAAGAAGAGCCGACGACGCTCTAATTCTTGTACGTATGGGGGAAATGACTCTGGATCAATACTAATATCTGGCTTAATACCGCCGCCGCCGAAGACCTTGCGGCCTTGCTGAGTATAATAGGTTCGGTTTGCAATACTATCCGGCAATCCGTCCGCTCCTATCTTGGATTTACCTACCAAGTCGCCCAAACGGATCAAGAGAATGCTCTCTGCGGACTCAGAATTCATATCAAAATGAGATTGGAGCGCAGAAAGGGCCTTAGCCCTATTCCCTGAACGCAAAACGAGGTCCATCACTATCTGATGAGGCAGTTCTCTATCGCCGAACAGAACGCGATGCACCGGCCTAGCTATATTCTGTTCGCGGTGAATACTACGCCCACTTGGCGCGTAGTAGAGCGCCGTCGTCAGCTTCAGAGCACTAGACGCCTCTTCGCGTAAGTCGAATATGGTCTGTACCGAACCTTTGCCAAAGGACGCCCCCCCTATAATCACTCCTCGATCGTTGTCTTGGATGGCTCCAGCAACGATTTCGGACGCGCTAGCGCTCCCCTCGTCAATCAGAACTACCAAGGGTATATCTCGCGCAATAGAGTGACGGTGGGAATACTTGACTTCTTCTCTCCGCCCTTCGCGTTCTTTAATAGAAACGATCGGCACCCCTTGGGGTAAAAACAAATCCGCAACTTGGGTGGCTTGACTAAACAGGCCCCCTGGATTTCCTCGCAGATCTAAAATTAGCCCTTCAACCCGAGGGAGGCTTTTTATAGCCTCTTCTACTTCACTAGAGGTTTGCTCGGAAAAACGCGTCCGGCGCATGCTTATATAACCGATTTTACCTTTGAGCTCCTCTACCAGCACAACGCTCTTGATTTTGATAATTTCCCTTTGAATTTCAACTTCGCGTGGCGTTGCCCCCAAGTGGGTGGCGACCGAGATTGCGACCTTTGTGCCAGGGTCCCCCTGCAACGCATTGACCACACACTCAAGCTGCATATCCAGGGTACTCTTGCCTTCGACGGCGACGATCAAGTCGCCTGATCTCAGCCCTGCCCGAAAGGCAGGAGTATCCTCAATAGGGGAAATTACCACGGGAAAACGATCTTTTATGGCAACCGTAATCCCCAATCCCGTGAACTTGCCTGTAGTGTCTTGGCGCAACTGACGCAGAGCTTCCTCGTCGTAGAACTCGCTGTATGGATCGAGTTGGCCGAGCATGCCCTTGATGGCTGCGCTCATAACTTCCTCTTGGTCCAGACGGGCGTAATAATTTTCCAGAATGCGCGAATACACTGCTCCGAAACGCTCCCAACTGGCATTTACCTCAGCATACGGATCTTCCGTAGTCGCAGCATGGATCGCGGCCCCACTGGCAAACAAAAAAATCAATCCCACTAAGATGTGTCTCATGGTTACTTTTTCTCCTCAGGAAACCACGACCACTGTCGGCGCAACGCGTCCCGGATTCTTTCGGCTAGCCGATCTATCTCGAGCTGCGCGTCAAAAACCAAACCTGCTGGATCTTTTTTGGCTATATCTTGGTAGCCTCGGGAAACCTTCTCTTGCAGTGCTATTCCTGTTTGCTCTAACCGATCCACGACGTCCCGTCGCCTCAGGCGTGCCCAAGCCACTTCTGTGGGCAAGAGCAGATATATTGTCGCAGCCGGCAAACACTCCCCCACTGCCAGCCGATTGACTTGTTTGATCACTTCCAGATCCAAACCGCGCCCATACCCCTGATAGGCTAGTGATGATGCAATATAGCGGTCACAAATAACCACATCTCCCCGCTTAAGCGACGGTAAGATCACCTCTTCTACATGCTGTGAACGACTGGCTGCGTAGAGGAAGAGTTCCGCCGTAGAGGATATACCCTCTAAGCTTGGATCGAGAACAAGCTGGCGAATCCTCTCTGCGATCGGCGTCCCGCCTGGCTCTCTGGTCAGTGTAACCGGAAGACCCGCTTCCCTTAAATACGACGCCAGCACGTGGGATTGGGTTGTAGTTCCACTTCCATCGACTCCCTCAAAAACGATGAAATGACCTCGGGACACGACGGCAGGAAAGCGCAAGAAAGCCCGATTAGCCCTTTATCAGGACTGCTGGACTGAGGCGGGCGAATTGGGACCAGATTTCAGCCTATTGCGGATATGAGCGAGGCGCTCAACAACCGTATAGTTGGTCGTAACGGCCAATAAAACCAGCACAAAAACCAAACCTTGATGGCCCATCAGGCTCCCCACGGCCAAGGCAATTAGACGTTCCGGGCGCTGCATAAAGCCCACCTTACAATCCTCACCCAGCCCCTCTGCACGAGCCCTTACATAACTAACCATCAGCGAACCAGTAATTGCAAAAAAGAGGATCCCCGAGGGAATCCACTCATCGCGGCCAATCAAATACGCACCTATTCCAAAATAAATAAATATCTCAGAGTATCGATCTGTAGTCGAATCCAATAAGGCTCCGAACTTGGTCTCCTTGTGGCCTTCCCTTGCAACCTGTCCATCCAAGATATCGCAGAGACCCGCAACCATCATAATGAGAGCCCCCAATTGTAAATAACCCTTAGCAAAAGCCGCAGTGGCCCCCACGTTCATAACTAACCCCATCAGCGTCAGCCAATCCGGTCTGAAGCCCAAGCGAATAAATAAACGCGCCAACGGTCTAAGGACGACCAAAAACCACTTTTTCAGATATCTATCTAGCAAAAAAGAACCTATTTGTAGAGGTAGGAGGTCATTGAGAACCTGTGTCCTCGATAACCAAGGAAAAATATACATTGTTTTTTTAGTTTTTTCCAAAAGATTTTACCTTAGAGTTTTCCACACCCTCACGAGCAAGTTTTCCACATCATACCTTATAGACTCTACTCAATACCTCCCCTAAATCGCAACCTATCTATTGGCTAAAATTAAACATATAAGCCTAAAAAAGGGCCTGACTCCTGTGGTTTCTTCTTATTGTGCATGTGGATAAGTGTGGGTAAAACTTCTCTCGCAATGCCCAATTACTTTGGACCTACGAGACCCTGCTGAGCTATCAGTGATAGCAATTAGTGGCGTGAAATAGCCCCAATGTACTCCCGACTCGATCCGCCCTCCATGCCAGCAACCCCGAATCGACAGCATCTTCTCCAAGCGTTGAAAGAATCCAGCCGTGGGGAGACAAATGTCTTTGTACTAGATTAATCAGTTTCTCTGGAGGAGCCACTGCTCTCGCAGTGACCAAATCAGCTCCTACAGGACTCAAATTTTCTATCCGCTCGTTTACAACTTCGATGCGATCAAGCCCCACGGACCTTACAACCTCCTTGAGAAAGTGCGCCCGCTTCCTCCTGCTTTCGACGAGAATAAAGTATGAATCGGGAAGAGCGATCTTCAATGGAATGGCCGGAAATCCAGCTCCAGATCCTATATCCAGAATCAGCCGACGAGAGACACTTGCTACAACCGGAACCATAGTCAACGCCTGTCCCAAGTGCTTTGTTGCTACGAAGGACAAGTCTCGCCGAGAGACCAAGTTTATTCTTCTCGACCACTGACTCAAGAGATATAGATATATTTCCAGCTTAGGCCAAGCATCCTCAAAGGAACAAGATATATCTCTTTTTCTTTTTACCCGCTCAAAGTCCTCACTAATCTCGGATGGTAGTTGGATTACCATATCAAATAATGTTCCACGTGGAACACTCGCGCAATTCTCAATGCGACACGGAGATTGTCATGGAGCATCGGCAAATAATGTTCCACGTGGAACATTATTTGCCGATGCAAAATTGGGAGAAAATGGAATCAAGTACTTCATCCTCTATTGTCTCTCCCAACATCTCTCCTAGGGTATTCAAGGCGTCTTGAAGTTCGGCCACGACGCACTCATCGGGCTGGCTGTACCTCAGTAACTCCTCTGCTACAGCACCAGATTTAGCTACTCGCAAGAGACAATCTTGGTGGCGTTGACGGTTGATCCCGATTCCATCTATCTCTCCTCCATGGGGCAATTGGGCTGTCACTTCCCTCTTTAACTCTTCAATACCGAACTCCCTAAGTGCTGATATTTCAACGAATACCGAGGCCCGTGCTTCAATTTTAGACCGATTACTAATGCCTAGCAAATCAACCTTGTTGAAGACAGCAATTGACTTCTTATCAGCCGGAAGCAGGTCCAACACAGCCATATCGTCCTCACACAACTCAGTCGAACCGTCGAATACAGCTAAAACCACATCCGCTTCCCCAACCACCTGCGACGCTCGTTCAATCCCCTCTTTTTCGATTAGGTTGCGACTCTGCCTAATCCCGGCCGTATCGACCAGCCGTACCGTCTCTCCTGCCCATGTGGTCCGACCTTCCACTAAGTCTCGAGTCGTTCCTGGTAAAGGGGAGACTATTGCTCGGTCTTCACCGAGCAACACGTTGAGCAATGTGGACTTACCTACGTTGGGACGCCCAATGAGCACTACTAAATATCCCTCTTGACGGCGCCTTGTCCCCTCGAATGTTTCGGCAAGCCGCAAAGAGGACTCAACTACCTCGTGCAGCACGATCTGTATCTCTTGACGCCCAATATCATTGATGTCTTCGTCGGAAAAATCGAGCCCGATCTCGAGCAGTGATAACATCTTAACCAACTGCTTCTTAAGCTCTCTTACCATCTTAGATAGACGACCACTGGCCAAGCCATAGGCATTATCGAGATGCGCTTTAGAACTGGCCTGGATGAGGTCGATTACAGCCTCAGCTTCTAATAAGTCCAACCGGCCATTGAGAAAGGCTCGACGGGTAAACTCACCTGGGGCGGCGGCGGCGGCACCCAAGCTAATCGCTTCCTCGACGACAGACTCTAATACGACTGCACTGCCGTGGCAGCTAATCTCGACTGTATCTTCACCGGTATAAGAATGAGGAGCCGCAAAGACCCAAGCGACTCCGGTGTCGATTTCTCGACCGCCAGCCCATATACGACCATATTCGACGTGTCGGACTCTCTGACCGAGTGATGGACGGGACCGAAAAATCTGCTGGCTAATAGACAGGGCTTCAGGCCCACTCAAACGCACTATCCCAATTCCCCCCTCCCCCCGTGGCGTAGAGATCGCGACAACAGTATCGGTCTGTATCAAGGAATCGAGATCCGGCTGAAATTCAAGTGCTGGAAGGAGCGGCTTTTTTCTTAAAATGATTGACCAATAGCTGCTGGCCAATGGTCAAGACATTGAAGATAGTCCAGTAGAGCACTAATCCCGATGACATGCTCCAAAAAATAAAAATCATCACTGCTGGCATCATGTAAACCAGAACGGCCTGCTTGGGATCCTTCATAGTCATCTTCTGTTGGATGAGCATGGAGACCGCCATTAACAATGGCAGAACATGAAGACCGAAACCGCCGATTAGCAACTCGTCAGGAAGGGAAAGATCTTGTATCCAAAGAGTGAAGGGTGCTTGGCGCAACTCGATTGTTTTGCCAAAAAGATTGTACAGCGAAATGAAAATGGGCATCTGCAACAATAGAGGCAGACAGCCCCCGAGAGGATTGACGCCTTCTTCCTTATAGAGCTTCATGGTCTCTCGGCTCAGGCGTTGGTTGTCGTTTTTGTACTTCTCGCGTAGTGCGGAAATTTTCGGCTGAACCGCCTGCATTTTCGCCGCAGACTCATAGGTTTTGTGCGTGAGCGGATAGACGATAATTTTGATGACAACGGCGAAAAGGACAATGATCCAACCATAGTTGGGGATATATTGATGGGTCGCTATGAATAGAATGAGTAGAAAGCGGCTTATCTGACTTATGATCGGCCACCCGAAATCAATGGCCTGCTCTAGTTCAGCCTCATAGCCGATGAGCTCGTCGTAGTTGAGTGGGCCGAGATAAATGGTGTTATGCCAAGAATCAGACCGTTCGAGCCGCCGACCTAGCTGAAAAGAATAGTCGGGTCGCAATTGCGACCCTTGGTGATTGCCCTGCAAGACGACGCGGGAACGCTGCTCGCTATCGACGGGGACGCAGGAAATCAAGAAGTACTTGTTGCGAATACCCGCCCATTTTAGTAATCCTTTGTCCTCCAATTCGTCCGATTCCCCATCGTCCACCTTGAGTTCGACCCGTTCTTCGTTGATATAGGCAAAAGCCCGCATTTCAGGTAGGTCGATTTCCGGCTCGCGCTCGGTAAACGCTATGCCATTTTGCCAAGTGAGTATGGCTTCGGTATCATCGTCAAACCCCTCGTGACGCACCTGGAGATCGAAGCCATAGCGGTTCCCATTAAAGGTCAATACCTTTTCCAGTCTCCTGCCCCCCCCGAGTCGGGCCACCATAATCAAGGAGCGCTCTTCACCAGCTCCTATCTGTAGACTCGACTGATTGGCAACAAACTCCGCCGAGGAGATATCCTCCCTGTAGTTTGCTCTTTGTAGATGGATGCCCAAGCCGCTGCCGGCTGGAGGCAGCAGTTCGATAGTACTTCCATTTACATCTCTGTATTTTAATAGTTTACACGATGTAATAGTGCCGCCCTTTGTAGAGATAACAAAGCTTTGAAGCGGAGTTTGTACTACAATTTCTTCCGAGATAAAGGACGGACTTTCGGCCGATTCGACCCTTTCAATGCCCTGAGACCTTACGGGTGCTGGCCCTTCCGTATGGAGCTGTTCCGCAGGTTCGGGATCTCGTATGGGCTCGGCTTCAAATTGCTCTTCAGCAACAGAGTCCGTTTCAGGGCTCGGCTTTTGCGGCATGGATTCCTGAGACGGAGACTCGGGCTTAGGATTTAGCCCCATCCAATCATTATAATAGGGAAGCAAAAGGAAAATCAAGCCGATGACGAGAAAGGCCAACAGGGTCCGCTTATCTTCCATAGGTTTTACTTACCCTTTTATAAACAACGTGTTATTAACATGCTACTAGCGCAAAGGATCGTACCCATGCCTTCCCCAAGGATGGCAACGACTAATCCGCTTTAGCGCAAGCATCAAGCCTTTGAGTGTCCCGTACTTATCTAGTGCTTCTTCGGCATATTGGGAACAAGTAGGTTGATAACGACAGGATGGAGGAAGATATGGAGACAGGAGAAGACGGTAGGCTCGGACGAGGAAAATGACGATTTGCTTCATAGTGGGACGAGATTTGCTACCAAGGAGTCCAGTTCCCTTTCCAAGTCAGCAAAGGGAGCTTCAACGGCTGACGGTTGGCAGAAAACGACCAGATTGCGAGGAAAGTACGGATGGCCGCGGCAAATGCTGCGCAGGCACCGCTTGAGTCGGTTGCGCTTTACAGCATTGCCCAGCTTGCGGCGGACGACAAATATTTGACCACGATCTTCCCGACCGCAGCGGATCCAAAAGCAACGGCCTCTAACCCAAGCCATCAAACGCTAGACTGCTAGCTGCTTGCGGCCCTTCCGACGACGACGATTGATGATATTGCGACCAGCCGGAGTGCTCATGCGCTTGCGAAAGCCATGCTTGTTGCGGCGGCGCCTGTTGCTGGGTTGAAATGTGCGTTTCAAAAAGCCTCATCTCATGTTAGGTTTGCAGAGCATGCGCAGAAATAGCCCAATTTAGTGGCTATTCTAATTAGTGTCAATACCTTAACTCTTTGAACGCTAACGAATTTCAACGGCAACCCCGAGAGAGACTCTTGACTGCCATACGCCTTCTTTATAGGTTGAAAAAATGGCACTGAAAATACAAGATCCCCAAGAACTATGGGCTCAATGTTTGCTCAATATCGAGCGTCAGGTTCGTCCTCAGAGTTTTGCTAATTGGTTTCTCCAGACTTCAGTAAACCACTTCGACGAAGACTCGTTGGTTATCCAAGTTCCCAGTGCATTTTCTGCCGCTTGGGTAGAGGAGCACTACTTGAAGATGATCCAATCAGTAGTGCGGGAAGAGACGGCGCTTACTCCAAAGATCTCCTTTATCGTTGCACAAGCACCTCAACCAATTCTCGATCCAGTGATCCCTATTAAGCAGGGTCTATCTGCGAACGAAGGAGAACCCCCAGAAGATGAACAAAAAGAAATAGAAGCCGGCTCTGCCCAAACATCGCTCAACAAGCGCTATACCTTTGAAGAATTCATCGTTGGTGATAACAATCGATTTGCCCATGCAACAGCATTGGCCGTAGCCAATGCCCCGGGTAAGACGCAATTTAATCCCCTCGTGATCTATGGAGGCGTAGGGCTAGGTAAAACGCATCTGCTCCAAGCGATTGGGCATCACGCCTATAACCTCAACCTCGCCGAGAAAGTCGTTTACGTCCCCTCGGAAAAGTTTATGAGCGATTTCATCAACTCGCTCCGAGACCGCAATACTAGTGAATTTCAGAACTTTTATCGCAGTGTGGACATCCTCCTCGTCGACGACATCCAGTTTATGCTCCGCGGCGAACAGACCCAAAATGAGTTCTTTCACACCTTTAATGCCTTGCATCAGTCCGAGAAGCAGATTGTCATGACCTGCGACAGTGCTCCCGGCCATCTTTATGGATTAGAAGAAAGGCTGAAATCCCGCTTCATATGGGGGCTGGCTACCGCAATAGATCTGCCCGAACTCGAGACCCGGATTGCCATCCTTCACAAGAAGGCCGAGCGCAACGGCATGCGGATTCCCGATGATGTGGCAGCCCTGTTGGGCAATCATATCCGATCGAATGTACGCGAACTCGAAGGTACTTTGATTAGCTTGATGGCCTACTGCTCAATCCATAAGAAGGAACTCGACATAGAGGCGGCCAAGCATATTATACAAGAAAAGGGCCCTAGCCTAGCGGAACTGAGCATTGAATCGATCCAACAGCACGTCGCCGACCACTTCAATCTGACACAGGGGCAGCTCACCGGAAAAGGACGCACGCAAGACGTTGTAGCAGCACGGCACCTTGCTATGTTCCTAGTCAAGCGTCTGATCGGCAGTCCTTTCACTACCATCGGCCTACACTTCGGCAACCGTGACCACAGCTCAATCATCCACGCTGTACGCACTATTGAGAAGAAGTGTAAAAACGATCCCGCCTTCGCCAAACTAGCTGAGGATTTGTCCAATACCATCCGTCGGCAAAACCACTAAGCCCCAAGTTCAACCCCCATCTCTTAGGCCTCTTAGTCTGTATTTTTCAGTACCATGGTGCCTATTTGGCAGTGGAAAACTATTAACACCTGTCCCGCCTAAGTATTGATTCGGTGTGGATAAGTCTGTGAAAAAAAGAAAAAAATCTTTTTCAACCTTTTGTCTGTGAAAAATTCGAGTTTTCCACTCCACAATCCACAGATTAGCTCTTGTTGCCAAGTCGCCCCTCTTATTTATAAACATCTTATTAACAATATGTTCCGTTGTTTGTAGATTTAGCTCTAAGACAGTTATCCACATATCCACGGCACAACTAGAACTTCAAAAATAAAAGAACACAAAGAAGTGTAGTATTATTAGAAGCACGGATGTGGATTTCTATTTTCCCAGAATACACATCTTTCTAATTTTTTTATATACACATACACATATGTTCCATCTTTTGCTAAATATGGGACACTATATATATAGAATTTGACATGGGTGGGCATAGAAGTTAACTTTGGTCTAAGTGTTTTAAGAACAAATGTTTTTCAGAAGTCAGAAGGATAACCGAGAAGCTGTATGAAGTTGAGAGTAGATCGCAATGAGTTGTGGAAGGGCATTGATACTGTATTAGAAGCCGTGTCTTCAAAGCCCTCCCTGCCGGTGTTGGCTAATATCCTGCTTGAAGCCGATGAAAAAACCCTATCTCTATCTGCGACGGATTTAGATTTGTCCATCCGGACTCAAGTCCCTGCTATAGTAGAAGAGGAAGGGATGACGACTGTTTCGGCGCGCAAGCTGGCAGAAATCACCCGAGAATGGCCTGAGGCGGAACTGAGTATTGAGGTGCAGGACGAGCGACTCAAGCTCTCAGGGCGGCTCGGGGACGCCGAAAGAAGCGAAGGAGCCTATAGCCTGTCGGGAATAGAGGCTGAAGAATTTCCCAATATGCCGACAGCACTTGACGGCGTAAGCCTGAGCTTGGGCGAGGACGAAGCCGAGACCCATGTTCTGGTAGGCATGATCAATAAGACGGCCTTTGCCGTCTCCGGGGATGATACGCGACCCGTATTCAACGGGGTACTCTGGCGCATCGATGCCCAAGGAATGGTGATGGTGGCTACCGACGGGTCGCGCTTAGCCTGTTACAGATTGGCCATAGATTTGCAGGATCAGGTACAGGGCGACCAAGAAACTGCGGTCATCGTCCCCCCCAAAGCGTTGATCCAAATCGTCAAATTGCTGGGTAGCCATAAAGGTCCAGTCAAGATCACGCTAGGCGAGACGCAGATACTGTTTGATATAGGACATACGCACTTGCTGTCGCGTCTGATTGAGGGACCTTATGTCAACTATTCCCAAGTCATTCCTCAAAACAACCAAAAAGAACTAAGAATAACTAGAGAAGCTCTTCTGCCGGCCGTACGCCGGGTATCTATCCTCTCCAGTTCCTATACGCGTCAAGTGCGTTTTAAGCTAAACAGTGGCCAGGTGGAGCTATCAGCCGCCAGCCCCGAAATCGGTGGCGAAGCGAGGGAGGTCGTGCCGGCCCAATACGACTCTGAAGAGATAGAGGTTGGCTACAACGCCCAATATCTGATGGAGATCCTGCGCAGAATGGACGCGCCCGAGGTCTGTTTCCAGCTCAATGACCACGTCACAGCAGCCCTGTTGCGGCCGACGGAACAAAAGGAAGGCGAGGACTACTTCTGCTTGCTAATGCCCTTGCGGCCGACAGGATGAGGTAAGCAGGCCTAGTGCGGATCCGTGAATTAACGCTGAGACCCTTCCGCAATTTTGCCGCGATTCGCTTGAGCTTTGCAGCAGATCACGTGCTGATTTTTGGTCCAAACGGCCGCGGTAAAAGCAATATCATAGAAGCGATTTCCTACCTATCTATCGGTAAGTCAGTGCGCGGGGCCAAGGATCAACACGTCGTGCCGCACGGCGAGGACTTTTTTGATATCCGGGCCTTGTGTACTGACGGTCGCCACGACCAGCAATTACGCGTCTTTTACAGTAAGAAAGAAGGCAAGAAGGCATTTGCTGATGCCAGTCCCTTGCCCCGAGTATCGGAGTTACTAGGCACCTTCCGCACCGTTCACTTCTCTCCTGAAGACGTATCGCTGGTACTGCGCTTCCCGGCCCAGCGAAGGCGGCTCCTCGACATACTTATCTCGCAGTCTAGCGCAGCATACTTGCGATATATGCAGCGCTATTACCGAGTGTTAGCCCAGAGAAACCACTTGTTGCGCACCGCAAAAAAGTCGAGGCACGGGCTTGTCGATAGTCAAGTAATGGAACCGTGGAATGCCCAGCTAGTAGATTTGGGTGCCCAACTCCGACTCCATCGCTTGGACGCGCTGAATACGTTGAGGGCGCCCTTTGTCCGCTACTACGGTCGCTTTGTCTTGGCGGGCGAAGAGGCAGCCGTTGTCTATCAAGGAGCCAAGGAGCAGGATCTGGAGGCCCTTAGAGCCGAATTGTGCGAAGCACTTAGTCGCCGCAGGGAACAGGAGGCTCAAATAGGATATACGCTCTGTGGGCCACATCGAGACGATTTGAAATTCACGTTGAACAAAGAACAGGCCGACCTCTATGCTTCCGAGGGGCAGCTAAGAACCGTCCTCATATCTTGGAAGCTGGCTGAGGCCTGCTACATGGAGGAGCAAACCGGTCGGCAGCCCGTACTGCTCTTAGATGATGCCTTTTCAGAGTTGGACTCTGGCCGGACAGGAGAATTATTGGACATCGTTGGTGAATTTGAACAGGTCATAGCGACGACCCCCCAAGAGCCTGATGCAAGGCAGGCAGCCCGTTTTGAGTCAATCGACCTCCAAAAGTAAAAGTAAGGAGGGCCGCTGCGTTGGTCCCCCGACCTTTCTAGAAGGGTTGCTTGAGGCCGCAGCCGAGGATCTGGGGATCAACCAGAAGCTAGTGGAGTGTCGGGCGCGGATGGCTTGGGAAGAGGCCGTAGGCCCTGCCTTGGCTCAGTACACCAGTCCACTGCGCTTGTCCAAAGGATATTTGGAAGTGGCTGTGCCATCTGCCGTATGGCGAACCCAATTAAACTTTATGCAGCGGGACATCGCTGCGCGGATTAACGCGTTGCTGGGTAGGGAGGTCGTCAAGGGGCTAAAATTACTAAACCAGTCTGAACATGTGGAGAACAAAAGGAGGAATAGATGACGGAACCGGCCAGAAATTTCCCCAGGGAAGCAGCGGAAGCAGCGCAGGATGAGGAATATACAGCCGACGCCATACAGGTTCTCAAGGGGCTCGAAGGGGTGCGCAAGCGCCCGGCTATGTACATTGGCGATACGAGCGAAAACGGACTACACGAGCTGGTAAAAGAAATCGTCAACAACAGCATTGACGAGGCCATGGCTGATCGCTGCTCGCGCATCGACGTAACAATCACCACACGAGGTACTGCCCGCGTCCAAGATAACGGGCGAGGCATCCCGACCGACTTCCACGTTGAGGAAAATAAGTCGGGCGTCGAGGTGGTAATGACTATGCTCCACGCCGGCGGCAAGTTCGACAAGAAAGCCTATCAGGTCTCTGGTGGGCTACATGGCGTGGGTGCTTCGGTCGTCAACGCGTTGTCCGAGTGGTGTACGGTCGAAGTTTGGCAAAAGGGCAAAGTCCACTTGCAGCGCTACGCTCGTGGCGTACCCGAAACGGGTTTGGAGATCATCGGCGACACAGATCAGAACGGCACGCTTATAGAATTCAAGCCAGACGCCGAGATATTTGAAACCGTGGAATTTAGCTTTGAGTTTATCGCCAAACGACTGCGCGAACTGGCCTTTCTGACTAAGGGAGTGGAGATCAATGTACGGGACGAGCGCAGCGGCGAGGTCGACAGCTATCTGTACGAGGGCGGTGTACAGGAATTTGTGCGCTTCCTCAACGAGGGCCGAAGCGTGTTACACCCGGATCCGATTTACCTGCAGGGCGAGCGCGACGGAGTCGCCGTAGAGGTGGCCCTACAATACAACGACAGCTACCAGGAAACCCTTTTTACCTACGCGAACAACATCAAGACCGACGAGGGAGGAACCCATCTCGTAGGCTTCCGCTCGGCGCTGACTCGGACGATCAACAACTACGCGACCCGCAATAATCTACTCAAGAATGTCCAGTTCAACGTCTCGGGTGAGGATACTCGCGAGGGCATCGCCGCGATTGTCAGCGTCAAAGTGCCCGAGCCGCAGTTTGAGGGACAGACCAAGGGCAAGCTAGGCAACAGCGAAGTCAAAGGCATCGTCGATTCGTTTGCCTCCGAAGCACTGAGTACCTATCTCGAAGAGAACCCGGACGTCGCCAAGCGGATCGTCGACAAGATCGTCGAGGCCGGCCGCGCACGCGAGGCGGCACGCAAAGCGCGCGAACTGACCCGGCGCAAGGGGGTACTCGACGGCGGAGCGTTGCCCGGCAAATTGGCCGATTGCTCCATCCGCGATCCAGAGCAGACCGAAATTTTCTTGGTCGAGGGCGATTCGGCCGGTGGCTCGGCGGCGATGGCACGCGACCAGAGCTTCCAAGCCGTGCTGCCGATGTTCGGCAAGCCGCTCAACGTGGAAAAAGCGCGGATCGACCGCGTGTTGGGAAACGACAAGTTGCTGCCACTTATAATTGCGCTGGGCACTAGTCTCGGCGAGGACTACAACATCGAGAAGCTGCGCTACGGCAAGGTTATTATCATGGCCGATGCCGATGTCGATGGCAGCCACATCCGCACGCTAATCATGACCTTCTTCTTTCGCTACATGCGCGACCTGATTGAGAAAGGCAAGCTCTATCTGGCCCAGCCGCCCCTTTTTCAGGTGAAGAAGGGCAAGCAGGAGCTATACGCCTTCGACCAGGCCGAGCGCGATCGGCACATCGCAGCCTTCGGCGGCAATGGCCATGGCGACGGTCGAGGCATCGTTATCCAGCGCTATAAGGGGTTGGGTGAAATGAACCCCGAACAGCTATGGGAGACGACGATGGATCCCGAGCAGCGCACACTGTTGCAGGTGGCCATCGACTATGCCGTTGAGGCGGATCACCTTTTTACCCTACTCATGGGCGAGCAGGTAGAGCCGCGCCGCGAATTTATCGAGAAGTACGCGCTGGATGCAAAGAATCTGGACACCTTCTAGACAACAAAGCTAGGATTTAATTAATGCTCGAACAGCAACAAAGCCGGGTCATCCGGGTCAAAATTGAAGAGGAGCTCAAAACCTCCTTCCTCGACTATTCAATGAGCTTCATCCTGTCGCGCGCCCTACCCGATGTCCGCGATGGTCTCAAGCCATCCCAGCGCCGCATCATGGTAGCGATGAACGACTTGAGCCTTTTTCCCAACCGCGGCTACCGCAAATGCGCAAAAATCGCCGGCGATACCTCTGGCAACTACCACCCACACGGCGAAGCCATTGTCTATCCGACATTAGTGCATATGGCGCAGAATTTTCGCTTGCGTTATCCGCTGGTCCAGGGCCAAGGTAACTTCGGTTCAATTGATGGCTACCCTCCGGCGGCCATGCGCTACACGGAGGCGAGGCTGAGCTGGCCGGCGATGGAGCTGCTAACGGATCTCGACAAGAACACGGTCGAATTCGCCAGCAACTACGACGAGACCCAACAAGAGCCGCTGGTTTTACCGTCTAGGTTTCCCAACCTGATCTGCAACGGCTCAATGGGCATTGCCGTCGGCATGGCCACCAAGATCCCGCCGCACAACCTGCGGGAAGTCGCCAGTGGCCTCAAGGCGCTGATCGATCATCCGGAGATTTCCATTGCCGAGTTGGTTGAGCACGTCAAAGCTCCAGATTTTCCCACCGGCGGAATCATCTACGGCATAAGCGGGGTGCAGCAGGCCTACGCAACGGGCAGGGGGCTGATCTATATCAGAGCGCGGGCGGATATTGAGACCCTCAAGAATGGCCGCGAGAACATCGTCGTTACCGAGATCCCCTTCTTAGTAAACAAGGCTAGCCTGTTAGAGAAAATCGCCGATCTGGTGCGTGACAAAACCATCGACGGACTTGCCAATATTCGCGACGAATCAGGCCGCAAGGGTCTGCGCATTGTATTTGAATGCAAAAGGGACGCCCAAGCCGAAGTCGTGCTCAACCAGCTCTATAGCCATAGCATGTTGCAGACTACCTACGGGGTTATGATGTTGGCCATTGTCAATGGCCGTCCTGAGACGCTCAATCTCAAGCAGATGCTGCAGCACTACATCGCTCACCGCCATGACATGATTGTGCGCCGCACACAATTCGACTTGGAGAAGGCCGAAGCTCGGGCGCATATCTTGGAGGGCCTGCGCTTCGCCTTGGACCACATTGACTTAGTCATCGAAACCATCCGCCGCTCGTCGAGTCCAGCAGATGCTCAGGAGCGGCTGGCGGTCATCCGTCCCACGACAGCAGACACGTTGAGTATAGAAGCGACTGACGTGCAATTCGAGTTGAGCGAGCGACAGATCCAAGCCATCCTAAGCATGCCGTTGCAGCGCTTGACAGGCTTGGAGCGCGACAAAATTGAGGCCGAGTACAAGGGATTGGTAACGACGGTTGAGGATCAGAGGGGCATTCTCGCCAGCGAAGAGCGGCAGATGCAGATCATCAAGGACGAGATCGCTGAGATCACTGAGCGCTTCGGCGACGAGCGCCGCACCGAGATCGTCTATTCAGCCGAGGAATTTGACATTGAGGACTTGATTGCCGAAGAGGACATGGTCGTCACCATCTCGCGCAGTGGCTATATCAAGCGCCTACCCCCTAGGGCCTACCGAGTACAGAATCGCGGCGGTCGAGGGGTGACGGGTATGAAGACCAAGGAAGAGGACTTTGTCGAACACCTCTTCGTGGCTTCGACCCACTCCTATATCATGTTCTTGACTGCCAAGGGCAAGTGTTATTGGCTCAAGGTCTTTCGCATACCCGAAGGTGACCGCACGGCTCAAGGGCGGTCGATAGCCAACCTATTGCCGCTTGGCCAAGACGACCAGATATGCGCCATCGTACCAGTCCGAGAGTTCTCCGACGATCAGTACTTGTTCACGGCTACGCGCAACGGCATTGTCAAGAAGACCAGGCTCTCGGCCTATCAGAATATCCGCCGCGACGGGATCATCGCCCTGAAGATCCAAGACGACGACGACCTTATTGGGGCGGCCATCACCGACGGACGGCAGGATATTGCCCTGTTGACGCGCAACGGCCAAGCCATGCGCTTTAGCGAAAGCGAAGTCCGCGCTATGGGCCGGGTTTCTACGGGCGTTAAAGGAATTAGCTTTCGCCAAGGGGATGAGGTTGTGGACATGGTCGTAGTGCGCGAAATCAGTACCTTGCTAACCATCTGCGAAAACGGCTATGGCAAGCGCACGAGCCAGACTGAGTACCCCAGCAAGCATCGCGGCGGCCAGGGCGTCATCGACATCAAGACCCCCCCACGCAACGGCCCCGTAGTGGCCTGTAGGGAGATCCAAGACGAAGAGGAGGTCATGGTGGTGACCCAAAACGGTATTATGATCCGCATTTCCGTACAAGGGCTATCCACCATTGGGCGCAATACCCAAGGAGTTAGGGTCATCAATCTGGACGAGGGGGACCGAGTTATCGACATGGCCCCGCTGCCCCGTAGCGAGGAGGAGAATGGCTGGGAAAACGGCGCGGCTGATGAGGAGGCATCGGGTTGACCTAAGATAGGGCCTCGTGTATATTTCTCTCCTTGAGAAAAGGAGGGTTAGACCTAATTGGTAAGGCAGCGGTCTTGAAAACCGCCGGGCTTACGCCCTTGAGGGTTCGAGTCCCTCACCCTCCGCCAGTTTACCCATTTGGTGCCGCCACAATCCCATCCTTTTGAGCGGTGGGAGCACGTCAAAAGTTTATTTTGCAATGGTCGCGGAGAGGTGACCGAGTGGCCGAAGGTGGCAGCCTGCTAAGCTGTTGTGCGGGGTAACCCGTACCGAGGGTTCGAATCCCTCCCTCTCCGCCATTATTTGCGTTCGTTGCCCTCTAGCACAATTGGAAGTGCGCCTGACTCTGGATCAGGAGGTTCTAGGTTCGAGCCCTAGGAGGGCAGCCAACCGGCTCCTGAAGGGAATGCTTCAGGAGCCTTCTTCTTTTGGCCTAGATCCTGCCAAATTATCCACGCATTTAGTCTCTCGTCTCTGCATTATCTCACGCCGATGAGTACCCGCATCAGAGAACAACAGCTTGCTTGGGGCCTCCTTGCGCCAGCACTTGTCGTACTGGGCGCGTTTGGACTCTTCCCTATTGGCTACGCCTTGTACGTCAGCCTGCACAAGTGGCGGATCAAGAAGGAGGCTGTGGTTGGATTCGACCACTATGTCCGCGCCGTGGGCGACTCGCAGTACCTGCTGCCCTTCGTCGCCGGGATGGGCCTCGTCTGGGCGGCCTATCGCCTGCGTACCAAGTTATCCGAGCGCGGTCTGCGCCCCCTTTATGTCTGCATCGCTTGGGGCGCAGTCGCACTATCGGGGCTTTGGTTGGGATTGGCTCAGGGCTTGGGTAGCCTAGTCGAGACGGGCGATCCAGCGCTTTACAATGGCTTCAAGGTCACGTTTTTCTACGCGGTTGGGACGATCCCGTGCCAACTGAGCTTGGCTACCGGATTAGCGTATTTACTCTTCAAGATCACACGGGCTAGCGGCGCGTTTCGCACGCTGTTTTTTTTACCCTATGTCACGCCGGTTATCGCCTCAGCCGTGGTTTTTCGCACCATCTTTAGCCCGCACCCGTCCTCGCTGGCCAACCGCTTCTGGAGCCTTTGGGGTTTGGAGAATCAGCGCTGGCTGCACGAGAGCAAGTCCGTCGTCGCCCTGTTGTTACAAGGGGCCGGTTTTGCTTCTTACCCCGCGTGGGTGGACAGCGTCTTCCCGAGCCTAGCCCTGACCTCGATCATCCTCTACAATATTTGGGTCTATGTCGGCTATGACACGGTGATTTTACTGGCCGGTCTCAGTGCTATACCCAAGCAATACTATGAGGCCGCCGAGATGGACGGGGCTGGCGAGTGGCAAGCCTTCCGCCACATTACCTTACCCCTAGTCTCACCCACCTTGTTTTTTTTGTCGATGGTGGCCGTCATTGGGACCTTCAAAGCCTTTAACCACGTGTATATCATGCGGACTGCGGGTGCCCGCGACTCGGTCGATGTGCTCAGTATTGCCATTTTTGACCAAGTTTTTGAGTACCACAACGCCGGCTATGCCTCGGCGATGGCCTTTGTGCTCTTCGTCGCGATTTTGGCGCTGACGCTGCTGCAAAACCGGGTACTCGGCAGGCGGGTGTTTTATGGCGACTAGGAGCGGCCAAGCTAGGCTGATCTACTGTGGCTTGAGCTTGGGGGGGCTGGCCGCGGGCGTTCCGTTCGCGTGGATGCTGTTGGCCTCTTTTATGAGCCGCGGCGAATCGCTGCGGCGGGTCTTGCTGCCCGAGCGCGTCCAATGGGACAATTATATCGAAGCGTGGCAAGAGGCGGACTTTGGTCTCTACTTTGAGAATTCGCTGATCATCGCCGTCCTACAGGTCAGCGGGACCCTGCTTTTCTCGCTGATGGCGGCGTACCCGCTGGCGCGGATGCAGTTCCGCGGACGAGATGCGGTATTTACCGGCGTCTTGGCTACGCTGATGATCCCCGAGGCCGTGACCATCGTGCCGAATTTTCTCGTCGTGACTTGGCTGCACCGCAATACGCCGTTTGCCTGGCTCAATAGCTGGCCTGCCCTGACTATTCCCTTTATGGCTAGTGCTTTTAGCATTTTTCTTTTGCGTCAGTTTATGCGTGGCCTGCCCAACGAACTGTGGGATGCGGCCCGGATTGAGGGAGCCGGCCATGTGCGCTTTCTGTTTCAGATCGCGGTACCCCTGTGCCGGGCACCACTCTTGACGGTCGGCATGTTTACGTTTATTGGTTCCTGGAACGCTTTGGCTTGGCCCTTACTAGTGACCAATACGCCGGATTGGCGTCCGATCGCCGTGGGTTTGCAGCAGTTTGCCAGTGAGGCCGGGACCGAGATCCACCTACAAATGGCTGGGGCCGTCATTGCGACTCTTCCCGTACTCTTGGCGTATTTTCTCATCCAGCGAGAATTCACCGAAGGCATTTCCATATCTGGACTTAAAGGATAACGCGATGAAACCGAAAAGTGTGCTGACGTTGGTTTGGTGCGCCTTACTGGGAGCCTGTGGCGGCCAGCAAGAAGCCGTTTACGAGCAGCAGATCAGTCTCGAAAACCTCGACCCGCAAGGACAGAAAATCGTCTTTTGGTATCAACACACCGGCCAGCGCGGAGATGCCCTGCAAGCGCTGATTGCCGACTTTAACCAGACGAACCGCTATGGAATTGAGATTCGCGGCGAGTACATGGGTCGTTATGGGGACATCTACAACAAGATGAACGTGGGTATCCAGAGCGGTTCACTGGCCGCCAGCTTGGTCGTAGCCTACCAAAACCAAGCCCGAGCCTACTATCAAGCCGATGGCATAGTGGATATAACGCCCTATATGGATTCGCCCAAATGGGGATTGTCGCCAGAAGAGCGCAGCGACTACGTCCAAGCGTTTCTGGAGCAGGACAATCTCGGCGGAGTGCAGATTGGCTTCCCGCCGAATCGCTCAATGGAGCTGCTCTACTACAATGTCGATTGGTTGCGCGAGCTGGGCTACGACGGGCCACCGGCGACGTGGGACGACTTTGCCGCGATGTGCCGCCTAGCCAAAGAGCAACCTTTTAGCAAAAACGAAAACCCCGCGCGCAGTTTGGGTTTTTTGCTCGATGTGGACGCCAGCCGATTCGCCGCAATGGTCTTCAGCCGCGGCGGCGACCTAGTAGATGCGACCGGCACTGCCTATGCGCTGGACTCGCCCGAAGTTAAAGCAGTACTGGAACTGCTACAGGAGCTAGCACGGGACGGCGCAATAGACATCGCTGGCGAACGGGACGTCGAGGTAAACGAGTTCGTCACCGGTCAGATTCTCTTCTCTCAGGATTCTTCCTCTGGGATGCCCTTTTACAAGAGTGGCATTGAGGACTCTGGGCTGGACTTCGAGTGGGGAGTAACCCATCCGCCGCAGACTGGCTCTAAGCCGGTCGTTGACGTGTACGGGGCCAGCGTGTCGATCTGCACTGGTACGCCGGAAAAGCAGCTGGCGGCTTGGCTTTTCCTCAAGTGGTTTACTGCCCCACAGCAACAAGCGCGGTGGGTGCGGGCAAGCAATTACTTTCCCGTGCGCAAGAGTACGGCGCAGGAGCTGGAAAGCTACTTCGAGGAAAACCCGCACTATGGAGTGGCATTTAGCATGTTGGACTACGGGAAATCAGAGCCGACGATGGCAGGTTACGAACAGGTGCGGCGCTTGATTCGAGAGGCGATGATAGGGGCGATAGAAGGCGAGGACGTCGAACGGGTGGTAGAGGAGTTGCAACGCGCAGCGAATCAGACGCTTGAGCCATAGGCGAAAAGGAGAGTCAGTGTAAAATGGCCGGAGACAATAAAAAACCAAACGTTATCGTCTTTTTCACAGACCAACAGCGCTGGGACACAACGGGGCTACACGGCAATCCGATGGGCCTTACGCCGCATCTCGATCGCTTGGCTCGCGAGTACACTCACGCGGCGCATTCCTTTACGTGCCAGCCCGTCTGCGGCCCGGCGCGCTCCTGTCTGCAAACGGGTCTCTACGCCACGACCACAGGCTGTTATCGCAACGGCATTCCCTTACCCGAGGACAGCCAGACCCTCGCCCACTACTTTGCTGCGACAGGTTACGACACCGGATATATAGGCAAGTGGCATCTACACGAGCGTGGGACTACCGGCCCAGTGCCGGCAGCGGACCGCTTTGGCTATCAGCACTGGTTGGCGTCGAATGTTCTCGAGTTTACTTCCGACGCCTATAGTACGGTCCTCTACGACAATGACGACCAACCCGTTCGCTTACCCGGTTATCGAGTGGATGCGGTCACGGATGCCGCAATCCGCTACGTGGATGCGCACCAAGATCGTCCTTTCTTCCTTTTCATATCCTACATTGAACCTCATCACCAGAACCACTTGGACGACTATCCGCCCCCCGATGGCTATCGGGAAACCTATACCGGAGGCTGGATTCCGCCCGATCTAGCGGCACTGGCCGGCTCGACTCATCAGCACTTGGGTGGCTATTACGGGATGGTCAAGCGGCTTGATGAAGCCTATGGCCGCCTGCACGACGCGCTCAAGAGTCTGGAGCTGGATGACGACACGATAGTGCTCTTTACTTCGGATCATGGCTGTCATTTCAAGACGCGCAACAACGAGTACAAGCGCTCTTGCCACGAAAGCTCGATCCGCGTGCCGACGGTTTTGACCGGCCCTGGTTTTCGCGGCGGCCAATTGCAAGAACTGATTAGCTTAATCGACCTGCCGCCAACGCTCTTGGATGCGGCTGGCTTGGAAATTCCCGATCAGATGCAGGGCCGCTCGCTCATGCCGCTTTTGCGCGGTGGAGTAGCCGATTGGCCCACAGAGGTCTTCGTGCAGATCAGCGAAGCCCAAGTGGGGCGGGCCGTTCGCACCCGTCGGTGGAAATACGGGGTGGATGCTCCAGACGGGAGCGGAAGAGATATAGCAGGAGCCGATCACTACGAGGAGCAGTACCTGTACGATCTGCAGGTTGACCCCTATGAGCTGAACAACCTAGTCGGCCTTGAGTCGCACCGAGAAGTGGCCCAAGTAATGAAGGAACGGCTCTTGAGACGCATGGAAGAAGCCGGAGAGGCTCGCCCCTACGTCAAAGAGGCCGAGCAGCGCCGCTCTGGCCAGCGGAAGGTCAGGCATGAGGAAGCGCGCTCCTAGTCGGCAATTTAGTTCTGCTGTTGGGGCAGTAGCGGCTGATGAGTAGAGTCCAGCTTTTCGCGCAGCGATTGAAGCTCAAATAGCCGCTTGACAACCAAAGAGATAGAGCGAGCGAACTCGCCCAATATGGTCGTTAGCCGTTCGGGGTGCCTAGGCCCGCCCATGGGTAGCCCTAGGCCTAGCATACCCTGTGCAAAGGGCTTGTCGATCAGCAGTCCGGGGCGATATATCGAGTCGGGGAAGATTTCTTGAGTCATCTGGCGAGAATCCTCGTCGGCCTCGCGTTCCCAGACCTTGTCGCGGTGCCAGTGGCTAACTAACCTTGGCAGGGAGGCAAAGTGACCGAGCGATTCTTGGAGATTTACCGCGTTTTGTAAGGAGTGGTAACCACGCGCTGCGGAATAGGCGCGATAGCAAGCAAAGAGGTTTCTTTGTTCGTCGATGACCTGTAGGTCAACCGCCTCGAATTGAACCCCCAAAGCCTCTAGCTCGTCGCCGATAATGCGCACGACTGTGCCTAGATCGCGCACTTTTTCAGCTTCGCAACCAGCTTGCAAGACGCGGAAGGCCCCTTGCTGACAGCAGTGAGCGGTAATGTCGCGCGCAATGGCCAAGCGCGCTTTTTCGCTGATGTTGACGTTGGTGATCTCGATGGGGAGAAAGCTGCCGTCACTGTGCACCATGAGTGCCTCATAGGCATTGGACGAGCCGCTGGCGACCATGTGCCGGGCTGTGGGACGGGACTGGGGAGCGAATATTAGCTCAATGCCGTCTTTGGCTAGCAATTCTTCCCCGCGATAACCTAATAGGTCGGCCAAGGTCTGACTGATGAAGAGCAAGTGCCCGTTCTCGTGGATGACAAAGGCGTTGAGGGTCTCGGCGATTTGATGCAAGCAGTCTTTGTGGGCTCGAGCTAAGCTCCCATTGTCGTCCATTAGGGAGTCTGTCGAGACGCCGAGAGAATCAGCTAAACTTTTTAGAGCCGACGAACCCGGCTGGCGCACTCGGCCGGTTTCAATGCGGGAGATAGTGGCTTGGGAGACCCCGGAGCGATCTGAGAGGTCTTTCTGGTTGAGCGATTGTTTCTGTCGCAACTCTTTTAGGTTGCGTCCTAAGGACATGGGCTGCTCCTATAATGGGGATATAAAACACAGGGTATTTGATATGTAAATAATATGGCACGAAGCGGCTGATTTCCAAAATGGAAGGCGATAAAAACAAAACGTACACAAGGGGTTACGTATGAAAATAACCGAAGTGCGGTCAATTTATCCCCGCTATCGCGTCGCGCCTGCTGCTTGGCGCCGGCACTTCTGGCAGATGGTCGTACGCATAGATACGGATGTCGGCGTCAGCGGCTGGGGAGCGGGTGGCGGTGGGATTGCTGCCGTAGAGGTGATCAACCGCCACCTGCGCGAGTTGCTGGTGGGGCGCAGCATCAACAGCATTGAAGATGTCGCCCATCTCTGGGACGACCAGTACAAGGCCAGCTTGCCCTACGGCCGCAGCGGGATCGCCGTCATGGCCATCAGCGGTGTGGATCTAGCGCTGTGGGATGTCTTGGGTCGGGCAGAAGGAAAGTCCGTCTGCGACCTGCTAGGTGGTCCGCAGCGGGACGAGGTGCGGGCCTACGCCACTGGCCCAGATTGCGCTTGGTATCGCGACTTGGGCTTTAGTGCCCATAAGTCTTCGCAGACGCGGCAAGGAAGCCAAGTCGCAGATGCGGCGCGCATACTTGAGTGGGCCGAAGGGGCGCGCCAGATCTTGGGCGGAGACGCGCTCTTGATGATCGACGCCTATATGTCGTGGTCGCCCGACTTTGCCTTGGCCGTAGCGCAGCAACTCGCGCCATTCGACATATACTGGTTTGAAGACGTGCTGCTGCCCGACGACCTAGGAGGTTTGGCGGCGTTGCGTCCGCAGATTCAACCCATCTTGTTGGCTGGCGGCGAACACGAATTCACCGCACGGGACTTCGGTCACATCGCCAGCGCGCGGGCACTGGACTTGTGGCAACCGGACATCACTTGGTGCGGTGGTTTGACGGCGACGCTGCGCATTGCCAAGCTCGCTCAAGCCCACGGCGTCCCCGTGGTGCCTCACCGCGGCGGCGAGATTTGGGGTCTGCACTTTTTGGCGGCTGGCTACGGCGACAATTTGGCCGAAATGGTGATGGGCAGGCGCGGTGAGGTGCGCGACAAGCTGTGGCTAGGTGAGCGGCAACCGCAGGAGGGGTGCTTGGTACTGCCCGAGGGCCCGGGATTTGGCGTCCAAGTAAACGAGGAGCTGCTATAGGTTTCTCTAGACGGCCTATCGTCGAGAATCCCGTCGCTACTCTTTAACAGCCAGAGATAATAGGTACGTCCCCCGCTGTTTAATCTTTTTGTAGTTGCCGAATACTTCCTTAAAATTGCGCTTGATGTACTCCTTGAGCCCGGCAATGGTGACGACCCACAGGTGTCCGCCCGGCTCGAGGCGGGCGCAGGCGTCGTGCATGATGAGCGTGAGGAGTTCGTTGCCTGTTTTCGCGGGCAAGTTGGAGGCGATGATGTCAAAGCGCAGGTGTGCGGGCACGTGGCTGAAGGCATTGCTCAAATAGGCGCGACAATTGGTTAGCCCGTTGCGTTCGGCGTTTTGCGCCGCGTAGTCGACGGCGACAAAGTCCTTGTCGATCAGATGGACCTCGCCCTCGGGGCAGAGATAACCCAGAGACAAGCCAATCGGACCATATCCACATCCTAAGTCGAGGCAGCGGTCGGCAGGCCCGGCTTTGATATGCTCGATGAGCAGCCGCGTACCAGGGTCAATGCGTTTGGGGTTGAAAAGGCCCCAAGTGGAGTGGAAGGTAAAAGCTCGCCCCCTGATGGTCTCTTCAAATACAATGTCTTCGCGCAGTCGGCTTATATCAACGGGCATCGAAAATCGCGGCTAGGCCTAGTAGGCCAAGCCCAGCGGCTGCTGGTGGCGGAAGGTTTTGAATTCCGACTTGAGGGCGATTTCCACCAGATACAGACCTGGTGCCAACAACTCACCGCCCGCGTCGCGGCCGTCCCATTGCACGGTTTGCGGCCCGGCACTTTGCATTCCGACTTCGCGACCGCCGACCCGGACGCCGCGCAAGTCGTAGATGTTGAAGGCCACGGGCACCGGGGCGGGCAAGCGGAACAAGGTGTAGCTGACGGCTAGCACATCATTGGCACCGTCTCCGTTGGGGGTCAAGACTTTGCTTGAAAAAGCTAGGTCTTCGATGGGTGTCCCGGCCTCTTGAGCGCCACCCA
The DNA here is from genome assembly GCA_965261395.1 of Candidatus Latescibacterota bacterium. Taxonomy (GTDB): domain Bacteria; phylum Latescibacterota; class UBA2968; order UBA8231; family UBA8231. The sequence goes on from OZ253462.1 coordinate 930,205, forward strand.
AGACCCGCAGGCTGTTGGTGCTGACCTCGTCGGTGGCGTTGCCGGCCTCGATCTGCTGCGGCAGACTCGCCTCGCCCGTGTCGAAAACCTCGCCAGCGAACGTGTTGGCAAAGATGAAAACCTCTGTGCCGAAGACCAGTCGCACGGGTTCGTTGCGGTCGCGCGTGACGGACTGCGGCAGATGCACCACTAGTTCGTTGTCCCCCTCTATCACTTCGGTCGGTTCTACTACTTGAAGCGGCAGGCCCATCTCTAGTCGTTTCAAGTGGGGGCGACTACCCGTGCGGATCCGGATGGTGTCGAAGCCCGGCTGGCTCGCCGCGTCGAACTGGGCACGCACATCGTAGGTAAAGTCCGTCATCTCCCCTAAGTACACCTTGGTTAGACCACCATCGGGCGTCGGCTCATCGAAGCGGGCGACCTCGCCTAGGACTTGCGAGGCTAGCGGCGGTGCGGTCTCAACCCACAGCGAGTCGAGCCGCACGAAGTCGAAAAAGGAGTCGCTCTCGAAAGTGAGTCTTACTTGGATATGGTTGCCGCGCTCCAGCGGGGCGGGCTGTCCAGACTCAGCGAGGGGAAAAGACCAGAAGGTCCAGTTGTCTTGGTCGTAAATGATTGAGGCTCTAAGGCCAGGCTTACCCTCTTGGATCTGGCCGCCGGTAGTCTGGTCTGGTTGCTTGAGTTCGTTCTCGAAGCGCTTGCGAGAGACCGTCCGCTCGGCACCGGTGTCGGTAAACTCGTGATAGACGTTGGGGTCGTAGTCGCGGCCAGAGCGCACGGAGATCGCGACTCGGGCTTGGGCATCGTCAACGAGGGTAGGGACTCCATCGACCGTTCGCATGGGGGAGGCGTCCCAAAATAGACGCCCGAAATTCACCGTGCGGCCTAGGGGGATGATCTTAGAGAGATAAAATACCCGCTTGGGCACCCCTTCGCCCTTGAGTTCGAACTCGCCGATGGTCCCCTGCTGGACATTGGCTTGGCCCGAGGCAAAGGTTTTGTCGTCGATAGATGGATTGCGCCGCAGGCGTATGAAACGCACGTACTGCTTGGGAATGTTGAGCTGGACATTGGCGTCGAAGTTGAGTGGCACATCGGCGACCAAGGTTTCTAGGCGGTGATAGTCGTTGTCGTTATTCTCTAGGTTGAGGACGGGGTCGAACTCCTCGGCGATCGAGACTTCAAATGCCTTGAAGATATCGTCGCGCAGCAGTGTCCCGTCGGCGCGAAAACCGTGCGGAGGCGTGTAGAATCCAACCACGTCGGCCGGTACCGGGACTCCCACGTCGAAGGTGTACCATTCCGAGTTGATGCCACGCGCCACCGGTGGGCTGTAAGAAGAGCTGTCGCCATCCACCCACTCGGTCGTCAGGGTTCCGGCCGTGAACCAATAAAAGCCGTTGGCCGCGCGCCAGACCCGCGGAATGAGGCCGTCTTCGTAACCCAAGGAGGTGGGAAACTTGAAGGGCGACCAAGAGGGGAGTCTGGAGAGAATATTCTCCTCGCCGTCGAAGTAGGTCGGTGCTATTGAGCCGGGAAAGGTCTCGAAGTCGATAAAGACTTCGCTGCTGTCACTCTGACTCCAAGCTAAGCCTTGGCCGCCCAGCTTCCACAGCGAAACTTGGGCGGATGCTGGTGCTGTAGTCAGCGCGAGCGCGATGAGAATCGACCATTTATGCACTGTTTTGCTCCTCAAGCTAGTCGCCAATGTTGCCAGCGACTTTTTTACGTAGTCCAAGTTTTCACTTAATCTAATAAGGCTCGTATCTCAAGCTCAAGCTGGTAGGCGATATTTAGAGTACACGCAATCGTCCATTTTGCACTATGACCAATAAAACTACGCGCGGGCCTCTGAGGTGGCTCCGCGGCGATATGCACAACCACTGCGAAGATCAGGACTTGGTCGCCGAGCATTTGGAAGGGGCGTGTAATACACTCGATTTTATCGCGCTGACCAACCACGCGCAAAAACCCGTCTTCTTTGAACAGCACCGCATGATTGAGCAAGCGCGCCGCATCCTGCCGGGGTTCCCCATCTTCTTCGGGCTAGAGTGGAACGCGCCTAGGGGGGGCCACGCCGGGCTCGTCTTTCCGATGGGCGAGCGCGAGGCTGAAAACGCCTATGCCTTCGCCGCCGCCCACGACCGGCTGGGGGCTGCGGCTCCTGTAGGTGTAGAAGCGGCGTTAGATCATCTGAGCGCGTTGCCAGCGGCAGAGCGCCCCATCCTCTTCTTCAACCACCCCGCTGCCGGCCAGTGGTCCACAGAGAGCATCAACCGCTATCTAGCCGCTGATCGGGCGGACCTCGTCGTTGGTATCGAAGCCTTGCACGGACACCAAGCTCACGCCAAAGTCGCTGCGATGGACCCGTGTGCCTATCCGGGGGGAGCCATCGGTGGTTTGGTTGACCAAGTGTACGCCTGCCTGCGGCCATTTTCCCTGCTGTTGAACTCTGATTTCCACGTCCACAAGCAATCGCATCAGCCCGATTATCCGCTAGGTGTCTTCAATCACGTCCAGGTCGGTGTGGAGGCCGGCCACCCCACCCCAGAAGCGATCTTCGCCAGCCTGCGCCGAGGGCGCACATGTGCCTCCCAAGGGCACTGGCTCGACTTCGGCGATTTCTCGGTCGATAGCCGTTTTATCGGCGACACTTGGAGGGGAGGGCCCGGTGTTTTGCGCGTTGCCTTTGAGGCAACCGAAGCGATCGAAAAGGCCGAGCTGATTGGCCAGTGGCAGCCAAACGCCGCGCCCGCCGTACTGGAGTGTCTGGGACCCCGGCCAACTGGGAGCTGCGAATGGATGCTGGAGATCCCACCTGATGCCCAAGGCTTCGTGCGCCTGCGCATAATCGCCGAGAGCCGTGCGCGCCCGGCTCCAGGACCGCCGGCCCCCAAACACTTTCTCACCTCGGCAATCCTCTTAGATGCCGGCCGCGGCTGTTAGGGGAGATCGTCAGGATTAGGCTCGTAGCTATCTAGCCCGAGGCGGCAATGTGCAACAATTGAACCACTAAGTCCGCTTCCCCTAGCTTCCCCAAACAACCGCATAACTACGCTCCTCTTTATGTTGTCACGTGAAGAGGTCGCCCATTTTTGCAGACGACCTCAAAAAACAATAAGTTGCGATACCCTGTTAATCGGGAATGTGGTGAGGTGACATACGGAATTTTTGTCATTAGGGTCTAATATCCCGCCGCCTGCGCGACTATTTCTGATAATGAGCTACCTTGAAGGGGATTTTCATGCTGGCCTACCTGCTCTGTATGCTTCTCGCGGGTTCCGCCCTCCACGCCGAGTACCCCCCTGGTCAAGTCCTCTTAACCCCCAAGATCGACCTCCGCCTCGAACCGACGCCTGTTGAGGGTCTCCCCGACCGCACCCTCAATCTCCCCCCCGGCTTTAAGGCCAAACTCTTTTCCGACCAAGTAGATAAAGCCCGCTTTATGGCCTGGGACGACCAAGGCGTCCTACACGTGGCAAACATGAAGACTCAGGGAAGGAATCAATGGAGCCCGGCCTCCGGCCGCCAAAGCACGGTGTTGGCCTTGCCCGACAAAGACGGCGATGGCCGCGCCGACACCGTGTACAAGGCCGCTGACGACTTTCACTGGCCGCACAGCGTCGCTTTCTACCAAGGAGCGCTCTTCGTCGCCGATGACGATGCGATCTACCGCCTCGAAGACCGGGATTCGGATGGCTTTTACGAGGAGCGCGCCGTCTTCGCCGAGGTGCCCGGTTTTATGGGCCGATCCTCTGAGCACGTAACCCATACGCTGGTTTTCGACGAATCCAACGACAAGCTCTACTTCCACGTTGGCTCAGGTTGCGATCTGTGCCGCGAAGACGACCCCGAACGTTCCACGGTTCTACAGCTCAACACCGACGGCACGGGTCGGCGGATCTTTGCTTCTGGCCTGCGCAATGCCATCGGCCTCGACTTGCACCCGGTCACCGGTGAGCTGTGGGGTGCCGGTAATGGACACGACCGCGAGGGACGAGACTGGCCGCCGGAGTGGATCACCCCCCTCCGCGACGGCGGCTTCTATGGTTGGCCGTTGGCTTACGCCTATCAGGTCTGGACTGATTTCTCCATTGATGCCTATCGACGGGCGATTTTCCCGCTGACCGACGCCGACTCGCTGTTGGTTGCCAGCATGGAGCGTCCGGCGGCCCTCGTGCCGGCCCATTTGGCACCGATGGGGCTGCATTTCTACAAGCGCGATCAGTTTCCCCCTCAGTACAAACACGCCGCGTTTGTCGCCTTCCGCGCCGGTGTCTTGGGCAACGATCCGGGCTACAAGGTCATGGCGTTCTTTGCCGAGCCGGATGGGTCCAACGCCCGCATCGCCGATTTTCTCACCGGCTTCCGCCCCGACTCCAACAGCGATTCCTTCTGGGGGACGCCGGTAGGGCTGACCACTGACGAACAGGGCGTTCTCTACCTGACGAGTGATCGCTTCACGCAGGCGATCTTTCGCATCGAGGCCAGCCCCCTCCAGGGCACGTGGGAAAATCCCCCGCCCGACACCTTGCTCGCTGGAGCAGCGCTACCTTTGCGTTCGACGATTCACCTCCGGCGGCAGGTAGCAGATGCCGAGCCTGCTCAGCTAACGGCTAATCTGGCTGCATTAGGTGGCCCGGAGGCGTTGCCGTTGCAACGAATAGACGACCAGACCTATCGCTTGGAAGCCGACCTCTCAGCCGGCGAGCACAACGGTCGCAAAAAGCTGGTGGTACATCTCACCCAAGGCGACGAGGCGACCAAGCTGGTGCATTCTATCGTCGTGCTGCCCAAAGAGGATCAAATCCTCTTTGCCGACGAGCTCGCTTGGGACCAAGGCGCGCTCTACAGCGCACAACTCGACCCGACCCATGCCGATACCGTCTTCGCCGGCCAGCGGGCGCTGCGGGTGGAAGCTCGAGGTTTTACCATTGAATTTCTGCCCCGTGCGCCGATCGCCAGCGTCGGCTACGCCGCGCTGCGCTTAGCCTTGCATCCCGGCACTGCCACCGGCGGCTTCCGGCCCTCCTTTGGTCTTGTCGCCAATGGCGACACCGGCCACCCGCTTAGCCTCATTGACCAAGTTGATCTGGACTTGGACCAGTGGCAGACCGTCGAGATCGCCTTGGACAAACTGGTCTTCGGCGGCCCTATTGAGTCGCTGCGTCTAATCGGCAGCCTGCGCGGGACTTTCTACCTTGACGAAATCCGCTTGGTCGCCGCCCAGTCTTCTGGAGGTGCTACGGCGGTACAGGAAGAGGGCGACCGAGGCGGTGCGCCGCGAGAATTCGCCCTAGATCTGAACTATCCCAATCCGTTCAATAGCACCACAACCATCCGCTACCGCATCGAAGAGCCGGGACAGGTGCGCTTGGAAATTTTCGACGTACAGGGCCAGAAGATGAGGACGCTCGTCGACGGCTATGCAGGCCCAGGCGTTTACCAAGTTGAATGGGATGGAGCGGACGTCAGCGGGAACCCTGTGGCCACAGGCGTTTATCTAGCGCGCCTACAGAAGGGCAGCGCCTCCTTAGTCCACAAGATGCTGTTGCTCAAATAGTCATGCAGCGCCTCAACCTGCCGGCCGCGACCTTTGATATCCGCCAAGTTGAAGGCAAGCGCGAGATACTCGACCCTTTGCGCCGCAAGTACGTGCGATTGACGCCCGAGGAGTGGGTGCGGCAGCACTTGGTGCAGTACCTAATATCGGATTTGGGCTACCCGCGCGGGTTGATCGCCATTGAGAAAAGCATCGACCTCCACGGCAAGCGATTTCGCGCCGATGTTATCGTCCACGACCGCGCGGGCGGTGCCGTGCTAATGGCCGAGTGCAAAGAGCCGGACGTTCCTATCAGCCAGCAGACCTTCGACCAAATTGCCGCGTACAATCGCGTGGTTCAGGCCCACTGTCTTTTGGTCACCAATGGCTTGGTCCACTACTGCTATGTCACCGATCTCGGCTTCCTCGACCGGGTGCCGCGTTACGACGAGTTGTGAACGCTCCTTTAGCCGGCTTCCGCGCTCCAGAAATCCGACACCGCACCATCCCGCGCGATCATCCTCTCCAACGCCAATAAGTTCCGCATCACGCACCGCGGATGGTGATAGTGTTCTTTTCGGGATACGTGGTCGGTGTAATTCACCTTCCGGTCTCCGCCATACAAATACAACGGGTACCCGTGCTGCTTGAGCGAAAACCGCTCTTCTACACAATCGAAAACTCGTCCAAACCACTCCGCGGCCCACTCCAATCCCGCGTGTTCCAACAGAATCAGACAGCCGATCAAGGCCTCTTCCTGCAACCAGAGCACCTTGTCGAAGGTAAAGGTGCCGTGTACGTGCATCGCGCGGAAAAGCCCACCATAGACGTCGTCCCAGGCCACTTCGAGGTGGCGGCGGAAGCGCGTGGCAGCCAGATCAAAGAGCGCACGATCTCTGCGGCGCATTGCCTCGGGCAGCAGCATCCACAGCGTCTCGATTGCGTGGCCTAGGTAGATAAAGTCCTCGTTGGGGTCGTCGGGCCGTCTATAATCGTGGTCTAGCGCCTCGTTCATCAGGCGGTATTCGGGATGCCAGAAGCGATGGACAATCGCATCGACGACGCGGTCGGCGAGCGCTTCCAACTTGGGGTCGGCAACCTGTTCAAGTAGCTGTGTCAGTATCAGCACTAGCACCATCTGGTTGCCTAATATCCGCATCCCAGGATAGTTGTGCGGGATATACCCTTCCTCTGGGGAGCGCTCGGGATCGTCAAAAAAAGAAACCGATCGCCAGAGGCTAGCGATGGCGGTTTCGAGGGCCTCTGCGTCGCCGGTCGCCCGGGCGTAGGCCTGTAATCCTTCGGCGACGAAAAGGCCCTCGTAGCCCCGCTTCGTAGCCGGCGAGATGACCTGCCCCCGCCGATCTAATGCCGTTACCCAATTTCCTGCTTGGTCTCGGCCATGCGCGAGGAGAAAGTCGCGTGCCTTGCGCGCCACCTGCAGGTGTTCCTCCCCACCAAAGTGCTGGTATAGATACGAGTATGTCCACAGGCCGCGACCCTGATACCACATGTTCTTGCTGTCTTCTAGGCGAGTGCCGTCGTGATCTAGGGCGCAGGTAAACCCGCCTAGCTCGTGGTCTATGCCGTACCGAGACCAAAAGGGCAGATACTCCTCGAAGAGGTAATGCCGATAGTGGTCCCTGAAAGCGATCAGGCTTTTCCCCGCTATATCCATGTCGTTCTCCTAGAGCTAAGAGTCTGGATCGGTCTTAAAGCGGCCTTGGCCATCAATGTGCAAAGAAGCCCGCGTCTCCCCCTCTTCGTCGTAGAAGTCCAGCCGGGGGTTTCCGCCGGTCGGTAGGCCTAACCCGGCGCGGAAACGCTGCTCCTCGTCGAGAACTCCAAGCCAAGCGATTCCCTCTTCCAGTACCCCGACGATGGTGCGCGTGTGGCTGTCTTGGTCGCGCATTTCAAGCAGGGTCATGCCATCGGCTCGCACGCTCAATGTAGCGCGCACCTCGCCTTGGGCATCGTAGAGCTTGAGCGAGGGCACTTCTTCGTCTTCGAGGCCGCTTTGCAGCCGCATCCGTCCTTGGGCATCGAAGAAGCTCAGTCGCATAGCGCCGGCGTGACCGCTGCCTAGGCCGGCGCGGGGCCGTCCGGTCTCGTCGTAAAAAGCCAAACTGCCGGCCCCGTCCTCGCTCAGCGAAAGGCCCGCCCGCACTTCGCCCCGCTCGTCGTAGAGTTCCAGCAGAGGGGCCTTATCGCTCCCTAGCCGCAAGTCGGCCCGCACCTGTCCTTCTCGGTCGCGCAACTTAAGTCCATTGCTCAGCACGGCGGTAACTTCACCGTCGGCATCCCTCAACTCGAGCTCGCCGCCATTGGGCCCCTGCACCAGTTGAGCCAGTAGTTGGCGCTCGTCTCCACTCAATACAAAACGCCGTGCCTTCACCGTCCCCAGCCGCCAACGCGCAATGAGCAGCCCCAGCGAGACGAGCAGCGCCCCCCCACTGGCCAAACCCACTAGATAGACGACGCGCTCCAACGCCTCCAAGTCCTTCCTCAGCGCCTCCCCTTCTAGGGGCTGAGCTCCGCCAAATGAGCTGAGCAGGACCAGCAATTGCACCGCCCTGAGCCAATGGATCGACATGTCGCAGTTTTCCGTTTTAGGTCCTACGAAGTTCGCGGTTCTTTATTTACCGCTTGGATCATGGCGATGATATACCCGAACTGAAAAGCCCAGGCTTGGCGCACCCGGCCCGATACGCCCGCGGGCGGCTTGTCATCGGGATGGGACGGCGCGTGGTCGGGCATCAGCATGTATTCATAGCCTACGTCCCTCAGGGTGCGCGCCACCTCGTGCATGTCCACGTCGCCTTCGTCGGGCCAGACCTCTTGGAAATTGTGCAGCCCGCCCTTGATGTTGCGGTAGTGGATGTTGAAGAGCTTCCCGCGCTCGCCGAAATAGCGCACGATGTCGCAGAGTTCCTCGGCCGGATTTTCCAAGCCCTCAGACGCCACACCGCAACAAAAATTAAAGCCATGATACGGGCTATCGACCAGTTCGGAAAAGCGCTTGAGCCCCTCCATCACCGGCCAGTTCCAGCGCTCGACGCCGCGCAAGACGGGAGCTGGCGGGTCGTTGAGATGGCAGGCCAGCTGCACTTTGTTCTCCTCGGCTACCGGAATTACGCGCTCCAGCCAGTAGGCCGCCCGTTCAAACGCTTCTTCGCGGCTGACTACGCCCGCTTCGCTCAGCGTCTCGTTGTCGTATTTCGCTAGGTCAAATGAGCTGTACATCACGCCCCCACGCCCGGGCGTGGGGGCGGTGCGCTGGTGCGGCAGGATGCAAAAGTTGTAGAGCAACGCCCGCAGCCCGGCCTTACCCGCGTTTTCGATCCAGCGGCAGACCTCGTCGAGGTCTCGGTCGCGCTTCGGGTCCTGCGCCAGCGTGACGCTTTTGGGCACGCCGATGTGGGTCGACTCCAAGCTCACTCCATACTCAGCCGCCGCCTCCTTGTGCCGCACTAAGGTCTTGACCTCGTTGTCCTCTACCGAGGCGTTCATGTGTGTCACCCCATGTCGCACCAGAAACTCCAGCTCTACCTTTGAGGTCCCGATCCCTTGCACCCCGACGTGCATCCCGCCTTGTCCGTCACTCATTTTCGTTGCCCCTTTCTAGAAAATGACAAAGTGAATCACCGCTAGGCCGATGCCCCTGAATAGTGCCGCACCCCCCACAGCCAAAACGCCCGCGCCCCCACTAGCATGCCCCCCGCCATTGCCAACGCGCCCCACAACACCTCCGGCGACAACCGCCCCACCAAAGCCTCCGACGGCACAGTCACCGCAAAGGCCACCGGTACCAGAAAAGTCATCGCCAGCTTGAGCCAGCGCGGATAGATGGCCACCGGATACTTGCCAGCATTGTAAACGGCTTGGAAGATCACTAGGATGTTTTCTGCTCTGATAAACCAGAATGTAGTTGTTGCTAGCACCAGCCAAAAACTGTAGACGATTGCCGCGCCAGCCGCAAGCGTCAGGGCAAATCCCGCCGCGTGTGCAAGGCTCGTCTGCATCCCGATTTCGACTAGGGCTACTGCAATCAGTGCCGTCCCCTGCACTACGTCCAAAAACTTCCAAATCCGCACCTCGCCGACGCTCACTAGCACTTGTGAGTCCTCCGGCTTAGTGAGGGTAAAGTCCAGCGTTCCTAGGCGCACGTCCTCCATAAAGCGCTGCATCGACGGCTGGATCAGCGCGCCAATCAGGCCGCTCATCAGGAAGAACACCCCCAAGAGAGCCACCAGTTCGGCCGGTTGCCAGCCGCCCAGTTCCTCGGTATGCGAGAAAATCACCGCCAAACCCGCCAGCGCGACTCCTAGATTGAGCAAGCTCTGCAGGAGCTGCACCCAGAAATTGGCTCGGTACGCCAGTTCGTTCATTGCGCCGATGCGCAGAAAGATCCACAGTAGCCGTAAATAGTTCATGAGCCGACCGCCGAGTATCTGCGCACGCCGCGCGACCAGACCGCGGTCAGAATCCCCCAGCTCAGCCCCAGCCACACCACCTGGGTCGCCGCGCCCCAGAGCACTTCGGTGGGCGTGAGTCGGCCGAGCAGCAGTTCGGTGGGAAAGGCCAGCATCCAGCGGAAGGGCAAAAGCGCGGCCAGCGTCTGGAGCCACTCGGGCAAAAGCGACAGCGGTGCCATCTGGCCCGAAAAGAAAAGCGCGGCCGCGAAGTAGAGTTGGTTGGCCGCGGCCGTGCGCGTGGTCCACAGAGCCACTAAAGCCAGTGCCCACTCGACGAAAAAGCGCATCAGGAAAGCCAGCAGGATGACAGGTATCGAGGCCCAAATTGCCCAAGCCGGCGGGTCGAAGACGGGATCGAAGAGCCAGATCATTAGACCCACCGTCGGCAGCATTACCGCCAGGGTCAGAAACTTGTAGGAGATATTCGTGGCGATGTCGCGGTGGATCGGGTGCAGCGGCTGGAGCAGGAGCGGCGAAAAGCCCCCCGACCGCACCCGATATTCAAATTCGAACATGAACCAAGTAAACGTCAGGTGGCCCACCATCATCATGACGATGTAGTAGGCGGCAAAGTCCCCGGTAGAGAAGTCGCCCACCTGCCCGCCCTGCGAGTGGGCCACCGCCGTCCACACCGAAAGGAAGACCAGCGCGTCGACGACGCGCCCGATCAGCCAGATTGCCATTGCCGCCCGGTACTGGAACTGCACGGCCAAATCGGTGCGGAAGAGCGTGGTGTAGATGTCGGCTAGCCCCCTCATGCGCGTTCAAAAACTTCTTCGATCACGTCCTCAATTGGCGGATCTTCCACCGTCAGATCGAGAACGGGTTGCTCTCTGAGGAGCCGTCCGGTCACCTGCGCCGTCTCCGCCTTGGGCACTCGCAGCGATACGCGCCCCTCGCTACTGGCGACTATTTCTCCATAGCCGCCGAGGTCTCCGTGCCCATTTTCCAGTTCGACGATGATCGTCTTGTGCGGTGAGAAGCGCTGCACTAGCTCGGTGAGCTGGCCGTCAAAGAGCAGCAGGCCGCGGTGGATGACCACCACCCGTTTACACAGCGCCTCGACATCGGCCATGTAGTGACTAGTGAGGAGCACGGTGGCACCGTAGCGCTGATTGTATTCGCTTAAAAAGGCGCGGATCCGCCGCTGCATGGTCACGTCGAGGCCGATGGTCGGCTCATCGAGGAAGAGGACTTGCGGCTTGTGCAAAAGCGCGACGGCAACTTCGCACTTCATGCGCTCGCCCAAGGAGAGGTTGCGCACGGGCTTGTCGAGGAGCTCACCTAGGTCGAGGAGCGCGGTCAGTTCGTCGACTGTTTGCTGGTACGCGCTCCGGTCTAGACGGTAGATAGCCCGGTTGCGTTCAAAGGAGTCGATTACCGGAATGTCCCACAGTAGCTGGTTGCGATTGCCCATCACCAAGGTGATCTGGCGGAGGAAATCGCGCTGCCTTTTGAACGGCTCAAAACCGAGGACTCGCCCTTGTCCGCCGGAGGGGTACAGGAGGCCCGAAAGCATCTTGAGGCTGGTGGTCTTGCCCGCGCCATTTGGCCCCAAGAAGCCGACGATTTCGCCGGGGGCGACCTCAAAGCTGATCTGCTTAACCGCCTCGACTTGGCGCGTCTGGCGCTGCACTAGGCTCTTGAGCGCCGCGGCCAAGCCGCCCTCGCGCACGGGGACCGCATAGGTCTTGCTCAATTCGCGGACATCAATGGCGGGCACTGCCAAGGGCTTTGCGCCTCCCACGGGTTAGGGGTAAAGGGCGAATATAACCGAAAGGATTAACAGGGAAAATAAGCTATCGGCGCGTCTCCACTGCCGAAGGTGCCCGATCCTAGGCGAGGGGTCGGCCGCAGAGCCGAGTGCGCATGGAATCGAGGGGAAAGGCTGGGCCGGGATCGACCTTGCGCGAGGGAGCGATTTCCTCGTGGCCGAGAATGTGCTGGATGTCGTAGCGTTGGATCAGCGCAGCGCAAATCGCCTCGACGACCGCTAGCTGTTCGCTTGGGTAGCGGTGCCAGTAGGAGGCCTCCGACTGGTTGCGATGGACGCCGTGCACCACTTCCTCGGGCGGATATAGCTGCCCAAACCAAGACTCGTAGCCGCCATCTCGCTCGCAAAGCTGGCCGGCGTTATCGATCTCGATGCCGATTGCATATTTGTTAAACCCCGAGCGCGTCCCCCACTGGCTCACGCCAGCATGCCAGCCGATGATGTCGAAGGGCAACAACTGCGTCACCGCGCCGTCGCGAGCCACCACTAGATGGGCCGAGACCTTGTTTTCGCGCTGGTCGTCGCAGAGGGTGTGGATGGCCGATTCGGCGTTGGCACCGGCCGTATAGTGAATGACGATGGTGTCCGGCAGCCCTAGGGCAAATGGGTCGCCTTGGTTGGGCGATTCGATGTAGTTGACGCCTTTGAAGCGGTGGTTAAGGTCTATTTCCATAGTATTTTCAGTAGATGCGTTTTCTACACAATAGACGCGGAGGGCCGCAGTCGATAGGTGCTATTTCGTTGTAGAGCCACGATTAAGATATATTATACGAAATGCGAAAACGCGTCGAGCATCACCTCCCTTTAGGGTTGACTGCCCATGACAACTGACGAATATGCCGCTGATCTCGCGTGGCAGCGCGCGATCCTGCAAGAGGTATCGCGCACGTTCGCGCTCACCATTCCGCAGCTTCCGTCGGGCCTGCGCGATGTCGTCGGCAACGCGTATCTGCTGTGCCGCATCGCGGACACCATCGAGGATGAGCCGACTCTCTCGGCCGACGGGAAGCGCGAATTTTCCGAGCGATTCATCCGGGTCGTCGCGGGTGAGGAGCCGCCCGCCCCATTCGCCGAGCAACTCGCGCCGCGCCTGTCCGACAGCATGCTACTCGCCGAACGCCAGCTCGTGGCCAACACCCCTCGGGTGCTGCGGATCACGCAAGGGTTTTCCGACCGGCAGCGCGCCGTACTCGTGCGCTGTGTGCGGATCATGTCGCATGGCATGGCCGAGTTTCAGCAAAGCCCGGGCCTCAAAGGCCTAGACGACCTCCCCCATCTCGACCGCTACTGCTACCATGTCGCCGGCGTCGTCGGCGAGATGCTCACCGAGTTGTTTTGCGATTACTCGACGGAAATCGACCGCCATCGCAAGAAGTTGTTGCAGCTTGCGGTGTCGTTCGGCCAAGGCTTGCAGATGACCAATATCCTCAAGGACATCTGGGATGATCGGGCGCGCGGCGCGTGTTGGCTGCCGCGCGACGTGTTCCAGCAATCCGGGTTTGATCTGCACTCGCTAGAGGCTGGCCAGACGAATCCCGCGTTCCACCCGGCGCTGAGCAAGTTGGTCGGCGTGGCCCGGATGCACCTCGGCAATGCGCTGGCGTTCACCTTGCTCATCCCCGGGCGCGAAACCGGCATTCGCCGGTTCTGCCTTTGGGCCTTGGGCATGGCCGTACTGACATTGCGCCGCATCCACGCCCACGCGGATTTTACCAGTGGGCAGCAGGTCAAAATTTCGCGGCGCAGCGTGTGGGCAACCGTGATCGTGACCAGCCTTGCGGCGCGCAGCGACGTTGTGCTCAAAGCGCTGTTTGCGCGGTTTACGCGCAAGCTGCCCTCGCATGTCGAGGTATCGGCTTGAAGTTGGGCGCATAGCAGACTTCAGTGCTGTTTTTTATCTTCTAGCCTTCATCAAATTCTCGGAGAAATTTCACCATGCAGTTTGATCTTGTACTCAAGGGCGGACACCTGATTGACCCCCAAAACGGCATTGATGCGCCCAAGGACATTGGAATCCAGGGGAAGGTGATCGCGGCCGTAGATGCGGATTTGCCAACGGAGGGTGCCGGGCAGGTCATCGACGTGAGCGGACTCTACGTGACGCCGGGGCTAGTGGACATCCACATCCACGCCTATGCCACGGCCGGTCACCGCAATACGTGGGCTGGCGACAACAGCATCCTGCCCGACGGCTTTAGTTTCCGCACCGGGGTGACGACGCTGGTGGATACCGGGAGCGCGGGCTGGCGCAACTTTGCGGACTTTCGCTATCGGGTAATCGACCGCTGCCAGACGCGGCTCTTCGCGCTGGTCAACATCGCCGGCACCGGAATGACCTCTATCGACCACGAGCAGAATCCGTACGACATGGATCCCGACAAGACGGCGGGCGTGGCGCGAGAAAACGAGGACGTAGTCGTCGGCATCAAAACGGCGCACTACATAGGCCCCGAATGGATTTCGGTCGATCGCACGCTCGCGGCCGCCGAGCAGGCCGCGACGCGGGTGATGATCGACTTTGGCTACTTCAGAAAGGAGCGGCCCTACTACCAGCTCTTGGGCGAAAAACTGCGCCCGGGCGACATAAGCACCCACATCTTCCGCGGGCCGACGCCGTGGTTTGACGCGGAGGGCAAGGTGTTGCCCTACCTGCACGAGGCGCGGGCGAGGGGCGTCATCTTGGACGTGGGGCACGGTGGCGGCAGTTTCTGTTTCCGCAACGCGGTCCCAGCCATCGCCCAAGGTTTCTATCCAGATTCAATCTCGACCGATCTACACGCCCTCTGCATGAATATGGGTATGCTCGACATGGCGACGACCATGTCGAAATTTCTGGTGATGGGCATGCCGCTCGGCGAAATCATCCGCGCCTCAACCATCAACCCGGCGCGGGAGATTGGCCACCCCGAGTTGGGGCACCTGTCGGTGGGTGCTGTGGCCGATGTGGCGGTTTTGCAGCAGATGGAGGGAAATTTTGGCTTCGCCGATTCTTTTGACGGCCGGTTAGACGGCCACCAGCGGCTGTTTTGCGAGCTGACGGTCAAGGATGGCGAAGTGGTCTGGGACTGGAATGGCCGCGTGGGGATTGCCTACCCTGAACTCGGCGAAAGCTATGGGATCCGCGAGGGCGAGTACCTGGTACTGCCACCGGAGTAAGCACCTGTGAGCACTGCTGCCGAACGCGATTACTTGTTGGGGACCGACGAGGAGGAACTGCGCCGCCTGCAAGCGCAGCACGACACGTGGCGCCCCGAGACCGCAGACTTGTGGGAGCGTGCCGATTTCAGTGTCGGGCAGGCGATTCTCGATCTAGGTTGCGGACCGGGTTTTACCAGCTTGGAACTGGCCGAGCGCGTGGGAGCAGAGGGGCGCGTTTTGGCGGTTGATGGGTCGCCGAAGTTTGCGGATTTTCTCCGGCACCGCGCCGGGTCAGCCGGCTTGCAGCAAGTCGAGGTCGCCGTAGCGGATGTCCGCACCCTCGACCTGCCGGCCGCTTCTATGGACGCTGCGTTTGCCCGCTGGTTGTTCTGCTTCATAGAGGAGCCGCAAGGGGTGATAGAGCGGGTGGCGCGAGTGTTGAGAACGGGCGGTCGCTTAGTGGTTGTGGATTACTGCGCTTATGGGGCGTTTGTCGCCCGGATTGAGCATCCCCACTTGCGGCGCGTGTTGCGGGCGGTCCATGAGAGTTTTGAAGAGAGGTTGGATATCGGCGGGAAGCTGCCGGAGCTAATGGCGCGGTGCGGTTTGGAGGCCGTGGAGGTCGTCCCCATCGACGGTATTGCCCGCCCCGGCGACCGCATCTGGCGCTGGATAGAGCAGTTCCTGCGCGTGTATCTGCCCGAGCTTGTGGTGCGCGGCGCATTGCGCGAGGAAGAGTGCGCCGCGCACTGGGAAGAGTGGCAGGCAAACGCCCGCGATCCGCACGCTAGCATTGCATCGCCGCCCATGGTTGGCGCGATTGGCATCAAGGTCTGAGGGCCGCCGGCCGGCCGTATATAAAGGAAAACATCCGGTGAAAATCGTCTCTGCGCTTCTGCTCCTTGTCGTCGGATGCGGGCAAGAGCACACCGGCGATCCCATCGTCGTGCGCGACGCTTGGATCCGGGAGCCGCCCCCGCGCAGCCCGGCCGCCGGTTACTTAGTCGTTGAAAATCGGGGCGGCGAATCCGTCGAGTTGGTCGCTGTGGCAACCGAGGCTGCCGAGCAAACCGAGATACATGTAATGGAATACAAAAACGACCGGATGACGATGCGCCGAGTCGAAGGGCTACAGGTCCCAGCGGGCGGAGAGGTTGCGCTGAAGCCGGGCGGTGCCCACTTGATGCTAATGGAGCTACGTCAGCCGCTGCGGGACGGCGATGAGGTGGAGCTGGTGCTGCGCTTTGACGATGGAACGGAAAGGCGCACTCAGGTGCCGGTGCGGAAGAAAGGTCTTTATGAGAGCGAGTGACACGCTGGTTTTTTGCGCGGTTTTTGCACTGCTCGGAGCCTGCGGCGCTCAGCCGGAGGCCCAAAAGGCCCCGGTGGCCGAAACCCCCACCCCCGTGGAGGTCCCCTCCTTGCGGGATTTCGGCGGCATTGGCGGCGACTTTGCGCTCGAGGACCAGCACGGTGCGCCCTTTGAGTTGCAAGGTTTGCGCGGCCAAGCCGCTATGCTCTTCTTCGGCTACACCTATTGCCCCGACATCTGCCCAGTGACCCTGTCGAAGATGGGCCGCGTCTATCAGCTCTTAGACGAGCGCCAGCAAGAGCTGACGACCCTCTTTGTCACCGTTGACCCCAAGCGCGATACGCAGGAGAAGCTGGCGGAATACCTCGACTACTTCGCCATTGATGCGATTGGCCTGCGCGGCGACAAGGAGGAAATCGACCAGGTTGTGCGTCAGTATGGCGGCCACTATAGCCTCGGAGAGGAGCAGGCCTCCTACTTAGTCGATCACTCGACCTATACCTACCTGATTGATCAGCAGGGCAAGGTGCGGTTCCTCTTCCGCCAGAGCGATGGCCCAGAGCTGATGGCAGCGGTGACCGAGCAACTCTTCGCCGAGGTAGAAAAGCCATGAAAAACGTCTTATATAACGTCTTATACAAAACAACCAAGGTCGTCCACGCGCTGTTTTGGTTTCCGTTGAGTCCGATCATCGGCCCGGATTTTCCGCAGTGCTTTCTGTTTAAGGGCCGGCAAAAGAAGCCGACTCAGACCGATCAGTAGCCGACGTTTTAATTCCATCCGAACAACATCTCCAAGGATCCATAGCAACCATGCAGCGACCGAATATCCTCATACTCTACACAGATCAGCAGCGCTGGGACGCCCTCGGTGCCAACGGCAACTCCGAGATCCGCACGCCGCACTTGGACCGGCTCGCTGCTGCCGGAGTAAATTTCGATCACTGCTTTGTGCAGAATCCGGTCTGCATGCCCAGCCGCGTGAGCTTTCTCACTGGGCAGTATCCATCCACGCTGGGGCTTTCGCACATGGGCGTGCCCGTGCCCGCGGATGCGCCGACCTTGCCGCGCCTGCTGCGCAACTACGGCTATTGCAGCGGCCAGATAGGCAAGCTGCACTTCCTGCCGCACGCCAACCGCGACCATCGCCAGCCCCATCCCGACTACGGGTTCGATCACTTGGAAATCTCGGACGAGCCGGGTTCCTACCACGATGCCTACCGCGCTTGGGTGGCGGCGCAGGCCCCCGAGCAACTCGACCACATCAGCCTCGGCGAGGCACCCAGTTCAATCGAGTGGAAGCGGATTATGAACGTCCGCGACGGGATCGCGCATCCAGAAGAGCGCTTTGTCAAGCGCGCCTTGGCCAGCCGCTGCCGCAGCGAGCTGACCCACACGGCGTTCGTTGCCGAGCAGACCATGGAGTTTTTAACGCGCCACAGGGATGGCCCTTTCCTCTGCATCGCCGGCTTTTATTCGCCGCACGATCCGTGGGTAGCTCCCCAGGAATTCCTCGATCGCTACGATCCAGCTGCTCTGACGTTGCCGTCCTTCCCACCGTCCCTCGCCGCTCGCCGAGGCCCACAGCACTTTTCCGACGACGAATTGCGCTCCGCCCGCCACGGCTATTACGCCATGGTATCCGAGGTCGATCACCACGTCGGCCGCATCCTCGACCGGCTCGACGCTCTCGGCATTGCGGACAATACCATCGTCGTCTTCACGTCCGACCACGGCGAATGGCTCGGCGAACATCTGCGCTACGGCAAGGGCTACCCCGGGCACGATGCGGTCACGCGCGTCCCCTTGCTGATGCGCTGGCCCGCCGGAGCAAGGGACGGTGGGCATTGCTCCCGCATCGTCGAGGCGTTAGACGTGGTGCCGACGCTGCTGGAAGCCGCCGCAATTCAGCGGCCGGCTGCATTGCAAGGCAGCTCCCTGCTGGCCGACTTACGCGGCGAGGAGAGCGACGGTCGTGGCTCCGCCATCACGGAAATGACGCCGACCAAACCGCAATCCAACTGGAAGACGCTGCGCGTGGAGGGGTTGCGCTATGTAGTGGACGCGAGCGGAGCGGAGGCACTCTTCGACTTAGAGCGCGACCCGCTGGCCTACGAGGACGTGGCGGGCGAAAGCGCGTACGCCACTCAACTGCAAGCGGTCCGCAAGCGGTTGCTAGAGAGGCTGCTAGCGCGCGAGCGGCCGCTGCCGCGACAGTGGACGTACTGAGCTTGGTCTTGCTGCGAGATTCGGCGTGAGAGATGAGGATGTGGTGGTGGACTTTATTGGCAAAAAAAGAAGGCAGCAAACGGCTTTCGGCCAACGGTCTTTTCTATCTTTTCTGAACCCGCATGTTGCCTAGCCCCCGCGCTGGACAGGCCACGACGCGGGCCGAGTCCCGCAACACCAAGTCCAGAAACTCTTTCCTCCATGCGAGATCTTAGGTCTTGAGGACAATGTCACCTTTTGACGTAACTATAGACGGGTTTCCATCTTTGGAACATCATCGTAGTGCTAATGGGTAGCCGGGAGCATCCGGTTTGCAAGAGTATCAGGTTCTCAACATCTATAATATCCAGCTTTTAGTGTGTGGGAGCTAGCGCAAAGGGTGCGAGTAGCGACACAACCCTCTTGACTCGGATATATGTCACTCGTAGGCTTTTTATCGCAATGTAGCTCTTTGACAAGATAATAAGTTGCTAGTTCCAGTACTGAAACGTTTTTGCCCATCACCCGTCGATGTGTATCCTGTGCTGGGTAAAACCTGTTAGGTGGGTGGCCCGACTGATTTTTCCATAAGGAATAAAATTCCGTGAAGTATACTCACGAAATTAGAGACCCAATCCATGTGTTCATTCGTTTGGACAGCGACGAACGCAAAGTTCTTGATTCCCGTCCGTTCCAGAGACTACGTCATATCCACCAACTGGCAATGACCTATCTTATTTATCCTGGCGCAACACATAAGCGATTTGAGCATTCGCTCGGCGTTATGGAACTCGCCGGACGGGTCTTCGATGTTGTCACTGATCCAGACAATGGCACGGATGAAATCAAGCATTTGCTGGGACCGCTCAATGCTCCTGACCAACGAGCGTATTGGCGGCGGGTGGTTCGTATGGCCGCACTCTGCCACGACATTGGCCATCTGCCTTTCTCGCACGCGGCTGAAAAGGAGCTTCTGCCAGACGACTGGGATCACGAGAATTTGACGCGAGAGATTATTGTTAGCGACGAGATGAAAATGATTTGGGAATCTGTCACCCCCCCGCTTCGTCCCGGAGATATCGAAAAACTGGCTATCGGACCGAAGAAGGCGATCAACCTAGAGTTCACAGATTGGGAGACGATCTTGACGGAAATCATCGTTGGAGATGCGTTTGGCGTCGACCGCATGGACTATCTGTTACGGGACTCGCATCATGTAGGAGTCGTCTATGGAAAGTTTGACCACCACCGGCTGATCGATACTCTGCGCATTTTGCCGCCGGCCCCATCGGGCGAGAATGGGGAATCTCAAGAGCCAGCACTTGGTATGGAAGAGGGCGGCATTCAGTCAGCGGAAGCGTTGATGCTTGCACGATATTTTATGTACTCGCAGGTTTACTTTCATCCCGTGCGTCGAATTTACAACATTCATCTAACGGATTTTCTCAAGGAATGGCTCGATCATGGCGCGTTTGCAACGGACTTGGAGAGTCATCTGAAAACGACGGACAGCGAAGTGACTGTTGCTCTACGGGAAGCCGCATTTGAGGAGGAGAAGGTTGGTCATACATATGCACGCCGGATCGTACTACGCGAGCACTTCAAGTGCCTCTACCGACGGAACCCCCAAGATGTCTCCATCAACCCGGAGTCAGGAGAATTAGTTTTCAAGGCGTTAGCGGATCAATACGGCGAGGAACACTTCCGTCATGACCGTTATCGTCCAAAAAGCGGTACGCCGGATTTCCCTGTGCAAATGCGTGACGGCCGGATTATATCGTCCATCACCTTTTCCGAGGTGTTAAGCAACATACCTGTGGTTTCAATCGACTACGTCTTCGCTGATCGGCAGTGTTTCGCCGAGGCAAATACATGGCTGAACGACAACCATGGTACAATTATCAACGAACCAGAAGAGGAGGAACAAGATGGATAGAATGCAAAGGGCCGGGCTATTGACGCGACTGATAGAGGAGCTTCGCGAAAAGGGAAGCTGGTGCGGCGAGACGCATGTTCAGAAAGCCACGTTTTTTGCGCAGGAGCTCGCCGAAATTCCGCTGGGCTTCAATTTTATCCTGTACAAGCATGGACCGTTCTCGTTCGACTTGAGAGATGAACTCACTGCTCTACGTGCGGACGGATTATTGGAGCTTGAAACGCAAGAGTCCTACGGTCCCCGTATCTCCCCTACGCCGCAGAGCGAATACATAAAGAGCCTTTATCCCATGACCTTGGAGAAGTACGGGCCAGCCGTTGAGTTCGTGACCAACCAGCTCAGCGACAAAGGCGTCATCGAACTCGAGCGTCTTGCAACTGCGTTCTACGTGAGTCTTCCGGCGGAGGAAACCTCGGTTGATGAAAGATCCACGCGGCTGACGGCTTTGAAACCGCACATATCGCAAAAAGACGCTAAGGACGCGATTCAGGCGATTGACAAGATTGCCAAGGAAGCCCAAAACACAGTTCTCTCTACTCGCCGAGTTTGACGATCAGGTCCTTGCCGAACTTGATGCCGGCGACTCGGCACGCTTCCTGTATTTGGCCCCTTTTCAGGGACGTAGAACTGTTCGTCCCTAGCCACCACCCGCCGGACAGGGAGACGGCCTGTGTATTGGCTAGCTTGCGATCGTCGGGGTAGAGCGCATACCGATCGCGTGCGAGGTACTGCCGCGTACGTCCCTTCAAATGCGGTTCCAGTTTCTCGCAGAACTGGGCATCCTTTTCTAAAAGCCGCTCGAAGACGCCCACCAACAATTCTTTGCCATTACGGAACCATTCCGTTTGCCCGCGGAAGGTGAACGAAAACTCTTTCCCCTGTCGGCCCTTGAGGAGTTCGGAAACTGCTTGGGAATGCTCCAGTGTTGGTTCGGTAGGAACCTCAGAAGTCTTCACCCTTTGAGAACGTCTTGGCGATGACTTGGAACCTTGACCCCGAATAAACTCTTCCACGCGGAGAAGGTCCGGTCGCACACCACTGGTCCGTTCCACTTCCTCACAGAACCAGTTCTTGAGGACCTCGGGCGGCTCGCGGAGAAGTTCGGCCCATACCACCTCGAAGTTCGCAGCCGCTTCGCTCTGCTGTCGGAAAGCGTAGTAGTCGTCATGGGCGCGTCGGTGCGCTTCCCCGGCTCGCACGGTCTCAAAGGCGAGATAGCGGCTTATTCTCTCGGCACCTTCAGCCGAGTCGTCATCAACTAAGTCCACCGTGGCAAAGCGCCGTTCTTGGTAGCTACCCTGTCCTGCTGGAAAGAAGAACCCCCAAGAACGCCCGTCGGTCAGCACGGCGAGCGGAACTCCCTGTTTAAAGCAGTAATTAAAGAGCTGCTCTTCGCCTTTTGCGTTTGCATTGCCTACACCTTTGACCTCGACCAAGACGGACGGCTTGCCGGGCGGATGACAAAGTGCGTAATCGACGCTGAGTCTCTCGATGGGAAACTCGGGAATCACCACTTTAGGGTCCCAGACGTTCCAACCCAGTGTATTCAGGAGACGCATCACCACGCTGCGAGAAATTTGAGCTTCGTTGACAAAGTCTCCTCGCGTCAAACTGTCGCGAATTTCCTCGATTTGAAGGGTCAGATTTTCCGCCACGGTATCTCCTCTTCAATTGAAAAACGTTCGGATTGTCCTAGTGATTGCCTAGCCCTCGGACCGCATGAGAATAGATTATTGTAAATTGGGTCTCAAAGTCTAGCAACGTCCCCTTTAGAAGCAGCAACGAACACAGCACCGCCTCGTCGAGCGGATCAACCCCCGCAAAAGCGCGGGAATAAGTCGCGGCGATGGAGTGCCTAATTAGCCGTAGTGTCCCGCAGAATTTTTACAAGGAGTTAGCGAGCGCCGTGGCGCTTGAAGCCCAGCGAGGAGGCAGGCGTAGCGGCACGAGTGGCGACATGGGCGGTGGTGGTCCGCGAGGGGTGGAGACGGTCCGCAGGGTGGCGGGTTTTAGGACCACGCTACCAGTCCAACAGCAAGACGGTCCAGCAGCGCGCCGAGCGAAAGGCCCAGTGGTAATCGGCCGAGGCTAGGGCGTGTTCACCGCTTCTTCACGACGTCTCCAACCCGTATCGCGCCTGGGCGAATAACCTTGGCGTTGACGCCGCGCAACTGAAGCTGTTTGCCCTCTGGCGAACTGATAAATTTCAGGGCATCCAGCCCAAAGCGGGCGGCAAATTTTTTGCAACCGGTGTGGGGTGGCTCCGTGATTTGGATCACGGCCGCGCCTAGGGACAGACGAGTCCCCGGGGGCACGTTGTCCACGCTTAGGTCGAAGTCGATGTATAGCTGATCCCCTGCTAGGGGCCAATGCTGCTTCTCTTGGGCCACCAAGGCCATCAAGCGGGCGTTGGTCACCGTGAGTTGCATGTCTGGGTGCGCCGACCCATCTGAGGTTTGTGAGCTGCCGCGCTTTTTCCAATTGTCGCCCACCAGCCCTTCGACTAGATCGAATTCCCCCACGTCTAAGACTTCCCGCGTCTCTGTCTGCGGCCGCCGCACGATCAGCTCCAATACGCCCATGGATCTGGGCGACTGACGAATGTCTTCTAGCCCTGCGGTTAGCGCTCCCATGGCTAGGTGTTTCACCTCGGCCAAGATAGACCTCCTGAACGTTTTGTCTGTGTAGGCATCTTTTATCGCGGTACTTCGTAGGACCCTTCAATTCCGCTGGACGAGAAGAGTACTTGCCAAAGCTGGTTCGCCCGGGCGCGGAAGGAGCCAGCGGAGGTCAGCAAGTAGAACGTCCACATCCGGTAGAAGCGCTCGTCGTAGTGGGCCTTGAGCTCGCTCCAAGCCGCGTTGAAGTTGGCGTACCAAGCCATCAGCGTCCGGTCGTAATGCGGCCCGAAGGCGTGCCAGTCCTCCAAGACAAAGTTCCCCTCGGCGGCCGTAGTAATCTGTTTGGCCGAAGGCAGCAGAGAGTTGGGGAAGACGTAGCGCTCAATCCAAGGATCGTTACGGGCCGCCGAGCCGCTGCGGCCGATGGTGTGCAATAAAAAACGCCCGTCTGGGGCTAAGCAGCGTTTGACCGTGTGCATGAAGGCTGGATAGTTCTTGACGCCCACGTGCTCGAACATGCCGATTGACAAAATGCGGTCAAAGCGCTCGTCTAAGGCTCGGTAGTCCTGCAAGCGAATCTCCACCGGCAGCCCGCGGCACGTCTCCGCGGCCAGTTTTGCCTGCTCCTTGGAGACGGTGACGCCAACCCCTTTGACTCCGTAGCGCTGGACCGCAAACCGCAGGGTGCCTCCCCAGCCGCAGCCGATGTCGAGTAGGGTCATCCCCGGCTCCAGCCCCAGCTTGCGGCAGCACAAGTCGAGCTTGGCTTCTTGCGCCTCGTCTAAGTTGGCGGCATTGCGCCAGTACCCGCAGCTATAGATCATGCGCTGGTCGAGCATAGCCCGGTACAGATCGTTGCCTATATCGTAGTGGCGCTGGCCGACTTGGAAGGCGCGGGAGGGCGTTTGCAGGTTGAGCAGCCGTGCCTTCAAATAGGGCAAAAGCAGGTGCCGCCCGCCCAACTTCAGGTTCAGCCGGGCGCGTAAGATCCGCGCGCAAAGCTCGTCTAGCTGCGGGCAGTCCCACCACCCATCCATATACGACTCGCCCGCGCCCAGTGATCCGTGGCCTAGTACGTGCGCGAACAAGCGGTCGTCGTGGACCTCTATATCCCAAGGCCGATCTCCGCCAATGCGCACATCGGCCTCCTCTAACAATGTTTCTACTCTGCGGCGACAGGCGTCCTGATTCATGGTGGCTTCTTCTTGGCGTCGTCTTTTTTGAGAAATGACAGCGCATATTATGCGTAACGAGCATGCTACAAACAACCCTATGCAGTGAGCGAGCGGCCGAGATGTAGGTGAATCACGCGCTTGACAGTTCGCCGCGTCCCGCTGCAATTTTCGGCGCGGCGGGCGTGGCGCGGAATGCGCGAACCATCACTTTATTAAAAAACAAAGAATAGGAATCTATGACCACGGAACATTTCACCTCGACTTTAAGTCGGGACAAACCCAACTTTCTGTGGATTTCATTTGAGGATACCAATCCCCGATACGGCTGCTACGGCGATGCGGTGGCGCGCACGCCCACGTTGGATCGGCTCGCAGCCGAGGGATGCCGCTGGACGCGCTGCTTCTCTACGGCCGGCGTCTGCGCCCCGGCCCGGTCGGCCATCATCACCGGCATGTACCCAATCTCCATCGGCACCCACCACATGCGCACGACCCACGCCAATCGCGCCACGCCGGAAATGCCCACCCCGTATTCAGCCGTTGTGCCGCACTACGTAAAGTGCTTCACGGAATACCTGCGGGCGGCTGGCTATTACTGCAGCAACAACGCCAAGACCGACTACCAGTTTACTCCCCCGCTGACCGCTTGGGACGCGCTCGGCCCGCCCGCCCACTGGCGCGACCGTCCCGATCCAGACCAGCCGTTTTTCGCGGTTTTCAACCCCACGCGCACCCACGAAAGCGGCATGTGGCCCGAGAAGTGCCCCGAACCGGAGTTCGACCCGGATGCTATCCCGCTGCCGCCCTATTTCCCCGATACCCCCTCAGTGCGCCAAGCCATGGCGCGGATGTACACGCATATTGCGCACAGCGACCAAGAGCTTGCCCAGCTCCTGCAACAACTCGACGAAGATGGCTTGTCCGATAATACGTACGTCTTTCACTGGAGCGATCACGGCCCGCTGCCGCGCGGCAAGCGCTGGCCGTACGACGCGGGCATTCACGTCCCCCTGATCGTCCGCGGCCCAGGCATGGAAGCTGGGCAGGTCTGCGAGGACTTGGTAAGCACCGTCGATTTAGGCCCTACGGTGCTCTCGCTCGCGGGGATTGATGTGCCTGCCCACATGCAGGGCCGCGCGTTTTTGGGCCGCCAAGCCCAATCGCCGCGAGAGTACATATACGCGAGCCGCGACCGGCACGACGAGGCGTACGACATGGTACGGGCTGTGCGCGACCGCCGCTTTAAGTACATCCGCAACTATCGGCCAGATCTCCCCTACTTGGCGTGGATCCCCTATCGCAATCGGCACCCCATTGTACAGGAGATGTGGCGCTTGCACTTGGCCGACGAGCTGGACGAAACGCAAAGGGCCATGTTCCGCTACCCGAGGCCGGTCGAAGAGCTGTACGACACGGAAGCCGATCCGCACGAGATCAATAACTTGGCAGCCGATCCCCAGTACCAGCCGGAGCGGGATCGACTGCGCGGAGCCTTGGACGAATGGCTGCGAGAAGTGGGCGACATGGGCCGAATGGCGGAAAGCGAAATGGTGCGGCAGTGGTATCCCGATGGCCAACAGCCACAGACGGCCCCGCCGGTGTGCGTGCCCATTTGCGCCGACAGCCCCGGGACCGAGCCAGCGCTGGAAGGCGGTACATTCCAAGGGCCGCTGCTGGTGCAACTCCACTGCGCCACGCAGGGGGCTTCTATCGCGTATGCCCTAGACGACCAGCCGCACTGGCACCTCTACACCGAGCCGTTGCGCATGGAAGTTGGGACGGCTACCTTGCGGGCCAAGGCAATCCGCATTGGCTACGAGGAGAGCCAAGAGACCCGTGCAACCTTTGTCGTAGAGTGAGACCTGGGCAGACCGATGACGAGACGATTCCAAGCCGACGAGTTGGAGCGGTTAGCAGCCGCCATTTTTGAGGTCCACGGCACTCCGGCCCAAGAGGCGCAGACTGTGGCCCGCCTGTTGGTACAGGCCGATCTCATGGGCCTGCCTTCGCACGGAGTATTGCGCGTACCGCAGTATGTAGAAGACATCCGTCGCGGTGCCATCGTGCCGGGCGCGGAGGTGTTGGTGCGAGAAGGTGCCGCTGCTACCGCGCTGGTGGATGGGCAGTGGAATTTCGGCCAAATTGGGGCTGGTCGGGCCACGGAGCTGGCGGTTGAGCGCGCCCAGCGGTTTGGCGTGGGCAGTGCCAGCCTGCGCCGCTGCCGTCACGTAGGGCGGCTGGGAGCGTACGCGGAACAGGCCGCGCAGGCCCAGTGCGTGGCGCTGGTCACCTGCAGCACGGCGGGCGAGGGGCATTGGGTAGCGCCGTTTGGCGGACGCGAAGGGCGGCTGGGCACCAACCCCATTTCGTTTGCCGCGCCTACCTCGAATCAGCCCGTAGTAATGGATTTTTCAACCGCGGCCCTGCCCGAAGGACGCGTGCGCCTATACCGGGATACCGAGCAAGCGCTGCCCGAAGGGACTTTGGTAGATCGGAGCGGAGCGCCTTCCACCGCCCCCGCCGACCTGTACAAGGCCGGGGCGATCTTGCCCTTTGGCGGGGACCAAGGATACAAGGGCTTCGGCTTGGGCTTCATGGCCCAGATTTTTAGCTGCCTGCTGGGCGAGCCGACTTGGCGCGAGGAGGGGCTGGAATCCAATGCCAATACGATGTGGCTGTTGGCGGTGGATGCGGCTGCTTGGGGGGACGCCGAGCGCTTTCGCGCTGAATTGGACCGCATGATCGCCTATGTGCGCTCGGCAGCGCCGGCGCTTGGCAGCAATGGAGTGCTGGTGCCGGGAGAACGCGAATTCGCCGCGGAGACGCGCTATCGGCGCGAAGGCATCCCGGTGGAAGAAGGGGTCTGGTGCCAGCTAGTGCAGGTCGCCCAAGAAGCCGATGTGGAGATAGAGGCATGAACGAAGAATTGCAGACCGCCGCCGAGCATCTACACGCGTATGGGTACTGCGTGCTAAAAGACCGCATACCCCGCGAGGCTGCCTTGGCTTTGGGCCGCCGCTGTCTGGCGCTACACAGCGACCCGCGTTGCTTGGACTATATCGTGGGCGACGAGTACTATCAGACCTTGTTCGGCATGCTCAACCAAGACGACGAGGTTTGGAATTGCGCTTTCCACCCGGACCCCGTAGCTCTTGCGCGGCACTTCTTGGGGCCGCGTTGCCGCGTCGTTGAAGCGTGCTCCAAGCCGACTTGGCCTGGGGCCCCCACTCAGCATTTACACGTCGATTCTGCGGGATCGTTTGCCCGAGTGCCCGATGTGCCGTGGATGATCAACAGCATCTGGATGCTCACGGATTTTACCGCGGCCAACGGGGCCACCGGCGTCGTGCCCATGAGCCATCGGTCACGGCGGCCTAGCCCGCCGCCCGATATGGAGGCAGATAGCCCGTTGATCAAGCCCGTGGAAGGCCGGGCTGGCTCCGTGATGTTGTGGCACGGGGGGCTTTTGCACCAAGCCCGGGCCAATCAGAGCGAGGACGTGCGGATAGGGCTGAATATCGCGTATTACCCGCCTTGGTTTAACAATTGGATTGAAGGCGGCCACCAGCCTCTGTGGCCGGAGACGTACGAACGCATGCCCGATGACTTCCGCCGCCTGTGCCCAAAGCTGTTGGGTCGCCGCCGCGCCGACCGCTATGAACAGCGGTGATTCACCGCGCCGTTAGGCGTGACATAACGAGCAACGGGTCTGGCCGGTGATTGCATACCGGGATGCCATCGGCGATTTCGGGAAAGGAATCCCCCATGAAAACAGTGGTCTTCGGTGCCGCCGGTTGGTTAGGCCGCGCCGTCTTGCAAAACCTAGCTGGCAAACACGACATCCGCGCCTTTGACTACGGGCCTCAAGCCTGGGAGGCTTGGCGCGACCTTGACGGCGATTGGGCCGGCGGCGAAGTGATCCACGGCGATATAGCCGATTACCACGCGGTGGAGCGAGCCATCAGCGGCGTGGATTGCGTCATTCACACGGCGGTTTACTTCCGCGGCGATCCCAACGACGACAAGCCCTTCCTCATCAACCTCAAGGGTTTGTGGAATGTCCTACAAGCGGCCCAGGAGCAGGGAATCCGCAAAGTAGTACACATCGGCTCGTGCCAGACCGTGCATCCCGAAGGTATTTTTTTCTCTTCGGAGGTGCGGCGTCCCGACGGCAGCCAGTACGCGGTGTGCAAGCGATTACAGGAGGAAATGTGCCGCCAGTTCCACGAAGCCTTCGGGCTGCCCATCGTGGTCTTGCGGCCCGACTACATCGGGGATTCGCGCTTGGGGATCGGCAAACAGCGGGAACCATTGCAGAACATCCGCAACGGCTTGGTCTGCCGCCACGATTTGGCCGAAGCCTGCCGATTGGCCTTAGAAAAGGACGAGGTGAAATTTGACGTATTGCACGTGGTCGGCATGCCCGAAGCCGACGCCACCTGCAATACGGCGCGGGGCCGGGAAGTGTTGGGCTTGGAATACAAGGGGAATTTGGACCAGTACCGCTGAGCTTGCAGAAGGCCTTGCAACGAACGGCTCCGTTGACACTGTTTAACGCCAACTCTTCCTTCGAGACCTTACTTATGAAGAGAGGAGAAAGCATGAACAGACGAGTCTGTGGGGCCTTGCTGGCGCTGTTGTCGCTGTCGCTCGCGGGAGCGGTGTTTGCCGACGATGTCGATTGGCCGTACTACGGGGCCGACCAAGGCGGCACCCGCTACACCCCGGCGGATCAGATCAATCGCGACAATTTCGATCAGTTGCGCGTGGTTTGGCGCTACCGCCCCCCCGATCAGCAGATCTACGAGACGGCTGGCCCCAACCCGGAGGGACGCAGTCTCAGCTTCGACAACAATCGCGGCACGCCGCTCGCCGTCAATGGCGTGCTCTACTATGCCTCGCCCTTCAACATTCTCGTGGCTCTCGACGGCCAAAGCGGCGAGGAACTGTGGACCTTTGACCCAGAGGCTTGGCGGATGAACTTCCGCTTCTTGGGCAATTTGCGCGGAGTTAGCTATTGGACCGATGGCGAGGTTGAGCGGGTATTCATGGCGACTTCGACTTCCCATTTGTATTCCATCGACGCCAAGACCGGCCTGCCCGACCCGGACTTCGGCGAGGGCGGGCGCGTCGATTTAGGGGCCTCGCTGCGCCGGCCGCTGGGCGAAAGGGATCGCTGGAACTACGGAGTCACATCCCAACCCGTGGTTTGCCGAAGCGTGGTCGCCGTTGGCTCGGCCATGGGCGACTGGCGCTTCCAGCCGCCGCCCGAGTATACCCCTCCGGGCGATGTGCAGGCCTTTGACGCGCGTACCGGCGAGAAGGTATGGGAATTCCACACGATCCCACTGGAGGACGAGTACGGCAATGAGACGTGGGAAAGTGATGCGTGGAAAAAATACGGCGCGGCCAACGTCTGGGCTACAATGACGGCCGACGAGGAACTGGGGTACTTCTACCTACCAGTGAGCACGGCCAGCCACGACTACTACGGCGGCGAGCGCCCCGGCGACAACCTCTTCAGCGAGTCGGTCGTCTGCCTTCAAGCAGAGACCGGCGAGCGGGTTTGGCACTATCAGCTCGTCCATCACGGTCTGTGGGACTACGACCCGCCGGTCGCTCCCCTGCTGTTGGACGTGGTCGTCGATGGCCAACAGCGCAAGGTCGTCGCCCAGCTAACCAAACAAGCCTTTTGCTTTGTCTTTGATCGCGTGACCGGCGAGCCGATCTGGCCGATCGTCGAAAAGCCCGTTCCCCAATCGCAAGTGCCCAGCGAAAAGACCTCGCCGACGCAGCCTTTTCCGACCAAGCCGGCCCCTTTCGAGCGCCAAGGCATCAGTGAAGACGATCTTATTGACTTTACGCCCGAGTTGCGCGAGGAAGCCAAGGCCATTCTCGCTGAATACGATTATGGTCCGCTCTACACGCCACCGACGGAGAAGGGCGTCTTGTCGGTTCCAGGCCAATGGGGTGGTGCTGACTGGGCGGGGGGTGCGGCGGATCCTAGTACGGGCGTGCTCTACGTGCCATCGCACATGGCCATCACCACCGTGCAGTTGCATCCGGTAGATGACCCGGAGGCGCACTCGGAGTTTTCTGCTAACAACAACATGCACGTCGTCGGCCCCCGAGGTCTGCCGCTGGTCAAGCCCCCGTACGGCAGTATCACGGCGATTGACCTCAACAGCGGTGAGCATATATGGCGGACGACGGTGGGCAAGGGCCCGGTCAATCACCCGGCGCTCAAGGGCCTCGACCTGCCGGATATGGGCTGGGACAACCGCACCTTCGTCTTGGCTACGCCGAACCTCCTGTTGGCCACTTCGCAGGACCCGCACGGCCTAGCCGACGCCGGCGAGGATTACTTCGTCGATCGCGATGCCTATCTGCGGGCGTACGAGCTATCGTCGGGTCGGGAGATTGACCGCGTCGAACTGCCTAGCAATGCCTATGGCGCGCCGATGAGCTATATGGCCGACGGGCGTCAATACGTGGTCGTGCCGCTGGGCAACTATCTAGGTGAGTCAGGTCGCCCGCCCGAATTGATCGCCTTGGCCATTCCACACGAGGGTGAGGAACTGCCGCCCCAAGGGCGCGACCGGAGCGACGCCGACCACCGGGCCTTCTACGAGGCCGTAAAAGCCATCGATGCCGGAGACCGCGAGACGCTACAGAAACTGCTCGCGGAGTACCCCGAGCTAACGACGGCGCGTGGCTATTTCGATGAGTACTACGAATATCCTTACTTTCGTGGAGCTACTCTCTTGCACCATGCGGCTGGCGAGCCACAACGAGTGCCGCTGCCTGAGAATGCGGTTGAATTAGCCGCTGCCCTGCTCGCCGCCGGTGCCGACCCCAACGCCGCCACGTATGACTCGGTCGCCGTGCTGGACTTGGTGATAAGCAGTGCCCAGCTCGGTTGGGCTGGGAATAAGGACGAGATGGTTCAGCTCTTGGCCGCCGAGGGCGTGGACTTAGGGCGCAACCGAGGTCGGGTGCTGTGGGATGCACTTATCGAGGGAGAATTGGAGCTAGCTCGCATGTTGATTGCGGCGGGTGCGCCCGTGGATTTGCGCTTTGCTGCCGGGGTCAACCGCGTTGATCTGATGGCGGAGTTCTTCGACTCGGAGGGCAAGTTGAAAGAGGGAACCGGCCACCTGTACCATCCCAACCCGGACACCTTGCTAACCGCCGAGCAGATTGTGGTGGAAGCGCTTAACTTTGCGGCTTATAGCGGCGCGTTGGAAGCGGCGGAATTCTTGCTGGATCGCGGTGCGGATATCGACGGCTTTGCCGGTGAGTTTCACCGCTACGACCACGGCAGTACGCCTCTGCACAAAGCCGCCATGGCCAACCAGCTAGAGATGGCCCGCCTGCTCTTGGCGCGGGGCGCGAACTCGCTCCTGGGGGACCGGGCCTACGACACCACGCCTTATGGGTGGACCAACTACTTGGACACCTCTAAGGCCTTCGACGAGCTGCTCAAAGAGCACTATGAGGCCGCCGTAGAGCAGGCGGGTCCCCGAACGGAAGAGGAGAAATCCGATGAATAAACGCGCCTGCCGGCCCTTAGCGATCGCATTGTCGCTTTCGCTCGCGTCTGCGGCGTTTGCCGACGATGTCGATTGGCCGTACTACGGGGCCGATCAGGGCGGCACCCGCTACACCCCCGCCGACCAGATCAACCGCGACAACTTCGATCAATTGCGCGTGGTTTGGCGCTACCGGCCCCGCGACGTACAGATCTACGAGACGGCGAGAGCTAACCGAAGCCAGGAACGGGGTCGCGGTCGGGGCGGTTGGGGGCGCGGTGGTCTCCGCTTTGACAACAACCGAGGCACGCCGGTCGCCATTAACGGCGTGCTTTACTATGGCTCGCCCTACAACATCCTCTCGGCCATTGACGGCCAAAGCGGCGAGGAATTATGGGCGTTCGACCCGGAGTCTTGGCAGGCCAGTTCCGCTTTCGTGGGCAATTCGCGCGGGGTGAGCTATTGGACCGATGGCGAGGTGGAGCGGGTGTTTATCGCGACATCAACCGCCCATCTGTACTCCATAGACGCCAAGACCGGCCTCCCCGACTCGACTTTTGGCGAGGGCGGGCGCGTCGATTTGGGAGCCTTACTGCGCCGGCCGTTGAGCGAACGGGAGCGCAGGGGCTACGGAGTCTCGGCCCCACCCGTGGTGTGCCGGGGCGTGGTCGCCGTTGGCTCGGCGATTGTGGATGTGCGTGGCCGACCGCCAGCTGAGTACATACCGCCGGGTGATGTGCAGGCCTTTGACGCGCGTACCGGCGAGAAAGTATGGGAATTCCACACGATCCCGCAGGAAGGCGAGTACGGCAACGAGACGTGGGGGTACGAGGCGTGGAAGACCTACGGCGCGGCCAATGTGTGGGCTACGATGACGGCCGACGACGAGTTGGGCTATCTCTACCTGCCAGTGAGTACGGCCAGCCACGACTACTACGGCGGCGAGCGCCCCGGCGACAACCTGTTCAGCGAGTCGGTGGTCTGTCTAAAGGCCGAGACCGGCGAGCGGGTTTGGCACTATCAGCTCGTCCACCACGGCCTGTGGGACTACGACCCGCCGGTCGCTCCCCTGCTGTTGGACGTGGTCGTCGATGGCCAAGAGCGCAAGGTCGTCGCTCAGCTAACCAAACAGGCCTTTTGCTTTGTCTTTGACCGCATAACCGGCGAGCCGATCTGGCCAATCGAGGAAAAGTCGGTGCCCCAATCTCAAGTGCCAGGTGAAAAGACCTCGCCGACGCAGCCGTTTCCGACCAAACCAGCGGCCTTCGAGCGCCAAGGCATCAGTGAAGACGACCTGATTGACTTCACGCCTGAGTTGCGCGAAGAAGCCGAGGCCATTCTCGCCGAGTACGACTACGGTCCGCTCTACGCGCCGCCGACCGAGAAGGGCGTTTTGTCGGTTCCGGGCCAAGTCGGCGGTGCCGACTGGGCTGGGGGCGCGGCGGATCCGCGCACGGGCGTGCTGTATGTGCCGTCGCACATGATCATCACCAACGTGGAACTGCGGCCGGTGCGCGACCTAGATGCGTATTCGGCATTTTCTGCCAGCGCCGGACGGCAGATCCTCGGCCCGCGCGGTCTGCCGCTGGTCAAGCCCCCGTACGGCAGCATCACGGCGATTGACCTGAATAGCGGCGAGCATATATGGCGGACGACGGTGGGCAAAGGTCCGGTCAATCACCCGGCACTCAAGGGCCTCGACCTGCCAGATATGGGCTGGAACAACCGCACCTTTATCTTGGCCACGCCGAATCTCCTGTTGGCTACTTCCGATGACCCGCACGACCTAGCCGACGCTGGCAGGGACTACTTTGTCGATCGCGACGCATACCTGCGGGCGTACGAACTGGCGTCGGGCGCGGGAATCGGCCGCGTTGAATTGCCCAGCAACGCCTATGGCGCGCCGATGAGCTATACGGCCGGCGGTCGCCAATACGTGGTCGTGCCGCTGGGCAACGGAGAGCGCCCGCCCGAATTGGTCGCCTTGGCCATTCCGCACGAAGACGAGGAACTGCCGCCCCAGGGCCGCGACCGCAGCGACGCCGGCCACAAAGCCTTTTACGAGGCGGTAGAAGCTATCGACGCCGGCGACAGCGAGACGCTACAGAAACTACTCGCGGAGTACTCCGAGCTAGCGACGGCGCGCGGCTATTTCGACGAGTACTACGAATACCCCCATTTTCGCGGGGCCACGCTCTTGCACCACCTCGCCGGCGAGCCGCAACGAGTGCCGCTGCCCGAAAACGCGGTTGAACTAGCCGCGGCCCTGATCTCAGCCGGTGCCGACCCCAACGCCGCCACGTACGACTCGATCAGCGTGTTGGATATGTTCATAGAAAGCGACCAGCTCGAATGGGCCGAGAGCAAGCCCGAAATGATCCAACTCCTAGTGACCAACGGCGTGGACGTGAACCGCAACCGGGGCCAAATTTTATGGAACGCGCTGAGAGAGAGGGATATAGAGCTGGCGCGCATGTTGGTCGCCGAGGGGGCGACCGTGGATTTGCGATTTGCCGCTGGTGTCAACCGCGTTGATCTGATGGCCGAGTTCTTCGACTCCGAGGGCCAGCTAAAAGAGGGGATCGGCCACCTCTATCACCCGGATCCTGACATGGTGCTGACCGCCGAGCAGATTATGGTGGAAGCACTCAATCTTGCGGCCTATAGCGGCGCGCTGGAAGCGGCGGAATTTTTGCTGGATCGCGGCGCGGACGTCAACGGGTATGCCCGTGGGTTTAGCCGGTACGACCGCGGCAGTACGCCCCTACATAAAACCGTCATGGCCGACCAGCTAGAGATCGCCCAGTTGCTCTTGGCGCGAGGCGCTGACCCCCTGTTGGGAGATTGGCGCTTTGAGATCACGCCTTATGAGTGGTCCAGCTACATGAATACCTCTAAGGCCCTCGACGAGCTGCTCAAAGAGCACCATGAGGCCGCCTTAGAGCGGGCGGACGCGGACTAGGCACCGCACCTTTGAGGATTCGCCGGGTGAAATGTGCTTGGCAAATTCAAGGCGCAAAGATAAAAGTGCATAGACGAGCCTCTCGGATCGCTGTGGGCATAAAAGATGGAGCATCATGGGCCAAAAGACAGAACCGTTAGATGAAAGGCTGCGCGAGTTGTTCGGCTCGGACGCCCACAGCGAGGGCCCACTGGCTGCCAGCGGTGCCGGGCGGCGCTTTACCGGCATAGATCTGTGCCGCCCGCTCAATCCCGAGCAGGTCTCCTTCCTGCTGGACGCCCTGAGCCAGTTTCGTATCGTCAGCATTGCCGGGCAGGACTTGGAAGCCTTTTCTCTAGCCCACTTCGAGCGCTTCGCCAACCACTGGGGCGCGCCGGTACCGCACCCCAACAACTTCATGCGCGGGGGTAAACCGGCTCAGCAAGATGGCGACAGCGACGGTCCCTTTGAGCTAATTCCCTTTGAGCGCCGCTCGGCCGCTGCGGTCAACGCCGCCTTCCCCGGCCAACTGCAATGCCTGCCGCACGAGTCGCCTGCGGTGCTGGTCGTATCCAACTTTCGGGGGGAACTCAGTGCGGCTCCCGTCGGAGTGACCGGGGGCGGCTCGTGGCACACGGACATTGAGTACGAGCCCTTGCCGATCTACGTCTCGATGTTTCTCGCCCACAAGTCGCCGGTCGATGCCCCAGGCGGGAACTGGGTGCAAGCACCAGAGGACGACAAGGTTCATCCGTACTACGAAGGCTCGGATAGCGAACTCATGCGGTTGCGCAAGCGCCTGCCGTTGAACGGCGAGACGGCCTTTGCCGACACCGCAGCAGCCTTTGCCGCACTGCCGCCGACAGAACAGGCAACTCTGGAGCAAATTCAGTTGCGGCGGCGGTTGAACGAGGGAGACGAAGGCTGGCTCGCCCCGCTGGTGCGCACCAACCCGCGTTCTGGCATCAAGTCCCTGCACAGTCCAATCTGGGCGTCGCGGCCAAGGGTGCGGCCGGCGGTCGAGGTGGAAGGGATGTCCGCGGAAGCATCGCGCGCGTTTCTCGACCGGCTCGAAGCGCATGTGCTGCAGCCGCAGTTCCGCTACGACCACCCGCACGCGTTAGGCGATGTGACGCTGTGGGACAACTACATGACCCTGCACAATTCGCCGCCGATCAAGTCGAATATCAACTCGCTTGACGATGCCCGGCTGCTGTACCGCTTGAGCTGCAAGGGCGAGCCGGCCCTGTCACTGCCGCGACGCGATGCGCCGGAGTGGAGCGCCGCCCATATCCCCGGCGGCTACGCCACGCCTTTGGAGATTCTCTGCATCGCTTAAAAATCTCGATGCGGCTAGCCTCGGATTAGTCGAGATTGGCTTCGACGATTTCGGCATGAACCCGGAAGATATGGCTGTCGGCCGGATCGACAATTACCCGCAGCCAGTGGATATCGGGCGTGCCGAAGGGTTCGATGCGCGTGAAGCGCACCAAGCGCCGTCCCGTGGTTGCTTGGCGCAGCGGCTTGTCCACGCGGAAATAGTGGGAGTCGCCGTGGGCTAGGGCCACCGGCCGGCCAAAGCGGACGACCTCTTCTTCTAGAGCCTGCAAAAAAGTGGCGTACGGCCCGTCCGGCTCGTCTTCGCGTTTCTCAAAGCGCGGATTGGCGTGAATGATGAGGAAAATGGCGCGATGGTCTTGTTCTGTGGCTTGGACGAATGTTTCGCGCATCCAGGCAATGGCGGCGGCGGTGCGGCTTTTGACTTCATCATCATTGGCCTGAGTGCGGCCTTTAAACTTGGCGGTGGCATTGTGACTGCCAACGATGTGCAGCACCGCAAAGCTCGTCCGCCCGTGGGTCCAGCGCACGTGCTCGGGGAAGGTGCCCCCTTGGGTGCCGACGCGCATGGGTTGCTGGCCCAGAGTCCAACCCGGGCGCGAAAAAAAGAGCGCCCGCACGTGTGCCAGCCGATCCAGCGGCTGGTATCCGCTCCGGTGGCAGTCGGTCCAGTCGTTGTCGCCTGGCACCAAAACAAAAGGGCGTGCAAATTGCTGGAACCACTCGAAGCGGTTCTGTAGCAGGCCATCGCTACAGGGACTACTGCCGCCCTTGATGTCGCCCACGTGGACGACCCATTCCAAACTCTCGGCGCGGTTAATGTCCTCGACGAGCCGACCAAAGCGGACGCTGTCGGTCGGGGAGTATGGCATGTCCCCAATCAGGGCGAAGGCGAAGGGACCATCGGCGGGTGGGTTTTGGGCGCTGGCGGCGTCTAGCAGTGCGAGAATTAGGGATAGACTCAGAAGATACCGGGCCATACATTTCCTCCATCTATTTGTCAGTGCGTTGCCTGATGTCGGTTTTCTTAGGCGTAAGCGAACTAAAAATAAAGGTAGTTTTGGTAACAATGTTAAGGATCGGCTGTTCCACCTGATTAGCGAAATCGACCACTTTCAAGGGAAGACCGCAAAGCCATGAATACACTCGTAGATCCCTCCCTAGCCAGAGAATTGGCCCAAGGCACGCCGACCCAAAAAGTCGATGCTTTATTCGCGTACATGGAGCGGCGGGGCCAGTCCTTTTACGACGAAATCGTGACCCAACTCGAGCACGCCCTGCAATGCGCTCACCAAGCCCAACAGGCCGGGGCTGGTTCGGTGCAAGTGGCCGCGGCCCTGCTGCACGATCTGGGTCATTTCCTAGCTGACGAGCACAACGAAGAGGCCGATTTCCTGACCGAGGATTTCCTGCACGAAAAAGTGGGAGCCGAGTATCTGGAGCCCTTTTTTATTGACGCAGTGACCGAGCCGGTCGAGCTGCACGTGCCGGCCAAGCGCTATATCTGCACTGTGGATAGGTCCTATTACCAGACCTTGTCTCGGGCTTCCAAGCGGAGTTTCGAGTTGCAGGGCGGCTTTATGTCGGGCGAAGAAAAGGCGGCCTTTGAACGGAATCCCCATTGGGAAAGTGCCGTGCAGTTGCGCAAGTGGGACGACTTGGCCAAGGAAAAGGACCTAAAGACGCCGGGCTTGGAGAGCCATCGGGCGGCCGTGCAGGGCTGTTTGAAGTGATCGCGGCCCTCCGCTTCATGCTCTAGCTCACTTGATCAACGACACCTTGCGCTCCTGCACAATATCGCCCGTTTGCAAGCGCACAAGGTACACCCCGCTAGCGAGCCCCTCCGCATCCCAGCGCACCCGGTAAGTCCCTGGTTTGTGCCACGCCGCTACCAGCGTTTTCACCCGCTGTCCAGTCGGGCCGAAAACCTCTAGCCGCACCTTTCCGGCCTGCCCGACGCTGAAGTCGATATGCACTCGGCTGTTGAATGGGTTGGGATAAGGCGGCTGTAGATGCGTTTTTTGCGGCGTGCTCTCCACGGCCTGTACCGCGGTGGCAGCGGCCTCCCCCATGTACGCCTTTACATAGCCGTCCGTGGTCGTTACCACCGCATCCAAAAAGCTGTCCCCATCCACATCGGCTAGGGCGATATCGCTGCTGCGCCCCTCCACCTCGAGGGTCCAGGCCCGGCGCAGGGTGCCTTCCTCCTGTTCCACGCAGATCAACTTGGTGCCACTGCCAAACAGGAACTCGTCGCGCCCATCGCCGTCCACATCGCCGGAGACCACATCCGTGTGGGCCCGCACCCCATCGTCGAACTCCAGCAAAACCGCGCCGTCCGCCGCTTGAAACAGGCGCACCCCGTCCGCAGTCGAAGCCAGCAACTCCACGCTCCCATCGCCATTGCTGTCGCCCACTCCCATCAGCGATTGCACCTCGGTATTGTTGCGGTACGGGGTCTGCCATATTCGCTGGCCATCGCCGGCCAGCACGGCGTTCAAATAGCCACAGTGCCCCCAAAGGAGTTCGGGCAGGCCGTCGCCGAACAAATCGACCACCGCCGGAAACGCATAGCCGACAAAGGAATCGCTTTCAAACAGCGGATTGAGTCCGTTGGTATATCCATAGGCTTGACGCACCACCTGTGCCGTGCCCGTGACCCCGTCGATAATGTGCAGCCGATCGGGCCACATCACCACGATCTCTTCCAGGCCGTCGCCGTCCACATCCCCCGCAGCGCTGGGATGCCCGCCCAGACTGCGGCCGCTGCCGTTCTCGGGCAGGATGAAACCCTTGGATTCCCAGACGATTTCGCCGCTGCGCCCATCGATTAAAAAGCCCACTTCGCTGCCCAGCTTGCCGCGCCGCAAGCTGGCGAATACATCCATGTTCTCTTCGCTGCGGAAATACCCGACGCTCCAGTAGGACAGGCCGCTGAAGTTCCAGATAGGCATACTGCCGTCAAAGCCGACGAACTCGGTCTGCCAGCGGA
Source organism: Candidatus Latescibacterota bacterium (assembly GCA_965261395.1). Taxonomy (GTDB): domain Bacteria; phylum Latescibacterota; class UBA2968; order UBA8231; family UBA8231. Next base: position 969,188 of record OZ253462.1, read on the forward strand.
TGGAGCCATCGGCCGCGAGCGCCACCAAGCTGGCGTTGCCGCTGGCCGCCTCGCGCGCTGCCAGCACTTCCCGGCGGCCGTCGCCATCCACGTCGGCGGCGACCAGCCCCCAGTGATAGGGCGCGTTATTGGTCTGGCCGTAGCCCGGCACTTGCCACCGCAGTCGGGGATCGCCCCCGCCCTCCCCCGGAGCTTGCAGACACAGCACTTCCCGAGTCGCGGTCTGCACGACCACTTCCACTCGGCCATCGCCTTCCAAATCGGCCACTACCGGCGTGCCGGCCGGGGTAAATGCCTGGCGACTCCACTGGTGCAGCACTCCCGAGGCCCGCTCCAGCGTCAGCACCTGACTGGGAAGCCCACTCCCCTTGAGATACAGCAAAGCCGCCACCCCATCGTCCGCCACTGCGGCTGTCTCCAGAGCCATTCCGGCCGGACCGCGCACCGACCAGCGCGGTCCGATGCGTCCCGCGCTGTCGCTGCCCAAAGCGACAAACACTTCACCGGCCCCATCCGGTGCGAGTGCAAAGAAATCGCGCCGCCCATCGCCATCCACATCGCCGGTCGAAACTGTGCGCAAGCCGTCGGCGGCCCCGGTGCTCACCGTCAAGGGCAACTGATTTAGCAATACCGTGCTGAAGCGCCCCCGCTCGTGGCTCCAACGCACGGTTGCCGCCCCCGCCTCCAAGGACCAGACCGCCAGCGGCGCATAGGTCGGCAGGGCCTCACCGCTCGTGGCCGAGACGAATAGCTCCAAGCTCCCATCGCCATCCACATCGGCCATACCGTGCAAATGGTGCTGTGGGAAATCAAAGCGGGTCTCGCCGCTGAGCGCATCCACGCCGACGATGTGCCACTGGCCGTCGCCTTGGTCGTTGTAAATGCTGTACACCAGCTCGAAGCTCCCATCGCCGTCCACATCGACTAGGGCCTGCGGTTTGGGCCGCACCACTTTGGTCGATTGCGATGGATCGGGCTGAATGTCGCGCAGCCAGCGCAGCGTCAGTTTTGTGCCGTCGTTGTCAATGACCTCGGAGTGCATGCTGAAATCGGCCACCACGCCGAATTCGGGATACGGATCGTCGTCGATGTTGGCGGCCCCGAACCAGCCGTAGTTGCGGTACCCGTGGTACTGCAACTGCATCTTGGCTTCCCCGGTGGCCCCGTCGAAGACGAGGATGCGGTAGTGGGTGGCCACGACTATATCAAGCTGGCCATCGACATCGACATCGACCACGAGGACATTGGGATCCCAGGTATTGGTAAAGAACTCGGTCTCCCACACCACCCGAGGCTCGCCGCTATCGTACGCGAGCAGCCGGCCCTGCTTGGGCTCGGCCCCGCCGTCACTGAACGAATTTCCCATCTCAAAGCGCTGTAAGCCCGCCTCCCTAGGCAGGATCTGGGCCACTTTGAAGACATTGTCCACCGACATGACCACCTCGACGCCGCCGAGGTCAAAAATCTGTGGTCCAATCCCCCAATCCCGCCCGTGGGTGCCGATGTACCCGGGATCTACCGGCGCGGCAAAGGGCAATTCCACCGCGCCGCTCCCCTCGCGTTGGGCCACTTCCACATAGCCCTCCCAGGCGGCGATGTCGTAGCGCCAGCGCTCTTGCGGCGGGTCACGGTGCATTTGACCGATCCCCGAGGCCCGGCCGCTCATGTGGCGGTCGCCGCGCAATTGCAACCATTCGCTCGTTTGCCCGTGCGCCCCTCCCGCCAGCATCGCCAGTAGCAAAACCACCGCCGCAATTGCTATACTGTCTTTGGAAAGCCTATCATTGGGCATCGCTTTTTCCTCGGTATCGCCATAAAACTGCAATTATGGAGACCAGAAACCATGCAAGTCAATCTGCAACGGTTTCGTCGCGATGGCTACTTTAAATCGCGATATACCCGCCAATTTTGGCGTCGATTAATTTATTGCTAACTGAGGAGCCTAGAAAAGCATATGGATCCGCAACCACTGAAGGGAAAAAGCGCCATTGTCACCGGTGCAGCTCGCGGCATAGGCCGCTCCATTGCCCAGCGTCTTGCCGCCGAGGGCGGCCAAGTGGCCATTCTCGATATCGACGCCGACGGCGCGCAACAGGCGGCTGCTGAAATAGGTGGTTCGACCATCGGCCTTGCCGTCGATGTGAGTCAGGTCGTTTCGGTTGACCGGGCCTTTGCCCAAGTTGCCGACCAGTTGGGTGGCCTCGACATCTTGGTCAACAACGCCGGCATTGTCGGCACGGACACGCCGGTCAAAGATCTGGCCGAAGACGACTGGGACCGCGTCCTCGACATCAATCTCAAGGGAACCTTTCTGTGCTCGCGGGCGGCTTTGCGCTACATGCTGCCGCAACAGAGTGGGGTCATCTGCTCGCTGGCCTCTATCTCCGGCAAAGAGGGCAACGCCAATATGGCACCCTACTCCGTATCCAAGGCGGGCATCATCTGCTTTACCAAGACGCTGGCCAAAGAGGTTTTGGACTGCGGCATCCGCGTCAATTGCGTGGCGCCGGCCCTGATTGACTCGCCGTTGTTGCAGGGCATGGATCAAGACCGCGTCGATTTTTTGACCGCCAAAATCCCCCTCGGCCGCTTGGGCCGCCCCGAAGAAGTAGCGGCGACCATTTTATTCCTAGTATCGGACGAATCGACCTTTGCCACGGGCCAGTGCTTTGACGTGAGCGGTGGTCGGGCGACCTATTGAGTGGAGGAAGGATTGCCAACGCTGGCTGAATCGAGCGATTCAATCGGCCAGGTAGCGGCGGAGGGCGTTTGCCGTGATTTTGGACACGGCCTCGTCCACCAAAATGGAAGCCGGCCAGCAGATGGAGCCCACCGAAAAGACGGCACCGCCGCTGGCGGTCGTGTGCTCGACGATTTCGGCACCGCCGTCATCTGGGTTGAGCCCCTTGGCCAACAGTCGCGTATTGGCTGGAGACTGCGGCGACATCTTGTCGGTTTCGTGGCCCGAGGCCCCGCCCGGCCCGCGCTGATGCAGGCTTTTTTCGCCGAATACATCGCCGTTTTTCAGGCCCGTCCCCGCAAAACACCAGTGGGCATCGTCTAATACCCGATACGGTGCGGCGGTCATTATGCCGCTATAGGAAAAGACCACGCCCAATAAATTGGCCTCTGATTCCACCCGTCGGTCAAAGCGGCTCTCGTACTCCTGCCCGTCCGCGGCGATCTGGGGCTCGGAATGGCTCCAGTTGGTGTTGTGGTACACGATGCGGTGGTCGTCGAGGAATTCGACCTCGCAGTTGAGTCCGTTGCCGCCCAAGTACAGCAAGCGCCCGCCGCGCTCGAAGACCCAGTGCTTGAGCCGAAAGTACATCTCCTTGGACCAGTACTCGGGGTGGGTGCTGATCACCAGCACTTTGTACTGGTCGAGTGGCACTTGGTCAAAGTGGAATTGCGTCTCCCCGTACAAGTCGTAATCAATGCCTTGGCGCTCCATCCAGCCGAACAAACGCCATTCGGCCGCAGCCATGTGGCAGCCCTGGCGGCCGGCAATGGGATCGGTCAGCCTCTCGTCCTCGTCGATGTGGTTGTACGGGTCGGGCCGCTCTAGGGAAAGCGGCGCGTACGCTTCCGCATTGTACGTGCGGTGCTCTTTTTCGGTATAGCGCTTTAGTTCAAGGCGCGCGTTGATGGTCGGCGTTGCGGGGAAGCAATCGGCGTGGATGTAGTTGCTGCGGCCGCCAAAGCTATTGTACGCGTTCCAGTTGATATCCGAGGCTAGCACTGCCACCGGTGCCGTGGGTTGGCTCGGTGCCACGACCCAAGGGAAGGAAAAGAAGCGTTCCTCCTTGTCGCGGGCGTGCATGTAGTACAGGCCCGAGCGCTCGGGAGCCTCGACGAATTGGCCCAGCGCTTTGCTGTGGTACCCGTGCTTATTCCACTGCACGCCAGCCTGGGTGTAATCGCCGTCGGGCGTGATCTGCATATTGGCCCGCGGCCCGTGCTCGTCAAAAGTGCCGATGCGGCGGATGAACTCCTTTTCGATCCCGTAGCGCCACAGTTCCAGTTCGTACTCGACCACCCCGTGCACCCGGAATTCGGCCCGTTCCCCGCCGCGCACGCATTTGGGCCACATATAGCCCAGCAGCCCGTCCGACAGTAGGCGAAACTGGTATGGTTGGTCTTGGCGAGCCTCCATGTGCACGATCTTTGAACCGTGGCCCGGTCCGCCTAGGACGACCTCGTACTCCCCAGGTTCGATGTCCGCGTACACGGCGCCCGCAATGGTCGAGTGCGCCGTTGCAACCCGGCCGTCGCGGCGAAACTCAAACAGCATATCGGCCAGGGCGACATAGCGTTCATTGCTGACGTATCCGACGAGCATGTCCGTCCCTCCAATTGAGTGTGAATCGTTGCGTTGCTTCTCAACCCGCCCCTTCGTCGTGCCACGACATGGCTTCGCCGCGCACGATGCGCGAGCGGATCTCGTGGCGTCCGGGCCATTCGACCGGCAAGTCGCCGTTTTCGACCATGTAGTTCAAGGGGTTCACCCGCGTCTTCAACGGCATGTGGATCCGCTGCCTTTTGCGCGCCGATTCGAACAGGGCCATCATCACTTCTTGCACGGCGCGGCCGCGCTCGCCGCTGCTGATGGGATGGTCGATCTTGCCTTCGACCCAGTCGATAGTCTCCTGACATTGATGCGCCCAACAGTCGTGCCACTCGGCCTCGACTTGTTGCCAGCCTGCAGACGAGGCATTGAGATAACGCGCCGTGCCCAATTCGTAATTGTAGCGCGCTGATGGTCCTTCGGGCATGTACATGGGCGCGTCCGAGGGAATTTCGCTGTCGGGTCGGCGGCTCGTGCCCAACTCCATGATCCCATCTGTGCCGATCACCCGACAACCTTGCCCCAACCCGGACACCAAATTGCCCACGATCAACATCGTAGCGCCGTTGTCGCACCCGGCTAGCCCCATGCACGACTCCTCGGCTGGCAAGCCGCGTTCGCACTGGTCGATGGTGCGCTCGACCGCGCCCACTACCCACTCGACCTTTGGCTCGTCCATCAGGAACAGGGCTAAGCGGATATTGTGCGAATTGGTGTTGAGGATATTGCCGCCGCATTCCAACTGCACTTGGGTCACCTTGCCGATAATGCCTTGGCGGATCAGCTCGCGCGCCTTGAGCCAAGTGGCGTGATGCGGTCGCTGGTACGCGATGACTAGCTTGACATCGTTGCGCAGGCAGGCCATCAGCATTTCGTCGGCCTCGCGCAAATCGACCGCCATTGGCTTTTGGCAGAGGATGGCCTTGGGCCGGCGGGCTGCCGCGGCAATGACCATTTCGGCGTGCTGCTGATGCCAAGAGCACACATCGACGAAATCGGGCCTTTCTTGGTCGAGCATTTCGCGGTAATCGGCGTAGCGGTGTTCCTCATCTACGCCGAAAAAATCGCCGAATTCGGCTCGGGCATCGGGGTTGGTATCGGCCAAAGCGGCGATTTGGGTCGGCTGTCCGGCGACGCCGAGCCAGCCGCGAGTATGCACCCGGGCGATGGTGCCACAGGCGACGATGGCAGTGCGGTATGGGGCCATGAAGAACTCCTGTCGTTTTAGACGAATATTCGCGCTAAGGTGAAAACACCCAAAATTGACGGTATTGGTCAGTGCCTAGTCCATTTTTCCACAGGGCACGGACCACTTCGTTTCTCAATTCCAATCGAGTGCTAAACCCGTTGTTAGGCTAAAATCGCTTCCAGCCACTCCATTGAGCGGATCGCTATCGCGCTGGAAAGCCACGGACGTAGTCGAGGATAGCGCTTCGGTGATCGACACTTTCAAGACCACGTCCCATAAAACGCGATAGTCGTCGAATTGCCGCACCGCGGGTTGCACGTAGGCCGTTCCCGCTAGCTGGGCCGTTTCACCGAGCTTGATATCCGCCGACAAGTAGTTGCTCCAGCGGACAAGAGAGATCCGAGCCGCATGGTCGTCTGCTGGTGTGAGCTCATTTCGCTCGTGCTCAAACATCAACGACGAGCCTAGCCAAAAAGACGACTCGCCCGGTGCGATGAGAGCCCAACGGATGCCGCCGCCGACAAGGCCGCGAAACTCCAAGCGCCGGGATTGGTCGTAATTAACTTGTCCGAAGGCTTCTCCATGCAGCCGCGAGCCCAAGGCTCGGACATAGCGCAGATGCGCCAACGCTTCATTGGAAAAGCGCTCCTTACCCTCCCAGCCGGCGTCGCCTGAGCCGATAAAAATAAATGTGTCCTCGGCGCGGCCGTAACTGAGGGAAAGCTCGGGGCCGCATTCGAATAACTCGACATTGCCGGCCCGCAACGTCAGGTCAATCGCCACGGAACCGAAAAAACCCGCTTGATTGTCCCGGCGTAGGCTTTCGATATCGACTTGTGCCCACAGGGGATTCGCCAGCCAGACTAGGGCCGCTAGTAAGAGCCAATAAGGCTTCATTGTATTGGGGATTAATTCATGAACTTGTTAAAATCGATGTTGGGCTGACCCTGACGGGCATAATATGAGGAAAAACGCGCCACAACATCTTTCACGAAGGGCGGCGAGATTTGTATTTTAGGAGGCAGGTGAAATTTTTCCTTGAAGTGCCCAATTTCCAGCGAGGAGAGTTTTCTGAAGTTGAGAAACCCTCCTTCAAAGAAATCCGTCTCAGGAAGCCAGTGATGATAGGCGGAATTATTGTTCCCGAACGCTCGTTTCAACTGTCCTTTTTTGGAGTTACTCAGATTTGTATCATTAGACCACGAAAATAACTCCGTTATAGAATCAATCTCGACAACAAGAATCCTGTCAGTATTACGACTTCCATCTTCCCTGACGGCAAGGTCGCAGGCCGGATTCAAGACAGCAAACCACTTGCCACTTTTCTTCTCTTTCACAATGCTGCCGGTCCGAATTTTTTTGGTAAGCGGTGGAAACAAATAGACCTCTTCGGGAAAGCAACTATCTTCGTCATCGTCAAGAAGCTGGATCAGATGATTCAGTGTGTGCCGAAGAAGGGCCTTTTCGGTTCTGGAAGAATCAATCTTGCCGTATTTTATCCATATATCTTTTTGTACAAGAAGATTCTTTCGGAACACTTTGTTTAAGGTTTTTTCGATAATGCCCCTGCCCCCCATAATACGAGTCAGCCCGGTGTTATAAATATCCCAGAATCCATCCAATAAATCATCGTACCCTGCTCCAGAATCCCCTTTTTTAAAAACTTTTATATGTGTAAAATCTGTGTCGACAGGATTAGGGGTTCCGGTAAGAATGAAGACCGGAATTCGAAAATGTGATTCTTCGATTTCATATATAACCTGATTGCCTTCGTCACCCTGATTTCCAAGCTTCAGGTCAATAATTGCACCGTCGAAAGAATTATCGAGCTTTCCCAGAGCTTCTTCGACGTTTTTGCATTCGACAAGGTCGACTTTCCGACCCGTTTGATCTTCATACCGGGCGACAGTAGCCTTGCAAGTATTAAGATCCCGTTCATCGTCCTCAACAATAAGCAGTCGCAATTCACTCACTCCTCATCCCCCGTTCTCGGTTGCAGTCTAAACCAAGCTCCCTGTTCAGATTCAAAGGCTTTCAGTTCAAGACCGTTCCGAGCGGCGGCTTCACCCGCGATTGCCAGTCCTAGCCCTGTACCGAATGGTTTAGTGGAAAACTCGGGTTCAAAAATCACTTCGCTTCCAATGAGTTCTGGTTCAATCCCCGGCCCGGTGTCGTGATAATCAACATAAAGCAGAGAGCTACCGTCCGTTACAAGCTTAATAATGATTTTCCGATTGGATGTTTTCTTCTCGTTCATCCAATACAGGCTGTTGTCCACGAGATTTGTGAAAATCGCATAAATATCCTGACGCCAAGAAGAAAATCTGAAGTCTTTAGGTCCTATAATTTCAGCTACTACCTTCTGAGACTTCATTTCTTGTGCGAAGACGGCAAGCACATTTGTTACTTCTTCCTTTAGTACAAGAGGTTTTTTTGCAGATCGTCTTCCGGCTGCCAAAGGATCAAGCCTTCTAAAGAGTTTCACAAAGACCTCTGCATTCTGACCGATACCCTCGGCAATCGGCATGAATTTTTCAAGTCTCTCCGAATTCCTAGTTTTCTGAAATGATTCGTACCAATACTGGAGGTTTGGTATCTGGTTTCGGAAGTAATTGAGCGGTCGTCTACCTTCATGGAGGACTACGTTAATGATTTTCCCTAGGGTAGCCTGACCCTGATAAACAGCGACGGCTTGGCGAATTCCATCGGTAATTTTATTTTTTTCTTCCTCTTCCCGATTGATGATATCAATAATCGTATCGGATGTTTTTCGGTCAATTTCAGAACTGGTAAGTTTTGCTAAGACATCCCTTTTCAGTTCATCGAATGAAAAGAGCCGTTCCAACTCACGTTCGACTTTGATAACAGGCCTGCTCAAACCGGCCTTTCTTCTGTAATTGAACCGTCGTGTTTCGAGTTCGGCGATGACCTTCGTGGTGATTTCTTTCAGCCGACTAAAGGCCGTATTTTCTCTCAGTCCATCTCTTGCGCTTTTCTCGATCAGATGGGATAGCTCTTCCGACTGAATTTGTACATATCCGATTGCTTGGTTACTGCCGATCCGGAGCGATGGATTCTGGACACGCTGCTCGTTTAGTTTCAGCCAGTCAAAGTCGGGATCGCCCAGCGGCCGGATACGGAACCCGTTTAGGTAAACACCGATGCCGTTGGATTCATTAAGAAGCTGCCTAGCTTGGAGTTTTCCGACATAGTTGCCAGATTCATCCTTGAGACCGCGTCCTATCAAAGAATCAATAGCATCTTTATCACGGTCGTACACCCGGATATCTATGTCGAGTTCACCGCAATCGGTAGGTCCGCTGGCGTCGAACTGGATAATCTCTTCGATGGTGTTGCGGGCTTTCTGCGATGAATACGTCAAAGTGCCTTTTCCGTCGGTGCTGATTTTGCCGGCTATCTTGTAATCAAAAAGATCGAAGATGAGAAACGGCTCGATAGTTTCAGCGACGTCCTCTACATCGGGAAAGCCATTAACCGTCAGGTTTATACGGAAGTCATCATCTCTAAGAGCAGCACTCACAGGCGATTTTAGCTTTTTCAGTTCAAACCGGAGCTTGTCGAATTGTTTCTGGTTCCATTCGGCAAAAAGTTCATCATCTCCGGTCATAGTCAGTTGGGTACCCGGCGGTTCGGATACCTCAGCAGTTTCAATGAGGATTTCCACCTCATCCAGATATTCGGCATCCTCGAAATTCCCCCACTTGACATAGACCGTTGTTTTCTCGCCTTCAGCGGTGACTGTTTCGAGAAGCAGGTCTATGCCGAGAATGGATGCGGCATAACGCCCCACTCCTTTACGTCCTTGCATAATTCTTCCAGAAGGACTTTTGCGTCTGTCGAATTTGTCTCGGGTTGACGGCACCATCCACTTGTTAATGACGGTGTCTCTGGACATGCCGTGACCATGGTCGGAGATGATGATGGAATAGCCGCTGTGGTCAGGGGCTACCATAAAATTGATATTTACATCAGGAGAATCGGCGTCATAAGCGTTCTTCACCAGTTCCATGACCGCCGCATAGGCATCCTGAATCAGGTCTCGGCCGATGGTTAGGATATGCCGACCTGACGGTCTTATCTTGTATGTTCCAGTTGCGTTCACCACCAGACCTCTTTCAGCATATCAGCGATTTTCCATGAATATATTTTGACGGTGATATGCAAGAAAGTCCTCCTGTGGCTGAAACTTATCAGGTAAAGCTATCGATTTTCCATCATAGCTTTTTAAAGCAGTCACAAAAAACTTATCTCCCACACTAAATTCCTTCTGTGATACCCGAACAGTCATATCATCATGTATCGTGATCATTCCAAGATCAAACGCCTTGTCGTGGAGTATTGACAAGGCCAACCCATTACTTGGGTTGAGTCTATTCGCCGGATCATCACGCCACGGTACGATATGACTGGCTACCAAAAGTTTCGGAATGGCAAGTCCAGTGATACAGCATCTATATGTATAAGCACTCAGCACCGACTTCCTGAAAAAACTCTGGCCAATCCGTGTTTTGGTTAGAACAATCTTATCCTTACCAGTGTAATCTTGGTATTCAGATGCGCTTTCATTGTCCGAATCGTACGACTCACTGCCTCGCAGAATAGAATTGATAGTGTCTTCTGAATTTATTGCAAAATTCTCCCAATCATTTTTCATTTCTTTCCACATTTCTCTATCCGCATTAGATGCACCCGACAACCCTTTGCGACCAGTCGAGGTTATCGCCGGATCAAGGCTTGCAATATTCGTTAATTTCATTGCCAATGAGTTCGGCGTTCTACCAATGAGTTCGGCAATCTTAATAATCTCTGGATTTCGTGCATGTAATTTGCCGAATGGCATTTGACAGTAAAGTCCAAACGCTACAAGCAACTCCTGTCGTGTCCATCTTTTTCTGTTAGACATTGCTATCCCTGCGACTTGCTTGATTTACTTCTTCTAAAATAGGAGAGCATATTTCTCGACACTTCCGCTTCGTAGAAGTCTGGATGCCTCAGTTTTCCATTCAGATAGTCTGCATACAGTTCTATCCGGTTACGATTCTTCAACCAGTGGTATGCCATCCGGGTGCGTAAAGTAAAACATGCCGCTTTATTTGACTCAATGTGTGCGACAGGCTCGAATCCCGCTTGGATGAATCCTTCGGACAGCCCTCCAGCCCCGGCGAAAAGGTCCAGAAATTTTAGGCTCCCGTTCATGCTGTGGTTTCCGTTTTCCCTTTAGTTGTTCTCAAGAGGAGAGTCATCGACTCCAATATAATAAATCTATTCCATTCGTGACGCCGAGCCTATCAAGTGTGTCGAGCGATTCACAGTACGCTCTGACGGGCTTGTACATGGATTTGAGGTTGAGCGGTTGCCGGCTCTCTATAACAGTCTATCGGCATCGACGTCCACCGAGTAGTCGATGCCCGCAAAGCCAAAGCCGAAAAGCCCCAGAAATTCCGCGCGATAGCTCTCGATATCCGACAGGGCTTCGAGGTTGTCGGTGTTGACTTGCTCCCACAGCGCAGCGACTTCCCGCTGCACGTCTTCGCGCATTTCCCGGTCGTCGATGCGAATGCGCCCCTCGGCGTCGGTGGGGGCCTCTGCATAGAGACAGCCGGCGAAGAGGCGGTGCATCTGCTCGATGCAGCTTTCGTGGCAGCCTTTTTCCTTCATCACTTTGTAGAGCAGCGAGATGTAGAGCGGCACGACGGGGATGGCGGCACTCGATTGGGTCACCATGGCCTTGTTGACGGAGATGTGGGCACGGCCGCTTCTCGCTTGCAGAAATTCGTCGAGCGCCTTGGCCGTCTTTTCCAGATGATTCTTGGCCTGGCCGATGGTCCCGTCGCGATAGACCGGGTGGGTAATTTCAGGGCCGATGTAGGTATAGGCGACGGTGCGAACGCCGTCGGCGAGCACACCCGCTTTGTCGAGTGCTTCGATCCACATCTGCCAGTCTTCCCCGCCCATGACCGCGATGGTGTGGGCGATCTCTTCTTCGCTCGCCGGGTCGATGGCGATGTCGGAAACCTCGCCGGTCTGGACGTGGACGGTCTTGTTGGTATAGGTGCTGCCGATGGGCTTGAGGACGGAGCTAAAATTTTCGTCGGTGCGCGGATGAGTTCGCCGCGGCGAAGCTAAGCTGTAAACGACCAAATCGACTTCTTGCAGGTCCTCGCGGATGGCGGCGATTGTCTCGGCCTTGATCTCGTCGGAGAAGGCATCGCCGTTGATGCTACGGGCGTAGTAGCCGTCGTTGCGTGCAGCCTCGTGAAAAGCCGCGCTATTGTACCATCCGGCCGTTGCCGTGCGCTTGCCGGCTGCTGGCCGCTCGAAGAAGACTCCGAGCGTGGCCGCACCCGCGCCAAAGCAGGTGGCGATGCGCGACGCCAGCCCATAGCCGGTCGAAGCGCCGACGACGAGGACTTTCTTGGGGCCGTCAAAGGGGGGTTGGCGTTTGACCCAATCGATCTGGTCTTGGACCGCACGGGCGCAGCCGTTGGGATGGGCCGTAGTGCATATAAAGCCGCGAACTTTGGGTTGGATGATCATGGGATTCCCTTGGGTTAAGCAAATTATTGAATAATGACTCGGGCTGCTGTCGGCGCAAATAATCCGCTTGGCTGCCCTGTTTTGGCAAAATAGTTATACTTGCCGTTTAAGCAACTGCCGCTGCCAAACTCAGCCATTGCAAAGAAGGCGAACATGAATATAGGCCGACTCGGTCTTTTGCTCGTGCCGCAGATGCTTTGCGCGGCCCCAAGTGCGGCGCAAGACACAGCACCTGCGGCGCAGGCCCTATTGGAACAGTTCGATGATATGTACCGCTCTACGGGCACGGCGGCGCGGATCGAGATTAAGATCGAACGCCCGAAAAAGGTGCGGACGATGCAGATGCGCTCTTGGAGCCAAGGCGAAGACAAGGCGCTGGTGGTCATTGACGCGCCCGCCCGCGACGCGGGCACAGCCACGCTCCGGGTCGGCAGTAATCTGTGGAACTATCTGCCCAAAATCTCGCGCACGATCCGCGTACCTCCCGCGCTGATGATGGGCGCGTGGATGGGCAGCGACCTGACCAACGACGACTTAGTGCGCGAGTCGTCATACGCCCACGACTACGAGATCACAGGGGTCGGCCCGAGCGAAGAGCCACCCGGCTGGCAGGTAAGTACCGAGGCCAAGCCCGAGGTGCCGGGTTTGTGGGAGCGGGTGGAGATCGTCTTTGCGTCGCCAATGCTGGCGACGGACAGCACGCATGCAGAGCAGCTACCCATACTCGTGCGCTACTACGACCGCAAGGGGCGGCTCTCGCGCACGATGCAGCTCGAAGAGATCAAAAAGATGGGGGACCGGCTGATACCCTCCCGGATTGTGATCTCGCCCGAGCGCGAGGAGGGCCGGCGCACGGTATTGACCTATTTACACGTGGAATTCGACGTCGAGCTGGACGAGAGCCTCTTTAGCTTGGCGCAGTTGGAGCGCAGGCGCTAGATGGCCGAAAACAGCACGTTGCGCCTAGCTTGGCGCGGCTTGGGTCGCAACCGCAAGCGCTCGGCCTTGGCGATAGCGGCGATAGGGCTGGGGCAGTTTGCCTTCTTGGCCACGGCTGGGATCATGCGAGGCTATGCCGACCATTACTTCGATTCGGTGACCGGCCCTTTGGTGGGGCACGTGCAGATCGTGGCACCGGGCTGGCGCGAGGAGCGAGCCGTCGATCAGACGCTGGACAACGTCGAGGCCATGCTAGCGGCGATTCGGGGGCAGTCGCAAGTGGAGCGGGCCGTGCCGAGGATTTACGCGCCAGTGTTGGCCGCGCTGGAAGAGGAAGGTTTTGTGGGGATGGTCGTCGGCACCGATCCGGCACTAGAGGGGGTCGCGGACGGCCTGTTGGGCAGCGAAGAGCTGGCCGGCCTATTGGGAGACGGCCGAGTGCTGGTGGGGAGGGGCTTGGCGCGGCAGCACGGGATTGAGGCCGGTGCCGAGTTGGCCGTGGTGGGCCAAGACATTGACGGCTCCATTGCCAGCGCGCTATACGAGGTCGCGGCGGTCGTCGAATCGCCGGTCGAGCTCGTCAACAGCACCGGAATCGTCGCCGGGCTACAAGACGCGCGGGAGCTTTTGAGGATGGATGACCAAGCGCACGAGATTGTCGTCCGCTTGCACGAGGCCGAGCAGCTAGATCAGGCCGCCGCCGCGCTCGGCGCGCAGCCCGCCCTGCAAGGGGCGGAAATCAAGCGCTGGCACGAGGTCGTACCGCAGCTAGCCGGGATCATCCGAATGATGGACATGTATTCGCTCGTAGTTTTGGGGATCGTCTGCTTGGCGTCCATAGCCGGCATTGCCAATACCATGATGATGTCCACCTTTGAGCGCCGCCGCGAGTTGGGGATGTTGTTGGCGCTGGGCGCGAATCCGGGCCGACTCTTTCGGATGGTGGCGACCGAGGCCGTGCTGTTGGGTGCGTTGGGGGTGTTGCTGGGAACTGCGCTGGGCGCGTGTTTTGCGGCATTGACGGCTGGATCGGGCTTTGACCTCGCCGAGTTGGGCGGTGAGGAGTCGTTTGAAATGGGCTTCCAAGGCGTGCAGATCGCCTCGCGGGTCTATCCCGAAATGCGCGGAGCCGACGTATTGGTCGGCGTGTCGGCCGTGCTGGTGACGGCCCTTTCCGCCTGCGTCTGGCCGCTGCTGCACGTCGCGCGGCTGGAGCCGGTGGAGGCCATGCGGACATGAGCGGCAATTTGTCGCTTCAATACGCCTTGCGCTCGCTGGGGCGCAGTCGCCGCCGGACGAGCCTGTCCGTCTTGGGCGTGGGGCTAGGGTGCGCCATTGCGCTCTTTGCCACGGCCTTTATGCGCGGCGGCGAGAACATGCGGGTGCATGCCATTGCCGAGAGCGGATACGGCCACCTGCGGATCGCGCCCAAAGGCTGGGAGCAGAGTCGGCGCGACGATCTGCGCTTGCAGGACTCGGCGGCCGCGCTCGCAGCCGCGCGCGGCCTCGAAGGCGTAGCCGTAGTGGCCGCCCACGTGCGGGTGCAGGGCCTGTTGGCCTTTGGCACGCGGGTGGCCGGCGTCCAGCTTTTGGGCGTGGATCCAGCCGCTGAGCCGCGGCTCAACAGACTGGTGCGCACCATCGACGAGGGGCGTTACTTGCAAGCCGGCGACGAAGGCGCAGTGGTCGTCGGCAAGGCCCTCGTCGAGCGCTTGGACGTAGAGTTGGGGGACGATTTGTTGTTGACGCTGACAAGCGCCGACGGGGAGATGGAGTACGCGATGTTGCGGATCGTCGGGATCGTATCTACTGGCAGCCGCACGATTGACGAGACCATCTGCCACGCGATGCTCGCCGATGTCGAGAAAATGACGGGCTTGCAGGGCGTGGCCGAGGTGTCGGTAGCCTTTGCAGACCCGCAACAGGTGGCGGCGCTCTCAGCCGAGCTGGCGCAGCGAGTACAGGGCGACGAAGTGCTCTCTTGGCGCGAGATCCTGCCGGCGATGAGCGGCGACGCGGCGGCCGACCAAGCCTTTTCCAGCTTTTTTATTGTGGTCGTAGCCGCGGTGGTAATTTTGGGCGTGACGAGCGCCCAACTGACGGCCATGCTGGAAAGGAGGCGCGAATTTGCCGTGCTAATGGCGCTGGGACTCAGGGAATTCAAGCTGGTGGGATTGGTGCTTTTCGAGGCCGTGTTCATGGGCGCGTTCGGTGCGCTCTTGGGCCTGTTGCTGGCGTTGCCGCTCGTTTGGCACACGGCGACGGCGGGGGTTGATTTTTCCGCGATGATGGGAGACGATATGACGGTCATGGGGGTCTTCTTCGACCCGATAATCTACGCGGACATGGGGCTGTGGATGCTGCCCTACGCCTTTGGCTTGGGGCTTTGTGCGACGCTTTTGGCCGCGCTTTATCCGGCTTGGTCTGCCACGCGCTTGGATCCGGCGGCAGCCTTGAGCCAGCGGGATGCGTGATATGGACGAGGTGCTAGTAGCCGCTCAAGGCGTGAAAAAGGTATTCCGGGCGGGCGATATTGCCGTGGAAGCCCTGCGCGGAATCGACCTCGAAATCGGCAGCGGGGAGTTTATGGCCATCGTCGGGCCGAGCGGCAGCGGCAAGACGACGCTGCTCAATCTAATCGGCGCGCTCGACGTGCCCACCAGCGGGCGCATTACGGTCTTTGGCCGCGACTTGGGGCCGCTGAGTCGCAGCGAGCGGGCCGAATTGCGGCTTCGATCTTTAGGCTTTGTGTTCCAAGCCTACAACTTGGTGCCGGTGTTGACGGTGCGCGAAAACGTGGAGTTTGTGCTAGAGTTGCAGGGCATGGACCCCAAAAAGCGTCGGGCGCGAGCAGAGGAGACGCTGGCTGAACTGGGGCTAAGCGAGCTCGCCCACCGGCGGCCCAGCCAGATGTCGGGCGGCCAGCAGCAGCGGGTGGCCGTGTCGCGGGCCGTAGCTTCGCGGCCGGGCTTGGTGCTCGCCGACGAGCCGACGGCCAACCTCGACAGCGACAACGCGCAGGCTCTCTTGCAGATGATGCGGCGGCTCCGCGACGAGATGGGCATGACCTTTGTCTTTTCGACGCACGACCCCTTGGTGGTTTCTTATGCCTCGCGGGTGGTTACTTTGCGCGATGGCGAGGTGCTGAGCGACGAACGCAAGGGGGCATGCGACTGACGCTGGCAGTTCTCTTGGCAGCGCAGCCCGCGTTTGGCATCAGCTTGTGGTCGAGTGCTGACGGGAGTCGCTACTGGGCGCTGGATGCCGCGCTGAAGTGGACCGCGCTCTCGTCGTACGCACCCGACGCGCCGCTACTGTATCCCAAGAGTTGGAGCGCAGCCGCACTGGGAAGGGGGCGGCTCGCGCTGAGAGGCCAAGCCGCGACGGATCTGCACGTGCGCTTGGCCTACGAGCAACGGGCGCGGGCGGTGTCCACAGGTGCTGGCGCTGGCGGGGGCGCAGGTATCTTGGTGCCGGAGAGCCACGCGCCGTATCGGCTCAAACAGTTCGATGACGCGCTGGCGATGGGCGAGAACATCGCCTATCGGCACGAGCTAGACCGCGCGTTCGTCGCTTGGCACCTAGGACGTGGCGAGCTACAAATCGGCCGCCAAGCCATTGGGTGGGGGCGTGGCGTGCTCTTTGGCGCAGTGGATATTTTCGCGCCGTTTAATCCCTTAGAAAGCGATCGCGAATGGCGGCGTGGCGTGGATGCGCTGCGCGTTTCCGTGCCGCTGGCGGATCGCTTTTCGTTGGACGCGGTAGCGGCTGGCGGTTCATCGGTTGACGAATCGGCCTTTGTGGGGCGGCTCTACGGCTATATCGGCGCGCTCGACGGAGAGTTGCTGTTGGGGCGTCGCCGCGGCGATGGCTTTGTGGGCATAGCTATGTCCATGCGGGTCAAAGGCGCTGAGATCCACGGCGAGTTAGCATCGTTCAAGACGCCCGCCACAGCAGGGGGCGAGGTGGTGCTCAAGGCCCTTGTGGGCGGTTCGTACGCGTGGGACACACAGGGCGGCTTGTTGCTCGTGAGCGAATATCACTTCTCGGGCTTTGGCGTCAGCGACCTTGCCGAGCTATATAAGGTCCCGTATCAGGAGCGCCTGATCCAAGGAGACGCGCAGATCTTGGGGCGGCACGCCGGTGCCTTGCAGCTATCGCAGGGGATCACGGGCACTCTGCCGAGGACGTTGGGTTGGCTCTTTTCCCCGATAGATGGCTCCGGGGTGCTAACGGGCGTGGTGACGTGGATTTTCTCCGACGCGCTGACGCTAGCGGCCAGTGCGTACTGGCCCTATGGGGAGAGGCCGAGCGGATATGCCTTGAGAAGCGAGTATGGGGGAGGGGCAAAGAGTGGGTTGGTGCAGATTAGTTTTTACTATTGATGGGGCCGTTGTAAGAACAGGCCGGTAACTCCTCCCGGTGCGCTAAGCGTCAGGTGCGGCTTTGCAAAAGCGCGGCGATTTCGACGTGGCCCTGTTGCTCGGCCCAAGCCAGCGGGGCCGTCCATGGCGCACCCGCCAGCGGCTCGACCGAAGCCCCGTGCTCCAAGAGCAAAGCGGCCAGCTTGGCCAAGCCGTAGCGGCAGGCGTGGCCCAGAGGCGTGGACTGGAGTTCGTCGTCGCGGGTTTCCAAGTCGGCACCATAGTCTATGAGCAACTCGGCGAACGGGAGCTTTTCTGCGTCGGCCCAGTGCGAAGTCTCGCCGGCCAAGCGGTGTAGGAGGGTCATGTTCTTGGCGTCTGTGGCCTTGGGGTCGGCCCCTTGGGCGAGCATCAGGCGCAGGATTTCGACTTTGTCGGCGTGTTCGTCGCCTTGGTCATTAGCGTAGCGGTGCATGGCCTGTCCGCGCCGGCCGCGCAATGGCTGATAAAGCGTCCTGAACGAATCCATGCCCGACATATCGTAGCGGTAACACAGCCGCACCAGGGCGACGTTGCCGCTGAGGGCCGCCCCCCAGAGGATTTCGCTGGCCAGCTCGGGCTTGAGGTGCATGACTTCGGCGGGTACGGCCATGCGCCCGCAGAGCGCGGCGGCGATGGCAAAGCTGTGGCCACCATAGCTGTAGATCAGGTCGAGAATCGCGTCGTTGTCGTTTTCCATGGCACGCTCGGCGGCCGGACCGCTGGCAAAGACGTAGGCGTTGGGATCGGCCCCGGCGGCCAAGAGCCGCTGGCAGACCTCGTAGTGATTGCCTTTGGCGGCTCGCCACAGCGGGATGCCGGCGTTGTTATAGATGCCTTCGTCGCCGTGGTCGAGGTCTTCGGGGGCATCTGGGTCGGCCCCGTGGTCGAGGAGTAGGGCTACCATCTCGGCAAAGCCTTTTTCCGCGGCGACGGTAAGCGGATGAGACGGGTGGTCGGCGAGGGTTGGATCGGTGGCCAACAGGGCGCGGGCTTGGTCGAGGTCGTTGGCCGCGGCAGCCGCAAAGAGCGCTGGTCCCGGCCCGGTGGCCGGCTCGGCGGCTGGTTGCCGAGCGAGGAAGTCCTCGATCAGGGCCACGACCTTGGGGTAGCCGCGGGCGCGGACGTAGGCGAGGGCACTGGTGGCGCGGCGGTTGGGGTACACGCCGCGCCGGGGGTCGGCCCCGGCAGCTAAGAGTGCGGCCACGATCTCGGCGTACCCCTCGCGGGCAGCGAACTGGATCGCCAACTGGCCGTTTTGGGTGATGGGCTGGCGGGCGAGCAGGGCGTTTTGGGCGAGTATCTCCTCGACTTGGGCCAGATCGCCGGCTTGGGCGGCGTCACACAACTGTTGCACGGTCGGCGTTTGCCCGGCCATGGTGCGTTCCTTTCTTTTAAAGGTTTCTGGCGATACTAGCCGGTCGATATAACCGCCGCAAGCGTTTTTTCTACCCTAAGCAGAGGTGTTGATGTCGATAATCACCGTCATTGGCCGCGGTCACTCGGGCACGCGCGCCATAGCCCACACCCTCTATGCCAGCGGCGTTTTTATGGGCCATACGCTCAATCGCTCGGGCGACAAGGTGCCGCCCCACGCGCTCTACGCCGCCTGTCGGGTCATGGCCAAATACGTCAAGTGGAAGGGTGGCCTAGAGTGGGATTTCGACGACTTGCACAGCGCAAAAATCGACCCAGAATTTGAGGACTTGATCGGCGAATACCTGCAAGACATTGCATCCGACCGCTCGGAGCACAAGGGTTGGAAGCTGCCTGAGACGACGTTGATTTACCCGTGGATTGTGCGGATGTTTCCCGACATCCACTACATCCACTGGATCCGCGATCCGCGCGACAGCATTATCGGCGGCCACAAGACCGATGACCTAGCGGACTTCGGCGTCGAGTACGAGCGCACGGACGACATCCGGCGGCGGCGGGCCATTTCGTGGAAATACCAATACGAACTGATGAAGGCCACGCCCAAACCAAAGAAGTGGATGTTGGTGCGATTCGAGGATTTTGTGCTGAAGCAGGAGGAAGTGTTGCGGGAGTTGGAAGCGTTTTTGGGATTTGAGTTGGGCCGGATCGTGGTGCGGCCGGAGTCGCTTGGGCGGTGGAAAACGGACCGGGAGCAGCACATGTTTGACTTTTTTAGAGATGCCATGGACGAAAACGGATACGGAGAGATATCATGAAAATCAGCTTTACGACGTTGGGCTGTCCAGATTGGGACTTGGATACCATTTGCCGCAGGGGCCGCGAATACGGCTACGAAGGCGTCGATTTCCGCGGGTTGCAGGAGACGATGGATATTACCCAATTGCCGGCCTTCACCAGCGGAGTCGTCCAGACTCGACGCCAGCTAGCAGACGCTGGCATGGAGGTGTCGGGGATCAGCTCCAGCATCCGGGTCTGCGTGCCGGAGAAGTTAGAGGAGAACGTAGAGGAGGCGCGGCGCTCGGTCCCGGTGGCCAATGCATTGGGCTGCGGAGCGATCCGAGTTTTTGGCGGCGGCGACTCCAGGACCTGTTCCAAGGAGGAGCTAGCCGACATCGGGCGGGAGACGATGGAACAGATCCTCGAATTGGACGGAGCCTGCCAGCTCAAGTGGCTTTTTGAGACCCACGACGAGTGGATCAAGGCGGTAGAGTGCAAGCTGCTGCTCGACCGCATTCCGAATGAAGCGTTCGGCGTCCTCTGGGACATGGGCCACACGGCGCGGGTGGGGGAGGAGTCGCCGGAGCAGACCTATCAGGCGGTGGGGCCGCGCATAGGCTATACCCACGTCAAAGACGCCGTCTATGCGCCCGGTCACGTCGAGGCGATGAAGGACGGTTGGCGCTACGTGCCGC
This sequence comes from Candidatus Latescibacterota bacterium, assembly GCA_965261395.1. Taxonomy (GTDB): domain Bacteria; phylum Latescibacterota; class UBA2968; order UBA8231; family UBA8231. The sequence continues at coordinate 989,477 of OZ253462.1, forward strand.
CGGGTGCGGGCCAGTTGCCCTTAGAAGAGGCGATAGCCCTGCTCAAGGGGCATGGGTACGACGGCTGGATCATGTTTGAGCACGAGAAGCGCTGGCACCGCGAACTGGAGTCGCCGGAGGAGATATTCCCGATTTTTTCGGCTTGGGTCAGACCGTTGCTCGGTTAGCCGATGACGCAGCTACACTATCCCAAGGTCGCCCTGCACGTGCCGACCTTGCTCCTACCGCGAGCAGACATTCCCCTCGAAACTTGGTCAGTCATTGCCTGCGACCAGTACACCTCGCAGCCCGAATACTGGGAGGAAGTGCGGCGGATTGTCGGAGCCGACCCTTCGACACTACATCTGGTTTTTCCCGAAGCATATCTCGGGTTAGCTGACCGCAAACAGGCCATCGCCGGCATTAACCAGCGGATGCAGGCATATCTCAAAAGCGGCGTACTAGTGGAGCAGCGACCCGGGTTTATGCTGGTGGAGCGCGAAGTGGGACGCGCTGCGCCGCGCAAGGGGCTGGTCGTCGCCTTGGACTTGGAGCAGTACGACTACCGAGACGGAGCGCAACAGCTAATCCGCACGACCGAGGGCACCGATCAGAGTCGGCTGCCGCCCAGAATCCAAGTGCGGGAGAAGGCGTCGCTAGAAACGCCGCATATCATGGTGCTGATCGACGACCCGCAGCAGACGGTGATTGAGCCGCTTGGCGAAAAAGACGTAGAGCTGACCTACGATTTTGAGCTGATGTTAGGAGGCGGCAGACTTAGAGGCTGGCACATTGACGATGGGGCGTTGATCGACGAGATCGCCGGGCGCCTTGCCCGCCTCGCGTGCGGCGAGCCGTCGCTGATCTACGCGTTGGGCGATGGCAATCACTCCTTCGCCACAGCGCGCGCCGTCTGGGAGCGGCTCAAGGCGGAGGCAGAGGACGAGCGCCAGATAATGCATCACCCAGCGCGCTATGCCTTGGCCGAACTCGTCAATGTCCACGACGAGGGGTTGGAGTTTGCGCCAATCCATCGAGTGGTTTTTGGAGTAGATGCGGCCGATCTCTTGCGGTCAATGGAGACGCACTGCATAGAGTGGGGATTTAGTCGTCGGATCTTTACTGATCGGGATGGATGGGAGGCCGCCTGTCGCGAAGCGGCCGTCGGCCCGGGGCACCACATTCCCTATATAAGCGAGACAGAGCGCGGCCTGTTGAGTATCGCCAGACCCAACTTCCAGCTCGAAGTAGCGTCGTTGCAGGCCTTTTTGGACCGCTATCTCGACGCGCATCCCCGCGCCCGCCTCGACTATATCCACGGCGATGATGTGCTAGAGAAGCTGGCCGCGATGCCGGACAGCATCGGCTTCTTGCTGCCGGCGATGGACAAGCGCGATTTGTTCAAGACGATCATCATGGACGGGGCTACGCCGCGCAAGACGTTCTCGCTGGGCGAGGCTGAAGAGAAGCGCTACTACTTGGAATGTCGGCGGCTGGTGCCGTGAGCGTCTCGCCCTACTCGGAGTAATCGTATTTCCGATTGCGGCTGATATAGTCGATCGGCCCATCGACAAATTCAGCTACCGTCTCCAACGCACTATCTGCAAACAGTTCTTCTGTCCCCTTGGGAAACAACAGCGGCTTCCCCGTGTGCCACCAGCGCACCCAGTGGATCATGGCGATCATCGGGCGGGGCTGGTCGGTGAGGTTGGGCATGCCGCGATGCCAGAGGCGCATGTCGCGGATCAGCACGCTGCCGGCGGGCACGTTCGGTTGCAGGGGTTTGCACTCGTCGCGGAGGCGTTCTTCGACTGCGGGTGGCAGCTTGATGTCGCCGTCGTTGAGGGCGCGGGTGGTGTCTAGGTGGGTGCCGGGCCACAGTTCGGTGCTGCCGTTTGCGGGTGTGGCATCGACGACGGGCACGTTGACGACCATGCCATAGGCCGGCGTCGCCACCTCGAGATTCGGCCAGAGCTGACCCGCGTCAACGTGGAGGGGCTGCTGAGTGGTGTTGGGCAGGCAGGTGTTGCCGCTGTAGAAGGCGTTTTTGACGCCCTCGCCGAGTACTGCGTGAGTTACTTCGACGACGAGGTCGTTGGCCAGCACGTCGCGAAAGAGGTAGGGCGGGAAGGGCGGTGGGTCCTGCTGCAGGTGGCCGTCGTTAAACTGGTAGGGGACGTCGGCGAGGTCGAGGATCTCTTCGACGTCGCCGAGCATGCGCTCGCGCAACATTTCGATATGCGCGGGATCAATGGCGCGATGGAGGACGACGAAGCCAGCGTCGTGCAGGGCGGCGACGGCTTGTTGCAGGTGCTCCGGTTTTAGCTTGCGCGCGCTGTGCTCGGCCGCGCTCAATTCCAATTCGACCATAGCGTTCAGGCGCAGGTGGGGTCTTCGAACGGCCAGCGGTTGAAGGAAGGCAAGTTTTCTCCGGTCAGTCTTTCGCGTGCGTCGTACCACGATTGAGCCCAAGCCTCTGGGTCGCGCAGTTCGCTTTGGGGATCTTTGCGGCTGCGGGCGACGAAGCCGGGAAAGAGCGGCCGGCCGGTGGGCTGGCCGGTGGGGCTGTAGCGGAGGTCGAAGCTGATCCGCACCTGCTCGCTGACGTTGGGCAGCGACGAATGGCAAGTCCGCCGGTGCATGAAGAGCACATCGCCGCGCTTCGTTTCGGCGGTGACGACGCGGTCGAGGGCTAGATCTTGGTCGCGGATAAAGTGGCCGACGCCCTTGAATAAGCAGTGGTGCAACAGTCCGTCGCGATGGCTGCCGGCGACGACTTCGATGCAGCCGTGTTCGCGGAAAGCGTTGGTCAGCGGCACCCACACGGTGAGCATGTCGGTCTCGTCGGCTTCGGGCAGGACCACGCCGTTATCTTGGTGCCAAGGCGTGGCTCCGACGGCGAAGCCAGCGATGCGGTCGTGGTGGTCTTTGGGTATGCCGGGCAGGTACTGCTCGGGTGGTTTGATGCGGATGTGCTGGACGGGGTTGGAGTAGATTTCCGGGCCAATGAGGTTCTCGATGATGTCGAGAAGCTTTTCGTTGCGCAGCATCGAGAAGGTGGCGGGGCTAACCGCGATGGGCGAGTCTGGGCAGATGCCGCCTTGGGGCAGCGAGATGTCGAAGTGCTGGGCGTGAACTTGGCCGGTTTCGTTGTAGATCTGGCAGAGGCGCTCATCAAAGCCGAGGTCGGCGTAGGTGGAGGCGATCTGACCCGCGGCAAAAAGCTCGTTGGCGAGCTCGTCGAGGATTTCGTCGTACTCGGCCAAAACGGGATCGATGTCGGTGGCGGGGTCGAGGAGGTCTTCGACGAGGACGAAGCCGTACTCGTGGTATTGGTCGAGTTGGGATGGGGTTAGCTGGGGCATAGATTGGATTCCTGTTTGATGCGTCATCGCGCCCTCGGCGTATTGGACGAAGGCGACATCGCGTGGTTGTGGATTGGTTCACACTACGAGTACGATTAACTTCTCAAACGAATATGATGCAGGTGCCGTAACGGGTCAATCAATACAAATGTGTGGTTCGATAGAAAAAAAAGAAACATCTTCTAACACTGTACTCCTTGGGAGCCGTATGTCCCTTCCAAGCAAACCATTCCTTTACCTCCTGATAGGAGTCCGCCATGAAACTCAACCGCGACGAATTTCTGGAAACCGGCTACCTCATCATCAAGGAAGCCGTGCCGCGCGACAAACTTGAAAGCGTCCGGCAGGCGTACGAGACGCTCGTCAACCGCCAGCGCGAGAACTGGAAGGCCGAGCGTGCGGCAAGTGATCCACCCGGGGGCGTCTGGGAGGCCTCGCCGCAGCCTCGCCTACAACTCTCAAGGCCGCCGCTCGTCGATCAGATCGACCGAGAGACCGCGCCGGCGGTCGAGATGTGGCTTGAAGAAAACATTCATGGGGTCAGCACAGAGCTTCTCAATATAGCGGACGGGGCCGTCACAGAAATGATGATGATGTGCAATCCCGCCAGAGATCACGGCCCGGCAAGATGGCATCGCGATCTCCATCCGATCGACACCGCGCCACTTCAGGGCTATATCGACGACATCCTCGAAGGAGGCCCGCGCTACGTCCAATGGAACATCTCGCTTTACGACGACAGCGTCCTTTGGGTGGTGCCGGGTAGCCATCTGCGGCTGAACACACCCGAAGAGAACGAGGTCATGTTGGCAGATCCCCGCTGCCCGCTGCCCAATGGCGTGCAGACCCATCTCGAAGCTGGTGACGGCGTCGTCTATATCCTCCCGATCCTCCACTGGGGCAGCAATTACAGCCCCAAAATGCGGCGAACCGTGCACGGTGGTTTCTCGACCTATACTTCAATTGATGAACTCTCGTTTACCGACCATCTCTCCCCAGACGCACAGGCGGCGTTCGCGCGCTGGAACGACCGCAGCGAGAAGATGAAGCAGCATGCGGAATCGGCGCTGCGGGCCGTGATCGCGGGAGATGGTGCCGCGTATCTGAGTGCCTTGGACAGCCTCCATCCGGAGCGGGCCGAGAAGGGTAGGATTCTATCGACAGTCTTTCTCTGCAAGGCAGCACTGGCGATTCGGCTGCACAAGGATCCCCCGCTTAGTGGAATCGCCGAAGACCTCCGAGGTCGCGTTCTGGGGAAGCACCCCATCACGCTCAACTGGGGGCCGAAGTTCGCCGATCAATTCACCCCGGATGAGGCGCACTTGCTTTGGGATCGCTTCAGCCCGCTCGAAGCCTTGCTCCAAGCGGACGAGGAACACTTTGTGCCGGGGTTCCAGGCCATCCCAATGAAGCACTACTTCAACGAGATGCCCGCGGACTACAGCACGGCGGACTTCATCACCAGTTGGACGGCCACATGATCCGACCGTAGTTCCGCCGATAGAGACCAGCAACTTCAACCGGGAGATAAACAAAAATGAGCCAACTCAGCATCGGCGTCGCCGGACTTGGTCACGGCAGAACGCTGCTTGGTGCCAACCAGCCGGAAAACAGCGCTTTGCCGGTCCGCGTCACCGCTCTGTGCGACAAGCAGCAGGACAAGCTCGAAGCGCTTGGCCGCGAATTTGGAATCGACGCCCTTACCTCTGATTTCGACGAACTAGTCGCGCGAAGCGACCTCGACATCATCGGCATTTACACGCCCGGACCGCTCCACGCGCAGCAGATCCTGACCGCGCTCGACGCGGGCAAGCACGTGATGGTCACCAAGTCGATGGTGTACACGATGGAAGAAGTGGAGCAGGTTGTGGAAGCTGTTGACCGATCCGGCAAGGTGCTACTCGTCACGCAGAGTCTGCGCGGGAGGTATGACTTCATCGAAGCGAAGCGCGCCTGCGATGCCGGAGAAATCGGCGAACTCTTCATGGCCGAAGCCCACTACGTTCACGATCTCCGCCCGGTCTATACCTACTCCCCTTGGCGGGTTGAGATGCCGCAAGATCTGATCTTGGGCGGTGCCTGCCACCCGATTGATCTTTTGCGCTGGTTCATGGGCGACATCGACGAAGTCCACTGTTACGGGCTGCGCAGCGGCGTCGCACCGGACTATCCCCAGGAGGACAACTTCGTCATCAACGCGAAGTTCACATCCGGCAAGATCGGACGTATTGCGAACTTCCTTGGAATCGTACACCCGCACGATGTCCCGACGAACAGTCTGACCGTTTACGGTACCCGTGGCACAATTCTCAATGGCATAAAAAGCCTCGATCCAACCGGCGACCTGCCCTCGCGCAAGGTCACCGCCGAGTTTTCATCCATGCGGGGCCACGCCAGCGAGATGATCGTCATGCTGCGGCACATGGCAGATTGTGTCCTCAACGGCACGAAGCCCTGGGTCGGCGTTCGAGAAGGGGCCAAGGTCGTCGCCACAGGACTTGCGTGTTGGGCCTCCGTTAGATCGGGGATGCCGGAGAAAGTGCGGAATGCTTTCTGAAAGGTTGAGGTTTTCACGCTCACGACTGTAGATGGGAGGCTTGCATGCCCGTTTGTATTCCCCAAGACGCCAAGCGCATCATGCCGGATCTGTTGCGCGATGTATCCCACTGACCGAAGAACATCTCGACCTGTTGCAGCGCATTGCCACAGAGATCAATGTCTCCGTTCCTTGGGAGTCATAAACGGACAATAACACGGCGATACGGGGGAAAGTGGTTAAAGGCCGTACCACTCTCTCGGGGCCGTAGGATGGAAGTCATAGCGATCGACGCCGAGCGCCTGAAGAACGCCGCGCTCGACGAGAGAAAAGTCGGCAGGATCCTCGCGGTTGAAGTTTAGGGGTTCTTTGAGGGCGACGGGGGGATTGGTCATGAAGCGGGGGCGACCCGATGGATTGGGGGAGGAGGCGTGGAGGGTAAGCGGAAGTTGATGATGAAAGCGTCGGACCAGTGGAAGGATTCGACCGAAGAGGAGTGTGGTCTAAGTAGCGGATCGGCTCGGTCCAGGTGGTGGGATCGTCGGGGTCGTAGCCGAGGCGCTCATAGGCGTGGTCCATGAGCGGCTGGGCCAAGTCATGGGTGAAGCAGCCGGGGATGGTGACGTAGCCCTTGGCGAGGAAATGGTCGGCTTCGGCGGGAGTGAGGGTTTGCATGGCCAACGGCGGGAATCTCCAGCGCGGACCGATCTACCCTTCAAAAGCGAGTACGCGCAGTGGGATAGCGTCGGTTTCGGCGGCCGGCAGCGGCTGGGCGAAAAGGTAAACGCGAGGTTGTCTCAGGTCGCCTAAGCGGTCCAGGCTCTCGATTAGGGGAATGCCGTGCGCGAAGAGTAGGTGGTGGTTGGGCAGGCTGCGGTCGCCCGGAATATCTAAGCCGGGCGTGTCGATGCCGACCAGTTTGACGCCTGCTTCGACGAGCCAGCGCAAGGCTGCGGTCGTGGGGTAAGGCGGATAGGAACCAGTGGTAGCCCGTTGATCCCAATCAAAGCGAAAGAGTGCAATGTCCCCCGGGCGGATACCTCCACCTGGGTCGGCGACCCGTTGGAATTGCTCCGGCGAAAGCGGCTCGCCCAGCGGAGCATCGCTAAAGTCGAAGACGATCGCCTCGCCAAAAAAGCGCTCCACATCGAGGTCGGCGATGGCCGGGCCGTCTTGGACGGCGTGCAAAGGCCCTTCGACATGGGTGCCGGTGTGGCCGCCCATTTCGATGCTGGTGGTGATATACCAGCGATCGGTCGGTGGATCATCGACGGGTACGCGTGCCGTGCGGTAGTGGATGAGGCGACCCTCCGACGGACTGATGGTCCGCGAGAGGTCCACCATGCGGCTGTAGGCGAAGGAGGGAACCTTCACGCGATAGCTTTCTTGAGGGCGATCGCGGTCTCGCCGTCGTCGGCATAGGCCGGCAGGGCGCCGCTCAGCGTTACGCGCCCATCGTAGCCGGATGTGCGCAATGCGTGTAGAAAGAGCGCGTGGTCGGCTGGCGTGGTTTGCGGTCGCCCGCGCCCCGGCTCGGCAATGTGGGCGTGGATCAGGTGCGGCCCGGCTTCTTCGAGCGCGTCGAAGGACTCGCCGTTGAGCTTCATGTGAAAGAAGTCGGCCATCAGCTTGGCATGCGAGCGGTCAACTTCCTTTATGAACTCGGTCGCTTCGGAGACGGTATTGAGCAGGTTGGCGTCGTCGCGGTTATAGGGCTCAAGCGCGACCTTGACGCCCCTCGGTTCGCCGAGGTCGGCGCACAGGTGCAAGAAGTCGGCGACCTGTTGGCGAGCTTTGTTGCGGTCGAAACCCTCGGGCACCCAACGCGAGCCACCGCTCCCGTAGCCGATGACCTCGACTCCAGCCCGTTGCATAAGGTCGAAGACCCGCGTGACAAAAGTACGCAGCCGATCCAAGCTCACGTCGGGGCCGACGACCATCAGCCCGCGCCCCTGCGGGTCGCCAATAAAGCCGCACATCGTCTTCATCTGTAGTGGGTGTTTTTCTAAAAGCGCTGAGTACTCGCGCTCGGCCGCTTGTGGATCGTCGGCATCGATACCGAGCAGACCGGGGGAGCCTTCGAGATAGTCGAAATCCCAGTCGGCGGACTCTTCAAGCTCTTGACGATTGGTAACTAAGAGGCCGATCTGCATGGCTATTTGTCCCTGACCCAGCTCATGCCCTCGCCGCGCACCAGAAAGGAGCGCTCGTCCCAATGGCCGGGTCGGGTGACGGGGATACGGCCCTCCTCGACGGCGACGTCGAGCGGGTTCGCGCGGGTTTGCAGCGGCAGGGCCACGCGCTCGTGCAGCCTAGCCGACTCATAGACGCCCATCATGATCTCGGTGGCGGCTTTGCCGTGCTCGGCCTTGCCATAGTAGTCCTCAAAATCGCCCTCGATCCAGCGGCAGATCCCGTAGGCCTGATCGACGAAGGCGTTGCCGTAGCCGCTGGCTTTGTCGGTAGGCGCGAAGTCCTGCCAGCCGCCGGAGCTGGTCGTCATGTAGCGCAGGCTGTTGTCGCTGACGACCATCATGCCGTCTTCGCCGTAGATGGTAGCACCCACCTGATAAATATCGTTCATCTCGTTTTCGATCACGCCTTCGACCCCGTTGGGATAGCCGATGATCCCGACGCAGCGATCTTCGACCCGGTGGCCGAAGACAAAGTGATCGGTGTGGCGCTCGACCGAGCCCATGACCCACTCGGCCTGCGGGTCGCCGAGGGCGTAGAGCTGGAAGTCGATGCAGTGGGTGCCGGTGTTCATCATCCCGGCCTTAACCGCCGACCACAGCCGCTGCGGCTTGCCGATGGCTCCATCGGCAAGCCGCAGCGCCTCGCGCCAACAAAAGTAAAAGCGGCGCTGGTGGCCGATAGCCAGTTTGACGTTGTTGCGCTGAGCAGCAATGACCATGGCCTCGGCCTCGCCCAAGGAGACGGCCATGGGCTTTTCGCAGAGCACGGCTTTGGGTCGGCGGGCGCAGGCGGCAATGGACATTTCCGCGTGTTGGGGGTCCCAAGAGCAGACGCTGACGATGTCGAGGTTTTCCACGTCGAGCATCTCTCGGTAGTCGAGATACTGCTTTTCGACGTTGAAGTCCGCGGCGTAGCTAGCCAAGGCTTCGGGATGCGCGTCGGCGATGGCGGCTATTTCAGTGTGTTCGCACTCGGCCCAGCCGCGGCCGTGCTCGCGGGCAATGCGGCCGGAGGCAATGACGCCAACGCGATATTTGGCAGGCATAGAGTCCTTTCGGCTTGAATGCGAAGTCGCCTTCCGTCCGGTTCGTTTCTATGGCCAACTTCGGGCAACCACAGGGGTTGCCCCTACTTGACGTCGCCTAGGTGCATCAGCGGCAGCGGTGACGGGCTATCGCCGTTGAGGAAGTAAATCTTGGCGGCCGGGTCTTTGGAGATGGCTTGCAGGGCTTCGAGTGCCTGGAGCTTGACGTAGTTGGGATTTTTGCCGATGGCCTCGTTGATCGTGGTGATCTCGTAGGCCCGGGCGTCAGCGAGCAGGCGACGCTTCTCGGCTTCGGCTGAGGCGGCGTCCTTTTCGGCTATGGCTAGGGCGATTTTTTGCTGCTGCTCGGTGTCGTAGCGCTCGAGCTCGGCCTTTTGTTTTTCGACCTCCTGCTCGCGCTCCTTCTTGGACTCAATGGCCTTAGTGATAAAGGGCGGCAATGTGATATCGCGGATCAGCACGGCCTCTACCGCGACCCCCTTGGTACCCAGATAGTCCTTCAACCCTTCGAGTAGCGCTATCTGCAGGGTGTTCTGGGTCTCTTCGAGGAAGAAGTCCTCGGCGCGCTTGATGGTCTTGCCCTGTTCGCGGATCTGCGAGCGCAGCTTAGGCACGATGTGTACGGCGAGCACATCGTTGATAGAGCCGGTCTCTTTTAAGATACTTGGCGTTTGGTGGCCGACGATGCGATACTGGACGCTGACGTCGATTCTGGTCTGTAGCTGGTCCTGGCTGGGGACGTTGGAGGTTTCGGAGTGGGTCTTCTGGCGCACGTCGTATAAGTACCATTGGTAGAGCGGGTTGACCGGGATTCTCAAGCCCTCGCTAAAGTGTTTGGGCTGGACTTCGCCGAAGAGGGTGGCGACGCCCACGTGGCCGGCCGGGATGCTTTGGTAGAAGCGCGGGGTGATGAGGAAGACGAGGAAGACGCCGACGATGATGGCGATGATGGACTTAGGGAGCTGGATCATGGGGGGCCTCCTTACGGGCTGGGACATTTCTTCCTACCTTTAATCGGGTGGGGGGGAGATCAGTAGCCTAGAAGGTAAATCCTTCACCTATAAATGTCCATTAAAACACCCAAGACTATATACTCGGCTGCAAACGGGCGGACCTCGTGCTCCTGACCATAAGTACGGTCCATCAGCCCGCCACGGACTTAGGCTATCTCCTGCACAAGCACCCGGGCCGCGCCCAAGCCCTTGAATTGCCCTTTGGGACGGCACACGTCTTCTATCCAGAAGCCTCGTCTGAGCGATGCACGGCCGCGTTGCTCCTCGACGTAGATCCAACCGCGCTCAAGCGGAGTTCGGCATCTCCCGACTTCGCGCTGGCGTCTTATGTCAACGACCGACCCTACGCGGCCTCGTCTTTTACCAGCGTAGCCATTGCCCGAGTGTTTACCTCGGCCTTGAACGGACAGTGCCGCGAACGGGCCGAGCTAGTAGAAAAAGCCCTGCCGCTGCGAGTGGGAGTTAGCGCGCTGCCCTGCCGGGGGGGCGAGGACTTGTTGCGCAGCCTCTTTGAGCCGTTGGGATATGCGGTGGAGGCTAGCGGCTCCTTACTCGACGAGCATTTTCCAGCGTGGGGAAATGGCCCCTATTACGAGGTCGAGCTACAGTGCGTGCGGCCATTAAAAGAAGTGCTGGCGCATTTGTATGTGCTGATACCGGTGCTCGACGACGAGAAGCACTACTACGTGGGGGAGGAAGAGATCGACAAGCTGATGAGGCGAGGCGGGGAATGGCTGGCAGGCCACCCGCTGCGCGACCTAGTTGTTGAGCGCTACTTAAAGCACCAGCGAGGTCTGAAGCAGGCCGCGCTGTCGCGGCTTTTGGTAGAGGAAGCAGGGGAGGCCGAAAACCACGCGGGCGAAGAGGCACTCGAAGCGGAGCTGAGCTTGAACCAACAGCGCTTGGCCGCGGTGTTCGAGGAGCTCAAGGCGAGCGGCGCCCGGCGGGTGCTGGACCTCGGCTGTGGGGAGGGGCGACTGCTCGCGCTGTTGGCGGCGGAAGTGCAGTTCACCGAAGTGGCGGGGATGGATGTGTCGCCGCAAGCCCTGTCGCGTGCTCACAGGCGGCTAGAGAGGCTGCCACGCGGCGAACAGGTCTCGGTTTTTCAGGGGTCGCTGGCCTATCGCGATGCCCGGTTGAGCGGGTACGACGCCGCGGCGCTGGTGGAAGTCATCGAGCATTTGGATCCGCCGCAGCTACGGGCCTGCGAGCGGGCTGTGTTTGAGTTCGCCCGTCCCGCTACGGTAGTGATAACCACTCCCAACGCCGACTACAATGCCCATTGGGACGCGCTGCCAGCCGGTGCATTCCGCCATCCCGACCACCGCTTTGAATGGCGGCGAGCGGAATTCGGGGCGTGGGCAGAGCAGGTGGGGAACCGCTATGGATATGCCGTGCGCATGGTGCCCGTCGGCCCGGAGGACCCCGAGCTAGGCGCGCCGACGCAGATGGCGATTTTCTCTGCGGAGGGCACTGGTGGCTGACGAGAAAAGTCGCCTCTCGATACCCGACCTCTCGCTGGTGGTGCTAATCGGCGTCTCTAGCTCAGGCAAATCGATCTTTGCCCGCGAGCACTTCCTCCCGACCGAAGTGCTTTCCGCGGACTTTTTTCGCGGAGTGGTCGCAGACGACGAAAACAGCCTAGAGGCTACGGACGATGCGTTTGCCGCCCTGCACTTTGTCGCCGCCCGCCGCTTGGCACGGGGCCTTTTGACCGTGGTAGACGCGACTAACGTGCAGCCCGAGGCGCGGAAGCCGCTGGTGGCGCTGGCCAAGCGCTATCACGCCCAGCCGGTGGCCATCGTCTTCGACCTGCCTCGGGCGCTCTGCGAGGAGCGCGCGGCCGGGCGTACAGACCGCGACTTGCCTCCCCACGTGATCCCCCGGCAACACAGTCAGCTACGCCGCGGCCTCAAGGGCCTCAAGCGCGAGGGCTTTCGCCGCTCCTTTGCGCTGCGCTCGCCCGCAGACGTGGCGCGGGTCGAAGTGGTGCGAGAGAAACTGTGGCCCGACCGCCGCGAGGAGCGCGGTCCGTTTGACATCATCGGCGATGTCCACGGGTGTTGCGCCGAACTTGAAGCCCTGCTCGACCGGCTGGGGTATTGCATCGCAGAGGGAAAGGTGGAGCCGCCGCCAGGGCGCAAGGCCGTCTTTGTCGGCGATCTGGTGGACCGTGGACCCAATGCCCCCAGCGTTCTCGCGCTGGTCATGCGCATGGTGGAGTCGGGCGCGGCCCTGTGCGTGCCGGGCAACCACGACGCGCGCTTGGTTCGGGCCTTGCAGGGCAGAAAGGTCCAACGCACCCACGGCTTAGAGGAGACGCTCGCCCAACTCGCCGACGAGACGGCGGAGTTCAAGAAAAAAGTCGAGACCTTTCTCGGCGGCCTAGTCAGTCACTACGTCCTCGACGGAGGTGCGCTGGTGGTAGCGCACGCTGGCATGAAGGAGGAAATGGCCGGCCGCGCCTCTGGGGCCGTACGGGCGTTTGCCCTGTACGGGGACCCGACGGGCGAGGATGACGAATTTGGCTTGCCGGTGCGCCGCGATTGGGCGGCCGAGTATCGGGGCCGCGCCCGCGTCGTCTATGGCCACACGCCTGTGGCGCAGTCTGAATGGGTCAACAACGCGATCAACATCGACACCGGCTGCGTCTTTGGCGGCGCGCTGACGGCGCTGCGCTATCCCGAGCTGGAGCTCGTATCCGTCCCGGCCAAGGCGCAGTACGCCGAGCCGGTTCGCCCCTTGGCGGTGCAACAGACGCGCGACGATGTGCTCGACTTGGCGGATGTGGCCGGAGGCCGGCGGGTGGAGACGCGGTTGATGGGCCGAGTTACCGTCCATGCAGAGCGGGCGGTCGCGGCGCTGGAGGTGATGAGCCGCTTTGCCGTTGATCACCGGTGGCTGATCTATCTGCCGCCGACGATGGCTCCGCCCCAAACCAGCACCCGCCCCGACTTGCTCGAACACCCGGACGAGGTCTTGGCGTACTATCGCCGCTGCGGCGTGCGCGAGCTCATCTGCGAAGAGAAGCAAATGGGCTCGCGGGCCGTGTTGGTCGTTTGCCGCGACCCGGCGACAGCGCAGCGGCGCTTTGGGGTCGAGGACGGCAGCGCGGGCATCTGCTACACGCGCACGGGCCGCCGTTTTTTCACGGATACAGGCTTGGAGGCGGGGCTCTTGGACCACGTGCGCCGGGCCTTTGAGCGCAGCGAGCTGTGGAGTGCGCTGGCGACGGACTGGGCGGTACTCGACGCCGAGATCATGCCTTGGTCGGCCAAGGCGCAGCAGCTACTCGAAGACCAGTACGCAGCAGTGGGCGCGGCGGCGCGAATGTCGCTGGCAGCGGCCGTGGGCGCGCTGGAGCAGGCGGCAGCGCGGGGCATAGCCGTCGGCGAGCTGTTGAGCCGTTGTCGCGGCCGGGCCGAGTCCGTGGCGCGCTACGCAGCGGCCTATCGCCCCTATTGCTGGCCGGTGCACTCGCTCGAGGACCTCAAATTGGCTCCTTTTCACCTCTTGGCCACGGAGGGACAGGTCCACGTCAACCAGACCCACGCGTGGCATCTGGAGACCTTGGACAAACTCTGCGCGGCCGAGCCGGATTTGCTGTGCGCGATAGATCGCCGGCGGGTGGTTTTAGACGATATGCACAGCAGCAGCGCAGCGGTCCAGTGGTGGGAGGAACTGACCGCAAGCGGCAGCGAGGGCTTGGTCGCCAAGCCCTTGGACTTCGTCTGCACAGGCGTGCGCGGTCTCGTCCAGCCGGCGCTTAAGTGCCGGGGCCGCACGTATCTGCGGCTGATCTACGGGCCTGAGTACACGGAGCGCCTAGAGCTGTTGCGCCGCCGCAATCTCAAGGGCAAGCAGGCGTTGGCCCTGCGGGAATTCGCGCTGGGAGTGGAGGGCTTGGAGCGGTTTGTCGCCGGGCAGCCCTTGCGCCGGGTACACGAATGCGTCTTTGGGGTCTTGGCGTTGGAAAGCGAGCCGGTTGACCCTCGGTTTTAGCAATGGGCCGCTTGCGCCGCAGCCCACTGTCTCGGTATTATCAAACAGTACGCCTCTTATGGAGAATAGACCATGATTACCATTACCGCAGCAGCAGAACAGAAAATTGCCAACCTAGTCGCCGCGAGCGAAAAGCCGGTCAAGGGCCTGCGCATCGGCGCTCGCCTCGATCCCGCCAAGCAGGTTGACTACAAGCTGGCCTTCGTATCCGACCAGCAGGTAGGCAGCGACGATCAGGTCGCCCACTTTGGGGGCTTTGACGTGTACATAGATCCCGAAAGTGCCGATCTGTTGGCGGAAGCCAAGGTGGATTACGTAGATGGGCTTATGGGTTCGGGCTTTAAGATCGAAGGCCCGCGCAAGATGCCCGCGCATCTGAGCGGCCCGGTGGCCGAGGCCGTCCACCGCGTCATCGAAACCCAAATTAACCCAGGCGTGGCCTCGCACGGCGGCGTGGTGACCTTAGTGGACATCAAGGGCAACACGGTCTTCGTGCAGATGGGCGGAGGCTGTCAGGGCTGTGGCCAAGCCGATGTGACGCTTAAACAGGGCATCATTCGCATGATTAAGGAAGCGGTGCCCGAGGTGGAGGCCGTAGAGGACGCGACGGATCACGCCTCGGGAGAAAACCCGTACTATTAGTTCCGAGGAGAGGAGCTATGACAACGGCGTTGCCGCTGGTGGCGCGGCCCGATCTCGAGGGCTATGTGCAGGCGATGAAGGACGACGGGTATGCCTATTTTCCCCAGGTGCTCAACGAGCTAGAGATCGCCGAGTTGCGCCACGCCATGGATGAGCTGACCGCGCTGGAGGAAAGCTACGACCGCCACACCGACCCGGCCGTACACGGCTTTCTCAACAAGAGCATCAACAATGCGTTCAACCGCGCGCCGGTCTTCACCCAGTACCTGGACCGGCCCGAAATCATCGACCTAGTCGAGGCGATACACGGCGACGACTGCCACTGCATCGGCATGACGGCTTGGATAACTGGCCCAGGTCGCCCTGACCAAACCCTGCACGCCGACTGGCAACCGCTGACCCTGCCCGAAGAAGTCATGGGTCACCCAGAGGTAGAGATTCCGATCTTTATCACCACGGCCCATTACTATCTCGACGGTCTGACAGAGGAGCTGGGGCCGACTTGCTTCGTGCCGGGCAGCCACCGCGCGGGTCGGCGGCCCCGAGCGGGCGAAACCAGCTTTAAGGGCGTCGAGGAGCAGAGCATCTTGTGCAAGGCCGGCGACTGCGTGTTGTTTCGCTGCGAGGTTTGGCACCGAGGCACGGCCAATACGAGCACGCAGACGCGCTACCTGCTGCAAGTACACTACGCCCAGCGCATTATCACCCAAAAGTACCCACCCTATCTGAACAAATTCCAATTCGACGCGGCCCTGTTGGCGCAGGCCACGCCACGGCAGCAGCGGCTTTTGGGCGACCACGTGCCGAGCAATTACGACTAGAAAGGCGACCGGCCGGTCGCCCCTACCACCCGGATTACGGCTCCCGCCGAATGGATGAATAACACACTATGGCTAATTCTCCCATATCCGTTCTGCTCTTCGAAGACAATCCCATTCACGCTCGCCTGTTGCAGAACTTGCTGAAACCGGAATTTGCCGTGGAAGCGGTCGATCATTTAGCGGCTGGCTTGGCGCGGTTAGAAGCCGGCGGCATCGACGCAATCCTCCTCGACTTGGTACTGCCCGACAGTCAAGAGCTGGCCACCTTCGAGCGCGTCAAAGCAACCGTCCCGAACATCCCCGTACTGGTCCTGACTGGCCTTGATGACGAAGTGCTCGCCGAAGAGGCCGTAGCGGCCGGCGCCCGCGATTACCTAATCAAAACGCAGATTGACGGCGAGAGTTTGGCCCGGTCTATCCGGGCGGCCGTAGCAGGTTAGCGATGGGGAGCGATCCCCGCTTCCTGCGCAGGACCGGCTGGCTGGCGCGATTGGCAGCCTCCACGAGCGTACTCTCGGGTGCGCTGGTGCTGTGGGGCTGGAACGCTGGCGACGAATATCTCAAAAGCTTCATGCACATCAGTTGGGTGGCGACGCATCCGCTCGTGGCGATGCAGTTTATCTTGGCTGGCGCGGCGCTTTTGTTGTTGCGAGCCGAGCCGCTGAGCCGCTGGCGGCGGTATGCGGGCGTGGTGCTGGGGGCGACCGTGGTGCTGATCGCCGTGTTCAAGTTGATCGGCTACCAGTACAACTGGGAGCGGGGAGTCGATACATACCTTTTTTACTTCAAGCTGGGCGGCTACCGGATGTCGCCCAATGCGGCTTTTTCCTTTTTGCTGATAGGCTTGGCGCTGGTGTTGATGGACGTGCGGGTGAGGGGCCACGCCTATCTGCCGCAGACCTGCGTGCTCGCGGCAACGGCCATTGGGCTTTTGTCGATGAGCAGCTACTTCCACAACGTGCTCCTGCTCTACGGGATAGCTGGGTATGTGCCGGTCGTCCCAGACACGGCGACTGAATTTCTCATCCTCTGCGCTGGCCTGCTCTGTGCCCGGCCGCACCGCGAGCCGATCACCACCATCATCAGCACTACGGAGGGCGGCTCCGTAGCGCGCCGCCTCTTGCCGGCCGCCTTTGCCATTCCCCTCGTACTCGACTGGATCCGCACGCAGGGCGAGAGTCTCTATGGCTACGAATTTGGCCTCTCGCTCTTTACGCTGCTCAACATCTTGGCCTTTGCCCTGCTCATTTGGTGGAACGCCGCATCGCTGTCGCGGGTCGATGCGGAAAGGCGGCGCTCGGAAGAGCAGCTACAAGAGCAATACCGCCTGACCGCGGCGACGGCGCAATCCGAGCACGAGGCCCTGTTGGCACTCGAAGAGTCGCAGGAGGCTCTGCGCGACGCCAAGGAGCAGGCCGAAGCGGCCAACCACGCCAAGAGCGCGTTCTTGGCCAATATGAGCCACGAGATCCGCACCCCAATGAACGGCATCATCGGCATGACCGAGCTGTTGGGGCGCACCCGGCTCGAATCTCAGCAGCGCAACTACTTGACCTTGGTGCAGCAGTCGGCTGAAGCCCTGCTATCCCTGCTCAACGACATCCTCGACTTCTCCAAAGTCGAAGCAGGCCGCTTGGCGCTGGAGGAAATCGAGTTTGGCCTGCGCGACGAGGTGGGTAATGCCGTGCAGGCCCTGGCTATGCACGCGGCGAGCAAAAACATAGAGCTCGTGTGCCACATCCCCGCAGACGTTCCCGACCGCTTGGTCGGCGACCCGCGCCGCTTGCGCCAAGTGGTGATCAACTTGGTGGGCAATGCGATTAAGTTTACCGAAGAGGGCGAGGTGGAAGTTGGCATCGCCGTGGAAGAGGCCTTGCCGGATGCCGTGGGTCTGCGCCTGTGGGTGCGCGACACCGGGATCGGCATCGCGCCGGAGAAACAGGCGCGGATCTTCGACTCTTTCAGCCAAGTCGATAGCTCGACCTCGCGGCGCTTTGGCGGCAGCGGCTTGGGCTTGGCCATTTCGCAGCAGCTAGTCGAACTGATGGGAGGCCGCATCTGGGTCGAGAGCGAGGAGGGCAAAGGCAGCACCTTTTACTGCACGGTCCGCTTAGGGCTGGGGACGCCGGAGACCAAGCGCACCGATCTGATCTCGCTGCGGGGGCTAAAGGTCTTGGTTGTTGACGACCATGCAACTAACCGGCGGATCCTCGAAGAGATCCTCAAAAGCTGGGCGATGGAGGCCGAGCTGGTGGAGAGCGGCTCTGCTGCGATAGCAGCCATAGAGGCTGCGCCGCAGCCTTTCGACTTAGTGCTGATGGATCTGATGATGCCGGGGATGGACGGCCTAGAAACGGTAGCGAGGATCCGCGAGAACGTAGCGTTTGCCCAAGTGCCGGTGCTGCTGCTTTCCTCGGCCGACCGAGCCGAATACAGCACGCGGTCGCGCTCCTTGGGCATTGCCCGCAGCCTGATTAAGCCGGTCAAGCAGTCCGACCTGCTAGAGGCCATTGGCGAGGCCCTTGAAGCCGCCCCGCCGGTGTATACGCATGGTCCCTCAAGGAGCGGTGAAGTGCTTGGGGACGAGCCGGTGGCTGTCGAGAGGTGCCGCATCCTCTTGGCCGAGGATGGGGTGATCAACCAGCAAGTAGCCGTGCGGCTATTGGAAGAGCGCGGCCACTCCGTAGTGATAGTGAACAATGGCCGCGCAGCCGTGGAGCAGGTGGCGGCACAGTCCTTTGACGTGGTGCTGATGGATGTGCAAATGCCGAATATGGACGGTCTAGAGGCCACGGCTGCCATTCGCCAAGCAGAGACATCGACTGGTGGGCACATCCCAATCGTCGCCATGACCGCCCACGCCATGAAAGGTGACCGCGACCGCTTCTTAGCGGCGGGCATGGACGGTTATGTCGCCAAGCCCGTGCGCCCGCACGAGCTGTACGCGGCCGTGGAGGGACTTCACCGCGCCTTGAGGCGTGAATTCGCGCCTGCGGATGTGTTCTTTGAGTGGGATGCCGCGCTCGAGCGCGTCGGCGGCGACGAGGCCATGCTGCGCGACCTAGCGGAGATGTTCTTTGCCGAGTGCCCCAAGCTGATGCAGCAGATCCGCAAGCATATCGCCGGCGCGGACGGCCCCGAGTTGCGGCGGGCCGCGCATACGCTCAAGGGATCGGCGCAGGTTTTCGGAGCGGAGGAGACGGCCGAGGCCGCGCATCGGTTGGAGGAAATCGGACGCGAGGAAGCGTTTGCCGACGCTAGAGAGGCACTAGCGTTGTTGGACGATGAAGTGGCGCGGTTGCTGCCGGCCTTGCGGGAGCGGGTTGCGGCCAGCGCGTAACGCCGAAGGAGAAACAGACGATGGAACGCGTGTACACCACTCAGGACTTGGCCATGCTCAGCCACCTCAAAAATGCGCTAGCCGCGCAGGGCATTGAATGCGTTTTGCGCGGTCAGCACCTGCTCGGCGGAGTGGGCGAATTGCCCCCGATCGAGTGCTGGCCGGAGTTGTGGGTCTTGGACGACAAGCAGGTCGCGGCGGCGAGATCGCATATCGACACCCTGTTTGCAACGGCTGCTAAAGACGAGGCACCTTGGACTTGCGCCGCGTGCGGCGAGGAGTGCCCGGGAGCGTTTACGGACTGTTGGAGCTGCGGCGCAGCTAGGGCCGAAAAGAGCGAAACTCCCTGACACACCCCACTGGCGCGCCTTTGGCTTGCCGACTCCCCGAATTAGAAAAAACCGCTAAGACGCATGAACAAGACAGAAAATAGCACGCCCAATATCGTCCTGATCGTCACCGACCAGCAGCGCTGGGACACGCTCGGCTGCTTGGGCTACGACCACGTAATCACTCCGCACATTGACCGCTTGGCCGCCCGGGGCGTAGCGTTCAGTCGCGCCTTTGTGCAAGGGGCCGTTTGCGGCCCGTCGCGCAATAGCATCGTCTCGGGCCAGTACGTCCACACCCACGGCATTGACCGCAACGAGGCGTGGCTGACGCCCGAACAGCCCAACTGGATCGAGCAGCTCAAGGACGGCGGCTACCACACAGTCAACATCGGCAAAATGCACACCGCGCCCATCCGCCTGCCGTGCGGCTTCCGCCACCGCACGGTCGTCGAAAACAAGAACTATCGGCAGGGACACCACGGCCCAGACCCGGACGACTACGACTTGTACCTGATGCAATTCGGGCTTAGACGACCGGCGCTGACCTACTACCGCGACGTGCCCAATTGGCCGGATTATTTGGGCGCGGCCGTGTGGCCGCACGACGAAGCCTTGTTTATCGACAACTGCATTGGGCGCTGGAGCGTGGAGGCTATTCGCACGCACGACTTTGCCAAGCCGCTTTTCCTGTGGAGTGGTTTTGCCGGGCCGCACGATCCCTTTGACGCGCCCGAATCTTCGCTGGCGCGCTACGAAGGCGTGGACATTCCCGACCCCGTGGGGATCCCCAACGAACTGGACACCAAGCCGCCGCCACAGCGCCAAGCCATGAAGGGCATGGACGGCAAACACGCACCCGCGGCGATCTGGTGGAGCCGAGCGACCCCGGAGCGCATTCGCCGCATGCGCCGGCACTACTACGCCAACATCACCGCCATTGACGATTGGGTCGGCTCGATGGTTGCGGCCATTGACGAGCGGGGCGAGCTGGACAACACGATTTTTGTATTTACCTCGGACCACGGCGACTGCCTCGGCGACCATCACCAAGTCTATAAGTTCTCGTCCCACTACGACTCAGTGGCGCGAGTGCCGCTGGTTTTTGCCGGTCCCAGAGTCGAGCGGCTGGGGGTGCGCGATCCGCTAGTAGAGTTGATTGATCTAGGCCCGACCCTGTTGGAAATGGCGGGGTTGGGGCCGTTGGCCGAGGCGGCGGGGCTTTCTTTGGGGCCGCTGTTGCACGGGGAAGAGGTCGTATTGCACGAGACCGTGTTTTCCGAGTACGGCCCGCGCATCATGGCGCGAACCGAGGCGTGGAAATTGGTTTTTTACCCGGGGGAACCCTACGGGGAGTTGTATCATTTAGAAGAGGACCTGGACGAACTGTACAACCTGTACGACGATCCGGCTCATGCGGGAGCGCGGGGAGCGATGGTGGAGCGGATGATGGATTGGTACGGCAAGACGCGGATGCAGCGCTAGCCGAGAAGATAGACGCTGATTAGAGAAAGGACGCGAGGTTGGTGATTCCCATCGACATGCCAGACGCGGTCAAGCGCGCAGACGGCAGTGCGCGCTTTGCGTACGTCACTTTTGTGATGATGAACGACAGCTACGTGCCCGGTGCGCTCCTGCTGGCCTACGGACTGCGCCGGCAGTGGACCGAGGCGGATATAGTCTGCTTGGTCACACCCGAAGTCACGGCCGACGCCCGCGACGCGCTCGCAGTGCTCTACGATCACGTGGTTGAGGTCGAGACCGTGTGCGTGCCACACAAGCGCAGCCACCAGCGGCGGGACCGCCCCTTTTGGTTTACCCGGCAGAATGCCTTCCGCCTCGGAGCCGACGGGGACTTGGGCCTATCCTACGAGAAGATCGTGGTCCTCGACGCCGATGTGCTGCCGATGAAGTGGTTCGATCACCTCTTTACGCTCGACGCGCCTTCCGGGGTCTTAAACGAGAGCAAGGAGCACTGCATTGAGGAGGACGAGCAGGGCCAGTACATCGTCCCGCAAAACTTGCACGTCGGCACCGAGTGGAGGTGGCACCGCCTGTACGCGGCTTGTCCCCACGGCCAAGCCATTCCCCGAGAAATTACCGATCGGGTCGCAGCCGACCCCGGCAACAACACCGGCATCAGCGGTTCGCTCTACGTGTGGGAACCTTCTATGCGGGAGTTTCTCGACATTTGCGAGACGATTGCCAAGCCTCCGGTGGTCGAATACGTCACGGACCTATTCGACTACCCGGACATGCAGTACATGACGATGCGCTATTCCGGCAGTTGGAAGAGCATCGACTTGCGCTTTATAGGCTTCAAGGGCTACCCAGGGCTAAAGGCGCTCTTCGGCACCCACTACGCGGGCTTCAAGCCTTGGTATTTCAAGCAGCCGCAACTGCTCAAGCGCTATAGTCAGTACGAGGATTTCGCATACTGGTATCGGGAGTACTTGGCCATGGTGTGGGTGGATTATCCCGATTTGCGGAAAATCAAACGGCTTGCGAGACTCGACGAGGATATCCGGGCACTGACCGGCATCCAAATCGGCGAGATGCAAGACAGACCCTCGGAGAAAAACAATCCGCGCCAGCGAAAGGAGCACACTGTGAACATACACGTGGGTAATTTGGCAAAGACGACCAAAAAGGAGGCGCTGATCGAGCTCTTCCAACCGTATGGGAAGGTCGTGGCCGCCACCATCGCCCGAGACAAGAAGAACGGTGCCTCGCGCGGCTTCGGTTACGTGGAGATGGCTACCCGGCACGAAGGCGAAGAGGCCATCGCCCATCTCAACGACAAGGAGTTCGAGGGGCAGAAGTTGCACCTCAGCGAAGCGCACGAGAGCAAGGGCAAGGGCGGGCGCGGGTCGGGCAAGGGCGACCGCGCTGACCAGCAGCACAGTAGTTTTTTCTCTGCCCGTGGCGACCAGCACAACGCGGGAAATATGCGGCGGAGCGGACGGCGGGGTTCCTAGTCTGGGCGATCATAAAGCAGCAACCGCGCGAGGATGGGGTCGTGGTCGCTGGCTTGGTTGGGGAACTCGGTGTTGACGTGGACATGGTCGAACTCGGGCTGGAGCGCGATCAGAGCCGAGCTGACCAGCAGGTGATCGAGCTGCTGGGAAATTCCCTGAAAGTTATAGGAATAGGCCAAATCTCCATCCATCGCGTCGCCGAGATTGAAGAGGAGCGGCGGAGTGCCGGCGAGCGTTTGCAGGACATCGCCCGGCGGCGGTTGTACTGGGTCGAGCGGAAACGGGCACTCGTTGAAATCCCCGAGCACGACGATGTTGGCGTTGGGATCGGCGGCCAGCAGCTCGGCGACGAGGTCGTGGATGAACGCGGCCTGCGCGAGGCGCTTGGCAAGCCCGCCATTCGTCGGCGGCTGGATTCGACCGAAGAGGGGTGGACTGCCAGACTTGGACGAGAAGTGGCAGTTGATCACCGTCAGCTTGGTTCCCTTGAAATCGAACGCGGCCTTGAGCGGTTTGCGGCTGTTGCGGAAGGCATCGTCGCCATCGGTGTCTTCAATGCGTTCCACCGAACCAATCAGGGCCACCCGACCGGGCTGGTAGAGGTACGCAACGCGGATATTGCCGCCCGGCTGGCCGCCGTCGGCCCCATCTGGGGGCGCGACATCCGCGTACTCATACCTCGGACCACTGGCCGCAGCAATGGCGGCAATGAGCGTTTGCGCCGTCTGGTCCGCTGAAGTGGTGCCGTCGTTGACCGCGCCGCTGTTGTCCTGCACTTCCTGCAGGGCCAGCACGTCTGGTGCGCCCAAGCGATGGACAATTTGGTCGGCAATGGCCGCGAATTGACCGTCCGCTAGGTCCGCACTTTTGTCGTCGTCATTGGGATCGAGATTGAACACGTTGAAACTGCCCACCGTCAGATGCTGGGCCGTGCCGACGAGGGTGGTCATTTCCGGCACCAAGCCAGCGCTCTCCACCACCGGCTCGGTCAGGACGAGCACCTCAAAGTTGCCAAAGCGGTAGCTAACCGGGCCGCGCACATAGCCGAGTGCATCGCCGACCTGCGCGGCCGGCATGGCACCGGGTAGCAGACTGTCGTCGAGCTGGATGCGCTGCGGATGCAGGGTCTCCGACGTCAGATTCAACCCGCCCCGTGAGTTGAGCTGCTGCCTCGCACCAGCATCGGCGAGGACGACAATCTCGCCAAAGCGGTTGGTCGGACTAATGGCGACCGCGTCCTGCACCTCCACGAGCATGCCTTCTAGCGACTCGTAGAAGTCAATGCCGTCTTCCGCTGGGTCGAAAATTGCGAAGTTGTCGTTGTCGATCACCCTCGTCGGCGGTCGGCGGCCGGCCGCGCCAATGGCCACTGGAGCCGGTATGGGGTTGCCGGTTGACACGATCTGAATGCGGTCGGGCTGCGAGAATTCGGTTATCGACAGATTGTTGGTAGCCGCGCCGCCGGGAATGTATTCGATCACAGTGCCGGTCACTTGTACCTCGTCGCCGATGGAGACCTTCGGGGCATTTTTGGTAAAGACGAACATCCCGTCGGATGTGCGCTCATCGCCGTCTCCGGTTGCGTCTTGGAAGTAGAAGCCATTGCGAGAGACAGCCGTTACAATGCCCCGCGTCGAGACTTGCTCGCCCTCGTGCGGCGAGGTGTGGCCAGCCCCTTGGATTTCGCAGATTCTGAGTACCGGGGGAGACGCCAGAGGGGCCGCGCTTGGGGTGTTGGCGACGATTGCCGAGTCCGTGCCGAAGACTTGGTCGGCATTTACAGCACCAAAGCTGGCCCGGGTCGGTACGCTCCAGAAAAAATCACCCGGCGCGGTGCCAGTGCCCTTGAGTTGCAGAGAAAATTCCACCGGCGTGGAATTGGATTCGGCAACCCTGATGTCGGTGCTGGTCATGCCGTCAGCGGGTCCACCTGCTGCCGTGAAGGTCCCTTCGTAACTGAGGAACTGGACGACCTTGCCGTTGGCGACTAGGGCGATCCCGTCGGGGGCACCGTTCTGGATGCTTTTTGCAAAGCCGAAGGCGATCGTTCCGAACCCGTTGGCCTGATCCGGTATGATCCCGCTTAAGTGCTTAGTACGGTATAAGGTGCCATTCCTCCCATTGTAGAGTGCCAGTGCCCAGCCGGAAAGATTGGTCCCGGCTGGCCCAGCGACCTCAATGGCTTCGCCGGTATCCTTGCCGATGTTGTCGTAGTGAATTTCGTTGATGAATGCAGTTTGCCCCAGCAACGGCCCAGCCCCAATCGAGAGTAGCGAGGCGCAAAAAGCGGATCGGCGAAGCCAGCCGTGTTGGGGCTTGGAGCGTGTGTCGAACATGGTCAACGTTCTTGGTTGGCGGCAAGCAGGAGCTGCGACGGGAGTGTTCTCAGCCGCGTTCCCGACGCAACAGCATCAATAATTCGGCGTGGCTTTGAACGCGGAGCTAAGCGCAATACGGTTTAGTTACGGGAACAAAGTGCGCCGACCCGAACCTGTTGCTCGTCCCCTTTTGTATCGTCATTCCGGCGAAAGCCGGAATCCAGCGGGGCGGGGGACTGGACTCCCTTCGCAGGAGTGACACCCCATGCAACTCCAAAAAATGAAACGGGTTAGACAATCATATCATGCTAACTAAACCGTATTGGAGCTAAGCGGCTTGGCGTCTGCCTGATTCCAAGTGCCTGCGACGAGACTCTACCCGGTTCTATCCGCAGACGGTCCTTTACGACGGGTTGACCCATCTGTTTGCCATCGGCCCGTACGGGGTGAGATAAATTCTGCTGATCACCAACCGAACCTACCTCAAGTAGGGGCAGGCTCTATATGGCAAAGTCTGATTCACCCGTTTCGCTTGTACCTACTGATGGACCTGCTGGCTTGAACCCTTCTGTGGGCGTGTGGGAGCTGCTAGTGGGCGAGCGTTCTTCTCTGCATTTTTCACAACAAAAGCCACAGTCTGGGCAGATTAACTTGCTGCAACGTTCACATAGCTCTGATTCACCTTCACCTAAAACTAAGGGATTCTTACCGCAGCGGGCTTTGTTTAACCATCCACCACAATAGGCAATTAATGTTGTCCATGAATTCTCATTTGGGTCAGATTTTCCCCGTAAAATGTTAAAGCTCATTAATTGGAATACACGGAATCTGCGAATCAACTCATTTTCAGCAGTCCATAAAGTCCCTAACGCCTCGATAAGTGCATCTATGGTTTCCAGAGGATCATAAAGACCTAAAGGGTTATTACTTCCTTTGTAGAAAAGGAATTTTCTATAGTTCTCTGGCTTGAAATCAGAAACTGTTTTGGAGCAAGCAGCCATATCGAGAAAATGCTCCAATATCGTAAGAAATAGAAAAGGTAGTGAGAGTCCGTATTCTTTTATTCGGTTACACAACTGATTAAGGAAACACCATTTCCAGCGGTCAGCCTCTTTGTCTAAAATTTTCTTTAAGCCTATACCAGCCGCAATGGCTACTGGAATCAGGTCGGGCTTGTCTTTTAGCAAAGCAAGATCGGAAAAGTCTTTTAGTTCCTTTAGTGCGTTATCTCGTTCTGTGTAAACATATTCGGGATAGTCAAACACCCATGGTGGCAAAAGATAATCAATTGTCGGATTAGGATTTTTAAAATGAACCAAGCTACCAAATTCCTTCTTCAATATCTGTTGCTTTTCTAGAGTAGTTTCTCCAAGAAATAGGATTTTGGCATATTTGTGGTGTTCTGTAGGTTCCAGTAATTCAGGTGCCCGTATATAAGGAGAAAAAACACCAGAAATTATCACGTTTTGGCCTTCTCTACTGCTCTTGAATTGTGGAATACAGTGTTCGGTATATCTATCTTTACTTTTCTGAGATCGACGCGAGTTTTTGACATCAATAGGATATCCATCAACTTTTAGGTCATAATCCCTCCAGTCGGAGTTGTTGTTTTCGTCGATCTGCGTAATCGAAATGTCTTCTACCGTTTTGGTTTTGTCTTGATTTTGATAAAAGTACATAGCTGTTTTTTCTGCAAATCTTGCGGAGAGTAAGCGGCCTAAGTGTCCTGCAGTCTTGCTGTCAGTTTTCATTAATTCTACTAACGACATCCTATTGAGATTATTCATAGGAGTATTACACCACTTACCGACAAGCTGTATATCGTCCTCATTCAGTTCCGGAAGTGAAAAGTGTGCTCTTACATCAGGATTCATAGCCTTTTCAGACAGATCAGAGAACCGCTTTCTGGCCATCGATTTTTGCTGGTATTCATTTGTTTTTTGAATAGTCTGCTCTGGAATTATTCGCTTCTGATTCACCCTTGAGTCCGCACTCTCTCCCGTCACGAGGGCGATACGCCCCTCGGCAAAGTCCAGCATGGCACTGGCCGACGAGTTGGGCAGTTCTTCTTCGGGGATTTCGTCTTCGGCTTCTCTCAATTTACGCTCTGTGTTAATGTCTCGTGCGCGCTGCGACAGACTGCGACAGACTTGGAAGGCGTCGATTTCGCCTTCCAGCTTGAGGGCGACTTCCCGAGAAAACATCGACTTAGCCATTATAGCTCCCAGATATCAAAGGTGGATGCATAGTTCTATATCCTCCGTGGACTGTTCATCTTGAACCACACCAAATCGTCGCGTCTTATTTAACTCATCCCAGACAATAGCGCGAGCAGTTCGGCGTGGCTTTGGACGCGGAAGTCGGCCTCGGCAGTCCACAGGTCCTGACCTGCAGAGTCGTAGTAGATGGTGGTGACCTCGGCGCGGCGGCCGGCCTCTAGGTCGTAGCGGAAGTCGCCGACCATTACGGCTGTTTCCGGCGCGGCATCCCAAGCGACAAGTAGCTTGCGAATGCCATCGGGATCGGGCTTGGGGGCGGCTTCGTCGCGGCCTAAGACGTGGACGGGATCGAAGAATTTGGCGAGCTCGCAGACGGCGAGCGTCTGCAACGCATTGGCGCGGTTGTTGCGGGTGAGGATGCCGAGTCGGGCACCGCGTTGGACCAGTGAGGTCAGCAGCGCGTGGACGCCGGGTAGGGGCTGGGCGCGGAGGGCGTACTCGCGTTCGAGCGCGGCAAGGCGGCTTCTGAGCACGGCTGCTTCGGCGGCGGGGCGAGCGTCAATCTCTTCGAGCATCCCCTTGCCCAAAGGCAGGCCCAACTTCTGGCGCATATCGCCGAAGTCAATGGCGCTATCGGCCAGGGTGTTATCGAGATCGAAAATCCAGTGGGTGAAGTTCATACCCCCAGAACTTCTCGTGCGGCCTGTGTAGTCTCGCGGACTTGGCCTAGGGTGCCCATCCCAAACATCGAGGCCGAGACGCCTATCTCCTTAAAGACATATTCGAATGCCTTGTGGCCAAGGTAGCGACCGCCGGCCAGCGGCTTGATGGCGATGACGGGTTTGCTGGCGTTTTTGATCGCGTCGATGGCCATATCGCGGGTGGGGAACATGAAGGTGCCCGGGGCGTTGACGGTGGTCAGGTAGCCATCGACGGGGATGTTTTCGGCCTCGAGGAGCGGTAGGGTGACACCGGCGTGGTGGACGCTGGTGATAACCGTGTCAAAGCGCTGGCGCAGAAAGCCCAAGTACTCGCGGATCAGGTCGAAGCGGCCAGTCATCGCCAGCAGGTCGATCTCAGCACCGGGGTCGGCAATGAGGATATCGCAGCCGGCGAAGAATCCCAAATATTGTTCGAGGATGCCGTAGTCGATCTCGAAGCGGGCGGCGTCTTCTTCTGTGTAAGGTGGCACGGTCTCTGGGGTGACGATGCCGTTGAAGGTGTCGCCTAGGTTGTAGCGGATGATGTCGTCGCGGTGGAAGTGCTCGCGGAAGGCCGCACCGCCGAGGGCTTCGTTGCAGCCATAGAAGGTCGAGTGGGCGCGCTCGGAGTAAGAGACGATTTCGCCGTCCAAAGTCACCGGGATCAGGATATAGGCCACCATGCCGAGTTGGGTGTTGGTCTGTTGCTCGGTTTCCCAGATCGCTTGCAGGTGCAGGCGGTCGAGTTCGGGCAGCATGTGGTCCACTTGGACGGCGGTGATGCCGCCCTCTTCGACCGCGCAACGCAGAACGTCGGCTACGGATTGGACGCGGTTAAAGGCGCGAAAATTTTCGGCGTCGCGTTCCTTGTTCTGGTAGGAACAGCCATCGTAGGGATGGATGCCCATAATCAGGCGGGGAATTTCGGCTTGGCCGATCTGGGTGGTAGGGACGCTGCAACCTTCGAGATAGGTTTTCATCGCGTTGTTCCTGTTGATTAGGCTTGGCGCTCGGCAAAAGGGGTCCAGCTACGGCCGGGTTTGTGGACGGGGGTCCGTTCGTAGCGGGTGCGGATTTCCTTGAATTCGGCGATGTCGGTGACTTCGCGCTGTGGATTTTCCGCGTTTTTGATGACAAAGTCGCCCTCCGTGGGCAAGCAGGCCATAGTGACCGGGTCGCGTTCTGGGTTGAAGTCTGCGGGGTCTTCGTCAATGTTATTCGGGATCTCGGCGTCTTGGTAGCGGAGATCGACGCTCCAGCGGACGATGTTGGTGTTGTTCTCAAAGGAGGCGTGCGGGGTGAGGTTGGTCATAAAGAGTACCGAGCCGGCGCGCATTGGGCAGGCCACAGGCTCGGGGGCGGGCAGGTCTTCGCGGGCGATTTCGAGATACCCGCCTTGCCCGCCGGTGTAGTGGCGGTAAACGCCGCGGCGATGCGATTTGGGGAGGACGTATAGGCAGCCGTTTTCAATGGTGGCATCGACGAGGGGAATCCAGCAGGTCACGATCAAGCTCCCGTCGCAGTGAGGCATGAAGTAACCCGAGTCTTGATGCCAAGGCACGGCACCGCGCGAGTAGCGAGGAGCCTTGGGGCGGATGCGGTACACGGACGAGCCAATGATGTCCGGGCCGACGAGGCTTTCGATGCAGGAGACGAGCGGCGGATGGCGCAAAAAGTCGAGAATGGCCTGTTCCTTGAAGCCGCCGCCGCCGTGCCCCATGATCGCTCGGGTCACGCGCTCGCCGACTGCGACATTGGCTTTGAAAAGGGAGCCGAGCCGGGTTTCAAAGGGTTCGGCGGCAAAGGTCTCTGCGCCGAGTAGCCCTTCTTTTTGCAAGGTGGTACACGTCTGGTCAATGACGGCGGTGAGGCCGTCATTGAGGGGTTGCAGATCGGCTTGGGAGTAGATTTCTTCTTTGACTACGTAGCCGAGATCGTGGAATTGCTGGCGTTCGGCAGTGGTTAGGCCCATAACATGCTCCGGGTGAAAGGTCGTCAAAGGGTATCCCCTCTGTCCGCGCTAGTCAATGGCACCCCGGAACAGCAATTTCCTCGCGGCCTCATTCTCAGACGCGAACAGAAGTGCCGCTGCGCTGTCGAGGTGTACGCCCGCCCGCCCGTCCGCTGCTGCTTGCTGGCGAAGCTGGTATAGGGCGATGGGCAGCCGCAGATCTTCTGGGCTGTACGGAAAGGTTTTGCCGGCCTGCTTTTTGCGGTAGTCCTGTAGCACTTCGAGATAGCGATAGCCGAATTCTGTCGTCGGCTCGATTATGGTGCCCTCGCCGAAATCGTTCCAAGTAACGATCTGGATCAGCGACGCGCGCTCCCCGGCGCGTTCTAGCGTCTCGTCAAAAACCGCACCCTCTTGGTCGTCTAGGTACCCGTAGCTTTCGCGCACACCGGCTTGCTCGTAGATGTCGTGGAACTTGGGGAACGCCGTGCCGACGCCGCCCTTCTCGTAGAGCTGGCTTAGATATGTACGCCAAGCGGCCGGAGGCACGACGCGGCCGTCGTGTACTGGAGGCCAGCCGAACACCCCATCAGCTCCTTCTTGCAGTGAGTTCAGGGTGTAGAAGTACGGAGGTTGCGGCAAGCCCGAAAATAGCTCCTTCCACTCCGCCCCTTTGAAATACTGCGGGCCGAATACGAGAAGCAGGGGCCGACCCGCGATTTTGGCGTATTCGTCGGCGACAAACCAGTGGTCCTGCATCCAGCGCAAGACCTCCTGGCCGTGGCTAAGGGCTTGGTTTTCGCGGATAATCCCGCCGTTGACGAGGTGCTTTACCGTTTGGTCTTCGTAACAAATGGCAAAGCTCAATCCGGCCTTTTTGATGTAGGTGATTAGGTGGTTTGTATTGCGGTGGATCGCGGCGTAATCGTAGTGATCTTTGGTGCCGTACCAGTCGATGATCGCGCCGCCAATGCCCGCGAATTTCATAAGCAATACATGACATTCCAATGCGTGTGGATCGTTTGAATCGTACGGCCCGATCAATGGGTAGTAATGAGAGGCTATTTCGCGGCGGCCATCGTCGGCGATGGTGTCGGGATCAAAGTGATTCATCGTCCAGTGCCAGCCCCACTCGCCGCTGACCGGTTTCGACGCATACCAGGGCATGTAGTGGACCATTATTTGGGGGCTTGCCGCAGACAGCGGCTGAATGTCCGGATCAACGAGGCTTTTGACGCAGGAGTACAGCGACACACAGCAGAAGGCGATGAGCGGGAGGCGTTTCATTCAATAATTATCCGCAGATGGACGCAGATGGACGCACAAGACGATCTGCATCTCGAATCGTTCAAGTTATTCAGTCTTCTCTGGGCAGCACGACGACAGAATGTACCAGCTTGGTCTTCTCGTCGCCTTGGGCGAGGTGCACCACCAGTTTTTTGCGGCCGTTGTCCTCGCTGGCCGAGAGGTCGGCTTCCAAG
Organism: Candidatus Latescibacterota bacterium; assembly: GCA_965261395.1. GTDB lineage: Bacteria > Latescibacterota > UBA2968 > UBA8231 > UBA8231. The sequence continues at coordinate 1,020,393 of OZ253462.1, forward strand.
CGATAGGTCTGGTCGTCTATTTGTTGCAACGGCAATGCCTCCGGGCCGCCCAGCGCAGCCAGATTAGCCGTTAGCTGAGCTGGCTCTGCGCCTGCTACCTGCCGCCGGAGGCGAATCGTCGAGCGCAGGGATAGCGTTGCGCCGGCGAACAAGGTGTCGGGCGGGGGATTTCCCCACGTGCCCTGGAGGGGGCTGGCCTCAATGCGGAAGATGGCTTGGGTGTTTTCGTCGCTGGTCATGTAGAGGCGGCCAGCCTCGTCAGTAGTCAGCCCAACGGGCTTACCCCACATGTTACTGGAATTAAAAGAGAAAAAACCGGAGAACAGACCCCTGCCGGGATCCTCGTCGGAGTCGGGCCGGAAGCCGGTGAGAAAATCGGCGACGCGGGCGTTGGAGCCGTCGGGTTCGGCAAAGAGTGCCATGACCTTGTAGCCGGGGTCGCTGCCCAAGGCACCCGCGCGGCAGGCGACAAACGCGGCGTGTTTGTACTGAGGGGGAAACTGGTCGTGCGTGTAGAAATGCAGCGCCATCAGCGCCAAGTGGGCGGGAACGAGGACGGCTGGAGGTTCCATGTTGGCGACCAACAGCGAATCGGCGCGAGTCAGTGGAAAGATCGACCTGCGGTAGGAGCGAATGGAGAAATCGGTCCAGACCCGGTCGGCATAAGCCAACGGCCAGCCATAGAAGCCGCCATCGCGGAGGGGGGTGATCCACTCTGGCGGCAAGTCCCGTCCCTCGCGGTCGTGCCCAGTGTTGGCACCCCACAGCTCGCCGGTAATCGGGTGCAAGGTGAGGCCGATGGCATTGCGCAGGCCAGAGGCAAAGATCCGCCGACCCGTGCCGTCGGTGTTCATCTGGATGATCGCGGACCGTTCCGGGTCGTCTTCGCGGCAGATGTCGCAACCCGCGCCAACGTGGAAGTAGAGCTTGTCGTTGGATTCGTCGAAAACCAGCGTGTGCGTCACGTGTTCATAGGCTAGGCCCATAATGCCGGGTACTTCAGCGAAGACGGTGCGCTCCTCGTAGAAGCCGTCCGCATTCCGGTCTTCGAGGCGGTAGATCGCATCGTCGTCAGCGACGAAGAGTGCGCCTTGGTAGAAGGCGATGCTGTGGGGCCAACGCAGGTCATCGGCGGCCTTGTACACGGTGTCGGCGCGGCCATCGCCGTCTTTGTCGGGCAAGGCCAACACCGTGCTTTGGCGGCCAGAGGCCGGGCTCCATGTATTGCCCCTCTGCGGCTTCATGTTGGCCACGTGTAGGACGCCTTGGTCGTCCCAGGCCATAAAGCGGGCTTTATCTACTTGGTCGGAAAAGAGTTTGACCTTAAAGCCGGGCGGGAGATTGAGCGTGCGATCGGGGAGCCCCTCAACAGGGGTTGGTTCGAGGTGGAGGTCAACCTTGGGCGTTAAGCGGATCTGATCGGGAGACTCCTCGCCGCGGAGCGTGGCGAGATACTCGTCGAACCCTTCGCGCGAGCCGTGCCGGCGCTCGTACAGCGCGACTAGGGCCGCCTGGCAGGGGTTGGTCCCCCAGGTTCGGACCTCGAGGCCGGCGATGTAGGCGTCCGCCGCCTTGTCGAGCCAAGTGCGGGCTGCCTCGACGGCGTCCCGAGCCTCGGCCTCGGTCGCCATGTGCTCGAACACCTGGCCTAAGTGATAGTGAGCACGGGTGTTTCTCTGCGAAAACTCCAGTGCCCGCTCGATCTCGTTGCGGCCTTCCTCGATACGGCCCGCTTTGTAGCTAGCCCACCCGAGGGCGTCGTGGACGAGACCCAAGTAGTAGTCTAGCCGACCCTCCCCCCATGCTTCCTCTTCGGCCCTATCGAGCATGGCTTGTATGACGCCCTGGGCGATTTCTGCCGCCTCCTCGGCGTACGGCGTGTCAGCCATCAAGATAAGGGCGCTGCACGTTAGGCGCGGGTTGAGCCACTCCTCGTACCGGACCAAGTCGCGAACCGCCTCGGCGAGTTCCTCGGCCGGAACCGGATTCATGGCGCTTAGGGCACTGAAGAGCGCTCGGTACGCCCGCTCGCGGAAGCTATCGTCGTAGAGGGGTTTTTCGAGGAACTGATAGGCCGCGTCGCAGATGAGGCGAAGCTGATTTTGGTACTCCGGCGCGTCCTTGCGACCGATGCGGTCCAACTCGGACTGTAATCGTCGGTATTCCTGTTGGAACTTCTCTTGGTGGATCCGCGACGCATGTCGGCCCGCGGGAGCCCGCGCCAGCAGCTTCGCCTCGAACGCCGCCGCCTGCTGTTCGTCCTCGAGTATGTTCCTATAAGCCGTGGTGAGCAGGGCGAGGCCACGTACGGTCTCCGGCACGGCCTGCCGGTACTCGGCGATGCCGGCCTCGATAGCGGGGCGTCGCTCCTCGGCGGGGAGCTGATCCGTCTCGTTGAGAATCTGCCAGTGCAAATAGCGCACATCGGCGGAGCCCGGCGCGAGACGCACCGCCTCTTCGATCAGCGCGCGCGCCTCCTGCGGCTTCTCTTGGTATAGATATTCCGCGGCGCGAAAGTAGCCGCTGACGTGGTCGGGCCAACGCGCTCGAAGTGTGGCCAAGGTAGCGAGGCTCGTGTCCACATAGGCGGGATCCTCCAGCATGTACTGTGCCCTGTACTCGAGTTCCGCGCGGGCATGGAGGACCTCGGGATGCTGAAGTGTTGCCGCATCCACTGAGTCCAGAAATGCCATCCCCGCTTCCGCGTTTCTGAACCGAAGCGCCTGAAGATGTGCTGCGGCAAACTCCGGTCGGGGCTGCTGCATCCAGGCGCGCAGGCTGGACTCGGCCGCCTCCTCGGAATACTGCCAGTCCCCCAGAAACGCGAGTGCTTGCGCGTAGAGTCCCCACGGGTTGTCCGGCTCCCGTTCCAAGATCGCGTCAGCTTGCTCTTGGATCTCTCGGTGCCCGTACAACTGCCCGTGTAGCTGACGCGCGTAGAGTGCTCGCAGCTCAGCGTCCTCTGGCGCGCGGCTCGTCCATTCTCGGCCGAGTACGGCTCCCGCCTCGAACGTCCACAACCGATTGTGCGCGCGCAGTTCCGCTTTCGCCGCTTCCAGCTCTTGGGGCGAGTAGTGTTGCTCGGTTCCGCTCGCGGTGCAGACGCTCAACAGCAATCCGATGAGACTGCCGATCAAAGACTTCATGAGGCAAATACCTTTAGAAAGGGTTTTGAGACGGCTCTTCCCAGAGACGATGCGTGAGTAGGCTGGACAGACACGGAAACTCCGCTGGTTTGAGGTCGTGCTGTTCAAACATAAGGGAAACGGGATTTTGACGTTCAAACGCATAAAAGCAAAAGCGGCGGACGGCATTGGGTCAATTCGTCCGCCGCTTTTGCTTTTACAGCCCTAGTTAATCAGGGGTCAGTCGGCGTGGGAGTGATTGGAACCGGTGCTGTAGGACAACCCCGGTGATCGTCCACGCCACGGGGCTGGCATTTACGAGGTGGCGTTTGGTCGTTTTAACCCATATTTGCGCATGCGATACCGCAGCTTCTCCGGGCCTATGCCCAACAACCGAGCCGCTCCTCGTGATCCATAGATCCGCCAGTTGGTGGCTTGGAGGGCCGCCAAAATTTGCCGCTTTTCGGCCTCTGGTAGTGTCATCAGGGGCATAACAAAATCCTTTCGGCGAAGTGTCGTTAAGAAATGGACCTGTTATACCTGACTTAGCTACCGGCCTTCAGCAGCGCCTTGATTTGCTCTTCAGTAGGCAGTTCGTTCACAAGGGCGATGCGGTTATCCCGGCCAATCAGGATGTAGTGGGGTATAGGTCCTCCTGGATCGAGACCGTAGCGTCGGTAGGTCTCGCCCGTGTCGAGGGCGATGGGGAAGGCATAATCATGCTGGCCGACAAAGTCATCTAGCTTGTCGGCCATATACGCCGCATGCAGGGAAATGACGATAAAGCCCTGATCCTGATAGCGCTCGTATAGATCGGCGATATAGGGCAGTTTTTCTATGCAGGGATGGCACCACGTAGCCCAAAAGTCGAGTAACACTACTTTGCCCTGCAACTGCGCCAGACTGTTCAAGTCCTCATAACCGACGACGGGCTGTAGCCAGCGCTCAATGTCCATCTCAAAGGGCACGGCCCCTTGCTCCACAGCGTGCCGCTGGTGCATGACTTCCTTTTCCCTAGAGCTAATATAGCGGACGGAAAAGGTCTGGCCGTCGTCGGTGAATTCGGCGCGATCCCACTGCAAGATCGCTTGATCAGCCGTGGGTTTTTCCAAGGTTTTGCGCTGGGGAACCGTCAGGATCGGGGCGAGGCGGACGACGGTGTGTAGCAGGGCGTCTGAGGGCCCAGATCCGGCCCAGACCCAGTGGTCGCGTTGCCAGCGGGTCAAGTGCGTGGACGGCTCCTCGGCGGACCGAAACGTGGATTGGAGTTGGATTGCCGAGTCGTCAGTTTCGGTTTCTAGACCGGGGAAAGGCTCGCTCACCAGTACTTGGCGGTGTCCCGACAGGCGATTCTGATTAGTCTCGTTCCGAATATGCGACTGACCGTCTGGGTGGTGGACGACCACGGTAAAAGGATTGGTCTTTTCAATCTGCCCCGGTTGATCCGCTCGCCCAAGGATGGTATGCCACAGTTTTTGGCCATCGGCATCGAGACGCCAAGCGTGCAGCCAGCCTTGGCGCAGTTGCGCCTGCACGGAACCGCCGATTGAGGCTGGTAGGTCAACCGAGTCGCGCCAAGCAGGGGTCGCGGTGGCCTCGGCGGCGACGACGATCAGTCCGGCTACGAGGCCGGTGCAGAGAATCTTAGCACAAGTCATGGTAAAAACCTCTCACTATGAGTTAATGGGTCGGAAACTTGTCGGTGTCGTCGAGCAAGTACTCCAGTTGGGCTGGACTCGGCGTTTCGCCGTCCTCGCTGAGCCAAGCTATCCGACACTCGCGGTCAAGGAGGACGGACTGGGGAAAGTTCCAGATGCCGTAGCGCTGTGCGCTCGCGCCTTCGTCCACTGCAATGGGCACCGTATAGCCGCGTTCGGCGATGAAGGCGTCCACATCGTCGGCCTCCTCGGCGCTGTGGATGGCGATGACGACGAGACCTTGGTCTTTGTGCTTTTTGTATAACTCGTCATAGTAGGCGAGTTGCTCGATGGATTCGGGAGACCAAGTGGCCCAAAAATGTAGCACTACCACTTTGCCTAGGAACCAGCCTATGCGGTCGCCGTGCTCGATAGGGTTGATCCAGCGCTGGGCCTCGATATTGAAGGGTATGGCACCCCGGACCAATTTGTGCCCTTGCTGCTTATGGTCCACCATGAAAGGGGAGGCATAGCTGGCTATCAGCATTCCGCTGCTGTCCCAGACGTGGGCGTCGTCCCAGTTCAAAAAAGCTCCGTCGGCGAAAGCGCCAAGCCGCGGCCTTTCCGGCACGAACACCGTCGGAGTCAGGCGGATGAGCGTATCCCAATGGTCCCTATTCGGTCCCAAGGCTACCCAGAGCTGTCCATCTTTCTCCCATTTGAAGATGCCGCGCAGGAAAGTGGGCAAACGGCGGATGGTGGTGTCGGGATTGGCGAACGCCTCCGGCACCCGTTTTTGGATCAGAGCCAAAATGGCGGTGTCAAGGCTGGCGAACGCCTCCGGCCCCAGTTGTTGGACCAGACCCGCCAGAGCGGTGGAATCAACGCCGGCGAACATCTCCAGTGACATTTCTTGGAGGTCAGCAGGAGGCGGCGGACCGCTGCGGTAGCTGTATCCAGTCCGGTCAATGCCGTTCTGGCGGACGGTGGTGTCGAGGCTGGCGAACGCCTCCGGTGCCAGTTGTTGCCGGTGGGCCGCTAGGGTCGAGGGGAAACTCTGAAAGGTGTCACGGACGAAGTACATGCCGTTGGCGTGGCGCACCTCGATGGCAGTGCCGAGGTTTTCAAGGGTTGGGGGTTGGTTTGAGTCGGCTTCGGCGAGGATGAGGTGCCAACGGGGAGCGTCGTTTTGGTCGAGGCGGCGGGCGTGTAGCAAGCCATCGACAATATATGCCTCTATGCGCTCGCCCGGACCGGCCCAAGGAGAGTCGCCGTCGCCAAGGGGAATAGACTCGCTCCACTGGGCTTGGTCGGCCGGATCTGCGGCTGCGGTAATGTAGGGGCCGATGAGGAACAGGGCTGCCACCGCGAAGAGTTGGTACTTTATCGAACTAGAAGAACGCATCGGAAGTCTCCTTTGCTAGGTTGTCCCCGACAGGTCAGGGGCGGTTGGTGGGTGAAGCTAGTAGGGGCGATTCGCGAATCGCCCCTACGTTATGGCAAAATTCAGCTACCAGTCTGAAGCAGCACCTTGATTTGTTCGGCAGTAGGCGGCTGATTGCCGGGCACCTCTATAGGGACGATGCGGTTATCCCGGCCGATCAGGATATAGTGGGGTATGCCCTCGACGCCGTAGCGCCAGGAGGTCTCACCCGTGTCGAGGGCAATGGGGAAGGCATAATCATGGCGACCGACAAAGTCATCTAGGTTGCCGGCCATATCCGCCGAATGCAGGGCAATGACGATAAAGCCTTGGTCCCGATAGCGTTCGTATAGCTCGGAGACATAGGGCATCTTTTCTATACAGGGCGAACACCACGTAGCCCAAAAATCGAGCAGCACCACCTTGCCCTGTAACTGCGCTATACTATTCAAGGGGGACTCCTCATAACCGGCGACGGGCTGTAGCCAGCGCTCAATATCTATTTCAAAGGGCATAGCCCCCTGATCCAGAGCGTACCGCTGGTGCATAATTTCCATTTCCCTAGGGCTGATATAGCGGACGGAAAAGGTCTGGCCGTCGTCGGTGAATTCGGCGCGGTCCCAATGTAGGATCGCCTGATCAGCCGTGGGTTTTTCTAAGGTTTTGCGCTGGGGAACGGTCAGGATGGGGGCCAAGCGGACGACCGTGTATAGCAGGACGTCCGAGGGTCCAGAGCCGGCCCAGACCCACTGATCGCGCTGCCAACGGGTCAGGTGCGTGCGGGGTGGATTCTCGGCAGACCGGTACGTGGATTGGGCTGCCGGGTCGCCGACCTCGATTTCTAGGCCGGGGAAAGGTTCGCCCGCCAGTGCTTGGCGGTGCCCGGACAGACGATTCCGGTTCATTTCGTCCCGAATATGAGACTGGCCGTCTGGGTGATGGACGACCACGGTAAAGGGATTGGCCTTTTCAATCCGACCCGGTTGATCGGCCCGGCCGAGAATGGTATGCCACAGTTCCTGTCCATCGGCATCCACGCGCCAAGCGTGTAGCCAGCCTTGGCGTAGTTGCGCCTGCACGGAGCCGCCGATTGAGGCTGGTAGGTCAACCGAATCGCGCCAAGCAGGGGTCGCGGCGGCCTCGGCGGCGACGATTAGTCCGGCCACGAGGCCGGTGCAGAGAATCTTAGCACAAGTCATGGTAAAAACCTTTCGCCAAGGGTTAGTGGGCCGGAAATGTGTCGATGTCGTCGAGCAAGTGCTTCAGTTGGGCTGGGCTCGGCGTTTCGCCGTCCTGACTGATCCAAGCCAGCCGGCAGTCGCGGTCAAGAAGGACGGATTGGGGGAAATTCCAGATGCCGTAGCGCTGCGCGCTTGCGCCGTCGTCCACTGCAATGGGCAACGTATAGCCGCGCTCGGCGACGAAGGCGTCCAGATCGTCGGCTCCTTCGGCGCTGTGGATGGCGATGACGACTAAGCCCTCGTCTTTGTGTTTTTTGTATAACTCGTCGTAGTGGGCGAGTTGCTCAATGGATTCGGGGGACCAAGTAGCCCAAAAATGCAGCAGCACCGCTTTGCCTAGGAACCAGCCTAGGCGGTCGCCGCCCCCGATGGGGTTGATCCAGCGCTGGGCCTCGATGTTGAAGGGTACGGCACCTCGGACCAATTTGTGATTTTGCTGCTTACGGTCTGCTTCGGCAGGGGAGACATAGCGGGCGATCAGCACTCCGCCGCTCTCATAGAGTTGGGCATCGTCCCAGCGCAAAAAAGTAGGACCAATGGCCGGCTTTTCCGGTACGAATACCGTCGGAGTCAGGCGGATGAGGGCATCCCAATGGTCCATATTCGGTCCTAGGGCCACCCAGAGCTGCTGGTTCTTCTCCCATTTATAGATGCCGCGACCCCCCTCATTTGTCTCCGGCGGTGGTTTTTGGAGCTGAGCTAGGGTGGTGGAGTCGAGGCTGGCGAACGCCTCCGGCCTCAGTTTTTGGAGCATAGCCAGAGTCATAGGGTCGAGGCTGGCGAACGCCTCCGGCGGTATTTTTTGGAGCCGATCCAGAGAGGTGGAGTCGAGCTCGGCGATTATCAGCGGTGCCTGTTTTTGGAGTTGAGCCGGAGTGAAAGGACCGTTTTGGCTCCCGCTCAGGTCAATGCCGTTCTGGCGGACAGTGGAGTCGAGGCTGGGGAACTCCTCCGGTGCCAGTTGTTGTCGGTGGGCCGCTAGGGTGCTGCCCGGAAAGGTGTCGCGGACGAAGTACGCGCCGTTGGCGTGGCGCACTTCGACGGCAGGGGCAGGGCCGACGTATTCGAGGGTAGGGGGTTGGTTGGGATCGGCTTCGGCGAGGATGAGGTGCCAAAGGGGGATATCATTCTGGTCGAGGCGGCGGGCGTACAGCAATCCATCGACAATATATGCCTCTATGCGCTCGTCCGGACCGATCAGAGGCGACATGTCGCCAAGGGGGATGGACTCGTGCCACTGGGCTTGATCGGCCGGGTCTGCGGCTGCGGTGATGTAGGGGCCGCTGAGGAGCAGGGCTACCGCCGCGAAGATTTGGTACTTCATCGAACGAAAGGAACGCATCTGAAGCCTCCTTTGAGGTGTCCCTGACAGGGTCAGGGGCGGTTGGTGGACGGTCTGTTGCTCTATAAGAGTCTCTCGTCCAAAATGCGTGAACTGTTTTTACGGCTCTTGGAATCGACGTAATGCACATTTTGTGCCATTATCACAGTCGAGAACAAAAAAATCCTTTAGGAGTTACCCTAAAGGATTGGAAAACATAGGATTTAAGTAGCGGAAAAATGTCTCTCTACGAGGCAGGCATTAAGTGTCGTTGCAAGCGGATCTACGATTTTCCGTTCAAATGAACGACTTTTGAACGACTTTTGAACGACCCTGAACGACTTTTACAGATTAGCTGTGGCTTCTTTAATCCATAAATAGATGTTACGCTTGGACCCTTTGGGTATGGGATGCTTCGCTGCGCTCAGCATGACAAGGGGAGGAACGCGTTAGTCCGCAATCTTCGATAGGCTCTTACTGCGACGGATTCTCTGGTCGTTGCAACCCGTGCTTGCGCATTCGATAGCGCAGCTTCTCCGGGCCTATGTCCAACAGACGAGCCGCCCCTCGGGGGCCATAGATCCGCCAGTTGGTGGCTTGGAGGGCCGCTAAAATGCGCTGTTTTTCGTCCTCATCTTCAGCATCCCCGTCGAAGCCTTGTTCAACAGGCAGGGCAAGCTCCACCTCGGTAGCCTGAAGCGGCACATCTGCCACCTGAATGACGTCCCTGTTGCCCAACACGACCGCCTGCTGAACTATATGCTCCAATTCGCGCACGTTCCCCGGCCACGCATATTGCTGCAAATGCGCCACCACTTCCTCGCCCAAAACCGGCGTCGGCCTCCCGAGCTGTTCGGCGCACCGGCTCGCAAAATGAGCTGCCAAGAGCGGAATATCCTCCTGACGCTCCCGCAGGGGCGGCAGAACTACCGAGAGTACGCTCAGCCGATAGAATAGATCCTCGCGGAACGTCCCCGCCTGAATGGCCTCTTCCAGATCCTTGTTAGTCGCAGCGACGACCCGCACATCTACGGGGATAGACTGCTCGCCGCCGACGCGCGTCAGGTGGCCTTCCTCCAAGATGTGGAGCAAGGCCCGTTGGGAGTCTAGGGGCAAATCGCCCACCTCGTCGAGGAACAAGGTGCCGCCATTGGCCCGTTCAAAGTAGCCGATCTTTTGGGCATTCGCGCTGGTAAAGGCCCCCTTCTCGTGGCCGAACAGTTCGCTTTCGATCAGCCCGGCGGATAGGCCCCCGCAATTGACAGGTATAAAAGGGTTCGCTTGGCGCGGGCTAAGATTGTGGAGCAGCCGCGCCAACACTCCCTTGCCGACCCCGGTCTCGCCCAGCACCAGCACCGTCATATCCGTCTCGGCCATTGATTCGACTTGATCGAGGAGCCGTGCCATGGCTTGGCTCTGGCTGAGAAAACCCTGATTCGAGACCCGCAGCATTTGCTCTAGACGCCGGAGGTGGGTGGGGACCACTCGCACCGCTAGGCGAGCTATGTCCGACATCAAGCCATCCCTATCTATGGTCCGCACTTCAAAGTGGAACAGGCCGGCCGGCACGTCTTGGTACGTCACTCGATTGGCGGGTGTGAACGCGCTCCACTCTTCTGCCGGGCCGTGGCCGACGAGCCGGTGGCTGTAGCGCATCTGCTCTGCTCCGCTTCTGAAACTGGTGCCTTGGAAGTGGAACTGAATCTCGGGGGTGCTCTCCGGGCAGGACACGGCTTGGGGTTCGTTCCAAGTCCGCCCGGCCACGACTTGGCGGATGCGGATGCGAGGCGGCGTCTCCCCGGGCTGATACGCGATGAGACCAGCCCGCGTCCCGAACCACAGCCGGCCTTGGCTATCGTGCAGAATGGCCTCGACGATATTCTCAAGGGCGGCTTTTCCCAGTCGGATGCTTTGGAAGGTCCGACCATCGTACTTAAGCACGCCCCCGCCGCTGGTCCCAATCCACAGACATTCTTGCTGCGGATCGGCCACCAAGGCCAGAATGCCATTGGCGGACAGATCGCCTTGGTCTGCCGTAAATTGGCGCACCTCTTTAGATTGGCAGTCAATGGCGAAAAGGCCGTGAGCGGTTCCCACCCAAATCGCGTCCTGGTACTCACACAAAGCATTCACATAAGCGACGGCTTCTATGCCGGCCATGTCACACGCGCGGAGATGACCATCCCTGTAATTGTATAGAGCCGGTTTTGTTCCATGGAGGCCGAGCCAGAAGGAGCCTTCTCGATCCTGTAGCACGACTCTGCAAAAGGGCCACTGATCCTCAATCGCGGTGAAGCGGTCCCCTTCGATCCATCCGAATTGCTCCTCGGAAATGTAGGCGTTTAAGCGCCCTTCCCGGCCTTGGAATAACATCTTGATTTCTACGGAACCGTCCTCTGCGGAGACTGTGATCGCTTGGGTTTCTTTATCTATCGACTTGAATACTTGTCCATCGGGGCCACTACTCCAAACCTGCCCTTGTCGATCTACTACCATAGAGAAGACGGTGTAACCGACCTGCACCGGACGGATCCGGTCGTCCTCTAAGCAGGCCAAGCCTCCGGTAGTACCGATCCAGACTCGGCCCTCCCGATCTTCACTCAGACACCGGACCTCGCTGTCGGGCAGGCCGTCTTCTTTGTCGTATAGCTGAATACTGATCGGATCGCAAAAGATCAGCCCGCCTCCCCATAGCCCCACCCAAATATTTCCCTCGCTGTCCTCGTAGGTCAGGCGCGTATCCGAAAAGTGAACATCCGGCAAACCGGCTGAGAAAGGATGCCATTCCTTCCCGTCGTACACTAACACGCCTCGGCGACTCAGCCAGAGCCGACCGCGGTCGTCCACGCGCACATGGCGCGTTCCATGCTGGACGACTTCCGTCCCCTCAACCCCAGCATCCACGCGGATGATCTCGAATTGTTGACTCGCGGGCTCGTAGCGGCCTACAACCACTTCTGTACCTACGTAGCGGAAAGCGATCCACAGGTTGCCAGCGGCGTCATGGGCGAAATTCCAAGGCCACTGCAATTGCGTCGCGTCGTGCCCATCGACTGAATCTGTGTTCATGCGCTGGCCGTCCAAGCTGATGACTCCCCGCTCCCACGTCGCCAGCCAGGTTGTACCTGCTGCGTCGGTAGCCATGTCGTACACCAGTCCTAGGGGCTGACCCGCCAGTTCCGTCATATGCTCTACGCACCGTCCTTCGACGAACCGACCCACTCCGGCTGTGGTCAGCACCCACACCGAGCTGTCGGCTTGGGTTTGTAGGCCCAATATTTCGTTGGAAGGTAGCCCATGTTCGGTGGTGTACACCTGAAAGCCACGCCCGTCGTATGCAGCTAGCCCGCCGCCGAACGTGCCGAATAACAGCCGTCCGTCCGCGTCTTCGTTGATAGCTGTTACGGTGAGATGGGGCAGTCCGTCCGACAGGCCAAAGGTATCGAAGTGCGCTCCGTCGAATCGGCTTACGCCGCCATCGGTTGTGCCGACCCAGAGGAGGCCGTGGCGGTCTTGGTAGATGTCCTCCACGTACATCCCGGCCAACCCGTCGAAAACCGTGTATTGCTGTCCGAGGATGTGACCAAATGCCTTGTTCTGGTTTGGGGCCGCATGGTTCATTTTTAATCTCGTTCATCGGGGCGACCGGCCGGTTGCCCCTACGGAGATGGTGAGGGATCGGCGAAAGGACTCCCTTCCCGACCCCTACGATGGCGTCGGCGCGTCTTCCCGCAACAGTCCTTCCGTCTTTAGCTCGGCCCACAGGTCCGTTGGTATTTCGTGCTGAAACCACTGTGCGTTGGTCTCGATGTGCGCCGGTGTCTGCGCCCCCGGGATAATCGCCGCGACGAGGGGGTTCCCAAGTGGGAACTGCATGGCGGCGGCGGGCAAGGGCACGTCGTGCCGCTGGCAGACGGCTTGGATGCGGCGGGTCTTTGCGAGGATCTCGGGCGAGGCGGTGTCATAGGCGTAGCGAGCACCTTCGACCGGGCCTGTGGCGAGGATGCCGGAAGCGAAGACCGCGCCGATGACGATGCGCACGTCGCGCTCTTCGCAGAGCGGGAACTCCTCGTCAAGGGACTCTTGGTCCAAGAGCGTATAGGGCATGGCGACGATACAGAAGTCCAGGTCCACTCCGTCGAGCAGGCGCGGCATGGCCCCCATGCGGTTGAGGCCCGCGCCGACGGCCTTGATCAGTCCCTGCGAGCGCAGCTTGTCGAGGGCGCGCCAGCCGCTGGTGATTAGGTGGTTGACGTGGGCGGAGAAGCGCTGTTCGCTGTCGTGGAAGAAGCTGTCGAGGTCGTGGATCAACAGCAGGTCGATGGAGTTGAGGCTCAGCCGCTGCAAGCTGTCTTCCCACGAGCGCATGATGCCGTCGTATCCGTAGTCGAAGCGGAAGTCGAAGGGCAGGCCGCCGACCCAGAAGCCCTTTTCGAAAGAATCGAGGTCGCGGGTGGCCGTGAGCACCCGGCCGACCTTGGTCGAAAGCACGAAGTCCTTGCGCTCCTGCTGGCGGAGAAAGTGGCCGAGGCGGTGCTCGCTCTTGCCATAGCCGTAGAACGGGGCGGTGTCGTAGTAGCGGATGCCGGCGTTCCAGGCCGCTTGCAGGGTGTCTTGGGCTTGGGGTTCGCTGACAGGGTCGAAAAGCTCGCCCAAAGGAGCACCGCCAAAGCCGAGCGTGCTTAGCTCGACGCCGGTGCGCAGAGCGCGCGTGGGGATGGTGGACATGGGATGCTTCCTTTCGTTTGTAGGTTGCTCTAGAATTTGGTGCTAAAGTGAAGCAGCTCAGAAGTGGCCGTGATGCGATTCGGCTGGTGCTTGGTACTCCACCTTGAGGTGGGGCGTTTCGAGTCGCTTGTGGCCCTCCACTTTGGAAGTCAGGCAGCTTTCGAGCGCGCCGCTGACGATTAGGGTGCGCTCGGCGGGAAAGGGCGCTTGGCCGCTCTCGAACATTTCCCAGATCTTGGCCACCAAACAGGCCGAATACGTGACGTTGGGCGTCGGCGGCAAGAAAAATTGGGTCGAGATGGGATCGTCTTCGCCCGCGAGCTTACAGGCGAAGCAGTAGTCGCGGATAGCGCCGTTGAGCATCAGGAGGGTCGTCTTGAGGCCGTCGTTGTGCTCGATGAAGTACGCGGCCGGCTCTTTGACGAGTCGGGGCAACTCGCCGTTGCCCAGCAGGTCTTGGGTGCGGCCGTCCTCGTCGGTTTTGCCGCAAGGGGAGTCGCTGCGCGAGAGGGCAGAGTCGAGCAGTTCCAGCGAATAGCGTCCCTCCTCGCCCGCTTTCCACACGTCGTCTCCTTCGATCAATTGGACGGATTTGACGCCGGTCTCGCCGCCTGAGCGGCGCTCGATCATGCACTGCATGGCCTCTAGCGCGTGGTAATCCATCGGGTCGGAGCCGCCGACGCCGACCATCAGCGCCTCTTCGATCTGGCAGCCCAAGGGCAGCTCGACATCGGGCAGACGCCAAGTGACCGGCAGCGAGGAACCGGCCAGGATCGGGAAGCCGAGCCGGTGGCCGTCGGCGACCATTTCTTGCGCCTTGTCGAAGCTGTAGGAGAGGTGCTTGTCGTTGTAGATGGGCGCGGCGCGGCCGTCTGCTTCAAAGACCTTGACGCATTCTTTGAAGAACTCGTAGCGCGGGTAGAGCTTTTGCCCCTTTTCGTTGTTGGGGTACTCGCCGTGCTCACCGATGATCAGGACGGCGTCGCAAGCTAGCTCGTCGCCGCCGCAGCGCAGGGCCTCGGCGATGGTGGGGTACACGGCAAAGCCGAATTCGCGCGCCCGGTCTTGGCTCTGGTCTCCTTCGGGCTGCTGATCAACGTAGAGCGAGACGATTTTGCAGTCGGGACGGTGCCAGCGCCCGCCGTAGGGATAGCCGACTAAGAAGCGGTCGGCAAAGTGCTGGGCGTGCGAGAGGTAGCGATAGATGGTAGCGATGACGGCGATGCGTTTGGTAGCCATGGGCGACGAATGCTCCGGGGAAAGAGGCGAGGGGGTTCGGTGGTTGCTGCCCTTACGAGAAATGCGGATGGGGCATCCTAAGTTCTCCAGAAAGTGGATTCTTCGGTGGCCTGGTAGGCGATGTTTAGATGGGGCGTCTCGACTTGGGTCTGGTCTTGTTGGAGGCTATCGACGCCGGCGATGACCAAGCCCGAAGTGAGCAGGGTGCGTTCAACCGGATAGGTGGCTTTGCCGGTCAGGAACATCTGCTCGATGTTGTTGGCCTGCGGGCTGAAGAAATTGGCCAGCGTGGTGCGGGCCGGGGGCATGGGCAAGTACATCTGAGTCGAGAGCGGCTCGTCCCGTCCCTTGAGCCGAGCGGCGAAGTTGAAGTCTTGGACTAGCCCGTTCGTCAGAATCATGGTCGAGAGGAGGCCGTCGGCGTGCTCGTACTGGTAGGCGATGGGGCTTTCGACTAGGTGCTTGAGTTCGTCGATGGTGGGGAAAGGATTGTTGAACCCAGGTCTTGCCGGAGTGAGCGTGTGGCTGCGGCAGAGGCAGGCTTCAAAGAGCGCAGGCGACCACACACCCTCGGCGTGCGCTTGCCAGAAGGCATCGTCGCGGTAGGCCCGGAGCCATTTGACGCCCGTTTCGCCGCCCTTTCTGCGCTCGACCATGCATTGCAAAGTCTCCAGCCCGTGGAAGTCGTAGCTATCGACGCCGCCATAGCAGACGCAGACAGCTTCTTCGACCTCAGCACCGAGGGGCATGTCGAGCGAAGGGGTGCGCCAAGTGACGGGCAACGAAGAGCCGGCCATAAAGGCGAAGTCGAGTTCGCGCGAAATATCGTACATCTCTTGGCACCAGTCCCAGTTCCAAGAAAGATGCTTGTCGTTGAATACGGGCGCACTCTTGCCGGCAGTGCGATAGACCGAGGCGATCTGTTTGAAAAGCTCGTAGCGCGGGTAGAGGTGCTGGCCCTTTTCGTTGTGGCCGTAGCTACCGTGCTCGGCGATGAGTAGGACGCCATCGACGGCCAAATCGGCCCCGCCCAGCGTCAGGGCGTCGGCAACGGTGGGGTAGATCGCCATGTGGGGAAAGCGGGTCGCTCGATCTTGGCTCAGATCGCCTTCGGGACGCTGATCCACGTACAGCGAGACCAGATCCATGGGCGGGTGGTGGTGCCGGCTGTTCCAGCCGTAGCCTTCGAGGAAGCGGTCGCAGATGTGCTGGGCGTGGGAGTACTTGCGGTACTCGGTGACGATGCCGGCGATTTTGGGGCGGTCGGCCATGATGTTAGTCCCTCGATAGGGGGCGGTATTAGCGGTTTTGGAGAGGGAAGGTAGGAGAAGGGAGTTGGGGGGGCAAGCTCAACTCAATGCCCACCCTGACCGTATCGTATATTGTCATGCACTTACCCAAAACCAAGAGGCAACCATGCAGACGATCACTGTATCGCGCAATGACGAGATCTACGAGGCCTTCGCCGATGTGGCCCAAGCGGCCGACGGTACCCTAGTATGCACCTACCGCGAGAGCATGGGACACAGTTCGCGCCCTTTTTCTCGCATAATCGTACGCCGCAGCTTCGACCGGGGGCTGACTTGGGGCCCGCGCCAAGTGGTGGTGGAGCGCACCGAGGAGGAAACCGCCCAAGGGCTGGGACGGCTCAACTGCTCGCGCATCGCCGCCTGCCGCGACGGGACTTTGTTGCTCGTCGTTGACTTACTGCTCAAGGATACCTTTGCAGAATACCTAGACCCAGGCATCTGCATGAACCTCTTGTTGCGCAGCCACGACAACGGGGCCACTTGGGAGGGGCCGGAAGAGACCGGCATGACCGAGGGCATCGTCCCCTCCATCAAGGAACTGTCCAACGGCGACCTGATCGTCGGCCTCACCGAACAGTGGCCCGGCCAGCGGGGGACCGAGGATTTTATCGAGGTGCAGACGTGCTACCTGTCCACCGACCAAGGCCGGACTTGGGAAGGCCCTTTCAAGGTGCCCAACCCCGAAGGTTCGTCCTGCACCGGGCTGCCTTGGCGTCTAAACGAGGGGGATTTCGCCGAAATGGACGATGGCTCCTTGGTGCTCTACATGCGCGAGGACGGCGAGGGCCTGAGCGGCTGGAAGAGCTTTTCCAGCGACGGCGGCCGGACGTGGTCAACGCCGGTCCGCACCCACATGATGCGCTGTCTGGGTCGCCCCTCGGTGGGTCGCCTGCGCTCGGGGGAGGTGGCCATTACCTACCGAGTCGCCTGCGGTCTTTCTACTTCCCTGGGGCTCTACGTGGAGACCGCGGCGGAGGCCCTGCGCGGCTTACCCGCCCGAGCGGGTGCTTCAGCCGACCCGGAGCAATATCAGGGAGGAACCGAGGCCCGTTTCGCCTTTCTGGACAACGACCGCGCCCTGTCGGCCGACAGCGGCTATTCGGGCTGGGTGCAACTACCCGACGGGACGCTCTACGTAGTCAATTACATCACCGACGACGCGCCCCGTGCCCACATTCGCGGCTATGTAGTGGGCCGCGAGGCTTGGTATCTCTTTCCCGAGGGAGCGATCCACTCCAATACTCCCTTGTCGAACAATCCCCACTACTACGACAAGGCCCAGCAAATGGCTCTTGAACAGCGACGCTGGGTTGACGAGCAAGATTGGTCGCGCCGCGTGCCGACGCAGAAATAGACTCTATCAGACCCGTTCGAGTGCGGTCAGATCAAACGGGTTGGACCACGCCTTGTGGCCGCGGTCGTCAACGATCTCGAAGCGCACCCAGCGGGCGTTGGCCCGGAGCGCGAAGGTCGCGGTCTCAAAGAGGGCACCGTGCTGATGGTACTCAGTGCCGAAAGAATCGGACACCGCGGCGATGCGCTGCGCCGGCGAGCAAGACACCGTGGCTTCGACCTGGGTGCGCTCGTCGCCTTCGCGGTCGGTGCGGCGGAGCTGGATGTCGTGGATTGCGGGCCCGGTGCTGCCGTACGATGCGCCCGCGACTAGGGCGGCAACGATCGCGTCGGCGGTGCGCTCTTTGACGCGGACCCAGGTCCAGCCTTGGTAGGTGTCGCGCTGGTCGGCTTCGAGGGCGTGCGAATCGTCGTTGGCCAGCGCGGGGTAGAGGCGATTCTCTAGATCCATCCAGTCGTCCCAATGCACGCTCGACTCGCCGCGTCCGGCGCAGCGGCAGGTGGTGTTGAAGACTTCGATGCCGGCGAACCCGGTGAGTGGCACCGCGTCGCGCAGGATATTGACCGAACTCCAGTGGGGATGGGCCAGCCAGACAGCGCCGCCTTGGCGTCGGACCTCGTCGATGACGTGCTGGGGGGGCATCTTATCCGCATTCATGTTTTCGTGGATATTGATACAGACGAAGTGGTGCCGCTCGCCGCCGAAGGGGTTGTCCGGGTGCAGTTCGGCCCCCTGGATGAGCACGAAGTCGCTCGGGGCCTGCACAGAATCGATAAAGGTGATTTTGTGGTGGTCGGACAGGCAGAGGAAGTCGTAGCCTTGGCCGACATAGCCGTCGAGTCGCTCTTGCGGCGCGGCTCTGCCGTCGGAATTGGTCGTGTGCGAGTGGAGATTGCCCTTGAGCCAGGTGTAGCCGTCGTCCGTGCTGAGGGCAAATGGGTTGGTCAGTGCGCCTTTAGGTGCGATATCCGACATTTTGGTCCTTTCTCTGGGAGGGGAGTTTGCGTGGGTTGTCAGCGTTGGACGGCATAGTATAGAGCGGCCATCTTAGGGAAGCAACAGGGCTTATGCGTCCTGCGTCTTATCTATGGTGGTTTTGTAACCAGAACGTCATAGATCGTACTCTCTCCTGTAATATTGCAGGTCTCTACGTTTTAGATCGTCGCCCCAATCCCACCTGCGAGATCAGCATCCCCGCAAACATCAGCCCACACCCGACCAGCCCGCGCAAAGGCATCCCTTCGTTTAGCAAAAGCCACCCCCCCAACGCGGCGAAGACCGTCTCCAGACTGAGGATGATGGCCGCGTGGCCGGGGGCCGCCCGCCGCTGAGCCACCACCTGCAAGGTATAGGCCACGCCCACCGACAGCATACCCCCGTACAACACGGGTAAGGCCGCATCGACAAGCGGTTGCAGAGCGATGTGCTCGGTGCCGAGGGCGACGGCCGTGCTGAGAAGCGAGCAGACGAGGAATTGCAAAAAAGCCAGCATCGCCCAATCGAGCTGACGCGAGAGGCTCCCGATGACCAGCACGTGCCCGGCCCAAAAGAACGCACTCACGAGCACGAGCCCGTCGCCGCGAGCAATGGCCAGTGGCGGCTCTACGCTCAGCAGATACAGGCCGGCGGTCGCCACCAGCGCGCCGGCCCAAGTGCTGCGGCGACTGCGATGCCGTAGCAACAAGGCGAGAATCGGCACCAGAATTACATATAGTCCGGTGATGAACCCGGCCTTGCCGGCCGTAGTGTGGACGATGCCGACCTGTTGCAGGGATGCGGCGGTAAAGAGGAAAAGCCCGGCGAGCAGGCCGCCTGGGAGAGCGTGGTGGAGGCGGCCTGCGAGTGGTGTGGCGGTGGTTCGCAGGACAAACGGCAAAAGCGGCAAGCAGCCGAGGGCGAAGCGCACGCCATTGAAGAAGAAGGGCCCGACGTGCTCCATGCCGACGCGCTGGGCGACGAAGGCGAAGCCCCAGATCAGGGCCGTGAGCAGGAGCAGGAGATCGCTGCGAATTGGGGCGGGACGCGCCGCCGTGCCAGTGCTCATATCAGCGCCTGACGGGCAGTGGTCGGCCCGAGTGTTTTTGAACCAGTGCAAAGACCACGAGGTTGGTGCCGAACTGTAAGCTGCGGTTGCGGCCTTCGGCGTTGAGGTTGCCCCAGAACCAGCTAATGTTGAGATCGCTGAAGATAACTGCGGTCCGGCCTCTGATCTCGATAGCCTCTAAGGCTGAGACGTTGCCTTGGCGGATGCCGCTTAGGGGCGGGCCATCGGAGAAGTCGAAATAGGCCGAGTACAGGGGGTCGTTCTTGGGCAGTTTGCGCCAACGCCCCCCGTCGCTGCCGAGGACTTGCGGGTCTTTGAGCAGGGCCTTGAACTGCTGGTCGAAGGCGGTACCGGCTATGCCGGCACCACCCCGACTGCGGCGGAGATTCGCTCCGAGAGGCAGGATGTCCTCGGCGAAGAGCAGGCCGCCGTTTTGCAGGTATTGAGCGAGGTTTTTCTTTTCTGGCTGAGTTATGCGCATCTCCCCGTCGCAGCCGGTCATATAGAGCATCAGCGCGTCCATGATGCTCCGGTCGTGTAGGGTGAGGTTGCGCCAGTTTAGCGACACTTCGAGATCGGTCTCCGCGCGGGTGAAACGCACCAGTTCCTCAAGAGCCGACGAAAGGTAATCTCGATCCTTGACGGCATCGTTGTACTCTACTTGGACGATAGTCGAGGTACTACCGGGAGTCGGCGTCGAGCGTTGGCGCTCGGGCTCGGGGACTGTCAAGGGAGGGCGCTCGTCTTGGGCTAGAGCTGGGGTAGCGAGCAGTAGTATAAGAAGGTGACTTGTGCTCGGTCGGCGGGCGCGGCGGTGGGATGCGAGCGGCGCGGCGGCGGTTCGCAGGACAAAAGGCAAAAGCGGCAAGCAGCCGAGGGCGAAGCGCACGCCATTGAAGAAAAAGGGGCCGACGCGCTGGGCGACGAAGACGAAACCCCAGATCAGGGCCGTGAGCAGGAGTAGGAGGTCGCTGCGAACTTGGGCGGGACGCGCCGTCGTGCCAGCGCTCATCTCAGCGCCTGAAGGGCAGTGGCCGGCCCGCGTATTTTTGTGCCAGCGCGCAGATCAAGAGGTTGGTGCCGAACTGTAAGCTGCGGTCGCGGCCATCGGCGTTGAGATTGCCCCAGAACCAGCTAATGTTGAGGTCGCTGAAGATAACGGCGATCCGGCCCTTGAGTTCTATGGCTTCCAAGGCGAAGACGTTGCCCCGGTTCGTGCCGCTTAAGGGCGGCCCATCGAAGAAGTCGAAATAGGCCGAGTACAGGGGATCGCTCTTGGGCAGTTTGCGCCAGTGCCCTCCCTTACTGCCGAGGACCTGTGGGTCTTTGAGCAGGGCCTTGAACTGCCGGTCGAAGGGGGTGCCAGCTACGCCGGCGGACCCGCGTAAGTTCGCCTCTAGGGGCAAGATATCCTCGGCAAAGAGCAGGCCGCCGCTGCGCAGGTAGTGGGCGAGGCCTTGCTTTTCGCGCTCGTCTATGTGCATGGAGCAGTCGAAGCCGGTCATGTAGAGCATCAGCGCGTCTGCGATGCGCGGGTCGTCGAGGGTGAGGACGCGCGAGTGCAGCGGCACTTCGAGTTGGGTCGATGTGCGGGTGAAGCTCACCAGTTCCTGCGCGGCCAGCGAGAGGTAGTCGCGCTCCTTGATCGCGTATTTGTAGCTCACTTGGACGACGGTCAAGGGGTTGCCCGATGCCGGCGTCGCAAGCCGGCGTTCGGGTTGGGGGATTGATATGGGGGGCCGCTCGTCTTGGGCTAGAGCCGGGGTGAGGAGCAGTACTATAAGAAGGAGACTTGCTCTCGGCCGGCGGATTCGGTGTTGGACGGTGGCCATGTTATATCCCAAGGTCGCGCCGTGGCGACAGATCACGCGCTGAGCTTGTTGACCACTTGGATGAGGGCCTGCATAAAGCCCACGCAATGGGCGCGCCCCCTGTGCCCCCAAGGCGAGTCATCGACAACATGGGGCACGTGATCGGTGATCATGAAGCCGTCGAAACCGACCGCCTTGAGCGTCTTGACGACTTCGAAGGTATCGACTTGACCGCAGTCGATGAAGGTCTCGTGGAAGTCCTCCACCGGCCCAATGACATCGCGGAAGTGGATGTAGATAATTTTCTTTTGGCCACCGAAGTGGCGGACGGCGCGGATGACGTTGTCGTGGCCGCCCATCTCCGACCAGCACCCCATGCAGAAGTTGAGGCCGTGGTGCGGACTGTCGAAGGTGTCCATGTTGCGTTTGAAGTCGTCGAAAGAACTGCATATCCGCGCTATGCCGCCCAAGGTGGTGCCGGTGGGCGGGTCGTCCGGGTGTAGGGCCAAACGGACATTGGCTTCTTCGGCTACGGGCAGGATCCGCTCCAAATACCAGCAGTAGTTTTCCCACATCTCCTCGTGGGTGAAGACGCGGCCGTGGGTCAATTCTTCGGGGTCGTGTTCGGCGAGGGCAAAGCGAGTGGCGCGAGCGCCGCCGCGCAAGGTCGCTGGCTCGGGCGTGCGCCAGACGCTGTTGGGGATCCAGTGGTAGCCTAGGATCGGGATGCCGGCCTTGCCCATATTGCGCACGGTGTTGATCATGTGCTGGAGCTGGTCTTCGCGGCCGTTTTGGCCGAGCATGATCTTGTCGTAAAACGATGTAGGCACGTTTTCCAGCGCCATCAGACGCAGTTCGGCGTCGTCGGCCCGCTTTTTGAGGGCGGCCAAGTCGTCGTATTCCCATTGCTTGTCGCCAGGAAGCCTAGGGGTGTTCATCAGGAAATCGTCGCAACCCATCTGCTTGATAAAAGCGAGCTTCTCGTCGGTAAGTTCGTTGAACTGGCCTAGACCCACGCGCATTTGCAGGGACATAAGTAGCCTCCAAAAGTGAGGGATTGAAGAGCAGGGAATTTGCCGAAGCCGCCGGAGCGGGTCAAGCGCGGCCGCCGACGCCGGCCCCGGTGCGGACATGTACCTCTAGACCGGCTGCGGAGTCGGTGACTAGATCGCTGTCAAAGGCAATCGCCCCCGGCTCGAAAAGCAGCACGACGGTCGAGCCGCCGAACTGGAAAAAGCCCTTTTCTTGGCCGCGTTCACAAGGCCCTGGCGAGTACGTCTGGACGATGCTGGCGACGTTGATGGCACCAACCTCGATGTAGGCAATCCTGCCGAAGGCGGGCGTCGCTAGCTCGCAGACGGAGCGCCGGTTGCGGTGGAATACGTCGGGCACGCGGGCGAGGGCGATGGGGTTGACCGAGTGATAGGTGCCGTTGATCCACTGCGTCTGACCGGCTTGGCTGTCGGCTGGGAAGTGGAAGCGGTGATAGTCGTAGGGGGCGAGGCGCACGACGAGAGCGGCACCGCCGTGGTACGGGGTGGGGTCGATTGTCTCGGCTAGGAGCTCGTGGGCCGCGAGTTGGCCGCTTTTGACCGGCAGCACGTCCTCGGCTGTGAGCTGCGGATAGACGAGGACTTTGCCATCGGCTGGGCAACAGAGGCGCTCGGGGCCGGGGTCGCAGGGTCTAGCTCCGGGTTTGAGGCGGCGAATAAAAAAGTCGTTGAAGCTGGAATAGTGGCTGAGGGAAAATTCGACTTCGTCGAGGTCAATGCGGTAGCGCTCGACAAAAGGCCGGATCTGACGCCGAGTCCAAGGACGTTGCTTCCACCAGCCGTAGAGATGGGAGCCAAGGGGTCGGTTGAGGACCGCGCGAAAGACGAGATGCCCTGCGTTTGTGCCGTAGAACCAGCGGAGGAGGGACTGCCCCGGGACGTGTTCGACGACGACAGTTCCGGTTTGGCGGTCGCGGTAGCGGGTTGGTGTGGGGGTGGTGGTTCGAAGAGAAAGCATGTGAAAAGAAATAAGATAATTTTAGGATGGCGAAAGGTATTATTATGGGCTCAATAAAAAAACAAGCGGTCAAGGCGTATTTGCTCGGGTTACAAGATGCGATTTGCGCGGCTTTGGAAGCAGAGGACGGGGGCACTTTCCGCGAAGATAGCTGGGAGCGGCCAGAGGGGGGCGGTGGGCGTACACGCGTGTTGGAGGGGTCGGTGATAGAGCGGGCCGGGGTGAACTTTTCGCACGTGCGGGGCAATGAGTTGCCGCCAGCCGCTACGGCGCGCCGTCCCGAACTGGCAGGGCGAGGCTTTGAGGCGATGGGCGTTTCGGCGATTGCGCATCCGCACAACCCGTACGCGCCGACCTCGCACCTGAACGTGCGGCTCTTCACGGCAGAGAAAGAGGGCGAGGAACCTGTGTGGTGGTTTGGCGGTGGGTTCGACTTGACGCCGTACTACGGTTTTGAAGAGGATGCCGTGCATTGGCATCGGACGGCAAAAGCCGCGTGCGATCCGTATGGCGAGGCGCTCTATTCGAGATTTAAGCAGTGGTGCGACGAGTACTTTTTCCTGCCGCACCGCGACGAACCGAGAGGGATCGGCGGCCTGTTCTTCGACGACTTCAACGAAGGGGGCTTTGAGCATTGCTTTGCTTTTGCCCGCAGCGTCGGCGATGGATACCTGAAAGCCTACCTGCCGATTTTGCAGCGGCGCAAGGGATGGGAGTACGGCCGTAGGCAGCGGCAGTTCCAGCTCTACCGCCGGGGCCGCTACGTGGAGTTCAACTTGGTTTGTGACAGGGGAACGCTCTTCGGCCTGCAATCAAAGGGGCGCATTGAGTCGGTCTTGGTCTCGCTGCCGCCCTTAGTGAGTTGGGCATACGATTGGCAGCCAGCGGCCGGATCGGAGGAGGCGCGGCTCTACGAGGTATTTCTCAAGCCGCGAGATTGGGCCGATTAGCCCTGCCAATCGGGATTGGGTTGGGGAATTTTGGCCTCCACTTTTTCGCGCCATTCCCGCAGCAGCCCGTGTAGCCGGTCGCGGATCTGCGGCATTTGCTCGGCTAGGTTGCGTTCCTCGCCGATGTCGTCGCGCAGATTGTACAACTCCAGACGCCCGTCTGCAAAAAACTCGATCAGCTTATAGTCGTCAGCGCGCACGGACGAGCCGGGGGTGCCGCCCTGATTGCCGTAGTGCGGGTAGTGCCAGAAGATGGCCTTGCGATCTATGGATTTTGCTCCGTGCAACAAGGGCGCGATACTCGTACCGTCGCAGTGCTGCGCGGGGAGGGGGTCTAAGCCGGCCAGTTCGAGGATCGTCGGATAGAAGTCCGGGCTGGTCATCGGGACTGGACAGGTGCTGCCGGCCGCGATCCGTCCGGGCCAGCGCACCAGCAATGGCTCGCGGGTGCCGCCTTCGTACATCCACCCCTTGCCCTCGGCCAGCGGCGCGTTGCAGGTCGGCGAGCCTTCGGCGGTGGCGAGGCCGCCGTTGTCCGAGGTGAAAAACACGACGGTGTTTTCGGCCTCGCCCAGCGCATCGAGCAACGTGAAGAGACGCCCCAAGTTTTCGTCGAGGCTCTCGATCATCGCCGCATAGACCGGATCGGATTGGATGAGCCGCCGTTTGACGCGCTGGTCCTTCTTGTGCTCGCAGGGGAAGTATTCCCCTGCGGCAAAGGCTTCTACTTGATCCAAACCCAATGCGCGAGCTTTGGCTTCGTACTTGGCGATTTTTTCCTGTTTGGCTTGGATCGGCGTGTGAACGGTATAGTACCAGAGATTCAAAAAGAAGGGCCGCTCGTCCTTGTGGCGGATTAATTCGAGCACTTGGTCGGTCAGGTAGTCGGTTAGGTACGTGCCCTCTGGGACCTCGGCGTCGGCGAGTGGGGGAATGGTCCAAGGGCTAAAGTACCCGCCCGGCCCCGGCGAGCCTTGGTGCGCGCCGCCAATGTTGACCTCAAAGCCGTGGTCTTCGGGCAGGTGCCCGTCGCCGCCCAAGTGCCACTTGCCTACGTGCCAGGTCTGATAGCCGCCCTCGTTGAGGGCGCGGGCCAGCGAGTGCTCGCGCGTCGGCAGTTGCTTGAGATACGGCACATCGACGAGTTGGCCACGCGCCGGGTGGACGTGCCCATGCACATCGATCCAGTCGGTGATGCCGACGGTAGCTGGGTACTTGCCGGTGAGGATGCTGGCGCGGGTCGGCGAGCAGACCGGGCAGGCCGCGTAAGCGTCAGTAAAGCGCATGCCCTCGCGGGCGAGGCGGTCGATGTTGGGCGTTTCGTAGAAGGAACTGCCGTAGCAGACGAGGTCCTTCCAGCCCATATCGTCGATGAGGATAAAGACGATGTTGGGTCGCGTCACGCGAGGGCCTCTTCGATGGCGGCGACTACTGTCGGATCGTTAGGGGTGGTCCGGGGCGCAAAACGGGCCAGCGGTTGGCCGTCCTTGTCGATGAGGAATTTCTCGAAGTTCCAGGAGATGTCGCCGGGAAAGGCCGCACCTTCGCCAGCGAGATAGGTATAGAGCAGATGACGGTTGGGGCCGTTGACCTCTATCTTGCCAAAGAGCGGGAAACTCACGTCGTAGCGGGTCTGACAGAAGTCGAGGATCTGCTCCTCGCTGTTAGGCTCTTGCCCTCCGAATTGGTTACAGGGGAAGCCGAGGACCGCTAGGCCCTTGGCGGCGTATTGGCGATGCAGTGCCTCTAGGTCGGAGTATTGCGGGGTCAGGCCACACTCGCTGGCCACATTGACGACGAGGAGCGCCTTTCCGGCGTAGTCGGCTAGGTCGGCGTCTTGGCCGCGAATGGTTTGGGCTGTGAAGTCGTGGACGCTGCTCATGTTTTTCTCCTTGTAATTCGACGGTTCGGTTGAAGTTGGGTTAGACTCTAATATTGCCACTCGCCTAGCTGCGTTCAATGCCCGATGCATATCCGGCCCACCTTGCCTATCTTTTTATGCCCCTCTAACACAAGCAGAGAAAGAGACCATGAGCGACCGACCGGCTATCGAAATTTACTCAATCGGCACCGAGCTTCTAAACGGACAGATCCAGGACACCAATTCTTTCTGGATGGCGCAGCAGATCGCGGCGCTCGGCGGCTATGTGCGTCGGATCGCGATCTTGGACGACGATATGGACGAGTTGACTGGTGTGCTTAAAGACGCCTGCCGGCGCGGAACCCAAGTGGTGATTACCACCGGAGGACTTGGGCCGACGCCCGACGACATGACAGTCGAGGCCATCGCCAAGATCATGGGAGTGGGCACGGAAGTCGATGAAACCTTGGTCAAGCGCTATATGGAGAGCCGTGGTATTGAAAAGCGCGCCGACGTCAGCGAAGGGCTGATCAAGATGGCGACCAAACCGGAAAGCTCCACGGCCCACCCCAACCCGGCGGGCGTGGCTCCTTGCGTGGAGTCGCAGGTCGGCGAGACCTCGATTTACAGCCTACCCGGTCCGCCGCGCGAGGTCGAGGCACTGTTTCGCCAGTCGGTAGAGGATGCCCTGGCCGGGATATACGACGATGTGCGGCTTGCGTTGCGGGTCGTCGTCAACCTACCCGAATCGCAGTGCGGCCCGATCCTGCACAGCGTAATGAGCCAATGTCCCAATACCTATCTCAAGGCCTTCGTCGCGTTGAGCGAGCGCACGGCCGACGGTCAGCGGCTGCCGGTGGATATCGTCGTTTGGGGCAAGAAAGTCGAGGAGGCGCAGGCCCTGCTCGATAAGGCGTTGGCGGAGTTTAAGGCTCAGGCGTACGAGAAGGGCAGCGAGGTCGAAATCCGCGACGAGCAATAAGTACGCGAAGTACCAACGGTAATGACTCCCTATTCCAGATTTTTCGCAGTGCAGGCTTGGACGGTTTTATGTTCGGTCGGTTTCACTTCTTGTCTTCATTTTGGCCTTTTGAGAGAATCTCAACGCTCTCCGCCAGACGTTCTGCGTATGCAACTGCTGGAATTCGGACCCAATTGGCAGTAAACTGGAATATCCATAATAAAGAAAGGACGAGACTAAACGCTCCCGCCAAAATCAGAGCTTCGTCATATTGAGAAGTAGAGCGGTAAACAAAATAAAGCCCAATAGCACACGTCCCTAAACTTAGAAAGGAGCCGAGAATCCCCCTTGGACGCATACCGTAAACATTACGTCGATATCCATAGTTTATGAGTTCCTGACGCACGAGAGGGAACTTTTCTCCTCTCGTATTTGTCCGGAGGTAATTAGACCATGCTGTGTAAATTTCGTCTGCAGATGCGGGGTCAGCTTCTTCTTGTTCGATCGTTGGAGCTGTGGACCCTTCGACCAAATGTGTAAGCTGTTTGTGATACTTGGCTTTAGTAATTTTATCCAAGCGATTATCGGTGTGCCGGAAAATTGCCATGGACGGCATTCCTCCCCACTTCTTGAATAGTCCAGGCTGCTTTTCGTAACCCTTGTCTCGGCCTGACTGAGCCAAGTAGCACGCTCCACCACAAGATACGAGTATCGTCGCACCAATAGCCTGGACAGTAGATATCTGGATTGACAGCAAAGCGAGAAACGCTCCTACAATCGGAGCTATCAACAGAATTGCTGGGCTTTGTTGCATGAAAACCGGTCGGGGCCGTGTTGGCTTCTTTCGCGTGTGATTTACGCTTTTTTGGTTAGCGGATAGGACTCAGGTTTCGCCAACGCCCGCATCCGGTTGAGCAAGGCACAGCCCAACCGCGCTTCGGTCTGTTGGTTGGTTAGGGTTCGGGTGCGCAAGGTGTCACCAAGTATCTGTTTGTAGCGGCCTATCTGCGTTTCGGCTACCGAGCGTCGATGATAGCCGCTCTCGTGTTTCCAACCTCGACGGCCCCGTTTGCGGATGGCTCGAATCGTCTCATCGCGGGGCAACGGCTCGGCGTTGGTGTTGCCATGTTGCTCGATTTTGGCGTCCTTGCGCGGCGGAATGATCGGATGAATAGGTGCCCCCTGCTCGGGCGCGGCCAACGCCTTGAACACCTTGCGTTTGTCATAGGCCCCATCGCCGCCCAACGCCTCCACGGGGGCCTCGATCTGTGCCAGCAACGGCTCCACCTGCCCCGCATCATCGTGGCTATTCGTCGTCAAGGTCTGCGCGACGATCTCGCCGGTGGCTTCATTAACCCCGAGGTGCAATTTGCGCCACGTGCGCCGCTTGCTCCAGCCGTGCTGACGCACCTTCCATTCGCCTTCGCCATACACTTTCAGCCCGGTCGAATCCACCACCAAGTGCATCGGTTGGTCTCCCCGCTGGGGCGGCCACGCCACGGCTAAACCCGCCTGACGGCGCGACAGGGTCGTGTGATCGGGCACCCGCAGATCCAAGCCCATCAGGGCCAACACCGAAGCGACAAACCCCTCGGTTTGGCGTAGGGGCAAGTGATACAAAAGACGCAGCGTCAACGCCGTTTGGATGGCGACCTCCGAAAAGGTATATTGCGCCCCCCGCTGAGGCGGCCCTTGATAATACCAAGCTTCGACGGCCTGGGGCGTGAACCACACCGTCAGACTACCGCGCTGTTGCAGCCCGGCCTCATAGTCGGCCCAATTACGTACCCGGTACACGACGTTGGAGCGACGGCGAGGCGAGCGACCAGGCTTGACGGAAGAGGGGCAAGACGATAGGTTGGCCATGACAGGTTCCTTGGACGAGAAAGCATGGGTTTTTTGGCGAAAGTCGTGCTCAATCTACTGAGGAGCCTGTTTTTATTCAACCGATCAACCGAAAAAAACACCAATTCATGCACCAAAGCCGAATTGCTGGGTAAAGACGAGCCTTTCGCTCGTATTCGTCCATCAACAAGGTTTCTAAAAAATTTATCATAGGTTCAACGTTCCAAGATAATAGAAGTCATCTAAGTAGCAATCATTCTCATGATCGAGAAAATCGACTTCGTAATACTCAGAGGTGAAAATACGAATTTTTCTCTCTAGACACTCAAAAACGATATCGCCCGCCGAATTTTGTGTAATAGTGTTGTAGCCCTGATAATAATTCAGATGTGCACTTGGTGCCTCACCGATCACGATGACTTTCGGATCTAGAGCATCGAGCGTTGTTTTAGGGACTTTTCCGCTATCGCGCCCGTGGTGCGGCGCAAATAGAATATCAACTGCGGGAAGCTGAACATCGTTTTCTATTGCTTCCATAAAGTCTGTCTCCAAATCTCCCATCCAAAGCGCAGTGACTCCGTCTTGAAGGGAATACTTGATGATCGGCGAAATATTGTTCGGGCTTTTTCCTTCGGCCGCATCTTGAAGAGCGTTCTTAAAATGCTCGTTGTTTCGATCAGGCCAAAGAATATTAATACCTGAGCTACCCCTCTCTTCACTTTTCCGGTTCATCCAACGCCGTGAACATCCCTCGTAGATATAGAAAGCTTTATCTGAGCAATGCAGTTCTCTATATCTCTTAAAGCTATCGCTTTCGTCTTCCTTTGTTGCGCTGTTCTCGACACAATAGAAATTTAGGATCCTGATTTTGTCATCAAGATCTACCAAGCCTTGAATATGATCCTCGTCAGGATGTGTGGAGATGAACCGTGTAATGCCCTTATTGGCACTCAAAGAATACACCTCGTCCAAGGTTGAACATTTGGTGTCGTCGTCTAAACAGCAATCAATAATCGTAAAGTTGTCACTATTGTGGTCGATATAGAACATATCGCCATCGCCTACAGAGTATGATTTTATTCTACTCACAAGTTTTCTCCTTTTCTTAAGGTTCAGCATAATGGACGCGAATCTTCGCCGTCATCAGTTTGTGAAGAAGTGTAAAGATCGGTCTGCGGTATAGTTGACGAGATCGAGGATGGACTCGACAACCTCGCGCTTTGTAAAGATTGCGCCGCGTTCCTCGATTCCAGCTTGCGCCAGCTTGGTCAGTGCATCCTCCACTGGGCACATGCCGGGGAAGGAAGCTTGCGTTACTTGTTGTAGTGCGCTCTGTGCCATGACCTGCTCGTCCTCCCTGTTCGCGTGTTTGACTATCTGTTTATGATGTTCGATAGACTCGCGCAAGTAGCGTGGAATAAGATAGGAGGCCGTCACATTGCTGTGCTGGGCCATAAGGTCAAAACGATTATTGGGTACTAAAAATATTATCGTTGGTGAGTCAACCGGTTTTAGAAGCCTTTTTAAATTCCGCTGCTCTACCTCAAGTAGCTTAGAGCATCGTAGAATCGTGCTAGCCCTTTGACACCTCAAAGAGAAAACCAGAAGCGCCCGATGGCTCGTCGGCATCGGGCGCTTC
The DNA here is from genome assembly GCA_965261395.1 of Candidatus Latescibacterota bacterium. Classification (GTDB taxonomy): domain Bacteria; phylum Latescibacterota; class UBA2968; order UBA8231; family UBA8231. The sequence continues at coordinate 1,050,892 of OZ253462.1, forward strand.
TTTGTGCGCATCGCAGAGGTTCTTAGGATCGGTCCTTAGCTCGATGCCCGCCGCGCCGCCTCCAGTGCATCGTAGCAAAACTGCGCCGTGCTCCAGGCGTCGTACCCATTTGCGTTCCATATCTGGCCGGTGACCTCCGGGCAGAGGTATTGATCCCAGCCGGCGTCTTGGATGGCCTTGTAGTAGGCCTTCATGTCTAGCTTGCCGCTGCCGGGCAGGAGATAGCGGACCCGTCCTTCCTCGTCGAGATAGCCATCCTTGATGTGATTGTGGACTGAGTACTGGAGATTCAGGTCAATCGAGTGCTGCAAGTCGATGCCCTCAACCCAGAAGTGGCTGTAGTCAAAGTTGAGGCCGAGGTTTGGGTGGTTGGTTTGCTGCATGAGCCAAGCGGCCTTTTCCGGCGTCTCGAAGTCGTCGCCAGCATGTGGCTCAATGGCGACGATGACGTCGTATTCGGCGGCCATGTCGCCCACTTCGAGTACCAGCTCGACGATGCGCCCTTTGCCAGTCTCCCAGGCGGGTTTGCGGCCGAGGGTGGTGCTAACGACCATTGGGCGGTCGTCGAGCCGGAGTGCGCGGCTCAGTTCAAAGGTCGCCCTGAACTGCGCCAACGCGGCTGCGCGTCCCTCGCCCTCGACGCAGGGCGAGAGCAGGGCCATTAGCGCCGGGGTAGGGAAGCCGAGCTGGCGGAAGAGATCGGCGAGTCTTTTGCGGGCGGCCGCGTCCATGTTGGCCGGCTCGGTAGGCCAGCCGGGAGTGACGGCGATTTCCATGCCCTCGTAGCCCATGTCGGCGAGGCGCGGCAGGGCCTCGAAGACGTCGAGTTGCTTCATGCCATAGGTGCTGTAGTAGAGTTTCACGCGGTGACAACCTCCTGTTGTGCGCCCATGCGCTCGCGCTCGGCGATGAGCAAGTTGATCCAGTGTTTCATGTAGTGCCCGTGGTCGTGCCAAGTGCGGCCGCTGATGAGATTGCCATCGACGACGCAGGGCGCGTCGATAAAGGTGCCGCCGCAGACTTCGAGGTCGAATTGGCACTTGGGCACGGTGGCCATGCGCCGTCCTTTGACGCAATCGGCGCGGGCGGGGATTTCGACGCCGTGGCAGACGCAGCCTACGGGCTTGTCGCGGTGAAAAAAGTAGCGGGTAATGCGAATTAGGTCCGGGTCGTCGCGGATGTATTCCGGGGCGCGCCCCCCCGAGAAAAAGATTCCCACGTACTCTTCGGGCACGACGTGGCGAAAGGCGATGTCCGCTTGGATGGTATAGCCCTCAAATTCGCGGGTGATGTCCCAACCCTCGGCCGGAACTTCGTGTAAAACCATGTTGTAGCGGCGGGCTTCCGGCCCGGCCACCACGGGCGCGAATCCGTCTTCTTGGACGCGCAGGTAGGGATAGAGCGTATCGACGGTTTCGGTGGCATCGCCGACGATGATGAGGACTTTGGCGGTCACTGCATTCTCCCTTGGACGATGTAGGCTGGTGGGATACCTTTTTCGCGCCGGAGAAACTAATGTGCCATATTGGGCACAGCAAGCTATAAGCGCGTCTTAACGACGCAAGGAGGTTATCGTGGAATACCGCCGCTTTGGACAGACAGACATGGAGCTGAGCACCATTGGCTTAGGCGGGCTGTTGGCCCGCTACGAGGGCATCAACGGCCATCCGCCGCCCGCGGAGAAGCGCCGGATTTACCTGCGGGCCGCCGAGCTGGGCGTCAATCTCTTCGACATGGGCTACGGCGACGAGGTCCACATCCCCGATGAGCTGAAAGGTCCGCGAGACGACCGCTTCTTCTCGCTCAAGGTGGGTGCGCCAGCAGCCGCTGAGGTGGAGGGGACTATCGACAAACACCTCGCCAATGTGCGCCGCGAGGCCATTGATATTTTGCGGGTACACCACTATGCCTATCTGCAAAATGAGGGCTTGGCCGAGCGCATTGCCGAGTGCAAGGCCAAAGGCAAAGTGCGCGCCTTGTGCTTGATTCGCCACATGTTGGCCGACCAACAGGCCTACGCTGAGCGTGGCCCCGAACCCGAGGCGGACGCCGATTTGGTCATCTACAACTACGTCTGCCGCTGGCAGGCCCCGGGCATTGCGGCGTCGGCGCGGGCTGGGAAGGGCGTGCTGATTATGAAGGCTTTGGGCGGCCAGTGGATCAGCTGGGCCGACAAAGCGCAGACCGACTGGTCGGCCGTGGACGAGTCAAAGGTCGAGGAGCTATCGCCAAGAGGGGAAGGCATTCGCCGAGAACTGTCGCTGGTCTATCCGATTGTCTCAGGCCCTTGGCACGAGCTAGCCGAGCCGGGCGAGTCGGTGCCGCGCACCGAGCGAGCAATACAGTGGGTGCTGGCGACCGAGGGGGTACATTGCACTTTGGTGGCTTTTGCTAGCGTCGAGGAATTGGAGGAAGGGTTGGGGGTGATGGAGACAAGCGCCGCTATTTGATTGGGGTATTAGATACTGATGTTACGTACGGGCTCCTAGGTATGAGATGCTTCGACTCCGCTCCGCATGACCAGATTTATCGCGGTGGGCGTGAGACTGGCACCGATCAGGTGTGGAGGGTTTCAGTAGGCCACGGAAACGATCCGGCTGACCCGTTCGGTGCGTGCGTCTCCGCTGATCTCGACGCGCAGGACGTAGTTCCCCGGTTCCACCAGACTGCCGACATGGTCGCGCCCATCCCATTCCAAGGCCACTCGTCCCGCCACTTGCTCCTCTTCGCTCAAAAGATGTACCCGCCGCCCGGTCAGGTCGAAGATGGCCACTCGCACGGTGCGCGGGTCCAGCACTTTGAGCAGATTGAATTCGAGCGCCAGCCGGTCGCCAACGCCGTCGCCGTTGGGAGTTAGCACTTGGGTCGAGATTGTCAGGTCATCGAGCAGACCGGGGTCCGCGGGCAGGGCTACGGACACCGTCTCGCTCGCCACGGCCTTGTTGGCATCCCCCGCGTCAACCTGTTGCACCTGACCCTCCAGATTGCTGTTGAAGAGCAAAGCGTCAAAACGAGTCTGGTTGACGTAGAGCGTACTCTCAAAATCGATCTCCAAAAGCCCTGAGCGCCGCACGGCGCGATCGAGGACGAGCAGGGTCCCGTCTTCTCGCTTCTCAACTTGGACGGTGGCTTCTTCCCCGTCGATGCGCAAGGTTCTGAAGCGCACGGCGACCGACGAACTCAGCAGGATTTGGTCGAATCCTCGGTTGGCCGCAGTTGCGGTTGAGCGGAGGAAATAGGTGAAATCTTGCGGCGTGCCCGGCTCGACCTCGGCCGGGTAGATTTCTGCCTGCGTCTGTTGCACCAGCGGCGGGTGGAAGTGCAAGCTCAGCGTTTTCAGTGCTGGGGCGCTAAACGGATCTTCGCTCAAAAGCTGCACCTCGATTTGGGCGAACTGCCGCGGTCCCGGCGACAAAAAACCCTGGCCGGAAACTTCGTAAACCGGACTCCAGTTGCTCCAGTCCGAGCCTATGGTGCGCACCGTGTCGATCCGTCCGCGAAAAGAGGGAATGAGCTTGTCGTATTTCCTTTCGGTGACTTCTTTGCCATTCTTGTCGAAGAAAAAGTATTCTTCGTCGAGCAAGTTGCCGGTGCGGCTGCGAATCTCCAGGCGAGTATCGGGCGGTACTTGAGATTGCCAGTCGAGTGCCGAGATCGTCTTTGCCCCGCCCAAGTCAAAAATCGGCGAGAGTGCCGTCAAGGCGGCGGGAAACCCTTCGCCAAAGACTTGGAACTCTGCGGTCGTGCCTGAGAGCGCGCCAGAGGTCATGCCAAAGAGGAGCTGGATATAGCGCAACTTTGTCGGGGAGAAGCGCTCCTCAAAGTGGACGATATCGCGATGATTGCGCGGCGATTCAGGCAGTTCCCCCAGCGAGATCCAGCGCAGCGAGCCGTCCGGTGCCAGCGAGCCGTCCGACCCCGACATTTTGTACCACAGGTAGTTGATGGACCCAAAGCGGGTACGGGCCCTCTCGCCGGTCGTCGGCAACCCGGTGAAATCTCCTAACAACCGCACGCGATCAACCCAAAAGAGCACGCCCAAGTCGAGGATGAAGCGCCCTACGGGCGTCACCCCGCGCCCTTCCTTGCGACCCCAGTACGAGGTGATGTCTCCGTCAATTAGGTTGCGGCTGATCAAGGGATTCTCGTAGCGCTCGTCTCGGCCTGAGCCGACTAGGCTATGCACATCGATCTGGCCACCGCGCTCTTGCGCGCCTAGGGACAGATTGTCGCCCACGCTCTCTACCGACAGCTCGCTGAGCTGAGCACCAAGAGTCTTCCTGTCGGCTTGAATGCGAATGTGCTTTAGGGGCTTGAGGCCAAAGTCGATCTCGATGACCCGATCTTGGTTAAAGCTGTACAAGCGGCGGTTGTTGTAGCGCAGGGTCCCTTCGATGGCCACGCCGGCGTTGGTGAAGAAAGGCTCGCCGTCGGAAGTGAAGACCTTGAAGAATTCGAGCGGCTCGCCGCCCTCGGCAAAATGCAGGCGTATGGTGCGCGCCGAGACCACCCGGCCTAGATCGACCTCTATCCACCAATCCTCCAGCGGTGCCTCGGCGGCGGGCGTCCAGGCCGTCTCCGCATGTCCGTCGATCAGCCGTGCCGCAAGGTCCAGCGCCGTGCCCGCGCCGCGGATGCCGCCGCCAAAGAACGCGACGTTCTGCACCGCGTCGGTATTCTGGCGCACGAACGCGGGCTTGAGCACGCCATCGGCGATATCGACCGCATCGCCGGGCAGCTTCCACTCGCTCCAGTGGCCCGGGCCGCCAAGGCGCAGTTCCTCGGCTCCGAGAGCTTGGGCGACGAGTAGGAGCGCTCCCAGTATCGACAAGTACGGGTGGATTTTTTCCGCTAAACGATCGCACACCACAATTATCCGCAGATGGACGCAGATGGGCACAGATTCGCTACGCTCAGAATGACAGAGTAGTATATCACAAAACGTAGCTTCACCGCCTACCTGCTTATGAGTGACGAAGGATAGAGGCTTTAACTGGCGTACACGGCCTCGCGCAGCCCTTTGATATAGCCGATGGCAAACAAGCGCCCGATCGACGAGTAGCCCGGCTGGTCGTTTCGGTCGCCCTCCATCGTTGGCACGTGGTCGGGGCGCAGGACGCCTTCAAAACCAATGTCGCGGTAGGCTTCCATGCAGGCGCGCATGTCGGTCTTGCCTTCGTCGTGGAAGGTCTCGACGAATTTTTCAGGCGTGCCGCGCACATCGCGGAAGTGGACGAAGTAGATGCGGTTGCCAAAGTGGCGGATGACCTCGGGCAAATCGTCGGTCATCAGGGTGAAGTTGCCTTGGCACAGGCAGATGCCATTGGCCGGGCTGGGCACTAGGTCGATGAGCTTCTGATAGTTTTCGACGCTGCGCATGATCCGCCCCATGCCGCGGAGGGGCGACAGCGGCGGATCGTCGGGGTGCATGGCGAGTTTGACCCCGGCTTCCTCGGCGACCGGCACGACCTTTTCGAGGAAGTACTTCAGGTTATCCCAAAGCTGCTCTTCGGTGACGACCCCGGCGTCGGTCTGAGGCGCATTCTTCATTAGCTCGTTGTCAAAGCCGGTGACCATGGCACCACCGCGCCCAGGCGCAGCCATTGAGGTGCGAGTCCAGTTGATCACGGGCATCCACTCGGGGCACCAGACCGGAATGCCGACCTTGCCCATGTTGCGAATAAGCTCGCAGGCGTATTCGATCTCCTCGTCGCGGTCCGAGAGGCCGAGCTTGGCCTTGTTGAGCGGCGGGCGGGCCTCGATGACGTCGAGGGAGAAGCCGCCGTCGTTAAACGCGGTCTTCATCCGCACGAGGTTGGTGAAGCTCCAGGGCCGTTGGTCGGGGTGGACTGCGGACAGGTCTTGGGGGTTGTTGAACCCCCCGACCACGTGGTCAACGCCGCATTGCTTGACCATCCGCCACAGCGGCGTGGGATGATCGGGCAGGACTTCGGCAATCTTGATCATGTCGTTCCTCTTCTTGGTGAGTTGAATGTTGGGACTTAGAAAAAAGAAATATTTGCTGTTAGGCGAGGTGGGGTCAACATAGTTCAGCGAATAAAAGGGTAGACTAGGCCGGTTAGCGCGTCCTCGATGCGGATGCGGTGCGAGAGCAAGGTCTGTGCGGGCAGGGCATCGGCGGCAAAATAGCCAATGTCCGTGCTTTCGGAGGAGAACCGCAATGCGCCGGCGACGGGGTCGCAGATAAAGACGTGGGTGACGTAGTGGATGATAGTGCCATTGGGATAGCGCATAAACGGGTAGCTTTCTGGCCCGGAGTAAATCCCAATCAGCCGTTCAACGAGCGCCTCTAAGCCCGTTTCCTCATAGACTTCGCGCACCACGCACTGCTCGACGGATTCGCCGAGTTCGACTTGGCCGCCGGGCAGGCCCCAAAAGCCGTTGTCCGTGCGCTGTTGCAGCAGGATTTTGCCGGTCTTGTCGCGGATAAAGCCATTGGCCGCCACGCCGAGTCGGTCGGGCATTTTCTTCAGCGGCGTGCCCGTACTGTCACACCATTGGGTATAATCGAATTTTTCTGCACTCATGGCTATTGCGAAAGCGGCCCATAGGCGCTGAGCGCCGTGTCGTGGAAAAGCGCCCGGCGCTCGTCGTCTGAAAAGTCGACGCTCCACTCGAGGAACTTGGCGTAGAGATAGCCGATGCTAATGCCCCGCAGTTTATCGACGGGATAGTTGCTGGCAAACATGCAGCGGTTACAGCCAAAGCGTTCGATCAGCTCTTGGACGACCGCGGCGATTTTGGCCTCTTTGGCCGCGTCCTCGTGGAAGGCGTCCCGTGCAAACCACGCCATAGACAGCTTCATATAGATATTGGGCAATGCGGCCAGCGCAGTCATGCCTGCGCGCCAGAGGTCCTCGTGCGCTTGGTCCTCGCCGTCGTGGAGGAAGCCGAGGTGGTTGGCGACGACGCGGAGGCCGGGGAAATCGCGGAAAACCGCGACCGCATCGGCCACTTGATGGGGGTTGCAGGAGAGATCGAAGGCGAGGTTGTGGCGTTCTAGGAGAGCTAAGCCAGCGCGGAAGCGATCGCTTTGCAACACGCCGTCTTCGACCTGCGGCCAAGTCAGGTCGGGATTGTCGGGATGGTGATTGAGGATCATGCGCACGCCGCGCAGACGATCCCCTGCTGCCGCTAGGTGTTGTTCAATGGTGCGCTCGGCCGCGGCGATGTCGCGCTCTAGATGCACGTACGCGACGATGCCAAAGGACTGTTTGGTTGGTTCGAGCTGGTCGTGTACCCAGCGGGTTTCTTCTAGGGTATCGACGGGGACGCCGCCAGCGACTTGGCCGACGACGGTTTCGACGTGGACCCCGCTGACCCGCTGCAATTCAGGGGGCAACTCGCTCATGTCTTGGGCGTAGTCGGCGGCTCGGTACGCCGGCATGACGGGACCGAGGTTGGGGTTGGCCCGCTCGGCTAGATCCCAGAGGTGGAAGTGGGGGTCGCACAGGGGGATGGGGGTCTGCATGGAGAAAAGCCTTTCGCTGATGATAAGTGGTTAAGCAAACGCCGCCTTCACGGCTTCGGGCAGTGGGCAATGGGCCCCTCGGTGCTGCACTGCGCTGGCACCGGCGGCGCAAGCTAAGTCCAGCGCCTGTTGCGGATCGGTGCCGAGCAAGGCGCTGGCGGCCAGGACCCCGCTGAAGGCGTCGCCAGCCCCGACCGCATCGACGACGGACACGGGCACGGGCCGTGCGGCAAACGAGGCTCCCGGAATGTGGAGCTGAGCGCCGTCGCCGCCAAAGGTAATCGCTAGGCAATCCAGCGCGTAGCGGGCCAGCAAATCGGCGGGTGCGACGACCGCGGCGATGTCCCGCACGGCCTCCCATTCCTCGTCGTTGAGCTTGACAATGGTCGCCGCTTCGAGGCCAAAGCGCACGGTCTGCGGCGTATAGCAGTCCTCGCGCAGGTTGACGTCGAAAAACCGATGTCGGGGGTTGGCTGCAAGTAAGTGTTCTAGCCCCGGACGATTGGCTAGGCTGCGCTGCGCGGCCGTGCCATAGTAGATCAGGTCGGGGGGCCGGTCTAACACCGGCTTAGTTTCGATGTAGTCCCAAGCCACGCCGGCGCGGATGGTGTAGGAAGGCTGGCCATCATCGAGCAATACATCGACCGTACCCGTAGGTTCGGGCCGGTCGGCGACCCATTGCTGATCGATGTCGGCGCGCCGGAGAAAGCCCCGCGCCTGTTGCCCCAGTTCGTCCCGCCCCACGGCGCTGACCATGGCTACGGGAAAGCCGAGCTGGCGCAGGTTCCAAGCGAAGTTCAGGGAGGCGCCCCCCAAGCAGGTGCGGTCGGGAAAGCAGTCGTAGAGGATCTCGCCGAAGACGATGGAAGTGAAGTTCGCTTTGTCCATAATACATTTATAACGGCGGAAATAGCACGTAGCCCACGGCGCTTCGCTCCAACCAGATTTTGCAGAATTCCTCTAGGTCGTATGCCCGGGCAACCTCGGTGGCCGCGGCCGGGTCGTTGACCAGCACGGTATCCCCGGCATAACCCCGCACGACCAGCAAGTGCCCGGCCGTTCGCTCAATGGCCGCCCGGCTCAGTTCGCCCCCCTCGTAGCGCACGGAGGCAATAATGGGAAAGCCCGCGTCGAGCAGCGTGCGCGCCGCCTCCCAAGAGGGAAAGTGCAATAGATAGCCCAAGAGGCCCCGGCGGGCGGCGGCGTGGATATTGGCCGGCCACACGCCGTATAGCCCGCTGGGCTGGTGGCGCGCCTCTGAGATCACGTCGTAGATGTCCGCGTTATGACCGTAATACGCGAGGAGCATGGCGACGCTGGTCGGCGAACAGACGCGGGAAGCCAGCTCGGGCCGCAGAGTCATCTGGCTTTGCGGCGGCACCGCGAGGGCCGTATCTCGGCTGGCGAGGGTCGGAGCGGGCACGTCACCCTTGCGGCGCACCGAGACCGAGAGCAAGGCCGGGATCTTGGGGGCGATGCCTTGGACGCGCAGGTGTAGGGTGGCCGCTTGCAAAGGAGTGCGGATGCGCAGGAGGTCGATATTTGCTTCTACCGCCTCGTTTGTCGCGCCCGCTTCGGCCCCGACAAACGAGCCGACTGGATCGAGGACGGCCCGGCTGCTATGGTCCGTTTTGGTTTCGCATTCCATTGCGAACTGGTAGCCCCACGCGCTGTCGTGGACGACCGAGAGACACGGCAGGATTTCTAGCGCGCCTTCTAGCGCTGCGGGTGGCAAGTCAAACGAGCGCGCGTCGCCATGCCATGCTAACGGCTTGATCTGCTTTGGCCGGATGGCTGGCGGTACGGCGCGTTGCAGCGCGGCCTCGTCCAGCCCTTGGGCAAACAATAGAAGTGCGTTGCTCATTAGATTGAGATTTGCGGTTCGTTGGGGAAGAATACACTCAATCGCTACCTGCGTCCAGCAAGCAACGCCCGCAGGGTTTGCTGACGTGCGAGTCGCCTATCCCCAGAGTCGAGGATGGGGCGGATGGAGGAGGCTGCCTTCGTAGCGCAGTCCGTGTTCCCGATCTTTTTGCAGGAGCAGGGGACCGTCGAGATCGACGAAGCGGGCTTGTTGCGCCAGCAGTACCGCCGGTGCCATAGCCAGCGAGGTGGCGATCATGCAGCCGACCATCAAGTCCAATCCGCACGCGCGCGCCTCGGCTGCCAAGCGCAGGCCCTCGCTGAAGCCGCCGGTCTTGTCGAGCTTGAGGTTGACGCATTCATAGCGGGAGGCCAGTTCCGCGAGATCGGCGGCAGTGTGGCAGGATTCGTCGGCGCAGAAGGGGACCGGGTGTTCAAACTCGGCGAGCAGGGCGTCTTGGGCGGCGGGCAGAGGCTGTTCGATGAGCGCGACGCCCAAGCGAGCTAATGCAGCCGAGAGCGGCTCGACTTGGTCGGCGGACCAGCCTTCGTTGGCATCGACGATCAGCGTTGAGTCTGGGGCGTTGGCGCGGATTGCGGCGACGCGGTCGAGGTCGTCGCGACCGGCGAGTTTAATCTTGAGCAGAGGGCGGTCGGCGTGCTGGGCAGCGGCCCGACCCATGGCCTCTGGGTCGTCGAGCGAGAGGGTGTAGGCCGTCACCACCGGGTGCGGTGCCGCTAGGCCGGCTAGTTCATAAACGGGGCAACCGCTGAGTTTGGCTTCCAGATCCCACAGGGCGCAGTCCAAGGCATTGCGGGCTGCGCCGGGCGGCAGCGCGCATTGCAATGCCGCCCGGTCGAGGCCGGCTTCTACCTGTGGGCGCAACGATTCTAGCGCGTCTATGGTCCCGGCCATGCTCTCGTTGTAGCGGGGGTAAGGGACGCATTCGCCGCGGCCAATACAGTCGTCGCGACTTAGTTCGACGACGACGATGTCGGCGGTGGTTTTGGCACCGCGCGAGATGGTGAAGGTCTGGGCGAGGGGAAAGCTCTCACCGCGAATGGAGAATCGGGTCACAGGGCATCGACCAAGCGCGCGGCTCCTTGGCGCAGCGGATCGACTGCGGGCAGGCCGGCTTGGCTTTCTATGGCTCTGAGCAGCTCGGAGGCGCGATTTTCTGGCAAGTGCGAGGTGTTGACTGCAATGCCAATGGTACAGCAGGCCGGATTGGTGAGCCGGCCGCACAGTTCGTTGAGGCGAATGCAGTCGAGCAGATCGGGCAACTGGTATTCGGGTAGGCCGCGCATGTGGGGACGATTGGGATCGTGGCAGAGGACGAGCGCGTCGGGTTGGGCACCGTGCATGAGGCCCAGCGACACGCCGGCATAGGAGGCGTGGAACAGCGAACCTTGGCCTTCGATTAGGTCCCAGTGCTCGGGGTGGTTGGCCGGAGTCAGGACCTCGACGGCTCCAGCGAGGAAGTCGGAAACCACGGCGTCAACGGAAACGCCCGTCCCGGCAATGAAAATGCCGGTTTGGCCGGTGGCGCGGAAGGTGCAAGCCATGCCCCGCGCTTGCATATCGCGCTCGATGGCCAGCGCGGTGAACATCTTGCCGACCGAGCAGTCAGTGCCGACGGTGAGCAGGCGTTTGCCTGGGCGTTTGACGCCCGTTGCAATGGGAAAAGCGCGGTCGGGAAAGCGCGCATCCACGAGGCGCGTGCCCTGTGCGCGGGCGCGGTCGGCCAAGCCGGGGATGGTGCCAAGGCGCGTGTGCAGGCCACTGGCGAGGTCGTAGCCGAGGTCGATGGCTTGCAAGAGGGTCTCGCGCCAGAGATCGGAGATGGTGCCGCCGCGATTGACGACGCCGATGATGAGGGTGCGGGCACCAGCGGCGCGGGCTGCGGCGAGGGTTTGGTCGGGCAGCCCGAGGTCGGCGTGGCAGTCGGGCAGGCGGAGCTGACCAATGCACTGTTCGGGCCGCCAGTGGGCGATGCCAACGGCCGTTTTGGCGGCTAGCTGGTCGGAGGCATCGCCGAGGAACAACAGGTATGGGTGCGCGAGCTGGATCACGGCCGGCAAAGGCTCACGAGGCGACCGGCATGTCGAGCCGGCGACGGCGCTGCTGCCAGCTCCACTTGTCGCTGCCGGAAAGGAGCGGCTTGAGGGGTTCGGGCGTTTGGGCGATGAATTCAGCGCTCGGCTCTTGGCCGTTCCAAGCTTGGAACATCGGCGGAGTATAGCCGCCGATGACGATGGCGCGCTCGCGATCGGAGCGGATCTGGCCGGTGGCGTGGATCAGAGCCTCGCCAAAGAGCAGGGTTGATCCAGCGGGCGCGACCACTTGGTGGATCAGCGTGGGATCCTCGTACGCCGCAGCGATGATGGACTCGCGGTCGCTTTTGACCTTGTGGCTGCCGGCGATGACCACGGTGCCGCCGTCGTCTGGGCCTAGCTCCGTGAGGTTGGTCAGGGTTTTGACAAAGGTGCAGTGGTAAAGGCCATTCTCGACGTACGTGCCCACGTCTGGAGTGGTGCCGGTGTGGAAGCCATAGCGCGGCGCGGCAGCGAGGTTGGTCTCCGGGTCTCGCTCGTTGACGACGGCCTCGGATTCTTCGAGGCGCACGCTGCCGCCAACTAGCTCCTCGGCCATGCCGACCAAGCGCGGATGAGTTAGGTATTCGAAGATCGCGGGATCGGCTTCGAGGATGTGGGCAAAGTGTAGGTGGTGAGGCCGAAAGGAAGAAAGACGGCAGTTGCGGACGCGGGCCTTGGCCGGGTCTGAGGCAGACAGGAGATCGCGTTTGAGCCGGAGCATGGCTTCTAGCAGGCGATCCGTCAGGTCTTGCTCGAGCGCATTTTCAACCACCACATAGCCATAGACTTCGAGGTGATAGCGCTGAGCGGGGGTAAGCGCGGGAAAGGGCCGGATGAATTCGTCGTCGGACATGCGCGGAAATATAAGCGCGGGAAAAGGGAATGCCAACGGGTAAGTAAACGCGCTGTTATTGCAGCCAAAAAAACGACTCGCACCGCCACTCGATTCAATCAGATCGCAGCCGGCATCTCGTCGCGTCTGATTGAAAATTTAGCTTTGCGCTGAAGTACGCTTTTTCGCACCTTTAGATGTACATACAATTGCGTGCCTTTTTTTAAGTCTCCCAGATACAGAGTATTATCAATAACTTACGCATTGGCGTTTCCTACTCTCTTGCGAACTCACGAAGAAATATTACAATTATGATTCGTCCAGATCATCGCTTAGAGTACTCAATTTAGTACTATATAAGGTACAAGAGAGGAAATATGATCCAATCCATGCCCATTGCCGAAGCCCGCAAAATACTGAATCAATTACCGGATCGCTTCGCCGCTGAACCCGAAGCGAATGCCCTCGCCGTAACGCGCCGTGGCCAGCCGGTACTCGCGCTGATGCCGTGGTCGCTTTACCAGGGGATTGTCGAAACATTAGAAGTGCTCGGCGACGAGGTCCAGTGTGCCGCGCTGCGCGAAGGCATCCGCCAGATTGAGGCGGGCGAGCGCGCCGTTTGGGAGGCGCGATGACGTTGCACGTCGTCTTGGCGCAGCGCGCCTTAGAGTCGCTGCAAGGTTTGCTCAACCGGCGGATCGCCGAGCAAGTGGACCAATACATCACAGGGCTGGCAATTGACCCCGAGGAACAGGGCTGGCCCTTGGTCGGCGAATTAAAGGGCTATCGCTGCCTGCGTCCGCCGAGCGGCTGGTTCCGCATCGTCTATCGGGTGGTGCTCGGGGAGGTCGAGGTGGTGCTGGTGTCGGTGGGGCAGACCCATTCGGCCGGTGAGCGGGATGTGCGCGCCCTAGCGCGGACGCTGTTTAGCGAGCGGCTGCTGCGCTAAGCGAAGGAGCGCAGCAGCAACGATAAAGATTTAGTTGCTGGCTGAGTCCGCGCCGATATAGACGAAGCCCTGTTCTACTTTTACAGGATAGATCTTGATGCTGTATTCATCGCCGCCGAGGTTGCGTCCGTCGATCAGCGAGAACGTCTTCTTGTGTTGGGGGCAGGCGACTTTAGGCGTGCCTTCTTGATCGCCGATCAAGCCGCGGGCGAGGACCATGTCGCGCTTGTGGGGCACATGTTCTGGCAGGCATACCACTCGCGGTGCGAGGCAAAATTGAATACTGCGATCTGCTCGTCTCCCAGCTTGACGCAGGCGCCAGCATTGCTGGGAAAATCCTCGACTCGGGCGACTCGCACCCACTGCTCTGTCATTACTTCGCTCATACTAATGCCTCCCAGTTGACGGACCGCTTTTGCTGCCGCTCGTGTGTCCACTGCAAATTGTCGTCCACATCGTCGCTGTTGACGAAGTGGCGGAAGCGCTTGCGGCGCTCCGGGTCTTCGACGACCGCCTTCCACTCGCATTGATAGGTTGCCACTAAGTGGGCCATATCCTCCTCTAGCTGCGCGCAGATCCCGAGGTGATCGTCGATGATCACTCGGCGCAGATATTCAATGCCGCCTTCCATTTGATTGAACCAAGTGGCAGTGCGGGTCAGCTTGTCGGCGGTGTGGATGTAATACATGAGGAAGTGGTCGATGTATTTGATGCAGGTCTCCTCGTCGAGGTCCGCGGTGAGCAGGACCCCGTGCTGAGGTTTGGCACCGCCGTTGCCGCAAACGTAGAGGTTCCAGCCCTTTTCAGTGGCAACTAAGCCGAAGTCCTTGCCTTGGGCCTCGGCGCACTCGCGCACGCAGCCCGAGCAGGCAGCCTTGATTTTGTGGGGGGCACGGATGCCTCGGTAGCGCTCTTCGATGTGGATGGCGAAGCCGGTAGAGTCCTGCACGGCGTAGCGGCACCAGGTAGTGCCGACGCAGCTTTTGACCGTGCGCAGGGCCTTGCCGTAGGCGTGCCCACTCTCGAAGCCCGCCGCAATCAACTCCTCCCAGATGAAGGGTAGCTGATCGACTCGCGCGCCGAGCAGATCGACGCGCTGGCCGCCGGTGATTTTGCAGTAGAGGTCGTACTTTTGGGCGACTTGGCCGAGGGCAATCAGCTTGGCGGGCGTAATCTCGCCGCCGGGCACCCGGGGGATAACCGAATACGTGCCACCGCGCTGAATGTTGGCGAGGAAGCGGTCGTTGGTGTCCTGCAACTCCTCCTGTTCGAGGATGAGGTCGTTCCAAGTGCTGGCTAAAATGGAGGCAGCGGCGGGTTTGCAGATCTCGCAGCCGTGTCCTTGGCCATAGCGGGCCAGCAAGTCGTCGTAGCGCTTGATGCGGTTGATTTTGACGATCTGGAATAGCTCCTGCCGCGAATAGGCGAAGTGCTCGCAGAGGTGGGTATTGACTTCTAGGCCTTGAGCCGCTAGCTCGGCGTTGACGATGTCGGTCACCAAGGGTATGCCGCCGCCGCAGCCCGTGCCGGCTCGCGTCGCGTCCTTGAGCGCGCCGAGTTGGGTATAACCTTCGGCTACAGCGCGTACGAGCGCGCCCTTGGCGACGTTGTTGCACGAGCAGATCTGCGCGTCGTCGGGCAGGTCGTGCGGGTTGAGGCCGGCCGCCTTGCCGTTGGCTACACCGAGCAGCAGTTCGTGGGGATCCAACGGCAAGGGGGTTTTGTTTTTGACCATCTGCAAGAAGTGGTTGTATTCCGAGGCGTCGCCGACCAGCATGCCGCCAAGCAGATGCTCTCCGCTAACGGTCAGACGTTTGTACGCGCGGGCGACGTCGCTGTGGAAGTAGAGAACCCGGCTGCCGGGCGTTTCGCCGAAAGCGTCGCCGAAGTTGGCTACATCGACGCCCATGAGCTTGAGCTTGGTCGAGAAGTCGCCCGAGGTAAAGACGGGGTCCTCCGGCCCGCAGAGGCGCTCGGCATGTTGACCGCAGTGCTGATGGGGCTGATTGGTCTTTCGCTCGCCGCATCGACCTTGCATCTGGGGCGGCCGGCTTTCGCCTTCCGTGCTATTCGCAACTGGCGCACCTCTTGGCTTTCGCGCGAAGTGCTGTCGCTGTCGCTTTTTGCCAAAGTCGCCCTTGCCTATGCGGCTTTCCTGCTGACGACCGAAGGTTTGGCGCTGGTAAGTGCAGAAGCCTTGGGTGGAGTCGGCGCCCGGCTGTCGTTGGGTGCGGTAGCGGTCTTGGCGGGCATCGCCGGCATTTACGCCAGCGCTCGGCTCTATCGGGTACCCGCCCGTCCGGCCTAGAATTTCCGCAAGACTACAGCCGACTTTTTTGCCGTGGCATGGATCGTCGGACCGGCGGTACTGGCGTTAGCGCCGGTATTGGGTGGGGAAGCGGGATTGAGCGTGCAGATCGCGGCTTTGGCTGCGGCGCTGGCGCTGATAGCCTACGTGAAGTTGCACTCGGACTTCATCCGTCACTTAGCGGCAAGCGAGACCTTTGAACTCAAGGCCAGCGCCGAACTCTACCGCGATCACTTCGCCCGCTTGCGGATGTACAAAAATGGTGCGGCCCTATTGGCGCTGATAGGACTTTTGGCCTTGGGCGGTGGTGTGGTATCGACCGCGGTGGCGGCTTTGGGCGTCGCTGGCTTGGTGGCCTATGTATTCTTGCAGCGCTACCTGTTTTTCACCACGGTCGTCGGCACCAATATCGCGGGCAATTTCATCGTCGAAGCCCACCACTCAGTGGCGTAAGGAAAATTTGCGATGACCGTCCTACAGAAAATCAAAGAGACGCTAGGTTTCGACATCAAGAAGGATGAATACGCCTTCGGATTTGACCCTCAGTACGGGTATCTGTCGCAAAAGAAATTCCCGAGCGCTGGGTCAAGACCACCTGCGGCTACTGCTCGGTCGGTTGTGGCATGGTAGTGGGCGTCAAGGGCGGCGAAATCGTCTCGGTGCACGGCGACGAGGAGCACCCTGTCAACGAGGGCAGCCTCTGTCCGAAAGGCTTGAGCGAGCACCTGCCGCTGAAAAGCCCCAACCGCGCCCATGCCCCGCTGTGGCGCGGCGAACCCATCTCTTGGGATCGCGCTTACGAGGAGATGGTGGGGCGGGTGCGCCGGGTTCAGGAGCAGTACGGCAAAGAGAGTTTCGCCGTGCTGTCAACCGGCCAGCTCGTCACCGAGGAGTTCTACGCTTTAGGCAAACTAGTGCAACTGGGTTTTGGCACTAGCAATTTCGACGGCAATACCACGCTGTGCATGAGCTCGGCAGTAGCCGGTTACAAACAGAGCTTTGGCTCCGACGGACCACCGGGATCGTATCGCGGCTTGCGAGAGGCCGACACCGTCTTTTTGATCGGCGCTAATATTGCCGACAATCATCCCATCCTCTGGCATCATCTCAACCAGAACGAAGAGTACACGCTGATCGTCTGCGATCCGCGCAAGACCAAGACGGCGATGTTTGCCGACCTCTATCTGCCGATCCGGCCGCGCGGCGATGTCTATCTGCTCAACGGCCTGATCAACTTGGTGATCAAGCACGGCTATGTCGATCAAGACTTCGTCGACACCCACACCACTGGTTTTGAGGCACTGGCCGAACACGCTAGTCATTATCCCATCGAGGTCGTGGCGGAGCACACGGGTTTAAGCCCCGAATCGATCTGGGCGGCCTTCCAGGCCATCGCCAAGGCCGAAAACGTCCTCTTCGCGTGGACGATGGGCGTCAATCACTCGACTCAAGGGACGGATACCGTCAGCTTGATCAACACCCTCGCGCTGATTACGGGCAATATCGGCCGCACAGGTGCTGCGCCGTTGTCCATCACTGGCCAGTGCAATGCCATGGGCACCCGCGAGTTTGGCTTTGCTTCATCGCTGCCGGGCTACCGCAAATTTGAAAGCGAGGCAGACCGCGAGGAACTGGCGGCGTTGTGGGGGTTGGACGCGGAACGACTGCCGAAAAAGCGCGGCTTGGCCTATCCCGACATCATCGACGCCATCCTAGCGGGCCGCATCAAGGCACTGTGGGTGATTGCCACCAATCCGCTGGCCAGCTTTCCCGATCAGGAGCGGTTGCGCCAGGCGTTAGAGTGCGGCAAGCTGTCCCACCGCCCGGGGAGGCCAAGGCCGATTTCGATATTTTTATGGATTTGGCCCGGGTGCTCGGAGTGAGCGACGAACTCTTTCCCGCATGGCGAGGCCCGGCGGATGCGTTCGCGGAGATGCGCCGAATATCCAAGGGACAGCTCTGCGATTACAGCGGCATGAGCTACGAAAAGATGGACGCCTTGGGCGGAATCCAGTGGCCCTGCAACGACGCGCATCCCGAGGGCGTTGACAGCCTATACACCGACGGCCGCTTCCCCACCGAGGACGGCC
Source organism: Candidatus Latescibacterota bacterium (assembly GCA_965261395.1). Lineage (GTDB taxonomy): Bacteria > Latescibacterota > UBA2968 > UBA8231 > UBA8231. The sequence continues at coordinate 1,068,523 of OZ253462.1, forward strand.
GGGCGCGGTTGTTGTACACTGCGCCGCTGCCGCTGCCTGAGCCGCCGGACGACGAATACCCCATCCTGCTCAACACCGGACGCACGGTAGAGCACTGGCACACGCGGACCAAGACCCGCGACGTGCCGATGCTGGAGAAACTCTCGCCCGAGCCTTGGGTTGAGATCCATCCGCAGACCGCGCGGCGCTTCCGCCTCGGCCCGCGCACCCGCGTCTCTTTGGTCTCCAGACGCGGGCGCGTCGAAGGCTTGCTGCTGAGGATTACCGAGACGATCCATCCAGACCAAATCTTCGTGCCCTTTCACTTTGCCGAGCAATGCGTCAACCAACTTACCCTCCCGGCCTTCTGCCCGAAGTCGCGCGAGCCTAACTACAAGCAGTGCGCCGTGCGCATTGAACGAGTCGAAAAAACCACCGCTACATGAGGAGATTATGAAAGTAATTATCGCAGCCGTTGCCTTGGCCGTCTTGTCCTGCGCCGAGGGAATCGGTGCAGAGGAACTAGCGTTAGAAAAAGACGAACTCAAGTTCGGCTTCATCAAGCTGACCGACTGCGCGCCCTTGGTCATTGCCAAGGAGCAGTTCTTCTTCGAAGACGAGGGGCTTTTCGTCACCTTGGAGGCGCAGGCCAATTGGAAGGTGCTGCTCGACCGCGTCATCGATGGCGAACTCGACGGGGCGCACATGCTGGCCGGGCAGCCGATTGGCGCGACCATCGGCTTCGGCACCCAAGCCCACATTATTACCGCCTGTAGCATGGATCTCAACGGCAATGGCATCACGGTCGCCAACGAGGTCTGGCAGCAAATGAAGCTCCACGTGCCCAAGCGCGCAGACGGCGAGCCGTGGAACCAACAAGCCGTGTTCAAGGGCCTTGGCGTGCCGGTGACGACCAACTACGACGTGTGGAAGAACAACCCGGAAAAGGTCTTTGGCGTCAGCAAGGTTTGGGCCGACAAGCACCCCAACACGCACAAAGCGGTGGTCAAGGCGCTAATTCGCGCTGGCAAGTGGCTCGACGAGGAAGGCGAAAATGGCGAGCCAAAAAACCGCGTTGAAGCGGCGCGGATCCTCTCCCGATCGGAGTATGTCGGTGCCGACTTTGAGGTCATCGCCAACAGCATGACCGGCACCTTTGAGTTTGAAAAGGGCGACAAGCGCGCAATGCCCGACTTCAATGTGTTCTACCGCTACGACGCCACGTACCCTTTCTATAGCGACGGCGTTTGGTTTTTGACCCAGATGCGGCGCTGGGGCCAGATCGACGCCCCCAAACCCGACTCTTGGTATCACGCGACGATTAAGGAGATCTACCGGCCCGACATCTGGCGCGAGGCCGCGGCCCTGCTCGTAGAGGATGGACACTTGACGGCCGACGAGATTCCCCAGACCGACGGCTACAAGGTGCCGACCAGCGACTTTACAGATGAGGTCGAGTACGACGGCCGCGAACCCAACGCCTATCTGCACAAGTTTCGGGTGGATATCAAGGACGACTACACTAAAACGTCGATGAAATAGGAGGCGGTAGATTGATGGTCGATAAGCTGAATAAAATCCTCGTTTTCGTCGGGCTGACTTGGCTGACGCCGGTGATCAAACTGGCCGCCGGGGAAAACCCCGGTCAGCAGGTCCGCGACATCTGGACCCTGATCGGCGTGCCCGTGAGTGCGTTCGTCTCCTTCCTGATGCTGTGGTCGCTGACCGCCGCCCAAATCGAGACCAGCTTGGGCAATATCCCCGGGCCGATGCAGGCCTACAAGCAAGCGGTAGGGCTGTGGGAAGAGCACGTGGAAGAACGGGAAAAAGCGCGGGCGTTCTATAAGCGGCAGGAAGCGGCAGGAAAAGCGCAACGCCGAGAAACTGGCCGCAAACCCACAGGCCCAAGTCAAGATCCGCCAATATACCGGTAAGCCGACGTATCTCGACCAGATCGGCACTAGCCTGTACACGGTTTTCGCTGGCTTTTCGCTGGCTGCGCTGGTGGCCGTGCCACTCGGCCTGTTTTGCGGCATGAGCCGCACGATGATGAACGCCTTTAATCCATTGATCCAGATATTCAAGCCCGTGTCACCGCTGGCTTGGCTGCCGCTGGTGACGATGGTGGTCAGCGCCCTCTACACGACCAACGACGGGCTTTTTGCAAAGTCCTTTATCAACTCGGCGGTCACCGTGTCGCTGTGCTCGCTGTGGCCCGCGCTGATCAACACCGCCTTGGGCGTGTCGTCGCTAAGTCAGGATTACGTCAATGTGGCGCGGGTGCTCAACCTCGGAGTCAAGGACCGGATTTTTAAGATCGTCCTGCCGGCCTCGCTGCCCTACATCTTTACGGGCCTGCGCATTTCGCTCGGCGTCGGCTGGATGGTGCTGATCGCCGCGGAGATGCTGGCGCAAAACCCGGGCTTGGGCAAGTTCGTGTGGGACGAGTTTCAAAACGGCAGCAGCCACTCGCTGGCGCGGATCTTGGTAGCCGTGCTGACCATTGGCTTTATCGGCTTTATGCTCGACCGGGCGATGGTAATCCTGCACAAGCTAGTCAGCTTCGGCGACGAGCCGGTTGGTATCTGAGGGGAGCATGGCTTTTCTCGAATTGCGCAATGTCAGCAAAGCCTATGGCGAAGGGGCCGAGCGCACCGAGGTACTCGCGAACGTCAGCTTGGAGATTGAGCGGGGCGAGTTCGTGGCCATCGTCGGTTTTTCGGGCAGCGGCAAGACCACGTTGCTCTCGCTGATCGCCGGTCTGATCGAGCCTGACGAGGGCGAAATCCTCATCGACGGCAAGCGGATCGCCGGTCCCGGTCCCGAGCGTGGCGTCATCTTCCAGAACTATTCGCTGCTGCCCTGGCTGACCGTCTATGGCAACGTGGCCTTGGTGGTCAATCGCCTCTTCCCCGCTTGGTCGGCGAAAAAGCGCCGCGCCCACGTCGAGCACTACGTCGAAATGGTCCATCTGACGCCGGCGTCGCAAAAGCGGCCGACCGAGCTTTCAGGGGGTATGCGCCAGCGGGTAGCCGTTGCACGCGCCTTGGCATTGAATTCGCCGATCTCGCCAAGGTCTACCCGACAGTCGATGGGCCAGTGGCCGTGGTCAAGGGCTTTGATTTGCAGATTGAACAGGGCGAGTTCGTCTCCATCATCGGCCACTCGGGCTGCGGCAAGTCAACGGTGCTGTCGATGATCGCCGGCCTCAACGAGATCTCCGACGGGGCTATTTACATGGACGGACGCCGGGTCGTAGGCCCGGGACCCGACCGCGGGGTGGTCTTCCAGTCGCCGAGCCTGTTCCCGTGGATGACGGCCATGGAAAACGTGCTGCTGGGCGTCGAACAGGTCTTCCCGCACGGCAGCAAGCGCGAGCGGCGGGAAATCGCCGAGTACTATCTCAACCGCGTGGGCTTGGTTGACGCGCTCGATAAGCGTGCTGCCGAGCTATCGCAGGGGATGCGCCAGCGCGTGGGCATTGCCCGCGCCTTTGCCCTCAAGCCCAAGCTGCTGCTGCTCGACGAGCCGTTTGGGATGCTCGATTCGCTGACCCGCGCCGAGCTGCAAGACGTGCTGTTGGAGGTCTGGCGGCGAGACCGGATTACCGCAATCATGGTGACCCACGATGTGGATGAAGCGCTGTTCCTATCCGACCGCGTAGTGATGATGACCAGCGGCCCACAGGCCAAGGTCGGCGACATTCTGTCGGTGGAATTCCCGCGGCCGAGGGATCGACGCACGGTGTGTGAGCACGAGCACTTCTACGATTTGCGCGGCCACCTACTGCGCTTCCTCGATGGCCCGGCGTTGGTCGAACCGGGCGCAGCACCGGATGAGGAACAGGAAACTATAGACGAAACCGCCCCAAAGCAGGTAGCTTGACCGAGATTCGCGGTTTAACTTATCTACATCCGTGCCATCTTTACGTTGGAGGAACGCCGTGCGTCTTGCAATCTATTCCGCATTTCTTTTAGGCGTAGTTGCATCCAGCGCTAGCTACGCTAAAAAGGAGATCGTCTGGGGAGGCCAGATCCGGCCGCGCTACGAATTCCGCGATCCATTCGCAAATAACTACGACTCCTTCACCTCCATGCGGGTGCGGACCCAGATGGCGGCCTCGCTCGATAGCGATATCGATCTGATGATCCAGCTCCAGGACGTGCGCTTGTGGGGCGAGGAAAAGAATACCCTAACGGATTACAGCGCCGATAAATTTGACCTGCACCAGGGCTATGTCCACCTGAAGAAACTGGGCGACGGCGACCACTCGCTCAAGATTGGCCGTCAGATCGTCGCCCTTGGCGGTCAGCGGCTAATCGGCGCGGTCGAATGGACCCAGCAGGGCCGGGTTTTTGACGGTTTGCAACTGCTGCTGGCACCCTCTTGGGGACAGGTGAACCTGACGGCGATTCAGGTGACAGAGTCGGATTCGACGAAGTTTTCCGACGACGTCTATCTGACGGGTGCGTACGCGACCTTAGACCAACTGCCGTCCGGCAGCTTGGACCTCTACGCGTTCTACAACAAGGACGGAGCCAAGGACACGGATCAGGTCACTATGGGCGCGCGTCTGGCGGGCAAAAAGATGGCGTACTCCTACCGTTTCGAAGGTTCGTTTCAGACCGGTCAGCGCAGCACCAAAGATGTATCGGCTTTCATGTTCGGTGGGCGGGTTGGCGGGTCTCTAGGCGGGCTAGACCTCACTTTGTGGTACGACTACCTATCCGGCGACGACGATCTGGCCGATGGCAAGACCAAGGTCTTTGACACGCTCTTTGCGACCAACCACAAGTACTATGGGTACGCCGATTTGTTTCTCAATATCCCGGTCCACACTGGCGGGCTGGGGCTGCAGGACTTGGCCCTCAAGGCGGCGTTGCCGTTGAGTGACCAAGTATCCCTTGGAATCCACGGGCACTCTTTCCTCACCGCGCAACAGGGCGATTTGGAGTCGAGTCATTTGGGCGAGGAAGTCGATTTGACGCTTACCTACAAATGCCGCCCCGGCTTTGCCGTAGTCGCCGGACTCTCGAGGGTGATAGCCGACGACAGCATGACCAGCGTTACTCGTTACAAGGATTCGATTGAGGACTGGAACGGGGATATGACCTTTGCTTACCTTATGACCAACACGACCTTCTAAACATTCTGACTGAGCGTTTTAATACGACATGCCGCCTCGCATCTCAAAGCCGATCTCCTCGTCCAGACTGAGGGCCTTCTTCCAACGTTTGGTCTGCCCCGGGTTTACTTCGTTGGGCATTGCCGACCGCGAAGTGGTCGAATACGTCGTCGATCTGCTGACGAGCTTTGCGCGGACCGATCAACTCTACCGCATCCGCGATTTGCGCGGTCAGCCGCTTGAAACCGTCGCCGAGATGCTGGTGGAACTCGGGCGTCAGCGTCAGCCAGAGCGGCGTTGGTCCTTCGACCGCGAGATGGATATTCGTCGGCACGTCGGCGACTACGCGCTTTTTACCAGCGGGCTCTTCCGCACGTGGGTCGAGCGGCAGGGGCTTGGTGGCTACTACTTGGAGCAGGGAAGAAGGGCTTATGGGGCGGCAGCCGAACTAGCCCAGTTCGGCTCCGTGTCGCAAGCGCGGCTCTTCGGTGCCTTAGAGGAGCAATTCGAACATTTGTCCGGAGGGCTCGACTACGTGCGCAAGGTCTATATGCGGCCCGAACTACACGGTGGCTCGCACGAGGCGCTGATGCGTCAGCTGGGCATTTAGAGGCCCTAGCCAAACGCTCTGCTGGCGTCGCGCGGTCAACGCCGGGCTCTTGGTTAGGGCCTCTTAGTAGCTCAGGCCGATGCTGCGGACCAAGGTGCGGGTGGCGGAGTCGCCAGCGATCTGCACGCGGAAGAGGTAGAGGCCGGGCCGGGCCATCGCGCCGGAGTCGCGGCGGCCGTCCCAAGTTAGCTGATAGTGGCCTGCCACGCCGCCGGCGTCTCGCAGCGTGCGGACTAGCCGGCCGCGCAGGTCGTAGATGTGGGCTTCAATGGGGCGGGCGTCGAGGACCTTGAGCACGTCGAAAGAGATGGCGAGCGCGTCGTTGACGCCGTCGCCGTTGGGGGTAAAAATCCCCGCGCCTAAGTATAGGCGCGTGAGCAAGCTGCCGTCCACGGGCAGCGAGACCGCATCTCCTGCTCCCGCTAAGTCGGGAACTGCATCGCCCGGATTGACCTGCTGACGTAGCGTGTCAAGCCCGCTTTCGCGCTCTAGAAAGGCGCGGAAGCGGGTATTGTTTTGGAAGACGGTGGCGGCGAAATCTAACTCGACGCGCTCGGCGGCCGCGATTCGCTCGGGCAAGTGCAGGCGAAGGCCCGCATCCGTCTTTTCCACTTCGGCGTCGATTGCCGCGCCGTCGATTTGCAGGGTGCGGAACGCGAGGGGCACCGAGGCTTCGAGGGCGATGGCCTCAAAGCCCTGACTGTCGCGGGCGAATTCTGGGCGGAGGAAGTACGTGAAATCGGTTTGCTCTCCTGGCTCAACTCGCGTCGGCTGGACTTCGCCGACCGCGGTGCGCGCCAAAGGACGGGAATAGATCAAAGCAAGCGCGTCGAGGGCAATGCCAGCCTGCGGGTTGTCGGCGTGCAGCTCGGCTTCGAGCTGCACGTAGCGCCGGGGCGACGGTGAGCGGAAGCGGGTGCCCGTATGGATGTATTCCTCGCTCCACACGCTCCAACCATCGCCCGGTTGGAGCGTGGTTTCGATGGGGCCGCGGAACGAGGCGATCAGCTTTTCGTAGCGCCTTTTGGTAATCTCTTTGCCGTTTTTGTCGAAATAGCGCATCTCCTCGACGACGTGGTCGCCGGTGCGGCTGCGCAAGGCGAATTGGGCCCCGAGCGGCGCGTCAATGTCCCACTCGATTTCGGTGATGTTCCAATTGGTGCCGAGGTCGATAACGGGCGAGCGGAGGACGACGCGGGCCGGGTACCCCTCGCCGTACACTTGGAATTCGCTAACTAGGCCCAGCCCGTCCAAGCGGCCGGTGTTGTCGAGAGCGCTGCCCGACAGGCCGCCGCCGATGATGTTGCCGCCTTGGCTAGTGGGATAGATCAAACGCAGGTAGCGGGCGGCGATTAGGGGGACATCGTGGCGAAAATTGCGCACGTCGAAGAGGTTGCGGAGGTCGAGGGGAATGGAGGCCAACGCCTGCCAGGCCAGCGATCCGTCGGGTGCCAGCGATCCGTCGGAGTACTGCATCTGATAGGCGAGGAAGTTGGCGTAGGACTGCCGCAGCCGCGGCGGAATGCCCAGCGGCTCACCCAAGAGCCAGACCGAATCGATCCAATAGGTCGCCCCTAGATCAATGCGGTAGTCGCCGAAGGTCTCGCTGCCGCCGCTGGAGCCTTTGGCAAGGGGGTTGACGCGCCACATGGTCGAGAGATCGCCGTCGAACATGACGGAAGGAATGCCGGCCACCGCGACGATGGCGGCCTCGACGTCGACGCTGCCGCCTTTGGCAATCAGATCAAAGGCGATATTGTCGCCAAAGGCCTTGATTTGGATTTCGGCGAGCGCGGGCGCACCGGTCATCTCGCGAGTGGCCTCAATGCGGAGGACTTGAACGAGCTCGTCGTCGAGGTCGATCGTCACGTCGCGCACCTCGTTGAAGGCAAAGCGCTTGCTGTGGCTGTAGATTAGGGTGCCTTCGACGACGACGTTGGCACTGTTGATAAAGCGCTCGCCCTTGGAGAGTGAGAGGGTAAAAAAGGGCAGGGGTGGCGCGTTGTCGGCGAAGCGCAGGCGAATCTGTTGGACGGGAAACACCTGCCCCAAGTCGATCTCGAGCCACCAGTCGTTTGGGACCGTGCCCGGCGGTGGACCCCAGCTAGTGGCGAGGTCGCCGTCAAAGGCGCGGGCAGCGGTAGATTGTGCCGCTCCGGCCCCACGAACAGCAGCCTCAGAGAGCGGATCAATGTCTTTGCCGACCCGCACCGGCCGCAGCGAGCCTGCTTCGTCTAAGCGCAGGACGCCGGCGGGATACACCCAGTTTTCCCATATATCTGCCGAAGTCATAACTAGCCGCTCGGAAAGAATGGGACTGCTGAATGGCACGAGCATGCACAGTGCTAAGGGCAAGAGGCGGAATGGCGACACGGGCGATCTGCTGTTTTTTTGTAGGAAGAGCGCGGCTCAAACGCCGGATATAAAATATATTGAATTTAGGATTGCTTCATCCTACAAGCGAAAACGGACCGGCACGATCCGGCTTTATGGGAGCGCGTGGAGGAACTATTGGTATTATTATTATGGTTGTCGAGGATATATTGACTTGGAAAAATAGCCGAAGTTTTGTCGCGGGCGAAGACACAGATGTTCAAGCGCAGTAACATTACCGTAATCATCATTCCGGAAAAGGGTCGCAAGACCTTTGAGTTTAAGATCTCCGGCACACGCGTGTGGTTGCTGGGGTTGTGCTGCGTCGCCTTGCTTGTGTTCATGCCCCTGGGGCTTAGCTCCTATCTCGACCGGCGCGAGCTAGCGCAGAAGGCGGCACAGCTAGAGCAGGACAAGGCCCTGCTCGAAGAGCAAGTAGGCCAGATAGATCAGCTCGAAGAAATGCTGGTCCGGCTCAAGCACGGCAACGATCAGTTGCGCTCCATCTTAGGCAAGCCCGAAGCACTAGACGAGGCGGCGACGCAGCTCAGCGCAGCTCCCCCTTATATCTCCTCCATGCAGCGGCTGTGTTGGGGCAACGTGCATACCGTCCCCACTTTGTGGCCGTCGCGCGGGCCAGTGCTTAGGCCCTTTAGCGAGGAGCACCCCTCGGTTGTTATTGCTGCGGCCGCGGGCAGCTCGGTAAGGGCCAGTGCCGCGGGCCAAGTGATGCAAGCGGGCTACGAAGAGGACCTCGGCTACGTAGTGATTCTCGACCATGGCAATGGTCTACTGACCCAATACGGATACAACGCTCACCTGCTCGTCGATGTGGGGGACCACGTGCTCAAGGGGCAGTCTATCGCGCTCTTGGACAGGGGACGTGGATCTCGGAGGCCGGGGTTGCACTACGCCGTTCGAGAGGATGGGCAGTTCCGCGACCCCTTGATCTACCGATTGTGGATGTGAGAAGGGGTAGGACAAAAAAAGGCTCGCTGCCAAAGAAGCAGCGAGCCTTTTCTATTTGCGAGAGGAAGAGCTACATGCCCATCCCGCCGCCGTACATGTCGCCGCCAGGAGGGCCGGCCGGGGCCGGAGCGGCCTTTTCGGGCAGCTCGGCAATCAGTGCTTCGGTCGTCAGCAACAGCGAAGCGATGCTGGCGCCGTTTTCGAGCGCGGTGCGCGAGACCTTGGCGGGATCGACGACACCTGCTTCGCGCAGGTCTTCGTATTCCTCGGTGCGGGCGTTGAAGCCAAAGGCTCCCTCGCCATCGGCGACCTTGCGGACGATGATGGCTCCTTCGGCGCCGGCATTGGAGGAGATCATCCGCAGCGGCTCTTCGAGGGCGCGGCGAATGATCTTGACGCCCACGGCCTCGTCGCCTTCGGCGTCGGTCTGGTCGAGCGCCGCTTGAGCCCGGAGGAAGACGACGCCCCCACCGGCGACGACGCCTTCTTCGACGGCGGCGCGGGTTGCGTGCAGTGCGTCTTCGACGCGGGCCTTCTTTTCCTTCATTTCGGTCTCGGTCGGAGCGCCGACATTGATCACGGCGACGCCGCCGGCGAGCTTGGCCAACCGCTCCTGCAACTTCTCGCGGTCGTAGTCCGAGGTCGTTTCCTCTATCTGGCGGCGGATTTGGGCGACGCGGCCTTGAATGTCCGCAGCCTGACCTGCGCCTTCGATGATCGTGGTGTTGTCCTTGTCGAGGACGATGCGCTTGGCTTGGCCCAAGTCGTCGAGGGTGACGCCTTCGAGCTTAAGCCCTGCTTCTTCGGAGATGACCCGGCCGCCGGTGAGGACGGCGATGTCTTCGAGCATGGCCGTGCGGCGGTCGCCGAAGCCCGGGGCCTTGACCGCGGCGACCTTGATGGTGCCGCGAATTTTGTTGACGACCAGCGTCGCTAGAGCTTCGCCCTCGACATCCTCGGCGATAATCAGCAAGGGCTTGCTGAGTTGGGCGGTCTTTTCGAGAACCGGGACCAAATCGCGCATTGAGGAGACTTTCTTGTCGTGAATGAGGATATAGCTGTCCTCGAGCTCGGCGGTCATCCCCTCTTGGTCGGTGACGAAGTAGGGAGACAGGTATCCGCGGTCGAACTGCATGCCCTCGACCACATCGAGGTTGGTGTCGGTGCCCTTGGCCTCTTCTACGGTGATGACGCCGTCCTTACCGACCTTTTCCATGGCGTCGGCGATCAGCTCGCCGATGGCCGAGTCGTTGTTGGCCGAGATGGTGCCGACTTGGGCGATTTCCTCGCGCGACTTGACTTCCTCGCTGGACTTGCGAATCTCGTCCACGACGACTGCGACGGCTTTATCAATGCCGCGCTTGAGGTCCATGGGGTTGGCACCGGCGGTTACGTTTTTGAGGCCCTCGCGGAAGATGATCTGGGCAAAGACCGTGGCGGTGGTGGTGCCGTCGCCGGCGACATCGCTGGTCTTGGAAGCGACTTCCTTGACCATCTGTGCGCCCATGTTTTCATAGGCGTCTTTGAGCTCGATTTCCTTGGCGACGGTGACGCCGTCTTTGGTGACGGTCGGCGACCCAAACTTCTTGTCCAGCACGACATTGCGGCCCTTCGGCCCCAGCGTGACCTTGACGGCATCGGCCAACTTATCGACGCCTCGCTGCAGCGCGTCGCGCGCCGCTCTATCAAATTCTAGCTGTTTGGCAGCCATAATATATGCCTCCTGATGTTAGTGGTGAATGGATGAAAAGTTCATTTCCACAAGAATTTGGCACTCAAAAAAAGAGAGTGCCAAAAATCAAAGCTGAGTGGTTGAATATAGAAAATACGTCGTTTTTATGCAAGAATAATCTCTGTCTGGATCGTGCATGAATGAAACGCGTGTTTGCCTAATGCACGGGCGAGGATCGATGCGGTGGGGGTGGCCCATTGAGAGCGGAAGTAATGCGTATCGCCAGCCTATAGATACCCGTGAGCCGAAGCGGGTGTCGCCATGGTCATCGAGGAACTACGACGACCTCGCTAGCCGAAGAGCAGTTGTTTTGGATATCGCTCTCGCCACTGACGGGCTGTACACAGGCACCATAGTAGTAGGTCCCCGGACTCGACGGTGCTGTCAGCCGGATCAATTTGAAAATCGTGCTTGGGGCGGCCAATCCGCTCACCGTGCCCGTGCCTACCTCGGTGTCGTCGGTGGTGATCGTCGAGTCGGTAGAGAGATAGTAGCGCACTGTCGTCGGTGGTGCCGGTGCGTTACCTCGGTTGTGGATCGCGACCGACAGAGTGAAGGATTGGCTTGAGGCTGGGTTGGGCGGGTTCACCGAAGGCGACGCGGCTACCAGATCTGGGGCGTCTGGGACGGCGATGTCTAAAGCCAAGCCTACCGGTTCACTCAATCCGGTGACGAGGTCCTCGACCCGGGTCCCGTCTAGGTTTGCGCGCTGAATTTTGTTAGTTCCTATGTCCGTCCAATACACCTTGGCTCCGGCCGGGTCGAGAGCCAGTCCTTTTCTTGGTCTACCCAATCCGTCCAGTACATCTTACCCCCGGTGACATCCAAAGCCAAGCCGCTTGGAGTCTCTAACCCAGCGGTGACGAGGTCTTCGATCTGGGAACCGTCTAGGTTTGCCCGCTGGATCTTTCCAGTTCCCCAATCCGTCCAGTACATCTTACCTTGGCTCTCGGGTACGGGCACTGTCACTTTCACCCCGAAGGTCCGCGTGGTGGTCGCGCCGCTGGCATCACTCGCCGTCACCGTCACCGTGGCGTCCCCCAGCCTTACCGGGCTGATCGTCAACTGGTGGCCGGACACGCTCACCGTCGCCACGCTGGGGGAGTCCGACTGCGCCTCATAGATGACTTCAGTCCCTTCTGGGTCGCGGGCGACCAAGTCAATGCGAAGGAGTTCTCCCTCTGCAACACTCTGCTTGCCGATGCCGTCTAGCACCGGCGGGCGATTCACACGGACCTCCGGCATGTCGGCCAAGTCTAGGGCCAGACCCCGTGGAGAGCGCAGTCCAGTGGCGAGGAGTTCTTCGACTTGGGACCCGTCGAGGTTGGCCCGGAGGATCCTGCCAATGCTCTCATCCGACCAAGCGCCTTCCGTCCAGTACATCTTCCCCTCGGAAAGCACTAGGACGAGGCTCCCTGTATTATTCGGTCTCCTGATGAGTTCTTCGACTTGTGATCCGTCGAAGTTGGCGCGCTGAATCTTGTTCGTGATCCAATCCGCCCAGTACATCTTGCCTTCGGCCACGTCCAGAGCCAGTCCCCATGGGCCTCTCAATCCGGTGGTTATGAGAGCTTCGACTCGTGAGCCATCGAGATTCGCCCGATGGATCTTATTCGTTCCGTAGTCCGTCCAGTACATCTTTTCTCCGGCGACATCTAGGGCCAGACCAGCTATCTGAAATAATCCGGTAGTGATGAGATCTTCGACCTGGGATCCGTCTAGATTTGCCCGCTGAGTCTTGGGCCCCCTCCAACTGGCGTTCGCCCAGTACATCTTTCCTCCGGCCACGTCCAGGGCTAGGCTCCATATACTGTATAATCCAGTCACAAGGTCTTCGATTTGGGATCCGTCGAGATTGGCGCGCTTGATTTTGTCGGTGAGCCTGTCCGTCCAGTACATCTTTCCTCCGGCCACGTCCAGAGCGAGGTCCGTCGGCTCCTCCAATCCGGTGGTGACGAGATCCTCGACCTGGGACCCGTCTAGGTCCGCCCGCTGAATCTTAGCCGTCCACCGGTCCACCCAGTACATCTTGCCCTCGGCGACAACGACCACCGGGGTGCCGATTCCCGGCGGCAACGAAGGGTCGGTCGGATTGACGCTATAAGTGGCGATGAGATAAGCGTCGGTGATGTCGATGCGGCCGTCGCGATTCACATCGCCTAGGGAGATGTCGCCATTGTTTGGGATGGTGATGGAGGGATCGAGGCTGTACAACCCCACTAGAATAGAAGCGCGTCAAAAATGTCAACTTGGCCATTGGCATCTACGTCGCCCCAGATCCTGTCACTTGTGGTCACCTTCATCGCGGCCGGGCTGGTGGCGCTGTCTCGTGCTTCGACTACTATCTCCACTGGCCCGACGCCGGTCCGGAAATCCGGGTCCACATGGGTGAGCACATCGCGGCCCGAGACGGTCAGCCCGTAGGTCGGCTCGGGTGCCGCTAATCTTGTCGGAGGTTCGGCGGCGACCGCCGCTCCCGGAGCACTGACTGGACCATCGATGAGCACCATCCGCCGGGTCTCACTTGGTCCGGTCCCACGAATGCGGTAGAGATAAAGCCCCGCCGCCACAGCGCGACCGGCTGCATCTGTGCCGTGCCAAGTCGTCGTGTGCCAGCCGGCTGGCTGTTCCCCATCTACCAAGGTAGCGACGTGTTGCCCAAGCACATTGAAGACCTCCAGCCGCACGTGAGTCAGTGCCGGTAGCTGGTAGGGGATAATCGTCGAAGGATTGAAAGGATTGGGATAATTCTGTAGTAGCGCGAAGCCTTGAGGTTGGGCGTCGGCTGAGCGGGGAGCGGCCAACGCAAAGTACCCTTCCTCATTCGCAGTGGTGCCGACCGAGTGGCGCGGATCGATTAGATCGAAAAGCCGCACCTGCACTCCGGCCGCCGGCTGCCCGGAAGCCAGCCGCACCCAGCCCTCAAGCTGCGGCTCGGGTGCTATCGCCCCACTGCGCCCGCTCAACAACACCAGCCCGAGGAGACCTCCGATCACCAAGTTCACAACTTGCTGACTCCGTGCGCTCATAGCTTCTAGCTCCTTGTTGTCCACACCCAAAGGAGCAGTGCAGATGATGTGTGTATTGAATACTAATCGAGCAAGCTCTGAAGCTCGGGTGGCAAGCCTTGGCGCAATGAGTCGGGAAAGTCGTCGCGGTACTTGGTTCTGCGCACCAGTTCCACTAAGCGAGCCGCTGAGGGGTGGTAGAACGAGGTGAAATATACGTAGCGGGGCCGATCCGTCCGGTTGGGAGAACTGGCGTGATAACACAGGGGATTGAAGACGATGAGGTCTCCATCGTTGGCGCAAATTTCGATGCCGTCGTCGTCATTTGCTTCGGGGACTGAGGCGGTGTGACTGTGAATGGGTTGCCGTCCCTCCGGTCGCTCTGCATTATCGCTGGCTTCAAGAGACAACTTGTGTGAGCCGGGCACGATCATAAACGCGGCCCCTCCGGCGGAAACCGTGCTACAGTAATGCAGCATCTGGTAATAGACCTGCCGCGGTCTGGCTGCAAACTCTGCGCGGCAAAAGGCTGCGTCAATGTGCCATTGTGGAGCTTGGTATGGCGGCGGCGAAGGATCGCTGCGGATGAAAACTTGTTCGCGCATGCGAAGATCGCGCGACCCGATCAATGTTGCAGCGAGTTCGAGGGTCGCAGGATTGTTCACTAAGCGGGACATGATCGCCCCTGGAATGGGATGCCGCAGACCGTGCCTAGCGGCGTTGTGATCACCGGACACAATGGGGCCTACGAGGCTGTCGATATGAGCGCGAACTGCGGCAGTGGTAGCGCGGTCGAGGTACTCGGGGAACACGGTGTACCCTTGGATCTCCAACTCCTGCAACCGGGTGCTGAGATCAGTCAACTCGGGATAGGCGTCGCTCTCCATGGTCGAATTCTCCCTACTTTCTCAGGAATTGGTTTGTTACTGCTGAAAGGAATCCAGCAGTGATCTGACGAGCATGAGCGGTTCCTTGGCGAAGAAAGTATATTGTGAGAGGCGATTGGGGAAAAGGCTTTACACGGCATACTTCTAACCCAGATTCTGCCTCCGAGCCAGTCCCTTAGTCGGCTTAAAAAAAGAAACCACCTAATGCATGAAACGCGCGTTTGCCGAGTCGGGCGGATCGATTTCGCTCGGGCTTGGGCTTGGCAAGAGTCGTTGCGCCAATTGCGGCGCGCCGAGCAAATTCCGGACACGCTGATGCTGGTCGAGCACCCGCCAACGTATACTGGCGGACGGGCGACGCTACCCGAGCATCTCCTAACCCAGGGGCTAGATGTGGTCGCGATTGACCGCGGGGGCAGCGTGACGTTTCACGGGCCGGGCCAGATCGTGGCCTATCCGATCGTCGATCTGCGCCAGCGCGGTCGGGACGTACATCAGTACTTGCGCGATTTGGAGGCCGTGCTGATCCGCACGTTGGGTGTCTATGGTTTGGAGGGAGAGGCACGTCGCGGCTTGACGGGCGCTTGGGTCGGCTCGTCCAAGGTGGCGTCGATCGGCGTCAACGTGCGGCACTGGATCACGACACACGGTCTGGCCCTGAATGTGGCTACCGACTTGAGCCACTTTGCGGCGATCAAGCCCTGCGGCTTGGGGAGCGAGGAGATAACTACGATGGCCGCGCTTTTGGGACACGCGTTGGATCGGAGCGAAGTCGAGTCCGAACTTTTGCGCGCCTATGCCGACGTATTCGCTTGCGAGTTGGTCGAGGTCGAGCGCAGCGCCTTGGCGGCTTGCATTGGCCGTCTCGAGTGGAATCCTTAGATTCAAAAGCCGCAACAGGCAGGCCCCGAGCGCAGCCACAGCGGTCGAACCGGGCCGATTATTCCTTAAACAAACAAAAGACACGAGGAGTTTTGTACTATGGCCGATTGGCAGCCCAAGGCCCCCGCAAATGGCGAAAAAATAACCTTAGTGGATGGCGCGCTCAGTGTTCCAGACCAGCCCATCATCCCCTTTATTGAAGGCGACGGCACTGGGCCGGATATCTGGGCAGCGGCCGTGCGAGTCTTTGACGCGGCGGTCGAGAAGGCGTATGGCGGTCAGCGGAGGATCGCTTGGATGGAGGTTTTGGCCGGTGGGAAGGCATTTGAGCAGACCGCTAGCTGGCTGCCCAACGCCACGGTGGAGGCCTTCAATACCTATCTGGTCGGCATCAAAGGGCCGCTGACGACGCCGGTCGGCGGCGGGATCCGCAGCCTCAACGTGGCTTTGCGCCAGATGCTCGACCTCTATGTGTGTCTGCGCCCCGTGCGCTACTTCAGCGGTGTGCCCTCGCCGGTGCGGCAACCCGAGCTGGTGGATATGGTCATCTTCCGCGAGAATACCGAAGACATCTACGCCGGGATCGAGTTTGAACAAGGCACGGACGACAACGCGCGCTTTAAGTCGCTGCTTGCAGAGCACTTCGCTGATCGCTACGGCAAGATTCGCTTTCCAGATACCGCTGGCTTGGGCGTCAAGCCGATCTCACAAGAGGGCACCGAGCGGCTGGTCCGCGCCGCCATTGACTACGCCGCTGCCCAAGGCCGCGATAGCGTCACCTTGGTACACAAAGGCAACATCATGAAGTTCACCGAAGGGGCCTTCCGCGACTGGGGCTACGAGGTGGCGCAAAAGGCCTATGGCGGCGAAGAGATCGACGGCGGCCCTTGGACTAGCATCGTCGTTGACGGCACCCAAATCACCGTCAAAGATGTGATCGCCGACGCCTTTTTACAGCAGATCCTCACGCGTCCAGCCGAGTACTCGGTCATCGCTACGATGAACCTCAACGGCGATTACATCAGCGACGCGCTGGCCGCCTGCGTCGGCGGCATCGGCATCGCTCCGGGCGGGAACATCAACTACACCACTGGCCACGCCATCTTTGAGGCCACCCACGGCACCGCTCCCAAATACGCTGGCCAAGACAAGGTCAACCCCGGTTCAGTGATCCTGTCGGGCGACATGATGCTCCGCCATTTGGGCTGGACCGAGGCGGCCGACCTGATCGTCAAGGGACTGGGGCAGACGATTGCGAGCCGGGTCGTCACCTACGACTTTGCGCGATTAATGGACGAGCCGACCGAGGTCAAGTGCTCGGAGTTCGGCACCGCAATTATCGAGAACATGTAGTGGCCGACGCGCTTTCTCACCTCGACGAGCAGGGCCGCCTCAAGATGGTCGATATAGGCGGCAAGGAGCCGACGGCGCGGCGGGCGCGGGTGCGCGGCGAGATCCGCATGGACCGCGCGACGGCGCGGCTAATCGCTGAGCATAAAGTTGCCAAGGGCAGCGTCTTGGAAGCAGCGCGGCTGGCCGGGATCATGGCCGCCAAGCGCACGGGGGAGTTAATCCCCTTGTGCCACCCGCTCAACCTCACTGCGGTCAGCGTAGATTTGCACGTCGGCGAGGATCGGGTCGAAGTCGAGGCGGAGGCCAAAATTGACGACCGCACGGGCGTGGAAATGGAGGCTTTGGTGGCGGCGAGCACGGCCCTTCTGACCATTTACGACATGTGCAAGGGCGTCGATCGCGGGATGGTGATTTCCGAGTTGCGACTAATGGAGAAGCGGGGAGGACGGAGCGGAACGTGGGTGCGGGAAGAGGGGTAGGTTGAGCGAAAGTCGCGGAGAAGCCTACTTGGCGGATGCCTTTCTGCATCAGGCCACCTAACTGAAAGTCCGACTGAATTTTTAGGCAGTGCAACATCGCTATGTGCGTTTGACGCGTCGTCTCAATAAGCCACATGGACCGGAAAGATTGCCTCTTCAGCACCCCGGTCCGCCGCGATCTTGATCCGGCACAGGTAGATTCCCGGCGGCACCAACTGTCCGTGCTCGTCGCGGCCGTCCCAAGCGAAATTCCACTGACCGGCCTGCCCTAAGTCGCGTCCGGCGCGTCCTCGCAACGCCCCTGCCAAATCGTAGAAGGCGATGTCCAGCCGCCGCTCTGCCAACACCCGCAAAAGCACGAAACGGCCCTGGAGCAGATCGTTGATCCCGTCGCCATTCGGGGTAAAAACGCGGGCTACCTGCACATCGTTGATCAACTGGCGGCCGATCGTTTGCAATGAGACGCGTGCCGTACCGCTAGCGACTAGCTCGGTGGCGTCTTGCGCTTCCGCATCGACGCGCTGGAAAAAGCCCGCAGGATCAGTCGAAGAACGGGCGAAGGCAGGAAAGAGTGCCCCCTCGCGGAAGGCACGCGAGGCGAATTGCACTTCGACCAAGGCGTGGACGTCCGGGGACAGATCGGCGTTGAGCGAGGCGGGGAAGCGCAAATAAAGCGAGTCGGGGCCGGTCGGCAGAATCGCTATGGTCCGGCCATCGGCGTCCTGTAAGCGACCATCGGCGTCGGGCGTGAAGACTCGGTCGAAACGGGTCTTGACGACGCGAGTCGAAAAAATCGCCGGATCGAGATCAGAGGTCTGCCGCTCGACTTCGACTCGGCCTATGCGCACGCCCAGCGGCTCGGCTGCCTGGGGGGCGACGATCAATATCTCGTCAACGCCGTCGCGAACGGTCGGGTCGTCGGGGTCAGGCGCGGCGAGGCGTGCGAAATATGAAAAGCGTTGCGGGGTCAGCGGGTTGATGCCCCTCGGGGGATCGTAGTCCCCAGGCTCGGCACTGAGGTCGCCAATGGGTCGCGCCGTCCCCTGTGGACTCAAAAGTGCCAGTTCACCGGCCAGTTCCAGCGCCAGCGGTGGTGCCAGATCGATGTGGAACGAGCGAATTCTCGCCGTCTTAAAGGGATCTTTAGAAGAGACCTTGAAGCGAATCTGGACGAATTTGCGCGGGCTAGGCGAGGTGATGGTGGCTTCGCTGCGGCCGTCCGTGGGCTGGTAGTTCTCGCTCCATTCGCTCCAGCCGACAAAGGCCAGTTCGCCGTCTTTGGCAAAACTAGAACGCGGTGCTCGGCGCAGTTTACGGCCGTCCTCGTCGATGAGACCGTCGCCGTCGTTGTCGATGAAGTCGATGGGATCCTCGTCGGTGCTACCGTCTGCGTCGTCGTCTTCGCGCGAGACGTGCTGCTGGCTGACGGGCAGAGTCTGCCAGTAATCCCAAGCCGCCCATTGCAGCGCTAGGGCGTCGTAGGCTTCCTTGCTTACTTCGCTTCGCTCTTCAGTACCGCCAATCTTGACTACTTCAAAATAGGTGAAGTTGGTGTCAGTATGGTCGGAAGTGCGGGTTTGAATATCGAGGCGAATTTCGGGGTGCTGGTCCAACGGCTCGATGCGCTCGACGATTTGGCCGGTGAGGGGGTCTTCGTCTTGTACGACAGCGGCGGCGCTCCATGCGATCCGCGGCAGGGTCTTGCGCACGAAGTTGCCGCGGGCGTCGGTGAGGCGAATCGGCGGCGAGTGCAGCGAGATATTGACCGGGTAGCCGACGCCGTAGAGCTGCATTTCGGCGAGACGGCCGCCATCGCCGCCTTCGCCGCCGAACAGGTTGCGGACCTGCATAAAGCGAATCTTGCGCGGCGCGAACTCCTCGCCGAACATCAGCACCCTAGCTTGGCGGTTGTCGAACTTATCCTCGCTGATGATGTCGTGCCACAGCAACGCCTCTTCGAGTTGGTCGAAGTCCTCGGCGGTGGCCAGTTGCACGGGTTTGACTTGGGTGCCGTCGGAGACGAGGAATCCATGACCAGAGAAGGCCGTGTTGTTGCGCTGACGGCGCGTCACCACGTAGAGCCCATCGATCCAGAAGGTTGCACCCAGGTCCAGCCACATGGTGCCGCGAACGATGGTTGGATTGTAGCCCCAAGCCGTCCACTCGGTCTGGTAGAGTCCATCGGTGGCTTGATTGGGCGTGCCCCGACCGCCTATTTCGTAGGAGTCCCCGGCGCGTTGTCGCGGATTGAGGGCTAGGTTGTCCCCCTTGGTCCAGACCTGTATTTCGGCAACGCGCGGCACTTCGCGCTCGAAGTAGCGGATAGGTCCCCGTTGCGCTTCGGACACGTCGTTGAAATAGGTGTCCTCGTCGATCTCGATGAGGAAGCTCCCCGCCGTCAGGCGTTGGTGGACCACCGCGCCCCGCCGCTCAGGCGATAACGCCTGATAGGTGCCGAAGCCGGCGTCCCCCTCGCCGACGAAGTGGTGGCGTTCGAGATCGGACTCGGTAATTTTCAGGCGTATGTACTGAAGAAAAGATCCTCGCAGATCCGGCTGTCCGTCCAGATTGAAGTCGGCGCGCAAAAGAGGCGCGATAGGATAGGACTGCCGCACTAGGCCATCGGCCCCAGGAGGGGGCAAGTCCGTCGCTTTGGTCTCGGCCACTAGTGAGAAACTGAGACTATTGCCGTCGGGAAAGGGAAATGGCTCTCCGAGGGAGACGAGGAGCGAGAACGCCTTGGGCGCGTCCCCAGCGGGAAAGGAGACAGTGATGCTGTCAACGAAGGCTAGACGGCCGAGATCGACTAGCAATTCCCAATTGCGCAGCCCTTCGGCGGAAAAATCCGCGGCAGCAGGCTCCCAGAAGGTGTCTAGGTCGCCGTCAATGAGCCGTGGCGCAATGCGATCATTGCTCAGCGCTGTGGCTCCGCCCCGTACGGTCTTGCCGTCGGTGCGCACGGCATCGAGGTAGCTGAACTGCCCGGCGGAGAGGGCGGCGTTGGCCACCTGTGCGACGAGCCGGGGTTGCACGCCGTCGTCCGACAATAAGAATAGACCAGTGGAGTCGGCCCGCTCGTTGAGGGTGCGCACTACGTCGTTTTGGAATATCCACTCGCGCCAGTGCTCGCTGCGGTCAACGCGGATGGCGTCCGCAGTTAGGCGGTAGCCCTGGCCGCAGACGGCCGTGGCGAGGATCAGGACGGCGAGGATCGGGCGCATCACGTTAGTACACCAGCGAGAGGACGCCGAGGGTCTCGGTAGCTGTTTGGTCGGCGGCGACTTGCAGGCGATAGAGGTAGAGGCCCGGCATTAGAAGATGGCCCGCTGCGTTGCGACCGTCCCACTCGAGTTTCGTCTGACCTGCCGTGCGCGATACCGGCCCGACGCGGTGCATCCTGCGCCCCGACAGGTCGAGTATTTCCACCGCGACTTCGACTTGGTCTAAGACAAGAAAGAGGTCGAAGGCGAATTCGATCGCGTCGTTTATGCCGTCGCCATTGGGCGTAAAGGGGTTGGGGGCGGCCTGGACCCGCAGGTGGCGCGCCTGGATATCGTCGACGATGACCAGCGTCGCGTTGGTAGCCACTTGCTGCACCGCGTCGCCGTCGCGCACTAGCTGGGGAATCGTCGCCGCCCGCGCGGCGAGGCGGTCGTTCCACACCGATCCTTCGAAGCGAGCCGAGCCGCGGAAGAGCCGCGTCCGCAAGTCGATCTCGATGCTCTGGCGGGCCTTGAAGTCGGAGGCACCTAGCAGCGGGAACTTGACCAAAAGCCGAGTCTCGCCGGTCCGGGGGTCCGAGACGATGGTCTGAGCGAACTGGCCGACGACGAAAGGACTGTCTGGTTCTGGCTCCAGACGCAGCGGCTCCACCTGGAGCAGTGGGTCTTCGGTGTTGTCCACGGGGGACGCGGCAACCTCCTCCCAAGCGCGGCCATCGAACTTAAAAGTGTCGATCCGGGTTGAGGCGTCGGGCACCGTCAGTTCGATGCGATTGAATCCCCCTTCTTCCCCGTCGGCGAAAAAGGGCCGCAGGAAGTAGCGCAAGGACGCTTCCTCGCCCAGCGCGACGCGCGGCGGAAAGACCTCGGCGACCAAGCCGCCCGAAATTAGGGGCTCGTCGTAGTCGAATTCGATATAGTCGAGGGCAACTGCGCTCTCGATGGTGCTGTCGAAGAGGATGCGGAACTGCAGATAGCGGGTGCCAGTGGGTAGCGGCAGGGACACACCCGCCTCGGACCAGCGCTCTTCGGGCAGGTGCTCGTCGATGAGCCCGTCCTCAAAACTGAAGGGGGCCGACCAGAAACTCCAGCCCCTCGGGCCGTCGCTGCCCAGATCTGCACCGAGTTCATTGTAGCGAAGTTTGGCCTCGGGAATGCGGCCCTGGCGCAGCTTGAGCCAGGAAAAGGCGTCGAGCCGCCGGCCGTCCTCGCCGCGGGTGTCGATCTCGTTGGCACCGCTATTGCGGGCGTAGAGGTGCATGTTGGGCGCGTCGCCGGCGCGGAACTGGATGCGTACATTGCCAGCGAAACCCGCTTTGCGTCCCCGCCAGCGGACTTTGCCCCAGTTGACCGTCGAGCCGGGTCGGTCGGGGAACTCGGCCTCGACCACCCCGGCGTCATCGAAGAGTTCAAGCAATTGGCTGTAGCGCCGCGCGCGGGGCGTGGGGGTGCCGACGTCGATGACCTCGGAGGTAAAGGAGGCGTCGCTGGGGAAGCCCTCGCCGAAGAGGCCTATCTCTGCCGTTTCCTTGTAATCACCATTGGAATCGAGTGAAGCGACATCCAGTCGGCCTATGAGCACCGGCGGGTCGAAGTGCAGGTCCTTGACTGGATCGGTATGTTCTCGCGTCACAGGGACTAGGATCTTCTTTACTTCGAGGGTCGCCAAAGTGGAGTTGACGGTTGTAGGGTCGCCGTAGACAACGAAGTAGTTGGCGATGGTTGTGACGGGCAGGGTGGGCCGCGGTTGGAAGATAAGGCGATTGATGTGGTAAAAGCCCATCAGGTTGAGTGACGCTCCCCCCCCATGGATGCCGTAGATGCCGGCGACGCGATAGTCGGTGCTGGTCGTGCCGAAGGCAGTGGAGAGATCGCCGTCAACCATCTTGCCGTAGTCGATTCGGTTGATGCCGCCACCCGACCCGGATTTGAAATAGTCACCCGAGATGGGGTCGGCTCGCTCGACGCGTGGGCCGAATTCGCTGGGAATTTCCAGAAAGGGGCTGAGTAACCTGCCGTCCGGCCCCACGCCGCCGAACTCCCCTTGTAGATAGCGCTCGTTGAGCAGGATGGCTAGATTGCGGCGCTCGTTGAGTTCGATGGGCCGCAGCCAAGTCGCGACCCCGTCGGTGTCGCGCAGCCGCGGCCCGTCCTCGTCGATGAGTCCGTCGCCGTCGTCGTCGGTGCCATTGTATGGGTCTTCGTCGGTGCGACCGTCCAGGTCGTCGTCCCCATCGGTCATCAGCCCGTCTTCATTGAGTCGTCCGTCGCCATCCGAGTCGAGCTGTGGATCGGGTCCGTCCTCGTCAACGCGCCCGTCCAAGTCGCTGTCGAATGCCTCGACGGGGTCTTCGTCGATGAGTCCGTCGCCGTCGTCGTCGAGCTTATTGGGAGGGTCCTCGTTGAGCTGCCCGTCGCCGTCCGAGTCGAGTTGCGGATCAGGCGGATCTTCGTTGAAAAGTCCGTCGCCGTCCGAATCGACAAGCTCGACGGGGTCTTCGTCGATGAGTCCGTCGCCGTCGTCGTCGGTGAGGATCTCGACAGCCCAGCCGCGGCCCCAAGTCAGGCGGCCGGAGACCGGGACGAGATTCCAAGGATGGTCTTGGTCGCCCACTCGCCAATTCCGGATCTCAGCCGGGGCTTGGAAGGGGGAAAGCAGGAGCAGCAGGAAGAGGACGAGCTTTGGACGCGAATCACCGTGTGCTAGCATAGCGAGCCCTGCTGGGGAAAATGCGATAGCAAGCACCGCCTATCAGGATATATGACAAAAGCCGATGCAAGGCAAAGGGTTGTCAACGACTATCCTAAGCAAATTATAAACCGATGGTACGCACTTTGGCAATTAGTGCTACCACGGCTTATGAGTACGCCAATGTCAGTGGGGCTTGAGTGTTATAGAGCCTGAGACAGGGATCTTCTGCGGCGAATCTTGCGCGACGAGATGCTCCTCGCTCTCAGGCGAGGGCATTCGCCAGCTTGAGCAGCACGGCCTTCTGGCTGTGCAGGCGGTTTTCGGCTTGGGTGAAGATCAGCGAGCGCTCGTCGTGCAAGAGCGCACCTTCGATCTCATAGCCGTGGTGGGCGGGGAGGCAGTGCAGGATTTTCAGGTCTAGGCCCGCGAGCAACTCGCGGCTGATCTGATAGGGCTGAAAGGTCTGGACCCGGCGCTCCTTTTCGCGGGCGAACTTGGGATCGGTGAAAAACTCCATGTCGATCCAAGTGTCGGTGTACACGACGTCAGACTTTGCCAGCGCCGGGTGTAGTTCCTCGGTGTGCTCGTAGAGTCCCAAGCGCTTGGCTTCGTCGTAGAGTTCGTCGTCGCGTGCAGCGGCGTTGACTTCGGGGCAGACACAAGTGACGTGCATGCCCACTTTGACGCCGGCGGCAATGAGCGAGTTGGCGACGTTGTTGAGTACCCCGACGTATGTTAGCCGCACCCCTTCGAGCCGCCCGAAAGCCTCCTGTAGGGTCATCAAGTCGGTCAGCGCCTGCAAGGGGTGGTAGCGGTTGCAGCAGCCGTTTATCAGGGGCACCTGCGAGGCGGCGGCGGCGCGGCGCACATCGACGTGTTCGAGCAGGCGGGCGACGATGAAGTCGGAGTAGCCGGAGAGTACGCGGAACTCGTCGCCTAAGTCGGCTAGACCGAAGTTGGTGTCCAACCAATTCAAGTAGAGGGCGTGGCCGCCTAGCTGGACGGTGCCAATCTCGCCGGCACAGCGGGTGCGGGTCGAAGTCTTCTGGAAGAGCAGAACCACCGTGCGTCCAGAGAGGGCGTCGGCGTAGTGCTGCGGAGTGGCCTTGACGGCGAGGCCGAGCTCTACCGCTTGCTGCACGTCGGCTGGGGACCAATCCTTTAGGGTAATTAAATGCAATGGAACGTCTTCCTTACTTTAACTTTATTGCTCTTTTTGGGGGAAAAATCATATTATAAAAAATAAAAAGTTATAATCAAGAATAATTATTACTAATTCAAATGGCGACCGATTTCGGTTAGTATGCTCTCAACAATATCTTGGGGCGCACCCGTTAGCTCCAGCCCGGCGGCGCGGGCGTGGCCGCCGCCGCCAAAGGTGCCAGCGACTTGGCTGACGTCGACCTCGCGGGAGCGCAGGCTGATGCGGTAACATCCGGGCGCGCGTTCCTTGAGCAGCAAGGCCACTTCGACGCCTCTGATCATCAGGCCGTAGTTGACTACTTCGTCAGGCTCGCCCGCGCCCATGGCCTCGCGATCGAGATGGAGCACCGCCACTCGTCCCCCGAGGCGCAGCACCAAGCTCTCAATGGCTTGGCCGCGTTGTTTGACCGAGCCGAGACTCTTGTTGCCGAAGACACCCTCGGCGATAGTGTCGAGACGCACGCCGCGCCGCACTAGATCGGCTGCTACTTCAAAGGTGGTAGCCGTCGTTAGCGAGAAGCGAAAGCCGCCGGTATCGAAGAGAATCCCCGCATAGAGCTGGGCGGCCGCGACGGCATCGACCTCATGGCCAAGGCCAATGGCGAGATGGTAGAGGAGCTCGCAGGTCGAGCTTATTTCCTCCACGATATTCACTGCACCGAAGCACTCATTGCCTCGGTGGTGATCGATGTTGAGGAGGCGGATGTCGGGGCTGAGACTTGGGCGCACCGGACCGATGCGGTCGAGGGAGGGGCAGTCGGCGACAATGGCGCAGCGGTAGCGGGTCAAGTCGAGGTCGGCGAAGTGGTGCACGCCGTCCCAGCCGGTGAGAAAGGAGCATTGGCCAGCCGGTGGCTCGGGCAGGCCGATGTCAGCGCGCTTGCCGAGGCCCCGCAGCAGGTGGGCCCAAGCCATGCAGGCGCCTAGGCCGTCGGCGTCGCTGTTGACATGGGTCGTCAGCAGGAAGTCGTCTGCTGCCTCAATAAATGCGCGCGTTGCTCTTAGCTGCAGGTCCAAAGTTATTTCTCCGCTGGCGGAGCGCGTAGAACGAAGTGAACGCGGTCCGATTCCTCGGTCCCCTCGTCAAATGTGAAACCGTCGCAGAGCGCGAGCAACTCCCAGGCACTCGCCTCGACGCGGGCGGCGACGGCGGCGACCGGATAGATGCGCTGGACGTGGGTTTCCTCTAACGCGATGTCGCTCCCGTCGCCGCGGATGCGGAAGTGATTGCTCTGTAGTCGCTTATCTGGATCGTAGATGCTGTGCCGCTCGTAGGAAAAACCCGGCCCCTGCTCGCTGTCGCGCATGTTGCGGAAATAGCGCAGTGAATTGCGCTCGGTGCAGATGTCAAAGACGAAAAGCCCACCCGGCTGCACAATGGCCTGCGCGCCGTGCAGTGCCGCGTCGAGGTCGGCTGGTGCGAGCAGATAGTTGATGCTGTCGTACAGGCAAGTGGCCGCGTCAAAAGGCCCTAGGCCCTCTAGCTGGAGCAGGTCCTGCTGGACGAACTCAACGCCGGTGCCAGCGGCCTTGTCGCGCGCGACCTGCAGCATGGCCTCGGAGCGATCCACACCCGTTACCTCATAGCCGAGGCGGTGGAGCACAAAAGACACATTGCCGGTGCCGCAGGCCAAGTCCACGACGCGGGCCGTGTCGGGGGCAAAGTGAGCGAAGAGCGCATCGATGTAAGCGGCCCATTCGCCGTAATCGACGTGGGCCATTACGTAGTCGTAAATGGGGGCCAGCCCTTGATAGGGCGATTGCGCTGCGCTACCCACAGCTTGCCTCCTAAAAGCTCAGGTCTTCGTACGGGTCGCGGTGTTCCTCGCGGAGGATCCGATAAAAGCGGCCGCGGTCTCGGCGGGCGGGCTGGCGCTCCGGGATGCCGAGCACTTCGATATCGAGCAGGCGGGTGGGCGTGGCAAGGTGTATTTGCTCGCCCACGGTCACGGAGTGCGCAGCCTTGGCCTGCTGGCCGCCGATCTGGACTTGCCCGGCGTCGCAGGCCCGCTTGGCTTCACTGCGCTGCTTGATCAGCCCTGTGTTCTTCAGGAAGATATCCAGTCGCATTCCGTACTGGGTGGCGCAAGTTTTCCTCGTCGAGTCGAACCTCGATGTGGATTTGCTGCCGGTATTGGTCGATTAATTGGCGCATGGCTTCTGCGGTGCGGCTTTCGCGGATCAGGCCTTCGAGCACGGCTTGGTCGTCGTCAATTTTAATGATGTGGCCGCCATCGTCAAAAAAGAAGGGTTCGCTGACGTCTCCCAGCTTGAGGTTGCGGAGGTAGGGCTGGAGGAATTCGGGGATCCCTTCCTTGGGGAAGGTGCCCCAGAGGCCGCCCTGCATGGCCGTCTGCGGGTTGGCCGAATACTGGCGGGCGAGCTGGGAAAACTCCTCGCCGTTCTGGGCGCGGTGGCGCAAGTCCGCTAGCGTTTCTCGCGCCCGCGCCTCGTCGCTTTCCGAGGTTCTGGCCAAGACCAGGATGTGGCTGGCGCAGATGGTGGTTTCGCGCTTTTCGCGCACCTGTATCAAGTGGTAGCCATACGGACTCAAAACCGGCTCGCTAGTCTGGCCTGGTTTGAGCGCGAAGGCCGCTTCCTCAAACTCGGGCACCAAGGTCCCAGGCGAGAAACAGCCCAGGTCGCCGCCGAGAGAGGCACTGCCGGGATCTTCAGAGTGGTCGCGGGCTATGGTAGCGAAATCGCCGCCAGCGGCCAGCAGGGCTTGGATCTCCTCGATCCGCGCCCGTTTCTCTTTGAGGACCTCACCGCTGGGCTGAATCTTGATCAGAATATGGCTGAGCGAGATTTGGGAGGGCAAGGTGTCTTGGTGGGCGATGCGGAACGCCTCTACGTCGCGGTGGCCGACGTGTACCCGATACGAGACAACGGCACGCATCTGGCGCGAGAGCAGGCGGTGGCGGATTTCCTTGCGGTAGCGAGCCTTGAGTTGGCGCTCGCTCAAGCCCACGCGCTCTAGCATCTGCTCGAATTGCCCGTCGTCCATGCTGCTCTTGGCCAGCTGGAACTGCTGGCCAAGCATTTCCTCGACTTCGGATGGGTCGATCTGAATGCTGTCCTGCTTGGCCTTGAGAACCAGTACTTGTTCGTCGATCATGGCGTCGAGGATCTCGTGGCGGAGTGCCTTGATCTGCTCGGATTCGGCAAAGACCGAGATCCCGCGCTGCTCGGCTTCAAAGCGCAGTCGGTAGTTGAGTTCGGACCAGAGGATCGTGTGGTTGTCAACGGTGGCGACGATGCGGTCGATGAGTTCGGGCAAGGCTCCTGCCCTCGGCGCGATACACAGCGCAAGGCAGAGCGCTAACAGCAAGCGATTTGGCGAATGCAGTGGCATACTCAGGGAGGGGTGGGGGCTGCGATAGCCCAATCTATGGAGTTTTTGAGTTTGGCGACGAGTTGGTCGAGCTGAGATTGATGATGCTCGCGCACCAGCGCCTCGACGATCTGGGAGCGCACTTGTGTGAGGTCGCGGACCGTGCCCACCTCGCAGCGCTCTAGAATCTGGATGAGGTGGTGGCCGTACTCAGTTGGCACCGGCTCGGAGATGCGCTTGAGCGGTAAATCTTGGCACGCGGCCCACAGCACGGGATTTTCTGCTTCGGAGAAATAGCCCAACTCGCCTCCCTCGTTGCGGGTGGCGGCATCGTGTGAGTATTTGTGGGCCATCTCGGTAAAACTCTCGCCTCGCTGTAGCAGGGTTTGACGCCGGGCATTGGCCTCGCGCTGGCTGGTCAGGAGGATGTGCCGCGCCTTAATCTCGGGGCGAAGTCGCTGAAAATCAGCTTGATGTGCGTCGTAGTAGCGGCGGATCGCGGCATCGCTGAAGGCGAGTTCACGGTCTTGGAACTCGGCGTCGAGCAGAGCCGCCACCAGCAGGTCTCGCCGCATTTGATCTAGGAGCGTTTGGAGCCGCTCCTGCTGGTGGAGCCCGCGGGTGAGAGCTTCTTGATAGAGCAATTCTTGGCGCACCCAGTTCTCGATGAACTGCTCCCGCTCGCCTTCGGCTAGCTCGGTGTCGAGGCCGGGCGCGAATTGGCTTGCGAACTCGCTCTCTGTGAGCTCGGCGTCTCCGACGCGGGCGACGATGTCGCGGGTGTTCGACGGTTCACACCCCGGCAGCAGGCTAAGCGCGAGCGCGATGGCAAGCAGTGTTTTCAGAGGATTTCCTCCAGTATGTCGCGCGCCTTTTCCAAGCGCTCTATCTCGTCGCGGCCTGGCACTCGGACCTCGATCTTGAGCTGCTCACCCAAGTCGAAGTCTAGCTGAGTAGAACACTGCTCCACCATCTTCTGGATGTCGGCTGGTGAGATCGGCCGGTCTGGCGGAAAGGCGAGGCGAAAGTAAGTCTGCTCCAACTGAACGCTTTCGAGGCCGAGTTGGCGGGCCATGATCTTGATTTCCATGATGTGCATTAGCGAGCGAGCTGGCTGGGGCAGACGCCCAAAGCGATCCTGCATCTCCTCGCGGATATCCAGAAGATCGACAATGCGGCCGGCGTCGGCTAAGCGCTGGTAGAACTCCATCTTTTGGTCCGGGTCGCGCAGGTACTCGTCTGGAATATAAGCCGATACCGCGATTTTTATCTCGGGCTCGGGGTTATCGGGCGAGTACTCGCCCTTGATTTCGCGCATGGCCTCGTCCAACAGGCGGCAGTAGAGGTCGAAGCCGACGGCGGCGATAAATCCGTGTTGCTGCGCCCCCACTAGGTTGCCGGCACCGCGAATTTCTAGATCGCGCATGGCGATGTTAAACCCAGACCCCAAATCGGCGAATTC
This sequence comes from Candidatus Latescibacterota bacterium, assembly GCA_965261395.1. Lineage (GTDB taxonomy): Bacteria > Latescibacterota > UBA2968 > UBA8231 > UBA8231. The sequence continues at coordinate 1,097,832 of OZ253462.1, forward strand.
CTCGATGGCGCGTAGGCGCATACGGCTCTTCTTGGTCAATTTCTTGCCCTTGGGTACCAGCAGATAAGCGTAGGCGCGCTCGTTGGAGCGGCCAACCCGGCCCCTGATCTGGTAGAGCTGGCTCAGTCCCAGCGCGTCGGCGCGGTTGACGATGATAGTGTTAACCGAAGGGATGTCGATACCCGATTCAATGATCATGGTGCAGACTAAGCAGTCGTATTTTCGTTCCAGGAAATCGACCATCACCTTCTCTAGCTGCTTGGGCGGCATCTGCCCGTGGGCGACGCCGAAGTGCACCTGTGGCAGGAGGTCTTGCAGATATTCCTTGAGCCGCTGGATCGACTGTACTCGGTTGTGGACGACGTAAACTTGCCCGCCGCGCTCGACCTCGCGGTGGATGGCCTCGGCGATGCGGGCCTCGTCAAAAGCTAGGATCTCGGTGTGGATGGGCAGGCGATCCTGCGGTGGGGTGTTGATCACCGACATGTCCCGAGAACCCATCATCGACATGTGCAGGGTGCGCGGGATCGGGGTTGCCGTCAGGGTCAGCACATCGACGAGCCGCTTTAGCTGCTTGAGCCGCTCCTTGTGGCGGACCCCAAAGCGCTGCTCTTCATCGACGACCAAAAGCCCTAAGTCGCGGAAGCGAATGTCCTTGGAGAGGATGCGATGGGTACCTATGAGCACATCGACTTGGCCGCTTTTGACGTCTTGGAGGATCTGCTGCTGTTCCTTGGGGGAACGGAAGCGGCTGAGCACCTCAACGCGCGCTGGGGTGTGCCCCATGCGTTCCGAGAAGGTCTGGTAGTGCTGCTCGGCGAGAATGGTGGTGGGCACCAGTACGGCGGTCTGCTTGTGGTCGCAGATGGCCTTGAAGGCGGCGCGCACGGCGACCTCGGTTTTGCCATAGCCGACGTCGCCGCAGACTAAGCGATCCATCGGATGCGGCGCTTCCATATCCTTTTTGACGTCCTCCATGGTGCGCAACTGGTCGGGCGTCTCTTGGAAGGGAAAGGCCGCCTCTAACTCGCGGTGCAGCGGGCCATCGGCAGAGAACACAAAGCCGGGCCGGGCCTTGCGCTCGGCGTAGAGGTGCACCAACTCGCTGGCCATTTTGAAGATCTCTTCGCGCGTGCGCTCCTTGAGTTTTTCCCACGCGGCGCTGCCCAGCTTGTTGAGCAGGGGTGTCTCGCCTTCGGCGCTGGAATACTTGCGCAGGCGGTCGAGTTGTTCGACCGGGACGAAGACGCGGTCTTGGTCCTGATAGGCCACGACGAGGCAATCGTGCTCGCGTCCGCCGATCCGCAGGCGGCGGATGCCCGAGTAGCGGCCAATGCCGTGGTCGATGTGGACGACGAAATCGCCGCGCTGCAAGGCACCGTAGTTGGCGATGGACTTGGCTGAGCGGAACCGGCGGTAGCGGTAGCGGGGCTTCTGGCGGTTAAAGATCTCGTGGTCGTTGAGTAGGGCTAGCTGGGCTTGCGGAAAGGTGAAGCCTCGGTGCAGCGAGCCAAGCCCGAAGTGGATCTCGGGGCAGTCGGCGAAAATCTCTTGTAAACGGCTCGCCTGCCCCTGGGTCTCGCAGCGGATGTGGATAGCATAGGACTCCGTTGCGAGCCGGTCGATTTCCTGTTGGAGGAGGGCGCGCTCACCGGCAAAGACGCGCGGCTCCGTGGCCTCGAAGCGGACGGCGTTATCGAGTTGGCCCAAGGGCGCCGGCTCGAGCCGAGTGCGGTCGCCTAGCTGCGCGATGAGCCAATCCCCGTCGCGCAGGAGTGCCGACGGGGGCAGCCGCGATTCTTTTTGTCGCGACCGCTCGTACTCTTGGCGCGGCTTCGCTAGAGCCTTGTCGAGGGCCGCGGCGATGTCCTCGCGCTCCGCCAAAAAGAGCACTGGCTCTTTGAGATACTCGAAAAGCCCGTCGTCGCGGCCGTAGAGCAGGGAGGTGTAGCACTCAATGCCGTCGAGCGACTCGCCTAGCTCTAGCTGGTCTTTCAGCGGAGCGAGGGCTTCCACCGCGCCAGCGGCCTCAATCCGCTGGAGGTAATCTTCGTAAAAGGGAGAATCGAGCAGCACCTCGCGCGCTGGCAGCACCCAAGCCTCTTCGCAGGTGCTCAGCGAGCGCTGGGTGCTGACGTCGAAGTGGCGGATGGATTCGATTTCATCGCCGAAAAACTCGCAGCGATAGGGATGCTCAACGCCGAAAGGGTATATGTCGAGGATGCCGCCGCGCAGGCTGAACTGCCCGATGCCGTCGATGGACGCCACGCGATCAAAGCCGCAGGCGACCCAGTGCGAGCAGAGCGCGTCGAGGTCTCGTTCCTCCCCTACCTTGAGAATCTCCGTGCCCAATTCGAGGGCATGGGGCGGGATTAGCGGATCGAGCAGGGCCGAGACCGGGGCGACGACGATGGCCGGTTCGCCGCGCATGAGCCGCGCGGCGGCGGCCACGCGCAAGCTGGTAATTTCGAGATCCGGGGACTGCCGGTCGTAGATGCCAACGTCCCAAGCGGGGAAGTAATAGACCATCTGCTCGCCGGCGATGACTTGGAGATCGTCGCGCCACTGCTCGGCCTGGTCCTCGTCGGCCGTGACGATGAGCACCGGGCGTTCGAGGGCCGTGCGGATGTGACTGGTGAGAAAGGCGGCTAGGGTCGTAGGCAGCCCGTGGATCAGGATGTGTTGCTGTCCATTCGCAAGCCGGGCGGCGATCTCTTTGAAACTGTCCGTCTGGGACGTCAGGCGAACGATGTGATCCAGTGAATGGGCAGAATCCATTCCGTTCTCAACGTGCTATTAAAGAAGTTTATGCGGCGAAAATAGCCGGAGCAGGGCCTACCCGCGGTCGAGAAATCCGAAAAAAAGGGTCTGCGACGGCATGTCGTAAACCCTTTACTACCTGACAGCTTATCATGGTGGAGCTGAGGGGAATCGAACCCCTGACCTCCTGAATGCCATTCAGGCGCTCTCCCAACTGAGCTACAGCCCCATAAGACCAAAAAAGATAAGCAATCCCCCGCTACATCGTCAAGGAGGCGAGTTCAGCCGCCGTTAATCACCACGCCCATATTGAGGTCGGCGACCGCGTAGTCGTCGCGGTCGGAGAAACTGGGTCCCAGCGAAAAGAAGGCCACGCGCACTTGCACTTGCATTCCCGCGTCGAAGTCGTCGCTGGTCCTCAGCGTGAGCGTCCCTAGGATATCATCGCCCTTTTTGGTTTGGGTAATGCTCGCGCCGCCGGTGCGCCACAGCCCCTCTTCCATCAGCTCAATGCTAAAGGGCGGGGTGAGAAAAGGCTCGGTGGCGGCGAAGGAAGAGCCTTCAAAAGCCAAGGCATTGGCCGGCTCAATCTCTAGGCGCAACTCAAACTGTTTGACGTTTATCATGCCTTGGGCCGCAAAGGTGAGGACGACCTCTTGACCGGGGCTGGTAGCCGTGAATTGGCTCTCCTCGATGTGAATGCTTTGCGCGTAGCGGCCGTCGAGCTGGGCTGAGAGTGCCGGGGGATTCGCGCTAGGGCTTTGGGTCGAATCGGTGCCACAGGAAGCGAACAACGCGGCGAAGAGGAGTAAAGCACAGCGGCGAATTTTCATGGGACACCTCATCGGAAGCCTTTGTTTGACAGCCTGTTAAGGGCAGCGCTTGCTTCAAGTAGGTTGTTTGGGGCTAATTAAGCAAGCATTTTATCCCCATGGGAACTTAAGAAACGGGCTTGAACCGTCGGGCCGTGTATTAGATATTTAGGCATGATGAGGGCGATATGTTCTACTACTTCCTATATGCGGCCTGCGGGGTCTTCCTAATCTGCCTGGCCTATGCGGCCTATGTGATCTTGGGACGGCTAGTAGTCTTGCGCGGCTTGCGGCAGCTCGCCTTCCGAGTGCAGATGCTGGCCCACGGCCGCACCTCGCGGCTCGGCAGTCTGCTCAACGCCCACCCGCTCTTGTTGTTTTTCTCTGACCGGCTCTCCGTCGAACTCGAGCGCGAGCTCGTTCACTTGGAGCGCCGCCGCCGCATCCAAACCCCCTATCAGTCGCGGCAATGTATGCCATTCGCGTTAGACCGCCTCAAGCTGTTGAGACGCCGCGTCGAGCGAATTGAGCAAACGATCTAAGGCACAGTTGCTTGCAGCCGCAGCCACGCGTTGCCGCGCCGCATCTCCACTTGCATCTCGGTACCAATACTGAGGCCGGACTGCACGGTGCCAAAGTCCGCGAGGTGAGCATCGACATAGGCGTCGATGGCAGCCAAAGCGACCGAGAGCGCGAAATAGAGCAGGCGACTGTTGCGGCGGGCGGTGCGGTCTTGGTGTTCTTCGGGTGTGGGTGCGGAACGGATGCGGCGGTGCTCGACCACGACCGCGGTGAGGGCTGTCGCGCTAGCAGCACCGAAGAACAATCCCTTGATGGGGCGGCCATTGTAGTACTGGCCCCAGCCGGGCAGCACGGCCGACCGCAGGAGCGCACCATGCGCCGAAGACAGGGTGTCGGTGCGAGTCGAATCGGTTGCTGCCTCTGTGGCGCCGGCCGGTCGCCCCGCGAGCAGGGCGAGGAGCAAGCTAGCCCAGCCGCATGCCAGCCGCAATCGGGTAGCCCCGCACAAAGGCCGTTCCCTCCATGGCGGCTTTGCCCGCCGGTTGTATTTGGGTTAGTTGCAGGGCACCCTCTCCGCAGGCCACGGTTAAACCGCGACGGCCGTCGGCGCAGAGTACAATGCCGGGTGCTCCACAGCCCGCCGCGCGCTGAGTCCGGTGCACTTTGAGCGTTTTGCCTTGCCATTGGGTATAGGCACCGGGCGCGGGATTCATGCCGCGGACGAGGTTGCGGACCCGCTCGGCTGGTTGGTGCCAGTCAATCTGGCCGTCCTCTTTGGTCAACTTGGGGGCCCGACTGATGCCATCCGTGCCTTGGGGCCGTCCGGTGAGGCGGCCTTCCTCCAGCCCATCGACGGTCGCCACGACCATCTTGGCACCCTCCACACACAAGCGGGCCTCCAGCTCGCCGGCCGTCTCGTCACAGCCGACGGCAAAGCGGCGCTGGAGTAGGATGTGCCCCGTGTCGATGTGCGGGCTAAGTTGGAAAGTGGTGATGCCGGTCTCCTTCTCCCCATTGGCCACCGCCCAGATAACGGGGGCCGCGCCGCGATACGCTGGCAACAGCGAGGGATGCAGGTTGATTGAGCCGAGGCGAGGAATGGCGAGGAGGTGCCGGGGCAGGATTGAAAAAGCGACGACAACAAAGAGGTCGGGCATGCGAGCGGCTAGAGTTGCGGATAGCGCTGGGTCTTTGACCGTGGTCGGTTGCAGTACTTCTAATCCGAGCTTTAGGGCTTGTTCTTTGACGGGCGGACTTGCAAGCTGGCGGCCCCGTCCTTGGGGTCGGTCGGGATTGGTGACAACGGCGATGATCTGGTGGCGGCTCTGGGCGAGGGATTTTAAGGAGGGAACCGCAAAGCGAGGGGTTCCCATAAATACAAGCCTCACTACTTCCCCTTGCCGTCGGCGTCTTCTTTGTTTTTTACCCGCGAAACGGCCGCCCGCGAGATTTCGACCTTGACGTTCTCGGCGATTTTGACCACGAGGATATCGTCTTTGATGTTGAGAATGGTACCGTGGATCCCACCGCTGGTGACAATTTCATCGTTTTTTTCGAGTTCGTCAATCATCCGCTGTTGGTTCTTCTGCTTCTTCATCTGGGGCCTCAACAGCAAGAGGTAGAGAACCAAGAACATCAGCGCAAAGGGCAGGAGCGAGGCGATGGGGTTGGGCTGTCCGCCGCCGTCGGCGGGCGAGCCGCCCAAGGCGTAAGCCGTGGAAATGAGATCGAACACGGATCAATTCCTTTCGTCAGGGTAAGAGCGATAAACCAAATACTCGTCTAGGCAACGCGCCGCCTAAAATGCGCGGCCTTTGCGGCAAAATGTTCAGAGTACGAGGCGGGAACGCCTTTGTCAAACCCTTTGACATTACAGCACGCTCGCCATTAAGATGATGATGACAAGCTCGAGACAGGAGAATTGGACATGAGCAGAAAAAGACGCAACAGCGATTCGCGGCCCAAGGGACTGAACAAGCATCAGCGGGCGGCTTTCCGCCTAGGCGAGATGCGCGTGGGGCGCGAAGAGATTCAAGAACTGTTGCAAATGTCGCGTAGCGCCGATCCAGAAGATCGCTTACAGGCAGCGTCCTTTTTGTGCCCTTGCCACGTGCGTCGGAGCATAAACGAGGTTTGGCAAGCACTCTATCGGATGCTCGAAGACCAAGATACGCGGGTGCGCCGCGCCGCGTGGCACACGCTCGAAGACGGCGGCAAACCCGACGATCCAGCGCTCGACGAGATCATAGAGCGCACCTTGGAGCGCGAGACCGACAAGCAAGTGCTCAACTTTGCGCGGTTATTTTCCCAAGGGCGCGAAAAGCGCAAACAAGTCGAGTTCGAAATAGCGGCGGTTCCCGAGTACACAGAGCGCGGCAAGTGCGATTTCTGCGGTAAGCAGTTCGTGCCGGTCAAGAAGGATTTTGCGACCGAACTCGACGTGGGCGGAGCGCGGCGGTTCGCCCACGTCTGCGCGCCCTGCGACCAAGCGGCCTGAGCCGATTCTTTTATCGGTTTTGGTAGCGGGCGAGAAATTCCGTCTGATAGGCCGCGAAGTGTCCCCCGATGATCGCGTCGCGCATCTCGCTCATTAGCTGCTGAAAGAAAAAGATGTTGTGGAAGGTGGCTAGGCGCGGGCCGAGCACTTCGTTGGTCTGGAAGAGATGACGCAGGTAAGCCCGGCTGTAATGGCGACAAGTGGAACAAGCGCAATCTACGTCGAGTGGTTGAGGGTCTTCGGCGTGGCAGGCGTTTTTGAGGCGCAGACGTCCCTGTCGGGTAAAGGCTGTGCCGTTGCGCGCATTGCGGGTGGGGACCACGCAGTCGAACATATCGACGCCGGCCGCAACGGCCTCGACCAAATCGTGCGGCAGGCCCACTCCCATCAGGTAGCGGGGTTTTTCCGTTGGCAGGTAGGTGGTAGTCTGATGCACGACCTCGAACATGTCTTCGCGCGGTTCGCCTACGGCTAGGCCGCCGATGGCATAACCGGGCAGGTTGAGTTGCACTAGTGCTTGGGCGCAGTCGCGGCGCAAGTCCGGATAGATGCTGCCTTGGACAATGCCAAAGAGCGCTTGGGGGGGGCGGTGGACGCGCTCACCCGTTAGTTCGCGGTGGCGGCTCAGGCAGCGCTCGACCCAGCGCAATGTTCGCTGCATGGACTCTTGCGCGTAGTCGTGCCCGCAGGGATAGGGCGTGCATTCGTCGAAGGCCATGATGATGTCGGCACCGAGCCCGTGCTCAATTTCCATGACCTTTTCAGGGGTGAAGAAGTGATACGAGCCGTCCAAGTGCGATTGGAAGCGCACCCCATCTGCGGTGACCTTGTTGCGGTCGCTGAGGCTGAAGACCTGAAAGCCGCCGCTGTCGGTGAGGATCGGCCGTGGCCAGTTCATAAAGGCGTGGAGTCCCCCCATCCGGTCGATGAGTTGGTGGCCGGGGCGCAAGTAGAGATGGTAGGCGTTGCCGAGGATAATCTGCGCTTGGGCCGCCGCTAAGTCCTGTTGGTCTAGGGTCTTGACCGTGGCTTGGGTGCCGACGGGCATGAAGATCGGCGTCTCTACGGCACCGTGAGGCGTGTGGAGGACGCCCGCCCGCGCCCCGGTTGCAGCGTCTTGGGCGACGAGTTCAAAGCGGAAGGCGCTCATGGCAGCAGCCGGGAGGTGGGGACGAAGCGAAAGCCTCGTCTTTCTAGCTGCGGCAACGCAGTTAATAGGGCGATGAGCGTCTCTCTGCGGTTGTGTCCCATGCCGATGGCTTGGCCCGACTCAGCCGCGATCGCGGCGAGTTCCCAGAGCTTTCTCTGGATGGTTTGGGCGTCGGTGATCTCGTCGATAAAAAGGTCGCGCTTAAAGGCCCTAAGATCCATATCTACAGCTAGTTGATAGGCGACTGACGAGGCGGTGGTTCGGCTGTCGAGGAAGAGCAGGTTGTGGTCCTTTAGCTCAGAGAGCACTAGGCGCATGACTCGCTTATCGGCCGTGGCCTTGGATCCCATGTGGTTGTTGATCCCGCGGGCGTGGGGCACGCTCTGCAAGGCGCGGCGCACGCGGCGGCGGATTTCCTCGTCGTTGAGGCCCACTAGTATGGCGTTCACACCGGAAGATGCCCCGTCTTTGGGTCCCATCGGCAGGTGGACCAACACCTCGTGTCCGTTGGTGCGCACCCGCTCGACGAGGGCGAGCGCTTGGCCTTCTCTGGGTAAGATAGAGAACGTCAGGGGTTGCGGTATGGCGCAAAAGTGCGCGGCGATGGGGTCGGCGGCAGCGAAGTCCTCGATGACAATGGCAATGTTGCCGGTGCGGCGGCGTTCGGCGACCGGAGCTAGGATAAAAATGGTCGTCTGCACCTCGCCAAAGCCGCAGCGGATTTCGACTTGGCCCCGCCGCTCACTGGCGCTGAGGACTTGGCCGCCGAGCCGCTGAATAAAGTGCGAGATGCCCAAGTTGGCCTCGGCTATGGGCAGGTCGGCGGGTACGCCTATCTCGATGCGGTCGAAGTACTCTTGACGTCGCTTGGAGTAAAGTGTCGGCCAGATGCCCAAATCGGCCAAGGCACTGTCAATGCCAGCGTAGAGCGTGTCGGCTAGCTGGCTGGCGTTGGCTGCTTGGTAGGGAATGGGCGCGGGGGCTGGCGCAATGGAGGGCAGATCGCTGGCTCGTTCCGGCGAGGGCGTATGGAGCAAGAAGGCGGTCGCGCCAGCCAGCAACAAACCCGAAAGGACCAAGTGCCAGCCGGGATGGCGCTGGCGCTTGACCAAGCGTTTGCCCATCGGCTCAGGGTGCTATTTTTTGCTTTAGTGCCGCCCAGCTAAAGGCGTTTGCCAAGTGCTTGCCGGCCCCGCCGCAGGCACCTGTCAAGGCCTCGTTCTCCCAGCGGACAATTTTCCACAGATCGTCGTTTGGGTCGAGGCGGAGCTTGTAGGTCATGTTCTGATCTACGCGGAAGCCCTCGCCAGCCGATTCCAGCATCTCCATTTGGACCTGCCCATAGAAGACCTCCCAGTCTTCGTCTGGGTGTCCGTCGGGGTCCTCGGGAAAGGCTTCTGGATATTCGGAGCCGAGTTCTTGATAGCGGCGCTTGAGCGTAAAGTCGAAGGTAAAATTATGGCGGAACCTATCGAAAATACCCTCCTGCGAACCATCGCGGCTGCCAGCCATGATCTCTAGCTCTTCTTCAAAATTGTTGTGGAAGACCACTTCGCCGAGGCAATCCCATTCGGTAAACAAGAAGTCTTGGTCGAGCAGGCTCTCGTAGAGCTCTTCGTCGCGGGTGCGCATGGCGCGGGCGAGGTTGTCCATGAGTTGCTCAGGGGTAGTGGCCTCGGGGGCAGGCGGGAGCGGTGGTATAACATCTTTGAGGTCCTGTGTCGGAGGTGCAAAAGGATTGCTGCAGACGCTCAAGGCGAGGAAGCAGCAAAAGCTCAAGAAGGTGAGTGATTTCACGGTCGTACTCCGGGTCGGTGTCGTGCGATTAGTTGTGCTAGTTAAGATACAAATCAGAGGGACGATTATCAAAGATTCACTGCGAGAAGAGCGCCCGCAACTCCCCCCAAGAGAACTTCGCCGAAGCTCGGTCGCGCCGGTCGCGCCAAGCCGCGATCGACCACACGGGATTTTCCACCGTGGGCGTCACCAAATCGATTTCCGCAAGGCCCTTAATGCCGATCGTGTTGAATGTCGTTTCCACTGAGTCTGCCCCGGTCGCGCTGCTTATCTCGACGAACTCGGCTTCGTAGGGAAAGATGAAGGTTTCGCGTAGCTCGTCGTCGGCCGGGATGCGCTCGTCCGAGGACGATTTGAACCAGCGTATAAAGCGCGCACTCTGGATCCGCTCCGGTGAGAGAATGATGCGGGCGAAGTTGCGCTCCTCAGCCGCCCCCCAGAGAGTATCGCGGTCGGCGTTGTATATCGTTGGATATAGCTGCACATCTTCGGGGTTGGGGTCGAAGACAAAGTCGTCGGTAAACTGCTCCATGTACTGTTGAGGGCTGCGGGATTCGGGTTGGGCTTGAAAGATAGAAGCGAGATTGGCCAGCACGTATTCGGGGCGCGTGCGCTCGCGCAGGAAGATCTGTTGGCCACTAGGGCAGTCGGGAATCTGGGTCGATAGCGGGGTCTTAGGGTCGGGGCGCTCCTCGGCCACGCTGTCGGCACAATGGGGAAAAAGCTGGACACTCGTGTCGGGCGCGCAGCGACAATCCACTTGTTCGCTGTCCCCTATGGCACAGCCAGCCAACAGCACCGCGAGCAGAAATGATAGGGACGAGAGCATGGCGCGGCTCAGTGGGTGACAAAAGGCACGGGAGCGAAACAGACGACAAAGATCAGCAGGCAGAGGTAGCCAACGAAGTACCGGCCGCGGTCCAGCGTGATAAAGGGGTCGTAGGGGGCCGGGTGATCCTTGCCAAAAAGCGCGAGGAAAAAGGCCAGCGCGAGCCACCCCGGCCATCCCTGGGGCCACCCCCACAGCAGCGATAGGACCCCATAAAGCCCCAAGGCCAACAAAGCGACGTAGGTCGTGCGGGCGATCTGCCGGTGCCGGGGGCCAAAGAGCGCGTACGCGATATGGCCCCCGTCGAGTTGGCCGATCGGAAAGAGGTTGAAGGCCGTAATAAACAGCCCGACCCAACCGGCAAAAGCCACCGGGTCTAAGAGGACCATTTGGTCCGGCCCAATGGCGGGTAAGACGAGAGCGGCGATGCCAGAAAAGAGCAAGGGTGCCCCCAATTCGATTGGGGAAGAGTGAAAGTAATCGACTGAGACCACGGCCGAGCGCGAAAGCCCGGCGAAGCAAGCCGCGAGGGCGACGACAAAGCCCGCTAGGGGGCCAGCGGCACCAATGTCGAGGAGGGCGCGTTTGTTGGGGATGGGGGAGCGAATTTTGATGACCGCGCCCAAAGTGCCGAGAAAGGAAACATAGGGCAGGGGGAGAAAGTAAGGCAGCGAGGCCCTGACTCCCCAGCGGCGCGCAGCAAAGTAATGGCCAAATTCGTGGACCGTAAGAATAAAAAGTAAGGTCGCGGCAAAAGGGATGCCCTCGACGAGGTGAACCAAGGCCGCGATGCTGGTCAGCGGGTCAACCCCTTGCTGCATGGCACCAGCCGTCGTAGTCGAAGCAATGGTACAGAAAAACAGCAGCAGGTGGACCCATACGCGCGAGGAGTTGGCGTACTGGACCGGGAGAGATGCCGGGGTTGGCGAGGTTGGCGGCACCACCGGCGACACTGTTTTACGCCAGAAGTTCAAGGGGTTGCGCTTTCCAACTGGAGGCTGAGCCAATGCGCGTCGCCCAGGCCCGAGCCAAAGGGCACATAGGCGTAGTCGATGACCCAGTGCTTGGCCACGAGGCCCAGCCCGGCCGAGAGACTGTGGTTTTCAGTGCTCTGATAGCCTGCGCGCAGGAGCAGGTGCTCGCCGGCCCGGTACTCGCCGCCCAAATGCAGCGTGAGGTCGCCACCGCGAGCCTTCTGCGCTTCGACAGCTAAGAGCATGTCTGCGCGGCCGACATAGGCGGCCCCTAAACGAGCTTCTAAGGGCAGGTCAGTCTCCCGTTGGTCGAGGCGGTTCATGCGGCCCAAGTTGCGCACCGTGGCCCCCAAGCGCAAGCTGGCTGAGACATCGCACAGCAGCCCGAAATCAGCGGCCAAGCCACTGGCGTTTTGGGTAAAAATGGACTGGCGGATGAAGTTTAGCTGCAAGCCAAGGCGCGTCCGCTCCATCTGGCGGGCGTAGCTCAAGCCAACCGCTCCCTCGTACACGCCGAAGTGTCCCAGCGGCTCAGCCGAGGGACCGGTGCGGCGCTCTAGGCTATCGTCGTGTAACAGTTGGGCAGAAAGCCCCCAAGTGCCGCGGCCCCGGGCTTGCGTCAAGTGCAAGTGATTCTGGCGGATATTCTGGATCGAGGCTTGGTGGTTAAAGGCGACACTGCGTCCACGCGATTGTCGGGCTGCTGGGTTGAGGGCTTGGGCGGCGAACAGGGCCGTCTCCGCGCTGGCCAAGCCCGCAGCGCGGGCTCCGCCGCCTTGGCGCAGCGCGGGCAGGCCGGCGGCGGCGAGGGCCGTGGGCAGCGTTAAAAGCGCAATCAATAAGAGAGCCATCACTTGTCAGAACGCCAGCGCCAGACCCACGGTCGTGCGGCCCCCAGCGCCGAGGGGATCGGTTAAGTAAGCGTATTGAAACTGCACGGTCTCGCGCCGCGCTGGGCGCAAGGTCAGCCCGGTCGAAAGTTGGCCCCCGTCTTCGGTACCGAGGCGATGTAGCCCGCCGCGTACCACGAGCAGCGCACTTAGCTGCCACTCGGCCCCGAGATTGACGCTCTGTTCCCCGTCGGAACGGAGCTCAGCGGCCAGCAGCAGGGCGTTCAAAAGCCGATGTGACGCGCCAAAGACGAGGATGCGCGGCAGGGCATCCTCGGTGGTGTTCGACCGCTGGTCGGCGTGGCGCACCTTCCAGGCGAGGTCGGTGCTGAGATTGGATATACCGGCCCCAAGCCAAGTATGCTCGGCCGCGCGGAACTGCACCCCTAAGTCGAAGCCGCTGCCGTTGGCCGTGGCCTTGGGGGCTGAGGGAATGTCGATGCTCTGTCTGAGGACTTTAACGGCCAAACCAACCGCAAGGCGCGGCCCAAGGGAGCGACCTATTCCGAAGATAAAAGCGTTCGCTCGATCCTCGATTGGCCCAGTGTATTGGCCACTGGCCGTGCGGCCCTTGATCCCGCCGACTGCGGCATGCGACCAAGCGAAGCCAAAGCCCATGTCGCCGCGAATGTTGAGCGCGACAGCACCGCTGCCTTGTCGCCGTCCCAGCGACAGCGACTGGATGGAGGTCTCTAGGGTCTTACCGCGCAGGCGAGCGAGGCCGGCCGGATTCCAGTAGGGTGACGACGCATCGTCGGCCGCGGCGACAAAGGCTCCCATCCCTAGGCCACGGGCACCCAGCCCTGTCCTGAGAAAGGCGGCGGCAAAATCAGCTCCGTGCGCGGTGGAGGCCGCGAGTAACAGCGCGAAGAGCGTTTTCAATCGAGCACCACTATTCTGCCAAAGGCCTGTTGACCGGTGTTGAGGGCAATGCGGTAAAAGTACGTGCTATTGGCTACCAGTTGGCCGTCTTGGTCGAGGCCATCCCAAAGGATGCGGTGATCGACACCGCCGGCAAAGGGCGCATCCGTCGCAAGGTTGCGGACTAGGCCACTGGCAAAGTCGTAGATCGCAACAGATACCTCTGCATCCTGTGACAGGCTAAAGACGATGGTCGTAGTTTCGCGCGAGGGAGCGAAAGGATTGGGTGCTGCGTACGCGAGGGCCGTGCTGTCGGGCACGCCTCCGGCGCTGACGAAAGTACCTTCGTCGAGCGTACGCGTGCGGATCAGGTCGCGGATGACGCGCCAAGTGCTCCCCTCGTCCTCGGAGCGCCCGAGGCCATGCTCGGCCCCTGCCCAGAGCACATCGCCCACTCCTGCAAGCCCGACGAAGGTGCCGGTCAAGGGCTGTCCATCGACGACTTCTATGGTGTCCCAGACGCGTTCTGAGTCGATGGGCAGGGTTGGGTCTGAGCTGGATAGCAGCCCTAGGTCGGTGCCGGCCCAAACAAAATTGGAGGTAAAAGCAAAGTCCCAGGCAAAAGTAGGTCCAGTGTGGCCCCAGGTCTGGCCGAGGTCGCGGCTGACGCTGATGGCTTGGGTTTGGCCGGGCAACGTGGTAGTACTGGTTCCCGCCCAGATGGCACTACTGCCATTTGGCAGTATTTGGCGTTCGAGAGCGACGACCCAGTTGCCAGCCGGATGGCCTGGAAGGGGAGTGCCCTCTTCGCCGAGGCGCACTTTGGCGTTTTGCCAATGCTGGCTTCCATCAAAGGTGAAGGCGATGCCGCTGGCAGTGCCGATCCACACCGTATCCCCGTAAGCGATAACCGCAAAGGTGCGGTGTAGGAATGCTTGGCTAGCCAAGCTGTCGGCGGCCGCGCGCAACGGGGCAATGTTGCTTGGGTCGGCGTTTTCACGTGCGAGACTGTCGGCTACAATTCGCAAGCTGTCGGCAGGGGTTTCGCTGGCGAAGAAGACGATCTCGTCTGCGCCGCCGGGCAAGAAGGGTTCCCAAGTGCGACCTTGGTCGAGTGAACGCACGGTGGAGCCGGCGAAAAAGGCGGCGTACACGGCCTCTCCGTCGATGGAGATGTCAAAACAAGCATTGAGGATGGTCGTGCCGGGGCTGCGCTCAAAACCGGCCTTGGTGGGGTCGAAAATGAACTCGTTGGGAATATGGTGCCAGGAGTCGCCGCCGTCGTGGGAAAAACTCAACCCCGTGCCCGCTTGGTTCACGCCCTGTCCAGCGATGACCGAGTCAACCAAAGTTGCTACCCACACAGTATCGCCGACCGCGTCGAGGGCGCTGATCGCGCCGCGACCGAGGCCGTTGAGTTCGGTAAAGGTGACCCAGTCCGTGGCGTCGAGGCCGCTGCTATGCGCCGGGTCGAGCCGCGCCACCCCACTTTCAGTGCCGACCCATAGATAGCGCCCGCTCCAGACGATGTCGCCTATAGAAGTGCCGAAGAGCCCGCGAATAGGCTCGGATGCTTGGTGGAAGCGCTGGGGCCGGAGTGCATGGCCGGGCGCTATATGCAGCGCGAGGACGAGCAGCGAGCAAGAGAAGAGAACGGTCTGCCGAAAAAAGAAATAGGTCATCAAGCGAGCATTTTCACTGCGGGCCAGTGGTTGGGCGACTCAAGCATAGGTAGCGGCCCGCTCGCGCATGGCCTCGATTACTTCGTAGCCGACTCCGTAGTCGCCGATGCGGGTACCTTCGCTGTCGCCGTGGCTATCGGACCCTCCCGACTTGATCAGGCCATGGCGGTCGGCGAGCTGGTCGTAAAACTCCATTTGCGCTGGCTGGTGGGACGGATGGAAGACCTCAATGCCGTCGAGCCCGTAGGCGACTAACTGCTCGATGATGGACTCGGGGAGGCTGATGCTGGGGTGGGCGAGCACGGCCACACCCCCTGTGTGATGAATGAGGGCGATGAGATCTTTGGCTGCGGCGTAGGGCTTAGGCTGAAAGGCCGGCCCGCGGTCGCCGATGTAGCGGCTGAAGGCTTCGTCCTTGTCGGCTACTAGGCCGTTTTGCACCATGGCCGCAGCGATGTGCGGTCGCCCGAGGGGGCTGCCGTTGGCTTGGGATAGCACGTCGTCGAGGCTGACGGTCAGCCCCATGCTGTTGAGTGCTTTGACGATGGCAATCCCCCGCTGGTAGCGGGCTTGAAAAGACTGTGCGAGGGTCGTGCCGAGCTGGTCGTTTTGGTAGTCGATGCAGTAGGCGAGAATGTGTACTTCGCGGTCCCGGATATGGGCGCTCAACTCGGTCCCAGGCACTACTTCCATATGCATACGCTCGCCGGCCTCAGTGGCCTCGGGGACGCCCTTGACCGTATCGTGATCAGTCAAGCTCATCGCTTGCAAGCCCGCTTCGCAGGCCTCTTGGACTGCTTCAGTCGGCGTCCGCAACCCGTCAGAGCACAGGGAATGGGTGTGGAGATCGGCTAAGTTGTAAGACATAAGGGTCTCTTTATTCTGTGAGAATGCTATTCCAGAGTTCTA
This sequence comes from Candidatus Latescibacterota bacterium, assembly GCA_965261395.1. GTDB lineage: Bacteria > Latescibacterota > UBA2968 > UBA8231 > UBA8231. The sequence goes on from OZ253462.1 coordinate 1,113,515, forward strand.
TATAAAAAAGAAAGCCTTTTGCTCTGCTCAATCAAGCCCTTCGTCCACATATCGCGATCCGCCTCGCACAGCTAAGAGTGGGTCGTTTTGCTACACGGGATTGTTAGAGAACTCGAGCAGTAGGTCGCCAGCGTGAATTCGCATTTTAGCGAGGGCTTCGTCCCGGAGCTGGCGCACTCGCTCGCGCGTGAGGCCCAATCGCACGCCGATTTGCTCCAGCGTCTGGGGCTCTTGGTCGTCGAGGCCGAAATAGGCGCGGACGACTAGGCGCTCGCGCCGGTCGAGCAAGTCGAGGCACGCATGCAGGGTATGGGAAAGTGCGGCGCGCTCATAGCAATCAGCCGGATCGGGAGTACAAGCCGCGAAGGTGGCCATCAGCGGCTCCCTTTCATCGGGCACGATCGGCACGTCCATAGAGATATCGGGTTGGGCCATGTGAAGGGCATTGTGCGTCCTCTCCAGCGATAATTCGGCGCTGTTGGCGATTTCCTCGGGGGTGGGATTGCGCCCCAGTTTTTGGGCGAGGATACCCGTCCATCGCTCGACCTTTTGCAGGTCATTGACCCGGCTCAGCGGCGGGCGAGCAATTTTGCCGTGTTCGGCTAGGGCACGGAGGATGGCTTGGCGAATCCACCACACCGCATAGGTGATGAACTTAAAGCCGCGGGTCTCGTCGAAGCGCTGGACCGCTTCCATCAGCCCGAGGTTGCCTTCGGAAATTAGCTCCATAAAAGAGAGTCCGCGCCCGTGATATCCCCGCGCGATGCGGACGACAAAGCGCAAGTTGGCTTCGACCATCTGGTGCATGGCGCGCTCGTCACCAGCGCGCGCTCTACGCACCAGCTCGATCTCTCGTTGGCGGCTCAGCGGCTGAAAGTGCTGAATGTCGCGCCAGTAGGACTCGGCCAGATATAGCGAATTGAGGCTGCTTTTGCCCATAAGTAGCCAAAACGATCAAAAAAATGATGTGAAGATACAGGTTCTAAGTAGAACGGCTGAGGAGAAGCGCGGTTCCAGCCCGGATCAGGCTGGGGGAAGCAGCGGGCGGAAGCGGTCGTAGGCCGCGTCCCAAGCCGCGGCTTGTTCCGGCTCGTACATAACGGGCGCGAAGGAGTGGCGCACGACGTGGCGGATTTCGGCCAGCGAGGACATCTGGCCTAGGCCCATGAGCTGGAGCATTAAATTGCCGATAGCCGTAGCTTCGAGCGGCCCGGCAATGACCGGACGACCAGTAGCCGAGGCGGTAAACTGGCAGAGCAGGCGGTTTTGGATCCCACCGCCGACTATGTGGATGAATTCGAGGCGGCGACCGAGAATGGTCTCTAGCGCGTCGAGCACGTAGCGGTACTTAAACGCTAGGCTTTCGAGGGCCACGCGCGCGACTTGCCCCTCGTCGGCGGGAATGGCTTGGCCCGTCTCTTGGCAATAGGCACGGATTCTGGCGGGCATGTCGCCCGGCGCGAGAAAGCACTCGGCGTCTGGCTCGACGAAAGCAGTAAAGGGCGTAGCGCTTTGGGCCCTGGCCGTCAGTTCGTCGTAGGAAAAGGAGCGCCCCTCGCGCTGCCACGCGCGCCGGCACTCCTGTATCAGCCACAGCCCCATGATGTTTTTGAGGAAGCGGTAGGTCGGCCCGACGCCCCCTTCATTGGTGAAATTGTACTGGAAGGCCTGATCGCTGATCAGCGGTTGGTCGAGCTCGACGCCCATCAGCGACCAAGTTCCCGAGCTGATATAGGCGTAGTCGCGGACTTCGGCGGGCACGGCAGCCACGGCCGCGCCCGTATCGTGAGTAGCTGGCGCGATGACCGGGACGGAGTCAAGCCCTACTTCAGCAGCAATAGAAGGCAGGAGCGAGCCTATGCGGGTTCCAGGCTGGACGATCTGGGGAAGAAAATGGGTTGGCAGCCCCAATCCTTCTAGAAGCTCGATCGACCAAGTGCCTTGGCGCGGATCGTAGAACTGGGTGGTAGTGGCGTTAGAGAATTCGCAGGTCTTGGTGCCCGTAAAATAGAAATTGAAAAGGTCGGCCATCATCAGGAAGGTCTGCGCCCATTCCAGCAAGGGCGAATCGCGCAGCGAAAGCAGTTGATACAAGGTGTTGAGCTTCAAAAACTGCACGCCGGTGCGCGCAAAAATTTCCTCGCGCGGCACCCGTGCAAAGGCTTCCTCTAGCATGCCGTCGGTACGCGGGTCGCGGTAGTTGCGCGGATTGTCCAAGAGCACGTCCCCAGGCCCGAGAAGGGCGAAATCGACGCCCCAAGTATCGACGCCAATCGCATCGAGTGCCTTGCCGTGTGCGCGGGCAAACAGACCAAGGCCCTGTTTCATCTCGGCAAAGAGACGCAAAGGATCCCAGTAGAGACGGTCGCAGACTTGGACCGGACCGTTGGCAAAGCGGTGCAGCTCCTCCAGCGCTAGACGCTCGCCGTCGAAATGCCCGACGATGGCGCGGCCACTCTCGGCCCCTAGGTCAAAGGCCAGCAGCTTGCTCATAGGTAGTTGAGACCGAGTTCGGAAACTAGCTCACGCGTGTCGTTGTCGAGGAGAGCGCAGATCAGGGCGATGCCCAACTCGCGCTCCAAGGTCGTGGCATAAGCGGTGTGTTCGTCGCGAAAGTTGATCCGCTGGAAGCCGAGGACGGCCTCTTTGAAATCCTCGCGTCGCTCGTAGAGGACAATTTGGGCAATGGGTGCGTTGGCGAGTGCCTCGGCGACAAAGGATACGCCAAAAATTTCCTCTAAGGCGTTTCTGAGTTGGCGATGCAGCATTAGAAGGGATAGACCTCGTCGAGCCTGCGCTTAAGCGCGGTACTGCGCTGCTCGCCGTCATCTTCGATCACGTACTGGACGATGGGCGCGCGCCGCCAATAGCTCAACATGGTCTCAAAATTGAGGGTCGGCTGGTGAAACTCTAGGCGGAAAACCAAAAAGGCGCGGAGCAAGTTTTTGACCATGGTTCTCTAATCGTTGCTTCATTCCCGGACGAGAGGCGAAACTCTTAAGCAGATCACTAGCGCAAACGCCGCACCTTAGCTGAGGTACTCCGAAATATGCTCTTCGATGCGTTGCAAGATCGGCATTTCGCCGAGTTCGGCTTCGAAGTCAGTGCCTGTAACCCGTTGGAAAAGGTCGATATAGCGCTCGGCAACTTGGATGCGGATCTCGTCGTCGAGCGCGGGGATATTGTCGTCGGAAATGCCCTTGTCACGGAGCCAGAGGCGCAAAAATTCTTTGTCGAGGCTTTCGGGCTCTGCGCCGCGGGCATGGCGTTCCGCGTAGGTGTCTCTGATCCAGAAGCGCGACGAGTCGGGCGTGTGGATCTCGTCGGCGAGCGTGATGTACCCGTCCGCGTCCAGCCCCATTTCGTATTTGGTATCGACGAGGATTAACCCTTGCTTGGCCGCCAGCTCTTCGCCGCGAGCAAAGAGCGCGAGGGCGATCTCCTCGACTTGGGTCCAGGTGTCTTCTGGCACCAAGCCTTGGGCGATGATCTCGTCGCGCGAAATTAGCTCGTCGTGGACTTCGTCCTTGGTCGTCGGCGTGATGATCGCCTCGTCGAAGGGCTGATTTTTGACCATGCCGTCGGGCAACGTGTGGCCGCAGTAGTGGCGCACGCCTCTGTTGTAATGGTCCAGATGGCGGTGTCCGAACTGCCGGTCATATACTTGCGCACCACCACTTCGACGGGTAGGATGTCCAGCTCGCGGGCGACGGTGACGTTGGCGTCGGGCACTGAGATGACTTGATTAGGGGCGATGTCTTCGGTCTGCTCAAACCAGTACTGGGCGATGCGGTTGAGCACTTGGCCCTTGAGGGGAATGGCGCCGAGCACGTGGTCAAACGCGCTCTGGCGATCCGTAGTGATCAGCACGCGATGGTTGTCAAGCAAGTACATATCGCGCACCTTGCCGCGCTTGTAGCGCGACGCCCACTGGGGGAATTTGGCCTCTAGCAGGCAGTTGTCGAGTTGGGATTGGATCTGTTCGCGAGTTACCATGGAATCGGCGTCCTCCATGAGCAAGAGCTTGGGATGCGAGAAAAATTGATATTATGAGGGCGCATAAGCCCCGTCAATAGGTCCGAAGTAGAGAATGCTTGATTTTCGCCTCTCTGCGGTGTATTTTGAGGCCGACGAAACAGACATCTCACCCTTACAGGGAGGTCTATATGTTGAAGAAACTGGCTATACTGATGCTGGCGGTTGGCCTAGGCGGTTGCGGGACCGAGGAGGAAGACAAGCAAATACTTATCGAGTATGTGACGAAGTTGAAGGAGCTGGACGACGAAAATAAGCGGATTGTCAGGATCATTGAGCATCTGAGAAAGCCGATCAGCGAGATTTCCGAACAGGATTTGGCCGAGGCGCGTCAGCTCATCAACGAATATGTGGCGCAGCTGCAAACTTTACCCCAAGATCTCCCATATCGCGAACTGCGCTTGACCCACAACCTCTATGTCGAAAAGGTGTCGCAGTCCATCGAGTTGTCGGGGGACAAGGGGCGCGAGATGAAGCGCGAGAAGAGCAATGTGGACATCGGCGTGCGCCACATCGAGAAATTCACCAAGCGACATCACAACGGCATGAGCGTCTTGTGGGAGCGTCATAGATTGCCGGATTTTCCGCTAGAGTGGCCCCAGTAATCCGGACGGTGTTCAAACAAATGTAGCCCCCGGCCCTTTGAGGTTGGGGGCTACATTTGCGTTTTATGGCACCCGGTGCAACCAGCGTTGACCGCTGGATAGCAAGCCGGTGTAGAGAAAACCGGCGTGGAAGAGCAGTAGGAAGGGCATCCCCAAGTAGAGGCCGGTCGCGTAGGCGTGATAGAGAGCGACGACGAAGTAGAGTGCCATGCCCAGTTCGCCCAAAGACAGCAACGACCAGCGGCTTAGGTACTTGCGCTGCTGACCTTGGTCTCGGCGTCCGGTAAGTCCGTATTTGGGGGTGCGGAGGAAATCGGTTTGGTACCCGACGAGGCCCTCGATCACCGCCCGGGTGTTGTTGATGCAGAGGCTCATGCCAATGGCCATCAGTAAGGGCAAATACTTGATCTGCCGCCGCCAATCTGGATAGAGCACGCGCTGGGAGGTAATGTAGAAGCCGGAAATGGCCATGGTGGCAAAAGAAAACAGCGGCAGGTCGATGATAAAGAGCCGCTCCCAGCCCAGTTGCGCGCGAATGGACAGTACCGGCAAGGTCAACAGGGCCATTAAGAGCATCATAATGTAGCAGATGTTGGCCGTCAGATGGAAGGTGGCCTCGACCTTGACCTTAGTTGGCAGCGCAGAATGCCAGATTCGCGGCAGCACTTTCTTCGCCGTCTGTACCGCGCCCTTGGTCCAGCGATGCTGTTGCGACTTGAAGGCATTGATCTCGATAGGGATCTCGCCGGGCACTTCTATTTCGGGCAAATAGAGAAACTGCCAGCCCGCTAGCTGAGCGCGGTAGCTCAAGTCGAGGTCTTCGGTGAGCGTGTCGTGCTGCCAGCCGCCAGCGTCGTAGATGGCCTTCTTGCGCCAGATCCCCCCGGTGCCGTTGAAGTTGAAGAAGCGGCCCGAGCGGTTGCGGGCCGTGTGCTCGACGACGAAGTGGCCGTCGAGGAAGATCGACTGGATGCGCGTCAGCAGCGAGTAGGAGCGATTGAGGTGCCCCCAACGCATCTGCACCATGCCGATGGAATCGTCGGTAAAGTAGTGAATAGCCCGTTGTAGGATGTCGGGGAGGGGCACGAAATCGGCGTCGAGCACCAACACGAATTCGCCCCGGGCGCGCTCTAGCCCAGCAGCCAAAGCCCCGGCCTTAAAGCCGTGGCGCTGGGTCCGGCCCAGGTACTCGATGTCTAGCCCTTGGGCCGCCAGCCGCGCGGCCCCTTCCCGCGCCTTGTCGCAGGTTTCGTCCTGCGAGTCGTCGAGGATCTGGATTTGCAGACGGTCGCGGGGATAGTCGATTTGGCCCACGGCCTCTAGCAGGCGCTCGACCACGTGATATTCGTTGTAAAGCGGCAACTGGACCGTGACGAAGGGCAACTCGGCAAAGCGGTCGGGCTGGGGAACCGGGATTGGATGATGCCGATAAAACAGGCGCAGTAGCTGGTAGCGGTGGAAGCCGTAGATACCGAGAACAGCGATGATGATGCTGTACACCACCAAACAGAGTACTTCCCAGAAGGTCATATCGCTTTCCAAGCTCAGGCATTGACGCCGTGGCAGCGCTTGTACTTCTTGCCGCTGCCGCAGGGGCAGGGGGCGTTGCGCCCGACTTTGGGCTGATCGCGGATGACCGGCTGGCGCACGGCTTGGCCCTCGCTGCTGCCGCCGCCCGAGCCGCGCAGTTGCGCGGGCTGGCCGGGAACGCCCGTCGGGGCTGGCTCGATACCGCGAAAGCCCATATTGGTGGCGTCTTGGTGAACCGCGTTGATGCGACCTGGCTGGCGCGCCGGTCCCGCGGCCTCGGGCCCGATGTCGATGCGTAGCTGGAAGAGGTTGCGCAGCGTCTCTTGAGCAATGCGGCCGATCAGGCTCTCAAACATGTCGTAGGCCCCCCGCTTGTATTCTATGAGGGGGTTTTTCCCGCCGACGCCGACAAAGCCGATCCCGTCCTTGAGTTCGTCGATTTCGTAGAGGTGTTCCTGCCAGCACGTGTCGATGGTGTGCAGGGCGATGCTCTTCTCGACTTCGCGGAAGACCTCTTCGCCGACGATGTCGATGCGGCGCTGATAGGCTTCGCGAACGGTGGCGAGTAGCTGCTGGCGCAGGGCATCGACGCTGGCGTGGGCGCGCTCGTCTTCGGAGACAGTACAGCCTAAAAAGAAGGTGCTGCCAAATTCGGTTTGCAGGCCCTCCCAGTCCCACTCATCTGCCGGGTCGTCTGCATTGATATGCGAGGCCAAGATGCCATCGACGCTCTCGTCGATCATGTCCTCGACTTGCTCGTGTGCGCTCTCGCGCTCTAGAAGATCGCGGCGGCGATTGTAGATGACCTGGCGTTGCTGGTTCATGACATCGTCGTATTCGAGCACGTGCTTGCGCATCTCGAAGTTGCGGGCCTCGACCTTTTTTTGCGCCCGCTCAATTGACCGCGTGACCATGCCGGCCTCGATGACCTCGCCCTCTTCGGCCCCGAGCTTATCCATGACGGCGGAGATGCGCTCCGAGCCGAAGATCCGCATCAGATCGTCCTCAAGAGACAGGTAGAAGCGCGACGAACCGGGGTCGCCTTGGCGCCCCGAGCGGCCGCGTAGCTGGCGGTCAATGCGCCGCGCTTCGTGGCGCTCGGTGCCGATGACCTGTAAGCCGCTGGGGTTTTCTTGCAGGTACTGGCGCAGGCCCTGGCCGGAAGGCAGCTTGTCGTCGAGGGTGAGGGCGGACTCGACGGTCTGGCGGTCGAGGTGGACGACCTTGGGGGCCAGCTTAATGTCCGTACCGCGCCCGGCCATATTGGTGGCGATTGTGGCCGCACCTACTTGGCCGGCTTCGGCGACGATTTGGGCCTCTTTGTCGTGGTGGCGGGCGTTGAGTAGCTGGTGCTTGATGCCGCGTCGGCTGAGCATCCGGCTGAGCAACTCGGAGATCTCAACCGAGATGGTGCCGACTAGTACCGGCAGGCCGAGCTGATGCAGGCGGTCAATCTCCTCGATGATCGCGTTGTACTTCTCGCGCTTGGTGCGGAATATCTGGTCCTCTTGGTCAAAGCGGCGAATCGGGCGGTTGGTGGGGATGACGGACACGTCGAGCTTGTAGATCTCCCACAGCTCGCTGGCCTCGGTCTCGGCCGTGCCGGTCATGCCGGCCAGCTTGTGGTACATGCGGAAGAGGTTCTGGACGGTGATGGTGGCCACGGTGCGGGTTTCGTCCTGTAGCCTCACCCCCTCTTTGGCCTCTAGCGCTTGGTGGAGGCCGTCGGCAAAGCGCCGACCGGGCTGCGGGCGGCCCGTGGCTTCATCGACGATGATCACCCGCCTATCTTCGGAGACGAGGTACTGCACATCCTTCTCGAAGAGGGTATAGGCTTTCATCAGTTGGTTGATGTTGTGTACCGCTTGGCTTTTCTCGGCGTACTCGCGGTGTCCATCCTCCTCCTTGCGGGCCTTTTCCTCAGCGCTTAGGTCCGGGTCGTTGCGGATGGCATCAACCTCGAGGCTGATGTCGGGCAGCACGAAGAGGGCCTGCTCGTTGGGGGAGAGCAGGTCGCGCCCCTTCTCGGTGAGGTCGATGGTGTTGCCCTTCTCATCGACGACGAAGTAGAGGCCCTCGTCAATATCGTTGAGGCGCTTGTCGCGCATGTAGTCGGCCTCGATCCGGTTGATCAGCCGCTTGACGCCTTCCTCTTGCAGAATTTTGGCCAGCCGACGATTGGTAGGAGCGCCACGGGTGGCCCTGAGTAGAGCAATCCCAGTGTCGTAGTCGTACTCACCCGTTTCCTTGCCCACCTGCTCGGCCCCGGCGATGACCTTGTTGACCAAGTTGGTCTGGGCCCTCATAAGCCGCTCCACGAGGGGGCGCATCTCTTTGTATTGATTGGTGGAGTCGGGGACGGCCCCGGAGAGGATGAGCGGGGTTCGCGCTTCGTCGATGAGGATCGAGTCGGCTTCATCGACGATGGCGTAGTTGAATTCGCGCTGCATCAGGTCTTCGAGCCGCACGGCCATATTGTCGCGCAGATAATCAAAGCCGACCTGGCTGTGATTAGCGTACACAATATCGGCCTGGTACGCGGCCTTGTGGTCGGTGCGCTCCCAGCGGAATTCCTCGAGCACACCCTCGGGCACTTGGAGCAGAAATGCCTCGGCACCAGCCTGAAACACGTCTTGGATGATGCCCACCGACAGCCCCAGAAAATTGTATATCGGCCCCATCCACATGGCGTCGCGCCGGGCGAGGTATTCGTTGTGGGTAACGAGGTGGACCCCGCGTTGGGGTATGGCGTTGAGGAAGAGGGGCATCGTAGCCACTAAGGTCTTGCCCTCGCCGGTAGTCATTTCGGCGATCTTGCCTTGGTGCAGCGAGATGCCGCCGAAGATCTGCACGTCGTAGGGCACCATGTCCCACTCCACGGGTTCGCCGGCGCGGTCCCACTTGCGGCCCAAGAGTCGGCGGCAGGTCTCGACGATCATGGCAAAGGCTGCGGGCATGATTTCTTCGAGGAAGGCCGTTTCCACGTCGCGGATGGCGCTGTCCAGCGCTCCGTACTGGTCGTTGAGCCGCTCGCGCTCTTCAGGTTCTAGATCACCGCGCAGGCGCTCTTCGACTGCTTCGAGCTGCTGGCGGCTATCCGCGTTGCGCGCCCGCAGGTCTTGGCGGAAGGTCGCGGTTTTGGCCTGGAGCTGGGCATCGCTCAGAGATTGGTACGAAGCCGCTAGCTGGCTGATCTGGTCCACTTGTGGCAGAGTGCGCTTGAACTGGCGCGTAGCCTGCGAGCCAAGGAATTTTTTTACGAGCGAGTTGAGCATACAAAATCCTCTTAGACTAGTACCATAGGGGTAGATCGGCTGCGATATTGGTTTGTAAGCATACGTGCGGACTGACGCTATGACCTCTACGCATTTTCAACTCAGACGGCGAGCCCCTTCTGGCGCACGATACCGTCGAGGACGCCATTGACGAAGGCATAGGACCTGTCGGTGCTGTAGGACTTGGCCAATTCGACAGCTTCAGAGATGGAGACCCGGACGGGAATTTCCTCGATAAATAGCATTTCGGCCAAGGCCAAGCGCAGGATTAAGCGGTCGATGCGGGCGATGCGCTCCCAGCGCCAGTGCTGGACCCGATCCGCTGCTAGCGCGTCCAATTCGTCTGCATGTTCGGCTGCGTGCTGCAAGAGTTCGGTTGCAAAGGATTGCACCTCTTGCGCCAAGCCAAAGCGCGCACAGAGCTGATCCAGTGCGCCGAGTGAGTTGGTCGCCGCGCTCTGCTCCCAGTACAGGGCCTGTAAGGCCACTTGGCGAGCGCCGTGGCGGTTGTTGGGAGGTGCCTCGTCGGCAGAGGTCCCATCGCCAAAAAAATCGTCGTCGCCGCTCATCCTAACTCGGCCATCAAACTGGCCATTTCAACCGCGTTGAGTGCGGAGTCCCAGCCGCGATTGCCGGCCTTGACACCCGCGCGCTGCACGGCCTGTTCGACCGTGTCGGCGGTGATGACGCCAAAGATCACCGGGATGCCGCTGTCGAGGCCGACGCGGGCGATTCCCTTGGCCGATTCGCCCGCTACGTAATCGAAATGAGGAGTATCGCTGCGGACGATCGCCCCTAAGCAGATAACGACGTCAAAGCGACCCGTGCCCGCTAGCTTCTGGGCGGCAATGGGTAGTTCAAAGGCACCGGGGACCCAGGCAATTTCTATGTCGCTGCCGTCGCCACCGTGTCGCTGGATGCAGTCCAACGCGCCGTCGAGGAGCCGGGTGGTCACCAAGTCGTTGAAGCGGCTGACTGCAATGCCAAATTTGCGGCCTCGGGCGTCGAGCTGTCCTTCATGCACTTTTGGCATGGCTGTCATCCTCGGCGGCGGCGCGTTTGAGCAAGAGGGCGTGGCCCATCTTGTCGCGCTTGGTTGTTAGATAGCGGATATTGTGCGGGTTGGGAGCGGCCTCAATGGGCACTTGCTCGACGACGGTTAGGCCGTGGGCCTCCAAGCCGACCCGCTTTTTGGGATTGTTGGTCAAAAAGCGCACTCGGCGCAACCCTAGATCGTAGAGCACTTGGGCACCGATGCCGTAGTCGCGCGAGTCCATGGGGTGGCCGAGGGCGTGGTTGGCCTCAATCGTGTCGAGGCCCTGCTGCTGTTGCAGTTCGTATGCTTTGAGCTTGTGCAAGATACCGATGCCGCGTCCCTCGTGGTGCTGAATATAGACGATTACGCCGTGCCCCTCGGCGGCAATGAGCTGCATGGATTGCGCTAGCTGTTCGCCGCAGTCGCACAGCAGCGAGCCGAGCGCGTCGCCGGTCAGACAACCCGAGTGCATGCGCACCAAGATGTCGCGGCCGTCGGCAACCTCGCCGTACACGAGGGCGAGGTACGGGTTGTCGTCAACCAAGCTGCGGTACGCATAGGCTGTGAATTCGCCGTAGCGGGTCGGCATGGGCGACTGGGCCTCTAGATGAATCAGTTTCTCGGTGCGTCGGCGATGGGCAATCAGATCGTGGATGGTGGTAATCTTAAGGTCGTGTTCGCGCGCGAAGTGGAGCAGGTAGGGAGCGTCGGCTAGCGCGCCCGCTTCGTCGAGGATGGCAGCGATCAAGGCCACGGGCTGGCAATCGGCCATCTGCGCTAGATCGACCGAGGCTTCGGTGTGGCCGGCGCGGCGCAACACCCCGCCCGGTTGGGCTTGGAGCGGCGTGACGTGCCCAGGCTGGACGAAGTCTTCGGGCGCACTGTCGGGGTCGGCTAGTTTGCGAATAGTCGCGGCGCGGTCCTGTGCCGAGACGCCAGTGCCCTCGATGGCGCGGGCATTGACCGAGACCATGATCGAGGCGTCCATCGGCTCGTGGGCCTTGGAAACCTGCATATGCAGTTCGAGGGCCTTGAGGTGCGTGCTAGCGGCGGCGACCACGGGCGGGCTGCTGGCGCAGCGCGTCATGAAGTTGACCGAGGCGGCGGTGGCCCGCTCGGCGAGCATCACCAACACGCCCTCACCCACGGCTTCGCACTCGTCGACGAGCACGACCATGCGGCCGCTTTGCAGGTCCTCGACGACTTCTTCGATGGTGTTAAAATCTAGCATTACTCAGTATCCCATATCGCGCAAATCTTCAAAGCTGAGCTGGGGTTGTCCGCCGAGCAAACGCTCGACATAACGGGCGATCACATCGACTTCGAGGTTGACAGAATCAGCGGCGCGCCGCTGGCTAAGCGTCGTATTATCAAATGTATGCGGTATGACCGCAACCGTAAAGGCATCGCCGCCGACCTCGGCCACCGTCAGGCTGATGCCGTCGAGGGCTACCGAGCCTTTGGCGGCGATGTAGCGGGCGAGCGGCTGCGGCGGCTCGATCTCGAAGCGATGCTCCCCGTCGCGCTCCGTGCGCCGGCGAATGTGGGCGACCCCATCGACGTGCCCCAAGACGAGGTGGCCGCCGAGCCGCTGGTCGGCGCGGAGGGCGCGCTCTAGGTTGACTGCTTGCCCGATGCCGAGGGTGCCCAAGGTCGTGCGGGCGAGCGTTTCGGCGACCGTCTCGACCGCAAAGCTGCTCTCTCTTATGGCCACGGCGGTCTGGCAAGCCCCATCGATATTGACGCTGTCCCCCACCTGCAAGCCAGCGAGAACGCGCTTGGCCTCGATCTCCAACTGCTGGAACGCGCCTCGGCGCACGCGGCCGCGCACGCTCCCGAGTTCCTCTATGAGTCCGGTGAACAAGTGTATTGTACCTCAGCCGTATAGAGCAGGTCGGGGCCCAGCCACTGGGTGCGGCTGGACCCTAGGCGAATGGCGTCGGCCGCGCGCTCGACTCCCAAGTCGCCAATGGCAGCGACCCCCTCGCCCATCAGCCGCGGTGCGAGGTAGAGCAGGACTTGGTCAACGACGCGGTCGCCGAGTGCGGCAGCGGCCAACTGGCCGCCGCCTTCGATGAGGACGCTGGTCATGCCCTCTCGCGCCATGCGCCCAAGGGGCAGGCGCAGGTCGATGCGCCCGGCAGATGCCGGAAAAGTCCAAATCTCGGCCCCTTGGGCCTCGTAGGCTCGGTGCTTGTCGGTGGGCGTGTCCTCTGCGGTGACGAGCACGGCGCCGGGCCGCTGATAGACGCGAGCCTTGGGCGAGGTGCGCAAGCGCCCGTCTATGACGATGGGTCGCGGGTCGCGCCCTGGCACGTGGCGCACCGTCAAGAGGGGATCGTCGGCTTGCACCGTGCCCGCGCCCACGGCCACGGCATCGACCCAAGAGCGCCAGCGATGGACGTGTCGCCGCGCTCGGTCACCGGTGATCCAACGCGCATCACCGCTGCGCGCCGCAATGCGACCGTCGAGGGTCTGCGCCAGCTTGAGCAGGACCAAGGGCAGGTTTTGGGTGCGGTGTTTGATGTAGGCCGCGTTGAGGCGGCGCGCCTCTTCAGCGCAAAGCCCGACGTCGATGGCGACGCCCTTTTCGCGCAGCGCGGCGATTCCCTGCCCAGCCACGCGCTCGTCGGGGTCTTCTATCGCGCAGTAGAGCCTTTTAATGCCAGCGCGAAGCACCGCTTCGGTACAGGGCGGGGTGCGGCCGTGGAAGGAGCAGGGCTCCAGCGTGACATAGAGATCGGCCCCCCGCGCCTCGTCGCCGGCCCGACGCAGGGCGTGGACCTCGGCATGGGGGCCGCCGACCTTCAGGTGAGCCCCTTCGCCGACGATGCAGTCCCCGCGCACCACCACCGCGCCAACCATGGGATTGGGGCTTACTTTGCCCCGCCCTCGCTGCGCTAATCGCAGGGCGCGGCGCATGTATTGCGCGGGCTGGTTCACTTGACTTGGACGACGATTTGCCGCACGCCGATGTTGTCGAGGACGTCAATGGCCCGCACGACAATGACGTGCTCGCCCGCGTCCAGCCCTTCGACGGCAAAGCGCGCCTTTTCGCCGCGGCTGTCAAAGACGCCGTCCAACGGCGCGATGGGGTGTTGTTGTTCGTCGTAGTCAATGGTGTAATAGGCTTTTTGCACCGCTGAGATACGGTCGCTAATCGCCACTTCGACGACGGCACCATCGGCGCTGGTCTGCGCGTCGAGCGCAACGGTGGGCGGGCTGTTGTCGATGGCGAAGGGCGCGCTTTCGCGCTCGTCGCGCAGGCGTTCAGTCGCTGGGTTGTCCATGCGATCGGAGGCCACCAGTTTGAGCTGGGTCTGGCCTTCGGGCATGGATTCAGTGTCCCAGACGATTGAGGTGTGCGCGATGTTCTCTTCGACCAGCTTCCACGCTTGCTGATCCTCGCCCTTGAGATAGAGGTCGTACACCAGCTCGTCCTCGTTGGGATCTTGGGCCTGCCAGCGCACTAGACGCAGGCTTTTGGCTTGAGGGGGCCGATGGTTGCGCCGCCCTTGGCCAGCTTGAGGTGCGCCTTGGGGTTGGCCGCCGTTGCCGGATTGTTGCGGCCGGAAGGGAAAGGTTTGCAATTCGGTGATGCGGGGCTTGAGGTTGACTTGGACGCCGCGGATTTCGACCGAGCTGAGCCGGGGCGTGACCCCGTCGCGCTCAGATTCCATCTCGACCCGGTACTGGATAAAGCGAGCGGGGGGACTGGCAATGGTTTGGCCACTCTCGGTCAGGGGCTCAGACCACGCGCTCCAGGTCTTGTCCGGCTCTTCGCTGTTGCCGGTGCGCGTCTGCACGGTGATGCGGGTATCTGCGGGTTGGGTGCCGCGCCATTCGAGCGCCCCCCACCGCGCGTGGATGGCAAAGTCCTCGACCGCTGATTCAAAGTGCCCCTTGTGACGGCCCTTCTCGGGCAGGGTAGAAACGGCGGCATTTTGCGCCCCGCCCAAGAGTAGCGCGCCGTCTTGCCCGAACAAGAGGCAGCTGGGAACGAAGCTCTCGAATTGCACGACCAACGCCCGGCGGCCATCGGCGCTGAGGCGCAAAAGCCGCGCTGGGTTGGAGGCGCTGAGCAGCAGGCGCTCGCCGGCCGCAACGAGATTGACGACTGGGGCTTCGGTATCCTCCCAGATGGGATAGACCGCCCCTTCTGCTCCGATTCGGTACACGGCAGCCGGGACCTTGTGGGAATTTTCGCCCTTGCTTGGCGCGGGAATCGCGCTGGCGAACATCTCCCCGTTGATGCCTGCCACTAGGTTGTGAATTTCTTCTTGCTCGCTTTCAAAAAGCAGCCGCCCGCGGCCCTCGCCGTTGATCTCGTAGATGCGGCCCTTGCCGGCCGTGCCGGCGTACAAGCGGTCGCCGTGGGCAAGCAGGGTTATAACGTGGCGATCTTCTGGAGCAAAGAAGACTTCGTGCGACCCATCTTTGGCAACTTTGAGCACTCGGCCGGGTTCGCCCGTGGCTGCGTAGAGCTGGCCGTCGACTAGGGCGAAGTCCCACACGTAGTGGCTGCCGGTCTGGAGCAGGGTTTCCGCCTGCCCCTCGGCGTCGAGCGCGTAGATTAGGCCGTCGGGGGCCGAGCCAGCGTAGAGCCGCCCGTCGGGGCCAGCGATCAGGGCGTGGAGGACGAGTTCGGGCGAGTCGAACAGCAACTCGGCTTGCCCCTTGTCATCGATGGCAAAGAGCCGGCCCGAGTCACCGGTGCCCACGTAGAGACCCCCCTTGGGGTTGGGTGCCATGGACCAGACGCGCTCGGCATCTAATGATGCTAGCTCGACGAGCGCGGGCGCTAGCTCCAGTGCGCCGTCCGCGGCAATGGAAATGCCTTCGCTCTCGCCTTCGGCAAAATCGTCGTACGCGTGCTGCTGCCAAGCCTTGGCGCGCCCCGCTTCGGTTGCGCTGACCGCTGACAATACCAAGAAAAACGAAAGTAGGGCGCGGGTCGTAGTGCGTATCATTAGATCAGGGCTTTCTCAGTGTCATGTCGAGGCTTTGCTCGCCGGAGAGAACGTAGTCGGTAGTTAGGGTGTGGCGGAGGACGACCTCGCCTTGCACCGGCCCCAGATGCCCAGCCGAGCGATCCGCGCTCAGCACGGCCAGCGCCGAGGGAGGCAGCCCGGGCAACTCGCGCCCATCCACCGTAAAGCCAGGGTTGGCGCGAAAGATCTCGACGACCAACTCATCGGCGGCACCCGTGCGCTCGAGCAAGGCGAGCAAGTCAGAGGTATTGCGCGGCACAAACGCATCGGGCCGCCGCGCCGCTTCCCAACTCGTGCTCGCCACACCGCTGCCGACGCGCACGACGAAGGGGCCGGGTTCGAGATGCGCGGGCAGATCCAACTCCATGCGCTCTGTAACCGGCTCGGCGCGATACGGTTGCAACGTCGCTTGCAGCGAAACCCGCTGCCCTGCCTTGGGATCGGGCGGCGACAGCCGCAGGCCCGTAATGCGAGCTTGCGCGAGGGTTTCGCCGATTTCCAACTCAAAATGCAGCGAGTCTAAGGCCAGCCCTGCAAAGGAGTTGTTGAGCAGCACACTGACCGGCTGTACTGCGTCTATTACGGCACTGATCAGCGCGACCCCACTGCTGTACACTTGCTCGCGCTCAACCGTGCGGCCATCGGTCAGCGCGATGTGGCTGCGCACCCGCAGCGTGGCATCGCCAAAGAGCTTTTCAGCCGTTTCGAGGGAGTTGAACAAAACCGAGCGGACGAGGGCTGCGCTCAGCTCGGGGTGGCGCAGCACCTCACAGCGGAAGGCGTGGTTGCCAGCCGCCGACCGCAGGGCGACCTGCACCGGCAGCATGTCCGGCACCGCGCCCAGCGTCCCGGCGATCGCGGGCAGGCGGTCTTGGCGCACCGCTCCCACTGCGCCGGTCGGCGTTCCCAGCTTGAAAGAGGCGGTCTGGATGGGAATGACTTGGTGGATATAGGCCCCGGTGGCAGGCAGGTTGGTGGCCCCCAACAAAAACATCGGATGCCCAAAGCCGACGAAACGTCCGTCGCCGACCCAAGTAAGGGTGCCGATTGCCGCGGCGCTGTAATCGCCGCGAATTAGCTGCACGGCCAGCGAGGCCCCGGGCGCGAAGGGCACCTCTTGGTCGGGTAGCGCCTGCCCCGCCGGGCTGTCCAAAAGCTGGATGCCCGGCGCGTCGAGTGCGTCGCGCAACACTTGCCGCCCCTGCGGGCTGAAGCCAGCAACCGCTATGGGCATCCCCAGCGGCGCTAGGGTGCTGACGCCCTCGCCGCCGAGCAGGCGAGTGGTTTTTTCGTCTAGTTTTAAAGCTTTTCCGTACCGGCTTGGCGTGGGATGTTCGCGGGTGGCGACTTCGAGCATGTGGGCGATGGGGGTGATGCCGCCGATGGGGTCCTTAGAAAAATACCAGCCGTAGGAGATGGCACCGATGAGCCGCCCATCGATGTACACCGGGCTGCCGCTCATGCCCCTTATGAGACCCGTGTGTTCCAAGGGGCCGCCGGAGAGCCGCGCGAGGATCATGTCCATGCGCGGCCCCAAGGCCCCTTTTAGCACCCCCAAAATTTCGACTTGGAAGGTGTCGATCTCAGTGCCTTGGAAGGTCGTCAGTCCAAAGCCGCTCATGCCGCGGCGCAACTCGCTTGGCGCCATGGTGGGTTGTGCGCGGAGCGCGGGAGCAGCCAAGAGCAACGACGCCAATGCCACTAGTATGCGAAATGAGGTCTGCACGACCTTTTGTTTGCCTTTCCCATAGAGAAAAGAATCAAAAAAAGCTATACTTGGGCTAGGGAAAAGTCAAGGCAAGCCGAGTGTTGAGAGATGTTGTAACATTTTGTTTGACAATGAGTTGTCGCTTTTGGATGGCGGGCAATCCCTTGACAGGCGTCGCGCCAGACGCCATTACTTTGCTCTCGCAATCACCTACGTGCCAATAGGAGAAGATCATGCTGAATATCGGTTTTATCGGCTGCGGCGGCATTGCCCGCCATCACGCCAGTTGCTTATCCCGGATCCGGGGTGCGCGCATTCTCGCGGCCGCGGATGTCGTCGCCGACGCAGCCGAGGCTTTCGCCCGCGACTTCGGGGCCGAACACCACTTCGCGGACTTCCGAGCGCTGCTCGACCTGCCCGAGATCGACGCGGTGTGGGTCTGCACCCCCACCTTCCAGCACCCCGCGCCGGTCATTGCCGCCGCCAAAGCCGGTAAGCACGTGTTCTGCGAGAAGCCCATGGCGCTGAAAGTGGCTGATGCGCGGCGCATGGCGAATGCTTGTAGTCAGGCCGACGTGCGGCTGACCATCGGCTTTGTGCGCCGCTTTGACGCGCAGTGGGGCAAGCTCAAGGAGATCGTCCAATCCGGTGCCGTTGGCGCACCGGTCATCTGGCGCTTTGCTGGGGGGGGCCGCCCGGGCCGCCCGTGGTTCCGCGATGAGAACAAAGGTGGCGGTCCGCTGATGGACGGTGCCGTACACAACTACGATTTCGCCTTGCAGATTTTTGGCCCGGCCGCTTCGGCGCAAGCCTCTTCCCTGCAATTTGACCCCACCAGCGTCGGCGCTGACACCGCTAGCGTCATCGTCAACTTCGCCAGCGGCGACCAGCACTCCTTGATCTGGTCTTGGGGCGTGGCCGCTGGCGTGCCCGTGGCAAGCCTCAACGATGTGATTGGCCCGGCTGGCACCTTGCAATTCGGCATGACTGCTCAGAAAGCTCCGGCGCGCTTCAATCCGCAAAAAAGCGGTGCCTTTACGCTCAAGATGGGTGAGGGCCGCGAGCGGGTGTACTCCTATCCGCTCAAGGACATGTTCGCCGAACAGGACAAACACGTGGTCAAGTGCTTCACCGATGGCGAACAGCCTTTAGTGACTGGGGAAGATGGGATCGCCGCCTTGGAGGTTGCGACGGCTGTGTTGCGGGCTGGGAAGGGGCAGCGGACGGTGAAGATTGGGTAGGAACTGTCTCATGCCGCGTCGAGATTATTGAAGCGGCTGAGGAGGAATGACCACCGGCTCGCCTTCGTCGTCAATGCGCACGAAGGCGGGCCGTTTTTTAGAGAGGTTCACAATAAGCTGTCTTAAGTCGCGGTACTGAACCAAAAGGGCGGATCGGGAAAAACGACCTTGGCGATAAATCTGGCCGATGCGCTCCAAAGGGATGGGGAAACGGTGCTGCTAGTGGATGCTGACCCCCAGGGATCGGCGCGGGATTGGCACGAAGCTAACGGGGGCGAAGTTTTGGACGTGGTGGGCTTGGATCGGGAAACCTTGGCGCGGGATTTGAAGGTAGTGAGGGAATACGATTGGATTTTGATCGACGGCGCTCCCCAAATTGCCAAGCTCTCGGCTGTGGCCGTGAAAGTGGCCGATCTGGTTTTGATTCCCGTCCAGCCGTCGCCTTTTGACGTGTGGGCCTGCGCCGATCTGGTCGAAATGATTGAAGCGCGGCGGGCCGTTACCGGGGACAGGCCCTTGGCCTTCTTCGTCGTGTCTCGGGCGATTAAGAATACCAAGCTGGGCGGAGAGATCGTCGCGGCCTTGGAAGATTATGGCCTGCCCGTTTTCAAGTCAGGGACGACCCAGCGCGTTGTTTATCCTACTACTGCCAGCGAGGGGCGAACCGTCCTAGCGGATTTCCCCGGCGAAATCGAGGCGATCAAACACGAACTCAAGGAGGCTCTTCAATGCTGAAATCTAAGCGTTCCACGCGCCCATCTGAGGGCAAGCAGGCGGCACTGGACGTATTGAGCGCGGACGAAAAGGTGCGGCTGAATCTGGATATTCCCAAACAAACGATGCGTCAGCTCAAAATGCGGGCCGTCGAGGGAGACTGCTCAGTAAGCGACATCGTACGCAAATTAGTAGATGAGTATTTGAGTAAATAATCATCTACTTAACTTCACAAATTAGAAGATCTCGATGCCGATGCACGTGTACGCAAGCATGTGCTCGCCTTGCACAACTTCTGTTTAATAACCTTATCCTTTGGCAGGCGGATGTTCTTCACTACCCAGTCAGCCAACTCCGCCCTTTCGATATAAAGATCGGCATTAATAGACGACTTTGGCCTTTCTAAAAGCACGAAAATAAGCCTATCAAGTACTGAACTTCCCTCACTAGAAATGATCTGAGTTTTGATCTGAATTGGCTTGTTTTGCTTGTGTTCATAATCGTCTGGAGCAAAGGGGAAATTGAAATGCAGTACCGCATCATAAAACTTGTGGTTGGAATCTGTTATGATTTTGCCAAGGAGACCCTTACGCGGCTGGTACTTGGGAAGACGCACCAGCGTTTTATGTACTGTTCGTGAAGCTCCTGCGTCTAGTCGGAATGCCACACGCCTAGCAGCGAATATGAACTGATCAAGATAAAATAGGTCTCCAGGGGACAAGCAGTAACCGAATATGTTGTATCGGCTATTCGGGTCTGTATATGGTTCTATCCGTTCTAGAAATTCGACAGGAGTTTCTTCTCCATTAAAAAACCCTGTTTTAAGTTGTGGAGGCTTAGTCAAGCGTTCTGG
Source organism: Candidatus Latescibacterota bacterium (assembly GCA_965261395.1). Classification (GTDB taxonomy): domain Bacteria; phylum Latescibacterota; class UBA2968; order UBA8231; family UBA8231. The sequence goes on from OZ253462.1 coordinate 1,133,503, forward strand.
AAACAAGTCGGAAGCATACTGATTAACAGCTTTAAACAACTTGACCAGATCGTGATTATATTCTTTCGAGGGCTTTCTATTCAACAGCAGAGATGCCTTGAGATATTTCTCGATTGCTTGGCCGGCTGCCCAAAAAAAACCATTGACTATGTCTCCATGATGGGACATCCGTGCAAGAATATAGTCTTGGTCCGCTGTGTTTACGAAAAAATGTGTAACCACTTCGTTCTTCAGCACATTGAGTTGTGATTCAGTTCCCATAATCTGGCTCCGTGGGACTGACGGCTTTACCGTTCAGGGGAATAGGTGTTTTCACCTCCTCTGTTATAGTTCCGCCGCATGCCACTCATGCGGTCGGTCGCCCTTGAGCGCGTGTACACTGGCGCAGATTTACTTGTTCGTCAAGGTCGCGGAGATCGAGGCGAGCGGAAATTCCCGATAATCGACGTTATCTTTCATTGGGCACCGTAACGACGCAAGACCTCGACAGTCTCTAAGTATCTGCGACAAGTAGCTGGGCTTGTTGGTCGAGCCCCGTAATGGCGCTCTGAATTACATCGACTTCGCGCTTTTCAAAGTACGCCTCACCACATTGGGCACAGACCCAAGCCGGGACTGTGTCGAACACCAAGTGATGGCCTTTGTGGTCAACATGGAAGGGGGCCTTCGATCGCTTCATCTGCCCATGACAATGGATGCAGTTCATTGTGACCAAAGCCAATCAGACTCTCTTGGTACTTCCCGCATCTTTCAGGATAGCATTTGCCGTATGGCGACTTTTCAGGTTACGCGGCACCAGCAAAATTTTGCCGGTATTCAAGCACTTCCACTTTTCGTGTGAACCTTTTGCGTTTTTCCAATACTCAAAACCGAATTTGGCAATCTCTCTGGTGACTGTTCTGTAGAATTCATCTGCCAAGTTATGATCTCACTCCCTCTGTCTCCGATCTCTCCCACAAAATGGCCGGTATCAGATCCTTGAGAGTGTGTTCGGCAATCTCGGACGCACTTCGATGGTTGGCCATAATCAATTCAGGTGCCGCGTCCAGCATGATTCCTTCAAATTCATCAAGACTGGCAGCCTCAATATGTAAGCCCTCAATGTCGCTTTGGGCATAGAAGACCTGCGCCTCATCGTCCCAGATAGCCTTCACGCTAAAAGTGCGCTTCATAATGTGTTCCTCCGATTGGTGTGCCTTCTCTCCAGCCTACCAGTCCACGACCGACCCGTCGTCGGGATCCAAGCGAGCTTGATAGGAATGCGGTTCGCCGACTTGGTCCATGAGCTTGTCTTCGTCGATGGTGATGCCGAGGCCGGGATCGGTGGGCAGGGGTCGGTGGCCGTTGGCCACTGGTGCCAAGGGTTTGGCAAGCAGATCCGCGTATTCGTTGTCGCCGCGCTCTTGGATGAGAAAGTTGGGGATGGCAGCGGCGACTTGCAGACTCGCGGCGAGCGAACAGGGACCTTGGGGGTTGTGTGGGGCCAGCGGTGAGTAGTAAGCCTCGGCCATGCCGGCGATGATCTTCAATTCGGTGATGCCGCCGGCATAGCAAACGTCCGGCTGGAGGATGTGGGCGGCGCGCTTTTCGAGAATTTCCTTGAACCCCCACTTGGTAAAGATGCGCTCGCCAGTGGCAATGGGGATGTGGGTTTTTTCGGCGAGCTCGGCCATGACGTCGATGTTGAGGGCCTGCACAATTTCCTCGTAAAACCAAGGATGATACGGTTCGAGCGCTTTGATGAGCAGCGAGGCGGTAGGAGGCTGTACCGCGCCGTGAAAGTCAACGGCGATATCGACGCCGGAGCCGTGTTGTTCGCGGAGCGCCTTGAAACGCTCGACAATCTCATCGACAAATTTTTGCCCCTCAATGTATTTGAAGGGGGAACGCGACGTGCCCGGACCCACCTTCATGGCGTTGACCCCGGTCTTCTCGCTCACTTCGCCGTAAACCCGAATCCGCTCGCGCGTGGGACCGCCGAGCAGCTTGTACACGGGCACGCCATAGCATTTGCCGGTGATGTCCCAAAGGGCCATATCAATGCCGGAGGAGATGGCGGTTTTGATCGGGCCGCCGCGATAGAAGGCTCCTCGGTGAATGGCCTGCCAGTGGAAGGTGACTGGGCGGGGATCCTTGCCCACTAGATAGTCGGCGACTTCGAGCGCGCCGGCGGCACAGGCCTTGGCGTCGTCCTTGAGCATTTCGCCCCAACCGGTGATACCCGCGTCCGTCGAGATCTTGACGAAGACCCAGGAGTTTTTGAGAACGAACGTCTCGATCTTGGTGACCTTAATCGCATCGTTGGGACCGATGGGGGCTTCAGTGCTCGACATGGCGGTAATCCTTTGGTTACAGGGCGATCATTTGCGGGAAGGATGAACGGAGTTATCAGCTAGCGGGTCAAGGGCTGTGAGGCGCAGTAGATGCAGCCGAAGTCGCGCTGGCAATGCGCCAGCGTCCGTCGAGATCACAGGCTTCGTAGAACATGCGGAAGCGGCCGTCGGCGAGATCGATCACACACGGCTCTGAGGCCTTGGCTGCGTCCCATGATCCCCCATTGTCAATGCAGATTCCCGGATCCTTGACCCACAGCAGACCGTCCTTGGAAAATGCGCTGAAGATTCTGCCGTGATACTTTGATCCACCTAGTACCTCTGGAGCCGCCGTCCAGCCTGCGTAGTACATGCGGAAGCCGCCCTCACCTAGGCGCAAAACCTCCGGGGCATAGACGGCATAGGTTTCGAAAGCTCGGTCCTGGGGTATGCGAACGCCGGGCTCCAACTCGAACACTAGACCATCTTCTGACACTGCGCTGACGATGTTTTTGTTGTTGCAAGCAACATCTGGATAGGGATAGGCACTGGCGTAGAGGCGAAAGTGGGGGCCGCCCTGCTCTGCGGCCGGGTCAAGGTGAAGACAGCGAGGTGCCAGATAGGAGACGCTTGCTCCGGCCAGGCGCAGGCCCGGCTCTCGTTCCCAGACCAGACCGTCGTCGGAAACAGAACTCACAATTGCGGCCTTAACTTGGCCGTCCCCCTGCTCGGTCTTCCCCTCGTAGTACATGCGGTAGCGGCCATCCGCTAGCGGAATGACGTCCGGGCTCCAGATGTAGTGCTCGGCACCGTCCCCGCCCGCATCCATTCTGACACCCGGCTCCTTCTCCCAGCGCTCGGCATCGGTGGAGAAGGCACTGAGGATGTAACCCTTTGAAGCCGCGTTTGGACGCTGCGGCCCGAGGCCGTGATAGTACATGCGGTACCCGTCTTCCACTTTGACCACGTTCGGAGTGAGGGTTCGGTCCGAATCGAGCGGTCCGTCGGAATTGATGGCGACGTCGGCGTCCTTGATCCACTGAGTTCCGGGATCCACGTCCTGATAGTGGACGGCTCTGAGCATGTTTGCAGATGTCATTTTAGTCTCTTGGTGTCGATTAACTGAGCAGCAGCACCTTTGCTCGTAGGCACCTCGTATTGAGATCGTTGGCCTGAAAGTCGCTAGGCACTGGCCTGCTACTTGCGCCGAGCACCTTGGCGACCAACCCGATAGCTACTTGCCGTATAGGTCAACGTCTGCCCAGGCTGCATCTCCACCACCTGCGTATTCGGCGAGAGGAATTTTACCGCTTCGCTCAATGCGCCGATGTCGGCTGGCTGATTCATAATCGGCCCGTAGTGGCAGGGAATGACGATGTCGGGACGGATTAGGCTCGCCGCCCGCGCCGCCTCGCGGATCCCCATTGTGTACTGCCCGCCCACCGGCATAATTGCAATCTGCGGTCCGTACATCTGGCCGATGAGCTGCATATCGCTGAACAGGCAGGTATCGGCCGTGTCGTATATGGAAATGCCGTTGTTGTAAGCCACGACGAAGCCATTGACCGCGCTGTCGGGATGGAAGAGCAGCCCCGCCGGCAGCTCGGCACCGATCACGTGCGTCGATAGCGACTGCGAATGATGCCCCTGCACCATGGTGATCGTGGCGTCCTTGACCTTGACCGCGCCGCCGGGGTTCATCGACAATGCCCGCGAGCCCATCTTGAGCCCATGCACGGTCTCGGCGACCGAGCAAAGCTCGTAGTTGCCGACGAACTTGGCCTTGGTGCGCTTGCAGATCTCGTAGGAGTCGCCGATGTGGTCGCTGTGGCCGTGGCTGGCGATGACGATATCGGCGGCTTTAACCTGACTGAGCTTCATCTTGGCGGTGGGATTGCTGTCGAGCCAAGCGTCGAAGTAGGTGACTGAGCCTTTGTCGGACTCAAAGCGGAAAGAAGCGTGGCCGATAAAGGTGATTTTCACGGATGCCATAAGGATGGTCCTTTCTGTTAGCGTTGGCTTAGATCGTCGCCGAGGTCCGTCGAGTCGAACTGCCCCTTCTCGGCGCAGACGGCGACGACCAGCAATTCGAGATTTTCTTGGGTGTGGTTATAGAGGCCGTGGCTGCCCCCTAGCCGACTGGGAATCGCGTCCCACTGCGCGACCTCCTGCGTCTCATCGTCCACCGTCATTCGCCCGCTACCTTCGATGATGATATAGACCTCTTCGACGCCTTGGTGGCGGTGGTAGCCGAGCGAAGTGTCTGGCGGCAACAGACAGTGGGCCAAACAGTAGAAATTGCTGCGGAAGTCCTCCGGCCCCCAGATGAGCCGACCGCCGACTTCGCCCTTGCCGCCGTGCGCTTGGCTGTATTTCAGCGCACCGCGGTCTAGCCGCCCCACCGGCAGGCGGTCGGTAGACTCCAATTCAGCACCGACCCGGTCGTCGCCCAGATCGGTCGATTTGGGATCGCCGCCGGGAACCACACAGTGGACGTTGAACCAGCGCGTCTCGCGGTCGGTGTGGTTGTAGATGGCGTGGATCTCGCCCGAGCGCAACGGTACCGCAGCCCCACCCTCAACTACGGCCGTGCGCCCGTTGTGGGTGAACTGCGAGGCGTTGTCAATGGCGATAAAAATCTCCTCGCTGTCGTCGTGGCGGTGGTAGCCAATCCCGCCGCCGGGTAGGAGAATCGCGCAGTGGACGAAGGCGAAAGGCGTCGCAAAATCGGCGCGGTCCCACAAGCTATTGAAGAGGATCGTCCCGGCCCCGCCGTGGACGTCGCTCAGCTCCTTCATATCTGCATGGTCTGCACTTGCTACGCGCATAGTGGCCTCATTTCTCGCGGTGAAAGAGTTGAAGGTTCAGTTGGTTCGGCCCCTCAAAAAACCCCAAGGTGATACCGGTCCCCCCACCGACGTCGAAAGGCTCTTTGGTGATGGTGACTCCCTTGTCCTCCAAGTCCTGTGCGCTGTTTTCCACGCTATCGACCTTAAAGGAAATGTGGTGGAAGCCAGAGGCCTGCCCCATGCTCTTTTGCGGCATGAGTTCCAGCAGGATCCCGCCGGCGTCGAGGAAGACATAGTCCTCGTCGTCGTCGTTGGCAAAGCGCTCTACCACGGTCAGCCCTAGTTTCTGAGTGTAAAACGCCACCGCTCCTTCGATATCGTCGGTGATGACCGCGATCTTGTGGATTTTGTGTACCATCGAATCTCTCCTCTTCGTTAGCTAACCTGTTCGTGGTCGAGATGCTTGCGCAGCCGCCGTCCGACCACGCCGATTTGGTGTTTGAAGTCTTGAAAAGTATAGCTCTGGTGCGATTTCCAGTAGGAGTTCCACAGTGAGTCGTCCTTGTCCTTGACTTCGGCTAGTCGCGTCAGCGAGCGGCCCAGCTCGGTGCGGCGGAAGTTGCGGTAGGCTTGCTCGGTCAGGTAGTAGCCGTATTGGGGGTCGGCCACCTCGTAGCCGTATTTGATCATGGAGCGCGGCTTGGCGGACAAATGCGCGGCGCGGGCGTGGAGAATCGAGGCAAAGGTCACGGCGAGGGCACCGGCCTTGGCGACTACTTTTTGCTGCCCGCGGATCCAGCCGAGCTTAGCGGTCTGCGGCGGCGTGTAGAGTCGCCGGTGGCTGCCGGGCAACAGCATGGTCGGCCCCATGTCTTCCTCCACGTCCTGCGGGTAGTACATGCACAAGATCTCGGTCAGCGGCCGGTCGGCCATATAGGTGTCGTCCACGTGCCAGCCGCCGCCGTCGCTTTGGCCGCCTTGCGTAAGGTGGTTCCAGAAGCGGAAGGGGCTGATGGCGACCTCGGGCGTCTCCAGCAGGAAGGCGATGAATTCGACGATCTTGGCATGGCAGAGCAAATCGCCGATGCTCTCGCGCTCGAAAATGTCGATAGCACCGTACTGGTGGGCGTCCTGCTTGGTTTGCTCCACCAACTCAGGCTCGACCCAGCCGTCGAGTACGACGTAGCCGGTGTCGAAGAATTCTTTTTTCAGCTCTTTCCAGTTGGCTTCCATGGTCCCCTCCGTTTATTGACGCTGGCCGTGCGGCGTGAAATCCAGCCCCTCGCCGGGCTGGAAGTAGCGCTCTAGGATAAACTCAAACCCGAGTTGGTTGTGGGCGTTTTCCATCGGGTACTCTACGCCCGGAAAAGATACCACCCGCCATCCGTCGGCCATAGCTGCGGCCGCGTTGGCATAAGGACATTCGTTTTTGGGGTCGAAGCGGAACTCGCTATCAAAGGGGCCGAAGTAGTTCCACGCGATGACGCCCGAGTCGATGCGGTCTTGGTCGGCCCAGATGTAGAGGAGGTGCTGCTGATCGCCGCCCTGTAGGTCGCGCAGCGCGTCTAAATCCTGCAAAGTGACGCCCGCGCCGCTTAAAATTTTCTCTTGCGACTGGCGTATCCAGCCATCTATAGCAGTGGTCATATTGGCTCCAGTAGGTTCAAATTTCGGCAGCAAATATAGAGCGAGCGAACGAATCGCCGCAAGCTCGGCAGGGCTTGGCCGCTGCTAGCCGTGCCCCTATGTTCTGAGCCAAACAAAATCAGGAGGCTGTCATGTCCCATCCGCTCTTCGATCTATCCAACCGCGTCGCCTTGGTCTCTGGTGCGGCCAGCGGCCTCGGCAAAGCCATGGCCACCGGCTTTGCCGAAGCAGGGGCCGACCTCGTCTTAGCCGACATCAATGCCGACGGTTTGGCCACGACGGCCCGAGAACTGGATGCCTTGGGCAGCCGCGTCCTTCCGGCGACGTGCGATATGTCGCAACCCGATCAGATTCGCACCATGTTCAAATTAATAGACGCAGAATACGGCCGCATCGACATCGTCGGCAATGTGGCCGGCAATGCGCGGCGCAATACTCCGCTCGACCTGACGCCCGAGGAGGTCGAGTTTACCCTGCAAAACCTCGTGGTCGGTCGCCTAGTCTGTTGCCAAGAGGCCGGGCGGCGCATGATGGCCTCGGGCCACGGCGGCAGCATCATCAACCTCGTGTCGATCGCCGGCATCAATGCCATGGGACGCAGTCACCTCTCGTACAGCATGGGCATGGGTGCCGCCGCGCAGATGACCCGCGAGCTGAGCACGGAGTGGGCTGCCAAGGGCGTGCGCGTCAACGCCATTGTCTGCGCCCAGCTAATGAACGAGGACCTCAAGAAGCGCATCGCCGCGGATCCCGCGCTGGGCGAAACCTATTTGCGCGGCCTCCCCATGGGTCGCCTCGGCGACTCCAACGACATCAAGGGCGCGGCGATTTTCCTCGCCTCGGATGCCTCCTCTTGGATCACTGGCGCGATGCTGCCCCTAGACGGCGGCAACCTCTCCAAGAACGCCGGCGGCTCGCATCCGGGAATGCCCAACGCGCCCGCCGAGCAGATCGGCCTCTAGGCGATGAATGTTGGCATCTGGCAGACTATTCCCCAACCGGCGATTTCCCGCTACTTAGGGCTAATGGGCTGGGACTGGATCGTTCTCGACCTCCAGCACGGCCCAATGACTTGGGAGACCGCCTATGAGTGCATCTACGCCGCCCGCCCGACCGGTGCTCGCCCCCTGATCCGCACCTCCGTTGGCAACCCTGGCGAAGTGGAAAAGGCCCTTGATCTAGGAGCGGGCGGCGTCGTAGTGCCGATGGTCAACTCGCTCGCCGCGGCCCAGGCAGTCGCCCGCGCCGCCAAGTACCCGCCCACAGGGGCGCGCTCGCTGGGCGGCGACCACTATCTCCACTACGGCGACGACTATTTTGAAAAAGCCAACGACGAGACCTTGCTGCTGGTGCAAATGGAACACATTGACGCCGTTGAGCAAGCCGAAGAAATCATGGCTCTGCCCGGTGTCGATGGCTGCTTTGTCGGGCCGGTTGACTTGGCGCTGTCGATGGGTCTGTCGCGCCATCGTCCCGTCTATGAACAGGACCCCGCCTATCAGGCGGCGATGGAGCGGATTGTCGCCACAACCCTAGCAGCCGGCAAAAACCCCTGCTGCAACACGTATTCTCCCGAAGACTTCGCAGCCAAAAAAGCCGCCGGCTTCGAGGCCCTCACCTTCAAGTCGGACCTCGACCTGCTAATGGACCGAGGCACTCAACTATTGGACTGTCTCAAGGGAAGCACCGGGGATTGAGTGTAGCACAAAGGCCAAACGGAAGGAGATTGCCATGACTCTCACCTGCGCCGATGTAGATTTTGACCTCAAGCTCGCCGAATTCAAAATCAACGGCTACGCCGTTTTTGAGGACATGATTCCCGAGGAAAAGATTGACCAGATCCGCGAAGCATTCCTGCCGCTGCTGTCACATATCCAGGAACGCGAAACAGAAGTTTCCAACGTCGAGCTGGGCGACCCGCGCATCGGCCAGGGGCGTTTGCAGACGACCAACCGCTACACCCTGACCATCCCTTGGGTCGAACCCTTCGCCGACCCGGATATCTACGAGCACCCCGTCATCTTAGAATTCCTCGACCGCTGCTGGCGTCCCGACAGCTACGTCATCACCTGCTACCACTCCAATACCCCCTGCGAAGGGAGCGCCTTCCAACACTGGCACCGCGACACCGGTATCGCCCGCGAGATCCCTCACGTCGGCCTCGAAACCGTCCCCGTAGTAGGCGTCAAATTTCCCTTGGTCGAGACCTCGGAGGAAAACGGCAGCTTTGAAGTCCTCCCCTCGACCCAGTACCTAGCCGACCCGGAACTCGAAGGCCACTACGACGAAATCCTCCTCAAAGGCCACTTCCCCTCGGCTCACCGCCTCAACCTCAAAAAAGGCTCGATGTGGATCCAAGACGTGCGCACCCTTCACCGAGGCACTCCCAACAGCACCTCAGACCCGCGCCCCGAGTTCGTCGTCTGCTACTGCCGCGACTGGTATGCCATCGCGCGAAACGTCGAGATGCCACAGGCTTCCTACGAGTCGCTCTCCGCCAAAGGCCAACAGCTACTAAGCCGTTACCGGAAGGTCGATTGGGACTGACTCCCATCGCGCCAGCGCCGCCGCTCAGTCCGCGTTTTTAAGCTGCTCCAGAATATCCATCCCCACCCGCTGGCTCCACGCCTCCATCACCCGCCCGAATATGGGTCCGGGCTTCCCGTCGCCAATCGGCGTATTGTTGATGCGCGTACACGGCGCTAGACAATAGGGCGTGCTGGTCAACCAAGCCTCGTCGGCATTGACCGCGTCGTAGGGCTGTAAATTCTTCTCGACCCAGCCCAGCCCCAACTCAGGTGCCAATTCCCGCAGCGTCACCAAACTCACCCCTTCCAATATATTGCGGCTGGTGGGCGTAAAGATCGCATCGTTTTCTACCACGACGAAGTTGGCCCCCGAGCACTCGGTGAGGTTGCCGTCCAAATCGAGCAGCAGCGAGGTGGCGGCGGGATCGACCGCCTGCGATTGCTTATCGGCCAGCCAATAGTGCAAGCGCGAGCGGTTTTTGGTCTTGGGATCAACGCATTGGGGCGGCACGTGGCGGATGGAGGGCGTGACCGCGTGGACGCCCTGCTCAAAATAGGGCCGCCATACGGCAAAGGGCAGCGGGAAGGAGTGGATGCACAACGTGGGCGTCAGCCGCGCCGATTTCCCAGCGCTGCCAACGTAGATCTGGTTTTCCCCAGGCGTTACAAAGTGCACGACGCCCAAATCCTGCTCGGGACCGATCAGCTTGCTATTGGTCTGGATCAAGTCCCGCGTGCATTCGACCAGCCCCTCGTGATCCAGCGCTAGCTCAATGCCGGCGTACTTACACGACCGCAAAAGCCGCCGCACGTGCTCCTCCAGGCGGAACGGCTCGTGTCGGAACGTGCGGGTCATTTCGGTCAGGGTGGCACCCAGTACGATCCCCAAATCGTAGATATTGAGATGGGCTTGGGAAGCGGGTACAAAGCCATCGTTGAGATAGACGACCGGTTCATTCATAGTGCGTTACTCTCCTGTGAGTCCAAGGCGGTGCAGGCGGCGTAAAAATCGGCCATCGAGGTGGAAAAACCATGTACCTGCTCGACCTCACGCACGGCCAATTCCGTGGCCCACCGCGCCGTTAGCGTATCGGGGAATTCCACTCCTTCGGTGGCGTCCCGCACCAAAATGGTATTATAGCCCCGCCCGCGCATGGCGCGAATGCCGTAGTCGCGGCCCAATATACACCAGTTGGTCGCAAAGCCGGCGAAAAGCAAATGCAGAATGCCGCGCTCTTGGCACAAATCGTGCAGTTGCTGGCCCGTGCCCACGACAAAGTCCCCTGCCTCCACGGCGATATGGGGCGAAATGTCGAGTTGCCCGGTTAGGCTTTGCCAATAGGGACCAATGCCTGGCTCTTGGTCGCGCGGCCCCCGGAAACAGGCGTATTCCCCCTGCCGGCTGCGGAACTCAGCCAGCGGCCAAGCTGGCGGCGGCCCCGGTGCAGGCACGGGCGTGCAACCTTGGTACACTTCGTACTTATCCGGGAAATTGGCCAGTACTCCGGGACTGGGCGCCTGCACGATGGTTAGGCCGCATTCCCGCGCCCGCCCGATGAGCGGCGCAATCACTTCCTTGGTCACGGCTTCAGCGCGCTCGATCCAGCTATCGATGTGATGCACGTTCCACAGGTCGATCAACACCAGCGCCGTCTGCCCGACCGGCAGGGCGAAGTCCAACTCCCGCACGACGAAATTCTCTTCGCGGCACGGCACTTCTGCGGGTGTGCTGTCTTGGAAGTACTGCACGTTCAGTTGTAAAGTCGCCATGGTCTCTCCTCTCATCACAAGTCTGCGATCATGTCGTAGTTGTTGGTGTCCCCGGCCTGGAACTCGCCCACGCGCCGAAAACCGAATTTAGTGTAAAAGTGGACGGCGCGAGGATTGTCCGCTCGCACTCCGCCCCACAACAGCAGGCGCTGCCGCCCCAGCCGTGGCAACAGCCTCAACAGATGCTGCATCATCAAACTGCCCAGCCCTTGGCTCTGGTACGCGTCGGCCACGGAGGGGGCTAGGGTGCAATCGGTCTCGTCGTGCAGGGCCAAGCCCAATGCTTCGTAGCGCCGGCGATCCCCGGCCCGCACGCCTAGTTCGACGACGAAATACGCGACGATGCGCTCGACTCCCTCTTCCTCGACCCAGGCCAGCATACGCAAAGTCCGGGCGCTATCCAACGCGGCGCAAAAGCCATCGGCCGTCTCTTGGTCAAAAGGATGCGGCCCGTACACCCGACGGGTGGCTTGCGACAAGCCGGTGAAGTACGCGCCTAACTCAGCGGCCTGATCGCCGCGCAAAGGACGAAAGCAAACCCGTTGGCCCGAAGTTAGCACCTCGCTAGACGAGACCAGATCGGGTTGTGCGTCTATGGCATTGGGGTCGATCTGCATGGGGACATCGTTCATAAGAGTTCGCGCGCGTTTTGCCGGGAATTAGGCTTCCCTACTCTCCCAGCACCTCCCGGGCAACTCTGAGGATGTTGCCGCCGAGGATTTTGCGGATGTCGTCATCGGCATAACCGCGTTGCACCATGCCGACCGTAAACAGCGGGAAGTTCGTCCACGCCGTGCTCTGGAACATGCGCTCATGGCGCCACTCGGAGCGCTGCACGGGGTCGTTGACCTCCCACAGTGCTTCCCAGCGCGGTCGGCTGCCCGGTCGCGCTGAAACCTTGGCGCTTTCCTCCTTGGCGCGACAACTAATGTAAGGTCGATCCGTGCCAATCGTCACGTGATCGACGCCGACGACCTTTGCCGCGTGGTCGATGTGGTCGAGCATGGCGTCGATACAGCCGCTGCCGCCGACAAAGGCCGGCACGTTGGTAATGCCCACGGTCCCGCCCTTGTCGGCGATCGCCCTCATCACGTCGTCTGGCTTGCAGCGATGGTGGTGGTTCAGGGCCGCGCAGGCCGAATGGCTGGCGACGATCGGCTTTTGCGACACCTCGGCCGCGTCTAGGCAGGTCTGCCAGCCCGAGTGGGCCACGTCGGCAATCACGCCGACTTTGTTCATCTCGGCGATCACGGCGCGGCCAAAGTCGCTCAAACCGGCGTTGGCTGGCTCGGCACAGCCATCGCCAATGGGGTTGCGGCGGTTGTAGGTCAGGTGCATCATGCGGCAGCCAAGCTCGAAGAACTGGCTGATGAAACGAAGCTCTTGCTGGACTGTAGCTTGCTCTCCTGGGAGGGGCACGCCGTTGCACGTCTGATAGATGCAGCGCCGTCCAGCGGCTTTTGCGGCGACGATGTCGCTGGGGAAGGCGGCGCGCGCCACGTGGTCGCGCAGGCGATCCGTCAGATGCGTATAGTGCGCCAGTCGCCCCAACATGCGCATGGGGTTGTTGCCCTCCTCGCCGGCGTTTTGCAAGGCGCAAGTCACCCCGGACGCCTCCCAGGCCCCCAAGTACTCGGCCTTTAGCTCGTCGTCGTAGGCCCAGCGCGTCATTCGCATCTGCTCCGACAGGTACTGTAGCTCGACTTCTGAGGCCCGCGCCTCCACGGCCTGCGCCATGGCCTCGCCGTCGATTGGTGCTAGCAGCCCGAGGCCGTACGACTCGCACACGATGGCGTCGCGGTGCAAGGCCAGCCCGTGCTCCAACTGCGATGCGGACGGTTGCAGGATTTCGAGCGCCACGGCCCTCGCTTGCTGGATGTTGTCTTCCCAAGTAGTCACTGCTTCTTACCTTTCTCCGGATTGGGGAACGGATGGGGATGCCCGGTGTAGGCCCGCTCGCCGCGCACGAGGATCTTTTCTGGATCGTCCTTCAACACGTCGTGCGAGTCGTGGGCGCGGTACCCCAGGGTCATGCTGCGCCGCGAGCCATTGCTGCGATTGACATCGGAGCCGTGGAAGCAGCAGTCGTTGAACAGCAGCACGCCACCCGCTGGCATGGGCACGGGTAGCGAGCGCCGGTATAGCGAGTTGCGCCGGAAGTCGCCGCCGGGGCGACGCGGCTTTGCAAAGGGCCGCAAGTGACTGCCCGGGACCAGGTACACACAGCCGTTGTCGATGGTCGATTCCTCCAGATAGATGAGCGCTGTGATTAAGATCGGCTCGTACAACTCCTCGCCGGAATGCCACGGCACCGGGGCCGAGCCGGGCGGCCGCACCATGATGTGGTTGTGCTTGTTGGTCAGCAATTCGATGTTGTTGCCGAGTACGCCCGCGAGGGCATCGAGCACGATCGGGTGGGTCGCCGCTTTGAGATACACTGGATCTCGCGATAGGATTTTCGACAGGCGACGCACGTCCTCGGGCGTGCGTGAATTGGTGCCGGTTTCCCACTCGACGGGCTCCGCTAGAGCCACGATCTGTTCGTCCGTGACCGCGTTCAGGCGAGCCACCAACTTTCTCGGCAGGGTCCGTGCCACCCGGTGGAAGCCGTTGTGGCGGAAGTACCAGGCTTCTTCCTGCGTCATCTTTTTTCCTTTTCACGGCCCGACGATGACTGTGCCATTAGGTAGTCAACAATCTCGACCTCCCACGCTTCTGTCAAGCGTCTTTCCGATAGTCAGCTAGCACTCGTCGAGTGCCAGTTGCATAGCCTGCGATTCGTTTTATCTATACCAACCGAATTGTACGATAGCCCACAGATCTGTCCGTAACTATTTTTCTTGACATAACCCATGTTGTAACAATAATTCTCATTGAATAATCATTTTGGTGGAGAATTCCATGGTTGAAACAGCCCAAGAGAGACCGACATCTAGGCCCGCCGGGTATGCCGCACTGATCGAGCGGTACAACCTCGATACCATCCCGAACTGGCACCAATCCAAGGTGACTACCAGCGGAATCCACCGGGTCAACGCCCGTGAAGATGTCATCGAGGAAATCTACCCGCTCAAGTACTGGCCTGGGGAAACCTTGGGCAATCACCTTGAATTCGCGCTCAAGTACGACGGGACCAATCTCTCGATTCTCGCCAGCTTGTTCCAGAAGATAGAAGCGGATGAATTCCTCGAATACGTCCAGTCCAAACCGACTGGTAAGTATGCCCGGAGATTGTGGTTCCTCTACGAGTTCCTGACCGGCAAGACCCTGCCGCTGGACGACCTGACGCGAGGAAACTATGTCGATTTACTCGAACCGGACGCATACTACACAGTTGCGCCTGCGCGCCCAATCCGTCGTCAACGGATCAACGACAACCTGCTCGGTGACCGCCGATTCTGCCCAACTATTCGCCGCACCGCGATTCTGCGAGACCTTGAAACAGCCGACTTGCCCGCGCGATGCCAGCGCATTGTATCTCGCTATGATCCGGCCTTGCTCAAGCGCGCTCTTGGCTACCTGTACACCAAGGAAACCAAATCGTCGTTTGCAATCGAACAGATCAATCCCACCTCGACCCGAACTGAGCGCTTCGTGGCGCTGCTGCAACTGGCGGAGCAAGAGGACTTTTGTCGCAAAGCGCAGTTGGTCGAGGTGCAAAACCGCATTGTCGATGCACGGTTTCGCGAGGCCGACTACCGAGCGACCCAGAACTTCGTCGGGGAGACGGTCGCTTGGCAAAAAGAACACATCTACTTTGTAAGCCCGGTACCTGCCGACTTACCCGACTTGATGGAGGGGCTGCTAGTTGCCCACGCACGCATGGAAGCAGGCCATGTGCCCGCGGTGATGCAGGCTGCGGCCATCGCCTATGGTTTCGTCTTTCTGCACCCCTTTGAGGACGGCAATGGTCGGATCCACCGCTTCCTGATCCACAACATTCTCGCTCGCCGTGGCTTTACACCCAAGGGCGTCATGTTTCCCATCTCGGCAACCATGTTGGGGAACTCTGCCGATTATGATGCTTCCTTGGAAGCATTTTCCCGCAAGCTGATGCCCCTGATAGAACACACGCTCGATGCCAATGGTCGCTTGATCGTGCACAACGATATCGCTGTATGGTACCGCTATATCGACATGACGCCGCAGGCGGAGGCGCTTTTTCGCTTCATCGAGCAGACCATCGATACGGAACTCGCCGCTGAATTGGCGTTCTTGGCCAACTACGACGAGACCAAGAAAGCGATCCAAGAAATCGTGGATATGCCCGACCGGCAGATCGATCTCTTCATTCGCTTCTGCCTGCAAAACAAGGGCCGCCTTTCCGCACGCAAACGCGCAACTCACTTCGACTATCTATCGGCCGAAGAGATCGCTTCCATGGAACAAGCCCTGCAATCCGAGTTCGGCGGTGAGATGGTGCCGTCGGGCGATTAACCACGGCCAGCGCATCCACGACGAGTAAGCGTGGTATCTTTACTTTTTCATTGATCGGAGGAACAAGACGTGACAGAGAAACTATACGAGGCCGCTTTTCCTTATGCCGAGGACATCCTCGCCTTGCCGGTGGAAGATCTCGACCAAACTGCGAAGTGGTACGGCGCAGCCTTTGGACTGGTGGAGGTCGAAAGGCGCGACGACCCCGTGCCGACGGTCATTCTCGAGCGCGATGATGTGCAGATCGGGTTTGCGGTCAACGGCGGCGACGCCAGCCAAGAAGGCGCGGCTATTCTGGTGAGCGACATCTACAAGGCTCGCGACGAGCTGGAGGCGAATGGCGTCGAGACGGGCAATTGGCGCGTGGACGAGCGCGATGGGAAAAAGTACCAGGTTTTCTTCGTCGTCGCTCCCGACGGGCTTTGCTACTACTTCTACCAGCCGATTGAAAACGCCGGATAGCGGTTGTTGCGATTAATCCGGTCGGCTTACGTCGATCACGCAGACCGAGATTTTGCGCGCTTCGTCGAAGGACAGCGTCGCTTCCAGTCGCTTTTTCAGCTCTTCGGCGTTAGTGGGGCGGGTGCCGGAGGGCGGTGGCTGTGTGCGGTCTTTGCCGAACCAGAATACCAAGTAGATGCCGTAGCCGTCTGTGTCTGGGGCGCTCGTGTACAACTTGATCAGTTGGTTCTTACATGCGCTCCATAAATCGCGGTGCATGTTCTTCTTGATTTCCACCGGCACCTGAAAATCTCCGTATGAAACTCGTATATCGGCTCGCTTGTCATTGGCGTACTGCCCTTCGGGTTGGGCATCGATCCCTTGTGGGAGGCGCTTTTGCAGATCCGAAAGCAGCGCATCACGGCAGCGGTCTTCATGCTTCGGAGTGGGAGGCTTCTTGTGCGGCTCGTTCCAGTACTGACTCCAGTCGTCGGTATTGCCGCGTCGTATCTGGTCGGCAAGCTCGCGCAGCCGGTCCATCACGAGGGCCGCGAGGTCGCCAGGGTTGGCGGGCGTACCGCCATTCAATGTCTGACAGACCTGCTCGATGGTGCGGTGGCGATAGCTGGCGTCGCGCCAAGCCACCCGTTGGGCATCTCGCGCTTGGGAGAGTACGTCGTGCCAGCGGGATAGCGACGAGTCGGCAAGAAGGCGACCCAAGGCATCACTCGCGTCCTTGGTGGGAGAAGCGGCGAGACGTTGTATCAGGCCGTTGACAAGGCGAGAGGCTTGCATTGCAGGCGTCACCAATCCTTCCTCGTTCCACCACTGATCGGGTCCGGCGTAGTCTCCGATGAGGCGAATGAGGAGTTCCAATCCCGGAGTCCCCAACACATCAAACGAGAACTGCACGCGACTATCAAAGAACGCCACTAAGTACCGAATCCGGCTTTCTCGAACCTGTACGAACTCGCTTAGGGAGGCATTGTACGTCTCGGGTGAAACGATGATGCCCGCCGCCAGCCAATGCACACGTTGGGCGACATTCATGCTCGACCGAGATAGCTTTCTGCGGATCAGTTCCTCAAGCGATGCTCTGTCTGCATGCTGAATTGCGGCCCAGAGCAGATGATCCAAGCCTTCGATCTGTTTTTGTTTGCAGCGAGTTGGAAAGGCGCGGAGCAGGGGTAGGCTTGCGTATTTGGCGACTTGATCGTGGTCCGTGTCGTGCGCGAGTTCCGCGAGCTTATAGATATGCTCACGACCACTGCGAAACTCACAAATGGCGAATTGTACCTGCACCTCGGCGACGATCTTAGGACGCGCCGTAATTAGTCGTCGATACCATCCGGGTCGATAATCCGCGTGGGACGTACAGTAACAGAACGCAATTGCCCTACGAATCCGATCGTCGCTCCAGCGGGATGGGTCTTCTTCCGGAGCTATCCTTTCGAGTTCCGCTAAACCTGCTAGAAACGGCAGACCGAGATTGTGCCTATATCTTTTTTTTCTAAGACTGAGAATCTCCTTGACGTCCGGAACGTCCTCCCGGTCAACCGCACCACGGAAGCTCCGAAGCGTGGCATTAATCAAACCACAGTCGCCTCGAAGCATTTTCGCAACGATCTCTGGTCCATCAGTGCCGCTAAAATCATCGAAGTGTCCAAAGTACACCTGTGCCAATTTATAAAGTAGAGCGGGCTCGGCTCGGTTTTCGCACAGTGCGTCCTTGTTGGAGCGGATATAGGCAAGCCATTGCTCCTGTTGCTGCTGCCGTTCCTGTTCCTGTTGCTGCTCTTCTTGCTGCCACTGTTCCTCGAATTCAGTTGCCTCGGCAATAGAATCAAGCAGTCGATCCAGATACACCTTCAACGTCTCGTTTCTCTGCGTGTATTCTTGTAGAACTTCGCGTGACAGGCCTTCGTTGAAAGCCCGCCCGAGCAGGTATTCGGCAATTAGCGGTTTGGTGTCCGCCAAGGCATCGGCCTGCTTCAGGCACCAGGGACCGAAGTCGGGCGGTGAACTGGCACCGTACAAACGGTTTTGGACTTTGATTGCATGCCGCCTGAATTCGTCGGATTCTGGACACCGGGACAGCCCCTCCATGAAGATGGCCTTATGGATCTTGGGACGTCGTTCCAGCCACGAGCGTATCTCCTGAATGGCCTGGTCATTGAGGCTGTTTCTCATCCTCTCAGACCGCACGCTGAGCCAATCGTACAGATGCTCCGTGTCCAGTTGGTCTCCATGCGCTTTCAGGCCATGGGCTAAGAGTTTGAGAGGAAGTTTGTTCAAATGACGGACATCCAGAGCAGACTCCAAGCAGGGAAGCCGCTGCTGCAGATTGTCGAGGAGTTCGACTACCTGTTCGTCCGAGGACTTCTTGAGAAGTTCGGTATCCCAGAATCGCCAGTAACTTCCGAAGAATTCCGTATTCCCTTTTTCGGAAAGGCAATCCCACACCTCCGACGGCGGCAGCTCTTGGGGGTAAAGCTGGGCCAGCAGGGTTCCGAGAAGCTCGTTATCGGCATCGGAAAGGCTTCCAGAGTGAATGTCAGCTAGCAGTGCTTTGAGCTTGCTCGTTTTGTCTTCGATGTTCGAGCAGTTGTGGATGAAGGCATCAAGGGCGGCATAATTGACGCGCGGCCACCACGTGTCGTCGCGGACGATTTCGAGCAGAAGCTCTGAAAGATCCGGCAGGGGTCCGCCTTCCCGCAGGGGTCCGCCTTCCCTCAGAACGCGTAGTACGAAATCGGTAAACATCTGGTGGTCCCGGTCGCGATTACTGTCGCTCAGGATCGACTCGAGCACGGGTTCCATATAGGGCGTGGCAAGCGCACTAAAAGCCGCAGTCATATTCCACACGGAATCGAGCCGAACCCCCTCGTTGTTCAAGGATTCCAGCAGCGCATGTTTCTCGTCGGTGGAGAACTCGCGGATGTCGCCATATAGACCGACGCCGATAGGACCGCGTTCGATAAGGTCCGTCCGGACGTCTTCGCAATGGGCCGCGAGCCAAGCGGACAAGCCCCTCATCTCCGTAACTACGGTGCCGTCCTCTCCCTCAATCAGGGCGATCACGCGCCGAGCGGGGAGCCCGCTTTTGATGACTCTGGCGAGGTGCCGAGCGCCGAGGAATTCGGCGATGTGGCGATGAACCGGGGTGAAGCGGTCATTAGATACGCCCTTGAACAACTTCGTGGCGAGTGCAGACCGGAGCGCTTCGGGGCTATCGTAGTCGCATTGGTCCAGAGTGGGATACTCTTCATCCGGCTGCCCGCGCAACGTGTGTCCGGCGGTACCCGAAATCAATTGAATGTCACAGAGGCGTCCGGCGGCGTCGAGAAGTTGGTCGGGTGTAGGTGGACTGTTTGACTCCTGCGCCGCTTGATGTTCCTCGTTGTGCTCGCGAATCATTTGACCGCAAGCCATCTCAAAAGTCTCTTTGCGACTTTTCGGCCACCCGCCGCCTTGGGCCACAACATCGGCCAACATCTTGAGGGTCTGTGGATTTGCAAGCAGTCCCTCGACACCCCGCTCCTCGGCTGCCGCGATGAATGCATCGGCGTCGTTAATGTCTGGTCGGGCATTCAGGATGTCGGCGATGTCCGAATTCGTCAGGGGATTGAGCCGCAGAACTGTCACCTTGGAGTCCGATGAGACAGATTCCAAGCGCCTCCGATCATTGGCCCCCAGCCAGTCCGCTTCCCGACACGAGAGGCGAAAGCGCGGCCTCCCCAACTCGTCGAGACGCCCGCGTATCTGGTTAAATGGTGTGCGAGCATCGTCCGCACCGACGCGGATTTCATCAAGTCCGTCGATAAAGAGCGTCTTGTCGTGCCATTCAGGATGGCTCTGCGGATTGAAGGTTAAGAAGTCACGGGCTGTAATCAGACAGGCATTCTCCCCAAGTGCCGCGCACTCGACCTCAAACGCAGTCGTCTTGCCTGCCCCAGGATCACCGAGCAACACATAGGCCGGCACATCCCGGAACGATTCAAGAAGCCGAGACTCCTTCTCCCGAGGCTGATTCGCATTCCCTGCTGAGATTTCGGTGCAGGTGCGGGGAACGATCATGTTCACGCTTCCTCGAACCAGTAATGGGCGGGCACCGTGAGAAACTCATTGAGTGGTATCCCACCTTCCCCAACGAGCAGCAAACGACGCGGACTAAAGCACCGTTCAAACTCGTCCATGCCTCCCAAGGGCATCCTCTTCGCGCCGCTCTTCACTTCGATGGCGACGATCCGAGTGCCCCGTTGCAGGACGAAATCGACTTCGTGCGACCCGTCTCGCCAGTAGTGAAGACGGATGTCGGATGTTGCGGTGTTGAACAAGTGCGCGCCGACCGCGCTCTCGACTATGCGCCCCCAGAAGCTGCGGTCCGCCTGCGCCTCAGCGAAGGAATACCCCGAACCGGCGGTCATCAAAGCCGTGTTGAGCACATTGAGCTTGGGGCTTGAGGCGCGAACCCGATGCACTCGGCCCGCGTATTTCGGCACCCCGGCAAGTAAACCGGCGCTCGCGAGCAAATCGAGATAGCGCGCCAAGGTGGTCGTGTTGCCAGCGTCCTGGAGTTGCCCCAGCATCTTGGTGTACGACAGGATCTGCCCGGAATAGACGGCGCCCAATTCAAAGAGCCGCTTCAGCAGCGCCGGTTTGTCCACTCGGGTCATGGCGAGGAGGTCTCGCTCAATGTTCGGCTCAATGAGTGCGCCGAGGATATAGTCGCGCCACCGATCTGGGTCACGAACGAATGGAACCGCGCCTGGATAGCCGCCGAAGTAGAAGTAGTGCGGCAGGTCGAAGTCGAAGGCCGCGGACATTTCGTCGAAAGACCAGTGCGTGACGCGGATAGATTCAAAGCGGCCGGCGAGGCTCTCGCTCAATCCCGACTGCATGAGCAGCGGGGCCGAGCCGAGGATGACCACGTGCAAGGGACAACCTCTGGCGCGGTCGGCGTCCCACAGCCCCTTTATGGTCTCCGACCACTGAGGAATCTTCTGAATCTCGTCGAACACCAGCACGAATCCCCCTAATTGTTCCGCCTCGCGCCGGGCTTCTTCCCAGTGGAGAACCAGCCATTCCGCATCTCGCACCTGTGGCGCAAGGAAGGTCGTCTCCGTGGCAGCGGATGGGACGCGGAATTCGCTAGAGTCGGGTTCATCAATAGCTAAGTAGCGGCTTTCGAGGTCAATCTGCCGCAGTGCTTGGCGCACAATCGTGGTCTTGCCGGTTTGACGCGGCCCGAATAGGGCGATGAGCTGCCGGGGCGGCTCGGCGAACCGACGATAGAGCGTGGTGACTTGAGGACGTTGAAAGGATGCCATAGAGATTAAATTACGCTACTGAGTAATTTTACTCAATAGCGTAATTAGGCACAAAACTGGTCGGTGTGAATTTGGATCGAAAATCGCAACTCAGGCCTCCCCTCTGGATTCCGGCTTTCACCGGGATGGCTTTTTGAAAGTGTTGGCGAATCAACCCATGCTTATCATTTATAAATGACTGCGGATCGCTATACAAAGGACCGCCCGTGAGCAAAACTCCCTTGGCTCTGCTGATCCTGTTCTTTTTTTCCGGGGCCTGTTCCCTCGTCTATCAGGTCGTCTGGGTGCGTATGTTGATGCCCGTATTCGGCGTCAGCACCTTTGCCGTCAGCATTGTCCTAGCCGCCTTTATGGCCGGTCTCGCCTTGGGCAGCTATTGGTGCGGACGGGTGGCTGACCGTCGAGGCAACGGCCTGCGGCTCTACGCGCTGTTGGAGCTGGGCATAGGCGTCTTCGCTCTGATATTTCCGCTTCTGCTTGCGGGTTTAGACGAGGTGTACACGGCGCTATATGGCTCTTTGCAAGGTATAGACGGGGCCTTTGTGCTCGTCCGCTTGGTGCTCGCATTCGCGCTGCTTTTGGTGCCGACCACCCTCATGGGCGCCACCCTGCCAACGCTGAGCAAGGCCGTGGCGCACCGCTTGGAGCGAGTCGGCGGAGACATGGGACGCCTGTATGCGGCCAATACGCTAGGCGCGGCCACCGGATGCGCGGTGGCGGCTTTTTTCGCGCTCGAACACTTGGGGGTTAGCGGCACTACTTACGCGGCGGCGGCGGGCAACCTGCTCATCGCCTTGGTCGCCTATTGCTGGAGCCGCGATGGCCAACAGGAGCAGACGGATGTAGGACGAGATGTAGCGCCCACCACCTTAGAGAGCCGGCTGGTCCTGGGGGGATTTGCGCTTTCGGGGTTTGTAGCCCTCGGATACGAGGTGCTGTGGACGCGGCTGTTGGCGATGCTCCTACAAAGTGCCACCGCCCAAAGCCTGAGCACGATCCTCGTCGCCTTCCTACTGGGGTTGGCCGGTGGGGCCGCGCTCGGGGCGCGCTTGATCGATCGCTGGCGCACGCCGCTTGCTGCCTTTGGCGCGGCGGAACTGCTCATCGGGCTGTGTGGCCTAAGCTCGATTGCCGCCTTTGGCAGCATACCCTATATCGTCGAGGCGTGGGGCGGCGCGCTCTCGTGGGAGGGCCATCTGTCCAAGCTGTTCGTCGCCGCCTTCGTGGTAATGCTCCCGGCGACGCTGCTGATGGGGCTACTCTTTCCGATTGCGGCCAAGGTGTGCATCCCGCGCATTGAGCAGCTAGGGCGCGGCGTCGGCACCGTGTACGCCGCCAATACGCTGGGGGCCATTGGCGGCGCACTAGTCGCCGGGTTTGTGCTGCTGCCGCTGCTGGGTACCTATCGGAGCATTCAGGTGTTGGCGTGGGTCAATATCGCCATCGGTGCGGTGATCTTGGCGCTGGACCCGGCGGCGCAGCCGCGTACAAAGGCCGTGCGCACGGTCGGCGGCTTGGCGTTGGGGTTGGTCCTGACGCTGCTTTTGCCGGCCGGCCTTTTCGTCGAGCTGTTCCACTGGTCCGAGCCAAACAGCCGCTTGCTCTACTGGGATGAGGGCGCTGGTGCCACGGTCTCGGTCCACCAGAAACAGGACGGCGTGCGGATCCTCAAGGTCAACGGCGGCGGCGAGGTCCCCACTGACTACGCCTCGCTGCAGACCTTCCGCTTGCTGGGGCACTTGCCGCTAGTCTTGCACCCCGATCCAGCCGAAGTGCTGGTCATTGCTTTTGGCGGCGGCATCACCCTGTCCGCAGCCGAATTGCATCGGCCAGAGCGCCTCGACTGTGCCGAACTGGTGCCGGGCGTCCCGCGAGCTGCGCCCTATTTTGCCCGCCACAATCGCCAGATCGCCACGCGCCTCGACCAAGCGCCCATCGAACTGGTCACCGAAGATGGCCGCAACCACGTGCTGCGCACGCAGCGGCAATACGACGCCATCATCTGCGACGCCACGCATCCGGGCACGGCCGATAGCTGGGTGCTCTATACGGAGGAGTTCTACCGGCTCTGCCGCCGCCGCGTCGGCACGGCCGGGCTGGTAGCGCAGTGGCTGCCGCTGCACGGGCTGTCGGTGGAGGACTACAAGATGATCCTGCGGACCTTCCGGGCCGTGTATCCGCACGCTTCGCTGTGGCTGACCCATCAGTATTCGATCCTGCTGGGCACGCCGGGCGCACTGCACATAGACTACGCTGCGCTCGAGCGCAAGCTAGGGCAGCCGGCGGTGCGAGCGAATTTGCGCTCGGTGGATCTGGGCGATCCGCCCTCTTTTTTGAGCGCCTTAGTCTTGGGCGAAAAGGAGCTAGCGGCCTACGCGGGTAGCGGGCCGATCAATACGGACGACCGCCCTTACATCAGCTTTACCGACCGCCGCCGCCGTGGCACCAGCGGTGGCCTACCCGTACTTAGGAGCTTAGTCGATCACATAGTCGTCAATCCGCGACCGTACCTCTCGGCAGACACGCCCACGGAGGTGGTCGAAGCACTCGAACGGCGCTTGGCTGCCCGGCGGCACACCGTACTCGGGACGATTGCCCTGCTAGAAAAAGATGAGGAGCAAGCGGCGGCGGATTTTGCGCGGGCGCGGGAAATAGACCCCGGAGAGCGAGGCGCGCTGCGCGGACTCAAACAACGGAGCGGACGCCCTACGGCTCCCTGATCTCGACGAGTTGGTTGCTCTCTATGGGTCCAGCGACGGTCTGCGCAGTGCCAGAGGGCCATTGCACTTGGATGCGCTCGACGGTGCTGACCGGCCCGAGTCCGAAGTAGAGCGGCAAGAGGCTTTGCGAGAGATAGCCGGACTTGCCGTCGTGTACCCGGGTGTAGGTCTGGGTACGGGTATGGACGCTGACCACCGCACCCAAACCATCGCGGTTGGAGAGGGTGCCTATCAGGCGGACCTTGAGGAAGTTGAGGTCCGCCTTTTGGTCGCTCAGATCGCTGATCAGCAGCAGCGGCGGTGCATTGAACTCG
Source organism: Candidatus Latescibacterota bacterium (assembly GCA_965261395.1). Classification (GTDB taxonomy): domain Bacteria; phylum Latescibacterota; class UBA2968; order UBA8231; family UBA8231. The sequence continues at coordinate 1,157,791 of OZ253462.1, forward strand.
TTAGTGACAATGTCTAAGTCCCCATCGTCGTCTAGATCGGCGAGGGCCGACGCGCGCGATCCTAATGCCCCCCAGAAGACGTGGGGGCCGCTGCGCCCCTCGCAGTCGGGATGGGCTGCGTACTCTCCAGCGCAATCTAAGACAAACCACGGCATGGCCGTGCGTCCCTCGCGTCGCGGCTCGACCTCAAGAGCAAATTCAGCGTCGAGGAAGCCCTTGCCGCGGTCGTTGAGCAATAGGGAGTTGACCGCGTAGCGGAAGGCGTAGTTCATGCTAGCGGTGATAAAGACATCTTCGTACCCGTCGGCGTTGAGGTCGCCCGCGCTCAGCCCCCAAGGCCAGTAATTTTCCGCGCCGATGGAGTCGGAAATCTCGGCGTAAGTGCCGTCGGCTTGGCGGTGGTAAAAGGCGTTGCCGTAGATGCTGCGCCCGCCCGAGCGGAGAAAGCTCTCGGTCCACTGCATGCGCGACTTGAGCTTTTCGCGCTCCGGCCCAATGTCCTCGCTCATGTCCGAGTGCATGTCGGTGATGTAGAGGTCTTGGTGGCTGTCGTTGTCAAAGTCGAGGATCTGGGCCGACATGGCCCCCCACGGCGTGCGCGGGAAGACTGCTAGGCTCTTGTCGATAAAGTGCTGGCCTTGGTCGTTTTCGTAGTATTGGTCGTGCCCCTGCATGTTGAGCACGTACAGGTCGGGCCAGCCGTCCTCGTTGGCGTCTAGCGGCACCGCGTCGCCAGACCAACCATCGGCCTTGATCCCAACCTCCTCGGTCACATCGACAAAGCGGTTTTCGCCCACATTGCGGAAGAGCAGGCTCGGCTCGGTGCGCTCGGGCTTGAGGTGCCCGGCAAAGGCGTCCTTGAAGCCGACATAGTAGTGGTACTGCTCGGGTTGCTCCTCGGGCGCAAAGCCAATAACCGCGACCGGATCGCCGCGCTCGGTGTACTGCCCAACATTGGTCAGAAAGAGGTCGAGCTGTCCGTCGCGGTCGTAGTCGAAGAAAAGGGCCGCCGAAGAGTGCCCTTGGTGATTGAGGCCAGACTCTTGGGAAATATCCGCAAAGCGCCCGTCGCCTTGGTTGCGAAAGAGAACATTGCCCATGCGCACGTTGGTGACGTATAGGTCGGGTGCCCCGTCGTTGTCTAGGTCGGCGAAGGAAGCGGTCACGCCGATGCGGCCGGCGAGCGCCACGCCGCCCCGCTCGGTGATGTCGGCGAATTGGCCGTCGCCCATGTTGCGCCACAGTCCGTTCGGCCCGGCTTGGTTGACGAAGTAGAGGTCCGTGCGCCCGTCGCCATCGACATCCGCCAAGGCAATCCCATTGCCGTGGTCGTAGTGATTGGGCCGGTAGTGCCGCCCCGAGTCATCGACGATGCGGTGGTGGAAGGCAATGCCGCTGGCGGGCTGGCGGTCGGTGAAGCTGAAATCACAGAAGACTCCATAGCCTGCGGCCGCGGCCACTTGGGCTTGGCGGCGGCTCTCCAGCCAAGGGGGATCTAGCACTTCCGGGGGGACGCCGACAGCAACGGACGAATCGGCTGCTCCGACTCGGATCGCCGCGGACAAAGACAAGAAAATTAGAGTTAAAGACATGTTCTACCTACTAACTGTAAGCTCGATGACTCCGCCGATTTCCACCGCGAGGTCTAGGATGACGGCACGGTCTTTCACCGGCAATTTGAGGGCCGCGGATTTTTCCAAGCTCCGGTCGTAAACCTGGGCTTGGAGGCGTTCGCCTTCGACGCCTTCTAAACGAGTATAGAGGCGCTCTTGGGCACCGCCGTTGAGGATCCACATTCGGCGGATATTCTCCGATGGCACTGCGAGTACGCCGGGGAAGGTGGGGGTGAAGACACCCCAGAGTGCTTCGTCGCCGAGGTGTAGGGAAAAGAGCGAGTGGTGAGGATCGGCGCTGAGGAGCTGCTGGCGGCCGAAGAGCAACAAGTCGCGGTGCTGGCGATAAAAGGCGAGCCAAGCGCGGGTGATGCGCTGGTGCTCGGTGGGCAAAGCGCGCAAATCCATCGAGAGCATGGGCACGGCACTTGTGACGAGGCTGGCCATAAAGCGGGCGACGTTTGCGGGGCTTTCCTCGGGTAGCCAATAGGCCGGGTCCGTGTGTACGGCCACGTTGCCCTCACGGCCAGCTTCCGGGTTGAGAATATAGCTTTTGAGCCGAGTACACATGCGGCGGATGTGATCGGGGTCGAAGGGTGCGTCTTGGGCGCGGTGGCTGGTGGCAAAGGGACGAGTGACGAGGGTCGAGTAGTTCATGCGGTATTCGAGCAGGGCGTCGGCGCGCACTTGTGTGGCGGCCCGGTAGATGCCTTGGAGCAGGTCGTGGACGGCCTCGCCGTAGTCGGCGATATCGTGCTCGTGGTCGGTGGTGCAGGGCAAGCTGGCGCGGTCTTGCAGTGGGTCGATGAAGTCGATCTTGAGGCCGTTGCAGCCGTAGGTCTGCATCAGGTGTTTGACCGTGCGCCAGGCGTATTGGCGCACCGCAGGGCAGCGGGGACAGAGGAAGTTGTTCGCTTCGTCGGAGTCTGCGGCGCGGAAGCGGTGCTTTTGTATGAAGGGGACGTCGGCCAGATCGCTGATATTGAACAGCGGCGCGCACCACAGCAGGATGGTCAAGCCCTGGGACTGAACCTCTTCGACGAGGCCCTTGAGGTCGGGGAATTTGCTTGCGTCGGGAATGTAGTGGCCGGTGTCGGGGTCGAAGCCGTCGCCTTTGAACCAGCCCGCATCGACGATGATATTGCCGATGCCCCATCCTTTGAGCAGGGGCACCATAGAGCGGATGTAGTCGGCATCGACATCGTTTTTGATGCCGTACCAGGAGCACCAGACCGGTTCCCACACCGAGGGCGGCGCTGGCGGCAGGGCGACCTGGTGCAGCTCGTCGTAGGCGCGCGAGAAGGCGCGTACCTCGTCGAAGACGGGGCGGTCCTCGCAGGACAAGTAGAGCGTCTCTTCCCAGACGCTCGTCTCGCGGGGAGCGGGATCGAAGAGGCGCTGCAAGGACATGTTGGCGTCTTCGTCGTAGCAGCTATGACGGGTCTCCGCCGCATGGACGTGGTCCATAAAGCCCATGCAGAAGCGGTTCTGGTCAAAGCGGTTTAGCGCGGCGACGAAGGGGAAAGACCAAGAGGTGAAGGTGCGCTCCTCGACGCCCCAGGGCAGGCTGATCAGATCGCGCTTGCCGATGGCCTCGTGTAGCACGGGCACGAAGACGCGGTGCAGGTCTAGGCCGGGTACTGCGGCTTCCACTTTGAACGCGGTGACCTTGAATGGGCTGCCATCCACCCGGCGCAATTGCCATGTCAGCAGCAGACTTTTGGGGCCGAGCGGCGTTTCAATGCAGGAGTACTCGTAGCGGTCATCCGCATAGGTGCCGGGGGCGTCGATTGGCCGGTCATCCAACGCCGGGTCCGCCGCGAGGGAGACGGCCAAGGGGATGCCGTTGAAGCGGATAGCGTAGCGCATGCCTTCAGGGCGTCAGTTCGTGGTAGCGGTTGATTTGCGGGGTAGATAGAGTGGTGACCTTGCCACCGGGCCACTGCACTTCGACGGCTTCGACCTGCTCGCCGCGGCCCAAGCCGAAATGGCGGGTGGGCGAGCGCTGGGCGTCGAAGGACTCTCCAGTATAGACCCACTGCGTTTTGGTGCCTTGAGGCGAGCGCAGGATGATGCGCGCGCCGATGGGAGAGATGCCGGCCGCGCCCTGGAGGCGCACGCCGAGCCAGTTGTTGTCGCCGGGCCAGACATTGCGCAAGACGTGGACCCGCTCGCGGCGCGGAGTGCCGGACCACTCGCTGACCAATAGGTCCACGCGGCCGTCGGCGTCGATGTCCATGTCGAGCACGGTGCGCGCATCGAATTCAAAAGCCACGCCCATCAGATAGCCGATCTCGACAAAGGAACGGCCCCCTCCGCTCAGGTAGAGCTTGTTGTGTTCGAAGCCGTTCCACGAAATACCCGAGCTGTTCCAGTCCGCAATCATCTCGTCAAAAAAACCAGCTAGTTGCGGGTCGGGCGCGGAGTCTCCGGTGTAGATGTCGTGGGTCCAGAACACAGTGCAGTAGTCTTGGGCGGTCTCGCCGCTGAGGTGGCCGTTGGCCACGTAGATTTCGTCGTCGCCGTCGTTGTCGAAGTCCGCGGAGGCCACGCCCCAAGACCACCCGGTGCGCGCCACTTGCTCCGTTCCTGGGGCGATGCTAAACCGGGCGTCCTCACGTCCGAGGTAAAGCCGATTGCCAAAGCCCATGGCCCGGCGCTGCTGGTGGTGCTCGGGGTACTCCTCGCGCCCGAGGCCGAGGTAGTCGAGGCGGCGCGCCGTGGTCGAACTCATGCCCACTACGTACATGTCGAGGCGGCCGTCGGCATTGTAGTCGCCAAAGACGTGGGACATGCCAAAGGTCGAGGTCTCGCTGACGGTGCGGGAGGTGACATCGGCAAAGGTGCCGGTGCCGTCATTGTAGTACAGGTCGATGCCGGCGAAGTCGCTGACGACCAGCAGGTCGAGGTCGTCGTCGCCATCGAGATCGGCCAAGGATCCGCTATACGTGCGCCGCTTGCGCTTGGTTTCGAGGCCCGCACGGGCCGTGATGTCGGTGAAGCGGGCGCGCCCGTCGTTGCTCAGCAGGTACGCGGGATAGCCGTCGTTGGCGTCGTAGTACGGCGTGGGCATCTGCCCCCCGCGGTAGGGCAACCGGTACTGGCCAACCCACAGGTCGAGGTCGCCGTCGCCGTCTATGTCGCCCGCGCTCATGGCTTCGGGGTATTGCAGGGGACGAGTCGCAATGGCCAAGCCGGGTTGGTCGAAGCTCTTGCCGCCCTCGTAGAGACCCAGCAACTGACCGGGGCCGCCGACGATTAGGTCGGGCGCGCCATCGCCGGTAAAATCGGCCAAGAGTGCCACTTCGATGCGACCGCCCGGAGGTGGATACGCCAAAAGCGGCTCAGGCGCAAAGCGTCCGCCCTGGTTGCGGTAGAGCAAGTTGGCACCCAGCGCGAGCAAGTCGTCGAGACCATCGCCGTCGAGGTCGGCGGCGATGAGGGGCGAGAGCGCGGTGTCGTCCGCCAAGACGGCTGAAGAGGTAAAAGCGGGTGCGCCTCGGCGTTCGGTCAGCGTCAGCTTCGAGGCGTCGATGGTGGCGGGGATATAGTGCCCGGCCTCGTCTTGCTGCTCGCTCCAGGTGACGGACAGGTCGCCGCTGACGATTAGACGCCTAGCGCGGTTTTTGACGTGCAGTTTCAGATCTATTAAAGAGCGGGCTGGCCCGTCCTCTGCCGGGGTGAACTGCTTGTGGTGCCATTCGGATTGTTCGAGAACGAGGCCCTCATCTTCCCATTGTTCGAGTAGGGCCGACCACTGCCCTTGGTCGAGTGTGCGCGGCGGGCCGCCATAGTGCGTTTCGACGATGTCCCAGTCGTGCCCAACGCTATCCTGCCGGGTGCCGAGCAGCAGTTGGTCAAAGGGGAAGGCGGCCAGCACCGGCCGCGCCTCTTGGGCAGTGCGCAGTCGATCCCATAAGGCGACGAAGACGGCCTCGTACTGCTGGGCGCGACGCTCGTCGGACCAGACCGTGCGGTCCAGTTCGAGCCGTTGTTGGCGGATAGCAGCGGCACCCTGTGCCTCGGTGTGGTGCGGTGCCGCCAGAGAAAAGACGGCGAGTGTCGAGAGCAGTTTCAGCATAATGTGGAACGATCATGGAGGATATGGTGAAGAAAGGCCGACACCGGATAGGCAGACAGTATAGGCATCGCCGGTTTTTTTTCAAAGCGAGCGCTTGTCGCCCGAGTCCAAGCGGCGATGGTGCTATTCCTTGGACGGTCGGTAGCCCGCTCCGGCGTAAGTAGGAGCTTGGGGCCGGTAGTGCTCGTCGAATTGTGGATCCGGTGCTTGGAGCACATTGCGCTCCGGGTCCAAGGTGCCGCTCAGGTCGTCGATCTGGCCGCGGATGAAGCAGCCGCTAAAGCGGCGGCTGTCGAGTAAATCAACTTCGTAGCGGCTGCCGGGGGCGATGCCACCTTCGCGTACGTTCATCCAGAAAATAGTATTGCTGTACGCGCTGCCGCGACCCTTGTCGTCAACGCCATTCCAGTTGTCCGTGAAGGTGCAGTTGCGCACTTCGACGCGTGCCCCGGGAAAGACTGTCAACGCACCAGAGCCGTGCGCCTTGTTGTATTCGCCGCCGCCGCGACGACCCACGTAGTCGGGGCCGGTATTGGCGACATTGCCGACGAAGAGGCAGTTGTCGAGCACGGCCGCGCTACCGGGAAGCACATCGACGGCTGCGCCGGTGATTTGGCAGCTATTGTTGCGGAAGACGGAGTTTTTGATCAGCACGGCCTCGGCGTCGAATCCCCGATGCTCAATGGAGATGCCGCCGCCGCAGGGGCTGGCGTAGTTGTCGTGGATTGCTAGCCCTTCGAGGGTTGGATAAGAACGGCCAAATACCTTGATGCCGCCGCCGTCGGCGTAAAAGAACAACCCCTTTTCCCAGCGCACGCCGTTGGAGGAGTCCGGCTGAATTGGTTCAGGGCCTTCGCTGCGGCTGGCAAAGTTGTTGGCACCGGTGATGGTGAAACCGCGCAAGATGGTGCTCCGGGAGATGCCATCGCCAAAAAAGACCACGTGGTTGACGATGGCCGGGTAACTCGCCGCGTCGGGATCGGCTCGCTCGGCATGGGCGGCTGTCAGCACCACGCGCCCCACTGCTTCGAGCGCGATGCCATCGTGGCGGGCCGCGAAGAAGAGCATCGCTTGGCCGGCCTGCTGCGGCCGATAGGTCCCCGCATGAACCTTGACGGTCTTGTGGATTGGGTCGCGGGCTGCCGCTTCGAGGGCCGCTTGGATGTCGTCTCCCGGATAGACGTGGTACGCGGCGTCTGCTTGGGGTTGTGGGGGCGGAGGATCGCAGCCTACATAGATAAAGAAAAACGCGAAAAAACGAGCTGCCGCCCGGCCGAAAAATGCCAAATTGCGAGACACTTTCTTTCTTGACTTAAGTTTTAGATGCATATATAATATCCGAATCTTAAATAATATATAAGACAAGCACTTGCAACGTTTTTAGCTACCACTCTGGTTCCGGAGAGAATCTACGACATGTCCTATTCGCCCGTGGATCGCATCGCCTTCCTCGCCCTCCTCTCAATCGGGGGATGCGGCGAAGTGCGGCAGGAGTCGCCAACGGGCGATCCACTGCTCGTGGTGGGGAGGGCCTATTTGGATCAGGGCCAGTACGACCAAGCGGTGGCCGTGTACCAAGAGGCCGTCCGCCGCGATTCGCTGTCCCGTGACGCGCACTTTTACTTAGGCTTGGCGCATTTGCAGCGCAAGAGCACGGCTGCGGCCGCGCACTTTGCACGGGCCATTGCGCTGGATTCGACGTATATTCCCTCCTACCACAATTTGGCCATCGCCCACCTCGAAGCAGGCCGCTATCCGCAGGCCGTAGAGGCGGCGGAAGTCGCGCTGCGCTTCGATCCCCAATCGCCTAGCTCCTATCGCTTGTTGGCCTTCTTGCACAAGGAGCAGGGGCAATACGAGCGCGCCGAAGAGGCCCTGCTTAAGGCGCTTTACATCGCTCCAAAAGACGTGGAAGCGCGGCAGGCCCTGGCTTTGCTCTACAGCCAGCAGGGCCGCAGTGAGCGCGCGGAAGAGGTTTTAGTGGAAGCAGTCGAGTTGGCACCAAAGCGCAAAGAAATCTGGCGGGACATGGGACGGCTCTACTTGAACGAGAAGCGGTACGACGAAGCAGCGCAGGCGCTCAACCGGGCCGTAGCGCTCGACGCCAACTACGGCGAGGCGTACCACGACTTGGCGAATTTGTACTCGGCCCAAGGCCGCTACGACGAAGCCGAAGCCATGCTCGCACGCTTAGAGGGGTTGCTCGACTTGGCGGATCGGGAGGAGACCTTGGAAAAGGTGCTGGAGAAGGACCCCGACAATGTGGAGGCGCGGTTGGCGCTGGGCCGAGCGCAGACGCGCTTGGGGCGCTACGCAGACGCGCTAAGTACGTACAAGGAAGTGCTCAGCCGCGCGCCCGAGCACGTTGAGGCGCTGGCCGCGGTAGTCCAGCTCCACCTGCGGCAGGGCGATGTCGAGCGCGCCGCGCACTTGGCTGGCAAAATCGCGGCGCACGAGCCTCGGGGCCGGCGCGCGCCCGAAGCGCATTTTACCATGGGCTTTGCCCACGCGCAAAAGCAGCGTTGGGCCGAGGCCGAGGCCGCGTTTTTCCGCGCCTTGGATATCGACGCCTGCTACGCCAAGGCGCACAATGCCTTGGGCAATGTCTATGCCCTGCAGGGCGCCTTGGGAAAAGCCATCAGCGCCTATCGGGCCGCCCTCTCCTGCGATGCTGAGTTGCGCGATGCGTACTACGGATTGGGCATGGCCTTGGCCCGGCGCGAGTCCTTGACGGAGGCCATCGCCCAGTTCGAGGAGGTCGTGCGGCGCGATTCCACTCATGCGCGCTCCCACTACGCGCTGGGCCAAGCCTACGAGCAACAGGGTGAAGCCGCGGCAGCGCGACTCGCCTACGGGGCCTTTGTCCGGCACTGGCGCGGCGACGAGAAGGTGCTGGCGGCGGCTCAGAGCCGCATTGAGCATTTGCGAACACTTCAGTAGATTACAACCTCACAAGAGAAAGGAGGTCGTTACCAAAGTAAGTGCAGTGCAACGAAAGCATTTTAATTATAATACTATGCCCCATTGTGGCGGGCGTTTTAACTAAAACCAAGGAGGATGATTTTGAAAAAAATCACTGTTTTGCTCGCACTGGCTCTGTGCGTGGGCGTCGTCGCTCCGGCTACGGCGCACGTGCCCGAGGGCGCGGTGCGCACAGCTTTCCAGTGGCCGGCGGGCCTTGAGCCAACGCTGGACGGCGATCTGTCCGAATGGTCGATCGTGCCCGATGACTACTCGATTGCCTTTGCCGAGCACACCGAGTTCAACGGCGAAAGGCCGGCCGATTTCGGCGACTTGAACTTCCGCACCATCGTTGGCTGGAGCGAGTCCACCAATAGCATCTACTTGATGATGGAGCGCTTTGACGACTTCTACGATCGCGACGCCCAAGGCGGCGTGGCCGGCGGCGACGATAGCTGGGAAATGCACGTCGATGGCGACCACAGCGGCGATCAGATGCGCTTCGGCACCGCCGACATAGAGAACGAGGAAGAGCGCGCCTTGGCCCAAGGCCGCTGGTCGCAGTCCTATCACACCCGCTTCCCGAACCTCGGCCCCGATGGCCAGGAAAGCTGGTCGTGGTTTTGGATGACCCAAGCGCAGTGGCACGACGAACTGCCCTACGCCGACCACGGCTTCCGCTTGGACGGCCAAATCGGCGGCGGCGAGGCCACGGCCTTTATCGAGGTGCGGCGCCAATCCTGGGATGACTTTCTCTTCAACGACCCGGACGGCAGCGTCATCCACGACTACAACGAGGGCGAGATCACCGGCTTGGGCTGGGCGGTCTTCGACAGCGATGTAGCCGGTGCCGACGGCGGCGTTGGCCAGGATGCCGAGCACTCCGGTCAGTGGTCTCTTTCGGGCGCCACCGATGTGTGGAAAACCACGGCTTCGGCCACGGATTTCCTGCTGGCACCCGTTGATCCGCGCGTCGATTTCAGCGCGATTGAGAGCGCGGTCGAGGAGAATAGCTGGGGTCGCATCAAGTCCGCTTTCGTCCAGTAAGCGGGCAGTATTTAGGATGCAAGAACGAGGGGGGATGGGCTAGTTCCATCCCCTCTTCTTCTTGGAGGTGCCATTGTGAATGTGAACACGAAGGGGCGACCGGCCGGTCGCCCGTACTTACAGCGCACGACGCGGCTTATCGCGGCCCTGTTGGCTTTGTTCGGCAGCCAGCCAAGCACGGCCTTGGTCGTCTATCGCATCGGCGGCGAGAGCCTGCCGCCTCCGGCCGAGGTGGAGGCTGGTGCTGAGTTCCGCCAGTTGAGCTGGGCCGACTTAGACAAGAATCTCGGCGGCCAGAGCTTTGGGCTCGCGCTCAGTGAGCAGATCACGCCGTTTTTCTACAACGAGGGCGATAATATGGCGACGACCTTGAGCGGGGTCAGCGGCAATTTTCAGCACGGCGCGTACAATGGTTTTGAAAATGTCGGCGACGAGTTGCGGTTGGTGATCGACGGGGACCCGACGACGTTTTTCTTAGAGACTCGTCCTAGGGAACACGCTCATAACTTCCACGGCACGGCTTTGTTCTTTGACCTCGGCGGCGACTTTGCGACGCGGTTGGTCCGCTTTATCCCGCAGGCAGGCAGCGAGCGCTCGGTCGCCCACGTCATCGTCGCCGCGCAGACCGAGGCCGGGGGTGGCGTTGATGAGATTGAATTCGTCGGAACGAGTGCGCTCAATCGGTCGCTGAGGGATCCCAAGCAAAAAAAGGGCATTGAGCTAAAGGTGGTCGCGGAAATCCTGGAAAACAAAGATCCGCAGCTCGACATTGAGCTAGACGGGACGCCCATCCGCTATTTGATGATTCACGTGATGCCCCAAAATGAGATATGGGACTTGGCTGAGTTGGAGGTGTACGGCGGCGGTTTCCAAGGCTCGGCCTCGCACCAGTCCAACGTTCTCGACCTAGGCGAATTCGCCAATTTGGGCTGGGTGCGCTGGGGAGGGCGGCGGGACGAAGGGGCGCAAGTGGAGATCCGCTCTCGCGCCGGTGGTGACGAGACGCCGCTGGTGTACTGGCGCAAGACCTTCCGCGGCGACGAGCAGGTACCCTTTGGCGAGGACGGCAAGCTGCTGACCCGCAAAACCTATGGCCGCTTGGGGCCGATTGTGCGCGGGGCCATCACCGACGACACCGCCCAATGGGAGCTGTGGTCGTCGCCGTACGAATTCGCCGACAGCGCGGGCGTAGCCCTGCGGGCGACGCGCTCCCATCGCTACATGCAGTTCGGGATAGCATTCAAATCCTTCGGCCAAGCCGGCGGCCAACTCGACTATCTCGAATTCGCCGTTTCCCCGCGCTTGGTGACCGGCTTAGTCGGCGAGGTCAATCCTTGGCAAGCGGCAGTGGCTGAGGAACGCACGTTCACCTATGCATTGCGCCCGACGATTGAACCCGGCGACCAAGGATTTGACGGTTTGGACCTGCGCTTGGTCGGCGGCCGGATCGTCGGCGTGGAGGCCGTGCGCCTCAGCGGCGCACCCGTGGCGGATTTCAGCGCCGTGGCCGAGGATGCCGGCGTAATGTTGGGTTTCCCGCGGCTGGATGTCGCGCGTAGCGGCGAGCTGCTTGAAGTGGATTTACGCGCCGAAATTTTCCGCTTTGGCGCAATTTTTGAAGGTCGGGTGATCGACAGCACAGCGCCGGGGGAAATCGGGCAACTCGTGGCCGCTGGCGAGGCCAGCGAGCTAGTGGACGGCAACCAACTTTCGGTGCAGGCGATGACCCTAAACGATAGGGTCTTAGGGGCGGTGTCGCTGAGCGCTGCGGCGTTTACGCCCAACGGCGATCAGATCAACGACCAAGTGGAGATTGCCTACGAACTGCTCAAAGTGACCGAGCCGGTGTCGGTGGAGGTGCTGGTGCGGGATTTGAGTGGCCGCTTGGTGCGGCGCGTGTACTCAGACGCCGATGGCGCAGGTCGGCATCCGCGCCAATGGGACGGGCGCGACGAGGCTGGCCAGCAGGTGGCACCCGGTCTGTACATCTGCCAAGTCGAGGTCGAGAGTGGTGGGCAGCGCCAAGTGCAAATGCGGCCCATTGCCGTCGCCTATTGAGGAGCAGGGGCCATGTTGAATGCTGCGTTGTTGCTGAGCATATTGGGCGTTGTCGCCGCCTGGGGACAGGGCCATACCATCGCTGGGAATAAGGTCGTCGTCGATCGGCAGGCGCACTGGCAGCAGTGGACTTTTCCCGCCGGCACGCTCGACATCGACGAAACCGGGGCCGTGCGTCCTCACTTCGTGTCCAAGAACATACTGGCAACCTCAGACATCGCGGCGTTTATCAAGCGCGGCAAGGACTCGGAGGACGCGACCCTGCGCGACGCCCTCAACGCGGGCACTCGGGCCGCAGATCTGGTCCACCTTTTCGACGGAGACTTGAGCACCTATTGGGAACCTGATCCGGCAAGCCCGCTGCGCCAATGGTGGTTCGAGGTCGATTTGGGGCGGCTGGTGGCAGCCACCCACATCCGGCTCAAATTCGTCGGCGAGGAGCTAGGCGACCCCTTCCTGCAATTCGTGGTCTTGACCTCGGACGGAGACGAGGTGACGAAAGGCCAGCGCAAATTCAACCAAGTCTTTCGCACTTTGCAGTCGAACAAGGATCAACGAGAATTTGCAATCGAGCTGGGCCCCACGCGCTTTGACATAGACGGGCGCATGGCGAGCGACTACATCCGCTTCGTGCGCATGACGATCACCGACACGGATAGCACGCGAGCCGCCGAGGTGTCGGCTGAACAATACGACCAGCTAGCGGCTGCGGATCAAGGCGCGGTGGATTTTTACAAAAAGGCCGGTGCGGGCCAAGTGCAGGTGAGCGAGGCCACGTACGAGGTGGTTGACTCCGCGTTGCGCGGTGAGATCCGCCGCTATCGCCGCGAGCGGCCGCGGCTGGCCGAGCTGGAGGTCGAGACGCTCGGGGAAAACATCTCGCTGGGATTGGTGGAGCGCAGAGGCGTCGCGCTGCTCACCTTCTTGGACAACGCGCCCGCGACGGCCTTCTTCGACGGCATCTTCGAGACGTCCTTGGCCTTTACCAGCACCGACGAGATACGGGAGTTATTCTTCGACTTAGGCTCTTCCTTCTGGATCGACCGGCACCAGATTTACTACGACCGTCAGCGCAGCCGCTTTCCCAATTACGACTTGCAGACTTCAGACGGCTCGCTGGCTGCGGACGGCTCGCTGGTGTGGACGACGCAGGCCTCGCATCGCAATCGCGCCACTTCCGCCCACACGACCGAAGATGTGTACGACGTGGATACGTTCGCGCCGGCGCGAACGCGCTTTGCGCGAATTTTGTTCTGGGGAGGCGGTCAGTTCAAGCCGCGCGAGGTGCAGTTCTACGGAGAGGGCTTCCAGCCGGAGGTCGAGTTGGTTCCGCCGCTCATTCGCTTGGGCGGCTCGAAAAACTTGGTCTCGATTGAGTGGGATGGAGACGCCGGCTTGGGGACCTTTATCGAAATCCAGACGCGCACGGGCAGCGAGCTGGTCGAAGAGTATAGCTACTTCAACAGCGGCGGCGGCGAAGTTTCGGCCGACGCATACGCCGGCTTGGGCTTTTTCAGCAAGGGGCGGATCGACACGACGGAAGCTCCCGGAGCCGACTGGAGCGCGTGGAGCTTGCCCTACGAGGCGTCGGGCGCGGCGATCACTTCTCCAAGCCCGCGCCAATTTCTGCTGCTCAAGGCCCGCTTGCTCTCGGACGACCCACACCGCGCGGCCGAGCTGCGCTCCATTCGGCTCAACTTCGTCGAGCCGCTGGCCAGCCAGCTTTTGGGCGAGATCGAACCCAGCGTCGTGGGCGCGTTGGGCAAGGAGCAGGAGCTTTCGCTTTTCATCAAACCAAGTTTCGCTCCCCAGAGCGCGGGGTTTGACGAGGTGCAGATAAGGGCACCGGACAACATGGCACTGGAGTTCCGCGGCCTGCGGCTAGGGCGCGAGGCCCAATGGGAGAGCGCGGAACTAGCGGCCTCAGCAGAAGTAGTGGCGACCGCCCCAGACTCTTTGTGGGTGCGGTTAAGCGAGGTCGTCGGCCCGTCCGCAGCCGATCTGATTGAGGTGCAATTCGCCACCGCCCTCTATTTACCCGGTGCTGTGTTCAAGGCGTCGTTGGGGTATTCGGCCCTTGAGAACTCTTGGCAGCGGGTTGATCCAGCGGATGCAACGGAATTGGCGACTGGGCAGGGGATGCTGTTGGTCGGCCCAGAAGGTGGCCGACACGTGCTGGGCGATCTGAGCATTGGCAGTGGGATCGCGACACCGAATGGGGATGGGATCAACGACGAGTTGGCGTTCTCATTCGCGGTCACCAAGCTGACCGGCACCCAGCCGCTCCACGTGCGGATTTACGACCTAGCTGGTCGGCTGGTGCGGCACTGGCGAGAGACGCGGCCCTTGGTCAGCGGCGAGTACGCCCTGCGCTGGTCGTGCGAGGATCAATCCGGCGCACTGGTCGCCCCCGGACTGTATCTGCTAGAGGTAGAAGTGGTGCCCAACGACGACTCGCGCGTGGAGCGCACCGCGCGGCACCGCCTCGTTCACGTGGTGTATTGAGGGGGGTTGCGATGTACTGGTTGCCGATCGCGCTGCTGTTGCTAGCGGCACTGCAAGGCACCGCCGAGACGCGGAGCATTGCCATCGGCGGCGCGAGCGGATCGTCTTGGCAAGACGGCGGCGGCCAGATACAGGCGGTTTTCCCGACCGGAGCCAGAGCTGTCGAGAGCGGCAACACCCCGGGCGGCGTGATCGATTTCGATCCCGAGGACCGGGTGGGTTGGATTTTTCCGCAGAACGTCGTCGAGGGCACTAATCTAGCCTTAGGAATACTCGGGCGCGGCGGCTCGGTCATTTCGCCGACGGTCCTCGAAGCGGGCATTGAGTCGCAGCTAGAGACGATGATCGACGGCGACGGCAAAACGGCATTGGAGCGCAAGAACGTGGCCGTCATTCGCGGCATGGCCATGGACTTTGACCTAGGCGCTCGCTTTGGGGTCAATCGCGTCCAATTCTTCCCGCGCAATGGCCACCCGGATTTTCCCGCAGCGCCTTTCCAAGAAGACTTCATCCGCGGATACGAGTTGTTTTTCAACGACGGCAGCGAGGAGACGCAAGGTGCGGGCGGTCCGGAATGGCGCTCGTTTCGGTTGAATGCTGCCAATCAAGACGCGCTAGTCGATCTGAGCATTCCCCCGCAATTTGTGCGTTTCATCCGCTTGCAGTCGCGCACCAGCAACGGTTTTGAGATCGCCGAGTTCCGCGTCTTTGGCACCGGCTTCGTGCCCACGGCCGAATACGTATCCAACATATTCGATCTCGGCCCAGATTTGGGCCTGTGGGGGACCATTCGCTGGGTGGAGGAAAGCGTCGGCCCGGCTGGTTTCGCCAACGCACGCGTGCGCACCCGCACCGGCTTGGACGACACCCCCTTGGTCTATACCCGGCGCTTCTTCTTTGAGGGGGTCCAAGTCGAGGTGCCGTGGAAAAAGAATGCCACAGTTGAAGCCGAGGGCGGCGAGGTCAATCTCGATCAAGCCCATCTGGAGAGGGCGCGCGCACTCTTTGGCGCGCTGCCGCTGGAGGAGCGCAACGCCATCTCGCTGTCGCTGGATGATTACAATGGCTTGGGTGCCGAACGGGGCAATGTGGTGGCCGACCTAGACGCTTGGAGCCCGTGGTCCTCGCCCTACGATTTAGGGGCCCTATTGACCGAGGCAGAGATCGAGGATAGCCAATTGGGCGTGCCGATTGTCTCGCCTGGGCCGAGGCGGTACATACAGTTTCGCATCGACTTTCTCAGCGAGGACTTGGAGGCGGCCACGGGTATCGGCCCGCTGGCCTTTACCGTGGCTACACCGCCGCCGGCCGCGCAGATTCTCGGAGAGATCTTCCCGCGTCAGGTCGATTTGGGCAAGCCGGTGGATTTCGTCTATGCGGTGATGCCGACGTCCATTCGGCCAGGTGTAGATACGGGCTTTGACGGGTTTGAGATTGCCACGCCGGTGCGGATAGAGATCATTGAGTCCATCGAAGTCGTCGATGCCGATGGCCAGGTAGAGGCAGCGGACTTTTCAATGGCCGATCTTGCCGCGCTGCCGGCTACCGACGAGACCGGACGCTTTGCCATTGAGTCGGTCAGTGCGCGCCGCTTTCGCGTGCGCTTCCCCCTCATTGCCGAAAGCGAACTGGCGACCGGACGGACGGCCCAGCTCAAAATTCGCTTTCGCAGCCGCGTGTTGCGCTACGGCACTAAGTTTGCCGGTTTTGCCTTCAGCAGTGCCGAGGGGGACGTGGGGCAGGAGGTAGTCGCCGGCAACGTGGCCGCGTTGGCCCCTGGCGACGACGATATTGTGGCTGTTGGCACGGAGACGAACCGGGGCCTTTCGGTGGATGTGCCGCTAGCCGGTAGCAGCGCCCTGCTGATCAACGTGCGCACCGAACCCCGGCCCTTCAGCCCCAACGGCGATGGAATCAACGACGCGACGCACGTGTACTACGATCTGAGCCGTTTGGTCAGCCCGGCACCAGTCGAGGTGGAAATCGTCGATTTGGCTGGACGCCGGGTGCGCCGGCTGTTCTCTGGCCTCCAGGGCGGGGGTTCGTACGCCATGCCTTGGGACGGCGCAGATGCGAACGGAGCCGCGCTGCCGCCGGGCATCTACTTGGTGCGCGTAACGCTGGTCAGCGATGCGGGCGGCGAAAGCGCGGTTAGAGTTGTCGAATTAGTGTACTAATTAGGGAGGGTCTAATGAGAGACCTGCGGAGGATACTCGTCGCCTTGCTCGTCGCGGCGATAAGCGCCCATGCCCAAGGCCGGCGCTGGGGCGCGGAAATCACCTATGAGCCTCGGGGGCCGGGCGTGCTCTTCGACGCCTTGGATCCAACGGTCAAGCGCTGGTACGTGCCACAGGAGCTGTTTGCCGACTACGGTTGGCAGCAGTGGCAGTACACCAACTACGCGCGCGATGCGTACGAGCGCTACGTCAGCACCACGATTGAAGGCTCTCCGTTCTACGATCTGTACGGCAACTACTTGACGCGCGGCTGGCTCATCTACGACTGGAGCCAGAACCAGCCCGTGCAGTTTGGTTCGTCCATCTTCAAGGATCAGCGCTTTAACAATTGGTTCAACGCGGTCACCATTAGCTCGGACTCGCAGGGGCAGTTCTACTATGCAATCACGGTGGGCGATCGAATCCGCACCACCCTGACCCCGCTCACCTTCTCCAAGCCCGCCTTCAGCGGCGTGCAGATGGACTTTGCTGCGGACAAATACGAAGGCACTCTGCTTTTTTCGCGGGTGAGTCGCCCGGTCATCGGCAGCACGCCCAGCGACCCCAGTTCCGTCTCCAATGCTACCAACCTGATGGCTGGCCGCGCCGTGGTCCAGCTCGGCGATTTCGTGGCTGTGGGGGCCAATTTAGTCAATGCGCGCAACTCCACCACGGTGGCCGATGCGTTTGAGCGCAACCCCTTCGTCGGCACCCTCGCTGCCAATCAGGGCAGCCTACCAATATCGGGCATTGCCCTAGTTCTCAGCGACGACTCGCCCGAGGACGGTCGGGGCGGGGCAACCCTGTTTTCGCACGACATCGTCTTGACGAGCGAGGATCCAGATACGGGAGCGCGCGAGCAGTTTAGGCTCCGCGACGTGGTCTCCGACCCAGCGCGGTGGCCCGTGGTCTCGGGCGGGGCACCCAAGGAAGGGGCCTTGGCGGCCGACGGCGACGAGAAGATCGTCATCAACTACGACTTCGCGGATATCGCCTATACTGGCCCGCGTCCCTCGGAGATCGTCGCCGTACAATTCGACTTAGTCTTGGCCAATGACTACAAGGTACAGATTTGGTCCGACCGGCAGACGGGCAGCCGCGCGCTGCCCGTCTTGCCGCTGACGGGCCAAGACATTGAGGATCAGTCCCCGGCGTTGTTCGACATCCTCAGTGCCGAGGGCAATGTGCAGGACAATTCCAACCAGCAGCGAGTCGTCTTCGACTACGGATTGCCGTCGTCCCGCTTGATCTACGGCTTCACCTTGGACGCCACGGACATCAAGGGCGTGGACCTATACGCGGAATTCGATGTCAGCCGCGCGTACAGCCAATACCCCAACCCGGCGCGCCAAGCAGCCCAGCGCTCGCTAGCCACGCACGCCCGCGACGCCGAGGCTTGGATGGTCAACGCCTCGAAGATGGCCTCCCCGTTTTACTTTTTCGGCGAGGCGTACAGCATGGACCCGGAGTACTCGACGAGTTCGTTTATCGTGGACGACGGCGGGGACATCACCTACGACAATCCGCGCATGTCCCTGTACGAGTTGGTTGACGACAACGACGACCAAGACCGCTCGGCCGATTGGTTCCGCTTCTCGCAGGGCGGCGGCGATGTGGCCGTCTTCCCGGGGTGGGACGAGAACAACGACTTTGTCTCCGACTTCAACCAAAACGACAATCGCATCCTCAACAACCGCATCCCGGATTACGAAGAGCCTTTCTTTCGCTATGCGGCCGATCGCCCGGAGTTTTTGTTTGGCATCGACCTGAACAACAATGGTTGGATCGACCGCTTTGAAAACGACGACTTGCCCGACTATCCCTACAAGGTCGATCGCCGAGGCTATAACCTGTACGCCGGCGTCTTTCTCGACCCGCATACTCGGCTGACGCTGGGAAGGCTGAGCGAAGAGAGCATGGCCTCTGACGGGCGCAACCGCGCCGCGTATGGCCTGCTGACCTACGACCGCGACTTTACTTGGGGCCGACTGCGGGCCTTTGAGATGCTGCGGCGCGTCGAAGACGATATCGCCGATGACCGGCGCGAGATGACGCCGCACCTCGAAGTCAACTCGCTCGCGCTGGTGCGCGACATTCTGCCGGCGCGGGACACGTGGATCAACACGACCTATTTACAGCTCGATTACCAACCGCTCGACAATCTAAACGCGAACAACAAGTTCAAGTACGAGCGTTTTTGGCAGCAGGGTAGCGCGTTCAAAAGCCGCGTCAAAGGCCCGGTGCTCAACCAAGGCAGCCACTTGATTGGGTTGATCAACAAAGCGGATTACACCTTCGGCTTGGCTGGCTTCCGGTTGCAGCCCAAGGTCAAGAGCGAGTATCTCAACCAGACCGCGCTCGAAGCGCGCGCCGAGGATCGCGAGGAATGGGTCGGCACGGGCATCGTGCTGCTGAGCCACCCGCTGTTGAGCCAGTCGCTGGTGGAAGGGGGCGTCGAGTTTTCCCTGTTCCGGGACTTGGCTCTCGACGAGGACGAGCAGCTCACCAACGGCCCGGCCGGGCCTACGGGCGACTTCCGCAACTTGGTGCTGGCCCTGCAATGGTCCAGCGCCGGCTCCTACTTGGGCTACCAGCTCACGACTCAATTTGGCTTTAGTTACACGCGCCTGTGGGAGGAGCGGGTGATTATCGGCAGCGAAGGCTTGGAGCAGGTGAATGAAATCAGCGCCTTTAGCACCAGCTTCATAACCGTGTACGCGGGGCTGGAGTAGCGGCATGAATGCCCGCTTGCGCCGCGTCGGCGCTCTCTGCTGGGTCGCGCTGCTTTGGGCTGTGCCGCTCAAGGCCCAGCGCGAGGATTACGGTAGCCGCTTGGGCCGCATCGAAGCGGGCCAGCCGATCTACTATTCGTCCGGTACGGGGCTGCGCATGGAGGCCGTCTATCCCTCGTTGCAGAAGTGGTATCTGCCGCAGGAGATCGCCGGTGAGTACCGCCGACAGTGGAGCTACACCAATTACGCGCGGGACCCATACCGGCGCTACCTCGATCCGGGGTTGGAGGGCGGGTACTTCTACGACCTCTACGGGCGCTTCTTGAACAAGGGGTGGTTGGTCTACGACTGGCGTCAGATCCAGCCGACCGGCTCGGGCGGCTCGGGCATTTTGCAGGCCGGCCAATACGGCTCGTGGTTCAGCAACTTGGTCCTTGCCGGCGACACTAAGGGCCAGCACTACTTCTCGGTGCTCATCGGCGACGAGATCTTCGCCATGCTGACGCCCATGACCTTTCGCAAGACCGCGTACAATGGGGTTATGTTCAACTACGCGGCTGATCGCCTGACGGCCACCGTGCTCATGTCGCGGATCAACCTGCCGCTCTTCCGCACGGACCCCTTTCCCGTGACAGAGAACAATTTTACCAACCTCATCGGCGGGCGCGTGGTCTGGGACCTTGGCAATACGACGCGGATCGGCGGCACCTTCCTCAACGCGCACAACGGCCGCACGGCTTCCGACCGCTTTGAGGGACACCCGCTCAAGGGCAAGCTGACGAGCGGCCAGCTAGACGGACGCATCGACCGCATCGTGGTGCGGCTGACCGACGATTCGCCCGAAGACGAGGGTGGCGGGGCCGTGCTTTTTAGCAGCGACATTGAGATTGAGACGCGGATCGGCGAGCGGGATACCCTGCTAATTGGCAGTCAAATTGGCTTTGCGCCGCGCATCATCGGTGGGGTCGAGCGGGGTGGTTTTCTGACGGCCGAGGGCCGGGGCGAGGCGAGCCAGATCTTGCTCGAATACGTGTTTTCTGACGACGATCCAGCGGTCTCGGACCTAGAGGCCGTAGTGCCGAGCGCGGACTTGGTCAACCAAATCAGCCGGGTGCGCTTCCGCTTGGTGTTGGGCAACGACTACAAGGTAGAGGTCACGTCCAACCGCCAGACCGACAACAACGCCAGCGGCGAGCAGCCGCAGTTTCGCACGGTCGCCCGGGCCGAGGGCAACGTCTGGGACAACTCCAACCAGCGCACGGTCGTCTTCGACTACGGGCTGCCGACGGCGACGCAGGTGGCCGGGCTGACGCTACAGGGCGACGATTGGGCTGGCTTCCGCGCGTACGGCGAATTCAACGTCAATCACCAATTCACCCAGTACCCGACGCGGACGCGGGATACGCACAAGGCGTCCTCGGGCATTGGCGGGGATCGCGCGGCCCTCGGCTGGATGTTCAATATCTCGCGCCGCTTCGCACCGTTTTTCTTTTTTGGCGAGGCATTCGGCCTAGACGCCGAGTACTACACGAGCCCGCGCTTTGTCGATAGCAGCGGCCGGGTGGATTGGTCAGACGACGACGAAGCACGGGCACGGCACGTGTACGACTTTGTCGATGACAATGACGACAACGACCGCATCAACGACCAAAAGCGCCGCTTTGACGACGGCCGCACCGGTGACCAGCGCGGAGTCCGCGCGCGCACCTTTGAGGGCTTTGCCGACGACGCGGTCTTTCCGGGCCTCGACGAGAACAACGACTTCATTTCCGACTTCAATCAGAACGATCTGCGCCAGCGTCCCAATTTCTTGCCCGACTACGAAGAGCCGTTTCTCCGCTACAATGTCGATCGGCCCGAGTATCTCTTCGCCCTCGACTTGAACAACAACGGCTGGGGCGACCGCTTTGAAAACGACGAAGAGCCCGACTATCCCTACCGGCGCGACCGGCGCGGGTACAACGCCTATCTAAGCGCGGAGCTCCGGCCCGAGCTCAGGCTGACGACTGGACAGGTGTGGGAGCGCAAGCCGACGACGGGTGCGCGCAACCGCACGTATTATGCCCTGCTCGCGTACGAACAGAGCTTTGCCGGATTGGGCACGCTGACGGCGTATAATTCGTTCAAGTGGGTTGCCGACGCGATCGCCGAAGACTTGGTGCAGTGGATTCAACTGCGCCCCGTGCTCGGCCGCCCGAGCAACTCCCCGGGCAGCATGATCGCGATCCGCGATCCGCTGGGCATGGGCGACGCCTTGGTCAACAAGCTGTGGATAGGAGCTGAGCGCCGCGGCCGCGATGGCTTCCAAAGCGAGAACAAGCTGCTGTATGAATTCATTCAGCAGCGGCGAGAAGATGCCGTTGACCGCGATGGCCGCCGCTTGCAACGCAATGCGCGGCGCTTGGGGCTGATCAACAAGGCCGAGTACCCGGTGCATTTGGGCCGCATAACCGCGCTACCGCGCCTCAAGCAAGAGCTATTCATGGACGATACCCCGTTCAATATCGAGCGGCAGCTGGGCACCCCCACAGCCGAGCGCCGCGACTGGAGCACGATGGCCTCGGTATTGGTAAAGGTGCCCTTTATGAAACGCTCGGTCGTACAACTCGGCGTGGAGCACTTGCGCTTCCGCGACATGGTCGTGGACGAGACCGCAGTAACCCCAAGCGACCCCACCGGGGACTACGACGAGACGTCCTTTGCCGTGCAATTGTCCAATACGACATCGTACTTGGGCTATAAGCTCATGTCCCAAGTGGGGCTGCGCATTGACAAGCGGCAGATAGAGCGCGCGGCGCAGCAG
Source organism: Candidatus Latescibacterota bacterium (assembly GCA_965261395.1). Taxonomy (GTDB): domain Bacteria; phylum Latescibacterota; class UBA2968; order UBA8231; family UBA8231. The sequence continues at coordinate 1,179,807 of OZ253462.1, forward strand.
GCCCGCACCGAGACCAGCGGTTTGACTTTCGTCACAGTACAAGCAGGGCTTAGTGATTAGATCGAAGTACGCGGTATATTGGTTGTGGCTCCTCTTTTTCTGGAGCTGCGGTACACCCACCGAGGACTTGGTGGTGGCCCGAGTCGGCGAGGTGGAAATCGACGCCCCCCAATTGCTGGAATTTGAAGAAAGGCTACACCCCGATCTGCGGAGCAAAAAGACGGGTGCTGACGCCTATTTCGACTACCTGCAAACTATGATCGATAAGGAGCTCATGGTCCTAGAGGCCAAAAAGCGGGGCCTCGATCAGCGTGCCGACTTCCGCCGCAGGATGGACAAATTGCATAGCGACCGCGTCTTGCGCCGCTTTTTGCAGCTAGAGGTGTACGACAAGATCGTCCACACGCAAGAAGAACTGCTGGCCCATCAACGAGAGACGGGCCGCGACCGCGCCGTGCAGGTGCGGCGCATCGTAGTTGCCACAATACAAGGGGCGCGAGAAGTCAAGGCGGCCTTGGAGGGCGGTGACTACTTCGATACATGGGCCAGCCGCAACCTGCTCGACGCGACTCAGCTAGAGGGAGGTCGCTACCTGATCAAGGACGAGCTGTACCCACGCATCTTGCAGGAGAAGGTCTTTCCGCTGGCACCGGGCCAGTTTTCGGAGCCGGTGCTCTTCAACGACCAATTCGGCGTGTACGAGGTAACAGCCGAAGTGCCGGTCAAGCTCTCGGTCGTGCAGTCGGTAATCGAGGCCGAACTGCTCAAGGAGAAGCTGCCGCCGGCCGTGCAGGCGCTGTCGGCCCGCTTGCGGCAGGAACTCGACTTTGTGGTTCACGCCGAGGCCTTGGAGCGCGTGCGCGGCCGCATCGGGCAGGGTGCCAAAGCGTTTTCTGCGGAGGAGCTTGAGCAGCCTATCTACGAGCACGAGAGCGGCGTCTTTACCATCGGCGATTTGCTCGATTTCGCCCGCGAGCTAGGCGTCGGCTTCCCAGAGGACGCGCCCGAGCAGTTCGACTGGTTCGTCCATGACATCGTCGAGCCGCGCGCGCTGCTTTTGGCCGGCGCGTATACGGCGGGCGTTGACCGCGAAGAGGGCGTGGTCGCTTGGTTCCAAAAGCGGCAGCTATCAAACCTGCTGGTGGCCATGCGCCGGGACGTGGTTGATGGTGTCTTCGCTAGCCGCGAAGAAGCTCGCGCGTTCTACGACCGCCACTTAGACCTCTTCCGCCCCCTCGAATCGATCGGTGTGCAGGAAGTTTTGCTCCGCACCGAGGAGGAGGCACTGGCGCTGCGCGAGGAAGTGGAGCGCGGCGGCGACTTAGGCGCGCTGGCTGCCGAGCACACCCTGCGCCGGCGCGGCAAAGCCCAGCAGGGCGAGTTCCACTTGCATCCTTGGGAGAAGCAACAGTTCGTCCCCCTCTTTGAGGCGGCACAAGGGCAAAAAATCGGCGCACTCATCGGCCCTATCGCCGTGGAGGTCACTGCTGCCGAAGTGCTAAGCCCTGAGCCGGTCAGCGGCCCGTATTACGCCATTTTCCGATTGCTTGATTCGACGATCAACGCCGCACCGAGGCCCTTCGAGCAGGCCGAGCGCCGCGCTCGGGCGCTGGTGCGCCGCCAAAAGCAGGAGCGGCTCTTTGGGCAATTCATCATCCAATTGCGCCACCAATACGCAGCGCAAATCGAGGTCTTCCGCGCGCAGGTGGAGGCCCTCGTCCGCAACACATGAGGAGGCTAAAATGGTAAGAGTCGAAGGGAACATACCGTTTGTCGAGCCGCCCCAATGGGCCGTTCTCGAGCGCAGCCTAATCGACCTGATGAACGCCTCTGTCCATCCGCTCATGGAGCGCTACGTGCGCCCAGACGGCTCGGTGCTGTGGCCGACCACAGAGGACTTTAGCAGCATCGACGGTCTGGACGACGCGTACGAGAGCTTCCACAATTGGCCGCTTTTTTACTTGATGGGCGGCGGCGAGCACATGCTCGAATATTCCCACCGCACTTGGGAGGGCATCACCCGGCAGTTCACCCGCTACGACAGCGGCCACGGCCATCCCATGGTCGTCAAAGAATACGAGCAAGGGTACGATTGGATGCACCAAGGCGAGGGGTACTTGTTTTTCTATTTGCTATGCCTCGCCGACCCAACGCACAGAAAAAACGTCGAGCGCGCCAAGCGCTATGCGGGCTTTTATCTCAACGAAGATCCAGAGGCCCCCAATTACGACGCGGAGAAGAGGCTCATCCGCTGCGCCCACAACGGCAGTATGGGGCCGGCACACCGCAACTTTGAAAAGCACTACACGGCCTATCGCTACGCTGGGTGGAAACCTTGGCCCTTGCCCTTTCACGACGTTCCCGGCATTGAGACGGTCGAGGATTTGCAAAAGCCGGGCATGGAAGAGAAGATGGGCCAAACCCTCGTCGAGCGGATGAGTCGCGGCGATGTGGCCTGCAACCTCGCGGTGACCAGCATGGTGACCAACGCCTATCTGTGCAGCGGCGACGACAAATACCGATCTTGGGTCGAGGAATACACCAACGCTTGGATCGAGCGCACTCGGCAAAACAACGGCATCCTGCCCGACAACATTGGCCTTTCGGGGCAGATCGGCGAATACATCGACGGCAAGTGGTACGGCGGCTATTACGGCTGGACTTGGCCGCACGGCTGGCACCACCTGAGCGACGCCTGCATTGCGGCCGCGGAAAACGCGACCTTGCTCTCCGGCGACTTGCGCTACATGGACTTTCCGCGCTCGCAAATCGACGTGCTGATGCAGCAGGGGGAAGTGAGGGGACAAACGCTACACGCGCCGCACTTCTACCACGACAAAGGCTGGGACGGCTACAGCCCCATGCAGGCCCATCCCACGACGCACCTCTGGTGCATGAGCATGCAGCAAGAGGACCTAGCGCGGCTCAAACAGCAGCGCAACCACGACAGCGATAACTGGCGGCAGGTAGGGTCGCACTCTTCCAAGCACGGCGGCGGTCACGAAGCCGCTTGGACTGCATATCTCGAAGGCGAATACCCGGAGTACCCGGTGGACATCCTGCGGCACAACCACGCGCAAGTATATCAGCGCTTGGCCTTTATGCGCGACGACCAGCAAGATCCTGCCACCTACAGCGACGCGTATCTACAGGTGCGCAACCCCATCACCGTTGAGGGCTTGGTGCAACTGACGATGGGTGCCCCGCTCTTCATGTACAACGGCGGCCTGCTCATGGCCCGCCTGCGCTATTTCGACCCGCAGCGCCGCCGGCCGGGCTTGCCGTCAGACGTGGCCGCCTTGGTGGAATCGCTCGCAGACGAGCGGGCCGTCCTGCACTTGGTCAACCTGCACCCGACGCAAGAGCGCGAGGTCTTGATACAGGCTGGCGCTTTTGGCGAGCATAGCTTCACCCGCGTTGCCTACCAGCAGCGCCGACCCATCTCGGCTGAAGAAGCCGGCGCTGGACACTCGCACGCCACCCAATATCAGCAGACCGTTCAGGGGCAGCTAGAGGACAAAACAGCCGCCGTACAGGGCCGCCACTTCACCGTCTGCCTCCAAGCTGGCGCGGCGATTCGGCTCGACTTGGGGATGGAGCGCTTCGTCAATAAGCCCTCGTACGCCCTGCCGTGGAATTAGGAGGCGACATGCACAACCGCATTAAGGACCAATTCGCCGCTGGCAAGCCCGCTTTCGGTACCCAACTCCGCTTTGGCTCTCCGGCCATTGCCGAACTCTTCGGCCACTCGGGCTTTGACTTTCTCGTCATCGACTCGGAACACGCGCCGCAAACCCCCACCGGCATCCAGGCGCAATTGCAGGCCATTGGCAATACCCCGGCCACGCCCATCGTCCGCCTGCCACGCATCGACGAGGAGCAGATCCGCCTCTACCTCGACATGGGTGCGCTGGGCATCCTCGCCCCGTTTGTAAACACCGCCGCTCAAGCCGCAGAAGGCGCTCGCGCCTGCCGCTATCCTCCGACTGGCATTCGCGGTTTCGGACCGCATCGGGCCGCTCAGTACGGATTGCGCACCGACGAGTACTTTGCGGAGATAAATGACTTGGTGGTATTCATCGCGCTGATTGAGACAGCCGAAGCGGTCGCCAATATCGACGAGATTCTCGCCGTCGATGGCGTCGATACGTTTGTCATCGGCCCGGTCGATCTGTCCATTTCGCTGGGGGTGCCCTTCGACTACGAGGGGTCCGTCTTCCAAGACGCTCAGGCCCAGCTCGCCGCAGCCGCTCGCCGCGCTGGCAAGCCCGCTGGTATTGGGGTCTATCGCCCGGCCAGCGACCCGCAAGCACTCCAACGCGCCATGGACGACGGCTTTTCGCTGATTCTCGCTGGCGGCGACGAGCCGTTTCTCGCGGCTGGCTGCCAACAGATGGCGCGCGTCCGCGCCGATTTGGGATACTAATTCATGCGTCGGCTTGAAGTTCTATTCTTGCCCCATCCGGTCGCTGCGATCGCCACACCTTGGACGACCGACGTGATCGAGGCCGTACGTGTCCACCACAATCTCCGCATCTTCGACCGCACTCAGCCGGCCGCACCTCAAATGGCGGGCATTGAAGCCATCGTCGATTTAGGAGGCAATATCAGCGCGGACCTGCTGGCCGCTGCGGACGCCGCGGGCGTCAAATTTCTCCAGGTCCAGACCACCGGCCTCGACCACGTCGATGTCGAAGGGATTCTCAATACCGGGTTGCTGCTCGCCCATTGCCCCGGGCAGCTCAGCAGCGTGGCGTTGGCTCAGAGTGCGATGATGTTCATCCTCATGCACGCCCACCGCTATGGAGAGGCGCGACGGAACTTTGACGCTGGCAGGCTGTACGTGCCTACGGGTGTCGAACTGGAGGGCCTGACGCTCGGCCTGATCGGCTTTGGCGCGAGTGCCCAAGATTTGGCGCGCCGGGCCAAGCCCTTCGGCCTGCGGATCTTGGCCATCGACATTCGCCCCATTGAAGAGGAAATCCTCGCCGAGATCCAACCCGAGTTTCTCGGCGGCCCCGAGGACGTCGACCGCGTGGTGGCCGAGAGCGACTACCTGTCGCTGCACCTGCACTTGACGCCGGAAACCCGGCACACTATTGACGCACGGCGCATCGGCCTGATGAAGGAAACCGCTTGCTTGATCAACGTGGCCCGAGGTGCGCTCGTCGATGAGGACGCCCTGTACCGGGCGCTTGTGGACGGTCGCTTAGGCGGGGCCGGGCTCGATGTCTTCGCTCAGGAGCCACCCGACGCTACGGCCCCTGTTTTCCAATTGCCCAATGTGTTTGCCATGCCCCACACCGCCGGTTCGACCGACGGCACCTCGCGCAAGCGGGCGCGGCTGGCCGCCGACAACCTCGACCGCTACGCGCGGGGCGAGGCGCTCGTGGGGCAAATCACGTCTAGGTTTATCTGAAATCAGGAGATACCTCGCAGTGAACACGCTTATCACAGGTGCCAGTTCTGGCATTGGCGAGACTATCGCGCGGCGGCTAGCGGCGGCCGGGCACCGAGTTGCGCTGATGGCGCGGCGGGCGGAGCGGGTGCAGGCTCTCGCCGCCGAGTTGGACGGCGCAGTAGCGGTGCCGGGCGATGTGGGGATTGTTGCGGATTGCGAAGCCTCGGTGCGCGGGGCAGTGGAGGCGTTTGGTGGTCTCGACGCGCTGGTCAATGCGGCCGGCACTTGGGTGGAGGAGCCGCTTGCCGAGGTCAGCTACGAGGACCTGCGCGCCTTTGTCGATACGGATGTAAGCGGCGCGTTGCAGATCACGCGCGCCGCCCTGCCGATGCTGATGCAAAGCGGCGGGCGGATACTACATATCAATGGCTTGCAGGGGCTGATCCGCGCTCGGCCGCCGGTGCTCTATGCGGCAGTTGAGTCCGCGGTGCGCGGGCTATGCGAGAGTCTGCGCTGGGAGGTAGCAGCGCAGGGCGTCCACGTCGGCTTAATCACCCTAGGCTCGGTGGCTAGCCCCGAGCCGTTGCCGTTGCACGAGGGCGGCTGGCGTTGTCGCCTGAGCCGCGACGAAGTCGCCGACGCTGCGTGCTTTGTGCTGGCGCAGCCGCGCGGGGTCAATGTCGATGAGCTGGTGCTGACGCCGCTGGGACAGCAGTGGTGATCAAGCCGCGACGGGCGTGGGCAATTCCGGCACGTATTCGTAGTCTGGCTCGGCTTTTTGCCGCTCGAGGATGTCAGCGATCTCCGTCCATGCCTCGTACAGCCCCCGCGGACAGTGCGGCAGATCGTTCTTGATCGTCGCGTGTAGCTTGCCGAGCCGGTAGCACGGCACCGCGGCGTACATGTGGTGTTCGATGTGGTAGTTCATGTGCCAGTAGAGGAAGCGGAAGAACGGGTTCAAGATGACTGTGCGGGTGCAGAGCCGAAAATCCGGCACGTCGTCCTGCAAGCCGATGTGCTGGGTGTTGTTGCACAAGAACAGCAACCAGCCGCCGTAAAAAGGCGCGAGCGTAATGAGCACTGGCACCAGCCACAGGCCGAAGTACAAGGATACCGCCACGATTAAGGCGTGCCCCACCAGCAAGAAGCGATCCCAGCGAATGAGCCGTCGCCGCTTGTCTGGGTCCGACTCGGGGAAGAGCGCCAGCTCCCATTCGCCTTCTAATTTCCCGAATGCCCGCCGCGCAGTCGTCTTGTAGCGGCCGTACAAGCCCCATGGATTTACAATGGCACTCTTGAGAAAATCCACCAATCGCAATCGGGTCGGTAGAACCACTTCGAGATCGTCGGGCGGGTGCAGGGCGTACTTGTGGTGCTCGGCGTGACTGGTCCAAAAATGGATGTGGTTGTACCCGCCGAAAAAGCTGAACACGCGCAGGAAGAAGTAGTTGAGGAACTTGCTCTTGAAGACCGTGGAGTGACACAATTCGTGGAAGCCGTTCAGCAAGAAGGCGTAGAACGTGCCGTGGAAGAAGAGGATCAGCAGCAACCACGGCAGGGCCAAGTGCTCCGCCGCGTACCAAGCCCCCGCGCCCGTCGCCGCCAGCAGCCCCAGATGCCCCAGCGTTTGTAGCAGGCCCCAAAAGTCGCTGCGCTGGTTGAGCGCGTTGAGCGTCTCGCGCGGCAAGGGACAGCGATACCAGTTTATTTTGCGCTGGTTTTTTGTCATTTCCATGTCGTAGTCCTCCGCTAGAAGAAAGCCTGCCTTACTGTCGCAACTTGGCGCTGGCCGGGCAAGTTATATCCATCATCCAAACTCGAGTCCGCGCTACAAGTGCCCCTTCCTTATATCCTCGACGATGCGGACCAGTATCTCGACCGCGGCGCTGATGAAGCGCTCTCCCTTTTCGGCGGACCCAAAGGTGGGGTCGCCGTAGGTGCCTTGGTCGGTCGATTGGTGGATCCACCGGTAGCGGGCGACTTGGCCGGCGCGCTCGGACTGCGGCGGGTGGCCGTCCTTTTGCAGGCGATCTGCTTTGACCCACTCGGGATGCAAGGCCATCATCACCGAGGTTTCCATCTCGCCCGCGTGCCCCCAGCCATGAGGTCCCGCTTCCCTGATCTGGCCGAGCTCGTCATAGGCAAACCAAGAGGTTCCATAGATTCTCGCGTCGGGGCACTTCTCCATCAGGCGCTGGAGGGCGACGTTCATATTGGGAACATTCCCGCCGTGACCGTTGACGATGGCGATCTTGTCGAAGTCGGCGTGGACCATGCTGCTTACGGTATCGACGATCATGTTGATGTGGGTCTCTGATTGGGCTGTTATCGTGCCTTTAAAGCGCAAGTGGTGCGGGGAATAGCCCAGCCACTGCGCCGGGAGACAGAGAACCTGATCGGGAATCTCCGCGTCGAGGCGATCGACGATAGCCGCAACCTCAGCGGTGTCCGTTATAAACGGCAGATGCGGCCCGTGCTGCTCAAATGCCGCGATGGGATATACTACTACCGTGTCGTCTCTGGACACCTGCTCTAGGTCGGGCCAAGTGAGTTCAGCTAGTTTCACGATTAGTCCCCCCAGCGGTTTGGATTGATGCCCGGCGCGTCGCGCTGCATGCCTTGGGGCTTGTGTACCTGTTTCCAATCCTTGCCGGAAGTGTTGCGGCTTTGGAGGAAAGGTTTGGCCACGGCCGGCGCGTTTTCCACCCATTCCGAGTCCCAATCCTCCATCGGCTGAACCGGTCCCGCCCAAGCTGGCCGATAGCCGAACTGGATCAGTTCCCGAGGGGCCAAATCCTTGTTGGGATGGGTGCCGTGGAAGAGGAGGGCGGGTATCATGACGACCGAACCAGCCTTGGCACAGAGCGTGATCTCCTGCGGATGCGAGACATAGCGCACGTACGGATTGGCTTGGGCGTGAAACGAGAGATGAGAGCGCGGGATGAGCCGGAAGGGCGCGCGCTCGGGCGGCAGGTCGTCGAGGTAGTAGAGCACCCGCAAAAGGCGCGGCGAAGAGCCTTCGAAGCCAAAGATCGACGAGCCGAATGGCTGGCCGTCGGTGTGCATTGAAATGCCCGGTGAGCCGGAGAGGGTGCGGGTAAAAAGCCCGTGCGTGAAGACGATGTCCGGCCCCATGAGCGCTTTGAGGAATTCCGCGATTGGCGGATAGCCGATCAGCTCGGCCACCATCCGGCTCGCGCACTGGGGTTCGTGGTGGAAGGTTTGGGCCTCGCTGTAGTCCTTGTGCCCCATCGGCAGGTCTTGCAACTCGGCTTTCAGCGCCGCAATGTGCTCGGCGTCGAGCACATCCGGCAGGAGCACATAGCCCTCCATTTCGAGATGGCGGATCTGCTGGCTCAGGGAGAAAGCGGCAAAATCGGTCTCCTCGACCGCCATAAAGCCGATTTCTTCTTTGGGATCAATTTTTACCGTGGTGGCCTCCATGCTGTTCTCCTTTGCTAGGCGCTGCCCGTTACGATGACTGGCGGGCGGCGATAAGGGCACGCCCTTACTTGCGCGATTCTCGCCACTTGGCGAGGGAAAAGTCGTCCGAATCGTACAATGCAAAAATCTTCGCTTCTTTGGCCCGCACTTCTGCTGCCAATTCCAACACTTCCTCGGCGTGCTCCAGCGGAATGCGCACGCAGCCGTCGCCATCGCCAAAGATCAGGTCCCCCGGCCGAATCCGCACCGACCCTACGGTAATCGGCGCGTTGACTCGCGTCGCGTTAAAAGCTCCGTGCCCTGGCACCATCCCCCAAGCGAAGATCGGCAGCCCGACCCGGCGGATTCCCTCCAAGTCGCGCACCGTTCCATCGACAAGGGCCCCCACCGCACCTAGCCGCTGGTGTAGCCGCGCCATGCCGTCGCCAAAACTGGCCCCGCGTCCAGGGCGCGAGTCCACGTCCTTCATCACCGCGAATACGGGTCCCTCCATGGCGTCGATTGCTTCGTAGTAATCCTCCCAAGGTGCTACTACGGAATCTGGATCGTTGGTCGTTACTTCCGCGGTCACCGCATAGCCGATGATCGGCCCCAATTCCGGCAGCAGATAGCGGATCCGGTAGTCGGTGTACTCTTCGTTGGGCAGGCCGCATTTTAACACGATGGCGTTAAAAATCGTCGGCGAGTCGAATTCCTTAAAAGCGTCTAGTACTTCAGGTTTGACCATAAAAGATTTGCTCCTTTGGAAAAATATGGGTCTGGCAGTCTATGCGCATGGGCTTGTTGGGATGTAATTGAAGGGAATAGAGCATATTCGCACGGCGGCTGTCAATCCGCCTGCATCGGCACCGGCGCGTTGGCCTCTGCCCAAGACTGGATTGACGCCTGCCCAAGACCTATACTTTGCGCTGTCCTAACGACCACTTACCCAACCGGAGGCCCATCCTATGGACTACACTTCAAAGGTCCCCTATTACACCTTCCCCGACACCTTGGCGGAACAAGAAGAAGCGCTGGCGACCAACCCGCTGATGCAGCGCATGCTCGAAGCGCGCCGCTCGTACGTCGGCGACCCGCACCGCCCCATCTACCACTACATCAACCCCGAAGCCAATCTCAACGATCCCAACGGACTGTGCTTCTGGCAGGGCCGCTACCATCTCTTCTACCAAGCCTATCCACCGGAGGATACCCGCCAGCACTGGGGCCACGCCATCAGCGACGACCTCGTCCACTGGCGCGACCTGCCGTACTGCATTTACCCGAACCCGGAGCGCTGCTGTTTTTCGGGGGCCGCGCTAGTCGAGGAAGACCGCGTCATTGCCATGTACCACGGCACTGAGGTCGGCAACATGGTCGCCACCTCTTCGGACCCGCTATTGCTCAACTGGGAAAAGGTCGCCAACAAGGCCGTGATCCCCATCCACTCTGCCGACGGTTCCCCCCTGCCCTACCGAGTCTTCGACCCCTGCATTTGGAAGCAGGGCGACGCGTACTACTCGCTGTCGGCGGGCACCAAACCCGGAGGCCCGGCTGGCAAACCCGTCCGCGCCAACTTCCTCTTCAAGTCGAGAGATCTCGAACACTGGGAGTATCTCCACCCCTTCGTCGAGGATGACGGGTACACGCTAGTCGGCGACGACGGAGCCTGCCCCTATTTCTGGCCCATCGGCGATCGCCACATTCTCCTCTTCTTCAGCCATAGAAGCGGCGGTCAGTACCTGCTCGGCGACTACGACACTGAGCGCGACAAGTTCGTCGTGACCTATGGTGCCAAGTTCAACTTTGGCGCGGCCGTGCCCTCGGGCGTCCACGCCCCATCGGCTACCCCCGATGGCCAAGGCGGCGTCTTGACCATCTTCAACATGAACCCCGGCAAACCGACCAAGGGCTGGAACCAGATTATGACCCTGCCTCGCCGGCTGACCGTCGTTGGCGACGACTTGGCTATGGAGCCAGCCGGCGACCTAGAATCGCTCCGGCGGGACCACCAGCGCATCGGCAAAACCACGCTCCCTGCCAACGAAGAGCTGGTCCTCGATGCGGTCCGCGGCAACGCCATGGAAATCGTCGCCGAAATCGATCCCCAAGACGCGCCCATGATCGAACTCAACGTCCTGCGCGCTCCCGGCAGGGAGGAGTACACGCGCATTGCCTTCTTCAAAAACCGGGGCTTCAGCAACCGCGTCTTTGGCAGCGACCACCACCAGAGCTTGATCTCGCTCGACACCTCGTATTCTTCTGTCGCGCCCGACGTCCTCTCCCGCGCTCCGGAGACCGCCCCGGTCATCCTCACCCCAGGCGAGACGCTCAAGCTGCGGGTTTTCGTCGATAAGAGCGTCGTTGAAGTCTTTGCCAACGACCAGCAATGCGTGGCCGCACGGGTCTATCCCGACCGCGCCGACAGCGTCGGGGTTTCGCTGCGGGCACAGGGCCAGAGCGCCGAATTGGTCTCGCTCGACGCCTATCAAATGCAGGACATCTATGCGGAATAGAAAGGAGCACGCCATGAACGAAGAAGAAAAATTCGTCTTTGACTTGGATGGCTATCTGGTCATCAAAGACGTCCTCAGCCCGCAGGAGTTGGACGATCTCAACGCGCTGGTGGACCGGTATATCGCCGGCTGGGACAACCACCCGCGCAACGACCTGAACAAGGTCAGTAGCTGGGGCCAAGCCAGCAAAAACCTGATCGACCACCCTAAAATCTTGCCCTACTTAACCGAGCTCATCGGCCCCAAGGTCCGAATTGACCACGACTACGCCATTATCATGAATCGCGGCGACGCCCGGGGCGGTCTGCACGGCGGCCCCAGCCAAGATACCGACCACTGGTTCAGTTACCGCGACGGCCAAATGCGCAATGGCCTAAGCGTGGTGACCTTTTTTCTCGCCGACGCCAATGAGGGCGACGGCGGTTTTGCCTGCGTGCCGGGCAGCCACAAGACCAACTACCCCCGCAACCTGCCCCAAGATGTCAGGCGCTTCGAGCGCGACGCGCATTACGTGGTCCAACCTACGGCCAAGGCCGGGGATGCGCTGTTCTTTACCGAGGCCCTCATTCACGGCACCATGCCGTGGCGCGCCGAGCACCAACGCCGCACCTTGCTCTATAAGTACAGCCCCGGCTACTCGACGTGGGCCAAGGAGTTTTACGACCTAGAAGAGTACGGCGAGCTGACCGAGCGCCAAAAGCGCATCATGGCTACCCCTTCGATCCACGAACACCCCGAGATCGTTTAACGCAAGGAGCACAATATGTCCGATCCATATTCGCTACATGGAAAAAAAGCCTTCGTCACGGGCGGCAAGCGCCGTATTGGTCGCGGCATCGCCCTTGCTTTAGCCGAAGCTGGCTGCGACGTGGGGATCAACGACCTGCACGACGACGACGATGCCGGCAAAACCCTGCGCTTGATCCGCTCCCTAGGCCGCGAGGCCGAGTTCTTCGCTGGCGATATTTCCGCTAGCGACCAAGTCGAGGCGATGTTCGCGGCCTTTCTCGAACGGTTTGGCCGCATCGACATCTTGGTCAACAATCCCTACGGCGGCACGGGCGAGCCCTTTCTCGAACTCAGCGAGGAGAATTGGGACCAAAACCTCGATGTGGGCCTCAAGGGGTTTTTCCTGTGCTCGCAGCAAGCGGCGCGCGCCATGGTGGCGCAGGGCGACGGGGGAGCCATCGTCAGCACCTCTTCGGTGCACGGGCGTCGGGCGTGGAAGAACGACACCGCGTACGGGGCCGCCAAAGCCGGCGTCTTGCGTCTGACCGAAAGCATGGCCGTTGACTTGGGCGAGTACGGAATCCGCTGCAACGCCATCATGCCCGGATACATGGACACCGATCACGTCTTTAACGAACCGCCTCCGGCGCTGGGCATCCTTGGGGAGCAGCACCATGATATAGTTCCCCTGCGTCGTCCGGGAACCCCCGAAGACATTGGCCGGGCCGTGGTCTTCCTCTGCTCGCCAGCCGCTGGCTGCATCACCGGGGCGTCCCTGCCGGTGGATGGGGGTCTTTTGGCCGCCTCGGCCGCTCAGTAGGGTACTCGACTGCGCTCATCGGCATGCCCAAATCGCCTTTCAGCATCAAGGGACTGCTAATCGGCATAGCCTTCTCCCTAGCGGTGGGCCTGCTCGCGCCGTATGGGGTCGTGTTCAATTACTATTGGGTCGGCTTCAATCCCTCTTCGCCGGGTGCGCTCTTTCTCTTTTTTGTTCTGACCTTTGCCGTCAATGGGTTCGTGGCCCTGATCGGCCGCCATTTCGCCCTGTCCAAGGCCGATCTGGTGCTGATTTACTGCATGTTGATGATGGCGGTCACGGTGCCGACTTGGGGCCTGATGTTTTTCCTCATTGGCACCATTGTCTATCCCTTCTACTACGCTACCCCAGAAAACAATTACGTCGAGCTGTTCTACGATTTTATCCCCTCGTGGATCGCACCGCAGGACTTTGAGGCCATCAAGAATTACTACGAGGGCCTGCCACAAGGCGAGGCCATCCCGTGGGGCGTCTGGGTGGAGCCGATGGCCTATTGGCTGGCGTTGATCGTGGCTATGAGCTTCATGTTGATCTGCATGAGCGCCATCCTCCACCGCCAGTGGTCGGAGCACGAGCGACTGACCTATCCGATGGTTCAGCTACCGCAGAACATGATTGAGAAGGACGCTGCCGCACGCCTAGCCCCCTTTTTCAAGGACCGGCGGATGTGGCTGGGGTTTGCCGTGCCCTTCCTCCTGCTCAGCCTCAACGCCCTCAACCACTACTTTCCCATTGTGCCCGAATACAACCCTCGCGGTCGTTTTTCCTTCTTCAACCATACCTTGCACCTGCCGATTGCGCTCAATTTGGCTTGGGTCGGCTTCTTCTATTTGGTCAATCTCGAGATCACGTTCAGCATCTGGTTCTTCTACGTCTTCTCCAAGGTGGAGGAAGGGGTCTTCAAGACCCTCGGCATTGCCAGCACTGAGCGCCTGAGCGCGTACGAGTACTCGCAGCCGGCCGATTTGACCCATCAAGCCACGGGCGCGGTCATTGTGTTGGTGCTCTTTGGGCTGTGGGTCGCCCGTCCCCATCTCAGAGAGGTATGGTGCAAACTCTGGGACCCGCGCGGCGGCGTCGATGACAGCGAGGAATTACTCAGCTATCGCACGGCCTTGGTCGGCTTTTTGGGCAGCCTGCTCTTTGTCGCCGTTTGGCTCTGGCGTTCGGGAGTGCCGATTGCGGTGCTCCCAGTCCTGCTCGTCGTCAGCTTGCTGTTCTTCATCTTGGTCGCGCGCGTGGTGGCTACCGGCGGCGTGGCCACCGCCCGCAGCCCCATTGTCCCGGCGTTCTTCATCATTTCGGGTTTGGGCACTTCGGTCCTCGGGGCCAAGGGCTTGGTCGCTCTCAACTTCACCTTTATTTGGCAGGGAGAATCGCGCACCTCGCCGATGGTCGCCTGCGCCAATGGCCTCAAGCTCGCCGAGCTGATCCCCGGCCCTAAGACGCGGCTGTTTTGGGGTCTGATGCTGGCGCTGGTGTGCAGCCTTTTGGCCGCGGCCTATATGACCTTGAAACTGGCCTACACCCACGGAGCGATTAATCTGTCGCTGATCAATTGGGCTGGTGCCCACGGCTGGCCCTACCTCGGTCCGACCATTATCAACATGCCTGAAGCCAACATGCGCGGCTGGCTCTTCAAGGGGATCGGCGCGGTCGTGGAGGGCTTTCTAATGTGGGCGCAGCACCGGTGGTTTTGGTGGCCTTTGCACCCGGTCGGCTTTGCTATTGCCGTGGGCTGGCTGACGAGTCAGATCTGGTTTTCGGCGCTGATCGCGTGGCTCTTGAAGCTGGTCATCGTCCGCTTTGGTGGCGTGCGCCTATTCCAGAATGCCAAGCCGTTCTTTTTGGGGTTGATTTTGGGCGAGGTTTCGGTCTCGGGGGTGTGGGGCGCGATCTATGCGCTGACCGCGGAAAAAGGGCGCTGGCTGACGAACATGTAGCGAATCAACAGGGCGGCCGCACCCAATGCCGCAATAGCGGCTTCACCTCTTCGGGCAATGCGCGATAGACTTCTGTGGGCAACAGGGTGGTGCCCGCCCCGAGTTCCTCGTCGCTCAAGCCTGTTTCCTCTATGAGACGCTGGCGCTCGGGCGTGCCCGGTGGCATGGACGGGTCTTGGGCGAGCCACCAGGGGAAATACGCCATAACCAAGCCGACCCGATCTTCGTCGCTGTTGTTGCTGCCGCTGCCGTGCCAAGTGCGGGCGTCGAACAGCACCACGCTGCCGGCCGGTCCAGTGGCCTGTATTTGGCCGGGGTGGGGAACGGGCAGGTCGAGTCCGCCGGTGCGATTGTTGTCCGCTCGATGGCTGCCTGGCACCAGCAAGGTGCCGCCGTTTTCTTGGGTGAACGGCGACAACATCCAAACTGCGGTGACCTTGGCGATGAAGTCCTGATACGGCGCGTCCATCCGCATGGGAGCCGATTGGATGTAGGGACCATCCGCGTGCAGGCTGCCTCCTTGGCAGCCCGGCTTGGAGACAAACCCTTTGGCGGTGCGCATGCGCACGTAGGGCCCCCACAAGGCGCGCAGCGGTCCCAGAATTGCCTCATGGGCTAGGTACGGGGCAAAAGACTGGTTGACATTGAGGACGTCGGGAATGTCGATGCTGTCGGCATCTGGACGGACGTACTCGGCTGCGGTGGCTGCGATACTTTGTCGCACCCCATTGACTTCCGCTGCGGGGATGACGTTTTCGATGAGACACCATCCGTGTAGCTTAAGGTGAAAAAGGGTTTCTTCAACGGTCATGGTTTGTGTATCCCAGTGTCAGTTGATGATTGAATCAATAGCGGCCAAAAAAGGCGCTGGTCAGATGCCAGTCAAGTCAGCTCGTGCCTTGCCACGTAAATCGCGTATAGCTTTGGATCTTCGGGACGGATTCCGGCAAAGTTGAGGCGAATGCGAATGGCTCCATCCCGGTGCTCGATCCATTCTTGGTTGGCCCATCTCACTGTCTGCTGCAATCCCGATTCGAGGGGCTGACAGTGCTCGGCGGTATAACCGGCTAGGGGCCGGAAGTATTCGTCGAGGATTTCAACCGTTACCTGACCATATTCCGACAAGCCGTCGATGTTCAGCGCGACCTGCGCAGGTTGATCCTCTAGGTCAATCGGGGCTGAGATCACATGGCGGGTCTGCGGTGAACGGGGGGCGTCGAACACTTGGAAGTATCCGAGACGATCCCGCTGCCAGCTCGCTAGCCGGACGCCGTCACTGATGCTTTCCGGCCAAGGTGCGTACCAGAACAGCGTCTCATCGCCGACGTTTTCAAACCCCTGTCCCTGCACGAGTGCCGAGTGTTTGAAGCTGAATTCTGCGGGTAAGTGATAGAAACCGTCCTCGCCCGCGGTCACCATGCGAAAGTCGGGAATGGGTTCGCGGTAGTGCAGGGCGTCGTTGCTGACCACCAGACCAAGATCCATAGTAACGTGCCGCCGGTCGTCGTTTTCCGGCCCGTGCCACTGGCCGTACAGTCCGATGATCACGTTACCGCGATTCCACAGGGCGGCACCGAGATGCACCTGTTCTCCCTGGTGCGGCCCGTACACCATGGGGCGCGGCGGGATGTTTTCGCGCCGCAAGCCGAGGCAGGAGGCCTGCTGCCAGCGTTCAAAATCGTATGAGACGAAGGTCACCAGTTGCCGCAGGCTGCCGAAATGACTGCCGCCATGGCCGCTGAGATAGTAGCAGCCGTTAAATCTTGTGCCGCCGGTCATCTCGCACGACGGTAGCTCGGGCTGCCGCTCCGGTTCGTGCCAGCGCAGGCCATCGGCACTGAAGGCGACGGCGAACTTGGGCGAATACTTGCTCGTTTCGATGATCGCTTTGAAGCGTCGCGTGGGGTCTGGATCGTCGGGTTCGTAAAATACCACACACGCCTGAATGTGGTGTTCGCTGTCTAGGATGTGTACCAGATTGTTGGCTGTTGAGCCGCGATATTCCACCAAGCCAAGGTTTGGTTTCTCCCAGTGGTAGCCGTCGCGGCTCTTGGCGAAACACACCCGTTGATGCCAGTGCTCGTCATCGCCGTGCCCGAGATACCACATCCACAGTTCATCGCCTACGCGCAGCACTGTGCCGTAGTAGATGACGCGGGCACAGTCTGGTGCGCCGGGCGGGCTAGGAGGAATCACAATCCTAGTGCGGTCAACGCCAGATTTATAGGGCACGAGGTGGAGTCTGACGCCGTGCTGAAATGGGATACTGTAGTCGTCAAAGGGGAACAATACGAGGTGATCGGAAGGTGCGCGTTCGGGGTTGTTCTTGAGTATCATGGATGAACCTCGCTGAGGGCAGGAGGACTGTGTTATATACGCATTTTGGGTATGAGATGCTTCGCTTCGCTCAGCATGACAAGTTGTTTTTTCGGCCAACCGTTTTCAACCGCGTCTTAGTCCTCTTCTAGGGAGTCGTACACGATCTTCTTGACGACTCGGCTGAGGTCGGAGAAGGGCATGTATTGGGCGAGAGTGATCGCCACTAGCTCAGACTGCGGCGCAATCCAGAACTCGGTGCTGGCTCCGCCGATCCAGCCGTATTCGCCGATCTGCGAGGCCGGCACCCAAGCGGACGGTTGCACCCGAACGGAAAAGCCCAGCCCAAAGCCCAGCCCTTGGTAGCGCTCCTGCGGTTGTTTTTTGATGGGTATCAGCGACATGGGTAACTGGTTGCTGGTCATCAGTTCGACCGTATCTGCTTGCAGCAGTCGTTGTCCAGCCAGCGCGCCCTTTCCCGCCAGCATCAGGCAAAAGCGCAAATAGTCGATGCCGGTGGAGACCAGTCCGCCGCCGCAGGAGAGGAACTTGGGCCGCTCTTGAAAGCTCCACTTGGTTGCGGTGCCACCCTGCGGGGCGTCAATGGCCTGCAAGCCGCCGGTGGGGTGCGGGCCGTACATGGCTGCAAACCGATGGAGTTTGTCCGCTGGGACGTGGAACCCGGTGTCCTCCATGCCCAGCGGTTGAAAGATCCGCTCGGCGAGGAATTCGTCGAACAGGCGGCCCGAAGCTACCTCTACGAGCCGTCCGACAATGTCGGCTGCAATGCTGTAGTACCACTGCGTTCCGGGGTGGAACAGGAGCTGGACGCGGTTGAGGTGGGCCACTAGTTCCCGCAGGTCGCATTCACTCAGAGGGGGTAACCCGGCCTCGCGGTAGAGCGTATCGACGGCGACGTTGCCGGGCAGGCCGGAGGTGTGCCGCAGCAGATCGCGGACGGTCATTGCGTCCCCCGTGCGGAGGACGGACTGCACTCGTTTTGCTGCCGTTGGGTTGGGGGCGACTCGCATTCCCTTCAGTTCAGGGAGGTAATTTGCAACCGGGGCATCGAGTTGCAGTTTGCCATCCTCGTAGAGCATCATCGCGGCCGCGCTGCCGACCGCCTTGGTCATCGAATAGATGCGGAAGATGGCGTCCTTGTCCATTGGCGCGTCGGCCTCGACATCCATCTTGCCGCGTGCCTCGAAGTAGGCTACCGCACCGCGCCGAGCGACGATGATGACCGCGCCGGCGAGCTGCTGGGCGTCAATGAAGCTCTGCACGGCCGCGTCGAGCCGGTCGCTTAGCGCGGGCGCAAAGCCGAGTTGCTGAGGAGCCGATGTTGGGAGGGGCGTATCGCGGTGCCGCGCCGCGTGGAGTGGTTGCTTGGTCATCCGTTCTCCCCAATGTTATATGCGAGCGAGTGGTTGTGCATAATACTCTAAAACCTTTTAAACACCGAGAGAAGGAAGAAAGTTATGCCGATGTTCAGAAGTGAGGACCAGTATCCCAATTGGTGTGAGTTGGAGCATTTTGAGGTCGTGCGGCTCAACGCAGGCGATGAACACGGCTTTGCGCGCCGTGGCAAGGTGGAGAAGCTGATCGTGGGAGTTGGGCGCTGTCGGCTGCGGGTGGGTGCCGAGGAGGTCGAAGCCGCCACGGGTGCCAATCTGGATTTGGTCGGTGCGGGTTCTTTTGAGGTACTGGAGGTAGAAGAGGCGGCCACGCTGGTGCGCTTTTGCGGACGCTGGGGAGCGAAGACGGGCGGTTCGGGCATCTTCAACATGGACAATAGTCCCCAGCCCGAGGATAAGGGCGACCCGGTCCCGTACGAGAAATGGACCAATTTCGATTGCCACTTTCACGACTGCGACGAGTATTGGGTCATCGTGGAAGGTCAGGCCCGCGCCGTTTCCGAGGGCAAGACGTACGAAATGAAGCCGGGAGACTGCCTTGCCACGGGCATGGGGCACCATCACGATATGCCGTTGGTGCATGAGCCGGTGCGGGGGGTGTACTTTGAAACGACCCTAGAAGGCCAGAAGCGGCGAGGGCATTTGTGGGATCATACTCACGGTCAGGCCGAACCCCAGGCGGAACGGGTGTAGCAGATCGCCTCGCATGGTCCTGTTCGAGGACATCACGCTTAAGCCGCCGAGCGGCGAGATCCCCAAAGTACCCGTGTCCATGCATCCCTACTTCGACAAGTGAAGGCCGTGTTGCTGAGACGCCCCCTCAGACTCCGAGCGGGTTAGACGCCGGTGAAGGCTTTGGCCTTGTCTTCGGTCTTGGGTGGCCGCGTCGGGCGGGTGGCGCGCACCTCGCCCCATAGGGCGATGGCGATGCCCACGAGGATGATGCCGCCGCCGATGAGCTGGGCAGGCATGGGCACCTCGCCGAGGATGAGAGCGGCGAAGAGCACACCGGCTATCGGCGAAAAGGACGCCGCCGTGGCAATATCGGCGGGGCGCACGCGCTTGATGCCGGCAAACCACGCCAACTGACCACAAGCCACCACGACCCCTCCGTACAGGAGCATCCAGCCCCATAGCAGCGGGGAGAAGATGTCGGCGAAGTGGTCAAGGCCAAAAACGTATAGGCCAATTCCGAGGAAGAAGAGCGCGCCGACTAGGTTGCGGAAGACGCTGAAGATGCCCAAGGGGATGGTCTGGAGTTGTTTGCGGCCGATTTCGGCACCGCAGACGAGGAGCACCGTAGCGGCGGCGGCAAAGAATTCACCATGGCCTACTCCGCCCTGCATCCGCGCTGCGGTCATGCTCTCTGGCGACGCGTCCATCTGCAAGACGAGGGTCGTGGCCACGCCGGCGAGGGCGCACAAGGCCCCCAGTACTGCACTCCAGCTCGACTTTTCTCGATAGAGCAGCCAAGCCAACAACAGGCCGAGGGGAATTTCTATCGTCTCAATTAGGACGATGTTGGTGACGGAGGTATGGGCGATGGCCGTAAACATCATGGCCGGGGCTATCGCGCCGGAGGTAAGGGCCAAGGCCGTCTGGATCAGCCATTGCCGAGGCGATAGGGAGCGCAGACGGGCGGGACGCCATTCCCGGTGATAGAGGGCCAACAGGGTTAGCGCCGCTACGAGATTGCCGGCGAAAAGTAGGTTGCAAAAGGAGATGGGATTGCGGCCGTCTATCAGGTTCGCCTCGCCGATTTCGACGAGACGGGCCACCACCGAAGCGGCGGCGGCGAAGATCAGTATGGCGATCCACAGGTATATGCGTCCCCAGGTCATATTTCAGGATTGGCCGAAGTTTTTTATCGTCAGTCCGTCATGTCCCTGATCGGGCAAGCCAACGTTATTCCACAGGTCGAGTTCAAACGAGTTGAGTATGCGAAGAATTTCGTCGCTGCTGCCAAGCGAGTATCTGGGAAATCGAGTGGAATCCATCGGAGTGCCAAGTGCAAGATCATTACCGAAACCTGTTCTCATTTGTCCTATATATTGATACCCTCGCAGGATTCGGAAATTTTCTATTTTCTCTGGCACAGATAAACGCGGCAAGGGATATCCGTAAATGCGCGTTTCCAATTCCAAAGCGTATTCAGCTACCGGAGCTCCAGCATGATTCCTGAGTCTATCAATCCAGACCAGCAAGTTGGCAAATATGGTAATTAGCCATTCAGCGGGCAGGATGCCTCCTCTGTATCGGTGGTCAAAGAATAGATTTGTTGAACGGAAAGAAGTCAGACCTAGTTCAACGAGTCCGTTACAGTGTATTTCTCGGTACACTTTTTTAGTAACGTTGAGTTCAGCATCAGCAAAGTTTCGGGGATGGGGATACCCGCCCATTTTTGCACCGCGTAAAATCGGTCGCCAGTCTTTCGCTGCGGCCGGGATTTTAAGGCTCCCACCTTCTAATTCGCAGAGATCATCGCCTGAGCTGGCTATAACGCTGTGCCAAGCCAACTCATCCCTCAACGCTTCATGGCTAGGGTCGAACCATATTTCGTCGCCCAAGGGTACAGCAGTTGCCCGGATGCCTATTGCATCTTGGTTCCAATCACTAAAGCCACGGAATTCCTCCTCGAACCGTTCCGACCGTTCATTGAGCAACGTATCGAGTTTTTCTGTTCCTCTTGCAAGATTGAGCACAAGGTCTTGGATTTCACGCATGGTCATTTTCTCACATCTATCAGATCGTCGGATGGGGCAAACAAGACTAGGTATGACGCGGTGTGGAGCCAGCCTTGAACGGCCGACGCGAATGACGATGGCACCGGCATCATCTTGTGTTATTATGGGAATAATTTCAAGACCCGGAATGTGCGGTTCTACGCAATTGCCAAATACCGACTCTAGGCGATTTGCTAGGTCGGCACAATGAGGAATAGGCGAAATTTCATTAGCGACTCCCGGCCCATTTCTGGACTCGTTCTGGTCTATACCCAGTATGAGAGCACCGCCAAAAGCGTTTGCAAAAGCGACAGATTTCTCAAGAATCACGTCTCTCGCTTTGTCGCCCAGCTTCTGGTTATAGTACCAAGAATCTTTTTGTCCCTTTTTTACTGATAAGTCTCTCTTGAATTCAATCCGTTCGTCTTCCTGAACACTTGAATCAATCAATGCTTGCAGATCATTGATATCCAACAGGTCGGCAGGTTTGGTGAGTATGTCTATCATGGGTCAGGTTTATCCCTTTTTTACCATTCCAACTTTTCGCGGCCAGTGCGTTTCGTGCTCCCACCTTACATCCACTCAGGTTCCGGCAGCTCTTTGACAATGCGGTTGGCTTCCATGCTAACGCGGATGACGCAGGCGAGCAGTTTTAGCGGATAGTGACGTAGTGGTCTAACGCGCTTCTGCCGCCCTCAGCACCATCTGTCCAAAATCGTCCACGCGCACTTGGTACTGAGGATGGACGACGGTAGTTGAATCAATCTCCTCGACGATGGCTGGCCCTTGCACCACCGCGCCAGCTCCTAGCCCATAACGGTCGTACACCGGGCAATCGACGTATCCCTCGCTCTCGGCAAAATACACCAGGCGCTGCCCTTTGGCCGTCGCCTCTCCGGTTGCCTTTGCCAGCGGTGCCAGCGCAGGTTTGGCGATCTGGCCGATGGCCGAGAGCCGCACACTGACCAGCTCGACGTCCTCGCCCGGCGCGCTAAAGCCATAGGCGCGATCGTGCGTGCGGTGGAATTGCTCCAATAGCTGCTCTAGCTGCGCTGGGCCCAAGGCTTCGGTTGTCAACGGCAGCGTCAACTCGTGGCTCTGCCCAACGTAGCGCAGATCCGCTTGGCGTCTGAATTCCATCGCCGCTTCCGCCATCCCTTCGCGCCCAAGCGTTTCTCGCCCCTGCGCCTCTAACTCGCGAAAGGTCTGTTCCAAGGCGTGGGGAGCTACTTGGTCCAGGCGCTGGATGAGGGTGGTCGCGTAATCGTGTTTTAAGTCCGTCACCAACAGTCCCAGCGCCGAGGCCGTGCCCGGGCTTTGGGGAATGATCGCCACGGGAATATCGGTCAGAGCGGCGAGGCGATTGGCGTGAGCCGGCCCTGCGCCGCCAAAGGCTACCAGCGCGAAGTCGCGCGGGTCGTAGCCGCGCTGCACGGAGACCAGTCGCAGCGCGTTGACCATGGCGGTATTGGCGATCTCGACGATGCCGTGGGCAGCCTCGACCAGGTCCATGCCCAGCGGCTGGGCGCAGTGTTGTTCGATGGCGCGTTGTGCGGCCGCCGGGTCGAGGGCGATTTCGCCGCCGAGGAAATAGCTCGGGTTGAGCCGTCCCAATACGAGGTTAGCGTCGGTGACCGTGGGTTGCGTCCCGCCTTGGCCATAGCAGACCGGCCCGGGATCGGCCCCGGCGCTTTGGGGCCCGACCCGCAGGATGCCGCCCGGATCTACCCAAGCGATGGACCCGCCACCCGCGCCGATTTCCACGAGGTCGATTACTGGTGTGCGGATCGGATAGCCAGCGCCGCGAGTCGCCCCAACGCCCGACTGCGCCGTCGTCCCGACCTCGTAGTCCTTGGTCACGTTGGGCGTGCCGCCTTGAATCAGCCCGGCTTTGGCGGTCGTCCCGCCCATATCGAAGGAAATCACTTGGTCGTAGCCCTGCGCCTGCCCCAGATGCGCCGCCGCAATCACCCCGGCGGCTGGACCGGACTCGACCATGTACACCGGCTTTTGCCGCGCCGCCGCAAAGGTGTACACCCCACCGCTGCTCTGCATTACGAGCAGCTCGGCGGCGATACCGGCCTGTGCCAACCGATCTTCGATCCGCTGCAAATAGCGCGAGACCACTGGGCGGATGCAGCTATTGATCACGGTCGTGCTGGCCCGCAAGTACTCGCGGAACTCAGGCGCAACTTCCGCCGACAGCGAGACGACGGCCTCGGGAAAGACCTCGGCGATAATCTCCCCGGCCCGCCGCTCGTGGGCCGGATTGGCGTAGGCGTGTAAAAAGCAGACGGCGATGGATTCGACGCCCTCGTCGCGCAGCTTGTTGGCTACTCGGCGCAAGGCGTCTTCATCGAGCGGTGTCAGCACCTGGCCTTGTGCGTCTAGGCGCTCGGGCACGCCAAAACAGTGGTGGCGCGGCACGAGTGGCCGGGGTTTTTCAAACTGCAAGTCGTAGAGGGTGGGGCGAATCTGGCGGGCGATCTCCAGCATATCGCGGAAGCCCTCGGTGGTGATAAAGCCCGTCGGCGCGACCTTGCCTTCGATGATGGCGTTGGTAGCGACCGTGGTGCCGTGGACGATGTAGGCCACGTCTTGGGCGGCGATCTGCTGCTTGGCGAGCAGCCGCTGCACGGCTTCCATAAACCCGCCGGATGGGTCTTGGGGGGTCGAGGAGACCTTGCCGGTATAGATTTGCCCGGTCGCTTCGTCAATGAGCGCAATGTCGGTAAAGGTGCCGCCGATATCGACGCCGAGTCTATAGGCCATTGTCTGCCATCTCCCGCCGCCGCGCCTCGGTCGCCGCTTGATCGACTTGCCCACTGGCGCTGTCGATGACCACGCCATACGCGGCCCGCGCCCGCTTCGCGCTCACCTTGCCCTCGCGTACATCCTCGGCCACCGCTTGGGGGTCGCGCTGATGGGGTGGCCCGTAGCCGCCGCCGCCGCAGGTGCGATAGCTAAAGACCGTATCGGCCGCTAGCGCGATCGTCGTCTTGGACCCCAATTCGACATGCTGGCCTTCGGGGTCGAGGATATACCGAGCCTTGCCCCCGGCTTGCCCCCCAGCCAGCCCTTCCGGCCCCCAGCGGTCCCGATCCGACAGAACGGTAAAGGACACTTCGTGATCGGTAAATCGGTAGTCGCGCCGCAGTCCCAAGCCGCCGCGATACTGCCCAGCCCCCTCCGAGTCCTCTATCAGCTCGTAGCGATCAATCCGCAGCGGATAGTTGATTTCGATCTCCTCAATCGGCGCGTTTTCGGTGTTTTGACCGTGGCACTGCACCGCGTCCGGTCCGTCCTTGGTACTGCGCCCCCCATAGCCGCCCGCCATCGTCTCGTAGTAGGAATAAAGCTGCCCCGTGCGCGGGTCGGTGCCGCCGAATCCCACTTGGCACATCGTCCCCTTGGTCGCGGCCGGGATTTTATCGGGCAGCGCCGGATGCAGTGCCTTGAGAATGATATCGGTCAGCCGCACCTGGGTCTCCCAACCTCCAACCACTGGCGAGGGGGCCGTACAATTGACGACCGTCCCCTCGGGAGCCACGAGCCGCACCTGCGCGTAAAACCCGGCGTTGACCGGCACGTCTTGGTCGATCAGGCACTTGAGCACGTAGGCGCAGGCCGCAAAGGTCTGGGAGTAGGTGGAATTGACCGGTGCCCGGCGCTGCGGATCGCACCCCGTTAGGTCGAAGAGTACCCCCTCGTCGTCGATGACGATGCGGACCTGGAGCCGCACCGGCTCGTCGGTAAAGCCGTCGTTATCGACGACGCCAGCGGCAGTGAACTCCCCTTTGGGCAACTTGGCCAACTCGGACAGCGTCCGCTCCCTAGTGTAGTCAATAAGCCGATCCATATAGAAAGACGCCTGCGCCAACCCCACTTGCTCGACGAGGGAGTTGAGTCGGCGAATCCCCGAATTATTGGCCGCCACCTGGGCGCGAAAGTCGCCGCGCGTCTCCCGCTTGGAGCGGATCTGGGCAATGACGAGTTCAAAGATATCGGCTGCGATCTCCCCACCGCGCACCAGCTTTACCGGAGGAATGATGATGCCCTCCTGATACACCTGCTGGAAGGCTCCAATGCTGGCCGGCGCGCCGCCCCCGACATCGACGTGATGGGCCAGATTGGCCACATAGCCAAAGAGTTCCTCGCCGCAATAGACGGGCGAAATCAGCGTGATGTCGTTGAGATGGACTCCGCCGCGATAGGGATCGTTGACGAGGATTGCGTCCCCGGCCTGCAAGTTTTCTGGACCGTATTCGGCGACCGCGCGGGGCGTGAGGATCGTCAGCGAGCCGAGGTGTACTGGCTGGGTAAAGGCTTGGGCGATGGGTCGCAACTGGCGGTCGAAAAAGGCGCAGGAGAAATCGGCGCGGGTTTTGATGTTGGTCGAATAGGCGCTGCGCCGGAGGGCGACGGCCATCTCCTCGGTTGCTTCGAGCAAGGCGTTGCGAATGACTTCGAATTGGATGGGGTCGATCTGGTCGGGCATGGTTTCTCGTGGTTGAAAGGGGTTGGGTAATATACGCCAGACGCCGCCCAGAGCCAGCAACGGCGGCCTGCTCGCTAGACCTCGATCTGCGCCAGATAAATACTGGTTTTCCCTTCGTGCGACGAATAGTAACTCATCCACAGCAAGCCCTCGTGCTCGACCATGCCGGGGTAACTACAGTCGCCGCCGCTGGGTAGCCATAGCACCGGCTCATAACTGGTCGGCGTCATCCGCGCTAGGACCATGGCCGCGCCGCCTTCGGGATGCCGCCCGCGGGCACCGGCCCACAGCGCACCGTCCGACCAGCGAATAAAATTAGGCCCTCCCATCCCCTCGTTTATCTGGGTCCACTGCCAGTCTGTGTACGGAGACAGGCTAGTCCCGATCCAGTCGGGCCGCACCAAGGCAATCATGGTGCCGTCGGGCATAAAGCGCAGCGTGGTCTCGCTAGCTGTCCAAGTGTCGTTGGGCAGGAAGAACTCGGTGATCCACTGCCAGTCGAGGCCGTCGGTGCTGGAGTAGAGAAACCCCCGGCGCGGATAGGACCCCTCGCCCAGCTTCGATACACTGTAGGCGGTTCCCTCGTGCCAGGTGACGCGCCACAGCCAGTGGTCTTCCGCCAGCACTTTCTGCGGCGTAGTCCAGGTGTAGCCGTCGTCCGAAAAGGCAATGCGCGGTGCGCGGGTGCCGTACTCGGTGCCCGCGTACAGGCTGCCGCCGGCGACCAACATCAGGCGTCCGTCGCTGGCGACCGACAGCTTGGGATCGCGCAGGTCCACCTCCTGTTCCGCCAGCACTGCTGCCGACTCCCAAGCGCGGCCATCGTCTGAGCAAATGACGCGCACGGTGCCGATGCTCGGCCCGTGGTCTTGGGCCTCGCGGAACGTACACCACCACCGATCGGCGAAGCGCATCAGATCGGTGAAGGCGTTGTGCGGGCCGCGCTCCCAGATCTTCTCGACCGAGAGGATTTGCGGCGTTGTAGGGTGCGTATTCATCGTTTGTCTCCTTGTTAGACTGGTCGCGGAAGCTGTTTCACGTCCTCTTCTACGTCAAGTGTTACCCTACCGTCGATGTGGCGGCTCGATTTGACATATCGATATGCAAGTTTGATTATGGGCACCACACGTAAGGGGTGCTGGCTCCAGAACGAAAATTGAGATCATGCTTGGGCAAACCACAATTTTTGCCGACTCTGGCCTCCCGCCTGCTCTCGTCGATAATTTGCGGCGTTTCAATCCGTGGTGGGAAAACGAAGCGATGCCACTGCAGCCGACGACGAGACGGCATTTGGTGGCGCAGATGCGCCGGCGTTTGGATGCCAATATCGCGCCGATTATCGTCGTTCGAGGCCCGCGCCAAATCGGCAAGACCACGGCGCAGTTTCAAATCATTCAAGACTTGCTCGACGAGGGCGTGGATCCGAAACAGATTCTTCGCGTCCAATTCGACGATCTTGAAACCTTGGGCAAGTTGCCGGAACCGATCTTGCGCATTGCGGATTGGTTTGAGCGGCGCATTACCCCAAAGCGGCTCAATGCATTAGCTCAAGCCGGCGCAACGGCCTACTTGTTTTTCGACGAGATTCAAAACCTCGATGGTTGGGATGTGCAACTCAAGTCGTTGGTTGACAACGCTTCCGTCAAAGTGGTCGTCACCGGCAGTTCGGCACTGCGCATCGAATTGGGGCGGGACAGTCTCGCTGGCCGGATCAATACGATCGAAGCGGGTGTCCTTTCGCTCACTGAGATTGGTGCGCTACGCGGCTTTGCGACGCCGGAACCCTTTCTCGGAGATAATGGTCTGGCGAATCTATTAGAGAAGGAGTTTTGGCGTGGCTTGCGCGAATACGGGATTGAACATGGAGCATTTTGCGCAGAGGCATTTGTTCATTTTTCGGAGCGCGGCGGCTATCCCATCGTCCATCATCGGAAAGAGGTAGAATTTTCTCAACTGGCCGATCACCTCAACGAGACGGTCATCAAAAGGGTCGTTCAGCACGATTTGAGATTTAGCGGAGAGTATTTTTGGCTCGGTTGCGTCAACGATTCACGGCTTGGACATTGCTCATTTCCCCGAAAGGGGTACGGACCAGGAAGTTGACTTTGTATTGACGGCCGGCAGCGTGCGTATCCCGGTAGAAATCAAATATCAGAGACGCATAGATCCATTCCGCGATACGTTGGGTTTGCGCTCGTTTTTGGAAAAATCCGTAAATAATGCGCCGTTCGGAATTCTGGTGACGCAAGATAATTCCGGCACGGTGGACGATCCGCGGATCGTCAGTTTGCCATTATCAACCTTCATGATGCTCCGCTGAATGGCTTAGCTTCTCCTCTCGACCTTCATCGATTAGTACTCGGCGACGGACCCGTCCCGGTGCCGATTGTCCGGCCATTTGAACGTCCATATTGGTCTGGATTTCCAGCCATTTTTTATTATGTTTCTTAAACATAATGTTTGAGAAGCATAATAGGGAAGCTATGCCATGCGCCTCGAGTTTTTGGACAGAACGCGGGAAGTTGATCGACTGACCAAGGCCCTCGCTGCCCAAGATCCCGGTTTTATCGTGGTCTTCGGCCGGCGTCGATGCGGCAAGTCAACTCTTTTACAGCAGGTGATTCGCCCGGGCGATATCTACTACGCGGCCGACCAGCGCGAAGCCCCTCTGCAACGCCGCACTCTAGCTGGGGAAGTGGCTCGGCGCATTCTGGGCTTTGCCGCGGTCGAATACCCGTCTTGGCTGGCCCTGCTCCAGACTTTGGACGCCCGCGCCGAGCCAGGCACTTGTTTGGTCTTGGACGAGTTTCCCTATCTAGTGCAGATCTCACCCGAATTGCCCAGCCTAGTGCAAAAATTCCTCGACGACCCCGCCCGCCGTATCCATCTGGCCATTTGCGGTTCGTCCCAAGGGATGATGCAGGACCTAATCCTCAACGCCGCCGCGCCCTTGTACGGCCGGGCGAGCCAAGTGCTGGCGATCCGTCCTCTGGCTCCCTTTTGGATACAGCAAGCCCTCGAGGTCCACGGTACTGAAGCCATTGAACAGTATGCGGTTTGGGGCGGCGTGCCGCGCTACTGGGAACTCGCTCGGGATTGCACCGGCCTGCAAGCCGCCATCGAGGAACTGGTGCTCGACAAATACGGCGTCCTCCACAGCGAACCCGAGCGCCTGTTGCTCGACGACATGCGCAGCTCCGTGCAGGCTAATTCCCTGCTGTCGCTTATCGCCAATGGCTGCCATCGACTCACCGAAATCGGTGCGCGGCTGGGCAAACCCGCAGGTCATTTGGCCCGCCCCCTCGCCCAGTTGATCGAACTGGGCTATATCCGGCGGGAAGTGCCCTTTGGCGAGACCACCAAATCGACCAGGCGCTCTCTATACAAACTGAACGACCCGTTTCTGATCTTCTGGTACCGCTATGTCCAGCCCAACCGGTCGCTGTTGGAACGCGATTTAATCGACGATGTATCCCGCGCTATTAGGCCAACTTTTGCGCAGCACGTCGCCGATATATGGGAGGATCTAGCCCGCCTGTCCACAGCCGCCCTGCCCGTTGGCAATATCCGGTGGAAACCAGCCCAGCGGTGGTGGGGGCGCGGCTTGGACGGGCAGCCAATGGAGATCGACCTGGTCGCCGAGGCCCTCGATGGCGAGGCCCTGTTGCTAGGCGAAATCAAATGGCGGGAGCGGCCGAATCAGGGCGCTGTTTTCGACCGTTTGCGCTACTGCGCGGCAAACTTTCCCCAAGCCCGAGGAAGGGAGACGATCCTAGGGGCTTGGCTCAAGCGGGGGACCGCTAAAACCCAACCAAGAGAATTCGTCGTCCATCCAGCAGGAACGCTGGAGGTGCTGCGCTGAGTGAGTCGCGCGAACAGCTTCATCCGGGCGAGACAGGGTTTTCGCAAGAATTGACGGCTTGATGGCCCCGTCTATCTTTCGAGTCGAGTCGTTTTCGCCGGATGGCCACATTCCGCCAAAGAAGGACCAAACCATGACCCCAACAGACGCCATTCCCATCCTTATCGGCGAGCAGTGGATAACGCCGGTGGTCGAGGCTCACACACCGGTGTACCGTCCCGCCACTGGGGAAGTGATCGGACGAACGCCGCAGTGTGGCCGCGTCGAAGTCGATCTAGCGGTGGAGGCCGCAAGCCGGGCCTTTGCGGGCTGGTCGGTGACGCCAGCACCGGAACGGGCGCGGGTGCTGTTCCGCTACCGCGAGTTGCTGGAGGAGCAGTTCGAGTCTCTGGCCGAGATTCTCTGCGGCGAGAACGGCAAGACCCGCGAGGAAGCGCGAGGCGATGTGCGCCGCGGCATTGAGGTCGTCGAGCTGGCCTGCGGTATCGGCCAGATGGCCAAGGGCGAGGTGCTGCCGGAGTTGGCCGCTGGCATTGATGGTGCCGCCACGCGCGAGCCAGTGGGGATATGCGCTGGCATCACGCCGTTCAACTTTCCGGCCATGGTGCCCATGTGGATGTACCCGCTGGCCATCGCCTGCGGCAACTGCTTCGTGCTGAAGCCGAGCGAGAAGGTGCCGTTTACGGCCAACCGCCTAGCAGAACTGTTCGTCGAGGCGGGGCTCCCACCGGGGGTGCTAAACGTCGTGCACGGCGGTCGGGATGTGGTCGAAGCCCTCTGTCGGCACCCCGGTATCGCGGCTATTTCCTTTGTCGGCTCGTCGCCAGTAGCGCGTCGGGTGTACGAGCTGACCGGGCAGACGGGAAAGCGCTGTCAGGCGGCGGGCGGAGCCAAAAACGTGCTCCTCGTCATGCCCGACGCGGTCGAGTCCGGCCTGTTCGGCAAGGCAGCGGCCGCAGATCCGACGCTGAACGCGGTTATGCACTCTGCCTTTGGCTGTGCTGGCCAGCGCTGCATGGCTGGCTCCCTGCTGATGGGCATCGGCGACGCCAACGACGGCCTGCGCGACCAACTAGCCTCTGCTATGGATACGATGACGGTGGGGGACACGCTGCGCGACGATGTGGACATGGGTCCGGTCATCGACGGAACCGCCCGGCAGCGCCTCGTCGGCCACATCGCCGGCGCTGCCTCGGCGGACCTGACCGTGGTGCGCGACGGGCGCGAAGGCGTACCGGACACCGGCTTCTACGTCGGGCCGACCCTGCTCGACGGCGTCAACCCCGGCCATGGCTTATTCGCGGAGGAGCTGTTTGGCCCGGTCTTGGGGCTGATGCGGCCCGAGACGCTGGACCAGGCAATCGACTGGATCAACCGCATCCCGTACGGCAATGCGGCGACCATTTTCACCCGCGATGGCGGTGCGGCACGCACCTTTACGCGCGGTGTAGAGTGCGGCATGATTGGCGTAAACGTGGGCGTGCCGGCACCCATGGCCCTGTTCTCTTTTTCCGGCTGGGACCAGTCATTCTTCGGCGACCTGCACGTGCAGGGGACCGAGGGAATTCTGTTCTACACGCGGCAGAAGACGGTGCTGTCGCGGTGGCTCTGAGGAGGTCGTGGGCGAGACCCAGGAGGTAGCAATGGAAGACAGAATCGAAGAAGCGATCATCGCCGAGATTGAGGCGCGGTCCGAGGCTTGGGAAAACCTGCTCGTGCTGGCCGACGACATCGGTGTGCGCGTAGCTGGCAGCGAAGGGGAGGTCCGGGCCCGGGACTTCCTGCTGCAGACCTTTCAGCGCTATGGACTCGACCGCGTCCACTTGGAGCCTTTCGAGTACCGCGCTTGGCGGCCGCAGCGCGAGGAGTTGACCGTGGTGGCGCCGGAGGCCGGACGTTCGATCCCGTGTCGGTGCGGAGGGCTGTCGCCTTCGACCCCGGAGCAGGGGGTGGAAGGCGAGGTCGTGTTCCTCGAGCGCTGCGACGCTGAGGAGCTAGCGCAGCGGGCCGACGAGGTGCGCGGCCGCATTGCGGTGGCACCCTACTACCCCTTTGCCCGCCAGCTAAAGACGCCCTTGGCAGCGCGCTTCGGCGCGGTGGCCCTCCTCGAGCACCGCAACTACGCCGGTGCCTTGCAGCCGGCCCGCACCTGCTGCTTCCAGCGGGTCGGCGACCTGCCGGTGGCCTCGATCAGTCTCGAAGACGCCGAGTACCTCAAGCGTCTGCAGCAGCGGCGTGGACCGGTGCGTCTGCGGTTGGTCCTCGACAGCCGCATCGAGCCCAAGGAGTCGTGGAACGTGGTCGGCGAGTTGACCGGGGCCGAGCATCCGCAGCAGATCTTGGTCTGCGGCGGCCACTACGACACTTGGCACGTGGGCCCCGGCGCTATTGACAACGCCGCGGGCGTGGTCGCCGTGGTCGAGGCGGCGCGAGCCCTCGCCGTGCACCGCGAGCACCTGCGGCGCACGGTGCGGTTCGTCGCTTTCGGGGTCGAGGAGTCGGGACTGGTCGGGTCCTGGGCGTACACGCAGCGCCACGTCGGCGAACTCGACGACACTTGGCTGATGATCAACAACGATGTCGGCGGTCGGCCCTCGGGGCTGGGAATTGCCGGGGCTGAGGATCTGCTGCCGGTCCTAGAGGCGGTGGCGAGCCGCGTGCGCGTGGATGGTCTCGCAAAGCCCTTCGGCGCGTCCTGCGGCACGACGAGTTGGGGTTCCGATCACTTCCCGTTCTTCGCCCACGGCGTGCCTACCGTGGGTCTGGGCACGGAGTCGGTATGGCCTGAGGATCGCCTCTATGGCCACAGCCGGGCCGACACCGCGGACAAGGTCTATCCCCGGGGTCTGAGCGAGTGCGCGGCGATCAACGCGCGGGTGCTGTTCGAGGTGGCCAACCTGGACGAGCGTCCGGCGCGGCGGCGCACGCGGGAGGAGTTGGAGGCGTCCTTTGCCGGTGCGCCGCTGGCGGAGGCCCTCGAACTGCTCGACCTGTGGCCGCCGGAGCGGGCGCTGGCGAGGTATTTCGGGGGCCGGGAGGAGGGATGAGTTACTCGGAGACTCCTAGTGGGGTTTGCCGGCGGCTGCTCAGCCCAAGTCCAGATTAAAATCCACAGGGTCGAGGCCACTGTCTTCGGCTAGTCCCCGCAGGCTGATCAAGACATCCTCGGGCATGACAATACCCTCGGCTAGCGCTTGCTCCCGCTTGTTCCACTCGATCTCGCCCGGCAGGAAGATGGTCCCGCCCTTGGCTGTGGAAGCGCTCTTGATCTCTTTGCACATGGTGGCCATGCGGGCGTGGAATTGATCCAGCGGCATCATCGCGCCGACGTTAATGGCGATAAAGGCATGACCTTGATTTGACGGCTCGTCCGTGTCCGCGACCCAACTGTGGACGCCGCTCATCATCGCCGCCCCGCTAAGGGTTGCCGTCAGCAGTTCCACTAGCACGGCCAATCCGTACCCTTTGTGTCCGGCCATGGGCAACTGTGCCCCTTTTTCCGGAAACTCGGTGGGATCGGTCGTTGGAATGCCGTCTTCGTCCACCAGCCAAGTGTCGGGAATGTCGCGCCCTTCGTTTTTGGCCGCGAATATTTTGGTGGCCGCAACCGCGCTGGTGGCAATGTCCAGCATGACGGTGCGGTCGGTACCGGTCGGTGCGGCGTAGGCGATCGGGTTGGTCCCCAGAACCTTACTCTTGCCGCCTGGGACGGTCATGCAGGGTTCCACATTGCACATGGAAAGGCCAATCATGTCGTTTTCGGCGATCATGTTGGCGTAAAACCCAGCGGCACCGTAGTGGCTGCTGCCCCGGATACCGATGTAGCACATGCCACTTTGGCGGGCTTTGTCAACGGCCAGTTCAACGGCGCGGTAGGAGATGGCGGGCGGCATGCCATCGCAGGCGTCAATAATGGCCCAAGACGGTCCCTCGGCGACGATTTTCTCTTTCGCGGTCGCAACCAGACGGCCACGCCGCGCATTCTGCATCAAGCCGCGAATCTGCCGGGTGCCGTGCGTAAAGGTGCCCCAAGTGTCGGTGGTGACGAAGACGTGGGCACTTAGTTCGGCGTCTTCTTGGCTGAGACCGGCTTGGACCATGGCGGCGACACAAAAGGCCTTCAGGTCATCCGGTTGGATGCTTTGGCGAGTAGATTCAGTCAAGGGATTGGCTCCTTTTTAGTTGGTGCGTGATTCGTCGGTATGGATAAAGAGATTTTTCGCGGCCTAGTCAAGGAAGGGTGCCGTCTGCTGTCGCCGACTTACAACGAGGCCGCTCCTTGACTAGCGTCCGCAAGGGCCTTTTAATGCCATTACCTTCGCCTGCATCAATGCGCTAGTTTGGTATCGCAGTCAGATCGCCAGCCAGGCCGTTGTGCTCTTGTCCACAGCAATAGAATTGGGCATTATTGCGTGGCTCGACAAACTACGATTGAGCGCATCCACAGGCAATCGGCTCGCGGAGCGCACCAATCCTGAAAGGAGCTTTTCATGCGTCTGTTTTTGTCCGCCCTGCTGGGCGCGGTCTTGTTTGCCTGCTCTTCTGATAATCCCCTCGCCGAGCGCGTAGCGAATTTAGAGCAGGAGCTTTCCGAAGTGAAAGCGGCCCAAGAGGAGGACCGGCTGAACCTGTTGGCGCGTCTTGATGCGCTTGCGGTGACGGCGGACAACGCGGAGGAGATCGGCTCAGTGCGCGCCAAGCTGAACCAGACGAGTATTACGCGGTCGGAATTTACGCGACTAGCAAACCGCGTGACAGCGCTTGAAAGCCAAATTGCGGATTGGAGCGGGGTGGTTAGTTCTTTGCGGCCCTCCGTTTACGCTGTGCTCCTCTGGAGCTTTGATAACGAAGATTGGTCTTCGGAATGGTTTACATTCGTCGGAACGGGCTTTGCCGTAGACGGCATAACATTTGTTACCAATGCACATATTGTAGATGCATTGGTTGAATTCTCCGACGAGCTAGGGGCATTTAATCAGAAATATGGAACCGATATCCAAGGTTGGTGGACGATGGCACAAGCCCGGACGGACGGCCTCTCAATCGTCTCAAGTTTTTGGACCATTGATTACTATTGGCTACACCCGGAATGGGATCCCGACAACCTAAATTCGCCTGACGTAGGTTTGCTGCAAACCTCAGATATTGGCTTTGGCTCTATTGAGCGGCATGTTACCTTGGCGACAAACAGCGAGGTTTATCGATTAAGAGTAGGTGCTCCGATAGCAACTTTGGGATTTCCCGGCGAGCTTCAAGGCGGTGAAACAGAAGACATTTCTCCGATTGCCACTTTTAAGAATGGCACTATCAGTGCTTTGCGCCCTCCCTATCAAGGCGATACGTACACTTCGCGTGATACATATATCATCCAGCACAATCTCGACCTTTCCGGCGGCACCAGCGGTAGTCCCATTTTCGACGCTAGAGGCCGAGTTGTGGCTATCAACAACGCAGGCATTGATGTGATTTTCGATATAGGGGGTAGGCAGGCTCGAGTCTCACAAGCTGCCTTGGGGTTTGGCATTCGCGCCGATAAGATACGCGAGTTGCTCAACCAAGCGAGTGTAGCGGCTAAGCGGACCGTTCCTGCTAAACCGGCCCATTTCGACGAATTGGTCAGCCGCTTGGAAGGACGAGACATTAGTTCGCTGAACATTGTGACGACGCGGGAGGAGTTTGCCGAGCGGTTGGAACGGATGCGGTGAATGGAGGGTTAGCACACTATGCGTTTTTTTAACACAGCCGGCCCCATTAAGCCGGAGATTAATTACTATATTCCGCCATTGGAACGGCTAGACCTCGACGAAGTCCCGCTACTGACCGAGCAGCAGAGGTACTTTGTCATGCACGCACCTAGGCAGACGGGTAAGACGTCCGCGCTGCTGGCGCTAAGGGACGAGCTCAACGGCAGCGGACGGTATCGCTGCGTGTACGTAAATGTCGAGATCGGCCAGTCGGCGCGGGAGGATGTGGCCGCGGCCATGCGGGCCATTCTCGGTCAGATGGCCTTAGAGGCGGAGTTCGTTTTGGGCGACCTGACGCTAAGGGAGATAAGTCTCGACACTTTAGAGGCGTTTGGCCCGCACCAAGCACTCCAAGGGACGTTAAGCCGTTGGTCGGCGGCGGATGATAAGCCGCTGGTGCTGCTGATTGACGAGATTGATGCGCTAATTGGCGACACGCTCTTAGCCGTGCTCAGGCAACTCCGCGCCGGCTATCCCGACCGGCCGCAGCACTACCCGCAGACCGTCGTCCTGTGCGGCGTGCGCGATGTGCGCGACTACCGCATCCAATCCACCGCCGAGAACGCGATTATCGCCGGCGGTAGCGCGTTCAACATCCGCGCCGAGTCCCTGCGGCTGGGCGATTTTTCACCGGACGAAGTGCAGGCGCTGTTGGCACAACACACCGAGACCACCGGGCAAGTGTTTGCCGAGGACGCGCAAGACGCGGTTTGGGAACTAACCCAAGGCCAGCCGTGGCTGGTCAACGCCTTGGCGTACGAAGCGTGCTTTAGGAACAAGGCCGGGCGGGACCGCAGTCGTCCTATCACCGCCGAAGCGATAAGCGATGCCCGCGAGCAACTCATTCTGCGACGCGAGACCCACCTCGACCAACTCACCGACAAGCTGCAAGAGGAGCGCGTACGGCGCGTGGTCGAGCCGCTGCTGAGCGGGGCCGCATCCACCGAGGCCATTCCCCTAGACGACGTGGAATACGTCCGCGATTTGGGCCTGATCGCCCGACGCGCTCCCATCGCCATTGCCAACCCGATCTATCAAGAGGTTATCCCCCGCGACCTGACCTACACCACGCAGGAATACCTCGCGCAAGACCCGACTTGGTACGTGGATGCGGCCGGGTGGTTGCGCCTTGACGACTTGCTGACCGCATTCCAAGCGTTCTTCCGCGAACATTCGGAACACTGGGTCGAGCGATTCCAGTACAAGGAAGCCGGTCCCCAATTGCTATTGCAGGCGTTCCTCCAGCGCATCGTCAACAGCGGCGGGCGGATTGAGCGCGAGTATGGCTTGGGTCGGATGCGCACGGATCTGCTGATCGTGTGGCCGGTGCCCGGCGACGCTCCGGTGCAGCGAGTGGTGATCGAGTGCAAACTGCTGTACAAGGGCTTAGAGCAGACCATCATTGCAGGTCTCGACCAGACCCGTGCCTATATGGATCGCTGCGATGCGGTCGAAGGCCACCTCGTGATCTTTGACCGCACCGTCGGGGTGTCGTGGGACGATAAGATATTCCGCCGCGAGGAGGGCATGGGCGCGGCGAAAGTCACCGTGTGGGGAATGTGAAGGTTCGGCGGATAGGTCTAAAAAAGCCCAAAATAGACGTGCTTGATAAACTCTAGGAGACATAACGTATGAACGGTAGTACGGGGTTTGAGCAGTACGTAACCATAGAAGAATACCTCAAGGGTCGGCGTTGCATTATCACCGGCTCTAGTGGGACGATTGGCAAAATCTTTGCGACCTTTATCGCCTCGCGCGGCGGAATCCCCATTCTGGTAGATGTTGTCCCGCAGGACGACACCGTGGAGGCGGTTGCGTCCTACGGTGGCGAGTACAGCGCCCATCGCGTGGATCTCAGCGATGTTGCCCAGATCAAATCCTTCTACGCTGAAATAGCCGAACGGTACGACGGCGTCGATCTGCTCATCAATAACGCCGGGCTCCTCAGCGAGGTAACGTTGCTCGACATGACCGAGGACAACTGGGACCGCGTCCTCAATGTAAATGCAAAAGGCGCGGCCTTTATGAGCCAGGGCGCGGTCGGCCTGATGCAGCATGGCAGCGACGACCGGCAAATTATCAATATCGTGTCGCTGGCCGCACTGGTGGGCGGGCTATACGTGGGGGCGCCCTATGTTTGCAGCAAGGCGGCCCTGCTCGGTCTCAGCCGCAACTATGCGGTGCAAGCAGGTAAGGAATTCGGGATCCGCGTCAATTCCATCAGCCCGGTCATTGTCAGTGGCCAGATGATTTCCAACACGCCGCGCGAAGCCATTGACGGGGTCAAAAACCTAATGAAGGTGTGGAAGCAGGAAGTCCCTCCTATGCATCTGCTCTACGTTTTTGAAATGCTGTGTAGAACCCCGTCGATGACGGGTAAAAACATCGTCCTCGATGGCGGCATTCTGCTGGAGTAGGCATCTTCCAACCGCGCGCCGACCCCGTCGCCGCGCCAATTTCGCGGCGGCCTAACTGCTTGTGGCGGCGCGGCAAATGGCGTTACATTGGGATTAGGCGGAGTTACCCATGCACAGTTCAAAACTCGGCGACAGCGACTTTGAGATGATTGCCCGCGGCCACCCGGTCGCGCTGGCGGAGTACTTTCGCGGCTTTACCAATACCAAAAGGCTGGGGCTGCTAGCGCCCAATGGCCTTGAGGGCGTCGGGGCCGTCAGTTTGGTCATGGCCCACGTAACCGCCTTTTACAATACCTACCGCGCCACGGGCGAGGATTTCTTCGCGTATCCCGATTACTTCACCTTCCAATCGCGCACACCCAAAGCGGCCTACGGGATGTTCGACATCTGGCCGGAGCACAAAGACGTGTTGGTCGGCACTGATGCCGCCGAGCGGCTCAACGCGATCACCGACCGCGGCGTCAACATCCTGCTCGTGCCCGACGGCCCTCCAGCCCCGCGCGAGTACCAGCGGCAGCAGCTAGCCTCAGCCGAGCGGCTCATTGAAACCTGCTATGCGTATTCGGCCACCGGTGCGGTCGTTGACCCCGACTTGGTCATCCGCGGTCCGGTAGATCCGCTCGCCGCTTGGTGCCAAAGCGTCTGCGACTCCGTGCCCGACAGCGAGCGCGGGGAGGGCTGGCATGGCCAGGGGCCCGTCCTCGAACAATCCTTCCGCCGCATCAGCCGGCAAGACGCGCTCGCTCGCCTCGCTTAAGACCAAAGGAACTTGCCATGACCGTTCTCCACGCCCCCGAGCTAAGTGCCGCTGAACTAGACCAGTTTCGCCAGCAGGGCTACGTGCGCTTCGGCCACGTGGCTCCCCGCGCGGAAATCGACGCCCTCTGCGACCGCATCGACCAGATCATGCTCGGTGAAGTGCGCTACGACGACATGCTCATGCAGCTATGCCCTTCGGCCGGCAATCTCGATCTTTCGCGGCAGACCAAGGAATTTAAGGGCTCCACGCTCAAGTACCGCAAAATTCAGGATCTGGAGCAGGATCCGCTGTTCTTGGGTTATTTGCAAAAGCCGCTCTTCCGCGACCTAACCGCCAAGATCGTCGGCGCGGAAATCTCGATCTTTCGCGCGATGTTTTTCAACAAGCCGGCCGAGCAGGGCGTTATGATCAACTGGCACCAAGACGGCGCTGGCGGCTGGCAACTGAGCATTCCCCCCCAAGTCACGGTGTGGACCGCGCTCGACGACACGTGCGTTGCCAACGGCTGCCTGCAAATTATCCCCAGCTCGCACCACACCATGATCCCCGAAACGGGCGACCAGCTTTCGGCGGACGAGCGCGCGCTGCACGCACCGGATGAGAAGCGGCTCTATTTGGAAATGGAAAGAGGCGAGGTGGTGCTTTTGCACAACTGGACCTTGCACCGCTCGGAGACGAATAGTACCAACCGCCCGCGCCGTGCGTTCAGCGTCTGCTACATCGACGCGGCTACCCGCCAAAAGACCACGGGCCACGCCTTTCCTCGCGTCTTCCCGACCTACCAGCCTATCAGTGGTAATTGATAAAGGCGACCTTGTGCTCGGTGAAAAACTCGATCCCGGTGTTGCCCGATTCCGGGATCCCGTGCCCGGAAGCCTTGACCCCGCCGAATGAGAGCTGGGGTTCGCGGTAGGCCGTCATCATGTTCACGTGCGTCAGCCCCACGTCGGTCTTTTCCAAGAACTGGAAAGCTTGCCCAATGTCGCGCGTGAAAATGGACGACGCCAGCCCAAACTCCACGCCATTGGCGATCGCTAGAGCCTCGGAGAAATCCTCTGCAACTATTAGGCACAAAACCGGACCGAAGATCTCCTCCTGCGCGATGCGCATCTGCGGCTGGACATTGGTGAAAACCGTCGGCGCAATAAAACACCCTTTGTCTAGTCCGTTGGCGGTCAGGCGCTCGCCCCCATGCGCGATGCGGCCCCCTTCTGCTTTACCGATTTCGATGTAACCCTCGATCGTTGCGAGTTGGTCCGTGCCGCACACCGGCCCCATATCCACCCCGGCCTCCGTCCCATTGCCCACGCGGATTTGCTTGACGCGCTCTAGTACCTTGTCGGTGAAGGCTGCGGCGGCCTCGCGCACGACGATTGCCCGGCTCGTCGAAGTACACCACTGCCCGGCGCAGGCGTAGGCCGCCTTGACGACCGCATCCGCCGCCATGTCGAGGTCGGCGTCTGCCAAGATAACCGCGGGATTTTTGCCGCCCATTTCCAGTTGCGTGCGGATTAGTCCTTGGGCGGCGCGCTGCTGAATGCCCCTGCCTACTTGGGTCGAGCCGGTGAAGGAAATCGACTGTACCAACGGATGCGTGATCATGGTTTCCCCGACCGTCCTGCCCCCGCCGCAGACAAAGTTCAGCACGCCTGCGGGCAGCCCCGCCTCGGCAAAAATATCGACGAAAGCCCGCCCGGCTCCAGGCGTCAGGCTCGCCGGCTTGAAGACGATGGTATTGCCGCTGATCAGCGCCGGCGTACACTTGCGCCCCGGCACGTTGAACGGAAAGTTCCACGGGCTGATGATCGACGCCACTCCGAGGGGCCGCCGCACGCTGTAGGCAAACACCCCAGCTTGCGCCGAGGGCGCGGTCTGGCCGCACATGGAGATCCCTTGGGCGATCTGGAACTCCATCTCGCGCACCGCCGACCCCACCTCGGTGCGCGCTTCGTCGAGCGTCTTGCCGTTTTCTGCGGTAAGGACTGCGGCGATTTCTTCGCTCCGTCCCTTTAGCACCGCGACTGCCCGTGACAAGTACTCTGCCCGCTGGTACACTCCCATCTCGGCCCACGCCGGAAACGCCGCGTGCGCCGCTTCAATGGCCTGCTCGGCGTCGGCGCAGGTGCCTTGGGGCCACTCCCCGGTTACGCATTCTAGGTCGGCTGGATTGCGCTGGGCAAAGGTCTGCCCGTCCGAGGCCCCAACCCACTGGCCGTCGATGTAGTTTTGAGATTTCATAATAGCTCCAGTTAAAAGTGATTCATGGATGCGCTGCGGCTCAGGACCACAGCGGCACTCCGGCAGGTAGCGCGGCGGCGATGGCTTCTTCGTCTAGATCGATGCCCAAGCCAGGGCCGTCGGGCACGGCGATATAACCCTGCTGAATGGGGTTCTTGATGTCGAGCATGGTGCTCCACAGCGGGATGTTGCGCGAGTGATGCTCTAGGGCGAGGAAATTGGGCAGGGTGGCGCAGATATGCACCGCGGCTATGCCCGTAATTGCGCTCCGCATGTAGTGGGGGGCTACCGACATGTGGTACATCTCGGCTAGTTCGGCGATGCGGCGGATTTCAATGGCCCCGCCGCTGTGGGGGATGTCCGGCTCTAGCAGGTCACAGGCCTGTTGTTCCATCAGCTCGCGGAACATCTTGGCTCCGTAAAAAATCTCGCCGGTGCAGATCGGCGTCTCGGTCTGCTGGCAGATCTTGGCCAAGGCGGCGACATTGCCCCACTCCCAGCGGATGGGATCCTCCAACCACAGCAGGTCGAGGTGCTCCACGTCTTTGCAGATGCGCAGGGCGTCGGCCAGGTTGAAGGAACCGTGCAAGTCGATGGATAAGTCGATGTAAGGGCCTATCGCTTGGCGCAGGTTTTCGATGGTGGTGACGATGTGATGGTGCTGCCGGCGGCTGATGGAGCGGTCGTAGGTGTCGAGCTTATAGGGGTTGGGTACGTCGAGATCGAACTTGATCGCGGTGTACCCTTCGGCCACCACCTCTTTGGCCATGGACACATAGGCGCTGGTTTCGTACACCGGGTCCAATTGCCCGCTGGCCCGCGTCTCGCGCCAGCGCCGCTCGTAGTCTTCCCGCGTCCAGTGCGCGCCCGAGTGGCAGTCGCAGTACACGCGGATGCGGTCGCGCAGTTTGCCGCCTAGCAGCTCGTGCATGGGTGCGTTTAGCTGCTTGCCCCGAATGTCCCACAGGGCGATTTCCACGCCAGCACCGCGACCCTGCATCTGCCACAGGTGGTCGTAGTGCAGCCGATTGATGTTGGTCGGGTCGCGGCCGATGAGCATTTGTTTGAGCTGCTCGATGGGGCCCCCAGCGGTCCACTCGCCGAGGCCGACAATGCCTTCGTCGGTAAAGATTTTCAGCAAGGACCAGTGGCGATGTTCCGCGCCGAGGGAGGGCGTAACCTTAATGTCGGTGATCTTCATGGTCTCTCTTTCGCAGGCAAACATAGAAAGCGCGACTTCGGATGTGCAGAAGTCGCGCTTAAAGATGGTGGAGGACTTGCAGTCTTTCCAAAATCCGCGCTCTCCTTATTCGGACGAGCGTAATTCGTTGA
This sequence comes from Candidatus Latescibacterota bacterium, assembly GCA_965261395.1. GTDB lineage: Bacteria > Latescibacterota > UBA2968 > UBA8231 > UBA8231. The sequence goes on from OZ253462.1 coordinate 1,221,944, forward strand.
TTTACGGATCGTTACAAACATCAGTGTATGACTCTTCGAGGTACCGATCACGGAAGTCTTTCTGACCTCGATTTCCACACTGATCGAGATATCGTAGTTGTTGGCATTTGACGCCGATTTCTGCCTTCTAGGGTCAAAATAGGCTCCGTTGAGGCATGGAGTCAAGGATGTCCAGAGCGTGTTCCGGACGCTGTTCACTTTGGTACTGACAGCCTGCCTCTCGTGCGGGCCAGCATTGGGTTCATGCACGGACCGCGCCCCAAGATTGCGCGATTACGACCTTTTCGAGCCACGGCCTAGGGTCAGGTCGTCTAGTTCATCTTCCTCGAAGGTGGCTGGGGTCCATCCACGCAAATGTGGAGTATATAGTTCGTCTAGCTGGAGTGCGTCACGGTACTCCTTGGGCATACCCGCTGTTGGTGATTTGTCAGGATCGTAAATGGGTTGGCCCCATTTGGGCATACCCACTGTTGGCCAATAGTCGCCGTCGCGCTTCATGAGGTATACCCACCAAAGATCGATGCCGGTTTCCACCAAGTAAATCTCATCCGGCGCATCCGTGCACTCCGCCAACAACTTGGGAAGCAGATTGCCAATGAGGTCAAATCTCGTGAGAGCGATGTCGCCGCTTTCCAGCACCAGGACGGTTCGCCCCCCCTCTTTCTTGCACTTCTGCAGCTTGGGAGACTTTTTGGAAAATGCCCGCCTCAGCCTGTCAATACGACGATCTTCCAAATCGCTGAAATCGTTGGGACAATAAAGCCTCATTCCAAGAGAACCCGGTTTTCGCCTTATGGGAGCCGCATCCGGCCAGCGCAGTAATTCGATTGCGCAATTGAAACCCGTTGGTGTGTCCTGCATGCAATCCTTTTCGGGATGACGAATGCCCACGCGTGTCTCGCCTGTCCATTTTTCAAGGAGCCTCACAATGGCATCGCAGGCCTTGCCCTCATTGTCTGGGATGTGCATAGGCGATGCTCCCCTCAGCCCTTTCTTTTGCTCACGTCGACGCGATCTATGAGTTCCCAAAGGTCCTCCACTCGGACCGAGAACGATCGGCGGGGTCCATATTGAAAAGCGTGCGTCTCTGGAATCAGGGGGAAACGGTGTCAGTGAATTCTCGTTCCAGTAGTACCTTCGTCGGGTTGTATACTCTCATGCACGACGTACGCCAATAGACTCGACGCTATATCGCGCACGCTCACCTCATTCGCCAAAGATTGCACCCACCTCCAGGGTCAGGTCCCTTTCGGCATTGCCACCGCGCTCGCGCAGCACCAGCCGACTGTCGGCATAAGTGATGTTAGCTACGCCCTTGTAATCTGCGGGGATTTTCAATAGAAAATTGGTAAAGGATCGGCTCGCACTTTGACCGGCGTCTAGATACGCAAAGAGCGGGCGACCGAAAATCTGCCCCTTTTCGACTAGAAACGAAACGGGCTGATGCAAGCCGGTTGTGCCAAATTCCAGACCGCGGGCGACGGGCTTGCCGTCCGTGACGTGGCGCCAGGCATCGAACCAGGGATAGTCCTCGCTCTTCCAGATATAGCCGATGAGCAGCCCCTTGGCGGCATTGCTCGCCGTAGTCCAACCATACTCCTGGTCGATCGTGTAGGAGACTACGTTGGGAAACATATCATCGGAGAGATGGCGCATATTCACCGGCTGCCCCGTGTCTTTGAGAGCCTGGGGCCAAACGACGCTCGGCACTTCGGGATTGGGCAGAGGGCTGCTCTGCATAAAGCCCCTGCGCGCATTGGCGTCCACTACCGTAGTCTCGTCGAGGAAGGGCGGACCGATACTGGGGTGTTGCACCATATTGTAGATACGGCCCAGCTTGTTGGTGTTGGTGACCTCTTCGGTGACAGTAAGTACAGCCTCCCCGGCAGCAAACTCGAGCCAACGCTTTACCGACAAGCCGGCCATGGGCAAAACAGCACTCATCTCGGCGAAGATCGCCTCGCCTTTCTTCTTGGGTTGGCGATCGATTTGCCACTCGACGCGTGCAGCTTCGCCGTGGAAGGGCATGCCATTGGCTGCCTCGGCTTCAGAGGGTGCACCCCAGCGGTCCAGGCAGAGAAAATGGCCCATGGGACGAGGTGCAGTCAGCGGGCCTTCTTCTTCCCAGGCCAGGGGATTGAGATCTTGGTCTTTGAAATGGAAGTCGACGATGGATCCGCCGGAGATATCGATTACCACCTGGGCCATCTTGCCGTCGAGCACGATGGAGCGGCGACCATTGACGTTGGTTTCGGGCCAGGCCGTAGTCGTGGCGAAGACAAGTATGACCATCAGTATCTCTCGCATGGAAGAGCCTCCTCTACCTAAGAATGATTGGATCACGGTCTCACATACTCTCCGGCCGAGTTAATCCGCAACGCGGTAACGTTCAATCGCATCTTCATCCAGGTCCAGACCCAGCCCCGGGCCTTGTGGAATGTGAATGTATCCATCCTCAAACTTGTACACATAGGGCTGATTCAAGATCTTCAGGGCAGGCGACCATTGCTCATCCACCAGCAATGGAGGCGCCATGACGCACATTTCCATCCAGTCTGAGTTCGGGAGCGCTCCGCATGCATGGAGAAAACCGGCAAGACCCAGGCTGCTGGTTCCATGCAGGATACACCTCTTCCCGAAGCCCTGCGCTAGTGTACCTACCTTGCGGCTGTTGAGAATCCCGCCGCCGATGACGCCGTCCGGCTGGACGATGTCAAAGACATCATTGGCCAGATAGCCGGCGAAACGTTCGATGCCCTGGTCCGCTTCCCCACCGGTGATGGGAATATCCACCGAGGCGGCGAGCCGGGCGTGCTTGATGTCATCGGCGTGGGTATGACCGAATGGTTCTTCGAGCCAGTAAACGCCCGCTTCCTGCATCCCTCTCGCCACCTTCAGTCCAATGTCGTAGTCCCAGACCCACCTGTCGCGATCCGCCGTCCGGTCCACCATCAACTCGAAATCATCCCCGACCGCTTCCTTAATTACTCTGGCAGCCACCACGTCCTCCAGTGGATCAGGATTCCAGATACGAATCTTCATGGCGAGGTAGCCGTTCTCCTTCAGTTTGACGCCGTAGGCAGCTCGTTTATCGTGGGGAACATCTGATTGGTCCATCTTGTAATCCCACCAGAGGCTGGTGAAGTATGCCTTGACTTTGTCCCGGTATCCCCCCAGCAACCTGTACACCGGCGCCTTGAGGGCCTTACCGATCAGATCCCATACGGCATGTTCCGTGCCGCCATAGGATTCCAGTCCGACCTCCAGATGGCGCTCCACGGCGAAAGCGTCCTGTCCCATCAGAATCGGCTTGATTGCTGCCAGAACTTTCTCGGCGGAACGTTGTCTCGACGCAAAGGAGTATCCTCGCAGGTCGGACTCACTGGTAAGTCGCACGACCATAAAATCGTTTACGAGGCGAGCCTTCTGTTCCGCCTCCGTCACGGGAATCCTGATGCGGAAAGCCTCCACATCTTTGATAATCAGTCCTTCCGCGTTTGAAAGCGACGCGCTTTGAGTTGTCTGAGCCATCCCTGCCCTCCTGATCTCGTCGACGAGATTATTAATTTCATAAGGATCATTTACCAGATCGTATAATTCATCTATTGCTGTTTGTCGAGGATGTCCTGCCAGTTGAGCGCGTCCGCCGAGTCGCGGATGACGCGCGTCATGTCATGCAGCGCCAGATCAGCTTCCTGTGTATCCGTGCCGTGACATCGGTAGCAGTGCTTTTTCAGAAACGGCCCGATGCTTTTCGGCGCGGCGACACCCTGGGGATCCTGCGCTTCCGCTACCCTAATGGTCAGCGTACTCAAAAGGAGAACCGCAATTAGAAAAGCGGCTCCAGATCTTTGAATTGCAGTCATGTTATCGCGTCTTCGTTTGAACTCTCTTGGCGAGGCGTGCTGCACGCCCCTTACCGGCAGGGAGAAATCGAAATACTGCTGGTGCACCTTGCCGCTCTCGCCGTAGACCTTGATCAGCCTTTCGGCAAAGGGCAAATCGGCGTAGGCCGATTGGATCTGGCCGGCCTCATGCAGTTCACGCGCCAGACTGTCGAGCACGCCCTCGTACTCGCGCACGACCGGTTCGATCACCTCCTGCACATCGAGCAGGCCGCGGACGAGGAGATAGCCCTCCTCCTGAAAATGATCCAGTTGTTGCTGAGAGATTACTGCCATAATCGTTCTCCGTTTCCCTTCTGTTTATTCGTTGAAGCTGGCTTTGATGCGGGCTCAATTGGTTGGTGGGATTGCCGTGGAGATTGAGTCTATGGAGAGACTATCCTCGGGGTCACAACAGTTACTAAAAATTCCGCATTATAGCGTATCCATAACCGCACGCAATTGCCGCACGCCTTTGAGCATAAACTCGGGTGAGCCCCAGTGCTCAATACTCACGTTGCCGGTATAACCATCTGCAATGACCATCTTGAGCAAATCGGCATGCATCAGATCGCTGTCGCGAATCGGATCCAGTTCTTTATCGTGATTGGGCTTTACATGCAGATGTGTAATACGCCCCTTTATCTGTCCATACCCATCAGGCACAGCCTTTTCACCACATCCAATCCCACTGTTTACATCCCAGCAGAAGCTGAAACCCGACGTATCACCCAAAGCATCAGCAACCATGCGTGCTTCGGCACAACTGCCTGCGATTGTTGCGGCCTCATTTTCAAGAGAAAGCGTCACCCCTTCGCGCTCAGCCGTTTTTACGATAGGGCCTAAAAACGACACGATGGTATCCAGATAATTTTCAACACCGGGTCGTTTTTCTCGATCACCTGTTTTGCGATTCGGATTCCACAGCGAAAACCCACGAATCACAGTGGTATCAAAAGCATGCGCCAACTCAACCATGCGATCAAACATGTGCTGATGCTTAGCCTTTTGCTCTTCGCTATCATGATCGCATTTGCCAACAGGCGATCCCACAGACATCACAGTCACATCGTATTTGGCCAGCACATCCTGAACACGCTTGAGTTCATCATTGTCGATTTGCTGCACGCTCTTCCCCCATATGCCACTTCGCAATTCAATTCCTGTTGCACCGGCTTCAACACCCAGACGCACGGCCTCGTCAAAATCTTCTTTATCAACTTCATCAGCAAAATAGCAAAGTTCCATCCGTTCCTCTTGTAGGTTATCAAAATGTTCACGCGCATGGTTGATATCGCTGTTGTCGGTGCTGTAGCACCTTCATTCGTCCACGATCTCCAGTATAGAGCCGTCGGGCTGAATCCGCCGCCTTTCCGCCTCGACCCCCTCAAACCACCCCTCCAACGCCCCGAGCATCCGGCTCGCGCGCTCCGACTCATCCGTCGCCATGTTGTTCTGTTCCAGCGGGTCGTCGTCAATATTGTAGAGCTCCAACTCGGCCGGCGGCGGGACAATCAACTCGGGATCCGGCTCGCTCATCAGCTCCGTCACCTCGTCGGGGTGGTATTTGTATTGGATATCCACTTCCACGTAGCGCTCCATCACGCGCTTATCCGCATCGGTCTTGGGCTTTTGCGCCATTTGGGGACGGACCAGCTTCCACGGCCCCTCGCGCATCGCCGCGTTGATCCAGCCGACGGGCTGAAATTGGTTGAGCTGCCAAAATCGCGCCGGAGCGTCATCGCCGGCGCCGCGCAACACCGCCGCCGCGTCGCGCCCGTCCAGGGGCCGCCTGCCGGGCCGCTCGATACCGCACAACCCGGCCAAGGTCGGCAACCAGTCCATACCGTGCACCAACTCGTCGATCTGCCGCCCCCCCTCCAACCCGCCGCGCCAGCGCACGATCATCGGCACCCGGATGCCGCCCTCGTAAACCGACCCTTTCTGCCCGTTAAAGCCGCAATTGTAGCGCCGTGTATCCGTGCTCATCCCCTCGGGCACTTGGTCGGGCCGCAACCCGAACGCCGGTCCGTTGTCGCTGGTGAACATCAGGATCGTATCGTCCGCCAGCCCCAGCGCATCCAAGGTTTCCGCGATCCGCCCGACGCCCCGATCCATGATCTCGTTCATCGCGTAGGTAATCGCCACACCCGGGCTCATCCCCGCGTCGAGATAGGGCTGCACCGTTTCGTCGGGGGCCTGCAACGGCGAATGCGGCGCATTGTACATCATGCAGAGCAGAAAGGGGTCCTGCCGGTGCCGCGTGATAAAATCCACCGCCTCGTCGGTAAACACATCGGTCAAATAGCGCCCGTCCGCGGTCTCGCGTCTTCCGTTGCGGTTGACCCACCAGTCGAAATAATCCATCCACCCGCCGTCAAAACCAAAAAACTCATCGAAGCCGCGTGCGTTGGGATGATAGCGATCGTCGAACGCGCCATTGTGCCACTTGCCGATCAGCCCCGTCGCATAACCCGCGTGTTTGTACGCATCGCCGAGGGTCACCTCGTCGAGCGCGATGCGGTCCATCCCGCGCACCTCCATCGGCGTCAACGCGCCGGTGCGGTGCGGGTAACGACCCGTAAGAAGCGCCGCCCGCGACGGCGAGCACGCCGGCGACCCGGCGTAGTGTTGGGTCAGACAGACCCCCTCGCCAACCAGCGCGTCGAGATGGGGCGTTTTGGCCGGGCCGTCGTTAAAAACGCCGAAATCGCCATAGCCCATGTCGTCGGCGACGATAAGAATCACATTGGGTCGTTTTGGCATTACAATTATCCTTAGTCGTAGAGAAATTTCAAGAGGGTCTCATGTGCTCTCGCGTGCTTATTGATAGGCCATGCGCCCTTCCGGAGTAGGTGCGATGAAGGAAACGCCCCCGTCGGAGGGCGTTGAGATTCCGACGTCGCCGTGCGCTACCGCTCGCTCTGTCGCAGCAGCCTCCGCGGCAGCCTTGGCTGCTATCGCGGCCTCGCCGCCAGGGATGGTTGAGTTGGATAGGAATTATAAACCCTTCAACAAAACTTTTTCCACGATCTTATAAATGCACAGGGTGTTTTCTAGAACGACTTAGTCAACATCGAGGATATAGCGGGCCAAGGGCGAGAGGCGTTCGGCGGTTTCAGGGCGCAAATACTCGCGCTGGTTGATCTGCTGGTCGAATTCGCGCGCTATAAAGGCGCAGTGCAACGTGCGGCGGAGCCGGCCCGAGCGGTTGATGTATGAGCCGTGCCATATGCTGCCGTTGAAGACGGCGACGGAGCCGGCCGAACCCTGCAGATGGATTTGCTCGGGGTGATCGACCATGCGGTCCTCAATATAATCGTCGATCTTGCCGAGTTTGCGGTGACTGCCAGGGATGATGCGGGTGGCACCATTCTCTATGGTGAAGTCGTCGAGTATCCACATCGAGTTGACGGCGGTGAAAGGGCCCTCGGGGGTTGCGGGGGCGGGCCGTCCGAGTGCAGGGCCAAGGGGCTTCCTTAGGGTTAGCTCCAAAAAAGGCCGGCCGTCGTTTATTTAGTAGACCTAGTAGACCACCGAAATGATTTCCTGCGCCCTTTCGTCGCCGACATCGCCTTCGACCAAAATCTCGAGAATATAGAGGCCCGGCGCGACGCGAGACCCCGCGCTGTCGCGACCATCCCAACTGAATTGGTGCTGGCCGGCGCGGCCGTTCTCGCCGCGGTCGTAGACGGGGCGACCGGCCAGATCGTAGAGGCGCAACCGCAAGGGGCGCGGTTCGAGCACGTTGATCAGGTCGACCGAGAGCTGCAATGCGTCGTTGACCCCGTCGCCATTGGGGGTAATCACCGGCGAAGAGAGCGCCACGGTGGCGAAGAGATTGGGGCTGACGGGCAGGCTGACGACGTTGGTGTTGCTCTCGATTAGTTCGGAGGCGTCGCCCGGGTCGACGCGCTGGCGCACGCTGTCGTCTTGGTTGCTGTCCTGGAGAAAGACGTCGAAGCGGGTCGATTGCCGGAATACGGAAGATTCGAACTTCAACTCGATGAGTTGGTCGGTGCGGATGCGATTGGGCAAGTGGATCAGAAAGCCATTGGCGGTGGTGTCCATCCGCACGTCGAGGTCGGTGCCATTACGCGAAACGCTCATAAAATGCACCGACGCGACCGACTCGACGGCGAGGCGGTCGAAGCCGCTGGTGTTTTCGGGTTTTAAGTAATAGGTGAATTCGGTCGGCACGCCCGATTGGGCCTGCTGGGGAAAGATCTCGCCCAGCACGCGGGCGGCCAGCGGTTCGGTGAAGTTGGCGGCGAGGAAGTCGAGGGTGGCGGCTCGGTCGGGCGAGTCGGAGGTCATGCGAACGTCGATCTCCATAAAGCGGCGCGGCGAGGGCGAGAGGAAGGCCTCGCCAGAGAAGCTGTAGATCCGGCTCCAGGCGCTCCAGTCGCCGCCGGCGGTGAGGGTGGTGTCGATGGGGCCTCTGAAGCTGGGGATCAGCTTGTCGTACTTCCTCTCGGTGACTTCCTTGCCGTTTTTGTCGTAGTAGGTCAAGATCTCGGTGACCTCGTTGCCGGTGCGGGTGCGGATTTCAATGAGAGTGCCCGGCGGCTGCTCGCCGTCCCACTCTATCGAGTTGAGATTCTTGCCCTCGCCCAGGTCGATCAGCGGCGATTGGAAACCGACGTCTTGGGGGAAGCCCTGGCCGAAGATCTGGATCTCGTCGGTGGCTCCGCCGGCGCTGCAGCCGGGCACTCTGAAGCTGCCGCCCCTCACGCCCAGGCTCTGGAAGGAGAAGCAGCTAGTGTCCCAGAATTTCCAGAAGATGCGCATGTAGCGGGTAGGCTGCAGGTCGAAATGGTGGTCTACCAGCCCTTTGGACCGCTGGTGGACGGGCGCTTCGCCCGAGAAGTGCTTGGTCCACAGGCGCGAGCCGTCGGGTGAGAGCGAGCCATCGGAGGTCATCAACTCGTAGAAGCGAAAGCCCCAGCGCCGCCGGGAGACAATGTGTCTGCTGACGATGGCACCGCCAAAAAACGACTTCTCAACCACGCCGCCGATGACCCGGATCTGGTCGACCCAGTAGACAGCGCCTAGGTCGAGGACCATGTGCGAGAGAATATCATTGAGGCCTCGCCCGGCGCTGCCGGCTCTCCAGCCTAAGTAGAGGTTGCCGTCGAAAAGGGCTCTGGCCTTGCCGAGGGGTTGCTGGTCAATCTGGGCGAGGTTGGTATTGATGTCGACGGCTCCCCCCCGTTCCATCAGACCGAGAGCGATATTGTCGCCGACGGTCTCGACTTCGACCTCGACTAGGCGGGCGTCGGGCACCAGTAGTAAGGGTTCGAAGCGGATAAACTGCAGCGGCTCGGCGTCGATTTCCGCTATTTCGTAAGTCGCCCGGTGGCGGGTGTTTTCCTTGAAGCGCGCCTTGGTGCGGTAGACGAGCGACCCATCAATGGGCGCGGCGATAAAGTCGGTTTCGGGCTCGCCGGTCGAAATCAGCAGATCGAAGAGTTCGAAGGGCGGGGCGGCGGCGGCGAAAACCAAAGTGACGCTGTGGGCCGAGACGGCGCGGCCGAGGTCGACTTCGAGAAACCAATTCTCGGGTTCGGCTTCCGGGTCGGGTGCCCAGCCGGTCGCCGGGTCGCCATCGATGGCGAAGCGGGCCAGGTTGAGGTTGGAGCCGGCGTTGCGGATGCCGCCGTCGAAGGCGTCCAGGTCGCGCACGGCGTCGGTCAGCCTTTCGATACGGGTGGGCTGGATCACGCCCAGCGCCGTCAGGTCCACCGCGCCCAGGGGCAACTCCCACTGCCGCCAGTCGCGCGCCGAGTCGTAGCGCAACTGCTCGGCCGACAGGGTGGACCCGCACCAGAGCGCCAGAGCGGCAGTCGAAACAAATGCGGTGTAACGGATAGAGTTGAGGTGCTGTTTCATTAGCTGGTCCACCGGCTTGGCCTTCGTCGATTACGACCTGGACGGGGATCTCGACCTCTACGTCGCCAATTAGAGATAGAACCAATAAAGGGGCCTCTTAGGGATGACACAACAAAACTTCATATTTCTGACAAGGGCGAGGGATACAAGATGTAGTTCCAGGCGGGGAGCGTGTCATGTCGGCACAGAGCGAGTGCGACTAGCGGATACCAGTGGCGATTTGCCGCGCCGAGGGAAGGCGTAATCTTAATGTCGGTGATCTTCATGTTCTAGCTTTCGCAGCCAAACATAGAAAGCGCGACCTCGGTGTGCAGAGGTCGCGCTTAAAGATGGTGGAGGCGGCGGGAATCGAACCCGCGTCCGAGACCGGTTCTACCTAAATATGCTACGTGCGTAGTCGGCCTTAGTTATCTCGCCTGTTGCGCTGCTGGCCGACGAGCCACGCAACGAGCCAGCCCGAAAAATCTCGTCCCATTCCCTCGGGCGCGGGTTTGGGACCAGCCTGCTAAGAGATGTCATTGGGGCCTGCCGCGCAGGCTCAACAGACCCCAATGGGCTGCGCTAAATTTAGGCAGCCAGAGCGTACGTGTTAGTTTCGTCGCTTAATTGTTTCCCGAGGATTTACGAGGTGTCGGGACCTCGGCACGCAATTCGGGCTTCTCCGACCCCGTCGAAGCCAAGTCGCCCCCTTGGAGCATAATAACCGAAAATCGCGCGCAATGTCAACGCCCGCTCAGTTCACCACGTTGATCGGCGCGCCGTCCAGAAAGGCCCGTACGTTCTCTGCCGTCATCTGCATCAGTCGCTTGCGCGCCTCTAGCGTGGCCCAAGCCATGTGCGGCGTGATGAGCAGATTCGGTGCCTGCAAGAGCGGGTTGCCGCTGGCGATCGGTTCGGCGGAAGCCACGTCCGTTGCCGCCGCTCGGGGCTTGCCGGCGCGTAGGGCTTCCAAAAGGGCCTGCTCATTGACGAGTGCCCCGCGCGCTGTGTTGATGAAAAGCGATCCTTCCTTCATGGTCGCCAATAACTCGGCGTTGACAAAGCCCGTGTTGTCCGGCGTCTGCGGGCAGTGCAAGCTGACCACGTCGGCTCCGGCGAAAATCTCCGCTGTGCTCTTGAGGGCAAACGGCGCGTACCCCGGCGGGTCCTTGGGCGACGGCGCATACGCCCAGACTTCCATGCCAAAAGCGTGGGCCAGCTCGCCGACGCGCTGGCCGATGCGCCCAAAGCCCACTAGTCCGATAATTTTCCCCGCTAGCTCCATCAGCGGCGTATCCCAAAAACACCAATAGCCCGATTCAGCCCAGCCTCCGCGATGCACCGCGGCGTCGTGATGCCCTATTCGATGGCACAGCTCCAGCAGCAGCGCCATGGTGTATTGGGCGACCGAGTCGGTGCCGTACACTGGAATGTTTGACACCGAGATGGCGCGGGCGCGCGCAGCCTCCACATCGACGACGTTGTACCCGGTGGCCGTAACCGACACGAAGCGCAGGTTGGGTAGCTGGGCAAAGGTCTCAGCCGTCAGCGGCACCTTGTTGGTCAAGATTACGTCGGCGTCCGCAGCCCGCTCCACGATCAGGTCGTCCGGAGTTTTGTCGTACACTGCAAAATCGCCCAAGGCCGAGACCGGATCCCAGGGGTTGTCGCCGGGGTTTAGGGTGTGTCCGTCTAGTACTGTGATTTTCATAGAATTCCTTTTGTTGTCGTAGGGGCGACCGGCCGGTCGCCCCTACGGATTGATCGCCCTATTTCTGTAGCTGTCCCACGTCCCGCACGGCCCCATGCGCTGCGCTCGTTGTTAGCACGGCGTACGCCTGTAGCGATTGGGGGACGTGGCGTTGGCGGTTGCGGGGCCGATAGGCGTCTATTTTTTGCCGTCGCGCGGACAGCTCGGCGTCTGCGATTAGCACGTCGATTTTGCGATTGGGAATGTCGATGCGAATCCGGTCGCCGCTTTCCACTAGAGCTAGTGCTCCACCCTCAGCCGCTTCCGGCGAGACGTGGCCAATCGACAGCCCGGAGGTGCCGCCGGAAAAGCGGCCGTCGGTCAGCAGCGCACAGGTCTTGCCCAGCCCCATGGACTTGATATACGACGTTGGATAGAGCATCTCCTGCATCCCCGGCCCGCCCTTAGGGCCCTCGTAGCGGATTACTACCACGTCGCCGTCGCCGACCTTGCCGCCGAGGATGCCCTCGCATGCTTCGTCCTGCGACTCGAAGATCCGAGCCGTGCCCTCAAAGACCCAGATCGACTCATCGACGCCAGCCGTCTTCACGATGCCGCCGTCTTCGGCGATGTTGCCGAAAAGCACTGCCAGCCCGCCGTCCTGCGAATAAGCGTGCGCGACCGAGCGGATGCAGCCCGTTTGAGCGTCGGTATCCGACTCAGAGTAAAAGTTGTTCTGGGAGAAGGCGGTTTTCGTCCGCACGTTGCCCGGGGCCGCCAACGCCCGCTGCACGGCCAGTACAGAGGTGTCGCCCTCTAGGTAAAATGCCTTGGCCATTTCGACAATCCGCTTGCCGGCCGCGGCAAACAGCTCCCAGCGCAGCGCATGGGTGGCGAGGATGGTGCCGTTGCCCGGCAGGGCTAGGCCGATGGCTTCGTTGAGGCAGTTCATGGAGTTGGCAGTGAACATGCCGGAGCACGAGCCACAAGTCGGGCAGGCTTGTTCCTCCATCTTGGCCACGTCTTCGTCGCTCAAGTTAGGGTCAGCCGCGGCGACCATGGAGTCGACCAAATCGAGCTTGGCGTGGCCCGTTGACAGCTCGGTTTTGCCGGCCTCCATCGGCCCGCCCGAGACGAAGATCGCCGGGATGTTGAGCCTGAGCGCGGCCAGCAACATGCCCGGAGTGATCTTGTCGCAATTGGAAATGCAGACGAGGGCGTCGGCCTTGTGGGCCTGCACCATGTACTCGACGCTGTCGGCGATTAGCTCGCGGCTTGGCAGGGAGTAGAGCATGCCGTCGTGGCCCATGGCAATGCCGTCGTCCACGGCAATGGTATTGAACTCTACGCCGTAGCCGCCGTGCTGGTCGATCACTTCCTTAACCTGTTGGCCGATGGGCTGCAAATGCACGTGCCCGGGCACGAACTGGGTAAAGGAGTTGGCGATGGCGACGATGGGTTTTTGGAAGTCCTCGGTCTTCATGCCGGTGGCACGCCACAGGGCACGCGCTCCGGCCATGCGCCGCCCCTGTGTGGTGGTACTGCTGCGAAACGATTGCATAAAAGCCCTTTCAAGAAGCTGCCGTCTGGCGGCGGATTTCAGGTAGCGAAATCAAATTCTAGCGCATCCCCCCAAGGCACGTAGCCGATTTTCGCATAGATGTTGTTGGAGGTTGGATTGGATAAATCGGCAAATAGGCTGCAAAACGAATAGCGCTCGGAGAGCAGTTTCTTGGTCAACGCCGCGACGCATGAGGTGGCATATCCCTTGTTGCGCTGCTCGGGCGGCGTGTACACCGCGTTGACTGTTACGCCGTTTCGCATCGGGCGCGCCGATTTGGCCATAGAGACCGGCCCATTGCAATCCCAAATGTGCAGGTGCCCATCGGCGATGAATCGCGCGGCGCTTTTCTTGGCTCCGTCGAGATCGGCTGGCTCCCCTAACGCCTCTTGCGAAAAGGCGGCCGTCCACTGCGCCATGATCGGGTGGTCGTCCATGCTGGCCAAGCGCAACGCCCCCGCAGCAAAGGGCACATCGGCGACCGTTCGCGCCTCAAATACGCGCATCCGCATGGTCTCCCTAGGCGCGGCGCTAGGCACGGCCTCGGCCCAACAAGCGGAAAAGGCTTACGCTGCGGACGCTGGCCCGACAACGCCAGGGACGGGCGCATCCGTTGCAAGCAGGTAGCGCACGAGATGGGCCATAGCCTCTTTGGTATTCGCAATGAACTTGCTGAGGATGATTCGCCTCGGCGGCGTCATTACGGCCACGCCGACCACTTCACCTTGCTCTAAGACACTCAATAATAGCGGTGGCTCGGGCCCGTAGCGCAGGGGATCTTTGGCGAGTGCGTACGCGAGGCCGATCGGCAAGTTGTTTTCGCTCTCATGTGATTCGAGGCAAGTACCTGCAAGCTCAATCAGCTCGCTGGCGTCGGCGTGATGTATTATTTCGACCATTCAAAAAGCCGGACCAATAGAAAAATAAAACTGCCTCCGCTGATAAAACCGCTGTTTCTCGTCAGATTCGTTGTCGAGGGATCCATCGTTGAAGGCTATGTCGAGCCGGAGGGGAAAGCCCAAAACGTAGCGCAGCCCCACCCCATAGCCATCGACCATGCCCCGCAAGGTCGATTGGCTTGGCTTGCGCCAGACCTGCGCCCGATCCCAAAAGCCAACGAGGCCGAAGCTGTTCCGCTGATAGCGCAATTCCCCGCGCATATTTAGGCCGAGGCGTCCGCCGCCCGGCACGTGTATGGCGTCGCGTTCGACTCCACGCACAGATCCCTCGCCTCCGTACGCCTTCCAGTACTTCTGTGGCAGCCGCCGTCCCTCGCGCAACGAGGCCGCCCCTCCCCCTTGCAGGGCTAGGGCCAACATCAGGCCGCGTTTAAGTGGCTGGTAATATATGAATTCGGCCTCGCCATCGATCACATAGGTCTGATGCTGCCCCAGAATGAACGAGGAGGCGTAGAGCCCGGTTAACCGCAAGAGCGCGCCGCGCGTGGGAGCAAAGGGGTCGTCGCGCGAATCGCGCAAAAACTCGGTCCTCAATTCGACCGACCGAGTGCGCTCGGTCAGAATCTGTAGCCAATCCGCAGTCACGGGGATCTTGCCGTCGCTGTAGTCTATGGCCTCGTCTTGGGCGGAGAAATTGTCTTTGCCAGAGAAATCGAAGTCGCTATCGTCAAACGGATCGTCCGCGTCGGTCGTCTCATCGCTTTCGGTTGGCTCATCACTTTCGGTCCCTCCCTCGTTTATGGGACTGGGTGAGTAGGCGATGCGCTCGCTTGGGTCGGGCCGGATGCGCGAGTCTTCTCCGCTAAGGGATACTTGGGCTTGGTAGATCTCGCGCCAGCCCTTGGTGAGCGCTGCTTCAGCTTTCCACAGGTGCTCGACCGAGAGGTACTCGTAGGAGGCCGTACGTATGTACTCCCGTATGATTGCTTCCCCGCCGAAGGGAAAGGACAAAAAGCCGTTGAGCACCGAATCGTTGGCTGTCAAAAGCTCGAATTGCCGCTGGTCGTTCGAGTTACCCAACACCGTTGTTTTGTCCCATTCGTCGGTGACCCCTGCCGACAGCACCAAGTCAGCGCCCGTGCCTAGCAAGTTGCGCTCGGTAAAGGATGCGGTGACGCCCTGTTCCGGCTGCCCCCAACCGGCGTCGAGGCTTAGCCGAGCACCGCGCCCCAGCCAGTTTTTGTGCTGCACGACCCCGGCCACGCGCGGTTCAATGTTGCTGAAGAGGACTTCGGTACTTAGGGCGATGCGCTTTTTTTCTTTTAGGCGAACCACGACTGGTTGCAAGCTGTCGCCCGTCTCGGGGGTGAGCAAAAAGACCGAGCGGAACAGGCCGGTCCTCGCCAGTTGTTCGCGGCTTTTGGCTAGCTGTTCGGGATTGTACAAGTCCCCCTGCTCAAAGTGCAGATAGCGCTCGATCACCTCCTTGCGCGTGTATAGCTGGTCGAGGTTTTCGACCTCGACGGCACCGAAGTACATCTTGCGCCCGGGATCGATGTGGAAGACAACCTCGGTGCTGCGGCTAGCGCGGTCGTCCCCCACCCACTCGTTGCGCACTGCGGCGTGAGGGTAGCCGCGCTGATTGAGGAAGACCTGTAGTTGGCGCTCGCCTTCGAGCACCTTGCCGTAGTCGAGGGGCGTGCCGGCGCGCAAGCCGATCTGAGCGCGCAGGGTGTCGGCTGCAAAGGGGGCACCCCCTACGAGGGTTAGGGCGCGCACCGTCCACAGCGCACCACTGTCGATTTCAATGTGAATGTGGACCCGGTTTTTGGCGTCCAAGCGCAGGTCCTTGCGGACGATCTCGGCGTCGCGATAGCCCTTGCTGTAATAGAGGTTGACCAGTCCGCTCAGGTCGTTTTTGAAGAAGCGGCGTTGGAAGCGCTTGCCTTCTTGGGTCAGCATGGCCGAGCGCAAGGTCTCGCCTTTGATGCGCTTTGCGCCTCGGTGAACGAAGCGTATCTGATCCACCTTGTGATCATCAGCTTCGCGGGCCGATATTTCGCGCAGATCCTCTTGGGCCAAGGCCGTCCCGGCAAGAGCCAGACAGAGCGCGGCGGCGAACACGCTCATCGGAATTCTCGCTTCAGGCCGATGCCTAGCCCATAGTGATCGTACTCGCTTTGGGCCAGGCCGAAGATGGTGAGAAAGGACTTAATTTTGTGCTCGACTCGCACCTCGCCCTTGGCCATCTCTTTTAGCAGGGCCTCGTAGCGCACCCAGAGGGGTAGGGGCAACCCACCAAGGTACTTGCCCGCCCGCAGGGCGGCCCCAGGCTCGGCCCCGGCGATCTCACTCGACGGCAGGACCGTGAATTCATTAAGACCCACCTTCTCGACCTGCTTGCTCAAGAGCTGGCCGGCGGTGGTGCCAAAGACTGCGGCGGCTGTGCTAAAGGCATCGCTAGTCGAGCCAAAGGCAACAGCGTAGTCGGGGTTGGCCGTTCTAAAGGCCAGCAGGTTGACGGTACCCCCAGTACCTAGCGGGTCCCCGATTTCGCCCTCACTTGGTTTTGCAGAAAGCTGCGGCACGACTTTTTGAGCTGGCCCTTGCAGCGTCAAAGTCGCAACGTATTTCTCATCGTCTTGGATGTCTATGATTTCCTCGGTCTTGGCCTCCACGTCGAGTGTGGGATTCAGTTGGAGGGGATCGTACATCACGTCGAGAATCGATTTAGTCGGCGCTAGGCGGTTGAAGACGACGCGCCCCTGTGTGATATCGAATCGTTGATTGAGTACGAAAACCTGCCCTTGGTCTATTGTTATATCGCCTTGAAAGAGCGGCTTGTAGAAGGTGCCGCCGACCTCGACCGCACCCGATGCTTCGACCTCGGCTAGTTCGCTGTCGAGGGTGAGGCCGCGGATATCGACCTCCACGGCGAGGGCCATGTTCTCCAAAAACTCGTCGCGCAACGCCGACGGTGGCGGTGGCACGGGAAGCGCGAGGACCACGAGGCTCGCCTCGGAATGCGGCCGGTCGAGGCGGACGCGCCCCGCCAACTTGGACGCGCTGAGCGAGCCAGCGAAAGACAGATCCATATCGATGTCGTCCGCCTTAAACGACTGTCCGACGGCCTCGTAGTAGGAGGTCATTCGCTCGGCTTGGAGCCGCAAGTCAAAACTAGGGTCGTCGAGCCGCGATAGGTCGAGTTGCCCAGTGAGCGACGCGCTGTGAAACCCTCGCTTAGGTTCTTTCTCGACAGAGAAACCCACCAGCTCGACCTGCCGGCCGTTGAATTGCAACTGCCCGTCGGGTAGCGCGTAAATCGGCTCTAAGTCGAGGAGGGCAAATTCGAGACCCGCAACCCCTATTTGGCCTTGCAATGAGAGTGTTGAGTCCAATCCCTCGGCCCGGAGATCCGCGCTAATCCGGCCGTCGAGATGATCCAGTTCGGCTATTAGGTCGCCGAGGAAGAGGAGTCCGATGCCGTCAGAATGCGCCTCTAGCCAGCTCTCGTCTAAGGAAAGTGTGCCGGCCTGCAAATCCCAGGGCACGCGACCGATCACGGTGAGGCTGTCGTTGAGCAAGGTCGTCCAGTTCAAATGCCAATCGCCGCCGTGCCGGTCGCCGTCGAGCCTCCCGTACAGCTCTCCCAAGTCCGCGGTCTCCACGGCCAGATCAACGGCAACTTGAGGAGCGGATGCCGTGCCGCTGACCTCGGCGTCGAGCTGGACCAGCCCCTTGGGGCCGCCGAAGAAAGCCAAGTCCACGTCTTCGAGGGCCAGCTCCACCTTTGAGGGCTTGGTGCCCTCCAGTTGGCCCGCCAGTCTCAAGGTGCCGGCCGGCTGCAGGGCGAGGCGGTCGCGGTCGTACCGTCGCAAGCCAATCGCCACTGAGTCTAGCGCCACGCGGCCCTCGCCGAGCGCGAATCGTCCTCCAGACAGGAGATCCAGACGTAGCGAATCGGCTGAAGCTTGGCTCTCGATGGCCAAGCCGTGCACGTCGATATGCCCGAACAAGTCTCGCCAGCTCGGCATGGAATCCCCTAAGGCCGCTTCTAAGTGCCCGTCTAGGTCGAGCCGCCCGTACAGCGGGCGTCCCAAAGCATAGCTGAGCACCGGCCCCAAGTCGGCTGCCATCGCCTCGATTGCGAGCTGCGCGGGGGCTTCCCCCGGCCCGAAAAGCGGCGCGGCTGGGCAGGTGAGCGCGAGGCGCACGCCGGCATCGGCAGTGAACTCGGCAAGGAGCGAATCCGCCAGCGCGAGGCGCAGCCGGGCATTGCCGAGGGCGAGGGTGTCGAGGCGCATCTCCGCCAGCGTCACCACGCCCTGTGCCTCTGGCCTCGCTAGGGTGCCGCCGACCCGCAAATGCCCGCCGCCCGCCGCGCTGAGGTCGGGCACGAGGTTGGACAGTTCAAGGACTGGCAACTCCGCTGCAACCGCGAGCGAATCCCTCCCGACCCAACCCGAAAGGCCCACTAGGCCGACGGGCGTTTGCAGGTGTACCGCGGTGAGGTCCATGCGCCCGTCGCCATAGTCGGCTTGGAGGGGACCGTAGTTTTGCAGCGCCCATTCCCCCTGCCGCAGCAAGAGTGAGTCGAGCGCGAGGGCCGCTTGAGCCGCGTCTAAGTCCTCCAGCGGCCCCTCCCAACGCAAAGTCCCGTCCAACGCAACCACTGAGCCATCTACCCTCCGCAACAAGGTATCGGCAAAATCCGCTTGGGCCGTTAAGTGCTCGTCCACGTCCAGTTTCGCTAGCACGCTCACGCCCGCCCCCCCGCCGGATACCCGTGCCGCACCTTGGTCCCAGCCCACGTCCAGCGCGAGTTCGCCGGTCTGCCACCCCGCGTACTCTAGCCGCGAGGTCGCAATGCGCCCACCCAGCCGCAGCGCGTCGAGCGTCAGCCCGCCCCCCCCGCGCAAATCCGCGTCGAGTCGCCCGCTCAACCCGGGCATGACCCGTTCCACTGCCAGTCCGTCCACGTCCGCCACCAGCGTATCGATCTCGCTATCCTTTAGGTCAATGTCCGCCCGCGCTATTAGGAGATCGCGCTCTAAGCGCAGATCGGCCGCGAGATAGCGGTTGGCGAACAGGTGTAGATCTGCCGCGAGCGGCCCGAACTCCTCGCCCAATTCGCCGGGGAGATGGCTGGCTGTTAGCTGCAACGCCAGCGTATCGGGTTTGGCCTGCCCGGCGATAGCTATGGGTGCTGCGCCGCGCAAAAAGGATGCCGCCTGCAGCGTGCCCTTTAGCGCGAGGTCGTAGCTCCCCTCTAAGTCGGAAGAGCCGGTGGCCACCAACTCCAGCAGGGGCGATTGCAAGTCGAGACGAGTCGCCCCATCGGGCCGGTGCCAAGCCGTTATCTCGGCGTCGAATAGCTGATTGGGAATTAGATCCACATCGCGCAGGAGGGCGGCAAAGTCCGCGGCATAGCGCTGGTGCTGCAAATGCACTCCAGCCGCTAGATCGAATTCCACCCGTCCCGCAAAAGGGGCCGCTAGCGCGAGGTCAAGTCCCTCGCCCCGCAGTTGGGTCTGCAAGCTGTCGCGCGTAAAGAAATAAGTCGCCTCGCCCGTCAGGGTGCCGTCGAACAAAGAGACGAGCAGAGAATCTAGCACTAAGTGCGTGCCGTTGGCGCGCATGTCCCCTCGTAGATCCACTGCGGAGACCACCGGCGCGCTGCCTTGGCCCCTGAGCGTCCCGCGCAGTTGCAGCGGCGTCAGCGCTCCGTCTATCTCCGCTGCTAGGGAACCCTGCGCGGAATCGGCTTCTACCGTCGCCGTGGCTTCCACCTGCAAAGGCCGCGGCAACTTCAGTCCCAAGGTAAACGAGGCGTGCAGGGCGACCCTTAGACTGTCGCTAATGCCCTCGGCCCGTACCTCCCCGCGGTCAATGCGGTGCGGACTGAGCGCGAGATCCAGTGTTAGCGAGCGCAAGGGCACTCCCTGCAAGTCGGACAAGGTCAGCTTTAAGTGCGCCGAGGTGTCTGCTATTGCGCGATACACGCCGTGCCAGTCCTGCGCCACGATCTGCGTCTTGCCCAACTGCCAATTGAGTGTACCGGCTGTCGCGCTGAGGTTGGGGTAGAAGGCGATAGGTAGCTCGATATCCGCGGCTACGACGGTCGTATTGACCGAGGTACGTGGCTCAATCCGCACCTTGGGTGCCTGCACTTCGATAGCCCAAGACCACGGCCGCACGGCGAGGTGCTCGACATCGACAACCACTCCCAACGCGGGGTTTTGGCAGCGCACGTCGGAAAAGGAAAACCCGTAGAGCAAGCCCCCCTCGCGACCACCGATGGAGACCTGCCATCTCCCAACTCCGCGCTCTAGCAGGTGCGCGAGCGCGGCAGGCCCTATGGGCGCGAGCGCGACGAGGCCGAGGACGGCACCTAAAACGGCCGCCGCCCCGAGCAGCTTTCTCTTCATTCGGATTTGAGGCGGGTCAGGGCCTTGGACACGTGGAAGAGCGAGTCGGGCAACGGCGCGTACGCCATGGTCTTGATCTTGCGCTCTAGGCGGAACACTTGGCTGGACTTCTCTTGTCCGGGAAGCTTGACTGAAGCCGTCAAGGTCGAGCGCAGCGCGAAGCCTTTGAGTTCCTCGGCGTTTTCCAACTCATCGCTCAGGGCTTCGTGGTCTTCCAGCCCTTCTAGCCCTCCGCCGATTAGCGACGGATAGGACGTACTAGCATCCTGCAAGTCCAGAAACGCTGCGATTTTCTTAAAGCCGGGGAATTGCTTGGCAATGCAGGCATCGTACGTGTAGCGGTTTTCGCGACGGAGCTCTTGGGTTTTGGGGTCGAGGTAGCGGGCGCGCATCTGCGCGACGACCCGACGGCAGGGAATTCCAGCGATGCGCTCCGTTTCTCCCGGTACCTTGACCGCCAGGGCCATCTGCGCCCCACCGGGGGCAGCCTGCGGCTTGGCAACGGCCTTGCGCGCCGGGGCTTTCTGCTGGACGAAGGTCTGTGCCGTCAGGTCGATTTCGTACACTTGCGCTTGGTCCAGCCGCAAGATGGTGCTGGTGTTGAGGGACTGGCCCTGGTGCCGGAGGGCCTTTGCCGTTTTCGCGTCGGCCTCAATTAGCTGCTCGACCCGCTGGCTCTTGCCCTTGATGTAAATTTTGTTGGTCGTTTTACGCGCTCCAGTTTTGTCTTTGCCAAAGCCTCGATTGACGACCTCTTCCTCGAAATACACATCGGCACCGGCGCTCGCCGCGCTGGCGAGCAATGCACATAACAGCAAAATCATGCTCGCACTCTCCTGTGGTAAGGTGGAAGAATAATATAGCGAAACGCAGTTGCTATCCCATAAACAAAAGGCCCCTGCCCGCAAGGGCGAGGGGCCTCGGAGCTTCTTGCCGCGCCTGTTGTTATTCGTCCGAGCCGCGCATGAGCAACAGACCCACTAGGTTTAGCACGGCGGTCGCAGCCGCGGCTACATAGGTCATGGCTGCTGCATTGAGCACCCGCCGGGCCGAGCGCACCTCGTCGTTGGCTAGGTAGCCTTGAGAGAGGATGGCCATGGCCCGCGAGCTGGCGTTGAATTCCACCGGCAGGGTGACGATTTGGAACAGTACCGCGCCGGCGAAGAACATGATGCCGATATTCATCAGGCCGGTGGCCCCGAAGAACATCCCCGCCAGAATCAGGGGGAAGCCCAGCGTCGAGCCCAAGTTGGCGACGGGCAGGATCGCGTGCCGAAAGTTGAGCGGCACGTAGCCGTGGGCGTGTTGGATCGCGTGGCCGACCTCGTGCGCCGCCACGGCCAAGCCGGCTAGATGGTGACCGTGGAAGTTGTCCGAAGAAAGGCGCACGGCTTTGGCGCGGGGGTCGTAGTGATCGGAAAGCATCCCGCCCGTCTCCTCGACCGACACGTCGTAGATGCGTTGCTGGTGCAGGATGCGCCGCGCGGTCTCAGCGCCCGAAAGCTGCGCGGCCGAAGCCACTTGGCTGTACTTTTTGAAGGCGCTGCGGACCCGCATCTGGGCCCAAGCGACCAAGATCATCGGCAGAATGAAAAACGGATTGAAAAGAAACGAAAACATCTCCTCATCTCCTCAGTATACGAAGGGCTTCTATTGGGACGCGAAAGGGGCGCTCCGAGTTTCTAGCGAGAATAACGAAAGCACCTGAAAATCGCAAGAAAAGGGCCTAAACCTTCTCTTCAGCTTCAGCAGGCAGGAAAAGGGCCGGGGGTACGACGACGCCGGCCGAGACGATCATCTTTAGGGCTTCTTCGACGCCGAGGTCGGTGGGACGCAATTGTTCGGGCGGCACGATGAGCATAAAGCCGGTGGTGGGATTGGGGGCCGTGGGCACGAAGATGCTGTGCGCCGGCGCTGCTGCGGCCTCGCGGGGGACGTTGCCGGCCAGAAAGCCCAAGGTCCACAGCCCGGTGCGCGGATATTCGACGAGTACGACTTTCTCGAAGCCAGCCTTGCCCGGGGAGGTGAGCGTTTCCATGAGCTGCTGCACGGGCGCGTAGATCGTGCGCACCAACGGCAGACCCTCTAGCGCTTCGCGTGCGTATTGCCACAGGCTGCGGCCAACCACGTTGGCGGCGAATGCGCCGACGACCCACAGAATGATAAAGGTCAGCACAAAGCCCAAGCCGGGAATGTGGAACTCGGGATAGCCGAACGGCTTAGCCACTTGGCGAATCAACGGTGCGGAGAAGCCGTCGGCCCAGTTGAACAGCGTCTTGAGCACCCAGCCGGTAACCCACAGGGGCGCGATAATCGTCAGGCCGGCCATTATCGTGCGCCGAAGCCGCTGTAGCCGAGTGGGGCTTTTGCGCGGAGGCGTCTCACTCATAGCATAAATACCTCATATAAATTGACATTTTTTGAATATCCAACTGAGTCAAATTACTGTCAATACAAGGGATGCGCCTGTGCGCAAGGCTTACGTTTTTTGCGCGGTAGCCTATTTTATCTTTTATGACGGCCATTCTACTCAGCGGCGGCATGGACTCGACCACCTTGCTCTGGTGGCTGAAAGCGCGACAACAAGGCCCCATCCACGCCATTAGCATTGACTACGGCCAGCGCCATCGCATCGAGTTGGAATGCGCCGCCCGCCTCGCCCGCCGCGCCGAGGTTGCGGCCCACGAGACGCTGGCGTTGGATTTGGCAGCCCTAGGGGGCAACCCGCTGACCGATCCCACGTTGGATGTGCCCGCCGCTGAGTCCAAACGCCAACGCGACACCGTCGTCCCCTTCCGCAACATGCTCTTTGCAACGCTAGCGGCGGCGTATTGCGCAACAAAGGGCATTTCCGATCTGTATATGGCACCGGTCAAAGACGACTACGCGGCTTACCGAGACTGCCGTCGCCCCTTTTACGACAGCCTCGCACAGAGCCTGCGCTTGGGGGCTGCCGACGACGCGCCTTGGGCGATCCACACGCCCTTTGTCAAACTGTGGAAACGGGACATCGTTGCCATCGGGCTCAAACTCGGCGTTCCCTACGGGGAAACCCACACCTGCTATGAGGGCTTGCGGCCGGCCTGCGGCTTGTGCGACGCCTGCTGCGAGCGGCGCGCGGCTTTTGCGGCGAACCGAGCTTGTGACCCTTTGGCGTATGCCGCTGGTGAGAGGACGCTGTGACTGCCCGCGAGACAACGCTGCAGATGCCAGCCGAAGAGCGCGCCGAGCGCCTGCCGGTATGGAACGACTCGGGATGTGTCCTACAGATCAACGAGATTTTCTACTCGATTGAGGGCGAGGGACTGCGCGTCGGCGAGCCTACGATCTTTGTGCGCTTGGCGCGCTGCAATTTGCGCTGTCCGTTCTGCGACACGGAGTTTGACCGCTTCACGCCAATGGACATCGAGGACATTGCCGCCGAGGTGGCGCGCCACCCGGCCGAATGGGTGTGCTTGACCGGCGGCGAGCCGTTGGGCCAAAATCTCGTGGCGCTGGCTGGCCGGCTCAAAGAAGCGGGCTACAAGCTCCACATTGAGACCAACGGCACGATCGCACCCGAACCGGTGCTATTCGAGCTGATTGACCATTGGACCGTGTCGCCGAAATGCTATCCGGTCGTCGCTGGTTTTGCGCGCATTACCGAGCTCAAATACGTCGTCGGCAGGGCTTTTCGCGAGGAGCGCGTCGAGGAGCATCGCGCCGACTTCGTCTATTTGCAGCCCGAATCCTCCGAGCCGCGCTACGTGCAGAAGGCCCTTGAGATCCTCAAGCGCCATCCGCGCTGGCGGCTCTCCACTCGCATCCACAAGACGCTCGGCCTGCCTTGAGCAAACGCGATCCGCAGATGGACGCAGATGGACGCAGATGGACGCAGAATAGTCTTCAGAGAATACATGGCGCGAGTTTTTCAAATCATTCACCATTGCTAAAAAGGAGATCCCATGCCCGACGTAGCTGAAATTTACAAGTTCGACGAGCTTACTTGGCCCGAAGTCAACCAAGCCGTAGCCATGGGCAAAATTCCCATCATACCCACTGGCTCGGTTGAACAACACGGCCACCACCTCCCACTCAAGGTGGATCACCTCTGCGCCAATGCGGTGGCAACGGAAGCCGCGCGCCTAAAGCCCGAGCTCGCCCTCGTCCTGCCGCCCGTGAGCTACGGCTATGTCCACCACGTGATGGACTTTCCGGGTTCACTCAACATTCACTACGAGCACTTCATCCAATACGTGCTCGACATCACCAAGAGCTTGGCCTATCACGGCTTCAAGAAGATGATCCTCGTCAATGGCCACGGCTCCAACCACAACCTCGTGGACATGGTCGCTCGGCGCACCATAGTCGAGACCGACGCGAGCTGCACGTTTTGCTCGTGGTGGCATTTGCTCCGGGTCCATCCCGGCTTTGACGAAAAGTGGCGCGAGAGCGTGTTCCCGGGCGGTTGTTCGCACGCGGGCGAGCTGGAGACTTCGATGCTGCTGTATCTCGCGCCGGAGAGCGTGCGCCAGGACAAGATCAAGAGCGAGATCGCCAAGACGAACAAGCTCGGCTCAAAGTTCTTGTACACCGACCTTTTTGGGCACGGGCCGATGGGCTTGATCGAGTGGACGAGTCAGTATTCGGATAGCGGGGTGATGGGCGAGGCGGAGAAGGCCACGGCCGAAAAGGGCAAAATCGTCTTTGAGGAGGCGAGCCGGAACTTGGCCGAATTTGTCGAGGAATACCACGCGATGAAGATTGAGCCGCGCACTCGGAGACAGGACGAAGAGCCGACCTTTCCGCTGTCGTTTCCGACGGATTAGACGGCGGAGGAAATAGCAGTGTAGCTACTGCTGATCTGTTACCTTCGATGTCGAGACATCCTAAGCCGCAGCCTATGCGCCGGGCCAACCCAAAGCGAGGGCCCTTCTATAAAAGAGAATACCCCCTATAAGAGCGCCTGCGATCACATAGTCTATAATCCGCTTGCCCCCTCCGTTACCTTGGTGGTCCATTCTCGGAGAAGACACTTCTGGCCGCACTGGGAGGTCCGGGACCATGGTTTGCCCGGCGTTACTGCTAGCACGGTCCTTACTCGGCACCGAGTTGGCATCCCCCGATGGCCTATGCTCTGTAACCGAGGAAACGCGCTTCCTAAGAGAGTCGCCGAGCAACGGGCCGGGCTGGTCGGCCGGGCTGGCAGCAGGCGTCTGTGTGAAAAGGCCAAGATCGCGGTCGAAAGAGGAATGGACTGGCGGTTTCAGATCGTGCAGCGGCAACACATAAGGTCTCAACGAAAGTCCGGCGTAGCGGGTCGTATCTGCCTCTGTCTCGCCGATCAGGATTATAGCTAACAACGCCACTATGACCATTCTATACGTCTCATTTTTGAGCCCTTCATCGGTAGGAGCTTGTTGTGCCCCTGCGGGGCTGGCGTAGTTATAGCTCTGCTTGGGTCGCAGCCTGCCCGCTTTCTTCTCATAGCCCGCGCACCTATTGCGCCTCTTTTGGTCCTTCGGTAGCAGTGAGAATTTCTTTCCGTAGCTCCCAAGCCCAGTGGGGAGCGTCCGGTTGGAGTGTGAAGCTCCCGCGCTCCTTGCTGCCTATCGCTCTCGGTTTCGCCCGGCTGTTGTCGAGTACCAAGACGTCGTCTAGGGTGTTCCAAGTTCGTGCAAGGTTGCGCTGGCAAGCATACCAGCGCCGTTTGATTTCCTCTTCGGGTACGTGGTGACCAACCCGGCTCACCACCCGCTTGGCGACCCTTTCAACATTGATCCCTACATCGCGGGTGCCGATAAAGATCGCGGAGGTCCGGTACCCGAGCGTTTTCGCCTTACGGACGATGGCGGGTCTCGACGCTCCCGAATAGGTACTCTCAAAGCCGAAGTCATCTCTACGATCTAAGTGGGTCTGGATTCGCTCGTCAACCAGCGCCCGGGCTGCACGCTGTAACTCCGGGTCGTTGTAGCTTCCGAGCCCTTGGGCGATGCTGTCCGCATCATAGAAGTATCGTGGCAACGTTTGGGCATAAAGGCGACACCAAGTCGATTTCCCGACTCCATTCGCCCCGATCACAAGGGTCAGTTCAGCCATCGGCCCCGTTTGCATCCATCGGTTGGAACGGCTTTTTCTCGATTCGGCCGTCGGGCCATTCGGTTACTATAAATTGATCGTCATCGCTGAGATAGACGAACGCCTTGCCCTGTTCGAGCACCATGCGTCGGGTCGCTCCGGGGTCGGCCAAAGTCCGCTTTATCGCGGCGATTAACGGGTGTTCGCGGTTATTCATTGTCTTGATTACCTCCATGCGAAGCCTTTTAAGACCCGCGTTGGGCCGTGTTGAGTTTTCTTTTTTACGCCTTCAGGGCCGTCGGCTCGCCTCAAGGTAGCGGTCGCAGCCGCCCCGCTTCCTCCTCGTAGCCCGCGCCGCACTCCGCACAAACCAGATCACCGCTCAGCGTGATGCCGCAGCGGCAGGCCCAGCCCGTCTGCCGCCCCGGTACGCCGGTTATCAGCGCATAGGCCGGCACGTCGCGGGTTACGACCGCTCCGGCACCAACGAGGGCATAAGCGCCGATTTCGACGCCGCAGACGATGGTTGAGTTGGCCCCCAGCGAAGCTCCCTTGCGCACCCGCGTCTCTTGGAATTCGCGTCGGCGGTCGATAAAGGAGCGGGGGTTGACGACGTTGGTGAACACCATCGACGGGCCGCAGAAGACCCCGTCTTCGAGCGTAACTCCCTTGTAGATCGAGACGTTGTTCTGTATTTTGCAGCCGTCGCCGATCACCACTCCGCGGTCGATATAGACGTTTTGGCCGAGATTGCAGTTTTGGCCGATCTGTGCGTCGGGCATCAGGTGGCAGAAATGCCATATATGGGTTCCCGCGCCAATGGCGACTGGCTCATCAACGCAAGTGCTGGGATGGACGAAGTATTCTTTTGTCATGACGACCGAATATAAATTGTCCTTGTCTATTTACCAATGCACGACCATCCGGTCGGCGCATAAACCCTTACTCATACGGAGGAAACCGTGAAACTGGTCACGTACTCTGCCGCTGGCGAACAATCCGTCGGTGCCGTCGTAGCCGACGACTCTGTGGTCGTCGATCTCAAAGCTGCCGATCAAGTCTTAGCCCGCCGCGAAAAGCGCAAAGCACACCCCTTCTTCACCGATATGCTGGCCCTGCTCTCCGCTGGTGCCAAGGGCCTGCGCGCCGCCAAACAGGCCGCGGCGAGCGCCGAAGATAAAGAACCCAATGGCAAGACCATCCACGCCCTCAGCAAGGTCCGCCTCCGCGCTCCCATGCCCAACCCGCGCAAGGTCTTCTGCTTGGCCGGCAACTACCAGGACCACATCGAAGAGGGCGGCGGCAAAATGGCTGCCCAAGACAAGGAAACCCCGCGCGTCTTTATGAAGCCACCGACGACCACCGTTATTGGCCCCGGTGACCGCATTCTCATTCCCCCGATTGCCAATAGCATCGATTGGGAAGGCGAACTGGCCGTAGTCATCGGCCGCAATACCAAGGGCGTCAAAGCCAAGGACGCGCTCAAACACGTGGCCGGTTACACCGTTATGAACGACGTATCCGAGCGCGAGTTGGTCATCAAGAAGCGCACTGACAGCCGCCCGCGCGACGAGTGGTTCGACTGGCTCAACGGCAAATGGCTCGACACCTTTGCCCCGCAGGGACCGTGGATCGTCACTTCGGACGAAATCAAGGACCCCCAAGTCCTCGACATCAGCACCTTCATCAACGGCGAGCGCAAGCAACACAACAACACCGGCCAAATGCTCTACCCGGTTAATAAGATCATCGAGTACATCTCGGCGATTATCACCCTAGAACCGGGCGACCTGATCAGCACCGGCACCATATCGGGCGTCGGCGCGACCACTGGCACCTTTATGAAAAAGGGCGACAAGGTCGAAATCGAGATCTCCGGGATCGGCGTGCTCAAAAACTCGGTCGCCGCCAGCAAGAAATAACCCTTGGACTCAGCATCCGCGACCACGGGCCAGGAAGGTGGGCTGCTCAGCCGCGCCTTCTTGGCCCTTTGTCTTCTTTACTTTCTCGACAGCTTCCTCTCCGCCCCCTTCCAAGCGCTCTTTCCCGTCTATATCGAAGCCGACTTGGCGCAGCCCCCGTGGTTTACCGGCTATCTGCGCGGGCTGATGCTGCTCCTAGGCGGCATATTTGCCGTGGTCGCCGGTCGGCTCTGCGACCGCTTTGGCCGCAAGACGACCCTGATGATCGGCCTCGTCGGCAGCGCGCTCACCGGCTTGGTCTTTCGCACCGCAGATCCTTGGGGGCTGTCGTGCCTGCTCTTGGCGATGGGCGCGGCCAGCGGCCCTTGGTCCACCGCCGGGCAGAGCATCCTCATCACCGCGGTCACCCCCGCTCGACTCGGTTTGGGCGGTGCCCTCTACTTTCTCAGTAATACGCTCGGCAGCTCGCTCGGCAGCCTCTGTACTGGCTTGGTCAAAACCACCTATTCCTTCGCCCAGATCGGTGCCACTATGAGCATCGGCGTGGTCGCGGTAATCGCCCTAGCTTTTGTGCTGTTGCCCGGTGACGCGCCCTCCCCCACCACTACTGCGCAGGCGGCGCGCCTCAATACGTGGACGGCCTACCGCCCGCTTTTGGGCCGCGGTGATGTGCACCTGCTGCTCAGCCTACGCCTGACCATCACCACCTTCTGGGGCATGGCGACGCTGGCGCTGCCTCTGTTGATCTACCGAGTCGGCGAAAGCGAGTCCCTGCCCGCGTACTTTGCCTCCCTCTCGCTGGTGGTGGCGGCCTGCTGCCAGCTCAGCGTCGGCTATCTCAACGACCGCTTTGGCCGCACTGCACCGCTTATCGGCTCGGCCGTGGGCATCTTCCTCAGTGCCTTGGGACTTGCCCTCTGGCACGATACCCTCGTCGGCCTCTTTGCCTGCGGCACCGCCCTCACCGCTACTGCTTGGGCCGTCTCGACGCTGATTCCCCGACTTATTAACGACGTCGCCGCGGCCGATGAAAAAAACCGCCTCGTCGGCTTGGGCCACCTCGCTTGGAGCGGCTCGATGGTGGTCGGCAGTCTGCTCGGCGGCTACCTAATCGAGATAAATGCCGCCCTACCCTTCTACATCGGCACGGCCCTCAGTGCCCTCGGTGCGCTCGGCGCTTTTGGCCTCTGCCGCCGTCTGGACGGCGCAGGGGTTACGGCTTAGACTAGGCGAATGCAAAAACTCCGCCTGTTCCTCATTACGCTCTCACACTTTTGCGTCGATAGCTACGCCACGATGTTGGCCCCGCTGTTGCCCCTGCTCAAGGCCAACTTGGGGCTGAGCTTGGCGCAGGTCGGGTTTTTGGGTTCCATCGTCTCTATATGCAATATCAGCCAGCCTCTCATGGGCTTGTGGGCCGACCGCATGGCCTGGCGCTGGCTGATCGTCGGTGGCTTGGCCGTGACGACCATTTTCTCGCCGCTCATGGGGCTGGCATCCAATTACCTAACCCTCGTCGGCATCCTGATGCTGGGTGGGATTGGGGTCGCCGCTTTCCATCCCCAAGTCTTTTCGCTGGCCGGCGAACTCAGCGGTCCGCGCCGCTCCTTCGGCTTGGCGCTCTTTATTTTTGGCGGGACGCTGGGGCTGGGCCTAACGCCGCTGTGGGCCCCGGCGTACACCAACTCCTTTGGGCTTGCCGCCATGCCCTATCTCTCCATTCCTGGCCTGTTGTTCCTCCTGCTCATGTGCCGCGCGGTGCCGCTCGGCAACCCCAACTTCGCCCACGGCAGAAGCACGGCCCAATGGCGCAGTCTCGGCGACCAAGCTGGTCCCCTCGTGCTGATCACCGCCATCGTCATTTTGCGTTCTGTAACGGGACTGGGCTTTGGCACGTTTTTGACGCTCATGGCGCAGGAGCGCGGTCTCGGTCTCGTCGCAGGCGGCATTCCCTTGGGAATCTACAATATTGCCGGCGTGGTCGGCGCGCTCGTTGTTGGCTACCTAGCCGACCGCGTCGATCCTAAACCGCTGGTCTGGGGATCGCTGCTGTGCTCGGTGCCGCCGCTCTATGCCTTTATCTATGTCGAGGGAATGCTGGCCAGCTACGTCCTGCTTTTTGTGGGCGGCGGTCTGTTGCTGTCTTCCAACTCGATTATGGTCGCCTTGGCCCAGGAGTTTTCGCCGGAAAATACCGGTTTGGTCTCCAGCCTGCCGCTGGGTTTTAGCTGGGGTTTAGCCAGCCTCGCGCTGCCGTTGATCGGCCATTTCGGCGACCAGATCGGCGTCGCTGAAACCTTGAAATACCTAGCCTTGTTGCCGATATTGCCCGCCGGCTTGGCCTTCTTCCTGCCAAGCCGGCCAATCGCAAAGGACGCCGCATTATGAGCTTGCTCATTTTAGATCCCGAGCAGAAGCAGTTCTTCGACGACAACGGCTATCTGCTGCTCAAGGGCTTCTATGGCCCTGCGGAGATGGAGCAGATGCGCTGCGAGTTGCACCGCTTGGTGACCGAGATCGAAAATCGGCCCAAGAACGTCAAGTACTCCTTCATGGACGCGCCGGGAGGCTACGCGCCCGACCCCTTCAACCCGCACAATATCGTCGGCATGATGGATCAGACGTTGGCTGGTGACTACTGGTTCGATCAGTTCACCGAGCCGCGCATTGTCTCGGTCATGGTCGATCTCTTAGGCCCCGACCTCGATTTCCACAACGGCAAGATCCGCAACAAACCCCCTGGCTTTGTCTGCAGCCAAAGCTGGCACCAAGACTGGCCGTACGAGCGCCACACCGAGCCAGATTTGGCTGCGGTCATTACGTACCTCGATCCGAGTGCATTTGAAGCCGGGGCCACCGAGGTCCTGCCCGGCAGCCACTTAAAGGGCGAGTACCCCACCCTAGAAAACAGCCACACCATCCCCGACGAGCACATCCCCGCGGCCGAATGCGTCGTCTTGGAAGCCGAGCCGGGCGACGTGGCGATCATCCACGTCCTCGTCGTCCACCGCGCTGGCCACAACTATACGCCGCGCACGCGCCACGCCATCATCAACGAGTACAAAACCGCGGCCACCATCGACCAATGGGGCAATTCCTGCGCCTTTGCCGGCTTGCCTCTGGCCCGCAACGGACAACTTCTGATGCCGCGCGTTTATCAGGGATAAATGCGGCCTCAACGTGCGCCCCGCCTTGATATTGTTATAGACCCCTACTATTAAATATGGATCGCTTATCTTGTCCGCTGACCTCGGAGGCCCTATGAGCAAGGCATTCTACGTCACCACGCCGATTTACTACGCCAACGCCGCGCCCCACATGGGCCACGCCTACACGACGGTGATAGCCGATTTTCTGGCGCGCTTCCACCGCCTCGATGGGTTCGACGCGTACTTCCTCGTTGGCACGGACGAGCACGGCGAGAAAATTTTCCAAGCCGCGAACCAAGCGGGCATGGATCCGCAGCAATTTTGCGACCGCATCAGCCAGCGCTTCCGCGACGCTTGGCAGGTGCTCGATATTTCCCACAACGACTTTATTCGCACCACCGAGGAGCGGCACAAGGCGGTCGTGCGCCGGATACTGGAGGCAGTTCACGCGGCCGGGGACATCTACTACGACGAGTACGAGGGGTTGTACTGCGTCGGCTGCGAGCGTTTTCTCACCGATAAGGAACTAGTCGAGGGCCAGTGCCCCCAGCACCTGCTTCCGCCGGAGCGTCGCCGCGAGGGCAACTACTTCTTTCGCATGGAAAAGTACCGCGATTGGCTGCGCGACTACATCCGCGACCACCCGGATTTCATTCGCCCCACCGGATACAGAAACGAGGTGCTGGCCCTGCTCGGCGAGCCGATCGGCGACCTGTCGATTTCGCGGCCCAAAGGCCGGGTGCCCTGGGGCATTGAACTGCCGTGGGACGCCGAGCACGTAGCGTACGTGTGGGTCGATGCCCTGATCAACTACGCTTCCGCGCTCGGCTTTCCCGACGACGCGCGCTACCGCGCCTATTGGCCGGTGGCCCAACACCTAATCGGCAAGGACATTCTCAAGCCCCACGCGGTGTTTTGGCCGACCGTGCTCAAAGCGGCGGGGATGCCACTGTACCAGCACCTCAATGTCGGCGGCTTCCTGATGGCGCACGACGGCGACGGACAGAAGATGAGCAAGAGCTTGGGCAACGTCATTGATCCCTTTGAAATGGCGGAAAAATATGGCCCCGACGCCGTGCGCTACTACTTGTTGAAGGATACTGTGTACGGCCAAGACTCTTCCATTGGGGAACAATTCTTGGTCGAGCGCTACAATGCGGATTTGGCCAATGACTTGGGCAACTTGCTATCGCGCGTCCGCGCATTGCTCGAGCGGCATACCGACGGCGTCTTGCCCACGCCGTCGCAGCAGGAAGCCGACGAGAAGTTGATTGCGGCGGGCACTGCGCTGGTGGGGCAGGTGCGGCTCTTGGTGGGCCGGCTGCGGATTTTCGAGGCGCTGGAGACGGTGATGCAGTTCGTGCGGCAGCTCAATCGCTACTTCAACGACGAGGCTCCGTGGAAGCTAGCCAAAGACCCAGCGCAGCACGAACGCTTGGGGACGGTGCTCTATAATATCGCGGAGGGACTGCGCATCGTCTCTGTGCTCTTGGAACCGGCCATGCCGATCAAGGCGCGGCAGGTGCGTACAGATCTGGGGTTAGAAGACTACACCTTTGCCGACCTAGATACTTGGGGCCGGGTAGTGCCTGGAACGAAAATCCCGGCGGAGGCAGCCATCCTCTTCCCCAAGTCGGACACCGGAAAGCCCAAACGACAACCGCCAGCAAAGAAAGGGACCCCACAAGTGGAGCAGATTTCGCTCGAAGAGTTTTCCAAGGTGCAATTGCGCGTAGCCGAAGTCAAAGCCGCCGAGAAGGTCGAAGGTGCAGACAAACTCCTCAAACTGACGCTCGCCGTGGGCGACGAGACGCATACCGTGGTTAGTGGCATCGCCCAGTGGTACCAGCCCGAGGAGTTGCCGGGCCGGAAGGTGGTTTTAGTGGCCAATCTCAAGCCGGCCAAACTGCGAGGCATTGTGTCTGAGGGCATGATTCTGGCGGCCGACGACGGGGCTGGAAACCTCGTGTTAGTCGGGCCGGAGCAGGACATCGCGACGGGAGCCGAGGTGCGCTAATCACCGACGACCCCTTCAACCAAAACGGAAAAGAGAAAAAGATGGGTAAAATTCGCGTGGGATTTATCGGCTGTGGTGGAAATGCCAGCGGGCACCTAGGGCGGATGCTCGGCATCCCCGAGGCCCAAGTGGTGGCTTTGTGCGATGTGGATCAGGCCAGTCTGCAGCGGGCCAAGGAGCGCAACCCGCAGGCCGCGGAGTTGCCGGAGTTTACCCACTACCAAGAGATGCTGGAGCAAGTCGAACTGGACGCGGTAGAAATTTCCACGCCACACACATTGCACTTCGAGCAGATTATGGCCGCGCTGGACAAAGGGCTGCACGTGCTGACCGAAAAGCCGATGGTCTGTACTGTCGATCACGCGCACCAAGTTATCGCCAAAGCAGAGGCGACCGGCAAGGTCCTGATGATCTCCTATCAACGGCACTTGGGGGCGCAGTACCGCTATGTGCGCAATCAGATCGCGGCCGGGGAATTGGGGGATATCCAGTTTATAGCGGCGCTCCAAGACCAGAAGTGGTATCAGGGGACGATAGGGCTGTGGCGGCAGCAAATGGCGCTGTCGGGCGGCGGGCAGCTCAACGACTCGGGAAGCCACCTACTGGACATTGTGTTGTGGATGGCCGGGCTGGAGGTGGCCGAGGTGCAGGCCTACATGGAACACTTCGACTCCGAGGTGGATATCAACTCGGCGCTGTCGCTGCGCTTTGGCAACGGCGCGCTAGGGACTATTGCGGTGGTGGGCAACTCGCCGACTGGCGGGATGTGGGAGGACATCACCATCTGGGGGACCAAGGCGGTGGTCTATATCCGTCAAGGACAGGTCTTCTACAAGACGCAGCACAGCGGTGAGGTGTACCAGGTCAATAACTTGCCCGGCTCGGCGACGCCCGACCAGAATTTCATCGACGCGATTCTCGGCCGCGACCAAGTGCAGGTGCCCCCCGAATGCGGTTTGCGGGTCATTGAGCTGACCGAAGCGGCATGGGCCTCGGCCGCCAGTGGGCAGCCGGTCAAAGTCGAGCGGAAATAGACGATTGACCCGGTTCACTAGCTCTTGTATATTAAAAATTAAGTCGAGTTCGGGGGCCACAAACCCTTGTTGCCGCTACGCTGAGGCTCGAGGCTACGCGAGCGAGCCAACCCGGCTTTGTCACTGGCCGCAACGACGCGCAGAGTTGGAGTATGGATTATGAGGCGCGCACTAGCGAAAGGAGGTGGTTCATTGAGTAGTAATTGTACCGCAGCAGGGAGGTTGATCACTTGATCAACTCCAGGTGATCGACTACCTGGTCAGAAGCACAGTCGCTTCGGCGACATAGCTTCTGAGAGTACAGCCGGGCGCACCCCACCTTAGTGGGTGCGCCCGGTTTTTTTGTCCGCGTTGCCCTAGTTGGTTCCCACGCGGTATTTTTGCCATATTGTCCGCGAGGAGGCCGTCTATGAAACGCATCGCCAAGCCCGCAGGGGCCTATAACATCGTGGTAGAAGAGGTCGAGGTTCCGGCCATTGCCCCGACCGAGATTTTGATTCGCGCCGAATGTTCGCTAATCAGCCGAGGCTCGGAGATATGGCGGCGCTACGTGCGCGAAGAGGCGATCGATCACCGCGCCATGGGCTACTCGCTGGTGGGCCGAGTCGCAGAGGTCGGCGCAGAGGTTGAAGAGTTCAAAACCGGCGATCTGGTCGCGGCCCTCGCGCCGCACGCCGAATACGTAGCGGTCGAAGTAGTAGCCGGCCAGCACAGGCCTGCGGCCGTGCGCCTGCCAGCGGGCCTAGCGCCCGAGGCGGGCACCTTCTGGCCGCTGGGAGCCAGCTCGGTCCTGTGGATGTGGGAGACCGAGGCCGGCCCAGATGATGTCATGGTCATCCAAGGGCAGGGCTTGGTAGGTAGCGGTTGTATGCAGGCGGCCAAGGCACAAGGCGCGGGGCGCGTCATCGGGATCGATGCCTTGCCCCTGCGCTGCGAACTGGCGCGTGAGTTAGGGGCCGACGTGGTGGTAGACGCTAGCGCCGGTGACTCTGTCGCACAGGTTTTGGAACTGACGGACGGAGAGGGTGCAGACGTGGTGGTCGAAGCTGTGGGCGGGCGGGCCGGAGCGCAGGCTTTTGCCGAGGCGCAGGACATGCTCAAGCGCGGCGGCCTCTTGCAGGTGCTGGGGCTATACGAAAACGAACCCCTGCCGCTCTACTCAGAAAAAATCATGGGCAAGCGCCTCATAGGCAGCTACCTCGACGCCGACCGGCGGCCCGAAGGATCAGCACGTGCCCTAGAGCTATTGACGACGGGCCAGATCCAGTTCGCCAAGATGATCACCCACCGCTTCCCCTACACCGAAGCGGCAGCGGCCTTCGACCTGCTCTACAATCGGTTGGGCGAGACGATGGCGGTATTGCTGATGTGGGAAACTGACTTAGGAGACGACGATGAGTAGGACCATAGAGAAGCTGTTCCGCGCCCCCTACGGGGTGCCCAACGCGCTGCAAGTAGTAGAAGAAGGACTGTGGATTACCGATCAAATTACCGACCGGGTGGCACTGATTGAAATCGCCGAGCCGTCTGAATACGGCGTCACCCGCTTGACCCGCGATATACCTAGCGAGTCGTCCAATACCAGCGGCATGGCTTGGGGCGGCGGTTCGCTGTGGTTGGCGGCCAACGGGGCGGGTACGCTCTGGCGGCCCGCACGGCCGACGGACGCCGCGCAAGGGACGGGCGAAATTTTCGAGGTTGATCCAGATACCGGCGCGACCCGCAACCGCTATCCAGTGCCCGGCGGAGGCGGGGTTCACGGGATGGAGTACGATCCGTTTGAGGAGGGCTACGTGTGGATCACCACCCTCAAGAGCCAGACGCTGAGCAAAGTCAAGATCGCTGGCTGGTCGGTTGAGCACGTACTGGATCTGCCCTACGGGCGCGCGCACGGTGTGGTGCGGGTCGCCGACGGCATCTGGGTGGTGCATACAGCCGACCGCGTGATCGTCAAGCTCGATGTGGAGAGCGGGGCCGAGTTGGATCGAGTTATGGTGCCCGATAGCGACCCTGAACCGCATGGCCTGTCGATTTTTGGCGAGGATTTGGTCTATTGCGACGCCACCTCTGGGTGGGTCGTCAAAATCAGCCTGTGAGGATGGTGTGATGACGCGGATAGCAACGTCGTCTTGGAGCTTGCACAGGACGTTAGGGTCGTCGATGTACCAGTGGCCCGACCCCAAGGGCGAGCCGGTGCTGGAAGGGGCAGGGCAGGGAGAACTCACCTTGTTGGAGCTACCGGCACAGCTTGCCGCACGCGGCATCGGCCTGTTGGAGATTTGCCACTTCCACTTCCCTCAGCTCGACGATGGCTATATCAGCCAGTTGCGTCAGGCACTTGCCGACAGCGGCGTCGAACTCTTCAGCGTGCTGATTGACGCTGGGGACATTGCGCATCCCGATGAGGCCCAACGCGCAAAGGAAGTGGCTTGGATACGCGAGTGGATGGAGATTGCCGCTCGCTGCGGCGCACAGTGTGTGCGGGTGATTGCCGGAGGGGCAGACGACGATGAAGCCGTGCAGGTAAGCGCGGCGAATTTGCGTGCGCTCGCCAGCTTTGGTCGCACCTTAGGTATTGGGGTCCTGACGGAGAATTTCCGGGCGCTGGGCACGTCTGTCGGGGCGCTCAATACGGTCCTCGACTTGTGCGAGGGCGAGGTGGGGCTGTGCGCCGACTTCGGCAACTTCAAGGGGCCGGACAAATACCGCGATCTGGCGGCGATTCTGCCGCGGGCGACTTCCGTACACGCCAAAGCCGACTTTCCCGCAGTGGGCCAGATGGACCGCGAGGATTTTGTGCACTGTCTGCGGCTGGCCAGTGATGCGGGATTCGCCGGGCCGTACTCGCTGATTTTTTCTAGCCGAGGCGACGAGTGGGAGGGCATAGAAAAGACGCGGGAAGTGGTCGAGGAATGGATGTGAAAGTGAAGGGAAAGGCATGGCTGGACAGTACTGGCTCGTCAAGTGCGAATTCGACGAGTGCTCCTTTGACGAGTTGAAGCAGCGTCCGCAAAGCACGGGCTACTGGCGGGGCGTGCGCAACTACCAAGCGCGCAATCTCATCCGCGACAGCATGGACGCGGGGGATCTGGCGTTCTTTTATCACTCCAACTGCGACGAGCCGGGGATCGCCGGAATCGCGAAGATCACAAGAGCAGGCTACCCCGACCCCAGCCAATTCGACGACCAGCACCGCTACTACGACGAGAAATCCACCGAGGATGAGCCGCGCTGGTTTTCCTTCGACGTGAAGTGGAAGTGCAAATTCAAAAAGTTTGTCCACCTCGCCGACCTCAAGGCCAACGATAAGCTCGCCGACATGCGGGTGGTGCAGCGGGGTCAGCGGCTCTCGATTCAGCCGGTCGCCGAGCAGGAGTGGAAGGAAGTCTGCAAGATGGGAGGCGTCCGTCCGGCGTGATGATTTATGAATAACTGACGTTACGCAGTTTTCCAGAAAATTCTCAATTTCGCCCCAATATCTTGGGTCAACAGGCTTCGATAAACCACAAGATAGGGAGCTACTGCGTAAGGTCAGTGAATAATTTGCCCCTCGTCGTCCTAATCGGCGACTCAATCCGCATGGGTTATCAGGACCATGTCGCCAGCCAGTTGGCAGGCCGAGCCGAGGTTTGGGCACCCGAAGAAAGGTTTAAAAAACAAAGGAAGGGCTCACTATGAATCACTTACGTGGGTGGGCTATCGTCGTTGTGTGCGTCAGTCTATTGGGGGGCTGCTCCAACCAGAAGGCTCGCGAACAGCTCGTCCTAGACGTAGAGCGGCTTGTTTTGGAACACGAACGGTTTGTCCAAGACCTTGAGCGATACCACCAAGAGCGTGAACGGCTTGAGGAGCGAACGGTTGGGTTGGTTGCTGGTGTCTTTCTATCTGCGTGGCTCACCGATGGCGCGGCGGGACTGACCGGGGAAGCCGAGCAGATTTCCGAAGATGCCAAACAGTTCGCCCCGGAAGCCGAGCGACTCTATCAAGAAGGCGAGCGACTGGCGTGGGAATTGAGACGCGCTTACGAAAAGCGCGACTGGTTTGTGCCAGAAGCCGAGCGACTCACCCAAGAGCGCAACCGGCTTGCCCAAGAATTAGATCAGATGTACCAAACTGTCGATTTGATAGAACAAGAATTCTTGCAGGCTGCCCAAGCATACACTGACACTTACCAAGAATACGACCAAGCCAAGAAAGCATTCGATCTGTGGAAACAAGAAAACCGGCACCTTGAGCAGACATTCCGTAAAGCGGAGGAGGACCTAATTCGAGCTTACGAAAAATACAACCAAGCCAAGCAAAACGACGACCAAGCTTGGAACATGTATAACGAATATAAAGATCTCGGATATAAATGGGGCGACGGTGTTCTCGAAGCAGCTAGCCAATCCTGGGAGCGGACCGGCGAAGCCCGTAAGCGAGCTTCCCAATCTTGGGAGCAGGCCAGCGAAGTATATCGCCAGGTGTCCGATGGATATTATCCATCCTACGAAGCATTTACACAGACATCTCAAGCCCATACTCAAGCGTCCGAAACTTACGATCAGATCCGCAAACGGCTTGAAGAAGACTTAGAGCGTGCGTACTTGAACTGGAATTGGCTAGATCCGTACTTGGATCGGCTTGTTCGAGATATGGGCTTACGCGTACGTGTGGACTGAATCAGGGGAATTCGTACACACGAAGATTGCAAAGGTCCCCTCGGGTCCTAAATTTCAAACGGAACCACCCAAAAATCTACCCACGCATTGCTGAACTGCGAAAAATTCGCGGAATACGGTATCTTTTTGAGCGAGGAATTTACTGAGGAGGCTTGAACATGGCGACCAGAAGAACTATTTATAAATACCACTTCAAGTTGGGTAATAAAATTGTCCACATGGGGATCACTAGGGACATCGATCGCCGCGAGGCCGAGCATCGGCGAAAATCTGGCTGGGGAAGGGGCCACATTGTGTAGATTGGTAGGCGCACCACCCAAGAAGCTGCGCTGCAGTGGGAAGCGGAACAGCGACGACAGGGCAAGCCCACAGGACCGTAATACCCGAGGATATGGACATGGATAACCCAATTACACCTGGCGAGATTCTGCTAGAGGAATACCTCAAGCCCATAGGAATTTCGCAGAATGCCATGGCCCGCGCTATGGGTGTCGCCCCAGGGGTAATCAATGAAATCGTCCACGATAGACGTTCGATTACTCCTGCGATGTCCATCCGCTTTGGCGCGTTCTTCGGCCAGTCCGACGAATTTTGGTACAGGCTCCAAGTCGAGTGCGACTTTCGCAAACTGGCTCACGAAAAGAAGAGGTTTACTGACAGCATCCGCCCAGCTTCGACGCTAGGCCGGATCAAAGATACGTCGTAATTAAACTGGGGTTAGGACGCAGAAAGCTGTTAAGAAGCCGTCTGAAAACTATATTTTTTCTATTTGATCCGTTTGAGCAGCAAGTGGATCATAGCAATCTGGATCAAGGCTTCGCTATGGTGGGTCAACACCTCATAATCTCGGGCATGTCGGCGAAAATTCATCAACCACGCAAACGTGCGCTCGACGACCCAACGGCGTGGTAACACCTCAAAGCCGGGGCCTTGTTTGGCGACGACTTCCAAGTCTATTTTGTGCGTCTTTTTTACGTTAGCCACCCACGTTCGGATCGGATCGCCTCGATAGCCGCCATCGCCCCACAGTTTGCGTAACCGGGCTACGCCGGAGGCCCCCAAGCGGGTCAACACCTGCTTGAGGCCGTCCCGATCCTCTACATCGGCGGCGGTGACCACCACCTGTCTAAGCAAGCCCGAGGTGTCGACCAACAGATGACGCTTGCGCCCCTTGACCTTTTTTCCGGCGTCATAACCGGTTGTTTTACCATGGGTTGCCGTCTTGATCGTCTGACTATCGACTACGCCAGCCGACGGCGTTGGAGCCCGTCCGTTGAGGCGGCGTTCCCGCTGGGTGAGTCGATCCAATACCTGCGGCCAGACCCCTTGTAG
The DNA here is from genome assembly GCA_965261395.1 of Candidatus Latescibacterota bacterium. Taxonomy (GTDB): domain Bacteria; phylum Latescibacterota; class UBA2968; order UBA8231; family UBA8231. The sequence continues at coordinate 1,262,449 of OZ253462.1, forward strand.
ACTCCAGCGACGAAAGTAATCATACACCGTTTTCCACGGTCCAAAACAAGAAGGCAACAAAGCCCAAGGACAACCGGTCTTGGTCAGATACAAAAGGCCGTTGACGATCTGGCGTCGATCCCGCGGTGGCCGACCCGGACCGTTCGGCTGCCATGTCGAAGCCGGCAGCAACGGTTCGATCCGACGCCATTGCACATCGGTTACATCGGTGGCATATTGCCTACTAGGCGTACTCATCATACGAGCCTTTCTGTTCAGATTTTGTCGCGAAACCTGAATATGGCTCGATGAGTACGCCGATTCAAATACCGGCTACAGCAAGGGTTTTCAGACGGCTTCTAAGGAATAGCTGAAAAACGCGGCGGTATAGGAAAGAGAATGAGCGAACCATTAAAAATATTCATTACTTATTCGCATAAGGATACAAAGGCTATGGAAGAATTGCGAATACGCCTTGCTGTAATGGAACAACAAGGCAAAATAACACTTTGGGATGATAATAAAATTCTTCCAGGCGACGAATGGTATAAAGATATTTCCGACAACCTTGCCGATTCGGATGTTCTGCTCTACCTCGTCTCCGCTTGGAGTCTTGCCTCTAAAAACTGCAACAAAGAATTGGGCGATGCGTTAGACTCTAAGATAAGAGTCATCCCCATTATCCTTGAGAGTTGCGATTGGCAAAATCATCGACTAAGCGGATACGAAGTCCTGCCTGATAAAGGCAAGCCTATTAACGAATGGACGCCTAAGAGCAAAGCCTGGCAAAATGTGGTAGAGGGTGTCCAAAAAGTGATTGATAAAATGCAAACTCAGATATCTGATAGTGCCCAAAAAGAAGCATTACCTAAGTGGGCATTTCTACAGGGTAACTTTCTGATAACGATAGGGCAAATTGACAGGGCGATAGAAGCCTACTCACATGTGATTGAGTTTGATTCAAATAGTGCCGTGGCATATGGTAATCGCGGTGTTGCTTACGACATCAAAGGTTATGCTGACCAGGCCATCGCAGACTTGAATAAGGCGATAGAGCTGAAGTCGGATGATGCCGTGGCCTACTACAATCGCGGCATCGTTTACCAAGGTAAAGAAGATATTGACAGTGCTATCGAAGACTATACTAAAGCGATAGAGATGAGTTTGGATTACGCCGTGGCCTATTATAACCGTGGCAACGCTTACCACATGAAAGGCGCGTATGATCATGCTATCGAAGATTACAGCCAAGCAATAGAATTGAAGCCAAATTATGTCGAAGCCTATAGCAATCGCGGCACCGTTTACCGTAGTAAAGGCGCGTATGATCGCGCTATTGCAGATTATACCAAAGTGATAGAACTAAACCCAAATCTTGCTAAAGCCTATTACAATCGCGGCGTTGCTTACGGTATTAAAGGTGATTTTGACCACGCTATCGAAGATTGCAGCCAAGCGATAGCGCTGAGACCAGATTATGACGAAGCCTATAGTAATCGCGGCAACGCTTACCACATGAAAGGCGCGTATGATCGTGCTATTGCAGATTATACCAAAGCGGTAGAACTAAACCCAAGTGGTGCTGTGGCTTATTACAATCGCGGCATCGTTTACCGTAGTAAAGGCGCGTATGATCGTGCTATTGCAGATTATACCAAAGTGATAGAACTAAACCCAAATCTTGCTAAAGCCTATTTTAATCGTGGTACGTGTTGGCTATATTTGCAAAACTGGCAAGAAGCCAAATCAGATCTGATAATTGCCAAGAGAATAGGTACGGATATTATCATGGAATTTCGTGACTATTACAGAAACATTAAGGCATTTGAAAGGAGGAGTGGTATCCAGTTGCCGAAAGACATTGCGGCCATGCTGACACAACGGCGACGGAGCCGTTTTCCCAAGACGGAAAAATTCTTGGATGCCGATGGCAGGTCCCTTGAATCGTCTGATGTAGTGAATTTGCGCGAGAGACTCCGCAACGCCGGCATTCCTTTGGCACAATACGTCAAGACGAGGTCCTATTTTGGCATTAGGACAGGTAAGGACGAAGCGTTTGTCGTAGATAGCGCGACGCGGGATGAACTCATTGTAGAGCATCCTTCATCCGCTGATATTTTGAAGCCGTTTTTGCACGGGCGCGGCATAAGACGCTGGCAAGTAGAAGCACAGGGTTTGTGGTTGATATTTGCCTACCGAGGAATAGAGATGAATAGTTATCCCGCTATCCAGAAACACTTAGAAAAATACAGGGATTCCCTGAGCAAAAGGGCAGGTAAACAGAAATGGTGCGAACTACAAGCAACCCTCAGCGACTCTAAGCGTTCTACGCAAACGAAGCTTGTCTGTCCAAATCTCTACAACCACCAGACCTTCGCCATTGAGACTGATGGTTTTTACTGTGGTCATACATGCTACATCATCCCGACAGAGGAAACGTGGTTATGTGGTGTTCTCAATTCCCGCGTCGTGGAGTGGTTTTATTCACAGGTGTCGAATCAATTAACAGGTGATGAACTTCGGGCACTCAGTGGCTATATGCAGCAGATTCCTATTCCTAATGTTACGTCAACGCAGAAGGGGCTGATCGGCAAGATCGTCGATTACCTCGTCTATCTCCAGAAACAGCCAACTACAAATAGCAAGGACTTGGCATACGCCCGTGATTACGTAATGCTCAAATATTTTGAGCGTATAATCGACGGACTGGTTTATGAGTCCTATCTGTCTGAGGAACTTCATCAGGGTGGCAAACATTTTTTCAACCCGTTGTTGGACGAACAGTTGCCTCAACCTGAAGAGATTCAGGGTGATAAAATGTCTGCGTTTCGGGATATATTTGAGCACCTGTATGAAAAAACGCATCCGGTTCGGAAGAACCTCTTCTTTCTCGATAGTTTGAAACCTATCCGCATCATTGAGGGCAAAGTATGAGAATCACCAAAATTGAGATTAAAAACTTCAGAGCCTTTCGTGGAACCTTAATCAATTTAAAGAAAGGGGAAAATCTGCTGATCCATGGCGAAAATGGAAGCGGAAAATCATCGTTATACCTCGCACTAAAATTTTTTCTTGAATCTGGTGAAGATGATTCCTATATGTCTAAAAGTCATCAGAACATTTTTACCGAGGGAGATGATCGATACATCAAACTGCATCTCCGTACAGACCAACAGTCAGAGGAGGACATTTACGAATGGTCACAGAGTGCTAAGGAGGCAAATAACTCTTTGATTATTGAAGCATCAAAAACAAAAGGTTTTCTCGACTATAAGGCACTTCTGGAAACACACTATGTCCATCGCGAAAGCGATACTGTGAATGTATTCGAGTTGCTGATTAAAAATCTATTGGCAAATACTGTCAGCGTTATAACAGGTCGAAGCCTTGCCGAAGACTGGGATGATATACAGCCACAGTCTCCACACCCAAATGCAATAGACCAAATTGCAATTCTTGAGGAACAGATAGAGAATTTTAATCAAGAATTAGCAAGTAGATTAAAAGAATTACAAAAAAAGGCATCTAAAATCCTCGACAAATTTGGGTACCATGTTGATCTTGAATTCGGCTTCCATAGGATTACATACAATCGCGAAAAAAAGATACTTGACGGTAAGCAGATTCTCTTGAAAATCAAATTCTTTGGAAGAGAGATTCTCATACATCAAAACTTCCTAAACGAGGCAAAACTATCGGCGATCGCTATTTCTATCTACTTTTCGTCAATTCTGCTCCAGCCAGATAGCGAGTTGAAGATTCTCGCACTAGATGACGTATTGATTGGCTTGGATATGTCAAATCGTATGCCAGTAATCGACATTCTAAAAGAATACTTCTCAGATTATCAGATATTCTTTATGACTTATGATCGTGCTTGGTATGAAATTGTCAAACAACGGACAGCGGATAGCGAATGGAAATACGCTGAATTCTACTTGAAAACTGACGAATACGAGATTCCGATCTATGTAGAAGATCGAGCGTATCTCGAAAAGGCGAAAGAGTATTTCAACATCAACGACTACAAAGCCTGTGCAATTTATCTTCGCACAGCCTTTGAAGTAGCGATCAAGAGATTCTGTGATAAGAAGAATCTCAAAGTCAGATACCGCGAAAATCCGAAAGACCTGACAAGCGACGATTTCTGGCAGGCAATAAAAGGAGAAAAGACGAGAAATGGAGATCCCTTATTGGAACAGATACTCACTGACGAGATCGAACTGTACCGAAGTATTATCCTAAACCCGCTTAGCCACTCTCGCATTGTCTCCGTCGTCAAGAAAGAGATTTCCGAGGCAATAGAAGCAGTGGAAAATCTCGAAGTTAAGTTGGAGAAGTTAAGAAATACAAAGATATGATTATGACGTTGCCTCGTCACTAGAGATTGCTCTATGGCTAATACACCCCTCGTCGTCCTAATCGGCGACTCAATCCGCATGGGTTATCAAGACCATGTCGCCAGCCAGTTGGCAGGCCGAGCCGAGGTCTGGGCACCCGAACCAAACGGCGGCGATAGCCGCAATGTCCTCGCACATCTGGACCAGTGGGCTCTCGTACGCCAGCCGGATTTGGTACACGTCAATTGTGGGCTGCACGATTTGAAAAGGGCCTTTGGCGCAGAATCCGAGGTCTCTTTGGCCGAATACGAGCGCAACGTGCGCCAGATACTACAAAGGCTGCAACGCGAATTAAACGGGGCCGTCGTCTGGGCCACCACCACGCCGGTGGACGAGACTTGGCACCACCAGAATAAGGGCTTCGACCGCCTAGAGGCCGATGTAGAAGCCTACAACGCGGCTGCCCGCGCCGTGGCGGAGGATTTGGGCGTGCCGATTGACGACCTCTTTGCCGTTGTCCAACGTGCAGGGAAGGCGCGGCTTTTGACCCAAGACGGGGTGCATTTTACCGCAGAGGGATCGCAGCTATTGGGACGGGCGGTGGCCGAGTGCATCTGGGAGCATCTGTCAAACCGCTAACTATGGAAGCAACCGTAGCGCAATTAGCACAGACGCGGCAGGCGCGAGCGCAGCAAATCGCCGCCGCTGGAGATATTGAGGTGCTGGGCCGCCGCATCGACACTACGGTATCCGAGGCGCTAGTCCTGGGGCTTTGGTTGCAAGGCGTCAGGACCTTTTTTTGCGTCTTCGGTCACGGCTCGACCGAGATCGGCGAGGTGTTGCGGATTTATCAGGAAGCGGGGCTGGTGCGCGTCTGTGGGGTGCGCAGTGAGATTGAAGCGTCACACGCGGCTGCGGCCCTGCGCTGGGTGCGCGGAGAAAAGGCCGCGGTCGTCACCTCGATCGGCCCAGGTGCATTGCAAGCGTTGGCGGCCTCCATTGTCCCGCGCTCGGACGGGTTGGGCGTCTGGTATCTGCTCGGGGACGAGACGACCCAAGACGAAGGGCCGAACATGCAGCAGATCCCCGGGACCGAACAAAACGCTTTCCTGCGGCTGTTTGGCACCATGAGCCGGGCGTACTCGCTGCACACGCCGCTGGCGCTTGCCACCGCGCTCCGGCGCGGACTCAACGCGGTGGATCATCCACATCAAGCCGAGCCGTTTTTCTTGCTCTTGCCGCTCAACGTGCAACCGGCGGAGCTGGCACAATTCAATTTGGACGAGCTGCCCGTGGGCGCACCGCCGCCGTTGGGTGCGGCCGCTGATGAGGGTCGCTACGCAGAGGCGGCCGTCGCCATTGCCGCGGCCGAGCGCGTCGTCGTCAAGGTCGGCGGTGGAGCGCGTGGGGCCGGCCCTGAGCTAGCCGAGCTGTTAGAGCTAGCCGACGCGGTGGCTGTGACCAGCCCCTTAGTTTCCGGCGTCTTGCCGTACGACCATCCGCGCAACATGACCGTCGGCGGCAGCAAAGGGTCAATCTGCGGCAACTATGCGATGGAAGAAGCCGATTTTTTGATCGCCGTAGGCTCGCGCTTTGTCTGCCAGTCCGATTCGTCGCGCACGGGCTATCCGCGCGTGCAGGGAGTCGTCAATATCAACGCCGATCCAGAAACCGCCACCCACTACGGCAAGACCATGGCCTTCGTCGGCGATGCCGCGGGGACGCTGCGAAGATTGAATCACGCACTGACGGCTAGCGGCGCACAAAACGGCTCCCCTTCAGCTTGGTTGCGGGCCTGTAGCGACAAGAAGCGGGAGTGGGCGGCGTTTAAGGCCGTGCGCTATCGGAAGTCAGTGCTGTACGACGAGATGTGGGACGAGGAGGTGCTGACGCAACCGACGGCCATCAAGGTGGCCACGGATTGGGCACGCGCCCGCGACGGGGTGTGTTTTTTTGACGCCGGCGATGTGCAGGCCAACGGTTTCCAAGTAGTAGAGGACGATCGCTTGGGGCGCACCTTTACCGAGACCGGGGCCAGCTATATGGGCTTTGCGGTCTCGGCGCTGTTGGCCACGGCGGTAGCTACCGAGCCGTTTTACGGGTTGGCCATTAGCGGCGATGGCTCTTTCACCATGAACCCGCAGGTGCTCATCGACGGCGTAGAGCACGGCGCGACCGGCTGCATCCTGCTGTTGGACAACCGGCGGATGGGCGCGATCACGGGTCTGCAACTGGCCCAGTACGGGGCCGAGTGCGGCACCCGCGACGGCGTGGCCGTTGACTACGTGGCTTGGGCGCGGGCAGTGGAGGGCGTGGTCGCGTTGAGCGGCGGGTATTCGCCCGAGTCGCTGGAGAGGGCATTGGACCAGGCGCGGGCGCACGACGGCTTGTCGCTGATACACCTTCCCGTTTACTTCGGGCCGGACGAGCGCGGGGGCTTGGGGGCCTTTGGCCGCTGGAATGTCGGCAACTGGTGTGCCGATATTGAGGCGCTGCGCCACGAGATTGGACTTTGAATCCGCAGATGTACGCAGATGAGCGCAGATGCGAATCGTCTTGTAAATACTATATCTGCGTCATATCTGCGTACATCTGCGGATTATCTAATGTTAAGACAGGACTTTGAGAAGAGGAGGAAATCGCATGAAAATTGCCATATTGCACGGTCCGCGCGACTTGCGGATTGAGGATCTGACGCTGGACACGGAGAACTTAGAGGACGACCAAATTTGGGTGGAGACGGAGATTACTGGATTTAAGATCGGCACCGACCGCGGCAACTACGAAGGGGCCGAACAGGTGCCCGGAGCACCGGATTTTCCGCGCTGGGTGGGCGACAGCAACCTAGGCGTGGTGCGAGGGGTCGGCAGCAAGGTAGCCAAGTTCGCGGTGGGGGATCGGGTGGTGTCGCGGCATCCCCATCAGTCGGCGTACGTGGCGCGGGACAGCGAGAGCATCGTCGTGGTGCCGGACGGGGTCGCGGCCGAAGACGCGGTATTCGCCCATTTGTACGCCTTGAGCATGCATTGCTACAGCAAGGCTTTTTTCGCGCCCGGCGAGACCGTGGCCGTCGTGGGGTTGGGCGTCTTGGGGCTGGGGGCGGTGGCGCTAGGCCCGCTTTTTGGCGCGCGGGTAGTGGGGCTGGGCAACAGCTCAGTGCGGCTGGATATGGCGCGCGAGATGGGGGCGCACGAGGCTCTGTTGTCGGATGACCCCGAGCTAGCGGCCAAGCTGGACGAATTCACCCACGGGCAGGGGATCGACTTGGTGATCCTGACGGCCAACCCTTGGCCGGCGTATCGCACGGCGATGGAAGTAGTCCGAATCAACGGACGGGTGTCCATCGTCAGCTTGCCTGGGCGGGGTGAAGAGCCGCTGGATTTTAACCCGCTGGACATGCGCTGGTTTTACTTCAAAGGCGTTTCGCTCTGCGCGGTCAACGACCGGGCCGGGTCGCTTTTTCCGCTGCCGGACGGAGATCGCTTTGACAACGACAGCCGCTGCGCCCACGTGCTCTCGCTGATGCAGGAGGGCAAGCTCCAGCCGAGCCGCTTGGTCACCCACCGGCTGCACTACTCGGACATGGTGCAAGCCTACGAAATGGCGTACCATCGCGAGAAAAACATGCTCAACGTGGTATTCAATTGGAAGGACTGAGGCGTTATGGAGCTACTGCCGACGACCAATGCCGACGGGCGGGACGTCGTCCCAATGACCCCGGCCCAGAAGTACCTCTTCGACCTCAAGGGGTTTATCCTCTTACCCGCGCTGTTGAGCGAAGAAGAGCTGGTGCAGATTCGCGCCCATCAGCATAAGTTCCTCTACGAGCGCGAGTCCCTGCCGCCGCACGAGCGCGACAATCACGGCGGCCCGTCGCAGATCTTGCTCGACCACCCGGCGGTCGTGGGCGTGCTCAACGAAGTGCTCTCGCATCAGGCGCTGGCCAGCGAAGACTGCTATGGGTTTCGCTACGATCACACCTATACCAGCCATCGCCAAGCTGGGCACGACAACTTCGGCCCGCACGGCGGCGGCGGGTACTTCAACTTTCGCGGCAACTCGCACATCTACCAGATGCAGCAGGGCAAGGTGCATTCCGGGCTGACGCGAGTGGTGTGGGAGCTCAACGAGGTCGACGGAGGCACGCTTTTTTTGCCGGGCAGCCACAAAGCCGCCTTCCCCCGGTCCGAGGAGCTGAGCGAGCGCGACAGCCCGCTGTGGGAGAGCTATATCTGCCCGGCCGGTTCGGCGGTGATTTTCACCGAGGCCCTGTGCCATTCGGGTACGCGCTGGACCAACCAGCAGTGGGACCGGCTGACCTTGTTTACCTGCTACGACACGGTCAATTCCAAGTGGGGCAAAGGGTGCCCTGCGCCCGAAGTTGTCGCCTCGTTCCCAGAGAAGCGCCGCACCCTCTTCCGGGGCGTGTGGCACGGGATGAGCGACGTGCCCGGCATCAACAAATACTACGAAGCAGCCAACCAAGCCGTTTGAGCGCGACGAAAGAATTCTGCATGAGCGAAAAAGTTCTCTTCCTGCTCGATGGCATGGCGTTGGCCTATCGGGGCCACTTCGCGCTGATCCGCGACCCGCGCCTGACCTCGAAGGGCATGAACACTTCAGCCGTTTTTGCCTTTGCCAACACCTTGCTCTCCATTATCGAAAAAGGCGCGCCAACGCATATCGCCGTCGTCTTCGACACACCGGAGCCTACCCACCGACACCACAAATACGAAGAGTACAAAGCCCAGCGCGAGGCCATGCCCGAGGATCTGAGCCAAGCACTGCCGTACGTATTCCGGCTCTGCGAGGCGTTTAATATCCCGGTCTTGCGCGAGCCGGGGTGGGAGGCCGACGACGTGATCGGCACGTTAGCCAAAAAGGCCGAGGCTGAGGAGTTTGCGACGTACATGGTCACGCCCGACAAGGACTACGGCCAGCTTGTTTCCGAGCGGAGCTTTATGTACAAGCCGGGCCGCGGCGGCGACGAGGCCGAGGTTTTGGGGGTGCCGGAAATCCTCGCACAATGGCAGATCGAGCGGATCGACCAAGTGGTCGACGTGCTGGGGCTGATGGGCGATTCTTCGGACAATGTGCCCGGCGTACCTGGGATCGGCCCCAAGACGGCGCAAAAGCTCATCGCCCAGTACGGCAGCGTCGAAGAATTGCTGGCGCACACCGACCAGCTCAAGGGCAAGCAGAAACAGAACGTAGAGGAATACCGGGAACAGGCTCTGCTCTCCAAGGAACTGGTCACCATCGAGTGCAATGTGCCGCTGGACGTGGAACTGGTGGATTTGGCCAAGGCCGACTGGGACCGCCAGAAGCTGGAGGCCCTCTTCTCCGAGCTCGAATTCAATACGCTGGGTCGGCGGCTTCTCGGCGACGAGTTTAGCGTCGAAAAGGAGCAGGCCCACGGCCCGCTCAAAGGGGTGGCCGATGTAGAGCACGACTATCAATTCGTTGATATGCCCGACAAGCGGCGGGCGTTGATCGCGGCGCTGTTGGAGCAGCCGGCGTTTTGCTTTGACTGCGAGACCAACGGTCTCGACGTCCGGCAATGCGACTTGATTGGCTTGGCCTTTTCGTGGGTACCGGGTACGGGCCACTACGTACAGTTGCCTAGGGAGCGAGCCGAGGTGCTGGCTGTTTTGGAGGAATTCCGCCCGGTCTTTGAAAGTGGGGCGAGCGAAAAGATCGGCCACAACCTCAAGTACGATCTCAGCGTCCTCCGCTGGCACGGCATGAGAGTGGAAGGGCCTTTCTTCGACACGATGCTGGCGGCGACCTTGGCTGAGCCAGAGTTGAGACGCAGCATGGACGAGCTGGCCAAGAGCCTGCTCTCCTACTCGCCCAAACCCATATCCGAACTGATCGGCGAGCGCGGCGGTGAACAGCTAACGCTGTTGCAGGTGCCGGTGGAGCAAGTGGCCGAGTACGCCTGTGAGGATGCGGACATCACCTTCCAGCTTGCTGCGGCGCTGCGGCCGAAAATCGAGGACATGGAGCAGCACCAAGTCTTCTACGAGATCGAAGCTCCGCTGCTACCGGTGCTGGTGGACATGGAATTCGAGGGCATCCGCATGGAAACGGCGGCCCTCTCCGCGCTCTCGCGGCAGTTTGAGGAGGCCATGGAGCAGGCTGCCGAGCGCGTCTTTGAATTGGCCGGGGAGCGCTTCAACCTCAATTCAGGCAATCAGCTAGGCACTATTCTCTTTGAGAAGATGGAGTTGGACTCCAATGCCCGGCGGACGCAAAAGACCGGCCAGTACCAAACCAGCGAACAGATCTTGCGTCGGCTGGCCAATCGCCACGAGATCGCGCGGCAGGTGCTCGACTACCGACTGCATACCAAGCTCAAGTCAACGTATGTCGATCAGCTCCCCGGCGCGGTCTATAAGGCCACCGGGCGCGTCCACACCAACTACGAGCAGCTAATGACCGCCACCGGGCGGATGAAGTCCGATCGCCCGAACCTCCAGAACATCCCCATCCGCAGCGAGCAGGGGCGGGAAATCCGCCGCGCCTTTGTGCCGCGCAGCAGCGAATACCTGCTCTTTTCGGCCGACTACTCGCAAATCGAGCTGCGGATTGCCGCCGCGCTCAGCAGTGACGAGGGGATGCTGGACACTTTCAAAAGCGGCGGCGATATCCACGTTACCACGGCGGTAAAGATCTATCAAGTCGGCGAGGAGCAGGTGACCGACCAGATGCGTCGTCAAGCCAAGACGGTCAACTTCGGCATCATCTACGGGATCTCGCCCTTTGGACTGGCCGAGCGGCTCGACATTCCGCGCTGGCAGGCCGCCGAGCTGATCAATCAGTACTTTGCCCAGTATCCAGGGGTGCGGCGCTATCTCGACGAGACCGTGGAGTTCGCCCGCGACAAGGGGTACGTCGAGACGGTGACCGGGCGGCGGCGCTATCTGCGCGACATCAACTCGCGCAATGCCACCACCCGCAAAGGAGCCGAGCGCAATGCAATCAACACCCGCATTCAGGGCACGGCTGCGGATATGATTAAGCTGGCGATGAGCCGCATCCACCGGCTGCTGCGCGAGGAAGGGTTCCGCTCGGCGATGCTGTTGCAGGTCCACGACGAGTTGGTCTTTGACCTGCACCGGGACGAGATGGAGACCCTACCACCGCTAGTCGCGCGCGAGATGCGCGAGGCCCTGCCGATGGAGGTGCCGATAGAAATCGAGATGGGCACCGGCGAGAATTGGCTGGAGGCGCACTGAAGTACCCGTGCGGATACCGGGAAGCGGTGGCGCGGAACGACGCGGTCCCAAAGCTGACGTTTTCTCAACGCAGTCCATTTAGCTGAGACATAGTCATAACGCGGGTTGCCTTGAGAAAGCTTCGAGGCTATTTGCCGGAGGTGAAGGCTTGGAGGTCAATCACCGAGCCGCCGTTTTCCGCCGCCGCGTTGGCCCCCAATACTGCCGCCAAGCTGTTGAGACTAGGGCCGTAGGGAGACCGCATCATCTGCGGGTCTTCCGCCCGCACGGCGTCGATAAAGGCCCGTGCTTGGAAAGTGAAGGCGCTCCGATAGGCCCCATCTTCCGCCTTCCACACGCTCTCGCCATTATCTAGCACCTCGCCGGTGGACCATTCGATCAGGGAGTCGTCGCTTATGATTAGCACCTCACTCCGCGACGCCTCAACATTGGTCAGTACCCGCGAGGTCGTAGCATTGCCTACTACGCCCGAAGCGAAGCGATAATTCACGCAGTACGCGTAGGGCATATTGATTGGTTCAGGTCCCGCACCGGGCTGGCGTTCAAAATAGAAGGCCGACGCTTTGGCGATGTCTCCGAGAAAATACCGCAGCAGATCGACGGTGTGGATCGTGTTTTCGACAAAGGATCCGCCGCAGAGTTCGTAGCGGCTCGTCCAGTAGCGGATGTGCTTACCGCTGTAGAACTTGAGGATCTGGGCATGCCGCGGCTGGCGTGCCGCCAGCAGTTCCTTCACTGCTTCAGCAGAGGGGTAATAGCGACTCATAAAACCCACCTGTGAGACGACACCGGCCTTTTCTATCGCTTGGGAAAACTCCGCCGCCTGTCCCATGTCCAGACTCACCGGCTTCTCCACGAAAACGTGGATCCCCTTGTCGACCGCTGTGGTGATCTCGTCTTGGTGCAATGTCGGCGGCAGACACACATATACTGCGTCCAATTCTTCCTTTTCGAGCATCTCTTCGTGGGACGCATAGACCGCTTGCGCCCCGAATACTTTGGCCTGTTCCCGGGCCGCCTCCGCGTTGATGTCGCAAAATGCCTGCAGCACCACCTCTCCCGTCTCCACCAGCGGTGCCAACGCCGGCAGATGGGCATGCACGGGAATGTGCCCCATGCCGATAAATCCCAGTCGAATCGCTTTCATCTCTTTTTCCTTATTCTGAAGCTTGGATGACAATGCCTCTGACCAGCTCGTTATAGCCGCGCTCCTCGTCCCAAACCCCCTCGTTGGCGATCCGATATGCATAGCGCGGGTCGTCCCTAAGCCTAGAGCTGGGATCGGGCAAATGCAAGTAAGCGGTATACTCGCCCGGTGCCATAGTGGAGGATAGCGGAACCACCGCGGAAACTACATGGGACGCCCCTGGCTTCCAAGTGCGCGGATCGACGTCGAGGACAAAGGCCTGGCTTGATCTGTTCGCCTCGTTTTCTAAGACGATCTCCACATCGCGCCTATTGTAAAGTGGGGCGAAACCGCGATTGTCTAGGTCAATCTCCACTGCGAGTTGTCCGCCGGGACTGGCAGTAGCCGCGATGCGGCTCTGGGTCAGGGCAAACCGTGCGCCCAGTCTCCGCATCACCTCGTCAAAACAACCCTGTGCGGCCCACTTATCGAGTACTTCGGGGTGATAGCTGCTATTGAGGTAGCTGCCTTTGAGGGTTTCCAGTTCGGTGATGGTGCGCTCGCAATCGTTGAGTGCATGCGGCTGGCAGGTCTCCCCGCCAAATGCGGTGTAGAGGGTCTCACTCGCGAGATAGGCTACTTCCTCCTCGCGTGTCATCTCTCCCCGCTCGTAAGTGCCGACGTCGATCGGCGAGGAGAGGAAACAGTCGTTGTGGTGGCCGACGCGGGCGACGCGCTCGCCGCTATAGGCATTATTGACATCCACTATGGCGAAATCGCCGCCAGATATTTTGAAAATCTGCTGTTTTAGGTAGGGATAACGGACCAAGACTAAGCGGTCGGTAGGGGTGTGGTCGAGGATATGGAACAGCATATCTCGGCCCTGGTCGTAGTCTTTTGCGACCTCTGTCGTGTGCCACTCTCCCCACGGGCCGATAAATCCCGCCTCAAAGAGGGCGATGACATCTACATTGGCGGCGAAGATGGGGGATAGCTGCGCGATGTGGTTTTTGACGTTCGGCGTTGGCGGGTCCTCGTACGATGTGTAGTCGCCGCCTGGACCTTTGAAACCGTAAGATCCCCGGACGATGACTTTCATTCCCTGGTCCCGGGCGATGGCGAACCCGTTTTCTACTGCGGTGAGGAACGACTCCGGCAAGAACGGGACCTCGCGATAGGTCTCCATGAAGATCCGCCCCCAGACCAACGTATGTCCCTCGCCTCGCCTCTTGCCGATGGCGGGATCGAGTTCGTGCAAGTTGGTATATATGTAAAATCCTCGTTCGGGGTTGGGAAAGAGGCTTGCGTCGGGCTCGTAGTGAGTCGCGATGACACCGGTGCGAGCTTCATTCATAGTTACTCCCGTTTGCGCGTCGGCCGTTTTCTCTTTCCCACAGGATAGGGCGCCTATCACAATTGACGCAACGCATGCTGTCATAGCTTTGAACATCCAAACCTCATTGTGTGGGTTCTAAGTTGAGTAAGACGAGCAGCCAAGTGCGGTGCCAGTAGGCGCTGTTGACATAGGGATTTTCAGCCGTGGGCCAGTTTTTCCAATAGGTCTCGTTGTGGGGAATCCGGTGATACCACTGGATCAGCGGGATCGAAGGCAGTTCGCGCAACCAGATATCCATCGCTCGGCGGAAGAGCGCGACCAACTCCGGGTCGTCCGGCGCGACCTCGGCCATGCGATCGACGATCGCGTCGAATTCTTCATTTTTCCAACGCCAGAAGTACTCGGCTGAGGTGCCCGTCGGCTGCACGAAGCGACTGTGGTAGAGGCGCAAGGTGAAGTAAGGATCCCGCACCGAAGCCGCGTGCCCCATCACAAAGGCGCGGGCCGTGCCTTGGGTCATGCGGGTATAGGCGTCGTTGGTGGCGCGGAAGCTGGCCTCAAAACCGGCTTGGCGCAATTGTTCGATCAGCACCGGCGTGAAGTCCTGGAAGAGGTTGGGGAAGACATCTACCACTATCTTGAGGCGCGTCCCGTTCTTACTCCAGAACCCGTCCTCGTCCTTGTGCCATCCCTTGCGCTGCATGATCTCCGCCGTGCGGGCCGGGTCGTAGGTATTTAATTGGTATTGGGCGAAAAGATCTTGGATCTGGTCGATATAGCGCATCAGTGGGGGAAATTCGGGATAGGGATGGAGCGTGAACTTGCCTGCCCCCTGCCAACCTACGTCAATTATTTGGGCGCGATTGATTGCGTAGTTGACGGCCCAGCGAATCTCTGGGTCGCTGAAGGGCTCTTCAAGATTGTTGAAACCCAGCGACAGCGGCCACCAATCCAGATAGCCGTACGGTGCTTCCCGGCCGGTCCAAGTGGAGATATTGGGGTTTTGCTCGAGAACGGTTTTGATATTGACGGGGCGCAAGTCCACGCTCGAATCGATTTCGTTGGCCAAGAGTTGCTGGGACCACTTGGCTTCACTGCCGAAGGGCAGATAGATGATGCGCTCCACCTTGGGTAGTCTCTGGAACCCCAAGCCAACCGCCCACCAGTCCGGCCGCAGATCCCAAACGCGCTGTTCGGGCGCGGCAATCGCTAGGCGATAAGGCCCGCTGACCACCGGCCAGCCCTTGGCTAGGTCGAGGTTTTTGAAGGTCGTGGCGTCTTGGTCTTTCCAGATGTGCTCGGGGACGATGCGGACCCCATTGACGAAACAATCGGTGAAGTACGAAAACAGAAATCTTGGATTGGGTGCCCTCAGCGCGATGCGCGCCGTCCACTCGTCCACGGCCACCGCTTCGGCGACCCAGGTTTGCATATCGGTGGACAGCAGCAACTCCGGCGCGTTGGCCTTGAGCATATTGATGGTGAAGACCAAGTCGCGCGCCGTCCACGGCATGCCGTCGCTCCACTGGACCCCAGCGCGGATTTTGATAGTGACTTCGGTATAATCCTCGTTGTATTGGTGGCTCTCCGCGATCCAGGGGATGAGATTGTTTTCTTGGCTATAGGCATTGTAATAGTAGAGCGGCTCGAAGAGGAAATTAGATCCTGTCGAAGACACGACGCCGGGGATAAAGGGGTTGAAGGCGTCGTAGTCCAGCATCTGGGTTAGTCCGAGGATCAGCGTCCGATCGCGAGGTACTTGCCCCGCTTGGTCTTCGGCACCACCGCACGCTAAGAGCAAAGCGCAACAAAGCAAAGAGTACCAAATCCGCGTTTGGTTTCCATATCGCATGTGAAATTCCTTTTATAATGGCCTACGACCAGATGACGACTACATCTATTAGGTACTGAGATTGGTCTTAGTAGGCTATGGCGAAGGAGCCGACTTGGCGCTCTTGGTCTTTGGTCTCCAGGGTTAGTTCGTAGAGATAAGTGCCCGGCGGCAGGAGCTGTCCTTGTGCATTGCGACCGTTCCACGCCTGCTCGAACGCCCCGCTTTTGGCGCTGGTCGCCGGCAAGATATGCACCACCCGACCCGCCAGATCGTAGATCCGCAACGACACCGGCCGCGCCGTGGCCACCTCCCGCAGCTTATAGGAGAAGACTACTTTGTCGTTGACCCCATCGCCATTGGGCGTGAAGACCCCCGGCCCGGCCTCCACCTGGATCAGCAGATCGCCCCCCAAAGGCGTCTTCACCGAGAGCGCGTCGCCTGAAAAGCGAAAGGTTGCGTTGCCCGGCTGGATCTGCTGCCGCACTTGGTCGGCATCGGTGCTATTGAATACCCAGCCCGAAAACTCCGTGCCGAAACGCAACACCGTCGCGTCGAAAATCACCTCAATTTGCTTGAAGCTATCCTCTTGCTCGTCGCGTAACGGGGGGAAGCCGACGATCAGGCGGTCGTCCTCCAGCACCGGCGGGAAAAGCGCGAAATCCACGGCCTGGTCATTGATTAGGACCGATCGCACGGAATCGACGCGAGTAGGGGTGCGAATTTCCAGATGGTCGAAACCCACATCTCCCACCCCGAAAATCGGGCGTACTACGTAGGTGAAAGTGGTCGGCGTGAAGTCCTCTACAATGATCGGCCAGATCTCGCCGACCACCTCCTGCGCCGAAGGCACTTCGGCAAACTGCAAACTCAACTGCTCCAGCCGTGGTGCCGCGGTGAACGTCGAATAGAGCTTGATCTCCACCTGGATATACTGGCTCGGACCCGGCGACAATAGCGCCGTCCCGTCCGCCCAGGCTGCCGCCACCGTCCCCACGTCCCGCAGGCCCGACGCAAACTCATACGGCGTTGACCAGAAACTCCAGTGCGCCGTGTCGTACACCGGGGCCAGCCGCGCGCCCACGTCGATTTTGAGATAGTCCTTCAACGCGATCTGGTCGAGGTCTCCGTTGGTGTTCTCGGCAAAGTAGAGGCTGGGGTCGGGCGTCTGCCCGGTGCGGGTGCGGATCTCAATGCGGGTGCCCTCTGGCACGTCGGCGCTCCAGCGGATTTTGCCCCAGTTGATCGGCTGCCCGAAGTCGAGGATTTGCGTCAGGTAGGTGGTCTCCTCGACAAAGCCCTCCCCATACACCTCAAACTCCGCGATCTCCCAATTGCGCCGAGGAAAGGGTTGCAGGGTGATCCAGCGGATCGACTGGGTGGGGAAGCGCAGGTCAACCACCACGTCCAGGTTTTCGGTGGTGGTCTTGAGTACCTTGAGCTGGGGGTCCCAAGGCTGAACCCATCTCAGCCCCTTGGCGAAACCGGCGACATCGCAAGTTCCCGAAGCGAAAGCGGCCGTATCGTCCCCTGTGCGGATCTCGTACCACTCGAGTAGATTATCTACGAAGCTATCTTGGCCGAACGCTTCGAGCGCCGGTTTGGGCGCGGTGAACTCTTCGATCAGCAAGCGATCGTCCACCCGGCTCAGCCGCGGATAAAAGCGAATGCGGTTGACCGGCACCGCGGCACCCAAGTCTACGACCGCGGCGGCGGCACCCGTATGGACTATCCCCTGCCCAGCCCACCCATTGCCATAGCCTAGTGGTTTGTCCGGGTCTTGGGTAAAGCGCCGGAACATCGCCGTGGCCGGATTGCCGTCGAACATATCCTTGACGATGGGATTTTCCTTGCCCAGATGGACACAGCTATTGGTTACCTCGACTTTCCCACCGGTGTAGAGCAGGGGGATCTTCTGGGGATCGCTCTCCAGATCGGTCAAGACCATATTGGCGCTAGCTTCGACAAAGCGGGGTTGGATGGCCGTGCCCGAAAAGTCGATCAACGTGTCTGTCCCCGCTCCGTGCGGCGTCACCTTCACCCCCACTCGCCGCATTTCCTGACCCTCCGCATCCAGCACCACATAGGCGCTGCTCCCCTCCAGCGAAAGCGCCGTCGCCCAAGCATTGCCGTCGGCCCCGCCCAGGCGATACTCCGTCACGCTCCAAGCAGGGGAGTGGGCGATCCAACCGATGAGACAAGAGAGGAGAAGCTGTTGCATGGCCCGGTCTCCGTTTTTTGGGCCGCGGTCTTCACGCGGAGGCTAGTCTCAGTAGGCTATGGCGAAGGAGCCGATTTGGCGCTCTTGGTCTTTGGTCTCCAGCGTTAGTTCGTAGAGATAAGTGCCCGGCGGCAGGAGCTGTCCTTGTGCGTTGCGACCGTTCCACGCCTGCTCGAACGCCCCGCTCTTGGCACTGGTCGCCGGCAAGATATGCACCACCCGACCCGCCAGATCATAGATCCGCAACGACACCGGCCGCGCCGTGGCCACCTCCCGCAGCTTATAGGAGAAGACTACTTTGTCGTTGACTCCATCGCCGTTGGGCGTGAAGACCCCCGGCCCGGCCTCCACCTGGATCAGCAGATCGCCCCCCAAAGGCGTCTTCACCGAGAGCGCGTCGCCTGAAAAGCGGAAGGTTGCGTTGCCCGGCTGGATCTGCTGCCGCACTTGGTCGGCATCGGCGCTATTGAACACCCAGCCCGAAAACTCCGTGCCGAAACGCAATACCGTCGCGTCGAAAACCACCTCAATCAGCTTGAAACTGTCCTCTTCGCCTACTAGTTGGGGGAAGCCGACGATTAAGTGCTCATCCTCCATCTCCGGCGGAAAGAGAGCGAAATCCACCTCAACCCCATTTACCTTGAGCGATCGCACGGAATCGACGCGAGTGGGGGTGCGGATCTCCAGATGGTCGAAACCCACATCTCCCACCCCGAAGACGGGACGAGCGACATAGGTAAAGGTGGTCGGCGTGAAGTCCTCTACAATGATCGGCCAGATCTCGCCGACCACCTCCTGCGCCGAAGGCACTTCGGCAAACTGCAAACTCACCTGTTCCAAGCGTGGAGCCGCGGTGAACGTCGAATAGAGCTTGATCTCCACTTGGATATACTGGCTCGGACCCGGCGACAATAGCGCCGTCCCGTCCGCCCAGGCTGCCGCCACCGTCCCCACGTCCCGCAGCCCCGATGCAAACTCATACGGCGTTGACCAGAAACTCCAGTGCGCCGTGTCGTACACCGGGGCCAGCCGCGCGCCCACGTCGATCTTGAGATAGTCCTTCAACGCGATCTGGTCGAGGTCTCCGTTGGTGTTCTCGGCAAAGTAGAGGCTGGGGTTGGGTGTTTGTCCGGTTCGGGTACGGATCTCAATGCGGGTTCCTTCTGGCACGTCGGCGCTCCAGCGGATTTTGCCCCAGTTGATCGGCTGCCCAAAGTCGAGGATTTGCGTCAGGTAGGTGGTCTCCTCGACAAAGCCTTCTCCATACACCTCAAACTCTGCAATCTCCCACGTGCGTAAAGGAAATGGCTGCAGATTGAGATAGCGGATTGACTGGGTGGGGAAGCGCAGGTCGACCACCACATCCAAATTTTCGGTGGTGGTCTTGAGCACCTTGAGTTGGGGATCAGAAGGGCTTATCCAGTCGAGCCCTTGGCTCTCAGCGGCAAAATTGCAAGGTCCGGGAGCGAAGAGTCGGCTATTGTCGCCGATCCGCAGTTCGAACCAGCCCAAGAAATTCTCGGCGAAGCTGTCCTGGCCGAACGCTTCGAGCGCCGGTTTGGGCGCGGTGAACTCCTCGATCAGCAAGCGATCGTCCACCTGGCTCAGCCGAGGATAAAAGCGAATGCGGTTGACGGGGATGGCCCCACCAAAATCCATGGCCACCGACCTCGACCCAGGCAAGGCCCCCCAGCCATCGCCGAAGCCCGGCGGAAGGTTGGGGTCTTGGGCGAAGGGACGGAAGAAAGCCGTAGTCAAATCCCCGTCAAACATCTTGCGAATCGCCTTGGAGTCGTTACCCAACGTCGGACAGTAGATATTGTTGGAAGGTCCGGCATTGCCGCCGGTGTAGAAGAAGGGGATCTTTTCCTCCACGCTCTCCGGGTCAATCAGCGTTATATTGACATTCGAGTCGATAAAGCGGGATTGGATGGCATGGCCCGAAAAGTCGATCAACGTGTCTGTCCCCGCCCCATGCAGCGTCACCCCCACCTCCACTCGCTGCAGTTCCTGACCCTCCGCATCCAGCACCACATAGGCGCTACCCCCCTCCAGCGAAAGCGCCGTCGTCCAAGCATTGCCGTCGGCCCCGCCTAGGCGATACTCCGTCACACCCCAAGCAGGGGAATAACCCAATAGCAAAACGACCAACAGCAATAATGGTTTCATAGCTTCCCCTCTTCCCGATGGGAAGATAGCGGCTATACCCAGTATATTTATATTGCTTATAATATGAAGATTTACAGAGGCAATCCAGCTTTTAAAACGCGCTACCGAGCGGAGCGCTGTTGTTGCTCGGTGCTGCCGCCGAAATCGCGTATATTGAGGTTTATCAGTTAAACTGAACTAGCGGTAAAGCCGCCATCTCCCAGAGGCTGAGATGTTCGAATCCAGTCGTGTGCTGAGCCTGATCGTTGGTGTATCAAGTCTCACTTTCCTCTCTGCGGCCGGCACTGCGGCCCTAGAGTCGGTCGTGATCGGCTGGGACGGCGATCTCGATTGGCAGGGTAGTGGTTCGGCTACCGTGGAGACCATCGACGCCGAATACCTCGCCCCACCCGATCCCAACAACCCCGGGGGCACTCCCCAATTGCTGATCGGTAATGCACCCGGCGATCTCGTCGAATTCGATAGTGCCGATTTTCCCAAAAGCCTGCTGCCCCAACTACTGGTCGAATGTCCTGATGGCACCTGCCCCGAGGCCAATGTAGCCGCCGGCACGATCTCTCGGGGCGGACGCATCCGGATCCCTACCTTCTCCAGCTTCACACTCCAGTACAAGTCGACCAATCTCAAGGAGAATTTGGAGGAGATGATAAACAGCAGGGCCGGAGGCGAGGAGGATGCGCTCGAACTCAAGAACTTCAACGCCTTTGGCCAGCTCCTCATTCTCGACATGGGTGCCCGCTTTCCCGTCAACCGCATCCGCTTCTATCCGCGCGATTCGGTCCAGAAATCGCCCGCTACGCCCTTCCAGAACGACTTTCTAAGGGCCTACGAACTCTTTACCAACGACGGCCTCAATCTCACTAGGGAGGGGAACCAGATCTGGAATCCCTTGGTGCTCGAACGGGACAACCGCCACCCCGTCGTCGATGTGCGGCTCGACCCACCGCGCTATGTCAGGTCCATACGCATGAAGTCGCTTACCCAATTCGATTGGGAGATCGACGAGTTCGAAGTCTATGGCCAGGGCTTCCTGCCCACAGCTTCCTATATATCCGACATATTCGACGCCGGCGGACCCGCCACTTGGATCAAGCTGCGTTGGGACGAGGAAATAGTGGGGGACCCGGACTTTTCCCAGATGCAGATCCGCACCCGGACCGGCATCGACGACTCGCCTTTCGTCTTTACCCGCACTCTGCGGGGCAAGCCCAACGCCGAAGAGATCCCCTTCTCCGTCGACGACCCGACCCAAGATATGACCCGCAGGGAGTTCGAGAGCCTGCCCAAGATCGATGCCGACGGCCGCGAATGGGAACCCGCCTCAGTGCTGGATGACCTAGTGAACTGGAGCCCTTTCAGCACGCCCTTTGCCGCCAACGCTGCCAATGGCCCCGGCAGTCCCATCGTCTCGCCCAGCCCGCGGCGCTATTTCCAGTTCCAGGTGTTCTTCGATAGCAAATCCTTGGACGCCGCCCGCGTGCTGCGGTCCCTCGGTTTCGATTTCCTGGTCCCGCCGCTCGCCGACGAACTCATCGGCGAGATCTTTCCGCGCCGGGTCGAGCCGTCGACATCCGTTTCTTTTATCTACGCGGTGCGGCCCGTCATGCATACGACGGGTTTGCTGGGCTTCGACACCATTGAGATCTACACCCCGACCCAGGTCGAGAGCATCGACCGAATCGAGATCTTGGACGCGGAGGGTCAGATGGTCGCCAGCCGCGATTTCGCCGACCTGTCTGACAGGACCTTGGTCGACGATTTCCAGATCACTGCGGTGGCCAACGACCGCTTCTCGGTGCGTCTGCCCCTGATCCAGGAAGATGGTGCCCAGGCTCGCATCTTCTTCAGTACCAGCGTCCTCACCTATAGCACCAATTTTCCTTCTGCAGCCCTGATTTCCACCGAACCCGACGCCGCGCAGGGGATTACTTCGGGTGAGGTGGCCGTCCTTGGGGAGGACGACCGGCCCGATTTCTCCGGAATCACCGTGCTCAGCCCCAAAATCCAGGAAGGGAGCATCCTCGCTAAGGTCGAACTCGGCCCCAACCCCTTCACTCCCAACGGGGACGGCGTCAACGATGTGATCGGAGTGAACTACAGCTTGCTTTCCCTCAGCGTCCCCCGGCCTGTCTATATCGGCGTCTACGACCTCGCAGGCCGGAGCTTGCGCGTCTTGCACGAAGGCCCCGAACGCAATGGCCGCTACGAGGACAAGGGCTGGGATGGCCGCGACGACGCGGGCGCACTGGCCGCTCCCGGAATCTATATAGTGCGGATTGAAGTCGTGGGAGACGCCGAGACCGATGTGCAGTCTCGGGTCGTCGCGCTGGTCTACTGAAGCGGAGCTGTCGCGGGACCGAATGGCTATGGGGGATACGTTCCCAGCTTTACTCGTAGCGCAGGGTATTGCGCCCGATCACCTTACTCTTTCGCACCCATACCGCCGAAGATTTCCTCAACCTGCTGCCGCGCTTGCCGTTGCGCCTTGTGCTCAAGGCGCTTTTCCCGGTTAGCGCGGGCATAGCGCGCCATATGCTCTTGGGCCGCGGCTGCTTCTCCCGTGCGTTTATACAAGTTGGCTAAGCAAAAATGCGTCTGGATCATTTGCGGATCGAGTTCCAGAACCCGCCCAAAATGCTCGATAGCCTCCTCATAGCGACCTAGTTTAGCCAGCATCATGCCCAGCCCCCAGTGCCCAGCCACGTCGTCCGGCTCCAACTCGACCGCTTGGCGGTGATGGGCTTCGGCCTCACTGATTCGGGCATTCGGCTTTAGGGGAAGAGTCTGTTGCTGGGCTCCTTCATGCGCCACCAGCAGATTCGCCAGACGGGTGTGTAGCTCCGCTCTCTCTGGCTCGTCGCTCAATAGCCGGCGGTACTCTCTGGTAGCCGCCAGACTGTCCTGCGTCTCGTAGAGACGGGCCAACTGGTAGCGCACCACGCTCGAGTCGGGGCGGATCTCTAGGGTGCGGCGATAGGCACTCGCCGCCAAGATGGGTTTTCCGGCCATCAGATAGGCATAGCCGAGACGGCCGAAGAGGGCTGCCCAGTCGGGCCGCAGCGCAGTGAGGTTTTCGTACTGGACGATGGCCTCTGGGTAGCGTCGAGCCGCCAGAAAGGCATGGCCCAACAGGAAGCGGGCCGGGGTGGCCTCCGGATTCTTTTTTACGTAGGTGCTATAGGCCTCAATGGCCTTGGCATGCTCCTGCCTTTCCCCGTAGAGCGCGGCCAGCCGCAGGAGAGCTTCCCCGTGATCGGGCTGACGCTCAAGCGCGATGCGGAACTCGTGTAGGGCATCGGCCTGCATCCCCTTTCGCACATAGGCATCCCCTAGGGCAAAATGCTCTTCGGCGCTCCCTACCATGTTCATGGAACCGATGCCGGTATTGACCGCCAGCGTCAAGGCGACAAAGAGGGGCCAGAGAATGATCTTCCGACCCCTAGACCGAAACATTTCGCTCAGGCCAAAACCGGCGAGGAGCAGGGCGAAAGGCACCGCCGGCAGGCGATAGCGCGAAGTGACGAAAAACAGGACGACCGAAAGCATGTAAACCAGTAGGAAAAGCGCAGGCAGAGTCGCGGCACCAGCATCGGACCGACGCCACAGACAGACTATGCCGATCAGCGCCAGGGGGGCGACCAGACCGAAGGGAAAGGCCAACCCGTACTTCCACAGCAGGAGGCGCAGCACAGTAGAATCGCGCCGGGCGTAATACGGGTCGAGGTTGCGCTGGATTTCATCGCCGCGCCAGAAGAGACGGAGCTTGTGGGCCAGCAAGCGCAGATAGCCCAAGGGATCTGCGCTGATAAACTGCCAGGATTGGGCAAAAAAATAGTGCGACTTGGCGGATGGCCGTTCTATCCCCGCTTCGATTTCGGGTTTTTCTACCAGCAGGGCCCAATCCCTTCCCGGACGGATATTGACCGTGCGCTCGTAATCGGGGTTGTTGCCGATGTAGAAGTTAATACCGGCGTTGTGCGAGATCAGCACCCAGTCGCCGCCCACCAGATGGTTGCGCACCGTCACTGGGGCTATGGCCAGAGCGCAGCCCAGGAGCAGCAAAGCAGTACGCTTCGCCTTGTCGGCGTTGGGAATGGAATCTTCCAAGCGCCAGAGCCACCATACCACGACTGGCAGGAAGAGCAGGATGTTGGCCACGGCCAGTGCGGCCAAACCCATCAGCGCCCCCGCTAGTAGCCAGCGCTTGGAGTCGCCGTAGGGTGGCCGGACCACCGAGAGAAAGAACAGCAGGTTGAGGAAAATCGCCAGGCCGACTGGCAGCAACTCACCATCGAAGTAAATGAGAGGTCCGCAACAGGCGGCACCCAGAGCGGCACCTAGGGCGATTCCGGGCGCGAAGAGCCGGCGTCCTATGATTAGGAGCAAGATGCAGCTTCCCGCCCCTAACAAGGCTTGAACTAGGCGCGGCCAGTAGTAATTCTCCCCCCCGACCCCAAAGATCAGCGCCAGAAAGTAGGGATAGAGCGGTGGCTGCCAGAAGGGCTCAGGTGCGTCTGCCCAAGCCCCGCCGGCTAGGTCGAGCGCCATCTCGGTGTAGACTCTGGCGTCGATTACCGGCGCGTCGAAAAAGGGACTCGCGGCGCTTTCGTGGATGTACAATACTCGCAGAGCCAGAGCTAGGCAGCCGATCAACAGCGCCTGGCTCCAAGGCTGCTGCAACCAGTTTGTCTCCCCGTCCTTATAGACCTGCATAGAAGGTGAGAAAGCTCTGCGTAATTGTCTCCGATGCCTGTGTCTTGAAGTTCTTGCGGTCGATCTTCACTCCGCCTTGCATAGTGAGTTGATATCCTTGGTAGGCGGATACGTTGGTGAATTGGGCCGCCCAGGCGATGCCGTTGAAGTCGTTGGAGTCGCGCACGAAATCGTTGGAGAAGGTCAGCTCCAACCCCGACTGGAAGCGAGTGTGAGCGAGCAGCGGCACGCTCAAGATAAAGCCGCCGATCTCCGCCAATTCTTCCCTCTCCTCGTGCGAGAAAAGGTCGAATGTCTGCCTACGGTACTCGCTTTTCCAACGTGGCTCGATCTGCAGCGCACCTAGGTCGAAGCGATAACTGAACTTGTTGATCAGACCGATGAAATAGTCCTGCTTGCGTAGGCTCAAGAGCGTGCGCTGTTCCTTATCGATACGCTGGCGATAAAACTCGTATTTGAAGAAGTTCTTGGTCCTGAACCCTCCCTGTTGGTAATCGTGGCCCGCCCATAGCGAATTGACCCAAGTGTCGGGGGCGAGGAGTGGGTCTTCGATCAGGGTCCCCTCGCCGGTGCGCAAAAGTGCGCCTGGCAGCCACTGCAGCAGGTTGTCGGGAATATTGTCTTGCACCGATTTGAACGAATCGAAGAGACGGAATCGGCCCCACTCCGGCGTATCCTTGTCCAGGGTGAAGAGCAGATACTTGGAGATATTCTCGCGGTCGGCCGAGATCAACTCCTCACGCATCAGGCCGGCCGTGACGCGGATCTCGGGCGTGACGTGGGCACCGGCGTAGATGTTGAATCCGCGGTGGTCCTTGCGATAGGGGTAGTCCGGTTCTTCGTCGTTTTCGAAGCGGTCGATCCAGATATTGTTATTCATGTCGATGCCGAAGAGAAACTCCGGTCGGTCGACGTTGTGGCGCAGGAAAGCCTCTTCGTAGTCGGGGGTGGAATTGGTTAAGAGCCGGTTGTCGTTCTGGTTAAAGTCGGAGATGAAATCGTTGTTCTCGTCCCAACCGGGGAAGACTGCGTTGTCGCCGTTGCGCGTGTCCATGCGGATGGTGTCGGCGAAGCGATCTTGGTCGTCGTTGTCAGCGACGAATTCCACCACGTAAATCCGCTCGTCCTCGTAGTCGATAAAGCCACCGGCATCCGAGGTGAAGGTGCTGGTATTATAGCGCGGATCCATGCTGTAAGCCTCGCCAAAGAAGAACCAGGGATAGGTGGACTTTGAGAGGTTCATCATCCAGGCCGGGGCCGACCGCTGTCCCTTGATGCCCGACGAGGTCGAGTGGCTTTTGGCGTTGATGTTCGGGTACTTGGTGTAGCTGTAGCTCAGGTCGTACTCGCCGTAGAAGTCAAAGCCCTTCACATCTCTCACCTCCACGGTGCCGCCCCATATCTGGGTGGCGGTGGGCAAACCGTATTGGAAACTCACCGTCCTCAGGTTCGTGTTGTCTTGGATATTGCCCTCGGCTTGGGCTACTAGGAGCAACACCGAGGTGTTGCTGGTGTTCAGTTGTCGGTCCGAAGTCATCCAGATCTGGTAGTCGTTGGCCAGCACCATCTGGAATTCGATGTTCTCGATCTGCTCCTTGGAGCCGCTCGAGCGGTTGAGGAAGGCCGGGCTGTCGAAATCGTAGCGCAGGCGGATCTGCTCGGTGCCATCAGCGGCGATAAATCCCTCGCGGATAAAACCGCCTTGGATGATTGGTTCGAAGCGGATCTCCTTTCCCCGGTCCACGGTGCCGTCTCTATAAGTGATGATGATATCTGACCCGGCGGGGAAGAAGGCTGCGCCGCCTACCCCATCCTCGGGGCTGTCGTCGCGCAGCACGACCTCAATCGCCGAGACCGTGGCCTTTTGGTCGAGGGTGAGTTCACCTTGGATAGGGTTGCCCCGAAACCCATCGACGAGCGTATTGGACTGGTGGGCGTTGACATTGGTGAGGCCCATGGTGACGAAGTCGCCGACCTGGACGGTCAAGCGCCCGCCGGCCAGAGTCGTCATATTGGTGACCAGATTCTCCTGGTCCCGGGTCGAACTGCCTCCCGGACGGCTCAGACGCGAGAAAATGACGGTCCCCTGGTACTTGTCGGAAGCGAAATCGACTTGCACTCCGTCCCAGCGCGGCTTGGAAAAGGTCATCGGCGTCAGCGTCGAACGAATCTCGTTGCTCACCGTTACCGCATAGTGGTATTGGCCCTTAGTGTCGACTGAGATGAGCAGCCCGGAGAACCACTCTTGGAAACGCGACGACTTGAAAATGGAACTACCAAACTGCGCGGGCTGGACTTGGGAGGTGTTGAAGATCAGCCAGCCCCGGCCGATATAACTCCCGTACAAGTCGTAAAAGTAGTCCCCTTCTAGGGTCGTATTGACGTAGCGCTGGAAGTTTTGCCGGGCGTAGTTTGAATATTCCCACTGCTTCCAGCGGTACTCGTTATAGAGTTCCTGGGGCACATACCACCGACGCACCGCCGGGTCCAGCGCCCCGAACATCACGCCGGCCCCCTGGGGTTCGTAAGTGACCTCCCCACCCCGTTGCACACCCAGACGGTTGCCGTAGTCCTGAGCCTGTACGACAGATACTAGGAAAGAGCAACATATAACGCATAGCAGGCAAGCTCGTCTCACGAGGAAGGCTCCTTGTAAATTAATAAGCTACATGTATCAATGTTGATCTCGTGGTGGGTCCGATGTCGTCGGCATCAACGGCGAGATCGACCTGCCCCAGATAGATCCCCGGCGGCACTCGTTGCCCTGTCTGATCTGTACCCGACCACACCACCGCCACCTCACCACTGTGCACCGCCTGTCGGTGCTGCCACACCCGTCGGCCATCCAGCCGATACACATTCACCGTGGCCTGTCGCGTCGTCCCCAGTCGAAACACCGAAAAGCCGATCGTCGTCTGGTCGTTGACCCCGTCGCCATTGGGCGTAAACGGGTTGGGATAGGCGGCAATCACGCCCAGCGGCTTTAGGTTCAAAGGCACCTGGATCGACAGCGCCTCCGACGCGACCTGCGCTGTCGCATCGCCGGCGGCCACTCCCTGCCAAGGCGCGTCTTGGGCGCTGCCCCCGGCCGTGTTGCGCACCGCTAGGTCCACCGTCGCTCCGTTGACGAACACCGGCGTAGCAAAACGCATCCGCAACAGCGGCCCTGCTCCCACGATCCGCCCCCGCCGCGCCGACCCAAGCCCGTTGTAGGCTGCCGCGTCCAGTGAGT
Organism: Candidatus Latescibacterota bacterium; assembly: GCA_965261395.1. Taxonomy (GTDB): domain Bacteria; phylum Latescibacterota; class UBA2968; order UBA8231; family UBA8231. Next base: position 1,290,637 of record OZ253462.1, read on the forward strand.
CGCCTGCGGCGTCAAAGGCAAATTGGCCTCCTTCGTCGAACAGGATGCGGAAGTAGCGATCCTCCCGCTCGTCCTCGGCCAACGCGTCGAACTCACTCTCATTGACTAGGGTTAGAGCCACCTCTCCGGTTGCCTCGACGGTGCGGCGGAAGTAGCGTCGGTCGCCCCGTTCCTCCGGTGCCAACTGGCCATAGCTCACCGCGGTCAATACCTGCCCCTGCCGGTCAATGGGCACCTGCTCCTGTTCGCTCATCACTTGGTAGTAGATCCGTTCATCGACCGTCCCCAGCGCATGCACTGCTGCAGGCAGGCGCACCCAGATCGAGTCCGACCGATCCTGCAACACTGTTAACAGCTGACCAGCTTCGTCAACAAACGACCCATCTGCCTGCGGACGAAAGACTTGGTCTTCGCCTAGGGCCAACTCCAACAGCGTCAGGTTCTCTGCCCCCGATAAGGTCAGTGCCACCTCGTCGAAACCGTCGCTGCGCACGCTGAAGGGCTGCTCGACGAAGAAGGGCTGGGCAAACACCTCAAACGTGTCGACCCGTCCGGGCACGGCCACCTCGACCGGCCACAACTCAGCCTGCATCTGTTCCACCACCGGATTCAACAGTTCGATCTCAATGGCACCAATCGACGCGGCTTGGAAGCGATCTTGGGTGCGCAGTGCCACTTGCAGTTGCAGAAGACCGTGTTGCGCTGGCGCATTGACCCGGGTGCCTGGCTGCCGATAGCTGCGGCTCCAGTTGCTCCAGTCGCTGCCAGCGACAAAGGCGGTGTCGACGGGACCTTTGAAGCTGCCCATGAGATTGTTCCACTGTTTCTGGGTGATCTCGCTGCCGGACTTGTCGAAGTGGCGCACGACCTTGCGCAGCAGACTGCCGGTGCGGCTGCGGAGGTCTAGTTCGGTGCCCGGCGGCGTTTCCCCTTCCCAGAAGATTCGTCCCAAGCTGCGTCCTGCTGGCAAGGCCATCAGGGCCGAGTGCAGCACCACCTCCGACGGGTAGCCCGCCGAAAATAGCTGGTACTCTGCGATTTTGGGACCCGGCGCATAGATGTCCAGGCTCTGGTCAATGATAGTGATCTCGATATAGCGAAGCTTTTGCGGCGAAGCGAAATTTTCGAGCAGATGCCGGAATCGGCTAATACTATTGTTTTCGCGCTCCAGCGAAGTCAGCCGCTTCCATTTGAGCCGACCATTGGTATCCCGCGTACCATCCGAGCCCAGCATCTTATAGCCCTCGACAATAGGCCAGGAAAAGGGAGCCGAGGTCCGCACCGCGTCGAGCCAGAAGGTCGCGCCCATGTCGATGGTCAACACCCCCCGATCCACGATCGCCGTCTTCTCGCGAAAGGGATGCACGAAATTGGTGGCGTAATCCCCGTCGAAACCAGCCCCCGGACTGAAGCCATCCCCCGTCAAAGCTAGGCTGCCGCCACCGTCCAGCATTCTCGCAGTGATATTGTCGCCATAGCCCCAGACTTCGATATCGGCCAGCCGGGGCCGCTCGCGGCGATAGTACTCCTTCCGACCCTGACGCGCCGCTGGCAAACCCTCATACACCGAACGATCCACCGGCTCCTCGAAACCCTCCCGAACCTTGACGAAATGGACGATTTCGCCTTGGTCTGCTGTGGGCAACGCCTCCCACTCCGCCGCAGTCACCAGCCGACCCCGCGCGCCCTTGCTTTCCGTCACCACCACCCGCAAGGTCTCCACCATCCGACCCGTCCACTCCGGCGACGCCCGCGGCTGCGCAAAACCAAAACCGAAAAGCCGCTGATCCTCATTGGGGGCCGTCGTCCGCGCCACCAACTCAAACCCCACCTTCGCCACCTCCTCCATCACCGGCTTCTGATTCGGTGCCACCAACAGCCGAAACTGGCGAAACGGATCCCCCAGCGACGCCTCGACAAAGTGCAACACCACCGAATCCACCACCGCCACCCGACCCAGATCCACCTCCACCCACCAGTCGTCCAAAGGTGCCGCCGCATCCGGCTCCCAATACGTCGTCGGATCTCCGTCCAGAATCGCCGCCGCATCCGCCCCATTCGAGCCCACTCGACTGATCCCCATCCGCATCAGATAGGTATAGACCGGCACATTCTTCCCGCTTTTCTTCTGCGTCAGCACATTGCCGCGGATATCCAGTGTTAGGGTGCTGTCCAGATTCAGAATTGCCGTTTGCGTCCGGCCCCGCTTGAAGTCCTTCAAGGCCCGTTGGAACGTCGCTCGATCATCCAGCAGGCTATAGCGGCCACGAAAGCGATGCGGCACTACCACTCCCGTCGGCTCTACCTCCACCGCGTGTGTCGGCAGGGTCCATGCCCGCCAGTGCGCCGCGGTCTCCACCACCAGCCGATCCTCGCTGAGCCGATAGCCCGCTCCCTCTTGCGCAATCGCGCCACTGCCTGCCACAAGCAATCCTATGGCCCATAAAAAGAAACAGCCGCGACCCAAACGGGAACCTAAAACCGTGCCCTTCATGGCTTCCTCTAATCGGGAGTCGGCAAACTATGACTATATCTGCAAAACCCAATCTGGTCGGCGACCGCTGGGCGATCTTACAGACACAATCCAATATTTACCGGCTCTCAATAAGCTACGTGTAGCAATGTTGATCTCGTGGTGGGTCCGATGTCGTCGGCATCAACGGCGAGATCGACCTGCCCCAGATAGATCCCCGGCGGCACCCGTTGCCCCGCCTGATCCGTACCTGACCACACCACCGCTACCTCACCGCTTTGCACTACCTGTCGATGCTGCCACACCCGTTGACCGTCCAGCCGATACACATTCACCGTGGCCTGTCGCGTCGTCCCCAGTCGAAACACCGAAAAGCCGATCGTCGTCTGGTCGTTGACCCCGTCGCCATTGGGCGTAAACGGGTTGGGATAGGCGGCAATCACGCCCAGCGGCTTTAGGTTCAAAGGCACCTGGATCGACAGCGCCTCCGACGCGACCTGCGCTGTCGCATCGCCGGCGGCCACTCCCTGCCAAGGCGCGTCTTGGGTGCTGCCCCCGGCCGTGTTGCGCACCGTCAGGTCCACCGTCGCTCCGTTGACGAACACCGGCGTAGCAAAACGCATCCGCAACAGCGGCCCTGCTCCCACGATCCGCCCCCGCCGCGCCGACCCAAGCCCGTTGTAGGCTGCCGCGTCCAGTGAGTCGCCTGCGGCATCAAAGGCAAATTGGCCTCCTTCGTCGAACAGGATGCGGAAGTAGCGATCCTCCCGCTCGTCCTCGGCCAACGCGTCGAACTCACTCTCATTGACCAGGGTTAGAGCCACCTTTCCGGTTGCCTCGGCGGTGCGGCGGAAGTAGCGTCGGTCGCCCCGTTCCTCCGGTGCCAACTGGCCATAGCTCACCGCGGTCAATACCTGCCCCTGCCGGTCAATGGGCACCTGCTCCTGTTCGCCCATTACTTGGTAGTAGATCCGTTCATCGACCGTCCCCAGCGCATGCACTGCCGCAGGCAGGCGCACCCAGATCGAGTCCGACCGATCCTGCAACACTGTTAATAGCTGACCAGCTTCGTCAACAAACGACCCATCTGCCTGCGGACGAAAGACTTGGTTTTCGCCTAGGGCCAACTCCAACAGCGTCAGGTTCTCTGCCCCCGACAAGGCTAGTGCCACCTCGTCGAAACCGTCGCTGCGCACGCTGAAAGGCTGCTCGACGAAGAAGGGCTGGGCGAACACCTCAAAGGTGTCGACCCGCCCCGGCACCGCTATCTCGATCGGCCACAACTCAGCCTGCATCTGTTCCACCACCGGATTCAACAGCTCGATCTCAATGGCACCGATTGACGCAGCTTGGAAGCGGTCTTGGGTGCGCAGTGCCACTTGCAGTTGCAGAAGACCGTGTTGCGCTGGCGCATTGACCCGGGTGCCTGGCTGCCGATAGCTGCGGCTCCAGTTGCTCCAGTCGCTGCCAGCGACAAAGGCGGTGTCGACGGGACCTTTGAAGCTGCCCATGAGATTGTTCCACTGTTTCTGGGTGATCTCGCTGCCGGACTTGTCGAAGTGGCGCACGACCTTGCGCAGCAGACTGCCGGTGCGGCTGCGGAGGTCTAGTTCGGTGCCCGGCGGCGTTTCTCCTTCCCAGAAGATTCGTCCCAAGCTGCGTCCTGCTGGCAAGGCCATCAGGGCCGAGTGCAGCACCACCTCCGACGGGTAGCCCGCCGAAAATAGCTGGTACTCCGCGACATTAGGCCCGATGCACCACATACAGAGATCACCGGCATTGGGATTGGTAATGGTAATCTCGATATAGCGAAGCTTTTGCGGCGAAACAAATTTTTCGAGCAGGTGTTCGAAGAGATTATCGCGGTTGTTTTCGCGCGCCACTGATGTCAGCCGCTCCCACTTGAGCTGGCCATTGGTATCCCGCGTGCCATCCGAGCCCAGAATCTTATAGCCGTCGATAAAGGTCCTGGGCAAGGTCGAGGACGTCCGCACCGCGTCGAGCCAGAAGGTCGCGCCCATGTCGATGGTCAATACCCCCCGATCCACGATCGCCGTCTTCTCGCGGACCACGTGCGGAAAGGAGGTGGAAAAGTCGCCATCGAACGCCCCAACCGGACTGAAACCATCCCCGGTCAAAGCGAGGTTGCCGCCACCTTCCACCATGCCCATACTGATATTGTCGCCGTAGCCCCAGACTTCGATATCGGCCAGCCGGGGCCGCTCGCGGCGATAGTACTCCTTCCGACCCTGACGCGCCGCTGGCAAACCCTCATACACCGAACGATCCACCGGCTCCTCGAAACCCTCTTCGTCGACGATAAAGTGGACGATTTCGCCTTGGTCTGCTGCGGGCAACGCCTCCCACTCCGCCGCAGTCACCAGCCGACCCCGCGCGCCCTTGCTTTCCGTCACCACCACCCGCAAGGTCTCCACCATCCGACCCGTCCACTCCGGCGACGCCCGCGGCTGCGCAAAACCAAAACCGAAAAGCCGCTGATCCTCATTGGGGGCCGTCGTCCGCGCCACCAACTCAAACCCCACCTTCGCCACCTCCTCCATCACCGGCTTCTGATTCGGTGCCACCAACAGCCGAAACTGGCGAAACGGATCCCCCAGCGACGCCTCGACAAAGTGCAACACCACCGAATCCACCACCGCCACCCGACCCAGATCCACCTCCACCCACCAGTCGTCCAAAGGCGCCGCCGCATCCGGCTCCCAATACGTCGTCGGATCTCCGTCCAGAATCGCCGCCGCATCCGCCCCATTCGAGCCCACTCGACTGATCCCCATCCGCATCAGATAGGTATAGACCGGCACATTCTTCCCGCTTTTCTTTTGCGTCAGCACATTGCCGCGGATGTCCAGCGTTAGGGTGCTGTCCAGATTCAGAATCGCCGTTTGCGTCCGGCCCCGCTTGAAGTCCTTCAAGGCCCGTTGGAACGTCGCCCGATCATTCAGCAGGTTGTAGCGACTGCGAAAGCGATGCGGCACTACCACTCCCGTCGGCTCTACCTCCACCGCGTGTGTCGGCAAGGTCCATGCCCGCCAGTGCGCCGCGGTCTCCACCACCAGCCGATCCTCGCTGAGCCGATAGCCCGCTCCCTCTTGCGCAATCGCGCCACTGCTTATCACAAGCAATCCTATGGCCCACAAAAAGAAACAGCCGCGACCCAAACGGGAACCCAAAATCAGACCTCTCATGGTTTACTCCTCGCGATTTCGTAGTCCGTGTTGCCTTCGGTCAGGCGGATGACGCTATTGGCGGGAATATGCTCCCAACTCTGACGGTGCCCGCTGGGCCAGCGGATCTCTAGGCGGTCGACCATTTCTTTGTCGCCTAGTCCTAGATGCAGTGCTGGGGCGTTGCTCGAACCAAAGCCGTAACCGCTGGACACCTCGGCATGTACCTGATGATCGCCGCTATGTAGGGACACGCGGGCCCCAATACCGTCTCGATTGCTCTCGGTCCCTCTGGTTATCACTGCCAGGAAGTGGCCGTTTTCACCGTCGTTGCGATACAGACTATTGGGCCATACGTCCCCGTCATAATGGCCCCCCAACCCGGCGTAGAGATCCATATCGCCGTCGCCGTCGAAATCGGCGAACGTGGCACCGTGCCCCTTGCCCAGATTGCCCACCCCAGCCTCTGCGGTGATATCCGCAAAAGTTCCGTCGCCCCGATTGAGCAAGAGGGTATTGGGTTCAAGGCGGTACATCTCCGGACCGCCATTGGCTAGATAAATATCGGCGAAACCATCATTGTCGATATCGCTCACGCCGATGCCCATCGTACTAAAGGAACGGCCTAGGCCAGCCTCGACCGTCGCATCGGTAAAGGTGCCGTCACCGTTATTGCGGTAGAGGAAGGGCCGATTGAGTTGGTTATTCTGTCCCTCGACCATACTGTTGAGCATCCCTTCGAGGCTACTCATCGTCGCGACAAAAAGATCTAGGGCCCCGTCATTATCGTAGTCGAAGAAAAACGCGACGTACCCCCCTTCGAGGGGAAAAAGCACGTCGGCTTGTGCCGCCCGGTCGGTGAAGGTTCCGTCGCCATCATTGTGGTAGAGCCGATTGGGCTGGCCGATATTCACCGCATAGAGATCCGGATAACCATCGCCGTCGTAGTCTCCAAAGGCGCAGCCGATAGTCTTACCCGGATCGGCGACTCCGGCACTTGCAGCCACGTCAGCAAAGACACCGTTTTGGCTATTGCGATACAGGTTGTTATTTCCCCCGTCCCCCAAAACCCCGTTGGCCACATAGAGGTCGAGGTAGCCGTCTAGGTCGTAGTCGCCCCAGGTCGCGGTAAAACTGCAAGCTAAATCGACCATCCCCACCTGCAAGGCGACGTCGACATACTCGCCTTGGTCATTGCGGTAGAGAGAATTGGCTGCCTTGCCCTCCCAGGCGTCCCGCGTGACGAAAAGATCCGCGTCTCCGTCATTGTCGAAATCGGCACGGGCAGCACCCCACCCCCCTCGCACGTCGGCCAACCCCGTCGTCTCTGTCACCGCGTGGAAACGCCCGTCCCCGTCGTTGCGGTAAAGTGCGTGCAAAGTTCGGATCCCTACCGAAAATAGGTCTGGATCCCCGTCGAGGTCGTAATCGAGCCAAGCGCTGCCCCGGCCTCGGTCGATTTTGTCCACCCCGGCTGAGGGGGCAATATCGGCGAAGCGGACCGACGTGGAAGCGGGCACGGATTCGCGGGCCACAAGTCGATAACGGTCCGGCAAACTCGTAGGATAACCCTCCCAATAGACCAGTTTGATCAGCCAGAGTGCCTTCAGACGTTCCGCGTACTGGTCCAGCGACAGATTCACCGCTCGCTGCAGAAACGGCATAGCCGCTGGCCCATCGCCCTTCCACAAGGCGGCAGTACCTGCCAACAGAGTAAGCGTATAGCTCTCGGGATACTGCTGTGTTAGTTGCCGGCCCAATTCCAGTGCCTGCTCGAACCGCCCCAATCTCAACTCGGCTTTAAGCAGCATCAGCGCGGCGCGGCTTTCTTGGGGTACCGCGTGCAAGATTTCCCGGCACAACTTGCGAGTCTGTTCCAGATCCATGGCAAAGTCAGCGCGCAAACCTAGCTGTGCCAACAACAGCTTGGCGTCAATGGAGCGAGGATGGCTTTTTAGAACCTCTTCGGCCAGCGTTCGGGCCTCGGCAATTCGTCGCTCCGAACTCAGCAACCGGGCATGCAGAATCTGGATTTCGGGACGCTCTAAGTCCTCTCCGGCTATTGTTTTTAGCATCTGCATGGTAGCTTCCCTCTGGTCCATCGCCAAATAGATCTCGCACAACCTCACTTGGGCTACGGTACTGTCGGGTGCTAGGCGCAAACAGCGCTGAAAATGCTCGGCGGCTTCTTTCCACTGCCCGGCCCGAAAAAATTCCATGCCCTCGCTATAGAGCTTATCCGCCTCTTTGGGGGGACTGCCGCAGCCGACCCCCAACACCGCCCAGAACACGATCCAAGGTATCACCGGCGCTGCTCCAACTGCGCCAGCATCTCGCGGGCCTTCGCGTGGCTGGGGTTGAGTTTGAGGACGGTCTCGAAGGCGCTCTTGGCTTCCGCGTAGGCATCCTCCTTCATCAGGGCGAGCCCCAACGAGTAGCGGGCTCGCAGGAAGGAGGGGTCGATGACGACACTCTGATCGAAACAGGCTCGGGCTTGGCGATACTTGCCTTGCTTCAGATAGATAGTTCCTAGGTAAAAATAAGCCCCGCTATGGTCTGGCTCGCTATCCAGAACTTGGCGCAGCACGGCGATGGACTCCGGCAGATTGCCGAGTACCAGATGAGAACGGCCCAACCCGTAAAGGGCCCGCGCCGAAGTGGGCGCTATACTCAGGGCTTCGACAAAGGTCAGCAGTGCGACTTTGGGGTCATCAGCCATCAGCAACGCCTCGCCTAGCATACAGTGTATATCCGGGTCCCCGGCGTCGAGACGCAAGGCTTGCTGCAACCTCGGAATGGCTTTTTCCGGCATTTTCTGCCGCATGAGGGTTTGCCCCATTCTTAGGTAGGCGTCGAGCAAGCTCGTATCGGCTGCGACCGCCTGCGTCCAGGAGGTTATGGCTTGCTCCCACTCACCCCGCTTGGCAAAAATTGCCCCTTGGTCGAAGTGCTTCTGCGCCGTGCTCAAACGGCGAAACGCCGCCAACTCGACTTCGGCTTCCCGCCGCCGGTCCGTCTGCTGGTAGGCCTGTCCTAGGAGATAGCGGGCGCTGGCGGCTCTCGGGTCTAGGTCAATTGCTCGCCGGAGTATATCGGCGGCATCTTGGTGGCGATCTAGCTGGCTGTAGAGGCGGCCTAGGTCCAGATGGGCCGCTAGGTGGCCGGGATCCAACTCCAGTACGCGCCGGTATCCCTCTTCCGCCTCGATCAGGCGGTTGCTGCGCGCCAGCATGTCGCTAAGATAGTAATAAGCTTTCACATGAGTGGAATCCAGGCGGATAACCTCCTCGAACGCCGCTAAGGCACCAGTGAAATCGGCACTGGCCCTAAGGGCTTCTCCCGTGAAGTAATGGCACTCGGGGCGCTCGGGTGCAAGCTCGGCGGCTTGGGCAAAAAAGTCTGCCGCTTCTCTATCGCGGCGCTGGGCCCGCAACGAGCCCCCCAGGGCTAAATAGAGCTCCGCAGTCGGCGGTCCCAGCTCGAGGGCGCGTTCAAAAGCCGCTACCGCTTCGGCGTGCCGTCCCAGCCGCTCGTAGGCCAAACCCATATTGAAGTGGGGCTCGACCATGGCGGGGATTTTCTCCACCGCCTCCTTGAGCGCGGCCAGCGCGCGCTGAGGTCTTCCCTGTTGCAGAAAGAGCACTCCTCGGCCGGTCAGCAGCAGACCTTGCCGCCGGAGTTTTTCCGCCGCTACATCCGAGTTAGCTGCCGGTTCGTGCTGGCTGCACCCTGTAATCAGCAGCATCGCAATGAACGTGGCTTTTTCCACAAGAGAGGGCATCAGCGCTCAATTTTCCACCAATTCGTCTGGTAGGGCCTGTTGCAACTGCGACTCATCGATTGTTATTTGCGACGCGTATTTGGATCTCAGCTCTTTAACTAGGGACTCCAATCCCCGATTTTCCCACTGTCTGCGCACCAGCGCTCGGGCCCTGCGGCTCGAACTGGCGAACGGTTCGAGCTTACTTTCTGCGCGGCGCAGGACGCGGAACAGGGAAAAACCGTCGTTGACCTCCACCGGGCCGATCAGTCCTCCCGGTTCAGCGGCCATGATGGCTGGCACCAACTTGGGATAGAGCACCTTTTCGCGCGGATGAAAGTGAAACTGGGCCGCGTTCTTGACAGCGCTTTTGCGCTGGCTATGTTCGGCCAACTCGCCGAAGGTGGTCCCGGCCTCCAGTTCCAATTTCACCTGCCGAGCTTCAACCTCCGTAGAGAGCAGCAACTCTTCGACCCACGCCGCCGCTTCGTGGTGGAAAAGCTCCGGACGGTTGTCATAAAACTGGCGCGCCTCTTCCTCTGAGACGTCAATCTGCTGGGTTATAGCGACCTTTTTCAAGGTCTCCAGCAACGCGTCCTCCAGCCGCTCTTGCTCCAACTGGCGAATTTCCGGTTCGTCGTAGATCCCAGCTCGCTTGGCCGCTTCCGCCAGCAGGAAGGGACGCAGAATTGTCTTCCTCAGTCCGACGAGAGGGCCGGAGCTATCGGCTAGGACCCGGTAGAGGAGCATTCGCTGGGAACCCCGCAGCACTTCGCGTAGCGAGATTTCGCCCTTGTCGTAGTGGTATAATCCGCTCGGGTCCGTAGCCAAACGGTCCAGAGCTTTCGTGCGAAAAGCCTCTACCAGTTTGTTCAGTACCTCCGCGTCCAAGCGCAGTTGGAAAGCCCTCTCCAACTCCTCGAGGTGCTCATCCTCGGCCTGCATTTCCCGCTCCCTAATCAGGCGCGAGCGAATGAAATCGCCGAATTTGCCAAAATCTCCCGGTCGTTCCTCGGTAAAGCGGACCACGTGCCAGCGGCCGGCTGCATTAAGGGGTTCGGACACCGCGCCCAGAGGCAGTGTACGGAAAACGTCGAGCGGCACATTGAGTCGCAGGGCCATGTTTGGATCGATAAAGCCCAACTCACCACCCTGCTCGGCCGAGCGCTTGTCCAGCGACCGGGTCCGGGCCACTTCTTCAAAGGGTTCCCCGCGCCGCAACTTTTCTGCAACATCGAGAATATCCTCACGGCTGTCTACCAGAATGGCGTAGAGCTTGCGCTCCACATCGTAGCCTTCCGCGTCGAAGCGATGGCGCACTTCTTCTTCCGTCACTGAAATTTTGGCATCGATTTCCCGATGCCGATAGAGATTTCGCGCCCGGGCGTCGATGGCGCTTCGGACCGCCGTGCGCACGGCCTCGGTGGTATCCAAGCCACGCGCCCGGGCTTCCATGAGCAATAGTCGGCCATCCACCAGATCCTGCAAGTAGCGTCTGCGGGCGTCGTCGCCTCGCTCTTCTATGCGCAATCCCTCGGGCAGGTCGGCGACAAAGGCGCGCAGGGAAGTGGCGGAGATCGAATGCGGGCCCACTTGGGCAACGGCGGGATCTGGTGCTTGGTCGCATCCCGTTGTCACGCCAATAGCACTTATATACACAACCCACCAAAATTTCATTAACAAGACCCTCTTCACAGACGAGAAATAGAATCGGGCAAGGACGGGCACTGCACGAGTCGCGGCCTCGGGACAATAGAAAGCCCCTGTCTCGTTCCAGCGTGGGCTGTCAAACGAAACAGGGGCGAAACTACTGCTGGGAACGATCGGTCTCCAGATTCGCTTATTTACCCAACCCGGCTTTGAGCCGTCCCCAACTGACTTCCTCAACCGCCGTCGAGGCATCGCCGATGGCCTCGATGAGCAGCGGGTCCAGTTCTGCCATAGCCAGATCCGTGCTCGACTTGCAGCAAGGAGCGTCGGTGCTCAAGCCCCAGAAGCTCTGGTAGTTATCCTCGCCACCCGGCTCGTCGATATCGCCGACGTTGGGGGTGAAGTGGATAATAGTCCCCTCTTCGAGGTCTAGGAATTCCGAACCTTCGAGGGAGGAGGCTTCGTCCCTCGAGAGCGACAGCACTGGGATAATGGCCATCTCGTAATAATAGGTGCTCTCACCGAACATCTCGCCGTCGAAGCTCCAGCCGAAGTTGATGTAATCGGTGCCATCTTGGAACCAGGTGTAGTTGCCGATGGGTTCGAGGTATTGGTACTGACCCTCGATCGGGGGCACCGTCCACTTGTAGCTAATATTGACGCCGGGCTGGTCTGCTATTCGCTGCTCTTCGACGCCGACATGCGAAGCGTTGACCTCGATTTCCAGCGCGTCGTCGTCCCAGAACCGCGCCACGTCCTCGCGGTCGACATTGTGGATATTGTCGAAAACCTCGCTCATGAAATAGAGCTTGTTCTGGCTCTCGTTCCAGCCGACTACGTGGTGCATATTCAGGTCACTCGGATCCTGCGAACCGCGCGCCGCAGTCAGAATGCTGGGATCGGGAGCCACCAAGCGATCGTTGCGAATGCGATAGGGGGTTTCCGGCACTACGTCCCATTCCGATATATCGCCATCGATTTGGGGAATGTAGTTGTCCGGGAACTGAACGGCGAAGAAGATTTCGCCTTCAGGAGTATGGGCACTGGCGGTTGTAGCTATACCCAAGGCAAATACGCAAACTAGACCTACAATTGCTTTCTTGCTCATTTTTACCTCCTCAAAGGACCGTGGAAGATAACAGAGAAATATTCCAAACGCGAAGTTCGATCATCACCTCCTTGAGCTAAAAAGCACTACTACATTACGTATCGCGTATTTTCTGAAAATATAGGCCTCATTGTACGCAGGCGATAGCAAATTGTCAAATTTTATCTTTTCTCTTTACTCCGCGATCTCCGACAGCGTATTTAGTCGAGCTGCGGGTTGATTGCGGCGGCGGCCTGACCGAGTGTTTCCCTAGGGACCAGCAGCGGCTGCACTGTTCATACTCTACCCGTCTCCGCCCTCGTTCCATCTCCCGTGCGGACGATTGGATATTCGCCGATCAATCCGTATCTTTTCGCCATCTCGCTGTCGGCCTTTTAATAGCATCTCAAAAATATATCAAAAAATGGGGCCGTCGTCAGCAGTACGCTCCCGTACGGGAACGCCCTATGAGTTCACTCTTCGCCACTAACTTCACCGCTCTCGATTGGCTTATCGTCGCCGCCTATTTGAGCCTGACGGTACTCATCGGCATCGCGGCCAATCGATTCATACACAGCGTCAGCAACTACATGGTTGGGGGCCGTTCGGTCGGCGCGGCGCTGAATTCCGCTACCTATATGGGCACCCTCACGGCACTGTCGGTCGTCATGTACTCCGGGCTCGACGGGTTTACGCGCGGCTTTTCCTACATGATGGTGCCGCTGATCGCTATGCTCGGCGTCCTCGTCTGCGGCTCGACCGGCTTCGTGGTAAAGCACCTGCGCCAGCTCGACCTGACGACGATCCCCGAGTATTTTGAGGTGCGCTACAACCGTCGGGTGCGGATTACAGCCGGCATCATCTGCGTCGCCGCTGGTATCATCAACATGGGCCTCTTCCCCAAGGTCGGGGCCATCTTCATTACCTACACCACCGGGTTGGCCGCTTCCAGCGACGACCCGGAAACCCTAGTCAATATCATTACCTCCGCCTTGATCGTGCTGGTGCTGTTCTACACCATACTCGGGGGCATGGTCTCGGTGATCCTGACCGACTTCATGCAGTACATAGTCATCTCAATCGGCATCCTCATCGGACTCTACTTCTGCTTTTCGCTCCCCGGCATGAGCTGGGACAGCATGGTCCAGCTACAGGCCGAAGCAAGGGGCGTGGCTGCCTTCAACCCCTTCCACGAGGATTCCTACGGCTGGACCTATATGATCTGGCAGGTCCTCCTGATCACCACCGCCGTCATCGCTTGGGCACCCGAGGCTGGTCGGATGTTGACCGCCGAAGACCCCAAAGCGACCATGCGCACCTTTCTTTTAGGCAGCCCGGCTTGGATCGTCGGCTGGGCCATCCCCGCCCTCTGGGGCATAGCCGCCTTCACTGCCTTTGCCGCCGACGCGCAACTCTCGGCTTACTTCATGCCCCAAGGGCCGGCCGGCCAAAGCGAAAACGCGATCAACGCCCTACCCCTCTTCCTAGGCAAAATCATTCCCACCGGCCTACTTGGGTTTTTCACCGCGGGCATGTTGGCGGCCTTCATGTCGACCCACGACAGCTATTTTCTCTGTTGGGCCTCGGTCATCGTCCGCGACATCGTCAATCCGCTGCGCCAGTCCCCCCTCGACGACCGGGCCCAAATCCGCGTCACCCGTATCATCATCCTAGTCATCGGTGCGTTCCTCCTAGCTTGGGGCGTATGGTACGATTTGCCCGACAGCGTCTGGACCTATATGGCGATCACCGGCAATATCTTTCTCAGCGGCGCGGGTGTCATTATCATTGGCGGCATCTACTGGCCGAAGGCTTCGAGTACCGGTGCTCTGATCGCGATGCTCGTGGGATTGAGTTCCATCGCAGGCCTTTTCCCCGGGCCCATCCAAGAGGTCGCGCCCTGGGCCACCGCAGGCGTCTTGGGCGCTAGCAGCTACGTCCTCTGCGCCGTGACCTTCGTCATTTTTTCCCTACTCTACCCCGACCCGCCGGAGACCGTCTGATGGAAGCGTGGATCGCGTTCTGGAAATTTGTACTCGGCGGTGGCGTGGCCGTCTACTACCTGATGGCTTTGTTCCTCGTGCCGTTGGCCTTCCGCGACGTGCTCGCCCTGATCCGCAAACTCGGCCGCGGAAGCGACCGCGCCGCCGATGAGGATTAACGGACCGGTAGCATGGCTGCGGGGGATGAAGTCAGTATCTAGGCGCTACGCTGCGACCGAACTCGCGGTATGGGCGCTACGCTGCTGGACAAGGAGATCTTTGCCTACGAGGCGGCCTATCGCCGGCTGGGTGCCGTAATCAGCGGGCGTACTCATCCACTATCTGCTGCACCTTGACTAGATCCACATCGCCCCCATCGCGGGGAAAATCGTAGGGTAAGAGCCACCAGTCTTCAGTGAAGGACGCCACTTCGCCCGGATCCAAGATCTCTTTCGGGCCGAAAGGCTCAAGTTCGCACATTTCGTCCTCGAAATACCACAACACCACCGTGTAGGCTCCGATGTCGGGGTACATCCTTTCCGGGAAGGTCGGAAAGCGCTTGACGAAAAGGAGGTCGTTCCGCATCAGGTAGCCGAACCAGCCCGCGTACGAGTCCACGGCGATCCAAGGCTCTATGGGTGTATCGACGATTTCGAGGAAGTTGTCCCGCACGCGGATATTGGGATCCTCCGGCTCGTAGTTGATGATCGGACCCGGCCCGAAGACGATGTACTTCCTAGGAAAGCGGTTGAAGTGGTCCCCTAGGGGCACCAAGCAGATCCCTCGGCCTTGGCCGAAGGTCCGGCTCCAATGGTTGCGCTCTATGGTCTCGCCAGAGATGTTTTTGATCAGTTGGGTGCAGGAAAGATGCGACGACTCCGCGTCGAGCTCGAACTCACGCATGAGTTGGGTACCCGTGGCTTTGTCCTTGACGCTGACCATCCGGGCGCGACGCGGTCCGAGGAGTTCACCCTCCCACTTGCCGACCCACAGATCTGGATGTGGGGGCAGTACCAGCTCGGGACCGATGTCGAAACGCCCCCCGCTTGGATCGATCTGGGGCTTGTCTGGATCGTAGATCCAGCCTTCGTGGTCGGGATTGAGGTAGATGGCGTTCTCATCCTTCCACGAGTACTCGAGCACACGTCCACCGTGAAGCCCCAAAACGACGCGGACATTCTCGTTTACTAGTTCAATACAGTCGGCATAGCCGAAATAGTCAATCCAACCCGTGCCTTCAGGCATGTCCTCTGCTCCGGAATCTTGAGGTGAACATATCAACGCCCACACCACCGTGAGCATGGGGAGCATTCGGTGTGGTTTCATCTCTTTACCTCCTTAGGGGAAATGGACGCGATTTAGCTGCCTAGCACCGCAGGGCACAGGTCGCGTCGGTCAAAGGATAGGCCTTCTACGGGAGCTTTCCAAACGCGCATTGCAACAGAGCCACTCTGCAGCACCGGCGACCCGTGGAAGGGCGAACAAACCTTTGGACATGTCTATAATATCTATGTTTCGCGTTAGTATGTTCTGCTATCACCTCTTGTATACGCAGACCTTGTGCGCCGAATGCCATACAGCAAGATTAACCTGCGATATCTGGGCGTCGGCGCGACTACGCATATAAAGGGTGGGATATGAGTGAGCCGAACGAAAATGCATCGGGCCTGACCCTCCGGGCTTTCGTGGTAGGCGCACTGCTGTCGGCCTGTATCGGCGCTGGGGCGTGTTACGGAGCCAACGTCATCGGCGGCTCTCTGATCTCCGTGAACTTCACCACTGGAGCCGCGCTTTTTCTATTCTTCTTTTTGGTCGGAGGCGTCAACTCCTTTTTGCGGATAGTCTATCGGCCCTTCGCGTTCACTGGCGGGGAGTTGGCGACCATTTACGTCATGATGATGGTCGCCTGCGCCATTCCGACGGTTGGGCTCATGGGCTATCTGCCCCCCCTATTGACCGCGCCCTACTACTACGCGACCCCTGAAAACGACTGGGCGACCATTATCCAGCCGCATATCCAATCTTGGCTGGTCCCTGACCCTGGCACAGCCAAAGCGTTTTTTGAAGGACTGCCCAAGGGAGCCTCGATCCCCTGGCAGGTGTGGATCTTCCCGCTCCTGGCTTGGAGCGCGTTCTTCTTTGCCCTTTACTTCGCAATGATCTGCATGATCGTGATCCTCCGCAAACAGTGGATGGATAATGAGCGATTGATCTACCCCATCGTCCAAGTGCCTCTGGATATCATCAAAGGGGAAGACGCACCCGGCTATATCAACTCCTTCTTCAAGAGCAAGTTGATGTGGGCGGGCTTCCTCATCCCCTTCGTCATCCAGTCCCTGAATGCCCTCCACAACTACTACGCCTACCTACCGAGTATTCAGTTGAGCTATGGCCTGCCCATTTTCCGTAACACCATGACTATCCCCTTCTTCCTCAGCTTCCCAACAATCGGCTTTTCTTATCTGATCAACCTAGACATCGCCTTCGGACTCTGGTTCTTCAGCCTCGTCGCTGTCCTCGAAAAAGGGCTTTTCAACGTCATCGGCTTCCACAGCACCGAACAGAGCAGCATCTACGGTGTGGGCGACTATCCCTATCTGGCCCATCAGGGCATGGGTGCGATGATCGTGCTCGTATTGTTCGGCCTGTGGGCGGGACGCAAGCATTTGAAAGGCGTCTGGAGGACGGTGCTAGGCAAGGATGGCGGAGAGGACGACAGCGGCGAGATCCTCTCGTACCGAGGTGCGGTGTTGGGCATGCTGGGAGCGCTCGCGGCCATGGCCTTCTGGCTCTGGTTGTCCGGGTTCTCCTCGTGGTGGATGATCGTGCTTTTCCTGTTTGGCACCTTCGTCATCTACCTAGGCCTGACGCGCATCGTGGCCCAGGGTGGAGTAGCCGTGGCACGCTCCCCGATGATCGCCTCGGACTTTGTCATCCTCAGCGTGGGCAGCACCGCGCTCGGTTCGGCGGATCTGGTGTCCTTGGCTTTTACCTATATCTGGTCCGCCGACATAAGCACCTTCGTCATGGCCTCTTCTGCCAACGGACTGAAGCTGGCTTCCGACGCGGGGGTCGGCAAGCGCAAGCGGCTCCTGTTCTGGGCGATGCTGCTGTCGATCACGGTGACGCTGGCGGCTTCCTTCTGGGTGCTTACTCGCGAGAGTTACCTACACGGAGGCATCAACTTCGTCGGCCAAGGCGGCTGGAGTTTCGACGCAGGTGCGCGCTATCCCTTCGAATACGTGAGCCGAGCGATAATGACGCCGGCCGAGACCGATACTGGGGGTTGGATCTTCACAGGGGTGGGGGCGTCTGTGATGGGCTTGCTCATGGTCGCCCGGCGGCACTACCTTTGGTGGCCCCTGCATCCGCTGGGGTACCCGATCAGCGTAATTGGCTACCCCGTGCTGACCGTCTGGTGCAGCGTCTTTTTGGCCTGGCTCTGCAAACTGGTCATTATGAAATACGGCGGGCCTAGGCTTTTCAGGAAAAGCCGTCCTTTCTTTTTAGGATTGATCGCCGGCCAATTTGTCGTCGCCGGCATCTGGTTAATCATAGACCATTTCACGGGCATGATCGGCAACCAATTGGGACTCACCTAGTGTGTTGTCCTATAATTGTCTCGAAAAATTTTACAGGCACTGGCAATAATGGGCGAGCGCATCCGCGGCTTTGGCAGCGACAATCACGCCGGGGTCCACCCCGAGGTCATGGCGGCCTTACAGCGAGTCAACGTGGGGCACGTGCATTCCTATGGGGACGATCCCCACACTGTTGAAGCCGTGGCGCTTTTTCGGGAGGTGTTGGGCGCGGAGGTAGAGGTTTTCTTTGCATTCAATGGCACCGGAGCCAATGTTACAGCCCTCTCCGCGCTCACGCGCTTTTACGACGCGGTGATCTGCTCGGACACCGCTCATCTCCACATCGACGAATGCGGTGCCCCCGAACAGGTGGCCGGCGTCAAGCTCCTGCCTGCGCCTGCGCCCGACGGCAAAATCACGCCCGAAGGGATAGCCGCCCACATTGCGGCTCGCGGCGACGAGCACCAAGTGCGTCCCCGCGTGGTGTCGATTACTCAGGCCACCGAATTGGGCACCGTCTATGCGCCCAGCGAGATCCGCGCCCTCGCCGACTGCGCCCACGAGCACGGGTTGCTCCTGCATGTCGATGGAGCGCGGATCGCCAACGCAGCGGTGGGCTTGGGCCTAGGACTGCGGGAAATCACCGGGGATTGCGGGGTTGATGTGCTGTCGTTTGGCGGCACCAAGAACGGCCTGATGCTGGGAGAAGCCGTAGTCTTTTTTAAGCCTGAGTTGGCCGAGGACTATCGCCGTGCGCGCAAGCAGGGTATGCAACTGGCCTCTAAGATGCGCTTTGTCGCCGCGCAATTTACGGCCCTGCTGACCGACGACCTGTGGCGTCGGAGTGCCCAGCACGCCAACGCCATGGCGCAGGTGCTGGCCGAGCGAGTGCGGCCCATTCGCGGGGTGGAGGTGATTTACCCAGTGCAGGCCAACGCCGTCTTCGCCCGGTTGCCGACAGAAGTGATCCCCATTTTGCAGCAGGAGTTCTTCTTTTATCCCTGGAATGCCACGCGAGGTGAGGTGCGTTGGATGACCTCGTTCGACACTGAGACGGAAGATATAGAGGCATTTGCGACGCTGATTGAATCCACTATGACAGAAAGGAACGCATCGTGATCATCGACACCCATACCCACTTCTACGATCCCACGCGGTCCGAAGGAGTGCCTTGGCCACCGGCTGACAACGAATTGCTCTACCGCACGGTATTGCCCGAGCACCACCGCGCCCTTGCCGCGCCCGAAGGGGTGACCGGGACGGTGGTAGTGGAAGCTAGTGCGTGGTTGGCGGATAATCAGTGGATTCTGGATTTGGCCGCTGCCGACCCTTGGATCGTCGGGCTGGTGGGCCACGTCGATCCCAACCGAGAGGACTTCAAAAGCGACATCGACCGCCTTGCAGCGAACGCGCTCTTCCGCGGCATTCGCTGCGGCAGCGGGTATTTTGCCGACTTGGAGGCTGGGTCTTTTCTCGCCGACATAGAGCATCTCGTCGCACGGGATTTGCAGCTCGACGCGCTAGTGGGGCCGGCGGACTTGGGCCAAGTGGCCGAACTGGCCCGGCGACTGCCCGAATTGCGCATCGTCATCAATCACTGCGGTGGAGTGGGGACCGACGGTGGTGATCCCGATCCGGCGTGGTTGGACGCCATGGCTCAAGCAGCCGAGCAACCGCAAGTCTTTATGAAGGTTTCGGCGATCATGGAACAAAGCAGGGTAGATCCGGTGCCGGAAGAGCTGGACTTTTATCGCCCGATCCTCGACGCGATGTGGGACGCCTTTGGCGCAGACCGCGTGATCTACGGCAGCAATTGGCCCGTCAGGGACCGGGCGGGGAGTTTTAAGGCCGCCATCTCCATCGTCAAAGCGTACTTTGGCGAAAAGGGCGTGGCGGAGAAGTACCTCTGGCAAAACGGCAAGATCGCCTACAAGTGGTTAGACCGCTAAGGAGGCCATTGTGAAATTTTGGGTTTTCACCCACAGCGACCAGCCCCTCGAACACTGGCTCGAAGGCTACCAGCAGCGCTTCGACGCTTGGGAAGAAGGCGGCGTAGAAGGCATTATCGTCGGCCGCATGCAGTTTAAGCAGGACGATGGTTCGATTATCCCCAGCTATCCGGCCAATCCCAAGCTCTACGCCGAGCACGGCGTCGAGCTGCCGGAGGAGACGCCCCGCGACTTAGAAAAAGAAAAAAAGCTCCAAGCCATGATGGACGACGCAGCGGCGCGTGGCTGGCAGATTATGACCTTTGGCATGGGTCGCGGTGGGGTGGTTGGGCTGGAGGACTTAATCACTTTCTACCCGCAGGTCCACGGCGTCATTATCGACGGCCCCGGCGAAAACCACTACGAGCTAGCGTTCCACCACGGCGGGGAGCTACTGGAGCTCCGGCCCGGCGAGGATCAACAGTTTGCCGGCATGGGGGCCGATGTCGGGCGGATACAGCGCGGCATTGACCATCTGCGGCAAGCCCTGTGTCGGCTGACGCCCCAGCGGGTGCGCTACCTCGCCCAAGGCGGCCTCTTTTCGGTGCTGAATTTAATCGACCTCGACGAGGATGGGCTGTATTGGTTGCGGATGCGGCAGGAGAAGTCGCGCCGCTCTTGGGCAGACGCCCGCACAATCGTCAATCAGGCCTCGCGCAAGATCGAGTTGGGTGGGATTCCGCGCACGGCCGTCGTCTCTGGTTTGACCGGGCAGGACTACGAGCGGATGGCTGGCTACTTCGATTACATACTGCCCAAGCACTACTACTGGCATCGCGGTTTTGACGGCCTTTATGGTACACTGGCGCGCTGGGTGCAGACGCTTGGGGAGTGGAATCCGGGGCTAACGGAGGAGGACGCCTTTGCTGTGGTCCAGGCGCTTTTTGGCATCAAACTGCCTCAGGTGCGGACGCTTTTTGACTTAGAGGCGGGTTTTCCCGACGAGTTTTTCAGCGAGGTCGTGTACGGTGAGACGCGCCGCGCTTTGGAGGCGGCTGGTGCCGACAAGGTGATTTGCTGGGTCTCGACCGGTCGCACGCCGCACGCCGGCGACCCCATGCCCGCGCGCGATCTGCTCGGCATTTTGCGGGCGTCCGAGGCAGCCGGGCTGAAGCGCTTCGTCTTTCATCCAGAGGTTATGGGCGCGTCTGAGTGGCGGGTTTTGACGGAGTTGTGTGGGACGCCGTGGCGCGAGGATCCGAGCGGGTATTGGCCTTCGGGTACCGAGAAGCCGGATGCTTTTAATGGGGGACGGAAGAAAGAGAATTAGGGCCACCAACATTCTAGCCCGAATCTACGAAGAAAAGAAAAATGACTCACACACTCGCAAAATTGCCTGACTACGCCGCATGGCTATGCGCGATGAAAGCGCGCATCCGGTCGGCCCATCTCAGCGCAGCGCGGGCGGTGAACCGCGATATGATCCTGCTGTATTGGGACATCGGGCGCGGGATCTTAGAGAATCAGAAGGAACAAGGCTGGGGTAAGTCAATAGTGGACAGGCTGGCCGCAGACTTGAGAAAGGCGTTCCCCCACATAAGTGGTTTCTCGGCACGCAACCTCTGGGATATGCGTCGGTTGGTCGAGGCGTATTCTAACGCTAGAGTCCTTGCACAAGCGGTGCAGGAAATAGGAACCCTGGAGAAAGATGCAATTCTGCGACAGCCTGTCGCAGAATTAGGAAATGATCGCACGGAACAAGCCAAGGAATTTCTGCGACAGCTTGTCGCAGAAATTCCTTGGGGACACAACATATTGATTTTAAATAAGATATCTGATTTCGACGCCCGCCTGTACTATCTCCGCGCCACCGCCCAATTCGGCTGGACGCGCAATGTCCTACTCAACCAGATCAAGGCCGGAGCATATCAGCGCTCCTTGGCCGAAGGCAAGACGCATAACTTTCCGAGCACACTGCCCGAACATCTGGCCGAACAGGCGGAAGAAACCCTCAAGAGTTCGTACAATCTCGAATTCCTGGGGATCTCACACGAGGTAAAAGAACGAGAACTTGAGACTCGGCTCATCGAGCAATTGCAGGATTTCATTCTAGAACTGGGCTATGGCTTCTGCTTCGTGGGACGGCAGCATCGCCTGACCTTGGGCGACAAGGAGTATTTCGTTGATCTGCTGTTCTATCACCGCTTTCTAAAGTCGCTGGTTGCCTTTGAACTGAAAGCGGGACCATTCGAGCCAGAATACGCCGGCAAGATGGACTTCTATCTCAACGTGCTCAATGAGAAAGAGCGAGCCAGAGACGACAACTCTTCCATCGGCATCATCATGTGTGCGGAAAAGGACAACCTCGAAGTGGAGTTTGCGCTCAAGAGCAAAACCAATCCCATCGGTGTGGCCGAATACCAGTTGCAATCGACTTTGCCGGAGGAATTCAAAGGCAAACTCCCGACATCCCAACAACTGCGGGAAGCGCTGCGCCTATCGTGAAAAGCCGTAGAGAATAGACCATGCCGAAACCGACAGGAGTTTGAAAATGTACGACGAATGGAAACCTATCTACTCGGCTTTAGTTACCGACATCATGGACCAACTCGGCTACCGCGATCAGGCCATGACTCCCGATATCCGACCCAGCCGCCCCGACGCCTTCATCGCTGGCCCGGCCCTCACTATCGACGCGTATGCTGATACCGAACCCCACCCCGATCCCTACGGTCAAATTTTTGCCGCCTACGATCAAGCTAGCCCCGGCGATGTCTTCGTCATCGCCACCAATGGCGAAGAGCGCTCCGGCCTTTGGGGCGAGCTTCTCTCCACGGCTGCCCAAGCTCGCGGCGTCGAATCCGTGCTCACCGACGGCTTGGTCCGCGATGTGCGCCAGATGAACGCCATGGGCTACCACTGCTTCTGCAAAGGCTATTCGCCGCTCGACTCGGCGGGCCGCATCCTCGCCAAAACGATCAACCAACCGATCACCTGCGGCGGCGTGCAGGTTCACCCCGGCGATTTTATTCTAGCCGACTACGATGGCGTGGCGGTGATTCCGGCGGCGATCAAAGGCGAAGTCCACAAAAAGGCTATGGAAAAGCTCGCCGGGGAAAACGTCGTGCGCGATGAACTGGCTGCGGGGCAGTCGCCGAGGGAGGTTTTTGATCGCTACGGGATATTGTGATTGTTGGACGTTCATAGATTTCAGTTTCATCCAACAGTTATACCTCAGTTAGCTCAGGAACGTGTTCATCCTCATATTTCTCAATCAGCACACCTATGACCTCCATTAATGAGGCTAGGGGGTGATTTTCGTTCTCGCCTACTACATCAATCAAATCGTCTAGTACAGCCACAAGCTGTTGATATTCGCTCTCTGCATGAGGAACGAACACAACAGGGGTCAGCATGGGCCATACATCTTGAGCGGTTTGTATTTTTGCTTCCATAATTTACTCCTTCCATCTTCCTTTATCATACTCATCATGCGTTAGTACCGCACGAATATAGATTTTCTGTCGGTTGTAATGTATTGCCGTGATAAGACGTGCCTTGTTCCCACCAATGTTGAAAACCGTCAATTTTTTTACCTGATCGGCGTGAGGAAATACTTTTTGCAACTCGACAAATGAACGGAAATCTCCTCGCTTCATTAATTTATACCAATGTCCGAGTGATGCCTTGGTATCAGGATGTTTCTGGGCAAACTCGTTCAGGCGTTTTCGCGTGATGATATGCACGGAGCATTCCTGCCGATAAGGAGATCAAGATTCTTCGATTTCGGATCGGAATTGTTCGAGTATGTCTTCTCTCCAACATTCGCGCTCGATTCGTGGCTGTTTGCCCATACCGATTTGTTGGCCGAGTGAGCCAAGTTCGGCAGCGTCACTGGGTTTCCAACCGTTTTCTATTGCCCACGATTCTATTTCGTTCGACAGTAAAATCTCACCCTCTCTATGAAGTCGCACGAACATCTCTTTGGCAGCATTCATATCGTTTGGATGTGCCAATCCTGTGGAAATATTCGTTCTCGCGGTAATCGCTTCAAGTGCTTTTTCGATGAGCGGGCTCATTGCTGTCTCCTAATCGTCTAATGCTGGCCATCACCAGTAGCCCATACCTCAGAAACTTGACGGACACCTGCTTCATTCAGCAGCAATCGATCACCCTCCAGCATTCCGATTGGTTCTTTCGCTATGCCGGGCATAGGCATGACGGTCTCATGCTGAAAGACGTTCAAGTCTTCCCTGTTGATGTACTCTTCGTATACTAGCTTTGGTTCAATTGTTGGAAAGACAGAGTCGAGCATCTTGCGCATGAGGATAGCGGTGGCGATTGCGGCCACTGGTCCGATGAACGGGCCAAGGAATCCGTTCGCGGAGGCAGCAAAAGTAACCAAGGTATGCACAGCAGATGCGGAGGCACTGGTCGCAACCGCCTTAGGCACATCAGTCCATGAGTCTCCGGTGAAGATACTGGCGCATGCGCCAATTAGTGTTCCCATTGCCACAGATTGGCCGAGTGCTGGGAGGAAGACACTGGCGGGAACTCCCACCACCGGAAGTATTGGATCGACTATCGTCCGATAGGTTGTGGCAATACCGACTCCAATCTCTGTCGCTCCTGCGGTTAGGAGAAGAAAATTCGGTGGATACAGACCCAAAGCAATGTCCAATGCCCCGAGTCCGAAATATGTCCCTGCGGCAAGAAAAGTGTGCGGTATTTTGTCGGAGAATGCGAAAAATACATCCCTTCCCGCACAGGCAAGACTGACACTGCCTCCCAGAATTTTGGGCACATTGATCGTCAGGAATTTATTCACAAGCTGCGGCCTCATCCCAAGCTTCACAAGCTGTTCGCCAACGGCCGGCGGTAAGAGTGGGTTGGGTATTCCTTGTTTTGTAAGCGAATCCATACCCAAGTGATGCAGGAACTCCCCGAATTTTAGTCTCGGGTCCTTTAAGACTTTGTAGCCATTACAAAACAGATGGTGCCCGTGGGTAAGACGGTGAAAAGGGCCTTTGACTACGCCGCCTAGTGCTGTGGAACCGGTATCCATCCAACGTCCAGTAAATCCCGGAATATGATGTGCATAGTGAAGTTTCGTCAGGGCCTCCATCGGGTATACTGCATTGACGAGAGCGGGAGAGATCCCGCCAAGACATCTTAACGATATGTCAGTGGTACCAAGACCTGTTGCTGTGAAGAAATTTGTCATTTCGAGCCTCTATCTGTTAAGATCTTATCACGAGCCAAAATACGAAGCTTTGGAGCAATATCCTCGTCGAATTTGGCTATAAGAGCCTTGCGAACGAGCTTGCGCCGATACTTCCTCATACTGATAGCGACACCGACTCCCACACCTGCTCCCACGACGCCCCCCCCCCTGCCGTGACAATACCAGCGGGAGCACCAACAGCGCTACCAATGCTAGCAGCAGTGGTGAGAGTAGTGGCCCAAATCCACCAACCCGCTGTTCCCACAGGAATCAATGCAACAAGAATCGCGCCACCACCACCTGCGATGATCGAGGAAGCTATCTCAGGTATTCGATCGATAGGAGGTGCCTCAACTACAAACTCCTCTGTATCTGGATTCACCCCCCCATCGCGAACCTTTGATAGGTAGTCCATAAATTCGTGCTGGAAGATTACAAGTCGCTGGTTGAAGACGGTCAGCATCTTCTCAAGGGCGTCCCTGTCGAGAGGGTCCGCTTCTTGAAGATTCTTTTGGTACTCGTACTTTACCTTGGCAAGCCCGGCTTCAAACTGCCGGTTCAAGTCGTTTATCAAGTCCTTCGATAGTTCTTGGGTCATTGGCAAGCTCTTTCTTTGCGAGTTACCTTCAATCTGTTAGCGAGCGCGGTTCCTTCAGAATCTAGCGTAGCTTCGCGACTATAATTTCGCTCTCGACTAGGTCGGAAGGGAAAAATCATCCAACGTTGTCTCCCAGAGATACATAAGATAGGAAGTTAGGAGGGTTCAGTCATGGAGCCTTTTCGCATTTCCTAAATTTTCTGTTTACTGCACGATTTCAGAGCACCCTACACCCTAGCCAGCGCTTGCGCAAAGTCCGCGCACAGATCCTCGGCGGCCTCAATGCCGCACGCCACTCGCACCAAGCCGTCGGCTATGCCCATGGCCGCCCGCTCCTCTCGGCTCAAGCCGCTGTGCGATGTGTTGACGGGCCGAGTAATGAGGGTTTCGACCTCGCCCGCGACGAGGTCCGAATAGCCGTTGAGGTACTTGATTGCGCGGTGTAGCTCTATATCAAACCCGATTTCCAGCGGGTGGAAGTTCCTTTGTGTTCGGTAGCTACTCACTAGGTTAAACGCTTTCCAACCTCCGTCCTAGATAGACGGGATTAGGCGGACCAAGACCTTGATTTGCTTGGGTCTGTGTCAGTATTATGGCTCTCAAAGGGGTCAAGTCATGTTTGCAGCCCTAAATGAAGGAGAGACCTGTGCCCACGCGTTTTACAGCCGTAATAACCAAGAGCGAAGATTTGCCTTTATTCGTCGCTCGTTGCCCCCAGGTAGGCACGGTTAGCCAAGGAAAGACTGAGGAGGAAGCATTGAAAAACCTCAAAGAGGCTACCGAGCTGTACTTGGAAGAGGTCACAGATTCTTCACATCAGACTCTTCACCTTGCCTAGCCTTCCCTCTGGGATCTCAGCTAGAAAAGCCCAGCGTGCTCTCGAGCGCTTGGGCTTTTATTTTGTCCGGCAGAAGGGCAGCCATATGGTACAGAACGCGCAAGCTACCGGCTGAACAACGCGGAGCGATACCCACCACCTCCCGGTCCCGTCCCCCGATCATCCAGAGCAAGGCACAAAGACGCCTTGCTCTTCTAACCCGGGCGACGCAAAAGGACGCGACGCCCTTCCCGAAAAATCTACCACACGCCTTCGCCGCACGTCCCCGAAGGCTTTGTTTCTACGAACCGAGCTATGATGTGGGTCGAGAGAGAGGCCCGCAAGATATGACCGAATTAGACCACCCCACAAGCCCCCGGCGTGTGGGGATTTTTCAACAGCCAAAGCATAAAAAAGGCGTTCTCGATTCGATGAGAACCGAGAACGCGATGTGTCAGGCCCGCAGAGCCTCGCAAGGTTGCGAGGCTTGACTACAGAGGCCCAATGTAAGCATCCGGGCGGGGAGGTCAAGGAAGCACTGGCGCGGCGACCCTCGTCGATTAGTCATGCGGTACTTCAGCGGAGGGGTATCTGTTTCTCTCTTGTATAATAGCTTCCATTGAACGGGATCGTCCCCTTTTCAACTTCAAACTTCAATAGCGCGAGAACACTGTTTCGCCAATCTGGAGGAAGGGATAATCGTCCTGGTGAATCGAGAAGGGCGTCGTCTCCTTGTTTCCCTTCCTGAGATAAACGCACCATTTCGTAAATCTCATGGCGACGCCATAACGATCCCTTTTCCATGTTTTCATTAGAAGTGGTTTCATAACTTGATAGGGAGTCAGGTTTTTTCTTTTTTTCGGTCTTCTATTTTTTTTGACCAGGAGTCCTGCCATGTCCCGCCATAGTTCCGAACTGACGGATACCCAGTGGTCGCCTATTGCTCCGCTGCTGCCGGAACCCCAAGCCTCCGCCAACGGGGGCCCCCAACCGATTCCCAACCGCCCGGTGTTTGAAGGCATTTTGTGGGTGCTCCGTAGTGGCGCACGCTGGAAAGATCTGCCTGAGCAATACCCCTCGCCCAGTACGTGCTGGCGTCGGCTGCGGGCTTGGGAAGCCGACGGGATCTGGCTAAAGGCGTGGCGGGCCTTGCTGCGACCACTCGATGCGCAAGGCCAACTCGACTGGGCCGAAACCTTCGCCGATGGTAGTTTTGCCCCGGCCAAAAAAGGGGGCCTTGTGTCGGTAAAACCCCCCGTGGAAAGGGTCCGAAGTGGATGGTGGTGGTCGACGGCCAAGGTCTTCCTCTGGGAAACTACCTGGACTCGGCGTCCTGTGCAGAAGTCACGTTGATTGAGCCCACGCTGGAGCGGGTGGCGATCCCTCGACCCGGCCGCGGTCGGCCGCGGAAAAATCCGCGTCGGTTGATCTACGACAAAGCCGCCGATTCGGATCCGCTACGGACTCGATTGGCGCGACGCGGGATTGAGTTGATCGGTCCCCATCGGAAAAATCGAAAGAAACCGCCGACGCAAGATGGACGACCCTTGCGCCGCTACAAGAGACGATGGAAAGTCGAACGCACCTTCTCGTGGTGGGGCAATTTTCGACGGCTGGTGGTCCGATGGGAGTATCATATTCAGATGTATCAAGCCTTTGTCAATGTCGCCTGTCTGGTGATCGTACTCAGACAGTTATGAAACCGCTTCTAAGAAGCCGTCTGAAAACCCTCTGATGTAGCCGAATTTGAAAGGGCGTACTCATCGAGCCATATTCAGGTTTCACCACAAAATCTGAACAGAAAGGCTTGTATAATGAGTACGCCGCGTAGGCAATATGCCACCGATCTAACCGATGGACAATGGCAGCGGATCGAACCGTTGCTGCCCGCGCCGCGCTGGCGGCTTCACGGTCCGGGTCGGCCGCCGCGGGATCGACGCCAAATCGTCAACGGCCTTTTATATTTGAACAAGACGGGGTGTCCTTGGGCTTTGTTGCCTGCTTGTTTTGGGCCGTGGAAAACGGGGTATGATTACTTTCGTCGCTGGAGCCTGCAAGGGGTCTGGCCGCCGGTGTTGGATCGGTTGACCAAGCGGGAACGCCGCCAGAGCGGCCGGGCGGCGATGCCGTCGGCTGGCTGCGTCGATAGTCAGACGATTAAGACCGCAACGCATGGTAAAACAACCGGGTATGACGCCGGTAAAAAGATCAAAGGCCGCAAACGGCATTTGTTGGTGGACACGTCGGGTTTGCTTCGACAGGTGGTGGTCACCGCCGCCGATGTCGATGATCGAGAGGGTTTGAAGCAGGTGTTGACCCGCTTGAAGGCCGCCGGAGTGGCTCGGTTACGCAAGCTGTGGGTTGATGGCGGCTACCAAGGCGAGGCCATCCGAACGTGGGTGGCCAACCAAAAAAAGACGCACAAAATAGACTTGGAAGTCGTCGCCAAACAAGGCTCCGGATTTACCCTAGTTAAACGCCGGTGGGTCGTCGAGCGCACCTTGGCGTGGTTGATGAATTTTCGCCGACATGCGAGAGATTATGAGGTCTTGACCCGCCATAGTGAAGCCTTGATCCAGATTGCCATGATCCACTTGCTACTTAAACGAATCAAATGAAAATTAGAGTTTTCAGACGGCTTCTAAGAATCCCGCTGCCTTGACGGCATCATACTGGGCAGGATCATACAACACCTTTTCGGGTGGACCACCTTCAAGACGGGAGACATCCACGTTGATACCTTTGCCGATCCGCTCGAACATGATCTCCCCTTTGCTCAACTTCGTCGTTGATTCGTAACTGTACAGTTCCCCGGTAGGGGAAAGCCCAGAATGAGTGCTATTGCGATTTTACGGAAGTGGAGTATACTGTTTTTGCACCGGCAAAAGCGCCGGAGCCGCCTGGCCAGCGAGGGGCGATTCTTTTCTCCCATTTCAGATATCAGATCTTCCGCGAAAAGCTGGCATAGTAACGAGAATCCCCTGAGGGATAATAAATCCCACGTTGAAATCAAGAGTTGGGCAGACCATCTGATGAGTTGAGTCGTGACTATTACAGGTCCTGTGTCGTCACTGGCTCTGCTGAACGATTCCGCTTCCCTCGCGAATCACCAGGACCCGTAGTTGTGAGATACGCGAACTTTGTTTAGTTTGCCGCCGTAGCGGTGTTCTCGGTAGGTAGCATAGCCGCGGATGTTGAATGGGTTGAGTGGGACGGAGAGATGCCAGAAAACACCGTCCACCCTCCAGAATCCATTGAGGTCTAACTATGGGCATCGACACCTACACAGTGAACCACTGGAACGAGGCGACGCACGTGCACGAGCCATCGATCCTTACCATAGAGCAGGACTTCACCTTCGACGCGCTCGGGTTCGTCGTGCTGCCGCAACTCCTCAGCCAGGCCGAGCTGTCCGCGTGCCGCGACAGCGGCGATGGGCTGGGCAATCTCTGCAGCGAGGCCGGTGCCGTCGGACGCTACGTGCGCGAGCTGTGCGGCGATGGCTTTCGCCAGGACGGCCCTGCGAGGCACGTCCCTGCCGCCGCCGCAGGAGGGTACGACGAAGCCTCGCTGCCACTGGAAGGCGGGGTGCACACGCTGGACCGGGCGTACATCAACCTAGCGGGGTGGAATGGCCGCAACGCCGACGGAACTCAGCTCCCGCGGGCCGGCGGCGCCTGGGAAGAGGTCCGCATCCGGCAGTGCCAGGGGCTGGTGGTGGCCATCGCCCTCACGGACTCCGCAGAAGGCAAGTGCCCGCTGGTGGTCGTGCCCTCCTCGCACAAGAGCGGGCTGCCTGCCCCACCGCTTCCATCCTCCAGCCGCTTCGCCGAGCGCCCGGCGCTGGCGGCGGGCGACGTGCTGCTGTGCGCCGCTAGCACGCTGCACGGGGTCTGCCCGCAGGGTGATGAGGGCGAGCTACTCGTGGTAAATTTCATCTCGCGCACGGCTCGGCCACAGGGGCCACCTGACCAGCAGGACAAGCAGCCCCTGCCCGCATGGGCGGAAGAGCTGGGCGAGGCCGAGCAAACCGTGCTGGCGGGCGGCGACTCGCGTCGCCTGCTCCTATCGGACGGCACTACCACCTGGCTCACCTCCGCCGACGATGCCGACGCGGCGCAGAGGGCCTCCTCTGCCCTCGAGTTCGAACGCCGAGATGATCATGCCGAGCGCTGGGCGTTTGACACCCAGGGCTTCCTGTTGGTTGAGGGCGTCATGGACGATGATTGGGTCGATGCGGCCGTGGCGGGCATCGACGCCAACCTCGACCGCCAGGTGTACCGGGGCGTAGGCGACAAGCTTGACGGGGACGTGACGCTTGCCGACATCCCTGGGGCGCCGACGATCTCGGGCACGGGCCGGCCGGACCTGAAGGACTTGTTTCAGCTACCGGTGCCGCACAATGCGCCTTTCCTCAAAATGCTGGCGCATCCGGCCGTCATCCAGCGCCTGAACTGGATGATTGGACCAGGGTACAGGGTAACTCAGAACACGGCCCTGTGCCACGTCAAAGGCTCGAGCGGGCAGATGCTGCACTCGGGGAACGCCAACCCGACCTGCATCGGCAAGCACTACGAGATGGTAAACGGGCGCGTGCACACGAGGTCGGGCATCAACGTCGCCTGGCAGCTCACCGACGTCGGGCCCGACGATGGCGGATTTGTCGTAGTGCCGGGCAGTCACAAATCGTGCTACCCCTTGCCGCATTCGGTGCGGGTCTGCAACGAGCGCGCGCCGATCCGCCACATTCCAATGCGTCGCGGGTCTGTTCTCTTCTTTTTAGGAGGGACGGTCTGTCACGGGGCGTACCGCTGGGAGGCTGAGTCACCGAGGCGGACAGCGCTCTTCACGTACGGGCACGACGGCCGGTGCCCTTTTGCATGGCCCTCGAGCAAACTGTGAGCTCCTGGTGCCCAATGCCCGCGCCCGAAGCCAGATCGTGCCCGGCCCGCCGTCCTACACAGCAGTTACCGCGCCTAACGCTGCTCCCTGTTATGCAATGGTCTTGCCGACATCTGCGCTGCGCCGTGCTGGCGCTCGCTGCGGCTGCTCCGCTCAATGCCGAGGAATTGCGCTTCGACAACGCCGCCCAATGGCGCCAGTGGACCCTGCCCCTGGGGATCGTCGAACTGACGCCCCTGGGGGTCGTCCGCCCTTTGCCGGCTCGCAAAAACATCAATGCCGCACTCGATGCCCTAGACCATGGCGGGGGCATCCGCGGCGTCGGGTCCAACCGCGCCACTGCGGCCCTGGTCTTCGACGGCGACCCTGCGACCGGCTGGCAGCCCGCCTCGGGCGACCTGGAAGAGACGGGCTGGATCGAGGTGGATCTGGGCCGCGGCGTCCCGGCCAGCCGCGTCTCCCTGGTCTTCGACGGCGCCGCACCCCCTTTCGAGATTTTCAACCTGCTGCTGTCCACAGGGGAACAGTTCGTCGACCATGCCAGAGTCCCGGTCCCCGGCACCCTGACCTACCGCATCGCCGAGCGCTTCGGCGCAAACAGCGCCCACCGCGTCGACTTCGCCATTCCCGCCATACCCCCGACGCCGATCCAGTTCGTGCGTCTCGAAGCGCTCAAGGCCGCGCCCGATGCGCGGCTGGTCGAAATCGAAGTGGAAGCCCTGGGCGACAACCTGGTCTCGGGCTTGCGCGAGCGGGGCGGGGACGTCGAGATCATCATCGGCACCAACCGCACAGATTTCGAAGCCGCGACGCTGACCAATGCCCTGCGGCTGGTCGACGGCCGAATCAACACCTACTGGCGCAGCGGCCGAGTCCCGCGCGCCTCCGACGATGTCTGGGCCTGGATCATCCTGGACCTGGGCGCCGTCTACTGGGTCGACCAGGTGCACCACATCGGCCATATCGATCGCGGGCGGCATTTCAATATGAACTTCCACGAGATGATGACCTCGGACGGCTCGCTGGCCGCGGACGGCTCGCTGCGCTGGACCAAGCACTTTTCCGGCGTCCTGCCGCGGACCACCCGCAGCCAGGGCATGGTTGCGCACCGCTTCGCCCCCATCCCCACGCGCTTCGTGCGCATCCTCTTCAAGACCTGGGACGCCCAGTGTACCACCGCATCCAGCACTAGCGCGCCCGGTTGCTACTCCAGTGGCCACACTGCGGAGATCATGGTCTTCAGCGAGGGTTTTCCGCGCGAGGTGCGCTTCCATTCCCCCATCCTCGATCTCGAGGGCCGGAAGAATGTCAATGCCCTCCGCTGGGCCGCCGATGTGCCCTCCGGCACCCGGCTCGAGCTGCGCAGCCGCTCGGGCGACGAACTGGAGCAGCTTTTCACCTTCTACGACAAGAATCTCAAAGAAGTCACCGAAAAGAAGTGGGACAAGCTCATTCCCTCTTTCCGCGGCCCCATCGATACTACCACTGCGCCCGGCGGCGACTGGAGTCCCTGGAGCAATATCTACGCGGCCTCCGGCCAGACCTTCCTCTCGCCCTCGCTCAGGCGCTTCGTCCAGCTCGACGCGCGTCTGGTGAGCGACTCCCCCCTGCGGGCACCCTCCCTGGACTGGGTGAGCCTGGACTTCACCGATCCCATCGCCGAACGCGTCAGCGCCGAGGTCTACCCCTTCCAGGTCGAGCCGGGCACCATGGTGACCTTTTCCTACTGGCTGCGCGCCCCTGCTACTCGCGAAGGCTTTGACCGGCTGGCCATAGAGGCCTCCACGCCCCTGCGCTTTGTCGACACCCGCCTCGATGGCGCGCCCATCGAGGTCCAGGCGCGAGAGGACAGCGCCGGCTTCCGTTTGCAGTTCCCCCGCCGGGTGCAGAGCGGCGAACTGGTGGAGATGCGCTTTGAGGCCGCCGCTTTCCTGCAGGCCACGCGTTTTGACCTCTTTCTCGAAGACAGCCGGCTGGGCCCGGACGTGCGCCAGCGGGTCGAACCGGGTGACGCCAACCCACAGGTCGAAAGCAGTACCAATATCATCGAGTTGCCCCTGGACCGCGCTCTCTTCGCCCATCTCTCCGTGTACCCCAGAGTGCTCACACCCAATGGCGACGGCATAGGTGACCGCCTCTTCATCAGCCTGAACCTGATCAACGTGCTGGAGCACAGACCGCTGAAACTGGAGCTTTTCGACCTGGCCAGCCGCCGGGTGCGCCAGATCTCGGCACGAGCGCTGGCCGGCGCCCAGGAACTGGTCTGGGACGGGCGAGACCAATCGGGCGACCTGGTGCCGCCCGGCCACTACTTTCTACGGCTCAAAGTGGAAAGCGACGCCCGCAGCCAGAGCGTCAGCCGAATGGTGTCGATCGTCTATTGAAATCCCGGCGGGACGTTGGGAATCTGTCCCGCAGCACTCACCCGCGGGCAACACGGGGATCTTCCTGCTCGATCGGAACGGCGTCGCGCCGGTGTTCGCGCTGCCGAGCCAAGGCTTCACTGTTACTTATTGAATCCATGATCAATCTCGGGAATCAGGAGGCGTTGCGGGTTGCATCGAATCCGTCACTTTTCCGAGTGCTGCTACCTATTCCCGATAGCCGTGCAGTGCAATTCGATCCAGCAGGATAACCTGGTCTCTGTCGCCAAACAGGAACGCCACCCGGACATCTCTTATATCCCCGCCGGTATGCTTGTACTCAATCGTATATTCCCTTTTTGCGTTCGAGATTGTCACCGGCGTGGATGTCCAAAACCCATCGCTCGAACCGGAGACGTCGGCCAATCGCACCTTGAGAGTTCCCATCCCACCCACGGACTTGGCCAGGAAGGATATTTTATAAAGCCTTCCCTTTCTCAGGGAGATCAGGTACCTACCCGGAGGACTCCACTCTCTCTTGGAGGTTTCCTGATAGATTTCGGCACGGTCCGATTTTTTGATTTCCACTTTGAGTGCAGCTAGGCCGCTCAGGCCTGCACTCCTTGCCACGGACGTCTGCACGGACCCTTCGCCGGTCCAGTGATCGGTTCCGCTGCTGAACTCCGAATTGATGAGTGGCGACATAGGCGGGGGCGGGGGGGCCGTGACTTCCGTAAGAATATCAAGTGCGTTCTGGTTCCAACCGTCCTCAGTATTGAGAATGTTGAAGGCCCATTGGTTGTTGAAACCTGCACAATAATACATCCAGCCGATGTTGTGTTTCTTGCATTCGTCGGCTACAAACCCAATATAGGCCTTGAAGTCTTCAACCGTATGGCAGGGCGGCACCCAGGCACCCCATTCGCTCAGAAGCAGAGGCTTCCTCCATTTCTTCGACCATGCCACCGAGTGTGACATCTGCTCTCTCACTTCATCCTTCCACCCAGGAACTTCGTCTAGCCCCGAGGTCCCATGCGTGAACTTGTGAGGTTGATACATGTGGAAGAGGCCGATGATATTGGTGTCGTCCTCAAACCCTGAGCCGTCTTCCAGCCTGTACGTCAGATATTCCGGTGTGACGAATTCCTCGAGTTCACGACCCCCGTTAAAGCCAGGTCCGCCGATTCCGAGCGTGCGGTCTGGGTTGGTCTTCCTGATGATGGGGATCGCCGCGTTGAGGTATTCCATAACGGTCTTGCCGTCCTTTATCCCCTGAATCCCTCCCGGTTCCACTATCAGCCCCGCCGGTTCGTTCCAAAGTTCAAAGACAAGGCTGCCGGGATAGTCCTTGTAGTACTTCGCAATTCTATCCCAAATTGCGACAAACTCCTGTATGCCCTCTTTCGGCTTTGATGCCCATTGACCGCTCCCCCACAAGCAGATCACGACAGCAAGGTCTCGGTCAAACGCGTCCTGTATCCTGGTTTTGTAGATAGCAGGATCTTCCCCAGCGCCAACGAAGAAGCGAATGCTTTGGAATCCCGCTGCCTTGACGGCATCATATTGGGCAGGATCATACAACACCTTTTCGGGTGGACCACCTTCAAGACGGGAGACATCCACGTTGATACCTTTGCCGATCCGCTCGAGCATGATCTCCCCTTTGCTCAACTTCGTCGTTGATTCGTAACTGTACAGTTCCCCCAGTAGGGGAAAGCCCAGAATGAGCGCTATTGCGATTTTACGGAAGCGGAGTATGCTGTTTTTGCACCGGCAAAAGCGCCGGGGCCGCCAGGTCAGTGAGGGGCGATTCTTTTCTTCCATTTCCTCTAACGGTTTGCCCGTTGACGACCCCGTGTGATCATGAGATGTGCTCCAATTTGCGTCCATTTCGTCCACCACCTGCACCGCTATAACCCAGTCGTTTTTGTCGGGAATGGGAAAGTCGGCGAGGGGAGCGTGCCCGGTCTGATATTCCCCGTTCAGTATGCTACAGCGACGGACTGCAGGCGGATCTCACTGCCCTTATCCGTCTCTACTTCCACCCGCGCCAGATAGATGCCAGGGCCGACCAGCTGTCCGGCTCCATCCCGACCGTCCCAGCGGGCCGTATGGCGCCCCGCGGCCTGAGCCTCTGGCTGCGCCTGCCATACCCGCCGTCCGTCCAGGGCATAGATGCCGACCTTTACCTCGGACGCCTGCTGCACCCGGAACAAGGTATACTGGATGGATAACTGGTCGTTGACGCCGTCCCCCTGAGGGGTAAAAGCGCGGCTCCCCACCTCGAGATCCCCCAGAACTCCCCTTGCCGAGGAGGCCGACGCCACCACCACCAGCTGGTTGGAACCAAGCTCCTCGCTGACATCACCGCCTTCGACCCGCTGCAACAAGCTCTGTTCCCCGCGGTTGAAGACCTCCCCTCCGAACTCGCCGGCCTCGTCGTAGAGCACCGTTTCCAGCCCAATGCGCAGCCGCTGATCGCCCTCCGGACTCAAGCGGCGGGGCAAAAATACAACAAAACCGCTTTCCTCGTTCACGATGCTGTCCGGTTCCACGGCGCCCAGGGGCTCACCTATCTCCAGCCAGCCGAACTCCGCTTCCGCCGGCGTCATGACCCGCACGACGTCGAAGCCGGTGCGATCCGCGCTGGAAAATTCAACGCCAATATCGTATACGAACGACTTTTTCTCGCCCGCCGGCACGCGCACTCGCCCGCCCTGCGGCTGGTGATCTTCCTCCAGGACCACCTCGCCCACGACCCGATCCGCCAACAGCGGCGCGATCTCGATCTGCAGCGAATCCAGCCGGGCAAAGTCAAAGAACGCATCCGTCTCCAGCTGCACCCGCAGCTGAAAGTAGCGCCCCCACGGCAGGCGCGGGTGCTGTCCCGACTCCTCGAGTGGCACCGACCAGAAACTCCAGTTTTTCAGATCCTCGACCACCGGCCCTCGGAATCCCACCGCCGGCACCGTGGTGCCGCGCGCCTCCAGTCTAGATATGGAACTGATCAAGGTCGCCCTCGGCACGGAGGAAGTCAGCCGTTCCCACTGTTTCTTGGTCACCTCCACGTGGGCTCCCAGATCGTCAAAGCCGAAGTAGGCCGTCGGAGTGCCGTCGCGACCCGTCCTGATCTCCACCTGGACGCGAACCGGACCGTCCTCGAGGGCGACCAACTGCTCCCCGTCCTTGCGCCACTTGCTCACCTCGAAGACCACTCGCCCGAAGTTGACCTCCCGCCCCAGGTCCACTATCTGCGACTCCCAGGTCGCCGTAGGCGCAAAACCCCGGCCGTAGACCTCCATCTCCGCATAAGCCGACTGGACGACGATCGGCTGATCGTCCAAAGTGACTCCGTCGGGGACTTCCAGCAGGCGCAAATAGCGCAAATTCTGCAGCGGGAAGCGGACCTCGGTGACGCTGTCGCGGTTGGCTTCGCGGTAGGCTAGCTGATTTTCCAGCGGGCAGCAGAAGCCCGCCCCGCGCCATCTGAAGCCCCGCTCCATCTCCTCTTCCATTATACCTCCCTCGTCCTGGCGGGCTGTCAGGCTGAATGATTTGAGGACATAGTTGGGACGAAAGGGCTGGTCGCTGTCGGGGTTCACCCCCTCGGGAGGGTAGAACACAAAGCGCTCCACCGGCACCTGCGCGCCCATATCTATCGTGTAATAGAAAGACGACCCCGATGGTGGGCGGCTGCGCCGGTCGGCGACCTCGTCCCTGCGCTCGACGTAGGTGGCGGGATCGCCGTCGACGAAGACGAGGAGGTCGGCCTGGTACAAAATGCCATAATTCCCCAGGTTCTCGTCGCGGCTCTTCAATAGAAAGTTGCCCTGTCCCAGCCACAAACGCGGATGACCCGAGTGGTAAACCGGGTCGAAGGTGAACCTGAAGGGCTGCCAGGGTCCCAACCGAGGCAAGAGGTTCTCGTCCGGCTTGAGTTCGAAAGGCTGGAGCGCCCCGGCGGCGGTCGAGTCGTCCGTCATCAGGCTGAAATCCGCTACTTCCGTCCAGGAAACGCCGCCCTCTCCTCCGAGCCGCCACCAATTTTCTTGGGCCGCCCCATGGCTGCAAAACCCTGCAATCCC
Organism: Candidatus Latescibacterota bacterium; assembly: GCA_965261395.1. GTDB lineage: Bacteria > Latescibacterota > UBA2968 > UBA8231 > UBA8231. Next base: position 1,328,272 of record OZ253462.1, read on the forward strand.
ACACAGCACGGCAAAGGCCAAAATCGCCACTTTCGCGTTTATGCGCACCCGAACCTCAGGAATCCACAAGGCTTTTTAATCCACTTTCCAAGTCATCCAGCCATTGCGGCGTTTTGGGGTGAAAGGCTCCCAACACTTCCCAGAACCAGCACAAACCGGCGCCCATGGTGGCTTGTCTGACTTTAAGGTACGTCTCATCTGGTTCTATCCGCACTCCACCTGCCTCCGCATACCCAGACCAAAACTCCTGCGGATAGTGATCGCGGCCATAAATTTCTTGAGGTTCTCGGGTAAACTCTGCTGCGACATGCAGTTGTTCATGTAGAAGGTCGCCAGTCGCTCCGTTCTCAAAATCGTAAATGCCGACTATATGGCCATCATCATCAACCAAAAGATTGTGTATAGTTGCATCTCCCCATAGAAGCCCTTGAGGACTCGGATTCGGCACGACATCAATCTTGTCCAGAAGATCTTCGATAATGGGCAACTTGGCTTGACAATCCTCTGGCAGGTCGGCTACCAAGTCCTGATTGTAAAGGAGCTTTCTCCGTATGTCTTCTCGCCATTGGGTCACATCCTGCACGGGCAGAAGACCGTCGGATACTCTCTGTTCATTGATGGCAGCGACCACTGAGCCAAATTCTTTGAGCAGGCGACACCGCCGATCATCGCTAGTACTGGGCATCTCGAAAAAGTCTCGTCCTTGAGTACCGGGGAGCAGACTAGAAATCAGATAAGGATATCCGAACGCATCGGTGTCCTCGCATAATACACTGATCTCCGGGACGGGCAGAGTGGTTGTATCGCGTAACAATGCGGTAATATTGAAATCGACCGCTAGCGAGAAGGCTTTTCGATACTTGATCTTGATCACATAGCTGCCGTCGCAACACACTGCCTTGTAGACACAGTTGGTTGGATTTGCTTCAAGTTCAGTCCATTCGATAACCGAGCCTAGCCCCTGTCTATCAAAAGCCACTGCTCCCTGCTCAGCAGTAAAGGTCGGCTTTGCCTTGGAGGCTTCTATAAATGCTTGCTTGCTGATCGCCAAATCTACGCTCTGATATACTGTAACTTTCTTGATGTGCTAACTGATGTGCACAAGGATCTCATTTTTCGCGTAACGGTTGGTGCACTTGTGAACTTGCTGCAAGCAAGTTAGGTCGAGGGGCGCAGGCCCGAGCCACAAGTGCTGCTGTAAGACGTGGGACATAAAAATAAAGATGAACAGACCTTCTTTCCCATTTATGATTTCCAACGGATCTGAGTCCCAGTGCCATCCCGTCGGAATATTCCACATATCGGGGGATTCAGGCATCGTGTGGAGCAAGGTGCCCCAGTGGGTGGGTGATTTCCAGCTAGGACCTAGGAGCTGGGTGATCGCATATGTGATCTTCTGGTCGCCAATATTCCAAAGGTCTCGGTTCGCTTGCAGTATCTTGATGAGTCCTTTTGTCGGGCGATTCCAGGTTGAGGAATCTTCGCGATCGAAGCCGTATCTCTGCTCAAGTATTTCCCATATGTACGTCATCACGCGGTGCGTAAGTGTGCGATCAAAAGCCGATTCGAGGCGGACGTACCCGTTCAGATGGAAGCGTTCAATGTCCTCTTGAGAGAGAATTTGATTCATCGATGAAGTCACATTTCCTTGGGTATTTTCGGCTAACGTCTTCACGATTTGCGAACCCGCGCAGCGGGTTGGCGTAGCCCAAGGCGCGTATGCGCCGCAGCGCAAAACGCTGTGTTAGATGAAGTGAAGTCTTCATCCTTATATCACAAAATTATTAGCCTATTGCGTAATCACCATTTGATACCAAATCAAGTTGAGGCATTCTGTCTACTATCAGAGTTTGAGTTATCATATACTCCAACGCTTCAGAGTCACTATTGAAATATTCACTTTCTTTCTCCTGAACGATATCTCCAATATCGTCATATATCCAGTGAAAAAAGCCATCGGTTAATTCCACTTTTTTACCTTCAAAAAACAGACATACATTAACTTGCCTCTGATTGGAACGGCCTGTTATTTGAGGGAGAAAGCTGATTACAGCACTAATGCGATGGCCTTTAGAAGCCGTCTGAAAACTATATTTTTTCTATTTGATCCGTTTGAGCAGCAAGTGGATCATAGCAATCTGGATCAAGGCTTCGCTATGGTGGGTCAACACCTCATAATCTCGGGCATGTCGGCGAAAATTCATCAACCACGCAAACGTGCGCTCGACGACCCAACGGCGTGGTAACACCTCAAAGCCGGGGCCTTGTTTGGCGACGACTTCCAAGTCTATTTTGTGCGTCTTTTTTACGTTAGCCACCCACGTTCGGATCGGATCGCCTCGATAGCCGCCATCGCCCCACAGTTTGCGTAACCGGGCTACGCCGGAGGCCCCCAAGCGGGTCAACACCTGCTTGAGGCCGTCCCGATCCTCTACATCGGCGGCGGTGACCACCACCTGTCTAAGCAAGCCCGAGGTGTCGACCAACAGATGACGCTTGCGCCCCTTGACCTTTTTTCCGGCGTCATAACCGGTTGTTTTACCATGGGTTGCCGTCTTGATCGTCTGACTATCGACTACGCCAGCCGACGGCGTTGGAGCCCGTCCGTTGAGGCGGCGTTCCCGCTGGGTGAGTCGATCCAATACCTGCGGCCAGACCCCTTGTAGACTCCAGCGACGAAAGTAATCATACACCGTTTTCCACGGTCCAAAACAAGAAGGCAACAAAGCCCAAGGACAACCGGTCTTGGTCAGATACAAAAGGCCGTTGACGATCTGGCGTCGATCCCGCGGTGGCCGACCCGGACCGTTCGGCTGCCATGTCGAAGCCGGCAGCAACGGTTCGATCCGACGCCATTGCACATCGGTTACATCGGTGGCATATTGCCTACTAGGCGTACTCATCATACGAGCCTTTCTGTTCAGATTTTGTCGCGAAACCTGAATATGGCTCGATGAGTACGCCGATTCAAATACCGGCTACAGCAAGGGTTTTCAGACGGCTTCTTAGCAGTGGTGTTGTATACCTCCACATATCCGACTCCTTTTTGGCCTCTTTCTGATGCTCGTTCCCATTCATAATTCATTGTATTTTCTCCATATTTACGGAATTGCCATTATTTGGTCATAGAAGACTCTGTATTCGACTGGATCATTTCGGCTATTGTAGCCCATTCTTGATATAGTTCGGTTAAGTTTAACCTTTCTAACGTTTCATCTTTTTTATATTTATGATGCTCGTCAGGATCACCAAATGTCATCTTACTTAGGTCCTTCTCAAAAAAATCGAATGCAATTTTCTCTAGTTGGTGCGCCATATCGATAAAGTCTGACCGAATGATACGACCAATCTCAGGAAATAGATCGGCAGGGGCTGGCCCGATAAGCATAGATAGGTTTAGCGTATAGTCTTGTATAAAATTGAGTTCACGGCTTACAGGCTTTGTTAGCCACGCAGAATAGGTCGCAGCCACTTCTCTATGCTGAATATGCCAAGAGTAAAATTCCTCAGGACTCATGAAGAACTGTGGCGTTCGGGCAAGTTCTGATTCAGACTCCTGATACTCCAACGACCTCATATGTCTCATTGGAGCAACCAGCTTAAAAATTGCCTCATGGGCTTCGATTCGCCGATCCAGCACCTTTTCCCGTAGCCGAAGTTGCAACTCCTTCTCTTTTAATCTTGAATTTGCAAAGAAGGTGAACATTGAGCCCAACAAAACTCCTCCAAGGGCGAATACGGCGGTTATATTCTTCGCTAGAAGTTCATACATAACCCATAAACCTGTTCGTTCATAGAATGGTGTTCTTATGGCAATTTATCTGTGTAGATCTTTATTTTTTTTATTTCATCTAACGGGCTGCCCGCTCACGAACTCGCGTAGCGAGTTGGGCGGAGGCCCGAATGGGCTGTAGCCGTGGGCGGGTTGTTAGAGGATGTGGGACAATTTAGGGCGATGTCTAAGAGAAGATCATATCCCTAGCTTATGAAAGAAAATTTGATTACGCATTTTTGCATCTTTTAGCACTTTATCCCAACTAATCACTTCTATATAGAGCTTTGTATTTTCGTGCCAATTAAACCAGCCTAAACGATCGGGCATAGGTTTGAAATCCTTTTCTCGCCTAAGCCATTCTTCAACCTTAGGAGTTAAATCACAAACAACATATCCATAGAATGGGGTATTTTCCTCGACCAGCATTTTACGACCTTCAGGTGTCTTATATTTCCCATCGCGAATATTGTTAACGTAGCGAATGACTTGCTGGACCGGATCTTCTTTTGAAGATGGATTTACAAAATCATCTCTCTCCGGTTTTTTAAATTCAAAAATTGTTACAGGATTACTTGCTTCATTATCTCCACGGAAGAGGATACGCTTATTATAAACAAGAAGGTCAGGACGCTCGGAACCTTTGCCATTAAGCGGCAGATCGGATGATACATAGTTCGTGAAGTTCAGGCGTTCATCTATGATCCAGAGATTGTGATCTTCGAATGAAGTGACATCTGTGTCACCTTTTCGCGGAAAAATAACATCATGAACTATGCCCTCAGATGAATATTCCCCAGATTCGTCTACCTGAAGGCTTTTTCCAAAGATGTCTAGGATATTACGTCGAAGTGCAATGTAGTGGATCAAGTCATTCTTGCTATTTCCTGATATTTTGCTGACGATTTCTGCGACATCTTTCTGTCGAGCTTCTAGATTTCCTTCCTTGTTTAGGAGTTGCGTGACATCTTTCTTCAGTTGCGTCTCTTGTCTGAATTTTTCTTGGTGTAAACGACTTTCAATCTCTTCGTTCGATGGATTGTAGGGCATCTTAGCCAAGTCTATAGCCTCAAGTATGTCCTTATGCCACGGCGCTTCTTCTTCCACATATGCCTGGACACTTACCCTCTTCTTTTCTTGACGAATAGCAACGTCTGAACCAACCGCATTCTTGGCGATTTCAGCAGATCTCGCTTCAATCTCGATCTGTGATATACCGAATTGAAGATCCCTGTCCATTTGGAATTCGAAGCTGCCACGCTCTAGCGATACATTATTGTCTAAGTAAGAGCTGAATACGTAGGCTTTTACAATATAATTTCTGTCACGATTGACTTCTCCATTGCCATTATTATCGTAAAAATCTTCGCTGAACTCTGGTATGTATTTGTCTATAACCGATCCAGACACCTCTCTCTTATGTGCGACGAGGCTAATTCTGCTTCTCTGATTCCTTGGATAATACAATTTAAAAACTCTAACGATAAACTCTTCTATCGTTTCGTCATTATTACTGCTTTGCAGTGTGAAGGTGCTTTCTGATACTGGAACTTCTTCAATGACAGACGACAATTCGTTATTGAAGAAATCATTAAGTCGAATTGAGCCTGACCTGTCTTCCTCAGACAATATCACCTCAGGACAGATATAGTCTTGAGTGATAAAGTATGGGAGAAGTTTCTCGACGATATTTCTGGCTATCGTATTGAGTCTTTTGTCAATTGATCTTCCTTTTTTGAGATTTTTCAGATGAATGATAGTTCGTGATGCTTTATCTGAGGAGTCTGATATTTTTTCATTAATGATAATATCAGTATCCTTACCCATGTCGAATGCGCGATGCTTGTAAATGCCATTGTCTTGGTATACGCTTTCCACATGGAGGTCATCAAAATATTTCAGGCAAGTAAATCGACCAAACCCTTTACCACCATCCTCGATTCTAAGGTCTGTATATAATGTATCAAATGACCATCGATTTTCGTCTGTGAAGCCGATGCCATTATCGACTATTTCAAAACTACGGACATCTGACAAAGAACCATCCATTTCAAGCTGCTCAGACCGGAGAACTTTTATTTCAATTTTTCCATCTTGGCCGCCGCGGCTTTCAATTGCCTGTATTGCATTGACAACAACCTCAACAATCGATGTATAAACAGTCGTATTCGCTCTGATATTTTCAACCGCTCTCTTGATATTTACTTTGCTCATAGCAGACCTACTTTCTTAAATCGATATTGATGTGCTAAGAGATTTCTTGTGCCATGACGCCGCTGCTTACAGCTAAGACATGCGGCTTCCCATGTCCTCTAACTACTGTATTCCCGACGTACGTCGTCTAACTCACTTAAAGTAAGGGGTTAGACGACGTACATCAAAGACTGATTTCTGGCCCCGTAGAATTCGCAAGCATTTATCTGTCAGTAATCTTAAAATTATGTTCGCATAAGTCCCACCCGATAGCGCTCCTTGGCCAGGCGCAGATTCTCCTACGCCAGTTCCACTGTGCGCTGAGAAACAAAAACAAGAGGATAAAAAGAAAGCCCCTGAAAAGTCAGGGGCTTAGAAGATGGTGGGCGATACTAGACTTGAACTAGTGACCTCCTGCATGTCAAGCAGGCGCTCTAGCCAGCTGAGCTAATCGCCCTCGTGTTGCCTAATTGCAGACGGGTTAATAATATATCCCAGCATACCAACTGCGTCAAGATTGCGCCAAGAGGAGAGCAAAATGCCTACTACCTACCGAGTTGGACTCATCGGCTGCGGGCGCATGGGCGCCACTATTGACGACGAAGTCAAAGGCGGCCCCAATGCCCAGCTCTTTCTGCCGTATTCGCACGCCGCGGCCATCGTCGCCTGCGAGCGCATGGAATTGATCGCTGTCTGCGATCCGATTGAGGAGAAGGTCGAACGCATCCGCGACCGCTACGGTGCCCAGCGAGCCTATGCCGATTACAGGGAAATGATCGAGCGCGAAAACCTCGACGTGGTCAGCATTGCCACCCGACCGGGGCCGCACGCCGAGCAGGTGATTTTCGCCGCCGAAGCTGGCGTCAAAGGGATCTACTGCGAGAAGTCGCTGTGCAACGCCGTGCACGAGATGGACGCCATGCTGCAAGCCTGCATGCCGCGGGGCGTCAAATTCAACTACGGCACGCAGCGGCGTTATGCCGCGCTCTATCGCGATGCGCGCGCCATGATCGAGCGCGGCGACATCGGCGAGGTACAGGCGGTCGTGGCAAACTGCGGGATCAGCGTGGCGCAATGGGGGCACACGCACGCGGCCGACATGATGCTCTTTTTTGCGCTGGACTCGGAGGCGGAATTCGCGCAAGGGACAGTACAGGCAGAGGCCGCAGATTGGGAGGGCGACCGGCTGACCATAGATCCGCGGATTAGCAATGGATACGTAAAGTTCAAAAACGAGATCCACGCGTACTTAGTGGGCACGCCCGGCTGGGAATTTGAGATCAGTGGCACCGAGGGTCAGCTACGCACCCTGAGCAATGGGATGGGCTATAGCCTGCGCAAGAAAGACGAGCACGGGGAATTGCGCCCGGTAGCCGCACCCGAAGCTGTCATTGAGAGCGGCACGCTGCGCGGAATGGAGGACATCGTCCGGGCACTCGACGACGACGGCGATACCCAAGGCAATCTGCCGCTCGCCTGTCGCAGCCAAGAGCTAATCTTCGCGATCGTCGAGTCGCATCGGCAAGGCGGGGCACGGGTGGCCTTGCCGCTGGAGAACCGGGCCTTGTCGATTGCTCCAGATCACTACTAGCGCCGATGCAGATCAGCGTTGTCTCCTACGAGAAGCATCGCAACTCAGCGCTAGAAGCCGCCGAGCAGGAGTATATCAAGCGGCTCTCGCGACAGGCACGGATTGCGCTCTGCCCAGGCAAAGCACGGGGCGGCTTGCCCGACCGGCTGTTGAAAGGGACGTATGTCGTAGGTCTGTACGTGGAAGGAGAGCCGTTCACCTCTGAGCAGTTGGCGCAACGGCTCCAGCGGCTCATGAACCAAGGTCAATCGCATCTAGTGTTGGTAATAGGAGGGGCCGAGGGAATGCCGACGGGGGTAGCATCTCAACTACAAGAGCAGTGGTCGCTGTCGTCGCTGACTTTTTCCCACCAGCTAGCGCGCCTGCTGTTGTTGGAAGCCCTGTATCGGTCCTTTGACATTTTAAGCGGCGGACGGTACCACAAATAGCCGCGCTGCTTAGAAGTACGTCATTAGCTTGTCCCAAAGCCCCATGCGGCCGATGCTCTTTTCAGCGTGGATGGACACCACGGCGAGCAGGCTATCGCCCAGCGAGACCTTCAGCTTGCCCAGTTCGTCGCCGGCAGCGACCGGTGCTGTCAATTCCTCGGGCAGCTCTAGACGGCGGACGATCCGTTCCTCCTGTTCGGGAGTGAGCACGGCGACTACGGTGTCTTGGGCCAAGACGCGCACCTCTGGCTCTATGCCCCAGTCGAGCACGACCTTGCCCATCAGTTCGCCGGTTTTGACGATGGGCACGCGCGAGAAGTTATTAAAGCCCCAGCTTAGCAAGCGGCGGGTCTCTCGGTTGCGGACGCTCGTGGAGGAGGCCCCCAATATCACAGAGATTAGGCGCATGTTGTGGCGCGTGGCCGTGGAAACAAGGCAGGAGCCGGCGCGCCGCGTATAGCCGGTTTTTAGCCCGTCAAGCCCTTGGAACCGTCCCAGCAACCTGTTGGTGGCGCGGAGCATGAACTTGCCGTTGCGAAAGGGCTTGCGGCGGGTGGACGACCATTGCAGCACCTCCGGATGCTGGGCCAAGAGCACGCGGGCGATTTTGGAGAGATCGCGGACCGTGCTTAGGTTGCCCTTGCCGACCGGCGTGTTGTCGAGGCCGTGGACATTAACGCAGCGCGTGTCCTGCATCCCGAGGCTTTGGGCGCGCTCGTTCATCAGATCGACAAAGCTGGCGGTCGAGCCGGTGATGTGCTCGGCAATTGCCACGCAGGCATCGTTGGCCGAGGCAATTGCCACGGCCTCCATCAGCTCCTCCAGCGTAAAGACCTCGCCCCGCTTCAAGAAAACCTGAGAACCGCCGGTGCGCGCAGCGCGACGAGAGACCGAGACCGAGTCCTCTAGCGAGATTTTGCCAGCTTTGATCAATTCTAGGACTACTAGTTCAAGCACCAACTTTTGGGTGCTGGCGGGCGAGCGCTGCAAGTCTGGGTGGTGGGCAAAGAGCACGGTACCGCTTTCGGCTTCGAGCAAGATGGCAGCGGCATACGACGGCTTCGGGCCGGGGTCGAAGACGGCAGCTTGAAGCGGTACCCAGGACAAACATATAGCGACACACAGTGAATGAATGTGCATTGTTTCTCTCGCTCAAAAAGCCAAAGGGAATTACAAGGGATGGGCCTAAATGTAATAATTAAGACATGTTAGGTCAATCAAGATGTTGCACCGCCCATTCGGGCGACGAGAGGGGCGGTACACCACCTTTTGGTCGGCGAGTGCTTGCTTACGAAAGCCAGCAGCGTAATTTTAGTTCCAGAAAGGACGACATATGACTACGGCAACCATACCTCAACTCACGTACAGCGGCAAGCCGATCGCCATGGATCAGGTAGGTGAGCTCCGCCGCTCGGACGATATAACCGACGATCGGGACGCACTCTGGGAGCGGATGGAAGAAGATGGGTATTTGTTTTTGCCTGGATATTTGGATCGACGCGAAGTGTTGGCGGCGCGGGCAGCATTGTGCGATCGCCTCTTCAAGTCCGGGGTGCTAGACCCGGCACGTCCGCCGATGGAAGGCGTAGTGGCCACGGACAAGACGATCAATCCAGCGGCCACTGGCCCGTTTATGCCAGTCTTAGCACGAGACAATCCGCCGCTGGACCAGGTCCTCTACGACGGTCCGATGATGGCTTTTTACGAATTCTTCTTAGGTGGGCCTGTCCGGCACTACGACTATACTTGGTTCCGCGCCAAGCAGCCGGGCACTAACACGGCGACGACCCCGCATTGCGACATCGTCTATATGGGCCGAGGGACCAAGGCGCTCTATACGTCGTGGACGCCCTTCAGCGATGTGCCCTACGAAATGGGGGGGCTGATGGTGTTGGAGGGATCGCACAAGAACCAAGCCCTGAAACAAGGCTACGGCCAGACCGATGTGGATGCGTTTTGCGAAAACGACGGCCCCACAGCGGGCCAAATCGTCGCGGTCGCTCAGCAACAGGGCCGCGAGCTGACCCAAGAAGAACGCGAGCAAATTCGCTGGAACTCGTCCGGGGCCTACTCGCACGACGCGATTGCCGTGCGCGAGGAGCTACAGAGCCGCTGGCTGACGGCCGAGTACCAGATGGGAGATTTGCTGGTCTTCTGCATGTATATGTTGCACGCCAGCTCAGACAACCAGACGGACCGCATTCGCCTCTCTTCCGATACGCGCTACCAGCGTTCACACGAGCCAATAGACGAGCGCTGGATCGGCGACGACCCACCCGCGCACGGTATCCGCGCCAAGCGGGGCATGGTGTGCTGATTAGTTGACGGCTGGATCTTTGGGAAACACGGAGATGGGGCGATATTTGCCCCCCATGGAATGGAGCACTGTTTGCCACATGGTTTCGGGCGTGGGCGCGAGGATCAATTTGGGGTCGCCCGGGGCCAAAAACCAAGTGCCAGCACCAATCTCGGATTCGAGCTGGCCCGGCTCCCAGCCGGCATAGCCCAAGTAGAATCGCAGCCGCGGCACGTCGGACCGGAGCACCTCGGCTTCGGCGTACTTAGTGTCGAGGTCGCCACCCAAATAGAGGCCGTCGAGGATTTTCGTGCCCCCTTCGACTAGGCCGTCGAGCCGGTGCAAAAAGAAAAGATAGCGCTGGTGTACTGGCCCGCCCTGATAGAATATCCGACCTAGCTCCGCACACGCATCTTCGCCGCCCGCGAGGTGTTGCAGAGACTCGGGTGCATAGCGCCGCACCCGCTCGCCGAGGGGCTGGTTGATCACCAAGCCCATAGTGATGTCGTCTTCGCTATAGTGGGTAATGAGCACGACCGTGCGGTCAAAGCCGAGCTCTTCGAGCGCGGGAGTAGCGACCAACAGGGTGCCGGTTTGGAGTGGTGCAGGCATGACAGGTATCAGATGTAGCGAGTGCTGCTATGGACGATAATAAAGATCGCGTGGCGAGACAACCTCGCTCAAGAGTACGCCAAGTAGCGGCGGCGGATAGCGTCAAAGGCTTGGCACGCCTCGGCCCAAGCGGCCTGCAACTCGGCGACAGTCGCGCCCGCATCGAGTGCACGACGGATCTGGTCAGTACCAGCGAGGCGGTCAAAGTTGTGGATGCCACCGGCGGGCACGCGCCAAGCGAATTCGCTCGGATAGAGCCGACGCACGGCCGCGAGTGCCTCAAAGCCAGCGCCGACAGGCTCGAAGGCCGCGCGATCGAGGACGTGAACTTGGACGCCCTCGCAGGTCGCGCCCGCGTACTTGCTGGCCGTCGGCTGGAAAAACGTCGGGCGGAAGCCCACCCCAGGCAGCGCTCGGCTGTTGAGCGCGTCGGCTAGGCGCGCCCCGTCGATAAACGGCGCGCCAAACTGTTCAAAAGGCTTGGCCGTCCCCCGTCCTTCAGACACGTTGGTCCCCTCGAAGAAGCAGGTTCCCGGATAGATCACCGCCGTCTCCGGGCTGGGCATGTTGGGCGACGGCGGCACCCACGGCAGGCCGGTGTCATCCCAGTAAAAGGAGCGTTGCCAGCCCTCCATGGCGACGATGTGCAGATCCGCGCCGATGCCGTATTCCTCGTTGAAGAGGCGGGCGAGTTCGCCGATGGTCAGGCCGTAGCGCACTGGGATCGGGTACTGCCCGACGAAAGAGGCAAACGCCGGGTCGAGACAATTTCCGCCGATGGCTTGGCCGCCAATGGGGTTGGGGCGGTCGAGGACGAGGAAGGGGATGCCCGCTTGGGCGCAGGCGGCCATGCTCAGGCTCATGGTGTAGAGATAGGTGTAAAAACGCGCGCCGACGTCTTGGATGTCAAAGAGCATCAGCTCGACGCCCGCGAGCATGGCCGCGTCCGGTGCCCGCGCTTGGCCGTAGAGACTGTAGGTTGGTACGCCGGTGCGTTCATCGGTGGAATGGGCGATGTGCTCGCCGTCCTGCGCTGCGCCGCGAATCCCGTGCTCCGGCCCGTACAATGCGACGAGCGTACAGAGCTCGGATTGGTGCAAGCGGTCCGCAGTGGACTGCAGGCGGGCATCGACTCCTGAGTGATTGGTAATCAGGCCGACGCGTCGTCCGCGGATGCGGATCAGGTCAGCGTCCGCGAGCAGGCGTTCGCACCCGAGGACGACGCGACTCATCGGGCTGCACCTGGCTCGGGCACGAGCGCGGAGGCGCGCTGGACGCGGCGAGCAAAATACTGGTAGAGAACGCTGCCTGGATAGACCCCGTCGCGTGCGACTGCTGCGCCGCGGATAGCTTGGCTCTGGCGGCGGCGGCGATAGATGTTGCGCGGATGCGCGAGGCACCAGAGCAAAGCGGCACAAGGGGCTGGGGCGCTGGACCATCGACCTCGGCGGAGGTAGTAGAGCACGGCCAACACCTCCAACCACAGGCGCAAAGGCAGCAGCCACAGCAGGCGGCTTAGCCTTTCGTTTTTGCACAGCGTGATTAGACTGTTGCGGTGGTTGAAGTACGTCTTGCGGAAGGTGGCCGGGGGTTGGGAAAAGCCCGAGTGGTGAAAAACCACGGATTGCGGCACGGCGCGGATCTGGTAGCCAGCGAGTTGGAGACGCCAGCACAAGTCGATTTCCTCAAAGTGCATGAAGTACTCGGGGTCGAAAAATCCAACTTGGCGCACCGCGGAGACGCGGAGAAAGAGGGCTGCGCCGCAGGCCCAAAAGAGCGGTACGGACGCATCGTATTGCCCCTCGTCGCGCTCGCAGCGATCGAAGAGCCGCCCCCGACAAAAGGCGTACCCCAAAGCGTCGATATAGCCACCGGCCCCGCCTCCGTAGTCGAAGTACTCGGGCGCGCTGGCCGAGCGCAGCTTGGGCTGACAGGCGGCGATCTGGGGGTTGCTATCGGCCATGGCGACGAGGGGGCCGAGCCAGTTCGGCTCGACGTGGGTGTCGTCGTTGAGCAGCACGGCGTAGCGGGTGTGGGCGGCCGCCAAGCCGCGATTGCAGGCTGCGGCAAACCCGAGATTGCGCTCGTTGCGCAAGATCGCTAGCTCGGGGAAGGCGGCTTTGGCCCGCTGCAAGCTCGGCGCGTTGCCGCCGTCGTCAACGACGAGTACACAGACGGGATAATCGCTGTGCGCATAAATCGAGGCCACGCAATCGTAGAGCACGTCTGCGCGGTAGTGCGGGATGACGACAGTGACGGCCTCGGTCATGGAGCGGCAGACTGGCGGAGGATGCGCTCGGCCTCGACCAACTCCGGCCGCTCGCCGTATTGCTCTTTGTACTGCTGGAGGATGGCCAATGCCCCGGGAACATCGCCCTTGGCCTGGCGGGCGGCAGCCAACTCGTAGTAGCCCTCCCAGCGGGCCGGAGCGAGGGCGATGGCTTGGTGATAGAGACCTTCGGCGCGATCGTAGGCCGAGTAGGGTTCTTGGATCATCACCCCGATCAGTGCGATGATATTGTCGTAGGTGGCGGCCGGCTCAACGCCCACGCGCTCGATGAGGAACCGAGCGGCCTCGTAAATGTGCTCGGTCGCTACCTCGTGCTGGCCGAGCTCAGTGAAGTAATCGGCCGCCGCATAGTGGTTTTCCCAGCTCAGGTAGATATTGTCCCGCGCCCACTGCATCAGTTGCGGCACCTCGGCTCTGCGTCCCTGCTCCTCGTAGCTGCGGGACAATTGCAAGACGCAAGCCCAGTAGTTGCCCAAGAGGCGCTCGGAATTTTCGTCCTTGTACAAGGACGGGTCATTGAGGCCGCGGAAGCGATATTTCTCAAGGAGATTGTGCTCTAGGGCCTCGTCATCTACTCCATCTGTAGGCTCGGGCGAGACTTTTACGCTCATGCCGACCATCGTCAAATAGGGGTCGAGGTTGAGCAGGTTGCTGGTGGGAACGGTGATGGCAAAGTGGATGGGCTTTTTCCACTCGTTCCAGGCCAGAATTTTGATGACCATGACGTCTTGGACGCGGAGGATCGGGTACTCGGGATGAGCGCTCACTTCTACGTCAATGCCCAGTTTCTTTAGCTCCGGCGGCACCTTGGGCTCGGGCCAGTATCGTTTGTAGAAATCGACCATCTGCGTGTCGGTGAGCACGGAGTCGATGAAGTCATCGGTGTAGCGGATGTCGATGCGCGGCTCGCGGTCGCGCAGTTGCTTGATGTACCAGCCGGTGTTCAACAAACTCAAGTTGACCACCCGCACATCGCGACGCACCCCTTCTACCTCCTGCAAGAACCACAGCGGAAAGGTGTCGTTGTCCCCATTGGTGAACAGGATGGAGCCTTCCTCGCAGCTAGTCAGCATGTTGTGCGCGTAGTCATAGGCGATAAAGTCGCCCGTGCGGTCTTCCACGTGATAGAGCCGCGCCGCCACCCCGGCCGGCAGCAACAACCCGGCCGCTGCCACTGCTATCACGACCGCCCGATGCCGCCCCCACTGCTGCCGCACCGCCTCGACCACGCCCAACCAGCCCAACCCGATCCACAGCGCGAACGCCAAGTACATTCCCCCAAATACGTAGTGCCGCTCGCGCGGCTGCGGGTCTGGCATGTTCAGGTAGAGCGACAGCCCAAACCCCATAATCAAAAACAGTAGCAACACCCCCCCGAACCGCCGCCAGTCCCGCCGCCCGTGCCAAAACAGCCCCCACAGCCCCAGCCCGTACGGTACCAGCGAAATGGACACCGGATCCGGCACGTTTATGGTGGCCTTGCGGAACACCTCGACCCGCTCCAAAAGCGGAAAGGGAAACTGCTGAAAGAAGTACTTCATCTGCTGATCCCAGAACTGATAGGCGCGGCTCGCCCGCGCCGTCAGCATGGTCGTCAGCATACTCTCAGTGCCGTATTGCTCGCGGTTGAGGAACTTGAGGAACGCCGCCCAAGTCTCTGGATCGTTCTCGTCGATGGCCGGATTCAAGCCGGAGCGAATGTACAACGCACCATACGTGGAATAGCCCAACCCGAACAGCACGAGGACGCCTAGCAGCAAAACGAACAGCCGCCGGTCGCGGCCGTACAGGTACGCCAGCACCCCCGCCAGCCCCAGCCCCAGCACCCCGTTCGAGCCAGCCCCCGGCCCCAATGCCACCAGCCCCAGCCCACTGACCACGCCCCAGCCGACTAGCAGCACGATCAGCCGTTGCAACTGGCGGTCGGCAAACCACGCCAGCAGCATAAGCGATGGAATCGTCAACAGACACAACAGGTGCACGCCGCCGCCGAGGCCGAATAAATAGGCCAGCGCCAATAGCCAGCGGTCGTTGGCCGCCCCAGCGCCGCTGCCTTCCCAGTAGAGAATCAGCCACAGCCCCAGACACGTAAACAAGATGGAGTAGCCGTACACCTCGGCTTCGGAGGCATTGTACCACTGGGTGTAGGAGAACGCCAACGTCAGCGCGGCCACGGCCCCACCGGCGAGGACGCCGATGTCGCGGGCGTCGCCTAGCGGTTGCAGGGGCTGGCCGCCCAAGGCCCGCCGCCCCAGCGCAACAGTCGATAGATAGACGCACCAAATAGCCAGCGCGGAGGTCAGCGCGGACATGAAGTTGACGCGGATGGCGACTTCGCCGATGGGGAACAAGGTGAAGACCCGCCCCAACAGCACGTACAAAGAAGCGCCCGGAGGATGGGGCACGCCGAGGATATAGGACGTGGCGATGAACTCGCCGCAGTCCCAAAACGACACAGTTGGCGCGAGAGTCTTCACGTACACGCCCAACGTCAGCACGAAAATCCCCACCCCGAAAACCCGGTGGACTACAGCGGAATTAGGCATTGGCATGGTCTTAGGTGAATGCGCGGATAAACGATCTATTAAATATATAAGATAGGTAAAAGGCCGCCGACCGCCCTAGCCCACCAATTCGGCTGTACCCCAAGTGCTCGGATCGCGTTCAACGCCCATGTCCGAGATCAACGACCAAGACTGGGTGCCGTGCTGCGAGTCGTGCAATAGGTACGCAAACCCCACCCGGCTGAACTCCCTCGGCGCAAAACCATTGAGGCCCGCGGCCGGTAGTTTGATCTCTAACTGATAGCTCCGCTTGAGCCGGCGCAAGCCGGTCTTAATCGAGTCTTCCGGGCAGGGCGGTGCCTGTTCGCGGGCGTCTTCAATGGAAGTCTGGCGGGCGATGGGTTGCTTGCCGTCCTTGCCGCTGCCGCCGGGCAAGACGTAAAAGCGGTGGCAGAAGCGGTTGGCGCGGTGCTCCTTGACGTCGCGGGTGTCGATGAACAGTTCGAGGCTGTCGCCGGCAGCAGGTTGCAGCGGGTTGAGTTTGTAGGTCGTCTTGCTCTTGACCTCGCAGGCAAAGTACAGGCCGCTGTCGTCGTAGGCCATATAGACCGAGGCAAAGGGCTGTTGGCCATCGACGGCCATCAGGTCGGGCACGCGCTCTGTGTCGTCCCAATCGCGTAAGTTGCCGTCGATCTTGGGCGGCTTCTGCCGCCGCGGGCAGCGAAAGGAAAACTCGAAAAAGGCGCGTTGGGGCAGGTACAACTCGCTCATGCCGGCTGCACCTTTTTGTCGCGCCGCAGCACTTCGGCGAGAATGCGCCCAGTGTGCGATTGCCGGCTCTGGGCGACTTCTTCTGGTGCACCTGCGGCGACCAGCATTCCCCCTTGATCGCCTCCTTCTGGCCCCAAGTCGATGAGGTGATCCGCGGTCTTGATGACATCCATGTTGTGTTCGATGACGACCATGGTGTTGCCGGCATCGACGAGGCGCTGGAGCACGGCGAGCAGGCATTCAATGTCGGCCAAGTGCAGGCCGGTGGTTGGCTCGTCGAGGATGTAGAGGGTCTGCCCGGTGTCGGGGCGGCACAATTCCGCGGCTAGCTTGAGGCGCTGGGCCTCGCCGCCGGACAGGGTGGTCGAGGACTGCCCCAAGGACATGTAGCCCAAGCCGACGGCCTCCATGATTTGCAGACGCTTGCGAATGCGGGGGATGTTTTCGCAGAGGACGAGCGCGTCGCGCACCCGCATCTGCAGCACGTCGGCAATCGAATGCCCCTTGAACTGCACCCGCAGCACTTCGGGCATGTAGCGCTGGCCGCGGCAGTGGTCGCATTCGACCCACACATCGGGCAAGAAGTGCATCTCAATGCAGCGCTGCCCCAGCCCCTCACAGGTCTCGCAGCGGCCCCCGGGCTTGTTGAAACTGAAGCGCCCAGCCGCAAAGCCGGCGACCTTGGCGTCCGGCAGCTCCGCGTAGAGCTGGCGCATCAGGTCGAAGACGCCCATGACCGTGGCCGGCGTGGAGCGCGGGGAGTGGCCGATGGGGGCTTGGTCGATGTGGATGACCTTGTCGATGTGCTCAACCCCTTCGATTTGGTCGTGCTCGCCGACCGGATGGCTGGCCTTGTGCAGCTCGTTGGCGAGCGCGTTGAAGAGCACGCTTTCCACGAGCGAGGACTTGCCCGATCCCGAGACGCCGGTAACGCAGACGAGGAGGCCGAGCGGGATCGGCACGTCGATGTTTTTGAGGTTGTGCTGGCGCGCCCCGCGCACCACGAGTTGTCCGCTGCGGTGCTGGCGGCGGCTGGTCGGAACGGGGATGTGTAACTCGCCGCGTAAGTACGCGCTGGTGAGCGACTGCCGGCCGTTGCCGAGCTGGCTGGGCATCCCAGCCGCGACGAGGTTGCCCCCATCGCTGCCCGCGCCCGGACCGAGATCGACGATGTGGTCGGCTCCTTCGAGGGTGTCGCGGTCGTGCTCAACTAAGACGACGGTATTGCCCAAGTCCTTCAGGGATTTGAGGGCGTCCAATAGCCGGGCGTTGTCGCGTGGATGCAGGCCGATGGTCGGCTCGTCGAGCAGGTAGAGCACGCCGGTGAGGCCGGAGCCGATCTGCGAGGCAAGGCGGATGCGCTGGGCCTCGCCGCCGGACAGAGTCGCGGCGCGGCGCTCCAAGTCGATGTAACCGAGGCCGACGCGCTCCAAAAAGACAAGGCGCGTGCGTATTTCTTGCAACAGCTCGCCGGTGATGTCACGCTCGCGCTCGTGCAGGTGCATGTCGCGGAAGAAAGACAAGCTCTCGGCGATGGGCAGGCGGGCGACTTGAACGATGCTCTTGTCGCGGAGGTACACCGCACGGCTGTCGGTTTGCAGGCGGCTGCCTTCGCACGCCGAGCACGGGACTTGGCCCAAGAGGTGCCGGTGTCGCTTGCTGGTGCTAGCATATTCGTCGAGGATCGGCAGGACGCCGGCGTAGCGGAAGCCGAGCTCGTCCACAGTCAATTGCTGCTCAGATGCGCCGTAGAGCAGGGCGCGACGGGCCTCGGGCGCGAGCGCGGCATACGGCACGTCCAAGCTGAAGCCCAAGGCCTCCCCCGCGACGGAGAGCAGGCGGGCAAATTCTGGGTCTTGCACCGGCCCCCAAGCGCGGATGGCCCCCTCGCGCACGCTGAGATGCGGCACTACGACCCGCTCGCGATCGACGCCCAGCCCCAGCCCCAGCCCCTCGCAGACTTGGCACATGCCCTGCTGGTGGTTGAAGGAGAAGCACTGCGGCGACAGGGGCGAGAAGGCCCGGCCACACTCTGGGCAGGAGTAGCGGCGGCTGAAGCGTTCCTCGGTTTCGTCGTCGGGCGAGGCTACGACCAACTCGCCGCCCCCTAACTCTAGGGCGCGCTCGACGGATTCGGTGAGGCGGCCGCGGTCGCTGGCGCGGACGGCGAGGCGATCGACGACGAGTTCGATGCGGTGGCGATGGCGGCGTTCTAGTTGGATCTCTTCGCGCAAGTCGTGGACGGTGCCGTCGATGCGGGCGCGGAAGAAACCATCGCTGCGGGCGCGCGCCAACAGGGTTTCGTAGCCCTCGTTTTGGCGCGGCTCTATGGGCGCGAGGAGGAGGATGCGGCGGCCGGTGGGCATCTGCACGATGCGCTCGACCATTTCCTGCGCGGTCTGAGTGCCGGCCGGCACTTGGCAGCGCGGGCAGTACTGGGTCCCCAAGGCCGCGTACAGGGCGCGGATGTAATCGTACACTTCGGTGACTGTGCCGACCGTGGAGCGGGGGTTGCGGCTGGGTGCTTTCTGCTCGATGGCAATGGCTGGCGACAACCCAGAGACGCGCTCGACCTTGGGCTTTTGCATCTGTTCGAGAAACTGCCGCGCATACGCCGACAGCGACTCTACGTAGCGCCGCTGCCCCTCGGCGTACAGGGTGTCGAAGGCCAGCGAGGATTTGCCCGAGCCGGAGACGCCGGAGATGACCGTTAGCTGGTCGCGGGGGATTTTGACGTCGATGTTGCGCAAGTTGTGCTGGCACGCGCCGAGGATTTCGATTTCCCGGATCCAGCCGTTGTCTTCGCGGTGGCCGTTGGTCGCCGCCGCTGGCAGCGCGGCCCGCTGCGGTTTGAGCGCCTGTTTGAGCGCGTGGCCAGTGTGCGATTGCTCGTTTTGGGCCACGGCTTCCGGCGGCCCGGCCGCAATGATCCAACCGCCGTCCTCGCCCCCTTCGGGACCTAAGTCGAGGATGTAATCCGCGGTCTTGATGACCTCCATGTTGTGCTCGACGACGACGACGCTGTTGCCTTGGTCGGCAAAGGTGTGGAGGATGCGCAGCAGCTTATCCACGTCGGCAAAGTGCAGGCCGGTGGTCGGTTCGTCGAGGATGTAGAGGGTGCGGCCGGTGCTGCGGCGGCAGAGTTCTTTGGCCAGTTTGATGCGCTGAGCCTCGCCGCCGGACAGGGTGGGGGCTGGCTGGCCGAGCTTGATGTAGCCGAGGCCCACGTCGTACAGGGTCTGGAGTACGCGGCGCACGGGGGTCACGTGTTCAAAGAGGTCGAGCGCTTCCTCGACCTCCATCTCCAGCACGTCGGCGATTGAATGACCCTTGTATTTGATGGTCTGGGTCTGGCGATTGAAGCGGCGGCCCGCACAGACTTCGCAGGTAACCCAGATATCGGCGAGGAACTCCATCTCCACCAAATTCGCGCCATTGCCCGTGCAGGCTTCGCAGCGCCCACCTTTGACGTTAAAGGAAAAGCGGCCCGGCTGGTAGCCGCGCAGGCGGGCCTCGGGCAGCTTGGCAAAGAGCTGGCGGATGGGCGTGAAAGCGTCGGTGTACGTGGCCGGGTTGGAACGGGGCGTGCGGCCAATCGGCTTCTGGTCGATGCGGATGACCTTGTCGAGGTGCTCCACTCCTTGGATGGCCGCGTGTACCCCCGGCTCGTGCAGGGCGCGGTGGAGGACGCAGTCGAGCTGTTTGAAGATGATGTCGTTGATCAGCGAGCTTTTGCCCGAGCCGGAGACGCCGGTGACGCAGGTGAACAGCCCGAGGGGGATGCGCGCCTCGATGTCTTTGAGGTTGTGCTGGCGCGCCCCTTCGACGACCAGCCACTTGCCGTTGCCCTGGCGGCGCTGACTGGGAACTGGGATGGCTTCCTCGCCCGCGAGATAGCGGCCCGTGAGCGATTGGGGGTTGTGCTCGACGTGGCTCGGCGGACCGCAGGCGACCAGCGTGCCGCCGCGCTCGCCCGCGCCGGGGCCAAAGTCCACGATCACATCGGCCTCGCGCATGGTCTCTTCGTCGTGCTCGACGACGATGACTGTGTTGCCGATGTCGCGCAGGCGCTTGAGGGTGTCCAACAGCCGCTGATTGTCGCGGTGGTGCAGGCCAATGGAAGGCTCGTCGAGGATGTACAGCACGCCGACTAAACCGGAGCCGATCTGGGCGGCGAGGCGGATGCGCTGGGCCTCGCCGCCGGACAGGGTGTGCGCGCCGCGGTCGAGGGTTAGATAGCCCAGGCCCATGTCGCACATGAGCTGCAAGCGGCCGCGGATTTCTTTGAGGGCTTCTTCGGCGATGATGGCCTGGGCGTCCTCAAAGGCAACGGCGTGAAAGAAGTCGCGCGCTTCTTCGATGGCAATGGCGGTTAGCTGCGGGAGGTTGCGTCCGTCGATTTTGACGGCGAGGGACTCGGGCCGCAGGCGGCCGCCGTCGCACCGCTCACAGTGCTGCACGCCCATGTATTGTTCTAATTCGCGGCGCTGTTTCTCCTTGGCACCGCGAAATTTTTCTTCGAGAAACGGGATGACGCCTTCGTATTTGTCGTTGTGTGACCAACTCGAGCCACGGAGGTTGGTGTACGTAAAGGTGACTTTTTCGTCGCCGAGGCCGTAGAGGAGTCCGCGCTTTTGCTCGGCGGCGAGCGTGCCCCACGGCGTGTCGAGATCAAAGCCGAGGTGTTCGGCCGCGCCTTCGTATAAATGGAGACGCCAGCGATTGCTGCCCATCTCGCCGAGCGGCGCGAGCGCTCCGGCGCGCAGGGTCTTGGACGGGTCGGGCACCATCAGGCGCTCGCTCATCAGCACTTGCGTGCCGAGGCCGTGGCAGTCCGGGCACATGCCTTGGGGGTTGTTGAAGGAAAACATCTGCGGCGTTGGCTCCTGATAGGAGATGCCGCAGGCCGTGCAGTCGAAGCGGTCGCTGAGCAGGAAGTCGTCGGCTCCTTCGCGGGCGACGACAAAGGTGCCCTGCCCGAGGCGCAGGGCGTTGTCAATGGCCTCTTCCAAGCGGCGATCTTCCCGCTCGCGGAGAATCAAGCGATCGACCACGACTTCGATGTTGTGGCGGCTGTAGCGGTCGAGCTGGGGGGCTTGGTCGAGGGTGAAGATTTGGCCATCAACACGCACGCGGATGTAGCCGGCCTTTTGCAGGTCGGCAAAAAGCTCGTGGTATTCGCCTTTGCGCTCTTGGACGACTGGGGCGAGGATGTGCAGGCGCGAGTTGACCGGCAGGGCGCGGATGCGAGCGACGATCTGCGCTCTGCTCTGTGCGCCGATCGGCTCGCCGCACCCGGTGCAGTGCGGGGTGCCGACGCGGGCGAAGAGCACGCGCAAGTAGTCGTAGATTTCCGTGATGGTGCCGACGGTGGAACGGGGGCTTTGGCCGGCGGTTTTCTGCGCGATGGAGATGGTGGGGGACAGGCCGGTGATCTGATCGACGTCGGGCTTTTCCATCTGACCCAAAAACTGGCGCGCGTACGCTGACAGCGAGGTGACGTAGCGGCGCTGTCCTTCGGCGTACAGGGTGTCGAAGGCCAGCGAGGACTTGCCCGAGCCGGAGACGCCGGTGAAGCAGATTAGTTTGTTTTTGGGTAGGGTGAGATGGACGTTTTTGAGATTGTGGACGCGGGCACCGCGGACGACGATATCTTGTGTTTCCATGACTCCATGTAGCGCGGCAAAGGGAGGGGAACGAAAGCAGAGAATATACTATACGGATGTGCAGCGGGCAAGCGGGGGAGTGCAGAATGAAGCGTGGGGGTTTTAGCGATGCGTTGAGGGAGCAGGACGTCGCTTGCGAATTTCCGTCCTTTCGCCGAATCCTGTGAGCAGGCCCTGTTCCCATAGATAGCCGGCTTTATCTCCGGCCTCCATTTGGCCTCTGCTTAGTGGGTCTGCGGCGAAGGGGGCAATGACCGATGTGCCGTCGATTTTCTCTATGTAGTACAGGTTTTCTAGCGGTATGGCGTTTAAAAACTGCGGCGAGTGCGTGAAGACGAACACCTGTCCGCCTCTATGGGCGTACTCTGCAAATTCTTCTGCAAGCAAATTCATCAGTAGTGGATATAGATAGTTTTCAGGCTCTTCGACACAGAGAATTTTGTGTGGTTTAGGCTCGTGCAACAGCAACATGTAAGCGAACATTTTGATGGTGCCATCGGAGACATTGAAGTCCAAAAAAGGTTCTATGAACGAGCCGTCAGCATAGCGGATTAGCAGGCTCCCGTCGTCGCCGATTTTGGCTTCAATATTCGAGACGCCCGGTACCCTGTCGCGCATTTTTTGTAGGACTGTCGCAAAAATATCCGGATGTTCCTCTTTTAACTGGAAAGCGACGGAAGGTAGGTTATCCCCCGAACTGGAGAGATGAAGGCCCTCTTGATGGCTCTTCTTACCGCGTGCTTGGCTAATGTGAAAGTCCGAAATATGCCAGTTTTCTATTAAGTCGCGGAATGCTTTCGCCGCCTTGAAACGCTCCAGTTGCCCGAGGCTGCTAATCGCCAATACGTCAGGGGCAACCGCTTGTTCTTCCCGCGTGAGTTCGGCGTCGGGTTTGCTAAAATCTTCTTCGTTGCTGACGGCTTCGCCTCGGCCTGCGGAGAAGTCGAGAAAGTGAAAAGGCTTGCCATAAGAGGATCGTTTATAGCGCAGTATTTCGCGGCGCACGAGCGGTTTTCCATCCTGTAAGCCTATTTCCAAGCGGTAGGTTACAAGGCGCTCTTTTTCTGCTATCGTCAAGCGAAACTTAAGTTCGATGATGATGCTTTCCGTGGCGTCCACATTGCGCGTAATAACTTCCCTGAACCCTCTGAAGCCACCTTCGTTTTGCAACGCGATGCGGACATTGTCAGACAAACAGTTTTTCAGGAACGCAAAGACGCGAAACAAGGTGGTTTTGCCGGTTCCGTTTTTGCCGATAAACACTGCTAGTGCAGGCAGGTTTTTCAGATGAATGTCTTTTAACGCCTTAAAGTTTTGGATGCGAATTTCTTTGATGATCACGGCAATGCTCCCGTTAGATTTAGTACGTTCTAATCGTCGTCCGAGTCGTCGATCGAGAAGTGTGTCTTGAGGCCGAGGAGTTCGGTGGTCGAGTCGAGGAGCTTCAGATGGGTGAGGAACCATTCTTGCCCGGCACCGCGTTCTGAGTTTCTGAGGTGACCAGAGTCATTCAAACGGCGATGAATTTTCCTTTCAACTTCCGCTATGTCTATGCCGTTTGAGCCGACGTATATCCGCAGCAAGATGGGCGGTTCGGGAAGTGCTGTGCTTCCTCGCTGCTGCCGGAACCGCTTAATGGCGTTTTTTTCGGACATGCCCACTTTTAAGTACGTCCGGTCGTCTGTTTCGTCGTTTTCGGAAGTCTCGACTGGATAGCGGAGATAGTGCGGCAGCGCGTACACGTATATTCCCGGCACCGCCTCTTTTTCAGCGGCACTCGTTTGGCGCTCGAGTTTTTGTTCTTCCTCTGCCCGTTTTGCTGGATCCTTCGCACGACGATCGCACTCGGCTACCCGCTTCTCAATCTCCATGATAGTTGCAGGGGAAAGGTGCTCTTGGTGGCGTTCTACAAAACCTCGCAGCTCCTGAGCGTAACGTTGAAGTCGAGATAGAGGCAGAATCTCCACCCTAAAGGTATCTACAATTGCTTTTATATAGCGCCGAGTGCCGTAGACAACTCCCGTTGTCTTAACGTTCAGCTCCTTCTTGATCTCTTCTTCACTCACTCCCTTCTGACTAAGCCGCCATACCACACCGAGCCTCGTTTCGTCCTCACTAAGCGCCCTCTCGACTTCCTCCCGATACGTATCGCTTCCAGACTCTGGCTGTGTCAATTCATTGGCCATGAATCCCTTCTTTATCCTTTTAATTTTCGGCCTCTTCGCCTCGTAATATAGGCGCACAAGAGCAGTCCGGCCAATTGTGCGGTCGCTTGAGGCTCCCTTTTCGTCTGCGTATAATGACCGCTCGGTAATTCAGTAAAATCAATTGTTTATCACTCAAGAGGAGTTGCGAAAATGATTCAATTAGGGGCCAATTCGGTGCTCTTTGCAGGATTCGATATAGAGTTGGCTCCTGATAGGAGATGCCGCAGGCCGTGCAGTCGAAGCGGTTGCTGAGCAGGAAGTCGGAGGCTCCTTCGCGGGCGACGATAAAAATCCCCTGCCCGAGGCGTAGCGCGTTGTCAACGGCCTCTGCCAAGCGGCGGTCTTCCCGCTTGCGGAGAATCAAGCGATCAACCACGACTTCAATGTTATGGCCGCTGTATCGGTCGAGCTGAGGGGCGCTGTCGAGGGTGAAAATACTATACGGATGTGCAGCGGGCAAGCGGTGGCGTGCAGAATGGGAAGACCCCTTCCAGTTCTAGCAGGATTTGTTGATCGATTATAATCTACAACTTATATTTCAAGGATGGAAATCCTCTACTATACCACTGCTTCAGGCAATTCGCCGGTCAAGAAATTTGTCGAGGGATTATCTCAAAGCCTACAGGAGGATTTCCTCCTGGCACTCGATCGGTTGAGGCAGGGGGAAAGCTTGGAGATGCCGTTGAGCAAGCCGCTGTTCAATATTGCTCTCGGTTTACACGAACTGCGCTTCAAAGAACGGCGCAGTATCTATCGAGTTTTTTATTTTATCAAGCGCGGAGATGCAATTTATCTGGTTCATGCGCTCCCCAAAAAGACCGAAACCATTCCCGATAAGGATAGACGGCTGATTCTCAGAAGACTGAAGGAGATTTGAAAATGCCTTGGGAAAAGGTAAACATTGAGCAATGGGCAGAGGAACTCGGCGTCAATATTAACGAACTACGCCAGAAAGAACAGCTCATCGAAAAGATCGTGAAGAGTAGAAAGCGATTTGGCTTGACGCAAGGCCAATTGGCCGAGATGGTCGGCGTCTCCCAACCGCGCATTGCCCAGATTGAAAATAGAACCAAGATCGGAAAAATTAGCTTCGATGTACTTTTCAATATCCTCGGTGTCTTGGGGCATGATTTTAAAATCACTACACGTAAGGTGCGCGATCTCGAGAATGTAAATACGTAGCGGTATACCCAGACCAACAGCGTCTGGCCGATTGACGCCCCTTTTTCGTCTGCGTATAATGATCCCTCGGTAATCCAGTAAAATCAAGTGCTTATCACCCAAGAGGAGTTGTAAAATGATTCATTTAGGAGCCAATTCGGTGCTCTTTGCAGGATTCGATTTGGAAACGGCGATGCGCCATATCCACCTCGCCGGATACGACGGCGTCGAGCTGGCGGCGATCAGGGGCATGTGCGAGCACTTGGAGTTGGACAACTGGCAGGCGCAGGCCAACCAGATCAAAGAGCTGGCGGAAAAATACGAGCTAAAATTGCTGGCGATGGAGGAAGCTGCGCTCGACGAAGAGCGGCTGATGCTGGCGTTTGCGGCTGGCGCTGAGATTAGCATTCCCGTCATCAACGTCGGCCCGGGGGGCAAAAGCGATGTGGAAGAAGATTTCGAGCGGCAGGTCGCGCTGTTGGCCAAAATGGCCGATAGGGCGCATGAACACGGCGTGACGCTGTGCGCTAAGGCGCACGTGGGGCAGTGCATTTACGATACGCCGACCACGTTGCGGGCGATGGAGCGGATCGACTCGCCGGGGTTTGGGGTGGATATGGATCCGAGCCACATCCATCGGGCGGGGGAGAATACGGTAGAGGCGCTGGCGGCGGTTATTTCGCGAGTCAAGCACGTTCACATAAGGGATTGCGCTGTGGCAGAAGGCGGGCCGGGCGCGCCGGAGTTGCAGGCGTGCGGGCGGGGCAACATCGATTTGTTCGGGTACGTCAAGGTGCTGCACGAAGCTGGACTAGATGTGGCGGCTAACTTGGAAGTGATTGGTGCCAAGGAATACGACTTGGGGCAGGTGGCGACGATTGCGGCGGAGAGCCGGGGATATTTGAACGCCTGCTTGCGGGCTTGCGGTGCCCGTTAGTCGAGCCTTTGTCGGTATCCGGGTACCGGCAGTGCTGGGAAAGCTGAGCGACGCGATGCGACCGTTGTGGCCGGCGCAGGGTGTGAGTTGGGTATCGCCGGAGAACCTCCATCTGACGCTGCGCTTTCTCGGCGCGGCTGAGGACGGACAAATCGCCGCGCTGAGACAGGGGCTGACGGCGGTTGCCGCCCGGCACGAGGGGTTTGTCGCGACTACAGGGCAAAGCGGCTGTTTTCCCAATCGCCGCCGGCCGAAGGTTATTTGGGCTGGAGTGGCGGATGCGGACGGACGGTTGGGCGCGTTGCAACGGGATGTTGAAGAAGTGGTGTGCGCTGCTGGTTGGGAGCCGGAGGAACGGGCCTTCCGCTCGCACGTGACGCTGGGTCGGGTGCGAGCAGAGGTGCGCCCGCCACGCAGCAAGTGGGGCGGC
This sequence comes from Candidatus Latescibacterota bacterium, assembly GCA_965261395.1. GTDB lineage: Bacteria > Latescibacterota > UBA2968 > UBA8231 > UBA8231. Next base: position 1,355,130 of record OZ253462.1, read on the forward strand.
GATCTGCCACCGTTGCAGGTTCCGGTGGAGGCGGTGGAGCTGATCGAAAGTGTGCTCAAGCCGACCGGAGCCGAGTATCGAACATTGCACCGAGCGGAACTCTCATTGTAAAGGAACTTTATATGCCCGGCCGACCCTACATCCTCGCCGAGACCAATTGGCAGACCGTAGAGCACACCCCGTACGAGGTGGCGATCCTGCCGTGGGGGGCGACGGAAGCCCACAATTACCACCTGCCCTACTCGACCGACGTGGTGCAGTGCGATGAAATCGTCGCGGCTGCGGCTCGCATCGCCTGGGAGCAGGACGCCAAGGTCATCGTCTTGCCGACCGTGCCCTTTGGCGTCAACACCGGCCAGTTCGACATCAAGCTGGACCTCAATCTCAATCCCTCGACCCAACTCGCCGTCTTGCAAGACTTGGTCGAGGTGCTCGCCCATCAGGGCATTCCCAAACTGCTCATTGTGAACGGTCACGGCGGCAACGACTTCAAGCAGATGGTGCGGGAGCTTTTGCCGCGCTATGCGATATTTATTTGCTGCATGGATTGGTTTAGGATCGCCGATCAGGAACTTTTCGCGGCTGGCGGCGACCACGCCAACGAGATGGAAACCAGCCTCATGCAATACTTGCGGCCGGATTGGGTACTGCCCCTGTCGGAGGCGGGCAGCGGCCACGAGCACAAGTTTAAGATTGCCGCGCTGCGGGAAGGCTGGGTTTGGACCCAGCGCGATTGGACGCAGGCGACCGACGACACAGGCATCGGCGACCCGCGCCAAGCCACCCCGGAAAAGGGCCGCCGCTGTTTGGAACAAGTGGCAGCCCAACTCGCCGGATTTTTGGTCGAATTGGCCACTGCTGACCTAGATGACCTCTATGAATAAGGCCATGCAGTTCTACGCGTTCGTCGCCCCCGGGCTAGAGCAAATCGCCCAACGAGAAATCGCCGCGCGCTTGGGGGCCGAGCGACAGGGCCGGCAGCGCGGCGTGGTGTTCTTTGCGACGGATGCCCCGCCGCAAGACTTACTCGCCTTGGGGACGACCGAGGATGTGTTCGCGCTAGTGGCTCGTGGCCCGGTGGATGCGGGGCGCGAGGGCTTGGAAAAGGCTGGCGCACTCGTCGCGGAGTCGCCGCTTTTTGAGGAGGCCGTGGGCGCGCATCGCCGCGCTCGTCCCAAGCGGATCAAGCGCATTACCTATCGGATTGTGGCCCAGCGTCGCAGCGGGCAGCAGCGCTATGTGCGCCAAGAGATGCGCCGCGCTTTGCAGCAGGCCATCGCTTGGCGTTTCCCGAGTTGGAAGCACGTGGCTGAGCAAGCGCTGTTGGAGGTGTGGGGTTTGGAGGCTGCGGGCGAGCTGATCTGCGGAGTGCGCCTTTCCGACGGGACTATGCGCCACCGCACCTACAAGGTTGCGCAAGTGGAGGCTTCGCTGCGGCCGACGGTGGCGCGGGCCTTAGTGATGCTATCCGAGCCGGAGGATGGCGACGTTTTTCTCGACCCCATGTGCGGGGCTGGGACCATTCTCATTGAGCGGGGGCTGCACGGCCGCTACGCCCAGCTTTTGGGCGGCGACATTCGCCCGGACGCTGTGGCTGCCGCCCGCACGAATATTGGCCCGCGCTACAAGCCGATTGCCATTCGCGAATGGGATGTGCGGGATTTGCCCTTGGGCGACGGCAGCGTAGATCGGGTGGTGTGCAACTTGCCATTTGGCAAAAAGATCGGCGGGTCGCAAGCGCTGCGCCCGCTCTACAAGGGCTTTGCTAGCGAGGTAGCAAGAGTGCTAAAGGCTGGTGGAGTGGCCGTGTGCCTGACTAGCGAGCGCGCCTTGCTGGCCGAAGCATTCGGCGCATGGCCGGGGCTGTACATGGAGCGCGTGTTCCCGGTCGAAGTGCTGGGGCAACAGGCGTTTTGCTGTAAACTGTGTAAACTGAATAAACGCGCTGATCGTTAGAGCGGCGCATGAGACATTACATCAACCATAAAGGAGATTGTCATGGCTGATTTTACGGGCCAAGTAGTTATCGTAACTGGCGGTGCCAAGGGTATTGGTGGGGGGATTTCTCGGGCGTTCGCTGGCCAGGGGGCGAAGGTTGCAGCATTGGACATAGACGCGGAGGCTGGCGCGGCCTTGGCCGAGGAGGAGGGCCAGATCCGCTTTTTTGAGGCCGACGTGGCCAGCGACGAGGTCTGCGCCCAGACCGTGGGACAGATCATCGAGGATTGGGGCCGCGTTGACGTGTTGTGCAACAACGTCGGCATCCAGCCTGTGCCCAGCTATTTGCCAGCCCACGAGCTGCCGATAGAAATGTGGGATCGGATCATTGACGTCAATCTGAAAAGTTTCTTCCTGATGGCCAGGCACTGCCTGCCGCAGATGATGGAGCAGCGCAAGGGGGTCATCATCAACACGGCCAGCGTCCAGGGATTGCAGTCGGCGTCGATGGTTTCGGCTTATGCCGCGAGCAAGGGGGGGATTATTTCTCTGACGCGGCAGCTTGCGCTCGACTACGCCCGGTACGGGATTCGGGTTTTAGCGGTCAACCCAGGGGGTATTCAGACGCCGTTGGTCGATGAGGTGATTGAGGCATTCGGCCACGAGCGCGAGCAATTCTTCAAGGATTACGCCAAGATCCATCCGATCGGCCGATACGGGCAGCCGGAGGACATTGCCAATGCCGTGCTGTTCTTAGCTAGCGACAAGGCATCGTTTATGACTGGCGAGAATGTCTGCGTCGATGGGGGGCTGATGGCTAAGGGGGCGTGGGCTGAGGTTGAGGAGTGAGAAGGTCGGGATTGTCGCCGAAGTAGTTTAGTCAAGAAGAAATAGATATATGCCCGGCCAATTGTTCACTCATTACTTCCTTACCGACGGCATAAAGGCTACGGCTGAGTGGCAAGCGTCTCTGGGCCAGCCGGAAGCGTTTGCTGCGTTTAGGAACGGCGTTACTCGACATCACGACGCCCTCAGCCGTTCCCGAAATCCCAACGAAGCCCGCACGGAGGAGGAACTGATTCGTCCGGTTCTGGAGCTTTTGGGATGGACCGAGTACGTGCCGCAGCCAAGCGCCGCTGGCCATGAGGACATTCCCGATCATCTGCTTTTCGCTGACGCCGAATCCAAGGTGCGGGCCGGGAATCCCTTCCAGAGCGCGACAGTAGTTGAAGAGAGCAAGCGCTTTGGGCTTGCTCTCGACAGCCGGGATCGGAATGACCGGGCGCAGCGTGGGACACCGCATGGTCAGATTCTCCGATACTTGGCGACGGCTGAGATCGAGTCGGAGGGGCACATTCGTTGGGGCATTCTTACCAATGGCAGCGTCTGGCGGCTCTACGACTATCGAGCCCGTCCGCGCGCCAGTGGTTTCTTTGAAGCCGACTTGGCAGAACTGCTCAAGCCCGGCAAGGAAGACGATCTCCGCGTTTTTCATCTGCTGTTTCGCCGCGAGTCCTTCATGCTCCGGGAAGGGGCCACGACCACGTTCCTTGAAGCGGCGTTGGCTGAGGGTCGGCGCTATGAGGAACAGGTCGCGCAGGATCTTTCGGGGGTGGTGTTTGAGCGGGTGTTTCCCAGCCTCGTCAATGCGCTTGCGAAGAAATCGGGGGGAAGCCTCGTCGAGAGTCGGGATGCGGCGTTGATCTTCCTCTATCGGCTGCTGTTTGTGCTCTATGCCGAGGACCGGGGGCTGCTGCCGGTCAACGACGCGCGGTACGACGACTATGGTTTGCGAAAGCCTGTCCGCGACGAGATTGCGAGCAGGATGGCGGCTGATGACACGTACTCGGCGATTGCTACCAATTATTACGACCATCTGACGACGTTGTTCAAGCTCATTGACAAGGGCGACGAGTCCATCGGTCTGCCGCCCTACAACGGTGGGCTGTTCGCGGTGGAAGCAGCGCCCTTGCTGGAAGCGGTCCGCTTGGACGACAAAGAAATCGCGCCCATCATCTACGATCTGAGCCACGCTGAGGATTCGCAGGGCGTGCGGCGCTTTGTCAACTACCGCGACATGTCCGTGCAGCAGCTTGGCTCGATCTACGAGCGGCTGCTGGAGCGCGAGCCGGTGCGCGATGACGACGGCAACATTTCCATTCGTCCCAATCCGTATGCCCGCAAGGACAGCGGCAGTTTTTATACCTCTCAGGAACTCGTCGATCTGATTGTCGAGCGGACCTTGAAGCCGCTGGCCGAAGAGCGGCTGCAAGCCTTTGAGGACAAGGCCGCCGTGCTCAAAAGCGAACGCCGATCTAAGGAGGAACGACGGGCAGAGCTTGAGCAGCTTGACCCAGCAGAGGCCGTATTAGACCTCAAAGTTCTGGACCCGGCGATGGGTAGCGGACACTTCCTCGTCACGGCGGTGGATTTTCTGTCTGACTACATCGCCGAGTTGATCGAGCGCGTCCCCGAAATTCCGGAATGGTTGGATGGCGAGTACGCGTCGCCGCTGGTGGGGCGCGTGGCGGCGATTCGGGATGACATTCGCAAACGGGCCGACGAATCGAATTGGGTCTTGGACGAGGCGCAGCTTACCGACCAAGCCATTATCCGCCGCATGGTGCTCAAGCGCTGCATTTACGGGGTGGATAAGAATCGGCTGACGGTCGAGTTGGCTAAGGTATCGCTGTGGCTGCACAGTTTTACGGTGGGTGCGCCGTTGTCCTTCCTCGATCACCATTTGCGTTGCGGCGACTCGCTGGTTGGTCTGCGAGTGCGGGACGCCACCGATGAGCTGCACCGGCTCGGCGGGATGTTTGCCGGTAGCGCCATTGCCGGGGCGGAGACGGCTACCGACGGGATGCAGCGCATTGAGGAGATGTCCGACGCGGATGTTGCGGAGGTGCAGGAATCGGCAGTGCTGTTCGACGGGGTGGAGAAGACGACCGCTGATCTGCGCGGCTTGCTCGACTTTTTGTGCGGTTGGCGTTGGCTGACGGCTGGAATGAAGAAGAAAGAACGCGATGAATTTGAGGGGCCGTTGGTTACGACGCTCGGCCAGCATACGGCGGATGCTTACGAGCTTTTGGCGCGCGGGCCGGAGGAGATGGGTGTTGCCGACGACACGCGGTTTGCCGAGTTGTGGCGCGCGGCGCGAACTATTGCCAACCGCGAGGGCTTCCTGCATTGGGAGGTCGTCTTTCCGGGGGTGTGGCATCGGTGGCAGGAAAGCCGTCCGCAAGGCGGCTTTGACGCGGTTATTGGCAATCCGCCGTGGGATCGGATCAAGCTGCAAGAGGTCGAGTGGTTTGCCACCCGCGCTCACGACCTCGCGCTGGCACCGACGGCGGCTGCGCGACGAAAGGGCATTCAGCAGTTGCGCGATCAGGGAGCGTCCCTTGCGGCCGAATTCGACGCGGCCAAGGCGCAGTCCGAGAGTCTGAGCCAGATGGTGCGCTCCGGTGGCGACTACCCGTTGCTCAGCGGCGGCGACATCAACCTGTACTCGCTGTTCGTCGAGCGGTCCATGAGCCTGATTAAGCCGGATGGCTTTGTCGGCTTGCTGACTCCGTCGGGCATTTACGCCGACAAGACGGCGGCCCGGTTTTTCCAGTCTGTTTCGACCAACGGACGGGTGGGCGGCCTATTCGATTTTGAAAACCGTCGTCTTGGAACCGACCTGCCGCCTTTCTTCCCGGATGTGGACTCCCGCTTCAAATTCTGCGCCCTCATCTTGGGTGGTGAGGAGCGACGATCCGACCAGACCGAATGCGCCTTCTTTCTGCACGACACGAAAACGATCCATGACGAAGACCGCTGCTTTCCATTGACGCCGGACGATTTCGCCCGCGTGAATCCGAATACTGGCACTGCGCCCGTGTTTCGCCGACGACGGGACGCCGAGATCACTCGTAGAATCTACGAGAGGCATCCAGTGTTGGTGAAGTGTTTGCAAAATAAAAAGAAGCGCGTGTGGCCGGTGAAGTACACGACGATGTTTCACATGACCAACGACTCCCACCATTTCAGGACGGCTGAACAACTCGATGTGGAAGGTTTCTATCCTGTCGAAGGCAATCGTTGGAAGAAAGGCGAGGAGCTCTATTTGCCGCTGTATGAAGGTAAGATGGTGCAGGCATTCGACCATCGCGCCGCTAGCGTCGTGGTCAACCCAGAGAACCTGAATCGTCCGGCCCAACCCCGCGAAGCTACCGACGAAGAACACGCCAACCCAAATTGGCTACCGGAACATCAATACTGGGTGCCGGCATCTGAATGTGGCTGGACTTCGGGATCGAATTGGGTCTTGGGATTCAAAGAAATCACAGCGCCTACAAATGTGAGGACATTTATCGCCGCGCTTTTTCCTGCGGTCGGATTCGGGAACAAGGTGCCGATTCTCAAGCCGGGAAAGACAGACCGCAACGAATGGTTGCTGGCTGCTAATCTCAACGCGATGTCTTTCGACTTCGTGACGCGGCAAAAAGTCCAAGGCCAGACTCTAAACCTGTTCATCGTTGAACAACTCCCCGTCATCGCCCCCGCCGACTACGACCGCTCCTTTGGCGCGACGACCGCCCGCGACCTCGTCCGCGACCTCGTGCTCCGCCTCACGTACACCGCCCACGACATGGCTCCCTTCGCCCGCGACCTCGGCTACGACGGCGAGCCCTTCATCTGGGACGAAGAGGAACGCCGCCACCTCCGCGCCCGCCTCGACGCCCTCTACTTCCACCTCTACGGCCTGTCGCGGGACGACGCCGAATACGTGCTCGACACCTTCCCAATCGTCCGCCGCGAAGACGAAGCAGCCTGCGGAAAATACCGCACCCGCGATATGACGCTGGCCTACATGAATGCGCTGGCAGCGGGAGATACGGAGACGAGGGTGGCGGTGTAGATTGGCGACAGCGGCGGTGCTTGACAGGGTTCGGGCGATCCGAGACGTTAAGCGTGACAGGCTTTTGGGACGGGGCAGTATCCATTCAACAGCTTCACTGAAGAGTGAACGCGGATTCCTGCAACAATGCCTATAATTACATACTACATGGAGTCCGTAGCATGGATATCGGATATGTATGGGATAAAAATAAATATCAAGAAGTTCAAAGGAAGCACCAAGTCCAGTTTTATGAGGCCGTTTCCGCATTTGATGATCCAGACGGATACGAGGCCTCGGATCCAGCAGGGCATGAAGATCGGTGGATTCGGATAGGGGCAACCGCCAGTGGTCGAGTATTAGCCATAGTTTGCTCCGAAGAAGATTTACCGATCTACCGTTTTATCACCGCATTTGATGCAGAAGGAAGATGGCTCGATGGATACTACACAAGAGACTGAATTTGACTATCAAACGCATATGAAAGAAAGCGCACAAGGACCAAGCAAAATTAATCGTGGAACAGAGGCGCGTGAAAAACGACGTGAGGCTGCCGAGGAGCGGCTTTCCCAAAGCGGCCAGTTAAGCAGAGTTTTAGAAAAAATCCAAGAGATAGCGGAAACATCGGCTGACGGAGACCACATATACCGTGGAGAACCTAAGCACTATAAGAAAGTGTCTTCAAGTCTTTATCGTAAATATGGGGATATTGATGCAGAGCATTTTAATATTGAAATTGTCCAGAAAGAAATTCTGAAGGAAGCCAAAAAATACACTAGCGAAACCGATGACTTTGAAATACTGACCGAACTCCAACACTACGGTGGCGCTACCAACCTGATAGATTTCACCACTGATTGTCTCATAGCTCTTTTCTTTGCTTGCGAGGGCTCTGAATTTTTAGAAAAAGATGGTAGGGTTATCTTGTTGCAGAACACCAAGGAGGTGAACAAATGGATTCAGTTCCCTCAGAATCCAAGAAACCGCATCATAGCCCAGAAAAGTATATTCGTTCTTCCACCTAATGGCTTTATTGAACCAGATCATGTAATCAACATTCCAAAAGACATTAAATCTCCCATGTTAGATCACTTACGGAAATACCACGGCATATCTACGGAGACCATATACAACGACCTCCATGGTTTCATCATATACCAAAGCGTTCATCAAAGTGCCTCTGTAGAGTTTTACGCTGGTCTTACTTATCATAGGAAAAAAGACTGCCTCAAAGCCATCGAACATTATAGCAAATCTATTGAACTCGATCCGCGAAAATCCTCTGCCTATTACAATCGAGGTATTGCTTATTTCGAAAAAGGTGCGTATGATCGTGCCTTCGAAGACTATAATAAGGCAATAGAATTGGATCCAAAGTTTGCCGATGCTTTTAACAATCGCGGCAATGTTCACCTCGCAAAAGGTGCGTATGATCGTGCCTTCGAAGACTATAATAAGGCAATAGAACTAAAGGATGTCGCGGCCTATTACAATCGTAGTCTATGTTGGCTACACTGGCAAAATTGGCAAGAAGCCAAATCCGACCTAACTGTTGCCAAAAGCATGGGTATGGATATTATTGCGGCATTTCGTAAAAATTGCGAAAACATTGAGGAATTTGAGGAGAAAATTAGTGTTAAATTGCCGGAAGATATCGCAGCCATGCTAACGCCATAATGAAGACACGACGAGATGAAGAGAACATTGACCATTGACTACAGCGATGAGGTTCTACTGGCTCTCGGATGTTCACCCAAGTAGTTCAACGAAGAGGCCAAGCTCCTCGTCGCTATCAAGCTCTACAAGTTGGGACGGTTGTCCTCGGGGGCCGCAGCCAAACTGGCCGACATTCCCAAGCCATTATTCCTGATGAAGTTAGCCGACTACGGTGTCGATGCCTTCCACCTGACCGAGGCAGACCTCCGACAGGACTTGGCTAGTGTCCGACATCATCTGTGAAGGCTATCAAAGCCGCTATCGAGGAGTCGAAAAAATGAAGATGGGCTCCCGTTACGTCAAAATAGTGGAATGGTCTGCTGAAGATCAGTGCTATGTTGGCAGTTGTCCGGGTCTCTTTTACGGTGGATGTCACGGTGATAACGAACAAGAAGTGTTTTCAGAACTGTGTCGCATCGTTGAAGAGACAATTGAACTATACAGGCAAGACGGCAGGTCATTACCTTCACCGATATCCGGTAAGGACTATGCCAACAAGATGTTAGAAATTGCCTGACAGGCCGCTGTAGTTAATCAGTGAGCTATAGCCAATTCGACGCCGGTCAGTATCACTTGCTCGCGGCGATCTTTTTGCCCTGCCACTAGCCGCACGACGATCTCGTTGATCCCCTGCCGCAAAAAAGAACCATCCACTGCAAATTCCACGCTGACCCCTTCCATTTTCCCCTCGACCGGACGGGTGGGATAGCTGGCCCAAAACAGCGGTGCTGCCTGCTGGCGTGCCCAGCCCTCGCCGCTGACTTGAGCTTGATCCCAAGGGAGGGCGTGGCCGTTGAGAACGACTTCGAGGCGGTCTTCCGGGGGCAAGCGATCCAAACGCAAGGCCAAGCCGCCGGTGGCGTCGGCTACCTCATCGACAACGCGGATGCGAAGCGTCGGCCCCAAACTCGGGCTTTCAGCAGGCAAAGGCACGGGAAGCTGCGTCGAGGGGTTGGCCAAGCGGAAGGCGGCGCTGTGGCCCTCCGTGGGGCTGAAGGACATGGTACCGCTGATTTCATAGCACTTGTCGAGTTTTTTCAGGGTTTCGAGGTCGGAAAACTCAGCGGCGGTTTGGCGGTTCCATTCGGGCGACATGGTGTAGAAGTTGTACAGATAAATGCCGTCGGCCCCGTCGGTGAGCCAGCGCAGGGCCAAGGCGCGGAGGAAGCGCCGGTCGCTGTGGCGGGTGGCCTCAATGCAGCCATAGACGAGGCAGGGAGTAGAGGCCGCAGCGCGGACGAATTCATCGACCGGAGTTTCAAACGAGATAAAGCCGCCGCCAACGACGACGATATCGACGAGGCCGGTCTCGATCCATTCGTCAACGTCGAGGCCAATGCTCCGGGAATCGGCCAAAGTCGGCGGGACGCGGACGGCCAGTTGCAACGGTTTGCCCCGTTGGGCACTGACCTCGTCGAGCCGCGCCCTGATCTTTTGCACCAGATCGGTCATTAGGTAGCTGTTGGCCGTGGCTTCGGCCATGCGGAAGAAGGCCGAATGGCGCATGAAGTCGAGTTCGATGCCATCGACGTCAAAGCGCTCAAAGACCTCGCAGGCGATGCGCCGCATGTGTTCGCGCACCTCGGGGTGGGCGTAGTCGAGGCCGGTGCGGATGCCCCACTCAACTGACTTTTCGGGGAATTCTTCGCCGGGGCGGCCAATGAGCAGGTGGGGCTGCTGGCGGCGGAAGCGACCGTAGCCGGGATGGGTCGGGTCGATCACGTAGTGGCTGTTCATGCGCACGCGCGGGAAGAAAGGGATCTCCGCCTCCCGGCACAGTCGCGCAAGCGCAGTCAACGGCCCGCCGCACTCGGCAATCAGACCTTGTAGGTTGGCGGCGAGTTGCTCTTCGACGCCGGGCGTGGCCGAGTGGACGAAGGAAGGGGCTGTCGCGTCGAGGCCGCTGCTTTCGTCACCGAATCGCTCGCCAATCTCCGTCTCGAAATGATACACCTCGTGATCGCCCGTGCTCCACCAGAGCGCGCCGCCAGTGCCAGCATAGCCGTCGACGACTTTTTCCTTTAGGTCAGCGACGGTGACGTTTTTCTCGGCTGTGAAAATCCAGCCGTCGTCAGTGAAGATGATGGGCGGTGCCTTGGGCTTGGGGGCCATGTCGCTTCCTCCGCTAACAGTCTAGATAGGCTTTGATGATGTCGATGATCAGGGCGATGTCGCAGCGGGCCTCTTCCAAGGGAGTACGCGGCTGCGCGCCCTCAGTGATGCAGGCGTGGAAGTGCTTCATCTCGCGGACGAAGGGGCCTTCCCACGCAATGGCTGGGCGGTGGACGACGGCCTCGCCGGCCTCGTCGAGAGTCTGAATCTCCAAGGTGGAGAGGATCCCCCGCGAAAAGCCGGTCGGATAAGAGAGCAACACGCGGCGGTCGTCCCCGCAAACTTCGAGGGTCTCCTTGAAGTCGCGCACATCCCTCAGCTCGACCCAAGTGGCCGCACAGCGCGCGCCGTTTGGGTATGCGAGCATAGTGCTGACGCCCCAGCCGTCGTACCAGATTTCGGTGCTGGCGACCCGTTCGGGTACGCCCATGATGGCGCGCAAGCCGTAGATGTCGTGGATCATGCTGCCGGCGAGGTGGCCAAAGGCAGCTTGCACGTCGGCGGGGACTTCGCCGATGGCTTCGCGCACGGCCGCAGCGCGCGCCGCGCTTGTCCGCTCGACGGCATCAGCGGGCAAATCGTCGGTGCGGTGCAGGCGGAAGTGCGCGAGGTGATGCGAGTTGTTGGTGTGCAGGTGGTGGATCTGCACGAAGCGGATTGCGGCCATGTCAGCGGCAGCGCGGGCCGCGGCCTCAAAGGCCGGATCGTACACCTTCATATAACCAGCCAAGCCAACGGTGCCAGCCGCCTGCCGGGCGGCAATGATCCGATCGGCCTCTTGCAGCGAGAAGCAGATCGGCTTTTCGATAAAGACGTGTTTGCCAGCCTCAAAGGCGGCGACGGCGATCTCGGTCTTGGGATCGGTGTGGCACAAGAGCACGGCGTCGAGATCCGCGGCGAGCAGCGTGCGCCAGTCGTTGGTGTGGTATGGCACGTGAAACTCTTGCGCCACGGTCTGCGCCAAGGTCGGCGAGAGGTCGCAGACCATCTCGACGAAAAACAGGTCCTTGAGCGCGGTGAGGTTGGGCAGGTGCTGGACTTGGGCGACGGCCCCGCAGCCGATGACGCCGATGCGGATAGGATTTTTCATAAGCGGTGTACCACGGTTGAATGGAAGGGAGTGTTAGGTGCTCAATATGGCGAAAAATAGAACGGCCCCTTTCCTGCCACAAGGCAAAAGGAGTCTTGCTAGCCAGCTTGGACGACGTATCTTGCTATGCCGTATAGGAGGTGCATGACTTTGACCAATCTATTTTTTGATCAGCCCGTTTTCAACTCGTCATATGAGTACCCGGTCAAGCGTTGGGAACTGGAAGAGAGAGCAACTGACCCAAGAGATCGTCAAAGGCCGGAGGCCAGTTCAATTCATCACGCCGATCCCGCAGCCGAAGAAGCAGCGAGACGGGCAACAAAATCGCCGTGAAGGTGGTCAATCTTCTGGGGGACGAGGTGATGAAGATGTTTCGGATGTGAGGGGAAGGAAGAGATAGTTTGTAGTTGTGAAGGAGATGGACGATTTTTATATTGGCGAAGTTAAAGCGAGGAAGTGAGCGCGGTGATAAGACAGTGGATGCGAAGGAATCAAGCTGATTGCGGACTAAACAAAGAGGTGTAATGACTGATCAAGAGATACAAGAATTGATAACATCTCCCAAGAAAATTAAAAAGAGGGAGCCTGCTGAAGGGTACAATGAAAGAGACAGCCACAGACGTTGCAATCTGGTATTGGAAGATGCCTCGGGCGATGAAAGAGTCCTTTCTGTTTTTATTCGTCAGAATATCTTTTTCGGAATAAGTAGTATTTGGCTTGACATATCCTCTTTATCTTCGTATATTTACAGTAAGAAAAGGGAGATACGCCATGAACCTAATCACCATTTTTAATCAGTTCCCCGACCAACAATCTTGCATCGCTCATTTGGAGGCGATCCGCTGGCCGGAGCAAGCCTTTTGCCCACAATGTAGTAGCGACCGCGTAGCTCGCAAAGCTGAAAAAACGCTGGTTGGCCGGTGGAATTGCCATAAGTGCAAGTCGAGCTTTAACGTGCTGGCTGGTACCATTTTTAGCGGTACTCAAATCCCTCTGCAAAAGTGGTTTTTGGCAATCAGCTTAATGGCCAATGCGAAGAAGAGCTTGTCGAGCTATCAATTGGCCCGCGACTTGGAACTAAACCAGAAAACGGCATGGTACATGCAACAGCGTATCCGCGCGGCAATGGCAAGCGACGAAGGGGCCTTGTTGCAAGGAATCATTGAGGCGGACGAAACCTATCTCGGCGGCAAGCCGCGCCACAAGGACAAGGACAACAGGCGCGGTCGTGGAGCTTCGGGCAAAACCTCCGTCGTGGGAGCCGTCCAGCGCAAGGGCGAAGTCAGGGCCGAAGTTACCGACGATACCAAGGGCGCGACCGTCTTGGGCTTTATCGAGCAGTCCGTAGAGCCGGAAGAATCCGCGCTTATCACCGACGAGTACAAAGCCTACACCAAAGCCTACAAGCTTATGCCCCATCGCGTCGTCAATCACGGTGAAGGCTTTGTCGATGCCGACGACAAGACCCTCCACACCAACACCATTGAAGGCTTTTGGAGCTTGCTTAAGCGAGCATGGTACGGCTCACACCACAAGTACACCAAAGGCTGGTCGCCACTGTTTGTGGCTGAGGCTGTCTGGAAGTATAACCATCGCAAGGATGACGATAGCTTTAACGGCCTATTGAGGACTTGCTTCGCGTAGCAACTTGACGCACATCTCCTTAGTGTACTAAATTGTCAGTACACTAAGGAGGTATAGCATGGATGGTACTCTGAGTACTAACAAAAAAGAAGCGACTTACAAGAAAATAATATTTTTCCAGAAAGACCAAAAATATCAGATAGAAGACTATCTAAACTCAAAAGTTATAAGAAGCCGTCTGAAAACTATATTTTTTCTATTTGATCCGTTTGAGCAGCAAGTGGATCATAGCAATCTGGATCAAGGCTTCGCTATGGTGGGTCAACACCTCATAATCTCGGGCATGTCGGCGAAAATTCATCAACCACGCAAACGTGCGCTCGACGACCCAACGGCGTGGTAACACCTCAAAGCCGGGGCCTTGTTTGGCGACGACTTCCAAGTCTATTTTGTGCGTCTTTTTTACGTTAGCCACCCACGTTCGGATCGGATCGCCTCGATAGCCGCCATCGCCCCACAGTTTGCGTAACCGGGCTACGCCGGAGGCCCCCAAGCGGGTCAACACCTGCTTGAGGCCGTCCCGATCCTCTACATCGGCGGCGGTGACCACCACCTGTCTAAGCAAGCCCGAGGTGTCGACCAACAGATGACGCTTGCGCCCCTTGACCTTTTTTCCGGCGTCATAACCGGTTGTTTTACCATGGGTTGCCGTCTTGATCGTCTGACTATCGACTACGCCAGCCGACGGCGTTGGAGCCCGTCCGTTGAGGCGGCGTTCCCGCTGGGTGAGTCGATCCAATACCTGCGGCCAGACCCCTTGTAGACTCCAGCGACGAAAGTAATCATACACCGTTTTCCACGGTCCAAAACAAGAAGGCAACAAAGCCCAAGGACAACCGGTCTTGGTCAGATACAAAAGGCCGTTGACGATCTGGCGTCGATCCCGCGGTGGCCGACCCGGACCGTTCGGCTGCCATGTCGAAGCCGGCAGCAACGGTTCGATCCGACGCCATTGCACATCGGTTACATCGGTGGCATATTGCCTACTAGGCGTACTCATCATACGAGCCTTTCTGTTCAGATTTTGTCGCGAAACCTGAATATGGCTCGATGAGTACGCCGATTCAAATACCGGCTACAGCAAGGGTTTTCAGACGGCTTCTAAGAATTTCTCCATCATCAGTTGTTGTCATTGTAGGCAAAGAGATCCAATCTGTTTCCTGATCTCCTTTCCCATAACGTATTCTTACTTCGTAATTTTTATTCGGAAACAGATTTTGAATTACTATCCCATTTTCGACCTGTCGAAAATTACTATTCCCAGTCGGACGAATAAATTCAGGTTCATCTGCTAAACGGTATTCTACATCAGTCCAAATCCGTTCATCAGCCATCGTCTAGCTCCTTCTAGTTGATGGTTAGGTGGCTCCAGTCTCGGTAACTGGGGCCGCTATTAGAGCGCAGCAGGTAGTTAGAACATATCTTTATCCTTAGTTCCGCGGTACACGGAGCCACCGGGCATTACAGCCCGGACTACCTGCTGCGCCTTTTATAGTGGGCAAAAGTACTACAGACAGACTACCAAGTCAAGCCAAATACTACTTATTCCGATCTTTTTTATAGAAAATTTTTCTATTGGTTTGGTCTATAAAACAAAAGATAAAGCGTTGGGGTCCATAACGCTTGTTCGCTACAATGGTCCGCACGGAGAAACGAGCCGGAATAAGGACGGTCATTACGCCAAGTCACATATACACCGTATAACTGCTGAGGAAGTTCAGTCTGGCATTATGCAGCCGCAAGAGAAGCACAGAGAGATTACAGAAAGGTATAGCACGTTTGAAGGCGCTCTCAAGGCTTTTTTTGACGATGGGGGCATAGTGAATGGTTTAGAATACTTCCCTAAGTTGAGTCAAATGGGACTTTTCGATGGACACCAATAAAGTAATCCACCTTCTACACGACAGAGCCAAAACGGGCTTTGACGTCTATGAGCGAAGGCCTGGAGCATATCAACTTATAATCCCCATACTTCACGAAGACGGTGATATGGTGGATATTTATTTGCAAGATAGTCCTAAAGGTGAAAACTATGTCCGTGTCTGTGATTTTGGCATGGCTGTTATGCGTCTTTCTTACACCTATGAAATAAATACGGATTCCCGGCGGAGAATTTTTGAAAGCATTTTAATGAACAGTGGGGTTCAAAATGAGGAAGGAAACCTTTATTTAGATACTTCCCTTGAGATGGTCTACGAGAGTATTCTTCAGCTTGCAGGTTGTGTGCAGAAAGTATGCAATATGCGCTATTGGAGCAGAGAGATCGTCCGATCTACATTCTATGAAGACCTTAAAGAGTATACCACGACAGAGTTGAGAAAATTCGACCCGCAGCCGGACATCACGCCTATTGCCAATTATGAACTAATCACTATAGATTGGTCTTTGAGTTACAACAATCGTAAATTTTACCTTTTTGGAGTACGCGGAAACAGTAAAGCAAAAAGCACGGCTATCGCACTGTTGGAGCTCAAAAGAGCGGGTCTCCTGTTTACCAGTCTGGTAGTACATGAGGACATGCTGGAATTGGGAACTAAGGAAGCCGCCTATCTTACTAAGAATGCCGATAAGCAATATCTAAAGCTGGATGATTTTCGAGAAGGCGTAGTATCCGATATTAGCAGGATTGCGGCATGAGTCTTGTTATACGGCTCTGATCCAACAACAAGAGGATTGGAATTCAATCGACAGGAAGCAATTCGGGAGGTGGAAGGCGAGTATAATAAAATCGCCATTCTACCTCCTTCTTTCTTAAGCATCCGCTGTCATTTTCTGCCCCTGATTTATCCCACCTTGCCGACGCGCGGCGTCAAGTCGTTCCACAGATCGGCCATTGCGTAGGCCCGCTTTAAGCTCTGGTACACGTCTTGCCACATGGCCTCGCGCAGTTCGGTGGCCTGTGCTTGGTCGCCGGCCGCGAGAGCCGCCTTGAGTTGGTCGCTCCTTGCTGCTTGGGCGGTCGCTTGGTCGCTGGCGGCCTGGGCTAGGTCGGCTGACGCGGCGGTGAAGTTGTCGATGAGTTCGTCGATGGGCGTGTCGGTGTCCGTCTCCACGTCGTACGAACTAGAGGGCTGGAAATGGGTCGAGTGGCGGGTGCCGTCGGGATCGCGGCCGGTGTGGGTCGGTTGGATGTGGGGCGTTACTGACAGGTACATGACCATTGGTTCGTCGCCGATCACCCGCACCTGATGAATCTCGTCGGCGAGGGCAACGCAGAGCTGACCCGCGCACAGCTCCTGTTCGCTACCAGCGATGTGGAAGACGCAGCGGCCTTGCAGGATGAGGAAAATCTCGTGGCCGAGATCGTGGCTGTGCAGGCCGGCCACCGCACCCGGCTCCATGCGTAGGAAGCGGGAGCGGATGTGCGGGGTGACGAGCAGGTTTTTGATGTGTTCCTCTTGGCGAAAGTCGAAAATTTCAAAGGCCATGAACAGGCTCCTTGCGGAAATAGATGGGAATGGTAAACGGGCCATTGCCAATATACCCAAGTCCAGCGTCCCTAAAAACGTCTATAGAGGAAGCTGCTCGTCGCTTCTGAACAGTTCGTCCGAACTTGTCAAACTTCGACGAATCCCTCCGGCAACCCCTCCCCTTTGACCAACGCCTCCTTTAGCGCCCGCGCATGTTGGCAAATCCCCCGATAAGAAAACCCCTTACAACTGCAACTTATATCGTTCCCTTCCCCTTCCAACTCGTAGAACGCCCCCGGCTTCGACGAACTGTCCACCCGGTACCGCGCTCGCTTTGGCCCTGCCAAGACCCGCGCCAACACCCGCACCGCTTCCGCCGACGGCAAGCGCGACTTGGCCGCCGACTCGACGGCGGGCTGCGCGGCGACAAAAGCTGCCCCGGCCTCGCGCAACAATTCCACCACTTGCTGATCGTCCATAGCGCCAGCAGACGGCGCGGGCAGCACCTCCATCACCCGCCGCAATTCGTCCATTACGTCGCGCTGGAAATCTCCGGGCAAGGCGCTGCCTTCGACTAGTTGGTCGATCAGCGCCGACTTGGTCTCGAGGACCGTCTTGACGAATTCGTCGATCGTGCCGCTGCCGACCATATAGGTGACGTTGACGGTTTGCTGTTGCCCGATGCGGTAGGCCCGGTCCTCAGCCTGCCAGTGATTAACCGGCACCCAGTCGAGATCGTTGAAGACCACCTGCCGCGCTGCCGTGAGGTTGAGCCCGATGCCCCCGGCGGTAATCTGCGCGGCCAGCACCTGCACTGAATCGTCCTCCTGAAAGCGGTCGGCCAGTTGTTGCCGCTCACTCGCTGGCACTGCGCCGGTGATGGCTACTGCCTTCTGGCCAAAGTGCTTGCGCAGCGTGTTGACGGGTGATAGATAACACGAGAAGACCAGCACCTTCTCGCCCTGTTCTAACGCATTTTCGACGAAGGGGATCGTGCTGCGGACCTTGGCGATGGCCAAGCGGTTGCGCGCAGTGGTCAACTGGCCCATGATCCAGCCCTGGCGCGAGCGGCGCTCGGCCTCGGTCTCGCCGGCAAGCTCGGCTTGGCCCCGGCGCGAGATGGTGTGCAACAGCTCCATCACCGCCTCGCTCATGTCGCGCGCCACCCGGCTGGCGACCTCCACGTCGAGCCAACTGCGGATCTTGGGCGGCAAGTCGAGTACCTCGGCCTTGGTGCGACGCAGCATGATGCCGTGCAATTGCACGGTCAGCTCTTCGATGTTGGAGGCCCCGTCGGCGACCCAGCCATAGTCGCCCTTGTAGCCGTCGCAATAGCGCTTGGCAAACGAGACGAACGAACGTCCGAGTGCGTGGCGCGCCAACTGCAACAAGGGGAAGAGATCGCGCGGCCGGCTCGTCAATGGCGTGCCGGTCAAAAGGTGAACCACGGCCTCGTCGCCAACGGCCTTGACCAAGTCCAGCGACAGGCGGTGCCGCTGGCTGCGGTAGTTTTTGAGATAGTGGGCCTCGTCGAAGACTAGGCCGCTCCAGGCGTGTGCTGCCAGCGGGTGTTTGGCGAGAATGTCGTAGTTGATGACGACCCAGCCGGTATAGCCGGGCTCAGGCGCGGGTGCGGGGCCGACGATGGCGATCTCCGCCGTGGGTAGCACCAGCGCAATCTCGCGCGCCCAGTTGATCTTGACCGCAGCCGGGCCGACGGCCAGATACGGTCCCTCGGGTCGGGCTTGGCGCATGGCCAGCACGGACTGCCGAGTCTTGCCCAGCCCCATGTCGTCGGCGAGGATGGCCCGCTGCCGACCCAACAAAAAGGCGATGCCCTCGACCTGATGGGCATATAGCCCGGCGGCTAGGGCTTCGGCCTGTTGTTGTGCCGTACTCATGAGTGCTCTGCAGCGTGGGCGGCGAATTCCTCGAACTTGCCGATATAGGTCCCTTCTTCGGTGGGCATGGTTGCTCCTCGTGGCTTGGGTTGGTCGTAGGATTTAAGGCGACGGGGATGACCGGGGCAAGTCTTTGCCAGCTATCGCGTGGGCAGAGCTTAGAAAATACCGCGGTGAAACTATCGGCTTTGATAATGTCGTTGACGCCCTGTAGTTTACAATACGGAACGGCGGTCGCGTCTCGATTATGAGGCCGGCCGCGGGAAGACGTGGGCGACCGAGCAAAATCCCAGCAAAGGCGAATGTGACAGCAGCCCAACCACAGCGCGGCGTTTCCAAACGGGCGGTTTTTGTCGGCCTGCTCTGCGCTACTGCGATCTCCTGCGGGGAATCCTATGGCACGCTGGTGGTGAGAGGTTCGGCTATGGCCGCCGATTATTCCACTGGTGCTGCCATCTTCCTGTTCTTTCTGCTCACTTTGCTGCTCAATCCCCTTGCTCATCTGCTCACCGGTTCGCGGCTGCACAGCGGCGAGTTAGCGACCATTTACATAATGATGATCGTGGCTTCGGCGATTCCCTCTTGGGGTTTCGTTATGAACTTGATCCCGTTTTTAGGGGGGCTGTTTTACTTCGCCACGCCGGAGAACGACTGGGCCAATATCATTCACCCGCACATCAAACCCTGGCTCGTGTCCCAGGACCGCGCGGCGATCTGGAAGCTCTTTGAGGGGGCGGCGCGCGGCGAGCCCGTGCCCTGGGGGCTGTGGCACAAGCCGATGTTGGCTTGGGGGTTCTTCATACTCAGCGTTTATTTCGTCACGCTCTGCATGCTGGTCATCCTGCGCAAGCAGTGGATGGAACACGAGCGCCTGCTCTTCCCGCTCTCGGTCCTGCCGCTCGAATTGGCCCAAGGGGAGCAGGGCCGTCTGCTGCCGCCGTTGCTGCGCAACTATCTGACTTGGGTCGGCTTTCTGCTCCCGTTTCTCATCAATCTCGTCAATGGCCTGCACTCCTACTTCAACTACTTCCCCTTCATCCAGTTGAATACCCCGCTGCGTTTTCTGCGCGAATCCGTGCGTCTGAACCTTTACCCGCGCTTCGAGGTCATCGGGCTTTCGTATCTGTTGAGCCTCGATGTCTCGTTCGGCGTGTGGTTCTTCGCCTTTCTCGCCTATGTCCACACTGGGGTCGAGCGGCTGTTTGGCTGGAGCATTGGCCCGTCGCAGCCCTACTCGATGCCCGCTTCGGCCAGCGTCGCCCACCTGGCGCAGGGCGCAATGTTCTTCCTAGTCTTTTCCAGCCTGTGGGCCGCGCGCCAACATATCGGCGACGTGCTGCGCAAGGCCTTCAAGCGCGATCCGGCGATTGACGATAGCGGCGAGATGCTCTCGTACCGCACGGCCGTACTGGGTTTTATCTTCGGGTCGATCTTCGCCGTGTGGTGGCTGGCGCAAACCGGCCTGCAGTTCGGCATTGCGCTTTTTTACTTTCTGCTCTGCTTGGCCACTTTTATCGGTTTGGCGCGTATTGTCTCCCAAGCCGGCCTCGCCTACGGTGTGTCGCCGGTGGCCCCGCCGGTATTTATGGTCACGGCGCTTGGGCCGACCGCGCTTGGAGCGAGCGGGCTGACGGCGCTCGGCATGAACTTCCCCTGGACAGCCGATTTGCGCACCTTCGTCATGGCCTCGGCGGCGACCGGCCTCAAGATCGCCGAGGTTATGCGTTTGGAGACCCGGCGGCTGTTTTGGGCGATCGCCGCGACCATAGTGGTCACTCTGATTTCCGCGGCATGGATGGTTACCACGTTGGCGTATAAATACGGTGGCATCAATCTCGGGGGTTGGGGTTTCGGCGGCTTGACCCAACTGACGGGTAACTGGATCGCACACAATATCAACAACCCGGAGGAAATCTACGGCTGGCACCTCATCTACACCGGCATCGGCAGCGTCGTCATGGCCGTGCTGAGCTTTCTCAAGGCGCGTTTCGTCGGCTTCCCGATCCATCCCATCGGCCTAGTCCTCGGTCTGACCTACCCGATCAGCCAGATTTGGTTTTCGGTCTTTATCGCCTGGGCTTTCAAAGCGGTCATTTTGAAATACGGCGGGGCCAGGGGCTATCGCCTGCTGCGCCCGCTCTTTCTCGGCATGGTGCTGGGCGCTTTTGGCTCGGCGGGCATGTGGCTGATCATCGACTATTTTGGCGGCATGTCGAACAGGTTTACCATGTGAATTTGGGCTCGGCGATGTGGCCAGCTACTCGGAAGGCGCAACCGACAATACCTATCTGGTGATCGGCGAGTCGAGCCGCCGCTCAAGTGGATGTGCTTATTTCGCCCGGCTATATTTGACGGGGCAAACGCCGCCCCACGCACATCGACCGGCTTCATGCCGGGTCCACCTTTATCGGGCTGTACAACTGAGAGGGAGCAAAGATGAAGACTATCGACGAACGGGCAGAACGCGAACGCGGACACGTGCGCATCACCGGCCTCAAGGCCATGGAACTGAGGAATTCCACCGGCCAGAGCTTGGTGCGCGTGGAGACGGACTCCGGTTTGTTCGGGGTCGGCGAAGCGGGGGTCGCCGGTCCGGCGTGCAGGGCGAACCTGAAATGGCTCGAACGCGTGCTTATTGGTGCCGATCCGCTCAATATCGACAAGCTCTATCACCAGATGATGGGGCTGCAGCATACCTATCAGGCACATGTGCCGACGATCAGCGGCGTCGATATCGCGCTGTGGGACCTGACGGGAAAGATCCTCAACCTCTCCGTCTCCGAGATGCTGACCGGCCGCTTTCGCGAGCGCGTCGAGATTTATTACGGCGGATCACCGCCCAGCTGGACCGATCGCCCCGCCATCGACGACTGGGTGGCCAAATTCCGCGCCCATCCCCACGGCTACCGCACGGTGAAATGCGGTTTTCCGTTGCCCGACAACGCGCTGCTCTCCCGGCCGTTCGCAGGGGCCGCGCCGAGTCAATCGCTCAAGCAGAGCGACTTAAAGACCATCCGCGACGGTTTCGCGACGTTTCGCGACGCTCTGGGGTGGGATCTCGACTTCATCGTCCACTGTCACAACGAGTGGGACGTGCCGACGGCGATCGGTATTTGCGAGGCGGTGGAAGAGGCGCGCCCCCTCTGGGTGGAGGATCCGCTGCAGGTCTTTTTCTCCGACGGCTACAAGGCACTCAGGGCGGCATCGGGTGTGCGGATCTGCACCGGGGAGAAAATCGAAGGGTTCCGCGCGTTCTTCCCCTTTATCGCCGAGGGCGGCATCGACGTGTTGCACCCCGACCTGTGCTGGTGCGGCGGCATCAGCGGCGGCCGCAAGATCGCCGAGTTGGCCGACCACTACGGCCTGCCGGTGGCGCTGCACAACTGCGGCACGCTCGTGCACAACATGGCCAATGTGCATTTCGGCGCATGCGTGCGCAACTTCAGCATGAGCGAGACGCGGCTCTACGAACGCCAGTATATCGCCGATATGGGCGGACTCGACGGTTACGATCTGGTCGACGGCAAGATGGCGGTGCCCGACGGGCCGGGCTTGGGCATCGAGTTGGTGCCCGAGGTGCTGCGCGCCGAGCTCAAGGAGGGAGAGCCTTTTTGGCAATGAGATCCATTGCGAAGACTCTTAAAGAGGGGCTGACATGAGACTCGGTATTGTGGGTATGTTGCCCGGCGACTTTCGCGCGTTTCGATCCGAGCAGATGGTGGCGATCCGAGACCTGGGCTTCACCGGGTTTGGCTTCCATCTCAACGGCGACGATGTCTTCGATATTAGCGAAAAAGATTGCGCTGCTTATCGCCGCCTTATCGCCGCTGAGGATCTCGATTTAGCGCAGTTTGCGATTACGTATGATGAGTGCCTCTTTCAGCCGGATCTGGCCGAGCGAGAGCGGGTGAGCGGCAAAATACAACGCGGCACGGAAATTGCCGCGCAACTGGAAGCACAGGCTTTTTTGCTACGACCCGGCAGCCTGAATCCTGCCGGTCCTTGGACACCGCATCGCGACAATCATCGGCCGGAACAGGTCGGACGGTTGGTCGAGACTCTGAGACCCCTGGCTGCGAAGGCGGAGCAGGAGGGCGTGGTGTTGGCGATGGAAACCCATGTCGTTTCTATCATGGATCCGCCGCCGAAATGCCGGGAGATCGTCGAGGCGGTGGGCTCAGAATATTTGCGTTTGATCCTAGACCCGGTTAATCACTTTCAGAGTTTGCAACAGGTCTATAATAGCAGCGAATTTGTCGAGCATATCTTCGACGAGTTAGGCCCTATCTCGCCTGTTGCGCATATCAAGGATTTGACGGTCTCCAATGGGCTGGTGCTGCATATTAGTCAAGTGCTGCCCGGCGAGGGAGACTTGGATTTGGCCCTGGTGCTGCAACGCTTCGATGCGCTGTTCCCGGATGGATACGGGCTTATTGAGCATCTCGGTCTGGAGCAGATTCCGCAGGCTGCGGAGAATGTGCGTCGCATTGCCGCTGAGATTGGCGTTGAGCTTCGCTAGAAGTCATTTCATAAGTGCCTCATGGTAATAATGAGACAGGCGAACTAAAAAATGCTCGATACATTATCTGCGCCGGCCCTTCCAGCGCGAACCCGACTTTGGCGCGCTTTGGCGCGACCAGCGTCAACTACGACTTCGCCAAGCTTTTAGCGCGGGCCGAGCCCCAGCCTGAACCTACCCCCAAGCCCCAGCACTTCCCTAACCCGCGCTGCCAAGAGCTCCTCGTCGCCGTCGGCCACTGTGGGCATCGACAAGTGGAGCTGGCCCGGGGCCGTTGAGAGCCAGACCGAGGGGTTGCCGTTGCGCAGGGACTCTTCTAGGTCGGCGGCGGTGCGGCCGAGGGCTTGTTCGTCCAAGGTCAGGGTCAGGGACGCGCCATCGACGGAGCTTTGCACGTGGGGCAGTTCGCCTAGGTGCTGACGCACGGTCTCGGCGCGGCGGGCGTCGCCTTGGTTGCGGGCGTCGTGGTCCATGGCCAGCCAGCGGCGCAGGGCCACGACCACGCCGACGACCTCTTGGCGGTCGATTTTGAGCGGGCGGCCAACCCCTTCTAGGCCGCGGGTTTCAAAGCAGGCAAAGCTGTGCAAGTGGGCCGCTTCGATTAAGTCGGCGCGGCCGCAGAGAATGCCCGAAGAATTGGGCGCGCCCACGTACTTGGCACCATAGCCGACCAAGTCGGCTCCGGCCGCTATGTAGCGGGTCAAGCCGTCTAGGGGATAGACGCGGAAGGCCGCGTCCACCAAGATCGGGACATCGTGGGCGTGGGCGATGTCTATGGCCTCGGCCACGGGGACGATGGCGGCTGGATTGTCGATGGCCGGGTAGAGCACCGCGGCGGTTTGAGGGCCGATGGCTGCGGCGAGTTCGTCGGCTGTGGTGCCTTGCTCCGTGCCCGCCTCCACGAGGGTGACGCCGGGCAGGCGCACCACGCGGTCGTATTTGTAGCGCTGGGCCTTTTGGATGACCACTTGGTTGGGCATGCCGGTCGAATCGGGCAGGCGGGCCATTTTCTCGGGGTCTGCGCCGGTGACGCAGGCGGCCGTGCCGAGGACCAATGCGGCTGCACAGCCAGGGGTAATCAGCGCGGCCTCGGCCCCGAGCAGGTCGGCGACAATCCGCCCCGTGCTCGCCAAGAAGGCGTCCATGTCAACGTAGTAGCGGCCAGCTAGTTCCATGGCGGCAATGATATCCGGGTGGGGGGACGATCCCCCTAAGAGGGTGCGCGGGCCGAGGGCGTTGATCACGGGCGTCGCCCCCATATCCGCGTACAGTGCTCGGGCTTCCTTACTCATAGGTGTTTTCTCCATACAGCCCCACCGGGCTAGGTATATGGTTGGCGGGAACCAGCAACAAGGGCAAACCATTGTGCTGGAGGCGAAATTGCAGGTAGTCGAGTTCGGGGGTGGGCTGCGCGGCGAGGCCCAAAAGCCGCGGGCGAAAAAGCGCGGGCGAAAACAGCTTGGGCCGGGGCCGCTCCATCAGCTCGACGGTCTCGTCCGCCGACAGCCCGATCTTTTCCTTGGCGAGCGCGATGGCCACTTCGAGACCGCCGATCCGGTCGGCAAGGCCGAGCTGCACGGCGCGCTGGCCGCTCCAGACGCGGCCTTGGGCCATGACTTGGACCGAGTCTGGCGCGATGTGGCGACTGCTGGCGACCTTGGCGACAAAGTCCTCGTACAGCGAGCGGATGGTGCGCTCCATGCGCGCGCTTTCGTTCTCACTGAAGGTGCGGTCTGGCAAGCGCAGGCCGAGTAGGGGCAAGACCATGCCAAAAGGCAAGTCCGCGTGGCGACCCACCTGTACGCGGCTCGTGCTCAAGCTAAGTTTTTCCTTGAGCCCTTTGTTGTACGCCCAGCCGGCAATGACCCCAATCGAGCCGGTGATGGTGTTGGGCGCAGCGACGATCGCATCGCCGGGCAGCGAGATCATGTAGCCGCCCGAAGCCGCGACGTAGCCTTGAGAGACGATGACTGGCTTGTGCTCGCGGCATTGCAGCACGGCGTCGGCCACGAGGGCCGAGGGCAGGATGTCGCCGCCCGGAGAATCGACGCGCAGCACCACGGCGTCCGCGGTCGCGCAGGCCGAGGCAATCTCGCCGACGAGTCGGCGCGCACCGATGCCGGTGTCCATGGCACAGACGCCGAGCGCATAGACGATGGCAATGCGCTTGCGCTGCCCCCAGCGCCGGTTGGCGGGCCGCGAGTACGAATTGGCCGCGACGACATTAAAGCCCTCGACCATGCGGTCGATTTCGTTCCAGCGTCCGAGGCGGTCCACTAGGCCGGCGTCGAGGGCTTCCTGCGGCAGGAAGAGGGCGGTCTCTTCCACGAGCTGGTCGAAGCGCTCGGGCGCAAGCGAGCGGTCGGCGCTGATGTCGCGGCGGGCGAGGGCGTACCAGTCGTCGAGTAGGGTCGTTAGCTGCTCGCGCTCGCCCGCGGACATGTCGCGGCGGACGTATGCTTCGTTCGCGGACTTGTACTGGAAAAGCCGCCACTCGTCAAAGCCGATCCCGAGCTTGTCCAACGCGTCCTTGAAGTACGTGTGCCCCGCCACATAGCCCTGCAAGCCGATCGCACCGGCCGGGTCGAGCACCAAGTGATCGGCCGCCGAGACCCAGTGATAGCCGGAGATGTCCACGCGGTCAATGTACACGACGACTCGCTTCCCTCCAGCGCTGATCTGGCGCAGCTTCTCCCGCAGTTCCCAGCCGAGTGCCGGGCTAATCCGCAGGCCCGACGCATTGATAGCGACTCCCTTGATCGAGGGATCGCGGCGCGCGCGTTCCAGCAAGGCGATGAGGCTGAGCAGGCTCTGCGACTCGTCGAAGTACGCAAAGCGGCGGTGGCGAACCGGTCCGGACAATTCTAGAGAGAGGAAGCGCGCCCGCGGCCGGAACAGGTTCCCCCGCTGTGCTCCGAGACGCGCCGCATACGTCTGCCAGGTGCGCCCACGCGCCTGCGCTTGGAAATCGACTGCGCCCAGCCCGATGCGCAAGCCAACGCGCAGGGCGCGGTCTGAGAAAAAGCGCCCTGTCAGCGCCAGCCCCTGCACTAGCTCGACTACGGCCCCGGTGCTCCAGAAATCCGCTCCGCCAGCGTGCGCGTAATCCGCATACAAGGTTAGCCGCTCATCTCCCCAAGGACGCAGGGAGAGATCAACGGCCCCTTCGCGGCCTGTGTTGGCAAAGGTCGAGGTCCAGGTGCCTCCCAGTGAAAGATGCGGGCCGGCCCGCCAAATCCCCCCGAGGACCACGTGCCGCACGCTCCCCCACCCCATGCCCATCCCAAGGCTGAAGGCGCGGTCGCCGGTGCTGAGTCCAGCCCGGTACTCGCGGGCGCGGCGGCCGTTTACCATTCCAAACCCCAAACGGGGCACGGCCGTAAAAAGTCCCCACGAATGGACGGAATTGCTGTCCGACCAAGCGACCCCCTGCTCCAAGCCCTCGACATAACTGAGCAGCGCGGGATTGGCGTATCCGTATAGCCCTATGTCCAACCCGCCAAAAGCGGCAAGGGCGAATTCCCCGCGCTCGGCGTAGGGGATAAACGGCGCTTGGGCCTTGGCTGCGCCGAAGGCGAGTAGGCAGCACAAGGCCGCGCCAAAGGGCCGGTTTGGCATCCGCTAATCTTCCTCGGCAAACAAGCGCAAATCCCCTTTGCCCTCGCGGAGTACCTCGGCTTGATCCCCCATCAACGACACCACGCTCGAAGCCTCGACGGGCAGCGGCCCGCACTCCAAGATCAAATCCACCTGCGGCCCCAGTTTTTCCTCCAAGGCCCACGGCTCGGTCAGCACTTCTTGATCGGCGTAGTTGGCGCTGGTGCTCAGGATGGGTTGGCCGAGGGCGCGGACCAAGGCCAGCGGTACCGGGTGATCGGGAATCCGCAGGCCGACGGTTTTCTGTTTGGTTTGCAGGATGCGCGGCGTCTGGCGGGTGGCTGGCAACACGAAGGTGTACGCCCCCGGCAGGCACTGCTTGAGGATGCGGTGGGCGTAGTTGGAGACGCGGGCGTAGTCGCTGATGTGGGTCAGGTCGGCGCAGACAAAGGACATGGGCTTCTTGCGGTCGCGGCCCTTGATGCGCTGCACGCGCTCAATCGCCTGCTTGTTGGTGATGTCGCAGCCGAGGCCGTAGATCGTATCGGTGGGATAGACAATGACGCCCCCTTGTTGGAGTACTTCGGCTGCGCGCTGGATGTGGCGGCCTTTGAGGTGGTCGGGATGAACGGTCAGTACTTGGGCCATGCTAGCGCTCCTGGTCGATTTTGGCGACCCACGCATCGACGACGGCCGCGATCATGGCCTGGCCGTGCTCCGCGTTGGCCGTGTAGCTGTTTTTGGTTTCGTCTTGTTGGCAGTACCAAGGCGGGTCGTCGCCGAGGCGGTCTTGCTCCACGAGTTCGGGACGCGCGGCGAGCAGGAAGGAGGTCTCGTTGTATCCGGCGTGATCGCCCCCGGCCGGGGGACTCGATTCCGGGAGGATCATGGGCTGCACTTCGATGTGCCCGCCCGAGGAGCTAGCCCGGTCGAGCGCGTCGCGGTCGCCCCACCAGCCGCGTGGGTGCCCCGCGGCGAGCACCTGCTCAAACGCCAGTTCGGCCGCGGCCTTGCTGAAGGCCAAGGCGAGGGGGCCGCCCATGCCTTGGTGCATGATGGTGACGTAGGTCTTGCGGAAGCCCATCTCGATAAAGTTGCGCAGGATGCTCTTGGCCAAGCGGCCAAAGGCGTCGTAGTCTGGGTCAATGGTCCCGTCGGCTGGGCCGCCGAGGGCATAGCCGGTGGGACCGTAGTCAAACGACGGGGCAATGACGCAAGGGGTGCGGGCGGCCACGCGGTCGCAAATTTCCTCGACGATGAGGGTGTCGTGGCCGATGGCCATGTGCGGGCCGTGGGTCTCGATGCAACCGGCCGGCACTAGCAGGGGATGCCCTTGGGCCACCGCATCTGTAAGTTGGTAGGGACGCAGGTGCTTGAGATGCATGGAGAAGCTCCTTGTTGTGTCTGCGGAATTGGACATAATATAGGCCAAGAAGAGCACGTCAATCCAGGACATTGAGCAGATGGCGCACACTGTTATTGGCACGGCTGGACACATCGACCACGGCAAAACCCTGTTGGTCAAGGCCCTGACCGGCATGGATACCGACCAGGCCCCGGAAGAGCGGGCGCGGGGGATTACCATTGAACTCGGCTTTGCCTTTTTGGGGGATCAGGCCACGATCATCGACGTGCCCGGGCACGAGCGCTTCGTCAAGACCATGGTGGCCGGCGTCAGCACCATTGACTTGGCCATGCTGGTCATTGCCGCGGACGACGGCGTAATGCCGCAGTCGCGGGAGCATCTCGATGTGCTGCGGCTTTTGGAGGTCGAGCGCGGGGTGGTGGTGATCAACAAAGCCGACTTGGTGGAAGAGGAGTGGTTGGACTTGGTGGAGGAGGAGGTGCGGGAGTTCGCGCGCGGGACTTTTTTGGCCCAGGCCGAGATTTTTCGCGTCTCCGCGCTCAGCGGTGCGGGCATTGACCCGCTGCGGCAGCGGCTGTTGGCCATGGTCGAGGACACTGCGACCAAGCGCACCGATGCGCCATTTCGCCTACCTGTAGATCGGGCCTTTGGGGTCAAGGGCTTTGGCCCCGTCTGTACGGGCACGGTGCAGGCCGGGATCTTGACTGAGGGCGACCGCGTCGAGATCGTGCTCGGGGGTCGGTTGGCGCGCGTGCGCCGCCTGCAACAGCACGGCGCGACAGTACAAGAGGTGCGGGCCGGCGACCGAGCCGCGATCAATTTGGCTGGCGTGGAGCAGGACCAAATCGCGCGCGGCCACTCGCTGGTCGCGCCTGGATTTTTCCGCTCCACGCAGATGCTGGACGTCCAGGTGCAACTCCTCGCCTCCAGTCCGATGACCATGGCGTCGCGCACCCGCGTGCGCCTGCACTTGGGCACGCGGGAGATTATGGCGCGGGTCGTCCTCCCCGATGCCAAGCCCTTGACGCCCGGGCAGGAGGGTTTCGCACAGCTTCGCTTGGAGGCTCCCGTAGTTGCGGCGTGGGGCGATCGCTTTGTGCTGCGCCGGTACTCGCCCGCGCTCACCATTGGCGGAGGCCGCGTGCTCAACCCGAACCCGGCCAAGCATCGGCGCTTCGAGCCAGCGTTGCTCACGCATTTGCAGGCGTTGGCCAGTGCCGATCTGCCCGAAGTCTTCGAGTGCTGGCTCCGCTACGCGGATGACCGACTCAAGAGCCAGCAGGCGCTGGCTGGCGAGATGGGCATCGGCGTGGAGCGGTTGGCGCGCTTGACGGACGCGCTCGTAGCCGCTGGCCGCGCCGAGCGCGTGGTGTCGGAGGGGCAAACGCACGTTTTGCATCTGGATGTGTGCGAGCAATGGGGCGCGGAGATCGAGGCTGCGCTTGCGCGCTTTCACCGCGCCCAGCCGCTCAAGTTGGGCTTGCCGCGCGAGGAGCTGCGCAATTTGAGTGCGCGCTACATCCAGCCCGAATTGTTCGACTGCGTGTTGCGCTACTTGGAGGAAGCGGGGCGGATCGCGCTGGACGGGGCCGTGGTGCGGGCCGCGTCGCACCGCATTTGCTTCACCCCGGAGCAAGAGGTGCTAAAGGCGGCTGTAGAGGCGCGGCTCAACATTGCGAATTTCGCTGACTTGCCTACGATGGCCGATCTAACCCAAGCCCTCGACGCCCCGTTGCCGCAGGTAACGGACATGGTCCATGCGCTGCAAGCACTGGGAGTGGTGGTCGCATTGGAGGGGGGCTTGCTGATTCATTGCGAGGCTCTCGCCCGCGCGCGGACGCTACTGAGCAATTTTCTCGAGCGCGACGGCGAAATTGCGGTAGCCGAATTCCGCACGATGATTGGCAGCAACCGCAAATGCGCTATGGCGCTTTTAGGCCACTTCGATGCTGAGGGACTGACGGCGCGGCAGGGGGATGTGCGGGTTTTGGTGGGATGATCTTACGGCCCCGCGTTATGATGGAATCGTTATCGACAATTGCAGCTCAAGTCACGTTAGAGCTTACAATGCCACTGGAAACTAATTTGGAGGTCAAAAAAGAAGGTGACAGACTCGCTAGGTTATCGAGTGAGACCAGCAAGAACTGACGATGTACATTCGGTTGTGGGTTTAGCGAAACTTTGGGCCGAGGAAGGTTGTACAACCGGCTATGTGGCGTTAATGGAAGGCGACAAGCATCTCCAGTCTTGGCTTGACGGCGGCTATTTTTTTGTCGGCGAGCATGAAGATGTGGTCATAGCGTACGCTGCGGGAGTCGTGAAAGTCGGGAAAAGTGCAATATTCAAACCCGAGGGCGAGCAATTTTTAGATGTTCACGAGGTCTTTGTCCATGTTGACCACCGTGAAAAGGGAGTTGGAGATCGACTCATCGAGGCGTTGCTATCGAGATCAGAATCGGCAGGAATCAGCCGCTCCATGGTTGGTTCAAATAACATAGACTGGTTGCGCACGTATCGATTTTATGAGCGGCATGGCTATAGGATGTTCTCGATTCAAATGTACAAGTAATTGTGCCTAGGATATTTCGCTTTGACGACGTTTTAGGCGGCTAATCTGCTAAGGTAGGTATATGGCTTTGATGGAATGGTTGGCCGAACAGATTGAGGCGGCCCGGCCTAAGCCGAATCGCCCCAAGACGTACAAGAAGCATCAAATTTCAACATGAGTCACTACCGACGAACAGGTCGGCGAGGTCTGCCGTAGTGCGGTTGACTTGGAGGCCCGGATGGGGTGGCCCGTTGACTTGGAGTGCGCTTTTAAAGATGGGAAGCTGTACTTACTCCAATGCCGCCCGGTGACGACTCTTGCGGAACGCGAGGGAGATTGGTCGGTGGAATGGGACGATCCCAAAGATGCTGAATTGACCTGGCGCAAGGGCAGTCTGGAAGCGCCGCTCGATCAGTCGTTTGAATGGTATTGGATGCAGAGTTGGGCGAAAGCGCGGCGGGAGACGGGTAGCGGTACGTTACCTATACGGGTCTATGTGAACGGCTACGCATACAGGGCGTGGAAGATCCGCACGTGCAATTGAGCCGACTAGCAGCCGAGCGCGAGCAATTCACCGCGCAGGTGCGTTCGCTGCTGAAAAAGCAGGAACGCGAGGTTTTCGAGGAACTTTTGCAGGTGGCTCTGGCCAATTATCCGCTAACTGAGGATCACAACTACTGGGTCGATGGTATCGCAACGCATTACATATTTCCGCTCTTCGATGAACTGGGCCGCCGAATGATCAAGGGCGGCATCCTCAACAAGAAGCGGAGTGAGATCAAATACTTGGAACTGAACGAAATCATCCTCTGGGGATTCGGCGTGCGGCAGCCATTGCGCGCGCGGGTCGTCGAACGCCAACGGGAATTTAATCGACGGTTGAAACTATCGCCGCCGGAATTCCTCGGTGCTTGCGATAGGCCGCCGACTGAAGAGGAGGATTACCTGTATTGGGGCCCCTCGACTCCATTCGAGGCACCAAAGGGAGAGGTGCGCGGAGTAGGGGCTTCGCCGGGGATTGTCAGGGGGCGTGCGCGCGTGGCCGTGCATCTGGACAAGGCATTGGAACTACAGCCGGGAGAGATATTGGTCTGTAGTACAACCAATCCCCAGTGGACGCCGCTTTTTGCCGTCGGAGCGGGATTAGTGAGCGATAGGGGTGGAGCGTTGTGCCATGGGGCGGTCGTCGCCCGGGAGTACGGATTACCGGCGGTAGTGGGAACCCTGATCGGGACCAAGAAGATCAAGACCGGTCAGTTGATAGAAGTCGATGGTCAAAGCGGGGTGATAACGCTGTTATGATGTAAGACATCGCTTTGCGCTATGGCAGCATCGACGATTATCGTAGGAGATATTGTATTTGCGTGCCGTACTTGACTGCATTGTGAAATGGAGAACGCTTGATACACTGTATCGCATTTAACAAGTGCCGCAGAATTTGTGCATATGGCACCGCTTTTTTGTTATCGCTAAGCTTGGGATGTGCTACTGAGCCTGAGCACACAGCTCGCACCGAATCGCCAGAACCTCAATCCGTCTCGAATGCGGCCATAGCCGTGTATTTCGAGGATGTAGGTCAGACCTTGGGTCTGGACTTTGAGAATGTGTCGGGTGGTCCCGAGCAGGGCTACATACTGGAGACTATATCGGCGGGTGTGGCTTTTTTCGATAGCGATGAGGACGGTTATCTGGACATTTTTTTTGCCAATGGCATGCGCTTGGAAGGCGAGACGGTCGGCAACCACAGCCGGCTCTATCGCAGCACTGAGGCGGCAACAGGCGAACGCGTCTTCAAGGATGTAAGTCAGCAGGCCGGTGTCGATTACAGCGGCTGGGGTATGGGCTGTGCGGTGGGCGACTACGACAACGACGGGGACGCCGATATCTATGTAGCCAATGACTCGGAAGTCAATGTCCTCTATCGGAACGACGGGAACTGGAACTTGGTCGATACCGCCATCCCGATGGGGGTAGGCTTTAGCGAAGGAGGGCGGGCTCAAGCCGGCATGGGCATCCACGGCGGCGACTACGACAACGACGGCGATCCAGATTTGTTGGTGGCTAATCTAAACGATCGGCCGGCGTTGTTGCGCAACGATGGAGGTAATGCTCATAACTGGCTGGGCTTGAAACTGGTGGGCGTGCAGAGCAACAAGGATGCCATCGGCGCGCGCGTGCGGGTGTGGGCAGGAGACCTAGTGCAAACAAAGGAAGTGCAGCGCGGGTACGGTTTTCACAGTCAACACGATGAGCGCCTGTTGTTTGGTCTGGGCCGGGCGACGAGTGTGGACCAGGTAGAGATTCGCTGGTCTTCAGGCCTAAAACAGGTAATCCGCAATCCTCTGCTGCGTCGCTATCTGATCGTACACGAAGGCAGCGACCAGATAGCGGCCGGGACTGAAGTGCCGGCTGTGGCGCCGGCTGTGAGAGCATCGGCTTCTCAAGTCAGAGAATCCGATGTCGTACCGCAGGTCACAGGGGCACCGGATTGGGGGCCGGCAGATTATCGCCGCTCCAGCGAGGTTCTCTTCAAACAGGGCCGCTATCTCGAGGCGCAAGCTATGTTGCAAAAAGCCTTGGAACAGGACCCGGAGTATATCCCGGCCATACATCAACTTGGGCTTGGTGCTCTTTTCCGGCTTGGGTGAGTTTGATGCGGCGCGCAAGGTGCTGGAACAAGCCGTGCAGATAAAACCAACGCGGGCTGATGCCCACCATTTGCTGGGTAAGGTCTATCTGCACCAGCAGCGGCTGCCCGAGGCAATCAAGGCGCTCGGACAGGCGACCCTGCTAAAACCACAAGATTGGGAACATGCTCACTGGTTGGGGCTAGCCTACCTGCGAGCTGATAGTCTAGTGGCCGCTGCTGGTGCCTTTAGAGATGCGGCCCGGCGCGGTTTGGGATCCCAAACCGCACTTGCATCTGGCCCAGTTGTACGCAAGCAAGGGACAGCATGAACAGGCTGTCAAAGAGCAGGCGCTGTTTGAGCGTTTAAGTCTAGTCCAGAATCGGGTGGAACTCTATGAGAAAAAGGTCGCCGATTATCCAAAGAATGCCCGGGCCCATTACCTATTGGGATTGACCTACGTCGAACAGGGGCGCTTGGCGCTGGGATTGCAGTTCTTTGAACGCGCCCTTGCACTAGATCCTTCCTATGCCCCGGCCTTTCACGGTAAGGGGCGGGTATTGTACCAGCGCAACCAAATAGCGCAGGCCATCCGCGCCTACGAACGGGCTTGCCAACTAGATACGCAGCTCTATGATGCCTTCAACGATCTGGGCCAAGCCTATCACCAGAGCGGTCGCTATGATCGGGCTGTGACCGCATACCGGCGGTCCTTGGAGATTAAACCGGATCTGGC
Source organism: Candidatus Latescibacterota bacterium (assembly GCA_965261395.1). Lineage (GTDB taxonomy): Bacteria > Latescibacterota > UBA2968 > UBA8231 > UBA8231. Next base: position 1,389,216 of record OZ253462.1, read on the forward strand.
GTTGGTCCACAGCAATCTGGGCATGGCCTATGCCATGCAGGGAAATTTCAACGCTGCCACTACATCATTTAAGCGCAGTATTGAGCTCGACCCCGAGGCAGCGGATACAAGAGATGCGCTGGCGCAAGTCTATGCGGCCCAGAAAAATTGGTCGCAAGCGATAGCCCAGTGGGAAGCCGTATTGCGCTTGGCACCTGATCACGCTGGCGCGGCTCAAGGGATCCACCAGGCGCGTCAGCGGCTGGCAGGGCAACGCTAGGGCGAAGACTACACTTGGGGGAACCGCTCCACAATGCATCGGCTGTAGCACGTGCATTCGGATGGTGGGCTTCTGTGGGTGTTTGCAGCGGGGCTGTTCGCCGTGGCAGTCCGATTTCAAACTATTCTTTTCGCAGCTCTTCCGTTGCTAGCGGTATTTTTTCAATCCCCACGCGCTTGGCCACCTCAAACAGATCCAGTAGGTACTTATGCGGGGTCTCCTGATCGGTCCGCACTACCAGCGTTAGACTCCGAGTACCTTCTTTTTCCCGCAAAAGGACCTGTTCCAAATTGTCCAAAGTCACAAGATGGCGGTTGATCTCCATGCGGCCGTCTTGGGTGATCGATGCCACTAGTTTCTTCTCTTCGACAATCACCCCCTGTTGCGCTTCGGGTAATACGACTTGCAGGCTGTAGGGTTGCTTAAACACCGTGGTTACCATAAAGAAAATCAGCAGCAAAAAGACGCAGTCGATCAGCGGCGTCATATTCAATTCTTGCTCTTCGTACAGGGATTTGCGTCTAGGCATCGGATTCATTCCTCCCGTTCCCGCACAAAAGCGATGCCCTCAACCCCGACCTCTTTGGCTCTATCCACCACAAACACTACGTGTTTCTGGGCACACTCGCCGTCGGCCTGAATAATGAGATTCTCGTTGTTGGCCTCTTCCATGGCCGTGACCAGCCGAGCCGCCAAGGCCGCCGGTGCCACGTCCTCGCCCTTGATTTGGATCTTGCCATCGCGGTCCAGCAAGACGTTGATATCTTTCTTCTTTTCTTCCGTGGCTTCGCTTTCGGCCGGCATGTCCACTTCCAGCCCTTTGGTGTGTAGAAACACCGTGGTTACCATAAAGAAGATCAGCAGCAAGAAAACGCAGTCAATCAGCGGCGTCATATCCGGACCGCCTTCTGCGACAAAACTCTCAGACCGATGTTTTCGGTGTCTGGCCATGGGTTAACTCCTCCTAAGCAGGAGCTACTCTGTCGCGCCGGATTGTTGGCGCTGTCCCGTAGAAATAAGAGCATTGGCAAAGGCATGCCCGTACATCTCGGCATCTTCCAGTAGATTGTCCGCTTTGCGTGCCAGATAGCGGTACAATACAATCGTTGGAATGGCGACGATCAGTCCCGATGCTGTAGTGACCAAGGCTTGGGAAATACCGCCGGCAACGACTTTCGGGTCCCCTGCACCCGCTGTGGCGATGGATTCAAAGGCGATGATCATTCCCATAATGGTGCCGAGCAATCCCAACAAAGGGCTTATATTGCCAATGGTATTCAGGATCGCCAGATTTTTGCCCAAATAGGCCCGGGCGGCTCCCTCCGTCTGAATGACTAGCTCTTCTTTGAGATCGGCCAGTTCCCGTTGCATCACCATAAACCGGCCCACCGGCCCACCGCCGCCGGCGTCCGCTAGGCGGATGATCTCCTCGTTCGTCTCCTTGAATTCCCGCTGTTCGATCATCAGCGTATCGTATCGTTTCAACAGCGAAGCAAATACATAATTGAGCAGGCCCTTGCCTTGGTTGCACTCTTCCACGACGGCCTGTTCCCCGCCGTTGCGCAGCGCGTTTTCGAGCCGGTCTAGCTCATTTTGGGCTTCTTCAGGCGTGGGCAATTGCTTGAAGATCCACAGGCGTTCAATAGAATAGGCAATGGCCAGAATAGCACAGCCGATTAGGGGAACCATCATCGGACCGCCACTTTGAATTATATCCCACATTGCTACGGCTCCTTTTTGGCAAGAGAAGAGTTCTAGTCGTCTTCTTTGGCGTTTCTATTTCTAGATAAACGCTGTCCTATGCGCAAACCGGTATCGATGACACCGAATTTCTCAACGACCTCGGCCTTGCACAAGTGCGGCCCGATAATCTGATGCACTCTGACTAGCGCGATTCGGATCTCTTTATTATACAGCGGCAGGACATCGCCGTACTCGACGCGATCCAAGATGCCGATGCCTAGATACACCTCGTCGTCCTCCACAGCTAGGACCTGGGCCTGCTCGCTGGAAAGGTCGATGGGGGGGCGCTCTATCAGACTCGTAATCATTTGGCTGCTGAGGTCTCTGAAGGTGACATCGACGAGCTCGCCAAAGGCCAACTCAAAAAAACGCTCGGAACCGAAGTCAACCTTGAAGAGTTCGCGGAATACCCGATCCTGTTCGCGCGGCCGCCCGAATAGATTCAGGCCGTACGACTTTTCCGTGGAGTCTCTGAGCGTTTCAAAGGTCTCGACTATTTCTCCGGTCGCTACTCTGATTAGCTCCACTTGGCTGAGGTGGATCACTGAATTGTAGGATTTATAGCCGGCCAAATTAGGATTTCCCACTGTCACGCGACGCATGCCCAGTTGCTCCACGACACCGGTAATGACCACGTCAGCATCCAAGAACTGCCCCAGCCGCACAGCCCGGTCAATGCCGTGGTATTTTTTAAACTGTTTGTTTAGTTGAACGGCCTCGACTTCCTGTGTAGGAATGACAGAGACCGCATCGTCTGCGTCCAGATATTGGCCTAGCAAATCAGGCACCTCCCTCGACAAGTGCCATTCCGCCTGAAAACCGGCTCGGTCCTCAAAATCGAGCAGGGCGAGGCGCAGGGTCGGCAGCGGTCCCTCGGCAGCGACCGCCACGTCGAGCACTAGGAGGTCAGCACCTGCCCAAGTGCAAAAGAATAAAATGATTAGCGAACGCAATGGGCCAACTACCTGTCCGCTGCCTCAGCTTGCCGCACTTTTTCGGTTGCGATCTTTTGATCGAACTCGAGGGCGATATCCACGGTTTCCAGCGGCTGTCCGGAGGCGTCGAATTTCAGGACAAAATCTTTGAGTACCAGGCGTACCTGGCGCACTTCCTCGTTCAGTGGATCGAAGGCGATGAGCCCCGAATATTTCTCTCCTTTGAACACCTTTTGGTTTTCTATATAGGCCGTGCTACGCGCATTGCCCATGCGCAGGTCAAAGCGATAAAATTCGTTGCCGCTCTGACCCCGAATGGCCCGGTAGTAGCGCTCAAAACTTTTGTGCGGCGAAAAAGACGGCAGACCATAGGAATGCATGACCTCGCCCTGATCGGTGTAGAGCAACGCTTTGATCGGATCGAGCAGGACTTTGGCGTAGATATCGTTGATAATCGTAATGCGAAAAACCGTAAAACGCTTGGGTCTGTAGCCCAACAGCGGATCAATCCAATTGCCGTAGGTGTAGGGATTCGTCGAGAACATCCCTTTGCTCGAATCCTCGGGCAACAGGGCATTCAATTGATCGTCCGTCATAGGGTCCACTTTGACGCGCAATCCCTCTATGGCATACGCGGCCGACCCGTCTTCACCCACGATATACTGTTCCTCTGTACCTTGGGAAGAACGGGGTATCAGCTCGTTTTTGTACAGAATGGTCGGCGGTATAAAAAAGCTGCAGCCGGACGCGAATAACATTAGCATAATTCCCAAATGCATGGCCATTACCTCTCTTATTGGCCCCGCTGGCTGAAGAAATCGATCTGCTGCTGGGCAATAGATCCTTCCTGCGTCAGGGCAAAAATAACGGCGTTAATGCCAAATCTTAGTTGTGGCTCATTGCCGTAATCGCGTGCCCAGGTATGGACATATCCCTTGTCGGAGTACATGGCTACGAGGCGATCTCCCAGGAAAACACCTTCTAGGTAATACGATTGCTCGGCGATGACTAAGTGATCAAGGCTGCGCTGTTCGGAAAAGCTGGGAATTTCCAGTTCGGAGCCGACCGGCGGGCCGTCAAAATCGTAAAAGGTATGATAGATCGGATGATTGTTGGAAATGGGCCGCAGTTGGCCTTGCGCCCCCAAGGCACCGCGAAAGATGCGTCGCAAAGACGCCTCCCCCTGACTGAATTCTGTGGTGGGATTGGCATTGTCGACAAATATGAATCCGCCCCGACGCAAATATTCCCCTAGATTCTCTAGTTCGCGTTCCGTCAGTTCAAAGGCCTCCGTGGCGGTGATGTACACAAAAGGGGTGCGAAACAGTTCTTGGGAATCGATAAATAAATGCGCGTCCACTCTAGCCGATATACCCGTCTGTTCGTTGAGGGCGTCGACTAGGTTGGGGATGGCCTTAGCAGCGCTGTCAAAAGTTGGCTTTAGGTCGTTTGCCCAAGCCGTACCCAGATAGACAAACCCCTTGACTTTGCGGCGGTCGGTCGGGTCCTGGATGATAAGACCCTTGTATTTGCCCGTATCTAGCGCGTTCAGGTCGATCAGTTCCTCGCGCATGGCAATGCGCTTTTCCGGATCTTTGGTCCCGGTGATCTTGGCGGCGGACAATTCGATGGAGTTAGTCTTCAGGTTGATTAGCACGTCTGCTTGCAGGGTGTATTCGAACGTTTGGACATTGCCAAAAACACTGGAGCCTTTGAGGCGCGGAGCCGCCGACGTGGACAGACGCGGCTTGAGTGCCGTGACCTGTTTGGTGAGGGCCCGTGGCCGGAGCCGTTGACGCTTGAGCGCAAAAGTCTTGGTAGCCCTAGGTTTGCGAATGATGAGTCGGGTCAACGCCGGTTCCGGCGCGGCACGCTCCTCGACACTCAATACCCAATAGACGAAGACCCCGGCGATCAGTCCCGCACCGACGAGTAACCCCCAGACGGTGTACTTGAGGGTTTCCCGCAGGAGGTGGTTAAAGTTTAGCTGATCACTTGGCGCTTGAAAACGGCCTAGGTCTGAGACCATACTACGCCACTCCTGCTAAGTTCATGCTCGGAAGGTGTGGTTGGGAGGCATTCTAAAAAACCGCCAACGTATCTACTGTCGAGCGCGGTCCGAAAAACAGGCGGGCATCTACTGCCCACACCTGGATCAGATACCAGACTCCCGGGCTCAGATCCAAGTCTGCCTCCTCGTAGGACCTTGCCCCCGCATCTTCCAACGAGCGCGTTTTCACAACTCCAATCGGATCGGTGAAGCTAATGACAAAACCGGATACATTAGCTGCTGAGTCCAAATGCCATGAAACCACAATTCTGCCTTCTTCAGCCACGGCCTCCACACTGGTAGGCTGAGCAAGATAGCCTCGGTGGTACTGCATAGGCAGTTCCGTGTCGTTGCTGCACCCCCAGATCAGCAGACCGAGTAAAAGATAACTTCGCGTTCCCATATCCAGTTTCTCCCTAGACCAGATACTAAAACCGGGCGACCATCAAAACGCCTGGTGTTCTGGTCTGCGGCAATAGCGCGATGCGCATTCTCCGCTTCGCGGCGGGTGCCGCCCCGTCCAACAGCAGGACATCGAGCAAATTGTAGCCGTAAATACCCACGGCTAAGACGCCGAAGAGGCGGCGACGAATATGGGAGCCGTCCAGATCGGATTTTAAATTACCGAGCCGTCGCCAGCTTTTTTCCGCCACGTCAAAGGACCCCCCGTTTTGCAGCGAAAGATAGCGTTCTTTTTCTAGGGCGAACTGATCGGCCTGCGTATTGTAGTCGGCGTGCGAGGTGAGCCACCCGACTATGGTGACGATACCGGTTGCCACCAGTGCCGTGCCCTTGATTCGCTGCCCGGTAGCCAGTTGTCCCAAACCCGGAAAGGCAACCGAAAGGGCGATGATCCGAGAATGGGATATATCGTTTGAGGCCGCCTTGGGCCGGATATCCGTCTCTGCTTGGGCATGAAGGAGCTGGTTGGAGGCCAGCATCAAGGCGCTACCCAGAATGACCAAGTGCCAGCGTTGTCTGAAGCGCATTCCCATTGTTATACGACCTTCCACTTCAGAGCCGGGTGGAGACAATCCAATCCCGGTGGGATTGGGCAAATAGAAAGGCATCCCTAGTGGCGCGTTTATCCTCGAACAACTGAATCACTCGGTCGTACGCTTCTACGGCCTGCCGCCATTTTCCCAGCCCCTCCAAGCAGACGCCCATATTGCTCAGCGCGCCGATTTCGCTCTCGGTGCCGGGATAATTGTCGATCACATCCTGAAAAATCTCCACGGCCTGCTGATAATACTGGGTCTCCTTGGTCGCTTCGGCCGAGTCCATCAGAGCGATGCCTTGTTCGTAGCGTTCATTTAGGAATCCGATCATGTGGGCGGGCTTTGCCATTCCCTTCTTCATCGGCTCTATCCGCGCCTTGCACAACTACTACGACTTTGTCCCCGATATCGTTCTGGTCACCAGCATCCCGCTTTTCCGCAATACAACCAACCTACAGATCGCCCTGAGCTTCCCCATGGTGGGTTTCGCCTTTCTGGTCAATCTCGATATCGCTTTTAGTATCTGGTTTTTTAACCTAGTCGGCCGCGTCCAGGAAGGTACCCTTGGTATTCTGGGTGTGGCGAGTACAGAAAATCTCGATTTCGCCACCATCCCCATCTTCGCCCACCAGGGCATGGGTGCCATGATCGTGCTGGTGTTCTTTAGCCTGTGGATGGCCCGCCGGCATCTGGTGCGGGTTTTCCGCAAGGCGTTCATGGGGCTCCCGGATGTCGATGATTCGGACGAGATGCTCTCCTACCGGACCGCTGTTTTCGGCCTTATAGCCACGAGCCTTTTTATCGGGGTTTGGCTGGCATTGGCGGGTTTGGCGTGGTGGGTGGTGCCCATCTATTTATTCGCCATGTTCACGCTGTTCGTCGGCATTACCCGGGTTGTGGCCGAAGGCGGTATTGCCGCCACCCGGGCACCGCTGATCGCCTCGGATTTTGTCACCTCGGGTCTGGGCTCTGCAGTGCTCGGAGGCCAGACCCTCACGGCGCTAAGTTTCACGTATGTTTGGGCCGCTGATATCCGCACCTTTGTTCTGGCGTCCTGCGCCAATGGCCTCAAATTGGCCGAAGAGTATTTAAGCGGGAGCAAACGGGCACTTTTTGCCGCCATCATGCTGTCTATCTGCATTAGTCTGGGAGCTTCGATCTGGATCGTACTCTATCTGAGCTATACTTACGGGGGTGTCATCTAGAGCCTTGGTTTTTCATCAGCGGCCCCCAAGTGCCCTTCAAATTTGTGGCGCGCGAGTTCCATACGCTAGACGGTCCCGATCTGGTAGGCTGGATCTCGACCCTAGTCGGCGGTGGGGTCATGGCCTTGCTGCTGATCGCGCGTCAGCACCTGTTCTGGTGGCCCCTGCATCCGCTCGGGTATGTCGTCAGCGCCAGCACCTACCTGACCAACTACATTTCTTTCAGTGTCTTTTTGGCTTGGCTAATCAAAGCCGTCATTCTCAAGTACGGAGGCCCGACCTATTTTCGGCAGGCCTGCCCTTTCTTTTTGGGATTGATTCTAGGCCAGTTTTCCGTGGCCGGGGCGTGGCTGGTTATCGACTACTTTACGGGCATGACCGGCAATTCCATCTACTGGGTATAGACTCCCTCAGCCTTCGTCGTATCCCTTTACAGGCCGCGCCCAGATATTGCGATAGCGCACTAGGTCGCCGTGATCTTGCAAGCGGAGCGGGCCGGTGGGGGGATGCGCTTCGTAGCGATAGACGCCGCGATGGCCCGTGGGGCCTAAGACCTCGACGTGATGGTGGACTAAGACGCCGTTGTGGATCAAAGTGAGATAGGCCGGGCTGACCAGCTCGGGGCCGTTGAAGCGCGGAGCCGTCCAGAAGATATCGTAGGTCTGCCATTCGCCGGGCGGGCGGCAGGCGTTGACCAGCGGCGGGTACTCGCCATAGACGGCGGCTGTGGTGCCGTCGGCGTACGTGGGGTTGTCGTACCCGTCGAGGACTTGGATCTCGTATAGGCTCATGAGGAAGACGCCGCTGTTGCCGCGCCCTTGGCTCTCGCCTTTGACCTCGCTGGGGCAGGCGAATTCGAGGTGGTACTGGACGTCGCCAAAGCGCGCCGTGCTCACTATGTCGCCGGTGCGGGGCACGACCTCCATGTATCCGTCGGCCATCTGCCAGGGGGCGTCGCCGCCGTTGGCGCTCTGCCAGCCGTCGAGGCTGGTCCCGTCGAAGAGGACGATCGCATCTGAGGGGAGGCTGTTGTCGCTGCCGGGCGTCACCACTGCTGGGGCGGGCCGCCGGTGATCGTGGACGCAATAGGGAGAGTTGGGTAGCAGAGGGGTGTCGTCGTACCCTGATTTGCCCATTTAGACAAGCTCCTTGTTGGGGTTAGATAGGTTGGGATATAAAGGGAGCAGGACGCGCTCGCGTCAATAGCTCGCCGTTGTGCATTACATTATATTAAGTGCCATTCAACGGGAGGACGTGATGGTCCGCGCACCGATGTACAGAGTTGCTCTGATCGCGCTTGCGCTGTGCTCCTCGGCGGAGGCGCAAATATCGCTGTGGCAAATCGGCGGGGCCGGGCTGGCGTGGGACGAAAGCGACACCACGCGAGTCATCATGGCCATCGACGCGAATCGCATCCGGCCCGTGTATTTTGCCGACGATGACAACATGTTCCTATCGGTAGCGGGTTGGTCCGAGCTGATCATCCCGCGCGAGTTGGGGTACCTCGACGGGCATCAGCCGCGTCTGTGGTATGGCGACGGCACGAATGTCAACCAGACCTCGTACTACGACAGCCCGCTCTATGTGGATGGGCTGCGGAGCACGTACAACACGGCCCTCGACGGCTGGTGGACCCTAGACATCGGTGTGCCCGTGCCGGCCACGCACTTTGGGTTTGTCACGCCGACCGAGGGGATCCGCTCCGACGGCGTGCAGCTCAACCAAGATCCCGTGCCGGCCTTTGAGGTGAGCATTGCCGCCGAGGTGAGCGACATCCTCGCGCAAAAGGGCTATTACCGCTTGGGCACTCTCATCGCCGACGTGCCGGTCAACTTCGACCCGGAGGTCGAAATCGAGTTCCCCCAGCAATACGTGCGCTTTGTGCGCTACCAGCGCAAAGCATCCGTGCTCGACGAGCAGCGCACCACCGACAGCAACGCCGTACGCGGCACCATCGCCGAGTTTATACTCACTGGTCGCGGCGTGCCCAAGCGGGCCATTTACCGGAGCAAGATCCTCGACTTGGAGGGCGAGGTGAACTTTGGCCGCTTGGCGTGGGCAGCGCGCACCATGCGGATGGTCGGCGGAGAGGCCGTGGCCGTACCCGACGCCGAGGCATGGGTGGAGGTAGAGGTGCGGGCCGGCCGCGACGGCGACCCCAATATCTACTACGAGTACACGGACTCGGGCCGGGAGTTTGCGGTGACGCGCGAGCGCTACGAGAGCGAATTGCGCCTGCCCGAAACCGAGGGAATCCTGCAAATCGACCGCCAGCCCGGCATCCGCGCTTCCATTGGCTACGACAGCGAGAATTGGTCTTTTTGGTCTAGCCCCATCGCGGAATCCGGCACGTGGCTCGACCTGCGCAACGGCTCGCATTTGCAGCTCCAAATTACCCTGCAAAGCCGGGCTTTCGGCGACTGGGTGGAACTCGATTCGCTGTGGATTGAAACCTCGCCATTGCTGGCCGATCAGATCGTGGGAGAGGTTGCGCGCGCCGCCGACATGCAGCCCGCCCCGGGTTTTGTCCAAGTCGAGTTGGGGGCGCGGGAGACCTTTGTGTACGACGTGCGAGCCTCGTTTGTCCGCGCCGCCGAGGGAGGCTTTGACCGAGTGCGGATCCACACCGGTATTGCGCCCGAGTTTGCGCGTTTGGAAATGGGCGACCCGCTCGTGGCCGTCGATCCGCTGGCTGTGGTCGAAGGCGATGCGAGCTTGGAAGTGGTCCTGCCGCGTAAAGTGACGGCCGCGTCCAACGACCCGCTGCGGGTGGTCTTTGACGTGGAGGTCTTTGCGCGCGCGACGACCTTTACCGGCGAGGTGTTGGCCGAGGGGGAGAGCCACCTGCCGCAGCCGATTGAGCCGGGCGATGCCAGTGCTGCCGTCTCCACCAATAGTCTGCGGGTACTCGGGGCTGCGGAAACGACCTCGGAGATCATCCGGCGCGTGCGCTTGTCGAGCGGGGTCATCACGCCCAACGGCGACGGGGTCAACGACCGCTTGGCTATAGATTACGCGCTCTTCCTGCTGCCCGCGCCCGTGCCGGTGGTGCTCAATGTGTACGACTTGGCGGGCAACCGCCGTGCCCAGATGGAGGTCGGTGCGCAGGGCACCGGTCCGCAGCGGGCTTTTTGGGACGGTCGCGACGAGCAGGGTGCACTCCTACCTCCGGGCCTGTACCTGTTGGACCTAGCGTTGGTGACCGAGGCCAAGCGCGGGCGCGCACTGCGGCCTGTCGGCTTGGTCTATTGAGGGAGCAACGCATGGCGATCTTTTTCTTATGCGCAGGTCTTGGCCTGTGGGCCGGCCCCCTCGTCGCCGAGATCTTTACCTTTGACAGCGCCGAAAAGTGGCAGACTTGGCAACTGCCGCAAGGGCTGGTACAGCTTGGCGCGTCTGGGCACCTAGAGTTGGTCAAATTCCGCAAGGCCATCGACCCCGTGCGCGATGCGGGCGGCTTTTTCCACGATACGATGGAGCGAAAAGCCGCGCAGGGCGGCATCTTTCGGGCTGGGTCCAATCCGGGCGACGCCTTCAAGATCATCGATGGCGACGCTAACACTTTCTGGCAGCCCGATCTGGCCGATCCGCTGGCCAAATGGGAAGTCGAGATTGACTTGGGTCGGGCGGTGTTGGCCCAAGAGCTGCGCTTATACTTCCCCGACCAAGCAGGCGCGCGTCCCTTGCGGCAGTTTACGGTCTATGTGGCCACCGGGGCGACGATCGACCCCCGCAAGGACCTCTTCCGCTTCGAGCCGGTGTATCAGACGACCTTGCCCAACGAAGAGACCGAGACCCGCATCGAGCTGAGCGGGCGCAACGACACCACGCGGGTCCTAGACCCCGGTTTGGACGTGGTGCTGGAGGATGCGGCGCGTTTCCGGGTCATCCAGTACATTCGCATCGGCGTCGATGAGCAGAGTGCGGACGCAGCCCTCGCCGAGGTCGAGGTGAGCGCCGTCGGCGACAACCTCAGCCTCGGTACCCTAGAGCGCGGTGGGACCTTCGCAACCGGCCTAGTCGTCCGCGACGTGGTGGGTTTGGTTGACGGCGACATGAATACCTATGCCAACAAGTTCACTACCTATCGAGCCACCTCCGGCTGGCGCAACGAAGGGCTGTGGTGGGAGCTGGATCTAGGGGCCCAGTTCTGGATCGACGAGATCCTCCTCTACTTCAACAACCAAGGCGAGGGGGCTTCCGGCTCTTCGGTGCGCAACGGGGGCACGGGATTCGCCTTCTTGGTCTCGGACGGGCGGCGCACGACCTCGGGCGAGGTGGACTACGATCGCTTGGTGGGCCAAGGCAACGAGCAGGAGCCCTTCGCCGGTCCAGAGCGGCACTATCGCTACCTGTTCGAGCCGCGCAAAGTGCGCTACCTGTTTTGGCACGGCTTCCTGCGCGGCCTCCCGAATTCGTGGGAGTGGCACGCGCGCGCGGCAGAACTGATGCTGTTTTCGCCCGGTTACCCGGCACAAGTGGTGCTGCGCTCGGGCTTCATTGACTTGGGCCAGATCGTCGGCGACGGCCGCTCCAAGGCCATTAAGAATCTGTCGTGGGATGCGGATTTGCCAGTGGGAACGCGGATGCAGTTGCGTTCCCGCTCGGGCGTGGTGCTCAGCGAGGAGTACACATTTCACAACAAGATCGGCGAAGAGGTCACCGAAGAGAAATGGATCAGCTCGCCCAAGGTACTGCGCGGCCGGGTGGATACCGCACTGGTCGTCGGCGAGGATTGGGGCGAGTGGAGCAATGTCTATCAGCTTTCGGGCGAAGCCTTCCAGTCGGATAGTCCGCGCCGCTTCATCCAGCTAGAGGCCTTGCTTTCGACCGAGGATCCGCGGGTTGCGCCCGTGTTGCGCTCGCTGTCGATCGAATTTGAGGACGCCTTGGTGACTGAGGCCAGGGGGCAGATCTGGCCGCGTCAAGCTCAGCCTAACGAGGACACGCGCTTTACCTATACGCTGTGGCCTACGGCTGCCGAGGACGATAGCGGCTTTGACCGGCTGCGGCTCATCGCTCCCGGCGGCTGGCTGGAGGCCGGAGCAGTGGAGGTGAACCTTGCCGGTGAGACCATCGCCCCGGAGGAGGTCGCGCTGCGGGGCGACTCCCTTTTCGTGACCTTAGGTCAGCGCGTTGGCGGCGACTCGCTGGAAGTCCATTTCACCGCGCGCTTGTGGCGCAATGCCACGGTCTTCAGCGCAGAGCTTGGCCACGCCGACCGGCCGGGCCTTTGGCAGTCGGTGGAGGCCGCTGCTCGGCGCGCCAACGTGGTGCTCCTACCGGCCCTAGCTGGCAGCGACCGCCTAATCGGCGACTTGGAGCTGTCGCCCACCGCCTTCACGCCCAACGGCGACGGCATCAACGATCAGGTGCAAATCCGGTTTGTGATTTTTAAGGTCGAGGAAGCCATGCCGCAGGTGCGGATCCTCGACTTGGTGGGGCGGGTGGTAGCCGAGCTTTCCGGCGCGCTTGGGGGAGTTGCCGCGTACACGTGGTCGGGCCGCGATGCACACGGGGCGGCCGTGCCTCCGGGCCTGTATCTCTGCCACATTGATTTGGGGGCGGCAGCCGGCGAGAGCGTGGCTGTGCGCCCCGTCGCTGTCATCTATTAACCCTTGCGCAAGGAGTTCCATGTCCCGTCCCAACATCCTCTTCATTATGACCGACGACCACGCGGCCCACGCCATGAGTTGCTACGGCAGCCGCATCAACACCACGCCCAACCTCGACCGCATCGCCCAAGGCGGCATGCGCTTTGACAACTGTTTTTGCACCAATTCCATTTGTGGCCCCTCCCGCGCCACCATCCTCACCGGCACGTACAATCACGTCAACGGCATGACCACCTTGAACTCGCGCCACGACAACCGCCAGCTCAACTTCGCCAAGCTCTTGCAGGACGTCGGCTACCAGACCGCCATCGTCGGCAAATGGCACCTAGGCCAAGGACCGGCCCACTGGCCCACCGGCTTCGACTACTACAACATTCTCCAGGGCCAAGGTCCCTATTTCGACCCGGAAATGGTGTGCAACGGCGACAAGGTCCAATACCAGGGCTACACCACCGATATTATCACCGATCTGTCGCTCGACTGGCTCAAGGCGCGCGACAAGGACCGACCCTTCTGCCTGCTGTACCACCACAAGGCACCGCACCGCCCGTGGGAGCCGGACGAAAAACACGCCCATCTGTACGAAGACGAAGATATTCCCGAACCGGAGACCTTTGACGACGACTACCAGAATCGGGCGGCGGCAGCCGGGGCCGCCAAAATGCGGATCGACCGCGACCTCAACGCCACCGATCTCAAGCGGCCCGTCCCCGCAGGGCTGACCCCAGAAGAGGAAAAGAGGTGGAAGTACCAGCGCTATATAAAGGATTATCTGCGCTGCGTCGCCTCGGTCGATGACAACGTCGGTCGCGTGCTGGACTATCTCGACGCCGAGGACATTGCCGACGACACCATCGTCGTCTATACCTCGGATCAGGGCTTTTTCCTCGGCGACCACGGCTGGTACGACAAGCGCTTCATGTACGAGGAATCGCTGCGCATGCCTTTCCTCATCCGCTATCCTCGTGCCATTGCCGCCAGCAGCGTCAGCGCCGACATGATTCTCAACGTTGACTTTGCCCCCACGTTCCTCGACTACGCTGGCGTCGCCATTCCCGACTCGTTCCAGGGTCGCTCTATGCGCCCCGTGCTGGAAGGACGGACCCCGGACGACTGGCAGACTGCGATGTATTACCGCTACTGGATGCACTTGGCGCACCACCACGTGTACGCCCACTATGGGGTCCGCACCCTGCGCTACAAGCTCATCTACTACTATGCCGACGCCCTAGGCCAGCCTGGTGCGCTAGACGAGGCCAAAGAGCCGGAGTGGGAATTGTTCGATCTGGAAAATGATCCGTGCGAACTGGTCAATGTGTACCACGACTCGGCCTACGCCGAAGTGGTGCGCCATTTGCGCGGGGAATTGCGCCGCCTACAGGAAAAAGTGGGCGACCAGCCCTATGTGGGGGAAGATCCGCTGCCGGATTGAGCTAGGTGAAGCCCAAAGCGGTACACTCGCAGGTTTTAAGACGGCTGCTGGGAGAAAACTCATGCCCGAATCATATCGCGGTTCACATCAGCAGTACGACGCGGTTTGCCAATCCAACGTGATGATTCCGATGCGCGATGGCGTATGCTTGGCAACCGACATCTACTTTCCTGCGCTGGGCGGTCAGCCGGCGGCGGGAAAATTTCCGGTAATTTTGGAACGCACTCCCTACGACAAGGCAGCCGCGGGCAATGTGACGAATGGTGCGTACTACGCCCGGCGCGGTTACGTCTGCGCGATTCAGGATGTGCGCGGCCGCTTTGCCAGCGACGGCGAGTGGTATCCATTTGCCAAAGAAGCCCCCGATGGCTACGACACGGTGGAATGGCTCGCCGCGCAAGAGTGGAGCGATGGACAAATCGGCACGATGGGCGGGTCGTATTGCGGCAGCGATCAGTCGGCGCTGGCAACGCTCAACCCGCCGCATCTGGCGACGATGATCGTCGCTGTTGGCGCGTCGAATTACTACCACTGTTCGATGCGCCAAAACGGCGCGCTCGAACAACGGTTCATGATCTATGCCTTCCGCATGGCGACTACCAGCAAGGAAGCGCTTGCCGATGTTAACATCAAAGCCGCGGTTGACAAGGCGTTTGCCAATGTGGACGAGTGGGTGTCGCGTGCTCCGCTCAAGAAAGGCACATCGCCGTTGCGGATGCTGCCGAATTACGAACAATGGGTGCTCGATCTGTTCACGCACGGAGAGTACGATGATTACTGGAAGCAACGCGGGTACGCCATCTCCCAGTATTACGAAGAGCACGCTGACGTGCCGACTCTCTACCTAGGTGGATGGTATGATTCGTATGCGCGGGCGACCTGCGAGAATTTTACGGTACTCAGCAAAATGAAAAAGTCGCGGCAGGTGTTATTGATGGGACCGTGGACGCATGGCGGCTGGAGTGTGTCGAATGCCGGCGACGTTGATTTCGGCAATCACTCCTTCATTAATTACAATGACCTGCGGCTGGCGTGGTTCGACCACTTCCTCAAAGGGCAGCACACAGAAGTCGCTGACTGGTCGCCGGTCAAGATTTTCGTGATGGGCACTGGCGAGGGCACAGCCAACTATCAGGGACGCCTCCATCACGGCGGCCATTGGCGCGACGAGCAGGACTTTCCCCTGCCCGACACCCAGTTCACGCCGTACTATCTGCACGCCGCTGGCGAGCTGTCCACCGCGCTACCAACGACTGGTCGCCCAGCAAGCCGCTTTAGCTTTGATCCGCGCGATCCCGTTCCAACTATTGGCGGCGGAATCTCCGCTGCGGACCCCATCATGGGTGCTGGTGCGTTTGACCAGCTAGGGGACTCCAGGTTCTTTGGCTGCAAAGACACCCTACCTCTCAATGCCCGCAGCGATGTCCTGACCTTCCAGACCGATCCGTTAGAGAACGATGTGGAAGTCACGGGGCCAATTACGGTTAAACTCTACGCCTCATCATCGGCCCGCGATACTGACTTCACAGCCAAACTGATCGACGTTTGTCCATTGAGCGATGACTATCCCGATGGGCTTGCCATCAACCTGACAGACTCCATCATCCGCGCCCGCTACCGCAATAGTTGGGATGCTCCAGAATTATTGGAACCGGGGAAGGTTTACGAATTCGTCTTTCAACTGTATCCGACGTCCAACGTCTTCAAGAAGGGACATCGGATTCGCTTAGACATTTCTAGCAGCAACTGGCCGCGCTTTGACGCGAATCCGAATACGGGCGGCGATTTGGGCTTTGAGCGGCGGTTTGAGATTGCAGAGCAGGCGATCTATCACGAGCCTGAACACCCGTCGCATGTGGTTTTACCCATTCTTGAGCGCTAAGCGAGCCACGAAACGTACAGGTGAAAAGTCCGCCGCTCACAAACGCGTCCCCTGCTCTTTGAACCAATCGAAGGCGTCGCGGATTGATTCTGCAAGTGGCCGAGATTCGTATCCCAATAGTTCCCTCGCTGAGGATTGATCAACGGATACCGGGCAGTCGTGCAAGAGTTTGAGCGAGTTTCGGGAGTAAAGAGGCGGTCGGATTCGCCTAGCGGCATGTTTAATCAAGGGCAAACCTGCCCGAGCCAGAAAATGGGATATGACAGGGCGCATCACGCTATGTCCCAAGACCTGAGAACATAGACGCGCCAGTTGAACGGTCCTTGCGTATCGCCCCGCAGTAAAATGAACCTCACCCCCGTATTCGTTGGTCCCCACAGCATTCGCTATGGCATTTGCCACGTCGCGCACGTCGCTCCACCAAAATCCCCCCTTGACGAGACACGGAAGCTGCTTGCGCGCTATGGCGAGCAACGCGCTGCCGACGAGGGTCGGTTCACTGTCGCCGGGGCCTATGAGGGCCGAAGGACAGACGATAGATGCATTGAGCCAACCGCCTCTCGTCGCGTCAAGCACGCTTACATGCGCTTCGGCTTTTGTGGCCTTGTAGGGGATTTTGGAATGCTGATCCAGTTTTGAACTGACACTTAGAGTCGTTCCACTCAGCGGGCTGAATGCGTGGATGGAACTGATGTGTACCAGTTTGCGGACGCCGTTGCCAATACATGCTTGAATCACATTGCGGGTGCCCGTCAGGTTGACTTCATCAGCTAAACCTGCGGGATCATCGTCAATGGGCACAATCTCGGCACTGTGGACGACGGCGTGAGCATTTTGGAATGCTTGGTTCAACGACTCAGGATTGCGGACATCGGCCGACCGCAATTCGACCTGTTTGCTCAGGTCCTCGGGAAGTTTGCGATTGCTACCCTCGCGCGTAACCGCGCACACCGCATACCCGCAGTGCAACAAGGCGCGACATATATGGCTGCCGAGAAAGCCCGCAGCACCGGTCACCGCCACTGTGCTACCCGTGTCACTCATGCCTGCCGTCCTGACTCTTGGCTGCTCTTCCCTATGACCAATTCTTTGGCCAGGAAAAATGCGCGTTGATATCTTCCACGTATTTCATCGGTTCATTGGGTTCAATATTAAACAACGCGTCCAGTGTCTCCAACCCATGCTCATAAGATTTTGTCTCTTTGCTTTCGAGCACGCCAAACAGCAGCATCGATTTATCGCCCGACAAGACCGCTTCGAGGGTGCGCTCCATGTCGAGCCAGTCGGGATAGATGCATTCCAGCATGATTTTCTTGGGTAACGGCGGCACGCGCAAAGGCTGAATGCCTTTCTTATTCACGATCGCGGGGACTTCCACCGCCACGTCGTCGGGAATGCCCGGCAGGGCTCCGCAATTGGGCACATTCACCTGAAACTGGCCTTCCACGTTGTTGACCAGTCCGTTCATAATGGGAATATGCTGCTCGGGCGTCATCTGATCGCCAAACAGATCAACCGGCCGGATTTTCTCATCATAGGCCGCCGCTTTCATCTGCTCGTACTTTTTGGCCTTGCCCGCTAGCACTGCATCGCGCCCAGCCGGCGTGTCTTTGCCGCCATTGGGGTCGTACCAGTATTTCCGCGTCGCCAAATCCGTGTGATACCACCAGCCACCGCGCCGAGGCGTATCGCCAATGGGCATCAGGCCATACATCTTGTATTGATGAATCGCCGCGCGCGACATCTGCGTGGGGATCGCCTTGCCTTCGCGGGTCATTCTTTCCCAATACGCCTCGCTTTCTTCGGCGATCCACTGATTCAGCGTTGGGTACATGTCTTTGTTTTCATAGATGAAATCGGCTTTGTTGCATGAAAACCGGTCGGGGCCGTGTTGGCTTCTTTCGCGTGTGATTTACGCTTTTTTGGTTAGCGGATAGGACTCAGGTTTCGCCAACGCCCGCATCCGGTTGAGCAAGGCACAGCCCAACCGCGCTTCGGTCTGTTGGTTGGTTAGGGTTCGGGTGCGCAAGGTGTCACCAAGTATCTGTTTGTAGCGGCCTATCTGCGTTTCGGCTACCGAGCGTCGATGATAGCCGCTCTCGTGTTTCCAACCTCGACGGCCCCGTTTGCGGATGGCTCGAATCGTCTCATCGCGGGGCAACGGCTCGGCGTTGGTGTTGCCATGTTGCTCGATTTTGGCGTCCTTGCGCGGCGGAATGATCGGATGAATAGGTGCCCCCTGCTCGGGCGCGGCCAACGCCTTGAACACCTTGCGTTTGTCATAGGCCCCATCGCCGCCCAACGCCTCCACGGGGGCCTCGATCTGTGCCAGCAACGGCTCCACCTGCCCCGCATCATCGTGGCTATTCGTCGTCAAGGTCTGCGCGACGATCTCGCCGGTGGCTTCATTAACCCCGAGGTGCAATTTGCGCCACGTGCGCCGCTTGCTCCAGCCGTGCTGACGCACCTTCCATTCGCCTTCGCCATACACTTTCAGCCCGGTCGAATCCACCACCAAGTGCATCGGTTGGTCTCCCCGCTGGGGCGGCCACGCCACGGCTAAACCCGCCTGACGGCGCGACAGGGTCGTGTGATCGGGCACCCGCAGATCCAAGCCCATCAGGGCCAACACCGAAGCGACAAACCCCTCGGTTTGGCGTAGGGGCAAGTGATACAAAAGACGCAGCGTCAACGCCGTTTGGATGGCGACCTCCGAAAAGGTATATTGCGCCCCCCGCTGAGGCGGCCCTTGATAATACCAAGCTTCGACGGCCTGGGGCGTGAACCACACCGTCAGACTACCGCGCTGTTGCAGCCCGGCCTCATAGTCGGCCCAATTACGTACCCGGTACACGACGTTGGAGCGACGGCGAGGCGAGCGACCAGGCTTGACGGAAGAGGGGCAAGACGATAGGTTGGCCATGACAGGTTCCTTGGACGAGAAAGCATGGGTTTTTTGGCGAAAGTCGTGCTCAATCTACTGAGGAGCCTGTTTTTATTCAACCGATCAACCGAAAAAAACACCAATTCATGCACCAAAGCCGATGAAATCCGTCAACCAGATATTGTGGTTCAACCCCGGTGCCTGCCACGTCACCTTATCGGGGTCCAGTCCGAGTGTGCGCGCCACACCTGCATAGCCGTAATGTCCGTGACACAACCCACACACCTTAATCCCAGTCTCCCGCGTCATCAATGTCGTTCCGTCAAAGACTGGATTGCCCGCTAACAAAACCCACGCATCGGGACACAACTTCTCCATGTCTTTTGCTACATCCAACATCAGTTGCAAATTGTGATATTCGGGCATGCCGGTTCGGCCGTAAAAATAGCCGAGTTCGGCGGTCATGTTGCGCCGGCGCTGCATGAAATACTCATTGTGCGTTATTGTTGCTGTATTGATTACAAAATCAGCGTCTTTTAGCGCAGCTTCCTGATCCGTGGTTTTCTCAAACGTCATATCTGCGCCTAAGTCCTCGGCATAGCGCCGCCCGAGTGCATAAATGACATCGAGCACTTCCTCGTTGATGTCCATAAAACAAACGTGGCTGCCGT
Source organism: Candidatus Latescibacterota bacterium (assembly GCA_965261395.1). Taxonomy (GTDB): domain Bacteria; phylum Latescibacterota; class UBA2968; order UBA8231; family UBA8231. Next base: position 1,408,890 of record OZ253462.1, read on the forward strand.
TCAGCGCCTTGGTCAGACACAAATCCTTCACCAGGCCGAGCGAAAACACCACGCTACCGGCACCAAAAATTGTCACCTTATTGGCCATTGCACCTTCCTCGATGAAAAATATCAACAGTAATCTAAGTTGTGGTATAGCCTTGATTTAAGTTTAGTATGTAATCACACACGATTGCAACTGACACCTATATACAAAGTCTACACGATTATACATACATTGAAAAAAGCCCTCATGCAAGGACAAAGGAACGATCCCCTCGCGACGAGGAACCTAGGCTGGGCCACCATCGCTACCTTGAGCCAGTGGCTATCTGGACGTTTACTGTGTTGAGGGCTATTATGAAGACCGGCCGTGGATTTCACCCAAAACCGCTTTTTTGTGGGAGTAGCCTTCGAGTTTTGACAAGGGAAGGAGCATTTATACAGTGACGGAACTGATGTGGCAGCAGAGTTTTTTGCGATTCGGCATTTGTGTGCTTTTGGCGGGGGTTCTCTGGTTCATGCCTATTCCCGCAGACTTGCCTGTCAAGGGTTGGCATGTCTTTGCAGTGTTTATCGCTGTGATTACGAGCTTTATTCTGCGTCCCTATCCTATTGGAGCGATGGTGATATTCGGTTTGGTGTCACTGGCCGCTACTGGCATTATTACAACGCAGGAGGCGTTGGCTGGATATGGCGACCCAATGGTCTGGTTGATCGTCGCTGCTTTTTTGCTGGCGGGCGGTATTATCCGCACGGGATTGGGGCGGCGATTGGCGCTTTTGTTGGTCAGCCGCTTGGCGAAATCTCCCTTGGGATTGGGATACTCGATCTGCGGTGCGGAGTTGTTACTGGGGCCAGTGGTGCCTTCAAACACCGCGCGCGGTGGCGGTATTTTAGCCCCCATCGTGCGCTCCTTGGCTGAAGCGTTGGACTCCTATCCGACGCGGCATCCCGAACGAGCGGGGACCTATCTTGCGCTGGTTGGCTCGCACGCCAATCTGATCACCGCGGCGATGTTTCTCACGGGCATGGCGGCCAATCCAATGGTGGCGCAGGCTGCCAAAGCGGTGTTTGGCGTCACCTTTGATTGGGGAACGTGGGCGCTTGGGTCGTTGGTTCCGGGACTCGTCGGACTAGCCCTACTGCCGATATTTATTTTTCTGCTAGCAAAGCCGACACTGGCGGACACCCGTGCAGCGCAAGCTGTCGCGCAAAGAGATCTTGAGGAGATGGGCAGGTGGAGCAGGGGCGAAAAGGTTATGGGGGTTGTGTTGCCGGTTTTGCTCCTATTGTGGGTGACCAAACCGCTTCATGGAATGCATACAACGTTGGTCGCTTGGATTGGTGTATCAATTCTGCTCATCACCAATACTGAAAAATGGCAGGATATGATGGCAAACGACAAAGCGTGGGAGACACTCATATGGATTGGTGGTTTGCTGACTATGGCGAGAAGTCTCAAAGAGCACGGATTTATTGATTGGTTTGCCCAGGCCGTCGGCGCGTGGTTTGCCGATGTCAGTGGTATAACGGTTGTCTTGGTTATGGCACTAATTTACTTCTATTCGATGTATAGTTTTTCGAGGCGTTGTTGCATGAATCATATCTGGGGTATCATGGTCGAATGTTGTTTTTTGTTCAGTTAATTTTTTCTACTCGATACGACTGGGGTTTGCCCAGATGGATCATTCGATTGAGGATGGCACAGCCCAAGCGACTTTCGACCTGTTGGTTAGCCCAGCTACGTGCCTTCAGCTTGTCGCCGATGAGGTGCTTATAGCGATAGATCTGCGTTTCAGCCAACGAGCGTCGATGATAGCCACTGGCCTGTTTCCACGCCTTGCGTCCCTGGTGTCGAATGGCTCGAAGGATCTCATCCCGTGCCAACGCGGGTGCCTTACAATTGCCATGCTGTTGGATCTTAGCGTCTTTGCGCAGCGCGATGAGGGGCCGAATCGCGGGACCACTCCGCGGCGTGGCCAACGCGTCGAAAACCTTACGTTTGTCGTATGCACCATCTCCACCTACTGCCCCCACCGCCTCGTCGACTTGGGTCAGCAAGGGGGCGACCTGCGAGGCATCATCGATCCGATGGGACGTCAACGTCTGGGCGACCACCTCGCCGGTGGCCTCGTGGACCCCCACATGCAGTTTGCGCCAAGTCCGCCGTTTGGTCCAGCCGTGTTGACGGACTTTCCACTCGCCCTCACCGTAGACTTTCAAGCCGGTCGAATCTACCACCAAGTGCATCGGTTTATCGGGGCACTTTCTCGGCAACACCACCGCCAAGTTCCCTTGGCGACGCGACAAGGTCGAGTAATCCGGCGTCGCCAAGTCCAACTGCATCAAGTCCAAAAGCGATTGGATAAAGCCCTGCGTCTGGCGCAACGGCAACCGAAGCAACACCCGCATCGTCAACATCCATTCAATCGCTGGATCCGAATATACAAACGGAGCACCCCGTTGAGACGGCCCCTGATCATACCACTGCTTCCACAACGAATCGTCCAGCCAGACCGTCAGGCTACCACGGGCGATCAACGCCCGATTATACGACGACCAATTCTGGACCCGATACACCGCTTTCGACTTGACCGAGGGCGAACCGCCCGATAGTTTGCTCATCACAGGCTCTCAGGGAAGAGAGGTACGTGTTTCTTGCTGGAAATCACGAACCAATCTAACTGGAGAGCCTGACTCAGTTCAAGACCCTAACACCGCTTTCATGCAACAACGCCTCGTTCAAGTATCATTGCAAGCAGCCGAGCCTGAGATTCACTTAGAAGCAGGCTCCCTCGACATGGCTAGGTCTGGATTCTTGTACACCGTACCTTCGGCTTCTTTTGAGCAGATCGACGATGAGCAGTGGATATCATATAGCTCCGTTGAACCATGCGACAAAGTTCGAATAAACCCCAAGGACTTTCTCCACTGGCTACGGTGAGAACGCGTCTAAAGAGATTGCGCCTTAGCTCGAACCTCTGACAACCCACATCTCCGATTGAAAGGCAACTCCAAATGCTGATAATCGACACGCACTGCCACGCCGGTAACAACTGGTTTGAGCCCATCGAGACACTCGAATTCGAGATGGACCGCAACGGCGTTGACCAGGCCGTCCTCATCCAACACGGCGGCACATACGACAACACCTACCTCCTCCAAGAAGCAGCCAAGCGACCGGGCCGGTTCAAAGTTGCGGTCCTCGTCGATCCCGGGTCCCGCGATCCACTCGGCGATCTTGCGCGGCTCGCAGCGCAAGGGGCCGCCGGTGTGCGCATTGCGCCGGGTGGCCAGTTCGCCAACGCTGGTCCTTACGACATGTGGCGCAGAGCCGGCGAACTTAGCCTCGTAGTCTCAAGCATCGGCAATGCATCCCAGTTCGCTGCCGACGGCTTCTCTCGCGTACTCGATGCCTGCCCCGACACGCACGTCATCCTCGAACACCTCGCAGGAGTGGGCATTGCCGAGCCGCCCTACGCCGACTACGTTGAGGCCCTGCAACAGGGCGAGCGCGACAACACCAGCATCAAAGTCCCCGGCTTGGGCGAAATCTGCACCCGCCCGCCGCGCCTGCTGCCCGAGCTCGAATTCGACCATGTACCGCCATTTTTCGAGATGGCCAAGGACGCGTTCGGCGTGCAACGCATGATGTGGGGCAGTGACTTCCCGCCCAGCGCTGGCAGAGAGGGCTACGCCAATGCGCTGCGCGGTGTCCTCAAGCATCCGGCCTTTGCCGACGGCGATGATATCGAGTGGGTCATGGGCAAGACCGCGGCGCGCGTGTGGGGATTCTAAGAATTGGGATACTGCGAGAAAATCTAACTTCCTTGTGGAAAATAACAGAGCGAAATGGCCAAAGAAAAAAAGAAAACTACGCGCCAAGCGTATGGCATCACATTACTCAAAGCTGCTGACCCCCGGGTGCTAGCCCACAAAAAGAAGCACGAACCCTGCATCCACGGCGACAAATTCTGGAATTCGAGTTGGTGCGTGATGGACTTCCTCTCGCACCAGGGCCTGCTACCAAAGGCGCAGGTTTTGGATATCGGCTGCGGTTGGGGCCTCGCCGGGATATACTGCGCCAAAAACCACGGTGCCTGCGTCACGGCGATGGACGCGGATGCGGCGGTCTTTCCCTACTTGCAGCTACACGCCGAGATCAACGAAGTCGAGATAGAGACCTGGTGCTGCAAGTTTGAGAAAGTAAAAAGGAAAGACCTGCGACAAACCAACCTGATCATCGGGGCCGATATTTGCTTCTGGGACGAGATGGTCGAGCCGCTCTACAAGCTGATCAAAAAGGCGATCGGGGTCGGGGTCGGGCAGATCATCATCGCCGACCCGGGCCGACCGCCCTTTCACTCGCTGAGCGAGCAGGTCATAGAGAAGCTCGGCGGCGAGCTCAAAGAATGGGAAATCGACGGCGAGGTCAAAGCCGACGCGTACCTGCTCATCGCGGGCACGCTGCCCTAGAACCAGTTTCCTTTATCCACCACATTCACCAAGGCCTCGCCGCGGGCGAAGCGCTGGCAATTTTCCACCAGCAAGTCGCGTCGGCGCTCGGCCAAATAAGGACCGGCCGCGGCCACGTGCGGGGTCATCAGAAAGTTCGGGGCCGTCCACAGCGGGTGCTCTGGCGGCAGCGGCTCCTCCTCAAACACATCTAGGGCGGCACCGGCAATCTGGCCCTCGCGCAGGGCTTGGTCGAGGTCGGCCAACTTGACGTTCGCGCCGCGACCGATGTTGACGAAGTACGCGCTGGCTTTCATCTGCTCGAACTGGGCGCTGGTGAAAAAGCCTTCGGTCTGCGGCGTCTGCGGCGCGGTGACTAAAACGAAATCCGCCCTCGGCAGGAGTTGGTTGAGCGCGTCTGGGCGGTGTAATTCGTCAATGCCCGGCGGCGGCGACTCAACGCGGGGGTCGATGCCAACAGTCGTCATGCCCCAGTTCTTGCACTGGCGCGCGGTCTCTGCGCCAATCCCGCCGACGCCGACAATCAGCGCGGTGGCTTCGGGCAGGTAGGTCGCGGGACTCGATTCCCCGCCGCTGCGCCAATGGCCGGCGAACTGGTTGCGGAAGTAGTTGTGCATGCCGCGCGAGAGCGCCAGCACAAAGGCCATGATATGGGCCGAGATGTGGTCGTTGAAGATGCCGCGGAAATTGGTCACCACCACATCGCTGGCGATGAGTTCCGGGAAGTAATACCCCTTGGGCGGGCCAGCGGCTGGGGCGGCCAACCACTTGAGTTGGACGGCCGCGGCCAACAACTCCGGATCCAAAGTGCCGAAACAGGCTTGCGCTGTGGGAAGGGCAGCTAGGGCTTCGGCGCGGCTTTCGCATTGGACGATCTCCATCGTGGGGACCGCTTCGGACATGGCAGCGGCCAGATCGCTGGCGGGTGACAGAAAGACGAATTTGAAAGACATGTGGCTCCTTTCGTTGGTAGGTTAATTACAATCTAGCTAATCTTCGCATCTGACGCCTCTATGCGTATATTCTCGCAACATTTTGCTCACGCCAAGCCCTGAGTTGCGATCCGTGCAAGACGCCGCGGCCTTACTCTACAAAAAAGTTTCCCTGCCCGACGAGTTCGTCCGCCAGCGCACGGGCGGGGACATTCGCATCGGCGACCTGACTGGAGACGGGCAGGTCGATTTCCTCGTGTACAATTCCCTCGGGGGCATCAAGCCCTGCTTTCTAGGGGCCTTTTCGCTTGCTGGCGAGCCGCTTTGGGCGGTGGGAGATCGGGATTTCGCTGCGCTCGACGCGGACGAGCCGGGACGCCTCACGACGATTTCTCCCGACCGCCCGGGGCCAGTGGCTATCTGCGACATCGACCAAGACGGGCGGCAAGAGGTCCTCTGCTTCCTCATCGACCCCGGCGTGAAACGCACCAGCAAATGGAACCTCGCAGACGTGCACATCGCCATCCTCGACGGGCGCACGGGTGCGGTCAAACGCTGCGCCGCGCCCGAGGAACTGGCGCGCTGCAACGCCTACGCAGACGGGGAAATGCACATCCCCAACTACGTGCATCAGCGGCTGCTGATCGCCAACTTCTCTGGGCACGACCAGCCACGCGATTTTGTCGTCAAGCTGGGCAGCGATGTCCTCGCGTTCAACGACCGGCTCGAAGTGCTGTGGCACTATCGCAGCAAGTGGCATCGCTATCCGGAGCACGCGGCGTACATTCCGGCCGTCGGCGACCTAGATGGCGATGGGCGCGACGAGGTCAACGGCGGGCACTTCGGCCTCGACCACGACGGAAGCGTATTGTGGGAAACCTTTTTGGGCGACCATGCAGACAGCGTGTTGGTGGATCGGTGGGGGACGGAACCAGCGGCCATTGTCTCGGGCGGCGGCCAAGTGCTCGACGGCAGCGGACGACGCCTGCTGCACTTGGGGGCGGACGTGGTGCCGCACGGGCAGGAGGTGCGCTACGGCAACTTGCGGCCCGAGCTACCGGGCCGCGAATTGGCCATCCGCTACAACGGGCACCATGCGGACGTGATGATCGTCGCGCACAGCGGCGCGGTGCTCAGCCGCTTCCAGGTGGGTGAGTCGCCGAATAACACGGGGATGGAAATCGTGCGCTGGAACGGGCCGGAGCAAGGGGACTTGCTGTACAGTCCAGCGGCCCTCTTCAACGGCCGCGGCCACAAGGTCGCAACCTTTCCGGAGCTACCCGCACCGACCGGCGGCAAAATGGGCTGGTATCACTGCTTTCCGGCCGATGTCTGCGGCGACGAGCGCGAGGAAGTGGTGCTCTATGATCCATACAGCGATGCCGTGTACATCTACACGCCCGCGCCGCTCGACGAGAGCCGGTTTGACCGCTACCATCACGGCCCGCGCCAGTACAACGCACGGCTGCTCGATTGACGGGGAGAGAGGATGACGGAAAAGATCGACAAATTCCTGATCGTATCCATCGACTGCTGGCGTCGCGATGCGCTGAGCCGGACGAACCCGAGGATGAACACGCCCAAATTCGATCTGCTGACTCGGGATTACGCCTTTGCTGAGCGCTACTTTGTCACCGCGCCGGCGACCCGCCCTTCGCACACCTCGCTGTTCACCGGGCTGTATCCTTTTGAGCACGGGCTTTTGGGGCAGACCTACTTGAAGATGTTCGCCGGCGTGGTCAACCTGTTCGACGTTTTTGCCGCGGCCGGGTACAGCGTCCGGGGATTTTCCGAGCGGCCGGATGTATTCCGCTTCCTCGACTTCGCGCCTTTTATCGGGCCGGTCGATCCAGCGGCCTCCCAGCAGCACTTGGGGTCGCTCGAACGCTTGTGTACCGAATTGATCGAGCCGAGCGGGCCGCAGTTTAAATTCCTCCACTTTTGGTACACGCATGGCGGCTACGGCTTGGGCGACATACCCCATCCACCCAATCTGGGTCAGCTAGTGGCGGCTGGTCAGGTAGAAGAAGCTCTGCGCTACTACGAAGCGGCGGTGACCCACGTGCTGGAGTTTTCCCTCGTCGAGCTGCTCAAGCGCATCGACCTCGACGAGTGGGCGGTCTTTATCTGCGGCGATCACGGCGAGGGGTTTTGTCGGGAGGTTATGGCGCATGGCGACCGGCTGCATCCCAATGTGGTTCACGTGCCCATGCTGGCACACGTGCCGGGCGGGTTCTCCTTTCCGCGCGATGGGGCCGTCTCCGCCATTGACCTCTTTCCGACCATCGCGGCGTTGGCCGACCTACCCACTGACTACCGGGGATTTGGACAAAACTGGCTGGAGCCGAGCGCGGCGTCGATTGATCGTTGGGTATTATCTGAGCTAGATAGCCTGTACGGCATTGGTTTTCTCAGCGCCGACAATCTGCGCCTGCCCGAGGAGCGCGTCACCTCGCCTACGGCTATCGACGGCGAGGAAATAGCGCGCTATACCGAGGGCATCCGCGAGTGGTGCCTGTGCGATGGACGGCATTTCTACCGCGAGAACGAACAGACGGGCGCATACGTCCTGCGCGACCTGCGCCACGGCGACTTGGCTTGCGAGGATCCATCGTACTACCGCGCGCAATATCGCGCCTTGCGGGATCGCTCTGCTTATCAACAGATGCAGGCCCAAAGTGAGGCGGCTGGCGAAGCCGCGATCCTCAAAGAACGCCTGCGTGCCCTTGGGTATCTAGATTGATCGCCGTGGCCAACCTATTCGTCTTATTGCTCGTTTTGGCCGGGTGCGGCAAGGACGCGGGCGTGGATAGCACCTCAGGCGACTGTGAAGGCAACGTTCTCCAAGGCAACCACATCGTGCGCTCGCGCGAAGACGCGGATGCGCTGGAGAAGGAGGGGCGGTGCAATTACACCATTGCTGGCGACCTCGAAATTACGCGCATAAACCTCGCCCTTTTTGAGGGCTTGAACCAACTCAGCGCCGTGGATGGCAACCTCACCATCCACGACAACGACGACCTCAAAAACTTTGAGGGGCTGAACAACCTCGCCGCCGTGGGGGGGGACGTTACCATCTACGACAACGACGACCTCGTCGGTCTCACAGGGCTGTCCTTCCTCCACTCAATCGGCGGCCACCTCAGCGTCTCCCACAACGACAAGCTGATCGCCGTGGACGGCCTAATCAAACTCAACGCGATCGGCGGCAACGGGCGCATTGATAACAACAACCAATTGGCCAATGTCGATGGCCTGTTCGGCCTCGCCACGGTCGGCGGCAGCTTCATCATCGCGTTCAACCCCTCTCTTGAGCTAATAGAGGACCTTTCGAATCTCAGTAGCGTCGGCGGCGACCTCGTCGTCGAGGACAACTTGTCCCTCACCGCGCTAGAAGATGTATCGTCTCTAAAGGAGATTGGCGGCAGCTTGCGCATTGGACGCAATGCCGCGTTAGACATGGTCGAGGACGTATCCAGCTTAACCCAGATCGGCCAAGACCTGAGCATTTACAGCAATCAACGGCTGACGAGCATTGCCGGGCTGGCGAGTCTTAGCCGCGTCGGCGGCGACCTCAACATTTACAACAACAACAAACTGACCACTTTGACGGGGTTGGAAAGCCTTGAGCAGATCGCCCAAGACCTCAACATCTACAACAACGAAAAACTGTCTAGCCTCGCGGGGCTGGCCAACCTCGTCGGTATTGGGCGCAACGTACTCATCGTCGACAACGGCAACTTACCTACCAGCGAAGCCCAAGCCTTGGCCGATCAAGCTGCGGCGGGCGAGGTATCCATCGCCGACAACGCGAATTAACCACCGCCAACCCCCGATGTAGGAGCGGCCGGCCGGTCGCCCCTAGCCATCCCCGTAATAACCTGCTCCACCTCGGCAACGGTCGTCTCCTTGGGGTCGATGTCGTCGGCGACGACGCGGCCTTGGCGCAACACTACGATCCGCTCCACGACCTGGAAGACGTGGTGGATGTTGTGCGCGATGAAAATGCAGGAGTGGCCCGAGTCGCGGGCGTTGCGGACAAAGCGCAAGACGCCTTGCGTCTCCACGACGCCTAGGTTGTTGGTCGGCTCGTCGAGAATGATCAGCTCGCTATCGAAGTGCATGGCCCGCGCAATGGCCACGGATTGACGCTCGCCGCCCGACAATGCGCCGATGGGCGTCGTCGGAGGAATGTCCTTTTCAATGCCCACCTGCTTGAGCAAGGTACGGGCTACATTCGCCATCGCCTCTTGGTCCATGCGCCCTAAAAACGCCGGGCCTTTCAGGGGTTCGCGGCCCAAGAAAAAATTCCGCGCAATGGACAATTCCGCTACAAGGGCGGAGTCCTGATAGATGGTTTCAATGCCGTAGCCAATGGCGTCGGCAGTGCTCTTGATGTCGGCTCGTTCGCCGCGTATAAAGATATCGCCGCTGCTGGCGGGAACGGCCCCGGAGAGAATTTTGATCAGCGTGGATTTACCGGCCCCATTGTCGCCGAGCAAGCCGACGATTTCGCGCTCCTTGACCGTCAGATGGACGTTTTCGAGGGCGCACACCCGTCCGTAAGACTTGCTGATGTTTTTCATCTGCACCAGTGCCCCTGTCATCGGCTAGCCCTCTTTTTGATGAGGTTCTCAAAGGTACTGTAAATCATCCAAATCTTTATGCCTTCCACTCGCTTGCTTGTTCTGCTTCAACGGCATAGTCACCGACGAGCAGATATTCAACTCGATGTGAGTTGAGCAACTTCAAGAACTCTTTGAAGTCGGGTGGTAGTTGGATCATAGCCATAGTTAATCTGCCGCATCAACTCAACGGCTTCCAAGCGTTCATAAGGCGTTTTCGAGTGCCAGTATTCCCTTTCATCTGATTCTTCAGAAAGGGATATAATTGAAAAGACGCTCTTATCTATTTTGACGGTATCTATTGCGCTCATGCGTTTTCCCTCATCTCTGACGACTTTAGCCCCCCTCTGCTTCTCAATAAAGCTACTACTTCATCAGCCTTTCTTTGGTACGCATAGTCTAAGGGTGTTTCATTAAGAAGCCAACCATCGTCTTTCAAGTTGACCTTGGCTCCATACTTGAGCAAGAGCTTAGCCGTTTCAAGTGCATTATGCATCGCCGCATAGTGCAGTGGCGTTTTTTTGTCGTCGTTGTTTCTCGCATGGACACCGGCTCCATGTTGGAGCAGGACTTCCGCCGTCTGATGAGCGTTGACCGTCGCCGCATAATGCAGTGGCGTGTTTTCGTTGTCGTTGTTGTCTTTCGCATGGACATCGGCTCCATGTTGGAGCAGGACTTCCGCCGTCTGATGAGCATCCCTCTCTGCCGCAATGTGCAGTGGCGTGGCATCTAATACTTTATCGTTATCGTTTTCGCCATAGACTATTACAGACTTTGCGGCGACTTGGGCTCCATGCTGGAGCAGGACTTCCGCCGTCTGATGAGCGTTGACCATCGCCACCATGTGCAGTGGCGTGGCATCTAATACTTTATCGCCATTGCTATCGACTGCTGTGGCTCTGGCGGTGATCTGGGCTCCATGATTGAGCAGGACTTCCGCCGTCTGATGAGCATCCCTCTCTACCGCAATATGCAGCGGCGTGGAGCCGTTTTTGTCTTTCGCATTGAGGTCGGCCCCATACTCGAGCAAAACCTCGGCTGTCTCACAAGCATTCTTCCACGCCGCAGTATGTAGCAGCGTGGCTCCTTTCTTGTCCTTCACTTGAAGCAAAAGCAAGTTGGTAGGGCTGGTCTTGAGCAGGGACAGAACCAGCACAGACAGATTCAGATCGGCAGCAATATGTAGGTCGGTTTTGCCCTCTTCGTCCACAATCCGTGGATCCAAGGAAGGCAGGCGGCCTACCTGCTCGACAAACACCTGTTCCTGACGCTGCCGTTCCGCCGAATCAACATACTCTTCGCCCCTCGGTACTCCCAATAATCGGAAGACTGCTTCCATAGCTCCGAGCACCTTCTCCCTTATTTGCTCCGCTTGCTCAATCTGCTGCTTGAACTGCGCCACCTTGTCGCTTTGTGCCCTCTTGATCCTCTCAATCGTCAGATCTAGTTCGTCGTGTTCGTCACTAGCATCGCCAACCATCTCTTGCACCTTGTAGCTGAGATCGTCTAGAAGTGGTTTCATAACTTGATAGGGAGTCAGGTTTTTTCTTTTTTTCGGTCTTCTATTTTTTTTGACCAGGAGTCCTGCCATGTCCCGCCATAGTTCCGAACTGACGGATACCCAGTGGTCGCCTATTGCTCCGCTGCTGCCGGAACCCCAAGCCTCCGCCAACGGGGGTCCCAAACCGATTCCCAACCGCCCGGTGTTTGAAGGCATTTTGTGGGTGCTCCGTAGTGGCGCACGCTGGAAAGATCTGCCTGAGCAATACCCCTCGCCCAGTACGTGCTGGCGTCGGCTGCGGGCTTGGGAAGCCGACGGGATCTGGCTAAAGGCGTGGCGGGCCTTGCTGCGACCACTCGATGCGCAAGCTACCGGTTGAACCACAAGGAACGCGCGCCCTCCCTGCACCATCACCCCGCCGCGATTGTCCGCATGGCCGAGCCACCACCGAGGCCAGAACCACCACCGAGCGCGGCCACGCTCAAACCCGCCCTATCTCGCCTCGTATCGGCAACCCTCCCCTTGCCGATCTACACCCACGCATTGACGCCAGATGGAGAACCAGACGACCGAGACCCGCAGAAAAATTTGAGAGCAGGCCCACCCCGTCGCCCCGATACGGGCTGATAGGAGAACACCCTTATTTTTTTTAGTAATGTCCTTGCAAATAATGAGGTCGGCCCTGTACCATTACTCACTGGGGATCGACCCCACCAACATCATCACCGAGAGGACACCCCGGTATGTGCAAGGAGCAAGGAAAGCTTGGCGCAGTGGCACACATTGTAGCCACGGCCCGCGAAATGAACCAAGGATGCCCCGCCGCAAGTAGCATCCATAGCGCTATGTGTCGCGTCAATAAGCAGTTGGATACCAGAATCGAGCTTATTGCCGTTGTTGCCGCAAACGCGAAATGTTTGCCTCAAGGCCCCGCCTCCGCCCTAGACTGGATAGCCTCCGCCTCCTCGCAGATTGTCAAGGAGCTACGCCCTGGCGGATACCAACGATAAAAAACATTGCGGTCATCTTCGTCGGGCACCATAACGGCGCAAGACCTCGGCTGTCGCAGAAGCATCCCTGAATGTCGCATCGTACAGCGGCGTACGGCCCTCGTTGTCTCTGGCGTTGACGTTGGCACCTTGCTTGAGCAAGACCTCGGCTGTCGCAGAAGCATCCCTGAATGTCGCATCGTGCAGCGGCGTACGGCCCTCGTTGTCTCTGGCGTTGACGTTGGCACCTTGCTTGAGCAAGACCTCGGCTGTCGCAGAAGCATCCCTGAATGTCCATGCCACATCGTGCAGCGGCGTACGGCCCTCGTTGGCCTTGGCGTTGACGTTAGCACCTTGCTTGAGCAAGACCTCGGCTGTCGCAGAAGCATGCCACGCTGCCGCAAAGTGCAGCGGCGTAAGGCCGCCGGCCTTGGCGTTGACGTTGGCACCTTGCTTGAGCAAGACCTCGGCTATCGCAGAAGCATTCCCCGTTGCCGCAGAGTGCAGCGGCGTACGGCCCTCGTTGGCCTTGGCGTTGACGTTGGCACCTTGCTTGAGCAAGACCTCGGCTGTCGCAGAAGCATGCCACAGTACCGCATCGTGCAGCGGCGTAAGGCCCCGTTTGTCTCTGGCGTTGACGTTGGCACCTTGTTTGAGCAGCGAAATAGCCAGCATGGGCAGGTCCAGTTCTGCTACGATGTGTAGATCGGTTTTTCCTGCATCATTTATCTTACCCGGTGAGGGGCTACGCCCCACCGCAGCAACAAATGCCTGTTCTTGCCGTTGTTTCTCGGTTTGCTCGGCGGCTAGTCTTGCTTTTTCTGCTTCTGTGTCGCAGCCGAGGCTTCCGATGACCAAAGCCGCAACGAGTATTCTCCACATCATAGCCATCTCTTTACTCCTTAAGGATAGGGGCCGCCCGCATACTATCGATAAAGTAAAGAGCGGTTTGTATTGCCGCTTCCAGATTCACTCTTAGCGACCCTACACCCCAGCCAGCGCCTGCGCAAAGTCCGCGCACAAATCCTCGGCGGCCTCAATGCCGCACGACACCCGAACCAAACCGTCGGCTATGCCCATGGCCGCCCGCTCCTCTCGGCTCAAGCCGCTGTGCGACGTGGTGACTGGCCGAGTGATGAGGGTTTCGACCCCGCCGAGACTGGGGGCTGATGCCGGCAGAACCAGCTTGGACAGCAACTGTTCGGCGGCCTCCACGCCCCCGTGCAACTCAAAGCTCAACACCCCACCCGCCCCGGCAAACAGCCGCTGCGCCCGCTCGTATTGCGGATGGCTTTCCAGCCCTGGGTAATTCACCCGCGCCACCGGTGCCTGCTCGGCCAAAAAACGCGCGAGTCGCAACCCATTCTCGTCGTGTTGCCGCATTCTCAGCGACAAGGTTTTCAAGCCCCGTTGCAGCAGAAAGCAGGCGTGGGGATCTAGTGAGCCGCCCAAGTGATTCAGCTTGTGTCTAATGGCTGTGACGTGTGCAGCCGAGCCGACGACCACGCCCGCGACGATATCCGAATGGCCGTTGAGGTACTTGGTCGCGCTGTGCAGCTCTATGTCAAACCCGATTTCCAGCGGGCGGAAGTTGCACGGCGACGCAAAGGTATTGTCGATCAGCGAGACTAGCCCGTGCTCGCGGGCAAACGCCACTACTGCCTCCAGATCGGCGACCTCTAATAGTGGGTTGGTCATGGTCTCCACGTAAATCGCCCGCGTCTCGGGCCGCAGCTTGGCCGCCCACGTCTCAGGCGCATTGCCAGCGATAAAGTCGTAGCTCAGCCCCAAACCCGGCCCATCCTGCGTCACAAAGCCATGCGTGCCCCCGTAGAGGCAGTCTTGGATTAGCAGGTGATCGCCGCTGTTGAGTACGGTCAGCAGCGCAGTGGTGATCGCCGCCATTCCCGAGCCGGCGACTAAGGCGTCCTCGCCGCCGCAGACAGAGGCCAGTTTGGCGTGCAAGGCGCGGTGATTGGGCGTGTTGTTGAGACGGAGATAGCGGATGGCGTCGTAGTCCTGCTCGTCTTGCGAGACAAAAGTCGAACTTTGGAAGATCGGCAGCACCACGGCACCGTCGATGCGCTCCTCGCCGGCGTGGACGAGGCGGGTCTGAATATCCATGTAGATTTCCTTAGTCACTGATGTTACGCATAGGCCCCTAGGTATGGGATGCTTCGCTTCGCTCAGCATGACAAAGAAGGAGAGCGTCAGCCTCTGTCATGCGGAGCGGAGTCGAAGCATCTTATACCCGGGCCTGTGCATAACACCACTTAGTCAGTTTACAGGGCAAATTGGGTGAGTAGCCGCTCGTATAGCCGAATGAAGTCCCGGCGGCCGTTGTCGCGATTGTAAACGTAGCACATGGGGTTGGGATTGATCTCTATAATAGAGAAACCGTCCGCGCTGTGGATGAGGTCGATGGCGTAAAAACCGAGCGAGTACACGCCAGCTACTTGCTCAGTTAGCTGTTGCATCTGGCGCAGCAGGGCCGCGTCCTCCACGCGCACGGCACGCCCGGTGGCCTGATGCAGCGGATTGAGGTCTCCGTCTGCGCCCACGGCCTCGCTCTCCTTGCGATAGGCCAGCAACAGCTCGTCGCGGCTGGCGACGATCCGATACTCTGGCCCGGCCACGTATTGCTGCACCAGCGCGACGTTGTCCAAAAAGGCGCTGTTTGCAAAGAGGGATTCGAGCCGTTGGCCCAAGGCGACAGCGTCGCGCTCCAAGAACACGCCCTGCGCCAGTGAGCTGTGGCACTTCTTGACCAATAGGGGGAACTCGAACCGCGCCACTACCTCCTCGACGATTTCCGCAACCGTGGCGTGCGTCTTGTAGCGGTCGAAGCGCGCGTCGGCCAGCGGGTTGAAGAGCTTGAGCGTATCGGGGATGGGCAACCCGGCGGCGGCGAAATCCTCATACTGATATGCCTTGTCTTCGGCGAGCCGGGCCTCGACGTAGTCGTTGAAGGGATGCTTGTTGCGCCAGAAGCGCAAGGACCGCTGCCCGCCCGACAGCTTGAGCCGAGTGCCGTCGTCTGAAATCCACTCGCAGACGAGTCCCCGCCGCCGGCCCGCTTCGGCGACACATTCCAGATTCTCCAGCGCCATGTCTTCGGTGATGCCGTCGCGCTCGCCGGGCAAATCGAAAAACTCTCGCGCCCGCGCCACCAAGTGCAGAGACCCGGCCACGCAGACTCGGCCTTTGCGCCCCGCTAGCTCCAGTGCGCGCTTGAGCGCTTGACTGCTTGCGGGTACTTGCTCGACGGCTAGTCCGTCCGGTGCCAAGTTCGCCAGCACCGCTGGTGCCTGCGCCCGTGGATGGTCCGACGAAGTCAGCAAGACCCGCTGCGCCATCGGCGCTAGGGCGCGCAAGATTCCCGCCGCATCGTGCCCTGTTCCCGCGCCGACGACTAGCACCCATGCGTCGCCAGTATTGGCGACGGGACGCTCTCCGCTCAGCCGCTGTAACTCCCCGGCCAACGCCTCGGCCGCCGCTGGATTGTGCGCCCCGTCGAGCAAGACCAACGGCTTTTCTTGCGCCACTTCAAAGCGGCCCGGCCAGCGATGGGCCGCCACGACTTGGTGCGCCACTTCGTCTTTTAGGCCCCGGACGAGTTCCTGTGCTGCTTCAAGGGCCAGCCGTGCATTTTCCGCGTAGGTCGCCGGATGGCCCGTTAGGAGACCTAGGTGCCATTCCGTTCCAGCAACCTGCAACGTCACTTCTCGTTTTGCGCAGGTCTGCCGGATTAGGTCCATCACCTCGGGAGGTTGCGCCGCTGTGGTGACGAGGGCGCGACCCGACCGGGCGATGTGCAGCTTGTCAGCGGCGATTTCCTCCAAAGTATTGCCCAGCAGGTCCACGTGGTCTAGGCCGATGACCGTCAGGACTGCTAGCTCCGAGTCCCAGGCGTTGGTCGCGTCGTAGCGGCCCCCAAGCCCTACCTCGAAAACCCCGAACTCCACGCCCTGCTGCGCGAAGAGATAGACCGCAAGGCCGGTCAGGGCCTCGAACTTGCTGAACGACCCCAGCGCCTCCCGGCCAAAGTCGCGGGTGCAATCGTCGAGATGCGACACGGCGTCGGCCCATTGTTCCTTGCTGAGGATCTCGCCGTCGATGCGGATCCGCTCGCGCTGGGTGTGCAGATGCGGTGAAGTGTACAGCCCGGCCTTGTGCCCCTGCGCCTTTAGGATGGCGGCGAGCAAGCTAGCGACCGTTCCCTTGCCGTTGGTGCCGCCGACAATGACCGAGCGAAAGCGCGCCTGCGGGTCGCCGAGGCGGGCCAGCAGGGCGCGCATCCTCGGCAGGTAATCCGCGATCGGCCCGAGCGCTGGACGGCCGACCTCCCAATCGGGCAGGGCGTCCAAATAGCGTTTGGCGCGAAAGTAATCCATGTAGTGGGAAAGGGTGCGGCTCAACCGCCGCGGGTGTGCATCTCGCGGTGCGGATCCGCCTGTAAGGCTTCGACCGGATAGAGTGCGCCGCGCTGTGGGTCACGGCTGCGCTCTTCAGCGCTTTGGTCCGTCCGCCCCGCCCATCCAGCGCTAATACGCCTCACGAGCCGTTCGCGGTCGGCTCCGCTGCGTAGCAAGGGCTTTAGGTCGGTGCCTTGCTGTGCGTACAGACACGTGTACCACAGCCCGTCGGCCGTCAGCCGACTGCGGTCACAGGCCCCGCAAAACGGCTCGGAGACCGACGCGACAATGCCAAAGCGCGTCCCGTCGCTCAAGCGGAAGCGCTCTGCAGGCGCTGAGCCGCGCCCGGCCTCGCGCTCGATCGGCCCGTAGTGGGCCGTCAGCCGCGCCAGTATTTCCGCCTGCGACACGACCTTCTGCATAGACCATTGGGTTGCGCCGCCTACGTCCATGTATTCGATGAAGCGAACTTCGGCCCCTACCTCGCGCCCGAATTCGAGGAGATCCACGAGTTCGTCGTCGTTGAAATCGCGCATGACGACCACGTTGAGCTTGAGCGCGTCAAAGTTAGTGGTCGCGGCCGCCCGGATCCCCTCCAGCGCCTTGGCGTGAGTGCTGCGGCGCGTCAAGGCCGTGAAGCGCGTTGGATCTAACGAGTCCAAGCTGACGGTGATGCGCTGCAAACCAGCGGCCCGCAACGGCTCGGCCCACCGCGCCAATCGCGTGGCATTGGTAGTCATCGCCAAGTCTTCGACGAGGGGCAGAGCAGCGAGGCGGGCGACGAGCGCGGGCAGGTCAGCGCGCAACAGCGGCTCGCCGCCGGTCAGGCGGACGCTGCGGACGCCAACTTGGCAAAAGGCATCGACCACGCGCTCGATCTCGGCGGCGTTGAGGATGTCTTTACTGGGCAGCCAGGTGTAGTGCTCTTCGGGCATGCAGTACTGGCAGCGCAGGTCGCAGCGGTCGATTACCGACACGCGCAAAGAGGCCAACGGGCGGCCCAAAAGGTCGCGCACTAACTTGGTTTTGGCAGGTGTTTCAAGGGCCATACAAAGGCATCCACAGACGGTGTTAAAGAGACTTGAGAATATAGAGAATCCCTAGCAGTGGGCAATGTTGGGCGAAGTCGGCGCGTTCTTGCTGTACGGAAGTCGGCGCGTGATATTAGGAAACTGACGTTACGCAGTCTTACGATCGTTTGGTCTATGTCCGGTCGATCATGCCGCTGTCATGCCTGCGAAAGCAGGCATCCAGAAATGCCCATTTGACGCCAGTGCGCTGGGCTGGATTCCCGCTTTCGCGGGAATGACGACGGGAGGCAGGAAGCTGAAGACGTTGTATAAGGCTACGTAACGTCAGTTAGGGAACTTGCACCGCCTGTGACGCCGACCGTAGAAGCGTTGCGGGCGGCGAATGGGACATTGCACCGCGCAACGAGAGGGGTCTAATGAGTGCCACTGCCGCGATCCAAGAGATGCTCGCCGAGCACGGGTATGTCGCCGATCGCCAAGTTGTTATGTCCCTGTACCTCGCTCAGACCCTAGAGCGTCCGTTGCTCATCGAGGGACCGGCTGGCGTCGGCAAAACCGAGGTCGCCAAGGTCGTGGCCCGCGCCCTCGACACCGAGTTGATTCGCTTGCAGTGCTACGAGGGGCTAGACGCCCACGCCGCCCTGTACGAGTGGAACTACCAGCGCCAACTCTTGCATATCAAGCTCGACGAGAAAAGCCAACGTCCCCTAGCCGAGCGCGAGGCCGACCTCTTCTCCGAGGACTTCCTGCTCAAGCGCCCCTTGCTCCAGGCCATCACCCAGCCCGTCCCGCCAGTGCTGCTGATTGACGAACTCGACCGGGCCGACGAGGAGTTTGAGAGCTTCCTGCTCGAAGTGCTGTCCGACTGGCAGATTACCATCCCCGAAATCGGCACCATCCGCGCGACGGCGCGTCCGCACGTAATCCTGACCAGCAATCGCACCCGCGAGCTTTCCGACGCCGTGCGCCGCCGCTGCTTCTACCTGTGGATCGACTACCCGGAATTTGCCAAGGAAGTGGAGATCGTGCGCGGCAAGGTCGCTGGGATCGACGCTCAGCTCGCCGAGCAGATTTGTCACTTCATGGAAAAGATCCGCATGCAGCGCCTCGAAAAGATCCCCGGCGTCGCCGAAACCCTCGACTGGGCCAAGGCCCTCGTCGCCCTGCACCAGCACCACCTCGACCTCGAAGTCGTGGCGGATACCTTGGGCATTGTGCTCAAGGACCAGCGCGACGTGGCGCAGGTGAAGCAATCGCTGGCCGAGTTCTTGGAAGGATTGGGAGTCCGCGCCAAGCTGGCTCCAGAACGATGAATCACAAAATCGACGACATCGCCCTGCACGGCGCGTTGAGCGCGAATGTGGTCGGCTTCTGCCGCCTATTGCGTGCCCAGCAGTCCGGCCCGGCCTTAGGCGAGGAGCAAGACGCGCTCCGCGCCCTAGCGGCCATTGACCTGTCAGATCCGGAGGACTTTCGGCTAAGCCTGCGGACGATTTTGGCCAAGACGCCCGCTGAGCAGAAGCTCTTTGATGCGCTTTTCGATGTCTATTGGTCGATATGGGATCGCGCTGACGAGTTGGGGCAGCCCCAGCCCGAGCCCCCTGCCTCCGAAAAGGCCAATGCCAACCGCCCCGGCAAGAGTGGCTTGACGAGCGTCCGCGACTGGCTCAAACAGGGCGAGCCGACCGAAGAGGAGCGCGAGGCCGCTGGGTACAGCCCCATTGAGGTACATACAAAGCGCGACTTTAAGAATTTTAACGCCGAAGAGCTGGAGGAGATCGGGCGGTTGCTGCAAGCCATCGCCCGCGCGCTCGCCACGCGCTTCAGCCGCCGCTATCGGCCCGCTCGCACGCCGGGCCGCCTCGACTTGCGGCGCACCCTCCGCGCCAGCCTGCGCCGCGGCGGCGAACTGCTGGACCTGTCCTATTGCCGCCGCACTCGCCAGAAGCCCAAGCTGGTCTTGCTGTGCGATGTCAGTAAGTCCATGGACCTATACAGCCGCTTCTTGATCCAGTTCATGTACGCCTTCCAAAACGCCTATCGCCGCATCGAGACGTTTGTGTTTGCGACCTCGCTACACCACGTCGCGCCCCTGCTGAGGGGCAACGACCTGAGCGCGGGGTTGGACGCGATTGCCGCGCAGGTGCCGGACTGGTCGGGCGGCACGCGCATCGGCACCTCGCTGGCGACCTTCCTCAGCGAACACGCCGATCTCGTCGATCGCCAGACTGCGCTGCTGATCGTCAGCGATGGCTGGGACACTGGCGACATTGAGCTCCTCGAAGAAAGCATGCGCACGTTGCAGCGCCGCAGCCGCTGCCTAATCTGGCTCAACCCCCTGCTAGGCAGCCCGGACTATCGGCCCGCCACGCGTGGGATGCAGGCCGCCTTGCCGTACATTGACCTCTTTGCTCCGGCCCACAATATCGAGAGCCTCAAGGCCCTAGTCGGATACCTGATGAGGCTGCGCGGTGTGACGGCCGCGCGCTACCTGCTCCGACGCCCTGAGCAGCCCGCGCCGACGAAAGCCCAGCCCGCTGCGCCGACGAGGGCCGATTGGTACCGGCGCTTTGGAGTCCAGCCGTGAAAGACTTGCAGACGATCCTCCGCCGCGCCGAGGAGCTTGACGAGGCGGGTGAGTCCTATGTCCTAGCCACTGTGGTGCAGACCTCCGGCTCAGTCTATCGCGGACCGGGCACCCGCATGTTGATCGAAGCCGACCTTCAGAGCTTGGGCACCATCAGCGGCGGCTGTCTCGAAGGCGATGTGCGCGAAAACGCGCAAGCCGTCTTCGCCGATGGCCTGCCCCGTCTTCTCCATTACGACGCCACCTCTGAAGACGACATCCTCTGGGGCACTGGCTTAGGCTGTAGCGGCACGGTGGACGTGCTCTTAGAGCGCCTGCCCCAAGATGCTCCCTTCCACTATCCAACCTTCTTGCACGGCTGCGCCTTGGAAAATCGGCGCGGCGTCCTCGTCACGGTCTTTGCCACCGAGGGCGAAACCAATGCCGCACCGGGCCAACATCTGATCCTCGACGAGCGGGAAAACGCCCGCGACGACATCGCCGACTTGGAGCTGCGCGAGATTGTGCTCAACGCCGCCAGCGGAATCCTTGCTACCCTCGACGACACTCGGCTCCCCATCGCCCTGGGATACACTCGCCACTACGAGTTGACGCACAGCAAGGCCGCCCTGCTCATAGAGCCTCTGCTGCCCCCCATCGCCCTTTACCTCTTCGGTGCTGGCTACGACGCCGTGCCCCTCGCCCAGCTAGCCGGCGAACTCGGCTGGCGCGTCTCCGTCGCCGACCATCGGCCCTCCTATGCTCGCGCCGAACGCTTCCCTTGGGCCAGGCAAGTCCTCCTCGCCCAGCCCGGTCATCTGCCCGAGGATCTTCAATTCGACAACCGCTCGTGCGCCGTCATCATGAGCCACAACTATCTACAGGATCAGGCTCTGTTGCGGGACTTGCTCGCCGCTCCCCTCGTCTATTTGGGCGTCCTCGGCCCGCACCAGCGCACCCAGCGCCTGCTCGCCGATTTGCAAAAAGAAGATATCGCGCCAAGCGATGAGCAGATCGCACGTCTCTTCAGCCCGGTGGGCCTCGACATCGGTGCCGAAACGGCCGAGGAAATAGCCCTGTCCATTCTCGGCGAAATCCAAGCCGCGCTCACCGGCCGCCAGGGCGGCTCGCTCCGCGACCACCCCGGGCCGATCCACGATCGGCCTACCACACCCAGCGCCTGAGTCCGTTGACTTGGTCGAAATGCGCGTCGAAAGAGACGATGACCGAGCCGGTTTCCATGGCCTGTGCCGCCAGCCATATATCGTTTAGCGGTATCGGCGTTCCGGCTTTTTGTAGTTCGTTTTTGATTTGGCCGAAGACTTCCCCGGTTTCAGCGGTGACGTCGAGGACGCGCACATTGGATTTTTGCAAAAAACGCGCTAGCAGAGCCTTGTTTTCCTTGAGCCGATTGCCGCCGCAAAAGCCAGCGTATAATTCCCCGATGACAATGGCAGAAAAGAACGCGGTTTCCGCCTCGGCCAGCGCATTCAGCAGGTGCTCATTTCCAGTTAGAAATGCGGTATAGGCATTGGTGTCGAGGAGTATGCGGTTCATTTCCAGTCGCTGGGGTCAATTTGGCGCAGGTCTTTTGTAGCCTGTTCAAACTCGGCCAGATCCGCTGCCGACCAACAGCCAAAGAGATCGGCAAATTCTTCTCGCCGCGAATGCCGTCCTCCCAGTGCCTGTTCAAGCAACCCTTTAATGGTCTTATTCAAACTCTTGCCTTCGATTGCGGCCTTCTCCCTGATTTGCCGGTCCATTTCATCGTCCATTCCGTGAATGGTAATTGATTTCATGCCACAAACTCCGAACTATAAAGTGAACTATATTGAACCAAAAAATAGTTCAATATGCGTGTTGCGGCAAACGCATTTGCCTTGCAGAATATCCTGAACCAACAACGTAAGAGGAACGCAATGCCTATCAGCGCCAAAGACCTCCAAGCCGCCCTCCCCGACCTCGAAAGCACCCAGTGTTGTGAGGGCCTTGAAAAAACCGTCACCATTCACCGCGACCCTTGGGGAATCCCCCATATCCAAGCCGAATCGGAAGCCGACCTGTTTTTCGCCCAGGGCTTTGCCACGGCCCAAGACCGCCTGTGGCATATGGACTTCGACCGCCATCAGGCGCTAGGCCGCTGGTCCGAATGGGCTGGCTCCGCAGGACTGGCCCGCGACCACCTCCTGCGCGCCGCTGGCATGGGCCGCACCGCCAAGTTGGACTACGAAGCGTCCAGCCCCCAAGCCCGCGCCATGCTCGACGCGTACGCCGCTGGGGTCAACGCCTTTTTGGCGACGACCACAGCCCTACCCGTCGAATACCAACTCCTCGACCAGCGCCCCGA
Organism: Candidatus Latescibacterota bacterium; assembly: GCA_965261395.1. Lineage (GTDB taxonomy): Bacteria > Latescibacterota > UBA2968 > UBA8231 > UBA8231. The sequence goes on from OZ253462.1 coordinate 1,431,754, forward strand.
GCCGTGGGCAAGCTGGCACTGCCTCGCCGTGTACAAGATGCGCAACAGCCTGCTCGGCACCTTTGAATCCAAGCTCTGGCGCACTCGTCTCGCCCAAATCGTCGGCCCTGAAAACCTCGCTCAACTAATCAAAGGCTATCCCGAAGGCCACCTGCTCACCGTGCCCCCCGGCACCGAATATCAGGGAGAACCTCTCAACGCCCTCGCTGCCCTTAGTCGCCGCGAAACCGACCCCGGTTCCAATGCTTGGTCCATCGCGGGTGCGTACACGGATTCGGGCTTGCCGCTGGTGGCCGGAGACTCGCACCGCGCCCTCGACACCCCTTCCGTCTATTATCAAGTCCACCTCGCCTGTCCCGACTTCGCCGTCAGCGGCTACTCGGTGCCCGGCGTCCCCGGCACCCTGCACTTTTGCCACAACGAGTACGTGGCTTGGGGCATGACCTACGGCAGTGCCGACACTCAGGATCTGTTCGTCGAGCGCTTCCGCGCAACGGCCGACGGCTTGGAGTACGAATTCAGCGGCGCGTGGCGTCCAGCGGAAATCCTGCGGGAAGAAATCCACGTCCGCGGTGCGGCAGCCGTTACCTCTGAAGTCGTCATTACTCACCACGGTCCCATCATCGTCGGCGATCCGCGCAAGGGCCAAGCCATCGCCATCAGCGACCCCGGCCTCATCGAAGGTACTCCTTGGGCCGACGCGGCCCGCGATGCCATGCGCGCTCGGTCGGTCGAGGACTTGCACCAAGCCTTTGCTCGCTGGAACGACCGCGTCAACAACTACGCCGTCGCCGACATCCACGGCTGCTTCGGCTATGTACACGCAGGCCGGATCCCCGTGCGCGAGGCCGCAAACGGCTGGCGCGCCGTTCCCGGCTGGAGCGGCGAGCACGAGTGGCAGGGCTACATCCCCCACGCCGAGTTGCCCAAAGCCATAGACCCCGCAGCAGGCTATGCCATCACCTGCAACCAGCGCGTAACCGGCTCGGATTATCCCTACTACGTCGGGCTTGTCTTTAGCCCCGACTACCGCGCCCGCCGCATCCAGACTCGCATCCTAGAGCTAGCAAAAGGCACGGCCACTCCCGAAGATATGGGCCGCATCCACGCCGAACGCGTCTCGCTGCCGGCCCAAGTCTTTACGCGGGCCTTGCTCGCCATTGAGCCGCCCGACGCCGGCTGCGCCCAAGCCCTCGACCTGCTGCGCCAGTGGGACTGTCGGATGGACCGCGATCAAGCCCAGCCGGCGATCTATGCCCAAACCCGCGCCCTACTTGGCTACCACATCGCGCAAACCCTGTTCGGCGGCGACGCCTTGACCTTGCTCGCAGAGGACGGCGGCGATGCCCACTGGCGTCTTATCAACCTCGAAGCAACCCTCGCTATTGAGCGCGGCGATACGGCGCTGCTGCCGCCCGGCCAAACTTGGTCCCAAGCTCTGACCGAGGCCCTGACCGGCGCGCTCGCCGCTCTCAAAGAGGCCCTCGGCGACGACATGCGCCAATGGCGTTGGGGCCGCTTGCACTGCACCCAGCCACAGCACCCGCTCTCTGCAGTTTTCCCCGAGGCTGCTTCCTCCCTCGACCCCCCTTCGCTGCCCGTCCACGGCGATGGCGATACGCCCCTAGCTGGCAGCTATGCCTTCGACGACTTTGCGGTTACGGGTCTTTCGGTCAACCGCTATATCTTCGATCCCTCCGACTGGACCCGCTCGCGTTGGATCGCGCCGCTGGGGGCCTCTGGTCACCCGGCCAGCCCGCACTACGCCGACCAAGCCCAGCTTTGGGCCGATGTGGAATTCATACCTCAGTTGTGGGATTGGCAGGAGATACGCGACCGGGCGGAGATGACGCAGCTTCTGGTGCCGCCGGAGAAGTAGCCCCTAGTACTGCCGGATGTGGATGGCGATAAATGACTTTTCATTGCAATAAATTGCCATTAAAGGTAATTTATTGTTATGAAATTCGATCAATTGCTCGCCATCGTGGCCGATGAGCCAGTGTTTGAAACCGGCCTGCTCTTGGCCGGACCCGTAAACCCAAGCGATATGCGGCGACAGCTCGTGCGCTGGACCCAAGCCGGACGATTGCACCAGCTACGGCGCGGGCTCTACGCGCTGGCACCGCCCTACCGCCAAACTGTGCCCCATCCCTTCCTCGTCGCCAATCGACTGGTGCGCGGCTCTTATGTCAGCGGTCTGTCGGCGTTGGCCCACGCTGGTGTGATTCCCGAGTACGTGCCGGAGGTGACCAGTGTGACCGGTGGGCGTCCCCAGCTCCACCAGACGCCGCTAGGCCGCTTTTCCTTTCGCCATCTCAAGACCGATTTGCTCTACGGCTATCAACACGTGGAGTTGGTACATGGCCAGTCGGCTTTTGTCGCCGCGCCGGAAAAGGCACTGCTCGATCTGATCTATCTACAGCCGAATGGCGACACACCTGCCTATATCAACGAACTGCGCCTCGACTGGGGGAGCCTCGACCTAGCGGAACTGGATAGATTGGTTGCCATCGCCGCCCGTCCCAAATTGCTGAGAGCCGTGCGGTGCATTCGCGCACTAGCCCAAGACGCGGTGTTGGGCTACGAGGATCTATGAAAGATCACCTGTTCCAGCTCGTGCAGGCGGCCGGTCCCTTGCAGGGGCGCAATATCCTGCGCGAATACTTGCAGGCCCGGATCTTGGATGCTTTACAGCGTGCGGGGGCGATGATGCCGCTGGCGTTTCAAGGGGGCACTAGCCTGCGCTTCCTCTTTGCGCTACCGCGCTACTCCGAAGACCTCGACTTTACCCTCGAAGGCGATCCGGCTTCCTACGATTTGCGCGCTTATTTAGCAGCCATTCGCGCGGAATTTACTCGCGAAGGGTACGAAGTCGGTCTCGGCCTAAACGACCGGCGGACCGTCCACCGCGCGATTGTGCGCTTCAGAGGCCTGCTGTACGAGGCCGGTCTCTCTCCGCATCAGAACGAAGCTCTGACTGTGCAAATCGATATCGATACGAACCCGCCAGCCGGTGCCGTGCTGGAGACCCGGTTGGTGCGCCGGCACGTGACCCTGCGGCTCCAGCATCACGACCGGGCTTCCCTACTCGCCGGCAAACTACATGCGATTCTACAGCGCCCTTACACCAAAGGGCGGGATCTGTACGACTTGATATGGTACTTGAGTGACCGGACCTGGCCTGCACCCAATCTATCCCTACTCAACGCGGCGTTGCAGCAGACTCAGTGGCCCGGCGAGGCACTGACGACACGGACTTGGCGGGAAGTGGTCGGCGGCCGGCTACGCGCTCTGGCGTGGGATCAGGTGGCGGCCGATGTGCGTCCTTTTTTGGAACGGGAGGAAGACGCGGCGCTGTTGAACATGGAAACCGCGCTACAGCTACTGGTTGGCTGATCGCTCGACCCGTACGCCAATTTACAATGCGGTCCGCGCCGCTCGATAGCTTTCCTGCGTATCCACATCCACGAAGATGCCCTCGTCCTCGACGGGTACTTCGACGACGTTGGCTGCGTTGCTTGCCAAGACTGGCCGCGCCCCCCGATCGCCAGTCAACGCGAGCAAGGCATTGCGATGGGCGCTGCCGATGGCTACCGGATGGCCGCGTCGTCCGTCGCGCACCGGCACGGCGATCGCCTCTCTACTTTTCAACGCCTTGGCGACCTGTAGCATCGTCTTACCGGCTACCTGCGGCATATCTCCTAGGGCAAAGAGATACCCTTGCTCGCCGGCTGCCGCTTCCACCCCCACTCTGATAGAGGCGGCCATCCCCTCGGCAAAATCGGGATTGTGTACCAGCCGCACGGGATAGCGGCTCAACGCTTTCTCTACCTCTACCCGCTGATGCCCTGTCACCACGACCACCTCGCCCAAACCCGCCGCGCAGATCCGCTCCACCACGACTTGGAGGACGCTTTGCTCCTGCCAAGGGAGTAGCAGCTTATTGGCACCCTCCATCCTAGAGGAACTCCCCGCCGCCAGTATGATCCCGCTAAGGTCTGCGAATCTGGTCATCTCAATCCGTCGCTTCGCCGCGTTAGTTCCGTCGGCTGTTTAATTGACAAGGAAGGGCAAAGTTTTTTAATATCCACCGCGTCATCCGCTTCTGGCCTTTAACCATAGCATCGGCTCATGCAGCTTGCAGGCTCTCATACTTTTCGCGCCCCAAGGCAAATCCTGTGGGACTTGCTCAACGACCCCGAGGTGTTGGCGCGCATCACGCCAGGCGTCGATACCTTGGAGCAGACCGGCCCCGGCCAGTACCAAGCCGTACTGCACATCAAAATGGGGCCGATTAACAGCACGTTCAACGGCGTGCTGCAAGTAGTAGATAGCAAGGAGCCGGAAAGCTATCGCCTGCTCATCAATGTCGATGGCAAGATTGGCCAGATTGCGGCCGAGGGCCACGTCCAGCTCGCCGACCAAGATCACGAGACGACCACGGTGGCAATCGAGGGCGGCTCGCAGTTGACGGGTCGGTTGGCGAGCATGGGCCAGCGCCTGCTCTCGGGCGTGGCGCGGATGTTTACCAACCAGTTTTTTAAGGCGCTGGAACGCGAATTACCTTAATTCGATTCAATAGGAGGTGGCTATGTCAGTAGCGATCAAGGTCACTGTCAACGGCCAGACCCACGAGCACGAGGTGGAGCCGCGTCAGATGCTCGTCAGCTATTTGCGCGAGGAGCTACGCCTGACGGGCACCCACGTCGGCTGCGACACCAGCAACTGCGGTGCCTGCACCGCTATCGTCGATGGCCAAGCCGTCAAGGTCTGCACCATGCTCGCGGCGCAAGCCGACGGCGCGGAGATAACGACCATCGAAGGGCTTGCGGACAACGGGACGCTGCATCCGTTACAGGCAGCTTTCCGCGAGACCCACGGCTTGCAGTGCGGCTTTTGCACGCCCGGCATGATCCTGGCCGCTTGGCAGTTGCTAGAGCGCAACGCAATGCCCAGCGACGCGGAGATCCGCCACGCACTCGAAGGCAACTTTTGCCGCTGCACGGGCTACGACAACATCATCAAGGCGGTCAAACTCGCCGCCGAGAGCGCATAGGAGGCCGTTATGGGAGTCATAGGACAATCCGTCAGGCGCGTCGAAGATCAGCGCTTTATCACCGGCAAGGGCCGCTACACCGATGACATTGCCCTGCCCAACTCGACTTTTGCGGTGCTCGTGCGCAGCCCGCATGCCCACGCCGCGATCAAGGGCGTCGATACGACGGCCGCAGCCTCAGCCCCTGGCGTGGTCGCCGTCTTTACGGGTGCCGACCTCGAAGCCGCTGGCGTCGGCGGCCTGCCCTGCGGCTGGCAGGTAGATTTCAAAAATGGCGACACCATGAAGGAGCCGGCCCATCCAGTGCTGGCTGCAACCAAGGTGCGCCACGTTGGCGACCCAGTCGCCATCGTCTTGGCCGAGAGCCGCGAGCAAGCCACGGACGCCGCCGAATTGGTGACCGTGGAGTACGAGGTCTTGGACGCGGTCGTCGCGGCAACCCAAGCGATAGAAGAGGGCGCGCCGCAGTTGTTCGACGAAGTGCCCAACAACACGTCCTTCGACTGGGAGCTTGGCGATCAAGCGGCCACGGACGCCGCCTTGGCCAGCGCCGCGCACGTCACCACCTTGGAGTTCGACAATCAGCGGCTCATCCCCAACGCGATTGAGCCGCGCTGCGCCATTGGCGATTACGACGACGCGCGCGACCACTACACGCTCTACACCTCGTCGCAGAATCCCCACGTCATCCGCCTGCTGATGACGGCGTTTGTGCTGAATCTGCCCGAGCACAAGGTGCGCGTGGTGTCGCCGGATGTCGGCGGCGGCTTTGGCTCCAAAATTTTTCACTATGCCGAAGAAGTCCTCGTCACGTGGTGCTCGCGCCAGATTGGCCGTCCGGTCAAGTGGACCGCCAGCCGCAGCGAGGCATTCCTCACCGACGCCCACGGCCGCGATCACCACACCAAGGTCGAACTCGGCCTCGACGCCGACGGGAATTTCGTCGGCCTGCGGGTCAAAACCGTCGCCAACCTCGGCGCGTACCTCTCGACTTTCGCGCCCTGTGTGCCCACGTATCTCTACGGCACGCTCTTGCAGGGGCTGTACACGACCCCAGCGGTCCACGTGGATGTCACTGGTGTCTTCACCAACACCACCCCGGTTGACGCCCTGCGCGGCGCGGGTCGCCCCGAGGCCACGTACGTCCTCGAGCGTACGGTTGAGCAGGCCGCCTTGGAGACGGGCCGCGACCCGGCCCAACTGCGGCGCAAAAACTTCATCCCAGCCTTTGACGGCGTCGAGCAGGAAGGCTATCAGACCCAAGTGGCCCTGCAATACGACAGCGGCAACTACGGGCCCGTACTCGAAAAAGCCCTCGCGGCCGTTGGCTACGACGAACTGCGCGCCGAGCAGGCAAGGGCCCGCGCCGCCGGCAATAGCCGCCATATCGGCATTGGCTTTTCGACCTATATCGAAGCCTGCGGCATTGCGCCCTCGGCCGTGGCCGGCGCATTGGGTGCGCGCGCCGGCCTCTATGAGAGCGCGGGCGTCCGCGTCCAGCCCACCGGCAAAGTCACTGTCTTCACCGGCAGTCACTCGCACGGGCAGGGCCACGAGACGACCTTCGCCCAGGTGGTGGCCGACGGATTGGGCGTGGGGATCGAAGACGTGGACATCATTCACGGCGACACTGAGTCCGTGCCCTTTGGCATGGGCACGTATGGCTCGCGCTCGCTAGCCGTAGGTGGCACGGCCATTGTCAAGAGCATGGACAAGATCAAGGAGAAGGGGGCCAAGATTGCCGCCCATTTGCTCGAAGCCGCGGAGGAGGACCTCGAATTCGCCGAGGGCAGTTGGACGGTCAAGGGCACAGATCAGTCGATCTCTTTTCCGGAGGTCTCGCTAGCGGCGTACGTGCCGCACAATTTTCCCGAGGGGCTGGAGCCGGGGCTGGAGTTTACCAGCTTCTACGATCCGGCCAATTTTACCTTTCCCTTCGGTGCCCACATAGCAGTAGTGGAAGTGGATGCCGAGACCGGCGTAGTCGCCGTGCGGCGCTACGTCGCCGTTGACGACGTGGGCAATATCGTCAATCCCATGATCGTCGAAGGCCAAGTCCACGGCGGCATTACGCACGGCATTGGCCAAGCCCTGTTTGAGGAGGCCGTGTACGACGACAGCGGCCAGCTCATTTCTGGCTCGTATATGGACTACGTCCTGCCGCGCGCCGACGACCTGCCTTCCTTTGAAACCGACCACACTGTCACGCCCTGCCCGCACAATCCTCTCGGCGTCAAGGGTGCTGGCGAGACCGGCACGATTGGCTCGCCGCCGGCCATTGTCAACGCCGTGATCGATGCCCTGTGGCCTTTGGGCGTGCGCGATCTTGCGATGCCGCTGACGCCGCAGAAGGTGTGGCAGGCCATCCAGCAAGTCAGCTAAGGAGAAGACCGACCATGATACCTGTCGCGTTTGACTATCATCGTCCCTCTTCAGTAGATGAGGCGATTGAGCTCCTCTCGGACGACGCCAAGCTCTTAGCTGGCGGTCACAGCCTGTTGCCGGCCATGAAGCTGCGCCTGTCGGCACCGGGCGCGCTGATCGATATTGGTCGGCTCGCCGAGCTCAACTACATCAGAGAGGACGGCGGCACCATTGCTATTGGTGCGACCACTACCCACCACCAGATCGAGTCCTCGGACTTGGTTAGTGCCAACGCCTCGGCCTTGGCCCAAGCCGCCTCGGTCATCGGCGATCCCCAGGTGCGCAACAAGGGCACCATTGGCGGCTCGCTGGCCCACTCCGACCCGGCGGCGGACTACCCGGCCGCGATTTTGGCATTGGGGGCCGAGATCGTCGTCAGGGGACCCGACGGCGAGCGTTCGATCCCGGCTGACGAGTTTTTCATTGATCTCTTTTTGACCGCACTCGCGCCGGACGAGATCATCACCGAGGTGCGAGTGCCGACCGCGGAAAAGTCGGCTTATGTCAAATTTCCGCATCCGGCCTCTCGCTTTGCCGTCGTCGGCTGCGCTGTCGCCTCGGCCGGTGGCGCGGTCAAGGTGGCCTTTACGGGCGTGGCCAATGCGGCCTTCCGCGATAGTGGGGTTGAAGCGGCCCTCAGTGGCGGCTTGAGCGAGGAATCGATCGCTGCTGCTGCCGCCCGGGCGGCCGACGGCCAGGATGTGCTCGCCGATCACTTTGCTGGCGAAGAGTACCGCCGCCACTTGGCCAAGGTTTTCGCCCGCAAGGCGCTGGCGGCCATCGCCTGAGTGCCATCGCATCTAACAGGATAGCCCCCGATGCCGGTTGAGCGTCGGGGGCTATTTCTATTCAGTCAGCTATGCGAAAAAATCGGTATTGGGATCGCCCTGCCGAATGGCACCTAATTCAGCCGTTTTTTGATGGTGTTCACGCTCTTGCGAATCACTCCCGTCCGGTATTCCAACAGACCTAATCGCCGGTTAAGGTGCTTTGTGCTATTGGTCAACTGGACAGAGAGCGCGTCCGTTTTGGTGGTTAGCTTCTTGGATCGGTTGCGTATCTCACCGATCTTGGTGTTAAGTCGCCCTAGGCCTCCGTCCATGTGAGCCAGCTTTGAACCGAGGCTGTCGGCCTTGCCTTCTAGCTTGCCCAGTTGCTTGGCGAGGCGGCCTACTTGCTGGTCGAGGCCCTCGACGTGTTTCTGCACGCCCGACACCTGCCCCGAGACCGCGGCGATTTGCTCGGTCAAAGACTCGGCGACTTGCTGCTGATAGGCTTTCATGTCGCTTGAGACTTTCCACAACAGAAGGGCCAGCACCACAAAGCCCGCGATATTGATCCCCATTGATTTGGTCATCGTGTGCCTCCCTCAAGGCTTATTGCTATTGATTTCTGAGACTAAAAAGGATAAGAGACAATGGAAACATCAAAAAGGAGCAGCAGCGATGTCCACGATACAGACGATGTCACAGCGTGATCTCAGAGCCGAAGCCAAGCGCTACCTGCCGGGAGGCGTCGGAGCTACGGGACGGCACAACCCATGCTTGGGGTATGCCCTCTACCTGCGCAATGCCGAGGGCTGCCGCATCTACGATGTCGATGGCAAGGAGTACATCGATTTCAACCTGGCCCACGGAGCCGCATTTTTGGGCTACAACCACCCGGCAGTGCGCGAGGCCATGACTGCGGCATTGGACGCGGGCATTCTCTCCGGCTACGAGACCGAGGCACATACTGACCTGGCGCGGCGGATCACCGAGATCGTCCCCTGCGCCGAGCGCGTGCGCTACGGCAATACCGGCTCAGAGGGGACGATGGTCTGTGTCCGCTTGGCCCGCGCCCGCACTGGCAAGCACAAGATTCTCAAATTTTGGGGGCACTTTCACGGCCTCTACGACTACGTCATGTTCAATTCGCACACACCGTTGACGCCGGTGACTCCGGGCAACTACGTCGAACCGCATGGTGAGTCTGCGGGCATGCCTCCGCAGATGGACGACCTCATCATCGTCGTACCGTGGAAGGACGAGGCCGCCTTGGAAAGAGCGCTGCGCGAGCACGGCGACGAGGTCGGCGGCATCATTATGGAACCGATCAATTACAACCAGGGTTGCATCGTCGCCGACACCGAGTACATGCAGTTCGTCCGCGACCAGGCCAGTGCCCACGATATCGTCCTCATATACGACGAGGTGCTCTCGGCCTTCCGCACCGGGCCCGACTGCGCTCAGGGGTACTACGGTGTCACCCCGGATGTTTGTGTTTTGGGCAAGGCGGTTGCCGCTGGCGCTCCACTCACTGTCATCGCCGGCAAAGCCGAAATTATGGACCAAGTGGGACCGCTTGGCGAGGTGGCCCAGAGCGGTACCTTCACCGGCAACCCGCCGGCCGTCATGACATCGCTGGCGGCCGTCAACGAGCTCACCAGTCCGGGGTTCTACGATCACATCTATGAAGCCGGAGGCCGGCTCTGCGACGGTCTGGTCGGACTGTTCGAGCGCGCCGGCGTGCCCGCTCGGGTGCAGGGACTGGGCGCGCGCTTCGGTATCTTCTTCGGATTCACCGATCCCGTCGAGCGCTTCGACGATAGCCTCAACCGCGACCAGGAGATGACCGGGAAGTTCATCCGCGCCTGCGCCGACAAAGGGGTCTATTTCCACGACTACGGCACGCTCGTTGCTGGCCACCACGGCGTGTCCGCCCAGCACACCCTTGACGATATCGACGAAGCGCTCAATCGGGTCGAGAGTGCGCTACACAGTATGTAAGCGCAACGGCGGTAGGCGATAAACTACAGATCAACATCACTCGGTACGCTTGCCTACTTGTGGACGTTCCCGTTGGTAGTGGTGTGGCCTTGGGGAGGGTACTTCGCTCAACTAGGGAAAAGACAGTCCACGGACAGCGTCCATCCCGGAACCGCCGGCTCGGCCGCTGCCGACTCGCCCCGCCGATATGCGATCGGCTCATCGGGATTTATCGCCTTGTAGCTTCGCACCACATCTTCACTCATCAAGTCCACATCCCAAACGACCAACGTCCCAGCGGCGAAATAGTCCGCCCGTTTTTGCGCCATCTCCTGCTCGGCCGTCGGACCATAATCGCTCTCGCTGCGGACCTCGACGGCGAAGACGGGTGCCCCTTTGAGAAACTTCATCGTCAGCTCACCCGTATAGAATGCCGCGTCCGGGCTGAACGACTTACGTTCGGGAAGATCGACGATAAAGCCGACATTATCCGCGAAGGCGTACCCGGTGCGGGTGCGCTGCGCGTAGTCCCGCAAGCTGGCGAAAATCTCGCCCGCCGCATACCCCGGCAACCCTCCTGTCGGCGACATAAGTACTAATTCCCCTTTGATCAGTTCGGCCTTGCCATTTTCTTCTACGTGGCGCAGGTCATCCAGAGTAGCTGCAACATTTGTCATAGCGTAGACACATCCTGCTATAAGGTCATATGTGAACGGTACATTAGAATAATAACAGGAGCAAGTCCCAGCACAGTAGGCAGTGGACGGCGGCTTTCACGGCAAGGTTGGGCTGGCGGCTTGGGCGTGTTGGGCCGGCCCCGGTAGACAGGGTCCACCCACCACGCCCAGTGTGTTCACTCCCTGGCCTGTGCCTACCAGCGTGTGGTGATCCGGCCCAATACGCGCTGGTCCTCGTCCCCTTGGCGCAGGGACTCGCGTCGCGTCGCATCGACCCCCAGTGCGAAGTACACGGCGTCGTCGTGCAACAGGGTTAGCTGATAGCCCAGCCGGTAGTCCCGCGCCATCCCGGAAGTACCGATGCCGAGCCTCGGCGTGCCGACCAGCCGGCTGCCGACCGGCAGCCCGTAGCCGAAATCGGCATTGAAGCGGCTGCCCGGGGCGGATCCTCCGGCGGCCAGCCCCGCCATGGTCTCGCGGCTCCACAGCGCCTCGGCTCCGCTCGTAGCCCGTCCGCCCCAGGAGGGTGTCACCTGCGCCTTGAAGCCCAGCGGCGTCCTCGGCGTCGGGTCCAAGCTGAGTCGCACGGACCCACCCCGTTCCCCGAATCCTTCCGCTTGGTGCACCAGCAGCATCCGGATCTGCACATCGGCCGACAGACCGGTCAACGGATCTTTGACGATCAGGCCGCCGCCGAGGTCCACGCCCGCGCCCGTCTCGGCGTCGCCGCCGTCGCGCCGCAGCCCGACCTCCAGGCTCGGCTGCAGCGACAACCCGCGCCCGAAGTCGTAGCCGCGCGAGGCCTCCAGCGCCGTGCGGAAGCGGGTCACCGCGGCTTCGGTTGCCGCCAGTTGGCCCGACAGACCCTCGATGCCCACCACGCCCTCGATGCCGGTATCCACCCACAGCGCATCCGCCTTGACCGCCAGCCCGAAGCCCCCCTTCACCAAAGCAGCCAGATCGCCTCGCAAGCCGGCTGCGGCCATCGCCATGGAAAGCCCGCTTTTGAGCGCCGCGCCCTTGCCCGGCGTCAGGCTCAGCGTCCCCTTGCCGTATCCGGTTACGCCCCAGAGTGTGACGCGCTCGGTGGCCTTGTAGCCGACCCAGGGGTAGAGGCCGGTCACTGACGAGACCACTTCGCCGAGGTCCACCCCCGAGTAGTTGCCTTGGCTACTGCTGTGGAACAGCGGCAGGCCCATCACCAGCGACCCCTTGGCGTAGTCGGCTCCCAACATGGTCGTGCGGACCCGACCGCTGAGAGACAGCACGCCCTCCCGGCCGGCGAACCGCGACTGCGCCCCCCGGCCCCACAACGAGAAGGCACCGCCCTGGCGCGTCGCTTGGTTCAACTCGAAGGCCGAGCCGGTCAGCACGTCGCCCCTTTTCTATTTTATGAGCAACAGCCGCCGCACCCGTACCCCCTGCGTGCTGGTGAGCCGAGACAGATACACCCCGCTGGCCAAGCCCGCCCCGGTGTCGTTGCGGCCATCCCAGACAATCTGGTAGCGCCCCGCCGCCTGCACGCCTTGGACTAAGGTGCGCACCCGCTGTCCCCGGACATTGTAGATGGCCAATTCCACTGCACCAGCCACCGGCAGCGCGTAGGTCATCTGCGTTTCGGCATTGAATGGATTGGGATAGTTGGCGTATAGAGCGAACGTCTGGAGCGCAACCACCGATTTGGCCAACTCGGTGTTCCTGATGGTCCCAGTCGCCTCCGCTCTCGTGATGGAGAGCGTCTGGGACGCGTCATTGCACAGCCGTGCATTGCTGATCTTGACCTTCACGGTCTCGCCGTTGTCGTTCACCGAGTCGTCGATGATGCGGACGAGGGGCTTGTCCACCCGTTTTCCGATCTGCATCCAGTACGTGGCTTTCGGGAACTTGAGGTAGTCCGTTCCTTCCTCGGCGGTGCCGCCCGAGATGGTCTCAAAGTCGTAACACACATAGTCGTCATGCTTCCGCGAGAGCCTGACATTGAAAACGAGCCACCCGCTGTCCTCGTCCCCGGTCGCGTCTTTGATCCGAATGGTCAGACCCGGCACGTTGGTCGTGGTGGTCGTCGGCGCGTTGATCGTTCCCGTCGCCTCGGCGGTCGTGATGTCGAGGTCCTTTATTTTGTTGCCGTAGGCATCGACCACGCGCGCGTTGCTGAGCCTTACCTTCACCGTCTCCCCGGCGGCGGCGACTGTGTCCTCAATGAGCGCGAAGCCCATCTGCGCGGTCTTGTCTCCCGCCAGAATGACGTGGGTGTAGGTGCGGCGAGCATGGTAGTCGACGCCTTCGGTGGCGGTGCCTCCCGAAATAGTCTCGAAGTCGACCTTCACCGTGTTCTGGAAGGATCGCGAGAGCGTGACCTCGAACAGGAGGTGGCCGGCGTTCTCGGCGGCGCTGGCGTCCGCGATCGAGATGGCGGGCGGGATAGTTCCCCTGACTGCGATCTTGAGCTTGCCGGCAAGGTTATCCCAGGTTGTAGCAGTCGTAGACCGCTGCCGCGAACTGTTGGTGATGTTCCATCCGCTCGCCTTCCCCGAATCTTCGGAATTACTGGTCGTGACCTCCAAGTCGTATCGAAGGTTACTGCCTGATCCCAGCGCCTCGAACACCACGAAGTAATTGGTGTCCTTTTCGAGGGTCGCATTGGCCGGCGCCCTGAAGCTGTTGATCGCGTCGTCGTTAAGCGTCGCCGGATTGGTCAGCACGTACAGGCTGCTGCCGGGATTGCCGGATGAGGTCGTGTAGATGCTCACCTTTGGCCGAGAATTCGACCCGAAATCATCTACCCGGACTTGAATTGCCGAGAGCGTATAGCCACCCTCATTGTCGCCGGTCCTGAACTGCTGTGCTTGAAGTTGCCAGAGATGTCCGTGGGGACCGACTTCCCGGACATCGGGATCGGTGCTCTGACCGGTGTTGGAGACGAAGGTGGTCTTCTGGGCCTCGGCCTGAAGCGGCAGGGTCAGGAGCGCGGCGAACGCCACGAAGAACGCGGCCGCTGCGTGGCAGGCCACAGAACCTGCGCGCGACACCGATGCCGCCGCCGATGTGCGGGACGCGCGATGGTTGGACGCGGAAGAGGACCCGCCCGGAGAGGGCGGGGAGGATTCAGGGGGCCGGCGAGGGCCTGGCGGGGACCCGTCATACCCTGGACCAGAGTTAGATGTGGCTCTGGTCCCTTGGATACGGATCAGGAACGTCGCAACTAGCTTCTTCATGGATGGTGTCTCCTTTTCCCTAGTATGGTTTCTCGTTGAAGCACCCGAGACCCGCCCTGGGGAGGTCTCGGGTGCTCAGGGTGTCTACACAGCCTAGCCATCAGCGAGATGTTGAACTGCGCGGGAGCCGCTGGTAAGCAGGCCCCCGCAGCTTGGCGTGAGTCATATTATTCATTGGCAGACAGACAATCCCAGTTGATCGAGGTCATTGTTCAATATCGTGTCCAGACTGGGCGGGATACACCCACTTAACTGATTGCCGGACAGAAGCAGGAGGTAAAGGTTGGTCAGTTGGCCTAACGCAGAGGGTATCGAGCCGGTTAACTCGTTGTCGAACAGACCCAAGCTTTCCAGGTTGGTCAGTTGGCCTAACGCAGAGGGTATCGAGCCTAAATGTCAAGACTCCGTTCTTGGTAAAAAATTTAGTGACCGCGTAGGTCGTACCGTCATCGGTGAAGTCGTCGCTCAACGTGTTCGAGTTGCTGCATTTTCTATTCCCCGTCGAGCTGTTGTCACAGCCCAACGGTACGGGGGTCCCTGAGAATGTGGTCCTCGGCGTCAGCGTGGCCGTCCAGATTGTGGTCTGGGCTTGCGCGGGGAGGGCCGCGGCAAACAGCATGGCGAAGGCCACGAGGAATGTGGCTGCTAGGGTGTGCAGCGCGCGGGACTCTGGCGGATTTACGCTCGGTCCATATACGACACGTACGTCGTCACGCATCTCCTTAACCAATCCAGTTTCGGCATACCTCACGTGCGAATAAGTCATAAGAACTCCTCTCTTGAATTTGCTATTTTATTAACAACAACTGCCGCACCCGTACCCCCTGCGTGCTGGCGAGCCGAGATAGATACACCCCGCTGGCCAGCGCCGCCCCGGTGTCGTTGCGGCCATCCCAGACGATCTGGGAGCGCCCCGCCGCCTGCACGCCTTGGACTAAGGTGCGCACCCGCTGTCCCCGGACATTGTAGATGGCCAATTCCACTGCACCAGCCACCGGCAGCGCGTAGGTCATCTGCGTTTCGGCATTGAATGGATTGGGATAGTTGGCGTATAGAGCGAACGCCTGCAGCGCAGCCACCGGTTTGGCCGCCGGGCCAGTCACCGTCGCCGACAGCCCATTCGACAAGGCGCGACCATCCTGGGTGCAGACCGCGCCATTGGTGTTGCACGAAGTGGTCGGTAGCAAGGAGATACCCACGTCGTTGGCGTCCGGCTGGATCGCAATTTCCCACCGATCGCTGCGACCGTCCACCCGCCGCGCACTGGTCACCCTGCCGCCGGTCACCGTCAACGCTTGGGTGCGCATCACCGCTTCAGTTAGCCAAATCGGTTCGTTGAACGCGAGTTGCACTGCAAACGCAGTGGAGCCGTCGTGTCCTGTGGGCAAGCTCTCGAAACGCACTGTCAGCGGTGCTCGGTACACGACGGAGGCAGCCACGCCCTGCGACAGCATCCGTCCGTCCGCGGTGCAGATTGCGTTGTCGGCATCGCACGAGGGGGTCGGTGGCAAGGCGATACGCACGTCATTGGGGTTCGGTTGGATCGTAGTTTCCCACCGATCGCTGCGACCGTTCACCCGGCGTGCGCTAGTCACCGCGCCACCAATCACCGCTAGGGCCTGCTGTATCTCCGCCGCTTTGGTCCTCTCAATCGGTTCGCTGAACACGAGTTGCACCGCGAATTCAGTGGTGCCGTTGTGTCCTGCGGGCAAATTCTCAAAGCGCGCCATCAACGGCTCCACTTCAGGCTGCGCGTCTTCTCCTGTTTGCGTCGCCAAAGGGATGACGACCTGCGCGTCGTTTTGGAGAACCAAGCCGTCCTGGGTGCAGACCGCGCCATTGGCGTTGCACGAGGTGGTCGGTAGCAAGGAGATACGCACGTCATTGGCGTTCGGCTGGATTATAATTTTCCACAGATCGCTGCGACCCTTTACGCGCCGCGTGCCAGTCACCCTGCCACCGGTCACCGTCAGCGCCGTGCGCAGTGCCGGTGCGGTTAGCCAGATCGGTTCGCTAAATACAAGTTGCAATGCGAACGCAGTGGTGCCGTCGTGCCCTGTGGGCAAGCTCTCGAAGCGCACCCTCAGCGGCGCTCTGGGCACGGAGACGGCCACGCCCTGCGACAGCATCCGTCCGTCCGCGGTGCAGATTGCGTTGTCGGCATCGCACGAGGGGGTCGCTAGCAGAGACATGCTCACGTCGGCGTTGCTGTGCGGTATGGCTTTGATCTCCCACCGATCGCTGCGACCATCCACCTGACGCACGCTGGTCACCGTACCGTGGGTCACCATCAGCATCTGCCGTATCGCCGCTTCGGTCGTCTCAATCGGTTCGCTGAACGCAAGTTGCACCGCGAACGCGGTGGAGCCGTCGTGTCCTGCGGGCAAGCTCTCGAAGCGCACCCTCAGCGGCGCTCTGGGAACGGAGACAGTCACGCCCCGCGACAAGGTCCGTCCATCTGCGGTGCAGACTGCGCCGGCGACGCACGAGGTGGTTGATGGCAGAGATATGTTCACGTCGGCGTTGCTGTTGGGCGTCACTGTGATCTCCCACAGTTTGCGGCGACCATCCACCTGGCGCGCGCTGGTCACCGTACCGCCGGTCATCATCAGCGCCTGCTGTATCGCCTCTTGGGTCGTCCTAATTGGTTCGTTGAACGCAAGTTGCAGGGTGAACGCAGTGGAGCCGTCGTGTTCTTCGGGCACGTCCCTGAAGCGCGCTTTCAGCAGTACGATCTTCGGCTTAGGCCTCGCCGCCGCCTGAGCCGACGACGCCGGCGTCGCCGACGCCTGAGCCGACGCTGGTGCTGGGCATATTTGTGCCGACGACGAGGTTGTCGGCGGGCATGTTTGCTCCGTGGTCCGCAGGCAAACCCCGGCCGTGCCACCCAAGGGAAGCGTGGTCGCAAAGCAGTCGGTATTCAGCGAGGGAGCGTTATCGTTTAGCCACGATTGGTCCCAGAGGAATTGCGCATAATACTTCTGGGCATCTGCGAACGGGAATTCCTCGCCGGCGAACTCCAAGACCAGCCCCTCAACGCTTTCCACCAACAGTTCTGCCAGAATAATTTGCACAACCCTGGGGTCCCCGCTCATAAGCTGTACGCGGTTATCGGTGTCGGAATAACTGAATTCATTGTTATCGATCGATCCCACATCGTGATCGAAGGTGATAGCTGCTTCGGCGTATCCTCGATAGTCCTGTCCATTGGTCGGCTCGCCAATGGTTATTGTGGCGGACAAAATAGGATCGGTCGTCTGCGCTTGGGCGGCTGTGGCGAACAGGGCGACGAACGCCAACAGCAACCCAGCCGCTAGGCTGGAACGAGAGAGATTGGAAGGATAATCGGTTGCGTCCGATAGATGGGACGCGGGGAAGGAAGATTTAGGCGGCCGTAGTCTTGGCTCTTGGTTCTTAAATAGCGTACAGACAAGCAGTCTTCTACACCGCATATAAGGTAATGCCTCCTCTGTGTGAAGGGTGAATCGGCCCCTATAAAGCGGGGCCCGGGCCATATCCACCTCACGCAGAGTATGCGGAGTATTCCTGTCTATTCGCCAAGCGATGGGAAGGGGAGCGACCCCTCCACCACTAAGCATTCTGGCTGTGTACAACAAGGGAACCGAGGAACCGACATGCGAGTTCCCTACGCAAGATGGATAAGAACAAAATAGGTGATTTTTGCAGAAAGTAAATACAGGCGATTGTGTATTAGAGCTGATTGCAAATTAGAGTATTTTAAAACTGTTTTATTGGAGACCATATATAGTTCCTGTGGACTATATATGGTTCATTTATATAATTATGATTTTACCAATTTTGGTCTGCGTTTATGTCTCGGCTTCCGCCGCCGGTTACTTCAAAGGTGCCACTGAGCACGGAATTACGACCGCTTTCAAATTCGTCGTTGCTGATAGGGAATCGTGCAGCGAAGAAATCACCCGCAGCAACTCGTTACTACTCTGGAGGATCTTGATTCAGGCTCCCATGCCGGGGCTGTCGGCACATCGCCGCAAGCCGTCGTAGTTTCGCGCACACTCAATCAACATACGTTATCGAGTAGGTCTCCAGTCCAGTACATCCTTTTTCCCAATTTTGCGACGAAGCTAGAACTAAAGGGTAAGTAAATTGAAAAAGACTGTCTTTACCGTAAGTATCCTGCCTGAATCTCTAAACCGAGGCGATTTCAAGACAAAAATTTTACTGCTTTTAGTAGCATTCATGGGATTTTCTTGTACAGATTATGAAAATCCGCTAGCGCTCATTAGCCCGCCCGCCGGAAAGGCTCAGGTGGGTTCGGACTCTGGCGAATGCCTTGCCATATCTTGGCCTTGCGATACGGAAGTAGATTCCGTGTGGACTGTATTCTACGGATCAGACTATCGGTTCCAAGCCCACGGCGACAGCGTCCTGTTTTCGCATTATCTAGATAGCAATAGTAAGACGCAATACTGGGCATCAGAAACCTCGACCCATCTTGGGAGAGTCCGGTCGGGTTTCCGCCCGGGTGACGGAGCGTGTGGCATCTGGAGCGAGGCTATCGACCATGATTCCTCGGTGGTGCGTATTTATCGGGGGGATGTAAACTACTTGTATAGAGATACGCCGAATGCCAGATATACTCTGTTAGAAGGCGATATGCAGTATCCCATCGCCTCTGTGGCAGCAGAAGGGTCGGTGCGCCACCGCAATTTTCTTAGTGTGCACAATCGCAATGAGCCGCGACCGGCCGATCTTGTAGAAATAAGCAGCACGTATTATGCAAGTGCCTACTACCTGCCGGTTAATTTTAGTGCTGCGGCGCTCGATACGCTTACCGCCCTGCCCGAGGACGACCGGCCTTATTTGGATGATTCCATTTTGGATGATTCCATTTGTTCAGGTGATGTTCGAGATTCTACACCTCAACCTCAATCCGGGTCGGTGGGTATTTCCCAACAACCTGAGCAGTCCCAACAACCTGAGCAGTCCCAACAACCTGAGCAGTCCCAACAACCTGAGCAGTCCCAACAACCTGAGCAGTCCCAACAACCTGAGGAGCCCCAACAACCTGAGCAGTCCCAACAACCTGAGCAGTCCCAACAACCTGAGCAGTCCCAACAACCTGAGGAGCCCCAACAACCTGAGGAGCCCCAACAACCTGAGGAGCCCCAACAACCTGAGGAGCCCCAACAACCTGAGGAGCCCCAACAACCTGAGGAGCCCCAACAAACTGATCGTCCTGCACTGATGGCCTTCTATGCAGCTACGGGCGGAGGTAGTAATTGGACGGGCCACAATTGGGGAAGCGATGAACCTATCGGCACATGGGAGGGCGTAACCACCAATGCCGGGGGACGCGTTATTGGTCTGGACCTGCACGGCAACAATTTAACCGGCTCGATACCCTCTGCGTTAGGCCAACTGACCAACCTGGAAAGCTTGGGTCTGTTCGACAACGAGTTAACCGGCTCGATACCCTCTGCGTTAGGCCAACTGACCAACCTTTACCTCCTGCTTCTGTCCGGCAATCAGTTAAGTGGGTGTATCCCGCCCAGTCTGGACACGATATTGAACAATGACCTCGATCAACTGGGATTGTCTGTCTGCCAATGAATAATATGACTCACGCCAAGCTGCGGGGGCCTGCTTACCAGCGGCTCCCGCGCAGTTCAACATCTCGCTGATGGCTAGGCTGTATGGTGGGCATACCTAAGTTTAGCCAAAAAGGAGTCCCTCACCTTATCCCGAACTCACGTTAAAATAGAAAATTAGTTAAAGTTAAATGGCTACCCCAGGAGATCGACCATGCCCCGCAAAAACAATCGTCGCCCCAGCCTAGACAAACGGCAACAGCGAGGCGCTCGCCGCCAGGGCCTTCAACCCGCCGAGGCCCCCGCCCCCGCGTCAGCGGAGAGAAGCGCATTCCTTTGGCGAGGGTTCCCCGTGCTGGCTACTGGAAGGGCACGACCAGGGCAACGGATCGGCACGGCGTGAACACTATTAGCCCCCCGCGTCCTGGGCCTTGACCGCGGCAAATCGCCAGTTTCGACCGGCCCCCTTGGGACGCAGGCGTTTGGATGGGGCGGGTGGAGGCGAGGAGGCCATAGCGACCAAATATAGTCCGGTGGAGGCGTGAGAAAAGGCTCCCGCCGCCGCGCCTTGACTATATGCCTAAAGCCCCTTTACGTACTGATTATAACTGAACGCAGAACTCATTAACTACTACGAGGAGAAGACCATGATCCGAATATTGTCGTTTGTTCTAATTGCGATAGGGCTGCTCGGTGGAGCAGAAAAAGCCGCCGCTGCCGCAAGCGATGTAGTAGATCGGGAGACGCTGAAAAATTTCGTGCTGGAAGCGAAGAGCCTGCTGGAGTCCGCACAAGATGAGGCGGCACGGACGGCCATTTTGGAGACCTTCAGGACTAGCGAAGAATGGAGACACGGGTCGATTTATATTTTCATCACCGGTTTTGAGGGCACGAGCTTCTTTCACGCAACTAGCCCCTCGCGCGAAGGCACCAATAATGTCGACCAAGAGGACAGCAATGGCGTTAAGATCACTCAGCAGCATATTGCGGCAGCACAAGCCGGGGGCGGTTTTGTGGAGTACCTCTGGGACAATCCAGCAATCGAAGGAGCAGACGAATCCCCCAAGGCAAGCTACGTGGCCCCCATCGAGATAGAGGGTGCATCTTATTACATTGGCTCTGGGTTGTATCTTACTGCTGAGCAGACGAATGTAGCACCCATTTCGTGGGGTAGCCTGAAAGGACAGGTATAAATCGTGAGCATCGTCGTCCTCGACTTCGGCGGGCAGTACGCCCACTTGGCCGCCGCCTCGATCTCGAACAATACCCGCAAAAACTACGAGGCCGCCTTGCGGGGCTGGGACGAATGGTTGGCCGGCCGGCCACGGAGCGGCTCCTAGCGGACTTTCTCACCAAGCGCCACGCCGCCGGCGTCTCGCCGGCCACGGTCGCCCAGGTAGTCCAGGCGATTCGCTTCCGCGAGAAGCTCCACCCCGCCGGGGAGTCGATTGTCGGGCCCTTGGCGAGCCGCACCCTAGCGGGGATCCGCCGAACTTTGACGACTACGTTGCGAAAATCCGGTCATTGCCTGCTGATCCAACGAATCACGACGTTGTTACCCCGGATTTTCTGCTTAAAAAAGAAGGTCAAATCGAAGTATACTACGCGCCGCCCTCCGATTCAGCAGCTCCCTGCCTTTTATGGTGCGATAGCAAAGCTGAAGCCTCCCACGGTATGCCACTGATCCCGAGCAGCAGGGTTATCGCTCACGCGATACGTCATTGAAGCCGTAAACGTCTTTCCCTTTAGCTTCACCCTTGCTCGATTGGACGAATTGTTTCCAATCCCTGGCGCACAGTTGAAATACGCCTTGGCTAAGTCGTCCTTATTCTCAATAAATTTTAACCACTCGGCCCAACCACGAGGTTCGTCGGGAGTACCTTCAACGCCGTAGCCTACAGGAGACGGATTGCCTCCGCAGAGCGCAAAGTATGCCCATCCTTTAGACGTAAACCAGAGCGGCTCATTGCCATCTACGTAGGGATCATTCTCAAGAATCCGCGCCCTCTGCCCTCTAACTGCTCTGTTGTTCATAGCGTGGCTGGCAAGCGTTCCTCCACCAGACTCTTCCCAATTCAACGTGAAGTTGTTGGAATGAGGCGACACGCGAACCCTCGCTACAACCGCAATGGGAAGACTGTTGACGTTTCCTGCCAGACCGCAATTTCCAAGGTCTTTGGTTTCCCCGTTGAATATCTTCCCTTGTGGACCTCCCTTGCACACCTTCCAAACCCGAGGCTGGCCGACCAAAATATGTCTGCTGTGGAGCAAAAACCAACGGACATCGTTGTCATCAATCGACGATGAACTAATCTTGCCAGCGGGTTCCACTGCGTTCTCTGGCGCAGTGGGAACATCGGCGCAGGACACCAACGCTGCCAACGCAAAAACAAATAACAGGATGAAGCTCGCGCGTATAAGGATCAGGCCCGAGCCACGACAGAAGCTCGGCGATGTAGCGTCTGGCGGGATATTCCTGCGGTTGCCTTGCGGCGGTGGTGGGGACTGCTTAGGCGACTTTTTCATGGCTAAACCTCCTGGGGGAGAGAAGAGGTGCCGATAAGTAACCTACTCATTACGATAAAATGCAACCTCTCAGTTACATAAATTTAAGTAACTAAGTGCCGCGTCTGACGCGCCAAAAGG
Source organism: Candidatus Latescibacterota bacterium (assembly GCA_965261395.1). Classification (GTDB taxonomy): domain Bacteria; phylum Latescibacterota; class UBA2968; order UBA8231; family UBA8231. The sequence goes on from OZ253462.1 coordinate 1,454,092, forward strand.
CTAACCCGAGAGGGACTTGGATGTCAAGGATTTTTTCTTTTGCCTTATCACCAATGGCAGAGATATAAAGGTTGCTACAAGCGGACACTAAAGCAGCCCTTATATCCCCAAAAGTCAAGACGGGCAAACTACATTTCTACAAAAGGACCATATATAGTTTTTGGGAACCATATATGGTTCCTCAAGCTGATTTTAAAAACTTCCGTAGGGCGTTGAATATCTGCGTGGGTTAGGAGTATATTTCCCTACGTATCGAAGCGGATTCACGCACTCCCGAAGGGCGTGCCAAGAGTACGAAGCCTATACCTATCCGGTTCTCTTTCATTTATACCTTAAGGTTATTTCTTTATGATCAAGCCACTTAGCCGCATGGGCACCTGGAGGACTTATTCCATAGACCATGGTCTTCCATCGCTGCGCATTGAACATGTCTCTGAGGATCACGAGGGTTATATCTGGTTTGCCACGTGGGACAACGGTGCCAGCCGCTTTGACGGAGATGAGTTCCAAAATTTCACGACACAGGACGGTCTTGTTCACGACCGGGTTTTCTTTGTTCAAAAGGATCGTCAGGAGCGGTTGTGGTTTGGGACACTAAAGGGGGTCTGCTGGTACGACGGAGCAGACTTCCACCACTTGGAAGACGACGGCATTGCGGGCCGTTCCGTGCAGTTCATCTACGAGGATTGTCAGGGCCGTATATGGTTCGGCGGCACCGGTACCTTGGGATATTACGACGGCACTGTTTTCCACGACTTAATTCCACGCTATCTCCAGCAGTACCAGCAGTCTCCTTCTCCTAAGTGGAACAACTATTGTTGGGGCATCACCGAGGACCCGCAAGGCCACCTGTGGTTTGGCTTTGACCTCCTTACCCGCTTCGATGGCGAATCCTTCCACCGCTACAACAAGGATGAGGGTTTTCCCCAAACCAAGGCCGGTTATGCCGTAGGCCAGGCCCCTACCGGCGAGGTGTGGATCAGTCGGATTGTGGGAGATAGATTCCGGGTCTATGTCGATGGCACCTTCCAGTCTGTTAAGGTCGGTTTGAATTGTCAGCTACGCCAAATTACGTGTGACCGAGAAGGTCGGATGTGGTTATGCGCTATAGGTGGGGCATTCTACCAAGACGATGACGGATTCAGCCGATTTACCTCTGATGATGGCTTGCCCCATCCCGCCGTCAAAGCCGTGTTCCAGGATCGCGAGCATCAACTTTGGTTCGCCACGTGGGGCGGCGTCGGGCTGTACGATGCGCATAGTATCAACGTTTTCGGTCCTCCTCGTGCAAACGTAAATATAAACATGCGTGAAGTCTCGCAGATTGTGCAAGACCGGCAAGGTGATATATGGATCGGGTATGCGTCTCCCCTTATCATCCCTAAGGTCAAAAGCGTCGCCCGCTTCGATGGCGAGCACTTTACATTTGTAGATGACGAAGAAGGCTCTGACATCGGCCACTGTTTTTCCATCTACGAGGACCTTGAGGGATACCTATGGTTCGGCGGCGGAAATGGTTTGTTCCGCTACGAAGGGCAGACGCTCAAAAAGAGGAAGATAGCGGCCGATTCAGACGAAGGGGGTGTCAGCAGCATTACTCAAGATAGGGAAGGAAGATTCATTTTCGGCTATTGGGAAAACTACACCCCAAGAGATAGAAACAAGCTTTTCACCGGCCCATTAAAAATCGTTTACCAGCAGGGTGAGCAGTTCCAAACCATTTTTACGGAGGACGACAAGAAAACACTTCGTAGCCGTATAGATACGGTGATTGCCACGAACAACAACGCAATCTATTTCCATTTGGCCAGTAGTGATGGCCCAGCGAGCGGCACTGGCTTCGCCCGCTGGCATCCTGAAGAGGGCCTTACATTGTATGGGGTTGAAGATGGGCTGACAGACAACGATGTCAACGACCTACTATTAGACCGCCATGACAACCTATGGATCGCCACGCGGGGCGGTCTCAGTTGCTTTGACGGCAGCACCTTCCGCACCTTCACGACCGAAGACGGGCTGCCGGGCAACCACATCCACTGTTTGTTTGAGGATGCGCGAGGACACCTCTGGATCGGTACCGACCGAGGTGTGGCTCAGTACGATGGTCTGCTTTTCCAGACCATCAAGTCACCCCATATAGGACCGGTTTGCCGCATACTTGAAGATCGCGACGGCACCTTCTGGTTGGGCACGGTCGTGGGTTCCATTATACGCTACCGACCAAGGCAAACGCCGCCCCTGATTCGTCTGATTCGAGTTGTCACCGATCAGGTCTATGAGAACCTAGCGGAAGTCTGCTCCTCCACGGTGGGACAGCAAGTAGTTTTCGAGTACAAGGGCCTGAGTTTTTCCACCCATCCCCGCGACATGCTCTATGTGTACCGCTTGCAGGGATACGACCTCGACTGGTGTCCAGCGACCCGAGCGCTGCGGGCCTGTTATCAAGACCTGCCGCCGGGAGACTATACCTTTCAAGTTCGAGCGATAGATCGAGACCTCAATTACTCAGAAACGGCGCAGGCGCAACTTGCGGTAGAGCCTGACTTGGATATCGAAATCCTGTCTGCCGCGCTCAATGGGGGCAACGAATGGGTCGGACCGAGCAGGGCCTTGCGCCAGTTTCAAACCAAACTCACGGAGGTGGCATCCACCGATCTGGCCGTGCTGATCGGCCAGAGTGAGACCGTGCGCCAGTTTCAAACCAAACTCATGGAGGTGGCCCCCACCGATCTGACCGTACTGATTCTAGGCGAAACGGGTGTGGGCAAGGGGTTGGCGGCGCGGGCGCTACACGCATTGAGTGCTCATTGCGATGGGCCTTTTATATATGTCAACTGTGGTGCCTTGTCCCAAGCGCAGGTCGATAGTGAACTCTTTGGTCACGCCAGCGCCGTTTCCCACAAGGTAGGCAAGGTGGAACAGGCTAAAGACGGTACCCTGTTTTTGGATGAAATCGGCGATATGACGTTGGAAACGCAGGACAAGATCCTGCGATTATTGGAAGAGCGCACTTTTGAGCGCGTTGGCGGCAACCAGACGCGGACCGCGCCGACGCGCATGGTAGCGGCGACTAGTCGCGATCTGAAGAAGATGGTTCGTGCCGGTGATTTTCGCGAGGATCTGTATTTGCGCCTCCAGGTTTTTCCGCTTTATATCCCGCCCCTGCGCGAGCACAGGGAAGATATACCAGCCCTAGTCGAATTTTTCAAGAATCGTATGGCAGCATACCTGGGCCGGCAACCTGCCTCCTTGAATTCCGAGGTTATGGAAATGCTGCAAGCCTATCATTGGCCGGAGAATGTGCGGGAACTGGAGCACTTCATACAGCGGGTAGTCATAGCGTGTAAGGGGTCGCAAATCGAAGCGGCTGACTTGGTGCAGTACGGTTTTGATATTGTAGACTCCGTTCCCGACCTTAAAGGAAGGGTGTTATCCGTTGCTCAAGACTCCGAAATAATGCCTCTCCTTGAATTTGAACGCCGCTATATTCTCGCAGTACTCAAAGCTACCAACTGGCAGATAAAAGGGGGAAAAGGGGCGGCGGGTCTGCTGGGAGTGCCGGTTTCTACGCTGTATGGCAAAATGAAAAAGTTGGGTATCAAAAGTTCCTAGGCAGTATTTTGACGCTCTGCGCGTCGATACCACTGTCATAGCTCAGACACATCCTGCTGTGAGGTCATATGTGAACGGTAATAACAGGGCAAGGTGTGTTGCCGCACAGCTTAGCCTCGCGTCAATTGCCGATAGCGCACCCGCTGGGGCACGACCGAATCCTCGCCTAGCCGCGCCTTCTTGTTCTCTTCGTATTCCGAAAAGTTGCCCTCGAACCAATAGACTTGGCTGTCGCCCTCAAACGCCAGAGTGTGCGTGGCGATGCGGTCCAAAAACCACCGGTCGTGGCTGATGACCACCACGCAGCCGGCGAAGTTTTCCAACCCCTCCTCCAGTGCTCGCAGCGTATGCACGTCTAGGTCGTTGGTCGGCTCGTCGAGCAGGAACACATTGGCCTGCTCCTTGAGCACCTTGGCCAGATGCACCCGATTGCGCTGCCCGCCCGAGAGCGTGCCAACCTTTTGCTGCTGGTCGGCACCAAGGAAGTTGAAGCGCGCGAGGTACGCCCGCGAATTTACCTTGCGCTCGCCCAGCTCAAGCTCTTCCTCGCCGCCCGAGACCTCCTGCCAGACCGTGTTTTCCCCCACCAAGGTCTCCCGGCTCTGATCTACATACCCCAGTTGCACGGTCTCGCCGATGTGGAGCTGGCCGCTGTCGGCGCGCTCTTGGCCGGTAATCAGCCGGAACAGGGTCGTCTTGCCCGCGCCGTTGGGCCCGATGACCCCGACGATCCCGCCCGAGGGCAGCGCGAAATCCATGTTCTCGAAGATGATGCGATCATCGTAGCGCTTGCTCACGCCCTTGGCCTCAATGGCGATATCGCCCAGCCGCGGCCCCGGAGGAATGTAGAGCTGCACCGCCTCGTTCCGCCGCACTCGGTCTTGGTTTAGCAATTCCTCGTAGGCCCTGATCCTGGCCTTGCTCTTCTGCTGCTTGGCCCTCGGCGTCATGCGAATCCACTCCAGCTCGTGCTCCAGCGTCCGCTGTCTTTCGCTCTCGCTCTTTTCTTCCAGCCGCAGGCGCTCCGTCTTCTGCTCTAGCCACGACGAGTAGTTCCCTTTCCACGGCACGCCGCGGCCTTGGTCCAGTTCCAGAATCCAGCCCGCCACATTGTCGAGAAAATACCGGTCGTGGGTGACGGCGATCACCGTCCCCTGGTACTGATGCAAATGCCCCTCCAGCCACGCCACTGTCTCGGCGTCGAGATGGTTGGTCGGCTCGTCTAGCAGCAGAATATCCGGCCGGCGGAGCAACAGCCGGCACAGGGCTACCCGCCGCCGCTCGCCGCCCGACAGCGTGGAGACCTCTTGATCTTCGGGCGGACAGCGCAGCGCATCCATCGCCATGTCCAGCCGACTGTCCAAATCCCAGGCCCCGACCGCGTCGAGCTGTTCGGCCACAGTGGCCTGCCGCTCGATCAGGGCGTTCATGGCGTCGTCGTCCATGGGTTCGGCGAACTGGGCGTTGATGCCCTCGTACTCGCGCAGCAAATCCACCGTCTCCTGCACGCCCTCCTCGACGATCTCCTTGACCGTTCTCCCCTTCTCTAGCTCGGGCTCCTGCTCCAGGTACCCCACGGTAAACCCCGGCTGTACCTGAATGGTCCCCTCGTGTTCCTCGTCTATGCCGGCCATAATCCGCAACAAGGTGCTCTTCCCCGACCCATTCAAGCCCAACACCCCGATCTTGGCCCCGTAGAAGTACGACAGTGAAATATCTGCGAGAATCACCTTCTGGTTGTAGTGCTTGCTCACCTTGTACATCGAATAGATGATTTTTTCCGCTTCGCTCATCAGCTCAGTCCTTTATGTGTTTATACGCTGCAAATACAATGCTCAAATCTCGTTCCGCTCGCGCCAAGTCCGAATACGGCTGCCGCCCCGGCTCCTGCAAACACTGCAAGAAGTCCCGCATCATGCCCCCATAGCCCATCAAGTCCCCCACGCCCGGAAAGTAGAGCCGCTTCCGCCGCCCTCGCAACCGCGCGTATAGCCCATTGCACTCGAAGACGATCCGCCCTTCGGTCCCCACAATCCGCGCGTGCTGAAAGGTGCCCTTGGTCAAGCTGAAGGCGTTCCAAGCATAGCGCAACACCAGCTTGGCCCCTGATGCGTATTCGACCCGCACTATCGAGTTCCGCTCTGGCTCGCCCGCTCGGTGCCCGGGAAATTCTGCCGTCACTTGCCGGGGCGCGTCGGCGAACAGGTCCGCTCCGAGGGCCACGAAATGGATCCCGCCCTCCAGCAGCGCGCCATAGCCGCTTTTCCAGCCCGCAGCCTGCTGGGTAAAGCGCTTGCCAAGGGCCGCTTGCTGCACTTGGCCGATAAAACCCTGCCGGATGATCCACTTGAGCAGCTTGAGCAAGGGCTTGTAGTAGTAGTTTTCCGCGATCATTAGCAGTGCGTCTGGATGGGCTGCCGCGGCCGCGCCAATGGCTGCCAAATCGTCTTCGGTGGCGCACAACGGCTTTTCCACCAGCACGCCCTTGTCGGCGGTCAATGCTGCGACGACTTGCGGCCGATGGGCATCCGGCGGCGAGCTGATCAGCACCGCATCTACCGCGCTGTCGAGGACTTCGGCGTACGATGCGAAGACCTGCCCCCCTCCGCATTGGCGGCTGAGGGCTTTGGCGCTAGCCTGCGTGCGGCTGTGAAAGGACAGCTCGACCTTGCCGACGAGGTTTTTCGCGTGCAGGCGACCGATGGTGCCGCACCCTACCAGACAGACCTTCTTCATCGCTTTGCTAGAATTCGCTCGGCGACCCGCAGTGCGTTGGCCGCGATCGTCAAACTCGGATTTACCCCGCCCGAAGACGGCATGAAGCTGCCGTCGGACACGTAGAGATTGTCGCTGCCCCAATAGCGGCAATCCAGGTCGAGTACGCCTTCCTCGGGTGTGGTGGCGCAGCGCAGGGTACCTATGGCGTGCGAGAAGGAATCGATCAAGTGGCGGTAGCGCAGCAGGCCGCCCGCTTGGCGCAATACAGCCCCTGCTTGGGCCAGCAGGTAATCGCGGCGGCGACAGTCGGCGCTGCTATAGGCGTGCTCTACCTGCACCAGTTCCATGCCGAAGATGTCCTGCTCGCTGGCCAACGACACGCGGTTTTCGCGGTGCGGATCGTCCTCGGCAATGCAGAGCAGGTTCTGCATATAGCCAGTCAGCAGCCCGACGAGGGTCTTGAAGCCCCAAGGGGCGTGGTGCCGGATGATGGGGGGAGCCGGCGTGTAGATGTCTTGGATGACGCCCACGGCCGTGCCCAATTCCGCGCGCAGGTCTTCGTAAAAATCGGAAAAGCAGAGTTGTTTGTGGAAGACCTGTTGCGGATTGGTGCGAAAGGGAAAGATGCAATTGGCAATCCCGTTGCAATGGCGCATGAGAAAGCGCCCAATCAGGGGGTGGTCGAATCCAGAGCGAAGCATCAGGGCCGGGCTGTTGAGCGCCCCAGCGGCCAAGACCACTAAGTCGGCCGAGAGCGCGTGAGTTTGCCGGGATGCGCTGTCCACGTATTCGACCTGTTCGACGCGCCCGCCCCGTTGCACCAGCCGCCGCGCCACCGCGCCGACGATGATCTCCAGTCCGGCTGCCGAGGCCGTGGCCAGCAAGGTGGAAGCCACGTCGTTTTTGGCCTCCACCTTGCAGGGAAACCCGTCGCAGGTGATGCAGCGCAGGCAGAGGGGCCGGGTGCGGTCGGAAAAGTTGATCGCCAGCGGGATCTTGAACGGCTGAAACCCTAGGGCCGTCCCCGCTTGGTAAATGCGCTGGGCCGGCGCGCTCAGCTCAATGGCGCGACGCGGATAGGCCTCCAACCCTGGAGGCTGGTAGGGATCGGTACCCGCCTCGCCGTGTACTTCGAGGAGCTGCTCGGCGCGGGCGTAGTACGGCGCTAGGTCTGCGTAGGACAAGGGCCAGCGGGCAAAATCCGCCGGTCGCAACCGCAGCGACGCCCCGCCGTAAAAGACCGAGTTGCCGCCGACGACCTCGTTGGGATAGGTGCGCTGGAAGGTGCGGCGTCCGTATTGCTTGACCAAAAGGGGCGAGGCCGCGCGGTAGCGCTTTTGCAGCAGGATGGTGCGCTGATCCCAGTCCGCGTCGTCGCGCTTGGCCCATTGGCCCCGCTCCAGCAGCGCGGTCTTTAGCCCGGCTTGGACCAGCGCATGGGCCACCAGCGAGCCGCCGAACCCGGAGCCGATGACCACGGCGTCATAGTGCGCCGCGTTCATGGGCGTAGAGCGCGGCCAGCCCGGCGATAATCGCCAAGGCCGCGTAGTGGAACCTTTCGCGGGTGTCCAATTCGCGCTGGATTCTGGGTAGGTTGGGTTGGAATTTGCCGGACATATTGCGCTGGATGTAGGTCTTGTAGTACTCGACGGTAAATCGCTCTAGCCCGCCGTTCATGTAGATGAGAAAACCCAGCCCGACCGGGTGTTCGGGGCTGCCGAGAAAGTAAAACAGCGGACTCAAGGCGGCCAAGACGACCCCAGAGCGCTGGAATTTGAGCCACTTGAACCCTTCGAAGGGCGCGTCCTTATAAGCACCCCCCAAGGCCACCAGCAACCCGGTGCAATACCCGGTCACCAGATAGCCCCAGAAGCTTTTGATGGGCGCGGCGACGAGCAGGAAGGCGAAGACAATGGCGACGATTAGGCCCCCCGCGCCGTAGCGGAGGAGGTCGCTGGTGACCGGGCGGCCAAAGAAGGTAATGCGCGAGGGAACGAAGTATTTTTGCTGGTCTTCGGTGCGGAAGAAGCCCTTGTAGATTTCGGCGAGGAAGCGCTCTAGGCCCATGATTAGGAAGAACATTTGCACGAGGCCGAGCTGCTGGAATTGCGCGCTGAAGTACGGGATGAAGTACAGCGGCAAAAAGATCGCGACGTGGAAGTAGATGCTGCGCGGAAAGGTCTTGAGCTTGAAGCCTTCATAAGGCGCGTCTTTGAACGCGCCCCACAGGCAGGTGTAGAGGCCGGAGACGAGGGCGGTGATAAACGAAAGGGCGAAGGTCATGATTCGTTGGGCGGTGGGTGGAGTGGCCAAAACATCAAATAGTAGGCTCCCCACCCCGATTGGGCAAACGCCCCGCGTGTTGACGTTGCTTATACCTTTGGTCAGTTTTTGAAGGCGATTCGACCACGGTCCACTACAATTTCAACAAGGAGCTTTTCCCATGCGACTCGGCGTCTGCGGCATGTTGCCCCCGAACTTTCGCGAAATCAGCGACCAACACCTAGCGGCGATCAAGGCGCTCAACCTCACGGGCACGGCCTTTCACGCCCCTGGGGAAAATCTGGCTGCCATCACCGCCGCAGAGTGCCACAAGGTGCGCGATACCATTGCGGCCGCGGGCATGGATCTGCCCCAGTTCGGCATTGGCTTTGCCGAGTGCCTGTTTGATCCCAGCCCTGCGGTGCGCGACCAAGTTGTCGGCAAGATCGAGCGCGGCATTGAAGTCGCCCGCGACTTGGCTGCCCACACCTGCCTAATCCGCACGGGCAGCCTCAACCCAGCCGGTTCGTACTCGCCGTCGCCGCTCAATCTCACGCCCGAGGCCCGCGCCCTGCTCGTCGAAACCCTCCAGCGCATCGCCGCCAAAGCCGAGTCCGAAGCCGTCACCATAGTCATTGAGACGCATCTGCTGACCATCATGGGATCGCCGGAAGCAAACCGCGACGTGCTGCAAGAGGTTGGCTCCGAGCGCATGACCGTGGTCATGGATTACGTCAACCATTTCCAGAATTTGCACCAAGTGTACAACAGCACCGAGCGCTTGCAGCACATATTTGAAATTATGAACCCCATCTCCGTCGTCGGGCATTGCAAGGATATCAAGCTGTCCAGCGGCTTGGTGCTCCACATTGACGAGGAGATACCCGGCGACGGCGAACTCGACCTTGCCACCGCGCTCAAGCTGTGGCACGACGCCCATCCCGACGGCTATATGCTCCTCGAACACCTGCCCAACGAGAAATACCCCCGAGCCGCCGCCAATGTCCACCGCATCCTTGCCGCAGCCGGCATTCCCGTGCATTAAACGAACATCTATTACATCTAACCAAGGAGAATATTGTGATTAAGCCCCACGGCGCAGAAGAACTCAAACCGCTCTACGTCGAAGACGATGCAGTGCGCACCCAGCTTTTAGCAGAAGCCGCTGGCCTACCCTCTGTAGTCGTCTCTTCCGCTGCCGCATCTTCAGCCGTCATGCTCGGCTCAGGTTACTTTACCCCGCTTACAGGCTTTATGGACGCAGCCGACGCCAAGAGCGTGGCGGCCAACATGCACACGGCCGACGGCCTGCTGTGGCCCACCCCGGTCGTCAACATGGTCCCCGGCGATCAGGTTCCGGCGGGCGTGGCCCCCGGCAGCCGCATCGCCCTGTTGGATCCCAATGTGGACGGCAATCCCGTCATCGCCGTACAGGAAGTGACCGCGATCGAATCGCTCTCGGATGCAGAGCGCGCCGCCATCATTGCCCAAATTTTTGGCACGGACGACGGCGCCCATCCCGGAGTCGCCGCTTTCATGGCTGCGGGCGAGACCCTCATCGCCGGGCCAATCGAAGTGCTCAACTTCTCGTACTTCCCCGGCGACTTTCCCCAGACCTTCCGCACCGCTGTTGAGCTGCGCGCCGAGATCGCCGAGCGCGGTTGGGATCGGGTCGTGGCCTTCCAGACCCGCAACCCCATGCACCGCGCCCACGAAGAGCTGTGCCGCATGGCGCAGCAAGCCGTCGAGGCCGATGGCATCCTCATCCACATGCTGCTGGGCAAGCTCAAGGCCGGCGACATCCCAGCCGACGTGCGCGACGCCTCCATCCGCAAGATGGTCGAGCTCTACTTCCCGGAAAATACCGTGATGATCGCCGGCTATGGCTTTGACATGCTCTACGCCGGCCCGCGCGAAGCCGTGCTCCACGCCATCTTCCGCCAGAACAGCGGCTGCACGCATCTGATCGTCGGCCGCGACCACGCGGGCGTGGGCGATTACTACGGAGCGTTTGACGCGCAGACCATCTTCGACGGTATCGACGACGCTCTCGAAATCGAAATTTTCCGTGGCGATCACACCGTCTGGTGCAAGGAGTGCAGCGAGGTGGTGATGATGCGCGACTGCCCGCACGACGGCGACGCGTACCTGTTCTTGTCGGGAACCCAAGTCCGCGAGAAGCTGGCCGGCGGCGAGCCGCTGCCGCCGGAGTTTGCGCGGCCAGAAGTGGCCGAGATCCTCGCGGAGTACTATCAGCAAGAAGCAGTGGGAGCTTAGGAGTTAAAACTATGGAATACCGCAGAATGGGCCGCACTGGCCTCAAAGTATCGGAAGTTTGCCTTGGCACCATGACCTTTGGCCACAGCACCGACGAGCGGGAGGCCAAGCGGATCGTCGATCTGGCGTTTGACGCGGGCATCAATTTCTTCGACACGGCCGATTCGTATGGCGGTGGCGAGTCCGAGGTCATCACTGGCAAGACGCTCAAGGGCCGCCGCCGCGACGCGGTCATCGCCACCAAGTTCTTCAACCCCATGGGGCCTGGCCCCAACGACTCGGGGATGTCGCGGGTGCGCATTATGAACGCCGTCGAAGACAGTCTCCAGCGACTGAGTACAGACTACATCGACCTCTATTACATTCACCACGTGGATAGCCAGACTCCGTTGGAGGAGATGTTGCGCGCCCTCGACGATTTGGTCCGCCAAGGCAAGGTGCGCTATATCGCCTGTTCCAACTATCAGGCGTGGCGCTTGATGGAGGCGTTGTGGGTATCGGACGCGAATGGATTGGCTCGCTTTGAATGCTACCAACCGCAGTACAGCTTGGTCGTGCGCGACATCGAGCAGGAGCTGATTCCCGTCTGTCAGCTCAAGGGGTTGGGCGTGGTGGTGTGGAGTCCGCTCGGCGGCGGCTTTCTCTCCGGCAAGTACAAGCCCGGCGAACGCACCTTGGCCGGCACGCGTTCCGCCGACGCTTGGGCCTACCCGCAAAGCTATTTTGCCGCCAATGCCGACCAGACCTTAGAGACGCTCCTAGCGGTAGCCGACGAGATGGGCCGCTCGCCGGCGCAAGTTGCTCTGCGTTGGGTGTTGGAACAACCGGCCATCACCTCGGTCATCATCGGCGCACGCACCGTCGAGCAGGCGCGCGACAACATGCTTGCCGGCAGCTTTCGCCTCCCGGACGAGGCCCGCGCCCGGCTCGACGAAGTCTCCTCTCTGCCGCATCGCTACCCAGAGGCCATGGAAGCGAACATGCACGAGCGCCGCGACGACGCGGTTAATATGCCTGCGCTGGAGTGACGGGTGACGGAGCCCCCCCTCCAGGCTGCCAAGACCTGCGAGCTACACGTCCACATCGGCGGCAGCCTCTTTGCCGCCGATCTCCTCGACTTGGCCCGCGACCACTACGAAAAGATCGACTGGTCGCTGTTTGTCGATAGCTTTGAACGCGCCTATGGTCGCCGGCCCGATCCGGTCGCGCTGTTTGGCGAGGTGCTCCACAGCCAACGCCTCGACTCGCTCAAGGCGCACTGCGTGTACGGCGTGGAAGACGAGAGCGACTTTGCCCATTTCCAAGCCAAGTTCAATTTGGCCATCTGCATCTATCGCCATTGGTGGAACGTCTTGGGCAAGCCAGAAGAAATATTGCACCGCGTGTTCGCCCACCACCGCCGCGAAGGTTTGCGCTACGTCGAGTATCGCACCATGGCCCCCTATGACCACACCCAGTCCGAAGCCTTCGTGCAGTTCCACGCGCTGACCGCTCGCGCCATCGCTCAAGTCTGCACTGCGGACTTTACCGCCCGCTACCTCATCAGCCTGCCGCGCTGGGCACCGCTCGAATGCTATCGACTAGTCCAACGCCTGCTCGACGAAAACGAGGATTTGATCCCCACGGTCGTCGGCCTCGATTTCTGCCACTTTGAGGAGGGCTACCCGCCCGCGAGCACCCGCGCCTTTTTTCGCCGCCTGCGCCGCGACAACGAGTTGCGTCCGGAGCGCGCCCTCGACGTAGCCTATCACGTGGGCGAAGTGTACTTCGACAAATCGCTCGAAAGCGCGGTGCGCTGGTGCCACGAAGCCGCAGAGTTGGGTGCGCGCCGCTTGGGGCATTGCACCGCGCTTGGGCTCGACCCGGAGATTGCCGTGGTCCGCCGGTCCCAAGCCCACGAGCAAGAGCGGGTTAGCGAACGCTTGGCCCAGATCGCCTATGATTTGCACCACGAGGCCGCATTGGAAAAATTCGGCGTCCCGGTCGATGCCCAAGCTCTGATACAGGAGCGCAGCCGCCTTTCGGCTCGGCCCGGCGATGCGCTCGTTTGCCGCGCATACGATCCCCCGCGCCTCGAAGCAGTGCGCCGGCGGCAGGACTTCGCGCTTAGCCGCTTGGCCGCGCTCGGCACGGTCGTCGAGACTTGCCCGACCTCCAACTTGCGCATCGGTGCCGTGCCCGACGCCCAAGATCACCCGGTGCATCGCTTCCTATCCTCGGATGTCCGACTGGCCATTGGTGCCGATGATCCTGGCCTTTTCGACTGCACACTCGCCGACGAGGTCAACTGGGTCCAGCGCCACACCGGCATGACAGCCAACGCGCTACAAGCCCGCCTCGGCGACCCGCGCGACTACCGCTTCGGCCCGCGTCGCACCCGCTAGGAGCACATGGTCACTCCGCAAAAGATGTTCAAGGGGTTTTTCTATACCTTGGGCACGGGCTATGTCGTGAGGCTGGGCAGCATGGGGCTGACGATCTTGATCAAAAGGCAGCTCGAACCCAGCGTTTTTGCCGATGTGTTTTTGGGTGTGACGGTCTTTACCATGCTGTCCAGCCTGCGCGAATTCGGCCTGACACATGCGCTGTTGCACTTCCAGGACCGAGTTGAGGAATTCGTCGGCACGCATTTTACGCTGAATGTCTGCATTACCTTGCTGTCGTGTCTGTTCAGCAGCGCGGTCGTCTTGGCCTTGACGTTGCTCTTTCCCGAGGATTTTTCTTGGACCTTTGCCCAAGTGGCGTGGGTGCTGGCGGCGCTGCACTTTGTGCGCCAACTGGCCCTGACTTCAGAGGCTCTGCTGAGGATGGATTTTGAGTTTGGGCGGCTTTCCCTCTTGCATGGGTTAGGGACGCTGTTGGCCCTGAGCAGCGCGCTGCTGGCGGCCCGTGCCGGGTGGGAAGAGTGGAGCCTGATATTGGGCGGGTGGACTACGTACTCGGTGCTCAGTGTGGTGTACGTGCTGTTTTTTTCTACGGCCACTTGGTTCAGCCGCCCCCTGCGCCGCGCGTCTCTGCGCTTCGACTGGGTTTGGGCGCGCCGCTTATTGGGCTATGGCGTGTGGATCTGGGTTGGTTGGGTATTGCAGATTTTTATTTGGTGGTACGACAAACTGGTCGTGCGCTTGGTCGTCGGCGATACGGCGCTCGCGCTCTACGAGACGGCGTGGTGGCTGGTGCAGATTCCCACTGCGGTCATCGCGCATATCATCCTCAGTTACAGCAGTACCCTGTACTCGCGGTATCGGCACGAGCGCGAGCGACTGGGCGAATTGTTCTCCAAGATGATCAGCCTAGTGCTGAGGGTGTCGGCTCCGGTGTCGCTGATTTTGGTCTTCAACGCCCGCGAAATAACCGCCCTCTTAGGAGACCAGTGGGCCGCGTCGGCTCACATTGTGGTTTGGCTGGCGGCGTATGCGCTTTTGCGCCCGCTGCTCAGCGATGGATTTGGCCTGCTGTGGGCCGTAGGGGCGACGCGCCGGTCCGCGTACATAGTGGGGATGCAGGGGGTAGTGGCTCTTTTTGCCGTCCCCGCGCTGGGCATCTTGTGGGGCACGGAGGGCGTGGCGTACAGCATGGGCGCGGTGGCTGGAACGGGTTTCCTCGGCCTGTGCGTTGGCCTGCGCGCTTATGTGAGCGTCAATTGGTTCAAGGTATTGGCAGCGCCGGCCGTGGGATTGCTGGTAGCCGCGGTATGCGGATGGTCGTACGACCGTTGGGCCTTGGATTATGCCGTGGGCGATTTTGCCTTGCGGAGTGGGATTATGGCGTTGGCGTACGGGGCCGTTCTCGGGCTGCTAGAGCGCCGCACCATCGTCGAAGAGCTTGGGCACCTGCGACGCATTATGCGCGGGAACGCGGAAGCGGAATAGGAATTTCGCCGGCCGCGATCCGCGCGAGCGTCGCCGCGAAGAGCCGGTGTTCCGCCGCTAGCACCCGCTTCTGCAACGCCTCGGGCGTATCTTCTGCTTTAACCGGAACCTTCTCCTGCGCCAGCACTCGCCCGTGGTCGTATTCTTCATCTACCAAGTGGACCGTCGCTCCGCTCTCTCGCTCCCCGGCGGCCAACACCGCCTCGTGGACCCGCATCCCGTACATGCCCTGTCCGCCGAACTTGGGCAACAGGGCGGGATGGATGTTCAAAATCCGCCCCTCGTAGGCCGCCAGTACCTCGGCCCCCAGCTTCTTCATATATCCGGCCAGACAAATCACTTCGACCCCATGCCGCTGCATCGCCGCTAGAATCGCTCCTCCCAGTGCCTCGCCGTGCGTCCGCTCGCTCAGGTGGTACGCCGCAATGTTCTCCTGCCGCGCCCGTGCCCGCGCACCCGACTGCGAGTTGTTGCTAATCACCACGCGCGGCTCGGCCGCTAGCGTCCCCGCCTGACAGGCATCGATAATCGCCTGCATATTCGACCCGGTGTGCGAGGTGAGAAACCCCAGTTTTAGCATCTTAGAGAATGTCCAAGACTTGCTCCGGCGGTCGCCCGATGCGCGCTTGGTTTCCTTTGACCACGATCGGCCGCTCGATCAGGATGGGATGTTCCACCATCGCCTGAATGAGCTGCGCGCGATCCGTCACCTCGGCTAGCCCCAGTGCCTCGTATTCGTCCTCTTTAGTGCGCATCAGTTCCCGGGGTTCCAGTCCCAGCTTTTGCAAAAGCTCGTCTAGGGTCTTGGCATCCGGTGGCGTCTTCAAGTACTCGACGACGTTCGCCTTCACGCCTTGCTCGGCCAAGAGAGCCAACGTCTGCCGACTTTTAGAGCATTGCGGGTTGTGGTACATCGTTACTTCGGTCATTTTCTGCCCCTGTTGAATGTTTGATTGCCACCGCAAAAATTAATACCTTGCCCTCATGACTACAATAAACCAATCAATCAGCCCGGCGACGCCAGCCGACGCCGAATTCTTCCAGCAAAACGGCTACATCCGCTACGAGCAATTCTTCTCGGCCGAGGAGATCGCCTCGCTGCGCCAAGCCATTGACCACGCCATCGACACGCATCGCGCCCGCATCAAAGGGGCCGAGAATGATGGCCGCACGTCGGAAGAGTACGAGCGCGTCTTCAATCAGATGGTCAACCTCTGGACCGACTATCCGGCTGCCAAGGAAATCGCCTTCCATCCGCGCTTGGCCGAAACCGCCCGTCGCCTAAGCGGCTGCCGCCACGTGCGCATCTACCACGATCACGCGATGATCAAACCCCCCGGCCAAACGAGCAAGGAAACGAACTGGCATCAGGACGCTCCCTATTGGCCGATGAACCCGGTCGGCGCACTGTCGGCGTGGATCGCGGTGGATGACGTGACCGCAGACAATGGCTGCCTCCACTTTGTGCCCGGCTCACATCAGTACGAGCGGCTCGAACCGATCAAACTCGGCGTTGCTGGCGAGAGTATCGTCAATAAAATGAAGGAACGGGGCTACGACGTGCCCGAGCCGGTGACCATGGACATGCAAGCCGGCGGCGTTACCTTCCACCACGGCTGCACCTTCCACTACGCCGGTCCCAACCAGACCGCTGCACCGCGCCGCGCCTTCGCCATTATCTTCATGCCCGACTACACCACCTTTACCGGGACCCATGACGCAGCTGGTGCGGCCGACGAGATGGAGGCCGGCGGCCCCTGGGACCATCCGCTGCACCCCATTCTGGCGGGCGATTGAGGCTGCATCCCCAGACCAATCTCAACTTGGAGACGAGGAGTACTCATAAGCGAGTGACTCCGCGTTCAGCCAGCAGAGCCATCTAATGGAAAAGCCTCGATTGTTCAACGTCGCTCTCTTGGTGGTCTGCGTTCTGTTCGCGTCGGCCAGCCACGCCGAGGACGGTGAGGACGCCCGCGTCGACTCGCTGGTGTCCATCTCCCTCACTGACGGCACCCAACTCGAAGGCACCATCACTCAGGAAACCGAAACCCACATCCTCGTCGAGACGCTGTCGGGCCTAGAAATAAAGGTGCCGAGAACGTCTATTGTTGCCATAAAAAAGCGCCACGCTGGTGCTTTCTCCCGTCCCGACCCCAACTACACCCGCCTGATGTTCGCACCTACTGGTAGGCCATTGCGCCGAGGGGATCGCTATTTCTTCAATCACTACGTATTCTTCCCCGGCATGGCCTACGGCTTCACCGACCGCTTTGGCGTGGCAGGGGGCCTGTCCGTTATTCCGGGGTTGGGATTGGGCGAGCAAATTTTGTCGCTGGCCCCCAAGTTCGGCCTCTACGCTAGCGGCGATGTCGCCCTTTCCATGGGCGTGCTCTATATGAAGGTCGCCGACGAAGGGGGAGGTATGGCCTTTGTGGTAGGGACCAAAGGTAGCCCCGACAAGAGCTTCACCTGCGGCATCGGCCTAGGCTACATCGCCGAGGAAGGCGAGGATGTGGATTTCGCCGAGCATCCAGTTCTCCTCCTTGGCGGCAATATCCGCCTCTCCGAGAGCATGGCCTTGGTCTCGGAAAACTGGCTCATTACCGGCGAAGATCTCGGGCTCGACCAACAGCCGTTGGGCCTCGCCCTCCGCTTTTTCGGCCCTAGGATAGCTGTTGATGCCGGTGTCATTATCATCGGCGAGGTGATCGAAGAGGGGTTTCCCATCCCCTGGCTCTCCTTCGTCTATAACTTCGACGACTGAGCTATAGTCCAAAGTCCCGGCGGCTCCTGGATTACAGCCGGTCGAGTTGATCTACCTTCTCTGCCGCCAGCGCCCTTGCGGCAGGCAGTGCCCGATCCTACCATACTCTCTATCTAACTTTAACCGTACTCCCAGATCAGCGACTATGCCCCCAAGCAAAGCCAATTACGACGAAGCCAAAGTCCCTTCGTACGCGTTGCCCGACCCGCTGACGCTGGTCAGCGGCGAACCCGTGGCCGACGCGGCTACTTGGACCGAGGTGCGCCGCCCGGAGATTCTCCAGCTTTTCAAAACGCATGTCTTCGGCGAGATGCCCGGTTCCCTACCCGCCACCCGTTTCGTCACCACCGAAGAGGGCGAGGCTCTTTCCGGCCGGGCCCTGAGACGCCAAGTCCGCGTATGCTTCACCGATGACCATAACGGCCCGAGTATGGATATCCTGCTCTATCGCCCCGCCGATGCTGCTGGCCCGGTGCCGGTCTTCTTGGGCCTCAACTTCTTTGGCAATCACTCCATCCAACGCGATCCCGCGATCCACCTCAACACCCGCTGGATGCGCCCCGATGCGAAAAACGGCATCGTCAGTCATCGCGCCACCGGCAACTCGCGTGGCTGCGCAGCCAGCCGCTGGCCCGTCGCCAAGATCATCGAGCGCGGCTACGGCTTGGCCACCATCTACTGCGGCGACCTCGACCCCGACTACGACGACGGCTATCAAAACGGCGTCCACCCGCTCTTCTACCAAGAGGGGCAAAACCAGCCCGCCCCCGACGAGTGGGGTGCCATCGGCGCTTGGGCGTGGGGTTTGAGCCAGGCCGTGGATTATCTGCAAACCGATCCTGACTGCAACCACGAGAAGGTCGCCGTGCTCGGCCACTCGCGGCTGGGCAAGACTGCGCTGTGGGCCGGGGCCTGCGACCTGCGCTTTGCCATGGTCATTTCCAACGATTCCGGCTGCGGTGGGGCTGCCCTCTCGCGGCGGCGCTACGGCGAGACCGTCGCGCATATCAACCATGCGTTCCCGCACTGGTTCTGCGATAATTTCAGACGCTATAACGATGCCGAAGACGAGCTGCCCGTAGATCAGCATCAACTCTTGGCACTTTGCGCCCCGCGTCCTCTGTACGTAGCCAGCGCCGTCGAGGACCGCTGGGCCGATCCGCGCGGCGAATTCCTCGCTGCCCTCGCCGCCGATCCCGTCTATCGCCTGCTCGGGACCGACGGCTTACCTGCCACGCAGATGCCGGCCGTCGATCAGCCGGTCATGGGCCAGATCGGCTACCACATCCGCAGCGGCGGTCACGACCTCGCCGAGTACGATTGGGGGCAATACTTGGATTTTGCCGATCGCCACTTGGGGAGAAATTAAGGGCACCCACGAGGGGTGCCCCTACGTCGCGAAAAACGCTACCCGCCGCCGCCTTCACGGCCGTCGTGGCTTTCACTGCCTTCCCCGCCTTCCCCGCCTTCCCCGCCTTCGTCATGGCCCCTTTCTCCCCCGTCTTCCCCGTCTTCCCCGTCTTTCCCGCCTTCACCACCTTCCCCGCTGCCTTCGCCACTTGGGGGGTTGGGACTGGGGACATTGCAGTCGCAGTCAAACATCTCCGGATGGATCTCCCAAGCGTCGAAAGCTACTCCCGTCGCCAGCGGCTCGTCTTCGACTAACAGCTCGGTGGTCGTACTGGCACCCGGTGCTAAATCGCCGACTGGGGACGGCCCCAACTCGACGACCGTGCACGTGCCCTGCTTGAGGTTGAGTTCGATCTGGACGGCGCAGACAGTCTGCGCCGTCGCGTTCTCGACGGTGCCCGAGAACGAGCGCCTGACCGGGTCATAGGACATGGCCACGCGCAGGCCGTTGACGACGCCCTCCCACGACTCGTCGAGCGCGAGGATCGGACTCGATGGGTCGCCTTCGCCGTCTTCGCCGCCTTCGTCATGGCCGCTGGTCTCATTACCCTCGCCTTCGCCGCCTTCACCGCCTTCACCGCCCCCGCCCTCTCCGCCTTCGCCAGAGCCGACCTCCACATGGGGCGACCAGCCATCAAAAGTCTGACCAGTGGCAGACAGGTTGATGAGTAGTTGCCCACCCGGCGCAAGGTTCGTCGGCGTCGTTGGTCCTAACTCCGCCGTAATCGCGTTGGATCCGTCGGACAGATGCACTTCCACCCGCACCCGGCACAAAATTTGGTTCGTCGTATTCTCCACTGTGCCGAAGAACGCATTCCTGCTGGGGATGTACCACATGATTAACCGTGCGCCGCTGCGCGTCTGGTCGTAGCGCTGGTCGAGGGTTAGTTGCTGACCGCCCTCTTCGTTGACGACGGCTAAACGGCCTGCTCCGCCTTCACTACTTTCATGGCCTTCGCTGTCTGCGTTGTCACCATGTTCTGCGCCCGACTCAGACCTGCCTGATTCAGCGTTTTCGCCTGCGGGTGTTATTGGATTATCAGCACAGCCGCTTATTCCAATAAGTGCGAGAATAAGCCCCGCAGCGATTGGTTTGCCCATATTGAGCTTCATCGTGTCTCCTCTGAGTTAAGTGGGTAGTTCAAACCACATTTTTCGCCATGGCATTGGACACCCCTCCACTCTGCAATCTCCGTGCCAACTGAAAAGGCACTGGATCAAGGGGTTTTTGGGCAGAATCTGGAACGGACGCGGCAAATTTCCGCCGGAAAAGGCAGAAATTTGCCGGGGAAGGCATTTTTCCGATAAATTCAGCGGAGGCTCAACACACGGCCCACGCCATTGATCAATCTTCTATCAGGCCGCTGTTCATTACTACGTGCGAAAGAACGCATGAAGATCCGACTCCAAACCAAGACGACCCTCACCATTGCGCTGCTCGTGGTCTTGGTTTTGACGGCTAGTAGTTATCTATTTTACGACACGGCAAAGCGTGCGCTCGACGCCGAGATGGGCGAACGGCTCGTGGCGGTCGCCAAGACCTCTGCAGCCCAACTCAATGGAAGCTACTTGCGCGCACTCCAGCCGGGCAGCGAAGGCACGCGGTTGTACCGAACGCTGCAAAAGAAGCTGCAGTCTATGCGCGATGCTTCCGAAGCGCAGGCGATGTACGTGCTCGACCTTGAATACAAAAGCCTCGTCGATTCCCGCCTTGATGTGCCCATTGGCAGTCAATACCACTCACTGGGCGAAGACAGAATCCATATTGACCAAGCCAAACAAGGGGTAGGGGCCGCCTCGGTCGCCTTTCACGGCAAAGACGATGCTTTTTACCGATCGGCGTATGCGCCCATCCACGACGAACACGGTGATATCGTCGCCATCCTCGCCGTGGATGCGAGTGTGCTGTTCCTCGACAGCCTTGCGAGGATGAGCCGCAACATGGTGCTCATCGGCGTCGTTGGTATGGTTTTTGCGGTCGTTCTCAGCATCTTTTTAGCTCGGTCGATCGTCGTGCCGATTGAGAGACTCTCGCAAGCGACCCAACAGATCAAGGCCGGGGCGTTCGGGACGCAGGTTGAAACGCGCAGTAAAGACGAAGTCGGCGTGCTAGCCACGACATTCAACGAGATGAGTATCGCGATTCAAGAGCGGGACCAGCAGGTGTCGCGCATGGCCGAGGAGCTTCGACAGCTATCGGCTGGGCTCGCCCATGAAGTCAGAAACCCGCTTAATGGGATGCGAATTTTTCTAGGCTTGCTCAAACGCCAACTCCCCGCCGACCCAAAGGCGGAGCAACTGATTGAACAAGTAGATGGCGAAGTGCAGTCATTGAACCAGCTAGTCAGCGAGTTTCTCGACTTTGCGCGTCCGACGCCGTTGCAGACCGAGGCGGTGGACTTGTCGGACGTAGTCGCTTCAGTACTGGCGCTGCTCGATGCGGAGTTGCGTGCGGGCGCTATCGAGGTTCAAACGGTAAACTTGGACACCTTGCCCACCATCGAAGCAGACGCCGACCAACTCAAGTGGGTGTTCACCAATCTGGTCAAGAATGCCGCGCAAGCAATCGACCGGGGCGGAACCATCGCTGTCGAAGGTTTTGTCGATGCGGACGCCGATGCCATCCGCGTCGAGGTTCGGGATACCGGAGTGGGTATGTCTCCCGAGACGGCGGAACGCGCTTTTATCCCGTTTTTTACCACTAAAGACAAGGGCACGGGGCTTGGGTTGGCCATCGTCAAACGGCTGGTCGAGCATCACCGAGGAACGATCGAATGCACGAGTAAGCAAGGCGATGGTACTACGTTTGCCCTCAAATTGCCGACGACTCTGGAGCGAGAAAGACGGGCATGAGCCGGATACTGATCGCCGACGATCATAAAAGTACCAGAGAGGGGCTCGCCCTCGCGCTTGGGGGGCTGGGGCATTCGATCCATGTTGCATTTGACGGAGAGGATGCGATCGCCGCGGTCGGGAAGTATTCTTTCGATTTGGCCATGGTCGATATCCAGATGCCAAAGAAGACCGGGCTCGAAGTCCTCGCAGCCATTGCCGAGACCTCGCCCGAAACAAGTGTCGTAATGATGACGGCTTTTGGCACGATCGAGTTGGCCGTTGAGGCCATGCAAAAGGGAGCGGTGGATTTTATAACCAAACCGTACACGCTCGAACAGATCGAAATAAAAATTGAACAGGCCCTTGCCGGACGCCGTCTCAGTCAGGAAAACGCATACCTGCGCCAAGAAGACGAGCTGCGTTACAGCTTTGACGAGATCATGGGTGAAAGCCCGCAGATGCAAGCGGTCTTTCGCAGGATACAAACCGTCGCGCCAACCCATGCGACCGTGCTCATCGGCGGGGAAAGCGGCACTGGGAAAGAGCTCGTTGCCCGTGCGATCCACCAGCACAGTACGCGCCGGGAAAAACCCTTCGTCAAAGTCAATTGCGCGGCGCTGGCAGAGGGCGTGCTGGAAAGCGAGCTCTTCGGCCATGAGAAAGGCGCATTTACCCAGGCCGTGAAGATGAAACCCGGACGTTTCGAGATCGCCGATGGCGGTACGTTGTTCCTCGATGAGATCGGCGAGAGTACGCCGGCGATGCAGGTCAAACTGCTGCGCGTCTTGCAGGAACGGGAATTCGAGCGGGTCGGGGGAACCCGCTCGATCTCGGTCGATGTCCGGCTCGTCGCCGCGACCAACCAAAACTTGCCCGACCGCATCAGGGAAGGGGCATTCCGCGAAGACCTGTACTATCGCCTCAACGTGGTACCCATCGAGGTCCCGCCTTTGCGCGAACGTCGCGAAGACATTCCGCTGCTCGTGGCCCATTTCCTGCTCAAGTACAACGCCGAGATCGGCAAGAAGGTGTCGTCAGTGCATCCCAGCGCAATGGAATTGCTGACGACGTACTCTTGGGCCGGCAATGTCAGGGAACTCGAAAATGCCATCGAACGCGCCGTGGTGTTGGCACAGGGCAACGCGATTACGCCTGATGATCTCTCGCTAAACGCTCAATCGCCTGAACACCACGTAGAAAGCGGCACATTGACGGAGCGCGTCGAGGCTTTTGAAAAGCAGCTCTTGTGGGATGCCTATCTAAAGGCAAACAAGGTCAAAGCCGACGCCGCGAAATTGCTCGGTATCGAACGAACCACTTTCCGCTATAAATTCGAAAAATATGAACTCTAGTCTCTCGGCGAGCGTTCAGGACCATGCTTTTTAGCTGGCGGTGTTTCCTGCTATTTTTCGCCATCTCAATCGGGGCGGTGCCAGCGGCGTTCACAAAGGAACCGACCCTACAGAACCTGAGAATACAAATCGAACAACTTGCCGAGCAGGTCGAAGGCATTTCGGTTAAGAGCAACAAGTTGCTGCGCGAAAACAAGCAGTTGACCGATAGGATCCGCACGGCCAAACAAGACCTGCAACAAGGCAGCGACCGACTGCTTGAGCGACAGTTGCAGGACGACCTGCAGGCGTCCCGGGCATTATCGGACCGGATCCAGGCACTCGACGACCAGATCTATGCGCTCACTGAGGCATCGATCGGCAAGCAACGTACGCTCGTGGGCATGCTGAACGCCGAAATCGAGCGGCTTTCTGGGGAAGCCCGCGCCGCCAAAGACGCCAAAACCAAGACCCGAATTCTTGCCGAAATGCTGAAATTTCAGGAGGAAGTAGAAACCTACCGGGAGCAAATGGCCAGAGAGTCCAGCGAGTTGCTGTTGTCGTTGGATGTCGCCCCGGCGCAAACCGACGGCCCTGATGAGATCCAGCAGAAATTGGCCGTGCTCCAAGACCAACAGGATATTATACGGACCAAAATCGGAGAGCTTGACCGGCAGATCCGCGAAACCAGTAAAGCACTCGATTTGCGGCGCAACATGCTGGAGTTGCTCCGCGACATTCGCCGCGGGGAAGAAGACGAGTTTGATCTCGACCGCAACCTTGATATCGCCGAATTGGAAGGCGAGATTGCGGATGCGGAATCGGCGCTGGAAATTTGGCGAGCCAAACGGGAGAGCTGGGACGCCAAAGAAAAAATCCACGGTGAGAAAGCGGTACATCTCGCCCGGGAACTCAAGAATATGCTCCAAGGAAAGTGACGGTACCCCCACGTGTCATTGAGAGTTGCAGCTATGATATGGTCGCTCACGCTGAGCACCCCGTGCCTAGTTCACGCCGATTCATCGTTGCGGATCAAGCCCTTTTTTGACCTCCGCTATCAGTACGAAGACAATGTCTTTCAGGTGCCGACAGAACGGGGCGAACAACGGGATTTTGCCGCGTATATATGGGCAGGGGTCGATGTCAGGGCCGAGCTTGATTCCCGCACGCGCATCGCCGTACGCTATGAGATGGCCCCGCGTCGCTTCGCCGACGTAACCCGGAAGAATCGCTACGATCACCTGCTGTCAGGTCTTTGGCACCGCAAGCTTTCCCGCGATGCCACGCTCCTGACCGTCGCCAACCTCGGCCTGCGGCACCAACCCAATGACCGCATCAACGAATACTTCAAGCAAGATATCAGCGGTCAACTCCAGATACGGTGGAACCCGTCGTGGTCGTCCCGATTCGGGGCCGAGCTGCGGAACAAGTACTTTCCCAACAGCAAAAGCAGCACGTATAGCAGTGTCATGGTCGAAGGCGGGCTCAGACGGCGGCTCAGCGCGATTGCAGATGTTTCCGCTGGCTATCAGGTTCGCGCGTACCGAGGCGTTATTGACCCGAGAATCATCATATCCGACCTCAACGAGCACGTGGGCGGGATCCGCCAGACCGCCAGCCTCGGGTTTGAGGGCATGGCCTTGGGGCGGGTGTTGCTGAATTTGAAATATCAGTTCGAAATTGATCTAGCCACCCGCGAACTCCCGCGCCACGAACCCTTCTCTCGCGAGCCTGAGCAAGGGGGCGAATTCGGCCATCACAACGACGACGCGGACGATGTCGATTTCAACTTCGCCAACCACCGTATAGGGTCTTTGTTCATCTGGCGACTCGCGCCGCGTTCCAACGCGAGCCTTGCTGCGCGTCGTCATTTCAAGTTATACCAGGATTGGATCGTGTCCGGGACCGGCACCAAACGGCGCGACAACCTCACCCTGTTGCGCTTCGGCTTTAAGCAGGACCTCCGCGACAACCTTGCGGCGCGGCTGGAATATGCTTTTGCGACCAATGACTCGAACGACTCCACCCGGAGCTACGCCGACAACGCCTACTCGATGCAACTGCAATACTCTTTTTAATGGCCTGACCGTGCTGCCAACCTTGCTGCTACTAACGCTCGGCGATATAATGTATCCCCCTTGCGGCAAGTTGCCCCTTACGTAGCGCAAAACACCCGATGTAGATTTGAGAAGGCTTTAGACGTGCAAATACAATCCATCCGCGTAGTTGACCTCCGGCTTCCACACAATCCGCCCAAGACCGCAGGCCGCCGTCCCTCTTGGAACCAGAGCGCGCCGCGCTCGTTGCCGATTAACAAGTATCCAGAATTTTCGCGCCTACCCGGCCAGATGCCGGGCATGGGCGGTGGGCCGGTATGGGTGCAGATCACGGCCGAAGACGGCACTTGGGGTTTGGGCGGCTGCTCCTTTGGCGATCCGGTAGCCGCCATCGTCGAGCAGGTCTTCGCGCCCCTGCTGACGGGCCGCGATTGTCTGGCGACGGAATTTCTCAACGACCTGATGTGGCGCGCCGCTCAGCGCCTCGGTCATGCCGGTAGCGCGGCCGTTGCCCAAAGCGGGATTGATCTGGCGCTCTGGGACCTCAAAGGCAAGCTGCTGGGTCAGCCCGTGTACCGCCTGCTCGGCGGCCCCTGCCGCGACCATCTCGAACTCTACGCCACCGGCGACGACCTCGACTGGGGTCTCGAACTGGGGTTTAGCGCCTTCAAGGTTACCAATCCGGTTCACTATCGAGAGGGTCAGGAAGGACTCAATCGCCTCGAAGACAAAATCGCCCAAGCGCGCGAGACCATCGGCCCGGACTGCGAGCTGATGCTCAACGCGGTCATGTCCTACAACGTCGAATACGCCGTTCAAGTCGCCGAACGGCTCAGGCCCTATCAGATGCGCTGGATTGAGGAACCGCTGATTCCCACGGATCTTGAAGGCCACATCGCGCTCAAGCGGGCCGCTCCGTACGTGCCCATCGCTACCGGCGAGGACCACCACGGCCGTCAAGCCTTCCGCCAGCTAGTCGAGCACCGCTGCGTCGATGTGCTGCAACCGGACCTCAAGTGGTGTGGCGGGCTTTCCGAAGCCGTCAAGATCTACTACATCGCCGAAGCCGCCGGCCTTGTCACCATCCCCCACGGCGGTGCTAACTCTGCCTACGGACAACACTTCGCCTTTGCCTTCCCCGAATCGCCCATGGCCGAGTACTGGCTCGGCTCGGCTCCGGGCATTCCTCTAGATGAAGTCCCCGTCATACCGGGTACGGCCGTGCCCCAGGACGGGCACTTGGTCCCTTCGGACGCGCCGGGTTTTGGCATGGAAATAGAAGACGATTGGATAGTGCCGCGCTGAAGCATGGCTGAACAGTTCGACCTATCCACCAACCCCGGCACCAGCCAGCGCCTAATTTTTGCCCTGTTGGGCATTGGCCAGTTGGTGTTGGGCACCATCGCCTTCCAGCGCGGCGGCTTCGCGTATGGACTCGCGGTGCTCGGCGGCGGGATCGCGGCGTTCTGCGCGGCGGCTTTCTTCGTCCACCGCCTCCATCGGCGCTTGGTCTGGCTAGGACCGGAGGGCGTGACCGTCGAAGAGGGTCTGTTTGGCCGGCAGACCTTGGCGTGGGCCGAGGTCAAAAAGGTGAGTGTGTCGCCGGCCGCGACGGTGTTCCACACGGCGACGGGCGAAGATATTGTCCTCCCCAACGCGGCCGGCCAATCGCCAGATATCGCCCCATTTTTAGCGCGGTTGCGCGCCTTGGTGGACGAGCACGAACTGCGCGGTTAGAACTGTTTGCCCTATTCGGGTGCAGACCCGTTCTGCTTAGGTTGTGCGGCGGCGAGGTGGGTTTCGATTTTGCCGACGATCTCAGCGGCGGAGTTTTGCGTGGTCACCGTTTCCAGCAGAGTGTGGTCTTGGGCGTTGATGAGCAGGACGAGGCCGGTTTGGTTGTTGGCCTTGAAGTGGTCTTCTACGTTGAGGGCCGCGGCAAGCAGGCGGGCTTGGGATGTCAACGTAGAGTCGGTGACGTCCAATTGGACGAAGAGGACGGGCTGATCGGCTACCCCGGCTTGGACTTCTTCTAGGATTGGCACGAGGGCCGTGCAGGAGCCGCACCAATCGGCGTGGACTTTGACTACGTACAAGGCCGGATCGCCTTCGCCTTCTACCTGGACGGTGCCGGCGAGGGTGGGGGCCGGGGCTAGTAAAAGGGCTAAGGCGGTGAGGGTGAGGACGTATTTGGTCAGCATGATTTGCTCCCTATTTAGAGAAGTTGTGGTGTGATCGGGTCGAAGTCAGTCCGTCGGAAGACGTCCTGACTCGCCGAGGGGTTCCTCGATCTTAGGCCAATTCTCTATTGCATTCAACCCCTATCGCCGTTAGCGCGGCTGCGCGCCTTGTCCCGGATTGCCCCTACGATTTGGATAGCGAGCGCAAGTAGTCGCGGAATTCGACGGTGTCGGTGAGGTTGTTGCCCCCGAACTCCAACTCGAGCCAGCCGTTGTATCCCGTTTGATCCATGATATTGAGAATGTGCGGCCAGTCGAGTTCGTCGTCTGCCAAGGAGGTCACGCCGCTCTGGCTGTTGACGCCGCGCACATGGAAGTGCGTGGCGTGCTGGAGCAGCGGATCGACCTCGTCGGTCGCGAAGCCGCGCGGGACGAAGTGGCCGTAGTCGAGCGTCAGGGTCAGCCCCGGGACCGCTTGTACCAACGCGGCGGCGCGCTCGGGGGTGTTGGCGAGCGAGCCGATGTGCGGCTCTATGGCGAAGACGACGTCGTGCGTCTGCGCCTGCTCCACTCGCCACGCCAGCTCCTCGGCGGCGCGGGCCGTAGAGTCGGGTTTTGGCTCGTGATCGAAGAAGGCTCCGGGTAGGCCGGTGACGTGCTTGCCGTCGCACTCGGCCGCGTAGTCGAGGACCTTGAGGAAAGCTTCGCGCGCGTGGTGGCGGATCTCGGGCTGTGGGTGGTTGACGGCGTGGGATTCGTAGTCGAGGGCCAGTTGCAGGAACAGGTCAGCGGCGACTAGGCCGTTGTCCGCTAGCTGCTGCCCGAGGGCGCGCCCAGAGCGCTGGACGTTTTCGAACTCAGTGGAAGGCTGCAAGTGCGAGCGATCTTCGAAAAGCCCAATATCCACGCCCTTTAGCCCCAGCATGGAGATGAGCGTCAATACTTGCTCGTGTGGCAGGATGGGAAAGGTAAAGTCAGCGCACGCTAGTTTGAGCTGCATGGATCCTCCGTTATTTGTCAAGGCTTCGCCTAGCAGAGAAAGGCCGTTTATTCCAATCCCTGTATTACTACCACCACGTAGGAACACCTAGGATAGTTGCCCGCCGTTGGCGGGTTTCTACAATCATATTGGTGTCGGTGGAATAGACGCGACGGATCGGGTCTTTCGAGACAACACCCCCTAAGTACTGGCCATCCTCGCGGAACCAGCGCAAGCTCTTCTTTTCAAGGAGCCCGAAAGAAGTCTGCGCGACGACTAGATCACCACCATCGAAGGTATCGACAAGAGTGAGCAACGCGTCATCGCGCAGTACATAGAGCCGCGTGTCCGTAAGCAAGTAGATATAATTACCCGTGTCCACGATCCTGCGGGGTACACTGCCGATGTCATAAACCCGTACGCCCTCTCCCTTGTCATTGACCAGAACGACGCGGCCGGAGTACCCGGCGAGATAGACCGCGTCCGATTTCGCTGCGAAGCCAGCAGCATATATCCAGTCGGCGGCATAAATCTCGTCGCTGACCATGCTTCTGGTGAATTTGATTCCACCCGTCTCAAACTCCTTGCTTTCCATCTCGTGGACGAAGGTGGCACCGGTAAAGCGTGGGAGTGCACTCGCTTCGATGCCGGTCAATACCTCCGCCGCCGCAGTAAGTGCCTTCATCTTATCGCTGGCCTCGGGGTCTCCCGGGTTGAGGTCGGGATGCCATTGCTTGCCGAGATCCCAATAGCGCCGTTTTAGGATCTCCGGGGTGATTGGGAATGACAGGCCCATGAGGGTGAGCGCACGGTCTATGTCGGTGCTTGTCCCGAATTCGCTGCTTGGCGTGGCGACCCGTGTCCAGCCTTCCTTGACTGGCAGCTTGGTGCCCCATAGCCCCCTTCCGCCGATGTCCACGCACCACGCCTCATCCACCGTGGTAAAGAGGTAGCGGTTCGCATCCCGTGAAAGCGCGACGCAGCGAATATGATTCTTGAGTTGATCGTCCGGGATATCAAACCGCTTCCTCAAGGCGAGGATCTCGGGCGCATCAATGAGAGAAGTTTCCAGCATCGGATCGCATTGGTCGTCGTAAGCGTGGACGATACAGTCCCGCGACATAGCGATCAAACCACGGCCGATAGGGTGGACGCCGACACGGGACACGCCGTGCTGGAGCCTCTTCTTCACCGCCAACTCACCAGCTCGGTCGTAACGCAGAGCCGCCGCCTCAATCTGACCGAGACCATCGGCCTTGCCGAGATCGTCGATCATCACGATTCCGGAATCGGTTGGGTACATTTGACGAAAGGCGGTGTCCGGACGTTGAGATGGCGGTATCTTCTCGACGGTCGCGATACGCCAGTTGGAGTCACGAACCTCGAAAGGATCCTTCGCTTCGGAAATCATCGCCCGCTCGCGCCCGGTCTGCTCCTCCTCCCATCGCTCTGGTGCGCGTGGTAACGGCACGTAGTTGAGAGAAGATACGTCGATCTCCCGCAGTCTCGGTGGCTTTTGGTCGGTCCGATGCGACTTAATGATCCGTTTCTGGGGAGGTGCTGGAATATCCGGTGAATCTGATGGCAAGAGCCTGTACGTGCGGCCCGCCTTAACCCGTACGATCTTCTTGGCTTTATCGAGATAGGAGATGAGGTTCGCGACCCGGCGACCGTCTACTTCTCCGATCAGTCCCTTGACCTCAGTCTGGAGGCAGTTCGGCTGAGTGGCGACCGCCTCAAGGATGGCTTTGAATAGCTGCCGGTCCAGCTGGTGTCGCTGGATTTCCTCGGTCCACGGCTCGAGCTCTGGCATAGACGCTATGATCTCACTCATCCAAGTGAGACCCTCATCATCACCGACGAGAGCGAGGACCGTCCCACCCTGCTGCAGAGCGGGAATCATACCAATGGCGAAGGATCCGTAATCGCTGCACCATTCCTTCACCAAGCCAGGGATGTACCGGAGGTTCTCATGCACGAGCCGTGCGGCCTCTTCAAAGTCACGTCTGGAGACGGCTGCCTGCATTCGGGACATGGTATCGAAATAGGCGTCACTGACCCGGTACTCGTGCGAGCAGGATGAATGGTGGAGAACCTGCTTCTCATCGTTGCTACGCTGGCTATTGGGTAAGGCAGCGTCCGTTCCGAACGATTGTCTGATAAAACGCAATATTATTCTCCTTAAACGAAAATTTCCTAACGTATCATTGCTGAGTGAGGGAATCTTTAATTAAGGCGCGTACAGATTGTGCGATCGGTATTGAAAAAAGATCATCCGCCGATTTTGCTCCCCCGTCCACGGATAAGCTCCGTGCGCCTGCGCCGACCCCAAGAATAGCAGCACGTCGCCCGCCTTCATGGCCACGTGTTTGACCAACCCCATTTCGTTTTCGCAGGTGTGGATGCCGTCGGGCATGGGATAGGCGGTTTTGTGCGAGCCGGGCACGCAGACAAAGCCCCCGTCGGCCGGCGTCACATCGCGCAATTGCCAAGCCACGTTGAGATATTCGGCGTACACGCGGCCATTCTGCTGCCGGTAGTGGTTAGTCGCCTTGGCTGGCGTGGCCGGGGAGTGCAAAGAGTGCCCGGACGACCCTTTTCCGGACAGGAAGCCGTTGCACATCATGCACTCGAAGCCGCTGCCCATGATCCAGTTCAGGCGCTGGACGAGTGCCGGATCGGCGATCATGCGCTGGAACGGCTCGCCGTATGGCGCGGGCAAGCCCCACGGGTTGCCCATGGACGAGCGGCCGACCCCGGTGCCGGCTAGCGGCGTTGAATCGCCGGCAGCCGATCCGCCGTGGCTAATCCGGTCGGGATTTTGGTCGATAGATTCGTTGGCCGCTGCCAGCCATTCCTCGTCCATCACCCCCCGCAAAACGAGGTGGCCGCACAGATCCCAGTGGAAAAATTCCTTTTCGTCAATCTCGGAATCTGGGTCGCGGATGTAGATCGAGGGATGGAAAACCCCTGGTTCCTCTGCCAGCCAAACCTTTTCGCCGTCCGAATGCACCACTGGCGGCGGGTACGGGCGGTTGGGATTGTGCAAGACGGCGCGCTGGATATCGGTCAGATCGTCGGCCCACTCGGGCAGCGCGCTGTCGTCGCCGCGGATTTCGGACGCCGCCCCTGGCCGCACGGCGGAGCTGATGTACCCGCATTCGAGTAGGCGTTGCGGCCCCGCGCCCTGCCAAGGCCGCAAGCCCCGCATCAGCGACTCGGTGCAGAGCAGGAGGTCGCCCGCCTGCAAGACCGGCTGCTCGACGAGTTCCATAGGATCGGTTCCGTCAATTAGGTCTTGCGGGGCCGGGACCGTGCTGTTGTGGCTGGCCGGTACTACCACCAATCCTCCATCCTCTGCGCCCACGTCCGCCAGCGCCCAGAAGGCCCGCACCCCCTGGCAGAAGCGATTCCCATTGTACTGGCGATACGCCCGCGACCAATCCACCCACTCGTCGCCCCCCGACAGGTCCGTCGCTTCGGCGCATGACTCGACGAGCCGCGGCGATTCGTCGAGCCGGAAGTCCTCACCGCAAATTTGCTCCAGATACTGCATTAGCACTGGATGCTCGCGCAGGGCGCGCAGGGGATTGCAAGCGGGCGACGTCCAGCGCAGCGGACCGTTATCAAACGCTAGCTGGTCCAGTGCCTGATTGCAGGCGTTCAGTTCGGCTGCCGTCAGGACGCTGGGGACGATCATGTACCCCGCTACGTCGAAGCGGTAGTTTTCTTCGTTGGTCATCGTCTTGTCGTCCATAAGGTCCTCCTCGCGGTTCTCGGCCGGATCGACAGATCCCTTTGTGATTACTCGGCAATTTGGTATCATAGTAGCCCGTAAAAAAATGACGCGCAACTAACGCCTTATGGCAGAGGAGGTTCGCCGTGAAAATCACCCAAGTAGAGCTATACGAAGTCGAAATCCCGCCGATCCCGGTGATCGCCCGCTACTTTCCCAAGATCTACGATATCACCCTCTGCCGCGTGCAAACGGACGAGGGCTTGGAGGGCTGGGGCGAGTTCCTCAGCAAAAAGTCTGCTGGTCAGGAGCAAGCCGACGCCCTCGTGGGCCAAGACCCGCTGGCCTTGGACCCGTACAACCGTCCAGACGCTTTCACCTGCGCCTTGCTCGACATTGCGGGTCAAGCCTACGGCATTCCGCTGCACCGCTTCTTTGGGGCGCAGGTGCGCGACAAGGTGCCGGTGTCGTACTGGTCGTGCCCCATGACGCCAGAAGAGACTGCGGCCGAGGCGGAAATAGGGGCCGAGCAGGGCTTTAGTAACCACAAGCTCAAGGCGCGCTCGTGGAATATCGTCGAGACGGTGCGGCTGATGAAAGAAGCGGCGGGTGCCGACTACACGGTCGGCATTGATCCCAATACTGAATTCGCCCTGCTGCCCACTGGCGCGCGCTTGGCGAGCGAATTGGAGCCTTTTGGCACGGTGTCGGTCTTTGAAGATCCCATCCTCAAAAACAACCTCGAATGGTACCGCATCCTGCGCGAAAAGACCCACATCCCCATCGCCCTGCACTTGGGAGCACCGTCCGGCGTGCTGGCGGCGCTCAAGGCCGAGTGCATCGACTACGTGAATTTGAGCGGCTCGGCGATGCAAGTGCGGAAGGCAGCGGCGCTGGCGGAGGCTGCGGACGTGCCCTGCTGGATCCAGATGGGCGGGTTGTGTACCGGGGTGATGGCGGCCTACTCGGTGCATCTACAGGCGACGTTGCCCAACGCGACGCTGCCTTGCGATGAGCTGCCCTTTACGCGGGAGGCCGATGTTGTGGCCGAGGGGTTGGCGCTGGAGAAGGGGCACTTTGCCGTGCCCACAGGGTCGGGGTTGGGGATCAAGGTTGATATGGAGGTGGTCGAGCGCTATCGCGTCGCTTGAGAAAGAAAGACTCATGAAGCCATTCGAGAAATGCCCAGTATGCAGCGGGGAGTTGGTGAGAAAGGACGTTGAAAAACTTCTCCATGGCGGAAAGCATACTGCCGTGATTAGCGTTTCTGCAGAAGTATGCCTTCATTGCGGAGAAAGATTGTATTCAGAGGATACAGTCAGACGTTTTGAAGAAATCCGTGTAAAACTAGCCCATGAATAAATCAGAAAGTTACGACCCCAAGCCGAGTATGCTGCTGTCACCGGCGCAGCTGGACGAGTTCAAAGCAGAGGGGGCGCTCGCGATTCCGGGATTGGTACCTCCTGATGTGCTTGACGGGTGGCAAGCCCAAATACGCGGCGCTTGCTCCGACGGCGTCGACCTCGACGACCCCAACACCTGGCCTGCCGGGCGGTATGCACCCGAGGGTGGTTGGCCCGAGCTCAGCCCCAACCTGTACGAGTTACCGAGCCTGCGGTCCATCGTGGAGCAGATCGGTGGCGGTGCTTTTGCCCCTTCCCACCCGGCGGGGCAGCCGTGGAC
This sequence comes from Candidatus Latescibacterota bacterium, assembly GCA_965261395.1. GTDB lineage: Bacteria > Latescibacterota > UBA2968 > UBA8231 > UBA8231. The sequence continues at coordinate 1,487,808 of OZ253462.1, forward strand.
GCCGCAGATTCCAATGACGCGGGTGATCCTGCCGAGCGCTCCGGGCACGGAGTGGGCATCCCCTGTCGATGGTCACCTCGATGGGTATGCGACAGGCTGGGGCGGTGGGTTCATGGCGTTCTTCGCCGTGCTGCTCTGGGACGTCAGTAGCCCTACGGGCGGAGGCACGGCCTACTGGCCAAGGTCGCACCTGGCCAACCACCGATACTTCCTCGAGCACCCCGAGCAATTCGACGGTTCGTACCTCTTCACAGAGCCCGTGCGGAGTGGCGGGCACCGGGCGCTCTTGGAGGGGGATCTCAGTGTGGGCGAGGTGGTATGTATGACGGGGCGAGCTGGCGACGCCATGCTGCTCCACGGCCTCACTACGCACGTCGGCTCGGCTAACGCGGCGGGGTCAAAGCAACCGCGAGTGGCGCAGTTTGCACGGTACTCCCACAGGGAAATGCGCGAGCAGGCACCCATGGTCATGTTTCCTGACAAGGATGGCACGCCATGGTCGCCCCCGACGCCGTCACCGCACGTTGGCAACACCCCGGTGGAGCGTGACGAGCAAGCGGCGGCGACAGGTTTTCTACCGCCGGGGCACCCAGGCCGGAGGCTCAAGCGATACGACGTACCGCGGAACCTCTGGAAATATTGGCCCCCTGCTCTCAATACCTAATTCGTCGCCTGAGATCGTCTGGCCGTAGGTAAATGCCCGGTTCATTATGGCCTTCGCACTGCCGTATACAGGAAATTTCATAATTATTATTCTCAATATATTACAATAAGTTATACGTGATGTGTGACTTTTTTATTCAATGGCGATCCCTCCCCTATCTTATTTGTGCGACCAAACCGATAGGGATCATCTCGGAGGGATCACCATCATGTATAAAGTAGAAGATTTTGTCATTGCCATCTATTGCTTGATCGAGGACGAATTGTATCCGGCGTTCTGCCAGCAGCATGGCCTTCCTCGTCGGGCGGGTTTCCCCCCGGCGTTAAGCGACATCGAATGCCTGACGGTCGAGTGGGTCGGTCCGTATCTGGGCTATACCACCCAAAAACAACTCTACGAGCAGATGCACGACCGCTGGAACACTTGGTTTCCGGCCCTACGCGACCGAGTCGCCTTCGGACGCCAGTGCGCCAACCTCTGGCAGGTCAAAGCCTGGATGCATCATCACATCGTTGAGCGATTGGGCGGTTATCAGGCTCCCTGCCAAATCATAGATACGCTCCCGGTGCCGATCTGCCATGCCGCGCGCCGATTTCAACGCCGAATTTTCCGCACCGAGTCCGTCGGCGCATGTCCGGCACCGACCCTCGGCTATGGTGCGGCCAAAGACGAAGTCTACTTTGGCTTTAAAGGCGGCCTGCGCATCACCGACTATGGCCTGATTGTCCACGCGCCGCTGCTGCCGGCCTATGGCCATGACAGCACCTGTCGCGACCCGCTCTTAGCCGGCCTGCAGACCCCCACGCAGGTGCTCGGCGATGCCGCCTTTTTAGCCTTGGATCGACAACAGGAACTCCAACAGCACCACCTCCACCTGCTGACCCCCCTCAAACGCAATATGCAGCCCACCGAGGCGCGAAAGCCCTTTGTCGCCCCCGCTTGGGCGCTAAGGCTCCGACGACGTATCGAAACCGTCTATGCCCAATTGGTACAACGCTTCCACGTCCAAACCATCAAAGTCCGCGATGCGTGGCATTTGCAGAGCCTATGGACCACCAAAATACTCACCCATTCGATCTGCGTATGGCTCAATATACGCCTCAAACGAAAACCGCTGGACTTGGAAGGACTCGTCCAATGGTAAAAGTCACACATCACGTAAGTTATGTATAATACATCAACCTCGCGGTATTGGTTTGCGACGGTTCACACGAATACGTACCTTCGTCTTTAGATAAGTAACATATAGTGGCCATTACCCGAACCAGTTATTCGGGTACAAGCAGATATATGAAAGGGAAAAATCTGAATCCTTGTGGAACATCTCCAGTGTCTCTGTTTGCGATTGGGATACTGTCGGGTGAAGTCACTACCGCACAAGATATGGAGTTCGCAGTTTATGCCTAAGGTTAGCGAAAATCACGGGGAAGTGTTTGATGGTTGAAAAATTGCCCACTGGGAAGAAACTATCCTTTGAAGAGTACGAACTCTTTTACAAGTCTACTGAAAAGGTCACGGATTGGCGCCATGCCGCGAACCGGTGGAATTACTCAATCTGTTTGGCTCTCCTCATCGCCATAGTTGCGCTTGGGAGATGGGGTCTATCTGATCCAAAGCTGTTGGCTATATCGATTTTAGCAATGATTATTCTCGCATTAATGGCTATTCTTTTTTGCTCCCTTTGGATTGAGCAGATTGAGGATTTCAAAGCTCTAAATAATGAGAAATTTTCCGTACTAAACGAAATGGCAGAACATGTCGTGTTTAGTGCTGACATGAATGATCCCCGTATGTCTTACTCGCCCTTCGAGCGAGAATGGGAGCAATTTAATAGAAAGAAAGAGCATAAGGGTACACAAATCATCGCACTAGAATCGACTAAACTCGAATATTGGGTCCCCAAAGCATTTCGCATCGTTTATGCCTGCATTCTTGTATTCGTAACGGTGATTTTTATTATAAATTGGGAAGAGATCCGAAACACGACTCTACAACTCCCCTCTAAGCCACCAGCATCTGTCATCAGTGAAACTAAAAACTAATGCCATTTCTATATGTAATCATGCCTGTCGGTGGAGATCCCCAAGCTGACAGTAAAAAAGCGATTATCGCTCAAGCTGCCCATGAATTAGGAGTAGACGTCATCCTTCCTCAATATTCACTAATCAAACCTACATTCCAGCTTGATTATACGATTGAGGTGATTGAAAAGTGCGACTTCGCCCTCGCGGACCTATCGTTTGAACGTCCAAGTTGTTACTACGAACTAGGACTCGTCGAGGCTCGGAAAAAAGATGTGGTCATCGTCGCCAAAGTAGGAACCGATATACATCAAACATGGGCACGTAACCGAGTACATGAGTACAAAACAGCTACTGACTATCCAACTGTCACGAGGTCTGCCTTAAAGAGCTTACTTGCTGGCCGCTAATGGGCTTATAATGAACTAGGAAAGGACTTGTATGGGACGAAAGTGTTTTATCTCCTTCAAGACAGAAGACATCGCGTTCAAACTACACATACAGAATGAACTCAACATAGATATGATAGATAAGTCACTGGATGAAGCTATCGAGTCTGAAGATGAGGACTACGTTCTCCGTCGAATTCGAGAAGACTACCTCTCGGACTCGACTGTCACCCTGCACTTGATCGGTTTGGCAAGTGCTGAAAACCGAGGCTCCTTTGAGCAGGCATATATAAAACGAGAGTTACAAGCCTCTCTATACAATGGACCAGGGAATACACGTAACGGAATTCTCGGAATTGTCTTACCGTTTATGGACACGTCAGTATATAGAGGGAAGTACAATTGCTATATGTGCGGCGGAGAACACAACCATATCGCCTTGAACGAGAGTACTGTGATCAGAGAATTCAGCTATAACTACTACATCCCTAATGATCGCTGCTACCATATAGAAAGTGATCGATACTGCGTGTTGTGTAGATGGACTGATTTCTGTAGTGCCCCAGAAGCTTGGATCGAATCAGCATTCGCTAAGCGTTCTGAACCTATAGCGGACAGAACTAGGGTTTATGTTGATTGATATAGGAGGAAAGATTTTTATATATCACATCCGTTTACGCTGAGCGCCATACGGCGTTTGGGGCTGCTCCCACTCCTCATGCGTGGGGTCGTGAATGGTGAAAGCGACGTTATGCAAAACTGGCGCAGGGGCAGCCCCTAGATCCCACCCCGAAGAATCGCACACAAGAAACAACCTATCCGAACGCTCAGAATACCGCTGGGGTATATTCCCTTGGGGTCAACGGTAGATCGAGCAAACAGAGAACGGGAGGAAATCCGTGTACGACGAGATTGATAGAGAAATCCAGCAGGAATACTACCACCAGAACTTTTCCAATGATGGACAACGGTTCGTAGCGTGGTATCTAAGGAACGTGCACCTTAGAGACATGAATGAGACCAAGGACGACGTCACCGATGGACCAGACGACAAGCAGATTGACGCGATCGTGATCGATGACGAGAAATCCATCATCTTTATCGTACAGGGGAAATTCTATAGTGGCGAGTCAGTCGATGCTGAACCTCTCCGTGAGGTACTCAGTGCCTGGATACAGATTCACGATCTGGTACGTCTCCAGGAGGTAGGAAACACCAAGCTGAAGCGGAAACTGTCTGAGGTGGCCCAAGCGCTTGAGGATGACTATGAGGTGGAGTTTGAGTTGATCACTACTTCTGGTCTTACACCCACAGCCAACGACGATCTGGCTACCTTTCAGCGTCAATTGGCTGAGTTGTCGGAGAGTAAGGACTTGGTGTGCTCAATCAGTGTAATTGACCGAGATGAGTTACGCCGAAGGTACGATCTCGCTCTTGAGCGTGACAATCCGTCAATAGAACATACTGTCGATATGTCCTCCTGTTCCCATATGGAGATGACGTTAGATGGGACCAAAGCTGTCATAGCTGCCATTCCGTTGAGTGAGTGCATCAAGTTTCCTGGAATAAGGGATGGCACGCTGTTCCAGAAGAATGTGAGGCAAAGCTTGGGACTGAGCAATCGGGTCAATAAGGGGATCAAGAACACTATATACAGCGACCGCCATATGGATTTTTTCTTCTTTCATAATGGCATCACCGCAATCTGTAACCGGATGTCTATGGAGGAGAGCCAGCTCAAGCTCACTGGACTCAGTGTTGTCAATGGGTGTCAGTCACTCAATACGATCTTGAGCTGCAGCGAACGCGTCAAACAGCTGGCAGACACCTGCGTTTTGTTTCGTTTCTACGAGATTCCGCAAAGGGAGCGCGGCGACCGTATTAGCATTAATACAAACTCTCAGAGTTCGGTAAAGCCGCGCGATCTACGCAGCAATGATAGGCGCGTCCTTAACCTCAAAAGACGGTTTGAACAGAAGTTTTCTAATGGCTGTTTCCTAACTAAGCGAGGAGAGGTAGCGACCCCCTCGTGTGATAAGGACTACGTGCTAGACTTGTCTGATCTGGGCAAGTACCTCATCGCTTGGCATTCGCAAAGGCCCAATATTTCTTACAGCGAGACGCGCATATTCGACAAATACTTCGAGCAGCTGTTCAGACGAGACTACTCTCCAGAAAGCGCCCAAGCCCTCCACCACTGGATGAGGCACGTAAGGGATCGTTGGACGAAGGATAACCCCTTGGGGCTGAACGAGTCACTATTGGCCATGCGCGCTTACGCTCCCTACCATCACCTATATTCTGTTTCTCTTTGCTTCTGCGTGGCAAACAACAGATCAGAAGGTGTACCAGTTCCCCAAGTGACCTATGAGAGGGTGTCTGATCATGACCTTGTCGATCAGGTCGTTGACATCGCTGGAAGTTGTCTGAACAGCGCCCTAGAAGCTGCAGCGGCTGAGCCGCTTCCCCCAAATCGTGTCTTTAGCCCCCAAAACTGGGTGAAAACCAAGAGTTGTCTGGCCGGGATTAGGGCTGCGATGCGGCAGTACTTTAACATGCTTCCTACCATGCCGATGGGAAGGGAAACGAGCCAGAAGCTCAAGGCTGGCCTCGCCATGACCGAAGATCAGTTTGAGGCGAGATGGGCAGCAGATTGACTGGGTTCGGACAAACCATCCTCGAACTGTATCCCCCTCTGCCCATTAGGGCCGGGCATTATGGCCTTCGCACCGCCGTACATTACTCGAACCAATTGTTTGGGCACAAGCAGTTATGTGCCATGCGACCCTCAAGAACGCCTACAGCAAAGCAGACAGAGTAAGACACCATGCACCGACTTCACAGTGAAGAGACTTTGTCTATTCGGCCTCATTTTGACACTCTCAACCTCCGCCTCGTTGTAGATAGCATTATTGATGGCAAAACTCCCGCTAGAGTCTGGGCAGACGATCTAGCTGCGCCGAGGACCGTGTTAGCTTGGGAAGGCCGGTGTATCTATCTCGTAGGAGACTTTGAAGACGCCGAAGTCAACAAAGGGCTGCGAGAGATCTTCTTGACTGAAATCCAGCCAGAGGGTCAGTCGAGAGAACTCGGGTTCTTCAAGCTCTACTATTCACCAGATGCTTGGAGCCTCCGGCTGGAGGAGATTTTCGGCTCGCTCTCGGACAATGACGTGGAAAGACGGATTTACTGCTCTGTTCGGGACAGTTCATCGAGCATTGCCGTCCCATCGCTCCCGCTGGAGCTCAGGCAGATCGACGCCCAATTGCTCCAAAGTGACTTTGTGCACATTGGCTTGGTCAAAGATGAGATCCTGGGAGGCTGGCCATCCTTTGAAACATTCCTCGACCAGGGATTCGGCTTCACGATGCTCGATGGGACTTCAGTTGTCTGTTGGTGTACAGCAGAATACGTGAGCGAAGGCAAGTGCGGCATAGGTATCGAGACGATTGAGGCATACCAGAGAAGGGGCATTGCTACTGTGGTGGCTGGAGAGTTTGTCAGGCACGCCCTCGCTTCAGGGGTAAATCCCCACTGGGACTGTTGGGCAAGCAACACACCATCGGTCAGGGTGGCAGAAAAGGTGGGGTTCGCCGACATGCACGACTACAAGATTGCAATTGGCTCATTCGGCGACGGATAGAGGGTCGCACGACATTCCCAATGGAGCACATAGATGGATAGGCCACAGGCTATTCTCTTCGATTTCATAAATACTCTCGTACGCAATCTGAAGTCCGATCCCCTCGCAGGTAACACTCGCCTTCTCGAATATGCAGTGGATCGAAAAGGTATATCACCTGAAGAGGTAACGACTGAAGCAAAAAGGCTCGATAGTGAGGTTGCTGTTGAGGGTAATTCAATCATCGAATTCACGCATCATCAGTTTAATCGACTACTCTTTGATCGACTCGGCATCACCTTTCGTGAACCCATGGAGGTACTCGAACTGGAATTCTGGAAAGAATGTATGCTTTTCGCTCCTGAGCCCGGCATTGCCGATGTATTGACCGCCTTATCTGCCCATGATTTGAGAATGGGAGTAGTAAGCAACCATTCAGTATCTGGAACAGTTCTCTCCTGGGAACTTCAACGTCATGAACTGCTCAACTATTTTGAATTTGTTATCTCTAGCGCCGATTATGGGATAAGAAAGCCCCATTCCGTGATTTTCACCTCAGCGGCCACCCGATTGGGCATGGCACCTTCAGAGATATGGTATGTAGGCGACACGTTGGAGACCGATATGGTGGGGGCGAAGCAGTGCCACATGAGTGCAATCTGGTATAACAGGCGACAACAAGAGCCTGCGGATATCCCAGTTGATGCAGAGGTTAGGAGCTGGGAGGAATTTCTGGAGTTGGCTCAAACGTATTTATAGGAGTTTCACATGGAAATTAGGATTGCTGAAGTAGATTCAGATTTAGAAATAGTTGGTAGTTTGTTGATTCAACTCAGACCTAGCTATGACCTACGCACTATAATCTCTCAGGTTAAGGCTCAGCAAAAGAGAGGTTATACCGTCGCTTATATCAAGGATGATGGTCAGGCGATTTGTGCGGCGGGATTTGTAATTGAGACCGGATTGGCTTGGGGAAAATACATGTACATTGAAGATTTAGTCACAGATGCACACCGGCGTTCCTCGGGCCTAGGCAAAGTCATGCTAGATTGGCTTAAATCTTGTGCGCGAAAAAATGACTGCGGTCAGATCCATTTGGATTCAGGCATTCAAAATTTTTCTGCACATAGATTCTATCTACGAGAGGGGTTTAATATCGCAAGTCATCATTTTTCGATTGTGAATGTCAAATGACTGTATAACCGTAATCGCGGTTTGCAGCTAAGAGTTTTGTAGGAGTAAAAAATATGAAGCTGTTGACTAGGGACTCATTCGAGAAAGCAAGGACTTTCGTGATGGAGCAGGGCCGAGAGTTAGAAAGACGGCTTCTATCGTATTATTTCGATGATGGAACTCCAGCCGCAGTCCTAGACGAACTTGCTCGCTATCAGAATCAAGATGGCGGTTTCGGCAATGGCCTTGAACCCGATCTCCAATTGTCTGATTCATCCGTTATCACGACGACCATTGCGCTACGCATTCTCAGAGAGGTCAAAGCGACCAGTAGTGATGAGATTGTCCGCAAGGCAATCCAGTATTTACTGGCTGAATACGATTCGACCCAGAGCACATGGCCTATCGTCCCGCAAGCGGTGGATGAATCCCCCCATGCGCCGTGGTGGAATTTTGAGAATACGGCAGATACTTTTGGTAATTTCTTGGCCAATCCTCGTGCGGAGGTCGTGGGCCATCTACATGAATATCACGAGTTGGTACCTATAGACCTGACTAAACAGCTCACGGTAGAGGTCATAGAGCATATAAAAACATTACCAGATAAAATGAACATGTACGACTTTATCTGCTATGTTCATCTGGTTGAGACGGCTGCCCTGCCCCAATCCGCGAAAGATACGCTGGCGGAAATACTAATTCGGAGAGCACACTATGTCGTCGTTCACACGCCGAAAGAATTGATGGAACCCTCTGCCAGACCGCTCTGGTTAGCTTCTACGCCCACCTCGTTGCTAGCAGAGACACTGAAGAGCGAAATAGATATGAATTTGGATTTTGATATTGAGCATCAAAATTCAGATGGCTCTTGGTCTCCTGCTTGGACTTGGTATGGCCAGTATCCAGAAGCCTGGGAGCAAGCCGAGCAGCATTGGCAGAGTTGTTTGACCGTTGAGATACTAAAAGCATTAAAAGAATTTGGGCGGATTGAAAGTCTTTAGAAGCCGTCTGAAAACCCTCTGATGTAGCCGAATTTGAAAGGGCGTACTCATCGAGCCATATTCAGGTTTCACCACAAAATCTGAACAGAAAGGCTTGTATAATGAGTACGCCGCGTAGGCAATATGCCACCGATCTAACCGATGGACAATGGCAGCGGATCGAACCGTTGCTGCCCGCGCCGCGCTGGCGGCTTCACGGTCCGGGTCGGCCGCCGCGGGATCGACGCCAAATCGTCAACGGCCTTTTATATTTGAACAAGACGGGGTGTCCTTGGGCTTTGTTGCCTGCTTGTTTTGGGCCGTGGAAAACGGGGTATGATTACTTTCGTCGCTGGAGCCTGCAAGGGGTCTGGCCGCCGGTGTTGGATCGGTTGACCAAGCGGGAACGCCGCCAGAGCGGCCGGGCGGCGATGCCGTCGGCTGGCTGCGTCGATAGTCAGACGATTAAGACCGCAACGCATGGTAAAACAACCGGGTATGACGCCGGTAAAAAGATCAAAGGCCGCAAACGGCATTTGTTGGTGGACACGTCGGGTTTGCTTCGACAGGTGGTGGTCACCGCCGCCGATGTCGATGATCGAGAGGGTTTGAAGCAGGTGTTGACCCGCTTGAAGGCCGCCGGAGTGGCTCGGTTACGCAAGCTGTGGGTTGATGGCGGCTACCAAGGCGAGGCCATCCGAACGTGGGTGGCCAACCAAAAAAAGACGCACAAAATAGACTTGGAAGTCGTCGCCAAACAAGGCTCCGGATTTACCCTAGTTAAACGCCGGTGGGTCGTCGAGCGCACCTTGGCGTGGTTGATGAATTTTCGCCGACATGCGAGAGATTATGAGGTCTTGACCCGCCATAGTGAAGCCTTGATCCAGATTGCCATGATCCACTTGCTACTTAAACGAATCAAATGAAAATTAGAGTTTTCAGACGGCTTCTTAGAGGCGATACTATTCATATCTATCACTTCAGACCGTCCGTCTTATGAACCGAGAAGACTACTTTCGCTGGGCTGAGCGAGCTGCCCGGTGGGGTGCCGAGTACCTGGCCACGCTCGATGAGCGGCCCGTTCGGGCGCAGACCGCACCGGGTGAGATCGCGGCGCTGCTGCCTTTAGCTCCACCGGAAGAGCCGGTAGATATGGAGACGATCTTCGCCGACTTTGAGCGCATCGTACCCGACGGCATGACGCACTGGCAACACCGGCGTTTCTTTGCATACTTCAGCGCCAACGCCGCGCCGGTTTCGATGATCGCCGAAAATTTGACGGCGGTCATGGCGGCCCAGTGCATGCTCTGGCAGACCTCACCTGCAGCTACGGAGATTGAGACCCGGATGGTCGATTGGATGCGCCAGGCCCTTGGGCTGCCGGAAGGATTCCAAGGGGTTATCCAAGATTCGGGAACGTCGGCAAATGTCTGCGCCGTACTAACGATGCGCGAGCGAGCGCTAGACTGGCGCGGGATCAATTCTGGCATGGTGGGGGAGCAACAGGTCCGGGTCTACGCCTCACCGGAGACCCACTCGTCGGTTGACAAGGCGATCCGCATCGCCGGTATCGGCCAACAGCATCTCGTCAAAGTCCCGACCGATGGTTCCTGGGCACTCGATTCGGAGATGCTCCGCCGGGCGATTGACGCTGATCACGCGGCGGGTTTCCTCCCGGCCGGTGTCGTCCTTTGCGTTGGGGGTACGTCGATCGGCGCGTCCGACCGCGTGCACCAGACCATCGAAGTGGCACGAGAGCACGATCTCTACGTCCACATCGACGCCGCGTGGGCTGGTTCCGCGATGATCTGTCCTGAGCTACGGGAGTTGTGGGAGGGCGTCGAGGGAGCCGACAGCATCGCCTTCAATCCCCACAAGTGGCTCGGTGCGCAGTTCGACTGCTCAATCCAGTTTCTTGCGGACCCGGAACCGCAGGTTCGCACCCTCGGCGTCCGTCCGGATTACCTCCAAACCCTCGGCCAAACCGAGATCACCAATTACAGTGAGTGGACGATCCCCTTGGGGCGTCGGTTCCGCGCTCTCAAGCTCTGGTTCCTGCTACGCGCGCACGGTCTCGAAGACCTCCGCCAGCGCATCCGGAACCATATTGCCTGGGCTGAGGAGGCCGCCGCGGCGATCGCATTGCTGGATGGCTTTCGCCTGACGACGGACTGCCACCTTTCGCTCTTCACGTTCCAGTATGCCCCCGACGGCGAGAATGCCAACGACGCCACCGAGCGCCTGCTCCGCGCGGTCAACGATGACGGCCGGATCTACCTGACGCAGACAATCCACGAGGGCCAGTTCGTCATCCGCTTCCAGGTCGGGCAGTTCGACTGTAGAAGGGAGGATGTGCTCCTGGCGGTCGATGTGCTGCGGGAACTAGCCCACGCGATCCATTAAGTAACATATAGTGGCCATTACCCGAACCAATTGTTCGGGTACAAGCAGTTAGATGACATGAGCAAATGCCTGGTATGAAAAGCCATCATCGACATCGATTTCATGGCGATCCAAAACGTTTTGATGTGCTTGCATCATATATCGACGTGCGCTTTGGAAATACGGTCCACTATCTCGCTGATGTTGCTGGCGGGCAAGGCATGTTAACTCGGATTCTACGTAAGAGGTACAATTACGATTGCGAGGTTGTCGATCCTCGCGCCCGGACTCTCAAAGGCGTGCCAAACCGAGCCGTGGAATTCGATTCCTCGATGACTGACTACTATGACTTGATTATTGGGTTGCATGCCGACGAAGCCACTCGTCCTGTAGCCCAAGCGGCTCTTAGTCGACCGGTAATCCTCGTACCTTGTTGCAATTTTTGGTCCGAGGAGAAGCTGGGACGGGACGAATTACTCGATGCTATCGAAGATTACTACCGTTGTCATAAGGTGTCCTTTGAACGAGTCGAATTCCCGTTCAAGGGGCCCAAGAATATTGGTATTGTATCAGAGCCGCCCAAGAAATCGTAAGTTCAGTAAGGGGTCTCACGTCATCTAACTCTACACCTCTAACAGAGTAGGAGAAACACAGGCATGGAACGCGCGTACCCCATCCTCCGGATTGACGATTACGAAGAGGCAAAGAGCTACTACATCGAGTTTTTGGGATTCAAAATTGACTTTGAGTGGCGTCACGCCGAGGATTTCCCCATCTATATGGGCGTTTCGCGAGGCGGCTTAGCACTTCACTTATCGGAGCATCTCGGCGAACCGGCCGGCCGGCCTGGAGCAGTCCAGCTTCAAGTCGAGAACGTCCTCGAGATCTATGAAGAGCTAAAGAGTAAAAAGAGCGACATGACGGAAGAGCCCATCGACCAGGCATGGGGATCGACGGAGCTAAAGCTTATGGATCCATTTGAAAATCAGCTAACCTTCACGAGCCCTACTCCCAAGTAGAAGCTAACCTTAATGGAGAAGCTGACGGAACGCCTACTCCTGAGGGAGTTTACCAAACAAGACGTGGACGCCGTCGCCGAGTTTAGGAGAGACCCAAGGTATCTGGAATACTATTACCGGCCCGCCTACACTAGAGAAGAGTGCGTCCGCTTTGTAGAAAAGTGCATCGCATGGTCCAAAGAAAGTCCGAGATGCAAGTTCCAGCTAGCCATCACGGATCGCTCAAACGGGGTATTACTCGGGGACTGCGGAGTACGCACAGAAAGCATTGAGAGTCGGCGAGGCGACATAGGCTACGAGTTGTCGCCCGTTTATTGGGGTCAAGGCTTTGCCTCAGAGGCGGTCCGGAGCATCCTGCAGGTAGGTTTTGAAGATTTGGAGCTAGACGAGATTGAAGCTAGATGCGTTGTTGCAAACAAACGGTCTGTCCGGCTTCTCCACCGGCTAGGTTTCGAGGAGACCGAGCGTGTACCGCTCGGACTGAGTAGCGGCGCATTTAAGGACCGCATGTTGCCCAGGCGGTATGTATTTCTTTTGTCTCGGGACAAATGGATTGAGCATCCCCATGTTTTTTATTAGGCCATTTCTCATAGCTGTTTTATGCGGCATTTTCCTCGTGTTTCCCAATGCATGTAACGGCGAAGACCCGATGAGTAGTCCAGATAAAGACCCAATGGATTCACTATATACCGTAGGCGTCTATTACTACCCCTGGTACAGCGGTGATTTTCACGGTGGCCGCTATATGCGCAAAGAGCTGATACCGCCGCAGTTGCCGATGCTGGGCGAGTACGACGATCGCCATCCCGCTGTGATCGCCCAGCATCTCAAGTGGAGCCGACAGGCCAATATCTCGCTGTGGGTGGCGAGTTGGTGGGGGCCCGATTCGCGCGAAGATCAGACTCTGCTACAGCGCATTCTGCCGAACGATGAATTAGGTGATATGCAGATTGCGCTGTTTTATGAGACTACAGGACGCACAAGGGAGTTTTCAGCGTTCAACCGTGTCGCACCGGACATCGCCCATATTGCCGAACGCTATTTCAACCACCCCAATTATCTGCGGATCGATGGACGTCCGGTGCTTTTTGTCTATTTGACGCGGGTACTCTCGCGCAATGGGACGTTGGCCGAGGTGGTGGAGGCGATGCGTGTAACGGCCAGAGAGGCGGGACACGACATATACATCGTCGGCGATGAGGTTTTTGGCCAACCGTCGGCGTCTTCTGAGGCTGTTGGGCTACTGGATGCCGTGACGAATTACGACGTGTACGGCAGTATGGGAGCAAAGGGTTATGCAGGACAGGCGGCCGTGGATTGGTATTATGCGGCGCAGGCGGGTTGGCGGGAGCTGGCTCATGCTGAAGGGACAGCATTTATACCCGCTACGACACCAGGATTTAACGACAAAGGTGTGCGCAATGGACATGAGGCTGTCTCGCGGAAGTTGAGTGAGGAAGCCGAATTTGGATCGCTATTTCGGGCGATGCTGGCGCAGGCTGTAGAGTATGCGGATGAGTCAACGGGGCGAATACTGATGGTTACTTCGTGGAATGAGTGGCATGAGGATACACAGATTGAGCCGGTTGAAAAGGGGGGAGTGACTCGGTTGGATGGCAGCGAGACGGGGGAGGCGTTTAGTGAGGGATTGGGTTATGAGGGATATGGGGAGCGGTATTTGGAAATATTAAGGGATGGGACAGAGTAGATATGAACCGCATACACGAAGCCAACCGTCGGCTGTGGAAGCGCAAGTGCCAATGCCCCTCACCCGCCCCGGCGCAGCACCTGCCCGCCCCGCGCCCCGGTCCACGCCCCGTCTTCGAGTGTGGGCACGCCGTTGACCAGCACGTGGACCATGCCCCGGGCAGTGAGATTAGGCGCGGCGACCGTGCCCCGTTCGCGGAAGGTCTGGCCGTCGAACACCGCTAGGTCGGCCCAAGCGCCCGGGCGGATCGTCCCCCGGTCTTTTAGACCGAGGCGGCCGGCCGGCAGCCCGGTGAGACGGTGGACGGCCGCCTCCGGGGACAAAAGACCCGTATCGCGCACAAAATGCCGAAAAAACCAGCCCGCCCAGGTATAGGCCCCGTGGAAGACAGCCCCCTGTAGCGGACCGTCGGGGCACAGGGCCGTGGCGTCCGAGCCGACCATGCAGCGCGGGTGGGTGAACACCCGGCGCACCTCGTCTTCTCGGTAGCAAAAGGCTAGGATCATCGGCTCGTGGACCCGGTCCTGCGCCGCCAGCAACAACTCGCAGATAAGGTCGACGGGCTCCAGCCCCATATCCCGGCCAATATCGGCCAGACTCTGTCCGGCCAGCTCGGGACGGGGCCCGTACTGCGACAGGAGAATCCGCTGCCAATCGCCCTGGGCCAGCCCCGCCACAATACTGCGGTACGCCCCCACTCGCCGCCGCACCTCGGGATCGCGCAGCCGCACCGCCACTGCGGCCTGATCGCCCTCCAGCACCTCGGGCGGCAGCGCCGCGCTCAGATTCGTCGTGCCGAACAACCGCGTGTGCATATCGAAGTCCACGTCCAGCCCGGCCCGCCGCGCCCGGTCCACCTGCTCCAGGGCCCCGTCCACGGCTCGGACGCCGTCTGCGGCCAGCCGCGCCACCACTGAGATATGGGAAATCTGCAGGGCCACGCCCGCGGTTTGAGCCGTGCGGATGGCCTCGGCAATGGTCTCCTGGTCCTCGCCCGCCCGATTGCGCGTATGGGTGGCGTACAAGCCCCCGCACTCGGCCACCACGCCGCACAACTCGGCGATCTTCTCCTCGGAGCAGGCCCGCTCCGGCCCGTATTCCAGACCCGTGGAAAAGCCAAAGGCGCCCTCCTCCAAGCTCGCCTGCAGCAGCTTTTTCATGCGCCTCAACTCATCCGGTGTGGAAGGCCGGTCCACCAGACCGGCCACGGCCAGGCGCAGCCGACCGTTGGGCACCAAGGTCAGCACGTTGAGCGCCGGCCGGCGCTCTTGCAGCCGTTCGAGGTACTGGCCCATGCTGCGCCAGTCAATGGGATAGTCGGCAGCGTACCCGTACACATTCATCCGGGCGGTGGTCGGATCGGCCAGGGGGGCGCAGCCGTGGCCGCAGTTGCCCACCACTTCGAGGGTCACCCCCTGGGCAATCGAACTCATCGCCCGAGGGTCGGCCAGCAAAGTAAAATCGGAATGACTGTGGATGTCGATAAAACCCGGCGCGACCCACAGACCCGCCGCCTCCAGCACCCGATCCGCGGTCCCGGACCAGCGAGGTCCCACGCACGCAATGCGGCCGTCTTTGATCGCCACATCCGCGCTCAGGGGCGCTTTGCCCGTGCCGTCGATTACGGTGCCGCCCCTGATGAGCAGATCCGCTGGCGCCGGGCTCATGTGCTCTCGGCTGTTCGCGTCGCTGCCCGCTGCGCCCGCAGGGCGGCCGTAGCCTCGCGGTCCACGGTTAGGGACCCGTCGAGCACCACCCCGTACTGGTCCCGGGCCGCGGCGAGCGAAACCTTGTCGTTGCCCACGTCCCGGGCCACGGCCTCGGGGTCGCGCTCCAGCGGGTCGCCCCAACCGCCGCCGCCGGCTTGGCGGTGGTAGATCACTTCGCCGGCGGCTATGGTGGTGGATATCATCGTCGGCAGGGTCTCGGCCTCGCCGGCGCGGTACAGCGTATTGATCGAAGCCGTGCCGGTCCCGCCCCCGTACAGGCCGTAGGGCAGGTGGTCGCGCCGGTCCGAGCGGATGGCCAGGTGCGCCTGGCCATCGAGCAGGCGCCACGACCGCTCGATGGCTAGACCACCGCGGAAACGGCCCGGCCCGCCGCTGTCGCCCACCAGCCCATAGCGCTCCACCCGCACCGGGTACTCGGATTCGGCCTGCTCCACGGGGATATTGCTGGCGACATTGGCCGGATTGCACAGCCCGTCGTTGCCGTCGCGGTCCGGCCGACCGCCCCAGGTCCCCGACAGCAGCTCGTAGTACACGTAGGGCTGGCGATCGGGCCGCTGCCCCCCGATAATCACCAGGGTATTGCCCCCTTCGCCAGCGGCCATGACCCGATCGGGCAGCAGTCCGGCCAGAGCCCCGAAGATCGTATCGGCCAGGCGGAAGCCGGTGATGCCGCGCATGGACGAAGCCGCGGGCATGACTCCGTTGACCACGGTGCCGGGCGGGGCGACAATATCGAGGGGGCGGAACATGCCCGCGGTGTTGGGGATATCCTCGCGCAGCACGGACCGCACGCACAGGGCCACCACCGAAGACGTGAAGGAGAGCGTGTTGTTGATGGCCCCGCTCACCTGCGGAGCAGTGCCGGTGAAGTCGGCCCGCAGCTCGTCTCCCGCCACGGTGATCTCCACCTGCAAACGCACCGGCGGCCCTCCCACCCCGTCGCTGTCCATATAGTCGACAAAGGTGTGGCTGCCGTCGGGCCAGGAGGCGATTTCGGCCCGCACCAGCCGCTCGGTATAGTCGATCAGATCCGCGGTGCAGCGCGCAAAGGTGTCGGGGCCGTAGCGGCCGATCAACTCGCCTATGGCCCGGGCGCCGATGTGGCAGGCCGCTAGCTGGGCCCGCAAGTCTCCAATGGTCATCTGCGGTACCCGCACATTGGCGCGGATCAGGGCGAACAGGGCCTCGTCGGCCTCGCCCCGGCGGTAGAGCTTGAGCCAGGGGATGCGCAAACCTTCCTGAAAAATCTCCGTATTGTCGCAGGCCGAACTCCCCGGCAAACGACCGCCCATATCTAGGTGGTGGGCCGTGCTCACGGCAAAGGCCACGCGCTGGCCCTCCCAGAAGACGGGCTGGACAATGAAGATGTCCGGGATGTGCATGCCTCCTTCAAAAGGATCGTTGAGGATGAAGACATCGCCCTCTTCCACATCGTCGCCGTACTTGGCCAGCAGGGTCTCCATGGCAAAGGGCACCGCGCCCAAATGCAGCGGAATGGTGACGCCTTGGGCGATCATCTGGCCCTCGGCATCGCACAGGGAAGTCGAGTAGTCCAGACAGTCCCGCACAATGGTCGAATAGGCCGTGCGGTAGAGCGCCATGGCCATTTCGTCGGCCGCCGAAGCTAGGGCGTTGCGCACGATTTCGCGCGTGATAGGATCTATGGCTGCCATCGCTTCACACTCTTCCCTCTCTAGCTGGAGCGCACTTCGATGAGGAGGTGGCCCAGATAGTGCCGCCGGGCGCGCATATCCGGCGGCACTACAATGGTGGAATCGCACTCGTCGATGAGCAGGGGTCCCTCGGCTCCCTGGTCGAGGTCCCGGCGGTCGACCAGGGGGACGGCCAAGGTCTCGCCGGCGAAATAGGCCATCCGACTGCCCCCACCCGCAACTGGCTGGACCGCTGTTTCCAAGCCATGGCCCAGACCTCGCACTCCGGCCTGGCCGACCAGACGCACGGCCACCACTTCCACGGGGTTGTCCGGGTCGGAGCGATGCCCGTATAGGCGCTCGTGCTCGCGCACAAAGTCGGCGCGCAAGCGGGCCACTCCCTCCGGGCTTATGGGCCCGTCGGCCAGGTCGACGCCGATCTCCGAGGTCTGCCCCCTAAAGCGCACGTCGGCACTGCAGCGCAGCCCGACCTGGTCGGCCCCGAACCCCTCGGCGGCGAACTGGGCCAACTGCCGCTCCTGCATCCGGACCCGGATCTGCTCTAGGGCCGGGGCCTGAAGATCCTCCCCCCCCAGCAGGCAACTGCGCACATCGTGGTGCTCCACCCCCGAACACAAAAGCCCCAGGGCGCTGAACAGACCCGGCAGCGGCGGCACCACGACCTGACCAATGGCCAGGTCCCGAGCCAGGCCCGCGGCGTGGATGGGTCCGGCCCCGCCAAAAGCCATCAGAGCGAAGTCGCGCGGATCCCGCCCCCGCTCGGTGGACACGGCCCTCAGGGCCCGCATAGTGCGGGCGTTGGCAATGCGGTGGATGCCTTCGGCCGCCTGCAGCAAATCCAGTCCGAGGGGCGCGGCAATGCGGTCGTGCACCGCCCGCTGCGCAGCCTCCGCGTCGATCGATACCTCGCCGTCGGCCAGGTCCCCGGGGCGGATATAGCCCAGCACCACATTGGCGTCGGTGAGCGTCGGCTCGAGCCCCCCCCGCTGGTAGCAGGCCGGCCCCGGCACGGCCCCGGCGCTGCGCGGCCCCACCCGCAAACCGCCGGCCTGGTCCAAAAAGGCGATGCTACCACCTCCTACCCCCACTTCGGCGATATCGATGCTGGGCGCCCGGATCAACTCGCCCCCGCCGCCGATGAGCCGGTTGCCCGCGGACAGCGAGGCGCCCACCTCGTACTCGGGGCTGTAGGCGATGCGGCCCTCTTCGATCATGGCGGCCTTGGCTGTGGTGCCGCCCATATCCAGGGTGATGACCTGGTCTAATCCCAGCTGGCCGGCGGCGAAACTGGCGCCTAGGACCCCGGCCGCGGGACCCGATTCGAGGGCAAAGACCGGCCGGCTGGCCGCCTCCCAGTCCGCGGCCAGCCCGCCGGTCGACTGCATGATCAGCAGCGGCGCGTCCACGCCGCGCTGCTCCAGCCCGTGGCGCAGGGCGCCCAGATAGCGCTGCATCACGGGCTGGACATAGGCGTTGACCGCGGTGGTGGCGCTGCGCTCGTACTCGCGGCGCTCGGGCAGCACTTCCGACGACAGCGACACCGGCACCTCGGGCAAGCGCTCGCGCAAATATTGTCCTAGGCGGAGTTCGTGCTGCGGAAAGGCGTACGCGTGCAGCAGGCATACGGCCACTGCCTCTACCCCCTCGGCCTCTACCCGCTCGGCGAGCCGCTCGAGTTCTCGCTCTTCGAGGGACACCAGGACCTCGCCGTCGGCCGCCACCCGCTCGTCCACTTCGAGGCGCAGGCGGCGCTCGATCAGGGGCCGGGGTTTGTCGAAGAACAAATCGTAGAGCTGGGGGGCCCGGACGCGGCGCAGTTCCAGCACATCGCGGAAACCCCGGGTGGTGATCAGGGCCGTGCGTGCGCCCCGGTGTTCGAGCACCGCGTTGGTGGCCACTGTGGTGCCGTGCGCTACCTCGGACACGGCCTGGTCCGCAGCGCTGAAGCGGGGTATGAGCTGGTCGAGGGCAGCTAGCACGGCGCGCTCGAAATGGGGAGGGGTCGACGGCACTTTGTGGGTCCAGATGCCGCCCTGATCGTCGAGGGCCACCACGTCGGTGAAAGTGCCTCCCACATCGGCACCAATGCGGATAGTAGAGCGGGTCATGGGCGCGGTATCACCGGCAGGATCAGGTAGGAGGGATGGGCTCGGTCGTGGTAGATCCGCTGCCGGGCCACTTGCATCTCGTCGTCCAAACCGTGCGGATGGCCGGTGTTGAGGTTGCGGTCAAAGCGCGGGAAATTGCTGCTGGAGACCTCCAGCCGGATGCAGTGCCCGGCCCGGAAGAGATTGCTGGTCTCCCACAGCTCGATCCGATAGACGTACACCTGACCTGGTTCGATGGGACTGGGGTCTTGGTAGGAGTCGCGGAAGCAGGTCCGCACAATGCCCTCGCACAAGTGGATGGCCTTGCCCCCGGGGCGCACGTCGACCAGGGCGGCGGTAAAATCGGTCTCCACCGCGCTGGAGGCTGCGTGCAGCACCAATTCCACCGGCCCGGTAACTTCCACGTCCGCGGCCAGCGGCTCGGTGGTGTAGACCAGCACGTCGTCGCGCCGCTCCACCGGCCGGCGGTCCTTGGGTCCGGTGTTGTCGATGAACATGCTCTGTCCCCCCAGGGTGGGCACTGGGTCGTCCGGATCGTAGGCATAGCCGTCGCACGGCTCGTCCCCGGGCTCCTGGTGGCTCAGCCGTCCATTGCCGTGCACCGAGTTGGCCCGCCCTCCGCTGTGCAAAAAGAAGCGGGTGTACTGGGTCCGCTTTAGGGGCCACGCCTCTTCGCCCCGCCAAACATTTTCCCCCATGACAAACAACTGCACCGGCGCCTCCCGGTCGATGCCGCTGTCCACGCCCTTGAGTCGCTGATCGTACCAGCGCAAATGCGCCTGCGGCATATCCACCCGGGCCGCGGGTCCAAAGTCCACATCGCCAAAGGGATCGTCGCTGCCGATCAGTGTATGGGTCCACGGCCCCACCATGAGGCGCGATTGCTCGCGGGCTTCCCGTCCCTTGGCCTGTTGCCGCCAGCCCTTGAAGCACTTGAAAACTTCGTGCAGCAAATTGTCGTACCAGCCCGTGATGAAATAGGCCGGCGTTTCCACCTCGCCGTACTGGCCCTTCATGCTGTGCGAAGCCCAGAACTCGTCGAAGCAGGGGTGGCGAATGATCTCCCGGTAGAAGGGCCGTTCGCCCAGGTCGTCGAGCGCCGTCAACAGCGGCAGGCGGCGGTAGACCCGATCCCAGTCGAGCAGATCCCTGGGGGCGTTCTGGTTGGTGCGCTGGCCCAGCCAGATGAAATTCATGGCGTTCTGCAGCTGCAAAACGCCGTTGTAGCGCATGTGGCCGTAGTTGTCCTCTTGGTTGGCGATAGGCACGATGGCTTTGACAAAAGGGCTGCGCAGCGGTGCCGGCAGGAGCTGGGTGAAACCCGGATAGGACACCCCAAAGGTGCCGATGGTGCCGTCGCACCAGGGCTGCTGTCCGATCCACTGCTGCGTATCGTACCCATCGTCTCGCTCGTCGACATAGGGGCGCCATTCGTCCTCCGACTCGTACCGGCCCCGGCTGTCCTGCATGAGCACGGCGTACCCTGCCGCCACAAAGCGCCGGGCCCACTCCACGTAGCGGGGATGCTGGGTGCTGTAGGGCGAGCGGATCAGCAGCACGGGGAAGCGCTCCCCCGCGGCCGGCCGGTACAGGGCTCCGTAGAGCCGCACCCCGTCGCGCATGGGTATCGAAATATCGAGTTGAATGCGCATCCTCTCAGTACCCCTTGTCTTTGTCGATGAATCCCAAGAGGGGCTCGCCGGCGAGAAAGCGCCGCAGATTGTCGCAGAATACGCCCACGATTAGACCGAACCGGTTGACCAGCCGACGAGCCAACTGATGGGCGCAGTCATGGCGACCCTCAAAAGCTTGGGCTTTACGACCTAAAGGCTGGGAGGTAATATACAGCTAGAAAGTGTCCATCAAAACCGGGGAAATACCACCGGATCAGAATTGATATGAACCGCATACACGAAGCCAACCGTCGGGTGTGGAATGGTCAGGCCGCTAGCTGGGAAGAACGAAGCAATCGAGAAGATCGGTGGCACCGATGCCACATAGATCCTGATTTGGCGTTCGAAGGTGGAGCGCTTCAACTGATTCAGACGGTTTCTGACGGGTTAAGCAACAAAAAGGTGTGCGTTATCGGCAGCGGCGATAATATGGCAGCGTTCGCTCTTGCAGGCTTGGGTGCGCAAGTTACGTCGACGGACATTTCGGAAGAGCAATTAGCAACGGGGGCACGTAGAGCTGAGCAGCTTGGTTTGTCCATCTCATTCGTTCGCTCGGATGCCGCCTGTCAGGAATCGCTGGCCGATTCGAGCTTTGACCTCGTATGCTCGACCAACGGCTTTTTTGTGTGGATCGCCGATCTGGAAGCGGTTTTTAGTGAGGTCACGCGAATTCTAAAACCCGGTAGCTCTTACGTGTATTTCGATATCCACCCCTTTCAGCGACCCTGGAAGGATCAGGCGACCCCACTTGCAATGGAAAAGCCATATTGGTCCACAGGCCCATTTCAGTCGCAAGATCGAGACTCTTATGAATTCAACTGGACTTTGGCTGACCTCTTGAACCCAATGGCGGCGGTGGGGCTCATGTTGGTCAAGCTCTTGGAGAGTCCAGCTCGCGACACGCGGTATTGGCAGGGGTCTTCTCATAGCGATGGCATTGACGACACCTTGTTGGAGTGGAGTGAAAATTCCCGGGCTGGACTCCCCGTATGGCTGGCGGTTGCGGCGCGCAAGGTAGTTTAGCGGAGAGGTCCAACCTGCTAGCGCAGGTTCGCAGCCCGAGCGAACGTTGGAGGCCAGTCAAATAGAGTCGTATGAATCGCCACTAGGAGCCTGTAATGCTCAAAGTCCGTGCAGCGACTGTCGCTGACGCCGGCACTATCTCCAGCTTGAACGATGAGGTTCAGAATGTTCATGCTGAGGCTTTGCCGCATCTTTTCAAGCCGGCATCGAGGGAGACCTTTTCGGCAGAGGAGATCACCGAAATTCTAACCGAGCCAGACAATCACATATTCTTGGCCTATTTTGGTGAGGAACCTGCGGGATATATCTATTGCGAAATTCGACATCGCGAGGAATCACCTGCTATGTATGCACGGAATCAGGTTTACATCCTCCACGTGTCGGTCAATCGCTCGCATCAGAGAAAGGGAGTTGCTACAGCACTGTTTTCTGCGGTTACGGCGCTGGCAAAGGATGTTGGTATTCGACGATTGGGGTTGGATGTCTGGTCGTTCAATGCAGATGCGATCGCCTTCTTTGAGCGCGAAGGATTCGAGATCGCCAGGCACATTATGATAAAGAATCTGTGACCGGTGCCTAATTAATACAAGACCTTGACTCGTAAAGGAGTATCTGACATGAATGAGCGCGACTTTGACCAACTTGTATCCAGCGTCAAGCAAGCCGGAGCGATCAAGCGCGGCAAGATGAAGCCAAGGCGCAGAATCCAGATGGATGCAGCCGATATCAAGACGATCCGCAAGAAACGGTCCATTGCGCAACCGCAGCGCGGTTAGGGAACGTTATCAGCGACAGCAATGAGGAGGAGAGGATTTTGTCGAGATGATGTTCAGGATTCGAAGATATCAGGTCGTCCCCGGTAAGACGCAAGCGTTCAACGACTTTTTCCTGACGAGACTGTTTCCCGTTCAGAAGAGGTACGGAGCCCGTCTCGTCGGTCGTTTTCAAACAGACGATGGGCTCCAGATCGTCGCTGTATGGGTTTACCAGAGCTTCGACCACTACAAAGAAGTGCAGAGCTTGGTCGCCGAGGATACCAACTCGATTGCGGCTCAAGAGTATCGATGACAGGTGTTAGATCCGCTCTTCACAGAGACGGATGAATCCTTCATGACTTCAACGGTACCAATGGCATTGACGGAACTTTCTCACTTGGAAACATGAAGGCATCTCAAGATACAAAAAGAAAATGGTAGTCCTAGAGCCATTCACTGAAGCAGACTTCGATAGGTTGATTGGTTGGATACCATCCAGTGACTTTCTTTTGCAATGGGCTGGACCGGATTTTGAGTATCCGCTTGATCGTGAACAGCTAGACGAACATCTGACTGGTACTCGGAGCGACTTGCCAAGCAAGCTGATCTACAAGGTTGTGGACAGTGAGAATGGGACAGTAATTGGGCACATTGAGCTGGCGGCGATTGATCGTCGCAACGGAAGTGCCCGTGTGTGTCGGGTGCTCGTCGGCGATCCTGCTTACAGGGGAAAGGGCATCGGAACGGTTATGATGGAGAAGATCGTTGAGGTCGGCTTTCGTCGGCTTGATCTCCATCGCATTGAGCTAGCCGTGTTCGACTTCAACACAAGCGCCATACGCTGCTACGAGAAGGTCGGGTTTGTGAAGGAAGGACACCTCAGAGAATGCCGAAAGGCCGATGATGGCTATTGGAGTTCCTATATCATGGCTATCTTGAGGCATGAATGGGAAAGCAGTAGAAACGAACTAAGGACGGAACGGGCGTGATGTGGATATCGGTTATATTCGATGCAGTTTGCGATGGGCAAGGATCGTGTGTAGTATCTTGATCAATGTCTCTGATAACAGCAAAGCTGGACAACAGTCTGGATTGCTTCTTGCGAAGGACGGTTCGCAATGTTTAGGTCGATAGAAATACAAGACTGGCGTCAGTTTTCGTCCGTGGATATTACGTTCCACGAAAAGCTGACAGTACTTACAGGTGCCAACGGAGCCGGCAAAACAACGATCTTGAATCTCCTCAATAGGCATTTTGGCTGGAATCTGCACCTCGTCGGCACTCCTCGTGCTGGAAAGAAGGGAGTGCTAAGATTCTTCTCAGACCTTTGGAAGTTCAAAAAACTGTCCCTTGATAGCTCGGCCCCCAGCGAGAATGTATTTGGAAAAATTGTCTATGAAGATAGTGCGGAGGCACAGCTTGCAGTTCCCCATGAAGTTTCAAGTCAATATCAAGTGGATATACATGGTCAGCAAAGTGTCTCGGGGTTATTCATCCCATCTCACCGTCCAATATATGTCTATCAGCAAGTTTCTCAGATACCGACCTCAATAAGTGCAAATGAACAACTTCTGTATGACTACTTGAGCGAGATACGAAGTCGCTACAATGCAAATGCTCGTGTTCAATCAGCAAGCTATCGAATAAAGGAAGCATTGATATCCTTAACCACGTTTGGTTACGGAAACCAAGTCGTAGCAAGAAACGAAGATGCGGTGTCGACGTTTGAAGGATTTGAGAAAATTCTCGCACGCGTACTTCCTAGCACATTGGGCTTCCGAAAGATTCTAATTCGGATGCCAGAGGTAGTCTTGGATACAAGTAGTGGAGAATTTTCTTTTGACGCGGTCTCAGGTGGTGTATCAGCGATCATTGACTTGTCATGGCAACTTTATATGACATCAATCGTATATCCCCGTTTTGTCGCGGTCATTGATGAGCCGGAAAATCACCTACATCCAACTCTACAAAAGACCCTTTTACCAGATTTTATTGAAGCTTTTCCTAATGTACAATTCATTATCGCAACACACAATCCTTTCATGGTTAGCTCAGTTTCCGACTCAAATGTTTATGTTTTAGACTATAATATGGAACAACCTACACGCGTTGTTAGCACTAAACTTGATCTTGTCAACAAGGCTGCATCATCAAACGATATATTGAGAGAAGTTCTTGGGCTACCACATACTAAGCCGGTATGGGTAGAAAAAAAGATTGATGCTCTAATTGAAAAATATAGTTCACGTGAATTGACAAAGAGTGATCTTGTGGAGCTACGGAATGAAATGAAAAGCCTGCGACTGGACCATCTGTTTCCTGAAACTCTCTCGCGTATCCAGAAATAGGTTCAGCATGATAAAGCTAACCAAGGGAGAGAAACCAGAAGTATTAGTCAAAAATAACCAGAGTTGGAAGACAGAATACGTCACGGGTGTGAAAACTGGTAATCTAAAGGATTCTCAAAAATACCGTTACAGAGACTCAAGTATCAAAGAGGCACTTCGTGCCGAAACTCACGAGAAATGTGCTTATTGTGAGAGCAAAATTTCTCATATACATCCAGGTGAGACAGATCATATTTTTCCTGTCTCTCGTCGTCCTGATCTATGCGTTGATTGGGACAACCTTACTTTGGTTTGCTCAGAATGCAATAGACGTAAATCGGATTACTATAACGAAGAAGAGCCCTTGGTAAATCCGTACGTTGACGAACCGTCAGATCATTTGATTTTTTTTGGTCCTATGGTCCTGCATTGGGATGCAATGGGCTTTCGCACGAGGAAAAAAATGGGACTTTCGCGAACCCAACTCATTGAGCGAAAACAGGAGCGGATCGAGCAGTTGAATACGTTGGTTCAGCAGTGGCGTGAAACGCCGAATGGCCCGACTCGACAGTTTCTTAAGGAAGAGATTATGAAGTATGCTGCCGATGCTGCCGAGTTCGCAGGGACATTTAGGGCATTCATTCGTGGAGAAATGGGCTGGGAAGTTACTGCGGAGAGTCAGGAGTAATCGGCTTCGATTTCCGCTCGCTCTACCTCGTATCCTGCCGATTTCACATCTGCGATGGCTGAACGAATAGCTGCTTCGAGGGAATCGCCCTCTCGGTGAAAATCAATCGAGAAGACGCCGTTGCATACACCTGGCGTTCCATCGTTGCAACCGGCCTCAAGCAATTCGTCTGCAATTTCTTCGGTCAGTTCGTATTGTCCTTTGAGAATCAAGGCAAACTCATATTTGGCCATTGGGCTTAACCCTTCCAATTTATAGCCTACAACAGGTGATGAGGGCAACGATCAACAGCTCGACGGATGTCTTTGGCATGGTCTTCGGGGTTCTTTGGTGTTAAGTATATAGCTCTCACATAGCTCGTTCAACGACTCAATGCCCAGTACAGATATATGATTAAACGCGACCGCCGCCTCCGACTGCTCTCCTACCTGACGATCGTCTTCTGGACGGTCATTTTCCTGCAGCCACCCATTCCGCAAGACCTCGCCTATCACCAGTTCGCCGATCAGCGCACCCTGTTCGGCATCCCCCACTGCCTGAACGTGATCTCCAACCTGCCCTTTCTGTTGGTGGGGTTGTGGGGATTCAGCGTCGTGTTCCGCCTCGCCACAGACCCCGAGCAGCAGGCGTTCGTGCGTCCGGCCGATTCGCTGGCGTATCAGATTCTCTTCCTCGCGGTGGCGCTGGTCGGCCTCGGCTCTACCTACTACCATCTGGCCCCTAGCAATGAAACGCTCCTGTGGGATCGCCTGCCGATGAGCATCGCCTTCATGGCATTTCTCGCTACTGCGATCACCGAGCGCCTGGACCGGCGCGCTGGAATCATCACCTTGCTGCCGCTGATCGCCTTCGGCCTTTTCAGCGTGTTGTACTGGCACTATACCGAGCAGGCCGGAGCCGGCGATCTCCGTTATTACATCGTCGCTCAAGCCTATCCGATTCTGTTCGTGCCCCTCATGGTTCGCCTGCTGCCGTCGCCGTACACGCGCGGGTCTGATCTCTATGTCGCCGGCCTGTTTTATCTGCTCGCGAAAGCCGCCGAGGTGTTTGACCAAGACCTCTACGCGGCCGGAGGATTGATCAGCGGTCATACTTGCAAGCACCTGCTCGGTGCCTTGGGTGCCTATTGGGTGCTGCGGATGATCCGGCTGCGGCGGCTGAACTGATTGATTAGTTTGTCAGGGATACTATGGAAACTATTCGCCCCATCCGCGAGTCGGAACTCGACGAACTCATCGACCTGCTCTGCGCCGTGCACAACCCCCAAGGCCGCGAGCGCTACCAAGGCTACATCGAAGGCGATCCTACTTGGTGCCCGTCGCAGACGCCGGTCGTCGTCGTTGGAGGCCGCATCGTATCGACGCTGCGCATCTGGGACCGCTGGGTCCACCTCGGCTCCACGCCCGTCCGCATGGGCGGCATTGGCGGCGTCACCACTCATCCCGACTACCGGCAACGCGGCCTAGCGACGCGGCTCATGGAGCATGCGGCCGAGTACCTGCGCGACGATGGCTACGATCTGGGTCTGCTGTTCACGATGATCCCGGCGCGCTTCTACCGGCGTCTCGGCTGGTGCTGTGTGCCGCTCATGGGATTTCACGCCAAGCTGCACCGCTCTCCGCAGCCGGGGCGGTCCGCACTTGAGGTGTTGCCGTTCGATGAGAGCCGCGACTTGGAGGAGACGGTAGCACTCTACCAACGCCACAACGCCGGTCGCAGCGGTAGCCTGTTGCGTCCGCGTCCGTACTGGGACTACACCCCCTCCCGCGTGCGGGGCGTGCTGCCCACCGCCGTCGTCCATGGCCCGGCGGGGCTCAGCGGGTACATCAACTGGGAGAGCGACGACGACGCTCGAGTTCGTGAAGTCGCCTACGAGAGCGGCCCGGCCCTTGATTCCCTCGTGCAGTACCTGCTTGACGAGTGCGCAGCGGCTGGGGTGACGCAGATCCACGGCGAGATCCCCCATAGCCATCCCTTTGTCGATGCCCTAGTCGCTACCGCTGACGCCGATCTGGGGCTCACGGGCGACAGCTCGATGATGGCCCTGCCCTTCGACCTCGGGGCGCTAATCGCCAAGGCCGTGCCCGAAGCGGCGGAGTTGGTCCACAGGCTGCCGGCCGATCTGATATGTCGGCTCCTGTTTGGCGAGTCCTCCGGCCGCGACATAGAACCCGTTCTCCGCGCCCGAGGGATCTCGCTGGAGGCCGGGGAAGTTCGCCGGCTCGAAGAGTGGTTCCCACGCCGCGAGGTCATATTCTGGGAGCCCGACCACTTCTGATGCTCCCGCGCTCGACCAAGTCCTCGAAACAGACCCCGCTCCCGGTCATCCGCCGCGAGCGACCCCGACTGTTGCGGCCCCTCGACGATCCCGGTTTCCGCTTCGAGCCGCCAGACGATCCCGTGCGTCGGCGCATCCTCGCCAATCTCCTAGCCGACTGCGAGTTGTATGCCGGCCAGCGGCCGTGGTCGCGGATCCCAAGGCGACCAGATAGCCCTCATCCGTATCACCAACTCTATCTGACTTTCTACACCGCCATGCAGGCTACGGCCTTGATCGAGAACTTCGCCTTTGCTTGGCAGTTGACCGGCGACCGGCGCTGGCTCGACCGGGCTCGCGCTTGGCTGCGGGCGGCTGCTGGTTGGGACCACGACGACCGCGTGGAGGAGCACTTCTACACGGCCAACCGCTACATGCAGGCTTTTGCCTTGGCCCTTGACCTGCTGGACGGAGAGTTGCCGGCCAACGAGAAGCGTCAGGTTCGCGCCTGTCTCGTGCGGCTGTTGGAGCGCTGGTGGCCGGATGTGGACGAGCAGCGCCACTCGGAGGAAGGCGGGCACCATGCCGTCGTGGACAATGGGCACTTCGGCGTGGCCGCTCTGCACCTGCTGGGCGAGCACCCCCAGGCGGAGGCGTGGGTGCAGGCGGTCATTGATCGCTTCCGCGCCGCCATCCTGCCCCACGGCTGCGGCCCCGCTGGCGAGCCAGTGGACGGGCCTTCCTTCTGGCCTTGGGAGAACCTCTGGCTCCTGCAGTTTGCCGACGCTCTGCGCAACGTCACTGGCATTGATCTCGGCCGCGAGGTTCCGACCCGGCTGCGACGGCCGCTGACTTGGTTCCGCGCCCATTGGGCAGCACCGCGCAAGATTCCCGACCAACTCTACTATCCCGCCAACGCCAACGTGCTCGGCACCCAACTCAACGCCTGCTCCCCCGCTCTCCTGCGGCTGGCCCAAGAGGCTGGCGACGAGATGCTGCGCGACGCCGCCCTCGCCGACCCGCGCCTAGGCCGGATCTACCGCTTCGGTGGTGGTGTCAAAGGCTCGACCGCGGAGTGCATGATCTCCTACGGGCCCTACGCCTACTGCTTTTACGATCCCGACTTCCGGGCGGCCAAGCAACATCGACCGGCTCCGCTGGCACGTCGTTTTGCGGCGCGCTCCGGCCGTTCCGCCGTGATGCGTAGCTGTCATGGACCCGACGCGGCGATCCTTTGCGTTAGTGGGTACGACGGCGATGTGGCCCACGGCTTTATGAACTTGCACGTGCAGTGGGCGGGCAATCCCGTGCTGCGCGCGATCAGTGCCGCCGAGGCCCAGCCGGTGAGTTGCGGTAGCCTGCCCTGCGTGGGCGGTCAGAACGAGATCGTCGCCGTGCCGGGCGGTCTGGAGAGCACGCGACACTGGCAGCGGCTGCGCGTCTCTGCCCAGCGCACCGAGCACGAATACTGGCTGTTGGTTGGGGAGCACCCGGTTCTGCTTGTGGCGCTGCGGCGTCGGTCGCGCGGCCTCCGGCTCGTCGATGACGGTGGCTCCCTGTTCCGGCTGAGCGGTGGTGACGCCTTGCAGTACGAGGCCCAGCCTTGGTTTTGTTCCAACGGCGGACGCCTGCGTCTGTATTTCCGATTGCGGGAGCGCGGCGGTCCCCAAGTGTTGTTCAACACGGGGAACGGCGTCGGTGGGATTGGTGGGACGGGGGTCAACACCTTCGCCCTCGTCGCCGCATCGGCCGGTCGGCTGTGCTTCAGTGTGCAGAGCCAGAACGGTCACGAGGTGGCGGTGTGCGCGCCGGGTAGGGTGGACGCCGGAGCTTGGCACGAGGTTGAGATCGGGTGGGGTGGCTTCAACCGGCGCGCGGGTAGGCCGTGGATGGAGGTCGCTATCGATGGCGAGGCGAAGCGTCTCGACGACCCGGCTGCCTTCGGCGAGATGGGCCGCGACTCTCAGGGACTCGCCTCGCGGCAGGAACCGCGCACCTTCTACGTGTGGCCCCACTCCACCCTCGCCTTCGGCGGTGCTGTGCAGACGCCCGGCGTCTCCGCGGCCTGCGATTTGGCCCTCATTGACCTCCGCTGTCCGGGTCGTCGTCGGCTGACAGTGGATTCGGCTAGCGGCTGGGGACCGGAGACGGGTGGTGGTGAGCTGGCTTACAAGCTGAACCCGGTGGACCTGCGCGGCTTGGACAGAAATCGCGCTCGTCTTGGTGCTGGAGCGCGTGTGGTGGAAGTGATCGCGGCGTTTGGAAAGGATCTTCGACTGCGGACCGAGGAGGTGCCCTTCGCACCCTCCGGGCTGGCCGCTGGCAGCCTCGTCAGCTTTCTCCCGGGTGCTGCCGAGGCGTCAATGCGGCTGGTGGCGGGCACGGACGACGATGTCCTCGTCCTCGCCTTCTGCAGCCGTTCGGCAAAGGCCCGGGTCACACGGGAGGGCGACCGGTTCCGGCTGCGCGCTGGCGACCGGGAGCTTTCCTTCGACGTGCTCCGGCGGGGCGGTGCCATCCTGCGCCCCCGCTGAGGTCCTCAGCGGAACTGTTATCCCGCTAATGCGTCAAACGCAGCATTTTCGAATCACCAGACCGAAACTCAAAGGACAGTGGAACAAGCTCAACGTGTGTCGACACTCGCAGTGCCCGAATGGTGTCCTCCAAATGCGCGGAAGGTTCACCATCCATGTCAAGCAATGGAAATACGCGAACCTCTCGACCTACGCGAAGCATTTCCCGCAGGAAGGAGAGGTGCATTTCTGAGTCGAATTCGGCAGAGTAAAGAAATAGTAGATGAGAACAAAGTACAAGATCGAAGGATTCCGACAGGAAAGGCAATTCCGGTAGGCCGGCAGATACGTAGTGACCACTCCGAGTCGCTGCCTGAAAATCGGCAATGAAGGCCGTGAGGACGTCACGCCGGCGTTGGACGACATCTTCCGGGCTGCCGTAATAATCCCACTTAAACCTGTCCCGCGCCTTCCGCATTCCCGCGAGCATCTGTGGCGCTGTGGAATCGAAGTCGGCTAGAAAATCTCTGGCAGAAAACCTATATATGGGGTCAACGGCGACAACGTATCGTCCATTTCTACTCCATTCCGCAACGAACGATGACGGTCCACCCCCGCAGTCCAATATTCGCGCAGATGGCGCGACGTCAGATAACGCGAAGAACGCCTCGTATTCGGCGGCGCTACGGCCCCACGGAGGGACGGCTCCGCCAAAATCAAAATCGCTTGACATGAGTTCTACCGGTCAGGAAGCGAGTCGCGGCGGCGAGTCCCCGGCGCACCTGATTGCGGCATCCGTCATGCGCAGAATCACTATTTCTACTTCGCGTATCGCCGACTCGGCTTTGATGCCATACTCTTCTTCTAAAACTCGCCGTGTCTGATCAAAAGTTTCAAACGGCAATACAAAGTCATATTTCCCTGCCAAGTGTGTTCCGTTGAAAAATATGCGCTTTGTCGATCTCTCAAGGTAATCGGTAAGCTCATCTATCGTGAGATTGGAGCCGGTAAACTGATTATTGGACGCGCCCGTGGACATGCCGCCGCCCAAGTCAGACATATCCGTCGATTGAAAGTTAGAACAGGTTAGCGTCCATCCTTCCCGTTGTTCCACAACACGACAAATCGCGATGCCAAACATATCGCACAGCACGTCTACCACTCTTTCTTTTGCCGCCTTTGCTTTCAGGGGATGGAAAGAACGCAACTCAATGTCCAACAGCTCTTCTGGCTCTTTTCCTTTAATCCGCATCCGGGAGTGGGGATGATCCAATAGCGAGCAAATCACATCGACCACTCGATACCCGTAAAATTCTGCCTCGAATTGCGTATCGCCACTACTCAAACTGGCCTCTCTGCGATCGGAAGCATTTCGATCGATCTTTAGGAAAAACAGGGTGTCTGGAGTGACCACCGGCACGGTTTTTGAATAGGTGGTTGGTTCGGCTACTTCGGGTACGTTGTCTGTCTGGAGAAACTCCTCTAACAATTCTGCGGTAAAAGAAGTTGGATGACCGTGCCAACGAAGTAGACCTTGTGAGTCGATGAGAAAGGTATGAGGGATACTTCGTATGCCATAGGCATTGAACGTTGCACCCTCTCGATCTGTGGCGATCCCGCCCTTTATCGGCCTTTTTTCTAGGAAGCGTTCTATGGTGTGGGGCTCTTCACGGGTCAACGAGACAAAAAGGGTGTCCTTACTACCATACGTGGCGACGAGTTCATTGAGATGAGGAATGGCGGCGATACACGGTCCACAATGAGTGCTCCAGAACTCAAGGATTACATTCTTTCCAGAAAATCCATTTTCCTTTTCTGGCTTACCGCTAATCCATTCAC
Organism: Candidatus Latescibacterota bacterium; assembly: GCA_965261395.1. GTDB lineage: Bacteria > Latescibacterota > UBA2968 > UBA8231 > UBA8231. The sequence continues at coordinate 1,520,352 of OZ253462.1, forward strand.
TGACCTCGATCGTGGGGGCCGGTTGGTCAATCGCGGGATAACCCATTCTGAATCCTTTTCTTTTTTGCTACTTTCAGTTAACTGCTTATATCCGAATAATTAATTCGGATAACGAGTAGAGAAATCTGTCAAGGGCGCGGCGTGCCCCGAACCTCGACCTGAGTCCCGTCCCGCACCGGCGTCGTCACCCGCAGCACGCCGGGCCGCACAACCTCCGCTGCCAGCTCCCGCCCGTCCACTACCACGCGGGGATCGCGGCACCAAGCCGCTGGCACGCTGGCCTCCAGCGTCAGACTGCGGTACGGCACCTGCTCGGGCAGCCCCGGAAGCTCGATGCGAAAGCGCTGCGTCTCAGCCCCGTCGCCCACGGCCTCAATCCGGGCGTGACGCCGCATCAGATGGTAGCTGAGCGCCTCTTCGGGCACCGCGCACCAGACCGCATCACCCCCCTCGGACAGCACCGTTTCAAAGCGCTGCCGTAGCTGGGCCTCGGAGCAGTCCTTGTTGGGATGCACGGCTGTTTCCAGCGGGCAGTGGCAATAGTCGATGAGCCAGCCCTGCACGGCTTGGGCCTGACGGATGTTGCGGTACGGGTCGTAGGCGCTGTAGAACGGCTCGTAGTAGTGGTCGTGCAGCGCCGTGCGGTTGATCCAGAACAGCTCGTCCTCGGGCAGGTTGAGTGCGTCCGTTAGGCTCATGGCACCTAAGTAGCCGTAGTGGCGGCAGGCTTCGAGGACGTGATCGGCCATGTTCGTGTTGTTGCCGGGCGAGCAGTAGAGGATTATCGGTTCGCCGAGGGCTTCCTCCAGCACTTGCTTGGCGTGGCCGATCTCCTGGTCCACCATTTCCGGCGTGATTACTTCGTGGGTCCACGAGTGGTTGCCCACGCCCCAGCCGCGAGCGAGCAGATCGCGCAACTCGCTCGCGTTCATGTGGCGGTAGCCGTTGTAGCTGGAGTTGCCGGCCTTGCGGATCTCGCCCATCTGGCCGACGAGCAGTTCGACGTGGCCGGGGATGCCGTACTCCTCGTGCATGGGGACGGCGAAGCGGTGGAGGTCGGCCAGGGCCTCGTCGTAGGTGATTGAGTAAACCCAGCGCTTGCCGTACTTCCACGGACAGATGCTCAAGCTCATGGCTGCTCACCTCTCATCTGATCGATGGCCTGTTGGAATTGCGCCAAGGTGCAGCCGAAGCCCAAGCTCCACTCGAAGATGTGGAGGGCGTAATTCGTCGATAACCGCTGGGGAAACGACGCTGGTGTCTCCACTCCGACGGTCGCGTCGCGCATCACCACGCAGCGATAGCCGCGAGCCAGCATGGGCCGCGCTCCCCCCTCGGCGCCGAGCAGGCACATGTCGGCTGCGAACCCCATGTAGATGAGCGTATCCACGCCGCGGCTGCGCAGGTATTCGTCCAGCACGTCGGAGTAGAAAAAGAGAGGTTCGTCCCCAACCGGGGAGACGATTTCGGCGCGCCGCATCTGCGCCAGTGGCGAACGCTCCATGTAGCCGACGCCGTGGGCTCGTTCGAGCATCTCCTGTTGGTGTGGGTGCACAGATCCCGACTCTCCCGAGCGCCGCGACTCGATGTGGGGATACTGGTGGTCCATCCAGTCCGTCTCGACGTGGCAGACCGGCATCCCAATCGCACGGGCCGCGTCCATGGCTGGGCGGATGACTTCGGCCATGATGCGCCCGGCCTCCTGCGTTGACTGGGGCCAACCCATGCCGACGCAGTAGTTGACGTCCACGGGCGGGCCGTCGGGGCAGCCGATGTTCCAGCAGTGCATTCCTACTAGGGCGGTCTTGTCCACTGGCAGCGACAGGGTGACCTGTTCGTATCCAGGACGGTCAATCGGCAAGGCCCGGTAGTAACGGGCGGCGAGTTGTAGCGTGGCCTCTGTCATCGTCGGTACTCGTCGGCGACGCGGCGCACGATCGCGGCCACCTGCTCGCAGTGGTGAGGCTCGTACTTATCGCAGAAGGTGCTCCAGCGGATGAAGCGCTCCAGCAGTTCGTGCGCGTTCGGACAGCACGCTGCGTCGTAGCGGTAGGTGCGCGACGCCGGCGGCTGCGAGTACGGGAAGCGCTGTCGCTCGGCCGCCTCGGTGAGGTAGGGCAGGGCCGCTGGCAGCAGATAGTAGCGCGCTTGGCTCGCCCCTGGGATACCGGCGGCTGCTACCTGCGCGCCGAACTCCTCTGTGTCACACCGGAACTGCTCGGGATCGATGGTGAACCCCGCCATCCAGCAGGAGTACACCTCAGTCTCCGGTGGGATCGGCAATGCTGAGACGCCCGGGATTTCATTGAGGAGCGCGCTCAACAGACGGATCATGCGGTCGCGCTTCTCCACCTGCGGCTGGATGATCTCTAGCTGGGCCAAGCAGATCGCCGCGGTGGATTGGGTCATGCGATGGGCGAAGCCGTTGACCGTGTGCACGCGGCCGAAGTGCTCGACCATCTCTCCGCCGCGACTTTGGCCGACGAAGCGCGCCCGCTCGGCCAATTCGTCGTCGTTGGTGAGGATGCAGCCGCCCACGTCAGAGCCCATGGTTTTCTCCGCGTCAAAGGAAAAGGCACCTGCCGTTGCCAAGGTGCCGGCGTAGCGGCCCTTGTAGCGGCCAAAGACCGCTTGGCAGGCGTCCTCATAGACGGCTAGGCCGTGGCGCGCGGCGACTTCGTTGATGGCGTCCATGTCGCAGATCAGGCCGGTCAGATGCACGACGAGAATCGCCCGCGTGCGTTCGGAAATGCACGCCTCTATGGTCTCGGCGCTGACGTTGATGGTGCCGGGTGCGGCATCGGCGAACACGGGGATGTAGCCAGCGCTGATCAGGCCCTGCACGGTGCCGTAGTCGCTGACCGAGCTGACTACGATTTCGTCGCCGGGATCAAAGCCGAAGGCTGCGGCTAGTACGGCTAAGGCCGGCGTGCATCCCGGCGTGGCGATGCAGTGTGCGACGCCGTGGGCCTCGGCGAAGGCTGCTTCAAACCGGCCCACCATATCGCATAAGAGTCCGGAATCGACGACCTCGGCTAGGTACTCCATGGCTCGCGGGCCGATCTCTCGGGGAAAGGGCTGCGGCAGCGGTCCCTCGAACTCCCGCTGAGATGCGGCCCCGTAGCGCGCGTGCTCGCGTCGTCGATGGACGATAGCGGTATTGGATGTCATGGGCGGCTCCGGTTTGCGGAAAATAGGTTTGATGCAATATAGCAGGTATTAAGCTATAGAACTACAGTGACGGAGCAATGCGATTTAGCCAATCCCAACCCGCAATTTTCCGCAGCAACTCCATCCTTTTCGGGATGTGATAGTTCAATAGCAGTCGTCGCAGCACAGCTACTGTTAGAAACCACCGGAGGACGCTGTCTTCCCCAATGGGTTTAGGCTTGTCCGTTGACGCGATATACGTCTCGACAAATTGCTTGGCGAGGTCCAGCGATACTTCGGGGAAAAGACATTCCCGATCTCCGAACTGGAGTGACGCGAATGCCACATCGTAGAGCGAGTAGTCAATGACAGCCATGTCGAAGTCCCACACTGTGGCGATCTTCGACTCCCATATCCGCAAGTTGGCAGGGCGATAGTCTTGGTGCGTGATTGACCGCATTCCCCATTCGTCGCATAGTGACTTCACAGCGGTGGCGTTGGATTGTATGAAGCGGAGTTGAGATCTGAGGAATGCTGCGTCATCCTCACTTAGCTCGTTCCATCGGAAAGCGCCAGCAATTTTTGCCGACGCTTCAGCCCATCGGGTCGAGGGTATGTAGTACCAACCCAAGTCCTCTCTTTCTGATTCGGCTCGGAGTTCATCCCCGTATCTGCGACCTGCCGAATGCAGCGCCGCTAGCGTCTGGGCTGCCTCAGTAATCAGATCACGGGAGTCCCACGGAGGGTGCTCGTCAGATGGCATGTAGGAGTTCAACACCCACCAGTCTTCCCCTCCCCAATAGCAGTAATTTCCATCCAGTGTCTGAATCGGCAATGAAACTTGTCTAAAACCGTTGTACTTGAGGACTTCCATTAGCTGGAATTGATAGCTCTTTATCATTCTGTCTGCTTGGAACAGAGAGCAGGATAGGACGAATTGCCCCTGAGACGATTCTATGAAGAAGTGATTGCTGAAATGCGCTCGCGATTCAACCAACCGCAAATCAGTGAGACCGTAGGCGGCGGTGGCGATGTCGTTCCAGCGGTTGTCCATAGTGGACTCGGAGAGCGCTTAGAAGCGGTCTGAAAACTTTTTTTATGCGAGTCGTTTGAGTAGCAAGTGGATCATGGCGATGTGAATCAAGGCCTCGCTATGGCGTGGCAACACTTCATAATCTCTCGCATGACGGCGAAAGTTCATCAACCACGCAAAGGTTCGTTCCACCACCCAACGACGTTTGAGCGGTGTAAATCCAGTCCCTTGTTTGGCGACGACTTCCAAGTCGATCTTATGCGTCTTTTTTAAGTCCGCTACCCAAGCTTTGAGGTCGGCCCCCGAATAGCCGCCATCAACCCACAGCTTGCGCAGCCTAGGCACACCGGGAGCCGCGTAGCGTGTCAACACGCGCTTCAGGCCGTCCCGATCGCCCACCTCGGCGGCGGTGACTTCCACCTGTCGGATCAACCCCAAGGTATCCACCAACCGATGACGCTTGCGTCCTTTGATCTTTTTGCCCGCGTCATAACCGATTGTTTCCCCTTAGGTTGCCGTCTTAATGGTCTGGCTATCGACGCAGCCGGCCGACGGGGTGGGTTGGCGGCCTTGCCGGCGGCGTTCCCGTTGGGTGAGTCGATCCAATATCGGCGGCCAGACCCCGTTTAGGCTCCAGCGACGAAAGTAGTCATACACGGTTTTCCACGGCCCAAAACTCGGCGGCAACAAAGCCCAGGGACCGCCGGTTTTGGTCCGATACAAAAGGCCATTGATGATCTGGCGTGGATCCCGCCGTGGGCGGCCCGGCCCGCCGGGATGCCAGATGGGGGCGGGCAGTAATGGCTCGATCAGACGCCATTGCGCATCGGTTATATCGGTGGCATATTCGTCCGTCGGCGTACTCATCATAGGGCCTTTCTGTTCAGATTTTGTGGTGAAACCTGAATATGGCCCGATGAGTACGCCGCTTCAAGCGCTCGATCCAGTATGAGAGTTTTCAGACTGCTGCTAAGACGTGATAGACAGCATTTGTGCGGAGAGTTTCATGCGTCTTTTGTAACGTTTTTTTGAATATAATACCTTCTTCATAAGGTTCAGTCGTTGTTCCTTTTGCCTGATCAATCTCCTCTTCTAAGCCCTGTTCGCGGGATTTCAACTCTCGTTGTAATTCATTTTTCAGATCGTTTTTGATCCGCGTAATCCAATCCTCATAAGCCGCTTGGATGTCCTTCGCGGCATTGTGGAGAGACTTGGTCAAGTCTTCACGTAGTTGCTTAAACTGTTCGATTTCCACGCGCTCAATTTGGTGCTGTCTCGTGTTGACAAATACCAGCAGACCATCTTTCAACGCCTGAAGAGCTTGACCTTTTGCCTGGATATAATCCCTCGTCCTTTCTTGGATGATCTCGTCTTTTTTCACCCGTACTCCCTCGACAACATTCCGCACGGCTCCTATGCTGGACAGCTTGTCCAAATTGATGTCCGACAAGTCCGCGTCCACAGCAGAAAAATAATCCGGATACATCTCCAGCAAATTGTCCGCGGATTCAACTCGTAAGCGCAATTTCGCCATGTTTGGGTTGAACTTCTGTTTCCTTGCATAAGATTTCATGCGGCGTTTGAAATGCCAAGCCCTTTCGCGGTCGATGATTGAGCCGCTCCATGATGTGGTGTACCTGCGCCTGGGACAGCGTATCCAAGGCCGTCCCTTTGGGCACATACTGGCGAATCAGCCCGTTGGTGTTCTCGTTGAGTCCGCGCTCCCAGGCATGGTAGGGATGGGCAAAATACACAGCCGCGTCCAACGCTTGGCTGATCGTGGCATGGTGGGCAAACTCCTTGCCGTTATCGGCCGTAATCGTCTGGGTATGCCCCTTATGGGCAGCGAGCAACGCAATGGTGGCCGCCGCTACGTGCTCGGCCTGTTTGGAGGGGACTTTGCCCAGCACGGTATAGCGCGAGCGACGTTCCACCACCGAGACGAGCGCCCCGGTGCGTGCACGTCCCATCACCAAGTCGATTTCCCAATCGCCGATGCGACTTTTTTCCTCCACGATGGCCGGTCGCTGGTCCATGCTGATGCGGCCTTTAATCTGCCCTCGGGCATCGGCTTTTCCATAACGTTTCTTGCGTTTCTTCTGACTGTGGCGCAGATGGCGATACAACATCCCGCCCGCCTGGCGATCCGCCTGGATGTGCTGGTAGATACGCTGCGGACTCAATCGAAACCCGTCGGTCGTCGCCAGCCGACCCGCAATCTGCTCTGGACTCCACTGCTGACCCAGGCCCGCTTCGATGCGCTCGATGACCGCCGCCGTCATCTTGGTCGCCTTCGCCTTGTGGCGACGACGCGCCAACGCTTTGTGATGGGCTTGGCCGGGACGATAGCCGCGTTGCCCTTGATTGCGCCGCAACTCCCGACAAATCGTCGAGGGCGATACCGCCACCGTCGCCGCGATGGACTGCTGATCATGCCCGGCTTTCTTCAGGGCGTAAATTTGGTATCTTTGATGCTCGGTCAACTGGTGATACGTTCCCATAAGCGCCTCCGTCGGGAGCTGCGTTTGAAATGGCCAGGGAAAATATACCAGTTGGCCTTTTCTATGCCAGCTACCCAAGCGATTGCACTTACAAGTTGAATTCAAGGTCCCAAGCATGTCGCATGTCCTTGTCCCACTCGTCTTGCGATCCGAAGCGTTGTTTCAGGCTTTCGCACATGCCCGAGGAGACAATGACACTTCCCTTACCTGCGAGTAATGAATCATAACTGTTCCTCACTTCGGGGTTACTCTCTTTCAGGTCCGCGATAACCTTTTTCAATTGATTACCAAGAATCTCAGATAGACGGTCCAATACGCGATCGAGTTGTCCATCATTATCGGCCTTCAGACTGCCGTAAAGTTGGGTGTCGGCCTGAGCCGCTACGACGCGCAGTTCGCGGACGCCCTCCTTGCTGGTAATCCGATCCATCAAGTTTAGATCTTCAGTCGTCATAAACTGACCCGCAGGGCTGACGATCAATACCACATCGCACTGACTCAGATGCTCGCGGGTGCGCTCCTCTCGAGACTGCACTGGATCGTTAATGCCCGGCGTGTCCACAATCTCTATGTCCTTCAGACTTTCTTGCGGAAGCCGGATATTGACGCTCTTGGTAAACGGCATATACCGGCCCTCCACGCCGACATAATCATCCAACTGACCGCGCAAATATGCAAGGCTTGCAAACTTCAAGGTCTCTTTCCCGGAGTTCCTATTGGACCATCCGGCCTTTTGCATTTTCGCGTACTGATCATGCGCGGCTGAGAGCTCGGTTTTCTCTCGCATTTCCCTATCGGCCTTGCTCTGTGCCCGTTCCTCTGGTGTTCGAGACGCGGTGCTAGGCCGAGACGTCCGACGCTTCACTTCGCCCAAATATGTCTCGTATAGTCTCTCCCACTCGGTCTCGTATTCCCTGTTCTTGGCTTCGATGTTAGCGAAATCTTCATCGCTAAAAAATTCCACTTCTGCCGCCAGCGTTTCCCCATGAGACAGAGTCGTCAAGGCCGCCGTCATAGGCGTCGCGGCCTTGGGCAAAAGGCTTTGCCCTTGAAAAAGAAGCGCGTTCAGCAGCGAGGATTTCCCGGCCTTGACCCGCCCCACAATGCCGATTCTGAGCAGCCGGTTTTTCTCGGCAATAGACGCCAAATCCGCCTGCAATTTTTTCGCTGGCTCAATGCCGTACTCGCGACACAGTTTGACCGCTTCATCACCGAGAAAATCATTGTACTTACTGATGACCTCATCTAGCTTTTCCCGCGCTGAGATGATGCCGTGATCTTTCATTTCCTGTTCCTTCCTTTTATCGGGTAGTGTCTGAGAAGTCGTAGCGTTGTCACTCCTGCGAAGCCTGTTTCTGCGAAAGAAAGCAGGAAGCAGGAATCCAATCCAGCGCGTCAGCCTAGGGAGCGGGATCAGACGTGGAAGCAAAGGCGGCTTAGATAGGTGAGCAAGGCATACCTTTCAGACACCACCTAGGGAAAGATCGCTCGGTTTGCCAGCGAGCGGATGCGATCCCGAATGCCGGTCAGTTCGGCAATGGTCTGTTCAATACCCTGCAACTCGTTCTTCTTGGCCTGCTCGGCGGCAGCGATTTCGTCTTGTTTGGTTTTGATCTGCTCATCAATCAACGCCGCCGCCTCGTTGATCAGCGTATTCACCTGCTCAGCAAAAGAATCGCCAAGCTCGCTACGCAGTTTGGTTTTGAACGACGGAATAGCCGTTCCGATTAATTGCTCGTGAATTTGTGTCTTTTGCTGTTGCTTGCGGAAATAGCCGATAATGTCGGGGAGAAAGACAATTACGAGTTCCACAAGTGGCGCTACGAAGCCGGTCGTAATGGCTAGCGCGGTGGTAGCAACCCGATATAAGTTGCGATTACGGAGTGCTCCGGATACGCCCTGTGCTTCAATCGTCCTCTTCAAGCCCACCGCCACAGAGCTTGTCGCCGAACGAAGTGCTTCCCCAGTTTTGTGCCCGACGTCATCTGAGTCCCAGTTCTCCCCAGCCCTTATATATGAGGCGAGAATCGGCTCAACACCTTCGAGGCTGCTCGACAAGTCTCGCACGATTTCTTCGTTTAGCTGATCCAGTTCGGTTTTTACGTGGCGTACGAGTGAGGCGCGGACTATTTCCGTCCAGTATCGTTGCAGCGCATCCTCGCCACCGTTCACGGCGACATTGGTCAATTCGTCAACCGCGTTGTTCAGGTCGGTTCCCACGCCATTCACAATGCTATCGACGCGGCGCGTGGAGTACCTCGCACGAACATCCTCGACCATCTCGTTCTTCTTACGCTCCAATTCCCGCAGGCCGACGGCGAGTTCGTCAATAGCTTCCTGATTGTCGCTCTCGTCCTTTTGCAATGCACTGATACGCGTATTCAAGCCTCCGTCTAAATCAAAAAAGTGCTCCTCTAAGCGGGGTTTCCAACGCCGGTCGAAAAGCACTTCGGGATCAATCGCCTTGAGCATCTTTGCGAGGCTCTCGCCACCCTCTAGGTCAACCACAACGACCTCATCGCCAAAATCAAAATCATCGCTGAGTTGCTCCTTAATATTCTGAGCAATGGCGACCACATCGGACTCCGAACGCAGATTCGCCTTGCTCAAGAAAACGGAAAATGCCTTGTCGAACTCGTGGAACTCCGACAACTGCCGCTGAATGGAGCGGGTAACAGTGCCCTCCTCCACGCTGATCAAAACCGCATAGTGACTCCCTCTATCGAGATAGGTCAAAACAGCTCGCTGATGGGCATCCAACGGCGAATCAAACCCTGGCATATCTACCAAAACAAGGGGCGCAATCTCGCGTAGCGGCTCGCTGTTGAGAAAGACCTCTAGGTACGTGTATTGCCGCGCTTTCTCCTTGATCGAGCCTATATCCCCGATGTCAAAACTATCCGCCTCTCCATCGGCCTTGATCGCCTCAATGTAATCGCTCGTAGAATGGCGCAATTCGGTGGCCAACGCCGTTTCCGGCGTGATGTTCACCGGTAGAAGCTCGGAATGCAAAAAGGAATTGATCAACGTGCTCTTGCCCGCGCTGAAAGCCCCCACCACCGGCACCATCAGCTCGGCCCCGATAATGTCCTGCTTTAACTCCCCTAGCGATTGTACGCTTTTTTGATGTCCTCAAACGCATAACCGGCCTTTTCCAACTCGGCGTTCACCGCATCTAGATACTCGACAAACTGCTGTTGATTCTGAAGCATATTCGCGCTCTCCTCAGCGCTATTGTTGCATATTTTTTTGGATTTAAGCGCACCGACTATACCTATTGCTTACCAACACGTCAACAGCTATCTACCCCTCCCGCTGTCGTCGGCGGTCAACCCACGAATGCAGGGCCATCATTGCCAAGATGATCGCGCCGATGAAAATGTTGTACGCCAGTCCGGGCACGCCAATGAGCACAATGCCGTTGCGCATCAAGCGCAAGATGAACACGCCGAGCACCGTGCCGATGATAGTGCCGCGCCCGCCCGTCAGGGCCGTCCCCCCAATCACGACCATAGCGATGACCTCCAGCTCGTAGCCCGTGCCGCTGTTGGGATTGGCCGCGGCCGTGCGAATGGAGCTGATGATGCCGGCGAAACCCGCCATGACGGCTGAGAGGACAAACAGCTTGACCTTGGTGCGTTCTACGGCCACCCCGCGGGCGCGTGCAGCTTCGGTATTGCCGCCTGCGGCTTGGAGCCAGTTTCCCATCTTGGTCTGCGTCAGCAGATAGCCGAGCAACAGCGCAGCCGCCACAAACCAAAATAGCGACATGTACAAGCGCAGGCCGCCCACGTTGAAATCCCCGACCAGTAGCTCGGCGAGGAAGAGATCCTCGGCGTCCCAAGTCCGCTGCGGGAACCCTCTGGTCGCCACCAACGCACTGCCCCGCACGACCAGCAACATGCCGAGCGTCACCAAGAACGAGGGAATCCGCAAGCGCGTGACGAACAAGCCGCTGCACAGGCCGATAGCCGCCGCCGTGCCTAAGGCGAGGACAAAGCCGACCTCAATGGACGTGGCCTCGGTGTTGTACAGGGTCCACATGAGCACCGGACAGAACCCGAACAACGAGCCGACCGAAAGGTCGAATTCGCCGGCCGTCATCAGCAGAGTCATGGCCAGCGCAATCAGCCCTAGCTCCACTGTGAAGGCCAGCATGTTGCCGATGTTGCGCACTGATAGAAACGCCGGATTGATCTGCCAGAAGACGAAAATCATGGCGACCAGCAGAACGAACGGGCCGAATTCCGGCCTCGACATCATGCGCTGTACAACCGCGTTCATCTATTCGCCCGATAGAATGTCGTCGTAGAGCTGGGCCTCGTCGGCTTCGTAGAGCGCGCCAGTAATGACGTCGAAACCGGGCGGAATGCCGCTGGCAGCCATAGAGGCCAACGACAGCGCCATGTAACTAATCGCCAACGGATCTTGCCACATGGCCGCGTTGACGTAGCCGCTGAGGATTTCCTCGGTGGTGTCGAGGGAGTTGCCCCAGCCGACGACGGGAATGTCGCCGGGGGCGGAACCGGCTTGGTCAAAGACGCGCTTGATGCTGCCAGTGACTAGGTCGCCGAGGCCGATGATTGCGTCGATGTTGTCGCCGTTGGCCGTCATGTAGTCAACCATGCGGGCGATGACTTCGGCTTGGTCGAGGGTAGCGTCGGTGACTTCCCAGGTGATGCCCAACGGCTCAAAGACGCTGGCGACGCCTTGTTCCTCTTGGACGCCATAGGTCGCACCTGGCACTTCCACTGGCATCCAGACGAAATCGCCGGGTTTGACGTGCCCCTTATCGACCAGATACTGCGCCCACTGCCGGCCCACCGCCACCAAGTTGCCCCCGACATACGCGTCGAAACTGGCGGTGGGATCGGGCGTATTCATGTTGATGATGGGAATGTTTGCGTCGTTGGCTTCCTTGGCCACTTGCACCAAGCTGCCCGGGTCGGGGCTGCTGGTGACGATGCCGTCGGCCCCAGCGGCAAGGGCAGCGCGCACAGCCTCCTGATGAGAAGCCACGTCGCCGTTGTGGAAGGACGTGTTGACTTGATGACCGGTATCCTGACTCCACTGTTGCGCCCCGGCTAGGAAATACGTCCATACCGGATCGGCGGGCGAGCCGTGCGAAATCCAGTAAAAGGTCTTGGCCTCGGCCAAGGGCGCGTTCAAGGCCAGCAGCGCGCTGGCAAGCGCAACAATCCTCGTCTTAAACATCGGCGTTCCTCTCTAATTAAGTTACAATTCCAGATCCACGAGATTCTCCTCAAACACCTCCACTTGCGCCGCGTATTGCTCCCGTAGTCTGACGATCAATTCCTCGAAGTACTTGTTCTCCTCGGACTTTCTCAGCCAGTACTTGGCCCGCCGCACCGTCTGCGGAAAAGGCTCGGGCCGGTCGGGGATGCGCTCCTCGACCTTGAAGATGGAAAAGCCTTCCTCTAGCACTAAGGGGCCTTGCAACTCGCCAATGGGGGCCTTTTCCATGGCCTCGTCGTGGAGTGGGCCGAATCTGGCCCGCTCGTACGCATGCAGGTGGATCCGCCCTTGTTGCTGTTTGGCGAACTGCCGCGTGGTGTGGCGCACGGCGAGCATCTCCATATCCGCTCCGCCCTCGATTTCCTTCAGCAGCGAATCGGCCACGGCCCGGATGGGAACCAAAATCTCCAAAATCACGGTCGCGCGCGGCTCCATGAACTTGTGCAGGTTGTTCTCGTAATAGCGGCGCGCCGAAGCGTCGGTAGTATCGATGAGGGCCTGAACTTCGCGCTCTTTGAGCGCTTCGAGCAGCAGGGCCTCTTTCCTGTTGTGCAGCCAAGCCACGACCGCCGGGTCCTCGTCCAAGCCCTCCTCAAGGGCTTCGAGGTAAAACAGTTGGACCGACAGGATGTGCGTATCGATGAAATCGGCGATGCCCTCGCGGCTGAATTCGAGCCGGTACTGGAAGCGGGCCTTCCAGTGCGCATTCATCAAGTCCTCGATGGTGAAGTGCCCGCGGTCGTAGCGGCCCAGAATCCGCTCTCGGTCTGCAGGCGCAATGTCCCACAAGGCGGTACTGCCCTTGGTACCCTCGACAATGAGGAACGCGACGGCTGCCGTATCCACCTCAACCTTGTACTTGGGCTTGAGTTCGGCCACCCGCTCCTGCTGGGCGCGCTCGTAATTCTGCCGGAAGAGCCACTGAGCGAATACTTGGAGGTAGTAGTCGGGCGCGCGGGCTTCGTCCAGTACCTTGAAAATCTCGTACGCGCCCCGCACCTGAAAGGGCTGGCTGACCTCGCCCTTCGGCACCTCGAACAGGACGTGGGCGATAGACAACGGGAGCTGCACATCCCGCAAGTTTTCTCGGCCTATAAAGTTATCGCTCAGAAGGCCGCCGTTGGCTGCCGTGGTTTGATTCACCGAGCGTTCCGCAGCTACTTCTGCGAATGGGCGTCCCTGCTCCAGCTCTTGGACGACTCGTTGGGCTTGCTCTTGGGTCTCCACCCGAATGTGCGCTAGCTTTAGCAGGCGGCTCCACTTGCTCTTGGCGAATTGCTCCCGGACTTCCTGCTCCGAGGGCTGGCTCTCGGGCAGCACGTGTCGATCTATGTACTCCTTGACGATCCTGTGCTGCTGCTCCTGCTCCCATTGCGCGGCGAATTGCGCCTCCTTATCCAAGCCTTTGGCGCGGGCGGCCACGAGCATCAATTCCATGTCGATCAGGGTCTGGAGATAATCCTTGGCCGCGTCAATGCCGGTAGCTTCCGATCTCAGCAGGGCCGGCGTCTCCGCGGCGAAAAGGGTTAGGTCCTCGCGGGTAATTTCTTTGTCGGCGACTCGGGCGGCGACATGGTCGGCGACATCGCTAGGACTGCCGCACTGAATCAAGACGAGTGCGGCGAGAGTCGAGATATTTCTGCGCATTAGAGGTCTCCGGTAGCGGCAAATAGGCGAACAAAGGCCAACTTAGGTGGTAATCCCAAGGGCCTCCACCTGCGCCAACAGCGTCTCGCGCTCGTCGGGTCGCACGGGTCGCAACGGACGTCGGGGATCGCCGCACTCTATCCCTATGCGCTGACTGACCACGGCCAAGACACTGCCGAAATAGCCGAATTGCGCCACCGTGCGGTGAAAGGCAGTGGCCCGTTCCTGGGCCTGTTTTGCCGCGGCCAGATCGCCTGCCTGATAGGCATTCCAAATGGCCATCCACAGTTCCGGGGCCGCGCACAAAGGACCATCCACAGACCCAACGGCCCCGACAGTCATGGCCGGCAACATCAGCTTGCCGCTGCCGATAAAGGCGTCTAGCCCCATGCGGACGAATTCGAGCAGGTTGGCGAATACCGGCGACGAGTGTTTTAAACCAACTGTCTGGGGTACTTCCTCAACTAGGCGCTGCATCAGGGCCGGACTGACATCGAGACCGGTGCAGCCAGGCAAGTTGTAGATGAACAGCGGCCGGTCGGCCGCAGCCCCCACGGCTCGATAGTATTCTACCACGCCGTCGTCGTCGCCTTGGTAGAAAAAGGGGGGCACCGCGCAGATGGCTTCCACTCCGGCTTGGGCTGCGTGAGCCGCCAATTTTTCGGCCCGCGCCGTGGTGTTGGCCCCCACGTGCATGATGACCTGGGTGCGTCCCGCATTCTGGTCGGCGGAGATTTCGGCGATGCGCTGGTTCTCCTCGTCGTCGAGCAGGACGCTCTCGCCGGTGCCGCCGGCGACCCAAAAGCCGTGTACGCCAGCTTGTATATTGAACTCCATTGTGGCGCGGAAGGCCTCTTCGTTTAAGGTGCCATCCTCGTTTTTTGGACTGATAATCGCCGGCACTACCCCGTGGAATTGTCCCATGTTTTCCTCCTTAGTATCACTATTTGTTATAATACCTCAGCACTCTTTCGCGCCGAGGCGGACCACGCTCAATATAGGCGTCGATTTCTCGGCTTCCAACACTCAGACCGCTAGGAGGATGGTATGAAAAGCTATCGCGTGGCCATATTGGGTTGCCGGGGCCGCGGCGCGGCCGCAGCACGCGCGTACCACGCCCACCCCCGCACGGAAATCGTCGCCCTTTGCGACCTCGTGCAAGACCGGCTCGACACCCTAGGCGACGAACTCGGAGTCGCGGCCCGCTACACCGACCTAGACTCGATGATCGGACAGCACCAACCCGACATAGTCGCCATTCCCACCGGCACGGAATTCCACCACGCGCTAGCGCTGCGCACACTCGAATACGGCGTCCACATCGACATTGAAAAACCGCTGTGCGTCGATTGCCAACAGGCCGACGAGGTGCTAGCCAAGGCCCGTGAAAAAGACGCGCGCATCGCCGTGCATCACCAAGGGCGCGTCGGCGTCTATATGAAAGCCGTGGCCAAAGCCCTTGCCGAGGGGCGCATTGGCCAGTTGCGCCACATCCACGCTCACGGCAAGAACTACTACGGCGGCTACAACCTAATGAATATCGGTACGCACATAATCAACAACCTGCTCAAGGTCGCCGGTCCGTGCCACAGCGTCGTGGCCACCGCCACCACCGATGGCCGCCCCATCGCCCCGACGGATGTGGTGCCCTCTCCGCAAGGCATGGGCACCATCGCCGGCGAACACATCACTGCGACGCTCAGTTTCGCCGACGGCGTCACCGCAACCCTCCTGCAACACCGCTTTCCCGCCCCGGTCAATCCGGTGATAGAATTCTGCGGCAGCGAAGGCCGCTTAGTCCTCTCACAGCTCGTCTGGAAAAGGGACTTCGGCGCGTTCCTGCTATCGCAGCCCCACTACGCCCTCAACGACCAAAGAGAACCCTATGAAGTGCTCCCACCCATCTACTGCGAGAGCTACGATCCGCAGAGTTCGGCCCACCCAGACGACTACGCCTATGTAGAGGAGTACGTCGCGGCTCTCGATGAGGGCCGCGAGCACGAGTGCAGTGGCCCAGTCGGCCATCACATCGTGGAAATCATGATGGGCATCTTCGAGTCCGCCGCGTACGGCAAACGGGTGGACTTACCCCAGCAGGACCGCACCCACCCCCTCCTGCGCTGGCGGCGCGAAAACGGCCTGCCCCCACCCGATCCCATGCCGCGTCCGTACGCCGAGTGGCTGGCGGCAGAGGACGTGCGCTTGGGGCGGAGTGGGTGATTCCACAACTGACGGGAGGTCAGAATCGACATGAACGACACTGAAAAATTCCTCTTCGACCTGCAGGGCTTCATCGTCGTCCGCGAGTTCCTCTCGCAGGGCGAAGTCAAAGCGCTCAACGACGCTTTCGACGCCAACTGGGACCAGCGCCGCGAAGACCCAATCGGCGACCCCAGCGGCAACATGGCTGGGACGGACAAGCGCGGCCTTTTCACCGACATGCTCACCTGGGAGCAGCCCCATTGCCAGCCATTCCGCGACCTGCTCGCGCACCGCAAGCTCCTGCCCTACCTCGACACCCTGCACGGACGCGGCTGGAAGCTCGACCACGAGCCGTTAATGATTAACGGTCCCAAGGGTATCGAAGGCCTGCGCATCCACGGAACCACCAACGTCCTCTTCAATGGCTCCCGCTTCTACGCGTACTCCAACGGCCAGATGCGCTGTGGCCTTTTGGTCGTCCAGTACACTTTGCACGACCAAAACCCCGGCGACGGCGGCCTCTGCGTCATTCCGGGCAGCCACAAGGCGAACTTTAGCTGCCCGCCAAAAATCACGACTTGGGAGGAGCACCAAGAGGTCGTTTACCAAGTGCCCCTAAAGGCCGGCGACATGGTCATCTTTAGCGAGAACACCTTGCACGGCACCCTGCCGTGGCAGGCGGACCACGACCGCCGCGCCCTGCTCTACCGGTACACGCCAAAGTACCTGCACTACGACGGCGGCACGTACGAGGTCGCGCAGCCAGAATGGGTGTCGGAGTTGACCGAGGCGCAGCAGGCGGTGCTCGAACCGCCCTACATCTACCATCACCCTCTCATCGAACCGGATGGTGAGACCGTAGTCCGTCCACGCCGCGAGGATTAGCCCTAGTCAGTCACCCCTGCCACTCCAAATTGATGCTCGTGTACCCGTCCGTATAGCGGCGCAAATGCTCGGGTAGGTTGGCCAAAAACCACTGGCCTTCCTCTGGGATTTCCCAGGGAATGTCGATGCGGTGGTTGCGGGGGCGGAAGCCGATGCCGCAAGAGAGGCGCGTTTCTTCAATTCGGTTGGGGAACGCGCCGTGATACGTGCGATGGGCGAAGACGATCATGTCGCCGCCGTTGGTGAAGAAGGGGACGAGGCCGGGAATGTCGAAGCCGTTGTAGCCGCGTTCCTCCGTGCCCTCCGGGTAGAAGGAGCGCCGGTCGGCCGTCATGCTGAATCCCTCCGGCCCCTCCCAATCTTCGACGTGGGAATCCTCAATGACGCACAGGCCGCCGTGCTCGGGCCGCGAACCGGTCAGGTAAAACCACTTGCCCGACGGCCACAGTCCGCGGTTGAGGACGTCGCCCGAATGCTTGATCTCGGTCGAGTAGCCGCACCAATCGGTGTGCCACCCCACGGGAGCTGAGCCAGTCCGGCGGATGATGGCGGCCGAGCGGTGGAGCGTCAGTTCGTCGGTGCCGATCAGGTGCCGGTGCATGTCCATGAAGGGCGCGTAGTCGAGCACCTCCCAAGCGCCCGGGCCGGACTCAATCCAAGCGTGCCGCGTGCGGCTCTCGCCTGGTTGCAACGCGTGCTCCGGGTCCGTGCCGTCCCACACCGCCTGCTTGAGCTTGGCGACGATCTCCGGCGGCAGCGCGTCTTTGATCACCGCGAAGCCGTGCGCCTCCAAGCATTCATCCATCGCGTCGAGCTCGTCGGTGGCAAACTCATAGCGGTAGCCCAAGTCCGGCTTTTGAATGTGCGAATAGTCTTCCATGACTTTCCTCCTTACAAGTGCCCGGTTATTAGAGTCGCGATCACAGAGTAGCGGGCAGATCCATGACCCTATTAGAAGCGCTGCGCCTGGGCACCGTCTGTAAGCGCCAGTTCGTAGCAGGCGGCCTCGCTGTCCGTGCGCACTAACAGATAGGGTGTGGCAAAGGCCGGGGGATTCCAAGTTTTGCCGTCGAAGGCCGTCATTCGCGCTAGTTCTACGTGGCGGTCGGGGCGAGCCTCGACCAGTAACACGTCGCCCGATTCGCTCATTATCAGCAGGATATCGTCTATCAGGATGAGTTGGCCGTGGCCGTAGCGCCCGCGCTTCCAGCGCCGCTTGCCGTCTTGCGGGTCGAGGCAGACCAGCACCCCATCGTCGAGGCCATAGACAAAACCATCGCGATAGACCATGTTGGCAAATTTGGCCTTGATCCGAGGGCTTTTCCAGAGGATATCGGTCGTCAACTCGCCGTTGGGCGCGGCATTCACTTGATACAGCTTGGCTCCAATGCCGTAGCCGGTGGAGACCAGAACCCGGTCCCCGGGCAAGGGCAGGGGGTTGGCAATGCATTCAGCCCGATCCCAAGGCTGGTGCCAGAGGGGCACTCCGCTCTGCGGATCGTGCGCGACGACGCTGTGGTTGTTGAAGATCAGGATCTGCTCGCGTCCAGCTAAAGTGACCAGACGCGGTGAACTGAAGCCGGCCTTGTCTGTGCCCCCGCCCCACACAAACGCGCCGTTTTGGCGGTGATAGGCCACTAGCGAGCGCTCATCCGGGCCTCCGGCACTGACCACGACCAAGGTGTCGAGAACCAGCGGCGAACAGCTAATGCCCCACATATGGGCCTTAGCTTGGTTGTCGGCGAGAATGTCCCGCGACCAAATCAGCG
This sequence comes from Candidatus Latescibacterota bacterium, assembly GCA_965261395.1. Classification (GTDB taxonomy): domain Bacteria; phylum Latescibacterota; class UBA2968; order UBA8231; family UBA8231. The sequence goes on from OZ253462.1 coordinate 1,538,795, forward strand.
CCCCGCTGGCCAGATCTAAGCAATTGAGGATGCCAGTAGCGCCCAGCGTGAAAACCCGGTCTCCAGCGATGGTGGGCGTAGCGCGCGGGCCGATGCCGGCTACGGCGGTCTCGTAGCGAGTCGAGTCGGCGTGTTGCCAGAGCTTGCGGCCCGTTGCCAAGTCGTAGCAGACGACCTGCTCCTCGGGGCCGTGTTGCTCTTGGGTTACGGCCCGGCCGCCGACAATGGCAAAGGAGGACCAAGCTGCGCCGACGGGGCGACGCCAGATTTCGCGCGGCGGGTGCTTGGCCCAGTCGCGCTCGAGGTGGACGCCGAGGAGGCGGTTGTTGCGCTCGGGGCCGAGAAATTGCGGCCAATCGCGGGCGTCGAGCGCGGTGGCGTCCCCTCCTTCGACAGCGGTGGCTTCGTCCTCAGTACTCCAACGCCATTCGAGGATCGGTGCGAAATCGCCGCTCATACCCTTAACGCGAAAAGACCCGATCCCAAGCGCAATGACGAGGACGATACCGCCGAAATAGCGCAGGCGCTGTCCCCAGGCCAGCCGCGACGCGAAGAGCAACCAGAGCAAAGCAAAGAAAATCGCGAGCATGAAGGTGGCCATGGTGCGCATGACCTGTTGCTGGCGATGGGGGGCTTCGGGCAACCAGATCAGCAGGAGCGCCAGGACGACGCCTCCTCCGAGCAAATAGAGAGGCCATAAGCGAGGGCCGGCCGAGGACATGGGCATTGATCCGCTGTGTTAGACGCCGCCGGTGGCGGTCTCCAAGCGGACCCAATCGCCGCTTGCGACCGAGCGGGCAGTGGCGGCCATCGCCCGCATCGCTTGGGTTCCATCCTCCACATCGGCCCCCATTTGGGGCGCGCCGTGCAGGACTGCATCGGCAAAACCTTCGAGTTGGAGTCGGTAGAAATGCGCGTCGGCTCCTAAAGGCCGGTGGTACTGACCGTCTCGCGTGGAGAAGCACTCGACATCGCTGGATTTCAAAAACCACGGCAGATAGGTTTTGCCGACGACGCTGCCGTGCTCGCCGTAGATGTGAAAGCCCTCGTGGTAGTCCATGCGCACGGCCACCGTCAGATCGAGATGTCCCTGGCCGCCATTGGCGAACTCCACTTCGACGAACCAAGAATACGCCCCGAACATCTCCTTGCACCGGCCGCGCACGGCCGTGAGCGGGCCGCCCAAAAAGCGGGCTAGGTCGATGAGATGCGAGCCGTGGGTCAGCATGAAGTAGCGCCGCTTGTCGCCCTTGGGATCGCCCGCTGGTTTGCGCGCCTGATCGCTGTGCAGAGGCAAGGGCTGGAGGTTGTCGGTCATGGTGTAGCGATAGGTCGAATCGCAGTACCAAGCCTTCAGGGCCAACAGCGACCCCATCTCCTCGCGGATAAACTGCCGGGCAAAAGCAATGCCGGGATCGAAGCGCTTCATGTGGCCGACCTGGAGCGTACAGCCCGAGTCGGCAACGGCCTGACGCAGAGCTTCGCACTCTTCCACGCTTGTTCCCAACGGCTTTTCCACGAAGACGTGTTTACCAGCAGCCAGCGCCTGCAAGCTGAGCGGGACGTGGAACGCATCGGCCGTGGCGATGATGACCGCTTCCACCTGCGGGTCCGCGAGCATGTCGGCAAAGTCGGCGTAGGTTTTCTCCGGCTGGTGAATGGCGGCCATGCGCTCGACTAAGTCCGGTGCTTGGTCGCAGAGCGCATAAAGGCGCGTATTGCGGGCCTTGATGCACGACTCAAAGTGGGCGAATTGGGCGATGGGGCCGCAGCCCAAGACGCCGATGGACAAAAGCTGGCGGTCTTTGTTCACGCGCCTTCTGCGGGCAAAATGGCGTAGGCTTCGATCTCGACGACCAGATGCGGTTTTAGCAACGCGGCTATGACGACCAAGGTCGAGGCCGGCAAAATCTCGCCAAACACCTCCTGGTGAGCGCGGGTGACGCCAGCGGCATGGGGCACATCGGTGATGTACACGACCGTTCGCACCACGTCGTCGAGGCTGGCACCGGTTTCGGTGAGAGCTTTGGCGATGATCTGCAACGCGCCCTTGGCCTGCTCGTAGGCATCGCCCTGGTCATGCGGCGGCTGGGCGCAGGTGCCAGCGACGTGGATATGCCGGTCCACGCGCACGGCGCGCGAATAACCGAATTCCGCGCCAAATGCGCTGCTGGTAGCTATGTTTCTGCGTTTCATGGGTCTCCTTTATCCATGGTTTCCTCGACCGCCGCCCACTCCTCCAAGAGGGTCGCCAACGTGCGCTCGATATCCGCGTGTTCGCATTCAAGGGCCTTGATCTGGTCGGGCGAGGTCTTTGCGTAATACGTCGGCTCGCAGCGCAGGGCGTCGATTTCCGCCAGCCGGGCTTCTGCTTTCTCTATACGCGCCATGCGTTCTGCTTGTCGTGCCGCGACGCGGCGCTGCTTGTTTTTGCCCTTGCGGTTGGACTGCGGTCCTTGGGCTGGTGAATTGGTCTCTTCTTTTTTCTTTTTAGCTTGTTTGGCCTTGAGAATGACTTGATCGGCGTCGAGGTGGTCGTCGCCACAGAAGTGGACGTACTCCTCGTACGTGCCGCGGAAGTCGAGAATCTCGCTGGGTTTGATCTCGACAATGCGCGTGGCTAGCTGGCTAATGAACCAGCGGTCGTGCGAGACGATGAGCAACGTGCCCGGATAGTTCTTAAGCCCCTCGACCAACGCCTCGATCGATTCGAGGTCGAGGTGGTTAGTTGGCTCGTCGAGAACCAGCACATTGGGTTGGGCAATGGCCAGCCGGCAGAAGACGAGCCGCGCCGCCTCGCCACCTGAAAGCGCACCCAAGCGCTTCTCGCCTTCGTCGCCGGAAAAGAGCATCCGCGCCATCTGCCCGCGCACGAAGCCGAAACCCTGGTCCTGACAGCATTCCCAGACCCACGCCTCAGCCGTTTGGTTGGGAGGGCTGAGCCGTTCGCGGTGGTCTTGGGCAAAGTAACCGGGATGAGCCTCGTACCCCCACTCGGTCTCACCGGTGTCGGCGGCCAACTCGCCCATCGCGATCTTGAGCAGCGTTGATTTGCCGATGCCATTCGGCCCATAATCGCCAAGCGATCCCCCTTCTGCACGAGGAGATCGACCCCGTGCAGCACTTCGTTGTCGCCGAACGCCTTTTTGACGCCTTTGAGCGAGAGCACATCGCGCCCGCTATCGCGCCGCTGCTCAAAGCGGAAGGCCGGGTAGCGACGCGAGCTGCGCGGCAACTCGACCATCTCCTCTTCCCGCTTCTCGATCAGCCGCAGCTTGCTTTGGGCTTGGCGGGCCTTGGTCGCCTTGGCGCGGAAGCGATCCACGAACTGCTGGTGATGGGCGATCTCGCGTTCGCGGCTGGCAATTTCCTTTTCTCGGCGCGTGCGCTCGGCCCGCTTGGCTTCTATGAAGGCCGTGTAGTCGCCCCGATAGAGCTGGACCGTCTCGTAGTCAATGTCGAGGATACAGGTGCTAATGTTGTCGAGGAAGCGGTGATCGTGCGAGATGATCACCACCGGCCCGGCAAAGTCGCACAGGAAGGTCTCTAGCCAGCGGATCGAGAGGATGTCGAGGTGGTTGGTCGGCTCGTCGAGCAGCAGCACATCCGGGGCACTGGCCAACACCTGCGCGAGCAAGACCCGCAGCTTGAAGCCGCCGGAAAGCGTTGAGAGCGGATCGTCGTGAATGTGAGCCGGCAGCCCGAGACCCTCTAGGATCGCGCCGGCACGGGCTTGCGCGGTGTACCCATCGCAGTGGAGAAAGGTCTCTTCGAGCTGGGCGAACTTGTCGGCGTCAAAGTGCTCGGCAGATGCGGCGAGAAGCCGCTCCTTGGCGACCGTCACCTCCCACAGCGCTGTGTTGCCCATCAGCGCGACATTGAGAATCGACTCGTCCTCGTAGAGAAACTGATCCTGTTGTAAGACCCCCAAGCGCAGGCGCTGTGGGACCGTGATCGCGCCCTCGCTTGGTTCAAGGTCGCCGGAGAGCATGTTGAGGAGTGTGGTCTTGCCGGACCCGTTGGCCCCCACCAAGCCGTAGCGCTCGCCGGCGTTGAGTTGGAACGAGACATTGGTGAAGAGGGTTTGGTCGCCGTAGAACTTGCCGATATTGGACAGTGTAATCATAACTCACAATAATTACGGCAAATCAGCGATAATGGGCTACTCTGCTGCTCGCTAATTTGCCATCTTCTCAGCCTACCTTTCTCCAAAGGAGCCCCCATGAACGAAGACGACAAATACCTCTTTGACCTGACGGGCTATTTGGTCCTCAGAGACGTGCTGACCGCCGAGGAGGTGGCCCAACTAAACGCCGGCATCGACCGCCACCGCGACCTTATGAGCGAGATAGACCGCTCGCTGTCCGGAGACGCGCAGGCGCTGCAAGGCACTTCGCGGCGCAAGGATTTAGGTGGTATGCTCGCTTGGGAACAGCCTTGGTGCGAGCCGTTTCGCAAGTTGCTGGCGCATCCCAAAGTCAAACCCTATCTCGAAGAAATCTTGGGCCAGGGGTATCGCCTCGACCATGGGCCAGGGCTGATCGCCATGGACGAGGGCTGCGAGGGCGGGCTTTTGCACGGCGGTGGGGTGGAGCGCAAGGATATATCGGAAGTGTACTTCTTTAAGAACGGTCGCATTTTCACCGGGCTGACCGTGGTCGAATATCTGCTGGCCGACGAGGGGCCGGGCGACGGGGGCGTGGCGGTGATCCCGGGTAGCCACAAGGCCAACTTAGCCTGTCCGCAGAGCATGATTAAGTGGGAAAAGCACCAAGAGCACGTGCTCGAAGTAAATGGCAAGGCCGGCGACGCAGTGATCTTCACCGAGACCTTGACGCACGGCACGCTGCCGTGGACGGCCGCACACGAGCGGCGGGCGCTGCTGTACAAGTTCAGCCCAGGTACTCTGTCCTATGGCTCGGGACCGCACGAGACGACGTATTCCGAGTACATCGAGGATATGACCGAGGAAGAGCGAGCCGTGATGGAGGCACCGCATATCCGCCGTTAAAAATAGTCCAAGTAAGTTACGTGAAAAGGTGAATATTCGGTTCCGCCGTAATCCTGAAAGGAGTTTTTGCAATGACTGACAATATCAATAGAGATAGTGTTCCAAAACGCGCTGATCTACTAAATCCGACACTTACTGCGCTCCACGCGCTTGGAGGTAGTGCTTCCAATAGAGAAATCAACAACCGAGTAAGTGAAGATATGGGACTGTCCGCTGCTATTACCCAAGTCCCGCACAGGACAAAAAGTATTACAGAGCTGGAAGACCGATTGCAGTGGGATAGAACCTACCTCAAAACGTACGGTTTGATTGATAATTCGGAGAGAGGCGTGTGGTCTCTTACTGCTAAAGGGCGGGAAACCCAGCGTGTTGACGACCCCGAAGGAGTTATAAATTTTTACCGTCAACGGAAGCGAAAGAAGCAAGCTCGTAAACAAGCCAAAACTGAAGAAGACGCCCCCACTGAGAACCTTGAAAACCCAGCCGAGGATTCCGCAGGTGAAACCGCTGCCTGGCGTGAGGATTTGCTGGACACCCTCCAGAACATGCCTCCCGACGCATTCGAACGCTTGTGCCAAAGGCTGTTGCGGGAATCGGGCTGTATCGAGGTTGAGGTCACGGGAAGATCGGGCGATGGCGGAATTGACGGGCATGGAATAATCCGCCTCGTAGGGCTGATTAGCTTTCCCGTGCTGTTCCAGTGCAAGCGCTACAGCGGCAGTGTTAGTCCGAGCGTGGTCAGGGACTTTCGCGGCGCGATGATGGGACGGGCGGAAAAGGGCGTTATCTTGACGACAGGTGGCTTCACAAGAGAGGCGCAACGAGAAGCCACCCGGGACGGCGTGCCGCTGATAGACTTGATTGATGGCGAATTGCTAATCGACAAAATAAAAGAGCTCGAACTCGGCGTGAGCGTAAGAAAGAAGATGGTCGAGGTCGTGGAAGTGGATAGGGACTGGTTCGCGTCGATTTAGCAAGCGCAGCGCATGGAATTCGACATCAGAGTGCAGCCAAAGGCCGGGCGCAACAGCGTCGAGATTGACGGCGACAAAGTGACAGCGCGGGTAACAGCGGCCCCGGAGGGCGGCAAGGCCAACGACGCGGTGGTGGCCCTGCTGGCGAAGCGGCTCAAGGTCGCCAAGGGCAGGGTGCATATTGTGCGGGGGCACAAGGCGCGGGACAAACGACTGCGTATTGAGGACATGACGGCAGGCGAAGTCTTTGCCCGCCTGTCGGAGTCGAAGTGACAAAGGCAAAAAAACTGAAAGGAGCAGCAGATGCGCGTAGCCATCGGAGGCATTTCCCACGAGAGCAGTACCTTCACGAACGTAGCTACCACGTTGGACAGTTTCCGGGAGCGCAGCTATCTCCACGGAGCGGAAATTGTCGAGCGCTTTACTGGGGTCAATACGCCCATCGGCGGGTTTCTCGAAGGGGCCGAGGCGCACGGCTTTGAAGTAGTGCCGACGATGTTAGCCGAGGCCCATCCCAGCGCCCCGACGCCCCGCTCCATTTTCGATAGGCTAGTGGGCGAACTGGTCGACGGCATCGAGGCGGGGGGGGCTATCGACGGGGTTTTATTGGAATTGCACGGGGCCATGGTGGCCGAGGGCATTGACGACGCCGAAGGGCATATCCTAGCAGCAGTACGCCGGTTGGTCGGTCCGGATATGCCCATCGTCGGGCAACTGGACATCCACTCCAATGTCTCCCAAGGCATGATCGAAGCCGCCGATGTGCTGATTGGGCGGGAGACCTATCCAGAGATCGATATGGCACCAAGGGGCCGCGAGTGCGCCGATGTGCTGGTGCGCATGGTACGGGAAGGCGTGCGGCCGACCATGGCCTTGCACCAACTGCCGCTAGTCTGGGGCATGAACCAAGTGACGGCCCATCCACCCATGCGCCAGGCCATCGAATACCTGCACCAAATTGAAGCGCGGCCCAGCGTGATCTGCGGCTCCATAGCCACCTGTTTCCCCCTAGCCGATATCCCCGATATGGGGGCCTCGGTGTACATAGCGACCGACAACGATCCCGCCCTAGCCCAATCCTGCGCCGACGAGTTAGCCGCTTGGCTGTGGGAGCGCCGGGCCGATTGGCAGTTGGCCATGCCCTCTACCGCAGAAGCACTGCAAGCGGCCGCAGGGACGGGGCGTTTCCCCGTGATCTTCGCCGATCGCAACGACAATACCGGCGGCGGTTCGCCCGGCGACAGCACTGGGCTGTTGCAAGCTTTTTTGGCGGCCGATCTGCAAGACGCCTGCGTGCTGTACATCGTCGATCCCGCAGCCGTGGCTGCTTGCCACCAAGCAGGCGTTGGTGCAGTGCTCGATTTAGAGGTGGGCGGCAAGGCGTCTCCGTTGCAAGGCGAGCCTTGCTCCATGCGGGCCGAGGTGGTGGCCTTGACCGATGGCCGCTTTCTCTACGACGGGCCTATGTACGCCGGCCTAGATGGCACCATGGGGCCTTCGGCTCACATCCGCCAAGGCGGGGTACACGTGCTGTTGGTGAACAAGCGCGAGCAACCCTTTTGCACGGCGTTTTCCCGCACTTTGGGTTTGGACCCAAAGCAGATGCGCTATGTCGGCGTCAAGTCCGCAGCTCATTTCCGCGCTGGTTTTGAGTCGTGGGCCGGCCAGATCCAAGTGATTTCCGAGCCGTCGGTACACGATCCGGCCGATGCCAAGCTGGCCTTTAAGCGGTTGGGCCGGAAACTGTATCCTTTTGACGACATTTAGCGATTGGAAGCGGTCGTGGATATAGGCGCTTGGGCTGCGGTGCAGACGGGTCTCGCCCAGCACCGGCCCTGCTTGGTAGGCTCTACGGACAAGACGCGGGCCGCCGTGGCCGTGGTCTTGGGGCCGACGTCGGAGGGCTTGCAGTTGCTTTTTATCGAACGCGCCCAGCACCTGGACGATCCTTGGTCGGGGCACATCGCCTTTCCCGGTGGCCGCATTGAGGCAGACGACCCATCGCCACGGGCTGCGGCCGAGCGCGAGACCTTGGAGGAAGTCGGGCTCGATCTGTCCGGTGCCGAGTATTGGGGCCGGGTCGACGATTTGACCGGGCATATGCTGCCGGTGGTGGTATCTGGTTTCGTCTATCGCTTGGCGACGCCAGCAGCCTTGACCCTCAACCACGAGATCGAGTCGGCCTTTTGGGCGGGGGCCGACCAATTGCGCGATCCCGGTAAGCGGACTCAGTACCGACTGCGACGCCGCAGCGCAGAACAGGCATTTCCAGCACTCGACCTGTTGGGACCGAACCGCCCGCTGTTGTGGGGGCTAACCTTTCGCATTGTGCGCCAATTAGTCGCTTGGATGGAGCCAGACAAAATATGACGTCCACTCATAAATCTCGCCGCATCTGGTTTTGCCAGACAGAATATGTGGCCCAGCATCCCGAGTCCCTGCAAAAGCTCAAGGACGCTGTCGGCCTGACGACGATTATGCCCGAAAGTCCGGTGTGCCATACCTCGGGTTTTAGCGCCTCGGCGGAGTTGGCCAAGCGGGGGCCTTTTGAGGACTGGCGTCAGCGCATTGATGCTTGGCCGAGCGGTTCGGAGGGCATCTACCCACCAGTGGCGGGGATTATCAGTGGCTTTGACGATGCGCCCTTGCAGCGCGTCATCGAAGCGTGCAAAAGCACGGGGATCGAGGTGTGGGGGCACATCGGCTTGTGGAGCTACGGCGGCGAGGTCTATCCCGAATTTGCCCTGCGCGATTTGGAGGGGCGGCCATTGGATCGGCGCTATCAGGAGTGGGGCATTGGCCTGTGTCCGAGCCGCAAGGCAATCAACGAGTGGACGCGCGACTGCTTGGTCGAAGCGGTGCAGCGCTACGCTATTGACGGCTTTGACGTGGACCACGCCCGCTATCCGGCTCCGGCCAATGTACACAGTCTGATGGCCTGCGGCTGTGCTAGCTGCCAAGACGAAGCCGCCCGCTTGGGCTACGATTTCGCGGCCATGCGGCGCAGCGTACTGGCTCTGCGCCAGCGCCTAGCGCAATTGACTTTGGCCGAAGTGCGGGCTTTGGCTGTGGGGCGTCCGGGTTTGATGGAATTTTTGGGCTTGTTGGCTCAGGATGGGGCCGTGCTCGATTGGGTGCAGTTTCGCGCCCATATACTGGCCGAGCGCATGGGGGAATTTCGCGCGGCCGTGCAGGAGACCAGGGGGCGCGATAAGGTCTTTGGCAGCGATGTGTTTCCCGCCTCCACAGGGCTGTTGGGCGGGCATTGGTACGGCAAGTGGGAAGAGGCGACGGATTTTCTCACCGGGGGGAGTTCGCACGGAGGCGTGGTGGGTTGGGCGACCGGGGTGACCAACTTGGCGCGGGAGTGGACTGCGGCTTTGTGTCGGCACGCTCAAGGGCTGGACGAACGCGAGGTATTGGCTCTGGTGTGGCGCATGTTCGGGGTGGAGGATCTGGATTTGCCGGAGACTACGGCGGGGGTGGCGGAAGGACCTTTGCCGATCGCCGCCCTATACGAGCGGGAAGTGGCTCGCTTAAAAGCGCAGACTAGTGGGACGGTGCCGCTGTATCCGCCCCTTTCAGCGGGAGCGGCCCCCGAGTTGGTTCGAGCTTTGGGTGAGGCGGTGGCCGGGCACGGGTGCGACGGGTGTTTGTTTACGGTCAATGCCGAGGACGAGGAGCAGGTGCGGGTATTGGGGGAGGCTTTGGCGGGCGTGGGGTGAGTTGGAAGTACAGGACCATAGCTTTTATTAGGGAATTATATACTTAAGTAGGCACTGCTATTAGTCTTGGCTTTTCCATTCAGAAACACACGCGATCCGCCCGTTCTTATTTTCATATACCCAACGGCCCGGCTCATCAGAAAGTATCCAGTTACATAAGGAGTCGTTGAAGGCTTGATCATTTAATTGATTCCCGTCCATACCTATGTACATATCTTCTGCTTTGGTCTGTCCCACAACGAGAACGAAGCAACCGTGTTGATAGGTCTGATCCATTTTCAGACTTCCAGCATTTCCTGTAATTTCCGGTTTAGCTGGACAATTTTTGCTTAGTTAGATATATAATTCCCCTTGTAAAGTGGTGGGCCGAGTGCATCCCTATTTCATTAGCGCAATTGACTGTCCAGATGTCTCTTGATCTGGCCCCAAGAGGTGGACCTTACCGCAGTCTCATCCGCTTCCAGCAAAATCCAGTCGGGATGATACTGGCCCTTCTGGCCTGCCTGGGGTTGAGCACCAATCATGACCATTCCATGTTTCAACCCACCTTCTCCGTCGCCGTCGCCAACTCGCGCCCCAAAGTGAATAATCTTATCGGGTTGGAGGATATGCCTTACGCTTGTCTCCGGGCTTGTACTATGAATATCCCATAAAGCAGCGCGGAACTCTATGGTCCAGGTAATATTGGTCGATAGATGACCGGCCCCTGCCGGCAGCAACGTCCAGGCGACTTCGAACCACTCTGTGGGCTCGCCATTGTACAGGTCCGAACTCCAGCCTATTTCCGGGAGGTCGATATACTCAAGCAGGCTATTGTAGGCTACCGGCTGGCCGGGAAGCGGCTTGACGCGGAGATGGTAGCGCTGCCCATTGTAAACCTGGTCGAGATTTTCCCCTAAGAAGTTCCCGCTTGAGTGGTCGGCGTCAATGTAGATTTGCAGATGGTCATCGCTCCACCAGCGTTTCTGATCCTCCTCGACGATACGCAGGGTATCGTCCTGAACTCTGATGAAGAAATATACTCGATTGTCCGGCGGCGCACTCCACCCAGCGAACCAAGAGAAATCTAAGTCGTCCCTTTGAACATCCCCTTCACGCATGTCCCACGTCTGCTCCAACCCTATCTTGAAATCCTCCTCCATCCAGCCCCAATCGTCCTCGTTTCCATCGATCGTAATCGCGCTGGGGTCGGGCACCTGGGGCATGAAGTATTCTACATTTGTATGCCCTGAGACCGACGTGTTTAGTCCGAGGGACAGCGCGCACCCTAAAAGCATCAACGTGAATTTCTTCATTAGTAGTATGTCCTCCTAATGTAGAGTGTTAGAGACTATTTATTACTTCCTCCACGTGAATCCACCTCAAGCTCTTGCGCAGGGGCCTCCTTTCAGGCAATAAATCAGGAATGTTTACATTTACCTAGCAAGTTAACTCTACATTCCCAATTTGACAAGTGAATATTCCTATGCTTTGGAACGAGTTTGATACCCTACACATCATCCCCAGAAGATCACATTGCCGATCATTCCGGTGAAGTGATCGATGATGAGATAGAAGCCTCCCGGTGAGATGTGTCCCAGGATCATGCCAAAGAAAAAGGGACGGGTTTTCATGTAGAGTCCCACCCCCCCATACTTGAGTACCAGCACCTTGATTAGCCAGGCCAAAAACATGTTGAACCACAGGGCGGTCATGATCCATATCGGACCGATCGGATACCCCAGGGGATGGAGCGGCCACCACACATAGCGCCAGCGGGCGATCATCAAGCCCGACATGATCACGGCCCCGATCCCAGTGTTGATCCAGCCCCACAGGTGCGGCGCTTTCGGCGAGTGAATCAAATTCCCCATGTAGTCGTAGGCGTCCCTCTGCGACCATATCTTCAGATTGAGAGCCCCGTACTCGTGGCTGAGGATCATGATCACCCAGACCGACCCGGCCAAGGCCACCACCACACCTAGGACCAAAGCCCAGAACAGCGGCCGTTTGTCGCTTTCCAACTCCTCCCCCAACCTGAGGCCGTTAGCGCACGAAGTCATCACAAAACTGCGCACTCCGGCCGTCCAGAAATAGGTTGTCGCCAAAATGACCAAGCCCTGCGACCCCACCGCCGACGAGCCCACCGCCGACACTAAGATGCCGGCTGGCACTACCGGCGGCGCGCCATCCGACAGCCCGCCCTCGGCCACCACCCGGGTGTAGCCGTAGATAATCACTGCCGCTAAGCAGAGCAAGCTCAGCGCCACCCACAAAGGCATGCCCGCCAGCCACAACCATCCCACCAGTACTAGGTTGCCGGTAATCAGGACAATCACCGCCGTCCGATAGGAGAGGACCTCTCCGGAATCATCCACCGTCGGATCCCCAGTAAAGGCCTTGCGGAAAACCTCCTTCAGATGCTTGCGTGCCGTCCACAGGCCGCCTAAAAACAGCACCAGCATCGCCCCCATCGACTGGTGTGCCAGAATCGGATCCTGTACCGCGTGACCGCCTCCGAGGGTCTCCGAGCTAGTGATACCAAAGACTCCGAAAATTCCCCGCACTATGTTGAACAACAGGTTGAAAAACCACAGGCTGAAGGCGACCTCCGTCTTGAGGAAGTAGAAAAATCCCAGGATATTGGGCCGCAACTTGATGTGCAACTCCGAAGTGTCGCGAAAGATGGGCACGATCAAACGGACCATGTCTATGTCCTCGGCGATGAGGAACACATCCGGGAAGTAGTTGTAGAGCCCGTGCAGCGTACCCCAGAGAAACGGTACTGCAAAGCCGGCCCACATCACCGGATTCTTAAAGAAAGGGGGGATGCGCTCGCTCTCCCCGCCTTGCTCGGTCATGGCCAGGGGCACCTGTACCAAGGGATAGACCAACCGTTCGTTCTCGACCCACTGCTTGCGCAGCACGACCATGCTGGCAATCATCACCAAAAACAGCGCCCAGACGAAAGGGGTCCAAGCCAAAAACGTCGGCACCCAAGCTTCCCAGGGAATCGGCTGCCCTTGCTCTACCCCTTCGTAGAACGGGTTCAGGACCTTGGCGTCGTGCGGCATCAACCAGTGGGGTATGTATGACTGGATCAGGTTGCGCCAATCGTTCTCGGGGGTGGCGTAGTAGAAGGGCGCGGTGATCTGGGAGAGGAAGCGGGCGCAGAAGAGGGTGGGAATCGGGGAGGCCATGACCATCATGATGTAGATCACCAGCAGTTCCTGCTGGTTCAGGCCCGCCCGCGGATGGACCAGTCTGAGCAAGGGATTCACCAAGCCGGTGAGGAGAGCCAGAAGGAACACTGCGCCCACCGTGCTGGTCCCCAAGGCCATGAACGACCCCTGCAGGTAGAGGGTCCCATATGTAGACCCAGCTGAGACGAAGAAGGCGAAGACGCAGCCCAGCAGGAACGCCCTGAGCGTGAACGCCGAGGTCTCTAAAGGGGGGGGAACTTCAGTGCCACGGCTCCCAGACATCCCTTTCGTGGAACGAAAGCCCAGCGACATCACCCTCTCACGGTTCCTCTGTTATCCGACCGCCAGATTCATCGACGGCGACGGGAAGCTCTGCGCTGCTGCGGGCAGTCACTGAAGTCCCGGCGCGGGTCCTGGCTGACCACATCTGGATAATAGAGCGGTTGGTCTGCTTCTACTAGCATCCCGTCTCCACGCATGATCTGGTTAGACGTTCGGGGCTTTATCCGGCTCGGATACTGCTTGCGATATTGCGCGCTTTCCCGCCTAGTCGACTCGATGGCTTTCTCAAAGTCAAAGCCATCGAAGAGCGCGGACCTGAGTTTCTCCAGTTCGGCGGCCATCTCCCCTGTGGCGCGGCCTACCAGATTGCGCTGCTCGTCCGGATCGTCCATCAGGTCGAAGGCCAGATCCTCGCAGGCACGGAAGGCGATGTACTTGTAGCGCTGCGAGCGGATCATGCGGTATCCTTTGCCCAAGTGCCCGACGATGACGCCGGGGCGCGCTGCCAGAGCCGGGCAGGCATCGCCCCGCACCGCCGGTGCCAGGTCGATACCGTCTAGATCGTCGAGCAGGGGCGCATCGGTCAGGCCACAGAGCGTGGGGAAGATATCGGCCAGGCTCACCGGCGCGGCGATTTCAGCCGGCGAGAGCTGACCCCTGCGATGCTCCGGCAGGGAGACGATCAGCGGCACCCGAACAGAAGCTTCGTGCCAAGTCTGTTTCCACCACAGGCCGTGCTCTCCAGCCAGTTCGCCGTGGTCCGAGGTGTAGACGATGACGGTATTGTCGAGCAGCCCGTCGCGCTCCAGGACCGCTAAAAAGTCCCCTATGATCTCGTCCAACTGGTCTACGCAGGCAATGTATGCCGCCCGGGCGCGCAGGGTCTGCTCCGCAGTGATCTCTTCGGCGGGATGACCCTGAGACTCGCCGCCATCCGACCTCAGAGCTTCCAAGGTCATGGGGTGGTCCTGGGCGTCCCCGCTGCGGCCCACCCGCGGTGGGGTGACCCCTTCGGGGTAGTAGCGCTCGAAAAAGCGGCGGGGTGCGTTCATCGGGAAGTGCGGGTGGACGAACGAGGTGTACATCAACCAAGGCTGGTCCGGGTGGGCGTGGCGGTGTTCGCGCAGCCAAGCCGTGGCCTCGCGCACGACAAACTGCTCCTGGAGCAGGGATTCGGGGATATCGCTGAGACCAGCATCCTCGATGATGGAGGGCATGAAGATGTGATCCTGGATCCCGGGCAGAAAAAGTGGGTCTTTCTGATGGCCTGGCGAGGGCGCGTCAAAGTCGCCGTAGGGGCGGGCCCCGAAGCCGGCGTACTGCCGGGAGCCCTGCAGGTGCATCTTGCCGACGGCGGCCGTGGCGTAGCCGTGCTGCCCCAGGTGCGAAGCAAAGGTAGGGGTTTCGGGCCACAGGACCGGGCAGCGGTGCGGGTGCCGGCCGGACAGCATCGACATTCGGCTGGGCGTACACAGGGGCATCTGGCAATAGGCGGTTTCGAAGTGGACGCCCTGCTGGATGAGGCGATCGAGCGTCGGAGTGCGGCAGGGTTCGCCGCCGCGCTCCGGAGAGCGAGCCGAGAGGAAGCGAAAACTGTGTTCATCGCTGAGGAGAAAGAGGATATTGGGGCGCTTGGGCATGGGTATAGCTCCTGTAGAAGTTAGATCATCGCTTGGGCAAAACTCCATTTTCTCAGGGTGTAATAGCGCAAAAAATATTTCGCACCGCCGACACCCATAAATGGATGCGCCGATTTATTCTTTCCGCTTTCCAGCGGTTGAATAAGAGAGTGTGCAAAGATTTCGGTAGCGGCCACTGGTAGTGCAGAGCCGCAACAGCTCAAACCTTACAGAGACTCCGAACCACCAATCTACAAGAGTTCACTCGGCGGCTATTCCGTCAATAGCTCGGGCGCGACGCCTGCTCCGGCATTGGGGTCGGCGCCCTCTTTGGCCCGGTCCAAAAGCTCGGACAGTTCCCCGACCACCCCAGGGTATTCCCCATAGCGGTTGTGCCGCTCCGAAATGTCGTCTCTCAAGTTGAAAAGCTCTCCCGGAAAATCATGGTCTGCGTAGCCGCGTTCCTCTCTGTACCAATCCGGCTCCCGGGCGTCGCCGCCGCTGGGGGCATCAATGAAGACCCAGTCGCCGCAGCGGATGGCGAACTTGCCGTTGAGGCTGTGATGCACGGCAAAGCGGCGGGTCGGTGGCGTGGCGTCCCCGTGTAACAGGAGAGGCAGCATACTGACGCTGTCTTCACCGGCATCCGACGGCAGCGGGACCCCTAGTATTTCTGCACAGGTCGCCATCAGATCGCTAAGGCTGAATAGCTGGCTGCACACTTTGCCAGTCGGCACCTTTCCCGGCCAGCGGGCGATGAAGGGGACGCGATGGCCGCCCTCCCAAGCATCGTACTTGATGCCGCGGAGATGGCCGTTACTAAAGTGGCGGTAATCGGGCATGATAGAGCTGTAGGCGAAGACTTCGGGGCCGTTATCGCTGGCGAAGATGAGTAGGGTGTCTTCGGCGATACCTTTGCGATCGAGCGCCTCCACGACTTGGCCGACGCACCAGTCCACTTCGCAGACGAAGTCCCCGTACTCGCCGGCCTGACTCATGCCGCGAAACTGCTCGGTGGGCACGATGGGGGTGTGGGGGGCGGTCATGGGGAAGTAAAGAAAAAAGGGAGCTTCCCCCGACTCCTCAATGTAGCGCACCACGCGCCGGGTCAACTCGGGTATCACCTCCTCTAGACTCCATCCGGGAGCCATGGCACCGGGACGACACGTGGATGGATACGGCAAGCCTTCTATGTCTTCCGGCTTTTCCTCCGTTGGCTGCACCTGCACGCGGTCCTGTTCGAGCCAAGTATAGGGTGGGAAATTGGGCAGGTCCTGTCCGAAGTAGTAGTCGAAGCCCCGGTCAACAGGCCCGCCTTTGATGGGCCGGGTGAAGTCGATGTTCTTGCCCAATTCGATCCGTGCTTGGTCGTAGACTCCCAGTTCCACCCCCTTGTTGGCCGGTCCTGCGTCCATAGTGGGCCAGTCCCAGCCTAGGTGCCACTTTCCGATGCAGGCGGTTCGGTAGCCCTGTTCGCGGAGGAAGCCGGCCACCGTCGGCCGGTCCGGCTCGATCAGCGCCGGGTCCCACTCCCAAAGTACCCCCTGTTTCAAGGGCGAGCGCCAGCAGTAGCGGCCGGTAAGCAGAGCGTAGCGGCTGGGAGTGCAGATACTGGAGGGGGCGTGGACGTCGGTAAAGCGCATGCCTTGGGTGGCCAGCCGGTCCAAGTTGGGGGTCGGTATTCTAGAATCGGGGTTGTTGCAGGCCATGTCTCCGTAGCCCATGTCGTCCGCAAAAATGTAGACGATGTTGGGGGGGGATTTCACGATGCGGCCTCGCCCTCGTCTGGGTCTTCGAGGTTGTGGAGGCAGTGCAACTCGATGCCATCGCATCCGTACTCGGCGAATGTGACAGTCAGTTTCATGAATACCTCCTCTATCTCGCCTCTTGTAGTGTAGGCTCGATGATCGATGATAATGTAAGAAAAATGCAGCCCGAGGCCACGTATGATCTTGATGCGAAAAAGTAAAGCCCCTGAGCAATCAGGGGCTTGTAAAGTGGTGGGCGATCCCAGACTCGAACTGGGGACATCCTGCTTGTAAGGCAGGCGCTCTGACCAACTGAGCTAACCGCCCGGCCTCTAAGCATAGTTATTCCGACCCTTACACGCAAAAACGAGCACCGTCCATTTGGCACTGTTGATCTCCTGCCCTAGAATTAGAATTCGCACAATGGACGATGAGAATTAGTGAAAAACACCATGACCAATGCCACGCACGCCCTACTACTCCCCAACCAAGTTGACGAAGACCTCGCCGCGCACTTTGCCGCGCTCGGCGTTGGCACGATCTCGGCCTATAAGCTCTGGTGCCATCGGCACAGCCTGGGCACAGCACTGGACAAAACGCCGCAAGAGCGGGCCACAGAACGGTCGCTTTTCGCCGCGTTGCAGCCCTCGGTAGATCCAGCAGCCAGCAAAGAGCACGACCCACGCCGCGCTGCGCTGATCAGTCGGCTGTTCAGCGGCGAGCTAGCGGACGAAAAGCTCAACGACCTGCTCTCGCGACTGCGAGTCGAACGCAACGCGCTGGCCAGCGACCCAGACGCCCAAAAGGCCCTAGGGCGGCTGGTGCTGCACGTCGAAAAATACGGCCACTTGCTGCGGCCCATGCCAGTGCTCAAGCGCCTCGGTGCCAACCGCGCCAATACCTATATCGCCGCCCTCGGACAGCTAGCGCGGCACCATCTCGACTGGCTGCGCCCAGTGGAGGCGTGGCGGCCCGATACGGTCAAGGAGCGACCGCAGTTCCAGTCACTGTCGCGGCATCTGCTCGCCCGCTACGAGGTCCCCGCGCCCATGGACACCGCTCTCGTCTGGACCATCTACGAACTCTGTACCTCGCAGCAGCTCCAGACCGAAGGCCGCATCATGGGCCACTGCGTCTTTTCTTACACCGAGCGGTGCCTTGCTGGCGACACCTCGATTTGGTCCCTGCGGGCGCTCAACGCCGACGCCGAAGAGGCTCTCGAAAAGCGCGTCCTCACCATCGCCGTTGACAACCGCCAGCGGGCCGTCACCCAAGCCCGAGGCAAGTTTAACATGGCGCTCAATCAGCGGGAGCGGCTAGAGAAGAGACGCCGGGCGGGATCCTTATACGTGCATCTGTTGCGCGAATCGGCGCGAATTTTGCGCTTGTGGAGCGATAAGGTGGGGTTGGTGCAGAAAGGCACGTAGGGGCGGCTTGCAAACCGCCCCTACGCACGAGGCGCGATGTCAGATCGTCTATTCGAGCTTGACCATCTTTCGGGTGCGCAACTGATCGCCCACGCGTAGCTGATACAAATAGGCTCCAGAAGCGACGGGTTGGCCCTTATCATCTCGGCCATCCCAAGTCAGCCGGTGTTCGCCCGCCGCCAACGGACCCGACCACACTTGGCGCACAAGCTGTCCCAAGAGGTTGTAGATGGCTACGTCCACAGCCTCGGCACCGGCAGGCACCGATAGGGGGATGGTCGTGGCCGGATTAAACGGATTGGGATAGTTCGCACCCAAGACAAAGTCCGACGGCGTAGCCTGCTCAATGGCGACGGCTGTGGGCGGACTGCTCTGGTTGATAAAGACGAAAGCCCCACCAGGAACCCCTAAAGCCCCTAAAGGACCGCCTTCCTCATTCCGCCCCAGCACGACCAGATCGGCGGCCCCATCGCCGTTGAGGTCGCCGGTATCATCAAGGAACCCCAAGCCGATGCCCGGGCCAAGGGTGAAAAAGTCGGGTTCTACGAACAACGTGCCGGGCGAGGCAAAAGCCCCGTATGGAGCCGCCAGCAGCAAAATAGCTACGATAAAGCGGTGCATAGTTACCTCCCTAAGTCGAAGGGTGGGTTGGTGCAGAAGGGCACGTAGGGACGGCTTGCGAACCGCCCCTAAGCACGAGGCGCGATTAATGAGTGCCCGTTGAAAGCAGCGATTTGATCTGTCCCCACGACTGGGCTTCGACGCTCGTAGCAGCAGGGAGCGCCGGTCGCCAAGCGGGCGAGTGTCCACCTAAGCCGTTGGTCAGATTGAACAAGTGGCTCCCGTCTATATCAACGGCCCATACCTCCCTAAAGCCGTCGCTAGTGGTAAAAGAAGTGAAGGCTACCCTCGTGCTGTTGGGTGCCCAAGTGAAGTCTTCGTATGGGACCATTACGCTGATGTCGGGATGCCAGAAAGGTTGATCGGGGTTAGGCAGATCGGGCAGGGGAATGATCCGAAAGAACGAGGCCCCATGAATGAACGAAGACTCATCTTCCCTGACATCGCGGATATAGAGGCGGGCGATATTCTCTTCGTCCCCTTTTTCCCGCAGCACGATGCCTGCTTCTTTGTTCCCATCCGGGGAAAGACTGGTGCGTGGCACCTCTCTCCAGTCCACGGGCGAGGAGTCACTTCCGTCCAGCGCCATAACGAAATATACACCTGTATCAGGACCGTCCCACTCGTCTGGAATCGGCCCGGTCGGGACGGCGGTATAGTAAAGGCTACGCCCGTCTTCAGACCACCAAAGCCTCAATTTTTCGACTGAATCGTCTGTCACCTGTTGCGGATTACTGCCGTCGGCGTCCATCAACCAAATCTCCCCGCCATACGGCCAAGTCTCATCGTCGTCAACGTCAATATAGGCGATCTTCGTTCCATCCGGGGACCAAACCGGGCTAGCGCAATACCGTCCTTGGGTCAGGTTTACGGGGTCGCTCCCGTCCGCATTCATAATCCACACGTCATCGTACCCGTCGCGGTGGGAGATAAATGCTATTTTACCGTCGGCTTGTCCCCAGCCAGCGACGGCCAATCCCAGCGTTGCCAAGCAGGCGATCAGTAGAGACCGATAGTTCATAACGTGGCTCTTTTCAGAAGGATGAATGGGACGGTTAGATGTATGTCATGGGGCTGAAAGTAGCGATTTGATCCGTCCCCACGACTGGGCTTCGACGCTCGTAGCAGCAGGAAGCGCCGGTCGCCAAGCGGGAGAGTGTCCACCTAAGCCGTTGGTCAATTCGACCCAGTTGTCCCCGTCTGTATCAGCCGCCCAAATCTCAGACTGACCCATGAAATCGAGAAAACCAGAAAAGGCTATTCTCAGCCCGTCGGGCGACCAAGTAGGAAACGTTCGCCAATTTTCGTAGGGTTCGGTGTATATCAGTTTATTCTGGAGTGATTCAGGTAGGAGATAACCTGGGTGCATGTGATCACTGGCACTGGTGCGGATGTAGAAATTGACATGCTTATGGCCCCCTCCATCCCACAACGAG
Organism: Candidatus Latescibacterota bacterium; assembly: GCA_965261395.1. Taxonomy (GTDB): domain Bacteria; phylum Latescibacterota; class UBA2968; order UBA8231; family UBA8231. Next base: position 1,558,820 of record OZ253462.1, read on the forward strand.
ACGGTTGCTAGTAGGGTTCCGTCTGGAGAAACACCAGGGAGGAAGCGGCTATATACCTCTCTCCAGTCCACAGGCGACGCGCCACTGCCGTCCAGCGCCGTAACAAACGCATCAGGGCCGTCCCACTCGTCCGGAAGCGGCAAAGTCACGACGGCTACATAGTAAATGCCCCTCCCGTCTTCAGACCAAAAAAGCCGCGCTTTATCGACCGAACCGTCTGTCACCTGTTGCGGATTACTGCCATCGGCGTCCATCAACCAGATTTCGCCACTGGCAATATAGGCGATCTGCGTGCCATCTGGAGACCAAGCCGGGCTAGCGCAATCCCGTCCTTGGGTTAGGTTTATGGGATTGCTCCCATCCGCATTCATAATCCACACATCACCGTACCCTGCGCGGTCGGAGATAAATGCGATTTTATCGCCGGCTTGCCCCCAGCCAGCGACAGCCAGTCCTAGCGTTGCCAAGCAGACGATCAGTATGGATCGATAGTTCATAACGCGGCTCCTTTCGCATGGCGGGATTGAGTAAGAAGAGTTCATAACACATCTCCTTTCAGATGGAGGGATTGGGTAAGAGTCTCTAACAAACCCTTTTTATGACGTTTAGGCTGATCTATATTCGATTCTTCGATGACGAATCAATTAGATATAAGCATACTTCGTGCCACACAGCAGACCCCGCACAAAAAAATCCTTTGGGATATACCCTAAAGGATTGGAAAACATAGCGGTTATATAGCGTGAAACTTCTTTTTATTAGGCGTGACGTCCGTCGTCGTTACAAGTTGATCTAAAAGATTCCGTATTTAATACGACTTTTTCCGTATTTAATACGATTCTCTTCGTATTTAATACGACTTTTCACCAACAGCGCAATGGTCCTAGTAGGTCGCGGCTTTCCCCTTTAAAGCCCTTTCTTCGGTCGTTGCAACCCGAACACGCGCATGCGGGAACGCAGTCGCTCCGGGTTCATGCCCAACAAGTGCGCCGCGCCCCGCTCTCCATAGATCTTCCCCTCGGTAGCTTGGAGCGCCTCCACGATTTGCTGTTTCTCGTCTTTGAATTTGGCTGCAACCGGCGGCTCAAACGGCCTTTCTTTGGCCTCGTCTTCAGCAGCCAGCGGCACATCCTCCACCTGAATAACCTCCTCTTGGCATAGCACCACCGCCCGCCGGATCAAATGCTCCAACTCGCGCACATTCCCCGGCCACGCGTATGCCTGCAAATGCTTCACTACTCCGTCGCCCAAAGCGGGCACCGGTCGCTGCAGACTTTGGGCATACCGACGCGCAAAATGCGCCGCCAAGACCGGGATGTCCTCCCGACGCTCCCGTAGCGGCGGCAGCTTCACTGGCCACACGCTCAAGCGGTAGAACAGATCTTCCCGGAACGTTCCCGCCCGGATCTCCTGTTTCAGATCCTTGTTGGTCGCCGCAATCACCCGCACATCCACCGGGATGGACTGCTCGCCGCCGACGCGCGTCAGGTAGCGATTCTCCAGAATGCGGAGCAGTGCCTGTTGGACTTCTAACGACAGATCGCCGATTTCATCGAGGAACAAGGTGCCGTAGTTAGCTCGTTCAAAACAGCCGATATGCCGCTTCACGGCACCAGTAAAGGCCCCTCGCTCGTGGCCGAACAGCTCGCTCTCGATCAGCCCAGCGGGCAGGGAGCCGCAATTGAGCGCGACAAAGGGCTGCCCTCGGCGCCGGCTCAGGTTGTGGATCCTCTGAGCCAGCACCCCCTTGCCCACCCCGGTCTCACCTAGCACCAGCATCGTCATATCGGTCTCGGCCATCTGTGCGACCTCCTCTAAGAGCTGGGTCATGACTTGGCTCTGGCTGAGAAAATCCTGATCCGAAGCCCGCAGCATGTGCATGTGTTCTAGGCGCTGGAGGCGTGCGCTCTTCTCGTCGGGGAACACCTGCACATCGAGGCTGGCGACATCCGACATGAGGCCATCCCGATCTAAGGCCCGCACCTCAAAGCAGAATTGGCCAACCGGTACGCGGTGGTACGACACTCTGTTGGAAGGGGTGAACGCACTCCACTCTTCCGCCGGGTCGTAGCCGACGAGCCGGTGACTATAGCGCATCTGCTCGGCCCCGCTCCTGAAGCTGAGGCCCTGGAAGTGGAACTGAATCTCGGGAGTGCTATCCGAGCAGGACACGGCTTGGGGCATCTCCAAGAGTCTTCCTGCCATGACTTGGCGGATCACGACACCTGGGGGTGTATCCCCAGGCTGGTATGCAATCAGCCCCGCCCTCGTCCCGAACCACAACCGGCCCCGGCTATCGCGCAGGATGGCCTCGACAATATTCTCGAGGGTGGACTTGCCCAAACGGATGCTCTGAAACACTCGACCATCGTACTTCAGCACGCCCCCACCGCTCGTCCCAATCCACAGACACTCCTGCTGGGGGTCAGCTACCAGAGCCAAGATGCTATTGACGGACAGATCGCCTTGGTCTGCCGTAAACCGACGCACCTGCTGAGCGCGGTAGTCAAAGGCGAAAAGGCCGTTGGCCGTCCCGATCCAAAGCGTGCCCTCGTAGTCGCACAACGCGCTCACATAAGCGACAGTTTCTATCCCGGCCATGTCAGACGCGTGGAAATGGCCGTCTTTGTAATAGTACAGAGCCGGCGTTGTCCCATAGCTACCGATCCACAAGGTGCCTTCGCGATCCTGCAACGCGACTCGGCAACAATCAGGTCCCTGCTTCTCGGCTATAAAGCGGTCGTCTTCTATCCTGCCCAAGCATCCCCCGGAAGTGCCGACCCTTATGCACCCTTCCCGGTCTGGGTATAGATTGATTTCTTCGTAGCCGTTGTCTTTTGCCACCTCGATCACTTGGGCCTCTTTCCCCACCCCTTTAATTACTTTGCCCTCGGGACTCCCGCGCCAGACTTGCCCCTCGCGATCTATCGCCAACGCCGTGACCTTGTGCCCGGTATCCACCGGGCGAATCCGGTCGTCTTCAAGACAGGCTAGCCCTCCCATCGTGCCGATCCAGACCCGGCCTTGGTGGTCTTCCCTTAGCTGTTGGACCTCGCGGTCAGGTAGGCCGTCGGCTTCGGTGTATAGCTGGACGCTGACCGGATCGCAAAAAACCAGCCCGCCGCCCCACAGTCCCACCCAGATATTTCCTTCGCGGTCCGCGTAGGTCAGCCGCGCATCCGAAAAGTGAATATCCGGCAAGCCGGCTGAAAAAGGATGCCATTCCTTCCCGTCGTACACTAGCACTCCCCGGCGAGTCATCCACAGCCAACCTCTATCGTCCAAGCGCACATGGCGCGTGCCGTGATTTACAGCCTCCGTCCCTTCGATAGCTGCGTCCGCATTGATCAGGTCGAGTTGTTGGCTGTCTGGATCATAGCGGCCGATAACGGCTTCGGTACCAACGTAGCGAAAAGCGATCCACAGAGGGCCGGAGGCGTCTTGGGCGAATTTCCACGGCCACTGCATTGCGCCGTTCTCCGCGCTCATGCGTCGACCGTCTAGGCTAATGACTCCCCACTTCAGCGTCGCCAGCCACGTCGTACCCGTCGCGTCGGTCGCCATATCGAACACCCGCCCTAGCGGCTGATCCACAATTTCTGTCACGCGCTCTACGCATCGCCCCTCGACAAACCAGCCTATCCCTGCGTCGGTCAGAACCCGTATCGAACCATCGGCTTGGGATTGCATGCCCAATATGTCGTTGGAGGGCAGCCCGTGCTCGGTGGTGTACACCTGAAAACCACGCCCGTCGTATGCAGCTAGCCCGCCTCCCAGCGTACCGAAGAGCAGCCGCCCGTCCGCGTCCTCGGCAATGGTCATTACCGTGAGACTGGGTAGCCCGTCCGACAGGCCAAAGGTATCGAAATGTGCTCCGTCGAACCGACTTACGCCGCCGTCGGCCGTGGCGATCCAGAGCAGGCCGAGCTGATCTTGATAGATGTCTTCCACCTGCATCCCAGCCAGCCCGTCGAAAACCGTGTACTGGTGCCCTATGATGCGATCAAAGGGGCTTCTCTGTCTTGGGGTTCTTGCGGGTCCGCTCGCGTCGTTCACCTCCGCCCTTTCTTTTCTAAAATTATGATCGATTTGATCCATCCCCACGACTGGGCCTCGACGCTCGTAGCGGAAGGGGAGGCTGGTCGCCAAGCGGGCCATCTTCCGCCCGAGCCGTTGGTCAAATTGACCAAGTTGCTCCCGTCTATATCAACTACCCAAATATCAAACGGGCCGACCCTACTGGGACCAGAAGCGAAGGCTATTCTCATGCCGTCCGGTGCCGGCCTGCCCCAGTGTTGCCAAGCAGACGATCAGTATGGACCGATAGTTCATGATGTGGCTCCTTGCAAATGAGCGGATTGGGCAGGGCGTTAATAGTTGCTAGATTATACAAGAAACCACGATTGCGCTGCAATAAGGTAGGTTATGATCCCCATGCGAAAGCGACCCGTGGGCAAGAGGCCCTCGATTCCACGTTATTTTTTGCATACAAGGGGCGGCTCTCCGAATTTTCAGACAGTTTCTCAAGGCATTCACTGCCACGAAAGGCATTCCATGCACATCACCAAAGTCGAAATACGCACCGTAGCCCCGCCGGTTGACCGCTTCACCTGGTCGGACGATCTACCGGATCAGTACTCGACCAACACGGTCGTCAGGATCTATACAGACGAGGGCGTCGAGGGCGTAGCTGGCGTCTGGAACGCGACCTCGTATGACTTCGAGCGCTATACCGCCGAATCCATACGCCATCTAGCCCCCATCCTGCTGGGCAAGGACCCGCTCCTGCGGGAGCATATCTGGCACGAGATCAGGCCGCGCGTCTTTCCGCTGCCGCCCCAGTCGTTGGCCGCCATCGACATCGCCCTGTGGGATTTGGCCGGCAAGGTAGCGGGACTGCCGCTCTACCGGCTGTTGGGCGGAGCGCGCGACAAAATCCCTGCCTATGCCAGCACCCCGCTCTTTGAGGATGTTGAATCCTATCTGAAGAATGCCGAGGAGTTCATCGCCCAAGGCTTCAAGGCCATCAAGTTCCACACTTGGTGCATTCCCGAGCTGGATCTCGAACTCGCCCGCGCCGTCAGAAAGCAGTACCCCGGCAACGACGTCGCCTTCATGCTCGACGCCGAGAACAACTACGACCGCGACGGCGCCCTGCGAGTCGCTCAAGAACTCGAAGCAATGGGCTTTACGTGGTTTGAGGCCCCGCTGCACGACTCGGACCTCGACGGCTACCGAGAGCTGACGAGCCGGGTAACCATACCCATCCTCCCGTCCGGCAACTGGTTTCAGGACCTCCACACCTTTGCCGAAGCCCTTCATTCAAAAGCGTGGGGACGCGCCCGCACCGACGCGGCCATGATGGGCGGGATAACGCAGACCAACAAAGCAATCGCCCTCACCGAAGCGGCTGGCATGAAATGCGAGATCATGTCGTGGGGATACAGCCTAGTGTCGGCAGCCAACCTGCACCTGATGCTGGCTCACGACAACTGCTCCTATTTCGAGCAGTCGGTTCCCTGCGAACCCTACGAATACGGAATGCAGGACGTCATCCGCGCCCAACCCGACGGCTATGCCTATGCGCCCGCCGGGCCGGGCCTCGGCCTCGCCGTGGACTGGGAGGCCATGGAAGCGGCCACCATCCACTCGATTGTCGTCGAGTGAACGGCTACTCGCCGATCATGGCAGCAGTAAGACGATCCAGAAGCGCATCGTCTGCTGGCAGCAGGCCGGAAGCCGGCAAACGCCGCAGTAAGTCGGCCCAGCGGTCGTGCTGCCCCTGCGCCCGTCGCAGGTAGGGCACGGCCTCCTCCTCACGGCCCTCGGAGGCCAAAGTCACCCCCACCCAGAAGGGAGCCTCGCCGCCCGTTGCCTCATCGGGCACCAGTTCCGTCGCTTCGCGGTAGGCGTCCATAGCTGCCGCCATGTCCCCCGCCGTCACCCATTCGTCGCCTTCGTTCAGCTTGTGGTAGGCCCGTGCCAGCCGCACCAAGCGGCGCAGTTCCTCCACCGGCTCGGGATGATCTTCCACGCGCAGGTCGAACACGCGATCAACCCACGGCCTGCCCGTATCCTCGGCGGAGACCACGAGGATGGCCGCGGACTGCCGACCGCGCAGATCTCCCCCCTCGGCCTCGGCTACCTCCAAAGCCACGAGCAGCCGCTCCGCCAAATCGCCTTCGGCGTTCTCGTAGGCGTGCGCCATGGCCGGCCACACGCTATCTCGGTCCATCAGATTCGCCTGAACGCTGTACTGGGCACCGGTCTGGTGGCCGGCAGCGGCGATGGCCCGCTCGCCCGTGTGGACGGCCACGTTCCCCTCGGCATCGACCATGGCCACTTGCCGCACCGCAGCATCGGCATCCCCTGCGAGCAGGGCGGTAAGCGCTGCCGACGCCGTCTTGCCCATGGCCATCAATTCGAGACCGAGCGGACCGTAGGCTGGGTCAACGAGGGATTGAGTGGCCACCGCGCCGACGCCGGACCGGGCCCACGGAACGATAGGACCCACGGAAAACCAGTGGGACTGAACGGCGACGCCAAGCTGGCCGCTGAGAGAGTCGCGTGCGACGATGGAATAGGTAGCCACGGGTCGCCGCCAGTCGGGTGCATCGGCCGCGGCTAGCTGGGCCGTGACGAGGATTAGGATGAGTAGGCGCATGATTCCTCCCAAGTGTCGATAGATGGGGATTAACTTTTCTTGTCGTTTGCCAACGGCCCGGTCGGTGCTTCCTTGCTGTAGAGCGACGATCCCCGCTCGTACGACACGTTTACCTCGCCATTGGCCACGTCCAATCGCGGCACATTGCTGTGGAACACATCGCGGTCCGGGCCGCGCATCACCGCCAACTGGGTGTCGCTCATCCCCTCGACCAATTCGCCCCAGCGGTTTTCCGGGTGGGCCATCTCGCCGCCACTGCGGTTGAAGTTGCGCGATGAATACTTGATCAGGATGCCCCGTCGCGCAATCTCGCTCTTCCAAGCCAACGCTCCGTGAGTCGTGCCGCCGTCGCCGAAAAACAGCACATCGCCGGCCTGCATCTCGACGTGTTTGACCAGCCCCATATCGCGGTCGCAGGTGCGCACGCCGGGAGGCAATTTGTAGTAGGCCTTGTGGCTGCCCGGCACGCAGGCAAAACCTCCGTCGCCCGCCCGCACGTCCCTGAGCTGCCAAGTCACGGTGACCGCCTCGCAATAGCTGCGGCCGTTGTGGTACACATAGCCGCGGCCGGGATTGAGCGGCTCGTTGGCGTCGTGTAGCGAGTGGCCGCTGGTTCCCTGGACCGAGACAAAACCCGTCGCTCCACCCATCCGCCCACCGCTGCCACCCATCCAATTCAGCCGGTGCTCGACCGCCGGATGCGCGACCATCTGCCGGAACGGTTCGCAATAGGGCTGGGGCAGTTCCAGCAGTCCATTCAACAAGGGCCGCCCGGTTCCCGCCAGACTTTTGGACCCCCGCGCCAGCTCTTCGCCGACTTTGATCTGGTCCTCAAAGCGGTCCACCGCCTCGTTGGCCGCGGCCAACCACTCCCCGTCCATCACCCCGCGCAAGACCAAATAGCCGTTTAGATCCCAGAAGTAAAATTCCCGGTAGTCGATGTCGCTGTCGGGATCCACCTGTAAAAGCGACGGGTGAAATACCCCGGACTCCATCCGCGTCGTCTTGCCATCGGTCACAATCGTCGGCGGCGGTGACGTGGCTTGGTAGCTCGGCTTGTAGAGCGAGGCCCGCTGTACCTCACTCAAGTCGGCGTGCCATTCCGGGCGCGGCTCCACTGCGGTCTTCGGCCCAGTCCCCGCGCTGCGGATCACGCCGCGCCCCACAAATTCGTAACTCAACAGCCGCTGACGCCCTGCTCCCTTCCACGGCCGCATCCCCTGCACCGTCGCCAGCCCCACGATCAGCAAGTCCCCCGCTTTGAGCACCGGCTGGAAAACAAGCCCCATATCGTCGGCCCCGGTCGCCAGCTCCTCCGGCGTCGCCACATTGCCCTTGTGGCTGCACGGCACCAGCACAAAGCCGCCGTCCCCTTCCTCGACATCCTCCAGCGCCCACAGCACCCGCACCCCCTCGCTGAAGCGCCGCCCGTTCTGGAAGTAGTACGCAATGGCAGGGTCCCGAGGCTCATTGCCGCCGACCAGCGGCGCGGTCGTGTCGCTGGTTTCCTCACACCAGACTTCTGGTGCGCGGTCGAGGATAAACCCCTGGCCGACAAGCTGGTTGAGATACCACACCAACGCCGGCTGCACCAACAGGTCGCGGAACGGCTCCCGCGCCTTCCCCGGCCAACCCAGCATTCCCTCCGTCGCCCCCACGGCGTCGATCTTCCCATTGAGCCGCTCGACCTGCTGACGAGTCAACGTCCCCGGCACGTGCAAATACCCGGCTACGTCGAAACAGTAATTCTCTTCGTTGGTCATTGTTTCGCGGTCCATTTGGCACCTCCTTTGTCTAGTTTGGTGTTAGGCAGCCACGGGATCGCTGACCTCAACTGCAAGGCGTAAGCCCAACTCGCGCAGAACTGCGGTCAAACTTAAGAGTTGGGGATTACCTTGGTCGGACAGCATTCGATACATCGACTCGCGATTGAGCTGAGCGCCCTCTGCGAGTCGCTTCATGCCGTGAGCTTCGGCTACATCGCGCAGCGCAAGGAGGAACACGTCAGGGGAGCCATCCTCAAGAGCAGCAGTCAGATACGCAGCCGCTTCGCTAGGATCTCTGAGATCTTCTAGTAGCCCTTCTTTATACGGTCGAGATGCTTTGCTCATAATGACCTTCTTCTGTAGTCGCGCCAGAAAATCCGAGCCTGTTCAATGTCCCGTGATTGGGTTCTTTTACTGCCGCCGCAAAGCAACAACACAAGGCGGTCACCTGCCCGCCCGAAATAGACCCGATAACCGGGACCGTGGTCAATGCGTAGCTCGTGGAGGCCACCACCGAGCGAGTTGGTGTCGCCGAAGTTACCCAATCGCAACCGCGCCAGTCGAGTGCGAATACGGGCCCTAGCAGTACGATCCCTCAAGTTGCGAATCCATTCCGAGAAGGGTGGCCGGCCTTCCTCTGTCTGATATACCTCGACCTCGTGTGATACCGCCTCTGACATGGGAAAAGTGTAGCCGAAAAGCTACAACGCCGCAAGGATAGCTGATAGCAAGAATAAGCCCAACGTGAGAAGCGGAAGCAGCGAGTAGTGCGAGCACATACACGATCAAATCAAACGGCCACCGCTATCACACTTACCTACTACTGCTTCGGGTTGGTGCAGTAGCATCACTGTTAACTATTCAGCGAATCCCGCAGGAGATCAACAACTCGTCTGAAGGCCCAGACTTCACCTCGTGAGAGCGCAACTCCTGAATGCAGTGCCAAGGAAAGAAGACCATAAAGCTTTTTGACCCACTGGTTCAAAGAGGGGGTCACATGGCCGGCGTCACGATGAAGTTTCAATGCCGCGTACCAGTCATCCGCGCTCAGCGGCTCTTGGCCTTCGAGTAATGCGTTCAAGTCTTTGCGGAACAGCACCGCCTCAAGGTGTGATCTCACGAGGCCAGCAGCGACGATTGGGCTGCCTGAATAGTTTGAGTTCAACAGACTAGGAGAAGGAGCACGCATGAAACCAAGCAGTACCTGCTCGCCCATGAAATCTGAATCATGCGACCAGCTTTCCGATCGGCACGAATAGCGTGAGCCGCCTGTTCCGACCAAGAGATCCTCAGCCCCAAAGGCGAAATCTTCGACGTTGTACTGAACACTTCTGATCACGTTGACGAGCGCACGCATGTTCGTGAACCGGTACACGCGGGTGAACTCCTCGGGCTCGGTAGACCTGCATGCGTTCATGACACCCGCCTTTGGCAGCGCACGCAAGTGACGTATCAGCGTCTGCTGAAGGGCGTCGTTCATGTGGAAGACGACCGCAGCACGACAGCCGTCCAAGCGGTGGGGGGGATGCGACGGGATCTCGAAGCTGTAAGCCTTGTTTGCGAAGTAGCAGTTGAATAGGCGTTCGTCGGATGCCAAGAACTCGTTACGCAGTCCATCTGCCCACTTGTTGAAGCCCTTGTCCCGAAGGGCACTCTCGAGACGGCACCGTAGACCACGGTTGAGTTCATTAAGCTTGTCACATGCTGCAACTACGGCCCCCGCGTCTAACTCCTCGCTCGGTCTCACCGTCTCTAACGGCTCAAGGTACTCCCACCCCTTCGTCATTCTCGACTCCTCTGTTTCAGCTTTTATGCGTACGCGTTTTCTTTTTTGGCGAAGGTTGTTAATCTTTGCGTTTCGAATCCAAGAGCCTGCCAAGGACTGCACCTACTGCCGTTCCGACCCCGGGCAAAAGGATGCTGCCAATTGCCGCGCCGGCTAGAGCACTGGCTGCAACGCCCCCCTTAGCTGACGCTGCGGCGATACCCATTTTGATTGCCTTGTTTCTGTTGCGCGAGATACCCGAGTGCAGAAGACGTCGCATCGTCTCGATGTCCTCTTCTGAAAGCTCATCCGACTCTACAGGCAAGTCTTCGGCATTTTGCAGGTTGGAGAGTGCTTCAATGTCTTCACGCCCAAGAAGCAAGAACATCGGGGAAACGCTAAGTACATCAGCCAAGCTCACTAACGTGGAAAGCCTAGGGTCGCCTTCGCTTCCTTCGATCTGAATCACCGTCGCCCGGGAGACCGAAGCCCTAGTAGCCAAGGTGTCCTGGGATATCTCCAGCGCAGTTCGGGCAGCCACCAGATTTCGGGCGAGGTTCATCCGCACCTGATCTATGTCGAGAATATTGCTGGATGGTGTGCTTCGTCGCTTACTCATGGTCATCTCCATTGGGGAACATGTGGATTTTCGTGACACCGGCCTCATCCTTCCAGAACACGTAGCTGCCCTCGGTCAAGCTCCTGCCATACCGAACCGGCAATTGGGCGTCACGAAGTTCGAGAGAGGCGAGTTTGGCGGTTTCCTTTCCTACACCGCGAGCGGAGACATTCCGTTTCCACCAACTCATTTCCTCCACACATTTTTGTGCATGGGACTCAAGACCTTCGACGGATGGAAAATTCTCCAGAAGCTCGCAGTGTTCACCGGTCTTCGCCTTATCGAGGCGTCACTGGATATCCGCCGGATTGTGCTCCGTCGCGTGGTACACCCATGCCCCTTCAATCCGGTGGTCTTGATATTGGTGGAAACTTCACTCTTCTGAGCCATCGCGCAAAGCAACGATGCCTAGGTACAGACATATCGGAATGGTCTTCCGATATGCCGGACCTTGAAGATCCAGAGCTATCCAAGTGCCGGAGATCACCCACAATACAGGGCCGAGCACATTCAGCCACGGGTTACGTTTCACAAGTTCCTTGACTAGATGCTTAGCTGCCTCTCTTCCGACAATTTGAGCCAGTATCGTGACAATGATAGTCTCAATTATCCCAAGGGTAACTTTGGGTCCAAGAACCTTGAAGAGAATAGGTAAGACCGCTGCCTTCCCGTTTTTCTTTAGGTGATCCATGATGAGGTCTCGGTCTGCGTCGCCAACCCCAATATCCTCGAATGCCTTTGAGAGTTCTTCCGGGGATTTGCTCAGAAGTTCTTTCTCAACCACAGCTTTCACCAAACGCTCAAGCCTAACCTCGCTACTGCCACCGCGTTTGATGGGTACCTTGAGTTTTTTGCAAACGTCATCGATCAATTCAGAGGCAGCCACCCCAGCCTCATTTTTATCTTTCCCACAAAGGAAGCGTGTCAAATAGGCGAAGTCGGACGACCCGTAGTACCGGATCTGTTTGTCAATCAACAAGATGAGTTCAGTTCTCGCGGCGTTATTGCTCTTACTCTTGTCGAGCAACTGTTTCCGCTTATTGTCATCTGTAAATGAAAGGTAGCTGTCGAGCACCTTTGACAAATACTCGAAGTCAGCGTACTCACATTTCTCTAGAAGCGCTTTCATGCTCATCCTCCCCAGACGTATAAGTAACTGACGTTACGCAGTTTTCCAGAAAATCCTCGATTCCGCCTCAATATCTTGAGTCAACAGGCTTTGATAAACCATAAGATAGAGAGCTACTGCGTAAAGTTAGTTAAGATATACACCCAAGCGATGAATGTCAAATATAATATACATACACTAATTTATAAAACAATGTTCGTGCCCAGCTAGTCGCAGTCGAACTGCCGGCCCGATCACCAATGAGATCTCCGCGAACGCGCTATGTCTCAGAAAGGAAGGCGTGCCTACATATTGCTTGAGAGAACGAACCGAGCGCCCCGGTATGCCCAACTCCGTTGCGGCTGTGGGCAGCCGCCTCACACCACTAACGGTAGTCGGGCTGCGGACTGGATGGAATTTCGACACTAGGCGGGAGCTTTTTTGCCTATTGACTTAGCCGTGCCTCAGAAGGCGGGGAAATCGTATCAGATCGTTAGCGGTGGAGGTAGAGCTGCTGTCTTCTGCGCCGCCCTCCATCGTCAGATCGCACACGTTATTCTTCCATCTGAGAGGCTACTGGGAGGATCGTCGGACTAGGTGAACTATTCGACCGGAGAACCCACGGAGCGAACCTCGATACGTTCGATCTTCACGGGGCTCTCCTCGCCACTCCCGTCTCCTTCGCACCACTGCCCCTGTCGTAGACGTATCTCAAAAAATCGAGCCACTCCGGGTCGCAGCCCTGCTCGGTAAAGCCTATGCTCAAGCGACATGCCTAGGCCAAGCTGGCGGCCCTTATTGAGGATCTGACGATACAAAATCTACTGATAGCCGCAGACCCATACTGTGCAGGATGGTGGCTAAGGTATGGAGACGGGGATTGCCGCCCGCCGATAGCGTTCGATAAATATTGGACCGATTCAAGCCGGTTTTCTCGGCCAGTTGGCCCAGCCCCCCTTGCGCCTCCACCACATCCCGTAAGGCCAGCAAGAGCGCTTCGTCGTCGTTATCGCTCTGATATTCCTCTAATGCCACATCAATATACGCTTTAGCCTTGACAGGATCGTTGAGTTCCTGCGAATGGAATTCTTTAAAGGCTCCTAATTTTCTCACGGCTCTGACTCCTTGTATTCAGCCCATTGTCCGCAAGCATCATTCATAATATACAATCTTTATCGCCGACTGAACTACTACCTGATAGCAATAATGGACGCCGCCCCGCCAGCGCGATATATTGCGCCTACCCATCAACAGGAGAACACGCCATGGCTCTGACCCCCTGGATTCGCATCGGCCAGCCCTTAGAGGCGGTCATGTCCGATTACGAGCGCATCTTCGACGCCTGGGAACAAGGCGGCATCCGCGGCCTAGTCTTTGGCCGCTTGGTCTTTGCCGATGAGCAAGGCCAGTGTACCATCCCCGCGTTCAAGGGCGATCTCGCGCCCTACCAAAAGCGCGGCCTCACAGCCCAACTGCGCGACGTGCCCCTGCAACCCGACAAGGAAAAGCTCCTGCACGCCATGCTGGCCGACGCCAAAAGGCGCGGCTGGACCGTGATGATCTTCGCGCCCGCCTCCGGCACCATTGCCGCCGAGGGCCTGCCGCTGGCGGAGGATCCCTACGGCACCCAGCTACACGCTGCGTCTTGGGAGGACATCTTCGCGGCTTTCCCAGAAGCCGACGGCGGTATTGTCGATGGCTGGACCGAGTCGCCCTACGAGCTGTCGTATCACCACGGCAACGCAGTCTTCCGCCCGCTCAGCGACGGCCAGCGCCAAGAGGCAACCGCTAGGGGCTACGACGCCGCGCGCCTAGATCGGGGCCGCCAGCACTTGCACCAGCGCTTCCAGAGCTTCACGCCCGCCGAAGTGGACTACTATGGTGCCCACGGCGTGCTCTCGGAGATGAACCTCTTCGACATCAACGAGGACGCGCTCTACTGGTTGCGCTGGCGACGCGAAGACGGCATCCGTCAGGGTCGCGAATTCCGCCAAGCTCTCGACGAGTTGCCGCGCCAATTGCTCCTCGGCAACGGCCCGCGCTCGGCTGTGTTTTCCGGCATGACCGCGCTCGACTTCCACGCCTGGGGTCAGATCGTGGATTTGCTCTTGGTTAAGCACTACTTCTGGCATCGCGGCTTTGACGGGATGTACGGCACAGTCGCCCGCTGGGTGCAGCAGATTCAGGAGTGGAACCCGGCGTTGAGCGAAGCGCAGTGCTGGACGGTCCTCCGCTCTTGGCTCGGCATCCGCCTGCCCGAGGTGGAGTGCCTAGCCGACATGGAATTGGGGTTTCCGCAGGCGTTTTTCGACGAGGTGGTGCAAGAAGAGACGCGCCGCGCCATCGCCGCAGTCGGCGACCCGCAAAAGATCCTGCCCTGGGTCGATACCGGGCGCATGCCCCACGGCGGCGACCCCATGACCGCCGGCGATCTCTACCGCATCCTCCAAGCTTCGGAAGCGGCCGGGCTGCAACGGTTCCTCTTCCACAACCATGCCCACCTGACCGCGGCTGAATGGGCAGTCATCTCGCGGATGTGCGGCACGGCGTGGGACGAAAATCCCGACGGCTACTGGCCCCCGGCAACGCCCAAACCCGGGACGTACTAAGCGCCCTATAGCCGCCGGCCCCAAGACCGTCCCACGAGCGACGTCGAGATCTGCAAGGAATGCATCAACTTGATCACGGTGATCCTGAACGAGACATGCGCCAGTTTGTTTTGAAATTGCTTGAGAGCTGGGGCTTGAGCAGAGACGATGCGGTCCTCCTGCTGGGATTCGATCAGACGGACAACGATTTCGTGCGAGCCGTTTTGGAAGGTGCCGCCGATCTGCATGGCCGAGACGTTCGTGATCGAATTGCCCATCTTTTTCAGATCAGGAAGACGCTGTCATCGCTCTTTCGCGATCTAGGTGTCGAAAACGAATGGCTGCGCGAACAGCACACCTTGCTGGATGGGCAAGAGCCGTTGAAGTTGCTGTTGGGCGGCTCCATGGAAGACCTTCTTTTAGTGAAGGAGTACGTGGATGCCGCCGCAGGACGATGACGCGCCGGAGTCCCGACAATCGGTTGACAATACACGTTCTGTAATCGGATTGGCGCAGAAGCAGTCCGGTTGGGATTGGACGGTTTGGCCGCTCCTTCCGCGCGCCGGGAGAATGGTTCCAATGCAGGCACTGGCGGCTGACGCCGAGTTTCACCCGGCGGCGGCTCTCGTCACCGCACGCTTGGGAGACCTTGCGTCGGGGGCTGGAAGCGAGAAAGATTGGAGCCGTGGGCAGTTGAAGCTCAGCGGTTGATCCACTCCTCCCGAATGGTAAACGGCTCCCCGCAGTCGATATCGCTGTGGTGGATGATCAGGCGTAAGGTCCCTTCCGCGTCGATGACGTGAAGGTCGAGGGCGGTGTCCGATACCCGGTACGCGACCTGGCGGCAGATCAGTTGCCCGTTCGCCGTCTCGGTGCGGGTGTTGACCAGCGGCTCTGCGCCGCAGAACTCACCGGTGAATTCGTAGCGTTCGATCTCGACGAGATTGCCGTCCGCGTCGTACACATGCGCGATGGCACCGTCCTTAAGCTCTCCCTGCATCTCCTTGTGCCAGCCGGGTTGCCAGCGGCCCCGGCCTATCGGCATGCGCTCGCTCACGTTTTTGCTCCTCTCATCTGCGCCAAAAAGCGTTTGGCGGTCCCGGCAAAGTGGTCCTCGATCTCATCCGCGTCATCACTAAGAACCCCGACGGTCGTAGGTTCCCCTTAGGGTGCCCTACGACCGTCGATTTTATTTTCAAGGAATATCGGCGATGAGACCGGTTTTGTGGAGCCGCTTGTCGATGACCTGCGGCGATACCTCAAATGTCCTAGCTATCCTCTGAGCGGCCCAATCGGCCAGCCGATCTATGTATTGATGGCGTCTAAACCCGACCTGCCTCGCCTGATCGGCGAGGGCGTCCATCTCGGAGAGCAGGGCGTCAAAGATGTTCTGCAAGTGGCGCTGAGGCACGAGCAGACAGCCGGCGAATTCATACGCCTGATACTCCATCCAGTTTAGCTGTTGCTCAGGGAGGCTGGCGTAAAGCGTTTTCCATGCCTGTATATCTGGGGTGGCAGGCAAATTCTCGATAAACTCTTTATGCAGAACGAAGTGTCCCAGCTCGTGTGCGACGGTAAAGCGTTGCCTGACCGCGTGCTGGTCAAAGTCCAAGTGAATCTCTTTGAAGTCGCGGGTAATGAACCCATCGCCTTCGATGTTGGCCTTCAGTCCAGGTAGGGGCAGGACACTGATCTTGAGGCAGTATTCGGCGATGTACTCGACATCAACAGGCAGGGTGTCGTCCCAGTATTGGGATAGAAACTCTTCGGCATGTTGCTGGATCTCTTCATTCGGAATCCAACGAATCCCGTTCGGCATGATGGGTACTCCTCATCAACTCCGCCACCATATCTAGCTGTTCCTCTGTCAGCTTCTCGCCCCGGATCGTGCGGAAGAGAACGGGCAGTTTGGCTGCCAGCGCCTCGTCGTCGAGGATGTCTCGGGGCACTTGGCCGGCCGAAACCGCCGCCGCGTCCATAAACGCCCTCCGCGCTTCTGAACCTTCTTCCAAGCCGAGTTGCTGGGCCAGCTTGTCTTGCGCTTGGCGCGATTTAGGGGGCGGCCGGAGACCTCGTTCCATCTTGGAATACGTCCCTGGGTCGAGGCCAAACTGCTCGCAGAAGCGCCTGAGAGGTACTTGCTGGTGGTGGCGCAACGATTGTAAAAACAAAGCAAAAGGGCCTACGCTCATTACTAAGCTCCTACGTCTAAACTAATCTCTTACGTTTTACTACGAAGGATCAGGGGACGGCCGGTGCGTCGCGCTCCTTTCTAAGCGGCAGGTGCTGGTGTCTTGGGAGTCAACATACAACTGTTGGACGATTTTGCCAACAGCTTAATCAAAAAATTAATCTTCCCCTTGCTCCGCCTTCTGCGGGACCTTACATGCCCCTTACGTGCGCTCTATTGGCTGCGCTGGCGACGCGAAGACGGCATCCGTCAGGGTTCGCGAATTCCGCCAAGCCCTCGACGAGTTGCCGCGCCAACTACTCCTCGGCAACGGACCGCGCTCGGCTGTGTTTTCCGGCATGACCGCGCTCGACTTCCACGCCTGGGGACAGATCGTGGATTTGCTCTTGGTCAAGCACTACTTCTGGCATCGCGGCTTTGACGGGATGTACGGCACGGTCGCCCGCTGGGTGCAGCAGATTCAGGAGTGGAACCCGGCGTTGAGCGAAGCGCAGTGCTGGACGGTCCTCCACGCTTGGCTCGGCATTCGCCTGCCCGAGGTGGAGTGCCTAGCCGATATGGAATTGGGATTCCCGCAGGCGTTTTTCGACGAGGTGGTGCAGGAAGAGACGCGCCGCGCCATCGCCGCAGTCGGCGACCCGCAAAAAATCCTGCCCTGGGTCGATACCGGGCGCATGCCCCACGGCGGCGACCCCATGACCGCCGGCGATCTCTACCGCATCCTCCAAGCCTCGGAAGCGGCCGGGCTGCAACGGTTCCTCTTCCACAACCATGCCCACCTGACCGCGGCTGAATGGGCGGTCATCTCGCGGATGTGCGGCACGGCGTGGGACGAGGATCCCGATGGCTACTGGCCCCCGGCAACGCCCAAACCCGGGACGTACTAAGCGCCCCGTACGCCGGCTTGACAGATTATGGATAACGATACATCGTTAGTCTGCCCGTGGTCCTTGGAAGCACCCTTGACCACCAAATCAAAGCTGCCTAATTAGTACCTATAGCGCGAGTGCAGTGAATTTTGGCAATGCTCAGGACGGTTCTAGCTGTTCGACATCGCCCAAACGAAACATAGGAGAAGCGCGATGGAGGGTATAACAGAGCGGAAAGCCGCTGCAAATCCGACCAAAGAGTTCTTCGTAAACATGATAACGCGAGACATAACTCTCGAAGATAGCATTTTTGACCTTATTGATAACAGTGTTGACGCCGCATGGAAGGCCATCGGCAGCCCTGCTATGAGCTTGATGGACGATACCGATCTTTCGGAATACTCGATCTCGATTGAGCTTTCGCCCAAACAATTTTTGATTAGAGACAACTGTGGTGGTATGTCTCTCAATGATGCCGTAGATCATGCCTTTAGCTTCGGTAGAAGAGAATCCGAAGAAAACGACGATTACAGCATAGGTGTTTATGGTATCGGGATGAAACGAGCGGTATTCAAGATTGGCAGAGAGATACGAATCAGAAGCACCGTCACGGAGGATAATGGATCAACGTTGGCTTTTGCAGTTCCGATCAGCGTAAACAACTGGTTGAAAAGCAACAATCCTCCTTGGGATTTCGATATTGTCGATGACGAAAAATTGGATAAACATGGTGTCGAGATCGTTGTTGAAGATCTTACGCTGGCCGCTAGAATCTCACTTAACAATCCCGCGTTTATTGAGAACCTTCGACGCATGATCACTCGAGATTACATGATCTATTTGAATCGAGGACTCAATATAACGGTCTGTGGTCAAGAAATAACCAGTATGCCGATCAAGCTTGCTCGAAGCGATGATTTTGCTCCGTTGCGTGATAACTACAGGGAGCAACAGAATGGTGAATTTGTCTCCGTGGAGATCATTGGAGGAATGGCTGCCGCGCCGCCTGACAGTACGGAGCCAGATGAGAAACACGATGGCGATAAAAGATTCGGGTGGTATGTCGCATGCAATGGGCGGATCGTTCTCGCTGCTGACAAATCTACTATCTCGGGTTGGGGAACTTCAGACTGGCCACAGTGGCACCGTCAATATTCTGGATTTATTGGCTTCGTGCTTTTCTCCGCTCCAAATACTGCTACACTTCCACTGACGACCACAAAGCGCAGTGTCGACTTAACCTCTGAAATTTTTAAGCAGGCACAAATTAAGATGCGTGCTCTTTCGAAAGAGTGGATCGCCTACACAAATACTAGAAAACAGACACTGAAGGAGGCGAAAGAGAAAGAAGATAAAACGGAAGCTGTTACAATACAGTCCGTTAAGAAGAGCAGTGCAATAAGGCTTCCTAAACTTAAGCCGAAAGATGTGGAACGACCTGCCAACGTCCATTACTCGGTTCCGGTGACCAAGATTAAGGAACTCGCAAAAGGATTTGGCAGTATAAGCATGTCATATCGCGATGTGGGCCTCAAGTCTTTCGAATATGCATACGACGATCTTGTCGAGGATGAATGATGTCTTCATTCGATGTAGTGAACTACAGTCTTAGGCCTAGCAAAAGTATTCAAAGGCAGATTATTTTTGACGGTATCAACACCTTAACGCCTCGCCTCGATCTTAATTTGAGCCAATTTATTTACATTGGTCTCGGATCGATCTGGTTCACAGATTTTGTTATGGCCCACAAGCTGCTCGGCATAAAAAATATGATCTCTATGGAGGAAGACTGTATCGGCTACAAACGAGCTTGTTTCAATACTCCCTATGCGACTGTAAGTGTTCAAAAAGGGTCTTCCTATACAATTCTTCCAACGCTTTTCGACGATGAAGACATCAGTCGGTATCCATGGCTGATTTGGTTAGACTATGACAGTGAATTTGGTGAAGAACTACGGGACGACACTCGTGCTGTGATTGAAAGAGCTCCAGACAACACGCTTTTTTTGATTACTTTTAACGGTAATGATTATAAATATGGAAAACCTAAAGAGAGACCTGAGAGGCTCCAGCAATTGTTTGAAGATGTGGTTCCAGATAACCTCTCCAAGCAGTGTTGCAAGAATACCCGTATGCAAAAAACCTTAGCCGATTTTGCTATCGACTTCATGCAATCTGTGGCAGCGAATTCAAGACGTCGGGGAGGACTCGTGCCAGCATTCCGGGTGATATACAAAGATAGTGCCGCTATGGTGACGGTCGGTGGCTTCCTAGCATCGTCTCTGCAGTTAGCTGATAAAGCACAGGAGATCGTAAAAGAGGCAGACTGGAAATGTCGGCCGAAGGAAACTATCGTCGCACCCCATCTTACAATTCGAGAGGCGGTGACCCTTCAATCGAATCTTCCCAACACGGAAGGTTTATCTAGAAAAATTGTACAGTCTTTAGGATTTGATCTTGAAGATAATCAGATCAAGATCTACGAAAAATACTATCGTGAGTATCCGTCATTTGCACAGATCATTACCTAGGGATATTCTTCGATCCCAAAAGCGTGGACGTATCCTCTCTAGAGAGGAGAGAGACCATGGGGAGTGATGCTGAGGGTAGAATGAAACTAATCGATCTGTTCTCCGGATGTGGTGGGTTTTCACTCGGAGCGCATCAGGCTGGTCTCAACGTCGTTGCTGCGTTCGACAATGACCCTACTTTAGCTTCTTCCTATCCGCTCAACTTTCCCAACACACGAATGATGTTGATGGACGTGACGCAGCTTGATGGTGAATCTATCCGCTCAGCCATCGGACGTATAGATGGAATCTTAGGCGGCCCACCCTGCCAAGGTTTTAGTGTTATCGGTAAGCGTCATCCTGATGATCCCCGTAGATTGTTGTTAAATCACTTTTTCAGAATCGTTCGGGAAATACGACCTTCCTTTTTCGTGATGGAGAATGTGCTTGGGCTTGCCTATTCGGGTGCCCGTGCCGTATTGAAGAAGGCGCTACGCCTTGTTGACGATGAATATTCGGTTTTGGGACCTATGACTTGGAGTGCTGCGGAATTTGGTGCTGCAACAAATCGTCCGCGACTTTTCGTTATCGGCGTTCATAAAGACAGTGGTGAAGCGTTGACCTTGGAGGACTTCGATACCATGAAGCGGACTCCAGCGACGGTCAGAGCCGCCATTGCTGATTTGGAGAATGCGACCCCTTTAGAAGAGCAAGATGGGTTTGACGTTTGGCAGATTGCACGAAGGGGTCGCCCCTTCGAGTACGCTCGTGCCTTGCGGTCACCGGATCGATGCTTTACCAGCCACCGAACAACCAATCACTGTTTGCGGGTAGTTACTCGCTTCAAAGAGGTTGCCGAGGGAGGCGTCGACCCAGTCGGACGCCACCCGCGTTTAGCTTGGTCCGGTCAATGCCCAACGCTTCGAGCAGGTACGGGTACTGATCGAGGATCCTATCAATCGGTTCGGCCTCTTCACCCGGAACAACCGCGCGTCATAACCGTAAGAGAAGCTGCTAGACTTCAGGGCTTCCCTGATGCCCATCGTTTCCATTCAACAGTCTGGCACTCGTTTAGGATGATTGGAAACAGCGTATCTCCCATTATGGCGCAGGCGATTTTCAAGGTAATTGGAGCAAAACTCGATAACTGATCCAAAAATTGGCTCAGGCTTTTACCGAATGCACTTCCTGTCACGGTCACATGAGAATCATCGTAGCTCTCCCCTGACCAAGTACTCAATCATACCCACCTGACCGCGGCCGAATGGGCGGTTATCTCGCGGATGTGCGGCACGGCGTGGGACGAAGATCCCGACGGCTACTGGCCCCCGGCAACGCCCAAACCCGGGACGTACTAAATACACAAGGATTGAATCATGGCCAAAAAACGCGACAAACAACCTCCCATCCGCGTCGGCGTAGTCGGCGTCGGTCGCGGCCGCTCCTTCATGCAGGCGGCTGCGGCAACCGGCATGAAACTGGTCGCCATTTGCGACATTTGGGAAGAGCGCCTCATTGCAGAAGGCAAGGCGCTCAACGTGCCAACATTCGTCGATTACGACGAATTCCTCGGCTGCGACATGGACGCGGTCGTGCTAGCCAACTACTTCCACCAGCACGCGCCGTTTGCCATCAAAGCACTCAACGCCGGCAAACACGTAATGAGTGAAACCGCGGCCTGCCACACCTTGGGCGAAGGCGTGGCGCTGGCGCGATCAGTCGAGAAAAGCGGCAAGATTTACATGTTCGCCGAGAACTACCCCTACATGGTCTTCAACCAAGAGATGAAGCGGCTCTACCAAAAGGGCCGCGTCGGCGAGTTCAAATACGGCGAGGGCGAGTACGTCCACCCCGACCCACCCGAAGTGAAACTGGCGCGTAGCTGCGGGCGCGACCACTGGCGCAACTGGATCCCCGCCACCTACTACTGCACCCATTCCATCGCCCCGGTCATGTACATCACCGACACCCGACCCGTAAAAGTGAACGGCTTTGTCATCCCCTTTGATTTCGCCGACTCCACCCAAACGCTACACATGAACCGCAGTGACACCGCCGCAGTGATCATCTGCCGGATGGACAACGACGCGGTAATGAAGTCGCTGCACGGTGCGCTGCGCGGCCACGGCATCTACGTCCGCATCCACGGCAACAAGGGGGTGATGGAAAACTGCCGCCACGGCGACAAACAGCGGCTACGCGTGTGGTACGAACCGTGGGAAAAGCGCCAGAGCGATCCGGTCGAAACGGTGTACAGTCCCGACTTCCCCGTGCATCATGGCCTAGCGGCGCGCGCTGGACACGGCGGCGGCGACTTTTTCACCAGCTACCACTTTGCCGAGGCCATCCGCACCGGCGAGCCGCCCTATCTCGACGTGTATCGCGGCATCGACATGAGTATCGCCGGAATCCAAGCGTGGCGTTCGGCACTGAACGACTCGGCACCACTGGAAGTCCCCGACTTCCGCCGCGAGTCGGTGCGCCGAAAATACGCCAAAGACGACTGGTCGCCCGACCCCGAACGCAAAAAGAAAGGGCAGCCGCCGAGCAGTGTTTTGGGTGCAATCGAACCGGACGCCGAGGCGAAAAAGCTGGCGAGGAAAGTCTGGGCAGACCAGGGCTATCTGGGCGATTGATTCTTCACAAAGCGCTCTTGGGACGCTCCTTGGTTGGATCTAAAAATGGCACCCGCACCACCTCGGCATCCACAATACCGTCCAACTGGACCTTCACTTGTGTGCCCCTGCTCCAGTGAGACCGAGGCATGACGGCCAGCGCTATGTTCGACTTGAGACCGTCTATTACCAGAGTTTGTGCCATCTGAGAACCTCTAGTTGTTTGGTTTTTTAGACACGACGCAACACGCAAGAGTTAACAAAACTCACGCCTTCATCTTCTCGCCTGCCGGGTCGTACAGAGGCTCCTGCGCAACCGTTGCTTGCAGACGCTCGCCAAAGTAGAGGATGTCAACGCTGGTCCCCACCTCGGCGTAGTTCATAGGCAAGTAGCCATACGCGATGCCGAGGCCGATTGAGTGGCCGTAGTTGGCGCTCGTCACGTAGCCCAGCACGCGGTCGCCGTTCAGGATTGGCTCCTTGCCCATGACGACGGCGTTGGGATCGTTCAGCGTCATACAGCACAGCTTACGCGTCAGGCCCTGTGCGCGAATTTTCCTCAGCCCGGCCCGGCCCAAAAAATCCCCCTTTCTCATCCTCACCGCGAAACCTATGCCCGCCTCGTAAGGATTGTACTCAGTGTGGATGTCGTTACCCCACAGTCGGTAGCCTTTTTCCAGCCGCAGCGAGTCGAAAGCACCTCCACCTGCCGCGATGACTCCGAGCGGCCCGCCGGCCTCCCACAGGACATCCCACAACCGCAAGCCCTGCTCGGTGGGGGCGTAGATCTCCCAGCCGAGTTCGCCCACGTATGAAATGCGCAGCGCCAGTGCGGGAACCTCGGCTATCCTTAGCGGCTTCGCCGTCAAGTAGGGGAACCCCTCGTCGCTTACATCCTCCTCACAGACCCGGCCCAACAGGTCGCGCGCCCTTGGCCCCCACAAGCCGATGCAGCACAGCCCCGACGAGATGTCAGCTATCCTAACCGATCCGTGGTCCGGTAGATGTGCCTGAATCCAGCTCAGATCGTGGAGTCCCATAGCTCCTCCCGCGACTACCATGAAGCGGTTTTCACCGAGGCGCGTCGCGGTCAGGTCGCACTTGATTCCGCCCCGAGGCGTGAGCATAGACGTGTACGTGATCGTCCCGAAGGGCTTGTTCATCTGATTGGAGGCAAGGTGCTGGAGCGCAGCGAGCGAGCTGGCTCCGGTCACCTCGAACTTGGCGAAGGGAGTTAGGTCGAACAGGGCTACTCTCGCGCGAGTGGCGACATGTTCCGCGGCGACCGTCGGCGACCATTCTCGTGCCTCCCAGCCAGTTCGCGACGCGCCGGTAACGGTGAGGGCGTCGAGCAGACCCTCGTTCGCGGCGTACCACTGGGGACGCTCCCATCCCGCGTTCTCAAAGAACACGCCGCCCAATTCCCGCTGTCGCGTATAGAACGGCGTCAGGCGGAGGTTGCGCGGGTTGGCTATCTGCTGTCGCGGGTGGATGATGTCGTACACCTCGCGGTACTGTTGTGCAACCCGGGCGCGGACGTAGGAGCGGCTATAGGCGTGCGGATGGAAGCGCCTTATGTCGCACTCGCGCAGGTCGCTGGTCGGCTCGCCATTGGCGATCCACTCAGCAACCGCCCTGCCGACGCCGCCGGCGTGGGTAATCCAGACGGCCTGTGCCGACCAGAAGCCGCGGACTTGAGGCGCTTCGCCGAGGATGGGAAATCCATCGGTAGTAAACGAGAAGATGCCGTTGAACTTGCGCGTCAACCCCGCGCCCTTGAGGCTCGGCAGCACTTCTCCCGCCACGGCCATCGCCTGCTCGAAGTGAGGCGGCGTGAACGGCATCTCGGCCGGAGCGACTGGCGCTTTCTCGTGGTCGAGAATGTCATTGGCATCTACCAAGAGGGGTTCGTGCTGGTATGAGCCGATGCCGTAGCACTCGCCGACCTGCCGGAAGTACACAGCCTCGTCCTGGTGGCGTAAGAACGGCTGCGATATCTCCTCGGTCGCCCCGGCGAGTTCCCGCAGCGGTGTCGTAACGGCGTAGAGATGTTGCATCGACGACAGTGGGATGGGCACATCGGCAAACCCGCCAACCTTTGGGGCCCAGATGCCAGTAGCAGCGACTACCAGTTCCGTCTTGATGTTGCCGTGCGTGGTATGGACCGCCGCAATTCGTCCGTCCGCGATAGCGAAGCCAGTAACCTTGATATTACTGTAGAAGGTTGCGCCGTTCCGTTCGGCCTCTCGCGCCATCGCTTCAGCCGGCCTTGTCGCCTTCGTTTGGATGTCGGAAGGAACATACAGTGCGCCCAAAATGCGGTCGGATAGCATTGGAAGCCGACTGCGTGCCTCGTCGGCGCTGAGCAGATGGGCCTCCACGCCCCAACTCATGCCATACCCGGCCTTGCGTTTCAGGTCGGTGAGGCGCTCCTGCGTCCAGGCCACCTCAAGGCTACCCAAGGTCTTGGCTCATGGCTCCCCCTCGAGTTCCAACTGTCGCCACAGGTCAACCGTGTAGCGCGCGAAGCCTGTCATGGTCTTCGATGGGTTAAGCTGAAAAACGAGGCCCGGGGCGTGCGAGGTCGAGCCGCCGGTCTCAAACAGCGGTCCTTGCTCGACGACAATGACATCCCGCCAGCCGAGTTTCGTCAGATGGTATGCGACGCTGCAACCGACGATGCCTGCGCCAATAATGACGGCCCTAGCTTGCTGCGGCAATGTGGTATCAGACATGCCTCCTATGTCTCCCGCGTCAGATCATAGGTGCGGACGATGCTACCATATAAATATGGTGTTTACCCTCAAAAATCCATCGCCGGCGGTCCCGCGTAGCCAATGCTCTGCCACCCAGCGACATCGCCGCCCGTGAGGCGATAGGGGTGCGGATACAGCTTCAGCGTGCGGTCCGCAAAAGGCAGGGACACCCGCTCGTGCTCCCGATGGGCCGAGCGCACCAAGGCGATAGCCACTTCGAGCGAGTGGCGATAGTCGTCGCCGCTGCTATACGGCTCGGTGCCGACCTGATGGGCGCGTATCAGGCGCTCGACCGTATAGGCAAAAGCGTCCGCCGCTGACCGATCTAAAAAGTCGGGATACACCGGAGAAGCCGCCGCGCCGGTCCCCTCGATTAATACGGGCCGTGGACGCGCCAAAAAAACCTGCCCACGCTCGCCAACGACCGAGATAAAGGTCGGCACGCGGCCATCCGGCTCAGGGGCGACGATCTCGCAGACAATGCCGCCGCTCAGACCCAAGCGGCCGTACGCAGGTACATCCCCCTCCTCTATAGGAGTGCCTTCAGCCACGTACCCCGGCTCCGCCGGCAAGGTGTACCCTTCCACCCATTCCACATCCATCCCAGTGAGGATGCGCAGCGCAGCAATCTGCACGCAACCGCCACCCGACACCTCGGTCGGCAGCCCACCCGGAATCGCCGCCGAGGTCAACCGTCCAATGTGCCCCTGCCGCACCCACTCGACCACCTCGGGCATATACGGCGTCGCCCATCCGGCCTGAGCGCAACCGAACAACGTGCCGTGCTCCCCGCAGATGCGGATCATTTCGTCCGCCTCGTGTAGCTGGTGAGAAATCGGCTTCTCGCAGGAAACCACTCGCACGCCAGCGCGAGCGCAGGCGGTGACGCAGGGATAGTTCTGGCTCACCGGGACCACTGCGGAGACAATGTCGGGCACTTCGGCCGCCAAAAGGCCGTCGAGATCGTCGTACACCTTCTCCACGCCGTAGCGCCGGGCAATGGCATCCCGCCGCTCTCTGGCGCGATCGACGAGGCCGACAATCGTGCAATTGGGATGGGTGGCGTAGGCGCGCGTGTAGTAGCGGCCCCACGTGCCGGCCGCGCCGACGACGGCCACCCGGTATTGTTTATTGGTCATGTTAGCCTCCTGATTGACGGGGATAGAGGTCGCGGTTATATTTTTGCGCGGAGAATGAATAATGCAGACCCTACGCGCAGATCGCCACTACTATTATACCTCGCTTGATAGAGAGGGGTAGTGCGTTTGCTTTATTGTCTCAACCGCGTGTACAAGCCCCTGATTACAGGGGCTTTTTTTATGCCTATAAATAAGGAAATGTAATGAACATCATACCCGATCTTCAGTTCCGCGGCCTGATCTACCAAGCCACCGACCTCGACGGCCTCGCTGAGCGCCTTGCCGCCGGTCCGATCGTGCTCTACAACGGCTTTGACCCGACCGCCGACAGCCTGACGGTGGGCAACCTCGTGCCGATCCTGCTCCTGCGCCGCTTCCAGCTCGCCGGCCACAAAGTCATCGCCTTGGCTGGCGGCGGCACCGGCCTGATCGGCGATCCAGGCGGCAAGACCGAGGAGCGCCAGCTCAATGCCACCGACGTCGTGGCCGAGTGGACGCAGCAGGTCAAAGCCCAGCTAGAGCGCTTCCTCGAATTCGACGGCCCCAACCCCGCAGTGATGGTCGATAACCACGACTGGCTTGGCCAACTCGCGGCCATCGACTTTATGCGCGACGTCGGCAAGCACTTTCCAGTCCCCTACATGCTGGCCAAGGACTCGGTCGCCTCGCGCCTGGAAACAGGCATTTCCTACACCGAGTTCAGCTACATGGTGCTACAGGCGTATGACTTCTTGGTCCTCAATAAAGAATACGGCTGCGAGTTGCAGACCGGTGGCTCTGACCAGTGGGGCAATATCACCGCCGGCACCGATCTGATCCGTCGCTCCGCCGGCAACCGGGCCTTTGGCCTGACCTGCCCGCTAGTGACCAAAGCAGACGGCACCAAGTTCGGCAAGACCGAGGCGGGCACGGTCTGGCTCGACGCCGCGAAGACCTCGGCTTACCAGTTTTACCAGTTCTGGATCAACGTCGAGGACCAGAAGGTCATCGATTACCTGAAAACCTACACCTTCTTGGAGCAAGACGCGATCCTCCAACTCACCGAAGCCGTCCGCGACCAGCCCGAACGGCGCGAGGCCCAGCGCACCCTCGCTGCCGAGGCAACAACCCTAGTCCACGGGGCCGATGCGACGCGACGGGCCGAAAACATCTCGCATGCACTTTTTTATGGGGCGTTTCAGGATCTATCCGAGGAGGAAATCCTCGAAGGCTTTGACGACGTGCCAACGCACGCGATGGGGCAGGAGGAACTGGGGCTGGTCGATCTGCTCGTCGCGGCCGGCGTCTCGCCCTCCAAGCGCCAAGCCCGCCAAGACGTGCAAAACGGCTCAATCTACATCAACGGCGAGCGCTGCACGGACATGGCGCGAAGCATGCGGTGCCAAGAGGGCCTACACGGCAAATACCTGATCGTGCGCCGAGGCAAGAAGCAGTACACCCTCGTCCGCTAGGAATCTGGGCTTTATTCCCACTCCACCGTGCCCGGCGGCTTGTGGGTAATGTCGTAGAAGACTGCCTCAATTCCCGCTAGCGCCAACAGCCGCTCGCACACGTCGTCCAAAAACGCCTGCGGCAATGTGCAAAAGCGTGCGGTCATAAAGTCGGAAGTCGCAATCGGCCGCAGCACCACACTCTCTTGGACTCCATCCGACGACAGCGGCAGCAGCACCGTTGGCATCTGGGTTACTTCCTCCATCAGCCCGTGGCGCTCCAACGCCTCCATGCTAATGGCATCGGCCCGGCGCAGGAGATCGAGCCGGTCGCGGGTTAAATACCCCACCTTGAGGCTTTGCTGCGGCCGCGGTATCGGCCCCAGCAGGTATATCACCCGATTGATCGACGGGAAGTTATTAGTCAGCTCGGTGGACAGCGCCTCCAGCGTCTTCCACTCGCTCTGGCCAGAGACCACCGCTGGATGCGCGTAGGTCCGCGCATCCCCCTGCACGCCGACGCTGCGCAACGGCAGCACATCGAGCGCTAGGCCGAATGTTGACGCCACCTTTTGCGCCTCAGCGACCGTCTCGGGTGCTACGTTCTCCGCGCTGGGCCCCTCGCTGCACAAGACCCGGACCGCCAGCCCCGGCCCTGGGAACGGATGCCGCCAGACCAAGTGGTGCGGCAAGCCGAGCGTCTCGCCCAAGGTGCGCGCCTCGTCCTTGTAGAGCTGATCTAGCGGCTCGACGACCTTGCCCTCGGCCAACAGCTGATCGATGACGCCGACTCGATTGTGGTGGGTCTTGATGACCGCTGCGTTTTCCGTGCCGCCGGACTCGATAGTATCCGTGTAGAGCGTCCCTTGGCCCAACAGCCACTCGTCCGGGTCCAATGCCAGCGCCGCTAGCGCCCGGTCGCGGACGCGGATGAACTCCTCGCCGATCCGCAGCCGCTTCTCCTCTGGGTCGGCAATCCCCTCCGTGGCGGCGAGGAATTCCGTGCTGGCATCGACAACTTCTAGATTGTGCAGACCCGCCCCCTTCATCAGCCGCTCGACCAGCGCGGTCTCGCCCTCGCGCATAAAGCCGTTGTCAATGTGCAAGCCCAGCACCCGCTCTGCGCCCAAGGCGCGGTTGAGCAGGAGGAACGCCACCGACGAATCGACCCCACCGCTGACGAACAGAAAGACGTTGCGCCCCTTAGCCTGCTGCTGGATCCGCTCTATCACCTGCTCGATGTAGCGCTCCATCGTCCAACTCCGCTCCGCGCCGCAGAGCATGGCGAAGTTATCGAGGATGTCCATGCCCCGGACGGTGTGCGTTACTTCTGGATGGAACTGCAAGCCGTATATCTTGCGCTCGGCGTCGCCCATTGCCGCGACCGGGCAGTCCTCGGTCGCGCCCAAGACAGTAAACCCGGGCGGCAACGCCGCAACGTGATCGCGATGGCTCATCCACACCCGCTCGCGTGCGTCCAACCCGCCTAGTACCCCCTCTGCCTTGTGGACTTGCAAATAGGCCGCACCAAACTCGTGGGTCGTCCCCCGCTCGACTTGGCCACCCAAGCGGTGGCAGAGCAGTTGGTGGCCGTAGCACAAGCCCAGCATCGGCTTGCCCATCGCCAAAATTTCGGGATTGTACGCCGGGGCTTGCGGGTCATAAACGCTGGCCGGTCCGCCCGACAGAATCAGCCCGTCGGCGTCCTGCAAATCGGCTACCGCAGTCTCCGGCGAGCGGATCTCAGCATGGACGCGGAGGCGGCGAATGCGGTTGGCGATCAGGTGGGCGTACTGCCCGCCGAAGTCGAGGACGACGATGCTCACGATTTATACCTGTCCTTTCAGGCTACCCCACGAAATGGGTGCTACATTTGTCTGCTCAGCAGTAAGATACAAGCCAGCGCCAATGTAATAGGATACACCCTCAATCTCGATGGGGGCCACGTAGCTTACCTTGGGGGATTCGTCGGCTCCTTCTATCGCTGGATTATCCCAGAGGTACTCCACAAAGCCGCCTCCGGCTTGTGCGGCCGCGATATTCTGCTGCGTGATCTTAACGCCATTGCTATCCTCTTGGTCAATATTATTGGTGCCTTCGCGCGAGGGGATAGTTGCGTGAAAGAAACTCGTACCCTCAAAATCGGTGATGAAAATATAAATCGGCCCATGTCTCCATTCTTCGTCGGTCCTGAAGGACTCCAAAATGGCCGTCCGTGCCGCCTCATCCTGTGCGGACTCCAATAGGCTCTTCGCTTCTATAACAAAATTTTTCAGCGTCTCCCGATCAACCACATCGCTTGCCGCGGCCGCGGCTTTTTCTACTCCGCCGAACAGCCCTATCGCCACTAGGACAAGTGACAACATGCGGATCATGGTCTTCTCCTCGTAGTTAATTAATGAGTTCTGTGTTCAGTTACAATCAGTACGTAAAGGGGCTTTCGGCATATAGTCAAGGCGCGGCGGGAGCCTTTTCTCACGCCTCCACCGGACTATATTTGGTCGCTATGCCCTCCTCTCATCCACCCACCCCATCTGAACGCCTGCGTCCCGAGCTGGGGCTAATCGGCGCTATCGCCCTCGGCTTGGGATCGATCGTCGGCACCGGCGTCTTTGTCAGCATTGGTATCGGCGCTGGCATCGCTGGACCAGCGGTCCTAGTCGCCATCGCCATCGCGGCGCTGGTCGCTCTTTGCAACGGCCTGTCCAGCGCCCAGCTCGCCGCCAGTCATCCGCTCAGCGGTGGCACGTATCAATACGGCTATGAGTACGCTTCGCCAGCCATCGGCTTTATTGCCGGGTGGATGTTCCTTTGCGCCAAGAGCGCGACCGCGGCGACCGCGGCGATGGGCCTGGCCGGCTACCTGCTCAACGCGCTAGATCAAACCGGATTGATTACCCCGGTCGCCCTAGCAGCCGTGTTAGCGCTCACCCTCGTCTCCCTCATGGGCATCAACCGCACCAACAAGGTCAACATCGCCATCGTCGCCGCGACACTTTGCTCGCTACTCATCTTCATCTTCGCTGGCACGCCCAGCGCTCTGCACAACCTGCGTCTGACCCCCTTCTTGGGCGACGACGGCTGGTCGGCCCTGTTGCAAGCCAGCGCCTTAATGTTCGTCGCCTATACGGGCTACGGTCGCATCGCCACGCTTGGCGAAGAAGTGCACCAACCCCGCAAGACGATCCCCCGCGCCATCGTCGCCGCGCTGCTCATCGCCATGATGCTCTACATCGGCGTCGGTGCCGTCGCCATAGCCGCCGTAGGGTCGGAGGCGTTCTACTCGGCCACTATGGACAAGGCCGCTCCCCTAAAGGTCATCGCCCGGACCTTTGACGTACCCGGCATCTCTTGGATCCTAGCCTTGGGGGCTATCACCGCCATGGCTGGAGTGCTGCTCAACCTGATCCTCGGTCTGTCGCGAGTCCTGCTGGCTATGGGCCGTCGCGGGGACATGCCCCGGGCACTTGCCCGCCTCAATCGGGACCAGACTACACCCTCTATTGCCGTGGTAGTCGTTGGGCTGGCGATTGCTGGGCTAGTTCTCGTAGGCGACATCAAGACCACTTGGTCCTTTAGCGCTTTCTCCATTCTGGTCTATTACGCCATCACCAACTTCTGCGCCCTGCGCTTGCCAGCCGACCAACGGCTCTATCCCCGGTGGATAGCCATAGTGGGCCTAGTCGCCTGCTTGGGACTGGCGTTTTTCGTCGAGAGCACAATCTGGCTCAGCGGCTTGGGACTGCTCTTGCTCGGCTGGTGTTGGCACCGCGTGGCGCAGCGCCGCATGGCGAAAGCCTAGGAAATCGAACGGACGCGCTTGCTCGTCTATATTACTCTACAGGTATTGCAAAACAGCAGAAGAATGTGATGAGCGCATGCCCTTCTGCTGTCCCTAATCACTGATGTTATATGGGTCCGTTAGATGAGGTAGCGGCGCTAGTGTATTTTTGACGCCGCCTTGTCCGCGCTGCTAACCCGATCCCTCACCAGCAGCGTCGGCCGCTGCCAGCAAGCATCGTCGCGCGTTGGGTGGTCACAATTGTAGTGAACGCCGCGGCTTTCCAAGCGCTGTCGCGCCGAGCGGGCAATGAGCGTAGCCACGGTCGCCAAGTTGCGTAGCTGCACTAACTCGGCGTCGAGCCGATGCCCGCTGTACAAAGCTTCAATTTCTCGCGCCATCCGCTCCGTCTCCGCACAAGCTCGCTGCAAGCCTCGGTCGCTGCGCACGATCCCCACTTCGTCCCACATCAAGCGCCGCAGCAACTCCCGCCGCTCCTCCAGCGCATCAGACGCAATAGCATCGCCCGTATGCTCCATCTCGAACTGGCCCGCAGCCACGGGCGCGGCTGTACTGGCGTGCTCGACAGCGCGGCGCGCAAAAACCAACCCTTCCAACAGCGAGTTGCTCGCCAGCCGGTTGGCCCCCTGGAACCCGCTCATCGCCACCTCACCGGCCGCGTATAGACCCGCAATATCCGTCTGACCGTGCGCACCGGTCCACACCCCACCACAGCTATAGTGAGCCGCCGGCACCACCGGGATCGGCGTCTTAGTCATGTCCACGCCCATCCCCAGACAATGCTGATAGATGTTGGGGAAGCGGTGACGGGTCTGGTCGGCGTCTTGGCCGGTGACGTCCAAATAGACGCACTCAGCACCGCTTTGCTGCATCTGCGCGACAATGGCCCGCGACACCACATCGCGCGTCTGCAACGGGTCGGTAAACGCCGCGCCGCACTCGTCGATCAGCACCGCGCCAAAGCCGCGCAAAGCCTCGGTAATCAGGAATGAGGCCCGCCCCGGATCGTAGAGCATGGTCGGGTGGAACTGCATAAACTCCATGTTGCTCACCCTCGCTCCGGCCCGCCAAGCCATGGCAACCCCATCGCCGGAAGCCACGCGCGGGTTGGTGGTGTGCAAAAAGACCTGCCCGCAACCACCCGTAGCCAGCAGCGTAACCGGCGCTAAGGCGGTGATGGGCGCTACTTGCTCTGAGTCCAATACCCAAGCCCCGCGACAACGCCGCTGATCGTCCACGATCAGGTCCACGGCCAAATGGTGATCGTACAAGGTCACCTGCGGCAGCGCTTGCACGGCCGCGACCAAGGCGCGCGTCACCTCGCGGCCAGTCATATCGTCCGCATGCACCACCCGCGCATGCGCGTGGCCACCTTCGCGCCCCAACGCCAACACCCCGGGCCGCGCTTGGTTAAACTGCGCGCCAATCGCCAGCAATTCGGCCACCACCTCCGGCCCTTCGGCCACCACCCCTTCGGCGACCGCGCGGTCGCACAGGCCAGCGCCCGCCGCGAGCGTGTCTTGCGCGTGGCTGGCAACCGAATCGGCTGCATCCATGGCCGCGGCAATGCCGCCTTGCGCGTATTGAGTGTTGGACTCGCGCCGCTCGCGCTTGGTCACCACAGCCACAGACCCGTGCTGCGCGGCTTTGAGGGCAAAGAACAAACCGGCAATACCGCTGCCGAGAACGAGATAATCCGCCTCAATTTTCATTTGATAAAGACCATTTTTTTGGCGTGGGCAATCGGCCCGACGCGCAACACATAGTAATACATACCACTGGCCACGCGCTCGCCCCGCTTGTCGCGACCATCCCAAGAAACGCTGTACAACCCCGGGGATGCCAACCCCTCAACCAAGTGCCGCACCAAGCCGCCGGTCAAGGTGCGGACTTCGAACTCGACCGTAGTCTCGCCGGCGACAATGGGGTCGTTGATCCCGATCTGATAGTCGATCTGCGTAGCCTCGTTGAACGGGTTGGGGTAATTCTGCCCCAAGGCAAAGTCCAAGGGTATGCGCGGGTCGAAGTTGAGGAAGGGCCGCCAGCGAACATCGCCGCTAATCCGGGCCTCGATCCAGCTCTCGTCCTCGTTCCCCCACCAATTGTTGATCGCCTGCAGCGGTTGATTGGATTGATTGTCGAGCAATTGCTCACTGTCTTGGACGCCGTTCAAGACCAGCCGCGCCGGCACCGCGCTCCCCTCCACCCGCAGGGCCAACGCATTGCGGAAGAATTGATTGCGCACAATGCGCGGGCGCGCGTTTCTAGACCAAAGGCCGACCTCGTGATTGTACAGCGCGTTGTTCTCGATCTCGACTTCTCGCGTCTCCACGCAGAGAATCCCAATCCCACCGGTAAATGAATTGCCCGCCACCTTGCCGCTGGTCCCTCGCCCCAAGACCAAGTTGGCCTCCTCGGGCGCAGCCGAGCCGTTGGTGTTGAAACGGCTGTCGAGCAATGACAAAAACCCGCCTTCGCGCCAGAGGCCAGCGCGGCCATTGTCGTGCAGCTCGGCTTGGTGTATCCGCGTCAAGGCCGGACCGGCGATCCAAATGCCCACTCCACCCGCTTCCTCGACGCGCACGCGATCTAAGAGAATCTCCTCTTCGACCTTTTCTAAGCGAATGCCGTCCGCGCTGACGTGGCGGATTGTCACATCTTCTAAGGTAATGGCGTGGTCGATCTTTTCGGCCCATAGCCCATAGTGGGCGTGGTCGATGAGGACGCTGCGCAAATAGGCCGAGGCCGTTAGGCGCAGCACGAGTCCTTGCCAATCCCCGGGCTTGGGGTCGGCGGCGGCCGAGCGGAAGGCGGTTTGCCCCTGCCCCGAAGCGCCGACGAAGAGATCGCCGTACACCATCAGCTCCACGCGCGCCGTATCCTCACCCGCAGCCAGCGCGTCTGACCCCACCAACACCTGCGTGCCAGCGCGGACATCGAGCTGCCCTCCGGGCAGGACGGTCACGTCGCCTGCGACCTCAATGCGGTCTTTCCACACCTCGACGCCAGCAATCGGGCCAGCGCGGCGGCGATCTTGCAGCTTGAGGTCGGCCACCATCTGGTCGCCCTCGCGGCGGATGCGGGTCACACTAACCCCAGGCGTGGACGCTGGGTTGGACGCAGCCCAGAAGTCGGTAAATTGCTCGCCGTCAAACACGTCGGTGGCGTCTCCGAGGTTGCCGCCAAAATCCGTGCGATAGCGCTCGTCGTGCGCCCAAAAGTCGAGGTTGTCGCGGCCTCTAAACGGAGACGGCTTGCCGCCCAAAGGGAAACCCGCATCGCCAAAAAGCCCATCGGCGCATACTAAATCCACCCATTTGTTGACTTCCGCATTGTTGCCGCTGCGAGCGGGGTTTATGCGCCAGATTAGCAAGCCCTCGCCGGGCAGATTGCGCTCGTAGTAGCTGTGCTGGCCGCTGCGGAACTCCACGAGGAAAAAGTGCTCGGCGGGCGCGAGCGCGGGCAATAGGTACACCGCACCGCCGGCGTTGACATCGGCAAAGACCACGTCGTCTTGGTCCGTGCTCAGCACTTCGAGCTGTTGGTTATTTACCCCCAGCCAGCCGAGTTGTCCCAAACTCCAAGCGCAAAAGGGGTTTGGACCATCTACCTCGTCCCAACCTCGATTGCCGTGCCCCATCAACCCCCAATAGCCAATGCCGCCCGAGTCGTCGTCCGGCTCGGTCCCAGAGTCGCGGTCATACAGGTCCGGTAAGCCCAGAAAGTGCCCAAACTCGTGGGCCATGCTGCCCGCGGCCTCGGCAAAAGACCGCCCGAGCTGAACGGTGCCGTTGTCCGAGCGGACCTGGATGAAGCCGCCGCGTTGGGCGCGGTCTTTGCTCACAAAGTCGTTGACCAACCCGAGTCGGGCGACGCCTGTGGCCTCTTCGGTGATAAAGCCCGTCGGGGCCGAGGCCGAGACAAGAAAAATAAAATCCACGTATCCATCGTCGTCGCCGGAATTAGGCACCCCGTCGGGGCCGTCGTTGTCGTAGCGGCCAAAATCCACGTCGGCATCAACGGCGGTTATGACCTCGCGGGCAAAGCGGCCATAACCGCTCTCCTCGCCTGCGTACGCATCGGCATTGTTGAGGGCCACATACCAGCGGGGCAGCACCTCGCCGGTAAGCGTGAACTGCCCGCGCGACATCTCTCGGTAGAAGTGGGTCAGGCTGCCCGGCTGCTCGGCGAAAATCCTCGTCGCAAAAGACGGGATCTCGCTGCCCAAGCTGCGCTCGTCGGCAAAGTGCGCGAAGATGGTCAGGGCGTGGATGTGTCCGGTTTGGGAGGCGACGCCTTGTAGAGGGGTCGCGCCGATCTCTGCGGCGATGAGTGCGACGAGCAGTAGAAGGCTTTTCATACAAAAAGTCTGCAAGATCGCAATCGTAGGGGCAACCCTCGTGGTTGCCTTATGGGGGACGGAGCAGACCTTACTTACGGTTGGCGACGACCGAATTGCAGATGAAAGCGATACAACAGTAGTAAGTACAAAAACAATAGACGCAATTCTAATTCGGTCGGTTTGCGGTTGACGGCGGCGTGAGCTTGTTGGGAGGCGATTGCAGTGTTGACTCCGGCGTCGGCAGAAGACAACAGCCACATTACGATCCCAAATATCAGGGATATGCCGACTCCCCCGATGAGAAAGAGGCCCCAAGCTATCCAGTTAAAAAATGTACACAAGAGACCTGTAACGAAACGTTTTTGACCTTTTCAGAGGCATCGAATGCTCCCAGGGCCACGTCTATCAGCCAATTGAGACATGTACCGATGCCTAGTAGAGCACCTTCATATGCAAGGCCCTCGTAAGTGCCCTATGCCCGGCACCTATCGCCTGTCAGCATCACCTCCCATCCAGTCGATCTGTACCCCGCCGTAGCGCCTAATCCGCTGGTCCTGCTGCATCCGGTAGCGCCCGCTCAGCACCCATCCCCGCCAAGAGACCGAGACCAGCGCGTAGCCGCGCCAGCCCGTGCCGTAAAGCGAGCGGATGCTCACGGCCCCGGGCAGATCCACCTCGTATTCGTAGATCCGCGTCCAATACGAATCCGTGTGGAAGCGACTCACGTGCAAGGTGAGCCAGCGCGTCTTATACCGCACGCTGCCCAGCAGACCCCACTCGGCGCGAGCGGCGCGGTGCCAGCGCACCAGCTCGCCGTGCCAGCGCCAAGCTCCCCGATCCAAGTCCAAACGCCATTTGTGGCTGCGCTCCTGGACCAACTGCTCGTCCGCCCAGCGCGGCCGCAGTCGTCTCTGCCACTGCCCACGCATCGCCCAGCGGCTACCCAATCGCCGCCGCAACTCGCCTCCCCAAGTGGCATACGTGGCCGGCACGGGTATGAAGTAGGAACGCGCAGGCCGGCGGTACACATCCGCGTAGGCGCGCCAGCCCCGCCCGCCGACTTCGACAACGCCACCCCGTTCGTTTTGCATGGCCGCAGTCCCCGGAGCCGCGCCAAAGAAGCTGTGGAACCCCGGCGCGTAGTAGCGGCCCAGCGTCCGCAGTCGCAGACCCCCATACCGCACCCGCAGTTCCCCGACCATCCCCCAGTGCCCCACCCCATCGCCGGCCACTTCCAACGCCGCTCGGCCCCGACTCCAATCCACCCGCACATCCACGGCCCCAAGGCGCTGCTTGTCGCCGACAAAGCCCCAAGGCGTCCTCCCATTCCGGCGCAAGTCGAGACGATGGGAAAAATCCAAGGCCAGCAGGGTCGTGCCCCACTGCCAATGCTCGCCCCGCCAATGCAGTCGGCCACCGCCAGCGCGGATGCCCAGCAGGTCTCTGCCTGCCACCTCGGTCGCGGTCACGTGATAGCCGCTCTCGGGCAGGGACCGCACTTGGCCCTGATCGTCCAAACGCCCGTCCCGGCGCGTCCAGCCCCCGATCAGCATACCGCTCCACGCGCGGCCCTCGTAGCGCCACGCCGCGCCGCGCAAGGCGTTGTTCTCCCCGCTAGAGCGATACCCCAAGCGCCGACTGTCCCCAGCCGGCATTCTCGGCGCGATACTCCCGCGCCGGCTGCGTCCAAACACCAAGCCCGCGCCCGTGCCGGGCCGCAGGTCGCCGACGACCCATTCGGATCGTGGCCTCTGCACTGCGTAGTAAAACGTCCTAAAATCGCTCCATCCCGACTCGCCTGGATCGCGCTCGGCCAAACCAAAAAACGCCTGTCCGCTGACTGGCGCGACCTCCACCCGCTGATACAATTGCCATCGCTCCCGATCCGCTTCAGCCCCGCGCACCCGCCACCGCACAGCCGCCGCGTCTAACCCTGCCAAATCGTCCAACCGCTGCTCCAAATAGCCCGCGTCCTCCTCCCCGAAATCCCCATCTGCCCACACCGGGCCGACCAACATCAACACCCACAGTCGCCACATAGTCCTTCCTCCTTTGTCGGGACTCTTGCAATGACTGTGCCATGAGGCTCGGTCAGTGGAGTGGGCAGTGGCTAGTGTATCCTTTATTCCCTATTCTGTTCCCTTTAGGTTACAGTCCCAAGCAGGCAGTCGCCGAGGCGGATTGGGGCCAAAGAGATCATCCATGAGAACCCTCAAATACAGTATTTTGCTCGCCACTGCCCTATTAATCACCTGCAGCGACGACGACAATCCCGTCGAAGGGAGTAGGGACAATGCGATTGGCAATACAGAGAGCCGTGGGCAGGGGCAACTCGCCGCCGCTCAAGAGCACGATGGCGGGGATAATACCATTGGCAATGCAGCGAGCCATTGGCGGGGGCTAGAGATCAGTCCCGAGAGTAGATGTTCCCCTTATGAGCGCAGCAACTATCGCTACTCGCAGTCTGTCGAGCTTGCCATTATCGAAGGACTCGGCGGCATATACAGCCCGTACACTGGGCGCTGTTTTGCTAGTCAGTGGGAGACGGATATCGAGCACATAGTCGCGCTTTCCGAGGCGCATGACAGTGGGCTATGCGAGCCTGCCCCCAACATCATGCAGCTACGTCAAGCCTTTGCTTCCGATCCGCTCAATCTGACGCTTGCCAGCCCTGAATTAAACCGCGACCGCAAGCAGCACTACGACGGTGCCGAATGGATGCCGCCCCTGAATAGGTGCTGGTTTGCCCAGCGCGTCGTTGAAGTGCGCAGAAAGTATGGCCTCACTATTGACCGCAGGGAGGCGGAAGCACTAGAGCGCATACTTTCTGCCTGTTCCTCTGTCGAGATGGAGTTTATTGATTGTGGATTGGCGACTTCGGAAGTTAGGCTGGCAAGCTCAGATGCGCTTAGCGAGTATGACGACGACGGCAATGGGCGCATCTCTTGCGCGGAGGCACGACGGCACGGCATAGCTCCCGTCAGCAGTAGCCATCCGGCGTATCCATTTATGCACGACGGGGATGGCGATGGCGTCGTATGCGAATGAACCAAAACTTCTCGATCCACTCAGCCCTGCAAGACTTTGCTGCCTCGGTGACCGCGAAGATGACTCAAATTACCCTTGGCGAACCCGAAGACCAACTGCGCGGTCCCTTCGAGACCTTTATGAACGAGGTGGGCCATGCTTTCGACTGGAATGTCGTCTGCACCGGCGAAACTCCCCTGCCCGACCGTCTCGGTCGCCCGGATTACGCTGTTCATCTCAATCAACTGCTCATCGGCTACGTCGAGCTCAAGGCTCCCGGCGTTGGCGCGGCAGCCACCCGTTTCAGAGGCCATAATCGCAATCAGTTCAAGCGGTTCTCGGCTATTCCCAACATTCTTTATACCGACGGCAACGAGTGGGTGCTCTACCGAGACGGCAAACAGGTGCGAGGTTGCCATCTGTCTGGCGATGTCGCCGCCGACGGCAGGGAGGCCACCGCGCCCCAGGACGCCCACGCCGTTGAAGATCTCTTGCGCGATTTCCTCTTGTGGGAGCCTAGCATCCCCGTCAACCGCAACCGCAAAATTGACCTCAATCGCTTTGCCGAGTTGCTGGCACCACTGTGCCGCATGTTACGCGACGACGTGATGGACGCGCTCAAAGACCCGGCTTCGCCCCTCGTACACCTTGCGCAAGACTGGCGACAACTCCTCTTCCCGAACGCCTCGGACGAGCAGTTCGCGGACGCGTACGCCCAGACCGTTACCTTCGCTCTACTGCTAGGCCGCAGCGAGGGGGCCGACCCGCTCTCCCTTGAAAGCGCGAGAAATGCCCTTGCCGTACAGCACAACCTGCTGTCGCGGGCGCTGCAAGTACTGACGGACCCCAACGCACATGCCGACATCGCCGCTTCCCTGGACTTGCTGCTGCGCGTCATCGCTGTCGTGCCGCCTGCCACGCTCACCGGCCCCGAGGATCCCTGGCTCTACTTCTACGAAGACTTCCTCGCTAAGTACGATCCCGAGTTGCGCAGGAACGCTGGGGCCTACTATACCCCGGTGGAGGTCGTCCGCACCCAAGTGCGCCTAATTGATAACTTGCTCGTCAATCGTCTCGGCAAGCCGCTGGGCTTCGCTGATCCCGGCGTCGTCACGCTCGATCCTGCGGTCGGAACCGGAACCTATTTGCTCGGCGTCATTGAACACGCTCTCGGCCGGATCGAAAAGGAACAGGGCGCGGGTGCTGTCACAGGCCAAGCCACCACGCTGGCTAAAAACCTGTATGGCTTTGAGTTGTTAGTTGGTCCTTACGCTGTAAGCGAACTGCGCGTCAGCCGTGCCCTCCATGACCGAGGTGCCGATCTGCCCCAAGACGGCACACACCTTTATCTGACCGACACCCTCGAAAGCCCCCACGCTTCACCGCCGCAATCGCCGTTGTTCCTGCAGCCCATCGCCGAGCAGCACGCCAAGGCACTCAAAGTCAAGAACAAGGTCCCCGTCATCGTCTGCCTAGGCAATCCGCCCTACGACCGACATGAGGCTGACGACTCCAATAAGGCCCGCACCGGCGGCTGGGTCCGCTGGGGTGATGGCCGTGCTCGCACGATTCTTCGCGATTTCCTCGACCCGGCCATCGATGCTGGGCACAGTGTCCACGTCAAGAACCTCTATAATCTCTATGTCTATTTCTGGCGCTGGGCGCTGTGGAAGGTCTTTGAGCAAGACACCGCCGAAGGCCCCGGCATCGTCAGCTTCATCAGCGCTTCGAGCTACCTCGACGGCGATGCTTTCTCTGGAATGCGTGAACACATGCGCCGCGTCTGCGACGAAATCTGGATCCTCGACCTCGGCGGCGAGGGACGCGGCACGCGCCAAGATAGCAATGTCTTTGCGATTCAGACGCCAGTAGCCATTGTCGTGGCGTTCCGTGCGGGGGAGGTGGAAACCGATAAGTCCGCGAAAGTCCGCTATGCCCGGATTGAGGGGATGCGTGCGGAGAAGCTCGCCGCGCTCGCCGCTATCGACGGCTTTGCGAAAGTGAAATGGCAGAATTGCCCAGATGACTGGCAGGCCTCATTTCGCCCAGCGGGTGAAGGGGCTTACTTCGATTGGCCGCTTCTGACCGACCTAATGCCGTGGCAGCACTCGGGAGTGCAATTCAAGCGGACATGGCCGATTGGACCAGACGCGGGAACATTGGAACGGCGTTGGCGCAGATTATTAAGTGCCGAGAATCGCGCCGAGGCGTTCCGCGAGACAGGAGACCGTACTGTCAATGGGACGTATCGCGTCGCCCTAACAGATCGGAACGACTCGACGCCGATTTCCAAACTACCGCATAACACTCCCCTTCCCGAAGTCCGAAGATACGCGTATCGCTCTTTTGACCGCCATTACATCATCGCGGACGGTCGCTTGATGTCCCGCCCACGCCCCGACCTGTGGCGCGCCCACGGCGAGCGGCAGGTGTACTTGACGAGCTCGTTCTCTCAAGCTCTGGGATTAGGGCCAGCGCTTACTGCTTGTGCGACGATCCCCGATCTTCACTATTTCTCTGGCCGCGGCGCAAAGGACACGATTCCCCTCTACCGCACCGCCGACGCCTCACAGGCGAACATTACCCCCGACCTGCTCAAAATCCTCA
Source organism: Candidatus Latescibacterota bacterium (assembly GCA_965261395.1). Classification (GTDB taxonomy): domain Bacteria; phylum Latescibacterota; class UBA2968; order UBA8231; family UBA8231. Next base: position 1,600,618 of record OZ253462.1, read on the forward strand.
ACACGGAATACAAGCGCAAAGTCACACCCGAAGATTTCCTTGCCTACGTCTATGGCGTGTTGGCGCAACCAGCCTTCACCACACGGTTCAAGAATGAACTGGGAACACGCAAACTGTGCGTGCCCATCACAAAGGATGCGGCGTTGTTCGATAAGGTCATCAAGGCAGGCGAACGGCTGCTGTGGCTCCACACCTACGGCGAGCGTTTCGTCCCTACGCAACAGACGCCTGGCCGTGTTCCGCCCGGTGCGGCCAAATGCGTCGAGGCTATCCCCGGCCATGCCGAGGAGTTTATTTACAACGACTCCACCCAGACGCTTCGTATCAGCGGAGGCGAATTCGCATCCATCGCACCCGAGGTGTATGAGTTCGAAGTCTCCGGCCTCAAGGTCGTGCAGTCTTGGCTTAAGTACCGCATGAAGAAAGGGGCTGGCAAGAAATCCTCACCTCTCGACAACATCCGCCCTGCACGCTGGACCAGCCAGTTCACCACGGAACTACTCGAATTGCTCTGGGTTCTGGAGGAAACGGTAAAGTGCTATCCCGAACAGGAGAAGCTGCTCAAAGCCGTGATCGAGAGCGACTGCTTCCAAGCCAACAAAATGCCGACCGTCCCAGACGAAATGCGCAAACCGCCGCGTACTAGTGAAACGAACATGGAACTATTTTGAGTCCTGTCTTAGGGACTCTGTAACAGGAGAGGATTAAATGGCTGAGAGAAAGAATTCCACGGCAAAAGAAGCACCATCCAAGAACAGGCAGCTCCATGAGGATAGGAATATACCCACGATCAAGGTAGATATTCCCATGCCCAAAGGAGCCAAGTCCCCCAAGAAGAGTCAGGGGAGCCCGCCCCGAGAAAGGCATCCTTGCTGGAAGCGAACTATAGGATAATCAGATAGTCAAAAGATGAGCGAAAATCGGCGAGTTAAAGACGTTGCAGGATACCTAAAGGAAATCTCAGAGATAAAAGCTAAATGGCCCAACTCTACCTTGGTCTTTCGGGGCCAGGAAGACGTGGAGTGGTCTTTGGCATCTTCAGCGGAACGCCGCCTGAAGGCGAGTCTCTCAAGCCAAAACAGAATACCCGATCAGGTCTTCATTGAATACCATGAAGACCTGCTGAAGAAATGCAAGCTGAAGAACTACGACCAACGCGAGCAAAAGCAATTAGACGACCTAGAGCTACTCGCCGACCTCCAACATCACGGGGCCGCAACCTGCCTCATTGACTTCACGCGCAATGCTCTCATCGCCCTGTGGTTCGCCTGTGAAAAGTCAGATGAGGATGAGAATGGAAAAGTGTTTGCCGTCAACACGGCTGATGAGAAAACCTTTTTGGAAATAACGCCCACCGATATAGAGAACAAATCAATAAGAGATGTCCTCGATTTCGAAACTCGCAAAATCGATAACGATCAGAAGGATGAACCTCCGAAGATCCGCGATACCAACAAAGATCAGGCGAAGGAACTTCCGATACCGGAAACTTCCGCGACACTCCCTGACAAACCAAGCTTCTGGTACTGGACACCGGCACACTTGAACGAGCGCATAACGGCGCAGCACTCTCTATTCCTCTTCGGCCTTCCTTCCCGAGGGGAACTGAGATCGGAGGAGATAATCATCGAATCAGCAAGTAAAGAACAGATACGACGAGAGTTGGAAGAACTGCACGACATCCGGGAAGAATCCCTCTTCCCTGATTTTGTAGGCTTTGCCTACACCCAGCGTTCTAATGCTCCCTACCCCACCTTTGATGCCAAGGAATATCTCCGCCGCGGGGTCGAGGCAGGACAACGGGGACAGTATTTGGAGGCCATCGAAGATTTTACCAAGGCGATTGAACTAAAACCAGATTACGCCGAAGCCTATTACTTGCGCGGCCTTGCTTACAGAAGGCAAGGCGAGTACGAACACGCCATCGAAGATTTTACCAAGGCGATTGAACTAAAACCAGATTACGCCGAAGCCTATTACTTGCGCGGCCTTGCTTACAGAAGGCAAGACGAGTACGAACACGCCATCGAAGATTTTACCAAGGCGATTGAACTGAAGCCGGATCACGCCGAAGCCCATTACGATCGCGGCATCTGCTTTGTTTACGGCATCCAAGACGAGTACGAACACGCCATCGAGGATTTTACCAAGGCGATTGAACTGAAGCCGGATCACGCCGACGCCCATTACAATCGCGGCATCTGCTTTGTTTCCGGCATCCAAGACGAGTACGAACACGCCATCGAGGATTTTACCAAGGCGATTGAACTGAAGCCGGATCACGCCGACGCCCATTACAATCGTGGTCTTGCCTGCTTACACTTGAAAAAGTGGCAAGAAGCCAAATCAGACTTGGCCACCGCCAAGTATATGGGAGTGGACATTGTCTCTTTGTTTGATAGCTATAACGAAAGCGTCGCCGACTTTGAGCGAGAATTCGGGATTACATTGCCGGAGGACATAGCGGCTATGCTAACAGAAAGCGAAAATTGACCCCGTAAATCTAAAATCAACCCCAAAGAGGAGCACCCCACATGAAATTCACCACCTGTAACGAGTACTTCACCGACTGGCCCATCGAAGAAGTCTTCGACTACGCCGCCGACCTCGGGTACACCGCCGTCGAAATCGCCCCCTTTACCCTCGCCGACAGCGTCGAAGACATCCCTGCATCGCGTCGCGCCCAAATCCGCGCTGCCGCCGAACGAGCCGGCGTCGAAATCGCGGGCCTGCACTGGCTTTTGGCCAGCCCCGACGGGCTATACATCACCCATCCCGCCCCGGCCATCTACCGGCGCACCCGCGCGTACTTCAAGGAGCTAGTCCAATTCTGCGGCGACCTCGGCGGCCAAGTGATGATCATCGGCTCGCCCATGCAGCGTAACCTGCAGGAAGGTTGGGATTACCAAGATTGCTGGAACCGCATGCGCGGAGCCTTTGAAGGCAGCTTGGAGTTGGCCCAACAGCACGGCGTCTATCTGTGTATAGAGTCCTTGAGCAAGGAGCAGACGAACATCATCTCCACCTGTGCGGAAGCGCGCAAAATGGTCGCCGAGATCGACCACCCGCACTTCCAGACCATGGTCGATGTCTGCTCCGGCTCGACCGAAGAAATTCCCGTCGCCCAGCTTCTGCGCGACTCCGGCCAGCACCTCTACCACGTCCACGTCAACGACGCCAACAAGCGCGGCCCCGGCTTTGGCAACACCGACTTCGCCAGCGTCGTGCGGACGCTAAAGGAACTGGACTATCAGCGCTATGTCTCGGTAGAAGTGTTCGATTTTAGCCCGGATCCGCGCACCATTGCCGCCGGCAGTTTGCACTACCTCAAGGGCCTTGCCGCCGCACTGTGACGCAAGCCCACCTCCCTTGACAGTACAGCCCTTTTTGCGAACTTTCGGGCACTCATAAAGAAAGGATTTCTCATGCCCAACTACACCTTCAACCACATCCACCACGAGGCCGTCGACGTCCACGCCGCGGTCGATTGGTATAAGAAGCTCTTCGGCGCCACCAACGATCCGCCCTTTGAGCGCGGCGGTGCGACTTGGGTACCAGTCCACATCGGCGCAGTGCAAATCACCATTACGGACCGCGAGTTTGCCCCGATGGAATTGGGGCGCTACCAAGGCTACGACCACCTCGCCCTCGTCTCCGACGACTTCGATCAAACCCTCGCCGCCATCGCCGAGCAGGGCGTCGAGATCTGGATGGGGCCGGTGACGCTCGACGACGGCAACCGCATTGTCTTCATCAACGGCCCAGACAACGTCAAGATCGAGCTAATGGAGCAAAGCTGAGTGGAAATCCGCCCCTTCGGCCTGTGGCCCAGCCCCCTCTCGCCCGACGAGTTGGCCAGCGCCACGCGCCTCCGCGATGTGGCTTGGGATGCCGACGGCCGCACCCTCGTCTGGCTGGAGGGCCGGGGGCCGCAGGGCGTGCTCGTCTGCCAGGAGCCGGGGGCCGCCCCGCGCGACCTCAACACCGCGCTCTCGGTGCGCGCCCAAGTCGGCTACGGCGGTGGTGACTTTGCTGTATCCCGCTGCCACGCGTACTTCGCCGAGCACGGCGGCCGCCTCTACCGCCAGCCGCTAGCCGGCGGCCCAGCCCAGCCGATCACGCCCCAGTTTGGCCACGCCGCGTCTCCTGCGCCTGCGCCAACAGGGCGTCATCTGGTGTACGTCCACAGCTACGAGGACCGCGACACATTGGCCGTCGTCGATGTCGCCGGGCGCTTTTGGCCGCAAATCCTCGCGGAGGGGGCCGACTTCTACATGCAGCCAACCTGGCACCCCAAAGGAGACCGCTTGGCCTGGATCGAGTGGGATCATCCACAAATGCCTTGGGACGGCACCCGCTTGGTGCTGGGCCAGCTTGCGCGCAGCCGCCACGGGCTGCCCAGCCTGCGCACAAGCGAGGTGCTCGCCGGCGACGCGGACACCGCCATTGCCCAGCCTTGTTTTTCGCCCGATGGACGCTATCTGGTCTATGCCTCGGACGAGCGCGGCTACAGCAACCTCTGGTGCCGCGACCTCGACAGCGGGGCCACGCGCTGCCTGTACGAGGACGCCGGCGACGTCGCTGGTCCCGCTTGGGCGCAGGGCATGCGGGCGTTCTCGTGGGCCGCCGATAGCCGCACCTTGTATTTCGTGCGCAGCGAAAACGCCCAGCGCCTAGCGTACGCGCTCGACTTCGCCAGTGGAGCGGTCGCCAGGGTCGAGGCGCTGGCCGCCTACACCCATATCGAACAGCTCGCCGCGGCCCCGCGCGGCAAGGGCTTGGCCTGCATTGCCGCGGCCAGCTCGATCCCCGCTCGCATCGTCGCTGGTACTGCCAGCCAAGTAGCAGTCCGCGCCCGTTCCGCCAGCGAGTCGCTTGCTCCCGCCGATCTCTCCACGCCCGAGCCGATTTCTTGGGCCAGCGAGGACGCCACGCAAGTCCACGGGCTGTACTATCCTCCGGTCAGCCGCCGCTTTACTGGCCAAGGCCAACCGCCGCTGATTGTCATGATCCACGGCGGCCCTACCGGCCAAGTCGATACCGGATTCGAGGCCACCAATCAGTTTTTTGCCACCCAGGGCTTTGCCGTCCTCGACGTTGACTACCGAGGAAGCACCGGCCGCGGCCGGGCGTACATGACTGCCCTGCGCACCCATTGGGGCGTCCTCGATGTCGAAGACGCCATTGGCGGTGCCCAGCACCTCGTCGCTAGCGGCCTCGCCGACCCGGGGCGCCTCGTCATCATGGGCGGCAGCGCCGGTGGCTACACGGTCTTGCGGACGCTCATCACGCGGCCCGGCTTTTTCCGCGCCGGTATCTGTCTCTACGGCGTGGCCAACCTCTTCGCCCTCGCCGCGGACACCCACAAATTTGAATCCCGCTACCTCGACTCCATGATCGGCCCGCTGCCCGCAGCGGCTGCGGTCTATCGCGATCGCTCGCCGGTCTACGCCGCCGACCAGCTACGCGACCCGATCGCCATCTTTCAGGGGACCGATGATCAAGTCGTGCCCCCGGCCCAAGCCGAGGAGATCGTCGCCTCGTTGCGCCGCCGCAACATACCGCACGTCTATCATCTGTACGAAGGCGAAGGCCACGGCTGGCGCAAACCCGAGACCGTGCGGGCCTTCTACCAAGCCTGCGAGGCCTTCCTCCGCCAGCACGTCCTCTTCGCCTAAAGCTCGCCAAAGGAGCATCCCTTGCACTACGAAACCGTCATCGGCATGGAAGTCCACGTCGAGTTGCAAACCGCCTCCAAGATGTTTTGCGCCTGCGCGGCCGATCACTTTCAGGTGGCGGCCAACGCCCATATCTGCCCGGTGTGTACCGCCCAGCCCGGCGCTTTGCCCACAATCAACGGCCGCGCTGTCGAGCTGACGGTCATGACCGGCATGGCCCTTCATTGCCAAGTCAAACCCCGCAGCGTCTTTGCGCGCAAGAACTACGTCTATCCCGATCTGCCCAAGGGCTACCAGATCTCGCAATACGAGCAGCCCCTGTGCGAGAGCGGCTGGATCGAGATCGACAGTGAGAGCGGCCCCAAGCAGATCGGCGTCGTCCGCGTCCACCTCGAAGAAGACACCGGCAAGCTCCAGCACGCCGGTCGCGCCAGCCTAGTAGACTACAACCGCGCCGGCGTACCGCTGATGGAAATCGTCACCGACTCCTCGCTCCGCTCAGCCGACGAGAGCTATGCGTACCTGACCCAAATCCGCCAGATCGTCCGCTACCTAGGCGCGTCCTCTGGCGACATGGAGAAAGGGGCCATGCGCTGCGAGGCCAACATCTCGATCCGGCCCGCGGGCAGCCGCGAATTGGGCACCAAGGTCGAGGTCAAAAACCTCAATTCCTTCCGCGCCGTGCGCAGCGCCATCGCCTACGAAGCCGAGCGCCAGCAACACATCATCGAATCCGGTGGCCACGTCCGCCAAGAGACCATGGGCTGGGACGAACGCGCCAACATCACCCGTCCGCAGCGCAGCAAAGAGACCTCGGACGACTACCGCTACTTCCCGGAGCCCGACCTGCTCGTTGCGGACTTAGACGACGAGTGGATCACCAGAGTCCACGCCAGCCTGCCCGAGCTGCCCGACGCCAAAGCCGCGCGCTTTGCTGACACCTACGAACTCAACTCACAGGAGATCGCCGCCTTGATCGAGGACCAGGCCGTGGCCGCGTATTTTGAAGAGGCTGCCCAGGTGCAAGGCGCAGACCCCAAGCAGGTGGGCAACTGGATCACCGGGGAAATTTTTCGCCGCCTCAACGCCGAGGGCCGGTCGATTGAAGACGTCGAGGTTCAGCCAGCCGCGCTCGTCGAGTTGCTCTCCTTAGTCAAAAAGGGCACGATCAACCAAAACGCAGCTCGCGAAGTCTTTGGCCAACTGTGGGAACAGGGCGGCTCGCCCGCCGAGATTGTCGCCGCGCGCGGCCTCGGGCAAATCTCCGACAGCGGGGAACTCGACCAAGCGGTAGCCGAAGTGATCGCCGCACATCCCGACGCCGTCGAAAAAATCAAGGACGGCAACCACAACACCGTGCAATTTCTGATGGGTCAAGTAATGCGGGCGACGCGGGGGAAGGCCAACCCGCAGCTCGTGCAAGAATTGTTGCGCCAGCAGCTAGGGATCTAAAGTCGCAGCATCTCTACAGCCCACAGCGCTTCTCAACTCCTCGGCGGCTACAACGCGAGATCGCCAATTTTCTTCAACGGCAGGGCCGTTATATCCTGCGCGAGCGGGTACTCCAAGTCGCCGGGATAGATTACCCACAGATGCTCAAGTCCTAAATCCTCGATGACGATGCGCATGGATTTCGTCGTGCGCGGGGCGTCAGTGCATTTGAACTCGAATCCATAGCGTTTGCCAGCGTGGGTGATGAGTAGATCGAGTTCGGCCCCGCGATGCGTTCCCCAAAAATACGCCGAGTAATCGCCGTAGCCCATCAGCACCTGTTCCAGCGCAAAGCCCTCCCAAGAAGCCCCATACTTAGGGTGTGACCGAATCTGGGCCATCGTCTCAATGCCGAGCAAGGTGTGCAGTAGGCCCGTATCGCGGATATACACTTTGGGGGCTTTCCGCTGGCGTTTGCCGATGTTTTCAAACCACGGTGGCAGGACACGTACTAAATAGGTCCCCGACAAGATATCCAGATACCGCCGCGCCGTCTTCTCGTTGGTGCCTAGTGCTCGCGCCAGTTCGGAACCATTCCAAGTCTGGCCGTGGTAATGACTCAGCATGGTCCAGAAGCGACGCAGAGTCTCTGCGGGGATGTTAATCCCCAATTGCGGGATGTCTTTTTCGAGAAACGTGTCCACGAAGGCCTCTCGCCATCGCGTACTGGCGCGGTCCGAAGCGGCCAGATAGGAACGCGGAAAGCCGCCCCGCAGCCAGAGCAAGTCGCGGTTTTCCATCCCTATCTCCGCGAGGACGAATCCCGGAATGGAAACGAATAGCACCCGCCCAGCTAAGGTTTCGGAAACGCCTTTTACTAAGGTCGGCGACGCACTGCCCAACAAGAGAAAACGAGCCGGACTTTCCGGACGATCTACCAGAGGCCGCAAGACGGAAAACAGCTCGGGCAGCCGTTGTATTTCATCTAGTACGACGAGCCCGTCTAGTGTGCCGAGAGTCTGTTCAGGAGTAGAAAGGGCCGTACGATCTGGTGCTCGATCGAGGTCGAAGTAGTGTACGGGCTGGCAACGGGAGGCAATTAGGCGGGCAAGGGTCGTCTTCCCCGTCTGGCGAGCACCTAGTAAAACGGTAATGGGAGCCTCATCGAGGCACTCTTCGATCTGGCTGAGCAGGTGAGGCCGCTGAATCTGCATCTGAGAATGTAGCATATTCGGAATATAAATCCGAATATACTACAAAACAACTTGGTTAGGATAGACGGATCAGTGAGGCGTATTGACAGGCAATTCGATATGTGTTATAATTTACAATTATGTCAAACATAACAGAATCATACGATATCCCAGCCGTGTTGCGCACCATTCGCGCCCGCCTCGACCTTACCCAAGAGCAGCTCGCCGAGCGGCTCGGCGTTTCTTTCGCTAGCATCAATCGTTGGGAGGGCGGCGCGATTAAGCCGCAGAAGGCAGCACAGGAGGCCATCGCCGCATTCGCTATCGAAGCGGGCGTCGATATAATGGAGTTGGCTGCCGAGCCAAACGAAGCCGCCGTGCGCGTGACGCGGCGACGGAAAGGCAAAGGCCGTGCGGCCGTGCCTTCGACCAAGCCCATGGAGCAGATGCTGTGGGATGCGGCCTGTTCCATCCGCGGCGAGAAAGACGCGGCAAAATTCAAGGACTACCTACTGCCGCTCCTATTCCTCAAGCGACTGTCCGATGTGTTCGACGACGAGATTGAGCGGCTAGTCGAGGAATACGGCGATCGAGACATCGCGCTGGAAATCGCCGAGGGCGATCACGCGTTGCTGCGTTTCTACCTACCACCGGAAGCACGCTGGGGCATCATTAGCGGTCGCGAAAGTTATGAGTGGCCGCTCGACGACCAAGGGCGGAGCACGCAGCCGAGGGACATCGGCGAACATCTGACAAAGGCGGTGCGGGCAGTCGCACGGCAGAATCCCTCGCTTTCGGGCGTCATTGATTTTGTCGATTTCGCCTCCGAGCGCAACGGCGAGCGCGACATCAACCCGGCTAAGCTCGCCGCAGTCATCGAGACCTTTTCCGATCCGCGCTATAGGCTCGGCCTCGCCGACGTGCAACCCGACTTCCTTGGCCGCGCCTACGAGTATCTGCTGCGCAAGTTCGCCGAAGGTTCCGGCCAGAGCGCCGGCGAGTTCTTCACCCCTACCGAGGTCGGTTTCCTCATGGCACACATCATGCGCCCGAGGCCCGGCGAGGATTGCCACGACTACGCCTGCGGCTCGGCCGGTTTGCTCGTCAAGCTCCAACTCGTCGCCCGCGAACTCGATCCCACCAGCCGTGTTCCGCTCAAGCTCTACGGTCAAGAACTGCAAGCTGAGAGCTACGCCGTCGCCCACATGAACGGGATTATCCACGACATGGAGGTGGAGATCGAACGCGGCGACACCATGATCAATCCCAAATTCAAGACCGCAACCGGCCAGATCGCCACCCATGACATCGTGGTGGCCAACCCCATGTGGAACCAGCCGTTTAGCCCGGAACTCTTCGCCAACGACCCATTCGACCGCTTCCGCACCCAAGGCGGAGTCACCACCGGCAAGGGCGACTGGGCTTGGCTTCAGCACACACTCGCCTGCCTGAACGAGCGCGGGCGAGCCGCGGTGGTGCTCGACACCGGCGCGGTGACGCGCGGCTCTGGTGCTAAGCACGAGGACCGAGAGCGCAACATCCGCAGATGGTTCGTGGACCGCGACCTGATCGACGGCGTGATTTTATTGCCAGACAACCTTTTCTACAACACCAGTGCCGCCGGCGTGATCGTGGTGCTGTCGAAGCGCAAGTCGGAGGCACGGAAGGACAAGATCGTGCTGCTCAACGCCAGCAAGCGCGTACGCAAAGGGCGGCCCAAGAATTTTATCCCGGAGGAGGACATTCGGCTGATTGCGGCGGCGTTTGGGAAGGGCGAGCCGGTGGAGGGTGAGGTCGCCGTTATCACGCGGGAGCAGGCGGAGGAAGCGGATTATAACTTGAGTCCGAGTCGGTGGGTTTTAGGACTAGAAAACAAGGAAGTGTCTTCTGTCAGCGACCTAATTAACGAACTCGCGACGTTGTCGAGGGAGCAATCCGAGCATGACGAGAAACTACTCACACTCTTGAAGCCGCTAACTGATGGAAAACTCAATGTCGTCGCCGATTGAATGGGCACAGCGTCGCTTGGGTGAAGTAACGGTTCCCACATCGATGTGGAACCCTCGCCGCGACCCCCGTCCATCGATCCGTTACATCGACGTTTCGGCCATTTCGCGGGATGAACTCAGGATCGTCTCCGAGGCAACATACTCGGCGGACAATGCCCCGAGCCGAGCGCGCAAAATCGTCGAGACCGGGGATACGATCTTCGCGACGGTCCGCCCCACGCTACGGCGAATTGCACAGATACCGGCGTCTCTGGATGGTGAGATAGTCTCTACGGCCTTTTGTGTCCTACGACCCGACCTTCAGGCGATTGCCTCGGATTTTCTCTATTTCGCCACACAGCTTGAGTCCGTGATGGAAGGCATCGCCTCAATGGAGTCGGGGGCAAGCTATCCGGCGGTGCGGGATGTTGACGTTCTGGATCAAGTAATTCCACTGCCGCCTTTGCCTGAGCAACGGGAAATTGCTGCTGTTCTCAATACCATACGCACAGCTTCGCTTCATCAAGCCCAATGTGAAGCGAACGCGACGGCTCTCAAACGCGCCGCGATGCGAGAGCTATTCACGAACGGTCTGCGGGGTGAAGCACAGAAGGAAACCGAGATTGGGCGGATGCCGGAGAGTTGGGAGTTGTCAACGCTGGGAACACTTTGCGAAAGCACTGATTCAGTTGATCTCCGATCCGAGGCCGACCGGATGATTGAGTATGTGGATGTCTCCTCTATCTCTCGCGATTATATGCACATCGAAATGACATCCCGATTCATACTCAAAGAAGCTCCCGGCCGTGCGAGAAAACGTATTTTGACTAGCGACGTTATATTTGCGACCGTGCGGCCTACTCTCTTGCGCGTTGCCATCGTCCCCGAGGAACTGGACAACCAAGTTTGCTCCACAGCGTTCTGTGTCCTGCGTCGGGACAGCAAGATGAGCACCCACAATTTCATCTACTACGTCGTGCAGCGGGACCAGTTTGTCCAGCAACTCGCCGAGATTGAAACTGGAGCTAGCTACCCCGCTGTAACAGATCGGATGGTCAAGGAACAGGTAGTTCCGATGCCGAGTCTGGAGGAACAGCACGAGATCGTCGCCATCCTCGACGCCATTGACCGCAAGATTGACCTGCACCGAAGGAAACGGGCGGTGCTCGACGATTTGTTTAAGGCGCTGTTGCACAAGCTGATGACAGGTGAGATTCGGGTTATTGATCTTGACCTGCCTACCATTACCATTGAAGGAGCCGAGTGCTCCAATAAATAGAGGCTGAGCAATGTGAGATGAGTTCGATAATGGCAAACCTGAGACCTCATCATGGACACTGTCCAGCATGGTGCAGCCATCTGACATGGAGATAACATGAAACTAACGAAAGTCCGTATCACCGAGTTCCAGAGCATTCAGGATTCGACCGAATTTGAAATCGGCGATGTCACCTGTTTGGTTGGGAAGAACGAAGCGGGAAAGACCGCCCTTCTCAAGGCTCTGTACCGTTTGAATCCCATCGTCGAGGGAGAAGGGCACTTCGATACCACCGATGACTATCCCCGCCGCTCAGTAAATGACTACGAAGACGATGTCGCGGCTGGAAATCGCGAGCCGGCCACAGTCGTCAAAGCTACATATAGGCTCGATCCCAACGATGTGCAGGCCGTCATTGAGGTCTTTGGGTCTGAATGCGTCGAGAGCGACTCACCGCACCTGACTCTTAGCAAGGGGTATTCGAATGACATCCCGTACAGTGCTATCGAAGTCAACGCCGACGTTGCTCTGCGTCACTTGGTAGAGACCTCCGGTCTCCCTATGCCGCTCGCTGAGGAGGTACAGAGTTCTTCCAAGATTGAAGAAATGGTGCAGAAGCTTGCTGATGCCGAGCAGACCGAAGCGGTGCAGTCTCTCACACCAAAGCTCCAGCAGATCTCTGAGCAGGGCGTTCCCCATTTTATCTACGACACGATCCTGCATGACCGCATTCCGAAATTCCTCTACTTCGACGAATACTATCGGATGAAGGGACAAGACAACCTCGACACGCTCAGGCAGCGCGTCTATAACAAGGCACTCGAGGGATCTGACCACCCCCTACTCGGACTAATTGATCTGGCAGGACTTAAGCTGGACCAACTCGTTAATCCGGGTCGAACGGAGACGCTGATTGCACGCCTTGAGGCCGCCGAGAATCAACTTACTCAGAGGGTCTTGAGATACTGGTCGCAGAACCAACACCTCAGGATGAAGTTCGATATTCGGCCAGCCCAACCCGAGGATGGTCCGGGAATGACCGCAGGTACAAATATCTGGGGGCGCGTCCAAGACACGAAGCACATGGTGACTACGCCACTTGGAACCAGATCTCGGGGTTTTGTCTGGTTCTTCTCGTTTCTTGCTTGGTATTCAAAGCTTAAGAAAGAGGGAGGACCTCTCATCCTACTTCTGGACGAACCGGGTTTATCCCTACACGCCAAGGCTCAGGGAGACCTTCTGCACTATTTTGAAGAGGAGCTTAAGCCTCATCACCAACTCGTCTATACGACCCATTCACCGTTCATGGTAGACCCGACCCGCTTTGACCGCGTACGCATCGTCCAAAATCTGAGCGTTGAGGCTGATTCGGACGACCTACCTGAGCAACAACAGGGGACCAAGGTCTTTACGGATGTCCTTGAGGCTATATCGGATAGCCTCTTCCCACTCCAAGGTGCTCTTGGCTATGAGATCAACCAGACACTTTTTGTTGGCCCTAATAGTCTCGTGGTCGAAGGTGTGTCCGACTTACTCTATATACAGACTATGTCGGCTCTTCTTCAGGAGAAGGGGAAGGTTGGCCTGAACAGCGATTGGACCATTACGCCCGTTGGAGGTTCCGATAAAGTCCCGACGTTCGTTGCTCTGATTGGCGCACAGACTAACCTGAACGTCGCTGTCTTTGTCGATTTCCAAAAGAAAGATCGACAAGGCATCGAGAATCTGTACAAGAAAAAGCTGCTCAACAAGAAGAACGTCATCACCTTCGCGGATTTTGTCGAGAACGACGAAGCGGACATCGAGGACATGTTCAATCCCGACTTCTATCTGAAGTTGGTGAACAAAGCATTTGGCTCCTCAGTTGCCTTGGCTAATCTGCCAACGGAGCAGCCTCGAATCATTCGTCGGATTGAGGGCTATCTGAAGAACAACCCGTTTCCAAACGGCACGCCATTCAACCACTACCGTCCTGCTCGCTACTTCAGCGAAAATATTGGTTCGCTGGCGGCTGAGTTGAGTGAGCCCGAACTTGATCGCTTTGAGCAGGCATTCAAGGTGCTGAATGCACTGTTGTCGGTGAGAACGGGCGATCCCCGAGATTGAGGATGCCAACGACTGAGTGACCGTGAGCTTTCGATACGGCCAATTGGCGTTGCCCGTAATCCGAGCAAGAAGGATCGGGCGCTAGGATTGTCCCGTCACATGACGCTATTAAAATAAGAGAGCAGAAGCAATGAACCCACAGGTATCAGTATCGAAGACCGCGCTGGCCGCCTTCTGTCAAGAGCACGGTATCAAGCGGCTCGCCATCTTTGGCTCAGCGCTGCGAGAGGACTTCGGACCAGAGAGCGATATAGATGTGCTTGTCGAGTTCGAACCAGATCGCATTCCCGGACTGCTCGGCGTTGCCGGCATGGAACTGGAGTTATCTAGGTTGTTCACGGGACGCACCGTGGATCTGCGGACACCCGAGGATCTGAGCCCTTACTTCCGGCAAGATGTTCTGGCCACGGCGGAAGTTCAATATGATCAAGCATGACGAAATCCGCTTACGCCACCTGAATCATGACTGAACCCAAATGAAGCTGCTATTTAAGGAGTAGGACTATGTCTCTCGCTACGCAAATCATTGACCAACAGGTGTCCGGCATCATCGCGAAACACTCGGACACCTTTGCCAACGAGCTTCGGCTGGGCACCGACGAACAGAAGAGGCGTTCGATAGCATTTTTATTTCTCGTCGCGAAAACGGCGTTCGACCTCACCGACGAGGAGACGCTCGACGGGGTTGTCGATGGCGGCAACGATTTCGGGGTCGATGCGCTCTACTTTGAACCGCCTGTCGATGGGGATCTTCACATCACCCTGATACAGGGAAAATACAGAAGGGACCTCGGTGGAGACGCGGCATTCCCCGAAAACGCAATCGCCAAGATAATCGATGCAATCGGCGCACTCTTCGACCCGGCAAAACCAGTGAGGTTGAATAAGCGGCTGGACCAGCGGGTCGAAGACATACGTTCGTTTGTTGCAGAAGGCGCGATTCCACGAGTGACCGCAGTCGCCGCGAACAACGGAGCACGCTGGACGGCGGAAGCGCAGCAACGGATCGACAATGCCGCGCAGGATTTCGCAGGGCAGGTCGAATGGCGTTACATCGGGGCCGAGGAGCTCCTTGCTCTGGTACAGGCGCGGAAACCGATCAGCGCCGAGTTGCAGTTTACCGGGCACGCGACAGTCGAGACCTTCGACTTTCGGCGCGTACTGATAGGGCGCATGTCGGTCGCCGAGCTCGCACGTCTGACCAACGAGTACGATAATCAGCTATTCGAAAGGAATATCCGCCGCTATCTGGGTCTCACGGGCAACCGCGTAAACGAAGCCGTCGCGGCCACCCTGCGCGAGCCGGATCAGCGCCCGAATTTCTATTTCTATAATAATGGCGTCACAATCACTTGCTCCCAGTTCCGCCACAATGCACTCCAGAGGGATAGCTGGCGGGTGCAAGTGAATGACCTGCAGATCGTCAACGGCGGGCAGACGGCGCGCACCGTTCAGCAGATCGCTAGGGAAATCGGTCCAGAGATTGAAGAGGCAGAGGTGCTTGTCCGTATATATGAACTCCAGCAGGACGACAACGAGCTAGTCGAGGCGATTACATTCGCCACGAACAGCCAGAACCCGGTCGATCTAAGGGATCTGAAAGCGAACGAGCCGCACCAAGAAGCCCTGAGCACGTCGATTTCCGGGTTGGGATATGCATACCGAGCCAAGCGCGAAGACCGAGCCGTATCACCCAATGAATTTACGAGTGCCGTAATCGCCGAAGCCGTCTTGGCGATCTGGCGTCACCGGCCGCATCAGGCGAGATTCAGCAGCCGAGAACATTTTGGTGCGCTGTACAACACGATCTTCACGGAAGACCTAAACGGTGCGCAAGCGATCATTGCCGCCCTGTTACTCAGGCATGCGGAAAACCGCCGCAAGAGGCCTCCGAAAGATGCTCCCGATTTCCTTGCTTATGGTTCCCGTTTCATCGCCATGCTGATGGGCCGCTATCTTCTGGAAGAAATGGACATTACGCTGGACAAACTCGACCACCGCAACTTCGGGCAGGCGTGGAAACTAGTCGAACAAAAGTCGGACAGTTATTTATCTCTCGCCGAGAAAAGGATCGGAGAGGCGCTCAGTCCGTTGTTTAGCGAGAGAGAGCGGACGCTGCAACGACTGTCAGCGACCTTCCGTCGAGCCGACCTTGTCGACATGCTCCTAGATGCCGGCGATGCGTAACGAGTTCAGAATTATTAGCGCCGGAACGAAGTACGAACATCTGTGGGTGGATAGATCAAGCACCGTCCGCGCATTGGACAACGGGCGTCCGTCATATCCGACCTCCAAATCACCGCATAGTCCGCCATGTCGAGAAGATCGGCTGCTAGACACGGATTCCGCCCGAGGACGCACTGCACACACACCACCAGCACGTCAGCGAGCACACCATCGAAGAGCTGAGCGGCGAACTCCAGAGGATTGACCCACCGGCGTTTCCGGCGGTAGAACGGGTTCAGATCGCGGCGAACCGCGAAGTGCTAGTGATCGGAGTGAGTCCGGGACCGGTGAGGCCGTACACCTATCGAGGTGCCGCCTACCGCCGTGTCGGGAATACCACTCTGGCCATGACCGCCGACGAGTACAACCGGATGCTGTTCGAGCGCATGCACAGCGAACAACGCTGGGAGAACCAGCCAGCCACCGGGTGGTCGGTCGATGACCTCGATGTGGGAGAGATTCGACGGACTGTCACGATAGCCGTCTAGGAGGGCCGACTGGAGGAGCCCATAAGTAGGGAGCCGTTCGACCTGCTGCGCGGACTTGGACTTCTACGCGACGGCGTTTTACTTCGGGCGGCGGCGGTGCTGTTCGGCAACGTAGATCGCCTCGAATTCGATATGCCGCAGTGCCTGCTTCGCGTCGCTCGTTTCCGAGGTGTCGACAAGATGAGGTTTTTGGACAACCGCCAATTCAACGGCAACGCCTTCGCACTGCTCGCGCACGCGGAGCGTTTCCTGCGCGACACCCTGCCCATCGCCGGTCGATTCGAGCAAGACCGCTTCGAGCGGATTGACGAACCGCTCTATCCGCCTCTGGCGACGCGAGAAGCGCTGGCCAACGCCCTGTGCCATCGCGACTACTCCATCGGCGGCGGCTCCATTGGCGTAGCGGTTTACGATGACCGTCTGGAGGTGACCTCTGCTGGCTCACTGCACTTTGGCCTGACGCCAGAGGAGCTGTTCGCCCCGCACGAATCGCGGCCGTGGAATCCGTTGATCGCTCGCACCTTTTACCGACGCGGCGTCATCGAGAAGTGGGGGAGTGGGACCCTCAAGATGGCTGAACTGACAAGTAGCGCAGGCCTTCCAATCCCGGAGATAGAAGATGCCAGTGGGTGTGTCACGGTGCGCTTTCGACACGGCCAATTCGTGCCACTTAGAGGGAACATGAGCGAACGACAGGAGGCAATCATCGCTCTGCTAGATCGTGTGAACGATGGATTGACGCTACGCGAAATCCAAGCGCGACTGGCTCCTGCCGTCAGCGAACGCCAAGTGCGAAGGGCGCTGGAGGGATTGAGAGACCGAGGGTTGGTGTCGGCAGGTCTCGGCCCATCGGCTCTCTGGAAGCGCACTAAAAATAGGGGGTACCGAGCATGACGACTCATAAAAGCCCAGAGGCGCGATGGGCGTGATAGGAGCGTGATGGGGGCGTGATGGGGGCGCGATTATGCCTCATTCGTACCGGAGGCCGACCCTTTCATCCAAGGGCTTCCAGCGACAAGATCAGGTCATGACTGAATTCAACATCACCGAAGCTGGCTCCGTCCAGTTCCCCATGGTCCGCCACGCGGCCGAAATCGGCTGGACACCCATCCCGCCCGATAGCTCCCTGCAAAAGCGCGGCGGCGAAGCCGGGATGCTGTTCCGCGATGAGCTTGAAGGAGCACTCGGGCGATTCAATCCTTGGATGACAGACGATTCCATCCGCGCCGTCGTCGAACGACTTGAAGCGATCCCACCGACGATTGAGGGCAACCGCGAGATGCTCGCTTGGCTGCGCGGAGAGCGGCAGTGGTACGACGAGGCCGAAAAGCGATCCAGACCCGTCCAGCTCATCGACTTCGATGCGTCCAGCAACAACATTTTTCACGTCACTTGGGAATGGAAGCTCAAGCCGCCAGCGCGCAAGGGCAACCGTGCGGACGTGATGTTCGTCGTCAACGGCGTGCCGGTCGCTATCGTCGAGCATAAGCACCCAAAAGACGCCGACGCTATCGAGCGGGGCGTCACTCAATTGAAACGCTACGAGAAGGAAACGCCAGAGCTGATGGGGACGGCGCAGTTCTTCAACGTTACTCACCTTCTCGACTATTGGTATGGCGTCACTTGGAACATAGCGCGCCGGTCCATGGCGCGTTGGAAGGAGCGGCCGGAAGAAAGCTACCGCTTCGCCGTCCAGTCGTTTTTCGAGCCGACCGATTTCCTGCGCACACTGCGCGATTGGATCCTGTTCTACGTTGAAGACGGCGAGACGCAAAAGTCCGTGCTGCGCCAGCACCAACGCCGAGCCGTGGACCGCATCGTCGAGCGCTGCGCCGAGCCGACGAAACAGCGCGGACTCATCTGGCATACCCAAGGCTCCGGCAAGACCTTCACCCTGCTCACGGCCGCTCGGCTGATCTTGGAACGCAAGGATGAATTCCGCACGCCGACGGTGGTAGTGGTCGTGGACCGAACGGAACTCGAAGGGCAACTCAAGGGTTGGGTCGAGCGGCTACTCGGCGAGATGCAGCAGCAGGACATCGCAGTATGGCGAGCAGACTCCAAGGCAGAGCTACGGGATATGCTCAAAACCGACAAGCGCGGCCTGATCCTATCCATGATCCACAAGTTCGAGGGGCTGGAGCAAGACGCCAATACTCGCGACACTGTGTACGTATTCATCGACGAGGCACACCGCTCAGTCGCCAAGGAACTGGGCACCTATCTGATGGCAGCCGTGCCCAACGCGACAATCATCGGCTTCACCGGTACGCCGATTGACCAGACCGCGTATGGGAAAGGTACCTTCAAGATATTCGGAGTCGATGACGAACTGGGCTATCTCGACAAGTACCCCATCGCCGAGTCGATTAAAGACGAGACGACGCTACCGATCCGCCACACCATGGCCCCGAGCGAGATGACGGTACCGGCAAAGCGGCTCGACCAGGAATTTTTCGCCCTCGCTGAAATGGACGGCGTTACCGACGTCGACGAACTTAACAAGGTCCTCGACCGAACTATCGGCCTGCGCACCTTCCTCACTGCCGACGACCGCATCGAGAAGGTCGCCGCGTTTGTCGCCAAACATTTTCGCGAGAACGTGGCACCGCTCCATTACAAGGCGTTCCTCGTCGGCGTGAACCGCGAAGCCTGTGCCAAGTACAAGCGGGCGCTCGACAAGCTGCTGCCCCCCGAATGGACTGCGCCGGTCTATACCGAGAATGCCGCCGACATCGTCAACCGCCCGCTCGTGGCGGAGTACCAGCTTTCGCCGGACCTCGAGGCAGATACGCGCCTGATGTTCAAGAAAGCGGATGCGAATCCGAAGATCCTCATCGTCACCGACAAACTACTCACAGGCTACGACGCGCCGCTCCTCTACTGCCTGTATCTCGACAAGCCCATGCGCGACCACGTGCTCCTGCAAGCCATCGCGCGCGTGAACCGCCCTTACGGCACAAATAAAAAAATCGGCCTCGTGGTCGATTTTGTGGGCGTACTGCGCGAATTAAAAAAGGCGTTGCAGTTCGACTCATCCGATGTCAGTGGCGCAATTGAGGACCTCGATCTCCTGCTGAGAGACTTGCTCGACAAGCTCGGACGAGCGGAAGCTACCTACCTCGCCGATGGGGAAAACGGTGGCGCAGATGAACAACTGGAGAAGCTCGTCTATGGGCGTTTTCTAGCACCAGAGCAGCGCAAGGAGTTCTTTGAAGCCTACAAGGAGATCGAAGCACTTTGGGAGATCCTGTCACCTTCGCCAGAGTTGCGCGACTACATCGAAACCTTCAGGCGGCTGGCGCGACTCTACGAGACCGTGTGCAACGCCTATGCCAAGGGCACCAACTACACGGCGGACTTGGCTAACAAAACGCGGTTTCTGGTACAAGAAAATGCTACTCAAGAAGGGCTCGGCCGTCTGACGAAGACCGTGACGTTTGACGTATCCACCCTTAAAACGCTGCAAAGCGAGCCGGGCTTGGAGGAGGCCAAGGTGTTCAACCTCGTACGCGGACTCCGGCAGGAAATCGAGAGCAACCCAGACAAAGAGTCCGTGCTGCTGCCCTTAAAGGAACGCGCCGAAAGCATCCTGAAGGAACTGGAAAATCGCAAGACGACTGCGCTAGCGGCCATGGATCGGCTAGCTGATCTTGCCGCGGAGAAGGATGCAGCCAGCCGGGCCGAACGGGATAGCGGGCTATCGTCGCGCGCGTTCGCCGTCCATTGGGCACTGAAGGACGACGCCAAGCTGAAGATCGCTGGCATCAATACTTTGGAGTTGGCACAACGAGCGGAAACGCTTCTCGACCGTTTCCCCAACGCGGCTGTCAACGCCGATGAACAACGACGGCTGCGCACGGCCCTCTATGTTCCGTTGCTGCGACTGCAAAGAGACGAACGGAGCCGCGTCGTAGAGCGCATCCTCGGCATTTTGGGAGCAAGCATCGATGCGGACGCCTGACGAACGACGCAAGGTCATGCGCGAGCGCGTCGCATCTTGGGCGCAGCGGCTGAACGTCCAGCCGCGACAGGTGCGCGTGCAGTGCATGACGCGCAAGTGGGGCTCGTGTTCGACCGCAGGTGTCGTCACCCTCGCCGCTGACCTCTCTGATCAGGACTTAGGCTTTCAAGATTTCGTCATTGTCCACGAGTTGCTACACCTACGCGTGCCCAACCACGGCAAGCTCTTCAAAGCTTTGCTAACGGCTCACGTGCCCGCTTGGCAAACCTACGACACAGCACGCGCCCCTCAGCTCACCAACGCCAAACGGCCCACCGCGCCAAACGAATCCGCCGCCAAGCGATAGAAGTAAATCCCCGAGGCCACCACGCGCCCGCCTCTGTCGCGTCCGTCACACCGACGTTCCGCTCCAGGCAAAAAAACAAGCCCACTGTCGCCGGCTTATTGACTTTTTTCAAACATCCACGTTCTTTGATTTTGTTCCCCTTTTACTAACAGGAAAAGGTCTTATTATGACGACGACTAACTCTAAAAAACGCAAACTTTTCAAACTCTTAGCCCCGCAGGCGGAAAGCGTTTACCTAGCCGCCTCCTTCAACGATTGGGACCCACAGGCCCGCCCGCTAAAAAAAGACGCCGAGGGTCTGTGGAAAACTTCGGTCACTCTGCCTCTGGGTAAGCACGAATACCGCTTTGTGGTCGATGGCGAATGGCACAATGATCCGCAGTGTCTGGAGCACCTCCCCAATCCCTTCGGCACGACCAACTGCATTTTGCACACCTGATTCACCGCGCCTAAAGGCGTGACAATTCCTCTGCATCTCGACGGAAACGGCACGGGCCTCCCCTCGCCGTGCCACGCGCAGGCTTGGCTTATTCGCCGTCGCGAGGCCGGTATTCGCCGCGGGCGTTCCAGCCGGGATACTGCTCTTCCAAGGCGGCGAGTGTCTGGCGGGTGTAGTAGGGGTGATCGGGCGGTGGGAAGCGAAAAAGCTGGCGATCAGCGGCAGTGGGGCCGGCGATAAACTCGCAAAAGTGCGGGTCGCGGCCCACGTGGGTGTAGTGCCCAACGCCTTCCCAATAGTGGTCGGCACGACCATAGGCGAATTTCCAGATATAGCGCTGGCCGTCGGCGCGCCGATAGTCGCTGGCGGCGTGCCACGAGTAGTTGTGGAAGATGGCTACTGAGCCGCCAGGAGCGACCATCGGCTCGGCTTTGGTCGGGTCCTGGTGCTGGCCGTCGCCGTCGGCGACGAAGAGGGTCGGGGCCTGATCCTCCTCTACATCTTCGAGGCAGAACCAGAAGTTGAGCTGGCTGTGACGACGGTCGGATGTGGTAGGCGGCAGCAGCGAGTTATTGCCATTGTCGATGTGGAACGGCCTACCCTTGCGGCCCGGATAGGAGACCAGACCCAGTCCGGGCCGGTAGTGAATTTGGTCAGTGCCGAGCCAGCGTCGGGCAAAGGCGATGGCTTCGCGATCGACGATGGCGCGGTTGAGGCATTGCTCAGGATAGGGGAAATAGTAGGAGTCGATGCGCTCGTCGGGCGGATCGTCCGCGACTTCGTCCCAAGGCTTGAGAATGCGACGGAGGGCGGCGGCCATTGCGGCGCGTTGGGCTTCGGGGAGATAGCTGTGGACGATGACGTAGCCGCGTGTGGCAAGCGCGTTGAATACTTCGTCGTTTAGTCTTTGCTCCTGCATGATGGGTTCCTTTAGGCGACGTATCTCTGGATGCCGACGATGAGTGCGATGCTCAGGGCCGAGATCAGCGCGACACCGACGAGCGTGATGGTCAGAGTCTCGCCTATAAACAGGTAGATCCCCAAGCCCATTAGAGCGATCACCACTCCTATAAAGAAGAGCATCAGCCCCACCCAATGGGCCAACCCGTCCTTGTCGGCGACCCGGTCCGAGTTGAGACCGGAGATCAGACCGACGTGTTTCTTAACCCCGATCAGATAGGCGATGACATAGAGCGGCAGGGCGGAAAGCAGCATGACGAGGAAGATAAATACGCCGGAGTCCATCTGAGATATCCTTTCATGGGTTGGGAGTCGTCACGACGGGAACGGCACGGGAATCTCATCGCCGTGCCACGGGAAGGCGTAGCTTGGCGCATTGCAGAAGCGGTCTAGCCCCGCTCCGACGCGAATCGCCGTTGACGGCGGCAGTTCCACCGAGAAGTACTTCCCTTCTACAGTGGTCGCCACCTCGCCATCCTTCCCTGCGGCGCGGTATTTGAGCTGCGTGAAGCGATGCTCGCCAAAGGCACCGGCCTGCACAATGAGACGGCGCGTCTCGTGCCGCGACGTGTTGACGAGCTGGATGCCGACCACAGCCGGTCCCAGTTCATCCACCAAGGCCGCCACGTCTAAGGGTAGCCCCGGACGCAGGCGATCGGCGTCAAAGTAGCGCACGGTAGCGCGCAGCAGGCCGCCGTTATAGACCGACTGCGGCGCTCCTAGCGCCACTTGGGTCAGCCCCTTGGTCAACACTGGCTGCGACGGGAGTCGATTGGTGGCGATGATCTCCAGTGGACTGCGCTCGTCGGCGCGCATGGCCTCGTAGGTATCCAAGGCCTGCTGGTACTCCGCCCGCAGGATCTGCTCCGGCCAGCTCGGATTTTTGCCGTCGTAGTACTGGAAGCGGGCGAATTCGGTATTGCCCCAATTTTTCTCGCCCAAGGCCGTGCCCACGTCGTTCCAGTCGCGCTCCACGTCCCCATCGCGCACCAAGGTTATGAGTTCGTAGTCCTCCCGGGCCATAGAGGCGTGATACAGGTGCATGATGTCCTGACCCCGCAGCGGGGTGGGTTCCAGCCAGTAGCCCCGCATCTCAATGCCGTCGCTTACGTGTAGCCCCGGCGCTGGGTTCCAGTCCCAGCCGTCCGGTCCGTAGCGCACCGGCACGAGAAACTGCCCGTCCTCCCGCTTCCTGCCGCTATCGACTTGCAGCTTGATTTGCGAGCGCAAAAAGTCGAGGTAGCCGCTGTCGCCGGTGAGCAGTTGGGCGCATTCGACTGCGATGTTAATGCCGTGGAACATGATGTTGTAGCCTTGGTAGTGGTTCCAACCGTACTGGCCGCCCCACCACACGCCTTCGCGTCCCCCGCCGATGACGCCTTGGGCATCGACGTTGTCCGGGCAAATACCGCCGTTTTTCTCGGTGCGCTCCATCCACGCCTCAGTGTAGTCGAGAACCCACTGTTTGTACTTGTTGTCACCCGTGTACAGATAGGCATTGGTCACCAACGCGGTGGCCGCTAAGCTGTTGGGCGTGTCGCACTGCAAGACGAGGCGGTCGAACAGATCGACGATCTGCTTGCGCCGCGCCAGATTTTCAAACCAGCGGGTCTCCAAGTTTTTGACGATGGGATACAGACTAGCGCGCACTCCGTAGTAGTTGGCCTGCCCGCCCAGGCCGCGTCCGGCCAGCAGCATGGTGTTGGCGTATTCCGCATCTGCGTGGAGCTTGGGGCCTTGGCTCGAATGGAAGGGCGAGCGCAGGATGCGGTATTCGGGGTCCCAGTTGGGAGCTTGGGGATCCTCGCCGATGAACATGGCCGCAAAGCTCCGCGCCCGCCGCATGTTTTCCGATACCGTGGGATCGGCCACCCCAAAGTCGTAAAAGGCCATATTGCCCTCGCTCAAGTGGTGCCACTCCATGGCTTGATCGAGGTTCCAGAACTCGTTGTGGATAGACGGCCGAAAGACCTTCTTGTGATCGTTGTAGCGCGTGCGGTGCTGGAAACGCTCGTCGCTGATGCGGGTGACCGCATTCCAGTTGCGGAAGTGGAGGTCGAGCAAATCGTCGGCCGCGCCAATCGCGTAGAACAGACCAAAGTTGTATAGCTGTTCGTAGAGATCATCCACATCCTCGGCCAACAAAGTGCCGCCGCCGCGCTCAAAGTACTGCCGGGCGAACAGGCGACCCGACTCCTCCATCAGCGCGATTAAATTTCGCTCCATCAAGGCCCATGCCGGCGGGGCCGCAACCTCGGTCGCCTCAATCTTGGTCATACTATTTGCTATCATCGCCCACTACCTCCTATGCGCGAGAAAGGGTCGGACGTAATTCTAGGCGGCAGCCCATGCGCAGGCAAGCGGTTCGTTTTCAGCCGCTAGCGCGTTGGTCCGCTTGGCCGCTCCAGATGCATCCTTTACCTTAAAACTCCATGAACAGTAAAGACTATTTACACGCCCTCTTCGGCTGCCAAGGCCGCAAAGCCATCGTCACAGGTGCCTCCAGCGGCTTAGGAGCCGAAATGGCCCGCGTCCTTGTCTCGGCGGGTGCCGACGTCCTCGCCGTCGCCCGCCGCCAAGAGCGCCTCGAAGCACTGGCCAACGAATTACAAGACCGCGCCGGAACCATCCATCCACACTCGGCTGACCTAAGCGACAGCACCGCCATCGCCTCCCTACCCGAGCAGGCGCGCGAGCAACTCGGCGGCTGCGATATCTTGGTTGCCAATGCCGGCACAGCCACCCGCGTCCGCCTCGAAGATATGGCCGAGCAAGACTTTGCCAGCGTCGTCGATTTCAATCTCAAAGCCCAGTGGCTACTCGCCAAAGCCTGCTTTCCCTTGCTCTGCCAATCGGCAGCCGGCCGCATCGTCAATATCGCCTCGATCTATGGCTTGGGAGCCTCGGTAATCAACGGCCTGAGTGCCTACACCGTCAGCAAACACGGGCTCGTGGGGCTGACGCGCTCGCAGGCGGTGGAATGGAGCAGACATGGCATCACCGCAAACGCCATCGCCCCCAGCTATTTCCCCACCGAAATGACCGAGACCGCCCTCGATGACGAGAAGATGAGTTCCCGCCTGCGTGCCTTTACTCCGCAAGGGCGCTTTGGTCAGCCCGCAGAGTTGGCGACCACCCTGCTCTTTTTGTGCTCAAAGGCCAGTGGCTACGTCAATGGGGTCGTCGTACCAGTGGACGGCGGCTGGACGGCGTGGTGACCGATCCATCCGCTAGGAATTGACACTATGAAAAAGCGAATCCTCGGCCGCACGGGCCTAGCCGTGAGTGAGCTGTCGCTCGGCGGGCTTTTCGTCTCGTCCCTTGGTGCGGCCTTCGAGCAGAGCAAGCAGGCCGTGATGCGGGCCCTCGAATTGGGGGTCAATTACATCGATACCGCGCCGACCTATTTCGACAGCGAAGAGGTCTTGGGCAAGGCATTAGAAGGCGTGGAAACGCCCTTTTACCTTTCGACCAAGATTGGGGGACGCCTTACCCCCTTCCTGCCGCAGGACCCCGCCTGCTTGCGGCGCTCGGTGGAGGAAAGCCTAGAGCGCCTCAAGCGCGACCGCGTCGATATCCTGATGGTCCACGAGCCAGACCGGCCGCGGATGTACGATTGGTGGACCGGCGAAGAATACAATGGCCCGGTGTTAGAAGTTCTAGACGAACTCAAGAAGGAGGGTCTCGTCGATTACATCGGTCTAGGATCGACCACGGCTTACCACATCGAGCCTATTATCCGCACGGGCCGCTTCGACATCCTGCTTACGGCCCTCAACTACAGCTTGCTCTGGCGCGAGGCCGCACACTGCGCCTTGCCAGCGGCGCACGAACACAACATGGGAATCGTCATCGGCTCGCCGCTACAAATGGGTGCCCTTTCCCCAGCCCACGAGGAAGAAGTACGGCGGGGGGTACTATGGCTGAGCCAGCCGCGCCAGCAGCAGTTTTGCGCTCTCTACGACTTTGCCCGCGAAATCGGCATCTCCCTGCCCGAGCTAAGCCTGCGCTTCGTGCTCTCCGACTCGCGCGTCTCCTGCGCCCTGATGGGGGCCCGCTCGCAGGCGGAGGTTGAAGAGAACGCCGCCGCGGTCGCCGATGGCCCCTTGAGCAGCGAAGTACTCGCCCGGCTCGACCAGATCGCCGCTATGGTGCCCTTCCGACCTTGCGAAGAACCCTTCGTCCTGCCGCTAGGCCGGGCGTACTCTGGACTAGGACAGGCCCGCTAGCAGACAGTTTCTCAGACCGGCGGCGCTTCCAGAAAAACGCGTACCCCCATATCGGCATAGCGCGACCGGCTCTCGGCCGTGCCATTGCGGAAACAGACTGCGGTATCCGTGCCCTGCAAGGCTTCGACCACGTGGCGCACGCAATCGTCAACGCTTTTGAACTGGGGATGGCCTCGGTGATTTAGGTCCATTTGCAGGTCGGTAGGCCCAAAAGAGAGGCAATCAACCCCGGGGGGCGCCAAGTTGAATGCACTAGTCGCGGCCGCCACGGATTCGACTTGCAGCCACAGCACCCCGTACTGGTTCCACCAATCCGCATACGCCTGGGGGCCGCTGCTCGTATCGCCGATGCGGGCACCGCCGCCGTGGCTGCGCACCCCTTGCGGCAAATAATAAAAATTGGCCACGGCCTCTTCAGCGGTCGCCACGGTCTCTACCTGGGGCACTTCGATCCCCGAAGGCCCCAAGTCCAAGCAGTTGCCGATTAGGTAGGTGTGACGGGTGTGCTTGATGCGAAAGTGCAGCGGCAAGTCGAACTCCCGGACCACACCCGATAAAGCGACCAAGCGGTCTTCGCTATAGGGCGAGTGCTGGCTATCGACAAAGACAAAATCGCACGCGCCCAACTCGGCGATTCGCTTGAATGCGTCGCGCTCGATATCGCCGCGGATGCCAAACCCCACCACCATTTCGCCCCGCTTGATCTTCTGCTTCAAGTTCGCTGCCATGCTAGTATCTCCTTTAAGAGAGTGCCAACGCCTCGGTTAGGTGTACAGCCCGAATATGCTAGCCGCCAACCAGAGCAGGGTGTTGATCTGCAAAGGCCGATCACTCCAGACGACTGCCGTCGGGTCGCCCCCTTGCCCCCGGTGGTACACTAGATAGAGATAGCGCAACACGCCGTAGAGCACAAAAGGGATCGTCCACTGCAGTCGCGCGTCTTCTGCATCGCCCACCCCCATCGCGTACAGCACGTAGCAGACCATGGTCACGGCAGTGAGCACGGCAATCATTTGATCGAGAAAAGGCACGCTGTATTCTTCGAGGATGGCGCGGTGATCCGCGGCCGCATCCGCCAGTTGCACGATCTCCTGTCGGCGCTTGACTACAACCACGAAGAGCACGAGTGCGAAGATACAGACGATAAACCAAGTGGAAATAGATACCTCGATGACTAGACCGCCGCCAACGGCGCGCAGCAGGTAACACGCGGCCACGATCAGCACATCCACCAATACCACGTGTTTGAGCCGGAGAGAGTACGCCGCGTTGAGCACCGCATAGAGCGCGGCCACCCACCCCAAATGAGGGTGCAGCCAGAACGCGCAGGCCAACGCAAGGGCTAACGCGCCCAAAGCCGCCCCCCATGCCACCGCGACGGATAGGTGGCCGGCGGCAATCGGCCGGTGGCACTTCTCGGGATGCAGGCGGTCGTACTGGCGGTCGAAGATGTCGTTGAACAAATAGACGCCCCCGCTCAGCAGGACGAAGCAGAGGGCTGCCCCCAAGCTGCGTACTAGGTAGGGAATTTCAAAGAGATGTTCGGAAAATACGAGGGCAGGTAAGACGAAGACATTCTTGATCCACTGCCGGGGACGCATGGACCACAGGATGTAGTAGAGCGACAAAACGGGGCTATGCTTTGGCACAACCGGAGAGCAGAGGCCGCTTAGACCTCCATGATCTCCTTTTCCTTATTCTCGATGATCACGTCAATGGAGGCTACGTATTCAGCGGTCAACTCCTGCACCCTTTTCTGCGCGCTACGCGACTCGTCTTCAGAGATGTCCCCGTCCTTTTGGGCTTCCAAGAGCAGGTCTATCCCGTCGCGCCGCGCATGTCGCACTGCCACCCGCCCCTCCTCGGCTCGGTGCCGGGCGACTTTGGTGATTTCCACCCGCCGCTCCTCGGTCAGTTCGGGGATGGGCAGCCGGATGAGGGTGCCGTCGTTGGCCGGATTAAGGCCCAAGTTCTTGTCGGCGAGGATGGCCCTTTCAATCACGGGAATCAGGGCGGCCTCCCAGGGCTTGATCGCCAACAAGCGCGGCTCGGGGACGCTGATCGTCGCCACCTGGTTGAGCGACGTCTGTTGGCCGTAGTAATCCACCCGCACGTTGTCGAGCATGGCGGCCGAGGCCCGCCCCGTGCGGATAGATGATAAGTCGCGGCGCAGAGACTCAATGGCCTTATCCATGCTCTCTTTTACTTCTTCAATGATCTCTTCCAACATGGCGGCCTCAACGTGTTTTCAGGCGTCTTCTCCCAAGACAAACCGCTCAAAGCGCCGCACGGTAATCTTCTCGCCGATTTTGGCGGTTATCTCGGTGACTAATTCGCCAATGGTCTGGTCGGGATTCTTGACGAAGATCTGTTCCATCAGACAATTTTCCTGATAGAACTTCTCCATGCGGCCCTCGACGATTTTTTCGGCAATGTGCTCGGGCTTGCCCTCGTTTTTGGCCTGTTCGAGGTAGATGGTCCGCTCCCTTTCCACGGCGTCGGCGAGAACGCCCTCCCGGTCGACCGCCAAAGGCTGGGAGGCGGCAATGTGCATAGCCACGTCCTTGGCAAAGGCCTGGAACTCGTCGGTGCGGGCGACGAAGTCGGTTTCGCAGTTGACCTCTAGCAACACGCCGAGGCGGCTGCCCTGGTGAATATACGCTTGGATCAGCCCCTCACTGGCGTCGCGACCGGCCCGCTTTTCCACTGCGGACAGGCCCTGCTTGCGCAAGTATTCAATAGCCTTTTCACTATCGCCACCGGTCTCTTGTAGGGCCTTCTTGCAATCCATCATACCCAAGCCCGTCTTCTGCCGGAGCATCCTTACGCTTTGTGCGGTAATCTGAGTCATCGTCGTTTACTCTCAAAAATAGTTGATCTGTCTATGAGGTGGCCTCGGCTACAGCCGGAACCTCTTCGGTCTCTTGCTTGTCGTCGCGGGCCACCTTCTCGGCCTCGGCCTCGGCTTTGCCCTCAATCACCGTGTCGGCGATGAGGCGCGTGATAAGGCCGATCGAACGAATGGCATCGTCATTGCCGGGGATTGGATAGGTCACCAAATCGGGATCGCAATTGGTATCGACGATAGCCACCGAGGGAACGCCTAGCTTGGCCGCCTCGCGCACGGCGATGTGCTCCTTCTTAATGTCTATGATAAAGACCAAGCCAGGCAGGCCACCCATGTTGCGGATGCCAGCTAAGGTTCGCTGGAGCCGGGCGCGCGCTTTTTCGAGCAGCAGGACCTCTTTTTTCTTCAGATTCTCGTAGGTCCCATCGGTCGAGATACGGTCGAGATGCTCTAGGTGCCGGATGCTCTGGCGGATGGTCTGCCAGTTGGTCAACATCCCGCCGAGCCAGCGCTCGGTGACGTAAAACATGCCACAGCGCTCGGCTTCCTGCCGCACGAGATCAGCGGCCTGTTTCTTCGTCCCGATAAAGAACACGGCGCGCCCAGCGCGGACCGTCTGGCGTACGGCCTCGCAAGCGGCTTCGACCTTGCCGACCGTCTTTTGCAAGTCGATGATGTGGATGCCGTTGCGCTCGGTGAAAATGTAGGGCCGCATTTTGGGGTTCCAACGCCGGGTCTGGTGCCCGAAATGGGTCCCAGCTTCCAGCAAATCGCGAATAGTGAAGTCAGCCATGATCGCTCCTAAGAGTTAGTTGGACCTCCGTCTCCCTCATTTACACACAGAAGCCCCGCGGACGCCGAACGCCCACGGGACACTCTCTGCCGTGCATCGGGAAGCGTGTGTATTGGAATGGGACTAGCGCTTGGAGAATTGGAAGCGCTTGCGCGCGCCGGCCAATCCGTACTTCTTGCGCTCTTTCTCGCGGGCATCGCGCGTCAGAAAGCCGCCTTTCTTCAACACTTCCCGCTTTTGCGGGTCGTACTGCAGCAAGGCACGGGCAATGCCCAAACTCGCGGCACCGGCTTGGCCGCGCAGGCCGCCGCCACGGGTGGAAATATGGATGTCGAAGGTGTTCCGAGTCTCGGTCAGCTCCAGAGGCTGCACGAGGATCATCTCTAGGGAGTCTCGGCGCAGGTATTCGTCGACAGCGCGACCGTTCACGTAAATACTGCCATTGCCGAGATGCAGGCGCACTCGGGCTACGGAGGTCTTTCTACGGCCGGTCGCTTCGTAGTTTTCTGCGGGCATGGACGCGTGCCTTTGGCTTAAAGTTCGAGAGTCTGGGGGGTTTGCGCTTGGTGCCGGTGTTCGCCGCCGACATAGACGCGGAGCTTCTTGAGTTGCATCCGGCCCAACTTGGTGTGGGGCAGCATGCCCCGCACGGCCTTGCGGATGATCCGGTCGGGATGCCGCTCGGCCATGCGGCTATAGGGAGTGACCCGCAAGCCACCTGGATAGCCGGTGTGGTGATAATAGACCTTCTTTTCGGCCTTGTTGCCCGTGACCCGCACCTTGTCGGCATGAATCACGATGACGTGGTCGCCCACATCGGCATGCGGGGCGTATTCGGGCTTGCCCTTGCCGCGCAGCACTTGGGCGATTTCCGAAGCTAGCCGCCCTAGCACTTTGTCCGTGGCATCAACCACGAACCACTGCCGCTTGATTTCGCCCGCCTTAGGGGCGTAGGTAATGTCGTTCATCGTCTTTTCTCGGATTAATTTTCTTAAATATAGAAATGGATTAAGCTAAGCCCTCTATTCGTGCTTGTCAAGACTGGTCCACCCGCCGCTTGCGCCACCAGCGCCAGAGCAGCACCGCCCCCACCAAGCACAGGATCCCCACCAATAATCTATTGTATTGTGCGAGCAGTTCAGTGACCTGCTCCCAGTTCTCACCCACCAAAATCCCGGCGTAGAGCAGCAATCCGTTCCAAACTGCCATGCCGATCGCGCCGCATAGCGCGACGGTTGGCCAAGGCATGCGCCCCAGACCAGCGCCGATGGCGATGGCCGACCGAATGCCGCTCAAAAATCGGTTGCCGAGAATGAGCGCGACACCGTAGCGATTGAGCCACCGCTCGGCTTGGGCCAACTTCGCTGCGCCCCGACGACCCGCGAAAAAGGCGCGGCCCCGGCTATAGCCCAAATAGTATATGACTAAAAAGCCCGCCATGCCTCCGGCACAAGTAGCAAGAAAAACCGGCCATATATCCAAGAGGCCGCTCCCCACCAGATAGGCACTAAACACCACCACCGTATCGCCCGGTATGGGCGGCACGATATTTTCCAAAAAGGCACTAAGCAATAAGAGGCCATACACCCATAGCGGATCGACGCCCGACAGGGCCGCGAGCAGAGATTCCAAATAGGCTGCCATGTTTTAGAGTGCCAAAAGGGCCACGGCTTGGGCCTCCATACCCTCCTCGCGCCCGACAAACCCCAAGCGCTCGGTCGTCGTGGCCTTGAGCGAAACCTGCCCCACCTCTAGGCCCAAAGTCGCAGCTAGCGTTTGGCGCATCGCTGCTATGTGCGGCGCGAGTTTGGGCCGCTGGGCCGCGACGACGGCGTCGATGTGCAGGACCCGAGCCCCTCGTTCCGCCATCAGAACGCCGACCCGCTCCAGCAGCACCAAGCTCGATATATCCTTGTACTGCGCGTCCGAGTCGGGGAAGAGCTGGCCGATATCCCCAACCGCCAAGGCACCCAATAGCGCGTCGATTATGGCATGTGTCAGCACATCCGCGTCCGAGTGGCCTGCCAACCCCCGCGCAAAGGGTACGACGACTCCACCCAAAATTAGGGGCCGCCCTTCCTCCAAGCGATGCACGTCGTAGCCCTGTCCTATGCGCAAGCCCATAGCAGGCACCTCTTCCCTTTCGCGTACTAGCCACTCGGCCCAAGCCAGATCCTCGGGCGTAGTGAGCTTGCGGTTATCGACCTCGCCGGGCACGACGCAGACCGCGTGCCCTAGCCGCTCGACTAGCGCGGCATCGTCGGTGGCCACCGCGTCGGTCCCGGCCGCGTGATATGCCCTCAGAAGCAGTTCGCGGTCAAAGCCCTGCGGGGTCTGCGCCTGCCACAGCCGCTCGCGGCGCATCGTACCAACGACCCGGCCGGCCGCCACTTCCTTGATCGTATCTACTACTGGTAAAGCGGGCAGCGCCGCTCCGTGCTCGCGAGTGGCGGCGACCACCCGCTCCAGCAGTTCCTCCGAAATAAACGGCCGCACGGCGTCGTGTACCAAGACCATATTGGCGCGGGTCTCCTGCAGGCCCCGATACACGGATGCGCTGCGCTCCGCCCCCCCGGGCACGAGAGCGGCAACTTTGGCAAAGCCTCCGCTCGCGCTCAATTGGCCGCGACAATAGTCCATGTCTTCGCGCCGCACGACCAAGACGATATCGGTCACCAGCGGGCTAGCTTCGAGCCGCGCGAGCACATGCCAGAGTACGGGCCGGCCCCCTAACGGAAGGTACTGCTTGGGCCGATCTGCTCCCATGCGCTGCCCCCGACCGCCGGCCGGGACGATGGCGGTTATGCATCCCATAGCGTCACACGATCATCATAGCATCGCCGTAACTATAAAAGCGATAGCCTCGCTCTATAGCCTCGCGATAGGCGGCAAAAAGCCGTTCCCGCCCGACGAAGGCCGCCACGAGCAACAACAGGCTCGAGCGCGGCAAATGAAAGTTGGTCACCAGCCTATCGACCGCTTTGAATCCGTAGGGCGGATAGATAAACGCATCCGCAAATTTCCCGCCGACACACACATTGCCCTCGGCATCGACGCTCGACTCCAAGGTCCGTACCACGGTAGTACCAACGGCGACGATACGCCCACCAGCCGCGCGGCAACGCCTAAGTGCGGCCGCCACCGGCTCGTCGATTTCGCAGTATTCGGGTTCGAGCACATGCTGGCGCGGATCTGTGCAGCGCACCGGCTCGAACGTGCCCGGCCCCACGTGCAAGAGCACTTTTAGGACTTCCACGCCTTTGGCAGCGATCGCAGCAATTAACTGAGGGGTAAAGTGCAGGCCAGCCGTGGGCGCGGCAACAGCCCCCGGACGCGCCGCATAGATGGTCTGATAGCGCTCCCGGTCCGCGGCCTCGGGCGGACGTCGAATATAGGGAGGCAGCGGTATTTCCCCGATCTCTTCCAGCCGCGCCAGCACGTCCTCGACGGCAAAGCGCACGCGAAACCGTCCCGGCGCAACCTGCTCGACGATGTGCGCTTCCACCGCTCCGTCACCAAACTCCAACCGCGTCTTTGGTTTTAGTCCCCGCCCAGGCCGCCCCATAGCCAGCCAATCGCTCGCAGTCAGCGGCCTGAGCAGCAGCAATTCAACCCGGCCTCCGGTAGCGGACTTACGGCCCCTGAGCCGAGCCGGCACGACCTGTGTTTGATTCAATACTAGGGTGTCACCGGGCGCGAGCTGATCAACGATGGCGCTAAAGTGCAGGTGCTGCAATGAGCCATCCGCCCGATTCAAGAGCAAGAGGCGCGCTTGATCACGCTCGGGCGGCGGGCGTTGGGCAATCAGGGCATCGGGCAGGTCGAAATCGTAGTCCACCAGTTGCATCGAGCAGTGCCCACCTATCCCCGAGACCGCGTAGGACGCCACCGCGCATAGCGGAAAATGGTCCAGAGAATTTTGTATCCGGCCCGCAGCGTGCCGCTGAGCGTGCCGGTGATCTTGGAGGTGCCGATGCGACGGCGGTAGCGCACGGGCACTTCGGCTGAGCGCAGGCCCAGCCGAGCGGCTTTGACCTGCATCTCCGCGGTCCAGCCAAAGTTGCGGTCCTGCATCTCCAGCCGCACGAGCGCGTCGTAGCGCAAGGCGCGAAAAGGTCCCAAATCCGTAAAAGTGACGCCGAACAACAGGCGAATTAAGAAAGTGGCCAACCAGTTGCCAAAACGAGCTTGGGGCAAGAGCGCACCCTTTTCTCGCTGGCCTAAGACCCGCGAGCCAATGACCATATCGGCGCGGTCGGTGACGAGCGGGTTTACTAAGGCTGTCATATCCTCGGGGTAATCGCTGTAGTCGCCGTCGAGGAAGACGACGATATCCGGGCCATCGAGCTGGGCCATGCCCGCCAGACAGGCTTGGCCGTAGCCGCGGCGCGGCTCGCCGACGACGTGAGCACCCAAGCGACGGGCCACTTCGGCGGTGCGGTCGCCTGAGCCATTATCGACGACGATGATCTGCTGTGCAATGTCCGGAATGTCTTGCAGCACCTTGCCGATAGCTTCTTCTTCGTCGCAGGCGGGGATGACGACGGCAATGGCCGGAGGTGAGTCCATGCGCTGGGCACCGCAGGTAGAGTCTATACTAGAGGTTTTCCTCCAACCAGAGGAAGAACAGATCCTGCGCCTCGGCCACATTGTCGAGCAAGGCAAAACCGTGGTCCGCCGAGTCTGGAAAAACGCGCACATCTTTTGGCTCGGCCGTCTGCGCCTCTAGGCTGCGGGCGAACTCCGCATAGCTGAGAATGACATTCCCAGCCTCAATTTGATCCTGATCGCCCGCCATAAAGAGCATGGACCGCGGGCCAAACGGTTCGAGGCCGGCCCCGATGACCAACGGCTCTAGCGAAGCGGCCCCCCACAGCCCGGGCGAGAGGGAGACGCCGGTTTTTATGAGTTCGGGCATTCTTCCCGAACTCACGTAGGCCACATTACCCCCCGAGCCAGTGCCCACTACCGCGATGCGGCTGACATTGACCTTAGACTGGCTCTGCAGCCAGACCAGCGCGGCATGGACATCGAGAAAGCTCAGTTCCAGATCGATCAATTCTAAGACCTGCCGAGCATCGGGCAGCGGGGTTTGACCGTGCCCGCGCATGTCGATGGCCAAGGCGGCGTAGCCGCGCTCGAGCAAGGCCACGTACGTGCCGGTGTCGTTCAACCAGTTGGATTTGTTCCCACCCAGATCGTGCAGGAGGATCACCACCGGCAGCAATTCGTCGGCCTGCGCCGTGCCAAAAAGCGCGCTCACCTCGACGCTGTCGATGGACGAGAAGCTAACTGCTGAAATGGGATAGGCACGGCCCGGTCCCTGGGGCAACTCGGGACCGACGATCCGTAGCTCCTCCTCCGAGTCGCTGCACCCCACGACCCCAACGGCGAGTACCCAAACCCACCTGCACAGTATCTTGCTCATAAGATCATATCCTCGCCCAAAAGCACGTTGCGCGCTCCTTCAATTGGCAGCGCTCCTAATTTTCGTAACTCCTTGAGTTTGAATAAACAATCTCACTCTCTAGCTGTCAACTTGACGCCTTGACGGCAAAATTCTTTTGCCGTATGCTGCCGCTTTATGATCCGCGTCGAAAAACTCAGCCTTAGCTATCGCGGGGGTCTAGCCGCCTTGTGCTCCATTGATCTCCATATCAACCCCGGGGAAGACATCGCCCTCATCGGTGCCAATGGCTCGGGCAAAACCACCCTCGCTCGCTGCTTAAATGGACTACAACAGCCCCAAGAGGGCCGGGTCCTCGTCGATGGTATGGATGCCAGCAATCCGGCTCAACTCCGCTCCATTCGCCAGCTAGTCGGCATGGTCTTGCAAAACCCAGACGATCAGCTAGTCGGCACCACGGTCGCCGACGAATTGGCCTTTGGCTTGGAAAACCTAGCCCTAGCCAGCGATGAGATCTGCCACCGTGTCGAAGAAACGC
The DNA here is from genome assembly GCA_965261395.1 of Candidatus Latescibacterota bacterium. Classification (GTDB taxonomy): domain Bacteria; phylum Latescibacterota; class UBA2968; order UBA8231; family UBA8231. The sequence goes on from OZ253462.1 coordinate 1,636,510, forward strand.
TCGCCGTTTTTGACCTCGAAGCCTATCGCCGCTATCCGCCGCACCGGCTCTCCGGGGGTGAGAAGCAGCGCGTGGCCATTGCCGCAGTGGTGGCGATGCGACCGCGCTATCTGGTCTTGGACGAATCGACGGCCCTGCTCGACCCCGCCGAAAGACAGCAAGTGGCCGAGCTGCTCCATCGGCTGCGCACCACTCACGGCATCGCGACGATACTTATAACCCAGTCCCCGGAAGAAGCCGCTCGCGCCGACCGCGTTATCATCCTCCACGCGGGCCGGGTCCATACAGACGGCCCCCCTGCCGCGCTTTTTGCCGACTCGCCCAAGCTCCGCACCCTCGGCCTCGACCTCCCCTTTGCAAGTACCCTTGCCGCTCACTTGTCCCTGGCCGAGACCCACTTGGGATTAGACACCTTGTCCGACGCGTTAGCCGTGCTAAAACCCGAGCCGTCCCTACCGCCTTGGACTCCGCCCGCTCCGCTGTCGCCAGCCCCGAGCAAACTAGCGGCTGAAGAGCTGACGTACCTTTACGACGAACATCTGCCCTCTCAGCGTCGCGGCATCCGCGACATTACCATGGACGTCCCCATCGGTGCCGTACTGGCCCTCGTAGGTACCAATGGCTCGGGCAAGACCACCCTCGCCCAGCACTTCAACGCCCTGCTCAAACCCTCGCGCGGGCGCGTGCTCCTCGACAACTGCGACATCGGCTCCCAACCCCCAGCTCGCGTGCGCCAACGCGTCGGCTTGGCCTTCCAGTTTCCCGAACTCCAGCTCTTCGCCGAAACCGTGGCCGAGGATGTGGCCTTTGGGCCGCGCAGCCTCGGCTTTGCTCCCGAGCGCGTCGATTCCCTCGTGGCGCGCGCACTCGCCTTGGTGGACATGCCGCTGGAAGAATTCGGGCCGCGCCAGCCCCTCTCGTTGAGCGGGGGCGAAAGGCGTCGCGCCGCACTCGCCGGCGTCCTCGCCATGGACCCAGAGGTCTTAGTACTCGACGAGCCGACCGCTGGCCTCGACCCTCGGACTACGGCCCGCTTGTGCCAGCTCTTCGCCGAGCTGAGTGGCCAAGGACGCACCCTCGTACTGATTAGCCACGATATGGAGATAGTCGGCCGCCTAGCCACCCACGTAGCGGTCCTGCGCCAAGGACGCATCGAGCTACAAGGGTCGGCCCGCGCCGTGCTCGCCCATCCCGAATTCGAGTCTATTAGTAGGCTTATGCCGCCGATGTCCGTGCAGTTGGTCCACCGCCTGCGACAACGAGGTTTAGCTCTAGCTGGCGACCCATTGACTCTAGAAGAAACCATCCATTGGCTCGCTCCACTCCTCGCCCTTGCCCATGTCTAAATTTTCTGCCGACTTGCTCGTCCGCCAAGGCCGCCTCATCGACCCGGCCAACGGCACCGATTCCCTAGGAGACATCCTCATCCGCCAAGGGAAAATAGTCCAATCGGGCCCGAGCCTCCCGACCCCTCCAGACGTGCCCGTCCTGACGGCCACCGGCTTGGTCGTTGCCCCGGGTTTTATCGACATTCACACCCACCTCCGCGAACCGGGCTACGAACACAAGGAGACGATTCAGAGCGGCACCGCGGCGGCGGCGGCCGGCGGCATCTGTGCAGTGGCCGCCATGCCCAATACCAACCCTCCCCTCGACAGCAGCGACCACTTGCGGTTAGCGCTGGAGCGAGCGCAGACGGCCGCGGTGCGCTACTATCCAATCGCCTGTGTGACAGTGGGCCGCCAAGGCCGCGGCTCGCTCGCTCCTCTCGCGGAATTGGCTGAATTAGGCGCGGTGGCCTTTTCCGACGACGGCGACCCGGTCGAAGACGAGGTTTTGATGCGGCGCGCCCTCGAAATCGCCCGCGACCTCGACCGACCCATCTTCCCCCACGAAGAGGTCAAGTCGCTTACGGCCGGCGGCTGTATGCACGCAGGAGAAGTGGCGGCGCGCCTCGGCGTCAAGGGTATGTCAGCAGCAGGTGAGGAGGAAATGGTCGCCCGCGATATAGAACTCGTCCGCCAGACCGGCGGCCCTTTGCACATCGCCCATATCAGCACAGCTGGCACCGCGCAGTTGGTCCGACACGCCAAGGCCGATGGCCTACCCGTGACCTGCGAAGTGCTGCCCCACCACTTCGTACTCACCGACCGCGAGGTTGAGCGCCAAGGCACGGCCGCTAAGATGAGCCCTCCGCTACGCGAGGCCGCCGATGTCGAGGCCATGCTGGCGGGTCTAGCCGATGGCACCATAGAGGTCATCGCGACCGACCATGCGCCACATACAGCCGCGGAAAAAGCCCAATCCCTAACCCAAGCCCCTATGGGTATTGTCGGCCTAGAGACGGCCGTCGGTCTCACCTTGACCTATTTGGTGGACCGCGTTTTGCCCCTGTACGAGGCCATCGCTCGCTGGACTTGCCACCCGGCGCGCATCTTACGTCTGCCTGGAGGCGCACTCACCCCGGGGATGCCCGGGGATCTAACCATCCTCGACCTAACGCGTGAATGGGAGGTAGTCCCCGCGCGCTTCCGCTCCAAATCGCAGAACACGCCCTTTGCCGGTTACCGCCTAGAGGGCAAAGCTGTGGCCACCATCGTCGGCGGCCAGATCGTCTATAGCGAGTTAGCCCCTTAGTCGAGGAGCTTGAACGCGTCCGGCCAATGCTCAATCACCGCGCCGTCTGCGCTCAGCCACACGGCGATCACGTCGAAGCGGCAGACCGTATCGGCCGCGGCGCGGTATTGGATATAGTGCTGGGCGGCCCGCGTCAGACGCTGCCGCTTGGCGCGATCCACCCTTTGTTCGGGCCGGGACGCGCGCTGGCTGGCCTTTACCTCGACAAAGACCAACTCGCCCCTCTCTTCGGCCACCAAGTCGATCTCGCCCCCAGCGGCGCGATAGCGGCGCGCCCGGATCCGATAGCCCCGTTCTTCCAGATAAGTCTCGGCTTCCGCTTCACCCCGCCGCCCGGTGTCTCCCAGCTTGTCGCGCTGCTCCCGATAGGCTCCTCTCAGGGCCGCTAGCTCGTCGGCCGTTAACTCGGCGGCGGCCTCTTTGACCAACTGTCCCAACCTGTCTAGCTCGGCAAGGTTCGCGCAGTCGTATATGCCCTCCTCAAAACGGAGGAACAGTTCCGAACGTGGCTCGGCGACTAGCGCGGCCACCGGGCCGAAACTGCGGCGGTGCAGCGGGCAAGGGCCATGGGCATTAAGCGCGGCTAAGTGCGCGGCACTGCCGTAGCCCTTGTGCGCGGCAAACCCGTATTCGGGATAGCGGATGTCGCATTCGCACATCAGACGGTCGCGATGTACTTTGGCCACGATCGAGGCCGCGGCAATCGACAACGAGCGGGCGTCTCCGTCAATAATGGCTTGTTCGGGATAGGGACTGCGCGCCGGCAGGTGACCGTCAATCAGCACCCGGTCGGGTGGAGTGTGCAAATTCTCCAACGCCAAGCGCATGGCCTTGAGCGAAGCCTGCAGGATGTTCAACCTGTCAATCTCGTCAGCCTCGACCTGCCCTATCCCCACGGCTAGAGCCTGGGCCATGATCTCTTCGTACAGGACTTCGCGCTGGGTCCGCGACAGCTTCTTGGAATCGTCGATCTTGGCGATGACACAGTCCGGCGACAAGACGACGGCGGCGGCCACCACGGGCCCCGCCAAGCAGCCGCGCCCGGCCTCATCGACGCCAGCCACCCGACTCACTCCCTGTGCCCAGAGATGCCGTTCAAAGTGCAGCAGCCGCTCGCGCCGCTGGGTCTCCGCCTGCTCCCGCGTATCGCGCCGCCGACGCTCGACCACCAAGCGCCGGACGCCGACGCGGCGATCCTTTTCGAGCAAGGCCCAGCCCGGATCGCCGCTTTCCCACTCCGCCACTTGTGCGCGTATCTGGGCGATCGTCATTTCGGAGAGCTCGACCGCGGCGTCCCCTTCGCAGGAACGGTTCATACCGGCAGACGTCTCATCTATTGACATTAGGTATCGACCTCGTATATTTGCGAAAAGCCACCAAGAGGAGCCTTAACATGAAGCGCTACACGGCGTTAGTTGCCTGCTTGTGCCTCGTTCTGCAGCCCGTCATGGCCCTCGCCGAGACGGAATCGGATATCGTTGGGGCAGACACCCGACTCTACCTAGCCGATGGCAGCTTGGTGGAAGGCAATCTGATCGAAAAGGCCCAAGATCTGGTCATCCTGCGCGTCAACGACAAGATCTTCACTTTCGACAAAACCGAAATCGACAAGATCATCACCCTCGAATCGCTGGGCGGGGGTGCCCAAACGATCTCGGTGACCGAGTTCCCCTATATCAGTTTTCTCGGGGGATCCCTTGCCTTTAGCCTGCTCTCTTGGCTGCAATTCGACCGCGCTTCCGACAACGAAGCCGAAGCGGCCCTCAACCGCGAACACGGCCAGGCAGCTCGCGCCCAAAAGCTCGACGATAAAGCCGATCGCGCCCGCCTCTACGGTTGGTCCACAACCGTGCTCGCCGCCGGCAGCTTCGGGATCGCCCTAATCCCGCGCAAAACCACCCGCCGCGTCTTTCCCGAACTCAGTTTCCGCGACGGCGAGCCGCGCATCGGCGTATCCTACGTCTATTCGTTCTGAGAGCCTTCCGCACCCCTCAGGTGATGCACCAAAGCCTCTAGCCCGAGCACGTAGCTAAAACTGCCAAAACCCGCGATTTGCCCCAAGCAAACGGGCGCGATGACCGAGTGCTGGCGAAACGCTTCCCGGGCGTGGACATTGGACAGATGTACCTCAACGGTCGGCAACCCCTTGGCCGCCACGGCGTCGCGCAGGGCAAGGCTATAGTGGGTGAAGGCCCCTGGATTGAACAACAGGCCCTGCTCTTGGGATTGGTGCAGAGCGTCGATTAGTGCGCCCTCGCAATTGGATTGGTGGCAGCGCACCTGCACCCCGAGCCGCTGCGCGTGGTCGGCGATCAGCGCGTTGATCGCGGCCAAGGTCTCCCGACCATATACCTCGGGCTCGCGCGTTCCCAGCAAGTTGAGATTGGGTCCGTGTAGGACTAGGATGCTAGTCAAGTTGACCTCCACCGTTTCGCGCTACCACGCAGATCCACGCCTCTTTTGCCAAGATGGTATCGACCTCTAATGTAGCTTCTGTGACCCAGCGGCAAAAAGCCGCTTCTTCCCGCGCCAGCAAACCCGAAAACGCGATCCGTCCATCCGCTGCCAACAAGCCGCGCAAAGGGGTCAAAAGGGGTCGCAGCACGTGGCTTTGGATATTGGCCAAAACCAAGTCAAAGGACCTTTCCGCGACTGTCTCAACCCCCCCCAACCGCACCTCAACCTGCTCAGAGCCGATGCGGTTGTGCGCCAAGTTTTCTCGCGCATTGGCCACGGCCTGCTCGTCGATATCCACGGCGAGTACCGGCCCGGCCCCCAGCAGCGCGGCGGCAATGCTGAGAATGCCGCTGCCGGTCCCCAAGTCCAGACAACGCGCCCCGGGGCGCAGATAGCTCTCCAGCGCCTGCAAGCAGAGCTGGGTCGATTCGTGCGCACCCGTGCCAAAGGCCATTTTGGGATCTATGCTCACGGCGATCTGGCCCTCGGCCATCTCGACCGGAATCCACGAAGGATGGACGACGATCCGCTCGGTGGCCCACACCGCCGCAAAGAACCGCCGCCACTCGACCTCCCAATCCTGTTCCTCCACGCATTCGGTGTCTATTGGTGGCATCAAACCAAGCGCGGCGAGCCTATGCGTCAGCTCGCGCCGCACCCCAGCCAAATCGCACGTCGGCTCGGCCGCAAAGTACGCGCTCAACCGCGTTTGCTCCCCTGCTTCCTCGGCCTGCAGACCGCAGCTACCCAACTCGTACGCCCACGCGCTCACGTCCTCGGCGCAGGCCGCAGGCACCGCTAGCCGCAAGCAGTGCCAAGCCCGCTTATTCACTGGCCTCCAAGCGGCGCAGCTCGGCGACGAGCCCCTCGCCGATTGCGGCGAAAAGGGGGTCCGGCTCGGCCCGTCCTTCATCTCCGCTCTGGCGGATTGCAGCCGAGAGAGGCAGCGCCCCAAAAAAGGGCAACCCCAACCGCTCCGCCGCCACAGCCCCGCCGCCACAGCCGAAGATCTCGTGGCGTTGATCGCATTGGCTGCACAAGTAGTAGCTCATGTTTTCGACGATCCCAAGGACGTCCACCTCGACCTTGGAAAACATGGCAATGCCCCGCTCCACATCCTCCAGCGCCACGCTCTGCGGAGTGGTCACAATCAAGGCACCGGACAGGACTACGGCTTGGCTCAAGGTGAGCGGCACATCGCCGGTGCCGGGCGGCAGATCGATCAACAAATAGTCGAGCGGCCCCCATTCTACTTGGTTCAAAAACTGTTGCAACGCTCGCGCCAACAGCGGCCCGCGCCAGACCACGGGCGCGTCCTCACCCGCGATAAAACCAATCGACATCAGGGCGACCCCCGCTTTGTACACCGGGCGCATGGTGCCATCCAGCCCGGTTGCAGGCTGCTGTCTGACACCCATCATCAAGGGAATGCTCGGGCCGTAGATGTCGGCGTCGAGCAGGCCGACGCGAGCTCCTTGGGCCGCCAGATTTACGGCCAAGTTGATACTTACAGTTGATTTGCCCACGCCGCCTTTGGCACTGGCAATGGCGACGGTATGGCGCACTTGGGCTAAGGGACCGGTTCGGGGAACGGACAAATGTACCTGCTCTTAGGAGTGGAAGGCTTTGCGCATTTTGGCCAAGAAGCTGTCGCCCTCTTTGGCGACGCGCTCTTTTTCGAGCTCGGCTAGCTCGGTGAAAAGTTCGCGCTCTCGTCTATTAAGGCCCTCGGGAGTCCACAAGACGACTTGGACTAGCTGGTCGCCGACCCCGCGGCCGTTGACGTCCGGGATGCCTCGGCCGCCCATGCGGAAGACACGCCCAGATTGGGTGCCAGCGGGGATCTTCAACATGGCCCTGCCGGACAAGGTCGGAACTTCTACCTCCGTGCCTAGGGCGGCTTGGCCAAAACCCAAGGGCAATTGGTAGATCACGTGGTTGCCGTCGCGAGTGAAATAGTCGTGCTCTTTTTCTTCTATAAAGACCAAGCAATCCCCGGACGGCCCACCGCGCGGCCCGACTTCGCCTTGGCCACGCAATGGAATGTAGTTACCCTCTTGGACGCCGGCGGGAATCCGCACCGTCAGGGTCGTTTGGCCGCGCTCGCGGCCCTCGCCTCGGCACTCTGGGCAGGGATTGGACACAATGTGACCCTCCCCTTCGCAGGTCGGACACGTCACCACAGTCATCGACGGCCCAAAGAGGGTGCGCGCCATCTGTTGCACTTGGCCCTGCCCGCCGCAAGTGCCGCAGGCTTTGCGGCCCGCTCCACTGGCCGCGCCGGTACCCTCGCAGCTTTTGCAGCGCTGCAAGCGCGTCAGCGCGATGTTCTTTTCCACGCCCGTGGCGATCTCCTCTAGGGTCAAGGCCACCTTAATCTTCAAGTCGCGACCTCTTGGCTTCTCCCCCCCCCGCGACCGCCGACCACCGCCGAAAAAGCTCTCAAAAATATCGCCGAAAACGTCTTGAAAATCGCCAGCGTGCGAAAAATCCGACCACTGAAAGCCACCGCCGCTGAATTTGCCCTCAACTCCAGCGTGGCCAAAGCGGTCGTACGCGGCCTTCTTCTCTGGATCTGAAAGCACCTCGTATGCTTCGGATGCCTCCTTGAATTGCTCTTCGGCCGCGGCGTCACCGGGATTGCGATCGGGATGGTACTTCAGCGCCTTCTTGCGGTAGGCTCCTTTGATCGCGCTTTCGCTGGCACCCCGCTCGACGCCCAGTACTTCGTAGTAGTCCCTTTTGGCCATTCTGCTCCTCAGCTCTCCGCACTCGCCCTGCTGACGACGACGCGCGCGTAACGGACCACCTTATCGTTGAGTTTGTAGCCCTTCTCCATCTCCTCAATGATCGTGCCTGGGGCGTGCTCGTCGTCTGGGACTTCGGCTAGGGCCTCGTGGACTTCGGGGTCAAAGGGCTGTCCCACCGACTCGATCTCGGCTAGCCCATAGCCTTTGAGCACATCGTTGAATTGGCCGCAGATCAACTCGACGCCCTGCTTGAGCAACTCGGCTTCTTGGGTCTCCTGATGGAGGGCGCGGCGCAAGTTGTCCAAGATGGGCGCAACTTGCAACAAGACATCACGCAAGGTCTCATCCCGCGTTTCCGCGCGCATCCGCACCGTGCGCTTGCGATAGTTATCCAACTCGGCGACCGCCCGCACATAGCGGTCGTAATTAGCCGCTGCCTCGGCGCGTGCAGCCTCGAGCTCGGCTAGCCCATCGGCCTCAGGCTCCGCTGCTGCTTCCTGTGATTCCGCTGCTTCCTGCGATTCCACCGCCACTTCTTCTTGCTGCGACGCTGCCGCTTCTTGTTCGCATGACTCCGACACTTTCTCCTGCGGCTCGACGGCACTCTCCGTGCTCGTCTCGTCGTCCACTGCGACGCGGTCTTGAGTTTCGCGCTCGCTCATCGACGCTCCTTACTCTTACTGGGAAAGATTGGAACAAAAACTCGTTAGCAGATCAGATCAGCCGCTCGGGAGGCCGCGCAATTGACCAAGTTCACCAAAGACCTGTAAGGCATGCGCGTCGGGCCGATTACGCCGATCACGCCGACCGCGCCTTTGGCCCCGGCGACCTCGTAGCTGGCCGTTACCATGCTGCACCGCTCCATCGCCCGCGGCCGGTGCTCGGAACCAATGGTGATAACCACGCCACGACGCTCGCTCATAAGCTGGGCGAGGAGGTCCTTTTTCTCCACCAAATCGACCAAACCGGCCACTTCGCTCGGATCGTCAAATTCGGGCTTTAGGCAGAGATTGCGAGTCCCCGAAACGTGGAGATCGGCACCGCGCGTAGTGGCCAAGCCTTCGATCTGCCGCACGACGGCTTCTATAACCGGCCGTGAGACTGGCCCCAGCTCGATCATTCGCTCCTCGACCGCGCGTTGGATTTCAGCCATCGTCAGCCCGTGCAAGCGCTCGTTAAAAAGCCGGCTCAGGACCTCTAACTCGCGCTGCGACACCGCGCAATTTACTTCGACCATCAAGCTCTTTGTCAGGCCCCCACGCATGGTGACGATGAGCAACAGGCGACGCTCCCCCAAGTGCCAAAGTTCCAGCTTGTGAAAGATGCCTTGATTAAAGCGCGGGGCCAAAACCAGCCCTAATTGGTTCGACAAATCGCCGATGGTTCTCGCCAATTGATGCAGGATCTCCTCGTAATTGCCCTCCTGTTGTGCAGCTTCTAGCTGCTGCCGCAGAGCGATCTCAGCCTCGTCTAGGCCAGCGTCTGCCGTCGCCATGCAGCGCTGCACGTAGAATCGGTAGCCCTTTTCAGAGGGAATGCGGCCTGCCGAGACATGGGGCTGGGATACGTAGCCCTTTTCCTCTAGGCAGGCTAGAGTGTTGCGTATGGTAGCCGAACTGACGCCCAGATCCTCGTGCTGGATCAACGTCTGCGAACCAACCGGGACGCTTTGGGCAACGTGGACTTTGACCAAAGCAAGGAGAACTTGGATTTCGCGTTTGGAAAGTGGGCTAGTGGCCATGGCCGGGAAGCATCTCAAGCGGCATAAACGCCAGATAAATACTGAAGCTTTGAGAAATAATAAAAGCCGCCGATTCCTTGTCAAGGTTCGCTTACCAGCTTGCTTGACAGCCAATTTACAGGATCGTACTATTAAAGCTTCATTTTTGTCTCAAACCACCCTAAAGCATTATTCGACGCGAGAAAGGAATTCTCATGGCCAAAGCCAAGGCTAAAGCCAAACCGAAAGCCAAAGCCAAAACGAAGTCATCCGGGCCCAGCGCGGTCGATGCCGCGCTGGCCTTAGCACGCAACCAACAAGCGCAGATGGTCGATTTCAAGTTCGTCGATCTGCCCGGCACCTGGCAGCACTTCACCATGCCCATCGCCGGCCTCGAACCCGATCTGTTCGACGATGGCCTCGGCTTCGATGGCTCCTCCATCCGCGGATGGAAGGCGATCGACGAATCCGACATGCTCGTCGTGCCCGATCCGACCACCGCGGTGATGGATCCGTTCACCGCGGTGCCGACCCTGTCGCTGATCTGCTCGATTGAAGACCCCATCACCCGCCAGCCCTATGGCCGCGATCCCCGCGGCGTTGCCCAGCGTGCCCAAGCCTACTTGCTGCGCACCCAGCTGGCCGACACGGCGTTTTTCGGGCCGGAAGCAGAGTTTTTCATCTTCGACAACATCCAGTTCGACCAGCAACCCCATCAGGCCTTCTATGCGATTGACTCCGCCGAAGGACGCTGGAACAGCGGTGCCGACGAAGGACCCAACCTCGGCTACAAGCCCGACTACAAGGGCGGCTACTTCCCCGTGCCGCCCACCGACTCCCAGCAAGACCTCCGCACCGAGATGGTGCAGACGATGCTCGACTGCGGCATCGACGTGGAGATTCACCACCACGAGGTGGGCACCGCCGGCCAGGGCGAAATCGACATCCGCTTTTGTCCGCTGCTTATTTGCGGCGACCGGATGATGATGTATAAATACATCGTCAAGAATGTGGCACGTCAGCACGGCAAGACGGCTACGTTCATGCCCAAGCCGCTGTTTGAGGACAACGGCACGGGCATGCACACCCACCAGAGTCTGTGGCAGGGCGACCAGCCGCTGTTTGCTGGCAGCGGCTATGCGGGTATCAGCCAGATGGCGCTGCACTACATCGGCGGACTGTTGCACCACGCACCGGCGCTGTTGGCGTTTACCAATCCGACGACCAACTCCTACAAGCGGCTGGTGCCCGGCTATGAGGCCCCAGTGAACTTGGCGTATTCGCAACGCAATCGCAGTGCGTCGGTGCGCATTCCGATGTATTCGCCCAGTCCCAAGAGCAAGCGGGTGGAGTTCCGCTGCCCCGACCCGTCGTGCAACATCTACTTGGCGCTGTCGGCGATGCTGATGGCGGGGTTGGACGGCATTGAGCAGCAGATGGATCCGGGTGAACCGCTGGACAAGAATCTGTATGATCTGTCGGCGGAGGAGCGGGCGGGGGTGCCGCAGACGGCCGGCTCATTGGAGGCGTCGTTGGATCACTTGGAGCAGGATCGGGACTTTCTGTTGCAGGGCGATGTGTTCTCCGACGACCTGATCGACGCGTGGATCGACTACAAGCGCACCGAGGAGGTCGATGCCCTCCGACTGCGTCCGCATCCCTATGAGTTCTCACTCTACTACGACGTGTAAACAACTGCTAACTACGGGTACTCACAGCAAGGGAAGATTTTCACTGGGGGAATCTTCCCTTGCTCTATATACACCCTACGGTCACACCTCGTGAAACTCGTCATCGGCAGCCGCGGCAGCCAACTCGCCCTCGTCCAAGCCCATGAGGTCCGCAACCGCTTGCTAGCGCTGCACGACGGGCTGGACATTGAGATTTCAATCATCCGCACCACTGGCGACGCGACGACGGGTTCGCTGCGTCGCTTGGGAGGCATGGGCGTTTTTATCAAAGCCCTTGAATCCGCCCTGCTGGCCGGGCACATCGACCTAGCGGTTCACAGCCTGAAAGACCTGCCGACCCAGATGGACGGCGGCCTCGCCCTCGTCGCCACGCCCGAGCGCGAAGATGTGCGCGACGCTCTCGTCGGCCCCGGCATATCCTCGCTGGCCGATTTGCCGGACGGCGCGCGGGTGGGCACAGGCAGTCTGCGCCGCCGCGCCCAACTCAAGGCCCTGCGGCCCGACCTGAACATTCTAGATATCCGCGGCAACCTAGACACCCGCATCGACAAGGCCATGCGCGGCGAGTGCGATGCCGTCGTCCTGGCCGTTGCCGGACTCAACCGCCTCGGCTGGCAGGAGCGCATTGGCTGCTACCTGCCCCTAAATCAGGTACTGCCCGCGCCCGGCCAAGGCGCTTTAGGGCTGCAAATGCGCGCCGATCACCCTGCGCGCCCCACCGTCGTAGCCCTCAACCACGCCCCGACCCTAGCCGCAGTGCAAGCCGAGCGCCACCTACTACACACCCTGCGCGCCGGGTGCCACGCGCCCGTCGGCACTTGGGGCCGCATCGAGGGCGACCTCCTCGCACTCGACGGCTTGGTGGGCCATCCCGAAGGCACCCAGTTGCTGCGCGCCGAGTTGCGTGCCCCCCGTGCCCGTGCCGAATCCCTAGGTGCATCCCTTGCAGACGCCCTGCGCACCCAAGGCGCCGATGCCCTCTTGCAGATGCCCTGATGTCCGCTGAATACGCCACTCCAGGCACCGTGTACATCGTCGGAGCCGGTCCCGGCGACCCCGGCCTACTGACTCTCAAAGGACTGCGCTACCTGCGCGAGGCCGACGTCGTCCTCTACGACGACCTCCTCGACAGCCGCTTGCTGGACCTAGTGCCCAGCACGTGCGAGCAAATCGCGGTCGGCAAACGCGGCGGCCGCAAAAACCCCTCCCAAGACGAGATCCATGCGCTCCTCGTTGATCGCGCCCGCCAAGGCCATATCGTCGTCCGCCTCAAAGGCGGTGACCCCTTCATCTTCGGCCGCGGCGGCGAAGAGGCCCTGCACCTGCGCCAAGCCGGCATCCCCTTTGAAATCGTCTCCGGCGTCTCCGCGGCCTCTGGCGTCTTGGCCTACGCAGGCATCCCCTTAACTCATCGCGGCATCGCCTCGGCTGCGCTGCTGGTCACTGGCAATGAGGATCCGGCTAAGCCCGCGACCATCGACTGGGACCAACTAGCGGCCTTTGACGGCACCCTCGTCATCTTCATGGCCGTCCGCAAGCTCGCCAGTATATGCCAGCATCTCATCGCTCGGGGCCGGCCAGCTTCGACACCGGCCGCAGCCATTGAATGGGGCACTTGGCCCGACCAGCGCACGGTCGTCGCCGATCTCCAACACCTGCCGGCCCAAGCCGTTGCCCAGCAAATCCGCTCGCCGGCCCTCATCGCAATCGGCCCAGTCGTCGCGCTGCGTCAAGAGCTCAACTGGTTTGAGAGCAAGCCGCTCTTTGGCCGCCGCTTGCTCGTCACCCGCAGCCGTGAACAGGCCGGCCCCCTCCAGCAACGCCTCGAAGCCGAAGGGGCGGCCGTATCGACACTGCCCCTTTTGCACATCGGCCCACCCGACGACTGGACGGCTGTGGATGCGGCCCAAGACCGGCTTAGGGACGCTGCTTGGGTCGTCTTCACCAGCCCCAACAGCGTGTCCTTTTTCTGCGACCGGCTCTACCAGCGCGGCCTCGACGCCCGGGTCTTTGCCCACACGCGCATCGCGGCCGTCGGCTTGGCTACGGCCGCGGCGCTACGCCAACAGGGCTTAGTTGCCGACCTCGTGCCCCCGAGCCAATCGCAGGCCTCGCTAGCGAGCGCCTTTGCTGCATTCGATGTGGCCGGCCAAGAGATCCTCTTACCGGCCTCTTCCATTGGGCGCACTGAACTCGCCAATACGCTCGCAGCACGCGGTGCCCAAGTTCACCACCTAACGACGTACGTAAATCGCCTGCCGGACCAAGTCGAACTCCCCGCCGAGCTGGCCGAGAACAAACTCGACCTCATCGTCTTTGCCAGCCCATCCAGCGTCCACAATTTTCATCAGGTTCTAGGGTCCAAACGCGCAGAGGCCGTATTGGCCCGCACCCACATTGCCTGCATTGGTCCGACCACGGCCGCAGCCGTGCGCCAACTCGGATTTGCCGTTCACGTGCAGCCCCGCGAAAGCAGTATCCCCTCGCTCGTCCAAGCTATCATCGCCTTCTACGCCCCGTGAAGACCTACCCAGCCGGCAAGCTGCCTCCCGCTGAATTAAGCCGTCTGCTCGCGGCCTATACCCACCGCCACGAACGCCTGCTCGTGCCGCCGACCGTGGGCGAGGACGCGGCGGTCATCGACTGCGGCGACCGCTTGCTAGTGGCCAAGACCGACCCCATCACTTTTGCCAGCGACGAGATTGGCTGGTACGCAGTCCACGTCAATGCCAACGACATTGCCGCCATGGGGGCGACGCCCCGCTTCTTCCTCAGCACCATCCTCCTCCCCGAGGGACGCGCCACGCCCGAGCTTGCGGCATCCATTTTTCGCTCCATCCACCAAGCTGCCGAGAGCTTGGGCGTCGCCGTCTGCGGCGGCCACACGGAGGTGACCTACGGACTCGACCGCCCCCTAGTCATCGGCCAGATGCTCGGGGAAACCACGCGCGACCGCTTGGTGCGCTCCTCGGGCTTGCGACCCGGCCACGCCCTACTTCTGACCAAGGGCTTGGGCATTGAAGCCACCGCCATCATCGCCCGCGAAAAACGCGCACAACTGCGCGATCACGGCTGTACGCCGGCCTTTTTGGACGCCTGCGCCGACTTCCTCCACACCCCCGGCATCAGCGTCGTGCGCGATGCCCAAGTCGCCGTCCAAGCCGGACGAGTCACTGCCATGCACGACCCGACCGAAGGCGGGGTTGCCACGGGCCTGTGGGAATTGGCCACTGCGTCCGCAGTGGGCGCAGAAATCGACTACCACGCGCTGCCCATCGATCCGGCCACAGCACACCTCTGCGCGGCCTTTGAACTCGATCTCCTCGGCGTGATTTCCTCGGGTGCGCTACTGATCGGCTGCACGGCCGATTCCGCCGACGCCATACTCGCGGCCCTGCACGACGCTAACATAGCCGCAGCCCGCATCGGCACGGTCCGTCCCCCTTCTTTCGGGCTTCAGCTACGCCGCGACGGCCACCTGACGACATTGCCCACTTTTCCGGTGGACGAAATCTCGCGCCTCTTTACCTAATCGCGGTCTTATCGGTTATTGTGAACTCGGTGGTGTCCGAACTACGACTGAATAGCTGGGCGGTGGGTGTTCCGCCGGACCAGACGCCATACATGCGGAAGCTCCGGCGGGTGCGCGGAGCTCCCTTGCCTATGATGGAGAAGTGCAGTGAAGCTACCTGTTCATAATGAGGTTCTGGATGCGTGCAAATATGCGGCAACCATATCCAGGTTCAAATTCCATGGAATGGATCGGAGGTTCGTTCCACTCCCAGCGGTCAAGACGGCCACCGTTACCTTTATCGGAATCAACTATAAGACCTATGCCATCACTGCCCGCCATGTGATCGAGCATTTTCAAGAACGTGCCCGTGCGGAAGAGCGGGAGCACGAGGGTTTTTATTGCCCCCAGTCTCCCGGAGTGGTCATTGAGGGCCCTTTCCTGACGCCCCCGGCCAATTATCCGGAGGCCCCTCCCGACATCGCGATTTGCCCAATAGACAGGTGCCTTCCTAGCTACGTCGGGAAGGAGGCATTCGTGGTGCGGCCAGAGGGTGACCCAGAATGGCCCGTCTCCCATGCCGTTGTATTCGGATTTCCGACCGAAGAAAAACACAACATAAAGGACGAGCACGGGAATACTAGGCTCGCTATGCCGTGCATTCACGTGTTGGCAGAGGGAGTGGAATCCGATGGACTGGGCGATCAAGTGCTCTTTTACAGTTCTCTGCCGGAGCCACCAGTCGTTCAAAACCTTAGTGGGATAAGCGGCGGCCCAGCCTTCTGGACAGATGAATCAAGCTATGGCCTCGTTGGCTTTGTGACGGAAGGGAAGGTCGTGGTGCCGGATGAAGGCGAAGGCACACCGAACGGGGATTCAAGACTGCACTATTTCCTCCAACGGGTCGACTACTCCATCTTGGAGAGGTGGACGGAGTACATAGACGAGAACTGGGAGAGCAAATGTGCCGAAATCGACGCGACGATCAATAGGGACCGTGGGCACCAAGCCGCGAACAAAGGTGCTGAGAGCGTCTACGAGGCGTACTCGGACGCGATGGCCGACATAGTGGGTGTCGCGAACAATCCGATATTGGAGTTGTTGGGGCCATCAGTGAGGGACATTGACGAAGTCGTCGATGATGAGTTCGTGGATCGAAAACGGACGCAAATGTTGCGGCTCCTCCGTGAGCAAAACGTGGCGCTTGATGGAGCGAAGTCCGAAGATCTTGTTGAACTTTTGGGCGAGACGCATTTCTATGTACTATGCAAGAAAGAGGGGATTGAGCTTGACCAAGTCGTCGATGCAGGACACCCGGCATTCCGGTGTAGTCGGGACGAACGCCCATTCCGTCTTGAAGTCATCACTCCTTCTTTCGTTGGCGGGGACTCAGCCATCGAGGCGATGATCGAGGAGTCCTTCGAAAAGAAGGTCGCCATGCAGGAGCGCTTGGCTGAAGGACATTCTGTCGCAGTATCCCAACAAGTGATCGCGCCCTATGGAGAATTCCCTCATGAGCAACGGGTTACTCACCTTATACAACGGTTACAGGAGAAAGTACGCGCAAATGTGAGGGCTGGACGGTTCGATGCCGAACAACGGTTCTTGGTCTGCAATCTGATAGCCTTGCCTCCTTACGCCAATACTGACTCGATCCTGAGGCCGGTCTACTGTCGTCATGTCGCGGATGAAGGAATTTACACAGTGACGGGGGAACTGTGGATGGTTGCATTTGCCCGTCCGGGGATGCTCATCCATTCCGAACCGGAGTTTTCGTGGAGTCGTGGTGTTGAAGGGACAATCCAGACGACCGGTATCCTCGTGGATGAGACATTCGATCGTTTCGCGGGGATCATATTTGTCGTATATGACCTACAGAGAACGGCAAGGACTCTGGCGGTGTTTCGTGACAAAGACTGCATGGGGAGGACCATGGTGACGCTGGTAGGTGATCGTTGGAATGATGAGGGCGATAGTAATGGCTGGTGTCTAAAATAGCCGACCGAGGCAAACGCTTTGAGGAATTCGTTCTCCAAGGAGGAGTAAGCCTGGGGAGTGAGCTCCGCCTATCGAAGGACCTGCAAATGACCATCAGAGAGCTTACCCCTTGGGTGTGTTTATCGCCTTGACAGAGGGCCCCAAAGGGCACCTCTTTTTATCTATACGTTCTCTCAAAGGATGGACCGAACGGTCCAAGGAGCAGCGGAAGCCTCAGAATAGAGAGGGTGGAGCAGGGTTTGGATCAATTCCAAGAAAGCCTTTTGGTATGGGAGCCTCTTCTCACTGCTTATGGCAACCTTGCCAGTATTGTAGGATTGATTCTGACAATCATGGGGTTTGCCTTTACGGCGTGGAAGATCATACAAACGCGTAGATCGGCCGAAGAGGCAACCCGAATAGCGAAAGGAGCTATCGCTCAAATCAGTACTCGGCTTTTTTCAAACCAGATTGCGGATGGGGTTCGTCTCGCTTCCGAGCTCAAGAATACCTGTCGAATGGAACAATGGGAAAGGGCAATTGATCGGTGTGAACAGCTTAGGCTCCTTCTTGCATCAGTTGTTGAGGATCGCAATATTAGACCAGATGAGAGTAACTATATTTCAGTGGCGATTGATGACCTTGGACTCATATTGCGGCGGCTGGAAGGAATGACAAGAGAGGGAAGTGCTACTTCTCTTACCCCAAATATGCAAAAGGTTCTGGATACTCTCACTATTACTTTAGGACGCTTGGATGGCCGCTTAAAGAACGCAGCATTGGAGATTGACAATGGCTAGCGAGAAATTCAGCATGCTACTTGACAAATTGTTGTCAAAGACACGTGAAAAAGACATCCGTTGGCATGAAACCGCAAATGACTCTGCTTTTCGCATTGCATTAGGGGACGGATTAATTCGCATCGAATATGAGGTGGACTCTGATGGTGACATGTACTATGCTGCTTATCTGCAAAACAGAAAAGGACGTACACTTGACCAGATAGGCCCACTCTACCGGGGAGATTCCACGAACGAACTACTTCCTGAACTCTTTGAGGCAGCTAGAATCTCAGCTTTGGGAGTAGATGAAATCCTTGAGAGTATGGCAAAGGATGCGGAATTAGGAAAAACTCAGCCCCTCCCTTCAGAAGAAGACGACCTCCCTTTTTAGGGAGATCGACAGATTTTAAATTAGCCCTCGCTATCTTTGCACTTCCTGGACCTGCTAGGTCATGCTCCGGACCGTCCCTGGGTCATGGAGATGCAGAGTTTTCCCAGCGAAAAATATCCGCCATGCACGATCCGACCGAAGGCGGGGTCGCCACGGGCCTGTGGGAATTGGCCACCGCATCCGCTGTGGGCGCTGAAATCGACTACCACGCGCTGCCCATCGATCCGGCCACAGCGCACCTCTGCGCGGCCTTTGAACTCGATCCCCTCGGCGTAATTTCTTCGGGTGCGCTGCTGATCGGCTGCACGACCGATTCCACCGACGCCATACTCGCGGCCCTGCACGACGCCAACATAGCCGCGGCCCACATCGGCACGGTGCGCCCGCCTTCCTTTGGACTTCAGCTACGCCGCGACGGCCACCTGACCCCATTGCCCACTTTCCCGACAGACGAAATCACGCGCCTCTTTGCCTAATCGCGGTCTTGCCGGTTATCTTGACATCGGCAACGAGAGCGGAAACGCGGTATGGAATAGGAGGGAATGCAATGTATAGGGAGCCTTGCAGGAGATCGGGTCGAGCAGTGGCCATCATGGCGCTGGCACTTGGGATGGCGATGTGCAGCCTTTCCCACGCCGATCTCCCTCCCCCAGCCGTGGTCTGGTGGTCGGCACCGGTCCTGCCCGGTGAGATCGTCGTCCTGCACGGGGGAGACTGGGGCGACGATCCCAAAGTGGAGATAGCATCAATCCGCAACTCCGAACCGGGAGAAGCTGCTACAGGGCGTACGCCCGTCATGGGTGATGTGCGCGTCCTTGCCCCCATCCACCGCACAGAGACCGGTCTCAGCTTCGTCCTGCCGGAGACGCCGGAAGGCCTGCACATGTGTCGGGTCGTTTTAGGCGGGGGTGGGGCTTCAGCACCTTTCGTCCTGAACGAACCGACCTCGTGGTGGGTCCAAGGCGATCGCGGACGAGCGGCATCGCCCGGCGGATGGCTGCGTGTCTTCGGTCGCTGCCTCTCCTTCGACGCAAAGGCGCGGATGGCCCTGAAGCGGGGCAACGACCACATCGAACTGCCCCTTCAGCAACAGGACTCGTGGTCGGTGACGGCTTCCCTGCCGACGAAGCTCGCGTCAGGGGCATACGAGGTCTTCGTCCACAATGGCCACGGCGGCCCGGCTGGTTGGCGCCGCGTGGGAACCATGGCCATCGCCGTGCACGAGGAGGTCTGGGAGAATCGGGTCTTCGACGTGGTCGATTTCGGTGCCGTGCCCAACGACCGGGCCGCCGACACCCAAGCCCTGCGCGCGGCCTTGGCGGCGGCTGGCCAGAACGGCGGCGGCATCGTCCACCTGCCGCGAGGCCGCTACCAGATTCACGGCACCTTGGAGATCCCCCCGTTCACTTTGCTGCGGGGCGAGTCCCTAGAGCTGAGCCAGCTCTATTGGCCGGACACGCAGAAGCCACCCGCGGCATTGATCAAAGGCAGCCATGACTTCGGGGTGGAAGACCTGTTCATCACGTCCGGGAACTACCTGAACGGCATCGTCTCCGGTCGCCTAGCCGACCCCGCGAGCGGGCGGGTCATCATTCGCCGGGTCCGGATGCGCCTCTTGCGGGACCAGTACGTCAGCGCCGAGGAACGCCTCCGTCGCCACAGCCTGCCGGGCCATGCCCTAGACCTTGAAGGCGAGTTCGTCCGCGTCACCGACTGCGACATCGCGACCAGTGGCCGCGGCGGGAGCTTCGCGCTGCGCGTCCGCTACGGACAGGTCGCCGGCAACCGGTTTATCAACGGCGGCAACTCCATCTCTGGATCGGAGAACCTGATCTTCGAGGACAACACCGTGACCGGCGGCGGCGTCAGCGTAGCCCCTTTGCCGCTCTACCAGCGCAACATCTACTTCGCCGGCAACCGCCTAGAGCGGAACTTCGCCCACGACCGCGAGGCCATGACCCTCGACGGCAGGACCCACACCTACCAAGGTGCCGTGACGAACGTGGCCGGCAACCGCCTAGTGCTCGCCGATGAGGGCATGGCCTGGCGCAACGGCGCCGATCACTGGATCAACGGCGGCATCATGGTCTTCGCTGGCCGGGGCGCGGGCCAGCTACGGCGCATCCGCCGCATCGACGGCAGGACCGTCGAAGTGGATCGGCCCTGGACGATCGAGCCCGACGACAGCTCCCTGATCGCGATCTCCTACTTCCGCGAGCGCCACCTGTTCGTCGGCAACCGCATCGAGGACGCCACCATCGCCCTGCAACTCCACGGCTCTCTCATCGAAGGAATCGTGGCGGGCAATACGAGCACCCGGGCCGGCGGGTTCCACAGCTTCGGCATGTGGAAGGGCGGCGGGCCCGAGCCCTCCTGGTATGTCCAGTATTTCGACGACGAGATCCTCGAGGGGAACGCCTACCGCGGCCCCATGAACGAGATCCCGTCGCTCGACTCGCATCTGGCCATCCAGGACCGCGGGAACTCGCAGACGGACTATTCCTTCACCCGCACCTGTCTGGCTCGGCGCTGCATTCTGCGCAACAATGCCCGCATCGAGGTGCTCGGCAACGGCATCGCCGACAACGTCCTCATCGAAAACTGCTTGGTCGAGAACGCCGACATCGGGCTGTACGTGGATCCGCGCGCCCAAGGCGTGATCCTGCGGGGCAACCGCTTCGACAACGTCCTCCAACCCATGACCGGCACCATCGAGCGCGCCGTCACCCATCCGGCCGATCTCGTGCTCGCCGCCCTGTCCGGCGCCCAAGCACAGCTCGGCGCAGGGGCACCCGCCGCCTGGGCCCGAATCCAGAGCGAGCTCGAAACGCTTGCCGTTGAGGGTGACCTAGCGTCCAAGGCCACAGCGGCAAAAGCTAGGGCCTTCCTCGCAGAAGCGGTCGCTGCACTGGCGTCCAGCGGTTCAGAGGAATACACCGCCGACTTGATGCGGACCCTGCTGGGCATCGACGTCGCGGTTGATACAGACGCCCTCGCCGCCGCCGCGACGACGGGCAAGGCGACCTCCGTGCCCGTGCAGGTATCCGTCCCCTCATGGTCGCTACCGGTGTCGGTCGCGCTGCACGTTGATCCGTTTCCCGGGTGGACAGTGGCGTCGAGCCCGACCCAAGCGATCGAGCCGGGCGGAACCGCCCATTTTGCCCTGCAAACCGCCGGCCCCAAGCGACCGGCCAGCCCCTTCGACCTGCCCTTTACCTGCGACGTGCACGGCGACGGCTGGCGGTTGTCATTCACCGACCACGCTGGGCCGGCACGGCTCACCGTCACCGACTGGCTCGTCGTGGGGCCCTTCGAGAACGAGAGCGGCGAGGTCATCGACACGACCGTGCATCCCCCAGAGCTGAAGCTGGACGTGACCGCCCGCTACGAAACCCGGGACGGCGTGAAGGGCTGGAAGCCGATCCGCAGTACCGCCGACGGGAGGCTCGATCTGACCGCCCATTTTACGGACGCGGATCGGGCCGTGGCCTACGCCGCAGCCTGCGTGCGCGCGGCCCGGGACATTCCGGCGATGGTCACCTATGCCGGCATGACCTCCACGGACGGGGTCATGCTCTACGTCAACGGGCAGCGAATCGGCACGCGCTGGCGCTTCAACCAGTGGGGCCCGACGCTGCTGCGACAGGGAGACAACATCGTCTTCGCCGTGCTCTCCAACCTCGACCGCGACTGGCGGGCAGGCATGCAGGTGGAACCGATGGCTCCCCTCGCCCCTGGCGAGCTCATCGCCGTCCCTGCCGACAAGCTCTCCGACGTGGCGGCCCTGAAGAGTGCAGTCGAAGCGGTACCGGAAGGCCGGGCCCGTGGACTCGACTGACAGCGCGACGGCACCAAGTTCGGGTCGTTGCACAGGTTTGTGGTGATGGGTCGGAAGACGTTTTTTGTTTGCATGAATAGACTCTTCTATTAACGAAGCATGATGATGAAATTCACTCTTTTACTTTTGACCTTATACCTGGGCACATCACCTGTTTTTGCACAGGAAACGCAAGTGGATTCTACGCGGAGCGACCGACCGACATTTTCGCTGACGCCTACCTGAGTGGGCTGACCTGGCGAAGGCGCACCACTTCGGGGAAGTGGCATTCATACGAAATTTGCACTTTCGGGGCGGTATGTACATACGTCGATGGACCGTCCGCAGTGGCGGTTTACCGCCAATTACAGACTGCATCAACGCCTGCAAGTTGGGATCGAGCTGAATCCAAAAGCAGAAGAGGTAGGACCTCTTGCGACCCTGTTTTTGCTAACCGAGACAGAGACGCGTCCGGCACTCTTTTTGGGCACGAGTTCAGATCGAATTGGATCGCCGGCGGGCGAGCAGTCTTACTTCGCGACTGTAAGTAAATATATACCTCGGTTGCGCACTTCTTTTTACGGCAGTTTGAATTATTCGGAATGGGATGGGAAGTTCAATATTCCCTTTGGCGTGGGGGTTGAATTGGGCAAAGGCTTTTCATTGCGACCGATGTATGATGGCGACCGGAGGCATGTGATGCTGAATTATTTCGCCACGCAATACGGTGTCAGTTTGATGTATGTGTGGCTCGAAACCATGGGTATTTCGTTTTCTCTTGGATTTTAGTGTGGAGGATCAATGCGTTGTTGCAATTTTTTATTTTTAATTGTTTTGGCAAGTTCGGTTACGCTTATAGCTGAAACTCAGATTCCCGATAAGGCACTTTGTAGTGTCTGTGCATTAAAGGGCGGCGAGACAGAGTTGGAAAAGGTCAAGGCCCATTCGGAACACGATGGCAAAGCGTACTATTTTTGTTCTGAAAACTGCAAAATAGAATTTGACTCAGATCCCTTGGCTTATTTACCACCGGTATTTCCACGACCTGCACCAGCCTTTGTCGTTGAAATGCTGGAGGGCGGGGACCAGGCGTTGGGGGATTTGCAGGGCAAAGTTGTGCTCGTAGATTTTTGGGCAACATGGTGCAAACCTTGTCTTGAGACAATGCCCCGGTTGCAAAAACTCTACAGCGCTTATTCCGATAAGAGTTTTGACGTTTTGGGTGTGTCTATAGATGAAGACGAAGACGAAGACCGGGTTAAGAAGATCAAAGAGATGGTGGACAAAATGGATATTTCTTATCCCATCTTTATAGACGCTAAACAGACGCCCGCTTGGTATCAGTTTAAGGTGAAAGCGATTCCTGCGATGTATCTTCTCGATGGAGAAAGTCAGATCGTCGCGCAGTGGACGGGAAAGATAGATTACGAGGAAGTGGAGCAGGAAGTCTTGCGACGGTTAAAAAAAAGGCTCCACGTTGAAGAGCCATGAGCGAGCTTTATCTTTCTGGAAACCCAATAAATCCCATGACACAAATAGTCTCCACTGTCGACTTTGACCGCGATGGCAAGCAAATCGGCTGGTTGCATGTGCCGCATTCGGTCACTCGCAGCGCCTACGGGGTACTGCCCATCCCCGTCGCCGTCATTCGCAATGGCCCCGGGCCGCAGGTCCTGCTGACAGCCGGCAACCACGGCGACGAGTACGAGGGCCAGGTGGTCCTGACGCGCTTGATCCAAGAGGTGCAGCCCGAGCAAATCCGCGGCGGGCTTATCATCATACCGGCGCTGAATCAGCCAGCCGTGCTAGCGGCAGCGCGGGTCAGCCCGCTGGACGCAGGGAATCTGAACAGGGTCTTCCCGGGCGATCCCGGGGGCGGACCGACGTGGAAAATTGCGGACTATGTCGAACAGCATCTGCTGCCGCGGGTTGAAGTGGTGGCCGACTTCCACGGCGGCGGGGCCTCCCTGGACTACCGACCGCACGCCAGCACCCACTTCGGCCCCAACACGTCCTCTGAGCACAAGCGCCTAAGCCTGGATTTGGTTTCCAAGCTAGGTGTGCCGCACGTAATGGTTTTCGAGAACCGCACTGATAAGGGAGGGCTACCCGATGCCGCCATCCGGCAGGGCGTGATCTCTCTGGGCGGGGAATACGGTGGTACGGGGAGCGTATCGCGGTCCGGGGTAAAGCTGGTGCAACAGGCGGTTGACCGATTGCTGGCAGCCCTGGGGGTTAAGGGTACGCTGCCGGACGACCTCGAGACGCCTCAGGTCCTCCACATCTTCGGCCCCGACGCGTACTCTTATGCACCGGAACCAGGCCTGTTCGATCCGGCCACCGATCTGGGTGACGAGGTGAGTGCCGGCGATCTGTGCGGTCAGGTCCTGTTTCCGGAGAATCCTTCGCGGCCCCCCGTGCCCGTCACTTTTCGAGGCGAGGGTACGGTGGTCTGCAAACGGCACCTGGGCAGGGTGGAAGCCGGAGACTGCGTCGCCCACCTAGCAGCCCCTGTAAGCGACTGACCACCTCCCGTCAATCCATCACTCTATAGCGTCAGGTTTGGATTTAGGATGACACCTCGCGAGGGCCTAATTGACATTAAACGCCTTGCAGCCGATGAGGGGCTGCGTCTACGCACGATCCGGTTGCGGGCTCTGGCCGATGCGCCTGACGCCTTTGGCAGTACCTATGACGAGGCCGCTGCCCGGCCGCTGGACAGTTGGGCGGCGCAACTCCAAGAGATCGCCACCTTCGTAGCGGTTGTGGATGGAGAGGACGTGGGCCTAGTGCGGGGCGCGCTCGATGACTTACAACCTGACGCCGCTTGGCTGATTTCGATGTGGGTGTCCCCAGAGGTCAGAGGACAAGGCGTGGGCGAAGCGCTCATTGACGCCGTCGTTGGGTGGGCGCGGGTCAGTGGCGCTCGGCGGGTGTTATTGGATGTCGGAGACCATAATCAGCCGGCCATCGCCCTGTATGCTCGCAAGGGCTTCAAGCCCAACGGGACAATTGGTTCTCTGCCGACGCCACGAAGCCATATTCGCGAGCATCAACGAGAGTTGCAGCTCTAACTAAAAAAGGGCCTTTCCTCACTCAATCTCATACACCACAGTGACATTCACGGTGACAGTGAGTTCACCTGCGACAATGGGAGTGGAAGTACGCGCGGCATCATCAAAGTCTGCTTCTGCAGTCGCAAACGGGATTGGCGGACCTTCGAAATAGGTACTTTCAGTGATAGTAATAGGTTCTCCTAGCGTTACACCGCTTGCTTCCGCTAAGGTTTGTGCTTTCGCTTCAGCATCCTTTACCGCCAAACTACGTGCCTGGGTTTGTAATGGTGTGGTATCATCAATCATAAATTGAATAGAGTTAATGACGATGCTATTCCCTCCCGCTGCGGCAGCAGCATCCATGACATCGCTGAGGGTTGCCAATTCTCGGATCTTCGCCCGAACGGTGTTGTTCACTCTGTAGCCACGAAGTATGCGCCCATCGTCTGTATAGTCGTACTGGGGATAGATACTGAAATTCTCAGTTTTAATGTCTTTTTCAGCAACGTTGTTCGCTTTCAGAGAAGCGATTAACGCTGTCATCGCACTCGCAGCTTCTTCACGTGCCTCTGCGACGGTCTCTTTCTCAACAGACACACCTAAATCGAGCGTTGCAATATCTGGTTCACCAGTAACTGAACCGCTCCCGGTCACATAGATAGTTCTGTCAGTCGCTGGGGAAGATAATACCTCCGAGGCAATATTCACATCACAGGCAGTGAGGGCTAAAATCAGCAATGTGCCGATCGCTAAAAACCAATAATTGCATCTTTTCATTTTTCCTCCTATAAATCTCGACGAAAACAAGCCCTGGCCGCCAACGGGCCGGCCCAGTCGGCCACAGACGCCACCCAAAGGCCGCGCCAAAGACACCTTGTACCGCTTGACCTGACCCCCTAAAAGGCCCTTTATAATTCCTAAGTGAGGCTTTTTATTTATACCCCAATCTCTTTATCCCCCAGTGGATTGTCAATGATACTTGCTAGTGAACTATTCAGCAATAGTGAACGGCTCACGGAAGGAGATTATTAATGGCGTACAAGTTTCAGCCGGGCGTGATGTACCTCATGCCCACTCACTTCGGACCGGTGACGGGACCGCGGCGCGGCCCCGACGGCAAGGGCTATGCCTGCATCGACACCCCCAAGAGCACCAGCTACTCGGTCAGCTTCCTGACCAACGCCGCACAGCTCGAGGAGCTGCTGCCGGAGGGGTTCACGCTGCACGGCGAGCCAGTGGTGACGGTGTACCAGACCCACATGAAGGAGATCGAGTGGTTGGCCGGACGCGGCTACAACATGATGGGCGTAACCTTTCCGGTGACCTACACCGGCAAGCGCGACCGCGCAATGGGACTGTTGCTGACCGTCCTGTGGGAGAACATGACCGAGCCGATCCTCACCGGCCGGGAACAGCTCGGGTTCTCGAAGATCTACTGTGAGCTGCCGGACCCGGCAGTGTGCCGGGGCGAGACCCACGTCACAGCGCACTGGCAGGGGTTTCGCTTCCTCGACATGAAGCTGACCAACATGCGTGAGGTAGCGCCCGCCGACTATCCGGCGCCGACAGCGCCGCGCACCGACGGCGTGCTGACTGGGCATCTCCATTACAAGTACATCCCCCGCACCGGCCACTGGGGCGAAGCGGACGTGGCCTCCGCCTGCCTTACCCCGGCGGAGGGCAGCAACAGCCGCCTGACCGGGTTGTGGACGGGTGACGGGACGGTCGAATTTCACCCGGCGCGCTGGGAGGACATGCCGACCCAGTACATGATTGTCAACGCGTTCCACAACCTAGAGATCAAGGAATTCCGCGGCGGCACCATCAGCAAGACCGTGGGCAGCAAGGATCTCAGCGACCAGCGCATGCTGGTGTAGGGCCGCGGGAAAAGCGCTGTGAGGGGGCTGGATACCAATGTGCTGGTGCGCTATCTGGTGCAGGACGATGCGGCCCAAGCGCGGCGCGCGGTAAAAGAGATCGAAGCGGGATCGGATGCGGGCGAGATCTATTTTATTGCCGATGTCGTCGTCTGCGAACTGGTGTGGGTGCTCGATCGGGCCTATGGATACAGCCGGGCGCAGATTGGCGGCGCGCTGGAGGGCATTTTACAGACGCGCTCATTTCATTTTGTCGACAAAGATCTGCTCTGGCAGGGGCTGGGCGATTACAAAAAGGGCAGGGGTGACTTTGCCGATTATGTGATTGGGCGCGTGGGCGAAAAGTCCGGGTGCGAAAAAACGCTAGGTTTTGATCGCGCTTTAAAAGGCGATGTACGATTTGAAGTGCTTTAGGGAAATCCGCATGGTATGGTATGGGGAGATTAGTCGCCAAAAATCCAAATGAAAGTCTCTGAATTGGAATTGGTCAGTCGGATGTTCTAAGAGATACCGGGGCAGGGGTAGCACATGAGGCCATCTCAGCGAAAGTAATTCGCAGGATATGGGAGAGCGATTCCTATCTTGAGTCCGCGATGCGAGCCTACCGAGACTGGGAATGTGATGAACTACTGAGTTGAGCAGCAAACCAATCCAAGGACTGCTCCCCCACGTCGGCAAAGGCATACCGAAACTGTGCAAAATTTAGTCTATAGCGAGGAATATCTCATGTCACTCCACGAACCCTTTACAGAAGAAGAACTATCGCCGATTCTCGAAGACTTTTACAAAAACGGTGCGACCATCATCCGCAACGTCTTATCCCGGGAAGAATGCGAGCAAATATGCAGACGCGTCGACCAGATCTTCGCCGAACCCTATTTCGCCGAAATGCGGAATGTAAAAATAAGGCCAGAGCTCGATGACAAAGCGCCCATCGTTGTACATCGGCTATTTGAATGCGACCGGATGTTCCGCGATCTGCTCGTGCGCGAGCCTATCATATCTATTGCCGAAACAGTCCTCGGCCCACAGTGCCATTGCATGGCGCAGGGATGCATCTTGAACCGCAGGGATCTGGGTATTAACCGCTTTCACGTAGATGACAGCCTGGAATTTCCAATTGCGGACGACAATATCAGCCGTCATGACAGGCGTCTGCAGATGCCCGTTTTTCGCATGTCGTTCCAGATCGCCCTGACAGACCAGGACGAAGACCAGTATGGCCCCAGCCAATTCGTGCCGGGCAGCCACTATGCGGGCAGACAACCCAACGATCCAGAAAATCCAACCTTCGATGGCCAAGGCCCCACGTCCCTGCTCATGCAAGCAGGTGACCTCTACCTCCTCAGTAGCCAAACCTGGCATCGCGGTGTCCCCAATACATCGGATCGCGTCCGCTACCTCTTTCATCAGGTCTATGGTCAGCGTTTCGTCGCCCAGCGATTCTGGCCCTATCTCAACTATCACATGCCCGATTACGTCCTCGAAGACGCCGACGAACGCCTCCTGCGCGTTCTCGGGAAACACCCCGAAATGGCCTATGGATAAGCCGCCACGCAACATTAGGCGTAAAATTCACTTGAAAGGGGATATAGATGCTTACCGAAAAGCAGGTTGAAGCGTATAAACGCGATGGTTATGTCAAAGCCGAAGGGCTTTTACCCCGGACGAGGTTGAGGAATTTGGGTCAGCAATGAACTGGATTATCAAAGAATGGTGGGGCGAAGAGAGCATGGGCTGGCGTGGACCGTGGCGTGACGAGTATTTGTCTGAAGCAGAGCGCAAGAATACCAAAGCGGTATTTATCGGCAATCCGCAATTCTATTCCGCGGCGTGGGGACGGATTATCTTCCACGAGGGGCTTGTCGGGTGTCTCCAAACCCTGATCGGCCCCGCCGTTCAGTGGCACCACACAATTTTGCACGGCAAGCCGCCGGAGTTAGGCACCCCGTTCCCGATGCATCAGGACTATCCGTTTTACCCGCACGACGGTCCAGATTTTGTCGATTGCCTCGTTCACCTTGATGATACGCCCCTTGATAGTGGATGTCTGCATGTCGTTCCCGGCAGCCACAAGAACGGGCCGCTCGAACACATCACAGGTGAACATACCCGTCCCTATCTCCCGACAGAGCAATACCATCCCGACAAAGTAGAGACAGTCCCTATCCCCGCAAAGGCTGGAGACGTGATCTTCTTCAGCTATCTCACGATTCACTGGTCCAACGTCAACAGGACCGACAAATGGCGAAAGTCGGTGCGTATTGGCTATCACGCACCACAGATGCACCCGCTTGGAATGGATGCAACACAGCCTAACCATAAGATCATGGCTGGCGGTTTGAAAAATAGGGGGCAGGAGCCGAAGGTGACGTACCGTTGAGTTGAACAATGTATTTTTTCTAAAAGAAATCACTGCGGCGTCACGTCTCCCGCAAAGGGTCCGTACATGCCCTTCCCCCATTCGATCCGCGCCGTTTCCACATTTGCGACAACTTTGGGATCGGCCGGCGCGGATGCGATCTCTGCACCATCCTGGGCAATCGCGATCCGGTCACCATCAGCGATGAACTCAAGTGTGGTTTCTCCCTCTCTCCAAGCCACTGGACCCGCGACGCATCCCGGCTTGCGCAGCCGGTGCACCGTCCGATACTCGTTCCAGACCTCGTCGTCGTGCAGAAACTCCATTCTCATGTCCCGTTCCGAACACCCCTTCGCGCTTGTCGAGATGAAGAGCGAATCATCCATCGGGACCATACCCGTTGTTCGATTGCCCCAGCCGTTCCAGACGACCTCCTCGCCGTGAATCTCGTTGTAGCCGACGACCCGATCTTCCCAAGGGTGGTTCATCTCATCCGTGATTGCAGGATGCTCGAACATCCTGCGGACAAAGTGCCATTCGTCACCGTGGCGATCGTAGCGCCATAACTCGGCCCACGGCCAAATCCCCACGTATATATCTCCTCCGAACAGGCAGATCGTCTGCGCCTCGCGGACGGCGGTTGAAACACCGGGCATCACCGGCGGCCAATCCTCCAGGTGACGTAGCGCCGTCCCCTTTTTCGCGTATTCCAAGAGGTTCCCGGTCGGATAATGGCCGATCAGCATTCGATCGTACCAGTCCAACATCGAATAGAGCTGGTGACTGATGCCCTTCTGCGACTGGCGAATGATCCTCCACGCCGAGCCGTCGAAGGCATAGACTCCTCCGACGTTCGAGGACTGAATGGTCTCGTCACCTAGTTGCCCGGCGGAGAAAGAGGTTTCGCCCGCGTAGCGAAGATCCAGCGTGATCGCCTTGTCCAGATCGAGCGGACCATCGCCCGACCGCCAGGGAACCGCATGAAGCTTGCTCCATTCGGGGTCGTTGTTCTGATAGAAGACGAGATGGCCGTGGGAGTAATAGAAATGGTGGTAATGGCCCTCGTCGGGCTTCATCAGGATCTTCGCACCGTCGTACCATGCCTCGCCGCCCTTGAACTGAAGCAGTTTTCCGGCCAGACGCATCATCCCCTCGCCGCTTGTCGTCTCCTTGACGCCAAACCTTTCATCGACAACCCAAGTCTTGGATTGGTCATCGTACCATCGCGCGGTGCGATCGAGATGATTACTGAACTGGTAAACCTTGCCGTCAAGGTCGAACAGATAGTTGCCACCGTCGTCGGATGGAAACGGCAACTTCTCGTAAGTCACCTCTCCACCGTCGTGACGAACGAAAAACTGCAGCGTCCATCGGTCCATGCGGAAGTGCGTGTTGAAAAGCCCCATGAACCCCGCGCCAAACAGCACCTGACCGTCGCTATCTCGGGCTTCAAACACGGTCCCTATGTTCTGCCCGAGATCTTCCCCGAAGTTCACCTTCGCAGTGATCTGCATGCCTATCCTCGTACTCATCTAGCCTCTGGTTGTCACCCTGAGTGAAGAGGAGAGTACCTCTACGACTTTGGTGCGGATTGTTAAATTGTTAAGATGTATAGATGCATAGGGATTATAAAAGGCCTTTAGATGTGTGTCCAGCGGTGTAGTTGTCCTACGCCGTAACGCAAGCGAGGCCGCCCCAAAAACACCTACACCGCTTGACCTGACCTCCTAAAGGCCCTTTGGAATGGAAAAATTCGCCAAACTCGGCTCCACCGACCTCAAGGTCAGTCGCCATGGATTCGGTGCGGCGCGCATCGGTGCCGGCGTTCCCCTCAACCAGATAGAGAGCCTGCTCGACAGCCTCATCGATCTAGGCATCACCTTCATCGACACCGCTGACTGCTACGCCCGGAGCGAAGAACTCATCGGCCGCTATCTCGGCAACCGCATCGGCGAGTTCGTCATAGCCACCAAGTGCGGCTGTATCACTGACGGCGATGAGGGAGAGGCGTATTCCCGCGCCGTTATCGAGCGCAGCATCGACCGGTCGCTCAAGCGGATGGGTCTCGAGTGTCTCGATCTCGTCTTCCTGCACACCTGTTCGGCCGAGATATTGCGCGCCGGCGAGGCGGCGGATGCCCTACTGCGGGCGCGCGACGCCGGCAAGGTGCGCTACCTAGGCTATAGCGGCGATGATGAAGATGCCATGCAGGCGATCTCGCTGGGGATTTTCGACGCGCTCCAGGTGACCTTCAACATCCTCAATCAGGATGCTCTGGATGAGGTGCTGCCGGCAGCCGCAGGCACCGGCATGGGCGTGGTGGCCAAACGCCCTATTGCCAACGCTAGGCTGCTGCCCAAGGACTCGCCGCATTATCACGCTGGTCCTTACTGGGATCCCGTGCGCTCCTTGCTGACGGATGAAGGGGCATGGGACGATCCGCTGGCGTATTCTTTGCGCTTTACCTTGTCACATCCGGTGATCACTTCGGCCATCATCGGTACAACCGACCCCGTGCACGCGCGGGAGAACGCCAAACGAGCCCAGGCCGAACCGCTCTCGCCGCTGTTGCTAGATGCGCTCCACAAGCTGCGTCCGGGAGACTAACTCAATGCCGGTTCCCCCCGACTATCGAATCATCTACAACTGGGATGGCGCCCCCCATGGATATTCTCCGGTGCCGCAGTCGCTGGAGGATTTTCTCGAAAAGGTGTATGCCCCCCTCGAAGACACCCAAGTCGGCGCCCTGTTCTGGAGCGCGGGCGGCCGGGGTTCACGCTGGCCCAGCGAGGTGGTGGAATTTATCGGCGACGCTCGGGAGCGTCCCTACTCCAGTGCCGCAGCATACAACGGTACTGAGAACATCCTGCAGATGTACGACCGCGGTGAAGATCCTCAGGAGGCCTTGATCGCGCGGGGGCACGAGCTCGGTCTCGATGTTTACGCCTCCGTGCGCATGAACGACAACCATTTTGGCGGTGCCCAGGTCGCCGACCTGAACGCGCTGTACAAAGCACACCGCGTCGAAGCCTTGCGGCATGGGCACCCGGAGTGGGTGCTGGGGGAACGCACCTCGGAGTGGTTTGCCCTGTCCTGGAACATGGCAGTGCCCGAAATCAGACAGCATCGCTTCAATCACGTCGAAGAGATCTGCCGGCGTTATGACTGGGATGGCGTCGAGCTCGACTGGCAGCGTCACGCCTTCCACTTCCCCGACGACGAAGGATACCGGCTGCGCTACCTGCTTACCGATTTGCAGCGAGCCATCCGCCAGATGACCGAGGCTCTTGGACGAGAGCGAGGCCGCCCCGTTTTCCTAGCGGCGCGAGTCTCTGGATCACTCGAGATGTGCCGCCGCATCGGTTACGACATCCCTACCTGGATCGAGGAGGGACTCGTCGATCTCCTCATTCCGGCGGGTAACGCCGTCACGGACGCCAGCATCGACGTCGCGGGGTTCGCAAAGCTGTGCGAGGGAACGGACGTCGCCGTCTATCCCGGCTTGGACAGCAATCTTCCCGATCCCTTCGTCGGCCCGGAAGAGCAGGATGAGAAGGATCGCCTGCGCACGCGCGCCATCGCCAGCCGCTATCACCGTGCGGGTGCTTCGGGCATATACGTCTTCAACTGGCACGCCAACCGCGACTCGAAGCGGCCGCTGCTGACGACGATAGGATCCCTTGAGACCCTTGGCCGCTACGGACAAGATCTACGCGGCCACCCATCGTTACATACAGCGAGAGGGGGCCTGGCGTGGTGCCTTCCGCATCGACCGGATCTACGGTCAGGTGCCGGTCGACCTCGTCAGGACGCTGACCGGGGAGGGGCCCACTGTCACGCTCGAGATCGCCGAGGATTTCGATGCCCACATGCCAGCTTCGCTGCAGCTGCGACTGCGGGTGAACGAGTGGACGAACAGGGACTCAGTGCAGGTATGGTGGGACGGAGTGGAGCTCGAGCCACCGCAGATCGACTATTGCAGGCTCGAGGATCCCTCGCCCCCTGGCGGAGCCTTTCAACCATTGCCGCGCTGGCGAGACCTAGCTGAAGTGAGCAGTGCGGTTTGGCTTAGCTGGAACTTCAGCGAGAGCGGAGTGTCGGCGGGTGAGCACGCGGTCCGACTCGCGGTGCAGGAACGCAATCCGCAAGTCGCAGCAGGCCTGACCCTCACTGACGTCGAATTCGTCGTGCGGTACTAGAATTTCGCAACCGCAAAGAGCCATTTCAACAGAGAGGGGGCGATCAGACTTTGAAGGTCACCGATATCGACATCCACCGGGTAACGCTGCAGTACGACGAGGCCAGGGCCTATGAGCTCATTCACTACCACGACCTGACTCAGCGCACCATTTACGTCGCCCACACCGACAGCGGCCTGATCGGCCTGGGGGAGTCGGAGGGGGTCGAAAAACAGGAGGTGCTGGACCAGTACATCGGCTCGAATCCATTCGACTGGTTAGGCGACGAGACCTCCCTCGGTTTGGGGACGGCGATGTACGACCTCATGGGTAAAGCCGCCGGCGTTCCCGTGTACAAGCTCTTCGGCCAGAAGTATCGCTCCTGGGTTGCTGTCGCGGCGTGGACGGTGAGCACGCATCCCGACCGCATGGCCAGAGCCGTGTTGGCCTACGCTAGGCAGGGCCACACGTGGATGAAGTTCCATCTGTCCCCTTTCGAAAACGTGATCGATCAGACCGAGGCCATGCAGAAGGTGGCACCCAAGGGGTTCAAGCTGCACTACGATTTCACCATGCACGGCACCGAAGACTACATGCCGGGTTTGCTCGACAAACTGTCCGAATACGAGATCGCCGGCTGCTTCGAGGATCCTCTGCCCGGCGAGAACGTTGACGGTTACATAGAGTTGCGCCAGCGCTCGCGCCGGCCCATCGTACTGCACCACTTCCCGACCGGGGCCACCTATGAAGTCTATCGCCGACCTGCTGACGCATACATGCTGGGCCATGCAAAAATCGGCGACGCGGTGCGCAAGGCCGGCCTGTTCGCGGCCAGCGACAGCCCTTTCATGCTGCAGAACACGGGTAGCGACATCATCCGCGCCATGAACGTCCACATGATGGCGGCCTTCCCCACAGCGAACTTCCACTTCGTCAACGCCACCACCGAAGTATCGAGCGAACGTTTCGTCACCGAACCCCTGAATCCGATCAACGGCTTCATTCGCGTGCCCGAGCAACTAGGTCTCGGAGTCGAGTTGGACATGAATGAGGTGAAGCGCCTCGAGCAGATCCGGCCAAGGTCGAAACCGAAGTTCATCATCGTGTGCAAGTACGACAGTGGGGCGACCCTCTACACCCGCCCCGACCCTGAAAACCCGCATTTCATGGTCCGGCCGGACTGGAGCCGCACGTTGATGCCGGTGAGCTTCGTGGCGCCGTTGAAGACCGAGTACTGGGATGACGACGGCTCAGTGAACTTCAACGCCATGATGGCGCGTCTCGAGCGAGATGGGGCCGTTTTGGAAGGCGGCGACGAAGGCTGACACCAGCTGAAGCGCGGCACGACTGGTGCTGCGAGGCCGGCGCCGTCACTTTGGCCCTGCCCTCTTCCCAGTCGACACAGGTGCCCGCCTGCACCCGGTCGAAAGCAGCCTGTACGCGGATCAGCTCATCGCCCTGCAACACGTCCTCGATTATATGGATCGCCCTTACCGTTTGCTTGCAGATGCAGGACGCTCATGCCGTAGACGATGAGGCGAGGAATGGTGAAGCGGACGTTTGATCCGCTCTTTTTGTGCTCGAGCACAATTGGCTCTCGCATCTCCGGATAGTGCCATTCAACCCGCTCTACCTGCAAGCCGTCGGGTATTTCACACTCTGCTTGGAGCGGCCCGACCGGAAGCGGTATTTCGATTGCGGCCTCCTCATCCTGCTGGTAGTTGATCCAGTGAATGACCACCGCGTCCACATCCTGTGGACGCCATGCCCGCACCCGCACGAACCAAGGGGCATCGGTGACCAGCCGGGGCCGGCCGACGAACTGTTCCAGCTCCAACAGAAACCGTTGACCAAAGGTATCGTCTTCGAGCTTGGGAAAAATCGGCATCTCTTGCGGGATTCCCTTGATCGGCATCGTCTCCGGAGTCCAGGGTCCGTCGGGAATGTACATCCCCCCTCCCATGCGGCCGGCGATCGATCCTGCGGCCGGCGATGCTCTCAGAGCTTGAAGCAGCGGCTCCTCGTGCGGCGACCCATCGACGTCGAGACGGCCACTATTGCCCGTAAATACCAGACGGCCTCCTGCGCGGACGAACGCTGCTAACCACTCGCCTTCCGCCGCACTCAGTCTCTGTATTTCCGGTAAAACGAGGACCTCGTAGTCACCGGCGCGCTCCATTAACTGTTCGTCGAGGATGATGTCGAAGAACCAGTGGCTGTCCTCTAGATGTTGTCCGAGTCGCTTGAGCGCGTCGAGACAATCCATCTCCGCTTGCATCTCGGCTCTCTTGGGATAGACGAGGGCGATCTGAGACCACGGGGTCGCCGGGTGAAGCAGCTTTTCGTGGTGGAACATGAATCGCTGGTAGCGAATGACGGGGCCGTAATAATCCTCCGGCGCAACATTGACGCTTTCTTCCTGATCAAGGCGTGGAGGTCCGGCGTGAAAGGCCAGCGCCGTGCCGTGATGGGCCAGCGCCTCGGCAGCCCAGATGCGCCAACGCTTGTAGTCGTACTTGTTTATGACGAAGGGTCTGCCGCCACCGGCGGCGTACATGAAGCGGGATGGCAAACCCATGTCTGCGAGGTATCCCTGAGCGAGCGAGCTGATCGCCTTGGATGGCCCCTGGCTGTACCAGATATAGTCCTCCCCCCTCGCCCACAACTCCTGCGGCAGCAGACAGCGCTCGTCGTGCGGTCGGAAATCGTATTTGTGATTCCATTGCGCTAGGAGCAGGTCCGGTTTGAGCGATCGCCCGTATTCAATGAAAACTTCGTCGAAGGACTCTTTGCGTTTCAGGTCGGACCCTTGGGCCAGGACGAACTGCAAACGGGCTGCCAGCTCTTCCGAGCAGTCGGAACTCGCCGTGAACACGTCGGGCACCTCCTCTAGGTCGGCGATTCCGAAAATCCCCTGAATCTCTTCTGTGGTCAGTCGCGTGCCCAGAAAACGGCGCGCATAGTCGGAGCAGTATTGGCAGTGGCAGAGGGACTCGTAGTGGTGGGTGGCATTGAAGCCGTCGAGACCAAGCTCGATGCCCTTGTACACCATCGCCTTAAGGACCGCCAACCACTTTGGATTGCTCATGCAGCCGCGATAGGTGCGATAGGGTCGGCCCGGTATGGTGTGCCATTTGAGCGATCCATCGGCATTGCGCTGCAGGCCCTCTTCAACGGCAGCGCACGGCGGTGGTCCCAGCAGATCGTCGGTCCACATGCGCGCCCACTTCTCGCCGAACAGGCCGAGTCGCTCCTCGTGATCCCCGAAGTGCATGGTTGTCGACAACTGGCCGGTGACGAGTGCGCCGGCTTCCTGTATTTGAGGAATGACCTCGGCGGCCAAGTCCAGGTTGGCCTTCGCACTCCGCAAGGGCATGCCCGACCACGACGGTTCGATATTCTCATCGCCGACAAGCGAATAGAAATCGACTCCAAAGTTCCCCACCTGCACCAACTGGATCCTAGCTCGGCGCACGTGATCGACGACCTGAGACGCGGCGGGCAGGGTCCAGTGCTCGATGATGCGGCTTATGCGGCGATGTGCATCCATTTTCTGCCTCGCTTGATTTCCCATTGCGATGCCCACAGTTTACGGTGCGCTCGACGATTCACAAAATGCTGCA
Organism: Candidatus Latescibacterota bacterium; assembly: GCA_965261395.1. GTDB lineage: Bacteria > Latescibacterota > UBA2968 > UBA8231 > UBA8231. The sequence continues at coordinate 1,673,339 of OZ253462.1, forward strand.
ATTGCCTTAGGGAGACAGATACATGATTAAACTAGGTATGATCGGCTGTGGCGGCATGGGGGGTGCCCACATGCGGCGGTTTCACACCCTGAGCGATCGGGTCGCATTGGCTGCGGCGGTCGATGTTGTTCCAGAGCGCGCAGCAGCCGTCGCGCAACAATTTCCAGGAGCCTGTGTGGCGACGGATTATCGCGAGATTTTAGACTCGGTAGATGCCGTATTGCTCGCGCTACCCCACCATTTGCACTCTTCCGTCGGACAGGCGTGTCTCAATGCTGGCGTTCACGTCTTGCTCGAAAAACCCATGGCCAATGACGAAGTCGCCTGCCAAGAACTGATTGCGGCATCTGCAACCTCGGGTAGAGTGCTGATGATTGCGTATTGCATGCGCTTTCATCCCATTGTCCAGCGTCTGCAAGCATTGTTAGATGAAGGCGCGTACGGCGATGTATTTCAAGTGTCGATCTGGACCGAGCAACTCACTCGCTATCCCCCCGATCACTGGGCTGCGAGCCAAGAGCGCTTGGGCGGAGGGCAGTTGTTTAGTCATGGCTGTCACTACATCGATTTGCTGCTCTGGTTTTTGGGGCGACCCGTGCGCGGCATACACATGGGCACCAATTTTGGTACGCCGTGGATGGAGCGCGAAGGCACGAGCAATGTGACGATGGAATTTGCCGATGGCCGCCTGGGCTATCACTTCGGCACCTGGGGCGCGCGGGGCACTCGGTTGCGCTACTCAATCCACGCGCATTGCACAGAAGGTTTGCTCGATGCCGATATCTCAGGCGGCAAACTCGTGCATATCCTACGCGGCCAAGAAAAAGTTTTGTTCGAAGCAGAGCCGGGCAAACACACGGAAAACGAGATGGCCCATTTTCTCGATTGCATTGCAACCGGGCAAACACCGCTGACCGATGGCAAAAGCAGCTTGCAGGGCTTGCGCGTGATCTGGCAGCTATACGAAGCCGAGCAAGCAGGGCATATTGCAGATTTGACGGGCTTGGGTTTGGACGAGGCCTAATAAGATGCATTGGCCGCCTACGAACTGTATTGCTCAATCTTCGCTTCGTCTACTTCAACGCCCAGTCCTGGCCCCAACGGCACGCGGATGCGCCCATTTTCAAACTGCAACGGTTCAGTTAGCACATCATCCGTCAGGCCGTGGTAGCAGGTGTCGTTCGGCCCGGAAAAATTGGGGGTTGCTGCCGCAATGTGGGTGATGGCGGCGGTCTTGAGCCCGAGGTCGTGCGAACAGTGCATCAGGCACGGCACGTCATACGCCTCGGCGACGGTAGCGACTTTCTTGACCCGTAGCATGCCGCCCGCCGCTGGGGTGTCTGGCATCAGGATATCAGCGCCCTCGTTGGCCAGTAGGTTCACAACGGTGTCCGCAGTGACAACGCCCATGTTCACCAAGATACCCATGCCGATTTCCGCGCGGAACCGAATCAGCGCGTCGAGGTACTCAGACGAGCACGGGTCTTCAAAATAGCGAATCCCGAGGTCTTTCATTTTCCGTAGTGTGACTTCTGCATCTTCGGGGGAATACCCATTGTTTGCATCTGGGCGGAGTATGGCTTGGTCGCCAACAACGGCTTGTATTGCCTCGGCAATCTGCAGGTCCTGTTGTGGGTCGTCCCCCGCTTTTGTTTTTAAGAAGCGAAACCCCCAGCGGTCCATGTACTCGCGAGCGGTTGCCGCGGACTCCGACGGTGCCTTGAGTCCCATACAGGCGCAGAAGTCCACTTCCTCCCGCACCACGCCGCCGAGCAGTTTACAGACCGGCAAATCCGCGCCCTTGCCCATGGCGTCCCAAAGTGCCATCTCAATGCCAGACATCGGGCCTTTGCTGATGCCCCCTGCTTCCAGCGCTGCAATGGCCCCTTCGATGTTGGCCACATCTTTGCCCGTCAGCATTGCGTTTGGGTCCGTTTCAAACCTGCCCGTTCCTTCGCCCCAACCCACTACATCCGTGTCTGTCTCAATTTTCACGATAAGTCCCGCTGCACCCAAAGTGCCACTACTACCACCACGCCCAACGTAAGGTCCAACGGGCGAAGCGTATGGGATGGCGACGTTCGTTCCTGTGATTCGCTTGATTTTCATTTTGGCACCTCTGAATGAGATTTGTGGTTTCCACTTGGCGTAGCCTAACACCCTTAGCGCCTTGTTGTCAATGTAATAGATAACGCGCCTTGGGCAGGCTGTTGACGAGTATGCGGGGGGCGTTACCTTACGGCAGGCTCGCAACCAACCTTCTTACGGAGGTCGATCCGCCGGTGATGGTGATCTCGGAAAAAGACAAGCAGACGTATGCCGTGCAGGGGTTTCTCATTCTGCGGCAGGCCTTTGCGCAAACCCGCATCGCGGCGCTGCTCAAGGGGGTCGAACGCCTGATCGACAAGGGGCTTGCGGGAGCGTGCGAGATAGGCTGGATCGACCGCGAGCGCCGTCTGCCGGGACGCACCGGCCACCTGCTCGACCCCGACAAGTACCACCCCGCCTTTGCCGACTGGATCGACGAGGATCTCGCACCCCATCTCGAGGCCCTGGTCTGCGGCCCGGGAGTGCGCCACAGTCTGTTCGGCATGCTCGCCAGCGGCGGTGAGAAGCCGTACACCCAGAAATGGCACCGCGACCTCTGCCGACCGGGCGACGCGGAGGAAACCGCGTACCTGCGCCGGCACGAAGGCCGCTTCGTGCAGTTCAACGCCCCGCTCGTTGCCGGAGACCGCTTCCTCCATATCGTCCCCGAGAGTCACCTGCGGGCATCGACGGCTGAGGAAATCGAAGCGTCCCGCAGCGAATCGGGAGAGATGCCGAACGCCCTCGTCGTCGATCTGGAACCGGGAGACATCGCCTACTACAACGCCAACCTTTGGCACCGGGGCTGGAACCCGGAGGGGCGCAAGCGCTGGACCATGCACTGCGCCTTCTGGAACGCTGGAGCCACGGTGATGGCCCACGAGTACGGACAGCGCGAGCAGTTGACCCAACAAGGGCATATGGAGCAAATGCCCCCCGTTACGCGGCAGTACATCCAGAGCTACCTCGACAACTATCCCGAGGCGGATCCGCCTTCCCTATTCGATCTGTAGCCATGCACTACTTGAACATTTTCGCGGGACGTGCCGGTTCCCAAGGGAGCCAACGAAACCGCCGCGGCCATTACCAACTGCAGCAATCCTCATGTGCGCAGGCTCATGCTCGACGGGGTTTATGTCGATGGAGACGACGCTCCGGTTTCCGTAGCGGCCCCGCCGTTGTCCAAAGATGTGCAGTCGATCATGCAGATGAGGCTTTATGACAAAAAGCAGACCTCCAATCCCCGCCGAAGTTGCCGCAGAAATCCAGTTTGCCTGCAATAACACGTGCTGCATCTGTGAAGAGCGAGGTAAGGCCATTCAGATACACCATCTAGATGGAGATCGGTGTAATCATAGGCTTAGTAATCTTTCAGTTCTCTGCCTTGAGTGTCACGACCAAACGCAGACTCGCGGCGGCTTCGCGCGCAGACTAACCCAAGAGGTGGTAACCAAATACCGAAATGAGTGGATTACACGGGTAACAGAACGGAGACGGGAGGCCGATCGTATTGCTGCTGAGCGTGCTGTGGGTCCTCTCATCAGCACGTCGAAGGCGACCTATCGAGAGTCGGAGAGAGCCAAGGTCATGCCAAAGGGAGATGCTCTGGAGTACATCAACACGCTTCCAGGCCTGAAGGCAGAACTTCTAAGGAGGGCGCAACCAGAGTGGGACAGCGGCGTAACCTCACGGATGGTCCAAGCCTCATACTATTACATCGACGCTCTATCTGGAATACTCTCCGCTCTTGCGGGTTACTACCCGGATGGGCATTTCAGGAATAAAGATCCACACCAGTTCTTTGCCGAGCAGATCGCTGCGAGGTTTGAATGGCACCGCTCACATGCTGAGCCAAGCGGACCGGGGACAGGAGGCACAATGGTGAACTTGTTGTGTTGCACAAACGTACAGGCTGACGTTGAAAAGATGGTCGAAGACATGGTCACGTCGATCGTGGGCTACGACGACGAGTTTGACTGGAAAAGGTGGCCAATCAGGTGGAAGGGAAAAACAACCTAACAAACAAATTTCCTGTTTGCACGGTGAAACGGAAAAACGAGATAGTTGATACTGGCTTTGTTAGACGAGTTAGGAGATAGACGGCGATGAGCGCGAAATACGAATGGTGCTGCGTAACGGAGAACGCTGCCTTCGCAGCTCGCGATGGCGCTGGCGCATTGGTGTTCCATGATAAAATGTGGCTGCTGGGCGGCTGGAATCCCGGGGACAAAGTCCACTTCCCGCTGATCTGCAACAGTGAGGTCTGGTCGTCGCCCGATGGCACCTCCTGGACGCTTGAGAATCCTCATGCGCCTTGGGAGGGGCGGCATACGGCTGGATATGCGGTGCATGACGGCCGAATGTGGATCGTCGGCGGCGATTGCAATCAAGGCCATTATCAGAACGATGTCTGGAGCAGTGCGGACGGCATTCATTGGGAGCTGGCGAATGATCGCGTGCCGTGGGCTCCCCGAGCGCTTCATTATACCCTAGCTTTCGCCGGCCGGATCTGGGTGATGGGCGGACAGACGCTGCCCGAATTTGCCGGCGCTGATGAGGTCTTCCACAACGACGTGTGGAGTTCGGCAAATGGGATTAGCTGGACTCGGGTTATCGACAGCGCTCCGTGGGTGCCCAGAGGGATGATCGGGGGAGCCGCTGTGCACGACAACAGGATGTGGATTCTCGGTGGGGGCACATACGATACGCCTACAACTCCTATCCGCAAATTCTACAACGACGTGTGGAGTTCAGAAGATGGGATCAACTGGGAACAGCACATAGCGCACGCTCCGTGGGCACCCAGGCAATACCACGAGGTGGCCGCTTTCGATGGCTGTATGTGGGTGTTAGAAGGCTATGCGGCAGAGAGTGGAAATCGCCGCGATGTGTGGTATTCACCCGATGGCGTGGACTGGACCGAATTGCCCGATACCCCTTGGGCACCCCGACATGCGGGGAGCGTGTTCGTGTACGACGGGTCGTTGTGGATGGTGGCGGGAAATAATATGGAGCCGGATGTCTGGCGGCTTTCGCGTAAGGAATAGGTGTCTTATGGACCGAAGAATGGAAGAATACCGCGCTCAGGGTTATACCGTATTCGAGGGGCTGTACGACGAAACCACCATGCCGGCCTGGCGCGATGAGCAGGATCGGCTGCAAGCCCTCTCCACGGAGGGACCCGATGTGCGAGAACCGACCACTTGGTTCGGCAATATGCTCGAACGAGCGCCAGAGCTGATGTGGCCAGCAGTGGCTCATCCAGTCATTCTCGACTTTGCCGAGCAGGTAGTGGGGCCTCTCGTGCAGCTCGACAACCTCACCTTAGCCGCCTTTCCCTCCATGGATCCAGAAGAAGCCGCCGGCAAGGCCAGTGCTTGGCACCGAGACCGCTGGGCTCGTATGCCCAACGGCGCGTACGAACGCCCCTTGGCCTTTAATGCCATCTGCTATCTGCAGGATCTGGACGACGAGTACGGACCGCTTAGGGTGCTGCCCGGTTCTCACGTCGAGCCCATTGCCTTAGCCGAGGAGGAGGTCCGCAAGCCGCACCAAGACGAGCAGTTGATCTACATGAAAGCCGGCGATGTGGTTTTGACCCACAATGGCCTGCTGCACTCGGGCACGCCCAATACCTCGGGGCGCAAGCGCTACTTCTTCAGTGTGTACTACAATATCTCTTGGCTCAAACACACGGATACGTTCACCGGTCCCAACTGCCAACAACTCATCAACTGGGCCCGGAGCCGACAGGACCACCGGGCCCTGCGCCTGTTGGGTCAGGACGAGCACTTGCAAGGCCGCGCCAACAGCGGTTTCCTGCAGCCCGATGAAGTGTGCTGGCATCAGTGGACTCAAGCCGACCAGCGCGCTCTCGAAGAGGCCGCCAGACGGGAATAGTGTCCACGATGTTAGCTTTCAAACCACCTAAACCGAGTGTGACAACGATTCAAATTATACAAGCCCTGATACCGCTTGCGAATCGCTTGTATTTGAAAGGGTTAACGCTGGATGTCGATGCAGAGTCCATTGCTCGGTTGGAGGCGATACATGGGCATCCTACGGTCTTAGCCCCGAACCATCCGGCGCACGAAGATCCTATGGTTATGTTTCTCCTGTCAAAGCGGTTATCGCAACCGTACTACTACATGGCAGCTCGGGAAGCCTTCGACAAGGGTAGATTCGGGGCTATCCAATGCTATCTGATGCAGCGGGTCGGTGTGTACTCGATTGTGCGCGGCACTGTAGATAGAGATGCCTTCCGCACGACGCGGGAGCTTTTGTTTAAGGGCGACTGGCCGATTGTCATCTTTGGCGAAGGGGAAATTTCGCGCCAAAATGACACCGTCATGCGTTTTGAGAGAGGCATTGTCCAGATGTGCTTCTGGGCTTTGGACGATATGGAAAAAGCGCAAGTCAGCAAATCGCTCTATGCTGTGCCCGTCGGCATCAAATATCACTATCCGCGCGACATGTGGAATTCTATTGATGCTGCTCTCACGAGGTTAGAACGGTATATCCTCCCGCCTGCCGAACAGACGCCGGTAGAACGCTACGATCGGTTGCGCCGCATCGGTGTCGCGATAGTCAGGACACTCGCAGCGGAATATCAGTATGAGATAGACGAAGCTGTGTCCCTTGATGTACATATCGAAAGGTTGAAAGATGCGATCCTGTCCCATGCCGAAGGGATTATGGGTATCCACCCTGAAGCCGACATACTCACAAGGACACGTGCGTTGAAAAATATAGTCGATGCCGAAATCTATAAGGACATTGAGCAGATGACGGAGTACGAGCAGAAAATACATGGAGAGCAGCTGCAGAAATTTCAACAATTCTATCCCGATCTGGAGCGGTTGATTAATTTTATATCAATTTCTGACGGGTATGTTGCTGAAGAACCATCGCCAGAGCGGTTTCTCGATGTGATTCTCCGTCTTGAAAGAGAAGTCTTTGGTAGGTCAGAAATGCGCGGACCGCGGGTGGCATCAGTCCGCGTCGGTGAACCGAAAAATCTCCGGGAATATTACGATACCTATAGAACTCAGAAAAGAGAAACGGTAGAACAGATAACCCATGAACTTGAAACATCGGTTCAGAGTTTGGTCGGTGGGTTATCCTAACCTTATACAGGCAGATCCTCCGGTTTCTGTAGCGTCCCTGCCCGCTATCTTGACATCAACGACGAGCGCTAGCTTATTTTCCCTCTTGCACGCAGAGGATTGTCCATGCCCTTCCAAACTCACTCCGACTTCCGCCATCCCACCCGCATTATCCACGGCCCCGGGTCCATCGCCTGTTTGGCAGATTGCTTCTCGCCGGCCGACAAGGTCCTAATCGTCTCCGATCAGGTCTTAGGGGAAATCGGCATAGTGGAAGCGGTCGTCGCCGCCCTCGGCGACATCCCCCATGCCGTCTATCTCAAAGACGGTTCGAGTGAGCCCACCGAAGAATCTGTCGAGGCCGGTGCCCAGACCTACCAACAAGAACGCTGCACGGCCATCATCGGCCTCGGCGGTGGCTCACCCATGGACGTAGCCAAGATGATCGGCGTCCTCGCGTCCAACGACGGCCGCATCACCGAGTATTTAGGCAGCGACAAAGTCGCAAACGACCTGCCCTATCTCGCCTGCGTCCCCACGACCTACGGCACTGCCAGCGAAGTCACGCCCTTCGCCGTGCTGGACAATCCCGCCAGCGGCAACAAAGACCCGGTTATTAGCTGGAAGATCGCCCCCCAACTCGGCGTCCTCGACCCAGACCTGTCGGTCGCCCTGCCCGCCCTTGTCGGCGCAGCCACTGGCATGGACGCCCTGACTCACGCGCTTGAATCCTATATCAATCTGGCGGCCACGCCCATCACCGAAGGCATCGCGCTGCACGCCATCCGCCTCATCGGCGACAACCTGCGCCTCGCCTGCGCCAACGATCACGCGCTAGCCGCCACCGAAAATATGCTCATCGCCAGTATGCTGGCCGGCGTCGCCTTTTCGCAAACGCGCCTCGGCAATGTCCACGCCATGTCCCATCCAGCGGGCGCCCACTACCACGTGCATCACGGGCTGCTCAACGCCATCTTGCTGCCCTATGTCATGGAGTTCAATTGGTTCGCCTGCCCCGGCAAATTCGCCGCTATCGCCGAGGCGCTAGGTGAGCACATTTCCGGCTTAGACCAACGCCAAGCCGCACAAGCCGCCATCACCGCAGTGCGCCATATCAGCGCCGACTTAGGCATCCCGGCCAAGCTGGGGGATGTCGGCGTTGATACGGCCCGCATCCCCACCATGGCGAGCATTGCCATGCAGAGCGGCAACATCGCTGTCAACCCGCGCAAGACCAGCCAGCGCGATCTCGAAATTCTATTCCAACAAGCCATTTAGGAGGTCCTCCATGTCCCTACCCCGCATGTTCCGCGTTCGCCAGCATTTCTCCGCGCCCACGGTCGAGGATATCCCCGCCGCTGTACGCGCCGAAGTCCAGCGCCTCGACTTAGGCCCCAAAGTCAATCCCGGCGAGACCATCGCCATCTCCGTCGGCAGTCGCGGCATTGCCAATATCGCACTCGTGATCAAAAGCCTCGTGGCCGAGTTCAAGGCCCTCGGCCTCCAGCCCTTCCTCGTCCCGGCCATGGGCAGCCACGGCGGCGGTATCGCCGAGGCGCAACAGGGAATCATCGAAGGCTACGGCGTCACCGAGGAGTACACTGGCGCACCGATCAAGTCTTCCATGGAGACCGTACAGGTGGGTGCGACTGAGGACGGCATCCCCGTCTTTTTCGACAAGTACGCGTTCGAAGCCGACCACGTAGCCGTCGTCGGCCGCGTCAAGCCACACACCGACTTTGTCGGCGAAATCGAAAGCGGCCTGCACAAGATGATGCTCATCGGCTTGGGCAAGCACAAAGGCGCGGCCCTGTACCACCAAGCCATTGTCCACTACAGCTTCGACCGCATCGTCCGCTCGGTCGGCCAAACCGTCATCGACCAGTGCGGCGTGCTCATGGGGCTGGCCTTAGTCGAAAACCAGTACGACCAAACCGCGCTCATCAAGGGCGTGGGGGCCGACGAATTCGTGGAGCGCGAAAAGGAATTGCTAGTCCTTGCCAAGCAATGGATGCCGTGCCTGCCCTTCGACGGAGTCGATCTGCTCATCGTCGATGCGATCGGCAAAAACATCTCCGGTGCCGGCATGGACACCAACGTCGTCGGCCGCAAGTTCCACGACAACCACGCCGCCGACAAGGAGTACCCCAAGGTCACCCGCATCCTAGTCCGCGGCCTGACCGAAGAAACCCACGGCAACGCCTCGGGCATCGGCACGGCCGAATACGCCCACAAGCGCGCTATCGAGGAGATGGACCGCGAGATCACCTACATCAACTGCATGACCGGCAACCACCCCTCTGGTGCACACATTCCCCTCTACTTTGACACGGACCGCATCTGCATTGAAAAGGCCCTAGAGACCGTCGGCCTCGTCGAGCCTGAAAACGCCAAGGTCCTACGCATCCACAACACCCTAGCGCTAGGCGAGCTCCTCGTCTCAGAAACCTTTCGGTCCGAAGTCGAACAGCGCGAGGACTTGGAAATCATCACCGAGCCCGAGGAAATGGCCTTCGACGAAAACGGCGATTTGCCGCTTGCGTTCTAAGTCGCAGGGCGTGTCCCCCATCATTCGCAACATCCAGCGACCGTAAGCTGTAACGCGTCGCCGAGAGGAATTGTGCTGCCGTGGATGTGGATCAAAAGATAAAAATGGATAACAACGTCCAAGACTATCTATTCGACCTCCAAGGTTATTTGATCTTAAAAAATGCGATCTCGGCGGCAGATTTGCGCGAGATGAACCAGTGGATAGACGATCACGAATCGTATGTGGAAGAGCCGTGGTCAACAAATGGTGATTCGCAAAAAAGCAGTCGCTGGATTGGTCATGTAGAAACGCACACCTACAATGAAGAAAATGGCGTCAACTTCCAGAGTATCATCGAGGGTGGCCCTATTTTTGAGCGATTGATAGATCATCCCGCTTGGATCGACTCGGTCAAGAAATACATTCACTCCTCAGTAAACGGCCTTTCCATTCACGAGAACTTTCTCAACGTCCGCGGTCCGGGTGGTTACATCCACATTCACTGCGGCGGACATGTTCCACTCAGTTATTTGACGTTTCGTCAGAATAACACTGGAGAATGGATGGTCGGACAGATTAACGTACTGATGGCCCTCAACGACATCGGTGAAGGCGATGGACCACCTGTCCTAATTCCGGGCAGCCACAAGTGTACCGAAATTCACCCTCGGCTGGAAGTGGATGGCCGAGGCCTAGTTTACGACGGCGTGAGCGGCAAACCCGCCGGGACCGCCATTGCTGTAGAGGAAATGTATCTAGAAGCAGGGGATGTTTTGTTATTCACGGATGCGATAACACACGGCTCTGCGGAACGCACCAATCCCGGCTATCGGCGAACGATTGTTTACCGCTATTCCCCAAAATATGTGCGCGAGCGATTCAACTATCAAATTTCGGCAGAATTGTTACAACGTTTGACTCCGGAAAGACGGGCAATTATTGAGCCCATTGCGCCGCGGCAACCGCCATCCGCATAACGTTTCAAGGGCTGCTCATTAGTAAACCACCGCTACGCACGCCATCCGCTCCTCGCGCTGCCGATCCGTCTCCACCGCCACTCTGACCAAATACAAACCCGGCCCGACCAACCGGCCCGATTGATCGCGGCCATCCCATAGCACCGCATGGCGACCGGCCTCCCGCCCACTTGGGCCGGCGCGCCATAGGCAACGGCCGCGCAGGTCGAACACCTCCTCCACCACCTCGGGCGCGGCCAGCACCTTTAGCAGCGTATAGCCGATCCGCACCTCGTCGTTCACCGCGTCCCCCTGCGGCGTAAAAGCAACCGGCTCCACTTCCATTGCGGCTAGTACCGATCCCTGCGCTGCGGCCACGATCCGCAACTGATTAGTGCCCATATCCTCGCTCACATCCCCGGCCACCACCAACTAGGGAAAACCCGCTCGGCCGCGCGCAAAGACTTCGGCGGCAATCTCCCCAGCCGCGCTGTAGAGTGCCGTCTCCAGCCGCAGCCGCAGCCGCTGGACGCCGTCCCGCTGGACCGGCTGCGGTAGGTACACGACAAAACCTCCGGCCTCGGCCACGACGCTGTCGGGCGTGGTCGCCTCCCAAGGTGCACCTATCTCCAACCCGCGCAACACCCCCTCGGCTGGAGTAAAAACCCGCACGGCATCAAAGCCTGCCTGCGTATCCTCGGTAAAACGCGCCCCAATGTCGCAGACCAACTCGACGCGGCTTCCAGCGGTCACCTCAGCTACGGCCCCTTCGGGGTGCAGATCGCCGACCGCGGCCACTTCGCCCAGTACGCGCCCGGCCAACAGCGGCGCAAACTCCAACGCCAGCGAGTCGAGGCGGACAAATTCCCACAGATCCTCGGTCTCAAAACGCACTTGCATTTGGACGAAACGCCCTGGCGGCACTCGCGGCCGGTCCCCGCCCTCGCGCAGCGGAGCTGTCCAGAAACTCCAGTTGTCGGCATCGTCTGTGACCGGCCCCTGCCAGCCGAGGGCCAACGGGTCACTGGTGAATCGGCGCACCTTCAAAAACTCGTACTCGGAGCGCGGCACTTCTATCGCCTGCCCTAGATCGTCGAAGGTATAATAGATTGTGGGCGTCTCGTCCCGCCCGCTCTTGATCGCGACCCTGACCGCAGCCGGTGCCTGCGGAGCTGGCACCAGTTCGCCCGCTTCGCGCCGCCAAGTACTCGTCTTAAACGACACCTGTCCCACATTGGCCACCTGCCCCAAGTCTATGACCCGCGATTCCCAGCGCGACCGTGGGACAAAACCGCGACCGTAAACTTCCATTTCCGCGATAGCAAAGCGAGAGTAGAAACCAGAGCCGAGCGGCGGCCCGGCCTGCGGGGACGAACCGAGGGTCATGTCGGCCTCGCCGTCGGGAAAGGGCCGGAAACGAAAAAAGCGCAGATAGCTCAGCGAAAATTCCACCTCAATAATCGAATCGAAATTTTGCTCCTCATCGGCCAAGACGATATCCAGCGGCGCGACCGATTTGGCAAATCCGGCGATGGGGAACACCTGACCGAGATAGGTGTACGAAGCGAGGGATTTCGGCTCTTGCGTATTGACTAGTTGCTCGTCGTTGCTGGCCGTCAGCGCATAGCCTTCAAAGGCCCAGAAGGGGCGATACGGTATCTGGGTCCCCGGATCCACACCCTCCGGCGGTACCACCACAAAGCGCTCCGCCGGGACCTGACCCCCCATATCAAGGGTGTAAAAAACCTCCCCGGCCGGCATAATGACATCTACAAAGGCGGTATTGATATCGCCGTCTATGAACTTCAGAAAGTTTTGGAACTGCAGTCCCCGCGAAGATGTGCCCGTGCCCTGCCATATCCGGGGCATACCAGAGCGCCAGAGTGGATCGACGGGTCGCCGGTAGAGCGAGCGCTCCCAGTAGGGCAATTGGGTAATTACATTCTCGTCGGGCCTTAATTCCAGCGGCTGGAGCGCGGGGGTCGCATCCTCCACCATCAGATCCAGCAGCGTCCATTCGGACCAAGGCTCGCCACCGGTGCCGCCAAAGTGCAATGTGGACACTTCCGCCACGACTTCAACGGATGCTCCCAGCAGTCCTATTAGGGCCAAGCGGCACCACAAGCCCATATACCGGCCTCCGACGAATCGACGCTGCGAATGCCAATAATAATGATTTCGTCACGCAGCCGTCCATATGAGGCCCAAACACTGGACAAGAAGCGGACAGCCCGGTTTCTTTATCCGCAAGCAATATCCACCCAACCTATAAAGAAGCGCCCCTATTATGACTACCGAATACATCGGCATGACCCGCGACGCCATCGACACCCCCGTCCTCTTGGTCGATCTCGACGCACTCGAATACAACATCGCCCGGCTCGCCGAGCACTTCCGCATGGCGGGCAAAAACCTCCGGCCGCACACCAAGTCGCACAAAACCCCGGCCATCGCCCACCTCCAGCTCTCAGCCGGCGCACAGGGAATCACCTGCGCCAAGGTCGGAGAGGCCGAGGTCATGGCCGACGCCGGCATCCAAGACATTCTCATTGCCAACGAAGTCGTCGGCCGCCGCAAGATCGAGCGCCTCATGGCATTGGCCGCTCGTTGCGACATTATGGTCGCGGTCGATGACCCACAAAATCTCGCCGACCTCAACGAGGCCGCCTACGCTTACAAGGTCTGCCCCCGCGTACTCGTGGAGGTCAACATCGGCCACAACCGTTGCGGCGTCGCGCCCGCCACAGTCGTCGATCTCGCCCGCGCGGCCTCCCAAGCACCGCACCTTCGCTTCTGCGGCCTGATGGGCTACGAAGGCCACATCATCGACCTCGAAGACAAAGCCGCCCGCGACGACGGTGCCTCCACCTGCCTCCAGCGCCTCGTCGATGCCCGCGACGACGTGGAACGCGCCGGCCTCGACTGCCCGATTTGCAGCGCCTCGGGCACGGGCGATTACTACATCAGCACCTCCTACGACGGCATTACCGAGGTCCAAGCCGGCTCGTACGCGCTGATGGACGCGGCGTACGCCAAGCTGGACTTGGGCTTCAAAAACGCCCTCAGCGTGCTGACCACCGTTACCAGCCGCCCCGCGCCCGGGCAGGTCATCACCGACGCCGGCCTCAAGAGTCTAACACCCGAACACGGCTTCCCCCTCGTCAAGGATCGCCCCGACTTGGAATGCCATGCCCTCTCCGAAGAGCACGGCCGCCTCAAGACCCTAGCTGGCCCCTGCACCGATCTCCACCCCGGCGACCTGCTCGAATTTATCCCCGGCCACGGCTGCACCACCGTCAACCTCCACGACCGCCTCTACGCGCTGCGCGCAGGTCGATTGGAGGCAATTTGGGAAATCGCTGGCCGCGGCAAAGTCCGCTAACCACCCAAGAAGCTGCTGTTGTTCATCGTCTCTTCCTAGCCACCGCGGATTCCCAGCTAAGGTTGCGGGACCGATACTGCATCAGCACGCTGCGCCGGTCCTGCTCGCCCATCCACGGATAGGCACCATGGGTCTGAGCACCGGCGAGAAAAATAAGTAGGTCCCCCGCTTCCATGCCGATGTGTCGAATCATGTCCATATCGCGATCGGCGGACAGCACCCCTTTGGGTATGGGATAGACCCCCTTGTGGCTGCCCGGAATACAACAGAAACCGCCGTCGGCCGCCGGCACATCCCGCAACTGCCAGGCGACGTTGATATACTCGCTATAACAGCGGCCATTGCGAAAGGTGTAGTGATTGGTCTCGGACGGGGTGACGCCGCTGGCATGCAGGTGGACCCCCGCCCCGCCGCGCTTACTGCAGAGGACTTCGCACTTGGTCACCTCGTAGCCGCTGCCCATCATCCAGTTGAGGCGTTTGATAATCTCCGGATGGGCAATCATCCGCCGAAACGGTTCGCCGTGAGGCTGGGGCAGACTCCACGCATCCTCGAGCTTCGACCGATGCGTCCCCCGCAGACGAACGCAATCCGGCTCCCCCTCCGTCGATACCGTATCGATCCAATCCGCGTTGGCGTCGATCGCCTCGTTGGCCGCGGCCAACGAGGCGGCGTCCATCGCTCCCTTGACCACCAGATGGCCACACAGATCCCAGTAGTAAAACTCCTTATCGTCGATCGACGGATCGGGATTGCGGATATAGATCGAGGGGTGATAGATATCCGGCTCCGGTTCCAGACGGCTGGTCTCACCGTCCGCCCGCACGACTACCGGAGCGCCGCTGCGTTGGGGATCGTGCAATACCGCTCGTTCCGCCGCCGGCAGATCTCCCGCCCACTCGTAGCAGTCGTCCGCGTCCAAATTGGACCAGTCGTGGGGTCTAACGTGCTTGTTGACGAATCCGTACGCCAGCGTCCGCTGCGGTTCGGTTCCACGCCATGCCCGCACCCCGCGCACCAAGGCATCGGCGCAGAGCAAGAGGTCTCCAGCCTGTAGCCTCGGCTGCTCCGGCAGGTCCATATCGTCGGCACCGGTCAGCACCGCCTCCGGTGTTTCCACCTCACTGTTATGGCTGGCCGGAATCAGCACTAGGCCGCCATCGCCCGGGCCGACATCGTGCAGCACCCACAACGCGGCCAGCCCCTGACAGTGGCGGACGCCGTTGCGGTGAAAATAGGCCCGCGACCAGTCCATCCACTCGCTGCCGCCGCTCAGCCGATCATCAGCCTTCCCGCCCGCCCCCAGCAACGTCGGTCCCGTGTCCGGTCGATAGCCCTCCCCGCACAAGGCCTCCGCATAGCTAGCCAAGACCGGGTGGTCGCGTAGTTGCAGCAACGGGTCGCAGGCTCCGGCCATAGGCAGCAGGTCTCCGTCGCCGTCAAGCATCTGGTCGATCGCTTTGTTGTACGTGGCCAATTCACCCGGCGACAGGACGCCACGCACGACAATGAAGCCGGAAATATCGAATCGGTAGCTTTCTTCGTCGTTCATAAAGCATGTCTCCGGGTCCTGGGTTGGTGGTGATCTTACGATAGTATGTAAAAGACCGCCCTCCTTATATAACATGGCTCCTGAATAGGGTAATTTAGACCTACTGTACTGGCTGCTCAACACGTGCTCAAAGGATATGTCGCTTATACTTATACTTTCGACGATTGGGAGGTCCCGGCCAAACGGCACCATATCCTTTATTGAGTCCTGCAAATATAAAGGAATATTTTACAGTTTAAGACCGGCCAACACCCAGATTCGGTCAAACACCTACTTGAGGAAGAGCAATGGAAAATTTGACTAAACGCACCCTGAGTCGCATAGACGAGCTCGTCGAGGAGCACGCTTTCTCCGGCGTCGTCCGTGTCCGGCGACATGGCCAGCCGATGTATGAGAGATCTGCAGGGTTTGCCGACCGCGCCAACTCCATCGCTAACACCGCAGAGACGCGCTTTGGAATCGCTTCTGGAACGAAGCTGCTGACGGCATTGACCGTGGGGCGTCTCATCGACGCGGGTCGGCTGGCATTGACTACTCAAGTGCGCGACTGCATCTCAGTGGAGCTGCCGGATTACTCAGCGGCCATCACCATCCAGCATCTGCTTACCCACACCTCCGGGATTCCCGACTATTACGACGAGGAGCTCATCGAGGATTTCGACAATTTCACCGTCGCCATCCCTTGGTACGAGTTAAGAGGTCCGAAGGACTATCTGCCGGTGTTCCCACAACGGGAGATGAAGTTCGCACCGGGGGAAGGGTTCTCGTACTGCAACGGCGGTTACATCCTGCTAGGTGTAGTGGTGGAAGAGGTAACAGGGAAGCGCTTTCAAGACGTCGTCGCCGAGGAGATCCTCAGGCCAGCAAGAATGGATCGCTCTGGATTCTTTGCCATGAACCAACTACCGGAATGCACGGCCCTCGGCTACATCGAAGACGGAGAGAGCTGGCGGACGAACATCTACAACCTGCCCATCGTCGGTGCCTCGGACGGCGGTTTGTTTTCGACGCTGGCAGACATCACGGCTCTCTGGGACGGATTCTGGAACGGCAAGATCGTCTCCGAGGAATTGGTGCGTACCTTCAGTGCGCCTTTCTCCGGTGCCAGCGACGGCGATTCCAGTCTCCACTACGGACACGGAATGTGGATTCGCAGACGCGCAGACGGAACTCTCCAGCACTATATCATGGGAGCGGATGCCGGTATCTCCTTCAAGTCTGCCGTCGACTGTCAGCGGCAGTTGGACTACGCGGTTCTCTCGAACACTTCCGAGGGCGCGTGGCCGATTGCAAGGGCTATCGACGACGTTCTCGGAAAAGAGGATGGGGACCCTAGCTGAGCATGGCGCGTTCTTCGTCGCTCATGTCGAGGATGTAATCGGGGGCTTGCGTCTGATGGTAGCCGGGCGCGTGGGCTTGGAAAGATGGACTGTACTTGTAGATCAGCGAGCGGCGCTGGTGTTGGCCCTGCCATACTAGGGTGCCGTGGGTCAGTGCTTCGGTGAAGATAATGGCGTCGCCGGCTTGGCTGTGGACCTCCTTGACGTACTCGCGGTGTTCTTCGTATAGGGACAGCTTCTCGGGCAGGGGAAAATTGGCTTTGTGGGATCCGGGTATGACCGCTAGGCCGCCGTCGCCGGGGCCTTCGTCGGCTAGCTGGAATTCGACCACGGTCAAGCCGCAAAACATCTGGCCGAATTTGAAGGTGTAGGTCTGCGAGAAGTCTTGGCGCTCAACGCCGCCGCCGTGCAGCAAGTGGCCGCCGTCACCTTTGTCCATGGCAATGAGCAAGGGACCGTGATCTAGGCGATAGCCGCCGCCGAGCAACTCGTTGAGATAGGGCTGGATCACGGCGTGGACGAGTAGGTCGCGAAAAGGCTCGCAGTGCGGGCGCTCCCATTCCAACATGCCCTCCATCCACTTTTGCTTGTTCGTGCCGCCGAGAACCTTGGAGTTTCCTTCGAGGGTGCGCTCGGTCTGGAAAAAGCGATCGGCGTGGGCGTCGATGGCGGCGTTGCAGCGATCCACTTCCTCCTGGCTCAGCACCCCCTTGAGGTGGACGAAGCCTTTGAGGTCGAAGAAGAATTTATCGTCGTCTGTCATACGCCAATTTCCCGTAAACAGTGGGACCAGGTGTCGATCTGATCGAGGGGAAAGCGCTTGCGGATCAGGCCGATGCCAAAGCGGATGCGGAGGTGTTCGGTGTCAATCTCGACCGTCAGGCTGAAGAACAGGGCCAAGAGCACCACCAGACTGCCCAAGATCAGCCAAGCGACGGTGGCTGTTCCGGCCAGCCACGCGGGCAGGGCGGCCAGCGGCATGACGGCGATCGTGGTGATGACGGTGACCGTGCCAAACTGGGTGTGGCGATAGGCGCTCACAGCATCTGCTCCTGCCAGGGTTTGATCCACAGGCCCACCAACTTGCCGTCCCGGTCGAGGACGACGCGCACTTCGGGCGCTTGGGACGCGGCTCCGTACCGGCCTCTGAAGCGGTGGATCAGCAGATGCGGCTGGTTTTCTATGGAGTGGGTCTCGACGAAGTCCAAGCCCTCAAAGGTGCCAAAGAGCTGCCGGATTTGTTGGTAGCTGTGGCGCTGGATTTCTGCGGTGAAAGCCTTGCGAAAGCTCTCGGTGGCTTCTGGCCCCAAGGCTTCAAAGCGACCCTGCTCGTGGGCTTGGAGGATCTGGGTGGCCAGTTGTGCGGCCAGATGGTGTTGTTCGGACTGGACGGGTGCGCTAGCAATGGTCTGGGGGGCTGAGGTCGTGCGGGTGTGGGGAGCGTCCATGGCGAGCTTCTTTCTATGCAATGCGCGTCCCTAATTGTAATGAATGGCGAGCTATATGTCGCGTCCCGGAAGCAACTTGGTGAATAGTACTTATTTATTGATTCATTTGCTAATATTTGACGATATACGGTGAATAAGTGCATGTAGCGCACCAGAGCTAAGGTCTGATGCTGGCTCGCTCACTGGGACAACAGTCTGGAGAGGAGCAATTATGGACGAACTCGCACTGGCGGAGGATTTCCAGTTCGACGCGCAGGGTTTTCTCATGCTGCGGAATGTCTTTGACGCCGAGGGCTGTCGGCGCTATCTCGAAGAACTTGAGCGGCTGTTCGCGCGCCAGTACGAAGACCCTTGGCTGCGCGACGGGGTTCGCGGGCAGACGACGGTCCAGATCGCCGAAGGTCAGCGGCGGGTCAACGGCTTGCCACTGTGGACGGAAGTGTTCGATGAGGTCATCAGCTTTGCGCCGGCGGTGGAGCGCCTGCGGCGCTGGATGCAGCATCCCCAACTCGTCAACACTTGGGCTATCGACAAGACGGAGGGCACGCCTTGGGGTGGGTGGCACCGGGGGTTAAATCCAGACGATTACACGGTGCGTAGAGGGACGATCCGCACGCGCATGTTGAACTGTGTGTACTTTCTGACGGACAACGATGAGGAAGACGGCTGCTTAGCGGTGGTGCCCGGCGCACACAAGTCGGAGATCGACTTGCCCATGGCCGAGTACCGGGGCCGCGATTTGCCCGGGGCCGTGCGGGTCACCGGCAAGGCAGGGGATATGGTCATGTTCTCGGAGACGCTGCTTCACACTGGCGCGGCAAAGAGTTCATCCCGCCAGCGCACGAACCTCTATTTCAATTACATCGACGCCACCTACAACCCGGCGATGCGAGAACTGCTGGCCGGGAACCAAGGCAACGTCAACCACTACGTGTTCCCACCAAAGGTGCGCTCTCGCTTCGACGCAACCCAGCGCGAGCTTACCGAGTGGATGGAGTGGCAGCGCACGGCACCGGCGTCGAGCGGCTAGGCGAGATACGCGCGGAAGCAAGCGATTAAACGGGAGATAAAGGAGAATCACTTGACCAATACACCCTCTTCCTCGCCAGAGGAAGTCTTGGCCGAAGGGGAAGTGCAGGAGCGACGAGACGTTCTTCGGCGCACGGTCCAAGAAGCCTTTGCGGCCGAGGATCTGGGCACCCTGCGTCTCATCCTCAACGATCATCATCCTGCGGACTTGGCCGATTTGTTCCGCCACCTAGACGACGATGAGCAACCCGTAGCATTGCAGGCCTTGGCCGAGCCGCTGGCCGCCGCGGTCTTGGCCGAGATGGACGCGGATGTCCTGCGCGACGTGGCCGAAGATCTGCCCGCGGACGATTTGTCGGGACTGGTCGATGAAATGGCCCCCGACGATGCGGCCGATGTCTTGGGCGACCTGTCCGAGGAGCAGAGTGCCGAAGTTCTCGATTTGCTCGAGGGCGAGGAAGCGGGTCAGGTGCGCGAGTTGTTGGCCCATCCCGAGGATACGGCCGGCGGGCTGATGACCTCGCGTTTTATCGCCGTGTCCGAGGATCTAAGCGCAGCCCAAGCCATAGAGCAGGTGCGGGCTTGGGCCGAAGACGAAGATGAGGTGTTCTATCTCTATTTGACCGACCAAGAGGGGATGCTGAGTGGCTTGGTGCCGCTCAAGCGGTTGTTGTTGGCCCCGGCCGATGCCCCGGTTGGCACCTTGGCCAAGCGCAATCCGATCACGGTGCGGAGCGATATGGACCAAGAGGAGATCGCCTATATCTTCGCCGAGTACGATCTGTTGGTATTGCCGGTGGTCGATGATGCAGGGCGCTTGGTAGGCGTGGTGACCGTGGACGACATCTTCGACGTCATCGAAGAGGAGACCACCGAGGATATGTACGAGATGGCGGCCATTCCCTCGGAAGAGCGCACGGATCGCTCGGCTGCGGGCGTGGTGCGTCTGCGGCTGCCTTGGCTGTTGGTTTGCTTGGGGGGGACTCTGCTTGCGGGCGCGGTGATCGAGGGTTTTGCCGATACGCTCGCCACGGCGCTTGCCCTGTCTTTTTTCGTGCCCGCGGTCATGGCTATGGGCGGCAATACGGGTATCCAAACTGCCACGGTGACTGTGCGGAGCTTGGCTATTGGCCGGGGGCAATGGGGCTTGGTGGGCCGCGAACTGCGGGTGGCTTTGGGTATGGGGGTTATTCTGGGCGTTTTGTCTTGGGGCGTGGCTAGCTGGTGGACCGGCGATGTACTCTTGGGGGGATGCGTCGGCTTGGCGATGGGAGCGGCGGTGATACTGGCGGCGGTGATGGGTGCTGTGGTGCCTTTGGTTTTTCGCCGCCTCGGGATTGATCCGGCCGTGGCTTCGGGGCCGCTGATCACGACGATCAACGACGGCTTGTCGCTGCTGCTCTATTTTGGGATTGCTGCGTTTTTCTTGTAGGGGTGGGGGTGAGGGGGCGTATTCTCCCACTTAGTAGCGGGTTGATCCTGATACGTACCAAAAGGCAATAAGACCGTGGAGTTGTCCCGATTTCGTCGACACCCTTTACTTGAGCAAAGGAGGAGGTCCTAGCATGCCGAAATCTCATGTCCCGTACCCGCTGGAACTCTGGAAACAGAAGGTTGAGCTCGTAAAGGCAAGTCGTAGCCCATGACAGGAGCCAAAAAACCGTACAAGTTTGATTTTGCAATCTCATTCTCGGGGGAAGACAGGTCAGTAGCCGAGGAACTAGCGGGGCAGCTTGTCGAGCGAGGAGCCGTCGTTTTCTGCGACAAGTTCTATCGTGGAAGCCTGTTGGGAAAACGCTTGGATCTCGAGTTCGACGGCGTATTCGGTGCTGGGACGCAATTCTTTGTGCCAATCGTATCAGCTAGCTATGTGGAGAGGCCTTGGCCGCAGTATGAGTGGAACGTTGCCAAACGCGAGGCTGAGAAGCGACGGGAAGAATTCATTCTGCCGGTTCGTTTGGACGATTCTCTCCTTGTCGGTCTGCTAGATACTGTATGCTACTTAGATCTTCGGTGCCACCCTGTGAGCGAAGTGGCCGACCTCCTTATCGAGAAGCTTGGGGGTTCGACGGCTGTTATGAACCGCCAGCTAGGAGAGCAAACGTGGGTGGCGGCTTTTGGTCTTCTCACACAAGGCCTCCTAGACTGTGAGAACATCCCTCCGGAAGTATCCTCGAGCTATGCTAGATTGTGCGATTGGCTCACCGAAGATTTAAAGGGTCGTTTAGCCCGAATTCCCTTGGCAGACCCACGGATTACTGAGGACGCTAGAAACGGAGAGACCTTTGGCCTGCGGGTGGCCTTCGAGTGGGGTCCTTCCAAAGGACCACTGCAACTCGGTGACCTAGGGTGGTGGGAGTTACTGGAGCTTCTTCCGTACGATCAGATTTATGATTCCGCGAGCAACGTCGAAAATTTTGGCCAGCGGCTCGCTGGGGGGAGGGCTTCGAACTCACCAAGCGAAAGCGAAATGCGACAATGACCCCAAAAAATCGTCAAACTGTTTAATGATCGCTTGCTTAGTGTGCCTACGCCACCGTCGATAGCCGCTCGACCTTGATTTGGTCGGCCTGTTTCATCGCTTGGGCTAAGTCGTAGGCCGCCTGCAACCGGTACCATGTATTCGCTCCGCCGCCGAATGCCTTGTCGAGGCGAATCGCCATCTGTGGCGAGATCCCCGAATGACCATTCACGACATCGGATAGCTGCTTCCGGCTGACTCTAAGTTTTTTTGCCGCTTCCGTCACGCTAAGCCCCAACGGCTCTAGGCAATCGTGACGGACGGATAGTCCCGGATGGGGTGGATTCTTCATCTGGAGATCGTTGTGTCGAAAGCGGACAATCATTCATAGAATGTAACCTATCACCTCTCAGGTTGCCATTCTTCTTGGTGAACCAGAGATTTGCTCCTAGGAGGCTGCGTCACCAATGAACGAAAATTCTACTATGCGCGACCGGACGAATCTTAAGAGGCTGGATAGCCTTACCGACGAAGAGATTGAACAGGCGGCTCGGTCCGATGCCGATACCTTGCTGTTAGAAGAGTGCGATATAGCGTCCCTAGAAGTCGTGATGCCTGAGAGGAAACAATCGATTTCTTTGCGTGTTGACTCGGATGTATTGGCCTATTTCAAGTCCTTTGGTAAAGGCTACCAAACGCGGATGAACGCTGTATTGCGCACCTATATGCAAGCCCAACAACGCCAAAAAGAGGTCTGAGATACGGTTTTACTCCCCTCTAATAGGTTTCACTCGAATCAGGATTTTCACTATTTGATGAAAACGCCTATTCGAGTGAAATTTTTTGATTTTTTCACTGAAATAAACTACCCCGCCGCAAGCAGCGGGGTAGTAGCGGGAACTACTTGACGGCCTACGCCGCAAGCGGCGGGGTATTAGACCCGAATGAGAATCAATGGCAACAGGACGCCTTCGGACAGGTCGATGCTTGGCTTGTAGAGCTTGGCTTGAGGTGATCCCCCCTAATCTCCTAGCCGTAGGTCAATGGGTAGAGACCGCTTCTCCATGCGTTTAGATCGCATGGAGATTTTTTTGTTAAAAAACGCAGGGGCCTTTTTACCTTTGCCTCCGCTGGGGCGTCTTTATCTGTAGAAGGTCGATAGACGCCACCGGATACATATCTATGGACAACTTCCATCCCGAACTCTTCGTCGAGCGCTGCCTGACGGGCAACGCGCAAGCCTTTGAGCCGCTCGTCCGGCACTATCAGAATGCGGCTTTTGCCACGGCCCTGCGCTACGTGCGCTCACGAGTCGATGCCCAAGACATCGTGCAGGACGCCTTTGTCACTGCGTACTGTCGCCTAGGGCAACTGCGCGATAGGGAGCGCTTCGGCGGCTGGCTGATGCACATCGTGGCCAACCGCTGCAAGGGTTGGCTGCGTGACTGCGCTCGCATGCAGCCACTCGATTCAGCCGATACAGCCTTGGAGGATTCGGCGGCGACGGAGCACGCGGACCAGATGCGGCGGCTGGATTTGCAGGAAGCCATCGATCAACTGCCCGACCACTATCGCTCGGCAGTGCTGATGTATTACCTGAGCGGCCTGTCCTACCGAGAAATCGCCGAGCTGATGGAAGTCCCCCTGAGTACAGTACGTGGCCGACTGCAACAAGGACGCATCCGGCTGCGCCAGCTATTGGACGAACCCGACTACGAGGAGATTGCCATGCAGCCAATCGACGTGACCGAGCAGGTTCAGGAAGTGGTGTGCCAGATCGCCACCCGACAGGTGCGGGAGACGATTCCGCTAGCGGGCCACACGAGGGCGAGGTATTCATGGGGACCAGAGAGCGAAACGGCCAACCCGAGTCTATGTCAATGGGTAGCGGACAGATCTGGCGAACCTATTTCTTGGGGAGCTGCCATCCGTGGGGTGTGACACATGGAGTTAAGACGACGGATGCCTTTCCCCAGATGCAGGCATATACCGGCAGTATGCCGGCTGATGTGCGCTGGGGATTGGGGCGGGCCACGCGGATAACGGTCTATCGCGAAAAGCTCAAAGACATAATCCTGCCGCCCTCAGCTCTTACGGCGGAAGTCCAAAAGGTCTTTCGCCCCTGCATGTCGTCGCCCGAAAGGGTCCACGGACCGGTGGGCTCCGCCAACTTGGTGTTGCTGGTGCCCAAAGGCAAACGCGTGACCGTCATCAAAGGGAAGCAGGTCCGCGCCTGCGGTTTGCAGGCCTCAATCAGTATCGAACTGGAATCGTGCGCCGGCGATATCCATCTCTCGCTTGAAGAGGCCCTGCGCGGCGAGATTTTGCTGGACAAGGTGCACCTGACTGCGTTCACGCTATGCGGCCGGATCCAGTCTACGGCCTTTGAGGGTAGGGATAAGGACAAGCCTCTCACTATAGCCAACAACTCCGAGGTGATGGTGCTGTCGAACGCGCATAGCGGCCTTGATATACTGGCAGCGGATTTTATGCTCAAAAGCGAGGCCGGCGCGATCGCTATCGAGAAGATGACGTAGGAGAAAGGCGCGGCGGCTTAGGCCAAATACAGCGTCCGGGCCGCCAAAGACCTGACCACCCTGGTACTTCCCAGTTTGCCATTCTTCTCGGTGGACCAGAGATTTGCTCCTAGAGACTGCGTCGGCTTGGCGATCCCCCAGTCCCGTTACAAGCCCTCAGACAAATCCATTCCTCAGAGCAAATAGACCGTAGTGAAACTGATCGTTACCAACGACGACGGCATAGAAGCAGAGGGCCTACAGACCCTGGTCCGTCTAGCCTCGCGGTGGGGCGAAGTCGTCGTTGTCGCGCCGGCGGAGCCGCAGTCCGGTGTTGGACATCAGTTGACGACCGATAGGCCCATTCGCGTGGATAAACTGACGGAAGAACGCTACAGGATATGGGGCACGCCGGCCGACTGTTCCCGTCTGGCGCTCAACTGCCTAGCGTCCGATGGTGACTGGGTACTCTCCGGGATCAATCACGGCGGCAATCTTGGGGTGGATGTGTACGAATCCGGCACGGTAGCCGCCGCTAGAGAGGCTGCTATTCACGGGTGTAAGGCCATCGCCCTGTCCCACTATACCGTAAAAGGTCGATCGGTTGATTGGCCGCTGGCCGCCGAACGGCTTCAGCCGGTTTTGGATAACCTGCTAAACGAGACGCTGGAAGCCGGATGTTTTCTGAACGTGAATCTGCCCCATCCTGAACACAACCGGACGTGCTTGGAAACCAAACACGTCCCGGTAGACACGAGCCCCCACAGAACCACATTCTCGCGAACCGGTGACGGCTTTCTATACACCGGAATCTATCAGGAGCGCTGGCGACGACCCGGCAGTGACGTGGATCACTGTTTCAAGGGTCATATTTCGCTGTCGAAAATCGCTGTTTGAATGGATTGCATTGTCAGCTCCTCAGTGGGCGATGTGCGCACGTGCCCAGAGGGCGGTCGCCGTCAGGAAATTATCTCACCTATGCAAGCCCAAAAACGCCAAAAAGAAGCTACCATGCATTCAGGTTTATCGACGAAACACAGCGGAGCAGATCGATGAAGATAGCCGATGTTAGAGCATTTCCGTTGCGGATTAGTGAACGCGCCGAGGGGGCGTCGCGACCGCCGATGATCGATGTCGGCGATTACCATGTGAACCGTTCGACGTCCACCACGATCTACTCGCGCCATCACGAGACCACAGTTATCCGGGTTGAGACGGACAATGGGATCGTTGGGTGGGGTGAGGCGCAGTCGCCGGTGTCGCCGAACACTACTGCGACGATAGTGCGCGAATTAGTGCGGCCGTTGGTGATGGGGTGCGATCCATTCGACATCGAGGCGATTTGGACGCGCAACTATGGGGCGATGCGAGAGCGCGGACATCTGACGGGTTTCTACATCGACGCTCTCGCAGGGACTGACATCGCGTTGTGGGATATCGTGGGCAAGGCCGTCGGAAAGCCGGTGCACAAGATTGCGGGTGGGCGGTATCGAGATGAGATACCGCTCTACGCAGGGGTTGGTGGCACAGACCCGGTGAAGGTTGCGGATGCGGCTGAGGAGCATGTGGGCTATGGGTACAAGGCGTTGAAGTTGCACTTATTGCTGGATGTGGAGGGCGTTGCGGAGATTTGCCGCGCAGTGCGGCAGCGCGTTGGGCCGAGCATCATGCTGATGGTCGATACGCACATGCGGCAGACGGTTGCGAGTTCGATACGGCTGGGTCGTGAACTGGAGAAGCTAAGTTTCACTTGGCTGGAGGCACCAATAATACCGGAGGATATCCCAGGTCAAGCTGAGATAACCCGGGCGTTGGATATGGCGGTGGCGGTAGGGGAGTGGACGCGCACTCGCTACGAGATGCGCGAGCAATTCGAGCGCCGGGCGTACGACATCTTGATGCACGACATCGCGCGGACGGGGATTACCGAGGGACATCGGATTGCGACGCTGGCCGACACCTACAACATCCCGGTCGCGCCGCATATCGGCGGTGGTGGGATCCTGGCGGTTGCAGCGACCGTCGAGTGGTCGGCGTCGTGTCCGAACTTCATGATCATGGAGCACAGCCATCACGCCAACGCAGTCAAGAGCCAGATCCTCAAGGAGCCGTACGAACCTGAAAATGGCTACTACAAAGTTACGGATCGGTCGGGTTTGGGGGTTGAGGTGGATGAGGCGGCGTTGGAGACGTACGCGTTTCCGGGGAGTTGAGAAACTGGGTGTAGAGCGGGTGAGAGAGCTATGAATTTGATTCCGCCGGAAATCTCAGTGCTGAAATCCGGCGGAATCGATGGGGTCCTATGTATTCCTGCTGTCAGAAACTCGCCTTCGGACATCGGTGCAGGATATATGCTGTCCGGTTTCACTCATCGCGGAGGCATCCGTTTATCTTGTGATTTGGATCGTCGGGCAAAGCGGCGTGGTCGATATTTGCATCGACACCACTGGAAACCGCCTTGATGGTGCCCCCGTTCAGGTTTACCGGACCTGGGGAGACGGCTATTCCGCTCATATCCCGATCCCACCGGCCAACACAGTACTCAAAGACAAGCCTCTCCGTGCCTGATCCGTTCTTGTAGCGGGCCCTGCGCGATTCATCGTGGTCAAATTCGAGCATCAGATAGGGTCTGCCTGTTACTGTCACAGGCATGTCGAAGGCCACCTCTACCTTTATGATCTCACCACGGCCATAGGTGGTCCCACTCTCGGGAGTGGAAATTATCCGGAGTCCCTCGATTACAGGTATTGGTTCCTCCAAGGCCACCTTTGCGGTAGCTGGCGTTTCCGGAGTCACATTCTTTGGCAGGTCACCGAAGTTTATCCAGATGATCTCTTCGGCACCTTCATCGTGGTCGCTATCCTGTATGGCCATCAAAGTGAAGGTCTGCATGCTTTCGCCCGGTGCAAAAGTGATACTCGACGGTACGCCGGAATAGTCTTCGGGACCAGCTCCGTCTTCCTCTACCACAGAAATGGGGATCGCGATCGGCAAAGCTCCTGCCGCTGGGTCCAGATATACCTCAATCTCGACGCCGTCGGGATCTCCCTCCCTAGTGGCGTAATGCGATTCCATAAAGCAAATGGTGCGTTTGATCTGCTCGGCTCGTATCGTCGAGGACCAAGCTCCGCTACCTTCGCTATTGTTGGCCCGCACTTGAATTTCGTAGGCATCTTCCGTCAAATCTTCTAGCGTGACGGTCGTCCCCGTCAGATCGGTGTCTGTCACTTCGGTCCAGGCCGCTGCTCCGGCTGGCCGATAGCGGTAGTCGTGATCGGTAACCTCGAAGCCTGCTGGGAATTCCACCAAGCTCCCGTTTTCGCTGAAGCCTTCAGACGCGGTCCAGTTCACGTCTATCTTGGTGTCGTCGGTGTCCTGAAATCCGGCTTCCACATCTCCAGGCGGCATCGGAGCCCCTACGTCCTTGACTCGGATGGTCACGTCGAGCACCGATCCACTGCACCCTGTTGGAGTTCCTTCATTGTTCAAGAGGTGGATGTCGTGTGTGTTTACGACGCGCACCTGGTACTCGTTGTCCGCGTTGCTGTCGCCGGGCGTTTCATAGTCCGGCGCGGTCTTGAAGGCCAGCGACACGGTTCCCGCTGTCGCCCTCTCTTCCGAATTCAAGGAAAACAGGGCATTGTCATCGCCCCCGTCGGGTAGCGTGTATGGATCGAAGATAGTAACGATCTCACAGCGGATAGAGAGGGGCGGCCAAGCAAACCCCCACTTCCGAGGCTGTGCCGTAACCGCCGTCCAAGCGGGCAAATCCTCGCTCTCGGGCATCGTTGCTCCCTCGTACATCTCTATGGGAGTAGAGATCTCCCAGCGTTGATCTTCTATGTATTCGGCTGGGGCTGAGAACTGAGCTGAGCCGTCGTAAACCAGATGCAAGTTGAAGACCTCAGGATCGCTTTCATCGGTTCCATCACTTGCGTAGATTGCAGACGGAAAGGTAGGAACGTAGGCGATTTCTCCGTACACTGAGGTGAACTGGGTTGGGCTTATATCGCCGTCTGGCTGGAATATAAATCGGTTGCCCTCTCGCGTGATTCGCAACAAGGCTTCCGCAGGGGTCTGAATGCCCGAAAGACCGGGCACTGCGAATGCGAACCGGTAGGTAATGTCGTCTCCGTCCGGGTCCGTCGCTGGCTCTTCTCCTAAGTCCATTAGGGCTGCGGGACCCCTCGGGAGCAAGAGGGTCAGATCCTGACGTTTTATGGAACTATTGAGAATTGGGGTATGGTTGGCCCCGTGATCCTTGGTTGCCACCGCTTTGCCAGCAGGAAACAGTTGGGTCTGTTGAGCCGGTTGGGTCGCTTGGGTCGGCTTGGAGTCGTTGCCACAGGCGACTACAAAAAGCGCCAGCATAAGGCTTAGGTATAAAGATAGCCGTTTCATGACGTAGCTCCGTGGTTACGAGGTGGGAGAAAAGGGAAGGATGGAATTACCGCTATCGTCGAGGAAGCGTGGGACCGGAGGTCAGAGGCATCCACGGCGACGGGTACTGTTAGTGCCGTCGGTATAGATGAGGTGAGTTTGACCGGCGATCCGTTCGATGGCGAACCAGTCGCGGTCGAGAGAGGGCGTGAACTCGCCGGAGGCTGTGTTGCCGCCGACATATTCAATGTCGAGGTGTCCTGTGCGAAATCACCGGTCATAAGGCAGCCTCCCGTCTACGTCGTCTACGCCTAAATGCGCTACCGTTGGTGAGTGCACTCACCTTTCAAAACGGGTGAAGGGGTGTTTCCGTTCCCGCGAAGTCTTGCCGTCCTTTATTTCGCCCCTTGTGGACGATATTAAGACCTTGACAGAGGGCCTCGAAAAGACGCCTTATTATGCCTATGCTTTTAGCTAGTGGACCAGAGATGTGCTTCGCCTGTACAGAGAGGGAAAAATCATGACCGATCTCACCATGAGTGCCGAACAGATTCGCCAGTTTGACGAGGACGGCTACCTAATCCTCGAAAACCTCTTGCCCCCGGAGGATGTCGAGCGAATTTTGCGCATCGCCCGCCGCGATCCTCAGTTGGCCGCCGACGCCAAGGGCAACCAGAACTACGAGGGCGCAGGACTCGACACCCGCCTATCCTACCGCCCCGGCCTTGCCGACGATGTGTACAGCGCCTTGGCTCGCAGCCGCCGACTCGTCGAACCACTCGAACAGTTGTTCGGCGACCGGGTGCGCTACTACTATCAATTGCAAATGCTGAAAGATCCGCAGACCGGCGGGTGGCAATATCACCAGGACTACGGCTACCACTACGAGCAATTCTTTTACCCCGCGTTCGCCAGCGTCATGGTCGCCCTCGATCCGGCCACCCGCGCCAATGGTTGCCTGAAAGTGGTGCGCGGCTCCAACCGCCTAGGCCGGCTCGAACACCAGTCCTCCGGCTCCCAGCGCATCGCCGATCCGCAGCGAGTCGCAATGGCGCTGCAGGAAATGGAGGAGGTGTACTGTGAACTGGCGCCGGGATCGGTTCTATACTTTCACGGCAACACGCTGCACGCCTCAGAGCCAAACCTTAGCTCGCAGCCGCGCTGGTCGTTCATCTACGCATACGTGGCTGCCTCCAATACGTACGTCCTGCCCGACTGGCCCGACGACCAGTGTCCCCTCATAGAAAAATGGGACGATTCCAAAGTGGACGCCGCTGCTCGGCGACACTGGGAGGCCGTGGCCGCAACTAAAAAAAGAGGATAAGCGTGGAGGATTTCAGAGGGAACGTTGCAGCCGTTTTAATGGTTGCTTCTGCATTGTGCTTTATTCATGCCGTTCCCGGGCTGTCGCAGCCGGCCGATAAAAAAAGAAAGGTGTACGTCGGCACTATGGTGGCCGTCACTTTTGGCCAAGACCTGCACCATAAAACGGCTTTTACCACCCCTGATAATACAGAGATGACAGTTTCGAGCCATCTCGTTATTGATTACGGAATCGGGTTCGCGGCCATTGCGGGAAAAGGAATTTCCGATTATACGGCGCTTGAATTTACCGGCTCTTGGGCGAGACTGCCATCCCATCTCGAAGTTCCCCTGCCCCTACCCACCTTCTTTACGGAGGGGCTCTCCCAAAGCGGTTTTGAACTACCTAGCGGTTTCAACTATGACGGGAAATTAGTGACACTGCAGTCGAAGATCGATCTTTTGCTTTACCCGATAAAGATGGCCACGGGTCCCGGCGGCGGCGCGAAGCCGTACTTGGGAGGTGGCGTGGGAATCGTGCGATCGAACATGGACATGGATATTGAAAAGGAGGGGTCGCAGGCAGTTGTCGAGACTTTGGGGAGTTTTGCCGAACTGATCCCCAAAAATTTTGCCGAACTGATCCCCGAAAAGATAGACGAACTGATCCCCGAAAAGATAGACGAAAAAGAAACGGATTTTCAGTTGACCCTGCGCGCGGGCATAAACGTGCCCTTCAACAGCATAGACTTAGATTTGGGTTGGCAGTTTTACAGAACATACGTTAAAGGGGAAGACAACAGTTCTCACGCGGCGGGCGGCATCCTGAAGTACGTGTTTTAAGCGCTCAGGGGTCGATCCACTCCTCCCGAATGGTAAATGGCTCCCCGCGATCGATGTCGCTGTGGTGGATGATCAGGCGCAAGGTCCCTTCCGCGTCGATGACGTGCAGGTCGAGGGCCGTGTCCGATACCCGGTGCGCGATTTGGCGGCAGATCAGTTGCCCGCCCGCCGTCTCGGTGCGCGTGTTGACCAGCGGCTCTGCGCCGCAGAACTCGCCGGTGAATTCGTAGCGTTCGATTTCGACCAGATTGCCGTCCGCGTCGTAAACATGCGCGATAGCACCGTCCTTAAGCTCTTCCTGCATTTCCTTGTGCCAGCCGGGTTGCCAGCGGTCTCGGCACATCGGCATGCGCTTGCCCATGTTTTGCTCTTCTCATCTACGCCAAAAAGCGTTTGGCATTCCCGGCAAAGTGATCCTCGATTCCATCCCCGTCAATCCCAGCACTCAGCACCTTGACAGAATTATCGTTACAGTTCCTTATTATGATTATGCGCAAATGGAGCAACTTATATCGCTTAATTAACGATGGGATTAGCTAATGGAAAAAAAGCAAGCTACCATCAAAGATATTGCACGGGAGTGGCTTTGGTGCATGAATTGGTGTTTTTTTCGGTTGATCGGTTGAATAAAAACAGGCTCCTCAGTAGATTGAGCACGACTTTCGCCAAAAAACCCATGCTTTCTCGTCCAAGGAACCTGTCATGGCCAACCTATCGTCTTGCCCCTCTTCCGTCAAGCCTGGTCGCTCGCCTCGCCGTCGCTCCAACGTCGTGTACCGGGTACGTAATTGGGCCGACTATGAGGCCGGGCTGCAACAGCGCGGTAGTCTGACGGTGTGGTTCACGCCCCAGGCCGTCGAAGCTTGGTATTATCAAGGGCCGCCTCAGCGGGGGGCGCAATATACCTTTTCGGAGGTCGCCATCCAAACGGCGTTGACGCTGCGTCTTTTGTATCACTTGCCCCTACGCCAAACCGAGGGGTTTGTCGCTTCGGTGTTGGCCCTGATGGGCTTGGATCTGCGGGTGCCCGATCACACGACCCTGTCGCGCCGTCAGGCGGGTTTAGCCGTGGCGTGGCCGCCCCAGCGGGGAGACCAACCGATGCACTTGGTGGTGGATTCGACCGGGCTGAAAGTGTATGGCGAAGGCGAATGGAAGGTGCGTCAGCACGGCTGGAGCAAGCGGCGCACGTGGCGCAAATTGCACCTCGGGGTTAATGAAGCCACCGGCGAGATCGTCGCGCAGACCTTGACGACGAATAGCCACGATGATGCGGGGCAGGTGGAGCCGTTGCTGGCACAGATCGAGGCCCCCGTGGAGGCGTTGGGCGGCGATGGGGCCTATGACAAACGCAAGGTGTTCAAGGCGTTGGCCGCGCCCGAGCAGGGGGCACCTATTCATCCGATCATTCCGCCGCGCAAGGACGCCAAAATCGAGCAACATGGCAACACCAACGCCGAGCCGTTGCCCCGCGATGAGACGATTCGAGCCATCCGCAAACGGGGCCGTCGAGGTTGGAAACACGAGAGCGGCTATCATCGACGCTCGGTAGCCGAAACGCAGATAGGCCGCTACAAACAGATACTTGGTGACACCTTGCGCACCCGAACCCTAACCAACCAACAGACCGAAGCGCGGTTGGGCTGTGCCTTGCTCAACCGGATGCGGGCGTTGGCGAAACCTGAGTCCTATCCGCTAACCAAAAAAGCGTAAATCACACGCGAAAGAAGCCAACACGGCCCCGACCGGTTTTCATGCAACAAAGCCCACGGGAGTTGAAGATTTCGCATTCAACCGTCTCTCGGGCACTATCTGAGGATCGGAAGGTGTCGGCCTTGGTGAAGGAGGAGACTCGAAAACGGGTGCAACAAAAAGCCACCGAGTTGGACTACAGTCCCAATTTGATGGCGCAGGGGTTTGTAACGGGGAGGACGGGTACCCTAGTCTGCTGACCCATCAGGTTTCCCGGGCGATGTTTAGCAGTCAGATTGATCAGATTCTGCAGGCGGTTAACAAGCATAATTATCATATCGTGGTGGGCATGGCCGTTAACCGGACTCCTCTGATTCCACAAGACGACCAGACCACGCAGATCAAGCAGTTGCTTTCCCGGGGTGTAGACGGGCTGTTGATTAATGCGCGGGGCCACGAAGATGAGTCCGAGCGCATTTTGACTGCCGTGCGGGGACGAGTGCCGGTGGTGACGTTTCACCACCCGACGCTCAACCTGGGCGGGGTCGTGTTGGACCTTATGACAGATTTTTTTGAGGTCACAGAGCATTTGATCAAGTTGGGGCACGAGCGGATCGGGTTTATCGGCCCGGGCTGGGATGATGCCGGCGCGATTTCGTCCAAGGCCAAGGGGTATTTACAGGCGATGCAAAAGCACGGCCTGTCGTACGAATCCCTACCGGCCTTGGGCCTCCATGCGGAAGGGGGGTATCGTCTGGGCCAAAGGCTTGGCGACCGGTTTACGGCTATTGTGTGCCGGGACGATCATACGGCCATAGGTGTTTGTCGCGGGCTGCGGGAATTAGGTCTTCGCGTGCCCGAGGATGTGGCTGTGGTGGGTTGGGGAGATATAGGCGTGGCGGCGTATGTGACACCGGCACTGACGACCCTGGCAATTCCCTACGAGGCGATTGCCGAGGCGGCGATGGAACTGATGCTGGAACAGCTTGAGGGGCAGGAGACGCCTCGGCAAATAACCTTGAGATCGCCTCTGGTCGTGCGGGAGTCCTGCGGGGCGAACATAAGTGAAAAATGATCGAAAGGGCGCGCATTGCCCCGAGTGAGGGCGCGGCCTATATTGTAGAGACATTGAGAATATAGTTTCCGTTGGGGGTGGCCCGGTAGCGGGCCTGAGATTTTAATACCCTTCGAACCTGAACTGGATCGTGCCAGCGTAGGGAAACGGATGTCGTACGAACCGCGTACGAACCGCTGGCCCATCTTGGGCAAGCGGTTTTTTTGTGCGCCCTCGACGGAATTCTTCCGCAAATGCGAAACGAGGGAGCAGATATATGAAAATTTCAATGCCGTTGGTCAGCTTGCTGACCGGTTTATTGACGCTGCCGGCGCTGTCCTGGGCGCAGGCCGAGGAGGTACCCGGCTTGGTGTTGGATGCGGCCACGAGTCGTCCTTGGAAGGGGCCAATGTGCAGGTCGGCAACACGGCCACTACCACCGACGCCCAAGGCCGCTTCAAGGTGGAGGCGGCTCCGGGCGACTCGCTCAACATTTCCTTTATCGGCTACCAGCGCGCACGGGTAGCGGTCGTCTTGCCGCTGGTCGTGGCCCTGGAGCGCGCGATTTTGCAAGTGCCCGAAGTGGTGGTGGAAGGCGGCTTGGTGCGCCAGCGGCTCGACCGCTTGGCCGCCAGCGTCACGGTGGTAGATGGAGATCGTTCCCGGACCAGCGGGGCCGGGCACTTGCAGGACGCGACCCATGCGGTGCCCAATTTGAATTGGGCCGGTGGCTCGTCTCGGCCGCGCTATTTCCAGATCCGGGGCATTGGCGAGCGCAGCCATTACGCCGGCGAAGGGCCGCCTAGTTTTTCGGTGGGATTCGTCATGGACGATGTTGACTTGAGCGGCATGGGCACGGCTGGTTTGCTCTTTGACGTCGATCAGGTCGAAGTCTTCAAAGGCCCCCAGTCAACTATTTTTGGCCCCAACGCCTTGGCCGGGCTGATCAACTTGCGCTCGGCCGATCCCCAGCAGGGGTTTGCCGGGATGGGCAGCGCCGAGATGGGCAGCGATGGGTTAGGGCGTTTTTCCGGGGCGGTGAACCTGCCGGTCGGGACCGATTTGGCGCTGCGCGTGGGGTACGAGAATGGCCGTGCCAACGGCTTTCGCAGCAACGCCTTTCTCGACGCCGACGATACCAACGGCCGCCGCGAGCAATTGCTGCGCGCCAAGGTCGGCTGGACCCCGGCGGCTGGCCCCGAGGTGTTGGGCACCTTCTTTTGGGCCGATATGGACAATGGGTACGACGCTTGGGTGCCCGACAACAACGAGGATTTGACCACCTACTCCGACAAGCCGGGCAAGGACCGCCAACAGACGACCGGGGCCTCGCTTAAGAGCACTTGGGGGCTGGGCGCGAGCGGTGCCGAACTGGTGACAATTACTGCGTTTTCGCGCAGCGAATTGGAGCACAGCTTCGACGGCGATTGGGGCAACGACGAGTACTGGCTGCAAGCGCCGTACAACTTCGATCCAGACGTCGAGGGATGGAACTACGACTTTTTCGACCACAATGTGCGAGACCGCACGGTTGTGAGCCAGGAGGCCCGGCTCTTGGTCGAGGAACTAGTGGTGGGAGCCTATTGGAAGCGGCTCGAAGAAGAAGACGATGCCGCGGGCTATTTGTTCGGCGGCGACGCCACGGACCTGAACGGGCGCTACGAGATCGACAACTTGGCTTTTTACGGTCAGTACGGGCTGGCCTTGGGCGAGGGATTGCGGCTGGAAGTCAATGCGCGGATCGACCGCAACGATACGGTTTATGAAGGAACGACGACGAATTACGGGGCCGACAGCACCAGCACCGCTTTCGCTGTCGATCAATGGCTGGGCGGCGGCAAAGCGGCCCTCAGTTACAACTGGCGTCCGGGCCAAACCCTGTACGCTTCGGCCTCGCGCGGTTACCGCTCCGGCGGGGTCAACCAGCACCCGTACTTGGCCGCGGAAAACCGCCCCTATGACCCCGAGTACATAGTCAATCTTGAAATCGGCTGGCGGGGCAGCGGACCGCGTTATTCCACCGGGCTTACCCTATTCCACGCCCTGCGCTCGGACCAGCAGGTCGAACTGTCGAGCCAGCAGGATCCCGGCGACCCCAACAGCTTTTTCTACTTCACGGCCAATGCCGTCACAGGCCGCAACAGTGGCATAGAATGGGAGTCAACCGTCCTTCTCCTGCCCCAAGTCGAACTCTCCGGCTCGCTGGGTCTGCTCACTACTCACATTGATACGTACACCTTTCCCACGGAAGACGGGGAAGTAACGCTGGGCGACCGGGCCGCCGCCCACGCCCCCAACTACACCTTTAGCTTGGGCGGCGAATACCGCCATCGGTCGGGTTTGGGCGCGCGGCTGGCCCTGACCGGCATGGACCAATTCTTCTACTCCGATGGCCACGACCAAGTCTCAGAGCCGTACCAATTGGTCAACGGTCACATCGCCTATCAGTTGGGTACATGGTCTGTGCAGTTATGGGGCCGCAACTTGCTCGACGAACGCTATGGGGTGCGGGGCTTCTACTTTGGCTTGGAGCCGCCCGATTACGCCGACAAGCTGTACAAAACCTACGGCGATCCGCGCCAAGTCGGCGTGCGGCTGACGACGCGATTTGGAGACTAAAGCCGTGGGCGGTCAGTTCGCTTTAATCGTCGGCAACGGCGAGCCGCCTTCCCGAGAATTATTCGCCGCCTGCGCCCAAGAAGCCGAGCTGATCCTGTGCGCCGATGGCGGAGCTAATACCGCCTCGGCGTACGGGTACGTGCCCGATTACGTCGTCGGCGACCTCGATTCGGTCAGCCCCCAAAGCAAGGCCGCCCTTGCCGCCGACCGCCTCATCCTCGTTGACCCCGAAGGCGATATAGCCACGGATGGCCAGAAAGTCCTCAACCACGCTGTTGCCTTGGGCGTCACCCAAGCCGTCCTCCTCGGTTTTACGGGACGGCGCACCGACCATCTGCTGGGCAATTTGAGCCTGCTCAAGACCTTTGCCGACCGCCTCGCCTTGCGAATAGTTGACGATTACTGCGACATCCGCCTCATCGACCGCCGCATTCGCTTCCGCGCCGCCCTTGGCCAGAAAATTTCCCTGTGCCCACTCGACGGCGCGGCCGAGGGTGTTGAGACGTCTGGATTAAAGTGGCCCCTGCGGTCCGAGAGCCTCATTCCGGGCGTGCGCGGCGGCATCTCCAACGAGGTGGTGGACAACCCGGTCGAAATTCGGGTCGGGCGCGGCGATCTACTGTTGTGTGTACAGCGGGAGAGCGCGTCTGGGCAAATCGAGTTGCTGGATTAGTTCCCCGACGAGTCAGGCCGAGCAGCTAGCGCCTCCGAGGACGCAGAACTGGGCGCAGTGGGGGTGGTTGAGCTTCACCGGGCTCCAGGCTTCGGCTAGGGTCCGGCCCATCTCAAAGGCCGCGTCGTACGGCAGCAGGGTACAGGGGAGCACGACTGGAGAATCCGCTCCCTTGCGCTTGACGACCATGCGCGACGAGGCGCACATGATGTCGTCGGGCGACTGGCCGAGAAGGTCCCAGCAGCCGGTGGTGATCTCGGGCACGTCAACGGAGGAGTTCATCTCTGGGAAGATGATGAGCTGGCTGGGGTCGATCGCGTCAATGCGCACGCCGAGGTCGGCGAAGAGACGGGCGAAGTCAGCACGCAATTCGCTCTCTTCGTCACCCCAGAGCGTGCGGCCAGCGGCTGTTAAGCGAAAGCCGCAATCGGAGAGCCAGCGCAAGCCCTCGATCATTGGTGTCCAAGAGTGCTCGCCGCGCTCCGCCTCGTGCTGCGTCGACTCGTAGTGGTCGATGGAGACGCGGATCGTCAGCCGCTCGCCGTGCGCCTCGCGCAGCCGCAGCAGGCCGTCGGCGCACTTCATCATCGGTCGCATGGCGTTGGTCAGCACCAAGCTCTCGAAACCCCGCTCCAGCACGTCCTCAAGCATGCCGAGCATCTCGGGATTCATAAAAGGCTCGCCGCCAGTGAAGCCGATCGCGCGCGTGCCCAGCCGGTCGCGCTCGATCTCGTCGAGATAGGCGGCCACTTCTGCCGCTGTGAGGTACATTAGACGGTCGTTGCGCGGACTCGATTCGATGTAGCAGTTGGTACATTCTAGGTTGCAAAGGGTGCCGGTGTTGAACCACAAGGTTTCCAGCCGCGTCAACGCTACGCGAGCTCGCTCCTCTCCGTCGGCGGTGACGTCGGGGTCTTGGAACTTGCGTGGGTCTAGGCGGGGCGGGGCTTGCGCTTGTGTCATGCTGCCTCCGGTCTGGGTCTCGTCGTCCAAGGCGACGGAGATGCGGGTGTTGACCGCTTGGGCGTCGTGCGGCTGCACAAAGAGTCGATAGCTTAATAGACTGTCAAGGTAAGCTACAGTTCTGGGAGCCGTATTTACAGGGGCTATGGGTGGAGGAGGGTTGCGGCGCGATCGTAAAGTAGAGTCTTATCTAGGGCCTCCGCGATGGCCTCTCCAACGAGGTGGTGGACAACCCGGTAAATGGTGGGACGCGGCGATCTGCTGTTGTGCGTGCAGCGGCAGCGCGCGTCCGGGCAGATCGAGCCGCTGAATTAGTCGCTGTCCCAAGCCAGCGATAGTCGAACCCCAACCTGCCCGGTCCCCAGTTCCAAACGCGGGGCGACCGCCACTCCCTGCTCCTGCTTTTCGTCGCCCAACGCGAGCAACTGCCACCCAGCGAGGGCAAAGGCCGCCGCAGTCATCCAGCTCATCTGGCTTTGGGTGTCGCGGCTGTTGGCGCGGTCCAAAAAGCGCTCGGCTTCTTGCGGCGTGCTGGCCTTTTGGTAGCGCCGATAAGCGTCGTCGCCCTGCTGGCGAAAGTCCCAGCTTTTGACGAGCAGTATCGCGCTCCCGCCGCAAAGGGCCCAGCCCCAAGCGCGGCGCGACGTCATCCAGCCGCGATCTGCGCCCTTTACCGACCATGCCACCGCCCCTAAACCCATCGCCCCCATCACCACCGCCCGCGTGTCGAATCGCCGGCGCTCGTCGTAGAAGATCTGCGCGTCGCTTTTGGACTCTGCCCGCTCGTAGCGCTCGTCGGCCCGGTTGGCTTCCCGCCGCGCCTGATAGGCTTCGCTGAGCAGCCAGCCGCCG
This sequence comes from Candidatus Latescibacterota bacterium, assembly GCA_965261395.1. Lineage (GTDB taxonomy): Bacteria > Latescibacterota > UBA2968 > UBA8231 > UBA8231. The sequence continues at coordinate 1,712,124 of OZ253462.1, forward strand.
GCACCCAGCGCGATATAGCTGGCTACTTTGCGCGAGAGGCGCGGACCATCCGCTCGCGCCTCTCCGAGCGACGCCAGCGTCAGGATGCAGGCCAGTGTTAGAATGCTCCGTCTATTGTTCACCGCAGGTCTCCGCGCCCTCTGTCGGCGACGGGTTTCCCCACCGCTTGGTCGAGCTGGGCTAGCTGGATGTGGTAGTTGAAAATGGCCTGGACCAAGCCGCTGCGCGCGGCAAAAAGGCTCGCTTGCGCTTGCAGCCGCTCTAGCTGCGTTCCAGTGGACAAAGCATAGCGCTCCTGCGCCAGCTTGTAGCTTTCCTCGGCAGCGCTGACCGCGATCTGGTTGGCCTCAATGCTGCGCCGATATAGCTCGATATTGAGGAAGGCTCTTTTAATATCCAGTGCCACCTGCCGCTTAGCCTGGTCGAAGTCTTCCATGCGCTGGCGGTAATTCAGCTTTTGCGACTTGATGGAATTCTGGGTGCTCAAGCGGTTGAATAACGGCAGTCCCAAGCTCACGTTGAACGAGTAGCCGTAGTTTTTCAAAAAGAGATCTTCCGGCCCCGCAAACGCCTCGTCGGCCCGCAGTCGCCAGTTGTAGCCAGTGCTCATGCTCACCGTCGGGTGCAGCAACTCGTAGCGGGTCCCGCGCAGGTCCTCCTCGGCTTGCAGCAGCAAAAACTCCTGCGACCGCAAGTCCGGGCGGTGTTCCAGCGCCAAGGCCAAGGCTTCCTCGTAGCTCAGCGCGAGCGGTACCATCGCAAATTCCTCCTCGACCGGCACAATCGGTTCGTAGGTCCGCAAGCCCATGGCAAAGGCCAAGTCGGCACCAGTCACCGCGACGCTGTTTTCGCGGTCGATTAGGTTCGCCCGTGCGCTGGCCAACGCGGCCCGCTCCGTCAGCACATCCGACAGGGGCACCGAGCGGACCTCGAAGAGCGTCTCGGCCCGGCGCAGGCTCTCCTCTGAGACCCGCACCTGCTCGGTCTGCACCTTCATCAGTTCAATAGCCTGCAATAAGCTGAAGTATCCCTGCTTGACCTCAAAGACTACTTGCTGCTGGCTCGTACTCAGGTCCATCTCGGCCGCCTTGTGCCCCAGTTTGCTCGACGCTAGGGCGGTCCAGTTGCCGCGATTGTACAGGTTCATACTGAAGCCGGTACCCAGCGACTGCGAGCCGCTGGAGGTGCTCTCGCCGAGGGTAGAGGTGACCTCGCCGGTGGCTGGATCGACAAAGGATCCCTCGCGCGGCCCAGAGACGCTGCGCGACATCCCGTAGGAGGCGCTGATCGATGGTAGAAAGGCATTGCGAGCGTTCCCGATTTGGATCGCCGCGGCTTCGATATTGGAGCGGCCCTGGATGACCGCGGCGCTCTGCTCTAGGGCGATGGCGATGCAGTCGTCCATGCTCAAGCGGAGCGCCGCTGGCTCTGTTGCGCCGCTGGGGCGCGTCAGGATTCCCACCACCAGCCAGCAAAAAACGGTGTGTTTACTTTTCACGACAGCAGCCTTTCTCGCTGCGCCATCTGCCGCAGCCCCGAAAAGAGCAAGAGCGCGCCGCCGAGCACCAGCGTCGCGCGGTTGAGCGCGACCATCTCGGCCCACACGGCATGGTCCATGCCCAGCGGCAGGCTAAAGGGATTTAAAAAGAGAAAGTAAGCGGTCTCCGCCAGCGACTCGGCGCTCAGCAACACCGCGACCAGTACTCCCAGCGAAAGCATCCCGGCCGTATTGCTGCTCTTGCAGAGCACCGAAAAGAAGAAGGTCAGATTGGCGATCAGAAACGCCGGTGCGAACGCATTGAGTCCGCCCAGCGCGAACGGAAATTCGGCGAAGAGGAAATAGGCCGCCGCACTCATGCCCAGCAGGGTCGCCGCCAATAGCAGGTAAACGGCCACCATCCGCAGCACCCAGATCCCGTAGTGCGAGGTGGAAGTGCTAAAGAGCGCCTCCAGCGTCCGACGGTCGCGCTCGCCGGACACTAGATCCATCGCTAGGTAAATCGCCAAGACCGCGCCGGGGATCTCCACCAGCACGTAGGGGGCCTGCCCGGCGCTGAACCCCTCGTCCGGCCGGAACACCGCCAGTGCGTAGAGCACTCCGTAGTACGCGGCAATGCCCAAGACCATGAGCAGCAGCTTGCGGTGAAAGACGATTTGCGTGCTGAGCCGGCACTGCGTTACCAAGCTCGCAAACAGAGTGGTCCAAGTTAGCACCCAGGCACCTCCTTGCTTCTCAACACATAGATGTAGGCGTCTTCCAGCGTCGGCTCGACGGGCGCGGCCGCGATCCCCGGCACGGCGTCCGCAGCCAGAAACCGCACGCGAATGCCATCCGGTGCGCGCAAATGCGAGATCACGTTGACCTGCGCGTCGATCCGGGATAGAGCTTCCTCGGAGACGATCGCCTCCCACGCATGGCCCCACGCCAAATCGCGCATCGCCTGCGGCGTGCCCTCGTAGAGGATGCGGCCCGCATTGAGCACGGCGAGGCGGTTGCAGCTACCGGAAATATCCTCGACGATGTGGGTCGAGAAGAGGACGATCCGCTCTTGGCTGATCCGCGTCAACAGGTTGCGAAAGCGAATCCGCTCCACCGGATCCAAGCCCGCGGTCGGCTCGTCCACGACGATGATCTGCGGCAGATGCAGCAGGGTCTGCGCGATCCCCACGCGCTGTTTCATGCCGCCGGAAAACGAGCCGATCGGGTCGTTTTGGCGGCCGCCGAGATTGACCTGTTCGAGGCTTTCGCTCACCCGGGCGCGGCGCAGGGTCGGATCGCGGAAGCCCTCCAGCAGGGCGCGATACTCTAGATATTGGTAGGCCGTCAGGTGCTCGTAGAGACCGAGGTGCTGGGGCAAGTAGCCGATCAGCCCCTGCACCGCGCCGTGGCGAGTGACATTGACGCCGTCGAAGGCCACCGATCCCGAGCTTGGCTCCAGCACTTGGCATATAATCCGCATCAGCGTCGTCTTGCCGGCTCCGTTGGGGCCGAGCAGGCCGAACATGCCGCGCCCGATCTCCAAGTTGACCCCATAGAGGGCTTGGTATTGCGGCTTATCCACGCCGATCAGGGGCAGGGCCGCCACCCCGCGGTACGCCCTGCGCGTCAGCCACGCCATCCGGCCTGTCAGCGTCGCCGGATCCACTTGGCCGCGGCGCACCCGGTCGGCCAACAGGCGTCCCCCCCGATAGCCCAGCCACACCGCCAGCGAGGCGACCGTCAGCGAAGGCAGCGCCAGTCGCCAATGCACGTAGCCAACCACTAGCAGCGGCACCGCCCAGCGCGCCAGCACGTCCGCCCCTTGGCCCAGACCAAGCAAAGCCCCCTGCCGCAACACGTGGGCCACTAGCCCCCACGTCGCCAGCGAGAGCAGGTAGAGCCAGAGCGCGGCCTCGAAGTACGCGTGCAGAAAGCCTAGGAGCGCCAACAGCGGCAGCTTCCAGCTCAGGCCGTCTCTGATGGCCTTGCGATCTACAGGGTCAATACCTTGGGCGCGCAGCCTTTGGTCGCGGCGGTCGAAGCGCATCCACTCGCGGCGGAAGCGCCCGGGGGCACCGTAGATCTTGGTCAGGGTTTGCAGCCGGATCGAATGCACAGCCGGCATCGCGCGCCGGGCCGCCCGCGTGCGATGGACCCGCAAGACGAGCGCAATAAGGCCCAATAGGAGCACCCACGAAGGCAGCGCCAGCAGGGCCGTCCAGAACAGGCTAGCGGACTCCGCGTACACTGCGCCCACAGCCGCGGCCGCACCCCCGGTCGCCAGCCCCACGCCGATGCGGCCGATCCCCCTGAGCCACGCCCGCACTTGGTCCAGCCCCATATAGGCCACCGGCACGAAAATCAGCGTCGAAACCATCGACACCGCCAGCCCCCCTAAGACGGTGATGGCGAAGGGCGGCCAGACCTCGTAGTCGCCGCCGAAGTCGAGCGCCAAAGGCATTACGCCCAACAAGGTCGTCGCCGAAGTCATCAGGATCGGTCGCACCCGCGAGCGGCCAGCCGCCAGCACCGCCCGCTCGCGGCGGCAGCCTTCCTTTCTGAGGGTGCTGATGGCGTCGATGAGGATAATGCCGTTGTTGACGGCGATCCCGATCAACACGATAAAGCCTAGCAGGGCCATCGGCCCCGCCTGCGAACTCAGCCCAGTGCCCGTCAGCATCAGCGCCCAGCACGAGCCAATCGCCGCGGTCGGCAGGGTGCAGAAGATCAGCAGTGGCGAGGCCAAGGACTCAAAGAGCGAGGCCAGGACCATGTAGGTCAGCACCGCCGCGATTCCCATCATCCAGTAGTAGATTGCGTCCGTTTCGACCTCGGCGATTTCGATGGTGTAGCCGTCGGGCAGCACTAGGTCCTGCACCATCGTCCTCACTTGGGCACGCGCCGCGTCGAGCAGGGGCTGCGAGTCGAGGATTTCGTCGGCGAACTGGTAGGAGACCACCACGCGCCGCGCTTGGTCGGTGCGCAGGATGCTATTGCGCCCCTCGTCGGTGCGCACCTTGGCCAACTCCGCCAGCGGCACGTATTCACCGGTACTCGTCAACACTGGAATGGCCCCAACCCCGTCGCGCCCGGGGCCTTCGGCTTCTGGGTCGGCGGTCGGCCGCACCTCGATGGGAACCTCGCTGCCGTCGGCCTTGAGAAAATCCGTCGGCGCTGCGAAGCCTTCTGGATTGGCGTTGGCTATCGCGCTCAGGACGGTGTTGACGCGCAGGTCGTGGTCGAAAAGCGCCAGCGGACGGGGAATCACCTGAATCTCGGGGGCGCTGCGCTGGAGATCGGGCCGCACGCTGTTGGCATCGATTTCCGCTAGCTCTTCGAGCCGATAGGACAAATCGTCGGCGATCATCTGCAACACCGCGAAGTCGTACCCCTTGAGCAGCGCCGTCTCAGAGGTGGCACCCGCCTGCAAGTTGAACCCGCCGCTCCCCCCCGTGCGCCCACCGCGCCCACCGGTGCGTCCCCTGCCGCCGCCGAAACTGCTAGCCTGCGGTTGGTAGCCGATCAGGGCACCCTGAATCTTTTGCAACTCGCCGTCGAGTTGGCTCTGCAATGCCTCGGCCGACACCCGCTCGGGCCGCTCGTCGCGGTCTTGGAGCATCACCGTGACGCTGCCCTGCCCCTCTTGGACGCTGGTCGTAAAGCGCTCAATTCCCGGCAGGGCGCGCACCGCGTCCTCGATCTGCTGCATTACCTCGTCTGTCGCATCCAGCGTCGCACCATCGTCCAGACTAGCGTACACCGAAAACTGGGTTTCCTCGGCAATGACTTCCTGTTGCAGCATAAAAAAGAATGCCGCCACCAACGTTGCGCACAGCGCTAGGAACACGCCGCCGGCCACCGCGCCCCGATGGCGCAAACTGGCCTTGAGGAACAGCGCGTAGCGCCCCATGAGCCTCCCCGTGCCCAAAGGTACCGCTGCTTGACGCCCGAGCGTCCGCGCCGCCAGCGCTGGCACCAGCGCCAGCGCCACCAGCAGCGAGGCCAGCAGCGGGAAGGTGATCGCCAGCGCCAACTCGCGCAGAATATCCTGGAAGTCGCTCTGGATAAAGGCGACCGGCAAAAAGACCAGCACCGTCGTCGCCGTTGCTGCGATCACCGCCCTGCTTACTTCCTCGGTGCCGTCGCGCGCGGCCTCTGTGGGCGACTTGCCCCGCTCGAAGTGCTTGAAGATGCTCTCCATCACCACGATGCTGTTGTCGGTCAGCATCCCCATCGCCAGCGCCAGCCCGCACAAAGACAGTACGTTGAGCGTCAGGTCCGCGGCGTACATCAGATTGAACGTCGCCAGCAGCGAAGCCGGGATCGCCAGCAGCAGGATGGCCACAAAGCGCGCATTGCGCAGAAAGAGGAACAGCACCACCAACCCCAACGCCAGCCCGACCAGCGCCGCCTGTTTCAGGGTGTCGAGCGAGTCCTCCATCAGCGCGGCTTGGTTGTTGGTGACAATCAGCGACACGCCCTCGGGCGCGAAGTCGCGGTTGAGTTGGGCGATCGCCGCGGTCGCGGCATCGGCCACCGCGATCAGGTTGGCCTCGTCCTCTTTCTGGATCAGGATCCCCACGGCCGACTGGCCATTGACCCGCCGCAAGTCCGTGCGCTGCTGCAATCCGTAATCCACCTCGGCCACATCTCCCAAGCGTAGCGGCACCGATGCGTCGATGAGGGTCTCGTCGATCTGCCGCAAGTCCCTGAACTGCCCCTGAAAGCTGACCGGAAAGACCTCGTTGCCGTCGTCCACCGCGCCGAGATAGACCCGCGGCTGGTTGGCGTCGGCGAGCGCGTTGCGCAGGTTGGACATCGTCAACCGGTAGGCTTGCAAGCGCTCCGGCTCGGCGACGATCTCCACCGCGCTTTGCTGCCCGCCTAGCACTTGGGCGCTGACCACCCCTTCGACCGCAGCTAACTCAGGGGCGATGTGTTCCTCGGTGTAGTCCCTGAGCCAGTTGAGGTCCGCCCCCGCCGCCAAGACCTGCAATTCCATCACCGTCGCGCTCAGGTCGTTCGCGTCGAAGCGCTGCACCGAGATTTGGCTCCGAGCGGGGAAACTTGGCTGGAGGCGGTCCATCCGGCTCTGCACCTGCAAGAGCGCGAACTTCATATCCGTGCCCGGCTCGTAGGAGATCCGCACATTGCCCCGGTTGAGCGAGGCCGTAGAAGTCATTTCCACCACACCGGCGAGCTGACTGATCTCCTCCTCGATTGGCATGACCAACTCGCGCTCTATTTGTTCGGGTGCCATGCCCTGCTGCGACACCGCGACGAAAATTTCGGGATAAACCACCTCGGGCATTAGTTCCACTTGCAGGCGGTCGAGCGAAATAAGCCCCAACAGCGAAACCCCTGAGAAAAACATCGCCGTCGTCACTGGGCGGCGGATGGACCAGGCCGACAGGCTCACCGCAGCCGCTCCACGGTCTCGTAGGCCACGGGAATGACCACCAGCGCCATCACCGTCGAGGAAACAAGCCCGCCGATCACCGCAATCGCCATCGGTGCCCGCAAACCCGCTCCCTCGCCCAGCCCGACAGCCATCGGCGCCAGTGCCAAAATGGTGGTCGCCGTCGTCATCAGGATTGGGCGCATCCGATCCTGCGCGCCCTGCAGCACGGCCGCGCGCACCGTCGGCAACTGCGCCCGCAATTGGTTGATGCGGTCAACCAGCACGATTGAATCGTTGACCGCGATCCCGCCCAGCATGATGATGCCGATATAGGCCATCACGCTCAGTGGCTCGCCCAGCCCCCAGAAGACCCACACCACGCCCACGCCAGCCAGCGGCACGGTCAGCATCACAGTAAAGGGGTGCAGCAGCGACTCAAAGAGCGAGGCCATCACCATGTACACCAGCACCACCGAGAGCAGCAGCGCGAACTGCAAGTTGGCAAAGGACTCCTGCCGCTCGCGCTCCTCGCCGCCAATTTCGATCCGGTAGCCATCGGGCAGTTCCATCGCGCCGACGATTTGCTCGACCTGCCCGATGGCCTCGCCCAACACCGCGCCTTCGACCAGATAGCCGACCACCCGCCCGAGCCGGCGCTGGTCCTCGCGCAAAATCTCGCGCGGCCCTTCGACCAGTATGGGATCCGACAAATCGCCCAAGGCCAGAATCGCCCCAGCCGGCGCGTCGATCCGCAACTGCGGCAGCTCGCGCAAGTCGAGGCGCTCGAAACCGACGCGGATATCGCGCGAGCGTTGGTCTTTGGACAACTCGCCGATTACCTCGCCCGACAGCCGGCGCTCCAGCGCCTGCACGATGGTCGCGACGGTCAGCCCGCTGGCGACGACCGCGTCTTCGCGCAGCCGCAGGTCGATTTCGGGCTGGCCGCCTTGGAAGTTCGAAGTGACGTTGTACACGCTTGGCAACTCCTCCAAGCGGGCAGCGAGATCGGCGCACAGGCGGCGCAACACTTCCACCTCGTCGCCGATAATCTCCACTTGGACCGGGGCCGTCCGCTCGCCCAGCACTCCTTCGAGCGCGGTCTCGTGTAGCTGGTATTGCACGTCTAGTTCGGGGATTTGCGCCAATTGCGCGTCAACCATCTCGACCAGTTGCGGCAGGCTGCGGCGCGTCTCCGGGGCCAGCGCGACCGACAGCGTGGCGCGGTTGGGTCCGGTAGGGTCGCCGATGTTGGCCAGCCGCGCCGGGTCCACGCCCGCCCGGGCGTACACTGCGGCCACATCGTCGCCGCCTACCTCGCCGATGATCTCCCCCACCCGCTTGGCCACCCGATCGGTCAGCTCCAGCCGCGACCCTTGTGCCAGGGACAACTCCACGTGGAAAAGCCCTTGGTCTTCGCGCGGGATAAACTCGGTGGGGATTGCGCGGGCGATGTAGGCCGTGCCCGCGACCGTTGCGGCCACCAGCAACAAAACCACTCCCTTGTGGTCGAGCACCGCGTTGAGCAAAGCGCGGAAGCGCAACCAGCGCTGCTCGGTTGTCGCCCCGCCGCGCCCGCGCAAAAAACGCGAGGTTAGCATCGGCACGGTCATCATCGCCACCGCCAGTGACGAGACGAGCGAAAAAGCCACGGTCCAGGCTTGGTCCTTAAACAGTTCGCTGGTCAGCCCTTGCAGGTAAATAATCGGCAAGAAAACCGACACGGTCGTCAGCGTCGAGGCCATAATCGCCACCCCGACCTCGCTGGCTCCCTTGGTCGAAGCCTGGCGCGCGTCTTCGCCCCGCTCGAGGTGGCGGTAGATATTTTCAATGACCACGATCGCGTTATCGACCAGCATCCCCGCCCCTAGCGCCAAGCCGCCGAGGGTCATGATATTGAGCGTCAGATCCTCGAAATACATCAGGGTAAAGGTCGCTAGCATCGAAATCGGAATCGCCAGGCCGATCACCAAAGTCGCCGTCCACGAGCGCAAGAAAAACAGCAATACCCCCACCGCCAACACCGCCCCGTGCAACGCCGCCTCTTCGACTTCGGCTACGGCCTCCTCGATAAAGCGCGCTTGGTTTTCAACCACCGCAAAGCGCAACTCGGGCAAGTCTTGGTCGAGCTCGCCGATGGATTCGAGCACCCGGTCGATGACCTGTACCGTATTGCTACCGGCCTCTTTGTAGATCGCCAAGCCGATGCACTCGACTCCGTCGAGCCGCACGATGGTTTCCCGTTCCTCGTACTCCAACGCCACCTCCCCCACATCGCGCACGTACACCGGCACCTGCAACCCCTCCTCCACGCCTTCCCCCTGCCGCGCCCCGACGATCACATTGCGCACATCCTCCAAGTCTGCCAGCCGCCCTAGCCCCTTGACTTGGTACGATTGCTGTGCCTCGCGCAAGGTCCCCCCAGACACGTCCTCATTGGCCGAGGTGATCGCCGCGATGACTTGGTCGGCGTCCTGCCCGAAGGCTTCGAGCAGATACGGATCCAACGTCACCCGGATTTCTTTTTCTGCATCCCCTTCAATGTCTGCCGAGGCCACCCCATTGAGCGCTTCGAGCTTGGGCTTGACCACGGTCTCGACCGCGCCCAACAGCTCGTCGAGGTCGGCCAGCCCGGTCGCCGAGACCGCGATCCGCATCACCGGCAGCGCCTGCGGATCCTCCTGAATGACATCGAGCGTTTCAATGTCTTCGTCGGTGGCGTACCCCCCCATCTTTTTTTGCACGTCGATCAGGGCAAAATCCATATCCGCTTCCCAATCGAACTCGGCCACCACCACAGACTGCCCTGAGCGGGTGATCGAATAGACCCGAGCGACTCCGCTGATCGTGCTAATGTCGCGCTCCAGCCGCCGCGTATATTGCTCTTCCACCTCCTGCGGTGCCTTGCCGGGCACCTGCAAGTCAACCGTGATGACCGGCGTGTGCATGTTGGGCAGCAGGTCGGTTCCCAGTTTGCTTAGGGAGATCGCCCCCAACAGCGCCACTGCTAGGGTCAGCATCAGCACGGTGACGGGATAGCGGATGGAAAATTCAGGTAGCGACATGATGCGCGTACTATCTCCCCGGCCTGCCCCGACCACCCGGCCTCGCAGCCTCTCCCGCCCCGGTCACGCTGACCCGCGTCCGCGACCGCAGGGTCTCGTAATTGCTCGTAATCAATCGCTCCCCTTCCTCCACGCCGCGCAGCACCTCCGCGAATGTTGCGTCTTCTAGCCCGATCTCGATCTCCCGCATCTGCGCCCGGGCGCTTTCTTCGACGAATACCACCTTGCGATTCCTCCTCACTAGCACCAACTCGCGCGGCACCAGCACCGCGTCGGCGTGCGACTCGACCACGATCTCGGCCTTGACGAACATCCCCGGCCGCAGCAAGTGCTCGGGGTTATCTATCGTCGCCACGGCGCGAAAGGTGCGCGTCGCGGCATCCACCACCGGGTCAACGGCTGAGATGTGGCCGACGAATACCTCGTCCGGGTAGGAGTAATCAACCGCCCGCACGGGCTGATCCAGCGCGATGTGGCGGATTTGCGAGTTGGGAATCTGCAAGTCGAGCAGCACCTTGCTGTAAGCGACAATGCGGCAGATCGGCGTGCCGGCCTCGACCAGCGTCTGCTCGCTGGCATCGGTGAACTCGCTGAGTACCCCAGCAATCGGGGCGATGATTGCGGTCTTGCCGATCTGGACCAAGGCGTCGTCGTAGTCCGACTGCGCGTCGGCCAAATCCTTGCGCGCCGCTTCGACATCGAACTGGGTCACCAAGCCGCGCTCGACCAATACTTCTTGTTCGGCAAGGGTTTGGCGCGCGTTCTGCACGGCCAGCTTGCGCGCTACCAGCCGGGCACCGACCATCAGTTCCTCGTTGTCGAGGCGGGCGAGGACTTGCCCCTGTTGCACGGCCATCCCCTCGGTCGGCTTGCGCCCGTCGCCTAGTTGGACCAGCGACAAAAACCCCCGCGTCTCGGTTACTACCACTGCTTCCTGTATCGGCCGCAGCGTCCCCGTGGAGGTCACCACCGACTCGATGGTCCCCAACCCCACCGGCTGCACGGTGACCGGGACCGTCAAATCGGCTGTCTGCTGAACGGTCTCGCTTTCGCAGCCGACTAGCAACAGGAGCGCCCACGCCGAGGCGCATAGAATTGTATGTCGCATGTTTTCCTCAGAGCAGGGCAAGCACAAGGGTTGTCCCTACAAGATTTGTTGGTATAGATGTACGCGGATAGGACTCAAAATACCCTGTTCAGCCAACGGGTAAGAGCGCTCGGTTGCGACCGCTCGCCACCGCGGCCGCGCCAATTGCCAAAAGACCCCACGTCTTCCTCGTAGGCCGCTTCCGGCTTGTCTGGGTCAACCCAGCGCCAGCGCACGGCATCGGCGTAGAGTTGGCCGCTGGCTTGGTCGGACAGTTCGACCGAGGCTTGCTCGCCGCCGGCAAAGTGAAACCGTCCCAGCAAGTTCCAGCCGCCCGTGAGCGCCTCGCTCTTGAGCGCCAGCGTATCGACCTCACCGCCATGCGCCACGGCGAGCGAAAACGATTCGGCCAAGTTCAAGCCAAAGCGCCGACTAAACTGCGACGGCACGAAATAGTACGCCACGTCGTAATCGCCGTCCTTAGGTAGCGTCGCCGTCCACACCGCTGGCTGTGCCCCGTCTCCGGGCTGCTTCCAGCGGAAATTGGTCTCGTAGCGACCGAAGGCAAGGGGCAGCTCCTGCACCTGCCAGTTGTCGCCTTTAAGCCCGGGCCGCAGATAGCGTTGCACCCGGCGGATCGGCATGGAAAAGCCCTCGTCGTCGTTATCGACTACGATCTCCGAGAAAAAGTTTTCCTCGTCATCGACGACCCGCACATAGGACTTGGGATAGCCGGCGAAGACCTTTTCGGGGATGCTCAAGGCCGCGACAATCGGCCGCTGGTTTTTGGCCAGAAACGGCTCGACCATCACCCGGAATGGCCGCGCAAAGAGCACCATGGACACCTCGACCTCCTGCCCGCCCTCAATGGCGATGGCCTTGGCGGCTTGGTCCTCGCGCCCAAGGGCTTGCACTTCGACAAAACCTCGGCCCGGCTCGCCGTTTTTGACCCGCACGATCACTTGGTACACCACTTCGCCCCAGCCGTCGTCCATCTTCTTGGCCGTCGCTCGGGTCAGGGTATAGCCCGGCACGTGGGTCCCGTAAATCCAGTCGTGGACGAGCTGCTGCACGTCGATTTGCTGGCTACCGACTTCCCCATCGGGGACGACGGCCGCCTCAAAATCGGCAAAGGAGACCTGCTGGTACTTGTTGTTCTCGTCAAAGGTGCCGATCGCTTCGATGAACCTGTCGGCTCCCACCACTGACTTGATTACCCGGAAAATGGACAGGCTCTTGGCCTTGAGGATCGCCCGGTAGAGGCTGGGTTCGGCGTCCTTATCCATCTTTGCCAGCGAGTTCTGCTGCATCTCTACCACTAGCGTGTCCCAGACCGGGCCGGTGTTGGCGGCGGACTGACGAGTCCCGCCGGGGCCGCCACCCCGCGCGCGCATCATGCTGCCGATCATCCGCGCCATCCCGCCGCCCATCCGGCCACCCCAGCGCCCCGAAAACATCGCCACTCGCAAGTCGGCGCTGACGTCTTCCTGCATGTAGAGCGGCAACCCGCGCGCGACTAGATCGGCGTGCTCGCCGCCGAAGCCGCGGTCGAAGGACCATAGCTGCACCAGCGGGCTGCGAAACAGGCCGCTGCGCTCTCCTTCGGGACTGAGAAAATCCTGGAAGACCGCCCCGACCAGCACGTCCTTTTTTATTTGCGCCTCGTCTTGGTTGCCACGCCGCCGCGCCACCCGCGCCTTGAAGTCGCGCTGGAAGCGGTGGCCCATCAACACGTCTTCCTCGATCATCAGCACCCCCGGCTGCACGAGGCCGCCGCGTTCCTCCCAGCCTTCGTAGTACCACTGCACCAGAAAGGGTACCTCCACCAGCGACAGCCTCGGATACGGGTATCGCAGCCCGGTCTCCTGCTCCATCGCGTCGAAAAGCTGGTCGATGGTCTCGATGACTTTGTCGGCAGCGTCGGCGAAAAAGTGCACCGGGCGCAGGTGGGCCGGGTGGACGTAGAAAGCGAAGTCAACCTCGCGGACCGTGGCCTCGTACACTTCGTAGCGGCCGGCATTTAGCGAGAGCAGGGGCACCGGATACTCGACCTGCCACTGCGTGCGGACGCGTTCGCCTTGCGGCTCTTTGGCCACCGGCTGCCCTTGGGTGATCACCTCTAAGCCAGCGGGTACCGACACCGCAATTTCCGCGGTGGCGAACGAAGGGGGCGGCGGTGCTTGTGGGTGATAAGCTACCCCGGCGATGGGGTACCAGCCGCTGCGCGGGGGTAAGAAGACGGATTCGTCGCGGATCCAGGCCGTCAGGTCGCCCTTGATAAAGGGCCATTTGTTCTTGCGCAGCCGCGTCTCGTCGCGCAGCAGGTCAAAGCCTTGGCGATCGATGTCGCCGTCGTAGGTCAGCGTCAACGTTCGCTCGGCACCGGCCGCCATGGGCGCGGCGACCCGGATCACGGCCGCGCCCCGCGTCCACGCCACCGCATGGCCCGCTGCATCTTGCACCGAGCGCAGCGTCAAGCCGGGGTTGAGCGCAAAAGTCAGCGTGTCCAGTGCGCCGTCGTGGTAGTTGTACAGCCGCAGCTCGGCCTTGGCCACAAGCGGTGCAGCTTCGCCGACCAACGCGACTTCTAACTCGTAGTGCTCCACCTGCGGTGCGGGCGCGTCTGCGTAGCGATAGTGCTCGGCGAGCAGGCGCTGGCGATAGGCTTGGTTGGCTTGGTCCTGCGCGTCGATGTGCTGATACAGCCCCACCGCCGCCAACAGCCCGCCCCCGGCCATCCCCCGCCCGACCCAAACCCATCTCACCGACTGGGACAGGCGCGGATAAAGCTCAATCGACAGGCCAAAAAGGAACAGCCCCAGAGATAAATAAAATAGCCGCTGGTCAATCACCCGCGCTAGGTCGCCCACGCCGATTATGTCCGAGTAGAACAGCGGGGCGAAAAAGGCACCAAAGTCCCACAAGCCGCCGTGGGTCTCGCCGAGGTAAAACAGCACGGCGAGCGCGTAGGCCATCGTCAGTAGAGCGACGGCCGTCTGGTGCCGCAAGAGTGCCCCTAAAAAGAAGGTCAAGGCCGACATGTACAGCAGAGCTGGCAGGGTCATCACCAGCAGGTACAGCAGATAGGGCCGGAGCGTGAAGGGTGCGTCGAGTAGGCTGATCTTGGCCGCTTGGATGGCCACCGTCAAAACCAGCACCACCAAGCTCAAAGTCAGCAGGGCACCGACGACCCCTAGGTACTTGCCGATGACCAGCTCGGCCGTCGCGATCGGCCGCCCGGCGATCACCTCGTGGACCCCGGCCCGCTCGTCCGCGGCGCGGAAGTCGCCGACGATAAAGGCGATCACCATCGCCTGCACGTAGCTATAGACGTAAAAGGGGACAAATGCCCCCATGCCCAGCGCCGAGCTGAATTCCATCCCCTGGGCCTCTAGCACCGATAGGCCGATGCCAATCAGCAGCGGCAGCGCGATCCCAATGCCGCCAAGGATGCGGAAGCGGGTGGTCCGCAAGAGCAGCATCCGCTCGTAGCGGGCCACGCCGAGGATGTTGTGGACGGCGCGCATGGCGTTCAGGCCGATCCCATAAAATAGATATAGGCGTCTTCGAGATTGGGCGCGGTCGGCACGGCACTCGGCGGCGGGGCCGCGTCGCCGACGAGCCTGAGCGCCATGCCGCCGCCGTCGGCACTGATAGTGACCACGTTAAAGCGGTCGGCGATGGCTTCAAACCCTGCGTCGTCCGTCTGCAAAAGCCAAGTTTTGCCCTCGGCCTTGGCGACGAAGTCCGCCGGCGCACCGTGGAAGCGCAACCGCCCCTGATGCAATACGGCTAGGTCCTCGCAGGTGCTCGAAATATCGCCGACGATGTGGGTCGAGATGAGAATGGTGCGGCTGGCGCTCAGCTTCCCCAAGATGGCCCGGAAGCGGATTCGCTCCTCTGGGTCCAGCCCGACGGTCGGCTCATCGACGATGATGAACTCAGGATCGGCCAAAATCACCTGCGCGATGCCAAGCCGCCGCCGCATCCCCCCCGAAAAGGTGCCCGTCTTGCGCTCGCACACCTCGTAGAGACCCACGTCCTCTAAGGCTTGGGCGATCCGTTCTCGGCGCTGCCGCTGGTCGTGCAAGCCGCCGAGCCGCCCCATGTAGTCGAGGAATTCCCAAGCCGAAAGCTGCGGGTAGGCACCAAAGTGCTGCGGCAAGTAGCCGAGTCGCCGCCGCACTTGGGCGCAGTCCCGCTGGAGGTCCCAGCCGTTGATCTCCACCGCACCCGTGCTGGGTGCCATCTGGGTGGAGAGAATTTTGATCAGCGTGGTCTTACCCGCGCCGTTGGGTCCTAAGAGACCAAACGTCCCGTGGCGGATCTCCAAGTTCAGGTCGGAAAGCGCCGGAACACCACCGCGACCGTAGGTCTTGCTCAGGTTTTGGATGCGTATTCTCAAAAGCCGCCGCCGTCGCCGCCGCCACCACCGCGGGGACCACCACCGCCGCGGGGACCGCCCCGGCCGCCGAAGTTCCTGCGGCGCTCTTGCTGCTCTTGCATATGCGTTTTCAGCACCTCGATCTGCTCTTCGCTGAGGGTCTCGGTAAGTGCCGTCATAATCTTGCCCCGTATCTCTATTTGCTTCTCGCGCAGGGTCTCGCGCAGGGCCCGGAAATCGCCTTCGCCGCTGAACAGCTCACTCATCATCTGCTGCCGCTCTGTGTAGAGTGGCTTGAGGCTGCCCCGCAGCGCGAGCAGTTGCTCGTCGGTCACGTTGAATTTCTCCTCAAAGGCCAGCAGACCGAAAATCTGGTCCGGCGACATGCCACCACCGCCGCCGCGACCACTCCCGCGACCACTGCCGCCCGGCTGTGCCTCAAGCGACAAAATGCTCAACAGACCAATACCCAAGGCCCAGAGGGCCGACTTGCGAATGCGCTTCATACAATCCTCCACGTAAAAGGGTTGGGGTAAAATACTAAAATTAGACAAACCATCGCCCCAACGCATTCCCGCCGTTTGTCCTTTTGCCAATAAACTGCGCCGTGCCGCGGGCGGGCGGCGCTGGCGAAATTTTGGTGGGATGAGTAGGTTGTCTGCTGCATAGAAAGGAGAGCCACCATGAAGAAACACACAGTAGCTATCATTGGCCTCGGGCGCATGGGCAGCACCATCGACGACGAAGGGCACGGCGACTTGCCCTATTCGGTCGCGGCCGCGACCAAGGCGAGCGAGCGGTTGGAACTCGTGGCCGGAGCGGACCTCCTGCCGGATAAGCGCGATGCTTTTCAAAGCCGCTGGGGAGCAGCCGTGTACGAGGACTTCCGCGACATGATCAGCCGCGAAGAGCCAGACCTCGTGGCCATCTGCACAGCGGCCTGTTTGCCCAAGCCCGCTAGGGAGGCCCCGGATGCGAGCTTTCGCGGCGATTCGCACGCCGACCTAGCGGTGGCAGTGGCCGATCTGGGCGTGCCGATGATCTTCCTCGAAAAGGCCATGGCCAGCTCCATGGAGCGCGCCGACGAAATCCGCGATGCCGTAAAGCGCAACAACGCACTCTTCAACACGGGCGTCCTGCGCCGCTTTGACAACCGCTACGAGGTGGTCAAAGATGCGGTCGCCGCCGGTCAGGTCGGCGAGGTCCGGGCCGTGATTCACTACGCCAGTTCCAGCCTGATGCACGGACACATCCATTCGATCGACACAGTGTCCTATCTCATCGGCGACCCGGCGATTACAGCCGTGCGCGGCGAGCTGCTGCCCCGAGGCTTGCAAGTCGAGGGCAATCACATTCCGGCCGATCCCTTGGCTACCTATCAACTGCGCTTTGCCAACGGCGTCGAGGCGTGGTCAATTCCCGCGGCCCCGTGGGAATTCGAGGTCATCGGCTCGGAGGGCGCAATTCGCTCGTGCAACAATGGGGCCGACGTTTCACTGCGCCGGCCCGGTGCCGTGCAAGGACGGAGCGCCTTGTGGGAGGAGGCACCCGTCGATCCGGTGACGCCGCGCAGTACGACGCAGTGCTGCTTGGAGGATTTGGTCGCGGCGCGCGAATCCGGCCAACCCACGCGCGGCCACATCGACGTGACACACCACATCACAGAAGCCACCATCGCCGTCGCCGAAAGCCATCGCCAAGGCGGCGCTTGGGTAGAACTGCCGCTGCCTTCCCGCGACCTGTACATCTTTCACATTTAGGATGCCCCAAAGGGCCTCTACTCCACCAAAAGGATACACGTGCTAAAAGCAGGCATATTTCTCGACATGGAGAATCTCAACCGCTGCGGCGGCTACGCCATCCGCTTTCGCCAGATCAAGGCCCTGGTGGAGGCGCAGCAGGCGGTTGTAGTGCGGGCCAACGCCTATATGGCCATTGACCGCGATCGCGAAAAAATGGACCCAGAGTACCGCCAAAAGAGAGAAACGTATCGCAGTCGAGCGCGGCGGGAGGGCTACCATCTCATACTCAAGGAAGTGCGGCGCTATCTCACTTCAGAAGGCGAGACCATCGTCAAGGCCGACGCCGACCTAGAGCTGGCGATAGATGCCCTGTTGCAGGCAGAGAATTTGGACTACGTGTTGTTGGGCACTGGCGACGGCGACTTCGTGCGCTTGGTGCGCGCCCTGCAAAACCGGGGCAAGCGGGTCGATTTGCTGTCTTTTATGAACACCAGCACCGCGCTGCGCCAAGAGGTAGATTACCACTTTTCCGGGTACTTGGTGCCCGACATCCTGTTCTCTGACCGCGATTCAACCCAGCGCCTGCGCGGCATCCTGCACGCGGTCAACGAGGAGAAGGGCTACGGGTTCTTGACTGCGCAGACCGACTTGGGGCTGGACACCATGCGCGAGGATATTTTTCTGCACATTACCGACCTGCGCATGGCGAGGGGCGGGGTGGTGTCCAATGCGGACTTTGCCCAGTTGAGGATGCGCGGCGTGATTATCGAGTTCGAGATGGAGGACGATGGCGACCGGAAGAAGGCCGTCAACGCCGTGGAGTTCCGACCGGAGCTACTGTAAGATGGAGAAGGACTGGTGCGCTGAGGAGTTTCGCTGCATGGTCGCCCTCGGCGAGAGCACCACTGCTGGCGGCTGGAGCACCGCTCCCGATCGCTGCTGGGTGCCTCTCCTAGGCGCGCTCATCAACGACTTCCAGACCGCGCCTATGCAGGTCGTCAACTCTGGAATCGGTGCCAACCTCATCGCTAGGCGCAGCCCGGCGTACGAGGAGAGCGGCAAGCCGGCTGCCGACGAGCGCCTCGACAGACACGTCCTCTCCCACGACCCCGACCTGCTCGCGATCTCCTACGGCCTCAACGACGCTCGGGGCGGTACGCCATTGGCCCAGTTTTGCGAGGACCTCGCCCTGCTCGTGGGACGCGTGCGCCAACGCGGGAACCCGCTCATCCTGTTGCTCGGGCCCTACTTCATGACCGACTTCACCGTCGGGGGGAAGACCTGGAGCCACGCCGATCTGCCCCTGTTTGGGAGCTTCAACACGGCCACGGCCGAGGTGGCGGCACAACTCGACTGTCTGTACGTCGATCTGCTGGCCGCGAGCGGTGCAGCGCCTTGGATGGTCCACTACGACGGCGTGCATCAGAACGACCTCGGCCACCGGATCGTCGCCAACCGCATCTTCGAGGTGCTCGCCCAAAATTGTTCCTGCCTGGCGAAGCGGACCCGGCAGGCCGAGCGGAGCAGTCCGAGGTGGAGGGACGAGTCGGTGCTGAAATCCGACTACGACTTCTGACCATGAGCGCGCGAGAACTGGATCTAGCGATGAGATTCCAATGTGCAGGAGTCCGGTCGGACGAGTTCAGGCTGTCTGTTGAGCTGCGGGGAAAGGAGATATGAACGCCATGCTTCGCGTCGCTATCGCCGGCTGCCACCGCCAGATCCTGCGCAAGCCGACAAGCCACAACTTCGCCGCCGCCTTCTGCGCCAATCCCGACGCGGAAGTCGTCGGTGTCTTCGACTACGGCGAACGGGAACGCGCAGAATTCGTCGAGTGCTGGCGGGACGTGTGGGGAGAGGTGCCGGCCTTTGACGACTACGAGCAGCTTCTCAAGGAGGTCGCTCCCGACATCGTCTGCATCGCCACCCGACAGACAATGCACGCCGACCAGATCGAAAGGGCGGTGGCCGCCGGCGTCCGCGGGATTCTGAGTGACAAACCGCTGGCCACGACCCTCGCCGAAATGGATCGCATCGTCGCGGCCTGTGCGGAGACCCCCCTTGCCTTCGCCCTCGACCGGCGCTGGGACTCCGCCTATCGGACGCTAAGCTCGGCCATCGCTGGCGGCCTGATCGGCGAGGTGACCAGCTTGGTGGCATACGGCATCCCGAATACAATCAATCACGGCTGTCACTGGTACGACGCCATGCTCGCGCTGCTGGGAGATCCGGAGCCCGCATGGGTCAGCGGCTTTGTAGATCCCGGCGACTCCGCGGATGAGCGTCGCCGGATCGATCCGCCCTGCCGTGCGCAGATCGGGATGGACAACGGCGGAGTCGCCTATGTAACCTGCGACGGAGCCAAAGGCCCCGCCTTTGAGGTTGCGGGCGATGGCGGACGGATCTCCGTACTCGCCGACGCGAGCGCAGCCCGCATCTGGAGGGACGACTCTGAAGAGTTATTTCCCCTGCCGCCGAAGGCGGAAGGCTGGCCGGCCGGCATGAACATGGTGAGCGACCTAGTCCGCGCTGTCAAAGAGGGGGGCCGCACCGCGTGCGACATCTGTGAGGCCCGACGCGCAACCGAAATCGGATTCGCCATCTGCTCTTCCTCGGAGCGGGAAGGCGTCAGGGTTTTGCTACCCGCAGCGGATCGCTTGCTCCGCGTCGAGTCGTATCCGTGGGGGAACGAAGCTCCGAATGCGCTCTAACCCAATGTGCGGGACTCGCGGTCGAAGGCGAAAGCTTGGTTTGCGCCGCGGTCCATGCGGCCGGCCGGGTGAATCACCCCCGCGACGGTTCGGCGTTTTCCCGCCGATGCCGCTGATGCACCTCTGCCATCTTGAAGTCGTTGTCTATGACCTGCTGCAAATGCACCATGCGCTCTGGGCCTGCGGTGCGCAACATGGCCTCGCCGTGGATGCGGTCAATCCAGAACCGCCCCTCGTTGGCCAGCGCGTTCTGGAAGTCCTCTATGATCGCTGCTGCTGGAGGAGGGCGCAACGGAGGACGGCTTACCAGTACAGGGTGCTGCGCAGCTTGAGCTCGTGCCCGGACTGGGCCGCCGTGCGCTCGCGGCGCTCGCCGACCAAATCCACGCGCAACGACCGCTCCACGCGCAGCCGCCCACCCAAGCCATAGGTGCGCGTGTCTCGGCCCGACGACGCGACACGCGCATACGGAGTTAGCAGGCCACCGAGCGCGTCTAGGCCGTACCCTAACTCCGCGTCGAATAGACCGGCCCCGGCGGCTTGGGTGGATCGCGCCAAGTCCGCCGCACTGCGCTGCGACCAGAGGCGATCCATCCCGCTCGTCGCCCCCCAAGACGACTGCATCCGCAGCGACGGGCCTCGGCCCAACGCGCCTGGGTCTAGACTGAGCGAGCCGCCCACGCCCCACTCCTCATAGCCGTTGGCCTGATGCACCAGCAGCCGCCGCGCCGTCGCCTTCAATTCCAAGCCCCGCTGTACGTGGGTATAGCCCAAGTTGCCGCCCACTTCCAGCCCCAGCCCGGTCTCCGCGTCGCCGCCATCGTGGCGCACTCCCACTTCCAGCGACGGGGACATCCGGCCCGAGTCCAATTCCACAGGGCGACCTCCTTCCAGCAGGAGGCGCAATCGGCTCGTCATGGTCTCTAGCGCCGGTCGGACCGCGGCGTCTGTATCCATCCGCACCAAGAAGGCGTCCGACTTCAGCGCCACATCGAAGTCAGACGATTCCGTCGGCGACAGCAACACGCCGCGAGCACCCAATCCACCCATCAGCATCCCAATATCAGTGTCGGGACGGTCGCCCATTCGTTCCATCTGGCCGCGCCCGTAGCCGAACAACCCCCACGCCGACAGCCGCTCAGTCACTGCGACGCGTAGGTAGGGATGCACGCTAGTCAGATAGCTCGCCAGTTCGCCTTTGCGGAAAGCCTCCTCGGCCGTATGCACATCGAACTCGCCGGTGCCCGAGCTGTGCGCCACCGCCAAACCAGCCAGCATCCGACCTTGTTGCCAATCACCGCCGAGCAGGCCCGTTGCCGCGCCACCCGTAAGCGATAAATCGACCTCCTCGCTCCTGAAGCGGGTCGTCGCTCCTCGCCCCCAAGCTGTCCAGCGGGCACCTTGCTCTTCGCTAGGTTTAGCCGACGACACTTGGAAGGAACTGCGGGATATAATATCCGCGAAGGAACTTCTCGTCAGATGATAGAAGGGATGCTGGGATAGAACATCTGCGGAGGAAGCATTCTTGGCCGGGACAGTCCGGTCAACCGCATTAGCCCCCCCTCGCCCGGCCACTGCCGCCGCCGTCACCCGCTGACCGCCCAACGTTAGATGTGCACCTTGTCCAGACCGACCCGTTAGGCGGTCCGAGACCGCGTCCATTACTTGGCTCGCCGTCGTCCGCCCAAACCGCGCCAGCCACGCCTTCTCCACCGAGGGGTCATCGTCGGTGATAGTACCTGTGGCTGTGCCTTCGGCTATTGTGGCGTTGGTCGGATCGCTCAACGCGATGGTGAGCGTTTCGTCGCCTTCATCCAGCGCGTCGTTGAATACTACTACCGCGATGGTCACCTCGGTCTGGCCGGGCGCGAAGGTTAGACGGTCGTCTGCCGCCACGTAATCCGCGTCTGCCTTCGCCGTACCGTCAGCGGTCGTCCAATCGACCGTCACTTCAAGGCTGCTGGCCGCTCCCAGCGTCACCGCGAAGGTGATCTCCCGGTCGCCTTCGGCTGCCTCCGCGTCGGCGATGGTCAGGGCCGGGGTGTCGTCGTTGTCGGCGATCGTGCCGGTAGCCTCCGCATCGTCCAAGGTCGCATTCGCTGCATTGGTCAATGCGACGGTGAATGTCTCGTCGGCTTCGTCCAGTGCGTCGTCTAACAGCGGTACGGTAACTGTCTGTTCCGTTTCCAGGGCGTCGAAAGTTAGCGTGCCCGTCGTCTCCGCGTAGTCGGTGCCCTCCTCTGCCGTGCCGTCCGCGGTCGTCCAATCGACCATTACCTCAAGGCTGCTGGCCACATTCAGCCGCACAGTGAAGGTGATCTGCTCGTCACCCTCTGTGGCATTCGCGTCGGCGATGGTCAGGGCCGGGGTGTCGTCCTCGGTGATTGTTACCGTCACCTCGGAGGCCGCCACCCCTTCGTAGTCGCCACCGCTGACTGTATGCGTCAGGGTCACCGGATCGTCGTCAATGGCGTCGTCGTCAGGAGAGGCGGTTACCGCAACCGTCTGCGGTGTATTCCAATTGGCTGCCGTGAAGGTTAGCGTCGTCTCGTCCACTGCGACCTCAGCGTCCTCCGGCACTGCCACCATGACCATCACGTCTGCCGCTGGCTTGGTATCCAGCACCATCATGTAGCTCTGGGAATCGCCTTCTGGTATGGTCAATGCCGTCTCCGACACCGCGACTCCTGGTGTGTCGTCTTCGATAATCGAAACTTCGACATCTGCCGCCGTCACGCCCTCGTAGTCTCCGCCGCTGACGGCGTGCGTCAGCACCACTGGATCGTCGTCGATGGCGTCGTCGTCTTGAGCAGCGGTTACCGCGACTGTCTGTGGTGTATTCCAGTTGGCTGCCGTAAATGTCAACGTTAGAGGAGACACCGCTACTTCCGCGTCTTCCGGCACTGCCACCACTACCATCACGTCCGCTGCTGGCTCGGTATCCAGCACTACCGTGTAGCTTTGGGAGCTGCCTTCCGGCACTTCCAGCACGTCGGTTGAGATCGTCACGCCAGCCGTGTCGTCTTCGGTGATCGTCACCTCGACGCCCGCTGCCGTCACATCCTCGTAGTCTCCGCCGCTGACTATGTGCGTGATCGTCAGCGGATCGTCGGTGACGGCATCGTCGTCTTGAGCGGCGGTTACCGCGACTGTCTGTGGTGTATTCCAATTGTCCGCCGTGAACGTCAACATCAGCGGAGCCACCGCGATGTCCGCGTTTTCTGGCACCTGTATTTCGACGGTCACATCTGCCGCTGGCTCAGTGTCCAGCACCACTGTGTAGCTTTGGGAATCGCCTTCCGGCACTTCCAGCGCAGCGGTTGAGATCGTCACTCCAGCCGTGTCGTCTTCGGTGATTGTCACTTCGACATCTGCCGCCGTCACACCCTCGTAGTCTCCGCCGCTGACGGCGTGCGTCAGCATCAGCGGATCGTCGGCCACCGCATCGTCGTCGCGGGCTGCGGTTACTGCGACCGTCTGCGCCTCGTTCCAATTAGCCGCCGTGAAGGTCAACGCCGCTGGAGACACCGACACCTCCGCGTCCTCCGGCACCTGCACGGCCACCGTCACGTCCGCGGCTGGCTCGGTGTCCAGCACTACTGTGTAGCTCCGAGAATCGCCTTCTATGATCGTCAAGGCCGTCTCGGAGACCGTTATTCCTGGGGAGTCGTCTTCGGTGATCGTCACTTCGACGCTTGCTGCGGATAGGCCCTCGTAGTCGCCGCCGCTGACGGCGTGCGTCAGCATCAGCGGATCGTCGGCCACCGCGTCGGCATCCTGAGTGGCAGTCACCATTACCGTCTGTGTCGTCTTCCAGTTGGCCGCGGTGAACGTCAATTCCGTCTCGTCCACTGCGACCTCTGCGCCTTCGGGCACTTGCACGGTCACGGTCACGTCCGCTGTCGGCTCCGAGGTCAGCACTACCGCGTAGCTGGCGCTGGCGCCCTCATCCACCGTTAAAGACGTCGGGGTCACGGTCGCGCCGCGCTCGTCGTTATCGGTGACTGGTACCGTCGCGCTAGCGGCTTCGCCCACCCGATGGGTCGCGCGCTCCGCAATCGTTGCCGTCACCGCGCCGTCCGCCTCGTCGCGCTCGTCGTCGTCTGTCGCCACCTGAAGCGTCGTCGTTTCCGCATCCGTTGCGAACGTCGCCTCGGTGGGAGCTCCTTCCGCGAGGAACGCGCCGCGCTCCGTCACGGTCACCGGCACCGTCAGCGGCGCGGTCAAGTCGCCCACTCGCGTCAGCGTGAATGTCGCCGTCCCACCTTCTTCTACGGCCGCTGGGTCTGCCGCCACACTGACCACCGGCAGATCGTTATCGGCGATTATGCCCGTTGCCGCGCCATCTGCGACCGTCGCGTTCTCCGGCTCACTCAACAGGACCGTAAACGCTTCGATTGCCTCGTCTAGGGCATCGTCGATAATGGGCACGCGGATCGTCTGCTCCGTCTCCAAGGCAGCAAAGGCCAGCATGCCGGTCGTTCCCTCGTAGTCCGTCCCTGCCATCGCCGTGCTGTCGGCGGTCGCATACCCTACCGTCACCGTCTGGCTGCTGGCCACGTTCAGCGCCACGGTGAACTCCAGCACTTGGTCCCCCTCCGCCGCTGCTCCGTCGGTGACCGCCAGTTCCGGCGTGTCGTCTTCGGTTATGGTGACCGCCACGGATTCGGCCGTCACTGTATCGTAGTCTCCGCCGCTGACGACGTGCGTCAGCATCAGCGGATCGTCGGCCACCGCGTCGGCATCCTGAGTGGCGATCACTGTTATCGTCTGTGTCGTCTTCCAGTTGGCCGCGGTGAACGTCAATTCCGTCTCGTCTACTGCGACCTCCGCGCCTTCGGGCACCTGCACGGTCACGGTCACGTCCGCCGTCGGCTCCGAGGTCAGCACTACCGCGTAGCTCGAACTGCTGCCTTCGTCCACGGTCAACGCTGTCGGGGTCACGGTTACGCCGCGCATGTCGTTGTCGAGGACCGGAACGATGGCACGGGCCGCATCGCCTGCCCGGTGGGTCGCGCCCTCCGCGATTGTCGCCGTCACCAAGCCGTTTACTTCGTCCTCATCATCATCTACCGTCGCCACCTGAAGCGTCGTATGCGATGCTCCGACCGCGAACCTCGCCTCGGTGGGTGTTCCATCCGCAAGGAACGCGCCGCGCTCCGTTAGGTCCACCGGCACCGTCAGTGGCCCACTCAAGTCGCCCACTCGCGTCAGTGTGAACGTCACTGTCGCGCCTTCTTCCACGGCCGCTGGGTCTGCCGCCACACTGACCACCGGCAGATCGTTATCGGCGATTATGCCCGTTGCCGCGCCATCTGCGACCGTCGCGTTCTCCGGCTCACTCAACAGGACCGTGAACGCTTCGATTGCCTCGTCTAGGGCATCGTCGATAATGGGCACGCGGATCGTCTGCTCCGTCTCCAAGGCAGCAAAGGTCAGCGTGCCGGTCGTTCCCTCGTAGTCCGTCCCTGCCATCGCCGTGCTGTCGGCGGTCGCATACCCTACCGTCACCGTCTGGCTGCTGGCCACGTTCAGCCGCACGGTGAACTCCAGCACTTGGTCCCCCTCCGCCGCTGCTCCGTCGGTGACCGCCAGTTCCGGCGTGTCGTCTTCGGTTATGGTGACCGCCACGGATTCGGCCGGCACTGTATCGTAGTCTCCGCCGCTGACCGCATGCGTCAGCACCACCGGATCATCGGCTACTGCGTCGGCATCCTCCGCCGCCGTCACCGGCACCGTCTGCGCCTGATTCCAATCCTCGGCCGTGAACGTCAATTCCATCGCGTCCACCGCGACTTCCGCGTTTTCGGGCACCTGCACGGCTACGGTCACGTCTGCCGTCGGCTCCGAGGTCAGCACCACCGCGTAGCTGTCGCTGCTGCCTTCGTCCACCGTCAACGCTGTCGGGGTTACGGTCACGCCGCGCACGTCGTTGTCGGTGACTGGCACTATGGCACGGGCCGCATCGCCTGCCCGGTGGGTCGCGCCCTCCGCGATTGTCGCCGTCACCAAGCCGTTTACTTCGTCCTCATCATCATCTACCGTCGCCACCAGAAGCGTCGTATGCGACGCATCCGTTGCGAATGTCGCCTCGGCGGGAGCTCCTTCCGCGAGGAACGCGCCGCGCTCGGTCACACTTATTGGCACCGTCAGTGGCCCGCTCAAGTCGCCCACTCGCGTCAGTGTGAACGTCACTGTCGCGCCTTCTTCCACGGCCGCTGGGTCGGCTGTCACGCTCACCACCGGCAGGTCGTTGTCGGCGATCACGCCGTCCGCCGCGCCATCTCCGATTGTTGCGTTGGAAGCATTGCTCAGCGCGACCGTGAACGCTTCGACCGCCTCGTCTAGGTCGTCGTCGATGATGGGCACGCGGATCGTCTGCGTCGTCTCCAAGGCAGAAAAGGTCAGCGTGCCGGTCGTTGCCTCGTAGTCCTCGTCCGCCGTTGCCGTACCGTCGGCGGTCGCGTACTCGACTGTCACCGTCTGGCTGCTGGCCACGCTCAGCCGCACTTGGAACGCCAGCTCCCCGTCGCCCTCTGCTGCCGCTGCATCGGCGATCCATAGCGTGGGTGTGTCGTCCTCAACGATTGTCACCGCAACCCTGGCTGCCGTCACCGCATCGTAATCGCCGCCACTGACTGCATGACGGATCGTCCCTGGATTGTCGGCTACAGCGTCGGCATCTTGAGCGGCGGTCACTGTTATCGTCTGCGCCTGGTTCCAATCTTCCGCCGTGAACGTCAATTCCGTCTCGTCCACTGCCACCTCCGCGTCTTCGGGCACCAGCACGGCTAGGGTCACATCCGCCGTCGGCTCCGAAGTCAGCACCACCGTGTAGCTGGCGCTGCCGCCCTCGGGAATGGTCAGGGCCGTCGGGGTCGCGGTCACGCCGCGCACGTCGTTGTCGAGGACCGGAACGATGGCACGGTGGGTTGCGCCATCCGCGATCGTCGCCGTCACCAAGCCGTTGGCTTCGTCCACATCATCGTCCAGAGTCGCCACCTGAAGCGTCGTGTGCGATGCTCCGACCGCGAACATCGCCTCGGTGGGTGTTCCGTCCGCGAGGAACGCGCCGCGCTCCGTCACGTTCACCAGCACCTTCAGCGGCACAGTGAGGTCGCCCGCCCGCTTCAGGGTGAACGTCACCGTCTCGCCTTCTTCCACCGCTGTCGGATCTGCCGCCACGCTCACCACCGGCAGGTCGTTGTCGACAATTACACCGATGGCCTTGCCATCTTTGATCGTCGCGTTGGAAGCATTGATCAACATGACTGTAAACGTTTCCGCGGCTTCGTCTAGGTCGTCGTCGATGATGGGCACGCGGATCGTCTGCTGTGTCTCCAAAGCGAGGAAGGTCAGCGTACCAGTCGTCGCTTCGTAATCCTCGCCCGCTGTCGCCGTGCCGGACGCAGTCACATACTCCGCGGTCACCGTCTTGTCGCTGGCTAGGCTCAGCCGGACTGAAAACGCCAGCTCCCCGTCGCTCTCTGCTGCCGCCGCGTTGGCGATTAATAGCGTAGACATATCATCTTCAAGGATCGTCACCGCAACGCTAGCCACCGTCGCCGCGTCGTAGTTGCCCCCACTGACTACATGCGTCAGTACCACCGGATCGTCGGGTACTGCGTCGAGATCCTGAGCGGCGGTCACCGTTATTGTCTGCGCCTGATTCCAATCCTCGGCCGTGAATATCAATACCGTCTCGTCCACTGAGACTTCCGCGTCCTCTGGCACCTGCACGGCCACGGTCACTTCCGCTGTCGGCTCCGTGTCCAGCACCACCGTGTAGTTCGCGCTGCCGCCCTCGGGCACGAGCAGCGCCGTCGGGGTCACGATCACGGCGAGCACGTCATTATCGATGACCATCACCGTCGCACTGGCTGCATCGCCTACCCGGTGGGTCGCACCATCGGTGATCGTCGCTGTCACCGAGCCGTTGGCTTCGTCGCGCCTATCGTCGTCTGTCGCCACCAGAAGAGTGGTTGTCGCCGCATTGGCCGAGAATGTCACCTCGGTGGGTGCTCTGCCTGCGAGGAACGAGCCGCGCTCCGTTACCCGTACCGGCACCTTCAGCGGCACGGTCAGGTCGCCTACCCGCGTCAGTGTAAAGGCTACTGTCTCGCCTTCCGTCACTCCTGCTAGGTCTGTTGCTACGCTGACCACCGGCAGGTCGTTATCGGCGATTATGCCCGTGGCCTCGCCATCTGCGATCGCCGCGTTGGCATTGCTCAACGAGACGGTGAACGTCTCCGCCGCCTCGTCTAGGTCGTCATCAATGATCGGGACGCGGATCGTCTGTGCCGTTGTCCCAATTGGGAAGGTCAGCGTCCCGGTTGCCGCCTCGTAATCCGTCCCGGCTATCGCCGTGCCGTCGGCGGTCGTCCAGTCCACCGTCACCGTCTGGCTGCTGATCAGGCTCAGCCGCACTGAAAACGCCATCTCCCCGTCGTCCTCCGCCGCCACTCCGTCGGCGATCCGGATCGTTGGGTCGTCCTCGAGGATTGTCACCGCAACGCTCGGTGCCGTCACCGCACTGTAGTCGCCGCCGCTAACCGCATGGCGAATCGTCACTGGATCGTCGGCGTCGGTATCGGCATCATGATCTGCGGTCACCGCAACTAGCTGCGTCGTCCTCCAGTTGGCCGCGGTAAATGTCAACGCCGTTGGGGCGACCGAAATCTCTGCGCCCGCTGGCACCTGCACGACCACGGTCACGTCCGCTGTCGGTTCTGTGTTCAGCGCCACCCCGTAGCTAGCACTACCGCCCTCGCGGACTGTCAGCGTCCTCGGGGTCACGGTCACGCCGCGCACATCGTTGTCGATGACCGTCACTGTTGCGCTGGCCGCAGCGCCTATCTGATACGCGCCGCTGGTGATCGTCGCCGTCACTGCACCGTTCGCCTCTACGTGCCCGTCGTCGTCTGTTGCCACCAGAAGCGTGGTCGTCGCGGCATTCGCTGCGAATGTCGCTACGGTGGGAACCTCGTCCGTGAGGAACGCACCGAGCTCTGTTACCTGTACTGGCACCGTCAGCGGCGCGGTCAGCTCGCCTGCCCGCGTCAGCGTAAACGCTACCGTCCCGCCTTCTGCCACGGCTGTCTGGTTTGCTGCGACGCTGACCACTACTCGTAGATCGTTGTCGGCGATTGCGCCCGTTGCCTTGCCTTGGCCGATTGTCGCGTTGGAATTGCGCAACCTGACTGTGAACGTCTCGTCGTCCTCTACCACATTGTCGTCAATGATGAATACGCGGATCCTCTGCTCCGTCTCCAAGATGGGGAAGGTCAAGGTCCCGATTGTCGCCCTGTAATCCTGCCCCGCCGTCGCCGTGCCGCTCACGGTCGCGTAGTCCACCGTCACCGCCTCGAGACTTACTGCATTCAGCCTCACCGCGAAATCCAGCACTCCGCCTCCCTCCGACACCTGATAGCGCGTCGCGGCAAACGACACCGTCACATCGCTTCTGCGCACTTCTATCTCGGGTTCTTCCCCGTCGTTGTCGGCGATTGCCACCGTCGCGCTGGCCGCATCGCCTGTCCGATAGGTATCACCATCGGTGATCGTCGCCGTCACCGCGCCGATTGCTTCCTCCACCTCATCGTCCACCGTCTCTAGCTCAAGCGTGGTCGTTGTCTCATTCGCCGCGAATCTCACACTCGTATTAGTAGGTACTCCGTCGGCGAGGAAGTCACCGCGCTCCGTTATGCGTACCGGTACCCTCAGCGGCTCGGTCAGGTTGCTGCCGGTTCGCGTCACCGTGAACGTCACCGTCTCGCCTTCTTCTACCTTGGTCTGATCTGTCGTCACGCTCACCACCTGCAGATCGTTGTCGGTGATCGCGCCCGTTGCCTCGCCTACGCCGATCGGCACGTTGGAATTGCGCAACCTGAGTATGAACGTCTCCTCTTCCTCCACCAACTTGTCGTCAATGATGGGCACGCGGATTATCCGCCCCCTCGACCCAGCCGGGAAGGTCAGGGTCCCGACGGTCCCCTCGTAATCCGTCCCCCCTATTGCCGTGCCGGTCACGGTCACATAGTCCACCACCGCCTCTTGGCTGACTGCTTTACTCAACCTCACTCTGAATTCCACCGCCTCGTCGTCCTCCGACGCCTCATAGCGCTCCCTCGTAAATGATACTGTCACATCCTCCGGCAGCGGGGTGAGGGGAGTCGATGGGGTGCCGCCTGTTCCCGAAGGGCCGTCTGTTCCCGATGGGCCCCCTGTTCCCGGAGGGTCGCCTGTTCCCGGAGGGTCGGTGACCGGAGGATTGACCGGAGGGTTGACCGGATCGCCCGACTCCGACACGTTCCTCACCGTTACTATGATCGTCTGGTCTGCGGTCAGGGGTGGCGTGCCGCTAGTCGCACGCACCACCACCACGTACACGTTGTCGCCTGCCGGGCTCGACGGGTTTGCGCTCTCCTCGTCCTCTGGATTCTCGAAATCCGGTGCCGTTTTGAACCTCAGCTCGTTCGAAGACACAATCTCAAACTTATCCCTATCTGCCCCGCCTGGGGTCGAGTAGGTTATTGGGTCTCCATCTTCGTCCGACGCTTGGACGGTAAGCACAGGCCTCGTGTTCTCGTCCACCGTCTGCCTCACCGTCTCCTCGCTGAACACCGGTGGCGCGTTATTGTCCATTGTCGAACCGGTCCCCGAATTCGACCACATACTCGTTCCCTCGTCGTTCTTCGCTTGGATCTGGACTTCGTACTCGGTGTTCTCGTCAAGGCTGCTGATCGTCTCTGACAATCTGGTGGTCGTCCCCTCCGTCCAGTTTGCCTCCAAATCCGGATCGCTCGTCTTCTTGTACTGGTAATTGTAGCCGGTGATTGGCGGACGACCCTCGTTCGTGGGTTCCGACCAGCGCACCATCAGGCTCGTCACAGACTCGGCCGACACCGACGGTGCATTAGGCCTGCCCGGCGGCTCATCCACGTCTATCACCGCTACGGTAATCGTCTGCTTTGCGGTCTTCTCACGCGCCCCCGTACCGCTGGTCACTTCTACCACCACCACGTACCTGTTGTTGGGCCGAGCCTCGAAGTTCGGTACCGTTTTGAACCTCAGCTCGTTCGAAGACACAATCTCAAACTGATCCTTATCTACCCCGTCTACGATCTCGTAGAGCTCGATGTTGTCGTCGCTGTCCGACGCTACGAGCGTCAGCACCGGCACCGTCGTGGACGTGTTCTCCGGCACATCCACATCATCATCGCTGGTGAACTCCGGTGCCGCGTTGGCTTCCGTCTCTCCGGTTCCCGAATCCGACCACTGGCTCTCTCCTTAGTCATTCTCCGCTCGGATCTGGACATAGTACGCGGTGTCTTCGTCGAGGTTCGGGATCACCACCGGCGATCCGGCGATCATCGTACTCGTCACCTCCGTCCAGTCTTCCGGCGGATCGCTCGTCTTCTCGTACCGGTAGTCGTAGTCTTTGATCGCTGGCCTACCATCGTTCGTCGGTGCCTCCCAACGCACCTCCAGACTCGTCTCAGAGTCTGTCAAAACCGACGGTGCATCCGGCGTGTCCGGCGGCTCATCCACGTCCGTCACCCTTACTGTGATCGTCTGTTCTGCGGTCTTCTCACGCCCCCCCGCGCCGCTGGTCGCCTCTACCACCACCTCATACACGTTGTCTCCATTCGCGTCCTGCGGATTCTCGTGGTCCGGTGCCGTTTTGAACGTTAGATCGCCCGTTGACGATATAGGCAAGAACTGCCCTTGGTCCGCGCCGTCCACGATATCGTAGCCTGTCACGCTGTCCTGGCTGTCGCCGTCCACCGCTTCGACTTTATCCGGCACTGACGTAGAGTTCTCAGGAATGCTCTTCGTCGCTGAAGTGAACCTCGGTGCGTCGTTTTGCGGCGGTGGCGGTGTTATTACTTCCGTTGATGTTCCGTCCGGACAGTTCCCTTCCACTAAATTATAATCATCGCTGTCTTCATCGTACGCTTCCGCCACACATTTATCCCAACCGCCTATCCCTTCCTCATCTATGTCCATATGCCAATGGGTGTTGGCGTATCTATACTCTTCGTTTGGATGGGTTCTTACAAATTCGTCCCATTCCTCGTTAAGCTGGTGCCATTGATTTTCGCCAGGACCACAGATGGTTGCCGGATCTCCATTCGGATTTGCATCCAGCGCTTTACAGACTTTCGGGATATCATGTCCGAATGTGGGTAATGCCGATGTCAGCGAAACGAAAATGCAAATGACGAGCGCGAATCCCGTGCGGGAGAGTAAGGCGTTCTCTTTGCGGTGCCGAGCGGTAAGCACGTCACGCACTCGCTCGCCCGGCGGCGTTGACATGGCGGGACCATGCGGTAAATAATCGGTGAGACGCATTATTATCCCTAAGGGGCCTGGCAAAGCAGGCCCCTATCAATGGGGAAATATTATAGGGGCTTGAGGGGAACGACAGCCTGAAGGCGATTGCTTGACAAACGCCTTCAGCACCGTGGGGGGGGGAGGATACTCTAAAAATATACTACATAAGATGCTATATGGAAAGGAGATACTACATATTGGATTGGACGATATATCGTCTAAAAACAATCAGATTGGCCCATAGACGACTTGGTAACAGGTAGTTATAACAAAGGTCTATTTATCGCCTCTGAGACGATAAATAGACCTTTGTATTTTTTTATAAACTCCGCTCCAAACCGGCCTCCAGCGCGGCCTCAATCCGCGCCTTGGTCTCTTCGAGGTGGGCGCGGCTATACGCATCCAGACCGCTGCCATCCAGCCGCGTCTCGATCTGGGCGGCGATGGTCTGTAAATCCGCCCGGGCCAAGGTGCGAGCGTCCTCGGGCGTGCCCCAGGCGGGCCTGAGCACCAGCCCGATCAGTTTTTGTAGCTGTGCCCGCTGCAGGTTGCGGCGAAAGCTGTCGATGGAGTCACCCGTCTCCAACTCCGCCCAGATAGCCTGCCGCAGTCCAGCAAACAGATCGACCATCCCGAAGGTCTCGTCGCCTTCGTAGCGCAGCTCCAGATCCTGTAGTCGGCTCAACAGAGTTGGATCGTAGAACCGGTCGAGCGGTCGCCGTTGGATGCGCAGCACGATATCGTGGATGGGATAGTCGATCCGATGCACGTCGAACACCGACCAAGTGAAATCCACCCAGCGCTCCGGTGCCAGCTTGTTGAGCAGCTCCGGCGACCAACTAAAGGCGTCCGGCCCGAACACGTGCTCCACCAAAAAGTCGAGGGCCTCTCGCTGCCGGGCGGGCGGCACCGGCTGTAGCGGGAGCCGTCCATCGCCCACGTGGTCGCGGTAGTGGTAGATGCCGCCGATGTAGCGGCTGACATTGCCCGCCCCCGAAAAGTAGGGCCTAAAGCCCCAGCCAAATACTCGCCGCAGAGTTTGATAGCGCTCGCCCTTCTGCTCGAATTTGTCCTCCACCTTGGCCCACAGCTCTTTCGACAGAGCGATCTGGTCGCGGTAGTGGGCGATTGGGTCGTCGCGCAAGTCCCAGCGCGCCGCGCTCGGGTCGATCCCCCGGGTCCAGTACAGGGCGTCCTCGTCCGTGCCGTAGGCCAGATCTTTCTCCGCGACTTGGCCGGCGATCTTGGCCAGTTGGGCCTGCTCGCTCGCGGGACTGTCTGCCTCTACTGGCCGGTAGGCGTATTCGATGGCCCAGTAGTCGTACGGCCCCAGCGTCGTCTGGTAGTATTCCCCCTGCTTATGGCCCTCTGGGGCGATATTGACCGGATTGTAGTCCATCACCGAGCTAGAGATGCCCTCTTTGTCGGTGACGCG
The DNA here is from genome assembly GCA_965261395.1 of Candidatus Latescibacterota bacterium. GTDB lineage: Bacteria > Latescibacterota > UBA2968 > UBA8231 > UBA8231. The sequence continues at coordinate 1,745,762 of OZ253462.1, forward strand.
ACGGTCGTGTAGCTCGTCGAGCGCGTGGATGGTGCTGCCTTTGAAATTGTGCCGCAGGCCGAGGGTGTGGCCCACTTCGTGCGCTATCAACTCGACGATTAGCTGGCGGATGAACTCCTTTTCATCCACCTCGCCTCCGCCGGCCGCGGCCCGAACTTCCAGCAAGTGCCACCCGAAAGCGGCCTCCTGCCGCAGCCCGTCGGCCATGTCGCAGAATCCCCTGCTGTAGTTCCCGGTCAGCCCCATAGCCGCGGCGAGCGAATCAGGCCCTCGTCCCACAGGATCGACCAGTTCGGTGAACTCTAAGTGGGCATAGCGGATAAAGTCCGCGCTGATCCGTATATCGGCGTCGAAAATCTCGCCGGTAAAGGGATTGGTACGCGACGGCCCCACCGCGTACCCCTGGCCGGGCTGCACCATCCAGCGCACCGAGTTGTAGCGCACGTCGGCTGCGTCCCACTCGGCGTCGTCCGGCTGCTGCTTTGCCACAATCGCCCCCTCAAAGCCGAGCGGCTCGAATGCCTTGTTCCACACCAAGATCCCCTCTTGCACCGCTTGCCGGTACTCCGGTGGAATCGTGTTTTCCAGCCAGAATACAATCGGCTTTTTGGGAGGCGACCGCTTGAACTTGGGCTCGGCTTTCTCCAGATGCCAGCGATTGATGTAGCGCACGTACGGGTCGTCCTTGAGCACCGAGGTGTAGTCCTGGTGCAAGGTCGTGAAATGCCCCACTCGGTCGTCGGCCAAGCGCGGGCGAAAATCCGACTCGGGCAGACTGGACAGGCTGTAGTGATAGATGTGCTGGAAACTCCGCGTATCCGCTAGGGTGGGGATGTCTCTTTGAGGTGAGTCGGTCGCAAAGTGCAGCACCACGTCGATTTCGGTATTGTGCGGGAAATTCTTCAACGCGCCGAAATAGCTGTTGTCGTTGTCGAAGCTATACGAACCCTTTTTGAGGTACTCGCTGAAGAAGGAACTTACCAAGGCGATGTCCTGAACGAAGAAATCATTCGGGTCTACCAACACCGCGCCGGTCTCGGGATGGGGCTGCCCTTCAATGCTGCCGACGCCGAGAATCGAGTCGGACAGGCCCCGGTCCACGGCTCGGTGGATGGCTGCGTCCGGCTCGGCCCGGTAGTACACATTCTTGTGGGCGAAGAATACCTTTTTGCCGACCCGCTGAAAAACAAAGGGAAACGTGCCCCAGCCCCGACCTATGGAGACCAGTGAGGCCGAATCAAAGAAGTAGCCGTCTCCCTGCGTGCGCGTGATGCTGCACAGGTAGATCTGGTCGAACTGCTCGGGCCGAATGGCCAAGAACACTTTGTTTTCTTCTGGATCCCGGTACAGGTCGAACAGGCCTTCGATCTTGTCAAAGTCCTTGATTGCTTTCGCAAATTTGGGGCCTTTGTCCTCATCTTCTTCATCTTCTTCGTCTTCTTCGTCTTCTTCATCTTCCTTCCCTTCCTCTTCGTCCTTCTCAGCGGCCTCTTCTTCGACGGCCTCCTCTTTTTCCTCCTCCGCCCAGATGGTCCCCACCCCCCATAAGCCGAGGATGGCGACCAGCAATATCCATTTTAATGCGCGCATAGTACTAATCAGCTCCATCTCAACGTGCCTCACGGTTTGGATTATTCACAGTAAACTCGGACCTTGTTGTCCTCGTCTTGGATATTGACCTCGATATCGCTTAGTGCGTCTATGAGCTGATCGAGGTCCTCGGTTCGCAGGTTGTGAATGTCGATGTCGATGCCGTTTTTCTCCATCGTCTTGTTGATTCCCTGCGCTGCCTGATCCGGAAGCAAGTTGTGCAGCTTGACTCAGGCCTTGATCAGCGCCAACGGCACCCGGACATCAATGTGCTCCTCCCCGTCCGAGTCGATGGTGACCCTCAGATATCGAGCCGCTCCCGTGCGTGGAGGTGCTAGCGGCTGCACCACTGTGGTCACCTCTGGCCCCTCGTCAACGAGGGAAATCAGGCGCTCGGCCTCATCGACGGACACCTTGCCCTCCGATAGCATCTCGAGTACGCGTCTGCTGTTTGCGTTCATGGCGGTCCTCCTGTTTGCGTTTGGCTACTGAATTGCAATGGAGCCGTTCACGGTCTTGGCGATCAGTTCGGCCTCGCCTTCGCCTACCGTTCCTTGGAGTTTGTGGCGCTTCTCGACCGCTGCGACGAAGCCCGGTATTTCGCAGCGGACTCGCCCGTTGACCGTCGCAGCCGTTAGCTTGAGGCTCGGCTCGGCGTCTAGGGCTACCTTGATGTTGCCGTTCGAGGTGAATAGTCTGTTGTCGTTTCCAGGCGCCATGCTCCCCTGTAATTTTATCGATCCATTGGTCGTCCGCGCATCGAAGCGGCCGTGTGCGTCCTCTATGGACACGCGACTGTTTACGGTGGCGAGTTCCGCCGAGCCTGAGAGCGTCTTGACCGTGATTGGGGCGTTCTTGGTCGTCGCGTTCAGGTCGCCCCTGAAATTTTCGACCCTTATGGGCCCGTTCTTGGTCTGCACCGCCCCACCGCCTTCCGTTCCTTGGAGTTCCACCGGCCCGTTGCTAGTCGCCAAGTCAACGCTAGTCGCGACGGGCACCGTCACCTCAATGTTTGCTCCAGAGTGCTGGCGGGAGAATCCGTGCAGGAATCCCTCGGATTGCTGATCAGGCTTAGCCTCGACCGTGACGAGGTCGCCTTCCTGCACGGCGCTGTACTTGAGTCCGTGAGGTTTTTTCAGCTTGGCCCGCACGCGAATCGAGCCGGGTTCGCCGGCATGGACCCGGATGCGGCCGTTGAAGCCGCGCACCACGAGACGCGGGTTGTCGCCCACTGCGAAAGTGTCGTCGCGCATGGACGTCTTGCCGTCCTTGTCGCGGGCGTCGTTTTCGCTCTCTGACCACCCTAGGGATTCTTCGAGTCCTTCGAGTCCTTTTTCGAGTCCTTTTTCGATTTCTTCTCCGAGTCCTTCGAGGGGGTCTTGCAGCGCTCCCACGCTAGGTATCGGAGGTATCGGCCCCTTGCGGGCTTCGCGGTGGGTGCCTTGCAGCGCCTCCAAGAGACGCTCGGCCTCTTCTACAGTTACCTTCCCCTCCGCGAGCATGTCGAGGACTCTGCGTCGCTCTTCAGTCATCACAGCCTCCTAGTCGATTGAAATGAACACGCGATCCTCGCCAGAGGCCACGTTGCAGCGTAGGCCGCGCAACGAGGCAAGCACGTATAGAAGTAAAGGGCCAGCCAGCAGGACGGAACGACCCCGAGTGCGATGCCCCGAGCGCGCCGCTACTAGTACTGCTACAGGTGTCCCCAGCAGCACCACGACGGCAATGACCGGCCATAGCACTATGAGCGGGATCCACAGCCGAATGCGGCGTTTGTCACCTTGGACCCGTACTCTCAGAAACATCGGTGGCAGCATCAGGAGAGCCTCCGCAGCGCCTCTTCGACGTCGATATCGCCGCTTTCTAGGCTGTCGAGTACTGCCGTCGATTGAGGATTTGAGCGTGGTGGGCTAGCCGATTCTGTGGTTCGAGGTACCGTCTCGACGAACTGTAGCTGCTCTGCAATGGCATTCAACCGGTTCTTAACCGTCGGGTAGCTGATGCCAAATATGCGCTCCATCTCTTTGATCGAGCCGTGGACTTGGACGAAGGCCATTGCGAATACCTGGTCCTCGGCGGAAAGACGCGCCAAAATAGGCAGCTCGAATTGCCCTTCGATCGCGATGTCGCTGTCCGGCAAGGAAACCCGTTCCACTACGATACGCGCCCCCTGCGTCAGATCGGTTAGCTCTTTCCAGTCTTTGATGGCGATACCTCCAAATAATTAAATTTAGGCGTAATTATAGCCATATATTTAAAAAGTCAATTATTAAATTGATAAAATTAATTTTATTGATCTTCTGGATTGACTATACTCGGAGGGGATTTGGACACTAGTCGTCCTCCACGGCTGCCGATACCGCGTTGGAAACCCGCCGCAACAGGCTCCCGTTGGCGACCATTTGGTTGGTCAGCACCACGCAGCTTAGCTGGCGATCCGCGTCCGCCCACGCCACCGTGCCAGTCGCCCCGGTGTGGCCGAAGGTGTGCGGCGGGACCAGATCGCCCCAAAACGCCCACACCCGCGCCCCGCACACGCCCCACCCAAGACCCCACGGCGCGTCGAGCGTGCCGTTCTGGTCCCGCGTCATCGCCGCGACCGCGGCGCGGCTGAAAATGCGCTGGTCGCCGTACGCGCCGCCGTTGAGCATGGTTTGCAAGAGGACCGCCAGATCGCGTCCGGTGCTGTGCATGCCGCCCCACGGTGCCCCGAAATCGCGCCAGTACGGGGAATTCCACCCCCAACTCCGCAGCTCTTCGTCCTCTTCGGTGTCCGTCCCGCACCACACGGTATCTTCAATCGGCCAATCGCCCATGCCCAACGCGCTGCGCTCCATGCCCAACGGCGCGAAAATTTCCTCGCGTTCAAAGTCGCGCAACCGCTGGCCGCTGACGCGCTCGACGATCGCGGCCGCCAGCAGGATGCCCTTGCTCTGGTAGCGAAAATCGGTCGCCGGTTTGTAGAGCAGAGGCGTCTGCATGGCGCGCTCGACAAAGACCTCTACCGGCTCGTGTGCCCGCCGCAGGCTGACGTTCTCCGGCAGCATGTCGGGCATACCCGATATGTGCGATAGCAGGTGGCGGACTTTGATGGAGGGCCGGTCGCCGCCTGTGAACTCGGGCAGGTAGTCGGCGGCCGAGTCTTCAAGCGAGATCAGCCCGCGGTCAACTAGGATCATCAGCGCGCAAGCGGTGACCGGCTTGGTGATCGACGCGAGGAGAAAGATCGAGTCCGCATCGACCGGCTGGCCGGTGTTAGGTTTCCGCTGGCCGGCCCCTCGTGCGAAGACCTCTTGGCCGTGCCGCGCTACCGTCAGCGAGGCCGCGCTGATCTGGCCCGCCTCGATAGCAGCCGTGAGCAGGCCGAAGGCCCGTTTGAGTTGGGCGGCCGAGATGCCGACAGCCGCTGGGTCGCCCGTTTGTAAAACCGTTCCGTCCGTTGTCATCACGTGCTCCTTTTCTTTGGAATATAAAGCGCGACATTAACCAACTAACCCGACCACTTCCCTCAACCCCGCCACCACTCGCACCCCGTCCTCCGTCCATTCTGGCTTTGCCGGAGAGCCATCCGCGCCGAGCGACCGCCGGATCAACACCGGCCGCAGCCCCGCAGCCTTGGCCCCCGCTACGTCGTCTTCCGGGGAATCGCCGACGAAGAGCGCCTCGTCAGCCACCAACCCCGTCTGCTCCAGTGCCGGGGTAAAAATTGCCGGATCGGGCTTTTTGACGCCGGCATCACCGGAGACGACCACTGCGTCGAAAAAGGGGCGCAACGCCAGCTCGTCTAGCAACCGATGGACGTGCGGCGGATGGTCGAAGTTGGAAATCAGCGCCAGCTTGTAGCGGCCTTGCAATTCGCCCAGCACGCTTTTGGCCTCTCGGTCGAGCGGCGTGTGTGCGTGCCACGCCGCCACGCTCGCTACGGTGATCCGCCGCAATTCCTCTAACTCCAACGCCAAGCCCAACTCGCGCATGCGACGTTCGTACACGGTTAGTCCGTCATCCTGTACCGGCGGCTCGGGTTGGAGCAAGAATTCCTCGCATAGTCGGATCAATGTTTCTTCATCAAACGCACGGCCACTAGCGATCAGCTCGCGGCGTATGGCATGGAACCAACTCTCTCCCGCGGCTTCCATATTGCCGTAGCGCAATAACGTGCCGTATAGGTCGAAGAAAACTCCCCGTATTTCAGTCATCCTGACGCCCTCAGGTCGTGAGACCCAACCCTTTGAGGGTTGGGAGGTACGATTCGATTACTTTAGCCTAGACAAACCTATTTTTTTCTTGTGTGGGTCACTCGCAATGATTGTACTTAACTGACATTACGCACGGCACCTAGGTATGAGATACTTCGACTCCGCTCCGCTCAGCATGACAGAGGCTGGCGCGCTTCTTCCTTGTCATGCTGAGCGTACGCGAAGCATCCCATACCTAAGAGGTCGGTGCGTAACATCACGTACTTAATTCTTGTGAAGCGAATAATCCAAATCCAATTGCTCCCTTCTGTGGAGCAAGCCCAAGTGCTTGAGGCGACCATGCGTCGCTTTAACGAGGCGTGTACTTGGGTCGCCAAAAAAGCGTTTGAGCGCCAGTTGGCGAATCGCTTTTTGCTGCACAAACACTTCTATTACGAGACCCGCGAGCGCTTTGGCCTTCTAGCCCAGATGGCCTGCCTGACCTTTGCCCAGGTGGCGCGTGCCTATAAGCGAGACAAGACCCAGCAGGTGTCGTTTCGCCCGATGGCCGCCATGCCCTACGATCGACACCTGTTGCGCTACGTGGGCCTCGACAAGGTCTCGCTTTCTACCCTCGGCGGTCGTATGGTGGTGCCGATGGTCATGGGACGCTACCAAGCCAACCAATTTGCCTCCATCAAGTTGTATGCCGAACTGGTCCGTCGGCGCGATGGCAAGTGGTTTTTGATGGCTACGGTTGAGCAGCCGGACAATCCTATGATGGAGCCGGACGACTTCTTGGGCGTCGACTTGGGCGTCGAGAACTTGGCCACGGACTCCGATGGCCAACGGCATAGTGGCAGCGCGGTTGAGCACATCCGCCTGAAGTGCCATTCGCTGCGCCAGCGCCTTCAGTCGAAGGCAGATCGGGCCAAGAACCACCGCGCTCGCAAGCGCCTTCGCAAGAAGCTGCACCGGCGAGCCCGCAAAGAATCCAACTTTCGTCGCAACACCAACCATATCCTCTCCAAGCGCATTGTTGAGAAGGCTAAAGACACCGGGCGCGGCATTTCCCTCGAAGATCTCAAGGGTATCCGCGCCCGGCTCCGGTTTCGCAAGCCTCAACGATCACGCATGGCTGGCTGGGCTTTCAACCAGCTCCGGCAGTTTATCGCCTATAAAGCTCAGGCTGCTGGTGTGCTGGTCCAGATGATTGATCCCAAGCATACGAGTCAGATGTGTTCCCAATGCGGACATATCGAGCGGGCTAATCGCTCCTTTCAATCTCGGTTTGGTTGCCGTCGGTGTGGCTTCGTTGACCATGCCGATGTCAATGCTGCCCGGAACATCCGGGTTAGGGCGCTTGTCAACGCGCCTATCGTTTCAGCCTACTCCGCCTCGGCGGGGTGAGCTAGGGACAAGCCCAAGTCTTCAGACGTGGGCGGTTGACTGATTGTCTTTCTAATTTGGCTTAGGACGAAACTTGCTCGCGTCCGCAACTAGATAGCGTCTGCGCGGCACAATCACAACCTCTTGCCCACCCACAGGGCACCTCGGCGCACCACTTCCTGGAAGGAGGGGTTTTCCAGCACCGCGTTGTCGTGGCCCAAGGCAAAGAAGAACACTCGACCCTGACCATAGGTGTGGTGATAGGCCATGACGTGGGTCTCGTCGCGGCCGGGGTCATAGGCGTGCATGAGGTGGTGCGAGCGGCTCGGATCGTGCTTGAGGTAGTGCAACTCGTCGGTCACGGCAAAGTCTTCGAGACCGGTGGCAATGGGATGATCGGAGTCGGAGATGGTGACGGTGAAATCCATGTACGGGCTGTGGCCGTCGAAGAAGCCGTTGAGCATTTGGTGATAGCCGGCGTTGTCGCGGAAGGAGGCGTCCGCAGTGTGCAGGCCAAAGAAGCCACCGCCGCGTTCGATAAAGTGCAAAAGCCCCTGTTCCTGAGCTTGGGTGAAGTGGCCGACATCCGTGAAGAAGAGGGTGGCGTCATACGCGTTGAGGCCGCTGGCCATAATCTCGTAGTCGCGCGCGAGCTCGGCCTCAATCTGGGCGTCTTGGTTCAGCAGGTCGGTCAGAAATCGGCCTTGGCCTTCGTGGTCGTGGTAGATGCCTTCGGTGCCGACGAATACTAATAGTTTAACGGGAGCCATGACGGGTTTCTCCTTTTTGCTATTGGGTTAGTTGGGAGACGGTAGAGGAGTGCCAGCGTCCATGCGACGGATCAGACTTGGGACGCGGGAATGTGCCCCACATCAAGCCCAGCGGATTGGTATCTCTAAATCGCGGGCTAGTTCGTCCACTTGGTCGGCCAAGGTGGCTTCGAGGGCGATGCCGTGTTTTAGGTAGTCGGCGCGCCGCCGGTAGCTGCCTTCGCCCGGCCACTGCACTAGGCCCTGCTCGGGTGCTGCTTCCACCGATTTAATATGGGCTTTCAGATCGGCGCTGCGGTCGTGCAGCCAGTCGCCAAAGGGCTTGAGAGCGATAAAGCACTTGGTGGAGCCGCCGGCCGAATCCGTTGGCCGGCCCTCGGTGCCCTGCTCAAAAGCGAGGAGGCTGCCGGCCAGTCCAGCCGTGAGCAGATCGACCATAAAAGCAAGTCCCGAGCCTTTGTGCTGGCCCATGGGCAAAAAGCGCCACGATTGCAGCAAGTCACTCGGATCCGTAGTGGGCTTTCCGCGCTCGTCGAGGCCCCAACCTTCGGGGATGCTGCGTCCGGCGGCCTCGGCCTGTCGCACGCGGCTTATGGAGGATTGGGTCATGGCCAAGTCGAGGACCACGGGCTCGCCGTCGGCGGTGGGAATGCCAATGGAGAGGGGATTGTTGCCTAGGGAAGGGACGCGCGTGCCCCAGGCGGGAAAGTTGGCAAACGCGTTGGTGAAAGCCAGGCCGACCAGCCCGGCGCGGGCGGCCCGCAAAGCATAGCTATGCCCGCGCCCCCAGTGCCCGACAGCGCGGACGACGCAGGTGCCCACGCCGTATTGCCGCGCCCGTTCGAGTGCCCAATCCATGCCCTGCGCCGAAGAGAAGCGGCCAATGCCGCCTCCCGCATCGATCAGCCGGGAGGCTGGGTACTCGACGATGGTTGCAAAGCGGGGATCAGGCGTCAAAATTCCCTGGCGGATATAATTGATCGCCGAGGGCAATAAGGCGACGCCGTGGGTGTGGCCACCGTGCAGATCCACTTCCGCGCCGATTTGGGCTTCGACTGCGGCCACGTGCGGCGGTACTCCTACGGCTGCGAGCGCGTCGAGGAAGAATTGTTCCAGATCGGTGTGGGCGATGCGCTTGGGCTGGCTCATGGTCAGTGCCTTATTGGACAGAGCGGAATATAACGGGGCATTTACCAGACTTCTTTCCCAATAGGCCCGTCCCAATCCAGTTCTTCAACTCGGTACTCTTTGGGCATCTTTGACAACAACTCCTGCAAATCGTATCTCCCGCGAACTTTAGTCGTAGGCTCAATTATAATCCGCCCTTTTTCGACGGAAATATCCACTTCGTCGCCCACGTTTAGCTGCGCTTCTTGGAGAATGGCCTTGGCCAACCGAAGCCCTTGGCTGTTTCCCCATTTCTGTATTGTACTCAACTTGGCCGACCTCCTTATAAGGTGATGTATATCCAAAGTATATCCCATGAGAAGCTGAAGGGTAAGGTGGTCTGTTAGCGGTCCTGGCGGCAAAGTCCACAGGTCGCGGAGAGAGCATTTCCGTCAGCTCCCCGTAGAGCGGTAGTGCCGCACGCCCACTTGCCAGCCGCGCACCATATAGGCCTGCAACACGCCACTTTCATCGGAATTGAAGAAGCCCGATCCGCCATCCGGCGAGAGGAAAGGATGGATGTGGGTGTCCTTCTGCCAGGACGATCCGGGGTCCACGATCTTCCGCGCATTCTCGAGCGCGCCTTGCTCTTCCTCGGGAAGGTCGAACAGCCAGACCGCGCCGCCCCCGTCTTTCGGGCCCGCATCCGAGATCAAACGGATCCCGTCTAGGTCCGTTGCGAAATGCCAGAAATCGGGCCCGGCAAAGGAGCGAGACAGGTCGTTGCGCCATCCGCCCAGCGCGTTGATGCCTTCATCGCCGACGTGCGCTACCGCCCTTCCCGCTATGAGCTGTCTTTCGTCTGGTTGGCGCGTCGAGGTGCTGGTGATGGCCATGTCGCGTCTGCCCTGCCAGCACTGATGCCCCTGACAGAACTCGTTCCCATCCCTGCCCCAGGGGAAGTCGCGCAGCTTTGTGCCATCGTCTCGGATCAGGTGGATGTCCGCGCCCAGCCCGCTGACGAGCTTTTCCAGCTTGCCATCGGCTGCAACGGTATTCCCGTGGTTTTCTTGGATCATGATGTCGTGGGAAGCCACGGGGTCCGTTTGACGCGTGTACTGCGGGTGCATGTTGCACCAGGTGGGACCGTGAAAGACCAACCGTACGGATGGCTCTTCGATCTCGAAGACGAGCAGACCCCAGGGTGCCCCTGCGCTTTGGCCGTCCCCGAGGAATCCCGAGATGGCGATGCGCCCGCCATCGGATGAAATCGTCGAAAGCGGATACGGTCGGCTCAACCTGAAATTAGTCTCCGGAATCGCGTGATCTAGGACATAGACGATCTCGCGTTCAGACCCATCCAGCCCGACCCGCTTCAGCGTCAGTCGTCCGCCGCCCCCAGGCTCTGTTTTATTGACGAAGTAGTACAGGTGGGCACCATCTGGTGAGATAGACGGCCCCGTCGTTCCACGCTCGGTGGTGATCGGCGTCAGGCTGCAATTGTCTTCTAGGTTGCAAACCAGAAACTGGTGCTCGGGGTCCTGCGGATCAGAGCCGTGCGGATGCGCTGAGCGGTGGAGGATCAGCCGCTGTGAATCGGGCGTGAAGATCTGCGCTTCCATATAGATATGTGATGAGGGGATCGACTCATCCGTGAGCTGGATGACTTCCAGATTGTCCCGCTCGGTCTCTGGGACGAGGTCAGGTCGGACTTTCATTGCTTTTTCTCCCTATTGACGGCGTGGCACTCCGAGGAAGAAAGGTATATGTCTGCCGAACCATATCAAGGTAAACGAGATACCTCGGCAGATGACGAAGCCAACCCGATCGTCGGGGCCAATGGTTCGGCGGCACTAGTTAGCTCCCCGTAGAGCGGTAGTGCCGCACGCCCACTTGCCAGACTTGCAGACAGATCACAAAAAAGAGCAGGCCCACGGTCGGGGCTAGCCATTGGAATAACGGGCCTGAACCCAAGGGGTCGGGGCGCTCCAGAATCCCCAAAGCCGGGTAATAGCTGACGCAGGCGAGGGGGATGACGTAGGTAAAAAAGCGGCGGAACCACGCGCGGTAGATCGCCAGTGGGTACTGGGCGGTCTCCACGCCGCCGTAGGTTACGGTACTGAAGATTTCCAAACTCTCGGTAGTCCAAAAAGCCAGCGTCGCTTGCAGCACTATGAGGCCGTAAAACAGGCAAGCGCCGCCGAGGACGGTGAGCAAGGCGAGGAGCAGCTTGTCCGGCGTCCAGGCCAAGTCTAGGGCATGTGAGGCCCACAGCAGGACGACCAAGCCCTGGATGAGGCGGCCGATGCGCTTGAGGGTGAGTTCTTGTCCGGCCAATTGCAAGGCCGTGCTGCGAGGGCGCAGCAGCAAGCGGTCGAAGTCGCCGCTTTTGACCGTGGAGGCGAACAAGTCAAAGCCGCGCGAGAAGGCGTCGCACAGGGCAAAGGCGATATTGATCAGGCCGTAAAAGAAGGCCACTTCGGGCAGGCTCCAGGTGTCGAGGGCGGCGAAGCGGTCGAAGAGCACCCAGATGCCCAAGAATTCCAGGCCGGTCATCAGGCCGTGGCCCACGGACAGCATGACAAAAGAGGCCCGGTACTGCATTTGGCTGCGGAAGGAGATGTCGATATAGCGGCCGTACAGGCGCAGTCCATCGAGCACGGCGTCAACCTCCTTGGACGACTAGGCGACGGGTGCCGCGATAGAGGAGGAAGCGGCCCAACCCCACCAGGGCTAGCGTCCACGCGAGCTGGTGCCCCACCACCGACCAGACTTGAGACGCGGGAATGTGTCCCATGTAGAGGCGGAAAGGGGTATCGGCCAAGCCGCGAAAAGGCATGAAGTCGAGTATGGGTTGGAATGCGTCGGGAAACAGCGGCAAGGGGATCACCATGCCTGAAAAGACGTAGATGCATATCCCCAGCATTTGAATGGTACCTTCTCCGGCGATGGTCCACAACAAGGAGACGTTGACCAAGTTGGACAGGGCTCCGCCTAGGAGGACAGCGCCCACCATGGCCAAGGCCCAAGCCGCCGCCGCCGCCGGGGACGCGGGAGCTTGCAGGCCGAAGAAGAGCAAGGCCAGACAGAACAACGGCGCTGAACGCAGCAGAGTGGGGGCGATGCGGTTAGCTAGGGCGCGGCTGTACCAAAAGGCGTACAGATCAACGGGCCGCACCAACTCGTAGGCCACCGTGCCTGTCCGCACCATGGTGCGCACGTCGTCGTCGGGATTCCAAGGCAAGAGGGCGAACAGGGCCTGACCGAGCCAGACATAATTGACCACTTCAGCGTAGGTCATGGGCTGCGCTTGGGTCGCCGTGCGATAGAACGCTTCAAAGATCATCACCCGAATGAGCCCCCAAAATAGCTGCGTGCTCATGCCGGCGAGGGCCGCGGCACGGTACTGCAGCAACATGCGGATGCGGGCGCTGAGGACGGCCAGATAGGGCCGCATCAAGGGCGACTCCGGTAGAGTTGGGCGATGACTTCCTCAATAGGTGGGTTTTCCACAAAGAGATCGCGCACCTCGTGGCGGGCGGTGATGCGGCTGATGAGGGCTGGGGCTGAAATGCGTTCGGGGGCAAAGCTGAGATGCACCCGGGGGCCGTCGCGCTGCACGACGCGAGCGGCCTCGTCTTCAATGGTCGCTGTGGGATCGACTAGATCGACGATGAGGCGGCGCTCGGACGAGACGCGGGCGCGCAAATCGGCGAGGCTGCCGTCGGAGAGGATGGTGCCGTCGCCAATGACCATGATCCGGTTGCACAGGGCTTCGATATCGTCCATGTCGTGGGTGGTCAGGATGACGGTGGTGCCCTCTCGGCGGTTGAGTTCTTTGATGAAATCGCGCATTGCTAGTTTGGCAACCGCGTCGAGGCCAATGGTCGGCTCGTCCAAAAAGAGCAGGCGCGGGCCGTGGAGCAGGGCCGCCACCAGATCGCAGCGCATGCGCTGGCCCAAGCTGAGTTGGCGCACGGGCACGTCGAGGAAGGAAGAAAGTTCCAACATGGCGATGAGCGCGTCGCGCCGGCGGCGGTAGGCGGCGTGGGGCACTTTGTAGATGTCGCGCAGCAGATCAAAGGATTCAATGGCCGGCAGATCCCACCACAATTGGGTGCGCTGGCCGAAGACCACGCCAATGCGGCTGACGTGGCTAATGCGGTCCTGCCAAGGGACGCGGCCCTGAACCTCGCAGCGCCCCGAATCGGGTACGACGATGCCGGAGAGGACTTTGACTGTAGTGGATTTGCCCGCCCCGTTTGGCCCGATATAGCCGACCAGTTCGCCGGCTTCCAGCGAGAAAGAGATGCCGTCCAAAGCTCGGATTGTGCGGTGCGAGCGCTGCACAATGCCCCGGAAGGCACCCCAAAGGCCGGGGCGGCGCTCGGCGATGCGGTAAGTTTTGACTAGGTTTTCAACGACGATTAGGGGCATGAATACTAAATAACGAGTACTAGTTTAACAGGAGCCATTGTGGGTTGCTCCTTTTCTCGGACTAGTCGGGAGCGACCGCGGATTTTTCATAGGGTCGGACAAAGGATTCAGGCTCGACGCCCAAGGCGTCTGCCACGCGGTTGATATAGTTGAAATAGCCGATGATTTGGACGGCGTCGTGGATGCCGCGATCATCAAAGCCGTGCTGACGCAATTGGTCGATGTCCTCAGCGGTTGAGTCCTGCGGTCGCCGGGTCAGTTTTTCGGCAAAGGCGCACAGGGCTTGGTCGGCCGGGGACAGGTCGGCACGGCGCCAGTCCGCGGATAATTGATGCACCAGCCGGTCGGCCGGGGTTCCTTCTGCAACGGCAAAATCGCGAGCGACCTCAGCCCGGAGGGCGTGGGCGTGAGCGCGTATTCAGTACACGCAGTGATTCGTGGCCGAAACGACTACGGCTAGCATTTCGCGCTGGCCTCGGCTCAGGGGTGAAGGGCCGTGCATGATGGCCCCGTAAAAATCCAGTGAGGTCTTCATAGCCCGGGGGTTGAGGCTCATGATGGAGACAATGCCCCAAATGCGCCCGGCCCGAGCGAGGGCGGCTTCGTACTGCTTTTTGAGCAGGCCGGTGGCCCGTTTTAGGGGAATGATGTCTATATAGGGCATTTGTTAATCGCCTCTGTGACGGTATAACTGGCTGCCGACGGCAAAATGCGTGACATTGTTGCGAGTTTTTTGCTCTCAACCGGAGATTATTACCGCGTCGAAAAAGGAACGCAACGCCACCTAGCGCAACAACGCGCCATATAGAAGGAGCCGCTTCCATGCCCATCCACTTCGCTTTCCTCACCGACACTCACCATTACCCCGACGCCCCCGAAGACTACGGCGCGCCCAAGATGCTCACCCGCAGCCAAGAGGTGCTCGACGCGATACCCCCCGCCCTCAATGCGCAGGCTTTCGACTTTGTCGTCCACGGCGGCGACTTTCTCTGCGGTGGGTCGTCCTTTGACCTGCCCACCGATACCTATTTGCGCTCGGTTGACGAGGCGGCTACGGCCTTCGCGCGGATTGAAGCTCCTTTCTATTCAATCCCCGGCAACCACGACTGCGACGCTCAGAGCGGTTCCTTCGCCGGCTTCGCCGCCCGTTTCCCCTATCCCGACCCGCTGACCGTTGTCGATGCCGCCCCGCGTCTGCGACTGGCACTGGCCAACGTTTTCCACGGCTGCGATGTCTTTGAGAAAGGGTCTGGCGTCTGGACCGACGCGCTCGACGAGGCCCTGCGCGCTGCCGCTTCCCAAGCCCTAGCCGATGGCTGTGCCCTGCTGCTCGTCCTCCACACTTGGATTCTGCCCGACTTCGCCTGGGACCGTGGCGTGGTGGAAGGCGCGCCTCGTCTAGTCAAAACGCTCGACGAAAGCCCTGCTATCGTCGCCGCCTTCACCGGCCACCGCCACATCAACCGCATCACCGCCTACCGCGACTACCTAGTCGTCGATACGGCCTGTCTGATCGGCTTTCCTCTGGGATATCGCAGCGTTGTGCTCTCTGACGATGGCTTTTTCAAGACGCGCTTCCACACCCTCGACCTGCCGGATCTGCTGCGAGATTCCTACGACCGCTCGACGCCCGAGGAGAACCAGGTCTGGGAAGGCCACATCTTCGACCGGGACGTGGACATTCTGCTGCCTCGGCTCAGGGCGCTGTGGAGCTGAGTCGCCTACGGCGGATGATTGTCTTGCCAATCGCTTCCTAGCATCTTTAAGGCCCGTGTAATTGTAGTCTCACAGGCAAATTGGGTGTCTTGCCGAGCGACGCGTTTATGGAAGAGGCCTGCAACATGACCAAAGCGATCAAATTAAGGGTCAATGGGGGAACCCATCGCCTCGATACCGACCCGGACGCGCCGCTTTTGCAAATCCTGCGCAACGACCTTGGGCTCAAAGCCGCTAAGTTCGGCTGCGGCCTAGAGCAATGCGGTGCCTGCAAAGTGCTGATTGACGGACAAGCCGTGCCCTCCTGTGCCACGCCCGTCTCCGCCGTAGGCGACGCCGAGATCACCACCTTAGAAGGCCTCGGCACACCCGCTGACCTCCATCCCCTACAACGCGCCTTCATCGCCGAGCAAGCCGCCCAATGCGGCTATTGCAGCGCCGGGTTGATCATCGCCGCCAAAGCCTTGCTCGATGATAATCCCCATCCCACTCGCGACGATATCTGCCGCGCCCTCGACGTACATATCTGTCGCTGTGGCACCCACAACCGCATTATCCGCGCCATACAGCGCGCCGCCCAAGAGATGGCCCCATGAGCATCGACCCCCTCATTCGCTTCGACCCCGACGGTCAAGTGATACTCAAAGTCGCCCATGTCGAGATCGGCCAGGGCATTCTGACCGCGGTCGCGCAAATCGCCGCCGAGGAGTTGGACGTTGACTTCGCGCGGATCCGCGTTGAGCGCGCCGACACCGAGCACACGCCCACTGCCTCCTACACCGCCGGCAGCAACTCAATCCAGACCGTCGGCTCAGCCTTCCGCCAAGCCGCCGCGGCCGCGCGACATCTATTATTAGCCAAAGCCGCCGCGGCATTAGAGGTCCCCGTCGAAAATCTCGACATCACAGATGGTACCATCAGCGATGGCAATAACGATACGACCTATTGGGCTCTACAAGGCGGCCAGCTCTTCGGCGCGACCGAGCCTGGCATCGGCCAGCCCAAATCACCCACCGACTACACCCTCGTCGGCCGGTCGCTACCGCGCCTCGACCTACCGGCCAAAATCGCCGGCACCCCTTCGTTCGTGCACGACTTGGATCTGCCCGACATGGTGCATGGTCGCGTGATCCGCCCTCCGACTTACGCCTCTACCTTGGCGACCTTAGACCAAGGCTGCGCCGCCGCCCTGCCCGGCGTCCTCGCTATAATCCGCGACGGCTCTTTCATAGGCGTGTTAGCCGAGCGCGAAGAGCAAGCCGAAAAAGCCGCCGCCGCGCTGCGTCAAAACGCGCGCTGGCATCCAGCCCCGCTGTCCTCGTCAGACGCGCTCTACACCGACCTGCTCGCCAAACCGTCCGCAGACTTCCTCGTCGTCGACGGCGTTCCGCGGAACGGGCCCGTTCCGCTGATCGAAGCCCCGCCCCGCGCCGTGCAAACCCTCGACGCAACCTATTACCGCCCCTATCACATGCACGCGGCCTTGGGGCCGGCCGCCGCCGCGGCCCTGTGGCAGGACGACCACCTCAAGGTCTGGAGCCATACCCAAGGCGTCTATCCCTTGCGCGGCTCTCTCGCTTCCGCCCTCGGCTTAACCGACGAGCAAGTCCGCGTCCTCCACCGCGAAGGCCCCGGCTGCTACGGCCACAACGGCGCCGACGACGTAGCCCTTGACGCCGCGCTTCTAGCCCGCGCCTTGCCCGGCCGCCCCGTGCTGCTCAAATGGTCGCGCGCCGACGAGCACGCTTGGGAGGCTTATGGCTCCGCCATGGTCGTCAAGACCCAGGCCAGTCTCGACGCCGCGAGCCAGGTCTGCGATTGGAATCACGACGCCTATAGCTACTCCCATTCGAGCCGCCCCAGGCCAATCGACGGTGCCTCCAACCTGCTCGCCGCCCGCTATCTCGCCGACCCGCTGCCCCCACCGACACCCAGCCCCGGCAAGGGCTCCCACGGCGGCATCCACCGCAACGCCGACCCGCTCTACGCCTTTGCTCACCGCCGCGTCGTCAAGCACTTCGTGCCCGACTCGCCGCTGCGCACCTCGCCGCTGCGCACCTCGCCGCTGCGCACCTCGGCGCTCCGAGGATTGGGTGCCTTCGCCAATGTCTTCGCCATCGAATCCTTTATGGACGAACTGGCTTATGCCGCTGCCGCCGACCCCGTAGAATTCCGCCTGCGCCACCTCGAAGACCCGCGCGCCCGCGCTGTCATCGAAGCCGCCGCCACAGAAGCCAACTGGCGTTCCGGAGTACGCGGCAACGGTCGGGGCCGCGGCCAGGGCCTCGGTTTTGCCCAATACAAAAACGCCAAGTGCTATGTCGCCGTCGTCTTCGCTGTCGCGGTAGATACAGCAAGCGGTCAGATCCACCTCGAAAACGCCGCCATAGCCGGCGACGCCGGCCAAATCGTCAACCCCGACGGCCTGGCCAACCAGCTCGAAGGCGGCGTGCTACAGGCCGCTAGTTGGACCCTCAAAGAACAGGTGCAATACGGCCCCGACGGCATCACCAGCCGCGATTGGGAGACGTACCCCGTCTTGCACTTTGCAGAAATCCCCCCCGTCTCGGTCAAACTGCTCGACCAACCCGGCTCGCCCAGCCTCGGCAGCGGCGAAGCCGCCCAGGGGCCGACACCCGCCGCCATCGCCAACGCGGTCTTCGATGCCGCAGGGGTGCGATTGCGCCAAATGCCCTTTACGCCGGAGCGCGTCGGGGCCGCGTTGCGGGAACTATAAAATTCCCATCACATCTTTCTCTGAGGAGTAATCCCATGAGCCGCGATCTTCCCCGGACAATGTTAGGCCGCACCAATCTCGAGGTTACCCGATTCGGCATCGGCGGCACGTATTGCGAGTCGGTCGATGGGTATAGGGCGGCGCTCGATTGTGGCGTCAACTACGTCGATACGGCACGCAGCTATCAGGGCGGTGAAGACGAGAAGTTGATCGGCCAAGCGATCGAGGGCCGGCGTCACGGTCTCATCGTAGCCAGCAAATCCGCGCGGCGCGACGCCGCAGGGGCGTGCCAAGAGTTGCAAACCTCTTTGCGTGCGCTCAAAACAGACTACCTCGATATTTTCCAGCTCCACCATTTAAACACTGAAGAAGAACGCAACCAAGCGCTGGCCCCCGGCGGAGCATTAGAAGCCGCCCAACAAGCCCGCGAAGAAGGCCTAGTGCGCTTTATCGGCGTCACCGGACACGATTGGGTGCAAGTTGAACAGGCGGTCCGCACCGGTCATTTTGATACCGTACTTTGCTGGTATAATTGCGCGATGAAAGAGCCGGAAGAAACGGTTTTTCCCGCAGCACAGGCCGCCAATACCGGCGTGGTGATCATGAACGCCTCGCGCAACGAGCGGTTGCTAAAAGGTCCCGGCGCGCCCGCCCCTGAACAATTCTATCGCTACGTGCTCAGTCACGACGCCGTGCATACCACGGTCATGGGTTTGCGCAATGTCGATCTCTTCGCACAAGTTGCCGCTGGTTTGGCAGAGCGCGAGATACTCACGCCCCAAGAGCGGGCTGAGCTTGAATCCTATGGAGCACAACAGCGGGCGTCCGGGGTGCTGGAATAAGTGCCAACAGCGAGAACTGGATGGTTAAGCCGTTCACTGGTAAAACCGGCTGCGCTCGGCTCGCAAATGCTTACAAAAGGAGATGTTGAAGATGTGGATAGGATGCAGCGGCCCCATCAATGGCTGGCGATAAAGGCATTGAGAAACGGCAAGAGCATACCCACCAATCCCCCCAGTACCGCCCCCAGCAAATTGATATAGCGCAATTGGTCGCTGATGATATCCTTGATCAGACGCTCCACCCGCAACAAGTCGAACTTCATAATCTTGGCGTATACCATGCTTTGGATATCGAATCGTTCAATCAGTACGGGTACATTCACCTCCAGTAGCTTTGTCGCCTTTTCCTGTGTCCACTGAATCAGCGCTTGCTCATCATCTCGTCCTAGGCCGGTCCACTCCCGCAACGGCGCGCGACTGTGCTGTAGGCGTTCCCGCAAGAAAGTGCTCAACAGCACACTCCAGGGTTCAATCTTATCGCGGGGCAACCGCAACGCCTTTGACAAGCGCTGGCGCATGGTGCGTCGCACCCCCTCTGGCACCCCCTCGTCGAGTTGACGCTTGCTGTGCTGATGGTACTGGAGGCGCAAAAAGCTCCCCAGTGCTTCCTGCGCCTCCACGCTCGAAATCCAAGTCGCAGTAATAGAACCGACGCGCTGGGCCAAAACATGGCGGTGATCTCCTACCACCTCTACTACTGGCTTGCGCAATAAGGCGTTGACACTATCGAGTAGCTGCCTAGCGATCTGCTCCCGAACTTCCTCGCTGTGCAAGTACTCTCGGGCCAATCGGGGAATGCGCTGGTGCAATGCTTGGGTGATCTCTTCCCGGAAAAAGTGCAATCCCAAATTGGTAATGAGACTCTTGAGCCAATTCGCTTGTCCGGCGTATGTCTCCAGAGCGTTTAAGATTCGCTCGACCAGAGACTCCACATTCTCGGGATCCCTCAGCCAGCGGGCTATACGCTCCAGTATTTCTGGGATTTCGCGCTGCAAACGGTCGTGCAATACATCGCGCAATTCCGCAGGGAGGATTTGCTCTATCGGCGTATCCGATCCGAGATAGCCTTCCAATCGCTCCTGCAGGGAATGCGTCAGGTGCTCTCGCGTTTCCCGCTTGGCCAATACGCCGCTAACCGCGGAAATGAATTCATCGAGCTGTTCTGCCGACAGCACCTGTCCGACTTGCAACTCGCCCAAGCGTGCTTCCAGCGCGTCCAAAAGCCACTGCTTTAACTCCAGTCCCGATTCGCTTTCGCTCCAATCGGCGATCCATTTGAGCAATCGTCGCGTTGTTTTATCCAAGCCCTCCTCGCGCCAGTCCGGCGGCAATTGAGCAAAGCCAGAGGCCAGACTGGCACTTAATAACCGATCTATCTGAACGGCGACAAAGCGATGCAAACTCTCCTGCAAAGTCGCGTTCTGTAGCTGCTCTAACAAATAGTCTCGAGCCAATAAATCGGTCCCCACAACCTTGGAGATATTGCTGGCTAGTTTCTCCTTATTGCGCGGAATAACCCCTTGCCAGCCTAGGCTGTACCAGCGCGGTCGCAGTGGACGGAACAGCGACTTGATGGCCAGCCAGTTGGTGCCAAAACCGATTAGTGCCCCCAGCGCGGCGCTGGCGACGATTTGGCTTGCAGTGATCAATAGGAAATCTCCTATTTATATCGTTTTTAATTGGGGACAAAAATCGAGGTTGAAACCCACAGCGAAACTTGGGCCTGTCCGCGGCGACGGTCAACAACCGGCTGCGCTCAGCTCGCAAACACCTACGCAAGGAGATGCTGAAGATGGCTAAACGGGAATTGCCGGGACAGGCCCCTTCGCGCGACGAGCGCTTCGCGCAGCGGGTCGCGCATCTGCTCCAGCCCGAAGACATGAAGACTGAGCACTACCAATACGGAATCGAGGCCGTGGACGGGCATCAGGCATGGGCGCTCTTTTGCGCCAGCGGGGCCGGCGATCTGGCGCGGGTCAGCGCGTTGCTCGACCGCGACCCCAAATTGGTCAACGCCCAGTACTGGTACCAGTTTCCCATCCACATGGCAGTGCGCGAGGGCCATGCCGAGGTGGTCCAGCTATTGTTGCAGGCTGGGGCCGATCCGGGCCAGTCGCGCTATACCTATAATTCGTGGGACAAGCTACTAGCCATCGCCGAGGAGCGCGGCTATGGGGAGATGCAGGCGCTGCTGGTGGCGGCGATGCGCGAGCGCTTTGGCTACGATCCGGGTTTTGTCGCGCTGGCCGAGGCCATCAAAGGCCGCGACCGAGCGCGGGTCGAGGCGGTGCTATCCGAGCATCCCGACTTTATCCGCGCCGCCGACGCGCTGGGCAATGGGCCGCTGCACTGGGCGGCGCTGACGCGGCAAAACGACTTGGTGGATTTCTTTGTCGCACGGGGTGCCGACCTCGAAGCCCGCCGCGCCGATGGCCAGACTCCGCTGTTGGTCTCGCTCAACGGCGACTACTGGTTTCGGACGCGCGATCTGCCGGCGGAAGCGCCGCAAGACCCGTGGGTTATCACCCGCCACTTGCTCGCTTGCGGCGCGGAGTACGCCCTGAGCATCGCCTGTGCGGCCGGCGATGAAGACCGCGTCAATCCGGTGCTGGCGGCCGATCCGGCCCATGCCCGCACCCTCGATGCCGGATGGCGCAGCCCGTTGTCCTATGCCGCTTGCAACGGTCATACCCGAATCGTCGAAAAACTGCTGGACTTGGGTGCTGATCCCAACCGGCCCGAAGAAAACGCGCCGCGCGGCGGAGCGCTCTTCGGCGCTTGCGCGGGCAACCACTTGGAGACGGCGAAACTGCTTCTCGAACGCGGTGCCGATCCCAACGCCGGGGTGGACTCTTCGGGCTCGTGCTTGACCATTGTCGAGGTCAGGCACGGCAAGAAAGGCCAACAAATGCAGGCCCTGTTGCGCGAACACGGTGCCGTGATGCCGCCGTTTGCCATGGACGACGCGGCGCTGGAACGGGCTATGCGTGAGGGGGAGGCTCCCGTTGCGCACCCACAATTCTTGCACGAATTGATGGGACGGGACAATCCCGCGCTCATTGGCGTCTTCTTGGAAATCACGCCGGATGTAGGCGACCTGTTTCAACTGACCGACATCTGGGGCGGCAACTACCCTTCAGACCCCGATACAATCCGCGCCTTGGCCGACCGCGGCCTCGACCTACATCGCGCCAACTGGATCGGCCGCACCTTTCTGCACGGCTGTGCGGAAAAGGGCGATGTGGCGGCGGCTCGCGTCTTTTTGGAATTGGGGGCCGATATAGAGGCGGTCGAGTTGGAATACGGGGGGACGCCTTTAGCCGCTGCGGTGCGCAAGGGGCAGGCGGAGATGGTGCGGTTTCTATTGGAGCAAGGCACCGATCCGGCCGCGCCGGCCGAGTCACCTTGGGCGCAGCCGCTTTATTGGGCGGAGAAGGAAGGGCATGGGGAAGTGGCGGCGCTACTCAAAGGCGGGGAAGGCGCTGCTTGAGGTTAGAGCGTTATCGTCCACCAGTGGTACTCTCCCTTTAATTCTGCTTGATCTAGCAATGCAGCGTCCAGACGGGACGGATCGGCGATCAGGGCACCGCTGGGGCCGCGACCCTCTCGGGCGCAATAGGCGCGGGCCTGTTGCACGGCACGGCGCTGAGTCTCTGGGCTAGCGTCGGCAAGCCCTTCGAGCCACACGCCGCGATAAGTGATAGTATCGACCGGCAGCAGGCGGACGGGATCGGTCTTGCCGTTGGCGGCACTTGCTTGCGGTGGCCAGATATAGAGGCTGTATGAGCGCCGCTCGGTTGCATAGCCGCAGTGGGCAAAGCAGCTCTGGCTCGGTGCGTTGTCGGCGCGGATGAGCGCGCGCGACAGGCGAAATCCATGGCGGCGGGCTGTCGTCCAGGTTGACTCGATCAAATGTCGGCCATAGCCGCGGCCTTGGCTTTGCGGATGGACGGCAAGGCTATCGACAAACCAAGGGTTGTCTGCCGCGCCGTCTAGGGAGAAGGCGGAAACAAAGCCGGCGACTTCGTCCCCTTCGACAGCGACGTGGAGGTCAATGGTGGGGTCGGCGATCTGGCGTAGGCAAACTTCGGGTTCGATCTGCTCCGCGAAGGCTGCCTCGCAGACCCAGGCGATGCCGGAGATATCGCTTGCGGTGGCGTGGCAGACAGCACGCATTAAGAAATCATGATTTCGTCGGTTCTTCGTGCTTTCCCCGTCTGGTCCAGTGCCGGGGCAAAAATCGTCGGGTCGAGCTTCTTACGGAATGGGTGCGGGCGTAGGATGCAGATTCGCAATTCGCTCAATGAGTCCCGGTCGTTCCTTTAAGCGAGCATATTCACGGGAATCTGGCTCGAGCCCAGCGGCAAGGTCTAGTCCTCGTTCTGCTTCCCGCTGGAGGAATGAGCTAATCTGACGGACGGCCCAAGCCACAGGGTCCCCATCCTGTGGGCTATGAAAGGCAGCGCGGTCGCGGATAGATTGCCAGACTGAACGCAGAACCCGCTCCTCGTCTTGTCGGAGAAAGAACAGCGGTAGAACAATGGTTTGGAGATCTCCGCCGGCCTCGCGCAGATTTTCTTCTAATAGATAGGCCCACACGAGTTCCACTATCCCCCAGCCTCGTGGCTGATCCAGCATTGCATTGGTTACGAGGAAAACGGTATGACGACATTTCAACACTCCGTCCCGAAGTGCCTTGAGCGAAGGGCGACCGTATGGATAATCGTGACGATCAACCCAAGGGATGATGGCTTCTTGGCGCAATGATTCGTATAAAGGGTCTATCAGCCATTCCATATCCTCGCGACAGTGGGATAGAAACACGTGATAGGCACACTTAGGGAAAGACTGGAGCTGCCAGAACACGACTGCTTTTCTACGTTGGCAGCGCAGGCAACTCCGGCACTTGGACTACCGGGGCGCTTCGGCCGGTAATGATACTGATCAGGCGCTCGCCAAGCTGAGTCGGATGCACAAAAATTCTGTGTTTAATCTCGACTAGGTTACGCTGCTCTAGCTGCTCGCAGGCCAAGATGATTTCACCTAAGCGGAAGCTGTCCAAATCTGCCGCAAGGGTTTGAAACGCTAGACCGTAGCCCTGTCTGCGGTTGGGTTCCATCCGCGGAAAGGCGGTCAGGATTTCTCGATAAATGGATGGGAGCGATTCAGCATAGCTTTTCAGTTGTTCATCGGTTACCATATTGCGTCTCCTTGCTACCCTCGGTGATCAAGGCCGTTTTATTCTTGTGTTCCGGTGGCACGGTGAACCTCATACCCTGAACAGTGAGTCGTCTCAATTAGAACTTGGGATTTATAGCTATGCGGGGCTTTGGTGCATGGATCGGTATTTTTGGGTTTCTCGGTTGAATAAAGACAGGCTCCTCAGTAGATTGGGCATGACTTTTTTGCGAAAAGACTCTATGCCTTCTCTTCCAAGGAACCTGTCCTGTCCAACGTATCGTCTGCTCCGTCTTCGGTCAAGCCCCGTCGCCGTCGCTCGAAGGTTGTGTATCGGGTGCGTAATTGGCCTGATTATGATGCGGGGCTTACCCAGCGCGGTAGCCTGACGGTGTGGTTTTCCCCCCAAGCGGTCGAAGCGTGGTATTATCAAGGGCCGCGCCAACGGGGGGCGCAATATACCTTTTCGGACGTAGCCATCCACACGGCGTTGACGTTGCGGCTTATGTATCACTTGCCGCTACGCCAAACCGAGGGGTTTGTCGCTTCCATTGTAGCCTTGATGGGCTTGGCTATACGGGTGCCGGATCATACGACCCTCTCGCGGCGTCAGGCTGACTTGACAGTAGCGTTGCCTACCCAGCCCACGGATCAACCCCGGCATTGGGTCGTTGATTCGACGGGGTTGAAGGGGTATGGCGAAGGCGAGTGGAAGGTGCGTCAGCACGGCTGGGGCAAGCGGCGCACCTGGCGCAAATTGCACCTTGGGGTCGACGAAGCCACCGGCGAGATCGTCGCCCAGACGTTGACGGCCAATCGCCCAGATGATGCCGGGCAGGTCGAGCCGTTGCTGGAGCAAGTCGCGGCCCCCATCGCGGCGGTGGGCGGGGATGGAGCCTATGATAAACGCAAGGTGTTTGAGGCGTTGGCTGCGCCGGACCGAGGGCCGCCGATCCGGCCGATCATTCCGCCGCGCAAAGACGCCAAAATCCAGCAACATGGCAACTGCAACGCGGAGCCGTTGCCCCGCGATGAGACGATCCGAACCATCCGTAGCCGGGGCCGTCGAACCTGGAAAAAAACCAGTGGCTATCATCGCCGATCCCTCGTCGAAACCCAGATCGGCCGCTACAAACAGAGCCTCGGCGACACCTTGCACGCCCGAACCCTATCCCACCAACAAACCGAAACACGAGTGGGATGTGCCATACTCAACCGGCTATTGCATTTGGCTAAGCCCGAGTCCTATCCGATAACCAAGGAAGTCTAAAACACACCAGACAAGGGGCAACACGGCCCCGACAGTTTTCATGCACCAAAGCCGAAATGGATTGTAAAAGTGATGCAATAGCCTACGCCACTCTTGGTACGATTCGGACTCTCTAAAACCAACAGTATGATCTTCAAGCGTCTGCCAGTTCACCAGCAGGATATAACGGTTGCCTTTTTCAATACACTTCTGTAGCTGATGGGAAACGTAGCCATCCATGCTTGATATGATCTTTTGCGCCTCGCCAAAAGCAGCTTCAAATTCCTGCTCACGACCAGGCTTAACGTCCAGTATTGCAACCTCTAAAACCATTGTTTAGTCCTGTGATTTTGTTGAAATGATTTCAACAGAGGCGCTTGTTAGCTAGTTTCTGTCGGCACCATGCAACCGTAGTAAAAGAATTGTCCGGTTGTTCCAACTGAGCCATTCCAGCCAAGATCGCGTAATTGCCGTTCCAACTGAGCCGGGTCGTGGAATACCTTTACGATGTTAAAAGTCTGACCATCGTTCAGCTTTCTTTCCATTACGCCGGAATCGTCAATTTCAGCGTGATCCCGTGCGGTTGACTCTTGCGTTGCCAGACCATCGACAAAGAAAGCTCTGCCCCCCGGCTTTAGAGCGGCGCGAACCATCTCCCAGAACCGATTGAATTGCTGCATCGGAACGTGTGACAGCCAGAAACTAAAAAAGACAAAGTCATACGTTTCGGTTGGCCACCACTCGAAAAGATCCGCCACCACATACTGCACCGGAGCATTATCGATCTTGGTGCGATTGATCTCAATCGTCTCGGGAGAAGCATCTATGGCAGTCAGGTCAGCAGCACCTTGCGCCAGACATGCCGTCCACAATCCCGTGCCACAAGCAAGCTCAAGACACTTGCCAAACGGCCTCTCCCGCTCAAGTGCCGATCGCACCGTATCCAACTCTGCATGCCACTGGAGATTATGCTCGTCGCCCCGGTCGTATCGTCCTTGGCGTGAATGCCACTCGTCATACTCAGCAGCTCGCGCCCGGTAATAGGCGACTTGCTCTCTCAGAATTGATCTGTCAACCATAGTTTGTCAGCCGATTCTTTGTCGAAGTTTAAGAATTTTCTACTCGTTTAGGCCTGCGCCGTCACAATGGGTTGAAAATAGCCAGACTGTTCAAGCTCATGCCAAGCGATCTTTGCAAATCCGGCCGACTCCAAGGCCGCAGTAAGCTCGTTGCGTGTTAGTGCCCTGTAGCGAGTCCTGATCTCCTTCACCCGCCAGGCACTCGCTGCCCGACTCATTCTAAAAAGCCGCAATAGATAGGTGTCTGATTCCTTGGACCAGTCCCAGATCTGAAACATTATTACTTCTTGCTCAGGTACACCCCCGCCGGGATTCATAGCTACAAACGATGGTTTTTCGGCGAGCAACCGATCGTAATCGCGAATACTGGCAACAAACAGTCCTTTGTCCGTCAGTACGTGCCGGATATTTCGGAGAGCAAGAGTTAAATCGTCGTCAGTCAAAAGGTGCGGCAGGGAATTGTCACAGCTAATCACTACATCGAATTTCTGGCTAAACGCACATTCCAACGCACGAACATCGGCAACAGCGAATCGAATGTTCAGCTCCCGCTTGACTGCTTCTGATTTTGCCCTCTCGATCGCCTCCGGGCTAAGATCGGACGCAAAAACTTCGTATCCTCGCTGCGCCAAACCAATTGCTTGGGTGCCGATTCCGCATGAACAGTCTAAGACAACCGGTACACTCGCTGAAGACTCACATCGAATCAACTGATCTAGCACGGACGATTGCCGTTCGATTGCCGATTCCCAGTCGGCGTAAACGCGATGGTACTCAGCAGCTAGATCATCGTAAAAGCGTTTGACGGACTCACTCACATTGATGGCTCTCTCAACGAGTCTATGCTTCTTGACTGAACACTATCTATCGTCCGATAACTCCACATAATCAATTTCCATCGGCTGCTTGAGCCGCTTCTCTATCTCCAACAGATCCGATCGGCCAGCCGGCACATCTTTCTCCATAGTCCCATCCGGATGCACCGTCACCGTGGTCGTCACCTCCATAAACGCCTTCTCTGCCCTCGTCCGCGACACCTGAATGCCGTCTTCCGAAATGGCCATGCGAGAATGTGCAATACGTCCCTCGCCGATAACCCGAAAAAGAAGAGCTAACACGCCGGACTTTGGACGCCCTGTAATCCCCTCAATCTCATCGTAAACAGCCCAATCCCCAAAATCCAGCAAGCGATAAGTAATCACCTGCCGATTAGTCACCTTAAAACGCGGCGTCGAAAGTGTATCCAGGTACGAATACCAGTCTGACTTGCCCGGCCCGTCCTCCCATCTGATCCGCACATTCACGGCCAATTCCGGCATCGGCCCTTCCTCCACCTCCCGGATAACCCGGTCTAGCCGATAGTCCACTTCCATATTCTGTTCGTAGCGATAGCTCAGCAGGGCGTACTGCGGAGCTGTGTCCTCCGTCCGTCCGGTCGCCGCCAAAAACGACCGGAACCAGTCCTCGTGTCCGATAAACAGTGGCAGTCCGTCTGGATCGCGCTCCCTAGCTTGCCGTGCAAGATACAACAGCACCTCCGCTTGAAACCGCGCGCCATTGGTCGTCGCCGTCGGATCGTAATCACCATAATGCTGCCGCATCGCCTCCAGCACCTCCGACCGCCCCACTACATTATACGCTCCCTCTACACCTGCCAGCGGACCGGGCAGTACCAAAAAACAGAGGACGGTTGCAATCCTCAATCTCCCGCCCATATCACCTATCGTCCGGGAACTCCACATACTCAATTTCCATTGGCTGCTTGAGCCGCCTTTCCAGTTCCAGCAGATCTGGTCGGCCAGCCGGCACATCCATCTCTATAGTCCCATCTGGATAGATCGTCACCGTGGTCATCACTTTCATATACGCCTTCTCTGCCCTCGTCCGCGACACCTGAATGCCGTCCTTTGCAATAGCTATGCGAGAATGTGTCATATGGCCCTCGCCGATGAGCCGAAAAAGAAGAGCTAATACGCCGGACTCTGGACGCGCTGTAATCCCCTCAATCTCATCGTAAACAATCCAATCCCCAAAATCCAACAAGCGATAGGTAATCACCTGCCGATTAGTCACCCTAACAGTCGGCGTCGAAAGCGTATCTATAGCAATCCTAAATCATTTAAGAGATATTGCATATTGTTTCAACTTGGGGAAATGGAAGTATCTGCTCTGTCGAATTCCCTTGACGAATAGGTCTTTAATCTGTTTAAAACAGGTGGTCCATAACGCATGGGTGCGCACAAAGGTTTTGCCTTTTAACCAGAGGTCTTCGACCGGATTTTCTTGCGGTGCATACGGGGCCAATCGCGTACCGTCGATCTTCCACTCGTGGGGTGCTCGATCGGCTTGGAGCGCTTGCAGAAAATCACGCATGGCCCGTTGGTGATAATAGGAAACGCCGTCCCCAAAGATCAACAACTTTTGCCCGGGACGACGCTGTTGTAGGTAGCGTACAAAGTCCACGGTATGCTGTGAGTTGGCCTTCGGGTAGCTTTGCATGAGGAAGGTGCCCTTGACCACATCCAAGGCTCCATAATAGGTTTGTCGTTGGCGGCCATTTTCAATGGAAACCTCAAGCCGTTGGTCTTGGCGTCCCCAAGCATAGCCACAGGCTTCGTCCCCGTGCAGGTGCGACTCATCAACGAAAAAGGCACTGACGTGGCCGGCTTCAAGATCGGCTTTATGATCGGCTAGTTTTTTTTAATGACTTCTCGCTGGTCCATCGCCTGTTGCAGATCAGCTTTCGGCCTACGGGCTTGCGTCTTTTTCCAGCTATAGCGAGCCTGCGAAAGTAGGTCGTAATAGCTTTGCGACGAGCGAAAGACCACGCCAAACTGGGTTTGGATATAGGCGGCTAACCCGGCGACCGAAGGCGGCGGTTGGGTGGCTAACCACGCGTGGATTTGTGCACATTGATCGGCCGACAAAAAAGGCTGCGACCCGGTATAAGCCAAGCGCAAACCGTCCACGCCCTCGGCCTGATAGCGTTTCTTCCACGTGCTAATGAAGCTCGACGGTACGCCGAGAATGGATTGAATCACCCGTTGTTTGAAGCCCAACTGCGTCCTGTGAACCGCTAACGCCCGTTTCAATTCCCGTGCATCGGGATTGCTGGCGATAAACGCCGTAAGAGAAGTATCCGAAGGCATAGATATGCTCCTAAAAAAGGGGGGCCATACCAAACGCAGGATAACATAGAAAAATTAAATAATGCTCTCAACTCATTCAGGATTGCTATAGGACGAAGTTGTTCGCAGCCGGTGAGCCGCGGCCGCCCTTTATCCTTGGTCTTGACCTTGCCGAAGGATTCTTCACGGACCTGGTGCGCCCGATGCTTGAGGCACACTCGCCGGACATGCGCTACTCGGCCGCCGTCCTCGCTGGTGGGTCGGATGTGTTGGGATTCGACACAGAGATGTCCATGGACCACGACTGGGGACCGCGGGTCATGCTCTTCCTGAAGCAGGAAGACTTCGAGACGCGACCTCAGGCAATCCGAGCGCTTGCCATGAAGCATTTGCCCCTCACGTACAGGGGCTACCCGGTGCACATCTATACTCGCGACGTTCGGGATGCCGGGGTGCGAATGCGGCAGAGGCCGAACGATCCCGGACTCGAGCCGAGAATCGAGATCTACACGATTCACGACTTCTTCCAGAAGCAGCTCGGAGTTGACCCAGACAAGCCCTTGTCGGCGGCTGATTGGCTGACGATGACCCACCACCGGCTCCGCTCCATGATCAACGGGCGTGTCTTCCGCGACGACGTGGGAATCCAGGCTATGCGCGACCGCTTCTGCTGGTACCCGCACGACGTCTGGCTCTATGTTCTTGCTTCGTGCTGGGCTTCGGATCAACGAAGACGAAACCCTGACGGGGAGGGCGGGAAGCGTAGGCGACAATCTGGGATCGGCGGTCATCGCATGGCGCCTTATCCGCGATATGATACGTCTGGCTTTCCTGATGGAGCGCTCCTATCCGCCGTACCCGAAATGGCTCGGCTCGGCATTCGCGCAGTTACAGTGCGCCCCCGCACTCCTCCCGCTGCTGGAGCGCGTCGGAGCTGCCTCTGATTGGAGGGAACGCGACGAAACCCTTGTCGATGCTTATCGCAAGCTTGTGGAAATGCACAATGCACTGGAACTCACACCTCCGGTCCCGTGCGAACCAATGCGTCGGTTTGAACGACCCTTTACAGTCAGCCAAGCGGGGGCCATTGCGGGAGCCCTGAGGAAGGAAATCCGAGATCCGTCTGTCCGTGCGATAGCCGAGAGGTGGATGATCGGCAGCATAGACCTCTTCAACGACAATCATATGCTGGATGATGATCCGGCACAGAGACCGCTGCTGTTGAAGCGTTATGAGTGATTATGCGTACGACAAGCACGAAGAGACATAACAAGCGAACCATCGGCTCCAGCGGACGGCTGAGCGCCGCCGCTAAACCGCATGTTGTTTGGCTCTATTAGCTCTATTTATGTATGGAGGAGCTTAAATCCCATATCAGATATCACAGCAATTCACGCTGCGTCGCTTACGCTCCTTGGGGCTCCGCCCACCCCGCATGTGCGGGGTCGTGAATTGTGAGCCCGTTAACTGCAATGCGGCTCAAATGCTCAATTTGACAGCCATTCCGGCTGTAGTTGGAAGGGCGGTATGGAATTGCAAGACAAAGATGGGGACGAGGGCGACAACTTGGCCGACCCGTTCGAGGTGGCGGCAGAGGCAGCAGAAGCTCTCATGGCCTGTACGACCGCGCGAGCAGTGCTTTTGACCGGGTCCTTGGTTCAAAAAGAAAAGTCCAACTGGGACGATATCGACCTGCTTTTCTTAACAGATGAACCACGGCCAAAGTCGGAATCAGTATTGGACGAACTTAAACAGAAATTCGGTTCAGTCCATCCGGAACCTAGCCCAGGTTCGCCAAATCGCGTCCGATGTAGGGGTTGGTGGATCCATGGCACTAAGGGCTGGTCTACTGAACTGGTCGAGCGGCTTGTTGAAGAGGCCTTGAAGGGCAACTTGATAAATGGGGGCCCAACGATCATGTGCGACACGATAGTGAGGTGTCATCCACTAATCGATCCGACCTCGTTGGTGGCCACTTGGCGAGAGCGCCTGGCAGTCTATCCTGAAGTTCTGAGGCGCAACGTGATCGTGGAAGGCCTTTGGGAATTGGTAACTCGCGGAAGGCAGGTTCAGAGAGCCATCCTTAGGGAGGATTACCCCTTCTCTATAATGGGGCAATCTGCGATTATCGAGCGTGTACTTCAGGTTATATATGCTGTAAACAGGGCTTGGTATCCAAGTCCAAAACGGCAGAGGGAGCGCTTATTGCAACTGGGATTGCTTCCGGAAGATATTCATGTTGATCTGGACAAGCTAGGATCGAGAGGAACGGAGAGGGCGGATCACAGATTCATTTCCGACGATCTCCGAAATGTGCTGAGCAAGGTATTCTGCTGGGTGGGCGATAATTGCAGGGACATCCCGGTCAATCTTCAATGGCTGGAGATCCTCGGCTCGAATGAGGGAACATCTGACAACCCACCCCTCCGCCCAGCTCCGGAGCCGCACAACAGTTAACACAGCGGTTTTCGCTGCGGCGCTTGCGCGCCTTGGCCTCCGGCAACCCACTTCGTGGGTTCTCAAACCGGCAAGACGTTATCGGCAATCGCCCCAACCCCACCCGGAAAAAGCGTTAAAGCGTGCAGTAGAAAAGACGTCTATTCATTATCGTAATCACATTCGCTTATGATATTTGGGCAGGCTGAATCAATGGGTCAATGAATGGAAGCAATGTTCCAGTACAAAGATGTCGTCGCTCGTCTTCAAGTAGCCTATGACGGTAGCGCAGAAGAACGCGATCAGCGTGAGAAAGCCCCGTGGAAGCTGACTGAGCGTGCAGACTTTCTCAGTCTCGTACGCACCGAGGGTAAGGTGAGTCTTCTGGAGATCGGTGCCGGGACAGGTCAGGATGGCTTGTTTTTCCAGAAAGGTGGGTTAGAAACAGTTGTGACTGATCTTTCACCGGAAATGGTTGCACGCTGCCGCGCTAAAGGTCTCGTGGCTTACCAGGCTGACTTTCTAAATTTGGGCTTTCCCCTAAGCTCTTTCGACGCAGTCCATGCAATGAATTGCCTGCTTCATGTCCCGAATGTCGATTTATCTGACGTACTGGCTGCTATCCGAAACGTCTTAGTTCCAGGCGGTCTCTTTTTTTGGGCGTGTACGGGGGTGACCCGTTTGAGGGCGAAGCGCCTAACGACTGGCACGATCCTCCTCGATTCTTTTCTTTTCGAACCGACGATCAGATGCATGGATATGTACGGGAGTATTTCGATGTCTTGGATTTCCACGTAGTCGAGCCCGATGGCGTGCACTTCCAGTCTTTCACTTTGCGAAAACCGGTGCTGACAAAATGAACAAAGCACGCTGAATCTATGGTGCACGCTCTATTGTCGCCCCGATCTCAAGAGCTGAAAGTGACGAAACCACCCCTTCGCCACAGCCGATAACGGCGAGTTGCCGAGACCCAACCCAACTACAACCCAACCAAAATGGCCGCAACCGAAGGGTTGGACTGATTGTAAGCCCCGGTCTGTCTGCTGATGTGCGGCCACATCGGCAACCCGCGGAACGTTAGCCGGCATCACCAAATACGACACGAGATGATCTTCTAGGCAATATGCCAGAGTATTCTGAAACCGACTTGGCCGAACTCATAAGAGAGGCCAACGAGCGAGCCCATCCTGGCCGGATGGAACGGCTCAGGTTCCTACTCTCTTTCCAGGATGACGATTTCGCACCCGTCCCAGTGTTGGCCTATGAGTATTTCGAAGAGGCGAGGCTGTGTTGGCTTGTGGGTGCATTCGTCGCATCTATTGTGATGACCCAACTAGCATTTGAGGAATTGATTCGCTCGCAATACCGGGTAGCAAAGGGAGTGGGAGGCAAGCTCGATCACGGGAAGAAGGTAGACGACGCCGGCTTTGCGGACCTAGTAAGGCAGGCCCGAGCTGATGCTTCGTTGACTCCGTCGGAAAGCGAAGATCTTGACCGATTGCGAAAACTGTATCGAAATCCTTACGTTCACCCCAAAGACACTTCGAAGAACAAAACTGTTAAGAATGACTTTGTCCAACAGGCGATGAAGATCCAAGCACCCCAGCTTGGTCAAGGTGACGTCTCGGAAGAGGCAAAAGATGCGATCGGATTACTTCAAAGGATGTTCTTTCCACTTGCTCGTCGATTATGGGGCGTGGACTCTTCCGGAACATGAGGCGACGCCGGCTAACACGGGGGGGGTGCTCCGGTCGCTTCGCTCCCTCCGCATCAACCTGCTACGCAGGTTCACACCCCCCAAGACGTTAGAGGCGTTCTTAAAACTAGGGTTTCGGTATCAACGAGATCGTGTTGGGGAAACGAGGTATTACTGCTGATACGGCCCTGAGCACTCTATGCGCGTTGTGTGGACATAGCAACGGAAAGATGCCATTCCCAGTTGCAACAGTTGCGCGCGGCGTCTTCGTCATTCCGCACTTATTCAGACGAGCGTCAAGTCGGCCCGGTGGCCCTCTTCGAGAAAGGCGGTCAGCAGATCCACGGCTGCTTGCAAGTCGCCTTTGTCAACCAGCTCGACCGAGGTGTGAATGTAGCGAGTCGGCACTGAAATCGTCGCCACTGGCACACCAGTACGGACCCTTTGCATGGCACCGGCGTCCGTGCCGCCTAGAGGGAGGATTTCCAATTGGCACTCAATTTTCCTCTTCTTCGCTAGCCCTCTGAGCTGAGCCACCAAGCCTGGGTGCGAGATCGCCGACGAGTCCAGCAGTTTAATCGCTGCGCCCTGCCCTAAGCGCGTCACCTGCTCGTGCTCGGGTATCCCCGGAATATCGGCCGCCAGCGTCACGTCGAGGGCTACCCCCAGGTCCGGCTCGACCCCAAACGCGCTTACCTGCGCGCCCCGCAAGCCAACCTCCTCCTGCACAGTGGCCACCGCATAGGTCTCACAGCCAAAGGTCTTGGCCTGCTGCATGGCGCGGATCATCACGTAGAGCGCAACCCGATCGTCCATGGCCTTACAGGAAACTCCGTCGCCGATCTCGGCGAAATCCCGCTGCAACGTCACCATCGCACCAAGCTCGACCTCGCGCTTGACCTTGGCAGGTGACAGGTACAGATCGACGATAAAGTCGCTGATGGCCAACTTGGCATCGCGGTCGGCCGCCGTCTGGATGTGCGGTGGTTTAATACCTGGGTAGAGCAAACCCGGTAGATCGCGCTTCTTGCCCCTGACGACGACCCTTTGGGCCACCATATTGCGCGGGTCGTGCCCGCCTAAGGGCACCAGCCGCAAAAGGCCCCGCTCGTCGATGTGTGAAACCACGAAACCGATCTCGTCCATGTGCGCGGCGATCATCAGCTTCTTGGCCTTTTTGCCCTTGCTCGCCTTCTTCACAGCGATCAGGTTGCCCAAGGCATCCACCCGCATCTCGTCGGTCAGGGGCGCGAGCTCCCGCCGCACGATCTCGCGCAGCCGATCCTCTCGGCCGGGAACCCCCGCACTTTCGCATAGCTCTTTGAGTAGCTTCAATTGGCATTCCTTATCATCAGGGCTTGACGAGCCTGAAGGACGCGAAAAACCGCTCGATATCCGAGGGGTCGTCAAACGCATAGGGTGCTCCGACCGCCATCAAGCTATAGAGCCGTTGGCCCACCTGTAGGCACTGCAATCTCAGCAGGCTTTCGTCCTCAGCTTGTATCTGCGTCTGCCAAGCGGAATGCCCGTCCATCTCAACGGCGGCTTCCGACAGGATCGTCCCCTTCACCTTCCGCAAGATGGCATCGCGGCGCGCGGCAATCGCACTATCGGCTGGGACGGTCTCGGGCACGTCCCCATAGGCAACAGCGTATTGCACGTCGTCGCGCTCGAACATCAGGTATTGGAACTCTACCTCGCCAAAGGACAACGGCTCGCGTAGCTTGCGCAGATTGGGCCGGCCGGCCACCTGTACGGTGAAGTCCCCCGGCTCATAGCTCCGCTCCTCCCATTCCGGCGCGCCGCGCACCCAATTAACGACATTGTAGGCCGCAATGGCTCCTAGGACGACCAAGAAGAGCTTGACGGACGATAGGTCCGTTTTGGTCTTAGGTGCTCGGCCCATCGGGTCAGGCCAGTCCCAGCTTCTCTTCGGCGCTGTCTGCTGGGATATAGCCCAAGACCTCGCGTGGGTGGTCAATATCGACCCAGCGCCAGCGGTTGTTGGACACTCCGTAAAAAATATCAAAGCGCAAGTCCGCGGACGCTTCGATGGCGCGCTGCACGAGTTGTACCACGTCGCGCTGGCTGCACCAGGTAGCCCCGCCCCGCTCGTCGCGCGGATGGTCCTCGGCATTGACCCAGCCGATGCGCAAACAGGGCACCGACATATTGTGTACGTCGACGTAGTAGCGCGCTAGGGCCTCGCCCCAAATTTTGGTCGCCGGATAGAGGCCAGTCGGCCGATGCGGCCACTCGTGAGTCACGGCCTGTACCTGACCGGCATTGACCGCGTCGAAGCGCCCTTCGGAGATTGCTTTGTACGGATCCTCTTGCTGGTAGCCCCAAGACACCATGATCGAGCTGGCGAAGACCACTCTCCTGACGCCAGCGCGGCGCGCAGCCTCTAGCACATTGCGCGGCCCGACTATATTGCTGCCGAGCAAGCTCTCCCAGCTAGCGTCTGGCCGCGGGTCGGCTGCCAGTTGCACGACCACGTCCATACCCTCGACGGCCTTTGCTATCGCGTTGTAATCGGTCAGGTCTGCGAGGGTGAATTTCTCTGCGGGAATTTCCAACTCTGCGTTTCTGGGAGTCCGCTCCGAAAGCTGGGACCGCCGCGCTAGGCCATAGACATCATAGCGGTCGGGTTGGGTGCGCAGATGCCGATACGTAGCCCCGGCGATTAATCCGTAAACGCCGGTAATTAAGACTTTCTTGGGGACCATAGCTCCTCTTCTCCTCTATCTCATCCGATGGCGGCGATGTAGCGCAGGGCGCGGTAGCGCTGGTCGCAATCCATGCCGTAGCCGACGACGAACGTGTCTTCAATTTCAAAACCACAATAATCTATCTGCACTGGAAACTCCCTGCGGGCGCGTTTGTCCAGCAACGTACATGCTCTGAGCGAAAGAGGTTGCCGCGACTTTATCATGGCCATTACAAAATCTAGGGATCGGCCCGTATCGACTATGCCATCGACGATTAGCACGTCTCGCCCGGCCACTGCGACGACGAGGTCTTTGGTCAGCTCGATCTGTCCGGTGTGCTCTGTGCCTCGGTAGCTCGAAACACCGACAAAGTCGTAGTCCAATCGTGCCAACAGCTCCTCGGGCAAGTGGTCCATCAGAGCCATCATAAACTGCATGGCTCCGTTGAGGAGGCCGACAAACAAAGGAGCCGCCCCAGCGTAGTCGGCGGCTAGTAGCTGGGCCAACTCGCCGATGCGCCGCTCTACTTGTTGGCGCTCGATTAGCACTCTTAAGGCGGGAGTTTCCAACGGACTGCGGAGCATGCCTTTGATTATACGGCATGGACTGGTTTTTGCAAACAAAAGGCACCGGAGCAAAAACTCCGGCGCCCGTGTTGGCCCACCCTAAAGGCTGGCTGTGTCGCGGCTTGGTCAGGCGGCTTGCCGGGTGTTGTGCAGCATTTCCGGATCCGGATCTAAGAGCGCCTCGGCGGGGATGCTGGGTTGCTCGGGCACCTTTAGGGCGGCAGCCGCCACCAAGGTACTCAGCTCGTCGGCGCAGGACAGATCGAGCTCGCCGCGCTGGTAGGCGGCGTCGATGTGCTCGCACAGCAACGCCAAGTCGGCCCAAGAGCGAGCGCGGCCAATGCGCGCTTGCAAGGGGATGGCCGTGGGGTTTAGTCTGGCAGTCTGCATGATTTCACCTCCTTGGGGGAGTTAAGGAGTACGCGCGGGTGCGAGGCGCTGCGGCCGCCTTGGCGTGGGGTCACCAAAGCAGCCTTGGCACCTCGACCCGCGAGAGCGCAGAGGCTAGGCCAGTTCGGCCTCTGCTTCTTTGTGTTCAGGCACTTCTGCGACCTTCAGGTTGAGGGCTTGGCGCACCTCGGTCTCTAGGCGCGTGCGGACTTCGTGGTTGTCGCGGAGGAAGACGCGCGCGTTCTCGCGCCCCTGGCCCAGCCGTTCGTCACCGTAGGAAAACCAAGTGCCGCTTTTGGCCACAAAACCGCTGTCGACACCCAAGTCGAGCAGATCGGCCTCGCGCGATATGCCTACATCGTCACCGCGGAACATGATGTCGAACTCGGCCTCGCGGAAAGGAGGAGCGACCTTGTTCTTGACGACCTTGACGCGGGTGCGACGACCGATGATCTCGTCGCCGTCCTTGATCGAGCCAATGCCGCGGATGTCGAGGCGAACCGAGGAATAGAAGTTTAGGGCACGACCGCCGGTGGTGGTCTCGGGACTGCCGAACATCACGCCGATCTTCATCCGCAATTGGTTGATAAAGATCACCGTGGTCCCTGACTTCTGAGACGACCCGGTGAGCTTGCGCAGGGCTTGGGACATCAGCCGCGCTTGCAACCCTACGTGGGAGTCGCCCATATCGCCTTCGAGCTCGGCCTTGGGCACTAGCGCTGCTACCGAATCGATCACGACGAGATCGAGGGCACCGCTGCGCACCAGCGTATCCGTAATCTCTAGGGCCTCTTCGCCCGAATCCGGCTGTGAGACGAGCAAATTGTCGATATCAACGCCCAGCCGACGGGCAAAATTCACGTCGAGCGCGTGTTCGGCGTCGATGAAAGCTGCCGTGCCGGTTTGTTGCGCCTGGGAGACGATGTGCAACGCCAGCATGGTCTTGCCCGCGGCTTCAGACCCGAAAAGCTCGACGACCCGGCCTCTGGGCACTCCGCCGACCCCGAGGGCCGCGTCTAGCGAAATGGCACCAGTGGAAATGACTTCGATGTCCATTGCCGCTGACTCGCCTAACCGCATGATGGCCCCTTTGCCAAACTGCCGTTCGATCTGAGCGAGCGCCAAGCCGATGGCCTTGTCCTTATCCTCGCCGAAGGGCTTGCCGTTAGCACTGGCCCTGCCTTTGCCCGCTACCATGATTTCCTCCTCGCGTGTCCTATGAGATGTTTATTACACCGCCACCTGAACAACCTGAACAAAAAGATAGTGAATCAATGTTCAGGTGTCAAGCGTTTTTTAATTGAAGCAGATTAAACTGCCCTACCCATTTATAACAAATGCCGTGCCAAGCGGCAAGAATACACACAATTTATTGTTTAATAATATGTTAGGAAAAGGAGAAGAATGCTGCGGAAACCAAAATTTGGGATCTACGAGGAACAGCTCTGTGAAGAAAAGGGACTAGCTTGAGCCAAATGCGAGCGCTTCGACCGCCTCCAGCCCCCCCACCCCAACCACCTCCATCCCCTCCGGCCGCTTCCAACCCTGCAAGTTGCTCCGTGCCACCAAACACTGCTCAAACCCCAAACTCCGCGCCTCGGCCACCCGCCGGTCAATCTGGTTCACCGGCCGGATTTCCCCCCCCAACCCGACCTCGCCAATGGCCACGGTCTTCGCGTCAATGGGCTTGTTGCGGAAGCTCGAGATAATCGCCAGCCCCACCCCCATATCCACCGCTGGCTCGTCGAGGCGGATGCCCCCTACGACATTGACGAAAATGTCCTCGCTCGACAGGTCGTGGCCGCAGCGCTTTTCGAGCACCGCGATAATAATCGAGAGCCGCTTGGCGTCGATGCCGGTCGCGACCCGCTGCGGATAGCCAAAACTAGAGCGCGAGACGAGGGCCTGAATTTCGATCAAGAGCGGCCGAGTGCCCTCCATGCTACAGACGATGGCCGAACCCGACACGCCTTCGGCGCGCTCGGCCAGCAGAAGCTTGGAGGGATTGGAGACCTCGATGAGCCCTTGGTCCCGCATCTCAAAAATCCCGATCTCGTTGGTCGAACCAAAGCGATTTTTGGCGGCGCGGAGAATGCGGAAGTGGTGGTGCCGCTCGCCCTCTAAATAGAGTACGGTATCGACCAAGTGCTCCAGCACCCGTGGCCCGGCGACCGTGCCCTCTTTCGTCACGTGTCCCACCAAAAACGTGGGAATGCCGCTCTCTTTGGCCAAATAAACGAGCCGCGCAGCGCACTCGCGCACTTGGGTCACGCTGCCGGGCGCGCTCTCCAACTCGGGCATGTAAATGGTCTGGATCGAGTCGATGACGACAGCCAGCGGGCTAGCGGATCGCAACTGGTCGAGAATGGCCGCGAGACTGGTCTCGGCCATCACGTGCAGGCTTTCGCACAACGCTCCCAAGCGCCCGGCGCGCAGGCGGATCTGCGCGGGCGACTCCTCGGCGGAAATGTACGCGATGCGAAAATCAGAGGCTGCTAGCTGTCCGGCCATCTGCAACAGAAGCGTCGATTTGCCGATGCCTGGATCGCCGCCGACTAAGACGACCGAACCGGGCATGATGCCGCCACCTAGGACCCGGTCGAACTCGGAGATGCCGATTTGCAGCCGCTCGTGGTCTTGGTCATCGACTTGAGTGATGGGCTGCAATTGGGCGCGGGGTGATACCGTTAGATGTTCTCGCCGACTGTCGGGTGCTTGGGGCCGCTCTTCGACGCAAGTGTTCCATTCGCCGCAGGCCGCACAGCGCCCAAACCAGCGCGCGGCACTGTGGCCGCAGGACTGACAGACGTAAGAGGAACGGTTCTTTTTGGCC
Organism: Candidatus Latescibacterota bacterium; assembly: GCA_965261395.1. Classification (GTDB taxonomy): domain Bacteria; phylum Latescibacterota; class UBA2968; order UBA8231; family UBA8231. The sequence continues at coordinate 1,785,791 of OZ253462.1, forward strand.
ATGGCCCTCAACTCGTCTAAGCAGCCGTACGCGCGACAACGACTCGGGGGATTTGGTTTAAGTCCGGTCTTATCTGAACCTCAGTCAAGCGTTCAGACCGCGCAAGTAGGTCCTCCACGGCCGCGCTTTGGCCGTCTCCTACCTCTAGAAGTAGATAGCCTCCGGGACGAATAAATTCAGCAGCCTCCTGCGCGATGCGGCGATAGTACACCAAGCCGTCCTCGCCCCCATCTAGCGCGAGATGAGGTTCGTGGTCGCGAACTTCCGGCGCTAGTTGCACCAAGTCGCTACGGCGCACATACGGCGGATTGGCCACGACGAGGTCAAAAGGCTCGGTACCGCAAAGGGGCGCGAAAAGATCGCCGCAGTGCCACTCGACGCGCTCAGCTAGCCCGCAGCGCTGGCCGTTGGCCTTCGCTACTTCTAAAGCAGCGTCCGATACGTCGGCTGCCACTACCTCGGCCGCTGCCGCCTCTTGGGCCAGCGACAGGGCGACCGCGCCTGAGCCGCAACACAGGTCGAGGACCCGGCCGTCTTCGGGCAAAAACTCCAAGGCCGCATCGACGAGCACTTCGGTCTCGGGGCGCGGGATCAACACCACGGGCGTCACGGCCAGTTCTAGATGGCGAAAGGCGGCCACACCCGTGATGTACTGCACGGGCACGTGCTGCAACCGCTGGCGCACGTATTCTCGGTAGCGATCCACTTCACTGCGGTGCAAGGGGCGTTCAAATTGCAAGTAGAGATCAAGGCGTTTGACACCGAGCACCGCGGCGAGCAGCAGCTCCGCTTGTAGGCGGGCGTTTTCCAACCCCTTCGACGCGAAGAAACGACTCGTGTTTTCGAGGATATCGAGCAGCCGCCAAGAGCGCCCGCTCATAGGTCTGCCGCGAGCGCGTCCTGCTGAGATGCGAGGGCCAATTGCTCTACGAATTTTTCAAAATCACCGTCGAGGATTTCCTCTAGGCGATAGAGGGACAAGCCGATGCGGTGGTCGGTGACCCGGCCCTGCGGGAAGTTGTAGGTGCGAATTTTCGCGCTGCGGTCGCCGGAGCCGATCTGGCCGGCGCGGGCGGCGTCGCGTTCGGCCTTTTGCTCGGCCTGCACTTTGTCGTAGAGCCGGGCGCGGAGGACCTTCAAGGCCTTGTTCTTGTTCTTTAGCTGCGACTTCTCGTCTTGACAGGAGACGATAATGCCCGTTGGGATATGGGTGATTTTCACGGCCGAATCCGTGGTGTTGACGCTCTGGCCACCAGGGCCGCTGGAGCGGTACACTTCGATTTTCAAATCATCAGGAGCGATTTCCACCTCCACCTCCTTGGCTTCGGGCAAGACCGCCACCGAGGCCGCCGACGTGTGAATCCGGCCCGAGGCTTCGGTTTTGGGAACCCGCTGCACGCGGTGTACCCCGCTTTCGAACTTGAGCTGGCCGAAGGCGTCCGCGCCCGAGACCGCGAACACCACCTCCTTAAAGCCGCCGGCCGGATTCTGACTAGAGGAAAGCTCCTCGGTTTTCAAGCCTTTGCGCTCGGCGAAGCGGTGATACATGCGGTATAGATCACTGGCGAAAAGCCCGGCTTCGTCGCCGCCGGTGCCGGCGCGGATCTCGACGATGGCGTTGCGACCGTCGTTGGGGTCTTTGGGAATCAGCAGCACTTTGAGCGTTTCTTCTAGTTGCGCCACCTGTCCCCGCAGTTGGTCGCGTTCGGCCGCGGCCAATTCGACTAGCTCTGCATCGCTGCCATCGGCGATGATCTCCTCGGCCTCTGCGAGCTGTGCGAGTGCGGCGCGGTACTGGCCCGCTAAATCCACCACTTCCTGCAAGTCGCCCATCTCCCGCGCCAGCTTCTGGTACTGAGTCGGATTTTGGGTTATGGCCGGATCGGCCATAAGCGCGCCTAGCTCCTCGTAGCGCTGCTCGTATTCGTTCAATTTATCTAACACGATGGATTGGCCTCGACTTCTTCATTTAGGGCGCAACGCAGCGCAAACAGGGCGACCTCTAGCTGGTCGTCATCCGGCTCGCGGGTCGTAATGCGCTGTAACCACAGCCCTGGGGCACTCAGCAATCGGACCAGCGGGGCATTGCGCTTCTTGCCCGAGAACTTGAGCAACTCAAAGCTCGTCCCCGCGATAAAGGGCAGCACCGCAAAATGGGTGGCAAAGCGCTCAAGAAGGCTCTGCGTGTGCTCAAAGACGACCGGGAACAGCGAATCCACGCAGGCGAAAATTAGAATCGCAAAGAGCACTACGATCAGCATGAAACTGGTTCCGCAGCGCGGGTGCAGCCGACCGAAACCCCGCGCCGTTGCCACCGTCAGCTCGGCACCGGCCTCTAAAGTGAAGATGCTTTTATGTTCAGCACCGTGATATTGAAAAACTCGCTGGATTTCGCGCCACTGGCTTATCGCCCATAGGTAGAGGAGCAAAAGCGTCGCCCGCACGGCACCGGCCACTAGGTTGAATTCGAGAGCGTTCTCCTGTAAGCCGAAGAGCTGGGCAGCTAGCAGCGGCAAAAAGAAGAACAGGCCCACGCCCAATCCCACGGAAAATACCATCGTCGTCCACAAGGCCAATTGCTCCCGCCAGCTCTCCTGCTGCCGCTCGACCTTCCCCACTTCCTGTCTGGCGACATCGGCCGAGAAATTGAGGGCCTTCAGCCCGATGAGCATCATTTCAAAAAAAGAGAGGGCACCGCGTAATACGGGCAGGCCCAACAGGCGATAGCGCTGCGCTAGGGAATCGTAGGCTTCCTCGCGCACCACGATCTGGCGGTTGGCCGCCCGCACCGCGGTGACGATTTTGCCGGGCACGCGCATCATCACTCCTTCGATGACGGCTTGGCCGCCGACCGGTAGATCTTGTGTGAGTTGCTCTCTGTCCATGGATTCGCGTACACGAAAAAGGCGATACGATCGCCCTCGGGAGGACGTCCTATCACCTCTTTGCACGGAGTGAATAGCTAGGCTTGCGCGCTTGTGCCGTAGCGGCGATTGAACTGGTCGATGCGCCCGCCTCGATCCATGATCTGCTGGCGCTTGCCCGTGTAAAAAGGATGCGACGCCGAGCTGATTTCGACCCGAATCACCGGATAGGAATTCCCGTCTTCCCACTCCATCGTCTCTTCGGACTTCATCGTCGAACGCGACAGTACCTTATAGTCACAGCTAGTGTCGAGAAAGATAACCGTTTGGTACGGGGGATGCATGTCTTTTTGCACCTTTACACTCCTCTGTTTCCTTGGCGGTGAAACTCGGCTACCGAGTTAATAAAAATAGAAGCTTGAAGCTCAAAAAACAAGGCGACTAGTCGTTCATGGCCTTGAGGAATTCCTCGTTGGATTCCGTACCCTGCATGCGCTCTTGGAGGAACTCCATCCCCTCAGTGACTCCCATCTGATTGAGTATGCGGCGCAGTACCCACGAGCGGTTCAATTCAAACTCCGTGAGCAGTAGCTCTTCTTTGCGGGTGCTCGTCGCCGTCACGTCAACGGCCGGATAGACGCGGCGGTTGCTCAGCCGGCGGTCTAGCTGCACCTGCATATTGCCCGTGCCTTTGAACTCTTCAAAGATCACTTCGTCCATGCGACTCCCGGTCTCGACCAAGGCCGTGGCGATAATCGTCAGGCTGCCGCCTTCTTCGGGATTGCGAGCGGCGGCGAAAAAGCGGCGCGGCCACTGCAAAGCCGTCGAGTCAACGCCGCCGGTGAGAATCCGGCCCGAATGCGGCGTCACCGTATTGTAGGCCCGCGCCAAACGCGTGATGCTATCGAGCAGGACGACCACATCCCGCTTGTGCTCGACTAGACGCCGAGCCTTCTCGATCACCATATCCGCCACCTGCACATGCCGCGTAGCCGACTCATCAAAGGTCGAACTGACGACTTCGCCCTGGACCGAACGCAGCATATCGGTGACTTCTTCGGGGCGCTCGTCGATGAGCAAGACGATGAGAATCGCTTCAGGGTGATTGGTGGTAATGGCGTTGGCGACCTTTTGCAGTAGCATGGTTTTGCCGGTGAAGGGCGGCGCGACGATTAGGCCGCGCTGCCCCTTGCCGATGGGCGAGAGCAAGTCGAGAATCCGCGTCGTCATGTCCTTGGGATTGTGCTCTAACTTGAAGCGATCCGTGGGATGCAAGGCCGTCAGGTTCTCGAAGATCGTCTTGCTCTTGGTGACTTCTGGATCGTCAAAGTTGATCGCCTCGACTCGCAGCAGCGCAAAGTACTTCTCGTCGTTTTTCGGCGGGCGGATCTGACCGGAGATCGTGTCGCCCGTGCGCAGACTGAATCGCTTAATCTGCGAGTGGGAAACGTAAATGTCGTCGGGGCCAGGCAAGTAGTTGTAGCTCGGCGAGCGGAGAAAGCCAAATCCCTCTTCCAGCACCTCCAAAGTGCCTTGGGCAAAGATCAGCCCACTGCGCTCGGTCTGGTGCTTGAGGATGGAGAAAATCAGCTCCTGCTTGCGCAGAGAAATGCAATCTACAACTTCCAATTTCTTGGCCAGCTCTTGGAGATCCAAGATGTTCATGCGCTGGAGTTCGACGATATTCATCTTCTGCGTTCTATTGATAGGCGGCATCTCTTCCTTGCGACCTTTCTTGCGGTTAAAGTGCAGGGACTCGAAGCGGATATTAGGTGCGGTGCGGCACTAGAAGCACCTAGGGCTATTGCGAGGTATTGGATTGTTAAAAGCGGTAGTACCGCTAAGACACTAAAACCTAGGGTAGGCCGCACCTTGGCAAAGTTCTTTAATCGCTACAGGAGGTCTATCGCGAAGAATATCTAAAGGGAGAGTGGAATTTCAAGCGGAATAAACCGCCGAGGTATTTGCTTTGAATAGGAGAGGTGCGAAAGAGATTAAAGAATACAGATAACTTCTTTGTTTGTCAAGGAGTACTACAAAAAAAGAGGACGCTCACTCGTCGAGTGGGCGTCCTCTGCAGCTTGGCGTGCCTTTATTGATCGACACCGACGGTCATCGCCGTCCGAGCTACATCTTCATTGGAAGCAAAAGGTGCGACAACGCCAGATTCGTTGTCTCCGTCAAAGGCCCTCACGTCATAGGCATAGGAGGCTCCACTGACGACATCACTGTCGACGAATTCGGAGACACCCGGCCCCAGCGTAGTGATCAACCTTTCACTGCCCTGTTCCTGAGTTACGGCCTTGCCGAAATCATCGGCGAAACGAAGAAAATCATCGACATCAATTTGGCCATTGGGCACTATATCGAAGAACAAGGCAAAATCCGCATCGGCGTTAGAAGAGCCGAAGCGATCGGCTAAGAGGAAGAAGTCGTCGAAGTCAACTCTGTCCCCCTCGCGCGTAAACCAGCCGAGCACTACCTCGCCGCTATCGTCCACGGGCGGGAAGAAATCCGTCCGGTACACGCGATAGCCGTGTACATCGCCCGTGGGGACCACCTGGTCACCAAAGGTCGTGAACGAACGAGCGTCATCTGTTGATAGCGTCCAAGAGACCGATACGGATAGATCATCGCCGGATGTGACTTGTAGGTTGGTCACAGGTGCAGGAGGAATATTATCGACGGAAGCTACGGGCCCAGAGGTAGCCAACTGAGCGGCCGCGGGAACAGCGCAAAACGCGGCTAGCGCGACGATGCGGATATACTCTCTCATCGAACTATACTCCTTGTAAAAGGATGGAATACATAGCTAGCTTGAGGCCGGCATCTAGTACAAATCGGCACCTAGGTTGTCGGCCCAAAGGAAAAAGTCCTCGAGGTCAACCACGCCGTTGCCGTCGATATCTGTGGCAGAATTGAATTCGGCTTGGCCAAAGTTGGCTTGGAAAATGCCATAGTCTAAAAGGTCCACATCGCCATCGTAGTCAAAGTCGCCGAGGAGCAACATGTTCTTGACTTCAGCGGATTCGATGGGAGCGCTCTCGTTGCCGCTAGGATCGACGACCGAGACCATGTAGAAATACCGCCTGCTCCCCGCGCTCACGTTGATCGAGGCATCAATTAAGGACGTCACGCCGGCACCAACGGTGCCGACTATTGCCAAGTTGCCGTCAGAGTCATCGGCGAGACGACGCCATATATTGTAACCAGCGACATCGTTGACGTTGGCAAAGGTGCCGCCCGTCGTAAAGTCGCTACTCGTCGGAGTCTGGCGCGTGCCGTCGTCGCCAGACAAGGTCCAAGAGATAGTGACACTCCTTCCGCCTTCGTTGAACCCAGCCTGTACTTCGCCGACAGGACTGGGTGCAAGATCGTCTGTATCCACCACAGCCCCAGAGACCGACAACTGCGCTGCCGCCGGACTCGCACACAGAAAAACGCCGAGTCCCAACAAGGCCAAACTCGCGATAGCTCCCTTTATGCCTTTCGACATATCTGATCTCCTCCTCTTAATGCTCAATGGGTCAAATTCTGATTTGGCCCCAGCATAGGCCATGAATAAACGTTTAATTTATCAATAATACCAACAGTTCGCTACAAACTCAAGGAATTAACGCAAATTAGCGACGCTAATTGCACTTTCTTGACCCGGTTAATGGGCTGCCATATTTTACGTCAAAGACGCTGGTAATATAGAGAAAAAGGGCCCTGTTAGCAATGCCGCGCATCCCCGAAGACATCCTCCAACGCATCCGCGACGCCACCGACATCGTCGACTTGGTCTCTGAACACGTCCAACTCGTCAAAAAGGGCCACAATTACTCCGGTCTCTGCCCCTTCCACGACGAAAAAACCCCCTCTTTCAGCGTTGATCCCGACCGCCAATTCTACCACTGCTTCGGCTGTGGCGTTGGGGGCAATGTATTCAAATTCATCCAAGAGATCGACCGCGTCACTTTTGTCGAAGCGGCCAAATTCCTCGCCGAGCGTACCGGCATCGCCCTGCCCGAGCGTTCGGGGCTATCGCGCGAGGAGGACGTAGCAGCCGACGAACTCTACCGGGCCAACGACCTAGCGCGAAAGTACTTTCACCATCTGTTGCTTAACGACGATGTCGGCGCTAGTGCCCGCACGTATCTACAGACCCGCCGCCTCTCAGGCGAAACCATCGAGCGCTTCGGCTTGGGCTATGCGCCGCCGGAGTGGGACGCTTTGCTCAAAGTGGCCGGTCGCCGAGGCTTGAATCCCCAGGTCTTGGAGCGGGCGGGGTTGGCTCTGCCGCGCTCCACAGACAGCGGCCACTACGACCGCTTTCGCGACCGAGTCACTTTTCCCATTGCCAATCTCTCCAATCGGACCATCGCCTTTGGTGCCCGCGCCCTCCAGCCCGACCAAGAGCCTAAATACTTGAACTCGCCCGAGACGCCCATCTATCACAAGGGCCGAGTGCTCTATGGCCTGTCCGACACCCGTGACGCTATTCGTCGCCAAGATGCTGTACTAGTAGTCGAAGGCTACATGGACCTCATCAGCCTAGCGCAGGCCGGCATCCAGCACGTGGTCGCCACCTCGGGCACGGCCCTGACCGAAGACCAGTGCCTCACTCTCGCCCGCTATGCCCGCCAAGTCGTGCTACTGTTCGACGGTGATGCGGCCGGTTCCACGGCTGCCATGCGTGGCCTAGCAGTACTCTTGGGCACCGGCCTACCTAGCCTAGCGGTATTTTTGAGCAAAGGCCTAGACGTCCGCTTCATTTCGCTGCCCGCTGGGCACGACCCCGACAGTTTCGTGCAAAAACACGGCCCAGATGCGCTGCTCAACCAGGCCGAAGAAGCCCAGTCGGTCCTCAATTTCTACCTCGAACAACTCGCCCAGCAGCACGACCTCTCCAGCGTCGAGGGCAGGAGCCGCGCAATAGAAACGTTCAAACCGCTCATCGCCAAGTTGAACAAACCCGAAGATCTAATCTTCCGCGATCTGCTGCTGAGAGAAGTCTCCCAGCGCCTTCCGGTTGACGAACAATTCCTGCGCGATAAGCTGCAAGCCTCAATGCGCCGTCCTCACCCATCGCGCAAGGCACTGGCCGAGCCGCCTCCAACGGATGTACCCGACCTGCCGCGTCACGAGCTCGAATTCATCGGCTTGTTGATCAAATTCCCGCAGTTTATACCTCAAACCGTCCGGGGATTCGCTCCTGACTTGCTAAGCGACGACCGCACTCAGGCCCTGTGTCGCACGCTCTTTGACCGCCATGCCCAAGGCAAAGCCATCGATCTTGGAATGATCATCAGCGGGCTAGAGGACGACGCACTCGCACGCCTAGCCGCCCAATGCGCGGCCCAAGGTTCCGACGAGGAACAAGTCGAGCGGCAATGGCGCGACTATTTGCTTTACTTTCAGAAAAATGCGCTGGACAAGCTCATCACCAACGCGCGTCAAGCCCTCGCCGAGGCATCCAACGCATCCGACGACAGCGAAATTGCGCGTATCAGCGCCGAACTTGTAGCGCTCAATCAAGAGCGTCAAGCGGTCGCTGCCCAACAAAGCTCTTGACCTACTTGGGAAAAATCCTAGGTTTTTAGCTAACCTTAATGGGCCTATAGCTCAGTTGGTTAGAGCAGCGGACTCATAATCCGTCGGTCGTAGGTTCGAGTCCTACTGGGCCCACCATTACTTTTGCGATATGCGCGGTTACGAGGATTGGGGCAGCCAATTTTTGTAGCCGTTTTTTATTATGCAGAGCGTTATAGCCATCCTTCTATGGGCCACAGCCGTCTTGGGGCAGGTGGACGCCGGCGTCGATCGCGGGGATTCGCGTTTTATGGCGACGGTGCTGGCGCGCCTTGCCCAGCGGGCCGATCCCATTGCCAACATATATCTGAACCAAGCCCGCGCGGAGGGCCTTAGTTCTCTGCTGAGGCAACCGATGAGCGCGGGCAAGCGGCTGAATATGCGCCTGCGGATTGCCCAAGAGCGGGTGCGGGCCGGAGATTTGCGCTCAGGTATCGAAGAGATGCAAGACATTCTAGCTGCCGTAGAGGCCGGGCAGGTACCGGCGACCGAGGGCTTCGTCTATGGGCTGCACGACCAGCTCGCCATCGCCTATCTGCGCCTCGGGGAGCAGGAGAACTGTCTGCGTAACCACACCACGAATTCCTGCTTGATCCCGATCCGCGACGACGGCGTCCATCGCTTACAGGAAGGCTCCCGCCGCGCCATCGAGCACTACACCATAAACCTGGACAAGCGCCCAAGCGATCTGGGAACGCGCTGGCTGCTGAACTTGGCGTACATGACCTTAGGCGAATACCCGGAAGGGGTGCCAGACCCCTGGCGCATTCCCCCGCGTGTATTCGACGGCCACAGCGGTGGGATCCAGCGCTTCCGCGACGTGGCACCGGCGGCTGGAGTCGCGGCTGTGGGCCTAGCAGGCGGCAGCGCGGTCGAGGACTTCGACGGCGACGGTCTGCTGGATATCGCAGTCTCCTCGTGGGGGCTGCGCGATCCCCTACGCTACTTCCACAACGAGGGCGACGGCACCTTTATCGAGGCCACGACAGCGGCCGGGCTAAGCGGGCAAATCGGGGGGATCAACCTAGAGCAGGCCGACTACGACAACGACGGCGATGTCGATCTGCTCGTTTTGCGCGGTGCCTGGATGGGGGAAGAGGGCCGCATGCCCAACTCCTTGTTGCGCAACAACGGCGACGGCACCTTTGCGGACGTGACGCGGCAGGCAGGCTTGTTCACCTTGCACCCGACCCACGCAGCGGCCTTTGCCGACTACGATAACGACGGCTGGTTGGATCTGTTCGTCGGCAACGAATCCGGCAAGCGGCCCCACCCATGCCAGTTGTTTCGCAACCAAGGGGACGGCCGTTTTGTCGATGTAGCCCCCGCGGTCGGCGTCAATCACGTGGGCTTTATAAAGGGGGTTGCCTGGGGCGATATAGACAACGACGGTTTGATCGACCTGTATGTATCTCAGTTCTACCGCGAAAACGTCCTCTACCGCAACCTCGGCGACGCGCCGGAGGGCTGGCGCTTTGCGGCAACGGTCGTCGCGCCGGGGCCGACTGAGAGCTTTCCCACTTGGTTTTGGGACTACGACAACGACGGCTGGCTCGATTTGTTTACCGGCGGCTACAACATGGACGACCTCGGCGATATGGCGCGCGCGTACCTCGGCGAGGAATTTGCCGCCGACCGCGCACGCGTGTACCGCAACGACGGCGACGGAACCTTCACCGAGGTCACCGAATCGCTGGGGGGCTTTGGGCAAGTCATCCTAGCTATGGGTGCCAACTACGGCGACTTGGACAACGACGGGTTCCCCGACTGCTACGTGGGCACCGGGATTCCCGATCTGCGCTCGCTCACGCCCAATCGCATGCTGCGCAACGACGGTGGCGCTCGGTTTTTGGACGTCACCACAACAGGCGGTTTCGGCAACGTGCAGAAAGGACACGGCGTGTCCTTTGCAGACTTCGACAACGATGGAGACCAAGACGTCTTCGAGGTCATGGGCGGCGCCTTTGAAGGCGACCTCTACCAGAACGTACTCTACGAAAATCCCGGGCACGGCAATCGGTGGCTGCGGCTGTTTCCCCAAGGCGTGCAGTCGAACCGAGGTGCTATTGGCGGCCGCGTGCGCGTGCGCGTGCGGCGACCGGACGGCAGCACTCGCGACATCCACCACCTCATCGGCTCGGGCGGCAGCTTTGGGGCCAACCCACTCGCACCGCAACTCGGGCTGGGGGACGCTGTGGCATTGGAGTTTGTAGAAATCACCTGGCCGGCGACTCATCAGACGCAGCGCTGGCAGGAGCTGAAGCTCGACCGAGCGTATCGCCTGCGCGAGGGCCACCAGTCGGCGACTGAAGTAACCCTGCCGAAATTCCACTTTGCCACCAGGCACAACGGACATTGACTCAGTAGCCATGGGAGGCTAATTTAAAAAATGCTCTTGGGCGATTAGCTCAGTTGGTTAGAGCGCCGGTCTCACATACCGGAGGTCCGCAGTTCAAATCTGCGATTGCCCACCATCCGCAAAGGCCGTGCGAAGCGCATCTTTGCTTCCACGGCCTTTTTCTTTTTTTTGCTAAAAAAGGCACCTACCCGCAAGTAGGTGCCTTTTGTTCTGCAATCCGCACTATGGGTATAGACGCTCTTTTACTAAGGCCCAAGGCGTCGGTAAAATGTTCGTTCCCATGACGCGCTCGGGCGCTTCACCCCCGTCCAAAAGCAGGTAGGAGGGAATGGATCCCGGCGTGCCCAACTCGCTGGCGCCCGCATCCCAGCCGCTTTGTTCGGTCGCCGTCGCCCAGCTTTCGGGCTGGTCGCCGGGCTGATCCAAGGCAATGCGCACCATGGCGCTTTTGTTGGCCGAATCGCCGGCGAAAGGAGCTCCGCGGCCATCGTCGGCCACGTCGATGAGCTGGCCTCCAGCTTGCGGGTCGCCGTCGTACAGATGTAAGAGCAGCTTGGTGTTGGGCAGCGAAACGGCTGCGTCAACGCGCTGAGGCTCGACGGCGAGGAGGGATTTTTGGTGATCAGCGGCGTAGTTGGCGATGAGAAAGGTCTCTCCGGCGGGGATCGCAGCGGCCTCGAGGACGAGCATTACCTTGTCCTCGTCGCCGCTGCGGTAGGTCAAGGTCCAGCCGGCTAGATCAACCGTTGCCTCGCTGGAGTTGTAGAGTTCGATCCACTCGTCGGCAGTAGATGCCGTACTACCCGTCCACATCAGTTCGGAGATGACGACCGGGCCGGCTTGGGCCGAGATAGGTGCGGCGAGAGCGAAAAATACAAAGGCGATAAAAGGGCGCATGGCAGCCTCCAGGTTGGGGTGAGATGGCAATTGCCATGCGTTTAATGCAATATGCGTGCCTACGATTTTATTTTTTATAACATATTGTAAAACATATAAATATAAAATTCGCACTGCGCACCCTACCCGCGCTTAGCGCATCTGTTCGGCAACAGTTCTGACACCTAGTCGATACAGGGCGCGCGGGCTGTGAGCGCTGCGCACAGCTTCTGTTGCAGGCCGCCGAAACCGCCATTGCTCATAAAAACCACCAAATCGCCCGGGCGGGCTTCCGCAGTCAAAAAAGCGACCATCGATTCGGTGTCGGGCAGATAGTGCGCCGGCTTGCCGGTAGCGCGGAGACGCTCCACTAAGCGCTCGGGCGAGAAAGGCTCGTCCTTTCGGGCGCGTTCGGGACGGGGGACCGGGGTTGCGACGAACGCGTCGGCCAAGGCGAACGCCTCGACATAGCGGTCCTCAAAGATAGCGCGAGCGTTGGTCGCGCTGGCTGGCTCGAAAACCGCGACGAGCCTGCGGTCGGGATGGGATCGGCGCAGCCCCTCTAGGGTGTGGGCAACCGCGGTGGGATGATGGGCGAAGTCGTCGATGAGGAGAATGTCGTCGATGAGGCCAAGCTGCTCTTGTCGGCGCTTGACGCCGGCAAAGCTGGCCAAGGCCGCGTGCAGATCACCGGCCGTCAGGCCAGCGCGGAAACCAGCGGCCAAGCTGGCGAGAGCATTGCAGACGTTGTAGTCGCCGCTCAGCGGCAGGTCGAAATCCCCCACCTCTTGCCCTGCCCGACACAAGGTGAAGCGCGTGCCCTCGGCACGGGCCTGGAGGTTGGTGGCGCGCCAAAATGCGCCTTCTTCGAGGCCAAAGGTCTCTACGGGTGCTAGCGCGTTGGGAAGCAGTTCGGCGATATTGGGATCGGTGCCGTAGGCTAGAATCAGGCCGTTTTGCGGCACCATGTTGACGAGTTGGCGGAAGGCTTTGACGATTTCGCCAAGGTCTTGGTAAATGTCGGCGTGGTCGAATTCGATGTTGTTGACGATTAGTACATCGGGCAAGTAGTAGAAGAATTTCGCCCACTTGGCAAAGAAGGCACTGTCGTATTCGTCGCCTTCGACGATGAAGTGAGTGCCTTGGCCGAGCCGGTAGGAGCGGTCGAAGTTTTGCGGCACCCCGGCAACGAGAAAGGAAGGGTCTAGGTCGCAAGCGGTGAAGAGGTGGGCGATGAGTGCGGTAGTGGTAGTCTTGCCGTGGGTTCCGGTTACTACCACCGAGCATTTGCCGCGGATGAAGAAATCGCGCAGCACTTCCGGTAGCGACAGGTACGGGATCCGGCGCGAGAGCACGGCCTCGGCCTCTGGGTTACCACGCGAGACTGCGTTGCCAATGACGACCAAATCCGGTGCTGGCACTAAGTGATCCGCCGAGAAGCCGGCCTGCACGTCGATCCCCAAATCCGCGAGCAGGGTGCTCATCGGAGGATAGACGTGGCTGTCCGACCCGGAGACGCGATACCCCCGCTCGCGCAACATGCCGGCCAAAGACCCCATGGCCGTGCCACAAGCGCCAATCAAATGAATGTGGGAACCCAAGGGAAGCTGCATGTCCGTATATACCGTTGGGGGGACGCAGGTGTCAAGAGAATCGAGCCGGTTTGTGTTCGGCAATCGGCGATTGTTTTATTGGTGGGACACTTGCTTGCAAGAGAGGAGACCATGGGCCAAGAGAAAGAAGCGGCAGGGGAGGTTTTTCTTTCCCTCGTCATTCCCGTTTTTAACGAAGAGGAAAGCCTGCCCCATCTGTGGGTCCAGATTGACCGCGCTCTCGCAACCGCGGAATGGGCTTGGGAGGCCATTTTCGTGGACGACGGGAGCACGGACGCCTCGTTTGCGGTCTTGGGAGAGTTGGCCAAACAGCATCCACAAGTGCGCGCCTTGCGCTTCCGCCGCAACTACCGCAAGGCCGCGGCTCTCGCCGCCGGCTTCAAGCAGTCGCGCGGCCAAGTCATCGTCACTATGGACGCCGACCTGCAAGACGACCCGCGCGAAATTCCCCGGCTGCTGGCCGAGCTCAACCGAGATTACGACTTGGTTTCGGGCTGGAAGGCAAAGCGCCGCGACCCCTTGAGCAAGACCCTCCCCTCCCGCTTGTTCAACTGGATCACCTCGCTGGTCTCCGGGGTTCGCCTGCGCGATTTCAACTGCGGCCTCAAGGCATATCGGCGCGAGGTAGCCGAAGACGCGCTGCCTTACCTTTACGGAGAATTGTATCGGTTTTTGCCCGCCGTGGCCCACTGGATGGGCTATCGAGTCGGCGAGATTCCGGTGCAACACCACCCCCGCCGCTTCGGCCATTCCAAATTCGGGGCCAAGCGGTTGCTAAACGGGTTTTTGGACCTGCTGACCGTGACCTTTGTGGTGCGCTTTATGACCATGCCCATGCACATCTTCGGCACTTTGGGGCTTGGCTCCACGCTTTGCGGATCGGTCATCTGCGCCTATGTGGCCTTGTTGCGCTACGAGCACGGCAACATCCAAAACCGCTATCCCCTGCTCATGCTGGGTATCCTGCTGATCATCGTCGGCATTCAGTGCTTCTCCATCGGTTTCTTGGGAGACATGATCGCCAGCATGCACCAGCGCGGCGGGCGTACCCCGCGCATTGCCGAGCGCTTAAACGGGTGACAGCTCTTTTAGGGCGGTCAGTAACGCGGCGATCTCCGCGTCCGTGCCCACCGAGATGCGCAGGCAGTCGGCCAAGCGCGACGGTGCGGCAAAGTAGCGCACCAAGATCCGGCGCTCTTTGAGCTGCTCGTAGAGCGCATCAGCGGCGCAGTTGGCCCAGCGCTCACCGAGCTTGGCGAGCACGAAGTTCGCCTGCGAATCCCACACGTAAAAACCCAACGCCCGCAGCCCAGCACACAGGCGTGAGCGCGTCGCGCAGACGCGGGCGGCGTTCGCGCGCATTGCGTCGATATCTTCTAGGGCAGCCTCGGCGGCCACCAAGCTCAGCCGATTGAGGTTGTAGTGGTCCTTGACCTTCCACATCCCCTCGATTAGCGCGGCCGGAGCAAAGGCAAAGCCAATGCGCATGCCGGCGAGGGAAAAGGATTTGGACATGGTGCGCACGACGATGGCGTTGGGGTGTTCCTCGATGAGCTGAACGCAGCCACCCTGCGAAAAATCGACATACGCTTCATCCACGACCAAGACGCCGTCAACCCGCGCACAGAGCGCGGCGACCTCGTCGTAGGGCACGAGAGTGCCCGAGGGCGCATTGGGATTGGCGAAAAAGGTGATGCGGGCCCCGGGCACGGCCATGCCCTCGGGAAGGGCGAAGTCCTCTCCAAACTCGACCGGGACCGCCTCAGCTCCCTGGATGTCGATCAGCGGCTTGTAGTAGCCGTACGTGGGATGAGGATAGGCGATTTTGTCGCCCTCGCCGGCGAAGCTGCGGATGATGACATTGAGCAACTCATCCGAGCCGTTGCCGACCATAATCTGTTGGGGGGCAGTGGCGAATAGCTCGCCTAGCTTGTGGCGCAGGGCCCAAGCATCTGGGTCGGGATAGAGGCGCAGATCAGCTGAGCAGGCATCGCGCAGCCGCGCTAGCACTAAGGGGGAGGGCGGATAGGGGTTTTCGTTGGTATTGAGCTTGATATAGCCCTTGTCGCGAGGCTGTTCCCCGGGGACATAGCCGCGCAGACGGGCGATATTGGGGCGAAACAGGTCCGACACAGCTAAGGCAGCAGGTCGCCGTTTGCAGGCTCATCCACGCGCAGCACTTCCAAAACGCCCTCGATGCGCTCGATTTGATCTATGGCCTGGCGCAGTTGCTCGCTGTCGGTGACGTCGATCCAGAAGTCCTGTTCGGCGATGTGGCCATCGGTGCGGGTAGTGGAGTCGCGGATGTTGGAGCCAGCGTCGCTGATCGCCCGCGAGATGTCCGCGAGCAAGTACGTGCGGTCCCAGCTACGGGTGCGTAGCTGAACGGTAACGGCCGGTTCGTCCTCTATTTTCCACTCGACCGCGAGCAGGCGGTCTGGCTCGGCGGAAATCCGGCCGATGTTGGGGCAGTTGGTGCGGTGGACCGTGACACCTCGGCCTCGGGTGACTAGGCCGACAATATCGTCGCCCGGGATGGGACCACAGCACTTGCCGAAGAGGATCATCAGGTTTTGCATACCTTGGATGCGGATGTCTCTGCGGTCTTGGGGCCGGAGCGCGCGCCGCTTGGGTTCGGGCGGAGCTATTTTGCCGATGACCTTGCCGATTGACAGGTCCCCGTTGCCTAAGGCCGCGTAGAGGTGCTCGGCGTTGCTAAACCCGAACTCCTTGGCCACAGCACTGAGGTCGGGTGGGTCGCCGGCCTGATCGGGCTTCAGCCCCCTGTCGAGTGCCTCCTTGCCGAGGCGCACGTTGTGGTCGTATTGCTCCTCCCGCAGCCAGCGGCGGATGGCTTGGCGGGCCTTGGCGGTCTTGACTTGATCCAGCCACGTGAGTCTGGGCTTTTGCTGCGACGCGGTGACAATCTCCACGGTTTCGCCGCTGCTCAACGTCGCGCTCAGCGGCACGACTTGATCGTTTACTTTGGCGGTCGAACAGTGCAGCCCGATGTCGGTGTGGATGGCAAAGGCGAAGTCGATCGGTGTGGCCCCCTTGGGCAACTGGTGTAGGTCCCCTTTGGGGGTGAAGACGAAAATCTCGTCCTGAGACGCCAGCTCGGTCTTCAGGTTTTCCATGAATTCGACCGGGTCGGTGGCCTCTTGTTGCCAGTCCATGAGTTGGTGCAGCCAACTCATGTGTTGGTCTAAATCGCTGGGACCCGTGTCATTGGATTTGTAACGCCAGTGGGCGGCGATGCCGATTTCGGCTGTGTGGTGCATCTGCGCGGTGCGGATTTGCACTTCGACATATTGGCCTTTAGGACCAATTACCGAAGTGTGCAGCGACTGGTACATATTGCTCTTGGGAGTCGATATATAGTCTTTGAAACGTCCGGGGATGGGGGTGTAAATTTGGTGGACCCAGCCGAGAATTTGATAGCATTCGCGCTCGGTGCTGGTGATGATGCGCATAGCCAGCAGGTCGTAGATTTCGTCAAAGGGCCTACCCCGCGCCTTCATCTTGTTGTAGATGCTGTAGAAGTTCTTGGCGCGGCTCGTAAACTCGGCTTTAATGCCATTGGCGTGCAGGCTCTCTTCGATCGGGACCTTAAATTCCTTTATATAGTCTTCGCGCTCCCGGCGCGTCATGGCCACGTTTTCGCGCAGTTCTTGGTAAGTTTCGGGTTCGAGGAATTTGAGGCTTTGGTCCTCTAGCTGCCAGCGGATTCGGGCCAGCCCAAAGCGGTGGGCCAGCGGGGCGTACACTTCGAGCGTTTCGCTCGCGGTCCGCTTGCGGGATTCGGGACTTAGGTATTGGAGCGTGCGCATGTTGTGCAAGCGGTCGGACAGCTTGATGAGCATGACGCGGATGTCCTTGACCATGGAGAGCAGCATCTTGCGATAGGTCTCGGCTTGGCGCGCCTCGCGGCTCTCGTAGGTTATCTGATCAATTTTGGTAACCCCGGCGATCAGTTCGGCGATCTTGTCGCCAAATTGCTCGGCGACCTCCTCATACGTGGCCGGTGTATCTTCGATGACGTCGTGCAAAAGCCCGGCTGCAACCGTAGTGTGATTCAAGCCCAACTGGGCTAGGAGCCGAGCCACTTCGACGCAGTGGGCTAGGAACGGCTCGCCGGACTTGCGAATCTGGCCCTTGTGATGCTCCTTGGCGAAGTGGTAGGCGCGGTTGATCAGCGCGAAATCGGCTTGGTCGTTGCAGGAGGAGACCTCGATCAGCAGCATCGACAGCCGCAGTTCGTCGCCTCCCTGCTCGACGAGCTCGTCCAGGTAGGTATTCGGGAGGGCCGGAAGAGGCGTGGGAGTGGTTTCGACCATGGGATCCTTCGTTCTCTATTTGCCCGTCAATATAAACAAGCATATAGAAAAAAAACAAGTACATACAAGCAGAAGTTCCTCGCTCGTTTGCACGCGCGGTAGAAGTTAAATTAAAATGGGAAGAGAACAGGACGCAGGATGTGGCGGCTAAATACCGAAAACGCACCAGTGCTGACGCGAGCGGATAAAATCCTCGCGCTCGTCGTGGGCTTGAGTGCGATCGGGCTGGTACTCTACGGCCGCTACACGGCCGAAGCCGGCGGCGTGCTCATCGTCGAGTTGGCGGGGGCCACGCCTGCCACACATGCCCTCTCCAACTACGGAACTTTGTCGGTTGTAGGACCTTTGGGAGCGAGCGAGATTGAGATCGGCCCCAAGGGCGCGCGCGTGATTTTCGCGCCCTGCGTCCACAAGATCTGCATGCGGCAAGGCTGGATGCAGCGGGCGGGTGCCGTGACCGCGTGCGTGCCCAACGGCCTAGTGCTGAGGATCGCTGGAGCCGCGCCCCTAGACGCGATGATTCGCTGATGTTTGCGCGACCTAGAGACGTGGCCCGCTTGGGGCTTATGGCTAGTGCGGCCATTGTGCTCTTCGCCTTTGAATCGCTGGTGCCCAAACCCTTGCCCTGGATGAAGTTGGGGCTTGGCAATTTGCCGGTTTTGGTCGCACTGGTGAGCTTTGGCGGCCGCCCGGCGTTGGCGATTAGTGCCACCAAGCTCGCAGTCGGCGGCTTGCTCAGCGGGGGCTTTGCCGGTCCGGCCTTTGTCATCGGCGGTGGGGCTAGCTTGACGAGCTGGCTGGTCATGGTTGCGGTCCGCCGCATGGGAACGCGGCTTTTCAGCGTCGTGGGCCTGAGCATCTGGGGCGCGTTGGCGCACCAGCTCAGCCAGCTCGTTATCGCCGCTGGCTATATCGGCCATAGCGGTCTGTTCGCGCTTTTGCCGCTGGCCTTGTTTAGCGCTTTAGTGAGCGGGGGCGCGATCGGCCTGTTGGCTTGGTGGACCTTGGAGCAACTAGCGAAAATAGGCTGGTTGGACCAGGATCAGTAAATGTACATGCCTTTTCTCCTATAGATCGTATCAATGCCGCAAGAGCCTACCTTTCAGGCCCCAGCACGAGCCGAGACGGTCTTCAGCGCCAAAGCGCTAGTGGCGGGCACGCTAGGATCGCTGTGCATCGCCGTGGGAGCACCGTACGGCAACACGGTCATCCGCGGCTCCTACATGTCGATTGATTTCAGCGCGGCGGGTGCCCTATTCCTCTTCTTCGTACTGACGGGCTTGTTCAATGCCTTGCTGACTCGCCTCGCCGCTCCTGTGGCCCTCGGGCGCGGCGAGCTCATCGTCGCGTACATTATGATGCTGACGGCCTCGGCCATCCCCACGATGGGCCTCAGCGAGTACTGGCTAACGATCATCACCGGCGCCCAGTACTACGCCACCCCGGAAAACGAGTGGGCCTTGCACATCCTGCCGCACCTTCCCGAGTGGATCGCGCCGCAGGATCCCGAGTCGATCAAGTGGTTTTACGAAGGAGCACCACGCACCGCTGGGGTGCCTTGGGCCGTCTGGGTCGGCCCGCTGTGCTATTGGGCCGTGCTAATCGTGGCCCTGTACTTGGTTATGATCTCGTCGATGGTCATTCTGCGCCGCCAGTGGGTGGAGCGGGAGCGGCTGGTTTACCCGCTGGTGCAAGTGCCCTTGGCTATGGTGGAGAGCGGAGGCCGCGGACAGGCGCTAGGTCCTTTCTTCAAAAACCCGATCATGTGGATCGGCTTTGCCCTGCCCGTGTTCGTCAGCAGCCTCAACGCCCTACACGCGTACTTCAACTTCATTCCCGCCATCCAGCTCGTCTCCTCTGTGCCGATCCTGCGCAACACCACCAGCCTGATCTTCCGCCTGAGCTTTCCCATGGTGGGGTTCGCCTATCTAATCAACCTCGACATCGCCTTCAGCTTGTGGTTTTTCAACACCATTGCCAAGCTGATCCGAGGGGGGCTGGGGATTTTAGGGGTCGGCAGCACCGAAAAGCTGGGCATCTACGGTGCTCCTAGCGAGCCAATTCTCGCCCACCAAGGGCAGGGGGCGATGATCGTCTTAGTGCTTTTCGGCCTATGGGTCGGCCGCGAGCACCTGCGTGATGTGCTGCGCAAGGCCTTCAAGGGCGACGACCGCATCAACGACAGCGGCGAGATGCTCTCCTATCGAGCGGCGGTCTTAACCTGGCTCGCCGGAGTCGCGGTGATGACCATCTGGCTGTGGCAGTCCGGCTTGCCGCTGTGGGCGGCCTTTTTGACCCTGATGCTGGCCATCCTTATCTTCGTTGGCCTAACCCGGGTGGTAGTAGAAGGAGGCGTGGCCGCGGCAGTCGGGCCGATGATTTCTTCGTCGGCCTTGGTCTCGGCCGTAGGCTCTTCGGCGCTCGGCCCGGCGGGCATGGTGGGCCTCGCGTACACCTATGTGTGGGCGGCGGATATCCGCACGTTTGTCATGGCTTCCTGCGCGCACGGCCTTAAATTGGGCGAGGAACTGGGGCCGCGGCTGCGCCCGCTTTTTTGGTACATGCTGCTGGCGATTTTTGTCAGCATTGTCGGTTCGGTCGCAGCGATTTTGTACCTCGCCTACGAATACGGCGGCATCAATCTCAACGGGTGGTTTTTTGGTGGTGGAACTCGCGCCCCTTTTGATTATATTACCACCAAGTTAAGCGCGCCCACCAAGCCGAACATCGATGGCTGGATTCACACTTTTGTCGGCGGGGGCATCATGGCCCTGCTCATGTGGGCGCGCCAGCGGCTCTTGTGGTGGCCGCTGCATCCCATTGGATACCCCATTGGTGCCGTATGGCTGATGGATCAGTTGTGGTTTAGCATTGCCCTTGCTTGGCTCTTAAAGCTATTGGCGATGAAATACGGCGGTCCCAGCCTTTTTCGCCGGGCGCGTCCCTTCTTTTTAGGCCTGATCATAGGCCAGTTTTTCATCGCCGGGCTTTGGTTGATTATCGACTTTTTTATGGGCATGACCGACAATGTGGTCTTCTGGATCTGAGAAAGGCACTTACAATTATGCCTAAGTTCGCGGTGAGGTGGATGGCCTTTGGCTGGGTTCTGGCCGGCGCAACACTAGCCCAAGCCGAGGTCGATTTTGCCGAGTTGGCGCGCACGACCCCAGTCGAGCGCGTGCAGCAGACGATGGACACCTTTGCCAGCTTGGGATCTAGAATCGCCGGCTACCCAGGTGCCGACCAAGCGGCCCAGATCGTGCAGGAGCGCTTCCGCGCAATCGGCCTCGACGACATCACAATCCACGAATACGATGTATCGATTCCTGTCGATAAGGGCGGATTCCTGCGGGTCGTCGAAAGTGGCGAACAAGTGCCAATTCACGGCCTCTGGCCCAATCTAGTCAAAACCTCGACGCTGCCCGAAGGCGGGGTGACCGGGCGCTTGATCGACGCCGGCGCGGGCGAGTACGCGGATATGGACGGCAAACAAGTCGAAGGAGCCGTGGCCCTGATGGACTTCAATTCGGGCGACGCCTGGCTCAATGCCGCCTATCTCGGAGCGCAGGCCATCGTCTTTATCGAGCCAGATTCCACCGTGTACTTGGAGGGCGAAAAGAAATTCCTCTCCATGCCGCTCGACCTGCCGAGGTTCTGGATCAATCGCCAAGCCGGTCAGCACTTGCGCCGCCAGTTGGCCGCCGAGGGCGAGCAGACGCTCCACCTAGAGTACCGCATGGATTGGGAGCGACGTCCCGCTTGGAATATCCTCGGCACGATCCCCGGATACGATCCCTTGATGAAAGAGGACGTAATCGTGCTGGAGGCGTACTACGACGCCATGTCGGTCGTGCCGGCCCTCGCCCCGGGTGCCGAGCAGGCCTCCAGCATTACTGCGCTGTTGGAACTAGCGCGCTATTTCCGCGCAAACCCGCCGGCGCGCACGGTCGTCTTCCTCGCCACTTCGGCCCACCACTTGGGCTTGCGCGGGGTCGATGATTTCATCCAGCGCTATTTGCGCAAAGAGGATCCCTTTATCGAACACATGCTGGTGCGGCGGGTCGTCGATGCCGCACTCGCGCGGAACATGATCGCCCAAGACGGCATCCACTACGCCATCGGCGAGGAGGAGTTTACCGGCAAGGAAGCCCTCGTGCGAAGCGTTGCCGAAGGGCGCACCGACTTGGCCGCGCACATTGCCGCCGCCGCCCTCACCGAAGGGCTGCTGGGCCAAGAGGAAGACGCATCCAGCAGTTCATGGGGCTTGTGGAAGAAGACAATAGAGGGCATTAAGGGGCTGCTGAGTCGAGGAGAAGGCGCACTGCACCTCGCTGGCAAGCAATTCGAAAACCGCCACGAACTGGTTGACCAGCTAGACTCGGACGACGACTTGCGCCTCGCCCTCTACAAGCGCTGGGTTGATCCCAAAGTCGATTCGCTCGCGGTCAAGCTCTTCATTAGCCTCGACCTTTCGTCGCAGACCGACGAGCTCGGGGTCTGGAATAGCAATACCAGCTTTTACTACAAGCGCTACTTCGCGCCCTTCGGCAAAAACTTCATGGCTTATGCGCGCAAGATCAGCCGCGAGCTGAACTACCAGCGGCGCGACGTGCTGGTCAATGGCATCAGTCCCGAAGGCGGGATGAGCTGGCAGACCTTTGTGCCGGGCGAAATATCGGTCAACAGCGAATTGGTGTTGGCGACCGGTACGCCGGCATTGGCCTTTGTCACCGTCAACGACGCGCGCTTCCTCGTCGATACGCCCTTAGACCGAGCTGAGCACGTCAACCACGCCAATCTCGCCAAACAGATCCGGGTGCTCGCCGGCATGTTCGAGATGGCCTTTGAAGACCCAGAGCTTTTCCCGGATTTCAAGATGCGCCTGCGCGACAATCTGCGCTCGCTGCGCGGCCGGACTATGGTCTTTCCGCGCCGCAGCATCATTCCCGACCTACCGCGCGCAGACGCAGTGGCCGTCGTGCGCAACGGCAAGAAAAAGTCGTACAAAGGCGTGCGCGGAGAATACTACGAAGTCGTCGATGATAAGGGGGCCTTTTACGTAAATCGGGTGCGGGTCAACAACGTGCAGATCGAGGGCTACTACATGGACCCGATCACCGGGCGCATTACCTATGCCCCGGACCGCGGCGTGCAAGGCGACGAGATCTACCCGATGAAGGTCTCCATGGACTGGCGCGACAAGCAGTGGATGGTCATCCTCTTCCCCTGCGTGCCCTACAATTTCTTCGACATCGTCGATCCGCGCTATCTCACCAAACTATCCAACGTGCAGGTCTTTGACGAGACGAACGGCGCGCCCGTGGAGTACGGTTACACCATCGGCGAAGGTCCCTCGGCCCAAAACGAGCCAGTTGGAGTGCTCTTCGCGCGGCCTGGCTCGCGCATAAAGATGGGTTTTGGCGCTGGCTTACTCGGTTTCCGCTCGCTATTGCTCAACGCCACCAGCGCCACCGACAAAGACAAGGCCGAGGGCGAGGGCTTTGAGATCCGCCCCGGCACCTCTTTTGCCCGCACGACCTTCCAAGCCGCCCAAGACATGTGGAATCTCGACGAGTCGCGGATGCGCGAGTTGCGGAGCTTTGCGATTGAGAACCAGCGTCTCAACGACCTCCACTACCGGGCCAAGACCGAGTTAGATCAAGCCGCGACGGCGGGTGCCGAGCAGCGTTGGCGCGACTTTGTGCGTCACACGCGCGCGGGCTTTGGGCTGGAGTCGCGCGCCTATCCAGACGTCAAATCCACCCAAAACGACGTCGTTCAGGGCATTATCTTCTTTATGGCCCTCGTCATTCCCTGCGCCTTTTTTACCGAGCGACTCATTTTTACCGCCGCCACGATCCGCAATCAGATCATCGGATTCGTCGGGGTATTTCTAGTGATCTGGATCGTGCTGTGGATGGTGCATCCGGCCTTTCAGCTTTCCAATCCCTTCGTCATTCTGCTGGCCTTCATCATCATCGCGCTGGCCGTTCTCGTGATGTCGATCATCTCCGGCCGCTTCAACGAGCAGATGAAGAAGCTGCGCACCGAGGTGGCCGTGATCCACGACACGGACGTCAGCCGCTCTTCGGCTTCGGTGACGGCTTTCCAGCTCGGGATTTCCAATATGAAGCGGCGCAAGACGCGCACGGTTCTCACCTTTACCACGCTGTTGCTGCTGACCTTTACGGTGCTCTCCTTCACTTCCATCCGCACGGGCCTGCGGTTCAACCAAATCAACCGCGACAATGAGGGTCTCTACGAGGGCATCCTAATCCGCAGTAAGGCGTGGAATCCGATGGAGGATTCAGTCCTCGAATACGCCCGCAGCAATTTCGGTGATCGGGCCGCAGTCGCGCCGCGCAGTTGGTATAGCAACAAGGCCAAGGCGCACATCAAAATAAAACACGGCGACAAGGCCCATAACGCGCTCGGCGTCCTCGGATTGACCCCGGAGGAAACCGAGGTCACCGGGCTGCACCAAGCCCTAGTCGCCGGGCGGTGGTTTGAGCCGGGCGAGGGCAAGGTCTGCATCCTGCCCATCGACATGGTCAAAGAGGCCCATCTCGACATCGACCTCGCCGATGTCGGCCAAGCGCAGGTCCGCATTTTCGGCGACTTGTTCACGGTCGTTGGCGTCCTCGACTCCAAGCGGATGAAGGACCTCAAAGACCTCGACGATGAAATCCTGACGCCAGCCGACTTCGCCGTCACCGGCGGCCAAGCCGTGCAGGAAATCGCCGAGGAAGAAAAGCGCGAGAAGCAGGGCTTGGAGGACGCCAAGGTCGTCATCAAGCCCTTTGTCCATCTAGAACCGGCCAACATCCTAATCGCGCCCTACCACACGCTGCGCAACGTCGGCAGCGGCAACCCCCTGCAATCCGTGGCCGTGCGCTTTCCCGAGGGCAGCGACGTGCGCGGCGAGGTCGAGGAGTTCCTCTCGCGCCTCGCGGTGACGCTGTTCGCCGGAGTCAAGGAGCCCGGCGATGAATACATCAAGGTGTCGATCTATTCATCGCTGGGGATGACCTCCTTTTCCGGGATGAGCAACTTGTTCATACCCATGCTGATCGCCTCGCTAATCGTGCTCAACACCATGATGGGCAGCGTGTACGAGCGCTTCCGCGAAATCGGCATCTATTCTTCGGTGGGCCTAGCCCCCGGCCATATCTCTTGGCTCTTTATCGCCGAGAGCTGCGTCTATTCGGTGCTGGGCGTCGTCGCCGGTTATCTCAGCGGCCAAGTAGTCGCCAAAGTGCTCATCGAGTTCGACCTGCTGGGTGGCTTCACGCTCAACTACTCCTCAGTGGCCGCGGTGCTCTCCTGTATGCTGGTGATGGCCGTGGTCATGCTCTCGACGATCTATCCAGCGCGCAAGGCTTCGCAGATGGCCGTGCCGGACGTGACCCGCAAGTGGAAGCTGCCGCCGCCCGACGGCGACCAATGGGATTTCGAGTTCCCTTTTACGGTCAGCGGCCACGAGGTCTTGGGCTTGAGCGTATTCCTCATTGGCTACTTCGACTCCTACAGCGAGGAGTCCATCGGCACCTTCTACACCGACGGTGCCCAGCTAAGCCGCGAAGAAACGCCCAACGGCGAAGGGTACCTCATCGACATGAATATCTGGCTGGCTCCTTTCGATTTGGGCGTCAGCCAACACGTCACCGTGCAGGCTATGCCAGAGGCCGAGCACAACATTTACGCAGTCGGCCTGCAAATCAAGCGACTCAGCGGCGAGGACGCCTCGTGGCGGAGGGTCAACCAGCGCTTTATGAACGTCATCCGCAAACAGTTCCTCATCTGGCGCACGGTGGATGCCGAGGCCAAAGAAGGCTACCGCCAACAGGGTGCGGAAATTTTGCAAGGACTGCGCAGCGAAGTGTCGGCGTAAGGGAGGATAGCGAGTGCTCGGAAGCAAAAATAGAAACCCGAACCAAGAGATCGAAGAATATCGGGATCTAATGCAGGTCCCGGACCGCTTCGAGAACGGCTTTACGATCAAGGCCATCCTCGGCGTGTTCTTCGTTGCCTTTATCATGGTGCCGGGCAACATGTACTTGAGCCTGATGATCGGCGGCTCGCTAGGGGCGGCGGCCGAGTGGGTGACGATCATCCTCTTCGCCGAAATCACCAAGCGCTCCTTTTCCACCCTCCGGCGCCAAGAAGTCTACGTGCTGTTCTACGTGGCCGCCTCGCTGATTGCCGCTGAGACCGGTGCCTTTGAGGGCTTGCTCTACAACCAGTACTTGGTGCAATCGCCAGCGGCCAAGCAGTTTGGCATCGCCAAGCTGATCCCCACCTGGGTGGCACCGCCAGTCGACTCCCAAGCCATCCTCGAGCGGACCTTTCTGCACGCGGATTGGGCGATGCCGATCGTACTCTTGGTCTTGGGGATGATCATCTGGCGCGTCAACTGGTTTACCATGTCGTACGCGCTCTTCCGGCTCAACTCCGACTACGAGCGCCTGCCCTTTCCCTTCGCGCCCGTAAACGCCCAAGGCGCTACGGCACTGGCCGAGACTACCCAAGGACTTGAGACTTGGCGCTGGCGGGTATTCTCGGCGGGGGCAATGATCGGCTTGGTTTTTGGCACGATCTACGTGGCCCTGCCGGCGATTACCGGCGCACTGCTGACCGAGCCGATCCAACTCATACCCATTCCCTTTGTTGACTTCACGCAAGTCACCGGCAACTTCATCCCGGCAACTCCGCTGGGATTTACCGCGCACTTGGGGCCGATCTTCGTCGGTTTAGTAGTGCCGTTCTGGGGCGTGGTTGGCACCTTTATCGGCATCGTCGTCGCCGCCATTGCCAACCCGCTGCTCTATACTTGGACGCCTTCGTGGCGCGAGGAGCCTTACCTGAACCTGTGGCGGCAAGGCATGGGCTCGATAGATACCTTCTTCGTCAACAACGTTGATTTCTGGATGAGCTTTGGCATCGGCACCACCATCGCTATCGCCATCATCGGCATCTATCAGGTAGTTCAGAGCGTGCGTGGAGCCAGGGCCAACACCGGGGAGGAAGGCGAGCCCAAGCGCAGTTTCGCCACCCCCGAGGGCCGCGGCGATTTTCCCATCTGGGTGGCGCTAGCCCTGTACGCCTTGGCCACGGCCGGCCTGATCGGCATCGCCGCTTGGCTGCTGCCGGGCATTGCCCAATTTATATGGTTTTTCCTCTTTTTTGGTTTCGTATTCACGCCCTTTCAGTCCTTTGTCAACGCTCGCCTAGTCGGGATGGTAGGGCAGACGGTGGACATCCCCTTCGTGCGCGAGGCGACGATTATTCTCTCTGGGTATCGCGGCGTTGACATCTGGTTCATTCCGTTTCCCTTGGGCAACTACGGTGCCCAGACCCAGAAGTTCCGCGAGATCGAATTAACCGGCACCCAGTTTACCAGCATCATCCGCGCCGAGATTTTCATGGTGCCAATCGTGCTCTTTACCAGTTTTCTCTACGGCTCCTATATCTGGAAACTGGCACCGATCCCATCGGCATCCTATCCCTATGCCCAGCTATTCTGGCGGCTGCGGGCCTATCAGCAATGCCTCTTTATTACCGGCACCATGCGCAGCGAACTCGCCATAGACAACGATCGGGCGGGATGGACCCCGGCTAACCTGATCGAGAACGAGTGGTGGTACTGGCGGGTGCGGTTGGTGGATCAGGAGTGGCTGGACTCCAATGGCAAGCTCGGTCAAATCGGCCCGTGGATGCCGACCCAAGTTTTCTACTCGTACTTCGACCAAGGGTCACCCGACATCGTCGCCGAACGCTACCTGCGCGACGAGCAGCTAGCCGAAGAGGACATTGTCGCGGGCTTGCCGGCAATTGCGCCGCTAGGGCCGGCCATGGACACCGTCATCCGCGACCCCCGCCCAACCCTCGAAGTGAAGGTCGGGCGAGCCGTGCCCGCGGGATGGTCCTTCTACTTCGAGGTCGATGCCGATCCGCTCTTTACCAGTTCCTGGATCCAGCGTTCCACCGACGAGCCTTGGCTGTATAAAGCGCTCAAGCCAGAGGTCATGGCCTTCGGAGCCGGCTTCGGGCTGGTGAGTTTCATTCTGCTCTCCATCCTCGGGCTGCCGATCCTGTTGATCTTTGGCTTCGTGCGCTCGCTGACGGTCCTGCCGCATCTTGTGGTGACCGAGATCGTCGGCGCGCTCTTGGCTCGCTACTACTTCTGGAACAAGTACGGGCGACAGGAGTGGCGACAGTTTGCCCCGATTCTGGCGGTGGGCTTCTCCTGCGGCATGGCATTGATGGGGATGGCGGCGGTGGGGGTCGCCCTGATCCAGAAATCGGTCTCCGTGCTGATCTTCTAGCATGAGCGATCGGGTGGATTTTGCTTGGCAAGGACTGCGGTTGTCCGTGCCTGACGACTGGAATCTCGGCCGAGTTGACGGGGATTTTGAAAAGGGCTATGCCCGCCTCGACGACGCCGAAATCGTGCGCGCCGAGATCGAATGGCGGCGTCTCAAAGGCCGCGGCGAGGCCCTGCGCCTGACCGAGCTGGTAGATCGCTACTTGGCCAACTTGCAAAAGAAGGCCCAAAAGGTCGATGCCCCCTTTGAGGTCCAGCGCCGCGCCCGATTCCTCAAAAACAAGAAATTCCTCGAAGGCCGCGACTACGAGGTCTTCATCTGGGAGGCCGACTTTCGCGCATACAATCTAGCGCTCGCCTTGAAGTCCGGGCGGGTAGTGCTCCTGAGAGTGCTGGCTAGGCTAGACGAGTCCCTGCCCGAGCAAGCCGAGGCCGTGTTCAGCTCGCTCGTCGACCAAGAAGGCGAGGCCGCCTACCTGTGGAGCGTGTACGGCTTGCGGTTTTTCGCGCCCAGCGACCTCAAGCTACAAAGCCATGCCCTCAAGTCGGGCCACATCCAGCTAGAGTTTACCCTCGGCAAACAGGTTCTGCGGGTGCATCGGTTGAGCATGGCCCGAATCATGCTCAAAGAAGCGCACATTCAAGACTGGTATCCGGTTTTTTTTAAGAAGCAATTGCGCGACTTCGTGGTGGACATTGCTCCAGAGGCCGTGCAGGAACACGAGGGCATTCGCGTCGAGGGGCGGCCGCGCAGCCGCTGGCGTCAGTTGATCCGTCCCCTGCCCTTTATGAACCCGAGGCCGCGCCTGTATCTGCGAGGGCGCGTCTGGCGCGATGCTAGCCTCGACAAGATCTTCATCGTCGAGCACCTCTACCGCAAGAAAGACACAGCAGACGAGCTAGTCTCCAAGGTAGTAGATGGGCATTTTATCGAAAGACAAGGGACCCAAGCTGAGCCGGGCCGCCATGCTGGCGTCGCGGCCAACACGCAATGAGTCCCTGAGTTGGGAGAACAACGACAACGGCGAGGTTCAGGTCTCAATAAAGCGCCAAGAGACCTGGAAGGTGAGGCTGCTGTCCAAGTTTTTCTACATACCCAGGCAGCGCAAAATCACCCTCGACGAGGTCGGCAGCGAGGTCTGGCGGATGTGCAACGGCCGCAGTTCGGTCGGCGAGATGATAGAAGAGCTCAGCGACAAGTACCAGCTCAACCGCAAGGAGGCCGAGGTCTCTCTGCTCCAATATTTGAAAACTCTCGGGCAGAAGCGCTTTATCGGCTTTGTGCTAGCAGGCGACGAGAGGCCGCCCGATCGCGGCACGGCCAGCGGCAAAAAATGGCAAAAGAAATAGAGAGGGGCGAGCAATTAGCTCGTCCCTCTTTTAGTCTGCACCCGCACCGAGTCGCACGCTTCCTCTCGCACTTGCTCAATCCCGCGTTGTTGGCGCTGTTGGTCTTTGGCGTCCAAGCGCACGTGCTGGGCGACTGGCGCGGTGGCGCGGTGGCCATTGGCACCTTCTCTGTTGTACCTGGGTTGCTACTCTGGCACTTGGTGCGCTCGGGCTATCTCGATAAAGCCTATACAGACGACCGCAACAAACGCGGCACCCTGCTCTTGTTGGGCGCTTGTTGCTACGCTTTGGGGGGAGCGGCCCTTTACGGGATCAGTGTCCCGCCCCTGATGCTGGTCACAGCCGCGTCCTGTGTCATCAACACGCTCTTGGTCTGGTGGATCAATCGCTCCTATAAGATCAGCATTCACGCGGCTGGCGTCGGAGGGGCGACCTACATATTGTTGATCAGCGTCGGCAGTGCGGCGTGGCCCTTTTTGCTAAGTTGGCCGGCCGTCGCCTGGGCGCGGCTTTACTTGCGGGCGCATACTCCCATGCAACTCGGCGCGGGCGGTGCGCTGGGCGTTGGGAGTACGGCACTACTGTACAATGCTTTCATGTTGTGAGCACGGCACATGAACCAATCGTATAAGGGCTTTATAGATCGCCTGACCTACCACAACCCGGAAAACGGCTATACCATTGCGCGCTTAGTCGTCGAGGGCCAGCGGGAGCGGATCGCCATCGTGGGGGCTATTGCCTCCATCCAAGAGGGCGAGAGCATCGAAGTCGAAGGCGTGTGGACCAATCATCCCCAATACGGCAAACAGCTCAAGGTGGAGCGCTATAAGGCCGTTTATCCCTCGACCCTCGAGGGGATGCAAAAGTACCTCGGGTCCGGTTTGATCAAAGGCGTCGGGCCGAGGTCGGCCAAGCGCATCGTCGATCACTTTGGCGCGGAAACGCTCGACATCATCGACGCGGATCCCCACCGGCTAGCGGAGGTGCCCAAGCTGGGCAAAAAGAGAGTCGAGCTGATTGCCGAGGCTTGGGACGAGCAGCGGCACATCAAGGACGTGATGGTCTTTTTGCAGTCGCACGGGATTACCACCGGCTACGCGGTGAAAATTTTCAAGACCTACGGCCAAGAGGCCATTCACAAGGTGCGCAGCGATCCCTATCGCCTAGAGCGCGATGTGGATGGGATCGGCTTCCGCATCGCCGACCGCATTGCCCAGCGCTTGGGCCTAGACCACGATGCACCCGAGCGCGTGCAGGCCGGCATCCGCTACCTGCTCTCCGAAGCGGCCGACGAAGGCCACGTGTATCTGCCGGCCGTCGAAATGATGGAGCGGGCCGTCGAAATTTTGGACATCAACGCCGAACTGCTGCCGCAGGCATTAGAGGCCCTGCGCGCCAGTGACGGAGCAGTCACCGAAGATCTGCGATACTATCTGCCGCCGCTTCACCGCTCCGAAGTGGGTGCAGCATCGTCGCTAAAGCGGCTTTTGCGAGCGCCGGCCGAAGCGTTGGCCGTGCCCGCAGAAGCGGAGGACGGGCTGGAATTGGCCCCGGCGCAAATACAGGCCGTGGAACTGGTCGCCACCAGCAAGGTGCTGGTGCTAACCGGCGGGCCGGGCACCGGCAAGACTACGGTCACGCGGCGCATTTTGCACCTCTTGGAGGAAGGTGGCCTCAAAGTCGGGCTGTGTTCGCCTACGGGCCGCGCCGCCAAGCGACTGAGCGAGGCCAGCGGGCGCGAGGCCAAGACCATTCATCGGCTGCTGGGATTTCAGCCGGGTGAGCGGCAATTCAAAAAGGGCTACGACGACCGCCTCGAACTCGATGCGCTGATCGTCGACGAGGCTTCGATGATCGACGTGGTGCTGATGAACGCGCTCCTGCGCTCCCTGCCCGACCACGCTCGGCTGGTGCTAGTCGGCGACATCGACCAGTTGCCCTCGGTGGGGCCGGGCAACGTGCTCCGCGACATCATCGACTCTGCAAAAGTGCCGGTGGTGCGCCTGACGCAGATTTTTCGCCAAGCCGAAAAAAGCCACATCATCCGCAACGCGCACCGCATCAACAGTGGTGAGATGCCCATCGTCGAGAACCATGCGGACGCGGATTTCTACTTCATCCAAGAAGGCGACCCAGAGCGGGTAGTCGAGCTGGTGGAAGAGTTGTGCGCCACGCGGCTGCCCAGCTATCGGGAGTGGGATCGGCGCGCCGACATCCAAGTGCTTGCGCCCATGTACCGCGGCGAGACCGGCGCGCTCAACCTCAACCAGCGGCTGCAACAGCGCCTCAACCCGCACGGCCAAGTGCACCGCCATCGCGGGGCTGAGTTCCGGGTCGGCGACAAGGTCATGCAGGTCAAAAACAACTACGACAAGGGCGTTTTTAACGGCGACATCGGCACGGTCGAGCGGCTCGACGCAGAAAAGCAGGTCCTCTACGTGCGCTTTGACTACACCTTGGAATACGATCAAGTCGATCTCGACCAGCTCACCCTCGCCTACGCCATCAGCATCCACCGCTCTCAGGGGTCGGAATTTCCCGTGGTGGTGCTGCCGCTAACGACGCAGCACTACGTGATGCTCCAGCGCAACCTGCTCTACACGGCGATTACCCGCGCCAAGCAAATGGTTGTCATCGTCGGCACCCCCAAGGCCCTCAAGCTGGCCATTGCCAACGACAAGGTCGCCCAGCGCTACACCACGCTCAAAGAGCGGCTGCGCGGCGAGGTCGGCGCGGTGATGGAAGCAGGACAAGCCATCCCGCTGGAACCGACACTGCCGAGCGATTGATCCGTGGCGGGCCCTCAAGCGACTGAAACCTTGTCTTCCTCAACCGTTACCGCGCCGTCCTGCACCAGCTTTTTCAGCGCGGATCCTACCTTCCGATTCGCTTTGGCCGTTACGCGGCGAAAGCCCATCAGCGATAGGGCCTCAGAAATGGCCTCTTCTTCTGACATGCTAAAGGCCGCACGGATTGCCGAGATCAAGGCCGCACGAATTTCCTCGTCGGGCACCAGTTCGATTTTCTTAACGGTGGGAGGCATGTCCGAGCGGTCTCGCACCCGTACAGGCTTATTGCTATCGGCAAACAGGAAGTCGCCTTCTAAGTGGAGAAAGCCGTTCCTTTGACCGTATTCGGCGGCCCGTTTTATATGCCCTAGCATTCTCGAACCCACACGGGCAAAACCGGCCGATTCAGCGAGTCGTCGCGCCGCCTCTGTCAGGTGAACGGAGCCTTCAATGTCAATCACCTTGCGCATGGCTTGAGCGACATTGCCTAGTGGCAACTCGTGGATTTCGGCGAATTCAGCAATGCCCAAATCGCCCGTGGCCAACACATAGGCGTCGGCCCGCAAGGTTTTTTCCGTCGGCTCGTCGCGCTCGATGCGCTTGGGCTGCGCTGCGGCACGGGGTTGCTCGGCGTGGGTTTCTTCCGTCCCGTAAAAGCGTAGCGCTCGGTCAATAGAATCCTTGAGGCGCACGCTTTCTCCATGGGGGTCCCGGAACCAGTCGGTACTCCAAATGCGATGGAAGCGCCAGCCCAAGCCCTCTAGCACGCTTTGGCGCAAACGGTCGCGGTCGCGGGCCGTTGCCGAGCTGTGATAACTCGCGCCGTCGCACTCTACTGCCAAAATATAGCGGCCGGGCTTTTCGGGGTCGCGCACGGCAATGTCAATATAGAAGCCTGCCGAACCCACTTGCGGCTCAATGTCATAGCCTAGATGGCGAATGGCGTCGCTCACGGCCTCTTCAAACGGCGAATCCGCCTCCTTCCCGGTTTCGTGGCGATGCTCTAATTCACCGGTCTGAGCGTAGTGCAAGAAGCTCTTCAAGGCGCGAACCCCAAACGGCGAATTGCTCTCGGTTTTAATGTCGTCCGCCATAAAATTGCTAAAGACCTCCATCGCCAAGCGTGCGCGCGTGATCAACACATTCAAGCGGCGCTCACCGCCCTCGCGGTTCACCGGACCAAAACTCGTGCTTATGTTGCCAGCGGCCGTACGGCCATAGCCAATGCTGATGAAAATTACATCGCGCTCATCCCCCTGCACGTTCTCCAAGTTTTTTACAAAAAAGCCTTCTAGCGCGCCCGTAGTAAAAAATTCCTCACAACTCGGCTCTAAACGCCGCAACCGCTCGATTTCCAACAAAATACAATCGCGTTGAGCCGTCGAAAACGCGACCACTCCCAAGGTCATATCCGGGTGCGCTTTGGCGTGGCGCATGACCGCCTCGGCTACGGCGCGCGCCTCCACCGGGTTAGTGCGCGAACTGCCGCGCTCGTACACTGACTCGGGCAGATGGTTAAATGTCAAGCCCTTGGCGTAGGGATTCACCCCGGGGCTGGGGAAGATCATCAAGCGGCCATCGTAAAATTCCCGATTGGAAACGGCAATTAGGGAATCGTGTCGGCTCCGATAGTGCCAGCGCAACATGGACTCCGGTACCCCTTGCGACAAGAACATACTCAGAATACTCTCAATGTCGGCGGTCTGACTCTCTTCGTCGTCTAGCTCCAAGGCTTTAGTAAAGAAGTCCGTCGGCGGCATCTGGCGCGTGTCCCCAACCACCACAACCTGTTTGCCACGCAGAATCGGGCCGATTGCATCCACTACTTTCACTTGACTGGCTTCGTCAAATACCACCAAGTCAAAGTCCAACACCCCTTGCTCCAAGTAGGTCGCTACCGACATAGGGCTCATCATAAACACGGGCTTTATTTGCTGGATCGCGCGGCCGGCTTGGGTGATTAGCCGACGAATCGGCATGTGGCGGCGCTTCTTGTTTATCTCGCGGCGAATAATCGCCATCTCACCAGCAGCGTTGGCCGCCGGCAAGCTGTGGTAGTGTTTCAAGACCAACTCTTCTTGGGCGTGATACAACAGATCTTCATCTAAGCGTCTAAATTCAGCGATGGCGCTTTCGTGGCTCATCCGATTAAACCGCTTGAGCGTCTCACTCTTGTTATACGCCTCATTCACCAAGCCCTCGTAATAGGCTTTCTTCAGGGATGTCAGCAACAAAGCTGGTGGCCATGTCCAGTCGTAAGACAATCGGTCGATTTGTTCCAACTCGCTGGCGCAAAGTTTTTTTCTCAGATGGTTATAGCGCGCCATCTGCTCTAAGGTGCCGATTCGATCGCGCCAACGATTGAGCTCGTCTTCCATTGCGCCCAACGGTTGCTCTTCAATGGATCGCGCTTCCATCCCCAAACGCTGGTTCACCTCGTCGATTAGCTTTTTCAGTTCGCCAGCGGTGCGCTCAAGCGCCTCCAACTGCTCCTCGCCGCCTTTGAGTTTTCTGCCGCTCTCCAAGAATTTTAGCAAGCCTTCCGGCACCGTGCCCTCGCCTACTTCTTTGTACAACTCGACGACCCAGGCACTAAGTACCTTCAGTGAACTCCAATCGCTACGCGGCCCTTTCCATTGTATCCCCAACAGGCTTTCGCCCAAGCACTCGTGCTCGGTGTATGGCTCGCGCAGGGCTTGGTATTTGAGAATGTCGTCGATGAGTGCCACGCATGCTTCCGCACCGGCTGGCAGTTCGCCTTTCACCAAACCTTGCAGAGTGCGTTGGGCTCGGCGGAAGCTGGGAAAAATAAAACGCCACCAGTGACGGCCCGTAGTGGCCCACGCTTGGCGCACACTCAACAGGTTGGCCTGCCAAGCCTGCTCGATCAATTGCTCGCGCCGCTTGTCTTGCAACGCCGTCATTTCTTCGCCGGCTTGGATCAGAGCCTCAATTTGCTCACCGCGGTGTTTCCAATCCGAAGCGGTTAGCTGTACTCCCTCCAAGGACGGTGCATTCAGCACGCGCTCGCCAGCGCGGTAAATGGCCCTCATGTCGGCGAGGTTTTCTGGGCCGTCTAGACCCATCTCTTCGGACAGGGTGTCACCCAATTTCCAGCAGTCGCTGAGCGATGCGAGTGCTTTAGTCAAGCAAGTAACTACTTCGTTTTGCTCAATCGGTGAAATGTGCTCTAGTGTCGATTGGGCAAAAGGATTCTGGGCCGGAGTGCCCATCGCCTCTAAATGTTCAACCAGTTCGCGCACATTCGCGCAGGCGTTTGTAAAAGCATCCCCGTCCCAATGGCGGAACTCGGCAAAGTCCAGTGCTGGCACCTCGCGCTCACTAGCTTCTTCTTTCAGATTCAGGAGGTGCCCTTGGGCATTTATATAGCTCGTTCCCGAAATCAGAATGGGGCGGTTCACCTCGCTACAATACGCATCGAGTTGTTCGCGTAACTGGGTGTGGCGACGCTTTTTGGCTGCGTGATTCTCCACGGCCGGCGGGCCGAGTTCCAACGTGCGCTTCAGTTCTTGCAGAACGGCACTCTTATTGCTCTTGTGGCTGTGAAGCTCCAGCACGGCATCGCCCAAGTGGCATTCGTCGAGGCGACGTTTTACCACCTCTAAGGCAGCCATTTTTTCGGCTACAAAAAGCACAGTTTTTCCGTCGGCAAGGGCCTCGGCGATGATATTGGTAATGGTCTGCGATTTGCCCGTACCCGGAGGGCCTTGAATTACCAAATTGGCGTCTTGCTTCACCGCCATGACTGCTTGCGTTTGGCTGGAGTCCGCGTCTAACACAAAGTGGAGATCCGTGAGATCGAGCAACTCGGAGGACGTCTCTTCACTCGGCGTTGAGAGTAATCCATCGCCGACGCCCCCAAATCCGCTGTCGAGCAATCTTTGCAACACCTCGTGGTCGTAGGGCTTGTGGTCTTCAGGCCAATTATCCGGATCTAAGTCCTGATACATCTGGAACTTGCCAAAAGAAAAAAACCCGAGCGCGATCTCATCTGCCTGCACCAACCAGCGCGGCTGGTGATCCACGCTATCGGCCACTTCTTTTAAGTACTCATCAATGTCCAACTCTTCCCCGAACTCCGGCAGCGTTATCTCGAACTCGCTTTTTAATTTGTTGGCAAGCGTCAGATTCGGGCCAAAATCGGCCTGAGTGTACGCTACCTTGTAGCGCGCTCTCGCACTGCCGCGCTCCAGAGCAACCGGCACCAATACGAGCGGTGCTTTGCGGGGTATGGAGGAGCTTTCGTGTTCATACCAAGTCAAGAAGCCCAAGGCCAAATACAAAAGATCAACGCCCTGCTCTTGGTAGTAGCTCTCGGCCTCCGTGCTGATCTTCAGTAGGCTTTTATCCAGCGCATCC
The DNA here is from genome assembly GCA_965261395.1 of Candidatus Latescibacterota bacterium. Classification (GTDB taxonomy): domain Bacteria; phylum Latescibacterota; class UBA2968; order UBA8231; family UBA8231. Next base: position 1,822,257 of record OZ253462.1, read on the forward strand.
GCGGTGAGTTTGGTTTGCAGGCGGTTGTCGGTATGGCGGCGGTCTGCGTACTGGTCTTCCAAAATTTGGTGCAGTGCTTGCTGCTCGCTTTCGTCCTCCAGCGACGCGGGCACCGGAATAAATGCCATGGCTTTTTTTTGCTCAGCGACCAATATCCGAAACACCTCTCTCGACTTCTCGTCGATCACTTCAAGCGTTTTCGCGCCGGGACGAAAATTGAGCAGCGTATTACCACGCAGGCCCATATCCAATAATTCCGACCGGCTGACTTTCAGTTTTTCTGCTAAAGATTGCATGTTAGTGAAGAGTGATGAGTGGTAAGTAGTGAGTGGATTCGTCCGCACTGAGATCGCAATTTCAGCCTCTTAAAAATGCGTTTGGGGATGCTCTTGAAGCGTCAAAAAACGGCGTGCAGAACACGTCTTTCTTTTACCGATAGACGCGGACGATGTCGGCGGCCACTTTGTTCGGTGCAGCGACCCCCCCAAAACTACCGAGCCCGATCATCGCTAGCTACCGAGTTCCTCTACAAGGAGTCGCGCAGCAGCCAGCGCACGGCGTTCTGCTGCAACTTCTCGTAGGACGGGTTCCACAGCGCGGGGATGGTGTGCCCTGGTGACAGATAGCACACTCGGCCCGCGCCATAATCGTAAGCCCAAGCCGCCTCGCAGGTAGTGCCCAAGTCCTGCCAAGTGTGCCCGTCGTCGTTGACGCTGACGGCCAAGACATGGGCTGGGTCCTTGTCGTAGTGCATGAAGTGCTGTTCGTCCTCGACGACAAAGTCCTCCACACCGCGCGTTATGGGGTGGTCTGTGCGCGTGATGTGAACTCGGTAGGGACGCACCGCCGGGTGCCCTTGCGTAGCGGCCCCTAGCACGTGGCGGAAGTCGTCGCTGCCCGGGGCGATGTACGTGGAATTGTGGTAGAAAAGAGCCGCTCCGCCCGCCTCGACAAAGCTCCGCACGGCACGGCCTTGGTCCTCGGTAATCCACTGCACGGGACGGGATTCCTCGGCTTGGACGGGCGGCTCGCTGACGGACGCAGCCTCTATACCGTAGCCATTGGGCCAAATCATGCCGTCGCGGAAGACGATCAGCAGCCGGTAGCTCGACAGATGTTGGGCGTTGAGCAGGGTGAGCTCGTCGGTAAAATCAACGGACAATCCCATGCCTTGGACCAAGGTGCGGCCCAAAGCCGTGCGGATGTAATCAGACGTGTGATAACGGTCGCCCACTAGGGCAAAGGCCGTAGCCATAAGTCGTCTCCTCAACGTAATTTCGCGTCTGCAACTGGCGGCGCGCTCGCCGCCTTAAAACCGTTCCAACTCCGGGAATTTTTCCTCGCCGCCATGCACGTGCATGGCCCCGCCTTCAGCGCACCGCCGCAAGGTGGGAAACACCTTGCCTGGATTCAATACCTGCTGCGGGTCAAACTCGGCCTTGACTCGCTCTTGGGCGTCCAAATCCGCGTCCTTGAACATGCACGGCATCAAATCACGCTTCTCAATGCCAATCCCGTGTTCCCCACTCAACACGCCCCCCACCTCGACACAGAGCTTTAGGATCTCGGCCCCCAGCGACTCGGCCTTCTCCAGATCGCCCTCGACATTGCTGTCGTACAGCACGAGCGGGTGCAGGTTGCCATCGCCCGCGTGGAAGACATTGGCTACCCGCAGGCCATACGCGGCCGACAGCTCTCCGATTCTCTGTAGCACTTGCGGCAGCGCGCCCCGAGGGATGGTCCCGTCCATGCAGTAGTAGTCGGGACTAATCCGGCCCATCGCCGGAAAAGCCGCTTTGCGGCCGGCCCACAGCTTTTGCCGCTCGGCCTCGGTGGTCGCGTGGGAAAGCGCGGTCGCGCCGGTCTGCCGCAACAGCGATTCCAGTGCGCGGCTGTGGTACTCGACCTCACTTTGCGGCCCGTCCAATTCGACCAGCAAGAGCGCCGCGACCCCGAGCGGATAGCCCGCGCCGACAAAGCCCTCAACCGCTTCAACAGATAGCTGATCCATGATTTCCATGCCGGCTGGCACCATGCCCGCGGCAATGATCTCGGCCACGGCCTGTCCGGCCGCGGCGACCGAATCGTACACCGCCATCACGGCCTGCGCCACTTCCGGCTTGGGCAAGATGCGCAGCGTGGCTTCCGTGGTAATGGCCAACAGCCCTTCCGAACCCGTCAGCAGCCCGAGCAAGTCGTAGCCCGCTTGGTCCATGCCCTTGCCGCCGACCCGCACGATCTCGCCGTCGGCCAACACCACCTCCAAGCCGAGGAGGTTGTTGGTCGTCGTGCCGTACTTGAGGCAGTGTACCCCGCCTGAATTTTCGGCGATATTGCCACCGATCGAGCAGGCGATCTGGCTCGAAGGGTCGGGCGCGTAGTAGAAGCCGCTCCGCTCCACCGCCTCGGTCACGCTTCGGTTGGTCACGCCCGGCTGCACAGTCACCGTGCGGTTTTCCAAGTCGATGTCAAGCACCGCTCGCATCCGTGCCGTGCTCAACACTACTCCATCTTCCCTCGGCAGCGCACCCCCCGAAAGTCCGGTGCCAGCGCCCCAAGGGACGATGGGAATGTCGAGATGGGAGCACGACCGGAGTACAGCCGCGACCTGCTCGGTACTATCCGGTAAGGCGACCAGCATGGGCCGCTGGCGATACGCCGATAGGCCGTCGCATTCATAGGCGACTAGGTCCTCGCGGCGGTGAATGATCTGATCGGCGCGCAAGTGCTTGCGCAGGAGGCTGATGAGGGCTTTGCGCCGCTTGAAGCGGGTAGGGTCAGGTATGGGAAGCTGCATTAATTAGTAGCCGAGGTCTTTGGCGTAGGCAAAAAGCGCGGGCGTGCCGCCGGTATGGAGAAAGATAAGGCGCTGTTCAGGACGCCACCAACCGGCGCGCACGTGCGCCAAAAGACCGGCCATGGCTTTGCTGGTGTAGGACGGATCGAGTAACAGTCCTTCCTGCTGCGCCACCAAGTGCAGGGCTTCGCAGCTCTCTGGAGTAACCACGCCGTAGTCCGGGCCGACAAACGCGGCGTAACTCTCGAAATCCTCCGCCTGCAGCGCTAGGTCCAAGCCCAGGACCGCAGCGCACTCACGCGCTAAGGCGAGGTGCCCCTCGGCGGCTTCGCGATCGTCGCGCGGCGAGGGACTGATACCCACCACCCGCATATCGATGCCCAGCGCCTTGAACGCCACCACCAATCCCACGTGGGTATGCGCCCCCGAACACAGATAGATCGCCGCTGGCGCAACGCCCTGTTCTTCGCATTGAGCCAAGAGTTCTAACGCCCCATCGACGTACGCTACACTACGGAAGATGCGCGCGTCCGAGCTGGTGTGGAAGGGGCGATGGCCAGCCGCGGTCAGCGCGGCCATCTTCGCAGCCACGGCCTGCGCCTGCTCCTCGGGTGCTGGCAGGTCCACCTCCGCGCCAAAGAGGTGGGTCAGCAGCAGGTTCCCCTGCGTCTGTGCGTGGGCATCGTCGCGGCCGACGACCACCGCAGATAGCCCCAATTTTGCGGCCACTGCGGCCGTCTGCCGCGATTGATTCGACTGGGCGGCGGCCGAGTGTACCAGCACGTCGCAGCCCTGCTCTACGGCTTGGGCGATTTGGTATTCAAACTCGCGGATCTTGTTACCGCCAAAAGCCAAGCCGGTCAAATCGTCGCGCTTGACCCAAATCTGCGGGCCGGCTAGGTGGGCGCTGAGGCGCTTTAATTCCTCCAAGGGCGTGGGCAAGGACGCTAGCTGCAATCGCGGCAAGGCGGCCAACCGCCCTTTTAGTTCCTCTCGGCTAATAGCCATAACCTTCCTCTTTTTGTTTGCTTTCAATACAACCATTAAACGACCATCGGGCAAACTCATCATTCACTTCGGCCGCACCGTGTTTGCCCTTTTGATAAAAACCCTTAACTTTTACGTAGTGAGACCCACATAACCTACCGCCCCTCCTCGGAGCCTCACTCCTCCCCAATACAAATCGCTGTTTAAACGTAAGATATAGGGCCGTTTTGGATCTAGTCGAACCTATACCCGAACGTCTATTGCCCCACATCCGCGGCGAATTGCAACCCGGCGAGCTGCTCATCGTCCTCCTCGCCGCCGACATTCGCCCCGACGGACAATACGGCGACTCTTGGTTTGCGCTCACCGACGAGCGGATACTCGTCTTTCACCCCAATGGCGCAGATACGCCCGAGACCGTGCGCCTCGGCTTGGACGAAGTGCAAGGCATCCAGACCCGCAACTATGTGGGCAGTGGTGCGCTCGTCGTCGAACTGGAGGATGAGACCGTCGAGCTGCTGCGCTTTTCGCAGAGTGCGTATTACAAATTCTCCGGCGTGCCCCAAGCCATCGAGGGCGCTGGCTTGGTCCAGGAAGAAGATGCCGAAGAGGGCGAGACGCTTCATGTCGATCCAGTCAAAGTAGTAGAGCACTGCCCCACCTGCGGACTCGCCCTCCGCTCCGGCTCCAAAGTCTGCCCCAACTGCCTGCGTCAGACCGAGACCTTCTGGCGGTTGTTTTCCTACATCAAGCCTTATAAAAGCCAGGCATTGCTCGGGTTCGCGCTGACGATTGTGCTGACGGCCATCGGCCTGCTGCCGCCCCAGCTCAATCGCATCCTCATCGACGATGTCATCACCCCGGTCCTCGTCCAATACGAGATCGCGGACATCGCCGAGGGTGAAGCGACCACGCCCTCGGCCGCGGGCGTCCAACTCCTGCTGTGGGTCGTGCTCGGCCTGCTCGGTATCTATATCGGCCGCGGCATCATCAGCGGCGTGCGGATGTACGCCCTAGGGTGGATCGGCCAGCACATCCTTTACGATTTGCAGAGGCAAATTTTCCAACATTTGCAATTGCTGTCGCTGACGTTTTACAACACGCTCAGCACCGGTCGAATTATGACCCGCGTCACCAGCGACACCGAGCGCATGCGCAGTTTTATCACCTCGGGGTTCCAAGATATTGTCATCAACGGGCTGACCATCATCGGCATCTGCGCGATGCTATTTGTAATGAATTGGGAATTGGCGCTTTTATCGCTGATCCCAATCCCCTTCATGATCATCGGCACCATTATCTACCGCAACCGCATCCACTGGGTTTTCCACCGGATATGGCGTCGCATCGCCGAACTCAACTCCATGCTCGCCGACTCCATCCCCGGCGTCAAGGTCGTCAAGGCCTTTGCCCAAGAAAACCGCGAGGTCGAGCGCTTCACCGAGCGCAATATCGAAGTGCGCGAATCGCAGATGACCTCGTTCAAGATGCGGTCCTATTACATTCCGACGATCTCCTTTACCGCCTCAGTCGGCTCGATCATCCTGTGGTGGTTTGGCGGCAATCGAGTGCTCGGCAATGAGCTGACCTTGGGCGAGTTGCAGGCTTTTATCTCCTACATGGTCATGTTCTACGCGCCGGTGCGCTCGCTGTGCACCCTCACCGAGCAGCTAGAGACCGCAGCGACAACGGCCGAGCGCGTCTTTGAGATCATCGACACCGAGCCCGAAGTCCAGGACGACCCCGACGCCATTGACCCCGGCCCGCTTACCGGCGAAGTAGAGTTCAGCAACGTCAGCTTCACGTACGACGGCTCGGCTAGGATCCTCGACCGCATCCACTTTAAGGCCGAGCCCGGCGAGATGATCGGCATTGTTGGCCCCAGCGGCGCGGGCAAGTCAACTCTGGTCAACCTCATTTCGCGGTTCTACGACGCCACTGACGGCCAAGTCCGCATCGACGGGCAGCCCATTACCCGCCTCAAACAGCAGGCGCTGCGCAGCCAAATCGGCGTAGTCTTGCAGGAGCCGCTGCTGTTCCAAGGATCCATCGCCAGCAATATCGCCTACGGGCATCCCGACGCGACGCGCCAAGAGGTCATTGAGGCGGCCCGCGCGGCCAACGCCCACAAGTTCATCATGAATTTTCCCGATGGCTACGACACCCAAGTCGGCGAGCGCGGCGGTCGGCTCTCCGGCGGCGAGCGCCAGCGCATCTCCATTGCCCGCGCCCTGATTGGCAACCCGCGCATCCTGATCCTCGACGAGGCCACCGCCTCGGTCGATACCCAGACCGAATTCGAGATTCAAGAAGCGCTTGAGCGGCTAGTCACTGGGCGCACCACCTTTGCCATCGCCCACCGGCTCTCGACGCTCAAAAACGCCGACCGACTGCTGGTGTTGGAAAGAGGGCGCATTGCCGAGGTCGGCACCCACGAAGAGTTGCTCAATATGGAGGACGGCGTCTATCGCCGGCTGGTCAATATGCAAACCGAAATGGCGAAAGTACGGGCACTATGAGCGAAGCACGCGGCTATTCCTACGAGGATTTCCTGCTCGACCCACAAAAGATGAGCTTCAGCCGCTCCAAACGCGGCAGCTTGATCCTCAGGATCAACGGAGAGGAATACACCGGCCTCAAGATCCGCCGCGCCTTCCCGCTAGAGGAGGCCAACCGCTATATCGGCGTCTCTGCCGCCGAAGACCAAGAACTCGGCCTAATCGAAGACCCGCAACAGCTCGACGACCAAAGCCGCCAAGCGCTTATAGAGGAACTCGACAAGATATACTTTCAACCGCAGGTCCTCGCTTTCAACAACCTCGACGAGGAATTCGGGGTGCTGCGCGGCCAGATCGAAACCACCAGCGGCCCCCGCAAGCTCGAAATTCGCAGCTATCGCACCAATGTACGCATGCTCTCCGGCGGCCGGGCCGTCATCGAGGATGTAGATGGCAACCGCTATCTGATCGCCAACTGGTGCGCGTTGCCGCAAAAAACGCGCGAAATTCTGGGGCTGTAGAGCAGAGATGGACTGCGGTTAGCCAGCGAAATACGCCCGCATCTTCTCCAAACCGATCCGGGCGACATCCGCCGGATTCTCCTCCCACAACTCCGGATTGAACAACTCCAGCGACACAAACCCCTCGTATCCCTGCGCTTGCGCCAGCCCCTCGATCTCGCGCAGCGGCCCGACTCCGTCGCCCGGCATCACCCGGTCGGCGTCGCTTTGTTCGGCAAAAGGCTTGTCGCCGGGGGCATCGTTCCAGTGCCAGACCGCGATCTTGTCGCCGGGCACCTTGGCAATGCTCGCAATAGGGCCGCCGCCGCGTAAGATGTGGAACGGGTCCATGATCAAACTTGCATCTGGATGGTCGGCGTCGGTGGCAATCTGCCAAGCTTGGTCAATGGTGTACACGCTTTGCACAAAGCCTAGGTACTCCATCGCCGGCCGCACGCCAATTTCTTTGCCGATCTCCAGCAATTCGCGGTAATCGGCCCCGCCTCGGCTCAGGTCGCAGGAATCTAGCGGAGGGCTGGCGACAATAAACTCGGCCCCCACCGCTACGGCCTGCGCCATCCGCCGCCGCACCTCCTCCAACGCCTGCGCCCGCGCCGTGCCCTCAGCCCCCAGCCAGCCGTGGAGTGCAATAACCGTCGGCACCGCCAACCCGTAGTCGGCCAGTGCCTGCCGCACGTCCGCGAGCGATCCTCCCTGCTGTTCGTGCGCAGTCAAGTCATCGTTCCACAACTCGATGCCCTGGTAGCCGGTCTGCCCGGCGATGCGGATTTTCTCCATCAGCGATGCCGGGCGGATCGTCGATGTGTTGAGCGCGTATTGCACCGTCATATTGCTTCCTTTCTCGTTTTTGTTAAGCCACACATAAAAAATCATTCCCCTCTAGCAGCCCCAATCCATCCAACGCCTCCCGAATCAGCGCCCGTGCCCCCCGCGACGCCACGGCCGCCAATAGAATCGGGCGCTCGTGGCGCGTCCACCAAGCCGGTAAGTCATCCGGTCCGATCACGGGCTTGCGCCGCAAGGTGCCGCCGATTTTCTTGGGCGCAATATCGACAAACACATCGGGCGCGCGACCTTCGCGCTCCAAATGCTTGGCGAGCCGACGGCCGGTCTTGCCCGCGCCCCAGACGGCTAGCCCATCCCGCTTTTGCAGTGGCCCAGCGCAAAGATAATGCGCTTTGGTGCGGAGGAAATTCTCCACCGAGTAGCGGCCCTGCACGTGGGTGGCCCGCCGTGGATGCTCGCGCCAGTAGTGCAAGACCTCCGGCACCTTGGCAAAGCGCCGGCCCGCCGCCCGATAGCGCAACCACAGATCGTAGTCTTCCGGCCATCCCCGATCTTGGTAGCCCCCCAAGGCCACCAACTCCTCGCGGCGCATCATGGCCGACGGATTGGCGATGGGACTCTCGACGAAAAACTCCCGCTCAATCGCCGCGCTATCCACCAAGCCGTTCAACCAAGCCTCGTACACCAACATCCCCTCCCCGGTCTCCTCGCGCGGAAAGATCTCCACCAAGCAACTCACTACGCTCAAGCCAAGATCTCCTTCCAACCACGCGACTTGTTTTTCCAAGCGTTCGGGGTGCATCCGGTCGTCGGCGTCCATGCGCGCCACGTACGCACCCCGACACAAGGCCAAACCTCGGTTAGGGGCCTCGACAATGCCTTGGTGGTCGGCGAGCAAAACTCTAAAGCGGGGATCGCAGCGGCACCATTCCAAGAGCAGGTCCCCGCTCTCGTCCTCCGAGCCGTCGTCTATGGCCACGACCTCAAAATCTTCGCAGCTCTGCGCTTGGATGCTCTCCAAGGTTTCCGCCAGTGTGGCGGCGGCGTTGAACACGGGTAGTAGTATCGATACGCGGGGCGCTTTCATGGTCGTTAACTAGTTACATTTTCATGGTTGATAGGCATGAAAGCTTGACATTTTTCCGCTCAATGCCCGATTTTTAATCTCTATGATATATCTCAAATCAGCCTTGGAAATCGACCGCATCCGCGCCAGTTGCCGCATTGCCGCCGAAGCCATGCTCCGCGTCGAAGAGGTCCTCGCGCCCGGGGTTACCACCCTCCACCTCGACCAAATAGCCGACCGCTACATCCGCAGCCAAGGGGCGGTTGCCAGTGCCTTGGGCTATCGTGGCTTTCCCCGCAGCATCTGCGTCTCCGTCAACGACGAAGTCGTCCACGGCATCCCCGGCGACCGCGTCCTGCAAGAAGGGGACATCCTCGCCGTTGACATTGCCGTTAAAAAGGATGGCTTTCACGGCGACATGAACGTCACTATGAAAGCCGGTTGTGTGGCCCCCAAAGCCCAGCACCTGCTCGACGTTACGCACCATAGCTTGGAGGAGGGGTTGGCCGCCTGCAGGCCCGGGCGACGCCTCGGCGACATTGGCCACGCCATCCAAAGCTATGTCGAAGCGCGCGGTTTTTCCATCGTGCGCGCGTACTGCGGCCACGGCATTGGCCGCAACTTCCACGAGGAACCCCAGTTGCTCCACTACGGCAAGGCCGGCACGGGCCGCCGCCTGCAAAACGGCATGGTCTTCACCATCGAGCCGATGGTCAATGAGGGCGAACACGAAACGCGCGTGCTCGACGACGACTGGACGGCCGTCACAGCCGACGGCAAGCTCTCGGCTCAATACGAGCACACCGTGGCCATCACCAACGACGGGCCGGATGTGCTGTCGCGCTTTGCCGATCTGCCGTACTGAACTTGCTCAGCGGCGACATTTTCTTATTTTTTAAGTTCATTTCACAAGGAGAACAGCATGGCAAGGCCGAAAAAAGTCCAATCCAACAGCGACGACGACAACGCTGAATTTTCGTTTGACCCTGGCACGCAGATCGAGCTAGAGATGGAAGACACCTGCTGCGTCACTGGCGAACCAGTCGAATTCAGCTTTTGTCGCTTCCCCGACTACAAAAGCGGCACGCTGATGGTCATGTCCAAAAGCGAGATGCTCAAGCACATGCGCGCCGGCGACTCCATCGCCAAATTCAAAGAAGTGCTGGTCAAGCGCCACGGCAAGAAAGTCTTAGCGGAGCACTACTCGAACTACTAGGCAACGCGCAATACCTACATGCAAAGAAGGGATGGTCCCACTGCGGACCATCCCTTCTTTTGTTCTATACCGACGCCCTAAGAGCGAGCCAACAGGGTCTCGATATCCTCGCCGAATACCCCACGGGGATTGAGCCGGCCGCTCCTGTCGCGTGGCACACCTACATGCGTCTTGTACACGCGGCCTTGGCGATCAAAAACAAAGGTGAGCGGCACGCCTACCCTCGCCAAGTTTTCTTTGTAGAAGGCGCGGAGTAGCTCGTGTTGGCTATCGTGCACCACCGGGTAGTTGATGGCCAAGCGCTCGACGAACTCGCCTATTAGAGGCAAGACGCGCTCGGTGGGGCCTTGATCTAGGGAAATGCCAATGATTGCCACCTGCTCGGGGTCGTACTCGTTGCTCATCTCGACTAAGGCTGGGATCTCGTAGCGGCACGGGCCGCACCAAGTCGCCCAGAAGTTGATCAGGACGACCTTGCCCTCGTAATCGCGCAAATCCACGCTCTGGCCCTGATAGTCGTTCCACTTAGCAGACTGCGGAGGGAAGAGCTTGTCTCCTTGCGGCTCGGATGGGGCACAGCCCAGTGCTAGGAGTGCCAACCCGTTCACAAGCCCTTTGATAGCCATTGCGCGCATAATACGTCCTGTATTAACTGGAATGGCGGAAGCCCACGGGTGCTTGTACCTTGGGCGTCAGCCGGGTGGATCGGGGGCCGATTAATTCCTCAATGCCGCGCAGCAAATCGTCGCAGGGATCGACGCGAATCGTCTTCGAGCGCACCATTTTGTCCTGCTCGTCGCCGTTTTTGAGCTGGAGCCATAGCTCGCAATCGCCCATGTGGCGCTCGCAGAGGTGGCGCAGCCGGCTGAGAAGGGGGTCGCCCGCTTTCTGGTAGGACAGGGACAGGGTGACGGACTTGGTCAGTTCCGCCCGCGCCGATTTGAGGGGCAGGGCGCGGTCGGCCTGTAAACTCAGGCGTCCGTTGCGCTCGCAAACGCGGCCCTCTACGAGGATGGTTTCGCCTTCCACGAGTAGCTGTTGGTGGTTGGCGAAGGCTTCGGCGAAAAACGCGATATCACCCGTGCCTTTGAGGTCTTTGAGCGTGACAAAGGCAAAGGGATTGCCGCGGCGGTCGAAGAGCTTGCGCACCTCCTCGACTAGGCCGCCTACCCGCAGCGGCGCGCCGTTGTGCTGCCCGTCTATCTCGCTTAGGGGTCGCGCGAAGTTTTTTAAGTCGCGAGCGTAGGGCTTGAGCGGATGGCTAGAGATATAGAAGCCTAATAGGTCGCGTTCCTTGGCCAGCTTCTCGAGCTCGGACCACTCCTCGACATTGGGCAAGTCCTGTACCACCAGTTCGGACGAGCCGCCGCCGTCGAAGAGGCTGATCTGCCCTTTCTCGCGGGCTTCATGGGCCTTGCCCGCGGCCTTTAATGCCAGTTCTAGCGCCTCCATTTTCTGCGCGCGATGGCCTTCGAGGCCGTCCAATGCCCCAGCAGCAATCAGACTCTCGACCACGCGCCGGTTGACTGCGCGCAAGTCGATGCGCTCGCAGAACTCGAAGAGGGTGGTAAAAGGTCCGTCGGCAATCCGCGTATCGACCGTGCTCTGCGCCGCGCCCTCGCCGACGTTCTTGATCGCCGCCAAGCCATAGCGTATGCCCTCGTCAGTCGGCGTGAAGTTGAGCGTACTCTGGTTGATGTCCGGCGGCAGGACCCGGATACCTATGCGGCGGCATTCGTCGAGCAAGACGGTCAGCCGGTCGGTGTTGCCGCGCTCAATGGTCAGGCTGGCGGCCATGTACTCTTGGGGATAATTGGCCTTGAGGTACGCGTTTTTGTACGCGCCCTCGGCATAGCAGGCCGCGTGCGCCTTGTTGAAGCCATAGCCGGCAAAAATCTCGATCTCGCCGAACAGCTTGTTGGCCAATGTCTTTTCCACCTCGTGTGCGACGCAGCCGCCGACGAAGTCTTTTTTGACCTTGGCCATTTCCTCGGGCTTTTTCTTGCCCATTGCCTTGCGCAAAATATCGGCTTGGCCAAGAGTGAAACCGGCCAACTCTTGGGCAATGCGCATGACCTGCTCCTGATAGACCATAACCCCATAGGTTGGCTCCAAAATCGACTCTAACTTGGGGTGGTCGTAGGCAACGGCCTCTTCGCCGTGCTTGCGGGCGATGAAGGTCGGGATATTGTCCATCGGCCCTGGGCGGTACAGGGCATTCATGGCGATAATGTCTTCGATGGTGTCCGGCTTGAACTTGCTCAGATATTCGCGCATCCCCGCGGATTCAAACTGGAAAACGCCGATCGTCTCGCCGCGGCCGAACAAGTCGAAAGTGGCCCGGTCGTCCCACGGAATGACTTCCAAATCAAAGTCCGGCTCCTTGAGTTGAATCAGCCGCACGGCCTCATCGACCAGCGATAGCTCCTTCAAGCCCAAGATGTCAATCTTCAGCAAGCCGATGTCCATGCAGGTCTCGCCGACGAACTGGGTGGTTATCCTCCCGTCTTTGGGGGCGCGATAGAGCGGCACATAGTCGGTCAGTTCGCCGGGGGCGATAATGACAGCGCAGGCGTGGACCGAGGAGTGGCGCGCCATGCCTTCCAGCTTGCGGGCGTATTCGACCAGCTTGCCCTCGTTGCCAGACGCTTGGGCTATCTGCTGTAGCTCGGGCACCCGCTCGATGGCCTTGTCGAGGGTGATTTTCAGTTCGGTCGGCACCAGCTTGGCGATGCGAGCCACCTCGCCAATGGGCATACCCAAAACCCGCCCGACATCGCGCACTACCGCTTTAGCCCCCATAGTCCCAAACGTGATGACCTGCGAGACGTTGTCCTTGCCGTACTTATCCACCACATAGCGCAGCACTTCGTCGCGCCGAGTGTCGTCAAAGTCGATGTCGATATCGGGCGGCTCAATGCGCTCGGGATTGAGGAAGCGCTCAAAGATTAGGTCGTACTTGATGGGATCTACATTGGTAATGCCGAGGCAATACGAGGCCAAGCAGCCAGCGGCTGAGCCGCGCCCCGGCCCCACGGAAATGCCCTCCTGGCGGGCGTAGCTGACGAGATCCCAGACGATGAGGAAATAGCCGGAAAAATCCTGGCTGGTGATGATGCTTAGCTCGTAGTCGAGCCGCTCCTGCACGGCCGGATCGACCGTGCCGTAGCGCTGCTCCAAACCCTCCTGCGCCAGTTGAGTCAGATAGTCGTCGCTAGAAGCGTAGCCAGCCGGGATCGGAAAATCCGGCATATAGGTTTTCCCGAACTCAAGCTCGACGTTGCATTTGTCGGCAATTTCGAGGGTCCGCTCCAGCGCGTCCGGCAAATCCGCAAACAGCGCCTGCATTTCTTCGGGACTCTTCATGTAGAGTCCGTCGGGATAGCACAGGCGATTTTTCTCGTCAACCGTCTTGCCGGTCTGAATGCAGATCAGGGCGTCGTGGGCATCGTGGTCGGTGGCGCGGAGGAAGTGGAAGTCGTTGGTGGCCACCAGCGGCACTCCCAGCTTGCGGTGCAGCTTGAGCAGGCCGTCGTTCACCTTGGCTTCGGGATCAATGTCGTGGCGCTGGATCTCCAAGTAGTAGTCGTCGCCAAAGATATCCATAAATTCGCGGGCGACCGTTTCGGCTGCGGCTAGCCCTTCGCGCTGGATCAGATGCGGAATCTCGCCGCCGATGCAGGCCGACATGCATATTAGGCCCTCGGCGTGTTCGCGCAAAAGCTCCTTGTCTATGCGGGGATTGTAGTAGTAGCCTTCGAGATAGCCCTTGGAGACGAGCTTGGTCAGATTGCGGTAGCCGGTGGTGTCTTTGGCCAGCAAAATCAGGTGGTTGGAGGCGTGGGTTAGACCGCGAGCGGCCTGGCGCAAGTGGCGGCTATCAATCGCCACATAAACTTCGCAGCCGATGATGGGCTTAATACCAGCGGCTTGGCAGGTCTTGTAGTGCTCGATGACGCCGAAGAGGTTGCCGTGATCTGTGAGAGCTAAGGCAGGCATCCCCTGCTCGGCCGCCAACTCGGCCATCTCGCTAACCCGGCACCCTCCATCGAGCAGACTGTATTCGCTGTGACCGTGTAAATGGACGAAATCAGCCGAAGCCATGACACCTCCGCTACCTGTATGCGCTAGAAAAAAATCTGGACACTACGACTGGCCAAACTGCCTGGGGAAGGGCATCGCCTCGGGTGAAACATAGCCAATTCAAAAGGGGATGTCAACGGCTCACAGAGGGAATTATTTTTTCATAATATGTTATTATTATTTCATTTATGAAAAAATAAATTTGTTGTACACCGCTGACAAAAAAGACCGTATCCGCCCGCACCGCGAACTTGTCGCTGGCAGCAGATCGGTCTATCTTTGGTTTTTTTCAAGGAGGTATATCTAATGATCGACAAAGAACTGTTGGCGATTCTCGCCTGTCCCGAGACTAAGGAGCCGGTCGCTCTCGCCGAGGAAGAACTCATCGCCGAGCTCAACAGCCGCATCGCGCGCGGGGAAGTCAAAAATCGGGCTGGCAAGACCATCGAAGGCAAAATTGACGGCGGGCTGGTGCGCGCAGATGGCGCGTACCTCTATCCGATACAGGACGAAATCCCCATCCTGCTCCTCGACGAGGCCATTCCACTACGCTAGCGCCTGCGCCGCGCTCAAATAAAAAAGGGACTGTACGATTGTACAGTCCCTTTGCTAACTTACACATTATGGTGCCGAAGCGGGGATTCGAACCCCGACGCCCTAAGGCACTGCCCCCTCAAGACAGCGTGTCTACCAATTTCACCACTTCGGCACAAAAACTAGGCTGGCCTGCTACTGAGCTTCGGCCGGTGGCTCCTCAGCGGTTCCGGCCTCAGCCGGCTTTTCCTCCTCGCCTAGCAGGTGCTCTGCCTCCGGGATGGCGGGCACCGCTGCCGGCACCTGTTCCTCGGCCATCGTCCGTTGCGTTGCCGTCGTCGGGGTGGTCTCGGCCGTCTGAAAGGCCACCGACTGCACTAAACAGCTAAGCATAAAGGCCGTGGCCAGAATGGTCGTGGCCTTAGTCAGAAACGTGGCTGCGGTGCGACCGCCCAACACTGAGGAAGAGGCTAAGCCACCGCCGATCGATCCGGCCAAGCCGCCCCCCTTGCCCGCCTGCAAGAGCACGGTCACGACTAGGAGCAAGCAAATCAGCACGTGAAAAATCGTAAATAGAATCTCAAACATAGTCTTATGATGGTTCCCAAGTATAGGAATTGCGAATTGCGAATTAGCACCGCCTCAACTCGTAATTCCCAATTAGTAATAGGAATAAATTTAAGGTTAAAGGGCGGCCTTCACAATAGCGGCAAACTGCCCGGCGTCTAGCGCGGCACCGCCGATCAAGCCCCCGTCGATGTTGTCTTGGGCAAAGAGCTCGGCGGCGTTTTCGGGTTTGACGCTGCCGCCGTACTGGATGCGCACCTCGTCGGCGTCGGCTTTTCCCAAGTGCCCAGCGAGGAAGTGGCGGATCATCGCATGGACCTCTTCGGCTTGCGCGGCCGTCGCCGTCACGCCCGTGCCAATCGCCCAAACCGGCTCGTACGCCCACAGTACCGCGCTAGCGGCGCTCGCCTCAATCCCAGTTAGAGCACCTTCCACTTGGCCGAGGACGACCTCCTCAATTCGGCTGGCTTCGCGCTCTTGCAGGATCTCGCCGACGCAGACGATTGGGCAAAGGCCGGCTCGGAGGGCGCAGACTAGCTTGCGATTGACCTGCGAATCGTCCTCGCCGCAAAACTGCCTTCTCTCGGAGTGCCCTAGCAACACATAAGAGCAACCGGCCACCAAGAGCATGTCGGAGGATATTTCTCCGGTGAAAGCTCCCTGCCGCTCCCAGTGCATGTTCTGGGCCCCCAGTCCAATGGCGCTGTCGGCAAGGACCGTGCGCACGGGTTCCAAGCAGGTGAAGGGCGGGCAGACAACGACTTCTACGTCGAGTCCCGCGACGAGCGGCTTAATCCCTGCGACCAGCTCGACGGCCTCCGCAGCGGTCTTGTGCATCTTCCAGTTGCCAGCTACAATGGGTCGGCGCATTTCAGCTTTCCTCGTCGTCTAAGACCGCCACCCCGGGCAAGATCCGCCCACTCATGTACTCCAAGGAAGCTCCGCCCCCAGTGGAGATGTGAGTCACCGCCTGGGCCAAGCCGGCCTGGGCTACCGCCGCGGCCGTGTCCCCGCCGCCAATAATGCTCACGGCACCCTCGCGGGTGGCGGCCGCTAGGGCTTGGGCGACCTGTTGGGTACCCTGGGCAAAGGGCACCATCTCACAGACTCCGAGGGGGCCGTTCCACACTATGGTGCCCCCGCGAGCGATCTGGTCGGCATAGCGCTGCCGGGTCTGGGGCCGATGTCCATGCCCTGCCAACCGCGTGGTATGGCGTCGCGGGCGACCACTTGCACTTGGACGTCGGCGGCAAAGCGGTCGGCGACCACGCAATCCACCGGAAGCTGGAGATCCAATCCACCCTTTTCGACTCGGGTCAATAGCTGTCGGGCTGTATCTAGGCGGTCCTCTTCGAGCAGCGAATCCCCGATCTCCAACCCCATAGCTTTGAAAAAGGTATAGGCCATACCACCGCCGATAAGCAGGGCGTCCACTCGGTCGAGCAAGTGCTCAATCAGCTCGATCTTGCCCGAGATCTTGGCCCCGCCCAAAACGGCGGTAAATGGCCGCTGCGGACAGCGCAGCGTCTCGTCGAGATAGGCAATTTCCCGCTCCATCAACAGGCCGCTGGCCCCCGCGCCCATACAGCGCGGCACCCCCTCAGTCGAGGCATGGGCCCGGTGCGCCGCCCCAAAGGCGTCGTTGACGTACGCATCGCCCAATTCGGCTAAGTGCTGCGCAAAAGTCCGCTCGTTTTGTTCCTCTTGCGGGTGGAAGCGCACATTCTCTAAGAGCAGGACCTGCC
The DNA here is from genome assembly GCA_965261395.1 of Candidatus Latescibacterota bacterium. GTDB lineage: Bacteria > Latescibacterota > UBA2968 > UBA8231 > UBA8231. Next base: position 1,839,057 of record OZ253462.1, read on the forward strand.
CCGGCTGCAAGGCCGCGGCTTGGGCTGCAACCTCGGTCCCCACGCAATCTGGGGCCATGCCCACCGCGCGTCCCAACAACTGGCTTAAGCGCTCGGCTACCGGGGCCAGCGATAGCGCGGGGACTCGTCGGCCACGGGGGCGACCCAAGTGCGACATCAGAATTACGGACGCACCCTGCGCCAACAAGTGCTCAACCGTTGGCAGAGCGGCGCGAATCCGCGTGTCGTCGACGATTCGGCCAGCTTCGTCGAGCGGCACGTTGAAATCCACTCGCACGAGGACCCGCTTGCCAGCCACATCGAGCTCCCTGATGGTGCGCTTAGCCATGCGATCAACCGAAGAATACTGTCGCTAGGTCGTATAGCTCTTGGTCCACGAGCTTGAGCTGATTGACCGCCTCGGCCAGTGGGATCGCCACGATTTCATTGCCTTGCAGACTCACCATCTTGCCGAAGTCGCCGGCGTGAACCAAGTCGATGGCGGCAATGCCAAAGCGCGTACCCAAGACGCGATCGAAGGCCGTGGGTGTCCCCCCGCGCTGCAAGTGCCCTAGCACAGTCACCCGCGTCTCATAGCTCGTTCCCTCCTCGACCGCGTGGGCGACAAGTTGGCCGATGCCGCCTAGCTTGACGTGGCCGAACTCGTCGAGGCCCCCCTTGGAGACCACGTATTCGTTCTCCCCGCCTTCCTCGGAAACTAGTTGCGCTCCCTCGGCGACTACCACAATCGAAAAGTCCTTGCCGCGCTCGTGTCGCTTGCGGATGGTGCTGACGATTTCCTGGATGGTGTATTTCTGCTCGGGGATGAGGATCATATCCGCGCCACCGGCCAAGCCAGCGTGGAGGGCGATCCAACCACTGTGTCGCCCCATGACCTCGATGACCATCACTCGGTCGTGGGATTCGGCCGTGGTATGGATCCGGTCGATGGCCTCGGTGACGATATTGACCGCGGTGTCAAAGCCAAAAGTGTAGTCCGTGCCGTTCAGGTCGTTGTCGATGGTCTTGGGCACACCTACGATCGGCACGCTCATGTTCGCTAGCTTGTTGGCCACCCCCAGCGTGTCCTCGCCGCCGATGGCCACGAGCGCAGCCAACTTCATCCGCCGCATATTATCGACGACGATTTCGCCGCCGTCTTCTTCTCTGAACGGATTGGTGCGCGACGTACCGAGGATGGTGCCGCCCTTGGGCAAAATGCCGGAAATTTCCTCCAGACCCAAAGGCTCCCAGTCGCATTCCATCATCCCTTTCCAGCCCTTGAGGATGCCGCGAAAGCGGTATCGGTATGCAGTAATGCCCTTGCGCACCACAGCGCGAATGACGGCGTTGAGGCCCGGACAGTCGCCTCCTCCGGTCAATATGCCGATCGTCTTTTCGGCCATGTTCGGACTCCTTGGCTCGCGGCCAACTCTGAGTATAGCTTGGAGATGGGGGATTTCAAAAAGGTCTAAATGTAGGCAATTATTAGAATTAGGTCAATAGATCGCCCGCGCCCGAGCGCGCCAAGACAACGGCCCACAGGCGGTCGCTCCCCACAGCTTGGGCACAAGCAGCCATGGTCTCGCCGGTCGTCCACACGTCATCTACTATGCCAATCCGAGTGCCTGCCGGCAGCGCGCCCACGAGCGCAAAGGCACCGCGGAGATTGGCGCGGCGTTCCTCGGCCGACAAGAGGGCTTGCTGCCGAGTATTTTTCCGCCGCCGCACGACCCCGTGGTACACGGGCACGCCGAGCGCGGCTCCCAATCCAGCGGCGATTTCCGCGCTCTGATTGTAGCCGCGCTCCCGCCGCCGAGCCGGGTGCAAGGGCACGGGCAACAAGCAATCCAGCGGAGCGAATTGCTCGGCCAAGCACTGACCCATGCGCTGGCCCAATGCCTCTCCTAATCGCACTTGGTTGCGAAATTTAAGCGCGTAAATGGCCTGTTGCAGCACGCCGGTAAACGGCCCGAGGGAGACGACCTTTTCAAACGCACGTCCTCCGTCCTCGGGCCGAGGACGCGGATGGTGCGGCACAATCTCCGCCCAGCACGACCCGCACAGCAGCGCGGCGGCCTCGATGTCCGCTTCGCACACCGCGCAGTGCGGCGGATAGGCAAAGTCCAATAGGGCGCGGCCCCACGTCTGTAGTGTTTCCATTTTACCCGCTGCTCGTTACCCAAGGACTACGCCATAGGCGCTCCGAACCACCTTAGGTACAACAAAGAAAAAAACGTGCCACGCCAACGCGCTGCACGCTTTTTTGCGGACTTGCCATAATTCACCCCTTTTTCGTATTTCCGATGATCCGTTACACACATACCCCGAACAGAGGATTGGTTATGCCCCTGCTGTACGCGCTTTTCTTTCTCGTCTTGGCCCAGGCCCTTCCCGCCGAGTACAAACTGCTCCACGGCCCGGATCCCAAAGACCCCATGGCGGCCCATATCTACCAATTGGACAACGGCCTGACGGTCTATTTAACCCAAAACAGCGAAGAACCTCGCTTCTACGCCGAAATCGCCGTTCGCGCTGGTTCCAAGCACGACCCCCAAGACGCCACCGGCATCGCCCATTATCTGGAACACATGCTCTTCAAGGGCAGCCAAAAAATCGGCACCCTCGACTACGAAAAGGAGCAGGTCCACCTCGACCGCATCGAGGCGCTCTACGAGCAGCACTTCAGCGAGACTGACCCGGAAAAAAGGGCCGCAATCTACGCACAGATCAACGCTGAAAACCAACTCGCCTCGGCCTACGCCATTCCCAATGAACTCGACCGCCTCTACACTGCGATGGGCGAGCGCAGCCTCAACGCCCACACGTGGGTTGAGGAAACCGTCTATAAGGTGGAACTACCAGCCAATCGCCTAGCGCAATGGGCCAAAATCGAGGCCGAGCGCTTTCACGAGCCCGTCTTCCGCCTCTTCCAAACCGAGCTGGAAACCGTCTATGAGGAAAAAAACCGCTCCCTCGACAACAAGGGCCGCGTCATCCACAAAGCCGTGCAGGAGCAGTTCTACAAGGTCCATCCCTACCGCGTCACTACGCTAGGCACAGTAGAGCACCTGAAAAACCCCTCGCTAGAGCGCATGTACGAGTTTTACCACACGTATTACGTACCCAACAACATGGCGATCTTCATTTCGGGCGACATCGACATCGACGAGACCATCCAGCTCATCGACCGCGAATTCTCGCTCTGGGAACGCGGGGAACTGCCTCAATTCCCCAAATACAAAGAGCCTGCAATCGACGAAGTGGAACGAGTCGAGGTCAATTATCCCGGTGAGGAATACGTACTTTTGGCCTTTCGCACGGCGCAGCGCACACACGGAGACGCCGAGGCCCTGCAGATCCTCGACATGATCCTCGACAACGCCACCGCTGGGCTGATCAACCTCAACCTCAATCAGCAGCAGAAGGTGCGCGAAGCCGGCTCCTATCCCTATCTACTCAACGACTATGGTGCCCAGTACTTGTGGGGCATCCCCAAACAGGACCAGACCCTTGCGGAAGTCGAAGCCCTGCTCTTGGAGCAGATTGACCTGATCAAGGAGGGGCAATTCGAGGATTGGATCATCCCGGCCATTGTCACCGATTTCAAGAAGAGCGTAAAGCAGGGGCAGGAAAACAACAGTTCGCGGGTCAGCTCCATGCGCGATTCGTATCTCGGGTTTGAGGAATGGAGCCACGCGCTGCGTGCCCTCGACCGCATGGCCGAGATCGACAAGCAGGACATCGTCAAAGTCGCCAATAAGTACTTCAACGGAACGTATGTCGCCGGCTACCGCCGCGATGGCGAACAGGACATACCCGAGATCGCCAAGCCGCCCATCGACAAAATCGACATCGATGCCTCGCGCCAATCGGCCTTTTCCGCCGAGGTCATGGCCATGCCCTTTGCGGAGGTCGAGCCGGCCTACCTTGTGCCCGAGCGCGACTTCACTACCCGCGAACTAGCGGGCGGCAGCAAGCTCTACTACGCCCGCAACCCACTCAACGACCTCTTTGAATTCTCTGTCGCCATCGACATCGGCTCCCTAACCGAAAATCGCCTGCCCGTGGCCCGCGAACTGCTCGACAAGTCGGGCACCCCGCGCTTTACCTCCGAAGAGCTAAAAAAGGAGTGGTACAAGTTGGGCACCGACTTTAGGATGAGCGTCGACGACCAAGAGACCACGATTTCCATTTCGGGCCTCGACGAACATTTCGCTGCGTCGCTCGCCTTGTTATCCGAGCTGATGCACGGCCCGACCACCGACGACGCCACCCTAGCCGAGCTTCAGTCCATCATCATCGCTCGGCGCGACGACGCGCTCAAAGATCACCGCACCATCCACGAAGCTCTCTACCGCTACCACCGCTTGGGCGACATGGCGTACTACCGCCGGGTCCGCTCCAACGAGGAAGTTCGCGCTCTGGGGCGCGAAGAGCTTATCGACCTACTCAGCAGCTTGCTCTCCTATCGCCAGACCCTCAGCTACACCGGATCGCAACCCATCGAGGACGTACAAGCTATCCTCGACCAGCACTATCCGCTGCCTGAGTCTCCAGTCGAGCCACCACCCTATCAGGTTTTGGAATTTACCCAGCCCGAAAAAACCCAGATCTACTTCTTCAACAAGGAAATGGCCCAAGCCCTAGTGAGGATCGAATACGTGGACGTGCCCTATCAAGCGGCGCTCGAGCCAGCAGTCGAGTTGTTCAACGACTACTTCTACGGCGGCATGGCCGGCATCGTATTCCAAGAGATTCGCGAAGCGCGGGCCTTGGCCTACTCGGTGGGTGCCCTCTACTTCAACGGTCGCGACAAAGCCGACTACAACTACATGGTCGGCGGCATGGGCACGCAAGCCGACAAGACGCCCGAAGCGGTTACGGCCTTCGTCGGCCTGCTCGACGACATTCCCTCCTCGCCCGAGCGCTTTACCGCCGCACAGCTTTCAGTACTCAACAAGTACCGCACGGAGCGGCTCGGGTTCCGCTCGGTGCTGGGGGCCGTGCGCGGCTGGGAGCGCAAGGGGCTGACCGGCGACCCACGCTCTTGGCGCTTTGAGCAGCTCCAAGCCAGCGACCTCGACGAGGTGCTCGAATTCTACCGCCAACACATCCAAGGCCGCCCCAAGCTGATTTCGATCACAGGCGACAAGAGCAAAATGGACTTAGAGGCCCTAGCAGCGCAGGGTGAGCTCGTCGAGCTAGGCCTCGACGCGCTTTTTGCCTTTTGATGCCTGTTGACAAGAAACGCTCCGCCGTCTAGCTTTTAGACACATTTTTGGCGGCGTAGCTCAGTTGGTTAGAGCAGTGGAATCATAATCCATGGGTCGGGGGTTCGAGTCCCTTCGCCGCTACCATATTTCCTGCCGCTAACTTTGGCGGTTTGTCGTTTAACACAAGCCCCCGGGGGTCGCCTCCTCGGGGGCTTTTCATATCTGGCTTTTTTCAAGCTGGCTGGACAAGCGCTAGTGTCCATTCCCCTGATTCGTCCTTCAGGTCGCATGGGCCACCTAGATGATGCGGCCGGCCGGCAGCCTCAGCCCGTTATCTCCAACAGCTCAACCTGCCGCCCTTCCTTCCCCGCCAGATCCGCCGCCGCCAGAATCTGAACGCATTCCCTGCCGTCATACATCGTGATCGGCATCTCCTCCCCGTTGGCTAGGGCGTCGAAGAATTTGCAGAACACGCTGTATCCCGGTGGGACGAAGCTGCGGTGGAATTCTGACAAGGGTTGCCAAGCTTCGGTTTCCCTTGTGTAGAGCATCAGCGTGGCCGGGTCGCCGAAATCCAGCTTGGTGGAGGGATGGTCGCCCCTGACCTGCACCAACGCACCTTTGTGACCGTAGATCTCGGTGGCTAGGGGAGCCCGAGTTTCCGTCTCGCTCGTATGGAGAGTTACGATTGGACCATTGGCGTAGCGGAAGACGGCGGCATTGTTGTCCTCGACCGGGAGTCCTTTGACGCTCGAGACGCCCAGGGAAACGACGCTCTCGGGCATGCCGAACATCCACTGCATCCAGAAAGCGGAGTGGGAACCAGCGTGGTAAAGCGAGCTGCGGCCTTCCGCATCCGCGTCGAACCATGGATCGACGGGGTCGTTCTGGATTCTCTGCGCAGCGAAATCCTGGGCGCTGTACTTGTCGTGCCCGTGGCGCCGCCGCACCTGCACGATGGGTCCGAGCACACCGGAGTCGACGATTTCCTTCATGCGCTCATGCGCAGGGGAGAAGCGCAGGTTGTGGACGGGCATGACCTGGACGCCCGCTTTCTCAGCCGCGGCGATCGCTTCGTCCGCCTGCTCGGGGGTGCGGGTGAACGGCTTTTCGACCATGCAGTGTTTGCCCGCTTCGGCGGCACGGATGATGTGTTCACCGTGAAGCTGGGTTTCCGAGGCAATGCCAACGGCATCGATGTCATCGCGGGCGAGAAGCTCATCTAGGTCGGGGGTGAATTCGACGCCGAAGTGATCGGCGGCGGCCTGTCCGCGCTTGGCGTCGGCGTCCCAGATTGCGATGAGATCGACGCTGTCGTGTTTCTGCGCGGCGTTGCAGATGCCGTGCGCGTGACCGAACCAAAAGGAGAGCTGGGCGAATCGGATGTTTGGCATGGTTGCTCCTTGTCTCTATCGGGGCGCTACCCCATCTGTAGATCATACTCCCAATCGAAGAAAGTAGTGTCAAGGCCTTTTTTCGAGACCTTGTAACCTCGTCGGCGCAAACCCGTCGTCGAACGCCAGACGGACTTGCTCGCGTCGGCTACCGAACGATATTGGCCCTTATTATCATAGTCCTGCGGATGAGGCAGTTCAGAGGATGGAGGTCTTCTGAGCCAATGCAGAATTTGATACATTCAGACCCATGATCGACGAACTGGCACAGACCTACGCGCACTATGTGGCATTGCGGCGCGAACTCTCGCTGTGGGTCGAGCAGAGCATTCGCCGCGACGGGCCGGACAGAAACCAAGGCGGCGAGGACGAGGCCAATTTCGCGCTGGCCTTCTTTCCGCATTATCTGGTCAGCGGCGACGAGCGGATCGCGGTGCGGTTTCACTCGCTGGCCAATGACCTCAAGGCCTGGGTTAGAGCCGAGTGCCTGCACGGGTACGAGCCCGAAGCCGAGGCCCATCACGGCACCGAGCCCTTTTTGTTGTTTCTGCCCCGCTATCTGGGACTCTTTCCCGACGACAGAGAAGCCGCCGCCCTACTCGACGACGTAGCGCACCACATCGGCAACTGGATCGAGGGTGTGCCCGCTTGGTACGACTGGACGCGCGACGTCTTTTTGAGCTACTGGATCGGCACGCGGACCGTCGGTGGGGCGCACGGCGAGCGCGAGTTGGCCGAGCACTTCCGCTTTTTGCACCTTGCGCTGGCCGCCTGGCGCGTCACGGGTGAGGCGCGCTACCGCGACTGGGCGCTGCGCTATGGGCGCAAGCGGGCCGAGCGGTTGCTGGCGGAGGACGGACCGATGCCCGTGTTGTGGGATCTGGACGGGCGTGGATTGCAGCCGGAGGATTTGCAGACCCGCACAGAGCAGGGGATGGCCGCCAACAACCACCACATCGCCGGCGACCCGCTCGCTGGTATCGAAAATCTGCTGGCGTCGGGCGCGGTCTACGCGCTGGGCGATCTCTTTTTGCTGGAGGGCGACGATATCTTTCGCCGCGCGGCCAAGAGAATCGTCGAGCCGCTAATCGGCGAATTGCTCGATCCCTACGCCGACTCAGCCGCCGCCGCGCTCTCCTACTATCGCCGGACCTTCGCCGATTCCTCGCTGGACGACGCGATGTGTGCGGTACTGGCGCGACAACCCGCCGAGTCGGAAGCACCGTGGGCGATGGTCTTTGCCCAAGAGCGGAAGCGTCGCGAGCCGGGGGTGGGCAAACGCAGCGACATGATTTACTGGGGCCATTGGGCAGAAGACGGCTCGGTGCAGCCCTCGCGCGAGCCGAGCACGGCGGCATTGGCGCTGGGGTATCAATTGACGGGCGAGTGGACCATGGCCCGGCGGGCGCTGGGGGCGGCGGCGGCCAAATTCGCCATGGCCCGGCGGGTGTTGCGCGGCGGGCGCGAACACGCCGATATGGGCGGGGCGATTTGCTCGGTGGCCGCGGGACACGGGCGCAATTGGGGCTGCGGGGCGGTGACGGGTTGCTATGGGCCGTTGTTGATGGGCACGCGCGAGATACAGGGCGCGGTGGTGCCGCTGGTCGAGTGGGCCGCAGGCCATTTGCCCGAGCAGATCCTGGCGCTTTTGCAACCGCCGGTTGGTGGGCTAGGCACAGCGCTGTTTTACAATGGGGGCGAGGAGCGGCAGGCGCTGGAGTGGCGCATGGCGGGGGTGGCCGATTGGCAGCGCGTTGAGCTGGCACCGGGCGAGGTGCGGGAATACTCACTGGAGGAGGACTAATGCGCCTGTACACCTACCTGCTAAAGCTCCAACTGCTCAACGCGCTGGCCTACCGCTTCGAGTATCTGTCCTCCATTGGGCGGAATTTGTGGATTGAGCGCCTTAGCCGTATCGAACAGCGCCTAGGCATAGAATCAAGGAGGGAGCAGACATGAAACACGGGCAGCAATGTCTCATCTTTATGAGCGTTTGGGCTTTGGCAGCTTTGAGCTTGCCAGCCCCCCTTTTCGGCCAAAGCGTCGGCGAACGTGTTCGGGCGACAGGAAAAGGGGACAAAATTATTGGGACCATTCAGATGATGAACCAAAGCTCGTTTGTTCTCAAAACGTCGGGTGGTAATACTACATCTCGCTTAGTCCGAATCCGCTACAGCAATATAATACGGCTGGAGCGGAGTAAAGAAAGGGGAAACTACTGGAAACACGGTGCCAGGACTGGATTCTTGATAGGGGCACTACCAGGGGCTTTTATCGGCCTTTTCGTGGCGAACTTTTGTCTTTCCGGTAATTGTTCGCCTTCTCCTGAGGCGTCAGGTATGGCGGTGGCGGGCACTTTTCTTTTGGGTGTTCCTTCCGCGGTTTTGGGCATGGGCATAGGTGCCCTGCTTAAGAGGGAGAAATGGGAGCCTATCCCAATCCCGTCTACGATTGGACGCTTTCAGATCAGTCCCAAGATTAGCGTGACCTCTATTGGTGGTGATCGGTATCCGATGCTAGGGGCCAGCGTCCGATTCTGATGCGGTCAAACTCGTCAACCACGCCCACGCAGAGATCCTCGAACGGCGAGACAGTGTCGCCGCATCCGCTTTGCGAGGAGCCAGGTGTCTGCGTCGGCGCTGATCTCGGAGCTGTCGGCCCGCTACCCGGTGTGCGACGTGTCCGTCCAGGAGCCCGACATCGAGGACGTGATTCGCACGGTCTACGGGCGCGACGTGGGGGGATAGACGCAGTCAGCCGGTCCTAGCTGATCGATTCAGTTTGCCGATTGGCTCGATCCGGCGTACCCAGTGCAACGGCTCCTCGACTTGGTGCGAGAACCCCATTCCGGCCCCTACTAGCCACGCCCCATCAGCGCCAGAGCGAATGACGTCTGGAACGACGACCCGGATACCCTAGGAGTTAAGAGGGTTGCGGTCGGCCTACCATTGGCCCACGCAAAAGGCACTTGCGAACCGCAGTCGCAAGTGCCTTTTGCTTTGCAGGTACTCCTATAAAAATTAACTACTCGTGCGGAGGCGATTGAGGGCGCGTGATAGCGCCGCTTCGGCGCGCGCTGCGTCGATCTCCTCTTGCCCGGTGCGCGCCTTGGCGAGGCGCTCCTCAGCGCGCTGGCGCGAAGACTCGGCCCGCTCAACGTCGATCTCCTCGATGCGTTCGACTGTCTCGGCCAGCACCGCGACTTGCTCGCGCCCGACCTCGACAAAGCCACCGCTGATGGCCATTTGGACCTCGCTGCCGTCCTCCTCGACAAAGCGCAACTGCCCGATCTGCAATCCGGTCAAAAGCGGGATGTGGCCGGCGAGGACGCCGAAACTCCCCTCGCTACCGGGCGCTTGCAGGCTGGCGACCTGCCCCGAGTAGGCCACCCGCTCTGGAGTGACTACCTCTAAGCCAAAGGAGGGCATGGACTAAAGATCCTTGGCGGCTTGCAGGGCCTGATCGATAGTGCCGACAAGGAAGAAAGCGAGTTCGGGCACGTCGTCGTACTCGCCTTCGACCAGCCCCTTAAAACCGCGGATCGTGTCTTCGATCTTGACGTATTCGCCCGGCTTGCCGGTGAAGGCCTCGGCCACGTGCATGGGCTGCGTGAGGAAGAATTGAATCTTGCGCGCTCTCGATACAATAAGCTTGTCCTCGTCCGACAGTTCGTCGAGGCCGAGAATGGCGATGATCTCGCGCAGGTCGCGGTAGCGCTGCAGGACCTCTTGGACGCGCTGGGCCACCTGATAGTGCTCTTCGCCGACGACGCGCGGATCGAGGATGCGCGACGAGGAGCCGAGGGGATCAACCGCCGGGTATAGCCCTTGATCGGCCAAGGAACGCTCCAGCACAATGCGGCCGTCGAGGTGGGCAAAGGCCGAAACCACGCCCGGGTCTGTATAGTCGTCGGCCGGCACGTAAATGGCTTGCACCGAAGTGATCGAGCCGTCCTTGGTAGTGGTAATCCGCTCCTGCAGGGCACCCATCTCGGTCGCCAAGGTCGGCTGGTACCCCACGGCCGAGGGCATGCGGCCCAATAGAGCCGAGACTTCGGCACCGGCGAGGATGAAGCGAAAGATATTATCGACAAAGAACAGCACGTCTTGACCGGCCTCGTCGCGGAAGTGCTCGGCAATGGTCAGCCCGGTGAGGGCGATGCGCTGGCGCGCACCAGGCGGCTCGTTCATCTGCCCAAAGACCATGGCCGTCTTGTCGATGACGCCCGACTCCTCCAACTCGCCCAGCAGGTCGTTGCCCTCGCGCGTGCGCTCGCCTACGCCGGCGAAGACCGAATAACCGCCGTGCCCGGAGGCCACATTGTTGATCAACTCGGTGAGAATGACCGTCTTGCCGACCCCAGCACCCCCGAAAAGCCCCAGCTTGCCGCCGCGAGCAAACGGACAGATCAAGTCGAGGACCTTTACACCGGTCTCCAACATTTCGTCTGAAGTGACTTGGTCTTGGTGGGGCGGGGCTGGACGGTGCAAGGGCATCCGGGGCACCTCGCTGCCGAGCGCGCCCTTACCGTCGATTGGCTCGCCAATGACGTTGAAGAGGCGACCCAAAACGGCCTCGCCCACTGGAACCTCGATCGGACCGCCGCTATCGACGACGCGCGCGCCGCGCATCAAGCCGTCGGTAGAATCCATCGCTACGCAGCGCACCACGTGCTCTCCTAAGTGTTGCTGCACTTCGAGCACGAGACGCTCTTCCCTAGGGCGGTCTTCGGCGACCACTTCGAGGGCGTTGTAGATGGGCGGCAGTTCCTGCCCGGCGAAATCGACATCGATGACGCCGCCGATGATCTCTTTGACCTTTCCTTCTTTCATGCCTACCTCGCGTGTAATGGCGCTATTGGGCCACGGCCTCGGCCCCGCCGATGATGTCCATCAATTCAAGGGTGATCGAGGCCTGTCGCTCCTTGTTCACTGCGCGGGTCAGTTCCTCAATTAGGTCGCCAGCGTTCTTGGTGGCGTTGTCCATTGCGGTCATCTGCGCAGCAAAAAAGCCTGCATTTGACTCCAACAGGGCGCGCCAGACCTGGAAGTTGATTTGGCGCGGCACGAGCGTTTCCAACAACTGTTCGGCCCCCGGCTCAAAAGTGTAGTCAGCCGCCTCGACTGCGCCCTCCTCGGGCACGATGGGCAAAAGCTGGCTGACGACGGGCACCTGCGCGGCAACCGAGATAAATTCGCTGTAGCAGAGCAACACCCGGTCGGTCTCGGCCGCGGCGAAGCGGCGCGTCAGGTCTTGGGCGATAGCCGTAGCGCGGGCGAATTCGAGCTGGCTGAACACGTCGGCGTGGTGGCTGGCGATAGTGTACCCGCGAGCGTTGAAAAAGTCCCGGCCCTTGCGTCCGACCGTGATTAACTCGACCTCGGCGTCCGCGTACTCGCCTAGCTCGGCTTGGACGCGGCGACACAGATTGGAATTAAAACCGCCACAAAGACCGCGGTCGGAGGTTACGACTACCAAGGCCACGCGCTGGACCGCGCGCTCGGCGAAAAGCGGTTGCTCTTGCGTATCGACGCTCTGGTGTAGCTGCTTCAGCAACCGGTCTAGCCGCTGGGCATAGGGACGAGCGGCGGCAATGGCGTCTTGGGCGCGGCGCATCTTGGCGGCCGCCACCATCTGCATGGCGTTGGTGACGCGCTGGATATTGGTAATGCTAGCAACGCGCGTCCTTAGCTCGCGAAGAGTGGCCACAGCTCAGCCTATTCCTCGGAAGGGCGGAAGCGGCCCTTGAACTCCGCAATGGCGGCGTCTAGCTGGATCTTGGACTCGTCGCTCAGATCGCGGGACTTGCCGATTTCGTCCATGAGCGCGGACTGGTGATCGCGCATGTGCGCTAGCAGCTCTTCCTCAAAACGCCTCACGTCGGCCGTAGGCAGGTCGAGCACGTGATCTATGAGCGACAGCGAGACCGTCAATTCCGCGAGAGATTGCGGCCGGTACTGCCCCTGCTTGAGCAGCTCCATCAGCTTCTCGCCGCGGTTGAGCAGATTGCGCGTGGATTGATCCAGATCCGACGTGCCGAACTGGGCGAAGGCCTTGACTTCGTTGTAGCGGGAAATGTCGCCCTTGATGGTCCTGGCCACGGCCTTGATGGCCTTGGTCTGCGCGGACGACCCCACTCGCGACACCGAGGCCCCCACGTCCATGGCCGGGCGATTGCCCGAATAGAAAAGCTCGGGCTTGAGCAGGATCTGGCCATCGGTGATCGAGATGACATTGGTCGGCACAAAAGTCGATACATCGCCTTCGAGAATTTCGATTACCGGCAGCGCCGTCAGCGACCCTCCGCCCTTTTCATCGTTCATCTTGGCCGCGCGCTCCAAGAGCCGCGAATGCAAGTAGAATACGTCGCCAGGATACGCTTCGCGCCCGGGCGGACGGCGCAAAATCAAGGACATCTCGCGGTAGGCCCAAGCCTGCTTGGACAAGTCGTCGTAAATGATGAGCGCGTGTTGGCCACGGTCGCGGAAATACTCGCCCATCGAAGCACCGGCGTACGGTGAGAGGAACTGCAAGGGCGCTGGGTCGGACGCGGTGGCCGATACGACGATGGTGTAGTCGAGCGCACCGTTGGCCTCCAATTCGGCCACCACCTTAGCCACGGTCGAGGCCTTTTGGCCGATGGCCACGTAGATGCATTTGACGTCTTGGTCGTGCTGGTTGATGATGGTATCAACGGCAATGGCCGTCTTGCCGGTCTGGCGGTCGCCGATGATCAGCTCGCGCTGGCCGCGACCGATGGGCACGGTCGAATCGATGATTTTGATACCCGTCTGCAGGGCCTCGGTAACCGGCTGGCGGTCGATGACGCCCGGGGCTTTGCGCTCGACCGGCAAGCTCTCGTCAGCTTGGATGTCGCCCTTGCCGTCAATGGGCACGCCCAAGGGATTGACGACCCGGCCCAAGAGGGCCTCGCCCACGGGCACTTCGACGATGCGGCCGGTGCGCTTTACTTGGTCGCCTTCGTTGATCAGGGTGTCCTCGCCAAAGAGCACACAGCCGACGTTGTCTGCTTCGAGGTTGAGGGCCATGCCCATGATGCCGTGGGGGAATTCCACCAATTCAGTGGCCCGCACGTTGCTCAGACCGTGGACGCGAGCCGTGCCATCGCCGACATAGAGCACCGTGCCCGTCTCGTATATGTCTATTTCTTTTTCAAAGCCCAGTAGCTGTTGCTTGAGAATTTGCGAAATCTCATCGGGCTGAACTATCGCTTCGGTGGCCATAGATCCTCCTACTGACTAACCGGCCAGACGCGCTTGTAGGCGCTCTAGATAGGTGTTCACACTGCCGTCGAATACGGTGTCGCCGACGCGGACGACCGCGCCGCCCCGCAGGCTGGTATCGACTTGGACATCCAAGCGTACTTTGCGGCCGCTGTGGTGCTCTAAGCGCGCTTGTAGGCGCTGGCACTGCTCCTCGCTCAACGCCACGGCCGAGCGCACTTCAGCGCCAATTATGCCCTCGCGCTCGGCGACCTGATCGAGAAAATTTCCGAGTGCCGCGCCGACGATAGAGGCGCGGCCCCTGACCGCCATGAGCCGGAGGAAGTTCAGGGTCAGCACCTCAACCTTGCCGCTGAAAAGCTCCCGCAGAACATTGGCTTGAGCTTGGCTGTCGGCTAGGGGGTTGGACAAAAACTCGACCAACTCGTCGGATTGGCGCACAGTATCCAAAAGCCGCTCGACGTCGCGCTGCACTGCCGCGGTCGCGCCCGTTTCATCGGCGGCTTCCAACAGCGTAGCCGCGTAGCGTCGCACTACCTCGGGTGCGTTCATTGTCCTGCTCGCACGGTGGCGTTCAATTGGATTCGGGAATTTTGGCGATCAAGTCGTCGACGAGGCCGCGGTTTTTCTCATCGTCCAAATTGGCGTCAATCAGCACGCCAGCGGCTTGGACCGCGAGATTGGCCGTCTCGCGCCGCAACTCGGCGATGGCAGCGCGCTTCTCGCTTTCAATACTGGTCCGCGCTTGGTCGAGCATCCGCTCCGCCTCTTCCCGCGCTTGGGAGACGATTGTCTGCCGCACGTTTGCCCCGGCCGCGCGAGCCTCGGCGACGATCTTCCGCGCCTCTTCTTCGGCGGCGGCGATCTTCTGCCGATGCTCCTGTAAGACCTCTTCGGCCTCTTGGCGCGCCTGCTCGGCCGCGGCGAGCGCATCGCTGATGCGTTTCTCGCGCTCGTCGAGGGACGCCAAAAGCTGGGGCCAAGCGAACTTTTTGAGGACGAGCAGCACCACCAAAAAGGTGATGATCGTCCATATTATGAGCCCCACATGGGGATCAAGTAACATAAGACTTGTACTACTTAGTCAGCACGATCAGCAGGCAAAACACCTCGCCGATCAGGGCCACGCCTTCGACCAAAGCGGCCGTCAGGATCATATTGGTGCGGATGTCGCCTACGGCTTCGGGCTGGCGGGCGATGCCCTCCAGTGCTTTGCCGGCCAGCAGGCCGATGCCCAAACCTGCGCCAATGGCGCAAAGCCCCATGCCAATTCCGGCACCCATATACGCAAATTCCATAGCCAAATACTCCCTCTTGTGAACGGTGTGAACCCCTGCTAATGGTCTGGATGAGCAGCCATGCTAATAAAGACCGTTGATAGCAGGGTAAAAACAAAGGCTTGGACGAATCCCACGAAAATTTCGAGCATGTAAATCGCCACTGCAAAGGGCACAGATCCAATGGCGATCCACTCACTTTGCAGAATGGAGATCAAACCCAAGAAGACCAAAATCGCCACGTGGCCGCCGGTCATATTGGCGAAAAGACGCACACACAAAGCGAAGGGCTTGACCAACAAACCAATCAATTCTACGGGAATCAAAATGATGAGCAGCGCCGGCGGCACCCCAGAAGGGATCAGGCTCTTGCAGTAGCCGAACAATCCGTTGTTGGCGATGCCGGCCCCTAACATGACCAAAAAGGAACACAGGGCCAGACCCGCCGTGACGTTGATGTTACCAGTGGCCGCAGCACTATAGGGAACTAGCCCCAGTAGGTTGCAAAACAGAATAAAAAAGAACAGCGTCAGCAAAAAAGGCAGATACTTTTTGCCGTCTTCGCCCATGATGGGCAATACGACCTCGTCGCGCAGAAAGACGACGATAGCTTCGAAGAAATTGGCCAGACCCGAAGGCACAGTGCGCGGCTTGCGGAAGGCTCGGAGCATGAGCACTATGAGCAGGATGCTCGCCACCCACATAATCACTACGTGCCGAGTGATGGAAAGGTCGATGCCGAAAAGCTCTAGCGAAGGAAGGGAAACTTTGCCTGCGAGCAGGTGATTAAAATCGACAAAGGGCAATTCGATATGAGGGCTATCTAGAATGTGCCCTATGATGTCCACTTGCGCATTTGCGGCGTCTGCCGCCTGCGTATCGCCAGCCATTTACTGCCTTGTGAAATGTCTAAAAATAGGAGGGAATCTGTCGCAGTAATCAACCAAATAAATTAATTAGGCCGCAAATTTCTGTCAACACCTCACGGGCTTTTAGAGCGGGGCTTTGAACGACCTTGTAGCTTGAGTACGTAAAGGATTTCAAACACCAGAAAAAGCAAGTACGCGGCCACTAGCGCGATGACGTAACTCGCGGGGTGGAACTCGGCCCATTTGAGCGCCAATGCCGAGAGGACCGCCACGGCGATAAACCTCGCGATCATCCCTCCGAAGAAGGCGATCATAAAGACCTGCATGCCCTTGCCCCATCCCCAGCGAATCACCGCCAGCGCGAGCGCGCCGTTGACCCCAGCGACCGCCAAGCCAGCGATGATGCTGTCCCACTTCACCGTCCGTCCTCCCGCTTGCGCCGCTCATCTAAGTCCATCAGCGTCCGATAGAGTTTGTAAAACCCACCCCCCGCGCCGAGCAGGGTGCCCAACAAGAGAAAGAGCGGCGTAGTTGCAAACTTGTCGTCGAGCCACCAGCCGAGAAACACGAAGATCAGGATCGTCGCCGCGAATTGAATCCCTAGGCTGGCGTACGAACCAATACCCGCGTATGCCCCGGTCTTTTTTTTGGCGACCATATTTTCTACGAGCAAAGAAAAACGGCGGTGGCAACCCGCCGTTCTAACAAGTGTTTCCGCGCTTAAACGCTCAGCTCGTCTCCGACCCAGCATCCCCACACGAGCTGGGTGCCTGACCGCACTCGCACATAGGCTCGCCCAACGCATCGCGCATAGTGCCCAGCCCACCGCACGAACCCTGGATACGACGATTGCTGAAAATCACGCCGACGGCCATGGCGGCCATGACCAGCCCAAAGGCGGTGAAAGCAACGATAAGCGTGCTCATAGTCATCCTCGTTTCTCAAAACTCGTCAAAGCGGATCATTTCCTCTTCGATGCCTAGATCGTCGAGCATCCCGAGCGCGGATCCGAGCATCAGCGGCGGGCCGCACAGGTAATATTCGACGTCTTCAGGGGAGGGATGGTCCTTGAGATAATGGTCGTGCACCACTTGGTGAATAAAGCCCACATAGCCGTCCCAATTGTCCTCTGGCCGCGGCTCGGACATGGCGATGTGGAAGGTGAAGTTGGGAAACTCTTCTTCGATTTTGCGGAAGTGGTCCTCGTAGAAGACCTCGTTGGGATTGCGCGCCCCGTACCAATAGGACACCTTGCGCCCCGTCTTGAGCGTGTGGAAAAGGTGGTATAGATGCGAGCGCAAAGGTGCCATGCCAGCGCCACCGCCGATATAGACCATCTCGCGGTCGGTTTCTTGGATGAAAAATTCGCCGAAAGGCCCCGAGATCGTCACCATGTCGCCCGGCTTGCGGCTGAACACATACGAAGAGGCGATGCCGGGCGGCACATCCTCCCAGCCACCCTTTTCGCGGTCGGGCGGCGGAGTGGCGATGCGGATGTTGAGCATGATGATGTCGCCCTCGGCCGGGTGATTGGCCATTGAATAAGCGCGGAAGACGGGCTCGGTATTGACGGCTTTGAAATCCCAGACCTTGAAGCGGTCCCAATCGGGGTGAAAGCGCTCCTCAATACCCTCAAAGTCCTTGAAGTCGCACTCGAAGGACGGCACTTCGATCTGGATAAAGCCGCCGGGCTGGAAATCCAGCGTTTCGCCCTCGGGGAGCTTGACGATAAATTCCTTTATAAAGGTCGCCACGTTGTCGTTGGAGACGACTTCGCACTCCCACTTCTTGATCGAGAATACTTCGGGTGGCACTTCGATCTTCATGTCTTGCTTGACGTTGACCTGACAGGAGAGCCGCACGCCCTCGCGCGCCTCGCGCTTGGTAATGTGGCCGGTCTCGGAAAGCAAGATATCGCCACCACCCTCGTAGATGTTGACCTTGCACTGGGCGCAGGTGCCGCCGCCGCCGCAGGCCGAAGATACGAAGACCCTGTTGTCGGCCAGCACGTTGAGCAGCTTGCCTCCGGCTGGAACGGAAAGGGCCTTGCTCTCGTCGTCGTTGATGAGGATCCGCACGTTGCCGCTGGGCACCAGCCGGGAGCGCGCGACCAAAATTACGGCCACTAGGGCCAGCACCACGCCCGTGAACATGCCGACGCCGGAAATAACTTCAGTCATAAAACGCTCTTTTCTCTTATAGCTGAATACCGGAAAAGGACATAAAGGCCAACGACATCAGCCCCACCGTAATGAAGGTGATCCCGAGGCCGCGCAGCCCTGGGGGCACGTCGCTGTATTTCATCTTCTCGCGGATGCCCGCCAGCGCGACGATGGCCAGTGCCCAGCCGAAGCCAGAGCCAAAGCCAAAAACCACGCTCTCGCCTAAGTTGTAGTCGCGCTCGACCATGAACAGCGAACCGCCCAGAATCGCGCAATTGACGGTAATCAAGGGCAGGAAGATGCCGAGGGCATTATAGAGGGACGGCACGAACTTGTCGAGAAACATCTCGAGGATCTGCACCATGGCGGCGATGATACCGATGTAGCTAATCAGCCCGACAAAGGTCAGATCTACCCCACTCAAGCCCGCCCACGCCAGCGCGTCTTCCTTGAGCAGATACTGGTAGATTAGATTGTTGGCTGGGACGGTAACCGTCTGTACCACGATTACGGCGATCCCAAGCCCGAACGCCGTCTGCACCTCCTTGGAGACCGCTAGAAAAGTACACATCCCCAAAAAGAAGGCCAGCGCCATGTTCTCGACGAACACGGACTTCATAAATATGCTCAGATAGGCTTCGACCATGTTCAGTTACTCCTTCTCAACCTGCTCGCTCTTCCAGCTTCGGAGCGCCCATATAAATAAACCAATGATGAAAAACGCGCTCGGCGGCAAGAGCATCAGGCCGTTGGGCGCGTACCAGCCCCCCTCGGTAGCCAATGCGAACATTTGCGCCCCAAAGAGCGAACCCGACCCGAATAACTCGCGCAACACGCCGACGACCATCAGAATGACGCTGTAGCCCAAGGCATTGCCCAAGCCGTCGAGAAAGCTCAGCCCAGGACCGTTCTGCAAGGCGAAAGCCTCGGCTCGCCCCATGATGATGCAGTTGGTAATGATCAGCCCGACGAAGACCGAAAGCTGCTTGCTGATCTCAAAAGCATAGGCGCGCAGGAACTGATCGACGACAATGACCAGCGAGGCGATGATCGTCATCTCCACAATAATGCGGATGTTGGCCGGGATGAAGCTGCGAATCAAGCTGACGGCCACGTTGGAGCAGCAGAGCACGAAAATGACCGCCAAGCACATGGTGACGGTGGTCTCCAACTTGGTCGTCACCGCCAAGGCCGAGCATATACCGAGGCTCAGCAAGGCAATGGGATTGGAATCAAAGAGCGGCCCGAAGAGGACGTCTCTTGGTTTGTCAGCCATTTAGCTAACTCCTCGTTCTTTGAGCTTGGCCAGATACGGCCCAAAGGCTTCCGCACCCAACCAGTAGCGCAGCATGTCCCTGACGCCGCGCGAGGTAATGGTGGCACCCGACAGCCCATCGACCTGATACTGGGCTTCGGGCCGTCCCTGAACGACCTTGCCCCTGATCACTTCGATGCGCACTGCGCCGCTTTCGTCGAAGGCCTTTTTGCCGTCCCAGAGGGCCTTCCAGCTAGGGTTATCAACCTCGCCCCCCAAACCCGGCGTCTCGGCGTGTTCGTAGTACACCAGCCCGCGGATGGTATTGAGATCCTTGGCATCGAGGGCCACAAATCCATAGAGCGTGGACCACAGTCCTAAGCCGTGGACGGGCAGGATGACCTTTTTGATCTTGTCCTTCTGCGAGACCAAGTACACCGAGGCATGAAGCGCGCGGCGCCTGACGTTGGCGATATCCACAGCGGTCGGTACCACCGCGTTCTGCGCCGGATCTTTGGCCGCCTGCCGCTGGTCGTAGGCGACCGGGTCCACGCCATCGACGTATTCGCCGGTCGCCAAATCGACGACGCGGGGATTTATATTTTGGTACAACTCCCCGACGCGCTCGCCGCTGGCGACCTCGCCGGACTTCAGCAGGCCGGCGGCCATTAGGATATTGCGCTTCTTGTCGAGCGCCTTGTTGACCGCTTGGGTCGGCCGCAGCGACACTGCCGCCGCCGATACCAGCACCGAGCAGACGAGGCAGACGCCGAGCGCCACGCCGAATGTTCTACCTACTGAATCGTTAGCCACTTTGTCTATCTCTCCTAAGAGCTGACAGCGGTGCGGGCCAGCCTGCGCTTGATGTTGGCTTGCATTGCCACGTGGTCAATCACGGGTGCGAAGACATTGCCAAAGAGAATGGCCAGCATTACGCCTTCGGGGAAGGCCGGGTTGATCACGCGGATCAGCACGGTCATAAAGCCTATGAGCGCCCCATACGCCCACCGCCCGGTCGGGGTCATCGACGCCGACACCGGGTCCGTCGCCATATAGACGCAGCCAAAGGCATATCCGCCCAGCACCAAATGCCAACTCGCGTCCATCTCGAACATCGGGTTAGTATCGCTGCCAATCGCGTGCAGCAACTCGGCGCAGACGACCGTGGCCGCCGTCATGCTGACGATGATTTGCCAAGAGCCGACCCTAGTCGCTATGAGGATGGCTGCGCCGATCAAGCAAGCTAGGGTCGATGTTTCTCCCATGGACCCGGGGATTGCGCCCAAGAAGGCCTGCATCCAAGTCACCGAGCTGGTAAAGGCTGCCATGCCGTCGGCGGCAGCAGCCCCCAACGGGGTAGCGTGCGTAAAACCGTCGGCGGCGACCCAGACCGCGTCGCCGGTGATCTCGGCCGGATAGGCAAAATAGAGAAAGGCCCGCCCGGTCAGCGCTGGATTGAGGAAATTTTTGCCGGTGCCACCAAAGACCTCTTTGCCCAGTACCACGCCGAAACTGATGCCGATGGCCACCTGCCACAGGGGGATCGTCGGCGGCAGGGTCAGGGGAAAAAGCATGCCCGTCACCAAGAAGCCTTCGTTGATCTCGTGCTTGCGAACCATCGCGAAAAGCCCCTCCCACAGACCGCCCACCATATTGCACACCAAAAAGACTGGAAAAAAATAGAGGAAGCCGTGGAATATATTGGCCAGCGGGTTATGGGGGTTGTAGCCGATGCCGAGGATATCGATGATTATCCCGCGCCATTCGCCCGTCGTGGCGGCCTCCATTTGCTGCATGGCCAGATTGATCTGATAGCCGGTGTTCCACATGGCCATGAAGATACAGGGCACTAGCGCGGCGACGACCGTAACCATCGTGCGCTTGAGGTCTATGCCGTCGCGCACATGCGTCGGCCCCTCAGTGACGCGGCCGGGCGTATATAAAAATGTATCGGCTGCCTCGTATAGGGCATAGAGCTTTTCCAGCCGCCCCCCTTTGTGGAAAAGGGGCTCGGCTTGGTCGAGCAGATCTCGCAAAACCTTCATTGAATGCGCCTATCCTTCTCTTTCAATTCTCGCCAAAATTTGCCGCAGGATGGGTCCGTATTCGTACTTGCCGGGGCACGCGAAAGTACACAGCCCCAAGTCCTCCTCGTCCAACTCCAGACAGCCAAGAGCTTGGGCGCGGTCCGTATCCTCGACGATGAGGGCGCGGAGGAGTAGGGTCGCGAGGATGTCCAGCGGCATCACCTGCTCGTACGAGCCGATCGGCACCATGGCTCGGTCGCTGCCCTCGGTCGAGGTGGTAAAGTCGAAAAGCTGGCTGGGCAGCAGCTTAGAGGCAAAGACATTCTTGATGGAAAACTTATCGACGCCCGGTTTCTGCCACCCCAGAAACTCGCGCTCGCGGCCCTCGGCTAGCATCGAGACCTGCGCGTGGTAGCGACCGAGAAAGTCCAAGGGGCCGGACGCGACCCGACCCGCCAGCACCGGCC
The DNA here is from genome assembly GCA_965261395.1 of Candidatus Latescibacterota bacterium. Taxonomy (GTDB): domain Bacteria; phylum Latescibacterota; class UBA2968; order UBA8231; family UBA8231. The sequence continues at coordinate 1,860,947 of OZ253462.1, forward strand.
CAGCAATGACCCGATTCTCACCCGGCTTGAGCTGGCCCGCCGTCAGCTCGCTTAGGCAGGCTCCTTGGCGGGTACGCAACAGGCGCGGCTGCTCCACTTGGGGGCCGCCCAAGGCCACGACGCGCTCGGTCCACAACGAGCCGGTGGCAAAGAGCTTACCGCAGGCCACTACGTCTTGGTAGCCAATGTACCAGACGGTCTTGCCCGCCCCGACCGGATCGAGAAAGTGGATGTGGGTGCCGGGCAACCCCGCGGGATGCGGACCGACAAATTCGACGACCTGGGCACCATCGGCCGAAATGCTGGCACCGGGAGCCTTGCACACATAGACCGGCCCGTCGGTGAGCTTACCCAATATGGTCAAACCCCGAGCAAAGTCGTCTTCGTGCCCGCGGAGCACAACTTGGGGATCGGCCGCGAGGGGATTGGTGTCCATCGCGGTGACGAAAAGCGAGTGCGGCGTGCTATCGGGCACGGGCACTCTGCTGTAGGGTCGCGTGCGCAGCGCAGGCCAGAGGCCGGACGCCACCAAGGTTTCGCTCACCTGCTGGCGGCTTAGCTGGTCAGGTGCCGTTCGCGTGTGCTGCGCAAAGCGCTCTTCCTCATCTCCGGCGACCTCAATGACGACCGAGAGCAAGGTGCGTTTGGCACCGCGGTGGACGCCGGTCACTTTACCGCTCGCCGGCGACGTATAGCGCACGCCCGGGGTCCTCTTGTCCTCGAAGAGCAACTGGCCCTTTTTGACCGAATCGCCCTCGCTTACGGCCATCGTCGGCCGCAAATCAATCGAGTCCGGCCCCAAGACGGCCACCTGCTCAATCGCCGGACCGTCTTCGATTACTTGCTCCGGCGCACCAGCAATGGGCAGGTCCAACCCTTTTTTTATTACAATTTTACTACTGGCCATTATGCGCGCTGCGCGATCCCCTTTCAAAAGTGAACGCCACTAAAACTGGCCAGTTTTAGCCAGCCAGCCCCACTTCGCCGCCGAAGAGTAGCCAAGGTTTTAGCATCTCGCAATCGGCCAGACATCAAAGCGCGGGCGCGCTGTCCAGCCTGCTCACCTTCCCCTCCCGCAAACAGCCTAAAAATAAAAGCCAAGAAACGCGATGGAGCAAGCCATTTGCGCGGCAGTCGTGGGCCGGCCCTCTCGCCGAACTTGCCAAGCCGGGTGAAACCTCGGATTTTAGACGCTCATCCACCAAACTGATCGAGGATTTATGAACCTGAATGCGCCCGCAACGCGCGAGGAAATCGCCGCCCTCTACCAAAATCCCATACTCGACCTCGTGTATCGCGCCGCGACCGTCCATCGAGCACACCACGATCCACGGCAAGTACAGGTCTGCACTCTGCTTTCGATCAAGACCGGTGGCTGTCCTGAAAATTGCAGCTATTGCTCGCAGTCGGCCCACTTCGATACGGGCCTCGAACGCCAAGACCTGCTGTCGCTAGACGCCGTGCGCGAAGCCGCTGAGCGCGCCGCGGCCGCTGGTAGCACGCGCTTCTGCATGGGCGCGGCCTGGCGTCAAGTCCGCGATGGCGTGGAGTTCGACCGCGTATTGGACATGGTGCGCACGGTCGCTGCCACCGGCATGGAAGTCTGCTGCACGTTGGGCATGCTCAGCGCCGACCAAGCCCAGCGGCTGCGGGAAGCCGGCCTCCACGCGTACAACCACAACTTGGACACCGGGGAAAACTACTACCCCGAAATCGTCTCCACCCGCACCTATCGCGACCGCATCGAGACCCTAGGCCACGTCGGTCGTGCCGGGATTTCGGTCTGCTGCGGCGGCATCTTGGGCATGGGCGAAAGCGACGAAGACCGCATCGATTTGCTCTGCGCGCTCTTGCAACTACCAAAGCCGCCGGAATCCATACCGGTCAACGCCCTAGTACCTATCGCCGGGACGCCGCTCGGAGACCGCGAAAAGGTGACCGCGTGGGAACTCGTCCGCATGATCGCCTGCGCCCGCATCCTCTTTCCCACGGCCACGGTGCGCCTCTCGGCTGGCCGCGACCAGCTCTCGACAGCCGAACAAGCTCTGTGCTTTTTGGCCGGGGCCAATTCCATCTTCTCGGGCGACCGCCTGTTGACTACGCCCCACCCCGGCACCGACGCCGACCAAGCCCTCTTCGACCTGCTCGACCTAGAGGCGCGGCCGCCGCAAGAGCCTTCAGAGCGCGTCGATCAGCTCGCAGAAGCAGTCGTAGATCGAGGCTAGCTGCGACCGCTCAATGCAGTAGGGCGGCAGCACGTACACGCTATTGCCCAGTGGCCGCAACAGGAATCCCCGCGCCAAAAAGCGCTCTCTCAGCAGCGGTCCTACCTCGTGCAGGTATCCTTCCTCGACCTCGACTACCACGTCCGCAGCCACAATCGTACCGCACACCCGCACCCGCTTGAGCCGCGGGTGGCTGCACAGACGCACCACTTCCTCGCGCTGCCAATCCGCTAGACGGCGGAAGCGCTTGCCAGCGAGCAGATCCAGCGAGGCCAGCGCGGCCGCGCATCCCAAGGGATTGGCCGTATAGGAGTGCCCGTGATAGAAGGCTTTAGCGGGGTCGTCGTGATAGAAAGCCGAGAACACCCGCTCGCTGCAAACGGTGGCCGCCATGGGCAAAAAGCCGCCGGTCAGTCCCTTGGCCAAGCAGATGATATCGGGTTGGGTCGCGGCTTTCTCACAGGCGAAGAGCGCCCCAGTGCGCCCAAATCCGGTTAGCACCTCGTCGTAGATGGCCAACACGTCGCATTGGCGCAACAGCGCCTGTACGGCCACGAGAAAATGCGGGCGGCACATCCGCATGCCCCCAGCGCCCTGCACCAGCGGCTCGAGTATCATGGCCGCGTACTGGCTAGGATGGCGTGCCAACAGCTCCTCCAGCCGCGCGAGTGCCCGCGCCTCTTTGGCCTCTATCTCCCCATCGCCTTCCCAAGTGGCCGGGAAGGGCACGGCGTCGGCCGGAAAAAGCAAGTCGGCAAAAGGGCGCGTAAAAAGCGAGCGCTCCCCCACCGACATTGCCCCGAGCGTATCGCCGTGATAGGCCCCTTCCAAGCGCAGAAAGCGCGTGCGATTGCGCTCTCCCTGGTTGTGCCAAAACTGATAGGCCAGCTTGAGCGCAACCTCCACGGCCGTCGAGCCATCGTCCGAGTAGAAGAGCCACCTTAAAGGCGCGGGCAAGGCATCTGCCAGCCGTCGGGCCAACTCTTCGGCGGGGCGATGGGTAAACCCAGCCGCTATTACCTGTTCCAACTCTTTGGCTTGTTTAGCCACAGCCGCGGCGATTTCGGGCTGACCGTGGCCGTGCAAGGTCACCCACCAACTCGAAATGCAGTCGAGGATCTGCCGCCCATCCTCCAGCTCTAGCACCGCCCCGCGGCCAGCGCGCACCTGCTGCACTGGCCGCGCCGCCTTCATCTGGGTAAAAGGCGACCATACGTGGGAAGAAGCGTGCTCAGTCATGGCGGCCAAAATAGCGAGCAAAAAGCGCCCGGACCTTGGCGGGCGACAGCTCTATCCGGCGGTCAATTGCGGCCAGCACCGGCACCTGTCCGTAGTGGGCAATAGCTCGGCAGTTGGCTGGGTTGGGGGAGCCGTTGACCACCACGCCCAAAAGCGGGCAACCGCGACGGCGCAATTGGTCTAGCGTCAATAGGGTGTGATTAATGGTACCCAATTCGCTGCGCGCTACCACCAGCACCGGCAAAGCCAGATTGACCATCAGATCGACCATCAAGTGCCGGTCATCGAGCGGCACCATAACCCCGCCAGCCCCTTCGACGATCAAGCGCTTCCGCTTGGGCAGCGCAAAGCGGCTCATCTCTATCTGTATGCCCTCGCACCGGGCCGCCTCGTGCGGCGACAGGGGAGCGCGCAAGCGATAGGTCTCCGGCAGGACGCGCTCGTCCGGTAGGCCAGCGACGCGACGCACCCAATCGGCGTCCGCATCGGCCCCGCTTTGCACGGGCTTCCAATAGGCGGCCTCCAGCCCCGCGGCCAGCAGAGCCGCGACATAGGACTTGCCGACGCCCGTATCCGTGCCGGTGACGAACAAGCGCGCGGGAAGCTTAGCCGCCACAATCCCCCGCTTTCTCGACAGATAGATAATGAATAGCGCACGTGACCTCCACGCCGTTGGGGCAGTCGCGATCCCAGCCGCGCAGGAACCGACGCAATTGCGCTGGGCCGAGGGCACTCAGCCTCGCCGACGTGTGGGCACCCGTGCGCTTGAGGTGGCGCAAAAAGGCATGCGCAGTCTGAAAGCGCAGCGCGATCACCTGTTCCCATTGGCGCACTGCGACCGGCTCGGCGGCGAATACGCGGGCGACAGACGCTACGTCGGGCAAGGCGTTGGCGCTGCAGGGCACGCCTTGGCGCGCACATTGGCGGTGCCATTCGGCGTATGAACCCGCCCCCGGATAGCAGCAGAGCAATCGCCCGCCGGGTTTGAGCGCGGCCAGTAGCTGCTGTAGGCCCGCGTGCAAATCGGCGAACCAGTGCACCACAAAGCTGGCGCAGATCAAGGCGTAGCATCCCTCGCTTGCTAGCTGCTCCCCGTCCAAGACCCGATAGCAGATGTCTGGATGGGCGGTCTCAGCGGCCATTTTTTGCCGACAATGCGCGACCATGGCCGGCGCAAGGTCGGTCAACTCCAAGCGACGCTCTGGGAAGAGCGCGGCCAAGGACGCGCTCAAAAAGCCCGTACCGCAACCGATTTCAAGCACCGGGCCTTCCACTAGATTCCCAGCGCATTCGACGGCGCATTCGGCCAAAGTAGCAGCACCAACACACTGCTCCTCAGCGTAGCAGTCGTACGTCGGGGCGCTGCGGGAGAAATTCTCGACGACGCGCGCTTTGAAACTCGCTTCCGTCATACAGGATGCATCCCGCGCCAAGCCCGTTCAACCCGTTCCCAACACGCGCGGACATGCGTCAGGGGCAGCGCGTGACCCGCCTCCGCGACGATGGCAAGCGCGCTGTTAGGCAGTAGCTCGCATAGCTCCTCAGCCCGCTCCATCGGCACCACGCGGTCGCGGCTGCCGTGCAAAATGAGCACCTGTGCTGCCGCCGGTATCGCGCTTAGTTCCAGCACGCTCTCCTGCAACAGTTGCAAATCGCGGCGCAGGCTGTCGACGTCAATGGCCCCGGGCCAGCGGCTGTCTGGCGGCGCGCCACAACGGGCATAAAAATCGGTCAACAAGGCCGCTGGCTCGCTCTCTAAGCGCGCGAGCATCTGCTCTACCGTGCGGCGCGAGCGCCGGGCCTGGCGGTCGCACGGCGAGTGAAAGCTGTGAAAGCCGCTGATGACCACGATCAACTCCGCCGCTGCACATAGCTGCGGCGACAACAGGTGCAAGCTGAGGGAGTGCGCCAAGACAATGCGCGGCTGAGCCGCGACCACCACGGCTGGGCCAAAATACCCTCGGTCTGGACAGTGCAGCACAAAGCCAGCGGGTAAAACATCTCGCCAGCGTTCCCAACACCAAGCGCCAAAGCCCCACCCGTGTTGGGCGACCACGTCAACGCCGGCCATCGCGCCATCGCTGTAGCAGTTCAATTAGCATATCGAGGTCGCTTTGCTGGTGCAGGGCGCTGAGTGCCAAGCGAATCCGCGCCCGGCCCGGCTCGACCGAGGGAGGACGAATGGCCGCGGCGAGAATGCCGTTTTCTTCTAGATAAGCGTTCAGGGCCAGCGCTTCGCCCTCCGCACCCACCATCAGCGGCACGATCTGCGCGGTTGCCGCGCCCGTGTCCCAGCCTTGTACCCTGAGCGCACCGCGCAAATACTCGGCGTGGGCGAGTAATGCTTGGCGCTGGGCGTCCATTTGCGGCACCAGCTCTAGCGCCGCATCCACCGCACCCAAGACGGCTGGCGGCAACGCGGTCGTATAGATGAACCCCGGGCAGCAGTTGACCAAGTACTCCCACAGCTTCTCGCCGCAGGCTATGTACGCTCCAAAAGACCCGAGGGCCTTGCCAAACGTGCCGACGCATACGTCCACGGCCTTGCCACATGTCAGCCCCATCCCCCGCTCGCCCAAAACGCCCGTGGCGTGCGCTTCGTCGATGACCAGCAGCGCGTCGAATTCTCCGGCCAACGCGACGAGCGCGTCGATGTCGCTGACGTCGCCGTCCATGCTAAACACCGATTCGGTGACAATCACCCGGCGCGAATGTTTCGCCCCTGCGCTTTCCACCAGCAGAGCGCGCAGGTGATCCAAGTCGCCGTGGCGGTAGCGCTGCATTCGACAGCGCCCCAAGACCGCCCCTTGCACCAAGCTGTTGTGGCAGAGCCGGTCGAGCAGGATGAGGGTGCGCCGGTCGGCCAGCGTCGGCAACAGCGAAATATTGGCCTGATAGCCAGAATTGAGCACCAGCGCCCGCTCGGCCTGCTTGAGCCCAGCCAAAGCCTGCTCCACTTGCGCAAAGCCCGGCTGCGAGCCACAAACCAAGCGCGCGGCCGTGGCACCGGTCCCGTAGCGCTCGACGAACTCAATGGCTCGCGCCTGCACAAGTGGGTGCGACGCCAAGCCGAGATAGTCGTTGGAGCTAAAATTGACCAACTCGCGGCCATTAGCGCGGACTCGCGCGCCGCCGCACGGCTCCCAGGTGCGCAACGACCGCATCTGCCCGGCCTGTTGCCGCCGCGCCAATTCAGTGTGAATAAAATCGAATTTCGTCTGCATAAAAGTGAAGCTGTGCCAAATGATTCGCCTAGGCAAGGTAAGCCGCCTACAGGCTTGCCGCGCAAGGTGCGCCGCTCTATACTATCGCCTGTAAACTTGCTTCTCCGCGGCCATGGCAACGACGACTAATAAAATCACCGTTTCTTCGCTCCAGTCCAAAAAGGAACGGGGCCAGAAGATCTGCATGTTGACGGCCTACGACTACCCCACGGCAGCGCTGCAAGACGAAGCCGGCCTCGACGTGATCTTGGTCGGCGACTCCGTGGGCACCAACGTCTTGGGCTATCGCGGCCCGCAGCAAGTGACCATGGATGACATCCTCCACCACCTGCGGGCGGTGCGCCGAGCAGTGCGCCGGGCCTTTCTCCTCGCTGATCTCCCCTTCATGTCCTTTCAGCCCTCGGTCGAGACCGCAGTTAAAAACGCCGGGCGCTTGGTGCAGGAGGGCGGGGCCGAAGGCGTCAAATTAGAGGGCGGCCTGCCGGTCTTGCCGCAGCTAACAGCCATCGTTGACGCCGGCATTCCAGTCGTCGGCCATCTCGGGTTTACCCCGCAGTCCCAAGCCCGCGAATTCTACCTGTTCAGCGACCGGCGTGGCACCGTGCCCAAGTTTCACGGCAAGGGGCCGAAGGGGGCCAAAGCCCTCGTCGAGCAAGCCTTGCGCTTGGAGGACGCCGGCGTGTTCTCCTTGGTCTTGGAGATGGTCACTGAAGAGGCCGCCCAAGCCGTCGCCGAGCGGCTCAAAATTCCAGTCATTGGCATCGGCGCTGGCCGCTATTGCGACGGCCAAGTACTGATCGTCCACGACCTCGTCGGCCTCAACGAAGAAGACCTAATCTTGACCAAAGCCTACGGCCAAGCGCGCCAAGATTGGATCGAAATGTTCAAAACGTACTGCCGAGAAGTCGCCGCAGGCCACTTCCCCACGGCTGAAAACACAGCGCACATGGCCCCCGAAAAACGCGCTCAACTAGACCAACTGCTCAGCGATAACGGACCGGATCGCTGAACCTTCGAGAGGAAAATTTCTCATGCGCTTACTCTACGCCGCTGCCCTGATTTTGTGGACGACCGCCCCCGCCCTAGCCCAAGACGCCGACCAAAACTGGATTCAGGCGGCCATCGCCAACTTGGATGCCGCGTTCGGCTCCATCGTCTCGGCGATGGGCTCCGTCCTCTTCGCCGACCTAGGCACGAAAATTCCCCTCATCATCTGGGTGCTCGTCTTAGGCGGCATCTATTATTCCTTCTACTTCGGCTGGCTTTCCCTGCGCGGGTTCCGCCACTCCATCGACGTCATCCGCGGTCGCTACGACGATCCCAACGACCCAGGCGAGATCTCCCATTTTCAAGCCCTCACTAGCGCCCTGTCGGCTACCATCGGCCTCGGTAACATCGCCGGCGTCGCCATTGCCGTTAGCTTGGGCGGGCCGGGTGCGGTCTTCTGGATGCTCCTCACTGCCTTGTTCGGCATGTCATCCAAGCTGGCCTCCTGCACCTTGGCCATCATGTACCGCAAAATTCACCCCGACGGCCGCATCGCCGGCGGGCCGATGTACTACCTAGAGCACGGGCTTGCCAGTAAAGGACTCAAGTCGTTGGGTCGCGTCTTCGCCATTCTGTTCGCCATTTTCGCCATCGGCGGCTCCCTCGGCGGCGGCAACATGTTCCAAGTCAACCAAACAGTCGAGATCCTCAGCACCGTAGCCCCTGTTGTAGGGGACTACAACTGGGCCTTTGGCCTCCTCTTCGCCTTGTTGGTCTCCTTGGTCATCATCGGCGGCATCAAGCGGATCGGCAGCGTCACCTCGCGGATCGTGCCCGCCATGTGCCTGCTCTACGTGACCGCCTCCCTCGTCATCATTCTGTCGCACATCGGCGATGTGCCCGCCATGATCGCGACCATTTTCCGCGAAGCCTTCTCGCCGCAGGCCCTGTACGGCGGCTTTTTGGGCGCCCTAGTCGTCGGCGTCAAGCGGGCAGCTTTTTCCAATGAGGCCGGCCTCGGCTCCGCGGCTTTTGCTCATGCCGCGGCCCGCACCAACGAGCCGGCGCGCGAAGGCATGGTCGCGATGATCGGCCCCTTCATAGACACGATCGTCATCTGCTTGATGACCGCTTTGGTCTGCATGATTACCGGGGTGTACACCGATCCTCAGTTCCAAGCGAGTGGAGACTTTATCGTGGGGGCCAAAATGACCTCCGCGGCCTTTGATTCGTTCCTGCCCGGCGCCCGCTACGTCCTCGCCATTGGCGTCATGCTTTTTGCCTACTCAACCATGATTTCGTGGTCGTACTACGGGGAGCGGGCGTGGGAATACCTATTTGGCCGTCGCTTCAACATAATCTACCGGGTCATTTTCGTCGTCTTCGTGGTCTTCGGTTCGGTCGTCACGCTCAAAAACGTGCTCGACTTTACCGATATGCTCATTTTGAGTATGGCCTTTCCCAACATTATCGGCGGCGTCATACTCAGCCCGCAGATCAAGGCGTGCCTGCAAGAGTACTGGGGCCGGCTGAAAAGCGGCGAGATGAAGCGCTACAAGTAGGGCTGTTTCAGGGAGCGTCTCCACCTTCCAGCCAATCGCGGTCTGCGGCCAAGTAAATTTCCTCGACCTCCAAGTCGGCAAAGGCCGCAGACCAGCGCTGCCACTCCGCCCGTTCCTCCTGCTCCTGCATCCGCAGCCGCACCACAAAGGCAAAGCGGTTGAGCGCGAACGTCAGCGTGGTGACCTGGCCCCCCCTCAGATCGACCTCCACCTGTTGGGTCTGCCCTCCATAGCTCAATTCGACCCAGTGCGCGCCGGCGGACAGATTGTGAAAAAGAAGCCCCTGATAGCCGCGCTTGAGCAATTCGAGCGAATAGCGACCGTCCAAGCGCACCGTGAGATCTTCTGTGATATCGCTGCCGATAGGGGCCATCACCAAGGCCAGCCAAGCGTCTAGATCGTCGAATAGCAACTCGTCGGCGACGGCGACCTCGACAGCTAGCGGCGACTCTTGTACCGCGGCTACGGGCCTTTGACCCGGCATCCAAGTCGGCGGCGGCAATTGGGGCGTGATGCCGCTTTTGCGCATCAGCGCATAGACCAAGATGTTGGTCCCCGCCATCAGCGCGTAGGTCGAATTCCCTGTGGTTTCTTCTTCAGTATTGAAGCTAGCCCGCCAATTCTCCCCCAACATCAAGTCGCTGATCACGGCTACCAGCTCGCCGTCCAGCTCGACTCCCCACAGCCCCTCTGGCGGTGGCAACCCCTCACCCACAGCGCTGGCGGTCCCGGAGACGGTGGCTGCTTGTGCTTCCTGCACGGCCAAAACATCGTAGCGATTGTTGACTGGATAATACCAAGAGGGATTGTCTCCTGCGTCCTCAATGCGCGATTTATCCTCTCCGGGAAAGCCGCCGCCGAACTCGTAAAAGGAGTGATATAGCGGATGCGAGGTCGGGATGGGTGCCAAGCGCGCCTCAGACCCCAAGATCTCGCGCAGTTGGTCCTTCATTTCGCGCAAATAGCGGTTGGTACGGCGGCCGGTACCCTCGATAAACAGGAAGCCGCCCTCGCGCAGATAGCGGCCCAAAAGCGCCTTCTCCTCCGGGCTGAACTTGGTCAGGACATTCTCGTCGTACGCAGACAAGGAGTCTTCGAAGAGGAAGTGGATGGGGTCCTTGAGCAGTTGCTCCGACAGGAAATACTCGTAGGTCTTGTCCCGCACTTGCGCCAACAGGTGAGTGTGGTCGCGCAAGTAGCGGCTCAAGGCATCGAGCGCGCCGCGCCCCGAGCTGGCCCCATAGACGCGCAACTGGGTGAAGTTCACGTAGCCGGACAAGTCGCGGCGAGTCGCCCGACTGACGATGACGGCGGCGGGGTCCTTGTTGGCTCGGGCCATGTCCTCCAGCCGCAAAAGATCCATGGAGGCGATACCCATGCTATCGGCCAAGCCCAAAGACGAGGGCGAGATCATCTTTTCGCGCTCCAAAATTGGTGCATCTTCCTTCGCACCGACGGCTATCTCGCGCAACGCCAAGGGGGCCATCGGCACCTCTATTTCGGCCGGGGTCGCCTCGCTTTCTAGATTGGGGTCGCGGACATCCACAGCCGGCTGGGCGGCCCGCAGATATTCCATCTCCACTTTCAACGCCTCTACGTCCAAGCGGGGCAGGGGAGTCGGGCGGCGGGGCGTGAACTGCGGCGGGATGCGAGCGAGGCGCACGCGAAAAGTCTCCGCGTCCAGCTCGTCACGCCACAGGTAATCCCCTAGGTAAAGCGCGGTGAGATGCAGGAGCAGCGACGCCAGCAAACAGACATGGACGGTTCTGTGTCTATGCACCGAGAGCCTCTCTTTCTGCGCCGCCCATCAGCGCGAGTGGCAAGACCTATATATAAATGATTGTAACAAAACGGTTTTTTGCCAAGAAAACACGTGATTATTATCTTTTTCCACTTATAAAACGGCCTACGCAAAGGAATTGTTTCAGCCATGAGCAACGCCCAAGAACTACAAGCCGAAATGAGCGAGTGGCTCGAATCCCTCGACTACGTGCTGGCCCATAGGACGCCCGCGCAGGTAATCAAGCTCCTGCAACAGCTCCAAACCCACGCCGCAGAAGCTGGCGTCGGCACCCCCTTCAGCGTCAATACCCCCTATATCAATACCATTTCCCGCGACCAGCAGCCCCCCTATCCGGGCAGCCGCGAGATCGAGCGGCGGATCAAAAGCATCGTGCGCTGGAACGCCATGGCCATGGTCGTGCGCGCCAATCACGACTCCAACCTCGGTGGCCATATCTCGACCTATGCATCCTCGGCGACCCTCTATGAGGTCGGCTACAACCACTTTTTCCGCGCGCCCAGCAACGGCCATCCCGGCGACCAGATATACTTCCAAGGACACGCCTCCCCCGGCATATACGCCCGCGCCTTTCTCGAAGGGCGTCTCAGCGAGCACCAGTTGAAAAACTTCCGCCGCGAGTTACAAGAAGGCGGTGGCCTCTCCTCCTATCCGCACCCTTGGCTGATGCCGGACTTTTGGCAGTTCCCAACCGTGTCCATGGGTTTGGGGCCAATCCTTTCGATCTATCAGGCGCGCTTCAACCGCTACCTCGAAAACCGCGGCCTCAAGCCCGCTGACGACAGCAAGGTGTGGGCCTTCTTGGGCGACGGCGAGTGCGACGAGCCCGAGAGCTTGGGCGCGCTCACCCTCGCTGCACGCGAACAGCTCAACAATCTCATCTGGGTCGTCAACTGCAACCTACAGCGCCTCGACGGCCCCGTGCGCGGCAATGGAAAGATAATACAAGAGCTCGAAGCGGTCTTCCGCGGTGCCGGCTGGAACGTCGTCAAGGTGATCTGGGGCGACGACTGGGATCCGCTCTTGGAACAGGACGCCGACGGCAGCTTGGCTCAGCGCATGAACGAGGTCGTCGATGGCCAGTATCAGAAGTACTCGGTCTCCGACGGCAGCTACATCCGCCACGACTTCTTCGGCACCGACCCAAAACTAGTCGCGATGGTCGAACAATACTCGGACGAACAACTCCAGAAAATGCGGCGCGGCGGCCACGATCCAGAAAAGGTCTATGCCGCCTACCAGCAAGCCATCGCCCACCAGAGCGCGCCCACCGTCATCCTCGCCAAGACCATCAAGGGCTATGGCATGGGCGAGGCCGGCGAGGGCAAAAACATCACCCATCAGCAAAAAAAGCTCAACGAGGACGAGATCCGCCTTTTCCGCACCCGCTTCGGCATCCCCATCTCGGACGACGAGGTTGCAGAGACGCCTTTCTATCGGCCCCCGGACGACAGCCCGGAAATGCAGTACATCCGCCAGCGGCGAGAAAGCCTCGGCGGTTACGTACCCCAGCGGCAGGTGATGGCCCCCCCGCTGGTCATGCCGCCGGAAACCCTGTGGGAAGAATTCAAAAAGAGCTCGGGCAAGCGCGAATTTGCCACCACGATGGCCTTTGTCGCGGTCATGCGCAAACTCATGCAAGACAAGCAAATCGGCAAGTTAGTCGTCCCTATCGTCCCCGACGAATCGCGCACCTTCGGCATGGAGCCACTCTTCCGCCAGTTCGGAATCTATTCGAGCCTAGGCCAGCTATACGAGCCGGTTGACAAAGACGTCATCACCTACTACAAAGAGGCCAAAGACGGCCAGATACTCGAAGAGGGCATCACCGAGGCCGGCTCTATGTCCTCCTTTATCGCGGCCGGCTCGGCCTATGCCACCCACGGCATCAACACCATCCCCTTCTTCATCTACTACTCGATGTTCGGGATGCAGCGGATCGGCGATTTGGTCTGGCTAGCCGGCGACATGCGGGTCAAGGGCTTCATGGTCGGCGGCACGGCCGGGCGCACCACGCTCAACGGCGAGGGGCTGCAACACGAGGACGGGCACAGCCATCTGTTGGCCTATCCAGTGCCCAATCTCGAAGCCTACGATCCGGCCTTTGGCTACGAGATTGCCGTCATCATCCGCGAGGGCATCCGTCGCATGTACGTCGAGCAGGAAGATGTTTTTTATTATCTGACGGTCGAAAACGACATCTATGCCATGCCGGAGATGCTCGACGGAGTCGAAGAAGGCATCCTCAAGGGCCTATACAAGTTCAAACCCTCGGCCAAGAAGCGCGCCCCACTCAAGGCCCACCTCTTCGGCAGCGGCGCGATCATCAACAGCGCCCTCAAAGCGCAGAGCATCCTCGAAGAAAAATACCAAGTCAGCGCGGATGTCTGGAGCATCACCAGCTATAAGGCCCTGCACCGCGACGCCCTTGATGCCGAGCGTTGGAACCGCCTGCACCCCGGCGAAAAGCCCCGCCTCAGCTACATCGAACAATGCCTAGCCAAGGAGCGCGGCGTGTACGTCATGGCCTCGGATTACGTCAAGGCCCTCCCGGAATCTATCGCCCGCTGGTTTCCCAACCCGCCCGTCTCCCTCGGCACCGATGGCTTCGGTCGCAGCGAGACCCGCGAGGCACTGCGCGACCACTTTGAGGTCGATTATCGCTTCATCGCCCTAGGAGCCTTGAGCGCGCTGGCACGCGAGGGACAGATCGAAAACGACGCCGTCGTCCAAGCCATGAAAGACCTAGATATTGATCCGGCAAAACCCAATCCCGTTTACCTGTGAGCTTAGACCACGCTATGCCCGTACAATTTGCACTGCCCGACTTGGGAGAAAACATCGAAAGCGGCGATGTGATCCGCATCCTCGTCGATGTCGGCGACCGCCTCGCCGAAGACCAGACCGTCATCGAGCTTGAAACCGACAAGGCCGTCATTGAGGTGCCCTCCTCCATAGACGGCACCATCACCGAGATTCTCGTCCAACAGGGCGACACCATCGCCGTCGGGCAGCCCATCCTCGCAGTCGAGACGGCCGCAGCCGCAGCCCCGGTCGCTGAGGAAGCACCCCCAGCGCCTGTACCGGTAGAGGAACCGGCCCCCACCCCGATGCCACAAGCGGTCGCCCCGGTTGTCGAAGAAGCCCCTCCCGAACCTACATCTACGGACGATCCCGTCCCAGCAGCGCCATCGACGCGCCGCCTAGCCCGCGAGATCGGCGTCGATATTGCGCAGGTCCAAGGCACGGGACCGGGCGGCAGGATCTCCATCGACGACGTCAAGGCGCACTCAAAAAAGTTGCACGCAGCGCGGGCCACCGGCACGGCCCCAGCCGCGGCCGCTCCACTACCCGACTTCAGCCAGTGGGGCGCTGTCGAGCGTCAGCCCGTGACCAAGGTACGCGAAATCACCGCCGAGCGTCTCGCGCAGGCTTGGGCCACTATCCCGCAGGTCACCCAGTTTGACAAGGCCGACATGACCAGCTTGGAAAAGTGGCGCGCAGCATACGGCAAAAAGGCCGAAGCAGCCGGCGGCAAGCTGACGCCAACTGCGATCCTCATCAAGGTGCTCGGCATCGCCCTCAAGGTCTTCCCGCAGTTCAACGCCAGCATCGACATGGCCCAGCGGGAAGTCGTGTACAAACACTATTTCCACATCGGCATTGCCGTCGATACCCCTCATGGCCTGTTGGTGCCGGTGGTGCGCGACGTGGACCAAAAGAACATCATCGAATTGGCGGTCGAATTGAGCGAATTGGCGCAAAAGACGCGCGAGCGCAAGATCGGGCCGGCCGACATGCAGGGCGGGTCCATGACCATCAGCAATGTCGGCACCATGGGCGGCACCGCGTTTACGCCCATCGTCAACCCGCCCGAAGTGGCCATCCTCGGGGTGGCGCGCTCGCAAGTCGAACCCACATATATCGACGGCCAACTCCAGCCGCGCACCCTCCTGCCCCTGTCGCTGTCCTATGACCACCGCCTGATCGACGGGGCCGATGGCGCGCGCTTCCTCCGCTGGGTCTGCACGGCATTGGAAGATCCCTTTATCGCGCTCTTGGAAGGCTGAGGTCCTATGGACAAGGCCCAGCTAGCGGTCATCGGCGGCGGCCCGGGCGGCTACGTCGCCGCCTTTAAGGCCGCGGACTTGGGGTTGGATGTCGCCCTGATCGATCCCGAAGCCCATCCAGGCGGCGTCTGCCTCTACCGAGGCTGCATTCCCTCCAAGGCCCTCCTGCACATTTCCAAGCTCCTCTACGAAGCCAAGGAAGCCGAGCACTGGGGCATCCAATTCGCCGCGCCTGAGATCAACCTCCCCAAGTTGCGCAGTTGGAAGGACGAAGTCGTCGCCAAGATGACGCAGGGCTTGGGTCAACTCGTCAGGGCGCGCAAGCTGACCTACGTACAGGGGCGCGCCCGCTTCCTCGACCCCAACACCCTGCAAATCGACAAAGCCGACAGCAGCCAAGGCACCTTGCAGTTTGAGCACGCCATCCTCGCCACTGGGTCGCGGCCAGCCGTGCCGGCCCTCTTCGACCAGCCGAGCGACCGCATCATGGATTCGACCGCAGCCGTCGCACTCGGCGACATACCTTCTTCCATGCTCGTCGTCGGCGGCGGCATCATCGGCATGGAGTTGGGACAGGTTTACGCGGCGCTGGGGACCCAGGTTTCGGTCGTCGAAATGCTCCCCGGGCTGATCCCCCCGGCCGACCGCGACTTGGTCAAACCGCTGCACAACAAGGCCGCCGAGCGATTTGACGACATCATGCTCAACACCCAAGTGACCGCGCTCGCAGAAATCGACGATGGCTTAGAGGTACACTTACAGAACAGCGACGGCCAGAGCTTTTCCAAGACCTACGCCAAAATCCTGCTCGCCGTGGGCCGGGTTCCCAACAGCGAAGACTTGGGTTTGGAACGCACTGCCGTCGGCCTCGACGAGCGCGGCTACGTCCAAGTCGATGACCAACTGCGCACGGCCGAGTCTTCGATTTTTGCCATTGGCGACCTCGTAGGCGCGGCCCTCGCCCACACGGCTGCCCACCAAGGGAGCCTAGCCGCCGAGGTCGCGGCCGGCCACGACAAACAGGTCTTCGCGCCCCACGCCATTCCCAACGTCGTCTATACCGACCCGGAAATCGCTTGGTGCGGCCTCACCGAGGAGGAGGCCAAAAAGCAGGGCCGCGCGGTCGCGGTCGCGCGCTTCCCTTGGTCAGCTTCCGGCCGCGCCGCGACCCAAGGCACGAGCGATGGCCTCACCAAGCTGCTCATCGACCCCCAGACCGACCGGGTCCTAGGCGTGGGCATTGCCGGCAGCGGCGCGGGTGAGCTGATCGCCGAGGGCGTCCTAGCCGTGGAAATGGCTGCGCTCGCAGCCGATGTCCAGCTTTCGATCCACCCCCATCCCACGCTCTCCGAAACCCTCATGGAAGCGGCCGAAAGCCACTACGGCCAAAGCGCGCACCTCTACGCGCCCAAACGCCGCTGAAGCACGACCTCCAGCGCCCTAAGGTGAGCCTCTGCTCGCACTGCTAGCGGCCATTCGCTCGGCGTTTCGCTGATCAGCGCGTGTTCGGTGTGGTGCGCGTACAAGTAGGGCGCCAACCCAGCCTCGCCCCACTCTGGATCAATGAGGAAGACGCCTGCGGCAATCACTTTGTCGTTTTCGCCGGACTCTCCGTCAATGGGCATCACCGCGCGCACTTGCTCGACAATGGCCGGCCCGAGCCACTGCTCGTCGCGCTTGGCCTCATAGCAGTAAAACCCCGATGCCTCCCAGTCCTCGTGAAAGTCCAGCGCGCAATCAAAGCGCCGACCGCTCAGCAATGCCTTGACCTGCGCGACGAGCGGGACCGCATCGCCGCCAAACTCTCGATTGCAATCCAAGCCGGATTCGTTCTCGCGGGTATTGTGGACATAGCCGTGCGGATTGAGGCAGGGCAAGATCAGGAACTGACAACGCTGGACGAGGCGCGGACTCAACCCCTCGGCAAAGCGCAGCGCGGCTTCTGGCCCAGCCGGCTCGTCCCCGTGCAACCCGGCCGCCAGCAGGATTCGCGCCTCAGTACCGCTCCCTAACGCTAGGGCGTAAACCGGATATCCACCGCATTCAGCCACTAGCTGTGTCGGCCCCACTGCCTGCAGGCGGTGCAGCAGACTAGCATAATCGCGCTTCTTCATTTTGCATGGCCCTCCTTGGCCCTATTTTCCGCTTGGCCCCCTGTGATACTATTGTATTTTTAAGGGAAGGATGCGCCGCTAGCGCGTCCGAATGACCACCCACCTCAAACCACGATAAGACCAATCCAATGACCGACAAAGCCAAATGGGCTTGGACAACGCTGTGCCTGAGCCTGCTGGTCCTACTGCCAGCAGTTTATTTCTACTTTTCGGATCTCCCTGAGACACCCTCCGAGCCTCACCCCAAGGCCCCCACGCCGGAGCCGCCTAGCCCCATTGCCATGTTGATCGCCGAGGACCGCTGCGACCTCGCCTATCCCCAACTCACTGCGATAGACACGATCCAACACGAGCCGACCGCTCAAGCGCACCTCGAGTTCCAGCGGGCGTTTTGCGAGCGCATGCTCAAAGAGCCAAGCCGCGCGTATGATCGTTTGCGCGATCTCGACCTACCGGCCTTGGACGACTACCGCCGCTTCTGGATGGCTTGTTCTCTAGAGGACATGGACCAGACGCACGAGGCCATCGCCGAGTACGAAAACTTTCTAGCGACTTCGACCAACCCGATCCTCCGCAACCCGGCCAGCATGCGCTTGGCCTCCCTCTACCGGACCGCCGGCCAACCCGCCAAGGCCCTCGCCCTGTACGAGGGGCAGCTCGCACAAAACGCCGATCCAGCGCGGGTCCTCTACTTGCTCGCAACCACCAGCCAAAAACACGACTCGGCGCGGGCGCAAAAGTGGCGTTTAGAACTGCTGGAAAAACACCCCCACTCCAAGCACGCCCGCAATAGTCTGTCGCACCTGCCTAAGAAGCTCGACGCCCGCACGGCTTATGCCAAGGCCCACACCTACTACAGCCACAAGCAGTACAACCAAGCCATCAAGAGCTTTCGGCACTTCGTCCGCGAGCACAGCAGCGACCAGCGCGTTGCCCAAGCGCACTTCATGCTTGGCCGGGCCCACCTGTCTGCGGGACACTATACCAAGGCCGAGCAGGTTTTTCGCACGGTTCACGAGCGCTACGGCAGCCCGGCGGCCCTTTATCGCATCGCCAGTCTCTCTGTCCGCAAAGACCGCGAAGACAAGGCCATTGCGGCCTATGCGAGCTTTGCCAAGCGCTACCCCCAGCACGACTTGGCCGACGACGCCCTGTGGCAGGCCGCCAAAGCCGCCGAGCGCAACAGCCAATTCGCCCACGCCGAAACGCTCTATCGCCGCCTAGCCGAGCACTACCCGCAAACCGATTACGGCGACGAAGCGCGTTGGAGCGTCGGTTTCGCGCTCTATTGCCAAGAGCAATACGCCGAAGCCCTCGCCGCTTTTGAGCGCGCGAGTCAGCAGGCGCGCCAGGTCCACCTCATCGACCAATCCCTGTACTGGGCTGGGAAGAGCGCGGACCGGCTAGGTCAGACAGAGGCCGCCACCGCGTTCTATCGCCGCGCTGCCGCTGGATTTCCCCGCTCTTACTACTCGGCCCGCGCCGTCCAGTTGGGCCATAGAGAGCAGGTTCAACTCAAGGGGCGACCCGCAGACAACCCCCGGCAAGACGACGTCCCCGCGCTAGCGCACAGGGCACACCTCGAACGCGCTGGCTTGCTAAATCAATTGGGGCTAAGGGATTGGTCGGCAGCCGAGATGGAGCAAGCCGTCAGCGACTACAAGGGCCAGAAGGCCGCGCTAAAGGCCATCCGCGACTACTATGAGGCGCTTGGCTTTCGCGACCAAGCCATGCGACTGTCGATGCGCCTTTTTGATGGGAACGACCCAGAGGAACTGTCGCGCATTTACCCGACTTACTACTGGGAAGAGATTGCTGCGGCCGCAGCCGAGGCTCAAATCGACCCTTATCTGGTGCTGTCGGTAATTCGCCAAGAGAGCACATTTAACGAAAAAGCGGTGTCGCGGGCGGGTGCCAGGGGCCTGATGCAGATCATGCCCCACACCGGCCTCAACCTCGCGCGGAGGTTGGAGGTGAAACCCTTTGAGCTGCGCGCGCTCTTCGACCCAGCCGTCTCCATCCGCTTGGGCAGTTACTTTCTCGGCGACCAAATGCGCCAATTCACAGCCGGCGCGGGCGCGGATTTGGGCTTTGAACTGGGCTTGGCCGCGTACAACGCCGGCCCGCACAACGCCCGTCGGTGGCTCAAGAGCTTTCCCTCCGAGGACCCGGACGCCTTCGTCGAGCGCATTCCCTTCAAGGAGACCCGCCTCTACGTCAAGCTAGTCCTCAAAAACTACGCCATTTACAAGGCCCTATCCGATGACGCCTGAACAAGAAGAGCAGCGCGAAAAAAGACACAAGCTGATCGAAGACCTTTTCATCTTGATCTGCATCGTCAGCCTCTGGCCTGTGGTGCTAGGCTGGACCGAACCGATCTATCAGTACTTGCTCTATGCGGCACTGGCGGGCTTGGTCTTCATTTTCGTGCGTCGCATCCGCCGCTTCCACGCCGCGCGTGACGCCCTAAGCGATACCGAGACCGGCCCGCAGATAGACCCCGCTCCCAAGCGCGACGGTGATGATCATTCGCAAAATTGAGCTTGGGACGCGGTACAGTTCCAAGCACCACGCGCTAGTAAGCAGAGGATACAAATGTCGGTCACACAAGAAAACCCGCGAAAAATCCACAAAGACTATTCGCGCCGGATTGAAGTACTGCGCAGCGACGCCGAGGACGATGGCTTTGTATTGGACGAGGCGTCCGAAAAAGATTTTTGGCAGTATATCAGGTCAGTACCCTTCGCACAAAAAGCAGGGCTGGTACTTGTGGACAATGGAAATCTACGTGCCGTTTGGAAAGGCGATGATGAGAGTCACCTTGGAATTCAGTTTCTTGGCAACCAATGGGTGGAATATGTCATTTTCAACCGCCGTCCAAGCACCAGTGACGTTGCGCGAGTGGCCGGCCGCGACACGCTTGATGGGGTAAAAAGACAGATTGATGCTTTCGACCTCACATCACTGATAGGCGCATGAACGGAAACGACCTTCCCGACAATGACCACGTCGTCCACTATGTCAAGCCGACTCACCCCAAGCCGCGCTGATCGGCGATCTGATCGCCGAGTGCATACAAGCCATTCATCCGGCAATAATTGATGACTAGACGAAAGCGTTTCACCGCCTCCGTCCCAGCCGCTCCAACGCCAAAACCAGCACAACGCCCACGGCAATCAGCCCCAAGCTGAGCCAAACCTCGCCGTTGAATTCCCGCGGCCACGCGCATTCGTAGCGCCCGTCCTCCAGCTCGTTGCGGAACGGCCACACCTTGCGCAGGGAACCCAACATCAATCCCACCAACAAGGCCATAGTGCCAGCGCGAAAGCGGCTCAGCAAATGCTTGAGTAGCCGCGAAAAGCCCAGCAGACCGACGACCGCCCCAACGCCAAAAAGAGCCAAGATCGCCCAATCGAACTCGTGTACCGCGGTCAAAACCTGCTGGTATTTGCCCATGACCACCAGCAGAAACGAGCCGCTAATCCCCGGCAGAATCATCGCGCAGATGGCCACCATGCCAGCCAGCGCGAACTTGTAGCCCTCGACCCCGGTCTCGACCGGCACCAACATAGTGATGGCATAGCCAATCACGGCACCGAGAGCCGTCAGCCTCCACTGCGCCATCCTCCATCCGGCGACCTGCCGAGCGACCACGAGCGTGCTAGCCAAGATCAATCCGGTGAAAAAGCCCCACACAGGCTGGGGGTGCGTTGCCAGCAACATGGTTATGAACTTGGCCAGCGAGGCAATGGCCAAGCCCACGCCGCACAGCAGCGGTACTAGAAAGGGGGCATTGATTCGCTGCAACACCTCGATCAAGCGCCCCCGCACCAAGGCACTCACGAGCCGTTGATCGACTGCGGCAATAGTCCCGACCAACTCGTCGTAAATGCCCGTGACCAAGGCGATCGTCCCCCCGGAAACCCCAGGAATCACATCGGCCGCGCCCATGCACAGCCCGCGCAAAACCAGCCCAGGTGCGCGGCGTCGGCCCTCGGCTAGCAACTCACTTTCTTTCACCAAACAGCTCCATTTGCTGTGTGTGTTCGCGCATGAACTCCACGATCAGGCGATCGGCCCGCGGCAGGGCGAAGTCATCCAAAGCTTCCGGCGCGATCCAGCGCCAAGCAGCGCAGCCCAGCGCTTGAGGGGTGCCGCATACATAGCGGGCGGCAAACGCGTGTAAGGTGATGCTGAAATGCGAATAGGCGTGGTCCACGCTCGTCAGACGCGCATCCACCTCGATCTCAATGCCCAATTCTTCGCGGATCTCGCGCACCAAGCATTCGGGCAGGGTCTCGCCGGCCTCCTGCTTGCCCCCGGGAAACTCCCACAGGCCGCCGAGCATCCCCTCGGCCGGCCGCTGGGCGATTAGCAGCTCGTCGCCCTTGCTAATCAAGCCAGCCGCCACCTGATAATGCGGCTTCTGTTTCTTGGGGGTCTTGCGCGGCAGGGAGGCCGGGTCGTCCAGCTCGGCCTTGGCCCGACACCAGCCGCCGACTGGACACGTCGGACAGGAAGGGCTTTGCGGCGTGCAGATCCTCGACCCTAACTCCATCATCGCCTGATTGAAGTCGCCGGCCTCGCCTCGAGCCAACAAGGTCTCCCCAGCGGCGATGAGCCGCGCCTTGACTTGGGCGCGGGTCGGCTCTTCCTCAATCCGCAACAAGCGGCAGAGCACGCGAGTCACATTGCCGTCGAGCACCGGGTGATCGCGGTCGAAGGCAATGCTGCTGACGGCCGCAGCCGTGTATTGGCCAACTCCAGGCAGCTCGATCAGCTCTTGGTACGTATCCGGTATGCGGCCTCCCAACTCAAAGGCCATGCGCTTGGCCGCCTTGTGCATGTTGCGCGCCCGCGCATAGTAGCCCAAGCCCTCCCAGACCTTGAGCACTTGGTCCTCGGCAGCAGCGGCTAGCGATTGAAGGGTGGGGAATGCGCGGATAAAACGATCGAAATACGGGGCCATCTGATCCACCCGGGTCTGTTGCAACATGACCTCGGATACCCAGACGTGATAGGGATTGCCGCTGTCGCGCCAGCTCGTCTGCCGCTTGTTTTGGCGATACCAAGCCAAGAGTCGAGCGCGGAAGGCGCTGAGCGCGTCTTGGTCGTCGAGCAAGACGCGGCTCAACCGTCCCCTTCTTCCGGCCAGCCCGTCTGCGGCATGGCTTTGAGATCCCCGACGGTCTCGGCGGCCAAGAGGGCATCGACGACCGCACTCTCGGCGGCAGCAGCGGCAGCGGCAAAGAGCGGGTAGAGCCTTTCTTCGTCCACCATCCTCACAAGTGCGGCCGGGCCTTGGCGTTCCTCTTGGACAATACCTGTGGTGGAAAAGGCGAGGACGAGGCCCTCGCGCGTATGCGGATTCCACAAGCCCGTCCGCGCCAGCCCTAGCGCGGCGCGACCAGCCAAACGCTCTAATTGACGCGGGATTAAGGGCGCGTCCGTGGCCACGACCGCAGCAAAAGTCTGCGGTCCCCCTGCCCCCTCGCCCACCGGCAGGATGCGACCGCCCAAACTCAGCTCGCGTCCCCCATTGACCGCAGCCAGCACCCCCAGCGCGTATTCGCCAGCCCGGCGCGAAGCCGTGCCAATGCCGCCTTTGTAGCCAAAAGCCTGCAACCCACCGCCGACTCCAGCATTACCTCTAGGCACCGCGCTGCCAGCGCTGGCCAACGCCTCGTCTGCGTGGGCGTGTGTCAGGACCTTGCGGACGAGCATGGGGTCGTTGACAGCCGTATCGTCAATCCCCACGACCACCGGTGGCCAGCCAGCCACGGTCGATAGCCCGGTGTCGCGGCCCAAGCTGTGGCGGATTAGGGACTCGTACACCCGGCCGACGACCGGGGCCGGGGCCAGGACAATGGGCGAGGAAAAAGTGCCGAAGTCTTCGGCGACCCCAAGGCCGCTCATAGCGTCGCCGCCGTCTATGGAGAAGCGACCGATAAACAGCTTGCGCTCGGCCACTGCGGCCGGATACGGGACGATGGCGGTAAGGCCGGTGTGCAGGTCGGATGTGCGGATGTTCACGTGGCCCACGCTGACTCCAGCCACATCGACAATGGCGTTGTGCGGTCCCGCCGCATCGCCTGCCGGGCGCGAGCGATTCATTTGAGCCGGCCGTGTGCGCGCATAATTTCGACCAAGCGGTCCAGCGGCAGGGCGTGGATAGTATTGCCAGCGCGGCCAGTCATGGTATGGGCCGTAGTCAGCGCATTGAGAATGGCTTCCTCCGTGGCCTCGACTACCCCCTGGAACAAACTCGAAATCCAGCGGTCGGCCAGCATCGCGAGCGCATCCGACGGCTCGGGAGAAGCCGTAGAAAAGGCCAGCAAGAGGTCGCCGCTGCCGTGGGTGGAGATCGCCCCCGTGCGCGCCATGCCCAAAGCCACTCGCTTGCACACGCGCTGGAGCTGGCTTGGGAGCAACGGCGCGTCCGTAGCTACCGCCGCGATCATGGACTTGCTCTTGCCGCCGCGCGCAGGCATTAGGTCGGTGATCTCCCGGCCCACCGGGACGCCATCGACGCGCAGTTGGGGCCGCCGGCCAAAATTCGCCTGCACCAGCACACCCACGGTATAGAGCTGATCGCCGCAGGGGATTTTGCGCGACGCCGTGCCAATACCGGCCTTAAAGCTATAGGCCCGCATCCCGGTGCCGCCGCCAACGCAGCCTTCGGCTACCGGCCCGCCGCGCGCTGCGTCGAGAGCCGCGGCCGCATGTGCGGGCTGCACGTGCCGCCCGGTCTCGTCGTGGAGAAACGCAGCCCATGTCTCGCCAACTATGGGCGCGGGTTGTAAAGCGCTTTTGAACAGGTCGGGATCGCGCGCCAGCATCCACTCCACTGCCCCATCGTACACTGCGCCGACGCTGGACGTGTTGGTAAAAAGGACTGGGCCAGCCAACAGGCCCGTGCGGCGCATGGAGCCTACCCCCATCAGTTCGCCATTGCCGTTGAGCGTAAAATCCGCGGCAAACGCGGGCGTGCGCGGCACAATTGCCGTCACGCCGGTGCGCACCGGACCCCCATCCTCAATCAGCGTCACATGGCCGACCCGGACGCCCTCGACATCGGTGATGGCGTTATAGGGTCCGGTCGCCAACTCGCCAATGACAATGCCCAGTTCGCGTAGGCGCACTCGCTCCGGCCGCACGGGCGTGGCGCGGCCCAACGCAGGCCACACAGCCGCGCTTAAACCCAAGCCGAGAAAGGTCCGGCGGTCCATGTCAGAGCGCTTGGACAATCCGCTCCCCTAGCTCGCGGCAGCTCAACCCACCTCCTACGTCAGGCGTCCCCGCGCCCTGCTCGCCGATTACCGCGCGCACCGCTTCCTCGATTCGATCAGCACCCGCAACAGCCGCCGGATCGCCGTGCCGCCGGCCCAACCAGCGCAGCATCAAGGCTGCGGACAGGATCATCGCCACTGGATTGGCCTTGCCCTGCCCGGCAATGTCGGGCGCGGTGCCGTGCGAGGGCTGGAATACGGCGGCCTCCTCGCCGATGTCCCCCGAAGGAGCCAGCCCCAAGCCACCGACCAAACCAGCAGCCAAGTCCGAGATAATGTCCCCGTACATATTCTCGGTGACCAGCACGTCGTATCCTGCCGGTTGCTGCACCAAGTACATGCTCAGCGCGTCGATGTACGCGTAGTCGCGCTCGACGTCTGGATAGTCGGCGGCTACTTC
The DNA here is from genome assembly GCA_965261395.1 of Candidatus Latescibacterota bacterium. GTDB lineage: Bacteria > Latescibacterota > UBA2968 > UBA8231 > UBA8231. The sequence continues at coordinate 1,885,858 of OZ253462.1, forward strand.
GTCGTACACGCTGCGGAAAAAGGCCATTGAGCGGAAGACGTTGGCCTTGTCAACGCACGTTACCTTCATCGGCGTCCGGCCGCGCTGCCGCGCCAGCTCAAAGGCGTAGCGCACCACGCGCTCCGTGCCCGTGCGCGTAATGACCATGGAGTCCACGGCCACTTCTCCGCGCAACTGGATGCCGCCGTTCATGGAGGCAAAAAGCCCCTCAACGTTCTCGCGCAAGATGACGAAGTCAATATCTCCCGCCTCTAACCCTTTAAGCGGGGTATGCGCGGCGGCATAGAGGTAAATCGGCCGCACCCCTGCGTACAGGTCTAGCTTGATCCGCAAGTCAACTTGTGGGCGCATCTCCGTCCCGTCCGGCCAGCGCACGTGCGGCAACCCCATCGCGCCCAACAGCACCGCATCTGCCCGGCGACACCCTTCCACCGTCGCCTCCGGCAGCGGATCCCCTTGCTCCAGATAGCACCCCGCGCCACAGGGGTACTCGGCGAAGGCTAAAGAAGGAGTCCCCAACGCATTGAGCACCTTCAGGGCCTCGTCCATGACCTCCGGTCCAATGCCGTCGCCTTTGAGGACGGCGATGTCGTAGGCCATTTTTAGCTCCACAAGCGGTCGTGTGGCCGCTCGTCGTCCCACTCCTCGGTGGGACCAAAAATTTCCGACTGCTCTGGATCGGCAAACGACCTGAGCACTTCTTCGTTGAGGCCGCTAAAGCCCAGTCCGGGCCCCTCCGGCACCGCAATGTGTCCATCCTCAATCAGGGGCACCGGCAAGCCTTCGACCAAGCTGCTCCACTGTTCTAGCTGATCGACCGAGTGGTTTTCGAGCACCATGAAGTTTTCGGTCGCTGCCGCGCAATGCACCGAAGCCAGCGCCGCCACCGGCGACATGGCCATGTGCAGCGCCATAGCAACACCGTGCTCCTGGGCTAGGTCGCCGATCTTTTTGGTCTCGAGGATTCCGCCGGAAGAGGCCAAGTCCGGGTGGGCGACGGCAATGGCACGCCGTTCAAAGAGGGGCAGAAAGTTTTCCTTGAGATAGATGTCCTCGCCCGTGCATACGGGCGTATCCACGGCCTCGGCGAGCCGCTGCCACTGGTCGGCCAACTGCCAGGGGATCATGTCCTCGTACCAAGCTAGGCTGAACTGATCCAGTGCCTTGCCCAAGCGGATGCAGGACTCGACGCCAATGTGGCCGAAGTGATCGACGGCCAAGGGAATTTCATAGCCGATCACCTCGCGCACCTGCGCCACGTATTCGCAGAGGATATCAATGCCCTTGTTGGTAATCTGGATTCCCGTAAATGGGTGCATGATGCCATGATTTTCCAACATGCCCGGTGGGGCAATCAGCGCGTCTTCGATTCCCCGCAGCAACCCAATGCCGACGTCCATTTTGAGGAATTTAAACCCTAGCTCCATCCGCTCCTTGAGCAACTGCCCCATCTCCCGGCCATCGCGCCGCGTGGGGGTATCGCAGTAGCAGAGGATGCGGTCGCGGAACTTGCCGCCGGCCAGTTGGTAGGCCGGCACATTATAGGCTTTGCCGGCTAGGTCCATCAGCGCCATCTCGACGCCGCAGACGCCGCCGGCTTGGCGCGCGTGGTGACCGAATTGTTTGATCTTGCGGAAGAGCTTATCGACGTTGCAGGGGTTTTCGCCGAGTAAGCGGCTTTTGAGCATTAGCGCGTAGGTCGGGCTGCCGCCGTCGCGCACCTCGCCGTAGCCCGAGATGCCCTGGTTGGTGTCGATGCGGATGATCGTCGCGCGGAACGGCGCACCGCGCACATTAGCGACGCGCAGATCCGTGATCTTCAGCTCCGAGGGGCGAGAGTGCGGGTTCACATTTTCTTCCATTCTTGTCTCCACTTTCGCTGGATGTATTTTAAGGGTTTCCAATGATATCCCGCCCGCATTTTTTCGTCAACTTAGGAGATCGACATGAAGCTGAAAGACAGAGTGGCCCTCATCACCGGGGGCAGCACCGGCATCGGCCGGGCCGCGGCTGTGGCCATGGCCCGCGAAGGAGCCAACATCGCGCTGACGGCTCGTCGTGCCGAGCGCTGCGAGGAAGCTGTCGCCGAAATCGAAGGACTAGGCGGCCAAGCATTGGCCCTGCCCGGCGACGTGGCTAACGCCGAGCACGTCGCCGAGCTGGTGGCCGCCACCGTCGAGCGCTGGGGCCGCCTCGACATCGTCGTGCCCAACGCCGGCATCAACGGAGTCTTCGCCCCTATCGAGGACATCACCCCTGAGGAGTGGGATCAGACGCAGAACATCAACGTGCGCGGCACCTTCCTCACCGTTAAATACGCCATCCCCCACCTGCGCGCGGCTGGCGGCGGCAGCATCGTCGTCTCCTCGGTCAACGGCAACCGCATCTTCTCCAATTTCGGCTTCACCTCGTATTCCTGCTCCAAGGCCGCCCAAGTGACCTTCGCCAAAATGGCCGCGGTCGAGCTGGCGCAGTGGGACATTCGCATCAATGTCGTCTGCCCTGGTGCCACCAAAACCAGCATCGGCGAGAACACCTTTCCTCGCAACATCGACAAGATTCGCATCCCCCGAGAGTTCCCCCAGGGCATGATCCCCCTACAACAACGCGCCGCCAGCGCCGAGGAGGTGGCCAACGCCATTCTCTTTTTGGCGTCGGACGAGGCTAGCTATATCACGGGAACCGAGATGTATGTAGATGGGGCGCTGTCGCTGTTTCAGGGGTGAGATTACGGGGTATAAGCACCTGTGGGACCCTTGCTTCATTGCATTATGAATTGCATTATGACTTGTATTATAACGTGAGTTCGGGATAAGCAGAGGGGCAAAAGCTCGACAGGCTAGTTTTTCGGTTCAAATTGAGCGCGCTTTGATCTTTAGTTGATCACCAAGCTCAAAACCAACATTTCTTGGTTGACAGAGGGAATTTTCGTGCTATACTTCGTGCTATACTGTAAACGTATACATTACAAACGTATCTACTAAGCAAGTGCCACCAACCTAAAAACCAGCCTAAAAAGCGATGCACAACTCCAGTTAGAAGGCCGCTTAACCCGAACTCACTTTATTATAAGCTGTTAGAGTATTCGGAATACTCTACGGAAAAGGTCGCAAAAAAAGCCAATCTCCGTTTGACGAAACGGACATTCCCTGTCCGGTTTGAGTGTATCTTTATCCGACGGAAGATCGGGCCATGCCGACACCGACATGGACCCAAATCGAAATTACAGGAGGCTGATCCCATGAAAACTCTCGTTCGTCATTCCGCCCTTTTCACGTTAATCGGCCTTATTCTCTCGCCGCTGGCGATGGCCCATGCGTCAGAAACTGCAGACCATAACGTAATGCTAAGGGTTGTACGCGTTACTCCAGATTGGATGCCTTTTGCCTCTGCAAGTGGATGGACTCGAGCTGTCCCACTAAGGGAGAGTGAAATTCTCAAATTTTATGAAGTGGCTATATGGGACGAAACTTCTTCGGTGCATCTTTATGAACTCCCCAATGATTACGAAGCGCACGACGAAGCGCACGACGAGGTTTGGGATGGTCAATCTTATGTGCGAGTACCTGATGAAGAAAGGATTGCCTATCGGGAGCAATTCCTGATAAGCAAATATACAGACATGCCACAAGCTTCTACCGACGAGAGAAGTGCCTTCCTAAAATCGGCATTCATGGATATCGCATCATATCTGGTGAGTCGGCATCCAAATTCAGACCATCATTTGGAATACTATGGACATGGAGGGCCTGGAGGTGCGCTTTTTGAGGTGCAGTTGAAGTATGATCACGCTCATGAGTTTCTGAATTTCTGGAGCCAGTCATTGGGGAAGCCATTAGGCGTGATTGACATGGGGGACCGTGTACCAAAGGCAGTTTCACCGATATAGATAATTTCTGTACGTCTGCAAGATATTACGTCGCTTCGGATCTGCCCAATGGGGGATACACATTAGATAATTGGGATTTTGAGAAACACCAAGAAACCAGACCTGACGTACAATATCATAATCTGTTTTCCGTCAACGCAAATCTCGAAGAAGCATTAAAAGGTCGTATCGACTTGAAGAGAACGAGATACGAAGGTTCGAGAAACAATATGATAACAAATCGAATCCCTCGAGCGAATTATCTCTATTCGTGTGCTGAATTTAACAAATTTAGCCCTAACTTCAAATCATTCTTCTCCAGTGCAGGTGTTGATTATCGTAGAGGCGATGACTTATACCAGTATCTGATTGATAACAATGCTTCGCCAACTCTTGTCGAACAGTTTAACAAAGTAATTGTGCATAAGGTGGACAATAAAGATTTCTTTGAATGGAGCGAAGTACGCAATGGAATGCTAATGCCCGTTCCGGGGCTTCTATTTCGGCCGCTGGGCAGCGAGCCGGGGACCAACACCGTTGCGGCCACCGTTGAGGGGCTTGAAGCAGAGACCTTTACAGCTACGGCTATCGAGCAAACTCCCCATAGCCTGACGAAGGTCTCCGGCGATGGACAAGAAGGGCTGGCCGGCATTGCATTAGCCGCGCCGTTTGTCGTTTCAGTGTTGGATGAGGATGACGAGGCGATTGCCGGGGTGGTCGTCACCTTTTCGGTCACCGGCGGTGGGGGGATTCTCTCGTCCACCACCGCCACCACCGATGCCAACGGCCAAGCTACCACGACGCTAACGCTGACACTGGGCAGCGATGCGGAGACCACCACCGTTGCGGCTACTGTTGAGGGGCTTGAATCCGTGACCTTTACCGTTACCGCCGTCGGGCAAGCAACTCCCGACAGTCTGGCGAAGGTCTCCGGCGATGGACAAGAAGGGCTGGCTGGCGCGGTGTTGGCTGAGCCATTTGTGGTTTCGGTGTTGGATGAGGATGGCGCGGCGATTGCCGGAGCGGTCGTCACCTTTTCGGTCACCGCCGGTGGGGGGACGCTGTCGGCCACTACCGCTACTACCGATGCCAACGGCCAAGCCAGAAGCAGGCTGACGCTGGGCAGCGATGCGGGGACCAACACGGTTTCGGCCACTGTTGAGGGGCTGGAGCCGGTGACCTTTACCGCTACCGGGCAAAAGTCGCCTTTCGCTAGTCTTTTCGACCTTTTTGGGGGTGGCAAGCTGGTGGCCTTGCCCGATAGCCCGCAGTTGGCGCAAAATGCGCCCAATCCCTTCAACAGCCAGACGGTTCTTGCCTACTTCTTGCCCGCCCCCGGTCCGACGCACGTGGAAGTATTCGCGCTGAACGGGCAACGGGTGGTGGTCTTGCACCAAGGGCCGCAGCAGGCCGGCTATCACCGACTCCATTGGGACGCTCGGGACGACGCAGGTCGCCCTGTCGCCAGCGGCATGTACCTATACAGGCTAGTGACCGACGAAGTCGTGTTGACGCGCAAGCTCATCCTGCTGCGTTGATTGTGGTCGCGCAGGGCCGCCCGTCAAAAAGCCGTCGGCCGGCCCTGCGCTCCATCCACTGGGATCATCGCTCCATTGATCCAATTCGCGCGCTCGGACACCAGAAACGCCACCACATCCGCCACCTCTTCTGGCGTCCCCAAGCGCCCAGCGGGCAGATCCCGTTCCACAAACTGTGCAAAGCGCTCGGGCTGCTCCTCCTGAAAACGCGCCCATCCACCGCCGGAAAAAAATATCGATCCCGGCGCGACGGTGTTGACCCGCACCCCGCATTCGGCCAACTCCAGCGCCAGCGCACCGGCGAGAAAAATCTCTGCGGCCTTCGCGCTTCCATACTGTGCCTTGGGGCCGGGCTTCCACCCCGAGATCGACGAGACGATCACCACCGCGCCCCCACCGCGCTGCCGCATGTAGGGCAGCGCCGCCCGCGTCGTGCGCACGGCGTGGAGCACGTTTAGATCAAAGGTTTCCTCCCAGTCCTCATCAGTGGTTTCGAGCAGGCTCTGTCCGCCGGCCGCCCCACCCACATTGTTGACCAAAATATCCACGCCTCCCCACTCGGCCGCGCAGCGCTCGACAACGGCTTCCACGTCCGACCGCGAGCGCACATCGGCAACCTCGGCGATGGCTTCAGCCCCAGTGGCCCGCACTTGTTGCAATGCGCGTTCGAGCAGCTCTTGGTCGCGGGCGCAAATCGCCACCTTGCACCCCTCATTAGCCAGCGCCAACGCAATCGCCCGGCCAATTCCCCGACTCCCTCCAGTTATCAGGGCAATTTTGTCTTTCAGTCCTAGATCCATTACGACCTCCTTTGTGCAAAACGGGAAAGACGCAGGAATTCGATGGGATGTTTGGTATCGCCATCCAGCGCCAATTCAGCCAAAATTTCGCCTACCACCGAAGCGAATTTGAAGCCGTGGCCGGAAAAACCCGCCCCCAGCACCACGGCCGGGCATTCGGGGTGGATGTCCAAAACGAAGTTCTTATCTGGCGTCAGCGAATACATGCAGGTGGCGTGTTTGCTCAGCTCTGGTTGCAGCGCGGGAAAGAACCGCGCGAGAAAATCGAGGACGCAGGGCTGATCGCCTTCAGCCAAGGCGCGATTGAGGCGGAGCGGGTCGGCTACCGGGTCGTGCGACACATTGTGCTCGGCCAACTTTAGGCCCCACGGCGCTTCGGCGGGGAAACCATAGAAGTACTGTTCGCCGTCAGCGATGAAGAAGCAGGGGAACGCACCGCGCGCGTATTGCTCCACGCCGCGCCCTTGGTACCACAACTGCACCTTGCGCACCACGCACGCCGCGACGCCTAGTCGGCATAGCTCCGGCACCGCCCAAGCCCCGGTTGCCAGCACCAACCGCGCGGCGAGCAAGCGTCGGCGCTCGGTTTCCACTACCACTCCTTCACCCTCGCGCCGCCAAGACAGCATGACCTCCCCGTCGTAGAGCTTTGCGCCGTGCTTCCGGGCCAACGCGACATGCCGACGGACGCAGTCCTCGACCCGGAGAAAGCCGCCTAGGGGATCGTAAAAGCCACTCCATTCCTCGGGCAAGGCCAAGCCGGGGTAACGCGCGCCAATGGCTGCTGTATCGAGTTGTTCGTGCGGCAGGTCGTGCGCCTGATAACAGGCTGCCTGTCCCTGCATCGCCTCCGCGTCGGGATCGCCGGCCACCAGTAACCCGACGCGGGCAAAAAGTTCCCCCGCCTCTTCGGCCTCTAGCTCCTCCCACAGCGCGTAGGCCCGGTGCAACAGGGGCACGTAGTCGGGATGCTCCATATAGGCTTTGCGGATGATGCGAGTGTCCCCGTGCGAAGACCCTTGGTCGTGGGCTATGCCAAAGCGCTCTACCGCGCAGGCGCGGATGCCGCGACGCGCCAAGTGGTACAGCGCGGCACTGCCCATGCCGCCGGCCCCTGCGACGATGACATCGTATTGTTCTGTGATCATTATCGATTATACCTCCACCTATTTCCCCAAGAGAAAAGGGCCTTGATTCAAACTTCAAACTTCCCCCATCGTCCGCAACCCACAACTTGACGCTGCTAGCCCTAACCGCGATACTTTTTTGTCTATATCAACTCCAACTCAGGGCTTACCCGTGCGCATCGTCACTGGCACTTATCGCGGTCGGCAGATTCCCTCCGGGCGACGCCTGCGCCAGATCCGCCTCACGTCCACGCGCCTCAAAGAAGCCGTATTCTCCATGCTCGGTCCCAACTTAAAGGGCCGCACCTTCCTCGATCTGTGTGCTGGCTCGGGCCAGATGGGACTCGAAGCGCTGAGCCGGGGCGCGAGCGTCGAGCTCAACGAGCCAGATCACCGGCGGCGACAGCATATCCGCGCGCTGCTCTACCAATGGAAAGCCGGCGTCGCGGGCCTACACTCGCTCAAGGCCCAACACCTCATCCCCCAATTGGCAGCGACCGGCCGCCGCTTCGACATCGTGTACGCCGACCCCCCATACCACGCTCGCTACTGCGGTGCCCCGCTCCTGCTCGGCCTAATCGAAACTCTCGGGGAATCCGCGCTCTTTAACGACGCGGGCCTGCTGTTCGTGCAGCACCAAATCGACTTGGACGTGCCCGAGCAGAGTGGTCGCCTCGCGCTCACCCAACAACGGACCTACGGCAATACCGCCCTCAGCATCTATAGCCTCACCTAATCCCATGAAAATCACTCACGTCGAAGCCATACCCGTGCGCGTGCCAAGGCCGCAGCCTTTCCAAAGCAGCCTCGGCACGCACCAAGCCTCTGAAAACGCCGTCGTCTTAATCCACACCGATGCCGGCCTCACCGGCCTCGGCGAAGCCTCCAGCATCTGGGACCGCCGCGGACGCGGGGAAAGCGAGGCCATCAACGGGCTGCTCGCCGATGTGCTCCGTGGTTTGGACCCGCGCCGCATCCGCGAGATCGCCGACCGCATGAATCAGGTCCTCCACCACTCCTTCCCGGCCAAGGCCGGCATTGAAATGGCCCTCTACGACTTGGTCGGCAAAGCCTGCGGCGTGCCCGTTTACCAACTGCTAGGTGGCCTAGTCCGCGACCGCGTGTTGCTGAGTCATTCGCTGTCCATGGGCGATCCCACAGCCATTGCCGCCCAAGCCCAGAGCCTAGTGGCGCAAGGGTACAAGACCCTCAAGGCCAAGATCGGGCGGGACATTCGCGCCGACCTAGCCGTGCTCGCAGCCGTGCGCAACGCAATCGGCAGTGAGGTCGTCCTGCGCGTAGATGCCAACATGGGCTGGTCCTCCGCCAAGGAAGCCCTGCGCCACATCGAGGCAATCGCAGACTTTGACTTGGAGCTGGTCGAGCAGCCCTTAGCAGCCGACGACTTAGAGGGATTGCGCTTTGTCCGCGAGCGCGTCTCGCTGCCCATCATGGCCGACGAGAGCGTTTGGACCCCGGCCGACGCCCTCAACTGCATCCGCCACCAAGCCGTCGATGTCTTCAACGTGTACGTGTCGGAAGCCGGCGGCTTGGGTGCGGCCGCGCGCATCTTCGCCATTGCCGAAGCGGCGCGCCTGCCCTGTATCATCGGCAGTATGCCCGAGCTGGGGATCGGCACGGCGGCCCAAGCCCACCTCGCCTTTGCCATGCCCAACTTGGGCTACGCCAGCGACGTGAACGGCTGCGTCTATCACAGCGGCGACGTCATCCGCGAAAAGCTGCCCATCGCCGATGGGTACATCCTCCCGCCAGCCGGCCCGGGCCTCGGCGTCACCCTCGACGAGGACGCACTCGCAGAATATCGCTGCGACCGCTGATGCGCTTCCGGCCCTGTATCGACCTGCACGAGGGGCGAGTCAAGCAGATCGTCGGCACCAGCCTACGCGACGGCATTGCCCCCCAAACCCACTTCATCGCCCCCCATCCTCCGGCTTACTTTGCGGCACGCTATGGCCGCGACCAGCTCTTCGGCGGCCACGTCATCATGCTCGGCCTAGGCAACGAGGACGCGGCCGCACAGGCATTGGCCGCCTTCCCCGAAGGCTTGCAAATCGGCGGCGGCATCCGCCCCGACAACGCCGCGGCTTGGCTCAGCCGTGGTGCCGCGCAGGTGATCGTCACTTCCTATGTCTTTAGCGACGGCCAGCTTCACCGTAGCCGATTGGCACACATGGTGGCTGCGGTGGGGCGCGAGCGACTGGTCTTAGACCTTAGTTGCAGCAAACGCGATGGGAGCTACGTGGTGATGACCAACCGCTGGCAAAAGGCCACGGACTTTGCGCTCAGCGCGGACAACTTGGCACTCCTCGCCGAGTCTTGCAGCGAATTCCTCATTCACGCCACCGGGGTCGAGGGCAAGCAGCAGGGAGTCGATGCCGAACTCGTCGCGCTCTTGGGCGAGATCGCGACGCTGCCGACGACGTATGCCGGCGGCGTGTGTAGCATCGCGGACATCGAGATTATCCGCCGGCTCGGCCAAGGGAAACTGGATTTTACGGTGGGAGCAGCGCTGGATATTTTCGGAGGGACAGGGCTGCGCTACGAGGATATGGTATTGATTCGCGGTTAGTGCCCAGACAGCTTAAACAGATTGATCGCCGTAAAATTAATAATCGCCCAGATCGTAAACAGCAGTGCCAACTCGGTCCACAGCGACATCCGCTCGTCTTTGGGCACCCGCATCGCCAGATGCAGCACCGCGTAGGCCATCGGGATCAGCAACAAATTGTTGGCATTGGCCCCTTTGAGTACAAAGTCGAGGGTGCGCGGATCGAACAATATGAAAAGCAGCCAGCCAAACGGGAAGCCAATTTGGAAAATGCGGATCCAGCGGCGGTAGCCCTCTTCTTCGGCGAGCGCGCTCACCCCTAGTTGTCGCAGAAAGTCGGCACCGATCCGCCCCGAAGAAGCAGCGAAGACCAGCAGCGTGGAAAAAAGCGTGCAAAATCCCCCGAACATAAAGAGATAATACGCCCCGCCGCCGAGGCTCTCGGTGAAAATTAGCGAGACTTGCTCGACGACCTTCATGCCTTCGGGCAGGACTTGTAGCTGATTGAGCACCGACGCGCCCAGCAGGTAATACGCGCAAGTGACCGCCAGCGCAATGCCCGTACACACGCCCGCATCTGTGACCAAGACCCGCATCCAGCCCCGGTAGCGCGCCTGCCATTCGGGGCTATCGTCTTTTGGCCCGACGAAATCCGGGTAGCCTTTTTCCACGATCCAATAGGGATACATGAAAAGCTCGACTGCGGTTGCGCCGACCGACCCCATCACCGCAAGGGCCACAAACGCGCCTTCGGCTGGCATGGCAAAGCGGAAGCCCGAGGCGATTTGCGCGCTGCTGATTGCGTAGCTCGTACCTTGCAGTGCGAGCACCGAGCCGACGACGACCAAGCTGAAGGTCGCCACCAGCACAGCGACCATTTTCTCCAAGTCGCCGTATAGCCCTCGCCACAGCAAAACCGACATGGCGAGGAAGATTACTACCGCCCATATCTGTTCGGACGCAAAGGGGAAAACCGCGACCATCAGCCCGGCCACCGACCCCAAGATGCCGATGACGGCCACCGTCACCGAGAAGTAGCCTACCACGCACAGCCAAGCGATCCACGAGGTGCCGCGCCAGCGCGCGCCCGGCACTTGGTCGAGGATTTGCACGGTACTGCTCTTGCGCAACAGGCACTGCCGGCCCAATTCGAGCTGAATCACAAATTTGACCAAACAGGCCAAGATCACGCCCCAGAGGAAGACAAAGCCGACCTCGGCTCCCATCCGCGTCGTCACCAACAACTCGCCTGAGCCAACCACCGACCCAGAGACAACGACGCCGGGACCGATATTGCGTAAGAAGCCACCAAAATGAGTCGGGGCCTCGCGGATGCTGCTTTGCGTGCTGTCCATGTATTGCGCTCCGTTTTGTCGTCTGGGGCCGCGAGCGTCTCGCCTGCAAAAGCGGCTTTAAGATAGGGACTTACTAACCGTTGGCCACTCAAAAACCAGCCACAATCCCCCGCAACCCCTCGGCATATTGCCCAAGCACTGCATCGGCCCGATCGCCGCTGCCGCGCTTATAGATCACTTCCACCGAGCAATACCCAGCAAATCCAGCCTCAGCGAGTAGGCGCAGCGGCTCGGCGTGATCGAATACACCCGCGCCCAGCACATCGCTGACCTGCACCTTGCCATCGACGATCATCCCGTCGTGGGCGTGGATGTGGCGTGTGTGCGCGCCCAGCAGCCGGAAGCTCTCGGCTGGCTCTTCCAACATTCGCTGCGTGTGCATAAAATCCCACAGTACCTGCAAATTCGGGTGCCCAGCCCGCTCGACGACCGCGCGCACCGGGGCCGAGCAGCACCAATCGTCATGCGTCTCCAGCAGCAACGTCACACCGCGTCCAGCCGCCACAGGCAATACCTGCGCAAAACCCTCCACCACGTAATCGACGACCGCAGTCCATTCGCGGCTCCGGTCGCGCTGGCCGCCGAAAACCCGCATCAAGCCACAGCCCAAATCAGCCGCTAGGTCAATGTACTTTTTTACGTCCTCCACGTGCCCGGCCCGCTCCGCCGCGTCGGGCACCGCCATCCGCGCACCCGTAGCAATACAACAAATTTCCAAGCCCTCGTCTTCCATTCGCCGGCGAATTTCTCGCCGCTCTTTGGCCGCAAGCGCAGCCTCAATGCCGCAGGCATGATCCCACTCGACTCGCGGCTCAAATCCCTGATAGCCGTGCCGCTTCATGCCGGCGACGACCTCGTCCAAGGTCCAGTCCGGACATGCGCTGCTCATAGTCGCCAATCTGATCATTGTCACTTATTCTCCTCATTAGCGTTGCGGATTTAACGAATGGACAGGAGAGACGGGATTTTATTGTTTTATCCCATCCCATTTAAACACCCTCAATTGATGCAAGGCCCCTCATGCAAATCGGCACTACCCTCACTCGCTTCATCATCGAAGAAGAGCGGCAGCACCCCGAAGCCACCGGCGAATTCACCGGCTTGCTCACCGACCTGAGCATTGCCGCCAAAATCATCGCCCGCGACGTCAACAAGGCCGGTCTCGCCGAGGTAATGGGCATCACCGGCCGCACCAACGTCCACGGCGAAGAGGTGCAAAAACTCGACGAGTTCGCCAATGCGCTCATCATCAGCACCACCGACCACACCGGGCGGCTGGCCGGCATGGCCTCCGAAGAGATGGAAGACATTTACCCCATCCCGGAAAAACACCCGCGCGGCAACTACATCCTCGTCTTCGATCCGGTTGACGGCTCGTCCAATATAGACGTGAACGTCTCCATCGGCACCATCTTCTCCATCTACCGCAAGACAAGCACCGACAGCGTTGCCCACAGCGACTTCCTCCGCCGCGGCCGCGAGCAAGTCTGCGCCGGCTACATCATCTACGGCTCCAGCACTATGCTGGTTTATACCACCGGCAGCGGCAGCCACGGCTTTACCCTCGACCCAAGCCTCGGCGAATTTCTGCTTTCCAACGAGCACATCGAAATCCCCAGGAAAGGTCAGTACTACAGCGCCAACGAGGGCAATTATCCCAGGTGGGATGCGCCGGTGCGCCGCTACGTCGATCAGCTCAAAGAAGGTCCGCAATCCTACTCGGCGCGCTACATCGGCTCGCTCGTGGCCGACTTCCACCGCAACCTGCTCAAGGGCGGCATCTTCCTCTACCCCGGCGACAGCAAGTCGCCCAACGGCAAGCTGCGGCTCTTGTACGAAGCGGCCCCTCTCGCCTTTGTCGTCGAACAAGCTGGCGGCGCGGCCTCCAACGGAACCCAGCCCATCATGGACTTGCAGGCGACCGAGCTGCACCAACGGACGCCGCTGTTCATCGGCAGCAGAGACGACGTGACCACACTGGAGCAATTCGTGCGCGGCGAGCGGGGAACAGCGTGAAAATCACGGCCATCAAACTCTCGGTTTTCGAGCTTCCAGCCACCACTCCCCTCTTCGATCTAGAGCGTGTCCCCTACGGCCATCGCACCCGCTGGCAGGCCTGCGGCCACCGCCGCGCCGAGGCTCCCATACACGTGCTGCACGTGCTGACCGACGAAGGCTTGGAGGGCGTCTGTACGGTCGGCGACGCCCGCTACCAGACCATGGCGCCGCGAAGAACTGGAGGCCCTGCGAATCATGGCTGTCGGCCAAGACCCGCTCGACCGCGAGCGGCTCGACGACAAGCTGCGCTGGGCTACCCGCTCGCTCTTTTCGCGCCCAGGCTGGCACGGGGCTTTCGACAATTGCCTCTGGGACATCGCCGGGCAAGCCGCCGGCCTCCCGGTCTGCGCCCTAATCGGCCGGGCGCGTCCGCGCTGCCGGGCCTATTACAACTTCCCCTCCGGCAGTTTCGACGCCGCCTTGGAAGGGGCGGACCAAGCGCTCGCAGCGGGCTTTGTGGCTCTCAAAGACCACTGGTCCGGCCTCCCGGACACCAACATCGCGTGGTCGCGTGCCATCCGCGATCACGTCGGTCCCGACATCGATCTGTTGCACGACGCGGCCGGCAGCCCCTACACTCTGCGCGAAGCCCTGCGCGTTGGCCGCGCGTTGGAAGAACTCGACTACGGCTGGTTCGAGGAAGCGATTTCCGACCGCGACCTCCAAGGCTTGCAAACGCTGTGCGCCGAACTCGATATCCCAGTCATGGCCCTTGAGACCCTGATGCACGACTACGAGATCTGCACCGCTTGGGTCCGCGCCGAGGCCACGGATCTCGTCCGCGCCAATGCCCGCCACGGCACCACGGCCACCCTCAAACTCGCCGATTTAGCCGCTGCTTACCGAACCACCATCGAATTCAACGGCCCGGGCGGCCTTTTTGGTCTAGTCCACGCCCACCTAGTCTGCGCCCTGCAAAACACCACATACTACGAGTATTTCCCCGGTGGTAGCCGCGACGAAATCGGCCGCGAGATCGGCCTGCTCAATCCCCCGCTGCCCGTCGATGGCCACATCACGCCACCGGCTGGCCCCGGCTGGGGAGCCGAGTGGGACCGGGCTTATTTCGCCAAGAAGCGCGTGGCCGAATGGTAAATCGCCATTGGTTGAAGCCCGTGACCCTGTTCACTAAGTTACGGAGCAGACACCCATCACTTAGGGAGTAACCCACCGTGAACCTCAACGCCGCCCAAGTCCACTCCTACCGCGCCCAAGGCTACCTCGTCGTGCCGGAGGTATTCGCTCCCGACCAAGCCGAGGCCATGATTGGGCACTACATGGAGCTGCGCGCCCAAGGCCCCCATCCGGGCGACAGCGGCGGTACCGACGACCGACCCGACGATCCCAATCACACCTACCCGCGCATGATCAACATGCACGACTGGGACCCCGCCAGTGCCACTTGGGCCACCCGCCCCGATCTGCTCGCCGCGGTCGAACAACTCATCGACGACGAGCCTGTCCTGCGCCAGACGATGCTCTACTTCAAGCCACCCGGCGGCCGCGGACAGGGCCTGCACCAAGACGAGCAGTACATCACTACCAAACCGCTGATCGGCCTGTGGATCGCCCTCGACCCGTCCGATGCTGCCGTCGGCCAGATGGTCGTCGTCCCCGGCTCGCACGGCCAACTCCGGCCCGTTGAAGAGGCCGACACGTATGTTTCTTTCACCCGCGCTCAGAGCCAGCTACCTCCCGGGGCCGCAATCGTCGGCCTCGACATGGCTCCCGGCGACGGCCTCTTCTTCGACGGCAAAACCATCCACGGCTCCTACCCCAACCAGACCGCCAACCGCTGGCGGCGCAGTTTTATCAGCCACTATATCGGCAAACATGCCGAGCACTTCGAGCCGCCCCAAGGCTTTCACGTGGCGCACGTGTGAGACCCCGCCATGGCCTTCGCCTTTTCCGACCACCACATCGACGAGTACCGTACGCAGGGCTACACGGTCTTCCACCAAATCCTGCCGCCCTCACTGGTCGCCGACCTACGCCGAGTCTGCGACCAGGCGCGGGACTTGGCTCGTCAACAGCGCGGCCCCCAAGCCCAGCGCTTGCAGCCGATTGCCGACTTTCCGCTCGACCAGCAGCCCCTCGCCGACTACGTCGCGCTCCCGGCGCTCAACGACGCTCTGCACCGCTTGCTCTCGCCGGCGTTTCGCGTCGGCGGCCCGCAGGTCATGGGCGTGCTCTTCGAGCCAGCCGAGTGGCCTTGGTGTACCCACTGGCATCGCGACTGGCGCGACAATATGCCCGGCTTGGAGCTGGCGAGTTGGGACGAAAACTTTGCCGACGACCGCTACTTCAACCAAGTCAACTGCGCCCTGTACGCTGACTCGTGCACGTGGGTCGTCCCCGGCAGCCACCTGCGCCGCGACCTACCGTGCGAAGTAGCGTGCTTCCCCGAGCGCCCCATCGCCACGCCCGATCTCGAAGGACAATCCGCTACCGAACGCGAGTGGACCTGCCTCGGTTACACAAAAAGTATGCCCGGTGCCCGGCAGCTCTTCCTCGACGCCGGCGACTTCTGCCTCTACCGCAATACGCTATGGCACATCGGCAACTACGTGCCCTACGCCAAAAGGGCGACCCTGCACGACGCAGTAGATACCGACGAGTTTGTGGCGTGGCGCGACGAGACCTTGCGCCTAGTCCAAGCGCGGCGAGCGGCGGGACACGGGATGGAAAATCCCAATCATGGCTAAAAACAGCCGCCTCATATATTCCTCTGATACCGGCCGCGTAGCGCAGCAAAAAAAGCAAGATGCGGCACCCACCGGCGACGGCATCGCCCGCGTGCGCCGCGAGAAAAAGGGCCGCGGCGGCAAGACTGTCACCACGGTCTCGGGTCTGCGGCTGTCCGCAGCCGAACTGAAGGCCCTCGCCTCCGAACTCAAGCGCAAATGCGGCAGCGGTGGGTCGGTCGTCGATCGCGTAATAGAAATTCAGGGGGACAAAGTGGATGTCGTGCTCGCCGAGCTAGCCAAGCGCGGCTATCAGGCCAAGCGCGCGGGCGGCTGATTACTCCAGCTCGAACACAAACGGCAGGCTGACCCACACCGGGACGGCGCGGTCGTTTTGCACAGCCGGCACGAACTCCCAAGCCTTGGCGGCCTGCGCCACCACGCGATGAAAGACCTGCGGCCCCTCGATGCGGTCGATGTGCTCGACCCGCCCCTCTCGACCCACCAACACCCGCGCAAAAACCTTGCCCTCCACCAGTGCTCTCCGCGCACTGTCGGGATAGGCCGGCATAACCTTCTTAAACACTTTCGGCGGCTGCTCCACCATCCACAACTCCGCGATTTCCTCTTCCGCCTCGAAAGGAAACTCGGTCACCACCACGGGTGGGGGCAGCTTATGCTCGCGCATGGGCCGCGCGTACGCCACCGGCTCGATGCGCCGGACCGGCGGCGGCGGTGGCAAGGGCAGCCGCATCTCCGTCTCAGGAACAAATTCCAGCTCGATAACCGCAGGCCGCTGCACGGGCCTGTTCGCGTCGAACACAATCTGCGGATCAATCGCCACCACCGCGGCCAGCAACAAGACCACAAGCCCCGCCGAAGCCCACAGATCCCGCATGTAGGTTCGCTTGAGGTCTGCATCTTTGCTCTTCAGCCGGATCATGCTGGCCTCGGCATCAACTAGAGGGAGGAATTTGCTTGCCTTGCGGATCTTGCTCGGCGCTGATTTGCGCGTCCAACTCGGCGGCCAGCTCGCCGCCGATAAAGTGCTCAATCGCGTCGGCCGGGTCGTGGACGTGATCTTCGGGCAGGCCCAAATGGCTCATATAGGTCTCCCAAAGCCGGTGATGGCGCAACAAGCGCAGCGCGGTTTGTTGGCCCTTTGCCGACAATTCGACCACGCCATTCGCCTGTACCAGCAGTTGCCGCCGCTGCAGATTGCCAAACGCCAGCCGCGCCAGCAGATTCCAAACGGCCGCCGCCGCTACCAGCTCGGCGGGCCGCAGCCCAGCGCCCTCGGCCTCCTTCTCCTTGCGCCGCACTAGCGCGAGCAGCATGTGATCTTGCGCCACTTGTAGCGACAGCCGCACGCGCTGATAGACCCGCGCCAGCACGCCCTGATTGGGTGAAAAAAGCAGGGAAAAGAGGAATATCCCGCCGATGACCACCACCATAGCGCCGGCGATGGAGCTATTCCAGAAGCTGGCCAAAAAATAACCCGCCACGGCCGAGGCCATCCCAAAGAACACGGCCAACCCTATCACCGCGATGAGCCGGTCGCTCCACAGGTAGGCGGCGGCTCCAGGCACGATCAGCATGGCCACGACCAAAATCGCGCCCACGGACTCAAACGACGCCACCGTGGTCAGCGCCACCAACCCCATCAACAGATAGTGCATCAGCGCGGCGTTGATCCCCACCGACATGGCCATGGCCGGATCGAACGCGGAGATCTTGAATTCCTTGTACAAGAGCGCGATCACAATCAGGTTAATCGCCAGCACCGCGCCCAATATCCACACCGGCCGCGGCCCCAGCGACTCGTCTTCCCACAGCAGCAGATCCCAGGGAGTATAGGCGATCTCGCCGTAGAGCACGCACTCCTGATCGAGATCCACTTGACCGGCATACGCGGTGATGATCACCACGCCCAGCGCGAAAAGCGCGGTAAACACAATGCCGATGGCCGCATCCTCTTGCACGCGCCACCGCCGGTGGAATGCCTCGACCAACAGCGTGGTCAACAAGCCGAAGGCGGCAGCACCCAAAAACATCGGCAGCACCGCGCGGCTGCCCGACAACAGGAAGGCCACGGCGATCCCAGGCAGCACGGCGTGGCTCAAAGCGTCGCCCAACAGCGACATCTTGCGCAGCACCAAGAAGGTGCCCAACAGGGCGCAGGACGCGGTGACCAACACGCCGGTGAGCACGATCCAGAAAGCACCTTCGATCACTCGCGGCCTCCCCGGCGGTAGTGGCTGCCGGTGCCGTGGATATTGACGATCCGGGCCGGGTCTAGCCCTTGCTCGCGCTGGAGGATGTCCTCTAGCTGGGCGATGATTTCCGGCGTCAGCAAGTGCTCGACTTCGTCGGCGGGCCGATCCACGTGATCGGCGTCGAGTATGGCCCGGTAGTACAAATAGTGCTCCCACAAACGGTGTGATTTGACCACGAAAAGCCCTTCCTCCGCGCCTAGGGCCATCAGGGCGAAACGCTCACTTTGATCGGATACTAGTCCCTTTTTGGCGAGCCGCCGCCCGAGGCGTTTGACCCGGTCCGGCGACAGGCCCATCTCAATGGCCAACTCCTCCACGGCCAAGGAGCGGCTCGTCCCCTGCTTCTCTTGCAGCTCGATGCAGGCGCGCAAAAAGTGCTGTCGGCTCTCGCGGTGGCTGTTGTGCCGCTGCCTGCGCCACCGCGCCAACACCCCTCGCCGAGGCGCAAAAAGAGCCGAGACCACAAAGCACAAGGTGGCGATGAGTACCATCACCGGGCCGGTGGGAATCCGCGGCACCAAGGAGCTGATGAAGGTGCCGACGATGCCCGACAACCCCCCGAAAGCAGCGGCGAGCAACACCATCTTGTGCAACTGCTCGGTCCAAAAGCGAGCTGCCACGGCGGGCGTGATGAGCATGGCCGCAATCAGCACCACGCCTACGGCCTGCAAGCCGACGATCACCGTCAGCGCGATCAACCCCATCAGCAAGGCGTCGATCCAGCGGGACGAGTAGCCGAGCGTCTGCAAAAAGTCCGCGTCGAAAATCAGCGCCTTGAACTCCTTAAAAAACAAGGCCAACGCGAGGATGATGAAGCCCGCCAGCACGCTCATTACGCGCAGGTCGTCATCCACCAGTGAGGCTGCCTGCCCAAAGAGGAACTTGTCCAAGCCGCTCTGATTGCCCGTGCCGACCCGCTGAACGTGGGTCAACAGCACGATCCCCACGCCAAAAAATACCGATAGCACAATGCCGATGGCCGCATCCGCTTTGATGCGGGTAAAGTTGATGATGAACTGCATCACCAACACGCCGAGCACCCCGGAAATCGCCGCGCCCGTCAGCAGCACCGGCAGGGCCTTGCTCCCAGTCCACAAATAGGCCAACGCTACCCCGGGCAAGGCCGCGTGCGCCAGCGCGTCGCCGACGAGGCTCCGCCGCCGCAACACCGCAAACGACCCCAGCAACCCCCCGGTCGCGCCGATCAGCAGGGAGCCGATCAGCACGAAGCGCACGTTGGCGTCGGCCAAGCTCAAAAAGCGCAGGGCATTTTCGACTAGCATCGTCAGCCCTCGCGCCGCTGCTCAGCTATGGCTTGGGCGGCCTGCGAGAGCACGGTCAGCCGGCCCCCATAGGTCTTTTGCAGGTTGCCGTCGGTAAAGACCTCGCGGGTTGGGCCGGACGCCACGACCCGCATATTGAGCATGATGACCCAATCGAAATATTCGGTTACGGTCTGCAAGTCGTGGTGTACGACCAAGATGGTTTTTCCCTGCTCGCGCAGGGTGACCAAGCTGGCGATGATCGCGCGCTCGGTCGCCGCATCCACGCCGGCAAGAGGCTCGTCCATGATGTAGATGCGGGCCTCTTGGGCTAAGGCGCGGGCGAGAAAGACCCGCTGCTGTTGGCCGCCCGATAGCTGGCTTATTTGCCGCTCGGCAAAGGGGGCCATGTCCACCTCGTCGAGGGCCGCCCAAGCCAAGCGGCGATCTTCCTTGCTCGGCCGCCGCATCCATCCCACGTGGCCGTAGCGGCCCATCAGCACCACGTCGAGCGCGTTGATCGGGAAATCCCAATCCACGGACTCGCGCTGCGGCACATAGCCGATGATCTTGCGCATCTGGCTGTAGTCCTCGCCATAGATCTTGACCCACCCCGACGCCTTGGGCACGAGGTCCATAACGGCCTTGATCATGGTGCTTTTGCCCGAGCCGTTGGGACCGATGATGCCCACGAGCTGCCCTTCGGGCACATCGAGATCGACGTCCCACAGCACCGGCTTCTTGTGGTAGGCAATGGTCATGTCGTGGATCTGGATGGGATGGGGAACGCTCATTGCAAGGCTCCCACCATGGTGTTGACGTTGCTTTCGACCATGCCCACATAGGTGTCGGCACCGCTGCCGGCGGCCCCCATCGCATCCGAGTATAGGGTGCCACCTATTTTCACTTGGAAGCCGCGGCCCAAGCACCCTTCGCGCACGGCCTCAATCGAGCGCACGGGTACGCTGCTCTCGACGAATATGGCCTTGACCTCGCGCTCCACGATTAGATCGACTAGCCGGGTGACGTCGTTGACCCCGTAATCGGCCACCGTGGAAATGCCTTGCAGGCCGATGACCTCCACTCCGTAGGCCCGGCCAAAATAGCCAAAGGCATCGTGGGCCGTAATCAGCACGCGGCTAGCCTCCGGCAGCATCTCGACCTGCTCGACGACCCATTGGTGCAGCGAGTCGAGGCGCGCTCGGTAGCGGGTGCCGTTCTGGCGATAGACCGACGCCCCGTCTGGGTCCAGTGCGCTCAGGCGAGCCACGACCGGCTCGATCGTCTGCGCCCACAGCGATACGTCGAACCATATATGGGGATCGAAGTTGCCCTCGAATTCCGGAGGACGCAGCAAGCGCTCCTCTGGTATTTTCTTGGCAACGGCCAACACCTGTTTGCTGCGGGCCATTTTGGCGAAGATGTTTTCCATCTTGCCTTCGAGAAAAAGGCCGTTGAAGAGAATCAAATCTGCACCCGTCAGCTTGGCCAAATCGCCTTGCGATGCCTTGTAGTAATGAGGATCGACGCCCGGACCCATCATCCCGACCACCGCGATGCGGTCGCCGCCGATATTGCGGGCGAGGTCGGCCACCATTCCGGTAGTACACACCACCTCAATCCGCCCGTCTCCGCGCTCGGGAGCATCGCAACCCAACGCGCACAACAAAATAAAAATCCAGAACATGGTCCCTTGCTTATCCAATTTTAGTTGCATACAAAAATAAAATTTAGTCATGGCTAAAAATTTGTCAAGGTCATTGATAAATCTGTTTTTGGCCCTATCTTAAGAACGAGGCAAGGCACGTAACCTGTGGAGGTAAGGGGATTGCTTACTCAGGCTATTGAGGACTATCTCAAGACGATCTACAAACTGCAGCACAGCGACGAGCCCGGTGGGCGCGTCACCACCTCGGTGATTGCCAGCCGCATGGAAGTGGCCGCGGCCTCGGCGACCAACATGATCAAGAAACTCGCCGAGATGAATTTGCTCATGTACACGCCATACCGAGGGGTCGAGCTAACGGCTAGCGGCGAGAAGATCGCCTTGGAGACCATCCGCCACCACCGCTTGATCGAGCTGTATCTCAGCCAAGCGTTGGGTTATTCTTGGGACCAAATAGACGCCGAGGCCGACCGCCTAGAGCACGCTATTTCCGAGGAGTTTGAGGATCGCATCGACGAGGCTTTGGGCTATCCGACCGTCGGCGCTCACGGCGAGCCGATCCCCACCAAGCAAGGCCAGATCGAGCACCCGAAGTACCGCCGTCTCTCCGAGCTACAAGACGGCCAATCCGCAGTCATCCGCCGAGTCAGCGACCGCAACCCCCAGATGCTGCGCTATATGGAAAATTTGCACTTGCTCTTGGGCACCCGAATCGAAGTCACCGCTAGGGCACCCTTTAACGGCCCGCTGCAATTGAAGATCGATGCTGCCAAGGAGGTGTCGCTGGGGCTGGAAGTGGCTGGTAGTATTTTCGTCGAAGCCGACTAAGAGCCTTCTTCCTGACCCCCGGTGTGCCCATTGGAAGACGAGAGGCGATGGAGCTTGCTTTCCGCCTCCAGCAGGGGGATCATTTGATCAAAGTACGCGCAGAGCGCGTGTAGGCGGCCATTTTCGGTCGTCATTTCTAGCAGTCGTTGCCTAATCCCCAAGTCGAGGCCCGTCACTTGGGCGATTTGAAAGGCGCTTTGCAGCGGCCCTACTTCGGCCCGCGCGCCGGTCACTTCTTCGAGTTGCCCCACCAATTTCTCTAAGGCTGCAACGGCCTTGGCCAAGAGCACTGGATCTGTCGGCTCCTCGGCGTCATCTACGTACTCTACCCACGCCTCTAAGTAGGGCTTGCCCTCGGCGATGCGAGCAATGCGAAAGCGTCGCGCGCCGCGGACGATGATGTTGAGTCGGCCATCGTCGAACTCGTCGAGCACTTTGGCCAACAGCATCGCGCAGCCCACCTCGCCCTGCACCTCGCGGTCTTCCCCCAGAATCATGCCAATGGGCAGGTCCTCGCCGCGCTCGTCAGCCGCCCGCACATCGGCGAGCAGCTGCTTGTAGCGCGGCTCAAATATGTGCAGGGGCACGATTTGGCCGGGGAAGACGACCACCGGCAAGGGAAAGAGTGGGATCGGATTGCGATCTAGCATGGACGCGTCGTGTTGGGTTGGTTGGTAAGAGCAAATTAAACCGCCGATACCGGAGTGGGCAAGCGGCTCGTCGGCAGGAGCAGCCTTGCTCCTGCTAGGCTTCGATCTGCTGCGACGCTGGTCGCGGCCGGTTTGCACCAAGCGTGGTTCAAATACATCGGCTCGGGAAAGAATATCCGCACCGCCGATCTCCCCGTTGCCTTGAACAAGAAGTCGGCCCACTGCTTCCTCGCGGCCCCCGACGACCTCTCCATAGCCCATGCCTTGCGCTGGGGTCAAGTCTTGGGGCAAGGCGGCAGTCCGGCGTTGGCGCGGGCGGTGATTGGCACCCGGCTGGGCCAGTCGTTTGAAAACGAGGATTTTTGGTCCACCGCGATCCTGTTTTTTGTCAATAATCCCATGCTCGACCCGGCCCACGTCGGTCCCATCGTCGATTTTATTTACGATCAGAAATACGTGCCGCAGCAAATCGTCCTGCCCGGTGGTGGCGTCGAGCAGAGGCCGCCGGCGCAGCCGAACTTCTCGATGAAGAGTCGCAGCATCCCCAAGCTGTTGCGCCAAGTTGACGAGTGGCACGAAGCGCTGGCTCGGCAGGTGCTGCCACCCGATGCAGACGCCGAGCCAGACAGAGCTGGTGGCAAAAAGAGCCGCGTCCGGCCTATGTCTTGGGGAGCTTCGAGTATCGGCGAATTCGAGCAGAAGCAGGAGGACAAGCCACTCGGCGAGACCCTCACCTGGAGCATCAAGGAGCTGCTCCCAACCACGAACTGGGGGCCGAGGGCCGCGAAATGGGCCACTGCGTCTATACCTACGCCAAGAGCTGCCGCAACGGCAGTACCTCGATCTGGTCCCTCGGCGTAGAAGACGGCAAAGGCCACCGCCACCGCATCCTCACCATCGCCGTCGATCCACGCAGCCGCGCCATCACCCAAATCCGCGGCCGCTACAATGTCCTGCCCAGCGCCAAAAACAAAAAGAACTTAGAGCGCGCCTACCAGAAGATGCTGCTCCGCTCGCAGAACGTGCTCGGGCAGTGGATGAGCCGCGAATTCATCAGCAAGCGCTGCTGATTTTCTCTCGCAGTACGGCCAATACCTCGGCGACCTCCTGACAATCCGTGGGAAGACTTGTAGAGTGAACGGTATTACCGTACACTTAGAGCATGATTATTTAGAGCATGATTATTCGCTCTGTCCACCACCGAGGATTGCGCCGGTTGATCGAAGACGACAATCCCCGGTTCCTGCAACACAACTTGGTTGACCGAGTGCGCAAGATCTTGACGGCACTGATTTTGGCAGAGGAATTGGACAGATTCATTGCCGATGCGCCTCGTGGCTGGCGCGTCCATCGGCTCTCAGGTGACCGGCAGGACGAATGGAGCATTTCGGTATCCGGCAATTGGCGGATCACCTTTGCAGAAGAGGACGGCTATATCGACCGCTTGAACTTGGAGGACTACCACTAATGGCTACCGACGGCATCAAAGTGAACATGACCCCTTCGCATCCGGGCGACTTCATTCGCACAGAAATCATCGAGGAGTTGGGCCTAAACGTGACGAGAGCAGCCGAAATTCTAGGAGTTCGGCGGGCAACGCTTTCGGACTTGCTGAACGGCAACGCCGCGCTATCGCCGGAGATGGCACTGCGCATCGAAAAAGCATTCGGCGTGGGCATGGACATGTTGCTGCGGATGCAGGCTTGGTATGACGCCTCGCAGATGCGCGCCCGTGCAAATGAGATCAGCGTCCAGCGTTATGAGCCTGTCTGAGCTAGGTAACTGACAACAAAATCTATACTGAAAAGGAGTAATCGGATGCCGTATCGTAACAAAGTGTTCATCTCGTTCGATGGGGACAATGATATTCATTATTACCGACTGATGTGTGCATGGAAACAGAATGATCGCACAGACTTCAACTTTTTCGACGCGCATGACATCAACACCGCAAGGGACACCAGCACCGAAGAAACAATCAAGAGGCGACTCAGTGAACGTCTTGCGAATGCGTATGTTGTAGTTTCCCTGATAGGTGAGCACACACGGTATCACTATAAATTCGTCCGATGGGAACTAGAGCAGGCGATCACACGTAATTTGCCGATAGTTGGCGTCAACCTTAACGGACGGCGATCCCAAGACACTATGCTTTGTCCACCCATTATTCGTGATAAGTTGGCAATTCACATTAGTTTCAATGCAGCGATTCTCCAATACGCTCTCGAGGACTGGCCCACCAAACACACAAATTACAAAAGAAACAACAAAATAGGACCGTACTATTATTCGCAAGAAGTCTACACACGTCTGGGACTACCACCATGAACCTTATTAAGAGATATGTAACTAAGGGCCACATATCCATAGCTCTATTCCGTCATCTCTCGCGTCTTGCCCTTATCAGATCTCTCCTTGAAGCGTTCGGAGTTTTGTGGCTCATTGTTGAGTCTTCATCATTTTTCTTTTTATCGTTTGGAGATCTTGTTAAGTCCTACTGGTGGTTATTCCTGCTTGGTGGCGCTGCCCTCGGCGTGTATCGCGCTCTGCCGAAATCCACAGCATCCTCACGCATTCAGGGCACAGACTCGTTCATTGAGCTGCGTATCACTGATATGTTCAGTGTGCCGGCAGCATTTATAATACCCTGTAATCGAACATTCGATACGAGTCTCGAGGATCGTATTATTTCCCCAAAAAGTACTCAAGGGCAATTTACACAGCTCTTCTTTGCTAACTCTCGGGATGAATTGGATAAAAAGATATGTATGAGCATCGATAGTACCGAAGGGACTACGCTCGACAGAAACAACAAACCATATGGGAAGCAAATCGAATTCCCGATAGGCACTGTCGCGGAAGTCTCGTCCGGTGAAAAAATCGCTTATCTTGTCGCCATTAGCTCCCTCAACGAGCACAAGAAAGCAATCGCGTCGACAGAGGATATCCTTGATGCTCTACCCGCGATATGGGAATTTATCCGCACAAGGGGCGAGTTCGTACCCCTCTGCTGTCCAATCCTTGGTTCCAAGTTTAGTCGCGTAAAAGCGACCCGGGAAGATTTAACTCGTGAAATCATTAAATCGTTCGTCTCCGCTTGTCGTGCAGGTCACTTCTGCGAGAAACTAACGATTGCAATCGCTCCATCAGACTTTATGACTGGCAAAATCAACCTTGAAACACTCCGGCGGTTTTTGGAGCATGAATGCTTGTATCCTGTAGCACTATCTTCAGATTTAGCTAGCGCCCCCACCGGAACTCCAGCATAGAGAAATACACCTAATATCTTGCTCTCGCATGGAAAACACATACTTCGTCCCAGCCGACACCGAGCACGTCGCCCGAGAAAAAAACAAGGCCAAGGTGCTACGCCGCTCCCAGTGGTGGAAGCGCAAACGGGCCGCCGGCCAATGCCACTACTGCCAGCAGTCGTTTGCGCCCGAAGATCTGACCATGGATCACGTGGTGCCACTCATCCGCGGCGGCCGCACCACCAAGTCCAACGTGGTGCCTTGCTGCAAGCACTGCAACAGCCAAAAGCAACACCTGCTTCCCGTCGAATGGACGGCCTATTTAGAGCGGCTGCGCGGCGAAGGCTAGTGATAGTCCACAATGTCGGCTATAGCCGCGGCTACTTCCTCGGCCACTTCCGCCGGCACCCGCGGATTGAACGGGCCGCCCTCGCCGCCATCCACATCGCTGAACCCTCCCAAGTGCATGGCCTCAACCACAGCGGAGTAGTTATACATGCGGCCGTTGCGGAAGCGAATTTCCTCTAGGGCCGCGAGCTGGTTTTCGATCTGCTGCGACGTGGCAAAATCGCCTCGGCGCTGGGCGTTGTTGATCTCGTCTGAAGCGCGGGCGAAGGCCACATTGATCCCCGACGTATGCCCTTTAGTGCCGCGCTCAGCCGGCCCAGTCGAACGGTCCCCCACACCCCATATCACCAGCGCAGCTCCCTCCTGTACGTCGGCGACAATCGGCTCAACGTCCTCGACCGTGGTGCCGATCTTCAGCCCCACGAAGTGCTCTGATTCGTTCATCAGCCGCACGGCTATGTCACGCTCGGCTTGGTTGCGCAGGTAGTAGAGCAACTTGGCCCCGCACGAACGCCCCAACCGCTCGGCAAAATCCACGTAGTACGCAAAAATGCCCTCTGGATTGGCCACGCCAGTAAGCGGCATAACGAGATAGACACCCGGGGGATATTCGAGCGCGGCCTCCCGCTCGATCAACCGCTCGGCATCCCCAACCGGATTGGGGGCAATCCCAGACATCAGCACCCCGCGCCCCCCCATCTGCTCGCCGGTAAAGCCCAACAACCGCACTTGCTCGTCCGCGCTAATGTGGTGGATCAAGCTAGTCCCGGCGATGCCAATCACCCGGGGCCGGTCGCCGTCCAAGTGATTGTTCTCCATTAAGTAGTTGATGTTCTTGGCGTGGGCCTCATAGTCGATTTGCCCGCCGCGAAAGGGGACCACCGGGATGGAGGTAACCGAGTTTAGCGCGTCGAGTAGGTCTTCTCTTTGCAATGGCATGTTTAACCTCAACTGTGTTAGGTGGCGATGAATTCAACGCTCGGGTGCGAAGCGGCGCATGTCGCGCCCTGGGGTTCCCTCGGCGATCCAGTGAGCGACGATTTGGCCGGTAATCGGGCCTAATAAGACGCCGTTTTTGTAGTGCCCAGAGGCCACGAAAACCCTCGGCGCATCCGTCAGCGGGCCGATGAGCGGACGCCCGCCTCGGGGCTTGGGCCGCAGACCAGCCTGCTGGCGCGACAGCGGCAAGCACCTCCCCAGCGCGGAGCGTACCTGCGCGGCGAACTCCGCCGCGGCCGCGCAGGTCGTTTCCAGCCGAAAGCCGACCTCTTCCAACGTCGATCCCGCGATTGTTTCGCCGCCGTCTGGAATGAGGTAGCGTCCGTTTACCCTCACTAGGTGGCGTAGCGGGGCACCGGCAAAACGCGCTTGTTGGCCCCGCACCGGACGCAACGCGACTCGGGCACCGAGCTGCGCGGCCAAACCGGTGGTCCACGCCCCAGCCGCCAAGACCGCAAAGTCGGCGCGATGGGTTCCGCTAGTGGTGGCGACCTCGACGGTCTCGCCCTCTTGGGCAATGCGCCAGACACGCTCACCCCAAGCGGCAGACGCGCCCCGCTGGGCGGCAGACGCCCAAAGCGCCGCGCCCAACTTGAGGGGATCCACCCGGTGATCGTCGGCAAAATACAGACCCTCGCAGCCGCCGTCCAACGCTGGCTCCGCACCGCGCAAGGCCCGCTCGTCGAGCCGCTCGACCCGACCGCCGCGCGTGCGGTTGAAGCGCCAGACCTCCTCTAGCTGGGATGCGTCGGCAAAAAGCTCGATGCCGCCGAGGGGACGCCAGCCCACGTCTGCGTCTATATCTTCTTCTAGATCGCAAGCCAGCCGGGCGTGCAGGGCGTGGCCATCGCGGAAAAGCTGAGCGTAGGAATTGTCGCCGCCGTTGCAGTGGGTGAGGACGCCCAAAGAGGCCCGGCTCGTGGATGAACCTGCGGCGATCCCCTCGTCGAGCAGGACGACCTTAGCACCTTGCCGCGCGAGGAAGTAGGCCGTCGAGCGGCCAATGATACCGGCCCCGACGACCAACACGCGCGCGCCCGCAAGGGCCATCTAACGACCGACGATCGGCGGCAGGTTGGTCGTCGGGCAGGCGCGCGGGCCGCTCACCGGATAGCCCATATCCGCGAGGACGCAGTTGATTTGAGCCTCTAGCTTGAGCAGGTACTCCTGTTCGGCCGCGCTGCTCGACGCGCGCGCTGGGCCTACGTCAAAGCCGCGGGCCGCCACGCCGGTCTTGAAGCCCTCTGGGAAGTTGACGCCGAGGAGCATCAAGTTAATGAGGTCGAGGATGCGGTATTGCAGTTCGCGGGCCCGCTTGATGTCGCCGCTTTTGGCCTTTTCATAAAGCTCGACAATCACCTCTGGGACGATGCCCGAGGTGGCGATGGTGCCTCCGCTAGCGCCCATGAGCACTGAGGGGAACACGATTTCCTCGCAACCGGTCATTACCACGTAGTCGGGGCGTTGTTGGCGCAGGCGGTGCATAGTGTTGAGCAGCCGTGGCAGGTCGCGGCTGGAGTCCTTGGTGCCGAAGATCCGCTCGTAGGGCAAGAGCCGCTCCATCAAATCTATCGACAGCTCTTGGGTAAATTGCGGAATATTGTACAGCAGGATGTCCAGCGGCGATTCTTCGGCAATTTCGGCGAAGTACTCGAAGAGGCTCTCAGTGGAAATCTCATAGTAATAGGGGGGCATTAGCGCAATGGCATCCACGCCGAGCGAGGCGTAGTATTCAGCCATCTTGAGCACGTCGCGCAAATTGGCCTCGCTGGCTCCGGCCAAGACGGGTATGCGCCCCGCGTTGACCTCGCAGACCAGCCGCACCACGTCTTGGCGCTCCTCCCGCGACAGGCGCGCGAACTCGCCGGTGCTGCCGTTGGGGTACAGCCCGTGGAGCCCAGCCTCGATCAGCCAGTTGATGTAGCGCTCCATCTCGGCGTGGTTGATCCCGTTCTGGCGGTCGAAAAGGATGAGATTGGGGCAGAAGATGCCAGCAAATGCCTTGCGACCGTCGGCGCGAGCAACCGCTGGTGCCGATATTGGCGTTGGGGGGGTTTGGCTGCTGGCTTCTCGACGCACGACCTCAACACCTTGAGCGCGCAAAAAGTCCTGCGCCGAGGGCGTCAGCTTGGCCCCCGGGCCGAGCTCGACCTGCCGTTCGCCAGCCAGGCGACCCTCCAAGGTCTGAGCGGTAATTACTGCATCGTCAATCCGAATCATTTTTCGCGTCCTCGCTAAACGTGCGGCAGGCGGCCTTCGAGGCCGCTGTAGGGCTGCGGAATGGCGTAGGCCGAGACCAGTTCTCCGTGTGCGACGGCCTCCTGCCGGCCCGCCTCTATGGCGACCTGCACGGCACCGACATCGCCGCGGACGACCGCGGCCGTCAAGTAGTACCCCACCTTATAGGCCCCCTCGTATTCGACGGAAGCGGCTTTGAGCATCCGATCGACGGCCCGCACCAAGGCCACGGTGCTGCGCGTCTCAATCAGCCCCATAGCCTGCCGCGCACCCGGCCCAAGGCCCTCGGCCGCAGTGGCAAAGCGGGCGACTAGCGCGGAATCGGGCCGCGAGACTACAGCCGAGGCGTCGAGCTGGCCCAAGGCCGTAGCGGCCTCAGCACCGGCGCGCACGGCGGCCTGCACGTCGTCGAGTTGGCCGGTGGCCAGCGCGGCAATCCGCCCACCGCTGCCGATGCTCAAGCGCTCGATTTGGACATCCGCGGCCTTGAGCATGGCGTCGGCGCTGCCCACGACCGCGGCGTAACCAATGGTCTCTATGAGGCCCAAGGCACCAGTGGCGCGCGGTGTGACCGGTGGCGCGGGCGGCAGCAGAGGGCCTAGTCCTTCGCTGGGCTGGGGCAAAACAAGGGTCGCGTACACGGTGCCAAGCCGCTCGGCTGCTTGCCGGCCAGCTTCTAGCGCTGTCTGCACGGCCGCCACATCGCCAAAGACCGGTGCGTGACACAGGGCACCACCGATGAAGGCCCAACCCCCTAGCTCCACTTGGGCGGCCTTGAGCATGGCGTCGGTGCCAGCCACTAGCGGCGTCAGGCCCTGCGTCTCCAACAGGCCAAGCGCTCGCGGCTGTACCGGTTCGGCACCGAGGCCGGTTGCGTGGGGCATGGCGTCCATGGCGCGCGCATCCGGCCTCGGCACCACTCGCGCGCCAATCAATTCGCCGGTGCGGTTCGCCTCGACCTCGCCGACGCGAATGGCCGCCTCCACGTCAGCCACTTGGCCGGCAATTACTACGGTGAGCCAACCCGAGCCAATGCCGTGCCGACCACAGAGGCGTACCTCAGCGGCCTTGAGCATGGCGTCGGTGGAAGCCATTAGCGACGCCATGCCGCGCGTCTCCAGCATGCCGATCGCTCCGCTAGACACCGCCACCTCCCATCGGCACGGCGTATGCGGCCAAAACCTCGGGTCGCGGCTGCGGAATCAGTGCCGTGCCCAGCAAGTGCTCGCAGCCCGCGAGCAGCTTTTGCGCGACGGCTATGGCTTCGGTTACGGCCCCTACGTCCCCCAAGACCAGCGAACACACCACGCGGTCGTGGACCGTCAGCACGTTGATTACTTCGACGGCAGCCGTCTTGACCATCTGATCGTTGGTGTGAATGTGAGCTCCGTAGCCGCGCGTCTCAACCAACCCCAAGGCACCGGCGGGAAAATCGCTGCGGGTGCTGATTGGAAAATTGACGAAATGGAAGCAGGCAGCGGCGGGCTGGTTTAGAGGGACGGCCACCACGTGTTCTACCACGCCGCGGGCCGCTTCTTCGCCGCTTTGCAGCGCGGCGGCCACATCGCTGATCGACCCGGTAAAAAAGGCCGTGGTATAACCGCCAATTGACGACCAGCCTGCGAGCTGCACGTCCGCAGCCTTGCAGGCCGCATCTGCACCCACAATGGCGGCGGCCACGCCCTGCACCTCGATCATGCCGACTGCTGGGGACCCGGCCATAGCTCAGTCTGCCAGCCGGTGAATTACTAGCTCGGTGATCTGCTCAACTAAGGCTTCCGGGTCGGTGGCTTGGCCCTGCTCGATTTGTTGCAGAAGCGTCTTGTAGCGGTTGCAGCCCTCGCAGCTCGCCTCGGGGTCGCCCGCCTTCTTGCGCTGGTGGACGGCGCAATCGCCGCAGCGCGACGGCTCGACGTACCCCGAGCCAAACTCCTCGTGCTGGCAGCCGCAGGCGCGGTCGGGATGCTCGCACCGGCCCGCGTCCGCAACGCCGTCGGCGGCTGCCGCAACGGCCGCGCCGCGACTTAGCTGCAACCGGTGCTGGCGGATGTAATCCCAAGCCGTCGGCGTCAAGATGGCGCTGGGGGCCACCTTGAGTGCCCGCTCGCCCTTGTGCTCGCGCCCGAGCAAATCGCCGGTGACGACTGGGGCGTCGATGTGCAAAGCCTCGGCCACTTAGCTAACCAATGTGGTCTGTCAGCCCCTCAGTCGGGCGGGGAATCACGTGGACGCTGCGCAGCTCGCCGATGCGCTGGGCGGCTTGCGCTCCTGCATCTACCGCCGCTTTGACAGCCGCTACGTCGCCTTCGACTAGAACGGTAATTAGGCCACTGCCCACGCGCTTTTGGCCCGCATAGCTCACGTCGGCGGTTTTCAACATGGCGTCGAGGGCTTCGACGACGCAGACCAAACCACGGGTCTCAACCATACCCAATGCTTTCATTATTTGTCTCCTCTACCTACAAGTACAACGCGACGAGATCGTCGTGGGGGCGGGGAATCACGTGCTGCGACACGAGCTCGCCCACGCGCTCGGCCGCCTCGGCACCAACGCTGACCGAAGCCTGCACCGAGCCGACGTCGCCACTGACCATGACGGTAATGTACCCGCCGCCGATGTCCTGGAGCTTGACGACCTCCACATCGGCGGCCTTGCTCATGGCGTCGGCTGCTTCGATTACGCCGATGGCCCCCTTCGTCTCAATGAGGCCCAAGGCGCGGACGCGACCATCGCTGTCGTCGCTGTCGCTGCGCTCGGGCACGACGGCCGTCAACTCGCTGTGCGGGCGGGGAATCACGTGCACCGAATGCACCTCCCCAACCTTGGCCGCCGCGGCCGAGCCGGCATCCACAGCCGACTTGACGGCCGCCACATCGCCCGAGCAAAACACTGTCACCAAGCCGGAGCCGACCCTGTCCCAGCCCAAAAGCTGTACGCTGGCGGCCTTGGCCATGGCGTCGCCGGCCTCGACGATCCCGACCAGCCCCACCGTTTCTACCATGCCTATTGCATCCGACATCCCTTACCTCCTGAAGTAATTGTGCGGATTTTTGCGTTCAACGCTCCAAATATACCTTGCGGGCATGTACCAAATCAATCGCATTGCCCTCGTCTGTGTCGATGTGAACCTCTAGGCGCTCGCGCTCGCTGACTCGACAGATCAGCCCTTCCAGCACCCCACCCTGATCGCCTTCTACTACCAGCCGCAGCAAGTCCCCCGGGCCGACCCCGTAGTACGCAGCCTCGGCCGGGTTTAGATGAACGTGGCGGGCGGCCCGGATCACTCCGTGCGCAAGCTCCAGCCCTCCGGCCGGCCCCACCAAGTAGCAGCCCGGCGTCTCCTCGATGTTGCCACTGAGCCGCACCGGCGCGTCAATGCCCAAAAAGCGGGCGTCCGTAAAGGCCAGCTCCACTTGGTTGTAATCGCGCAATGGGCCGAGGATGCGGACATTGGGAATCACCTGCTTGCGCGGGCCGAAAACCGACACCGTCTGCTCGGCGGCGAAAGCACCCCCCTGGTACAAGGTCTTCTGCACGGTCAGCTCGGCACCCGCGCCGAAGAGCGCGTCCATTGCCTCTTGGTTGAGGTGGACGTGGCGGGCGGACATATTGACGACCAGCCTCGGGGCTGGAGGTGCCTGCTCTAGCTGAGCGTCGGGCAGGTGATCGTACACCACCCGGCGCACCAGCGCCTCAATCTGCTTGCGGTCCAATCCAGCCGCTGGTGCAACGTCCATCGCCTATCCTTCGCGGCTCAGTTGCCGACAGTCGAAGTCTTTGCCCATAGCCTGTAGCGAATCGACGATCCCGACGATTACCGCGTCGGCTGGCACATCGCCCAAGTCCGGGGCGATCCGCGACGAGCTGCCCTGCACCAAAATCACCAACTCGCCCTTGCCCGCTTGCACCGCATCGATGCAGACCATATCCCGCCCCGTCAGCACCAGACCATGCTCGCGCACCGACGCGATTTCAACGACTAAGAGCTTCTTGCCGTTGAGGCTCGGAACCTTGGCCGTGGAAACCAAATGCCCTTTGACTTGGCCTAAGAGCATCAGGTGATGCGGAAGTAGTCGACGAGGGCACAGCGGCGCTGGCGGGTAAAAGTCCGCGGTGAAGTCAGGCCCTCGCCCGTAGGCCCAGCGATGGAGTACGTCCCAAAGCCCTCGCCGCCCAAGCCAACCCCAGCGTAGGAGGGGCCGTTCTTGACGAAAATAGTGGTATCTACGGCGCGGGCCATGTTGTGCATGTTTTCGATGTTGCGCGAATGGATCACGGCCGTGTGCCCATAGCCGTGCTCGGAGATGACGGCCTCGCGGATGGCTTGGTCGATGTTGGGAACCCGCACGATCGGCAGAAAGGGCATCATCTGCTCCTCGCGCACAAAAATGTGGTTGGCATCGGTCTCGCCAATGAGCATGCGCAGCGACGAGTCGAGCCGGAGGCCGATGCGCTCGCCCAGCACGGCAGCGTCGCGCCCCACCAACTCGCGGTTGGCCGCGAGATGCCCGTCTGGCCCTTCGACAAAGGCCACCTGCGCGAGGGCCTCAATCTGCCGTGCGTCGAGCTCATATGCATTGTATTGGACCATCAGCCGCTTGAGCTCGTCGGCAATGGAGGCGACGGCAAAGACCTGCTTCTCGCCGATGCAGAGAATGTTGTTATCGAAGCCCCCCCCGTCGATGATGTCGCGCGCGGCCTTGGCTAAATCGGCGGTTTCATCGACGACCGCGGGCGGATTACCTGGTCCGGCGACGATGGCCTTTTTGGGGCTACCCAGCGCGGCCTTGGCCACGCCCGGCCCGCCTGTGACCAGCAGCAGGCGGACGCCTGGGTGGTTGAACAATTCGTTGGCCGTCTCAATGGTCGGCGTTTCGACCGCGGTCACCAAGTTGGCCGGCCCGCCGGCTGCGACGATGGCTTGATTGATCAAGTCCACCGCGAACATGGAGACCTTGCGGCCCGCCGGATGTACGTTGAAGACGACCGAGTTACCCGCGGCGATAATGCAAATGGCGTTGTTGACCATCGTCGGCACGGGATGCGTCGATGGAGTGACCGCGCCGATGACCCCGTAGGGGGCCATTTCGACTACGGTCAGCCCGTGATCGCCGGTCCACGAAGTGGCCTCTAGGTCTTCGACGCCGGGCGTGGTGTCGGCCGCGACTTGGTGCTTGAGGATCTTGTCTTCCAACCGCCCCATGCCCGTCTCGGCCAAGGCCCGCCGCGAAAACTCCTCGGCGTGGACGTGCACCGTCTGCCGGAGGGCCTCGACGATCTTTTTGCGCTCCTCCAGCGACAGGGCCACCAACTGCTGCTGGGCGCGGGTCGCGCCTTGGACGGCCGCGTCGATCGTCGCGAAGACGCCGGTGTTCCCGCTCTCGCTGCCGTTCCCGCCGCTGACGACGCGCTGCACCACTTCTTCGACTATCTTGCGTACGTGTTCTTCGCTGACGTTTTGAGGCACGCTCTTTTCCTCGGGTTGTGTTTAATATTTAGCATGGGGAAAATAGGCGGCCCCACCCCAAGCGTCAAGGTTATTTGACGGGCTGCCAGCCCTGCCTTAAGGTTTGTGCAAGTGCTGGAAAAACAAAGGAGAAAGACATGCGCATCATCCGCTTTATCGACGCTGAAGACGCCGTCCGTTGGGGCCTCGAAGCCGAGGAGGGCCAAGCCTCCGTCCTCACCGGCGATCTATTCGCAGAACTAGTGCCCACGGACGAACAGGTAGCCGTCAAAAGGCGGCTCGCCCCGCTCGCCCCGACCAACATTTTCTGCATTGGGCTAAACTATCGAGAACACGCGGCCGAATCCGGCCTCGAGCCGCCCGAGCAGCCCGTAGTCTTTGCCAAGCCCACGAGCGCGGTCTGCGGCCCGGGCGACCCGATCCTGCTGCCAGCCTGCTGTCGCCGCGGCCCGGAAGTTGACTACGAGTGCGAGCTCGCAGTGGTGATCGGCAAAGCCGCCCGCAACGTCTCCCGCGCCGACGCCCTCAGCCACGTGCTCGGATACACGTGCGCCAACGACGTCTCGGCCCGCAAGTGGCAGCTCAACGGCGGCGGCGGCCAGTGGATCCGCGGCAAGGGCTTTGACACCTTCTGCCCTTTGGGGCCGGTGCTGGTCACTGCCGACGAAATCCCCGACCCGCAAACCCTCGGCATCCGCACGATCCTCAACGGCGCGACCATGCAGGACCACACCACCGGCGACATGATCTTCCCGGTCGCCGAACTGATCGAATTTCTCAGCGAAGATACGACCTTGCTGCCGGGCACGGTCATTCTCACCGGTACCCCGCAGGGCGTGGGCTTTGCGCGCAAGCCGCCCGTGTGGCTCGCAGCCGGCGACGAGGTAATCGTGGAAATAGACCAGATCGGCCGGCTGCAAAATCCAGTGGAGGCAGCCTAGGGTTCACGCCTCCTTGAACATCCCGAAGGCAAAGGCTTCGGGTAACTCCTCGAAGATGATCTGCCCCTCGTCGTCGGTCTCCAACAATTGGGCCATGTAGTCGTACCACTTTTCTAGGATGGGAACTTGGCGGCTCTTGAGCCAGTCTTCCTCAGTGGGGGCGACCGCGTGGATGACGAGGTGTTCGCCCAAGCGATAGATGGCCATGCTGACCTCGTTGTCGGTCATGCTGTCGGCGATTTCGGGCCACAGGTCGTCGTGGGCCTGTTTGTACTCGGCGTACGCGTCGGGGCGCAGCCGCATGCCTAAGCCAATCGAATACATAATGGTCTCCTTGGTCGTTAGAGGATTCGCGCCGTCCAACGCGGACGACGATGTCGTGGTGATTGATAAATATGCGGATTAATTAAGAGATATTCAGAAAATGACGTAAAGTGCCTTTTTTTCTATTCTTAGGTATTTTTTCCTTGACAATATATCACCTTGAAAGTGAAACTAAAAGGCAATCAAGAACCGTGCAAAGCAAATTGCACATCACCATAGAGAGGAGGGCCTCAAGTAATGATTCTCTTCGCACATCAATTCTCGTGTAGTACTCTTAGGAGCCAGCTCCCCGACGGGGGCGGCCATAAGGTCCCAAATATGCGGGCTAAAAACAGCATCCGAGCGTTGCGCGTTCGTCCCAATCCCTAGAATACACGCACGACTCTTCAGGTTGCGTGCATCGGCTGGCTAAAACGCCCAGCCGAATCGGGAATTCACCTCGCATTCGCAATGTAATCGTCTCAGGCGATTGACCGCGCGTGCAAGGGCTTTCCCACGGGGTTTTCGGGACAGCGCTTTCGATAAGGAGGGCACTTTTGCGTCCCGGAAACCGGCGATACATCGAACTCGATATAGCCGCTTTCCAGCGGCTTTTTTAATGGCTGCGGCGCAAAAATGCTGCGGCTTTTTTCGTTGAATTTCGTCGAACTTTGCACCAATTGAAGATCTGGAGAGAACACAACTCATGCGCAAAATCGAGCCAGAACGCATCAAGCGCGCGGCGCGCATCTACGCGAGCAACCAAGAAGCCAGCCGTGCGCTGGGTATCGCCCCGGGCAGTTTCAGCCGGCTTTGCCGGCTCTACAACATCGAGACCCCCTATGCGCGTAAGCGCCGGCGGCGCGAGGAGTTCTGCCGCCAGCGCGACGACGATCTCTTAGAAGATATCGACCTCGACCTGCAAGAGATGGAGGCGCTAGAGGAGGTGCTCAACCTCAACTAAATAGGCATCGCATATCGCTCGGTTAGTGGGGAGTTGGTGGACGTTTTCGTCCGCTAGCTCCCCGCTTTTTTGTTGTAATCCAAGCGCTGACCTTTATTAGATGCCAAAACAAGGAGGAGATCATGGCTAGCGCGAAATCGTTGCAGCGGCTCTGCCGCCAAACCTTGCCGCTGATGTTGCAGGCGGCGAATGGACGAGAAATGATGGGGGCGGTGCGGGAAGTGGTCGCTACCGATCGCTGGAATTCGTTTGACCGCTTTCACGAGACGACCGCGACGCTGGTGCGGCGGTACGAGGCCGCCGGGGCGCGCGCCGAGGTCGAAGCGATTCAGACGGGAGGGCGGATCGGCTCTGGGCGGTGGATCATCCAGGAGGCGGCCGATGTCCAAGGAGCAACCGTCGATGTGGTGCATCCAGTCGCGGAGCGGGTACTGGATTGGCAGGTCAACCCCTGGCACCTCATCCAATGGAGCGCAGCGACGCCACCGGGCGGCTTGCGGCTGCGGCTATTTATCCTCGACCACGTTGAGGAAATCGAGCGGCAGCCGGCCGACGGACTCGCCGGAGCGCTCGTGCTGACGAAACTAGACCCGCGCACTCACCTCAAGCTGCTCGCCGATAAGGGCGCTGCTGCGGTCATCTCCGACCAACAGGTTCCCAACCTGCCCGATGCAGTCGCCTGGACCAAGTTCGGGTGGGGCGCGATCCCCCCGCAGCAGGGAACGGCGCGCCTAGTGGGCTTTGCGATCTCTGCCAGACAAGGAGCACAGCTCAGACGGCTGGCACAGCAGCATGGAGTGCTGACGGTACAGGTGGTGGCCGATGTCCGCAAATACGTGGGCAGCCACGATGTGGTTAGCGGAATCATCGCCGGAGCCGACGACCCCCAAGACGAAGTTTGGGTCATTGCCCATAGCGCCGAGCCGGGGGCCGTAGATAACGCGTCGGGCGTAGCTGTGACCTTGGAAATCGCCCGAATAATCGAAGGGCTTATCCAAGCCGGCGAGATCGAGCGACCGAAGCGCACCATCCGCCTGCTCAACGCGTACGAGTGTTACGGGTTTTTTGCTTACCTAGAGCGGACGCGGAGATTGCAGACGCCGTTGGCCGGTGCTTGTATCGACACGGTCGGATCCCGGCCCGAAGTCTGCGACGGCCGCTTGGAGTGGCACGGGACGATCCCAATGTCGGCCAGTTTCGTCGATCGCGTCGGCGCGGCGATCCTGCGCGCCGGAGTGCGGCAGCACCAACCCGGCTACCGCGTATATCCGGCGCACTTTATGTCCACTTCCGACACCCTGATCGGCGACCCGCAATACGGATTCCCCTGTCCCTGGCTGACGACGCACCACCAAAAGAGCGGGCGCGGCTTTGATGCCTATCACTCTTCGGCCGACGTGGAAAAATTGCTCAGTCCCAAGGGCCTGGAGACCTGCGCCGCCGCTATGGCGGCCTATGTGTACTACTTGGCCGACATCGGTAGTGCGGAGGTGGGGGAACTGGTCCGCACCGAAAACGAGTACTTTCTCGGGGTGCTAAAACGCC
The DNA here is from genome assembly GCA_965261395.1 of Candidatus Latescibacterota bacterium. Taxonomy (GTDB): domain Bacteria; phylum Latescibacterota; class UBA2968; order UBA8231; family UBA8231. The sequence goes on from OZ253462.1 coordinate 1,924,596, forward strand.
AAAAAGGCTCCCGCGTTGAAGCCGAGTACACCCGCGACGCGCACAGCCGCAGTATGCAGCGACTGACGCGCTGGCTCTGGGGCGGTGGGCGCAGCGAGGTCATGGGAGCAATCGCCGAGGGCAAGCGACAAATTGCGGCAGCCTCCGAGGACATATCACCGACAAAGCGCCCGCGCCGACCTGCCGAGGCGCGGCTGGTACCCCAGCGCACGGCGGTGCTCTCGCCGACGGCGGAGAACGCGCCGGAGGCCATAAGCAAGCGCATCGCCGCCACGCAGCTTACCCCTTGGGCGCTGTTTTGGGCCGATGGCCGCCGCAGCTTGGGCGAAATCGCCGAGCGCATCGCCTGCGAGGAGGCCGACTCCGGCGCAGGACCGCGGCAGCAAGCAAAAGAGCCTATCGCCATAGACCGGGTCCACGCCTACTTTGCGGCCCACGCCGAATTGGGTTACGCCCAGTTGATCGACCCAGCCAATATGATCGGCCGCAAGGAACTGGTGAGGGATTTGCGTCGCTTGGGCGTCGCCCCGGGCATGGACCTGATGGTACACAGTTCCCTCTCGGCCATCGGCTTTGTGGAGGGCGGTGCCGAGACCGTCGTCGATGCGCTCTTGCAAGCCGTCGGCAAGCGCGGAACCCTACTGGCCCCCTCGTTCAATCACCGCGTGGCGACTGTCTTCAACCGGCTGGCCACTCCCACCACTAACGGCGCGATCCCGGACGCGCTATGGCGGCGCGCCGAGGCCGAGCGCAGCGCGCATCCTACCCATGCGGTAGCGGCGATCGGGCCGCAGGCCAGACACTACTGCCGTGGCCATCTCGAAGCCGGCATCTGGGCCGCGGATAGCCCGATCGGCAAATTGGTACACGGCGGCGGCTATATCCTCGCGCTGGGTACGACGCACGACACCAGCACGGCCTACCACATAGCCGAGATGTCCGTGCCCTGCGGCTGCATCGAGTCCTTTGCTCTCCCGGACCGGATCGTGCGCCAAAACGGAGCTGTGGAGGAGGTCTTGGGGCTAGCCTTTCGCAGCGGCCACTGCCCAGTCCCAACCCACAAGCTGGACTCAACACTCGACCGGAGGAAGTTGCAGCGGCGGGGTAAGGTGGGGCAGGCCGAATGCGAATTAGTAAAGGCCCACGACCTGTGGCAGGTGCGGCGCGAACACTTGCGGCGCGTCTGTCCCACCTGCACCGTCAAACCCCAAGCCGCGCGGTGAATAGATCGCTCCCCGTATGGCCAGCACCTCCAGGGCAGCCAAAACGACGGACTCACCGATGCCGCCGGCCGCTCTCATCTGATTTTGCGTTTTGGCGGGGCGGCGCACTATCGGACGAGCCAGCATTTCTTTATGGGCCTGATCATGGGCGAGGCCCTGTGCAACGGGCTGTGGCTGGTCATCGACTACTTCACCGGCAAGGTCGGCAACGCTGTCTTTATTCTGGGGTGATCCCATATTCCTTGACAGCCCTGTACGAGTGGAACTACCAGCGTCAACTCTTGCGTCTTTATTCTGGGGTGACCCGCATTCCTTGACATTGGGGGCGGGCGGGGCTATCTCTTTTGCCCTATGAAGCGACTCATCTTTTTCCTAGTAGCAGCGCTCGCCGCCTGCGTCGGCCCTTTCGCCGGCAAGAAGGTTCCGCCTTGGCTTGCGCCCTCCCCCGTGCTCACAGCGACCTTCTCCAGCGAGGAAGCCGCCGCGCATCTGGTCTGGCACCCGGTGTCTTCAGCGGGCTTTCTCTACGGCGAAATTCAGCGCGCCGCAGGGGGAGAGTTCGCAGCCATAGCGCGCGTGGAATCCGTGGCCGACACCACCTTTACAGACGCCGACCTGTGGGCCAACACGCATTACAGCTACCGGATAGTCATCTTCTTCGGTGAGGACGAGACCGTACACGAACTGGTCAGCACAACGGCCGCGGGCGGATTCCACCGCCGCATCGCAAGCTGGGCACTGGACGAGGGCGTGGCCCCCACGCGGCTAGCCATCGGCCGCAACGGCACGGTCTTTGTCGTCGGCGCGGGCGAGGGACGCGTCGAGCGCTTCGACCGCGCGGGGCACGCTTTGGACGCATGGGTCTATACCACTGAGCCTCTAGCCTGTATGGAAACAAGTGCGCTAGACGGGCCGGCGCTGGCCTTCGACGACGACGACCACCTCTACGTGGTGTACAACCTACACCGCCCGAGCCAGAAGCCAGAGGCCTTTTGGGCGAAATTCGCCCCGGATGGTCGGCTGTTGTGGACGCGTCCACTAGCCGGGCTGTTCGCCCGCCACATCGTCATCGACGGCGATGCCATCTACATCGAGAGCATCAGCCAATTGCAGCTATTCGACCAAGCCGGCGAGCAGCAGGTCCAGTACGCCATCCCGGCCCTGCTGGTGGCCAGTCTGCGGCTTTGGCAAGGGCGATTCGCCGCGCTGATTGAGCCATTGGCCCTGCGCGCCGGCGACTGGCAGGCACCCCGGCTAGTCGTGTACGACGACCCGCAGCGCGCCGCGGCCAGCCGCGTCATTGGCCGCGATCCCAAATCGTATCAGGACCGCGGCAGCGGGCTTTTACTGCGGCCCACTGATTTTGCCGTCGATGAAGCGGCTGATCGGGCTTTCGTGGTTAACGCCGGCCACAGCCGCATCGAGGTGTTCCAGCAAGGACACTACCTGACGCGCTGGGGTGAGGAAGGCGACGGGGAAGACCAGTTCCGCTTCAAGGGCCGCCTCCAAGTCATCGTCGATATGGCCACTGGCAAAGAGGGTGAGCGCGAGGTGGTAGCCGGCGGCATTGCCCGCGACGCCGAGGGGTTCATTTATGTGGCCGATACGTTCAACGATCGGATTCATAAGTTCCAACCATGAGGGCCTCACTCGCGTTTCTATTGCTGGCCTTGCTGTACAGCGAGGGCCAAGCCCAGCTCCAAGACAAGCGGGGGTACAATCTCTGGGCCAAAGAGAAGATCCGCTACCTCAACGCCAAGGTCACCATCAACCCTTACAACCCGCAACTGCGCGTCCTCCTCGCCAACGCGTACTTTGACGACGGGCAAAAGTACGAGGCCAAAAGGCTGTTGCTCGAAGCCTTGCAACTCGACCCCAACTACGCCGAGGCGCATTGCAATCTCGCAGTCATGCTCCACGGCCAGGGATACGACCGCGAGGCTAAGCACCACTATGAGGAAGCCCTGCGGCTGGATTCGCTGATGGTCGAAGCCATGGCCGGGCTGGGGACCTTGCTCTGCCGCACTGAGCACCAAGCCGAGGGCCTCGAATACCTCGAAAAAGTCATCGCGATTCAGCCCGACCACGTCGGTGCTCGCTTCAACATGGCCGTGGCGTATCACAAGGTCGGCGACTTCAAAAAGTCCATCGAACACCTAGAGACCTTGTTGCAGGTCGATTTCCAGTATCGCGGTGCGCGCCGCGCGCTGGCTCGCGCTTATTACAGCCTTGGGCTCGTGCGGCTGCAAGCCCAACAGCCCGAGTTGGCACTCGCCGCGCTGGCCCAGGCCGTCGAATACGAGCAAGACAACAAGAGCATGTTCTTCGCCAAGGGCCTCGCCCACCTCGACAGCGGCGACCTCACTGAGGCCGAAGCTGCCTTTAAGCAGGTCATCGCGCTGTCCGGAGATCACATCCCAGCCCTGCACAACCTCGGCGTGATCTGCGAAAAGACCGAGCGATATGCGGAAGCCGTCCAATACTACGGTAAAATCCAGCAACTAGCCCCTCATCTAGCGACGATCGAAGCGGTCAAACACGCCTCGTACGATGTGAATTACTTGGTCGAATGAGTTTGACTTTTGCTCGGCTAACGCGTACAATTCGTATTCTTTGTGAGTCGCTTTAGCGGCTACTTTTTGGTGGTGCCGATGACGCCACCACCATCCCATCTCCTTTAGGCGAGAGCAATGGCTAAAGAAGAAGCAATCGAAGTCCAAGCAGTGGTCAAAGAGGCCCTGCCCAACGGCTTTTTCAAGTGCGAGATGGAGAACAGCCACAAGATCATGGCCCATGTCTCCGGCAAGATGCGCAAGTACTACATTCGCGTGCTGCCGGGCGACCAGGTCACCGTGGCCCTTTCGCCCTATGATTTGAGCCGCGGACGCATCACTTTCCGCAATCGCTGAGACGCCGCACGACCACCCAAGTGCCGTCTCGATGAGCCTCACACCAGACCAAGGCACATGGAGAGGAACCAGACCAGTACGCATCGGGCTTGGCCCTTCCAAGAGGCGGCACAGATCGTCAAGCAGCGCCGGCCCAGCGGGGACCGCCCGGTACTATTCGAGACCGGCTTTGGCCCCAGCGGCTTCCCCCATCTAGGGCACTTTTCAGAAGGCGTCCGCACCTCTTGGGTGCGCAACGCCTGTGAATACCTCTACGGGACAAAAACCCGCCTACTCTGCTTCAGCGACGACATGGATGGCCTGCGCAAGGTGCCTAGCAACTTGCCGCAGCCCGAGATGCTCGCCGCCCACCTCGGCAAACCCCTACACGCCGTCCCAGATCCCTTTGGTTGCTGTGCGAGTTTCAGCGACCATATGAACGCCAAGCTGTGCGAGTTTTTCGACGCCTCCGGCTTTGACTACGAGTTTCAAAGCTCGCGCGAAGCCTACGTGCGCGGCGACTTCGACGAAGGGCTTTCGATTCTCCTAGAAAAAGCCGAAGAAGTTCGCCAAATCATCGTGCCGACGCTGCGGGAACAAAATCGCCAGCACTGGTCGCCCTTCTTTCCGATTTGTACCAACTGTGGCTCGATCATGGCCACGCGCGTCACCGCCTACCATCCCAGCCGGGGCAGCGTGAGCTTTACTTGCGACCTCGATACCGGCCCCTACACCGGGTGTGGCGAGAGCGGCGAGCAGTCGGTGCTCGACGGCAGTGCCAAGGTGGGCTGGAAAGTCGATTGGGCCCTGCGCTGGTACACCTACGAGGTCGATTATGAAATGTACGGCAAAGACCTCGTCGACTCGGTTCGCCAGTCCTCCCGCATCGTGCGCCTGATGGGCAAGCAGCAGCCGGTCGGCTTGTGCTACGAGTTTTTTCTCGACGAGGAAGGGCGGGGATTGGCGAGCAGCGCCGGCCGCATGGGGGTGACAGTAGATGCGTGGAAGGCGTACGCGCCGATAGAATCCCTGCTCTTTTTCTTGTTCCAGAATCCCAAGCGGGCCAAGCGGCTGCACTGGGATATCGTCCCCAAGTGCGTTGATGACTATCTCGATGCGCTGCGGCGCTATCCCGAAATGGCAACGGAGAAGCAGCCCGAGCAGGCCGTGTGGCATATCGGCGACTGCGGCAAGGACGTACCCGAGTACGCATCCCGGATCAACTTCTCGACAGTCAACAATCTGATCGCAGCCTTGGGAGTGGATTCGGTCGAGGTGTTGGGCGACTATCTGGCGCGCTACGATGCGCAGGCTTCTACTTATCCCCAGGTAACGCAGGCGCTGGTGGAGAAGGGGCTTAATTACTACCGAGACGTGGTGCTGCCGAACAAGCAGTTTCGTCCGCCCACGGACGAGGAGCGGGCGCTGCTAGGACAGTTGGCCGAGCGGCTGAACGCGACCAACGGGGCCACCGAGGAAGAGTTGCAGGCCATTCCGTTCGACTTGGCCCGCGAGGCCGGAGTATCCCCCAAGTCGCTGTTTCGGATGTTTTACGAGGTGGTGCTGGGGCAGGAGCAAGGGCCGCGGTTTGGGTCGCTTGTGCAGCTAGTGGGGCGGGAACAGGTGGTGCAGATGGTGCGGGAGAAAGCGTAGCGCATACAGGGATATTCGCGGAATTGCGAGGGTGCGGTAGGTGCCGCGCCCTCTTTTTTATGGAGCGAACCGTGGGAGAGCAACAGGACCTTTTTCCCGAGATCATGCCGCCGGCCAAGCCTCGGCACGCCGGGCGGATGCAGCAGGTGCAGGAGGGGCTGCCCGCGCAGCTTTTTTTGGGGACGACGAGTTGGTCGAATGAGGATTGGGAAGGACTGATCTATCCAGAGGGCTGCGCCGCGGCCGATTACATCGAACACTACGCCAAGGTCTTCAGAAGTGTGGAGATCGACTCGACTTGGTATCGGGTGCCGACGCCCAAGGCGATAGAGGGGTGGCTACGGCGGACGCCGCCACACTTTCGCTTTACCGCCAAAATTCCCCGCGTGATCAGTCACGAGAAAATGCTCATGGACTGCATGGGGGAAATGGAATCCTTCCTCGACGCGATGGCCCCGCTGGGCGAGCGGTTGGGGCCGCTGCTGATGCAGTTTCCATACATTGCGCGGGGACAGGACGCGCACGAAAACGAGTACGGCAGCGCGTTCACCGAGCGCCTAGCGGCATTTTTGCCGCAGCTACCTACGGGCGAGTTTAGCTTTGCGGTGGAGGTGCGCAACGGAAGCTGGCTGCGGGCGGAACTGTTGGACTTGCTGCGCGAACACGGGGTGGCGCTGGTGTTGAATAACTACTACACCATGCCGAGCTTAGCCGACACTACCAAGCGCGTCGATCCCATAACGGCCGACTTTCTCTACGTGCGCTTTTTGGGAGACCGCAAAAAGATGGACGCCTATGTCGAAGAGCGGATTAGCCGCGGCGAGCAGGAGCGGCATTGGGACCGCCTCGTCTGGGACCGCGCCGCCGAGACCCAGCAGTGGGCACAACAGGTGCGGGAGTTGGCACAGGCCGCGCCGGAACGGCCCGCGTACGTGTTTTTCAACAACCACTACGCCGGATACGCGCCCGGTTCACTCGGCCTTTTTGCCCAGGCATGGAAGGAATGAGCGACAACTTCGCCGTCGAGACCGGGTTTGTCGCGAACGGCGAGATAGCCCACTTCTTGCACCCAAGGGTCGGCGACGAGTTCGGTTAGCGAGGATGGGACGGACTATACACGGTTAATGAACATATAATGATGAAGCGGCGCGGCTCTAATCGGGAGCCGCGCCGCTTGTCTTTTGAGCCCATACTCTACCCCATTCTCCTGCAATATACCCTTCTGAAGCTGCTACAAGTTAGGATCCAAGTTCAGCATTGGGAATCCATCCGCAAAATTGTGATATGTAGTGGATACTAGATGATTTTTTTGAAAAATATCATTTTTTATTTGCACTTTATTTGCAATATATGTATTATTAGTTCAAGTAGTACAAGATAAGGAGCATATTTATGGAAATAGTCATCGACACCAGCGATTCAGTGCCGGTGTTTGCTCAATTGATCGATCAAATCAAAAAGGCCGTTCTCAGCGGTGAACTTAGCTCAGGGGCTGCCTTGCCTTCCATCCGGCAACTTGCAAACGACATGGGTCTGAACCACAACACGGTGGCCAAGGCTTATCGGCTATTGGAACGCGATGCGGTCATTGAAACCAAAGGATATCGCGGTACGTTCATCCACCCGGACGCCAAGGCCAATAGCGCTGTCGATTTAAACGCATGGGTGACGTCCACATTAAGCGAAACAATCAAGACATTAAGAGGATCCGGCGCAACGGATTCCGAAATCCGGATTGCATTCGGGAATGTCATGAATAACCGAGACCAGTGAGGAGCTAGCGATGCCAGACAACATCTTATTTTACGCCGTATTTCTGAGCCAGATTCTTCTTCTTTCTTTTTATTTTCCTAGAAAAATGCTCAAGCGGATAAGTTACGTGCTCGCAACGTACCCGCCATCGCAATATCCCAAGCTCTACCCGGAACCGATCGAATATTACGAGAAAGCGCGGCGCAATTACCGAAATTTAAACGTGGGTGTACTGCTAGTTGGCTTGTCGTTGCTAGCGGTGCTCTTAGGCAATTCGCGTAGTGGTGAATGGGACGTAGGCAATTTCGTGTTTCCGTATTTTATGATCCAGTTTTTCCCTATGATGCTCCTAGAAATAAGGTCTTTCAAATATTATCGGCTGATGAGAAAAGCCGATTCGCGCACCACTCGCAAGGCCGAGCTGCAACCCCGCCATTTGTTTGATTTTATTTCACCTACAATGATCGGCTTGGCAGTACTGGTGTATTTCGCTTTTATAGCGCTCATTCTCTATATCCGACAATTCGACTTCCCCTGGTTTGGCGGATATTGGAATATCGTCGGAGTGACCGCGGGCAATGTCTTTTTTGCGGCAATAGTGGTCTGGAACATGTATGGGAAAAAACTGGACCCGTACCAGGCCTATGAAGATCGCAAAAGGCAAATAGAACTCGTCGTGCAACAGATGGTTTTTATGAGTATTGCGGCGACGACGTTTATGGCGCTAGAAGTGGTCCTAGCCAGTCTGGATCTGCGCGATCTCCAGCCTACGGCGATGAGTCTGTATTTTCAGTTAATAGCCGTGGTCTGCTTGCGGACCCTGCGCATAGACAACATAAATTTTGCGGTGTATAAAGGAGACCCCTCCCAAGAAAGGACTGAAATACGGAACTATGCGGCGAGTGCCCACAATCTTGCCGGCGTGGGTCTATGGGTAGGTCTAGGTCTAGGTCTATTATTCGGTGTTCTTATTCTCCTAGAAGGCGGGACCGTAAAAGGTTTTGTAATGGGAGTGGGGATTGGGACGGTTTTGGGGATAGTTATCGGCAGCTTCTTAGAATGGCGAAGGGGCACTTCCCCAACGGTATGACCGTTCGGATCTGGTTTACTAGCCATCGGCAACGCCGGGCAGGGTCGAGGTGCTGAGCAGACCGCCATCGACATCGAGCGCGACTCCGGTCAAGAAGGACGATTCCTCGGCGAGGAAAAACAGAATGGCGTTGACGACATCGTCCTCGGTGGGGTTGCGGCCGAGCGGGATATCCGCCGCCGTCGCGGCGAGGATCGCTGCGTTGGCCGTGCCGGTCGCCTGTCGTTTGTAGGCGAGTACGTCTTGGCCCATGCCGGTGGTCGAGACGCCGACCGGACAGACGCAGTTGACGGTGACGCCGGCGGGGGCTAGTTCGCCGGCCAGCGCCTTGCTCAAGCCGACGACGCCGAACTTGGCGGCGCAATAGGAGGCGATCAGCGCGCAGCCGATCTTGGACACGTCCGAGCCGATATTGACGATGCGGCCGCGCTGACCGCTTTGGCGCAGGAGCGGGGCGGCGGCCTGGCAGCAGAGGAAAACCCCCTTGAGGTCAATGTCGATGACCCGATCCCAATCCGCTTCGGTGGTTTCTGCCAAGGAGCCGAAGTGGATGACACCGGCGGAATTGACGAGGGCGTCCAACCCCCCAAAGCGCGTCTGGCAGGCGGCTACGGTCTGTTGGACGGATGTCGGCGAGGTGACATCGAGCACTAGGGCCAGCACGCGGTCGCTGTGCAATTCATCGGCGGTCGCCCGTAGTTTTTCGCCGTCGATATCGGCGATGGCGACTTGGGCACCTTGGGCGAGCAGGGCCTTGGCGGTGCTCAGGCCGAAGCCGCTGGCCCCGCCGGTAATCAGCGCGCGTCTAGGCTTCAAAGTGATATTTCTCGACGATGTCTTCGTTGACTTCGACGCCGAGACCGGGTTTGTCGCGGACGGCGAGATAGCCCGCTTCTTGCACCCAAGGGTCGGCGACGAGTTCGTGTTGCATTGGGGACGCATGAGGTTTGAAGTCGAGGGCGACCCCGTGAGTCGAGTTGGCCATTAGGTGTAGGCTGGCGGCGGTGTTGAGCGCGCTGCTCCAGGTGTGGGCGCTCCACTGTAGATTCTCGGCCTCGATCAGCTTGATATACTGGCGGCAGCCGGTGATGCCGTGACAGCGGCCCGGATCCATTTGGATCACGTCGACGCCGCCCGAATGGATCAGGCGGCGATAGCTGTCGAGGTCCCATTCGTCCTCGCCGGTGCCGATCGGCGTCGAGGTCGCGTCGCGTAGCCGAGCGTGAGCGTCGAGGTCCGAGGGCAGTAGGGGCTGTTCGATCCAGCGCAGGCGGTAGGGTTCCAAGTCGCGGAAGCGCTGGATCGCGGTATTGAGGTCCCAAATATTGCGCGCACCGGGGGTGTCGACGATGAGTTCGAGTTCGTCGCCGATGACTTCGCGGACCCGGCGGACCATGTCGATGTCTTTATTGCGGTCGAGCCCGAAGACGGCTTCGGGCCGCATGCCCCAACCCGCTTTGACCACCTCGTAGCCTTGCGCTTTGAGCCAGCGAAACTCGTCGAGGGTCCAGTCGACATCTTCCATGTCGAAGATAAAGGAGGCCATGGCGACGACCTTGTCGTGGAGCTGGCCGCCGAGCAGCCGGCAGACGGGTTGTCCGAGCGCTTTGCCGGCGAGGTCCCATAGCGCCATGTCGATGGCGCTGATGGCGAAGGCGGCGATGCCTTCGGGACCGTACCACCAGACGTGGTCGCGCATTGCATGCCAGTGGCGCTCGACATCGAGGGCGTTTGCGCCGATTAAGAGAGGCGCTAGGCCTTGTTCGACGATGAGCTTGCTCGCCAAGGTCGCCTCGCGAAATTGCGAGATGCACTCGCCCCAGCCGATCTGGCCGTCCTCGCCCTCGATGCGGACGAGAGTGATATAGCGTTCGATGCCCTTGTAGTGGGGCTCGGGATAGGCCAGGGGGTAGGCTTGGATTTGCTGGATTTTCACGATAGTGGTCCTCTTTAGCAGTGATCTGTAGGTGGCTCAACTACCTCTATTTCAGGATAGACGAATACGACGCTGTGGCGGCGATTTGAATTTGAAATCGAGTCTAGTCCCTCTCAATCCGCGACCGGCACCGGCGGCGTACATAAAGCGGCTGGGCAGCGTTGCCTCTATTCGGGCAGCACTATTTGGGGATCGTCGGGATCGGGGCGGTAGAGGAGTAGGGTGTTGCCCAAAACCTGCACTAGATGTGCCTCGGTAGCGGCGGCAAGCTGCTCGCCGGCTTCGCGGCGGTCGAGTGGGCTGTTGCGCTCGCAGCGCACCTTGACCAACTCGCTGTTGGCGTAGGCTTCGTTGAGCGAGCGGATAACGGCGGCGGAAAGGCCCTCTTTGCCCAAGTACACGGTCGGGCGTAGCGCGTTGCCTAAGCCGCGCAAGTGGCGGCGGTCTTTGCCGCGCAGCTTAGGTGAAAAGTCTGTCATGATCTATCGGCTCTATCTGTAGCGGCTTGTTAAGCCCTGACAGATATGACTTGTCCTTTGCTTCAAAAAGTGGCCTCAGTTTGTACGGTATATTCTCGTCAAGCAGCACGCGCATCCGCTACTTCCAGCGTCATCTCTAGATAGGCGATGGCTTGCTCACGTGATACAGTGGGGAAGTCTGCAAGGAATTTGTCGAGCGAGTCCCCAGCGACAATATGCTGAATCAAAATTTCAACGGGAACGCGGGTTCCGGCAAAAACTAAGGTGCCGTTCATAACCGCCGGATTACGGGAGATAATTGCCTTTTTCATAGGTTGAACCTCCGTCTCTAAGGCTGAGGTGCAAAGTGCGATAGCCTAGGCATTGAATATAGACGCGCCCGCCGCTCTTGTCGAAGTGGAACGATTTTTGCCGTTGGACTTGGTATGTCCGCGAGCAAAAAGACGCGACGACGACCCGCATTGTGGACGGCCCTCGGATTCGGAATCGGCATTTTCTTGGGGCGGACCGTGGAGATGGGCTTGGTCGCAGCAGCGGCTCTAAGCGGGTTGGCCTTTCTCGGCGCGGCTGTATGCTTCTACCGCCAGGCACGTTGGGCAGGTTGGTTGCTGTGGATGACCGTCGTCCTGTTAGGCGCGCTGCGTTACCACATCGACACAGCCCTGTCCCCTTTGCCGCACCTAGTCGCGCTCGAGGTCTTTGGCCAGCGCGGCGTGGTCACCGGACGCATCGTCCAAGAGCCGGAGCGCGGCGACGAGCGAGTGCGCTTTGCCATAGAGCTGGAACAGGTGGTCGCTGACAGCGCCATCTACCACTTGGGCGGACAGGTGCTAGTCACGGTGAAAGACGTGTACTTGCCAGCCGACTACGGCGACCGCGTGTCCCTGCGCGGGAGGCTACAAAGGCCCCGACCAGTCCGCAATCCAGGCGGCTTCGACTACCGAGCCTTTTTAGCCCAGCAGGATATCTACGGCACACTTTTCATTGGCAAACCCGAGCAGGTCGTTTCCGTAGAGCGCTTGCCCGGGCACTGGCTGTACGAAGGCGTGGTGCTGCCCCTCAGACGCGCCGTGCGCCAGAGCATTGAGCGCAATCTCGCAGGAGCACCGGCCGGGCTGTTGTTGGGCGTGCTCTTGGGAGAGAAGCAGCGGATTCCCGAGGAGGTGCGCGCTGCGTTTCGCAGCACCGGGCTGGCGCACGCGCTGGTGGTCAGCGGACTCCACGTCGGGATGGTGGGCGGGTTTTTCTTCTTCGGGTTCCGGCTCCTGCGGCTCGCCGATCGGCCAAGTTCCGCGGCCACCATCGCCGCGCTGGTGCTCTATGCCCTCGCAACCGGGGCGCAGGTGCCGGTGGTGCGGGCGGTGCTGATGGGAGCGGTGGTGCTGTTGGGGCGGGTGCTCCGGCGGCAGGGCGACATTTACAACACCCTTGGGCTGGCGGCGCTAGCGATCTTGGTGATATGGCCAGAGAGTCCGTGGAGCCTGAGCTTCCAACTCTCCTTTGGCGCGACGTGGGCCATCGTCGCCTTGCACGGGCCGCTCGCCTCGCTTTTCCCCGCAACCTATCAACGCGCCGATAGCCGAGTCGGCCGCTGGATCGCCACTCCGCTGTGCGCCTCGCTGGCGGCCCAGCTCGGCACTGGGCCTTTGATCGCCTATTCCTTTCAACAGCTAGCCTTGGGGGCCGTGGTGGCCAATATAGTGGTAGTGCCGCTCTTGGCGCTCGCTGTGGGCTTGGGCCTGCTGGCCGCATTGACGGGGTGGATTTTGCCCTGGATAGCCACCGCGTTCAACGCCGCCAATTACTTGGTCCTCGTGGGGCTGATCGAGCTAGTCTCGTGGTGGGCCGCGCTGCCCTTTGCGTCTGTGACGGTGCCGCGCCCGGGGATGCTCTTCGTCGCAGTGACCGCCGCGCTCTGCCTACTCGGCCCACTCCTACCCCACAGGGCGTGGGCGCGCAAGGCCGCCATCTTCACAGCCCTCATCTGGCTCAATGTCGCGGTGTGGTCCTACGCGCTCCGCTCCCGCGACTTGGAAATCGTCTTTTTGGACGTGGGGCAAGGCGACGCGGCTTTGGTGCGCTTCCCCAACGGCAAAACCATGGTCGTCGATGGCGGCCAGCGCAGCGAATACTTCGACCACGGCGAACAGGTGCTGTTGCCTTTCTTGCGCTACATGGGCGTCCGGCGGGTCGATATCGTCGTGGCTTCGCATCCGCACAACGACCATATCGGCGGGCTGGTAGCCCTGCTGGAGCAAATGGAAGTCGGCCACTTTCTCGACAGCGGGCAAGGCTATGGCTCGTGGACAGCGCGGCGGCTGCAGGAACTCATCGCCGAGCGGGGGGTACGCTACCACCGAGTCGCGGCGGGCGACAGCTTGGCGGGCTTGGGCGGGGTCGCGGGGCTGGTCCTACATCCGACTGCGGACTTTGTCGATACAGACGGCAACTCCCCTTTTGGCCTCAATAACGGCTCGGTAGCCTTTAGCTTGCAGCACGGAGCCGTGCGGGTGCTCTTTACCGGCGACGTAGAGCAGGAGACCGATCCTTCGATTCTCGCTTGGGGAGCGCGGCTGCAAGCGCAATTGCTCAAGGTGGCTCACCACGGCTCGCGCACCTCGTCGCAGCCGCTTTTTGTCGCGGCGGTTGCGCCCGCAGTGGCGGTAATGTCGCTGGGGGAGGGCAACAAGTTCAAACACCCGGCCCCGGAGGTCGTCGCGCGCTACACAGCGCACGGGGCGCGGGTACTGCGCACCGACCACACCGGCGCGGTGCAAGTGCGGATTGACGGCACGGGCATGGCCGTGCAGACGATGCTGGAGTGAGGGATGCGCCTAGTCTTGCAGCCCCAATTCGGGCCGCTCAATCAAGGACCGCAGGCGGTCGAGGAAACGGGCCGCCGCGCCGTTTTCGAGCAGTCGGCTCTCAACCGTCAGGCTTAAAGCGATCAACGCTCGTGGCACCACTCGGCCCTCGCGCACGGCCGGGCGCTCGGCAATGCGCCCCAGTCCCAAGGTCGCGTGGTAGGGTGGACGGAGGATCGGGGTAAAGGCGTCGATGCCGTACATGCCGAAGTTGGCGATGGCAAAGGTGCCACCCTGCGTGGCCTCCGGCTTCAAGACACGCCGCCGCACCTGAAGCGCTAGGGAGCGCGCCGCGGCCGCGAGTTCGGCCCAGCTCTTGGTATGCGCGTCGCGGATAACCGGAGTCACCAAATCTTCGCCCGTATCTACGGCGAGGCTGAGATGGACGGCCTCAGTCTCTGCGGCATTCAACTGAGGATGCTCGGCCAAGGCGACGACCACCAGCTTGGCAATCAGATGGTGATAGGCAGGTGCCGGTGCACCCTCCGCCTTGAGCAGCGGGCGCAACGTCACCAACTCGGTGGCGTCTGCTTCGGTAGTCAGGATCGCGGGGGCCGCTTGGCCACTGCGGACGGCAGCCGCGCGGACATCGCGCTCGACGATCCGGCCCGTGCGGCCGCTGCCGGTGAGCGCGCGCCATTCCACCCCGAGCGCCGAGGCCACGCGCCGGGCGCGTGGGCTGATGGTCGGCTCTCCGGAACGGGCCGGCGCAGGGGTTGGGGCCGGCTCTGGCTTTGCTACGGGCGCGGGTTCCGCAGGCGTTGGCACCGATTCTACTGAGGGAGTTGAGGCTGGTGCGGTCGGCATTTCCTCGCCGGGCTGCAACAGATAACCCAACAGGGTACCCACCGGCACGGTATCGCCGGGTTGGGGCGCGTCCGGGGGAATGCACAGGATGCCACCGGAGAAGGTCTCGATCTCGTTGAGGGCCTTGTCGCTTTCCACCGTAAAGAGGATTTCGCCCGCCTCGACTGTGTCGCCATCGGCTTTGAGCCACTCGACGAGGGTGCCCTCCTCCATGGTCCACCCCAAGCGGGGCATTGCGATTGCCTCGGCCATGACTTGCTCTTACTCGGCCATCAAGTCGCGGATGGCCCGTTCGATGTCCTTCCTGTTGGGCGCGACCACGGCCTCTAAAGGTGCGCTGTACGGCGTGGGCACGTGCGCGCCGTTGAGGCGGCGCACCGGCGCGTCGAGGTCGTCGAAGGCCCGGTCAACCACTGCGGCGGCGATTTCTGCGCCCATGCCGCAGGGGGCAAAGGTCTCATCGACGATCAGCAGGCGGCCCGTCCGGTGTACGGATTCGAGCACAGTGTCGATGTCGAGGGGGGACGTAGTGCGGGGGTCGATGACTTCGACCGAAATGCCCTCGCCGGACAGGGCCTCGGCGACTTGGAGCGTCTCGGGCACCATGGTCGTCAAAGCCACGACGGTCAGGTGCTCTCCGCGGCGGCAGACAGCGGCTTGGCCAAAGGGGATACAGTACTCCTCTTCCGGAACTTCGCCACGGCTGTTGAGCAAGGACTTGTGTTCGAGGAAGAGCACTGGGTCGTCGCCGCGCAGGGCCGTCTTGAGCAGGCCCTTGGCGTCGTACGGATTGGACGGCACCGCGACCTTGAAGCCGGGCAGATGCGTAAAGATCGGATAGTAATTGCCCGAGTGATGGGTGGCAGCCGCACCGCCGACGCCAATGCAGCCGCGCAGGACGATGGGCATTTTCAGGCGACCGCTGCTCATGTACTGCATCTTGGCGATCTGGTTGATCAGTTCGCCGAACGCATCGAGGATAAAGTCCAAGAACATGAAATCCACGACGGGCCGCGTACCGGTCATGGCCGCGCCAGCGCACAGACCGACGAAGCCGCGTTCGCATATTGGGGTGTCGCGCAGGCGCTCCGGGCCGTACAGGTCGAAGAGGCCGACGGTGGTGTTGAAGTTGCCGCCGCGCGGACCAACGCCCTCGCCAACGACGAAAATGGTCTCGTCGCGCGCCATCTCCTCGGCTAGGGCTTGGCGCGCCGCTTCTACATACGTGAGTTCGGGCATTACGCGCCGCCCCTTTGGCTAAAGACGTGGTCGGCCACGGTGGCCGGGTCGGGCCACGGGCTGTCGTGAGCAAATTGCAGGGCCTCGGCGATTAGTGCGGTGACATCCGCGGTGATCGCGTCGAGTTCTTCTTGGCGGGCGTGGCCTACATCTAGCAGCCTCTGGGCAAAGGCCGGGATGGGATCGCGCTCTTTCCACTCGTCGATTTCTTCGGTGGAGCGATAGCCCCCGTCGCGCATTCCCTCGGCGTGTGGCCGGGTGCGGTAGGTCTTGCACTCAAGGAGGGTCGGGCCGCCGCCTTGGCGCGCGCGCGTTAACGCTTCGTCGGCCGCCGCGTACACCGCAGCCACGTCATTGCCGTCGACAGCAATGCCGGGCAGTCCGTAGGCTGCGGCGCGGTTGGCCACCTGCGGATTGCGGGTGGTATCGACAAAGGCCACTTCCGTGGCGTAGAGGTTGTTTTCGCAGACGAAGAGCGCTGGCAACTGCCAGTTGGTCGCCAGGTTGATGCCCTCGTGGAAGGCTCCGTTGGCTACCGCCCCGTCGCCAAAGAAGGCCACGCCGACCTTGGGGACGCCCAAGAGTTTAAAGGAGTAGCCAGCACCGGCGGCTTGGAGGATGCAGGGACCGACGATGCCGCTGGTGCCCATCATCCCCACTTGCGGCGAGAAAAGGTGCATAGAGCCGCCGCGCCCCTGCGAGCAGCCCGTGGCTTTGCCGAAAAGTTCGGCGATCAGCTCCTTGGGGGGGACGCCTTTGGCGAGGGCATGGCCGTGGCCGCGATGGGTGCTAAAAACCGCATCGTCGTCGTTGAGGTGAGCGCAAACGCCGGTGGCGATGGCTTCCTCGCCGACGTAGGTATGGCAAGCACCGGGAATCAAGCCGGCTTGGTAGGAACGAGCGAGCTGTTCTTCGCAGCGGCGGATGACCAGCATCTGGCGATAGAGCGCCAGACAGGTATCCTTGTCGGGCAGAACTGCTTCGGTTGAGGTAGGCATGGCGGCGAATATAGCGATTGTCCGCTGCCATGCCAAAGACATCCGTGGGATCTGTCGCTATAGTTCCCCATTGCGGGAGAAACGCCCGCGACCCAAGATCTCTACTGCGTTTCCCACACCGCCTTTTTGCGAAAGGCGTCGAGGTCCAAGTCGCCGCGGGCGTAGGCGTCAATAGCGGACTTGGGCACCTTGAGCAGTGCGCTGCGGGCGGAGAACGGGGAGCGATATTCGACGATGACGTGCTCATCGGCCTGGACTTGGTGGAGGGTCGCGCCGTAGTCGGCGACGGCTTCGACAATTTTGGCTTTGACGGTGGCGCGGGGCAAAGGGTTGGCAATGCGCATCGGGTCACTCATAAAAAATAGGGCACCTACGTCCGGCTGATACATCCCCAAAGTGCGTTGGATGCGTGACCAGGGAGGATACGAGCCGTGCCTAAAGACTTGGTCGAGGATGCCAGCCATGATGTCGATTTTCCTCAAGTCCTTGTACTCGGCAAAGGCGATGCGCTGGCGGAAGGTAACCGAATCGATCCGCCCCTCGCGAAAGGCGTCAATAGCAGATTTTTTGACGGTGGCCGCGATTGCAGCGGAGTGTACGTTATAGAAGCGGACGTGAACTTTGACTGGAGAATCTGCTTCTCCGACTGCCTCCGCTAGCGACTTGTCGATTTGGCCCCCCGCTACCAGCTTCTCTAGGGACTCCTGTAGGTACTCCCGCGCTTTAGCTATCGTTGGGATTTGCTCGTCGTCAATTGAGAAATGGAACTCGAAACGGGACTTCTTTAAAGAGTCAGGGACAGCCACGACTAATTCTTTAAAATCGAAGCGGCTCCCCCTAAGTTCAGGTATCGCTTCGACTTGCTTGGGAAGGTCGAAAGACACGGTATCTGCGACGGCGGGACGTGGGGGCCACTTAGGCTGATAGCAGACCGTTATCCGGTCGTCTTGGTCGAGTTGGCTGATAGTGCCGCCGTAGTCGCCCAGAAATTCGGCGAGCAGGTCGTGGATTGCAGCCAGCAATTCCCCCTGCGATAGCGATTTGTCCCATCTCTCCGCCCCAGGTGCTAGCCGAGCCGCCACAAAGAGCACCCCATAGCCGTCGAGATACAGGCCACGGGCACGGAAGTTAGCACCATCAGGCACGTCGTAATACAGGTTCTCGTTGGAGAGCACCCCCTCCATGATGCGGATGTCGCGCTGCATGCGCTGGGGATTGACGTCGGCGAGGCTGGTAGTGGCCATGAAGCCAGCGACTAGGATGGCGCGGTAGAGCGTGGTCATGGCAATCTCCTATGGGTTGGTATAGCGCGCTGCCGGCAGCACTTCCAGCACGGGTGCTTCGTTGCGACGCAAGTGGATGTAGATCTCGCGGTCGAACTGTTCGAACTGGCGGTTGATGAGCTGCAAGTCTTGGTAGCGCTGGGCTTGGATCTCGGTCAGCAAATGGTCGAGGACTCTCTGCTGTCGCACCTCAGAAGCCCGCAGAAGCTGGTTCATTAACGCGAGGGTGCCCTCCTGTGTCGCCAGCACTTCCGCCCGCGTGGGGGTTCGTCCGCCAGCGCTTCCCCCCCACTTGAGGTCGAGTTCGCCGGCGCGGTAGCTGAGTTCAAACTCCGGCCACGCCAAAAAGAGAGCCAGCGCAACCACCGCTACAGCAGCTAAACCCGCCATCAGGCGGAAGCGCCGACGCGGCACCTCGGCCTCGACAAACGTCAAGTCGAGGCGCGGAGCCTCGTCCGGCCAAGCTCGGAGCAATGCCTGTGTGCTAGCGAGCGCGTCGAGTTCGCGGCGGCACGTCGCACAAGTGGCCACGTGCTCTTTAATGCGCTCCTGCTCGCCTTCCTCGCATTCGCCGTAAAAAAAGGTGAGCAAGTCTTCTTTTCTTACGTTACAGTCCATCTTCGTCAATGTCCCACTGGTTAAAGGTTTTTCGCAGGGCCTTAAGGCCGTAGTAAAGGCGCGATTTGACCGTGTTGATCGGGGCGTCGAGCACTTCGGCAATTTCCCGAAACTTCAGCCCCTCGTATTCCTTGAGCACCACGACGACGCGCTGTTCTTCGGGCAGGGTCTGCAAGGCGCGGTTGAGCAGATCGCGTAGCTCGTCCTTGTGCATATCGGCAGCTTGGCACAGTGCCGGATGGGGACCGCCGCTTGCTTCCTCATAGGCATCAAGCGAGACGTGCTGCGCTCGCTGGCGCAAATGGTCACGGCACAGATTGGCAGCGATCTGGTAGAGCCACGTAGAAAAGCGCTCGGGGTCGCGCAGTCGGTGCAACTGGTCATAGGCGCGGATAAAGCTCTGCTGGCAGAGGTCTCGCGCTTCTTCGGAATCGCCGCTGTAGCGGAGCGCGAAGCGGTAGAGGCGGCCCTGCCAGCGCCAAACCAAGGCATTGAACGCTTGGTGCTGGCCGGCCTTGAAGCGCTGGATGAGATCGGCGTCGCTCATACCCCTCTAAGACGAGGGACGAGCACAAAAAGTTTTACGCGAGGAAGATGTTAGCGAAAAAAGTAGCGGAAAAATTAAGACCACTAGCGCCCCAGCCGCGCCAGCACGTGTATCCCAATCGCGGCGGCGGCCTCGTCCCAGAAGGGGGCCAACTCGCGGGCGGTAGCCGAGCCGTGCTGTTCGCTACAGAAGGAGAACGGTTCCTCCATCAAGCGGACTTGAGATTCCCACTGCGTCACTTCGAGGGTGGTTTCAATACAGGGCTTGAGGTCGAGGTTGGAGCCAGCGAAGCGGAGCTCGGCGATTCCGACCCGAAGTTGGTAGTCGGGGATCACGAGAGCGTTAGACTCGCGTTCGCGCATGGCCCAGCGAATGGCGTCCAATTCGGGTAGCCGCCGGACCAGTGCCGGCACGAGAAATCGCTGGACTTCGCGGACCTGTTCGCGCACGAAGGCTTCGTCCTCGGTGTCAAAGAACAGGAAAAGGGGATCAAGCGCGACCTCAAAGGGGGTGGTATGGCCGACGACCAAGAAGTGCAGGAGTGGATCCCCCTGCTCTTGAGGTGCGCTGCTGGCGACCGCCCATGCGAGGGCTCTGAGGATATAGGCGCGGCTCTGGAAGAAGGGCACCTTGGCCTTGCGCGCCACCTTTTTGATCCTCTTTTCGAGTAGGATGTTGTTTTCGTTGGCGAGCACACTGCGGCTCTCCTGGGCCAAATAGGCGATTAGCTTGCCAGCGCGCTCGGGCGCGATGTCTGGCCCGCCCTGCAAAAGCAGCATTCCCCAAGCATCCGTCTCGGCTTTGCGCTGAGCCATTAGTGAGTCGAGCATTCCCTGGAGCCGGGGGCGCAACTCTTCTACGGGGACGCCACTTCCTTGCACGATCCTATTTAGGAGGTCCTGCGAATAGCTGGCCTGTTGTGCGAGTTGCTCTTGCAGGGTGGCGTAGAGTGTGCGACGCAGCGCTGCGTCGCCTTGGTCCGCTAGAGCCAAACCAGCGGTGGGCAGCAAGAAAGCAATGGCTAAGGCAATCATAGGTCAATCCAGTAGCGCAACTTCTCAACGCGCCGCGCCGGTTTGCGGCCCTCGGCGCGAAATGTTTGGCTGGGCATGGCCATCGCGCTCTCGAATTGGCCGCCGTTGTGCTCGATGATCTTGCGCGAGCCAATGTTGTCCGAGTCACAGGTGACCAGCACGCGGCGCAGCCCAATCTCCCGCGATACTACCAGCGTCAGGGCGAGGATGGCCTTGCCGTAGCCGCGGCACCGCCGAGAGGGTCGGATGCTGTAGCCAATGTGCCCTCCGTAGGTGAGCAAATACGGGGTGCAAAGCTCGGGCCTTATGGAGGTTTGGCCGATGTACTCGCCATCGTGTACGAGCCAGAGCACTCGGTCCGGGTACGGCACCCGCGAACCCGTCGCATCGGCGAGGGCCTTGAGGTCGCGCACGAATTGCGGGAATTGGTCGGCGAGGGCGTCGCTGTCGTAGCCGAGGGATCGGGCGTACGTCGAGTCGAAACGGCCTTCAGCTAAGAACTCGGCCGCGCCCTCCAGGAAGCTATCCCGGTACAGGACGGAGGGGGTGGCGAGGGATTGCATGATAGGTTGGATATAACATGGCTGGGCAGGATTGCTTGGGGTGGGGCAAGGTAGGGAGTGGAGGTACGACCGTCAACTTAGCGGGACGCGCTTGCCGATTCGCAGGTGTGTATCTTAATTGGCTAATAGCTAAATCACCCCTCCCTTGGGAGCAGTCGGCGCATCAACCGCGACCGGTGGAGGCCGTATCTAAAGTGTATAACATGGCTTATCGACAGCGGAACTAAAACCATGAGCAAAATCATCCAGCTCGACGAGATCTCAGTCGACGAGATTCTCCGCAACATGACGCCGGCCAGGCTCTACGAAGAAGCGCTGCGCCACGAGCGCGGCTCCATCATTTCCGACCAAGGCGCCCTCGTGGTTTCCTCGGGCAACAAGACCGGGCGCAGCCCCAGCGACAAGCGCATCGTCTTCGACCCACAGAGCAGCGCGGACATCTGGTGGGGGGCGGTCAACATCAAGCTCCAAAAGCACACCTTTATGATCAACCTAGCGCGCGCCATCGACTATCTCAACACCTGCGAGCGATTGTACGTAGTCGATGGATTCGCCGGCTGGGATCCCCAATATCGGCTCAAAATTCGCGTGCTTTGCTCCCGCGCATACCACGCGCTCTTCATGCACAACATGCTCATCCGCCCGTCCGAGGCCGAGCTGGCCCAATTCGAGACGCCGGATTTTACCATCTACAATGCCGGCCGCTTTCCGGCCAACCGCTACACCCCGGAGATGACCTCCTCGACCAGTATCGACCTGAGCTTCGAGCGCCGGGAAATGGTGATTTTGGGAACCGAGTACGCGGGCGAAATGAAAAAGGGCGTGTTCACGGTAATGAACTTCCTCATGCCCAGAGCCGGCCTGCTGCCCATGCACTGTTCGGCCAATGCGGGAACTAGCGGCGACACCGCGTTGTTCTTTGGCTTGTCGGGCACGGGTAAGACCACGCTCTCGACCAATCCGCAGCGGCGGTTGATCGGCGACGACGAGCACGTCTGGAGCGCGGAGGGAATTTTCAATATCGAGGGCGGCTGCTACGCCAAGTGCATCGACTTGACCCCGGAGCAAGAGCCTGAGATTTTTCGCGCCATCCGCTTTGGCACGGTCTTGGAAAACGTCGTCTGCGACGAGGAGAGCCGCCGAGTCGATTACGCCGACGGCACGGTCACCGAAAACACTCGCGCGGCCTATCCCATCGACTACATCCCCAACGCGGCGATCCCCTGCACAGGTGGCCATCCTCGCGACATTGTCTTCCTCACCTGCGATGCCTTCGGCGTGCTGCCGCCGGTCAGCCGCCTGACGCCCGACCAAGCCATGTACCACTTCATGAGCGGGTACACGGCTAAAGTCGCCGGCACCGAGATGGGTGTCACCGAACCAGAGGTCACGTTTTCGGCCTGTTTTGGCGCGGCCTTCATGGTCTGTCATCCGAACAAGTACGCCGCCCTGTTGGCCGACAAGATCCGCACCCACAACGCGCAGGTCTGGCTGGTCAACACGGGCTGGACGGGCGGGCCGTACGGGGTGGGTACGCGCCTCTCGCTCCAGCACACCCGGGCGATTATCAGCGCGATTCACGCCGGAGCCCTCGCCGACGCGCCCACAGAGCCGGACCCGCGCTTCGGTTTTGACGTGGTGTGCGCGTGTCCAGACGTGCCCAGCGCGCTGATGGTGCCGCGGCAGACTTGGGCCGACGGATCAGCTTATGACGAGCGCGCTGGTCAACTCGCCGAGCTATTCAAGGCCAACTTCGCCGCTTTTGAGGACGGGGCTTCAGCGTCCGTAAAGCGGGCCGGGCCGGCGTGAGAATTTGCCACCCAACAAAACCTTTCATCACCCATAAGGAGGAATCAATGGAGATCGCGGCACAAAAGACCGCCGACCTAGACTATAAGGTCGCCGACCTATCGCTGGCCGAATGGGGCCGGCAGGAAATCATTCTCGCCGAGCAAGAGATGCCCGGGCTGATGGCTCTGCGCGCTGAGTACGGGGGCGCCCAGCCGCTCGCGGGTGCGCGGATCGCTGGCTCGCTGCACA
This sequence comes from Candidatus Latescibacterota bacterium, assembly GCA_965261395.1. GTDB lineage: Bacteria > Latescibacterota > UBA2968 > UBA8231 > UBA8231. The sequence continues at coordinate 1,947,610 of OZ253462.1, forward strand.
TGACCATCCAGACCGCCGTACTCATCGAGACGCTCAGCGCACTCGGGGCGCAAGTGCGCTGGTGCTCGTGCAACATCTTCTCGACCCAAGACCACGCCGCGGCTGCCATGGCGGCTGCGGGCGTGCCCGTCTTCGCCTGGAAGGGCGAGACCGAAGACGAGTACTGGTGGTGCACCGAACAGACCTTGCGCTGGGCCGATGGCACCGGCCCGAACATGATCCTCGACGACGGCGGCGACCTGACCAAGTGGGTCCACGAGAAGCAACCAGAGCTTTTGCCGGGCCTCCGCGGCATCTCCGAGGAGACGACTACTGGCGTCCACCACCTCTATCAGATGCTCGAAGCCGGGACGCTCGCCGTGCCGGCCATCAACGTCAACGACAGCGTCACCAAGAGCAAGTTCGACAACCTCTACGGCTGCCGTGAATCCCTCGCCGACGGCATCAAGCGCGCCACCGACATAATGATCGCCGGCAAGGTCGTGGTGGTAGCTGGCTACGGCGATGTCGGCAAGGGGTGCGCCGACGCCATGCGGGGCTTGGGGGCGCGGGTGATCGTCTCCGAGATTGATCCGATCTGCGCCTTGCAGGCGGCGATGGAAGGCTACGAGGTCAAGAAGATGGACGACGCCATCGCCGAGGGCGATATCTTCGTTACGGCGACGGGGTGCCGCGACATCATTCGCATCGACCAAATGGAGCGGATGAAGGACGGCGTGATCATCTGCAACATCGGCCACTTCGACGTCGAAATCCAAGTCGCCGAACTAGCGGGCTATCGCGGCATTGAGCGCGTTGAAATCAAGCCGCAAGTCGATAAGTTCACCTTCCCCGACGGCCACAGCGTCATCCTGTTGGCCGAGGGCCGCTTGGTCAACCTCGGCTGCGCCACCGGGCATCCCTCCTTTGTCATGTCCAATTCGTTTACCAATCAGGTCTTGGCGCAAATAGAGCTCTACAACCACCACGAGCAGTATCCGGTCGGCGTTTACATGTTGCCCAAGCACCTCGACGAGAAGGTGGCTCGGCTGCACCTGACAAAGCTGGGGGTCGAAATCGACGAACTAGACGACGACCAAGCCGCGTACTTGGGCCTCCCAGTGGAAGGCCCCTACAAGCCGGAGCACTATCGCTACTAGGTGGCACCCCATGAACGTCGCCGTCCTGCTCTCCGGTGGGGTCGATAGCTCCGTGGCCTTGGCGCTTTTGAGCCGCCAAAAGGGTCTCGCGCTCAAAGCCTACTATCTCAAGATATGGCTCGAAGAGGAGCTGTCCTTCTTGGGGGATTGCCCTTGGGAGACGGACTTGGCCTATGCACGTGCGACCTGCGAGCGGCTGGGGGTGCCGCTTGAGATCGTGCCGCTGCAAAGCGAGTACCGGGCGCAGATCGTCGAGCACGCTCTCACCGAATTGCGCCGGGGACGCACGCCTAGCCCGGACATCTTTTGCAATCAGCGCATCAAGTTCGGGGCCTTTTATCAACGGGTGGCCGGTGAGTGCGACCAAATTGCTTCGGGGCACTACGCTCGCGTCGAGGAGGACGCGGGCGGCTATCGGCTCCGCCGCGCCCCTGACCCGGTCAAGGACCAGACCTATTTCCTCTCTAACCTGAGTCAGGCGCAACTGGCCCACATCCGCTTCCCCATCGGCCACCTGCACAAAGACCAAGTGCGCGCCCACGCCGCTGAATTCGACCTGCCGGCCAAGAACCGCCCCGACAGCCAAGGCATGTGCTTTTTGGGCAAGATCAACTACCGGGACTTCGTCCGCTTCCACTTGGGAGAGGCTCGCGGCGACATCGTCGAGCAGGCGAGCGGGCAAAAGAAGGGCGAGCACCCCGGCTATTGGTTCTATACCATCGGCCAGCGGCACGGCCTGCAACTCGGCGGCGGCCCCTGGTATGTGATCGACAAAGACATCGCCAACAACATCGTGTACATCGCCCACGGCAGCGCGCCGACGCGAGCCGGACGCCGCGAGCTAATCGCCGAACAAATCCATTGGATTGCCGGAGCACCGGAGCAGGCCGTGCTCCAAGTCAAGCTGCGGCATGGGCCGGCCCTGACTCCTTGTCAGGTGCAGATGCTCGCGCCAGATCGCGCCCACGTTGCCTTATCCACGCCCGACCCCGGCATTGCTCCAGGCCAGCACGCAGTGTTCTACGACGGTGACGTTTGCCTCGGCGGTGGTGTCATTGCCTAGCCTAGCAGCCCTATAAACGTCCTCTCGCAACCGTACGTGTCTCCGCCCGCACTATGGCGCATTATTATTTTCTTGATGCGCGTCTGATAATACCGTATCTCTCTACAGTATCCAGCAGAATTATGGGTGCGGCGCTGAATGGTTCAGCTATTCTTGTACCGAGTTGACCAAGCTGCACCAAGCTACAGATTCGATCCCGGCGAAGCGGCATATCTGCATATTCGATTTTTTCCGAGACAGTTTTTCTCCATTGGCGGTGTGGTTCCTGCGGCCGCGTTATATCTTCGGTGATCGTCACGGGAGGTTGAGGGCGCTGGTCGCTATCAACTTACTCTAGGAGGGAGAAATGGCACTCAGAATTATCGTTGGCCTGACGGCTCTTGTGGCCATCATTCAGGGCTTGGCAGGGGACCCGATCGCAGGGGGCATCCTGACGCTCGCGCTAGTCGTCCTAGGCCTAGTGTACGGGGCGATAGCGATTGATGCCGAGGACGCGACAGCCTACTTGGCAGTCACAATTGCGGTCGGCGCTGCCGCAAGTGCGAACGTGCTGGACCAGGATATTCTCGACATGATAGGCGATCGCCTAGACGCCATCGTCGATCAGGCCAGCATCGCTCTATACGCCGGCGCTATAACCATACTCATCAGGAGGACAATCAACCGGCTCAAGGGTTAAAAACAGGCGGATGAGCGGCTGCAAGCGCAAGTCCGCCTCGATACCCGACCAGCCATGCATGACGCGCGTTGCATCTGCGAGAGTGGGTGCAACGCGGTGTCGCTTGGTGTGCTTCTGCGATCCTATCTTGTCTTTTCTGCGCTGGCTCGACATCGCAGACGACGATTATCCACGTCCTTCGCCACCTCAACCATCACTTTGAGTGCCTCTTGGGAGCTCGCCTCGTGCTCATCGGGCTTCTGGTTCAGCCCCCACGACGAACCCATGATCTTGTCGCAGAAGGCACCCGCAAACATCCGCTCCTCGTTTTCCCCCAGCACGTCGCTGAAAATTGTCACCGCCTCAAGCAAGATCTCCCGCTTCTGCGCAGCGGTCTCTCCGAATCCCATCGCGTTGTTGATGAACCGGCCGACGTCCAGACACGAGGCACCGATGACACCCTTAGGATCAATCGCCATCCATCCGCGATCTGCGTCAGACAGAATATTCCAGTGATGGAGATCGCCGTGTAGCAGCATTTGGGGTTCATCCGGCTCCATCAGGACTTCCATCATGGACTCCACGCGCGGAATCTGCTCGATATAGCCCCGTGCTCTCTCGGAATCCTTGCAGCTTCTGGCGTCCTCAAACGCACCTTGCATCCAATCCATAAAGTGCGGCAGTGTGTGGTTCGACGGCGGCGGAGTCGCGTGTAAATCTTGGAGGATACGCGCGGTGATCTCACTTTGCGCGCGCGCGTTCTCAACAGAATCTAGCATCTTGCCAGGATGCAGTCGTTCGAGCAGCATGGCGTTGAGCGCTTGGTCGCAGTCGATGAGCCGGTTGATCCCACGGCCTTCATAAATAGCCAACGCTTCCATTTCCGAGCTGAAATCGTCGTGTGGGACCCCCACCTTGAGCACGGCCTCTGTTCCATTGCCCATCTCGACATAGGCGATATAGTTGGCCTTGATCTCCTCGGTCGGCCGACCGAGTGCTAGGCCCCATTTATCGCAGCATCGCCTGAGAATGGACGGCAGTTCCTCAAGCCATGCCTCGCCTTCCTTTCCAAAGCCGCTGGTCGCGTATCGAAGGAATCTCTCGGGAAATTTCGGTGCGTCCGAATCGGTTGCGTCGATTGGCATCTGCCTCCCTCTTTCTCAAAGGATCGAGGTCAGCCGCCTACAGGGTGGCCGCCGGCCGCCGGGGGTTGCAGACGGCTTTTCAGGAGTTTTACTCAAACAGGGGATTTTTCGCCCGGGTTAGCGGCAGGTCCACGGGCCGTTCTTCGAGGATGGATTGGTACGCGCCGCACAGCACCTCCACGCCTCTAGCCGCCGTGGCTATGTCGCTCTGGGGTGCAGGACCCCCTTCCAAGGCCGCGAGCAACTGGTCGATGGAGGAGGGGCATTGATGGCCGTCCAGATACTGGTCGAGCGGGCGGGCCCGGCCGGTCTCAACGACTAGGCCGGCGCCCGGGTCGAGGAAGAAATTGGCCCCTTCGAATTCAACGGTCAAGGCGTTGCGCGGACCCCGCTGGCCCTCGACGGCCTGTTTGCCCACTGCCAACACGGCCCAGAAGCGGCCGTAGTCGAGACAGATCTGGCCAAAGTTCTCCACATCGGCTTCGACATAGGGTCGCCAGAACTTCTGCCAGCGCGCTTCCACCCGGCGGGGCACGCCCAGCAGGTGCAGGGCGTAGTCGATGGCGTAGCAGCCCATATTGGTCATTTCGCCGCCGCCGACCGTGGCCGCTGGATCAAAGCGCTCGGGCCAGGTGTCCCGGATCGGGAAGTCCGGGGCAAAGGTCATGCCAAAGGTGTGGTAGTAGCTCACCACTTGGCCGTATAGTCCGGCCCGCACCTGGTGCAGCAGCTTGTCAAAGGCGGGTTGGAATTTGACCATGGGGACGTCGAAGACAGCGAGGACCCCCGCGGCCCGCACCTGGTCTTCAATGCGTCGGGCGGCGGCTGGATTGTGGCACAGGGGTTTGTTGATCCAGAGCGCCTTACCGGCCCGAGCGGCCAATTCGACCATCTCGGCTTTGTCGCAGGGATCGGTCGCCAGGGCCAGGATCTCGACCTGAGCATGGCCCACCACGGCCTCGTAACTGGCGGCGAGGGGCGCTCGCATGGCCTGCTGCAATTCCCCGGCCCGCTGCGCCCTGGGCTCGTATCCCGTCACCACCCAGGTCCGAGGATGCGCGGCGAACTGCCCGGCGATCCCGGCCCCGTGGGTGCAGCAATTGCCCAATACACCAACGCCGTACATGAAGTCCTCCTCGGTCTAGACCGTCGTCGGTTGCGGCAGCGGCCCGCCTGGCCTGTCCACACCCACATCCACCAGCGCACTTGCAGCCAAGCCCCGTCAGCAGGTCGGTTTGCGCTACTCGAGAAACATCTCCCCGGTGAAGGGCAGCGGCCCGCTTGGGCGCTCGTAGCGAATTTGTTGGGGCGTTTTTTCGAGCGCGGCGGCCCACTGGTCGCGCCAGTCTTCATAGACGGTCTCCGAGGCGGGGTCGCGCCGGCTGCGGGCGACGAGACTGGGCCACTCCGGTCGCGGGGAAGGCTCACCCGTCTTCTGGTAGCGCAGATCCATGCTCCAGCGCACGGCGTCAGTGTTGTTCGGGCCTGATCCGTGAGGCGTCAGCTTGTGTACGAACAAGACGTCCCCTTTCTGCATGGGCAAGCTAATCCGCTCGGTTTGGGGCAGGTCCTGCCCGTACGACCAATAGACCATGCGCTGCTGGTGAACTCGGGGTTGGACCTGCAAGCAGCCGTTTTCTTCGGTCGCCTCGACTAGGGGGACCCAGACGGTCGCCTGTAGAATGCCTTGTGCTTGTTGGGTTGTGAACACAGCATCCTGATGAAAAATTACATCTGTTGACGGCATTTTTGGCCGGACGTGCGACACGGCATTGCAGGTGATTTCTGGACCGATGAAAGGCTCAATCAGATCGACGAGGTTCTGGTTGCGCAAAAACTCAAAGGTGCCGCGCCGGCGGGTTTCCCCTATGTCGGGACAGCCATCAACCTCGTCGCACTCTTCTGCGAGGCAAGCCAAGCGCCGCTCAAAAGGCTCGTTTTCGTAGAGGTTGACGATCTTGCCTTGGCTGTGCAGATCGCGGGCAATTTCATCGACGACGATATTGTGATCCTCGATTAGCGGCGCGAGATCGCCGTCGGTAAGCCCTCCTTTGATAATGACGTACCCTTCTTCTGCGAAAAAATCGAGCTGTTGGTTGGTTACTTTCACGGTTGGTCTCCTTCTGTTCAAATCAGCTAGGTTTTGTTGTCTTGCCTCCAAGTCCTTTATAACGACTCAACCGGCGGGAAACAAGACCCATCGGCCTGCCTTACCTCGACTTGTAAGGGTCCTGGATTGCCTCTACAATAAAAGCCGCATTTCCTCTTAAACAAAGACTATGGCATGTTTGCGCTGATTTTCTTGGCGCTGCTCGGCTCAATCTACGGCTATTCGGGCTGGCGGCTCATCCCCTATCTCTCTCCGCCTGTACATATCGGTGCCGCACTGGCGCTGGTGTTCCTACTATTGACGCCCTTATTGCTCTTTCGCCTGCGGTCTCGTCCTCATCTGGCCTGGCTGACGGATCCCCTCGCCTGGGTGGCCTATCTCGGCATGGGCTTTTTCATCGTCTGTTCGACCCTGCTGATCCTGCGCGATATAGGGGGCCTGCTCCTGGACCTAGTCTATCCTATCGACGCAACACTCAATGCCAGCATCGACTTGGCGACCTTCGTCCTGACTCTGGTCATGGCGGGCTATGGCTGCTACCAAGCCCGACGTACGCCAGCGGTCCGCCAAGTCGATGTCCCTATCGAGAATCTCCCAAATGCGCTGGTCGGGCTGCGCATCGTCCAAATCAGCGATCTCCACGTCGGCCCGACCATCAAGGCTCCTTTTGTGGAGCGCGTTGTCGCCCGGGTCAACGAATTGCAACCCGACCTAATCGTCTTCACCGGTGACCTCGCCGACGGAACTGTTGAACGACTCGCCCCTCACACGGCGGCCTTAGCCGAACTCACCGCCCCGCTCGGGGTCTATTTCTGTACCGGCAACCACGAATACTACTCGGGCGTGGAGGGCTGGACCGAGCAGGCGCGCCGCCTCGGCTTCGACGTCTTGGTCAACGAGAGTCGCCAGATCGACTGCGGCAGCGGACGGATCGCCTTGGCCGGCGCGACCGACTTCAGCGCCGGCGAGCTAGTCCCCGACCACGCATCGGACCCGGCCAAGGCCCTTGCCGCCAGCGACGGGGCCGATGTGCGCATCCTGCTCGCGCACCAGCCGCGCAGCATAGAGGCTGCCAGCCAAGCCAATTGCCACCTGCAACTGTCGGGCCACACCCACGGCGGCCAGTTCGTGCCGTGGAAGTACGTAGTCTCCCTACAACAGCCCTATGTCGCGGGCCTGCACAAATTTCGCGACACTTGGATTTACATCCACCGAGGCACCGGCTACTGGGGACCCCCGCTGCGGCTTGGGGTCCCTTCCGAAATCGCGGTGCTCACCCTGAGCCGGGCTGGGTCCGCATGAAGTCGCTTGACTAAGTCGCCAAACGGCTGACTCAGTTCGCTAATCTTCCGACGACAGATGGAAATTATGCGACCAATGAGATATGGCGCGCCATCATCCCCTTGACACACTGCGGATGACACTGTTTATCCACACTATCCGTCCGGCCCATCCCCTGGAGATGATCCATGACTGCCAATGTCCAAGCTGTCCCAACCACAAACGGCCGCGCGGCCACTCAATTCCGCCTCATCGACTGCGACGTGCATCACACCCTGCCCAACGACAAAGCCCTCTTTCCCTACTTACCGCGCCACTATGTCGAGCGCATTGAGGACTTCGGCTCCATGATGCCGCAGTTAGGCCACACCAATATGCCCAAACATGGCAACCGCCAAGAATTGTGGGAGGACCAAGAGACCAATCCAGCGGCCAATGTCGAAGTGGCGCGCCAAAGACATCTCGACGAATACGATATCGACGTGGCCGTGTTGACGGGCGGGCCGTACAGCGCGGCCGTGCATTCGGATTGCGATTATGCGGCGGCTTATTGCCGGGCCTTCAACGATTGGACCCTAGAGCATTGGGTAGGCGCGGACTCGCGCTTTAGATCCTCCATCCACATCGCTCCCCAAGACCCGCAGTTGGCCGTGGCGGAAATAGACCGCCTAGGCCCCAAGCCTGAGTGCGTCCAAGTGATGATGCCGGCTGGCTCGCGCCAACCTTTTGGCCACCGCTTTTACCATCCCATCTACGAGGCCTGCCAGCGCCACAGTCTGCCACTGAGCATCCACTTCGGGGGCGAGGGAGCCGGCATTGCTGCGCCGCCTACGGCCGCGGGGTATCCCTCGCATTATCTGGAGATGCGCATGGCCCGGCCGCAGATCGCCATGGCGCATACGGTCAGCTTCATCTGCGAGGGAGTATTTGAAAAATTCCCCGACTTCCGCGTCCTCTTCATCGAGCACGACGTGTTTTGGGTTCCGGGATTGATGTGGCACATGGATTCCGACTGGAAGGGCCTGCGCGATTATACGCCGTGGGTCAAGCGCCTGCCCAGCGAGTACTTGCGGCAGCACATCCGCTTTGGCACCCAGCCCATGATCCAGCCGCCCACGCGCGACGATATGAAGCGCTTTTTGGAGTGGCTGCACGCCGATGAGGTCCTAGTTTTCGCCAGCGACTACCCGCACTGGGACTGGGACGAGCCAACGGGTTTCCTCGCCGATTTTGACGCGGACTACCGCCACCGCATCATGGCACAAAACGCGACGGAACTCTATGGCTTCTAAGCGCCATGTGGTCGCCCGGGCCGAGGAACTGCCCGATGGAGCGCGCAAGATCCTCAGCGTGGGCAACAGAGAGATCGGCGTCTTCAATATCGGGGGCAGCTACTACGCCCTGCGCAATAGCTGCCCGCACAAAAACGGACCCTTGTGCCGAGGCCGGTTGCGGCCCTTGGTCGTGTCGCTAGGCGTGTACCAGATCGACTATCGGCAAGAGGACTTGGTGCTCAAGTGCCCTTGGCATCAGTGGGAATTCGACTTGGCCACCGGGCAGGCGCTGTATGACGAGACCATGCGGGTGAAGACGTACGCGGCAGGGCGCGAAGGGGAAGAAGTGGTCGTATATGTGGAGTGATGCAGGGGGCCGCTCGGTTTCCTAGCGCACGGGTGCAGGACGACGAGGAATAGGATGACCCATTAGCCGACGGACCGGCCCATAAAAACAAGCCCTCGGTACGCCATGTAGCGGTTGTGATCCGCCGCTACCCTTGTTAATTTGCACGCCTCAAATAGGAGGATAAACATGACCACAGCCCCGTCCGTTACCCAGCTCCACAAAGCACTCGACCAAGAGCAAATTGACCTATTCCGCCGCCGCGGCTTCATCGTCATCGGCAAGCTGCTCGACGACGACCTCGTCGCCTTGCTGCGCGATGAATACGACCGGCTCTTTGCCGAGGCGCGCCAAAACGGGCGCTTCCGCAACCTGTCCATCAACAACACCGACGACCTCGACGAAAAGAACAGTGCCGACGAGCAGATGTTGCAGATCATGCAAATGTGCGAGCGCAGCATCCACTTCCGGCAACTGCTCTACGACGCCCGCATCCTCGACATTGCCGAAGACCTCATCGGCCCGAATATCCAGCTCTTCCACGACCAAGCCCTCTACAAACCCGCCCACCACGGCGGCCCCGTCTTTTGGCACCAAGACAACGCCTACTGGAAATGTATGCCAGCCAACTTGGTTAGTTGCTGGATGACGCTCGACGATGTCGATGTGACCAACGGTGCCATGCACCTGCTGCCCAGCTCGCACCTGACGCCCGTCGGGCACGAGCGCTCAGAGCAGACCAGTGCCTTGCTCGACTACGGCGACCAAGTCGATGCAACCCAAGCCGCCGTCATAGACCTGCCCGCGGGCGGCGCGCTTTTCCACCACTGCCAAACCCTCCACTACACCCCGCCGAACCAAACCGATCGCCAGCGCCGCGCCTTTGTCATCCACTTTATGCCCCCTGGCACGCGCTCGGCACACACCGGGCAATTCCTCGAAGTGTCTTTTGGCCGACCCATGCTGCGGATGCGGGTCTGATCACGGCAGTCAGAGTCAGGCCAAATAACGCTCGGGGCTTTCCACGACCTCGGCCAGCAGGGCATCGACATAGGCGTCTATAGAAAAAAGCCGGCACGGGGATGCGCCAACGAGGCCCCGTGTCAGTGGGCCGGTAGCGTCCCAATACGCCCCCAGAAGCGGGCGGTCCAAGGCGGGATAGGCGGCTTGGGAATCGGTTCGACGCAAGTGATGCCAGTAGAGCACTTCGACCAGATGGATGTAGGTGGAAGTTTGGTAATCGACGCCCAGCATGAGAATTTTGCCGCCGCGTCGATAGGCGCGGAACATGGGCGAGTGGGTGCCGTAGGTCCGTCCCCAAGGAGCCAGATCCCACGGCGAAGTATGACCTTCCTCACGCAGGTGATCCGCGACAAAATCCTCAGCACCTCGCCCTCGGGCCGCTACCGAATGGGAATAGTGGTCGGAACGGTAAGTATCAGGTAGGCGGCGAAAGAATTCGCTCAGCCAGCCCACGGTCGAGGGGGTAGTAGCCCAGTCCCAGCGGCGCGCTCGTTCGCTTCGCTCTATCAGATGAAACGAGGGCATCAGGATAAGTCCGTCAGGGTCGACCGCCGCTTGGAGCGCATCAATCACAGTCTGCGCTCCGCCAGCGACAGCCCCCAGACTCTTAAACGAGGAATGAATAAAGAGCGTATCCCCCGCTTCGACGCCCAAGGCTTCTAAATGGCTCTGTAGATCGGCTTGGGTGTAGGCGTCCATCGCAGTGCGCGGTTAGGCTTTGTCCAGACGTATCTTGGTCAGCCCCAGTTCTTTCAGTTGGGCACGCAGACGGCGACTCGGTACGGGCTGCATGTCGGGGCTCCACGGCTGTACTAAACGAACTTTGCTGCCCAAGGCGCGCAGGCAGTCGGGCAAGTCGAAATCGGCCAGCACGCCGGGGATGAAACAAGCGGCCGGCCATGCCACCAGCGGCGTCTGGGTCCACTCTTGGTAGGAAAGCGGGGCGTTTTTCAGGGTTGCCGAGGCGATCTTATCGTGCAGCAAGGCCGCGTACAGGGCGAGCAAGGCACCTTGCCCGCGACCGTACAGCCGCACGCGGCGGGCACCGGCCGCGACGAGCAGATCGAGCACACTCAATACGTCGTGCAGGCGACGGCCCAGATAGCTCTGTCCCAGCATGAGACCGTGGCCGTGGAACATGTAGTCCATGCCATAGGGATGAAAGAAAGCCGCTTCTGCGGGCGTAGGGATGGATTCGCCCAAGCCGCGCACGTCGAGAGCGTAGAGCGAGTGCTGTCGGCGTAGAGCAATGGCCAAGGCGTCGCCCTGCAAGTCGTCTTCGGCTGCCACGTGAGGCAAGTAAAGATGCACTTCCCCTTCCACGTCGAGGCTATAGGGACGCGGCGGGTCGGCTAGGCATTTGTGGAGTAGAGCCTGGATGCCGTCTTCGGTCTCGACCCCGTACCGGGCTATCGTTTGCCCGTCCAAGTGGGCGGGGCGCAGCACCCTGTAGTGAGGCAAGGGGCGCTTGCGAGGCAACTGGAGGCGGACAGTTAGGCGCTGCGCCAGCCGGGCTTTGTCCAGCTTGGTGCGCTTTTGCTCCAAGCGGCAGGCCGCAGCCGCGGTCAGATCGTAGATGGGCACCGCGCCAGCCTCGACCGTATTGCCGCGAGGCGTGACATTGAGCTGATCTGCGGTCAAAACGGCGGGACGGTGAATCTTGCGCGACTGCGGCAAACCAGCTTGGCGGGCGAAAAAGTCCACCATGGCTTCTTGGTTGTGCCGCGAAAAACCGTGTCCCTCCGGGCCGATGAAGAGCTGGGCGTCTTCTTGGGACGCGCCCAACAGGTCGTAAAAGCGGCGCACTTCCTCATGGGCTTCCCGCAAACCCCGCCGGTCGAAGAAATCGTAGTTCTGTCCCAGCAACAGAACCGGCTCGGGGGCGCGGGCGATGCAGAAGTCGGCCAGTTCCAAACCAGCGCCGATGACGCCGGGGGGATATTGCTCGCAGTCGGCCGGCAATTCGTTTTCGAGGTTGGACAGGAAAGTCGTTACAAAGCAGCTCGGGGCGGCCATGGTGAAGCGATTTTCTATCGCCCACAGCCAAGTGGTCATGGTGCCACCGCCCGAATTGCCCGTCAGCCCGACGTGGGCGGGATCGACTTCCGGGCGGCTGAGCAAGTAGTCGAGGGCGCGAATGCCGTCCCAAGCGCGCCAAGAGCCGAACCACTCGCCCACCAATTCGAGCTGTTTGCCCATCATATTGTGAGCGTGGCAGCAGTTGGCCACGGCGCTTTTGTCGCTCAGCTTCCAGTATTGGTCGCGTTCGCCTTGGTTGAAAGGATCGTAAATCAGCACCACAAAACCAGCGCGGGCGAGGCGTTGGCAAAAAGCCTGATAAAGTTCGTCGTTTTTGCCGTTGTCGCTGTGGCCGCAGGTGCCAATGACGCCGGGTGCAGGGCCGATCAGTTTGTCGGGTATGTAGAGATGTCCCGAGACCAAGCATCCGGGCCGGCTGGCGTAGAGGAGCTTTTCAATGCGATACCCCTGCTGCTGCACCGTGCCGGTGATTTGAGCGCTGAGGGGCGTGCGGCGAGGGCGGGGGCGAAAGGCTTTGGCAATGGCTTGGCGCACGTGACGTTGATACTCGATAGCTTGGCCGCGAGTGCGGATGTCGGTGAGGCGCTGGCGACGGTCCGCGCGTAGCTCCCGCAGGCGACCGACGTAGTATTCGAGCACCATGTGCTGATAGCCGTTGCGGGTCACGAGCGGTCTGCTTCCAAGACGAATTGGCGGTCCCCTTCCGAGTAGGCTACGATCATATCCGCGTCCTCGGGGCCGAGGCTAATGCCATTGTGAAAGACGCCGGCCGGGATGGCGAGGGTATCGCCCGCTTCTAAAGTGAAGGACTGGTCGCCCAAGCTATGCTCTACGCGGCCAGCGAGCAGATAGAGCACTTCTTCGCAATTGGGGTGGGCGTGGCGCGGGTTGGCTTGGCCAGCTTTGAGGACGACGCGGCCCAAAGTGAGGCCCTCGACATTGCCCTGTGGACGGCCCGCCAACCAGGTCAGATGACCCCATGATTCGTCTATGCGGTTCTGGCGGCTCTCGGCGGCGCTGAGAAGAGGATGCGACATGGTGGGTTTAGGCTCCGGTTAGGGATGAGCTATAGAAGAAAACGATAATGCAACTTTCCTCCTATGCCGAATTCGCAAATAGCGAACAGTTTGTCAAGAGCTATTACTGTGCCCTATGGTCGGCGCGCCGTACTCACCTATTGTAATCGACTTTTTTGACGACCCTCCAGCCATTGGACATATTACCGGCCCATGAACTCCATAGACCCCCAGGCCCTGTTGGCGCTTGCCGCTCTTCTCGGCCCGCGCTTGAACGCAACTTCTGAGGTGTGCCGCGCACACGCCGCCGACGCCTCCTACCACGCGCCGCAACCGCCACAGGCCGTAGCCTTTCCCGCCAGCGTTGAAGAAGTAGCCCAGATCGCCCGGATATGCACCGCGCACCAGGTACCGATTGTGCCCTTTGGCACCGGCACGGCTGTCGAAGGCGGTATCGTCGCCGTGCGCGGCGGCCTTTGCGTCGATCTCTCGCGCATGAACCGCATCCTCCGCGTCAGTGCGGCCGACATGGACGCCACGGTCGAAGCCGGCGTCACTCGCCAGCAGCTCAACGAACATCTCCGAGCACAAGACACCGGCCTGCACTTCCCGGTTGATCCCGGAGCCGATGCCTCCTTGGGCGGCATGGCCGCCACCCGTGCCTCTGGCAGCGCTGCGGTTGGCTATGGCACCATGCGCGACAATGTCTTGGGCCTCAAGGCCGTCTTCGCCGACGGCACAGTCGTCGAAGTCGGGGGTCGGGCACGCAAATCCTCGGCAGGTTACGACCTAACCGCCCTGCTAGTCGGCAGCGAAGGCACGCTGGCCCTTATCACCGAAGTAACCCTGCGCCTAGCCAAGCTGCCGGCGGCCATCTCCGCAGCGGTCTGCCCCTTTGCCGACCTCGACACGGCCGTCGGCGCTGCCATCGACGTCTTGAGCGCGGGGATCCCCGTCGCGCGGCTCGAATTGCTCGACGAAGTGCAAATGCAGGCCTGTAACCAATACGCGGGCCTCGATTACGAGGTGGCACCGACGCTCTTTTTTGAATTTCACGACTCGGAAAAGGGGGTTGTCGAACAAGCTGAAACTGCTGGCGCGCACGTAGCCCGGAGGGGCGGCGGTCCCTTCCGCTGGGCCACCGCCGCCGGTGAGCGCGACCGCTTGTGGCAGGCGCGCTACGACGCCTATTACGCCTCACGTGCGCTCCGCCCCGGCTCGGTGGGCTATGTAACCGATGTCTGCGTGCCGATTACGGCCCTTGCTCGCTGCATCCACCAAACGAGAGCCGCGCTGGCCGACCTCGACTTTCCCGCGCCGCTCTTCGGCCACGTCGGTGACGGCAACTTTCACGTCGTCTGCCTCATCGAGCCGGGCAACGCCGAAGAGCTAGCGCAGGTACAGCGGCTGGGCGAGCAGATCGTCGAGTGGGCACTCCAGGCCGGAGGAACTTGCACCGGCGAACACGGCATCGGCTTGGGCAAGCTCGACGCGCTTGAAGCCGAGTGCGGCCCAGGCGTCGAGATCATGCGCCGCATCAAAAAAGCACTCGACCCCGACCACCTTATGAACCCCGGCAAAGTCCTGCGCATCTGAAGCCACCATCCCCCTCAACTTAGCGAGATTGCATTATGAAAATCACCAACGTCGAATTCTTCCATCTCAACCCGCGCCTCTGTGACCGCTATCAGGGTCACGAGGTCCGCTTCTCCGGCATCGACACCCAGACCGTCTTCCGCGTAACCCTCGACAACGGCGTCGTCGGCTACGGCGACGAGCGCGGCCACACCTCGCTTTCCGAAGGACAGATCGCGGGCATGATCGACCAATCGCCATTCAACTATGTGGCTGGTGCGCTCAGCACCGGCCTGATGGGGGCACTGTACGACGCCATGGGCAAGGCCATCGAAGAGCCTGCGTACAAGCTATTGGGCCAGAAGGTGCGCGATCGCGTGCCGGTGGCGGCGTGGACCCGGCCGGCGGCTCCCGAGGACTTTGCCCGCGAAATCCAACGCGCCGCCCAAGAGGGCTACACCCTCTTCAAGATGCATTCAGCCGAACAGCACGACGTGATCGAGCAGACGCGCGCCGCCCAAGAGGTCGCCCCGCCCGGCTTTAAGGTCCACTGGGACTTCAACCACAATCGGCCCTCTACCGCCGTGCTGCGCATCGTCGATGAGCTGGAAAAATTTCCGGTCGTCGGCTTCTTGGAAGACCCGCTCTATCCCTACGACATCGAGGGCTGGCGTCTGTTGCGTTCAAAGACCTGCCTACCACTTTTGATGCACGTGCCGCAGCTCGGGGGCGGCCCGGAGATTCAGCGAGATGTGGCCGACCTCTACATGATCGGCGAAATGGGCATTGGCCACTCCATTCGCCGGGGCTTGGCTGCGGCGGCCGCCGGTCTTTCGACCGTGATTCAGCTTACTGGCGGCACCCTGTGCAAGGCCATGGCCATGCACTTGGGCGCGGTCATTCCCAATGTCTCGCATTCGACCAACTTAGACGATCAGTACGCAGAGGATGTGACCGGAGGCCGCCTCGAAGTCAGCGAGGGCAGCACGCCGGTGCCCGAGGGGCCGGGGCTGGGCGTGGAAGTAGATGAGCAGATATTGGCAGAACTAGCCGCGCGGCCCAAGAGCGAACTGCCGCGCCACGTCGGCGTCTTGCACCTGCCTGGCGGCACCACGTACTACACCCCGAGCATCCCGGCGGTCGAGCGGCTGACCGGATTTGTCGAAGGCAATGTGCGCGGCGTGCGCACCGAGGTCTGGAACGACGACGGCTCGGAAGAATTCGCGCGTATTTATGAACAGGTGCAAAAAGAAGGCAAAGTCAAGACTTAGAAAGGAACACTTCATGCTCGACCAACTCGCCTATCTCCGCGACGCTCAAACTGGGCGCGCCTCGTCTTGGGACGAAACCGGCCGCAACAGCGACGCCTGGTGGATCGAACCCGGTGAGAGCGCAGTCCTCGCCGACATCAAAGGCCCCGGCCGCATCACCCACCTCTGGCTGACTCAAGCCAACCACTACCGAGAGTGCTTGCTCAAAATCACCTACGACGACGCAGATTTCCCCAGCGTGGTCTGCCCTTTAGGCGATTTCTTTGGCCTCGGCCACGGCATCGTCAACTCCTACCAGTCCCTGCTCTTTTCCACCTCGACGCGCAGCAACAATGTTTTTAATACCGGCTGCGCCCTCAACGCCTACGTGCAAATGCCCTTCCGCCAGCGGGCAGTCGTCGAACTGGTCAACGAGAGCAGCGAACGGCACCGCCAGTACTTCTACGTCGATTACGAGACCGGCGACGTGCCGAGCGAGGCCGGGTATTTCCACGCGGAGTTCCGCCGCGAAAACCCCTTTGGCGGGTGGGGGCACGAGATCCGCGTCAACGCGCCGGAAGCCAACATCGTCAACAAGGAACAGACTGCTTGGGATAACAACTACGTCATCTTGGAAACCCAAGGACGCGGCCACTACATCGGCTGCAACATCAGCGTCACCAACTTCCAGGGCACTTGGTGGGGCGAGGGCGACGACATAATCTGGGTCGATGGCTACAAGTGGCCCCCCGAACTGCACGGCACCGGCAGCGAGGACTACCTCAACCAAGCGTGGGGCATGCAGGACAACGCCTTTTTGCGCAACGGCTCCTCCATCCACGAAAACAACACCAACGGCTACCAAACTTCGTACGTCCACCACCTCGAAAATCCCGTCCATTTCCAGCGGGAAATCAAGGCCACCATCGAACACGGCCACGGCAATCACCTCTGCAACGAGATGAGCAGCGTCGCCTACTGGTACGCGGCCGAACCCACCCGTGTGGCCGAACCCCCCGCCGTCGCCCAGCGCATGCCCGTCCTCCGCGACGACCAAGGCCAGTGGTTGTACGATCCAGAGAATCAAATCACCAGTAGGAAAATTCGCCCCAACGCGGAAATGGAGCAGATGAAAAAGCAGTGGGCGGCCAGAGACTAGTGAGTGCGACGCTAACAACCACAGCCAAAGTTCAGATCGTCCTCGACGTACTCCAGCGGCTCTATCCCAGTCCCTCAATCCCGCTCAAAAGTCGGGACCCCTACACGCATCTCATTGCCGTGTTGCTTTCGGCGCAATGCACGGATGCGCGCGTCAACCAAGTAACGCCCGCGCTCTTTGCCCGCGCCGACCGGCCCGAGCGCATGGTCGAGCTGGCCGTGGAAGAGATCGAACAGATCATTCACCCTTGCGGATTGGCCCCTCGCAAGTCCAAGGCCATCTGGACGCTCTCGCAGATACTGCTCGCCGAACACGGCGGCCAAGTCCCGCCCGATCTGGCCGCGCTCGAACGCCTGCCTGGAGTGGGGCACAAAACCGCGCAAGTCGTTCTGGCGCAGAATTTCGGTGTGCCGACCTTCCCCGTGGACACCCACATCCATCGGCTGATCTACCGTTGGGGGCTGTCCAGCGGCAAGAGCGTCGAGCGAACAGAACGGGACTGCAAGCGCCTCTTCCCCCAGGCGCGTTGGAACGACCTGCACCTACAAATCATCTACTTTGGCCGCGAGCATTGCCCAGCGCGCGGACACCAACCTGCTGAGTGCCTTTTGTGTAGCAGGATAGGCCGCAAGAGCCTGTTCAAATAGGGACATCCCTACGAAAGGAGAACTTCTTTATGAGCGATAATCTACGTTTGTTATCCATCGGCGCGCATCCGGCCGACATCTTCGACCAGTCGGGCGGCACCATGGCCCATCACGTTGCCCGCGGCGACTGGGTCGGCTGCGTGGTGCTGACACACGGAGCGAGGGTTCACGACAAGGTGATCAGCGACGAGATGTTCCACCGGGCCGAAGTCCCGCAAGCGGACCAACTAACGGCGCTGATGGCCGAGCGCGCCGACGTCAAGGCCGACGAGGTGCGGCGAGCCTGTGCCCTGCTCGGAGTCGAGGAAATCCACTTTTTCGGGGCCGACGACGCGGTGTTGCAAGTTACCGAGGAGGCCGTGCGCCGCCTAGCGCGGCTGGTGCGCCAACTGCGGCCGGATGTGGTGCTGACCCACTTTCCCAAGGAAGGCGACGGGCTGACCAACGCCCATGCCATCTGCGGTCAAATCGTCCTCCACGCGCTTGCGCTGGCCAATGGGGTGGATCCCGGCGACAGCCGTCCGCCGCATCGGGTCGCCCAAGTTTTTTATTTTGGCACCGGGGCGGCAGCGATCCCGCGCAGTGTTTGGGATTCGGAGGGCGGCTACTACAACGATGTTTTTATCGACATTACCGACGTGGTCGCCAAGAAGCTGGCAGCGCTGGATTGCCTAGAAAGCCAAGGCTACGGCGGGGCGTATGCGCGCAAGCGGATCGAGACCAGCGACGGGGCCTTTGGCTCAGCCGCCGGATGCGCTTACGCCGAGGGCTTTATCAAAGCCAACGCCGAGACCCATTACTACCTGCCGCTGACCGAGCACGCCATAAAGCAGGCACGGACGTCTGATCACGAGCATATCGCCACACAGTCGTTCAAGATCCAGACCGATTGATCCGGCGTCCGCCTACTGCATCCCAGCCAGTCGCTCCGCCAAGTCCTCCTGCGTCGTCCCAATGTCGAGGGAGCCAATGTCCCGTCCGTCCAAGCTGTTGGCTAATCCGCCCAGATCGTCCTGCGTCGTCGGCTTGGCCACTACGCCCACATAGTCTAGCACTTCGTGAATTTTGTCGGCGCGAATGCCGAACCCCAAGGCGGTTTGTGGGACGCGCGTAGGTGCGCCGCCTATGCTGAGAACCAGATTCTCAATACCCGCGTTGTTGATGGCCACCACTTGGCCGGAATCATCGAAAATGGGGCTGCCGCTGGTGCCGCCAGAAAGGTCGAGATTGTGCTGGACGATGTAGGTGTCGGACGCGGTGTACGACTCGCCTTGGAAGGGCGGACGCAAGGCACTGATCGTGCCGTTCTTGAAGGTGGCAATCGGGAAAAGGTGGGACAGCTCGCCGCCTTGGAGTTCACCGGGAAATCCTACAGTCGCTATCGGCGCACCGATTCTCAATCGGCGAACCGCGTTGCTCGTCGCCAAGGAGACGCGCCGCCCAATGAAGCCTTCGGAGATGTGTAGCGTACCTACATCGGGCGACCTCAGATCGTCGGGGTCCCATTGTGGGTGTGCCCAATAAGTACTAATAAAAAAATAATTTTCTTGGTATGAGAGATCGGTCGTCAGGTTTCGCACTACTATCCACAAACTGTGTAGATCGGTTCCATACCTGTTATTGAACGCCGCTACTTGACCATCCAATTCAAGCAGTCCATCTATGATGTGTCCATTGGTGACAAGCGTACCGCTTTCCACGGCAAAGCTTGTGCCGATGAATGTAATAGTCACATCCTCTATGTTGCCGTTGTACACACCGTGGAGCACGGCGTAGATAGAGTACTGCAAAGAATGGACGATCCCGCTCCAATCCCCAATCTGGCCTTCCAACTCGTCCACGCGATCTTGCAGATCCTCAAATTCCCGCCGCGTAATACTCGTCTGCGTCAGCTTGGCGCGCACTTGGCCGATCTCCTCGGCATTGTCCGCCGTCACCGCGAGAGCGTCGAGCCGCGCCAACAGGCTCAGCCGGTCCTCCTCTTGGGCGGCTTCAACTTCGGAAAGACGCTGCTCTAATTCATCCACTCGCTCCGCGAGCGGATTATCCGCGCAGGCGAAAAAGACCGCGCCTAGCAGGACGGAGAAAAACAGACGCATGAAAAGCTCCTTTCGGGGTTGGCGCATTGCTTGCAGATACGCCTAAACGTAGTTTGTCAACAGCACGCGCCGTGCGATAATGCCCAATTCTATTCCTGTGAACAAGACCCTGTACCCTCTACATGCCATTAGCCCTTTCGCTCCTCCTCGTCCTTTCATCCTGCAGCCCTGAGCCGCGCCAAGACGCCACCGTCACCCTCGAGTTCTGGACCATTGCCCTCGGCGATGCATTCGCCGACTACATCTTGGGCATGATCGCCGAGTACGAGCAGGCCCACCCCGGCGTAAAAGTCAAGTGGGTCGATGTCAGCGGCGGCGAAGTGGCCGAGAAGTTCCTCGCCGCCTTGGTCGGCGACGCGCCCCCAGACTTGGCCAACATCTACGACCTGCCCCGCTTCCTGCAATACGACATCCTCGTCAACATGGACGAGGCGGTCGCGCCAGCCGCAAAGGCCAAACGGCTCGAAAATTTCTGGCGCGGCGTCGGCTACTTCCAAGGCAGCAACTACGCCATCCCTTGGTACGTCGGCGTCTCCATGCTCTGGTACAACAAAGACCTCTTCGCCCAGGCCGGCCTCGACCCCGAGCGCCCGCCGACCACCATCGACGAGATGCTCGCCATGGGCCGCCAAATCCGCGAGCGCACCGGCAAATACGGCGTCTCTTGGCGGCTGCATCCCTCCCTCATAGCCCCTCCTTGGGCGCTGTTGCGTCTAGACGGCTTCTGGCCGCTCTTCGTTCCCAACGCCCGCCGCACCCGCATCAACCACCCCGAGGCCAAGGCTATCTTTCAGCAGTGGATTGACGCCTATCAGCAGGGGATCGTTCCGCCCGAGGCCCTCGCCGCCTCCCACCGCGACGAGGTCAATTGGTTCATCGAAGGCCGCGCGGCCATGCTGCCCTTTTCCGGCGGCTGGATCACTCGCTACTTCGACGATTCCTTTGCCAAAAAGGCGGTACCAGCACCCATGCCGCGAGGCCGCCTCGGCCAAGTGCCGGCCACCAACCAAGTCTTGGTCGTGCCTAAAGCCTCGCCCCACGTAGAGCAAGCCGTTGACTTCGGGCTGTTTGTCACCAACGACGCCAACCAGCTCGAATTCTGCCGCCTAGTCGCCATTTTGCCCTCGACCGTCCAAGCGGCTGCCGACCCCTATTTTCGCCGCCCGCCCACCACGCTAGCCGACGCCGCCAACCAGCTTTCCGCGGCCGACATCGCCCACTCCTTTGTCATGGCCCCGCCCGACGTCAAAAGCTGGAGCCGGATGGAGGACATTCTCCACGAGGAATTCGCCAAAGCATTGGCCGGCCAGCAGAGCGCGGACGCGGCCCTGAGCCGCATCGAATCCAAGTGGAACCACCTGTCGCGCTTCCATTGAGACCAAACGCCATGTACGGACGCTACGTACCTTATTACTTTGTCGCCCCCGGGCTGTTGTTCCTAGCCGTGTTCTTCGCCTATCCCTTGCTCGATACGCTCTATCTCAGCCTGCACCGCTACAACATCTTCTCGCCGCCCACCTTCGTCGGCCTCGACAATTTTCGCCGCGCTTGGGGCGACGAGCTGTTTTGGCGGGTCTTGGCCAATACTCTGCTCTACGCGATCATCGTCGTGCCCGCGCTCGTCGTGCTCTCGTTTTTCATGGCCCTCCTACTCGACAACTCGCTGCGGCTGATCAAGATATTTCGCACGCTGTACTACATTCCGGTCGTCACCTCCATCGTCGTCGCTGGCATCGTCTGGAAGTGGCTCTACAATGCCGACGGCCTGATCAACGCCTTCCTCAAGGGGCTGGGCGTCAGCGGCCCATCGTGGCTGGCCGATGTGCGCGGCGTCCCCGAGGCACTCTTGGGCCTGTTGGGCGTGGAGACCCAGTCCGCGTGGTTGACTGAGCCGGCGATTGCCCTGTCTGCGGTGGCCATGGTCACCGTGTGGAAGGCCACGCCGTACTACATGATCATCTATCTGGCCGGCTTGCAGGGCATCCCGGCCCAGCTCAAAGAAGCCGCCCGCGTCGATGGGGCCGGTTGGTGGCAGGTCGTGCGCCACGTCATCATCCCGACGATCAAGCCCTACACCCTCGTGGTCTCCATCATCGCCACCATTGCCGCCTTGCGCACCTTTGGCGAAGTGTACGTGATGACCGGCGGCGGCCCCTTCCACCGCACCAACCTATTGTCCTACTACATCTACACGCTCGGGTTCAAATACCTCGAAGTAGGGTACGCCGCGGCCGTCTCGCTCTGCTTGCTGGTCGTCATATTGATCTTTGCCCTGCTCAACTTTCGCCTCGCTGGCCGAGGAGCTTGAGATGGTTCAGCGCATTCTGCTCTACGCGATCCTGTGCGCAGTCGGCGCGGTCTTGCTGGTTCCTTTCGCTTGGCTACTATCCACCGCGCTCAAAGCCGAGTCGGCCGATCTGTTCGCCCATCCTCCGCAGTGGATTCCCGACCCCATCGTCTGGGGCAACTTCGCCAAGGCTTGGAACATCCTCCCGTTTGTGCGCTACCTCTTCAATACCTTCTACATTGCCATCGCCACGGTCCTGCTCAACTTGACGTGTTGTTCGCTGGCCGGCTACGCCCTCGCCCGCATGCACTTTCGCGGACGCCAAGCCATCTTCTACTGCATATTGGCCACGACCATGGTGCCGTTCCAAGTTCTCTTAATCCCGCTCTTTATCGTCACCTTGAAGCTGGGTCTCGTGGATTCGTACGCCGGCGTCATTTTGCCAGTGGCGGTCAACGCCTTTGGCATCTTCCTCCTGCGCCAAGCCTTCACCACTATTCCCACCGATCTCGAAGATGCCGCGCGCATCGACGGCTGCGGCCCGTGGACCATCTATGCGCGCATTATGATGCCCTTGGTCAAACCAGCCCTCGCCGTGCAGGCGGCGTTTACGTTCGTAGCCCAGTGGAACGATTTTCTGTGGCCGCTGGTGGTGCTCAAAAGCCGCGAGCTGTACACCCTGCAATTGGGACTGGCCAGCCTCCAGGGCGTCTTTGGGGTCAACTGGCGCTACATTTCAGCGGCTTCGATCATCGCCTTGGTGCCGACGGTGCTGTTCTTTCTCTTCACCCAGCGATTTTTCACGCAGGGGCTGACGGCTGGTGCTGTGAAGGAATAGCGGGGTCGTCATCTTCGGCATCTGAGTGAGGAGATAGCAAGGCGCATGTCATCCGTTATGTTAGCCGATTTGCCCATGGACTTCGCTGCCGACCCGGATGCTGTCTCGGCCGTCGCCGAGGCGCATCGTCTCGCCTATGGACACCTTTTTAATTCCGCGTTCGCCGCGGAAACGTCGCTAATTGACCCGCTCCCGCATCAGCGCATTGCCGTGTACGAGCAGATGCTGCAACAGGCTCCCCTGCGATTCTTGCTGGCCGACGACGCGGGGGCTGGCAAGACCATCATGACGGGCCTATACGTACGCGAGATGCTGTCCCGCCGTCTCATCCGTCGCGTGCTCATCGTGCCGCCGGCTGGCTTGGTCGGCAACTGGGAGCGGGAAATGCGCACCCTGTTTCGCCTGTCATTCCGCATCGTCAGCGGCGAAGACGCACGCACCGGCAATCCCTTCCTCGGCCCAGAGAGCGACCAAGTAATCGTCAGCATCGACACCTTGGCCGGGGAACGCATGTTTGGCCACCTCAAAGACTCGCAAACCGACGCCTACGACCTCGTCGTCTTCGACGAGGCGCACAAGCTGTCTGCGGATCGTCTGCCGGATTTCCGGGTGCGCAAGACGGATCGGTACAAGCTGGCGGAAGCCCTAGCCGGTGCCGAGGTAGAAGATGAGCGCTGGGAGCTTCCTTGGTCGGTCCAACACCTGCTGTTGCTGACGGCCACGCCGCACATGGGCAAGGATTATCCCTATTACTTCCTGTGGCGTCTGTTGCTGCCGGACGCGCTCTCGACCTACGACGCGTTCGACACTTTTCCCCGCGACTCTCGGCAGAGGCACTTCATCCGCCGGACCAAGGAGGAGATGGTCCGCTTCGATGGTGCTCCGCTGTATCCACAGCGAAATTGCGCCACTCTGAGCTACGATCTCTCGCAGGGGCCAGAGAGCGAACAGGAGCTCTACGACGAGACGACCGAATACATCGGGTATTATTACAACCGCGCCGGAGTGTTGAACCAGTCCGCTGCCCGCTTGGCGATGAGCGTCTTTCAGCGGCGTCTCGCTAGTTCCACCTATGCCCTTCTACGCTCCTTTGAGCGTCGGCAAGAAAAGCTCGCAGGGCTGATTGACGACATTCGGAATGGACGACTTACCGAGGAACAGCTCGTGCGCCAGCAACGGAGCCTCGACAAGCTCGACGACATCTTTGAAACGCGGACCGCCGATGAGGACGCCGCAAGCGAGGACGGAGGCGAGCAACACGAGGAGTTCGAGGGCAAGGCTCTAAGCGGCACCGTTGCAGTCAACCTCAGCGAACTTGAGGTAGAACGTCGCCAAGTCGAAGCGTTGCTCAACAAGACTCGGAGCCTGTTCGACACCGGCGAGGAGTCCAAGTTCGAGAAGCTGCGCGAAGTGCTCCGCGACCCGCAATACCTCGACGAGAAGCTCATCATCTTCACCGAGCACCGCGACACTGCGGAGTTTTTGGTGCGCCGGCTCGAAGGGCTTGGCTTCACAGGTCAAGTTGCTCTGATCCACGGCGGCCTGCCCTACCAGGAGCGCGAGCGCCAAGTTGAGTTTTTTCGTCAATCAGCAGCGGAAGGCGGGGCCAACTACCTAGTGGCCACCGACGCTGCTGGCGAAGGGATTAACCTGCAATTCTGCTGGCTGATGGTGAACTACGACATCCCCTGGAACCCGGCGCGGCTCGAACAGCGGATGGGGCGCATCCATCGCTACGGCCAGAAACACGATCCAGTGGTCATCGTCAATCTGGTGGCCGGCGGTACGCGCGAGGGGCGGGTGCTGAAGACCCTGCTCGACAAGCTCGAAGCGATCCGTCGCCAGCTTCAATCCGATAAGGTGTTTGACGTGGTGGGTCGGCTGTTTGAGGGGTTGTCCATGCGGGACTATCTGGAGCAGGCGGTCACTGGAGATGCCGACAGCATTGCCGAGCGCTTGGAGGGCGACCTTACAGAGCAACAAGTCCAAGCTCTTGCGGAGCGAGAGCGCGTACTCTTTGGAGAAGGCGGCGAGGTTCGCCGGCGACTGGCGCAGCTCAACGACGAGGCAGAGCAGGAAAACTATCGCCGCTTGCTGCCCGGATACGTGCGCCGTTTTGTGGAGCGAGCCGCGCCGCTGCTCGACTTGCGCATCGAGGGCGACTTAGGAGCCACTTTTGCGCTGGTGCCCGGCCGGCCCCGCGCGGCTGATGCCTTGTTGCCCGCACTTGAGGTCTATCCCGAGGAAGCGCGCGAGCGGCTGACGGTGTATAAGCCGACGGACCACGAAAGCGCGGTCTGGATGCACCCCGGCGAGCCGGTGTTCGACGCCCTCTCAGCCGCGATCCTGAGTCGCTTCGGGCGCGACGGGCTCAAGGGTGCCGTGTTCACCGACCCTTATGCGACCGAGGCATATCTATTTCATATCGCACTGATTTCTGTCGAACAGCACAGCCAAGGCAACGCAGGGCCGACCGCCCCGCAGCCCCTCGAATCGCGCCTAATCGGGCTGCGCCAATCGAGCAACGGCACCATAGAGGAGTGCCCGGTCGAGCATCTACTTCTGCTCAGAGGTGCCCACGGCTTCGCGCCAAGCCGGGTGCCACTGGCTACCCTAGCTCGCGACATGGTCGCTGATACTGCCCAGTTCATCCGCGAGGACGTGAACGAGCGCGTCGTGCAAGCGCATCGCCAGCGCCGCCTCGACGATCTGCCCGCACGCCTAAAGTTCGTCAATCGCGGCTTCGACTTTCAGGCTGCCGAACTCGCCGCCGCCCGATCCCGCCTTAGCAAAATGGCCCGCGATGGTAATCGCCACGCCCAAGGGGAACTCTCCAAGGTCAAGGAACGGCAGCGGAGCTTGACGGCTTCCCGCAATCATCGCCTCGACGATCTGCGGGCCGAACCAGACCTCATCCAGGCCGGTGAGATCGAGTTCCTCGTTCACGCCCTCGTGGTGCCGGCCCAAGATTCCGAGGAGACTGAGCGCTACGATGCCGATGTCGAAGCTATCGCTGTGGAGGTGGCTACCGATTATGAGAAGCGCTTCGGTGCCGAGGTACAGGATGTTTCGCGGCCCGAGCTAGCGCGGCGCGCCGGGCTAACCGACTGGCCAGGCTTTGATCTGCTTTCCCGCCACGCCGGAGAAGAACGACGCGCCATAGAAGTCAAGGGACGGGCCGGTACCGGCGGCATTGAAATGAGTGATAATGAATGGGCCAAGGCTTGCAATCTCCGCGACGAATACTGGCTCTACGTCGTCTTTGACTGCGCCACGCCTCACCCGCGTTTGGTGCGGGTGCGCGATCCATTTGCCAAGCTGCTCGTCAGGAGCCGCGAGTCTATCGCCTATATTATCAACCCAAGGGCTGTTATAGAGGCAGCCGAGTGACGCAGACGCGATTGCATGAATCAAACCCATAGGGAAAATTCTGAGGTAAGCGGTCTTGGCGGCACAGGTTGGCCGACAGCCGGCAGGACCCTCACCAGCGAGGAGTCACCCATGATGACGACAACCATGCGTTTCTTCAACACCGCCGGTCCCATCAAGGCGGAAATGCACTACCACATATCGCCTCTAGCGCGGCTCGACTGCGACGACTTCCTACAGCTCATCCGGCAGGAAAAGTACTTCGTCCTGCACGCGCCGCGCCAGACCGGCAAGACCTCCGCGCTCCTAGCGCTGCGCGATGAACTGAACGCCAGCGGCGAGTTTCGCTGTGTGTACGTCAACGTCGAGGTCGGCCAGACGGCGCGGGAGGATGTGGCCGCGGCTATGCGGGCGATACTCAGCGCATTGGCTCGTGCGGCGCGCCACGCGCTCGATGACTTGTTTGTCACCGACATTTGGCGCGGCATTCTCGACGACGCTGGCCCCAACGACGCGCTGGGGGAGACCCTTGCCTGCTGGGCGGCCGCGGATCCAAAGCCGCTGGTACTGATGATCGACGAGGTTGACGCCCTGATCGGCGACACCCTGCTAGCCGTGCTGCGGCAATTGCGCGCTGGCCACCCAGAGCGCCCGCGCCGGTTTCCCCAGAGCGTGATTCTGTGCGGGGTGCGCGACGTGCGCGACTACCGCATCCGCTCTACCGCCGAAAACGCAATCATCGCCGGGGGCAGCGCGTTCAACATCCGCGCCGAGTCCCTGCGCCTCGGGGACTTCTCGCGCGCCGAGGTTGAGTCCCTGTTGGCGCAGCACACCGAGGAGACCGGCCAAGCGTTCACCGAGGAGGCACGACGCGACATCTGGGAGCTAACCCAAGGCCAACCGTGGCTCGTGAACGCCCTCGCCTACGAAGCCTGCTGGGGCAACAAGGCCGGGCGTGACCGCAGCCGGTCGATCACCGCCGACGCCATCCAGGACGCCCGCGAGCAGTTGATCCTGCGCCGCGAGACGCATCTGGATCAGCTCACCGACAAGCTGCAAGAAGAGCGGGTGCGGCGGGTGGTCGAGCCGCTGCTGAAAGGAGCCGATGATGCCGGCTCGTTTGCTGCCGCCGATCTGCAGTACGTGCGCGATCTCGGACTCGTGCGTACCGACGATCCCATTGCCATCGCCAACCCGATCTACCGCGAGGTGATCCCGCGCGACCTCACCTACACCACCCAAGCAGGCTTTCACCACGACCCGGCTTGGTACGTCGATGCAGACGGCACCCTGCAGGTGGGCAAGCTCCTAGCCGCGTTCCAAGAGTTTTTCCGCGAGCATTCCGAGCACTGGATGGAGCGGTTCCAGTACAAGGAGGCGGGGCCGCAGTTGCTACTCCAAGCGTTTTTACAGCGCATCGTGAACAGCGGCGGCCGGATCGAGCGGGAGTATGGCTTGGGTCGGATGCGCACAGACTTGCTGCTGATATGGCCAGTGGGCGGGGATCGCGGCAAGACGCAGAAGGTCGTCATTGAGTGCAAGGTGCTGCGTCGAGGGCTGGAGCGGACGCTGCGCGAAGGGCTGGAGCAGACGCGCGCCTACATGGATCGCTGCGCGACGGCGGAAGGACACCTCGTGCTCTTTGACCGCAGCGAGGGCAAGTCGTGGGACGACAAGGTGTATCGCCGCGAGGAAACTGAAGGCGGCGCACCGGTCGAGGTGTGGGGAATGTGAGCGGATGACGGCTTCTAAAAGGATGGCTATCGCCCGCGTCCGGCAGAGGATAGTAGAGGGTGGGCACGATGTGCCGGAGCCTGTGGTTCGTCGTCGGTTTTTAGCGGGCTAGCGCAATTTTGAATCAATCTATCGAGAGCTTGTAGATGAGTGGGCTGTTTACGATAATTCGGGTAATTTGAAAATCTTGAGGATATGGCCATTCTAGACGGAGGAGCAATATGAAGACGATTGGAGTCGCAAAATTCAAGGAGCAGTGCTTGGCCTTGCTCGACCAGCTCGATGACGATGGGTTGGTCATCACCAAGCACGGTAAGCCAATAGCCCGAGTCGTCCCCTGCGATCAGCAAGACGCCGACCTGATCGGCAGCCTACGACACAAGATCAAAATCCGGGGTGACATCCTCACGACCGGCGTCCGCTGGGATGCAGATGCTCAATCTTGACACACATATTCTCATCTTCGCGAATGTTCCGTTGCTCACGCGAGACCAAATCATACGGCGTTCGCAGGTTGTTCCGCTAGCCTCGTAGAGCAAATACCCTAGAAATGGTGAGACATAGGTGCTCAATGTCAAATCACGTTGCTCGGGGTAACGGCGCTGGAGTCCCTCGGTATCGAAGTTGACCCGCTCAACCAGCGACTGAAGAAGCTGCCGGCTGTGCGGCTCAAGAGCCTGCGGACGAGATCGAGAAAGGAGAAGCAGCATGGGAGTACGACAGCCGCGTTATAGCAAAGAGGAGTTCGCCCGGCGCGGTCAGGCGCTCTACGAGCAACGAGTGAGGCCGCAGGTGGAAGAAGGCAATAGCGGTAGGATCGTGGCGATTGATATTGAGACGGGCGAGTTCGAGGTAGCGGACGACCCACTTGCCGCATCTGACCAACTTTTTGCGCGTTGTCCAGATGCGCAGCCGTGTTAGTGCGTATCGGGCACCGGGCGCTACATTGGTTCGGGCAGTCGCATGCTAGTGCACGATATAAGGCAATGGAGACGCCAACATGCTGAAGCGCATACATATCCGAGGATACAAGTCTCTTGAAGACGTCGAAGTGTGTCTTACCCAGCTTGTGGTTCTGTTCGGACCGAATGCCGCTGGTAAGAGCAATTTGCTCGATGCTTTGCAACTGCTGTCGAAGCTGGGGACGAGCCGGACGCTCAAAGAGGCTTTTGATCCACCCTATCGCGGCAAGCCACTCGAATCCTTTACCATCGGGCAAAAAGGCATCAAGGGGCTGCTCGAACAGGAGCGGCTGTCGTTCTCGATTGAAGCCGACCTGAGCTTGTCGGATGCGGTCGTTGAGACCGTCAATCGCCAGATACTAGAAATGCGTCGTCCGCACGGCGAGGGCGAGTCTAAAGAGAGAAGCAAGCTCCCCGCCCGTGTCCGCGAACGCGACTTGCGCTACCGCATCGAGGTGGAGATGCTGCCCAGATCGGGTCTCCTGCGCGTGGCGGACGAATACCTAGCCGCCCTCAACAGCAAGGGCGAGCCCACGGGTAAACGCAAGCCCTTTCTCGAACGGCAAGACGAAAGAATCCACCTGCGGCACGAAGGACAGGCGCACCCCACCTGTTATGACCGTTATCTGGATCACAGCATCCTCTCTATGCCGCATTATCCGCCGCACTATCCCCACTTGGCGGCGGCGCGGCGCGAACTGGAGAGCTGGCTGTTCTTCTACTTTGAGCCACGCGAACGCATGCGCGCCGCCAATCCAGTAAAAGAAGTGCGCCATATCGGCTTGATGGGTGAAGAACTCGCCGCCTTCCTCAACACCATGAAGTCAACCGATGAAAGACAGTTCAGGGGAGTCGAGAAGGCGTTACATGCGCTGATGCCGAACATCGACGGCATTGAGGTGGAGGTGAGCGATCTCGGCGAGGTCGAGCTTCGCCTCAAGGAAGGCGGTGTTGCGATACCGGCCCGCGTACTCTCCGAAGGTACGCTGCGGATGCTCGGACTGCTAGCTTTGACCGGCGTTGACGACGCCCCGGCATTGGTCGGGTTCGAGGAACCAGAAAACGGCGTCCACCCGCGCCGCATCCAGTTGATCGCGGAATTGCTGAAAACACAGGAGACCCTGCAACAGACTCAGTACATCGTCACCACGCACTCGCCGATCCTGCCCGATCTGCTCGCGGACAGCTCCCTGTTTGTGACGAACCGGATCGACCGCAAGACACGAATTGAGCCGTTTTCTACTTGGGGACCATTGGGACGGCGCGATGATTTTAGCCAAGTGCTCTCCGACGAGGAGGACGGACTTCCAGTTTCAACACGTATCTTGAGAGGGGACTTCGATGCGTGATTCGCCGCTTGAGGCGGCGGAGCAAACTGAAAGTGAAAGGAGAATGAAAATGGGTGCAGTAAACGCCAACGTAGTCATCAGCAACCCAGCTAATCGAGCCAAAAGCTGGGAAGAGGTTTTTCTGGTTGATACAGGCGCGACCGACAGCCTCGTCCCGCGACAACACCTGGAGGCCATCGGCCTCAAACCCGAAGCACCGCGGACGTACCTATTGGCCGATGGCAGTGAAGTCCAGATGGACATTGCGGTTGCGCGAATCGAACTCATGGGGGAAATCGTGGGAGGCACGGTTCTTTTTGGAGACGCAGACACCGAGCCGTTGCTCGGGATAACGGCCCTGGAGTCCCTCGGTATAGAAATTGATCCGCTCAACCAGCGACTGAAAAAGCTGCCGGCTGTGCGGCTCAAGGATCTGCGGAGGAAAGCGAGATTGGAGAAAGGAGAACAGCATGGGCACAGATCGCACTTACGGCCCCGGGGAGATAGCAGCCCAGGGGGAAGCCATTTATCGTGAACAGATCCAGTCTAAAGTTGAGCCAACGGAGAAAGGGAAATTCGTAGTCATTGATGTTGAGACCGGAGACTATGAGATCGACGCAGGGGACGCGGTGGCTACGCGGCGGCTTTTGGAGCGGAGGCCGTCGGCCGTTACATACGGAGTGCGCGTCGGCCATCGCGCAGCATACAGCCACGTCGGTGGCTTCCGGAATCCCAAGCACGATGATTAAGGGAAAGATTAGCGAGAATCAACAGGCGTTGCTTCCTATAGACATTATAGACGGTGAAGGCCGCCCGAGGTCATTGGAGGTTATCCTAGACACCGGGTTTACTGGGTATTTGACACTGCCTCCGGAATCCATCCGTCAATTGGGACTGACCTCCATTGGTCAACGGACCTTTGAGCTAGCTAATGGGGAACTCTTTGAGTTTGCGGCCTACCTCGCCATGGTGTCCTGGCATGGACGCCTCCGTGATGTGCTGGTGCTGCAGTCGGACAGTGTTCCGTTGCTGGGCATGACTCTGCTCTGGGGTAGTCGAGTTACTGTGGATGCGTTGGACGACGGAGAGGTTATCATTGAAGAGCTTCCACCAGCCCAGTGACGGGAAGTCGAAGGCCCATGCGCCGCGGGCGACGTTCGGTTGCGCGAATCGAACTCAGGGGGGAAATCGTGGGAGGCACGGTTCTTTTCGGGGACGCAGACACCGAGCCGTTGCTCGGGGTAACGGCTCGGGAGTCCCTCGGTATCGAAGTCGATCCACTCAACCAGCGACTGGAGAAGCTGCCGGCCGTGCGGCTCAAGAGCTTGCGGAGGAAAACGAGATAGGATCAAGGATAACAACATGGGCACAGATCGCACTTACGGCCCCAGGGAGAAATGTCGAGCAAGACTACCGAGCAACGTGACACCATTATGAAGTATTCAGACGCTTTCGCCCGTATAGACGAGGAAGAAGAGAGAGAGGAGATAGAAAGCGCTTACTCTGCACTAATTGAGGATGTCCGTCGAGAGGTCGAGAGTCTTGAGGCGAATGAGCCGAAGAGATAGGCGAACCCGCCTAACATTCGGGATCGAGTATGCGGATGTAGCGAGTCTATCGCCGACACCATCACCCCAAGAGCTTTTATAGAAGCAGCCGAGTAACGCAGAGGAAATGAAAATGGGAGTCCCGCACGTCATGGGCACCATTCGCAATCCCGTCGAACCGGACAGAACCTGGGAAGGGCTATTTCTGGTCGATACGGGAGCGACCGATTGCCTAGTACCGCGACCCTGCCTGGAGGCTATAGGTCTCGTCCCCAAAGGGCAACGGGTGTACGAACTGGCAGACGGGCGCGAGATCAGGATGGACATCACGACCGCCGATATCGAGTTCATGGGGGAGATCGTCGGCGGAACGATTGTATTTGGCAAGGCGAATGCCGAACCGCTACTCGGGGTGACGGTCCTGGAATCGGTGGGAATTGAAGTCGATCCGAGTAGCTAGACCCTGAAAAGGCTTCCCTCAGTGCGCCTCAAGAGCCTGCGGGCGAGATCGAGATGGAGTACGACACGCTTACCGTCTCTGACCACAAAACCGAGTCTGACGACTCCAAGATAATCTGCTTAGAAAGTACGAGGGCTATGACGGATAGAAATTGGGAGAATGAGTTCAGCCAGTGGGCAAGACCACCTGGCAAAACCGAGGATGAGCGTTGTGAGAATGCGATCAAAGCTATTCGCAATGCGATTGCCAAAAGCGACAAGTTGAAAAACCGGAGCCTTATGGTCTTCCCGCATGGCTCGTATCGTAACCGCGTCAATGTCCGACAAGACAGCGACGTCGACGTGGGGGTTCTTTGCTACGAGTCTTTTTTTTATCACCTCCCCGAAGGGACCACCAACGAGACTTTTGGCTTTTCTGTCCCAGCAGAGTACGGCTACACTCAGTTTAAAAATGAACTTGTGGAAGCCTTGGCTGAGCACTTCGGATCTGGAGCGGTCCGTCGTGGGAACAAAGCCATCGACGTGCGAGAGAACACATATCACGTGGAAGCTGATGTTGCGCCGTTCTTTGAATATCGGCACTACTCAGAAAACAGAAATTATCTATGCGGAGTGGCCTTAAGTCCTGACAACGGCGAGATGATCTACAATTACCCCGAGCGAATACTCGATAGCTGGCCGCATATACCACTGCACTACGAGAATGGGGTCTCCAAAAACAAAACAACCCATCGTTCCTACAAGGGAGTCGTGCGTATTCTTAAGAAAATACGCAACGAAATGGACGATGCTTTCATTGCTGCGGCTAAGCCGATTCCAGGATTTCTGATCGAGTGCATGGCTTGGAACGCACCGACCGCGTGTTTCAAAGGAGATACGTGGGACGGCAAAGTACAAGCTGTGCTTCTACACCTTTGGTCGAGCACCAAAGACGACGCGAGTTGTAAGGACTGGAAGGAGGTCAACGACATCAAGTTTCTCTTTAGAAGCCGTCTGAAAACCCTTGCTGTAGCCGGTATTTGAATCGGCGTACTCATCGAGCCATATTCAGGTTTCGCGACAAAATCTGAACAGAAAGGCTCGTATGATGAGTACGCCTAGTAGGCAATATGCCACCGATGTAACCGATGTGCAATGGCGTCGGATCGAACCGTTGCTGCCGGCTTCGACATGGCAGCCGAACGGTCCGGGTCGGCCACCGCGGGATCGACGCCAGATCGTCAACGGCCTTTTGTATCTGACCAAGACCGGTTGTCCTTGGGCTTTGTTGCCTTCTTGTTTTGGACCGTGGAAAACGGTGTATGATTACTTTCGTCGCTGGAGTCTACAAGGGGTCTGGCCGCAGGTATTGGATCGACTCACCCAGCGGGAACGCCGCCTCAACGGACGGGCTCCAACGCCGTCGGCTGGCGTAGTCGATAGTCAGACGATCAAGACGGCAACCCATGGTAAAACAACCGGTTATGACGCCGGAAAAAAGGTCAAGGGGCGCAAGCGTCATCTGTTGGTCGACACCTCGGGCTTGCTTAGACAGGTGGTGGTCACCGCCGCCGATGTAGAGGATCGGGACGGCCTCAAGCAGGTGTTGACCCGCTTGGGGGCCTCCGGCGTAGCCCGGTTACGCAAACTGTGGGGCGATGGCGGCTATCGAGGCGATCCGATCCGAACGTGGGTGGCTAACGTAAAAAAGACGCACAAAATAGACTTGGAAGTCGTCGCCAAACAAGGCCCCGGCTTTGAGGTGTTACCACGCCGTTGGGTCGTCGAGCGCACGTTTGCGTGGTTGATGAATTTTCGCCGACATGCCCGAGATTATGAGGTGTTGACCCACCATAGCGAAGCCTTGATCCAGATTGCTATGATCCACTTGCTGCTCAAACGGATCAAATAGAAAAAATATAGTTTTCAGACGGCTTCTTAACTCAGCTCAACCGTGGAAGCGGTACGAGGCTCATGCTTTCATTGAAGCCGCGTGGAGCTATATCCAAGTAAGATAAAGAATGAAAATCGAGCGCACCCATATCACTGTTTTCGTAGCTATAGCTGCGCTTGTGTGGTGGGGCACTTTGTTATGGCAGGATACGCCAGTTGCTTGGGAACACGGAAAGCCCTTCACTGTGGTCGTAAGTGTTCTTGGAGTGTTTGGGCTTGTCTTTGATCATTTTTTGTGGCGTTGCCGGTTGTTTCACGGATGGTTGGTTAAA
This sequence comes from Candidatus Latescibacterota bacterium, assembly GCA_965261395.1. Taxonomy (GTDB): domain Bacteria; phylum Latescibacterota; class UBA2968; order UBA8231; family UBA8231. The sequence continues at coordinate 1,982,163 of OZ253462.1, forward strand.
CGGCCAGATCTCCGCGGGACTTGGCGCGTCGAACTCCAGTCAAGCTATATCAATCCGGAGACCGGAGAGCGTGTGCCTATGATTGTCTGCTACATGGGGGTCAAGCAGACGCTATCGGAACTCAAGATGCACTTGATGACACCAGAATCTGAATCCTGGTCTATCGCGAGCCACATTAGGCCCTCTCCAAGCGGAAACGGCTATCAGGTGATCTGTGTCTACAAAAACAAGCCTAACATCCATCTTCGCGACGAACGAATTAGTGAGATACATAACGGAGCTCTCATCATCGATACTCATGGTTCTGGTGTTCGGCCCGATACCTTCACGGCAGAATACTGGACCGACCGCAAGACGGTGGGGAGCATGAAATTTGAAAGTCGTATCAGCCAAGTTTTCACGCACTTTGAAGACGCGGATCAGCACTTCGAGCAAAACTAACCGAGCAGTCTGATGCCATATGTGTTCACACAACCATGATGAAACCGACTAAAACATGACCGACAAACGCCTCATCGAAGTCGCCTTCCCCCTGAAGCAGGTCTCCCTCGACTCTGTCCACGAGAAGAATGTGCGTCACGGCCACATCTCCACGCTGCACATCTGGCCGGCGCGGCGACCGCTAGCCGCGGCGCGGGCGGCGCTGATTGCGACGTTGCTTGCCGATCCCGGCGATCCCAAGCAACGGCAGGAGATTCTGGATCGCATGGCGGGTCGCGTCGTCGAGAAAATTGAGCGCAAGCGGGTGAATGGGCGGGTGGTCGAGAAGGTGAAGGAGGAAACGGTCGGCGGCATTCTTCATTGGGGGCGCGAGAATGATCCCGATCTTGCGTGGTTCCGCGCAGAGATTCGCAAGGCGTACGGCGGGCGGGCACCCAAGGTGCTGGACCCGTTTGCCGGTGGCGGTGCCATTCCGCTCGAAGCCATGCGCCTCGGCTGCGACGTGACCGCCATGGACATCAACCCGGTGGCTTGGTTCATCCTCAAGTGTACCCTCGAATACCCGCAGAAGCTCGCTGGTCAGACCCGCCCGCTGCCCGAATTCGCGCTGGAGGACGGCGAATTCATGGAGGCGTTTCTGAAGGCGAAGGGGTTTAAGGGTGCCAGCTTGCGGACCTTCTTGGAGCGGCTCGGCCACGGCGATGGCGGTGAAATCCAGCTCGATCTCTTGCAACAGGACGATCCCATACTGGAGGCGGATCTCGCTTGGCACGTGCGCGCTTGGGGCCGGTGGGTGCTGGCCAAGGCGCGCACGGAGTTGGCTGCGCACTATCCGACTTATGCTGAGTTCGAGCCGCTGAAGGCGGATGAGGAGTATGAGCCGCGTCCGATGCGACTCTTAGAGATTGATGATGCGGGAATTCCGCAGGTCGATCTGCTCAACGCCGAGTTCGACGCCGCCTATCTCAAGGACCCGCGCAACCCGCGCTGGATCGCCAAGCCGACGGTGGCCTATCTCTGGGCGCGGACTGTAACCTGCAAACAGTGCCGCGCCACCCTGCCGCTGCTCAAGACGCGCTGGTTGTGCAAGAAGGATCGCAAGCGCGTGCTGCTGACGATGGAGCCGAAGGCCGACCAGACTGGCGTTGTCTTCGGCGTGCAGAGCGACGTGCCGCACAACGGCGGCAACGCGGCGCAGCGGCGGGAGCACGACAAGCGCATCGGAGCGGGCACTATGTCGCGCACCGGCGCAACCTGCCCGTGCTGTGGCGCGATCACGACCATGGCGGATATCCGTTTTGAAGGCCGCGCTGGGCGGTTGGGCGCGGCGATGACGGCTGTGGTAGTGGATGGGCCGAAAGGCAAGGGTAAGGAATACCGCTTGCCGATGGACCACGAGCGGGCGGTGGCAGAAGTGACTGAGGAACAGCTTCAGGCGCTGTATGCGGACATCCCGTTTGGGCTGCCGGAGGAACCAATCATTGAAGACGCGAAACGAAACACATGGTGTGTTCAATATGGGGAAAATTCCTGGAGAAAGCTGTTTACGAACCGGCAGCTATTGGCCCTTGGCTCGTTCGTTTTGATCCTTCGGAAACTAATGAAAGAACTTGATGATTGGCCGGAGAGTTGGCGCGAGGGGCTGATTGCAAATCTTGCACTCGTGAACGACCGGCTGGCAGACTACTCCAGCACAATCTGCTCTTGGCACAACGGAAGAGAGGTAATTAGAAATACTTTTGGGCGATTTGCTCTGCCTATCGTCTGGGATTATACCGAAGTCAATCCGTTATCAGATACATCTGGCAACTTCCGCGGTGCACTTGATTGGGTTTCTAAGGTCTGCGAGCATCTGCAAAAAAGCATCGATTCAGCCCGAAGCGGAGAGAGCATTTGTGCATCGGCCATCACCTTCCCAACCGATAGTGTCGATCTGATATTAACCGACCCACCTTACTACGATGCAATCGGTTATTCCGTCCTTATGGACTTCTTCTATGTCTGGCTTAGGCGATCGACACATGGATTGTCCGCCAAGGTCGAATCGGTCTTCTCCGATGCCCTTGGCCCCAAATGGGATCATGGCACCAGCGACGGCGAGCTCATAGACGACGCCAGCAGATTTGGTGGCGACAGAGAGCGGTCCAAGCAGAACTATGAAGACGGCATGGCCCGATCGTTCCGCTCTTGTCACGCTGCGTTGGGGCCAAACGGGCGGCTCGTGGTTGTGTTTGCCAACAAGCATCCCAATGCTTGGGAGACGTTGATCGCTGCCCTGATTCGGGCCGGCTTCGTCGTCGATGGCTCGTGGCCCATCCAGACCGAGATGAGCAACAGAACCCGCTCACTAGGGTCGGCCGCTCTCGCCTCCTCCGTCTGGATCGTCTGCAAAAAGCGCCCCCCCGCTCGCCCCGGCTGGGACACCACCGTCCTCAACGAAATGCGCGACAACATCACCCAGCAACTCCGCGACTTCTGGGACGCCGGCATCCGCGGCCCCGACTTCGTATGGGCCGCAACCGGCCCAGCCCTCGAAGCCTTCAGCAAGCACCCCGTAGTCAAAAAGGCCAACGACCCGAACCAACTAATGACCGTCTCGGAATTCCTGCGCGAAGTGCGGCGCATGGTCGTCGATTTCGTCGTCGGCCGCGTGCTGACCCAAGACGGCGACCAAGACCTGCCCCGTGCCACGACACGGGGAGCCGCGACCGGCCTCGACGACGTAACCACCTACTACCTGCTCCATCGCCACGACTTCGGCATGGCAGAAGCCCCCGTCGGCGGCTGCATCCTCTACGCCCTATCGTGCAACCTCTCCGACTCCGCCCTCGTCAACCAGCACGACCTCCTCGCCCAAGCGGGCAAAGGAAGAGCCAGCGACGAACTCGAAGAGGACGACCCACCCGAGGACGCAGAAGAGACAAGCGGCGGTGCCAAAGTCAAGCTCAAACCCTATAACCGGCGACAGGGCCGCAACCTCGGCCTCGAAGCCCCAGGCGGACGCCCCGTCCCCCTCATCGACCAAGTCCACAAACTCATGCACCTCTGGCGCGCCGGCGACCAAGTCAAAGTGGACGACTACCTCGACACCCGCGGCCTCCAGCACAACGCCCTATTCAATCAAATCCTCCAGGCCCTCATCGAACTAGCCGCCGCCGGCTCCGACGAGCGCTCCATCCTCGAAGCCCTAAGCAACCACCTAGCCGCTCGCGGCGGTGTTCAGGCACAGAGGCAGAGGCAGCTTCAATTCGGAACGAAAACGGATGGCAATGGATAAGAAAACGGTATACATCGAGACCTCGACCGTGTCATATTTGACGGCTCGACCTACGAATGATCTGCTGGCGTCTGCTTGGCAAATGATCACGGTTGAGTGGTGGGAAACGCAGAGAATCCGATTCGACCTTTATACCTCTGATGTTGCGCTTGAAGAGGCTGGAAAGGGCAACCTTGAGGCGGCGGCACGACGTCTTGAAGCGTTATCCGGTATTCCCATATTGCCCATTACGGGGAGCGTCGTCGCGTTGTCCAAAGTGCTTCTCCAAGGAAGAGCCCTGCCGGCTAAGGCCCTAGACGATGCCCTGCATATTGCCGTATCCGCGGTACACGGCGTCGATTATCTTCTGACTTGGAACTGTCGGCATCTTGATAATGCCGAAACCAAACCCATCGTGCGGAGCATTTGTAGCATACACGGGCATACTAGTCCCGAAATATGCACCCCTCAAGAACTTATGGGAGTAGTTGAAGATGTCTGACCAAATCATTGAGGAACTCTGGCAGATCAAAGACAGCATCGCTCGGGAACATGACTATGATATCGAGTCCCTTGTTGCCCATCTCCAAACCAAACAGCGGTCGGCGGATCAGCAAGTTGTGGATCTGAGCGCCCTGAAGCGGACTGCCGACCAAGGCGCTCCAGGATCGCCAGACAAGCCGCGCCATTGAGCTTGGTCGGAGGATTATGAATATGTCTCTCCGACGCGCTTATTCAATGATATGCCTGAGCCTGTCGAAGCCGAGTATCGAGTGAATAGTCAACCGGAGGAAATCCGATGATCACGTCGATTCGCCTCGTGAATTTCAAGAACTTCGCCGACGAAACCCTGCGCGTCGGCCCGTTCACCGTAATCGTAGGCGCGAACGCCAGCGGTAAGAGCAATATCCGCGACGCCTTCCGCTTCCTACACGGCATAGGCCGGGGATACTCATTGGCGGAGATCATCGGCGGTAAATACGGGGCAGACTGGAAACCGATTCGCGGTGCGGCGAATGAGATCGTCCGGTTCGGGCAGGCTGCGTTTTCTATTGAGGTCCGTATGAGATTAGAAGATACAGACACATGTTACCTGATCGAGGTTAGTAACGACAAAGAAGGACCCAATGAATTCCGGTTTACCAATGAAGGACTTACGGGCCCCTCCTTCATCGTTAAGAGCAATCCCGACCGAGACGATTCCGTCCAAACACAATCCGACGCCTTCCCTCTACTTCTCAACATGTTTTTGGCCATTAAAGAGGAAGACCCCAAAATCCAGATCAAGTTTGGACCGGCGCTGGAGAAAATGGGAGAGTTCATATCAATGACTCGCTCCTTTAAAAAACACCTTGAACCGTACATCCAACAGATAATCGACATCTTTGCCAACATGCGCTTTTTGGAACTGTCGCCGGACCAGATGCGAGAACCGGCCTTTCCCGGAGCGACTGTCTTGGGTGACTCCGGCGAGAATTTGCCGGTGGTGCTGGAGGACATCTGCTCCGACCCCAAGCGCAAAGAGATTCTCGCCGATTGGTTAAGCGAACTCACACCTATGGATGTGGCCGACTTCGAGTTCCCGCGCGACCCCAGCGGTCGGGTCCATCTCACGCTCTGCGAGACGAATGGTAGAAAAGTATCGGCCTATAGCGCGTCGGACGGCACGCTACGTTTTCTCGCCATGCTGGCTGTACTGCTCGGTACAAAATCAGCCGGCCTCTACTTCTTTGAGGAAATTGACAATGGTATCCACCCTGTGCGGCTGAACTTGTTAATGGATTTGATCGAACGGCAAACCGCGAAGCACGGTATTCAGGTGCTCACCACGACCCATGCGCCAACCCTGTTGACCGTAATGAACGATAATACGTTCGAGAATACATCCGTAATATGCCGCCTTGAAGACACTTCCGATGCAATCATCCGCCCGGTTGCCAAACTGCCCAACGTGCGGGAGTTGAGGCAGGATCAAGGGCTGGGGCGTCTCCACGAATCTGGATGGATGGAGAACGCGCTCTTCTTCACCGAAGACTACGATGAAGCGGAGGACGGCTCGTGAGAGTTCTCATCATTCCCGAAGACTTCCGCAACGATCAGTACATTCTGAAACCTATTTTCTTACGTCTCTTTCAATCCATTGGCAGGCCGCGTGTACGTGTCGATGTTTGCCGTGACCCGCTGCTTGGCGGCGTCGGAGAAGCACTGAAGTCAGAACGCATTGCAGAGGTAGTCAGAATGCATGGAGGCATGACGGATATCTTCATCCTGTGCATAGACCGGGACGGCAAGGAAGGGCGACGTCAGAGTCTTAACCAACTCCAAAAGAAGTTCGACAACGGACAAACCTTTTTGGCCGAAAACGCTTGGGAAGAGATTGAAACTTGGCTCCTCGCGGGCTTAGATTTGCCCGCAAATTGGAATTGGAGGACCGTTCGAGCGGAAGTACAAGTCAAGGAAACTTACTTCGAACCGCTCGCTGTCCAGCGCGGATTATCGGACGCGCTAGGCGGTGGTCGAAAGCATCTGGGAGAAGAGGCATCCCGCCGGATTGACGCGATTAGGCAGAAGTGTCCCGACGATTTCGATGCCCTTGCCCAGCGTCTCGAAGCCGCGATACAAAATACCTGAACGAGGTTTGATATGACAACGAAGCCTTCCTGGAAACCCTGGCAAGAGGTCGTACAACTGCGCGACGACCTAAAGACCGGCGAACTGTCGCTAGCCGTATTCGCCGCCGACCTGTACGACGTAATCATGCAGAAGGGCCAGCGGCCAGTGTACGAGCATCCCGCCGAGTTCTTCGCCCTCACTTATCCCACCTACAATCTGCGGGAACTGGTCAAAGACGTGGCCCTGCGCTTGGCCGGCAAAAGCGATAAGGCGTACCGGAAGCTTTCGGTCAACTACGGCGGCGGCAAAACCCATACGCTCATCACGCTTAGGCACCTAGTACACGATCCAGCCACCTTGCCCGATCTGCCGGCAGTGAAGGAGTTCGAGGCGTCCATCGGCTCCAAGGCACCCAAGGCGCGAGTCGCGGCGCTGTGCTTCGACAAGATTGACCTAGAGAAGGGCGTCGAGACCCCGGGTCCCGACGGCACGATCAGGATGCTCAAGCATCCGTGGAGCATCCTCGCCTTTCAACTGGCGGGAGCAGATGGCCTCCGGCTCATTCACGCCGACGGCAAAGACGCCGAGCGCGACACCCCCCCGGCGGAACCGCTCGTGGTAGAACTGCTGTCGAAGCCACAACAAGACGATCTCTCGACGCTGGTGCTACTCGACGAGGTATTAATGTATATCCGCGTTCAGGTCGAAGCCGCCTCGGATTCGCGCGGACGCTTGATCAGCTTTTTCCAGTACCTCACGCAAGCAGTCGTAAAAGTGGATCGCTGCGCCATGGTAGCCTCGCTGCTCGCCTCCGACCCAGGGAAGCAGGACGGTAACAAACTGCTGCGAGAAGTGTCCGAAGTCTTTGGCCGCCAGATGGAAGAAGACGCCAGTCCGGTTAGCAAGGAAGATGTGGCAGAGGTGCTGCGGCGGCGCTTTTTCAAACCTGAGTCGATTCGCGATCCAAGCGTTTTTCGCCCGCACGTCACTTCGGTAGTGGGGAGCATCGCTGCGCTCGACGAGCAGACCCGGAAAGAACGGGGGAGCGCGGAGAAGCGCTATCTGAGCAGCTATCCCTTCCACCCAGACCTCTCCGATGTCTTCTACACCCGCTGGACCCAACTCGACGGCTTCCAGCGCACCCGTGGCATCCTGCGGACATTTGCCATTGCCCTGCGCGATGCCGAAAAGTGGGACACGAGCCCGCTGGTCGGACCGAATGTGTTTTTGAACGAGCCGGACAAGAACGACTTGGCCGAAGCCGCCAGTGAACTTGCTTCCTTTGCCAGCGTTGACACCGAAACTGGCAAGCACCAAGAATGGCGGCCAATTCTCGAAGGTGAACTAGCCAAGGCGCGCACCATCCAGTCGGAGACGACCGGCTTGGGCCACCGGGAGATGGAACAGGCGGCTGTTGCGGTATTTCTGAGTTCTCAGCCCATTGGCCACAAGGCGCTGACTCAGGAGCTGATGGTGCTGATCGGAGCGGCCAAGCCGGATAAAATAGAATTGGAAAAGGCCCTGCGTCGCTGGACGGAACTGTCCTGGTTTCTCGACGAGGTGGAGGTCTCCACAGAATCAGAAGACGAGGGATTGCCCAAGGCGTGGCGGCTGGGCAATCGCCCCAACCTGCGGCAGATGCACCACGACGCCTGCACTTCCCGCGTATCGCCCCCCCTCGTGGAATCACAGATCATCAATGCCATCGAAAAACTGAAGGTACTCACCACTGGCGCATCCGCGGCCGGCGCAAAGGTCCACAACCTGCCGGAAAGACCGCGCGACATTGCGGACGACGGCGAGTTCCACTACGCAATCCTTAGCCCGAAAGCGGCCTCGGAGTCTGGCAAACCAAGCACCGAAGCCAAACAGTTCATCGACGAGACGACCGCGTCTGACCGCCCCCGAGTCCATCGCAACGCCATCGTCCTCGCCGTTCCTTCCCGGGACGGTCTCGACGCGGCGCGCAGGCGGGCGCGGGAGTATCTCGGTTGGGAGGAAGTCCGCGACCAACTCAAGAATCAGCCGATTGACCCGATCCGCGAGCAGATGCTCATCAACGAAACAGAGGCGGCGAGAAAGCACATCCCTGGGGCTATCAGGCAAGCGTACTCCGTGGTTGTCACCGTCAACGAGAGCAATGATATCCACGCCTTCAAAGTAGTGGTGACCGACGCGCCCTTGTTCACCACCATCAAGGCCGATCCGCGAGCGCGCATCCAAGAAACAGCCATCAGCTCAGAGGCGATGATGCCAGATGGCCCTTACGACTTGTGGCGCGAAGGAGAGGATTCTCGCCGGGTCAAGGATCTGGTCGGTGCCTTCGCGCAGTTTCCCAAGCTGCCCAAAATGCTGCGCCAGAAGGAAATTCTGGATACCGTCGTGCAAGGGGTTCAGCAAGGAATCTGGGTAGCGCGGGTCGTGCGCCCAGACCGCACCGCTAGGACATTCTGGCACACGGCCATCGACGAGCCAGCCCTCAAGGACTCAGGTCTGGAAGTACTGCTGCCCGAAGCAGCCACCCTAAGCGACCTCGCGCCCGATCTGCTCGCATATCAAAAACTCCCAGGGCTTTGGGAGGCTGAGGAGATCCGTGTTCAAGACGTGTACGACTATTTTTCCGGCAGCCACACCGTGAGCGTACCCAGAGAGGGCTACGAAGAGATGCTCAGCATCCCGAAGTGCGAACCAGCGGATGTCGAGACCGCGATCTCACAAGCTGTCGAGCAGGGAGTGGTGTGGTTGACCAGCGGACCAGCCTCAATCATAGAGGAGCCAGTCCCTGCTGGAGTACTCAGCGCTGCCGCGATATTAAGGCCACCACCCGAGCGGATTGACGTGGACGAGCTGATGGCCAAGTCGATCCCCGATGCTTGGAAAGACAGCAAGGCCAACGCCCTCGCCATTGCCACTGCACTTTCGACCAAGCGGGGCGTCAATTTGCCGTGGCCCACGGTGAAGTCGGCAATAGAAGATGGTATCCGTGCGCGCTGGATCGAACTGAGCAATGATAGCGCCGCGTGGCCATGCGACTTGGCCAGTGCCCAACAGGTGATCCTCCAGGTACCCTCCACAGTACGCGAGGAACCCCCTGAGCCCAAGCCACGGGGACTCCTCATGGCCGAAGACGGCCTCGAAGCCAACGGCATCCAAGATTTGGCCGAGCAGATTCCAGACATTACCAAGGCCGCCGTCGGCAATACCCTCAAGTTCAACATCCGCATTGAGTTCGGTGGGGAAACAACGCCCGACCCGGAGGCAGTGGAAAAGATCAACGAGCTGCTCGCTGAGGTGTCCGACAAGCTGCGACTCAATTGAGTCCAGCAAGGAGTCGCAACAGGTGACGACAGCCATGCGTTTCTTCAACACCGCTGGCCCCATCAAGACGGATATCCACTATCACGTCCCGCTCCTTTCGCGGCTCGATGTCGAGGACCTTCTGCTGCTCATCCGGCAGTGGAAGTACTTCGTCCTACACGCGCCGCGTCAGACGGGCAAAACATCGGCATTGTTCGCCTTGAGGGATCAATTAAACGCCAGTGGCGAGTTCCGCTGCGTGTACGTCAACGTCGAGGTCGGCCAGTCGGCACGGGAGGATGTGGCCGCGGCCATGCGGGCCATACTCGGTCAGATGGCCTCAGAGGCAGAGTACGCTTTGAGCGACTCGACGCTAGGGAAGATAAGTCTCGACACCCTTGAGGCATTCGGTCCCCACCAAGCTCTTCGAGGGACGTTGGCCCGCTGGGCCGAGTCGGACGCCAAGCCGCTGGTGCTCATGCTCGACGAGATTGACGCGCTGATCGGCGACACCCTGCTGGCGGTGCTGCGACAATTGCGCGCTGGCTACCCGGAGCGCCCGCACCGATTTCCACAGAGCGTAATTCTGTGCGGTGTGCGCGACGTGCGCGACTACCGCATCCGATCTACCGCCGAAAACGCAATCATCGCCGGGGGTAGCGCGTTCAACGTCCGCGCCGAATCCCTGCGCTTAGGAGACTTCTCGCGCGACGAGGTCGAATCACTGCTAGCACAACACACCGAGGAGACCGGCCAAGCATTCACCGAGGAGGCGCGACGCGACGTCTGGGAGCTGACCCAAGGCCAACCGTGGCTGGTCAACGCGCTGGCCTACGAAGCCTGCTTCGGCAACAAGGCCGGGCGCGACCGCAACCGGTCAATCACCGCCGACGCCATCCAAGACGCCCGCGAACAGTTGATCCTGCGCCGCGAGACGCATCTGGATCAGCTCACCGACAAGCTCCAAGAGGAACGGGTGCGCCGAGTAGTCGAACCGCTGCTGAGCGGCACCGCCGCCGCCGCCTCGATTCCCGCCGACGATTTGCAGTACGCGCGCGACTTGGGCTTGGTGGCGCAGGACGGCCCCGTTGCCATCGCCAACCCCATCTACCGCGAGGTGATCCCGCGCGACCTCACCTACACCACTCAGGAGATGTCGATCCACCACGACCCCGCCTGGTACGTCAATGATGACGGCACCCTACAGGTGGGCAAGCTGCTGGCCGCGTTCCAAGAGTTTTTCCGCGAGCATTCCGAACACTGGGTGGAGCGTTTCCAGTACAAGGAGGCCGGCCCACAGTTGCTGCTGCAGGCGTTCTTGCAGCGTGTCGTCAACAGCGGCGGGCGAATTGAACGCGAGTATGGCTTGGGCCGCATGCGCACGGATCTGCTGCTGGTGCGGCCAGTGGGCGGGGATCCCGGCAGGACGCAGAAGGTCGTCATCGAGTGCAAGGTGCTGCATCGGGGTCTGGAGCGGACGCTGCGTGAAGGTCTGGAGCAGACGCGCGCCTACATGGACCGCTGCGCTGCGGCGGAGGGACACCTCGTGCTTTTCGACCGCAGCGAGGGCAAGTCGTGGGACGACAAGGTGTATCGCCGCGAGGAAACTGAAGGCGGCGCGCCAGTCACGGTGTGGGGAATGTGAGCGATGGTAACGTTGTTTGGGAGAAGATCGATGGAACATTCGATGATGAACTTGAAGATGGCCGCAGACAACTCGCCATGAAATGCAGCAGCGATAGAGTACGGGACCACAACCAAGGAAACAACGCCCATGCGAGCGACCATATACACATACCCCTGGGACTTGACGGACGAGGGCATTGACTCGGCCCTAGACACCATCGCCCACACAGCCGGCCTCAACAGCGTCAGCTTGGCCCAGAGCTACCACGTATCGACGTATTTTTTACCGCACAATCCCCGGCGGCCCCTCTATTGGGGAGAAGAAGGCGCGCTCTACTTCCAGCCATCCGCCGCCTTTTACGACGAAAGCCCAATCGCGCCCCTAATCAGCAACGTCGTCGATGGCCCGGATTACATGCGCCGAATCGCGGATAAAATCAGGGAGCGCGGCCTCGACCTGACGAGTTGGTTGGTCTTCAACTACAACCACTACCTGCCCCAGCGCTATCCAGACGCAGCCAAGCACGATCCCTTTGGACACAGCAACTTCGCCCAACTATGCCCGGCCAGCCCCTTGGTGCGCGACTACGCTTGCGCGCTCTGCCGCGATATAGCCGCGCAGTTCCAGCCCGACGAATTCCACCTCGAATCGCTGGGCTACCTGCACTTCAGCTACGGGTTCCGCAATCCCAAGGTCGGCGTAAAGATCACGCCCTTCTGCGAACTGTTGATGGGGTTGTGCTACTGCCAGCACTGCTTGCAGCGGGCCGGTGCCCTCGGCTTGGACGGAGAGAGCTTCCGCGCAGAGGTCGCCGAATACCTCGCCCGCGAACTCGCCACTGAGCCTGCCCCAGAAGACATGCAGTCCCCTAGCGCCGAATGCCTCGCCGCCGCCTTTTCCGGCCGCTTGCAGACCTTGCTCGACGCCCGCGTCGAAACGGCGACCTCGCTGGTGGAGGAAGCCATTGCCATCGCCAACCAAGCCGGCGCACGCGCCTCGTTCTTCGGGGGCCGCGACCGGGTCGTCAACGGGCTTGATTCGGATCGCGTCCTCCGCAACGTGTACATGGTCAACGCTGGCGTGGGCGGCGAGCCGGATGCCCTAGCCGCTAGCGTCCGCGGCCTGCGCGGCGAATTCCCCGCCGAAACCGGCCTGAGCGCCATCGTCTCCCCTGGGGGATTCGCCGCCGGCGACGCGCTCGGCGCACACCTGACCGCGCTGAGTCAAGCGGGCGTCAATGGCTACGCCTTCTACAACTACGGACTCATCCGCCGCGCCCACCTCGAGTGGATCGGTACCCACCGCCATTTGTGGGCGTAGCGCTTTCCGACCGCAGGAGCTAACGATATGGACATCCAAGCGATCCAACGCGCCATCGACGCGCAGCCCCGCCACCGCCTGACGCATTTGCCAACGCCCTTACAGCATTGTCCGCGACTGTCGGCCGCGCTCGGGGGGCCGCAGATCTGGATCAAGCGCGACGATCTGACCGGCCTCGCCTTTGGCGGCAACAAGTCCCGCTACCTCGAATTCACCCTCGCCGAGGCCACGGCCCAGGGGTGCGATGCGGCCGTGCTGAGCGCGGTCGTCCAGTCGAATCACTGCCGCCAATTCGCCGCAGCCTGTGCCCAGCTCGGCCTCAAGGGCGTCGTCGTCCTACGCGAGAATGATTCCATCATGGGGCGCAAATCGCCGGCCCAGGGCAACTACCTTTTAGACCAGCTATGCGGAACGCGCATCCGCTTTGCTCCGCCCGAGGGCATCGGCGCAACCATAGCCGAGGAAGTGGAGCGACTCAAGGCAGAAGGACACAAGCCTTTCACCGGCCTGTCCGGGCTGTTGTCGCGCGTTGCCTATATCCAATGTGCGTTGGAAATCGAAACCCAAGTACGCGCCGCGGGCATCCAAGCCGACGATGTGGTAGTGGGGTCAGGAGGGACCAGCTTGGCCGGGCTGGTAGCCGGATTTTCCCTTTTGGGGCGCTCGACTCGCTTCCTCGGCACCCCCCAGAGCAAGATGGGCCAGCGCGAAGGGGTATCTGAGCGCATCGCACAATCCGCCGCGGAAGCTGCGGCCCACCTCGGCCTCGAATGCGCGCCCGACCCAGAGCACATCGCCGTGACCGATGAGTACGTCGGCCCGGGCTTCGGCCATTTGGACCGCGCTACGCTCGACAGCATCCGCCTTCTCGCCCAGAGCGAGGGCATCTTCGTCGATCCCACCTATTCGGGCAAGGGACTGGCCTGCCTAATTGATCAGGTGCGCCAAGGGCGTTTCCGCGACAGCGCCAACATCGTCTTCGTCCACACCGGCGGAACACCGCTTCTCTTCGCCTACGGAGAAGCCCTGCTCGACTAGGGGGCTAACCCCAACGGCCCAACCAACTCGTCCAGCGCGTCCGCCAGCGGCTGTGGATTGTCGAGATCGGCGATGATGGCCGCCAAGAAGACCACGCCACGGCGGCGGGCAAAATCCGCAATCTGCGCGTAACTCAGCTTGGGCAGATCCGCTAGCTGCTCGCCTACTAAATGCGCGAGTCGCTGCTCTAAGATCGGCGGTCGCTCGGCGTACGGCATGTTCTTCAGCAGCAGGATTAGGTCGTTGCGCGCTAAGACGCGCTCGCGGACTCCGTAGCCCAAGCGGCGGCAATAGCCGTCAAAGTCGTCCAAGGCATCCGCGCGCCCCCCCGCCAATCCCAGCGCATCCTCCCGGCCAAAGAGGGTCGTCATTATGGTCTGCGCGATCAGATAATGGCCCCAGACCGTGGGGTGCAAATACTCGGTGATTAGCTCGTCGCCGACCAAACCAGCCGGAGCATGGGTGGCAAGCTCCTGCTCCACATTGATCAAGATCGCCCCAGACTCAGCGGCCAAGGTGCGAATGGCGCGGTTGAAGGGCGAGCAGGCCCGCAGGTGAATGCCGTCCAAATCGCGAGCGCGCACCAACGCGGCCAGTGCCTGCGCGGAATCCCCGGCCGCTTGGTGCGCCAAGCCCGCGGCAAAGTGCAGGGCCGCGTGCTGCGGATAATCCGCCAGCGCCGAGTTTGGCGGCGGGACCGGCCCCTGCGAGCGCAGGGGATAAAATCCGGCCAAATTGGAAACCAGCGTACAGAGCGCGACCGGCACCTCGCGCTCGCGTAGCACCTCGACTATCTCGGTCATATTGCGCTGGTAATGGGCCTCGGTCTGCCGATGCGCTTCGTCCTCCAAGTAGATCTCCCGCTGCACCAAGTGCACGCCAAAGGACTCGGCGGGTGCGGCGGGGCCCAGCGCGGCCGCGGCGTAATGCAGCAGGCTTTCGAGCAAGTAGTAGGTCTTTGTCCGCTGCAAGAACATCTGCAACCGTATGAAGGCCCTGTTGCCGCTCAGGCGCGCAAACGGGGTCGCGGCCCCGTACGGCCCCACGAACTCGTTGTGACCGGCGTAGATCACGACCAAATCCGGCTCGTACTCGACTACCTCCTCGACAAATTCGCGCACGACGAAGGAATTGATGGCCGTGACGCCGCAGTTGACAACCTCGATCTCGCGTGCTGGATACGCATCGGCGAGCATCTGTTGCAAGAAGTTGGGAAACGAAGTGTAGGCGGGGTTGGGGAAGCCGAGCAGGGTTGAAGCCCCCAGCGCGAACACGCGAAACGCGCGCGCGTCTTTGTCGCGGGCAAAGCGATCTTGACCAGGGGCCAAGCGCACGTATTGGCGGGGGAAAAAGCGCCGCGCGGCCTGCGGATTGATGCGGTAGGACGAGCCGGTAGCCGCGAAAAGAGCGTCGTCCGGGCCGACGTCCATCAGCCACAAGGCCGCCTCAAAGAGCACGACGAACGACAAACCAACCAGTATAGCAACGGCCCGGCCTTTTGCCCTATTTGTTGTTTTTACTTTGTTTTGCGCGTTCATCAACACTTAAAAAAACATGGCTGAAATCGACTCTTCTGACAATGCGCCGGCCGCCATTACGGGCCGGAGCATCCTCGTCGGCGCCGTGCTGAGCTTGGTCATTGCCGTCGGTATTCCCTACGGCAGCATGGTCGTGCAAGGCTCGCGCCTCGGGCTGAGTTCGGCTACGCCGGCGGCGTTTTTCCTGCTATTCGTCCTGCTCCTGACCCTTCAAATTGCCTTGGGACGCCGGGGTTTTCGGCGCGGTGAGTTGGTCGTCATCTTCGCCATGATGGCCGTTGCCACGGCCATCCCCACGCGCGGCGTAGTGGGGATGCTGCTGCCGATGATCACCGGCACCTTCTACTACGCCACTCCTGAAAACCAATGGGCCGACTTAGTCCATCCGTTTCTCTCGGATTGGATGGTGGTGTACGATCCGGCCGCGGTAAAAGCATTTTACGAGGGCACCAAAGGCTCGGCCATTCCCTATGACGTCTGGCTCAAGCCGCTCGGGCGCTGGTTTGCATTCTACGCGGGGTTTTACGCAGCCATCATCGCGGCCATATCCATCTTGCGCCGCCAATGGGTTGACAACGAGCGACTCGTTTTTCCGCTGGCCCAAGTCCCTCTCGCCATGATACAAGACGACGATGGCGGCGAGCAAAAAACTCTCAGACCTTTTTTTCGCAACCCCATCATGTGGTGCGGCTTGTTGCTGCCCTTCTTGCTCAACAGCACCAACGCCCTGCACCACTACTTCAACTTCGTCCCCTCCCTCGCCCTCCAGACTAGCGTCGAGCTTTTCAACCGCACGGCCTCGCTCAACATCCGCATGAACTTCCTGATGTTCGGCTTCGCGTATTTCATCAACTCTAATATCGCCTTCAGCCTGTGGTTTTTCTACCTGCTCCACGTGATACAAGAAAGTGTCTTCAGCTACATCGGCATCTTCAGCCCCGAGGAACTGGGACCTTGGACCGGGTCTGGGCCGGTGGGCGCGATTATGGGACATCAGATGATGGGCGCGATCATCGTCTTGGTGTTCTTTGGGTTGTGGACGGCGCGGCCCCACCTCAAAAACGTCCTGCGCAAGGCCCTGTGGGGCGACGACCGGATCGACGACTCGCAGGAGATTCTCTCCTATCGGGCCGCGTTTTGGCTCTTCATCGGCGGTGTCTGCACCATGGGCTTCTGGCTGTGGAAAAGCGGGATCCCGGCTTGGATCGTGCCCTTCTTCCTGTTCTCTTCCTTGGTCATATTCATCGGCCTAGCGCGCGTCATCGCCGAGGCGGGCATGCCCACCGTAACCCCAGAAATGGTCCCGGCCGGCTTTGTCGTCTCCGGCGTTGGAGTCCCGGCCCTCGGCGCGCAAGGCATGGTCGCCACAGGCTACTCTTTGGTCTGGGCGGGGGACCTGCTGGTCTTTATGACCGCGCCCCTCGCCAACAGCCTGCGCTTGAGCAGCGCGATCAAAGGCACCCGCCGCCCGCTCTTCTGGGCGATTGTCGCGGCCATGCTCATCAGCCTAGTAGTCTCCTCTTGGTTCATGCTCTACCTCGCATACCGCGACGGCGCGCTCAACCTACATCCCCAATACTTCACCGGCTTTGCTGCATACCCCTCGGACTTTGCCGCGCAAAAGCTCGCCAATCCCACGGGACCGAGCCTTGCCGGGTGGCTGTGGACGGGTTTCGGCGCCCTGATCATGGGCGGTTTGATGACCGCCCGCCACTTCTTCGTCTGGTGGCCCTTTCACCCGCTCGGCTTTGCGGTGAGCACCGGCTGGGTAATGAACAGCATCTGGTTTTCGATCTTTCTCGCTTGGCTCATCAAGATCACCGTCCTCAAATACGGCGGCCCCCGCACCTACCTCCTCACCCGCCCCTTTTTCGTCGGGGTCGTGCTCGGCCAGTTCGTCGCCGCTGGCCTGTGGCTGGTGGTGGATGGCTTTACCGGCATGGTCGGCAATCGAACACCTGTATATTAAAGGAAAGAATCTCTATGCGACCTCTGTACACCCTCGCTATCACTATCGCCCTCGCGAGTTGCTCTCAGGAGGCAAACTCGCCGGTAGCGCGAGTCAATGACGTACCCATCTCGGCGGAGAGCCTGTGGGCCTTTGTCGAAAAGCTGCCTCCAGGCTTGCGCAACCCCGAAGGCGGCGACGCGGCCCGACGTCAATACGTGCAATCGCTTATCGACCGCCAACTAATTCTCAAAGAGGCTATCACTCACGGGCTGGATACCCTACAATCGGTAAAACGCGCCGTCGATGAGGCCGTGGATGCGCGGGTCATCGCCCTCTATCGGGCGCGCAGCATAACCGCTCAGGTGCAAGTGCCCGAAGAAGAGGTGCGGCGCGTCTTTGCGGAAGAGGGCTACCACCGCGAGCGCAAGCTCAACGCGATCCTGGTCCACACTCGCGCCGAAATCGAAGCGGCCATGGCCGCGCTCGACACCGGCCAGCCCTTTGCCGAAGTGGCCCGCGCGCACTCGCTCGACAAGCGCTCGGCTGAACAGGGCGGCGAGTTGGGCTTTATTGGCCGCGAGGCTGCGCCCGGTCTGCACATCCCAGCCGAGGTCTTCAATACGCTGCCCTTGGGGGAAATATCCGCCCCTTTGCGCGCCGGCCGCAGTTGGCACATCGTCCGCTTCACCGAAGACCGCGACACACCTTACGAGCGCTACCGCCCCCTCATCGAAGAGCAGCTATTCCGCGAGCGCTTGGCCCAAGTTGAGGCCGAGCACTTTGAGTCACTCCGCGCGGCGGCAAGTGCAGCCCTCGACCACGATGGGCTGCAACTCATGCTCAGCGCGGCCCAGCGCGAGGACGGCGCGCTGCTCGACACATCCGCCGCGCCGCTCTACACTTTTGCCGAGGGCCAAGCCACGGTCGCTGCGGCTTATAAGGCCCTGAGACGGCTCAATGCCCAGCGCAGCCTCAAAGACAGCACGCGCGCGCGCACCGCGCTAGACAGGTTGGTGCTGCGGCCCCTCCTCCAGCGCCGCGCCGCCCGCGAACAGGGCCTACACGAAGACCCAGACATCCAACGGCTGGCCACGCGGGCTTACCAAGACGCACTGCTCAACGCCGTGCGCAACCGCTTCGCAGCCGTCGAAATGCTCTCCGACGCCGAGGTATGGGAATACTACGACAGCCACCCAGATATGTTTTATCACGAAGAGTCCGTCGAGGTCGAAGAGCTGCTCGCGTCTAGCCCGGCCGAGGCCCAGTGGTTCAGCGACCAACTCGCCGCCGGCGCGAGTTTTGCCGACCTCGCCGACCGCAGCGTCCGCGCCCAAGCGGTCAAGTCGCAAGCGCGCTTCCACTTCCATCCGCGCGACGAGAAGCTCTATCCGCACCTAGTCCCGGCCATCTATGCAGCACAACCCGGCCAGCTCGTCGGGCCGATTCGGGTGCGCGACGGGTACTCCATTTTCCGCGTCCAAGGACGCAACCCCGGCCGGGTCGAGCCGTACGAGCAGGTCCAGCGCCGCGCCCACGCGCTGCTGCGCCGCGAGCGAGAAAACGCGGCCTTCACCAGCTTGGTCCAAGACCTGCGCCAGCGCTATCAGAGCCGGGTCGAAATCGACGAGCAAGCACTCAAGGCCGCCCTGCCAGATTCGCTGGTCCAAGGCACCTGAGC
Source organism: Candidatus Latescibacterota bacterium (assembly GCA_965261395.1). Taxonomy (GTDB): domain Bacteria; phylum Latescibacterota; class UBA2968; order UBA8231; family UBA8231. The sequence goes on from OZ253462.1 coordinate 2,000,922, forward strand.
GATGACCGCGCGCCTGTTGCTGATTTTGGGCGCACTCGCCTGCGCCGACCAACCCGATCCGCAAGATGCGGCACGCCCCGCAGAAGCCCACCGCTTGCTCCAGCGCGGTACGCTCTTCTTGCAACAGGATCGGCCCGCCCGCGCCCTAGCGGCACTCACGCAGGCCGTGGCGCTCGATTCCGCGTCGAGCACCGCCCATTTTCAGCAGGGACTAGCCCATGCCCGGCTCGACCAGCCAGCGCTCGCCATCGCCGCCTTCAAACGCGCCTTGGCCCTGACGCCCGACCAGCCGCGCGCGCTCTTTGCTCTCGCCGCGGTGCTGCGCGACCAGCACCGCTATCTAGAGGCAGCTACCTATCTGGAGCAGGCTATCGCCCTCGCTCCCGAGCGCGCCAAATATCACTTCTATCTGGGTGAGGCGCGCCGCGCCACCGGCGATTTTGCAGGCGCGCTCGCAGCCTTTGAACGCACCATCGAACTCGCGCCCGACCATCTTGAGGCCCGCTACTACCACAGCGACCTCCTCGTGCGCAACCAGCAATTATCCCAAGCGCGCGCGGGCTTTGTAGATCTGCTCGCCCATGATCCCGACCACGTCCAAGGCGGTCTCGGCTTGGGCGGCTTGCTCATCCGCCTAGGGGAACCCGCAGCGGCCATCGACGTGCTTGAGCGCATTGCCACCACCGAGCCGCACAACCCCGCTCCCCACTATCTGTTGGCCCAAGCCTACGCCGAGTGCGACCGCCCCGACGACGCCCGCAACGCGCTGGGCCGCTTCCAGCGCTTGAGCGCGGCCGAACGCCACCTCAACCAAGCCAACATTTACATCCGCCAACGCACGTGGGACAAGGCGATCGACTCCCTAAAACGCGCCCTCGCTAACGACTCTACCTCGGTGGACATTCGCCAGCGCCTCGCCACCGTGTACGCATACCAAAAGCGCTTCGCCGACGCCCGCGACGCGCTGGAGCAAGTCCTCGCCCGCGAGCCCGACCACCACGACGCCTACATCATGTTGGGCGACCTGTACTTGCACGAGGGTATGTCCAAAGAAGCCAACGCGCACTTTACCCGCGCCTCGGCGATCGACCCCGACTCCTTTGCCGCGGCCTATGGCTTGGGCCGCGCGCGTTTCAAAAGTGGCGACTTTGCCGGGGCCGTCGCCGCGTTGCGCCAAGCCCTCGCCCGCGAGCCCGACCACCGCGACGCCCACTACGCCATCGGGCTAGCCTATGTCCGCCAAGCAAGCTACCGCGATGCCCGCGCCCATTTCGCCCGCAGCATTGCCCTCGACCCAGACCACGCGGAATCGCACTACGGGCTGGCGCTGCTCCTCATGCAGCAAGGGCAGCGGGAGCAAGCGCGGCAAGCCTTGCAAAAGGTGCTTGCCCTCGCCCCGGATCACCAGCGCGCTCAGGCCAAGCTAGGCGAACTGGACCAAGAGCCGTAAGCTGCCTCTTTCGCGTCCTCGGCGACGGAACTTTGCCGAGGTGGCCGAGCGCGCTGGAGTCCTTTTCCCGGCGGAAGGCGGATATGCGGCTTCTTCTTCGATCTTGACAACGACGGACATCTCGACCTATTTGCTTCAACTATGAGCGCCTTTCCCGGCCGCATCCGCATCGCCCAACGCGAGGCGCACTACCAGATTCTCAGGAGGCCACCATGAGACTCTTAGTGTTTATAGGCATCTGCTTGGCACCGCTGGCCGCAGTCCACGCCCAAAAAGGCCACCGCGTCACCAGCCGCTCCGTAGTGGTCAATAGGGCCGCGCACTGGCACAACTGGCAGCTACCTACCCACGCCGTGCAGGTGTCGCCGGACGGCACCGTCGAGCCGCACTTTTTTCGCGCGCGCTTCAACCTGCTCGACGACTTGCAGACCTTCACTCGCCCCATCGTAGATCTGCGTCGCCGCCGCAACCAGAATGCCATCCTCAACATCGACAGCACCCAGACCCGCGACGTAAAAGGCGAGGTCATCCTCGACCGCAAGGGCAACCCCTTCTACTCCTATTTCTTTCGTCCAGGCATCAGCCGCGTCGGCTCAAATGCAGCGGCCGCCGCCAACATCCTCGACGACGATCCAACCACCTTCTGGGAGCCCGACCCGCAAGCATCGCTCGACGACTGGTGGATCGAAATAGACTTGGGTCGCGTCGTGGCGGTCGATTCCCTCGTCATCCACTTCGTCGAAGAAGAGTTGGGCGATCCCTTTTTCCAGTTCCGCGTTCTCGCCGCGCCCGACCAAGAGCCGGTGCAGGAAAACGCCGACAAAATTGCCTTTGAACGAGTCGCCAGCACCAAGGCCCCCAACCGCGACCAGCGCACCTTCCGCATTGGTCTCGAACAGCTCAAAGCCGACCCCGACTGGCAGGGCAGGCTGGTGCAGACCATCCGCATCGTGGTCAGCGATACCCGCGGTGCGCGCGGCGAGCAGATCAGCGAAGAGGAATGGCAGGCCCTACCAGCCAACGAGCGCGGTGCGATCGTCTATTTCATCCGCGATGAACAGGGCTTTGAAGAGCCGGTCGAGCGCGCCGTCTATGAAAGCCTCGATCCCCAGCGCCAAGGCCGCTTGGATTACTACCGGCGCGAACGACCGCGTCTGGCCGGTATCGAGGTGTACGGGTTTGGCGACAACATCAGCAGTGGCTTGATAGCCGGCGGCGGCCAACTCGGCCTGACCGGCGACGGCTTCTTGCCGGGGCCGGCTTTTGATGGGGATTTCAACACCAGCTTCCTGCACCTCGTTTGGTCGCCGACCATCGACCGCGGCGTGCTCACCGTTGACATGGGCGCGTCGTTTTGGCTCGACGTCATGCGCATTTCCTCGGCCCGGCCCCGGCCTTTTATCGACGGCTACTTGATCCGCGGCTCCGACGGCTCGCGCGATACCCGCGGCAAGATCAAGTGGGCGCGCCTCAGCCCCCGCTTCCGCGAGGACAACAGCACCGACCGCTTTGAGCACATCGTCGACACCTATACCTCCAGCCCCAAGCTCCGCTTCCTCGAAATAAGCATCATCTCGGCAGACCCGCGCCGCCGAGGCGGGTACAACACCGGGCCGACTATTGTCGAGTACCAGCTTTTTTCCACCGGCTACCCCGCGCAAGCAGAGCTGACTTCTGATCTGATTGCGCTGCCTGGGGCGCGCAACTTCGGAGCCATCACTTGGGAGACTGAGACACCCCCGGGCACGACCGTCGCAATCCGCACCCGCACCGGCGACTTGCTGGGCAAGGTTATCCGCTACTTCGATAGCTCGGGCAACGAAATCACCTATGACGCTTGGAAAAACCTCTTGGGCAGCTTTAAGGGACCAGCCGACACCACCTTCGTGCCCACTAGCGGCTGGAGCCCTTGGAGCCGCGCCTACCAGCAGCCCGGCGACATCGTCACCTCTCCCGGTCTGCGCAAGTTCATGCAGTTCCAAGTCGAGATGATTACTACCGACCGCGAGGCCGCGGCCTCGATCCGCTCGCTCGCGGTCGAGTTGCTCAATCCAGTGGCCGAGCGCATCGCAGCCGAACTATGGCCGGCCTCGGTGGAGACCTCCGGTGAGCGGGAGACCTTTGACGTCTTTGCCCAGCCCTACTTCATCGAGTCGCCCGCAGCCTCGCGCAGCTCTGGCTTCAACGAAATCCTGCTGACCATGCCGGCCTCGGAAAACCTCGAACTCTTGGAGTTTGGCATCGGCAGCCCAGACGGCGAGCAGGTCTTTCGCCTTGGGACCGAGCGCGGCGTGCTCTCGGCCGACGACCAGACGCAAGCCGCGCTTTTGGCCAACAGCGGCGACTCGATCTGGGTGCGCCTAGACGATGCGCTCAACATCCTGCCCGCGACCAGCCGCACGTACAACCGCATTACCCTCGAGGGCGAAGAGGTTCCCGTGACCCAAGACGGCCTGCCGCTTACGGCCGCGGCGTACGGGACCCTCGACAAAGACGAACGGGGGGCCATTCGCTACTTCCGCCGCAACGGCAACCGGCTCAGCGAGATTGACCAAACCAGCTACGGCGACCTGCCCAGCGAAGAGCAAGGCCCCGTCCGCTACTTCCGCATTCTGCGTGGCGATGGGGCCCAGTTTCCCTTTGACGCGCTCGGCGACTCGCTCGACTCGGCAGCGTACAACCGCCTCTCTGCGACTAATCGCGGCGTTGTGACTGGGCCGGGCCAGCGGTTTCGCCTGCGCCTTTCAGCACCGGTCTTTCTCAACGGCACTACCTTGCACCTGTTCGTGCGCCATGCCACGAGCACCGACGCCGAAGTGGCGTGGCAGGCCGTTGAAGCGGGCAACGCCGACGAAGGCGTCGCCAGCAACACGCTAGCAATCAAGGTCCCCATCGACAGCGGCCTTCTCCAAGGCCTCGCAGTCGGTCCCAACCCCTTTACCCCCAACGGCGACGGGATCAACGACGCGGCTGAAATCTCGCTGGACATCTTCAAGCTCACTTCCAGCCGCCGCCTCCAAGTGCGGATTTATACGCTTGATGGGCGACGGGTTTGGCAGCGCGAGGAGATGGTGTTGAGCGGTCGCACCACCGTGCGTTGGGACGGCGTCGATGACCACGGCCGCCGAGCGCCGCCCGGGCTGTATCTGTGCCAAGTCCAGCTCGACGCCGACGCCGAAGGACAGCCGACGACCCAAGCGCGGATTATCGCCGTGGCCTACTAGTTATTGCTGGAACGCCCGGAGCCGATTATCATTGACGCACCTTAGGAGGGATTGCATGAACCGGAGATGGACATTCTGGACGGCAATAGCCATCCTGTGGCTCGGCAGTGCTGCTGCCGACGCCCAGGAATACGGCGCTCGCACCGGCACGGTCAAAAGGGGCGGGGTGGTTTCCTTTGAGCCACAGGGGCCCGGCGTCCTGTTCGGCTCCCTCGACCCGGCCAAGCGCAAGTGGTACGTGCCGCAGGAGCTTTTTAACGAATATCAGTGGCGGCAGTGGGAATACTCCAACTACGCCCGCGATCACTACCAGCGCTACGTTAGCGCCATCCGCGAGGGCGATTACTACTACGACCTCTACGGCAACCTCATCACCCGGGGCTGGCTGATTTTCAACAACTCGCAGACCCAGCCCCGGCAGTTTGGCTCTTCCGTGCTGAAGTCTAGAAATTTCGAGGGGTGGTTTAGCGGCTTGGTCATCTCGGCCGACTCCAAGGGCCAGCACCACTACGCCCTGACGGCCGGCACCAAGATCCGCTCGACCCTGACGCCGATGACCTTCTCCAAGCCGCGCTGGGACGGCATTCAATTCGACTACGCGGCTGACAAATACCAAGGCACCCTGATCTACTCGCGTATCAGCCGCCCCGGTGGCACGTCAACCAACGATCAAGAGAGCTTGGTCACCAACGAAACATCTATGTTCGGCAGCCGCACCACCGCGCAGGTGGGCGACTTCGCCACCATAGGGCTGACCATGGTCAACGCCCACCAGTCCAACACCCTCATCGACGGCTTTACCGGCAACCCCTTCACCGGTGAGCTTACAGTTGATCAGAACCAGACCGTCTCGATCATCGAGGTCGTCTTGCGCGACGACAGCCCCGAGGACGGCGTCGGCGGCGCAGCCTTCTTCAGCGCCGGTTCGGACATCATCATCACCTATCTCGACGGCACCCAAGACAACGGCAAGGCCATTCGCTTTGAGCCGATCATCGAAGGTGGCCTCGTGGGGGAGGGCTTTCTCTCAGCCGATGGCGTCGAGGAGATCCGCCTGCGCTACGACTTTGACAGCCCGGCCTTTGTCAACCGCGCTTCGGGCACCAAAGAAGAAATCAAAAAGGTCGAGTTCCGCCTCGTGCTGGGCAACGACTATCAGGTCTGGGTCACTTCTGACAGCCAGCTCAACTTCAGCGGCGAGTCCGTGCTCTTGCTCGTCGCCCAAGCCGAGGGCAACGTCCAAGACAACACCAATTTGCAGATCGTCAGTTTCGACTACGGCCTGCCGACCTCCACTCAGATTTGGGGAGGAACCTTAGAGCTGCAAAAGGTCCTCGGCTTCGACTTCTACGGCGAGTACGACCTCAGTTACAGCTACACCAAGTACCCCAATGTAGTCGCCAAAACCCACACCACCTTTTCCGGCATCCGCGGCGACCGCGCCGCCGCCGCGTGGATGATGAACCTCTCGCGGGTCGCGTTTCCCTTTTTCTTTTTTGGCGAGGCCTACAGCATGGATCCTCGCTACTCCACCCGCACGTTCACCGCCCAAGGCGATGGCTTTATCGACTACGAGGACGAACGCATCCACGTCGTCGAGCTGGTCGAGGACAACGACGACCAAGACGAATTTCCCGACACCGTGCGCAAGGACTGGCAAGTCGGCGACCCGAGCGTCTTCCCCGGCTGGGACGAAAACAACGACTTCATCTCGGATTTCAACCAGAACGACAACCGCTTCTTGAGCAACCTCATCCCGGACTACGAGGAGCCGTTTTTGCGCCACAACGTCGATCGGCCCGAATTTCTCTTCGGCATCGACCTGAACAACAACCTGTGGGTCGATCGCTTTGAAAACGACGAACTGCCCGACTACCCCTACAATAAGGATCACCGCGGGTACAACGCCTACGGCGGCGTCCACTTCACCCCGGAATTGCGGCTGATGGTCGGCGTCTTGCGCGAGGGCCTCATTTCTTCCAAGCAGAAAAACCACGCCAATTACGCCCTGCTAACTCTCGACTACCACCACCCTTCTTGGGGTCGCTTCCGCGCCTTTGAGATGCTCAAATCCACCACCGACGACATTCCCGACGACCTCTTGCAGTGGCTGCCCAACGCCAATATTCGCACCGGCGAGCCGACCAAAGTTGAGGATCCCCTCATCGCCCGCGACGCTTGGATCAACAGCCTGTGGATCGGCCACGACTACAAGTTGCGCGGCCTGCTGACGGCCAATTACCTCAAATACGACCTGTATCACCAGCGGCTCAGCGAGAACGAGCGAGCGCTGTTGGGCCTGCGCGAGCGCGACTTTTTCTTTGGCCTAATCAACAAAATCAGCTACCGCTTCGACTTTGGGCACCTGTGGCTGGAGCCGCGCTGGAAAAGCGAGTACCGCCACCAGAGCCGCGACCTAATTTCGGCTGACGAGCGCACCGAGCTGGCCGAGATCGGCGGCTTCGTCCTCGGCTTTCCCCTGCTCAGCCACACGACCCTGCTGAGCGGGCTGGAGCTGACCTTCCTCAATGACATGAAGCGCGACTCCAACGACTTCAACGGCCTAGTCTGGGCCTTGCAGATGGCCAATATCTCCGATTATCTCGGCTACAAAGTCACGACTCATGCGGGTATGAAAATCGACCGTCGCCAGCCCCGAGGCGAGGACGCCGTGATTATTAATCAGATCTTTATTTCCATCTACGCGGGCTTGCAATAAGCGCGCAGCGCCCATGGCTAGACGCTGGATGTTCATGGGGGTTGTGGCCGTCTTTGCGCTCGCCCTCTCAGCGCGCCTTTACTACCTCCACGAAATACGCGTCAGCCCGCTTTTTACCGCACCCGTCGTCGATGCCCGCACCTATACCGAGGACGCTCGCTACCTAAGCGACGTCTCCTTTGCGGGTCGGCCCGCGCCCTTCTGGCAACCACCGCTCTACCCCGTGCTGCTCGGCGTCCTCTTTGCCGTCGCCGGAGACAATCTCTACCTACCGAGGCTCATCCAAGCCGTCCTAGGCGCGCTCGTCTGCGTCCTCATCTGCCTGTTGGGGTACCGGGTCTTTGGCGCGGGGATCGGGCTAGGCGCGGGCTTTGCCGCGGCGTTGTACGGTCCCCTCATCTACTTTGGCGGCGAGTTGCTGCCGACCCTGCTGGCCTGTTGCCTCAACTTGCTCGTGCTGTTGCTCGCAGTCGGCGGGGGCGGTTGGGCGCGCGCGCTGGCAGCCGGTGTGCTGCTGGGCCTGTCCGCGCTCGCCGTGGCCAATGTGCTGCTCTTCGCGCCCGTGCTGTTGGGCTATCTCTACTGGCGACAGCGGCGGCTCCGCCCGCCAGCTCTCCTGCTCTTGGGCTGCGCGCTGGTCATCGCGCCGGTCGCGTATCGCAACTGGGCGGTTGGCGACGATCTAGTGCTCATCTCGCACAACGCGGGCATCAACTTTTACATCGGCAACAACGCCGACTACGCGCAAACGACCCGCATCCGCCCGGGACGGGCTTGGGCCGAGCTGGTGGAAATGCCCGAACGCCGCGCTGGTATTGAGCAGCCTTCGGCCAAGTCGCGCTATTTCTTTGCCCAATCTTGGCAATACATAACCTCCGAGCCGCTCGATTTCTTGGGCTTGCTGGCCTACAAGGGCTACCTATTCCTGCGCGGCGACGAAATCCCGCGCAACCGCGACCTCTACTTCGCCCGCAACGACTCTTCGCTGTTGTCGATCCTGCTGTGGAAAAAGGGGCTGGCGTTTCCCTTCGGCTTGATCGCCCCGCTGGCTCTAGTGGGGCTTTTTGCCTTTCTGCGCTCCCCTGAGCCTGCCGAGGGGCGCTTGCTCGCGCTCTTTGTGGCTTGCTACGCGCTGTCCGTAGTCCTGTTTTTCGTCACCGGGCGCTATCGCCTGCCGGCTGTCCCGGTGCTGTTGCTGTTTGCGGCTTGTGGGGTGCGCGCCCTGTGGCACCGGCCTTGGCCCGCGCTCGCCGCCTTTGCCGCCCTCCTGGTCTTTTGCAATGTCGCCACAGGCGCGATGGACCGAGAAGGCGATGCCCACGAGCACTACTATCTCGGCTACGCCTACGAGGAACGGGACATGCCGGCCCACGCCGCCCGCCACTACCGCCGCGCCATGGCCCGCGACCCCAACTTCGCCGAGCCACTTCTCGCGCTCGCCGCGCTCCACGGCGAGGCCAAGCGCTACGGCAAGGCCATCGACCTCTATCGCCGCTATCTTAAAACGCGGCCTCACGACGAGGACGTGCGCTTTCTCCTTGGTCACACCGCATTGCTCGCTCGGCGCTACGACGAGGCTGCAGCCGCGTACTCTGAGATCACAGCGGTGCGTCCCAACTGGGCAGCCGCGCACGGCGGCCTCGGCTACGCCCTCCTAATGACGGACCAACCCCAGCGCGCTACCCGAGCTTATAGTCGCACGCTCGAACTGAACCCGGACTCGACGCTCGTGCGCTATCAACTTGCTCGCCTGTACGCCGAGCAAGGGCAGACCCGCGAGGCTATCGCCGAGTTTGAGCAACTCGTGCAGCGCGAACCGCACATTCCCGAGTACCCAACCCGCCTCGCCGACCTGCTCATCCAACTCCAACAAGGGACGGGCATGGCCCTCGGGCAAACGAGCCAGTTAGCCGAGGCCGAAAGACTTTTGCGCCGCGCCATCGCGCTCGACCCCAAGGCCGCGCATCCCCATTGGAGCTTGGGCATGCTCTACGCCCGCCAAGGACGCTATGCAGAGGCCGTGACCCTGTTTGAGCATTTGCTCCAGATCGCTCCGCGCGATTACCAAACCCACCTATTCCTCGGGCACCTCTACCAACGCACCGGACGCCAAGCCGACGCGGACGCCCAGTTCGCGGCCTTCAGCCGCAGCCAGCGCGCCTACCGCATGGAAAAGGTGGCGCGCCGGGAAATGGAAGCCCAGATCGAACAAATTTTCGGCGGTTGATCCGCAGAAAGCGACTTCTCGATGCACAACGCGAGCCGCTGGGCGGTTTTCGGGCATGGACCGCTCAGCGTGTTACCCGACGACCCACGAGTGCAAAATCGGTTGGAGAGACTGGGGCGTTAGTAAACGACGGCTACGACGCGGCTTTGCTCAGCGTCGCCCGAATCCCCGGCGACAAAGACGCGGGCCACGTACAGGCCCGGGGGAACGGCTTGGCCTTGGTCGTCGCGACCGTCCCACACTTTGTCTGTGTAGTGGCCGTTGGCCTCGTCGCCGGCGAAGAGGACGCGCACGCGCTGGCCGCTCAAGTCGTAGAGCGCGACCTCGACCGGCCTCGGGGTGCTCAGCGCCAACAGGTTGTAGTAGATGACCGCCTCGTCGTTGATGCTGTCGCCATTGGGGGTAAAGGGGTTAGGCGCAGCCTTCACTTCGCCCAATAGCTGTCCTTCGGCCAATACGGACGGACTGAGCACCGTGGTGCCTGAAAAAGCGTCTTCGTCGCCCTCGCCCAAAAAGGCCACATTGCCCGGATCAATGACCTGAGCGGCACCCGGCTCGGTAGTGAGCCGCGCCGCAGCGGTGAAGTTGGTGCTGTACGTCAGCACGTTGGTCTGGAAGCGAACATGCACCTGCGTCTGGTCGTCGGTCACCACGGGGAAGCGCACGGCAAAGCGGTCGTCGGTCACCTCGGCAATGGCAAACTCTCCACTAGCCGCGTCGAGGCTAGCGAACTGATGCTCGGCCACGACCGCACCATCGCCATCAATAATCTGCACCGCGTCGATGCTCGACACCCGCGCCGGCGTGTCGATCTCAATGGTGTCGAAGCCGCGCAGGTCGGCGGTGCCCATGGCGGCGCGCGCGGCAAAGGTAAAGACCTCTTCCTCAGACACCGGGACCTCGCGCGGAAAGACCTCGCCGACCAAGGCGTCGGCAAACGGCGGCGTCAACAAGTCGAAGTTCAGCGACTCGATCACCCGCGCTGCCTCTAGGTCGCTGCTATTAAAAACGACCTCGAACTGCATGTAGCGGCGCGGACTGGGCGAGACAATGGGCCGGCCCGGGCCGTTGGCCGCGCTCGCCGGATAAGGCGTGCTGAAAGGACTCCAATTGATCAGGTCGTCGGTCACGGCCCCGGCCATCCACTCGCGGCCCGCAGCGTCGGTAATGGGCGTCTGACCGGCCTTTTGGGGAAATTTCCGGTACTCGGCTAGGCCCATTTCCTCCCCGGGGTTTTCCAGCGAAAAAGGAATGTCATCGGCGTCTTGCTTGCCGCGCAGTCGGCGAGTGTACACAAAGGGTGAGGTGTCCGTGCCCGTGCGCGTGCGGATCTGCGCGCTGGAGAAGCGCGGATCGCCCAACACCTCTTCCACCCAGCGCAGCGTGCCCCACACGGCTGGTTGCCCGGCGTCGAAGATGTCCGACACGTACTGGGCCCGCGACAGGAAGCCCTTGCCGAAAATCTCGATCTCGTCGATCTCAAAGTCTATCGGCGAGGTCGCCCGCAAGCGCAGGTGCTGGACGTAGCGCGGCGGGTCGAGCGGCACGTCGATAACCGCGACTTGGTTGTCGGTCTCGGCGATCAGCGGATCCCAGATGGGCGTGTCCTCGCTGGTCAAGTTCAGGCCGTCGTTGGTAAAAAGCTCATACGCTCGCAGGTAGTCGTTTTGAAAAGGGGTCGAGGGCGAAGACACGACTGTATTGCGCGGATAGATGCGTATCCGCTCCACCCCGAAGCGCGCCCCTAAATTGAGCAGGACTAGGATGCCGAGGGAATTCTGATTCTTGCGCTCAAAGGCCAACAACTCGCCGCCCGGCTGGTCTGAGAGCAACTCCTTTAACATCATCTCCAAGTCGAGCGGCTTGAACGTACCGCTGAAGTCGAAGACATTGGGCGAATCGATGTCGCCGCCGCGCTCGATGGTGCCGACGGCCACGTTATCCCCCTCGGCAATGCGCAGCGGCAGGATGCTGTGGGCAAAGTCCTCGCGTGCGAATTCGACTAAGTCGCCGGGCGCGTTGCCCACCAGCAGGTTGTTGGGGTTCAAGGGCGAGCGGTGCTCGGCGTCAATGGTGGAGACGACTGCCTCGCCTTCACCTCGCCAGTCCAAGTCGCCGCCCTCCCCAATCGAGACCGCGTCGAGTGCCAAACTTCCGCTCGGCAGCCAGAGCACTAAGACGAGACCGACTGCGGCACAATACGCTTTCATTGCAATCCTCCGTGCGATTTGCTGCATAAAACAACCAAAGAGCGAGCATAAATCAAGTTAAGCGCGGCTCGCCATGCGCTATATCCAAACTTGCCAAGCCGCCCTCTTCTTTCTTTATATTACTTTTATCTCATTTTATCTCAAGGAAAAGACGCCATGCAGCGCATCATCGCTTCGTGTTTTCTGCTCGTCCTGTCGATTGTGCCAGCGCACAGTCGTGGGGAATTTCGCGTCGGAGGAGACGACGGCAATCCCTGGCCCAGCCTGCTGTCTGAAGAAGGGGCCGGCGAGTACTGGTTCTTCGATGCCGAAGGCCAGTTCGTGAGCACCGAACCCGTGGGTGTCACGCCCCACGGCGCAGCCGCCGACACCCTCATCGACTTTGCCGACAACGCCATCGGGCCGCGCTTCATCGACCCGACGGTCAACCTAACCCTGACCGATCCCAATTCCTCGGCCATAAAGATTCCCCTGCCCTATATCGGCGGCGAAGCCCAGACCACCGATGGCTGTGGTGCTGTCGATAACCATACTCCCGTAGTCAAGAAGCAATTCGATGGCGATGTGACCACCGCTCACTTTCGCCGCTTCACCCCAGGCCAAGGCATCTTTAGTGGCGGCACGATCATCGCCGGGGTCACCGGCGAAGGCTGGAAACAAGCGGTCGTCATAGATTTTCGTGCGGCCGTGCCCGTCAACCGCATCCGCTTCTTTCCCCGCCTCGGCCAAGAGGACGACCTATTGCTCATTAACGAACTCACCGAGCCTCGTCCCTCTTTGGAAGCCTTTGGCGTAGATAGCTTTGCCAGCAACTTTCTCGCTTGGTATGAAATCCGCGTCGGCGACAATAATGCGCGTTTTGCCAACAGCCCCTGTGACAAGGTCAGCCGCGTCACCAAGGGTCTGAACTGGGTGCGCAACCAAGATCCCCAGCTCACGGTGCTCGAATCCAATCGCGAAAATCTCGATCCAGTAGTCGAACTGAGCTTCCCCACCGAGTCAATTCGCTGGATCACGGCCCAAGCCTTCCCTTTGCGCGACTGGGAGGTCGCCGAATTCGAAGTGTACGGCGAGGGCTTCGTCGAGGAGACTGTCCTCGTCACTCAGATCCTCGACTTTGGCCAGCCGATCAACTGGGGCAAAATTCGCTGGGACGCCGACGTGCCCGAGGGCACCCGCATCGAGGTCCGCACCCGCACCGGCAACACCCCCGATCCCAGCCTCTACTTCGCCGAAAACATCAATGGCGACATCCGTCCCATCACCTTGGCCGCCTACGGAAAACTCGACCCGTCCGGCCGCCTGCCCACCGTGTACGACACCGACAACTGGAGCTTTTGGTCGCCGCCCTACGACTTTGCCGCGGGCTTGCGCGACAGCGACGCGCCGGCTGAGGCATGGCGCGACGGCACGCCGCTTTTGTCGCCCGGGCCGAGCCGCTACATCCAGCTCTCTTTTCGCCTGTTTTCTACCTTTACCACCTCGCCCCGCATCCGCTCATTCACACTCCAATTCGGCAATGCACCGGCCGCCCGCGCAATCCTCGGCGAGGTGTGGCCCATTGCAGTCGATTCCTTCGCGCCCACGGAATTTACGTACGTTGTCCGGCCGGAATTCAGCGCCGATGACACTGGATTCGACCGGCTAGAGATCCGCACCCACGCCCAAGTCCGCGCCGTCTCTGCGGTCAAACGCGACGGCACCGAACTCGATTTGGACGCCTTTGTTCCAGATATCCAAGCCGACCGCCTCGTGGTGTCCTTCCCTCGCCTGCAAGGCGAAGAGGACAGTTTTAAACAGCTCGAAGTGAGCTTTGTCGTGCCAGTCTTGCGCTTTGGCACCGAGTTTTCGGGCTGGGTCTTCGACAGCGACGACCCCGACCAGATCAAACAACAAATTCGCCCGGGCAACGCCACCTTTCGCTTTTCGGGCGACGCCCTCGCCGTCAACACGCCCGTCGGCGGCCGGCTCCTCGTCGATATTGCGGTGACTTCCAACCCGCTCACGCCGAATGGCGACGGACTGAACGAGACCTTGGAAATCGCCTACAAGCTGCGCGAAGTCACGGCTAGTCGCCCGGTGCGGCTGGCGATCTACAACCTCGCCGGCCAACTCGTGGTCGAGTTGCCGTCCATCACTGCTCGCAGCGGCGAATTCGCCCATCGCTGGGACGGCCGCGACGCCGCTGGGCAGCTCGTACCCCCAGGCACCTATATCTGGCGGCTGCAACTAGAAGAGAAAGAAGAACGCACCGGCATCCTCGCGGTCGCTTATTGACAAACGGCGTTAAGTTGTTTATCCATTGAGGCACTAAGCGCGTGCCGAGCGCGCTGTATTTTTGTACATTTTGTACATATTGTTTTATACAGCATTTCTCACTTCTCCTAAGGAGGGTTTTCGCTATGAAAGAGCGGAGCAAATTCGTCTTAGCGGCAGTCTTGGTCATGGGCCTGTGCGGTACGTCCTTTGGCCACGCGCCTCCCGGCGAGCTCTATTTCGCCGTGCAGTTCCCCGACAATCTCGTCCCCACCATGGACGGTGACCTGTCGGACTGGGACGTCGTGCCGATCGATCCGTACACGATCCGCAACGACCGCCTCTATTCGCCGGTGGCCGACATCCAGCCCGTGGGCCGTGGCGAAATCGATGTCAGCGACATTAACATCCGCCACCTCATCGGCTGGAACGACAGCGCCAACAAGCTCTACTACATGACCGAGGTCTTCGACAATGTCCACAACTTGGACCGCGAAAACCCCTCGGCCTTCTGGCAGGACGACGCCTGGGAAGTAGAGGTCAACCCGGACCACACGCCGACCGAGGACCATAACCTAGAAGGCGAGCCGGCCAACAACTTCAGCTACAAGTGGGCTGTGCCGCCGGTCGAAGGTGCCTATCAGTTCTACCGCCCGGTGAGCGCGCTCGAGTGGCTGGTAGATGGCAGCGAATGGGTGGACTTTGGCTGGAGCTACGACGGCGAGCAGTTCGGCGAGAGCACCTATTATTACGAGCTAGCCATCACGCCGATCATCGCGTTGCCCAACGACGCGTCAGCCACCCCAGAGCAAGCCGTGGTTTTCGATCTCGCGGAAAACGAGATCATCCACACGTCCGTGACCGTGGGCGACTTCGACGAGGCTTGCACCGAGTGTGCGCTCGAAAGCTATCAGGGGTTCTGGACCATGTCGCCGGAAAGCTGCTGCACCGGGACCAATGACGTGGTGCTGGCAGAGATGGAGCCTTCGCTGGCGGAGATGGAAGAGACCGCCGTCGAGGACGTGAGCTGGGGCCAGATCAAGGCTGCTCACTAAGAAATCCGCGACTGCTTTTTCAGGGTATGCGAAAAGCCCTGCTTCCTTCGGGAAGTAGGGCTTTTTTTATTATAACAGAGCCAAAGAGAACAACATGAGTCGTATCGAAGCGAACATACTGTTTGTGGAACCGCCCGAGTAGGCTCCGCTCTTCTGCCTGTTTTCAACTGGTCCCAATACTGGTCCCAGGATCGATGGATCGTAGGATAGCGTTCGTTCCAGGTCTCGCCGAATGTGAACTGGTGCTCGCCCGTAAATTGAACATCATCCATAAAGAAGAAACCGCATGAACCAGAAGTACGAAAAGCTGAAAACGCTGCTGAAGGAGCTGTTCCAACTCGACCAACCCGACCTCGACTTTGGCATCTACCGCGTACTGCACGCCAAGAGCGCCGAGGTGTCGAAGTTCCTAGACAAGAACCTGCTGCCGCAGGTGAACGCGGCTTTCAGTCAATACAAGAGCGCCGACAAGGCGGATTTGGAGAAGGAACTGTCCACGGTGATCGCGGGGGTTGAGGAAGCGGGAATGAACCCGGACGACTCGCCCAAGGTCAAGGAGCTACGCGCCCGGCTCGAGAGCGACGCCGTGGACATCGGCGCGCTGGAGAGCGAGGTCTACGACCACCTGTTCGGCTTCTTCCGCCGCTACTACTCGGAGGGCGACTTTCTCGCCAAGCGCGTCTATAAGCCGGGCGTTTACGCCATTCCCTATGAGGGCGAGGAAGTCACGCTCCACTGGGCCAACAAGGACCAGTACTACATCAAGACGAGCGAGTACCTGCGCGACTACGCCTTCCGTCTGAGGCCAGACGACGACAAGAGGCCGATGCGCGTGCACTTCCGGCTGGCGGACGCCGCCGAGGGCGAGCACGGAAACATCAAGGCCGCCGAGGGCAAGGACCGCGTGTTCATCCTGGCGGCACCGGGCGAATCAGGCCATGACTTCATCGCCGAGGAGGACGGCGAGGAGGGCAAGGAGCTCGTCATCCGCTTCGAGTACCGCCCGGCGACGCTCACCGACTGGCCCGAAGACGAACGCGACAAAAAGAAGAAACCCCCAGTCCAGAAGGACCTGAGTACGCTCGCTTCCAAGCAGATCCTGGCCGAGACCGACGCCGCTTTGGCAGAATGGATAGTCGAGCTGGACAAACCGCACGTCATGGCGAGCGGCGAGCAGGCCGACTACAGCCGGCTGGAGGCGCACCTCAAGCGCTATGTTGCGCGCAACACTTTCGACTACTTCATCCACAAGGACCTCGGGACCTTTCTCCGCCGAGAGCTGGACTTCTACATCAAGAACGAAGTCATGTACCTGGACGATGTGGAGAACGAGTCCGCGCCGCGCGTCGAGCAGTACCTCTCGAAGATCAAGATCATCCGCAAGATCGCGGGCAAGATCATCGACTTCCTCGCCCAGCTCGAAGACTTTCAGAAGAAGCTGTGGCTGAAGAAGAAGTTCGTGGTCGAGACGCAATACTGCATCACGGTCGGCAGCATCCCCGAAGCGTTCTACCCGGAGATTGCCGCGAATGACGCGCAGCATGAGGAATGGGTGAGGCTCTTTGCGATAGACGAAATCAAGGGCGACCTGATCACGCCTGGCTACAGCAAGAAGCTCAAGCCCGAGTTTCTGAAGTCGCACCCGACGCTAGTAGTGGGTACGCGGCATTTCGATGTGGGCTTCACCGCGCGTCTACTTGAAGTGATTGACGACATGGACGAACAGACCGACGGGGTACTATTCCACAGTGAGAACTTCCAGGCGCTTTTGCTGATGCAGGCCCAATACCGTGAACGGGTACAGTGCATCTACATTGACCCCCCATACAATACGGATGCTTCCGCGATCGACTACAAGAACGGCTACAAGGCATCAAGCTGGATGTCGTTACTCGACGACCGATTACTTCTGTCTAAACGACTTATGGCTACTGACGGCGTCCTTGTTGCCGCCATTGATGACGAGCAGCAGCGCGAACTTAGCTTTCTCTTATCAGGCAACTTCGCAAATCGGCTCCTCGGCACGATCTGTGTGCGCGCCAATCCGTCGGGGCGACCCACTCAGACTGGCTATTCTGTATCACACGAATACCTGCTCTTCGCTGGCAAAAGTACCCACTCGGTCATTGGGAGAATGCCCCCGACAGAGGCACAGAGTGCGCGTTTCTCGCAGATCGACGAAGAAGGCCCATTTGAGTGGCGCAACCTACGGCGTGAAGGAGCAGGATCGGATCGTGTAGCGCGACCGACCATGTACTATCCAATCTACATTCGGGGGACCGCCCTTCGTGTGCCTAATGTGGAGTGGGATGTGCAGACGCGCGAATGGCGCGTCCTCGAGGATCCAACAGCAGACGAGACGGTAGTCTGGCCGAACAACGAAGATGGCATAGAGAAGAGATGGCGATGGGAATGGCAAACAGTCATGTCGCGTATGGGATCGCTCGCGGTGAGGCCGGATCGGAGTGGCCATGCTTATGTCTATGTAAAGCGGCGGCCTCACGAGGAGGGTGTGGTGTCTGTTTCGTCATGGTTCGACGCGAAGTACTCGGCAACAGAGCATGGGACAGCCCTCCTAAAGGCCTTGTTCGGGCAACCCTCGTTTTCGTATCCGAAGTCGATTCACGCGGTTGTTGATGCGATATACATCGGCGGTGCTCGGCAGCACTGTGCGGTGGTATTGGATCACTTCGCTGGCTCTGGAACCACAGGCCACGCCGTCATTAACCTCAACCGCGAAGACGGCGGCCGACGCAAGTTCATCCTCGTCGAGATGGGCGACTACTTCGACACGGTTCTGCTTCCCCGGATCAAAAAGGTGTCTTTCACACCGGAGTGGAAGGACGGCAAGCCCAAGCGCCCCGCCACGCATAAGGAGGCCGAGCGCAGCCCACGTATCGTCAAGGTCGTCCGTCTCGAATCCTACGAAGACGCGCTCAACAACCTCGAGACCCGCCGCACTGATGAGCAGCAGCTATTGCTCGACGACGCCGAAGCGCAAGGCACGGACGGCCTCAGGGAGCAGTACATCCTGCGCTACATGCTCGACGTCGAGACACGCGGCAGCCAGTCGTTGCTAAATGTGCAAGCCTTCGCCAACCCCACGGCCTACAAGCTCAAGGTCAAGCGTCCCGGATCGGATGAAAGCCGCGAGGTCAACGTCGATCTGCTGGAGACCTTCAACTGGCTGATCGGCCTCACGGTTCGGCACATCGCCGCACCGCAGACCTTCAGCGCGGCGTTCGAGCGCGACAGCGAGAAGCGCCTGCGGTTGAAGGGCTGCCTCAAGCAGGAGGAGGACGGCCCATGCTGGTTCCGCACAGTCACCGGCACCACGCCCGACGGTCGCCGAACGCTCGTCATCTGGCGCAAGCTCACCGGCGAGCCGGAGCAGGACAACCTGGTGCTCGACGAATGGTTCACCAAGCAGGGCTACTCGGCGAAGGACAGCGAGTTCGACCTCATCTACGTCAACGGCGGCAACAACCTCGAGAACCTCAAGACCCCCGACGACCTGTGGAAGGTGCGGCTCATCGAAGAGGACTTCCATCGCCTGATGTTCGAGATGGAGGGGGCTTGATGGCGAAGAAGAAGGCCAAAGCGACCCACAAAAAGCCGCAGGTGCTCTTCACCAGCAAGCTGGTGCTCAACCAGTGGCTGTTGTCGCTCTTCAACGTAAAGCGCTTCGAGGAACTGGCCGAACACCTACACGATGAGGCGCTGGAAGGGCTGGACGAGAACAACATCCACCGCTTCCACCACGCGCTCACGACGCATCACTCCGACCTGACGCAACTGCCCACCGAGTTGCTGCTGGAGTACGACCAGAATATCGTCAAGCACACGCAACGGCTGAACGAACGGCGGATCACCCGCGGCGAGGAGCCGATCATCTGGAAGTACTTCCAGTATCTGACCTTGCTCTTCAGCGAAATCTACCTAGACCGCTACTTCCGCGATCCCAAGGCGCTGCTTGTGGATCTAAACGTGCAGGTGGCCGCCTACAACGCGGACAAGCCCGAGGCCGACCAGATCGCCGCCTTAGACGAAACCGCTGAAGCCTGGCCGCAACTAAACAAGCTCGCCTTCTGGATGGCCACCGGCAGCGGTAAGACGCTGCTGATGCACGCCAACATTCTGCAGTACCAGCACGCTCTGACCCAACACGGCCGGCGGCGCGAGTTGAACCGCATCCTCCTGCTTACGCCCAACGAAGGACTCTCGCAGCAGCATCTGCGCGAGTTTGAGGCGGCGGGCATCGACGCGGAGCTGTTCAACAAGGATGGGCGCGGGTTGTTTAGCGGGCAGAGTATAGAAATCCTCGACATCCACAAGCTTAAGGACGAGATGGGCGACAAGACCATCGCCATCGACGCCTTCGAGGGGAACAATCTGGTGCTCGTGGATGAAGGGCACCGCGGCGCAAGTGCAGGAGAAGAAGGCGCGTGGATGCGCTTTCGCAATGCGCTGTGCGAAAAGGGATTCTCCTTCGAGTACTCGGCCACCTTCGGGCAAGCGGTCAAGGACAGCCCCAAGCTCACCGAGCTGTACGCCAAGAGCACGCTGTGCGACTACTCGTACCGCTATTTCTACGCGGACGGCTTCGGCAAGGACTACCAGATCCTCAATCTCGACCGAGGAACGCAACAGAACCACCTGGAGCTGTACCTGGTGGCCTGTCTGCTCTCGTTCTTCCAGCAGCAGCGACTCTACCGCGAGCAAGGCGGCACCTTCCGACCATTCAACATCGAGCATCCTCTGTGGGTCTTCGTCGGTGGAAGCGTGACGGCGACGCTCGCGAAAAAGGACGCGTCGGACATCGTGGAGATCTTGCAGTTCCTGGCCCGCTATGTGGCCGATCGCGCCGACAGCATCCAGCGCATCGACCAGATTCTCAACCAGGGCCTTGTCACCGCAACGGGCAAGAACCTGTTCGCCGGGCGCTTTCCGTATCTCAACACCTGCGGACTCTCGCCGGCGCAGGTCTTCGACAAGACGCTGGAGGCGCTCTTCAACGCCCCCGGTGGCGGCCAGCTCTATGTCGAAAACCTTAAAGGCGTGACCGGCGAAGTGGCCCTGCGGCTGGGTGCCGATAACGAAGCCTTCGGCGTCATCAACGTGGGCGACGACACCAAGCTGGTGAAACTGTGTGAGGAGAACGGCCTTGCCACGGGTGAGCGGGAATTCTCGGGATCTCTATTCCACGAGATCAACCAGCCGCACTCCACGGTGAACCTGCTGATCGGCTCGAAGAAATTCACCGAGGGCTGGAGCAGTTGGCGCGTCTCGACTATGGGCCTGATGAACGTAGGCAAGGGGGAAGGCGCGCAGATCATTCAACTCTTCGGGCGCGGGGTCCGGCTCAAGGGCTTCAACCTGAGTCTCAAACGTAGCGGCAAGACGCAACTCCCCGAAGGCGTCGAGCAGCCCAAACACATCGGCGTCCTCGAGACGCTCGGAATCTTCGGCATTCATGCCGACTACATGGCACAGTTCCGCGACTTCCTCGAAGAGGAGGGGCTACCCACCAACGATGACCGCATCGAGTTCCTACTGCCGGTTATAAAGAACCTCGGCACACAGAAACTCAAGACGATCCGTCTCAGGAAGACGATCAACGGCATCAGCACCGAATTCGGCGACGCGTTTCGCAAGCTCGCCCCCGTCCCGACCGTCGCGCCGCCGGACCCCGCCGGTGATCCGAGTACCGAATACCTCCAGAGAAACCAAGTGGTGCTCAACTGGTATCCGAAAATCCAAGCGATGACGTCGGGCGGTCTGATTGGCGGCGATGCCGATGCCGCGCCGAACGAGGCCCACCTGACATCCCGCCATGTGGCCTTCCTCGATCTCGACCACATTTGCTTCGATTTGGAGCGATTCAAGGCCGAGCGCGGCTGGTACAACCTGAATCTCACACGGCAGGGGGTCGAGGCACTGCTCGGCGACTCGAGTTGGTATCGCTTACAGATTCCCGCAGAGGAACTAGTCGGGGATTCCTACGAGAAGGTGCGCCTCTGGGAGGAGATCGCCGTTGCGCTGCTCAAGAAATACACCGAGCGCTACTATACCTTTCGCAAGCAGGAGTGGGAACTTCCTCACCTCGAATACCGCGACCTAGACGGCGACGACCCAAACTTCCTCGGTGTGAAGGATTCGCCGCACGAAGGCTACCGCATCTTAGTCGACAAGTCGCAGGAGGAGATCGTAGCCAAGCTCAAAGAGCTCAAGACCGCCATCCAGAAGGGCGAGCTCAAGCCTTGGGAATTCCAAGGCATGAAGGCCATCTGGTTCGGGAATCACTTGTACCAGCCGTTGCTCTGTCTTGACACGCACGTCGTCGAGATCAGTCCCGCGCCGCTGAACAAGGGCGAACGACAGTTCGTCGAGGACCTGAAGATATTCCACGACGGGAATGCGAATTTCTTCAAAACCCGCGAACTCTATATGCTACGGAACTTGAGCAGAGGTCGCGGTGTGGGCTTCTTCGAAGCCGGCAACTTCCACCCCGACTTCATCTTGTGGCTGATCGAGGACGCTCAGCAGCGGATCATCTTTGTGGATCCCAAGGGAATCCGGAACCTCGGGCCGAGTGATCCCAAGATTCAGTTCCACGAGACCGTCAAGGAGATCGAACAACGCCTAGGTGATTCCGACGTGAGCTTGCAGTCCTTCATCGTCTCGAACACTCCATCCGCGACGATGCGGAGACAGTGGAATAAGGAAAAGAACGAGATGCAGAAGTGTAATATCCTTTTTCAGGAAGAGGACAAGGACAGTTACGTTGGGACAATACTGAATGGGTAAGCGGTGACCTTAGCACCCATCAAGGCCGCTCATTGGTCTCCCTCTTTCAACAACCGCACAAAAAAGCCGGCACCCCGAAAGGTGCCGGCTTTTTTGCGTCCAAATCGCGCGACGTGCTCACTCGCCGATCATCTCCTGCATCTTAGCGGCAACCCAGTCAATGGCCACATCGGCCATCACCCGGCCTTTCTTCGGCGTGGCCAAGTCGCGGCCCGCCTCGAAGTAGATCGGGTCGCGCGGGGCGTAGCTCTCGCTCTGTATCTGGAGATTGGCCGCTTCGTAATCGACCCCCTTCCACTGTACGTTCTCGGGAAACGCCGCCATGGCAAACGAGGTCTCAAACTCGGCTGCGTGCGCCGGGCAGTCCCCAGAGTCCATCACTTCGGCGACCAGCTCCTGCGAATACGCCGTCCAATACGAATAAAACTGCACGTCCATGTCCAGCCGCTTGCTGAACTCCTCGACTTGGCCGCCCAAAGGGCCATTGCCGGCGTGGCCATTGCATATCAGGACGTGCTCAATCCCGTGCCGCTTGAGCGACTCGCACACGTCATAGGCCACGGTAAAGAAGGTCTCTGGCCGCAGGCTCAAGGTGCCGGGGAACTCCATCCAGTGCTCGGATATGCCTATGGACAGGGGAGTGGCCACCACCACTTGCGGATAGAGTTGCAAAGCCGCTTGGTGCGCCACATGCGCCGCGCTGGCGGTATCGTGCTCCATCGCCAAGTGCTCGTTGTGCTGTTCCGTGCTGCCGGTGGGCAGAATCGCCCCCTTGATCAGGCCCTGTTCCAGCCGCTCGCGCACGTGGCGGCGAGTCAATTTCCACAGCCGTACTTCTTCGACGATCATCGTTCTACTCCTCGGGTTCGCGTTTGACAGTGCAACTCTCAGGGCCTATCATGCAAAATTAATTGACCGGAGACAACGCCCATGCGCATCGCTTGCTGTTTTTTACTCTTGATCGCCCTGCCCCTAGCCGCCCAAACCGACCAGTACGAAGGCTTCGCCGGCTTCTGGCTCGAAAACGACCGCGCCGAGGCTTTTGCCATCGCCGCGCCCTATCCGCGGGTCCTCGCCTTCCGCCTCAAAGGCGGCGAAACCCCCCTCCATGTCTCCCGCGAATACGAATACATCGGCGTGCGCTCGTGGTTCTTCGAGCCGACGCAGATTCCCGCATCCGGGCTACCGGCCCTGCAACTGGCCACCGCTGAGATGACCGGCGCGCGC
This sequence comes from Candidatus Latescibacterota bacterium, assembly GCA_965261395.1. Taxonomy (GTDB): domain Bacteria; phylum Latescibacterota; class UBA2968; order UBA8231; family UBA8231. The sequence continues at coordinate 2,024,097 of OZ253462.1, forward strand.
TCCGTGCGCCTCACCGCCGCCCCGGACGATAGCTCGGGCCTACAACTCATCATGGAGGTCGCGCTCGACAGCGAGCGGCCCGTGCTCCAGATCCGCCACGGCTTCAAAAACATGCGCGCCGCAAAGCGCCGCATCGCCTGTTGGGCCCTCAACGCGATCCGCCCCGATGCGGGCGTCGGCGTCGTACCCTGGCGCAGCACGGGCCGCCGCAGCTTGCTGTTCTGGCCGAGCACCGACCCCAACGAAAGCGGCATCCACCTAGGCCCCCGCGCCCTCGCGCTCGACTATCGGATCGAGCCGCAAAATGGCTGGCACAAGGTCGGTACCAATAGCGACGCCGGTTGGATCGCCTTTGTGTGGAATGGAAATGCGCTCAAATCTACGGTCGCCCATGTCGCCAACGCCGAATACCCCGAAGACGGCGGCACGGTGACGATGTTCAACTCCACGCCTGAAGTATTCGACGGCAAGCCGCGCTTTGGCGAGATCGAAAACGTCGGCCCTTTGAGCGAACTGATGCCGGGCGACACTTTGTGGATGGAGCAAGAGCTGGAGTTGTTTACTGGAATTGAGACTGACGATCCCGAAAACTGGGTCGAAATGCTGGGGGGCGAATAGCGGCCCAAGCCTAGAGCAAGATGAAGCGGATGTATTGGGTTCTTTTTAGGACCAGCCCTTCAAGCCCGCCATAAGTCGAGTTGCGGCCTGTCGCCGATTTCGATCAGCGATCCGGCCGCTTCAAAGGGCATGCGCCCGCCAATGCAGTACGTACATAAGTTGCGCTCGGGCAGGCCGGCGCGGGCAAAGGCTTCTAGCATCCCCTGCTGCGACAAGTAGATCACTGGCGTCCCCATGACCTCGCCAATGGCCTCGGCCGTGCGCCCACGTGCGATAAACTCGTCGCCCGGCGGCGGATCCGGCGGCATATCCACCCCAAAGGTGCATCCCCTCGGCACGCCATCGTCGCCGATTATGCCAATCGGCGGCGTGTAACTCAGCAAATAGGCCTGCTCGACGCCGGCCTGCTCGTAGAGCAAGTCGCAGGCGCGCTTGGAATTGTTGCCGCGGATGATGCTGTCGTCGATCAGGATCACGGTCTTGCCTTTGAGCTTTTGTGCCATCCCGGACAAAAGATGCAGGTTCTGGTCAATCGAGTTTTTGCGCTCGCCAGCGGTCGAACCTTGGAACGAACGCTCGCCGCGCATCTTGTAGAACACGGGTTCAAAGGGCAGTTCCGCCTGTTTGGCATAGGCGCGGGCCGCTACCTCGGGACAGCGCGGCAGGTACGTAACTAGATCGACGTCGGGCGGCAGAAATTCCTCACTAAGCATTTCCCCTAGCGATTCGCGGATGCGGCGCACGCTGACGCCGCTGATGATCGAGTCGAGGTCGGTGATGTAGTTCCACTCAAAAAAGCAATAGGCTAGATTGGTCTGGACCACAACTTCCTTGCTGTAGTTTCCTTCGGGCGTGAGATAGTAGATCGCTCCCGGCTCCAAGTCTTCGACGTATTCGCCGCCGTTTTTGCGGAAGGCGATATCCTCCGAGGCCATCACGTACTTGCCGTCCTTCCAGCCGAGCACCCCGGGCTTGATCCCGGTGCGGTCGCGCATCGCGATCACGTCGCGCTCGCGCTTGTCGGCGATGGCCAAGGTGTAGGCACCGGGCACTTCCTTGAGGAAATTGTGCGCGCCGCGCTCGCGGTAGAGGTAGAGCAGGGCCTCGGTATCGCAGCTCGAATACAAGTGCAAGGGGGCCGAGTCCTCGAAGAAGACCCGGTCAATTTGGCCGTTGTGGACGGCCGCCATGTCGCAGTCCCAGATCAGGATGTGGTTGTCGCGGTGTTCGATTGTGCCGCCAATGACATGCGGATGCGCCTCCTCGAGAATTTTGTCCTTTGAGCCGCGAGTGGCGTAGCGCACGTGAGCCATGTAGGTGTGGTAGTTGGGGCTGAGGAAAATTTTGTGCAGGTCGGTTACGTCGAAGCGCGAGACCCCGCCCTTCCACTTGATCACGTCGATGCGGTCGTCGCCTACTGCGGCAATGCCGGCCGCCTCGCGGCCTCGATGCTGTAGCGAATGGATAAAGCGGTAGGCATCGTGCAGAGAGTGGGCTACGGTCAAACCGCAGTTGTGGCGAACGACTTCGGCCATAGACGAACCTCACTGAAAAATACTGAGAATGTGAAGGGAATGTAACGCAAAAACTACAGGCGACCGCACCATACGGCAAGGCCGCGGTGCTACAACGTCAGAATCAGCCCTTGTGCCAAGAGCGACTCAACCGTCTGGGCAAACGCCGCGGTCGCCTCCTCGACATCTTGGGCCGTGTGCGCCGACGAGAGCACGCCACCGGTGGAGCTCATGTTATCGACCCCATAATAGCGCAGATTGCGCTGGTACTCTTCGACTAGCTTCCCCGGCATCCCCTTGAGCCGCTCGGCCTCGGTCGCGTGTAAATCCGCCCGGCTGTGGGCTTTTTGCACGCGCTGGCGATCGGTTTCAAAATAGACGTGGAAGGTCGAACACACTCCGTACACGTACCCGGCGATACCTCGGCGCTCCAGTACTTCGTCCCAGGCGGTGCGCAGCTCGGCGGCGCGGGCGTTGGCTTGGTCTATCGGCTCGCCCGTGGCCACGCGCTTGAGCACGGCGATCCCAGCCGCAGCCGAAAGCGGTGCCCCGTTAAAAGTCCCTTGGTGCGTCACCCGCTGACGGGCATCGTCCGTCACGTCGAAGAGGGCCATAATGTCCGCTCGCCCCACCACGGCCCCGCCGGGCATGCCGCCGGCGACCACCTTGGCAAAACAAGACAGGTCCGGCCGCAGCCCGTAGAGCACTTGCGCACCGCCTGGGCTGAAGCGAAAGCCGGTGACCACTTCATCGAAAATCAGCACTACCCCGCGCGCGCTGGTTATTGTTTGCAGATCGCGCAAAAACTCCGGCGCTAAGGGCACTCGTCCCCACGATCCCCCCGACGGCTCGATAATAACCGCCGCAATATCGCCCTCTGCGTCGAGGACATCGGCGACGTGGTCTGCATCCCCCGCCGGCATGCAGACCACGTGCTCGCGCACCTGTGGCGGGATGCCCAACGAGCCGTCCGCGTCAAAGGGCGGCTGCACGCCGCGCATCACATCGTCGTGCCACCCGTGGAAGTGGCCGGCAAAGCGCAGCACCTTGTGGCGGCCAGTAAACGCTCGCGCCAAGCGCAGCGCCAGCAGGGTCGCCTCCGTCCCCGAATTGACCAAACGCACGCGCTCGGCCGAGGGGACCAGGGCCTGTATCCGCTCGGCCCACTCGATGTGCAGCGGATGGTCGTTGCCAAAGTGCGTCCCTCGCCCCACCGCCTCGGCGATGGCCGCTACGACTTCGGCGGGCGCGTGCCCCAAGAGCAGGGCACCATTGCCGAGTAGGAAGTCGATGTACTCGTTGCCATCGACATCCCATTTGCGGCCGCCGGCCCCCCGCTCGATATAAAGCGGCACCGGCGTCGCGTAGCGCAGATCGTGCCCAGCCTTGCCGCCGAGCACCTTGCAAGCGCGGGCAAAGTACTCCTGCGACCGGGGGCGCTCCGCTCCGTAAGCCGCGTATATTTCACTGTGCATCGCCATAGCCTTTCTATCTACGACCGTCCGCCACAGGCGGTAATCGTCTGTCCGGTGATAAAACTGGACTCTTCGGACAATAAAAAACGGACCACTGACGCCATCTCGGCTGGATCGGCCATCCGTCCCATCGGGGTGTTAGCGATTAGCTCGGCGACTTGCCCGGGATTGGCCGAGCGCGCTAGCTCGGTATCCGTCAGCCCTGGCGCTAGACAGTTGATCCGCACGTTGTGCTCGGCAAGCGCTTGGGCGCACTGCCGGGTGAAGGCGATGACGGCCGCCTTTGTCGTGGCGTAGTGGATCATGTTCGGCTTGAGCAGCCAAGCGGCCAGCGAGGAGATATTGACGATCCGCCCAAAGCGCCGCGCGATCATCTCGTCCTTGACGGCCCAGGTGGTCAAAAACGGCCCGTGGACATTGACCGCGAACATCCTTTCCCACTCGGCAAAGCCGAACTCGCTGTGCTCTTGGGTATAGGCGATCCCAGCGTTGTTGACCAGCAGCTCGACCGGCCCGAATGCCGCGCGCACTTGGGCGACCATCCGCTCGACTTCTGCCTGCTGTGACACGTCGGCCTGGACGGCCATGCCCTCGGTGCCGCATGCCTCGACCTGCGCCAGAATCTCCTGCGCCGCCTCGGCGTTGTGTTGGTAGTTGATGGCGACCTTGGCCCCGTGCTCGGCCAGCATCCGGACGATGGCGCGGCCGATGCCGCGACTGCCACCGGTTACTAAGGCAGTGCGCCCGGCAAATATTGCTGCGGTCATGTGCGTTGGCTTTCGTTAGTCGAGAGGAAATTTTGATGATAGCGCAAAAAGGGGCCGGGAGCAATCCCGACCCCTCTTCTTGGAGCGTCCCGCGAAAATTGCCGAGCAACGCCGTCTGACAGTGCGCCCCTAGGAACGAGAGCGGAACTCCGTCGTCCTGCGGCCTCCTCCCCTAGTCCAAACGGTACGCCACCAGCGCACCGCCCCTAGGCACGTAAAGATACCCATTGGCCACGGATGGGGGGCCGAAGCCCCAACGGTCCCTATCGGGGTCGACCAAGGAACCGCCTTCGATTAGTGCCCCGTACTCAGCTATAGTCCACGTTCTCACTCCAACGCCTGACGACCGCTGTATTAGCCTGTAGACCATTCCATCGACAACCCGAATGCCGTCGCTTCGAGGCAGCGGCAAGTATCCTACTTCGCGTAATTGGTCGAGATTGGTAATATCAAACTCGACCAACTCTTGCGGCCAAAAGCGCTCGACATAGAGCTTGTCGCCATCGGTGGCTACTAGCCTAGAATCGTAGTAAGACTGAGGCCGAAAGGACTCCAGGGTGTACCGCCCGATCTCGCGCAAAGCGTGCGCATCGGCCACATCAATGACCACCAGCTCATGCTCAGTCCCTATGTAGGCACGACTCCCGCGTACACTTACATGGCACCGCCGCTTCCACCTATTGGGACCGTCCACGGGGTCGGGAATGGGCATTATCACCCGCTCATCGCCCACCACCGGCATTCCCTCCGCGTCGAGAGCGAAAGCCTCGGCAACCAAGGCGTAGCCCCGCTCCCGGACGAGGAGCAAACCGCCGTCTGTGGCTCCCCAATACTGCTGGTAGCGAAACCTTTTCCTTTTTGTCCGGTGGTCTATATAGGCGAGTCCACCTTGGACAGCGAGGGCCTCATAGTGCTGCTTATCAGGGGCTTCTAGCACCCCAGCAGGCATCCGTTGGTTGACGAGCGGTCCCCCGTAGAAAATCGCAAAGACGACGGCAATGATCGCACCCCACCCTATCGCCACCGTGCGCCACGGGAGGATTGCCTCGCGGTAGCGTCGCAAAAGCACCACCGCCACCACCAGCGCTGCCGCTGTCAAAACCATATTGGCCAAGACCTTCACCCAAAACCGGGCCGAGTCCGTCGCCAAGCGCACCAAATGCCCTTGGTCATCCAAGCCGATTGCGACGAGTGGGTAGCGATTGAGCAGCGGAAAAATGGCCGTCGCCGGGCCGGTGAGGAAAACCCCTAACATCACGGCCAGCGCAATACCCACGGCGGCGCCCTTGAAGGGATGGTCCGTCATCACCGAGCCGATAAAAACTAGGGCATAGAGCAGCGAGAATTGAGTAAACGACAGGGCGACCATTGAGGCATAGTCGATGCTCTGCACGGTGACCAGTTTATATGCCAGCCACGCGCGGCTCGCCTCAAGACTGGCCAAGTCTATGTACACCGTCGCCCAAGCCATTAGCGCGACCAACAGCAGCCCGCCAAGTCCCACTAAGAACTTGACGGCCAGCACCGTCGCGCCCGTCACCGGCTTGTCTATGAGGAAGGATAGGGTGCCGGTGTTGCGCTCGCGGGCGATGGCGTCCATGGCCAGCACAATCGCCATCAGCACCAGACCACCCATAATTAGCACTTCGAAACCTTCTGCATAGCTGCGGTTGAAATCGACATTGCGCCGCATTAGACAGACCACTACGGCGAGCGCGACGGCCACCAGCACCTTGGGCAGGATTTCGCGGCCCTCTTTCCACAACAACGCGTACAAGGTGCTCATAGCCGGCCTCCTTTGGCCTGCTCCAGCGGGAACACCATGAGCGAACGCCCGATTAGGGTGTAGAAATGGCCGTGGACGAGATGGAGCCGTTGCCAACCACGACTGAAAGAAGACCGAGACTGTAGCTCGTCGGGCACTTGCCAATAACCCACGTCCTCGTAGGCGTGATAATCGGTCAACCGATCGACAAATAACCCATTCCCTGCCGTGCTGTACACCCAGTCGTCGATTATTTTTATCGTATTCTTAGCATCAAAAAACCAGTACCCGATCTCACGTGGCCTATTCGGATCGGTAATGTCGAAGGCTACCAAGTTTCCGGGCCAGTACCGTTGGACGTAGAGCGTGTTGCCCTCGCGGGTTATTGGGCGGCTCTTGTGCGAGTCGTACTCACTATTGTAGTCGCCCATTTCCACTCGCACAGTCTCTTGCAGCGCCCCTAGATTCCGGGCATCCACCGCGAGAAAACCGTCCCCGTATCCTACCCATATCCGCTCGTTGCGTACGTGCATGGACAGTTTGCGATTCCACCAGCCTCTGAAGTCATCCTTGTAGCCCTCTGGTAGCTCCTCGACGATCAGCTCGTCCGCCTGTGCTGGCAGCCCTTCCGCATCTAACGCAAACGACACTATTCCCAACTTATTGCCCCAACGCCCACTGAGGATCAGCCCTTCGCCGCAGCGATCCCAGTTCCAAAATTCCTCTATGTCGTCGCCAATTATCCGGTACCCTTTGAAGACCGGATTGGCCGGATCGCCGACTCTGAAGACGGCGATGCCGAGGCTGTCGGCGGGCAAGCCCTTGCGCCGGCCGAGTAGATAGACCAGTGAATCCACGACCGCGACTCGGCTCATCGACCACTGCGGTTCCTCCACGGCAGCTAGTAGCTCAGGCTTAGTAGGATCGCGCAAATCGACGACCGCCAAGCCCCCTTCAGTCGCTACATACCCCCGATCTCCGACGATGGCCAAGTCGAGATAGGCTCCCTCTTTGGGCGTCAGCACACTCAACGGGCCCGGTCTCGGCGGCCGGGGCCCAGAGGTCATATCCATCGCGATTATAAAAGCGATCAGGGCCAGCCAGCCGATGACAATGGGCTTCCAGCCGATGCTGACCCCTCGAAAGCGGTGAAAAAGCACGATGGAAATCGCCACACCCGCCGCCATCACTGCCGCTGTCGCGCCTAACCTCACCAGATAGCCCCACGGGTCGCCCACTATGCGGACTACCGTCCCCCGGAAGCTGATTCCTAGATCGAAGGAGAAGAACGGCTTGAGTGCAGGGAAATACCGGAGCACATCGTCGGTCGCTAGAACCAAGACGATCAGCAGCAAAGTGCCCAAGGCCGCCCCCTTGAGCGGGTGGTCGGTCACCGTCGAGCTGGCGAATATCACGCTGTAGGCAATCAACCCCGGCGTAAGGGAGACCAGCAACATGTTGACATAGCCTACCTCCTCGGCGAGCCGCTTTACGGAGGGATACCAAGTGCCGCCACCGCTATAGATGCTGTAGCCCTTAGACGCCAGCCCCTCCAAGTCCAGATACACCGTCGCCCAAGCCCCGGCAACCAGCACCAACAGGGCCACCGCGCCGACGACGTACTTGGGCAGCAACACTTCCTGTGCCGACAGGGGTTTGCCCAGCAAAAACGACAAGGTGCCCTTGCTGCTTTCCTTGGCGACCAAGCCCATGCCCAGCGCGCCGCCGCAGACCAAGATAGAGATCGTAATCCACATCCCGAAGTCTCGGGCAAATTCCTCGTTGAATTCCGCGTTCTGCCGTAGCGCCACCACCATCGCGCATAGCCCCAACCCCACCAGCACCTTTGGCAGCTCCTCGCGGCTTTCCTTCCACAGCAATGCGCGCCAAGCCCTCACGATGGAAGCTCCCCTTGTGGCGTCACGTGTTCGACGAAACTCTCCTCTAAGCTCAAGTCGATCACCTCGACAACTTGTCCGCCCGCCTGTTCGATCTGCGCTTTGGCCTCGTCTCCGTAGTCGAAAATGGTCAAGAGCCGCTGGCGGGCCTCGCCCTGCACACCGCGCAGCCCCGGCACCCCGGCAAAATCCACCGTGCCCTCAGTCCGCACCAGCACCCGCTTAACCTGCTGCCGCACCGCGTCCAACTCGTCGCAGACCAGCAACTTGCCCTGTTCAATAATGGCGACTTGATCGGCCACTCGTTCGACCTCATGCACTAAATGCGACGAGAAAAACACCGTCCGGCCTTCCGCACTGATGACTTGGATAATGCTTTCGAGCACGTCGCGGCGCACGATCACGTCCAGCCCAGAAGCCGGCTCGTCGAGGATCAACAGCTCTGGGTCGTGCCCCAGCACCAAGGCCAGATTGAGTTGGGCATTCATCCCCCGCGACAGGTGCTTGACCTTCTGCTTGGGGTCCAGCCCGAAGTGCTCAATCAGCGTGGCGACCTTCTGCTGATCCCAACGCGGATACAACTGCCCGGCAAACCACGCCACCTCCTCGACCTTCATCCAGTCGTAGAGCACCGGATTGTCCGAGATGTAGCCCACCCGCTTCTTGAGTTCCTTTTCGTGGACATACGGGTCTTGGCCCAACACCTCCACCGTGCCGGCGGTGGGTTTGAGCATATTCATCAGTACTTTGATGGTCGTGGTCTTGCCGGCCCCGTTGCGCCCTAAAAAGCCGAAGATGCTGCCTTGGGGCACCTCCAAGTCCAACCCATCTACCGCTTGGTGGTTGCCAAAGGTTTTAACCAAGCCTGCGATGCGAATCGCCGCTGCTGCCATAGTTGCTTCTCCTATTGGCCACTGAATTTTTCTAGGGTTTCCTCAAACACTCGGCGCAGACTCGCCGCGTCCAACCCGAGCTGCGTCCCTTCCACCAGTGCTTTTTCTATTAGCTTGCGGATGATGTTCAGCCGCTCTTCGGTACTCATAGAGACCCCCTTTTCGGCGACGTAAGTCCCCATGCCGCGCCTTTTGTAGATGACGCCCTCGCGCTCCAATTCGAGATAGGCGCGGGCGACGGTGTTCGGGTTGATCAAATGGGCGCTGGCCAGGGCCCGCACCGAGGGCAGCTCGTCGTCGGCTTTGAGGATGCCGGTGGCGATGTGATACTTGATCTGCTCGATCAGTTGCAAGTAGATCGGCACCCCTCCAGTGGTATCGAGGCGCAGATGCAGCGCGTCTCCTCCACGTGCGATCTCGCGTTTAGCCATGAGCGTCTTTCCGTATGGTGATTTACTGTGTTAATTCATTAATACAGTACAAAAAGAGTCTTGTCAAGCACTTGTTGACAAAAAAAGCGGGCGAGGGAACCATGTCCCTCGCCCGCATCGGGTTAATTGTTGTTTTTATTGGAGTTACAATAATATACAATCGAAACGCAATAAAATTTTACTCAGACAACGCACGTGTGCTACTGGAACTCTCTTCTTCAGTGAACCTATTGAGTTCATCCGGGAACCATTCTATGAATGTCTTCGCATCAGAGTAGAGTTTGTATATTTCCTCGGAGGTTTTCTCAAGAGAGAAGCTACCATAGTCGCCATGAACAAGACGATTCCTCTCGCGGCCAATTTCTAAGAACGCGTGTATGGATGTTTCTATCTCGCCGTTTACCTTATCCGATATATGATTCTTGAAAGGCTCGCCAAATAGACTAAAAAACTTATTGGCATTCTTACCCTCCCAAGCAAACCATGTGTGGTACTGACGGCTCACTGCTTTGTTTTGTACAAGCCACTTTATAGGATGATCTTTTGCAGTAACCTGTTCCACAAAATTAATCACTACCTCCGTCATAGACCGTTCAAAATGGCTCGCGGCAGCTATCAATAATACCTTCCTAAAGTTTTCATCTGCAATGCTACGCCATGAGATTTCGCCTGACTCGTCCAAGAATTCCAATATATTAGAGAAATCTTCATGTAAGCCATCAATAACACTCATCAGGGTTCGGCTCCCACCGCGAGGGAACCCACAAGTTCTCGTGCCCTATTCAGTCTCTTAGAAGCCGTCTGAAAACCCTCTGATGTAGCCGAATTTGAAAGGGCGTACTCATCGAGCCATATTCAGGTTTCACCACAAAATCTGAACAGAAAGGCTTGTATAATGAGTACGCCGCGTAGGCAATATGCCACCGATCTAACCGATGGACAATGGCAGCGGATCGAACCGTTGCTGCCCGCGCCGCGCTGGCGGCTTCACGGTCCGGGTCGGCCGCCGCGGGATCGACGCCAAATCGTCAACGGCCTTTTATATTTGAACAAGACGGGGTGTCCTTGGGCTTTGTTGCCTGCTTGTTTTGGGCCGTGGAAAACGGGGTATGATTACTTTCGTCGCTGGAGCCTGCAAGGGGTCTGGCCGCCGGTGTTGGATCGGTTGACCAAGCGGGAACGCCGCCAGAGCGGCCGGGCGGCGATGCCGTCGGCTGGCTGCGTCGATAGTCAGACGATTAAGACCGCAACGCATGGTAAAACAACCGGGTATGACGCCGGTAAAAAGATCAAAGGCCGCAAACGGCATTTGTTGGTGGACACGTCGGGTTTGCTTCGACAGGTGGTGGTCACCGCCGCCGATGTCGATGATCGAGAGGGTTTGAAGCAGGTGTTGACCCGCTTGAAGGCCGCCGGAGTGGCTCGGTTACGCAAGCTGTGGGTTGATGGCGGCTACCAAGGCGAGGCCATCCGAACGTGGGTGGCCAACCAAAAAAAGACGCACAAAATAGACTTGGAAGTCGTCGCCAAACAAGGCTCCGGATTTACCCTAGTTAAACGCCGGTGGGTCGTCGAGCGCACCTTGGCGTGGTTGATGAATTTTCGCCGACATGCGAGAGATTATGAGGTCTTGACCCGCCATAGTGAAGCCTTGATCCAGATTGCCATGATCCACTTGCTACTTAAACGAATCAAATGAAAATTAGAGTTTTCAGACGGCTTCTTATGCACATTTGAGGTGTCCGTAGTGCTTACTCGGCTCGCTTCAGAGAAATCCCGGTCTTTTTCAAGAGTTTGCAGGCACTCTATGTCTATCTCACCATCGACGACGCGTTGTTCTGCAAATGCCTTCTCACATGCAACCGTAAAAACTGCCTCATAGAGCGCAACATTAAATCGATTGTTTTTTTTATTTTCGAATGCATCGTCCGGTAAATTGGAGCATGCCTTTAGAAACGACTCAAAAAGTTTCCGGCAGTATACATTCTGCTCCGGACATTGATTTTTACATTTTTTAGAAAACTGATTCAAGAACTTGGTCAGGGACGGCGCATAATTATCGCCGTCGACAAGTGTGGCAAACCCACGAAGAAGAAATTCAATGTCTCTCATATGTAGATCAGGTACGGGCTGCCCCAAAATTCTCCGCCACTCCGGTAGACTGTTGATATTGTACAGTATTTTGTAGAATTCCGAGTGATACATGCTAGTGCGAATCTCTTGCGGACTTAAGGTTATACCACCCGTATTGAGTCGGTTAAATATCTCATATATTGCAGAATCGTCGGAAGGCATATTCTGTCTGACGACAATATTTCTTATTGGTCGTAAATCGAACTGGGTCTTGTAGTCACCAAGTGTCGCGTAGTTTAGGCCCTTAAACGTACTTGGATGATTGGGAATTTTTTCTTGCAGCCGGAGGTTGAAAGGCTGAAAATAGCTGTCGTCGTGCAGTATTTTCTCTGGAATGCGTCCTTCTTTATCGAATATAGAGCGAAGTTCTACTCGCGCTTCTTTCCGCGGGAACCGCTTCTTGATAAAATAGTAGATTGACATCAGGCGCTGTTGGCCATCTATGACGAGAAGCTCATTATGCTCCTGTTCGTAAAGGAACAATTGCGGTACCGGTAGACCAAGTATGAGGGATTCAATCAGTTTAGACGCCCGTCCCAAATCCCAGACGAAGTTGCGCTGAAAGCCGGGAATGCGTACCGCACCGGATTCCACGAAGCTGTGCAATGTCATTACGTTGAAATCGTTGGGAGATACGGTAATATCGTACTCCTCGACTTGCAACTCGTCCACATCTTCTGCGTAATCTTCGAACCAAGACTGTCCGTTTTCGTCCATCTTATCCTCTTTTGAGAAGGGTTCTTAAAATCCATTTCGGGGTCGGATCCGAAGACCTCGATCGCAAGGTCAGCGACAAACGCATCCAATGAGTACGCTTTATTAATCCGACCAATTGACCGATGGGCAATGGCATCTCAGCCAGCGCTTGCTGCCGGCTTGCCTAGACGCTGCGGGAGATCCGGAACGACCTTTCTCGTGCTATCCGCCTTTTTTACGCCCTGCCTAATGAAGGAAGCGGCCACACCCCCTGTATGGATGCAGCCGCTTCGGTGAACTTCTGTCGCAGGGGGCTAAACAGCCGCGTCGCCGGTCTCCCCAGTGCGGATCCGCACTACCTCATCCACCGACAGCACGAAAATTTTGCCATCGCCAATGTGGCCGGTCTGCGCGGCCTCGCGCACAGCGCCCAAGCACTGCTCGGCAAGGTCGTCCCGCACCACCACCTCCACCTTGATCTTGGGAGTAAAATCGACGACATACTCGGCACCGCGGTAGATCTCCTTATGGCCCTTCTGGCGGCCAAAACCCTTGACTTCACTGACCGTTATGCCTTGGACGCCCAACCCGCTCAACGCCTCTTTGATCGCGTCTAACGCATTGGGCCGCACTACGCACATTAGCAGTTTCATATCGCCATCTCCTCACGTGTTGGTGCATAAGAAAAAGTAGGTTGCCGCGCCGTTTGGCGCAATGGGTGCAATCGTTTCCCGCCGTGCCCTCCCTCTGGCGCAATGGGCGCAATCGGTTTAGACTTTTTGGCCTCGATTATTAGCCGCTCTCAGGCGGCGCGCCTCTTTTGTGTGGTATAATTTTAATGAATGTAGTGCAGGCCGGGTTCCTGCTAATGCTCGTGGCCCTAGTAGGATGCGGCCGGGAAAGTCAAGCAGCGCACCCAGCGGCCGAGGGCGACATACCTCGCACCGCGTGGCCCGAAAGCTGGTTCCACCCGCCGCGCACCGCTTCGGAAGTCGGCTTGACGACCTTCCGCCAGTCGCCCATGCTCGACGAACTCGTGGCCGCCGGTGAGTTGCCGCCGGTGGCGGAGCGGCTGCCCGACGCCCCGATCGTCGTCGAACCCATCGACGGGATCGGCACCTACGGGGGCACCGCTCGGCTCTTCCTCGCCGGCGAACAGCTCCTCAACGTACCCGAAGGAACCCTGCGCCCGGGGCCGCAGCTACAGCTAACCCTGCCCAACTTTGCCGCGCGAGTCGATTACCACAACGACGCGCAGACCCTGACGGTCGCCCTGCGGCCCGGCCACAAGTGGTCTGACGGCCACCCGGTGACGGCCGACGACTTTGTCTTTTGGTTCGATCGCGTCCACATGAACAAAAGCCTCACGCCCGTGGTGTCGCCCCGCTTTAAGGGGGCCCGCATCGAAAAGCACGGCCCCCACCTTTTTAGCTATCACTTTCCCCAGCCGATGCCGCTTTTTGTCAAGCACCTCGCCCACAACAGCTCGCACCTGTCGGCACCGGCACACTTTATGCACCGCTATCATCCAGACTTTACCGCCGCGGATCAGCTAGCGCGCGAAGCAGTAGAGCTCGGCTTGCAAGACTGGCGCACCTACTTCCAAGCCGTCCTCAACACGCGCGACCTAATGGTCTTCCACAAGCCGGTACAGACCGCTTATGTGGTGGTCAGCAAGACATCGACGCGCGTCCGCTACCGCCGCAACCCCTATTACCCCAAAGTAGATCCAGCCGGCAATCAATTACCTTATATAGATTATCTTGAAGTCCAGCGGGTTGACAGCCCCGAGATCATGGCGGCCAAGGCCGCTACCGGGCAGGTCGATTTTGCCGGGCGGCAGTTTAAGACCGCCGACATCCCGCTATTTAAGCGCTTCGAGCAGGACAACGGCTATGCGACCTACCTCTGGCCCCGTCCCTACGGCTCGGACGTGGCTTTCATGGTCAATATGACCCACCCCGACGAGCGGCTCAGGCGGATTTTTCAGGACGTGCGCTTTCGCCGCGCCCTCTCGCTAGCCATCAACCGCGCGGAGATCAACCACATCGCCTATTACGGGCAAGGGGTCCCGCGCCAGTTGACGGTCGTATCTTCGAGCCGCTACTTTGAGCCGGCCTTTGCCACAGCTTGGGCCGAGCACGATCCGCAACGCGCCGGTGCCCTGCTCGACGAGATGGGGCTGATAGACCGCAACGGCGACGGCCGGCGCGACCACCCCGATGGCCACCCGCTCGAAATTACGCTGGAGTACACAATCGGGGAGACGCCCAAGCAAGTCACGGTGGACTTGGTGACCGCCCACTGGCGCGAAGTGGGGCTGCACATCAACCGCAAGCAAATAAGCGGCGCGCTGCAAGGTATCCGCACCCGAGGCGGGGTTATGGACATGAGCATCTGGCACGCCGACCGCAACGCCGACATCCTCTTTCCCATCGAGCCTTTTTGGTACGTGCCCATGCACGTGGGGCAGGAGGTGACCCAGTGGCCGGAGTGGTCGCGGTGGTACCGGTCGGACGGAGCGCGCGGCTGGATGCCACCCGACAAGGTCCGGGACCTAATCGCCTGGTGGGAGGTGCTCCGCCGCACACCGGATCTTCAAGAGCGCATCGCCATGGGCAAGAAAATTCTCCAGAGCCAAGCCGAAAACCTGTGGGCCCTCGGCATCATCGGCCTAGGGCCACATCCCGTCATCGTTAGCAACCGGCTGCGCAATGTCCCGCGCCAGGGCTATTGGGGGTGGGATTCGCGCTGGTCTTGGCCCTACTATCCAGAGACTTGGTATCTGCAACAAGACTGAGCCATGATCAACTACATTATCCGCCGCGTCCTAATTATGATCCCCACGCTGATAGCTGTCTCGGTGCTGGTCTTCGTCGTCATCCAGTTGCCGCCCGGGGACATCATCACGTCGCGCCTACAAGAGCTACAGGCCGAGGGCCAAGACATATCCGAGGAGCAGATCACCGCCCTGCGCGCTCGCTACCACCTCGACGACCCAATGTTCATCCAATACTTCAAGTGGATAGGCGGCTTCCTCCAAGGCGATATGGGCTATTCGGTGATGTACGGCCAGTCGGTCAACAATCTGATCTGGGAGCGGCTTGGCTACACCTTGCTGATTACCTCGACCGCGACCCTGTTGACTTGGCTGGTGGCCTTCCCGGTGGGCGTCTATTCGGCCCTGCGCCAGTACTCAGCGCTCGACTACGCGGCGACTCTCGCGGCCTTCATCGGCCTGGCAACGCCCAACTTCCTGCTCGCACTGGTTTTGATGTACTTGGGATACGAGTGGTTTGGGATCGCCGTGGGCGGGTTGTTTTCTCCCGAATACGCGAGTGCGCCGTGGAGCTTGGCTAAACTCGCCGATTTTCTCGGACATCTATGGATCCCGGCCGTGGTCATCGGCACGGCCGGCATGGCCGGGCTGATGCGCATCATGCGCGCCAATCTCCTCGACGAGCTGGGCAAGCCCTACGTAACTACGGCGCTGGCCAAGGGCCTTGGCCCGATCCGCTTGGTGATTAAGTACCCGTTGCGCATTGCCATCAATCCCTTTATCAGCACGGTCGGCTGGATGCTGCCGCACCTGATCTCCGGCTCGGCCATCACCAGCGTGGTGTTGAGCCTGCCGACGACCGGCCCCTTGCTGCTCGATTCCCTCCGCAACCAAGACATGTATTTGGCGGGCAGTTTCCTCCTCATGCTCAGCGTCCTGACGGTGATCGGTACCCTGCTATCGGACATTCTCCTGGCCATTGCCGACCCGCGCATCCGCTATGAGTGAAGATCGCCCCACAACCCAACTAGCCGACGCCTCGCAATGGCGGCTGATGTGGATGCGCTTTCGCCGCCATCGGCTGGCCCTAGCCGGCAGTGCGGTGCTGATCGCGCTCTACGGCCTCGCAGCCCTGTGCGAATTTATTTCACCTTACCAGCCCGATCAGCGCCACGCGCAATACGTCCTCTGCCCGCCGCAGTCGATCCGCTTGTTCGACGGCGAGGGGCGCTTTCACTGGCGGCCCTTTGTCCACGGCGTGCGGCAAGACACCGCCGCCGGCCCGTGGCAGCGCGAATATCTCGTCGATACCGAGGCCGTGTATCCGATCCGCTTGTTCGTGCGCGGCCCGGCCTACGAGTTTTGGGGGCTTTTCAACGCGGACTGGCACTTGTTCAGCGCGGGCAGCGGGCCGCTGTTCCTCTTTGGCACCGACGATTTGGGCCGCGATCTGTTCAGCCGAATTATACACGGGGCGCGCATTTCGCTCACCATTGGGCTGATCGGCGTGGCCCTGACCTTCCTCATCGGCATCCTGCTGGGGGGCGTGGCGGGTTATTACAGCGGCTGGGTCGATGTGATAGTGCAGCGAATGATCGAGGTCCTGATGGCCGTGCCGCAGCTACCGCTGTGGATGGCGTTGAGCGCGGCACTGCCGGCGCACTGGGCACCGCTGCGGATTTACTTTGGCGTCACCATCATCCTCTCGCTGATGGGCTGGACTGGGTTGGCGCGGGTGGTGCGTGGCCGCTTTCTGTCGCTGCGCGAAGAGGATTTTGTGGTCGCCGCCCGCCTGTCGGGCACTCACGAGTTGAAAATCATCTTCAAACACCTGCTGCCGTCGTTCCTCAGCCACGTGATCACGTCGGCCACCCTAGCGGTGCCGAGCATGATTCTCGGCGAGACCGCGCTGAGTTTTTTGGGGATTGGGCTGCGGGCACCCGTGGTTAGTTGGGGGGTGTTGCTGCAAAAGGCGCAGAACTTTCAGGCCGTGGCCATGGCGCCGTGGCTGTTGCTGCCTGGGCTTTTCGTGGTCATCGCGGTCTTAGCTTTCAACGTGGTCGGCGATGGGATGCGCGACGCGGCCGATCCGTATTCCAGCCGGTAGTTGCTCTTAAAAAGAGGAAAAAAGCTATGCAAGATTGGACGCTATTCCTTGGAGACTGCGCGGAACAGCTCCGGCATATTGCATCGGACTCGGTGGACTTGGTCGTTACTTCACCTCCTTATACCAATCAGCGATCTGACACGTATGGAGGGGTAACGCCGGACGACTACGTGGAGTGGTTTCTGCCCATCGCCGATGAGTTGCAGCGGGTCTTGAAGCCGACGGGCACGTTTGTCTTAAACATCAAAGAACGAGTCGTGAACGGTGAGCGGCATACCTATGTGCTGGAACTCATTTTGGCCATGCGCAAGCGGGGCTGGCTGTGGACGGAAGAGTTTATCTGGCACAAGAAAAACTGTTATCCGGGGAAATGGCCCAATCGGTTCCGGGATGCGTGGGAGCGGCTTTTGCAATTCAACCTACAGCGCAAGTTCAAGATGAACCAAGATGCGGTGATGGTTCCCGTCGGCGATTGGCACGCAAGCCGCATGCGTACCTTGAGCGAGACGGACCGCGCCCGCGACGAATCCAAGGTAGGCAGCGGCTTCGGCAAAAAGGTCGCGAATTGGTTAGACCGCGATAAGGTATATCCCAATAACGTGCTCCACCGCGCCACCGAATGTAGCAATCGGCAACACAGTGCCGCGTTTCCCTATTGGTTGCCCGAGTGGTTCATAGACCTTTTCACGGATGCGGGGGACGTAGTGCTAGACCCGTTTATCGGCTCGGGTACGACGGCGTTTGCTGCGCTGGACAAAGGGCGGCGCGTGATCGGCATTGAGATTCGCAAGCCCTATTGCGATGCACTCAAAGGGCAATTGGAAGAGAAATATGGGCAATCTCTGAAGCTGGTTGTGTGACCCGCATTATAGACGAAGATATAATGGGTTATATCCGAGCTATACTATGATTGTAAATGGATTTTGCTATAGAACAACAGAGTGGATTAAATACAACAAGACTTAATAAAGATGTCCAAGCCCATCATCGACTAAATTGGCCGTGTATTAGCAAATCACTACTGCTGTACCGACAAGAACCGGAGCTTTATAATCAGCATCAAATACCATATGGAGCGGTAAATGCTTACGGAAAAACAGCAAAAGATATATGACTGGCTGGATAGTAAACTCCTCTTGCCCGTGCATGCAGAAGCATACAAAGGCGCTGTACACTTATTAAAAGAGAAGTCTCCAGGCTACGTTACTTTTGTATCACACGCAGGTAGAGATATTATAAACACACTAGCTTCAATCGTTATTAGTGCCAAATCCCCTCAAGTTCAATATGTTTACCTAGTGAATGAACTGAAAAAGAAATGGCAAGATGAATGGCATAGACAAGTACAATCTTCTTCCCAGAATCAGAAAGATGGACATGTAATATCTGACGATGTATATGATATGATAACAAACCTAATAGAGGAACACAAGGAGGGGCGAATCAGAAGTCAAAAGGCAGATGAGCGTTTCTTTTATACTTTTTTAGGTTATCCTGACAGAGATCAGATTCCCAAGTTAGAAAAATGGGAAAAAGCAAAGGAATTTTTTAAAGAAATCACCCACTTACGTGGAACGGATTTTTCCGCAGAAATACCGTCCAAGGTGGAAGAAAACTTTGAAACTCTTGAGGAATTTCTATATACTGCTGCAACAAAGGCATATAGCCGCTTAAGGAGCTTGGATGAAATCATAAAAGAAACTAACAAATCTCGGAAGAAACTAAAAAGTGAAACGGTAGATAGAGCATTAAAGCTGATTGAGAAAGAAACTGATCGTCAGCACTTCTTCTCTCGTCTGAAAAATCCTCGGTGGATTCAGCCATTGGCTGAACGCGGACGTTTTAAGTCTCCTCCTGCTATTAGGCATTTGCCCGACGGTTATGTTCAATATCCTTTCTGGCCGGAGCTTGAATATCTCAAGAATGTGTCTCTTGAAGCTCCGAAGGAAGTTATCCAGAAGGAAGTTATCCAGATCGTGTTGGGACTCCCTGTGGTCGATAACCCGAGAATTTATAATGACATTCTGGACATCGCACTGTCACTCTATGGTGAACAATCCGCACGGCTCAAGCCAAAAATGCTCGAATACGCTAGGCTTGAGCACCAGTTTCTCGCTCATAGATACCACGAACTTGTAGTTCATTGGGTGGTCGAGAATCAAATACAGGCCGCATTGGAACTTGTGGAAATACTCGTTCAATTTCATCCCGATCCTAAAGCCGAAGGAAAGATAAAAGAAAAAAGAGAGAATCCTCATTCATTTACCATGCTTGAGCCAATTCCTAAGCTCGAAGAATGGGACTACCAAGAACTCTTAGACAAAGGCGTTCGTTCACTCGCAGATAAAGCACCTGTTCAAGTAGCCCGTATGCTGATAGAGGCTACGGCGAGAATGATTCTTTTAAGAAAGAGTCGGGACGAACTTGAAAGCGGTTCGATCCAAGATGAATCAGAGGTGTGGTGTCCAAAGCTCAATGAAGAGAGCCAAGAGTATCAAGATCCAGAAGAGAATCTAGTCCATGTGCTAGTCTATGCTTGTGAGAAGGTTTATGAGTATTTACCTGATTCAATAGTAGTTCTAGACAACACCTTACGGAACCAACGGTGGAATGTTTTCAAACGACTTCGACAACACCTTTACGCTTTACATCCGAGCGAACTCACTAAGCCGTGGATTCGGGAGTTCATTCTATCGCATGGAGACTATGAGAAGTATCAGCATGCCTACGAGTTTCAACAGATGATAAGGGTGTCTTGTGAATATTTCGGAGAGGAATTGCTTGCAGAAGAAGAGCGAACTCAAATTTTTGATACTATTCTCAGAGGCCCTTCGGAGCCTTCGGAGGAAAACTATCGTAAATTTCTTGAAAGTATCGGAGAAGAATTTACTGAATCATATTTCGATGGCCAGAAACGCAATTTCCATCGCTTGCAACTCAGGCCATTTGCTGCGCTGCTCTTTGGAAAGTACTCAACCTATTTTGAAGAACTCAAAAATGACGAAGAAAAAGAGATCACTGACGATGCCTACTTGCTCTTCCAGACATCTGAAGTCAGAGACGTCACCTTTCGTAGCCCTAGATCGCCTGACGAACTTTCCAAGCTCTCGAACGAGAAGCTATTAGACTACATCAATGAGTGGCAAGATGAGCACATAGGCCCAGATGATTGGACAAGGATCAATATTTCGGCCCTTGCCGAAGCGTTCCAGTCTGTTTTCACCGAGTCGATTATACCGAACAATGACAGGCTGGTGTTCTGGACCGAGAAGAGTCGCGAGCGGATTGAGCGACCCATCTACGTCCAACGCATTATTCAAGCCATGCACGCGCAAGTAGAAAGAGGAATTTTTGAACAACTCGACCGATGGTTTGACTTCTGTAAATGGGTGATTTCTAATCCTGATGAAGGTGAGAAGGCCCACCTTCCCTATAATGAGCCATTGCGAGAAGATCCAACTTGGCGTTCTCCGAGGATCGCTGTTTGTGATTTTGTCAACCTTTGCCTCAAGGAGGAAGTCAATGTACCAATTTCCGCTCGGAAACAACTGGCCGAGATTCTAGAGGTGCTCTGCACTCAGTTCGATTGGACTCTGGATCGAGACCAGCTTGACCAACTTGTTTTGTTGAACCGTAGTCCGGCTACCCAAGCTATCAATACCACACGAGGCCTCGCATTGGCAAACTTGGGTAATTTTGGAAGTTGGGTGCGACGGCATGATAACAAGGCTGAAGTCCCTGAGATCACGTCTATTCTCGAAAAGTGTTTCAAACCGGAAGCAGAGTATCCGCTAACGATCCCAGAGCATGCAATTCTGGGTATGAACTACTGGCGGATCTGCCAGCTCAATCCGGGATGGGCGGCTAATCACAAATCATACTTCTTCCCCCAAGACAATACGCCAGCTCGGCAGGCGGCCTTTAGGAATTTTCTGCGACATAATCGCCCCTACAGACCAGCCTTTAATCTTGTTCGCAGTGAATTCGAGTTTGCGCTAGAACATCTGGATGTCTTGAAACAACAAGATCGGTTCGTCGATACCCTTGGCAAACATCTGTTCCTCTACTATTTAGGGGGCGCATATCCACTGACGAGCGACAGTAGCCTGCTAGAACGCTTTTACCAAAAATCCGAGAACGAACTAACGCATTGGGCGACATTATTCGACAATGTAGGGCGTTTACTGGAGAATGCCGGTAAGAGGCTTGATAGAAACTTGACGGATAGAGCAATTGCCTTCTTCGAGTGGCGACTAGAAGCGAAAGAACCGACTGAACTTCGCAAGTTTACTTTCTGGCTGGAAGCCGAGTGTTTGGGAGCCGAGTGGAGATTAGAAGTCTATTCCAAAATTTTGGATGTGCCTGGTATCTTAGATGTAGATCAGAGCGGACGCGAGATGAGCCTTTGGTCTTCGTTGAGATCGTTGCATACTATGCTCCCTGAGCACACGACACAAGTGGTCGAATGTTTTGCCAAGCTGATCCTTTCCATACCCGAAGATCGCTCAATCTACATCCCAACGAACGAGGCGCGAGCAATTCTGAAAGCCGGTTTCGATCACGAAGACGAAAGTGTGCGTAAGACCGCCAAAGACACCCGAGACAACTTACTCGGTAGGGGTTATTGGGATTATTTAAATTCTTAGACTTGGAAAGCCGAACGCTGGATGCAGTGAATCCTCAAAACCGACTACTTTTGCAACTAGACGCGGCTACGCTATGAAACAGCTATGATGGAGAGAACGAAAACTGATGGCAATAGATAAGAAAACGGTCTATATTGAAACCTCCGTCATATCCTATTTGACTGCTCGACCTACGAGTGGCTTAGTGGCTGCTGCTTGGACAAAAATCACGGTTGACTGGTGGGAAACACAGAGGAACCGATTTGACCTCTATACATCCGATATTACGCTTGAAGAAGCTGGTCGGGGCGACGCCGAGGCGGGAAGGTGTTATAGGAGGATTTGAAGATGTCTGATGAAATCATCGAGGAACTGTGGCGGATTAAAGACAGCATTGCACGGGAACATGGGTATGATATCGAAGCTCTCGTTGCCTATCTCCAGAACAAGAAAAAGGCGGAAGGTCGGCAGATTGTGGATCTGTCTACCATGAAAAAGACCGCCGAACAAGGTGCTTCATCAGCAATTGAAGACTAGACACTATGAATCGGGAGCACCGGGCACGCCGGCGGCGTTGCTCAGTCGCGACCTCCAAACCCGGGGATGGCTATGCTGGCGGATAGTGGTCGCACAAGCGCACTTGACACGACTTTGAGGTTTCCTTATCCCAGTATGACATAGACGAAATAACGGAAGAAATATGTCACGTACTAACGTAAACATCGACGATCAGGCGTGCGCGGAGGTGATGCGCCGCTATCGGCTGACGACCAAGCGTGAAGCGATCAACTTCGCGCTGCGCTCGCTCGCGGTCGAGCCCCTATCCATCGACGAAGCTCGCCAGCTTCGAGGATCGGGTTGGGAGGGCGATCTCGACACATTGCGATCTGGTCGCACGACGTGATTCTGGTCGACACCTCGGCGTGGATCGAGTTTCTGCGGGACACCGGATCCGCAGCCTGCATTCGCGTCGACGTCCTGTTGGCACACGATATTGTTATCTGTGATGCCGTGCGGATGGAGGTCTTCGCTGGCGCACGGGACGAATCTCATTTGCAGAGTCTTCGCCAGCTACTCGCACGGGTGGCCATCATTCCGACGCTGCCGACGGACTACGATGATGCCGCAGCCTTCTATCGCCGTTGTCGGCGGGAAGGGGAGACCATTCGCAAGCTGATTGACTGTCTCATCGCCTCCGTCGCCATACGCGCTGGCGTTCCCATTCTTCACAACGACGCCGACTTCAACGTGCTCGCACGCTACACGGAACTACTAATCGACTTGTGATGCGGGTTGCTTGGAATTCGAGACGGCTTAACCGCCGAATCACTCGCTCTTGCCCACTAAACGGGACGTGAGCAATTGAAGATTAGCGTTTGCCATAGACTCCCCAGATAAGCTTATCTCGTAGAACTCGGCGTTGTGCCGGTCCCAAGCTAACGACCTTGCGCCCTTAGTTGCCCATAGAGACGCCATCGTCAAACCCTTAGAGACCTAGCTCCTTCACTCTCAAACGCTTATGACCTCTCCCCTCCTCGACGTCCACGACCTGAGCGTGCGCATCACCCGCGACGAGGGCGTGGTGCGACCACTCAACGGAGTCAGCTTCCGCATCAACACCGGCCAAGCCGTGGGCATCGTCGGCGAAAGCGGTTGCGGCAAGACCATGACCTCCAACGCTCTGCTGCAGATTTTGCCGCCGGCAGCCGAGATTACCAGCGGCCACATCCGCTACCGCCGCAAGCTGGACGAACGCGAGATTGACCTCGCCGCGCTCGACGCGCACAGCGACGAGATGCATCAGATCAGAGGCGGCGACATTTCCATGATCTTCCAAGAACCAATGACCGCGTTCTCGCCGGTGCACACCATTGGCAACCAAATCGCCGAAATGATCCAACTCCACGACTCGCTATCCTCAGAAGCAACGCGGCAACGGGTCGTGGAGCTGTTGCACTTAGTCGGCATCTCCGATCCGCAGGACCGCGTCCACGACTATCCCTTCCAGCTTTCGGGCGGCATGCGCCAGCGGGCGATGATTGCCATGGCGCTGGCGAGTAATCCGCGGCTCTTGATCGCCGACGAGCCAACCACGGCACTCGACGTGACCGTGCAGGCGCGAGTGCTCAAGCTGATCCAGCGGCTCCAGCGCGAGCTAGGGCTGGCGCTTATGCTGATTACTCACGATCTGGGCGTGATCGCGCACACGGTCGAATACGTCTATGTAATGTACATGGGGCGGATCGTCGAAGAGGGGCCAGTAGCCGCAATTTTCGACCGCCCGGCGCATCCTTATACTGCGGCCCTGTTGCAATCCATTCCCAGCCTGACGGGCAAACGCCGGCACATCGAGCCGATTGAGGGCAGCGTCCCCAGCGCGTACGCCCTGCCCGAGGGCTGTCCCTTTCACACCCGCTGTGCGCAAAAGGTCGGCTCCATCTGCCAGCAGCAAATGCCCGCGTCCGCGGAAGTGGGGCCGCATCACCGCGTCCGTTGTTTCATTCACACCCAAGAAGGGGACTAGCCCAATGATCAACGGGGCCGAAGATGCTCTCCTGCAAGTGCGGGGGTTAAAAAAGTACTTTCCCGTACACCGAGGACTTTTACAGCGCCAGACGGGTTTGATAAAGGCCGTGGATGGCGTCAGCTTCGCGCTCGCCCAAGGCAAAATTTTGGGGCTGGTTGGCGAGAGTGGTTGCGGCAAGACCACCACCGGGCGGATGATTCTCCGCGCCATAGACCCGACCGCCGGGGAGGTCCTCTTTCGGCAGCAGAGCGGGCAGGTCGTAGATATGGCCCAGCTCGGTCGCCGCCAAGTCGTCCAAGCCCGCCGGCAGATGCAGATGATTTTCCAAGACCCGTACTCGTCTCTAAATCCGCGGATGCCGGTGCGCGATCTAATCGCCGAACCGCTCCGGGCTTATGGCTGGTCGGCGCGCGACAGCCACGCGCGCGTGAGCGAGCTGATGGAGCGGGTGGGGCTAGACCCCCGATATGCGCGCCGCTATCCGCACGCCTTCTCGGGCGGCCAGCGACAGCGCATCGGCATTGCCCGCGCCTTGGCTTTGAGTCCGTCGCTCATCGTCGCCGACGAGCCAGTCTCCGCGCTCGACGTCAGCGTGCAAGCGCAGATTCTCAATTTGCTCCGCCAATTACAGGCCGATCTCGACCTCACCTTGCTCTTTATCGCCCACGACCTGAGCGTGGTGCGCTATCTCTGCGACGAAGTGGCCGTCATGTACCAAGGCCGGATCGTCGAACAGGCTGCAACCGAAACCCTCTTTACCCAACCGCAGCACCCCTATACGGCCATGTTGCTAGAAGCCGCGCCCGCGCCCGACCCCCACGCCCCGTGGATGGAAGCCGACGAAGACGTTAGCGAGGCGGGCGAGCCGACGCCAGCCAGCGACCAAGGGTGTGCCTTCGCGCCGCGCTGCCGCTACCAAAGCGACTTGTGCAACCAGCAGATGCCCGCGCTGGAGGGTGAGTCGCATCTGGCCGCCTGTCACCACAAAGACGAGTTGGAACTGCAGGGCGTGTAGTATTGGGAGTTGCGCTTATCTTGCCGCGTGATACGGTTCCGCGTCGAATCCCGGATACCGCGTCGCCATCCCCGCGATAAATTCTTCCGTCCACAGCGCGTCGCCCGGCGGTGGGAAGCCCAGTAGTTCGCGCTGACGCGGAGTGGCTTCAGCCATGAAGCGATGCATGGCTGCGCCTTGGGCACCGCTTTTGTACGTGAAGGTGCGACCGCCGTCCCAGGGGCGATCTTTGCGGGTGAAGCCCACCCACATGACCGGTCGGTGCCCTGCTGGCGCGGTGAAATCAGAGGCGGCGTGGCGGGTGAAGACGCTGTAGAGGCACACCGAGCCGCCGGGGACGATCATTGGCACGGCTTCCTCTTCGGGACGGCCATTGGGCACCATGCGGATTGGGGCCATGCCCACCTCGACGTCGTCGAAGCAGTAGAAACAGACCAAGTTCATAAAGTCGTCTGGCTCGATGATCGGCCCCAATGTGTTGTTGCCGTAGTCGATGTGAAAATTGGTCCCGTATTCCTCGCTGGCGTATTTCATGCCTAGGTGGCCCTCGCAGAGGCGAATCTCGCGGGTGCCTAAGACGCGCTCGGCCGCGTCAATCAGATCGGGATGAACGGTGACGTGATTGAGGCCGGAGTGGTCCCAAGGGAAGAGTATTTGCTGGGGGGTGTCGTTGCGGCGGTCGTTAGCTAGGTATTGGTCGTAGGGCGGGGCGAAATGGGTAAAGAAGCCGTCGAGCGCGGCTTGCTGCTCGTCTTTGGTGAGGAAGTTCTCGACGATCAGGAAGCCCTGTTCTTTGTACGTAGCGAGTTGGGCGTCGGTGATGTGCATGAGAATTTCTGCGTATTTAAGAAGCCGCTACTACTTGTCGGCGTAGATCTCAATGACGCTTTTGAGCAAGGCTAGTGCTCCTTCGCGCTCGCGCTGGAAGGCGTTGCGGCCGATGATCGAGCCAAAGCCGCCGCCATCGCGGATGCCAGTGATTTCTTCGATGATCTCGGCTTCGCCTTTGGCCGCTCCCCCCGAAAAGATCACCACGCGCCGCCCATTGAACGCCGATTGCACCACGTGGCTCA
This sequence comes from Candidatus Latescibacterota bacterium, assembly GCA_965261395.1. Taxonomy (GTDB): domain Bacteria; phylum Latescibacterota; class UBA2968; order UBA8231; family UBA8231. The sequence goes on from OZ253462.1 coordinate 2,050,413, forward strand.
CGCACTCGGCCAAGGTGCTGGCCGGCACATCCGCATACGCCTTGCGGGCCTCGTCCTGCTCAATGTGAGCCGTAGGCGGTTTGACCTTGATAATATGGGCCCCTAGCTGGGCGGCGATTTGGGCGGCGTACGCGGTGACGTCGAGCGCGGTCTCCCCGTCCTTGCTCAAGTCCGCGCCGCGCGGATAGGACCAGACCACCACGACCAAACCGTACCGCTTGGCCTCTTCGGCCAGGGCTTGCAGCTTTTCGTACATCTCCTGCCGCAGGGCCGAACCCGGATAGACCGTGTAGCCGATGCCAACACAACCTAAGCGTAGAGCGGCAGCGATCGAGCCGGTGAGCGACTGGGTGGGGTCTGCGTCGGAGTGGAGGTTTTCGCGGTTGTTGAGCTTGAGGATCAGCGGCAGATCACCCGCGTAGTCGCGCGCGCCCGCTTCGAGGAACCCGAGCGGGGCGGCGTATGCACTGAGGCCGGCTTCGATGGCCAGTTCAAAGTGATAGCGCGGATCGTACGCGGGCGGGTTGGGGGCGAAACTGCGCCCAGGGCCATGCTCGACGCCCTGATCTACGGGCAGGATGACCAGTTTGCCCGTGCCGCCGAGCGCGCCGTGGTTGAGCAGGCGTGCCAAGTTGGTCAAGGTGCCAGGGTTGTCGCTGCCATACCAGTTTAGAATTTCGCGGATGCGCTCTTGCATTTTATACCTTTCTCGCATGTGAGGAGTAGGAATTGACAAAAGAAAAGCTCCTCAACCGCGCAAAGCGCGCTCAAGGAGCTGGCAAAATGGCGGGGACGACGAGACTCGAACTCGCGACCTTCGGCGTGACAGGCCGACGTTCTAACCAACTGAACTACGCCCCCATTGCTTGAAGTGAAAGGTAAGAGCCAGACTAAGTAATGTCAATGGCCGAGGCGCTGGCCTGCGCGGCACTCTCTTTTTTTAACCGCTTGAGCGCGCCGCGCATGAGCTGGCGCTTGAGAGGGCTGAGGTAGTCGATGAAGAGCTTGCCGTCGAGGTGGTCGATTTCGTGCTGGAGGGCGCGGGCGTAAAAACCCTCGCCCGAGGTTTTGAAGGACAGGCCATCCAAGCCAATGGCCTCGACTTCGACCCAAGCGTAGCGCTTGACATCGCCGTACAGGTCGGGAAAGCTCAGGCACCCCTCCTCGCCAACTTGCTCGCCCTCGTGGTCCGTGATCTTGGGATTGATTAAGGCCACGGGCTGGCAGTTCGGCTGATGAGCGGTAACATCGACGACGCATACCCGCTTGAGGACGCCGATCTGCGGGGCGGCAAGCCCGACCCCGGACGCGGCGTGCATGGAGTCGAAGAGGTCGGCGACGAGTGCGCGGATGGCGTCATCCACCACTGCGACCGGAGCACACGGCTGGCGGAGGCACTGCGCCCCGAACAGCGCAATTTCGCGTTTCATGCCTCCAAGGGGTCCAATTCGAGGGCAATATAGCGCAGGCCCAAGTCGGCAAAAGCGGCCACTAGGGCCGAGCGCAGCGGGGCCGCAGCGAGGCGGGCGATGCCTGCTGCGGGCAAGCGCAGAACGAGCATCTGGTCGCGCTGCTCGTACGCGGCCGGCAGTAGCGAATGCGCTGCGAGCAGCGGATTGACCCGCGCAAACAGCGGCTCGTCGGCACCCGCTGAGTCAGCGATGGAGAGCAGCGCCTCGTTCATGCTGCCGGAGCGGAAGCCGCACAGATCGACGGTAGTTTGCAGATAGCCAATCTCCCGAAAGCGCTCTAGCAAAGACCGACGCGCACTCGGGTCGCCCAGCAGGCGCGTCAAATCCTCAGCGGGCAACTCAATGCGCGACAGCGTCTCGTGGTGGCGGGCGCGGACCTGGGCAAAGCCGCAGACCTCGTGCATATAGCGCTCGGCGCAGTCGATTTGGCGCAGGCCCTCGGCGGTGACTGGCGTGCCGTAGGGGAAGCGCGACGAGAGGCAGGCCATGGCCGGACGATCCCACACCGCCAGCCCCCAGCGTTTCGCTAGGGCGCGCACATCGTCCTTGGTAAGGCCCGCTTCGGCTAAGGGTGCGTGTACTCCGCGCTCACGGGCAGCAGCAGCCCCAGGGCGGAAATCGCCGGTGTCGTCGGCGTTTTGGCCGTAGAGGATGTAATCGACATTGAGGGTCCGCGCTAGCTGCTCCATGTGGACGAAAAGCTCCTGCTTGCAGTAGTAGCAGCGATTGGGCGCGTTTTTAGCGTAGTCGGGATTGTCCAACTCGCGGGTCTTGACCACTTCGTGGCGGATGCCAAACTCGCGGGTGATCTCGGCAGCCTTCTCTAGCTCGCCGGTGGCGTAGCTCTCAGAGTCCGCGGTGACGCAGATGGCCCCCTCGCCCAAGACCCGCTGGGCAGCTACCGCCAGCATGGCGCTATCAACCCCCCCCGAATAGCCGATCAGCACCTGCCCCATGGGGCGCAGAATTTCTTCAAGGTGAGCTAGTTTTTCGTCTAGGGAAAGCATAGGAATCAGAAGGAAGATTTTTCCGCGGACGTGGCGCAGGGCATGATCGCAGCGTCAACCATGCCGTGCAAGATCTTCTTGTCGGCCGGGAAAACTAGAGCTTGGATACCGCACAGGCGCGGCACATCGCCGATGACGTAGTAATAAGGACGCAGCATCACCCGACCCCGCATAGGCACGAGCTCGTCGCGATAAAAGTCGTAGTAGCGCACACTGCGACGGGCGGCCTTGTGAAACTCCTGCAAGATATAGGGCTGGTGTGCAAAGCGGTCGAGGGCCTCTTGCACGCGGTCGGCCCACTCGGCTTCGGACAGGTCGTGGCCGATGGACACGCCCTTGCTTTCATACGCTAGGTTGGAAAAACCCGAGGGCTTGAGCACGAGCTCGCGCTGCTTTTTGGTTAGCTGCTTCAACTGCTGCCAGTCGCCGACGGGTTGGCCGCCAATGTCGAGGCCGGGAATGATGGCGTGGGGTGGCAGCGGCCGCGCATCGACAATCCACGAGCGCGGGATCAGGCTGCCCAAGGCGGCAAATGGCTCCTTGCCCAAGGTGCGACGCCAATAGGATTTGAGCGCGGGGTGGTGGTAGAATGCCAGCCAGAGCTTTTCTTCGAGATATGCCTTCGGCGGCGGAGTCAAACACAAGGCGTTTTTCTTGGTGAAATAGGCAAAAAGCTCGGCCTTGGGGATGTTTTTGAGGTCGAACAGCTCAAAGAAGCGATAGGCCGCGTCGATGCGCCAGGGGGTTGGCTCGTCAGCACCTTGGAGGAAGAGGCCATTTTCGTCAAAGCGGGCCTCGCGCGGATGGGCACTGCGGGCCGGTTTGCCGGCTGCCTGCAAGCGCTCGACCAGCCATTCCATTTCTCGGCGATAGGCCTCGGACTCGTCCGAGACGAAGAGGGCGAAATGCGGCTCGGCGACCTTGGTGGTAGCGGCAATGGCTTCGTAGAATGGGTCAATCAGGCCACGGGCACCGCCGATGATGTCGTAGCCGAGGTCCGCATAGACCTCCGAGACTTGGGCGGTGAAGCCCATGCCGCCGGGAATGGCGTCTAGCTCGACCAGCTTGAAGCCGTCCTCGGTGAGCAGCAGGTCCGGACGAATGACCAAGGGCAACTGGGACTTGATGCGATTCCAGAGGCCCATTTCGCGCACGGCACTGGGTTTGCCCAAGTCCAAGTACTCGTGAATCCAAGGCGGCTCGACGCCCTTGACGCTTTGGTGGTAGAGCTGGTTGGAGGCCTTGTAAAACTGATGGAGGACGCCGCCGAGTTGGTCTAGGTAGCGGTGTTGCGCTGGCGACAGCCAGAAAGGCTCCGGAGCAATGCGCCAAGGCAGATTACTGTCCGGGTGTAGATGGGTGCGGTCGCCTTCAAAAAGGCCGCCGGCGGGACAATGGGCGTTTATGTGGAGGCAGAGCGCTTTGAGATCGGATGCGGTACTCGGGAGGGACATCGAATAGGCTCTCTAAGATGTATGCACACCAATTTAGGACAAATGGTACGCTAGGTCAACGACGGGCCTGTTGACCTTTGGCAAGACCAAGCTCGCACCGCATATTTGCTCGGGCGACGAAGGAGCGCGATATGGAGTTGACAGACAGGCGTTGTTTAGTGACCGGCGGGGGGCGCGGCATTGGCCGGGCCATTGCCTTGGCCTTGGCGCGGGAAGGGGCACACGTAGCGATTTTGGCCCGCACTGGATCAGAGCTGGACGAGACGGCCACGCTTTTGGACGACCACGGCCAAGCGGCGTTGAAATTGCGGGTGGATGTGGGGCGGCGCGAGGAAGTAGACGCGGCCATTGAGCACGTGCTCGCAGCTTGGGGTGGGATCGATGTGCTGGTCAACAACGCGGGGATTCAGGGGCCTATAGGGCGGATGGAAGAGGTCGATCCAGAGGCTTGGATGCGGGTGGTGCAGGTCAATCTCGGCGGCTATTTCTACTGCACCCGCAAGGTCTTGCCGGCCATGATCGCCCAGCACTACGGCAAGATCATCAACCTCTCGGGTGGCGGCGCGGTGGGGCCGCGGCCCTTCTTTAGCGCGTATAGCGCCTCCAAGGCCGGTGTCGTGCGCTTTAGCGAAAATTTGGCCGGAGAAGTGGCTGAGCACGGCATTGCCGTCAACGCCATTGCCCCTGGAGCGGTCAACACGCGGATGCTCGACCAGCGGATAGCGGCCGGCGCAGCCGTGAGCGCAGAGGAACGGGAGCGGGATCGGTGCCTGCTGCGCGAGGGCGACGCTACGGGCGAGCGAGCGGCCGCACTGGCGGTCTATCTAGCCTCGGCGCGCTCAGACGGGCTGACGGGGCGGTTGCTGTCAGCGGTTTGGGATTCGTGGGAAACCCTCGATGTCGAGGCGACCATGGCCACGGAGGCCTTTGCGGTGCGACGCGTACCACAGCAGGAGGGCTGAGTGTATAAGGTGGGAATCATCGGAGCGGGGCGCATGGGGCGGCGGCGGGCGGCCACGGCCCATGCCCATCCCGCGTCTGTAGTGGCACTAATCTACGACGAGCGCGCGTCCGCCGCGGCCGAACTAGCCGCTGAATGCGGGGCCACGGTCGCGGCTTCACGGGAGGAGCTAGTCGCGGCCGATCTCGATATCGCGGTAGTCGCGACGACGCACGACGCATTGGCCCCCATCAGCACCGCCGCCCTCTTGGCCGGCAAACACGTCTTGTGCGAAAAGCCGCTGGGGCGCAACCCCCAGGAAGCCCGACAGGCCGTCGCAGCAGCCGAGCGGAGCGGGCGCGTGCTCAAGGTCGGCTACAACCACCGCTATCACCCCGCCATCCAAAAGCTGCACGAGGTTTGCACAACAGGTGAGATCGGCCCGCTGCTGAGCATCCGGGCACGCTATGGCCACGGCGGGCGGCCCGGCTACGACCGCGAGTGGCGGACCAATCCAGAGAAGGCGGGTGGCGGCGAGCTTTTGGACCAAGGGGCGCATCTAATCGACTTGGCCAAGTGGATCTTGGGGGACTTTGCCGAAGTCACAGGCTATGCCGAGACCCACTTCTGGGACTCGCCCGTAGAGGACAACGCCTACGGACTCTTTCGCACGGCCACCGGGCAGATCGCCTCGCTGCACGCGAGTTGGACGCAGTGGAAAAACCTCTTCAGCTTCGAGGTTTTCGGACGTGATGGCTACGTCTGCGCCGAGGGTTTGGGGGGGGGCTACGGGCCAGAATGCGCCGTAGTAGGGCGGCGCATTCCCCAAGGCGGCGCGCCGGACATCAAGCACTTTGATTACCCGGACGAGGATCGCTCGTGGGAGTTGGAGTGGGCCGATTTTTTGCGCGGCCTAGCCGGCGTGGGCACTCCCCATTCGCTCGGGCGGGAGGCTTTGGAGACTATCGAGTGGATTTACCGGCTCTACCGGGCTGCTGCCGATGGGCGCTCCGTGCGGCGGGAAGAATCTCTAACCATATAGAAAAAAATGAGTTACGAACAGCACAATCGCCGTGCCTCTCGGTGCGGCGGTTATTTTTTTTCGCGCACGTTATTTTTTTGAAAATTTTTCGCGAAAATTTCTTACCATATAGACAGCTAGACGGCAAACACTACTTTTTTGTTACGATAGAAAGGACGGGAACCCTTTAGACGAAGTGAAGCACTCTAAACCCTTTATTTACCGCATCTCAGAGACCCTTAACCCGCAGGAAGTGCTATGAGAACAGATCAGGATGTTGCTCAGGTGGAACGTATTGCAATGGCTTATAGACGCCTTGCTAACGCTATGATTCTCAGTACTTTACGCGAAATATCCAAGATGGATGAGGTCATGGAAACGCCCGATGGCACCCCGGAGATGGCCTTTGTCGAAAGCTCTAGGATCGATCCTTGGTGCGAACTGGCCGGCCTCGAACCCGAAGTCGTGCGCAAGGCCGCCAAACGGCTGATTGCGGAACGACCTTTTTAGCACATCACAGCACAACCCAACAAAAAAGAAAGCTCCGGGACGAACACTCCCGGAGCTTTCTTGCGTTTAGTGGCTAGCGCGGCGTGAGGCGCGCGCGGCGTGGTCGAGGAGGCCGTGTACTACCTTTTCGGCATCGCGGTGGCGCAGGTCCTCAAAGCGCAAGGCCCAGACGTGGTCCCGGTACGCCATGTTGCGCACTTCGATGAGGACCTTGACATCAGCCGGGTTGTTGCGCAAAACCCCTAGCCCCTGCCCGCGGATGCTGGCACCGGCCCCTAATGCCGGGAGCAGGGAGCGAGCGAACAGGCGCGAGACGCGATCTACGCGCCCGCTCTTGCTGCTTTTGTAGTATAGAACCAGCGGTGCTTCTGGGGCCTTGGGGGCACTATCGGCGTGGAAGGAGAGAAAGATGCGCCGGCCCCGTGGCGCATTGGCAAAGGCCTGCCGGGCAATGCGCACGCGAGTCTCAAGATTGCCGCCGTGCGGCCAGGCGCTAAGCTTGTTGGTCTGGTTGTAAGCGGACGAGTTGTACACTTCGTTCTTTTCGTTAACAAAGGTCTGGGTCGGCGGGTCGTTTTGGCGGATTAGGTGGTTGGGGCTGAGTAGGGTCATGGTGGCATGGCCCCCGTGCAAGCGCACCAAAACATAGACCCGCAGCGCGATGTCGAAGACGTACTCGTCTTCGACGACATAAAGCCTTTTGCCGTTGCCGTCGCGGGTGGAGACCAGCGCGCCCGGGTCCAGCCCGCCGTGCCCCGGGTCGAGGACGATGTGCCAGCCTTCCAACCGAGAGCTCAAGCGCCCCATGCGCCCGACCTTGCTCTCGAATTCCCGCCACAGGCGCACTGCTTGGCGATAGGTCTGGCGCGGCGAGCTCGGATGGCCCTCGTAATACTTCTTGTTCGGCTGGCGCTTATTGCGGGGCCGGGAGAAGTAGTACGGGCCGTTGCCGAATGCGATTTTGGGCGTGTCAGCGCGGTGGATCTGCAGATCGTCCCAATCAATATCAGACAATTCCACCCAGCGCATCGGGCGCACCTTGAGCCGGTCGCCCGGGTGGATGACGGCGTTTGTCTTCAATTTGTTGATGCGGGTGATTTCAGCCACGCTCATCTGGTGCAGTCGAGCGATCCGCGCGAGGTAATCGCCTCGCTGCACCACGTATGTGGCCAGCCGCGGACCGCTCGCCGGCGCGGCACTCGGTGCGAGCTTCTGGTCGGGGTAGAGCTTGAGCTCCTGGCCTGGGTAGATGCGGTTTGACTGGAGGCCGTTGAGCTTCTTGAGGCGATAGAGGCTGACTCCGTACGCGCGGGCAATTTCCCACAGCGCGTCTCCGCGCTCCACGATGTGTACCGTGCTCGCCGCGTCTTTGAGGCGGAGCTTCTGCCCGATGAGAATCCGGTCGCCGACCAGGGCGTTGAGGCGCTGCAACTTTCTGACCGAGACTCGGTAGCGTCGAGCAATTTCGGTCAGGGTTTCGCCATCTTGCACCACGTGGACGGCTTCCTCTAACCGCGAAGCGCGCAGGCGGAGCTTTTGCCCGGGCCGAATAAGGTCACTTTTGAGCCGGTTGAGCTGGCGCAGAAAGCCCAAGCTCACGTCAAATCGCAGGGCAATTTTCGACAGCGTGTCGCCCCGGCGAACCGTGTATTCGCGCGGCTCTTCGTCGCGGTCGTCGGCCGAGGCACTCCGAGGGGGTGCGGTCGATTGCAAGTGGAGCTTTTGGCCAACGTGGATGACGTTCCCATCGAGATGGTTGATCGCCTTGAGCTTATAAACCGGGACGGCGAACTGCCGAGCGATTTTCGACAGCGTATCGCCGCGCCGGACGCGATACCAATCGCCGCTTTTTACTGGAGACCCAACTTTGAGGCTCTGGCCAGCGTGTATCCTACTGCTGCGGAGCTTGTTCCAGCGCTTGATTTGCTCCTGCGAGACTCGGTAGCGAGCGGCAATCTCAGACAGAGTATCCCCTCGTTTGACCACGTGGACGAAGGGACTCCTGCGCTCGGCGGCGTCAATTGCAAAAGCACACAAAAACAGCGCCACCAGGATATAGACCGGGCGCGACATAGACTAAATATTGGAATTGGACAACAGGGGAAGGGGTCTTGCAAGTATAAGGTTCTTAAGACTATAGCGCAAAGGCTACTTGCTGGCGACAGAGGGGAAACCTATACTTCGCCCCATGAATGAAGCTAGGCTGCCCTCGGTAGATCAGATGCTCAAGCAGGTCGCCGATCTCTTGCAAGAATACGACCGCGCCTATGTCGTCGAGCAGGTGCGCCGCTGCATTGCGGACGAGCGTCGCCAAGTGCGGGCGGGCACTGTGGGCGAGGAGCGAGCGCCCCTGGATGCGCGGGTCGAGCGGGCCGTGCGCCGCTGCATCGAACGGGAGGCTGCGCCCCGGCTGCGCCGCGTCGTCAATGCCACCGGCGTGGTGCTGCACACCGGCTTGGGCCGTGCGCCACTACCCCGAGTGGCTCAAGAGGCCGTCGTGCGGGTGGCCACCGGCTATTGCAACCTCGAATTCGAGCTAGAGTCGGGCAAACGCGGCGAGCGCAGCGCTCACGTCGAGGCTCTTATATGCTCGGCGACCGCCGCGGAAGCTGCCGCCGTGGTCAACAACAACGCCGCCGCCGTGCTCCTACTGCTCGACACCTTGGCGCGGGGGCGGGAAGTGGTGGTCTCGCGGGGACAACAGGTCGAAATCGGCGGCTCATTCCGCCTGCCCGACATCATCGCGGCCAGTGGGGCCAAGCTGCGCGAGGTGGGCACGACCAACCGCACGCACTTGCACGACTATAAGCGCGCCATCGGCCCGGAAACCGGTGCCATTTTAGTGGTGCATCCGAGCAATTACAGGGTACAGGGTTTTACCGCTGAGGTGGACCTAAAGGATTTGGGCACCCTGAGCCAGCGCGCAGAAGTGCCGCTGGTCCACGATTTGGGGAGCGGAGCCTTAGTTGATCTGGAGCAGTGGGGGCTGCCGCCCGAGCCGGTAGTCGCCGCTAGCCTCAAGGCCGGGGCGACCGTGGTCAGCTTCAGTGGCGACAAGGTGCTAGGCGGGCCGCAAGCCGGCATCATCGCCGGCCAACGGCTCTATGTGGAGCAAGTGCGCCAAAATCCGCTGATGCGCGCCCTGCGCTGCGACAAGCTGATCTACGCTGCGCTCGAAGCAGTGTTGTCGCTCTATCGCCTGCCGCCGGACAAGCTAACGCAGGCCCTGCCGGCACTGGCGATGCTGCGGGAGAAGGTTGAGACGCTAGAGGAGCGTGCTCAGAGACTGTTGTCCCTTTTGCCCGAGGCGGTCTGCCGCGCCCTCTGCCTCGAAGTGGTCGAATCGCTGGCCCAAGCCGGCAGCGGGTCCCTGCCCCTAGCCGAGATCCCCAGCCGGGCCGTGGCCCTCCAGCCAAGCGCGCTCCGGGTCGAGCAGCTAGGGCACCAGCTGAGGCAGCAGGGCATAGTCGGTCGCATCGCCCGCGAGCGGCTCCTGCTCGACATGCGCACCGTGCACGATGACGAGGTAGAGTGGACCGCCCGAGCATTGGCCCACGTCGCAGCACAGTAAGGGCCGCGCTATGGCTAGCCGCTTGGCTGCTCAGTGGCTGCGGTGGCCAAGCACCCACCGCACCGCCTACCCTTGCCCCCCCCGAACCCACCGGCCGGGCCGGGACCGTTTCGGTCGTCAACCACACCACCTACGATCTCGAAGTAACGTACCTCAACGAGACCGATGCGGACGCGCCGAGGATTGTGCGCACGCGCGTGCCGGCCGGCCAGCACGTGGAGGTTTCGGGCGGGGTGTTGCCAGCCGGGCTAGCAGTGGAATTCGACGTGGTCCTCGTGCCGCACGCGGCCGACGGGATTCGGGTGCGCCGCAAGATCCAGGTCGCGATTGACGGCGATTGGGTCTTAAATGTGCGTTTGGTGGACGAATCCGACCCCTTTAGCCTAGAGGTCGCCAGCGCGTCCCCATAGGCTTTCAAGGAGGGGCCAATATTTTCGCTTGCTTTATCGCGGGGTGGGTTTTACGTTTGGTATCCCCACGACAAACCCACGACAAATTTTAGCACCTTCCCCTTACTTTTTCGTCGCTCGTATAGAGCAGAACAGTTTCCATTTCTGCTAATATTAGCTAGCTGTGCCAGCCGCTCGCTTTGGCCCAGCTAGGGGACCAAAAACCTATGGTGTTGGACATCCGCGACTTGCGCCAAGAAGCTGCGCCGGTCGCCGAAACATCGCTGGACCAATTGCTCCAAGGCGAACAGGCCCAACCGCACAGGTCAGTGCTCAGCGCGGACGATTTAGACCAGTTCTTGGCCATTGCCGAGGACTCGACCGACAGCCGACGGCTAGCGGCCATCGACACCTTGAGCCATCACCGCTCTTGGCTGTCTTCGCTCCGCATGTTGCGCCGGATCGTGCAGTTGGCGCACCAAGAGCACGATCCCCGCCCAGCCGCGGCCTTGGTGCAAGCATTGCGCCAGTGTGACGAGGTCGCCCAATTCCTAACGAGCAAAGAGCGTGCGGTCGCCCGCGAGGCTGCACAGGGCGTGCCGATCAGCCGCCAGACCCTCGCGCCGATCACCACAGCGCTAGCCGCGGGTCCCCCGGCCGACATCGCAGCCATACTCCTCGACAAAATTCGCCGTACCCATCCCTCTATGGTGCCCTATGCGGTCGATTGCCTCCTCAAGTGCGACCCCAACGAGGGCCTCTTGCGCGCGTTCTTGGCACACTTGCCGCAGGTACCGCTCTTCGCGCTCTTCGTCGAGGCCGGGCTGCCACAAACCATGACTTCGGCCGCACAAGCCCGCATCTGGCAGCAGGCGGTGCGGATGGCCACCGAGGTCCTCCAAGAGGCCCCATCGGCTAAGCTACTGCGCCACCTGCTCAGCAAGAGCAGCGAAGATGCCGCCTTTGCTCGCAGTCATGCCCGCTTCCTACACGGAATCACCCAGCGCGCCGACTTGTCGCTGGACGCCGATTTAATCGGCCACTTCGAGCGGCTCACTTCCGGTGCCTCCGAGGACAAAGTCGCCCGTCTAGCCCAGCTATTAGTCGGGTTGAGTGGACGGCTCGACGGCCAAGCAGGGCAGCAGGCGGCAGCTCTCCTAGAAAATTGGAAATCCCGCTCGGCCTCGCTCAAACTCAAGATCTACCACCTAGAACAAGGCATCCGCTGAGCATTTGTTTCAATCCGAGTCTCCCCAAGGGCCGTTCGTCGACGGGCGAACGGCCTTTTTATTTGTGCGCGCGCCACAGTAGCACTAAGGCCAAGGCGGCAAACAGCAGGTTGGCTATCCACGCGCCCAACCAAGGCGCCAGCACCTGATTCCAACCGAGGGCTTGACCGGCCTTGACGCAACTGTAATAAGCAAAGCATAACAGAACCCCCAAGCCGAACCTATTGGCCAAGCCAGCGCGGCGAGCATTGGCACCGAGGGTCGCGCCTAGGGCGATGATGATGAAGCTGGTCAGGGGAAAGGATATTTTCAGGTGCAAATCGACTCGCTGACGCGTGGCATCCTCTCCGTTGAGCGTGGCGCGGGCGATGTAGTCGGCCAGCTCGGCATAGTTCATTTCCTCGGGCTCCTTCTGCTGGCGGGCAAAGTCGCTGGGTAGCAACGACAAGCTCGGCAGGGATAGGGTATCGAAGGAAGAAGTCGCTACGGCTTCGCCCGCGGCAAAGCGAAAGCGGCGGCCTTCGAGGAGTACCCAAGTGCCTTCCCGCCATTCCATGCGCCGGGCCACTGCGCGCTCCAGCGGGACGTAGCCGTGTAGCCGCTCCCAAGACACTTCGTCGGCTCGTTGCCGCCCCGCGTCGTAGCTGCGGGCGTACACGAACTGGTTGTCCGCGTCTTGCAGCAGGACTTGGCGGCGGGAGCCATCGCTGCGGTGATAGGACTTAATCTCGTCGCTGATTTGGTTGTACTGATAGGTGGCGGCCGGGACCACCCAGTCAGTAAAGAAAAAAGCCGCGACCGCAACGGCGAGGGCACACGCCAAGACCGGGGCCAGCAGGCGATACAGGCCAATGCCGGTGGCCTTCATGGCGGTGATTTCGTTTTGGCGCGCTAAGCTGGTCAGGGCAAAAAGCGCGCCGAGCAGCGCGGCGATGGGCAGGGTCAGGATGAGCCAGTACGGCACCCGATAGACATAGTAGAGCAAGATCTGCTTGGGGCGAGCCTCAAAGTCGATAAAGGTGTCGATGTTTTCGGTGAGGTCAATGATCACCGCAATGAGTAACAGGCTGACCACGGCAATCCCCAAACACAACAGAAAGCGGCGCGTCAGATAGAGGTCGAGGGTGCGCATCTCAGGTCTTTTTCGTCCCTCGGCGTCCAGCGCGGTCATACGCGACCACCCGCAACAGCCCCCATCCGACGAGGGCGAAGACCAAATTGGGTGCCCACATCGCCAAAGGCGGTGGGATATAGCCGCGGTCGGCCAGCTCTTCGCCGCCGATGAGGAACATCCAGTAGATCCAAAAGAAGAACAGACTGATGCCGACGGAGACGGCTGCGCCGCGCCGGCGAATCAGCGCGCCCAATGGAGCGCCCACCAACGCGAAGACCAAGCAGGCGGCCGGGATGGATAGCTTCTTGTGAATCTCGACCAAATACTCGTTGATCCGCCCCTCGCGGCGGTCTATGTGCTTCCACTGTCGGCGCAGGGCCTCGGCCGCCTGCTGTCCTTCTCGCTCTAGCTCGCCGGCCGTGGAGTCGGCGAGCTGATCTTGGTGGAGTGCGATGTAGCGCGCGGCAATCGAGTCGAGGCGACCGTAGGCGCGCTCCTGCTCGCGGCGGCGCTCTAGCACCAAGCGGTGCATGGCCGCGATGTTTAGCTCGCGGTCGCTGCGGTAGGACGATGGACGGTGCTCGTAGCGGCGGCGCTCGTCTTTGATGTGCAGCACTTGACGGGCAAAAGTGCCGTAGAAAAAGCGCTCCTCTAGGCCGGATTCGACGCGCTGGACATGGCCTTCCTCCAACTCCAAGCGGATGTAAGCCCCATCTCCCAACAGCGCGAGGCGGCCCCTAGGGGCGTGTAAAATCACCGGCGGCCCGGGACGCGAGGCATCGTAGAGCGCAATGCCGGCCAGTTCGTTAGTCGCCGGGTCAATCTGACGGATCAGCAGGTGATAATCGCCCAAGTTGGGTATGAAGACCCCTTCCTTTTCCCGCAGCACCAAGGCGGCCTTGGTCCTTTGCAAGCTCGACGATAGGACGCGGGCTTGGTGGTTCCAGTCCGGGAGGATCTGGTCGTTAAAAAGGACCATCAGCAAAGTGAGCAGCAAAGCGAATACAAGCACTGGCCGCAGGAGCAGCCAAAAGCTCACCCCGCAGGCTTTAGCCGCGATAATTTCCCCGTCGGCGGCGAGGCGGGCAAAGGCCATGAGTACGGCGATGAGCACGGCCATGGGCACGGCCAACGCTACGATCCAAGCCAAGTTGAAGAGCAAAAGCTGGAGGGCGGCCAGCAGGGTCAACCCCTTGCTCAGCACTTGGTCCATCGTCTGCAATACGACGTCGATCAGCAGGATGAAGAGAATCAGCGCAAAGCCGAGCGCAAAGGGCCAGACGTGCTCTTTGAGCACGTAGCGGGACAGGGTCGTCATGGGTCGCAAGGGATACGGGGCTGTGGCGCACGGCACTCAGAGTACTTCGTCGCAAGTGGCGAGTACCCGGACGGCCGCGGGCCTAGTTTCCTCAAATATAACGACTTAGGCCGCCATTCAAAAAAGCACTCCCCGCGCCGTGCAACGGGAATGGTTTTTGCAAGGGCTTCCTTGAAATAATCACAGCGACGTGCTATGTTTTCAGATGTTGCCCGTCTCGTCTGGGCAGCGTCCTCCTGTTTATAGGTTTGGAGACAGCCTATCGCGTTTAGTTAATACAGAAGCCGTTCGGCGCATCGCTCTTGTCATGGCCGAGCCACAGAAGGCTTCTGAGTCGTTTTCCGCTAAACCTCAATTGGAAAGACCACCCTCTTAATTGAGACTGCCGAGCAGCACACCGAGAGCATTCGGTTATGGCTCGATGTTTGACGGCCCATCTCCCGCCCCTTAGGGCTTGGGAGCATGTCAAACGATAAACGTCGATAGGTGCGAATTTAGAAGTGTTTCTCCGCTTTTCCGTCCAAGTGGTCCCCTTGTGGCTGTGTGTTTGCTTGCTCGTGGCGGTGGCGCACGCCGAGCCTGGCCTACACTTTGAGCCACTGTACGGCCCGCTTTCCCAGCGCTTTGCAGCCCCTCGCCAAGCCGCGTTTGGGGCTGGCCAACCGCTCTTGCCCGTCCCCAGCCGCGGGCCGATCTCATACCAAGCCGCGGTGGACTCCGTGGGAATGGCCCACTACGGCCGCCGCGTCAGCGGGTTCGCCGAGAGACCGACAGTCGCCGTGGATAGAGACGACTATCTCCACATGGAGTACCAAGCCAAGCACCGGCAGCTTTGGCATCAGCAGATCCGCCGCGACTTTCGCAGCACCGCCTCTGAGCAGCGCCGGCGCAAAGGTAACCGCTTTGAGTGGACCGTGCCCTTTTCCGCGCCCAAGCCCCTGCGGCGCTTTATCGGCGACGAAGGCCCCAGTCTCGTGCTCAATGGCTCGCGCACCATTATCGTTTCTGGCAAGAGCGAGTGGACCGATGGCGAGGTGCAGACCTCGTTTGGACGCAGCTCCAAGTTCCCCTCGCTGGGCATTGAACAGGAATCCGATTTCACGGTGGAAGGCAAAGTCGGCGAGCTGATCAGCGTGCGCATCGACCAAGACACCGAAAACCTCGGCTCGGCCATTGGCTCCAATTTGGGCGATCAGCTATCCAACCAGATCAAGCTCGACTACGACGGCGAAGAAGACTCCATATTCCAAGAGATACAGGCCGGCAATACCACCTTAGAACTGCCCAATACTCGCTTCGTCGGCTTCCGGCAGCAGAACAAGGGTCTCTTCGGCATCCGCGCTAAGGGGCACATTGGTCCGCTGGCCTTTACGACCGTAGCCAGCCACGAAAAGAGCAAGTCCAACCGCCAGACCTTTAAGGGCGGAGCGGCCATCGACACGCTCCAACTCAAAGACTACCAATACATCCGCAACACGTATTTCTTTTTGCACGAATTCTACCGCACCCACCTCCTCGACTTCCGCCGGCTGTTGGACGGAGCGCAGTTTGGCTCGGAAAACTTCGTCGATATCAGCCGCCTTGAAGTCTATATCAACGACTTCAATACGAGGAATGACGCCGAGCTGTTCGCCAAGCCCGGCACGGCTTGGGTCGATCCATCCGACTCTCTTTCCACCATCGAGTGCTTTGACGCGGTGGGCAATCGCCTGCGCAACAGCGGCTGCTTCGAGGAGGGGACCTGGCATCGGCTCGACCCGGACGACGACTATGCAGTCGTGGCCGAGGCGGGTTATATCGTCCTCAACAGACCCGTATCCGACCCGTATGCCATGGCCGTGCATTTCAAAACTCGCGCGCCGGACTTCGACGATGCCCTCCAGCACGAGACAGCTCGGCTCAACGCTAGCGCAGAATCCGACTCCTTGCACCTAAAGCTGATCAAGGCTCGCAATGCCCGCCCAGGTTTTCCCACTTGGAATCTAGAGTGGAAAAACGTGTACCGCATTGCCTCTGGGTATTCCACCGGCCGCCGCTTCGACCCCAAGACTTTGCAGGTAGATATCGCCAAGGAAGTGCCCGGCCAAGAGGACCAACTTTCGCAAAAGGGCCGCTCCTACTTGCAGCTTTTGGGCTTGGACGAGCGCGGCAAAGACCCCGGCAGCGCGCCCGACCGCGTCATCGACGCCGACTACATAGGACTGGACGACATTCGCGGACACTTGATTTTCCCCGACCAGCGCCCCTTTGATCCGCGCTCCAACAAATATCGCGGCCAGCTCGACGAACCCGTCTCCGCCATCTACGACGAGCAGCAGCAGCGCGCCCAGATCGAGGCTAGCCGCTACAAAATCCTCGTCCGCGCCGCCTCCTCGGAGCAGCGCATTCGGCTGGGCGGGATCTTCGGCAATGTCCGGACCGAGACCGTGGAGGTCCAGCTAAACGGCCGCCCACTGACACGGGATACTGAATACCGAGTCGATTTCACGGGCAGCGTGACGTTTGTCGGCGCTGTCGCTCAGGAAGTGGCCGACCCCGGCGCCGACTTGGAAATCTCCTTTGAGTCCGAGGACCTCTTCAACATCGGCAGCCAGCAGAAGACCCTGTTGGGCCTGCGCACCGAGTACGAGTTCTGGGGAGGCGACGGGCGGGTGGGCAGCACCATGATCTACAACAACGAGCGTTCGAGCGACCGGCGGGTGCGGGTGGGCAATGAACCGAAGCGCACAGTGATATGGAACTTCGACTTGCGCGCCCGGCGCGAAGTGCCAGTCCTCACCCGCATCGTCGATATGCTGCCGCTGGTCAAGACGGCGGTTCCCTCAGAAGTGACCTTAGACGCCGAAATCGCGCAAAGCCGCCCCAATCTCAACACCAAGGGACGCGGCTATATCGACGACTTCGAAGCCAGCGAGCAGCCCACCTCACTGATCGTCAATCGCCCGCGCTGGGCACCGGCCAGTACGCCGGCCAGCGCGCGCTTCGGCGCGGAAAATCGCGCGCCCTTCATCTGGTACAATCCCTACAACGGAGTGCTGCGCACCGACATTTGGCCCAACCAAGAAGAGCAAATCGAAGCCCAAAACCGGCGCACCGACATCCTGTCGCTAGAGCTGACGCCGCGCCTCGAAACCACCGAATCCTGGGGGGGGATCTCCCTCGCTTTCTCGACCGTCAACGACTTCTCTGAATCCAAGTTCATAGAAATCTGGGTCCGCGGCCGGGAGGGCACCTTGCACCTAAACTTGGGCGACCAAATCAACGAGGACTACATCGCCAACGGCCGCCTCGACACCGAAGACGAGCCGTTCCCCGGGCAAGCTGCGGGCGACGGGCTGGTGTCTCGGGAGGAGGACTTGGGCATCGACGGCCGCGACGACGAGGCCGAGTTGAACTTCTACTTGCGCCTGCAAGACGCCGCGTTCGACACCACCCGCTCCCTAGCAGAGCGGAAGCAGGCATTCGCCGCGCTCTACCCGGACCCCGACCCCCTGCGTCCCAACCGCTCGGCCGACGATCCCGAAGGAGACAACTGGCAATACGACGGCCAGCGCAACAAGAACGATTACAGCCACATCAACGGAACCGAGAACAATAAAAGAGACGTCGAAAGTGGCGACCGGCCGGATACGGAAGACCTCAACAACAACGGCGTGCTCGACCGGCGCAACAATTACTACCACTACGAGATCGACCTGTCCTCGATCCACTACGAAGTCGCCGGTACCCAAAACGAGGGCTGGCGTCAGCTCCGGGTGCCCCTGTTCGGCCCTCACGTCGAGCGCGTGGGTTTACCCGACTCCACCCGCATCGAATACGCGCGTTTGATGCTTTCGAGCGCGCCGCAGCCAGACGTAGCAGACTCCGTGCGAGCCGATATCGCGCTCGTGGAGATCGTGGGCAACAAGTGGCAGGAAGACGACGTAGTGCGGCTCGACGAGCGCTTCCCAATCGGCGACCGCGAGGCCCTCGACGTCACGGTCATCGGCACCGACAAAAGCCAGAGCTACCGGCCGCCACCCGGTGTGAAGATCCGCCGCAACGTGCAGTCGCGCACCCGCGAACGCGAGCAGTCGCTCGTGCTGGCCTACGATAATCTAGAGCCTGGTCACCAGATGTCGGCGACTAGAATTCTGACTCGACCTGCCAATTACACCAGCTACGAGCGGCTGCGCATGTACGCCTATGGCGACTCGACCGAGACCATTGAATACGCGCACGGCGATTCGAGCGACTTGGTGCTCTTTGTGCGCTTTGGCGTGGATTCGACCAACTACTACGAGGCCATCAGCCCCATCTTCCCGGGTTGGGAGGGAGGGCGTAAGGGCTGGAAGGGAAATCAAGTAGATGTAGATTTGCCGGTCATCTCCCAGCTCAAGGCCCTGCTGCAATCCGGGCGGGCCGATACCACCACGGGCGAGTTCTACTACACCTATAGGGTGATTGACCCGCGCGGGGCACCGTTAGACGGCCAGACTGTGATCGACCAACGCGAGCTAGAAGCGCTCCACGCGGCCGGCTACGACCCCCAAATTGAGCATTTTTCCCTAGACCAGATCTTTGCGCGGTCGGGCCTGCGCAGCGGCGAGGAAGCCATTTACCGAGTGCGCGGCAACCCGTCGATGCAGTCGATCAAACAACTGAGCATCGGCCTGCGCAACCGGGCCACAAACCGCTTGTACAGTGGCCGGGTCTTGCTCGACGAACTCCGCCTCGACGAGGCGCGCAATGACCCCGGGCTGGCCGCGTACGCCCAACTCAATACCAAGCTGGCCGACTTTGCCAGTCTCGGTGGTAACGTGCTCTGGCGGCAGGAAAATTTCCGCAGCTTTACCGGCCAAGGAGGCAACAGCACGGACCGCGAGGCCGCGCTGTCGGTCTCCACCAACGCGCAAAAGATCCTGCCGAGTAGCTGGGGATTTTTGATCCCGCTCAAGGTGAACCTCAGCCGCACGACCAGCTTGCCGCGCTTCGGCCCCGGGTCGGACGTGGAGCTAACCGACGAAGAGAAGCAAGAGCAACAGGCCGTCCGCTCCAAGGAATTCTACGACGTGTCCATCAGCCGGCGGCAGGGCAAAAACTTCCTCTTGCGCTGGACCCTCGACCAGATGAACCTGAGGCTCTCGCATTCGCGCGAACACAGCTCGGATCCGGTGCGCCCGATCAACGAGCGCGAGGCGCAGACGATGAACTTCAATTACAGCATGCCCCTGCCCAAGCCAGCGCTGCGGATCATGGGCTGGCTCCCGACGTTCATGCCCAAGAACTGGACGCGGATGGAGTTCCGTCCGCTGCCTTCGAGCCTGACCTACGCGGTCAACGGCAGTCGGCGCACCTCGCGGCTGCTGCGCCGTGGCGACGACGAGCCGACCGAGCAGGAGGACTTCACGCTCGCCGAAACCTATGCCTCTAAGCTCAATCCGCTCTCCGGTCTATCGGCCAACTACAACCTCAAAATCGACCGAGATCTGCGGAAAAAATTCACCCTCGACAAGCGGAGCTTTGGGCGCGAGGTCGGGCGCAGACAAACGGCCGATCTCGGCTTTTCGCTGCGCCTGATCTCGTGGCTGGACCAAAACTACACCTTCAAGGCCAATTACGAGGAGCAGAACGACCCGGCGCAACGGCGCGGAGTGGCCCCAATCGATTCGATCAGCGGCCTGCCGTTCAAGACCTTCGACATCGACAGCCGAAACGATCTCTCTGCACGCCTCAATCTCAAAATCCCGACTCTGCTCAAGAATTTGGGCAAGTCCCCGGGGCAAAGCCGCAAGGCGCAGCGGAGCGACGACCGAGACCGCAACCGCAACCGCAACCGCAATCGAGACACAGACGAGGACGCTCCAACCTCGGAGAAAAGCCAGCCCGAACAGGAGAAAAGCCAGCCCGAACAGAAGAAAAACCAGCCCGAACAGAAGAAAAACCAGCCCGAACAGAAGAAAAACCAGCCCGAACAGAAGAAAAACCAGCCCGAACAGAAGAAAAACCAGCCCGAACCGCCGCAAGGCCCCAATATCCTCCGCCGCCTCGCCGGGTGGACCGGTCGCATTGTCGAGCCGGTCAACGCCAGTTGGCGGCGCAACATCAACTCGCGCCACTTCAACTTGCTGCATCGGCCCTCGCTATCCTATCAACTCGGTCTCGATGACACGCTGAGGGTGCGGCAAGTAACCCAAGGGCTGACCCACCAAGACAGTTGGTCGCACACGGCCTCGTTTGAGGCCGGCTCGGGGATGCGGTTGCCCTTTGGCATCAGCATCAAGGTCAATTCCAAGGAGCAGACCACAGAGCGCAGCGGCGCTTCGCAGCAACGGCTGCGCCTGCGCAACGATCGGACCTACCCGCGCTTGAGTCTTAGCTGGGGGCGGGCCGACCGGATTCCGTTGATAAAGAGAGTGATCAACAGCGCGCAGGTAAACGCTAGTTTCGAGACCTCGGAGGCCAGCGAGGGCGAGGGTAGCCTCGCGCCCGGCCACCTGCTCTCCGAAGAGACCAAGACCGAGTTCAGAGCGTCGTGGAATGGCCGTTGGCGCTGGGGGCCGACGACGACCATCGAGCGCGTGGTCTCCATTTCGGAGAGCCGAGATTTTGAACTAACCGCAGAGAGCGGCGACGGCACTCAGCCCCTGCGCGGCACCCGCGACAGAGAGCACATGACCACCACGTTCAAGATCACCCATAGCCTCAAGCCGCGGCGGCTGCCCCTGATAGGCCGGCTCAAAAGCGACGTCACCCTCAACTTGGAACACAAGCTTGAAGGAGAAACGCGCTCCATCGCCACAGGTGACGAAGAGCGCGTCCCCAACGGCAAAGAGAACCGCTGGCGCACTCAGTTGTCCATGACCTACAACTTCAGCGCGAACTTCCGCGGCGAGGGGCGGATTCGCATCGAGAACAACAAAGACCACCTGCGAGACAAAACGCGGAAGATCCGCGAGGTGCGGCTTTCGGGCACTTTCTTCCTCCGCTGAGCATATTGCTTGGCGCGGCTGTGGGAGATATGTTTGTTTAATCAACGCGAGCAACGCACTCTCATCGGCCTGACGGCGGCCCTGCTCATAGGGATGCTCGTCGCCGTATGCGATTGGTATCGTCCATCGCATTCAGAGGAATTCAGCGTCGTGCCGCGCGCAGCCGTTCCGCCACCACCGCTCGAAGTGGTCGTAGCCGAGCAGGGTCCGCTCGCGCTCAATTCGGCTACGATCGCCGAGTTAGTCGCGCTGCCGGCAATAGGCCCCAAGATCGCCGAGCGGATCGTCGCCTTTCGCCGCGAGCGCGGTCCTTTCGAGCGGCTGGAGCAACTAACCGAGGTCAATGGCATCGGCGCGAAGACGCTAGCAAAGCTCCGTCCTTTGCTCACCGTGGAGTAGAGGCGCACTTCGCAGGAGAAGGGGTTGGGATTGTTTGGACTTGGCAGGACAAAGGCCACCGGGATTCATATCAGCGGCCAGACCGTACGCGTCGCCGCTCTAGACGCTGGTCGCTTCGGCGTCCGGCCACTGGTCTTGGCAGCCGACGAGCTGGAGCGGCCCTTCGATCCGACGGCCCTGAGCGACAAGCAGCAGCGGCAAGAGATAGCCGCCAAGCTGGTCGCGCTCGCGGCGACATACGATTTCGACTACAGCAACGCCTGTTTCTCGCTGGACCGACGCTTGGGCTTCATTCAGCGCCGGCCCTTCGTGGCGGGGACTATGCGCGAAAACCGCGAACAACTCCAGTGGGAAGCCGACCAGATCTTGGCCGGAGAAGCGAGGGTGTTTAGCTGCGATTTTGTGCTGACCTCACAGTGGGGTTTTGTGGTGACGGCGCGCCACCGCGCCCTCGACTGCTACCGCGCTCTAGGCAAGGAGACGGCGGTCGGTCGGTTCGACCTAGATTTAGTGCCTTTTGCCCTGTACAACGCCAGCGAATGCGCCAACCTGCTCGCCAAAGACAAGTTTTCGCTCCTGCTCTATGCGGATGTGGGCGAGGCTTGGCTCCTGCTAATAGAAGAAGGCGAGCTGTCTGCGCTGATCAATTGCGTCTGGGAGGAAGAGGACGACGCGGCCGCAGCCTTAGAAGGCGCGGCGCGCAAGCTGCTGAGCGGTGGCAGCAGCGGCCTCCAGCACCTTTGGGGTGCCGGCATTGTGTATTGGAGCGAGGGCTTGGCCGCGCATTTGGGGGTGCAGCATTCAATCCTCGATCCACTCGCCGCGGTCAATCCCAAGCTGCTCGGCAGCGCCACGCCCACGCAGCGATCCGCGTATGCTATTGCTATAGGGCTGGCCCAGCGGAGGTTAGCGCAATGATCCGCGTCGAACTCCTCAGCCAGCGGCGGCGGCGGTCTTGGTCAAAAGCCTTGCTTTCGGCTTTGATCGTCTGTGGGGGAGTATACGGGATCCACCAACTCTTCCCCGCGCAGGTGGGGTCGCTTTTCAGCAAGGGTTCCGTCCTCAGCTCCGTGGTGCTGCAAAAGATCATGCCCGAGCCTGTGGCGCAGCAAGCAGCCACGCCAAAGCCCGTAGCACAGCAAGAAATCACCCCCAAGCCCGTGGCGCAACAAGAAGCCATCCCTAGCCCCGCGCAAGAAATCGAACCCGAGCCCGTAGAGAAACAAGAGACCGCGCCCAAGCCCGTGTTGGTACAGCGAGAGATCATCCTAAGTCCTAGGACGCAACAAGAGACCACGCCTAGCCCCGTACAAGAGATCGCTCACAAGCCCACAGCACAGCAAGAGGTCGCCCTCGGTTCTGCGACGCAGCAAGAGACCACGCCTAGCTCTGTGGCACAACAAGATAGCTTCTCTAAACCTGTCGCGCAGCAAGAGGTCGCACCAAGCTCCGTCGTCCAACAAGAAACCGCGCCGGCCCCGACGACGTCCCAAGCCCCCTCGCCCCAGCGCAGCACGGTCTGCCACCAAATCATGCGGATCAACGAACAGGTTCCCGCTGAGATTAGCGTGGCTTCACTAGATTGCAACTCGACCGGGGAGTATCGGCTGGAGGGAACCAGCCCCTCGCACAAAGTACTGCGCACCTTTAGGCTTGGCCTGCAGGCGTTGCCATCGCGGGTTTCGTTTTCTGTCCGGCGCGAGGAGCGCGCGCTGCACTTTGCATTCCAAGGCCGCTTTGCCGAGCGGGACGCCTCCCCACTGGCTGCCCTCTCGTCTGACCAAGCGGAGCAATTCTTCGGCAAGGTGGCCCACTGGGCGGACACGAGCGGCCTAGACAGCCTGTCGATCCACGAGCCTATCCATAGGCCCTTGTCGTCGGCAGGCACTCGCCAGCGGCAAAAATTGTGGGGCATTGGGTCCCCTCAGCAGATCGGTGCCTTCTTGCACCAATTTCAACAGGCCGAGGCGGTCGCGACCCTTGGCGAGGTTTTGCTCGTGCCGGTCAAAAGCGACGAGCACGGCTGGGTTAAAGCGCGGCTCTACGCAGCCGTGGACGTCGTCGTGGGAGCACCCTGATGAATGGCTTTGCAGACGCAGCCATCTATCCAGGCAGCTTTGACCCCATCACCTTTGGCCACCTAAACATTCTAGAGCGAGCCTTGGGCATTTTCTCTCAAGTCACCCTGCTGGTAGCGATCAATCCCAACAAAGAGCCGCTCTTTTCGCTGGCGGAGAGCCGGGCGATGATCTCCGAGGCCATTAGCCATTGGCCCCAAGCCAAGGTCGATTTCCACAACGGCCTAACCGTTGACTATGCGCGGCAGCACAACATACGCACGGCCGTGCGGGGCCTGCGGGCGGTGACCGACTTTGAGAACGAGTTTGCCATGGCCTTGACCAACCGCTCGCTGTGGCCGGAGTTCGACACGGTTTTTCTAATGACTAAGGCCGAGTACATGTATCTCAGTTCTTCGGTCGTGCGCCAAGTGGCGCAGATGGGCGGACAGGTGAGCCAATTCGTGCCGCCTTGTATCGAGCGACGCCTACGGGAGAAATTCCAAAATGCCTGAGTCCCGACGCGAAGTGCAGGCTCTCCTCGCGCTGAGCCAAGCCGAGCCGCCTAGGCGCGTGCGGCGTTTGCTCGCCCACTTTGGCTCGGCGCAAGAGGCCCTCGCCGCCGCAGATTGGACTGCGGCCGTGGGGGTCAACGCGCCCGAGCAGCGTCCGACGCAGGCCGACTTCGCTTGGGCCGCCGAGCAGTGGCAACGGCTCTGCGCGGCCGGCGGGCGCTGCCTAGCCCCGGGGGACGCGGACTATCCCCAACTACTGGGCCAAATCGCCGCGCCGCCCCCCGTGCTGTTTGCGCTGGGGCCGGACGACTTGGCCCCTCCTATCGTGGCCATCGTCGGCTCGCGCAAGGCATCGGACAGTGGCAAGCTGATCGCCGGCGAGCTGGCCCGCGGCCTAGTAGCTCAAGGCATCTGCATCGTCAGCGGTATGGCTTTCGGCATTGACGCAGCCGCCCACGCGGCCGCGCTCGCGGCTGGCGGACGCACCATCGCCGTGCTAGGCTGCGGGGCCGACGTGCCCTATCCCCGCGCCCACACCCAACTCTACCGCCAAATCCGCGAGCGGGGGGCCATCATCTCCGAGTTTGCTTGGGGGGCGCAGCCGGAGCGGGGAGCCTTCCCGCGCCGCAACCGCATCATCAGCGGGCTGAGCTTGGGGGTAGTCATCGTCGAGGCCCCGCAAAAGAGTGGAGCACTGATCACAGTCCAACACGCACTCGATCAAAACCGCGAGGTCTTCGCCGTGCCCGGGGACGTGCGCTCGGGCCGCAACGCAGGCTGCCACCAGCTCATCAAAGACGGGGCCAAGTTGGTCGAGGACGTGGAGGACGTGCTAGAGGAATTGACCATGTGGGCAGCACCGCACCCGCAAAACGCGCCCGTGCCCGCGCCCGCGCCCGATCTTCCCCCAGAGGACGAGAGCGTCTATGCCCTGCTCTCGCGCCAACCCCGGCACATCGACGAACTCGCCCAAGACAGCGCCCTGCCGCCCGCGACCCTGCTCGACGTGCTGCTGAGGTTGGAACTCGACGGGCTAGTCGATCAACTCGCGGGCAAGCGATTTTTGCGGCGAGCGGGGTAATCCTCCACAAGCACCAGCGGACCTATAGCCCCCGCCACCATTTATACGATTATCGGCCGATGAACGCCGATGCATCTCCTACCTACACGGCTTTGCCGGTAACAGATTTTTCGACGCTAGTCGTCCGAGTCCCCTATCTGCAACGGTTCGTCGCGGTGGGATTTATCTTGAAAAAAAGGCCGCGCTAAACGCCACAGTACGTACGCTCCGGCGAGCGCAGCAACGGCGACGGCCACCGGCGTTTGCCAGTCCATTTCAAAAACCCAAGGCCGTGCCGACTTGGTAGGTCGCCAGCGCGCCGACATAAGCGAGGGTCGTCATATAGCCAAAGCTGAGCAGAGACCAGCGATAGGAGCCGGTCTCTTTTTGGATGACGACCAAGGTCGACAGGCACTGAGCGCAGAGGGCGAAGAAGACCATTATCGACAGCGCGACCGGCAGGGTGTAAATCGGGCGGCCATCCGGCCAAGTAGCGGCGACCAAGGTCGTGCGCAGGCTCTCGGAGCCTTCGTCCTCGCCCGCGCCGAGGCTGTAGATGGTGCCCAAGGCCGAGATGATGACTTCGCGGGCCGGGAAAGAGGCGATGACCGCCATGCCGATGCGCCAATCCCATCCTAAAGGACGCACGACCGGCGCAACCCAATGCCCGGCTTGGCCGAGATAGCTGTTTTCTACCAGTTCGGCCGCCTGGCGCTTTTCCAAGGCGTCGAGGACTGCGGGCGCAACCGCTTGGCGCTCGACTTGGTGGCGCTCGACCACGACTTCCGAGCGCGGAAAGTACGCCAGCGCCCACATCGCAATCGTCGTCGCCAAGATGAGACTACCCGCGCGAACGACAAAGGCCCGGCTGCTGTGGTACACGCGCAGCAGCACGGTGCGCAGATCGGGCGTCTTATAGGAAGGCAGCTCCAGCAGAAAGGGCGGGGGATCGCCGCTGAGCAAGGTCCGCTTGAGCAACCAAGCCACCGGAATGGCGACGAGTGCGCCGAGGCAATAGAAGGCGAGCAGGGTCAGAGCCTGCAAGCCGATGATCCCACCCCACAGCGAGTGGTCTGGGACAAAGGCCCCTATAAAAAGCACGTACACCGGCAGGCGCGCCGAACAGCTCATCAGCGGCGCGACCAAGATGGTGGCAAAGCGGTCGCGCTGATCTTCAATGGTGCGGGTGGCCATGATACCCGGAACGGCGCAGGCAAAACTGGACAGCAGGGGCATGAAGGCCGTGCCAGAAAGCCCGACGCGGGTCAGCAGCCGATCCATCAACAGCGCGGCTCGGGCCATGTAGCCGCTGTCTTCGAGCAGGGCAATAAAAAAGAACAAGATGGCGATCTGCGGCAGGAAGATGAGCACGCCGCCAACGCCGGCGATGAGGCCATCGACGACGAGGCTTTGCAGGGGGCCGGGGGGGATGAGCGCCGCGGCGCGGGTGCCGCAGAAGGCAAAGATCGCGTCAACGCCATCCATCAGCGGCCCGGACCAAGTGTAAATGGCTTCGAAGACCAAGACGTTGACCAGCACAAAAATCGCCACGCCGAAGAGGCGGTGCGCGAGAATGCGGTCGGCCCGATCCGAGCGGCGCTCCTCTAGACAGCTAGGCTGGGAAATCGCATGTGAGAGCAGGCCGTCGATCCAAGCATAGCGGGCGTTGCTTTCTAGCTCGGAGAGTGAATCCGCGCCGGCCGAGCGCAGAGTGTGCAAGCGGTCCGCGGTGCCATCACCAGCTAACGCCAACAAGCGGCGCTCGGCATAGCCATCTTCATCGACTAGGGCGCGCAGGGCCTCTATTGGGGAGAGCGGCACCGAGACCGTGGCTTGCAGCTCGGCAGTGGCGCGCTGAAGCTGGTCGGGCAGTTCCATCCGCTGCGACCGCGCGGGCGCTGGATCCGCGCTTAAGGCCGCCAAGGTGCACCGCAGCTCGTCCAACCCCTGCCGGCGATGGGCGCAGATAGGCACCACCGGCGCGCCGAGCGCCTCAGACAAGGCACTGGCATCAATGCTAATACCCCGCCGGGTTGCTATGTCCCCCATATTGAGGGCCACGACCAAGGGCACGTCTATTTCCGCGAGTTGGGAAACCAAGTAGAGGTTGCGCCGCAGGTTGCTGGCATCGACGACCGCCAAGATGCCATCTATGGGCGGCGCGTCTTGCTGTTGGCCCAAGAGCACGTCAATGGCCAGCATCTCGTCGGGTGAGTGCGCAGCGAGGCTATAGGTACCAGGCAGATCGATGAGATCTAGCGCGTCTCCCCGATCCAGCGTCAGGGTCCCCACCTTGTGTTCCACGGTGACGCCCGGGTAGTTACCGGCGCGCTGCGCAAGGCCGGTCAGGGCATTGAAAAGCGTGGTCTTGCCCGTGTTGGGGTTACCAATAAGTGCGAGAGTCCGCACACAGGACCTACTGAGCAGGAAAAAACTAGGGGACTAGGCGGATGGCAGCAGCATCTCGACGCCGGAGCGCGAGGCGGGTCTGTCCTATTTGGACGATGAGCGCGGTCCCCGAGCGCAACACGCGCAGGTGTTCGCCGGGCAAAAAGCCCAATTCGCGCAAGCGGGCGGCCAAGCGGGCGGGGGCCGAGATTTCGGCGACGACGGCTTCGCTGTGCCGCGGCAGTTGCGACAAGTCGAGTGGGGAGTCTGATGTGCAGGACGTTTTGCGATCTTCCACGCGATAGCTCCGGCTAGATTGGCTACGGGAATAAGTGTTTAAGCTGCCAATGGGCTGTTCTGTATGTCAAACTTTTGTAAATATAGTCAACCGGAGAGCGGTACGTCAATGTGTTTTTTTACAAGATTGTAAAAAAATGTTGACGGGCTAAAATAACCGATGACACCCGAGCTTCTTAAGCAGAGATGCTTCGACTTCGCTCAGCATGACAGGGGCTAAAGTGGTCCTTCCTTGTCCTGCTGAGCGCAGCGCAGTCGAAGCATCTATAGACCTACCAATGCCTATCCCACAGGCCCCGACGATGCGTAACATCAGTTATTCGACAAGCGATGAGGCGTTGCTCATCTTAGTCCGATCTACAAAATGCGGTTTTACAGAAAGCTGGGAGACCATGACAAAATGTATTATAGGGGCGATGTTGCTCGGCGCGGCCCAAGTGGGGGCGGTGGATTTTTACGCGCATTGGGCCGATGGGAAGGCCGAGCTCTCTAGCTACGAGGTGGTCCAGCCGCGCTACGGCGAGCTGCGGCAGGGGTATGGGGTGATGATTTTCGTGACTGAGAGCCTGCACCGGCCGACCTTCATCAAGGTCGATTCGCCGACGCCGGAGGCCGACCAATTCTACGCGCTCAAGCTCAATCACATCCTCCAGTTTACGACCGGGGTCTACGACTATTCGGTAATGACTTCGGTTTTCAGCCAAGTGGCGGGCGAGCAGCATCCCTTTGAGCTGCGGCGCATTTCGTTCAGCGCGCAAGAGTGGTGCGGGCAGGTCTTTGACGAGGCCCTGTTCCGCAACGGGCAGATCAACGGACACATCAGCAGCTATTTTGCCAGCGAGGGCCGGGGCACCTATCAGCTAAAACAGCCCGAGCACTTCGCGAGCGAGGATCATCTGCTGATCCGCATCCGAGAGCTACAAGGGCCGTTTATGGCTCTGGGCGAGGTGCGAGAGGTGGAGGTGCTGCCGAGCTTTTGGCAGCTTCGGCAGGCGCATCAACCCCATGCGACCGTGGCCGGGCAGATCCACAAGGTCGCCGAGGAGCAGATTGAGACGGCAGCCGGCGCACTGGCCAGCGTGCGGTGGGAACTGCACATTGGCCAGCGGCAGCGGACCTTGTGGACGGAAACAACCTATCCGCATCGGATTCTGCGCTGGGAGGACGGCGATGGGGGGCGCGGCGAATTGATGCGGACGATGCGGGTGCCCTACTGGCAATTGCAGGCCAACGCCGACGAGGTGTACCGGCGAGAACTGGGCATTCCCTGAGAAGTAGCTAACAAGCGTCCCGTCACTCGACATTTCCTTCCATCGTCTCCAGCAGAGCCTCGCGGTTGGCACGTACGTTTTCTAGGGTCGGGTCCAGTGAAAGTGCTTGGTCGAAGCGTTGCAGCGCCTCGTCGTTTCTTCCCAAGAAGACGAGGGCGATGCCCATGTTGCTATAGGTCGCTGCGTCGTTAGGATGGAGGGCGATGAGCCGCTGCAAGAGTTCCAGCATCTCACCGTAGCGCTGCTGTTGAGCACGCAGCGTGGCCAGCCAATGGAGCGCCTCCGCATAGTGCGGGTCCATCTCAAGCGTGTGTTCGTAGTATTCCGCCGCTGCCTCGGGTTGCTCTTTCTCCCGCGCAGTCTCCCCCATGAGAAAATGCAACTCGGCCGCTTGCGTTGAGTCCGGGGCCAATGCCGTCGCCTGCGCTATGAGGTCCATCGCTTCTTCGTAGCGTCCCTGTGGCGTGAGTAGCTCGATCAATTTCTGGAAAGAGTCAACAGGGTTGAGATCCAAAGCGCGGCGCAGAGGAGTTCCTGCCTCCTCAGAGCGTCCCAGCGCATTGAGAGCCAAGCCGAGGTTGAACATGGGCCAGTGCGAAATCCGGACGCTGCTCTACGGCGACACGGGCGGCGTAGAGAGCTTCCTCATATCGGCCTTGATAGTATAGGGTCATGCCTAAGTTGAGGTGAACATGCTGTGTACGCGGATTGAGCGCGATGGCGCGGCGTAGATGGGCTTCTGCCTCCTCGAAATGACCCAACGCAGTCAAGGTGATGCCGAGGGTAGTATGCGCCTCAGCGAAGTCTGGGCGTTGCTCTACTGCGACGCGGGCGGCCTCAAGGGCCTCCTCGTATCGTCCCTGCTCGCACAGGGTATTGCCTAAGTTGAAGTGGGCGTTCTTTTCCTGCGGGTTGAGCGCGATGGCGCGGCGCAGATGGGCTTCGGCCTCCTCGAAACGACCCAGCGCATTGAGAATTGCGCCGACGTAGGCATGGGTCTTAGAGTAATCCGGGCGTTGCTCTACCGCGATGCGGGCCACCTCAAGGGCTTCCTCATATCGTGCCTGATTGTACAGGAGTATGCCTAAGTTGAGGTGGGCGTTCCGTGCCTGTGGGTTGAGCGCGATAATGTGGCGATTGAGGATTTCGTCGTCCCTCCAGATGTTCGCCTGTCGCCAAGTCAGCAACCCCAGCACAACGATAACCACCGCCGCAACACCCAGCGCACCCTTTTGCCGCAAGCCGGACAGGCGACGCACCCCATAAGCAGCTGCGCCGATGACGACAGCCATAACCCCGATACCAGCGAGGTACTGAAAGCGGTCGGCGACAAAAGCATATTTCATATAGCCGTAATCGACGAAGCCCAACACCGGCGATAGCGTGACCGCAAAAAACAACGCCCCAGCCAGCGGTCCGCGCCCAAGCTGCCGCCGGAAGTGCCAGAGGGCCACCACCAACGCGCCAGCAGCAACGAGATACCCCCAAGCTAACGGGTCCGAGACGCGGATGTCCCAACGCGGGTAGATGACGGCCAACTCCGACGGCCACAGCAGCTTGCCTGCATAAAACCATAGGGCACGAGCGGCGATAAGGATACGTTCCGTTAATGAGTAGTCAAAAGACGTAGATGCCCCAGACCGGTAAAACGACAAGTCGCCGACCGTGATGACTAGCCCTACCACGCAAAATGGCACTATCCGCAACAAGTCAACCGAGGTCACGCGACCTTGTTTCCACCAATGCCAGATCAAAAATGCCGCTGGCAGCGTAATCGCGATGGACTTGCTCAGCATCGCCGCCGCATACAACGCCAGCGAACACGCGTACCGCCGTGGATTCGGCTGCTCCACAAAGCGCATCCACGCCAGCGCCGCCGCAAGGTAAAACAAACCCGAAAGCACATCCTTGCGCTCAATGATCCAAGCCACAGACTCCACATGCAGCGGATGCACGGCAAACACCGCGGCCACTACCCACGCACCGGGCACCGCTAACCGCCGCAGGAGGTGCCACAGCAGTAGGACATTCGCTAAGTGCAGCAGCACATTGACGACGTGATAGCCGGCTGGGGCATACCCCCACAGCTTGTGCTCCAGCCAGAAGGTCGTATAGACCAATGGCCAATAATGCCCCTCTTCTCCAATAGCGCTGGGGGAAAACCAGATTTTCCACAAACCCGATACTTCCTGCACCGGCTCGGAGTTGGTTATTATCCTGTCGTCCCAGACGAAGCCACCCCACAGCATCGCCGGCAGGTAGCTGACGACCACCAGCAAGCCGAGCGCAACAAAGGCCAGCACATCCTGCCGCGAATAGGATGTCGCCGCTGTTAGGGGCGATGCAGTTTCAACCGTCTGCCTGGCTCTTGTGGAGTCGCGGGCCGCCTGCCGACGCTCTTGCCGCGACGGCGTGGATGGGGCCGACTGTTGGCTCGGCGTCTTTTCCGTGGGTCTTCTTTTGGCCATTTATCTACTGGTGTAGTTCGAAGGTTTTTGGGCCGCTAACGTGTATCGCAATGTTGAAGTCACTCGACATTTCCTTCCATCGCCTCCAGCAGAGCCTCGCGATTGGCACGCGCTTCCTCCATGGTAGGATCGAGTGAGAACGCTTGGTCAAAGCGTTGCAGCGCCTCGTCGTTTCTGCCCAAGAAGGCGAGGGTGATGCCCATGTTGCTATAGGTCGCTGCGTCGTTAGGCCGGATTTCGATGATCCGCTGAAAAAGTTCCAGCGCCTCGTCGTAGCGTTGCTGCTCTAACCTCAGAAAGGCTAGCCTACGGATAGTTTTCGTATGGCGGCGTGGGTCTATCTCGAAGGCACGTATGTAGTATTCTGTCGCCGCCTCGGGTTGCCCGTTCTCCTCGGCTGCCTGCCCCATGAGAAAATGCAACTTGGCTGCCCGCGGCGAGGCCGGGTCCAATACGACCGCCTGCGCTAGAGCATCAATGGCTTCTTCGTAGCGTCCTTGTGGCGTGAGGACCTCGGCTA
The DNA here is from genome assembly GCA_965261395.1 of Candidatus Latescibacterota bacterium. GTDB lineage: Bacteria > Latescibacterota > UBA2968 > UBA8231 > UBA8231. The sequence continues at coordinate 2,082,384 of OZ253462.1, forward strand.
ACTTCTGGAAAAGGTCCACATCTTGCGAGTCGAGTGCGATGGCGTGGCGCAGATGGGTTTCTGCCTCCTCGTAGCGTCCCAACTCACTGAGACCTGCGCCGAGATTGATATGGGCCTTAAAGTAATCCGGGGCTTGCTCTATGGCGGCGCGGTACGCGGCGACAGCTTCCTCATATCGTCCCTGATCATACAGTAGCGTGCCTAAATTGAGGTGGCGGTGCTCTGCCCTTGGGTTGAGCGCGACGGCGCGACGCAGGTGTTTCTCCGCTTCCTCAAAGCGTCCCAGCCTACGGAGCACCAGACCGAGGATGGAATGTGCCTTAGCGTCGTCTGGGCGTTGTTCTACCGCGACGCGGTACGCGGCGACGGCATCCTCATACAGCTCCTGATTACGCAGTGCCATGCCTAAGTTGAGGTGGACGTTCCGTGCCTGTGGGTTGAGCGCGATAATGTGACGATTGAAGGTTTCGTCGTCCTGATAAATACTTGCCTGACGCCAAGTCAGTACACCCAGCATAACGAGCACCACTGCCGCACCGCCCAGCGCACCCTTCTGCCACAAGCCTGGCAGAAGACGGACGCCATAGGTGGTCGCACCGATGACTACGGCCATAACCCCGATACCAGCAAGATATTGAAAGCGATCAGCGACAAAAGCATACTGCATATAGCCATGATCGACGAAGCCCAACACCGGCGACAACGTCACCACAAAAAACAACGCCCCGGCCAGTGGTCCGCGCCCAAGTTGCAGCCGGAAGTGCCAGAGAGCTGCCGCCAGCGCAAAAGCAGCGATGAGATACCCCCAAGCCAGCGGGTCCGCGACGCGGATGTCCCAAAGCGGGTAGATGACGGCCAACTCAGACGGCCACAGCAGCTTACCTGCATAAAACCACAGGGCACGGGCGACGATGAGCATCCGTTCCGTTAATGAATAGTCGAAAAACATCTCCTGCACAGACCAGTAGAACAACAAATCACCGGACGTGATGACCAGCCCTACCATACAAAACGGTACTAGCCGCAACAGGTCGGTTGAAGTCACTCGGCCTTGTTTCCACCAAGGCCAAATCAAAAGCGCCGCCGGCAGCGTAACCACGATGGACTTGCTCAGTAGACCTGCCGCATATAACGCCAGTGAACACACATACCACCGCAGATTTGTCTGCTCCACAAAGCGCATCCACGCCAACACCGCCGTAAAGTAAAGCAAGCCCGAAAGCACATCCTTCCGCTCGATAATCCAAGCCACCGACTCCACGTGCAAAGGATGCACGGCAAACACCGCGGCTATCACCCACGCGCCGGGCACCACTAACCGACGTAGGAGATGCCACAGCAGCAGCGTATTCGCTAGGTGCAGCAACACATTGACGATGTGATAGCCCGCCGGGTTAAACCCCCATAGCTTGTGCTCCAGCCAGAAGGTCGTATAGACCAAAGGCCAATAGTGCTTCTCTCTTTCAATATCGCTCGGAGAGAACCAGATTTGCCACAGACCGGATACTTCTCGGACCGGATCAACCTTAATGCATGTGTGGTCGTCCCAGACGAAACCACCCCACAGCATCGCCGGCAGGTAGCTGACGACCACCAGCAGGCCGAGCGCGAGAAGAGCCAGCATGTCCCCCCGCGAGAAGCCGCCAGAGGGCGGCGGCTCAACCGTCTGCCTAGCTCTTGCGTCGTCGCGAGCCGCCTGCCTGCGCTCCTGCCGCGTGGGCTTGGATGGGGCCGGTCGTTGGCGTGGAGTCTTTTCCGTCGGTCTTCTTTTGGCCATTTAACAACTCATGGATTCTATTGTAGCTATTGCCCTTTTATCTCCGTCGCTTCGTCGGCAAAACGGATACCCGAATTGGGCGGAGGCGTGGGCGCGTCGGAATAGAGTTGGCGCATCAATTTTGTGAAAGTGCCACCCGTGATCGTCGGGGCGTACTCCTGCCATGTGCGGATAGCCGGCCCGTCTGCGTCTCGGCGCAGGATGCGGATGGTTCCGAATGTTTTTTCCACCGAGTAGCCGGGAACGGAAGTGGCCGGGTTCGCCGACACGATGTGGCTGACCGAGCTTGCAATAACCTCCAACTGTGATTTTTCCGCATCTGAGAATAGGCCAAGCATTCTACGGCCGGTATAGAGTGGTATTTTCCGGTGCAGATAGTAGTAGCCGGGGATATTGAAATAGGCGCGGTCAACCTGCCACACGGCGGTGACTCCAGGCGCACTGGCGAGATAGCGGTACGCGGCAAAAACCGGGTCCTGATTGCGCAGGAAACCAACGATGCCGGTCTCCCTTGAATATGCCTGATACACTTTTTCTTGGTACGGCAGCGCGTTCAGGATGCCGGCGAGGGAAATCGCTGCGAAGGATGCTGCCAGCGCGAGGGAAGTCGGCCCCAACAACATGCGCGACCTGCCCGCGCTAGCACGGGACGCGAACCACACCACAAAGTCTGCGCCAATCAGCAGCCAGAGCGGAATGACGACGAAGATGAAGCGATACTCCTTGTGAGACTGCGTCGAGTGGATCAGCAGCGTCAGGGCGATAAGCGTCAGCAGGAATCCGTAGCGCCGGAGGTCGGGCAAAGCCAAGACACACAGGGCCACCAGCCCCATATTGGCTATCAGGAGCTGATAGAGGAATTGCCATGCTGGGCTCTCACCGGCGCGCAAGTCGCCAAGGGCGAGGTTGACGCGAATGTTGACGACGTAGGAGTGAAACAAACCACCGTCCCACGTAATCGCGTCGAATATGCCGATGGCGACAAGAACCGAGGCCGCGATAAGCACGAGCTGAGTCTTTTTCCCAGTGCGCAAAAAGAACAGGCCAAGAATCAGCAGGGCCAACGGGGCATACTGCACCCGGATCGCCGCCACCAGCACCGCTAGCACCGCTGCCGTTAAGACGACCCGCAGTTTGTCCGACGCAGGCCGCACACAAAGCGCAAGCAAGGACATCAGCAGGGCCGTGGCGACAAACTCGGTCATCGGCTTGTGGGCAAAACCGACAAGCTCGTACCAGAACGCACCCATCAGCAACGCGACCCGCGCCGCAGTTTCGCCAAAGTGCCACCGGGCAAAAAAGTACATGCCCGCCGGGATGAGCAGGGAGATCGCGCAAAACACGAGCTTGACGCCGCCGACGTACCAGAAAGGCTGACCGAGGCCGACGATGTCGAACAACTTCAAGACGCCAGCGACCAACCCAGGTACCAGCCACGAACGGGCACCGTAGAAGTACTCCCAATAGGTTACGCCATTACCGAAGACTAGGCGGTGAGCCGGTTCGAGGTACTGCATGATTTCGTCGGGGTGCAAGACGAAGTCGCCGGACAGGGCAATAGCCGCCCGTGCGACAAAGGCCAGAGCGAGCACCGGCAGCAGGTATTTCCAAGGGCGCTCGTTAGGAGGGACCGGATGCAGCAGGAGGTCGGACATCGAGCGCAGACGCACTGACCAGGGCAACGCCTGCTTGAGCTTATCCCGGCGGGTGGTTGCGCCGCGCCCATGTGCTTGAGACCGATTGCGCTTGGACAAAGGCTATCCCCTAGGCGTACTTGTTCATCTCAGGAAGCAAGGCCGGTCAACGCCCCTCCTCCCGAAACGTCCAGTAGGAATTGAGGAAGTAATTAAACAACGTGCCCGGCGCGATCGCGCACCCCTGTAGCCACACCGGATCAACTTGCGGTAACCACACCGACAGCCCGACAAACGTCGAATAGCTCACCCCGAGGGCCAGCAGCGAGACGATGTGAAACCGCAAACCCCGGATCCGCTTGCGGCTGCTCAGGTCGCGGTCGGCAAAGGTCCAATAGTTGTTGAGGAAAAAGTTCGAAAAGACCGAGATTTCGATCGCAATGGGCGAGGCCAGATACTTATGGACGCCGAGTTCGAGCAGGATATGGAACGAACCGAGATTGACCACCACCCCGCTGAGGCCGGTCAGGCAGAATTTTACGAAGGTGCGGGGTGTGCCAAGCACAGCTACCATTTTGCGCGAGCCTTGCTACTTACGCCGCGTCGTATTCGGCCATCAAGCCGCGCAAGTAGCGCACGGCCTTGGGTATGGCGGTCGCCTCTGCTTCCGCGTCCTGCCCTTCGTACACCACCGACAGCCAGCCGTTGTAGTTGACGCCTTTTAGAATCTCGAAGATGCGCGGATAGTTGAGCCACTCTTCAACGCCGCTTTCGATGCGATAGATCTTGCAGCGGACGTGGACGGCCAACGGAGCGGTCTCCTCGATGCTGCCGTAAAAGTTGAGGGCGGGATCTTCGTGCCCGCGCTGGCCCGAAGCCCCGGGCGAGCCAACGTATTGACCCGTGTCGAGGATGTGCGAGAAATAAGGGTTATCGACGCCCTCGATAATGCGGCGCACATCCTTGCCCGTGCGCGTGACGCAGCCGTGGTTGTGGTTGTGCAAGCCGACCACCACGCCCTTTTCCTCGCCGTGCGCCGCTACTTCCTCCAAGCAGGGCATCATCCGCGCCCACACGTCCTCTTCGCGGTCGCCTTCGGGAATCCACGCGGCAAAAACCCGCACCAGCGGAATGCCCATGAACGCGGCCACGTCAATCCACTCCTTGGCAGTGGAGACTTCGGCGGCGAGTTCGTCTTGGGGTTTGCCGAAGTTGGAGCTGACGCCGATATAGGAAAGCGCGAGCCCGCGCCTGAAGGCCTGCATGCGAATGCTGCGCAGATAGGCCGGGTCGAGCGAGGTAAAGGCGCGCGTGTGGATGTCGATGCCGTCGAGGCTGAGCTGGTAGGCGCGTTCAATAAACTGCTCCAAGTCGAGCTTGCTCGCGGCAAATTCGTCTTTGTAGCTGAGGGACATGCAGCCTAGTTTGAGCATTAGAGGTCTCCTTTAGAGTGGGATTGGGCGCAATTTGCAACTCGCACGTATTGGGCCGACAAAATAACGAACTACGGCGCGGCGGCCAATTTGTCCGCAACCAAGGCTTGTGCTATTTTCCGCGCTTCACCTCCAACAGGAAGCAAAGCTGTGATCGAAGTAGGAGAATACAAAGTCGCCGAGCCGGACGGCATTGAGACGCCAGCTATGCTGGTCTTTGCCGACCAACTCGACCACAACATAAAAACAGTCGGCGAATTAGTCGGCGGCAGCGAGCACTTGTTCGTTCACGTCAAGACCCACAAGTCCATCGACGTAACGCGCAAACAGCTCGCCTCCGGCGTCGCCGGGTTCAAATGCGCCACGCTCAAGGAGCTGGAGATGGCCCTCGACGCCGGCGCGCAGGAAGCCATTCTGTCCTATCCGCTGGTGCAAAAAAGCAAGGTGCTGCGCTTCGCCGCGTTGGCGCAAAGAGACGCGACCATCAGTGCGATTGCCAGCGCACCCGCGCATGTGCAGGTCTTAGGCGACGTGGCGCAAGAGCGGCAGCAAACTCTGCGGGTGATGATCGACCTCAACGTAGGCATGTTCCGCACCGGCGTTCCTTTGGACGCGGCCATCGACCTCTACCGCCAAGTGGCGCAACACCCCCACCTGTCGCCGGGCGGACTACATTTGTATGACGGGCACGAGACCATCTCCGAGCCTAAGGCGCGCCAAGCAGCGGCCGAGCAGCACATCCGCGATGCCCAACGCCTAAAAGCAGCCCTCGAAGGCGAGGGCTTGGCCGTGCCCCGAGTCGTCGGGGGCGGATCCTTTTCCTCTTTATACTACGCCCGCACCGAGGGGATGCACGGCTCCCCAGGCACCTGCGTGTACTGGGATGCTGGGTACGGCAGCAAAATGGCCGAACTGCCCTTCAAATGGGCGGCCCTCGTCCTGACGCAAGTGGTCGATCGCTATCCCGAGCATCAGACAATCACCACGGACTTGGGCACCAAGGCCATCAGCGACGATGGCCCCCTGCCGAGCCGGGCCAAGCTCTTGCAGAATCCAGCGGCCGAGTTGCTCAGGCAAAACGAGGAACACGGCGTCTTCTCCTGGTCCGATTCACAACCCGAAGTCGGCACCTACCTCCTCGCCGTGCCTTGGCACGTGTGTCCGACGACGATTCGCTACCCGGGCACGCACGTCATCGATGGCCACGGGCAGGTCGCAGGCTACTACCTGCACTCGGCCCGCGACCGCGCCTAATTAGCGATGCCCGCGCAGTTGAAGCTGGCGGAACTAGCCGCCAAGGAGCGGCGGCGGGTCGTGGGACTGATGTCCGGGACCTCGGCCGACGGGATCGACGCCGTGCTGGTCGATCTGTGGGGCTGCGGCGAATCCACGCGCTACGAAGTCTTGTCCTTTAATACCACGCCGCTGCCCAGCGACTTGCGGCGCGAGGTATTCGCCCTCTTCGCTGAGGATGCGTCACTCGACGCGCTGTGCCGGATCAACTTTGCCCTCGGCGAGGCGTTTGCAACAGCAGCCCTAGCCGCGGTCGAGCAAGCCAAGCTCAGTCCCGAAACCATCGATCTAATCGGCTCGCACGGACAGACCGTGCGCCATCTGCCGGCCAGCGGGGCTACCTTGCAGATTGGCGAGCCAGCCGTTATTGCTGCGCGCACGGGCGCGGTGACCATTGCGGACTTTCGCGCGGCCGACATGGCCGTCGGCGGCGAAGGCGCACCGCTGGTACCGCTAGTAGATCACCTGCTCTTTGGCCATCGGCACGAGGGGCGTCTGCTGCTCAATATCGGCGGGATCGCCAACATCACGGCCTTGCCGCCCAACGCCGATACCAGCGCAATACGGGCCTTTGACCTAGGACCGGGCAACATGCTCATCGATGCGGCCGTGGCGCATTGCACCGGCGGTCGCGAGCACTTCGATCGCGGAGGTATGCGGGCGTCGTGGGGGCGCGTCGATGAGGCCCTATTGGCCGAGCTGATGCGCACCAGCTTCTTACAGCGCGAGCCGCCCAAATCCACGGGGCGCGAGGAATTTGGCGAGCCTTTCCTCGCGGATATTCTCCGGCGCGGCACGTGGAAAGACGACGACCTGATCGCCACGCTAACCGCCTTTACCGTGCAATCCATTGCCGAGGGCATTCGCCGCTTCTGCCCCGGGGAGTTCGCCAAGCTCTGGGTCGGCGGCGGCGGCGTCCACAATCCGCGCATTATGGCGGGGTTGCGCCACGCGCTGCCGGATCTAGCAGTCCAGTCGCTGGCCGACCTGGGCGTTGATCCAGACGCGCGCGAGGCCCTCGCCTTCGCGGTGCTTGCCAACGAGACGCTGATGGGCCGCACCGGCAATATCCCGGCCGCCACCCGCGCCCAGCGCCCGGTCGTCCTCGGCAAAATCGCCCTGCCGTGAACCGCGTAGGGGCGACCGGCCGGTCGCCCCTACAGTTGATAAAAATCCGCGCCGCCAATATGTTTGCCCGCTAGTTTGCCCGCTACCAAACCACAAAGGAGACGCAATGGATCGCCGCGATTTTGAACTGCTGCGCGACGAAGAAATTCCCGAGCTCAATACCCGCGCCTTGCTCTACCGGCACCGCACCGGCTGCGAAATTGTCTCGCTGATCAACGACGACGAGAACAAGGTCTTTGGCATCAACTTCCGCACCCCACCGGCCGACTCGACCGGCATTGCCCACATCCTCGAACACTCCGTGTTGTGCGGCTCGCGCAAGTACCCGGTCAAGGAGCCGTTTGTCGAGCTGATCAAAGGCTCGCTCAACACCTTCCTCAACGCCTTCACCTATCCAGATAAAACCTGCTACCCGGTCGCCAGCACCAATTTGCAGGATTTCTACAACCTGATCGACGTGTATCTCGACGCCGTGTTCTACCCGCGGCTGACGCCAGAAGTCCTGCAACAAGAAGGCTGGCACTACGAGCTAGCAGACCCCAGCGACCCGCTGCGCTACAAGGGCGTGGTCTTCAACGAAATGAAAGGCGCGTATTCCGATCCCGAGCGGATCCTAGCCGAGCGCACCCAACAATCCATTTTCCCCGACACCACCTACGGCGTGGATTCCGGCGGCGATCCGCGCGATATCCCGGCCCTCAGCTTTGACCAGTTCAAGCGCTTCCACGATGACTTTTACCACCCATCCAACGCCCGCATCTACTTCTACGGCGACGACGACCCCCAGCACCGCCTCGCGCTGTTGCACGACTATCTAAGCGACTACGAAGCGCATTCCGTTGACTCCACCATCGGGATCCAGCCGCGCTTTACCGCACCCAAGCAGCAGCAATTTCCCTATGCGGTCGATCGGGACGCGGTCGAAGAGCCGAAGTGCTTTGTCTCGCTCACTTGGCTGTTGCAAGACGCGATTGACGCTGACGAGCGCCGTGCCTTGCAGGTGCTTGAACACGCACTGCTCGGCACCCCAGGTTCCCCGCTGCGCAAGGCCCTGATCGACTCCGGGCTAGGCGAGGATCTGACCGGCAGCGGGCTGGAGATCGAGTTGGCGCAGATGTTCTTCAGCGTGGGCCTGAAGGGCGTGCAACAGGGCGATGCCGATGCGGTCGAGGCCCTGATCTTGCAGCACCTCGGCGGCCTAGCGGACGGCGGGATCGACCAAGGGATGGTCGCGGCCTCGCTGCACACCGCGGAATTCCGGTTCCGGGAAAACAACACCGGGTCCTTTCCGCGCGGCTTGGGGCTGATGTTGCGGCTGTTGACCGACTGGCTCTACGACCGCGATCCCTTCACGCCCTTGCGCTTTGCCGACTCATTCGCCGCGCTCAAGGCCAAGCTAGCGGCGGACGACCGTTATCTAGAGGAGCTAATCCAACGCCACCTCCTAGACAACGAGCACCGCACGACCGTGGTCCTTCAGCCCGATGCCGAGTTGGGGACGCGGCTAGAGGAGGAAGAGACCGCGCGCTTAGCAGCGGCCCGTGCAAGCATGAATCACGCGGAGCTAGAGGAATTGGTCGCGGCCACCCAAAAGCTCAAGCACCTGCAAGAGCAACCCGACGCGCCCGAGGACTTAGCCAAATTGCCCCGCCTGCAATTGAGCGACCTCGACGCAGCGATCAAGACCGTGCCTCGGCAAGAGGACCAAATCGCCGGGGTGCCGGTGCTCCACCACGACCTCTTTACCAATGGCATCGCCTATCTCGACGTGGGCTGCGATCTGCGGGTGTTGCCCCAAGAGCTTTTGCCCTATATCCCGCTTTTTGGGCGCGCCCTGCTGGAGATGGGCACCAAACGCATGAACTTCGTCGAGCTGCACCAGCGGATCGGCAGCCAGACCGGCGGCCTGAGTGCCCATTCGCTGGTGAGCGCGCGCCCCGACGGTGGACCGGCCGCAACGTATCTCTTTTTGCGCGGCAAGGCCATGGTCGAACGGGTCTCAGACCTAACGGCGATTATGCGCGATGTGCTGTTAGAGGGCCGCCTCGACGATCGCGAGCGCTTCTTGCAGATGGCCTTAGAAGAGCGGGCCAGCGCGGAGGGTGGGCTGGTGCCGGGCGGGCACCGAGTGGTATCCACGCGGCTGCGAGCGCAATTCGACGAGACCGGCTGGCTCGCAGAGCAGATGCGCGGCTTGAGCTATCTGTTTTTCTTGCGGCAACTCATCGAAGACATCCGCCGCGACTGGCCGGCGGTGCAGGCGCGGTTGGAGCAGATCCGCGCCCTGTTGGTCAACCGGCCGGGTATGCTGTGCAACGCGACCAGCGACGACCGCGCCGCGTGTGACCAGAGCCTAGCGGAGCTGTTGCGCGAGTTGCCCCAAGAGGCGCACTCGCCCGCGACGTGGACGCCGCACCTGACGGCGGCCGACGAGGGCCTGACCGTCCCCGCGCAAGTCAACTACGTGGGCAAGGCGGCCAACATCTTCGCACTCGGCTACGAATTGGACGGGTCGTCGGCCGTCATCACGCGCTACTTGGCCACGACTTGGCTCTGGGATCGGGTGCGGGTGCAAGGGGGGGCCTACGGGGCCTTGTGCTCCTTCGACCCATTTACCGGGGTGTTCACGTACGCATCTTACCGCGACCCCAACTTGCTGGAGACGCTGCAAGTGTACGACCAGAGCGGATCCTTCTTGCGCGACTATCCGATCAGCAGCGACGAGCTGACCAAAGCCATCATCGGCACCATCGGCGATTTCGACTCCTACCAGCTCCCCGACGCCAAGGGCTACGCCTCGCTGATGCGCTACCTGACTGGCATCGACGACGACTATCGCCAGCAAATGCGCGACCAAGTCTTGGGCACCAAAGCCGAGCACTTTGCGGATTTTGCCGCGGTGCTGGACCAAGTCGGCGCAACGGGGCGGGTCGCAGTGTTGGGGTCGGCGGATGCGATTGCAGCGGCTTCGGCTGCGCGCGGGAACTGGCTGACGCCGGTCAAAGTGCTGTGAGAATCTCCTACCAGCAAAACGCGCTATACCGCAAAATTGTTTGCACGACCGCCTAGGTAACTAGGCGGTTTTTTTATTTTTGCGGTTCACATAGTCGCGCTTTGTGGGTCATATAGGACAAACGCGCTACCGGCCGGCCGGAGCAACAACCCGCACTCTTCATTAAAGGAGGGCATCATGCAACCCTTAGCCGTTCGTATCCTTTATGTCGTCCTGATCGCCGTCTATGGCGGCGTCTCCAGCGCAGCGGCCGTCGAGACCAAGTATCCGCACGGTGTCTTTGAGCCCCGCCTCGACAAACTCCAGGGCTTGCTTGCTCATATCCGCACCGTGGAGAAAATCAAGGTCAAGGCCGGTCCCAAGTTGTGGCGGGCCGTTACGGCCATCCCCATCGCGACGGGCATCCCCATCATCCCTGAGCAAGAAGCCGACCTGCGCGACTGGCTCTACGACTTCTTGGTCGCCTTTTCCGTCTCCGGTAATGACAGCCTCGCCGCCCAGTTTTACCTGCGCGAGGGCGTCAACAACCCCAGGGCCTTGAAGAATATGAAAGAGACCCTAGAGAAATGGGGAATCTCCAAAGGCGACACGCCCTTTGCTATCTTCCAAACCATGCACCGAACCGTACTCGACGACCAAGGCTATGACTACCGCTTTGGCAATGCCTTCTTTCGCCACAGCACGTTCAAGGTGTTCGAAATGCAGGGCCACTACGAGAGCTATCAGTCTTACCCGAGGAACGCTGTCAAGCAGGGCCACTACGAGAGCCAGTCTTACCCGAGGGACGTTGTCAAGGCCAGGTTCAAATTGCAGAAAGAGGTTGACGGGGCGCTGCGAGCCGGTGAGAAGCGAGTCTTCACCGACATCGCGTTTGTCACCGAAGAGCCCGCCGAGTTCGCCGGGTCGGAAGGGCCGATATGCACGCCCTTCTTCTGTCGGCTGGTCTGGGATCCGGAGCGGTCGATGTGGCGCTTTGTAGAGGTCGTCTACAACTCCAAACAGCCGAATTCTTTTCTGTTTTCGGCCATATAAGGACTTGAGACTATTATGACTTCTATAACGACGGCATTCAGACATCCATACGGGGAGGAAGTTTTGCACCGACCAGCCGACACAAGTGCCGAAGCGGTAGAGCACTACGGACGCTTGGTACTCAAAGTAGCCTATAAGATCGTCGCCAATGCCGATGAAGCGCAGGAGGTCTTCCAGGAGACCTTCCTGCGCTTCCACACTGCCTGTGTGCGCGGCGAGATCATCGCCCACCCCAAGGCATGGCTTTGCCAAGTGGCAACTAACGCGGCCTTCAAAATCCGACGGTATCAACATCGGGCGATGCTTTGCGAAGATGAAGATATCGCAGTAGAGGCCGATGCCGACAAAGACGCCGAGCGCCGTTTGCTCGTGGACCGAGTGCGCGACTTGGCTGCCGAATTGCCCGAGCGCCAGCGCACAGTCTTCGCCCTGCGCAACTTCGAAGGCTGGCCCTTTGCCGAAATCGCCGCACGACTAGGATGCAGCGAGGAGTCGGCCAGAGCCAGCGAGTACAAAGCACTCAAAAAGATCCGCACCCATTTGGGTGCCGATTGCAAGGACTAAACGCCATGAACAGAGCCGAATTTGAAAGCAAACTGAGCGACTACGTGCGCGGCGAGCTATCGGCCGCGGAAGCACGGCAGATCGAGACCTACTTGGCCGAGCACCCGGAAGCGGCCGACGACTTGGAGGCGGTGCGTTCCGTGCTGGAACTGAGTGCCGATATCGGCACCGCCGAGCCATCGGACATGCTCTTCGCAGCGGCCCGCGCCAGTGCGCTGGAGGCGATCCGTGCGGAGGAGGATGACGAGCGTAAAACGCAGCGCATGGGATTTTGGCAGCGGCTACCGAGGCCGGTGTACCTGTCCGGGCTGGCCGCCATGCTAGCTGGAGTGATGTTCGGAGTGCTCTGGCAGGGGAGCACTCCGGCGTGGGCCGAGGTTGTAGCCGAGGTGCGTAAGCTGAACTCCGTGCGCGTAGAGGGCTGGTTTCGTGGGGAAAAGGGAGAACAGGTGCCAGTGAAGCAGTGGCTCAAGTCTCCGCACTCTTTCCGCTCTGAAGTAGGCACCGGCGCGGCACGGCGCGAAGTCGTGGTGACCGACGCGAAAATGCAGATTTACGTAGATGGCGTCTGGTATGGGAGAGACCTCGACGCGGAAGGCGCGTGGTCCATATATAAGCTCGCCGAGCAACTAGCGCTGCCCGAACGCGGGAAACTAGAACTTCGGAGCTACCAGATCGAGCGCGAGGATCGGGGGGCGACGGTGCTTTTTTCAATCTGGCAACGCTCCTCGCTGGGGAGTAAGACCCCGGCGGATATCCGCTATGAAGTCGAGGTAGATGCTCAGACGCGGTTGCCTAACCACTCCAGCGTTTATCTGGATGTGGGCCAAGAAGATTGGGAGTTGGTCAGCGAATTGAACTATCTCGACTACGACGTACCACTGGCGGATGATCTTTTCGCGGTCGCCGATGATGCGATCCAGCCATTGACCCTTTCGGCATCTGAGGCAAATCCGTTCGGTATGATGCTGGAACCATTTGTACCGTGGAATAAGGCGTTTTACATGCCCCTAGACGGCATGGATATCATCGTCCATCCTCCTTCGGATGATCCGAGCAAGGGCATCCAAGGCAATGCTTCTTCCACAGCAGGCGAGACCACGCGCAGAGAATTCCACCGCACCCCGCTGGCCGAAATCGTGCGGGCTGTCGGGGAAATGCCAGTGGAAACCTCAGAGCAGGAACTGGCCGAGCAGGGCTACTCCGTGCGGATTGCCTATAGCCATCGCCTAACGCCAACCGAGCGCGTCCAGCGCTTAGGACGCCGCTTTGGTTTTGTCGCTGAAGTGGAAGAGCGGCAAGGCACTAGGACGCGCTGGATTTTTACCCAAGATGGCTCCGAGTTTCCAACAAACTCGCAAGCGGGAGGGTCTCAGACCAATGGCAAAAACTACCACGCTACGGGGGATCTGCTCGGGTCTGCGATCCGGGGTATGCTCACAAACGCCGCACTCAACGACCTCGTCGAAGGTTACAACCGAGATCTCGACGACATCGAGCTGCAATGGGACGGCGCAGCAGACGATCCCTTTGAGCGCCAAGTAGATATCGATGTCGATTTCTCCGATGGCTGGGACGTGGCTCTCGATTATTTGCGCGAGCAATTCGGGGTGAAGATGGAGCGCGTATCCGAGCCTATTACCTACGAGGTGTTGGTGCTGCGCCCGTCAAAGTAAACGTTCATCGATGCTATCGCGGGCGTCCCATTCGCACGGGCCTTTATATAGTAGGGGTCGCGTATGCGAGTGGGACGCCCTTATTTATGCAACCATCATGGCTTCTGTCCCGAACATCCTCTTCCTCCTGACCGACAACCAGCGCAATGACCTGCTCGGTTGCGCCGGCAATCCAATCATCCAAACCCCGAACATCGACCGGCTTGCCGCAAGCGGCGTCCGCTTCGCAAACGCATTCTGCACCAGTCCAATCTGCGCCGCCAGCCGGGCGAGCTATCTCACCGGCGTCTATGAAAGCCGCCACCGCTTCACCTTCCTCACACCACCCCTCCGACGCGCATTCACCGACAGCTCCTACCCAGCAGTTCTCAAAAAGGCCGGATACCGCACGGGGCTGATCGGCAAATTCGGCATTGCCGCAAAAGGAATCGACCCTTCCCTCGAAGACGAGGAAGCGATAGGAAAGATGTTCGACGTGTTCGACAACTACGAACACTGGACCGCAGACGGGTATGAAATCAGGCAGCCGGACGGCAGGGTGCGCCACCTGACCGACATTACCGGCGACAAAACAATCGACTTCCTCCGCACCCATCCCAGCCAGCCGTTTTGTCTCTCCGTCAGTTTCAACGCGCCGCACGCCCAGGACAACGATCCGCGCCACTACATCTGGCCAGCTGCTGAAGATCCGCTCTGCGCAGATGCGAAGATACCAGAGCCGTTCAACGCCCATCCCGACTTCTTCAGGCGACTGCCAAGATTCCTGCGCGAAACGGAAAGTCGCGTGCGATGGCAGGACCGCTATGCGACGCCTGAGGACTATCAGCGGAACATGCGCGGACTGTACCGGATGGTCAGCGGCGTCGATCGCAACATCGGCAGGATTCTCGCGGCGTTGGATCAACTGTCGTTAGCGGCCGACACGGTCGTGATCTTCGCATCGGACCACGGGATGTACTACGGAGATCGCGGGCTTAGCGACTGCTGGCAGTTGAACGAACAGGCAATTCGCATTCCCCTGATCGTCTTCGATCCGCGAGCTGACGAGGGCAGGGTCGTACGCGAAGAGATGGCCCTCAACATAGATGTCTCGCCAACCATCCTCGAATTGGCCGGTCTGCGTGCTGCGGACGGAATGCAGGGAAAATCCCTGGTCCCACTGTTAGGCAAAAAAGAAGTCGAATGGCGCAAGGCCTTCTTCTGCGAGCATCGGTTCGACCGCGCCGACATCCCCAAGAGCGAAGGCGTGCGCACGCAACAATGGAAATACATTCGCTACTACGAGCAACAGCCCGTCTATGAGGAGCTGTACGACCTGCTCAAAGATCCTCACGAATCCTGCAATCTCGCAGAAGATCCCAAGTTCTCAGATCAGCTTGCACGGCTGGGACGACGATGCGACGCAATGAGCGTTGAATGCGCTTAGTACCGGTTCACGCGCGCTCGTCTGTCAGGCGTTTGGCGTACTCGCCGCGCGGGATGCGGAAGTAACCCTGAAAGCAGAGTACGCCCGCAGCCGTAATCACGGCACTGCTCCAAAACAACGCCCGATACCCCAGCGCGTTGATCATCCAGCCGCCGCCGAGCGAAACGCCGGCGATGCTGATGCCGTAGGCCATGGTCAGCGCCGAACTCATGGTCACCCGCCAGCGCTCGGGGACCAGCTCCTGCTGAAAGACGATATAGACCGAGCGGCGGATCGAGCTGAGGGCGACTAAGGCCATACAGGCGACTCCGGCCACCGCCCAATGGGCGACCAACGCGAGGGGAACGAGGCACAGCACCATCGCCCCAGCACCCGCAGTAATCACCGGCACTCGGCCAAAACGCCGGCTGAGCGCAGGGGCGGCCAGCGCGGTACAGGCAGCCAAGAGCTGGCCGCCGGCAGTCAGGCTGCCGATCAGCGCAGTCGAGACCCCGAGACCGTCGTCCATGTACACATTAAAAAAGATGCGGAGGCTGTTTTCCGCAGCCATCTGTAGGAAGGTGACCAAGCCCAAGACGAGGATGATGGCCAGAGGAAAGGGCGTCGCTTCGCCGCGTTCCCTGGCGGGTGGCTTGTGCGGACGGGAGCGAGTTGCGGCGATAGCGCCGGCGCTGATGAATAGCACACCGGCCGCCATCAGCAGCGGATAGCGATAGGGGGCCGGGTGATCTTCGGGCAAGTCGAGGAGCACGGAGAACAGGCTGGGCAGCAGACCACCGCACAGGCTACCGGCAAAACCCGCCAGCGGCCACAGCGCCACCTGAGTCGAGAACACGTGATTGCGCAGTCGCGGCGGACATATCAGGGTCAGAAAGGGTATCGAGCAGACGATGAAGAGCGTATTGCCGAGGACGCCGAGGGCATACGCTCCCATGACCCAAGCCAACTGCGCGGAGGTGGGAGCAAATTCGCCCAAGGGCAACAAGCCAAAACCTAGAGCGGCGATCACCATGCCGGCGATCATGCTCCGGCGCGCCCCCCAGCGGTTGGCCAACAGGCCCGCGGGCATACTCAAGAGGGCAAACGACAGCGCGCCGACGGCGTTGACCTGACCGATCAATTGGGGGCCGTAGCCTAGGCGCAAGAGGTAGAGATTGAGTAGAACGGTATAGACGCCGCCGAAGATCGTAAAGCCGATCAGAGCTTGGCTAAAGAGCACTAGGCGCACATCGCGGTTGAAAAGCGCAAGCGCCTCGCGGTGAGTGGAGACCAATTTCTTTTTTGCTGGAACGGGGGATGGCAGTTATGTATTAGGAAAGTAAACCAACGGCTCGCGGCGAAAAAGGCCATGAAGCGGAGGTGGTATGGCGCGTAGCGGAGTGTTCTGGTGTTTTTTGGTATGGGTACCGAGTGTCCTAGCCCAAGAGATAGTCCAGGTGCAGACGCCAGCGGGCACCATGCACGAGTTGGCCCGCGTCTCCGTCGGTTATTTTGCGATGGGATCGACTGAGGGACGGGCGGACGAACAGCCGGTCCACCAGGTCTATCTCGACGAATTCTACATCGATCGTTTTGAAGTGAACAACGACCAGTACGCCGCCTTTTTGGACGCTATCGGACGCAACACGGATGGAGAAGGGCACCTGCTGCTCGATGTGCGCGACCTCGACGCGCAGATCCGCTACGGCGACGCGGGATACGCGCCGATCCCTGGTACCGAACAGCGGCCGGTCGCCGAGGTCTCGTGGTACGGTGCTCGTGCGTATTGCACTTGGGCCGGCATGCAGTTACCGACCGAGGCCATGTGGGAAAAGGCCGCTCGCGGCACCGACAGCCGCATCTATCCCTGGGGCAATTCCATTGACCGCAGCCGGGCCAATTACGGCAAGGAGGGCTGCTGCCGAGGCGACGACAGCGACGGCTATTTCAACTCGGCCCCGGTGGGCTCTTATCAGCGCGGGGTTTCTCCCTATGGGGCCCACGATATGGGGGGCAATGTTTGGGAGTGGGTGGTGGATTGGTACGGCGAAGATTACTACGCACAAAGCCCCGAGCGCGATCCGCAAGGGACGGACGCCGGGATCAGCCGGGTGCTGCGGGGCGGGTCGATGAGCAGCGACCCGTATCGCCTGCGCACTACCGACCGCAGTGGGCTACCGCCTTCGGTGACCTATCTCATCGTCGGATTTCGCTGCGCCGCGCGCGCGCTTCCCGCCACGGCAGTGCAGTCCGCAAGTTGGGGACAAATCAAGCGCATGACGGAAGAGGGCGATGCGCGATGAACCCGCACAAATGCAAACAGCCCCTCAGCTTGTGCAAGCTAAGGGGCTGTTTATTGTTTATATTATGGTGGCTCCTCGCGGAATCGAACCGCGGACACAGAGATTTTCAGTCTCCTGCTCTACCAACTGAGCTAAAGAGCCACCAGAAGAAGAGTAAAATTAAAACCCCCTCATTCGCCTTGTCAAGGATGCGCCATGCCCGTCTCGATCATCCCGTTCAACATGCCCGAACCCGCTGAAATTCCTCCCCACATCGTCGCATCACTCGAGGCCATGTCTCCAGACGAAGCCGTAGTCCAAGGCATGGATTTGCTGCTGGGCATCGAGGCGGCAGACACCATAGTATATGAGCGCGTTGGCCAAGGGGTGGTCCACACGGCCGGGGCCGGGGCTGAGGTCTTGCAGCGGGTGCTGGAGCAGGATGGCGCACGCGCTTTCGCCGATCAGGAGGGGGTCGGGAACTCCGCGTTGTTGCTAGTGGGACAAGCCAGTGCCGACGAAGAAAGCCCCCTGCCAGCAGGAGTAGTGCGCTTCCTCCTGGAGGGGGCTGAACACGGGACTATCGGCTTTAGCTACGTGTTGCCGCTCAAGGCCAGCGACGGCTCGCTATGGGGCGCGCTGACGCTGATTCGCCGCGCAGCGAGCGGGCCACTCAACCACGAGCAGCCCAACCTGTGCGAGGGCATGCGGCGCGTGTTGAGCCGGATGCGCAATTAGGCCGAGACCGGCTCGACGACTCCGTTTTCGACCATCCAAGCCTCGACTTCGTCGCCATCGACATCGGCTAGTATCTGGCCGTTGATCTCGACGCAGGGCGAGAGGGGCTGGCCGCTTTTCTGCACCATCTCAGCGTAAATAGCCGGATTGTTGATAATGTCTTTGTCTTCGTATACCAAGCCGTATTTGGCGAAGGTCATGCGCACGCTATTGCTCCAGCCGCAAACCGGCTTTAGATAGGCGACGATGTGGGGGGATTCAGCCATGATTGGAATTCCTTTCTGGCGTAATAGAGGCGATTTTGCATTTGGTGGAATATAGAGATGCGTCCCTCTCTGTCAAGCAGGGCGTTAAGTGATTGACGAACCGGATACCCAATGTTACATTTGGATTACCCCCCTCCCCTTGATGTGTTTGCTCGCCCTCTTAACTCTTAGGATTGGCAATGAGTTCTACAGAAGTCCTTTTTGTGCGTGGCGGACGCCCCCTCCAAGGGGAGGTCGAGGTCCAAGGGTCCAAAAACGCCGCTTTGCCCATGTTGGCCGCTTCACTGTTGGCCACCGAAGGGCAAACCGTTTTGCACCGGGTACCCCCGGTCAAAGATGTACTGGTTGCTCTAGAGGTGTTGCGTCGTCTCGGCGCGCGCGTCGATTACGATGCAACCGAGGAAGTCGCCGTCATAGACACCCGAGATGTCAAAGAGCACCGGCTGCCCGCGGATTTGACCAACCGCTTTCGCGCCTCACTGCTTTTTGTCGGTCCGCTGTTGGCCCGCTTTGGCCGTGCTTGGATCCAAGAGGTCGGCGGCTGCACGATTGGCTCGCGGCCGACTGACTATCACTATCGTGGCTTTGCCCGGCTCGGAGCCGAGGTCGAAGGCGTGAACGGCGGCGGCATCGACGTGGTGGCCAAGCGGCTCTCCGGTGCCTTTATGTACTGCGATTTGCCCAGTCATACCGGAGTGGAAAACCTCGTCATGGCTTCCTGCCTAGCAGAGGGCGAGTCCGTGATCGAAAACGCGGCTTCCGACCCGGAGATCGTCGATTTCACGGTGCTCCTGCAAAAGATGGGTGCCCAAGTCGAAGGGGTCGGTACGCGACGAGTGCATATTAAGGGAGTCCATGAGTTAGTAGGTGCCGAGCACACGATCATGTACGATCGCCTCGATGCCGGTCTCCTGATGATGGCGGGCGCGATTACCGGCGGCGACATCACCCTCAAAGGCGTGGTGCGCGATCATCTATACGTTTTTGAATCCAAGCTACAGCAGATGGGCGTCGAGATGACAGAGGAAGGGGCTTGGATGCGGGTGCGTGGGCCGGAAACCTTGTCGCCAATCAACGTAGTGACCACCTTTTACCCCGGCTTCCCAACGGACCTACAGCCCGGGATGACGGCCTTAGCGTGCATGGCTAAAGGCGACAGCTACATCCGCGAGACCGTATTCGAAGATCGCCTCGGCCACGTCAAGGCCTTGCGCTCCTTCGGCGCTCGCATCGCGCCGGAAAAGGACCGTCTAGTGTTGGTGCACGGGCCGGCTCAGCTCAAAGGGGCCAAGGTCAAGGCCATGGATATTCGCGCCGGGGCCGCCTGCGTGCTCGCCGGCTTAGCGGCCGAGGGCTACACCGAGATTAGCAACCTCTATCAGCTCGACCGAGGGCACACCCACATTGAGCGCCGCCTGCGGGCCTTGGGCGCCGACATCGAAAGACACTGAGGCGCCTTGCGCACCCAACGCGAGTAAGCGGTCGGGAGCTTGTGGCTCTCGACCGCTTTTGTTTGTCTATCACTATATAGGAGAGGCACCATGCTCGCACACCCCGACGCCGTGTATTTCGCGTGCGCGCCGATTGACCGCGCCGACGCTCCTTTTGCGACCTACCGGGAATTGGCTTATCGCACTCTCGCCGCCCTTGAGGTGCCGCTACCTGCCGCAGGCAACATCCTGCTCAAGCCCAACGCCACTGTACTCTATCCACCAGAAAAGCGCGTCATCACCCACCCCGGATTTGTCGGCGGCCTGCTCGACGCCCTGCGCGACCAAGGCGTATCCGCCGAGCGCATGGTGGTTGCCGACGGCCAGTCCGGGGAAAACTCCGCGGCCGGGCACACTTGGGAACTATGCGGCTATCGCGCCATGGCCGAGGAGCGGGGCGTGCGGCTCGCAGAAATGAACACCGACGAGGATTCCCGCGTCGTCGAGGTCGCCGACGGCGTGGTGTACGAGCGCTATCCCCTGTACCGGGAAGTAACTGATTGCGCCTTCTTTTTTAACGTCCCCCTCGCCAAGTGCCACAACTTGGGTTGCACGACCTTGTCGATCAAAAACCTGATGGGCATCATAGCCAAGCCCGAGCGGCACCTATGCGCGATCCAATTGGTGGACGAGCCCTGTGCCGAGGAGCTGTGGCGGCTGACCGAGAGCGGCCTCAGCCTCTTTGAAGACCGCTTCTATCACAAGCTCTGCGATCTATTGGTCGCGCTGCGCGGCTTGGGGATGCCGCGGCTTTCGGTGGTAGATGGCTTGGTCGGCCGCGACGGCACGGCGTTCAACGAAGGGGCCAACCACCCCCTCGGTTGGGCCTTGGCCGGCGTCAACGAGGTACACGTAGATGCAGTAGCCACTTACCTGATGGGCCTCGATCCGCAAGCCACCCCCTATCTGCAATTCGCCCATGCCCGCGGCCTAGGGACCATTGACCCCGAGGAGATCGAGGTCGTCGATCTCGCCAGCGGCACGGGGATCAATGGCGCGGGCCTAGCCGAGCTGCGGCCTGCTGAGCCGCTAATGCCGATCTCCCGCCTCAACCAAGGCGGCTACTACAAGCGCTTTCGCACCGATGGATCAGCCGTGCCTTGGCGCTTGGACGATGTCAATGCCCAACGCCAGCAGGACGGTCTGGCACCTGTTCCCTATGAGCCAACCCGCGCCTGAGCACACCCTCCGCGCCTGCCAACGCGCGGTGGACCGGTGGATCGCCGACGTCGGCGTGCGCTACTTCTCCGAGCTGACCAATACGGCCGTGCTGATGGAGGAAGTCGGCGAGCTGGCGCGGATCATGGCCCGCACCTTTGGGGAGCAGAGCTTTAAGGAGGGCGAGGAAGCCGACCTCGGCATGGAGATGGCCGACGTGCTCTTCGTCCTCATATGCCTCGCCAATCAGACCGGGGTCGACTTAGAGGAATCCTTCCAGCGTGCCCTGGCCAAGAAGACCCGACGCGACCGCAGGCGTCACGCGGGGAATCCCAAACTCCAATCTTGACTTACTTAGGCGCAACTTCCTGCATCCTCTTTTGCGAAAGGTCGGCCCATGAGTTCCCGCAACGGTTTTATCGAAACGCATATTTACGACTACATCCTCGCCAACTCCCTGCGCGACCGAGACGTGTTCAAGCGGTTGCGGCAGGAGACCAGAGCCATGCCCATGGGCGGAATGCAGATCTCGCCCGATCAGGGGCAGTTCATGGGGCTGCTCGTCGAGCTGATCGGTGCCAAGCGGATCGTCGAGGTGGGGACCTTTACTGGCTACAGCAGCACTGCGATGGCGTTGGCGCTGCCAGCGGACGGGCGTCTAATCGCCTGCGATGTCAGCGACGAGTTTACTCGCATTGCCCGGTGCTATTGGCAGGAAGCTGGCGTGGCCGACAAGATCGAATTGCGGTTGGGACCAGCGATAGCGACCCTCGACGGCATGCTCGCGGCCGGGGAAGCCGGTTGCTTCGACATGGCCTTTATCGACGCGGACAAGGAAAATTACGACGCCTATTACGAGCGCTGCCTACAACTCTTGCGCCGGGGCGGATTGATCTTAATCGACAACGTGCTGTGGGGCGGGCGGCCCGCCGATGCCAGCGAGCAGGACGAAAGCACGGTGGCGATCCGCGCGCTCAACGCCAAAATCTGCGCCGACGAGCGCGTGACCGCGTCCCTGCTGTCGATTGGCGACGGGTTGACGCTGGCGCGGAAACGGTGATCTGTGCAACTACAAGACGAAATAGCGGAGGAGACTCGACAATGAACAAAATATGGGTTCTACAAAACGCGCAGCCGGAAAACTTGGGGATCGCCGGTCAAGTGTTCCAAGGCTGCGGTCTCGCGCCCGCCTACATCCATACCTTTGCCGGCGAAGAGGTCCCCCGCTGCATGGACGAGGCCGCCGGCCTAGTGGTCTTGGGCGGGCCGATGGGCGTGTACGAACACGACCGCTACCCGTTTATAGACGCGGCCACGCGCCTTATCGACCAAGCTCTAAAAGAGGACAATCCCGTACTCGGCATTTGCCTAGGCAGCCAGCTTTTGGCCACGGCACTCGGTGCTCGGGTCTCCCGCGGTCCGCAGAAAGAAATCGGCTGGCATCCTATTGAGTTGAAGCCCGCTGCCCGTGAAGACCTGCTGATGGGCGAGCTGGAACCATCCTTTATGGGCTGTCACTGGCACGGCGACATCTTTGATCTGCCCAAGGGGGCTACTGCCCTGGCCTCTTCTGCCCGCACCGCCTACCAAGCGTTTTCCTATGGTCGGGCGGCTTATGGTGTCCTCTTCCATATGGAAGTTACCATAAAAATCATCGCCGATATGGTCCAGGCTTTTGCTGACGAGGTGCGCGAAGAGGGGCTGGATGGCGAGCAAATAAAAGCCGACGCAGCCCAGCACTTGCCCGCCCTCCACGCCAACGGGCGGACCTTCTTCCAGACCTGGGCTGCCCTCTGCTTGGAGGCGGCTTCCTAGCTACTAGTAGCTCAGAGATTGCGGAAGAATTCCGCTTTGCGACCTTGGGCATGGATTTTTGGGGCACCTAGCTAATAGTGGCAGCGTCCACGCATCCGGGCGACGATATCCGCTTCGCGCCACTCAGGTCGAAACCCCCAACAAGCCGCGCGTCAGTTGAAAATCGACGTTGCGCTGCTGCAAGGCACCGGGGATGTGGTCGCCCCGCGCCACCCGAACCAACAACGCCACCAGTTGCTCGGCCCAATCGTCCGCCGCACCCGTCAGGGCCAAATCAATATCATCGCCGTAGAGCGCCGCCACTGTCGGATTCGCGCTCACCTGCACCACCGGCATTAGGGGATGCCCCTGTAAAGGATGCTCGCCGCTATGGGCCAAGATCAGATCCACGCCCGTGGCGCCCAGCCCGGTAGCCGTCTCCACCCAGTGATCAGTGGGCGTCTCCATGATGTAAAAGCCCGGCTCCACGGCCGCCTGGCCGTAGGGCAAGGTCGCGGCATCCGAGGGCTGGACTAGCACGGAGTCCAGATACGCCGGTTCCCGCAGCAGGGTCGCGTTGTGCGGCACGACCACAGTGCCACCCGCCGTCACCACCCAGCGCGTCAACTGGGCAAAAGATTGCGCCGTGTCCGCTCCCAGCGCGCCGGTCGCCTGCATCCCCAAGCGCAAGGCACCCAAGCCGCGTTCCACGGCAACGGGTGCCTCCGTCTCTGCCAGCGCTTGGTGGAACCACGCCTCGACCTTGTCCATGGCCTTGACAATGCCGCCGTCCAACTGCACCGAAGCCCAGCCAAAAACAGCCGGGTCCAAGCCCCATTCCTCAAGGCCGTTGCGCATGTAGTCGTTGTGCGTCTTTTCGCAGCCGTGCTCCAGCAGCAAAACGCGCCGTGCCAGCGGATGCGCTGCGTAGCCCATCATGGTGCGCAAGTGCATTTGCTCGGTGGCACCGCTCGACGACAACCCACAGCCCTCGGTGTGGACCAAGGCGACAAAGCGCGACAGCCCTTGCTCGCGGCCCACTTGCCGAGCATTGAGCCGCTCGGCGCACATGCGGGCGATCTGGCCAGCGCACAGGCTGGTGGGCAATACCAACCCCACCTGATCGATAGCCCCATCCAGCATGGGGAACGATACCGCTGGCCCGACCTCGGGCCGCACCGGCGAGGGCCGGCCCTCGGGCACGGGAGCGGCCAACAGTTCCTCTAGCTGGCTGGTATCGGTCTGTTGCCAATTGCGCCAGATGGACACTTGGGCGTGGCCGGCCCGCTCACCCAGTGAGCGCTCGCCCGAGGCCACCCGCAAGGTGCGCTCGAACAATGCCTGACCCAACTCGTCCATCGGCGTGCCATCCAAATAAGCTCCGGCATTGACATCGAGATCCGCGGCCAGCAATTGGTAGCGCTCCGAGGTGGTGACGATCTTGATCGTCGGCACAAAGGGGAAATTGGTGATGGAGCCGTTGCCCGTGACAAAGAAGATGGCATTGCAGCCGCTGGCCACCTGCCCGGCAATGCTTTCCAAGTCGTTGCCCGGACTGTCCATAAAATAGAAACCAGTCCCTTTGAGCGGCTCGCTGTACTCAATCGCGTAGTCCAAGCGCACGTCGGGATCGCGCTTGCGCGCCGCGCCAATGGACTTGAGCACGATATTGTACAGGCCGCGAAATTTGTTGCCCCCGGAGGGATTGCCCTCGGCGGAGGCACCGTGCCACGACACCCGCTCCTTGAAGCGCTCGACCATGTGCAAAAAGGTGCGCGCGGTCTCCACATCCTTGACGTTTTGCAGCACATACGGTTCGGCGCCGATCAACTCGTCGGTCTCGGCGAGGTTGGCTGCCCCGCCGTAGCGGATCAGCTCGCGCGCCACCCAGGCGGCCAGCGGATTGCCCGAAATGCCCGAAAAGGCATCCGAGCCGCCGCACTGCAAGGCGATTTTGAGATGAGCCAAATCGTGCTCGCCCCGCTCCTCGCCCGCCATTTCCTCGGCCCAAGTGGCTACTTGCCGCTCGCCCTCTGCCAAACGCGCCTCAAAGGAGCCGTCCAAGCTCATAAAGCAATGCCGGACGTGATCGAGGGCATAGCCGTGTTCCACCATGTACTCCCGCAGCATTTTGTTGGTCACGGCTTCGCTGCCATAGTCCACCGCCAACACAGCACCGACGTTGGGATGGACGACAAAGCCAGCCAGCGTGCGCAATAAGAGCTCGCGGTTATTGGGCGCGGACCAGCCGCCGCCCTCGGTGTGGGCAATCGGCACCACGCCATCGCCGGCCGACCGGCCGCTCCAGCGCTCGGCCAACAGCCGTGCATAACTAGCCGTGCGCGAGGACGTACCCAAGACGACGATATAATTGCGCGTGCCCACGCCTCGTCCCCCAGAGCGACCATAGCCGAGAAAGGTCCGCCGCTCCTCATGCGGAGCGAGCGCAACCCCAAGCTGAAAATTCGCTGGATCCAATTGGTACGGCTCAATGCGATCGACGAAATTGGCCTGCGTGGGCAATTCGAAGTCCAACTGACGGATGCCCAATGCGTCGAGCATACTCTGGTTGCAGGCGTAGTCGCCCGGCTGCAGGGCTCGCTCGGCCACGCCAAAGGGCAGTTGCCACGACAGCAGGAACTGGCCGGGGTCAATCGGCTCGACGGCAAAGCGATGGCCTTCCATCACTGTGTGGGACAGCGCGAACGGCTGGCCGTTGTAGTCGATGCCCGTGCCCGCTTCCAAACGCCGGGTGGCAATGGCCACATTGTCCCCGGGCATGGGCAGTCGGGCTACTTCGCTAAAGGGAAAAACCGCGTTCATAACAGCTCCTCAAAAAGGCGTTGACGACGAAGTAATGGCGCACCAGCGGGCCGACTCCAGCGCTTCGACCAAGGCGCGGCGGGCGTGGGCGGTCCCGATCTTGCGCAAGGCGGTGCTGGCGTAGTAGCGCGTATAGCGATTTGGATCGACCAGAGCACGAGCTACCGTCGGTACTAGCTCGTCGTCGGGGGGGGCCATCTTGCTCAGGGAGAAAACGGCGTTGCGCCGCACCAACTCCACCTCATCGCCCAAAGCGCGGGCGAGGGCCGGAGCCGCCGATACCGCTGCCGGCCCAATCGTCCCCAGAGCCTCGGCAGCATTGCGCCGCACCCACATAGCGTCATCGCTCAAGGCCGCTTGCAATACCGGCATTGCCGCAGCCGCCTCCTTGCCCATGGTCGCCAGGGCACCTAGCGCCGCCGCCCGACCGGGCCAAGGCCCCTGCTGGGCCGCAGCCAACAGTCCATCCAAAGCCTCCGCGCCCAAGGCAGCCAAAGCGTGTACCGGGCCCAATTCGCCCGGATTGCCCCCTTGGGGATTGGTCGGCGAATGGGCCAGATTGGTCTCGGCTTGAGCTTGGGCTTGGCTCCGCATGTCCTTGATCAGCCCTTCTACTTGGTCCCCTCCCAAGCTATAGGTCGCTTGCAGGCGGGCCGTTTCCGAATCGGTACCTAAATCCTCCCAGCGCGCGCTGCCGCTGCTCGCGGCCGGCCGGCCACACAACCAGTCCCACACGTGCCGTGACAACGCTGGGTGTGGGTCGCCGTCGAGCGGCTGCCAGTGGGGCACCTTATTATTCCACGTCGGTGCCTCTGGCTCTGTCATGCGGGTGAACTGGTATTTGAGCATGTAGCGCCTTTTGTCCGAGCGATTGGCCGTGGCCCGGTGCCAGCTATCGAAGTTGACGATCGATACCGTGCCAGCCGGGCCGCACAAGCCCAATTCGGTCTCGGTAGCTCGCGCTGGATCGGCGTTAGAAATGCCGTTGTACCACTGCCGCCCCGGCATCACGCCGGTGGGCCCCATATCTGGGGTAACGTCCTGTGGATAGTAAAAGGCCATCACCCAACGGCAGCGGTGATAGCGGATATTCTGGTCGAAGATATAGTCGTCCTTGTGCCAGCTCTGGCCGTCGCTGCTGGGGGAATTGAGGTGGCAGTAGCGGTGCGGGTGCATCAGATAACCCGCGCCCAGAATACTGGTCAAAGCCCCGCGTACCGCGGGGTGGGCAAAGACCTCGGCGGTGGCGGGAATGCGCGGCGCGATATTGTTGCCGGGATTGCCTTCGGCTGCCAAGACAGCGTCGATTTGGCGGCACACTGCGGCGTGAAAATCGCCCGGAAAATCCGCCTGTACCTGGACATAGCCTTGGGCGATGAACTGCTGCATCTCGGCGTCGCTGAGCAGGTATTGTTCGGCTTGCATGACCCTCTCCTCCTAAAAGCGGCGATCCAGCGCCCATTCGGCCCAGGATCGCACGTATTCATTGCCCTGCTGACGCGCCCGTTGCAAGGAGACTACCGCCGCATCTGGTGCACGCCATTTGGCCAGCGTCATAGCTGCGTTTTCGCGCAGCGGCGCATCGGACAAAGACCAAGGCGTCATAGCGCGGCTATCGTCCAGCGCGTGCGCCAAGGCCGGTACTACCGCCGGCACCCGGCCCATATTGCCCAAGGAGTCGGCGGCATTGCGGCAGACCCATTCGCTGTCGTCCTGCAATGCTGCGGCAAGGGCTGGGGCCGCATCCTGAGCTTCGGCACCCATGCAGCCCAAGGCCGTGGCCGCACCGGCGCGCAGCCACCAGTCCCGATCCTGCAACGCCTCGATGAGCGCGAGCACGGCCACAGCGCCAGCCGCGGCCAGCCCGTAGGGGCTTTCCAACTGGCTGGGATTGGTAAAATCGCCGCGCTCGATATTGGCTTGCCAACGCCGGGCGGACTCGTCTTTTAACGTCGTCATCAATGCTGGCACCCCTTTGGCTCCCAGCGCCCCCAAGTCGTAATAGGCATCCAGCCGCACCCGTTCATCGGGATCCTGCAAAGCCGCCTGCAAGACTTCCACCGATCGCTGCGGCCTCAATGTGGGGGCCTGTCCCCCGTACCAGCGCCACAGCGTGCGGTACAGAGCCGCGTGACGTCCTGTCGGCATCCACTTACTGCGCTGTTCTGGCCGGCTCTCCTCAGTGCGGGCAAAGAGGAACTTCAGCATATAGCGCGTCCGGGGCGAGCGATTGGCCGTGGCCCGGTGCCACAATTCGTAGTGGGTGATGACCGCAGTGCCCGCCGCGCAGGTCAGGGCCAACCCTTCGACCTCAGCGCCGGGGCCATCCATATAGTACTGAGTCCCGGGCACCAGCGCCGTAGGCCCCATATCCGGCGTCACCTCGTGCGGATAGTACAGCATCAGAACATAGCGCGGGCGGTGGTAGCGCACATTGCCGCCGAAGGGATAATCCTTGTGCCAAGCTTGGGCTTGGTTGCCCGGCGCGAGATCGTGGCAGTGGCAATGGCGGTGGAGGGCGTACCCCGGCCCCAAAATACCGCTCAAGGCCGCGTCTATTGCCGGATCGGCGAACAACTGATGCAATAGGGGAATGCGCTCTATCAGGTCGTTGCCCGGATTGCCCGTGGCGAGCACGCCTTCGACCTGACGGTGCAATTCGCCGTGTAGGTCCGCGGTCGCGGTCGGTTGCACCACGCGGTATCCCCGGATGATGAAATCCTGCAAGGACGCATCGCTTAGACGGTTCATCAGCTTATCCTCACTTCCCGGCCCTCGGTGGCCGAGCGGTACAGGCCGTCGAGGGCGGCCATGACGTTGAGTACTTCCTCTTTTTTGACCAACAACTCGGCCCGTCCCTCAAGCACCTCGACGAAGTGGGCCGCGGCTTTCCAATGGCCTGAGAAGGGCACCGATGGGTCGGATGGCACATTGAGCCGGGTGTCGGCTTGATAGTGCCCCAAGGTGCCGATAAAGGTGAGGGGATTAAACGTGAGGCCGCCCTTAGTGCCCATGAGGAGGGTGCCGCCAGTGCCATCGGGCAGATTGGCCGCCCAACTGGCCCTAATGCTGATGGTGGCGTCGGTTTCCAGGCGCAAAAAGCCAGCGGCCATATCCTCGACATCGTACTCGCTGAGGTCGTAGTCCCGGGGCGCGAACACGCCCTCGGGAGCGCCGCTGTCGGCCAGCGACGTGACCACATCTTCGCGCTGGTCGGCCAGTTTGGTATACGTCGCGCCCGAGGCGGCCACCACTTTGGGATTGCCCATGATCCACAGCAGGGCGTCGAGCGCGTGGACGCCAATGTCGTAGAGGGGACCGCCGCCCGAGGCTTCTTTCATGTGGAAGCGACCCCAAGTGGGCACGCCGCGGCGGCGGAAGGCCGAAGTCTCGGCGTAGTACATTTCGCCCAAGTGCCCGCTGGCAGCCAGTTGCTTGGCAGCAGTATTGGTGCCGGAGAAACGGCCTGTCTGGGTAACGAATAGATGGCGTCCGGCGGCCTCGGCCGCTGCGTACATGGCCACGGCATCGGCATGGCTGGCGGCGATGGGTTTTTCGCAAAAGACGTGGGCACCGGCTTGGAGGACAGCTTCGGTGTAGGCGCGATGCGAGACATTGGGGGTGCAGACGGAGACGATATCGGGGCGCAACTCGTCCATCATGCGCCCGCAGTCGTCGTACGCGTGGGGGATGCCGTGGCGGTCGGCGGTCTGTTGGGCCTTGGCCAAGGTGTGATTGAACACGCCGATCACTTCTACGGCTGGAGCCAACTCCAGCCAAGCGGGGATGTGACCGACGTTGGCGACCATGCCAGCGCCGATGATGGCTACTTTGTATGACATGTTTTCTTATACCTCCCAATCCTCTTGCTGTTGCAACGCATATAAAGACGTATATCCCCCCGACCAATCCGGCGGAATGAGACAAGGCCGCGGGTCGTGATAGGCCCAGCGCGCCGCTTTGCCCCGCACAATAGACCCCGAGTACTGAGGGCTGTCCAAGGGGTTGGCCGTATAGGGAAAGGCATCGGCCGCCGAATAGATATTGAGCAACAAGGGCCGCCCCTTGGGCGATAAATTCTTCTTGGACCCATGTACGGTGCGGCAATTGTGGATGGTGATGGACCCGGCTGACCCCTGCATATACTCGACGCGGCCGAGATCAACCTGGGGCAGATCCTGCTCGGCGATACAGCCGACCCATTGTCCAGAAGCATTGTACTGATCGAACAAAGGCCCGTTGTGGCTGCCGGCGACTCCGGCCAAAGGCCCTTGGTCGTCATCGACGTCGTACAGGTACGTGCCAATGGTCAAGGGGCTGTAATTGGTATGCGGCCAGTATGTAATGTCCTGGTGCCACTTGACCTCCTCGCCGCCTTCGGACCACTTGAAATTCAATTTGGAATGGTGGTACTTGACGTCCGGGCCGACCAGATCGGCGGCTACGTCAGCCAACATTGACTGAGAGGCAAACTCCCAATAGACCGGGTGCTGGTCCACCGGGCTGGTAAGGCGTCGCAGACGGGGGTTGTCGGCCGCGTGATCGGGCTCTAGATCGAAAACCGCGTCCGATTCAGTCAGGCCGCGACTGCGCTCGACCATTTCGTTGGTGACGGCCAACAAGCGCTCAATCCACTCCGGCCCGATGAGGTTTTCGACCAATAGGAAGCCCTTGTCGAAATAGGATTGCCGCTGCTCTGGGGTGAGGACCTTGGGAGGGTGTTGCAGAATTTGTTCGGGCGTCATGATCCTGTCTCCTCTGCTTTGTAGTTCGGCCAACGCATATTATGTATGCTAGCGAATTCGCGCGCACTGCTCAAGTCCGCAGGGGGAGCGGATTAAAAACACTGGTCCTAAGTACACGACACCTGACCTGAGTGCGCGTTTTATGATGTCTCCTTATAAAGTGATCCGCCTGAGCCAGCTCCCCGGTCAAGCCGTGCTCGACAGCGGGACAGTAGGCTTGCTGCCCTTTGCGCCGTTGATGCAGCCGCCAGCCGGTCAGGCCGAGGCAACGTGGTTAGAGCAGTGCGTAGCCCGGGCGGCGGCCGTGCCGCTGGGTCGGGCGGTCAAGGCCGATTTTCTAGCTGGACTGGCGATCTTGAGTGGGTTGGTATATAATCCGCAGACGATCATGGCCATTGTTTCCAAGGAGCATCTCATGGACCTCATCCGCGAATCCTCGTTTGCCCAGTACCTCGCCGAAAGTGCCCGTGAGGAAGGCATTGAGCAAGGGATCCAAGAAAGCATCCAAGAAGTGTTGGCTCTGCGCTTTCAGCCGGAGGATATGCACCCGTTGGCCCGCCGCATTGGGGCCATTGACGATGTGCAGCGACTCAAGCAGTTGTTTCGGGCGGCCATACAGATGCCCAGTCTCGAAGCCTTCAGGCACCTGTTAGACGCCGACGAGTAGGCCCGCCGCGTCTACCGCTTGCGGCCTGTGGCCCCGTCGCCCGCCGTCATTCCCGCGCACGCGGGTAGATCAGAAAAGAGATATCGGACAAGCACAACATCATTCATCGAGTAATCGGGCATACACATCGTCCTCTTTATTATCCCAAATCTGTTTCAGAGTTTTCTCGCTAGCTTCCGGCCAGAAAGTATCATCGTCGGGCAACAATGAGCGCAGAACACCACACCGTAATCATCGTCGGCGGTGGGCCGGCGGGCCTGCCGTTGGCTGTGGTCTTGGGCGGCTGGCATCCTTTCTTCCGCAGCAGCCGCATGTTTGCCACGCGCTACGCACCCCTCGCCAGGTACTTGCAGCAGTTCGACCGCACGCTGTTAGGGCTGGATATGCAGCATCTCGTGCAGAGCGGCATCAAGCCCGTCGATTTGTTTCGCACCTTGCACCACCCGCGCCAGCTCTTTGAGGAAATGGACCAAGTCGCCATGGACTTTCGGCGCGGCGAGCCGCTGGACGCGCTGCTCATCAGCCGCGAGCCGGTCGGCGGATTGTGGAACCGAGCGCCGCAAAACCTGCTGACCTTGTCGCCGGGTCAATGGATGGAGTTTGCCTTTTATCCGCTGGCGCAGCACGCCGCAGAAATCGGGCACTCTTTAGACGTCAACGCCCTGATCCTCAAGACCGATCTGATCGAGTACTATCACCGCGTGCCCGAGCGCTTTGGGGTGGCAGAGCGCATTCGCACCTTTGAGGAGGTCGAGCGGATTGAGCCGCACGCAAGGGGCTTTCAGCTCACCAGTCGGCACGTGCAAACGGGCGTTGAACAGCGCTACACCTGTAAGTACTTGATCCTCGCAACCGGCCAGCGCGGTCGCCTGCGCTCCCTCGGAGTGGAGGGCGAGGACTGGCCTTTTGTCACTTCTCACTACGACAAGCCCGCAGACTTCCCCGGCGAGCGGGTGCTCGTCGTCGGCGGCGGGCGCTCGGGCGATTGGGCCGCAACCGAATTGCACGACGCCGGCAAGCAGGTGTACTACGCCATGCGCCAAGGGCTAGCGGTCCATTGGCAGCTCATCAACGACAGCCGCCACGGGCTACCCTATTACCATCGCATCGCCGCAATCCTCGAAAGCCGCTCGCCCCGGCTCAACACCTTGTATCACACTCACGTGACGCAGATCGCCGAGGACGGACGGGTCGAGCTGAAAACGCCCGAAGGGAACCAAGTGGTGGAGGTCGATCACGTGGTCAAGGAAATCGGCGGCACCGCCGACTATTCGATCTTACAGGGCTTTGCGCCGCTGACCCTGACGCCGATGCGCGACAACTACCGATTCCAAATCGATCAAGTCCAAACCCACGCCCACAACTACGAGTCGATTGACGTCCCCAACTTGTACATCGGCGGCTATCTCGCGGCCGGGCTCGGCCTAGTCGTCATTGCCATGCACGGGACGACCTACGCGATTGCCGGGGATATTCTTCAGAAAGAAGGGCGGCTCTTGTAACTTTTCCCCACCGCCAATCGTTAGTATAGGCGAAGGACGATGAGAAGCCGCTATGGGACGTTTCTGCCGGCTCTGCCAACGTGGGCGGAGACGCCTGCGCGCCCTTTTACAGGAATAGATCATGCCTTGCTCCTGGATCCAAGAGCGGATCGAAGCCTATATCGACGGCGAGTTGACGCCTGTTGAGCAGGGCCGCATCGAAGCCCATGCAGCGACTTGCGCGGCCTGCCCTCGCTCACCAGCCCCGATGCGGTCTCCCAAGCTCTCCAAGACCGCATCCATCGGACGCGACAGGACCGCTGGCGAACCACTGCCAAGAGGTGGTACAAACCCCTTGCTGCCGCAGCCGTTCTGGCCTTGATCGCCGGCCGTCTCCTATTCGACCCAGAGCCTGTGCCACCGGCCTTTAGTCCTAAAGAAATTGCCCAAGCTCGCCGCCAAGTAGAGTGGACCCTAGCCTATTTGGGCGACCTGAACAGCCGCATGGGCACCACAGTGCGCGACGACGTGATCCAGCAGCGCTTAGTCCAGCCGCTACGCCTCAACCTAGACACTATCCTACCCGTCCAAACCATGTGAGGAGTTTTGCCATGTTCTCTTTTTACGCTCTGCTTCTCTTTGCCGTCGCCGTTGGTCCCACTAGCGCGTGGGCCGCCACACCGGTGGAAGAGCAACCTGGGTACATCGATTTTTCTTCCTTGGGATTATTCGATGGTCCCGAGCCGGAAACTGCTATCGAGATCTACCTGAAAGACTCACTCCTCGACTTGGTGGCTGCGGCTACCCGCTTTGAAGACAAAGAACTAGCCGATATGCTGGAGGCCCTGTACCTCATCCGCTTCCAAGCTTACCAAAAGGCGGAGGGTCAAAACCTAGATACGTCGTACGATTACGAGCGCATCTCCGAACGGCTCAAAGCCCTCACCTTGCCCGACTGGGAGCTAGTGGTGCGGGTGCGCGAACTCGACCAGCGGGTGCAGTTCTACGTGCGCACCGAGGATGAGACCATCGTCGGGCTTTTGGTCTTGGCTGACGATCCTGACGAATTTGTCTTCATCAATATCGTCGGCCCCCTCGACCTAGCCCAAGTGGGGCGCATTGGCCGCAAGTTCGACATAGCGCCTTTGGACAGCATTGACTTTGGGGCGGCTAGCCCTAAAGCGCCGCAGAAAGACTAGCTATGACCAAATTGGCCTTGTATGCGGCCATCGCGCTGGGTATGACCGGTTGCTTCCGCGCTGCGGACTTAGGCCAGTTGCGCCGGGAAATAGAATGGGAACTCCCCGAGGTCCAATACGAGCGGCAAATTGAAATGAGCTTTGGCCCCATGAGCGTGGGCTTTGCTCGCTTGGTCACCTTTTTCGTGCCCCCTAGCTGGCGGGTGCGCGGTATGCTGAGCGAAATCCACGCGGTCAAAGTGGGCGTGTACACGGCCCGCCACACTCCTTTCCGGCAGGATTTGAGGATACCGCCCCGGATCCAAGAATTGTTGACGCGCAAAAATTGGGAAGTGGTCCTCAAAGTACGCGAAGGCCGAGAAGTGGCTTGGTTGCTCTACCGCATCCGCGGTCAGACAGTAGATCAAATGCACCTCATCGTCCTCAGCGACGAAGACCTAATTTTGGTCCGTTTTGAGGGTCGCTTGGAGCGCTTGCTCGCCCGGGCTCTGCAATATCCCCGCGACTTAGGCACCGGACGTTTCGCCGGCTGGCAGGGCCCCCGCGACTTAGAGACCAGCCATTTCGCCGACTGGCAGGGCCAGTGGGACCGAGGCCACAGGGAATTGCTGGAATGGCAGCCAGAAGGCTTGGTCGCCCAGTACAACAAAGTTGACGGCCTCTATCTAGGCTGGCGTCCCCGGATTCTCTTCAACGACTTTTCCCGCTTGGTGCAATACGGCGAGTTGGGTCGGGGCTTGGGCAGCGACTACTGGCATTACCAGTTGGGAGCTGAGTGGCTGGCGGTGGGGCGGAACTGGGGGGCGTACGCGGCGCGTTTAGGTGCTGAGTTACACGATCTGACCGATACCCAAGATCACTGGCTATTGTCGGCCGAGGAAAATTCGCTGGATGCGGTGCTGTTCCGGCGCGATTTCCGCGATTACTATCGCCGCACGGGCTTCAGCGCATATGCGGTGCAGGGTCTAGGCACTGACCTGAGCTTGACCGTCCGCTATACCCAAGACGATTTCTCTTCCCTAGCAAACAGCGTCCAATGGGCCTTGTTCGGCCGCTTGGGCCCGGACAGCTTCCGCCCCAATCCAGCCATTGACGAGGAGCGCTACAAAAGCCTGCGGGCCGAACTGCGCTGGGACAGCCGCGATAGCCGCCACAGCCCCCGGCGCGGCTGGTTTGTCAATGGCTTTGGCGAGCGGGCCGGAGGAACTTGGGGCGGGGACCGCGACTTTGCGCGCTATGTCCTCGATGTGCGGCGCTACCAGCCCGTCAGCCAATACAGCCGCCTCGACCTGCGTCTGCGTCTAGGACGGGCCACCGGATCAGTACCGCGGCAGTACCACTTTGACTTGGGCGGTTTTTCTTCTTTGCGCGGCTATGGTTTCAAGGAGTTCAGCGGCGATAGAATGGCACTGTTCAACGCCGAGCACTGGCTGCAAGGGGGGCGGGTAAATGTGGGCTTTTTCGCCGATGCTGGTTCGGCTTGGCTGGCGGACGAGGCCGATTTCGATCTGCAAGTTAGCGGTGGCCTAGGGCTGCACAGGGATAATTTCCGCCTCTACATTGCCCGCCCTGTCTCCAACCAGACGCGCGACCTCGATCTGTCTCTGCGCTTCAGCCGGACGTTTTGAAATCGGGCAGTGTCAGCGGCCTCCTAGGGGCACCTACTCCCGCCTTCTGCATCGGCCGTACGGCTTGGTGTGCCCTCAACGGCCCTCAAATCCCGGATACTGATACGGGCGGACAAAAAACAAAACCGTACTGCGAGCCCTGTCGAAGGACCTGCAAACGACCATCAGGGAGTTTTATCCGGCTCTTTGGGTGTTCAGCGACTTGAGAGAAGACTCAAAAGGTGCCTAATTTTTCCTATACTTATTCGGATAAGGTAGCGACCCATGATATGCGTCAGGGATGGGATGGGCTAGTTATTGCGCGTGAACGAAACCAAACAGCGTAGGTTGTAGGAGAAGATTCGGTGAACCGGGACGAATTTAAAAAGGAAATAGAAAAGCTCAGTGGCGGTTTCAAGGTAGACGCTACCAAGATGGAGAAGTGGTTCGAAGGCACGCTAGGGATGTTGGACGCACTGGGAAAACAGAAGGGAGCCATTGGTCATCCAGGTCACCGGGGTTCGTCACGAGAGGAGCTACTGCTTGACCTATTAGGCAAGATGCTGCCAAGCGGATTGGCAGCGGTTAAGGGCTTCGCACTCACTGCCCTGATGGCTGCCAGTAAGGAACAAGATATCTTGATTGTCGACAGGAATGTCGCGGGATCAATCCTGCCCGGAGAGAGCCTTTACTTCCCTATCGAGTCCTGTCTGGCTTCGATACAAGTAAAGTCGCAACTGACCAGGGCGACAATCAGGGATGCCGCGGTTAACTGCGTGAGTCTAAAGCATCTCGGGATGTTCGATGATGAAGCGCCATGGAACAGCAAGAACCACGGGATGTGTTTTGGCGTATTCGCCTATGGGACTGACTACGAACTTGCGAAGCTAGCTGAAGTTGTGAACGAGGAGTTGGAATCTGTGGAGCGGGATCTTTGGCCCAACCTTTTCTACGTACTTGGGGAAGGCATGCTTATCCCGGCGGACGATCAAGCGCGGATTTCGATGGACAACGAGACGATGTTCACCGGACCGAAGTTCTGTACGGTCGCTGATATGGGACTCGTGCCGACGCTTGGGAAATCGTCGGCATATCCATTCCTATGGTTTCTAACGAACATAATCGATCACTGCATCGAACAGAGAAAGGTGCGCGAGAGCCCCCTCTACAAGCAATACTGGTTGATGCTGTTCAAGATTCATGCAGCGATAAGGGAAAAGGAGGGGTAAAAGCCGGAAGAAGGGCAATAGCGCTGTTCTCGCGATTAGCGGCGACGTGAGGTGGAATTGGGGACACGGGCGGGTGCTCAAATTATTCCGTTGGTTGAGGTTCGGTTCCCGCCAAAACCGCTTCTGGAGTCGTGCCAACAAGATTGCGATAAATCTCCGGATCGGTCGCCCCCTCAGTTGCAATGACGACGATGCGGCTGTTGCAATCGAGGCCAAGTTGCTGTCCCAGATTTTCGTCCCGGGTCGTTGCCAGAAATCCCGCCCACGCTGCAATCCCCGTTTCACCAATCGCGATTGGGGGATCTCCACCGACACCGGTCGCCGCTTGTCGCATGGCATCAACAGCCGCTTCGTCAGGGATCGTAAGAAAGGCGAAAGCACCAGCCCGTAGAATTTATGAAAAAATGGGCCATATACAGGAAGTCCTCAAGACATTTTTCCCTAGTGTTACGACGCTATAGAATATGAAAAGAGGGAATGATTATGACCGACGCTCAGCAACTCTCGGTAGAGGAAGAATTTCGCAAACAGGGTTATTCCAAAGAGTCCCTAAAGATGTTGGAGTCCGAAGAAGGACAGCTTAACGCTGTTTACTCCCTTTATGGCTCGGCGGCGTCCCAAGGACAGTTTCTTGAAGATGCTGTGCGAAGGCTGCTCACGGAGGTTCCCGGAGGCTCCCCGCCGTCGGATAGGGTAGGATTGAAAAGACTCATTGATGAGTTAGGCAAACGGATAACAGTGGATGACGAGCGGGTCTGGGAGTCGTTTCATACGGCTCGCGAAGTGAGGAACTACCTGATTCATAATTACTTCAGAGATAAAGAACATAAGTTTCAAACAGAAGAAGGTCGGATGGAGATGTTGATGGAGTTAGTGCTAATCGAAACTCCTATCAGGAGAGCAAAAGAATTGATCAATGGGATGCGCTTTAGGATTGATGAAGCATTAAAGAACAGACAGGGATTGGGTGAAGGCATCTCCATTTCACTTTCCAAAGAGGTTGAAAAAAGCCACTTGCCCCCTTACCCTCTGGCCAGACAACGAAGGTAATCACTGAAATACCTCTGGTAAAGTAAGACCGTTGTGCATCGTAGCCAGCCAAGGGGTTGTCCCGGTCCATCATCCTAGGCTCAGTTGTTGGTCGGATTAGAAAAGTAATCTGACATTATTCCACCGCACCACGTAAGATTCTGCTGCCGGATTACCCGCGGCTTTGCTTCGCGCTCAAAACGCCCTAGTCGGATGGGAGAGCTATCTCCTGCTCTCGCCCCTAGAACTCCTAGAGAAGCTGCGGCGCTGGTACTCCCGTCCCGGCTCCATCTCCTACGCTACCACGGTGTCCTAGTGCCTCGTGCCCGGGACCGTGCCCGAATCGTGCCCTCGAAACCAGTTGAGGAGCCGCCGGCTGCGGACCGCGCTTCAAGCACTCCGTCCTGCGGCCATCGGCTGAAGTGGGTGGTGGTCCTGCTCGCCCGCGTGTTTTCCTGCGACATCAGCAAATGCGCGGTCTGTGGCGGTCGCCTGAGGATCATCGCTACCCTGACCGATCCGGGCTCAATCTGACACTATCTAAACGGGATCGGGCTACCGACCCGACCACCGGCGATGGCACCGCCGAGGGGCCCGACTCAGCCGCACTTCGAGTTCGCCGCCTGACTGTCCTTCTCAACCGCCTTCTGCGCCGACCGTACGGCTTGTTTGTCCTCAACGGCCCCCTCAAATCCCGGATTGATCCTGATACGGGCGGACAGGAAACAAAATCGTACTGCCAGCCCTGCCGAAGGATCTGTAAACGACCATCAGGGAGTTTTACCCAGCCCCTGGGGTGTTGGGTGTCCAGCGACTTGACAAGAGGCCCCAAAAGGTGCCTCATTTTACCTATACTTTCCTTGTGATCACCTGACGGCCGCAGTAACCTTCCTAGCTTTCGCCTTGGCAGCCTGTGGAGTCGACCCTAGTGGCGATGAAGGCAGTTCGTCCACCGAGAACCGGCTTATGCCAAATCAAACGAAGCAGCCAGTATCGGCTTGACGGTGCAAAGCCAGCCTAGCTCCTGCCCGACCTGGAATACTCCGGTCTACTTCGAGGCCGCTACGCGAACGCTTGGTGTCTGCCGACACCTATCCGAATAGTAACAACGATGATGGTGCCACTCCTTTACATCACGCGGTGGCATTTGAAAGAGATGTTGCTGTTGTTGTGGCGTTGATGGAAGTTGGAGCAAATCCGAACGCGAAGGACAAGAACGGAACAACGCCGCTGAGTATAGCAATAGCCCTTTCGGCGGACGCAGCGATAGTCAAAGAACTGCAAGATGCCGCAATAAGCTAGGGCAAACAGATTGGTTGCCAATGACCAGCAGGAGCTAATTGCCTCGCTGATTCAAAGTCAACGAACGAGGAGAATCTAATGATTGCGAAGGGTGTAAACGGTCAAGTCGAAATAGTTGGTGCAAAGATTGTAATATCACGGAAAGGGGCCATGGCGTTCATGACGCATGGTTTCAAGGGCAATAAAGAGATATTGATCTCTCAGATTTCGTCAATTCAATATAAGCAAGCTGGCATGATGACTAATGGGTACATTCAATTTGCGTTTATAGGAGGACAAGAAGCAAAGAGAGGCTTGCTGCAATCGACACAAGATGAGAATTCAATTGTGTTCAATAGGAGTCAACAACCTCACTTTGACGAGTTGAAGGCGGAAATTGATAGGATTAGAGACTCTCTCGATCGTGAAGTGACAGCGGCTCCGATATCTGGTTTGGATGAACTTGAGAAGTTAGCATCTTTGAAGGATAAAGGTGTCATTACCGAGGACGAATTTCAGGAAAAGAAGAAACAGATATTGGGACTTTAAGGCTATATGGGAGAACGTCGCAATTGGTCGGATGGGAGAGCGTATCTCCTGCTCTCACTCCTAGAACCCCTGGAGAAGCTGGTGGCTCTGGTACCCCCGCCCTGGCTCTATCTCCTGCACTACCACGGTGTCCTGACACCTCGTGCCCGGGACCGTGAACGCATCATGCCCTCGAAACCAGTTGAGAGCCACCGGCTACGGACCGCACTTCGAGCGTTCCGTCCTGCGGCCATCAACTGGGTGGGCGGCCCTGCTCGCCCGCGTGTTTTCCTGCGACATTAGCTCATGCGCGGCCTGTAGCGGTCGCCTGAGGATCATCTCCGCCCGCACCGATCCGGGCTCAATCCGACGCTATTTGATAGGGCAATGGTTTTGGATCGAGCCATTCTACAATTCGATCTTTTATCGCCCAAGCAAAGAAGAAATTCCCGCGCGGCGTGTGATGCCCAATGTAATACGGTGCCAAAAATGTCTGTACATCCCCTCGATATGTCGCGTATTCTTCCCGAAAAGCATCGCGCAAATCGATCATCGGTACATCCTTTGTCGCCAGCCAATCCAAAAACGTCTGGTCAAAAAGCGGCTCACCCTTCAGGGCATTCGCTACATTGAGCGAACCAAATGACAAAATCACCAGCAGCTTTTTTTCATTGGCCTTTGTAAACGCCTCGGCCTTTTCAATCACAAACCGCGTTGCAAACAGAGCCGCTTCAGTATGCAAGCTGTAAACCTCGGCATCTGACCCCGCATTCTCGAGCTCTCCCCCCATACTTTGCGCCATTGCCGACGCATCTTCCACACTGCCCTTGCGCGCCATAACCGCGTGCAAAATCGGATCATCGCCAAAAGTCTCCCACACCCAATCCGCATCGCATAACCGATAGAGTTCTTCGGGAGTCTTACACAAATTCTCGCGCTCTTCCACGGTTCCGCTTTCCAGATTCACGCACAAATGCGGCAGCGTAAACCGCCCCTGTCGTCCCATGCGAATGGACCGCCACGCATCCAAATTGCGAAAGTGATCGTCGTCCCACACATTCAAAATTACGTATTCGGCGGGATATTCCCTCTCCACAATTAACATTCGCCGATACGCCTGATACACACTGTGCCCGCCAATGCCGTAATTGCGAACGGGTTCCAGCAGATGCGCGGCCAAATACTCCTGCCATGTCTCCCCATTGCTGACCTGATCGCAATGCGTAAAGCTATTCCCATACGTATGGATGCGACACGGGCAATCCGCGTAATTGACCGCTTGCCGCGCACCATCTTTCTCGTACGCGTAAAACCCGCGCGAATCATCTACACCACCACCGCGAAACCCATCGCAAACCACCCATCCGATCTCGGGGTCAAACGCCGACTGTGCGTTATTACACATAATCCTCGCCAACTCTACCGGCACATTGGCCTTCGCAGGGGCTTTGGTGCATGAAAACTGTCGGGGCCGTGTTGCCCCTTGTCTGGTGTGTTTTAGACTTCCTTGGTTATCGGATAGGACTCGGGCTTAGCCAAATGCAATAGCCGGTTGAGTATGGCACATCCCACTCGTGTTTCGGTTTGTTGGTGGGATAGGGTTCGGGCGTGCAAGGTGTCGCCGAGGCTCTGTTTGTAGCGGCCGATCTGGGTTTCGACGAGGGATCGGCGATGATAGCCACTGGTTTTTTTCCAGGTTCGACGGCCCCGGCTACGGATGGTTCGGATCGTCTCATCGCGGGGCAACGGCTCCGCGTTGCAGTTGCCATGTTGCTGGATTTTGGCGTCTTTGCGCGGCGGAATGATCGGCCGGATCGGCGGCCCTCGGTCCGGCGCAGCCAACGCCTCAAACACCTTGCGTTTATCATAGGCTCCATCCCCGCCCACCGCCGCGATGGGGGCCGCGACTTGCTCCAGCAACGGCTCGACCTGCCCGGCATCATCTGGGCGATTGGCCGTCAACGTCTGGGCGACGATCTCGCCGGTGGCTTCGTCGACCCCAAGGTGCAATTTGCGCCAGGTGCGCCGCTTGCCCCAGCCGTGCTGACGCACCTTCCACTCGCCTTCGCCATACCCCTTCAACCCCGTCGAATCAACGACCCAATGCCGGGGTTGATCCGTGGGCTGGGTAGGCAACGCTACTGTCAAGTCAGCCTGACGCCGCGAGAGGGTCGTATGATCCGGCACCCGTATAGCCAAGCCCATCAAGGCTACAATGGAAGCGACAAACCCCTCGGTTTGGCGTAGCGGCAAGTGATACATAAGCCGCAACGTCAACGCCGTGTGGATGGCTACGTCCGAAAAGGTATATTGCGCCCCCCGTTGGCGCGGCCCTTGATAATACCACGCTTCGACCGCTTGGGGGGAAAACCACACCGTCAGGCTACCGCGCTGGGTAAGCCCCGCATCATAATCAGGCCAATTACGCACCCGATACACAACCTTCGAGCGACGGCGACGGGGCTTGACCGAAGACGGAGCAGACGATACGTTGGACAGGACAGGTTCCTTGGAAGAGAAGGCATAGAGTCTTTTCGCAAAAAAGTCATGCCCAATCTACTGAGGAGCCTGTCTTTATTCAACCGAGAAACCCAAAAATACCGATCCATGCACCAAAGCCCTTCGCAGGTGTCACAAAATGATCCACCATCTCGCGCGTTGGCATAATCGATTCCAAATATTCGCGTCTTGTCATCGCGGGATCCTTTTCCCTATTCCTATTGCGGTTCGGTCCCCGCCAAAACCGCTTCCGGAGTCGTGCCAACAAGGTTGCAATAAACCTCCGGATCGGTCACCCCCTCGGTTGCAATGATGACGACACGGCTGTCGCAATCGAGTCCAAGCTGCTGCCGCAGATTTTCGTCACGGGTCGTTGCCAGCAATCCTGCCCACGCTGCAATCCCCGTTTCACCAATCGCGATTGGGGGATCCCCACCGACACCTGTCGCCGCTTGTCGCATGGCATCAACAGCCGCTTCGTCAGGGATAGTAAGAAAGGCGAAAGCACCAGCCCTTAGAATATCCCACGCTTGGGGCGAAGCGGATTCAACGACCAGTCCGTCCATAACGGACCGACCATCCCCGCTGACGGTTGCTGCGCTGTTTTCAAGCGCGCTTCGGTATAGGCAGGCAGATGTGGTGGGTTCAACGACAACTACCCGCGGATGGTTGCGCTCATATCGCTCCCACAAATGCCCGCAGGTCGCCGCGGCAAGTCGACCGCCACCGCCGGGGACAAAGACATGAGTGGGTGGTTGGACGGCGCTGAACTGTCGAACGATTTCGTCCGCGACTATTGCGTAACCCTGCATAATCTCACGGGAGATGTGGGGATACTCTGCAGATTTCTCATCCGATATGGCAAAATAGCCGAACATCTCAGCGTCCGCGTAGGAGCGTTGCACCACTCGATCGTAGTTTCCCGCTACTCGCACCACCTCTGCGCCATAGGCAGCAATCGCTTCCTCTCTACCGGCGCTGACGCCATCGTTCATGTAAATCACGCATCGACAACCGAACATACGGGCACCCCACGCCAACGCGCGCCCGTGATTGCCCGATGTTGCCGCCGAGACGACAACCTCTCTCGTCACCGATTCATACTGCCGATTTATCAGGTCTTGTGTCGTGACTGTTGCCACACCAGTGGCTTTTTTGATTTCACCCTTCAACACGGACAGCATTGCGTAAACGGGTCCCGTCGGCTTAAAACTCCCCACCTCGAATCGATACCCTTCATGCTTGCACCACAGGCCTTCAACACCGCTCGCCGCCGCAAGACCGTTCAATGCAATCAGCGGCGTCGGTTGATAACCGGGCAAGCGCGTCACCTCTACTTCCACATCAGCGAAGGCATCTCGATTTAGTAACGCCTGCTGCGTTGGACCGTAGTCCGGTGGAGGGTGGGCTTGCGCATTAATAAAGACATTAGTTTGGTAGGGGTTCATAGGTATTCACTTTGCGGGTGTTTGTTCACTTTTCTTTGGAAATGGTGCACGCGAGGTGCGTCTAGGGATTCTTGGGCGGTCATTTGCAGATCAATTAGATTCACCGAGATACTGAGCTGATTGTTCGGAATAATACGTCCGCTGGGGATGCCGTAAGGTAGCGAAAGGGGCATTGTCCCGCCACGCGAGCATCGGTGCCATGTTATGCAACGGACGTTTGCCGCGAGCGATGGCACCGCCGAGGGCCCCGCCTCAGCCGCAGTTCGAGTGCGCCGCCTGACCTCCCCTGCTCGACCGCCTTCTGCGCCGGCCGGTACGGTGGGGTGCGCCCTGAATGGCCTCCACAAATAGCAGGTTGCCCTCGATACGGGCCGACCGGCATCCAAACCCTATTAGGTGTCAGGGAACAGACGGATTAACTGCGGCAGGGATAGCCCTTGACGGTAGGCTTGGCCCGGCCCTTTCTTTTTCTTAGTCATCCTTTTAGGCCATTTCTTGGAAATCATCAGTATGATTTCTCCCAGTATTTCAAGGAGTGCTAAGGTCTTGGTAATGACCATAATGCACCTCACTTGTTGCGAGTGCTTGCACAACACTCTGGTTTAATAGATTCGCCGCTGGATATGATTAGCGGCACGGAGATAAGAATAAAGTATATACTTTACAACAGTTTATACCATATTTGGAGGAAAAACGCACAGAAAAAGCCCCAAGCCACAATACATTGTGGCTTGGGGCTTGAAGGATAGAGCGGATAGAGCTATTTCCTTTTGGGCTTAGATCGGCAATGCCTATCAACATGCTCCACCGATCCATCTTTCCTTACTCTAATATGCGTTTTAACATCAACAGGCTTTCCCTTTTTTGCCATAACCCGATCCCCTTTCTTTGGTTAGTGGCTCAGGAACGTAGATATAATAAATATACCACATCAGACATCGTCAAGTGTCTCAAGCAACAAGATATTGTGGTTTGGGCATTTGACAATGTCCTCAGAATTTGCTATGCACTATGTACACTATTTTGTTCTCATGTCCAGCTATACACCTTAAATCAGGAGGAGCATAATGCCCAATTACATCGTGAATAAAAATAAACAGCCCAGCGGGGATAACGAAGTTCACGTATTCCCAAAACCGTCGAACTGCCTAAACCATAACTATCCAGCACCTCATAATCGAGAAGCATTGGGCTACCATTCCTCATGTCGTGGAGCGGTTACGGAAGCGAAACGCAGAGGATACAATGCAGACGGTTGCTATTGGTGTGCTAATGAATGTCATACCAGATAATACCCCAGTATAAATTTTCATTTTTTCCTTGCCCCAAACTATTGTCTCAGAGTAGCTTGGGGCTGTTTGTGTTCCCTACGGGTTGGGCCACAAAGTATGTAAGTCCCTTTTTTAAAAGGGAATTATATACGTGAGTGATCAAGGATGGCGTAGGTCTCTGTATAATTGAGACTTGCGCTATTTTTTTAGCTTTGAATGATTATTACCCAATAAATAGACACAATCGGGCAAAAGTCAAGAAAATCGGAGCTAGCGGCTGGCCCGTTTTTGACTTGACAGGCGATGAAAATCATCTACTCTTAAAATTTAGAACAAGTTAGAATAAACAGAACAGGTAGAAAATGGACACAAGCGCCCC
This sequence comes from Candidatus Latescibacterota bacterium, assembly GCA_965261395.1. Lineage (GTDB taxonomy): Bacteria > Latescibacterota > UBA2968 > UBA8231 > UBA8231. Next base: position 2,127,253 of record OZ253462.1, read on the forward strand.
TTACCTGCTACACTCGGTCATTGTCGTCGTTATGGCTGAAGAGCATGAACCTACGATGCTCAGTCCTAGGTTTTTGGCCGAAAAAGAGATTGTGCCTAATGACTGGAAAGCGGCTCAGTCAATAACGAACCCCTTTGAATCGGCCGTTCGGTATGAAAAAGCCATGCTTAAAATGAGTTCATCAAGGTTCGAGGTTGAGGGACTTAGCGATGGCTCTTTTAAGGAAAGCTATGCTGCCCATAGTATAGTTGCTGACTATGTATCGAAAATGCCCCATACCCCATATCGTAGTCTTGGGCTTAATTGCAGGGTGTTAATAAGAGCAGACAATCCCGAGCAGTGGCTGTCACAACGGTTCTTGTGCCCCAATCTATGGAGAAACGGCAATCCCGAGGGGCATATTGAAAAAGCAGATTTTACCGTGCCTATGGATGATGGATTGTCTTGCGAATTTTCGTTTACCTCGGGCAATTTGAATAATGAACAGAGTGAATCTGAAAAAATCGTTGTTGTCACTGTCAACATTGACCATCCGGGAGCACTAAACACCGGCTTAATACGGGAGGCTATTAGGCGATGGCCCAAGCGACAAGAATTGATCCGGGTTACTTTGGACAAGATTTTGAGGAGTTCATAGAACCCACGTCTTTATCTAGATCTGAGACGATTAGTACGTCTAGGGAGTCCCATTGGCCTAAACCACCTGTCCATACGGACTATCCACAGGGATCGATGCGTATAACCTCAGTTGTTGCAGAAATTACGAAAAATTGGTTTGATATTGTTATAATTAATCATGTTGATATTATTGTCGATAGGGCTAAGGCTCGCATATTGCGCTTAGAGGAAAATTGGGACGACGCAGGATGTTCAGCCTATAAAGAAGAAACAATAAAAGCCGCCGCTAAATTTCTCCATCAGTTAGAGGGTTCAAAAGCAATTAAGGTACGCATAGCGCCCGCTAGTGAAGGAAGCATAGACCTGCACTGGAAGATGGATAAGTTCGAGCTTTTAATCAATTTTCACCCTGATAACTCGGTTTCTTACTACGGGGACGACTACAACGGGAACTTAATCCGGGGGAACTCTTGCCCCAAACCAGAGTTTATTTCGTGTTGGATGAAGCATACTAGTGAATAAGTGGCCCGTAGAAGAAATCCCGGATGGCGACATGCTATACTATCGCATCCACAAGAGAGTCCTAGCAGAGGCGTCGTCTAACTATTCTGTTAGTGTAACAAAGGACTATCTGCCTCCTGCAGTATTCATTTATCAAGGAGGCGATCTATCCGTCGGTTGGGAGAAGCACACAACAGCCAATAAATTATTAAAGCGTGCTAGATCCCCTAGCGAAACTGGTGTAGTTGAATTTGCGGCTGGACCTGTGCGCGAAGATGGACATACGGTTGTGCATTCTCCTTCCCAATGCAATCGTGCCCATAGCTCTATTCGTGGGAATCAGCCCGATGTGCGAGTAACATTAAGTCGCATTGCTAGGTGGAAGATAAATATAAAGTAGAGTTTTCTTCCCCTCCATCTCCGCCCCGAGCCTATAGCCCTTAGTCGCTCGGGGATTCTTGTATCCACCGATAGCGTAGGTCTTTGTGAATTAGATATTTGCGCTATTGTTAACCAAAAATTCCCCAAAGGGAAAGGAGCGTTCAGATGACCGAGGAACTATCTATGTATGATTTTGCTGATTTTTTATCTAAGCAATCTCCCGATAAAAAAGAAGAAAATCTAGTTGATTTAATGATCTTAGTAGCTGAACTCCTAAAGAAAGAGAACATTAAAATTATGATACATCCCAAAAGCGATGGCAGCTATGAGCCTCGACTTGAGCATATGGAGACGCCCTACCCCCCCCCTGTTTCGCTGCGCTTTTTCGGGTATAACTAAGTAAGTAGTAAAGTATATACTTTGCGTTTTTCTCCCTGCGCTACTGTCCAGTGGCGCATTTTTTGTTCACCTAACACAAGGAGGTGCCTATGCTCAAAAGCTGGGTCATCTTGGAAGTTGTCGGCACGGCGTTGTTGATACTCTATAGAGGTTGGTCACTCAGGTATATAATTCCCTTTCAAAACTAGGGTTTCGGTATCTCACGCGGCTCAAAGCGTCTGATACCGGGGGCATCTGGCCCTATGAAAAACGCTTGACGTCAAGGTACTTTACCCCCCCGCAAAGCGGCCCGATGGGGATTTTAAAAAGGCTTCTAAACTTGAACGCAGAAGTGATGTTGGCAAGTTGGCACTGAATATCCTAGATCGAGTGAATGCCAGTTTGCAATATCCAAAACGGTTTACTCAGGAAACCTTGAGTCGTCTGGAGAGCTTTAGTTGACCGAGGAATGTTCGTGAACTATAATTTGTGGTTGAGCGTTCAGCGTGGCTCGCAAGAAGCTTATCGATGCTGATGACATCGTATTTGATGCGCCAACTTCTGGAACATACCCTTTTGCGTCACTTCCGGAACCACATGACGGGTTATATTATGAACGATTATCTTAAGAGCGTGCGCAAGCAATTGATGCTTCGCGCCCTAGCAATTGCCAATGGGAATCAGAGCCAGGCGGCAAAATTGTTATACAGGAGGGTGAAATGGTATTGAAGATTCTGCATACTGCGGATCTGCATTTGGGACTGAAATTTGCAGGCTATCCCGATGTTCAAAACGAACTCACTGAGGCGAGGTTTGAGGTGCTGGAAGGCTTGGTCGACCGAGCCAACTCAGAACTGTGTGACCTTTTCATTTTGGCTGGTGACGTTTTTGATCGGGTAACAGTTGCCAAACAAGATGTTAGAAGGTGTGTTAATATCTTGAATGAATGCAATGGCCTGGTGATCTTGCTGCCAGGCAACCACGACTATACGTCCAGTCAAAGTGCCTTATGGGACTACGTTGTTGAACATGGTGGTGATCGGCTGCGTGTATTGAAGAAAAATGAGCCCGTTCGCTTGCATCACTATGATTTGGATGTTGTGCTCTATCCCGGTCCTTGCACTGCCAAGCATTCTTCTGAGAATGCTATCGATTGGGTCAAAACGATCCATAAGGATCAGAGCACCAAATACCATATCGGAATTGCTCACGGGAATATTGAGGGACTTGGTCTTGATGAACGGCGGAATTACTACCCGATGACCCGTGCAGAACTCCTTGAATGCGAAGTCGATCTGTGGCTGCTTGGTCACGTCCACGTTCCATTCCCTGCTAAATCCGGTTCCAGCGAACGGATATATTATTCTGGTACGCCTGAACCGGATGGGTTCGATTGCCGCCATTGTGGATGCGCCTGGATTATTGAGCTTGATAACAATAAGGCAATCAATGCACGGCAGATTTTCCCAGGAAAGTTTCGGTTTACACACGATGAGTTTGACGTGAGAACGTCGGCGGAGATAGAGCGATTGATGAAATATTACACAGAGACGGACCGGACAAATCTGCTGGTAAAATTGAAGCTGACCGGACGATTGCCCAGAGAAACTTATGCAGAATTGGATTCTGTGAAATCTGTTATAAGGGAGCATGTCTTTTATCTTCAGTGGGATGGCAGCGATGTGGCTATAGAGATTACTCCCGATGTCATTGACCGGGAGTTTACTCAGGACTCTTTTCCCCACAGGTTTTTAACGGAGCTTGCTCGCAGCGACGAGGACGTAGAGGCACTACAGATCGGTTATGAGATGATTCAGGAGGTGAAAGAATGATACTCAAAAGCATAGCTCTCACTCCTTTTGGCGGGCTGACGGATGCACTGCTCGATTTTAAGCCTGGACTCAATGTCATTCATGGACCGAATGAAGCAGGAAAATCAACGATTTTTAATGCGCTTCAACGGGTACTTTTTACACCAGCGCGTCTAACCCCTTTCGCGTTTAAAAGGGAGATGGAATCCTTCTTGCCGTTAGAAGGCGGGGATACCATCGCCGTGTCTCTATGTCTGAATCTAAACGGAGATACGTATGCTCTCAAGAGAACCTGGGGCGCTACAAAGTCTGCGGAATTTACGTTGCCAGGAGGTTCCCTTATTACAGACGAAGATGCGATCCAAAAACGTCTGATATCGCTGCTGCCAGCTAAAGAAGGGACGTTCAAAACAGTGCTGATGACGTACCAATCTGGACTGCCCAAAACGATTGAGGAATTGGGGGCAGAACCTATTCAGACCCTTAGTACAATCCTCCGAAGGGCTGTTTTCGAGACGGATGGTGTCTCAGTAGATCAGTTCAAGCAGAATATCGAATCCGAATACACTACATACTACAGTCGGTGGGATCGTGAACGCGGATGCCCTGAAAGTGATCAGCGTTATGAAAGAGGTGTCGGCAAGATCCTCCAGGCCTATTACGATCTGGAAGATAAACAGATGGCTTTGAAGGAAGCCGGGGACTACGAGGCTGAACTAGACGAAATCAACGGTGAGATCAATACTTGTATTGACACGATTGAAACCATCGAAGCCTATATCGAAGAAAATGAGAGGGTCGTAGAGGATGCACGCCAGCGCCAGTCATTGAATGACAGACTGGATGCCATTGACGTCCGTATGGAAAGACTCCAAAAAGACAACAGAGATTGGCCTGTCGCTGAAAGCGAAATGGACCGGATTGAGGCATTGTTGCCTGGGCTCAAGAAAAAAGAGAACGCGCTGGCTTTGGAACAAGAAATGGCCATAAAAAAGGAAGTGAGAAATCAATTACGAAGACAATTCGAGCAGGTTGAGAAGAGGCGGCAAGAACTTGAGGATGCGGAGCAGATGGCTCAACAAACTCCGAAACTCACAGACAATGATCTGGAAGAGTTGCGAAAAACAGGCGCGAAACTCAACGAGCTTAAGGCAAGCGTAACTGCGAGCAAACTCTCTGTCCGTTTGCTGGCGAAAAATGCCCTTTCCTTTTTTGTTCAAGAAGGCCTTTCTGAACCACAGTCCCAAGAAATAGCATCTGGGGGTCATATCTCTTACGATGAAGGAAGCAGAGTAAAGATTAACCATCAGGACTGGGAGATAGACATTTCATCTGGTGAGAGCAATTTTGATGTACTTGTGCAGGAGTTTGAGGAAACCAATCTGCATCTCACCGCTCTGCTTGAACAACACGATGTTGAGAATCTAAACGAAGCGATTGGCGTCAACAAGGACTATACGGCGGGTCTTCAAAGCGTCAATTCTGCAAAGAACAATCTGATAGCGGCGTTGGCTGGAGAGACCTATGAAGAACTCAAAGCGAAAGTTGTAGAGATTGGTACAACGGAAGATTCCCGTGATTTAGATAGCATTCTGGAAGATCTGCATAATGTGAGGGATGAGATAAGTGGACATAAACGCTCCTTAGAACAGAACCAGGAACGAATCCAGGAACTGATTGATACCTACGGCAGTTCGAACCAATTGCTATTGAAACTTGCCGAAGAGGTAAAGAACGAGAAGGAAACACAGGAAAAGATCGAAAATCTTGTCCCGCTACCCGATGGTGTTGAAGATATTGATTCTTTCATCGAAATGTACGAAGAGAAGCAGGCCGAGTTGATGGAAACGAATGATAGTAAGAGGGACCTGTTAATTCAGCGTGCGAATGTAGAGAAAAACCAACCAGAATTATCTGCCGAAGAATTGAACAACCTGCTTGTAGAATTGACCGAAAATTTCAAGAGAATAAATAAACGAGGCGAAGCCGTCGCACGGATAAAAGACCTGACAGATCGGCTGATGGAGGAGATGGATTCAAATACCTATAAAGGACTGACAGGCGATCTGGAGCGATATGTGGTGTCGATGACAGAGAACCGGTATGACCGAATCGATATGGAGGAGAGTCTTCCTCGGGGATTTGTTCGACAAGATGGTGTGACATTACCATACGATCTGTTATCCGCCGGGACGAGGGATGTTCTGGCCCTATCGCTTCGCCTTGCTATGGCCAACCACTTTTTGATGGATGCAAATGGTATGCTTATGCTCGACGACCCGCTTGTGGATCTGGATCCTCGGCGACAGGAAAAGGCGGCTGAGGCCTTTAGAGATTTCGCAGAACAGAAGCAGGTGATTATCTTTACATGCCACCCTCACCATGCGGAACTTCTGGGTGGTAACCGGATCGAGCTTAAAGAGAATAGTTGACGTTTCTATCACAAGAGAGCCCGAGATGGACAGAGGACACGACAAAACCGTGCTTGTGTCCTTCAAAGTTATCGAAGGAGGAGATCGAAATGAGTTTTGGGTCCTCTGTTTACGGACGAGGCCGGCGACGGTGAATGGATGGCGAATGGACGTTTAACGGCAGGGCAAAGCGCCCGTTGCCACTCAATATGAGAACGACATCCGCAGCGGCGCCGTCCTTTCCGCCTTGTCGTACCACCCCTGAGGTGCATAGTCGCTCATATGGAGGTAGCACCTGATATTGACCTCCGCCGCCCCTTCCGAAAACGTCAACAACCGGCTCATCGAAATATTCCTGCTGCCGTGATATCTCGAAATTGCCGCCACATTGACGAAGGTCACCCCCCACTTCCGCTCCACATGAGACCGCCCGCCGTGTGCATCATCCGGATTCGTATGGGTATGTCCCCCCAGCCAGAGATCGACCGCGCCCGGATTCGCCTCCAAATAAGACTCGAATGCCCCCGCATCCGGTTCTCCCCCCACGAAATAGAGATACGATGCCCCGATGGGTGCCCCGTCTTCAAAGCGGCCATGGTAGCCTCCGTCAACCCCCTCCCAGGGGCCAGACGCCACGGTCGTGTCCCTCAACATATGGTGGTGGGCCGTTACAATGATCCTGTCCTGGTTTTCTTCGACCTTTTCTTTCCACCACTCGAACGTCTCCCGCGTCACCGCGCCTGAGGGATATCCGCCTCTCTCGCCCCGCCCAACCGGAGGCCCGCCGTCGTTGCGGTCACCCATCGCCAGAAACAGGATATTCCCCACCTGAAACGAATACCGCTCCCAGGTCCCCTCGACCGGATAGGGGCGCCGGTCGGCGTGAACGCCGGAATACTCGGAATTCTCCCCGGTGGGATCCACCCACTTCCGGAACCACCACTGGCACGGCTCGTCAGGGCCGCTGGCGTCGTGGTTGCCCACAATATTATAGAAATCTTCCCGGGGATGTATGGTCGACGCGCTGTACTGCCGCACCACCTCTTCCCCTTCCTCGTCATCCGGCGGTGTCTGCGACCCGGACAGGTCCCCGATGTCCAGCATAATATCCCACTCGAACGGTGGACCGCCATCGGCGCCGCCCCATTCGGCCTGCAGGATCGCATCCGCAAGACTACGGCGATTGGCACGCGCCAGATCCGTGCCCACGTGCGCATCCCCGCCCGCCCACAGCTTGAACGTTCTCATTTTTACGACGCACCTCACTTACATCAAGAGCTAGGTTCGGCTCCAATAAGCGCTGTCGATATAGGGTTAGAAAATGCCCCCGCCTAGCGCGAGGCGTATGATGCCAAAAAACAGGGCCACAATGCAGCATACCAAGCCAGCGATACCGCTGCTTTTGGAGCTGTTGCCCGCCGTAGCCAGCGCGATGCCGCTGACGATGATGCCGACGCCTGCAAAAGGTATATTGAGCCAGTTTAGCGAGCCGAGACACGGGAAAAACCCCACGACCATTCCAACAATAGCCAGAATTCCCCAAAGCAAACTAAGCACCTGCATGATGGTATCTCCTTTTGTGCATTCGACGCAGCAAGAACAAGGCGACCACTAGCTGATTGGCGAGCAAAACTCCATAAAAGGCGACCGCCCCTCGATTGTAGATAAGGGCCGCGGCGAAGTCGCCACGTGCAAGAGCTGCGAATGCGCGCGTCATGCCGCACAAAGCGCACGTTTCCCCGCTGCGCTGCGGCACCTTAAAAGCCTCGCTTAGAGAAAAAAGCGTTTGCTCCGACACAAGATAGGGCGTGATCAATATGAAAAGCAGCATAGCTGAAGCCACCAACCACGCTGCCGTAAGGGTCCTCCTATCATGGCGATCCATTGCGCCGGTTCCTTCACACCTGCGGTCGCAAGTTCAGCAGCACCAAGAGCCAAGTGCGGCTCCAGTAAGCGCTGTTGATATAGGGGTTTTCTGCGCTGGGCCAGTTGGTCCAATAGGTCTCGTTGTGCGGGATGCGGTGCGGCCATTGGACGATGGGAATGGAGGGCAGCTCGGCCAGCCAGAGGTCCATGGCCTCTCGATAGAGTTCGTCCATCTCTGGAGCGTCGGTCGGGGTCTGGCCCATCTGGTCGATCAGCGCGTCGTAGGCCGGGTTTTGCCAGCGCCAAGGCATGTCGGCCGGCTCGCCGGTGGGCTGGACAAAGCGGCTGTGGTACTGGCGCAGCACAAAATAGGGGTCGCGCATGGAGCTGAAGTTGCCGATCAGGTACGCGCGGGCCGTGCCTTGGCGCAGGCGCGTGGAGAAGTCTGAGGTCATGCGGAAAGAGGCGTTGATGCCGGCCTTTTTGAGCTGGGCGATGAGCACTGGCGTCAGGTCCTGAAAGTGGGAGAAGATGTCGATGACCATGCTTAGGGGCTGCCCGTCCTTTTCCCAGAAGACCCCGTTGCGTACATAGCCTTTGCGGGCGAGTATCTCCGCGCTCTTTTCCAAGTCGAAGACGCCGACTTGGTGCTTGGCGACCAAGTCCTCGGCGAGGGTAAAATACCGCTGCATCTGGGGGAGGTCGGGCAAGGGCAGCAGCGTCCACGAACCTGAGTTTTGCCAACCTATGGCCACGAGCTGTTCGCGGTCGATGGCATAGTTGACCGCGCGGCGCATCTCCGGGTCGGACCAAGGGGTCTCCAGCCCATTGAACCCCAGCGAGATGGGCCACCAAGTGATGTAGCTGTACGGCGGCTCGCGGCCGGTCCAAGTAGTGATGTTGCGATTGCGCTCCAATAGGGAGATCATGTTGGCCGGACGCAGCTCTAAGCAGGTGTCGATGTTGTTGGCGATCAGATTTTGGACGCGCTTGTGCTCCTCCATATAAGTCAGGTAGATCAGCCGCTCGACCTGGGGCAGTTCCTGAAAACCAAGTTTCTCAGCCCACCAGCCCTCGCGCAGATCCCAGATCCGTTGGGCCGGCTCCGAGCGCGCAATGCGATAGGGACCGGTCAGAACCGGCCGGCCTTTTTGCAGGTCGAAGTTGGCAAAAGTCAGCGGGTCTTTGTCCTCCCAGATGTGCTTGGGTACGATGGGGCATCCTTGGTCGCCGCTGTGGACGAAATAGCTGAAGAGAAAGCGCGGATTGGGTGCCTTGAGTGTAACGCGCGCCGTCAGACTGTCGAGGGCGACCGCCTCTTCGACCCAAGTCGCCATATCCGTCGAGTACACGAGCTGTGGGGCGTGCTCCACGAGCATGTTGATGGTAAAGGCAAAGTCGTGCGCCGACCAAGGATGCCCGTCGCTCCACTCGACGCCCGGACGAATTTTGACCACGAGTTCGGTGTAATCCTCATTGAAATGGTGACTCTCGGCGATCCAGGGTATTAGCTCAGAATCTTCCTCATAGGCGTTGAAGAAATAGAGCGGCTCGTAGAGAAAATTGAAGCCTATCCGCGAGATGCTGCCCGGGATGAAGGGGTTGAAGGAGTTGTAATCTTGGATCTGGCCGGAGCAGGAGTTGGCCTCGGCGCAGTCCATGATCAAGGTCCGATTGCGCGGCACCTTTTTGAGAACATATCCGCCCTCGTCGCCGCTACAGGCGATGAAAGATAAGCCAGCTAGAAGCAGAATATAAATAGGCATCGACTACTCTCTTTTAGTCCCGTTGCAAGGCGCAAGCGCGGCTTTGGGCCAGCGCGGCCACAGGGTCGGGGAGTTGGGGGCTGAGCTCAATGCTCGCTGGGCCGGCGTACGGGCTTTGGGCGAGGGCGGCGAAAGTCGCGGCTAGCGCCTCTTCGGTCAGCACGCCCTCTAGTAGGGGCCAATGCAGGTCGGCCTCCCCGTCGTTGTCATCTAGATGCACGTACCCGAGCCGGTCTCCGGCGGCGGCTATGACCGCGGCCGGGTCTTCCTTGGACATCTGTAGGTGGCCGGTGTCGAGGAGCAAGTAGAGGTTGGGGTGGTTTAGGCGGGACAGATATTCCAAAGTCCCGGCAGCCGTCGGCAGCGCCTTGCCGGGGAAGTGCTCAACCCCGACGCGGATCGCGCGCTCGGCCGCGCAGTCAGCCACTTGTCCCAAGGCCTCACCAAACTGTGATAGAGCGGCTGGATCAACCCCCGGGACTACATACGCGGTGTCGGCACCGAGGGCGGCGGCGTGGTCTAGGGCCTCTCGGCAGTGGTCGAGGGCGGCTTGTCGAGCGGCGGCTGTCGCGCCGTCGAGAGCCGCGCCGTCTTCCATGTTAAAACACAGCGCGAGGCAGGAGACCGACAGGCCGAGGTCGTCGATGCGCGCTCGCGACGCTGGGCCGACAAAAGTCTTCGCCTGCACGTCAATGGAGCAAAAACCGATAGCGGCCAGCGCGGTGAGGGCGTCTTCTTCCGAGCCGGTCAAGGCCCAGGCGCAGCAGGATAGATTCACGATTTGTTCCTTATCTTCTATCAAGCGGACAGCTCGCCGTAGCAGACGCGGCGGCTTGCCTCGATTTTGGCAAAACCGAGGCGGGCGAGTGAGCGGCCGGGCTGGCGATCCTTCATCACCACTCGGCGGCGGGCGACGCGGCGGGCCTCGCGCAGATCCGCGGGAGACGGACCACCCACCCAGGCCAAGCAGCGGACCAAATCTAGGCCCTGAGCGTCGGCAATAGTTTCGCTAAACATCGGGTCGAAGTAAATGACATCCCAAGCGTTGTCAGCTTCGAGGCGCAGATAGTCGGCATAGTCGGCGTTTAGGACTTCGACGCGGCGCATGGCGGGGGCGAGATCGGGCGGGTCGTCGAGCAAATAGAAGGGCATGCCACGCTCGACCAGCAGGGCCAAGAGCGGCGAGGCTTCGAGGGTGCGGACGCGACCTGCCTCGCCGACTGTACAAGAGGCAACGATGGCGTCCGCACCCAGACCGCAGGTACAGTCGAGGACGCGGTCGCCTAATTTGAGTTGTAAGGCGTCAACCAAAATGTCGTGCTTGCCTTGTCCCAAGGCGAGTATCCGCAATTTGGCCATGTTGGGATGGTAGCGGAGGCACTGTCCGGCGACCCAGAGGGCGAGATTACCGCGCTCGACGACGATCAGGCCCGCGAGCGCCTCGGCGGCGGCAATTCCAGAGAGCGAGCGGCGGGCGCGGGGTACATAGAGGTAGCCGGTTTCGGCGGCAATGCAGTGTGCATTCGCAAGCTCCCGAGGGCCGGGGCGCGAAATGGTGGTTATGGCGAAGGCGGGTGCCTCGAGTCGCGACCGGGTGTTGGGCGCGAGCTGTGATTGTGCCATGGTGGCTTGGGTAGTTTATTGGGCCTAGGTGTCGGCTAATAGAATGGATTAGCAAAGTAAAAATAACTGGGTCGGTAGGGCAATCCGCCGCATTCGACCTATGGAGGAATAGGCGGCGTGGCAGCGGCATGAGATCAAAAAGGCGCAGGTGATCGCGCGCAACGAGCATATGGGGGAAGGTGCGCCTGCACTGTGGGAATTTGCGCGGGAGTTGATCGACGCAGCGGTGGCAAAGGGGATTTTGGCCGAATAGCTCAGGTGGGAACGAAGCGATCTAGCCGCCAGCGCTTGGCCCAAGTCTTTTCCAAGCGCACGCACAAGCAGACGTCGTTGCCTGTGTAGGTCTCTGCGAGAATCTGGCCTTGCTGGTGTAAATGGGCCAAAAGCCGGCCTTCGGCTTGGGGAATCTGCAGCTCCAAGGTGATATCTCCAGCGACGCTGTACGCGCGGATTTTGTCGCGCAACGCGTCGAGGTTAATCGCTTGGCTGGCCGAGATGGCGATGGCGTCTTCGCGGGTCGCGTACGCGGCCACGATCCGCTCTTCTTCGCCGGGGACTACTTGGTCGATTTTGTTGTACACCATCAGGGTGGGGCTGTCCGCAAGCCCGAGGCTGTGGAGGACTTGCTCGACCGTAGCAATCTGCGACTCGTAGTACGGAAAGCTCAAGTCGATCACGTGGAGCAACAAGTCGGCCTCCACGGCCTCTTCGAGCGTGGCGCGGAAAGAGGCGAATAGGTGGTGGGGCAGGCGGTTGATGAAACCGACTGTGTCGGTGAGCAGGATCTTGTGGTTGCGGTCGAGGTCAACGGCGCGGGTAGTCGAGTCCAAGGTGGCAAAGAGCTGGTCCTCGACTAGGACCTCCGCGCCGGAAAGCGCCTTCATCAGAGTGGACTTGCCAGCGTTGGTATAACCCACGAGGGCCACCTTAAAAACATCTGAGCGATTTTTGCGATTGGTCGCCATCTGCACGCCGATCTTGTCGAGCTTGGCCTCTAGGGAGTTGATCTGACGGCGAATCAGGCGGCGGTCGATTTCCAATTGGGTTTCGCCCGGGCCGCGGACGCCGGCTGCCCCCATGCCGCGGATGGCCCCGCCGCCAGCTTGGCGCGAGAGGTGGGTCCAGTAGCGGGTCAGGCGTGGCAAGAGGTAGTTGAGCTGGGCTAGCTCGACTTGGAGTTGGGCCGTACGGGTGCGAGCGTGGCGCGCGAAGATGTCCAAGATCACGGCGCTGCGGTCGATAATGCGGCGTTTGGTAACGCGCTCCAAGTTGCGCATCTGGGCCGACGAGAGGTCGTTGTCAAAAACGATCACGTCGGCTTGGCACTCGGCCGCGAGCTGCTTGAGGGAGGCGGCCTTGCCCTTGCCGACGTAGTGGGCCGAGTCGATGCGGTCGCGCGCTTGGATCTGGCGTGCGGCTTCGACGAGGCCAGCGGTGGCGACTAAGCGGCCGAGTTCGTCGAGGGAGTGCTCGGTCTCCCAAGCAGGCATCTGGGGCAGGGCGACGCCGACGAGGATGGCGCGTTCTTGGTGCAGCGTGTGATTTGCTTCCATTCGGCTTCTTTGGATTTGATTGTGTAGCGTATCAAACACATATAAAACGCATCACTTTGTCAACACCGCAAAGTCGATTTTGCGCCTCCAATGCGCGGGCGAGCTGCGACTTTTTGAAAAATTAAACCTGTGGCATTAGCTTTGCTTTACAAACGTTTGCTTATTACCGGGATACGAGCCGTCTCTTAGGGCCTACTCTGCTAGACAAAAATAGGTCGGATGTGTACGCAGAGATCCAAAGTGAGAATTGGCCGCGCAGCGCTATCTGACAGAGGAGAAAAGGGACTGACCATGGGCAAACACAGCGGCGACAATACTAACGAGGACCTGCTGCGAGACTTGCGGCTCGCGGTTTGGCGGCACAAGGAACCGGAGGGCGAATTCATGGTCCTATCGCAGATCCGCCAGACCTTGGATCGCGCCGGGATCGCTCACGACGGCTGCCGGTTGTACCGGGTGCAAGCCGGCAACGGCGAGTGCAAGATACGCGTCCATCGCTTGACAGCCGACGGGCATTGGTCTCCGCTGACGGAAGGGCAGCAGTGGGTGCTGGCGTCGTGGAAATCAGCCACAACCTGCTATCGAGCACCGAACCGCCACGGGGAATGTGCCTGGCTGGCCCGGCAGATGCGTTGCAATGTCAAAGCCATACTCGAAACGACCTTTGATCAAGGCGTCTTAGCCCTTTATCGCAAAGAGGCCATCGCCTGTAGCGACGCGGACGTCGGCTTGTTCAAGGGCTTGGGTGAGGTCCTCAGCGGGCTGTACTACCGGCAAGAAGACCTGTCGCAATTGCAGGCCAAAGAAGCGCAGCTACGCGAAGCGCAGAAATTGCGGGTGATGGGGCAATTGACGACCGAGTTCGCGGGCGAGATCAACAAACACTTAGAGGTGATCATCGGCGAGGCCAGCCTGCTACGCGAAGGCGACTTAGCGCCCGCCGTCGGCGACGGCGTACAAGCCGTGTACGAGGCCGGCCTCTAGGCGCGCAGCACCAGCGAGCGGTTGTTGGCGTGTGCGCGCCAGCAGAAGACGCGGAAGGAATGGGTCAACCTCAGCCACATCGTGCAGGAGACTGCCCTGCTGATGCGCCGGACGCTCCTGAAAGACCAGATCGAAATCGCCGAGGACCTAGCCCCGAATCTGCCCTATATCAAGGCTCATGCCGGCCAGCTCCAACAGGTCGTCCTCAACCTCATCCAAAATAGCCGCGACGCCATAAAGCAGGCGCGAGGGGCGGGGCGGATCGTGCTGCGGGTATCGATCCGCCAAGGCTGGATTGTGCTGGAGATCGAGGACAATGGGCCAGGCATTCCAGCGGAAATCCGGGACGATATTTTTGCGCCGTTCTTCACGACCAAGGGGTCGAGTCAAAACAGCGGATTGGGGTTGAGCGTATGTGCTGGCATTGCCCGCGACCATCACGGCCACTTACTCGTCGAAGACTGTGCCCAAGGGGCCTGTGTGGTCTTGGAACTGCCCATCAATCCGCACGCCGCGTTAGCGAACAACTGAACCTTGTTGCAACATACGCGCTCCTATATGTTCAGACCCGCAGCGCACAACGCGGGAGATAAAGCGCATGGTCATCGTATTAATGGGCGTAACGGGCAGCGGTAAGACGACGGTGGGCGAACAGCTCGCCCAACAGCTCGGATGGGCTTATTACGACGCGGACGATTTCCACCCGGAAGCCAACGTGCACAAAATGGCCAGCGGCACGCCGCTTACCGACGAGGACCGCTGGCCCTGGCTGGAGATCCTCTCTGCGGCCATCGACCAGTGGCTTTGTGCCGAGCAGGGGGCGATACTCGGCTGCTCCGCGCTCAAACAGAGCTACCGCGACATCTTGGTCAGCGGGCGGCCCGGCGTGCAGATCGTCCATCTCAAAGGCCCGAAGGCACTCATCGCCCAGCGGCTCAAAGAGCGGCAGCACCGCTACATGCCAGCCAGCCTACTCGACAGCCAGTTTGCGACCCTCGAAGAACCGCGCGGCGCACTGAGCGTGGACATCGGCCCCCCGCCCGCAGCCATTGCCACGGCCATCCGCACGGCCTTGAAGCTCTGATTACGATAGCTCCCCAAAGAAGGGTAGTGTATCCTCGTCTTTTTACTTCGGTCTATTCGCCCCGCAGGATTCCCGCACGATCAGAGGCGTTTCCAAGGTTATTTGCCGAGGCGTCTCCTGCCCCTCAAGCTGTTCCAGCATCAGCTCCATCGCCGCTTGGGCAATCGCCTCGTAGGGAGTTGCCAAAGTCGTCAGTGCCGGCGTCATATAAGCCCCCACTTCGATATTGCCGTACCCCACCACGGCCACATCCTCGGGAACGCGCAGCCCTGACTCCCGCAGCCCGTGACAAACGCCTATCGCCGCATAATCATTCCGGCACACAAGGGCCGTAAAAAGCCCGCTGTCGAGCCTTTTGCCCAGTTGATATGCCGGTTCTAAAAAAGCGGTTTCACCAGATACGCGTTGGGGAGTCAAGCCGTGCTTTTGCATCGCCATCAAATACCCCTTGCCCTTGTCTGAACCCAAGTTGTTCGTATTCCAGTTCGTTCCGATAAATCCGATCCGCTCATGCCCCAACCGGATTAAGTGCTCTGTAGCCTCGCAAAAACTCATTATATTGTTCAGCACGATCCCACTCAGAGTTGGAATCGGGTAGTGAAAAGTTACCACCGGCACTAGTTCCCCCACATCATGCAAGATCTTGATCTCTGACTCTCCTACGACGCCTCGCGTATCAATCAAGAGTCCGTCTACGCCCCGGGAAAGTAACTTCTTGATATCCTTTATCTGGGCGTCCTCTGCCCGAGGAAACTCTTCGGTGGGCATGCCCACCACAATCTCATAATCATGCCGTTTAGCCGCCCTCAGAATATGAAGGGTCTGATTTCCGAACGTCTCCTGAGAAATATGGAAGGTTAGCAGACCTAGGGTATCTGTCTTCCCCGTCACAAACCCCAGTGCCAGCAAATTGGGAGTGTAGTCCAACTCGGCGGCTTTTTGCAGCACCCGTTTTCGGGTCTCCTCCGTCACCAAGGCCGACACCTTCTGATCCTTGGATAGGGCCCGAGAGATGGTTGCAACCGAAAGCCCCAATTCCCGCGCAACATCTTTGATGGTAGTTCGCTTTTTTTTCATTAACGTACGTTCGGGTTAAGGGATCTCTAATCGGCGTGGAGTATCCGTTTTTGGGGGTACATACGGCCAACAGCGTTGAGTCGATAAAAAAGTTCAGTACAAGAGCTTTGGCAATACCGTAGACAGAATTTTAATCGGCAATTGACGCGGGGCTAATGAGGAAATCCAATGGGGGAGCAAAGGCCGGGTCGGGGATCATCCCCGACCCGGCCAATGGCTTGGTGTGCGGCAACAATCGCACCTATTCGCAGAAAGACAATCCCAGATTGTCTAGGTCACTTGTCTTTATCGCTCGCAGACTGGCGGGGATGCATCCACTTAAGTTGTTGCCGTTCAGATACAGCGTTGCTAGGTTGGCCAGTTGACCTAACTCAGCAGGAATCGAACCACTTAACGCGTTGCTGGACAGATACAGCAAGGTCAGGTTGGTCAGTTGGCCTAACTCAGCAGGAATCGAGCCGCTTAAGTCGTTGAAGGATAGATACAGCATTTTCAGGTTGGTCAGTTGGCCTAACTCAGCAGGAATCGAACCACTTAAATCGTTGCTGGACAGACTCAGCAAGGTCAGGTTGGTCAGTTGGCCTAACTCAGCAGGAATCGAGCCGCTTAACGCGTTGCTGGACAGAATCAGCGCTTGCAGGTTGGCCAGTTGACCTAACGCGGAAGGGATCGAACCACTTAAATCATTGCTAGACAGAGCAAGCGCTCTCAGGTTGGTCAGTTGACTTAACTCGGAGGGGATCGAACCACTTAAATCGTTGCCGTCCAAATACAGCCATTCTAGGTTAGTCAGTTGGCCTAACTCGGAAGGAATCGTACCACTTAAATCGTTGCCAGACAGAAACAGCCATTCTAGGTTGGTCAGTTGACCTAACGCGGCAGGAATCGAACCGCTTAAGTCGTTGTTGGATAGCATAAAAATTTTCAGGTTGGTCAGTTGACCTAACGCGGCAGGAATCGAACCGCTTAAGTCGTTGCCAGACAAATACAGCCATTCTAGGTTGGTCAATTGACCTAACTCGGAAGGAATCGAACCGCTTAAGTCGTTGTTGGATAAAACAAGATTTTTCAGGTTGGCCAACAGGCCTAACTCAGCAGGTATAGATCCGCTTAACTGGCTTCTGGGCAGATCCAGATGGGTGACGCGCCCGTCGGCATTGGTGGTCACGCCCTCCCAAGCGCCGATAGGTTCATCGCTGTCCCAATTGTCGCCCGTCCAAGCACTGCCTCCACCTGTGGCTTGATAGAAAGCTATCAGTACCGCTCGATCCGGGTTAATCGATATGGACGGTCTGTCTTCTGTTCCGGGTGGTGGGCTACCTGGGGCCGAGCAGTTGGCTGTGTAGATGTGGCCCTCGATGAACACGGTATCGGCGAGGCTGATCTGGCCGTTGATATTGCGGATCGGAATGGTGACGAGCACGTCCGATGATTGGGTCGTCGCGTTGGCCTTGGCCGCGGCGCGTCGGTAGGTCGCGCCGTTGATCTCGATGGTTTGCCACGGCCCGGCCTGCTCGTCAAAAGCCAACTGAGCAACCGGCGGCTCTTGGTCGGAGCAAGACAAAGACAAAAGCAAGGCAAGGGCAATTAGGGGGCGTAGCATAGGAGGTCTCCTTTAATTCTCCAACGCGAGTAATTCCGGCACTTGACACCTATTCGCAGACCGACAATTCCAGTTGATCTAGGTCATTTGTCTCTATCGTTTGCAGACTGGTGGGAATGCACCCGCTTAAGTCGTTGCTTTTCAGGTACAGCTTCTCTAGGTTGGTCAATTGACCTAACTCAGATGGGATCGAACCACTTAACTCGTTGCCTAACAGAAACAGCGATCTCAGGTTGGTCAATTGACCCAACTCGGAGGGGATTGAGCCGCTTAACTCGTTGCTGCCCAGATTCAACTCTTCCAGATGGGTCAGTTGGCCTAACTCAACAGGAATCGAACCGCTTAATCGGGTCAGGAACAGCCGCAGCGTTGTCAGGTTGGTCAGGTTGCCTAACTCAGCCGGAATCGAGCCGCTTATGTCGTTGTTGCCCAGATTCAGCTCTTCCAAGTTGGTCAGTTGGCCTAACTCAGCAGGAATCGAACCACTTAAGTCGTTGACGTGCAGATTCAGCGTTGTCAGGTTGGTCAGGTTGCCTAACTCAGCCGGAATCGAGCCGCTTAACCAGTTGCGGTACAGATTCAGCGATTGCAGGTTGGTCAGTTGGCCCAACTCGGCAGGAATCGAACCACTTAAGTCGTTACTGGACAGATCCAAATGGGTGACGCGCCCGTCGGCATTGGTGGTTACACCTTCCCACTCGTCGATAGGTTCATCGCCGTCCCAATTGTCGCCCGTCCAAGCACTGCCCCCACCCGTGGCTCGATAGAAAGCCATCAATACGGCCCGGTCAGGCTCATCAGGCTCATTGTCTTCCTGCGAGTCGTCTGAGTCGTCCGAGTCGTCTGAGTCGTCTGAGTCGTCTGAGTCGTCTGAGTCGTCTGAGTCGTCTGAGTCGTCCGAGTCGTCTGAGTCGTCTGAGTCGTCCGAGTCGTCTGAGTCGTCTGAGTCGTCTGAGTCGTCCGAGTCGTCCGAATTAAGCGATACCGACAACTGGTTGTCTGTATCGTCTGTCCCAGTTGATCGGCTTTCTACGGATGAGTCGCAGAAGGACAATCCCAGGCTGCTTGGCGATACCAATTCTTGCAGACCAGAGGGGAGGCACCCGCTGAAATCGTTGCCGGACAGACGCAGCGTTGTCAGCTTGCTCAGGTTACCTAACGAAGACGGTATCGTACCACTTAAATCGTTGTTGTCCAGAAGCAGCACTGCCAGCTTGCTCAGGTTACCTAACGAGGACGGTATCGAACCGCTTAAATCGTTGAAGCCCAGAAACAGATTTGTCAGCTTGCTCAGGTTACCTAACGAGGACGGTATCGAACCGCTTAAATCGTTGTCGCCCAGAACCAGCGCTGTCAAGTTGCTCAGGTTACCTAACGAAGACGGTATCGTACCACTTAAATCGTTGTCGAACAGATTCAGATACGTCAGGTTAGTCAAGTTACCTAACGAAGACGGTATCGAACCGCTTAAATCGTTGAAGCCCAATTCCAGCTTTTTCAGCTTGCTCAGGCTACCTAACGAAGACGGTATCGAACCGCTTAAATCATTCTGTTGCAGTTCCAGCTCTTCCAGGTTGGTCAGGTTACCTAACGAGGACGGTATCGAACCGCTTAAATCGGTGTAAGCCAGAAGCAGCTCTTCCAGGTTGGTCAGGTTACCTAACGAAGACGGTATCGAACCGCTTAAATCATCGTGGGCCAGCCACAGCTGGGTGACGCGCCCGTCGGCATTGGTGGTGACGCCCTCCCAATTGCCGATAGGTTCATCGCTGCCCCAATTGCTACCCGTCCAATCACTGCCTCCACCCGTGGCGCTATAGAAAGCCACCAATACAGCTCGGTCGGAATTAGCCGTATCGTCCGTCTCATCCGTCTCGTCTGTCTCGTCCGTCTCGTCTGTCTCATCCGTCTCGTCTGTCTCGTCCGTCTCGTCCGCGTCATCCGCGTCATCCGCGTCATCCGACGAGTCGCAGAAGGACAATCCCAGGCTGCTTGGCGATACCAATCCTCGCAGACTGGAGGGGACGCACCCGCTGAAGTTGTTGTCCCTCAGCCCCAGATCTTCCAGGTTGGTCAGATTACCTAACGAGGACGGTATCGAACCACTTAAATCGTTGTTGCCCAGACTCAGATCTTCCAGGTTGGTCAGATTACCTAACGAGGACGGTATCGAACCACTTAATTCGTTGCTGCTCAGCCACATCAATTCCAGGTTGGTCAGATTACCTAACGAGGACGGTATCGAACCACTTAATTCGTTGTGCATCAGATACATCAATTCCAGGTTGCTCAGGTTCCCTAACGAGGACGGTATCGAACCACTTAAATCGTTCCAGGACAGATTCAGCCTTTTCAGCTTGCTCAGGTTCCCTAACTCGGAGGGAATCGAACCACTTAAATCGCTGTTGCCCAGATCCAGATATTCCAGGTTGCTCAGGTTCCCTAACGAGGAGGGAATCGAACCGCTTATGTCGTTGTGGCCCAGATACAGCTGTGTCAGGTTAGTCAGGTTACCTAACGAGGACGGTATCGAACCACTTAATCTATCGTTGGACAGGCTCAGCTGGGTGACGCGTCCCTCGTCATTGGTACTAACGCCTTCCCAATTGCCGATAGGTTCATCGCTGCCCCAATTGTTGCCCGTCCAATCACTGCCTCCACCTATGGCGCTGTAGAAAGCCATCAATACAGCTCGGTCGGAATTAGCCGTCTCGTCTGTCTCATCCGTCTCGTCCGTCTCGTCTGTCTCGTCTGTCTCGTCTGTCTCATCCGTCTCGTCTGTCTCGTCTGTCTCGTCTGTCTCGTCTGTCTCGTCTGTCTCGTCTGTCTCGTCCGCGTCATCCGCGTCATCCGCGTCATCCGACGAGTCGCAGAAAGACAATTCCAGCCTATCTAGATCATTTGTCTTTATCGCTCGCAGACTGGCGGGGATGCACCCGCTTAAGTCGTTGCCACTCAGATACAGCCGTTCCAACAAGTTAAGTTGGCCCAACGCAGCCGGAATCGAACCGCTTAACTGGTTGCGTTCCAGTTCTATCTCTTCTACGTTGGTCAGGTTACCTAACTCAACTGGAATTGAACCGCTTAACTGGTTGCCGTACAGAGTCAGCTTTTCCAAGTTGGTCAGGTTGCCTAACTCAACGGGTATCGAGCCGGTTAACTGGTTGCTGTACAGACGCAGCGATGTCAGGTTGGTCAGGTTGCCCAACTCAACAGGTATCGAACCACTTAACCGGTTGGCACCCAGCGACAGCCTTTGTAGGTTGGTCAGGTTACCTAACGCAGCCGGAATCGAACCGGTTAAGTCGCTGCCGCTCAGATACAACTCTTCCAGGTTGGTCAGGTTACCTAACACAGCCGGAATCGAACCGGTTAAGCCGCCGACCAGGATCAGCGTTTGTAGGTTAGTCAGGTTGCCTAACTCAACTGGAATCGAGCCGGTTACGCTGCTCAACCTCAGGGATGTCAGGTTGGTCAGGTTGCCTAACTCAACTGGAATCGGGCCGCTAAAGTTGCTGGCTTCCAGGTGCAGCCTTTGTAGGTTGGTCAGGTTGCCTAACTCAACAGGAAACGAGCCGCTTAACCGGCTGTATTTCAGAATCAGGGATGTCAGATTGGTCAGGTTACCTAACTCAGCCGGAATCGAGCCACTCAAGTTGTTTTCGCCCATAATCAGGGATGTCAGGTTGGTCAGGTTACCTAACTCAGCCGGAATCGAACCATTCAAGTTGTTTTCGTACAGATACAGCGATTTCAGGTAGGTTAGTTGGCCTAACTCAGCCGGAATTGAGCCACGTAACCTCGTGTCATATAGAGACAGATGGGTGACGCGTCCGTCGGCATTGGTGTTGACGCCCTGCCAAGTGCCGATAGATTGATCGCTGCCCCAATTGTTGCCCGTCCAATCCGTTCCTCCACCTGTGGCTCGATAGAAAACCATCAGTATAGCCCGATCAGATAGATCAGTCTGATCCGGGGTCTCGACCGACGAGCTATCGACTGCAACCGGCGGCGTTTCCACCGACAAGCTATCGACTGTAACCGGCGGCGTTTCCACCGACGAGCTATCGACTGCAACCGGCGGCGTTTCCACCGACGAGCTATCGACTGCAACCGGCGGCGTTTCCACCGACGAGCTATCGACTGGAACGAGTGGCGGGATTTCTACCGACGAGCTATCGACTGGAACGAGTGGCGGGATTTCTATCGACAAACTATCGACTGTATCGGGCAAGCAGTTGGCCGTATAGATGCGGCCCGCAATGACTATGGTATCGGGGAGATTGCTCTGGTCGTTGATCGGAATGGAGATACGTAAGTCCGATGATTGGGCTGTCGCGTTGGCCTTGGCCGCGACACGTCGGTAGAGCTCGCCGTTGACCGAAGCCGTTTGCCACGGCCCGGCCTCCTCGTCAAAAGCCGATTGGGCAACCGGCGGATCTTGGTCAGAGCAAGACAGAGGCAAAAGCAGGACGAGGGCAATCAGGAGGCGTGGCATAAGAGGAATCCTTTAATGATCCAACGGGAGTAATTCCGGCAGTGGTACTGGATTCACGCCTATTCGCAGCGTTTTTCGTCCTTGCTGCAGGCCAATAGCCCCAAGGGCAGGACAAGAGTCAGACTCGTAGCTATTAGTCGTTTCATGGCGAACCGTCCCCGATGGATGACAATGTAAATATTTACATTCGGAAATAGAAAATAACACTGTAAAAGTTTACATCAAGCAAAAAATTCCACCGACATAGCGTATTTTTTACAACCCTTTGTTTTTATTGGAGTCGCCACCCAGACTCAAACCGGAGATCTATTCATTAAGAAGCAGAGTCACCCCAAGTACACAAACAAGTACACCGCCAAGAAAATCGTCACCAATAACACGCTGCTACTGATAGGCCATGACCGCGCAAAAACGCCGGTCGGGCCGTGGTACTGGCGCACCTGTTCTATTAAAGCGAAGACCCGTCGCTTGCCCCAAGTGATCAGTCCATCCCGCAGCGGTGCCCCCACCTGTGCGCACAACCGCGCTGCGCTGGGCAGCAGCTTTCGGTAGGTCCAGTCCACGTCGATATTGGCCGAGCGCAGCTCCGGCGGATAGATGCCCGTCAGCTTGAGCGCGACAAAGGCCAGTGCCGAAAAGAACAACAACTGGAGCTGGAGGACGATGTGGGTCGCATCGTACGGATTGTAGTCAACTGGGTAGGGCAGGAGCCGGTACAGATAGTGCGGGAATGAGCCAATGCCAATACACAGCGCCGCCCCGATCCCCATCGCCAAAAGCATGTTGCGCGGTGCTTCGCGGCAGCGGATCCCCGCGTCGTGGGCGAAGAAGGCAAAGAAGGGTATTTTGATGCCGGCGTGATGGAAGACGCCAGCCGAGGCAAACAGCAGCAGCAGCCAGACGACAAGGTGTCCCTCGTTGGCCGCGGCCTGCATGACCATCGACTTGCTGACAAAGCCGCTAAAGAGCGGGAAGGCCGAAATCGACGCGGCCCCGATCATGCAGAAGCCGCAGGTCCAAGGCATGGATTTGTACAGCCCCCCGAGATCCGAGCCGTTGATCCTGCCGGTGCGGTAGAGCACCGCGCCCATCGACATAAAAAGCAGACCTTTGAAGAGCACGTCGTTGAAGGCGTGGGCAACCGCGCCGTTGACGCCCATACCTGGCCCCAAGCCGACGCCGACAACCATAAAGCCGATCTGGTTGATCATGCTGTAGCCCAACACGCGGCGCAGATCATTTTCAATAACCGCATAGAAGATGGGAAACATCGCCATGGCCGCGCCGATGTAGAGCAGGCATTCGGTGCCGGCAAAACTGCGCGCCAACACATAGACCGCGGTCTTGGTGGTAAAGGAGCTCAAAAAAACCGCGCCGGTGGGCGTGGACTCCGGGTAGGCATCCACCAGCCACGAGTGCAAGAATGGGAAGGCGCATTTAATGCCAACGCCGAGGAAGATCAGCCGCGTGGCCCAGCTATCGATGCCCAGATGCCCCAGCGCCAGCGAGCCGGTCTGCTGGTAGTGCCACGCCGTGCCGACCAAAAGCAGCAGGCCAGAGCTGATGTGGATCAGGAGGTAGCGCGTGCCCGCGGCAATAGCCCTTTCGCTTTGGTTGGCCCAAATCTGGAAGACCGAGCTAATCGCCAACAGCTCCCAGAAGATGAAGAGCGCGATGAGATCGCCGGCAAAAACCGCACCCACGGCCGCGCCCGCGTACAGGAAGCCGGTCGCCTGTTGCAGCCGATCTTTCAAATGCAGCGAGAAGAGCGCGGCGAGGAAGGCGGCCACGTGAAAGAGATAGCCAAAGAGCAGGCTGAGTTGGTCAACGCGCACCCAGTGCAGCTCGTAGCCAGCTAGGGAGCCGACTTGGCTGTCGCCAATCTGATAGCCGAGGAGATTGGCGAATCCGGCCAACGGCAAAAGGAGCAACGCGATCCGCCGCACGGCCAGCGGCAAGACGGGCAACAGCAGCCCGCCTAACAGCAGGAAGGCCGCCGGGTGCAGGCTAGTCATAGTAATCCTCGCGGCGCATCAGCACCTTGCGTAGCTGGGTGGCCGTCACAACCAAAAGCACGCAAGCGACAAACCCGTATATCGCGTAAAAACCGAACCATCCCTCAACCGGAAAGACACCCTCGGCAAAGTTCAAGTGCCGATGGACGAGCAAGTCCAAGCCCAAGAGCAAGGCGCAGAGGGCGAAGAAGATCCATATCAGGCGGTGGACGTTCCGCGGCTGGTCGAATAGGTGTTTTTTTTCTGGGGGCATGGCCTTATTCTCCGATCTGGCGGCAGAGGTCGAGGAGAGGGTCGGGGTAGAAGAAGAGCACTAGCCCGCCCAGTGCCGTGCAAACAAGTGGCAGGACGCAGGCCAGCGGGGCTTCCTGTAGGCCCTTTTCTCCAGCAGGTGCTGCGTAGAAGAAGGCGTTGACGGTCACCGGCAACAGATAGGCGACGTTGAGCAGTGAGCTTACCAAAAGTACGCCGATGGCCACGTACTGCCCTGCGTCCAGCCCGGCGAGAATGAGGTACCATTTGCTCCAGGCACCTCCCAGCGGCGGCAAGCCGATGATGCTGAGTGATCCGATGAGAAAGGCCCCCATCGTCCACGGCATTTGCCGGCCAATGCCCTTCATCTCGCTGATCTCGGTCTTGTGCAAGGCAACCGCAATGGCCCCGGCACAAAAGAAGAGCGTGATCTTGCCAAAGGCGTGCATGGCGATGTGCAGACTGCCGCCGAGGATGCCCCAACTATTGGCCAAGGCCGCGCCGAGGACGATGTAGGAGAGCTGACTGACCGTGGAATACGCCAAGCGCGCCTTGAGGTTGTCCTTGGTCATGGCCACCAACGAGCCAATGAGAATCGTGGCGCAGGCCACGTAGGCCAGATACGTGCCCAAGCCGGTGTCGGCGAGCAGGTCAATGCCGAAGATATAGACGACCACTTTGAGGACGGTGAAGACGCCGGCCTTGACCACGGCCACCGCGTGCAGCAGGGCGCTGACCGGGGCCGGAGCCACCATGGCGGCGGGGAGCCAGCGGTGAAAGGGCATGAGCGCGGCCTTTCCCGTGCCAAAGGCGTAGAGAAAGAGCAGGACGCCGAGAATCCACGTCGGGGCCTTGCCCGCGAGGATGCCGCCGGGGACGAAGGCGAGCGTGCCGGTGAGGTGGTAGGTAGCGACCATCGCCAGCAGCAGGAAGCAGATCGAGGTCGAAAGCAGTACCCCCATATAGACGCGGCCCCCCGCTGTAGCCTCCGTGCTGCGGTGGTGGGTGACCAGCGGGTAAGTTGACAGCGTCAGCGCCTCATAGCAGAAAAACAGCGTCAGCATGTTGCCGGCGAAGGCCGCGCCCAAGGCCGCGGCGATCGCCAAGGCGAAGAAGGCGAAAAAGCGGGTCTGGTTTTCCTCGTGGTGGCCCCGCATGTAGCCGATGGAGTACACCGAGGTCACTATCCACAGCCCAGCGGCGATTAGCGCAAAGAGCGCACCGAGCGGCTCGACCTCAAAGACCAAGGGTACGTCAGGGAAGACCTCCACCAAATGCACCATTGGCCGGGCACCTGCGACGACTTTGGGCACCAAGGTGCAGACCGCGGCAAAGGTGCCTAACCCAGCGAGCAAAGTCGCGGTCTCGCGCAGGTTGGGACGACGACCCAAAAGGGCGATCAATGGTGCAGCACCCAAGGGCAGCAGCACGGCCACGACGATGGCGGCGGAGGCACTCATGGCGCAACACCCAAGAGCCAGTGCGCCGCCTTGCGGGCGACCCCAGCCGTCAGCGAAGTCTGCATTCCCAGCCCGATGGTAAGGGCGATGAGCAGCCATACGGGAATCTGCATCGAGAGGGGGGCTTCGGCCACGGGTGCCGCATCTTCGGGCACTGGGCGGAAATAGGCGATCTCGACAAAGCGCCAGATATAGACCAGCGCCAGCAGCGAGCTGATCACCACTAGCGCGGCCACCGGCCACCAGCCGTGCTCCAGCGCACCCAAGATCAAATACCACTTGCTGATAAAGCCCACGGTAAACGGTATGCCGACTAGCCCCAAGCCGGCGAGGACAAAGGCGCACGAAGTCAGCGGCAGGCGCTTGCCCAGCCCGCTGAGGTCAGCCAATTGCACGGAGTTGACACGGAGGAAGATGCAGCCAGCGGCCAGAAAGAGCGCCGCCTTCATCAGCGCGTGATTGAAGAGGTGGACGATGCCGGCAGTCAGTCCAGTGGCCGATCCCAAGCTAATGCCGAGCATCACATAGCCGATTTGCGCCACGCTCGAATAGGCCAAAAGCCGCTTGAGATCGGTTTGGTAGATGGCCACGGCCGAGGCGATGAAAATGCCCAAGAGCGCCAGCGGCAAGAGCAGGACATCGAGGTGCATGGTGCCAAAGGCGAAGTCCGCGCCAAAGATCGTGAAGACAAAGCGCAGGAAGGCGTACGCGGCGACCTTAGTTGCAGTCGCCGCGATAAAGGCAGTAACGACCGACGGGGCATAGGTGTAGGCGTTGGGCAACCATATATGCAGCGGGAAAAGCGCCATCTTGAGGGTGAAGCCAACGCTTATAAAGGCAAAGGCCACATGGATGGTGCGAGTGTGGTCAACGGCTTTGATTCGCGTGGCGAGATCGGCCATGTTAAGCGTGCCGGTCATCGCGTACATCAAGCCGATGCCGATCAGGATAAAGGTCGCGCCGATCGTGCCCAAGACTAGGTAGTTATACGTCGCCATAAGGGCGCGGCGATCCCGGCCGAGGCTAATCAGCCCATACGCCGAAAGCGACGAGATCTCCATAAAGACGAAGACGTTAAAGACGTCGCCGGTAATGGCAATGCCCAGCAGGCCAGCGAGGCAAAGCAGGAAGATCGCGCAGAAGTACGGGCGGCGATCTGCTTCCACTTCCCGCGCCGCACTCGCCGGTGCGTAGGTCAGGACCACGGCACCAATTAGCGCCACCAGTAGAATCAAATACGCATTGAGGACATCTACCCGGAACTCGATGCCCCAAGGTGCGCTCCAGCCGCCTAGGGCATAGGAGATGGGACCGGAGGAGAGGACTTGCTGCAATAGCAGCGCGGCCAGCGCCAGCGTGCCCCAGCCGACGGCCACGACAAACGGCCAGAGCAAGCGCTGCGGACGCAGCAATAGGCAGAGCGGCGCAGCGACCAGCGGTAAGACGATCTGCAGGGCGGGTAGATGGGCGGCGATCACGACCCCTCTTCCCGGCGTTGGATCTCGTCTTCTTCGATAGTTCCGTAGGCCTCGCGGATGCGCACCACCAGCGCCAACCCCACCGCAGTGGTGGCGATGCCGACGACAATGGCGGTGAGGATGAGGACGTGGGGCAATGGGTTGGAGTATGTCGTCACGCCTTCGGCGAGGATGGGCGCGGTCCCTCCCTCGACTTTGCCCATGCTAATGTAGAGCAAAAAGACCGAGGTCTGGAAGATATTGAGGCCAATCATTTTCCGAATCAGGTTGCCGCGGGCAATGACGTTGTAGAAGCCGGCCATCATCAGGAAAATGACGATCCAGTAGTTATACAGACCGAGGAACGAACTCATGGCCGCCCTCGGCTGGCGAAGTAGCAGAAGGTGTTAATGACGACTGCGGCGACGGTGATGCCGACCCCAAGCTCAATCAGCAAAATGCCGTAGTGCTCACCGTGGGTAGGCTCGCTGGCCAGCACCTTGTATTCGAGGAAATTGCCCCCGGCCAAGAGACAGGCCAAGCCCGTGCCGATGTAGAGCAGGAGCCCCAAGGCGAAAAAGACTTGGACGCGGCCCGGTGGGGCCACTCGGCGCGCTTCCTCGACCCCGTAGATCAAGGCGTAGAGAATAAAGGCCGCGGCAAAGAGCACACCCGACTGGAACCCGCCACCGGGGCCGAAGTCGCCGTGGAACTGCACGTAGAGGGCAAAGAGCAGAATCAGCGGGATGAAGAGCTTGGAGACGACGCGGAGGATCATCGCGTGTCGCATGGATTCACCGTTTTCGTCCGGCGCGGGACGGCTGCCGTGCAAGAGCAAGATTACTGCTAGCCCGGCGGTGAAGATCACCGTCACCTCGCCCAAGGTGTCGTAGCCCCGGTAGCTGGCCAGCACGGAGGTGACCATGTTGGGGATGCCGATTTCCTCGGGGGACTCGACGATATAGCGAGGGGCCACGTGCTGGTGGACCGGAGCGTTGGGGTCGCCCAAATGCGGCATATCCAGCGTACCATAGATGAGCGCACCGCCGGTCAGGAGGCAGACAGAGAGGCCACTCCAGGAGTGTTGATGTCGGGTCTTTTCGCTCGGCCCGGTCGAAGAAAGCGCGGCTAGGAAGAGCACCGTCGCCAGGCCCGCACCCACCGCCGCTTCGGTGAAAGCTACATCGACTGCATCGAGCGAGGTAAAGATACAAGCCGAAAGCAGGCTGAAGATGCCGGTGAGCACTACCGCAGCAAAAAGGTCCCGCACCTGGATAATGGCCACGGCGATAACGGCGAGGAACGTCATCAACACGACGTCGATGTCAATTAGCGCAGTCACTGTTCCTCCCCAGTGCCTTGGGGCGCAAGCCCACTGTGCCGCGCCGCGCGGGCGATGGCGTGGGTGGCGACGGGGCCGGCCAGCAGCAAGAAGAGCGCGATCATCACCAGCTTGACGGTCGCCAGCGACAGACCGCTCTGGAACATAAGCCCCAAGAGGATCAAACCTGCGCCCAACGTATCGGTGACACCGCCGCCGTGCATGCGGCTGTAGAAGTCGGGCAACCGCAGGAGACCCACGCCGCCGACGAAGCAGAAGCCAGCCCCCAACAGCAGACAGACCCAGCTAGCATAGTAGAGCAGTGCTTCCATCAGGCGTGGGCCTCCTCCTCGCCAACAGTCGAGACGTATTTGAGGATGGCGATGGTGCCGATGAAATTGATTAGCGCATAGACCAGCCCCAAGTCGAGAAAGTCGGGCCGGCCAGTCAAAAAGCCGATGACCGACAACAGCAGCACGGTCTTGGTGCCGAACATATTGACGGCGAGCACGCGGTCGTACACGGTGGGGCCTTTCAGGGCGCGGACTAAGGCCAACAGCATGGTGGCCAGCACCCCGATCATCGCCGCGGCGAACACTAGCTCTCCCCTTCCATGTCGGTTACGCGGCTGTCCATGGTCCCAGAGCGCACATCCTCAGCGGCTTCACGGGTCAAGGCGTGAACATCAATGGTGCCTTCGTCGGTCTCAACGGCGACCGTGCCCGGCGTCAGGGTGATGGAGTTGGCGTAAATGACTTGCCCCAAGTGGGTCTTTTGGCTTGCCTCGACTTGGATCACGCGCGGCGACATCGGCAGCCGAGGATGCACGATCCGCCGCGCGACATCGATATTGGCTTTGACTATCGCCCAGAGAAGCCAAGGCATATAGCGCAGTAGGCCGGGGATCAGGTGATTGGGGTGCCCTTCGGGATCGATGATCTTCATGCGGCGGCAGACGGCGACGACCACAAGGCACGAGAGAGCACCCAAGCCCAAGAGCAGACCCGTGTAAATGCCCGACAAAAGCAGCCAGGTCAAAAACAGCAGGACGAAAAGACTAAGCGTTCTGCGCAGCGTGTTTGGCAAAATAAGCCCTCAATTCTCCTTGCAATGAGCGGACATAATTTCTGCAATTGCGGGCGGGGATGCAAGAAATGGCCGAGGCTTGGCAGCGTGCCCCGGCGACCAGCAGCGAGCAGGTTTCATAACTTATGGGTACCCTTGCCGGAACTTGTATTATTTTTTTGTTACATCAGTTGAAATTCTTCTTTGTAGATCCACCGCGCCGTCATGGGCACTACCGCTGTTTCTCCGTCGTAGGCAAAAAACCAAAGGAAAACACCATGGACGCTCAACAGCAGTACCTCTTCGACTTGCAGGGCTACATCGCACTCAAGGGCGTCGTGCCCGCAGCAGTGGTCGCCGCCTGCAACCAGGTTCTGGACCGCTTCGAGACCATGGACGAGGCCGATTACCCACCGCCGCTGTGTTTGGGCGACCAGCGCACGCAACAGAACCTCTATATTTCAAACATTCTCGAAGGGGACGAAGTCCTCCGCCCGTTGATCGATATTCCCGCGGTCCTAGATGTCGTCGCCACAGTCACCGGGGGGCCGTACCGACTCAACCACACCTATGCGATCTATCGCTGGGGCGGCGGCTACACTGGCCTGCACATGCACGGCACGCCCATCATTCCCAAGTGTCAGTACCACTGCCGCAACGGGCAGATGGTTTCGACCCTGACCAAGGCGGTCTTTCCCCTGCTCGACTGCGCCGAGGAAGACGGCTGTTTCGCCGTGATCCCCGGCGCTCACAAAAGCAACTTCCCTAGGCCCTGGGGCCCTCACCCAGACGAAAATCCGGCGCTACAAGCAGTGCCGGCCGCCGCCGGGGACGCCATCATCTTTACCGAGGCGTTGACTCACGGCTCGCTGGTCAATACTTCCGGTCGTCCTCGCCGGACCCTATATTATTGCTACAGCACAGGATATATGCCCGACTGGGGTGGACAGCACCTGCGCTTCAGCGACGAAATCTACGAGGCATTACCCGAGCAACAGCGCGAAATACTCAGGCTAAAATGACGGAGAAAAGGCCATGTTGACACAAGAACAGATCGCCAGCTACCACGAGAAGGGCTACCTCGGCGTCGAGGGGGTCTTGGCTCCCGGAGAAGTAGAGGCGCTGCGGCAGGTCACCGACGAGTTCGTCGAGCAGTCGCGGACCGCAACCGAAGGCGACACCGTATTCGACTTGGAGCCGGGGCACGCGCCCGATAATCCCAAGCTGCGGCGGCTCAAAAGCCCGGTCGCCCAGCACGAAATCTACCGCAGCACCCTGCACCACGAGCGGATTCTGGATATCATCGCCCAGTTGATCGGTCCGAGGATCCGCACCAACGGAGACAAGCTCAACATGAAATCCGGTGGCTTTGGCAGCCCGGTGGAGTGGCATCAGGACTGGGCTTTTTATCCGCACACCAACGACGACCTGCTAGCCGTGGGAGTGTGCATCGACGATATGAACGAGACAAACGGCTGCTTGCTGGTCATCCCTAAGTCGCACAAGGAACCGATCTACAACCACCACCTCGACGGCCACTTCGCCGGTGCGGTGACCACGATGGATTTCGACGACTCCGCCGCCGAAAAGGTCGAGCTAAAAGCCGGCGGCATCTCCATCCACCACGTCCGCGCCCTGCACGCCTCCCTGCCCAACCTCTCGCCGCATCCGCGCCGGCTCCTGCTTTTGCAGTATTGCGCTGGCGACTCCTGGCCCTTGGTGCCAGCGCCCGATTGGGAGGGCTATTGCCGGACCTTCGTGCGCGGCGAGCCGAGCCGGCACATCCGCGTCGCCGACGTGCCCGTGAGCATGCCGATGCCCGGTGCCAAGGTCGGCGGCTCCATCTACGCTACCCAAACCATATTGCGCCACTCGACCTTCGGATCGGTGAAAGCCGCACAGCCCGCCTAACACGGCGCACTGTGCGCTGTGTCCATGAACCTGCAACACCTGCGCTACTTTCTCGCCGTGGCGCGCACGGGCGGCTTTACCCCAGCGGCGCGCCAGATGAACGTGACCCAGCCGACGGTTTCCAGCGCGGTTTTGGAGCTGGAGAAGAGCATGGGGGTCCAGCTCTTCAACCGCGACAATCGGCACGTGGCCCTGACGACGGAGGGCCGCCTGCTGCTGAGTTATGCCATCCAAGTCGCGGACCTGCTGGAGGAGGCGAGCGAGCGGCTGCAGCGCAGCGACCTAGAGCCGGGAGGGGGCTTTCAGTTTGGGGCGGTGGACGCGGCCGTCATCTACCTCCTGCCGGAGATTCTCAAAGAGTACATGCGCCGCTATCCGGGCGTCGCGCTCAAGACCCAAGTGGCCCCCTCGCGTGCCCTAGTCGAGGACCTCTTGCTGAACCGCTCCGAGTTCGCGCTGATCCACCTGCCTTATCCCCATCCCAGAGTCGCAGCCGTGCCGATTTACCGCGACGAAATGCCCTTAGTTGTCGGCGCGGGGCATCCCTTCGCCCAGTGCGGCGAAGTCGATCTCGCCGAGGTAATAAAAGAACCGCTGATCCTCTTTCACGCCGACTCGGTCTCGCGCAAGGTCGTCGATGAGAAGCTAACCGAATCAGGACTGGAACTAGGCACAGTGATGGAGTTGAGCAGCCCGGAGGCTATGCGCAAGTTGGTGGAGGCCGGGGTGGGCATTTCGTTTTTGCCGCGGCTGACCATCCGCGCGTCGCTGGCCAGCGGCGCGCTCAAAACAGTGGACGTGCGCGGCGTGGCCTTTGAGCGCGAAATCGGCGTGGCCTGGCGTCGGGGCCGCTACTTTGGCCAAGCCGTGCGGCTCTTGCTCGAAGCCGTGTTTGCCGCCTATGGCGGGGGGGACGAGTGGCTGCAAAAGATCGCGCCGAAAAGCTGATACAAGGTCCTTGCCCTCCGCGATATTGCCACGATTCGCGCCAGCGGCGTTCTTATTTTTAACCCATTTTTAACCTAAAACTGAGAGCAAGCATCTATGATCGACGCAAAGGCCGTGCGCACCAATCCCGACGCCATGCGCGAGGCGATACGGGTGCGGAAGGTTGACCCGGCCAAAGCCAATGTGGATCGCTGGTTGGCCCTCGACGCGGCGCGGCAAAAGCTGCAACGAGACATCGACGCGCTCAACAGCGAAAAAAAGCAACTAGCGCGGCTCGGCCGCACTGACCCGGATGCAGCGCGGCAAAAGGGGCGGGAATTGCGCGAGCGCGGGCGGGTGCTGGAGCACGAGTTGGGAACCGTCGTCGCCGAGTGGCAGGGAATCATGGATTGGTTCCCCAACTGGCCGCATCCCGACATGCCCGCCGGAGCGGGTGAGGAAGACAACGTCGAGGAGAATGCCTGGATTCCTGGGCAGGGCTACTTAGCCGCCGACAAGCTAGGCCGTGGGAACACCAGCGCCCAGTACATGCCCACGCGGCCCCTGCACACCCAAGACGACTCCTTTGAGCCGCTGCACCACGCAGAACTCGGCGTCAAATTAGGTGGCATCGACACCTTGCAGGGCGGCCAAGTCTCCGGCTCGCGCTTTGCCTATTTGCGCGGCGATGTCGCGCGGATGCAATACGCCCTCAGCCAACTCCTCATCGACGAGCTTTTAGCGCGCGGGTACGAGATGTTCGTGCCGCCGCTCCTAGTGCGGGAGCGTTCGCTGTACGGCACCTCGCACTTTCCCGAAGGGCGCGACCAAGTCTATGCCATCAAGACCGATAATGTAGAAGAAGGGGCTGAGCTTTTCCTCGTCGGGTCGTCCGAGCCGGCCAATTTCAGCTACTTCATGGAGCAGACCTTGGACGCAGCCGAGCTGCCCGTCAAGCTCTTCGCCTATACAGCCTGTTTTCGCTCGGAAGCCGGGTCTTGGGGCCAAGACGTGAAGGGCATCAAGCGCATGCATCAATTCGACAAAATCGAAATGAACGCCGTGTGCCTGCCCGATCAGTCCGCGGCCCTGTACGAGGAATTCGGCCAGATCAACGAATGGCTCCTACAAACGCTGGCCTTGCCCTACCGGGTCGTCGATAAGTGCCACGGCGACGCGGGCTATCTGGCCAGCCATCGGCAGCGGGACATGGAAGTGTGGATGTCCGGGGCGGGCGAGTTCATGGAGGTAATGACCGACACCAATGCCACCGACTATCAGGCCCGGCGCTTGAACATCCGCTACAAGGGCGCGAGTGGGCGGGGTTTTTGCCACTTAGTCAACGACACGGGGTGCGCGATGGGCCGACTGCTGATCGCCATTTTGGACAACTATCAGCAACCCGACGGCTCAGTGCAGGTCCCCGAAGCCTTGCAACGGGTCATAAAGAAAAGCGTCCTGCGACCGAAAGGCGCGTGATGGGCGAGCGACTCGATGGTCGGGTGATTGCGGCCCAAGTGCAAGAAGAACTGCGGACGGACATCGCGCGCCTGCAGCAGGAGCACGGTCTGGTGCCGGGCTTGGCGGTCGTGCTGGTGGGAGACAACCCGGCCTCGCTGTCCTACGTGCGCGCCAAGGGCCGAGCCTGCGAAACTCTCGGCATTCACTCCGTGCAAGTAGATCTGCCGGCCAACGCCACCACCGAGGACGTGCTAGCCACCGTCGAGCGGCTCAATGCCGACGACGCGATCCACGGCATCTTGGTGCAGCTACCGCTGCCGGGCCAAGACGAGCAGCAAGTCCTCAACGCCATTGACCCAGACAAGGATGTCGATGGCTTGCACCCGGTCAATTTGGGTCGCCTCGTGCGGCAGGAGGAGTGCTTTTGGCCCTGTACGCCGCACGGGGTCTTGCAGATCCTCAGCCGTAGCGGGGTCGAGGTGGCTGGCCAGCACGTGGTCGTGGTCGGCCGGAGCACCCTCGTGGGACGGCCCGTGGCCATCTTGCTGGGGCACAAGGCGGCCGGGGCCAATGCCACAGTGACCCTGTGCCACACCGGTACCCGCGACCTCGGGCACCTTACGCGCCAAGCGGACATTTTAGTGGTGGCGGCCGGGTTTCCCCGTGGGATCACGGCAGATATGGTCAAAGAGGGTGCGGTGGTAATCGACGTAGGCATCAACCAAGTGGACGACCCTTCGCGCGAACGCGGCTGGCGACTCGTCGGCGACGTGGACTACCAACAGGTGCGCCCGAAGGCCCGTGCGATCACGCCCGTGCCCAACGGGGTCGGGCCGATGACGATCGCACTGTTGCTCTATAACACCGTGTGGGCGGCCAAGCGGCAGGTGGGGCTGGAGTAGAGTTGTAAAGGGGAACTTGATATGACGACAAAACAGGCCCTTAGCAGTCATCTCCGGGCGTATTACAATAGCCTGAAGACTACCTTTGCCACCAAGCAGGCGACCGAGCACAGCTACCGCTCGGCCTTTGAGAACCTGATTCAGGAGTTCGGCGGCAAACGAGTTCGTGCCCTCAATGAGCCTAAGCGCATCGCTTGTGGTGCGCCCGATTTCATTGTCGAGCGGGGAGGAGTGCCCATCGGCCATGTCGAATGCAAGGATATCGATATAGATCTGAACCGCGTCGAACGCGATGACCAACTCATGCGCTACCGCGACAGTTTGCCGAATCTGATTCTCACCGACTATCTCGAATTTCGTTGGTATGTAGAAGGGGAGTTACACCTGAAGGCACGTCTTGCACACACCGGCAGTCGAGATCGGATCGCTATTGACCAAACCGGTGCTCCCCAAGTCGCCGAATTGTTTTCCGCGTTCTTTGCTGCTGACTCCCCATCTATTGGTCGACCGCGTGAACTGGCCGAGCGCATGGCGGCCAAGGCGCGGCTACTCCGTGACAGCATTGAGCACATTTTGGCTCAAGAAGATGAGGCCGGCCCCCTCCACAGCATGCTCACCGGCTACCGCGAGGTACTTATCGCCGATCTGTCGATAGCCGACTTCGCCGATTTGCAGGCGCAGACGGCCGCCTACGGATTATTTGCGGCGCGGTGCCGGCACGAACCCGCCAATGGGCCGTTTACCCGCCAGTCAGCCGCGTTTGCCGAGACCACGCCCTTTTTGCGAGATGTCTTCGGGCGGATTGCCGGCCCGGGAATGGACGAGCGGATCGCTTGGATTGTCGATGATCTGGCGTACTTGCTAGACCGGGCGGACATGGCGTCTATCCTGTCCGAGTTCGGCAAGAAGACCCGGCAAGAAGACCCAGTGGTGCATTTCTACGAGGATTTCTTGGCGGCTTATGATCCGCGCCTGCGCAAAATGCGCGGCGTGTACTATACGCCCGAACCCGTGGTGTCCTACATCGTGCGGAGCGTGGACCACTTGTTGCGCACTCGGTTTGACTTAGCCGATGGGTTGGCCGATACGGCGACGGTCGCGTCCGTGGACGGGAAGTCATCCCATCCACGGGTGATGATTCTCGATCCGGCGGCGGGGACGGGGACCTTCCTGCGCGAAGTGGTCGCCACCATCCGCGAGACCATCAAGGCTAAGGGGCTAGGAGGCGCTTGGCTCGGATACGTGCAGAACCACCTTTTGCCGCGCCTGTTCGGCTTTGAATTGCTGATGGCTCCTTACTCAATCTGCCATCTGAAACTCGCGCTTGAAATTGGCGGCATAGGCCATGGCTTTGCCATGCCCGCTGGCAAGCGGCTCAATGTCTTCCTTACCAACGCCTTAGAAAAAGCGCACGAAGGACCTACTCTTCCGCTGTTCGTCCACGAAATAGCCCGCGAAGCAATCGGCGCAGATGAGATCAAGCACGAGAAGCCAGTGATGGTCGTAGTGGGAAATCCACCTTATTCTGGGCACTCAGCTAACAAGGGAGCGTGGATTAAGAGCTTGCTGCGCGGATGGGATGGCACACAAAAGACCGGCAGCTATTTCGAGGTCGATGGCCAGCCGCTGGGCGAACGCAATTCCAAATGGCTCAACGACGACTACGTCAAGTTCATCCGCTTTGCCCAATGGCGCATTGATCGCACCGGCGAGGGTGTCCTCGGCTTTATCACCAATCACAGCTACTTGGACAACCCGACCTTTCGCGGGATGCGCGAAAGCCTGATGGCGACCTTTGACGAGCTGTACCTGCTCGACTTGCATGGCAACGCCAAGAAGAAGGAGCGCACCCCGGAAGGCTGCAAAGACGAAAACGTGTTCGACATTCAGCAGGGCGTCGCCATTGGTCTATTTGTCAAACACAAAGATTCGGGTAGCGATCCGTGTCGAGTATTTCATGCCGACTTGTGGGGCGAACGCGAGAGCGGGCCTGCCGACGGTAAATATGGCTGGCTCGCCGCCAAAGATGTCGATACCACCCAATGGACGGAACTGTCGCCAAAATCGCCAGACTATCTATTTGTGCCACGAGACGAGGAGCAGTTAAAAGAATACAAAACAGGCTGGAAAGTCACAGACATTTTCCCTATCAATTCGACGGGCATTGTAAGCAAAAGAGATAAAATTGCTTTTCACTTTGAACAAGAAAACTTGTACAGAGTGTTAAATGATTTCCACACTCTCGACGAGCATACCCTTAAAGAAAAATATAACTTCAGAGAGAGCAGAGATGGTAAGGTAAACTTTGTTAAAAAACATATCCAAAGTTATGGAATCAAAGGGCTTTGTTGCATGAAAACCGGTCGGGGCCGTGTTGGCTTCTTTCGCGTGTGATTTACGCTTTTTTGGTTAGCGGATAGGACTCAGGTTTCGCCAACGCCCGCATCCGGTTGAGCAAGGCACAGCCCAACCGCGCTTCGGTCTGTTGGTTGGTTAGGGTTCGGGTGCGCAAGGTGTCACCAAGTATCTGTTTGTAGCGGCCTATCTGCGTTTCGGCTACCGAGCGTCGATGATAGCCGCTCTCGTGTTTCCAACCTCGACGGCCCCGTTTGCGGATGGCTCGAATCGTCTCATCGCGGGGCAACGGCTCGGCGTTGGTGTTGCCATGTTGCTCGATTTTGGCGTCCTTGCGCGGCGGAATGATCGGATGAATAGGTGCCCCCTGCTCGGGCGCGGCCAACGCCTTGAACACCTTGCGTTTGTCATAGGCCCCATCGCCGCCCAACGCCTCCACGGGGGCCTCGATCTGTGCCAGCAACGGCTCCACCTGCCCCGCATCATCGTGGCTATTCGTCGTCAAGGTCTGCGCGACGATCTCGCCGGTGGCTTCATTAACCCCGAGGTGCAATTTGCGCCACGTGCGCCGCTTGCTCCAGCCGTGCTGACGCACCTTCCATTCGCCTTCGCCATACACTTTCAGCCCGGTCGAATCCACCACCAAGTGCATCGGTTGGTCTCCCCGCTGGGGCGGCCACGCCACGGCTAAACCCGCCTGACGGCGCGACAGGGTCGTGTGATCGGGCACCCGCAGATCCAAGCCCATCAGGGCCAACACCGAAGCGACAAACCCCTCGGTTTGGCGTAGGGGCAAGTGATACAAAAGACGCAGCGTCAACGCCGTTTGGATGGCGACCTCCGAAAAGGTATATTGCGCCCCCCGCTGAGGCGGCCCTTGATAATACCAAGCTTCGACGGCCTGGGGCGTGAACCACACCGTCAGACTACCGCGCTGTTGCAGCCCGGCCTCATAGTCGGCCCAATTACGTACCCGGTACACGACGTTGGAGCGACGGCGAGGCGAGCGACCAGGCTTGACGGAAGAGGGGCAAGACGATAGGTTGGCCATGACAGGTTCCTTGGACGAGAAAGCATGGGTTTTTTGGCGAAAGTCGTGCTCAATCTACTGAGGAGCCTGTTTTTATTCAACCGATCAACCGAAAAAAACACCAATTCATGCACCAAAGCCCCTGGGGACTGAAGTTTTCCTTCAGCATCTTCCCATTCCCGATCCAGGAACTCGAAAAGATTCGACGCATACAATAGGCGCTCAAAACCCTGGGCACCGCTGCGAAAAGCACTGCCGAAACGGGAGCGTCCTTGCTCCGCAGCTTGAAAGGCCAAGCTAACGTCGCCGATGGTGATCATGCCCATGAGACCACGGAAGATTGCGTAACACCAAATTGCCAGAGTGCCGGCAACAGACAAGAAACCATAAAGCAAATCGGCCCGCGCTAGACGGAGCCGATGGTTGCGGTCATCAGCATGTCGTACTTTCCACAATCGGTGATACTGATCTAACAGGTATTTTATTAGCCCAAAGAGCCTTAGTTCACGGAGCCCTGGCGCGTTCGATAAGAGGTCGCCAAGGTACTGGATCCGACGACGTAGTTCAGATCGTTCGCGAAATATGTTGTAGTGCCGGGCGGCAAAGCGAGCCCGTGCAATTGCTCCAGGAGCAGCAGTGAGGATGATCACCACGACCGCCCCAGGATGTATATGTGCGAGCAGTCCGATTATTGCAACCAAGGACAGCACATCAGAAATCCAACCGAACACAAAAAACGCTGTGTCGTGCGCCCGCCCAGCTTCCTCCTGTGCATTGTTGAATGAGTCGTGAACAGCAGGAGTTTCAAGGAGCGACGGGTCTAACGCCGCCATCTTGGCAAACACCTGCATTCGTGCCCGGTGGCTACTCTGCTGGCCAAGAAGCATCCGGACATGCACGGCAAGAGATTGAGTAATTACGCCGAGTACCCAAACACCAAAGATGCCGGCGACTGGGGGAACAAAGTTGGTTAGCGAATAGCTGCCTTCTATAGCTGAAGATACATTTTCGGCGATCTGATCGATTATGACCTTAGTAAGCCAAATCTGGGAAGGAACGACTGCGGCATTACCGATCGCCAGCAGCACGGCAACAGAGGTGAGGAACGGACTGGTTCGCCAAATAAACGCCAGCAAACGCGGCAGGAGACTTACAAGGGTAGATAGCCGACTTATCCGCTCACTCACTCCTAATGACCCCTCAGTAAAGGTAGCAGTCCGCGACGCATTGGACGATCTCCGCCACGGTCGTCTCCGTGCCCTTAATGGCATCGTGTACCCGGTAGTGCCACGGCTCACTCCCCAAGCCGGCGCGCCAATCCCGAATGGCCTGGACATTGTCTTGACCCGCCTTTTGCAACTGATCCAGACTGCCGCGCACCAGCGCTTGATTCTCCATATCCCCTAAGTCGAGCGTGGCCACTTGTTCGGCCACCCAATAGACGCCGCGCGCCAATCCCACATAGGACCGCACCACCCGCGTCTCGTGGGCCAGCTCCGCTTCCTCAAGACCCTCGACAAGTTCCAAGGCCCGGTCGCAGATCGCGACTTTAGCGTCGAAGTCCTCGGCCGTGAGATAATAGCGGAACATCCCCTCGCCCAAATAGGGCCGCTGCCGCTGCCGCACCATCTCCGCGGCCTTACCCCAAGAATAGCATGTCGGGAAATCGGAATCGTACACGTCGAATTCCACCGGCCCCATCAAGGTGGCCCACTCGGCCACAGCCTCTGGATCGGCATAACCTTCCCGCCGTGCCCATGCCAAAGCGAATTCCGCCTCGTCGCGGCCTTGCATATTCCAAGCCCACTCGGCCAAGGCGTGGATATTGAAGCTGCAAATCTGACGCTCTGGACCGCCCCAAGCCATCATGGCGTACGCTCCGCTATAGCCCCGCCGCACCAGTTGGCTGATATAATCCCGCATGCGGTGAGCCGAGCGCTGCGGCACCTTGAACTCGGGCGTGTCCACCTTGCCGTTGGCTGCAATGGGCACGTCGTAACTGGCGATCCAGCGCCCCTCGGCGGCGTAGTGGTCCAGCATAGGATTGGCCATTAAATCGCGCGGTCGATGCAGCACCCTCTCCAGTTCCGTGGCGCAGGCCCGCTCGATCTTCACCTCCGGAGGCAACTCGTCCAGCACCCGATAGTTGCGCACGGTGGTGGTGGTCGATAAAAAGATGCGAATCTGCAAATTGGGATAGCGCGTTTGGGCCTGCCGCCAAGCCGCGACAAAGGCCCGCGCCTCCAGCACAAACTGCCCCACCGCAGTGCATTCAAGACAGCCGCACTGCCCCGGCCGCTCGCTCAACCAACAGCTTATCTCCTCGGCCCCCTGCCCGGCGATATCCTCCATCCACTCTTGTAGAATTTGCACCAGTAGCGGTTGCGAGGCGCAAGGCACCCGGTGCTGGTTGCCCGCCTTGTGGGCGAAATAGCGCCCGGTCAAAGCCCCGTCTCCCTTGCCAGCTAGTTCGGGATAGGTCCTGAAAAGGCCGCAGTCGTGCAGGAAGTTGAGATGTAGGATATAGGGCAGATAATTGAACGCCCGCTGCTGCGCCGCTGCGAACTGTTCTCGGTCGATAGTGGCCCGATTGCGCCGACCGCGTTCAATGGGGTGCAATTGCGTCGAGGCCATTTTGCCGTAGTTCAGTTTGAGCGTGGCCAGCCACGGGATCCAAGTCTCAGGCTCGGGAAAATTCCACAAGCCCCGCTCGTCCATATCGGGCCAGTCGATCACCTGTGCCAAGGGGATGTGCACCTGCTCCCGGCCCATTTCGGGTTCGAGCAATTGGATCAGGGTCTGGCAAGCGTAGTACACGCCGCGCTCGTCTAAACCCGTCAGCACCAGCCCGTCTCGTCCCCGTGGCTCAATGAGGTACGCTTGGGCCTTGTTCTTCAAGCTCTGGAGCCGTTCAATCGCCGTGCTTTTTGCCGGAGCCACGCCAATGTCGATGGTAAAGGCCCCACCATCCGGCTGTGCTTTTCCCTTTTCAATGAACAGTGCTTCCAGCTCGGCGGCACCCTGCCGCTCGATTGGCCCGGCTTGCTCCCGCAGCGCAATGCCCACTTCGCCCGGCTTACAGCGGACGCTGTCGGCAATGTGGATCTCGTGGGGCAAGGGTACCAGATAGGACGTCCATTGCGTCGAATTAGCTGTAGTCATGAGAGATCCTCCGCTAGCGCGGCCTTTTAGGCGGCGTGGCCGACACGCCTTCCATGCCGCCGCTGACGCGGAGCACTTCGCCGGTGATCCAAGACGCCGCCGGGCTGCATAAGAAGGCCACGCCTTGGGCAATATCCTCCGGCTCGCCCCAGCGTCCCAAGGGAATGGCCGCGCGAATGCGCTCGATCATTTCTTCTTCTGATACCCCTAAGGTGACGCGGCGCTGAGCCATGTTGCGCTGGTTGAATTCCGTGTACACCGGCCCCGGACACACGGCGTTGACCCGCACGCCGTACGCGGCCAATTCCAAGGCCAAGGTCCGGGTGAGGCTAATGATTCCGGTTTTGGCGACGTTATAAGCGGCCACCAGCGCGGCCGGATTCTGGCCGTTGATCGAGGAGATATTGACGATGCAACCGGCCTCTTGTTCTTCCATGATGCGTCCGGCGGCGCGGCAACAGTAAAAGGCTCCGGTCAGGGTCACGTCCAACACCCGATGCCATTCGGCGTCCTCCAGCTCGACTATCGGAGCCACCTGCTGACCGGTGCCAGCGTTGTTGACTAGGATATCCACTCGCTCCTCTTCGGCGACGAGCTCGGCGAAAAAGGAAGTCACCGCAGCGCTGTCGGTTATATCGAGCGCCACAGCCCGCACGGTTAGGCCCTCTCCTTGGAGCTTCGCGGCCTCCTCACGCGCCTTATCCTCCTGCCGATCGGCGATGACCACATTGGCCCCGTCGCTGGCTAACTGCCGGGTGATCCCCAGCCCTAGACCTTGGGCACCGCCTGTGACGACGGCGATTTGTCCGTCCAGCGGACGGCTTTCAAGCTGATTCATTAGACAACCTCATGTCTGTTTGGGATGACTGTAGCTATAATCCATAATTTTTCGCCGTCGCGCCGCATATCTGCATGATGGCGTCGCGCTCGGCGGTGCTGAATGCCGCTTCGTATTGGGGCTGATACGCAACTTGCTCGGCCCAGCCCTGCACCCATGCCTCGTCAGCGTCCAAGTTGCAAAACGCCACAATGTCCGTAATTTTTTGCTCGGCTGCCGCGCACAACTGCTCAAACGGCACCACCAAACAGCGCGTCTTAAGCGCCTCGTGCTGTAGCACCTCCTCGTAGGTCCAAGCGTAGATCGCATTCCAGTATTCAGCCCAGCCTTCGGCATCGCGCCCTTCGCCCCACAGCGTCTGGATGTGCTGCGTCTTCTCCGCGTCGATGGTGATGGGGATGCGCTCGTGACCAAACTCGAAGTGGCCGGCGTTGCGCAGGTAATTGCGGTGAAGCGGGGATGAGAAATGGGCCAAGTTGCGCTGGTGCTGGCGCGCCATGGACGCGATGTGCGCGACCGGATGGCGCACCGCGATGACGAAGCGCGCGTCCTCGTACAGCTTGGCCAGATAGGCTATCCGCGTGATATTGTAGTTGTTTTTGCAGACGATGCGCTCGGCGTCGCGGCACAGCAGCAGCTTCGCCAAGGTCGCCGCGTAAACAGCTTCAAACTCTGGGTGGCTGGTTTGCCGTCCGACCGCGTTGTTCACAGCGGGGTCGTGCAGGTAAGCGAAAAACTGCATCCACAGGATTTCTTCCATGGCTTCTGGAC
The DNA here is from genome assembly GCA_965261395.1 of Candidatus Latescibacterota bacterium. Taxonomy (GTDB): domain Bacteria; phylum Latescibacterota; class UBA2968; order UBA8231; family UBA8231. The sequence continues at coordinate 2,170,334 of OZ253462.1, forward strand.
TATATGCGTTGACCATCATGCCGTCGGCATGTGCTCGCTCCTGTTTGCGCGCCGCGCCCAATCCGACGACGCGGAAGATATGGTCGGCCCAAAATGGCGTGAATGCGCCGTAGTAATCGCAGTATTTGAACGAGGTGAGGCGCGGGTGAGACGCCAGTATGTTCAGCAGCAGGGTCGTGCCAGCGCGCGCCAAACCCGTGATGTAAATGGGCGCATCCACCGCCCGCCGCGCCAACCGGCCCTTGAGCAACTGCGTCTCCAGCTTGCCCACGTCAATCCAAAAGTTCGGATGCGCATGCACCAGCCAGCCGAAAAAACGCATCAGCCGCGTGTGATTAAAGTCCGTTTCCATAGCTTATTCGTTTTTACGTAAGGACGCTAAATATGAACACAAACGCACTTAGACAAGCCCAGGACCGCATCGCAGAGGCGATTAAGGCCCTTAAGAAGACGCGAAACGAGCATGAGGAGTACTTGAAGCCGATTGAGACTCGTACGCGCCAATTGCTGATTGACCCGATGCTTGAGGCATTGGGTTGGGACGTTCGGAATCCCGCTCAAGTTCACCTTGAATAGGCTTTGTTGCATGAAAACCGGTCGGGGCCGTGTTGGCTTCTTTCGCGTGTGATTTACGCTTTTTTGGTTAGCGGATAGGACTCAGGTTTCGCCAACGCCCGCATCCGGTTGAGCAAGGCACAGCCCAACCGCGCTTCGGTCTGTTGGTTGGTTAGGGTTCGGGTGCGCAAGGTGTCACCAAGTATCTGTTTGTAGCGGCCTATCTGCGTTTCGGCTACCGAGCGTCGATGATAGCCGCTCTCGTGTTTCCAACCTCGACGGCCCCGTTTGCGGATGGCTCGAATCGTCTCATCGCGGGGCAACGGCTCGGCGTTGGTGTTGCCATGTTGCTCGATTTTGGCGTCCTTGCGCGGCGGAATGATCGGATGAATAGGTGCCCCCTGCTCGGGCGCGGCCAACGCCTTGAACACCTTGCGTTTGTCATAGGCCCCATCGCCGCCCAACGCCTCCACGGGGGCCTCGATCTGTGCCAGCAACGGCTCCACCTGCCCCGCATCATCGTGGCTATTCGTCGTCAAGGTCTGCGCGACGATCTCGCCGGTGGCTTCATTAACCCCGAGGTGCAATTTGCGCCACGTGCGCCGCTTGCTCCAGCCGTGCTGACGCACCTTCCATTCGCCTTCGCCATACACTTTCAGCCCGGTCGAATCCACCACCAAGTGCATCGGTTGGTCTCCCCGCTGGGGCGGCCACGCCACGGCTAAACCCGCCTGACGGCGCGACAGGGTCGTGTGATCGGGCACCCGCAGATCCAAGCCCATCAGGGCCAACACCGAAGCGACAAACCCCTCGGTTTGGCGTAGGGGCAAGTGATACAAAAGACGCAGCGTCAACGCCGTTTGGATGGCGACCTCCGAAAAGGTATATTGCGCCCCCCGCTGAGGCGGCCCTTGATAATACCAAGCTTCGACGGCCTGGGGCGTGAACCACACCGTCAGACTACCGCGCTGTTGCAGCCCGGCCTCATAGTCGGCCCAATTACGTACCCGGTACACGACGTTGGAGCGACGGCGAGGCGAGCGACCAGGCTTGACGGAAGAGGGGCAAGACGATAGGTTGGCCATGACAGGTTCCTTGGACGAGAAAGCATGGGTTTTTTGGCGAAAGTCGTGCTCAATCTACTGAGGAGCCTGTTTTTATTCAACCGATCAACCGAAAAAAACACCAATTCATGCACCAAAGCCCCTTGAATACAAAGGCACCTCGGGCAAACCCGATTACGCGCTATTCTCGCATGGCAACGTGGTCGCACTCATTGAAGCAAAGAAATTGGAGACACCACTAGCCCGTATCAAAGTGGAGCAGGTGATAAAGTACGCGCGTGATAAGGCACTCACCAGTTTGAAATACGTCGTGTGGACTAACGGCGATCACTGGCAGATATGGTCAATGGAGGAGGATCGAGAAGAGTCGTTCCAGCTCTCTAACACGCAAGAGTACGAATGCGCGGCAAAGGTAATACAGCTATTGCGTAGTGCGTTGGAAGTGCAGGAGATGTCATCGACGCCTAAGCCCAGTCGTGTGCATGAGACCATTGATCCGTCCAATAACGGCGATTGGGAGCCGCTTACGTCATTAAAGGTAGAAAGAGGTCAGAAACTTCCGACGAACACCAATATCAAGTTTCCGGACTCGAGTACAAAACCGCTCAAGCATTGGACCGATATGCTCGCCTTCGTTGCGGAGTACTTGGTTAAAACGGGCAAGATTTCAGCACAGAATTGTCCAGTAATTAAGGGAAATTCAAAACTATACCTTCTACATACTGAACCGATTCACCGGGACCTCAAGGAGTTTATGGCCAAGCGAGAAATCGGGAACGGGTTATGGTTGCTTACCTATTTTAGCGCAGATAAAATGCACGAAAACGCCTGTTGGCTCCTCGATAAATTCGGCGTCAACCCCTCCACCGTCCTCATCAGCACCAACCAGAGCTAGCCCCCGATGCCGTCCTTCCTCCACAAAGCCTACATCGCCACCCTAATCTGCTGCCTCCTATTCCTCGCCTTCATCTACGGCATAGTCTCGGCGATCTTCCACCTCTCCCCTGCTCCCGACATCCGCATCCACGCCGTCAACGCCTACGGCCACCTCGCCTATCTCTACGAAAGCCTCACCGACACCAAAAACCAATTCACCAGCACCATGTGGTTTGAAGACGCCAGCGCGCCATCCGGAGCCATAATCCACAACGCCGCCGCCATGCAGCCCGGCCTGACCCTCGTATCCAAAAACGCCACCGCCGCCGTGCTCATGGACTCGCTCGGCAACATCGTCCACCAGTGGAAATGCGACTTTGCTGAAGCCTTTGACGAAGACGACTTCGCCGCCTTCCCGCAGCAACCCGACATGCTGCACTGGCACCGCACCCACCTATACCCCAATGGCGACCTCCTCGCCAACCACGACTACGTCAACCACTACCCGTACGGCTACGGCCTCGTCAAACTCGACAAAAACTCACAAGTCATCTGGAAATACACCGGCACCGCCCACCACGACTTCGACCTCGACGATCAAGGCAACATCTACTCGATCGTCCAAGAAATCGGCACCGCGCCCATCGGCAACATCCAACCCCCGTACATCGAAGATTTTGCCGTGGTCATCGACGAAGCAACCGGCCAAGAAAAGCGGCGCTTTTCCATCTTCCGCGCTCTGAAAAACTCGCCGTATCGCAGCGTGTTCGACCGCTGGCAGACCACCCGCCACAGCGAAGTCACCCACACCAACGCCATCCGCCTAATCCCGCCGGATTGGGCCGCCCACATCCCGCGCGCCAAAGCCGGCGACCTGCTCATCTCCCTGCGCAACCCCAACGCCCTCATCATCGTCGATCCCGCCGAGCAACAAGTGATCTGGTATGGGGAAGGAATCTGGAAACAGCAGCACGACCCCGACTTGCTGCCCAACGGCCGCGTGCTGCTCTTCGACAACCAAGGCCTGCGCGGCAGCCCCTTCGGCCAAAGCCGCGTACTGGAAATCGATCTATTTACGCACGAAATTTACTGGGATTACAAAGGCACCAGCCCCGACCACCTGTTCGACAGTTGGATCCGCGGTGCCCAACAGCGCCTGCCCAACGGCAACACCCTCATCACGGAATCGCAACGCGGGCGCTTGCTCGAAGTCACACCAGCCGGCGCAATCGCGTGGGAATACTACAATCCAGATCGCGCCGAATACCAGGGCAAGCCCCTGCGCGGCATGATGACCCAAGCCCAAAGGATACCCCAAGATGCCCTGTCATTTCTCGACAATTAGCCTCGTTTGCGCGCTCCTGCTCCTGTGCAGCAGCGCCGCCCACGCCTACATCGGCCCCATCATCATCATCGGCGCAATCGGCAGCATGTTCGGCTGGGTCGCCGCCGTCGTCATCGCCGCCGCCCTCGTCGCCTCGTACCCCTTTTACGTGCTGTACCGCCGCAAAAACAAACGCAAACAAAGCAAGAGCGAACTGCCCTAGCGCCCGTGCTCCCGCAGTAGCTGTATCCCGTGCGCCAACGCCCCAGGCGTATCCACATCCTGCCACCAAGCCGCCCCAATATCCAACGCGCGCAACCGGCCCCGCTCGATCAGCATCCGCATCCCATCGGTCAAGCTGCAATCGCCCCGGCGCGCTTCCACCTCGCCCAGACGCGCCACCACCGCGTCGCTGCAAGCGAACAGGCCGGTATCGACGGCGTTGAAATCCGTTAGCTCCTTGCCAATCGCCGCGATGCGCTCGCCCTCTAGCCGCACCTTCGTCGCATCGTCCATGTCGTAGATCGAGTCCAGTTTGCGATCCACCGCCAAGACAACCTCGCCGAGACTCAGGCTGACGCCGCGCATCGCGGTGATCATCTCCGGGTCGAAGAGATGATCGGCCATCATCAATAGGTACTCCTCGGCGAGCACCTCGGTCGCCGCCAACACCGAAATCCCATTGGATAGCTTCCATTGCGGATTCTCGACAAATCGCAGCCCAATCCCCAGACCACTCACCCCGTTCAGAGCCGCACACACATCCGCGCCGCAATGCCCAGTGACCACGACGATCTCCCGCAGGCCACTTTGCTCCAGCATCCGGCAGGTGCGCACCAACAGCGGCTCGCCTTCCATTTGCACTAGGGCCTTGTGCGTTACCGGAACGTAGTCGCGCAAGCGAGAGCCGTGCCCGGCGGCCAAAATAAGCGCTTGGTCAATCACAACACCTCTCCTTCAGCGGGAAACACTACCGACCGACGCTTTGCAATTCTTCGCGTATGACCCGGCGCAGCGTGGCTTCGTCAAGAGCGTCACCCTGCTGCTTGAGGTACTCTCGCAGCGCCTGATTAATCATGGTTTGATAGCCCATGCCTTCGCTTTCCGACCGAGCGCGAAAGCTATTCAACACCTCGTTATCGAGATAAATGGTAACGCGGGTTTTGCCTCTCTGGGCTGCGACCGGCCCCCGCTTCCCCTGACTGAAATCATATTCCTTCTTCATAATTTCGCTGCTCCGCTTGAGTAGCTCTCCGAGCTGATATAAGCCTAATAGTTTCCTGGCGATAGGTATACACTACGACGAGGATACGCCCTAAAGCATCTAAGCCTATCGTTACGAACCTCTGCTCTTCATCAACCCGATCATCTTCGATCGTCACGCCATAGGGATCGAATAACACAGGTTCTGCATCCGAGAAAGCAACGCCATGTTTTGCAAAATTTGCGCTTGCTTTAGGCGGATCCCATCTGATGTCCATGATTGAATATATGTATAATGTGCATACGTTGCTATTAACCGATGATAAAGACCCTGTTACCGGTCTTGCCGGTAAAGTAGTCGATGACAATCCACAGGCCGTTGCACAGGCTCTCGCCCATAATCAGCCCCAAGAAGAAGCGCACGCTCGCCGCGTAAATCGCCGGCCCGCCAAAGCGCAGCACGAGCCGCTTGACCGCCCAGGCAATGAGAATGCTGAACCATATCTTGTCCATCAGGTGATTGGCCGCCACGGCAAAACCCAGCGGGTGCAAAGGCCACCAGAGCACGTGATGCCGCGCCCACATCAGCAAGAGCATGACCGCACCGCCGCCAGCGCAAAAAGTGAGTCCGTCCCAAGCCACGCCCGCCGGCTCTAGCCCGCGCACCGCAAAGTTGTACACGGTGGACGGCCCGCCCCGAAAAAACCACCCCACCAGATTGATCCCTCCGTGCCGGTACGCCATGTGCAGCACCATCCAGCACGAGCCAGCCGCGCCAATCAAGATCGCCAGGCACACCCCCCACATCACCACCCGCCGACTCGGGCGCGTCATGTCCTCGACCAGCTTTAGCCCGTTGGCCAACAGCGCCATCACAAAGATGCGGATGTCGGCACACCAGATATAAGCCAGCGACAAATTGAACACCCCGCTAGTGCCGATCAGGTTGACGCCCAAGCCGTGTATCATCAGGTCCGGCGCGATCATCGGCGAGCGCACGGCCGCCAACCCAGCCTCGGCCACGATCCGGCTAATCCCAATAAAGATCAACAGCGCTAATCCAATAAACACCGCCGCCACCCATAATTGCACCCCCATCAGCCACAGCCACCCCACCATCGTCCCCACGCCAGCCAGCAAGGCGCAGACCGCACCGCGATACGAGACGATCTCGTCGCTATCGTCGATGTCGCGCGCGCCCCACAACGCCTTGCGAAACACCCGCTTCAGGTGCTCGCGGCCCATCCATAGGCCGGCCAACACCAGCGCCAGCAACGCGCCGCCGCCCTGATAGGCCAGATAGGGCTGGGAGGCAATGCCATAGACGAACTGCTGCTTGGACGTCAGGCCCAGCAGCAGCAGGACCTCGGACTCGGCCCGGACCAAGAGCTGGAAGATCCACAGACCAGCTGAGATGCTCGTGCTGATCAAATAAGAAAAGCCCACCATCGCGAAGATGACCCGCAGTTGCAAACGCTGGCCGAAATAGGGCATGCTCCAATTCAAGTTTACGTTGGGCATCGACGGCTCGTACTGGTGCAGGGCCTCAAGCGACCCCCACAGCACGGGGATGGCGCAACCATACCACATGGCCCGGCTCTTAAAAAAGCGGTTGACCAAACCCCGGCCCTCGCCCTGCACCATGGCCGCTCCCACCTGCGCTACTGGGTACGCCAGCCGCTCGCGGTCCATCCACTGCCGCCGCAAGATCACGGCCGCGGCAACCATCGTCGCGTAGAGCGCAATGAGAAACACCGCCCACCACAACAGCGGCTCGGCCCAAGCCCCATAGGGGATTTCCCCGCCCTCGAAGAAAGCGCGGTTGTCCTCGCCGTCGTCAACCAAGATCGCGTGCTCGGGCAAGAGTGGGCCGAGCTTTTCCTGCCACTGGTTTTGCGGCGTGCCGTAATAGGCAAAGGCCGCGAGAATGGGCAGCAACTGCTGGCTCATGCCCATCGTGCACAGGGCCGAGACCATCAAGAGCATGATGTACACCAAGACCAAGTCGGCGCGGTCGAGGGCCAGCGATCCGCCGTGCCAGACTAGGATCGCATTGAGCAGCACCGAGGCCACCAAAAAGGAGGCAAACCACAGGCCCGGCTTAAACAGGTCGATCTGCGGCTGGGGCAGGTAATACGCCAGATAAAGACCCAGCGCTACCGCTACCGCGCTCAGCGCCCAGACCCCGTTCCGCGCCACCACCTTGAACAGAACGTTGAGCAGGCCGATGAGCACGAGAAACAGAAAGATCGCGCCTGGAGTATTGAAATCCCACGCCATAAAGGTCGAGTGCATGGCCATGTTGGCGTATGGCGCACCAATGGCGAGAAAGAAGCTGAGAAAGATGCCCGTCCAAAAGCCGCGCCAAGTCACGCCGACTGCGGCCCCCGAACGAGATTTAGGGGAGGTGGCAAAGGTGGAGGGAATGGACCGCTGCAAACTTCAATACTCCACGTGGATGTCGGCCAGCGCGGGCGTCTTGGCGACCAAGGAGCGGACGCGCCGCAAATGCCGCTGTCCGGCCCGGCTCAGCCCGGACTCGTCCCCCGCCAGCAAATCGCGCTGCTCCAGCGCGTCGGTCGCCAAGTCGAACAGCATGGAGCCGCGCCAGCTATAGTTGATGTACTTCCAATCATCGGCCACGACCGCGTAGCCTTTGCGCGACCACTGCACGTGTTCGTCCGTGTTGACCACCACGATCAGGCGCTCGGGATCGAGCGGACGCAGGAGCGAGCGGCCGTCCAGTCGCTCCTGCCACGCAGCGACCAAGGAATCGGCAGACAGCCCGAGGAGATCCAGCGCGGTCGGCACCAAGTCCGTCAGCGCGACGCGCACCTGCGCGTTTTGACGCAACTGACCCCAACCCGCGCCCAGCCGCTGCCGGTGACGCTCGGGCACGACGGCAAAAAACGGGATGGCAATCGCCGTCTGGTAATACGAATCCGTGCGGTGGAGTTTGTGGACGCCGTCGAGGTCTTCGCCGTGGTCGGCCGCAAAGAGCACCATCGTATTCTCCGCTAGCCCCTGTGCGGCGAGGTGGTCGAACAGCCGACCGAGCAGGTGGTCCATATAGGCCACCGCATTATCGTAGCTCGCGTCCGGCCACGGCTGCCAATCCGGCGGCGCGTAGCCCGGATAATGCGTGCAGTTGAATTGCAGAGCCACCACAAACGGGCCGCGTGCGGCAAAGCGGTCGATGGTTGCGAGGGTCTCCGCCATCATCCGGTGGTCGTCCATGCCTTCGGAGTTGACGATCTCGGCGTCCGAGCGCTCGAGCGTAAACACGTGGTCCAACGCGTCATCGACAAAAAAGCCTTCGAGATTATTCCAAGCGTAGCTCTGCGCCGAGATCAGCGCCGTCTGGTAGCCAGCGGCGTGGGCGTAGTGCCACAGCAGCGGGGAGGTGTGCTGCTCCACGGGCGGGCGCGACGGGAAAAGTCCGCTCAGCATGGCCGGTAGCGCCACCTTGGTCGCCGTGGCATTGGACACGGCCTTCTCCATCTGCACCCAATCGGCGGGCCGCGCCTTTTGCAACGCCGCCAGCCGAGGTGTGGTTTGCCGCTCGTACCCGTAGAGGCCGGTGCGGCTGAGCGCGACGCTTTCCCCGATCACCACGATCAGGTTGGGCGCGCGCTCATCCACAGGCGCGCCGCTGTAAATGGCAGCCGACGCCGGGCGGCTCGCTTGCAACAAACGCCCGTGTACCCCGCCGATGAACGAGTGGACGGCAAGGTCAACAGCCAGTTTCGCGGCCGCCGCGTCCGGCACCATGATGCTCGCGTGGCGATGCACCGCGCCAAAAGCCACCGCCCCAGCCAAGCACAGCGCGGCCAAAATTCTGCCGTGCGCTGGCTGGCGGCCCGAGCGCAGCTTGTAGCGCCACCAGCCCACGATAACGGCCACAAAGGCCACCCAGACCACCGCGTCCCCCCAATCGGCCTCATTGTAGATATACCCCCAAGCCTCGCGTGGATAGCCAGCCGAATGCACGAGCGCGTAGGCCGTCGGCCAGCAGTAGAATATCTCGTGGAAGCCAATCCATGCCAGGGCCAGCACGGAGGCTACCAAGCCGACGACGATGACGAACGTAGCTTGCCAGCGCGGGCGCAACCGACTGCTGAGCGCGAAAAGGCCCTGCCACAGCACCAGCGAGAACGCCACCGACAGCCCCCACCACACCCACTGCGTCAAGCGCAAGTCGAGCGTCGGCCGCAGCCACAAATCGACGGCCACTCCCAACAAGGTGATGGGAAGCAAGGGCAACATTTGCTTGCGCACGGCGGGATCGTCCATCAGAACCTATAGAATGGCCGCTCATGGCCGCTGCACTGCATGGCCTACGCGCCCAAGACACCTAGGCGCTGCAACTCCTGTTTGATGGCCTCGCGCCCCGCTGGCGGCACGTTGATCCGAGGCGGGCGCACCGCACCGCCAGCCAGCCCCATCAGCTCCATCGTCGCCTTGAGCATGCCGGCGTCATCAAAGCGCGAACGCAACCGCTCCAAGGGGGCCAACTGCTCCTGTAACTCGATCATCTGCGGCCAATCCTGCCGTTGCGCAGCGGCAAAAAGCGCCAGCTCTAGCTGCGGGGCGAAGTTGACAAAACCAGCGGTAAAGCCCTCGATCCCGGCCTGGAAGCGGAAGTGCAACACGCCCGGGTCGTGGCGCTTGTTGCCAATCCAGACGAAGCGGTCGCCGAGCCGCTTGATGGCGCGGAAGAGGTGGTGCGGCTCAAAGCAGGGGTCCTTGATCGCGGCGATCTGCGGCACTGCGGCCAGCCGCTCGAAAAGTTCGGCCGACCAGCCCTGCGTATTGTAGGGCATCAGCGCCAGCCCCGACCGCGTCCCCAATGCCTCGTAGTATTGAAACACCCCTGCGGGATCTTCGGGCACTTGGTGGCGCGTGTAGGGTGCCATCGCCAGCGCGACGCGCAATCCCAACGCCTCGTAGCGCGGTGCTAGATCCGCGGCCTCACCCAAGTTGCCGGGCAAGGTCGGCACTACCAGCGCCCGCTCGCCCACCGTCGCTAGGGCGCACTCGGCCAGTGCCACGCGCTCGGGCGGGGCCAACGCGTCGTTTTCACCGGTGCCGCCGGCTATCACAAAAATCCGCACCCCCCTGTCGGCAGCCCACGCTATATTGCGCGCAAACCCGTCCAAGTCGAGTGCGTAGAGATCATCGCGCTGATAAATAGTCAGCGCATAGGCGTGGACATCTCTTAGCTGGTCGCGCAAGGCATGGTCGATCATCGCGTTCTCCTGCGTCGTAGTGATTAGTGCGCCACCGAGCCATCGGCGTGAAAATTGCCCTTAATCGCCCAGCGCTCGTACGGGTATTTCGCCAGCGCATCCTCGACTATTTCAACCCCAATCCCCGGCCGATCTGTCAGTATTCGATAGCCGCCCTCAACCCGTAACTGCTCATCGACGATCTCGGTCATCGGCCCGTTGAGGGCATTGTGTTCGGTGTGCGTGTAGTTGGGAATGGCCGCGGCTAGCTGCGCGAACGCCGCGTTGTTGATGGGGCTGCCCATCAGATGGGGGAAAACCCCGACGAAAGCCATCTCCGCCAGCGCGGCAATTTTCTTCACCTGCGTGAATCCGCCCGCCAAGGATACGTCCGGCCGAATCAGGCTGACGATCTGGCGGTCGATCAAATCCTTAAACTGGAAGGGGTTGTAGCACCGCTCGCCGGTGGCGATTGGGATGTTGATGTGCCGGGCGATGTACTCGAGGGCCTCGAAGCTCTGTGGCGGCAGCGGGTCCTCGTAGTACAGTATCTTAAAGGGCGTCAATTCCGTGGCTAGTGCAATCGCCTCCTCCGGCCGCAAATTCCGGTGGATCTCCAACCCCAAATCCATCTCGTCCCCAAGCGCCTCCCGCGCCGCGGCCACCAGTTCCACAGCCGTCGAGATGTTGGCCGTGCTGGTGCGTTGCTCAAACCCGCTAACAAACGGCCCCATCCGAAACGACGTAAACCCCTGCTCCACTCGCGCCTGCGCGCTCTCCCGCACTTCCGCAGGCGTCTGCCCGCCGATGTTTTCGTACACTTTTACCTTGTCGCGGCACTTGCCGCCCAACAACTGATACACGGGCAAACCCACCGCCTTGCCGAATATATCCCACAGCGCAATGTCTATCGCACTCATCGCCGCACTCATCGCCGCACCCATAAAGTGCGCCGACCGCGACACCACCTGATAGTGATGCTCAATGCGGAGCGGATCCTTGCCCACGTAGTAATCACTCAACTCCCCCAGCGCCTCTTTTACCACCCCGTGATGTGCCCACAGCCCAGCCTCCCCATTGCCGACGATCCCCTCATCGGTATAGACCCGCACCAACAAAAACCTGCCCACTAAAAACGTCCGAATCTCTGTGATTTTCATCTTTCTTTCCTTTCTTCCTAGTACAAACTCATCAATCCTTCTGCGCCTTTGATCTGCTTCTTTTCAAAGCTCGGACTAAGCCACCGCGCGCGCGACTCCTGCCCCGGATTGCGATACGCATACACCACGCACCACCGCGTGTCGCTGTCTTCCTTGCGCGGATTGACTCCATGCGCCGCATGAGTCCACATCAACACCACCGTCCCTTTCGACACCGAAAGCTCCCCGATGCTGAGCGGTTGGCCGCTAACCGGATGTACCTTCCCCGTCATCCACCCCTGCGCCAACTCCGCATCCGATTCCGCTCTAATACCCGGATCCCGATACAAATGGCTCCCCGGCACCACCTTCAACCCACCGTCGTCGGCTGCAAAGCCATTGACGTAAAAAAACACCCGCACAAAACCCAGCGCCGGATCGTCGTCCGAGTACTCGTGGCTGTGCCACTTGCTCCCCTGATTGCCTCCGTCGCGATTCAACGACACGCAGTGATCGTAGCGAATCTCTGCCCCTAGGATTCGGCGCACCAAGTCCAGCAGTTGCGGATGCCCAATCAGGCTCTCCAAATAGGCGTCGAATTCAGCGGCAAAGCGCGGGGGGAGATATTCCTCGTCATCGCGTGGCAGCGACTGGATGCGCGCCAACGCTGCGGTCAACTGGGTACAAGCCGTATCGGTCAGGATGCCCGGCAGTGCGATGTGCCCGTCGCGGTCGAGGATTGCCCGTTCGTCGTCACCAAACACAAAGGGGCGAAACAGCGCTTCCATACCTCAAATCTCCAGTCGAATTGCATTTCCAGACGAAGGCGTGCTCCGGTTATGCTTGCACCTCTTCGAAAAGCGAGGCCCGCGCGTGGAAATACGGCGGCTCAAAAAGCAGTGCCTGCCGCTCGGTCAAGGCGACGCCGTCCGGCGGTTCGATGTGGCTTTTGGACCACGACTGCTGCCCTGGGCTGTATTTGAACAGCAGCGAGCGCCGCTGGTGTGCTGCTTGCCACGGCGCTGTGCCGTGCGTGAGGGCCTCGGTAAAAATCACCACCGACCCGGCCTTTGCCTCCGGCACCACCACGCACCCAGCCTCGATATGGGCCTCGCGGATTTCCTGCGGACAGGGATAATTGACCTTGTGGCTGCCCGGAATGCAGCAAAAACCACCCTGCGCCGGCCCCGTGTCGGCCAAGTTCCAAGAAACGACCGTCAGCCCGTTGTACATCCGTCCATTGAGGAAGTGATAGTACTCCGGCGGGTCGTAGGGCGTGTTGCCGCCGTGCAACCCGAGCCGCTCGGCCCCAGCCTCCAAGTAAATCGCATAGTAGTGGTCGAGCCGGAAGCCATCGCCGAGAATCACTTTGAGCAGCGGCATAATGCGCTCGTGGTCGAGCAAATCGACAAAGGGCTGGCCCCACGTCAAAAACCCGCCGCTGTGCAGCCGCCCCCGCGCCTGCTCTATATTCTCGCCCATCTCTTGGGCGTCAATCAGCCGATTCAACTCGGCAATAGCTTCCGCATCCAACACGTCCTCGACGATCAGATAGCCCTGGAGATCAAACAGATATTGCTCTACTTCGGTCATGTTTTATGGCTCCTATTTGGGTGGACAGGTTCGGGCACTTTGTCTATGCTCTCCGCTGGAGGAATGCACTATGCTACTGACGACCGACGAAATGCGCTTCTTCAAGCGCAACGGCTACCTCATCAAGCGAGGCGTGCTCGACCCCGCGCTCATGGAGCGCGCCCGCGCCCGGCTGTGGGACGGTGCCCCTCCGGGCCGCACTCGCCAAGACCCCGACACTTGGGTTGGCCCCTTCCGCGAAGACGAAGAAAACCTCGACGGAGCCAACCACCGCCGAGGCTTCCGCTGGAACTTCCGCGAGCCGGGCGACGAGGAGTGGATGGTGCGCCTGCTCGCTACCGACCCCAAGGTGTGGGCCATGGCCGAACAAATGCTCGGCAAAGGCCAGCTCGTCCAGCCCGAGCGCATCCGCGGCATCTACTGCACCTTGCCCTACGGCGACCACCCGCCCCAAACCCTAGGCTGCCACACCGACGGCCATCCCTTCCACCTCGGCGCGGTCGGCTACATCGACGACGTGCCACCCAACGGCGGCAGCTTCATGGTCTGGCCCGAAAGCCATCGCGCCTTCTACCCGACCTTCACCTCGCAGTACCTCCGCGACCAAAACGAAGCTGCCTACGAAAAAGTGCGCACCGCATTCAACCAGCGCACCCCCGTCGATACCCACGGCCAAGCCGGCGACATCGTCTTCTGGCACCACCGCCTCGGCCACATGGCTAGCCCGAACACCTCGCGCCAATTGCGCCAAGCCGTGCTCTACGATTTTCTCAAGCAGGATATCGAACAAACCCAACAGGAGCCGCCGCAAAAGGACATGTGGCGCGACTGGTCGGACGAGATGCGCGCCATCTAGCCGGCAAACGCATCCGAGGGTACGCCGCGCACCCCGAGATTGACTCGTACCAGCGACCCAGCCAAAGGCTGAGCCTGCCGCGCCTCGTCATCCAAACCCCGGCAAGCCGAAGTGATGTAGAGCTGGTCCAAGCCCGCCCCGCCAAAGGCGCAGGACGTCACATTGGACATGGGCAGTTCCAAGTGGCGCAGCAACTCCCCAGAGCGAGGGTCGTAACACAGGACGCACCACCCTCCGAACACGGCGATCCACAAGGCGTCTGCCTCGTCGATGGCCATGCCGTCTAACACCCCCGGCCCCCCGTATTCCACCACCACGCGCTCGTTGCTGATGGCCCCGCTGTCGCGGCAGTAGTCGTATGCACGCACATTGTTCAAGCCAGAGTCAATGAAGTACATGGTCTGCTGGTCGGCGCTCCAGACGATGCCGTTGGATATGCTGACCGGCGCGACCTTCTGGCTCACCGAGTGATCTACGTCGAGACAGTAGAGCGCACCTTGGTCCCGGGCACCCCCAAACTCCATCGTCCCTGCCCACAACCGCCCAGCCGGGTCGCACTTGCCGTCGTTGAATCGGTTGGCCGGGAGGTCGCGCTCCGGGTCCTCGCCGAGAGGCACCATGCGCTCCGTCCGCAAGTCGATGTGGGCAAAGCCGTTGTGCAAAGCCACGACGAGGCCGCCGCTCTGCCGCTTGACCACCGTGCCCACAGCTTGGCACGTGGGAATGGTGCGGTTGATTCCGCTCACCGGATCGTACACATAGACCTCGTGACCGAGAATATCGACCCAGTACAACAACTCGTCATCCGCGTCCCACACGGCCCCTTCGCCGATGAGCGCATCCTTTTCCACGACTAGGTCGGGTGCTATCTTTTCTCTGTTCATTTCGGATTTCCTCCTTTTGGGGCAACACTAGGTTGCCTGCCTTCCTCTGTCAAACGCGCCGCTCAGGAGCACAACGCCATGACCGCTTTCACCTATCAAGACTTCGACCGCCAGCTCTGGGATCAAGAACTCGAAGACTTCGTCCCCACCACGGTTTACGACATGCACACGCACCTGTGGTCTGAGGACCACCGAGGCTCCTTGACGGGCGCGCCTACCGGCCTGCGCGAGGAGATCGACTACCGCGATCACCTCGACTGGGCGGCTAAACTCTACCCAGGCCGCGCCTTCCACATGCTGGCCTTGGGCACCCCGATACCGGGCATGGATGCCGCAGGGCACAACGCCTGGATGGCGGCCCAGCTTGCCGCCGACCCCGAATCCGCGATCAACATGATGGTCACCCCGGATATGACGCCCGAATACGTGGCGGCCCAAGTCGATGAATATGGATTCCTCGGGCTCAAACCCTACCGCACCTTTGCCCCAGACCCAGCCGGTGCCCGCATCTGCGACTTCCTCCCGGAATCCCTCATCGAACTCGCCCACCACAAGAAGCTGGCCATCACCATGCACCTCGCCAAACCCACCGGCCCAGCCGACCCAGAAAACCAACGCGACTTAACGCGCTACACCCGCGAATACCCCAACGCGCAGTGGATTTTGGCCCACTGCGCCCGCTCGTTCAATTCCTTTATGATGGAAGAGGCCGTCCACTTCCTGTGCGATCTGCCCAATATATGGTACGACACCTCAGCGGTGAACGACCTGTATTCTCACTATTTGCTGATGAAACACGAGGACCGCAAGCGGGTGATGTTCGGGTCGGACAACGTGGTCGCTGGCTGTGCGCGCGGCAAGTACATCACCTA
Organism: Candidatus Latescibacterota bacterium; assembly: GCA_965261395.1. Lineage (GTDB taxonomy): Bacteria > Latescibacterota > UBA2968 > UBA8231 > UBA8231. The sequence goes on from OZ253462.1 coordinate 2,185,928, forward strand.
TGGTCGCGCCTGGCTGTTCTATCCTGGGGACGATTCCGGCACGCCGCACTGCGACTCGCGGGCCACGCTCGTCATCTACGAACAACTGCGCCAAGAGCGGCAAGTGGCCGAGATGCTGCAACTAACGCCCGCGGAAATCGAAGATCACTTTGCCGGGAATGCGCAGCGGTTTTTGGCGATGATGCGCGGACAGACTGCGTAGCGTTCGTCAATGTGCTTCTTGAAGCACAGGTGCTTATACTTTAGATATCCATCTGGAGACCGGGAGTGAATCAACAAAAGCGCAATGAGCGCAAATTCAAAAACTGGACTGATTTACAAGATGGTGGACGACAATACTGGTACGATGTCCCCGGTCGTCAGGGATGGAAGGCACGCTATGTAAAGGAAGTAAACGAGAGCGAAGAGACGGTACGATTCTACCAGCAAATCTACGACCAAGATGGACAGTTGGTAGAAGTACATCAGAAGTATCCAGAAGATACCGGGCACCAACTCGTTGGAAAGGAGTAAGCCATGGAACTCATCACGTCTGAAGTGCTCGCAGACAAAATAAGGACCTACTTACAGCACCGATCGTCCCTCGCAGAGTTGGTAGAATGGGCAGAAAACGCGATGATGGACGGCGAGTTTGAGGAAACGAATGACTATGCGATCCGCGATATTACGGGTCGCTTAGGCGTTGCAGACGTAAAGACATTTAGCTTGAGCAAGGAAGATTTCGAGCAGTTTCTTTCGCAGTTGGAGCATACAGTACGGAAAGAGAACGGGAACATGGCTATTCCGAATGGTTTATTGAAGTGGGACATCCCCCAGTTATCGGAAGCACTGCAAATTCCGCAAGACGATGTGCATGATTACTTCACCGATGGCCGCCGAGTATCCTTTCTACTCGAGCGACGCATAGCTTACCAAGTGCTCAAGGGCTCGCTAGCCAGTAGCGAAGGAGCGGGCTATGACGTACTGGATTCCACAGGCCACAAATGGGAAGTCCGCAGTGTGTCCAGAAATGGTATCTATTTTTGTCCCAGCTATATGGTTGGATCAGGAAGGCGCTTTGAAGAGAATGGTTTTCTACAGAAATTAGACGAGATCGCCGGCTATATTGTCTCTGACATCGAATGTTTCCCCTCCGTACCGTACTGGCAAATTCAGGCGGACACGGTACGAGCTTGGTGGCTTCATGGGCAGCTTGGTGCAGCGTCGAGGATAAGCCGCGCCAAGGCTCTAGCCTTACTCAGGAGTATATCGTGACTACACCCCAACTCGAATTATTCCCCCCTGAGCCTCCTCGACTACGGCCTCTAAACGCCAAGGAATTCGCCGACGAAATCCAAGCCTTTGCGGATTTTGGCAAAGAGACGAACATCCTCGACTTTCCCGATCCCGCCATTTCCATTCCGGTGTACGTCAACGAGTTCTGGACCTCCAAGCAGCGCGCCGCCCACTCGCTCCACGAGGTCTCCTATCGCGCCTGTTTCAAGCCGCAATTGCCGAGGTTTTTCATTAGCCGCCTGACGCAACCCGGCGACGCGGTGTACGACCCGTTCATGGGGCGCGGCACCACTGTCCTCGAAGCGGCGCTGTTGGGCCGCCGCCCCATCGGCTGCGACATAAATCCTCTCAGCGAGCACCTAGTCCGCCCTCGCCTAGATCCACCCGCATGGAACGAGGTAGAGACGCGCTTAATGGCGCTGGACCTCGATAAATCGAGCGAGGTCTGGGACGATCTCCTTGTTTTTTATCATCCTAATACTCTCCACCAAATCGCCAACCTGCGCTCCTACCTCCTCACGCGCCGCCAAGAGGGGACCCTAGATCGCGCCGATGCGTGGATTCAGATGGTGGCGACCAACCGCCTGACCGGGCACTCGCCGGGATTTTTCTCCGTATATACGCTGCCGCCTAATCAGGCGGTGTCCATCGAGTCGCAAAAACGCATCAACCAAAAACGCGCTCAAGTGCCGCCTGAACGCGACATAAAGGCCATCATCCTCCGCAAGACGCGATCCTTACTGAGCAAGCTGCAAGCACACGATCTGGAAACGCTGACGGCGAATATCCCCCTGCTTATAACCGGCTCGTCTGACAATACCTCCGCCATCGTCAGTGAATCCATCCAACTGGCCGTTACCTCGCCGCCCTTTTTGGACATTGTCAACTACCAAGCAGACAACTGGCTGCGCTGCTGGTTTAACGGCATCGACGCCAAGGAGGTGGCTATATGGCAATTGAAAAAACCAGCGGAGTGGCAAGCAGCGATGACCCGTACCTTCCGAGAGTTGCATCGGGTCCTCGCAAGCGGGGGCTTTGTTGCCTTTGAGGTGGGCGAGGTCCGCAATGGCAAAATCCTACTGGAAACCCTCGTCGTGCCCGCGGCCATGGAGGCTGGCCTCAAGCCGCTGATGGTTTTGGTCAACGATCAGATGTTCACCAAAACCGCAAACTGCTGGGGCGTGGACAACCGCACAAAAGGCACCAACACCAATCGGATCGTCCTGATCGGTAAGCCGTAGAGGAATTGCCCTAGCCCCCCATCCACCCACGGAAGTCGAAGATCACTTTGCCGGGAATGCCCAGCGGTTTTTGGCGATGATGCGCGGACCGGCTGCGTAGCGTCCGTTACCCTCTCGGCAGTGGCAGTTCCACCTTCGTACTACCCTCGGCCTGTGACCGCAGCGCGGCTACCATGATTTCCAGCACGTGCCGGCCACGCACCGCCGGCGACGAACTGGACGCGTCGCCCTGTATCGCCTGCGCCAGCTCCTGCACAGCCGGAATCAGATTCGCGCCAAAAGGACTGGCATACCCGCGGCCCGGCGGCGGCGACACGGCCTCGGGCGTCCCCTCAGGAGCATCGGTCTTCCAAGCCATGCACTGCTGATCGGTCATCCAGAAGCGACCATCCGTGCCCTGTAGGTCTAGCTCGAACATCTGCGGCGTCCGCTTGGCGCAATTGATCAGCCCGCGCACCCCATTGGCAAACTCCACGATGATCGTCGATCCGGGATCGAATTGCGGATCTTTGCCGCCTCGACCGTCGTACACCGGGCCGTAGTTTTCAAACCCGCGCTCGTGCGCGGCGATCACCCACACTGGCTCAGCGTCCGCAAAAAAGCAGACCGCATCCACCAAGTGCGTCCCATTGCGAAAGAGCATGGCGCGCCGACCTCCGAGATGCGCCACAATCCTAGTCAGGCTGCCGATCTCGCCGTTGCGGATGGCCGTGCGCACGGCCTGATAGGAAGGTAGCCAACTGCGCGTGTGATCCACCGACAACACCGCGTTGTGGCGAGCGAGCGCGTCGATGATGCGGTCGGCGTCCTCCGCCGTGGTCGCCAGCGGCTTCTCGCAAAAAATGCCGCGTACGCCCGCGGCCACTGCATCGCAGACTGGGCCGACATGGAGGTGATCCGGGGTGGCCACGCTCACCACGTCGAGGCGTTCCCGTTCCAACATCGCGCGGTAATCCGCGTATTCGGCGACGGATCCTCGCTCGATCTCGGCCCGCTCGTAAAAGCGCGCCAGCACCTCCGGGTTTATGTCGCAGACCGCCACGAATTCGTATTCCGGGGCGCGGGCGTATGCATATCCATGACCCCCACCCACTCCAGCGCCAATAACGGCTGCGCGCAATTTGCCTTCAGACATCTCTCGTTCCTTTCTCAAGTTGTCATGCGCCCGCGCACAAAAGCCGCTGACGCCGCCACCTGCTCCTCTTCGAGACTGTGCAATATCAACGACCCGTCAAAGCCGATCTGCCGCAAGAGCACTTTCGTATCACTAGGTAAGCTGATCAGGATTCGTTACGGCACTCATCATGTTGCTCTTCCTCCGTCTTCGTAAGGACTTGAGGCGACATCTCCAGCATCATGTTTCTTCCCCTACTTGAACCGATTGGGACACTCCACCTGAAGCGGGGCGGGGCCGCGCCGCCCATATAGCCGCCGCCGCGGTAGTTCGATACCGCCTTTTATCAAACCAGCCCAGACCGGCGTTTGTTCGTGACCAGTGCGGCTTGCCTCTGCGCGAACCTGTTTTGTGACCTCCTCCATCAGGACGCCAATGTCTGTCCAGTTAGGTCCGTCTTGGAGCACGCGCAGTATGGCCGCGGTAAAGAGGCCATGCTGTCCGAGTTCCAAGGCCTCTTGATCGTCCTTAGCTGCTGCAAGCACGATTCGACCGGCACCGCCAAGATCGGTAACGCCAAGTACTCCACTACGCACGACGGGTAGCCCCTCGACAACACGAGCCGGCGCACCACCGCTGAAACAACAGTCGAGAATGACCAAGCTAGCCCGCGCCGCCGTTCTCTTGAGGCGATAAGCGAGCTCTTGCATCAGGATTGTTGTCTGATCAACTGCATTCAGATCCGCATCGAACGGAACAAGCTGGTGGCCTGGAGTTCCGTGACCCGCGAAGAATACGATGCCCGTATCGTCTTGAGCCGCATCGCCGAGGGCCGAGTCAAGGGATTTACGAATCGAATCGACCGTCGCCTCATCATCGAGAAGCCTCTTGTCGGCGATGCCCTCGACGGAGTCTTTGAAGAGAGCCCAGAGAGCGATGGCGTCCTTGGTGGCACCGGTGAGTTCGTGGATTCGGGGGTCTCTGTATTTGTTGATTCCGATGAAAACGGCTCGAAGTGCCATATCCTATTCAATCCTCAATCCATGTTGTTGCCGAGAACACTCTCGTAGCCAACCAAGTAGGTCGTCATGCCTCTTCCGACAAGGCGGCGAATGCCTCATGGTCAACAGTTAGCACTTTGAGAGTTTGCTTGTGAACACCGATGTCGTGCTCGATCAGGAGATCAATTAGCTTTTCGCCGTCAATGAGTGTGATCGGCGCAGCCCCGCTTTCAAACGCGGCTTCCTTGGTGCCTTTCGCGAACTGGGAAGTCGCAATGATGGTTCCTCGGACAGCGTTAAACCTGTGAAGTGAGCCACGGAGGGCATCGAGTTCCTTGCGCTGGATGGTCCGCCGGTGGCGTTTAGCTTGGACGACTTCACGCACTGAAGTAATGCCGAGTTCAATATCGGCAATCACGTCAACGCCCCCGTCACCCGATGCAGGTGTCACTTCGACATTTTGGTAACCCATCTCCTCAAGGAGACGCTTCACAAGGTGCTCAAAGGCGGAGGCGTCCATGTTGATCAGGAGATCGCGGAGGCGCTCTCGGACCGACTCCTCTTGTTTCTTGACCAGCGACGGAAGCTCCTGCTGCTCATCATTGCCGAGAACTTCCTCGGTTCTAACCAGTTGGAGATATACGAGGCCCGCATCGGTTAATGAGTACATCGCACTCCTGCGATTCACGAAGCCTCGGTCAATGAGATTGTTTAGTCGCCATTGGAGCGTGTTGCGAAAAGTCGAGCGACTGCCAAATGGAGAAGAATGGCGCTTGAGGTACTCGGTCCATTCTTCGAGTATGCCACTCGCACGTGTCGGCCCGTTGTTGGCCACAAGGGTCAAGAGCTTAACAAGCCCTTCCTGCTCATCGATGAGGGATTCTGTCTCACCCCGTTCGTGGTTGATGAAGTTTTGGCCGGCTTTGGTTAGGCGAAGATTACTATCAGTATCATCTTCAAGCATTTCGTATTTTTGGCTCAGGTGCCAGACACCGGCGGTGTACCTTGGGTTGACAGTCTTACCGCTTTTCGTCCAGATAGCCCAAGCTAAGTCTTGATCTTCGCCCGAGAGGCGTTCGAGGATCCATGTGTCGGGATCCTTCCAATCGACAGGTTTCTGGGGCGTTCCACGCAGTTCGCTAATCGTAGCCTGCAATCTGGTGATCTGTTTTTTGGGCCGCCCAGACCAGACCTGAAGGAGATGGCGAACTTTACGGTACATCGGAAACCACGGTACGCGGACACGCTGCTTCGTCTCGTCAGTCATCTAGATAATTCCGTTTGGAGAGAACGCGGACGGACGCCAATTGGGGGAATAAAATTTTTCAGACATCTCTCGTCCCTTTCTCAAGTTGTCATGCGCCCGCGCACAAAAGCCGCTGACGCCGCCACCTGCTCCTCTTCGAGACTGTGCAATATCAACGACCCGTCAAAGCCGATCTGCCGCAAGAGCGCCAAGTAGCGATCGTAGTCGAGCACACCCGTGCCCGCGGCTTGGTGCCCGGCGTCGCCATCCCGCTCCAAGTCCTTGGCGTGGGCCAACCGAATTGAATCCCCGAGCAAGTCAAACGCCTCGTCTAAGATCTCGCGCATCCTCGGCAACTGGCCGGCGTGGAACAGGTTGGCTCCGTCGATGACCACCTGCAAATGCTTGGACCGCACCTCGTCGAGCAAACGCCGCGCCTTCGGCGCCGAATCCACCACATTGTTAACCTCCGGCTCGAACACGAGGGTTGCGCCCTGCGCCTCGGCGATCGCCACGGCCTCCTCCATGGCCGCGACCATATCGGCCCATGCGGCTGGCGTGCTGTTGTCGGGATGGCCGCCCCACATATAGTCGGGGTTGCGCGTTCCGGTGGAAAAGGTAATCAACTCCGTCCCCAACTTGCCGCTCGCAGCAGCCAGCGCGGCGAGCCAACCCATCCCGGCGCGACGCTTTTCCAAGTCGGGATCGATGATATTAAAAGTCCCCGACAGCGCGGCGATCTCAATCCCCCGCGTTGCGTGCGCAGCGCGAATGCGCTCGCAATCGGCGTCTGTCAGCGCCACTGGATCAATGCCCGCAGCCGTCAAATCGAGCTGAACGGCCTCCAAGCCAGCCGCCTGCACCCCGTCGAGGCTTTCCTCCAGCGTCGGCCGCGCAAAAACCTTGTGGAAAATCCCTAGCTTCATGTTGCGTCCCTTTCTCTCAGCACCGGCGCATCTTCTGACGTCGCCAGGCGATAACTTCGCGTTCGTGGCGGTTGCTGCGTTAGGATCTCAATCTCGGCGCAACGAACTCATTTTGCCTCGCCCCAGTTCCGACCGACCCCCGCTTCGACGCGGATCGGCACGCGAAACGGCCGGCCCTTTGCGTCCTCCACGGGCGACTCCATGATCGACGCGATGAGATCGACGTATTCGGCAGCCTTGTCCCGAGGCGCTTCGAAGATTAGTTCGTCGTGGATTTGAACGAGCATTCGCGTCTCTGACGGGAGCGCGTTGTCTAAGGCGATCATCTTGTTGCGGCAGATGTCCGCGGCAGTGCCCTGAATCATCGAGTTAAAAGCGGTGCGGACATTGCCCTCGGGGAATCGCCGCCGCCGGCCGAACATGTTGACGATATGTCCGTGCCGGCGCGTGTAAGCGAGCACATCCTTGCTGACCTGCCGCACGTTTTTATAGGTCGTAAAGTAGGCTTCGATGAACGCTTTTGCTTCTGCGAGCGAAAGCCCGGTCGCGGACGACAACGCCTTAGCGCCCATTCCGTAGAGCAGCCCGAAGTTGAGCGCTTTCGCCATATCCCGTTCCCCAGCAGTCACCTCTTCAATCGGTTTGTCGAAGATGTCGGCGACCGTCTTTTTATGGAGATCGATGTCTTGTTGGAACGCCTCCATCATCTTCGGGTCCTGGGCGTAATGGGCGGCGCAGCGCAGTTCTACTTGCGAAAAATCCACGTCGATGAGGACATGATCCTCCTCGGCGACGAAAGCCGAGCGGATGGTCGCGCCTCGGGGGATTGCCTGCAGGTTCGGGTCGTTCGAGGAAAGGCGTCCGGTGATCGTCCCCGTCTGATTGAAGTTGCAGTGGATGCGACCCGTTTCCGGCAAGACGAGCTGCGGAAGTTTATCGACGTAGTTCGCGATCAGGGTCATCAGTTCTCGGTATTCGAGAATGAGCGGGACGACGGGGTGGCGGTGGCGCAAGGCTTCGAGGGCCCATTGGTTGACGGACTGGCGGCCGCGGCGCGTTTGGCGGCCTGAGGGCAGGTCTAAATCGCCGAACAACACTTTGCCGAGTTCAACGGTCGAATTGACGTGAAACCTCCTTCCGGCATGTGCCCATATTTCCTCTTCCAGTTCGCGGATGCGCAGCCGGTATTCGTCCCCGATGCGCTTGAGATGGTCGATGTCGAGGCGGATGCCCGTCTGTTCCATCTTCCGCAGAATGCGCATCGTCGGCAGTTCGTATTCGTAGTATAGATGGGCGAGCGTCGGCAGCTTGTCGATTTCCGGCTTGAACAATTCGTACAGTCGGAACGTGTAATCCGCGTCGGCGCAGGCGTACTCGGCGAGGTCGGGATTTTTGCCGAACAGCGTCAGTTGATGGAGGTCAACAAAGTCAACGGCTTCCTCGTCGAGCAGGTCCCGCGCGAGCCGTTTGAGCGACTTCGGGCGGTTTTCGTCGAGCAGGTGAGCCGCGATGAGCGTGTCGAAAATCTCCGCGCCTTCGAGGTCGATGTCGTGCCGTTCGAGGATCGTCAAATCGAACTTCGCGTGGTGGAATGCGAGCCGCTTTTGCCGCAGCATTTGCTGCAACTTCGGCGCGTCAATCGCCTCTGCGGGCAACCAGAACGCGCGGCGTGGCTCGCCGCAGAACGAAATCCCGGAGAGCCGCGCGCGCATCTTGTTCAGCGAATCGCCCTCCGTATCGACGGCCAGCGCGGCGTACGGTGCGATTTGCGCTAGGTCGCTCAGAACGCGGTAGTCCTTCTCCGCCATGAATCGCCTCTATGAGAATCGCCTATCTGCTCAAGGCAAAAACTGCAATGCGTAGAGCCGCGCGTCCCGCATCTCAAAGCGCAATCGCACCGGTGCGCCCGCTAGCTTGCCGATGGGCTCCCGCCAACCCACCTCTTTATGCACTCCATTGCCCATCACCACTTCAGACTCTTGCACCGCTTGCCCGTTTTCACCGAGCACTTCCACCCGCAGCCACCCTCCGGCCCCGCCGTCGAAGTTCAGCACCAACCGCTCGCCAGCAAATTGCAATAGTGGCGTCGTAAAAAACCCGCCGCCATAGCCAGCCTCTGCGGCCACAAACCCATCTAGCCGCAACGAGGCGCGAAAAATTCCGCTCGCTCGCGACTGCTGCTGGTCCTCTCTGCCGCCGTGCCGCCGCGCGGTGCCGTTATAATAGAGCCACAACTCGTCACCCACCGGAATAAACCACGGATTGGCAAACAGCATCCCGCTCAGCAGTCCGCCGTCCCAGCCCTGGCGCAAAAAGGCCCGGCGTTCCCCCTGCCGCCGCCAGTCAATGCCGTCGCGGCTGCTGAGCAACTGCACGTCCATAGTTGCCGGGAAGTCGTCTTCGCCCCAGTGATAGTACGCCGCCGGTAGCATGAAATAGGCGTCCTGCGCCGCGTCGTACTTGGTGGCGCAACTAGTATAGAAGTCGATATTGGGCCGGGGATCGTCGCGCTGGAACGGCACTGGGATCTGCAAATCCTCCTCATCCGCTTCAAAGACGATCTCCTGGGCGGACCAATGCCTAAAATCGGGCGAGGTCATCCGCCCAACGCAGCGGTACGAGCCCTTACCCTCGGCTGCTTCGGACAAGTGCTGGGTCTCCCTAACCCGCGTATAGCCCACGTATAGGCCAAGCCGGTCGTCCCAGAAAAACATATTCTGCGTGTCGCACATCGTCCGCGGCGGATTCGGCTGGTCTGGATAGTACTGCCAGTGCAGTCCATCGGCCGAGTGCATCGCCCACAGCCCCGGCTCGATGCCCTGTGCCCGCTCTTCATTGGTCGGCTGGAACTTGGTCCACAGCTTGTAGCGTTCCTCGGCTGCCGCCCGCTCATCGCGCAAGACAGTCGCCCCCTGCATGCTCTGCTGCTCGACCAACGGCGCGACGATATTATTGGCCCGGCTGCCGCGAAATTCCACCAAGCCCAACTCTGGCTTTTCCCAGTGCAATCCATCCGCGGATTCTGCGTAGCCCAGCCGCCGCGCCCCCTCCATCGGCAATCCCGTTTGCATGGTCGCGTCGTACCACATCCGCCACCGGCCATCCGCTTCCCGCCACACCGTATTATACGCCCCAATCCCCCAATCCTCCCACGCCCGATCCGGCCGCAACACCGGCTCTGGATGCTGCACTGGCATCCCCATTCGCAACGCGATCCCCTCGCACTCAGCAAAAAACCGCTCGTCGATAAAAAGCTGCTTCCTGTCGCCTATCTCCAACATGGGGGCCACTCCTTGGGCGGGACGTGTTGTTTTGCTCTCTTGCAAGGCTAATACGACGCCTATTGTTGAGACGTCTTTGGGCGTCTTGCAAAGGCCCTGTCCAACAGCCGATCGGTCTCCTCGACCACCATCCCAAGAGCTTCCGGTACGAGCTTGGTCCAGTAGCGGGTCTCCACCTCGTGCCCCCCGCGCTGAAAGGCGTCCGGTATCGGCAAGTAACCACAGTACATGTTGCAGCAGTGGGCCACTATAGTCGTCGCGGCGGGAGATGCCATTTTAATCTGCAGTTGCCCCTCGACGAAGGGCTCCCCGGCGAGCCCCACCAGAGCGGTGCTGCCTAGGCGCATTACCTGAATCTCATAGCCCAGATCCCGCTCGCGGCGGCGCTGGAGATCAACGCTGACGATGGAGGCCGACTGAATCCACTCGCTGTCCACTACTTTCGTCCCCGGCGAGACGGGCGAGCCGCCCTCGTAGCCCCGATAGGCCCTGCTTTCGTTCCATACCGGTTGCGGGTTCTCCGCCAGCACCTGCTGCGCTTTTCGCAGGGCTTCGGATTCGACCGCACGAATGGGTATGGGCAGCCGCGTCTCCACCACATCGAGTTCATTTGACTCGTCTAGGTCGCTGTACTCCAGCACGCGCCGAGTAACCTCGGCCAGCATGTGGCCCATGCGGCGATGATCGGGCTGGTAATCGGGGTCGAAGGGATTCCAGGGATTGATGTTGCCACAGCATCCGTTTGCCACCAGTGCCACGCAGCACGGGAACAGCCGCTCCACTTCCTCCGCCCAAGCGCCGGGCCAGTCCGCTGAGATGACGGCCTGTGGAAACACGTTTACCGGGTGCCCCGTGTGGTGCAGAATCAACGCGATCGGTCGCGCGGAGAGACTCTGCACGCAGAGAACACCCACTTCGGGGTCGGTCGGACCTTCGAGATAGCGGATATAGGTAGGCCCTAGAGGCTGTGGCCAAGAAGGGCCGGGCATACGCGCCGTGCCATCGTCCGTAATAGCCCTGCGGTTGAATTGAATGCGCCCCTCAATCCCACTGCCGGCTCGCAGCCGCGCAGGCTGAAGATCAGCGGCAGCCTCCCGCACGGCGGCGAGAATCCTGTCGACGGCATAATCCTCATAGGCACGCACACCCCCCGCCAGCCACTCGAGTTCGTCCGGCACCGGCGGGAAGTCGCGGTCGAACATGAAGATGCCAAGCGCAGGAGCCGCGTGTACCTGCGTAGCATGTATCATCACCGCCTCGGGTGGAATGCCCTGATCGCGCGCTATCGCCTCCCGAATACGCGCCGACACCGCTTCAGTAATGATAGTAACATCCAAGCTGATGAAGCAGAGCTTGGTGTCGCCGCTGGCTAGCACCAACGCGCGCGCATACAACGGGGAATCCACGTATTTGCCGGGCCGAAACCAACCTACTTCGCCCGCTAGGGAGATATCCCGATCGGGAGTGATCTCGACTCGCGCCGCATTAGCCATTAGTGTGCCCATGAATACCTCGCTCGGCTTTTCTTTATTGCAGGAAAAGCATCCCAATGGCCGCCCTAAAAGCCGGTTCGCTCAAAGCGGAATTTCTCTTCGGCGATCATGGGACGCCTCGTGGTGAAGTTTGCGCCCCATACTGTATCTCGCCAATGAAGTTAGGGCAAGGAGCATCTAACACCGTATTGACACCGCGCGTCAGGCCCCATAAATAATAAGGCCGCGAAGACCCCAATTGTTTTGGATTACACTGGTGATAAACAAAGGAGTGGACATGACTTGTGCCCGCGAAGAACTCGTCTTTTCCGATGCATTCGACGGCACTCTCGATCCCGAGTGGACCTGGCTGCGCGAACATCCCGGCTTTTGGCGCTTGCAGGACGGCCTGGAGATTCGCGTCGAACCGGGCGTGGCCCCTACCGTGCAAAACGCGCTTTTGCGCCCGGCTCCGGATCGCAGCGAAGGAACCTGGGCCATAGAAGTGACAGTGTACAACCACACCCATCCCATCCAGCAGTACGAGCAGGCCGGCATCACTTGGTACCAAAACGGCAAGCCTGTCTTCAAGCAAGTCAAGGAATTAATCGACGGCGATCTCTACATTATTCCCGGCCGCAAACCCATGCCCACCCAGAGCGTGCGCCTACGCCTCCTTGTCTCCGCCGACTCTTGGGAGGCCCAGTACCGGCCCGAGGGCGAGGACCAATTCCACACCGCAGATCAAGGCGAATTGCCCCCGCCCGGCGACGATCAAGTCAGCATCCAGTGCTACAACGGCCCCGAAAACGCCGAGCACTGGATCCGCTTTCGGGACTTTCAGATCAAACGCCTAGGCTGATCCGCACCTGCTAGCGAAACCAGTCGTAATTCAAGCCCAACGACCGATCCTGCAACGGCAACTCCACCCGCTCTCCACCCTTCGCCGCAGAAACCTTCAACGCCACCTCCACCTCCAACGCCACGCCCACTCGCCGCCCCGAATTCTTCGGCTCCTCCATCTCCCCGGCCAAACACCGCATTACATCATCCACGCAATACACCGCCCCATACGGCACATTGAACTGCGGCTGCGGCCAATCCAGTTCCGCCACTACCGGCCCCGCCGCCCCTTCCACCTGCTGCCACAACCGCCATCCCTTGCCGTAATCGAAAACCATTTCCCCGCGCTCGCCGCACAACCGCACCCCCGGTGCTCCCTTGCGGAAATGCACCACCGTCCCATCCGCAGCCACCAACATCCCCTGACCGGCGAACTCGTCGCTGCCCGACTCCCGCCGCGGCTGATCCCCCGTGCCGACCACCCAAGCCGGAGGCGCGTCGAGGAAATAAGACCAGTTCTGATGCTGCGCCCCAGCACCCGGGGCCTCGATCGACACCAACTCTCCGATCACTCCTTCGGCAAGTAGCGCCTTGGCCCGCGCAAACGAAGGATGGGTCGTGGTAATCGCCCCACAACATAAGGGCACCCCCGCCGCGGCGCAGGCACCCACCATTCGATCCACTTCCTCTAGCGTATGCACCATCGGCTTTTCGGTGACGATGCCCTTGGCCCCGCACTCAACGGCCAGACAGGTGAAATGCGCGCGGTATTTGGTATTGGTGCACACCGCGACGATATCTGGCCGCTCCTTTCGCAGCATGGCCTCAGCGTCCTCGTAGAGTGCCTCAATCCCATAGCGCTCGCCATAGGCCTTGAGCCGCTTGGGGTCGCGGTCGGCGGCAATGACCGTCTCTACCTCGGGCCGATCCCACAGCGCCTCGGCATACGAGGTGGGATTGCCCTCGTCACCGGGATGGTCGTAGTGGTGAAATTTGCGGTGGATGTCCAACGGCGGCGTGGGCCGGTCGATATCGTCGATTGCAAAGCGATCCCCGACCCGACTGGCCAAGTCGTAAAGCAGGCCCATCCAGCCTAGGCCGATAACTGCGGCGCGATACATGAGCAATCTCCTTTAGATAGTTGTCTAGAAATCAATCGGCTCGCAACACCGCGTTGTGTGCGGCCAGATCCCAAGTCTCGTTGTACACCAGCGGCTGGGCCCGTGCGGGCGGATAGCCGGGGGGCGGATTATTGGGATCGAGCAACGCCAGCCGATCGCGGCCCCGGGGCGCATCGAGCCACGCCCGCTCCTCCGGCGCGGCTTGCACCGGACGCCGCAAAATAAACTCCACCCGGTCGCGGCGCGAGAAGGCCGCATGGGCGACAAAGACCCGATGCACGTCGCGTCCATCCCAGGTCGCTAGATCCGGCAGCAGCACCGGGCCGGTACATATCTGGTATTGGCCATCGGCAGCATTGAGGTTCATGACGTTGATCGGATATTCAAGGGAAACCTCAATGCCACTGGCCGCGTCCTGATATACCGAACGAGCGTTTTGCGCGTCGCCGGCAAAGGTCGAGGCCACAATGGCGTCGGCTTCCTCCAGCGCCTCGGATGCGGGATAGGAGCGGATGTCGATGGTATAATTCTGGTACGCATCCGCCAGTGAGCGCGCGCTGACCGCTTCGGGCTCCGTGCTCGGCCGCTGGGCAATCGCCGGAATCGAGGAGCGACTAAAAGCCATTCGCCACTCGCCGCTGGGGACCTGGAACAGGTTTTCGCTGGCAATGGTGTATTCGCTGCGGCAGGGCGCGCCCAGAAAAAGTTCGGCCAGCTCAGTCCCGTCACTGTCGCGCAAAACGCAACGGGCCTCTAAGGTGAAGCGCACGTGATAGACCTGACCGTGCTCGCCGACAAAGCCGCCGGGCCACTTGTAATAAGGGTCCGGCTTCCAGGGATGGGCCTCCCAAGTAAAGGATGAACGGGGGAAATTGATCATCGCCGTCTCCTGCCGGGCGACTTGCCCCGGCCGCTATGGGTTCACATCTTACTGCGCCAGATTTTGTAGTATAGCAAAAGGCATCCTTAAGTACAAAATGCCTGATTCACTCTCACACTAATAGCCCAAGGAGAATTCCATGACTCGCCCCAATGCACTCCATTTCGCATGGGTTGCCGCCCTGACGTTCGCTCTTACCGCCGAGGCCACATTGGCGGAAACCTACGCGATCGATGCTGCGCACTCTTCAATCGATTTCAGCATTCGCCACCTCGTCGGCCGCACCAAGGGCCGTTTCGGTGACTTTAGCGGCACCGTCGGCTACGACGCCGCCAAGCCCGACTCCTCCAGCTTCTCCGGCACTATTCAGGTCATGAGCATCGACACGGGCAACGAACGCCGCGATGGCCACCTGCAAAGTGACGACTTTTTCGGGGCCGAGACCTATCCCACGATCACCTTCGAATCTACCGAGGTGACCAGCGCGGGCGAAAACACCCTCAGCGCGAAGGGCAAGCTGACCATGCACGGCACCACCAAAGAGGTCACCCTGCCCATCGAGATCCTCGGCACCGGCACCAATCCGCGGAGTGGCAAGGCGCAGATCGGCCTAGAAACGAATTTTTCCCTACTCTGCTCCGATTACGGAGTCAATAGCTGGGAACGCTTCAGCGCCGTGCTCGGAGACGAAGTAAAAATTCAGGTATTGATCGAGGCCAACGCAGAGTAAGTCAGGATCGGCTAGCCACGGCGGAACCAGTCGGCCATCCATTCAAAGTACTCGACGAGGAAGGCGTGGTTCCCCTCTGGCTGGCGGACCTCGAAGCGCTCTGGACAGCCCGCCTCTGCGTACGCCTGAGAGACGACCGGGATCAGTTCGTCAACGCCCTCGCGGGGCATGTCTTCGTCCTCGGTCGGAGCGATCATCATAAAGGGGCGCGGCGGCATACAGGCCGCGACGATGGCGGCGTGGTCGAAATGGCGCAGGAGATGGGGGATAAAATAATAGGCGCTGTGGCGGTCGGCGGCAGTGTGGTGGATTGCCCGCGCCATGCTGCCCACCCCGCCACAGACGGGCACCCCCGCCCAGATCCACGGAGCGCACGCCATCGCGTACCAGGTCGCATTGCCACCCAGCGACATCCCGGTCAGCCCGATTCTGTTCGGATCCACTCCTGGGGTGGCTGCCAAAAGCCGCGCCCCTTTGAGAGTTTCCTCGACCAATACGCCCATTTGCGTGCGACCGTACGGTGCCAGCAGCTTGTTTTCGGTCGCCCACTCTTCGAGGCTGTTGCGCCGCACCTCGCACCCTTTGGGGGAAATGGCCAGCGTCGCAAAGCCCCGGCGCGCCAATTCACGAGCCCAGCCCATCAGCCTCTGCTCCATATAAAAGCGCGGGTGGGCGATTTCTTTAGCCGCTCCCCCAGTGCCGGGTACGCAGACAATGCCGGGTTGGCTGTGCGCCGATTCTTCCCTCGGCACAGTGAGGATTCCCGGCACTGTCTCACCTAGCGAATTTTCGTAGCTCACCCGCCTAGTGCAAAGGCCGTCCTCTTCTTGCCAGCTCTCTGTGATATAGTCAATCGCGGCGGGAATCTCTTCTAGGCCGAGTAATTCCACCAGCTTCGAGCGCACAGCCGCGACGGGGATCGCATCGGGGTAGGCCGGACGGATGCCCTTGGGAATAATGGATTGCGTAAGAGGACTCAAAGTCTTCTTTTTTATTAGGAGGAATTATTTTGTTTCAAGGGCTTGGATTTGAGTGTATGAAAGGCCCGAATGCTCGTCAAACTAGTACAACAACAGAAGGGGAAGCCATGAAAATACTCATTACCGGTGCCGCCGGACAGGTCGGCTCCACTCTGGTCAAGGGGATGGGACAGCGCCACCAATTGCGCGGTTTTGACCGCGTGGAAATGCCCGACCTAGCAGACAGCCGGGTGGGCGATGTGGCCGATTGCGAGGCTTTGTTGGCAGCCGCCGAGGGCATGGAGGCCATCATCCATTTGACGGGCGTCGATGGCGAGTGGGAAAAGGCCCTGTCCAACAATTTTATCGGCACGTACAATATGTTGGAGGCAGCCCGCATCCAAGGAGTGCGCCGGGTGGCGTACGCCAGTCGCGCCGGGGTACACGGCCCCCTGCCCGAGCACGTTATGCGCCACATTGATATGCGCCCCCAGCCAGTGGGCCACTATACGGTCAGCAAGCTATTCGGCGAGCACATGGGCTATTCCTACTCCCAGAAGCACGGCTTGGAATTCGTCGCAGTGCGCATAGGCAATTTCAGCCTCAAGCGCGATCAGCCCGAGCACCCGCACCATCTCAGCCACGGCGATGCCGTGCGGGTCTTTGAGCAGGCCGTGGTACACCCCGGGGTGCGCTACGAGATCGTGTACGGAGTGTCGGACAGCACTTGGCCGCGCTACGACCTCGACCACGGACGGCACGCCATTGGCTACTATCCGCAGGATAAATCGGATTGGCAGCCCGAGGAGGAATAAGCTGTGATCAAATTGAGCACAATGGCCCGCCAGACGCCCACTACCACCCTTGAGCAGGTCGTCGAACAGGCCCGCCAGTTGCAGTTGGACGGCGTCGATTTCCATTTGTCGGGCATGGACCGCAGCGTCAAGTATATCAACCACGTCAAAAGCCTCTGCCTCAAACGCGGCCTGAACATCGGCTATGCCGGGGCCGGCAGCTTTGTAGGGCTGCCCGAGGAACGGGCCAAGCGGATGGAGCAGGGCCGCGCCGATGTCGATGCCGCAGCTTTGTTAGGAGCGCAGGTGCTGCGCGTTTTCGCGCGCCACAAGTGGCCGAGCACCGTCGAGGAACAAGAGGCCCTGTGGCGTCCGATGATCGAGGATTTCCAAGCGATTGCCGACTACGCGGCCCAACGCGGGGTCATGGTCGCCTTGCAAAACCACGACAACGGCAGTTTCGCCATGACCGCGGACCAAGTGTTGCGCATCCTGCGCGAGACCGAGCGCGACAATTTCAGCTTTCTGTTGGATACCGGGCAGTGGCTGGGGGCTATTGGCTCACATCCGCGCGGCGAGTTCGATCCGAATGTCGATTTGTACAAAGACTATCTGGAACCGACTGCGCCTTTTGCCACGTACGTGCGGGCCAAGATCTATAAGATCGACAGCGGCGTTGAGGAGTTTATCGACTACCGGCGCGTGTTAGAGATTCTGCGCGGAGTGGATTTCAACGGCACGATCGGCTTGGTTTTTGAACTAGGTGAGTTCAACCGTTGCAGCCACGAGGAATGCATGCGCTTGGCCGTGGCCCATTTGCGCCAAGTGATCGCCGCTAGCTGATGTCCGTGCGCTGCTAACCCGGTTGCCTTATCTTCGTTGGGCCAACCAGCCAAATCCGAGAAAGGAATGGCCATGTCCGCTCTTGATCCCAGCACTGCCAAGCCCCTCCTCTTTCAACAGAGCCGCGTCGGCTACGTCGATATAGACGAGGTTGATCTACCCCGGACCAACGCCGCTGGCAAGCCGGTAATTGATCCGACGCCGGAACAGAGGTACTTACTCGACACCCAGGGTTGGCTATTGATACCCGGTCTGCTCAGCGAAGGCGAAGTGGAGGAGATGCGGGCCTTTTGCTACCGCTTGCACCAGGAGCCCGAATCGCTGCCAGAGCCGCAGCGCAGCCCTATTGGCGGCCCCTTGGAAGAACTGACCGACCACCCCTTTATCGTCGGTTTTATGAACGAATTCCTCGCCCATCCCGACCTGTCGAGCCAGGACTGCTACGGTTTTCGCATGGAATCAACCAGCCTAAGTATGCGCCAGACCGGGGAAGGGGGCTTTGCGCCCCACAACGGCAATGGCCTGTGGCGCCTGCCCGGCGACGGGCACAACTACCGCTGCGTGCCCGGCAAGGCGCGCAGCAGCTTGACCTGCGTGGTGTGGGAATTGAACGAGGTTGAGGCCAGTGGCGGCGGCACTCTGTTCATCAGCGGCAGCCACAAAGCCGCTTTCCCCCTGCCCGACGGAGCCCAAAGCCTCGATTCGGACCTTTGGACTCGATACACGTGTCCGGCCGGCTCCCTACTCATTTTCGCCGAGAGCACCACCCACACCGCTTCTCCGTGGGGTAGCACCAAGCACGAGCGCTGCGCCATTTTCAGCCGCTACAATTACGTCGATAGCAAATGGCACAAGTGGCAACCCCACCCCCAAGCGCTCGAAGCCATGCCGCCCAAGCGTCGCACGCTCTTCCGGCCCGTCCACGTCGAAGGCAATCTGATATAATACGCGAGAGGCGAGGAGCAATTGGCTCCGATCCAGCCAGCTCAAATGGATCGCATTGCCTAATCCGATCAAACGATCTCCATCCCAGCCAGTCCATAGCGAATGTGAGTTCAGTAAGCCGTTGCGGAGCGCAGTCGGTTTTTGGGCCGCTGACCAATCATTCGATACATACAGTTGCCGTATGGCTTCCAGCGAAATATTTCGCGTGTCGCTATAGGAAATCGCTGTGCTAGTCATAGGTATCCGCCGTAAACGCTCGTATAGTGTTCCACTTCGGGAAATGGATGGCTTTGGTGCATGGATCGGTATTTTTGGGTTTCTCGGTTGAATAAAGACAGGCTCCTCAGTAGATTGGGCATGACTTTTTTGCGAAAAGACTCTATGCCTTCTCTTCCAAGGAACCTGTCCTGTCCAACGTATCGTCTGCTCCGTCTTCGGTCAAGCCCCGTCGCCGTCGCTCGAAGGTTGTGTATCGGGTGCGTAATTGGCCTGATTATGATGCGGGGCTTACCCAGCGCGGTAGCCTGACGGTGTGGTTTTCCCCCCAAGCGGTCGAAGCGTGGTATTATCAAGGGCCGCGCCAACGGGGGGCGCAATATACCTTTTCGGACGTAGCCATCCACACGGCGTTGACGTTGCGGCTTATGTATCACTTGCCGCTACGCCAAACCGAGGGGTTTGTCGCTTCCATTGTAGCCTTGATGGGCTTGGCTATACGGGTGCCGGATCATACGACCCTCTCGCGGCGTCAGGCTGACTTGACAGTAGCGTTGCCTACCCAGCCCACGGATCAACCCCGGCATTGGGTCGTTGATTCGACGGGGTTGAAGGGGTATGGCGAAGGCGAGTGGAAGGTGCGTCAGCACGGCTGGGGCAAGCGGCGCACCTGGCGCAAATTGCACCTTGGGGTCGACGAAGCCACCGGCGAGATCGTCGCCCAGACGTTGACGGCCAATCGCCCAGATGATGCCGGGCAGGTCGAGCCGTTGCTGGAGCAAGTCGCGGCCCCCATCGCGGCGGTGGGCGGGGATGGAGCCTATGATAAACGCAAGGTGTTTGAGGCGTTGGCTGCGCCGGACCGAGGGCCGCCGATCCGGCCGATCATTCCGCCGCGCAAAGACGCCAAAATCCAGCAACATGGCAACTGCAACGCGGAGCCGTTGCCCCGCGATGAGACGATCCGAACCATCCGTAGCCGGGGCCGTCGAACCTGGAAAAAAACCAGTGGCTATCATCGCCGATCCCTCGTCGAAACCCAGATCGGCCGCTACAAACAGAGCCTCGGCGACACCTTGCACGCCCGAACCCTATCCCACCAACAAACCGAAACACGAGTGGGATGTGCCATACTCAACCGGCTATTGCATTTGGCTAAGCCCGAGTCCTATCCGATAACCAAGGAAGTCTAAAACACACCAGACAAGGGGCAACACGGCCCCGACAGTTTTCATGCACCAAAGCCTGCCCCAAATACTACATCAATCCCCGATCCTATAGCTTTTACAGGAATTATCTGAGTTTGCCAGCACATCCCAGATATTCCCCGTGTATTATTGGTAATAGCTCCTATCACCCCTGCGACTTGCGTTCCATGGTTTGCCCAGACACTACTCAAGTCGTCCATGGGATCTGAATCACCGTTCCCAAAATCCCATCCCGCTATTACTCTTGTTCTATTCCCGGGATCGAGGTCTTGATGGTTATAATCGACTCCTCCATCAATTACGGCTACTTTTATATCACCCCCGGTGCTTAAAGACCATGCACTAGGTGCCTTGATTGGCGTAAATCCTCTTTGCTTCGACCAAAGGAGGTCATTAGGGGACACTTGCATCGGATGAACGGCCCAATTCAGATCGACATAATCAATGCTATGAACTTTCTTCAATGAATCAACAAGAGCATTGAGATCAGTCTCTGCGCCTACTTTGATCTCAAAATAACGTGAAAGATCGATTAGTCTCACTCGACGACCCTTTGGGGTAGTCCTTAATGTGTCTCCCGGCAGAAAATTGGGAAAAATACGAGTCCCTTCTTCAAAGCCAGCATTTTGAAGCAAACTCCTGATTTTTGTAGAACTGATATGGATCAGTTCTAAGTTTCCTGCCAGTAATTGAAGATCCTCTTTACCAAACTTAATTAGGATTGTCCTTGGTTCATAGTCTGGAGTTTCCTGCGCACCCAAGCTACTGAACCAAATTATAGACAAAATGGTCCAAATATACATTGAGAGTAAGGTATTCAGTTTCATCTTCTCATCTCCTAAGTGGTTAGTTAAGTGCGTTTCTCGATTATTTTTTCGAAAACGCTTTTACGATTTACGAGCAAATCCATCAATTGGTCAGAATGGCCAAACTGTCAACTTTGCACACTAAGGCCTAGTACCTAGTCCCACATCCAGCGTAAGACGCGAAGGTTGTGAGTAACGAACGATGCCATTTTGTATGGCCTCCTTTCCCGTATCGACATCGATTTTGATGAAATACAAGCACATTCCATGCCAGCTATCATACTTCGCACAAAAAAATCCTCCAGGAAGGCCCTGAAGGACTGAAAAACATGGAATAAAAAAATGAAATGTATGTTCTACACTTTGTTATCCCATCTGTCGTTATCCATCATTTGCACAACTTTTTGTTCATTTTGCACAATTTTTTGTTCACTTGCACAATTTTTTGTTCATCGGAATAACGCTATACACACAACGACTTCTTCGGTCGCTGCAACTGCTGGCATCTGGAAAGATCATACTGAAATTGCGGACAGGTATTCGCGTTTATCTCCTGAATTACAGAGCGCATTGGAACCCCTCATTTCAACACCGATCCCTCCTCTTCCACCCGCCATATATGTGCGCAAATTCCTTGGACCCATCGTCGTTCCACACCGCAAAGAACAAGCCCCAGATGGTCCCGTCGGCAAAGCTGGTCAACGCGTTGATCAGTGGTATGCTAGCCGTGTAGAGTACATGTTTTCTTGTAGACGCAGTTTACCCAAATGCCTGGGGATTTCTGCTGGACCGCGTACGCCAAGCGCACAATGACCGCTTCGTCCATCTCCACTCCGAGGCCCGGGCTCTAGCACGAGTGAACAGCCTCGACGATCTCAATGCGCTGCCGAGCCGCATCCTCCTCGTACTAGTCGTCGAGTTTGATCGAGTGGGGGCTGTGGGCAGCACGGCCGCTGAAAGGATAAGTCAATGCGAAGATTCGTAAAGAAGACGAGTCCACTTGACTGAGATCGATCTAATTTTATGGGACTCAGGGCCAAGATAGCTGACAGGACGAGCTGCTACGTTTCCGACATACCTATACCTTATATTGATAGATAGCTCAGAATTTCTCCATTTTTTCACTGAAAATGAACCTTGTAAATGCACACCCAATTCATTGGTTCGAAACCACTCCTTGCGACTATCCCATTTGTCTTTTGTTATTGAATGGTCTATTCCTATGCCCATCCAAACATGTAATTGCTTCAACCGTACTATACGACTTTTTAGTCTAATGAAACTAACATACATTCCGGTCTCACTTATTGTGTCTGGGCCTCCGTGTGAGAAGACGTCTATCTTCTGAGTTGGAGTTCTATTAAAAATTTTCTCCCGGCCTAATTCGATAGCAAAGGGATCTCTTCCAATCTCAAGAGACCACCCGCCTATAGGACCGTAACCGTAACTATAGATATAGTCTCCTCTATTAGCGGCGCTCAGAGTTGAGGCTCCACTTTCTATGCTAACGCCTATAAACACTCGGCGCTTCTTCCCTTGGCTGTGGTCTATCGCCTCGGTATTGTCTACCCTTTCTGCCACTGCCTCAATTCCCTTATCGCCCGGTGTACTATCCTGGTGCGCCAATCCTGGGGAAGACGATTCTGCTTTACTAGCAGCCATCATCCCAGTCTGTGTCATCTCGGCGTCTTCATGAGCCGTATCTGTGTGTGCATGGTTTACCATGGAGAGAAGCAAAATCACCGTAGCAAGAAAATCAAAGACGAGGCGCATAACTCTATCTCCTTCTGATAGCATGGCGTGATAGATCGGGACGATGCGGTCCCGTGTCTTTCTAGTATCACCGATTTTCTCCATAATATCAAATCAACTTTGCACACTAAGACTTAGTGCCCAGCCCTACATCCAGTGTACGGCGCGAAGATTGTGAGCAACGAATCATGCCATCGAGTGCGGCCTCCTTTCCCGTATCGCCTTCGACTTCGCTGATATATATACATTCCACGCCAACGATCACACTTCGCACAAAAAAGTCCTTCAGGAAGATCCTGAAGGACTAAAAAAATAGAAGAAAAAAATGAGATGTATGTTCTACACTTTGTTATCCCATTCGTCGTTACCCGTTATTTGCACAATTTTTTGTTCACCGGTATAACGTTGCATTTACGACTATGGCTTGGGCCGTTGTATCCCATACTTGCCCATCCGATAGCGCAACGTCTGCGCGCTCATACCCAACAAGCGCGCCGCACCCCGATCCCCTGAGACCATCCCATTCGTCTTCTCAAGCGCCGCAACCATGCGCTGCCTCTCATCCGCTCCCTTAGCCCTCGGCCGCTTCTCCTCTTGGCCCTCAGCTCCCGGTGCAACCGGCAAAGCCGACGCCGAAGACGACAACGCCAGCCCCACCTCTAACACCTCCGCCATCTCAATGCACTCCCCTTCGCACACAATCACCGCCCGCTGTATCCAGTGTGCCAACTCCCGCACATTCCCCGGCCAAGCATACCCCTGCAAATGTGCCAGTACCTCGTCGCTCAAACTCGGCTCCGGACGCTGCAACTTCTGAGCATGCTGACGCAAAAAA
Organism: Candidatus Latescibacterota bacterium; assembly: GCA_965261395.1. GTDB lineage: Bacteria > Latescibacterota > UBA2968 > UBA8231 > UBA8231. The sequence goes on from OZ253462.1 coordinate 2,209,416, forward strand.
TGCGCCGCCAAAAGCGGTATATCCTCCCGTCGATCCCGCAGCGGCGGCACCACCAACGGAAACACATTCAAACGATAGTACAGATCCTCCCGGAACGTCCCTTCCCGGACCGCCCGTTGCAAATCGCGGTTAGTCGCCGCAATGATTCGCACATCCACCGGGATCGACGCCTTGCCGCCGAGGCGCGTCAGACGATCCTCCTCCAAGATATGCAGCAACACCCGCTGCACTTCCAACGGCAAGTCGCCGATCTCATCGAGGAACAGCGTGCCCCCATGCGCCTGTTCAAAAAAGCCGCTGCGCCGCCCCACCGCGCCGGTGAAGGCACCCCTCTCGTGGCCGAACAGTTCGCTTTCGATCAGCCCAAGAGGTAGCGCACCACAATTGACGGCGATGAAGGCTTGCGCGCGACGTGCGCTCTTGTGGTGGAGGGTCTGGGCGAGCACGCCCTTACCCACGCCGGTCTCGCCCAACACCAACACCCTCGTATTCGCCTTGGCCACCTGCTTCACTTGTTCCAAAAGCCGGGCAATGACCGGACTGTGGCTTAATACCTCCGAAGTTTGTTGCTTGTTTTTCTTATCAGCAGCCACCCCAACCGCCAAGCTAGTCCCTTCCCCCTCGGGTTGCCACACCCAATGCACCATTCGGCCTAGGCGTCCGTGGACAGCCCGGCCAGCATCGCCCAATCAAGAGGGTGCCCACCCACCGCAGGATGGGCATCAGAGCAATCAGAGTCATACCCATCATGGTCGTCTCCTTATTGAATGGGGCTCATCCGGCCTGGACGAGGATTCGATGGCCGTAGGCAGCTCAGATCGAGGCCACCGGTACAGCCCCTCGTAGGAGGGGATCCACAGATCACCCCGGCTATCGACGACCGGCGCACCCATGGCGCGGAACTCCTCATACGGGAACCCAATCCAAACGGCTCCCTCCAACACGCCCAAAGAGCGATCCTCTACCCCTGCATCCTCCGCCACCCCACAAAACTCATCCCAGCCCACCTCATCGCCCGTGCCAACCCGGTCGTAGCGCTTCCAAATCGCACCCTCCTTGACATACAACCCTTCCCCACAATCCACCCACACCCGCCCCTCCCGATCCGCCAAGAGCATCCGGACGGCCAGCCGATACCACGTCCACTGCCGCCCATCAAAGGTCAGCAGCCGCGTCCAAGTCTTTTCTAGACCCCCCACCTCATCCAAGACTTGCCAAAAATGAGCAAGCGCCCACAGCGTGCCGGAGCGATCCACCGCGAGCTCGGTAACATACAAGTGGTCGAAGCGATCCTCGCGCTCGTCGATCCCTATATCAGCGAGGTCGTAGGTCCACCAATCCTGCCCGTCAAAGCGAGCCAACAGGTACCCGCCACCACTGCCGGTACACCACACCTCCCCGTTGGGAGCCACCGCGTGGCGATACCCTCGCTCCTCAAACTGGTAGCGAGTCCAGCGCCGACCGTCGAACCGCGAAAGCCCGTTCAAACTCCCCGCCCACACCCGACCCGGCCCATCCACCGCCACCGAGCAGATCAGATCGTCGGCTAGGCCCTCCGCCTCGGTGAAGGTCGTCCAGCGCTGGCCATCAAAGCGGCTCAGACCCGCATCCGTCGCCACCCACACGTTGCCCGACCCGTCCGCCGCCACGTCCCAAATCTTGCCGGCATAGCTCGTCGCCGCGTGCCCGCCGGCCTCTGCACGAACCTCCACCTCCACCTCCGGCAGCCAAATGCCCATGCCCGTGCCGGTCACCGTCGAGCCCGGGGCCTCCACCGGCCTAGGCCGCCCCACCTCCACCACCATCGGCGTCCCGAGCGTGCGCGGCTGCGGGCCGTCCGGCGTGTACAGGGTCACCGGCCGGGTTCCGCGCCCGGCCAGCTCCGCAGGCCACGGCAACACCATCACCGGCCAGCCGCTCGACAGCCGCACGAGCTTGGGGTGCAACCGAACCGGATCTGCGGCATGGCGTACCCCGATCATGCGATCGGCGTCCAATGGTTGCTCCATGAGTGACGTCATATAGTGCGGCCTCCTTGTCCGCATCGGCTTCCACTGCGCTGGCATGACCTATATGCACATTCCGTGCCAACGAGCAGACCGCGCACAAAAAAATCCTTCAAGAAGGCCCTAAAGGATTGAAAAACATGAACTTTAGAAATATAGGAGGGATAGGTTCTACGCTTCGCCGCTCAGCCCTTGTTGCTCATCACTTGAACAACTTTTTGTTCATATTGAACAACTTTTTGTTCATCGGGCCAGACTCTTGGCTACCGTGATAACGTTTGTATTTACGACGACGACTTCGGCCGTTGTATCTCATACTTGCGCATCCGATACCGCAGCGTCTGCGCACTCATGCCCAACAAGCGCGCCGCACCTCGATTCCCTGAAACCACCCAATTCGTCTTCTCAAGCGCCGCGATAATCTGCTGCTGCTCATCCTCGCCCTCAGCCCCCTGTTCAACCGGCGACGCAGATGCGGGCAGCGACAAAGCCAGCTCCGCCGCTCCCGCCGACAGCACATCTATCACCTTAATTCGCTCCCCCTCGCACACAATCACCGCTCGCTGCATCCGATGTGCCAATTCCCGCACATTCCCCGGCCAAGAGTGCGCCTGCAAATATTCCATAACCCCATCACCCAACGTCGGCACCGGGCGCTGGAACCGTAGGGCATAATGACGCACAAAATGCGCCGCCAACATCGGAAGCACTGGAGTATCCGTCTCGGCCACCTGCTCCACCTTTTTCAAGACCCGGGTCACGACCGGATTTTGGCTGAGTAAACTTGAAATCCGTTGCTCGTCTGGGTCATCGGCGACCACCTGTACCTCCAAGCTAGCCACCTCCGACTCCAACTCATCCTGATCTTGGGTCCGCACCTCAAAGCGATATTCACCGACCGGCACGCCTCGGTACGACACCTTATCGTCAGGCGTGAGTTCACTCCATTGGGCCGCCGGATCATAGCCGACCAGCTGATGACTGTAGCGCATCGGCGTCGCCCCGATTCCGAAACGGATGCCCTGGAAATGAATCGCGATCTCGGCCGTGCTCTCTGGATAGGACACGGCTTGGGACGACTCCACAAGACGCCCCTCCACAACCTGACGGATCACAATAGCTGGAGGTGTACCGCGGGGCTGATACGCGACCAGCCCGGACTTCGTCCCAAACCACAGCCGACCTTGGCTATCGCACAGGATCGCCTCAACCGTATTGATAGGCACGAATTTACCCCGAAGGATGTGGCAGAAGGTTTGGCCATCGTAGTTCAAGATGTCCCCGCCGTTGGTCCCAATCCACAGCCGCCTCTGCCGGTCCGCCGCTAACGCCAGAATGCCATTGGCCGAAAGCCCACCTTGGTCCCCCGTAAACTGACGCACCTGCTTGGAGCGGTAGTCCACGGCAAAAAGGCCGTGAGCCGTCCCCACCCACAGCGTACCCTCATGCTCGCACAAGGCGTTCACATAAGAAACCGCTTCTAACCCGGCTATATCCAACGCCCGGAAATGGCCATCCTTATAAGAATACAACGCTGGCCTTTTTCCATGCGTACCGAACCAGAACACGCCCTCTTCATCCTGTAGCAGGACGCGACAAGGATGGGACAACCGCCCCTCAAACGGGATGAAGCGATCTTCTTTGATCCAGCCAAAGCGTCCCTCGGACGTGCAGACGCTCATGCCCCCTACCCGATCTGGGCACAGCCCCGTGATTTCTTCGTGGCCGCCCTCGGCCACTTGGATCACTTGGGTTTCTTTACCCGTCCCCTTGCAGACCTGTCCGCTGGGACCACCTCTCCAGATGGCCCCCTTTAGATCCACCACCAGCGCCGAGACCGCCCGACCCTTCTCCACCGGGCGGAGCCGGTCGTCCGCCAAGCAGGCCAAGCCCCCCGCCGTGCCAATCCAGATCCGGCCTTCCCGGTCTTCTTCTAGACACCGGATCTCGCAGTTGAGAAGGCCATCGGCTTCCGTGTAGCGCTGGACGCGGACCGGATCGCAAAAAACCAGCCCGCCACCCCAAAGCCCCAACCAGATGTTCCCTTCGCAGTCCTCGTAGGTCAGGCGCGTATCCGCAAAGGGAAACCCCGGCAAGCCGACCGAGAACGAACGCCAGTCCTGCCCATCGTACACCAGCACCCCCCGGCGAGCTATCCACAGCCAGCCCCGTTGCCGGTCAGAACCCGCATCGCGCCGTCTGACTGCGGTTGCAAGCCCAAGATGTCGTTGCAGGGCAGGCCGTCTTCGATGGTATATACCTGAAAACTCCGTCCGTCGTAGGCGGCCAGTCCACCGCCGAGCGTCCCAAAGAGCAACCGCCCATCCGCGTCCTCGGCGATGGCCATTACCGTCCGGTGGGGCAGTCCTTCCGCCAGACCAAAGGTATCGAAATGCGTCCCATCGAACCGGCTGACCCCACCATCGGCGGTGGCGATCCAGAGTAGCCCCCAGCGATCTTGGTAGATTGCTTCCACCTGCATCCCGGCCAGCCCATCATCAACGGTGTACCCATGCCACGAGGCGCGGACTCACGCTACGTCCCTCCAGATTATCGATCACTAGCAATGCGCAATGCGATGGCGACGCCTACGATTAGATAGCACATTTGTCAGTTCATCTCAGTGCTCGGCTCAGGTGCGGTTTGGTTTATTTTTGCTTATTTATACAAAACGCCACTCCGACCCAAAACGCGAGGTAAGACATGTACGACCTGTTAATCCGCAACGCCCAGCTCCTCGACGGCAGCGGCCAGCCAGCTTTCCGCGGCGACATCGCCATCGAGCAGGGCCGCATCGTGGCCATCGGCGACCTTGCTGCGGCCGAAGCGAGTCGCACCATCGACGCCGAGGGCCGCATCGCCTGCCCCGGCTTTATCGACATCCACACGCATTCGGACCTGACCATCGCTCTCGACGGCCGCGCGCTCAGTTCCCTAACGCAGGGCATTACGACCCAAGTTATGGGCAACTGCGGAGTATCGGCCGCGCCCACCCGCGACTACGAGCCGTACTACGGCCCGCTCGACCCGGCGATGACCCGTGGCTTGGCGTGCGACTGGACCCATTTCGGCGACTATTTCCAGCGGCTCGAAGCCAATGGATTGGGCACGAATACCGCGACCTTGGTCGGCCACGGCAACGTGCGCGTCGCCGCCATGGGCTACGACGACCGCCCGCCGACTGCGGCGGAAATGGAGCAGATGAAGGCACTCGTCGCCCGCGCGATGGAAGACGGCGCGATGGGGCTGTCGTCGGGCTTGGCGTACGCGCCCGGCCCGTATGCGGCGCTGGAAGAACTCATCGAGTTGGGGAAGGTCGTCTCTGAGTACGGCGGCATCTATACCTCGCACATCCGCAACCAGACCGAGTCGATTGCCCAAGCCGTCGGCGAGGTCATTGCCGTCGGCGAGCAAGCTGCGGTTACAGCCCACGTCTCGCACATGCAGCCTGGTGCGCCGATGATCGGCGCGACCCGCGATCTGCTCGCGACCATCGACCAGAAGCGCCGCGAGGGCTGCGACATTAGCTGCGACGCCATTCCCTATACGGTCGGCAGCACCACCCTCAAGTCGCTGTTGCCCCCTTGGGCCTTGGCCGGTGGTGACGAGGCCCTGCTCCGGCGGCTACAAGACCCAGAGACCCGCGCCAAGATCGAGCAGGACACCATACAGCACGGGGCCGAGAGCGGCGGCAGCCGCAAGCGCAACTTGGCGCGGAATGGGCAATGGGACAAAATCTGGCTGGGCAGTGCCGAGCAAAACGCTGCCCTAGTCGGCTTGAGCTTTGCCGAGATCGGTCGGCGGCGCGGTCAGGACCCCCACGACGCGGTCTGCGACATCCTCGTCGAAGAGCGCGCGCGGCCGTGGATGCTGGCCGAGGACGTGTCTGAGGAGGACTTCCTCAACATCGCCCGCCACCCCACCGGCGGCGTCATCTCCGATGGCTTCTCGCTGGTACCCGAAGGCACTTTGGCCGAGGGCAAGCACCACCCCCGCTCCTATGGGGCCTTCCCCTACTTCCTGCGCCGCTTCGTCCGCGAGCAAGGCGCGCTGCGCTGGGAAGAGGCCATCCACAAGCTCACCGGGCACCCCGCCGCCCGCTTCCGCTTGAACGAGCGCGGCCTGTTGCGCGAAGGCTACTGGGCCGACTTGGTGGTCTTCGACCCCGCAGCCATTGGCGAGTGCGCCGACTTTGCCGACCCCTACCGCTATCCGCAGGGCATCGACTGCGTAATCGTCAATGGACAGATCGCCGTTGAACAAGGAGAAATAGCCGACAGTCGCGCCGGACAGATCATCCGGGCATGAGCTATGCCCAACTAACGCGCTTCATGTTGCCCTTGGTGGTGACGGCGCTGGTACAAGAGCTCAGCGGCCAGTTCCTCAATGGCGGCATGGCGCGGATGCCGAAGGCAGTCGAAACGCTGGCCGCGTTTGGCTTGGCCTTTGGCTTGGCTTTGTTCCTCTCCGGCCCCCTGTCTCAGGTGCGGCAGCTCGGCTTGGTTCTCGTCGAGCACACCCAAGGCTACCGAGTCTGCTTCCGCTTCGTGTTGGCCGCTGGGCTGCTATTGGCTGGTATCTTAGCCAGCTTGGCGCTGACGCCTTTGGGGACTTGGATCATCAACGATTTACACGGGGTCGATCCCGCACTCGGAGAGGCGGTGCGCTTGGCCCTGCTGTGGCTCGTTCCTTTCCCCGTCCTGCACGGGATGACGCGCTTTTACAGCGGCGAACTCATCCGCGTCCGCCGCACCGACATCCCCGCCTACGCCACCACCACCGGAATCGCCCTCAGCATCCTCGCGGTCTTTGCGCTGCTGCCGCTCGGCTTTGTCCGCCAAACCCCCATTCTATTGCCGGTCCTCGCCACGTACACGGGTGCTCTCACCGAGCTTTGCGTGGTCGCGTGGGGGCGCTGGCGCTTGGTGCACTGGCCCGCGCCAGCCAACGCGCCGGTCCTGACCTACTTCTACGTCCTGCGCTTCTTCTGGCCCTTGGCACTGATCATGGCCGTGCAGGCTGGCACCCGGCCGCTGATCAACGTGTTCGTCGCCCGCAGCGCCGACGGCACCGAAGCGCTGGCCGTGCTGACCATCGTCTATGCGCTCGGCCACATCCCCTATGGCTGGCTCAACGAACTGCGCAACCTGCCGACGGCCTTCCGCCAAGAAGGGGATTTGGCCAAGATCCGCCGCTTCTGCTGGGGCTGTTGTCTGTTTTCCTGTGCGTGGATGTTGGCGCTGTTTTGGACGCCGGCTGTCAATTACATACTCGGCGCTTGGATCGGCATTGGCCCCGAATTGATCGCCGACTGCAAGACGCCGCTGCTACTCTTTACGGGCTTTCCCTTTGTCGTCAGCCTGCGCAGTTACTTCCACGGCATCGGCCTGCTCCAGCACCGCACCCAAGCCATGGCCCCGAGTGCTCCGTCGCGCGTAGCGACGGTCTTGCTGATGTTAGCCCTGCTGGCCAATTTCGAGCTCCACGGTGCGACCTTGGCCGTGGGTGCCTTAGTCAGCGGCCACACTGTGGAGGCCTTGGTCGTCTGGTGGAGCATTGGGCGCGGTCGGCGAGCCTCTTGACGCAGCTAGGTCTCTGTCCAACGTTCTATGCAGATTTTGCGGGTGGGCAACCACAGGGGTTGTCCTTACCAAATCTCTGTAGTCATGCCCTTACCAAATTCCTGATCCAACCACACAACCCGGAAAGGGACGCCATCCATGAACGGCAACCAAGCCATTGCCCACATCCTCAAGGCCGAAGGCGTCGCGTGGCTGTCGGCTTTTCCCGCCCAGTCGCTGATTGACGAGGCGGCACGCGCTGGTATCCGGCCCATTATCTGCCGCCAGGAGCGGACGGGCGTCAACATGGCCGACGGCTTTAGCCGCACGACCAATGGCCGCCCCTTTGGCGTCTTTACCATGCAGACCGGGCCGGGGGCTGAAAACGCCCTTGGTGGCGCGGCCCAGGCCTACGCTGATTCCATTCCCCTGCTGCTCTTGCCCGGCGGCGCGCCCACGGCCCGCACGCAAGTGCCGCCCAACTTCGACGCGGTGGATAACTATCGCGGCATCACCAAATGGGCCGCGAACATCAACCGCGTCGAGCGCATTCCCGAGCTGATGCGCCGCGCCTTTAGCCAACTCGCCCACGGCCGCCCCGGGCCAGTGCTGGTGGAAATCCCCAGCGACTTGGCCACCGCCGAATTTCCCGGTGATCTCGACTATCAACCGGTCAAAGCCTACAAGTCGGGGGCCGACCCTGACGTGGTGCGCGAGTTGGTCGCCGCGCTGGTCAAGGCCGAATGCCCGGTCATCAACGCCGGGCACGGCGTGATGTGGGCCGAAGCCACGGACCAGCTCGTGGCCCTTGCCGAGCTGCTCAATGTGCCCGTTATGACCACCTTGGCCGGTAAGAGCGCGTTTCCCGAGAACCATGCGCTCGCGCTGGGCACCGGCGGCCACACCGGCACGCTGATGGTCGATCGCTTCTTGCAAAAGACCGACTTCGTCTTGGGCGTGGGCACCAGCTTTACCATCTCGGTCTTCAATGCTCCCATGCCCGACCGCGCCGTCTTGGCACAGGTGACCAACTGCGCGGAGGATCTCAACAAGGACTACCGGATCGATTTGGGGGCCATCGGCGATGCGCGGATCGTGCTGGAGCAGATCATCGAGGAAGTCCGCCGGCAGCTCGGGACCGACGGGCGAGGAGACGGCGGAGTTGCGGCCGAGATCGCAGCCATCCGCGCTGAGTTCAACACCGCATGGGCACCGAGATTTCGCTCGGACGAGGTGCCGATAAACCCCTACCGGGTCTTCGCCGAACTCGCTCGCGCCGTGGATGTGCCCAACACCATCATCACCCACGACTCGGGCTATCCCCGCGATCAGCTCGTGCCGTTCTGGCGGCCCCAAGTCCCCAGAGGATACATCGGCTGGGGCAAATCGACCCAGCTCGGCTACGGCTTGGGCTTGGCCTTGGGGGCCAAGTTGGCCGCGCCGGACAAGCAGGTCATCAACGTCATGGGCGATGCGGCTTTTGGCATGGCGGGCCTCGACATTGAGACTGCGGTGCGCGCAGAAATTCCCATTCTCACGGTGGTGCTCAACAACGGTGTAATGACCCACTACGACCAGCACATGCCCTACGCCAGCGAGCACTGGCAGAGCAACCAACTCGGCGGTCACTACGCGCAGGTAGCCGAGGCCCTCGGTGCCCACGCCGAGCGCGTTGAGGCACCCCCGGACTTGGCCCCGGCCATCCAACGCGCACTCGCGGCCAATCTCGAAGGTCGAGCCGCTCTGTTGGAGGTGATGACCAAGGCGGAAGAAAACGTCGCCAAATTTTGGTAAAGGAGGAGCAAATGGACCAGTACAAAGCCGTTCTCATCGGTTGCAGTCGCATGGGCGCTTTCATCGACAACGAAGTCCCGCCCGATATGCGCCCGTACTCCCACGCCGCCGGATACGAGGCTTGTGAGCGCACGGACCTCGTCGCCTGCTCGGATCTGCGCGTCGATGTAATGGAAAGGGTCGGCGCGCGCTACGGCATCCCCGCGGACAAGCAGTACACCGACTACCGCGAAATGCTCGCCCGCGAAAAGCCGGACATCGTCAGCGTCGCCACTCAGCCCGAGCACCGCGCCGAGATCGTCATCGCGGCAACCGAAGCGGGTGCCCGTGCGATCTACGCGGAAAAGGCGTTCTCGGCTTCGCTGGAGGAAGCCGACCGCATGGTCGAAGCCTGCCAGCGCCACAATGTCGCACTCAACATGGGCACCAATCGCCGCTTTCACCCCGGCTACGACCAAATGAAGGCCGTCATCGACTCCGGGGAAATCGGCGCGTTGCAAACCCTCATCATCCACCTAACGAGTTCGCTCTTCAACGGTGCCAGCCACAGCTTTGACCTGCTCCAGCGCCTCAATTCCGACGCCCCCGCTGCTTGGGTGCAAGCGCATTTGCCCAATGGCGATGAGATTATCGACGGCGATATCCTGCGCGAGGATCCGGTCGGGCACGGCATCATCCAGTTCGCCAACGGCGTCACCGCGTACGCGCTCAATTCGGGTCGGGGTTTGGAAGTGGAGGCCGTCTGCGAAAAAGGTGTGGTGACGGCACTGGGCAATGATAAAGAGTGGCAGCTACGGGCACCGGTAGCACACGATCACCGGGGCCGCGATAAATTGGGCTTGGTGGAATTCCCTTCTTTCGAGCACCGGGCTTCGACGCTTTGCTTGGTCGAGGATTTGGTCCACTCACTCGATACGGGCGCTCCGCCGCGCGGCGGTGCGGAGCTGGCGCGGGCTAATACCGAGCTAATTTTCGCGTTTGTGGAGTCTCACCAGCGCGGCGGTGCTCGCGTAGAGTTGCCGCTGGCCGGGAGCGCCTATCGGTTGGAGCGGGACCGCGCGCCGAGGCAGCCTAAGTACGAGGCGGACGCTTAGGTGCAGGGCAGCTAGGTCCGTCCTCAGAACATTTAACACGTCCTCGATGGATGCAAAAACCGGAATGTCCAGCCCGTATTCCGCCCACCGCTCCTGATTCTGCTGAATCACTGCGGGATCGGCATCGTACATCCCCACTAGTTCCACCTCGCCCGGCCTTGCCGCCGCCTCCCGCACGTGCATGGCCGCGTGCCTGTGCCAAGCGCCTAGGAATGCAAACTTCAACATGCTCTTGTTTCTCCTTACCAAGTACCCACAAATTCGTCCACGCCAAAGCCCTCGGGCATCTCATTGTTAAAGGTGCGCAACGGCCGGGATTCGAAGTTCGGCGGGTCGGCGGCGGGCCGAAGGCTCGCGTATATGTCGCTGTAATGTTGGTGGACGCGGGCCTCGGCTTGCTGCAATCGCTCGTTGAGCGCGGCCAAGCGGCTTTGCAGGGCCTCGGCTTCGGCGGCGGTAAAGCGCTGCGCCATATCCTCGGAGTAGGATGCGGGCGGTGAGCCATCGATCAGCGGCTTGCGCTCTTGCACGGACATCTGGGCGATCTCCGGCCGGTGCAGAAAGACGACCTTGTTGGCGATCCGGCACAACAGTACCACGCTTACCATGCGGCCGAACTCTCCTCGGTGCAGCTCGGCCAAGCAAGTGCGGAATTTTGGCTCGTCGCGGGCAATCAGCGTGCGGAAGGTTGCCTCAATCTGGTCCTGCTCCCGATCGTAGCACTCGGCCCAATGGGCAAAGCGAGCCTTGGTCTCGGGCGAGGCGTGTTGCAGGAAGCCATCGGCGTGATACCAGTCGAGATGGTGGTGATACGAGAAAATCTGGCTGCCGAAGGAGCGAAAGCCTAGGTGGATGGTGCGGCGCAGCCGGCTGGTGTACTGGCTGCCCCAGTGCATCATCAAGTTGGGATAGACGATCCCGTCGCCGGGCTGTAGCTCGATGGGGATTCCGCCTTCTAGCGGCACTTTTGGGTCCAGCATGAGCTGCCGCCGCTGCCCTTCGTTGGTGGGTTGCTTGTGACTCTCGGGCAGGATCCAGAATACGTCGTCTTCGTAGAGCGCGATGTTCCACTGCACATATCCTGGGGCATTGGCCATGAGATCCGCTTGCATGCCGCTGAGTGGTGCCTGCTCAGCCGAGCTGGCGTCGCGGTGCCAATCCGTGTATCCATAATCGATCAGCCCGCTGCACAGCGCACCAAAGGCAGTAAGGGCCGTCACCGGAGCCTGCATGAGCTGGGCGCTGACGCCAAAGGTCGTCTCGCCGAGGCAAAAGTCGATGACATCGGCGGTCTCGGCATCAATCGAATTCATGGTCAGTCGCGGTTGGGCGCTTTCGTACCAAGCACCGCCGAGCGGGTCGCCGGGTTGGCGTGCGGCCGCCGAGCGCGCCTTTTCACGGTCCACCATCCACTCGATGGCGAGCCGCATCGCGTCCAACCGCTCGGGCGGCACGACGTTGCGCAGGATCAGGTAGCCTTCGCCGCGGAATTGTTGCAGATCGACGTGCATGACGCTCTCCTATCGTTGGGAGGCCGCTAGCTGCGAGCGGCTCGTTCGATCAAAAGCCGATCCTGCTGGCTTTGCCGCACCTGCGCCTCCAAGGCGACCGGGTCCCACTCGGACAATAGTCGCTCTTGGAGGTCGGCTAAGATGGCCGCGTGGGCTGGATGGTCCGCTAGGTCGTCGAACTCGTTGGGGTCGGCCTCTACGTCGTATAGCTGGGGTGGATCCCCCAAGCTGTAGTGGAGCTTGTAGCGGCCGCGCCGCAGCATGGCCGTGGGCCCCGCCACGCCGTGGGCTAGGTATTCGGAAAATGCTTCGTCCTTCCAGCCCGCGTCTTGCCCTTGTAGCAATCCCAATAGACTATCGCCGTCCAGCGGTCCTGTGCTGGGCGCGTCGGCCACATCGACAATGGTCGCCACCAGATCCACTAGCGAGACCACTTCGCCGATGTGCTGACCGGCGGGAATCTGCCCAGGATAGACCATTTGCAGCGGCACCTTGGCGGACGCCTCGTACATGCTCGACTTCCGCCACATGCCGTGCTCGCCGTTCATTTCTCCGTGATCGCTGAAATTCACGATGAGCGTATTGTCGCGCTGTCCGGTCTCTTCTAAGGCGGCGAGCAGGCGGCCGATCTTCTCGTCGAGATAGGTAATCAGCCCATAGTAGCCGGCGCGTGCGCAGCGCACCTGTTCTGCGGGGAAATCGACTGCCCCGAACATCGCCCGCATCCGCTGGTGGACGGGGTGCTGGCTTTCGAGGTGGCCGGGGGGAATTTCCGGCATGTCGATTTGGTCGAGGGGATAGAGATTAAAAAACCGCTCGGGCACTACGAGCGGAAAATGCGGCGCAATAAATGAGACATTTAGTGCCCAAGGCTGCTCCTTGCGGGCCGGGTCGCGCAGGTAGGCCAACGCCTGCTGTTCCACCAGATCATCGACTTCGATCTCTTGGGTCGTCCCCGGCCCGGCCTCGGCCACGCCGCCCCAGGGCTTGTCGGCTGGTGGCGTGCCCTTGCTCCAGTCGGGCGTGCCGCGCGGGATGCCATCTTTGGTCCACAGCTCGGCGTGCAAATCGCGTGCTAGCTGGGCGCGGAAGCCGTGTAGCTGATCGGGGCCGCAAAAGTGCTGCTTGCCCGACAGCACCACATCGTAGCCAGCGGCGCGCAGCCGATGGGCCCAAGTGACCGCATCCGACGGCAGGGGGCTGGCATTGTCAAAGGCCCCGATCTGGCCGATGTAGCGGCCGGTCATAAACGACATCCGCGACGGCAGGCAGAGCGGCGAGTTGCAATAGGCGTTGTCAAAGGTCGCACCCTCGGCGGCCAATTGATCCATAAAGGGCGTCTGCACGAGCGGATGCCCATAGGGGCCGCTGTACATGGGCGCGTGCTCGTCGGTCATAATGAGCAGTATGTTGGGACGATTCACGGGTTGCTCCTAGTTTGTGGGCGTGAAGAATCGCGGGCCAAGATAAGTCAAACAAATCTCGTCAACCAGCCGCCGCTCAGCCATCACCCCGCACGCCCAAGCCGTGGACATAGACTAATTCGCTACCGCAGTAGCCCGTCCACAAGACCAAGCCGCCGATCAGGACGCCGAGGGCGATCCACGCATAGAGCGGCCATCCCGCAAGCCGTCCCTTGAGATGCAAGGGCAAGCGCCCGAGGACGGCTCCCAACCCCAATAGCAAGGTCCAAGTAGCGAGGGATTCGTGCGTGGCTAACGGCTCAGCGGCCGGCCCATCCCAAGCCTTGTCCGCGGCCGCGTTGCCACTGAGCACGGCGGCCGTCGCCGCGAGTACACCCAACACCAGCAAGCCGTACGCTAGATGGTGCCCGGCGCGGCGACCCAGCCACAGTGCGCCTAGATCGCACAGTGGACTCAGCGACAAGAGCGCGACGGGGTAGTGGACGATGAAGGGATGCCAATCCATATTGTTAATGAAGCTTGGGAACGCGATACCTCAAACCGGAGCAATGCCCCATGGCCACGGACTTGTGCCAACACATCGCCGACACGCTGCTAATCGACACGCACGAACATCTGCGCAAGGAGCGCGATTGGGTCGAGAATGGCCCGGACATTTTGCAAGACCTTTTTGGCAACTACGTGCCCGCCGACCTGATCGCCGCCGGGGCCACTCCCGCAGACTTGCACAAGCTCAACGACGCCTCCGACCCAGACTTTGGCGCGCGCTTTGACGGCATCCGCGCGGCCTTTGCGGCCATCCGCTTCACCGGCTACGGCGAGGCCGTGCGCATTCTCGCACACGAAGTTTATGGCATGGCCGATTTTAGCGGCGACGAGCTGGACAAGGCGCAAGAAAAGCTCACTGCTTGGCGTCAACCCGGCGGGCGGCACGAACTGCTCAGCCAGATAGGCCGGCTGGACCACGTGCAGACCGACGACTTCTCTTGGCCCTGCACGCCCGACGAGTCCGGCGTGGACTTTTTCCTCTACGACTTGTCGTGGGCCGCCTTTTGCAACGGCCAAATTGACGCCGAGGCCATTGAGGGAGAAACCGGCGTGGCCGTCACCGACTTGGCTAGCCTCAAGCAGGGCATGGAAGCTATCTTCGACCAGCACGGCCCCCATGCCATAGCGGTCAAAGCCCAGCATGCGTACAACCGCACACTGCGCTGGGAAGAGCGCGCCGACGCCGACGCCGAGCGCGTGCTCCAACGCCTGCTCCAGGGCACAGAGCTCGACGAGCCGAGCCGGTTGCTGTTGGGCGACTGGTGCTGGGCGCGGGGCACCGAGTTGGCGATCGAATACGAGCTGCCGTTCAAGATCCACACTGGCTACTACGCTGGCAACGACCGCATGCCCGTTGACCGCATCAAAAGCGGCAACCTCTGCCCCTTGCTGGCCCGCTACCTCGATTGCCGCTTTGTACTGATGCACATTGCCTATCCCTATTCCAACGAATTGGTCGCGCTGACCAAGCACTACCGCAACGTGTACGCCGACCTCTGCTGGGCGTGGTCCATTGATCCGTACAGCGCGTGCGACTTTGTGCGCCGCTTTATCCACGCCGCTCCTGCGTCCAAGCTCTTTGCCTTTGGCGGCGATACCGGCTGGCCGACCAGCTCGGTGGCCTACGCGATTCAGGCGCGCCGCTGGCTCACCCGTGCCCTCCAAGGCGAGATAGACGACGGCCTGCTGACCGAGGCCGAAGCTATAGAACTAGCGACCCGCTTTATGCGCGGCAACCAAGAGGCCTGTTTCGATTTGGCTGGGACGCGGCAGGCGCTACGCGAGACGGTTTCAGCGGCTGGCTAGGGTTCGTTAACGAGGCGGCACTTTATTCATTACCCTCCGCCTCCTCTTCCGCTTCCCTGTCGCTTCCGCCGCTAGCGGTGCTTGCGACTGCTCGTAAAGCGTAAAGAGATGCTCTACGCGCTCTCGCTCCGAGGCGAAGCGTGCGCGGCGATAGAGGCCGTCCACAGCGCGGTCGAGGGCTGAGTGCGCTCGACGCAAATCGGGCGGCATCGCGTCTGGGTCGTAGAGATCGGCGAGCGTAGCGTCAGGATGGTTGGCGCGGGCGGCGAGGACGGCGTCGGCATGGGGAGCGAGGCGTTCTAGGTCTTTCTCGGAAACAAGTGGGAGAGGGAAGGTGTTATAGACGACGCCTATGGAATAGCGGTAGTCGCTTTTGAGCCGCCCGCCGAAATGTCGCATCCACGCCATGTGCATAGCCGAGGTGAGTAGGGCGAACGTCGGCTTGGTTGCATTGACGAGGACGCGGACGAGGTTACTTGGAACGACCGGAGGTTCTAGCCAGCCTATGGGCACATATTCGCGCCGTTCGGAACTCACTTCCGGGATGACCAAGAACGGGGCATCGGGGATGACGTTGACGTGGTAAAGCGTTGGTGTTTCCGCCAGCTTGCGAGTTGGTGCGCTTTTGCTTTGTCGCCGAAAGGCGCGTACAGCCCGCACACGCTCGTGTAGGGCCGGTGCCTGCCGCAGCAGGTCGGGCGGTGCCTCGCCGAGCCACAGAATCCAACGCTCGCCACCGTTGAGGTATTCCCAAGCACCAATGAACGGGCGAACATAAGGCGCAGCCTTTGGGCACTCCGCTAACAACGCATCGCGCTCGTCCGCATCTAAGATGTAATGGCCGCCATCAATCGGCTTCGACCCAATGATGAGCTTCGCCAGCCCATTGATCGGCTGACTCTCCGTGCCCACGACCAAATGCGGATTGGCCAGCCCGCCGCCGTCGAACAGATAAGGCGTGATTGCCGCGAAGCTAGCTTCCTCCGGCTCGCCGTTGATGTCGGGATAGGCAAACAGCCGCTTTTCCTTGCGTGCCGTTTCCCGTTTGTCCAGTCCGATAATCACCACGTGAACATGCGCCTTGCCGCGTGCATCCGAACCCCAAGCAAACGTGGGTGAGCAAAGGCAATGTCGAGGCGGCAGCGGTTGAACAAGACCGGCCAAAGCTGCGCCACCTGCTCGCCCTGCGTAATGGAATTGGTGGCCACGAACCCAATGCGCGGATTGCCTTTCTGCGCGTACTCGCCAGCGCGTATGAACCAAGCTGCCACGTAATCAAGGGTGCCGCCGCTGCCGCCAAGCGCAGCGACCTGTTGTACCTGCTTCCGTTGATCGGAGGACTGGAGCTTCGCGCCCACAAATGGCGGATTCCCGAATACATACGAACATTCCGCTGGCGGCAGCAGTTCGGCCCAGTCCATTGTTAGCGCGTCCGCGTTGTGGATGTGCGGCGACTTCTCAATCGGGATACGCGCATAGGTCTGGCCGAACTCTAAGCTCAGCCGGTTGTTCATAATGTGGTCCATCATCCACAGCGCGGTCTCGGCGATGCGCGCTGGAAACTCGCTAATCTCGATGCCATAGAACTGATCAACGTTGACTACGGAAAGCAACTCGGCGAATGCAGAAAGCTGGCCGGATGGGTGCAACTCGCGCAACACCTCGATCTCAAGCTGCCGCAGCTCGCGGTACGCGATGATGAGGAAGTTTCCGCAGCCGCACGCCGGGTCGAGAAACGTCAACTGACCTAGTTTTTGTTGGAAAGTGTATAGATCGGGGATGCGGCGGTTGTCGCGCCGGGTCTTCAGGCGTGCAAACTCGGCCCGCAGGTCGTCTAAAAACAGCGGCTCAATCACCTTGCGGATGTTCTGCTCGGTGGTATAGTGGGCACCCTGGGCGCGGCGCTCGGCTGGCTCCATCACCGATTGGAACAGCGCGCCGAAGATGGCCGGGGAAATCGCGGTCCAGTCGAACAAGCAAGCGTCAATGAGGCTCTGACGCATTTCGGCGTCGAAATCGGGGATGCGAAGCGGTTCGGCGAACAACTCGCCATTGACATACGGGAAGCGCGCCAAGTCCTCGTCTAGCTTGGTTTGCCGCCGCTCCTCCGGCGTGTTCAAGACTTGAAACAGTCGCGCTAGATAGGGGCCGAGGTCGCTGCCGTCGGGTGAGGTGCGCTCCTCAATGAACTGCAAGAAGATGTCGCGCGGCTCGAAGATGCCGGTGTCGTCGGCAAACAAGCAAAACACCATGCGCACGAGGAAAAGCTCCAAGTCGTGGCCGTCGTAGCCAGACTCAGCGAGCGCATCGTGCAGGCGAGCAATGCGCTCGGACGCCTCGATGTTGACCGGGTCTTGGTCGCGGAATGTGCGCCGCTGCACCCCGATGATGAAGCCGAACTTTTCGACGTACTGCGGCAGGTCGGCGAGGGCAAAGCGCGTCTCCTCGCGCTCATCTCGGTCGAGCAGTTCAAAGGTCTGAAAGTCGCAGAGCAGTTGGTAGCGGGGGCGGTCGCGCTCAGGCAGTGCATCGAAATAGGTACCGGCCTGTTTACGTGCGGCGGTAAGGTCGCGGCCCGCGCTCTTTTGCTCGACCAGCAACACGCCCGGCCAGAACAGGTCAATGAAGCCGTGCGAGTTGTCCAAACGGCGAACGTGCTCCTCATAGCGCGCAACCGTGCGGCGACGCACGCCGAAGATCTCAAAAAACTCGTTGTAGAAGCTTTGGGTCTCGCCGCTCTCATAGGTCGCGTTGGCCCACTCCGAGGCGAATTGGGCGGCGCGGGAGCGGATTTCGTTCCATGAAAGGCGCATGGCGATGGGTTCTACGCTGGCTTGCTACTGAAATAGTTGCGTCTTTGCGACGAGCGAAGACGGCGAGTTCCCTGCTAGGAATGGCGGATACATTGCGAACAGATTATCCACGCTAAGATTCTTCCCGACGCCGCTTGCTGTCTATAAAAAAGATACAGTAGCGGTGACGTGTTGCTGATGAACTCAGACATGCTTGCGTTCTAGGTCGTTCAACTCCGTCTCAAGTGGAAAGACCTTGTAGCGATCAAGCGTCAACAGAAATTCTACGCGCGCCATCCCGGCAAGCTCCGCAGCTCGCCCAGACGAAAGACGGCCAAGCTCGTAGAGCTTGACTGCGGCTAGCATACGGAGTTCACGTGCAAAGGCGCGCTCGTCGGTCTTCGCGGCCAGCAGTACGCTCTCTGGAACATCGATTGCGATTTTCCGCGTTGCCATTCTCCTCGCCCTTTTGATCACCTGAGTAGCGAACTATGAGATAGCGTTATAGCAACGCCCTATTGAAACAACTGCACCGTCGGCTTGATTACCAAGAGGGGCACGCAGGCGCGGGGCGGTAGTGAGGCGACGAAGAGCGCGGCTTGGGCCAGCTCTTCAGGTTGCAGCATGGCGGCCCGGCGTTGGGCGCTGACGGGTTCGGGCCGCTGGGCCAAAATTGGCGTCTCTACCTCGCCGGGACAGATTGCGCAGGCGCGGATGCCGGACTCGACTTCCTCTTCGTTAATCGAGTTCGTCAGCGCTACCGCCCCGTGCTTGGAGGCCGAATACGCGGCACCGGCCAGCTTGCTGGCCCGCAGGCCGGCGATGGACGAAATGGTGATGATGAGGCCGTCGTTTTTTTGCCGCATCCCCGGCAACACCACCCGCGCCATGTTGTACACCCCAGTGAGATTGATGGCAATGGTCTGGTCCCAGTCCTCGGGTGCCACGTCGCCGACTGCGCGCGGATTGGTGTTGATGCCGGCGTTGTTGACTAGGACATCGACGGCACCCCACTTGGCCTCGACGGTGGACGCTAGGGCCTCGACCGCGCTGCGGTCGGATACGTCGCAGGCGTGGAGCAGAATCCGGTCGGCATCAAGGCCAGCGGCCGCAGTGGAGAGCGGTTCAGGACGTCGCCCGACAAACGCCACCCGCGCTCCTGCGTCGGCAAAACCGCGTGCTATAGCCGCGCCGATCCCAGTGCCCGCGCCGGTTACAACAACAACTTTATCGACGAATTGCCGCATCATTCTGCTCCCTTTTTAAGTGCCTGTAAGCGCTGGGCTTCCTCGCGCTGCTTGTAAAACGAGTCGAGGGGAAAGCAGCCCGAAATCATGCCGTTGCGCGGCGCGGTCGTGCAATCGGAAAACGTGCGGCAGATGACGCGGCGTTGCAGTTGGCCCGTTTGCAGCACGTCGCAGGGCAGGTCGGGATAGGACAGAACCATCCGCCCTAAGCCGATAAAATCCACCATGCCTGCCCGTACGAGGGCCTGCCCCACGTGCGGCAGGTACTCCTGCAAGTAGGAATAACCCGACCCGACGAACAGGCTGCGCGGAAAGCGCGCCTTGAGCCGGGCGACCATTTCTACTTGCCGCGCCACTCCGCACAGTGGGTCTTCCGGCGGCAGGTACCCATCGGAAGGGGGAAAGAGCGCCGGTCGCTGGATGTGCGGATTGTAATAAGGGCTGCCGCAGGACAAGTTGAACAGGTCCACGCCCAAGCTCTCCAACAAGGCGATGAACTGCTCGGCCTCGCCTAAGTCCATTTGCCGTGGGTCGCCCTGATCGACCCCAAAGCCGTACTCGTAGGGCAGGCAGTTTTGATACGGCTCGGGCACTCCATGCCCCGGCTTGCCGTCGATACTCGCGTTTGGATCGGGCTGGAAGGGCACCAAGTCGAAGGCGCTCAGCCGCACGCCGATACCGAGGCCGGGTGCTCGGTTGCGGATCCCCTCGATGATGCGGCGGACAAAGCGCGTGCGATTGGCAAACGAGCCACCAAAGGGGCCGGGCCGCGTAAACGCGCTGAGGAATTCGTGCCCTAGGTAGCCGTGGCAATGCTTGATGTCCACGAAGTGATAGCCCAGTTCATGGGCGATTTGCGCACCGGCGACGTAGCGATCGATCAACTCCTCGATATAGGCGTCCGTCAGGAGCGGATAGTCCGCGTCAAGGCCGAATTTGCGATCCAGAATCGGGTGGTGATAGAGAATGGCCGGCGCGGATTGGTCCTTGCGATAGGGCCGACAAAACCGCCCCGAATGCGTCAGTTGCAGGCCGAGGAGCAGATCGTCGGTGGTGCCAAACTGCTCGCGGTGTGCCGACAAGAGGATGTCGCGGAGTTCGGCCATGCCAGCGCGGTTTTCCTCGCGCGCCATAAGCTGGTTCGGGTTGGCGCGGCCCTCGGGTGCCACGGCGAATGCCTCCCCGCCCCAGATGAGCTTGGCCCCGCTGCGCCCGAAATTCCGCCAGCGACGGCGCGTCAAGTCGCTCGGCTGGCCGTCTTCAGTCCCATCCCATCCCTCCATCGGCTGAATGGCAAAGCGATTGCCGATGCGGATGCCGCCGGGGTACGCGGCTTGGGCCAGCGGGGAAGAGGGTGCGGTTTCGATCTGGTCGTCGCAGGGCAATTCCGCGCCCAAATGGGCCAAGTGGGCGCGAAAGTCCGCTGCCCGCTTAAAGCTGGAGATGCGCGGATAGCGCGTCTTGGCCATTAAGAGGCCTCCCGGCGTTGCAGGTACAGCATCAGCCCCAAACCGAAGGCAATCATGGCGAGGCTGAGGAGCTGGGCTTGGCTCAGGCCCCACAGTACGCGCGGGTTGACCCGAATGAACTCCACCAAGAACCGCGCTAGTCCGGCGAGGATGAGATAGAAGCTGAACGACAGACCCGGGGGCTTGAAGCGGGTCCGCATCTTCCACAAGAAGGCAGCGATCCCCAAGTGGGCGAGGGTTTCGTACACGGGAGCGGGATGGACCTTTTCAAGGGTTGGCACCACCCCGTTGGGATAGGCCATGCCCCAGGGAAGATCCGTCGGCACCCCGTAGTCGCCATCGCCGGCGAGCTGGCAGCCGATCCGCCCGATCCCGTAGCCCACGGCAATTGCAATGCCCAACGAGTCGGCGACTTGGCCCAGCGGCGCACTGTGGCGGCGAATTTGCCACAGCGTGCCGGCAGTGGCGACGACAAATCCCCCGTACCAAGTCAAGCCGTAGCCAGAAAACAGCAGGTCGAACACCTCATCCCAGGTCTCAGGCGACGTTTCAAATAGCACAAAGTAGAGCTTGGCTCCGACGATCCCGCCGACCATGCAGGTGGTGACAATCGTCGATCCCAGCTCGTCGTGTAGCCCTTGGCGCTTGAACTCGCGGTTGAGCACACGCAGGGCCGCCAAGAAACCAAGGGCGACCATGAGGCCAAACGTGCCGATGCTAATGGGGCCGATCTCGAATAGGTAGGGATACATAATCAGATGTTTTTGCGGCCCAGCGCCTCGATCTGTCGCTTAAGTGCTGCGGCGATCTCGTAGTAGATCTCATAGGGACTCAACGCCTCGGCGCGCCCTTTGAAAGAGGTCGTTTCTAGGGGGGGGCCAAAAAGCAGGCGCAAAGGGTGACGCGCTGGTGTGCGCGTCCCCTTGGGCAAGGCTTCGCGGGTGCCGGCAATGTGCAGGGGCACTACGGGCATGTCCAGCTCGTAGGCCAAAAGCCCCACGCCCGCCTTAAACGGCTGTAGCTGATCGTTGACTGAGCGCGTGCCTTCGGGAAAGACCAGCAGCGGGCGGCGCACCCCCATCAATTGCCGCGCCCGCACCAAGCCGGCGGCAAAATCACCGTGGCCGTCGAAGGGGACGGCGTTGGCAAAGGTGTACAAAAACCAGCGCAGCTCGGAGTCGGCAAGGTAATGCTCGCTGGTTGCGATATTGAGGTGATCTACATGGGAGCGCACGGCTGAGTACACGCAAGCACCGTCGAGGTGGCTGGCGTGGTTGGCGGCAATCAGGTAGGGCCGATCTTGTGGCAAGTGCTCTAGGCCACCGGCCCGGAGGTCGAAAAAGCGGCGGAACAAGGGGCCGCCGGCCTCCCACAGGAATTCTTGCAGCATCTTTTTGCCGGCCTCGCTCTCTGGCTCGGCACTCGGCTCGGCCTGCAAGATGCCCGACCAGTACGCCGGCGACTGCTCCACCTCCCAGTCCACCCCATCGCTCAAGTGAGCCTCCAGCCGCGCCAAGACGCTGCGGAGCGTGTCCTGTGGCTGCAAAAGTCCATCGACTTGGACCCCCAGCCGCTGGCCGAGCCACGCGGCGAACTCCACTGCCATCAGCGAATCCAACAAGGTGTCGAGCGGCGCGTCTATGTGAGCTGCTACCTCCCCAGTGCTCAGACCAGCGAGCAGGCCGATTTGGCACTGGATCGCCCGCTCCCATTGCGGCAGGGCCGTGTCTGGGCAGTCTTCGCGCTCGATGGCGGTCAACAGGGTTTGGCGGTCTACGGTGCCGTCGTCCAGCCTTGGCAGCGGTTGGGTCCAAAAGTGCAGGCGTTGGATCCGCTGGTGGCTGGGCAAGGTGCGCGAAATCTCGTATGAGCGCGCTTGGATGGCCTCGCGCAGGGCTTCGACTTCCTCGGAGTCGCGGTTGATTACGGCCACGCCGCGCACTTCTTCACCTTCGGTGCGAGCCGAGGGCACGCCGACCACGGTCAGCTCGGCCACGTGCGGCAGTCCGTGGTAGAGCAATTCGATTTCGCGTGGATAGACGTTGTGGCCTGCTCCATTGACGATCAGGTCTTTGCTCCGCCCCTCGACGAAGAGATAGCCGTCGTCTAGGCGGCCGACATCGCCGGTGTGTAGCCACCCGTCGCGCAACACCGCTTGGGTCAGTTCTTCTTGGGAAAGGTACCCCTCCATGACGTTGGCACCCCGCACCAACACCTCGCCGACGCCGCGCTCGTCTGGCTCGGCGATCTGCACTTGCTGCCCAGGCAGCACCTGCCCCACCGACCGGGCTTTGCCCTGCTTAGGCACGTTGACCGCCACGATCGAGGCCGCTTCGCTCAGGCCATAGCCTTGGCAAATCGCCACGCCGAGACGCTCGTAAGCGTCGAGGAGGTCGTCGGACAGGGTTGCGCCGACGCTGACGACCCGCCTCAGAGCCGCTAGTGCAGCCGTGGCCTCCGTGGCCTCGGCCCCGAGGCGCTCGACGCGGTCGGCCAAGACGCGCAACAGGCGCGGCGCGGTCAACAGCATGGTCGTACCCGTATCGTGCAGGGCGCGGAGCATCTCGCGGCTGTTGACGGCCTCTAAATACGTGATGGTGGCCCCGCTGAGCAGCGGCAGCAGCAAGCCGCCCGTGAATTCGAGGACTTGGTGCAGGGGCAGGGTCGAGAGCATGCGGTCGGATTCGTAGATGCCCAGCACTTCGCCTTGGGCTAGGACGTTGCAGATGAGATTGCGATGGCTCAACACCACTCCGCGCGGCTCGATGACCGAGGTAAAGAGGATCGACGCTGTGGCGTCTGGCCCGACCCGCGGCGACTTCCAGCGGCTGGCTCCGCCGGCTGCGGCCGGCTCGGGAGCGTGCCCGAACGGCAGACCGTCGCGATCTACATTGAAAAAGGCCATCTCCTTGTGGGCAGCTACGCCCTCGGGCGAGAGCAGGGAAAAGCGCTTTTCCGCCGCAATTAGCGCCCGTGCTTGGACAAAGTCGCACAGTGCCCAGATGTCTTCCTCGCGCGTCTGCGGGTCGATGGGCACGACCGCTAGCCCGAGCAGGCTGGCCGCCATGTAGGCGATGACCCACTCCGGCCCGTTGTCCCCGCACAGCAGAACCCGCGCATCGGCCGACACGCCCTGCGCTTGCCAACTGCGCGCCATGCACTCGGCGCGAGTGAGCAACTCGTCGTAGCTGATCCGCGTCCAGCCGGCGCGGCGTTCGATTTGCAAGGCCGTTCTGGCGGCGTAGCGGCCGCAGGCCCAGCGCAACAGGTCCGGGATCGTGCGGATGCTTTCCTCGATGCGCCAGCGCTGTTCCTCGCCCCCCACTTCGCTCGGAGCCGCGCTCAACGGCTCGCGGTCGTCGTCGGTTCCGCCCAGTTCGTGGCGCCGCAGGCCGGGCAGGTGGGTCCTTTGATAATATTGATACCAGT
Source organism: Candidatus Latescibacterota bacterium (assembly GCA_965261395.1). Taxonomy (GTDB): domain Bacteria; phylum Latescibacterota; class UBA2968; order UBA8231; family UBA8231. The sequence goes on from OZ253462.1 coordinate 2,233,597, forward strand.
CAATCCGCCGCACGTCCATGTTGAAGATTCGCTGCTCTTCGGGGGACAGCGACTCGTAGAGGGCCAACATGCGCTTGGTTTCATAGCGGCAGTCGAGGGTCGTGTACGGGCTGAATAAGTCGGTGAAGTACTGGACGCGCTTGAGTCGCGTCTTAAGCGCGGCCAAGCGGCGTTTTTTCTGGGCCGGTGCCCAGCGCTCGGGCAGGTACTCGTAGAGCTTTTGCTTTATCTCCAGAGGATAGAGGTACTTCCAGTTGAAGGCGCGCTGGAAGCGGGCCACCGTCGGGAAGGTCCAATCCACTAGCTCGGGCCGCGAGCCGTCTTTGTTGAGGAGGGGGTGTTCCTCAAAGTAGCCTTTTACGTACTTGAACATCCGGGTGTTGGGCAGTGGGTTTTCCTCGCTGGTTGCCGCGTGGAATACCTCCACTTTAGAGGCCGTGGCCTGCGTGGCCGCGGCCAGCACGGTATTGACGACGATGTCCACGGGCACCAAGTCCATGGGCGCACCGCCTGCGGCCGGGAAGTCCGGGACAATCCCCCGCCCGTAGGCCACGATTAGTGGATCGGTTACTTTGAGGCCGTGGATCCAGCCTGGATGTGGATCTTCGAGCGCGCCTTCGGTGACGCTGGGCCGCACGATGGCCAGCGGCACTTGGTCGCGGTGCTTGACGAGTAGCTGTTCGCCCATGGCTTTGGTAAAAGTGTACACGTCATTCCAGCCATGCTGCCGCGCTCGGCGCATCCCCTCCTCGACCAGCTCGCGCTCGATCCAGCGGCGACAGCGGTCGTCAACCAGCTTTTGCAAGCGGCTGTCAGAAAGTTTGCGGCTATGGCTCTGCTCGACGATCTCGTGGCGGAATGCTTGCTGTTGCTCGGCGCTTTGCGCTTGGGCGCGGATTGCACGGCAGCGGGCTTGCGCTTGGGCGATCTCTTCTTCGGGGACGAAAGGCTGTGGAGGCGTGTTGCCGTCGATCAGGTGTTGAATAGTGCGATTGATCGGAAGTGTTTGCTCGGGGATGGTGCCAGTGAGGCGGCCGTTGACGTATGCGGTTGATACGTGTACTAAGACGGGCTTTTTGCGGCCTTCGCGGGCCAGCCGCAAAAGCTCCTGAGGTGCCAAGGTGTTGAATTGGATCGCCGAGTCGAGCGGTTCGTCAAAGGTGACGCTAGCCGCATTGCCGATGATGAGGTCAACTTCCGCTAGCAGCTCGTCGCGGGATGCGTCGTCTAGCCCGAGGCCTGGCTGCCGCATGTCGCAGGCGAGGGCGCGCACCTTCTGTCGCACCGCGGCAAAGGCGGCTGGCTCCTCGCGGCGAAAGCGGTCGAAGACGACTAGCTTGAAAAGCTCGTCTAGCCGCTCCTCTACCGGCAGCGCGGCCCCGCCAGGACTCCGACCGGGCCGCAACACGAGGTACAAGCACCGCACGCCGGGCAAATAGCGCAGGATCTTGGCCGTCAGCCCCTGCCCGTAAAACCCGGTGCCGCCGGTCAGCAACACGGTGCGGTCCTGATAGAATTCTCTGATCATGGCGGAAACGGAAAAAAGCCCCATCCTGTGCAGCGAGTGGCCCGTCAGGACAGGGCTTAAAATGCTGTAATATAGAAGGCGGGGTGCCCTCCCACAAGGAGGCTCACTGCGCGGGACGCTTGGGATCGCGGCCCTTGCTATCGCGCCGATTTCGGTCTAGCCCTTGCTTGGTGATATAGGGGTGTTCGACCTGTTTTTCCAGTTCGCGGCGCTGGTCGGCCCAATCGATGTCTCGTTTTCGCTTGGCCATGTTTTGATATTATCTTTGTTATCTAGGTTAATCTATGCGCAGGACGGGACGGGACAACCCAAGCTATGTCCAAACACTGGGTCTTGATAGCTAATCCAACGGCGGGCAACGCCCGCGCCCGCAGCGTCGCCGAGCAAGCATCTTTGGCTATACAAGCCGCCGGCCAAGCGGTCGAATTGCGCTACACGCGGGCCAAGGGCCACGGAACCGAACTGGCGCGGCAGGCCGTGGCCGAGGGCGCTGAGCGGCTCGTGGTCTGCGGCGGTGACGGCACCATCGGCGAGACACTTGCGCCCCTCGCCGGTTCGCACACGGCCTTGGGGCTACTGCCCTGTGGCACGTGCAACGACTTGGCCCGCGCCCTCGCCGTGCCGTTGCGCGTAGAAGCGGCCATAGACAATCTGCTCCGTGGCGAGGTGCGCGCCATAGACTTGGGGCGGGCTGGCGACCGCTTCTTCGCCACAATTGCCGCCTTTGGCTTTGACGCCGAAGTCAACCGCCGCATGGAAAGCGCCCAAGGGCCTCTGTCCGGGCGGCCCCGCTATATCTTGGAAGCGTTGCGGCACATCGTTCGCTACCAGCCAATTCGGGTCCGCCTTTGCGGCGATTTCGGGGAGATTGAGCAAGAGGTGCTGCAAGTATCTACCGCCAATGCGCGGAACTATGGAGGCAATCTGTGCGTTGCCCCAGATGCCGACCTCGGCGATGGCCTCTTCGATGTGGTCGTCGTCGATGCGGTGCCACGGCGGGCGATCTTATCGCTGATGCTCCGCCTCTTTTGGCAAGCACACGTCCGCCATTCAGCCGTGCGCGTCGAGCGCACGGCCCGCCTAACGCTGCACACCGACGCGCCGCACCGCGTATATGCGGACGGCGACTATCTAGATCAGACGCCGCTCGTGCTGGAAATTAGCCCGGCGGCTCTGCGGGTGGTGGTGCCGAGTTCTTGCTCGCAAGGGGTGCGTTGCTGATATTGCCCAAGGGGCGGCATTTCAATTACGACTTATTACACAACGTTTTTATGGCTACCCGAGCACAGCAAATACGCCTTGGCATCTTCTTCTTGGTTTCGCTCTCCGTCCTCGCGCTGTTCTTCTTCGTCGTCGCCGGCAGCCATCTCCTGAGCCAGCGCGATACCTATTACATCGAGTCCAACTCGCCCGTCAGCGGCCTCAACAAAGGCGCGGACGTCAAGTACTTGGGTTTTAGTATTGGCCGAGTCGAGGACATTGCGATCGCGCAGGATCATCTCTCTACTTTGGTAATCGAGATTTCGATCGAGAGGCGGCGGGCCGCAAACGCCATCCGCACCGACACGCAAGCGCGCATGGCCTCGTTGGGGATCACCGGCCTGAAGTTCATCGAGCTTTTCGGCGGCAGCGACGACGCTTCAGTCCTCCCTCCGGGGTCCACCATTGTCGCGGGTGATACTTTTTTTAGCAGCATGCAAGAGCGTGCCGAAGTGCTCAGCATCAAGGTGGAGCAAACCATCGACAACCTAAACGCGTTGTTCAGCAGCGAAAACCAGCGCGTCTTCACCGAGACGCTGAACAACGCGGGCAATCTGCTGGCCACGGCCAACGCGCTGGTCGAGGACAACCGCTCCGCATTCGACGAGACCGCGGCCAATATGGTTGCCACCAGCCGCTCGTTCGCCAAGACCAGCGCGACGTTGGAGACGACGGTCGATTCCCTGCACGCCTTACTCGTGGGCGCGAAGCTGCAACAGACGGTTGACGACCTGCAAGTGACGATGCACAAGTTGCGCCAGCAAATGGACGGCCCGGTTCCCTTGCTTATCGCGCGGATGGACACCGTGATGGGCCATATTGACCGGACCTTTGTGGGCATCGACCAGACCGTGGGGGCCAGCCGACAGAATCTCCTGCGCGCCATGCGGGAACTGGAGGAAACTTTGCAGAATATCCGCGAAACCACCGAACTAATCCGCGAGAATCCCGCGGTACTCATCCGAGGTCGCAGTGGTGGGACCCAATAGCCGAATTCGCCGCTGCGGTCAGGCCATCATCTTGGCCGCCGCTCTATCCGGCTGCGCCCAGTTGCTAGGCGGCGACGCTAAGCTGCTGCAACGGCGCTATTTCAAGTTGGATATCGAACCCTTGCGCGGTAGCTTGGAAGGTTCCGAGCGTCCGTACCCTTTCCGATTGCAGGTCAAGGGCTTTGAGGCGCCCCGAGCGTATGACCGCACCCACATCATCCACCGCCGAGACCAGTACGAACTGCAGCTCGACAACCTCCACCACTGGATGGAGCGCCCCGGCGACATGATTACCGACGCGGTCAAGCAGTACTTGCGCCAAGCTGACCTCTTTACCTATGTCGGCGGAGATGGCGATTTTTTCGAGCACCGCCCGGATTACGTGCTCGGCGGCTCAGTCAAAGCCATCGAGCGCTTCGACAGCGGCGACTTGTGGGCAGCCCATCTCGTTATGACGATGGAACTGGTTAGGCAGGACGATGGCAAAGTTATATGGCAGGACGATTTCGACGAGGAGAAACAGGTGTTTTCCCCGGCCATGATACACACGGTAGCCGCGTTGAGCGGGATTTTGGGCCAGCGGATGAAGAAGGCGATCAGGGAGATTGACTTCAAGTTCAGCAACAAGCAGCGGCCCATGCCCATCGCGCCCATTGCATCCGACGAGGAAATCGCCCCAGCGGCCCGAGATACAGTGCTGCAAACCGAAGCCGGTCACTACGAACTCATACCGGGAAAGCTGGCCCCCTAGGACTTGGCATGTACAAGCTACTCTACATCCTGATCGCCCTGCCGTCGCTCGCTGGCCCAGCCCTAGGCGACAGCTACACTTGGATCGCCCCACCCGGGCGCGGCCAACTCGAACAGGACCCAACGCTGATTCCCAAGGGCAAGGGCTTTCTCTTCGTGCCGACGATGTCCGGCTCCCTCAACGAGCCCAGTTTCCTCGTCTTACAGGGCAACAAACCCATCCGCGAAGCCGCCCCCGGCACCGGCGTGTTGCTCTCGCCCGGCAACTACGAATTGCTGGTCGGCTCGGGCACGGACATTCAGATGACGAGCCGCACCGTGCCGATCCAAGAGGGCATGACGACCCTGGTAAAGCCCTTCTGGGCCGGACTAGTCATCAACGTCATGTCCGAGAACCGCACATCGATCAACGAATCCTATGAACTGTACCGGGAATCCTCGCAGGAAAACTACGGCCTCGGTTTTGGTGTCGAGGAGGAGCGAGGCGAAGCGGTCAAAACTTGGCTCCTGCCTCCAGGCGTTTACTCAGTAGTGCAAGTCGGCGACAACGTATTAACCACCCGCAAGTTTAGCGTCCGCTTAGAGCCGGGCGAGTTGGTCCAGCGCAACCTAGTAGTGGACACCAGTGACGATACCTTCATCGGCTTCTACCCCCCGGCTCAGCATGGCCTCCTCGCCCAAGTGGATGGCCCGCGTTGGAAGACCTCCCTTCAGTTAAGCGGCTCGCCCCGGCTGTCCACCTCGCAAAATAAAACCGGCGCAGATCGCTCGGTCCTCGCGCTCTCCGCTGAGATCTTCGGCAGCAGCATCTATAATACGGACCGCCACTACGCCAATCTGCGGCTGGACTTTGAAGAGGGTTTCACCCGCGAGGAGGGCGATGACTTCCGCAAGTCCGTCGATGAGTTTGAGGTCCGCGCTACATATATCTACCGGCTTTCCAAGCGAATCGGCCCCTATTTGCGCGGGGTGTTCAACACCAAGCTATTCGCCGAGGAGGAACGCTTCGACCAGCCGCAGAGCCTGCTGATCCGCGACGGCAACCAGATCGAAGCCATGGCGGGCATTAGCGAATTTACCCTCTCTCCGCCCTTCAGCCCCCTCGAACTGCGCCAAGGCATCGGCATCAACGCCCAGGTTATCAGCAGCTTTCCCCTGAACCTCGACATGCGCGTTGGTTTTGGGGCGCGTCAAAGCTATTTTACCGATACCTATGACCTAAACTCCTCCGGAACCACCGCCCGCAAGTTGGAGGACCAGACCGCCACCGGCTTGGAGGCCGTGCTGCTCCTCCGGTCGCGTTTTTCGCGATTCCCCAGCTTGGATTCGGAGTTTGACCTCCTTATCCCGGAGACGGCTACCGACACTTGGGAATTCACTTGGGAAAACCGCTTGCGCTTGCCGCTGAGTCGCTTCATCAACATGGTCGTCGTCTTCGACTTCGAGCGCAAGCCGCCGGTCCAGCGGCTGCAATCTGAACAACAGGTCCTGCTGCGCCTCAACTATTTGCTATGACGTGGGTGCAGAGCGACGAACAGGGAATCGCGCTCGGGCGCGCGCTTTCGCTACACACTATCGGCGCGCTCGTTCCCCAAGTCCGCGATCTCATCGCCGAGCATCCGCGCTCCGCGCTCCGCGCTGACTTGCGCCAAGTCGAACACCTCGACACCGCGGGAGCCGTCTTCCTGCGCGGCTTGCCCGATCTCGCCCGCTCCTTGGACAAGGAACTCCGCCTCGATGGGCTACCCACCCACTTGCAGCCCGTTTTCGACTTTGCCACGCCCGCGCCGCCGCTTGAGCCGCCCGTGCCGCGCCGCGTCGCTCTTGAACGCCTCGGCGCGTGGGTCCGCGCTTGGGGCGTCCGCGCCGCTGATTTTCTCTACCTGATGGCCGACCTGAGCGTTTTCTCGGTCCTATCCCTGTTTCGCCGCGATCAGATCCGCCGGGGCAGCTTTGGCGAGCAAGCGTACGCGATTGGCGCGCAGGCCCTGCAAATCGTCGGACTGGTTCTCTTTCTCGTCGGCGCGGTTTCGGCCCTTCAGTCCGCGGCCCAGCTCCGCCAGTTCGGGGCCGATATTTTCGTCGCCAACCTGCTGGGCATTGGCCTGACCCGCGAGTTGGGGCCGCTGATGACCGCGATCATGGTGTCTGGCCGCTCCGGGTCGGCCATTGCCGCCGAGATCGCCACCATGAAGTTCACCGAGGAATTGGACGCCTTGCAGACTATGGGGATCGACCCGCTGCGCTTTGTGGCCGTGCCCAAGCTGTGGGCCATGATTGTCTGCATGCCGCTTTTGACGATCATGGCCGACTTTGTTGGCATCCTCGGCGGCACCTTCATCGGCATGGTGTCGCTGGACATCCCGGCTACTGTGTTTCTCAACCAAGTCTTCTCGTCGCTCTTCCTCAAGGACTTGCTCACCGGGCTGGTCAAAAGCGCGTCTTTTGCGTGGCTTATCACGATCATCTCGGTTTACCACGGCCTCAATTTCAGCGGCGGGGCCGAAGGCGTCGGCCGGGCAACGACCTCGGCGGTCGTGTCGTCGCTGTTCGGCATCATTGTCCTCGACGCTTTTTGGGGCATTGTCTTTTATTTCAAATGGTGACCCACGCCATCGACATCCAAGACCTCTGCGTGTCCTACGGCGAGACGGCCGTCCTGCGCGGGATTGACGCGCACGTGGATGAGGGGGAAATCGCCGTCGTGCTCGGTGGCAGCGGCTGCGGCAAGAGCACCTTGCTCAAGGCGATCATCGGCTTGGTGCAACCCGCCTCGGGCCGCGTCGAAATCCTCGGCCAAGACGCGACGGCCCTCGGCGAGGAAGAGCTGGCGGCCCTGCGCAAGCGGTTGGGCGTGATGTTTCAATACGGCGCGCTGCTCAACTCGTTGACGGTTGAGCAAAACGTCGCCCTGCCCTTGGAAATGCACACGGACCTAGAGCCGGCCCTGATTGGGGAGATCGCGCGCACTCGGCTCGCCTCGGTGGGCTTAGGGCACGCTTGCGACCGCTATCCAGGCGAGTTGTCGGGCGGGATGCGCAAACGCGCCGCTCTCGCACGGGCCATGGTCATGGACCCGGAGATTCTCTTCTGCGACGAGCCGGGCGCGGGCCTTGACCCGGTCACCGCCGCCGAAATCGACGCGCTGCTCCTCACGCTCAACCGCGAGCTGGGCATCACCCTCGCCATTGTCACCCACGAGTTGCTCAGCATCGAGCGGCTCGACGGCCGTCTAATCATGCTCGACCAAGGTCTCGTAGCATTTACCGGCACGGTTGCCGAGGCCAAGTGCTCGGAGCATCCGGTCGTCCGCTCTTTCTTTCACCCATCCGATTCGTCCGCATGAAAACCATCATCATCGCCGCCCTGAGCGAGAACAGGGTCATTGGCCGCGACAATGCCATCCCGTGGCACTGCCCGGCCGACATGCAGCACTTCCGCCGCGTCACTCGGGGCCAAGCGGTCGTGGCTGGCCGCAAAACCTACGAGACCTTTCAGACGCGTCCCTTGCCCCAGCGCCTCAACTTCGTCCTCACCCGCAATCCGGCTTACGCGGTCGCCGAGGGCGTAGTTGTTTGCGCGAGCTTGGCCGAGGTTTTGCAGCGCGCCCGTGCCCACGGCAGCGAAAAACTCTTCGTACTCGGGGGTGCCCAAGTCTATGCGCAGGCCCTGCCCTTGGCCGACGAAATGATTCTGACGCACCTGCCCATCGAAGTCGAAGGCGACGCGTACTTTCCGGCGTGGGACGAAAGCGAATGGGAGGTGTCGAAAAGGCGCAGCGAAGGCGAGCTGATATTTGCGAACTATCGCCGCCGCTGAGTTAGAATTTTCACCCCAAACCTCTAAGAGAAGGCAGATCATGTTTCAACAGTTAGCAATGGCGCCTGCCGACCCCATTATGGGGCTGAGCGCGGAGTTCAAGAGCAACGCGAATCCAAACAAAATCAACCTCAGCGTTGGCGTCTATCAGGATGCGAGCGGCCAGACGCCGGTTTTGGCTGCGGTGCAAACGGCGCAGGAGCGCGTCTTGGCCGCGGAAAAGACCAAGAGCTATCTGAGCATTGAGGGCAGCGCGGAATACGGTGCTGCCGTGCGGGAGCTAATTTTGGGCGTCGGGCACGAGGCGGCTGAACGCGCCATCACTGTGCAAAGCCCCGGTGGCACCGGAGCCTTGCGTCTAGCTGGCGATTTCCTCGCTCAGAATCTAGGCGACCGGTCCCTGTGGATAAGCGAGCCGACTTGGGCCAATCACCCCAAAATCTTTGCCTCAGCCGGCCTACGGGTCGAGACCTATCCCTATTTCGACGCCCGTGCCAACCGCATCGACGCCGACGCCTTGCTCGCCGCACTCGAGCAAATACCCTCCGGCCACGTAGTGCTGCTGCACGGCTGTTGCCACAACCCCACCGGCTGCGACCCCACCCCAGACACTTGGCGGCAGATCGCTGAGGTCGTCGCCGAGCGCGGCCTGTTGCCCTTAGTGGATTTTGCCTATCAGGGGTTTGGCGATGGGTTATGCGAGGACGCGATAGGCCTGCGGGCACTCTGCGACACCGGCTGCGAGCTGCTCGTGGCCAGTTCCTTTTCCAAAAACTTTGGCCTGTACAACGAGCGCGTCGGTGCTCTGACTTTGATCGGCGCGGACGCTGAGGTCGCACTTAGAGCCTTGAGCCACCTCAAAATCGCCGCGCGCACCAGTTATTCCAATCCCCCGGCCCACGGCGCGGCCATGGTCCGCGAAGTCCTTGGCGACTCAGGGCTGCGCCGCCAGTGGGAAGGCGAATTGGCGCAGATGAGCGAGCGGATCAATCGCGTGCGCCAACGCCTCGTCGCTCGGCTCAGCGAGCAGGGCGTGGAGCGCGACTTTTCGTTTATCAAGCGGCAGCGGGGGATGTTCTCTTTCTCGGGCTTGAACGCCGAGCAGGTCGAGGTGCTGCGAGAACAGTACGCGATCTACATCGTAGCGGGAGGGCGCATCAACGTCGCCGGCCTGACGGAGGACAACCTCGATTACTTCTGCGCCGCGGTGGCTGCTGTCTTGTAGGGGCGACCGGCCGGTCGCCCCTACTGCACGGAGAAACTCAGGGCGCGCACCAGTACCGGGGTGCCGGTGAGGATTTCCGCTTGGCTCGACAGGGTGTTGCCGTCGTCGTACACCATGGTCTCTGGCCGGCCTAGGGAAATGTCATCGTCGCCGCGCAAGACCGCGATGGGTTCGGGGTGCTGGAGAAATTCGATCAGTGCTGCATCGAGCATTTCCAGCCCGGTGAAGCGGTCGATTTGCCCTTCTCGCACCAGCGTGGCGAACTGCTCGTAAAACGGCGCGGCGTTTTCGGCCAATAGCTGCGGGCCGGCGAGGAAGTACAGGGTATAGACTTGATCGATTTCGTTGAAGGTGATCCAATTGTTCTCGCCGGGGCCGTATTCCACGATGTCCGAATAGACGAATTGTTCGTCAAATAAGGTTTCTAACGCGCCGTCAGAACTGCACAGAAAGGCGTGGACTTCGGCGTCTCGGCTTAGCTTGAAGCGCAGTTGCAGTTGGTCGCCTTGCTGCAATTGCACGCCCTCTGCCAGCTCGACGACCTGGGCGACGCCTCCTTCTTCGCGCTTGGCAATCAGGTGCAAATCTACTTCAATCGGCCCATGGCTCGTGCCGGTTACAAGCTGGCGTGAGGCGAGCTCATGGCGCACGTCCCGTTCCAAGATGCGGGTGGTGCGAGTTGCCACTAGCTCGCCGCTTTTCCGCTCGACTAAAAACATCCGCACATACATCCACGGGGTATCCGCTTCGAGCCGTCCGCCCAACGCGAGTGCGGCGCGCCCCCCTTGCTTTAGGCCCACCAATTCCTCGTTGCGCCACCGCTTCCCGGTCGTATCGACCAGCCCCACTGCAACCTCGGCCTTCATCAGCGCGGACAGCAAATAATCGTTGAGTACCTTGGTCTGCTCGGTCTGCACGCCAGCGGGGTCGCGCAAGCCCAGCCAGTCAACCTCGCCCTCCCGAGCCTCGACGATTGCCACGAGGTCTTGAGCCGCAGTCGCTAGTTGACGGCTTTGCTCGCGCCCGCCGATAAAGGGCACACAGCCGCCAAGCGAGAGGATGAGCGCAATTACTAGCCCAGCCATTTCACTTTTCCAGCCGCCGCAAAACGGGCAATAGCATATCCTCGGCCACGCGCTCCCAACTCATCTGCTGGGCCGCCGCATAGCCTTCGGCAAGCAATCTTTTGCGACCGGATTCGCCCGCAGACAACTGGCTGGCCAAGGCGCTGGCTACCACTTGGCTTTGCAATGCTTCGGCCTGTGTGCGTTCCCGCACTCCAATCGGTTGGCCGACGCGGTCGGCCTCGTCGATCTGGGTATAGGCTCCCTCGATAAAGCTGCCCAACCCCGCCTCGCTGGCTGCCTGGCGCACAAAGCCGCGGCAACCGCACACATCGCTGACCACGCTGATGGTGCCAGAGCTTAAGCACTCGACTTGGGAGATGCCGAAAGGCTCGTAAATCGACTGCCCGAACTCCACGTCGCTGCCTCGGCGCAAGTCGGCAAACTCCGCATTGGCCGGCAGGAACGCGCAGCTTTGCTGGTCCCAGCCGAATTGGTTGACGAAAAGCGCCTTGACGGCGCGCGTGCGCGCATTAAAGGCGCGGACTAAAAGGTCGAATTTTAGTTCGCCGCTGCTGAGGTCGCTCCCCCCCTCGCGGTGAACTAGCGGCCAACCGTAAGCGGCCATGCGCTGGACGGCCTCGGGATCGCGGCGGCCAGTCTCGGTCGCTAATGCGATAAAAAGCGCCCGTTGCCCCTGCTCCCACAGGTGGTGATCCAAGTGTTCAAGCACCAGCAAATCGCGCCACAACCCTTTGCTCTCGACTAGGCGCGCGACGTGCGTGAAGACTAGATCTGGGGTCCAACCCAAGAGCGCGGCCCCGCTGGCCTGCACCTTTTCCCGCGCTGCTTCCCGCTCGACAGTAGACAGCTCGACGGCTGGCACTCCGTTATATACGAGGTCGATGGGACGAGCGGCGAATTCCGGCCCGAGAAAGCGCAGCTCGTCCTCCACCCAATCGCCGACGGCGAGGACTGCGTCGAGACGCCAGGCTTGGCTGACGAGGGCGTGTTTGAAATAGCCGTCTTGGGGGCCGAATAGCTCGTCGATGTACTGGCCGTTTGCTCGCGCTTGGCGCAGCGCATTGTAAAAGGCAATGTCGCGCCCGGGCCGCTCCTCCACCAAGGGCCGCACGGTGGCCACTTCGTGCGCGTAGAACAGGGTCTTACACGCCGCATCGCTCATCAGGGCCTTAAAGGCGGTACCTAGCCCCATGAATTCATGCGCCAACAGCAAGAAGGGCGCGTCTCCGACTAGGAAGCACACGGCCGCGAAGCCCGGCCCGGCCAAGCGCATGTATTGCTCGTATTCCCAGTGCTGTTCGTAGCGGTGCGATTCGAGGCCAAAGTGGAGGAATAGGTCGCGTTTGAATTCATTCAGTCGCTGAGGCGGGCGGCTTACATCCACTAGCAGAACTTCTGGCGAGGCTTGGTGCCCGTCTTGGGTCAGCAAGCGTCGGCCATAGACCAATCGCACGCCAAACTCCCGCTCGACCGCACTGAGTCGGTCGGCGACATTGGCGTCGCGGATGCTGCGGCTGGCGTCGTAGAGGATCTCGCCGTCCGGGCCGAGCGGTTGGGCACTGTCTGGATCGGTTAAGGGGCCGAGCAGGATCGTGCGCTGGCAATGGGCTTGGTAGCTGCGGGCTGTGATCAGACCGCGCAGGACCGTGCCGATTCCACCGGCTTGCTGCACGGCTTCGTGCGTGACGTGGACGAGCGTGGCCATACTAAAAAACATAGATCGCCGGGCATTTTCTGTCTAATGTCAGCAGTGCGACCAGACTTTGCGTACATTTTTCAAACTCTGTGAACCAGCAACTTTCTTTTGGGAAACAAAATGGTCACAAACTGCTCCGCTCCACTGCCCTCCGCCGCGTATGACCAGCTCATCGACCTAGCCTTGCGAGAAGACCTCGGTGCCGTAGATGTAGAAGCCGATCTGACCGCTGCTTGGACCGTGGCGGGCGATGCCGAAGCTCGCGCTCGCATCATCGCCCGCCAAACCGGCGTCGTCGCGGGCATCGAGGTTGCCCGCGCGGTCTTTGCTCGTCTCGACGGGAGCATTGCTGTGTGCGCCGAAGTCGCCGACGGGGACAAGGTCGCAGCAGGCCAGACCCTCGTCCGCTTGCAGGGCCGCGCGCGCGCGCTCTTGGCTGGGGAGCGCACTGCGCTCAATTTCTTGCAACAGCTTTCGGGCGTGGCCACCCTGACCCAGTGCTATGTGGAGGCCCTAGCCGGCACGGCCACGCGCATCACCGACACCCGCAAAACTACCCCAGGCTGGCGGCACTTACAGAAGTGGGCCGTGCGCATGGGCGGCGGCGTCAATCACCGCATGGGCCTGTACGACGCCGTGTTGATCAAGGAAAACCACGCCGCAGCCGCTGGCGGCGTCAGCGCTGCCATCCGCGAGGCACGGGGCCAAGCAGCGCCGATCTACGTGGAAGCCGAAAATATCGGGGAGGTCGAGGAGGCTCTTGCGGGCGGCCCGGACCGCATCCTGCTCGACAACATGGACGCACCGACCCTGCGCCGGGCCGTAGCGCTCATCCGCGCCGCCAATCCCGCCATTGAGATTGAGGCCACCGGCGGTTATACCTTGGCGACCGTGCGCGAGGCTGCGGCCGCCGGTGTGGACCTCGTCTCGATCGGTGCCCTGACGCATTCGGCACCGGCGTTGGATCTGAGCATGCTTTTTGAGAAATAAAAGCGAACTGATACTACATTTTTGCAGAGCGCTAATCGTCCCGCCATTTGCAATAGGGATTGCGCACGAGATTGGCGTTGTAATAGCGTGGATCGTCCGATACTTCGACGCCGGCCCAAGGCGGTTTCTCCACAGCCTCATCTTGGCTACTCAGCTCGACTTCGGCGAGCACCAACCCCTCATTTTCTCCAGAAAACACGTCGATGGACCAAACCCTGCCCGCCCAAGACAAGGTGTAGCGCGTCTTTTCGATATGGGGCCGCTGGCACAGGGTTGCTAGGATGCTCTCGGCGTCTTGGCGCGGGATTTCGTATTCGTACTCGCGGCGCGCGATGCCGCTAGTTGGCCCCTTGAGCGTGAGTACCGCTCGCTCGCCTTCAATCCGCACGCGCACCACGCCTTCGTCTTGGATGGGAATATAGCCCTGCCGGAAGGCGACGCCTTCTAACTGGTCGAGGCAAGAGCGGTCGGCCACGAGATACTTGCGCTCGATTTCCCAGGGCATCGCTCGTCTCCCCAATTTGTCTCACATACTACCGATATGGTCATGGCGTGTGCTCTTCTACGTGCTTGGCCAAGCCGCGGGCTAAGTCGCCGCGTAAAACGCCGATCACTTGGGCGTCCTCGCGGCCAAAGCTCTGAGTCAGCACTTCCATTACCTGTACTTGAAAGACGCGCGTACCTCCGTGCTCCAAGCGAGCCAGTTCGCGCAGCGTCCGCTGGGCAAGGTCGCTGCTGGCAAAGACAAAGGCCAACCCCTTGGCGCGGCGCACGGCCGACAGGCCGACGACCGTGGCCCCAGAGCGGCAGCCGATCCCCAAAAGCGCGGACAGTTGCGCGGTTGGGTTGAGGCGGGGCAGTACCTGCTCAGACAAAGGCCGGCGTGATGGGGGCTGATCCGCGCGCCGCCGAAATGTTGGCTGCTTCGAGCACGCCGATTACCCGGCCTGCGGATTCGGGGGTAATGACGAGGTCGGCGCGGCCCTGCAGATGCGCGAAAACGTTTTCGTAGTACGCGTTCCAATTGGACTCGGCGAAGGGCACCTCGGTGCTCATCTGGCGGCCGTTGATCAGCGTCTTGACGAGGTACTTGCCGCCCACATCCTCGATCATGCCCTGCGTGCCCAGCACTCGCCAGCGCGGCCGCGGACTCATCGACAAGTTGGACATGGTCAGGGTGACGGTGCAACCGCTTTGGAAGCGCAACGTGTATTCGGAGTGGTCCTCGTTGTCGTATTTTTTCCACGCGGGATTTTTGACTTGATAGCCACTGACTGAGGCGATTTTTTCCGGGACGATATTCAAAATCCAATCCGTAAAATGCGCGCCCCAGTCGTAGATGGCTCCGCCGGAGATTTTGCGGTTGGAGCGCCACCAAGTCCCCTGCTCGCCGTAGCCGTAAAATCCGGCCTCGATGCGGAAGACGCGGCCGATGATTTGCTCTTTGAGAATTAGATCGCGCAGCACCACAAAGTCGCCGTCCCAGCGCCGGTTGTGAAACGTCGAGATCAGGGCCTTGTTCTTTTTAGCCGCCGCCTGCATGCGCTTGACTTCGGCGCTGGTAATGGCGAGGGGCTTCTCGCAGACTACGTGTACCCCAGCGTCGAGGCACTGCACTGCTAGCTTGGCGTGCGTGTTGTGCGGGGTGATGATCGTCACTAAGTCCAAGTTCGCGCTCCGCAGCATGGTGCCGACGCGGCCGTAGGTCTTGATGCCGGGGAAGTGCTCTTCGGCTACTTGACGCCGCTCGGGATCCAGTTCGCAAACAGCGGCCACTTCGACGCCCTCGTTTCTGGCCATGGAGGTCAGGTGCAACTGACCCATATTGAACGCGCCGCCGTAGCCTATGACACCGACGCGGAAGTGCTCCTGTTTTTTTGCCGCCACAGTGTGCTCCTCTGTTATCCGTTAAAGGTTTAAGACCGCGAATCTGCAAAATGTCGCTGTGCGAGTCAATGCGGTTGGTTTGTCCGTGCCCCAGTCTTTTACTATGTTGAACGCAACAAAATTGTCCCTTCCACAATCAAAATCCCATACGACAGATGGAAACAAAACTAACGAGAAAAGACCTAGCCTTCATCGGCGGCTGCGTGCTCCTTGCCGCCGTTAGTTTGGCCGTTGGAGTCCACTATTTCTATCGGGCCTTTCCCGAAGCCTCAATCGACTTTCGCGTCACCCGCGACGAGGCCAAGGAGCAGGCGGCCGACTTTCTCGCCGCCCGCGGCTTTGACCTCGCCGCCTACCGTCACAGCGCCATTTTTCGCTACGACAACCAGACCAAAACCTTCCTCGAGCGCGAGCTGGGTCTCGAGGGAGCCACGCAGGTCATCGGCAATCCCGTGCAGTTGTGGCGCTGGAGCAACCGCTGGGTGCGGGAGTTGGAAAAGGAGGAGTTCCAGGCCACGGTTACAACTTCTGGCGAGCTCGTCAGTTTTAGCCACCTCATTGAGGAAGAAGCGCCCGGCGCGAGCCTCGCAGAAGCCGAAGCCCGCCGCTTGGCCGCGACCTTTCTCACTGGTGAGCTTGGCCGCGACCTCGCCGCGCTCGACTTCGTAGAGGCGCAGGCCCAAGAGCGACCCAACCGCATCGACTACACCTTTAGCTGGAAGCTGCGCGACTTCGCCGTTGGCGAGGCCCACTACCGCTTCTACGTGCGCATCCAAGGCGACGAGATCGGCGGCTTTGGCGAGTATCTCAAAATCCCCGAAGCTTGGGAGCGCGACTACGCCGAGCTGCGGTCGCGCAACGAGACCACGGGCTTGGTGGCCGGGACCTTACTCATCCTAACCATACTGGCGATGCTGGTCTCGTTCTTTAGCGGCGTCCGCGCCCGAGACATCCGCTGGAAGACCGCGGCGATCTTCGGGGCCATCGCCGCAGTTCTAACCCTGCTGGCCGAACTCAACAACCTGCCGCTGACCTCGTTTAGCTACGACACGACCGATACATACGGGTCCTTTCTGACGGGGCAATTGCTCAACAGCCTGTTCGCCGCCGCTGCCCAAGGCATCCTCATCTTCTTTCTCACCGCGGCGGCCGAGCCTTTGTACCGACGCTACTACGCAAACCAAATCCAGATCGGAGGCCAGTTTACGCCAGCGGGCTTGCGCACCAAGCGCTTTCTCCTCGGCACCATCCTCGGCTTGGCCATGACTCCCGCCTTTTTGGCCTACCAGGTTCTCTTTTACATCACAGCCGAGCAATTCGGCGCTTGGAGCCCGGCGGACATTCCCTACAGCGCGATGATCAACACGTACATCCCTTGGATCATGGTGCTGTTGATCGGCTTTATGCCCGCGGTCTCCGAGGAGTTCATCTCCCGGGCGTTTTCGATTCCTTTTCTCCATAAATACCTCAAGTCGCGCTGGGCTGCGGTTGTCATCGCGGGCCTTATATGGGGGTTCGCCCATGCCGGCTATCCGCAACAACCCTTTTACATTCGCGGCATTGAGGTGGGCATCGGCGGTATTATCGTCGGCTATATTTTTCTTCGCTTCGGGATCCTCGCCCCCCTCGTATGGCACTACACGATCGACGCCCTGTACACGTCCCTAATCCTCTTCCGCTCGTCCAACAGCTACTTCATCGTCTCAGCGGCCTTGTCCGCGGGCCTGATGCTCCTGCCCTTGGCGGTGGCCCTCGTCCTCTACTTGCGGCAGCGCCGCTTCGCCGACCCAACGCCTTTGCTCAACAAAAGCGCTGCGCCCGCCGCCCCGGAAGCCGGCGCGGACGAGCCTACAGCGCCACAGCCCGCCGCCCCGGCCCCCACGTTTGCCTATACCCGGCTGTCTAAGCGGCGCATGGGTTGGGCCGCCGCGGTGGTCGTGGCCTCGCTGGGCCTTTTCGCCCTCGACTACGAAAAGCCGCTCAACTTTGTCGATGTCCGCCTGACTCAGGCCGAGGCCAAGGCCAAGGCCATTGAGCATCTAGCGGCGGCCGGCGCGGATGCCTCGGCATACGAGGTGGTTACCTACTACCAAAACCAACCGGACGCGATGGCGATCCGCTACATCCTAGAGCGCGACTCGGTGGCCGTCGTCAATCGCCTGTACCAAGAAGATCTGTCGGCCAGCTTGTGGGTGACACGCTTTTTCCGCTACGGAGAAAAGGAGGAATATCGGGTCGCTGTCCATCCAGAAGACGGCTCCCTCTACAGCATAAATCACCTGCTAGCCGAAGAGGCCGAGGGCGCGGACCTCGAAGAGGCACAAGCCCAGGCAATAGCTGTCGATCACCTGCGCTCCTTTGGTCTCGATCCCGAGCGTTTGGAGCTAAAGGAAGCCTCGTCGGAAAAGCTCCCCAACCGCCGCGATCACCGCTTCGTCTTCGAAGCTGTCGAGGGTGACGCGCGCAACGTCGATGAGTTGCGCTATCGGGTGCGGGTCAACGTGGCCGGCGACGAGCCGGTTTCTATCTATCGCTTCCTCAAAGTGCCCGAGGATTGGCAGCGTGAACGCCAGGAGAGCACCACGCTTAAAACCGCGCTTTCCGGCCTGCTCATCGTCTTGATTGCCGCCGTGGTGCTGCACGGCCTGTGGCTGCTCGTGCGCCGCGTGCGGAACGAGGGCCTAGCTTGGGCACCGCTGGTCAAAATTTCCGCAGTTGGGGCGGCCTTCTTATTACTCGACTTTCTCAATGGCCTGTCGGTTGTCGAACGCGCCTACGATACCCGCCTCACGCTGTCGATCTTTACCATCACCCAGATGCTTAGCTTCGTCTTGGGCAGCTTGGGGGTCGGCTTGATGATCCTCGCGGCCCTCGGCTTGGCCACCAGCCTCTATCCAGACTGGCCGGCGCGTCTGCGGGCTGCGCGGCGCGTGCCCGAATTCCGCGACGCGGTCGTCGGGGTTGCGCTGGTCCTCGTCGCCAGAGAGACGTGGCAGCACTTGCGCGGCTATGTAGAGAGCCGATTCATTGCCTCCGACCCGAGTCTCGGCTTTGGGCTACCCTCTGGATTGGATCAGTATCTGCCCTTTTGGAATTCCCTGTCCGACGGCGTAATGGGGGCCATCTTCGTCCCGATTATCGCGGGCTTGGTGCTCTACTATAGCCGCGTCGTGGTAAAAAAGAGGCTCTACGGGGTCTTGGCGGGCTTGGGGGTGGGCTTGATTATGTCCGGTAGCAACGCCGCCCACTTCGACGAGTTCCTCTTTGAGCTGTTGACGTTTGTCACTAGCGTTGGCTTCGTCGTAGCTGCAATCGTCTTAATCTTGCGGAACAACCTCCTCGCGTACGTGCTATTGGGGTTTGCCTCGGTGCTCACGGCGGTCAAGGGGCTCGGTGCGCTGTCCGCACCAGCTTATCAGTTACAAGCCGGTATCCTGTTGCTGCTGGCTTTGGTGGTTGTCTTCTGCCTATGGTGGCGCTTGGGCACCGAGCGCGAGGCGTCCTAAAGCGGGATGATGGAGCTTATTTCGTCCGTCGCCCTGCTGTGGGCATGGTTCGAGCGCCTAGTGGCGTGGATCCCGCGCTTCCTCCTCGTCGCTACGGCGGCGTACGTCATCCTCTATTTTGCGACGCTGGCCTTGGTCGCTGCGGTGCATCGGCACTGGTGGCGCGTCGCCTGGTTCCGCCGTCTGCTCTACTGGCAGTTCCCCCTGCCCCTATTAGGCGTGGTGTTCTGCGGCCTGAGCCGCTACCGCGATGTGCCTTGGCTGTGGACCGTCGGCACGAGCCTGTTCTCGGCCCTCGCTCTTTACCTCGGGGCCTTCTTCATCGCTGCACTGCTGATGACGCCGGTCGTCTTGGGCGTCTCGCTCTACGACCGTTTGCGACAAGGGGGGACGGAGGAGCCTAGTTCGGTTGAGCGGCGGCGCTTCCTTGGCCGCGGCCTCGCTGTGGTGCCCGCTCTTGGGGCGGTGGGCGTCAGCCACGGCATCTACACCTCCTATACTGGCACGCGCATGCCTGCGGTGCCGCTCCGCTATCCCGACCTGCCCGCCGAGCTAGAAGGCTTGAAGATCCTCCATCTCAGCGACCTACACATCGGACCGTACATCCAGCTCGCCGACCTCGAAGCCCTGCTCGCGCGCGCAGCCCAAGCCGCACCGGATCTGGTTTTGATTACCGGCGATATATGCGACCACAATCCGGATTACTTGGCGACTCTGCGCCTGCTCGAAAGCGTTCCGGCTCGGCTTGGGGCCTATGCCAGCTTGGGCAACCACGAGTACATGCGCGGCATCCGCCGCATCCGTCGGCACTTCGACCAGACCACAATCCCCTTGCTCGTGAACGAAGGGCTGTCGATGCCGGTGGGAGCGGCAACTCTCTATCTCGGCGGGGTTGACGACCCGCGCTGGCTGCGCAGCCCGGCGTCCTACGCGCAACTCCGCAACTCAGTGGAAAAGGCCGTAAGCGCGTCGCCGAGCGATGCCTTCACCGTGCTAATGAGCCATCGCTCGCAAGCCCTCGACTACGCCGCGCCCCTCGGCGGCACCGACCTGATTCTGGCCGGCCACACGCACGGCTTCCAGCTAGGCTTGGCCGGTCGCAGCTTTTTTGAGCCGTTTTTTCCCGAGCGCTATATCTGGGGCCACTACGAAAAGGGAACCACCCAGCTCTACACTACAGCCGGAGTTGGGCACTGGCTGCCCTTCCGCTTCGGCTGCCCGCCCGAGGCCCCGATCATCACCCTGCACCGAGCTTAAAGAAAGGAACGTACCATGCGCGTACTCGTAACCGGCGCGGCTGGTCGCGTCGGATCTACCGTAGCCCGCGGCCTGCAAGCGCGTCACGAGGTGCGCGGCCACGACCGCGTGCCCATGCCCGACCTCGCCGATACAGTCGTCTCCGACCTCGCCGATTTCGACTCTATGTTAGAAGCCACTCGCGGCGTGGACGCCGTCGCCCACATTGGGGGTCTGCCCGGCGGTAACGAGTGGGAGACCATGCTACAGGGCAACTTCATCGGCACGTACAACGTGTTTGAGGCTGCCCGCCAAAACGGCGTCAAGCGCGTCGCCTATGCCAGCCGCGCCGGGGTCTTAACCCTCTATCCGCGCAGCATCCGCCGCACGGTCGAGATGACTACCACCCCGGTGGGCATCTACACGGTTAGCAAGGTCTTCGCCGAGGCTTTGGCCCACTCTTTTGCCCATCAGCACGATATGGAATTTGTCTGCGTGCGCATCGGCAACTTCAACCTCGATCGAGACCAACCCGAACATCCACATCATCTCAGCCACGGCGATTGCGTGCGGGTGTTTGAGCAGGCGCTGATCCATCCGGGCGTAAAGTTTGAAATCGTCTTTGGGGTGTCGGGTAGCAACTGGCCGCTCTACGACGTCGAACACGGCAAAAGGGCGATTGGCTACGAGCCGCAGGATTATTCGGAGGTGCCGGAGGAGGAGTGGGGGAGGTAGGGGCCGTTTAGACTGCCAATGAGACGCCGACGGCTGTAAAGCGCGTTGGATGATTGGGATTGAGACGATGGGGCACTCTTGCTTGACGAGTCTCGACATAGGAAGTATTGTGTAACCCAAGTATAAATTACCTAACAGCCATGCTGGACCAGAAGGAGTTTTTCGGGCATATCTGGCCAATTGGTTGGGTATGAGAGACATGGGCCGAACTTCAATAGTCTCTGTTCTCTCTATGGACTGCTTTTGTGAGGATAAAAATTAAGCGATGGACTACGAAAAGCTTAAAGCACATCAGACGGTTTTGCTAGATCTCTATACATCCTTGAGCGAAACCCTTAAAAGAGAGGGTGATGAGGTTGATTCAGACCTAAAGGCGATGCAAGAGAATATTGCAGCGGAGAAGTTTTTGCTCGCCATCGTTGGGGAAGTAAAGGCAGGGAAATCGACCTTCATCAATGCAATTCTTGGGGAGGCCATGTTGCCTTCTGATGATCTACAAGCGACCTCTCAAATAGTTGAAATCTACAAATCTAATAAGATAGAGGTTGGATCTACTTTCGCTAATGGCAGATCGGAAGTCGTTGAGGAAGATAAAGCAGTTCCATTTCTCAAAGAAATTGCTTCCATCAATGACGATTCTCGCGGTATTCCAATCGTCCAAGTCAGCAGATTCCTGATTGATCATTACAGCGAAGCAAAGAGAATGGCTGTATTTAAGGAAAAAGAATTGGAGAATTTCTTAAACTCTGATCTTGAAAACATCTATAAATTAGATAAGGAGGAATTTCAAGGAAAAATCCGCGAATATATCAAGAAAAATATATCATGTGATAAGATTCCCCAAAGAGTTTCCCTCGGTTATCCACATGATTTTTCTGAATTCAAGCATTTCAGAGTCGTAGATACGCCAGGTATTAATGCGATTGGCGGAATTGAAGATCAAACGAAAGACTTCATTGACGAGGCTGATGCGGTTGTTTATTTGCACGACGCAAGCCAACTAGAAAGTAAAGCACTTCGCAATGCATTGGAAAAGGAAATCCCTAAAAGGGTTAAAGATCGTCTGATACTTGTCTTGACTCATAGAAGCGAGAAATTTTATCCTGGTAGCGATGAACATGAGAAAATATTGAGAGAGGCTAAGAAGCTTTACTCTGAGATTGGATCAGATAACATCTTTTTTGTTGATAGTCTGATTGAGCTACATTTGAAAGAGTTCTATGGGAAATCGATGGATGAGATCGATGCTATTCGCAAAGAAGATCCGCAATTACGAAGTTTAACCGCTAGTTGTTTTGAGGAGGCTGATGGTAATGAATATGTCCTTCTAGACCTATTAGAAGAACAGTCGAATTTCAGAGAAATTCGAGAAAGAATCGAAAGAGACTCAATAGATTCTGCTTCTTTTCAAATGAAGAATTTTGCTAGTGCCATGCAAGAAGTGTATGGAGTTATTGAAAAAGAAATTAAAGTACGCATAGCAGACCTGAGAGAGGATTATAGGGATCCTCAGTTTTTTGCGTCGAAGATACAGAATCAAAAAGATAAAATGGAAAGAATGAAAAGAGATTACAATGAATTTAAAGACAGATTGAGGGTAGAATTCTCTCCTAGTGATGAGAACAGCAGGTATTCTCAAGAAGTAAATAAAATGATGAAGAGGTTGTCTGACAGGATTAGGAAGAAAATTTTTGAGCCTAACGACCATAATGACCAGAAAGAAGTAAAAGTCCAGCATTGGGTAAGGACTTTGCACCGCAAATTTGATAATGAAATGGCCAGTTTTGTTGATACACTGAATGTAAATTTCCAAAAAGAAATAGAGGTATCGTATAGGAATGTTGGAGTACAAATTGATCACGAAATAAACGTGCCAATGACACCTTTGGACAGTATATGGGATACTGTATCCAATGCAGTCGAGGAGAAGACAAATAAGGAATTAGCCGAGGTGGAGAAAAATTTTCGGGATCGTGTAAAATTTGTTTTTTTTCGTAGATACACTGAAGCTACAGAGGGTAAAAGAGACGAAATAAGGAGTTCTTTTCCAATATACTATTGGGACGAACTACGACCTGAGCTTAGAGAACTCTACAAGGGGACAAAGACTAAATTGTCGAAGCAAATCAGTGCGATGATAAATAGCACCTGTGAGGAATATGAGAGTAAACTAGATAGAGAACTTCTAGAGCAAAAGCAGGATATGAAGAAATTTGAGGAGGATAAAATGAAAAATGAAAAATTAGGAAAAAATATTTTAAGTCTTGAAGAAAAAGAGAAAATAATTAATGATAACATTCAAGAATGTATAAGAGTAGGAGGGGAACTGTAATGGAACTACCATGCGTACCCGACTACTGACGTGTGAACTGATCGGACTCTCTGAAAAGTTCACACAGTTCGTCGCCGAGATGAACAGCTTTGTTTTGGATGTCGCTATGCTGATTTGTATTGAGATGATCGGCTGGCCTATATCAGTAAAATAATACCCGTAGAGGAAAAAGATAATGGAAAATCTGAACGATAAATCACTAGCCCTTGAAAAGCAAAAGGGGCTGGACCAGGAAAAAGGTGCTGAAGAACTCAACGAAATTTTCTCAGACCTTCTCCCTTGGACTATTGAGTCAACAGATGCTGCTATCCTGACAGAGAATACCATACAGAATCGCGACGAAATCGAGAGATTTTTCGATTCGATTTATTTGTTCCATATTGGAGAAATTTCTGTTTCTGCAGATGCTCAAGATGTAGCTGATTTGATTTATAAAAGACATCAAGCCGTGACTATTGCCGCGTATCAGTCAGATTATATGCTTACGACGATTATTTCGGGGAACGGTGGAGGCACTGTTGATATTTTTCTCGGTGTCTGTGGAGAGGTTGATGTGAAGAATATGTTCCGGGAGCAATTGCAGGGGGTTTATCCCGGAAGGGGCATCCAATTTGAGGATGAGTCCAGAGAAGGAAGCATAAAGGATAGACTGCAAGAAAAGAAGCATGGCGGAATCCTCACAGGCATACCGACACAGAAAATAGACGAGGAAAAGCAGACATTCGATCTCTCTTCGGTGATAAGAAGTATGAATGGGCAGGAATTCCTCTTGGCGATAATTTCCCGTCCAGTCGAAAAGCGTGAGGCAGCACAACAACTCCATGAATTGATGGAGCTAAAAGATCGATGTCATGTGCTAGCAAACAGGACAATCGGTTCTGATGAGAATGTAAGCGTAAACCAGAGCCATGCAGTTCAAGAAGCAGTAGGTGAATCAAATTCGCATGGGTTCAATGTAGGAATAGGAATGAATCCTGGGGGCCAAAATACAGGTTGGAATGCTATTCTCTATTCGTCCACTAAAATGACTCCAATGATGGCAGTTCTGCCTTCTGCAGGCTATTCTTACACAAAAACAAAATTCTCAAGCTATGCAGAAACAGATACTACTGGCTGGTCAGAGAACATTGGGCGAAGTCTTTCTTTTGAACAGCAAAATACCCTTGCGATGGAGTTGGAAGATATCGCGGGAAAGTTGATAACCAGATTGCGTAATGGTCTAAACATTGGACTTTGGGAGAGTTTCATCACCTACGCGACTATATCCCCTACAGCTTCTCAGATTTTATCCGGCGTTTTAGCAGGAGAACTGATCAAGGCCGATCCCGAAGCACTGCCGATGCGAAATGTCTTCGATCATCTATCCAAAGAAGTTCCGCTCTTTATGCCCAAGAAGCGGGATGGAAAATCTCTTATAACCGGGAATAAACTGGTATCGTTCTTGTCGAGCGATGAAGCAGCATTGCTCATGGCACCACCGCTTTCTTCTGTTCCCGGCTATGATATCCGCATCAAACCCGCATTAAGTCTGACAGATACCATAGACCGCTCTGGTCACCCAATTGGTCATATTTCTGAGCACGGAAGAAAGGTGAAAGGCTCTGAGTTTAGAATATCTAAAGAGGATGCCCGGAAACATATCTTCGTTTCTGGTCTTACCGGATCGGGAAAGACGACGACAGTTAAGCACATCCTGGATTGTATTGATGCGCCTTTCTTGGTGATTGAATCCGCCAAGAGAGAATACCGCAGATTGTTGGCTGAGGATAAATACGACAAAAATCTGCGCGTCTATACTGTTGGTGATTCAGGCGTTTCACCGATACGTCACAATCCTTTTATGGTACTTCCTAGGGTGTCTGTCATCACCCATATTGACAATCTCAAGTCTATTTTTTACGCGAGCTTCTCACTCTACGGGCCTATGCCCTATATCCTCGAAAAATGTATTTACAATATCTACAAAGAGCGCGGGTGGAATCTGACCACTGGCAAACATCAGCGCGTCAGAATAGGCACTTTCGAGGATTGCCAGAATCACCGCTTCATCTATCCCACCATCAGAGATCTGATTGATGAGGTGAACCGATATGTGAAGGAGGAATTGGAGTATAAAGGAGAACTACAGGACAATATCCGCAGTGCAATTGTTGTCCGTCTCGAATCTTTGGCTGTCGGAGCAAAAGGTTTCCTCTTTAACACACACGATGCGATTGACATAGAGGAATTTCTAAACGAAAGGGTTGTGCTTGAACTCGAATCCCTTTCCGATGATGACGATAAAGCATTCTTTGTCGGTTTGATGCTATCCTTAGTGAGCGAATATCGACAATCGTTGGCCCGCCAGAGCGTTCTGAATGACAATGATGATCTACGGCATGTGTTGGTGATCGAAGAAGCGCACAGGCTGCTTAAAAATGTACAGACTGAGCGCACTAGTGAAATGTTGGGTAATCCCAAAGGAAAAGCCGTGGAGTCTTTCTGTAATCTCATTGCCGAAATGCGATCTTATGGTCAAGGCGTGATCGTCGCAGAGCAAATCCCGACCAAAATAGCCCCTGATGTGATCAAGAATACTAATACGAAAATTATTCACAGGCTTGTTTCTTTAGATGACCAGATCACCGTAGGGACGGGATTAGGGTTGGAGGAACACGAATGCCGATATCTGAACCAGCTTTCTGCGGGCACAGCGCTCGCACATAAAGAGGGGATGTCAAAACCCGTTGAAATTGCCGTCTTTAACAAGCTGCAAAATGAGCCAATTGGAGACATACGAATCGAACGTCAAGATTTGGAGTCGGAACTGGCTCTACACGAGAGTGGCTTGCTGGAAAGTGAGCACCTACAAGCAATCGCTCTGAGATTGGTCAATTCGGTTTTTCTGTCAAATTTAGAACTCGGCGAACTCTTACCCGATGCAATAAAGACAGCTAGAAAAGCAAAACAACTTACGTACGTAGAGGATAAAACCATAGAACATGCTTTGAGCGAATGGTTTCGCCGAATTTTATTTTCCTCAACGTTGGGTTTTGTGAAGGAAAAATCGATTGATGAAGAGGTTTTAGAGATTGTTGATCGACTTTGGCATGATCGCACTCGTTTTAATCGCGGGAGATTCATGCACGAATTTGACGAGTGGTTGGGTGATTGTAGTCGCGACCGCATCAAGGAGAACATATCAAACGATGTTATTTCTGAATATAGCTCAAGGAAAATAGACATGAGGGAAACCATTGACAAAATACTGATTGTCGATGACTTGGAGATTGAGCAAGAAATAATGAACGCCGTTAGAAAGAGACTTATGTGATGGTTGTTGAAACCGCGATAGGTCCCGCTGCGGCGGGAGGTGTTGCTGAAGCCGTTACGGTTGTGGAAGCCGCTGAAGCGGCTGAGAACATCGTCGAGTCCCCAATAAGTGGGGCAGCCGAGTTGAGTGAAACCCTTTCTGCAATCCAGAAAGAGATTCCTCGGGAAATCGTCAATGGAAAGGTTGAGGCCACGCTCCAGGATGAGTCTTTCCGCGCTGAAATTTTGGAAGCAACATATCCCGATTTCTCTGAAAATTGTAGATTCGAGACCCATCTTCCCGATGATCAATACAAGGCAAATGATTATCAGCATTTCAAGTATTGTAATGAGCAATTGAGTCAAGCTCATGAAAATGGCAGTCTCAACATAGAGCAATTCACAGATCGGCAACTGGAACAGATCCGTAATGGAGATAAACCCGAGGGATATACCTGGCACCACCATGAAGAGCCAGGACGCATGCAGTTAGTAGATTCTGAAATACACGCCAAGACTCCGCATACTGGTGGCAGGAGCCTGTGGGGTGGTGGCGGTGAAGCCCGATAGAAAAGAGAGCATACTATGAGCTTAAAGTGGAAATACGTCGAGCCATTGGACGAGAGCCAATTGTCTAAAGTCGAGGAACATTTCGGCCTCAGCTTGCCGGAGGATTACAAGAAATCACTTGTGGAATGCAATAGGGGAAAACCCACGTTAGAAAGGTTTGACACCGAATTTCAAAAGGAATGTGTCCTCGATTATATGATCAATCTTGAGGAAACGGTCGCCATTGCCCAAGCAATCTCTTCTGAATATGGCGTCGATAACCTAATCCCCATAGGACGAGACCCGTTTGGGAATCTGATTGCCTTTAGAATTGTAGGTAAGCAGATTGATTCGGTGATTTTTTGGGATCACGAAAGAGGTAAAATTTCTAAGATATCAGATAGTCTCACTGAGTTTCTGGAGAACCTATACTAGGATGTCTGATATGCCAGTGTCGGCGACAGCAATTCCCAATGAGTACCGCGCTGATGTAGCTCGGGCGGTGGAGATCTGCAAGGCGGAGGGATGTCGAGACGTATTTATATTTGGCTCGGTCGCAGCCGGCCGGCATCGGCCGCAGTCCGATCTGGATATAGGTGTCCGTGGCTGTCCGCCCGAGCACTTCTATCGGCTACTAGGTCGATTGATGGATGAACTCACCCATCCCGTGGACTTGGTTGATCTGGATCTTGAAATCCGAGTCGCTGAATTCCTTGAGCAGGAAGGTCAACTCGTGCGTGTTGGCTGAGGCCCCCTGCCAAGAGAAAGTGGAGCACAAAATCGCTTATACGCTCTTTCGCAAGAGGATTCTATAGCTCATCCTTCCCCCTTCCACGGCGCACCGGGCAGAAGCGCAATGAGCCGCGCCAAAACCTTCTGGGCCGCCTCTCCCATGTCCCACTGATGGCCGTACGCGAGCAGGGGACTAATATCGGTTCCGAACTGTGGGTCTCGTAGTTTGAACGCCATGTTGCGTTCAAACTGGGCGCGGGTTACATGGTTGCCGCTCTGTTCCATGTAGGTGGCAAACGCTGCGACAATGCGGCTAGGATCGGCTGCCGTCCCTTCCAGAGCTATCGCCAAGTCGAATAAGTCACGACCTTTCTTGCGTTGATAGAGCGCACGCAGCTTTGTGGCGAGAAGCTCGTCGAGTGCGTAAGTAACGACTTCAGAGGACCGGTTGAACCAACGCGAATCTACGAAAAACGGAATCCTTTTGAACCCGAATACAGAAAAATGCTCGCGGGAGTTGATCTCAATCTTCAGACGCAGGCGTATGGGCGGCGTGTCCTCGGACTCGAAGCGGTAAACTAATGTGATGCCGTCTGTTGTTTGCTTCCATTGGGGCTTGTCGAGCCAGGGGTCGAGAACTTCGTGTAACGCGTCTAGCATCGGGCCAGCGGGGCTGGGGCTGACCTGAACCAGATCAATGTCTTCGGAATAGCGGGCGGGAGGCTTCAGATGCAGCTTGTAGAGTGCCGTGCCGCCGCGGAACGCAACTCCGTTGGTCAGGACCGGATGAGAAAATATTTCGACCAGCGCTCGGCTAATGATCAGATCCTGCTCGACCTGAAAATCTTGCACCCAAGGCACCTGCGCCCGCCATGCCGTGACGTAATCGCGTGGAATCACGCATCCACCTCAATCTCGGCGTTGACGAGCAGCCGCCAGTCCTTGGCGCGCGTCCCGTGGTTGCTGGTACCGGCTGGCAGGAGCAGAGCAGTGTCGCGCGCCCGCTGCTGCACGTGAGCCTTCAAGGGCAACGTCTTGTCCCCTGCGCCGACGAGTTCGAGAAGGTAGCCAAGACGCTGGGCCCAAGGGATGGGAGCTGTTCGCGCCGCTGTTACCAGTAGATCAGGATCGATACGCTCGGCGAGTTCGAAGAGGACGGTTGCTGCTTGATCCAGCCCTCCGATACGTTTTTCATAACCGACCAGATCGACCGCCGTTGCCTCAATGCTTGAGGCTAGGATCGTTCCGCGCGGTGTATTGAAACTCTGAACCGGTATGTCGGCGATGCGCTTACGTGCTATAAAGGAGACTTCGACGGTGCCACAGGAGATCGACCGGCGGTTCCCGGCGAGAGCAACTTGGAATGACTGCGGACGGTGATGTGCCGCGCCGTGATACTGGGCGGCGGACAGGAGCGCAGCATAGTACGGGCGTTGCAGACGTTCCATGAGTGCCGGGATGAACTGGTCGGCAGGCAGGCAGCCAATGCGCCGATATTCTGGAGGCACGATGACGTAGAAGCCGCGAGCGGGGCTTGCGACCACTCCCTTTTTTGCCAATCGGTTCAGGGCAAGTCTGGTCGCGGCGGCGGAGACCCCAAGCGCTGTACGCAATTCCGCTGTTGCGAAGTGGTATCGGCCATCGGCAGCAAAATCGGCGATCAGATCACCGGCTCGGGGTTTGGCTATTTCCAGTTTCATGTGCATAAAGTATTATTATTCGATATATTAGGCAAGCGATTCCGTGCTAACTTACTAATTCAACGAGGTGATCTCCATGGACCCAAGCTGCTTGCAGTACTGCATGACCGATGCCCAGCGCGATCATTTTGAACAGCAGGGATACTTAATCGTCGAGGATGCGCTCGACGATGATATGCTGGGCAGGCTGCTGGAGGCCGGCGACCGCGTCGATGCTCAGGAAAGGGCGGCGCGTGGCTTGGCACCCAATGCCTTGATGGCGAAATTCAGGACTATTGTCGAGGACGATGTTTTTCTCGAACTGCTCGATTGGCCCAAGACCTTCCCGCTGATTTGGGACATTCTCGGCTGGAACGTCCAGCACTATATCTCGCATTTGATCTACTACCCGCCCGAATCCAAGAATAGCGTCAATCTGAAGCCCGGGGGATGGCACCAAGACGGCGGCCGGCCGGTTCCCGAAATGGAGCGTCCCCAACCGAGGTTGTCGCTAAAGGTCGGATTCTGGCTGACCGACATCAGCGAGCCGGAGAGAGGGGGGATCAGGATTGTCCCCGCAAGCCACAAGCGGGACCATCCGCCCGATTTTGCCGATCCAATGCAGGTGCAGGTGAAGGCGGGCACGGCCGTGCTGTTCGACCGGCGGATGTGGCACGCGCGCGGGATTAATACTTCGGAGACGACCCGGAAAGTGCTGTTTTTGGGGTATAGCTATCGCTGGCTGCGCGGCCTCGACTACAACCTGATGCCCGACGAAATCCTCGCCAAATGCAGTCCCATACGCCGGCAATTGCTCGGCGATGGAGTGGACGTCAAAGGCTGGTGGCAGCCAACAGATGAAGACGTTCCCCTCAAGGGCTGGCTGACCGAACACAAGGGGGAGGACTACGTCGAGCGGATTGGGCAAAAGCAGTGGGAAAGGGAAAAGTGGGAAGTGCCGTCCGGCTGATCTGCAAGCTATATGACGACATCTAAACGGTGCGCCAGGGTGCCTGACGGAAGATGACCTACCCCCGTGAGAAGAAAAAAAGAAAGCAAACAAGATGACCGACGCGAAGATACTGATTGTCGAAGACGATGAATCCGATGCCGCACACCTCGAAGAATGCCTCGAAAACCTAGGATACGCGGTGTGCGATGCGGTTTCGTGCGGGCGCGAGGCTATTGAAAAAGCTGCTGACATGCGCCCCGATTTAGCCTTGGTCGATCTCAGACTCAAAGGGGAGGTCACCGGCATAGAAACAGCCGAGCAGATCGGCAGCCGGTTCGACGTTCCCGTGGTGTATCTGACCGACGAAGCCGAGGGCGACCTGTTGCAACGGGCGCAGGCGACCAACTCGTTTGGCTACGTGCTGAGGCCGTTTGAGGCGCCAACTGCACCTGAATATCCAAACCGCCGTATCTATGCACGAGAGGGAATGCAGGCAGCGCGAGACGGAGATCAGGTTGAAACGAATCATCAAAAGATTGAAAGATTTCACCCGGCTAATGAAAACCGTATTCGACAGTATGAGCGAAGGTGTGGTCGCCGTCGATGAAAACAGGATACTCCTGTTTAACAACTCGGTCGCGAAACGGCTCGGCGGCGATATTCCGCTGGATGAGGACATCGATAAATGGGCCGAAAAATACGGTGTTTTTCAGCCCGATGGAAAGACGCTCGTCACAAAGGATAAAAGTCCGCTGACACTGGCTTTGAGCGGCAAGGCCACAGACGATGTCGAGGTGTTAGTGCGCAATGAGAAAAAGCCGGAAGGTATTCATGTCAGCGTCAGCGGCAGACCTCTGCGGGGAAAAGCAGGAGCTTTGAAAGGGGGCGTTCTCGTCTGCCGCGACATCACTATGATCAAGCAAACAGAAGCCGCATTGGAACGGACGATCGCCCAGCAGCAGGACCAAGCCAGGCTCATGGAGACCATTTTCAGCAGTATCAGCGACGGCGTGTTGGTCGCCAACGCCGAGGGGAAACACACGTTTTTCAATCCCAGCGCCGAACAGATCGTCGGCGTCGGCATGCTGAATCTCAAGCCCCAACAATGGAAGGGGGAATATGGGGTCTTCTATCCCGACAAAAAAAACCGCCTGCCGACAGCACAGCTTCCCCTAGTGCGCGCCGTACGGGGTGAGGCGACCGACGAGATCGAGATGTTCATCCGCAATGAGCAAAAGTCGGAGGGCGTTTATATCAGCGTCAGTGGTCGGCCGCTACACACGAATGTAGGGGGGCATGGCGGCGGCGTGATCATTTTCCGCGACATTACCAAACAAAAAAAGGCGGCCGCGGAATTGGGCAAAACGATGGAGGAGCTACGCAAGCAGAGCGAGCTCATGGAAACCACGTTCAAGAGTATCAGCGATGGCATCATAGTCGCCGATGTAACGGGGCAGTCCTTCTACGTAAATCCCGCTGCCGAACAAATCGTCGGCATGAACATAACAACGGACCACCTCCCGGAGGAGTGGGTCGAGCGATACGGCCTCTTCTATCCCGATCGGGAAACCCCCATGAAAATGGAGGATATGCCGTTCCTCCACATCTTCAGCCACGGCGAGTCAATGGATGAGATGGATCTGTTCATACGCAACCAAAACAGGCCAGACGGCGTATATATCCGGGTGAGTGGACGGCCGCTGCTCGACAATCTCGGCGGGATCAGGGGCGGGGTGATCATTTTCCGCGACGTTACCGAGCGCATGCTCGCCGAGGAGGCGCTAGCGCAGGCATTTGCACAAGGGCGGTTGGAGGTAGTCGATACCATTCTCCACAACATCGGCAATGCCATCAACAGCGTCACCACGGGAATTGAGACTGTGCGCCAGAACTTGGTGAATGACCACGTCGGTCGCCGTCTCTTCGCGTTGGCCGCGGCGGTAAGAGAACACCAGGACGACTGGAGCGATTACATCGAAAACGACCCGCAAGGCCGCAAAGTGATGCCGTTCATCATCGCGCTCTCTGAAAACTTCTCCAAGCGGAACGAAGGGCTGATAAAGACGGTCGGCCGCGTCAAGGACCGGGCCAATCACATCGCCGATATCGTCCGCACCCAAAAGGCGCTCGGCAGTCCCACCATGACTCGCAAGGACATCGA
Source organism: Candidatus Latescibacterota bacterium (assembly GCA_965261395.1). Taxonomy (GTDB): domain Bacteria; phylum Latescibacterota; class UBA2968; order UBA8231; family UBA8231. The sequence goes on from OZ253462.1 coordinate 2,266,002, forward strand.
CCTGCACGATGCGCTCTCGGCCGCCGTCAGGGTATTGAGGGATTCACTCAGCAAAAAGGGAATCCATACCGACATCAACTGCGAACATGCACCGAGGGAGATTAGCATCCAAGAGAGCCAGTTTCACCAGATGCTGGTCAACTTGGTCAAAAATTCGATTGAAGCCATCGACGATCTCACCTTAGCGCAGGGGCTCGACGAAGCGCCCCACATCCAGATCAGGGCCAGTGCCGAAGACGATTTTCTCAAACTCGAAGTAAGCGACTCAGCACGAGATCCACGACGATTTTGAAGAGATGTTGAGTCCTAGTTTCGCGCAGCCGTCAACAGAGGATCTTGCGGCGGCCTTCATGCACGAGGAAGATGAGGTCTGGCTCCCAGAGTTCGAATTGCTGCACGCCAGCAATGGGGAAGAAGCACTATCAATCATCCAGGCGGGAAAGGAATCGAACTGCCCCATCGCCGTCGCCTACATCGACATCAGAATGCCGCCGGGCATCGATGGTATCGAAACGATCCGCCGGATCAGAAAGATCGATCGCGACGTCGAGATCGTCATCATGACCGCGTACACTGACAAGGCGCTGCCCGAGATCGTCCACGATATGGAACTGCTGCACAAGCTGCTCTATATCAGAAAGCCTTTCGCGCACGAGGAGATCCAACAGATCACCCTTTCCCTAGTCGAGAAGTGGAACATCGAACGGGAGCTGGCAGAAAAACGGCGGCAACTCACCAATGGCCATCGAAGACTGGAAGCAGTGCTCAACGCTACCGGAGACGCCATTGCAATGCACGACAGCGACGGCCACGGGGAGATGATCGGCAGCCTCGTCCTGTACCGGGACGTGTCCAAGGAGATCGAGGCCGAGCAGATGAGGACCGCGGTGCTGCGCTTGCGCACCGAGTTGGAGACGACCGGCTCATTTGCCGACCTAGTGGGCACCGGCCCCGGAATGCGGCAGGTGTACGCGCTGATGAAGCAGGCCGCCGAAGGCGATATCGCGGTGCGTAAGCGCGGCGAGAGCGGCACCGGCAAGGAACTGGTGGCCAAGTCGGTTCACCACACCAGCCCGCGCAAGCAGGGGCCGTTTGTAGCCCTCAATTGCGCCGCCATTCCCGATTCTCGATAAACACGCCGAACGCGCCGACAAATCTATCAGCGGCACTTCCACCGCTGCCTTGCGCCTGTTGATCCAGTACGATTGGCCCGGCAACGTGCGCGAGCTAGAAAACGCCATCGAGCGCGCCGTGCTGCTGGAGACGGATGTGGTGCTACAAGCAGGCAGCCTGCCTCCCCAGTTGTCGCCGGTCATCGCTGTCGGGAGTGACGGCTCACCGCCGACCGCGATCCTGCCGCTGGCCGAGGTCGAGCGGCAGGCACTAGTCCACGCTCTCGAAGTCGCAGACAACAACATCACGCAGGCGGCCCAAGCCTTGGGTATCAATCGCGCAACCCTGCACCGCAAATTGAAGAAATACGACCTGTCCAAGGATTGAACCGGACGGGCGAATCCGTCGCAAAATGCGACATTCGTTGCAAATTGCAACATACGCTCTGCCTTCCTTGTCGATTTTTCCTGTAATTCCTCTATAAACATCCAGTTGTAGAATCTATTCCACAGGGGACAGAGGTCACCGGAGCGGTCTGCAATACGCATTTTGCAACACCTCCAAAACCTCTCACCGTTTTCGCATATTCTCTAACCGGACTGAACTGGATCGCCGAAGGCAAAGCCATAGGGCGGGTATCGGAGAGCACAACAGCGATAGCGACTGGCATTGAGCTGGCGATGGTATTCATGGATGGGGAGGTGGGGAGAACTCGTGTCGTCGGCTACGGCGCACGGGTTCACCCTGGCGGTGGATGCCGACGCTGAGCAGCGTATGATGGACGAAGTGCGTATGAGGAGGGAGATGTTGTGATAAGGAGCTGTCTGGAATTTCCGAGTGTGCCTGAGCGCGAGCGCAAGGTGGAGCGAACGGGGTGGACAGCCGCGGCCGCCGCGTTTGTTTGCAGTCGCGCGTTCCCGAAGGGACGCCGAATGCCAAGGCCAAGCATTCAGGCGCAGGCCGCTAGGGGTTTCAGGCAGCTTCCCATTTTTCCTACCGTGCCACTTGCAACGCAACGTGGAGAAGACTGCTGTTGTTGGAAATGGACCACTCAAAGAGGTCGGCCTTCAATCCCACCACACTTCACCGGGAACCAGATGAGCGCGCAGCAGCTCTTCGTTTAACTCCACCCCGGTCCCCGGCCGGTCGGGCACGGTAATATACCCGCGATCGACTACAGGCCCACCCCAATCCACAGCAATATCGTCCCACCAAGGACAGTCGAGACCGTGGTGTTCCAGCGCCAGGAAATTCGGCGCGTTGGCACACACGTGCGCCGAAGCAACGGTGCCCACTGGTGTGCAGATGTTGTGCGGGGCAAAGGCCAGCGAATGCAACTCGCATAATTCGGCCACTTTTTTGCCTTCCTGCACTCCGCCAAAACGAGGGATATCGGGCGTGATAATATCCGCGGCTCGGTCTTCGATCATGGGCCTGAGCCCATGACTCATCCAGTGATTTTCACCACAGGCAATGGGCACGGAGGTGTGGTCGGTCACGTACTTTAAGGCGTCGAGATTTTCCGGCGGGGTTGGATCTTCGAGCCACAGAATGTCGATGTCCTCCAGCCTCCGGGCCACCCTGAGCGCGTCCGCTGGCTGGTAACACCAGTGCATATCTAGGCACAACTCAACATCAGCGGGTAGGGCCTCGTAGGCCGCATGACTGACGGCACTCATGTACTCGACCTCGGCCCTAGATAGGGCGCGATTGTGGTGATCCTTGCGGTACTCTCCTGGAGCGCTGTTGTCGATATCGACCTTGACGACGGTGTACCCGGCTTCTACTCGCTGGCGCACCCCGTCGGCATAGGCTGCGGGCGAGTGGTCGCCGGGCCGAGCCGTGTCGGCATAGATACGCACCCGATCCCGGTACTTGCCGCCGAGCAACTGCCACAAGGGCAGGCCCGTCATCTTGCCGTGCAGGTCCCACAGCGCTAGTTCGACCCCCGACAAGGCCAGCACAATACTGCCCCCCGTGGACCCCGCGCCGATCAGTCCTCGGTAGATTTTTTGCGCTAGCCGGACGGGGTGGCGGGGATCCTCGCCGACGAGCAGTCCTTCAATGCGCGTGAGGATATCCCGCACGCCAATGGGCAATTGCGCTTCGCCAATGCCGCAGATTCCCTCATCCGTTTCCACCTTGACCAGCGTCCACGTCCAAGGGACGCCCTGTATCATAACGGATTTAATCGCTGTGATTTTCATGTAGGCTGCGCTCCTCTAAGGAAGTTGCAAGCTTCTATCCCCTCCACGCTGAACTGGGGCCGCTGGCGTCTTATTGGCTCAGCCGGTCGAGGACATTGCGGGTGATCTGGGCGACGGTCGCGTCTCCTTTTAGCCCGTGCGACCAGTCGGTTGTCCCGGCCGTGAATACCGTGCCGCCGCGAGTATAGAGGCCCATGACCGCCGCGCCCTCCCGGCCCTTTTCCCAGCGCTCATACCACTCGCTGTCGTCCGAGTGCCATCGCGCTGGTGCTGTACACAAGATGATAAAGTCCGTCGGGGTGCCGTAGGTCCCTTTGGGTACTGGCAACCCGTTTTCCAGCACGAACTCACAGCCGTCGCACTCATAGCCGACGATGGTGTGCTCGCCTCCGAAGCTAGCGCCGCGCTGCAAGCCCGTTCCCGTAAAAATCCAGTGTTCCGGGCGATGGACTGTAAATGCCCCGGACCCGTCCATGTATTGCCCATGGCTTAGGTGATAGCCTCCGTAGAGGAAACCGACGCCGGTCAGCTCGTTTTCCGGGCGGCCCACGAGGTGGTGGCTCCACAAGGTCGAAAGGTTCGCGTAGTCGCCGGCGGCATAGGCTGGGTCCATGTTGAACTGTTGCTTCCAGCACACCAGCGCTCGGCCCTCGTCCTCGCTGCGCACCCGCCAGCACACGGAGTTGCCGCTAAAAAACGCGGCGTTGCCCCCGGCGGCGATGTAGGCCTCGAGGTGGTCGCGCATGGGAGCCGACCAGTATTCATCGTGCCCCACGCTGAGCACGAGCCGGTAGTTGTCCAACAGTTCGGGATGCCATTCGAGGTCGGAATTGGCGCAGTAGTCGAGCGCGTATCCAGCGCCCTCCGCCCATTCGACGAAGTCGCGCTCCCAGCGGTCGAACAGCCCGGCTAGTGGACGGTCGAAGGAGACGCGATGCCCCTGCAAGCCACCGCGGCCGTGATAGCTGTAGAAGCTGTAGCCGCCCCAGTTGTTGTAGGCACTATAGGTATTGGTGGCTAACTGGAGGAGGATGCGGCTGTCCGTGGGGCCAGCGGGGCGGACGATGAAAAAGCCTTGGCTCTCGGCGGTGCGCCGTCCCCGCCGCACGAACTTGCCGCCTTGGTCCTCGACGCGCAGCGCGAACTCGTAATACCCGCTGCGCCAGTCGTCCGGCACTTCCAATTCGCAGGAAACCGGCCAGCCGCAGCCGTTGGACGAAGCGTCTTCTGGCACCGGATGGGACGACCCAGGCAGTTGGTCCTGCCGCCATACGACTTCGCGCCCGGCACCTATTCGCGTCACTTCCAGCGCGTATTCGTCCGCGCTAGTGGCCACGTGAAAGCGCACTTGCTCACCGGCGCGGTAGCTGAGCTGATCGGTATAGCCTTCGACGAACATTATTCTGGGTACTCCACTATTACTACTCGCTCGTCTAACTCGCGTTGCAACCTCTCCACTTGTTCCACCACGTACTCTACTGCCTGCTCTATTGGCGTTTCACGCCGCTCTTTTTCGCGCCGTAGCTTGACCTCGACAATCCCCTGCTGCAAACCGCGATCCCCCACCGTCACCCGCACCGGTATCCCAATCAGGTCGGCGTCGTTGAACTTGACCCCTGGGTTTTCTCGACGGTCGTCGAGGAGCACTTCAATACCGCGCGCTGTGAGGTCGGCGTAGAGTTGCTCGCCCGCGTCTTGCGCTGAGCCTTCGCCCTTGGCGAGGAGGACGATGTGTACCTGATAGGGCGCGACGGCAATGGGCCACACTAGGCCGTTTTCGTCGTGGTACTCCTCGGCGATACAAGCCAGCAACCGCCCCACGCCGATCCCGTAAGATCCCATGACGACTGGCTGCGCCTTGCCCTCGGCGTCGAGGAAATCACCGCCCAGTGCCTCGGTGAACTTGGTGCCGAGTTGGAAGATGTTGCCCACTTCCACTCCGCGCGATTCGCGCAGCGCCGCCCCGCAGTTAGGGCAGCCGTCGCCTTGCCGGGCGGTAGCGATATCGGCGACCACGTTGGCCGTGTAGTCGCGGCCGTGGTTTACATTGGCGAGGTGGTAGCCCGGCTCATTGGCACCGGCCACCAGATTGGGCGAGGACGCTACCGAGTCATCGACCACCACCACCGCTCCCTCGACGCCGATGGGCGATCCATAGCCTGGCTCTGCGCCGATGGCGCGTATTTCCTCTTCCCGCGCCGGCCACATCTCCAGCGCGCCGACGGCATTGGCCAGCTTGGTCTCGTTGACGTCCATGTCGCCGCGCACGACCGCCAGCACAAACGCGTCTTTCTTATCTCGACCGTCGCCGACGGTGGCCATTACAAAGAGCGCCTTGGCGGTCTTGTGCGCGGGAATGTCGAGTAGCGTGGTCAGTTCCTCGATGGTGGTGGCATTGGGCGTGGCGATTTTCTCGGGCGCGGCGGGCACCTCGTCAGGATTGGCCTGTTTGGCGAAGGTGGCGATCTGGCGGTTGGCCGAGTACCCGCAGCCGTCGCACAAGAGCAGGGTGTCTTCGCCGATCGGCGTCAAGTACATGTATTCGTGGGCCAGTTCGCCGCCCATCATCCCGGTGTCTGAGCTGACCGCGAGGACGTCGAGGCCGCAGCGATTGAAGATGTTGAAATACTGCTGGTAATGGGCGCGGTATTGCTTTTCGAGGCCCTCCCAGTCGGCGTCGAGGCTGTAGGAGTCCTTCATGGTGAACTCGCGCACCCGGATAAGGCCCGAGCGGGGGCGGGGATCGTCGCGCCACTTGGTCTGGATATGATAGACTAACTGGGGCAGTTGCTTATAGGATTTGATCTCGCGGCTGACTAAGTCGGCTACGACTTCCTCATGGGTCATCGCCAGCACCATGTCGCGCTCGTTTTTGTCTTGGAAGCGACCCATCTCCGTGCCGACCGCGTACCAGCGCCCCGTCCGCTGCCAGAGTTCGGCCGGATGCACCACCGGCATGGTGAGTTCCTGGCCGCCGATGGCGTCTATCTCGCGGCGGATAATGTCCTCGATTTTGCGCATGGACCGCTGCGCCAGGGGCAAATAGCTGAAGATGCCGCTGGCCAATGGGCGGATAAAGCCGGCCCGTAACAAGAGCTGGTGGCTGGCGACCTCCACGTCGGCAGTAACTTCGCGCAAGGTCTGGCTAAAAAGCCGACTCATTCGCATTTCACAATCCTCTCTGTCTATTCTGTGTGCTAGTTGGTAACGTAGCGCATCGGGCCGTTGCACTCAATTGCCATAAGAAATCTGCTGGGAGTCGTTTCAATGCTTAAAGTCCCCGATTGAGGACCACCGCACGCATCGCCCGATACATGCACGACAGCGACACCAGCACCCAAATCAAGGCAATCAAATACGCCAGATAGGGCACCTGCAACGGATCCAGCCCCCAATAGGCCGACAGTATCCCGGCGTCCGTCCGCTCTGTATAGTACCACAGGTCGGTGCGGAAATCGTAGAGACTGTACAGGCAGAGCATCACTCCCATCCACACCGCGCCGATGCTCGCCATTCGCTTCGACTTGCAGGCCATGATGCACAAGACTAGCCCGCCGCCGATCCCCAACACGGAATCGATCCCCCCCCACGGCGTGTAGTACAGGGTCATCCCCGCGCAGGCCGCGCCAATGCACAGCAACACCAACCGCTGCGCCTGCGGATAAAGCGCGGTGTACATCAGCAACGCCCCCCACAGCGCCGACCCCACGTAGCCTGCCGCGCTAATCAGCGGGAAAAAACCACCCTTGGTCAGGGTGTGCCCGGACTCGTTCCAATGGGTGCGGATTTCGAGGACCTCGCCGCCGGTGAGCAGAGCCGCTGCCGCGTGATTGACCTCGTGTACCAACACCACAAAGAAGCGGAACGGCTTAATCAGCGCGGTATCCCAAAAGGCCAGCGCCAGCCCTGTGCAAAGGAGATAGTAGCGAAATTGCCAGAAGACCCCGGCGATGTAGTGGATGCGGCGGAACATCGCCGCTAGGCACTAATCTCAGCGCCGATCAGCGCTACGGCCTCGGCTACTGGGAGCGGGTCGAGCTGCTCGCCGGATCGCTGCCGGATTGCCACCTTACCTTCTTCGACTTCGCGGTCTCCGGCGATTAGCATATAGGGAACCTTCTGCGTCTGCGCTTGGCGGATGCGCTTGTTGAGGGTCTCGCTGGCCGCGTCGAGTTCGGCCCGGACCCCGGTGGCGAAAAGCTGCTGGTGGAGTTGGCTCCCGTACTCGGCGTGGCGCTCGGCAATGGGCAGTACCACCGCTTGCACGGGTGCCAACCACACCGGGAACGCGCCAGCGTAGTGTTCGATCAAAAAGCCGATAAAGCGCTCGTGCGTGCCCAGCGGTGCCCGGTGGATGCAGATGGGTGTCTCTTCTTCGCCCGCCGCGCTGGTGTAGGTCAAGCCAAAGCGACCGGGCACGGCGAAATCTACTTGGTTGGTGGCAATCGTAAACTGCCGCCCGATGGCGCTCCAAACCTCGACGTCGATCTTGGGGCCATAGAAGGCGGCCTCGTCGGGCACCTCCTCGTAGTTGATCCCTCCCTTCGCCATTGCGCCGCGCACCATGTCCTCAGTGCGGAGCCACTTCTCGCGGTCATCAACGTACTTTGCCCCTAGGCCCGAGGATGCGTGAGTGCTCAGACGCATCAGGTAATTCTCCAAGCCGAACAGCTCGAAATAGCGCAGATACATCTGGCAGACGGCGAGGAATTCCTCCTCGAATTGGTCGAGGGTGCAGTAGATGTGCGCGTCGTTCATCTGCAACGAGCGCACTCGCATCAAGCCGAACAACTCGCCCGACTGCTCGTAGCGATAGCACGTGCCATACTCGGCCAGCCGCAGGGGCAGGTCGCGGTACGAGCGCGGGGCAGCGGCGAAAATTTTGTGGTGGTGGGGACAGTTCATGGGCTTGAGGTAGTACTTGACCCCCTCCAACTCCATGGGCGGAAACATCGACGCGGCATAGTACGGCAAGTGCCCGCTGCGCTTATACATGGATTCCTTGCAGATATGCGGCGTGCGCACCCGCTGATAGCCGGCCTCGCGCTCGGTCTTGCGGGCCAAGTCCTCCAGTTCGTCGATGAGTACCGTTCCCTTGGGAAGCCACAGGGGCAAACCCGGCCCCACTTCGTCGTCAAAAGTGAACAACTCCAGTTGCTTGCCCAGCGTGCGGTGGTCGCGCTTTTTGGCCTCCTCCAGCATCGCCAGATGGTGGTCGAGGGCTTCGCGGGTGGCAAAGGCCGTGCCGTAGATCCGCTGTAACATCTTGCGGCTCTCGTCGCCGCGCCAATAGGCCCCAGCCACGCTCAGGAGCTTGAAGTGTTTGATTTGGCCGGTGCCGAGCATGTGCGGCCCCCGGCACAAGTCGATGAACTCGCCGTCTTTGTAAAAGGACAAGGTCTGGCCTTCTTCCAAGTCGGCGAGGATCTCTTGTTTGTAGGGAGCGTTGGCGACCATCTCTTTCGCTTCTTGGCGCGCAACATCGATCCGCTCGAACCGGTGATTTTGTTTGACGACCCGCTTCATCTCCCGTTCGATCTTCTGCAAGTCTTCGGGCGTAAAAGGCGCGGCAACGTCGAAGTCGTAGTAGAAGCCGTCGTCAATGGCCGGGCCGATTGCCAGTTGTGCGTCCGGGAAGAGGCGCAACACCGCTTGCGCCAACACGTGCGACATGCTGTGGCGGTAGATCCAAGCCGCCTCGTCCGCATCCCAGGGAATAAGCTCGACTTCCGCCTCGCTGCCGAGCCGGGTGTGGAAGTCCACGCGCTCGTCATCGGCGCGGGCGGCAATGTATTGCTTCAACAGCGCCTTGTCCTCTTGGACGAGGATCTCCTTGAGCGTGCCCTCGCCGGGGTATTCGATGGCTTGTCCTTGGGGGACCTTGATCAGCATGACGTGCTCCTTGGCATGAAAAAACCCGCTGTCATCACGGCCGACAGCGGGGAGAGGTTGCAAAACAAACTTTAGTCCGTCGCTATCCGGCGCACATGGTCGTCGTAGTCGTAGCAGTGGTAGGAGTCGGCCCCGACGGGAAACCGCTGAGGCGCTGTGCGGATGCGACTGTAAGCATAGCGGAAATCATGTTTTATAAAATACCGGCAGGGTTTCGATTGTGCAAGAGCCGTTAGGCCAGCTCGTAGTGGGTGCGATCGGGTAGGAGCACTGGCTGTCCATCCTCGGTGTTGATGCTCCAGTCTGCTAGCCGCAGGCGCATGTCTGCGAGGGCGTCGCGGTGTTGCTCCTCGTCGATCACATTGACCAATTCGTTTGGATCGGCGACGAGGTCGTAGAGTTCGTCGCGGTCTCCCATGGGGTCGTGGACGTACTTCCACTGGCGGGTGCGGACCATCTTGCACCGGCCGGCCGCCTCGCGCCACTGCAAAGTGTCGATCAGGGTTTTGCGACCATAGGGTTGAGGCAGCTTTTCCAAGTCGGCCATGGTAAAGAGCGGCCCTCCGCTGCCGTATTCGGAAAAGGTCGCGTCCCGGGGCGCGGCGTCGGTCGCGGTGGGTAGTGGCATTCCGTGCATGGCGCGCGGCTGCTCCAATCCCTGCAAGTGCAATAGCGTCGGCACCACGTCGATCAGATTGGCCATGCTTTGGTCGCGCACTCCGGCGGCGACCTGCCCAGGCCAAGAGACGATCAGCGGCACCCGCGTCAGGCTGTCGTAGAAGACCCCGCCCTTGCACTGCATGGCGTGTTCGCCCATGAAGTCGCCGTGGTCCGAACAAAAGACCACAATCGTCTGCTCCCGCAGCCCCAGTTCGTCGAGCTTGTCGAGTATCTGGCCGAGCGCGTCGTCGATAAAACGCACCATGCCAAAGTACGAGGCCATGACGCCGTAGAGGTCTTCGGGCGGATCGCGGCGCACCCCCAGCATTTGGTAGAGTGCCCGATTGCGTTCGGGGGCGCGCTCGTCGTCGAATTCGTCGTCGCGCCAGGGAGGCAGGTCAATGGCCGTCGGCGGAAATAGGGACGCGTACTCGGCTGGGCACAGCCACGGCTCGTGCGGGTCGGGAAAGGAAACCCACAGGGCAAAGGGCTGGTCTTGGTGCTTTTCGAGAAAGCGCGTCGTCTGTCCGGCGATTAGCCCGGTGGAGTGGTCCTCTAACGGCAGCTCGGAGGTGCCGTAGCTAAAGCGGGGGTTCTGGTGAGCGAGTTGGCGATGCTCGGCGGCGACTTTGCGGCGACCTTCTTCTGGCCGGAACCAGTCCATGCCCCGCGTCTGTGGCCCTTCGTCGCGCCCGCCGTGGGTAAAGGCATTCCACACGTCGAAGAGCGCCAAATCCTCTTCCCGCTGGAAGCAGTGGTTTTTGCCGATTAGGCCCGTGGCGTAGCCGGCTGCTTTCCAAAGCTGCCAGGCGTGCTCGGCACCGGCCGGCATCAAGGTCTGGTTGCGCCGGCCGCCGTGCGAGTGGGGAAATTGCGAGGTCCAAAACGAAATGCGCGCTGGCACGCAGAGCGGGTGCGGGGTGATTGCGTTCTCAAAGAGCACTCCGTCGGCGGCTAGACGTTCCATTGACGGGGTTTGGCAGAAGGTGTTGCCGTAGAGGTGGCTGGCCGTGGCGCGCTGTTGGTCGGTCATTATGACGAGGATGTTGGGGCGGTCGGTCATGGAGGGTTCCTTTGTGTGGATTGGACGCAGGAAGTAAGAGGGCGATTGCTCATAGCGGCGTCCATTTGTCGATTATACTAGCGGCTATTTCATTGAATTCAATCAAGTGAAGCCCGTTGTTCAATAGCCCAGCCTTGATAACTCGGAATGACTAACCAACGCGTCACCTCATCACCGCGAGGGGTGAGCTCCCCGGATTCATCAACACAATTCATGGTAAAAACGAACTGGTCATTACGTTTTTCACCGTCCACGCAAAAAATGAGATCGACCGTAATATTTGTTATGGCGGATGTATTATCTATAATGCGAATGATGGCCGCATCAATCAGTGTCAGATCTTGCATCGTCTCACGAATTTCTCCGGCACGTCGGCTAATCGCGCGGTTGTCAAAGTAAACCGTCAACGCGCCCATACATCCAAAGTTGTTCTTCTTCCAAGCCCGCAAGAATTCAACGAGCGCTGCTTCCGGCTCACCCGAGTTGAAGGAGGCAATCTCAGACTCCGCAAGCACATTGATCCATCCCTCGAAAACCGGCCGAGGCGTCCATGCCTCAATACGCTCGCTTAGTTCTTTCGTCTGGACGTAGTTGGTGAATGTTTCGGAAAGAGATGGATTAGATGGAGGGTTCAGAGCCTCTTCCGCTTCACGAGCACGAATGACGTCGGCAATATTGCTTAAGAAAGACCAGCATTTCGCGGTGACCAGTCGGTTGCCATATCCAAGGTCGCGGCCATGGAGGATACCATTTCGATAGGGAAAGCTGATGTGTTTTCTTGTCGTTTTGCGTCGGGTGCGGCACATCTCGCGGATCAGTTTCGGTAAAGCGTCTGGCTGTCCAGCGAGGGAATGAAGTTCTTCGAGGTTTACGCCCTCGCTGAATATTGATTTCTGGAACACATCCTCTCCGACCCCATCCGCAACGATGAACAACAAAGGCGCTGCGGCAAGATAACGAGTCTCTTGGGTCAACGTAAGCGCTTCCTGAAGTTGCTCTCTGCGAAGCTCGAACCCTTTCGTCTGACAAAGATGCTTTACAACAAAATGTAGCCTCTCACCTTCATAATCAGTTGCTAATAGATCTTCGGGGCTTTGGTGCATGAATTGGTGTTTTTTTCGGTTGATCGGTTGAATAAAAACAGGCTCCTCAGTAGATTGAGCACGACTTTCGCCAAAAAACCCATGCTTTCTCGTCCAAGGAACCTGTCATGGCCAACCTATCGTCTTGCCCCTCTTCCGTCAAGCCTGGTCGCTCGCCTCGCCGTCGCTCCAACGTCGTGTACCGGGTACGTAATTGGGCCGACTATGAGGCCGGGCTGCAACAGCGCGGTAGTCTGACGGTGTGGTTCACGCCCCAGGCCGTCGAAGCTTGGTATTATCAAGGGCCGCCTCAGCGGGGGGCGCAATATACCTTTTCGGAGGTCGCCATCCAAACGGCGTTGACGCTGCGTCTTTTGTATCACTTGCCCCTACGCCAAACCGAGGGGTTTGTCGCTTCGGTGTTGGCCCTGATGGGCTTGGATCTGCGGGTGCCCGATCACACGACCCTGTCGCGCCGTCAGGCGGGTTTAGCCGTGGCGTGGCCGCCCCAGCGGGGAGACCAACCGATGCACTTGGTGGTGGATTCGACCGGGCTGAAAGTGTATGGCGAAGGCGAATGGAAGGTGCGTCAGCACGGCTGGAGCAAGCGGCGCACGTGGCGCAAATTGCACCTCGGGGTTAATGAAGCCACCGGCGAGATCGTCGCGCAGACCTTGACGACGAATAGCCACGATGATGCGGGGCAGGTGGAGCCGTTGCTGGCACAGATCGAGGCCCCCGTGGAGGCGTTGGGCGGCGATGGGGCCTATGACAAACGCAAGGTGTTCAAGGCGTTGGCCGCGCCCGAGCAGGGGGCACCTATTCATCCGATCATTCCGCCGCGCAAGGACGCCAAAATCGAGCAACATGGCAACACCAACGCCGAGCCGTTGCCCCGCGATGAGACGATTCGAGCCATCCGCAAACGGGGCCGTCGAGGTTGGAAACACGAGAGCGGCTATCATCGACGCTCGGTAGCCGAAACGCAGATAGGCCGCTACAAACAGATACTTGGTGACACCTTGCGCACCCGAACCCTAACCAACCAACAGACCGAAGCGCGGTTGGGCTGTGCCTTGCTCAACCGGATGCGGGCGTTGGCGAAACCTGAGTCCTATCCGCTAACCAAAAAAGCGTAAATCACACGCGAAAGAAGCCAACACGGCCCCGACCGGTTTTCATGCAACAAAGCCGATCTTCGGCATCGTCAACGCGGCAGTCCTTGTGGGCGGCAAGTGCCGCCTTTGCCGTCTCAATATTTGTGGACTCAGAAATGAGCCAGCCGAGTTCAGAGAAGGCTTCATGGAATTCCTCAATCAATTTGGCAAGCTTGGTCGCTTGCTGCTTCGAATCCTTCAAATCAGCAACGATGGTCTTTAGGTGATCACCGCCTATGCCAAATCGCGAAAGCAGTGCCAGGAATGGTTCGAGATGTCCGATTGCGCGGACTAGGTTGATCTGTTCTTGAAACGCTGGAGGGAGTGGAAGCTTACGATTTCGTGACATCAATTCTCAGCAGAAGGTAATGTTTGATACTCATGCGCTAGGCAGTGGAACTTCCCGTTCTCCGACCCGCCATGCTGCGTAGGCTAGCGCCTGATCGATGTCTTCCTGTTCAAGATAAGGGTAGGCGCTCAGGATTTCCTCGGAGGACCGGCCGGCTGCCAAGAGACCCACGATGGTTCCAACCGTCACGCGTAGCCCCCGGATACATGCCTTGCCGCCCATAACGGCAGGGTCGAGCGTGATTCTCGATAGTCCTTCCATGATCCGTTTCTCCTATTCAATCGCGCTCCAATTAATCCGAACCGCATCGACCCTATTAGTTACGCCTAGGGACTTTTCCCAGTCAACAGCCTCTTTGGAAGTGCCCTACCGCTCCCACAATTCGCTCAACGGCATGGTGAGTATGCGCTCGTCGGCCAATGGGAGCTTGTCGCGACCGGCGTAGAGTAGCACCCCAGACTCGAAATCCTCGCCGCAGCGATCAGCCAGCCGCACAAGCCCTTGCCCGTCTTTGGAGGTGAGCGCATTGGCGGCTTTGACCTCAATGCCCCAAGTCTTCCGGCCCCGAGTAAGGACTAGACTAAAGCCTCCCGTAGGACGGGTGCCAGCGAGCGGGGAAACAGGGAGCGACCAGCGTCCAATTGTCGGTTAGAGGAGCGTCCAATTGTCGAATGTTACTGTCTCAGGTAAACATAATCCTGCCGTCTTGGAGGGGCATGTAGATGGAGTGCGCAGCGTGAACTTGCCAAGCTGCATGCGCTGCAAGACGCTGCACAGTCTCCGGGGACAAGGCAGTGAATCCAGTCTTCACTGTGTTCATCCTGTGAGCAGCATTATCTCCTCCTAGTTGCGCGTGGTACTCTTTCGCAGCAGTGAAGTCGCAGCCAACTCCTTCCAAGTAGGCGACGATACGTGCGGGATCGTCATTCGAAGGAATCGTGGCTTCGGACTCCCCAGCATGCTCGCCGAGCTCCACGAGCCTCCATCTCGGAATTGAACTAAAGAAGGAGTTCCAACTCTGTGCCACGCGAACAAACAAGAGTGCTCGCCGTCTGCGTTTCGGCTCTTGGTCCAAGTAGCTCGCTATCCCCTTGTTCGGCACGATTGAGCCACGTCGCAACTCTTCGGCGAGCCAAGAGTGAATCAATTGATCGTGGATCTCCTGTCTTGCCCAGCGGTTCTGCTTGTCGTTCATCACTAGCATGAGCCGATCAAGGGTCCGTCCACTTAAGAGCCACATGAAGAAACCCCTGACCGAACCAACAAGCCCTCGATTCTGCCAAGGTCGGTCATGGACACCCGCATCGCTCACAACAAGGTTCCATGAGGCATAGCGTCGGCTCTTCAAAAGAGTCTGAATGCCGAGATTCTCAAGCACACCACCGTCGGTAAGGTAAATTTTCTTCGCTCCAGCCAATGAGTCCCTAAATTGCGTTCCGGGTGGGAAGTCTCTCAGTTGCAAGGTTAGCGGTGGAAGGCCGATTGGGAACGCAGCGGAGGCAGCGACAGCACGCGCTAAGGGAAAATTGCTCCAAGGCACTACATGGGATGGTCTAGCTCCGGGGACAGTAATTCCCCAGGCAGAGAATCCGTCCCGTGAAAACTTAGCTATCTGACCGTTGTTCAATACCGTCGTGTTTATACACAAAGCCGGGCGTTCAGGCAGACGCTCTAGCGTAACTCCCTGTAACAAAACGCGATCGAAGGTATCCGCGAGCAAATGAGTTCGCGAGTACGGTACTTTAGGGATCAGCACGCGGAGCAGAGACGGCCTGATCGACCTAGCAATGAACCCGCACAAAAGTTCTTTCTGGATACTATCAGTGAACTCCCTTACACTCTGTCCATCTACCTTTGCTGCCATCCAAGCAGCACCAAAGAGTGATCCGCCAGATACCGTAGAAACAACATCTATCTTGTCAATTAGATTCAGTTCCGAAAGCGCAGAGATCGTTCCACAATGAAATGCTGCGGCGCGAGACCCGCCTCCAGACAACGCAAGTCCGAGATCGTACATGAGCACTTACCGATGGACCTTTTAATGAGCTTTGATGTGACACTGAATCTCTGTTTCCCCAACGATCAGTACAATTCCCGGAAGTCCCTCCGACCGCATGTGCTTGGTAACGAATTCTAGAACTTGCTTATCGTCAGAACTCATTTTCAACGATATACCTGAAGGATGTGAGTGCCATTCCCCTATGTAGTGTACGGCTTGACCTGTCCATTTTTCGATTTTCTCTACGTCCTTGCGAAGTCCCACTGAGCCTCGGATGAATGCCGTTGGCCATTCTTCGCTATCGGGGGGAGCAGGTAGTGCATCCACAAGAAGAATACTCTTGCGGTGCGCGTCCACTGTCCCGACCAAGACACCGCCAGTCTCACATGGTAAAGCGCTAGAACGAAGATCGAGAAGGTGGGTCTTAAGACGGGAGTTGATGCCTATTTTCCAGTCCGATCCCTCAAACCATTGGCAGGCCGTTGCCGGTGAGCAGTGGTGCTCTACTGCTAGTTCGTCTGTCAAGCGCCAGATGGATACGAACCCCTCTTCTGTGAGTCGCTGCACTGCGCCCGCCGTGATTGCCGCATGGAGCGCCACGCGATCTTGGGGTATGTGCATCGAGATATCGGCGCACGAGCCGCCGTATCGAAGTGATGCGGGATTTTCTTGGTAGAACTCTTGGAGGTCTTTCGTTCGAATAAGAAGCCGATGGAACTGGGCTTCCAGTTCATAAATCGTGAAAGCCCGGTCGGCGTCTTCGACAAGCATCACAAGGTATCTGCCGCTTGGACTTAAAAAAGCCGATATTCGCCGTGCCTTCGAAAAAGTGTCATCCGCGAGATGCCGCGCCACCGCGGTAGACGCGGAGAAATCGAAGACGATCTCCGCCTCATTAAGAGCCGCGGCGAGATTCCTCGCCTTGTCTCTTGGATTAAGCACATCGCAGACGAGGGCTTGTACCTTCGAGTCCTGGACCGTGTCCATCAGCGCCGCTGCCATATACTGAGCCTTCGGGAAGCCCAAGCTCCGACTGAGCAACGCGTGTCGTGTCAGGTTATGGGGCAAAAGCACATCGTGATCAATAAGCGTCCATGAACCGAACCCCGTCCGGATCAGGTTGGACACTACTTGCGAGCCGAGAGCTCCTTGTCCCACTGCCACCGCCTTGCGCAGATCGGGATCTCGTCCGGCAGCGCGGGCCGCTATTCGCATCGAGAGCTCAGACACCGGGTGAAGGCATACTAGCCTGACTTCTTCAGGGGTTGGATTTTCTTGAGGGATCAGAGTGCAGGCGTGTCCCTCTCTCATTTGCCATAGACCGAGGTTTTCTCCAAGTGTAGCGACTGTCTCGTCAATAGAGAACGCAAAAATGTCCGTCGCCTCTACGGCTCTACCGCTCTTTCGGAGCTTGGGCAGAACCGTTATCAGGATCGGTTTTCGGTCTAGGAGTTCCTTGTTCTCTCTCCACTTCTCGAGTCGAGACACGAGTTCCGTAACGAGGTCGATCTCCGCGGCCGAAAGCAGATCGCGAAGGTCTGCGAGCGTAAGAGGCGTATGTGCGATGATGCCATGCTCCTGCGCTTGACCGACGAAGACCGTCGCCACGGAGTGTACGACGTGCTCTTGCCCAAGATCCTCGATGTCCTCCGGATGCCGAGCTACCAGAACGGGCCGTTTCATTTCAGGCGTTTGGACGTGGATCACGTCGAGGCGGACTGGTCCATTTTCCTCCCCGAAATTCGCTGGCACGATAAGCGGAATACCTGTACCCAATAGCAGTGGCTCCAAGGGCTGATCGTCGGCATGCAACTCATCTCGCGCCGTTGCGGCGAGCCAATTGCGAAGGACTTCTATGAAGCGCCCAGGCGTCCACCAGAGCTGGGTTTCATGCCAGGGCTCTTCAAAGAGACAAAGACTGCGAGGAACTGCCGTATCGCGTAGGTTCAAATGGGGTACGAAGGGGAAACAACGGCGCAGTGCGAAGACCTCTGGTGTCCATCTGTCATCACGCGAGAATTCGGTCGATAGCCGCTCTTGCAGACGGATATCGTGAATGCGATCTTGGGCAAGCTCAACGTCGACCTCAAACGTGACAATATCTGTATCCTCGGTCTTGGAGAGTGATACGAGGCGGGCAAAAGGAATCTCACCTGCTCGCAGGAGCTCTGCCAACTCGCGAGCACGGGATACAAACGAAGTGCTATCGTCACACAACTCGCCTTTTGCCGCGATCCAGAGATCCTCTGTCATCAGCCCGCTCGCGGTGCCGTGCGATTCACGAGCGGAGCACCCACCATGACCTTCTTCTTCAGGGACGCGCCCGAACTTCCGATCTCGATGATGAGCCGCTCTGGGGCGCTCTTTTTGGTGTGCTCCATCGTCACGACAAACTCTCCCTGGAGACCTTTGGCAACTTTATCGTAGTAATTAGCTGCCTGCTGGTGAGGAGGATCATTCGTCTCCTCGGGCGGAACGGGGTCGCTGGACGACACCAAGATCGCTCTGGATTGACCTTGGTTCTCGTAGAGCCATTCGACCTCTGGAACAGGCTCCGTCGAGGTCTTTCCCTTCTCGGGTCCGAGTGAGAGATAGCTGCAATGATGAGGCAACTTCACGACATCGTATTCTAGGCGGCTCTCGTTTCCGTGTGCTTTGGTCACGGTGACGATTCCAGCGAGATCTTCGTGGTCTAGGTCGGCACCTAAGAAGACACGGGTCAATCGCCCGCCAACCTTGAACATTGCTTGCAACGCAAGCGAAGTGGAATTTCTCACGATCGCGCGGCCGTCAGAGGCCGACTCCGCAAACGGCGAGTGAACAAAGAGCTCTACTCCACCGGATGCGAACGAGAATCCCGGTACGAGGCGTCCTGCGTCGGTGATGAGGTGCGCTCGGTCGCTGAGCTTCAAGCCCTGCTGGTTGAGCCACTCCTCAAGGGATTCGGGACGCGAAAAGACACGGATGCCCTTACCCTCCTTGAGCCTGTGCCGTGCCTCGGCCCGGATAATCTTGGCCTCCTTCGCTTCGAGTGCCTCCTCCACGATAACGGCGGCGGGCACCCAAAGTTCTCCGATCTTGATGCGGTCGTTGCTCTGATACTTGGCGGCATGGTCTAAAAAGAAAACGTCGCTGACCCCCTTATAATGATCTTCGTCGAGGTGCGATATGGCCAGCACGTCGACATCATCGCGTGTGCCAAGGTCTTCACGCAGGGCTTTCGGAAGGTCGATACGGAGGTCATTTTCCTCATCTCCTCTGGTTGCCGCGAAATCCATAACGAGAACGCGGCCGTCGGTCAGTTCGACTAGACAGCAATCGGCATTGCCGAGCGGATAAAATGTTAATTTTGGTGTCATATCTTGTCCTCCCTTATCATATTTGATTCTTTGTTCATCGGCGGAACTCTACTGGCCTCGATCCTAGTCTCTCCAGGACTGCACCAAGAAAGTATCATTTGTTAAAAATTAGAAAAGATGATAACTTTGTCAAGAGATCAATCAAATGCCCCACGAGGAGAAACAATGGCTGGTGAAGAGCACATTGCCGCGAATATCGCCCGGCTACGGCTGGATCGGCAGTTGACCCAAGAGGAACTCGCCCGCAAGGCGGGACTCTCAAGGGTCGCGCTCGGAAAGATCGAACGAGGTATCGTCGTCCCACGTGCCCGGACCCTCACCGCTATAGGAAAAGCATTAGGCGTTCCGCTCGGCGATCTCGCGACGCCTGTTCGGCCCCTTGAGACCGTGCGATTCCGCGTCCAGGCACGAGTCCACGCTCGGGCGCAGATCTTGGCCGAGGTCGCAAAGTGGCTTGACGCCTACACCCAAGTCGAAGCCGATCTCGGCCAGTCGTGTCTCTTCCGATTCAAGGCTGTTCGCACTCAGCACAGGAACCCAATGAAGGCCGCTCAGGCCGCGCGCAAAGCCATCGGGCTTAGGCCGGAAGAGCCGGTGCGCGACATCTGCGGACTACTCGAAGGCAACGGGGTGAAGCTCCTGCTCATCGAGAGGAAAAGCGACTCCTTCTTCGGACTGAGCGTCGGTGCAAGGGACGGCGGTCCTGCCGTGGTGGTCAATACTTGGGAGCGGATCTCAGTGGAGCGCTGGATCTTCACCGCGGCACACGAACTCGGCCATTTGTTGCTCCACCCCACCGAGTATCGACGCGATGCCACCGAACTCCCCGTGCAGACAGAGCGCGAGGCCGACGCCTTTGCGAGCCACTTCCTGATGCCAGAAGCCGCGTTCGCCTCGGAGTGGGACGAGACCCGGGGACACCCGCTCCTCGTCCGCGTCCTCAAGGTCAAGCGCATCTTCCGAGTGAGTTACAAAACCGTGCTCTATCGGCTGGTCGAGTCTGGTCGTGAAACCTCGGATATCTGGCGTGCATTCCAGCTCCAGCATCGCGGTTACTTCGGCAAGACGCTTCGCAGGACCGACGAACCCGAAGCACTTGAAAGAAGCGAGTTCGCCTGGAACTGGAGTCGCTCCGGCGAGCCCGAGGGCCTCTCCCGGCACGACTTTGTCGAGGGTCGCCTCTCGCGGCTCGTGCGACAGGCGCTCGAACAGGAGCACATCTCACTCGGGCGTGCCGCCGAGATTCTGGGGCTGGCCCGGGAGGAGATGAGGAGGCAGGCACGTGAGTGGGTGGGGTAGATGGCGATGGCCCAGACCGTGCTGCTCGCCGACGCAGATGTGCTCATTGACTACCGCGAGTCGGAGATCAAGATCCTTGAACTCGTGGTGCAGCATATAGGGAGAGTGGTCGTTTTGGCTCCCGTGCTTGATGAGGTGCAGGGCGTGACGCCGGCGCAATGTGCACAACTCGGGATTGAGGTCGTCGAGGTCGAGACAGAGCAGTTGGTACGGGCTTCAGAGGTCGAGTCCCGCGTGTCCTTCAATGATCGCCTCTGCTTGGTCACGTGTCGCGAAGAGGGTTAGGACATGCGTCACAAACGACGGTGCGCTCCGACGGCTCTGCGAGCGCCACGGCGTGGCGACGCGATTCGGCCTCGGTCTTATGGTAGATCTGGTCGCTGCCGGTGCCCTCACCCGGCAGCGTGCCATGGCTGTCGCCCGCCAAATCCAAGCGTCGAACCCGCTCCACATCAACGAGCGCGTAATTCAGCGGTTCTTGGAAGCCCTTGGGGAGACTTGACATCTAGTCCTAGCGCACCGGCTCTTCCAGCCCGTCTCGCCACGACATGTACTTGGCCGGTCGCACGACCTCACGCCGCACGATGCGATCATCTATCATAACGACCTATGAACCGACCGTCGCGTTTTGCGCGCACCACCGCTGGCCTGGACCTCAAGGCCCTGCTCAGCCCACTGCGCAAAGTTTTCTGGCTGTCGCTGGGAATCGCCGTGCTGCTGAACGCGATCTTGGTTCTGCTCAACCCCTTCCAGCAGCAGGCTGAAAAAGCACCTCGGCCGCTAACCACCAAATTCGTCAAACGCCAACCGCGCCTGACTAAGGCGCTGGAGCTGCGCAAGATTCCCCAACGCAAACGCCCGATGATCCGTCGCCAAGTACGCGCCGCCGCCGCCCGCATGGATCAGGTGCAAGCTACCGCGGCTTTCTCCACGCGCGCCATCATCGCTCGTTCGGTTGGCATAGCGAATATGCTCCAAGTCGGCCAGAGCAACCCACAGACGCTCCAAGCGGCACTGGAACCGGTCGTGGGGCTAGCAGCGAACGTGGAGATCAGCCGCACACCCGAGCATAAAATCGACATGGGCTTGGAGATGCTGGATGTCGATGCCATGGACACCGGCCGCTACCGCGCCTTGGTGATACAGGATCCCAACGACAAGCAGGGGATCAAAGGCTTTGTCAAATTCGCCCGCGTGGTCTCGGCCACTTATATGACTGAGACCCGGACCAATGTCGTCGATGGCGGGCTTAACAATCGGGAAATCGACGTCCTGCGCGATATGCTCAACGAGTGGACCGGCTTGCGAGCTGAGTTCGTCGGCAGCTTTACCTTTGATGACAACCGCTTTCTATCAGTGCCGATCGTCATCCCCCAAGGCGAGCCCAATGAAAACGAGTTGGAGAATCTGGCGCGCTACCTGCTGGCGGGGGGCTTTGTCATGGCCGAGCAATTCGACTTCGAGGGGTTTTGGACCGAGGCTCTAGAAAAATACGGGGGACTGGTCAAGGGACGCGATTTTTACACCGAACGCCTGCGGGAAGACCATCCGATATTCACGGCCTATTTTGACTTGGGGGATGGCGTCGCGCAGGGTGCCACGCGTTTTAACGATCCGTACTACTGGAATGCGGTGAAGGGCTTGTTCGTCAAGGGACGGCTGGTGGCCGTGCCTCGGGCCAACTCGGGTATCGGGGGGTATCTGGGCTTTGCCGCCGACCGCGATGCGACCCGCATCCTACAGTTTGCAATCAACACCGTGATCTACGCGCTGACCCAAGAAGGGTCCATGACGCAGCGGTTAATGCAGATTGTACACTGAGGAGGCCAGTTTCTTTTCGAGGATTTCCTGACCACTAGGAGGTGATATGCCGACGATTCAGGACCACATCTCTCTCGACGCACTCACCGACAGCACCTTGAGCACGCTGAAGGCGATCGGCGTCGACGACATTGCCATCATGCATCCGACGCCGCCCGGTCCCGGAGAGGACCAGGCCCCGCTGTGGCGCGATGTGCGCCGCACGGTGGAGGCCCACGATATGCGGTTCTTCAACATCGGCTTGCGGCCGCACCCCTCGATCACGCTGGGCCGCGATGACCGGGACGAGCATATCGAAAGGTGGTGCGCTCTCATCCGTAGCATAGGCGCGGCGGGTGTGCCGAGCCTGACGTACAATTTCCGCGGCATTGGCAACTTCCGTACGGAGTCGGCCGTGGGGCGCGGGGGCGCCCGGTACAGCACGTTTGACTTTGCTGAGTTCCAGACCAATCCCCAGCTACATCCCGATCAGCGGATTTCGGAGCGCGACCTGCGCGCCAATTTGCGCCACTTCATGGAGCGCATCACGCCGGTGGCCGAGGAGTGCGAGGTGCGTCTGATGATGCATCCCGACGACCCGCCGCGCCTCGATCCACTGGGCGGGGCCGCGCGCGTGCTGTCGTCGCTGGCCGACTTCGAGCGCCTCTTTGAACTGGTGCCGAGCCAAGCCAATGCGATGTTGTTCTGTCAGGGGTGCGTGGCCGAGATGGGCGAGGACATCCCGGCGGCCATCCGCCGCATAGCTGGCCTCGGCAAGATCGGCACAGTGCACTTCCGCAATATCCGCGGCGGACCAGCGCGCTTTGAAGAGGTATTCCTCGACGAGGGCGACGCGGATATGTACGCCATGATGCGGGTCTACGCCGAAGTCGGGTACGACGGGCCGTTCATGCTCGACCACACGCCGAGTTTGCAGGATGCGTCGGCGGCCTGGGCTGGCCGGGCCTACGCCATTGGTTTCATTCGGGCTACGATGCAGGCGGCGTACCGCTGAGGTCGAGCAGCCGGGGTTGGGGTGCCCCGATCCCGACAACGCCCGCGTACATCCCCATTTGGTCGTGGGCAGATATTCTTCACATGATCGACACTTCGTTGCCCCGCACACCGGGATCAATTAGCGCGTAGATGATGATCCACAGGCCGGCCACCATCGCCTCGCCGAGAATCAGGCCCAAAAAGAACGGCCGCAGCGTCTTGAACAGCGCAATCCCTCCATATTTCAAGATGAAGGACTTGAGCAGCCAGGTCAGAAACACCGCGAACCAGATGTGACTCGTCAGCCACCCGATGCTGATGACGTAGCCGACCGGGTGCAGGGGCCACCAGTAGAACCGATGCTGGCCGAGCACGAGGACGGCCTCGATCACGCCGCCGATGCCGGTAAACACCAAGCCGCGCACATCGGGCAAGGTCGGGTTGAGCAAGGGTCGCGCCATGTCCGTAAAGGTGCGCACCGCCTGCTTTGTCATGAAGAAGGAATTGAGATTGATGCCGCCGTGCTCGTAGCACAAGTAGAGGATGACCCACGTCGCGCCGGCGAGACTGCAAAGCAAGGCGACGATCATTCCCCAGAACAGGCGGCGCTTCGATCCAGGCACGATCTCGGCCAGCTTGAGGGCGTTGGCGCAGGCGATCATTGGAAACACCCGCATCTCCGACTGCCACACATAAGTGAAGGTCAAGGCCACCAGTCCCTGGGTGCCAATGGCGGACGTCCCAACCGTGGAGATCGCAAAGAAAGCCGCCACCATCGGGGCTCTCGCCGTGGCCACGCCGGCGGTGGCCACCACCCGGGTGATCATGAGGTAAAAGATCAGGCAGGCCGCCAGGAACAGCGGCAGTACGACGAGGGGAATACCTGAGTACCACAGCCAAGCACCGGCGAAGGTCAAGCTGCCGACGAACCCGAAGAAAGCGACGCGGTAGGAGAGCAACTCCTCGGTGTCGTCCACGCGCGGGTCGTTGTGCCAAGCGCGGTGCCACACGTCCTTGAAGTGACGGCGGCCGGCCCACAGCGCAAACAGCACAAAGACGATGCAGGCTCCCATTTGCTGGTGGGTCAAGTCTGCACTTTGCGACAGAGAGTAGAGGCTTAGCTGCTCGGTGCTGTCAATACCGACGGTGGTGAACAAACCTTCCTGCACCTTGCCCAGCAGGTAGAAGAACCAGATGCTGAACAGGATCTCCAGGCTGACCAGATAGAAAAACCCCACCCAGGCGAAGTCGAACCAGAACGGGACGTAGACCGCGTCGCGGAAGAAGTGGATCACCGAGAAGAAATAGGGCATCCGCGGGATGAAGGGAAAGTAGGTATTGAGTCCCGACAGACTGAGCAAGGCAAAGGGCACGAAAAACCCCAGCCACATGACGCGGCTCCTGAAAAACGGACCGAGGAGTCGCCGCGCCCCGCTATTGCTTTCGATCAGCTGCAGGGGTAGCTGTACCATCGGATAGGCGAGCCGCTCGTTGACCGACCACTGGCGGTGCAGCATCGTACTCAGGCAGATCATCATGAAGCTGATCGCCATGAAGAACAAGTACCAGGCTCCGAGTGGCTCGATCCACGCCTCCCACGGAATCGGTGCCCCCGCGGGCAAGCCCTCGTGGAGATCCTTCACCATCTGGAAATCCTTGGGTGCCACCCAGTTGGGGGTGTGAATTGCGAAGAGTTCGAGCCAGTCGTTCTCGGGCGTGGCGTAGTAGACCAGCCCGCTGATGACGGGGATCAGGTAGCCGACAAAGGCCTGGGTGGGCACGGTGGCGGCCAGCAGGGCCATGATGTAGGCCATGACGAGGTCGGCCTTGCTCAGCGCTAGTTGCCGCCCGATTGCGCCCAGCAGTGCGTTGACAAAAATCGCCAAGATGAACAGCAGGAAGATGGCCGCCGGCAGGGAACTGTTGCGCGCCAGATCGGCGCCACCGACGAGCAGTACGGCGTAGGGCACGCCGGTCCCCACCAAGAGCGACAGCGAGATGCCGGCCACCAGTCCCTTCCAGGTGAACGGGCTCGGGCTCTTGTGCGACGTGGAGTTGGACATCCTTCTACGGACCTTGGTTACCTAGCGCCTGAAGTGTTGGCCGTCAGGTCAAACAACCCATGCGCTACTCGCTCATGCCGGACAGACCAACTCCTTTTCGAGGAGGCCCTGATTGCCCGAATAATCAACCGGCACCTCGATCAAATGCACCCCTCGCGCGTCGAGGCAGGTGCGCAGCGTCGGCAGCAACTCGGCGGTGGCACCGATGCGGTGGCCGTGCGCTCCGTAGCTGGCGGCGTATTGAACGAAATCCGGGTTGCCGTAATCGAGACCCCAATCTGCAAAGCCCATGTCGGCCTGCTTCCACTTGATCATGCCGTAGCCGTCGTCGCGTAGAATGAGGACCACGAGGTTCATCCCGAGGCGCACCGCGGTCTCCAACTCTTGGGAATTCATCATAAAGCCGCCATCGCCGCAGATGGCCATGACCTGTTTGTCCGGCTCCACCAGCCGCGCCGCCATGGCCGAAGGCAGCCCGGCCCCCATGGTCGCCAAGGCATTGTCCAACAGCACGGTATTGGGTTCGTGGGCGCGATAGTTGAGGGCGAACCAGATCTTATAGACGCCGTTGTCGAGACATATAATGCCGTCGTCGCGCATCGCTCGCCGCACGTCGGCGACCAGCCGCTGGGGCGCGACCGGAAATCCGGGATCGTCGTTGCCGACCGCGCGGATTTCGTCGATCCACTCTTTGACCTTGGCAAAATAGCTGAAGTCCCAGGTCTTTTGCCGGTTGATCCGCAGCAGCAACTGCCAGATGCTGTTGCCGATGTCGCCGATGACCTCTAGCTGGGGGAAATAGACCGGATCGACCGAGGCCGAAGAGAAGTTGACGTGAATGACCTGTAAGCCGTTAGGCTCCATGAAAAACGGCGGCTTTTCGACCACGTCGTGGCCGACGTTGATGATGAGGTCGGCGCGGTCGATGGCGCAGTGCAACGGGTCGTGGGCCGACAGCGCGGCGTTGCCCAAAAAGAGCGGGTCGCGCTCGTCGACGACGCCCTTGCCCATCTGGGTGGTGAAGAACGGGATGCCGGTGTCGCGGATGAAGTTGAACAGCATCTTGGAGGTGCGCTTGCGGTTAGCCCCGGCCCCGATGAGCAAGAGGGGGCTTTGCGCCGCTTCGATTAGGTCGGCGGCTTGGGCGATGGCCTTTTCTTCGGGGATGGGGCGCCGCACGCGGTCCCTGGGGAAGAGCGGCGTGTCGGTGTCTTCGCAGGCGATGTCTTCGGGCAGCTCTAAATGCACGGCCCCGGGCCGCTCCTCCTCGGCTAAACGGAACGCCTCACGGACGCGGGAGGGCACACTGTCGCCGCTGACAATCTGGTGGGTGTACTTGGTTAGGGGCCGCATCATCTCGACGATATCGACGATTTGGAATTGCCCTTGCTTGCTCGACTTGATGGGCTTTTGGCCGGTGATCATCAGCATGGGCATGGCGCCGAGTTGGGCGTAGGCTGCGGAGGTGACGAAGTTGGTCGCCCCCGGTCCCAAGGTAGATAGGCACACGCCGGTCTTGCCGGTGAGGCGGCCGTACGTGGCGGCCATGAAGCCTGCGGCTTGCTCGTGGCGGTTGAGAATCAATTGGATCTGCTCGGAGCCGCGCAGCGATTCGAGCAAGTCGAGGTTTTCCTCGCCCGGAATGCCGAAGAGAAATTCCACGCCCTCGTGCTCCAAGGCGCGGACGAAGAGGTCAGATGCTTTCATTAATGCTCCTTGTGCTAAACGATTGGTAGGACGGCACCGACCCGGTGAGCGCAATCTAGGATTTGCCGCCAAGTTTCTTCTTCGACAGCCACGCCGGCCTGGCGCCGCTGTCGCTCGCGCTTTTCTAACTCTCCGGGCAACAGGATGGCATCGACGCCCGCGGCCTTGGGCGAGGCCCGCAGATAGGCTACAAACGCCCGCACTTGAGCCGCGTACTCGGCTAGCGGCTGAAAGCGCCCAATGTCGATGACCAGCAAGAAGCAGCCATTGCCGATCCGCGCCTTCCGGCCCCGCGCACAACCCGCCCCGCTCAGCGCCCCGCCCAACAGCTCCACCACCACCCCAAGTCCGTAGCCCTTGTGGCCCATGACGCCGCCAAAGGGCAAGAGGCTGCCGCGCGGCTCGTCGTAAAAGTCCGCGGGATCCGTCGATGGCCGGCCAGCCGCGTCGATGATCCATCCCTCGGGAACTGGCTCGCCGCGGTTGCGCTTGACCCGCACCTTGCCCTCGGCCACCACGCTGGTCGTAATGTCCAGCACGAGTGCTCCGCCCTCTCCGTCGGGCCAACCGCCCGCCAGCGGATTGGTGCCCAAGCGCCCGGCGATGCCGCCCCAAGGGGCCACGCTGGCTCCGCCGCCGTGCGAGTTGGCGCAGAGCAGGCCGATCATATTCGCCTCGGCGACGCGCTCCACATAGCTGCCGAGGCGACCGATGTGGTTGGAGTTTTTGACGGTTATGGCGGCGACTCCGCAGTTGCCAGCGCGCTCTAAGCCCATCTCCACCGCTTGGTTCATCACGACTTGACCAAATCCCCAGTGCCCGTCGAGCACGGCCGCCGCCGCGGTCTGGCGCACGACTTCGACCTCGGCGTGGGGAACGATCTCCCCCTTTTCGATGGTGCTTATGTATTGGGGAATGCGGATGACGCCGTGCGAGTCGTGCCCCACGGCATTGGCATCGGCCAGCAGCTTGGCGACGACATCGGCGGCGGCAGGCGGCGCGCCGGCTGCCGCGAAAATGGCTGCGCCGACTTGGCTCAAGTGTTCGATGGAAAGTACAGGCATAAAGTTATCGGGTAATAGACGCGGCTAGCACCGCGAGTAGGTCTTGCGCCTGCTCCTCGGAGAGTTTGACTCGCCGTCGCGCTTTGTCGATTAGGGCTTCGGAACGAGCGACCTTGCCCTCGGCGTAGATCTTTAGGGTCTCGCGGCAGAGCGATTGTACTAAGCGGGTGGCTTTGTCGCCATCTACGCCGACCTCGGCGGCGGCACCCGCGATCTGCTCCTGTAGCCGCCCCTGCTCTAGGTCGGCGAGTGTCTTGGCCAGCAGTTTTTGCAAGAGATGTTGCGCCTGCGTCCGCCAAGTCCCCGCGTATTCCGCTATGTCTATGACCAACCCGTCGGTGCGAACATTAATGCGATCCGCGCTCAAGCGCGCCAGCGATTGGGTCAATCTATAATAGAGGGAATCGACTTGGCCCAGTGATACCTCCTCGTCGTCATTGAGCGCCCGCACCCAAGCTGGTGCTGGATGCCTCTTTGCCAACAACGACCTGTTCAGCCGCGACCTAAGTGTTGGCACCGCCGCAGTTTGCACGGCTTCTTGGGACCTGCTTGCGGTCTTTATTGTGCCAGCATCGCCGCGGTCCGTTTCAGCCGGAATTTCCCGCTGTGCGACCGGACTTTCCTCAACGACAACCGAGTCCCGCTCCTCCCGAACCTTTGCTTCGTCCGGTTTCTTCTGGGCCACCTTCGGCACGGTAATCTCCCGCGTCTTCTCCGCGATCTCCGCGATGACCTGCTGCTTGGGCAGTTGGCGCAACCCGGGTGGCTGCCCCTTGAGCTGCACCTTGCCCTGCCACCAGATCCACTTGTTGCTCTGCCGCACCTTGTTGCGCAGTGCCTCGGCGGGCCGGTCGGAATCCGGCAGCAGAAAGAGCGCGTCGAGCACCATGTCGGGCTGGGGATAGAGGCCCAACCAGCTCCAGGGAATGCCCACTTCAAAGGTGTAGAGCTGATCGCGCCTCGCCCCTCCAGCCTCTACGGGCACGCGCTCTGTAGGCTGCTCGCGCTGTAGTCCCCCCCACAGATAGGGCGCGCCGTCGGCCGGACTCAGCCAGATGGTATGCCCCAAGGGCTGCTCTGGGCCGCGCAAGAAAATTTTCAGGTGATCGTAGTAAAACATCGCGTCCTTGCGCTCCCCGGATGGGCCGCGCCATTCGCTTTTGTCAGGGGGAATCTGTTGGGCATCTACGGTATCGTCAACTACTGCGGCCGCCACGTACACGTAGTCGGCGTCCCACATCAGGTAGAGGTCGGCCTCGTGATCGGCCGAGCCAGCAAAGGCTCCGCGCACGCCCACGCGCTCCCCCCCGGGGACTAGACCGATGTGCTCGGGTGCCCCCCACTCGACCAATATGCCATCGAGCGTTGGCTTGGAGGCCACCGGCACCACGGCGACCGGCTCTGCGCTGACGGCCTCCACGGCCATCAGACTCGCCCACGCGGCCCAGGCAGCTCGTCTCATCCTCACTCGTCTTGGCGCAAGGAGGAAACGGCCCAAACAGCGTCCGGGTCATCCATGGCCACAGCCCGCACGCCTCCGGGTACAAACGACAATAGCCCTTCGTAGCTGACCTGTCGCTCGGCATCGGGATAGATCCAATCGTGCAAGTAATACACCGCGTGTATCTTGGCTTGGAGGATTTCTTTGGCACAGCCAAAACAAGGCCGCATCGTCGAATACAGCACCGCTCCTTCGGTGGCGATCCCAAAGCGGGCCGCCGACAACAGTGCGTTTTGCTCGGCGTGGACGCAGATGCACAAATCGTAGTCCTTGCCCGAAGCGTACTGGTCGCGGCGGTCGCAGCGGTCGCACCCCCCGTCGAGGCAGTTGACCATGTTGTGCGGGGTGCCGTTGTAGCCGGTCGAAATGATCCGGTCGTTCTGCACCAAGATAGCTCCAATGCGGTTGCCCGTGCAGTTGGCACGCGCTCGGACGGCCATGGCGATCCGCATGTAGTACTCGTCCCAATCGGGCCGCTCGAACATAGTGCTTCCCTTCCTCGACATAATTGCTCAGTCGCCTGCTAGCTGTTTTGTGCGGATCGTGCGGAATATGGGTTGGTCGGGGAATAATATGCCCGCTGCTGCAAGGGGTCAACCGCGACCTAGTAGCTATTCCTGCGCCGTTTTTGGATCCCGCACGAACGCGATCGACACCAGTAAGGCGACGACGGTCAGGCCAAAGACGAGCAGAAACGGAGTCGCCGGGCTCCAAGCGTAGAGGAAGCCGCCGCAGAGCGCTGCCGCCATCAGCGGCAGGGTGGTCAAAAATCCGGTCCCAGGGCCGCCCGTCCCTCCAGAGGCACTGCCGATCGACACGGATCCTCGGCCAATGGCGGCCATCACGCGTCCGCGGATTGCGCTGGGCACGGTGTCGGCTAGCAGGGCACCCATAGCGGGGCTGAAAAAGGCTGAGGCCACGGCGATGACACAGCGGATCGCCAGCACGAACCCAAAGGAGCCAGCCAGCAGATACAGTGGAGTCGCAGCGGAGAGCAGCAAAGCGGCGATGAGAAACCGCGTGCGTCCAAAGCGGTCGGTGAGGAACCCCGCCGGAACCGTCGTCAGGTTCCGCAAGCCGAACTCTACCAGCAAGATCAGCCCCCACTGCGAAGCCGTTAGCCCAAGGTGGGTCTTCGCGTACACCACCCAGAAGGGGCCGGCCACGCCGTTGGCGATGAAACACAGAATGATCACCACGGACACGGCCCGCAGCGAGCGCGGGAAACCCCGCAGCAGCGCCGGGATGCCAGTATAGGAACGGCCTAGCGCCTGTCCGAGGTTGGCGGCACTCACCGCTTCCGCTGGTGGCTGCCGGGTCTCGCGGATGAAGATCAGGTTGATCGTAGCTCCCGCGGCGTAGGCCGAGCCCATCACCACGTAGAGGATCCGCATCCCCGCCTCAACTCCCCAGGCGTCGATGGCCACGCCGGCGACAAACGGAGCGAACAGCGCCAAGCCCCCGGTCAAGCCGGCCATCGTCGCCATTCCGCGACCCCGGTTTCTAGCGGACAGAGAGTCGGCGATGAGCGCCGATGTGGCCGGGAAGTGGAACACGGCAAAGCCCCGCATCAGCATGGCCGCGGCCACCCATTCCCAACTCGGCGCTACGGCGTTCACCAGCACGGCTATAGCGGAGAAGTAGCCGGCCGCCGCGATCAACCAAGCCCGGTTCATGTGGTCGGCGAGATAGCCGGCGATCGGAAACGCGATCAGCCCGCCGAGCGGTCCTAGGGCGTAAACGATCCCGATCTGCTCCGGCTCGCCGCCGAGGGCCAGGATGTAGAGGGGGACGTACGGGAATACCATGGCCCGACAGAACATGCCCAGACTTCCCGACACGATGAGCACGAGGACATTGCCACGGAGAAATCCGAAGGACTCGGACAGAGGCCGCACTATCGCTCCCTCATCCCCTCACTACGCCTGAGCAGCGAAGGGCGGTGAAAACAGAAGCAGGTCAAGGCTAGGGTCATGGCCGCGGTGGTCAATAAGCCAACCCCACCGGGATGAGCCGCTTGATTACCGCGGCTTCCCCCTCGACTTCCAGCCCGAGCAGGTAGAGACCAGTCGGCAAAAGTGCCCCGCTGTCGTCGCGGCCGTCCCAACGAATGCGCTGTAGGCCCGACTTCTGTCCACCTGCTGCCAGCGTGGCGACTTTGCGGCCATCGAGTGCGTGGATATTCAGCCGGGCTGCCACGGTGCGGGGTAGTCCTAGGAGGGTATACTCGATTTCTAGCAGGTCGTTGACTCCGTCGTCGTTGGGCGTGACGACGGCGGTAGAGAGGCGCAGATCGCGGATTTTCTCGGCTTGGGTGGTCGAAGAGGCCAGGACACGCAGGGTACCGGTGGCGATGTCGCCGCCGACATCGCCACCCCGCACGGGCTGAGGCAGATTCTGGCTCTGGCTGTCGAGTACTTCGCCGTCGAAGGTCCAGGCAAAGTCGAAGACCTCGGCGGCGAAGACGACGCGGATCAACTCGTTGCGCCCGGCGTTTAGTCGCTCCGGCAAACGTATCGTCAACTCGTCTGCTCTTTCGACCACTTCGCTGGCCACCACCTGTCGCAAAGGGGAGCCCATTTCGAGGTGCTTGAACGCGGGCTGGCCGCCGGTGCGGATACGCAGCGCGTCGAAGCCCGCGTCGCCGGCGTTAACCTCGGCTTTGACAGCATAGACGAACTCCGTCATCGCGCCCATCTCCACCTCAGCAACGCCGCGCAGGGGCTGCGGATCGTCCAACCGGGCCACTTCGCCGATGACCGAGGTGGCCAAAGTCGGCGAGGTTTCGATCCACAGGGAATCAAGCCGCACGAAGGCGTCGAACTCCTCACTATTCAGGACGATTTTTAGCTGCAAATGGGAGCCGGACCGCAGGCCGAGCGTTTGGCCTGACTCGAACGCTGGGACCGACCAGAAGGTCCAGTTGTCTTGGTCGTATTCGATTCCAGCGCGAATCCCCGGCTTGGGGCGCGTCGTCAGCGTCAGCGTCCCCCCCTGTCCGTCGTCGGCATTGACCGCCCCGCTCGGGTTTTTGAGCACTTCTTGGTAGCGTTGCTGCGGCACCGGGACGCGAGTGCCCATGTCGGTGAACTCGTAGTAGATATCCGGCTTGGGGTCGGTGCCGGTGCGCGCCTCGACTTGGATTGAGACTGGGGCGTCGGCGGTCTCCACCAGCTCGCCGTCCACCATTCGCAGCGCTGTCGCCGACCAAGAGAAGCGCCCGAAGTTGACCTTCCGCTCCAAGTCGAATATTCGGGTCTTGTACACCGCACGCAGGGGAACACCCTCGCCGAAGAGCTCGAAATCGCCGATGGTGCCCCGATGGGCTTGGCCCTTGGCAAAGGTTGCCTGGGACGATTTTTGCAGCGCCTCGATCTGGGCGGCTTCGAGCGAGCGCGAGAGCCGACGGATATAGCGGGTGAAGCGCACGTACTGGCGGGGAAACTGGTGCTGCACGTCGGCGCGGAAATTCTCCTGCACATCGGCGATCTGCCGCCATTCGCTCGTGTTGTGGGCGGCGACATAGAGTTCATAGGCGGGCACTACGTCTTCGCGCAGGCTCTTGCCGTCCGAGCGGTATCCCTGCGAGGGCGTATAGAACCCAAAGGAAAAGATGGGCACTGGCACGGCCAAGTCGAAGGTGAAAGTGCGGCCGTCGGGACTGCCGCCCGAAGAGGGCGCGAGATAGGACGTGCTGTCGCCGTCCACTAGGCGCAAGTTGCCAGATACTCGCGCTCTTTCGCCGTCCACGTAGCCTAGTTCGCGGGGATTCCAGTCGCCCCAGTTGGTCAGATAGGAGAAGACGGAGCGGTCGGGCTGTATATAGACGGGCTGGATCGCTCCGGGCGTGGTAGTCTCATCGATGAGAATGGCGACCGAGTCGTGCTCGGCCCACTCCAAGCCGCTACCGCCGATCTGCCACAAGACAATGTCAGCCTCCGCCGTGGTGATCCACGACGCGGCCAGCCACATCAAGATGCGCGCGTAGGTCATATGCCTCCTATTGCCGAGTGCACTGCGGAGTCGGGTTGGTCTCGATTTCGCCTTGGCAGCTATGGGCCTTGGCGCGGGCGATTGGTCGGTGAGGAACTCGTCCATCAGTAGACTACCGAGATCAGGCGGTTCTCGCTGCGGGTCAGCGCGTCGCCTTCAGCCGTGACGCGGAGGATGTAGATCCCAGGCGCGACGGTGCGGCCCTGGCTGTCGCGGCCGTCCCATTGATAGGTCTGGTGACCGGCCGTAGTGGCCGCGTCGCTGATGAGGGCGACCCGATGGCCAGTTAAGTTATAGACGCCGATGATGACCGGTCGGGGGTCGAGCATTTTGAACAGGTCGAGATCAATTTGCAACTGGTCTGAGATGCCGTCGCCATTGGGAGTCAGTACCCGGTTCGATAGCGAGAGGTCCGCAAAGAGTCGTCCGTCGGTGGGCAAGGAGATAAAGGTCCGGTCGCTGGCAATGGCGGCCTCGGCGTCGCCGGGGTCAACCTGTTGCCGCAAAGTGGTTGACAGGGCGCTGTTGAAGAGGAAGGCTTCGAAGCGGGTCTGGTTGAGATAAAGGGTACTCTCGAAGTCGATTTCGATTAGGGCCGAGCGTCGCACTGGCTCAGCGAGGAGAACCTTGAAGCCATTTTCGGTTTCTTCGACCGGGGCGGTGACCGGCTCGCCGGCGAGCCGCAGCGCACGGAAGGTGGCCCCAGCGGTGGAGGCCAGTTGGATCTGATCAAAGCCCCGACTGGACGAGACGAAGTCGGAGCGAAGATAGTAGGTAAATTGGCTCATTTCGCCGGGGGAAACCTCAATGGGAAAGACTTCGGCGCGCGTCTGTTGAGCCAGTGGATTATTGAATTCGAGGACGATATCGTCTAAGGTCGCGGTGGCGAAAGGGTCTTCGGAGAGGAAGTGGATGTCCAACTGCACGTAGCGCCGAGGGCCGGGCGAGAGGAAGACCTGTCCGGAGGTCGCGTAGGCCCGGCTCCAGTTGCTCCAGTCGGCCCCAGCGATGCGGACGGTGTCGATGGCCCCTTTGAAGCTGGGGATCAGCTTATTGTATTGTCTCTCGGTGACTTGCTTGCCGTTTTTGTTGTAGAAGGTGTACTGACTGTCGAGGAGGTTGCCGGTGCGGCTGCGGATTTCGACGTGAGTCCCCGGCGGTGTGTCGATCGCCCAGCCTATTTCCGCAATATGCTGGATGGAGCCCAGGTCGTAAATCGGCGAGCGCGCCATCACCGCGGCCGGGTGGCCCTCGCCGAAGACCTGCCACTCGGCCGTGGTGCCGATGCGGCCGTTAAAGGCTTCGAAGCCCTCGGACATGGGGAAGATCAGCCGCACATGGCGGACCTTGCGCAGCGGGAAGCGCTCCTGAAAATGGCGGACTTCTGTTAGGTTGCGGCGATCCGAGGGCAATTCGCCCAGCAGTTCCCAACTCAACGAGCCATCCGGTGCCTTCGATCCGTCCGACGCGAAGAATTGGTACCAGAGGTAGTTGAATTGACGCTGCCGGCCACAATCGCCGCACGCCGCCTTAGGCGCGATGCCACTGGGATCACCGAGCATTCGCACCCTGTCCACCCAATACAGCGCCCCTAGGTCAATCTCGAACTGTCCGATCTGCTGTTCGGGCTGCGTGCCGGAGCCGCCGCGATGTACCGTGCCCCAATAGGTGGTGATATCGCCATCGACGAGGGTATTGCTGATCCCCTTCGACTCGGTGAGGGTGCGGCCGATCTTAGAGGTGGCCTCAGAGACGATTTCGACGCTGCCTCCCCGGCCCCAGATCCCCAGCGAAAGGTTGTCGCCGATGCTCTCGACCACCACCTCGCTCAGGCGGATATGCTCCGTGGGTAGGTCGGCCTCGATGCGGATATTCTTGAGTGGATTGAGCTGGTAGTCAATCTCGATGAGGGGTGCTTCGTTGAAGCTATAGCGCCAGCGCTTGTTGTAGCGCAGCGTGCCGGGAAGAACGGAATTGGCATTGCTGAAGAAAGGCTCGCCGTCGGAGGTGAGGACTTTGAAAAACTCCAGCGGGGTGCTGTTGGCGGCGAAGTGGAGCTCAATTTTGCGCGCCGATACGACGCGCCCCAGATCGACTTCGATCCACCAGTCCTCTACGCTGGCGCTCGGATCGGGAGCCCAGTAGGTCGCCGGATCGCCGTCGATCAAATTGAGGGCGTCGCCGGGGTTGGAGCCCACTTTGCGGATGCCGCCGCTGGCAAAGTCAAAGGCGTTGGCGACGGCGTTGATATTGCGGCGGACAAAGGAGGGTTTGAGCGTACCGCGTGCGACCTCGACGGCGTCGCCGGGCAGTTGCCATTGGCGCCAGTCGTCCGACGACGCGATGCGAAGTTGGTCGCCCGCGAGGGGCGTGGCGAGCACTAGGGCACTCACGAGGATGGCGTTGCGCATAGGATTTATCCGGTTGAGCCAAGCCAATAACCCAATATAGGACGCGCAAAAGGAGCCTAACAAGTAAGGGAGCGTTTTCCCATCGGCGGCGCAAGTTCCCGCTAGGCCACCCCTATGGAAGCGTGGATCTGCGCGAACTTCCACTCGCCCGCTTCCCGCTCCAATACGCCCGTCAAACGCAGGGCTAGTTCCTCGTCCTGGCCTTGCCATTTGAGCCGCCACTGCTGTCGGGTGTAGAACCAAGCCACCGAATCGCGCTCCTGCACGTCGAGGTGCTCGGTGTCGATGGTAAAATCCCGGGTGCTGGCGACGTGGTGGTAGTAGTACTGGGCAGCGCGCCCACCGCCCTCGATGTGTTCCCCCGGCTCTGTGCCGATCTTGACAAAGTGATCGGCTGGGGAGATGAGATCGATGAGCTGGTCGGCATCGCCTGTTGTCAACGCGGCGAAGTAGGCCTCGACCGTCTGGCGGGCGTTCACGTCGCAGGCTCCTTCCTGCTAGGGGTAACGTAACTTCTTGCGGTCCACAGCCATCCGCAAGCTAGCGATCCGGGGAGCCGTTTGACATCCAACGGTTCCCTTGTATAATTGAGCCTCCGCATCGCTTTCCCAGTGTCCGACGCCATGGCCCGCATCCTGCTTGCCCTCTTCATTGCCGCTCCTCTCCACGCCGACATCTACAACCTCCTCGGCGAGCTGACCCACCACCTGCGCTCGGGCGGAGTGCCCCGCGACGGCATCCCGGCCATGACTAACCCCCAGAGCGTTGCGCCGGCAGACGCGCACTATCTCGCGGATTCGGACCTAGTCCTCGGCGTGGTCGCAAACGGTGCCGCGCGGGCCTATCCGCATCGCCTCGGCTGGAAGCACGAAGTCATCAACGACCAGCTAGGCGACCAGTACATCTGCGTCACTTTCTGCCCGCTGACCGGCACCGGGCTAGTTTTTGACGCGACGGCTCCGGACTCAGCCCAAATCGAATTCGGCGTCTCCGGCATGGTACTCAACAGCAACTTGGTGCTGTACGACCGCCGCGACGAGAAAACCCTGTACCCGCAGATGATCTACGTTGGTATTAGTGGCGAGTACAGAGGGCGGCGCCTCCAGCTCTTGCCCGTGGTCGAGACGACTTGGGGCCTGTGGCGCACGCTGTATCCGCATACCACGGTCGCCCAAGCGGCGACCGGTCTAGACCGCTACCCGGACTATATCCGCGCACTATATCCACTAGATGGGTACGGCCACTACCCTTATGGCAACTATCGCAGCAACCAACGGATGATTATTTTTCCGCTTACTACCGCTCGGCCCAGCGACCGCTTGTCGGCCAAGGAAATGGTCTTGGGGTTGCGAGCCGCTGGCGAGAGCAGGGCCTATCCTTTCAGCAGGATGCCCAATAAGGCCGTCATCAACGATCGCGTTGGCGACCGCGCCGTGCTCGTGCTCTACGACAGAGAGACTTCCACCGCCATTCCCTACAGCCGGGTTGTCGGTGATCAGCTTTTGACCTTTCGCATACTCAGCCGCACCGGCGATCTGCCTTTGGCCTTTGCCGACGTGGAGACCGGCAGCGAGTGGAACATGCTCGGCGAGGCTCTTTCCGGGCCGCTCAAGGGCGCGCGGCTAGAGCAAATCCCAGCCTATAATTCGATGTGGTTTGGATGGTCGGCCTACTGGCCGCAGACCCGCTTGTGGAACGGCGATGGCATCTTGCCCTCGCCCTGATAAGGAGCTTGGCCATGCACGAAGTCCCCAAAGGGAAGATTACTTGTATTGAAAAATGCGTTCTGCGCGGCACCCGGCCGCGCTACATCGGCTTCAATGCCCGCATTCCCGCCCACGGCACGCAGATCACGGACCCGGTCGTCAGGGTGCGCACGGACGGCGGGGCTTGGGGCTTGGGGTGGTCTCGCATTGGCGAGACCGAAGCGCGCGCGCTGCTCGGCAAGGAGATCGGCGATCTCTTCCAACTCCCCGACGGCTGCCTGCCCGCGGGCCGCAACCTCGACCTGCCGCTGTGGGATTTGGTGGCGCGGATGATGGATTTGCCGCTGTACCGCCTGCTCGGTGCTCGCGGCAAACGCGAGGTTGAAGTGTACGACGGCTCGGTCTATATCGACGATTTGGAAGCCGCAGATGAGGAACAAGTCAAAGACATCTTCCGCGGCGAAGTCGCCACCGGCCACGAGCACGGCTATTTGCACTTCAAGATCAAGGTCGGTCGCGGTGCGCGCTGGATGCCCACGGACGCAGGTCTGAAGCGCGACGAGCTGGTCATTCGCACGGTGCGCGAAGCCGCTGGCTCGCACGCCAAGGTGCTCATCGACGCCAACATGGGCAATACACTCAACACGGCCATAGCCCTGTTGGATGCCTGTGCGGATGTGGGCATCTATTGGTTTGAGGAGCCTTTTGCCGAAGACGCCCCGCTCAATCAAGCGCTCAAGGAGCACATCGTCGAAAATGACTGGGACACGCTGGTAGCCGATGGGGAATTTTCGCCGCCGCCGTACTTTTTTGACTTGGTAGAACAGGGTTTTATCGACGTGGTGCAGCACGATTTCCGCGCCATGGGGCTGACGTGGTGGCGGAGCACGTCGGCGCGGCTAGAGCAGTGGAACGCGCTCTGCGCCCCCCATTGCTGGGGGTCTTACGTCGAGCGCTTTCACCACGCCCATTTCGCCGCTTCGATCCCCAACTTCTGCCTGCTCGAAGCCGCACCGGCTGCCATGCCTGGGCTAATCACCGATGGCTGGCGGCTCGCCGACTCCATCCTCCACGTGCCCGCCACGCCCGGTGCGGGCCTCGACATCGATCCGCGCATCTTCGCGCAAGGAATGGAAGATCGAGAGGGGTTTAGGGTGGTGTTTTGAGGGATAAAAACAAAGAATAGGGAGGCGAAAATCGCAGTTATGCATATCTTTAATACAATCCCCTCAATCCCCTGTCGTTTTTTATTTTCAGTCCCAAAGACGTTGTAAATGAGGAGGAGTGTGCGATGACAGACGATCTTCATACCAACCCGTTTGAGAAGATCGACACCAATAGGGTCGCGGAAGATCTGCATATAGTCGAAGATAGCCAACGGAACGCGAGGCGGGGGCGGCCGGCACTAGACAGTGCGGAAGACGACCTCGATCCCACAGAACGCAAGGTTATCGGGCTAATTGAGAGCTCTCAAGCACAGGCACAGAATACGTGCGAGAGCGAGCTAAAGACATACAGAGAACGACTCGTCGGGCTAGATTTCCGGGAACAACTAAGTTCCATTGAGATTGAAACGGCCAAGCAACGTGCGGAGTTCGATCAGAATGTCGATAAGGCCATAGTGGAGTTGAGCAGAGAGCAACAGGATCTGCGCCGAAAAAAAGAAGACTTGCAGCAGTTTAAGGAGCAAAATGGCCTTAGCCGCGAGCCGCAGCCCCGTAGCTGGGACGATAAGATATTTAACATAGGCCTCATCGCCGTGCTCTTTCTCATTGAGACCTTTGGCAATGCCTCCTTTCTGGCCAAGGGCAACGAGTTTGGGCTGTTCGGCGCGTACACCGAGGCCGTTGTCATCTCGTTCGTCAACCTCGGCATTGCCTTTTTGCTCGGCATCCTGGTCACCAATTTCAACCACATCCATTGGAGCAGAAGGTCCGTGGGCATCGCCGGCGCGGTGGTGTTTATGGCCTTTGCGTTGTTTTTCAACCTGATGGTGGCGCACTATCGGGAGACAACGGGCACGATGCTCGACGAAGGGGGGAAACTCGCCATCGCCGCTTTCGGCGACAATCCATTGGGTCTAGGGGACTTCCAATCGTGGATCCTGTTCTTCATGGGATTCCTCTTTGCGATCATTAGCTTTATCGATGGAATCCTGTGGGATGATCGCTATCCGGGTTACGCGAAATGTGCCCGCGTCTTCGCGGAGGCCGACGAAGCGTACAACGTGCTCTATCAGGTCTGCCTAAAGGGATTGAAGGAAACGTCGGATGAGGCGGTGCAAGCGTTGGAGAACATCAAGCAAAACATTTTGCTCGCTGGACGACAACACGATTCTGTCATCGACGACCATCGACGCCTCATTAAATTGTTCGACGACCATCTAGACCACTTAGAGCACGCGGGAAATCACTTGCTCAAGCTCTACCGCGATACCAACCGGGCGATGCGAGACGGAAAAGCGCCAGAGCGATTCAAGAAGCCTTGGCGAATCGTGAAAACGCCAATAGACACCAGCTTGCCGAAGGCCATGCTGACGCGCGAGGAGATCTTGAAGATCACCAGCGCGGCGGAGATAAAAATTGATAACGGCGTGAAGGAGCTGCACTATCAGTACGATATGGGCAGCGAGGAATTGAGACCGTTGGCGCCGCATCGGAGGCAGCCAGATAGTCCGAGGGGCGATCAGGAAGAGAGTTAATGAGTAAAAGTAAGCTATCGAATAAAACGATAGCAGGCGGTGCGATGATCGCGGGGGTCATCGTTATCTTGCTCGTTTTTGTGTTGCTAAAACCGCCGTCGGTCGAGCGCGATCCAAAGACCCTTTGCCGGTCGGAGGGCCCCTCGGCGATTACGGCGATCCTGCTCGATCGCACGGATTCGTTCATGCCCACTACCAAATCCGATCTGGAAACTCGGATCTGGAACCTACTCGATAAGATTGAGGAAAATCACGAGATCAGTCTTTTTGCGGTGGACCCTACGCATGGCGGGAGCCTCGACCCGATTATCAAGGTCTGTAGCCCCGGCGACCCGGAAAACGTCGATCACCTCACGCAATCCGAAGCGATCATTCGGCGCAACTGGCAGCAAAAATTTCGCGCACCTTTAGAAGAGGAGCTGAGAAAGCTGCTCACCAATAAAGAGGCGAAATCGTCGCCGATCATGGAATCGGTACAGTTGGTTGCCATAAAGCATTTTCAGAGTACCAAGCGGCGCGAGGTGCCGCGTCGTCTCATCATCGTTTCAGATCTCCTACAAAACAGCGACGCGATTTCGTTCTACAAGAATCAGCCGGATTTCAAGCGCTTCCACGGCAGCCCCCAAGCTCGAGGGCTAAACCCGGACCTGCGGGACGTCGAGATCGAGCTATGGCTCATTCAGCGAAAGCAACGACAGCAGGGAGACGGCGCAGCCGTGTTGCAATTCTTCCGCTCTTGGCTCGTGGAACATGGGGGCCAAGTTCGCGCGTCCGTGCGAACTTCGGGGATAAACAACTGAGGCAAACCGCCCCGGCAAGCAAAGTCAATCGGCGATTCTGCTGCATGTGGGTCGGGTGCCCGCCGCCCGCTCAGCGCTGTAACCACCCCGGCAAGCGAATTTCAGCAGACTGGTGCCAGGCCGTCAGGTAGAGCGAGGCCGTAAAGCGCACGGACGTCCGGGCCAACTCTAGGGCCAAGGCACGCACGCGGGCGTCACTTTTGTCTTCCCAATGGCCCAGCAGCGCGTACACCTCTTCCACTCGCCCGTTGCTTTTTTTGATCTGGTCGGTGATGGCCTTCATCAGCGAATCAGAGGCTACAATGTCCTGCTCGGCCGCCAAATCCTCGGCCGCAAAGCCGAGCCGCTCCACCGCTGAATCCACCTGTTCGTGGATGCCCTTGCCGATAACCGTGCCGTCCGCTTGCTTCTTGCCGTCGTAGTCCCGGGTCGCGTGCAGAGGCTGACAGATGTCTTCGGCGTAGTGGGCGAGCATACCCGCATAGACGAGGCACTTCTGCTGAATCGCCTCGTTCTCCGGCCACTTGCGATGCTCGGCAAAGGCCACGGCCAACCGTCCGGTCCACTCGGCGATGGCGTATGGGGCCATCCCGACCTTGGTCGGATCCAGTTCTAGCTCGAAGCACAAGGCGATAAAGTCAAAGCGCTGCGGCGGAATCTCTCGTCCCTCAAGGTACTCTAGATCGAAATAGTGCTCTCCGTGCTCGGCATGGCTCAGCAAGGGGGCGCCCCGATTCTTAAACAGATCTGGATCGAAGACCGTATGGCTGGCGATGTTGCCGCCTTGGCGGAAGAAGGCCGGCACGTCCTCTGGCAGGGCCAGCACGGCTCCCTCGGTCAGAATCCCGTGCCCATCCCCCCACCAAGCTTGGGCTGGAACGGCCACCAAGCCAGCGACGACTGCAATCCACATTGCGCGGATCGTTCTCATTAGTTTGCATCCTTTCTTTGTGCAAATTACCTAAAAGTTTCTAAGAAGCAGTCCGCCAACAACCCTCAACCGCGAGGATCCCGATGAAACTCTCGCTCTCGGTCCGCGTCGCCGAAAAATTTCACGCCAAACGCGAAGCCAATATGACGCTCGAGCAATTGGCCGCCCTGGCCACCCGCCACGGGTACCGCGGGCTGTGTATGCGCGCCTCGCAAGTGGGCGTTCACAGCCCGCCAGAGACGGTTGCCGCTGCTCATGCCCTGCTCGGCCGCTACTCGCTGGCCGTCTCCATGCTCACCGGCGACTTCCCCATCCCGGAAAACTCCGACCAAGGGCCGGATGCCCTCCGCAATATAACGCCCTATCTCGATCTAGCCGAACAGCTCGGTGCTCCACTGCTGCGCGTCTGCCTGAAAAAGGACGCAGATATCGCTTGGGCGCGCCGTGCCGCCGACGAAGCTGCCGAGCGCGATATGCGCCTAGCACACCAGTGTCACACCCGCAGCCTCTTCGAGGAAATCGACCGCTCGCTGCACGTTTTGGCGAGCATTGGCCGCTCCAACTTTGGCTTGATCTACGAACCGGCCAACTTAGAGCTATGTGGCGAGCCTTATGGGCTGAATGCCATCCGCCGTCTGGTGCCGCACCTATTCAATGTGTATCTGCAAAATCAGGTCTTGACCGCCGATGGTCCAGACGCGCTTGAGACGTGGTGCCGCGGCGAGGTGCGGTTCCGCCAGATCCCCTTGTGGGAGGAAGGGGGCATTAGCTTCCCGCCGCTGATGGACGCGCTGCGCGTGGTCGGCTACGAGGGCTATGTAACGGTTCATCAGGCTTCGGCCGAGCTGGGTACAGAAGCCGCGGTCCGCGAGAGCGCTCGCTATCTCAAGCGGCTGTTGGCGACCAATTGACGACCGCTATGCGTACCTTGATATTTAATCGTTTGTTCGCAAACCCTTTCACAAGTAGAAAAAAGGAGAACCATCATGGCTATCCGACTCGGCGACGAAGCCCCGGATTTCAGCGCGGCAA
The DNA here is from genome assembly GCA_965261395.1 of Candidatus Latescibacterota bacterium. Classification (GTDB taxonomy): domain Bacteria; phylum Latescibacterota; class UBA2968; order UBA8231; family UBA8231. Next base: position 2,308,887 of record OZ253462.1, read on the forward strand.
CCACCGCAGGCCCGATCAACTTTCACGAATGGCTCGGCGATTCTTGGGGAGTGCTCTTTTCCCACCCCGCCGACTTCACCCCGGTCTGCACCACGGAGTTAGGTGCAGTGGCCAACATCGAAGAGGAGTTCAAAAAGCGCGACGTCAAGATCATCGCCTTGAGCGTCAACTCGGTTGACGATCACGCGGACTGGATCGCCGACATCAACGAGACCCAAAACGCCAATGTCGGCTTCCCGTTGATCGCCGATCCCGAGCGCAAGGTCGCCGAGCTCTACGACATGATCCACCCCAACGCGCTCGACAATATGACCGTGCGTTCGGTTTTCGTCATCGGCCCGGACAAAAAGGTCAAGCTGACGCTGACTTATCCGGCCGCAACCGGCCGCAACTTCGACGAAATTTTGCGCGTGATTGACTCGCTGCAACTGACGGCTAATTACTCGGTGGCTACCCCGGCCAACTGGCAAGACGGCGACGACTGCATCGTGGTGCCGGCCGTCTCGGACGAGGAAGCCACCGAGAAATTTCCCCGGGGCTTCACGGCGATTAAGCCCTACCTGCGCGTCACGCCACAGCCCAATAAGTAAGCGCTATGAATTTAACTTGGGCTGGTAGGCGGGTTTGGGCGGGTGGGTTGGCCGCGCTGATGTGGTGTGCGGCGGCCAACGCGGAATCCCTGACCGTGGTGTCTTGGGGCGGTTCGTATGCGCGCGCCTGCGTAAAAGGCTATTACGAGGCGTTTACGGCCGAGACGGGCATTGAAGTCCATCTGGACGACTACAACGGCGGCCTCGCCCAATTGTGCGCCCAAGTGGATGCGGGGGCCGTGTATTGGGACGTGGTGGATATGGAACTCGCCGATGCCATGACCGGCTGCGACGAGGGCCTCCTCGAAGTGCTGGACTTTGAGCTGCCTCCCGGGGCGAATGGCGAATCGCCCGAGGACGATTTTTACCCGGAAACTGTGAGCGAATGCGGCCTCGGCATGTTGTTCTACTCGACCATCTATGCGTACCACGCGGACCACTATAAGGAATAAGGAGCGCAAACCAGAGACCATCGCCGACTTTTTCGACCTTGAGACGTTTCCGGGCCGGCGCGGGATGCGGCGCGTACCGGCTGTAAACCTGGAGTTCGCCTTGATGGCCGACGGAGTGCCTCGGGACGAGGTGTACGCCACCCTCGACACGCCCGAAGGGGGTCAGTCGCGCATTCCGCAAGCTCGACACCATTAAGGATCAGGTGGTTTGGTGGGAGGCCGGCGCGCAGCCGCCGCAGATGCTCGCCGATGGCGAAGTGGTGATGACCACGGCGTACAACGGGCGCATATTCAACGCGCAGGTTTTGGAGAAGCAGTCGTTTACTATCGTCTGGGACGGCCAGGTGCTGGACATAGACCAGCTCGTCATCGCGGCTGGTGCGCCGAATTTGGAGGCCGCGCGCCAGTTTCTCGCCTTTGCGGCGCGGCCGTCGTCTATGGCCGGCGTGGGCCGCTACATCGCCTATGCGCCGGCGCGTCGCTCGGGCATGGATCTGATTTCGCTACACGCTGAGACCGGCGAGGAAATGGCCCCGCACATGCCGACGTATCCAGCCAACGCGGCGGGCGCCCTGCGCAACGACTGGCGTTGGTGGAGCGACAACATGGACGAGATGAACGAGCGCTTCAGCGCTTGGCTGGCGCGCTAGCAGCGGGAAAAGCTGTTTGATAGTGGGCCGGGGCGTCTGTATTTGCCTCGGCCCGTTTTTTATAATTCGGCGAAAATAGCCTCTATGTCAGCCGTTTCTTTCCACTTGGCGAATTCTTTGTCCATCTTGGGCGACCACTTGCGATCCACCTCCCCGGGCGTGTAGCGGCCGTCGGCAATGCTCTTCTTGCCCCAATAGTCGCGCAGGCGGGTGTTTTCGGAAGACTCCACGACCTCGCGGGCGTATTGCGGTGGCACGAAAATCACGCCCGTGGGGGTCGCCAGCACGATATCGCCCGGCATACAGGTCGCTGCCCCCACCCGCACCGGGCCGTTGATCTCGGCCATGGTCACCTCGCCGATTGCCGAGGGATGTAGCCCCTTACAGAGCACGTTAATGGGCAACTGGCGCACGCGGTGATCGTCGCGGATGCCGCCATCGACGACCAGGCCCGTACCACCGGTGTTGGTCGCGATCGCCGTGCCGAGATTGTCGCCGATAAAGGTCCCGCGCAGCACCTTGCCGAACAGGTCGACGACCAACACGTCGTTGGCGACTAAGGCGTCGATGACCCAGCTATTCTGACCGCCGATCCGGCCGTGCCGCTCGCCTTCGGCCTGCACGACGCCGTCGAAGTCGGGCCGGTGCGGGATATAGCGGGCCGTCACCGCGCGGCCGACTAGCACGCGGCTTGGATGCAGGTTGATCCAGTCGCCTTCGAACTGAAACGAATGCCCCTTGCCCATCAGCACCCCCCAGGCTTCCTCAATGGTCACCCGCTGCATCCGCTCGACGATATCACCACCGACTTTGGGCCGCCCGTCGCGAAAGCGCGGGCCTGAGTACGCGCTCGTTATGCTCTTTATTTTGCTTGGCGCGTTGAGTTCAAATGCCATGGTCGCTCCTTCGAGAAGATGAAAAAATGGCCGCGCATCCTTTGCGGACCGCGACCAAGCTAATACATCTCGTCCGAGCGTCAACCCGGCGGAGTGGTGGAACGGGGTTAAAAGGGCAGATCGTCGCGGTTGGGGCCGGCCGCAGGGGTACCGGCGAGTGCATGACCGTTGCTCTCAGTGGCCTCGACGGCCTCGGCGGCCCGTTCGTCACCGAGCATTTTCATGGTGTTGGCGACGATTTCGGTGGTCTGGCGCTTGTGACCTTGCTGATCTTCCCAAGAGCGCGTTTGCAGCTTGCCCTCGATGTAGATTTTGCTGCCCTTTTTTAGGTACTGACCAGCGATTTCGGCGAGCCGTTGCCACAAGACGATGCGGTGCCATTCGGTGCGCTCTTGGCGCTGCCCGTTCTTGTCGTTCCACGACTCGCTGGTGGCCAAGTTGAAGTTGGCGACCTGAGCGCCGCTGGGGGTAAAGTAGGGTAGGCAGCAGGCGAGTTGCTGGTATCAGCACTTTTCCTACTACCCCCCTCCGAACCGGACTTGCGGCTTTCACCGCATCCGGCTCTCCAGTGTGTTCTTCCAGAAATCCCATTCATTTCTGTGCTGGCCTGCATGTATTGCCTTGTGACAAGTAGTGCAGGTCATCAGAGTTTTACGTCTGAGGGCAGCCATGCGATGTATCCAAACAGGTTTTGTTTTCCTACCTGGCATGTCTACATCTTTTAACTTCCGCACATGATGAACTTGGATTGCCCCTTGTTCCCCGCACATTTCGCACTCTTCTTTCATCATCCGAGTCAGGATTTCACTTCTGTTAGTCCCTATTCGTGTGATGGTGTCCGAGATAGTGCTGGGTTGAGGGTTTCTTTTCAGGGGTATAGCCCCAAAGTGGGAGATAAGTGGTTTCTTTCCCTCTCTCTCCACAACAGCTTGAAATACACGGTAAATTTTCCCGTTTAGTCTTTTGGTATCCTTATACTTCTTTGCGACCTTGGACACCGTAGACTTATATTTATTCGCCAGTGTTTTGAGGAGGGACGTTACTACCACCCATTCCAATCTGTTGAGGTTGTGCACGTTGTGAGCCATGATATAATACTGTGCGATACCTCTGTATTCTGCCTGATAATGAGCGATTATGTCGTAATCGCTATTGAGCAGAAGTTCAGAGCGGTGTATTGGCTTACCGTTTTGCATGTATTTTCTCATGGATTTCACTATGACCTCTTTGGGAACCCCATACCAAATTTGTCCGTTTGCCGTTCTTCTCTCATTTCTCTGCATTACGCAGAGGTCATACCCGAGGAATCTGGCTTTTTCGGTCTTGGCGTGGGTTATTAAGGTCTTTTCGACAGACAACTCAAGACTGAGTTCCCTTTCTAAAAACCCTTTGATGTGTTCCCTGATTTCCTCAGCCTCTCCTTTATTACCTGAGAAGCTGAGTGGGCACCTTAGCCGATTGTTATGGCACGATTTCGGTACGTATGTGTATATTTTACAGTAACTTGTTCTATTCTTTTGCCGCCTCCCCCGCGGCACGCTCCCCTCGATTGAGAAAGAAGGGGAGCAATGCCTGCGATTCTCTCTCTGGCGCCCTTTCAGCAGCGGCAGCAGTGGGCGCGCTTTCGAAGTAGAGCGCATGAAGCCCTGGACGAGTTGCTGGATCGGGTGGAGACGCAAATGAGCGAGCACGGATCTACTCCGCCGACGTTGATGGAGATTACCGAGGCGGTGTCGCAAGAGCGCTCCGGGCTTACCGCGGCGGTGGTGGAAGCCTTCATCGAACGCCGCCACGGCCAGTTCCTGGCGCAAGAAGAGGCGGCCTGCCCGAAGTGTGAGCGCGTCCTGCGTGCGCGACCGTCGCGCTCGCGCACGGTGGAGACGCTGCTCGGGCCGGTGCCCTTGGAGCGGCCCTATTTCTACTGCGTTTCCTGTGAGCACGGCTTTTATCCGCTGGACGAGGCCCTGGGCCTGTCGGGGCACCGCAAGCAGTGGGACGTTCAAAACGCCGGGGTCAAGCTGGCGCTGGAGATGCCCCACCAGCGCGCCGCGAAGCTGCTGGACGAGCTGACCGACGCGTCGATGAGCGACTGTGTGATTCACGAGGTGCTGCAACAGACCGGGTCGTTGGACGTGCTGCAGGTGTGTCCGGACGCGGCCGACATCCAGGATCGCATTGCTCAAGCCGCCGCCGCTCGCAAGTGGCGGCCCATCGTGGTGTTGGCCATCGACGCGGCCGACGTGCCCAGTCGTCCCGAGACCGCCAAAGGGACTCGTCCGGGGCGCAAGAAGAGCCGGGCTCGGCGAAGGCGTTGGCAGGGTGAATACCACGAAGCCAAGGGCTTTCGCTTCTACTTGGTAGACGATGAGCGCATCGAGCAGCTGATCTCCTGGCACCAGATGGGCGACGAACAGGCCTTCGGCTCGGCCTTGCGCCAGGTCAAGGAGGCGGGGCTGATCCCGGAGGAGCAGGTGCGCTTGTGTGCCATCGGGGACGGAGCCCCGTGGATCTGGAAATGGGTGGAGGAACTGTTCCCGAGCGCCCGTCAGATCCTCGACTACTACCATTGTAGCCGCTACCTGCACGCGGTGGCCGAGGCTCAATACGGCACCGATGCGGCGCGCGCCAGCCATTGGCTGGAAGCGACTCTGGCGCGCCTGTTCTGCGGTGAGGGCACCGGCGTGGTTTGGGGTCTGCAGCGCATGCAGGCGGTCTCGGAAGAGGCCGAAGAAGCGATCGGCACGGCCTTGACGTACCTGCAAAAGCGATTGCATCAAGTCGATTTCGGCAGCCATCGCAAGGGCGGATACCCGATCGGGTCGGGTGCGATCGAATCGGCGCATCGCTTCATCGGCCATGTTCGTCTGAAACGCTCGGGCGCTTGGTGGTATAAGGAAAACAGCAACGCCATTCTTGCCCTGCGTTGCGCCTTGTACAATGGAACGCTTGACCGGGTCTTTCAGCAGTACCGAGACAACCTAAAAACAACCACCAAAACCGTAACAATCACCTAATGCACCCAGCTGAGTAGGAAGTCATCGGCGTATCTGATGTATTCCAATTTTCTATAACTTTCGTCATCTATTATAGACGGAATAGATTTCATCAGCTCACCGTAGTGCTTATAGGCATCCATATCCCTGCTTTTCTTTGCTTTTGAGCGTAAGTGCTCATAGCGCCGATATTCAGGGTTACGGCTACGGCCTCCATTTTCTTGTCGGCCATAGTTGTATAGAGGCAACAGTTCCTTTTCAATCCATTTATCGAACGCATCCAAGTATATATTGGACAGTAATGGACTGATTATTCCGCCTTGTGGTGTCCCACTATGCGTTTGGTTATGTTGCCAATCTTCAACATACCCAGCTTTCATCAAGTTTTTAACCAGTCGTAAAAATCTCTGGTCATGGATGTTTTGACCTAATATGTCCAACATTATATCGTGGTCGATGTTATCGAAACATCCCTTGATGTCACCTTCTATGAACCAGCTAATGTTCCTGTGAGATTGTCCAATCTGCTGTAAGGCAGTGTGGCAACCCCGTTGGGAGCGGAAGCCGTGACTTCGGTTACTGAAAGTCGGTTCATAGTAGGTTTCCAGCAGGATTTTCATGGTAGCTTGTAGTAACTTGTCATCTCCTGTTGGGATGCCAAGCGGCCTACTTTTACCATTACTTTTGGGGATGTATGTTCGGCGCACTGGTTGCCAACGGTAGGTCTCGCTTTTGATTTTCTGGATTATTCTGTCCATCCTTGCGGTTGACATATTATCCATTGTCTCATCGTCGATGCCTGGTGTCGTTGCACCTTTGTTGGCGTAAATCTCCGCGTATACCATCTTATACATCTCGATATTGAAGAGTTGTCTATACATCCTGTCCAAAGGTTTCCCTTCGATACCCCTCTTCTGGATGACATTTAAAACAGTTTCGGCAGTCTGCATTTCGCATACCTCCTTGTTTGAATGTCTAACATACCTGTCTCCCTTCGCCATGTAAGGGTCTTTCTCCCTCGCTGACTACTATGGAGACTCCGTGACCATGTGCCTCTCGGCATGTAGGCCATCCCTGCTTCCGTGCATAATCACTGGCAGTATCCCTTAGATTCCTCGTTCGTCCCCTTAGTCTTGCTCTTTGCAAGCTGTCTCCTCGTTGGCAGGTAGTCTTGGCAACTCGCTTATGCCAAAGACCGTTTGACGGGTATACTAGATTAATACACGTCCGGAGGATTTGGGTTTCAGCCATATTTCCCAAAGATGCCCGATTTACACCGACTGGGAACTGAGGTTCAGGCAGTTTAGCTTTAATCATAGGATACAGGTCTTGACGGACTGAAGTTCATTATGGCTATCCCGTCATCCGCTTTTACCACCATGCTGTGTTCCCCTCCCCTTTTCAGGTTTGGGTAAGGTGGTTGACCTATGGGGTGCCCTGCTCCCCATGTCTGCTCCCCATGTCTGCTTTACAGACAGGTGATTATGCCGTGAACAGGCGCACGCGCGTCTCGGGATCAGACCCTAAGTTGCCGATGAGTAAAACCTTGTTGAGACTCGACATATTATTGCTCCTTGTCTTGCCCGTTGGGCTTGGTGAACCGGTTGGGGATGCTGAGATAATCCTGCTTCCACTCGCTGCGCTTGCGGCGCTTGCGTGCCTGGGGTGTCTCGATGCCGTAGCGGCGGCAGAGGCGGCTGAAGCTGCCCGGGGCAATGCCCAAGGCCGAGCCGGCGTCGTGATTGCTGGCATACATCCGCGCGGCGCGTTCGATGCGATCTTTTGCGATAGGCGGCATGAGTTTCTCCTTTTGTGCCAGATTAAGCTAGGTAGCGAAAAACGGGAAAGCTCCAGACGACGAAGATTGCTCCTGTACACATCGGCCCTAGCCTGCTTACTTGGCGCTGGGCGTGCTTGTTTTTGCTCAACTCGCGTAAGGCGTGAAACGCAAAAATTGGGTTCATTGTTCTGCTCTCCTATGGCCAGCTATTAGTTGAGAAGCGGCTTCACCGCAAATACGAAGAGGCTGACGAGGGCGTACATTAGGCCCTGGCTGATGATCTCGCGTCGCATGTGGTTTTGCTCCTTGCGATGAGGTGCTTAGTGCTCAGTTTTCCAACGCAAAAAAGGCCCTTTTTACTTCGATTACCTGCACAAAAAGATAGTAAACATTTGTATATAAGTCAAGAAATTTGCTCCCTTTTTTTACCTCGTTTTACAAGGGTTTTTCCATCTGACCAAAAAACAATAACTTATTGATATAAAAAAACTTTTTCAGCTTAATAAATTTCCGTTAATATATAAAAAAACAAAGATTGCCCTGCCCTGCAAACGCGGTAGTGCTGCGCAGAGCTTCGTTTGTTACATTATGGGCACTAATGGCGCAACGGCTGCGAATCTACGAGAAAGGAGAAAAGCCATGAGTACGGTACTCGTCCACATTGGCGTCCGAGCCACCGACCTCGAAAAGACCATCCGCTTTTGGCGCGACGGCCTCGGCCTGCCCGTGGTCTCGACCCACGAGAATTGCTACGACCTCAGCGACGGCCACCACAACTTCCGAGTTTTCCAGCACAACGGCCCGGCCCGCCCGGACCACGTCAGCGGGATGCTCGACTACCTGCACATCGGCGTGCGGGTGCCCGACCTCGCAGCCGCCGGCAGCCGCCTATTGGCCATGGGCTATGAAATTTTTTCCGATGGTTTAGGAGGCAAAGAGCCGGTTGATGTCCACAACATCCACGAAGGGGCCTTCAAGGTCGAAGACCCAGATGGCATTACCGTGGACGTGACGGCCAGCGACGGTCAATGGCCTGGTGCGGTGCTCAAATAGCCCAACTCCATTCCAATCCTTACCCCTAATCGAGAGGATCTAATGCCAGCCAAAAAGACCAACGTCATTATCTTCGGCATCGACAGCCTGCGCGCCGATCGCATGAGTTGTTATGGCTACCACCGCCAGACCACGCCCCATATCGACCGCTTTGCCGCAGACGCCGTGCTCTTTGAAAAGAACTACTCGGCCCACATTCCCACGACCTCGGCCTACGCCTCCATGCTCACCGGCCTCGACTGCTTCGGCACCAGCGTCGTGGCCCTGCGCCACCGCGGCGGCCTGCCCAAAAAGATCAGCACCCTACCCGAGATCCTGCGCAGCAGCGGCTACAACACCTCGTGCGTTGGGTTCACGGGCAACCCCAGTTCGCGCGGCTTCAGCCGCTATTTGGACTATCCGGGTTGGGGTTCCTTTGCCGAAGGCCGCAGCCCCAAGGCCGAAAACCTCAACCAAGTCGCCATCCCCGAGCTGGAACGGCTCGCGCGCTCGAAGAAACCCTTCTTCCTGTTCTTGCGCCACATGGACCCACACGCCCCCTATCTGCCGCCGGCCCCCTTTGAGCGGATGTTTTACAGCGGCAACGAATTCGACCCCAAAAACAAGAGCATGGAGCCGGTGTTTAGCTTCAAGCCCTTCTGCGACTTCTTCGCCGATTGGATGCCGCCCGGAGTGCGCGACCGCCACTATGTGGATGCCCAGTACGACGGTGCCGTCGCCTATATGGACGCCTGCATTCAGCGCATCCTCACCCGCGTCGAAGAGCTGGGCTTGGGCGACAATACCTTGATCGTCATCAACGGCGACCACGGCGAGACCCTGTACGAGCACGACTGCTGGTACGACCACCACGGCATGTACGAAAACACGCTACACGTGCCGCAGATCATCCGCCTGCCCGGCAAGTTGCCCGCGGGCAAGCGCGTCGCGGGGACCGCCCTGCACCAAGACTTGGTGCCCACCGTACTCAGGCTCCTCAACATCCGCGCGGACATCGCATTCGACGGTCAGTCGCTACTGCCGCTGATCGCGGGTCAAAGGGCCTCCAACTACTCGGATTTTTACATCACGGAATGCACTTGGATGCGCAAGCACGGCTGGCGCACCCCGGAGTGGAAGCTGATCGTCGCGCTAGAGCCGGACTTCCACTTTAAGCCCGAAGTCGAGCTATACAACTTGGTCGCCGACCCGCTGGAGCTGAAAAACTTGGCGAAAAAAGAGCCGGGGATCGTTGCCACTCTGAAGGAGCGGATGGAGGCGTGGATCGCCAAACGCGAGCGGGAAACGGGCGAGATTAACCCGATGTACACCAATTTGCAGTGGCACGGCTCAAAGACACACGAGGGACCGTTCGAGACTTCGCAACAGGCGTACGACACCTTGCATATCGGCTCGGTGGGTGCGGCAAACAGATTGCAGGCGGGGAAAAAGAAAAAGGGGTCGTAGCGAAACCACGCGCCCTTGCGCAGGTTACGGTCGGTCCTATATTGCCGAAAACCGGGCGCAATGTCGCAATGTAAGGGGAAATGCACTATGACCACACAGCCGCAAAACCGCGCCTTCACGGTCGGCGAATACTACCGCATGGTCGAGGCGGACATCCTCACCGAGGAGGATCGCGTTGAGCTTATCGCCGGGCAGATCGTCGCCATGAGCCCCATTGGCAGCCGCCACGCCGCTTGTGTTGATCGACTCAACGGCTTATTGCATCGCCAGCCAGAACAGGCCTTCATCGTGCGAGTGCAAAGCCCCATCGCTCTCGACGCGTACTCCGAGCCGGAGCCGGACCTGGTGCTACTCCGTCCCCGCGTCGACTTCTACGCAGAGGCCCATCCGTCGGCGGCCGATGTGCTACTGGCCGTCGAAGTCGCCGATACGTCGGTCGACTACGACCGCGAGGTCAAGCGGCCCCTCTACGCTCAAGCCGGCCTTCCCGAAGTGTGGCTGATCGACCCCCGCGTACGCGGGGGCCGCATCGAAGTGTACGCCCGGCCCCAAGGCGGCGCGTACCAACAGCGCGTCAAAGTCACAGCCGACACCACCCTCACCTCGCCGACGATCCCCCAGCTCGCATTGGCCGCCGCTGACTTGTTAGGCTGACGTTACTCACCCTCCGTCCACGCCCAATCTAGCCACGAGACTAGCGCTTCGATGTCGCTGTCTTGAAATACCTATGATCAATACGGATCAAATCAAAACAGTACGAGCGGCTCGAGAACTGCTTGAAGAAGTAGCCCGTTCTGACAGAAGACTTGTCTATTGGGTTGGCGCAGGAGCAAGTGCATGGGCTGGTTATCCGCTTTGGAATGATCTCTCTGAGATAGTCCATAGAGCTTTCTCACGTTATGAATCGGGATACGATGCCCAATATGGATTGGAGCTTCTCCAGACTGGTAATTATCCAACTTTCTTTGAGAAAATAAAATCTGCTTCTCCTCAGAGATACAACCGACTAATCAAGGAGCAATTTACAATACAGCAACCTACACCTGTTTATAGTAGATTTTTATCAGCCATCTCTTCTATTCAACCAATCCGTCTTATTACCACAAATGTTGATGAGATGCTGGAAAAAGGTTTGGAAGGTGTACAGACAGTACAACGAGATGATATTGAGCAAATTTTAGATCTTAATGCTTCAGATAAGTCATACCTGCTCAAGTTGCATGGTAGTGTTTCAGATATTGAATCAGTAGTTTTTACCAAGTCTGATTACGATGCTGTTTGGTCCAGTTATCGTGTTCCTGATATCCTCTCTAAGGTGATCGTCGAGTCCTCGTTAGTATTTATCGGGTACAGCTTGCAAGACCAGTCGGTAGTAGAGCTTCTTGAGCGGTCAGATCAACTTCGTAGTCTTCTTGGCGATGGCCCCCACTTCGCAATACTTCCTCAAGATAACACTCAGTTACCTCCAAGTGTAAGGATAATCGAATACAAACCGATACCTTACAAAGATCACCGAACCTCAATAACCGTAATCGAGGAAGTAACTGCATCACGAAAAGGCCAAGATCCCGATTATATACCACAAGAGGCAGCTTCAAATCTAATAAGTGCACATCTACTTTTTGATATATTCCCTCCAGGAACTTGGAGCACTTCATATACTGCGGAGGCAACTTCTAGCTCTGGGGATGAAGTTTCTGTAACTGCTGGACTAGGATTTAAAAGTGATGAATTGGCTACTCGACAATCAACTGCTCTGAATGACTTGCTTGTTGGTCTCACTTGTTTTGATATTGTTTACGCTCCGTTCACTGCAGCCGCAAGATTAATTAAATTACTTGGTGAGCCGCTTTTTATGTACCTCGTGAAGAATGATGAACTTCGTTTTATTCATTGGGAACGAGAGTTGGTTTTGATATTCAGGTCTAAAGATGTCTTGAGACGAGGTGAACTCAATCCAATTACGGTATACGATCGCAAAGATGGCCCTCCTCTTCAAGCCATAGATCACTTACGACGTTGGATTACTCCTCAAACTGGAAAGGAAGCTCAAGCAGAAGAAAACGTCGGAATCATAGCAACACAAACTATAACTATTAAACAAGATCAAGAACAAGATATTGTTGGTCGTACTAGATCATTACTTATCAGTCCACGTATTAGGAATATGCTTGGCGTGAGCGGAGGAGCTCCTTTAGATCAAATTACACAGTGGAACACATTTCCAGTTCTTCGCCTTGGTCATGTAGTTAAAATTGGTACTGCATGTAATTTATTAGGCCTCGCTTCTGCCAAATTAGATTTTGGTTCTAGTGGTTTAGCAGGGCCAGCTTTTGCCACATCTTTTGGTCAAGAATGGTCTGATTCAGTTGCGAGTTATGTTTTGTGTGGCACTTTCTCAGAGGATCTTGGTAGATTAGCAGAATCCGATCCAGCGCTCATTGCAGCAGTGCTCAAATTCCGCGAATCCGCTGCAGGCTTACGCCTACGCGAGGAGGTGATGAGGCAAATTGCGGCTTCTGAGGGGGCTGAGGTTCGCGCTTCTGTGAATGCAGGTCTTAGGCAACTTTTGCCAAGTAGTGTCATGGATCAGGCACGGCGTCAGTTCGTCAATCTATATGTCAGTCCTACAAATCTTCAACAACCGAGAGCGATGCTTTGGAATGATGCACGTTCAGCGGACCAAGCGTTGCGTTTATGGCGCGAACGAAGTCTACGCGAATTGAATGAAATATGCAGTAAAGCCGGTATTTCTCAATATGATCCATGTCCTTGTGGTTCTGGAGAGAAGTTAAAATTCTGCTGCGAAGAGTCATTGAGATCTAATTTATAGAATTAACAGCTTTCGAAGGCTACAGACGGCAGCCTTCGAAAGCTGTTTTTATTATAGTTACCAATTTTCATCCCTCGCCTTTTATTTCCGCAAACGCCCAATCCAGCCACGGGACTAGCCCTTCGATGTCACTGGTTTCCACCGTCGCTCCTCCCCAGATCCGCAGGCCGGGGGGTGCGGCGCGGTAGCCGTTGATGTCGTAGGCGACGCCCTCGTCTTCCAGCTTAGCGACGAGGGCTTTGACCTTTGCCCGTTGCGCGTCCTCGGTTAAGCCGGTAAACCACGCATCGGCGATCCGCAGGCAAATCGACGTACTAGAGCGAATCGCTCGGCGCGCGGGCAAAAATGCGATCCACTCGCTTGCGGCTTCCCACTGCTCCAGCACCGCGAGGTTGGCCTGCGTGCGCCGCACGAGTTCGGGCAAGCCGCCGCTGCGTTCGGCCCAGCGCAGTCCGTCGAGTGCGTCTTCCACGCACAGCAGGGAGGGCGTGTTGATGGTGTCGCCTTTGAACAGGGCCTCGTTGAGCTGGTCGCCTTGGGTCATGCGGAAGAGTTTGGGCACGGGCCAAGGCGGCGTGAAGCTGAGGAGCCGCTCGACCGCTCGCGGGCTGAGGATGAGCATCCCGTGCGCGGCCTCGCCGCCCATGACCTTTTGCCAAGAGTAGGTAACTACGTCGAGCTTTTCCCAGGGCAGGTCCACGGCGAAGACCGCAGACGTCGCATCGCAAATCACTAGGCCCTCGCGGTCAGCGTCGATCCACTCGCCATCGGGCACCTTCACCCCGGAGGTCGTGCCGTTCCACGCAAAGACCACGTCGCGGTCGCAGTCGATCAAGGACAGGTCGGGTAGCTGCCCGAAGTCGGCGTCGAAGACGCGCACGTCCTCCAGCCGCAGGTGCCGGGTAATGTCTGTCACCCAGCCCTTGCTGAAGCTCTCCCAGGATAGGACATCCACGCCGCGCGCCCCGAGCATGGACCACAGGCACATCTCCACGGCACCCGTATCCGAACCCGGCACTACGGCTATGCGATAATCGGCCGGTACGCCCAGCAGTACACGCGACCGCTCGATGACTTCTTGTAGCTTGGCCCGTCCGACTGCGGCGCGGTGCGAGCGCCCCACGGCCGCGTCTTTTAGAGCCGCAAGATTCCACCCAGGGCGCTTGGCGCAGGGACCAGAGGAAAAGCAGGGATTTTGCGGTTTGACTGCTGGCTTGGTCATCTACTCGGTCCGCGCCAGCATTCCGCCATCTACGGTCAACGCAGTTCCGGTGATAAAAGACGCCTCATCCGAGGCGAGAAACAGCACGGCGTTGGCGATGTCCTCGCCCGTGCCCAAGCGCTGGGCCGGCACCATCTTGGCGTAGCGCACTCGTTCCTCTTCCGGCACTTGTAGATCGTCCCACAGGGGCGTCAGAATTGCCCCAGGGAGCACCGCGCAGACGCGGATGTCCGGTCCGTAGTCAATGGCGAGGGTCCGCGTCAGGCCCAAAACTCCGGCCTTGGCCGCGTCGTAGGCCGTGGCCGTGGCAAAGCTGACCAGCGAATGCACCGAGCCGGTGTTGATGATCACCCCGCCCCCAGTCTTGCGCATGACTGGGATGCCGTATTTGGCGGCGAGGAAAATCGCCTTCAAGCCGATGTTTAAGGTGCCGTCCCAATCCTTTTCGTCGAGCTCGGTCGCCGAGCCGTGGCGAAACCATATTGCGTTGTTGTGGACGATGTCCACGCGGCCAAAGGCTTCTTCGGTGCGCGCGAACATTTCGATGACCTCGGCGGACTCGCCCACGTCGGTGCGGACGAAAATGGCTTCGCCGCCGTCGGCGTTGATTTTATCGACGACCCGCTGGCCGCCGTCGGCGTTGACATCGGCTACGCAGACGGACGCGCCTTCGCGCGCCAGCACCTGTGCGGTGACTTCCCCGATTCCCGAAGCCGCGCCTGTTACAATGGCCGCCTTACCGGCGATTCGACCTTTGTTCATAGTTGATCTCCTGTGTCAGAAGGTTCTTCGTCAACAATGGCTTTTAGTTGTTCAATGAGCGGTGGCAAGTCGTTCTGAATAATTTTCCACAGAATGTCGAGATTAACGTCATCATAACCGTGAACCAGCCGGTTGCGCAGACCGATAATCTGGGGCCAAGGAATCGCCGTATGTTTCTGCTGCGTCTCCTCAGAAACGCGATTGGCTGCTTCGCCCACAATCTCCACCAATTTCTGCAGTGCGAGCTGCATCACTCGGTCTTCTACCACGTCATCTAGGCTTGTCCCACTGGACAAAGCGACAGCTTCCTTGGCGTAGATGAGCATATCCACGAGGCTTACGCGGTCATCACGCCTGCTCATACTGGACCTCCGCCGAATTGAGTATCTCCTCTCGGAGCAACCAGTTGCGGCTTCTTTCGACTCCTCTGAAGGTGTGTAAATCCACTTGCCGGCCGAATATTTCCGACAGCTCGTCCTGCATGGTGATGAACTCCAGTCCCGGCGTCTGGCCTAGCTCAAAGTCCACGAGCACATCCACGTCGCTTTCGGGCGTGAAGTCGTCGCGCAGGACCGAGCCGAACAGGGCCATGCGCCGGATGTGATTGCGCCGACAGAAGGCGGCGATCTCGTCTTTGGGGATGTCGATTCTCGCGCTCATGGCCTCTCAGATGTGCAGTTTCAAGTCAAACACGAGTTCCATATTGGCCCACCACTCGCCCTCTTTGGCCTCGGGCACCTGCTGCTGAAAGGTCCGCATCAGTTCGTCCCACTCCTTCGCTTTGGGGTTTTGCTCGACGTAGCGCGGGAAGTCGCGGGCTGGATCGAACTCGTCGGTGGCGGTCATGTACATGAACATCCGCTGCCCCAAGAGAAAAATTTTCATGTCGGTGATACCGACCTCGCCTAGGCCCTGAAGCGGCTCGGGCCAGGGATCGGCGTGGTATGCCTTGTACTGGGCGATCAGTTCGGGATCGTCCTTCAACTCAATGGTTAGACCGAAGTGCTGCATTGCGTTTCTCCTTGGTTTTCAGCGCGATAGGCTGCGGCCAAAAGCGACACGGGGTGGACGACGTCCACGGCGGCTTGTGCGCGGCGGACGCCGTACTGGAGCTGGATGGCACAGCCCGTGTTGCCCGTGGCTACTGCGGTCGCACCGGTCGCGCACACGTGCGCCATCTTGCGGTCGAGTAGCTGCATGGACAGCTCGGGCTGGGTGATGTTGTAGATGCCGGCGCTGCCGCAGCACCAGTCGGCCTCTGCCAGTGGCACGAGCTCCAAATTGGGCACGGCTTGGAGCACCTCGCGCGGGGCGGCGGAAACCCGCTGCCCGTGCTTGAGGTGGCACGACTCGTGGTAGGCGACCTGCTGTGGGGGCAGTGCGGCGCGGGGCTGGCGCAAGCCGATGTCGGCAAGCCACTCGTGTACGTCCTTTACTTTTTTGCTCCACGCCGCGGCCCGCTCCGCGTAGGCGGAGTCATCGGCCAGCAGGCGGTCGTAGTGCTTGCAGTGCAAGCCGCAGCCACCGGCATTGACGACGATCGCGTCCAGATTTTCAGCATCAAAAGCGTCGATGTTAAGCCGCGCCTGCTGCCGCGCCTGTTCGACCGCGCCGTTGTGCGCGTGTAGCGAGCCGCAACACGCCTGTCCTTCCGGCAGCAGCACTTGGCAGCCATTGTGCTGCAAGACGCATATCGTGTCGGCGTTTACCTCGGCAAAGGATATGTCTTGGACGCAGCCGGCCAACAGCGCGACCCGGTAGCGCGGTGCGGACGGATTCGCCTGCTGCAAACCTCGGCGATACAACTGGTCGGTAAAACGCCGGGAAATCTGCGGTGCCAGCGGCTCCAGTGCCCCCAAGCCAAAGGGCAGCAGCTTCAGGAGGCCGCTGCGGCGCGCCAGTGTTTGCAGACCGCTGCGCTGGAATATGCGCATCAAGCGCGCTACTGCCCGCAGGCGCGTCTGTTTGGCAAAGAGCCAGCCGAGGACCCAACGGCGCACAAAATTCCGCACTGTGCCGTCGAGCAAGCCCTGCCGCTCCACTTCGGCGCGGGCATTTTCAAATAGCGCGGCGTAATCCACGCCAGCCGGGCACGCGGTCTGACAGGCGAGGCAGCCGAGGCAGAAGTACATCTCTTCGGCAAAGATCGTACTCACCTCCAGCTCGCCATCGGCGATGGCCCGCATCATGGCGATCCGCCCCCTCGGCGAAGAGCGCTCGCTCAGAGTCGCGTCGTACGTCGGGCAGGTCGGCAGGCAGAGGCCGCAGTGCATGCACTGCTGGAGCGCGGAGTAATCCAGACCGCTAAGTAGGTTGAGGCCGTCGTCGCTCAATCGAACATGTTCCCTGGGTTTAGGATGCCCTTGGGGTCGAAGGCGGTCTTGACCCGCTTGAGAATTTCTATCCCCACCGGCCCGAGTTGCCCGGGCAAGTAAGGCTTTTTGGCCAAGCCGACCCCGTGCTCGCCCGTGATGGTGCCGCCCAATTCCACAGCGTAGGCAAAAACCTCGGCCATGGCCTTTTCGACGCGGGCCATTTCTTCGGTGTCGCGCTCGTCGCACAGGAAGGTGGGGTGCAGGTTGCCGTCGCCGAAGTGGCCGAAGGTACCCACCCGCACTTGGTGCCGCTGGCCGACCTCCTGCACGTAGGCGACCATGGCCGCCAGCTCGCTGCGCGGCACGGTGACGTCCTCCAGCACGACCGTCGGCGCCAGCCGCGCCAGCGCACTAAAGGCCGTGCGTCGGGCTGCGGCAAGCTGTTGGGCCTCTGCTTCTGAAGCGGCTAGCCGCACCGAACGAGCGCCGCCCTCCCGGGCAATGGCCTCGATCTGGGCGGCCTGCTCGGCGACCTGCGCCGGGTGCCCATCTACTTCCATCAGCAGCACGGCCGCGCAATCCGTCGGCAGGCCAATACCGGCGTGAGCCTCCACGCATTCGATGGTAGTACGGTCGAGGAATTCGAGGGTGCAGGGGATGATTTTGCGCGCGATAATCGCCGAGACTGTGGCCGCTGCCTGCGTCATCTCGTCGTAAAGGCCGAGCAAGGTCTTCTTGCTCGCAGGTGCCGGGACCAGCTTCAGCACGATCTTGGTAATGACCCCCAGCATCCCCTGAGAGCCGACGAAGAGATCTTTGAGCGTGAACCCCGCCACGTCCTTGACGCATTTGTTGCCAGTTTCCAACACCTGCCCGTCGGCGAGGACCACTTCCAGCCCCATCACGTAGTCGCGCGTCACGCCGTATTTTAATCCGCGCAGCCCCCCGGAATTATTGGCCACATTGCCGCCGATAGTCGAGATCTTGATCGAGCCGGGATCTGGGGGATAAAATAGGCCGGCGGCTTGGGCCGCGTCGGCGATCTGCTGAGTTAGAACGCCCGGTTGGACGACCATGACTAGGTTGGCTGCGTCTATCTCTAGTATCTGGTTGAGCCGGACCAAGCAGAGCACAACCCCTCCTTGCGAGGGCACCGACCCCCCGGCCAACCCAGTGCCCGAACCGCGCGGCACCACGGGTACCTCTCGCTGGTTGCACAGGGCCAAAAGCTGGGCGACCTCTTCCCGACTTTCCGGCAACGCCACGCAAGCGGGTCGCTGGTGCAGCAGGGCAGTCCCGTCGAAGGCATAGACGCTGCAATCCTCGGCCGAGGTCAACAATTGGTCTGGGCGCAAGAAGGTGCCGAGATCGCTTATCAGGGCGGCGTGATCCATTGCAGGCCTGGACGCAGTAGCTACAACTCGTCGGACAGGTGCTCGGTGCGGTTGAGATATTTGACGACTGTGGTGCCGCCGGGCGCGAGCGCGATGCGGGTAATCGCCGTGTTGTCGTGTTCGTAATAGGTGCCGTCGTCCAGTACCTGGTTACCTAGGGCCGAAAGCAACAGGCTCATAAAGCCGCCGTGGGTCACGAAGCCAATGCGCGTCTCTTCCCCTGCCCGCGCTAGCAAGTCTGCGGCTACGCCGATAGCACGGCGCTGGGCCTGCTGATCCGTTTCCTTGCCCGCGTCCCACCATCCGTCTTCGCCGACTTCCGCTGACGCGACGCTGGTGGGAAAACGCGCGGCAATTTCCGCCCGCGTCAGGCCGGGATAGCCAACGGCTCCCCGCTTGCCGCCGTGGTCGAGGTAAATGCCTCCCATCTCGTGAATAGCTACCCAGATCTCCGACCTCAATTCCATTGCCTGTCCGATCGCTTGCGCTGTGTGCAGGGTGCGAATCATTGGACTGCAATAAAGCCGATCGAAAAAGGGCCGATCCTCTGCGCGCTCGGCCGGGGCGAGGTGCAACCCTTCTGCTAGATACGCAGCTACCCGCTCGGCCTGTGCCCGGCCGTTAGCGGTTAATTCGGGATCGGCGACGCGCTGGCTGACATCGGCTAGCGCGTTGTTGGTGGACTCGCCGTGGCGAATCAGAAATAGGTCCATGGCATTCTTGACAGTAGTATGGTTAGTGGTTAGTGGTTAATGACCGCTTACTTCTCACTCTAATGTTAATGTTATGGATATTAAAGTAATTCAAGGAGCTATTCAAAAACAGGACGCGGACGTCCTCGTGGTCAACCTCTTTGCCGGAGCGCGTCCAGGCGGCGCTACGGGCGCGGTTGACCAAGCCCTTAGCGGCCAAATCTCGGCGGCGATTGACCTCGGCGACTTCGAGGGCAAGGCTGGCCAAACCTTGCTGCTGTACACGCACGGCCAGATCCCAGCACCGCGCGTCCTCGTCGTTGGCTTGGGCGAGCAGGAGGGCTTTGACCTCGAAAGGGAGCGCCGTGCCGCGGGCACGGCCATCGGCACCCTCGGCGGCTTGGGTGCTAAGAGTGCAGCCACCATTCTCCACGGCACAGGCGCGGGCAATCTGCCCGTCGAGCCAGCCGCTCAAGCTGTGGCCGAAGCCTCGCTGTTGGCGGCCTATCGCTTTGACGAGTACCGCTCGCAGCCCCGCCCACAGCCGCTGGCCAAGCTGCACATCGTAGAGTTTGACTCGACTAAGCTCAAAGAGGCGCGCCGCGGAGTTCGTCGGGGCTGCGCCCTCGCCGAGGCCACCTGCCTCGCCCGCGACTTGGTCAATCACCCCGGCGGCGAAGTGACGCCGGCCTACTTGGCCCGCACGGCCCGCCGCCTAGCCAAAACCCACGATTTGCGCTGCCGGATTTTCGGCGCAAAAAGCTTGGCCGAGCTAGGCATGGAAGCCTTGGTGGCCGTTGGTCAGGGCAGTGCCAATAAGCCGCGTTTCATTGTCCTTGAACACGGCCCCCGCGAGGGTGATCCACTAGTGTTTGTCGGCAAGGGCATCACCTTTGACAGCGGCGGCCTCTCGCTCAAGACCGTCGAGGGCATCCGCACGATGAAGACCGACATGTCCGGTGCCGCTGCCGTCTTGGGCGCTATGCAGGCGGTGGCCGCGCTCGGCCTCAAGCGGCGGGTCGTCGGCCTGATTGCCGCTGCTGAGAACATGCCCTCCAGCACCGCCTTCCGCCCCGACGACGTGCTGCGCACTCTCGCTGGCAAGACCATCGAGATCATCAGCACGGACGCCGAAGGCCGCCTCGTCTTGGCCGATGCCCTCGCCTACGCCAGCCGCTACGAGCCAGCCGCGGTCGTCGATCTGGCCACCCTCACCGGCGCTTGCGTAACCGCGCTGGGGCACCATGCGTCGGGTCTGTTTGCCAACGACGACGACTTGGCGGATCGGCTGATCGCGGCCGGGGAGCAGACTGGCGAGCGGCTCTGGCGTCTGCCGCTGTGGCCCGAGTATCGCGATCAGATCGACAGCGACATCGCCGACATGAAAAACTCAGGCGGTCGGCCGGCAGGTGCCAGTACGGCCGCGGCGCTTTTGGCGGAGTTCGCCGACTATTCTTGGGCGCACCTCGACATTGCCGGCACCGCTTGGTGCGAAAAGGCCAAACCCTACGTGCCACGAGGCGGCGTCGGCATCGGCGTGCGCCTATTGACCCAACTTGCCCTCGATTGGAGCCCATCATGACCATTCGCACGATCCACGTAGGAGCCGGTGGCCGCGGCCGCTGGCCCCTGAACCGCTTCCGCGACCGCACCGACTTCGAGTCCGTCGCCTTGGTCGATGTTAGCGAGGAGAACCTCGCCACGGCGCGGGAGATTACCGGCCTAGGCGAGGAAGCGTGTTTTTCTTCGCTAGCTGAGGCTTTGCAAGCCGTCGAAGCCGACGCCGTGGTCGTCATTACGCCGCCCGACCTGCACGCCGGTCAATGTATAGAGGCAGTCCGTGCCGGTAAGCACGTACTGGTCGAAAAGCCCTTCACCAAAGACCTCGGTCACGCTCGGCAAATCGTCGCTGAGGCAGCCGAGCGTGGCCTCAAGGTCGCCGTCACCCAGAACGCTCGCTACTATCCGCCGGTCTTGACCATCCGCCGCTTGCTGCAAAGCGGCGAATTGGGCCATCCTTCCTTTGGCCTGATGACCAAATACGGCTGGCGTCCGCGGGTCCACCATTCAGGCGCGGATCAACACGCCTATTTGTGGGAGCGCGGCATCCACGACTTCGACCAATTGCGCCACCTGCTCGACTCCGAGCCCAAGCGGCTCTTTTGCAATAGCTTCAACCCGCCTTGGAGCCCGTACAGCGGCGGTGCGGCCATCGACGGCTGGATCGAGTTCCACAACGGCACCACCTTCAACTTCCAATGCACTTTCGCCACCCACAAAGGCGGCTCAAGCTGGCGGCTGGACTGCGAGAAGGGCACGGTCGAAGAGGTCTCCGGCGGCTTGGCGCTCCGGCGGCCCGGAGCCGATGCGGACGAGATCATACCTATGGACGAAAACCCCCATCCCGAGGAAGTCCTCTTAGACGGCTTCCGCGACTACGTGCTCAACGACGTGGAGCCGTCCTTCTCCGGCCCGCGCAACCTAGCCACGGTGGGCCTTATCAACGCCTTAGGGGCCTCGTCAGAGCAAGGCGTGGTAATCGACTTCGACGAGTACATGGCCGCCGAATAGAGGGCGTGCCACTGGATAAAGCAATGGACGAACAAACCGCCCGTCGCCTGCACCAAGACTCCTTGGTCATTGACGCTCATAACGACAGCATCGTCGCGCTGATCCGTCGGGGTATGTCCCTAAATGGCACACAGCGCACTGACTTTCACCAGCGCGAGGGGGCTGTCGCGTATTTGCGCCAGTACCAGTCGTCGGACGACGGCGTTCAGCTCGACTTGCCCAAGGCGCGCGAGGGAGGGATAGACGCGGCGTTTTTCGCCGTTGACTGCACCCGCCCTTGGGGCAATCACTTGCTTTACTGCATGGACGCCTTGGGCTGTTTTTTACAGGAGGTGGAAGAGCACAGCGGGAGCATTGCCGTGGCGCGCTGCGCGGCGGACATTGAGCGCGCCCGCGCCGAGGGCCGACTGGCGGCCATACTGGCGGTGGAAAACAGCGATGCGCTGGAGAAAAGCCTCCACGTCCTGCCGCTGCTCTACCAACTGGGCGTCCGCGCCATGACCTTCACCCACAGCACCCGCTCTTGGGCCGGAGACGGCTGTGAAGTCGAGGGGGGAGGCGGCCTGACCGGCTTTGGCCGCCAGCTACTAGCGCAGATGAACGAGCTGGGCATGGTCGTCGATGTGTCCCATCTCAACGAACCGGGCTTTTGGGACGTGGCCCGAGCGGCCCAAGCTCCTTTTATGGCCACCCATAGCTGCTGCCGCGCCCTCTGCGACCATCCGCGCAACCTCCGCGACGAGCAACTGCGCGCCCTCGCCGAAAAGGGCGGGGTCGTGAGCATCACCTTTGTCCCGCCCTTTATCGACGCGCACAATCCCACCTTTGACGGCCTGCTCGACCACATTGAGCACGCGGTCGCCGTTGCTGGCATCGACCACGTCGGCTTGGGATCGGATTTTGACGGTGGCGGCTTGCTCTTAGAAGATGTGACCTGCCTCCCGGACATTGCGGTGGGCTTGGCCGCTCGCGGCTATGCCGAGGCCGATGTCCGCAAGATCCTCGGCGCGAACCAACTGCGGTTCCTGCAACAGGTCATCGGCTGAGGCCGTAGAGCGCTCCGAACTTCTCCTGCAAATAGGCGATGAAGTAATCGGCACTCAGCTTCGCGCCCGTCACCTCCTCGACCAATTCGCTGGCCGTCGCCCGTGAGCCACGGGTGTGGATTTTCTCGTTGAGCCAAGTTTTGAGCGGCTCGAGTACGCCCTGCGCGATCTGTGCTTCGAGGTCGGGTAAGTCTTGGTGGGCTTGGTGAAAAAACTGGGCCGCGTACAAGTTGCCTAGCGCGTAGGTAGGGAAATAGCCCATCAGGCCGCAAGACCAGTGAATGTCTTGCAGCACGCCGCGAGCGTCGTCGGGCGGGCGGATGCCCAAGTATTGCTCCATCCGCTCGTTCCACACCGCGGGCAATTCAGCCACGGCAACCCGCTCCTCAATCAGGTCGCACTCCAGTTCAAAACGCAGCAGGATGTGGAGGTTGTACGTCACCTCGTCGGCCTCGACCCGGATCAGCGACGGCTCGACTTGATTGACCGCTGCGTAAAAGGCGTCTAGATCGACCGCGCTGAACTGCTGGGGAAAAAGCGCTCGTAGCTTGGGCAGGTAATGAGTCCAAAAGGCTTTGCTGCGGCCGACCATGTTCTCCCATAGCCGTGACTGCGACTCGTGGATCCCCAGCGAAATGCTCGCGCCGGCCGGGGTGCCGCTGGCGGCGGCGGGCAGACCCTGTTCGTACAGTCCGTGCCCGCCCTCGTGGATGGTGCCGAAAAGCGAGCCGGGCAGCCAATCGGCACTGTAGCGCGTCGTTAGCCGCACATCGTCGCGGGACGTGCCCGAGCAAAACGGATGCACCGCCAAGTCGAGCCGTCCGGCCTGCATGTCGAAGCCCATGTCCGCCAGCACCTGCCGTCCCAAAAGCTCCTGTTGCTCGATGGGGTATTCCTGGTCGAGTACGCCCCGCGCCGGGTACTGCCCGGTGGCGGCGATCTGCTCGACTAGCGGCACGAGCTGGGCTTTGAGTTGGGCAAAGACTGGGGCGATCTCCTCGGCCCGCGCATAAGGCTCGTACTCGTCGAGCAGCGCGTTGTACATCGCGCCTTCGTAGCCGACCCGCTCGGCCACTTCCCTTTTGAGCGCGATTATTTTTTCTAACCAAGGCTGGAAGAGGGCAAAGTCCGATTTTTTTCGCGCCTCGACCCAAGCCTCGTGTCCCAAGGACTCGGTCTGGCTCAGCTCGACGACTAGCTCTTTGGGCAACTTGAGCGACCGGCTCTGCTGGCGGTCAATTTCGCGGACGTTGACGGCCGCGTCGCCTGTTAGCTCGGCATCCTTGAGGTCGGCTACGAGTGCTACGAGTTCCGGTGCGGTGAGCCGCTCGTGGTACAGACCGGCCAAGGTCCCCAACGATCTAGCCCGCATGGCCGCGCCCCGCGGCGGCATATAGGTCTCTTGGTCCCAGCTCATCAGCCCTTGCGCGTGGCTTAGATCGGCCAGCTCGTGGAGGCGTTCTACAAAGGTTTCATACGTTTTGCTCATGGCGTTGCCTTTCCTTGGATTGGATTAAATTAATGGTTGCTCGTCTGCGAATTTTTGCGTGTCTTCTGTCCATTCGCCTGTGACCCCATCATCCGCGGAGGCTCCCATGAAGATCACCCACGCTGAAGCCATTGCCCTCAACATCCCCTTCTATGCCGAGCACGTCACTCGCGCCATGCAGCGCGCCTCGACCCACGACGAGCGCGTGTGGGTCGTGCGCTTGGAGACGGACAACGGCCTCGTGGGCTGGGCCGACAACCACGGCCAGCCATCGGTCGATGGCCTCGTCGGGCAAAACCCAGCCAGCCTGATAAACCGCGACGATATTGGCTTTGGCCCGCAAGTCGCCTGTCTCGACCTAGTGGGCCAAGACAACGGCGTGCCCGTACACGAGCTGCTCGGCGTCAAGCTCCGCGACCGCTGCCCCATATCTTGGTGGGACATAGATATGCCGCCCCAAGACTGGGTCGCCGAGGCCGAGGAATCGCTAAAGCGCGGGTACACCTGCATTAAGATGAAGGCCCGCCCTTGGCGCGACATCATCGCCCAAACTGATGCAGTCGCCAAGGTCGTCCCGGCCGATTACAAATTCGACGTGGACTTCAACGGCTTCTTGCTCAACCAAGCTAAGGCCGAAATCATCCTGCAAAAACTCGACGAAAACCCCAATGTCGGCATGTACGAAAGCCCGTTTTACTTGCACTCGGACGTAGATGGCGCGCGGATTTTGCGCGAGCGGGTGCGCAAACCCATTGTCGAGCACTACCAAGACCAATATCTGCGCAACAACTGCTGCGATGGTTTCGTCATCGGCAGCGGCGCGACTGAGACCCGGCGGGCGGCAACCCTCGCGGCCGCCCACAACAAGCCCTTTTGGCTCCAGCTCGTCGGCGCTGGCTTAACCACTGCTTATGCGGCGCACCTCGGCTCGGTACTCTCGCACGCCCAACTGCCCTATATCACCTGCCACGAGCTGTGGGAGGACGACCTGCTGCAAGAGCCTATCGAGGTTCGCGATGGCTATATGCCGGTTCCAGACGCGCCCGGCTTGGGCGTTTCCGTGGATGAAGAGGCGATTGCAAAGTACCGAGTGGATCCCGCAGAGCCTACGCCCACGCACCGCTACATGGCCCAAAAGCGGATTCTCCGCGTGTACTGGCCGGGTGACGGCAAAGAGCGAGAGTGGGAATTTACCGCTGAAGACCGCTATCAGCGGGCCTTCTATGCCGGCAACATTCCCGGCTTTGAGCAAGGCGTCGATTTGGAGGTGATTGAGGACGACAACAGCGCGGCCTTCCAAAAGCGACACGAGGCTCTGGTGGCGCAAGAGCGCTAGTCCCGCTGCTGAGCGATGGCCTCGTAATCCGTCAGTGCATAGCCGATGCCCACGTAATCGAGCAGGTTGAGCAGCGCCCGCAGCGCGACCCCAAACCCATCGACGCCGCTGAAGCCGCCAAACTGTCCGCCGCCCTTTAGGTGCGGCTCTAGGTCGAGGAACACGCCGGGAACTCCCTTCTGCTTCAGCTCGTGCTCCAAGGCCGGGATGCGGGTGCGGAAGTCGCGCAATATGGCTTCGTGCCCGGAGCCGCCTCGGTCAGCGGGCACAAAGTTTTTGAGCCGCTCCTCGTCCACGACACCCTCCCATTGGAGAGCTGGGTCAATCTTGTAGTCCTTGATGTGCATCCAGCCAATCCCCTCGCGCATCGCATGATACTCGGCTAAGGTTTCGACCGGAGTGAAGTTTTGGCTCGACAGATTGCCGCCGTCGAAAATCAGGCACAGGTTGGGGTGGTCCACCATCTCGTAGAGCTTTTGCAGCAGCCGCCCGTTCTGACCGACGAGGTTGGCCTCGACCTCTAAGCCAAAAATGGCCCCGCCCCGGCTGCAGACCTCGGCGATTTGCGCCAGCCGCTCGGCCGCCGGCTCCACGTAATTGGCTGGGTCCTCGCCCTGAGGATGGTAAAACGAGAACCCGCGAATTAGCCGCGTCTCGAACTCGCCGGCTAGATCCACGGCCCGCTGCACGTCCTGTTGCAAGTACTGGTCGAATGGGATGTAGGCATTGGCTGAGCCGTCTTCCACATCAAGCAGCTTGACCTTGCCAATCGGCGAGCCGATCGAGGCTATTGCAATCCCGAATTCGCCGTGCAATTGGCGCAGCCGCGCTATCTCGGGCTGCGTTAGCTGCATCGCGTTTTTGACGCCCTGCCCCACATCGACAAAGCGCAAGCTGTAGTGCGACATGCCCAGCGTCGCGAGCATGGTTAGCTGGGCTTCGGCCTTTTTGTCCGCCGGCCCCTCGTCGGCAAAGCCGCTGATGATCACCTTGGGTGTTTCGCTCATAAGGCTCTCCTAAGATTTTCCTAAGTATAGAGTTTGGACAAACCTTGACAAAACGCGCCCTCGCTGCTGTCTTAGGGCGTCCTGCCGACTCAATTACAGAAGAAACTAAGAGTCAACCACCGCCCCCTGAAGGAGGCGACTTGTCCCTAGCTCACCCGGCCGCCGCAGCGGTAGGCAGGCCGAAACTATAGGCTCGTTGACACAGAGCCCTGGCTCGGATATTCCGAGCCGCGTTGATATCGGCATGGGCTTGCTGCCCACACCGACGACAACAAAACCGAGATTGAGATAAGCGATTGGCCCGCTCGACATGACCACACTCGGCACACCTCTGACTAGTATGCTTGGGATCGACCATCTCGACCGACATGCCAGCGACTTGCGCCTTGTAGGCGATAAACTGCCTCAGTTGGTCAAAAGCCCATCCCGTCATGCGAGCGCGTTGAGGCTTGCGAAACCGGATGCTATCCCGGATACCCTTGAGGTCTTCGAGGGCAATACCCCGGATAGTGCCTTTAGCCTGCTCAACGATGCGCTTGGAGAGGACGTGATTGGTATTTCTACGGAAGTTGGCTTCTTTGCGCGCGCGTCGGTGCAGCTTCTTGCGGATGCGCTTGCGGCGGCGGGCATTTTGGGCTTGGTCGGCCGCCGATTGCAGCTTTTGACGCAGCGTCTGGCACTTTACGCGCACCCGCTCCACGTCGGCCCCTGAATACTGTTGACCGTCCGAGTCCGTCGCCAGATTCGCCACGCCCAAATCAACGCCAAGGAAGTCGTCCGGCTCACACGTCGTCGCGTCGTCGTATTCGACCGTAGCCATCAAGAACCACTTACCATCGCGCCGACGCACCAACTCGGCATACCGCTTGACGTGGCCGAACTGCTCGGCTTGGTAGCGGCCCATCTTGCAAGGGATGTCCGTGCGGCCAGCCAGAGCCTTGAGGTTAATACACTCAAGCCCTTTGTAGCGGAGCAAGTGGCGATCATAGGGCATCGACGACAGCGGGCGAAACGACATAAAAACCAATACAGTCCGTGTGGAAAACTTTGTCAACCCGTAGTAACCAAAGGGAGAATCGGCGTTTCCTCTGTCGCCTGAAGACGACAGGCTCCACGCCGAAATTTCTATGAAACCTCTACATCGCCTCAATATCATTCCATCCCTGCCCGAGCAGTTGACGCCGCTGTGGGAGCTGGGGTACAACCTCTGGTGGACTTGGAGCAAGGAGACCATCTGCACCCTCTACCAGATCGACCCGGAAACGTGGATCGAGAGCCAGCGCAATCCCCTGCGCTTTTGGGCTTCCCTGCGGCCGGACCAGCTCGACGCCCTAATTGCCGACGAGCAACTGCGGGGTCGCATCGAGCGCATCGTCGAGCAATTCGAGGGCTATTTGTCGCATACGGCGTGGTTTGGTCAGACGCACGGCGAGAGCCAGTTACAGGTTGCGTACTTCTCGGCGGAATTCGGCTTGACCGAGAGCCTACGCATTTATTCCGGCGGCTTGGGCGTGCTCGCCGGCGACCACCTCAAGGCCGCTAGCGACCTAGGCATTCCCCTCGTCGGGGTCGGCTTGCTCTACCGCGAGGGTTATTTCCGCCAAGCCCTCAACGCCGACGGCTGGCAGGCAGAGCGAAACCCGGAAAACGACTTCTACCAGATGCCCGTACAGCCGGTCTACACTCGCGACGGAGGGCACCTGACCATTGAGGTCCCCTTTGCCCACGGCTTGGTACAGGCGCGGATTTGGCGGGTGCAGGTGGGCCGGGTGCAGCTCTATTTGCTCGATACCAACCTCGACGAAAATACCCCTGCGGACCGCGATATTACCGCCCGCCTCTACGGCGGCGACGCAGCCATGCGCATCCGGCAGGAGATTCTCCTCGGCATCGGCGGTCTGCGTGCTCTCCAGGCCGTGGGCGTCGAACCTACCGTCTGCCACATGAACGAGGGGCACTCGGCCTTTTTGGCCCTAGAGCGGATTCGTCGGCTAATGGCCGAGCACGGCTATTCGTTTGCCACAGCCCGCGAGGCCAGCGTCATGGGCAATGTGTTCACTACACACACCCCGGTCGCGGCTGGCAACGACTGGTTCCCCGCGCACCTAGTCGAGGCGCACTTGGGCTATTTCCGCGAGTGGCTCGGCCTGTCGCACGAGGAATTTATCGGCTTGGGCCGGGTTAATCCCCGCGACCCCCACGCCGACTTCTGCATGACGGTCTTGGCGCTCAGGCTTTCGGGCCGGGCCAATGGGGTCAGTCGCCTGCACGGCGCGGTTAGCCGCCGCATGTGGCAGGGCCTGTGGCCCGACTTCTCAGAGCACGAAATCCCCATCGGCCACGTCACCAACGGCGTTCATCTCCACACGTGGATTTCGCTGGAAATGGCCGAGCTGTTCGACCGCAAGCTCGGCGACGCCTGGCGCTTTGTCTCGACTGACGAGCGGGACTGGGACCCGGTCTATCACATCCCCGACCGCGAGCTGTGGGACACGCACCAGCACCGGCGCAAGCGGCTGATTGACGTAACCCGCCATCACCTGCGCCAGCAGATGCAGGGCCAAGGCGCGCCGGCGGCCAAAATTGAACAGGCGCTAGCGCGGCTCGACCCCGAGGTGCTGACCATTGGCTTTGCCCGCCGCTTTGCCACCTACAAGCGCGGCAACCTGATTTTCCGCAATATCGAGCGGCTCAAGGCCCTGTTCTCCGACTCGCAGCGGCCCTTGCAGATTCTCTTCGCCGGCAAGGCCCACCCCCACGACGACGCTGGCAAGGAGCTGATCCGCCAGATCGTCCACCTCGCGCGACAAGCGCCCTTTAATGGCCGGATTTTCTTTTTGCAAGACTACGACATGAACCTCGCCCGCTACTTGGTGCAAGGGTGCGATGTCTGGCTCAACAACCCTCGCCGCCCCTTGGAGGCGTCGGGCACGTCTGGCATGAAGGCTGCGGTCAACGGCGTGCTCAACGTCAGCGTATTCGATGGCTGGTGGGACGAAGCCTGCGACAACCACGCTGGTTGGACCATTGGCCGCGGCGAGGACTACGACGACGAACAGTACCAAGACGCGGTCGAGTCCAACTCGCTTTACGACCTGCTAGAAACCGAGGTGATCCCGCTCTTCTACCAGCGCGATGCGGACGGATTGCCCGGCGGTTGGGTTGCCCGTATGAAGGAGACCATCGCCCAGCTTGCGCCGCAGTACAACACGAACCGCATGGTGCGCGAGTACGTCGAGCGGTTCTATTTGCCTGGGCAAGCTCGCTTTGAGGAATTGGCGGCCGACCGCGAGCGGGTCCAGCGGCTGACGCATTGGAAGTCGCACGTGCGCTCCAAGTGGGCCCAGGTCCAGATCGGCGCGGTGGATGCCGAATTTCCGCGGCTGCTCAAGGTGGGGATGCGGGTGCCGTTGCGCGCCGCAGTGGCCTTGGGCGAGCTAACGCCAGAGGATGTCCGCGTCGAGATCTACGCCGGCCGTCTCAATGCCCAGCGCGAGTTCTCGCAGACCGAGGTGTATCCGCTGGAATTGGCCGGTCCCAACGGCGACGGCACCTATCATTTCGTCGGCACCTTCACGTGCGCGGCGGCCGGCTCGTACGGCTACACCCTGCGCGTGGTGCCCTCGCACTCTGACTTGCAAAACTCCTTGGAGATGGGGTTGGTTCACTGGGCGAAGGGGTAAGGGATGTGCGCTGTAGGTATAGACGCGCTTCAAGTTCGTCTTCGGGGATTGGTGGCTTCGCTATTTGTGGGAGTACCCAGCGAAGGCACCCCGTAGCAAAAAATAAAGCCCCTGCCTCCAGCTTTTGCGGCATAGAGCGAGATTTTAAACTGAAACTGAGCCATGACCCTTTAAGGGTGTTGACTCGTCGTCAGTGAATCGGCGAGGGTGGTTACGATGGATTTCTCGTCCCGTTTCGATAGCGTACCGATTTTGCGTATCACCGATTTATTATCGAGCGTGAAAAGCTTTAGGCGGATTTTGCAAGGCACATTGAGGCCGGCTTCCTGCCAATTCTCAATGACTACATCGCTTGGCCATTTGTTTTTCGTGCTCGTAATCATGGCGAGGATCGTTTGCGTGTGGGCCTTATTGAAGCTCACTGAAGAGACGACTAGCGCCGGGCGGCGTTTCTTTTCATTGAGGTCTGCGAAGGGAAAGGGAACGACGACGACATCGAATGGATCAAAGGTCACGCCAAGCCTCCTCATCTTCTGGAGAAGTCCATTCTTCGCTCATCGTCTGATAAAGACCTCGCAGGTAATCTTCCTGAACTAGCGGCCAGCCACCGTAGGCTTCTATTGTTTCGTCAATGCTAGCCATGATGCGCGGCGTCTCGGCCAAGGCCGCACAGAGGCGACGGTAGTGGGCAATGCCGTCGTATGAGAGGGTGTGTTTTTTGCGGTCCTTGAGCCACTTCTCCGCCGGCTGGTAGCCACCAATAGTGAATTCCCACGTGTTTGGCTCAACGCCATCAAAATACTGCTCGCTGTTGATCCACACCCGCTTCTGCGGCGGCGCATAGCTCACCTTTTCTACGCGATTGTTGCCATCGACTGGAAAAACGGGGGCCTCGCCATCATCGGCTTCCATTAAGTGCAGGACTGTCAGTCGCTTCCCAAGCGCGGCGAGCGACTCAAACAGCGCACCGCAGTTGGTCACGGGAACGCGGGGAAAATCTGACTTGAGGAAGTCAGCGTAGCGGCGGCGGTATTCTGGGCTGTGGAGCACTGCGTAGAGGTAGTGGAAGACATCATCCGGGCCAAAGGTGGTGGTGAGATTGCCAGCACCGTCGGGGATGAAATCGAGGCTGACGGCTGATGCGAACTTCTTGATGAACCGGGAATCTAGGTTTGGAGCACGCGGGCTGGTGCCATCCGCTAGGGTCTCCGGCGGATAGATATACAGAGGGAACAGGTAGTTGACTTCTTTTAGAGATACTGTGTGGTGTTGAATGAGGTCCTTGGACGCGAAGACATGCTCCCAGCCCTTTGCGATTTCGGTCGATCTCGTAGTTGATAGCCCCAGATTCTCCCCGGCCAGTACATGCCGCATAACGTCATATACAGGCCATCCCAAAAACCCCTTTGACTTATCCGTGTAGTATGTCCACCTATAGTCAAAGGGCCTATATAGACAAAGCTTTATATATTCATCTTTGATTCGGCTTTGGTGCATGAATTGGTGTTTTTTTCGGTTGATCGGTTGAATAAAAACAGGCTCCTCAGTAGATTGAGCACGACTTTCGCCAAAAAACCCATGCTTTCTCGTCCAAGGAACCTGTCATGGCCAACCTATCGTCTTGCCCCTCTTCCGTCAAGCCTGGTCGCTCGCCTCGCCGTCGCTCCAACGTCGTGTACCGGGTACGTAATTGGGCCGACTATGAGGCCGGGCTGCAACAGCGCGGTAGTCTGACGGTGTGGTTCACGCCCCAGGCCGTCGAAGCTTGGTATTATCAAGGGCCGCCTCAGCGGGGGGCGC
Organism: Candidatus Latescibacterota bacterium; assembly: GCA_965261395.1. Lineage (GTDB taxonomy): Bacteria > Latescibacterota > UBA2968 > UBA8231 > UBA8231. The sequence goes on from OZ253462.1 coordinate 2,340,897, forward strand.
AATATACCTTTTCGGAGGTCGCCATCCAAACGGCGTTGACGCTGCGTCTTTTGTATCACTTGCCCCTACGCCAAACCGAGGGGTTTGTCGCTTCGGTGTTGGCCCTGATGGGCTTGGATCTGCGGGTGCCCGATCACACGACCCTGTCGCGCCGTCAGGCGGGTTTAGCCGTGGCGTGGCCGCCCCAGCGGGGAGACCAACCGATGCACTTGGTGGTGGATTCGACCGGGCTGAAAGTGTATGGCGAAGGCGAATGGAAGGTGCGTCAGCACGGCTGGAGCAAGCGGCGCACGTGGCGCAAATTGCACCTCGGGGTTAATGAAGCCACCGGCGAGATCGTCGCGCAGACCTTGACGACGAATAGCCACGATGATGCGGGGCAGGTGGAGCCGTTGCTGGCACAGATCGAGGCCCCCGTGGAGGCGTTGGGCGGCGATGGGGCCTATGACAAACGCAAGGTGTTCAAGGCGTTGGCCGCGCCCGAGCAGGGGGCACCTATTCATCCGATCATTCCGCCGCGCAAGGACGCCAAAATCGAGCAACATGGCAACACCAACGCCGAGCCGTTGCCCCGCGATGAGACGATTCGAGCCATCCGCAAACGGGGCCGTCGAGGTTGGAAACACGAGAGCGGCTATCATCGACGCTCGGTAGCCGAAACGCAGATAGGCCGCTACAAACAGATACTTGGTGACACCTTGCGCACCCGAACCCTAACCAACCAACAGACCGAAGCGCGGTTGGGCTGTGCCTTGCTCAACCGGATGCGGGCGTTGGCGAAACCTGAGTCCTATCCGCTAACCAAAAAAGCGTAAATCACACGCGAAAGAAGCCAACACGGCCCCGACCGGTTTTCATGCAACAAAGCCGTCCCCAGGCAAAAAAGGTGTTGCCATTCCGAAGCCCATCCAAAAGGGTATCGAATTCCGCGACGTATCGTTTTGCTATCCAGGGTCTAATGAGTACGTGCTGCGCAATATCTCCTACCATCTTCCCACCGGGCATACGACGGCTATCGTCGGCCCTAATGGAGCTGGAAAGACGACACTAGTTAAGCTATTGATTCGACTATATGATCCAACCGAGGGGGCGATTTTAGTGGATGGAATAGACCTGCGCGAGGTTGAACCCGAGTCGTGGTGGCGTCATATGAGTGTTATCTTCCAAGACTTCCAACGCTACAATCTATCGGCACGGGAAAACATCGGCTTTGGCGAATTGGAGCACTTGCATGACGACGATAAACTCATGCAAGCAGCACGCCTTGCTGGAGCTGAGACGCTGATACAACAGTTCCCGAGAGGACTTGACACCATGTTTGGTCGCATGTTCTCCGACGGGATCGAAATTTCCGGCGGGGAGTGGCAGCGCATTGCCCTTGGCAGAGCGTTTATTCGGGACGCACAAGTAATTGTATTGGACGAGCCGACAGCATCGCTCGATGCTTTCACTGAGCAGGCAATATACGAAGGATTCGCGCGAGCGATTGTCGGCAAAACGGGGTTGCTGATCTCGCACCGATTTTCCACTGTTCGCATGGCGGACAGTATTCTCGTCCTGAAGGATGGGCAACTCGTTGAATATGGAACGCACGAGCACCTCATTTCAACAAACGGCCTCTATGCCGAGATGTTCACAGCTCAAGCAAGTCAATACAGGTAGGGATTCATCGACCGTTTGCAAATGCGAACGGATTCGGGTCTGCGTATCCGCTTGAGACGTTACACGCCAGCGGCAGTCTCAGCGCTGCCAATAGTACGACACTTTGAGTTGCAGCGAGCGGCTGGCTTGCTGCAAACCTCCCTCCGTATCCCAGACCTGATTGTACACGAGGAACAGATCGCTGCCGGGCAGGTAGCGATAGTTAAATAGAAAATTGCCGCCCGCTAGCTCTTGGGCGCTGTTCCACTGTAAAAAGCCGCGCAAGAACATGTCGGGCGAGAAGGAATAGAGGAAGCGGTGCCCGAACAGGTGGGTGTTGAAGGTGCCGTTGGGCAGGTTGATGTGGTTGAACTCGTAGGTGCCTTCCAGCTCTAGGCGGGCATTGTAGCGCCAGACGGCCTCGGTGGAAGTGCGGTGGCGGATGCCGTTGAAGAAATCGCCGTATTCGTACGAAGCGCGGCCCGAGAGGCGGCGACTCGAATTGGCGAAGAGATTGAACTGGTAGCTGCCAAATTCGTACGCGCCTGGGGGGATTTCCTGGTCGTCGCGTATTTCAAAAGCCTCGTCCAACAGCTCGTAGCGCTGGCGGTAGCGCCCCCCGAACCAGTCGCCTATTTCCAAATTGACAAAGGCGGAGAATTCAAAGTCGCGGCTCTGCAAGGTATTGTTCCGGTCCATCAAGTAGGTAAAGCGCGGCCCGAGCGAGAACATGCGGATCCAGTCGATGGCCGGTCGGGGCCGATAGCGTCCGTTGCCTTTGAAGCGGCGGATGTCGGTGCGCGGCACAAAGCCCACTTCGGGCGCAAAATCTTCTTCCACGTCCAGATAGCTCAGGCCGGTCTCAAAGCGGCCTTGGCGGTAGTCCAGTTCCAGCAGGCCGGCTCGGTCGCGGCCTTCTATTTGGGAGGTCCAAGTCTTGGCGGCAAAGCCGCGCAGGTTGAGGGCGGCCTGCAATAGCGACAGGGTGAAGTCCACGCCGCCGGTGCGATTGTAATCACCCTCGGAGCCGGGTTGCTTGTCGATGGCGATAAAGCCGAGGTTGGAGCGGCCTAGCATATCGCGCTTGATGCGCAGGACCGTGAAGTCGGTCTGGGCCACGCGCAGGGTGTCGGGGATGTTTAGCTGCAAGGTATCGACGATGGTGTCCTCACTTAGCTCCGCTTGGTCCGCGTCGAGCAAGTCGCCGTCTGCGGTTACAAAGCGGTCCTCCTCCTCTTCATCGACAAAGGTCATGGCTTGGGTGGTCATGCGCAGAGTGCCGATTTGATAGGGGCCGGCCCGTCCAGTGAGTTTGCCTCCGGCCAATACGGGCAGGTTGTGGCCCTCTTCAATGCCAATGCGACGGCTGTAGAATAGCAGGGTAGGTGGTGGCCCGCCGAAGCCCTGCCTTTCGACGCGTTCGCCAAATTCAAAAATGCCGGCTCCTTCGAGAAAAAAGTCGCGCTTTTCGGGGAAGAACAGGCTGAAGCGGGTGAGGTTGATCTGCTCTTGGTCGGCTTCCACTTGGGCAAAGTCGGTTTTGTAGGACAGGTCCAAGGTCAGCGCGGGCGTGAGGCCGTATTTGAAATCTAGGCCTAGGTCTAGGTCGTATTCAGTGGAGCCGCCGTCCGTGAAATCGCGTTGGGTGCCGCTGAGCAAGAAAGGGACGACCGCTAGGGGCGGGCGGCTCTGAAGCTGGCCCAAACCCGTCAGGGTCGCTAGAAGCGAGGTGCGGTAGCGGCCTCTAAAACCATAGGATTGGGGCGGAGGCACGAGGAAGACTTCCTCGTTTTTGCGGCGAATGGCGCGACCGATGTTAATGCCCCACACGGCTTGGTCGCTGTCGGGATAGCGCACCTGATCGAAGGGAATGGCCACTTCGGCGCTCCAGCCCAAGCTGTCGATCCGGGTGCGGCTCTGCCAGACGCTGTCCCAGGCTTGGTTGCGGGTGCGGCCCTCGTCGGTGAGCAGCAGATCTTGACGAGCACCTAGGGGATTGGTGCTAAAGTAAAAGCCGCCGCGACGGTCGTTATAGGGATCGAGGATAATCTGGATATTGTCGTTTTCGTCCAAGTCGGCATCGCGCCGCATTTGGTTGGCCACTAGGCGGTCGGCCTCGCTGTCGAAACAGCGCAGGGCAAAGTACAGATGGTCGTCGTCAAAGAGGATGCGGACTTGGGTCTGCTCGGTGGGCGGGGCGCCTTCGATGGGCTCGCGTTGGAAAAAGTCGGCTATGGTTGGGGCTTGGTGCCAGACTAAATCGTCGAGGCGACCGTCGATGCTAGGGGGTGTGGGTGTACGGGTGGCTTGGACGAAGGGGGTTTCCTGAGTTTGGCCTAGTGTGGCGAGTAGCGCTAGGACGACGGCGCTTTTGGCAATGGACGATAGAAGGTTCAAGATACAGGCTCAGATATTCTCGGTTGAGCAAGTGAAGCTCAATTTTTGCCGTTTCTCTGTCAAGGAAGATTCAGAGGCATGTTCGACTCTTCGTTGACATGCGATACCGGTCAATCTACCTTCCTCGCCTTTTCGGTCGCAGCATTCCACAACGGAGATCGCGATGACTAAACTCCCGCGCCTGATTTTCAATACCGACGGCAACTGGATGCTATTCTACCTGCCGGACCGCAACCCCGACGATGTCACCCATCAGCTCGACGAACTGGTCCCGGCCGGCGTTGGCGCCCTCGCCGGACTGATTGGCATTGACGACGACGTGGTCTGGCGCGGCAGTCCGCATTCGGCCATGTGGGGAGACGACACCGAAGTCTGGGACCCCGACCCCGACGTGGATGCCGACGGCAATCCGATCCGCAAGATGACGGCCGGTGGCTTCGAACTCAGCCGCCTCGAACAGCTCTACAACTGCATGGACGCGGTCATTACTGACGGCCGCGAGCTGATGCAGGTCTATATCCACGGCTGCCGGCGGCACGGCATCGCGGCGATCGCGTCGATGCGGATGAACGACGCTCACACCTCCGACGAGGCGCGCGAGTGGCAGGTGCGCAGCCGTCACAAGAAGTCGCGGCCCGACCTGCTGATCGGTTCCCCGACCCCGACGCGCTCGGGTGGTGCCGACCGCTGGAACTTCTGTTGGCAATGGGATTACGAGCAGGAGGAGGTGCGCAATCGCTTTCTCGGGCTCGTCGATGAGACGCTGGAGCGCTACGACTTCGACGGCATCGAACTCGACTGGATGCGCGGGCCACCCTACTTCAGGCCCGGGCGCTTGCTCGACAACCTCGACACCCTCACCGAGTTCATGCGCCAAGCTCATGCTATAGTGCGCCGCCACAGCGAGCAGAAGGGGAAGGAGATCTCGCTGCTCTCACGGGTACCCCCCTGCCTTGCTGAGGCGCGTGGCATCGGCATCGACGCATCGACTTGGATCCGCGAGCCGGTGGCGGATCTGTTCGTGCTTTCCTCGGCTTCGTACTGTCCGGCCCGTATCGACATCGCCGAGGCCGTCGCCTGCGCCGAGGAAAGCAAGGTGCCGATTTACGTGGGCTTCGACGGTGCCACGCATCTGACCTCGCCGCACGAAGGATACGACCGAGGCGTGCCCGCCGTCTTGCGGGGCGTGGCGTTAAATGGGTACGAACAGGGTGCTGCCGGCGTTTACATTTTCAACTACGACTACCGGCATCATCGCGCTTCGCCCTTTGAGGAGGAGGAGTACAATGAAGACCATCTCAATCTCCTCACCGATCTGAGCGATCCCGAGCGGCTGGCGCGGCGCGACCGCAGCTATTCAGTGTCTGATTCGGCCTTGGGGGGTGTCGTCCACCACACGCCTGGGGATCACTACCCGCAGGTGCCTCGCGCCTTGAGCATGCCGGCACGCGCGACTGGCGGTCTCGGGTACGAGATGACCCTCATCATCGAAGATGACATTGAGGCTGGCTTCGCCGACGGCCGCATCCTCGGCACCGAGCTACGCCTGCATCTCACGGATTACGAAGCCTGCTTGGATCGCATTTTCTGCCGAGTCAACGATCGCGCTGTCTCGCTCGCTGGTGCCGCGAAGCTGGAAAACCAACTCGGTACTTGGCTCGTCGTGAAAAATCCCCCCATCCAGCGCGGCAAAAACCTCGTCCTCCTAGGACTCGATGGCCTGCAAACACCCGATCCATGGCCGACGCTGCACCAGTGCGAGGTGATGGTTCTGGGGTGTGATAGCTAGGCGGGCTTGTGGAAACACAACGGCCCCTCGGCAAGCAGGTCCTGAGCCTGCCGAGGGGCCGGGGGTCAACGGGCCAGAGGCCCGGGGCTTCTCGGTGCCGCTATTCTTGGCCCTGTCTCGCTCCCCGGGTCAATCCATAGACTACGCCGATTATCGGTATTATGGCGAACATAAAAGCTAGGGATTTGTCCCCCTTTATCGCGCCTTGGCTAATGGCAGCGTAGACCGCAGCATCCCCGCCGATGTTCACCAACAGCAGCACAACAGCCACACGAGTGGCCCGCTTGGCGTCAGCTCGGGGGGTCAACACCATTACCAGCAGCGCGATGGCGGCAACCGGATGCACGACCATAATCAGCGCTCGTTCCCAAACGCTACCCCCGTCGGCGAATCCGCCGACCAAGGCCGTAGATCCCGTCAGCATCAGTTGGACGATGGCAAGCGCGATCATGGCAATATGGATCGTTCTCACAGCGAATCTCCTTTCTTGACCGCTCACGGCGCGGACTGGTACTCTACCGGCAACTGCGCGGTGTCCGTGATGCTTGAATCTGCGTGGTAGTAGATGTTCACGCGTCCGGTGCCGCAGTCGCCGAAATCGTCGCAGGTGAGTGCGCCGATAATCCCCTGAAAGTCAGTCGTTGCCCCGATTTCTTCGCGCAGCGCGACGCGGTCTAGGTACAACTTCCCACCTTCCTCTACTCCAACGGATTCAATGGCGCTGAGCAGTAGCGTCGTGGCGTCGTAGGCGTGAAAAAAGAAATTCGCGTCGGTAGCCGCTTGGTACTCAGCCGACAGCGCACTCGCGTCCTTGCCGGTCACCTGATTGGCGTTGGTGCCGAAATGCGAGTCGTGCCCTGAGAGATAGACTCCTTCTGATTCCGGCTGCTCGAGAAATTCCTGTGTGCTTGTAGCGGAACCGGCGATGAGCGTTACCTCTGCCAACCCGTCAAACGCCTTTGCTTGGCTGACTAAATGATACCCCTCGGCGGCAAAGAGCGGTAGAAAGATGCCGTCCGGTGCGGCAGCCGCAAAGTCCGCGAGCACGGCGCTCATGTCCGTGTCGCCCTTGCTGACAGTGGCGATGGCAACGACTTCGCCGCCGATCGCGCTGAAAGAGTTAGCAAAGGAAGTGGCGAGACCGTGTGTGACCGAGTCGCCGTCGTGAATGGTCGCCATCCGTCGCAAGCCCAACTCGATATAGGCGAAGTGGGCGACTGCTTGGGCTTGGTAGAGGCCGTTGCTGTACACGCGAAAGTAGCCGGGATGGTAATCCGGTCCTGGGTTGCCCGCGAGGTCCGACGTGAGATCGGGCGACGCGTTCGCCGGCGAGATCGTCACCAGCCCTGCAGCGCTGAGCACGGGCGAGGCACCCACCGACGCCCCGGAACACGCCGGGCCGATGACGCCCACCACTTGCGGGTCGGCGACAATCTGCCGCGCGCCCTCGCTGCCGCCGTCGCTTGAACACATGGTATCTATCGGCTGTCCGAGCGCAACTGTGCGACCATGGATGGGGCCATAGTCTGCGACGGCCAACTCGATAGCATCTTGGATCGATTCGGCAATATTCTGCTGGCCCGTGAGCGGCAGCATGGAGCGCACTTGCACTGCTTCGTCTGCGTCAATCTCGACCGCGCCGAGCGGTCCTGACTCAAAGCCGAGCGGTTCATCCTTTTCTCCGCACGCTGCCGCGAGCGCGGCAAGTAATGCGACGCGAAATACTCTGTTAGCCATTGGTGTACATCTCCTTATTGGGTTAGCCAGCGGTGTAAGGTGTGCCACGGTCTATTTCTAATGCTCCGGTGTCCGGCGTCGTAGCTTGGCTCCTATTGGTCATCGCCGCACTATTGATCTTGCCGATTGTGGTCCAAGTAGATGGAGTCACGTCAAGGAATTTGTCAGGAACGTAAGTTGCCTATGAACGTCTTGGGGGATAGAGGTCGCTTTGACGGAAAAGGACCCTTGTGATGCGGATGACTTCATTGCTATCCAATCTGAACTTCAAAAGGTAGATAATGTGTCAGTATAAATAAAGAATACAAAAAGAGAAAACGGTGTGTTCTGATTCGGTCGAAAGTAATGGTGGGAGGTGACGACGATGAGACTCATTGGTCAGAGCACGGTGATGCACCAGTTCCAAGTCAAACTCATGGAAGTAGCATCCATTAATATGATGGTGCTGATCTTGGGTGAAACAGGTGTTGGTAAGGGAGTAGCAGCACGGGTATTACACAAGCTGAGTCCTAATTGCGATGGACCTTTTATACAAGTCAATTGTGGTGCTCTACCTGAATCGCTGATCGATAGTGAACTCTTTGGGCACGAGAAAGGATCCTTTACTAACGCCGTTTCCCGTCGGCTGGGCAAGGTGGAACTGGCCGAAGGCGGCATGCTCTTTTTAGATGAAATCGGCGATATGTCTCTAGCGACACAGGTCCGGATGCTGCGGTTGCTGGAAGATCGCACTTTTGAACGCATTGGAGGCAGTGAGACGCTGACAGTGCAGACGCGCATTGTGGCAGCGACTAATCGCAACTTAGAGGAGATGGTTCGCGCGGGTACATTTCGCGAGGATCTCTATTATCGCTTCCGCGCCTTTCCAATCTATTTGCCACCGCTACGCGAACGCAAGGAGGATATACCACACTTAGCCGAGTTTTTCAAGGATGGCATGACGGCGCATTTGGGTAAGCAAATCGGACCTTTGACGCCAGATATTATAGACGTGCTACAAGCCTATCATTGGCCGGGGAATGTACGGGAACTGGAGCAGATCATACAGCGGGCTGTAATAGCGTGCAATGATTCTCTAATCCGAGTAGGAGATCTTGGACTGATGAGTATTATCTTGCCGGTTTTTCAAGGCCAAGAAATCGTGCCTTTGGATGAATTTGAGCGCCGCTACATCATCGAAGTACTCAAATCGACCAACTGGCACGTAAAAGGAACAGAGGGGGCGGCAGCTTTGTTAGGCATACCTCCTTCGACACTGTATAGCAAAATGAAGAAGTTAGGTATCAAACGCCCTGAATAAAAGATATAACATTCTATTATTAAATAGTATAAAAGCCAGCATTCAGGGGCAGGCCGCTAGGGGTTCCAGGCAACTGCCAATTCTTTCTACCGGGCCACTTGCACGGCAACCCGACCCATAGAGCTACGAATGGAGGACAGCGCTCGTCCGGTTCGTAGCGGATGTTTGCGTTTGCGCGGGCTGCTGTCAAAAGAGACTCAGCTTTCCGTCGGGATCACGGCGCGAACTGGTACACCACCGGCAACTGCGCGGTGTCCGTTATGCTCGTGTCCGTATGGTGGTAGATGTTGATGCGCCCGGTGCCGCAGTCGCCGAAATCGTCGCAGGAGATCGCGCCGATAATCCCCTGAAAGCCGTCCGTTGCGCCGACTCCCTCGCGCAGCGCGGCGCGGTCTATGTACAACTTGCCGCCCTCTTCCACGGCAACGGATTTGATGGCGCTGAGCAGCACTGTCGTGGCGTCGTACGCATGCGCCCAGTACGGAGAAGTAGGCGATCCGCCGTATGTGGCTTCATACGCGGTGAGCACATCGTCTGCGTTCTTGCCGGTCGCCGCATTGACGTTCGCGCCGTGGTCCGACTCCGGCCCGGCGAAGTACATGCCCTCTGACTGCGGCGTGCCGAGGAATTCGGACACGAGGAGAGCTGCACCCGTAATGAGCGTCGCGTTTTCTAGGCCGTCGAACGCCCGCGCCTGTTCGGCAAAGGGCGTGCCTTCGGCTTCGAAGAGCGGGAAGAAGATGCCGTCTGGTTCGGCGGCGGCGAATTCCGCGAGGACCTCCGTCATGTCCGTGTCGCCCTTGTCGATGCGGGCAATGACCGCGACTTCGCCGCCGAGCGCGCCAAACGCATTGCCAAACGCACTGACGAGCGCTGTGGTGTATGGGTCGCCATCGTCAACGGCCACCATGCGCCGCAAACCCAATTCGCTGTAGGCGAAGTCGGCGACTGCGTTCGCCTGATAGAGGTCATTGTTAGAAGTGCGGAAATAGCCGGGGTGGTAGTTGGGATTGGCGTTGCCGGCGAGGTCGGACGTGAGCAACGGCGACGTGTTGGACGGCGAGATCATCACCAGCCCCGCCTCGCTGATCACCGGCGAGGCCTCTACAGCCGCGGCCGAGCACGACGTGCCAATGACGCCGAGCACCTGCGGGTCGGCACTGATCTGCTCGGCACCCGCGCGTCCGCCATCTGGCGAGCACATGCTGTCCATAGACTCGCCGAGTTCGACTGCGCGACCGTGGACATCGCCGAAATCCCGCACGGCTAACTCGACGCCGTTGCGCAACGCCCCGCCTAGCGACGCCGCGCCAGTGATCGAGAGCAACGAGCGGATCGGCACGGCCTCGCCCGCGCCGATCTCGACGGAGCCGAGTGGTCCGGCTTCAAAGCCGAGCGGTTCATCGTCTCCGCCGCACGCTGCCATCAGAGCCGCCAGCAGCGCGATGTGGAATTTTCTAAACGCATTATTCATGGGCTTCAACCTCCTGATTGCTTTACTCGTTAGCTGACTCACGGCGAGGACTGATACACCACCGGCAACTGCGCGGGATCTGTAACGCCGGAGTCTGTGTGGTAATAGATGTTGGCGCGCCCGGTGCCGCAGTCGCCGAAATCGTCGCAAGAGAGTTCGCCGATGATGCCCTGAAAGCCAGCCGTCGCCCCGATCTCCTCGCGCAGCGCGGCGCGGTCTATGTACAACTTCCCACCCCTCTCCACCGCAACGGAGTTGATGGCGCTGAGTAGCAGCGTTGTGGCGTCGTACGCGTGCGCCCAATACGGAGCGGGATGAGACTCTCCATACGTAGATTCGAGCGTGGCGAGAATCGCATCCCCGTTTTTGCCGGTCGCCACATTGACGTTTGCGCCGCGAACCAGCTCCGGCCCTGCAAAGTAGATGCCCTCAGACTGCGGTGTGCCGAGGAACTCCGACAGGAGGAGGGCCGCGTCCGTGATGAGCATCGCGCCTTCCAAGCCATCGAATGCCCGCGCCTGCTCGGCAAAGGGCGTGCCTGCCGATTCGAAGAGCGGGAAGAAGATGCCGTCCGGCTCGGCGGCGGCGAATTCCGCGAGGACCTCCGTCATGTCCGTGTCGCCCTTCTCAATCCTAGCGGCGACCGCGACCTCGCCGCCGAGCGCGCGGAACGCATTGCCAAACGCGATGGTGAGGCCCATGGTGTACGGGTCGCCGTCGTCTATGGACACCATGCGCCGCAATCCCAATTCACTGTAGGCGAAGTCGGCGGCGGCTTGCCCCTGATAGAGGTCGTTGTTCGCCGTGCGGAAATAGCCGGGGTGGTAGTTGGGACTCGCGTTGCCGGCAAGGTCGGATGTGAGCGCAGGCGACGTGTTGGACGGCGAGACCATCACTAGCCCTGCCGCGCTGAGCAGCGGTGAGGCCTCCACCGCCGAGCCTGAGCACAATGTACCGATGATGCCCAGTACCTGCGGGTCGGCGATGACCTGCTCGGCGCTTGTGCGTCCGCCCTCTGGCGAACACATGGCGTCTATTGGCTCGCCGAGTTCAATCTCGTGGCCGTGGATGTTGCCGAAGTCTTGGATAGCTAACTCGGTGCTGTACCGCAACCATGTAGCAACCGACGGCACAACGGTGTGCGCGAGCAATGAACGGATCTGGACGGGCTCGCCGGCACTGACCTCGACCACGCCGAGCGGGTGGACCCGCGACTCGGCTAGCCCTGCGACGGGGAAGCTGGTCCGAGTTATGCTGCTGATTCTGCGCTTGGCAGCCGCCTCGGTCGGCTGGTTGGCGGAAACGGGATCGCGATCAGAACATGCGCCTAGGGTCAAGGCGCAGGTGAGTAAGAAAAACAGAGCGGATTTCATTGGGCCTCCTTTATGGAGTTGGGCAAATGCTCTAAATGCTCTAGTTAATGGTAGCGAGGCTCACGGCGCAAACCGATACACCTCCGGCAATTATCTCACTCTGGATAGATGCCCAAAAATTCGCGGGCCGGGTGGTGCGGCTCCGAGGGCGAGCGGGCATCGGGATCGTTGATTACCGCGGTAGCGGGCGGCACTATGGGGCGTCCTTGGGCCAGGGGATCGTCGGTGTTTTGCATCCATTGGTCGAGGCGCTGGCGTAGCTCCGCTAGGCGATCTTGGCAATTGGGATCTGCAGCCAAGTTGTGAGTTTCGTGCGGATCGAAGACCAAGTCGTAGAGTCTTTCGCTCTCCAGCGCGCGTTGCCGCCAGCCTTGGTCGATGAAATAGTCTTTGGTCAGGCTGTCGTCGCAATTGGGCAAGACTGGGTATTGGCGCTGGTCAAAGCGGCGGATGTACTTGAAGCGCGACGTGCGGATGCAGCGCTGGGGTTCGTAGTAGGTGTGGTAGTTCACTTCGGCGAAAATTTCGCTGCGGATTTCCCTGGCTTGGCCACTTACCAGCGGTAGCAACGAGGTGCCCTGTACGTGATCGGGCAATGTGATTCCGGCTAGGGCGCAGACCGTTGGATAGATATCGACTTGGCTGACTAAGGAATCGAGTACTTGGCCGCCGCTAAAGCCGCCCGGGCCGCGCAGCACCAGCATGACGCCAAGCCCGTGGTCGGTGAGATTGCACTTCATGGTGGGGAAGGCAATGCCGTGATCGGTGGTGCAAATGACGAGGGTGTTGTCGGCTAAACCGTTGTCCCGCAGGGCGGCAAAGACGCGGCCCATTTTGGCGTCGAGGGTGCGGGCGGCGTCGATGTATGCAGCCATGTCGCGGCGTGTCTCGGGCGTATCGGGGAAGGGCGCGGGGGGCCGCACGTAGCGCGGATCGGTGGGATCCTCGCCGTGGGGCTGGGGCGCAAAACCGCGTCCTTGGCGGTGGGTTTCGCTAAAGCCCACGTCCAAGTAGAAGGGCGCGCGATGATCTTCGGCCAAAAAGGCGGCTGCCCGCTCTTCGGTTTTGGTATCTGGGGTATCTGGGGGCAACAGGCGAGTGAAGCCACCATCGTTGACGTCCGCTACCACGTGCTGGAAGCCGGCCATGGCCGTGGTGTAGCCGGCCTTTTGCAGGGTATGGGTCAGTAGCCGTTTGGGCTGGGGCAAGGTCCAGCCTCGGTTGACCAAGCCGGTCATGCCGCAGGAATGGGCCCACTGGCCGGTGAGCAGGCTGGCGCGGCTGGGCGAGCAGGTGGGGTTGGCGCAAAAAGCTTGGCGAAAGAGGACGCCTTCCTCGGCTAGCTGCTGGATATGAGGCGTGGGTATGGCGTGGCCGTAGGGTTGGACGTAGCGGCCGGTGTCGTGCGAGTGGATATAGACGATATTGGGGGCTGGCATGGGAACCTACGGTTGTCGATGGTGCGGAGCGAAGGATAGCGCGAAAATGGACTCGGTTGGACTTATGGGTACCCGTCTGTGGGTATCAACTCACTCTCCTGAAAAAAATAGATACCGTCATCAACCGCAATGCGGCTTGTGTACAGGAGCCAAATTTCGTATTTCGCTTCCGAGTGCCCGACAGGGTGCTCTAAGTGAATCGGAGATGGAATTTTTCGAGACTCTATCAATGCTCCTCGGGCATTGATCACTAATTAAAGGAGGTCCACTGTGACTGATAACAGGGAAGTTATGCTGCAGAATTACACCAGGCGCGAATTTCGCCAAGGCCTTGAAGCAGGGAAATTCCAGGCCGCTATCATCCCCACCGGCAGCATCGAGCAGCACCTCGAACACCTGCCCTTTGAGCACGATATTGCCTCGTCAACTTGGGTGGCGCGACAAGCGGCCCTGCGCCTGTACCCAAAGGTGATCGTGGCCGTGCCCATGGCCGTCGGCATTTCCGAGCACCACATGAAGCACAAGGGCAGCCTCACGGCCAAGCCGGGCTCGTGGCTGGCCGTGCTCTTCGACGCGGTGGAATGTTTTGCCCGCCACGGCATTGAGAATATCCTGATCCTCAACGGTCATGGCGGCAATGTGCAACCCGTGAATAGCATAATCCGTCAGTGGCGTCTCTTTTTTGAGTCCACTGCTCCGGGGGTGAATCTGCACTTCCACCCCTATTGGAACCTAATCCCTAGGGCGCTCATCGACGAGCACATGGTCACCAAGAGCGCTCCGGGACACGCCCAGGAATTCGAGACCTCGCTGGCCATGCACATGTTCCCAGAGAAGATCCGGCGGGACGCCATGCAGGACCAGGAGGACAGGACGCCCCTGGAGGCCGATGCGGAAAAAGGCAGGATTTTGTCCGAAGAAGCGGTCAATCGGGTAGTGGAATACCTCGAGGCAATGATGGAAGGGAAAACCCTGCTGGACGTGGGGGAGCGGTACTAGAAGCCCACAGAACCACAGTTCAAATGTGGGGCCCTCGCTCCCGGATGACGCGGATCGCCAGATCGGGATCAACCTGTACAATCATCTCCGGTTCAATGGCTAAGTTGCTGATCTCAAATCCGCCCAAAGCACTGCGGCCGTGCCAGCCGGAGCGGCCGTCGGCTTGGCCCTCCTTGGCGCGACGCGACAGGGGGCCGCCGAATACATCGTGCCAGACTTCCGTGTATCCGTCCACCACCCGGGGAGCGTTGGTAAAGGACTCTTCGCGGTGGGCCGAATGCACCATGCCGATGCACTTGACGCAATACCAGACGTCGTTCAGCGTGCCAAAGGGGTGCAGACCCCAGTGCAGCACGTAGATGTGCTTGTGCCCCACGTCCCTGCCGGCCCTGTATCCTTTCTCTACCGAGGACTCGTCGTTGGTGACCGGCCCCTCGCCAGCTCCCGACCCCGAGAAAAAGAGCAAGCCGGAAGGAGTGAAGATGAGTCTGGGAATGCGGTTGGTCTCGGGGGCGATGGCGTCTTCTCTGCGGCCCAAGTCGATGCCGAGTTCTTCGAGGCGTTCGTACACATCGTAGTCGCGTTGCCAGCGTCCGGGCAGTTCAAGTTGCATGAGAACCTCCTTTTGGTTTTCACATGGTATTAATTTCTGGAAAGGCTGTCCAGCAGTGTTTCCGGCAGGGCTTTTGCCAATCGGTCTGGAAAGACTGTGACGCGGTCCCCATACCGCTGGCGCAGATCGGCGATCCACGCGTCAAAGCGCTCTTTTTCCAGCGCCTTCCTCAGGGCGACCTCCGCCCTCCTGCGGGCTAGCTCAAAGGGTTCCCGCCGAAACATCTTTCCGTTTTCCTCGTAGAACCTTCGGACATCCGCCTCGTCAATGGCGATCTGGTCGATCACTTCCCGCTGTCTTATACCCCAGACCAGCAACTCCCGTCTGGTTTTCTCGACCCACTTTATCACCTCGGGATCTTCCGGGAGGCCGAGGCGCTCGGCGGCTGCCACAAAGAGAGCGGGCTGCTGCAAAAAGCGGCGTCCGAGCAAACCGATAAAGACGCTGTCCAGCAAGGCCCGAGGCGCTCTGATCCTGTGCTGGCGCAATACCGCCATGTAGTCCGCCAGAGAAATGGCCCCACCCTCGTAAGTGAAGAGTGGCACGCGCTCTTCTTCATCGGTCAGCTGCAACTTTCCGCTCTCTCCCAAGGCCGAGCCTTTATCCCTCAGCAGAGTCGCCCCTGCAGAGACCAGTTGCCAGTTGAATTCGCGCGCCAGAACGCCTGCTTGCTCCTCTTCGAGGGCCCGTTGCTTCTCTTCCTGCAACTGCGTCTTTATGTCCTCTCGGTGAGTCTGCAGATCCGTGGACCGGTCTTCTAAAAAGCGGATTAGGTGATAGTTGTGGCCCCGGCGAAGAGGGGGCGATATTCGGCCGGTGCTAAGCGTGTCGAATACTTCCGCGGGGATCCCCAAGAGCCGTTCGGCAGCAGCGCGGGTGACAAACCCCAACTCGCCTTCCCGCAGGGCCGACCAAGTGTCGAGCGAATGCTTTCTGGCCAACTCGCCGAAATCGCTCCCGGCTTCGAACTGGGCGCGGATTCGCTGCGCTTGCTCCTGAGTCCGCACTAAAATGGCGGTGACCCGGCGTTCCCGCGCCATATCCTGCCGGTTGAAGAACTGGCGGATCTCCTCCTCGGACACTTGTATCCGGGGCAGGATCTCCTGGTCGCGATAGAGGGAGAGGAGGTGTTCTCTTCTTTTCTGGTCGAGTGTTTTGAGCAAATCGGGGTCCTGATCCAAGCCTTTTTCATAGGCCTCGAGAAGCGCGATTTCCCGGTCGACCAAAGTCTGTAGATAATCCTCCCGGGCCCGCTGTCCTTCTTCATCGCTGACCAAGCTCGGCACGAGACGGCGCACGAAGTGGCGAAGTTCCTCGACGGTGATTTCCCTAGTCCCAACTATGGCCACAGCCGTTTTCCCGTGGTTTTGGGCGCAGGCCGTCAGCAGAACCACTATCAGTACGAGTCGCGTCCGGGGCGAGATCCAGCGCTCCGGCGCAACAGCCAGTCCCATTTTCACTTCCTCGATTCAAAGTGGGTAGACAGGTGTCGAAAGAAAAGTAGGATGGGCCAATAGGTGTATCAAGATATAAGATATTTCTAGCCGAGGGTAAGAATTTGGTTGAACCCTAGGCTGAAAGTAAATATATTGGGGAGAAATTCCGCAGCTATTAGGCGTACGGCCTTTGTAACGATCATCGTAAGTATGACCTAAGTACCAGAAAATAATCAATATATATTTCTCTAGGTCGATTTCCTAAGTCCCTTCCCTTGGGGCTATTCAGGGCCCTTTAGGGAAAGTCATCTGGTCTATTTGCACTGGTGTAGCGGATGGACCATTTACCCACTTCCTCAAAGGAGTCGAAACGAGATGAGATTATTTTCTTCTATCCTAGTGCTGAGCCTGGCGGTCCTGTTAGGGGCAGCGCCAGCCACGGCCGATGCGCCGGATTACTTCGCCATCCACATTCCAGCCGGAGTTGCCCAACAAATGGAGATTGATGGGGAACTCGGCGACTGGAGTTGGTTCCCTAGTTACGCCATCATTCCCCGGGACGCGCTGCTCAGCCGCGCCGGCCCGGACGGGCTCGACTTGAATGATTTCGACGTCACCATCTGCGTGGCGTGGACTGGCGTCGACGAGGGCAATCAACTCTGGTTCGCGATCAACACGTTCGACGACTTCTACGATCGCGACTTGCTGCGCGGCAGCCGCACGGTCGGCGACGACGGCTGGACCTTTGCTTCGGATCCCGATCACAGTGGCGGCGGAATCGATCCGGACGGGGTGTACAGCAACGGCCAGGAGTGGACGTTTCAGGCGGCCGGAGATGCGGATGTGTTTGTCCTGCAGGGCTTCAGCGACAGCTACTCTCAGTTCTGGGCCAACCAGCCGCCCCACCTCGTCTTCGCCACTGGCCCGGCCAGCGACAAGCCGTGGAGCCACGGCGATGAAAATGTGACCATTAACTACGAATGGCGCATGACCTTGTTCTCTTTCTTCGACGCGGCCGTCTCGACCGGTGAAGGCGGAGCCGAGACCAGCACGGTCATGGATCTGACTGAGAACGCGAAGACCCACCTCATATTCCAGGGAGACGACTGGGACGGCGGCGACAGTTGGGACGGCGCTTGGGCCACATCGAACGAGAGCGGAGCGACCGGCAACGGGGATTCCATGAATAGCTTCACCCTCATCGTCGACCCCGATGTCGAGGCCGCTGCCCCCACCGCGGTCGAGTCGACTACCTGGGCTCGCATAAAGTCCAGTCTCGCAGACTAACGGCTCATCTGTACCTATCCCGGGATTCCACCCAGCGTGGGGAGTGTCTCGGGGCTCGAGTACCAGCGGTTCGGCCGGGACACCGGCTGGACCGCTGTATTGTATGAAAGAGTGATCTATGCTGAGGTGCGCGCATTTGCTCCTGCTCGGCACGGGCATCTTTCTGTCGAGTGGCTGCGAAAAAGAGATTGATCTGTCGACTCTACCAAAGGACACCGGGGAAGGTGAGCCCAGCCGCTTCATCAAGTTCGTCAATTCCTTCCGCGGCGAGGTAGAGGTGAGTATCGCCGCCTGCTTCCAGAGATTCCGCCTCTTGTCCGACCAAATCCAATCGATCGAGTGCCTGATCGAGGAGGATGTCAATGCCTTCGACGTCGTCGTCGTGTGGCTGGATCCACCCGTTGGACAAGGGTATGCCCCGCCTCCGCCCAAGACCGTCACCGTGTCGTACGGGCAGGTCGTCGAAATCAGGAACGTCCCGGGAGGGACGGGTAGTGGCTTCATTATCCTAATCGACGGTCGTCGCCAGAACTGAACAGAGCCGGCATGGGAATACTGCGCGTATTTCTCATCCTAGCACCAGCGGCCATGCTGGGCGGCTGTGAAGAGGAGATTCCGCTCTCTACCGAGACGACCCGCGCCGGAGAAGGAGCGGTCGAACTCCGGGTCGTCAATTCGTTTATCGACGAAATGGAGATCGCTATCGCCGCCTGCCAGCAGCGCGCCCGGATCGAGGCCAAGAGCACGGCGGTGATCGAATGCCTGCTCCGAGATACCTCGACGCCATTTGAAGTGGAGATAGCTTGGCCCGGTACCCCCCTGAACGCGCAAGGTGAGTCATCCTTTCCCCCGCAGACAGCCCTTGTGGTCCCCGGCCAGATCATCCGCATTGGCATCGCACCTGAAGGGGTCGAGGGTGGATTCACAATCAAGGTTGCCGCACAGTGAGTCGCGCCCGGTACATGGCTATGCCGTCTAAATCCCTCTTGCTGATTGCCCTCTTGGTCGGAGAATCCGCGGGCGCCCGGGAAGTACTGGTTTTTGGCGGCAGTGAGCGTCCGTGGCAAGCGTGGGGTACTCTGCGCGCCATCGACTTGACGAGTCGTCCGGGTTGGCTACAGCCCGAGCGCATATCGCCCGACGAAAATCTCAGCTTGAGAGCTCTAGCCGAAGGTGGCAATATCGATAGCCCGCAGCCTTCGGTCCAAGGTCTGGCCGATCCCCAGACCGGCTTGGGGGCGCTGATCGACGGAGAAATCGCCACGATTTTTCCCATTGAGCACTCTAGACAGATAGGGGGGCGCATCATTCTGGATCTGGGCCGGGTTTTCAGTGGTGTCTATCAAATTTCGTTCTATCCTCGCATTGAGCAGGGAGACCGATTTCTGCGGGGATACGAACTGTACGTCAGCGACGAAAGCGACCCGTTGCGGGGCGATCCAGTCTGGGATTTGGCGGCCCGAACGACCCGCAACGAACGCGAAGTGGTCACAGTCGACATCGCGCCCCGCTATGTCCGGTGGGCCATGCTGATATTCACAAGTCCCCTGCCTTGGGAAATCGCCGAGTTAGAAGTCTATGGCCAGGGCTTTGCACCGCGGGCGGTGTACACGTCCAACGTCATCGATTTAGGCGGCCTAGCCACCCTGGGAACGCTGACTTGGGCAGCCCAGACCAATACGGGGGGCGCTGTTCAAGTCAGCACCCGCAGTGGCTCCACAGCCGATCCCTATCTCTACTACCGGCGTCGGGGGGCTACGCTCGAAGAAGTGGGGAAAGACCAGTACGACAACCTGAGGGAAAACCAACGGGTAAAACGGCCCGATCTGGCAAACTGGAGCCCCTGGTCGCCACTGCACACAACGAGTGGTTCGCGCATCCGCTCGCCAGCACCTCGGCGCTATTTCCAGTTTGCCGTCGAATTGGTCAGCGATCGCTTTGCAGCGGCAGCTCAGGTGGATTCGCTCGCCTTTGAAATTTCCTCTCCGCCACCAGCCCACGAAGTAGTGGCCGAAATCGAGCCGCAATTCGTCGTCGCCGGGGAGACAACGCCCTTTACCTACCATGTGCGACCGCGCATCCTAGATGACGATGCGGGCTTTGATGCCGTGGAATTGTCCACTCCGACCTTGGCTCGTTTGAGGGAGCTGACTATAGGCGGTACACCAATAGAAGACTTTACCTGGGAAGCGACGGATTCCCTACTGACGGTGCGCTTTCCGAATCATCCCGTCGTAAAAGACGGGGTACTGGTAGAATTGAAATTCGATGCAAAGGTGATCGAATTCGGTACCCTTTTTTCTTCCCGAGTGTTCGCCAGCCAGTCCACTGAACTAGCCCAAGATGTCCTGCCCGGCGATGCCAGCATCGAACTCAATACCAATCACTTTTCGGTCGAGTTGGAATTGGACAATACCATTCTGGGCGACTTGGCCATTGTGCCCAACCCCTTTACACCCAACGGCGACTCGCTCAACGACCGGATGCGCATTCAGTACAGCATATTCAAACTCGTCCAACCCGTATCCGTCGAGGCGGCTATATACGACCTTGCGGGGAGGCGAGTTCGGGCGCTTTTCAATGGCTTGCAAAGCAGCGGTTTTCACGCGGTGGAGTGGGACGGTAGAGAGGGCCAGGGCTCCTTAGCCGCACCAGGGTTGTACATATGTCGCATAAGCGTAGATTCGGCCACGGGGGCCAACGAAAGGGCCGTACCTGTGGCTCTGGTCTACTGAGAGGACGAGAACGTGGACATGGGCACGGGGCGCGCCAGCAGAAAAGCAACTTCAACTGTTTTGTACCGCACAGCGAAGATACTCGTCGTTTGCGCCGGCCTTTTCCTCCTCAGGCCTTGGAGTGCGCCGGCTGGTGAAATCCGCTTCAGCCGCTCGTCGCAGTGGCGCGAGTGGAGCGCACCCGAGGGGACCATCGCGATTTCGCCGGACGGCCGAGTCAGCCCGGTCTTCATCCGCAAATCGATCAACGCGGCGCTCAATGCCGGCCAGTTCGCAGTACTGGGCGACTTCGGGGACGAAGAAGAGCGCTTGGGCGGCATAAGTGGGGCTGGCACGAATCCCGGAATGGCCGGTCTCATTCTCGACGGCGACGAGGAGACGTTTTGGACCCCTGCCGTCGGCGCTGCTCTCGACGACTGGTGGGTGGAAGTGGATCTGGGTCGGGCAGTCTCCGCCACGGAGATCGCGGTAAAATTCGCTCGCTCGGGCAATCCTTTCAGCATGTTCCAAGTCTTCGTCTCTACGGGCGAGGAAGCAGTCTATTTCGGCTCCGGACTTAAGAAATACAGCCTATTGGCCGAGACGACCCGTCCCAATACTAGGTACGAACTCACTTATCCGCTCTTGCCGCAGGACGTGAAATTGAGCGGTCGAGGCGAGCTGACCTTTAGGCAGTTCGTGCGCTTTGTTTTGTTCCGGGCCTTGCGCACAGCCGAGAATCCGCGCTTGGCCGAAATCGAGGTCAGAGCCTTGGGCGACAATATCGTCTTGGGCAGCGAGCAACGGGGTGGCGGCGCTCTCATCGCACCGGCCGGAGGCGACGAAAGCGAGCCACCGACCTTTGCTTCGGATATCATAGACGGGAATTACAATACGGGCTGGAATTCCCTGGGAAATTTCGTCGGCGACCCCAAGCGGTGGGGGTGGGTCAATATAGACCTGGGAACCCTATTCTGGGTAGACCATGTGCGCATCGTCACGTCTTTCGGGTTCACCGGTAAGCGCAATGTTCCGGTCTTCGGGTACAAACTCTTTGCCTCGGACGGGACGCGCAGCAGCGGCGCAGGCGCGGGCGAGTTTGTCGATTTCGACGACCTAGTCTGGGAGGAGATTGCCGAACTCGAAGACAATCCCGCTCCCGAGCGCTTCATCTTTGAAGAGCACCTGACCCCGCGCAAGGTGCGCTACCTGTTCTGGTCGAATCGCAACCAGCGGGGCACGGGCGTTTCAACCGTGCGGGAGATCCAGGCTTTTGGGGAGGGTTTCATTCCGGGCGTCACCTTAACCTCCGGCTTGATAGATCTGGGCGGTGCCAAAAATCTGACGGCCATCCACTGGAGCGGAGAAACGCCGCCGGCCACTAGACTGGCGGTGCGCACGCGCACGGGCAATGAGCTAGGCGAGAAACGGCACTACTTCGACAAGGAGGGCAATGAATACACCGAAAAGGCTTGGGAGAAGCTGCCGCCCTTCAAACGCCAGAAAGAGCCCACCGTCGAACTCATCCCGGGCGCGGGATGGAGTCCGTGGAGTCTGCCCTACGAGTATTCGGGCGCTCGCTTTCAATCGCCCAGCCCCCGCAGCTATGCCCAGATACAAGTGGAGTTGATCAGCGATGATCCGCAGCGGGCTCCGGCCTTGTCCAGTGTGGCGCTCGAATTCACGGACCCAGCGGCCGAACAGATCATCGCCGAAATCGTCCCCCGGATAGCTACACCGGGACAGACGGAAGAATTCTCCTATTTCATCCTCCCTAGTTTCGGGTCTGGGAATCGCGGTTTTGACCAGATTTTGATTCGCGTTCCGACCGATCCTGTCTTTCGGGGCCTGAAACTAGACCACGAGGAAATAGATCCCGTTGCCGTGCGGGCCGCGGCGGACTCACTGGTCGTCACCCTGCCGACTGCGGTGCAGTCGACGCAACTGATCGAGGTGAATTTCGCCACTCAAGTCTTCCTCAATGCCACCCTCTTTGAGGGTTTTGTACGGCGCTCGGCTGAGCCGGACTCTTGGCAACAGATTGATCCGGGCGATGCGAGCCCGGACGCTCTAGGCGACGATCTGAGAGTTTTCCTACCGGCCAGTAGCAGCGGTCTCCAAACCCCGACAATCAATCCATCGGTGATCACCCCGAACGGAGATGAGCGCAACGAACAGTTGACTGTGCGCTTTGCGCTGGTCGGCTTGGAGGCGTCCCGCCAACTCCGGGCCGCCGTGTACGATCTGGGTGGTCGACTGGTCGCCCGGCTGCGCGACCAGTCCGGGTCTAGCGGGGAGTACGCCCTTTTGTGGGATGGCCGCGATGGGGCGGGAAATATGGTGCCCCCTGGGGTGTACCTGTTCCGCCTGAGCATCGACAGCGATAAGCCGACGAGGGCGTTTACGCGACTCGTCGGGGTAGCCTACTGAGGCGATTTTCCGTGACCTACTGCAAATACATCGCAATCACAGTGGCCTTGCTCGCGGCCGTGCCGCCACCGAGCCAGGCGCAGGCCCTGAACCCGACGGGAGCCCAGACCTTTTTTGCGGCCATTGATCCCACCATCCAGAAGTGGTATCGCCCCCAGCAACTCTACGCCGAGTACAAGTGGGACTGGTGGCAGTATTCCAATTATGCCAGAGTCCCCTACCAGCGCTACGTGGATACCGAACTGGAGGGCACCCGCTGGTACGATCTCTACGGGAACTACGTGACCGAGGGGTGGCAGATCTACCGCTGGACCCAGGAGCAGCCCACGACCTTTGGGAGCGACATCCTCAAGAGCCGCCGCTTCAATTCTTGGTTCAACAGGCTAGTCGTGACCCAGGTCCAAAGGGGCCAGTACTACTTTGCCGTGACGGTCGGCGATGAGATCCGCACGGCCCTGACCCCTTTTACTTTTTCCAAACCGGCCTTCAATGGGGTCCAGGTCGATCTCCAGTCGGACAAATACGCGGCGACCTTGCTCATGTCCCGGGTCAACCTGCCCATAGCGCTCGAAGGGGGGGAGGTAAACGAATCGAAGATCACCGACTTCAACAATCTGCTCGGCTTCAGGACGACGGTGCAGATAGGGGATTTCGTCCAAATGGGCGGCACGTATGTCAATGCCCATCTGGGGCGGACCTCGCCGGATTTGAGTCTGGCCGGGATCCGCGCGGGGAACTTGACGACCGAGCAGAATCGAGATGTCATCCGCCAAGTGCAAATTCGCATCAGCGACGATTCGCCGGAAGACGGCAAGGGTGGAGCCATCCTCTTTTCCGAGCGCGTTTTTGCCAATGCGGACACCGAACCCCTCGCTATTGTCCCCCTAGTCGAAGGCGGTACTCCGCGCCGCGGGGCCTTGGTCGCCGACGGAGCCGAGCAGATCGTCCTGACCTACGCGTTCACCCAGCCCGAATTGATCCGCAAGCTAGTCTTTGAACTGGTATTGGCCAATGACTACTTGGTGGAGGTGACTTCCAACCTACAGACCGATTTCTCGGACCAACCCGTGTACCTGCCCATGGCCAAGTCCGCGCGGAATGTTCAAGACGGCTCCAACCAGCGCCTCGTCCGCTTTGACTACGGCTTGCCGACGGCCAACGAAATCTATGGTATGACGCTCGAAGTCCAAGATGTTGCCGGACTCGACATCTTGGCTGAGTGGAATAACAACAATCAGTGGCGCCGCCTGCCCAATGTGAATTTCGAAAGGCATGTGCGGGCCGCGAACACCGCCCAGGTCGGATACCTGACCGCGCGCACCACGAGTCGGTACTATCCGTGGTTCGCGTACGGCGAAATTTTCAGTGTGGACCAGGACTACTCCACGTCCATGTACATCCAGGATCAGCAGGGCAAGCTCGACTACACCAACAAACTGCGCGGCGTGTACGAATTTGTCGACGACAACGACGACCAAGATCGCTTCCCCGACTGGCGCCGGGCCCAGCAACCCAACGAAAGTCAGCGCCGATCCATCTCCGGCGGACCTAGAGGCGGGATATTCCCCGGCCTGGACGAGAACAACGATTTTATCTCGGATTTCAACCAAAACGATAACACCCGGCCCGATTACGACGAACCCTTCCTCCGCTATACCGTGGACCCGCCCGAATTCCTCTTTGGCATCGATATGGACAACAACACCCTAATCGATCGCTTTGAGGACGATAACGAGGCCGACTACCCGTTTCAACGGGACCACCGCGGGTACAACGGATACTTGGGCCTCAATATTTTCCCCGAGGTCCAGCTGCTAGGGGGCTATTCAAACCAGTGGCTGCTGTCGGCCGACCGCCGTAGTCGCTCATCCTATCTGCTCTTCAAAATGCAGCAGGACCGGGTTGCGTTGGGCAAATTCCGCTTTTTCTACCAGCTCAAGTTCGTCGAGGACAACATCATCGACGACCAGTTGTTTTGGACGCAGCCGCCGGGTACGTTCGGCGTGAGCGAATTTCCCTTTGAAGATCCCATGCTGGCCCAAGACGCGGTCGTCAACTCGGTTTTTATCGGTTTCGACCAAGCTTGGGGCCGTTTCAATACGTCGGCCAAGGTCAAATACGAGGGCCTCGTTCAGCGCGGCGACAATGTCGCCCGGCTCACCCGGCCTGGGGAAGAACCGGAGATCATCGACGACTCTCATTTCCTCGGCCTAATCCACAAACTCGACTACTCTTTTCAGCTCACTGATGCGCTGGTATTCCACCCCAAATTGAAGAGCATGTACCGGCGCCAGACCGCCTATCTGGAAAGTGCGGGCAAAAAAAACAACCTGTCCGAGATCCTCTTTCTAACGCTGGCGGTGCAGTTGATGCCCAATCTCGAGCTGGAAGGTGGTACGGAATTGACCAAATTCTGGGATTTGGCCGACCAACCTGGGGCGCGGCTCGATTTTTGGGGTTGGGTCGGCGCGCTGCAGCTATCCGTCACCCAGGCGTATCTTGGATATCAGGTGACGATAAACCTGGGGACGCAAGTGCAGCAGCAGCGTTTTGAGGACCGGGAACAGAACCGCGTCGAATCGTTCCTCGTCATATTTGCCGGACTGGATTGATGGCCAGAAGACGTAATGTTGCCCCGTCCCTTGGCGCTTTGCACGGGACAGTTTTACTCCTCGTCCTAGTCTGCTGGGCACGGGCCGTAGCCGTGGAGCACTGGACCGTCGGCGGACAGGCACACCCCTGGAATACTGTCGGCACCCTAGCGCTGTTGAGCGACGCGCAGAGTTCCGGCTGGCTAGAGCCGCTCGAAGTGTCGGGCGAGAACCTCGCCCTCAACCTGCGACAGTTGGACTCGGCGCGGGTGCTGACCAATTACACTTGGCGAAAATTCGAGAGCCTGAAAAATGTAGTGGACGGGGATCGCTTGAGCGGCTGGCCTCCCATCGAACTCGATATCGTCAATACGCGCGAGAACAACCCCTTTTTCGCCGTCGTCCTAGTCGTCGATTTGGGGGCACCCTTCGGTGTGGACCGCATTGGTTTCTCAGCGGTAGAGGGACTTGAGTTCCGCTTTATCGAAGGGTTCCAGGTTTTTATCCAAGACGGCAAAGAGCCTGTCGCCTTTCCCCAAAGTCAGAGGAACTGGCACTGGTTTGTGCGCGATTGGGAGCTGGTTGCTGAGGTGGAGCAGACCGAGGGAAGCACAGCGCATATCGAAATACCGCCGCGCTTGGTGCGCTATGTGGCTCTCTCCGATACGATCAGCTTGCCTAGTGCCCGTCTCTGGCAACTCGGCGAGGTGGAGGTCTGGGGCAGGGGGTATGCCTCCTCAGCCACCTTTACATCCGACATCATCGACTTTGGCGAGCCGGTCGTTTTGGGGGCTATGACCTGGGATGCGGTGGACGATCCCGGCAGTACCCTGCAGATTCGCACGCGGAGCGGCTCGACGCCCGATCCGAATGTCTACCTCAGCTTTACGGGCATAGGACAAAACGGCCAACAGGCCGTATCGCGCAGCGCATACGAGGCTCTGCACCCCAAGGCGAGGGGGCCTATTGTGGCCGATACGAAAAATTGGACTCCGTGGTCCGCGCCCTATCCGTCCACCGGGAGGGAATCCTTGGTTGCCCCCAAACCTGCGCGCTATTTCCAGTTTGAGATCGACTTTGCAAGCGCTCTGCCGCTGTCGCGCTCCCGCATCGATTCTCTCTCGGTCGAGTTTTCTCCGCCCTTGGTCGAGCAGGTCGAAGGCGAGATTTGGCCTGCGCTCGTCTCCCCGGGCGAACTCGTGCGCTTCACCTATGCGCTGAGGCCGCGCGTGGCTCCCGGAGATCCCGGTTTCGACGGGGTGGAGATTGCCACACCTACCGCTGCGGTGGTGCAAGAGGTGAGGATCGCTGGCATAGGCTTGGACGATTTTGTGGCCGAGGTGGAGGAAAACCGTCTGCGCGTCTCTTTTTCCGGGCGATTGATCGACCGGGATGCTATCCTAGTCGAAGTCGATTTCGACTGCCGCGTCTTTGTTGCGGGCACGCGTTTTGCGGGCCGAGTTTTCAACAGCAAACGCGACGAGATGCCCCAGCCAATTGTTCCCGGCGATGTGCACATTGACCTCAATTCAGAGGATCTGCTTGTCGGGTTTGCCCCGGAAGAGCAGGGCAAGTTGCTGGCTGAGGTGGAGATCCACCCCAGTCCCTTTACGCCCAACGGGGATGGCGTGAATGATTGGGCGGAGTTCACCTATAACCTGTTTCAGGCCACGGTACCCGTTCCCGTTGAAATCGCCGTCCACGACCTCTCCGGTCGCCTCGTCTGGCACCAGGCAATGTCCCAGTCCAGCGGTTTCGGTCGCGTATTCTGGGATGGTAGGGATGGGTCTGGGCAACTAGTAGCGCCGGGGGTGTACATCTACCGGGTTTCAATGGACGCCGCCGTCGGCGCGCAGGTCCGCGTCGGTGCGGTGGCAGTAGCATACTAGGAGAAGGTATTGCCGATGTGCGCTTCAGTTCCTTTTGGCTACAGACGGGGAGTGTGTATTCTCGTTCTAACTCTCGGTCTCTCTAGCTGCAAGTACGGCTATCAATATTACGCCGATCCACTGCGACCTCTCGATGAAGAGGGCCAAGCTGCCGGTATGATCGTCAGCGACGATGGGACGGTCACCTATGTGGCCGATCGGCTGGAGATAGCTGTGCGACCGTTTTCCGACCGCGAACTGAACAGGCTGTTTCCGGCTCAATCCCTCCAGGGCACGGAATCGACCAACCCCTATACCTTTGGCAATTGGCGCGATCCCTCCACGGGCACGACGCCCCGGCGCTTTACCGTCTTCCAGCTCAAAGTCAAGAACTATCAGTACCCGAAACTCCTGATTGATCCGGCAAAGAGTGCCATCATCAGCGATAACGGTCGCCGCTACCCAGCTTTGAGCCAGACCGATATGGAAGAATACTACCGCAAGTACATCACCGGTTATGTCGGCCAACTCTACACCACTTTCCAGGGCCGGAAGGATCTGCTGAGCAGAACGCTGTACCCCGGCGGTGTGGTCTTCAGCGGGCAGGAGACCGAAGGCTTCATCACCTTTGCCGACCTCCACCCAGAGGTCCGCAGGGTGCGCCTGCGCCTCGGCGATATCGCCCTGCGTTTTAACTTTCGCGATGAGCCGATCGAAACGATCGATATTGAGTACTCCTTTGACCGCGAGATTGGCTATTACTACCCCCGCAGAGAGCGGGAGCCCATTAAAAACTGAGGTCCATGCGATGAGCCAGCAGCCGGTGCCTCGGGATTCCGAACCGCCAACTGCATCCTCCGGTCTGAGTTACAAGGCATTTTTTTGGGGCTGCGTCCTCTCCCTATGCGCCGCGATTGGCGCGCTGCACTCGACCTTTATCAACGCCTCGTGGATGGCCCTCAATATCAGCGTGCCCATCGCCTTCTTCGTCTTTGCGCTCTTCGCGGGGCTGGTCAATCCCCTCCTCGGTCTGGTCCACCGACGGCTGATGCTGCGACGTGCCGAGTTGGGAAGCGTCTTCATCATGGCGATGATGGCGGCCACCGTGCCGACGGAGGGCTATGTTGAGCACATGGTGCCCAAAATCGCCAGTGTGTTCTACTACGCCACGCCCGAGAACGACTGGGTGGACCTGATCCACCCGTATATGAAGGGGTGGTTCGCGCCGCTGGATGGTGAGGCCGTGCAGCACTTTTTCGAGGGGTCGCCAGCCGGGGTGCCCATTCCGTGGGGGGCGTGGATACAACCGCTGTGCGGCTGGGCGCTGTTCTTTTTGACCTTGTGCTTCGTGATGGTGTGTACGATGGTCATTCTGCGGCGGCAGTGGATCGACCACGAGCGCTTGGTGTATCCGCTGGTGAAGCTGCCCCTGGAGATGATTGAGGAGGACGGCTCGCTGATGCGGCCGTTTTTCCGCAATCCCGTCATGTGGCTGGGGTTCTCTATCCCGTTCGCGTTGCTGAGTCTCGACGCCCTGCACAGCTATTACAATTTCATCCCCGCGATAGTCCTCGACACCAGTATTCCCGTATTCCGCGACCTAGTGAGCCTGCGCCTCGCCCTCAGCTTTATGACCTTGGGGTTTGCCTATTTCGTCAACCTACAAGTGCTCCTGAGCATCTGGGTTTTTTTTCTGCTGACCACCGCCCAACAGGGCCTCTTCAGCGTCTTGGGCATCGCCATGAGAGAGCGACTGACCGGGTACGCCACTTCGGAAGCGATTGCAGCCCACGAGGGCATGGGTGCCCTGATTGCCTTTGTGCTCTTCAGTCTGTGGGTGGGACGGGATCATTTGCGGGCCGTGTGCCGCAAAGCTTTTCTGGGGGACGCAGCAGTGGACGACTCTGGAGAGATGCTCTCCTATCGCACCGCGGTGTTCGGGACGATTATCGGCTTGGCTATCCTGGGCGCGTGGCTGATCTTGTCGGGGCTGCCGGGTTGGTTGGTGCCCTGGTTTCTGTTCGTGGTCTTCGTTCTATTCGTGGGGTTGAGCCGCTTTGTGGCCGAGGCGGGCTTGGCGACCATCCGGGCACCGATTTACCCACAGGCCTTTATGACCTCCACGGTGGGAACCACGGCCATCGGCGCGGAGGGCTTGGCAGCGCTGGGCATGACGTACGCGTGGATTTTGAAGGTGCGCATCTTCGCCATGGCCGCGTGCGCCAACGCGCTAAAACTCGACGGGGAACTCCACGCGCGAGGGGGCGGACCGCGGCTGTTCTGGGCGATTGTATGGGCGGTGGTCATCAGTCTGGTTGGCTCGACCTGGTACCTCCTCCACCAAGCCTATACCTACGGCGGCATCAACCTGAACCAGTACTTTTTCGTGGGGTCGCAAACGCCCTTCGAGGATATAGCGGGGTGGATCGCCAACCCGATGGCGGTGAACTGGGAGGGATGGTTTTACGTGGCATTGGGCGGTGGGGTCATGGTGTTGCTGATGCTGGCGCGGCACTACTTTTTGTGGTGGCCGCTGCATCCGGTCGGCTTGCCCATTGCCACGACTTGGGTTACGAACCAGATCTGGGTGAGCGTCTTCCTGGTGTGGCTCTTCAAGAGCGTGGTGTTGAAATACGGGGGGCCTAGATTGTACAGGCGGATTCAGCCATTTTTTTTGGGATTGGTTTTGGGTAATGTGGCTGCGGGCGGCGCGTGGTTTCTAATTGATAGTTCGACGGGCATGCAGGGAAATATCCTGGTCTATTTCTGAGCGAGGTGAATATGCACTACCGAAAATTGGGCAGGACTGAACTAAGGGTCTCCGAAATCGGCTATGGCACCAATATGCTGGGCCGGCGGGAACTGACCGAATCCGAGCACATCGCCATGGTGCATCGGGCCATGGAACTGGGCATCAATTGCGTCGATACAGCGGACGTGTACCAGGAAGGGAGGAGCGAGATCATGCTGGGGAAAGCGCTGAAGGGACGCCGCGACCAGATGATTCTGGCCACCAAGGTCGGCAGTGTTATCCCCAGAGAGGGACGGGATATTTCTCCGGGGCATATTGAAAAGGCTGTAGAGGCGAGTTTGCGCCGGTTGCAGACGGATTATATCGATGTGTACCAACTGCACAGTCCACAGCTTCATCATCTGCAGGAGAACAATTGGCTGGAGGCCATGCAGAGCCTGAAGGAACAGGGCAAGATTCGCTACTGGGGGGCTAGTGTCAACCACATCGACGCTGGTGTCTGGCTGCTGGAACAGGACCTAATCGACTCGCTGCAGCCCACCTTCCACATGCTCTACCACGATATGGCGGACGCTATGTTCGGGCTGGCGACCGAGCGGGATGTGGGCGTCGTGGTCAAACAGGGTCTGGCCCGGGGCTTGGTGAGCGGCAAGTATGCGGCCGACCACGCCTTCACGGGAAGTGGCTGGCACGAACAAGGGGCGGTGGTGGACGCCCAGGTCATTTTGCGGAAAGTGGAAGAACTCCGGTTTCTCGAGCGGGCGGGGCGCAGCCAAGCTCAGGCCGCCCTCCAGTACCTCCTGAGTTATCCAGTGGTGTCGACCATCATCGCCGGGGCCAAGCGCGTAGAGCAGTTGGAAATGAACGCCGGAGCGTCCAATGGAATGGGACTGGCGGGGGAGGAACTGGAACGGGTGAAGGCCATTTTAGGACGGGACGGCGATCAGACTTGGTGACGCTCGACAAACTCCCAATCTAGTTCCAAGCCCAGGCCGGGCTGTTCGCGCATGGCGATGTGCCCGTTCTCGACTTTGAGAGGGGGATTGTACATACGGGACCAGATCTGGTAGCTCTCGCTTTCGGGACAGGCGGACATGATCAAACTGTTGGGCACGGCCGCCATCAGGTGGCAGTTGATGTCCGGGTACTGCGCCCCGTGCGGGGATATGGGGACATCAAAAGCCTGGGCCAGAGCGGCTATCCGCTTGAGTCCGGTATAGCCGCCGCCGGCCAGGATATCGGTCTGCACCACCTCGAGGGCTTCTTCTTCGAGCAAGCGCCTGATACCGTGGAGGGTGCCCTCGCCCTCGCCGCCGACCACCAAGGCCGTGGTGACCTCCTGGACTTTGCGCATATAGTACAGCTCATCGTCTTGGCGCACTGGTTCCTCAATCCAGTAGAGCTGGTAGTCTTCGAGCTGACGGGCGGTCGCCACGGCCTCGTCTCCGTCCCAGGCGTGGTGCACGTCGATCATCAGTTTCTTGCGCGGACCAATCAACTCGCGTGAACGCTGCACTCGCTCTACTACTTCCGCGGGATTGGCAGCCTGGTACATGTGGATTTTGACGGCGTCATAGCCCAGGTCGACGAATTTTTTGACCTGTGTTGCTATGCCCTGTGGGGACTGATCCGGCGCATTTCGATATCCGGCTCCGTCCGCGTACACCGGGATCTTGTCCCGGTAGCCGCCCAAGAGCCGCCACACTGGCTGTCCGCAGATCTTGCCGCACAGATCCCACAAGGCCACGTCTAGGGCCCCAATGGAGGACATCGCCGACCGGCCCGGTCCACGCCACACGGCTTCGTACATCTGTTCCCAGAGCTGGGCAATACTGAGCGGATCTCGCCCTATGAGCAGGGGCCCCAGATCGCGGGCGATCACCCGTGGATCGCCGCCACGGCCAAGGCCCTGCAGACCCTGATCGGTGTGGATGAGGACGATGGACCACTCCCCGATTCCTCCTTTTCCCGTCGGGTCCACGGGTAGCCTTACGACTAGGGTTTCGACACGGGTAATGCGCATGAGAATATCCGTCCTCCTCTTTAAGGATGGTGATCGCGCCCGGTTCGGCCAGGGGGCGACAAGTCAAAGGCTTGCAGTTCGACGGGAGTTGGAACCGGATCCCCTTCGCGGATTTTATAGGCCCGATCCATGGCTAGGTCGGTGAAAAGTTGCGTCTCACCAGAAGCCGGCCAGGTGATTGCGACTGACTCGATGGCCGTCGCTTGGCCCAGACCAATTTCCTGCTGTAGGCTCGAACCGCCAAAACTGGCCCCGGCCGTCACCGCAGCATAGATGTCGCGACGGCCGCTTTTGGTGTGCAGGCCGACTCGAATGCGGGCCCCAATGGCGGCGCGGTTGGAATGCACACCTTGTAACTGGAGGGTGAGCCAGTGGTTGCCGTGTCCGGGATTCTCAAAGAGGACATTGTGGGACAGATCCCCAGTATAGGAGCCCCCTATGACCGCGTAGATGTCTTGGTCGCCGTCGTTGTCGAGATCGCCAAAGGCCACGCCGTGGCCTTTTTGCAGATGCCCGAACCCGCCCGAGGTGGTAACCTCCTGGAACAGTTGCCCCCCGGCGTTGCGGAACATGCGATTGGGCATGACCGAGCGGAACGAAGGCGAACCCGTACCCGCATAAAAGTCGGGCCAGCCGTCGTTGTCGAGGTCGCCGAAATTGCACCCCATAGTGTAGAGCACCTTGTCGAGCCCGACTTGGAAGGTCACATCGGCGAAAGTGCCGTCGCCTTGGTTGCGGTACAGGCGGGGGAACTCGGCATCGTGGGGCAGACCGAGGTATTCGGCTGCTAGATCACCGGCATTGGCGTGATACCCGGAGACGAATAGGTCGAGCCAGCCATCGTTGTCGTAGTCCCAGAACCAGGCCGGAAAGCTCCAGACGGGTTCGGCTACTCCGGCCTGGGCGGTGGCGTCGGCAAAGGTCCACTGGCCGGATGTATTTTCGCCCTCGTTCCTGAAGAGGAGATTGGGAGCGGTGAGCCGCGAAATGTACAGATCGAGCCGGCCGTCGTTGTCGTAGTCGCCCCAGACGACGCCCTTGACGTAGCCCGAGACAGCGACGCCCGCTTCTTCCGCCACATCGGCGAACGTGCCGTCGCCCTGGTTGTGAAAGAGCTGGCAGGGGTGGATGTTATGGCGGAAAGATTCGTTGCCAATGTACAGATCGATCCAGCCGTCGTTGTCGTAGTCGCCCCAGGCAGCCGTCTGGGTGGGATAAAAGGCGAGCAAGCCGGCCTCTGCGGTGACATCGTCAAAAAAGCTGTCGCCGTAGTTGTGCAGCAGCGAATTGGGATGCCGACCGTCTTCTTCCCACCAAGCCCCGCGCAGGACGAGCACATCGGCAAAGCCGTTGTTGTCATAGTCGGCGTGGACGATTTGCAGCCCGCCGACTACACCGTTCAAGCCGGCCTCTGCGGTGACATCGTCAAAGGTGCCATCGCCCCGGTTGCGAAAGTAGCGGAGCTGATCGCGGAGACCCCAGGATGAGGCCATGATATCCAGATCGCCGTCGCTGTCAAAGTCCTCGGCAATACTGCCTCCCGCCAGAGACACCGCGTCTAATCCTAGGTGCGGGGCGACATCGCCAAAGCGCCCGATGTCGCCATCGGAGACAAAGGCCGTTGGCGGAATGAGCCATTGCGACGGCACGGAGTCGGGATATTCACCGAGGAGCATGTACGCGATGTTGAGGAGCCAGCGGGCTGTCATTTCGCCGGGATCGTCCCGTAGGATGGCGGTGAATTCTCCAAGCGCGGCCCGGGCTCCCCTCTGATTGTCGTGTACTCCGGCTTGGCTGATGGGAAAGAGACACGATTCGCTGGTGTGCTGTTGGAGGCAGTTGTCCTGTTCACCTAAACGGAGATAGGCCAGGGCAAGGAGTTTGTGTACGCTGGGTTTGGTCTTGGTCGCACCGAGTTGTTGTTTTAGGCTCAGGAAGCGGTCGATGGCTTCTTGGCTTTGGCCGGCGCGCAGGAATTCGCGCGCCAGATGCACCTGTAGGCGCAGTCTGTCAACCGGGTCGGAGGGCAGGTCGAGTTGGCGCAAGTACTCGACTCTTGCATCATTGATGTAGGTGTTTGTAGCGGGATTGAGATTGCGGGCGATTTCTTTGAGGCGGGCGGCCATGCGCTTTGTGCCGGGCCCCTGCTGCGGAGGGGAGGACGAGATATTGCAGGCCGCTAGGACTATAGAGATAGAGGCAGCGACAGTGCCGAGGCGTACTTTCACTGGGTGTACATTCATTTACGAGATATAGATGCTCGCTTTTCGCCTGTCAAGAAGAGTGATTGGCCTCTTGGTCCTGTCGATTTTGGGCGCACTGGCTGGAGCGTTATATTTTTTTTCGCCCAAAGTGATCGGATACCTCAAAGAGGTGAGGAGGCCCACGGGCCAGGCCATCGCCGTGGAACTACCCGGTGGTGCGACCATGGATATGGTGTGGATCGGCCGGGGTAGTTTCCTCATGGGCTCCCCCGCCGACGAACCCGGACGAGATCAGAACGAAGGACCGCAGCACCGAGTTACCATCAGCCGGGGCTTCTACATCGGGAAATACGAGATCACGCAGGCCCAGTGGACCAGCGTCATGCACTCGCGACCGTGGGTGGGAAAGAGCCATGTCGAGGATAATCCGCACCATCCGGCCGTGTACATCTCATGGGAAGATGTGCGGGAATTCACGCGTCGTCTCAACCGGATGGCCGGGGCGGAAGTGTACCGCCTCCCCACGGCCGCGGAGTGGGAGTACGCCTGCCGCGCCGGCACTGCGACGCCGTGGTCCTTTGGGGAGGACGATAGCGCCTTGCAAAAGCACGCTTGGTACGCGGACAATACTTGGGCAGCGGGCGAGCGCTACGGCCATGCGGTGGGCACCAAGCTTTCCAACCCATGGGGCCTGCACGACATGCACGGGAATGTGTGGGAGTGGGTCCAGGACTGGTATTCGAGCGAGCCCTACAGCAACGTGCCCGAGGTCGATCCCAAGGGGCCGGCAAAGGGTTTTTTGCGCGTCGGTCGCGGCGGGGCCTTTGGCAATTACGGGCACGTTTTGCGGTCGGCCAATCGCTCGGGAGGTGACCCGACCAGCCGCAATGCCGGCACCGGAGCCCGATTGGTGCGCCAAGAGTAGCCCTAGTCTATATATAGGGGAGGACAAGCCGCTTTTCGCTCCCTTGCGGGTCACAGAGCGAATTTCCTCATAGAGTCCAAGGTGAATCCGATGGACAAATCACCCTCTGCTGAAACCAGTGGCGCACCGGCCCCACAGGTGCCCCGGACTTTTTTTCAGTACCTGCGCTCTTTTGGGCCGGGCATAGTCATCGCAATGACTTGGATGGGTGCCGGCGACGTGGTCGAGTCGGCCGTGGCCGGTGGCAACTACGGGTACGCGCTGATGTGGGTACTGGCGCTGGCACTGGTAGTGCGCTTTCTGTTCGTATCCCTGATCGCCAAGTACCAATTGTGCAACCAGCGGGGAGAGGGAGTCTTGGATGGGCTGGGCCGTCTGCATCCTTGGTATCCTCCCTTCCTGGCGCTGATGGGCTTCGTCATAGGACACATCCAGGGCGCGTACCTCATTGTGGGAATCGGCGAAATTTCGGTCAATGTGACGGGCATCGGGTACGTCTGGCTGTGGGGCCTGTTCTGGAATTTGGTGACGCTGGCCATTGTTTTCCGCCCGGAGTACGGCCGCCTCGAGTTGCTCTTCAAGATCCTGCTGGGCTTGCTCTCGGTCTCCTTCCTCGGCGCGGCCCTGTGGGTCGGACCCTCCCCGACCAAAATTTTGCAGGGCGTCTTTGCTTTCGACCTGCCCGAACAGGTGGGTTCCTTTGGCTCGCTCCTAGTGGCCATTGGGTTGATCGGGACCATCGGCGGATCGCTGGCCAATCTGGTCTATCCCTACTTCTTAGAACAAAAGGGTTGGATCGGGCCTGCGTTCCGCCGCGTACAGTTCTACGATCTCCTGCTGGGGATCGTCGTCCTAATCGTCCTCGACTTGGCGATTTGGACCCTAGGTGCCGAAGTGCTCCACCCGCGCGGTTTGACCATCGCAGAGATGGACGATCTGCCCCGACTGCTGAGCACGATCCTCGGAGAGGGTGGCCGTTTATTGTTCTATCTGGGACTCTTTGCCGTCCTGTACACGGGCCTAGTGGGGCAGGCCCTTGGTTTTGGTGCCCTGTGCTCCCACGGGTACCAGCGCTGGCGGGCTGGCCCAGAAGTCCAGTTGCAGGCGTACCAAGCGCATCCGAGCTACCGGTGGGTCGTAGTCTGGTGCCTGATTTCTCCGGTCGTCTGGACTGCGCCCGGTATGCCGGGCTTTGTCGTCATGACCGTCTTCGCCGCCACCGCCTCAGTGGTATTGATCCCCCTGCTTGTAGGCGGCTTGTGGTGGATTACTGCCAAGGCGGAGTACATCGGCACAGAATACAAGAATCGCCTGTGGGAGAACGTCCTCATGGGCGCGTTGTTCGCCTTGGGACTGTGGGGGGCCTACGGTTCGGTAAAGTCGATCGCGGAGTCGTTTTGATGCCCGGGCGATGAGCGGAAACGCGGCGACCACAAAGCCTATTATGAAACCGCTTTTAGTTGGTCTTTGCCTGTACCTAGGGTGCGATACAGCCCCGCCGCCCGTGCGCTTTAGGGATGTCACGGCCCAGGCCGGGATCGACTTTGTCCACGTTGATGGTGCCTCAGGGGCGTATTTCTTGATAGAGACGTACGGCGCTGGCGGAGGATTCTTCGACAGCGATGGCGACGGCGATTTGGATATCTACCTCGTCAATGGCTTTGATCTGGGCGATATCCAAACTACGCCCGTCAATCTCGACCACCGGCGGGGAGGGACCTATTGGGTTGAGCGGCCGGACCAAGTGAGGTCTGCAGAGCCGGGAGCCGTCGACATCGACTTCTCAATCCTAGCCGAGGCCAGCGGCCGGCGCGCTGCCAACGTATTGTACCGCAACAATGGCGACGGCTCGTTCTCCGACATCAGCCGGGAATCCGGGGTTGACGATACGGGCTATGGCATGGGCTGCGCGGCAGCCGACTACGACAACGACGGCGATCAGGATCTATACGTGACTAACTACGGTCCCAATGTCCTGTACCGCAACGAGGGGGACGGCACCTTCACCAATGTGACGGATCGGGCCGGGGTAGCGGCCCCGCAGTGGAGTTCGAGCGCGGCCTTTTTCGACTACGACGGCGACGGACACCTCGACCTGTACGTGGTCAACAACGTCGATTTCACGTTCGCCACCAACAAAGTGTGCGGCGGCTTTGTGGGCACTACTCCTTTGGGGCTGCTGGCCATTACCGAGCGCACCCGATCTTATTGTGCGCCTTCCGACTATGGAGGCGTACCCGACGCGCTGTATCGCAACGACGGCGACGGCACCTTTACCGACATATCCGCCAAAACCGGCATTGCGGATTTGGCCGGCAAGGGTCTGGGCGTGGTGGCTTGGGACTTTGATGGCGACGGCGACCAGGACGTATTTGTCGCCAACGACGGCATGGAGAACTATCTGTATCGCAACGATGGCGACGGCACCTTTACCGACGTCGCGCTGCAGGTAGGCGCGGCCTTTAACGCCGACGGCGACGACGAAGCCTGCATGGGGGTGGACTTTGGCGACTACGACAACGACGGCGACTTCGATCTCTTTGTCACCAACTTCTCCCACGAGACCAACACGCTCTACCGCAACGAGGGCGGGCGCTTCAAAGATGTGACAGACGCCGTTGGCTTGGGGCGGCCGAGTTGGCGCTTTTTGGGCTTTGGCACAAATTTCCTCGACTACGACAACGATG
This sequence comes from Candidatus Latescibacterota bacterium, assembly GCA_965261395.1. Lineage (GTDB taxonomy): Bacteria > Latescibacterota > UBA2968 > UBA8231 > UBA8231. The sequence continues at coordinate 2,378,576 of OZ253462.1, forward strand.
GCGACCTCGACCTGTACGTGGCCAATGGCCATGTCCTCGACAAGATCGCCCTGTTCCAGTCCGGCGTGGAATACGCCCAAGAGCACCAGCTCTTTTGCAACGACGGAACGGGCCGCTTCGCCTTGGCGGACACCAACTCGGGCGCTTGGTTCGCCGTCGCACAGGTCGGTCGGGGCACGGCCTTTGGCGACTACGACGGGGATGGGGATATCGATATCTTGGCTACCAATGGCGGCGGTGCGGCCAAACTGGTCCGCAATGAGGGAGGCAACGTGCACAACTGGTTGATGGTGCGGACCGAGGGCACCCACAGCAATCGGGACGGCGTGGGTGCCGAGGTGAAAGTGGTCGCCGGCGATCTGGTCCAGGTGCGGCAGGTGCGCAGCGGCTCCAGCTATCTGTCGATCAGCGATCCGCGACTGCACTTCGGGCTGGGCACCAAGAAGCGCGTCGATTTGGTCGAAGTGCACTGGACCAGTGGAATGATCCAGCGAATCGAGGATATCCCCGTCAATCAAGTTCTGTCGATCAAAGAGAGGCGGGGGCTTTGAATACAGCGGCCCAGGGACGAATGCAGACACAACCTCAATCCTCGGGTTTGACGGTGAAGGCTGTGATTTGGGGGTGCGCATTGTCGCTGGCCACCAGCGTGGGGGCCTTGTACAGTACCTTCATCAACGCCTCGTGGATGGCTCTTAACATCAGTGCGCCCATTGCCTTGTTCGTCTTTTTCCTCTTTGCAGCCTTCCTCCACCCCTTGCTCTCCCGACTTTACCACCGGCTGGGTTTAAGCCGAGCAGAGCTAGGGGTGGTATTCATCATGACGATGATGGCGGCCACCGTGCCGACGGAAGGGTACGTCGAGCACATGGTCCCCAAGATCGCCAGCGTGTTGTACTACGCCACGCCAGAAAACGAGTGGGCCGAGCTGATCCATCCGCACCTCAAAGAGTGGATCGCGCCCCAGGACGAGGAGGCCGTGCGCCATTTTTTTGAGGGCCTGCCGCTGGGCGAGCCCATTCCCTGGGGGGTATGGATACAACCGCTGGGTTATTGGGGGTTTTTCTTTTTGGTGCTGTGTTTCGTGATGCTGTGCATGATGGTGGTGTTGCGCCGGCAGTGGGTCGAGCACGAACGCTTGGTCTATCCGCTGGTGAAACTGCCGTTGGAGATGCTTGCGGAGGGGGAGGATAAAAGATTTTTTGGGCCTTTTTTTCGGCGTCCGCTGATGTGGCTGGGTTTTTCGCTGCCGTTCGTCGTTTTGAGCCTGAACGCCCTACATAGCTACTACAATTACATTCCCTCAATCGCCTTGGAGACCAGTCTGCCTCTCTTTCGCAATACCTTAGTCTTACCCATCGGCCTCAGTTTTATGAGCCTGGGCTTCGCCTATTTCGTCAATTTACAGGTACTCCTCGGAATCTGGTTTTTCTTTTTGCTGCTGACGGTGCAGCAGGGCGTTTTTGGGATTCTGGGAATTGCTATGACCGAGCGGCTGACCGGCTATAGCACGTCGAGCGCGATCCCGGCGCACGAGGGCATGGGGGCACTGATCGCCTTTGTGCTCTTCAGCCTGTGGGTGGCCCGAGACCATTTGCAGGCCGTGTGTCGCAAGGCCTTTCGGGGCGATCCAACCGTGGACGACTCCGCGGAGATGCTCTCGTATCGCACGGCCGTGTTCGGCATTCTGTTCGGTATGGCAGTGCTGGGCGTGTGGCTCGAGCAATCCGGGCTGCCGGGCTGGCTGGTATTTTGGTTTTTATTTGTGGCCTTCGTGCTCTTTGTGGGATTAACTCGCTTTGTCGCCGAAGCCGGTTTAGCGACCATTCGCGCCCCCATTTATCCCCAGCCGCTCATGACTTCAACTGTGGGGACCACGGCGATTGGGTCGGAGGGTTTAGTCGCCTTGGGAATGACGTACGGCTGGATTTTGAAGGTGCGCATATTCGCCATGGCTGCGTGCGCCAATGTGCTGAAGATCGACGGAGAAATCCACGGTGGGGGACTGGATCGGCGTCGGCTATTTTGGGCTTTGGCTCTGGCGTTGGTGGTCAGTCTACTGGCATCGAACTGGTTTTTATTGCACCAAGCCTACACCTACGGCGGCATCAACCTCAATCAGTACTTTTTTGTGCGGGCCCAAAATCCCTTCGGGGACGTGGCCGGCTGGATCGACAATCCGACGGCCGTGAACTGGGAAGGGTGGTTTTACATACTGGTGGGCGCGATAGTCATGGTGGCGCTAATGGTGGCGCGGCACTTCTTGTTGTGGTGGCCGCTGCACCCGGTCGGCTTGCCCATTGCCACGACGGCCGTGGCCAGCCAGATCTGGTTGAGTATTTTCTTGGTGTGGGCACTCAAGAATTTGGTGTTGAAGTACGGGGGGCCGAGTCTGTACCAGCGGCTCCAGCCGTTTTTCCTAGGGTTGATCTTGGGCAATGTAACTGCGGGTGGGCTCTGGTTTGCGATTGATGGCATCACCGGCATGCAGGGCAATATTCTGGTCTATTATTGAATGCCGTTTAGGGAGTCCGGGGCGCGCTACCACAAATGTTCGGGGGCCATCCGCAGGCTGTTGCAAGCCTTACCGGATGGCCCCCGTTTCTTATCGCTCTGTGTCGTTAAGTGCGTTTGGTGCCGCGATCGCGTTTAAAAACGATTTTTGAGCTGTCCCCAGGATTGTCCTGCAACTGCTGTAGAAGCGGGTTCCGGATAGAAGCCAGATCCCAAGAGGAAATCTTGGCCGAGAGCGCTATAGGGAATGGCGTAGCTCACTTTAGGCGAGCCAGTTTCTTCGTCCCTTTCTACCGCTGGATTGTCCCAAAGATACTCGACGTAGCCGCCTCCTTCGGCCGCCGCTGCGATGAGCCCCTGTGTGATTTTGACTCCGTTAGAGTCTTCGAGATCAATCAAGTTTTGGCCCTCGAGGGCTGGATTAGCCGCGTGAAAGACTACGATACCATCAATGGCAATAACAAAGAGGTAGATGGATCCCTGCTTCCAAGTACCTTCGGCTCTGAATTCCCCCAAGAGAGCTATGTACTGGGGAAGGGTCGTAGCTTTATTCGCGTAGTCCTTTGCCGCGAGTACAAAGGCCTTCAGGGTTTCCCGGTCCACCACATCAGCGGCTGTTACCTCGGGGTCTTGGGCGACGGCGGGATGCACGGCGGGCAAGAGGGTGGCCAGCGCCAGCATGAGTACTGCTGTTAGACGCTTCATGATGATCTCCTTTCTTATTTAAGTATGAATGACATGGGATAAGATACGCCCGACTCTGCAAAAAATCTATCAGCCAAGCCCACCTGCAAAAGCGCGTGTTCCCCCCAATGCGGCTACCCCTTGATAATTATCCCCGATTGTCTGCTTTTCGACGACGGCACCTTCCCAGACGCTACCTCCTCAATGCGGGCGATCACGCCCTCGACATCAAAGACATGGTTAACGCGGCCGTCCATCCGGCCGTCTGGACCCACCAAGAAATAGGAGGGTATGCCCCGGACCTGGTACAACTGAGCCACCGCCGCCTGCCAGCCGCCTGGGGAGCGGACGTGGACGCCGGTCAGGCCGTGCTCATCGACCGCTTGGTGCCACTCGTCGGCGGGGTCCAAAGAAATGTTCAAAAAGACCACCTTCTGATCTCGGGTCCGCTGTTTGATTTTTTCCAGAAAGGGTAATGCCTCGATGCACGGGCCGCACCAACTCGCCCAAAAGTCTAGGAAAACCGCCTGACCTTTGAAATCGCTCAAGGAGATGCTTTGGCCCTCGAGATCGTCGAGGGTGAAGTCGGGGGCGGGCTGGCCGGGTTTGAACTTGGATGTTTCTCGTACTACTTCTTCGACGACCTCGGTGTATTCGGGATAGGGGTTGTCCTGGAGGAATTCGGCTAGGCGTTGTTCACCTTGGTCAAAACGGCCCTGTTGGAAGTCGTCGATGATTTCACCAGCGAGAAAAAAGTACAGGACTTTGCCGTGCAAGAGCCGCTTGGCCAAGTGGTAGACAATGTTGTGGGGTTGGATTAAGTCTCCTCGGCGTTGCTCTTCGTCCAACCGTACAATGAAGTCTGGCAGGTAGGTGATGGTGTGAGGTTGGATAAAGGCTCGGCGTTGCTCCTCGGATAGTTGCTCCCGGAAGGCTCTCGTCTCGGCTTCCTCTTCTATACGCCAGAAATTGCGTTCCAGAAATCTGCGGTAATGGGTGGTGCCGATAGCCGCTTCGTCAACCAATTCGACTTGATCGAGGGCATCGTGATAGTCCGCGGGGAGGTCCTCGTTTCTGCTTCCATTGGCGAACATGTAGTCAGTGGGATAGGAGACTATGAAATTGGCCCATTCATAGGCGATTTCAGCGCGATAGTAATCGACGAAAGCCGGCGTGAGTTGGTACTGGCTGCAGCCTTCGTCCAAAAAGGACTCCAATTCCAAACGCCGTTGATCGATCATTTTGAGAAAGGTATCGACCTCTAGGTCTTTGTAGTCGATGCGCAGGTAATCGGAGAAGCGAGATCGCAGAGTAGCTAGGAACTGGTTGTTGGCTGCCCCCTGGCCGGAGAAGCGGAGGGACTGAGGGAGGTCGAGCAAGTCCGCGTCAAGGTGCAACTGATCGCCCGGTTCCAAGAAGAGCTTGACCTCATCGTCGAGATCGACCGAAACCATTTGCGCTTCAGTAAACGGCAGTTCCACCGCGAGGCCGCCCTTTTCGTCAAGCGGAGCTTCGATGGTAACGGGCTTATGGTAAATGGGCGTTTGCTGGTACTCGAAGGTGATGCTGCGCCGTTCCAACGCATTGGCTAGCGTGGCGGTGACGCGGGTGGAAAGCGGTGACATGCTTTTCAGCGAAGCTTCTCGTTGTTCCTCTGATTGTCCCATCCCACCTTTCTATTCGTCGGGCCTCATAAACAGTGCTGCGATTGCCTGTGTCCCTGCTGTCTAAAAGCGACTTTTGAGCTGTCCCCAGGACTGTCCTGCAACCGCCGTAGAAGCGGATCCCGGATAAAAGCCAGAGCCCAAGACGAAATTCTGGCCGAGGGCGGTATATGGGATGGCGTAGCTCACCTTAAGCGAGCCGGCGTCTTCGTCCCCTTCTACCGCTGGATCGTCCCAAAGATACTCGACGTAGCCTCCTCCCGCGGCCGCCGTAGCGAGGATCTCCTGTGTAATTTTGACTCCATTGGAGTCTTCGAGATCAATCAAGTTTTGGCCCTCGAGGTCTGGATTAGCCGCGTGAAAGACTACGATACCATCAGTGGTTCCGACAAAGAGGTAGATGGATCCCTGCTTCCAATCCCCGTCGGCCCTGAAGCTTTCCAAGGCACCTAAGTAATCGGGAAGGCTTTCAAAGCGATCCAAGTACTCTTTCGCCTCTAGTACAAAGGCTTTCAGGGATTCCCGATCCACCACGTCGCCGGCCGTTACTTTCACGTCGTCCTGAGCAACGGCGGGAAAGAGGCTGGCCAGCACTAGAATGAGTACTGCTGTCAGACGCTTCACGATGGTCTCCTCTATCGTTGAGGATGTGAATCATATCGGATAAAATATGCCCAATCCCCCAAAAAATCTATTAGACAAGCCCGCCTTGTCCGCCGCTTCACCGCCCCCAAACCACCGCTGGTGCCAGCGCGTATCACGGCCGATCCTGACTGGCCACGTATTGAGATAGGAGGGTGAGATTGCGGTTGAAGGTGCGGCAGGAGATGACTTGGGCGACGATGGGCGCATGGCGGTCTGCGGGGTTGCGCAGGCGGCCTTCTTCTAGCCAGCGGCCCTCTGAGTCGAGGGCGTCGATAACGGCTTTGATCCGTTCTGCAGCGACCGGGCGCACTTGGGCGCGTTCGGCTAGGATGGCTTCGCGGCCTTCGGCGCGGATGCGTTGGTGCAGGCTTTCAATGCGATCAGTGGGGTTGCCCACTTTAAAGGCATAGTGCGTCGGCAGGTCCGCATCGCTGTAGGTGAGCACGTATTCGCTGGTAAAGTAGAGCGGCCGGTTGGTCCTCAGTTCGTAGAACCGGGCCATGCGTCCATCGGGCAATTGCGCTGCTTTAGCCCAGGCCAAGGCGCGGGGAATAGGTTCGAGAAAGCGCGGCTCGCCGTATGCGAGATAGAGTTCCAACAGGATTTGCATCACGCCAAAACTCTCGCCGCCGGTGATGGCGGGCGGTTCAAATTTGCGCGCCCAAGCCGGCTCCATCGCCAAATTGTATTGCTGCGCCCAAGCCGGTTGCGGGTCGGGCATCTGGGCTAGGATAATGAAGTCGCCGCCTCGTTCGGCCGCGCGGCGCCAGCGCTCGTCGCCATAGATTTGGTGCGCTTCGATCATGGTTTCAATGACGTCGGCGATGGTGTTGTCGTTAAAGGTGTAGTACGCGAGGTAGCGCTCTTTGGGGTACTGGCGAGACCAACTCGCCGGATAGCGCGCCTTTTTGACGGGGAATTGGTTGGGATCGGCCCATTCGCTGTAGCGCTGGGGCCAAGCACCGTTGGGGTATTGGGCTTTGAGCAAGGACTCCAGTCCGTAGAGGACGGCGCGGTGGAGGTCCGCGTCGGCAAAATCGAGGTGCTGATCGACCTGCATGAGCAAGCGCAGGGCGCTTTGCGTATTGTCGTCGTCCAAGGTGGTGCGGTTGCGGCGTTCACCGGTTGTTCGGTCGCCCTGTTCGACATCGCGTCGGTAATGCCAGTTTTTGCTCTCCTCTGGGTCAAAGTCGATCCGGTAATCCCAACCGCCCGAAGCCAGTTGCCCCCAGACCAAGGCTTGTGCCGCCTCGACCGCGCCGTTGAGGAAGAGGGTGTCGCCGGTGGCTTCGTAGGCTTGGAGGAACGCCATGCCTACCGACGGGGTGCCCGGGGGCTGTACCCAGATGGTGGTCGGCGACGCAATCCCTTCCCCTTCGCGCCGGGTAAAATCGCTTTGGTAGAGCCAGAGATACCCGCCGTTGGTGGCCACTTGGCCGCGAAAGTAGCGCGTCGCTTTGACCATGGTCTCCACGGCTGCTTGGTGCAAAGCCTCGTCGCTGTGGAGCGGCGTGCTGTATAGCACTAGGAGAAATAGAGAGACGATTTTGTGCATCATATTGCCTTTGCGGTTTGTCAATCTGATATATCTACGTTAGCGAAATGGTCCGCCTCTGCAAAATTTCTAGGAGTTAAAATTCGTTGACAATCTAATAAGGCCAAACGTAGCTTAACCCCGACAACAGGGCTAACCTTCCCATCCGCCGAAAGAGGGGGTGCAAAATGACTACCGATCAATCTCCGGCTCAGGAGACCTACCGCGCCACAGCTTTTGCCGACTCCAAGCCCGAACTCGCCGCTCCCGGGGCCACGCCCGAGCGATTGGCCCACTTGCGAGAGCATGGTTTTGTCATCATCACCGACTTTGTCGATAACCCGTGGATACCCGTGCTCCGCGAGGCTGGCCGCCGCGTCACCGAAGCGTGCGCGCCCGAGCATGGCTACAGCAAGATCGACTGCTCAAAGGGCTACGTGCATCGCGCCGGCGGCAATGAGCCGTGGGCGATTCGGGGCCTCGTCCATCCCGCCTTTGAGGAGCCTTGCTTTGCCGAGTTCCACAGCTCGGATGATTTCCTGAATTTCGTCGCCTCGTGGTGCGATGGGCTTGGGCCTGAAGATATGTCGCTGAGTGGTCTGCTGCTGTGGTGCAATCCCCGGCAGCACGAGAATGGCCCCAGTTGGCACCGCGACGTGACGTGGTGGGGGACGGGCAAGCCCTATTTTTCGCAGCGGGACGACCGAGGGGAAGGCACGGAGGATTATTCCGAGGAGGTCGAAAAAGTCCGCTGGGAAGAAATCCGCGCCAGTAACGCCAAGGCGCTCACCGAGCGAAACGGCGTGAGCATGTTCCTAGCGCTGGTTGACGACGAGTGCCACGAACTCATCCCCGGCACCCACCATCGCTGGCGCACGCCGTTTGAGCACGACGTGCTCCTGCCGCAAGCGATGAAGGATCAAGGGGTGCCGTACACGCCTAGTTGGAACAGGAAGGACCCGCTGCCGAACCAAGTGTCGATCCGGCTCAAGCCCGGGGAAGCGCTCATCCGCAATGGGACCACGATCCACACCGGGCACACCGTCCCCGAGCGCGAGCGCAACACCTTGTCCATTGGCTGGTCGAAGTGGTCGGGTCCGTTCACCGGGGATCCGGCGGTGGCGGACGCGCGCAGTGCGTGGCAACTCGATCCCGCGGTGCGAGAGGCGTTGCCGCACGAGTGGATGAAGACCGCGTGGGACCGTTGGGCCGAGACCCAGAAGTTAGGGGATACGCTTGAGGATCGGTACGCGGGGTTTGATGTCCAGCGCATCAAGGCGGGGGAGGTCGTGGGTTGGCGCAGCGAACTGGAGCGCCAAGCGGCTACCGCCGGCGAAGCGTGGGAGCGGTTTCAAACGGTGGTGTGAAGTGCGATCCGACGCGTCTAGATCACTGCGAAGTTTTAGCTAGCTCCGCCCTGCGCTCGACAAACGCCTGCGGTGGGGGCGTCAGGATCGCGCGTTTGCGCTCGTCCACCCCTTGCCATGGGTCGGCGTCCGTTGGGCTGAAAAAATTATTCGGGCCGGAATAGGTCTCTTCGCGCGCCATGTATTTGTAAAAGAGCGTAGTCCGCGTGCTCGGTGCCGTCCACGGCAGGGTGACGTGACACAGGGCCTCGGTGAAGATAATGGCAGTGCCAGCGCGGGCCGGCACGCGGGTGACCATTGGATGCACGCCTTTGGACAAATCGACCCACGCTTCCGGGACGGGATAATGCCCCTTGTGCGAGCCAGCCAAGCAGCCGAATCCTCCCCCATTACAAACGGTATCCTCTAGTTCGTACGCCACGGTGACCAGACCGTTGGAGAAAGTCCCGGTTGCGGGGTCGCGAGCGAAGTAATGAGTGACTAGCTCATGCGGCCGATTGGGATTTAGCAAGCGTCCGTTGCTGCCGTGGATAGTGCCCCCGGCGAGATCTTTGTTGAAGGTACCGTGCGTGTGCACGTTGATGTGGTCGATGCGGAAAGGGGGGAGCCCCCCGGCCCGTTGGCCGCCGTAGATCTCTGCTAGGATTTCCGCAATTACCGGAACGTCCAGCAAATCGACGAAAGCCTGAGACCAGAAACCGCCTCGGTCCGCGTGCTGCGAATGGAGTTCTGGCCCCCTTGCATCGACGGTGGCCTTGAGATCTGCAACCTGCTCAGGGGTAATTGCATCCTCTACCGTGAGGAAGCCCCACGTGTCAAAAGCGAAGCGCTGTTCTTCATTCATTTTTAATCGAATCCCTCAGTACGCGACGGCAATGGTTTTTAGAACCTGTTCGTCCTCGATGCCAGCACCCTCGGTGTCCGTGTCGATCCGCAAGCGAGCGTAATACACCCCAGGCGACACCAAGACCCCCGCATCGTCTCTGCCGTCCCAGACGATGGCGTAGGAGCCTGTGCTCAAATCCCGTTGCTCCACCAACCGGCGCACCCGACGGCCTGCCAGATCGAAAACTTCCACTTCCGCCGGGCTATCGTCGCCTACCCGCACTACCTTGAAGGCGAACAGAGCTTGGTCGTTGACGCCGTCGCCATTGGGCGTAAAGGCGCGGGGGATCACCTCCACCTCTGTCAGCAGCGAGGCACTCTGCACCGTACCGACCAGCGTTGTAGTGTTGCTCTCGATGCCGGCTAGCGCGTCGCCGGCATCGACTCGCTGCCAACTGCCCGCGCCCGCGTCGCTATTCTTTAAAAGTGCCCGCATCACTGCGCCCGTCGAAAACAATGCAGTCGCGAAATCTAGCCGCACCACTTCCGCGCCTGAACGCGGCCCCACCGGTGGGAAGGCCAGTTGCAGGCTATCCGCGTGCGTCTGCATCACCTCCACATCGGCCACGGCCAGACTGGACAAGTCGGCGCTGGGACCGAAGGCATCCTCGGCACCGGCATACAGTTTCACGAAGCGCAGCGGCATATCGGACGGTGCCACCAGCAGCAACTGGTCGAAACCTGGATCCTGCGCCGCGAAATCTGGACGTACATAGAACGAAAATACTTGCTCCTGACCCAGTTGGTGCACCTGAAACGGCGAGATCTCACCGGTGATGCCCTGTGCCACGGGATTGCTAAAGTTGAGCCGGATCGAGCGCAAGGTCGGACTGACCTCCAGATCGTCCGATAGCAAGGTTGCCCGCAAAGTCAGAAACTCGCGCGGGCTGGGCGAAGTCACCGGCGAACCGGTCGGGTCTTCGTACGGCTGGCTCCACGGCTCCCAATCGGAACCAGCGGTTTCTTCGGCGACGATTTCGCCACGGAAAATCGACAGCAGCTTGTCGTAGTCTGCCTTGGATACTTCAGTGCCGTCTTTTTTAAAGTAATGCAGGGTTTCACTCAACTCGTTGCCAGTACGGGTCTGGATCAGCACGCTCGTGCCGGGCGGCGTGTCGGCATCCCACTCGACGGAGAGCAGGTTGCGGCTGCTGCCCAAACGGATCAGATCAGAGGTCAGGGTCACTTCGGGCTGGAACCCCCGTCCGTATAGCTGTAGCTCCGCCGGCTGCCCAGTAGCTCCGCCCTTGCCCGTGGAACTGGTGCTTTCGAACTGCTTCCAGACGAAGCGAAAAAAACGGGCTTTGAGCCGCTCGAAATCGTTGCCTTCGTAAAATCCGAACCCTAGGGCCGAAACTCCGCCGCCGCCGAGTTGCTCGCGATCAACGGCGGTATTCCACTTGATGCTGCCGTCGGCGGCCAGCGTACCGTCTGAAAAATCCAGCCGGTAATTGGAGAACCTGGACCCACCGTAGGCCATCCTGAAGGCGTCGATCCAGTAAAAGGCACCTAAATCGAAAAGCACCTCCCCTTCGGGCGATTTGAGCGAGCCCCTGCCGTAGGTGTAGATGAACTGTACTTTGCTTTCGATCTGGCCATCGATCAAACTGTTAATTGACGCCGTCTGGGAAGCCGTGCCAAAACCGCCCCTGTCCAACGCCCCGGTGAGGATCTCGTCGCCTTCTGCCCACACTTCCAACTCGGCCAGCCGTGGACGCTCGATCCGGTAATAGCGCACCGAGCCTTGTTGCTCGGGCTCAAGTTGGCGGTGTACCTCTTGAGGCACTAGGGTCTCGCGCCCGTCTGCATGGAGCTTAAAATAATCGACTTCGCCCCGCTCGTCGGCCGCGAGCTGATCGTATTCGGCCTGAGTGACTTCTCGACCGCGGCCGAAATTACTGCCAGTCACCACCACCTGTACGAAACGAATGCCGACCCCCTCGAAATCGCGTTCTAGGTCCATGTCGATCTCGAAAAGCCGCTGTTCCTTGTTGGGCTTGATGGTCCGCAACATGGTGGTGTATTCGAGAGCAGGGCCACGACTGCCCGTGGGCTTGTTGCCCTGGGACACCAGCAGGTCGAACTGCAGGAAGGGATCGCCCAATTCCTCGTCGACGAATTTCAGCACGATTGTCTTGGCGATCACTAGCCGCCCCAGATCGACGGTAAACCACCACTGGCCGGCCAGCTCGCCCTCATCTGTGGGCGCGGCGGGCTGCCAGTACGTTGCTAGGTTGCCGTCGAAAAGGTTGACCACGTCCGCCTGGTTGCCAGCGGTTCCGGCCTGGATGCCGTCTAGGACGGTGATTTCTTCTGGAGCCTTTTTCACTCCATCGGGTGGGCGGGCTTGCAGATAAGCGGCGATGTCCTGTACCGCGTTGATGTCGCGGTGCAACTGGTGCGGCGTCAAGGCACCACTGGGCGAAATTTCCACTACCCCTTGGGGAAAGGTCCAATTGCGCCAGTGCGATGCGCCGTTGACCACTACCTGGTTGGCAGTCACTTGGTGGCCCGCCCCCTGACCGTACGCCGCCGTACCTAGAACCGCCGACAAGACCGCCCAGCCCATGCACTTCAGAATCCGTTCCATATCTCTTACCACCCGCTGAGTATTCAGGTCAATAAACCAGCGAAACCACTCGTTCCTCAGATTCCACCCCCCCGTCGCTGTCCACTTCTAGGCGCAGGATATAGAGGCCCGGCGGCACCAAGTTAGCCTGGGCGTCGCGACCGTCCCAGGTCACTTCAAAACTGCCGCTAGCTGCGGTGCCGCGGTATATCTCGCCGATGCGCCGTCCCGAAAGATCATACAGATCAATAGCCACCGGTACGGCACCCAGATTGAGCAATTCGTACTGAATTCGCAGCAGATCGTTGGCACCGTCCCCATTCGGGGTAAATGCCCGCGTGGGCAGGCGTAGGACGTTGACCGCCTTTTTGTCGATATCTATCAGACTAACACTTAAAGTGTTGCTGTCGGCCAGTTGATCGGCATCTCCTGCGGTTACCTCTTGATGCACTTCGTGGGGTTGCTCGCTATCGAAAATCCGTGCCGCGAACACGGTGCCGAACTGGAAGACTGCGGCCTGGAAATCCACTTCCAGCAATTCGTTGGTGCGCTGCAGGTTCATGCGAGGAATTCGCAATTCGAATTCGTCTTCTTCCACTCGAACCTCGGTGAAATCCACCGGCACCCCTTCTAGCCGGACTTGGTCGATGCTGGCCACCCGCGCTGGCGTCTCGATCTCAATGCTGTCGAAACCTAGATCAGTGCCGGTCAATCGCGGCAGGATCTTATAGGTAAACTGCGTCACCGCGCCCGCCGCTACCTGCACCGGGACGATCTCAGCCAGCGCTTGGGACGCCACCGGCGGATCGGATACTTCAAATTGCAGGTAATGCAGCCACCCGCCCGCTTCCGCAGTAGAAGAGAAATGGACGGCGAATTGGATGAATTGCCGCGGCTTGTTGCCAGCGAGGGCACCGTTGCCGAGGGACAGATCGTACGGAGGGCTCCAAGCTTGCCAGTTTTCGGTGTCCGGCGTGATTCCGGCTCGCTCCCCCTTGTCCATTTTGTTGTATGTGGACAACACCAAGGCTTTGCCATCGCTATAGCGCGTAGTCTCGTCGCCGCGAAAGGTTTTGCGCCAGTACGTGTTGGGATCGGAATCGTCGCCGCTGCGCATAATCAGATTAATCGACGCGCCTTCGTCTTTTTCTACTGACCAGTTGAGTCGGCCCAAGCTGACCGCCTGTCCTAGGTCGATCACATTGGAGACATAGGTGGACTGCGGCGCAAAACCGGAACCGTAAATTTCAAATTCGGCAATTTCCCAAGCGCCGCGGATATTGGCCGGCGCTTCGAACAGGATGTTGCGGACGGGCCGATCGGGCATTTCGATGATGATATCGGAGCGGGTGTTTTCGGTGGCGTTGAGGACGATTTCAAAATCTCTCTGGCCGCCAGGCGGTCGCCTGGCCCACCTCTCGCCCACTAGGTATTCCCGGGTCCCGTCCTTGAGTGGGTCGCCGTCGTTGATGCCGACTATAAAGGTCTCGATAAAGCGATCTACAAGGTGCTTTTCGCGGGGATAGAAGCGAACCCGGTCGATGTTGAATAGCCCGCCCAGATCGAATACCAGCACTTTGTTCTCTATCGCGCCATAGTCTCCACCCCAATCGCCGTCGCCCAGAAAATGGGTGGTGGGATCGCCGTCGAACATTGGCGCATCGCGGGCGGGAAAATCGGCCCAGCCCACGATCGAACGCAGCGTTTCGATCTTCCCGCCTCGTTCATCCAGCAACGGTGTCAGGTTGACCGTGGGGGCTAGCTGCTGCGGCGCAAGGGCCGTGCCGATCTCTGTCAGCAGGGTGCTGCCGTGCTGCTTGGCATCGATATCAGCCCATTCTAGCTGGACGAAATTGAAAGGCGCGTCTCGCTCGGGCGGCGGCAGATCGGAGCCGCCGATGCGGTAGAGGGTCAGCGCTTGGCTCACGTCGGTCAGCATGGCGCAAAATACCAAGGTTACGAGCGGCAATACCAGACATCGGCTCATCTGAACGACCCTCTTCGGGCGGAGTGATCTTTGATAGGCTACTTGGCTACTTAAGGGATATATAGAAAAAGGGGGGGAAGAGCAACTGCGAACCGCATGTCCGCACGTCGAGTGCGGGCGACTGCCACGCAGCTTGATTGAGGTACCATTAGCTGCCTTGCCCCACGGGCAAGATACCATACTGACGCAGCGTATCCTCCAAGGTCGGCCGACGGAGGCGAATGCGATCGTCGCTCAACAAATAAGAAAATACATATCCAAGCCCAAGCATCAGAATCCCAATCAGGAAGCAATAGATGAACGCCCGGTCGGGATATTGATCCTTGAGGTACCCCACGTACAGCGGCCCGCAAATCCCCGCTGCCGCCCAAGCCGTCAAAATGGTCCCGTAGATCGTCGACATCTTTTGCGGGCCAAAAACATCGAGTACGAAAGAGGGCATGGTGGCAAAGCCCCCGCCAAAGCATAAAAGGACATAACAAACGAGCGCCGAAAAAACATAGGGATTGCGTTCGGTCATTAGGATGCCAAAGACGACCATCTGACTGGCGAGCAGAATTCTGAAGACCCTGACGCGGCCCAGGCGATCCGAAAGCAACCCCCAAAACAGCCGGCCTACGCCATTGCACAGCGAACTGACGGCGATCAGCGTCGCCCCATATTCGGCCAGCGTCGCTGGCTCCACCGACGGATCGGCCAGCCCCCAAACTTCCTGTAGCAGTTCCGACTGAAAGCTGATGATGGAGATGCCGGCGGCGATGTTGCAAAAGAAGACGATCCACATGAGAACGAATTCGGAGGACCGCAGATAAGGCGCAACCGAGTCAGACTCGTCGTTGCGCGGCTGTTCGGCAACCGCTCCAACGGCGACCGGGGGATTGCTCAACACCAAGCTGCAGGGGATCAGTACACAGGCGAATATCACCCCGAGCCCCAAGAAGACAAGCGACAGATCGCCTTCCATGTGCACTATGAGCAGGGGTGCCAAGCCCTTGCTCAACAGCAGTGCGCCCACCCCAAACCCCATCACGACGATCCCGGTTGCCAACCCCTTTTTGTCCGGGAACCACTTGGCCACCGTCGCCACGGGCGTGACGTAGCCCATCCCGATGCCCGCCCCCCCGATGACGCCGTACCCCACGTAGAACAGCGCGAGCATGTCCCACTTCAGCGCCAGACTCGCCAGCATATAGCCGCCTGCAAACATGACGCTGCCGGTCACGGCCAAGCGTCGCGGTCCGACCCTCGGCAGCAGCGCGCCGGCCCAAGCCGCCGAGGTGCCCAGCGAAAGGATCGTCAGGCTGAAAGCCCAAGCCGTTTCCGTGAACGACCAACCCAATTGCCGCACTAAGATCGTTTGGAAGAAACTCCACGCATACACCGTCCCAAAGCAGACCTGCAGGACCGTGCAGAACAGCGCCATGATCGAGCGCGGAATCAGTAGCCTTTGTTGCGCCATTTTCCTAGACCTCAATCGCCAAGCACTCGCATCGAGCGACCTCACTCCACCGCTGCGCTAATCTGCGTTCATCTGCGGATACACTACCGCCGGGGAGTCGAATCTATTCCACGTTTTCAGGCGAGCGCTGGCCTCTGTCGGCAACATAGAGGAAGAGTCGAGCTAAGTGTCCAACTTCGTCGTCGCGCGCCAACAGGTTGTCGTCGTCGGGTTTCTTATCGTTCCCATCGCTCGCCATGCCCACGGCATAGCCCAAAAGTGCGCCCAGCGGCTTGGCCGCCAGATTGACCAACCAAACGGCGGCAAAGACGACGACGACGAGGATGATAGAAAAAAGGTACACCTGCTGGCCGATTGCGCGTTGAATTTTTAGCGCAATCAGACCGGTGTCCATGCCCACGTGAACCGTCCCGGCAACGCCAGCGAGAATCGGACTGCCTACTTCGACGAAATCGCCCATTCCAGGCAGGCTGCGCTCCACCGTGTCCATATTAAACGGATCGCTGGCGCGAATTTCTGCGGGAATGCCCGGCACAAAAGGTGTGGGCGAGAAACTCGCCGGCCTCGTTGGTGATGTAGATATACTTGATGCCCTGAATCTCGACGAACTGATCGATGAGCGATTGCAAGGCCGACAAGTCGCGATTCAGGAGAATGTCCACGCTGGAATCGGCGATGGTCTTGGCAATGTCGCGGCTATTGCTCTCGTATTCGGCCGACAGGTGCGTATCGACTGTATAGACGCACAGAATGGAGGTCGAGAGGCCGATCAAGCCAAACAGCGCAAAGACGCCGAATAGCGTTTTCTTAAATAGCTTTTGAATTTTTATCATCAGGCAAACCTAGCGCGCCAATCGTCCAGTGGGACAAAGCGGCCTTCATCGACCACCGTGTAGTACACTCGCTGGAGACCCTGGCGGCGGTCGGGACCAAAGGAGACCTGTTCGCCAATACCCAGATCGAAATCTGCGACGGAGAACACCGCATCTTCGAGTTGGTTGCGCTGCGGCTCGGCCCCGAGGCGGTGCAAAATTTCAACCATCAACTTGGCGTTGAGAAAGCCTTCGAGACTGACGAAGCTGTAGTCAAAGGGTGTGTAGGAGTCTTACAACAGGTCCGCGGGCGGCTGCGGGGCATAGCGGTTCATCAAGTTGCGGTACTCTTGCACCGCGGGTATGGATGTGTCTTCGTAACTGGGCACCACTTGGGAGTTTACCAGCCATTGCGTATAGCGCTGGCTGTCGTCGCGCCCCTCGGTGAGCAGCTTGAGGAGATTTTCGCTGCCGACAAACGACAGGTTGGCAAAGGGCACCTGTAGGCCGAGATCGACGGCATCGCGAGCAAAGGCCGCGCAGGCCGCATAGGCCCCGATGCAGATTACCACTTCGGGCTTGGCAGCCTTGAGGATCTCGACCTGCTTGCGCATCGTGCCGGTGAACCGTTCGCCGCGCCGGTAGGTGGCCTCGCCGACGATTTGTTCGCCGTGTTTTTTTAGGGCACTTCTCACGCCGGCCCAGCCGCTGCGACCGTACGCATCGGCCTGATAGAACACGGCAATGCGCCGGCGGTTAATGCGCATGAAATTATCGACTAAGCCAGCCGTTTCCTGGCGATAGGAGGCTCGCAGATTAAAGGCGAAGGCACCATACGGCGGTTCGCGCTGGGGTTGCGCGCCGGTGAAGGGGAAGAACAGCAGGATGTTCTGGTCTTGGAATTTCTTGAGGATAGGCAACACGCGCGTCACCGTTGGCGTGCCAACGTAGCCGAACAGCAAAAACACCTGATCGTCGAGCATCAGCTTCATGGTGTTTTTGACTGAAGGGCCGGGTTGGTAGCCATCGTCATAGGCTTTGACCCGCAAGGTGCGGCTAGCCACGCCCCCCTGCTGATTTACGTGGGTAAAATACGCGCCAGCACCTCGATAGAGTTCGATGCCCAACCCCCGGGAGGAGCCGGAGAAAGCGGCGGACATGCCGAGGATTATCTCGGTGTCGGTTACGCCAGATGCTGTCGGCGGCTCAACGGGGCGAGCGGCAAAGGCCCGCAGCGCGTGCCACCAGGGGGCGACCAAGCAACCGGTAAGGCCGGCACGGAGCAGCGAGCGCCGCGTCATTGATCGCATACAGTTACCGCTAGCTTCTTTCTGCTGGGGAGGGCCAGCATGTGGTCGGAATGTAAGGCAAATAAAGGGATTTTGTTGGTCGTGGGTCAAGCTATTTAGGGGTGGACTTGCGGCGGCTTTTGGCAGTTTTTTGGGGACTAATCCTACCACCCGCCACAACCACAGGAGCCTCTATGCAAACTCTCACTTCCCGCGCTCCCACCTTACCGCCGGCCCCGCGTCCTCGCGTTGCCTACTACGACTTGGGCATCCCCTTTGTCGGTGCTGTGTGGAACGGCTTCTCCATCACCTACGACCCCGCCAATGGGCACACCCTGGCCTGGGGGGCCGAATTCTCTCAGGACGGGGCCCATTACTTTTGCAACGACCTCGACACCGGCCGCTTGGAAGTCTTTCCCATGCCCTGCCGCGAGCACGGCCCGGTCTTCCAGGCCCGAGACGGCACCATTTACGCCCGGATCATGTCCGGTCTGTCGGCCGACCACGGCCACCATCTCATGGTCTTTGACGCCCAGGCTCGCACCTTCAGCAGTCTGGGGCGTCCCGCCCCCGGCGATCAGCGCCTTCTGTGCATGGAGGAGCGCGATGGCCTGTTGTACATGGGCGGCCACGAACTGGCCGAACTGTTTTGCTACGACCCGCAAAAGCGGTGCTTTGACAAACTCTGCCGTCCGTTTGCTCCTCCCACCGATCGCCTAGTGCGCATCCAATTGCTGCCCGACGGCCGGCTGCTACTCAGCGGCTACCCGGCCGTCCCGGCCAAAATCTACGATGTGGAAAGCGGTCAATTGAGCGATGTGCCGCCCGCAGCCGAGGGGATTGCCGGCGCTATATCCGAAGGGGATCGCCTGTTTTTGGCGGCTGGCGATCAAGTGCGCGTACTCAACGCCGATTTTACTGAAGTGGCCCGCCTCGACAGCCCCGTTGCTGGCGCGGCGCTCGCGCCTTTAGCCTTGGGCCGCAACAGTCGCGCCAGTGATCGCGGGGTGGTGTACGCTTGGGCTGGGGAGCAATTGGTGGCCATTGACGCCCATACCTTGGACATCCGCTCCATTTGCCAAGGTCCTTTCGCCGGCATAGCGGGGCTGAGCAAAGACGGCCATTTGGTCTTCGCCCAAGTAGAGGAGGGCCGCGCCACTATGGTAGATCCTGATACCGGCGACAGGGAAGAGCGCAGTTTTGAAGTTTATCAAGGTAGCCGTGGCAGCGCGGTCTGCGCCCTAGGTAGAGGGCCGGAGGGCAAAATCTACGGCACCAATATTTACGGTATGCACCTGTGCGCCATAGATCCCGCTACCGATGCCATAGAGGATTTGGGTTACACTTGGTCCGGCGGCGAACTGTACCACGTCCACACCCACCAAGACAAGCTCTATGTCGGCAGCTACGGCGGCTCCAACATAGGGGTGTACGACCCGAGTTTGCCGTGGAACCCCGGCTCTGAGCACGACAGCAATCCGCGCAACTGGGGCCAGTTGGGCCAGAACCAGAACCGACCTTTTGAAGCGGTGACCGGACCCGACGGCCGCATTTATGTGGCCAACCGCAGCAATTACGGTATTCTAGGCGGCTCCCTGGCCTCGTACGATCCCGCAACCGGCCTCGATGATAGGGAGATCTACCTCGACCCCGAACAAAGCGTGCAATGCGTGGCCGCAGACCAGCGCTATGTGTACGGGGGCACCAGCATTTACGGGGGCCGCGGCGCGGAAATCACCACCCGCGACGGCCTGTTATTCGTCTTTGACCCCCAGACTAAACAGCGCGTTTGCCAACTGCGTCCGGTGGAAGGGGCCAACACGGTCACCAGCTTGGCCGTCCACCCCTCGGGGCTGGTTTTTGGCACCACGGACAACCGCCGCTTGTTCGTCTTTGACCCGGAGCGATTGGTCGTAGAAGAAGTGATGGGACCTCTGCGCTCGGAGGGTACTCGATTGATGGGTGTGCCCGAAGGGGTGGAGATGTTCCCGCTAATCTGCGCTTCCGACGGCTTTATCTACGGCCTGACGCGCTTTGACCTGTTCCGCATCGACGGCTCATCCGGCGTCCTCACCTATCTCAATGATCCGCCCCTGCCCGAACTCTACGCCCTGACCGAAGGGGATCCCGGCGTGCTCTACATGAGCGCCGGCACCCACGTCATCAAGTGCCTGCTGAGGCCGCCGCCCTTTTACCGCTGAGATTGTTTGGGGAAACGGGTTCGTTATGCGAGGGCTTCCCGCACCACTTGTCCGGCCCAATCCCGCGCCGGTGCCACTTTTAGCAAAGCGGCAATAGTCGTCGGGTTGTCGATGATACTCACCGGCTCCTGCAAGCGCCGCCCGGAGGACACCGCAGGACCGGCGATCACCCACGGAATGGTCATGTCCTCGTCCATTTCCGTGCCGTGGGTGTGCTCGTGTCCCCCGTGGTCGCTAGTGACGATGACCACGGTCTCTTCTTGGTTGACCGCCTCCAACACCGCGCCAATGGCTGCATCGGCCCGCCCAATAGCGGTTAGATATTCGGCCGACATCCAGCCGTGGTTGTGACCGGCTATATCGGTACAGCCTAGATAGACAAAGGCGAAATCGGGCGTCCATTCCCGCAGCGTCGCCGCGGCCAAGCTGGCCAATTCCCAATCGCCGTCCGGCTCGTGGCAATTGTTCAGATAGTACGAGCGGTCCAGCGAGCCGGGGTCGGCCAGGTCGCGCAATTGTTCCCAGTTATAGAAGAAGGCCGTGCGCTTGCCAGCTTGGTGCAGCACGTCGACTAGGCTGGGCACGGGTCTGACTTGGGGCACCCAGGTGTTGGTGGTAATGCCGTGCCGTTGTGGGGTCACGCCGCGAAACATGGAGGTGTGGCAGGGCAAGGTGGACGAAGGCATCACGGTGCGGGCTGTATAGGTGCTGGCACCCTCGCTGATCAAGCGGTCTATGCAGGGGGTGGAGGCCTGTTGCAAACCGTCGGGCCGCAGCCCGTCGAGGACAAAGAGGATGACGCGTTGTGGGGACATGGGATTCCTTTCTTTGGGGGCACTGATGCGATCACGCGCTTGCGTACAGTTCCGCATCGTGCGGTTTCAGCGGATACCTCGGCACTACCCCTCGGTTGACGATGTTTTCCGGCGCTGGCCAGTGGCCCTTGAGGACGGATGCCAGATTGCAGACGCCAGTGTGCGCCACGTCTTCGCCGGACTGTACCGAATGGGCGGAGACGTGGGATGTCAGCAGGACGTTGTCCAGCTCCATGAGGGGATGCTGCGGGGTTTGATCCTCGTCCGTGAAAACGTTGAGCCACTCATAGGTGTCCAGCGCCGCGCCGGCTAGTGGTCCTTCTCGCAGGACCCGTGCCAGCGCATCTTCATCTACCAAGGCACCGCGCGAGGTGTTGATCAGGTAGGAGCCCGGCTTCATCTTGCGCAGCAGCTCCTCGTCGAACATGTGGTAGGTGTCCGCGTTCAGGGGCACCTGTAAGGAGATGAAGTCGGACTCGGCCAGTAGTGTTTCCAGATCCACCATCTCGACGTCCAAGTCCGCCGGTAGGGGTGCTTGCAGGTTTCTGCGCGTGGCCAAGACCCGAAGGCCAAAGGCCCTAGCGCGGCGGGCGACCATCTCACCAGTAGCTCCGAAACCGACGATGCCCAGCGCACAGGTGGAGAGCCGCTGCAACTGGGTGGACTCGGTGCGGGCTTGGCGGAAGCGGCCGGCGCGCATGAACTGTTCCATCCTCGGCAGTTGGCGGGCTAGGGACAATAGCATGGCCATGATGTGATCGGTCATTTCCTCGGCGCAGAAGAAAGGGGCATTGGAGACGACGATACCGTTTTCCGTGGCCGTTGCCACGGCGATTTTATCGGTGCCGTTGCCGAGGCGCGAAATCAGGCGACAGCGGTCCAGCGATGCGATCACGGCCGCGGGCAAGCCGGTCGAGACGACGGCGACTGCGTCGCAGCCAGCTAGCCGGCGAATGAGTTCCTGCGGATCTTCTTCTTCGACGTATTCAGGTTCGATGCCGAACTTGGCATACAGCGATCGTTCCAGCTCGCTGGCTGGATACATGATGGCGTTGAGGCGGACGAAGCGGAAGGGCGATGTGATGTCAGACGCCATGATCTTGGACCAATCACCAGGCCACTTCCATCATGTCCCGCGCCCAGTACATAGGCCCGCTGAAGACGCTTTTTACCTCGGCGATGCCCTCGGTGGTCTCTTCTTCCGAATCGAGGGTCGGGGACTGGTGGTTGATTACCAAGCGCTTGGCACCGGCCTCGGTGGCCATGCGCCCGGCATTTAGGGTGCCGGTTTCGGAGATGACGCTGGGGAAGGTTTGGATCTTTTCCTCCCGATGCACGGCCTCCATCACGAACAGGTCCGCATCCCTTGCTAATTCGACTACGGACTCGATCGGCGCTGTATCGCCGCTAAAGGCGACGATGCCTTCGTCGGTCTCAAAGCGGAAGCCGTAGCATTCGATATAGGGCTGGGCGTGCTTGACTTCGCGCGTGTAGCAGGTCCAGCCTTCCCCTGCGGCCACTTTTCCCTCGGCGTATTCGACTGCGTGAACTACCGGTTCTGGCCTGGACTCGCCTACGCCGCCGCGCATCTGATAGGCGTGAACGCTCATGGGATGATTGGTGCGGGCGATCACGTCGTACCAGAAGAGGCCATCGGGACTCCAGATACCGTCGGTGATGCGCTTGATCGGGGGAGGCCCATAGACGTGGAGGTCTGGCTCAGTGCCGATGCACTGGTCGAAGCGCGTCATCAAGAAGCAGAGATAATCGGAGATATGGTCGGAGTGCAGGTGGGTGAAAAACAGGTTGTGTACCGAGGTACAGGGGATGCCCATGCGGTGCATCTTAAAGGTCGATGCAGGGCCGCAGTCGATCATCAGCCGCTGGTCGCAGATCTCGAGAATGAAACAGGTACCCCAGCGGTCGCGAGTGGGGGTGGGCGTACCGGCACCGACAATGTTTAGCTTTGGCATGGGATCGTCTCCAAATTGTAGGGCAAATAAATAGGCATTATTGATAGAGGGTCAAGCTCGTCGGCAGGTATTTGCACAACGGCTTATTGCAGGAAAATAGTGGAAAGAAATCCTTCCCGCAGGTGTTGAACGTGGTATTTTTAGGAGGGAATCCTTCAGCCTCTACTATTCGGGAGAATCCGCCTTTGGAATTCGACACTAAAAAACTACCCGCCACCCCTGACGTGACCGCCCCCGACGGCTCGGATGTGCGCATTCTATTGGGCCTGCAAGGCGGCGGCATGGCGCATTTTGAACTCCAACCCAGCCAGACGTCCAAAGCCGTTACCCACCGCACGGTCGAAGAGATCTGGTTTTTTTCGCCGGCCGCGGTCAAATGTGGCGGCGGCAGAACGACCGCGAGGAAATCGTGGCGGTCGAGCCGGGCGTCTGCCTGACCATTCCGCTGGGCACCCACTTCCAGTTCCGCGCCTTGGGCGACGAGCCGCTCGCCGAGATTGCCGTTACCCTGCCCCCTTGGCCCGGCGAGGACGAAGCGTACCCGGTCGAGGGGATGTGGCCAGAGACTGCGTCCCGTTAGGCGAATACAGGGCCTTCAGGCTGGAGATTGGGCGTATCAGCGGCGGCGACATTACCGTATATTACAAGGCGACTGGAGGCATTATTATGATTGAATCCTCTATTACAAAAAAAGGACAGACGACACTACCTAAGTGCGTGCGGGAGACGCTTGGTCTAAAGGCCGGAGACCGGGTACGCTACGTCATTTCCGATGGCGAGGTGCGAATGCTGCCCGTGCGTCCTATCCGTCGGCTGTTCGGCGCGCTCCAGCACGACGGCCCCGCCGTCACTGTGGAGGAAATGGAACAGGCCGCAGCCGATGGGGCGTGTGAGGAGTGATCGCACTCGATACCAATGTTCTCGTCCGCTATCTGGTACGCGACGACATCGAACAGGCGGAAGCCGCCCGATCGCTACTGGAGTCGCTCTCGGTGGACCGTCCCGGCTACGTTTGTCGTGAAGTTACCATCGAGGTCGTCTGGGTGCTGGAACGAGCCTACGGCTATTCCCGTGACCAGATTGCGGCGATATTGGAAGAACTGGTAGCGACAGAGGAACTCATAATTGAGGCAGCCGACGATGTGGGCCGTACGGCCTCTCGCTACTGGACGGGTGGCGCGGGTTTTTCCGACCTGATGATCCTGGCTGCCGCCGAACGAGTGGGTGCCCACCCCCTATATACCTTTGATCAGAAGGCAGCACGGCTTGAGGGTGCGACGCTGGTGATGAATAAGGCCGACTAGTACGGCTTTAGCTATGCCCCTCAAAAGCCACCCCGTCCACCTGCACACGTCCCGCCTGCACCTGCGTCCCATGACCGACGCCGATTGGGACACCTTGCTGCGCTGGAACCAAGATCCCGAAGTGTTGTATTACGCCGATTACAATCCCCGCAGCCGAACCGCGTTCGCCAAAGTAGGCTTCCGCGTCGTGGCTCACATCGCCTTGCCGCCCGGCGGCAAGGCGCGCTCCACCTGCGATATGTGTATCGCTCGAACCGAGTGGGCGGCGGGTGCCAATCCGCTGGCTTAGGTCTGTGGAGAATGCCGACCTATGCGCTTAGTCGTCCCGTCGTACAGCCACCGCAACGCCGCGCAAGCCGCGCTGTTATCAGTTGTGGACCCGCACGATAGCCCGTTGTCCATCTCAGAGTCTCTTGAGAAGCTGATCATATTTGGCGTGCGAGCCAATCCAGAACCAAATCATGGAGTCGTTGCGGCGAACACCCAGGGCGCGATAATCTCTGCTGATTCGAACGGCGAAAATCGGTTTAGTCGGATGAACTTTCTTGAACCGGAGACTTGGGTGATAAGGATCGGCTTGGAATTGCCGGTAGGCTGATCTGGCTTGGTCTCGGACGCCGCGCGGCAAACCTTGAAGTGCCGCGCGAAATCGCTCCGTGGTCCGAGAGGTCATATCTGCTCTGGGTCGAGAGGCTCAGTCTTGTTATCGCTGTATTCTTTGAGTGCCTCTTCAGCAAGTTGGTCCAACTCGGCCCTAGAGTTCTCAAAGGCGTTGTCCCACTGTCGCTCAGATTCTAGCTCTGCCATTATGACGGCGGCGATGGCGTCTTGCTCCTCGTCTGGGAGCTTCTTGATCTCTAAAATGGCCTTCTCAAGGAATTGGGTCATGATAAGTGTCTCCTCACTCAGATCGTCGGGTACCTTCTGGTCGTCCTTTCATTATAATTAAATAGTCAACCTGAGAAAGGACAGACCATGTTGTACCACCGCTTGCGCCAACTCGACCAAAGGGGCACACCCATTCAGATCGGCCTCATCGCGGCCGGCACCTTTGGCACCCAGATCGCCTCGCAACTGGCCCATGCCCCCGGCATGCGCTTGGCCGCCATTGCCGAATTGGATCTAACCAAAGCCCGGCGCGCGTACGGCCGGGGCGATGTCCCCGACGACCAGATAGACACAGCCGACGATCCTGCGGCCATTGACGCGGCTATGGAGGCGGGCCGCTACGCCGTCACCGTTGATGCCCACGCCCTGATGGAGAGCCGCATTGACCTAGTTATCGAAGCCACGGGCAACGTCGAGGCCGGAGCGGCCCACGCCCGCTATGCCATCGCGCAAAAAAAGCATCTAGTCATGGTCACGGTGGAGGCCGATGTAGTCGTCGGCAGCCAACTGAAAAAACTGGCCGACCAGGCCGGCGTACTCTACAGCGCCGCGTACGGCGATGAGCCGGCCTGCGCCTTGGAACTGTGGGACTGGGCCCGTGCCCTCGGCTTCAGGGTAATAGCCGCCGGCAAGGGCACGCGCTTTAAGACCGCCTTCCGCAAAGCCAATCCCGACGACGTGCCGCGTCTGTACGGCTTTACCGGACGCGATTACAACGCCCAGATGTTTGGTTCATTTTTAGACGGCACTAAGCACGCCATTGAAATGGCCTGTCTGGCCAATATGAGCGGCCTCGTGCCCGATGTGCGCGGGATGCACTTCCCAGCCGCGGACTTGCGCCAGATCCCCGACATCTTGTGCCATCGGAGCAAGGGCGGCCTGCTCAACGCGGAAGGCGTGGTCGAGGCGGTCAGTCTAATCGACGAGAACGAACGGCCCGTCGAGCGCGGTCTGCGCGGCGGCCTGTACTGCGTCGTCGATGGGGCCACGCCCTTTGCCATGGAATCGCTCGGTTCGTACGGCGAAATCATCGGCATGATTATCGGCCAGCGCAGCGGCTACGGCATGATCTATCGCCCACAGCACTGGATTGGCCACGAAATGCCCATCAGCGCGGCGCGCATCGCCCTCGACGGCCAGACATCGGGTCACCCCATCGGCCATTACGCCGAAGTCGTGACCGCGGCCAAAAAGCCCCTCGCCGCTGGCACTATGCTCGACGGCGAGGGCGGTTATTGCGCGTATGGCCTGTTGGAAAAAGCCACCCTCGCCCGCTCCGGCAACCTACTGCCCATAGGTCTGTCGCAACGGGCCGTGCTCACCCGCGATATCCCCGAGGACGCCCTGATCACCTACGACGATGTCGAACTGCCCGATTCCGAATTGCTCACCTTGCGCCGCCAGCAGGAGGCCGACCTATGCGCCTAGTCGTCCTGTCGTACAGCCACCACGGCCGCAGCATCGGCCAGACCGCCCGTGCCTTGGGGCACGATATAATCGGGGTTATGGATGGGGAAGAAGCCCCGCGCCAACAACTCGCAGAAATTTTCCAATGCCCAGGCTTTGCTACCGCTGGCGAGTGCCTCGACGCCATGCAGCCCGCCGCCGCTATAGTCGCTGGCAAGCACATTGAAATGCCGGATCACGTGCAGGCCTGCGTCGATCGGCGCAGCCCCTACCTGCTCGACAAACCCTTTGCCGATTGCGCTGCTCGGCTCCGACCCGCGGCCGCAGCGTCAGCCAAATACGGGGTCTTCAGCGCTCTCACCCTGCCCAATCGCGCTAGCCGCATCGTCGCTACTGTGGAGCGGTTGCTGGCGGATGGCACGCTGGGCGATTTGGTCCAGTATAGCTGCCGCCTCAACAACGGCCCACCTTCGCGCTACGACCCGACGCCCTCGGCTTGGCACAACGACCCGGCCATTTCCGGCGGCGGCAGTTGGGCCGTAGAGGCGGCCCACGGCATTGACACCTTCCTGCAATTCGTCGGCGAGCAGACGGTACACGTGGTCGGCGCGATCATGTCCAATGCCACTCACGGCCGGACAGTGGAGGATATTGGCTTGGGAATGCTGCGCACGGACGGGGGCGTGACCGGCTTTATTGAAAGCGGCTACGCCTACCCGGCAGGAGTGCGCGGCGGCGACCACTTCTTCCGCTTTATCGGCACCCGTGCCATGGTCTTCCAGCAGTACGGCAAAGAGGGCGAGCCTCTCATCGAAGTCCACACTACCGAAGGCGTACAATTCAGTGAAGATCTGTCGCACGGCGAGCGCATGAAGAACATTGTCGATCAAGCCCTGACCGCTTTGGCAGATGGGCGGCCCTTCACTCCCAACATCGATCAAGCTATGCGCATTCTCGAAATACAGGACGCAGTGTACGACCACGCCCGCAGAAGCGCTCTGACCAACGGTCCGCATCCCATGGGCACCCCGCCTATGGCATCTAATGATGATGATGCGACGGCGAAAAACTACGGGCTATAGCTGCTTGTATAGTTGAATGGTGCGGTGGGCCGCGTCTTCCCACGTGAAGGCTGCGGCCCGGTGGCGTCCTTGATGCGATAGCCGTTGGCGGAGCACGGAATCGGTCAGTAGGCGCTGCATCCCGGCGGCGATGGACGCGATGTCGAGCGGATCAACGAGCACGGTGCTTTCCCCAGCGACTTCGGCGAGCGAGGAACAGTTCGACGTGAGCACCGGACAGCCGCTGGCCATCGCTTCGAGCACGGGCAAGCCGAATCCTTCTATCAGTGACGGAAATGCAAAGAAGAGCGCATGGGCAAAACAGGCGCGGATTTGATCGTCGCTGAGCTGGCCGACGAGGAGCACCCGGTCGCTCAGGCCAAGTTGATGTGCTAGGCGCACAAGCGCAGGATTGCCCTCGCCGCGGCCGGCGAACACGAGGGCGAGATCGGGATGGTCCGGGGCGACTTGGGCAAAAGCGCGCACCAGCCGAGGCAGGTTTTTGTACGGCAAGCTGTTGCCCAGGCCAAAGGCAAAAGGCCGTTCTGCAAGACCGTCGAGAATATCCTGCTGCGCACGGTCTTGGTCGGTCGCGTTGCCCAAGTCAAACGGGGCCGGTTCCGCGTTGTCCGAGTGCCAGGCGGGAGCTACGCCGTGGAGGATGGCTGTTACTTTGTCGGCTGGCACGCCGTGGTCGAGCGCAGCTTGGCGCGTGGTTTGGGAGACGGCGACGATGTGGTCGGCTGTGGTAATGGCCCGGCGGATACCCATACTCCCGAGCGACCCCTTGACCCACCGCCGCCAGCGCCGGCCATCGGCGAGGTAGGAGTGATCCACCCATATCAGGTCGTGCAAGGTGATGACGACGCGCCGGGCGCGCACGCCGATGGGGAGAAAGTGGTACAGGGAGTGATACACGTCGGCGTCGAGGGCGTTGATGACCCGGGCACCGGCGAGGATGTTGTGTGCCGAGGAAATATCGTGCGGTGAGAAAATCTCCCTGAAGTTGGCCTGATCGGCGATGGGGCCGTGACGCGAGGGTCGGCGGACGACGATGTACTCGTTTTCGCGGTCCAGCTTGGCGATGTGGCTGACGAGGTCGGCAGCGTAGCGGCCGAGGCTGGTGGGCACGTCGCGCAGTGAGCGGGCGTCGATACAGATTCTCATGGAGCGAGGCTAGCACAGTAGTTGGGGATGTGCGCCAGCGCCGCCCGCGGCCAGACCCGGAAGTCGGCGTAGGCGGCTACGGCGTGTCCCTGGGTCGAATTGGCATCAGTGAGCAACGCTATGCCGATGGTCTTTTTAGGTAGGTTGGACGACAAAACGCGCTCGTGATCCCTTGCTAGATCGACCTGCTCTTGCAGCCATTGCCCTAGCTTCTCCGGTCCGCTTTCGAGCACGACAAACCAGGGGCGGGCAATGCCTTTGCGGCGGGCGACGGTGCCGAGGGCCAAGGTCGTGCTCCACACGTATTTGATCTGTCGCGGGATGCCGAGCCAGTTGTGCGAAAAAATGACGTGTACTCCGGCGGCGCTGTCGTTGGTCTCGGTATAGCGCTCGTCGCCTCCCGGCGGCAGGGCGTCGGCGCGCCAGCACCAAGTCATAATTGGGTATTGCCGGGGATCCCAGTGGAATCTCTTCATAAGGACGACCGAGTGGCCGGTATCCTGTGCGGCTAGGTAGCGGTGGCCGTTGGCCTCGCGGACGGCGTAGAGCTTGGGTTTGTCGTCGTCTTTGCCACGCCAGCGCCAGCCACGGGGCAGGCTGTCTAGAGGCGTGGTGGCAAAGTCTTCGATGACTATGTAGGAGGGGGCTTCACGCTCACCTTCATCCGGCGGCGCGTCTTGGGCTGAGGCAGTGTTGAGAGAGAGGACGCAGCAGCCCGCTAGGCAAGCGAGTATGTGTCGACGCATTGCTCCATCTCTTGTGGGTCCGGGTCAGCGCGGGTTTTCTTGTTCCTGGAGCATGGTTAAGGCCGTCGAGGGGCGGCGCTGGAGCGCGGTGCGACTCATGTAGCTGAGAAAGATCCAGCCGATGAAAATCCAGAATACGCGGCGCATGCGGCGCGTAAGACCCAAGGACAGGCCGAGAGACGGGTCCAACCCCAAGCTGGAGAACAGGAATACGAGGCTGCCTTCCATGACCCCAATATTGGAGGGCATGAAAAAGAACAGGCCGTTGATGACCGCGCCCAAGGCGTTGAGCAGAAAACAAAACCAAAAACCAATGCCCGCGTCCAGTGCCCAGAGGATGGCGTAGGTCTCACAGGTGCCCATAAACCAGCCGATGCTCTGAAAGAACAAGGCGCGGAGGAAGCGGGTGCGGTGGGTGCGGTAAAAGGTGCCGATATTGGTGTCGATGCGCGCTGCGCGCCCCATATTGCGCTCGATCATGTCGGTGCGTAGGCCGGCCGAGCGAAGCAGTTTGAGCAGGGACGTGAACATGCGATCTTGACGCTTGTAGAAGACCCAGAAGGCCGCCAAGCTGACAATGAGCAGACCGGCGAAAAAGACCCGGTACTCCAAGGGAATAAGCTCGGACACGTCGTGGTAGTAGAACAACAACCCTAGGCCGAGGACGGTGAAGGACAGGCCAACTGCAATTTGCGCGGTTTTGTCAACGACCACCGAGGCCATGCCGCGCGGGCCGGGCGTCCGGTGGGAGAGCAAATAGGCCTTGACCGGCTCGCCGCCGAGATTGGCCAGCGGCGTGAGTTGATTGACCGCCTCGCCGGCCAGCTTGGCTGCAAAAAGGGTGGGCAGCCGTGGTTTGAAGGCGTCGGGCGGGAAGGCGAAGTTCCAAGCGATCGTGTTGGAGAGGTGCCAAGCGCACGAGGGCAGCAACAGCAAGGGGAACGCCCACTTGATCGCATCTAAGTGGTGGAGGACCTCCTCGACCCCGAGCTGGCCGACGAGATAGCCCAGCAGCAGGAAGCCCAAGGCAACCATGGAAATTTGCAGGGCTTTCACGCGGTCTCCTCCCGGTTGACGGCCGGTGCCGGAAGCGAGGCGATCTGCGGCTCAGCAGCGCGTTGATTGCCCATTAGTCGATAGTGGGTCGTCAAAACGCCCAGCGCTGCCACGTGCAGCAGGACGACCAAGAGCCAATAAACAACCGCCAACAGATTGGCCACCAAGCCGACGGCGATGAACAACGAAAGGAAGTCCCGCTTGGTAATAAAGCCGGCGCGCTCTAGGAACCGATAGCTCCAGTCCTTTTCGCCATCGGGAACCTTGTTGCCCAAGTCGCCTAGGTAGTATTGTAAGCTGCCAGTGCCGGTTTTTAGGGCATAGCTGTAGAGCAGGACTAGGGTCAGGACCATCGAGGCGATGGCGGAGATGCCGGCGTAGATGGGCAGGTAATTGTCGGGATAAAGATGCCACATACCGGCCATCAGCGCGGCGTAGCCGAAGAGATAGGCGAGGTTGTCGGTGACCGTATCGAACCAAGCGCCGAATTTGGTCTCGGCTAGCTTGACCCGAGCGATCTCGCCGTCGCAGCCGTCGAGGATGGAGGCGAGCTGCCAAAGGATGCCGGCGACGGCGAGCCGCAGGTAGTCGTCGGGCTGCGTCGCCAGATAGGCGGCGAACAGGCCCGGGCACAGGACCATAAAAAAGGTCACCATGTTGGGCGAGACGCCGGTATCGACGATGAGTTTGCTGATGGGCACGGAGATGCGCACATTGAGCAGGCGTGCCACCGTGCCGCTGGTGGTCTTGCTCACTTGCTCGAAGAGCATGTTCTTAGCGGCGCGCGCGCTGCGCTTGTCGGTTACGTGTTGCCACAGGTTCGGCGCGATGTCTTCGCGGCGGTGCGGACGCTCTTCGAATGCGCTCCAGAGGTCGCCGGTTAGCGCATCCGGGGGCAACGCGCCTGGGGCGCAGAGAAACGCTCCGCTGCTGACGCGGCCGTCGCCGCTGGTCTGCGCGACGAGGTCATCTCGTTGCAGGCCCGCGGCGATGAGGGCTTGCAGTGAAGAGGGGTGGTGGACGCAATCGCCCCTGAGCAGCAGCAAGGGCACTTCGGGTAGGCAAGCGGCCTCCGGGGTGGTTTGCTCTACTTGAATGTCGAGGTCGGGGACTGGGGATTTGCCGCTGGGGGCGTGGCCGGGGGGAAGCACGAGCAAGAGGCGCTTGATGCCCGCGCTGGCCACGGTGCGGATCCCGCGCTGGAGGAGGGTGCGGCCAGCGACCTGCACATCGGTTGCAGCGCCAGCGGGGAAAATCAAAATGCCTTGCTCAATTGCGCGCTTTCGCATGCGTTTGCCGTTCAATTTGGGGAGTGAATAGAAGAAGTGCTTATTAAAGAAACACTTAGTATAAAGAATTTTGCATTGTTTGTCGGACCTTAATTTCATGTGGCCATTGTGTTACAATGGACAGAAAGGGCGCGTCATGGTGGTTAAGATCCTCACATGGCTGCTGCTGGTATGCTGGGCCACGGCTAGCAGTGCCCAGCGGCAAAATTGGCAAATCGGCGGCGCGGGCTTGGCTTGGAGCGAGGGCGATTCTTCCACGGTGCTCGTCGATTTCGACTCAGTGCCCGGCGCTATTCAGCCCGTCTATATCGACCCCGACCAAAGTCTGTTTTCGCTCTTTACCGACTGGGAGCCGCTCAAAGAGCCGCGCGAGTTGACCTATGTCGAAGGCGAGACGCCACGGGCTTGGAAGGGTGCGCAGGGCAACGAGACGACGGCCCACAATGGCACCTATATGGTCGATGGCGACAGTATGTCTTTCAATCCGCCGGTCTCTTCCAATCCCGAATCGGTCTGGTACACCATTGATCTAGCCGTACCGGTGCCTGCGCACCGCTTTGGTTTTTTCACTCCGCCTCGGGGCTTTCGCGCCGACGGCATCCCCTTTGCCCAAGATGCCGTGCCGGCCTACGAGGTGTCTATCGCGGCGGAAGGCGATCCGAGTTGGCTCGAAGGGAGCCAACCCTACAAGCGCATTGGTCCATTGATTGCCGACGTGGCCGAAAATTTTATCGCCCGGGTGCAGATCGAATTTCCCAGACAATACGTGCGCTTCGTGCGCTACAAGCGGAAGACCTCGCTGTTGGATTCGGGGAGGGGAGGCAACACTAGCGTGAGTTCGGGGACCGCTTTCAAGGGGTCCATCGGCGACTTTGAACTCTTTGGCGAGGGGGTGCCGCGCAAGGCGGTTTACCGCTCGCGGATTTTCGCCTTGGAAAAGCCCGTCAACTTCGGTCGCCTGTCCTGGGCGGCAACGGCGCTGCGCCTAGTCGATGGAGAACGGGTGGAGGCACCCGATGCCGAGGTGGGGGTGGAGATTGAGGTGCGTACGGGGCGCGACGGGGATCCAAATATCTACCACGAATACACCGACCGCGGGGGTGAGGAAGTGGTGACGCGCGAGCGCTACGATTTGGTTTTGCAGCCGCGCTGGCGCGCGGGTCTCCTGCGCGACCCCCGGCCGGGAATGCGGGCCCCGATTACCTACGATAGCGACAACTGGTCTTTCTGGTCGTTGCCCTTTTTTGAGTCGGGGCTGGTGCTTGACCTCAAGGGGGGGACCCATTTCCAGTTGCGGATTACACTCAAAAGCGAGGACTCCGCCGCATTCGTGCGGCTCGACTCGTTGTGGGTTGAGACCGCGCCGCTACTGGCTAGCCGGGTCGTGGGCGAGGTCGCGCTAGCCGGCGACGTGCAGCCGGCCGGGGGCTTGACCCAAGTGCCGTTGGGGGAAGCGGCGGAACTGATCTACGACATCCGCGGCGAATTTGCCGGTGAGGGAGCAGGCTTTGACGCGCTGAGGATTCGCACTGGGACGCGGGCTGTGTTTACCCGGCTAGAGATGGGGAACCCTCCAAGGGCGATCGAGCCGGTTGAAGTCGTCGAGGGCGACGGGGAACTAGCGGTGGTGTTGCCGGAGCGGATCGGACCGGGAGACGCGGAGGGGGCACGGGTCGTCTTTGTCGCCGATGTGTTCTCGCTGGCCTGGACGTTTGCGGGCGAGGTCTATAATGCAGGCGTCGATGCGCTACCCCAGCCCGTCGAACCGGGCGATGCCAGCGCCGAACTGGGGACCAATAGTCTGCGGGTTTTAGGGATGGCTGGGCAAAGCGATGGGCCGGTGGTAGGATTGGATCTTTCCACTAGGGTGCTGACGCCCAATGGCGACGGAGTCCACGACGAGGTCGAGATCAGCTATGCGCTGGTGGGGTTGCCCGAGGATGTCCCCGTGGTGTTTAAGGTGTATTCGCTCGACGGGAGGCGGGTAGCCCAGCGGTCGTTGGGTGCGCAGCGCTTCGGTGCGCAGCGGGTGCGCTGGGATGGGCGCAATGGGGACGGGGTTTTATTGTCGCCCGGTCTCTATCTAGTTGAAGTAGCGCCTGAAGCCGAGCGGCAGGGGGTGCGTCGGTTGCGCCCATTAACACTAATCTACTGAGAGCATGGCGATGCGCTCGTTTTATGCGCTATGGGTGATGCTGCTATTGGGAATAAGCGGCGCGGTATGGGCCGATGAGCTGCGCTTCGACCGTGCGGCAGCGTGGCGGACTTGGCAGATGCCCAACGACTTGATACAGATCGATGCCGACGGTAGGCTGCGGCTGACGAAGTTCCGCAAGGAAATCAACGCCGTGGCCAACGCCGGAGATTTTCGCCACGAGACGAAGGAGCGGGGCGAGGTGGTCGGCGGGATCTGGGAGGCCAAGAGCAACCCGCAGACGGCAAATTTGATTGTCGATGGCGATCTGGAAACCTTCTGGCAACCCAACCCCGACGATGCGCTTGATCAGTGGTCGGTGCAGATCGATTTGGGCCGTCCGGTACTGGCGCGTCAGATTCGCTTGGTCTTTCCCGACCGCGAGGGGGCGCGGCCCTTGCGGCAATTCAGCGTCTTTCTCGCCTCGGGTGCCCGAATCCAGGCGCTCAACGATGTCTTCAAGTTTGAAGCGATCTATCGCACATCCAGACCCCATACCGCTACCGAACTGGTGATTCCCTTGGAGTATCTAGGAACCGACAGCACCTATGTACTCGACGAGGGGCTGGCGCTCGATTTTGAGCGCGAGAAGCGCTTTCAAGTGATCCAGTATATCATTATCGAAATCGACGAGCACAGCCCGGGCGTGGCGCTGGCGGAGGTCGAGGTTTTGGCGGTGGGGGACAATGTGAGCTTGGGCACGGCGGGTCGCGGTGGCAGTTTTCTCGAAGGCGGACGGACTACGGGCGCGGCCCTGATGTTCGACGGCGATATGGACAGCTTCGCGCTGTTGACCAGTGCCGAAGGCGGCTGGCACGACGCGGGTGTGTGGTGGCGGGTAGATTTAGGGGCGGTGTTTTTTCTCGACGAGCTTTTCATTTACTTCAGCCAGCTAGGCGAAGGGCTACGCAGTCAGGTCCAAGGCGGCAACCCTTCGGCAGCGGGCGGGCTTTTCTTGGTCTCCGATGGCCGCCCGGCCGCGGGATCGGGATTGCCGGTACCCGAGCAGGTTGACTACGAGGTACTGGTCGAAGATCGCTGTCGGCCCCAGTGTTTGGGGCGACTTTTTCACCAGCGCTACCTATTCGCCCCGCGCAAGATCCGCTACCTGCTCTGGCACGAGATAGACGGGGCGGCAACAGGCTTTGGTTGGGGCCTAGAGACCATGCTTTTTTCTCCAGGGTACCCGGCGCGCGTGGAGATGCGCTCGGGCTTTGTCGATTTAGCGACAGAAGCTGGCGACGGGCGGCCCCAGGTGATTGAGCGGCTGACGTGGGAAGCCCACCTGCCGCCGCAGACTAGAATCCAACTGCGCTCGCGGGCGGGCAACGCACTGCAGGAGGTGTACACTTTCTCCGACCGCAAAGGCGATATCGTCACCGAGGAGAAGTGGAACAGCTTGCCCAAGGTGTTAAAAGGCCCGATTGATACGACCTTGGTCGGCGGTGAAGATTGGGACGCTTGGAGCAATGTTTACCAGGCTTCGGGCGAGGCCTTCCAATCGGCGAGCCCGCGTCGCTTCGTGCAATTGGAGATGATTCTTGCAAGCGACGACCCGCACGTGGCTCCGGCAGTGGATGCGCTGACGATAGAGTTTACCGACGCGCTAGTGCAGTCGGCGCGGGGGCAAATCTGGCCACGGGAAGCTCGGCTCAACGAGGATACGCGCTTTACCTATACGCTGTGGCCGAGCACCGACGGGCAGGATAGCGGCTTTGATCGCTTGCGCTTTCGCATTCCCGGCGCGACCACGGGCAACGTGGCCCTGCGGATCGCCGGTGAGGACGTAGCGCCTCAGCAGGTGGCGCTGAGCGGCGATTCACTGTTGGTCTTGTTGCCGCACGTGGTGGTCGCCGATTCGGTGGAAGTGGATTTTACGGTGCGTCTTTGGGACAATGCAGCGCTGTTCGCACTCGACCTAGGCGCGAGTGAGCGCCCCGGGATCTGGCAGTCGGTAGTGCCGAGCGAACGACGGGCCAATATCGTGTTGTTACCCGGCCTGCCCGTCCAGGCTGCGCTCGTCGGCGACGTGAAGATCGCGCCCGCGGCGTTTACGCCCAACGGTGATGGGGTCAATGACTCGGTGGAGATCGACTTTATAGTTTTCAAGGCGCAGGGCATCCAGCCACAGGTACGGATTTTTGATGTTGCCGGTCGGTTGGTCGCCCAGCCGGGTGGCACCAAGGTTGCCGGACGCTGGCACTTTCGCTGGTCGGGGCACGCTGCGGACGGCGCGTTGGCGTTGCCGGGGATGTACCTCTGCCGGATTGATCTAGGGACGGCGAGCGGTAGCGCAGCGGTCTTGCGGCCGCTCGCCTTGGCCTATTAGTTCCCAAACTCCAACGAGTAAAGGTAGGTATCATGGCAGTTAAGACGTGTTTGATGATCGGTGCCAGCGGCATGGCTGGCGGTTGGATCGAGCGGCTGACTCAGCGCCTCGGCGACAGAGTCCAGATCGTCGGGTTGGTGGATGTCAACGAGGAAGTGCTCGCCGCCCAAGGAGCCAAGCTCGGCTTGGGGGCCGAGCAGCTTTTTACCGATTACGAAGAGGCTTGCGCCAAGGTGCAGGCTGATTTCTGCGGCATTGCCACCCCGCCGCAGTTCCACAGCCCGCAGGCCATCGCCGCGCTGGAAGCGGGGATGCCGGTTATCTGCGAGAAGCCGATTGCCGATACCTTAGCAGCGGCCAAGGCCATGGCCGCCAAGGCCGAGGAGACGGGGTTGCCCTGCGCGATTATCCAGAATTACCGCTACGCGCCCAACAAGCAGGAGGTGGTGCGGATTCGCGACGAAGGGAGACTGGGGCGGCTGCAGCACATCTTTGGCCGCTACGCCTGCGACTATCGCGAATACATGTCGTGGGGCAAGGCGTGGCGACACGACATGGATTTCAGCTTGCTCTTTGAAGGCTCGGTGCATCACTTCGATATGATGCTCTTCTTGTCGGGGGGGAATTGCGAGGTGTTTCAAGGATTTGGGTGGAACCCGGCGTGGTCGAGCTTTAAACACTATTCGAGCGGATTTTATCTGATGAGGATGGACAATGGAGTGCACACAGCGTACGAGGGGAACAGTTCGGCGGCGGGGATTAAGAGTTGTTGGCACAGCGAGTACTATCGCTTGGAGTTCGAGGAAGGGACGGTGGAGATAGGCGCGGGAGACGAGGTGCGAATTTATCGGGTGGGGCAGGAGGTGGAGGTGTATCCGGCGCCAGCCATGGAGTGGGCCGGGCACGAGTATTTGCTCAAGGAGTTTGTGGATTGGCTGGAGGGGGGCAAGGCGTCGGCGACGAGGATTGAAGATAATTTGCAGAGTTTCGCGCTAGTGATTGCGGCGATGGAGACGACAGAGGATGGGGAGCCCAAGCGAATTGCGGATTATTTGTAAAGTCTCGGCTTTAGAAACTAAGACGCAGACGCACGGCTCTGGTCGTGCCATTGAAACTGAACAGGAATCGCGGAATCGCCTGTCCTAGCCGTCGTTGTTGCCGCGCAGCAGGAACTTGCCGGGGTATGGAAAAAAGTACATCATATTCTGTTGAATCATCTCTATGTCGCTTTTGCGAGACGATCTGCACACGATTGTCTTGACAACCAAGGAGAGTCGCCATGATTCGCTTCATCCTTTTTGTCCTCGTCCTCACCCTAGTCGCCTGCTCCGACCCTGCACCGGTAGCACCCCACCCTGCGGGCAAAGCCAACTGTGCCTTGTGCGGGTTCTTGGGCGACGACACCCACACCATTGCCGATGGGCAAGGTGCCCACGAAAGCCCCGAGCCCGACAGCCTGTCCGTTGTGTTCGCGGACTCCACTCTAGAGGGCGCAGTGAGGCAAGCATTGGATCGACTCCAAGGACGCCTCACACCGGAAGACGTCGCGTCCCTAACCCGTATATCGGCCAGTGGTAAGACCATTCACAGTTTAGCCGGACTGGAGCACTTTACAGCCCTGAAAAAGCTAGATCTAAAGGACAACCAGATCGCCGATATAACACCGTTGGCGACCTTGGCCGAGGTGGATTCGTTGGCTCTGCAGGACAACCAGATTGTCGATGTGACGCCGCTAACCGGCTTGACCGGCCTGTCTTGGCTGGAACTAGGGAACAACCTGATTGAAGACGTGGCACCCTTGGTTGCCAACACCGGTCTGGGTGAAGGCGATCATGTCAACTTGGAGAACAACCCCCTCAGCGCCCAAGCTCTCAGTGAACAGATCCCCGCCTTGCAAGCACGAGGCGTCGAGGTTGAGTACACCATTGCCGACGAGCAAGACACTGATACAAGCTCCGACGGCGCTTCCATATTCGACGCTTTTAACGCCATAAGCTCCGAATTGCCATCAATTGGTAGTATAGAGACTCGTCTTCTCACACATAGTGGGCGTGGGCCAAGATGGTCATCAGATGGTCAACGTATTGTTTTTTACTCCAGTCGTAACGGCCGGTGGGATATATATAGTATCGACTCTGATGGAACAAACGAAATCCGCCTAACGACACACGAAACTGGTGAATGGTCTCCGACGTGGTCGCCTGACGGTCTCAGAATTGCCTTCGTGTCTTACCGCGACGGTTACGCCGGTCACCAGAGTATTCATATCATGGACTCTGATGGAAAAAACGAAACTCGACTAACAGAAAATAACCGTCATGACGAATATCCAAGGTGGTCACCTGATGGTCGGCGTATAGCATACGTATCTGTTCTTCGTGAAAATAATCGTCAAAACAGAGAGATATATGTCATGGACGCCGATGGTTCCAACAAGACCCGGCTCACGCAACATGTTGAGGATGACTGGTTGCCGGCGTGGTCGCCCGATGGTCAAAGTATTGCATTCTTGTCTCTACGCAATCTTGACATTGAGGTATATATCATGGATGCCGATGGGCGCAACAAGAAAAGACTCACGCAAAGGAATCCCAGCCATTACCCAGCGTGGTCCCCTGCACCTGATAGCAGACGCATTGCTTACAATTCACTTCCTTCATTTGATGATTATGGTAAGGGGCGTATTGCCTGGGGAGCGAACCATGAGATATATGTCATGGATGCCGATGGCCGCAACAAGAAAAGACTCACATGGGTTGAAGGCTCAGATTTCTGGCCAGCGTGGTCGCCTGATGGGGAACGTATTGCCTTTGTGTCTGAGCGTGATGGCGATATGGAGATATATGTCATGGACGCTGATGGGCGCAACGAGAAAAGACTCACATACGGCGCTGGGAACGATGGTAATGTACCAAACGCCCTTGCGTGGTCGCCTGATCCTGATAGTCATAGAATCGTCTTTGAGCGAGGTCGGGACGAAGAAATATATATCGTGGAGTTCATGGAAATTGAAGGGCGGTAAGGCATCGGCGACGAGGATTGAAGATAATTTGCAGAGTTTTGCGCTGGTGATTGCGGCGCTGGAGACGACGGTGGATGGGAAGCCCAAGCGAATTGCGGATTATCTGTAAGAAGCAATTCGCTTGGGCGCACTACTTTAGAAACTGAGGCGCAGACGCACGGCTCTGGTCGCGCCGTTAAAACCGAACTGATTCACTTCCCAAGGATACTGAAGCGCCTGTCCTAGCCGTCGTTGCCTCCCCGCAGCAGGAACACGCCCATCGCGCCCGCAAGCAGCGGCAGCGTGGCGTCGATGAGGATCCACACGAGGCTGGCCGTATCCCCTCCTGCGGCGGTGAATGCAGGACTGAGCAGGATAAACCAGTTCCAGAAGAACAGGATGCCCACGAACAGGAAGCCGTAGAATTGCGCGTTGGCGGCAACAAACTCGCGCGTCACCGCGCCGCTGTCCCCCTCGCTGTCAGCGGCTTTCTTGCGGAGGTAGCCGAATATCACGCCCAAGGCGATGGCCAGCGCCATCAACGGGTCCAAGATGTCCCAAAGCGGGCTATACGGCTGCCCTTTGCTCGAGGTGTGATAGAGCGGTTCGACTACGGTGTGGACTGCGACCGCAACCGCCATCAGGACGAGAAATATGCCACTAATTCGCTTGAGCGTATCCATGATTCCCTCCTATGTGATGTGGTTGAATTTTCCCTCAAGTTAAGCACCTATGCCTATGGTGATTCAATAGGAAAGGAACGCGTCCGCACATTGACTTCGAGGCGGGTTCCGCCGCCGCCTTGGAGGACGCCGCGCGTCGGCGACACGTCGCGGTAATCGCGCCCTACTGCGATATGTACTTTCCCCCCTTGCCAGCGAAGCTCTGGTTGGTCGGATCGAAGCCGATCCAGCCCAGCTCTGGCAGCCGGCTTTCGACCCAGGCGTGCGTGGCATTGTTTAGCGCCTGCTCGCCGGGATCGGTTGGGTTCAGGTAGCCCGAGACATAGCGGGCGGGGATACCCCAAGAGCGCGCGATAGCGATCATCAGGTGGGCATAATCTTGGCAGACGCCCCGACCGGTTTCGAGGATGTGCTCGACGGGGGATTCCGCCGAGGTGCTTCCCGGAATGTATTGCAAGCAGGTGTGGAGCGTGTGCGACAGTTGCAGCAGACTTTCGAGCGGGTCGTCCATAGGCGCGATGTGATGCCGGTCGACGAATGCGGTGAGTGCGGGCGAGGGGCGCACCAATGCGCTCGGGTGCGTGAAGTCCCAATAGACGCACGATTCTCCAAGGGAGCGGATCTCTTCCCAGGCACCGGGGTGCAAACGCGCTGGGAGTGGCGGGGCGGACGCGACCTCGACCGTGGCGCGGGTCGTGATTTCCAAGGTTTGGTGCGCTTGGTGGAGGTCGAGGAGGTGCCGCGTGTTGCCGAAAGAGTCCGTCTCGCGGTTTAGGTTGGCCGGAGGTTGCGTCTCAATCTCAAAGTCTAGGAGCCGCTGCCCTCGATCTTCGCGCGGCTCCAGACACAGGAGCATCACGCACTGCTGGGCTAGGGCTGTGTAGCAGTAGCGAGAGAGGTGTTCGATCTCGTAACGGACGGCTCTAGTCATGGCGTTAGTGGACTGGAGAGTCTTCGACGGCATAATCGATATACGCCGTGGTCACGAGCGCGTGGAGCTTGCGGCACTCCTCGCCCACCTGCACGAGAAGTGCTTCCCGATCTTCCCGGTCCGGCCACTCGTAGCGGACTAGGGTACACAGTCGGCCGGCGAGCCGCTCGGCCGCGGCTCCAGCGTGCGAGTTAGGGCTCGCCCCGATGGCTGCCAGCTCTGCTGCTAGCGCGTCGAGCGCACAGCACAATGAACTGGGCAGCAGAGGGTCGGTGACTAGCAGGTCCAACACCCGGTCCGGCTGGATTTCGACACTATAGTTGCGTTTGTAAGCGTCGAATGCCTGGCATGAACGCAACAGGCTCGTCCAGTCCGTGTCCGCGGTCTCGCCCTGCGCACGGCCAGCGGCGAACTGGGCGAGGAGCAATGCGACCAGAAACTGGGCGCGTTCGATGAACTGGCCGAGCCGCATGAAGTGCCAGCCCTCGTCGCGGTACATGGTTGCGTCGGCCACCCCGGTGAAGGTGTTGATCTCGCGCGTGGTCTCCGCGTAAAAGCTCTCTGGGGAGACCTTCCAGATGTCTTCGATGTCGAGGTCGCGGATGCGCAGCCAAGCCAAATTCAGGCAGGTCCACATTTCGGCGCTGATGCAGTGGCGCACTTGGCGGGCGTTCTCGCGGCCGAAGGCGAGGTAGTTCCGCACTGAATTGGAGTTGTCGCGCTCAAACGTGAGATCGCCCGCTAGGGTGTAGGAATCGGCCAAGGTGTAGTCGTCGCTCTCGTTGGTCTCGATATCGCCCCAAGGCGGCTGCTGCCCTAGGGCCGTGTAGATCCGACTCCAGCCGAAGTGAATTTCAGCGATCGGTCGATCCACCAGCGCTTCCACCTGCAAACGCAGCAGGCCGCACAGATATTTCGTCCGCTCGAGGTAGCGGCCTACCCAGTACAGTCCTTGGGCGCTGCGCGAGAGCATTCAGTCCTCCAGCACCCAGAGGTCCTTGCCGCCGCCTTGGCTGGAATTGACCACGAGGCTGCCCCGACGTAGCGCCACGCGGCAAAAGGCCCCGGGCACGATGCGGGTCTCGCGGCCGTGGAGGACAAAAGGACGCAGATCAACGTGGCGCGGCGCGGCCCTCAATGAAGCAGGGCGCGCTTGAGAGCGCGAGCACCGGCTGAGAAATAAAATCGGCTGGGTTGGCGCGAAGCTCCTCGGCGTAGGCTGCGCGCTCTGCGGGCGTTGCGTGCGGACCGATGAGCATACCGTAGCCGCCGGATTCGCCCACGCGCTTCACTACTAGGTTTTCGAGGTTGTCGAGGGTGTAATCTAGATCCTCCGGCCGTCGGCACAGGTGGGTCTGCACGTTGGCGAGGATTGGCTCTTCGCCTAGATAGTAGCGGATCATGTCGGGGACGTAGGCATAGACACTCTTGTCATCGGCCACGCCCGTCCCCGGTGCGTTTGCCAAAGCTACGTGCCCGAGCTTAAAGGCGTGCAGCAGCCCAGGCACCCCGAGTAGGGAGTCGGGGCGGAAGACGAGGGGGTCGAGGAAGTCGTCGTCCACCCGGCGGTAGATCACATCGACGCGCCGTAGTCCCGTGGTGGTGCGCATGTACACGAAGCCGTCCTTGACTAGCAGGTCGCGGCCTTCCACGAGTGATGCGCCAATCTCATGCGCTAGGAACATATGTTCGTAAAAGGCTGAGTTATAGACTCCGGGCGTGAGCAGGACGATGCAGGGGTCGGTGCATCCATTGGGGGCGAGGTCGCGCAAGGTCTGGAGTAGCACCTGCCCGTAGTGCTCTACCTCTCGCACTCGGCAGCTCCGGTAGAGGCGACGCAAGCTGGTCTTCACCACCTTGCGGTTGGCGATCATATAGGACACGCCCGAGGGCACTCGTAGGTTGTCCTCAAGCACCACGAAGCCGTCGTCTTGGGTGCGCACTAGGTCGGTGCCGCAGATGGCGACCCACGTGCCGTGGGGGACGGAGACGCCGCGCATCTCGATGAGGTACTGGGGACAGCCGCGCACTACGTCGGCCGGGATCACGCCATCGGCGATGATGCGGGCTTCGCCGTACACGTCCTCTAGGAAGCGGTTCAGGGCAGCGATGCGCTGGGTGAGGCCGCTTTCGAGATGTTGCCACTCGGCAGCCGAGAGGAGCCGGGGCACGCAGTCGATGGGAATGATGCGCTCGTCGGCCTCGTCGTCGTCATAGACGGTGAAGGTGATGCCTTCGGTAGAGAAGGAGTGCGTTACTCGCTCTTGGATTGCGCCGATTTCCTCGTCTGAGAGCCGGCACAAGGTGTCGTATAATTCGCGGCAGTGTGGGCGGGGCGTGCCGTCGGGCAGGAACATCTCATCGTAGGTTGCAGCATTGAGATCGTAGGCGTCGAAGTGCATGGGACGACTTTCCGATCGAGGGCCTTGCGGCTTGGGACGGGTTGCGAGGGCACGGCCGGAGGAGGGTAATCCCGGCCGACCTCACATTTAGGTGAAATATATACTATTTACCTGTAGAAAAACAGATAAATCCCTCCTATGTGACGAGGAGCATCTTGCGCCCGTGGACGACCGGACCGGCCTACAATTGGACTACGTGTAGCCCCTCAGGATCGCCTCATTCCGCCGTCATCACTGGCGACTCGGCGGCGCGGGCATGGAGATCGGCGAATTCGGCGCTGCCGTCGTCGTCGAGTAGCTCGGTGCTCGATCCCCATTCGTCAACGGGGTGGTTGCCGCCTTGGAAGAAGGTCCACTTCTGTCCCGAGTTGGCAAAGTAGATGTTGATGCCGCCGGCGCGGGTGACCTTGACCAGTCGTTTGGGCAGGCTGTGATCGGCTTGATCGACGCGGTACTTTGCCAGCGCCTCTTCGTCGATTTCAATGCCCAAGCCCGGCGCTTCGGG
The DNA here is from genome assembly GCA_965261395.1 of Candidatus Latescibacterota bacterium. Lineage (GTDB taxonomy): Bacteria > Latescibacterota > UBA2968 > UBA8231 > UBA8231. Next base: position 2,421,937 of record OZ253462.1, read on the forward strand.
CACTCGGGCGTGGCCGCCGATGACCTCGATCCGCTGTTTGAGCAGGCTGTGCTCGTACAGCTCGTGGCAGGTGATGGTCGGCCACTGGGCTTGGACTAGCACCGCGCTCAAGTGCAGCGAAAGTGCGGTGGTTGGCCCGGCACCGACCATTTGCAGGAAGAAAGGCATGCGCAGTGCCGCGCAAGTGCTGCCTTGGCTGGTGATCTCGTTGACGCCGCCGCCCAAGATCCAGCCGTCGCAGACGCCGCCTAGCTCCAGGGCCTCGCGGGGGTGGATCACGCCGTAGTGGTGGGCGATGGCCGTTTTGATCTGGGTGCGCAGGAAGCGGTTGCCGGAGGCGTCGTGGCGCGGGATTGGGTCTTCGAAAATTTTGATTTTGGGGAAGGTCTGCTCCAGCTCGCGCAGCAAGGGGATGGCATTGGAGGCGTTGTTCAAAAAGGCGTTCCAGTCGGCGTCGATGCGAAAGTGGTCGGGAGTGACGGCGCTGATTTGGCGGATGGTCTCGCGGACATCGAACCACGGTCGGGTCTTGATTTTTATGGAGGTATAGCCGAGTTCAACCGCGGTTTGCGCCTCAATGGCGTAGCGCTCCGGCGACATATCGTGATCCCAAAACGAAATGGCGCACCAGTCGCGGCACTTGGTGCCCAATAGCTTATAAAGCGGCACGCCGGCCAGTTTGCCCGCGGCGTCGAAGAGGGCCATCTGTAGGCCGGCGCCCAAGGAGTCGTCCCACATGATGGCAAAGGGCGATTGACCGAGGACGCGCTCGTGGGTTTGGACGCGGCCCCAAGTATAGTTCTGAATGGTCTCGCCCCAGCCGACGACGCCGGCGTCGGTTTCGACGCGGGTGATTTCAAGCTCGGACCAGGTGTGGATGCCAGCGCGTTCCATCTCGCGGCGGATGCGCTCGACAAACGGCACCTGTAGGGTGAAGCGTTCGACGTGGGTAATTTTGGCAGTCATGGGTGGGTTTCCTTGGTGTGGGGTGATATGAGGCAGGTAGTGTCGAATAGGGTAGCGGAGGTGTCAAGGCCGACGCCCCGGCACAAGTGCGGTCTCGCTTGACGGACCAAGTGCTCCTCCCTTAATTCCCCCCCCTCACATTGCCAAAGGAAGGCCCTATGTCTGCTACTAGTTGGCGGGATCACCCGTGGACGGGTGTGTTTCCCGCGACGTTGTGCCCCTTCCACGCCGACGAGTCGATTGACGAAGAAGGGCTGCGGGACTATATCGCCGAATTAGCCGCGGTCGATGGCGTCGATGGATTGACCTGCAATGGCCACACCGGCGAGATCATGTCGCTGCGTGCGGCCGAGCGCAATCGGGTGACGCAGCTTGTGGCCGAGACGGTCAAAGCTTCCGGGCACGCGGTGAAGACGATCTCGGGCGTGTCGGTCGAGGGCAGCTTGGAGGGGATTGACCACGCGCTGGCGGCCAAGGAAGCCGGGGCCGATGCGATCTTGTTGATGCCGCCGCACCACTGGTTGCGCTTTGGCCGATCGAGCCAGACGGCAGTGGGCTTTTTTGAGGATGTAGCCTCGGCCGGGATCGACATTGTGGTGCATCAGTATCCGGCGTGGACCAAGGCTGGCTATACGCTCGACGAGATGAAGGCGCTCGTGCAGATCCCTAGGGTCAAGTGCATCAAGATGGGCACCCGCGATATGAGCCGCTGGCTCTACGACTATCAGGAATTGAAAAAGGTCAACGCCGACGTGCCGATCATCACCTGCCACGACGAGTTTTTACTCCCCAGCTTGCTGGAGGCGGCCGATGGGGCGCTGGTCGGCTTTGCCGGTTTTGTGCCCGAGCTGATCGTCGAGCTGGTGCAGCGGGCGTTGGACGGGGATTTGGCCGGGGCGAAAGAGGTGCAGAAAAAGGTCGAGCCGCTCAATCGCATCGTCTATGCTTTTGGCGAGCCGTCGTCGAGCGCGCATCAGCGCATGAAGTGCGCCCGCTGGCTGCTGGGCAAGTTCCCCTCGCCCAAGATGCGGCGGCCCTTGCGGGACTTAGCACCGGCGGAGATCGCGGGCATTCGGCAGGGGTTGGAAGTGCTTGGCTACGAGTGCGTGCGCAAATAAAAGAGCAGGTCTGTCATGGAAGTTCCCAAGTTAGATGATCCGGTAAAAGTCGCCCTGATCGGCACGGGCAATCGCGCCAGCACCATCTATCAGCCCTTGCTGCCGTCGCTTAAAGACTGGGTCGAGGTGGTGGCCTGCGTCGATCCGGTCCAGGAGTATTGCGACCGGGCGGCAGCAGCCCTCGGCGCGCGGGCTTATTACGATGTGCGCGAGTTGGTCAAGGACGGAATCGCCGAGGCGGCATTGGTCGTAACGCCGGTGCCCTCGCACTACGCCTATTCGATATATCTGTCGAGCCACGGCATCCACAACATGTGCGAGACGACTTGGTGCAGCTTGGTGGCGCAGGCGCGGGAGATGATCCGGGTGGCGCGGGAGCAGGAGGTGGTGGTGCGAGTGGCGGAAAACTTCTTCCGCTTTGCCTGCGACCGCTTCGCGCAAACCGTAAAGGACAGCGGGTTTATCGGTCGCATCGGCCGCATCTTCAGCTACGCCGACCACACTGGGTATCACAACAACTCGCGCTGGGTGCGGTTTTTTGGGCATCCGGTATGGGCGCAGGCCATCGGGCATTCGATAGAGACGCCGTCCTTCCGCTCCATGCCGCACCGCTTTCACTCCGGCGAGCACTTCAAGGCGCATTACTTCGGCTTTGCGGGAGGAGAGATGGTCGCCGATCAGCTTGCCAATGGCAAAGGCTGGTTGGGGCGGCATCCACGGCCTGGGTACACCGAATGGCAGGGCGAGCGGGGGACACTGCTCTACCGGGCGCAGGATCCGGGGGTGGGAGCGAGCACAAGGGGCTTTACGCTTGCCAAGATGCAGCTTAGGCGCTGTTCGGATGCCGGGGTTGACCACGAGCACGGGGTGGAGACGATCCGCTCGATTGCCGACGAGATCGTCGATGTCATTGACGAGGACGACGGCTATAGCTGGACCCGGAGCTATGCCGACACTAGCACGGGCCGGATCGAATACGAAAATCCCTTCCGCACCCGTGAGTTTGCGAATCTGCGCAAGGACTACGGCGCGTCGGCCATGAGCCATATCGCCGACTTTGCGCTCGCCGTGCGGGGGGTGCAGCCAAGCGAGTTCGACGACGAAGACGCGTTGATGTCGCTGGTGATGAATGTGGCCTGCGATTTGTCGGCGGGGAATCAGGGGCAGCGGGTGGCTCTGCCATTGGCCGACGAGGCGGCCGCGGATGCTCCGCTGCACCAGCATCTCACCAAACAATACGGCATCGATCCCATGGATGTAGAGGGCATGATGTCGGTCAACTACGCCCAGCCCTGACGTGGGACGGGGCACGCTTTATCCGCCCGAGTCGCGGACTTTGCGCGACGCACAGACGGGTGCCGAAATCCGCCAGATTACGGCGCACCCGTCGATCCACCACCATCCGTTCTATTATATTCCCGCGTACGACGACGCGATGCGGCATCTGGTGTTTGTCTCGCACCGCACGGGCCGTCCAGAACTTTTTCTGGAATTGCGCGATTCCGGGCAGTTGCTGCAACTAACCGAGCACGAGGGGCTGGCCGAGTTTTCGATCGCGCCGTCGCACGATGGCCGCTATGTCTATTTCACCGACGGGCAAGGGGCTTGGCGGGTGGATACCGAGACCTGCGAGGAAGAGCAGTTGGCTTCTTTTGCCACGGTTGCCATGCGCGAAAAAGGCATGGTCGCAGCGGCGATGGGGACGACGGCACTTAGTTATGACGATGCGTGGTGGGCGGTGCCGGTGAAGATGGGTGCTGTGGCGCGCTTGGTGGTGATTGATACCCGTAGCGGTGCTAGTGAAGTGATTGTAGAGCGGGATTCGATTGGCCATCCAGAGTTTCATCCCAATGACAGTTCGCTGTTGCGCTATGCTGGGCCGTATTACGAGCGGATGTGGGTGATAAATCGGGATGGCAACAACCATCGGCTGGCGTATAGGCGCGAGGGCAACGAGTGGATCGTCCACGAGACTTGGCATCCGCACAAGCGGGAGCTGCTGACGACGCGCTGGCCGCACGGGGTGATCGGCGTCGATGTCGATAGCGGGGCCGTGCGCCCGGTCTGTTCGTTCAACGCTTGGCATCCGATGGTCAGCCGCGACGGCGCGCGGATGGTGGCGGATACGACGTTTCCCGATAGCGGATTGCAGGTGTTTGATCCCAACGACGGCGTTGGCACGCCGCAATTGCTCTGCCTGTCGGAGTCGAGCAACGAGGGCAAACATTGGAATATTGACCACTGTCCGTACGACGACGGTCCGGTCGAGGTTTATGCGCCGCAGCACACGCATCCGCACCCGAACTTTTCGCCGGATGGGTGCTACGTGGTTTTTGCATCGGATCGGAGCGGTTGGGCGCAGATATACGAGTGTAAGATTGAGATTTAACCACTAAATAGAGGAAGGATTATGCTACCTATCGTCGATACGCATCAACACATGTGGGATTTGGCGCAGTTCGCGCTGCCGTGGCTGGAGGGTGAGGGCATAGAGCCGCTGCGGAAAAATTACTTGATGAGCGATTACTTGGCGGCGGCCGCAGGAGCCGGCATTGCCCGCACCGTCTATATGGAAGTGGATGTCGCCGCTGCGCAGCGCATTGCGGAGGCGGAGTTTGTGGCCGGCCTGTGTAGGGCCGACGACAACCTAATGGCCGCGGCGGTGATCGGAGGCAGTCCGGGGGAGGAAAGTTTCCGCGCCTATATCGATCGCTTTAAGGGCAATGATTTCATTAGGGGCGTGCGGCAGGTGTTGCACGTGCCCGCCGCCGAGCCGGGCCGTTGTCTGCAGGAAAGTTTCGTCCGCGACGTGCAGTACCTGGGCGAGATCGGCCTAAGTTTCGATCTGTGCCTGCGACCGAGCGAGTTGGGAGACGCGGTCGGCTTGGTGGATCAGTGTCTGGGTACGCGCTTCATCGTCGATCACTGCGGCAATGCCGACCCGCAGATCGTCAACGGCGCGGCTGAGCACGATCCGGCCAACCCCTTTAGCCACACCAAAGAGCAATGGCAGCGCGACATGGCCGCACTGGGCGCACGAGAGCACGTAGTCTGCAAAGTATCCGGGATCATCGCCCGGGCACCCGCAGGGTGGAGCGCCGACACGCTGGCACCGACGGTCAATCACTGCTTGGACAGCTTTGGGCCGGACCGGGTGGTGTTCGGCGGCGATTGGCCGGTGTGCAACTTCGGGGCGAGTTTGGGCGCGTGGGTGGCTGCGCTGCGAGAAATCGTCTCCGGGAGACCGGAGGAAGAGCAGGCCAAATTGCTCGCTGGCAATGCCGAGTGGCTCTACGGATTGGAGTGAGTATGGACCCTTTTGAAAAAGTAGCGATTGGCGATACGGGCGTGGAGGTGACACGGCTGGGGTTGGGCGGCGCGCCGTTGGGCGGGATGATCTTGGCCGACGGGATTTTTGAGGGTAGCGGGTACGACGAGGCATTGGCCATCATCCGCCGGGCCTATGAAATGGGCGTGCGCTATTTCGATACCGCGCCGATGTACGGCGACGGGCGCAGCGAGGTGCGCTACGGGCGGGTGCTGGGCGAGTTCCCGCGCGAGTCTTTCGCCATCTCGACCAAGGGATCACGGGTGTTGCGGCCTGTAGACCCGGACGACTTGGCACCCTACAGCGAGGACAGGATCCCGCACTATACCTACGATTTCGATTTCAGCGCCGAGGGCTTGCGGGCCTCGCTCGATTCGAGCTTGGAACGGCTGGGCTTGGCGGCGGTGGATATTTTCTTTGTCCACGACAGCGACTTCAAGGGGCAGCACACCGACGAGGAATTTATCGAAGCACTAGAGGCGGCGGTCGAATTGCGTGCAGCGGGTACGGTCAAGGCCATCGGCATGGGCATGAACGAGTGGGAGCGCACCGGGCGGATGGTCGAGCGCTTTGATCTGGATTACATCCTCTTGGCCGGGCGCTACACGCTGCTGGACCAGTCGGCGCTGCCCGAGTTTTTGCCGCTGTGCGTAGAGCGCGGAGTGAAGCTGACCATGGGCGGGCCGTACAACAGCGGCATCCTCGCCCGCGATTTGAGCCAGCCGGTTTCTTTTGATTACCAGCCCGCGCCCGCGCATCTGGTGCAACAGGCCCAGGCGCTCAAGGCGATCTGCGACCGGCACGGCGTTGAGCTACGGGCGGCGGCATTGCAATTTCCCTTTGGGCACGAGGCGGTGATTTCGGCGGTGCCTGGCGCGGCGTCCGTGGCCGAGTTAGAGGACAACGCGCGCGTGATGCAGGCGGAGATTCCGCCGGCTCTGTGGGACGAGTTCAAGGCCGAGGGGTTGTTGCCAGAGGGGGCACCGACGCCGTAAGAAAAGGACAGGGGTATCGGGGTCGGCTCCAGCGAAAAGCGCGCGATTGTCTTCGGCGCGGCTATTTAATATTCGAATTTCAAATTATATCTGATCGCTCTAGGCCAGATAGCCTTTGACCTTTCGGGCAAGGGTTATCTGGTCTTTCTTTACGGCTATGAGTGCGGTCTCTGTGGACTCGGCAAAGGGCTGTACTGCCAAGGCGCTTTTCGTCGGGCTGGCCGGGGCAGTCTGCCTGGGCTTAGGGTCGACCTACAACGATATGATCATCAAAGGTTCCGGCTTGGCGGTTTGGAACCTGACGCCGGGGGCGATCTTTTTATTTTTCTCAGTCGTTGTCGGCAATGGGCTGGTGCGTTGGGTCTATCCCCGTTTGGCGCTGGTGCGGGGAGAGTTGGCGGTGGTGTTTTTCCTGTTGCTGTTGGCCAATACGCTTTCCGGGCGCGGTTTGCCGGTGCAACTGCTGCCGGTGATGACCGGAGCCTATTATTACGCGACCCCCGAAAATAATTGGCGAGAGCTGGTCCAGCCCTTTCTGCCGGATTGGCCGCTGCCGCAGGGGGATGAGGCTGTTCGCCGGTTTTACGAGGGCGCACCCGACGGGGCGATCCCCTGGGATGTATGGGTGGCGCCATTATGCTGGTGGGCCATTTTCGGGTTGGCGCTCTTTTGGGCGATGATCTGCCTGATGGTCATCGTCAGGCGCCAGTGGGTTGAGCACGAGCGGCTGAGTTATCCGATGGTGCAGTTGCCGCTGGCGCTCTTGGGCGGCGAGAGGCAGAAGCCTCTATTGCGGCGGGGACTGGTGTGGATTGGTTTTGCCGTGCCCTTTCTGCTCGGCTCGATCAACGCCCTGCATAATTATTATGGGATCTTTCCCCAGGTGAGCTTGTCGCTGGGCTCGGTGGAGATCGTGCGCGGCATGCCCACGCTCGGGTTGGGGCTCAACTCCTCGATGATCGGTTTCTCGTATTTCGTGCCGCAGAACGTCGCCTCGGGTTTGGTGGTCTTCTTTTTGTTCAATCGCTTACAGAGCGGGTTGCTGACGCAGTTTGCCTGGGGCGGCAGGGATGCCAGCATGGGCCCCTACAGCCAGTATACGGATTCGGTTATTATCTACCAGGCAATGGGGGGTATGATCGTGCTGGTGCTGGGGATGTTATGGGTGGGTCGGGAGCATTTGCGGGCGGTGTTGCGCCGCGCTCTACGCGGCGCTGCGGATGTCGAAGACGGCGACGAGATCATGTCCTATCGCGCGGCGGTCGCTGGCGCGATAATTAGCTTTATGGTGATGACCGTCTGGCTCTGGCGCACGGGAATGCCATTGCCGGTGGCAGTGATGTTGTTAGTCGGCTCGTTTGTCGGTTTTATAACCATCACGCGGGTGGTCGCCCAAGGGGGGGTGGCTTCGATGTTTCCGCCGAGCAACGGCCCGGATTTCGTCATCTCGGGGGTCGGGGCCTCGCTATTGGGTTTCAAGGGCACAGTGGGGCTGGCGCTGAGCTATGCCTGGGGAGTGGATCAGTTGATCTTGCTGATGGCGGCCTGCGCCAATGGCCTGAAGCTGTTTACCGAGATAGACCTGGCCGGCCGGCGGCGGATGTTTTGGGGTGTTTTGGCGGTGATCGGGCTGACGCTGAGTTCGGTGATCGGGCTGACGCTCTATCTGGCCTACGAACACGGGGCGATCAATCTGTCGAATTTTTATTTTAATAATGTCGCCCAGTATCCGTACAATTTTATGAGTAAGAACGTGCAGACCCCCGAGGGGCCGAGTCCAGGTATGTGGTCGCATACTTGGGTCGGGGCGGGAATTATGGGCGCGTTGATGTGGTTGCAATATCGCTTCGTGTGGTGGCCTTTTCACCCGCTGGGTTTTCCGATCAGTTGCGTCTTCGGCTCAATGTGGTTTTCGGTATTCGTCGCTTGGGCGATTAAAGGCACAGTACTCAAATACGGGGGTTTGGGGCTTTTCGAGCGCTTGAAGCCATTGTTTTTGGGCTTGATCCTAGGCGAGGCGGTCGTCGCCGGCTTCTGGGTGGTCGTCGATTATTGCACCGGGATGCAGGGCAATATCACCATGAGGTAGCGATCGCGTCGCGATCATATCACAGGGAGGCAGCTATGGCTGAACGATTGGTGTATTTCAACGGCGAGTTCGTCCCCGAGTCGGAGGCGCGGATCTCGATTTTTGACTGCGCCCTGATGTATGGGGACATGGTTTTTGAGATGACGCGGAGCTTTGGGCAAAAGCCCTTTCGGCTGCACGAGCATCTGGAGCGGCTCTACGGCTCGCTCAAATACGCGCAGATCGACTGCGGGCTGGATATCGACGCGATGGAGGAGGCGACCCACGAGACCATTGCCCGCAACCTGCCCGCGATCGGCGCGCTGGACTTCCAAATCATGCACGATGTCACGCGCGGTGCTCTGCCGCTGTACAATACTATCGTCAAGGAAGGCGCGGCCCCGATTGTCACCATCAATGTCTTCCCACTGGTGCGGCACACCGGCGGGATGGCGCATCTCTATCAACAGGGCGCGCACTTTGTCGTCCCGCCTCAGCAGTCGGTGCCTTCGCGCTACATCGACCCCAAGGCCAAAAACCGCAGCCGCATCTTCTACAAGCTCGCCGAGCTACAGGCCGCGCAGATGGAAGCCGGGGCCCAAGCGCTGCTGACCGACGAGCACGGCTTTATCACCGAGGGGACGGGCAACAACTTCTTCATGGTTCGCGACGGTCAGGTAATCACGCCCAAAGGACATAACATCCTGCGCGGCGTATCGCGCGGCACGTGTATAGAACTGGCCGCTAAGCTCGGCCTGCCCCTGTGCGAAGCCGATATCGAACCCTACGACGTGCGCGAAGCCGACGAGGCGTGGTTTACCAGCACCACGATCTGCATGGTGCCGATTACGCGCTTTAACTTTCAGGCGGTGGGCGACGGCCAAGTGGGGCCAGTGTATCGTCGGTTGCTGGCGGCGTGGTCTGAGGAGGTGGGCGTGGACATCGCCGCTCAAGCGCGTCAGTACGCCGAGATGATGGAGGGGTGGACCCCCTAGGAAGGCTTCGATTATGACCGACCATCCTACAGATGCCGAGCGCTTCTTCTTCGACAACAACGGCTACTTGGTGCTAGAAGATTTCCTCGCGCCGGATCGGGTCGCGGCCCTCGACGCGGCCCTGGAACGCACCATCGAGCGTCGCCGCGACCCCCAGTTCAAGCGCGAGCACGATCCGGCCTTTGCCGACCGGCTCGACGCGGCCAACGTGCGGGTCATGCACCTTTTGGCCGAGGATCCGCTCTTTTTGGAGATGCTCGACTACGAGCCGATGATGGCCTATGTCCACGGTCTCTTTAACGAGATGCCGCACCTGCACTCGACGGACGCCTTCTACGAGGTCGAACCCGCTGACTACCACGGGCAGGGCTGGCACATCGACGGGATTCAGGATGGCTTCCGCAACCTCAAGCCGCATATCCCACTGTTGCAGTTCAAGGTGGGCTATTACCTGAGCGACATGAGCGCGCCCGACCAAGGCAACCTGACTTTAGTGCCCGGCAGCCACAAGGCGCTGCTAGAGCCAGGCACAGGGGATGGTATGCCCGGGGCTGTGCAAATATGTGGCGGCCCGGGGACGGCGGTGCTTTTTCACAACGCGGTGTGGCATACGGTCGGCCCCTTTGTGCGTCGCGGGGGCAAGCGGGTGATGCTGTACTATGGATACGAACATCCCTGGATGCTGGCGTGTGCCGAGCAGTGGCGCTACGACCAAGCCTTTTTGCAGGAGCTTTCGCCCGCGCAGCGGCGCTTTTTCCACGGGTTTGTCTTCGACCCGCCTGAGTATCGCTGGGGATGAACTGGAACTCGCCCGATCTGCGGGGGCGTCGCCAACTGGGCCTGACCCTGTTTTTGGCCTCACTGGCCGTGCTCTTTGGGGCCAGCATCGCGGCTTTTGCCTACCTGCGGCTGACCAGCCCGGTGCTGCAGGGGAGCGAGCGCATGGAGCTGCCGCTGGTGCTGGGTGTTTCGACGGTGGTGCTGTTGGGGGCTGGGCTGGCAATGTACAAGGCGACGCAGAACGCCCGGCGCGGACACTTTCCGCTGCTGCAGCGGTGGTTGGCCTGGGCTTGGGGGACGAGCGTGTTGTTTATCGCTGTGCAGGTGCCGGCGCTGATGCAGCTACTCGACCGCCATCGGGCGCTGGAGGCGAGTACCTACGGCATTGCGTTCGCCCTAGTCGTGGTTCACGCGCTGCACGTGGTGGGTGGCATGGTGCCGTTGTCGGCGCTGGCGTGGAAGGCGCGCATGAATCGGCTCGACAGCGAACACTTGCTCTCGGTGCGGGCCTGCGCCGCGTATTGGCATTTCCTCGAAGCGGTGTGGATCGCGCTGTTGGCTGCGTTTTTTTTGTGGGGGTGAGGGGGCGTGAGGGCATTGGCCGGTTGCTATCTGCGCCACGCCATTCGCTTGGTCGTTATCCTTGCACCGACATCCCGCGTTATTAATTTAGCCCTAGAAGTGAAATGACCGCGTCCGTCGTCAGATCGAGTTGTTATAGGAATACCCACACCCGCCTGATTGCTGATGTAATCACCGGCCAACGGAACGTAGGTGGAGTAGCGGCCAACCTATCCGATCATGCCAATGGGACGGAGCAACTTGATGGGCTTGACGACGTAACAGGTGAGACCGACACTCCAGATTGGACATGGGCAGCGAGAAACGAATGCAGAGAGGCCAATCGGGAATGAGATTCGATAGTCCGCTTAGATACCCTGGTGGGAAGGCCTCCCTTACGGCCTTCCTTGGCCGGGTAATCGAATTGAATGACCTCTCTGACTGTTCGTACTTCGAACCCTTTGCTGGAGGTGCAGGCGCTGCGTTACGCCTTCTTCGTGAAGGTGTTGTCTCAGAGCTTTACCTGAACGATATAGACCATCGCATCACCGCCTTCTGGAATGCTGTCCTTGACGAGCCAGAGCGGTTCGTCGAGGCCATCCGATCAGTCCCGGTAAGTATCCCAGAGTGGAAACGACAACAGCGCATTTATCTGAATGCTGAGACCAGTGAGTCTTTTGACCTTGGCTTTTCTGTCTTCTACCTGAACCGTTGCAATCGCTCTGGCGTCCTTTTCGGAAGCGCTCCTATCGGCGGCTACGAGCAAACAGGAAAATGGCAGATTGATGCTCGTTTCTACAGAGAGAGTCTCGCGAAGCGCGTTCTCGCAATTGCGAAAAAACGCGAGCAAATCCACGTAACCAACATGGACGCGATTAGCTTCCTTGTTAAACATCTGCCTCGTGGAAAAGAACGGAAACGTGTCTTCGCATATCTCGATCCTCCCTACTGGTCAAACGGCAATCGTCTTTATATGAATTTTTATAAGGAGCAAGACCACAAAAACCTTTCCCGCTATGTACGGCAGCAGAAAGCGCTCAACTGGGTTATGTCCTACGACGATGCGCATTTCATCAGAGATTTATATAAAACCTGTGGCACCTTCCATCTCTCGCTTCAGTACAGTCTCCAGCGCAAGCAAAAGGCGCAGGAGCTACTAATCGCGCCGTCCCATGTTCGACTTCCTGACTCTGTTGCATTAATTGACACGCATAATGAGGAAGCAGTGCCGGCTTAAAAGGAGAGCTCAATGAATACCGCAGAGATTAACCCGATGAAAGTCTCGGATCTGACATTCGACCTCAAAAACCCCCGACTGCCTGAGTTTGATCTGACTGACAATGCGACGGAAACCGAAGTGATAAAGGTTCTGTGGGAAGCGATGGACGTAAAGGAATTGGTGATGTCCATCGCGGCCAGTGGTTTTTTTTCTCACGAGCCCTTGGTCGTCGCGCAGGAGGGTGGGAAGAACGTCGTTATTGAAGGGAATCGTCGCCTCGCCGCAGTCAAGGTCCTTCTAAATCCGGCACTTGTTGAAGACCTGAAGGCGGACCTCCCTGCCATCACCGAAGATGCAAAGAAAGCGCTCCAAGAGCTTCCTACTATGCGGGGTACCCACAAAGATGCTTGGCGCTATCTCGGTTTCAAGCATGTAAACGGCCCAGCCAAATGGAGCAGCTACGCCAAATCCCTATACATTGCTAAGATACACCGAAATTTTGGCATCGAGTTGGAGAACATTGCGAAACAGATTGGCGATACCCACAGGACCGTCCAGAGGCTATTCCGCGGCCTTATGGTGATTGAACAAGCGGAACACATGGAGGTATTCCGTCGCGAAGACCGCTGGCACAATCATTTTTCCTTCTCCCATCTCTACACCGGACTCGACTACGACGGCATCAGCACCTTTATCGGCTTACGACCGGAGACTGAGGAGGACCAGGAGCCGGTCCCAGATGAGAAGAAGAAAGAACTAGGTGAGATTTGTCTCTGGATGTACGGTAGCAAGAAGGAGAAGACACCTCCCGTCATCGAAACACAGAACCCCCATCTCCGGTGGCTCGATGCAGTCGTGAGCAACAAGGAGGCTGTCGCCGCCCTTCGGGATGGGCAGACCCTCACCTATGCCTATGAGGCGAGCCGTCCATCATCCACTGTTTTCGAGGAGTCCCTGCTTGCCTCGAAGAGAAACCTTGAGAAGGCACGCGGCCTGCTTTCCACTGGCTACGACGGTTCCGAGGAACTGCTCAGAATTGCCGGAGCGGTGGCGAATCTCGCGGATGACCTATACGACGAGATGGAACGCAAGCACAATCCTGGTAAGAAGACGCGCCTCACGGAGGACGGTTGATGTTCAAATGGCCAGGGACGCCATCCGCCCGTCCGCCCGAACATGAGCTTGCCGACTACGCCGAACTGGTTTGTTGGAAGGACAACACCACATCAACGACTGTCCTAACCGCTGACCTCGGCAGACTTGAGGAAAACGACTACTCTGAGGGTGTGCCGGGAGAGGAAGAAGCACCGCAAATCGTTGAAGAGGCGTACTTGGAAATTGAACGACGTGAAGAGGCTTGCAGATATGGCTATCCGTTTGTGGTCGGAGAACAGGGATATACGCTTCATGCCAGCCAGGAAGCCGGGAACCACAAGCACATCATTTACAAGTACCTGCTCCTAGCGACCCGACTGAACATGAAAGACGACCGCGAACACGCGGGTATTGACGGCGCATCCCTCTTTGAGGAACTCTCCTCGGAAGTGGCCCGGAAGTACCTTGGTGCTCGTGCGGAGAGCATCGTGTTCGGCACAGCCACTGGGATGGCTGATTTTCCAGGGAAGGTTAATGATCTTTGCAAACGAATGAAGGAAGGTATCCGATTCTGTAAAAAAAGCGATTCCTCGTCAAACGAGCGAGACGGCAAACTGGATGTTGTTGCGTGGAAAGACTTCACTGATGGTTTACCTGGAAAGCTAATTACTTTTGGGCAGTGCAAGACCGGGACGAACTATAAGGACGAACTCACACAGCTTCAGCCCGATTCATTCTGCGACAAGTGGTTATTCAGAAATCCGGCTGTTCCCCCCGTACGTATGTTCTTGATTTCAGAGGCGTTGTCTCGGGTTGGTTGGTACGACGTTACACGCGACGCTGGCTTGCTCTTCGACCGCTGTCGAATTGTCGATTTCTGTGACGACATCAGCGAAGACGTATTAGAGAAGGCAACAACGTGGACTGAGGCCGCGGCCAAGGTAAACGAATTGCCGGGTCTATAGTGTTCTCTGGCGTCGCTGGCAGGTAGAAGCTGTTCTTGGTCCCGAAGTGAAGGCATTGGCGGATTCGACTCTTTCGTGAAGATTCTGTTCGATCAAGGGACGCCAGGGACTCTACGGCGTCGCTATTCCGTTGGTTCGCCCACGGATGCCAGAAGCTCGGAGTCCGTGTGTATCTAGGACGAGGTATCGACGAGGATCAACGGCTCAGCCTTGCCGACGCGTGGCCTGAAGCTCTTGCGGTGTGATCAGATCCAGGCAGGTGCCGGCGTATTGGACGAGTTCCGCCATGCGCATGCGGCGGTTGAAGTCCGCGACGGCTCCGACGATGGCTTCGCGTTTGGTCTTTGCTTTCGTGAACCTGATGGCATCCTCAAGCTCATCCTCGGGAATATCAACAGTAGTTTTCATGTTGCTAAAGTAGCCATCTATAGAAGCTTGATCGAGAATAATTATATTCTCTATGTTACATAAAAATCTAGGGTTTTACAGGCTATCTAGGGTTTTACAGCTCCAAGCACTTAACTCGGGAGGGTTTATTATGCGGAGCATATATAAGGACTTGGCCGGTCTAATGCGTCTGTTAGGGACGGCGACCCTGAGTCTTGTTCTCATCGGTTCGCTCGTCATCGGGCAGGCCGCGTGGTCCGAGGAGGCTGAGACGGAGGAAGAGGACGAGGAGGGGGTCTATACCGAGGACATCTATCTGATGGAAGAAGCCATCGTCGTGGGGTCGCGCCATGCGCCGCGCTCGGAGAAGGACTCGGCCGCGCCCGTAGATGTGCTGAATGCAGACGAGTTGCGCACGCAAGCCGCGGTCGATATGGACGATATGCTGCGCACCCTGACCCCGTCGTACAATATCCAGCGGCACGGTATTGACGACGAAGCGACCTTGGTGCGCCCGGCCACGCTGCGGGGTCTGCCGCCGGATAACCTGTTGGTGCTGGTCAACGGCAAGCGCCGCCATCGCTCCGGCGTGATCGCGCTGCTGGGTAGTTCGCTCAATACGGGATCGCAAGGGCCGGATTTGAGCGTGATCCCGGCCATTGCCTTGAGGCAAATGGAACTGCTGCGCGACGGCGCGGCGGCCCAGTACGGCTCCGACGCCATCGCCGGGGTGCTAAACCTGCGCTTGCGCGAATCCTCCAAAGGGGTGCTGGTGGAAACGCGGGGAGGCCAGTATTTCGAGGGCGACGGCCGCTTGTCCCAGGTGGCCGCCAATGTTGGCCTGCCGCTTACCGAGGACGGATTTTTCAACGTCAGCGTCGAGTACCGCCAGAGCGATCCAACCATCCGCAGCGGCCAACGCGCCAACGCGGAGGCACTGCGATTGAGGGGCTATCCCGTCAAAGAGCCGGCGCAGATTTGGGGCAGCCCCGACCTCGATGGCGTGTGGAATACCTTCTTCAACGCCGGAGTTGACCTCGGCAATGGGGCCGAAGCTTATGGCTTTGGCGGCTGGGCCAAGCGCCGCGCCGAAGGAGGCTTTTTCTTCCGTGCTCCAGGTACTTCCTCGGCGCGCAGCAGCGTATTTCGCATTGGCGATCAGCGGGCTGTCGCCGATCTCGATCTCAGCGACGACATTGATCCCGCGAACTTGGAAGTGCCTTCTCTAGACTCCAGCTTCGACGAGACCCAGGCTTTCGTCGATGAGTACCAGGGCGATCTCTTTCTGTTCAACGAGCGCTTTCCCGGCGGTTTTACGCCGCGCTTTGGAGCCGATATCCGCGATGTGAGCTTGGTGGCCGGCCTGCGCGGTGCCCGCTCCGGTGGCCTCAAATGGGACGCCAGCGTTAGTGCCGCCCGCAGCAATATCGAATTCTTCATCTTCAATACCATCAACGCCTCGCTGGGGCCGGATACGCCGACTTCGTTCCGCCCGCGCGACTACATACAGACCGAAGTCGCGGCCAACCTCGACTTCTCCTATGCGATGGAAGTGGGTGGTTTGGCGTCTCCACTCGGCATTGCTTGGGGCGCGGAATGGCGTCAAGAGACGTTCGAGTCCGTGGCCGGCGACGAAGCCTCCTACGTGGTGGGCCCCTTTGCGGCCCAAGGCTTCAGCAGCGGTTCCAACGGCTATCAGGGGCTGCACCCGGATAACGCCGGCAAGTGGGATCGCCCCAACTATGCCTTGTACTTGGACGTGCAGGCGGACGTGGTGCCGCAGCTCCAGCTAGGCACGGCCGTGCGCTACGAGGATTTCTACGCCGATTTTGGCAATACCCTCAACGGCAAGCTCTCGGCCCTGTTGCGGGCTAGCGATCGAGTTAACCTGCGCTCGACGGTCAGCACTGGGTTCCGCGCCCCGTCGCCCGGCCAAGCCAATCTCCGCGCCGTGACCACCGGCTTCTCCGGCACCGGCGGTCTGACCGAGCAGGGGCAGGTGCCGCCCACTCATCCTATTGCCGCAGCCTTGGGCGGCGTAGAACTGACCGAGGAAAAGTCCGTGGGCTTTTCGGTCGGCACCACCATGGAACTCGCCGATGATTTTGATCTGACCCTCGACTACTTCGACATTGCCATCGAGGATCGCATCGCTCTGACCGGGAATATCAAGATCACCGACCAAATCGCCGCGATTATCCGCGAAGAGGAAGCCCTGCAAGGCGTCAGCGTCCTCCAGGAGGTCAAATTCTTCTCCAACGACTTTGACACCCGCACCCGAGGTATTGACTTGGTGCTGTCGTGGACGCGGACTTGGGATACCCAATCCCTGTCCCACGTCGATTTCGCCTACAACTGGACTCAGAACGTCCTCGAGGACTTTTCGCAGGTGCGGACCGTCAGTGAATTCCTCGGCAAGCCCTTGGACGAACCGATCGACTTCACCCTGATGACGCCCCGGCGCGAGGTAGAACTGGAGGCAATGAACCCCGAGCACCGTCTAGTACTCACCGGCAGCCACCAAATGGGCGCTTGGAGCGGTATGCTGCGGCCCAGTTACTTTAGTGCTTGGAAGGCCTGCCGCTTCCAGGACAACAGTTGCGGTGATCTCGATTCCTTTGACGGGGGCGTCATTGTCGATGCCGAAGTCGGTTACGCCTTTGCCGAGCGCTATCAGCTGAGCGTGGGAGCACAGAATATTTTCGATTCGGTGCCCGAAACCGTGCCTGAGGAGACCGCGGGCCAGGGCAATCTGCGCCCGGAGAGCACGCCCTGGGATTACAACGGTGCCTTCTGGTACACGCGTTTGTTTGCAGAATTTTAATTGCAAACTCGACGCTGTCATACCGTAGGCGGTAACGACATCACCGTCCTCTGGGCTGCTGAGGCGGAACTCCACGGAAAGCTCAAGCCGCCCGAGGACGGCGACGAGACGCAGGGCGAGCGCCCCTATCTTTGGGTCGAAGGCTGGCACAGTCGGGACGATTGGTTTAGCTGGACGGTGGAGCTTGACGAGCCGCAGAATTTCCAGCTAGCGATAACCTATTCCTGCGGTGCCGACGCGGTTGGCTCTGAGCTTGAGATCAGGGCCGGTGCCAGCACTGTCGCGTTCGTCGCGGAATCGACTCGTGGCTGGATGCCGGACTGGGGAATGGAGTGGAGCAGCTTTGCCAAGCATTCGCTCGCGGGTTCGCTCCAGTTGGACAAAGGCGTCAGCACGATTGAGTTCCGCGCTAGGAAAAAGGCCGGCACCGGGGAACTGCCCCGCCTTTATACCCTCAAACTGACACCAGAGACCGAGGTTGCGCGGTTCGCCGGTATTGCCGAACGGGCGCGGAGCGGACGCGCTAGCACCGATTGGTTTGCCGACGCCCAGTACGGCTTGAGTTTTCACTGGACCGCCATGTCGCAGGCCCGCCGCGGCAAGCCCAAGCCCTTCCCACAGGCTGTTGCCGACTTTGCCGTCGAGCCTTTCGCCGACATGGTGGAAGAAGCGGGGGCTGGATACGTCATCTTTACCTCGACCCATGCGCCGCACTTCTATCCAGCGCCAATTGAGGCGATAGAGCGCATCCTACCGGGGAATACCTGCGAGCGCGACCTGATTGGCGATCTAGCCGATGTCTTACAGCGCCGCCGCGTTCCGCTGATTCTCTACTATCCCGGCGGCCGGAGCAGCGACGATACCCCTGCAATACCGTGGGGACAGGCCTCCGGCTGGAACGACGACCGGGAATCCTATTTTCGCAACTTTTGCGCCATATTCGCGGAAATAGGCGAGCGCTACGGCAGCAAGGTCGCTGGGTACTGGTTCGACTTTTGTCCCTTCAACGTCTCCCATCGCTTTGAACCACTGTACGCAGCCGCTAAGACGGGCAATCCAGACCGCATCGTCGCTTGGAATAGCTGGCTCAATCGCAAGCCAAGTGACTTCCAAGATTACTGGGCCGGCGAAGTCGGGGAATTTCTCGCCCTTCCCGCTCCCGAACATCACGGCGATCTCCAGCCCCACGTCTGGTTTTTTCTCGATGATGAATGGACCCACGAAGAGCCGGATACCGATATTCCGCCGCCGCTCTACCGCACCGCCGATTTAATTGACCACATCAAAACGGCTGGCGAGCGCAGAATCCCCGTGTCGATGAATGTCGGGGTGTATCAGGATGGCACGGTGTCCAAGGCGACGATGCAACAGTTACTGGAGATTAAGAAAGTGATCAGGCGTACCTAGTAGGCTACGGCCACGATCCGTCGCACGCTGCGATCTCCGGCGTCGCCAGCGATGTGCAGCTCGGCTATGTAGAGGCCGGGCGGCACGCGCTGGCCGTCTTGGTCGCGGCCGTCCCAGTGCCATGCGATGTGGCCAGCTTGGCCGTCCCGCTCTTGGCTAAAAAGCGGCCGGCCGGACAAATCATAGAGCCGCAGGTGCAAGGGGCGGTCGGAGAGTACGTTGATGAGGTCGAAGGAGATGCGGAGCTGGTCGTTGATCCCGTCGCCGTTGGGCGTAATGAGCGCGGGGCTGAACGAGAGGCTGGCAAAGAGCTGGTCGGCGATAGGTAGGCGCACGACGTTGGAACTGCTCTCGACTTGGGGTGCGTCGTCGCCTGGGTCCACAAGCTGGCGCGTCTGTGCCTTTTGGCTGTCTTCGAGAAAGGCATCAAAGCGGGTCGCCTGTAGGTAGATAGGGGCGGTGAAACGCAGTTCGACGAGCTGGCGGCTGCGGATGCGGCGCGGGAAGGTGGCGCGAAAGCCCTGAGCGAGGTCTTCGGTGGTGACCTCGACGGGCTCGCCATCGACAAAGGCGGCGTCAAAGCGGGGGGCTGTGGTGGCTTCAATTGCGATCTGGTCGAAGCCGTCTCGGGTCGTCGCGGGCCGCAGGAAGTAAGAAAACAAGGTCTCTTGGCCGGGCGCGACTTGGAGGGGGAACACCTCACCGACGACCTCGGAAGCGAGTGGATCGCTGAAGTTGACGGCCAGCCAGTCGAAGTGGGCCGCCTGCGTCGGGCTGTCGGACACCAAGCGCACATCGAGTTCCATGAAGCGGCGCGGCGAAGGCGACTGGAAGGCCGCGCCCGAAGCGCTGTAGATATTGCTCCAGGGGCTCCAGTCCGTACCGGGGATGCGCGTGGTGTCGATTCTGCCCTTGAAACTGGGGATCAGTTTGTCGTAGCGCTTCTGGGTTACTTTCCTGCCATTTTTATCGTAAAAAGTGTATTGCTCTACTACCTCGTTGCCCGTGCGCGAGCGGATTTCGATGTGGGTGCCCGAGGGGGTCTGGGCCTGCCACTCAATCGAGTTGAGATTCTTGCCACTGCCCAAGTCGATGAGCGGTGAGCGGAGACGGACCGCGAGGGGGTAGCCCTCGCCGTACACTTGGATTTCTTCGGCCGAGCCAGATGCTCGGCAGCCCCAGCTCGCGGCGGCGTCGGGCACGGTTGCGGCGCAGGTGGCGTCCCAAACTAGCCAAGCGATGCGTACGTAGCGGGCCGGCAGGGTGGGGAACTGGTGGTCGGCTAGCCCGGCCCTGTGGTTTTCGCTGTCGGGGTACCCGGCAAAGTGCCGCGTCCAGCGGCGAGTGCCGTCGGGGGCAATGGTGCCGTCCGAAGTGAGGACCTCGTAATTTTTGTAGCTGAAGGACCGCGGACCGCTGGCCCCGGCCCGGGTGCGCAGCAGGTGTTCGCCAAAGCCGCCGCGGATGGCTATGCCGGTAATCAGGCGCACGAAGTCCACTGGATAGACGGCCCCTAAGTCGATGGTGATGTGGCTCCAGGTGTTGTAGGTGTTGCGCGGTTCGCGCCCGTTGCGCCAGCGGTTGAAGATTGAGCCATCGACTAGGTTTAGCGCGTTGCCCAAAGTGACTTCTTCGGCGCGGACAAAGGCGTCGATTACTATGTCGATAGCTCCACCTCGCTCGATGAGGTTGAGGGTGAGATTGTCGCCGATACTCTCGACCTCGACGGCGACAAGCCGGGCGTCGGGAACGTGCTTAAGGTTGCGGATTTGCAGGTAGCGGATCGGTGTCAGGTAGAGTGCGTCGCCCGGGGCGAATGCGACGCGGTGGCGTGCGTTTTCCTTGAAGCGTTCCTTAATGCGGTAGATCAGGGAGCCTTTGATCGGACTGGCTACTTGGTCGAGCTGCGGCTCGCCGGAGGAGAGCAAGAGATCGAACAGTTCAAAAGGGGGCGCGTCGTCGGCAAAGACCAAGGCAATGCTGCGCGCCGAGACGCTGCGGCCGAGATCGATTTCCACGAACCAGTCGTCTGGGTCGTCGTCCGGGTTGGGTGCCCAGCCGGTCGCTGGGTTGCCGTCGAGGAGTGCGTGGGCGTCCCTCGGATTGGAGCCAGCCCGGTGGATGCCGCCGCCTAGCTGGAGCGCGTCGCGTGCAGCGTTGGTATTTTTTGCAACGCGCACCGGCTGAATCGAGCCGGTGGCCGCAATTTCGACCGCGCCGAGGGGCAGTTGCCAATCGCTCCACTGGCGCGCCGAGCTAAAGCGCAGTTGGTCGGCGTCAGCAGCGGCGACCAAGAAGAGGAACAACAGGGCGGAGGACATGGGTTTAGACGCTCAGCGCAACAGGAGCAACTTGCGCACCTGGACCTGCTCACCAGCGCGCAGGCGGTAGATGTAAGCACCAGTGGCTAAGCGCCCGCCCGCATCGTTGCGCCCGTCCCAATGGACCGTGTAGTGTCCGGCCGCGTGCCAGCCGCGTGCGAGGCGGGCGATCTTTTGGCCGGTGAGGTTGTAGATGGCCAATTCGATGTCGGCTGCTTGCGATAGTGCGAAGCGGAGGGCGGTGGTGCTATTGAAGGGGTTGGGGACGTTCTGGGTAAGGACGAAGGCGGCAGGTTGGTCCGCGCTGAATACTTCGGCGACGGCCGTTGGCACGTGCGGCACGGACGGGATGCGCGTTACTAGGCGCACATCGTCTAGGTAGAAGGTACCCGTCATGTTGCCCTCAAAGCGGAGGGCGTCAATCCAGTCCACTTGGTCGCGGAGGCCGGGACCGTAATAATTGGGCTGGTCGAAGGCCGTAAAGGGGATTTCTAGGACCTGCCACTCGCGGCGCAAAAAATCGATTTGAAACTGCTCGGGATCGCGCGCCAAATCCACGCCAATGCCGTCGATGAAGAGAACGAAGATGGGAAAGGTCGGCAGTTCGCTGTCGCCGGGATGGAAGGCGAAGCGCAGGCCGGCAAAACCGAGGGGATCAACGGGCGCGTCTGGACGGAATTCGATGGCCCACGGAGTGTAGAAGTTTTTGGGCTCCGCCTCGACGGCAGCGACGCGGGTGCCGTCGAAGATGGGGCCATCGCCGGTGGCTTGCACTTGGGCACCCTTGTCGCCGGCCAACTGCCAGTTGGCCGCTATGCTCTCGTCAAAGACGGACAAGTCCGGCGGCAAGAGGGCGATTGAGTGGATGAAATCGAAGCCCTTGAAGACGCCGTCGATCTCTTGTTCGAGGCGCACGACCACTTCGTACAAGCCCTTGGACAGGTCGGCAGTCTCCAAGCGGGTGTCGAGTTGGTAGGTATGGTCGTCGAGGGCGACCAGCGGCAGGGCTGCCGGACCGCCCAAGGAGCTTAAATCCGCGGTCAGGCGAGGCGGTCCGCCGTCGGGAACGAGCCGTTCGACGCGTACCGTAGCGCGGACTTGGAGCGCATCGCCGATGGACAGGGTGTCGGGTATCTGGGGTTCCCACGAGCCGCCGATGGGGCTATAGGTGATCTTGATGACGAGGTCATTGCGGTTGTCGCTGGTGACGTATAGACTGCCCTCGGCGTCGGTGGCAAGCCCGACGGGGAAGCCCCAGACATCGCCTTGGGTCTGCCCGGCCTGGAAGCCGGTGATAAAGCTGCCCATGCGGGCGTCGCTGCCATCGGGTTGGCTAAAGAGGGCGGCCACTTGGTAGCCGGGGTGCGACGAGAGCTTGGCTTTGCCGGCGCGGAAGGCGACGAGGGCGGTGTTGTGGTAGCGGGTGGGGAACTGGTCGCCGGTGTAGAAGTGGAGGCCCATCGGCGCGTAGTGGGCCGGCACCAAGGCCACCGGGCGTTTTTGGGTGGCGACGAGGAGGCTGTCATCGCGGGTGATGGGCAGTACTTTTTCGTAGCCATCAATGGCGAAGTCGCTCCAGACTTGATGGCTGTGGACCAAAGGATAGCCCATAAAGTCTTGGTCGCCGATGATGTCAATCCACTCAGGCGGACGAGTGCGGCCTTCGAGATCGTGACCGTTGTGGTTGGCCCACAGCGCATTGGTCTGCGGGTGGAAGTCCATGCCGATGACGTGGCGGATGCCAGTGGCAAAGATGCGGCGGCCGCTGCCGTCGGGATTGAATTGCACGATGGTGCCGCGCTCGGGGTGGTGGGGCACTCGGTTGGTGGTGTTGCCGACGACCTGAAAGCCCTCGTCCATGCGGCACAGGTCGCAGGGCGAGCCGACCGACAGATACATTTTGTCGTTGCGGCGATCGACGACGAGGGTGCGGGTATCGTGCCAGCCCTCCCAAGGAACGTCGGGCAGGACGACTTCTTCTTGCTCGTATACTAGGTCGCCGTCGGTGTCGCGCACGCGGATGACTTGGTGTTCCTCGGCGACGTAGAGCGCGCCTTTGTAGAACAGTAGGCTGTGGGCTTCTTTGAGTCCGCGCAGGGCGACGATGCGCTCGTCGGCGACGCCATCGCGGTCGCGGTCGGGCAGGGCGACGATCTGGCCGGCACTCATGTTGGCCACGTGCAACACGCCATTGGCGTCAAAGGCCATAAAGCGGGGTTTGCGTAGCCCCTCGTGGGCGAAGACGTGGGCCGAGAAGCCAGGGGGAAGGTTGAGCATCAAGTCTTGGGGCACGGCACCGCGAAAGGACTCGGGTACGATGAGCGGGGTCGGCTGTAAGCCCAGATCGACTGCGGGGACTAGCGTTCCGGCGGGGTAGCCTTCGTCTTGGGCCATCCCGGCAGCGGCTAAGCTGAGGGCGAGAGCGAATGATCTGACGATGTACATGGGGGATCTTTTGGGATGGGATAGATATTCGTCCCTAAATTAGCATTTTTTGTACTAGGTGTGTCAATAATTCTAATTGTAGAATAAGTCACCAGTGGCAAGTGCCCCTATTGAAAGCAGACAGGCATTTTCCACTTTCTACTCAGTCGAAGGATCTGATACTGATGTCCTTTATGCCGCTCATAGGACGCATTGTGCTAGGAATCGCCGTGCTGGCTGTGGTGGGCTACGTTTTGGCCGCGGCCTATCTCTATTTTTTTCAGGAAAAATTCGTCTATAAGCCGAGTGCCCGCATAGAGGTCACGCCGGCCTCGGTGGGGATGCACTACGAAGAAGTCGCGTTGGTCGCCAGCGACGGGGTGCGGCTGACTGGGTGGTATCTGCCATTGGCCGATGCGAGGGGCACGGTGCTTTTTTGTCACGGCAATGCGGGTAACATATCGCATCTGCTCGCAGTGGCCGAGGACGCGCACCGGTTGGGCTTGGGGATTTTGCTGTTTGACTATCGCGGCTATGGCCAGAGCGAGGGCACACTCTCTGAGGAAGGTACATACCTCGATGTAGAGGCGGCTTGGAATTACTTGGTGCAAGAAGCCGGGCTGGCCCCGGATCAAATTGCGATTGTCGGCCGCTCGCTGGGTGGGCCGATCGCCGCGCGGTTGGCGCGGGACAAGATGCCGGCTGCCCTGTTCTTAGAGGAGACCTTTACCTCCATACCCGAGCTGGGCCGAGAGCTGTATCCGATCTTTCCGGTCGGTCTGCTCGCCCGCTACGAGTATCCCACGCTGGAGTACCTAAAGCAGGTCCAATGCCCGGTGCTGATTTCCCACAGCCGCGACGACGGGTTTATTGTATTCGCGCACGGCCAGCGGCTGTACGAGGCCGCCAGTCAGCCCAAGGCGTTTACGGAGTTGCGAGGTGGCCATAGCTCGGCCTTTAGCGAGGATGCCGCCGCGTATGAGGCCGGGGTGGAGGCGTTCTTGACGGAGGTGCTGGGGTGGTGATGGAGAGGATTTCATTTATGACGTTACGTAGGGGCGACCGGCCGGTCGCCCCTACCACAAAACCAACCTGTGGAGGTAGAGATGAACGAAACAAAGAAGGGTGAGGTCGTCCAATTGGCGATGGTGGGTTGCGGCGGCATGGCCGGGGCGCACCTACGGGGATACGAAGAGCTGTTGGAAAAGGGCGAGACGCGGTTTCGCATTGTCGCGGCCGTAGATGAGGTGCCCGCACGCGCCGAGGAGTTTGCCGCGCGGATCAATGGGTTTGCTGGGTGGGAGGTCAATACCTATGCGAGCGTGACCGAATTGCTGGCCGGAGAAGACGCGCTCGACGGGGCCGATATATGCAGCCCGCACGGCTTGCACCACGTGCTGGCCTGCGAACTGCTAGAGGGCGGGGTTAACGTGCTGGTCGAAAAGCCGATTGGCGTCACAGTGCGGGCTTCGAAGAAGATCGCGCAGACGGCGCAGCGCTGCGGTCGGGTTGCTGCCACGGCCGAGCAGTGCCGCCGCGCCTTGGGCCAGCGCACGATTCACTGGGCCTTCAACGACGGCCTGTTGGGCGCGCCGAAGATGTGGTGGGCCGTGCAGGCGGGGTGGAACGATCCGGCCCAAGTGCCCAATTGGCACTGGCGAATCGATCGCAAATTAGGCGGCTGCGGCATGGTCATGGATAGCGGGGCACACTGGGTTGACACCATGCGCTATTGGTTTGGCGAGATCGACAGCGTGTACGCCCGGGTCGAGCAGATCTACCCGCGCCCCCATAGCAAAGGCGAGGAAATTGTCAATAGTGCGTCCGAGGACTTTTGGACCAGCATATTCAACTTCGAAAGCGGCTTGATTGGCACTTGGTCGTGGACGATCAGTGCGCCGGGCAAGGGCTTTACCCAACTGACGCTGAGCGGCGAGAAGGGGTCAATCATCGACACGGATATTTTCCACCCGGCGGCCTTTCAGGCGCGCGGCGAGTGCCAGCTCGCCGACGGTACCACGCACAGCATGGACGAGCTGCAGGAAATGTATTTGGCGACCCTGAGCGAGGAGAAAAAGGACGCGCTCTTCCCGTATGGGATCACTGGTGGGGTGACGCTGGAATTGTGGGATTTTATCGACGCGTTGAGCAAGGGTCGGCCGGTAGAAATCGACGCGGAGGAAGGTTTGCGCAGCAAGGCCGTCAGCGAGGCCATCTACGAATCCGGCCAGTCCGGGCAGGTGGTGCAGGTCGCCGATGTGCTGGCGGGCAAGGTCGACGGGTACCAGCGCGATGTCGATCAGGCGTGGGGGTTAGTCGCCGGTTAAGCGGCACCAGAGCCGCTTTAGGGCTTGGTCGGTGCGCTGGGCGTCGAATGGGTTGTTGGTGCGCTGGAGGTCGGCGATGCGCTCGGGATGGGATGGGTCCGGCAACAGGCGGAACGTGAAGAAGTAGGCACCGGTGGAATCGAGATAGAAGTCGGAGCGGCCAAAGCGCAGGTCGTAGAAGTAAAGCGCGTCGTCGCGTCGCTCCACCTGATAGTACCCGCGCGAAAACCAGAACAGGCGCTGGACGGGTGGGTCGGCGCGCCGGGGGGCGATGAGGTGGGTGTTGCGCTCGATGCGGCGGAAGCGGATCGCCGAGTCGTCGTCGAGCAGGGAGTACAGCCCGGCCCACAGGTGGTCGTCCGCGCCGGCCAAGCCCGACCACAGCACGGCGTTGAATGGGGTCGGCGCGACGTACAGGCGTTCGTAGGCAATGTCTTGGTCGGCGAGGGCATGGGCAAAGGTACTGCGCACGTGCAGGCAAATCGCGGTGGTAGCGAGCAGATACGCCGTGCTCAAGCCGAGGCCTAGCGCGTTGAGCCGCCGCCGCCAGGGCAGTCGCCGCTGGCACAGGGCGGCGATGAGGCCAATGGCTAAGGGCAGGGTATAGAGCGGGTCTATGACGAAGATGGCACTGAAGGCGACCGGGTAGTTGCTGAACGGACTGAACAATTGGGTGCCGTACCCGGTGAAGCAGTCGAGGAGGGCGTGCGTGAGGATTGCCCAGAACGCCAGCGCGGCCCACTCGCGCCCACTCGCGCCCCGGTGTAGCTTGGACAGCGTCCAGCCCACCCCGAGGCCACCGACCACCGCAAAGAGCAGGGAGTGCGACACCCAGCGGTGAACGACCAGTTGGGCCGTCCCCGACAGAAAGGCCGCGCCCAACACATCGAGGTCTGGAAGGATGCCGACGGCCGCGCCCCACAGGGGGGCCTTGTTGCCAACCTTTTTGCCTAAGACCTTTTCGCCGACGGCCGCGCCGAGCGCGATTTGCGTAACGCTATCCATGGGAGCTTTAGATTTGCAGAGAACAACGTACGAAGAAAACGCCGCGAGTGCATTGTGGCGGCCCGTGGGGCCGGACGAGTGCGCCGACCCGCTCCGCGCCTTGGCCCGGGCGGATATACCGGCAATCCTGTTGCCCCAGGTCTGCAAGCCAGCCGATTGCCAGCGGCTAATAGAGCGCTTTGGCGAGCGCGGGTTGCTGCGCGCCCCGGGCAACGAGCGCTCGCGCATCGACATTGGCACTAGCCTCGGTAACTTGGGTGGCGACCAAGAGGCATTCTTGGCTGATGCAGAGGAGACGCACGCGCTTTTTGCCACCCTTTTTGAGGGTTTGCTCGATCCAGTGCAACTGCTCTATCGGCACTTGCAGGGGTTGGCACCAAACAAGGCGGTTAAGACGGCACGCGAGCGCGACGGACGCTTGTATGGCCCGGCCATCTTCCGCATCCACTACGAGACCCACTCCTATAGTCCGCACATCGACCACGTGGTCCTGCGCGAAAAGCGGTTCAACTATGCGGTGGCTCGCTTTACCCACCAATTTGCCGGCGTGCTATGCGTGCAGAACGCGGATTCTGCGGGCCCCGGGGTGCAAGCTGTGTTGCACCGTTGCCTGTGGACCGAGGAGATACAGCCGTATATCGCCGAGGGCGGTTTTCACGAGTACGCGGCCGCGCACGGCGTGGAGCACTGCGAGGTCGCGCTTGAGCCGGGCGATCTGTATTTCTTCAATACGCGCTGCATCCACGAGGTCCCAGCGGTGCAGGGGGACGATCCGCGAGTAGTGCTCGCCGCCTTCATTGGCTATGCCGAAGACGACGACGAAATCTACGTGTGGTCTTAACTCGTGTTGCCGTTCACGCGCATCGTCCGCGCGCTGCCGCCGACCGTCCCTTTTGTGCCGCCCGAGGCCTTGGAGAGGCAACAGGGGCAGCCGCTCGCTCTGCGGGTTGGGGCCAATGAGAGCAATTTCGGGATCTCGCCGCGAGCGCGGCAGGCCATGGTGGAGGCGGTGGATCAAGTGCATTGGTACAACGACCCGGAGGGATACGAGCTGCGCTCGGCGCTGGCGGTGCGGCACGGGGTGGCGCTGGAAGAGGTCGCCTTGGGCGCGGGTATCGATGAAATCTTGGGACTTTTGGTGCGCCTTTTCGCCGAGCCGGGCGACGCGGTGGTGACCTCGCTGGGGGCCTATCCCACGTTCAATTACCACGTCGAGGGGTACGGGGCGGTGCTGCACAAGGTGCCCTATCGCGCGGATCGGGAGGACTTGCCGGCCCTGTTGGATAAGGCGCGGCAAGTGCGTCCCAAGCTGCTTTACGTGGCCAATCCCGACAATCCCATGGGCACCTATCAGCGGGCCGACGAGTTGCGGGATCTTATCGCGGAGTTGCCGCCGGGCTGTGTGTTGCTGCTCGACGAAGCGTACATCGACTTCGCGCCTGTGGATGCGCATCTACCGCTGGACACGGAACGGGCGCAGGTGGTGCGGCTGCGGACGTTTTCCAAGGCACACGGCATGGCCGGGGCGAGAATCGGCTATGCGCTGGCGCACCGCGACATGGTGGCCGCGCTCGACAAAATCCGCAACCACTTTGGCGTCAACCGCATCGCCCAGGCTGGCGCGCTCGCTTCGCTGGGCGACGACGAGTTTGTGCGGCAAGTGGTGCGGCAAGTGGAGGAAGGTCGGCGGGAATACGCTTCGCTGGCGGTGGAATTGGGACTGAAAACGGTGCCTTCGGCGACCAATTTCGTGGCACTCGACGTGGGCAGTGGTAAGCGTGCGCGGTGCCTGATGCAGGTGCTTTTGCAGCGCGGAGTCTTCGTGCGGATGCCGGGCGTGGCCCCGCTCGACCGCTGCATCCGCCTGACCGTGGGACCAGCCGCCGAGCGGCAAGCCTTTGCGAAGGTGTTGCGCGAGGTGTTGCCGAAATTAGATACGTGAGGAAGGGGCAAACGCCCAACTTAAAAGCATAAACTAATGAAAATTCCCGTTTTTGAGTCGGCTATGAACATAGGGGTCGAAGGACAATACGCCGAGTTGCTTTTCATGCAGCAAGGCCTTGGAGATATTGCAAATGGAACATCTGGATCGAATCGTTGCCTATTGGCGTGCATGTCTTGCAGACAGTGCTCGTCGTAATATTGACTCAAGCAGACTTGAAAAGGCTCATTCAGTTGAGATTACTATAGAGCCATCAAGGAGTTATATACCCTCACAGATAGCCAGCAGAATGGTGGATGATTTTAAGAGGAAAGAGAAGAAAAAAACATCGCGTCAGAAAGCTGTTTCTCAAGAAAAATCGACTGAAGAAGGTGAGCTTGTCAGTGTATTGATATGCCCAATTGTTGCACGTCCAAAAACCGATCATACGATCCGCAGGGTAGGGAGAGAAAAGCCATTGACACCTGTGTGGATACCAGCTCGGTTATCGCGGGATGGGGATCTCACTCCTTCCGACGAGTTCATGCCGTGGATTCCACGAGATCTACTAGCGCCAGCTCAGGTGGCAGAGACTATTGGCAATGTTGAAGCGATGGATCACTTCCTCACACACAATCCGACGATTCAAAATGGAGAAAACCCTGACAATGAACCTCGCTGGATCGATGTGTGTCAATACAGTAATGATATGCTACAACGCGTTGTCGGACAGACGGTTGAAGAGTTCGATGTTAAAGGTTATGAAAGAGAGGTAACTCCCCGCATTTTACTCAATGAGGATGTATGGTTCATCCCGTCTCATATTATCAGACTATACGACGCGATTTTGCTCAGACTCGAGGATGAGTCGTTAGCACCTCCCAAACTTTTACCTCGCTTAACGTCTTTGCGTGATGAACCGCTGCGTCCCTTGCTGGATGAGAACCAAAGGGTTGAAAAATCAGCTCAACATCTCGGGTACATGGAGTGGCGTCATCCGTTATCCGTATCTCAACGTGAAGCTGTCGATCACTTTTTAACTTTGTCGGATGGGGGAATACTAGCGATCAATGGCCCACCGGGAACGGGTAAGACGACATTGCTGCAAAGTGTTGTCGCCTCATTGTGGGTTGATGCAGCTTTACATGAGCGTGAACCGCCGGTTATTTTTGCGTCTTCGTCGAACAACCAAGCTGTCACCAATGTTATAGACAGCTTTGGAGACGTACCTGAAGATAAATCTTTGTTGAGAGGCCGATGGATTCCAGAGCTCAAGAGTTATGGCCTCTTTTGTCCATCTTCAAGCAGAGCACAGGAAGCTCTGGACAGACAGTATCAAATAACAACGAGCTGGCCCAATCCCAGCGGATTTTTCCTACCGCCAAGTTCTGAAAATTCTGAAAAATGGAATGGAGGCAATATCGAGGACGAAGTATTTATTTCTCTCGCTGAGCAGTATTTTCTCGAGCGTTGTCGTGACTATATGAAGAGTTGTGGAAATATGAATGTCGTCAATGTCAAGGACGCGGTCAGATTGCTGCATCGACAACTTGAGGAGAAGACCAATGTTATTTACCAAGGGGTTCAAACATGGTTGCAGGTGGAGCGTATCAAAACCGAATTATCGGACCGTTATGGCAGTCGTGGAGGTATTGAAACACATCTGACCCAGTGTGCAAATGATTTGGAAGTATGCCAGAAGGAAATCGTTCAATACAGAGAAGCTCAACAAGGCTGGCTGAACCATGTAGATACCGTTGTTTCATTCTTCAAACAGCTTGTTAAGGGTGCTCGAAACCAAGAACAGGGTTTCGCCGAGAAACTACGTCAAGCTGGACGTGATTGGCGAGATCATGCGGATACCATTCTTTTATTCTTCGAGCAGCGTGTCAAGGAGGCTGGGAATCAAGAACGAGATTTCGCCGAGAAACTACATCAAATACAAACTGGATTATCAGACCTCTATGGCGGCGGTCATAGGGGCATTGAAACACATCTGACCCAGTGTGCAAATGATTTGGAGACATGTCAGAAAAAGATAGTTCAATACAGAGAAGTCCAACAAGGCTGGCTGGACCATGTAGATACCGTTCTTTCTTTCTTCAAGCAGCTTGTCGAGGACGCTGAGAACCAGGAACAGGGTTTCGCCGAGAAACTACATCAAGCTGGACGTGATTGGCGAGATCATGCGGATACCATTCTTTTATTCTTCGAGCAGCGTGTCAAGGAGGCTGGGAATCAGGAACGGGGTTTCGCCGAGAAACTACATCAAATACAAACTGGATTATCGGACCTCTATGGTAGTCACGGGGGCATTGAAACGCGCCTGACCCAGTGTGCAAATGATTTGGAAGTATGCCAGAAGGAAATCGTTCAATACAGAGAAGCCCAACACGACTGGCTGGACCATGTGGATACCGTTATTCCATTCTTCAAGCAGCTTGTCAAGGACGCTGAGAACCAGGAACAGGGTTTCGCCGAGAAACTACATCAAGCTGGACGTGATTGGCGAGATCATGCGGATACCATTCTTTTATTCTTCGAGCAGCGTGTCAAGGAGGCTGGGAATCAGGAACGGGGTTTCGCCGAGAAACTACATCAAATACAAACTGGATTATCGGACCTCTATGGTAGTCGCGGAGGCGTTGAAACACATCTGACCCAGTGTGCAAATGATTTGGAGACATGTCAGAAAAAGATCGTTCAATACAGAGAAGCTCAACAAGGCTGGCTGGACCATGTGGATACCATGCCATGGTGGATGACACTATTTGGATTTCTCCCATGGGTCAAAGGCCGTATCGAGATACGCAATCGACGTTATCTTTTGTCTATTCGTTCGACGTGTCTAGTTGATCCATTGGATATCAAAGGTATCATGGATTTCTTCGACGGGTGTGTCAAGGAGGCTGAGAACCAAGAACGGGATTGCGCCGAAAGACTGCATCAAATCGAACGCGATTGGCGAGATCATGCGGACACCATTTTTTCATTCTTCGACGGGTGTGTCAAGGAGGCTGAGAACCAAGAACGGGATTGTGCCGAAAGACTGCATCAAATCGAACGCGATTGGCGAGATCATGCGGACACCATTTTTTCATTCTTCGACGGGTGTGTCAAGGAGGCTGAGAACCAGGAACGGGGTTTCATCGAAAAGCTGCGTCAAGTCGAACGCGACTGGCGAGACCATGCGGACACCATTTTTTCATTCTTCGACGGGTGTGTCAAGGAGGCTGAGAACCAGGAACGGGGTTTCATCGAAAAGCTGCGTCAAGTCGAACGCGACTGGCGAGACTATGCAGGCACCATTCTTTCATTCTTCGAGCAGCGTATCAAGGACGTTCGGAACCAAGAACAGGGTTTTGCCGAAAAGCTGCGTCAGGCCAAACGCGATTGGGCGAGATTGCAGAGAGAGGAACAGGCATGGGACGCTTGGTGTGCTCAACATGAATTTTCTACCGATCGTTCTTCTCTGCTCGATACCATGGATACCCGCTTGCGCTATACTGCCTTTAAATTGGCAACCCATTACTGGGAAGGCCGGTGGTTGCTTGAAATGCGTGAGCAGTTCAATACAGACTACAAAGAAAGTCAATCAGAAAAAAAACAGAAGAAACGGTGGCGGCGTTATGCAAAGTTGGCCCCCTGCTTTGTCTCAACCCTATACACACTGCCTAACCTAATGCATGCTTTTAACGGTAAACATGTAACATTGTTCGACTTCATCGACCTTCTTATTATTGATGAAGCTGGCCAAGTTTCCCCTGATGTGAGTGGCGCGACGTTTGCATTAGCCAAAAAAGCTCTCGTTGTGGGGGACATGCAGCAAATTGAACCTATATGGGGCATCACTGAGTCTATTGATATTGGTAACTTACGCGAGAAAAAGGTGGTCTCCACCGGCGATGAAGATGAAATATCAGCATTTTTTTCTACAGGTCTTGCGGCCTCAAGCGGAAATCTTATGAAAGTCGCACAGCGCGCTAGCCCATATCAAAAATCTGATGAGCGTGGCCTCTTTGAGCGTGGTATGTTTTTGACGGAACATCGTCGCTGTGTACCAGAGATTATTCAGTACTGCAACCGACTCGCGTATGGAGGACGTCTGATCCCGATGCGGGAGAGTGAGGTGGATTATCCACTACCTCATCTTGGCTACGCACATATTTCTGGACAATCACGTCGAGTGGGAGGCAGTCGGGACAATCGAGATGAGGCGACTGTTATTGTAAGATGGATTGCAGAGCATCGTGACATGCTTGCATCGCATTACTCTAAGAAGAGCTTGAGCTTGGATCAGATCGTCGCAATCGTTACGCCTTTTAGACCGCAGGCCAACCTGCTCCAGGAGCTGCTGAAGAAGTCCGGTATTACTGAGTCGTTAAAGGTTGGTACCGTCCATATCTTACAAGGAGCAGAGTGCCCCGTCGTGATCTTTTCTCCTGTATATGGTATCGATGATCGCCCACCGTATTTTTTTGATCGTGGCAATTCCATGCTCAATGTGGCAGTTTCACGTGCTAAAGACAGCTTTCTCGTTTTTGGGAACATGAACAATTTTGATCAGAAGGCTTCTTCAAAACCATCAGGCCTCTTAGCCAGTTTCTTGTTTCAAGATGAAGCAAATGGAATCACTCAAGCTGCGTCCGTGCGTGACCCTCTATTCGGATAAAATCCATGGCCACCGATCCAGCGCTCCTCCACCGTGATCCCCACTCGGCGCGTACCCTCAACTGACTGTTGAGTTAAAACGAAATCCCCGTAACATCAGACGATTTTACGGGGATTTCAGGACCCGGTGGCCCTGCAAAAGAGGCTTATATCGCTAAAATCAGCCCTTTTCCGTAGATTATTCCAAATAACTCAACAGCTTCTAAAGGGAGTAGAGGCGGCATTTGAAACGAAATCTGAGGAAGGGAGCCTACACTATGCCACCTGTCAAAGAGCAGTATATCATCGACGAAAATGGTCAGCGCGTCAGCGTGGTGCTCGAAATCGGTGCCTACCAAAAGCTGCTGGAAGAGCTAGAGGAGCTAGAATCGATTCGGGCCTACGACCAAGCTAAGTCGAGAGACGATGAGGCGATTCCTTTTGAGCAAGCGGTGGAAGAAATCGAAAGGGAGCGCTGAAATTGTACGATCTTAGAATCCGGCGGCAAGCGCAGAGAGAGTTGGCCCAATTGCCGTCTGGGATCTATGAGAAGGTGCGCGATGCTGTGCGGATGCTGGCCAACCAACCCCGTCCAGCAGGATGCCGCAAACTGAAGGGTCGTGAAGGCTGGCGCATCCGGGCTGGGGATTACCGAGTAATTTATGAAATTGACGATCAGCAGAGTACAGTGACGGTTTTACACATTGGACATCGTCGAGATGTTTACCGCTGAATGCGAGACTGGCTACTTGGATAAAACCCATGACTACCGACCCAGCGCTCCTCCACCGCGACCCGCAATACACCTACCCGGTCCTCGTCAAAGGCGAGGGGATTTATTTGTACGACGAAACCGGCAATCGCTATATCGACGGCACGGCCGGGGCCGGCAACGTCACCTTGGGCCACGGTCGCCATGCTATCGTCGAGGCCATGGCCGCCCAAGGGCGGGAGTTGGCGTATTGCTTTTCGACGTTCTTTACCAATAAGCCGGCCCTCGAGTACGCCCGCCGCTTGGCCGAGCTGGCTCCCGGAGATTTGAACCACGCGTACTTTGTCTCAGGCGGCTCCGAAGGCGTGGAGACGACTATTAAACTGGCCCGTTTGTACCATTTGCAGAGGGGCCAGGCGCAAAAACACCAGATCATTGGTCGCTGGCGCGGCTATCACGGCGCTACTTTGGGTGCCTTGGCCGCTACCGGGATGCCGGGACTGCGGGCACCCTTTGAGCCTTATCTGCCGGCTTTTCCGCACATTGCCTCTTGCTATCCCTACCGCTGCGCTTTTGCTGGTTGCGCGGATCGCTGCAATTTGACCTGTGCCCGACAGTTAGAAGAGACCATCCGCGAGGTAGGGGCTGACAACATCGCCGCCTTTATCGCCGAGCCGGTGGTCATGGCCGGGATCGCTGCCGGGGCTCCGCCGCCCGATTACTATCCCCTCATCCGCCAGATCTGCGACGAGCACGACGTCCTCTTTATCGCCGACGAGATCATCACCGGCTTTGGCCGCACCGGCAAACTCTTTGCCATTGAGCACTGGGATGTGGTGCCCGATATGATTGTTTTCGGCAAAGGGGCCAGCAGTGGGTATGCGCCCTTGGGAGGGGTATTGCTGAGCGAACAGATGAGGGAGGGTCTCACTCGCAACGGCCAAGCCCTACCGCACGTTTTTACCTATGTCAACAACCCAGTGTCTATGCGGGCCGGCTTGGCCGTACTGGAGTTGCTGGAAGAAGAAGGCATCGTGGAACACGCCGCTCAGGTCGGGGCCTATTTGCAGGAAAAGGCCCAGGGCTTGACGCGCCATCCTTGCGTCGGCCAAGTGCGTGGCAAGGGCCTGATGTTGGGCATTGAACTGGTCCAGGATCGCCGCAGTCGCAAGCCCTTTCCCTCCGAGTGGGGCGCGTCGCGTCGCGTGCCCCAACTTACTTTGGAACGGGGCTTGGCCATTTCGGGCACTAGCGGGGGAGCCGACTGGATTGAGGGCGACGATTTGCGCTTTTACCCGCCGCTGATCATTACCCGGCAACAGCTCGACGAGTCCTTGGCCATCATCGACGAGTGTTTGGGCCTGCTGGAAGGGGAAATGCGGCAAAAGGGCTGGGTGCCAACCTAGCCAGTGTTCCGCAACCGAAACCGCGAAACGACCCTATTCAATAGGCCAGATTGCCCCCATCTGCCATACGTCCAGTGATCGCACCGTCGCCTTGCCGCCTCGTGCAAATAGCTGTACGCCGAGACTATCCGGGCGGGCGGGATAGATGCGCTTGGCCAAATAATGGCGGTCATTGGCGAAAACCTCCACCACGCTCCGATCCACGAATACCCGCAATTCTATCGGCTTGCCGTAAGGGAGATCAAACGCACACCGTTGCGATTCGCGATTGCTCACCTCTGGACTGGTGCTGGACCGATTCACGTCCAAAATCAACTCCCTGAGCGGTCTAATCTCTTGCGGCGCACGGTTGGCAGACCATGGATTGAGGTTGAAACGAATAAGGGTTTGCTCTGCGCCGTCCGGCGAACAGCAAACTTTCAACCCGAATTCTTCGGCACTCTCCCATTCAAACACCGCTCGAATTTCCAGCCGGTTCCCTTTGATCTCGTCGAGTTGATTCTCTTCGTTTGCGGTCAATTGGATGTCGGAAAAATGCGCGTGCTCACCTCGCAACGCCTCTAATTCTGGAACGGGTTCCATGAGCAGATCGCCGTCAGCGGACAACGACAGAACCATTGGGAGGGCAAATATCCCCGCCCAGCTAGAGGCGCGTTGGACGT
Organism: Candidatus Latescibacterota bacterium; assembly: GCA_965261395.1. Lineage (GTDB taxonomy): Bacteria > Latescibacterota > UBA2968 > UBA8231 > UBA8231. Next base: position 2,458,073 of record OZ253462.1, read on the forward strand.
AACTATAGCGTCCTTCATGGAGGCGGCCGAATAGAATGCGGCGGCCTTGGTCATCCAGTAACGTTAAGCCCTCGTTGTACACACCCGGGCGACCTACTTCGCCGAGTGCTAACCGCTTATGGCGTTCCGGAGTGAACCTGTGGTTGGCGTACGTGCCGATGTAGAATTGCGCCCCACGCGGGTGACTGGTGAAGGACAGTACATGTTTGTCCCCCAAACGGAAAAAGTCAGGGCAGCCGCAGTCCTCGCCCCACTCTGTGAAACGGCCTCCCTCGTAGAAGGGATGCAAATACTCCCAATGAGCGAGGTCTGTGGAGGTAAATAGATACGCCGCATCTGGGGGGGCCGCACCGCTGTTTCCAGTCAGCGCGTAGTAGGTATCTCCTTCGACCCAAGCACATGGGGCACCAGCGATCCGATATTCATCTCCTGCCTGCGGATTAGGTATAATCGGGTTCGCCGGATGCTTTTCCCAATGGATAAGCAGATCATCGTCGCTGGTGGCGAGACAGATACCATCCGGCAAGCCGTGATAGATAAATGTGGGCACCCCTTCTTTATTGATAAACGCGGCACCGCTGTAGCATTGGTCCCGGTCTGCCCCCTCCGGCCCGGGCGGCAGCGCAATCGGATGGTCCGTCCAGAGAACCAAATCCGCACTGGAGGCGTGGCCCCAATGGATCGTGCCGTGGAAAGCCCCATTGGGATTGTACTGGTAAAAGATGTGGTATCTGCCTTGCCAGAAAATGGTTCCGTTCGGGTCGTTCATCCAGTTGATCGGGGCTAGAAAATGGTACGCTGGACGGTGCGGGTCCGACGCCAGTTGCAGACGGCGTGGATCCATGTCGCTTTTCGATTCAGTCATCTTCAGTCGCTGCCGAGATAATAGCTGGTCATTGGTACTTGGTCGTACCCCATCGCCTTTAAAGCCACGTCGATCCGATAGAGTGGATCTTGCATGAGACAGACGCGGCGGTCGATGGCTGGTATGATCGTGGTGTAGATGCGCAGTTCGCCAGAGGTATAGGTTATAATCTCTTCGCGCCAGTCGCCGAGGATATCGGCCCAGGCCATCACATTACCCTCGATATCGCTGGTCAGAACTGGACCCTGCCACTTGGAGACGCGGCCTCGGGTTTGTAGTTCGCGCAGCGGGTCGGCGTCCCACCAGACTAGACCATTCAGCGGCGGGATGTCCCCCGGGATGGCTTCGCCCTTGGCCGTATAAAAGAAACGGTCCGCCCAGACTTCCATACCCGGATAGGCGGGGTCAATGTCGCCGACGAGGGCGCGGTCAATTTCGTTGTCGATCGTTTCGCTGTCCGTACCGAAAATGAGGTTGCCGGTGCGAGCGTCCCAGAGACTGACCCCGTTCTGCGGGTGGGGGTCCTCATAGCTGTACCACACTTCTAGGCCGGGGCGCTCGGGATCTATATCCGTTACGTAGAACCGGTCCCCGTGGCCCAAGCCGGTACTCCACATAGTGCGGCCGTCGTTGTCGATGGCCAGCGAGCCGTTGAGGATTTCGTCGCGACCGTCATTGTCAATATCGGCGACGTGAATACTGTGCTGCCCCTGACCCTGGTACTTCCAGCCGGCGCTTTCGTTGGTCCAGCTCCAGGCCTTATCGAGCTGGGCGTCTTGTAAAAGCCAAGCTTCTACTTTCATCAGGCCGTAGATCCCGCGCAACACGAGCAGGCTGGGGGTTTTGCCGTCGAGGTAGGCCACGCCCAGCATATTGCGGTTCATGCGGTTGCCCACGTCGTCGCCCCAATCGCTGGGTTTGCCCCGTGCGATCCAGGCTACTTTGGCGATTTCCGCGCCGGTCTCGCCATTCCAGACGGAGCAGTATTCTGGCCCGGTGAGGATGCGCTCGTTGGCTCCGCGCGGATCTCCCTCGCCGGTCTTCAGGGCAACCTCGGCTTTGCCGTCGCCATTGAAATCGTAAACGATCATCGGCGAGGTCCAGGTACCCAGCTCGATGGACCAGCCCAAGTCGTTGCGCCATAGATAGGTCCCGTCGCGTTTATACGCTTCAACTTTGAAGGTGTCCGGGCTGGGGCGCGGAATGCCCGGATCCACCCGGCCCCTCGGACGCTTGACGACAAAATCGTATTCGCCGTCGCCATCGAGGTCGCCGATGCCGATCTTGTGGATTCCGTCTTCGGGCAAGTCGTCGCGCAGCTTGATTGAGATGTATTGTCGCGCGGGAGCATTGGCTGGCAACGTGGCGGACGCAGTCGCCTCCTGCTGTTGTTCCTGTCCTGCTATGATTGACCGCACCCACCAAGTATTCTCCCGATCTAGGGGGGCCGCGGCGTCTGCGAAATCCGTAGTTTCTTTTAGAGGTGCAGCATTGAGTTTTATGGCCTTGCCGCCGTCGGTCGCGCGATAGACGTTGAAGGCGATGTCCTCGGGGTCTTGTTGGCGCAACCGCCAGCCCAAGTAGATCTGGCCCTCGTCGCTGGCGATGGCCACCATGCCGCGTCCGAGATCCTCCGCGACGCGTTCTTGGGCCCAGCCCAATAATTTTGCTTTGCGGCCTGGGTTGATCGAATAAAAGTTGAAGTTTGGCGGTATGAATTCTCGCGGACCGACGGGTTCGTCTTGGGTGTAGATCAGGGTTGCTTTGGTCTCGCGCCGGGGGGAATTGGATACGTACCCGATGGCTAATACTTGCCCGTCTTCTTGCAGACTCCACGTTTCGCTCGTAGCGATTTCGAATTCATTGCCTCGGCGACGAAAGGTGGTTTTGGCTGCGATGAGGAGGCTTTGTCCGTCTGCGGTCCAGTTGGCTCTGGATAGGCGCGGGGAGTTTCTGAATTCGGACCGGCTTTCCGTACCATCGAGGGGGAAGTTTTCATAGACGGTGAAGCTATTATACATTCGGTCGATCGCGATGTCGTCTTGCTCTTGGATAACAACGAGCTTAAGAGAAGCGGTCCGGCTGCCGATATCGGAGGGTTCACTTCTGTCCTTCTGTAGATACCAAACTCCGGAAAAATCGACCTTTGCGTCTTGTGCAGGAGAGTTGGTTGCGATAAAAAATAGGCATAGGGCTGGTAAAGAAAAAAATTTGCTAGTTTTCATCTCTCATCTCCATTAGTGAAGGTATTGGTAGCTGCTACTCGCCTAGCGGGAGTCGTTCTCCCGCGTCCGCGAGCTTGTCCCAATCCCTTACTGGCCCTCGGGATAGCAATTCTGAGAGCGTAAGGCAGGCTAGGTCGCGGCCGTCCTCCAGCGCCTTGTCAATAGTGCGTCGGCCGCCTTTGATCTTCTTTTGCCCATGCACAATGGCCGAACGGACTCCATAGAAGGACTTTACTCTGTTGGACATCCAGCCGCGTTTGTCGGTGCCTTGGCCGAGCAGTCGTTCTGCCCGGGTCGCCAGTTGGTGGGTCAGTTTCTGTTTGATCGGACCGTACATGATTTCCAAGGCGATGGAGACGTCGAGGATTCGGTCCTCTGTACTAAATGGGCCGCCGACCCGGGCAAAAGAGGCGGCGAGCCGACGGATCGCAAGGTCGATAACATCGCGTCTGCCTCGATAAGCGCACCAGCGGCTGGCCAATGTAACGAAAGCAGCCGCGTCATGCTGGCAGAGTTGGCGTTCCTTGGGCGATGCGTCGGGCAAGGAGGCGGAGGCGCTACGAGAACCGAACGCGAAGTTGGGATCGATCTCCTCTACCCACTCGGCGACGCGGACAAAGCTCGTGTGGGAGATCAGCGGACTCCTCGTTGCGATCGACAGCAGATCCACTAGGACTTTGTTGTCGTCTGCAGATCGGTTCGCAAGGTCGATCTCGTAGTCGCCGGGGAAGCGGTACTTCACTTTCGGAGCGCAAACTCGGCGGGGCTTATTGGAAAAATCGCTATCGTCTGGAGGGGGTGCGACGCCTGGTCCCCAACTTAGACTGCGCACGAGCACAGTAGTGCTCACGGGACGGTGTGACCGACTTGGATTTCGGCCGGCACCGTTAAGCCGCTTCTCGGGTTCGTCGGGCAGATCGAACGTCGCCTTGGCGTCCTCGTAGGGTGCCAGATAGGCATCGCTGCCTAGATCGAAGCGCCTGTCGAGTTTCAAGCCGTGCAAGAGCGTGATCTCGGATGCCGGGAGATTGGCATCCTCGCCGGCCGTTAGGTAGCGGTGCAGCAGTTTTGCTGCTTGCTCTCCGCTATCCTTCATTGCGCGTTTGGCTAGATGGGCTACGAGGGACTTCAGATCGACGTGGAACCAGTCGTGGGTGGACAGAATGAAGCCGACCCCTTCGCGCTTGCTCAAGCCTATCAGTCCCGGTCGTAGCAAGGGATGCTCCCGCAGGATCGCTCTTGCTTCTAAAGGATCGGATTTGAGCCAGAGGTGGGATTCTGCGAAGATCTTCGCGGCGGCGGGGTCGTACTTTGCGCGAGCGGCGAGATCCCGGTATTGTCGGCGGATACTCGACCAGTATTCGTCTATCGGGCCATAGTGTGGGGTTTCCGGCGAAAGGGGGAAAGAGGGTCTCGCGTTTGCCGCGACATCCTCAAGCCCTGCTGCTAGCCGGCCGAGCCAATTCGCTGCATCAAAAGGCTGTGTCATTAGCTATCATATCGGATAAAAGAAGAGCTTCAACAAGAAAAAATTAGGAGTTGGGAATGAACCGGGAGTGGAACCTGCGAAATGCAAGACCAGACTTGCTGGCCCTGCTCTGGCTGTGCGCCGGCCTGTCCGTCGCACCTCGGGTCTGTGAAGGCCGCGATCCCCACGTGGCCTTTGGCACTAGGGGAGCCGTGGTAGCCAATGATCCGCTCGCCGTGAATGCTGGCATGAGGGTGCTCCAGGAGGGCGGCAATGCCTTTGATGCGGCGGTGGCGGTGGGCACGGCCATAAACGTGGTAGAACCGGACAACAGCCATCTGGGCGGCCATGCCCTCATCATGCTCTACCACGCTGCGAGCGGCAAAGTGATGGCCATCAACGGAACCGGTCCGGCCCCCAGAAAGGCCAAGTTGGAGGACTTTGTGCCGGAGGGCGTGCCACAGCGCGGGATAGCGGCGGCCTTGGTGCCGGGAGAAATCGATGCCTATGCATTGATGCTCGAGGAATACGGCACCATGTCGCTGCGCCAAGTGCTGCAGCCGGCCATTGAGTTGGCCGAGCGGATGCCGGTGGCGCCCTGGTTTGCCCGGAGAGTGAAGAGCTATGCCGGGTTCGAGTCGATCTTCCCCAAATCAGTAGCGAGCTTTTTGGCCGGCGCTGGGGGCCAGCCGCCGGGGATCGGCGCTTCCTTCAGCCAACCCGACTTGGCGAGAACCCTGCGCCACTTAGCCGAAGGGGGGAGAGATAGCTTTTATCGTGGGGAAATCGCCGCGGCAATCCTGGCCCAATCGCAGCGAGGCGATGGCTACTTCACCGAGGAAGACTTCCGGGAGTACCCGGCCCGCCTCATGGAACCGATCGCAACCACGTACCGCGGTTACACTGTGTACGAACAGCCGCTGGTGTCCCAGGGTTTTCTGCTCCTCGAAGCCCTCAACATCGCCGAGGGCTACGATCTGCCGCAAATGGGGCCGCGTTCGGTCGATGGGATACACGCCTTGGTGGAATCCATGAAGTTGGCCTTTGCCGACCGCTACGCCTTTGTCGGCGACCCGGATTTCGTCGACGTACCCATGGAGCGTCTGCTGTCCAAGGGGTACGCCCAAAAACGACGCGTGGATATATCTATGCGCAGCACCTTGGGCGGAATTCCCGCGGGTCAGCCTAAAAAACGCGGCGGCGATACCACGACCTATGCAGTAGCGGACGGAGAGGGCAATTTGGTCTCGGTTGTGCAGAGTTTGTGGAACGGATTCGGGGCCGCGGTCATACCCGAAGGTACGGGTATATTCATGAACAACCGGATGACTGATTTCAGTTTGGACCCGCACAGCCCGAATGTGCTGGCCGGCGGCAAGAGACCCCTGTTTACCCTCAACAGCTTCATCTTGGTCGAGGACGGCAAGCCCATCTTGGTGGGCGGCACCCCGGGCGATTACGGGCAAGTGCAGTGGAACTTGCAGGTCATCACCAACATGATTGACGGCAACATGACCGCGGCCGCAGCCGTGGCCGAGCCCCGCTGGCGTTATCACGGGCCCAAGCTCAGGTCAAAGGAAGCCCGGCTGGCCATTGAGGAGGGCACGCCCGCAGAGGTCGTGCGCGGTTTAGCGGCCCGGGGACAGCCAGTGCAGGTCGGCGGCTGGGCAGGCAATTTCAGTCTGATCCGCATCTACCCCGATAGCGGCGTACTCGAAGCCATTGGCGACAGCCGGACTGAAGGCCGCGGTGTAGGGGCATGGTGATCGAACGGAGCCGCTACCGCCTCCAAAGGCCGGCCTTGTGCCGAGCGCGCGGATGCGTTTTAGTAGCAAATAATTCTTTGATTTTCCCAAGGGGATTGGCTAGTGAAGATATTGGTAGCGGGCAGCAGCGGCTTGATCGGTACGGCGCTTTGTAGCCGGCTGGAGCGCGAAGGGCACGAGGTGGTGCGCTTGGTGCGGCGGCAGCCAGAGCGCGGGGAATTGCGCTGGGACCCAGAAGCCGGCGAGCTGGAGCAAGAGGCTCTGGAGGGGATAGAGGCGGCAGTGCATTTAGGGGGTCGGAACATCGCCGCTGGCCGCTGGACTGCCGCTGTCAAGGCGCAATTGCGCCAGAGCCGAGTGCAGACGACGCAGCTACTCGCTACGCGCTTGGCGGGATTGGCCGCGCCGCCGAGGGTGCTGGTCTGCGCGTCGGCCATTGGCATTTACGGCAATCGGCGCGACGAGGAGCTGGACGAGGAAAGCAGCACTGGCGAGGGGTTTTTGGCCGAGTTGGGCCGAGCGTGGGAGGGGGCGAGCGCCGTGGCTGCCGAGGCTGGTATCCGCGTCGTGCAGGCCCGCTTGGGCCTCGTCTTCGATCGTCGGGGCGGAGCGCTGGCCAAGATGCTGTTGCCCTTCCGCCTAGGGGTGGGTGGCAAGATCGGCGACGGTCGGCAGTACGTTAGCTGGATTAGCTTGGAGGACGCGGTGGCAGCGCTGATCTACGCCGTGGAAAACGACGCCTTGCGCGGGCCGGTGAACCTGACTGCACCGCAGCCGGTGACCAACGCCGAGCTAACGCGGACGCTGGGACGCGTGCTACGGCGACCGACGCTGCTGCCGCTGCCGGCGTTTGCCGCCAAGCTGCTCTTGGGCGAGTTGGCCGAGGAGGGGTTGTTGGCCAGCCAGCGGGTGCGGCCGACGCGGCTGTTGGAAGCGGGTTTCGAGTTCGCGCACCCCGAGTTGGAGGGGGCGTTGCACCATGCGCTGGCGCAGTAAGGCGCAAAATACAAGGAGCAGATTTTCTATGAACATCATCGTCTTAGTCAGCGACACCTTTCGCTACGACTATCTGGGGTGCAACGACAATGCGTGGATCGGCACGGCGGCGCTAGATCGCTTTGCCGAGCGGGCGGTGTGCTTCGACCGGCACTACTTATCGAGCTTTCCGACCATCCCCAACCGCACCGATCTCTTTACTGGCCGCTACAGTTTCCCCTTCCACGGCTGGAAACCCCTCGACCCAGGCATCCCAGTGCTGAGTACGATTTTCGGTGCGGCTGGCTACCAGAGCCAGCTTATCTGCGACACGCCGCATCTGATGAAGGGCGTCCACCATTTCGACCGGGGGTTTGACGGGGCGTATTGGATTCGGGGGCAGGAGGGAGACAAGCCGCTGTTGAAGGGCGATCTGCCGCCGCGCATGGAGGTGGCCGGGGCGAAGACGCGCGTTGATCCGCATCTGGCGAACACGCGCTTTGGCAACTTGGCGACCCTGCATGCGTGGACCAATCGCGATTGGGCTTGGGAAGAAGACCGCTTCTGCGTGCGCACGGCGCAGACGACGAGCCGCTGGCTGGAGGAAAATCGCGGCTGCGAGCCGTTCTTACTGTGGGTGGATTTCTTCGATGCGCACGAGCCGTGGGACCCACCGGAACATCTCGTGGGCCGCTACGACTCATCGGGGTACGACGGCCCACCGATGATCCACCCCAACTACGGCCCGGCGACCGCCTATACCCAAGAAGAGCTGGCCAATCTCCAGGCGCACTACGCGGCTGAGATTTACTTGGTCAACAAGTGGGTCGGCTATGTGTTGGACAAAATTGAGGAGCTCGGGCTATTCGACGACAGCGTGGTGATCTTCACGTCGGATCACGGCATGTTCGTCGGCGAGCACAACCGCACGGGCAAGTCCAACATCCACGCTGAGGACGACCGCGTCTGGCCCTTGTATGAAGAGATCAGCCACATCCCGCTGATGATTGCCACCCCCGAGGTCGCGGGCGGACAGCGGGTGAGCGCCTTGACGCAATCCGTGGATTTGCTGCCGACGCTGATGGCTTTAGCTGGCGTGGAAAAAAGCGGTCTGGGGATGCACGGGCACTCGCTCGCGCCGCTGCTGACCGGACCGTCAGCGTGGCCGCGTCAGTACGCCTTCAGCTCGACCTTTATCCGCAATGGCGGGCCGACGGTGACCGACGAGCGCTGGACCTACTTGGCGTATGGCGAGCACGGCGGCGCGCCCGAACTGTACGACATGCAGGCCGACCCGCAGCAGCAGCAGAATGTGATCGGCGAGCATCCGGCGGTGGCACAACGGATGCAAAAAGCGCTGGTGGACTTTCTCGACGAGGTGGAGACGCCCGAGGAAAATCGCGCATTGCTGGGACCGGTCGGCGGGCCGGATTACGCTAGCCCGTGAAGAGGTCGAAGATGTGGCCGAGGCTCGAGCTGTCGGCTGCGTAGAGTTCGGTGTAGCGGCACTGCTCGCAGGTTACGGTTGTCAGCTTGCGGTTTTGCACGTCGAATATCTTGGACCAAAACCCGCCGGAGGCGCGGATTTCGCCGGTCTCGTAGGCGGTGTGATGACACTTGGGGCACTCAAAGCGCAGCGTGGGTGAACTCATGGGGCCTCATGCGTTGGATGTGGACGTTCGGCGGGGCAATATATCGCAAAACGTAGATTGCCGCCCTGCGTATCAATGACGCAGAACGGCTATAGTGCGGCCGCGCTAGGAAAAGGACTGGATTTTTGCCGGAGAGAAGGAGAGGACGGGAGATGTCTAGCAGGTGTTTTTGTGTTACTCAGTGGCGCGCTGTGGGGGCGAACAGCGCGTCATTCCTCTACATCGGCGAGTATTTCTTCAAGGGTCCACAACCGCTCGGAGTCCGCGATTAGGGCTTCGACGATGAGGGGATGGGCCTTGATGGTATGCGGGTCGATAAACTCGAAACTGGGCTGGTCGCGCAGAAGCATTCCCCGATCCTCGATGACGAGGATGTCGTCTGGGCCTCCCGAGGCTTCTACGTGGCGATACAGTGGCATGTTGTCCCTCCTTGTCAAAAGATTTTCTGTAGCTTAGACGCCGGTATTGGATAATAGTTGCCGGTATTTATGGGGAGGGCAAATTTTTTCGTTCGTTCAAAAATAAGCACTTAGATAATATCGCGCTTTTTTATCCACTGCTCAATATAGGCGGCCGTCTCGTCGGGGTATTCGAGGTGGGGCGCGTGTCCGCAATTGGGGAAGATGTGTAGGTCGGAGTGGGGCAGTGCGGTGGCGAAGCGCTGGGCCGAGCGCACCGGTAACACGCGGTCCTGCTGCCCCCATAAGACCAAGGTCGGGCAGGTGATGTCACCAAAGCGCTGGTGGAACGTTGCTGCGTCGGGCGGTACGAGGTTCCGCGCTGAGTAGTGGTAGGCGTACGCGGCGTTGGGCGTCTCGAGTGCGGCGCGGGCGACCGTTGCGAGTTCGGGGGGGATTTTGCCGCGGTCGTGGAAGCAGCGTCGGAAGGTGCGCCAAGCGGCCAAGCGCAACAGGCCGAATGCGCGGGCCAAGGCGTGGAGTGGGGCATGGCTCAGCAGCTTGCCCGGATAGCTGCCGAGGGTGCGCACGTGCACGGGGAGTTGGTGCGGGTAGCCGGCCGCGTCGATGAGCACTAGCCCGCGCACTTTGGCCGCGAGTGCGGGAAAATCGAGGTACAGGCGCAGGGCCAAGCCTCCGCCGAGCGAATTGCCCAAGAGGATTACGCCGTCCAAGTCCAGCGCGGCGATAAAGGCCGCGAGGTAGCCAACCTGCATGTCCGGCGAATAGCGCTCGTGCTCCGGGCGTGCGGCAAAGGTCGGCTTGCTGCTGTGCCCGTGGCCGATCAAGTCGGGTGCGATGATGCGGCGGCCGGGCAAGCGGGTGGCCAAGCGGAACCACGTGGCTTTGTTGTCAAAGACGCCGTGTAGCAGCACTAAGGGGAGGTGGTTCCCGTCGCCGCCATTGTCGAGATACGCCATTTCGACTTGGTCGGCGAGGGCGAGGCGGTATTCGGCAAAGCCGGGGAAGAGGGACGAGGATGGAGAGGAAATGGGCTGCATAGGGTATATAAAGAAGCATATTTGTCTGGTAAAATTCAACTTGAGGCAGCCCTAGCTTAGGACCAGATTTAGGGCGTCGGCGGTTGTATCTTAGGGATGGGCCATGTATTAAAGGTTGGAATCTCCCAATCGTCGGAAGGACGCGTATGAGCGACATCTCCTTTGAGCACGTGTTGAGCAGCCAGTACACGGTCTTTGATGGGCTGACGGGGATGCACGTGGAAGACATCTATCAAGACCGCCAAGGCTTTCTCTGGATTGCCACGGCCGATGGCGGCGTCAGCCGGTTCGACAGCGCCCGGTTTGATACGTTTGGCCTCAAGGACGGTCTGCCCAATCTGACGGTCATGGCCATTGCCGAGGACGCCGACGGGCGGCTTTTGTTCGGCACGTTCGGCGGTGGGATTGCCGCGTACGACGGGCGCGGCTTTCAGGTGTACACCACTGAGCACGGCCTGCCTTCCAACGAGATTTTGGGCCTGCAAGTCCAGTCGGATGGTTCGATTTTGGTGTTGACCAGCGCGGGCGTGGCGTGGTTTGCTGAGGGTCGCTGTGTGAAGTGTATAACCGACGTTGGCGGCCAACCTTTGGGGCGAGTGTACGATATGGCCACCGACGTGGGTGGCACCACTTGGCTGGCGGCGTGGCGTGGCGTTATCAGCTTGGATGGGCAGCGCATGGGTATCGGCGACCGGGCGAGCCAATGGCCCTGGAAATTCGCCCAAGATCCTTCCGGCCACCTGTGGATTAGTTTCCATTACACGGGTACCGAAGTCTTGATCGGCCGCTATGATCCACGGGACCAACATCTTGAGTGCATTAACGTAGGTAAGGGTGACGAGGGGGTGGTGAATCACGGGACGCGGCACGTGCGGGCTGACGAGAGGGGCTGGCTCTGGCTGACCCACCGCGGTGTGATGGTACACGACGGGCAGGAGTGGCATCCTTTTTCTGCTTCCTTGCCGGATATTGACTTTTCGGCTACGCGTCTGACCTACGAGGACCGCGAGGGCAATATCTGGATCGGGCTTTGGGGCGGCGGATTGATTTTTTGCAATCCGGCCAGCATCCGGCGCTACACGGAAGCCGACGGCCTACCGGACCGAGAGGTTCGCCACTTGGGCGAAGACCATGAGGGTCGGATGTGGATTGGCACGATGGCGGGCATGGCCTGCATGGAAGAGGGTCAAATCCGCCCGGTCGAGACGGAGGAAATCGTCTCGGCGATGGTGGTGGATGGCCAAGGGCAGGTCTGGAGCGGAGGGGAGGCGGGCAAGGTGTATAAGTGGGAGGGCCAAACGCCACAAGCGATCCCGGTGGCCGAAGGAACCCATCCAGAAGAAATCGCTGGGCTATGCGAAGATGGGCAAGGGCGTATCTGGGTCGGCACGTCCGATGGCCGTTTCGGCTGGATAGAGAAAAATCGCTTTATCTGTCTTGATGAATGCAGCACCGCGCTGCAAGACCAAGACGGGGTATTCTGGGCCGGAGCACTGCTGCGAGACCAAGACGGAGTATTCTGGATCGGTTCAGTTGGAGTAGTACCGGCACTTTACTGTTATGAGGATGGGCACTTGCGCCCGGCGGATATGGCCGAAGCGGAGTCCATCGCCTATGTCAACGTCTTGTGGGAGCACCAAAACACGCTGTGGGTGGGTACGGCCAAGGGGCTTTTCACCCTTGATCTCTCGTCGCGGGAGGTGCGCCACTTCACTGCCGAACAGTTTGGGCTGTCGGCCAATGGGATCTTGGCGCTGACAGCCGATTCGCAGGGCAGCATCTGGATGGGTACCAGCGGTGGCGGGGTCCTCCGCTACGATGGCGAGACCTTCCAGAGTATCCGTTTGGGGCCATCTGCCCTCGAAAACATGGTCGAAGCGGTCCTGTGCGACCGCCGCGGTCGGATGTGGTTTGGGACGCGGGCAGGACTAGTCGCCTACCAGCCGGGACACACGCCGCCGCGCTTGGTCATCCGCGAGGTGATGGCCGGCACCCGCTTAGCCGCGCCCGAAGCGGTATCCTGCCCAGAGAGCACGCCTGAAATCCGCATTCACTTCCAGGGCATTAGCTTCCGCACCGGCGCTGGGCAGATGCGCTACAGCCACCGCTTGTTAGGCCACGGTCCGGTGGAACAGTGGAGCGCGTTTACGGTCGCCGATGCGGTCGCGTACAGTGCTCTGCCGGTGGGCGAGTACCGCTTTGAGGTGCGGACGATGGACCGCGATGGCCTGCTGTCCGAGGTGGCCGGTTTGGATGTCCACGTTCTACCCGACGCCAAAACCGAACGCATCCACGCCCTTGAAAAGGCCCTGCGGGCTGCCGATCACGTCGTGCATAGCGAGAGTTGGGCTATGCGCCAAGTGCTGGAGCAGACCGTGCGGGTCGCCGAGACGGCGATGACCGTGCTGGTGCTGGGAGAGACCGGCACGGGCAAGGGCTTACTGGCGCAAACCATTCACGAAACAAGCACCCGCCGCAAGCGGCCCTTTATCCGCGTCAATTGCGGGGCGCTGCCGGCCGGGTTGGTCGAAAGCGAGTTGTTCGGCCATGAGAAAGGGGCCTTTACCGGGGCCGCTAGCCGTCAGCTCGGGCGCTTTGAACTAGCCGATGGCGGCACCCTCTTTTTGGACGAAATCGGCGACTTGCCGTTGGAGTCGCAGCGGGTGCTGCTGCACATCTTAGAGGAGAATGCCCTGACCCGCGTCGGCGGCAAGCAGCCTGTCGCTGTGGACGTGCGGGTCGTTGCGGCGACCAACCGCGACCTGCGGCAGGCCATCCAAGAGGGTACGTTCCGCGAAGACCTGTTCTACCGCCTGAGCGTTTTTACGCTAGAGCTTCCACCGCTGCGGCAGCGGCAAGAGGATATACCAGCCTTGGCGGCGCATTTTGCAGAGCGGTATGCCCAGCATCTGCGGCGGCCGGCTCCGACGATAGACGACGGGGTGGTCGCGCACTTGCAGGCGTACTCTTGGCCGGGGAATGTGCGCGCGTTGGAGCATCTGATCCAACGCGCAGTCTTGCTGTGTAAGGACGGTGTCATTCGGGTGGAGGATTTGCCGTTCCTGCTGGTTGGGCAACGAGCCGGGGACACGGACGCAAGGAAGCCGTTTTCGCCGCTTGCCCAGTCCGCCGAAGGGGAAGACGAAAAGCAGCAGCTTGTGGAAGCACTGCAAGCGACCAACTGGATGATCTATGGCGAGCGCGGCGCGGCGCGCTTGTTGGGGATGAATCCGGAGAAGCTGCGCTACCGCATGCAGAAGTACGGGTTGCGCCGACCGAAGAAATCGTAGGCGGTCAACACGGAAAGTCGTGGAAAAACACGGAAAATCGTGGACTTTCCACGGAAAGCCGTGGAAAGTCTCGCGCGATGGCTGAAGTCGCGCATCGTAGGACGCTCCACTATATTATTTTTAAGTGTTATGTTTTTCAATCCTTTAGGGTTCTCCTAAAGGATTTTTTGTCGGCGGCCGAATTTTTGGCACGGAATGTGCGTTATATCTCATCAGCCGCGCACCACATGGTCCTCCTCAAACCCCAACGGAAGAGGAAATCTGATGAACGTATATTCCGCCGCCCTAATGGCCATAGTCGCTTCCGTGAGCCTCTGCCTAGGTTCAACAAGCGCCCAAAGCCAGCCCCACGCCGCAATCGTCACCGGCGAAGTCCACAACGCTCCGTCGCGGGAAATCGAGTTCCTCCACGAACCGCTACTCGCTCCCGGGCCGTCCCAACACTACATCGCCTTGGACGAGCAAAACCGCTTTGCCCTCCTCTTGAACGTTCCCAAGGGAATTTTCGTCACCGGGCATTACAAAGATGAACACCACATCCCCTTCTTTGTCGAACCCGGCGATAGCCTGCATGCTGTTGTAACCTTCGCCGAGGTGACGGAAGCCGACTCTTTGGCGGCGGTGGAATCTGACAGTTTGCACAGTGCAGCCGATGAAGCGCCTCCCTCTTACTCCCTGACTTTTAACGGCCGGGGCGCGGAGAACAATCGCTTTTTAGCGGAGTTCTGGCCTCAACATCATTCCTTCGAACCAGATTATGCGCTGGAGTCCGAGGAGTTTGCACGACAAGTCAAACAGCAGCGTCAGGATGAATTTGCTTTGCTCGCCGAAGGGAGAAAAAAATACGCTCTTTCTTTGGGGTTCATCGACTGTATGACGCTCTTTCTCAACTACAAGTGGGCCGATCAGACGGTTTCTTATCCGCTGTTTTCGTTTAGAAACGGCGTCCTATCTCGCATGGCCAATGCCGACCCCTCCAACAGAAGAGCGGTCCCTCCGAACTACTACGACTTCCTACAAGAAATTCCCTTGATAAATGAAAAGGCTATCGGCGTGGGGGAGTATCGCAGGTTTCTGGTGAATACCCTAGAGTCGGAGGCGAAGTCGGACGGGCTACCTAGACTTTCCGATAGGTACAAGCTGTCGGGATTGGGTCTGTCGGAGTCCGTCCGCACCCGACTCGACTCCATGTACGACGCGAACAATCCACTTAGATTATCACAGATGATCGATCTGTCGGGATTGGGTCTGTCGGAGGGTGCCCAAGCCCAACTCGACTCTATGTACGAAAACCCCAAAGAGGTCAGTGCGTCCGAAAAGGCCGCTTGGTTGGGGTTGGAGTTATCGCCCGCCGCCCAAGCCCAACTCGACGCTTATGAGGAGCATAGTGTGTTCCTCACTGATACCACGAAGACCGATACGACGGGCGGGAGATTGACCTTCCATATGCCCATGGCAAAAATCAACGAGTGGTTTGCCTACCTAAACAATCGTCCGCTATCGACAAAGGTTGACGTGTCGAGTTTGGAGTTATCACCAGCCGCCCAAGCCCAACTCGACTCCATGTTCCAAAATCGCAAACCACTCAAGCTATCCCAAAGGGTTGACTTAGCGGCCTTGGGTCTATCGCCGGCCACCCAATCCCAACTCGACTCCATCTTTGCTGGACCGAGTTTTCCTATCTTCCTAGGGGCTGCAGAACGATACGACCTAGCCAAGCAAAAACTGCAAGGGCGAGTACTCTACTGGTTCTTGGCCGGAGAGTTGAGGACTGGAATTAAGTTCGGCCAGGAAGCCTATGTGGATGCCCGCTGGCAATCCTTCGAAGAGAACAATCCCTTCCCCAAGTACACCGAAGCCCTCCAAGCGGAAATGAACAAGACCCTAGTCCTACAACCCGGGCAACCTGCTCCCGATTTCACCCTCTATGACCCCGACGGCCAATCCGTATCGCTGAGCCAGTTCAAGGGCAAGGTGGTCTTGATGGATTTCTGGGCGAGTTGGTGCGGACCGTGCATTGGCGATTTGGAAACTCTCCGCAAGATCAAGGAACAAGTGGCTGCCCAGCCGGTCGTCTTCCTCAACGTCTCGTTGGACGCGAATGAAGGAGCTTGGAAGAAGGCCATTGCCAAACACCAGATCCAAGGCGTCCACGTACGCTCGGACGGCGCGGTAACGCAAGCCTATAATGTGTTCGGCATTCCTCGGTATTATCTGGTGGATCCACAAGGGCTAATTGTGGAGGATCGTTTGAGGGTATTTGACATTGATGAGGTAGTGGCAAAAATCGAGGAAAATCTGTGAGGACAGCCGACCCAATCACCACACACCGCGACCATCGCGGGGAATATGGAGGTAATGTCATGTTGAGGTTCGCTATCATTGTATGCGCTGTGCTGTGGAGCAGTTTCGCCGAGGCGATGACGTGGGATTTCGACGATGGGACGACCCAAGGGTGGGCTGCCAAAACAGGCAATGGATGGGGCGGCACGTTTGAATTTAACCTGTTTCCGGGGGTAGTCGAAGACGGCGTGTGGACGATTGATGTCTCGCCCTCAATGGTCGGAGTTGCGCTTCCTAGCCCGAGTGTCGAAGTAATTTCGCCTATCATAGACCATGATTCGGGCCTGTTCGACCGGGTCCGGGCTCGGGTGCGCACCATCCATCATGGTCCTACGGTCGGTTCCTTTTCGCTGGCTTGGACCAATGAGCACAACCGCACGAAGCCAGGTCATGATCCAGAGCATTGGGGTTTAGGAGGCCGGTTTAGGTTTTTAGGACAAAGCGGCTTCGTCTATACCACCGAATGGCAGGAAGTGGAGTTCACGCTGCCCGAATCGGACGGGGAGATCGCACCGGACGACAGGGAGGTCTGGGAGGGGCTTTTACGGGATATTCGGCTGGGTTTTAGCTTGGATTGGGGCGAGCGAGGGGTGTCCCGGCCGGTGGACGAGCTAGTCGGGTGGTTTGAGATCGACTGGATAGAGTTGACCGGCGAGGAAGAGCTGTTAGCGGGGGAATTAGCCCCGCCGTCGGTAGAGTATTTCCGCTTTGAGGAGGCCGGACTTTTTGCCCCGCCGGTCTTCTCTCCCATTATATCGGAGTCAGAGCGCTCCTTCTTAAAAGGATGGAGCGCTGCCGCCTTGACGGACTTAGATGGGGACGGCGATCTCGACTTGTTCTCCACTTGGGAGAATTTCCTCTCGCCTCCTTCCGTAAACGTCTGGGTCATGGCCCTCAATGACGGGAGGGGGACCTTTGAAACGGTGCACATTGAGAAGAGGATCGGAGAAGGGATCGATTATCTGCACGTCGGCGATTTGACCGGCGACGGCCAAGACGAGATCGCGACAAGAAAAGATTGGGAAATAACGGTCTGGTCTATTGGGCCAGATCTCCAAATGGAGGTGCTCACGCAGATCCAGGATCGCTGGCTGGTGGATATGGTGGATGGGGATGGCGACGGCCGGGTCGAACTGTTTACGACCGACTTTACGGTGGAGGAAGCAAGAGCGTTAGAGGTCTGGGAGGTCGAGCAGGGGGAGTGGACGGCCACCCAGTTGGCGGTCACCGAAAACTATTTTCCCTCGCGGATGGGCGACTTTACGGGCGATGGGCAGTTGGACGTGCTGTGGTCACCGAGAGGCCGGGTGGGCAGGTGGATAGTAGCGGGTTTGGGCGACGCGCCGGAGGCGGGCGAGGTCGTCTTTGAAGCCACAGCCGATATGGCGGGTATTCTTTCTTCCCTTCTACAAGTGGGTGATTTTGATGGCGATGGGCAGGTGGACCTGCTCACGCCGCTCGAACGCAACACGTGGGAAGGGCCCAAGGGCCTTGTCGTCCGGAGCAGCCGATTAGGGGGCGGTGTAGATGAGAAGGTGCTGTATGATGATCGGCTGTTTATGCGCTCACCGGTGGTAGCGCGCGACCTGAACGCCGACGGAGTAGAGGATTGGGCATTTGTCGGCGGGGACCGCGGATCGGGCTTTGGCGTGTTCGTCGAATGGGGTGGGGGCGTGAATCCGACTAAGGAGGTGGAGCAGCATCGTTTGGTCGGCGAAGGAGTACAGGTGCTGCCGGGGGATGTGGATGGGGACGGCGATGTGGACTTGGTGGTGTTAAATAGCGTCTTGGGCGGCGTGCAGGTATTGAAGAGTTTGGTGGGAGCGCCAGCGACCGCGGTGATGACGGCGGCGGCAGCGCGACCGGTGCAGTATCGGCTGGGCGACAGCTATCCCAACCCGTTCAATCCGGCAGTCGTGATCCCCCTTGATTTGGCGACAGACGCGGCAGGGGTGTCGCTGAGGGTGTACGACGTGTTGGGGCGTCGGGTGCGGCAAGTGTGGCAAGGGCCGCTTGGGGCGGGCAGCCATCGTTTTTCTTGGGATGGCCGCGACGAGGCAGGGAAGGCGGTGGCCGCTGGGGTGTATCTCTATCGGGTCGAGGTGGATGGACAGGTAGAAGCTAAGAAGACGACCAAGCTACCTTGAGGGAGGGACGTGGCAGATGAGACGGTCTTGGAGGGCATCAGCATGGTGCGCATTAACACATTGAATCGCTGCGGCCGGACCTTAACCATCGAACTCATGGGGTATATCAATAAGACGGAGTTCGACATCCTGTATGATTGCCTAAAATCGCATGTCGAGGAGGGGGTAAGGGAGGTCTGCATCGTGGGTAACGAAGTGCGGAGCATTAGTCCATTACTTAGGCGAGACGCGATCCGTTTGGGACAATTGGGTCTGACGTTGCGTTTTCAGCAACTCCCTCCCTCCATACAGAGGTCGCTGGAGAGTTGGGGCTTGGAGGCGTGGGTAGATGATTAGGGCGATGTGTCATTTGCTCGGCTTGGCAAAGAATAAGAGTAGAGCATGACAGACGACGAAAAGTATTTCTTCGACCTCAACGGCTACCTCATCCTCAGGGATGTCGTCGACGCCGACACCATCCGCCGCTGCAACGAGGCCATCGATCACTACGACGACCAGATCGAAGTCCACGAGCGCCGCTTTGAAGGCGAGTCCAAGGCCCTGACCAGCGACGTCCGCCAACGCTGGAGTGACGAGATGGTCGCCTGGGAGCGGCCCTACTGCGAGCCCTTCCGCCAATTGATGGTGCACCCCCGCCTCAAACCCTACCTGAACGAACTGATGGGTGCCTATCACATGGCCGCGCGGCCGCGACTAATTGTGATGGACAAAGGCTGCGCCGGTCACTACCTCCACGGCGGCCAACTCGATCGGCTGTCCTATTCGCTGACCTATCACTGGAAATTCGGCAAGATCTACAACAGCCTGACCTTGGTAGAATTCCCACTGGCCGACGAAGGCCCCGGCGACGGCGGCTTGGCCGTAGTCCCCGGCGGCCATAAAGCCAACTATCCGATCCCCGAAGCGCTGCGCGATTGCGAGGCTTTCCAAGATGAAGTCGTCGAGGTCAACGTGCGCGCTGGCGATGTGGTGATCTTCGCCGAAGCCACCATTCACGGCACCTTAGTCTGGCAAGCGGACCATCAACGCCGCACCCTGCTCTACCCCTACTGCCCGCGCTACCAAGCCCGCGTTCCCTCCATCCACGAAGTATCGTATCCGCCCTCCATCCAAGACATGACGCCAGAGCAACAAGCCGTCCTCCGGCCACCACACTAGCCCCCGATTACATCCTCGACATGAGCGACGAAGAACGCGCCATGCTCAGTTAGGGGCCTCCTCATCCTTGAGTCGGCTTCTCAAGAGCTACTCCGGCTCCTCGCCAATATTCGCCAGCCGAGCCTTTGTCTCCGCGTAAAGATCCGCGGGCAGTGGACCCGCCAAGGCCGCAGCGACGTTGGACTTCATGTGCTCGAGGTTCGTCGTGCCGACAATCGTCGTGTGACACGCTGGATGCGCGAGGGTGAAGCGCAGGACAAACTCGTGCCGACTCATCCCGCCGATGAGTTCGTCGAGCCCCGCCTGCTCCCACTTTGATTGGCGTTCTTCACTAGCTCGGTGTCCCAAGCTAATGCCACCGCGAATGACAATGCCAGCTCCGGCGTCGGCCGCTTCCTGAATCATCCTTTCGTGCTGGCGCTCAAGAGCCGAATAGGGAATCTGGAAAGCGTCAAAAGCCTCCGACTCCACGAATGCGGCCAGATGCGGCACCGTCGAAGACACGCCGATAAAACGGGTCTTTCCCGCCTGTCGAATGTCCTCAAGTACTTCGATCAGCCCTCCCAACTCGACGTCTTCCACGGTGGGATTGTGCATCTGTAGCAGATCTACGCAGTCGGTCTTCAGGCGGCGCAGACTCTGGTCGATGTTGGTGCGCAGACGCTCGGCCGTCCACAGGTGGCCCGGCTCCAGTCTGGTGCCATCCTCGTCGATGTTGCAGCCACACTTGGTAGCCAAGTAGAACTCGTCGCGGCGATGGCTGAGGTACTTGCCGATCCGCTCCTCGCTAGCGCCGTAATCCGGGGCCGTGTCAACGAGGTTGATCCCTGCATCGAGAGCCGCATTCAATACGCTGCCTGCCTGATCGTCGTACTCCGCTTCATCCGGCAGCTCGCGCTCGGCCGCTCCGAAGCCGAGTTGGGTGACCTCGAGCCTCGTGCGACCCAAGGTGCGTTTAGTCAAATGTTCCATTGTTCCTCCTCAAGTAGGTGTTACTGATCGCTTCATTCGTGGCTAGCCGCCCGCTCCCGCACCATTTCGTGGCCCTCAAACAAATCCCGCGCCACCGTCCCCTGCGCTTGACGAGGTGGCTCGGCCCCCAGCATCTGGCAGAAGGTGGGCACTACATCGGCGGCGTGGATGTACCCCAGCTTGTCCACCGGCCGCTCGTATCCCTGCTTCACTCCCGGCCCGGCTAGCAACCACGAGCCATAACTGGACGAGGTCTCACTTTCGGTCGGCAAAAAACCCCCGTGGTGCGCCCCGTACACATTGGGCGCTCCAACACAGCCTCCGCCGGCAATGCCCCGCCACTGTCCGTAGTACCCGCTCACGTACCCGTGGTCCCAAGCAAAAACCACGTCGCCGCACTGGTCCCCCCATTGGCCGAGGATGTACGCGTCACGCCGAGGCAAGGCTATGGCCACTGGATTGCGCCCCACTTCCTGGTCAACCCAAGTGCGCAGGGCCAGCAGCAACTCGGCCTCAATGCGGTCGAATTCTGGTCCTGGCTCGGCGTTGATGAAAATGTCAAACCCCTTGTCGTCCTTCATATAGGCCTGGGTGCGCTCCCAGTCGATATCCTCCTCGCGCACTTGATCGCGCACCAGCATCTCTTCCCCGCCCTTGAGTGCCAGAAATCCCTGATCGTGCAAAAACTGCCGGATATTGGCCACCCGCACATCGGGCGAGCACCCGTGGTCGGACACCACGCCCACGTACGTATGCTCATCCGCATCCTCCCACAGCCGCCCCAAAATGCGGTCCCCCACCTGATAGGCCCGCCGAAAATAGTCCAAGTACTGTTCGGCACGCTCGGCGGCATACCCCGGGCACACGGGATCCACGTCCCCGAGATGAATGTGGTTGAGATAGTCGTATAGATGCCAGTGGCAAAGAAAAAAGGAACAACCCCGCTCGCGCAGCATGTAGCGGGCGACCTCGGCAAACCACATCCCTTGGTACTCGCATTCTTCCAAGGCTGTGTCAAAATCGGCCATCCCTGCGGTATAGGGCAACATGGAGGCGTGTTCCTGATACGGCCCAAAGCGCTCCACTAGGTCCCTAGCCAACTCGTCGGGCAGGGTGAAGCCATCGGTATAGGTCACTTGGGTGCGGTAGAGCTTGAGGCTGCTGCCGTCCGCGGCCAGTTCCATCAGCTTGAAGCGCACCGACGCCGAGCGCTGGCCGCCGTCAATGGCAAAGTCCTCCACCGCCCACTCGCTCCACTGGCCCACCCCGGCAACGGCTATGCAACCGGCTCCGTCCCGGTCCCGACACACCAGCACCCGGTCGTAGCCCTTTCCCACGCTGTCCACCGCCAGCAGATGGAACGCGGTGACATCCCCGCCCAACCGAGCCACCACCTCAATGCGGCTCTCCAGCGGCGGAGCATGACTTGCGGGCAGGTTCTGCCACTCCTGCGCCGGTGTTAGCGGCGGGATCGGCTCGACGCTGCGCTGTTCCTGCCGCACGGCCGTCCCATCGTGGTCCATCTCGATAGCTTCCTCTAGCGCGGCCTCCGTGGTATAGGCCTGGCAGATAGCCACTTCAAAATCCGTACTGCGGTGCCCGGGGTGGCCAAAGCCATCGACCACAAAGCCCGTCTCCACCCCGGAGGGATGGGCCGCCGGATAGTGCACAGCCACGCTCTGCAGGCCCGCCCGCTCCAAGGCGTTCCAGATGCGCTCGGCATTGTTGGCCCGCCCGTCGAAACTGTCGATCCGCTGGCCCGGCGCGACTTCCACCCGCCAGCGCGTCACCCCGTGCGTGCCCGTATGCGCCCCCGTCGAAAGAGTTGCCCAGTTGGTCGGGGTCCACACTGGGAAGGAGGGCAGGGTCTGGTTGACCGTCCCCTCGCGCAGCAGGCGCTCGAAGTGGGGCAAGGCCCCTTCCGCGGCGAATCGCTTCATCATCGGGACGATAAAGCCGTCCATGCCAAAGGCGTAAATTTTGCGCTCCATAGCTCCTCGTCTATAAAAAGGTCGTCGGATGTCCAGATAGTTAGCGGCTTTTTCCCGCAGACAGCAACCAGAGCGCCGTCACCCGTCGAGGCAAGGTCAGCCGTTTATTGACGGGTATCCGCGGATTTGGCTACGTTTGCCAATTCGCCGCGCACCCGCTACTCCATCCCCTAGCCCCTCTATGCCCCCAGACCCCCAGACCTCCCTCGCAATTCGCCTACCAGCGATGCTGACGGGCCTCGGACTCTGCGCGCTGATCGCCGTGGGGTTGCCCTATGGGGAATTCGTCATCAAGGGCACCCGGCTGGGTTTGAGCTCATCGACGCCGGCCGCCTTTTTCCTGCTCTTCTGGCTGCTCGCGCTGGTGCAACCGCTGCTGGGGCTAATGCGGCGGCACTGGGCGTTCAACCGCGCCGAACTGCTGCTTATTACCGCGATGATGATGCTGGCAACGGCGATCCCATCGCGGGGCTTTACCGGTGCCGCGATCCCCGCCATTTCCAGTGTGCTCTATTACGCGACCCCAGAAAACAACTGGGCAGAGCTGCTGGTGCCCCACATCCCCACCTGGCTGGTCGTCCAAGACGAGGTGGCGATCAAGCAGTTTTACGAGGGGCTACCCCGTGGCGAATCCATCCCCTATGGCGCTTGGGTCGAGCCGCTTTTCTGGTGGTTGCTCTTTATGGCCGCCTTCTATCTCGTGCTCATCTGCGCGATGGTGATTATGCGGCGGCAGTGGATGGACCACGAGCGGTTGCTCTACCCGCTGGTCCAAGTGCCGTTGGGGATGATCGAGGACGGCCCGCAACCAGCGCGCATAAAACCCTTTTTGCGCAATCCCATAATGTGGGCTGGCTTTGCGGTACCGGCGATCCTCAATACGATCAACTCCTTTAGCCACTACTACGAATTCGCGCCGCGCGTTGATCTCAACCTGCCGCTAGCCTTGGGGCACGACGCGGTTGTCTTGAGCATCCGGCTCAACTACCTGATGATGGGCCTGGCCTATTTTATCAACACCGGAATTTCGGGCAGCTTGTGGTTTTTCTATCTGTTGGCCAAAGCCCAAGAATGGGCCTGTTCGACGCTGGGCATCTTCACCACCGAACAGCTCGATGCCTACAGTCATGCCGGCCCCACCACGGGCATGTTGAGCCATCAGAGCATGGGCGCGATGGTTGCGCTGGTCGTCCTCGGGCTGTGGACGGCACGCGGGCATCTAAAGGCCGTGTGGCAACAGGCCCGAGCCGGCGGCAGCGCAGCCGGGGAGCTGTTGTCCTACCGAACGGCCTTGGTCGGTTTGGTGGGCGGCCTCGTGGTCATGGGCTTGTGGCTGTGGCAGACGGGGCTGCCTTGGTGGGCGGTGGTGCTGTTTCTCGGCGCGGCGTTCGCCATCTTCTTCGCCCTTACCCGAGTGATTGTCGAAGCTGGCCTCTCGTCGGCCGTGGAGGGGCTTTCGGGCGCGGGTTTTGTGGTCTCGGGCGTCGGCTCAACGGCGCTGGGGGCGACGGGGATGATGGCACTGGGCTTTACGCTCGCTTGGGCGGGCGACCTGCTGGTCTTTATGATGGCCCCCTGCGCCAACGGCATCCGCATGTTGCATGGCTTAAAGGTCGGGCGGCGACGCGTCTTGGCGATGCTAACGGCGGCACTGGCCATCGGCCTTTTGGGCTCGATCTATGCGACCTTGAACTTGGGCTACCAGTACGGGGCGCTCAACCTGCACCGCCAGTACTTCTCCGGGCTTTTCGCCTTCGAGCCTTTTCGCCTTGCCGCCCGCTTCATCGAGACACCGACCGGACCCTATTGGCTGGGATGGCTCTGGAACGGAGTGGGGGCCGCGGTTATGGCGCTTCTGCTGTGGGCGCGGCACCACTTGTTGTGGTGGCCTTTGCATCCCATCGGCTACGTGGCCAGCGGCACCTGGATCCTCGGCAATATCTGGTTCAGTATCTTTCTCGCTTGGCTGATTAAATCCGTCGTCTTGAAATACATGGGACCGAATGGCTACCGCTCGACGCGCTGGTTCTTTTTGGGGGTGATACTCGGGCAATTCGCTTCGGGCGGGGCGTGGCTGGTCGTGGATGGCTTCACCGGCATGACGGGTAATGTAATTCGCATGTACTAACGGTGAGGGGCTGTACGCAGGATTTATTAGATGGCTTCTAACCAAATAAAGCCAAGAATTACATACAGTTAGTCGTATTGGCAAAAAACTTGACACCCGCCTAGCCGTTGGTTAAATCAAACAGCATGTTTATCGCTACTCCCCGCTCCCTGTGGCGCGCTATCGCCCTCTTGGCTCTGTTTGGCTGCGGGCCAGACGACCCGGTCGTGGCCCAAGTCGGCGACGTGGCCCTTACCAAGGCCGAGTACCTGCGCTTTGTCGAGCGCTTGCCGTCCGGCTTGCAGAGCGAATCTGCGCGCGACCACCTACAGTCTCTCGTCGATCAGGAACTGCTGCTGCAAGAGGCCCGCGCTAGGGGGATCGAGCAAAGCGATGAGGTCCGCTACCAGCTAAACGCCCTCGTCCGCAAGCAGCTCTCCCAGCGCTACCAAGCCGAAGTGCTCGCGCCCCAAGTCGAGGTGACGCCCGAGGAAGTCGAGCGCACCTTCGTCGATATGGGCTTTGACCGCGAGCGGCTCTTTGCGCGGATTCTGGTGCGGCAGCAGCGAGATGTGGACCGCGTATTGCAGGCCCTGCACGAGGGCGAGCCTTTCGCCGAACTAGCGCAGCGCTTTGCGGCCAACGACCTCTTTGCCCCACAGGGCGACGGAGTCGTCGGTTGGATTGGGCGCACCCAAGCGCAGCGCTTTGCCATTCCACCGCAGACCTTCCTCTCGCTGCCGGTCGGTCAAATCGCCGAGCCACTGCCACTGGCGGGCGGCTGGCAGATCTACCGCTTTGTCGAAGACCGACCAGCCGACAAGGCCGACTACGCGCAAGAAGCCGCCAGCGCGGCGCACCGCGAAAAATGGCAGAGTCGCCTGCAAATCGAAGTGGAAACCCTGAGCCGCTCCTTGGACCTACAGTTGAATCACGAGGGCCTGCAAGCCTTGCTGGCCGCGCCGAATCCCGCGGATTCGCTCGCCGCGCTGCCGCTCTATCGCTTTGACGGCGGGGCGATCTCCTTGGGCGAATACCTCTACAACCTGCGCTCGATCGGCTTCCGGGGTGCGTTGCAAGACAGCGCACAGGTCGTCTCGTTGGCCCGCGCCGCGCTCTTGCCAGCCTACCTGATGGCCGTGGCGGCCCAACGGCGCGGATGGGACCAAGAGGCCGAATTTGCCGAGTGGCGCGAGCGCAAGCGCAAGACCCTCGTTTTACAGCAGCTTACCAAGGCAGAAACAGCGACCAAGGCCGCCCCCAGCGAGGAAGAAGTCGCCGCGTACTACGAGGCGAACAAGACGCGCTTCCGCACGGCCGAATCCGTCCACATCAACCAGCTCCTCGCCCCCACCCGCGAGCAGGCCCAAGAGTTGCGCGAAGCCCTCGCAAACGGCAGCACCGTCGCTGAGCTGTTGGCCCGGCCGGGCGTCGAAACCCACGGCGACCCACACGACGGAGCGCTCCACCTGCGCAAGGTGGTGCGGGCGCGCTATCCCCAGCTCGTGGATGCGGCCTTTGCTGCGGAGGTCGGCGAATGGGACGGGCCAGTGGAGGTGTTGGACCGCTTTGCCGTGTTCCGGGTGCACCACAAGGAGGGTGGCGACATCCAACCCTTCGCCCAAGCCCAAGCGCGAGCGCGGGCCATCTTGGCAGCAAGGCGCAGGGACGAGCTCATGGACGCGCTCATCCAACGCCTGCGCGCCGAGCGCGCAAGCCAAGTCGCCTTATTCGCCGAGCGCTTGTAAGGAGGTGCTATTGTGGTAAAAACCAAATGGTGTATCCTCGCCTACTGCCTGTTGTGGGCATGGCTGCCAGCCAGCGCACAGCAAGGGTACGACATCGTCGATGACCGCATTGTCGTCACTGGACGCAGCCACTGGGCGCACTGGAAAAAACCCGCACACCTGACTGCTATCGACAACTCGGGCGCAGTGCGTCCGCGGCACCTGCGCTCGATCTACAACGTCCTCGCCGACCCCAGTATCGCCCGTCCGGTAGTGATCACCAACAAAGACCCGCGCATCCTCAATGTGGATAGCACCCTGAAAGTAGATGTGCTCGGCCAACCCATCCAAGACGCCCAGAAAAAATTCGTCTACGACTATCTGGTGCGGCCCGGGGTCAGCCGCGCTGGCTCCAACATCGAGATGGCGGCCCGCATCGTCGACGGCGATCCGACCACTTTCTGGGAGCCAGACCCGAACGACCCCATCGAGCAGTGGTGGGTCGAGGTAGATCTGGGCCGCGCCGTACCCGTGGAGGGCATTTCCGTGCGCTTCGTCAATGAGGAGCTAGGCGATCCGTTTTTCAAGTACCTCCTCCTCTTGGCACGGAACCAGACGCTATCGCTTACCGACGACCGCAAGGTCAGTTTCGAGCTGTTCGTCCCCCACGAAGGGCCCAATACCCAGCAGCGCACCTTCTTCTTTGAAAGTGCCGCCGCAACCGGGGGAGCGGTTCTTGCGACCCCGGTCAACCCCGGCCTCGTAGATCCTTCCGGCGGCATTAGCAGTGTCAAGAAACTGCGACAAAACAGCGCCGACCCGGCCTGGACCGGCAAGGTCATCGAAACCATCCGCATCGTAATCACCGATACACGCGGCGGACGGGCCGAGCAAATCGACCAAGCCGCGTGGGAGGCGCTGCCAGCGCAGGAACGCGGCGACATCGTCCACTTCGTGCGCGACTTCGCCGGCCGCGAAGAGCCGGTGGACGCCGAAACCTACGAGTCCTTGGAGGAAGAGCGCCAGGGCCGCCGCGAATTCTACCGCCGCGAATTGCCGCGCTTGGCCGAGGTCGAGGCGTGGGGCTGGGGAGACAACATTAGCTTGGGCCTGCTCGAAGGGGGAGGCACGTTAGACTTAACCTCGGCTGGCAAAACGCCTGGACCGGCCTTCGACGGGGACATTGGCAGCAGTTATCAGCAACCCACCCAAGACCCCCTCAACCCAGGTGCCAACGTGCTGACCATTGATATAGGCGGCACGGTGTGGCTAGACCAAGTCCGCGTCATCGGCGGCAATATCCGCGGCTACGAAATGCGGTCGTCAACCGGAGAACGCGACGCCCAAGGCAAGCTGCGCTGGCGCGCGATTGCGCCGCCAGCGCGAGTAAAAAACGTCGATAACGGGTTCTTCGGCTACCTCAACGATGTGCAGGACCCCGTGCGTAAGGTGCGCTTCCTCGACCTCCTGACCCTGGCCAATTTCATCGGCGACACCGAAAACCGCTCGGATCGCTTCTGGGCCCGATTCAGCGAGCTGATGCTCTTCGCCGAGGGCGTGCCTGCGGCAATCGGGCTGGAATCCGCTCTGATTGAACTGCCCGGGCTGGTGACCTTGGGCAGTATTCACTGGGAGGCTGACACGCCGCCTGGCACCAAAGTCGAACTTCGCACCCGCACCGGCGACCAGCTCATCCAGCAGGTGCGCTTCTACGACAGCAATGGCATCGAAAAGACCGCAGCCGAACACAAAAAGCTCCTCGCCTTCCTCAAAGGGCCAATCGACACGTCCTTCGCACTAGGCCCGGGCTGGAGCCCTTGGAGCCAGCAGTACCAGCAGTCCGGCGACCCGGTGACGTCGCCCAGCCTGCGCAAGCTCATGCAAATCCAGGCCCGCCTGCTCAGCGAGGACCGCCAAATCGCACCAGCGCTACAGAGCATCTCCGTAGAGCTACACACTCCGGTCGCCCTCGGGCTGCGAGCCGAAGTCTGGCCGCCCGAGGCCCAAGTGGGAATTCTGGACACGTTCGAGGTCTTCGTCCAACCCCAGTTCCTAGAGCAGCCCATCTCTGTCCGCAGCCTCGGATTCGACGAGGTCCTCATCAGCGCCGATCCGGGTCTCGATATGCAGCTTATCGATGTGGCACTAGGCACCGAGGAGCAGTTTGCGGCCGGAGCGCCGCAATCGCTCTTGGACCTTACAAGCACCGACGGCCAGATACTACAAGGCGACTCGCTCCTGGTGCGCCTCCCGGAGGTTGCCAGCGCGACCGACGAGCTACCGCAGCTATACTTCCGCACGGCTGCCGATGGCGAGGAAGTGCCCACCAGCATCGACGGCCAGCTTCTGACGGCGACCTCGCACGCCCTACTCCCAGACGCCGTGCGCGGCGCGGTGCGCTACTTCCGCAGTGCCGGAGAGGAGCTGGTGGAAGTCGATCGAGCGGCCTACGACGAGCTGTCGCCCGAGTCCCAAGGGCCCGTGCGCTACTTCCGCAAGATTGTCGGTTTGGGTAGCCAGACGCTTTTCGACGAGGCCGGCGACACGCTCAGCGCGGCCCAGTACAGCCGGCTAGGCCGTGCCAGAGGGTGGGTCGTCGGTCGCGGCCGACTCGTGCGCCTGCGCTTCGCATCCAAGGTCTTCCTCCACGGCACCAAGCTGAAGGTGGCGGTGCGCAACCAAGCGGCCAGCACGCCCTATCAGCCCGCCGACGCCGGCGACGCCACCGCGCTGCGGCCGTCGCAAACCCTGTCGATCGCCGCGCTCGGTGCCAAGCAAATCGTCGCCGACATCTCGGTTGCGCCCAATCCCTTCACGCCCAACGGCGACCTCGTAAACGACGTCGCCCAAATCGAGTTCTCGCTGTTCAAAGTCTATGCCGAGCGGCCGGCGGCCGTCCGCATTTGGGCACTCGACGGCCGGCCCATGCGCCTGCTAGAGGGCACGGCTCAAGGCGGCCACCAGCGCTTTACCTGGGACGGCAAGGACGACCACGGCCGCGTCGTGCCGCCCGGACTCTACATCTGCCAGATCGACGTGGACATCGACGTCGAAGACAGCGCCGGACAACGGCGATCCCACCTTATCGCGGTAGCCTATTAGGGGCGAAAAGAGAGCACCATGCACAATGTTACTGTCAGAATAAGCATCGTTTTGCTACTGGTCGCCGCCGGAGCGGCCCAAGAGGCAGTCGGCCAAGTCGATTACAGCTCGCGCCTAGGGCTGCAACAGGGCGACGAGACCTCCTTTGCGCCCCAAGGGCCGGACGTCATGCTCGGCGTCCTCGCCCCAGCGGTGCGCCGCTGGTACGTGCCGCAGGAACTCTACAAAGAGTACCACTGGCGCCAATGGCAGTACACCAACTACGCCCGCAACCCCTACCAGCGCTACGTCGATATCAGCCTCGAAGGCGACTACTTTTACGACTTGTACGGCAATTTTCTCACTCGCGGCTGGTTGATCTTCAACAACTCCCAGAGCAAGCCCCAGCAGTTCGGCAACTCGCTTATCAAGTCCAACCGCTTCCAACAGTGGTTTTCCGACGTGGTCATCGCCTCAGACGCCAAAGGCCAATACTTCTACACCTTGACAACCAGTGCGCAGATGCGTTCGGTGATCTCGCCAATGGTCTTTTCTAAGCCGCGTATGGACGGCGTGCAGTTCGACCTCGCCACCGACCGCTACGAAGGGACGCTCATCTATTCGCGCCTGAGCAATCCAGGCGGCTCGACCACCGAAGATCAAGAAGTACTCCGCACCAACAACACCACGCTCTTTGGCGGGCGCTTCGCCTACCAGCTCAGCGACGCCTTGCAATTGGGCCTGCACGCGGTCAACGCCCACCAGTCGAACACGCTGTCGGACCGCCTAGTGGGCAACCCGTTTTCCGGTGCCTTGACCGTGGCCCAAAACAAGACCGTGTCGCTGATTCAGATCGTCCTGCGCGACGATTCCCCGGGCGACCAAACGGGTGGAGCCGCTTTCTTTGAGGCCGGCTCGGACATCCTGATTACCTACGAGGACGGCACCGTCGATGCCGGCAAAGACATCCAGTTCGAGCCGGTCATCGAGGGCGGCTTTGTCCAGCAGGGCTATATCGCCGCCAACGGCCCCGAGGAGATCCGCCTGAGCTACGACTTCGACAGCCCGGCCTTTGTCGATCGGGCCTCGTTTCCCAAAGAGGACATCGTCAAAGTCGAGTTCCGGCTGGTGCTGGGCAACGACTATCAGGTCTGGATGACCTCCGACCGCCAAGTCAACCGCGACGGGGAAGCCGTGCTGTTGCTGATGGCTCAAGCCGAGGGCAACGTGCAAGACATCACCAATTTGCAGACCGTCCGCTTCGAGTACGGCCTGCCGACGGCTACCCACATCTTCGGCGGCAACATCGAAATACGCGACTACAAGGGCTTTGACCTGTACGCCGAATACGACCTGAGCGTGAGCTACCGCAAGTATCCCAACGTCCTGCGCGACGAGCATCGCACTGCATCCGGCATCGGCGGTCGCCGCCGGGCACCGGCTTGGATGGTGAACGCGTCCAAAAAGGCCGCCCCCTTCTTTGCCTTTGGCGAGGCGTACAGCATGGATCCGCTCTACAATACGCGGACCTTCGTCACCACGGGCACGGGCGAAATCAACTACGACAGCGAGCGTGAAGGCATCGTCGAACTAGTCGAAGACAACGACGACCAAGACCGCTTCCCCGACACGGTGCGCTTTGACTGGCTCCAGGGCGATTCTCAGGTCTTCCCGGGCTGGGACCAAAACAACGACTTCGTGCCCGACATCAACCAAAACGACAACTTCGTGCGCTCCAACGCCGTGCCCGACTACGAAGAGCCTTTCCTGCGCTTCCATTCCGACCGCCCGGAATTCCTCTTCGGGATGGACATGAACAACAACTTCTGGATCGACCAATACGAAAACGACGAAGAGCCAGATTACCCCTACCGCCGCGACCATCGCGGGTACAATGTGTACGGCGGTGCGGACCTGACGCCGAGGCTCAAGGTGATGGTCGGCGCGCTGCGCGAAGAGCTCATCTCGTCGAACCAGCAAAACAAGAGCACCTACGCCCTCGCAACGTACGACAACGATTCTCCGCGCTTTGGGCGCTTGCGCTTCTTTGAAATGAGCAAATTGGTACAAGACGACATCCCCAATTCCCTCTTGCAGTGGGCACCGGAGAACACCCTGCGCGGCGGCGAGTTGACCAAAGTTGAAGATCCCCTATTAGCCCGCGACACTTGGGTCAACCAGCTCTTTGTGGGGCACAACGTACAGTCTGCCTCCTATAAAGTGCAGACCAAACTCAATTACGTGCGCTTTCGCCAGCTAATGAGCGATGCTCGCCGGCAGGCCCTAGAACTGGACGAGCAGGACTTCTTCTTTGGGCTGATCAACAAGGCCAGCTACCGCTATGCTTTAGGCCAGTTGAGCTTGGAGCCGCGCTGGAAGAGCGAGTTCCGCAAGCAGTCGCGCAGCCTCTTCGCCACAGAGCACTCCACCAGTCTCTACGAGCTTTTTTCGGTCGTCGCTGAAACCCGCGTCCTGCGAGCTACCCGGCTCCAAACGGGCATCGAGTACCTGATTTTTAACGATTTCGACATCGATGCCAACGACTTCAACTCCATTACCGGCGCGTTTCAATTTACCAATCAGTCTCAGTACTTGGGTTATAGCCTCCACGCCCTAGCCGGGCTGCGCATCGAGCGCCAGGACTTCAAGGAGAGAGAGGCGCGGTACACGAGTCAGACCTTTATAACGATCTACGCAGGATTGGAATAGCGCGTGATTTGGCGCAGCGACAACTTCGGCGCAGCCGTCATCGGCATCGCGCTCATGGCCCTTTGGCCGCGCCTGACCTACTTGGATGAGGTCGAGCAAAGTCCCTTCTGGGAGGTACCGACAGCGGCGAGCCAACCCTACATTGAAGCCGCTAGAGGGCAGGAGAGCGCAGCGGCTGCCAGCCCCTTGTACCCGCTCTTTTTGCGCGGCCTCGTCGCCGCTGGGCTGGCACCCCGATACGTCCAAGTCCTGCTAGGCGCGGTCAGTTGCACGCTGTTGGCCCTAATCGGCCGCGCGCTCTGGGGGCCGGGTACGGGACTCGTCGCGGCTTTTTGCGCGGCTCTGTATGGACCGGCCATCTATTTCACCGGCGCTTTGCTGCCCCCGGTCCTCGCGGTATTTCTGGTGCTATTGCTGTTGGCGGCGCTCTTGTGGGCCGACCGACAGGCCGATGGGAAGGCATTTTTAGGGGTCGGGCTTTTGTTGGGGCTTTGCTTGCTGGCCGCGCCGCAAGTCGCGCTTTTCGCGCCGGCCGTGCTGTGGTGGCTGTGGATAGGAGGAAGGCCGCGGGCGTGTTGGGCCTGTGCGCTGGGGACGGCTGGTGCGATCGCGCTGTGGTACGTTGGGGGGGTTGCTACGAGTGCCGGCGGCTCGCCCGACTTCCTCGTGCGCGGCGGAGAGCACTTGCTCGCGTTGGATATGTACCACGCGCGCGGCGATTCAGCCGTCTTAGCGGTCCTGTTGTGGAAATGGGGCCTCGCCTTTCCCTTTGGCTTGGTTATGCCGCTGGCGCTATTGGGTGTGGGTTTTGCCTTGGCGGGTCGTGAGCGGGACACGTTGCTCGCCCTGCTGTTTGTCGCAACCGGCGCGGCCGGAACCGCACTCTACGGTGCCCATGCCGAGACGCGCATGGTGCTGGTACCCGTGCTCTTGCTTTTTGCGGTGGGTGGGGTCGGACAACTGGCGCGGTTGTCTTGGGCGCGGAGGGGAGGAGCCGTGGCGGGATTGGTCCTAATTGGGACGTTGGTCAATGCCAGTACGCCCGCCATAGACCGAGCGGCGCAAGCCTCGCAGCAGCGCTATTTGGGTCACGCCTATGCGGAGTTGGGTATGATAGCTACGGCGATCGCCGCGTACGAACAGGCCGTGGCCGCGGGCAGCCCCGACAAGGATGTGTATTGGGCCCTGGCGGTGCTCTACGACGCGAGCGGCAAACCCGAGCGGGCACTGGGGGTTAGCCGGGCATTCGTCGAGCGCTGGCCCGCAGACGAGCGCGGGCAGCGGGCACTCGGAGATCGCTACATGGCAGTGGGCCGTCCACAGGAAGCGCGCACCATCTACCAACAGCTCGTCGCAGACGGCGGGCAAGAGGGCCTACTCGGGCGCTTGGGGGACGCGCAACTGACCAGCGGCGCACTCGACGAGGCCGTAGAATCCTACGAGCGGCTGCTAACTTTTAACCCGGATAGCAGCCGAGTGCGCTACCAACTGGCGCGCGCTTACGCTGCGGGCGGGAGGGTCGCAGACGCCGAGCGAGCCTATCGCCAGCTCCTAGACAGTCCGGTCTATGGGGTGCCGGCGCGGGTGGAAGCGGCCGCGCTCTTGCGGCACAATGGCCAGCCAGCAGCGGCCGAACCGCTGCTTTCGCAAGCCCTAGCGCTAGCACCAGACCACCGTGAGGTGCTGCTCCTTCTCGGCAAGGTGCTCTTAGAACTGAAGCGGCCCGGCGAGGCCCTACCCCATTGGCTGCATCTCGCCGAATTAGAGCCTCGTAATTGGCGGGTTCAAGGCCATTTGAGCAGAGCTTATGGCCAGTTGGGACGGGACGCAGAGGCGCGGGACGCAGAGGCGCGCTATCAGCAGGAACGGCGACGCGCCCAGCTCCAGCAGCGGATCGAGGTTGAGCAGAAGGCATTGGCGGAAAAAATTCGCGGGGAAAATTTATGAAGCGCTTGCTTCTCATAAGTGCAATGGTGCTTTTGCACGGCGGCGATTCGCAGGGGCGTCAAGTATTGCTCGTCGGCCAAGACGGTCAGATTAGCTGGGAGGGGGAAGTAGCGGCCGGAGCCGCAGTGCAAACCATCGAGCCGGAGTACCGCTCCACCCTGGATCCCAACATCACCGAAATCGGCGTCGCGCCGGTCAATCTCGTCGATTTTGCCAGCGCGGATTTTCCCGCTAGCATCCTGCCCCGCCGCGTGCAAGAGGGTCAAAACCTCGCCGCTGAAATCGCCGAGCGCGGCGGCAGCATCCGCGCCCCGACCGTTTTCGACCTCGCCGAATCCCAGCTACAAAACATCCTCGCGCAGGTCGTGTCGCCCGACCCCACTGGCGGGGCCTTCGAGCGCAAGGGACGGGACGTGTTGGGCACCTTGCTCGTGCTCGATTTGGGCGCGCGTTTTGGCGTCAACCAAATCCGCTTCTTCCCGCGCAATACGGTCTTTCCGTCGCCATCGACGCCCTTTCAGGAGGATTTCCTCAAAAACTTCGAGTTGCAAGTCAACGACGGCCAAGTGTTGACCGAGGCAGGCAACCCCATATGGGAGACCTTTGCGGTGCGCACCAACAACACCGACCCGGTCGCCACCACCGAGATCGACCCGCCGCGCTTTTTGCGCTTTATCCGTCTGCGCGCCACCTCATCCATTCCCTTTGAGGTGGAGAAATTCCAAGTCTTCGGCGAGGGCTTCTTTCCCACCGTGCAGTACATTTCGCCGATCATCGACATGGGCAGCCCGGCCAATTGGGGGCGCTTGCGCTGGCTGGAGGAAACCGTCGGGCAGGCGAGCGCCGTGCAGATGCACATTCGCACCCGCAGCGGCAGCGATCCTTCGCCTTTCGCCTATACGCGCAAACGAGTAGGGCGACAAGACGCCGAGGAGATCGCATTCTCCGTCGATGATCTCGACCAGCCGCTCTTGCGCGACGAGTACCTCGACCTGCCGGCCAAGGGAGGCCCCAGCGATGTGTGGGAACGCGGCCCCGTGCGCGACGACTTAGGCAATTGGAGCCCGTGGACCTCGCCCTACAACCCGATCGCAGGTACCAGCAGCGAGGGCGCGTTGGTCCTCTCACCTGGGCCGCGCCGCTACTTCCAGTTCCGGGTTGACTTCCAGTCCGACGACCTAGAGTCGGCCAAAATCCTGCGACAGCTTTCCTTTGACTTCACCACGCCGCCGTTGGCCGATGTCCTCGTCGGCGAGGTCTTTCCGCGCGAGGTGCCCGCAGCCGCGGATATTCCCTTTGTCTATGCCGTGCGCGCCGAGATGGAGAGCGGCGATTTGCAGGGCTTTGACGGATTCGAGCTGGTCACCGGTAGCCGGGTAGATCGCATCGAGCGCATTGAAATCATCGACGCGCAGGGCGAGTTCCTCCTAGCGCACGACTTTGCGGTGCAAGATGCAGTAGTCGACGAGGGCGATGTGGCCATCACCGCGATCGCGGAGCGCAGCTTTGAGGTGCGCTTCCCGAGAGTGGCAGCGCACAATACCGTGTTGAAGATCCACTTCGTCAGCCGCATCCTCTCGTACAGCACGGCCTTTGAGGGCCGGGGATTGCTGTTGCAGGAAGACGCCTTTCAGAGCGTCCAAGCCGGCGATGCCACCGCGCTGGACGAAGGCGACATCTCGTTTAAGTCGGGCACTACCGTCTTGAGCCCGGCCGTCAACAGCGGCAGCCTAGTGGGCAGCTTTGACCTCGCCGCGTCCGTTATCACGCCCAATGGCGACGGCATCAACGACGTCTTGGATATGGAATGCGAAGTCCTCGCAGTCGGCGGCGCGGCACAGATTGCGGTCACTGTATACGACCTAGGGGGACGCCGGATGCGCCGCCTTTTCAACATCGAAGGACAGAGCGGCGTGTACAGCTCGGAAAATCTGACCCAACTGCGATGGGACGGGAGCGACGATCAGGGTGCGAAAGTGGCCCCTGGCCTCTACCTAATCCAACTCAACATCGAAGGCGATGCGCGCGCGAGCGCCAGCACGCGCACCGTCGGCGTGGCCTATTGAGGGAGAAAAGATCGTGTTAAAGCGAATGCTGTTGTTGAACGTAGTGCTCGTGGCTTGGGGCACCAACGCGGTTTGGGGCCGGGCCGAGTTTCACATCGGCGGGCCGACGGGCGCTTCTTGGCAGGGGCTGATCACCGACGAGCAGACCGAGTACATCCTTGTTGACGATCAAGGCGCGGTCTTGGGTACGCTTCCCATCGCCATCGGCGCAGAGGAAGCGGGCGTCGATACCATGATCGCCTACGACGACAACGCCATCCAGCCGATATGGGTTGATCCGTCGGTCAACCTCGCGTTAGACGTGAACTTGACCCCGCGCGGCGGCAACCTCTACACGAGCGTCTCCACCGGCTATACCCGCGAGGCGGCCAAAGAAGTACAGGTGATGATCGACGGCGACCCGGAAACCGCGACCTTGCGCCAGGTCGATATCTCGCCGCGACTGGCCGGCCTCAATATCGGCTACGTAAAAAACACAGTCGTCAACTTGGGGGCCGAGATGCCGGTCAATCGCATCCGCTTCTATCCGCGCCCGGGCTTTGAGGAAAACTATCTGGCTTGGTACGAAATCGGCGTTGCCAACAACACCGCGCCTTTTATGTCCTCGCCCCAAGAGCGCTCACCGGGCAAGCGCTGGTACCGAGACATCACCCGCTCGCTCACCTCGACCAACGACCCGGAATTCGACATCCTAGAGCGCAACGTTGAAAACCTCGACCAAGTCGTGGATTTGAGCTTTACCACGCGCGACTTGCGCTGGGTCGCCATTCGCCCGATCAACCCCGAGCGCACCTGGGAGATCGCCGAAATGGAGGTGTACGGCGAGGGCTTCGTCACCAAGACCACCTATCGCACGGGCGTGTTGGACTTTGGCCGCCCAGTGGCTTGGAGCAAGATCCGCTGGCAGGGCGAGGTGCCCGAGGGCACGCGGCTGGCATTGCGCACGCGCACCGGCACCACGCCACAGCCCAATTTATTCTGGAAAATCGGCAGCACCGGCAACTTTGAGCGGGTGTCCAAAGACGAGTACACCACGACCTACCAAGTGGGTCGGTTCAGCCATATCCAAGCGACGTACGACGTGGACAACTGGAGCTTCTGGTCAACGCCCTACGACTTTGCGGCCGGGCTGCGCGACCCAGAGGCAGCGGGCTGGGAGGACGGAACGCCTCTCCTGTCACCCGGACCTAGCCGCTACTTGCAGCTAGAAGTAGTCATGTTTTCGGACGGGAACAAAGCGCCCCGCATAGACGAAATATCCCTGCTGTTTGCCGAAGATCCCGCGGCCCAAAGCGTGATCGCCGAGATCTGGCCGGTTGAGACCGAGAATTTCGAGCCGCAGACCTTCACCTATGTGGTGCGGCCCGTGCTCGAGGACGGCGACCGGGGCTTCGACCGGCTGGAGATCTTCACCCAAGTCCCGGCCTCAGCCGTGCATTCAGTCGCGATCGATGGCCGGGAAATCATCGACAGCTTCCCGCCTAAATTAGAGGAAGACCGGATCGTCATTAGCTTTGAGCCATTTACCGCGCCGCGCGACAACGAGCGCCGCATCGAGGTCGTCTTCGACGCCAAGGTGCTGCGCTTTGGCGCAGAATTTACCGGTTGGGTTTACGACAGCACCGAGCCCGAGCTCAAGCAGCAAGTCCGACCCGGCAACGCGACCTTCCGCTTTGCCGGCGACGCCCTATCAGTGCGCACGCCCGTCGGCGGCGAACTGGTGCGAAAAGTCACCGCGCATCCCACGACGCTGACGCCCAATGGCGATGGGATCAACGATCAGACCATGATTTCGTACGATCTGCGCAACATCGGCGCACCGCGCCAGATCGCCTTGCGGATTTTTGACCTGTCCGGCCGGCTGGTGCGCGAGGTGATCTCCACGCCAGCCGTCAGCGGCAGCTTTGCAGCGGCTTGGGATGGCCGCCGCACCGGAGGGGACTTAGTCGCCCCAGGCGTGTACCTCTACCAAGTTGATCTAACCACCGACAAGGGCCTCTCAGCAGCCGCGGGCACCGTAGCTGTGGCCTACTGAGTGAGCAATGGCAGGAACTGCGAAACATATCTGCAAAGCCGCCCTCCTTTTGTGGGCTATTAGCGACGGTCCGGTCGCGGCCCAAATCGGGCTACAATCGCTGGCTTCCCCAGGCATGGAAGCCCTCGATCCAGCGGTGCGCCGCTGGTACATACCCCAAGAGTTGGTCGCCGAACACCAGTGGCGGCAGTGGAGCGCCACCAACTACGCACGCGCTCCCTATCAGCGGTATGTCAGTGCCAGCCTCGAGGGGGATTACTTCTACGACTCCTTTGGCAACTTCCTCAATCAGGGCTGGCTGATCTACAACGTATCCCAGTCCAATCCCGAGGAATTCGGCACCGTATTGTTCGAGGCCCAGCGCTTCCGCAACTGGTTTTCCGAGGTCGCTGTGGCCTCCGAGCACAAAGGGCAATACGCGTACGCGCTGACCATCAGCAGCGACCTGCGCACCACCCTGACGCCCATGGTGCTGTCCAAACCGCGCCTCGACGGCGTGCAGTTCGACTTTGCCATGGACAAGTACCGGGGCACGTTCCTCTACGCCCAAGCCAGTGCCCCGCGCGGCGTCACCGATCAAGAGCTGCGCCGCACCAATTCCACCACCTTGATCGGGGGACGCTTTGAGGTGCAAATCGGCGATTTCGTCGAACTCGGCGTCCACAGCGCCAACGCCCACCAAGCCAATTCGCTCTCGGAAGAGGCTCTGTTGAGCAACTGGGTAACCGGGTCGCTGACCCAAGGCCAGAACCGCACCATCTCGCGCATCGAAATCGCGCTGCGGGACGACTCGCCCGACGACGGCGTGGGCGGCGCGGCGTATTTTCCAGCCGGCTCAGACATCTTCATCACCTATCGGGATGGCCGCGTGGATTCGGGCCGCGAGATCCGCTTTGAACCTGTGGTAGAGGGCGGCGCGCCTAGGCCGGGCTTTATCGAGGCCAACGGCAACGACGAGATCCGCCTGCGCTACGACTTCGACAGCGCGAGCTTCATCAATCGGGCCGCAGCCGACAAAACCGAGATCGTCAAAGTGGAATTCCGGCTAGTGGTAGCCAACGATTATCAGGTCTGGATAACCTCGGACCAGCAGACCAGCGCTGGCCAGCCTGTGTTCCTGCTGGCGACGCAAGCGCAGGGCAACATCAAGGACTTGTCCAACTTGCGCGTCATCAGCTTTGAGGCCGGGCTACCGACGGCAACCCACATCCTCGGCGGTACGGTGAGGGCCAGCGACGTGATGGGCTTTGACCTGTACGGCGAGTACGACATCAATTGGAACTACCGCAAATATCCCAACATCCTCGTCGAAGAACACCAGACCTCCGCCGGCATTGTCGGCGCGCGCAACGCACCGGCCTATATGCTCAATCTGTCCCGCCAGTGGCCCCGCTTCTTCATCTATGGCGAAGCCTATTACATGGACCCGCGCTACAACACCCAAACTTTCGTCACCCGAGACGACGGCAGCATCGACTACCAAAGCGATCGCAGCCTCATGGATCTGGTGGAAGACAACGACGATCAAGACCGGGTGCCGGACACCTTTCGCGCCGACTGGGCCTTCCCCGACCGCCAAGTCTTTCCGGGCTGGGACCAAAACAACGACTTCGTGCCCGACATCAACCAAAACGACAGCCGCGTGCGCACCAATTCGATCCCGGACTACGAAGAGCCTTTCCTGCGCTTTGCAGTAGATCGGCCCGAATTCCTCTTCGGCGTTGACATGAACAACAACTTCTGGACCGACCAATATGAAAATGACCAAGAGCCGGATTACCCCTACAAGCGCGACCACCAAGGCTACAACGCGTACGTCGGCACCTACTTGGCCCCGCAGCTAAAGATCATCGCCGGCCTCCTGCGCGAGGCCCGCATCTCCTCAAACCAGAAAAACCACAGCGCGTACGCCCTCCTGCGGCTCGACCGGAGCTGGGCGCGCTACGGCGATTTGCGCCTCTTCGGCATGACCAAGCGCGTGGAGGACGACATCGCCGACCCACTCTTGCAGTGGGCGCCCGACAACACGCTGCGCCTCGGCACGTTGACCGAGATTGACGATCCGCTGCTGGCCCGCGACACTTGGATCAACCAGCTCTTCCTCGGCCACAATGTGCGCGCCTTTTCGCTGAACCTACAGAGCAAGGTCAACTGGGTGGTCTTTCACCAGCTCATAGACGCCGAGCGTCGGCAGCGCTGGGGCCTAGCCGAGACGGATTTCTTCTTCGGGATGATCAACAAGGCCCACTATCGCCATGTGCTCGGCCCCCTCTATTTAGAGCCGCGCTGGAAGAGCGAGTTTATCAAGCAGAGCCGCGACCTGTTCACGGACGAGCGCCGGACGACCCTAGCGGAACTCTTTTCGCTATTGGCGGGCACCGATGTCCTAGAAATCACTAAGCTACAAGCGGGCTTAGAGTACTTGATCTTCGACGATTTCGATGCGGACGCCAACGATTTCACGGCGCTGACTTGGGGCATTCAGTTCCAGAACGAATCGGCTTATCAAGGCTACAAGCTGCAGACCGTGATCGGGCTGGTGCTAGAGCGCAAGAACTTCAAAGACGCCCCATCGCGCACCGAGACCCAATCCTTCATCGCCATTTACGCGGGGATTTGACTTGACGTACGCTTTTGCTGGCATGTATATTGAATTTTTATTTTTTGCGGAACTGAGAAGACGGCCGAGTTACCGCATCTTCTCTTTTCTTTATTTCACCCCTATCTAGTGGAGGTAGCTTCACCATGAAAAAGATTCTCACCATCGCCTTTGCCTCGTTGGGCCTTGTGGTTGCCGCCCAAGCCCACGACCCGCCTGGCGGTCTGTTGGTCGCCGTGAACTTTCCCGATGCCAACGTGCCCGTCATTGATGGCAACGCCGGCGAGTGGGCCCCCGTGCCCCTCGACCAGTACGGGATTTTCAGCGAGTCCTTGTATTCGATTCACGGTTTTGCCGGCGAGAACGTCGAGCAAGGCGGGCTGGACGCCAGCTCGATGCAGATCCGCCACATCGTCGGCTGGAACGACGCGACCAACAACGTGTACCTCACCAGCCGCGTCTTCGACAACATTCACGTCACTCAGCGTCAAGACCCGGGCAAGTTCTTCTGGGACGACAGCGTCGAGTACGAGATCAACGCTTCGCATCAGGCCCGAGAGGACCTGAATCCCGGTGACGATGCGACCAGCTTCAGCTACAAGTTCGCCTTCCCGGTTTTTCAGGAGACCTTCGAGTGGTATCGGCCGATCGTCAACCTGCCGTGGATGACCAGCGGCTCGCAGTGGGTCGAGATCGCCCACAGCTTCACGGGCGACGAGTTCGGCGAGAGCACCTACGACTACGAGGCGCGCTTCCTGCCGATCGAGCGGATGCCGCGCTCGGATGAGGCCACCGAGGATCAGGTCGAAATTCACGACCTGACCGAGGGTGGGGTCATTCACATCACCCTGACGGTCAACGACGTCGATGGCGGCGAAGGCGAAGGCGACAACCGCATCGGCATGTGGAGCACCAATCCCACTTCGTGCTGCCACGCCGGCCAGGACTTGCTGCTGACCCCGGCCGATCCCAACATCGACTGGGGCGCTGCCACGGCCGTCGAGTCGAGCAGCTGGGGCCGGATCAAGTCCCAGTTCTAGGCAGTTTTATTTTTATCGCAGTACCATTCCGGGCAGGTCTCGCCTAGATGCGGGGCCTGCCCGAATACTTTTAGGAGGCTATATGCTCACCGAGGAACAGGTTGATTTTTACCGCGAAAACGGCTATCTCGTCGTCGAGAATGTGTTGCGTTCAGACGAGCTGGAGGAGGCGCACGCTATTGTCGATGACTTCGTCGAGCAGTCGCGGCTCGTCTCCGAGCAGAGCGGGCACTTCGACCTAGAGCCAGGTCACACCCCTGAAAATCCCAAGGTGCGCCGCTTGAGTGCACCGGCGAGTTATCACCCCTTCTTCGATGGATTGATGCGCGACAGCCGCATCCTAGACCTTTTGACGCCCCTGATCGGCAGTGCCATTCGCGCCCAAGGCGACAAGCTCAACATGAAGCCGGCCGACGGCGGCAGCCCGGTCGAGTGGCACCAAGACTTTGCCCATTATCCGCACACCAACGACGATTTATGCGCCGTGGGCATTGCCCTAGACGACGCCACAGAAGAAAATGGCTGCATGATGGTAGTGCCCGACTCTCACCGGGGACCGATCCTCGATCACCACCAAGATGGCTACTTCATTGGGGCCATCAGCCCGGAGCGCGACGAGATTGACCTCTCGTCGGCCGTGCCCTTAGCGATGAAAGTCGGTTCGCTTTCCATCCACCACAGCCGCACTTTGCACGGCTCGGCGCTCAACCGCTCGGGTATGTCCCGACGACTCTTGCTGTATCAGTACGCGGCCGTCGATGCTTGGCCCTTGGGCGGAGTGGGTAACTGGGATGCCTTTAATGCCAACATTCTGCGCGGCGCACCCACCTACGATTTTCGCCTCGTATCGCTGACGGCTCGCACGCGCCTACCCGTCGGGCAACGCAGAGGCGGCGGCATCTACGAGCTACAACAGCCGCTGCGCGAAAAACTATTCGCCGCTAGCTAGGGGCTGCATTGCCCGTACTCCGCATCGGGATCATTGCCGCGCTGGCCGCCGGGGCACTCTGGGCCGTCCTCTCCATTCACTGGTACCCGGCCGAAGAGGTGCTGACCATGTGGGTCTATGGCTCGCCGCAAGAGGCCGAGCTGTACCGCAAGATCGCCGCCGAGTATCGCCAGCAGCACCCGGAAGTTCGCCTGCGTTTAGAGGTGGTGCCCGGCCGTAGCGTTGTGCAAAAGCTGCTGACGGGCATGGACGCCGGGCACGCGCCGGACATCTGCGTAGTGCACTGGCGGCAGATGTCCCAAGTAGCCAGCACCGGGCAGCTTCTGCCGCTGGATGACTTGGTGCGGCGCGACCAGATCGACACCGACGATTACTATCCGGTGGGCCTGCAAGGATACACCTACCACGACACTCTCTACGGCCTCCCCGTCAAGGGCAGCACCATCACCTGCTTTTACAACAAGGACCTCTTCGACCGCTACGGCGTCAGCTATCCCACCGACGACTGGACGCTCGACGACCTCCTAGCCAAGGCCAAGGCCCTGACCATCGACGAAGACCAAGACGGCCTGCCAGACATCTACGGCTGCACCCCGTACGACATCGCCAGCTACGTATGGAGCATGGGCGGGGATTTCCTGCGCTGGGAAAACGGGCGCTACGTTTCCAACCTCGACGATCCGCGAGTCGCCCAAGCAGTGCAGTTCTATGTCGATCTCTACTTCAAGTACAAGGTCAGCCCGCCCCGGCCCGGAGTGCGCAACGACAACGCCATGAGCACCTTCACGTTTGAGGCCGGGCGGATCGCCATCGGCATCATGGGGCCGTGGATGCTGCCGACCTTCCAGCTTTTGGACCGCTTCGAGTGGGACACGGCGCTCTTTCCCAAGGGACCAGCCGGCCGACAGACGCGCTACGCCAGCGTTGGTTTTACGATCTGGAAGGGCACGCGCGAGCCAGAAGTCGCCTGGGACGTGCTCAAGCACATGGTCTCAGCCGAGGCGACGACCAAGATGGCCAAGCTCGGCAGCGACCTACCGCCGCAACGCTCGGTGGCCCGCAGTACCTATCCGCGGGCGTCAACGCCCTACGAGGAGGAGGTCTTCGTGCGCTCGATGGACTACAAGGTCCGGCTCTTTCCCCAGGAACTGTGGTGGGAGGACCTCTACCGCCGGATGCTCGACGAACTCGACGCAGCCCTCACCGGCCGCGAGAGTGTGGCCGAAGCCCTCGCCGAGGCCCATCAAGTGACCAACGCGTACCTCCAGAGTATATACGCTGAAGAAATTCCTCGATGAAGAACCAAAACAAAGCCGCGTTCTTCTTTCTGCTGCCCAATTTCGTCGGCTTTCTCATCTTTGCGCTCGGGCCGGTCATAGTGGCTGCGGGCATGGGCTTCTACCGCTATCAGCTCGCCTCGGGCGTACCCGCCTTCATCGGGCTGGATAACTTTGCGGATCTGGTGCTCTTCAAAAAGGTCGACGGCGAGTGGGTGGCGCGCGACCCATACTTTTGGAAGTACCTCGGCAACACGCTCTTTTTGATGCTCAATATCCCGCTTTCCATGGTCGGCTCCCTGCTCTTGGCTGTGCTGTTAAACAAAGAACTGCCCGGCCGCATCTTCTTCCGCACCCTATTCTTTATTCCAC
Organism: Candidatus Latescibacterota bacterium; assembly: GCA_965261395.1. Lineage (GTDB taxonomy): Bacteria > Latescibacterota > UBA2968 > UBA8231 > UBA8231. Next base: position 2,502,293 of record OZ253462.1, read on the forward strand.
ACCTGTGTACGGGCATCGCCATCTATATGGTCTGGAAGATGCTCCTGACCTACGAGCCCAACGTCGGCATCGTCAACGGGCTTTTGTGGCAGGTCTTTGGGGTGTTGGGGATTGCGCCCGAGCAGGCCGCCGCGCTCCTGCCGGGGTGGCTAATCGACGCGACTTGGGCCAAGCCCGCGTTGATCATCATGTTTATCTGGGCCAGCGTCGGCGGCTACAACATGGTTCTCTACTTGGCCGGCTTGCAAAACATCCCGCCCGAACTCTACGAGGCCGCTGAAATGGACGGAGCGGGCTGGTGGGCACAACTGGTCCACATCATCGTGCCGCAGCTAGCGCCCACGACGTTTTTCATCCTCGTCACCAGCGTAATCGGTGGTCTGCAAGGCGGCTTTGAGGCCGCCTACGTAATGACCGGGGGCGGCCCCGAGGGATCGACGACCACCATGAGCTACTACATCTACACCCAGGCGTACGAGCAGCTAGAAGTAGGGTACGCAGCGGCGATTTCAATGGTGCTCTTCGCGCTGATTTTCGCGGCGACCTTGCTCAACTGGCGCTACGGCGGCAAGCGGTTGGAGGCTGTCTAATGGTGCGCTGGCGTCAGTACCAATCAACCGTCTTGATCTATGCGATCTTGCTACTCGTGCTCAGCGGCATGGTGGTGCCGCTAGTGTGGACCCTGCTCACTTCCTTCAAATACAACGTCGATGTGACGCTCGGGTGGATTCCGCCGCGCTGGACAACGGACAACTACGCTGGCGTGTTCCACGCCTTTTCCTTCCTCCGCTACTACGCCAACTCGCTAGTCATCGCCACCGCAGTTACCGTGGTCCAAGTTGCCACTAGCGTGCTGGCCGCTTACGCCTTTGCCCGCTTGCAGTTCCGCGGCCGCGACGTGCTCTTTCTCGGTTACTTATCGACGATGATGATTCCGGCCGACGTGCTGATGATCCCGCAATTCGTGCTGATGAAGAAGATTCCCGAATTGCTGAACGCGGTGTTATCAACGGATTTTTTTAGCGGTTTCCTCTACTTAGGGAGTCACTATATCGGCCATCCAGTGGGGCTGGACAGTTTCTTCGCACTGATCGTACCGGGGTGCTTTAGTGCCTATGGGACGTTCATGCTGCGGCAGTTTTTGCTGGGCATTTCGCGCGAGATCGAGGAGGCGGCGCTCATCGACGGGTGTTCGGCGTGGGGCGTGTTTTGGCACGTGGTGGTGCCGCTGTCTAAGCCGGCGCTGGGGGCCTTGGCGATCTTTACCTTCCTCGGGCGTTGGCGGGCCTTTCTCTGGCCGCTGATTATGACGGATTCGGATTCGCTGATGGTGTTGCCAGTGGGATTGGCCAAGCTGTCGGATCTCTATGTCAACGACTACGGACTGATTTGCGCGGGATCGGTGTTGATGCTTTTGCCGATGATCGCGGTTTTCGTCTTTTTTCAGCGCTGGTTTATCAGCGGGATTCAGCTAGGGGCGGTGAAGGGGTAACATATGAAGAGCCGCGTGTAGAAATGGGCAATAGTTTAGCCAAGATTGACGCAGTTATCGGATCGCTGTTGAGTTGCTGGCGCTCGGGCCAGTAGACGGTCCGTAGCGGCAGCCGCACAGCAGCTAGATAGTTCCGTTTGATATTAATCACGTATCACGTTATCATTTATATGATTGTATCCTTCAGGTGTTCTGACACGGAGACCCTCGCAAGTGGGCGGCGGATCGCGCGATTTTCAAACATCGCATCAAGGGCGCGACGCAAGCTTCGTCAATTACAGATCGCCGGAAGGCTTGAAGACCTGCGTATTCCGCCAGGTAATCACCTTGAAAAGCTCAAGGGAGATCGGGCCGGGCAGTACAGCATTCGCCTGAACGACCAGTTTCGGGTGTGCTTCCGCTGGTCGGCTGCTGGCGCGGAAGATGTCGAGATCGTCGATTACCATTAGGAGCGAAGAGAATATGTCCAAGTTCAAACCTGTGACGCCCGGAGAATTGCTGCGAGAGGAGTTTTTGGTCCCCATGGAACTTTCGCAGTATCGCCTCGCCAAAGAAATCGGTGTTCCCGCCCAGCGAATCAGTGAGGTTGTAGCCGGTAAGCGGACCATTACGGCGGATACGGACCTGCGCTTGTGTCGCTTTTTCGGCCTCTCCAAGGGCTACTGGCTAAGGGCGCAGATAGTTTACGACACCGAAGTGGCGGAAGAGACTCTCGCCGCTGATCTGGCGAGGATCAAGCCGTGGAAGGGACTGCAATCGGCCGCTGGCTAACCTGCCTAAAATAGCCGTCCTGAACTGCTCAGGGCTGAATCAGTGGTTAGAACCCCTTTCCGTCAGGAGATGCTGCCGCTCTATGAGCAAGCATGACTATCGGATCACCCTGCGTGCGGCAAAATCGGACAATAAAAATCGAGGAGTAAAAACAGATGACTCAGCTTCTGCAAAAGGCTTTCGAGAGAGCCGCCAAACTCCCACAAGAGGAACAGGACAAATTTGCGCGCTTCCTCCTAGCCGAACTTGAGTCGGAGCGGCGATGGGCCGAGCTGTTTAGCCGTTCCGAATCAGAGGATTTGCTGGAGCAGCTAGCCAATAAGGCCCTAGCAGAGCACCGGGCAGGACGGACTCAGCCCCTCGATATAGAAGGTTGGCCAGCATGAATCTTGATTCCCCAAGACAGAGTGGAAAACCTAGTCGTCTCTACGGAGAGACCCAGATTGCGCAAGTAGCCGACGGACGCATCAACGTACCAAAAAAACTCTTCTTCGATGACAGCCGCTGTAGCGTTGTCACCAATAGAACGATAGTGCTCAATCAAAACCCGCTCCTCCTCTGCACTCTCCAACATTAGATCGCCAAATAGCGCACACCCCCCAGGCAATAGCCGCCGTACGAGCTGGTCAAACAGAAGTTCTTTCTCCTGCTGAGTGAGATGATGTACGACGTATGTACTAATCGCGACATCAAATGGTGGAGGATCGGCGTCGAAGTACTCCAGTATATCTGCTTGCACATACGAGATATGGGATGCGCCACGGAGCTTTTGTTTGGCAATCTTACTCATTTCTCCAGAGGCATCGACACAAATAAGAGAACGGCACGGCGGTAAGCGAGCGGTCAAATTTCCAGTCCCAGAACCGAACTCTACAACGGCCGAGTCCTCGGTGATACCAGCGTTCTGCGCGACCCAGTCGAGGACCTCGGTATAGCCCTCCCGGATAGGGTCATCAGACCTAAGCACATCCCGATCATACGTGGCGGCGTCCTCGTCGTGATTGTAGATATCTACGTGGCTACTTCTCATCTCATTTATCCTGTTCACAGCGTTTTTGAGTAACAATCAAAGACACCCTCCTGAAAGGGCGTAGTCTGTCAATGTTCCTCACATTTGGTCATTGAGCTTAACCTTAGTCGCGGACGGGGAGAACGTCTCGTTCCACCTCCCGAACTTTACCGGGAAACGTTTGGCCTCTTACCCACATAACCGGCTGGCCTTTGCCAATTTTTTCTGGATCAAACCATTCTGCTTGGGCGCTTAAGTAATGCGACACATAGCTGCGTCTAAATCGCTGGCTGTGGTTATTGGTGCTTTTGGGCTTTGGTGCATGAATTGGTGTTTTTTTCGGTTGATCGGTTGAATAAAAACAGGCTCCTCAGTAGATTGAGCACGACTTTCGCCAAAAAACCCATGCTTTCTCGTCCAAGGAACCTGTCATGGCCAACCTATCGTCTTGCCCCTCTTCCGTCAAGCCTGGTCGCTCGCCTCGCCGTCGCTCCAACGTCGTGTACCGGGTACGTAATTGGGCCGACTATGAGGCCGGGCTGCAACAGCGCGGTAGTCTGACGGTGTGGTTCACGCCCCAGGCCGTCGAAGCTTGGTATTATCAAGGGCCGCCTCAGCGGGGGGCGCAATATACCTTTTCGGAGGTCGCCATCCAAACGGCGTTGACGCTGCGTCTTTTGTATCACTTGCCCCTACGCCAAACCGAGGGGTTTGTCGCTTCGGTGTTGGCCCTGATGGGCTTGGATCTGCGGGTGCCCGATCACACGACCCTGTCGCGCCGTCAGGCGGGTTTAGCCGTGGCGTGGCCGCCCCAGCGGGGAGACCAACCGATGCACTTGGTGGTGGATTCGACCGGGCTGAAAGTGTATGGCGAAGGCGAATGGAAGGTGCGTCAGCACGGCTGGAGCAAGCGGCGCACGTGGCGCAAATTGCACCTCGGGGTTAATGAAGCCACCGGCGAGATCGTCGCGCAGACCTTGACGACGAATAGCCACGATGATGCGGGGCAGGTGGAGCCGTTGCTGGCACAGATCGAGGCCCCCGTGGAGGCGTTGGGCGGCGATGGGGCCTATGACAAACGCAAGGTGTTCAAGGCGTTGGCCGCGCCCGAGCAGGGGGCACCTATTCATCCGATCATTCCGCCGCGCAAGGACGCCAAAATCGAGCAACATGGCAACACCAACGCCGAGCCGTTGCCCCGCGATGAGACGATTCGAGCCATCCGCAAACGGGGCCGTCGAGGTTGGAAACACGAGAGCGGCTATCATCGACGCTCGGTAGCCGAAACGCAGATAGGCCGCTACAAACAGATACTTGGTGACACCTTGCGCACCCGAACCCTAACCAACCAACAGACCGAAGCGCGGTTGGGCTGTGCCTTGCTCAACCGGATGCGGGCGTTGGCGAAACCTGAGTCCTATCCGCTAACCAAAAAAGCGTAAATCACACGCGAAAGAAGCCAACACGGCCCCGACCGGTTTTCATGCAACAAAGCCGTGCTTTTGTGCAATAGGTGGGAGTGAAACCAGATGACCGCACCGGGTGGTACTTCCGCGGCAATGCCGTCCTCGTCGCGGACCAGGGCATTGCGGTCGATGTGGGCCATTGGCATTCTTCGCTTCCCCGCGACAATGTCTTCGGCCACTTGCCGCAGACGATCGTTTTCCTCGTCTGCAAAGACGTTGTCGCGGACAAAATATCCATCGCGCTCCCAACGCTGGATTTCGTCGGGGGTCATGCGGAAGGCATTCATTGGGGTAAGTCTCCTAATAGTCCTGCTTTGACACGGGTTATAAATATATATAGTCTAAGTAGGTTATTAGCCGTCCACCAAACAGCGCATGACCCTCAATCCCTTCAAACCGTTCGCCACCTACCTCCGCCCCTATCGCTGGGCCTTAGTCGCCGGCCTAGCCTTTTTGTTGGGCGAACAGCTCATCTCCGTCTCTATCCCCCTCGTCCTCGAACGCGTCATTAACCAAGCCCGAGCCAGCCTAGATCAAGCCACACCGGACCTGACTTTTCTAACGCACTACGCCGCCCTCATCGTCGTGCTCGGAGTAGCGCAGTGGTGCATGGCCTTTGGCATGCGCTGGCACTTGGCCGCCACCTCGTACCGCGTCGAGCGCGACCTCCGCCAGCGCTATTTCGCCCACCTGCTCACCTTGCCCTTGGGCTATTTCCAACAAGCCCGCACCGGCGATTTGATGGCGCGGGCGACCAACGACGTCGAGGCCGTGCAGCGCTACCTCAGCCACGGCTTCCGCATGTTCCTCAGCGCCCTGCTCGGCTTCAGCTTGAGCATGGTGGCCATGTGCCTGTACGACTGGCAACTGACCCTCTACGCCTTGTTGCCGATGCCCGTTATGACCTTGATTTTACGCTTCGTGGGCAGCAGAGTGCGCCGGCGCTATCGCTTGGTCCAAGAACAATTTGCCGCCATTAGCACCTGCTTGCAGGAAAACCTCTCGGGCATGCGCGTGGTCAAGGCATTTGCCCGCCGCCTCGGCGAGATCGACCACTTCACCCGACTCAACGACGAGTACGTCGAGCGCAACCGCCGCTTGATCTATCTCTACAGCACGTTTTTCCCCTTCACCTTCCTCATCAGCGGCCTGTCCATGGTGTTCATCTTGTGGCTGGGTGGCATCCGCGTCGTCGAAGGGGCGCTCACCCTAGGGGCCTTTGTCGCCTTCAATGCCTACTTGATCCGCATGAGCCGCCCGATGATGATGATGGGCCGCATCGTCGATGAATACCAGCGCTCCATGGCTTCCATGCTGCGCATTGAGGCCGTGCTTAAAGAACAGCCCCAAGCCGACCACCACCAAGACGACGACCTAGCGATCAAAGGCGAAATCGAATTCCGCCGCGCCTCCTTTGCGTACAATGGCCAAGCCGTGCTGCGCGATATAGATGTTCACATTCCGGCCGGCAGCACCCTGGCCATCGTCGGCCGGGTCGGTTCGGGCAAGAGCACCCTGGCCCGGCTCATCCCCCGGCTCATCCAAGCTGGCGAGGGCCAAATTTTCATCGACGGCAAACCCATTGAGCAAATGCCACTGCGCGCCTTCCGCGACGCCATCGGCTACGTGCCGCAGGACACCTTCCTGTTCTCCGAGAGCATCTGCGACAATATCGCCCTCGACTTGGCCGCCTCGGACGAAGTCGAACGCGCCATTGAGGTGGCCCAACTAGCCGCGGATCTCAAGACCTTTCCCCAAGGGTTGGAAACCATCGTCGGCGAGCGCGGCGTCACTTTGTCGGGCGGCCAGAAGCAGCGCACGGCCCTGGCCCGTTCGGTGGTGCGGCAACCGAAAATTCTCATCCTCGACGACGCCTTAGCCAGCGTCGATACCCGCACCGAAGAGCAAATCCTCAAGCGCCTGCGCGACATCATGGTCGAGCGCACCACCATCCTCATTGCCCATCGCATCTCCACCGTCATGGCCGCAGATCACATCATCGTGCTCGACGAAGGGCACATCATCGAAGAGGGCACCCACGACCAATTGCTCGAACGCGATGGACTCTACGCCGATATGTATCGCCGCCAGCACCTCACCGAGGAATTGAGCGACCTCTAATGCCGCCGACCATCCGCGACGAGCAAGAAATAGACAAAAAGTCCATTGACTTGCGCCTAATGGCTAGGCTGTTGGGTTTTTTGCGGCCTTATTTGCCTTGGGCCGTCTCGACTTTATTGCTCATCCTCGCTGCCTCGCTGGCCCGTCAAGCCGGTCCCGTGCTGACCAAAATAGCCGTTGACGAGCATATCGTGCCCGGCGATCTGGATGGCCTCGGAAAACTCGTCCTGCTCTTTGCCGCGCTGTTGGTGGCCCAATTCGCCATCGGCTACGCCCAGAGCTGGATCACCAGCATGGTCGGCCAGTGGACCATGCGCGACGTGCGGCTCGACATTTTCACCTGCCTACAGCGCCTGCCGCTCAAATTCTTCGACCGCACTCCCATCGGCCGGCTGATGGCCCGCAATACCAGCGATGTCGATGCGCTCAACGAATTCTTCACCTACGGCGCGGTCTCCCTAGTGACCGAAGCCGTCACCATCGCCTCTATCCTGTTTTACATCTTCTACTATCTCGACGTCAAACTGGGTCTGATCACCATCGCCTTTTTGCCTGTGGCCTTTGCCGCCACCCTGTGGCTGCAAAACCGCACCTACCACGCCTTCCGCCAAGCCCGCAGCCACTTTGCTCGTTTCAGCGCCGATTTGCAGGAAACCTTGTCGGGTATAGAAGTAGTAAAACTGTTCAACTGCGAGCCGCGCAGTGCCCGCCGCTTTAACCAAGGCACTGACGAATACCTCGACGCCCGCTTGGTGCGCACTCTGTACCACTCAGCCTACTTCCCCTTTATGGAATTGTGCGGTGCCGCGCTGATGGCGCTGGTGCTGTGGTACGGCGTCGGCCAAGTGTTGCGCGAGGAAATCGCCTGGGGCGTTTTGGTGGCCATGCTGCAATACGTGCCCCGCTTCTTCATGCCCATCCGCAACCTCGCCGAGGAATACGCTACCGTGCAGGTGGCCATGGCCTCTTCCGAGCGCATCTTCGAACTAATTGACGCCGAGCCAGAGCCGGTCGGCGGTCCCGTGCGTCGGGAGCGCGTCGCGGGGGCCATCGAATTCCGCCACGTGTGGTTTGCTTATGAAGAAGAAGAATGGGTCCTGCGCGACGTTTCCTTCTGCGTTGCGCCGGGCCAGAGCCTAGCGCTAGTCGGGGCCACTGGCTCGGGCAAGACTACTATAGTCAGCTTGCTGTGCCGCTTTTACGAGATTCAACGGGGGCAGATCTTGGTTGATGGAATCGACATCCGCGAGTGGGATATAGAAGCGCTGCGGCGGCGCTTCGGTTTGGTGCAGCAGGACGTCTTTCTCTTTGCCGGCGACATTGCCAGCAACATCCGCCTCGGTGCTCCCGAGCTGTCGGATGAGGCAGTCGCGCAGACGGCCCGCTATGTCAACGCCGACCGCTTTATCGACCGCCTGCCCGATACCTACCAGCACGAGGTGCAGGAGCGCGGCGCGACCCTGTCTGCGGGTCAGCGCCAACTCTTGTCCTTTGCCCGCGCCCTAGCCGCGGACCCGGACATTTTGGTGCTGGACGAAGCCACCGCCCACATCGACACCGAGACCGAAGGCTGGATCCAAGAGGCCGTGGAAAAACTGATGCGCGACCGCACCTCCATCGTCATTGCCCACCGCCTGTCCACCATCCGCAGCGCCGACAAAATCCTCGTGCTGCACCGAGGCGAGTTGCGCGAAGAAGGCCGTCACGAAGAACTGCTGGCCCAAGACGGCATCTACGCCCGCCTGCATCAATTGCAATACAACGACGCCCTCGCCTAGCGAACACAACAACCGCAAAACCTAGCCGCCAACAAGAAAAAAACCTATGGCCACTTACTATCCCTCCATCACCGACGACCAAGCCGCGCTGATCCGCAACGCGCCGTTGTTCTTCGTCGCCTCCGCCGATCCCGCGCTCGCGCCCGGTCCCGAAGGCATCGGCCCGGTCAATCTCTCGCCCAAAGGTGGCGTGCCGCTACACATAATTGATCCCAACCGAGTGGCCTTCCTCGACTACTTGGGCAGCGGCAACGAAACAGCGCGGCACGCAACGGCCGGCGGCCCGGTCACTGTCATGGTCTGTTCTTTTGCAGGAGAAGACGCCGGCATCATCCGCCTCTACGGCAAAGCCACGGTCACCCCACTCGAAGAATCGCCCCACGCCGCATTGCTACTGCAAACGGAGTCCGAACACCTGCGCACCAAACGCCATGTAATCGAAGTTGAAGTTGAACTGACCGGCACTAGTTGCGGCTACGGTGTCCCGGTAATGGAATTAGTGCGCGAGCGCCGCGTCGAAGATCGGGGCCGCCGCTACAAGGATCGCAAAAAATAAACCGACGCGGCTAGAAGAGTCCTAGGGCATATTCACTGACAGCGATAGTGCTTCAAGCCCAGCAACGACAAACACCTCTGCGTCAGCTCATCCACGCTAGCTGCACTTACGTCCACACTGACCAGCCCATGCTGCCTAATTGCATCCATCATCTGCGCATTGTAGAGCAGGCTGCGTTCCAGAAACTTATCCACCATCCTTCTTTCGCGCTGGGACTTGGTCCGATACTGACTTGCAGCGCGAATCCTCTGCTCAAAGACGGCGTCACTGGCTGTAAGCCAAACAGCAGCGAGGTTGGCAACATCTAGGGTCGCTACAAACTCTGGCCACAGAGCAGATCCCTCCACTATTATCCGCTCCTTGGAGGTATCGGTCGCCGTCGCGGTGACGATCGCCTCAACTTGCGGCCAAACATTGACCTTGTAGTGATGAAGTACGTCCTCAATCAATTCGTGCACCGACAGCGAGAGATAGTGCTCGGCTACGTGGTCGGGCACCTGCTGCGGCTCCGGTTGCCATGGCCGACCGGGGTGGCGGGCGAGTTTGTCCGTGGAGATTTGGTTCCACCCCAGCTTTGCTGCCAGCGAATCGGCCAAGGTCGATTTTCCGACGTGGGATGAGCCGCCGATCAGGATCACTCTCAAGTCAGCAGGTACTTTGGGCATTCGCGTTGTTCAGTCCAAGACCATGCCGCCGCTGACGTTTATCGTCTGGCCGGTGACGTTGCGCGCCTCCTCAGAAGCGAGGAAGGCGACCATGTTGCCGATGTCCTCAGGCGACTGTTCCCGCTGCATCGGCGTCGAGTTGGCGATGAACAGGTCGAACACCTCGCGGGCGCTTTTGCCGGCATAGGCGGGATCTACCTCGGCGATCTTCGGCGCCAGCGTGTGCCAGAAGTTGGTCCACACAAACCCGGGGCATACGGCGTTTACGGTGATGTTGTGCGGCCCCAGGTCCTTGGCGGTCAGCCGCGTCAGGCTGAGCATCGCGTTCTTGGCGGCCGCGTAGGCCGGCAGGAAGGTCGGGTCGCGTTTGGCGGCCGCGGAAGAGATGTTGATGATCTTGCCGTAGCGGCGCTCGATCATGTGCGGGGCGATCGCCTTGCAGAGGAAGAAGGGGCCCTTGACGTGTATGTCGTAGTTACTGTCCCACTCCTCGCCGGTGAAGTTGGTGAACGGGGCGCCGACGATGGTGCCGAAGTGGCCGGCATTGTTGACGAGGATATCGATGGCACCGAAGCGCTCGATCGCCTGCGCGACGAGGTCCTGGCAGGCGGATTCATCCGTTATGTCGGCGGTGATGGCGACCGCGGCGGCCCCTTCGCTCGCGAGCTGGTCGGCGGTGGCCTGCGCCCTGTCGCCGTCGATGTCGGTCGCCACGATGGCCGCCCCTTCGCGCGTCAGGCATTTCGATATGCCGAGGCCCATGCCGCCCCCGGCACCGGTGACGATGGCTGTCCTGTCTTTGAGTCGCATGCTGGTCTCCCTTAGGTTTTTTGGAATGTATTAGAAAAAATAAAGGCGGAATGAAGATCACCGCGCCGTGTACCCGACCCTCGGAGGTTGCGGCGTGCGCGTCTGAGAGTTGATGTCCCTACTGAGGGCGGCGGTCAGACGTCCAGGACGCGATCCTGGCCGGCCGAGGCCTCGTCGAGACGGGCCCGGTCCTCCGCGGTGATCGACCAACCCACGGCACCGACGTTCTCCTCCATGTGGGCGGCCGTATCGCCGCCGGTGATGGCGGCCGTCACCTCGGGGTGGGAGAGCACCCAGTTGATCGCCGTCTGCGCCACGGTGCGGCCATGGGCGGCCGCGATCTGCCGCAGGAGGGCCAGGGTGCGGCGCGCCGCCTCGTTGAGGTCCTGCTCCAGGTCGCCGGTGCGCTGGGTGGCGTAAAGGGTGCCGTCCGGCGGCGGCTCTCCGGGGGTATACGCGCCGGAGAGCAGGCCCACGCCGAGGGGACTGTAAGTCATGACCCCAAAGCCCTGGTCGCGCTGCGCCGGCCACATCTCACGCTCCAGTTCCCGGTTGAGGAGGTTGTAGGGGTTCTGGATGCAGAGCAGGGGATCGAGTCCGAGGCGGTCCTGCGTCCACAGCGCCTTGAGCACCTGCCAAGCCTGGAAGTTGGAGACGCCCACGTAGCGTGTCTTGCCGGCGCGCACCACGTCGTCGAGGGCGCGCAGCGTCTCCTCGAGGGGGGTCTCGTCGTCGTACATGTGCAGGATGTAGACGTCGATGTGATCCGTCTCGAGGCGGGCCAAGGTGCGGTCAATCTCCCGCAGGATGTGATAGCGCGACAGACCGGCGTCGTTGGGCCCACCGCCGACGCGGCTGGCCACCTTCGAGGTGACCACGAGGTCGTCGCGGTGACGCCTGAGGACGCGCGCCAGGACCTGCTCCGACGTGCCGCGGGTCTCGTACACGTCCCCGAAGCCGTAGATGTTGGCGCAGTCGATGAAGTTGATCCCCAACTCGACGGCCCGCTCGATGGCACGCTCGGCCTCGCCGGCGTCCTCCTGTCCGCGCAGGCCCAGGCCGTAGGCCAGGCGCGACACCTTCAGGCCGGAACGGCCGAACTTGACGTATTCCATGCTCTCTCACTTCCGCTTTATACAACCCGATGATGGTCTCGGCCAGCGCATTATAGTAGGAATCACCGACACTTCCCACGCTCGCTAACTTCTGGGAAATATCTATTTTGTTTTAACCTAGCTCCAAATTTCTCAAGAAATGGAGTCTCCGGCAAATCCGGGGCGATTCACAGATTTGCCGTTCTTAGGATCATCACTCCGTGACAATCCACGTCTCTTGAGGATCGAAATGGGCATAAACGTCGCCGGCAAGGATTCGCTGCGGCGGGAATTAAACTCAAAAACGGGAGCGGCAGCACAATGCCGAAACAGCGAATAGCGATTGTGGGAGCCGGGAACATGGCCCGAGCACGGGGCAGGGCGTTCCTGGACACTGGCCGGGCGGAAATCTGCGGCGTCGCCGCCCGGCGCGCACAGCGTGCTGCAAGCTGCGCGGCTGAGTTGGGGTGCGACGTTTTCTGCGATGACTTTCGCCGATTGGGGGAGGCCGGACCGGACGCGATCCTAATCGAGGTTCCGCATCGCGTTCAGGATGAGGTCTCCATTTGGGCATTGGATGCCGGTTACGACCTCCTCGTGGGCGGATGTCTAGCTTCGAGTATGGAAAATGGGCACCAGATCGCAGAAATGGCGGCCCGGAACAGTCGGATTGTGGAGGCCGGGTTCCAGCGCCGTTACGACCCTGCCTATGAGGAGATCCGGCGTCTGGTGGCGGGAAGGGAACTGGGGGCGCCGGTGATGGCCGCGACCATGGCCCTGTGGAACCCGGACCCGGACGGGTGGTACTATGACCAGGAGGCGAGTGGGGGGATGCCGCTGACCCACATGAGTTACTGCTATCTCAATGCCATCCGCTGGATTCTCGGCAGGCCGACCACCGTGTCCGCGATGGCCAATCGGATGCGAAATACGGCTCCCGGTCGCGTAGTGGAGGAGACATGCGGGGCCCTGATCGGATTTGAAAACGGTGCCTTCGCTGCGGCCACGGCCAGTTATATCGGCCCGGAGGGCATGCCCGATCCACAGCCGCGATTTGTCTGCGCCGAGGGCGGAATCCTGCCCAATGCCGACAGCCCGCCCGGCAAGGATTCCATTACCGTTTTTCATCGGGGCAATTCCGAAGTTCGCACTTTTGCGAACGAGCCGTCTCCGCTTGTCCGGCAGGCAGCCGCCTTTCTCGATGCCATAGAGGGCCGCCGTGAGGCCCGCAATCCTCCAGCAGATGCCCTGCTGGATGTCGAAATTGCCGCAGCCGTCTCGGTTTCGGCCAGGGAACACAGGACGGTCTCGCTGGCCGAAATGCGGTAGGTCCGAAAAGATCCCGGAGAGATCGATGCCTTTGCCGGTGCTTTCCAACACTATGGGATGGAGTAGGCCCTTGCTTTGGTATAGCCGAAATCCTGCGAATTACGCGCAGCGTTGGTTGCGCCGCAAATTTCGTATACTGTTCGTATACTGATTAAATAGAAGCTGATGATCGAAAGAACATTCCAGAATATCCCTGAGGGCAAACTCAGCGAGGCAGATCAGCAGTCGTTCTTGGTCAGCCTAGGTTGGTCGAGAGGGACGACATGGGAAGACCTGCTGCGCTCGAGGCGTGTGCTGATGATCTCAGAGGCTGGCGCGGGTAAGACGTATGAATGCCGTGAACAAGCGCAGCGTCTGTGGGATGCCGGGGAACCCGCGTTCTTCGTTGAATTGGCGGGATTGGCGGCGGAGGATCTCCGAAGCCTGCTAGACCACGACGAGGAAGCGCGGCTGGACGCCTGGCTTTCCTCGCAATCCGACGTCGCGACGTTTTTCCTAGACTCGATTGACGAGCTCAAACTGACCCTCGGTTCGTTCGAGCTGGCTCTCAAACGCTTGAAAAGGGCGATTGGCAGCAAGCTCCGACAGTCCCGGATTGTCATAACGACGCGGCCGATCCCATTCGACGAACAGCTTGTGCGTCGTCTGCTGCCCATTCCTCCGGTACCTTCGACGGAGCCGAGTGAAGAAACCTTCGCGAAGATCGCAATGCGCGATCACCAGAGCCACCAAGTCGGGGACAAGGACGATTCCGCCGCTCCCGATTGGCGAACGGTCGCGCTTATGCCCCTATCGGACGCACAGATTCTGGAATTCGCGAGGATTCAAGGTGTCGAGGATCCTGCGGTGTTGCTGGAGGACTTGGAGAGACGGAACGCGCAGGAATTCGCGCGGCGCCCGCAGGACCTGATCGAGCTATGCGTGGATTGGCGGGAACACAAGCGTATCCGAACTCATCGCGATCAAGTGGCGGCAAATGTGCGTGTGAAGCTGCAGCCGAGGGACGACAGGCCCGAACCCGCCGAACTGTCCGTCGACAAGGCCATTGAGGGGGCGAGCCGATTGGCGCTCGCCATGATGGTCACGCGCCGTATGACAATTCGGCACAGCGCCGCGTCAGATATCATTGAGGATGAAGCTGCTCTCGATCCGGCGATCATACTTTCGGACTGGAACCCAAATGAGCGAAAAGCTCTACTTGAACGGCCGCTCTTCGGTTTTGCCTCCTATGGTCGCGTGCGTTTTCACCATCGTTCCGTCGTTGAATATCTGGCGGCAGAACGTCTTCGGGCACTCCGCGATCGGGGCATGCCGTTTCGCGCGCTCAAGCGGCTGCTCTTCGCGCAAACTAAGGGCAAGACGATTGTCCGTCCATCAAAACGATCGATCGCTGGTTGGTTGGCGCTCGCAGAGGATGGAATATTCGAGATGCTGCGGGACAACGAGCCTGCGGTACTTTTTGATGAAGGTGACCCGGAGGCTCTCTCCCAAAAGCAGCCCAATCAAGCACTGCGTGCTTATGTGGAGCGCTATGGTCAGGGTGGATGGCGTGGACTGAGCGTTCCACACATCCAGGTTCATCGTTTCGCGTCGTCCGAACTGGCAGACGACGTCATCCAGCTTTGGGGAATGGGTATCGAAAACCCCGATGTTCGGCGGACACTCCTCTATCTCATTGAGGCGGGACGCATCGGTGATTGCGCTGACATCGCGCACGGAGTTGCGCTTGACGTTCAAGCGTCCGCGGTAGAGCGGCTGATTGCTGTCGATGCGATGGTGGCGATTAGGGATCCAAGGCTTAAGGACATTGCGTCCGAAGTGGCGGCTGCTGATGCTCTGTGGCCGGACAAAATTGCGGGGGGCCTCGTGCTGCGACTGTTTCCCCGAGATCTCTCAATCGAGCGGCTTTGTCAGACGCTGAGCTGGATGAAGGAAGGGAAGCGTAGTGTGGGCGACCTGAGTTGGCACCTGCCCTGTCTGATCGCCGATGCAGAACTTGACCCGCCGGGCCTCGAGGCGCTTCGCGACGGAGTGGTCGAGTTGCTTTCTGCCGGGCTCCGCTGGTGCAAGGAATGGCCTCACATTGTCTGCGACCGACCCCATCTGAGCGGCGCATTGGCCGCGACCTGCGTGCGCGGACTCGACGGGAGCAAGAACGATTGCTGGCTGCATGCGAGCGTTCTTGCGCTTCGTCTCCATAATCGCGAATACAGCAATGACGAAGCGTACAAGGCGCTTCACGAGCGACTGAGGAATCTGTCTGCTGATGAGAATGCGCGTCTCTTTTGGGCGGAAGACTCCTTGGTTCAATCACTCCACACCATCGCGGATCCTTGGAAGCGCTTCGCGGAAGTCACATCGCATGACAGGCCTGTCATGCTTCGTCCAGAGCGGGATCTGGACTGGATCAAGGAAGCCCTCGGCGACACGGCGCGCTCCGAAAACGACCGGGCCATGCTATTGGAGGCGGCGATGCGTCTAGTTCCACACCGCGAACAGCGGCAGGATCATGTGTCGGGACTGAAGCCGCTGGTTGCCGATCAGCCAAGTCTACTTGCAGCAATCGATGAGCGCCTGAAGCCATCGAAGTACGACCAGGAGGAGAAGCGCTGGGAGAAAGAGCAGGCTCACCGGAAGAAGCAAGAAGAGCGGCGAGACGCGAAGAATAGAGCTAGCTGGATACAGTTTTGGCGAGACGTGGCTGAGCGCCCCGAGAGCGCTTTCTCCTCCGAACGTAGCTGGACCACAGCGCGGAATCTTTGGCAGGCAATGAGCCACGACGGCGAAGATAGCCGTGAATCAGGGTGGAATCGACGCTTTATCAAAGAGCAGTTTGGAAAAGAGACCGCGGACCGGTTGCGGCGCATTCTGATGAATATCTGGCGCGAAGACCATCCCACCCTACCAAGCGAAAGACCGGAAGACGAGCGCAGCACCTATCTCGTCCGTTGGCAGCTCGGGCTCGCCGCGCTTTATGCGGAGGCCGAAGATCCTTCATGGGCCACCAAACTAACTGAAGAAGAAACGAAGCTCGCGGTGCGATTCGCCCCCATCCAACTCAATGGACTGCCCAATTGGATGGAAAGTCTCGTCGATGTCCATCCAGACGCGGTGGATGCAATACTTGGTAACGAGTTGAGCTGGGAACTGAAAAGGGACCCGCGCGTACACGACCATTCGATGTTATTGCAGGACATTGGTTACGCGCCTGAGCCGGTCGCTAAATTGTTTCTCCCTCGACTCCGCGAATGGTTGGACGGGGACGGAGATGTTGTCGATGGTGCGGGCGACCTCTTTGGGGCCACCAAGCGGCTTCGGCAGGTGATCGGCGTGATGCTGAAGCATGGCGACGAAGATACGCACGCGCACGTGCTCGCTGTCGCGCGTGAGCGGCTCCAGGATGAACTTCCGGAAGAACTTGCTTTTGTGTGGTTGCCGACGCTTATGCGCGTCGACCCCGAACTCGGTGCATCCGCGCTTGAGGATCGGATCCGAACGGTCGAGCCGGGAGAGCTTAGCGAAGCGGTCAAATGGTTCAGTGTTCTTTTCGGAGAGCGTCATGATGCGATTAATCTGAAGACTCCTGCATTCACGCCGCAACTGCTCCTGCGACTGCTCCGTCTCGCGTATAGCCATGTTCGGTCCGTTGACGATGCCGAGCACGAGGGTTCCTATTCGCCGGACACCCGCGATCACGCCGAACGCGCACGAAACGGGATTGTGAACGCTCTGTTCGAGGCGAAAGGTGAAGAGGGCTGGGCAGCGAAGCTGGAAATGGCTAATGATCCTCTTTGCGCACAATTCAAGGACCACATTATCGCGGTTGCCGAGGAGCATTGGGCACAGGAGATCGATTCAGTCGCGTTCGACGAAACACAGGCCATTGCGCTCGACAAAACAGGCGAAGCACCTGCTTCAACAAACGAAGCGATGTTCGCCATTATGAGCGATCGTCTGCTTGACCTTAATGAACTCTTGCGAAGCGACGTGTCGCCTAGGGATGCCTGGGCGGGGATCACCGACGAGAAGGTCATGCGCCGCGAGATCGCGAGGGAGCTGCGCCATGCAGCAAAGGGCCTTTACAAGGTGGACCAGGAGGCCGTTACGGCGGACGAAAAGGAAACGGATATTCGTCTGCGTTCTGTCGTGTCGGAGCACGAAGCGGTCATCGAACTCAAGATCGCTGACCGCCGGTCAGCCCGCGACTTGCGCGACACTATCTATGATCAACTGGTCACGAAATATATGGCGGCCGATAACAGCAGGTCAGGGTGCCTGTTGGTAACACTGGCGAAAGGTCGAAACTGGAAACACCCGGACAACGGGACGCGCATCGGTCTACCAGAGTTGATGTCGCTCCTCTGTGATGAAGCCAAACGCGTGGGGGATATGATGGGTGGTGTGGTAGCACTAAAGGTTCACCTCCTTGATCTGCGTCCCCGATTGCCTGTTGAGAAGACGGCAAAGAAGAACAATAGTGCGCTCTAGACTGGGCTTGCATTCAGAAGATAGCGTTCAATACGCCCGTTCCGCAGAAGATGGTGCATTGCGAAGGGCAGGAGCGTGCGTGTCCCGCTGGCGTCGATACGTGCGCAGGCGACTGCCGGCTGTGCTGCTGCTTGGGCTGCTGGCGGGATGCGATCAGGCCGGAGATCCGGTGGAGCCCGTTGCCGACGCGATCGCCATAGAGGCCAAACTCGACGACCTCTTCGCGCCTCCGACCGCGACCGAGGTGGAGGCCGTCCGCGCCGACTGGGCCCGGCGCGACATTTCCGCGGCCGAGGCGACCATCGAACTCACCGAGTCGTATCCGCTAAACGAGACCCCGGCAACCCTGCGCATCGTGTCCCACAGGGTGGGGGAGGTACTCCACTACGGAGCGATCCTCGCCCCCGACTCCGCGGCTATAGGCAGCTTGCCCATCCTGATGTACCTACACGGGGGCGACAGTGGCGTCGAGGTGGATGACATCGGCCTCGTGCTCTACGCCCTCGGCGAACTGCGCGACAATTTCGTCTACGTGATCCCGTCCTTTCGCAGCGAACCGCTCGAGTACGAGGACCGGAAGTGGGTCTCGACGGGTCCCGGCGGTCACTGGGACTACGACGTGGACGACGCCCTGGCGCTCCTCAACGTTGCATTGGAGTTGACGCCGCAGGCGAGGATCGAAGGCCTGAGTATCGTCGGCGGCAGCCGAGGAGCAGGCGTCGCCCTGCTGGCCGGGATCCGCGACGAGCGCATCGAGAACATTGTGGCCTTCTTCGGGCCCACCGACTTTTTCGACGACTGGGTCCGGGAGATTGCGCGGGAGGCGGCCATGGGCTTTTCGCGCGACCTGCCCGGGGTCGCCCACATCGATTCCACCTTCATCCAGCCCTACATGAGAGGTGAAGTCGATCTCGCAGAAGTTCGCCTCGAGCTGGTGCGCCGCTCCTCGGTCCTATTCGCCGAGGACCTGCCCGCGGTCCAGCTCCACCACGGCGACAGTGACGGAACCGTTTCCGTCAGCCAGGCCCATTCCCTGATCCGGACCATGAAAGCGCTGGGACGTGAGCCCCCCGAATTCGAGGCGTTCATCTACGAGGGAGGCGGACACGAGGTCTTCGCGCTGGGAGGTGCCATCCCGCGCGCGGTGGATTTCCTGCGGCGGGCTCTGGGAGGGGGATGAGTCCGGGCGGCAGGACTACAGTGCCATCCGGCTGTTTTGGTCTTCCCCGGTTGGGAGATCAAACAGAACACAGCCGCTTGAGCGAAAGTCAGTTCCCACTAATCCCCGCCTTATCACTCCACAAGCGCAGAATCCAAAAGTAATCACTACCGAAAACCCTCCTCAATACGCCACGTTGACTAGGCCGCTGTGGCGCGTGGTGCCGACATCGGCTGCGACTTGGAGATGATAGAGGTACATCCCCGGTGAGACCAGTCTGCCCCAATCGTCGCGCCCATCCCAAACTTGGGCAAAGCGTCCGCTCTGGTCCTCGCCGGCATATCCCCGACGCACCAAACCACCTCCCAAATCATAGATGCGAAAGAAGACCGACGCTGGCCGCGTCAGCTTGAGCAAGCTATAGGAGACTGCAAACAGGTCGTTGACCCCGTCGCCGTTGGGCGTCAGCACCCGCTGGGCTGGCGTTACATCGGCGACGAGAGCAGCGTTCGGTGCGGAGAGGCGCACCGTCAGTCCCACGCCCGGTAATGCGGGATCTACATCCGCTTCGCGTGCGTACTGGAACATCTCGTAGGGTGCCCCATCCGCGATGTGTCGCTGCTCTACTGCGCGCACCTCAAAACGCGTGCCATCGACAAAGACTTTGCCGCGAAAGAAAATATGTACGAGGCTGCCGTCCTTTAGTACCCGCCGCCAGAGGTTTACGGCAAATCCGCGCCCAGGGTCCAAGCGCAGGGTATGCAGTGCGTGTTCGTCATCGACCTTGACGCTGTCAATGCCCTCGATCTGCGCTGCGGTCAGTACCTCGACCAAGCGGAAACCAGTGTCCGACCGCTCCGCGAGGCGGTGCGTCTGCACGATCGCCACAAAGGCCGTTTCTTCCCCGGCATCGACTAGCGGCGGGCTGATTTCGGCGTAGATCTCGCCGGCGACCGGCGGCGAAGAGTACTCGAAAACGAGTCGCTCTAACTTGACGCCCGGCTGCAAAAAGCGCACTTGGAACTGCAAGAAGCGGTTTGGGCTTGGCGAGCGCACCACCCCACCAGTGACCGTCTCCCAGCCGCTCCAGTCGGGATTGGCCACGACCGGCCCTTGGGCAATGCCTGGGAATTCGGGGGCATTTTCCCAGACGGCTCGATTGACCCGGATCTCGTCTGGTCCTTGGGTGATGAAGTAATGTAGGGGCTCGTCATCCGGGCCGGTGCGCGTCTGCAGGATAATGGGCAATTCCTCCAGCGGCGCACCCCCCTCGTGGCGCAGCCGTCCCCACACCGGCGTTCCGCTGCTGGCCAAAAGCGGGACCGAGCGAAAAAACCCCGGCAACGTCGTGCCATCGGTGTAAAGCTCTAGCTCGGCCAACTCCCAGGGCGCGTCGCCTAGGGGCAGGAAGCGCACGTAGCGCGCTTGGCGCTGGCCGCTGACCGAGAGGATGCCCGGCCACTCGATAATCGCGCGAATATTAGGCCGGGTAGGGCCAAAGAAAACATAGCGTTGGAAGTTGACCTTGCCGCCGGAATCATCTTGGGTGGGATCGGCGCTAGAAGTCAACAGGCGATTCAGTGAGTCCACCGGCTGTAGGTAGTCGCTCAGCCCCAAGTCAAAAGTCTGCGGAAAGTTCCCGATGTGTTCGGCGTCGAGGCGCGGGAACGCTCTGGTCCGCACGATGGTATAGACCCCGCCCAAGTCGATATAGATCGGCGCTTGGCGGCTCAACCCAAACTCATCGGGGTCAAAAGCCGTCCCCGGGTCGCCATCGGCAATTGCTTGTACCGCGGTTAGATCGCGGCGGAACACGGCAATCGTTTCCTGCAAAGAACCTAGGGTAGGCTCCGTGACCGAGACCAAAATCTGCCCGCCCCGCGCAAGGGCGTTGGCCATCAGATTCTCGCCTGGTGTCACCGCCCACGTCCACAGCGAATCAGGGGCTCCGTTGACGAAGGCCACAGAGTCTTGGATGGCTAGGTAAGAGTGCCCCTCTCGGCCCACCACCAGTTCCCACTGCGGCCAAGCCGGACCGGCGCTTAACGCAACCACCCATATGCAGAGGTGCAACCACATCAGAAGGTGATCCTGTTTTTGATGGTAGGGATTAGGTCGAGGCTAGCCGCGCTGAGCGGATTGCCGCGCAGGTCGGCCGAGAGCAGCTTCTCCAGTGTTAGCAATACAGCGATATCCACCACTTGATTGTCCGGCAGGTGCAGACGTCTGAGTTCGGGGAGGCCGGCCAGCGGCGACAGGTCCTCGACTGCATTGTCCGCGAGATATAGTATCTCCAGCCGGCGGAGATCCGCCAGCGGCGACAGGTCTTGTATTTGGTTTATCTCGAGCCACAATTCGCGGAGGTTGACCAAGCCGACCAGTGGCGCAATATCCACAATGGCGTTGTTGTTGAGGTTGAGTTTCTCCAGGCTTGTCAGTTGGGATAGGGCGCTAATATCCTCGATATTGGCCGTCGTCAATTGGAGTATCTCCAGCCGGCGGAGATCCGCCAGCGGCAACAGGCTCTCCAACTCGCCCTCGCTGGTAGAGCCGCTAAAGCTCAGGCTTTCTAAGTTGGTTAGCTGCTCAATGCCCTCCAGCGACTTGACCGAGCTGTTGAGCCTCAGACGGGTGATTACGCGCAAATCCGCCTCCGTCAATTCCTCGGTTGGCTTCCTGACCGCACTGTGCACTGTCTGCTCTAGTTGGGCGTCCTCGAAAGATATCCCCGGTAGGAAAAAGGTCACCTCCATCCCTCGCCCGCGCAGGGCTTCCACTTGGTCTAGGTCGAGCGGGTTGCCCGACAGCTCGACGCTGCGCAAGCGCCGGAGCTGCGAAAGCACCGAAACATCGCGAACTTGGTTGCCGTCGAGGTTGAGCAGGTCTAACCGCGTCAGCCGCGCCAGCGGCGCAAGGTCTTCCACTTGGTTGCCGTCGAGATTCAAGGCCTTTAGCAGGAGGAGGTTGGCTAGCGGCGCGAGGTCGGCGATTTGGTTGTTAGACAGGTCGAGCACTTGTAGTCGGGTCAATCCGGCGAGCGGGCCAATATCCACTACGGCATTATCGCCCAGCATCAGCGTATCCAGGCCCCTCAGCCGCTCAATCCCCTCGATATTAGCGATCTCATAGCCGCCCGCATCCAGGGTTTGCAGTCCAGATAACTCCTCGCTTGCCAAGCCTCCTTGCGGTTGTCGCAGCGCCTGCCGCACCGCTCGTTCCAACCTCGCGTCCGCGAAGATGCTATGGTCAAAGATCGGCTCTTCATCTGAGATTGGGGGTTGGAAGGGCGGGCGCTCGCTGCTGCAACCCAGCCACAAAAGCGCTGTCCAGAGTACGCATCTCATTGCTCGACTCCCGCGTACACGGTGAGAAAACCCCTAGTCCGCGTCCGCGTCCCCTCGACTTCTTGGTAGCGCCGGGTCACGTCGAACCCCAGCACCGTCGTCAGCTTATAGCCCTGATAGTCAGAGATATTGGTCAACTGGGCGACCGTCGTCGTCTCCCAGAAGCTGTCTTCGGCCCCCGGTGGCGTCGGCTCGCGCAACTGCCAGAAGTTGTGGTATTCGATCCCGGCCTCTAAGTAGCTGCTGTGCAGGACGGACACGCGCCCGACAGCGAGCAGGAGCTGGCTCCACTCCTTGCGCTCGGGCTGGCTGCGAAGTACCGGGACCTCGCGGCGGAACTCGCTTTTGCAAGCCGGTCTTAAGGTCAGCTTGCCTAGCTGTAGCCGGTACTCGGCCTTGTTGATCAGGCCGAGGAACGAGCCGTCTTCGCGCTGCCCGCGCAATAGTAACGCGGTGCTTGGGTCGCGCTGGTGGTAGGACTGCCACTTGAACCTGTTGACGAACTTAAAACCGGGCCAGCGGTCGAAGTCAAAACCCAGCCAGGTAGTATTGACCACCGTGTTCTGCGCCGGCAGCACGTCCGGGGTCGGCACCAGTTCGCCTTGGGTATTGGGTAGTTGCGTCCACTGCACTAGGTGGTCGAAGATATCGTCTTTGACGCGGCGCAGGTCCTGAAAAACCCGTGCCCGCCCCCAGTTAGTGAAGTAGTGATCCCCGGCCAGCATCAGGTAATCGGCGTGGGCGCGGCGATGGTCGGAGCGTTGCGCGATTCGCTGGCGGCCTGCGGTCGCCCGCAGATCGGGGTGCAAAAAGGCACCGACGTACAGATTGTAGCCCTTGCGGTCGCGCTTGTAGGGCAGGTCGGCCTCCTCGTCGTTTTCAAAGCGGTCGATCCAGCCGTTGTGGTTTTGGTCGATGCCGTAGAGGAACTCTGGCCGGTCGGTGTGGAAGCGCAGGAAAGGCTCTTCGTAGTCGGGCACCCGGTTGGGGCTCGAATGGGTGTCGTTCTGGTTGAAGTCGGAAATCAGGTCGTTGTTCTCGTCCCAGCCGGGGAAGATCTGGCGGTCCCTCGGCGACCCCTGCCGTGCCCAGTCGGGGAAGCGGTCTTGGTCGTCGTTATCTTCGACGAATTCAAAGAAGCGCAACGGGTTCGCGTAATCGACGATGCCGTTGCGATCGACGACCTGGAACCCGGTCTGGTAATTGGGGGCGATGTCGAAGGCTTCCAACAGCGCGAAGTAGGGATAGTCGGTCTTGGAGACGTTGAGCATCCAGGCCTCGGCCTCGCCGCTGGCGACGTGGTGCTTTTCGAGGTTGGGGTTGGGGTATTGCCGGTATTGCTGATTGGCGGCGACTTCAAAGTAGGTGTTGAAGCCCTCAAGATCGGTCAACTCGAGGGTGAAGCCGGCGATCTGATTGGCGGTGGGCAGTCCGTAATCGAGGGCCAACACTTGCTGGTTGGACGAGTCCTTGACATTGCCTGGTGCCCGCGCCACCGGCACCGCCACGATCCGCTCTTGGAAGTCGATCTGGCGATCGGAGGCCATCTCGACGAGGTAGTCATTGGCCAGCACTAGTTCGACCTGCACTCGCTGAATTTCGCTGGGAGGCGGCCCGGTGTAGGAGCGGTCTTGGAAATCGTAGCGCAGGCGGATCTCCTCGTGCCCATCGGCGGCGAGAAAACCTCGGCGCTGGAACCCGCCCTCCACCAGCGGCCGGAAGCCGAGCTCTGAGCCTCGCGTGCGCTTGCCCTCTAGATCCCAGATGACGATGTCCTGCGCGAATAGTGCGCCGCCAGCCTCGCCGTCTGCGGGCGAATCGTCCTTAATGACTACTTCGATAAAGCTGACGTTGGTCAAGTTCTGCACGCCGGTGAGGTTGCCCTTGAGGATATTGCCATTGAATATTTCGGTCTGAGTCTGCGCGTGGTGCGCGTTCAGGTAGGTTCCACCGACCTTGACGAAGTCGCCGACCTGCATTTCCAACCGGCTGCCGATCAAGCTGGTGTTGTTGGTCTTTTCCGAGGTGCCCGTCGGCGAGCCGGTCTCGTCGATCAGGCTATTGAGCCGCGACAGCAGTATGGTAAGCGCGTATTTGTCGGAGAGCAGGTCCCATTGGATGCCGTTGAAGCGCGGCTTGGAGAAGGTCATCGGCGTCAGGGTGGTGCGGATCTGGCTGCCAATGGTGATGGCGTAGTGGTATTGCCCTTTGTGGTCTGAGGCGATCAGTAGCTGGTTGAACCAACCGGCGAAGCGCCCATCCTGGGCCAAAGTCGAACCAAAGGGCTGGGGATTCTGCTGCCGCCAGTCGAAGATCAGCCAGCCGCGAGTCAGATAGTTGCCATATACATCGTAAACATAGCTGCCTTCGAGCGAGGTGGAGACGTAGCGCTGGTACAGGTCGCGCGCGTAGTTAGAGTACTCCCACTGTTTCCAGCGATATTCGGTGTACAGTTCCTGCGGGATGTACCACTTGCGCACGGCCGGATCGAGCGCGTCGAAGAGCACGCCAGGTCCGCGCGGTTCAAAAGAGACTTTGCCGCCGCGTTTGACGGTGCCGAGGCGCGCACCGTAGTCTTGGGCAGCGAGGGGCAGAGAGATCAGGGGCAGGAACAGGAGTACCCATAGCGCTTGACACCTTCTTTTCCCGATCAATGCGCCACCCCCACCGTCCCGGTGTGCACTTCCGCAAACGCATCCGACTGCACCCGCAACACCCAAATATAGGTCCCCGGCAACACCGTACTTCCATCTGCTCGCCGTCCGTCCCACTGCACCTCCACCGGCCCGATTCCTCGCTCATCGTCGAACACCTCATGCACCAATCGCCCCGATAGATCGAACAAGTCCAAGCGCACCGGCGCGGGCCGCGTTAGCTGCAACACGTTGAAATACACGTCGAGATGATCGTTGATCCCGTCGCCATTGGGCGTAAAAATGCGCGACCCGAACGCGATCTCGCCGACCAGCTTGCCGATCTGCGCCTTGGGGATCGCCACCGAGAGGTTCGATAGCTCGGGGAAATCTCCCGGCCCGAAATCCGTCGCCTCGCCTGGTGCCAACCGCTGCGGCACGGCGTCCGCACGGCTGTTGTAGACACGGCCCGAAAAGGTGGTGCCAAAGCGAAAAATAGGCAGATCGAAGGTGAACTCCAGCACTGCCCCGTCGTGGCGAATAAGGGGAAAACTGAGACCGAAGCTGTCGTCGCGAATAAAATCCATCGCAAAGTCGAGCGGCTGCCCGTCGAGTGTTACCTCACGCATCGCCGTGATTGGTACATTGGCGTCGATTTCCAACCGGTCAAAACCGCGCACCTCTCCGGTGGTGCGCAGTCGCACCGCGTAGCGGAAAGTCGCTGGCTTTTCCGCCTCGGCCAGCCGCGGAAAAACCTCGGCGTGCAGCGAGTCCGCCAGCGGCGGCTGTAGATAGTCAAAGCGCAGCTCGTCAACTTGACGTGCCTCGAAGAGACCCGCCGCAAACTCGAAGCGGAACTGGATATAGCGGCGTGGGGTCGGTGCCCTCACCAGCTCGTCCATGCGCACTGCAAACCACGGGCTCCAGTGCTCGGTATCGCTGCGGATGCCGCCGCGATCAGCCAGCAATAGCGAATCGACATAGCTCTCGCGGCTGACCACTCGCAGAGAGCGAACGCCGTCGGCGTCAGAAAACCATTCGCGATAGACCAGCGGTGTGGGGTCGGTGCCTGTCCGCACCCGTACCTCTAGGTCTGAAAAATCCGCATGGCCAACAATGTCTTCAATCCACTCGACAAAGCCTACCGTGGCCCGGTCGCCCAAGTCGATGATATTGGACAAATAGAGGCTCTGCTGCAGAAAGCCCGTGCCATAGACCTCGACCTCGTCAATTTCAAAAGGCACGTCGGCCAGCGATTTGATCTTGACGAAGCGCGCGTATTGCGGTGGGACCTCCACATTGACGACCGACTCCTCGTTTTGCGCCTCGCGCTGGATCAGCACATCGGGCTGGCCGGACGGGAACTGATTGAGCCATACCTCGTAGCCACGCAGAAAGTCGTTGTGGAACGGCGTTGCTGGCGTCGCCACCACGGTGTTGCGGGGGTAGAACTGTACCCGCCGTACTCCCACCGGCACCCCAAAGTCGAGGATTACCCAAATGCCCCTCGTTGCCACCCTCGGTTCGAAAATTGTCGGTTTGCGCTCAAAGGCCACCTCGTGATCGCCGTTGACCGTGCCCAGGAGCTGGCGTTCGTGGCCGCGGCCGGCGTTGGGTGCTTGAATCGAGCCGAACGCTAGGACTCGCGCGGCGATGTTGATCCCCTCTGCAAAATGCAGCGGTCCGATCCAGCCCGGCCGATAGTCAAAGTCGATGGTCGCCCCCGGTGTGTTAGTCAACTCGATCTGGCCGAGCTGGACATTGAGTACATGCTCGGGTTTGAGACCATCGCCGCCCACTTGCCAAGCGGAGGTGCCTTGGTCGCCGAGCACGTAAGTCTGCGCTGGCTGGCCGAGGAGGCCGCTTGGCAGCACGAGCACCGCGACCCCCAGCCAGTTTCTCATCGGCTCAACCCCGCGTACAACGTCATAAAGACCAAACTCGCGTCCTGCGGTGCCTGCCCGGCAAAACGCCGCTGTTGAAACTGCACACCGGTAGTAGTCACTAGCTGATACCCCTGATAGGCCGTGCGGTTTTTGAGTTGGGCGACTGCGGTCCAGCCGAAGAAGTCGGCATCCACTTCCTCCCGCTTACCCTCCAAAAGCCACAGCCGGCCCACCTCCAGCCCCATCTGCAATTCGGTGTTGAATATCTGGCGGCCGTAGCGAGGGAAGTAGCTGACACCCACCGACTCGGCAAAAAGCGGCTGCGTCCATATCAGGAAGAAGGTTTCCTCTAAGCTCGTGGATTCTAAGAGGCGCGTGCTAAAGGGCCGCTCGCGGCGGAACTCGCTTTTGAAACGAGGCTCCAATACGCCCAAGCCCACTGGGATGCTCCACTCCGCCTTGTTGATCGCACCCAAGAATCCACTGGTCTTGCGGCCCTCCCGCAACCGCACCTCGTCGGCCGAATCCCGCTGCTCGACCCAATCCCATTTGAAGCGGTGCAAGAGTCTCATCTGCGCCCCTAGGCGTTGGTCCAAGTCGAGGTATAGCGAGTTTTTCCAGGCGTTCCGTCCCGGCAAAAAGTCAATCCGGTCAATCATCCGTCCTGGTTCCCCCAACGGCTGGACCCACTGCCGCAAATCGTCGGGGATTTCGTCGCGCACTCGGGCACCGAACTCAAAGACCCGGAGCTGGCTGCCCCCGGTGAAGCGGTAGCGCCAAGCACCTAGCACATACCAAGCGCGAGTCCGCCCGTCGCCGGCGACTAGCCGCAGGTCCTGCCGACCGATGCTCACCTCGAGCGCGGGCACTACCTCGGCCTTGAGGTAGGCGTTGAATCCCCGGTGGTCGCGCTTATAGGGGTAATCGGGCACGAGGTCGTTTTCAAAGCGGTCGATGACGCCGTTGTGGTTCATGTCGAGGCCGAAGAGGAACTCGGGGCGGTCGGCGCGGTAGCGCAGGAAAGGCTCTTCGTAGTCGGGATAGAGGTTTCTGTTTTGGTTGTGGTCGTTGATGAAGTCGCCGTTCTCGTCTAGACCCGGCCAAGCCACTTCGCGCTGGTTTGAGCGGATGCTGGCCGGAGAGACCGTTACTGATTCAGTAATCCCGCCCCAGCGCGCGAAAAAGGGCCGCTCCCACTCGGTCAGGCCATTGAGGTCGTCGTCGTCATCGACAAACTCATAGACCTGCGGCACTGGGTTTTTAAACTTGATCCGGCCGTTGCGATCAGTGAGCCAGTAGCGGGTACTGTAGTCGTCTGCGATTGAAAAGCCCTCGCCGAAAAGCATCCAGGCACCCCTGCGATAGGCGGCGTTGAGATAGCCGGCGTGGGCACTGACGACGGTCTCGTGGTGCGCCGAGATATGGGGGTTGGGGTAGCGCGAAAAGCGGCGATTGAGCACCAACTCGCCCAAAAGCGAGAAGCCCTGCCAATCGCTTAGATCCCAATTGATGCCGATCAACTCGCTGGCTGTCGGCAGACCATAATCGAGCCGCACCACCTTGGTGTTACTGTTGTCTTGGACATTGCCTTCGGCCCTAGCGATGGGCAAAAAGACGATCTCAGCATTGCGTCGCTGACCATCCGTTTGCAAGTCCGAGGCGACTTCTACCCTGTAGTCATTGGCCAGCGAGAGTTCGACCTGCACCTCGCGCAGATCGCCCGACTGCACGTCGTCAAAGTTGAGGCTGCCCATATCGTATTCGAGCAGGATGCTCTCTTCGTCGCGGGCAAATAGCCGACCCCCCTCTTGGAAGCCGCCCTCGCGCCGCGGCAGGAAGCCAATATCGCGTCCTCTTAACTGGCGACCACTGGTATCGACCATGACGATGTCGAAACCCGCCAGTGCTGCCCCAACGCCACCGCGACCGGGTGAGTCGTCCCTGATCCTAATCCACAGCTTGTCCAATGGCTGGTTTTCCAGCGAAGTCAATATGCCGTGTAGCGGATTGCCCTCATTGAATTCCACCTGTGTTAGCACGTTGTGGGCATTGACATAGGTTAGCCCGAAATTCCCTACTGTCCCAGCCTGATATTCGAGGTGGCTACCCATCACGGTGGTCGAGTTGGTCTGCGACTCCTCGTCGGGATTGCTCGGCCGCGACAAAAGCAGACTGGCCTCGTAGTGCTCGGCGGCGTAGTCGAGGCGCACGCCATTAAAGCGCGGCTTGTTGAACGTCAGCGGCGTGAAGCGGGTCGCGATCTCATCGCCGATCATCAGCCGGTACGACGATGCGCCGCGCTGGTCCGAAACGATGACCAAGCGGTTGAAAAAGTCGCGGTAGGCCGGCCGCTGACTGGCCATCAGGCCCAGCGAGGACAGGCCGCCGCCGCGCTTGTCGATAAAGCTGCCGCGCGCGCCGGGCTGATCCTGTTGCCAGTTGTACACCAGCCAGCCGCGACCGAGGGGTGAGCCGAAGGTATCGTAGGTCTCGTCGCCTTCGAGGATCAGGCTGATATAGCGCAGGTATGTATCGCGGGCGAAGTCGCTTCTTTGGTCGTACCAGGGTGCCATATAGGTCTCAGGCAAGTAGCGCGGCCCGTACCACTTGTGGATCGCCGGCGAAATATAGTCCATCTCAAAGGTCTCGCCGTGCGCATAGACTCTACCAATGCCCCAGTGCAGGAGATCGTCGCCCTCAGCGACGGATGCCCATAGCAGGAGGATGACCGTCGCCCGCCGCATTAGTAGGCCACGTGTACCAATCTCGCCGCGTGCGTCCCTGTCGCGCCGCTGTCGGCAGCAAAGCCGACCCTCACTAGGTAGATCCCCGGTGCCACGACTGCGCCGACCTCGTCGCGGCCGTCCCACTCGACGCGCCGTTCGCCGCTGGGATGCTCGGTGCCTCTCGACAGATCGCGCACTCTGCGCCCCGACAGGTCGTAGATCGCCACCCGCAGTTGCTTGGTTCCCTCTAAGTGAAAAATCGACAGCTCAATATCCGTATGGTCGTTGATCCCGTCGCCATTGGGGGTAAAAACCTTGGGCACCACAGCCACGTCTTTTAGCAGCCGAGTCTGCTCCAGGTCCGAAACCACCACCAGCGACTGACTAGAAACCAGACTTGAGGCATCTCCGTCGCTGACCAATTGCACCCGGCCCGGTTGGCTTACCTGCTCTAGTTCGGCGGTGAAGGTCGTACTTTGCAAAAAGACTTTGGTGCGGAATTTGATCTCGTAGGTGGGGCTACCACGGGATACCGGCTCGGGAAAAACTAGCTCGACCTTGCCTTCCGTCCCCTGTTCCAAGACCAACTCGCCCGGCCACAACTGCCGCCCGGCCCCAACGCGCAACGTAGTATCCCCGCCCGAGCGCACCGAGAGCAACTCGATTGGTGCGGCCGAGGACGAGTACAGTCGCAGCCGGTCGAAGCCTAAGTTGCCAGCGGCAAATTCGGGCCGCAGGTAGAGCACAAAGTCCTGCTCTACCCCCGGCTCGACCTGCCACACGGGCCAGATCTCGCCCACCATTTTATCTACCAAGGGCGGCTCAAAGCGCAGACGCAAATCGCGGACCCTCGCCGCTCGAAGCGGCTCGCGGGAGCGTAGCCTGACCTGCACTTGCACGAAGGCCCGCGGACTCGGCGACTTAAAGGGCATACCCGAAGCCTCGTACACCTCGCTCCAATTGCTCCAACTCGGTCCGGCGACCTGCTCGATGACCACCGGCGGCCGACGGTTCTCGGACAGCACTTCCCACATTTCCTTGGATATCTCGCGGCCAATAGTGGAGTAGTAGTGAGGGACTTCAACGATCTCCTCGCCGGAGCGGGTGCGGACCTCGATCCGGGTGCCCGGCGGTTGTTCTCCTTCCCACTCTACCATCGAAAACAGCCGCGGCCGATCGAGCGGGATAAAAGGCGAAGTCATCTCCACCTCAGAGACAAACCCCTCGCCATAGGCCTGGATTTCGCTCAGGTAACCCTCGACCTGTTCATTGGGGTTGTATTCGAGATGGCGCACTTCGATAAAGCGCACTTCCTGTAAGGGGAAGGTCTCCTCCAAGTGCTGGTAGCTGCTGAGATTGCGCTGCTCGCCAAAGGTGGTCCAGATCCGCTCGCCGTTGGGGCTGAGCGCTCCGTCCGACAGCCGCAGTTGATAGGCCAGCGGCGGCATCTCATCGGCCGGCGCGAGCAGCTTGATGCGATCGAGCCAGTACTTGGCACCGAGGTCAATTTTGAGCTGCCCTTCGTCGAGCACCGGATCGTAGAGCGGCACTCTGAAGCTCGAGCTGTACAACCCGTCGGAGAAGATTCTGCGAAACAGGAAATCAAAGCCGCGCTCGTCCGCGCCGCGCTCGATCTCACTCAGGGCCAGCTGTACCGCGTTCTGGCCTAGCGAATAGACCTCGACCTCGGCGAGGCGAGGCCGCTCGTGGCGGTAATAGCGCACTGGACCGCGCTCCTCCCCAGGCAGGTCGAAGTAATCGCGCTCGGCGACGAGAATCTCGCGGCCGGCAGCGGTGACGCGAAAATAGTCGATAGCCCCCCGATCTTCTTCCGCCAAGAATGCGTAGGTCCCCGCGCTGACTTCTTCGGCCCGCGGCCCATCGGTGTCGAGCACATCAATGCGCAAAAATTGGACGATCTCGCCCTCGACGCCTTCGGGCACCTGCCGGTCGGGCGCGATGTCGAAGATGTATTCGCGCTGGTTTTTGTTGGGCGTAGTCTCCAAGCCGACGCGGAAGAACCGCCGCCGCTGGTCGCGGCCTTGCCCCCAGCGCAACCCATCCGAAGCCATCACCCTGAATTTCAAGAAAGGGTCGCCCAGCCCTGCGGCGACAAAGCGCAGTACTACGCGGTGGGCGATCACTGCACGACCGAGGTCAATTTCCAAAAACCAATGATCCAGCGAGCTGGTACGCTGCGGCTCCCAGTAGGTATTGGGGTTGCCGTCGAGAACAAAAGAGGCTTGGCGCTGGCTAGTGCCCACTGCGCGGATGCCGCCTTGCAAGGTGTCCTCAGAGGCGAAAGTGCTGATGTAGGTAAAGTCGGGCGCGTCTCGCGCCACTTCTATCACCCGGCGCAAAAAGCGCGGCTCAACCGTGCCGTCGGCGTGCACCACCTGCACCCCGGTAGGTGCGTCCCAAGCCCGCCAATGTACGGGCCTATCGACGCGCACTTGGTTGAACAGCAGGCGGTAGCCCTCACCTTCTTGGGCGGAGAGTGCTTGGACCGAGAACAGGCTGAACAGCAGCATGAGTCTAGGGCTGGCGAGAGTCAGGCGCGATAATTGCGTCCGTTTATTAATGAACGATTTTCCGTTCTCGTTTTGGCCCCAGTTATGGCGACAAGGACACGGCAGGAGAGGAGTGTTGGCCATCAGGGCTGAAGTCCTCAGTCAAATTGATAACGTCGGAACCATCAATACTAATAGAAAAGATATTCTCGGAGGTTCCAATCCGCGATCAGAGCGCCGTGTACGCCAAGGCGGAGAATGGCGCTAACTGCGATGGCGACGGACAAGCCCACGATATTGATGCTGGTCACCACTTTGTCGCGCAGCAGGTTCCGGAGTGCGATTACGACGTAATTGCGCAGCATCCTGAATCTCCTTCATTTAGTTGCGTTTGAGCCACTCATAGCGCAGCGCTTCTACTGGATCGATCCGACTCGTCCTGACGGCGTGGTAGGCGACACTCACCCAAGAGGCGACCAAGGCGACGCGATGTGCATGCGGTGCTGCTGCATTTACTCGTATCTCAACGCATCCACTGGATTGGCCCGCGCCGCCAGCCACGTCTGGCTACTGACGGTAGCCAGCGCGACGGCGAGAACGCCCACGCCCGCCAACACAAACCAAACCAAGCCAATGTCGATGCGATAGGCGTAGAACGCGAGCCAGCGGTTCAAGACGAAATAGGCCACAGGCCATGCAATGACATTGGCCACCACTACCAGCCAGCCGAATTCGCGCGACATCAACAGCAGCACGCTGCCAGTCGTAGCGCCCAATACCTTGCGGATGCCAATTTCCTTGGTGCGCCGCACGGCCGCTAGGGCGACCAAGCCAAAAAGCCCCATGCAAGAGATCGCAATGGCGACGGCACTCATCCACCCCATGACAAGGCCGACGCGCTGCTCTTCCCAGTATCTCGCGGCAAAACTCTCGTCGAGGAAGTGCACGCCCCATAATTCATATTCCGGCAGACCCCGCTTCCACAGCGCCTTTACTTCTTCGACTGCCGCGGGCAGGTCGGTGCGGTCGAGCCGGAATAGGGTGTACTTGAACTGGTCTGCCCGCACTTTGAATTTGGGCTTGGATATAAGCGCACTCGTCGTCAGAAAAGCTGGTCCTATGGTATGGCGCATATCCACGAAGTGAAAATCCTTGACTACGCCGATCACCGTTATCGGCTCGTCACCAGGGCCTGTCAAGGTGCGACCAATTAGGTCTTCAGGGCCGAAGAAGTGTGCAGCGGTCTCGTTGAGCAGGACGCCATGCGGCAGATTGGGATCGAAGCTCTGCCCGGAGAGGACCTCAATTCCCATGACGCTTAGGAAGTTTGGACTTACGTAGAAGGGTTTGGCGCGGAGCACTTTCTCATCGGACCGGATTGGCATGGGGGAGAAGCCACCAAAGCCGGGTGCTGGCCAGGCACCAGTGACTCCTTGTAAAAGTCCCGGTCGAGAATTGATCTCGCCGGCGAGACGCTCAATCTGCAAAGGATTGAGATCGCCTCTGTGGGCAACCAGCACGACCTGGTCGCCGTCGAAGCCCAAATCCTTGGTGCGCATAAAATCGAGCTGTCGCACCATAGTGATCGTCACGACGACGAGAACGGCCGACAAGACAAACTGCACGACAATCAGACCGCGACCAAGCCAACCGCGACCCGGCTGAGGTGTCTTGCGGGACAGTGCTTGGACGGGATGGAGCCGCGCAACCACTTGGGCCGGATACAAGCCCGAGAGTACGCCGACCATCAAGGCAAGGGCTAAGGCACCTATCCCCGTCTCGACCGACAGCCACTCGATCTGTAGCTGCTGATGCACGACCGCGTTAAACGTCGGCAGCAGGACTTCGGCGAGACCCATGCCAACGACGATGGCGATTAGACTCACCACGATTGCTTCGGCGAGGAACTGATTGGAAAGCTGGTGGCGCGTCGCGCCGATCGCCTTGCGCATCCCAACTTCCAAGGTCCGCGTCATGGCGCGGCTCATGGCGAGGTTGACGAAGTTGATAGCAGCGATCAACAGCACGAGCGCGGCCAGCCCCGCCAGCAGATAGATATGCTTGATCGTGCCATAACCAAAGTCGGCGGGTCCCGCTATCTCAGGTCCTATGTGAGCGCCCGCAAAAGGCTGCAACTTCGGTCGGTCCCGCACGATCAGGGGCTCCAGCCGCGTTTCCACTTCGGCAGGCTCTACGCCCTCTTCGAGTTCGACAAAAAGTCCGGCTACGCCCCTGAAGTGCAGAGCCTCGGCCGTTACCGCGGGCACGAGTACCTTTAGACGCAAAATAGAAGGCCCCGGTAGGGGTGCCAGCACACCCGCAATGGTACGCTCCACCTCGATAGGCGTCTCCTTCGGTGGTGACGTCGAGTAGTCCCGCTCGACGATGTGCAGCCGGATGCGCTCGCCCAGCATGGCGTGGGCTGGCACATCGGGGCCGAAGTACTTCTGCGCCGTCTCATGGGCGAGAACAACGCTCTGGGGATCGTCGAGGGCCGTCGCCGCATCGCCCGCAGCCAGCGGCAAGGTGAACATGGTGAGGAAGGCCGGATCGACAGCGAGGAAGGCCTCGTCAAAGGTCGCATTACCGTACGAGACTTTGCCGTATCCCAACTTCATAGAAACCAATTCGCGGATGCCGGTGACTTTAGCTTTAGCGCGCACGTCCTCGCGCAGACGGTACCCTATCCCCGTGGAACGGTTGGGGGGGGAACCGGGGTCGGGCTCTAGAAGGTCAAGATAGATGGCAAAGATCCGGTCCCCTTTTTCGTGCCAAGCGTCAAAGGAGGTCTCGTGGCGCACGAACAGCAGGCACAGGACTGCCACGGCAAAGGCCACGGACAGGCCGACGATGTTAATCAGCGAGATCGTCTTGTTGCGCCCCAATACGCGCAGGGCAATAATCAGATTGCTCTTCCACATAGTGTGATCTCTCGCATTCTCGTTGAGTGTTTGAGGACAGTTAGATCTTCCACATGGTCATTCACAGCGCAGCGCTTCCACTGGATCAATCCGACTCGTCCTGATGGCATGGTAGGCGACGCTCACCCAAGCGGCGACCAACGCGGCGGCGACCGCCACGACGAACGGAGCGGCACCAACCTCGGCGCGCGCGCTGAACTGCTCCATCCACCCAGCCATGCCCAAGTAGGCGAGGAACTCGATCTGCAGGTGCGACTGCTCGGGCAGGTCGCGCAGAATCCCGGTCACCTTCAGATCGAGATAATCCTTGAAGCGGATGACTTGCCCCATGGGATCGTCGTCGCCGAACAGCTTGCGCGCCGCAGACTCGGAGAGGAGGACGGTAAAAGGCTCGTCGAGCGCAGTGGCGGCGTCGCCAGCAACCAAGGGTAGGGTGAAGACTTTCAGAATCTCCGGGTCGGCGAAGTAAAAGGCGTCCTCGTAGAAACGCTTCTCTCCGTGGCTGACGAGCGGCACTGGGTTATCCACGTTCAGCATGCGCACTACGGCTTCTACTTCGGTCGCCTCACGCTGAAGGCTGGTGCCGAGGACAGCGGGCGTCGTCAGACGAGCAGCTTTCTCGCCCTGGGTGACGACTCGATAGATGCGCTCGCCGTGTTCGTGAAACCGGTCGGTCTCCAGTTGGCCCAGAACCCAAATGGCCATGAGCATACAGCCCGCGAGCCCAACCGCTAAGCCGCCGACATTGGTCAGCGCGTAGAACCGGTGGCGGGTCAGATGGCGGGCGGCGATGTGCAGGTAGCTCTTGAACATGATCTACTCCTAGCGGAGACATCCACGCCGCGTGGACTCACTCTCTGAAGGTATGAGATGCTTCGACTCCGTTTATCGCGTCTAACGTCGCGGTAGAGTACTTCTATTCGCTCCTGAGGGTCTGAGTCGGGTTTGTCTGCACAGCTTTGCTAGTTTGCAAAACGACAGTAATTATAACGGTCAAGGCCAGAATCAGACTACCCAGCAAAAACGCCCACACATCGGAATCGATTCGATACGCAAAATACTGCAGCCAAGCTTGATTAGTCATATAAGCGACAGGCCAAGCAATCAGATTGGCTGCGACCAACCAGACCAGAACGGGTTTCATCAGCAAATACACAAGACCAGGGGAAGAGGCCCCCAGCACTTTGCGAATGCCGATTTCCTTCATGCGCTGCTCAACCGAAAAAGAGGCTAGCCCCAACACACCGAGGCAAATGATCACAATAGACAGGGTGCTGAAAAAACCGATCAGACGGGAGATCCGCTCTTCTTCCCGGTAGAATTGATCGAAAACTTCGTCGAGAAAATAGTATTGAAAGGGCTCGTTGGGCACGAACTCACGCGTCTTGGCTTCGAGAAACGCCAAGGCACCCGATATGTCTCTTGGGTCGATTCTGACCGTAAGATGTTTGATAACAAGCACGTTCTGCATATTCCACCATAAACCAATTACCAGCGGTTCAATAGAATGGTGCAAAGACTGGTAGTGAAAATCCTTGACTACACCGATAACCTTGCTCGAAGCGGACTGACGCTGTGACCAAGTGCGTTCCAAGCGTTTACCGACCGGGTTTTTCCACCCCAAGAATTTTGCGGCCGATTCGTTAATGATGAAGGCGTCATGTTCATCCGAGGGGAAGTCTGCTGAAAAATTGCGCCCGGCGATGAGCTCCAAACCCATAGTTTCCAGATAGGTATAACCGACATCAATAGTATTCATACTTATCTCATCCTGTCCCTCCGGAGTAAACCAGCCCTTCATAGCCAAGACACCGGGTGATCCAAAAGTACCGGATATGTTCAAAATTCTCGGATCCTGCAAATACTCGGCAATGCTCGCTGGCTGTAAGGTCTTCGCGGGAATTACGACCACCTGTTCCCGATCAAACCCCAAATCCTGACTTCTCATAAATGCCAATTGATTATGCAATGCAAGCGTGGTGATAAGGAGAACGATGGAGAGCACGAATTGGAAAATAACCAGCGTTTTTCTCAGCAAACCTACCGTGGTTCCACTTTGGGTGTGCCCCCCCAAGGTGTCCGAGGGGTTGAACTTGGCCAAGAAAAAGGCGGGATACAAACCAGATATCAGACTAATGCACGCGATAGCAGCCAAGAGCCAGAGGCCATAGTCTATCGCAATACGAAAAGCATCTATCTCTACATCCTGCCCAAGAAATCCGCTCAAATAAGGCCATGAACCCGTTACTAGCACCAGACTGATCAGAAACGCAAAGAGCGTCAAAAGAAGCGTTTCACCCAAGAACTGCTGAACCAGTTGTGATTGCACACCGCCCAGCGCTTTCCGCAGCCCCACTTCTTTCGCTCGTTGGGTAAACCGAAAGGTTGAAAAATTGACATAATTGATGCACACAATGAGCAAAATGACTAGTGCAATGCCCAGCAAAAGATACAGGTACCGGACATCTCGGTTGGGACTTAGTTCATCCTTGAAATGGGAATGGAGGTGGATGTCTTGTAAAGGTTGTAGAAAAAGTTGCCTCCTCAGTTTTTCTAAGTGGTATTTGTGTCGTTCCAAAAACTCGGAAAATTTGTTCTCCAAAGCTTCCGGCGAGGCGTTTTCGGCCAGCCGAATGTAGGTGTAGTGCCAAGCATCATTTATGTTCCTGCGGAGTTTGAATTCCTTTATCGACGCGACAAAATCAAATTTGAAGTGTGTGTTAGACGGAAGATCCTGGACCACGCCCGTAACTAGGTATTCGCGTGTACTATTCTGACCTATTCCGATGTGCAGGGTTTTACCCATAGGACTATCGCTCCCGAAGTACTTCGAGGCGGTCTGTTCCGTCAACACAATGGAATAGGGGGCCTCCAGCACAGTTTGTGCATCGCCTTCCTTCAGGGGGAAGGAGAAAAAATCAAAAAATATCGGGTCTGCAAAATAAACCTGATCCTCCAAGAAGTGTTTATCCTGATAGTGAACGGACATGACAGACTGACCGTGGTAGCCGCGACAGACGCGTACAATAGCTTCGATTTCTGGAAAATCACTTTTCAATAAAGGGGCCATGGAGTGCCCAATCGAAGCACGACCATGTCGGGTGCCCGTCTGTTTTTCGATTATATCCTCTCTAACCCGATACAGACGCTCCGCGTTTTCGTGGAAGGCATCGTAGCTCATCTCATGTGCAATAAAGACAAACACGATAATAAAACAGGCAAAACCTATCGAGAGTCCCAACACACTGATAGACGAGTGCATTTTGTATCGAAATAGGCTTCGCAGCACCAACGTCAAATAACTTCGCAGCATTTTCAGCTCCTTATAATATTCTCTTAGGTATGTTAGGGTTGGGTCGTTGAACAAAACTTTGCATGGTTGAACAATTTTCGTCGTCATGCCCGCGATTGTGAAGCGACGAGAATTTCAAGAACGCTTCTGAGCATGGTTAGTACCTTTCTTCCCGCTTTAAACGACTTGTAGGGAATCCCTCTACTCATATCGCAGCGCTTCTACGGGATTTGTCTTAGCGGCCTTGTATGCCTGATGACCAGAACTGATCAAAACCGCGACGAGCGCAATCGCAGCGCCAGCGACAAAATGCCACGCCGACAGGTCGATGCGGAAGGCGAAGCCGTTCAGCCAGTCGCGCATCCACCACCAAGACAGAGGCCACGCTACGAGCGCACCAATCAGGGCGAGACAGGCAAACTCGCGGGTTATCAGCGTGGTGAGGCCGAAGACGCTGGCACCGAAAGCCTTGCGGATGCCGATCTCCTTGGTGCGGCGACCGGCGGCGAGAGCGGTGAGCGCAAAGGCACCAAGGGCGGAGATAAACACCGCGCCGACCGCAGCCCACGTGATGAGCCGACGCCAGCGCAACTCGTCGCGGTAGGCCGCCTCCAGATCCTGCTGCAGGAAGGAGAAATCGAAGTCCGCGTAATCGACGATGCTGCTCCACGTCTCTTCCATGTACTGAATGACCTCTTGCAAGTCTCCCGGCTTCACGCGCACAAACATGAGCTCCCCTTCGCCAGGTAAGCTGGGCTCGAGCGTCAGCAAGCCCGGCGGTCTCTCTTCGTAACCCGATTCAAAGGTGAAGTCCTTGACCACGCCGACGATGCGGAACGGGCCTCGGGACTTGAGTTGTCCCGAACCCGACATTCGCACGATCTCGATCATCTCACCAATGGGGTCGGTAAATCCCAAGCGCGAGGCTACGCTCTCGGCGATCACCACGACATCCCTCTTGTCCCCCTCGGCTTGCGAGAAGTCCCGGCCACTAATCACCTCCAAGCCCATAGTCTGAACGAAGTTGTGGTCTATTTCGTAAAGGCGGATCGCCGTCTCCCGACCACTCTGGGTCACGGCTCGGTAGTCCATTTTGAACACATAAGGATTTTGTAAGAAATCTTCATCTGATAGGGTGATCGAAGCGATGCGATGATGCTCCAGAAAGGGCCTCACAAGTCTGGCTTGATCGCGATTGTTGGCAGCGTCTGAGTGCACGGCGATGACGCGCTCCTCGTCGAGCCCCAAGTCGCGGGCCATGACATACTCTAGCTGGTGATACATGATCAGCGTGCAAGTGATCAATCCCGCGGAAATGGCCAACTGCACACCCACGAGCACGCGGCTAAACCGAGTGACCCCAGTCATAGACACACTGCGCCGAATCGCACTCAAAGGCTCCAAACGGGAGAGCACGAGCGCCGGATACCAACCAGCTCCCAAGCTGACCAGCAGCAGCAATACCCCCAATGCACCCAGCATACTCGGCTCGCTTAGACCAAGCGACAGCTCCTGCGAGAAGGTCGCGTTGAACACCGGCAGTAGCAGCGCCGCCAAGGCACACCCAGCACCCAACCCGACAACAGACAGCACCACCGCCTCGCCGATGAACTGACGCATCAACTGTCCTCGTCCAGCGCCCGCCGCCTTGCGCACACCAACCTCCGCTGCCCGCAGCGAGGCCCGACCAATGGCCAGATTGACGAAGTTGATGCACCCCATAAACAGGACCGCCAAGGCGATACTGACGAGTACGTACGAGACGTACGGATCTCTCGGCTCCATCACCCCATGCCCGACCCACTGCGTCAGGCCGGTATCCGAACGCAGGTCGGTTAGCGGTTGTAACCGATACGGAGAAAAATCCTCTGGGAGGTTTTTTGGAACTTTATCTCCCCAGAGTTGGAGCAGGATCTGCGTGAGTTGCGCGAAGGCCGGTGCCAAGTCAGTCGGATCTGCCCCAGGCTTGAGGAGGACGTAGGCATTGCACGTGCCTTCCCACGCATCCGGGGAATCGCGGAAGAGGAACTTCGTGTTGTCGAACGGCAGCAGCATGTTGAACTGAACTGACGACGTGCGCGGAATCGGCGCGGCCACGCCGGTGATAGTGAAGTCTTCGGTCCTACTCCTGCTCCACATCGAGGCGATCGTCAGGCTCTGCCCCAGCGGATCGGCGTCGCCGAACAGGCGTTGAGCCATCTCGTAGCTCAGCACGACGGAGTTGCGCTCGGCCAGCGCCGTGGCCGCGTCCCCTAGCAGAAGCGGGAAGTCAAAGACCTCGAAAAACACAGGATCGACGAGGAGGAATTCCTCGTCGGACGAACTGCCTTCAAAGGTCGTCCGCACAACGCGGTCTACTTCTTCACCCCCTCTTGCCGCGCTGAGGCGTACCGTGCGCTCCACGTGGGGAGAGAGAGTCCCCAACTCGAGCGCAAAAGCAAAGTCAATCACGTCGGCCTCGCGCACCGACTTCTCCAGATCCATGACCTCGTAGTAAACGCGATGGATCCGGTCCGCTTTGCTGTGGAAGCGATCAAACGACCACTCCTGAGAGGCAAAGCGCCAAGCCAGCAGGCAAAACGCCATGCCCAAGCCCAACCCGGCGAGATTGATGATTGTGTGCAGACGGTGGCGCATCAGATTGCGC
The DNA here is from genome assembly GCA_965261395.1 of Candidatus Latescibacterota bacterium. Lineage (GTDB taxonomy): Bacteria > Latescibacterota > UBA2968 > UBA8231 > UBA8231. Next base: position 2,542,990 of record OZ253462.1, read on the forward strand.
CAAGCGATGATCAGGTTATTGCGTAGCATGGTTAGTACCTTCCCTCTTGGTTAGTACTTTCCCTCTTGCTCTATCTTGCCGTCCAACAGATGCACCACCCGGCTACCGTAGCCAGCGTTTTTCTCCGAGTGCGTCACCTGCACAATCGTCGTGCCCTCGCCGTTCAGCTCCCGCAGCATGTCCATCACCTCTTCTCCCTGCTTGGAGTTGAGGTTGCCCGTAGGCTCGTCGGCGAGAATCAGCGTCGGCTGGCCGATCAGGGCGCGCGCCACGCCGACGCGCTGCTGCTCGCCGCCGGAAAGCTGGTGCGGGAACAGGTCCTTTTTGGCCACCATCTGGAAGCGGTCGAGCAACTCGCTCACCCACGCCTTGCGCTCGGAGCCTTTCACTTTTTGGTAGAGCAGCGGCATCTCCAGATTCTCGTACACTGTCTGCTCGTCGATCAGGTGATAGGCTTGAAACACAAAACCAATGTGCCCCCGATGGATCTCGGTGCGTTCCTTCTCCCCCATTCCGCCCACCTCTTCGCCGAGAAAGTGATACGACCCAGCCGTCGGCTCATCGAGCATCCCCATGATGTGCAAAAGCGTCGATTTGCCAGCGCCGCTCGGCCCCATAATCGACACGAACTCGCCCTCGGCGACGTTCAGGTTTACGTAGCGCAGCACGTAGGTCTTGCGAGGACCGGATTGGTGGTACTTTTCGATGTCATGCATTTCGATCATGATGTGCCTCCACGTCTTGGTTATTCAGTGCGCAGCGTTTCTATCGGATTGGTCAGGGCCGCTCGCATCGCTTGGTGACCCACCGTCAGCCCGGCGATGACAAAGGACAAGGCACCCGACAGCAGGAACAGGCCCACGCCGATTTCCACGCGATAGACAAACCCTTGTAGCCAGTGGGTGGCCAAGCCGTAGGCGATCGGCACGCTGAGGAGGAAGGCGATGGCAACGGGTTTGGCGAAGTCCCGCATCAGCATAGCGGTGAGGCCGCTTGGAGAGGCACCGAACACCTTGCGGATGCCGATCTCTTTCGTGCGCTCATTGGCGGCGTACGCCGCCATGCCGAAGAGTCCCACCGAGGCGACGGCGATGGCTAAAAAGAGAAAGACCGTGAGCGCGCGGCCCATCAGCAGTTCCTTGGAGTAGAGTCGGGCAAAGACCTCTTTGAGGGAGTCGCGCTGGATGGGGCGGTAGGGCGCGGCGGCGGCCCACTTGTCGTCAATCACTTTGAGGGCCGCGTCGAGATGCCCGGGTTGCACCCGCACGATAATGACGCTTGCCCAGTCATCGACCTGCGCCATGAGGAATGGCTCTATCTTGCTGTGTGGTCCGTCGAAGTGGAAGTCCTCAACCACGCCCACGACACGCCACTCTTTATGGACTTTGATTGTCTTGCCCAGCGGCTCTGCCCACCCCATCCTCTTCGCGGCGGTCTCGTTGATGACAATCGCTCGGGCGTCGGCCGGTTCGTCGGTCAGGGCGCGTCCTTGGGCCATGCGCAATCCCATGGTTTCGACGAAGCCGCCATCTACTCCATACATACGCATATATATGTGCTCTTCCACTCCCTCCGCCTCGATGCCGTAATTTGTCTGCGGGCCGCCAAATATTGTCGAAGAGAGGCTCACTGCGGCGATCCGGCTGTCCTGAAGAAGCTCTGTCTTAAAGGCTCGAGCCTGATCCACGGTCAGACCGCGGTTCTCGACGACGACAACCTGTTCCGGATCGAATTCCAGAGCGGAGCCCTCGCGGCGGAGGCTTTGGATGTAATCAATCTGGTGCCACATCAGGAGTGTCATCGTCAGCAACGCCGCCGTGACCGTGAACTGCGCCACCACCAAGCCTTGGCGCAGATGCGCCCCGCCCACGCGACCTCCGCGCACGGCGGCCGTCGGCTGAAAGCGCGCCACGACCCAAGCCGGGTACGCGCCCGCGATCAGTCCGACCCCCACCGCCAAGGCCGCGGCCCCAGCGTAGGTGGAGATCGTCCAGTGCAACTGAGGCAACGCGAAATCGGATCCCGTAATGACGGGCAGGAGCAGAATCAAAACCTCTGTTAAGGCAACGCCCAGCACCGTCGCCGCAGTGCTCAACAGCACCGACTCGCTGAGGAGTTGGCGAATGAGCTGACCGCGATGAGCGCCGAGGGCTTTGCGCACGCCGATCTCGTGCATCCGCCGCCCCGCCCGCGCCGTCGCCAAGTTCACGTAGTTGACGACGGCGATCGTCAGGACTACTGCCGCCAAGATGGCGGACAGTGCCAGGTACACGGGGTTGCCCTTCGGGCCGATGTTGTTGGACGCCTCCGTGTCGAAATAGATCGCTTTCAGGGATTGCAGTGCGTAGGAGTCGGCCGCTTTGGGCCTCCCGCTGATCGTCTCGGCGATTCTGGGGATGCGCGCAGCTACCGCAGCTACGTCGGCACCGGGCGTTAGCTGCACGAAGGTCGTGAAGCCCCTATTAGTCCCTCTCCCCATAAGTTCCCGGCTCTCTTCGTACATCGTGGCGAAGGAGACTAGTGCCGAGAACTGGAGCAATGAACTGGAGGGCGGTTGGCCAACGATACCGGTAATCTCGCAATCGAAGTCTTCGTTGTAGCGGACGACCTGTCCGATGGGATCGCTCTCGCCAAAGAGCCGACGGGCCAACGGCTCGGTCAGCACCATAGTGTAGGGGCGCGCCAAGGCCGCCTTCGGGTCGCCGCGCAAGAGCGACAAGCTGAACACATCTAAGACACCAGCTTCCACCCAAATAACCTCTTCATCTATTCCGTCTTTAGCCCCGACCCGAAGCAGATTCCGCCTACCCCCCGTAAAGCGGACTGCCTCCTCGACCTCGGGCAATTGCTCTTTAAGGGTCGGCCCCAGCGCCACCATTACTCCGGCCGTGTAGTACTCTGGGTTCGGGGCATCCCAGCCGGGGGGGAACTGGTCGCGGACCAGCACGCGGTAAACCCGGTCCTTTTTTTCGTGAAAGTCGCCAACAGAGAGCTGATAGGCGGCGAACTGGACGATCAGTAAGCACAAGGCAAAGCCAATGGCCAAACCGAAGATGTTGATCGCCGCGTAGCCGCGCTCCCTCCACAAGAGGCGCAGCGCCGTCGTCAGATAATTGCCCAGCATAATAGTTCCTTTCGCGTCGTAGGAAGGATCTTCTCAATCTCGTGCATCTCGATTGTGATGCGCTTCCGCGTCTTGGTTATTCAGTGCGCAGCGTTTCTATCGGATTAGTCAGGGCCGCTCGCATCGCTTGGTGGCCCACCGTCAACCCAGCGATGGCAAAGGACAAAGCGCCCGACACCAAGAACAGACCCACGCCGACTTCCACGTGATAGGCAAAGTCTTGCAGCCATTGGTTAGCCAACCAGTAGGCAATCGGTACGCTGAGGAGGAAGGCGATGGCAACGGGTTTTGCAAAGTCGCGCAGCAGCATGGCAGTGAGGCCACTGGGGGAAGCACCGAACACCTTGCGGATGCCGATCTCCTTCGTGCGCTCTTGGGCGGCGTGTGCCGCCATGCCGAAAAGTCCTATCGAGGCGACGACGAGCGATAAAACGAGGAAGACCGTGAGTGCGCGTCCCATCAACAGCTCCTGGAAATAAAGCCCGGCGAAGACCTCTTCGAGGGGTTGGCGCTGGATGGAGCGGTAGGGCTCAACGGCAGTCCACTTGGCGTCGATCATTTTGAGGGCTGCGTCGAGATGCCCGGTTTGCACCCGCACGATAATGACGCTCGCCCAGTTATCGACCGGTGCTATGAGCAGTGGCTCTACCTTCCGGTGCGGACCGTCGAAGTGGAAGTCCTCAATCACGCCCACGACGCGCTGGTCCTTGCCCTGGAAATTGATCCTCTTGTCCAGCGGCTCGGTCCACCCTAACATCCGCGCGGCGGCCTCGTTGATGACAATTTCGCCGGTCGCTTCGTCGGTCAGGTCTCGTCCTTGGCTCATGCGCAATCCCATGATTTCGACAAAGTCGCCATCCACGCCATAAGTTCTCATCATTACTTTATCTTCCACTCCCTCCGGCTTGGCACTGTACATCGCCTGCGAACCTTCACCAGGTACTGTCGCAGAGAGACTCACCGCGGCGATGCGGCTGTCTTGAAGAAGCTCCGTCTTGAAGGTTCGGGCACGATCCATGGTCAGACCGCGGTTGTGGACGACGACAACTTGTTCCGGCTCGAACCCCAAGGCAGAGTTCTCGCGGAGGAGGTTCTGGATGTAATCGACCTGGTGCCATATCAGCAGCGTCATGGTCATCAACGCCGCCGTGACCGTGAACTGCGCCACTACTAAGCCCTGGCGCAAGCGCGTACCGCCCACGCGGCCCCCGCTCACCGCGGTCGCCGGCTGAAAGCGCGCCACCACCCATGCCGGGTACGCACCCGCGGCCAATCCGACCCCCACCGCCAGTGCCGCAGCCCCGGCGCAGGCCGGGAGGGTCCAGCGCAGGAAGGACAATTCGAAATCGAATCCCGTAATCGCGGGTATTAGCAGAATCACAACCTCCGCCACGGCAACGCCCAATACTGTCGCCGCAGTGCTCAGCAGCACCGACTCGCTCAAGAGCTGGCCAATGAGCTGGCTGCGATGAGCGCCGAGGGTCTTGCGCACGCCGATCTCGTGGGTTCGACGCCCGGCCCGCGCCGTCGCCAAGTTCACGTAGTTGACGCCGGCGATCGTCAGAATTACCGCTGCTAAGATGGCGCACAGCGTCAAGTAGAGGGGATTGCCACTCGGGCCGATGTTGCTGGACACCTCGGTGTCGAAGTAGATCGATTGCAGGGGTTGCAACGCGTAGGAACCGACAGCCTCCGACGACCCTGTGATCGCCTCGGCCCTAGCCGCATCCGACCTCCCCGTGATCGTCTCGACCATGCCGGGAATGCGCGCAGCTACCATAGCCGGGTCGGCACCGGGCGTTAGCTGCACGAAGGTCGTGAAGGCCCTAGCACCCTTCGACTCCATCATTCCCCGGTTCTCCTTGTACTCCGTGGCAAAGGAGAGCAGCGCTGAGAACTGGATCAACGAGCTGGCGGGCGGCTGGCCGACGATGCCGGTGACCTCGCAATCGAACTTCTCAGCGTAGCGGACGACCTGTCCGATGGGATCGCTCTCGCCAAAGAGCCGACGGGCCAGCGGCTCGGTCAGCACCATGGTGTAGGGGCGCGTCAGGGCCGTCTTCGGGTCGCCGCGCAGGAGCGGCAAGCTGAACACGTCGAAAACGCCGGCTTCCGCGGTCAGCACTTTCTCGGAGATCCCGTCCTTGGCCCCGACCCGGAGCAGCCTCGTCCCACCTCCGCTGAAGCGGACCGCCTCCTCGACTTCGGGAAGTTGCTCCGCAAGGGTCGGCCCCAGCGGTATTGGCAAACCTCCCGAGTACTGGGCCCCACCCCAGAAGGCGGGCCCCAGCACGCGATAGACCCGGTCTTTTTTCTTGTGGAAATCGCCCATCGCGAGCTGATAGGCGGAGAATTGGACGATCAGCAGACACAGAGCAAAGCCAATGGCCAAGCCGAAGATGTTGATCGCCGCGTAGCCGCGCTCCCGCCACAGCAGGCGCAGCGCCGTCGTCAGATAGTTGCCCAGCATGATGGTTCCTTTCGTCTCGTAGTGCTTACGACGCTTCCTGATCCCGCTCGATGTTCTCGCTCACGATCTTGCCGTCAAACAGGTGGATGATCCGGTGCGCATAGTCGGCGTAGGCCGGCGAGTGCGTCACCATCACCACGGTCGTGCCGTTTTTATTCATCTCGGTGAGCATCTCCATGACCTCGTCGCCGTGACGCGAGTCGAGGTTGCCGGTCGGCTCATCCGCCAGCACCAGCTTCGGCTCCGCGACCAAAGCTCGCGCCACGGCCACGCGCTGCTGCTGGCCGCCGGAAAGCTGAAGCGGAAAGTGCTTCTCGCGGTGGGTGATCTGCATGTGGTCGAGGATCGACCGCACCCGCTGCTTGCGCTCCGTAGCCGGCATGCCCATGTAGAGCAGAGGCAACTCGACGTTCTCGTGCACCGTCAACTCGTTGATCAGGTTGAACGACTGAAAGACAAAGCCGATCGTCCCCTTGCGCAGATTCGCCCGCAGGCGCTCCGAGTAGGTCGCTACCTCCTCGTCCAGCAGCCAGTATTCCCCCTCGCTCGGGTTGTCGAGCAAGCCGAGCAGATTGAGCAGCGTTGACTTGCCGCAGCCCGACGGCCCCATAATGGCGGCAAATTCGCCTTCGGCGATTTCGAGGGTGACGTTGTCCAAGGCGGTCGTCTCGACCTCCTCAGTCGTGTACAGCTTGCTCAGCCCGACGGTGCGGATCACGGGCGCGCGGCCGTTTTCAGTGTTCGGTGCGTGTTCGGTCATGATTTCGCTCCTTGTTTAGGGCATTGCTAGCGCAATACCAACATGTCCATGTCTTCGCCAAAGGTCTCGTAACTCGAAGTAATCACCTGCTCCCCCGGCTCAAGTCCCTCCAGCACTTCGTACACCTGGGGATTTTGGCGTCCCAGTGCGATAGAGCGCCGCGTGGCCCGGTCGCCAGCAGCGTCGAGCACATAGGCCCAATGGCCCCCGGTCGCCTGATAGAATCCGCCCCGTGCCACTTGCACTGCTTCATCCAGATCGCCCAGTTCCAAGCGGATGTGCAGGGTCTGGCCGCGCCGGATGCCCTCGGGTGCTTGTCCCTCAAACACCAGATCAACCTCAAAACGGCCCTCCTTTACCTCTGGATAGACCTTGCGGATTACTAAGCTGTATGACTCGTCGCCATTATCGAACTGGCCGCGCTGCCCCCGGCCCACGCGGTCGATGTAGTGCTCGTCAATGGCGGCGCGCACCTTGAAGCCGTCGATCATGTCAATCTGGCCTAAGCGCACACCCGTTCCCTTGCTCTCGCCGACCTCCGCTTCCAGCGTGGTTAGCTGCCCGGGCACGGGGGCCCGCACCGTCAGGTTGTCGAGCCGGCGGCCGACGATTTCCAGATTGCGTTCCATGCGCTCCACCGCCGAGACGAGCTGCACCACCTTGCTCGCCGCCAGCAGCGAGTCCTGGGTCTGGGTTTCCTCGGTCAGGGCCATGCGGCGGACGCTGTACTGGTACTCGTCGCGCAGCCGCTCCTGCTCCTGCCGCGACAGAATGGCCGTCAAATCTTCCGCCGACAGGCTCTCGTAGCGCTCGAAGTTGCGCTTGTCGATGGCTAACCGGTACTCGATCTCCATCAGTGCTTTCCGCGAGCGCAGCAGGTCCTGCTCCATGGTCAGCCGGCCATTGCGCAACGCCTCCCGGCTGCGCTCGAGTTCGGCTTCCTGTTGCAGGACGGTCAGTTCCAGATCGGGGTTGGCAAGGCGCAGCAGCGGATCGCCCTCGGCCACGGAGGCCCCCTCTTCGACGAACACCTGCTCCACTTGGCCGCGCTCTAGGGCGTCGAGGTACACGGTGTGCAGCGGCAGTACCGTGCCGCGCACGGGGATGTACTCCTGAAACGGGCCGAACTCGACCGTCGAGATCGTCAGCCGGTCGCGCTCCACATTCAGCTTGCGCACCCCGAAATCCGCGAGCAGGGCGTATCCACCCAGCCCGCCCAACAGCAAAACAGCCGCGCCTATAGCGATGCGCTTGGGCGTGAACCGCGGCTTTTCGATTTTGCGGTCCATGCCAACTCCGCCGCCGGGACGGGTGCTGCCGGGGCTGGATTCGGTGCGCTCGGTGCGCTCTTTGGAGAAAACTTGGATATTTGCGGGCATAGTACTTTCAACCTTATCTTGTCGCAGCCTTTTCTCCAGAAATAGCAAGATACATGCCACATTCCTAACCCCTTGATAAAAAAGAAGATGAGTCGAATCGCCTTCTTGCCCGTCCCAGCGCCACTGTCCGCTGGTGATACACCTACTGTCCGCTGGCGTACACTTGAGGACGAATCCCATGTCTGCTGAAGCCGCCCGCATCCTCGTCGTCGACGACAACCAAGACGTGCTCGTCGCCGCCCGTTTGCTCCTCAAGCAGCGGGGCTACCAAGTCCGCACCGAGACCGATCCCCAAGCCATTCCGAGTGCCCTCAAGCAGGAGTCGCCGGCCGTCGTCCTCCTCGACATGAACTTCACTCAGGAGGCAACTAGCGGTAGGGAGGGCTTCTACTGGCTCCAGCAAATCCGCGACCTGGACCCGACCGCCGTCGTCTTGCTAATCACCGCGTACGGCGATGTCGAGATGGCCGTGCGCGCCGTCAAGGAGGGGGCCGTCGATTTTGTGCTCAAACCCTGGCAGAACGAAAAGCTGCTCGCCACCGTGTCCGCGGCCGTGGAATTGCACCGCTCGCGCCAGGAAGCCCACCACCTCCGCTCGCGCCAGCAGCGGCTGTCCGCAGACCTCGACCAGCCCTTTGGCGACCTCATCGGCGAGGCCTCGATCCTACAGGAAGTCTTTCAGACCATGGCCAAGGTGGCCGCCACCGACGCCAGCGTCCTCATCCTCGGCGAGAACGGCACGGGCAAGGAGCTGGTGGCGCGCGAGATCCACCGCCGCTCGGCGCGCGCCGACGAAGTCTTCATCGCCGTCGATATGGGTTCCCTGAGCGAGACCCTGTTCGAGAGCGAACTCTTCGGCCACGTCAAGGGGGCCTTCACCGACGCCCGCAGCGACCGCGCCGGCCGCTTTGAAATCGCCTCTGGAGGCACTCTGTTCCTCGACGAGATCGGCAACCTGTCGCTGTCCTTGCAGGTCAAGCTGCTCGCGGTCCTGCAAAACCAGCAGGTCGTCCGCGTCGGTGCCAACCAGCCCGTGCCGGTGGATGTGCGCCTCATCTGCGCCACCAACCAGCCCCTCCACGAAATGGCCACCGCCGGCACCTTCCGCCAGGACCTGCTCTACCGTATCAACACCGTGGAAATCCACCTGCCCCCCCTGCGCGAACGCCCCGAGGACATCGCGCTGTTGGCCCGTCACTTCCTCGACCTGTACCGAACCAAGTACCGCAAGGCCCTAACCGGCCTGACCGCCGAGGCGCTCGCCCACTTGCGCACGTACGCTTGGCCGGGCAATGTGCGGGAATTGCAGCACGCGGTGGAGCGCGCCGTCATTATGAGCGAAGGGAACCGACTGACCGCAGACGATTTTCCCCTGACTGCGACCCCGTTGCCCGGGGAGGCTGTCGCCTTTGACAGCTACAACCTCGAAGACGTCGAGCAAGAGGTCATCGCCCGAGTGCTGCGCAAGCACCAAGGCAACGTCAGCCAAACCGCGCGGGAACTCGGATTGACCCGCACGGCCCTCTACCGCCGCATGGAGAAGTATGGCCTCTGATGGAGTCCTACATCGCCTAATACAAGGGTACCGCGCCTTCCGCACGCGGATCGTGCTGCGCGTCGCCTTCCTCGGCACCACTTTGTGGCTGCTGTTCTATACAATAACAGAGGAATGGAACCATCCGGCCGCCCCCATTGTCATCGGTCTCGTCCTGCTCTACCAGCTCTACGCCCTCGTTCACTACGTCGAGCGCACCAACCGCGACTTAGCGCGTTTTTTGGCCGCCATCCGCTACGCCGACTTTTCGCAGACCTTTGTCACCGGCGGCCTTGGCTCCTCTTTCGACGAACTCAAGACCGCGTTCAACGAGGTCCTCGACGCCTTTCGCCAGGCGCGGGCCGAAAAGGAGGAACAAGCGCGCTACCTGCAAACCGTGGTGCAGCACATTGGCGTCGGGTTGATTGTGTTCGACAATGCTGGCGAGGTGTCGCTGATCAACAACGCAGCCAAGCGTCTGTTGGGGGTGCCCCGCTTGGGCCACATCGCCGACCTCGACCGCGTCAATCCCATCCTCACCACCGCCCTGCAAAGCCTCGGTCCTCGGGGCCGCGATCTCGTGAGTTTGGAAGAGGTCCGACTCGCCCTGCACGCATCGGTGTTCCATCTAGGCGATCGCCAGCACACCCTAGTGGCCCTCCACGACATTGGCCCCGATCTCGACGAAAAGGAAATGGAGGCTTGGCAAAACCTGATCCGCGTGCTCACCCACGAGATCATGAATTCCATCACCCCCATTGCTTCGCTGGCCGCCACTGCGGATGGAATGCTAAAAGACGACGCCCTCGACGCCGAGACCACCGCAGACATCCGCATCGCGGTGAGCACCATCCAGCGCCGCAGCGAGGGCCTGCTGCACTTTGTCGAAGCCTACCGCGACCTCACCCGCGTACCAGCGCCGTCCTTTGAGATCGTCCCAGTGGCTGGTCTATTCGCCCGAGTGGAGCAGCTAATGCGGCCCCAGTTCGCCGAATCTGCGGTCGAGTTGCACACCGAGGTCAATCCCCCCAGCCTCGAATTGACCGCCGACCCCGAGCAAGTCGAGCAGATCCTCATCAACCTACTGAGCAATGCCCGCGAAGCCTCTGCCGGCCGCGCCGGGGCCCGCGTTGACTTGACCGCGCATCTGGCGCACGACAAGGTCGTCGTCGAGGTCGCTGACAATGGGGCGGGCATCGTCGAAGAAGCACTTGGCAAGGTCTTCATCCCCTTTTTTACGACCAAGCGGGACGGCTCCGGCATTGGGCTGAGCCTGTGCCGCCAGATCATGCGGCTCCACCGAGGGTCCATTTCCGCTCGCTCGGAACCGGGGGTGCGGACGGTGTTTGCGTTGCGGTTTTGAGGGGATTAGCGAGTGCGGTCGTAGAGTATTCGCAGTTCTACTTCGCTGCGAATGGACCGTTTGGATTGTGGGCGGAGATGTTGGAGAGTATCAGTGAGTCTGTTTCTCAACCGTCGCCATCAGCTTCTCAATTTTATCAGGCTACCTGCGGCTGATAGCGCTCGACCTTGATCCGGCTTTCGCCCCTGCGCGCTTGCGCCAGATCGTACGAGGTCTGCCGACGCAGCCAGAACTCGGCATTGGACCAGCCCGCCTTCTCCAGCCGAATGGCCATCTCCGGTGAAACGGCCGCATGGCCATTCAGTACGCGCGAAAGCGTTTGCCGGGCCACGCCCAACACCTTCGCTGCCTCGATGACGTTCAGACCAAGCGGATCCAGGCAATTTTCCTTGATACTACGGCCAGGATGTGGTGGATTCTTCATAGCCTTGATTTCTGATTCCAAGTCGATGCCGTACACGTCACCTTTTTTAAGCAGATACTATCCAGACAACGATACTACCCTTTCTTTAGCCAACTCCGCAGCATAGCCTACCGCCGCTTGGACGGACTCATGGGTAATCGACGGGTAGCTTGTCGTAATTTCCTCTGAATCCAATCCTGCCGCGAGGTTGTCGAGGACCGTGGTCACCAATACTCGGGTACCCTTGAAGCAGGCTCTCCCATGGCATATTTCGGGATCAACGGTAATGTAGTCTCGCCAGTTCATCGGCTTTCTCTCCATCATGGTTTCGCATAGCGCAAATAAAGGGCCTGATCGAGAGTCAATCAAGGAACGAGCATGCGACGCTACGAGATGTGAGCGCTCGCCACATGCTGTCGCTGGCAGCATCGCTACCCCCAACGGCGATGGAGCTTGACGGAGCACCAGCGATTCATTAGATTGAATATATATTAATTAAATTTTATATAAAAAATGTATAAAAACCAAGAGCGAGAATCATTGGAGCGTACCCCCACCTTATTGTAACAATATTCTAACGCACTGCTGCGTCCCTATCCCCCACGGAGGCGTCTTATGAAGCCAATGCTCACGCTTTTTTCTCTCTTATTCCTCGCCCATACAGCGCTGTCTGCCGCCGAGTTAAAAGGCACGGTGCGCGATGCAGAAACGGGCGAATCACTGCCGGGTGCCAACGTATATATAGAAGGCGCTAGGCGAGGAGCTTCTACAGATCTCGATGGACAATTTGTAATCGCCAATGTCGGCGCAGGCAGCCATACGCTCGTCGTGAGTTTTATGGGTTACAAAGAACATCGCAGCCCCGTTGTCGTCGGAGCGGATGCTGTCGAGTTGTTTGTCGAGCTCATGCCCGAGGTATTTCGCGGCAAAGAAATCATCATCGTCGCCGATCGGGCCAAAATGCGCGAAACACCCGTTGCTTTCTCCGATGTGCTTAAAGCCGATATGCAGCGCAAACTCGGCTCGCGCGATCTGCCGCTGATTTTAAATGATACGCCGGGAGTGTATGCAACCGCGCAGGGCGGGGGAGCCGGCGACTCCCGCATCAATGTGCGAGGGTTTGACCAGCGCAACGTCGCCGTCATGATCAACGGCGTACCGGTCAACGATATGGAAAACGGCTGGGTCTATTGGTCCAATTGGGATGGGCTGAGCGATGTCGCGTCGTCAATGCAGGTGCAGCGCGGATTGGGGGCTTCCAATCTGGCGATTGCCTCGGTGGGTGGCACACTGAACATTATCACCGATATCGCCCGTCAACAGCGCGGCTGGAAAATAAAACAGGAAGCCGGGAACAACGCCTTTTACAAAACCACGCTCAATTTTTCATCGGGTTTGATAAATAAAAAAACGGCTTTCACGCTGGGCATGGCGCGCAAAAGCGGCGAGGGCTTGCCCGCTCAGGCGTGGTCCTCGGCCTGGGCCTATTTTGGTGCGTTGAGCTTTTTGGCCTCCGACACCCACAAAATTGATCTGTTTGTCACCGGCGCTCCGCAACGCCACGGGCACCGTCTCTACAAGCAATCCATTGCAACCTTTGATGCCGATTACGCCCAATCCCTAGGCATTGACATTGCGGACGCAAGAAACTACGGCGTCAATTACAATCCCAACTGGGGGCGCTCGCCATTTTCATCCTATCAGGAGTATTACAACGGCAACACCCACGATGCACGCGACAGCGAGATCATCATGGAGCGCGAAAATTATTACCACAAACCCCAGGCCAATTTGAACTGGTACTGGACCCCCAACACGCAATTCATTTTGTCCAATGTATTCTATTTTTCGCGCGGGAAAGGCGGCGGCACCGGGCGCTTGGGTTCCAGCCCGGGCACGCTAGACGATGGCAGCATCAACTGGCAACGCGTTGCCGATGAGTTGAATACCCAAGCCGATTCCGCATTAGTGGCTGCCGGCGAAGTGGGTGCCAATGAAATTGTGGCCCAGACCATTATCCGCAACTCGGTCAATCAGCACTTCTGGTATGGGTATTTGGGCACGGCTGAATATCGCTTGAGCGACATCTACAAGCTGACCTTTGGCACGGATTTGCGCTATTACAAAGGGCAGCATTGGCGCGAAGTGCGCAATCTGCTCGGTGCCGATTACTACGTCTTTGACTGGGATAACAATGCCACGACCTCCATCAAGCGACTCGGCGACAGAGTTGCCTACCACAACGATGGCCTTACGCGCTGGGGGGGCGGCTTTGCACAGCTCGAAGGACGGTTTGACAACTTTACGGCCTTTTTGAGCACATCGGTATCGACGACGGGTTATAAGCGCATCGACTATTTCCGCGCCAAGGTCGATGGCGACTGGGACCAAACGGATTGGGAAAACTTCCCAGGCTACACCCTGAAAGTGGGTGGCAACTACAACGTCACTCCCACAATCAATCTGTATGCCAACTTGGGCCGGCTTTCAACCGCGCCCATATTCGACTCGGTTTACCACTACGACAACAGCCTCTACGATCCCACGTTCAATGAAGAAGTCGCTTCTTTTGAGTTGGGTGCCGGTTATTTCAAACGCGGTGTGTTTACCGGAAATGCAAACTTCTATTACACCAAATGGATGGATCGCTCGTGGCCCCAGAGCATTTACAGCGAAACGCTCGACCAGAGCTTCCGATTTTTGCTGAACGGCATTGACGCGCAGCATATGGGCGTAGAGTTCGATCTGAAGGCGCGGCCTCATGCCAAATTCGAGGTGCGCGGCATGGTGTCGTTGGGCAATTGGGAATGGCTCAACGATGTGAATGCCACCTTTTCACCCGAAGAGGATCCAGCGACTATCGGCGAATTTCAAGCCTATACCAAAGGGCTAAAGGTGGCCGACGCAGCGCAAAAGACTCTTGCTCTGAGCGGTGCGGTGTTTCCCGCGCGCGGCCTCTACGCCTCGCTGGATGTGAGGCGCTTCATGGATCACTACGCCAAATTTAATCCCGCCAACCGAACCGACCCCAACGACCGAGAACAGCCTTGGAAACTCCCAGATTACAATCTGGTAGATCTACACGCGGGATACACATTGCCCGGCGCTACATTTAGCAATATGAAGCTGCGACTGCACGTCTTCAATTTGCTTGACGAACGCTATGTGTCCGACGCCGATGACGGCAATAGCCACGACGCCGCAAGCGCTTACGTATTCCTCGGGTTGGGACGCCGCTGGAATATTTCCCTGTCGTACGACTATTAGCGGTCAGCAGTCCACTTGCCCCGTCTCGGTAGGGCCAACGCAACCAGTGAGGCCCTACCGAGCGTGGGACAGGCGCACGTATAAGTATCGTCCCAGAAAGTCGTAGGTACTGGCATCAGAAGTGGCGAGGAACCCGTTGTAGATCACCGCTGGTGGCTGATCGAGTAGGTTGTTGATGCCGACTCGGGACCGTTGGCTGACGGCAGCGTTTGCTCGTACTTAACGAGCAGATTGCTCTCGAACTGCGCCGAGACAATGCCAACGGGCGCATTCGCAACGTAGTTGAGTCCGATATCAAAGCCACTAGTTGCGGTTTGGCCAATGTTGTCGTTGGGGGACGCGATATAGGTAATCAGCTTGGTGGTCGGGTCGCGCACTACTTGGTCGCAGTTGGACGGCGAATCCTGCGAGTAGCAGTTGCTCAAAATGAGGCTGGCGGGCAACACGCCGATCTCATCCTCGATGGTGCTGGCATAGTAATCTACGGCAATATCAAATCCCTTTAGAAAGCGCGGCTGATACACCAATCCGGCGGTCAGCATGGTGGCCTTTTCCGGATCGAGATCGGTGCTGCCGCCCAACTTCGTTCGCAGTTGGGACTGGGAGTCCTCAAAATCGGCGGGGATGCCTTGCGCCGCGCAATGGCGCTTTTGTTGATCGGTCAACACGCGGGGATTGCCCCCTTCATCGACCACGCTGCAAGGATCGCTGACGAGGGGGAAGGAATCGCTAGTGCCGAGGAAGAGTTCCGCGATGCTGGGGGCGCGAAAAGCATTGGAAGAGGTGGCGCGCACGGCCAGCCCTTGGGGGAGTTCGAGGCGAGTACCGAGTTCGTGGGTAAAGCCCGAGCCAAACGTATCGTAGTGGAAGGTGCGTCCGGCGGCGATTGCGCCGAGGCCCACGTCTCCTGCTTTGTACAGAGGTAGCTGGGCCTCCGCGTACAACGCCTTGACCGAGTACGCGCCGTCGGTGGGCGTCGCCTTACTGCCGGTGGTATTGCCCGACGCAGTCATGGGGTCGGGAGATAGGCCCCAGCTTCCCAGCGCGAAGACAAACCGGCCGCCACGGCGAGCGGGCCGGCTGGCAAGGACGCGGCCTCCCCGGTCAGGTTCCACTGTAGAATCTGCTGCTGGGAATAGCCTCTGGCGACTCCAGTATATTGGATATAGCCCAGCATCTCCTCGGTGATGGTGCCGGGGCCGTGGAGAATATCCAGCGCTACGCAGTCGCCCGTGCAATCCTCGTCTGGCCCCAGTGCCCGCTCGACATTGCTGCGGATAAAGCGGCCCTCGTTGATGTTGGTGCCCTCGCTGCGGCCGTAGGAAAAAGACAAGTCAGCGTCAAAGCTTCCGAGTCGGTGGTCCAACCCCAACACCATGCGGTAGGTATCGATATCCTGGAGGTAGTTGCGGTTGCCTGCTTCGACAAAGCGCCGGCGCACATCGATGAAATCGCGACCGAATTCGTTGTACCGGTTAGTAGCTGACAGCGCAATGCCTTCGCTAATGATAAACAGCGGCGTCGGGGCCAGCTTCTGATCGGATTGGCGATTGGTGTACGACACCTCGAAATACGTCTTTGCTGCCGCTGCTAGGGTATAGGAGCCGGCGAGGAAGGAGCTGTAGCGCGTCTGCGGAGTGTAGAGGTAGTTTTCTGGCTCGTAGTTGTATATATCGCCGCTTCCGTCCGAGGAGATCCCCGACCAGTTAAAGGGACGCCAGCCGATCTCCGGGTCGCGGTGGTAATCTCCGACGTTCTCGCCAGCCGCCTCCACGACCGCCTGCCAAGCTTCGTTCCCCTCGTCACCCGAGCGGTCGATAATGTGGCCTTCCGGGGTGGCCGAGCTGCCATTGTTGTTATAGGATCCGTCGTTCAGTTCCCAGTCGTAGGCCTTGTCCGACTCGCTAAAACTCCGGTCGCCGGTCCAAGCCGGCCGCTGGTTGTGGTAGCCGGCTGAAAAGGCGATGTGGCCTTTTTCGCTTTGTAGGCCGGTGGTTACGCTGAGGTCCAAAACTTCCCCGTCGCCCGCGCCTGAAGTCCCCGCGTAATAGTCGATCTCTATTCCCTCTATCGCGGTCTTGGTGATGATGTTGACCACGCCGCCGATGGCGTCCGAGCCATATACCGCCGAGGCCCCATCTTTGAGCACCTCAACTCGCTCGATGACGGAGGCCGGAATGGCGTTCAGGTCAACGGATGAATTCGCGCCCGTCCCGCCGGGCACGAAGCGACGGCCATTGACCAACACGAGGGTGCGATGGGAACCGAGTCCGCGCAGGCTGACACGGGTAGAGCCGTCGCCGCCGTTGTTGGCTTGGGTGTTGATCGCATTGGACTGCACGGTGAGCGTTTGCAGCACGTCCCCAAGAGAAGCCAAACCCTGCGCCCTGATTTCCTCTGCTGAGAGGACGACGATTGGCGCTGGCGCGAGCGTCTCCGCGCTTTTGATGCGGGAGCCGGTCACTGTGATCTCTTGGAGTTCGTATATCTTCGGTTCGTCCGGCTCTTCTTCTGCGAACGCGCCCATAGAACAGGCGCAGGCCGCGATTAAGGCTAGCAAAAATGCGTATCTCGCGCTCATGGTCTGTATCCTTCGCTGTCATAACCTATTGTTCCTTGTTTCGCCGCGCTAAAGCCAATGACTGGGGGATGCGACATAAAGGCATCCCAAAATGGATTGTCTCAATACTGACGGTAGATTCGGCCACCCTTGACCACAACCAGCGGTTCCAATTGCTGGTCGCCGGTGCGTGTTTCCCCGCCTGAATCGGCCAATTGGAACTGACCTTGGCGCACATCCAGCACTACGGCGTCGCCCCAAGCACCTACCGCCAAGGTGCCGATCTCGTCCGGCATCCCAATGACTTGGGCCGGCACGGCGGTTACTTTGGCCAAGGCCGTGTCGAGGTCCATGCCCAAGTGGAGGAATTTGGATACGACGTTGACCAAGTCATATACCGGTCCGTTGAGGTTGTACACATGCAGGTCTGAGGAAATGGTATGCGGCGCAAGGCCGGCGCTCAGAGCGGTCTCGGCCACCTCCCAAGAGAAAGAGCCAGAGCCGTGCCCCACATCAAAGAGCACGCCTCGCTCCACGGCCTCGAGTACCGCAGGGCGCACTTGGCCGGTCTCGTCGAGGATGCCGCACTTCATGCCGTGGAAACAATGCGTGAGGATGTCGCCCTGTTTCATCACGGCCAGCACGTCATCGAGGCTGTCGCACCAGGCGTCTTGGGGGTGGACCATAATGGGCAGACCAGCGGCATCCGCAGCCTCGCGGGCCCGGTGCAAGGGCAGCATCCCCGAGCGCTCACTGACTATGCTGTTGCGGGTGAGCCGCACCTTGACCCCCAAGATGAGATCGCGGTGTTGTTCGATCATGCGGCAGGCTTTGCCCACATCTGCGTACTCGGGGATCTCGAACTCGCCGATTTCGTGCGTCAACATGCCCTGCGAGGAGATGTTGAGCTGGGCCAAGATGCGGGTGTCACTGACGTCGATAATGAACTTGCGGAAGCCGGGAAAGGTATCAGCACCGGCCGAGCCAGCATCGACCGCGGTGGTGACGCCTCGGGCCAAGCAAGTGGGATCAGGCTCGACGCCAAAATGGCTGACCCCCCAGAACACGTGGACGTGCAGGTCGATGAGGCCGGGGGTCACCACGTAGCCCGCGACATCGATCGTTTGGCGTGCTTGGGCTGTGGGCAGGTCGGCCCCGACTGCGGCTACTTTGCCGTCGGCGAAGGCCACGTCCAGCACCGCGTGCAGTTGTTGGGCTGGATCAACTAGGGTGCCGCCTTTGAGAAGCAGGTCGTAGAGCATGGGATTCTCCGAAAAGGAGTGAGGTTTCTTTAAGACGCTGTGAGTTGCTTCAGTGCCAGGTGGAGCCTATTGGCACTCCGGTTATGGAGTAGCGGTCTCGAACAAGGCCAGCCAATCGTCCACGCTTTGGGCCACCGACTCGGGGTGAGCTTGGCTGCGGGCGATAAAGCCGGGGACGCCGTCGCGGCCGCTGGGTTGAGCCGGGTCGCTGTAGCGCAGGTCGAGGCTCCAGCGGATGTGGTCGGAGTGGTTGGGGATGGAGCGGTGGATGGTCTTGTGCTGGATGAGCAGCACGCCGCCGACTTTGACCGGGCAGCTAACTTGCTCGCCGGGGGGCAAGTACTGATCGGTGATGCCTTTGAAATTGGCCCCGGGTCCCAAGCCGTGCTCGTGGCCGATGAGCGGGGCGCGGTTGCTGCCGGCAATAACTTCCATGCAGCCGTTTTTAGGGGTGGCATCGACCAAGGGAATCCAAAAATTGACCATGAAGGTCTCTTCGGCGTCGGGCTGCAAATAGCCGAGGTCTTGATGCCAGGGCACCACAGTGGCGTCTTGGTTGGGCAATTTGGCGCGCAGGTTGAATTGCGGGTGCGCCAGTATTTCGGGACCGATCACGGATTCGACCATGTCGAGCAGCGCCGGTTGGGTCAGAATGGCGAACATGCCCTCGGTTTTGAGCTTGCCGTTGACTTGACCCAACAGCGGGGAAGGGTCGGCCCACTGGGCGTGGATGTGGACCAAGCGCTTGGCAAAGGGTAGGTCCGCGTGCAGGTCGGACAGTTCGCCGGCAGCGTGGGCCTGCTCGGCGGCGGTATCGACAATGGCGTCGATTTCGGCGATGAGGAGGTCGAAGGCAGAGGGGTCGAGGACATCCTCTACTAGGAGGTAGCCTTGGGTGCGGTAGAAGTCGAGTTGGTCGGAGGTGAGGCCGCTCATGGGAATTATCCTTTTGTTGAGGGGTTAGTTGGGGTTTGGCTATTGCCTTCGCTCTGGTCATCAACCGGTGCGATAAGCATTCCAAGCCGGGCGGCAGCATCGACCTGTCGGCGGTCGAAGGACCCGAAGGTTATCAGCACTCCTAACGAAGATTGCAGATACTCAGCCCCCGCAAGGTGAACACTGTCATAGGCGCGTACGCCGAGTTGTTCGCTCAGAGCACCGGCTCGTCGCAGCAGGGTCTGGGTGACCGCGACCCGGTGATATCGCTCCCAATCCTCCTCCAGCTCCTTCTTGCATCCCACCAACTCTGCGTCGGACAGGTCACCCAAACGTCGTTTGGCAGCCAAAGCAGATCGCGCCTCCACGTATGCGAGCCACTGGCAGGCAACTTCCTCGGCCACCTCCACCCAGCCACGTACCGTCTCGGAGTCGGCCTCCTCGACGTACAGTTTGACGAGAGCCGATGTGTCGAGAAAGAGGATCACCGTCGCTCTTCCATCACGATGTCCGCAACGCTTTTCTGTCCGGGTTTGACGCGCACGGGGTGCGTCGCACCTCTCGGTTTTTCCCCCGTCCCGGCATTGATCCCCGGCAGGGTGGCCAGCCGCTCTTCCAACGGGAGAGACGGTAGCGGCACGAGGCGGGCGATGGGCTTCCCCCTCAACGTTACGACGACCGTCTCTCCCTGCTGGACTTGCCGAAGATAGCGCGATAACCTGCTCTTCAGGTCGCGTACGGATGCGTTCATTTCGATCTCCTTGTAACTACATTGAGATAATTGTAGTCACATTGGATTCTCAAGGCAAGCACGGCCTAGCCCGGCTTGACGGAATCCGGCGTTCCTCTATCTTGGATGGCTATGATGACTCGTCAAAACGACCGCATGCAAAATAATAATAACCCGCTGGTCCCATTGCGCGTGTTCTGACGACTGACTCCAACCCAATCCAAGAATTCACAACCCGTCGCGAACACGCATCGCGGCGGGTTTTCTGTTTTTAGGAGGCTAACCATGCACCGCTATCGCACCCACACCTGTGGCGAACTCCGCAAGCGCCACGCCGGCCAGACCATTGGCCTGAGCGGCTGGATACACCGCAGAAGGGACCACGGGGGCGTACTGTTCCTAGATCTGCGCGACCACTACGGCATCACCCAACTGGTGATCTCGCCGGAAAATGACGCTGCGACCACCGCGGCAAAGATCCCCCGCGAATCCGTAATTCGCGTCCTAGGCGACGTGCGCGAACGATCGCCTGCGGCCATTAACAGCGCCATGAAAACCGGAGAGATTGAAATCGCCGTCCGCGAGATAGAAGTACTCTCGCCGGCGGAGCCGCTCCCCTTTTCCGTGGCCGAAGACCCCGAAGTGGGCGAGAGCACCCGCTTGTCCTATCGCTTCCTCGACCTGCGCCGGGCCGGGCTGCACCGCCGCATTCAGCTCCGCTCGGACGTGATCGCCAGCATCAGACGGCGCATGACGGGCATGGGTTTTGCCGAGTTCCAGACGCCCATTCTCACCAGCAGCTCGCCCGAGGGCGCACGCGATTACCTCGTGCCGAGCCGACTCTATCCCGGCCACTTCTACGCACTGCCGCAGGCACCGCAGCAGTTCAAGCAGTTGCTGATGGTGTCCGGCTTTGATCGCTACTTCCAGATCGCACCCTGCTTCCGCGACGAAGATGCCCGCGCCGACCGCTCCCCTGGCGAGTTCTATCAGCTCGACCTCGAGATGGCCTTTGTCGAGCAGGAGGATGTCTTTGCTGTGGTCGAGGAACTCTTTTCCGGTCTCTTTCGCGAGTTCACCGATTGGGAAGTGCCCGCGCCGCCGTTCCCGCGTCTTTCCCACGCCGACGCCATGTTGCGGTTCGGCACGGACAAACCAGACCTGCGCTTCGCACTCGAAATCCAGGACCTCTCCGAGATTTTCGCGGATTCCTCGTTCAGGCTGTTCAGGGATATCGTCGCAGCAGGAGGGGTCGTCCGCGCCCTGTGCGTTCCCGGACTGGAGGCGCAGCCGCGCTCGTTTTTCGACAGCCTCGAAACATTCGTCAAAGAAGCGGGCGGCAAGGGGCTGGCATATCTCATCAACGGAGCGCAGGCCACAGGCTCAATCGCCGCGGCCCTAGAACAGAGCGTGCGCAGTCGCATTATCGAGGAATGCGCCGCCGCTCCGGGATCAGCCATTTTCTTTATCGCCGGACCGCCAGCCGAGGTAGCGACTCTAGCGGGACGGTTGCGCCTGCATCTGGCGGATCGGCTCGATTTGCGTAGGGAAGGTTGCTATGAATTCTGCTGGGTCGTCGATTTTCCCATGTACGAATGGGACGCGGAACACGCTTGTGTGGCCTTTTCACACAACCCGTTTTCCATGCCGCAGGGTGGCATGGCTGCGCTGGAGACGCAACCGCCGCTGGAGATCAAGGCGTATCAGTACGACATCGTCTGCAACGGCCTCGAACTGTCGAGCGGTGCCATCCGCAATCACAGACCAGACATCATGTACAAGGCGTTCGAGATTGCCGGACATTCGCAACGGGAAGTCGATCGCAGGTTCGGGGGCATGATCCGCGCCTTGCGCTACGGCGCTCCGCCCCACGGCGGCATCGCCCCCGGCATCGACCGCATCGTCATGCTGCTGGCGGACGAACCGAACATACGGGAGGTCATCGCCTTCCCGATGAACCAGAATGCGCAGGATCCGCTCATGGGCGCTCCGGGAGAAGTGTCGCCTGAGCAGTTGCGGGAGTTGCACATAGCGGTTCGGGAGTGATATTATTCTTGAAATGGACCTCAGCGACCCAAGAAAGTGAGCCCTGCCATGAAAACACAACGCTACCAACTCCGCATCAGCGGTTTAAGAGAAGACAAAGGTCAAATCAAGATAGCGACTCTCCGGCGTGTTATGGACGCCCTTCTCGTGATAGCAGAGAGGACCACCCGCTTGCTCGCTACGGGCGCAGGTAGTGGGAGGGGAGCGAGGCCTCAGTGGCTGGACGCCACCATTGACTTCACGATAACTAGATTGAAATCCGGATCTACGATTTTTGACATAGAGGCTCCCCAGCTTAGTGAGACTGCCTACGCACAATTTGTCCAAGAAGATTTATGGAGCAAGCAGCCCAGCCTAGACGAAACGGCGCTCGATCTGGTAGCTCAATCGATCAAAGAGACCCAGACCGACAATCCAATTGGAGACTATTTCGACAGTTCGGTTCTCGAAGCGATTCTCAAGTTCAGGCAAGCGGCTGGCGTTGCTGGTGTGCGCTATGAAATGATCCCTCAAGACACGGCGCATGGGCAATTCAAGCTGGACGACATTACTTGCACATACGCCAAAGAGCGATTGAATGACATCCCGACTCCAAGGTCTTTTATCGTAAGTGGAAGGCTCGACGAGATCAAACATGGTAATGGTCGCTTTCGCCTTCTGGTGAGCGAGAAGTCAGCACTCTTTGGACGGCTGGACGCGTCATTGGGCGTAGAGGCTTTGCGTCCTCTATGGGGTAAGCAGACCACCATTGAGGGAATGGTGCATTTCAAGGCCAATGGGCAGCCGCGATTGATCGAGGCTCGCCGGATTAGTGCTCGACTGGAAAGTGATAGCATTTTCGAAGAAATGCCGTCAGTAGAAGTCCAAAGACCGCGTGTCCTTTTTTCGGTACAACGCAAACAAGTCAAAGGGTTCGACCCTATTGAGCTTGCGGGCGCATGGCCTGGCGATGAACCCATCGAGGATCTCCTAGCCCAACTTGATTGAGCGATATTTTTATGACGCGTTTCCTCCTAGACACGAATCTGTTGCTCGGTTTCGCCCGGAAAGCATCGTGGGCTATCCGGGCTCGCGCAGAATTCAATCTCGGAGATCCAATAAGCGACCTGACCATGCCCATTCGGGAGCCAATACAGAAAGGCTAAACGCATATGTATGAAAGAGTTTACGGTGATTATCGAGCAGGACGCGGGACGGCAATAATCGTCTTGAACGTACATACTCATGCCTGACCACAGCTACTTCGCTAACCTGATCTGGCAGATCGCCGACCTGCTGCGCGGTCCCTACCGCCCGCCGCAGTACGAGCGCGTCATGCTGCCTATGACCGTGCTGCGGAGGTTCGACTGCGTGCTTGCTCCGAGCAAGCCCGAAGTCTTGGCCGAGTACAGCCGCTGGGGCGGGAGACTCGACGGCGAAGCGCTCGACGTTAGGCTGAACAGGGCTGCCGGTCAGCGCTTTCACAACCACTCGCCGCTCGATTTCGAGAAGCTCAAGGGCGATCCAGATAACATCGCCCGGCACCTCGTCAGTTACATCCAAGGCTTTTCGGCCAACGTGCGCCGCATCTTCGAGTACTTCGAGTTTGAGACTGAGATCGAGAAGATGCAGGAGTCGAATATCCTCTACCTCGTCGTCTCAAAGTTCTGCGATGTAGATCTACACCCCGATAGAGTTCCGAACGAGCAAATGGGTCTTCTCTTCGAGAACCTCATCCGCCGCTTCAACGAGTTGGCGAACGAGACTGCAGGCGACCACTTCACGCCGCGCGAGGTCATCCGGCTAATGGTGAGCATCCTCTTCATTCACGACGACGAACTGCTCGCCACGCCCGGCACCGTGCGTAAGCTCCTCGACCCCGCTTGTGGCACCGGCGGCATGTTGGCCGAGGCGCAAAATTACCTGCGAGATCTCCACGCCGCTGCCCGGCTCTACGTCTATGGGCAGGACTATAACAACCGCGCCTTTGCCACCGCAGCCTCCGACATGTTGATGAAGCAGGTTGATCACAACGGCGGCGGAGACAGCATCCGCTTCGGAGACAGCCTTACAGGGGATCAATTCGAGGGTGAGACCTTCGACTACTTCCTCACCAATCCGCCCTTCGGCGTGGACTGGAAGAGGCAGAAGAATGAGATCCAGAGGGAACACGACAAGCTCGGATTCGAGGGCCGCTTCGGCGCTGGACTCCCGCGAGTGAATGACGGCTCGCTGCTTTTCTTACAGCATATGACCCACAAGTTTGAGCCAGTACGCCCAGACGAGCACAAGCACGGCTCGCGCTTGGCCATCGTATTCAGTGGCTCGCCGCTCTTTACCGGCGGTGCTGGCTCCGGCGAGAGCGACATTCGCAAGTGGATCATCGAAAACGATTGGCTTGAAGCCATCATCGCCTTGCCGGAACAGATGTTCTACAACACCGGCATCGGCACCTACGTATGGATCGTCACCAACCGCAAAGAGAAGCGGCGGCAGGGGAAAATCCAGCTTCTTGATGCCCGCGACTTGTGGACCGCGGGCGGGAGTGAAGACAACAAGCGCAGCCTTGGCGATAAGCGCCGCCACATCGCCGCAGAGCAGATTGAGGAGATCGTGCAGCTATATGGCCGCTTTGAGGACGGCGAGCGCTCCAAGCTCTTCGACAACGCTGACTTCGGCTACACACGCGTGACCGTGGAGCAACCTCTGCGCTTGCGCTACCAGATGACCATAGAAGACAAGTCCCGCTTTCTCGATGCCTGCCCGTACCTGCTCGACGACGTGCAGGCCATCGACAAGGCGTTGGGACGCGAGCCGAAGTACGACTGGAATGCGACATGGGAGAGCATTGCCGATCTCCTGCATGAGCACCAATCGCGCTGGAAGAAGGTAGAACAGAGGCTCTTCCGAGATGTCTTCACCGAGAAGGATCCGCAAGCCGAGCGGGTCAGGAAAGATGGCCGGGAGAAAGGCTACGAGCCTGACACCGCGCTGCGCGACTTCGAGAACGTGCCGCTTAAAGACAACATTGACGCCTACTTCGAGCGCGAGGTAGCACCCCACCTTCCCGACGCTTGGATGGACCGCGACAAGGACAAGGTCGGTTACGAGATCAACTTCAACCGCCATTTCTATAAGTACACGCCGCCGCGCCCGCTGGAAGAGATTGACGCAGATCTGAAGAAGGCGGAGAAAACGATCTTGCGGCTGTTGAAGGAGGTGACGGAGTGACTAGACGGGTAGCATCCCTGTTCCCGGCCAAGCGTTTGAAACATGTCGTATCGCTGCGGCGGTCGCGCGTCGATGGAAATGAGGACGACAGGCCGTACGTCGGGCTAGAAAACATCGAGTCGTGGACCGGAAAACTTCTTGGTAACTCGGCGGCGACTGACGAGGCCCGTTCGGCCATTATGGTAGAAGGCACATCGCTTAGCAACACCTTTGAACCCGGTGATGTGCTCTTAGGAAAACTACGTCCGTATCTCGCAAAGGTCTGGGTCGCGGAGTTTCCGGGCCGGTCTACTACCGAACTCCTTGTCATGCATCCGGTGGAGATCGAGCCGCGCTTTCTTCGGTACGTTTGTCTTTGGCGTGACTTCGTCGATGCGGTAGACGCTTCGACGTTTGGCTCAAAGATGCCAAGGGCCGATTGGGACTTCATCGGGAACATGTCCGTTCCAATTCCAGAGTGGAGCAAGCAACGCGCCATCGCCGACTATCTCGACCGCGAGACGGCACGGCTGGATGCACTGGTAGGGGAAGAGGAACGGCTACTCGGACTGTTGGCCGAAAAGCGCAGTGCGCTCATCACCTGCGCCGTCACCCGTGGCCTCAACCCAAACGTCCCGCTCCGCGACTCCGGCATTCCTTGGCTTGGCGAAATTCCAGCGCATTGGGAAACTGAACGCGCAAGATGGTTGTTCAGGGAACGCGATGAACGTTCCGATACGGGAGAAGAAGATCTCCTCACTGTGTCGCACCTCACTGGCGTGACTCTTCGTTCAGAGAAGGAAGTCAACATGTTCGAGGCGGCGACAAAAGAGGGATACAAAATCTGCCTCTCAGGCGATCTCGTAATCAATACGATGTGGGCATGGATGGGTGCGATGGGTGTGTCGTCCTTAGACGGTATCGTTAGTCCGGCCTATAACGTCTATGAGCCTAGAGCGCGTCTTGATCCGAGTTATGTCGATGCCTTGGTGCGTTTGCCAGCGTTCGCTCAAGAGGTAACGCGATACTCAAAGGGTGTATGGTCATCCCGGTTGCGCCTCTATCCAGAAGGCTTCTTCGCGGTCTCACTCCCTGTACCCCCGCTCAGCGAGCAGCGCGAGATCGTTGCCCACATAGCGAATGAAACATGCAAGTTAGACGGGCTGCGCGACGCGACGAAAAGGACCACGGTGTTGCTCAAAGAGCGTCGAGCAGCGCTCATCTCAGCGGCAGTTACAGGTCAGATCAACATGGAGCAAGTGGCATGGAAATCACCTCGCTGAAACTCGCCAACATCCGTTCAATTGAGACGGCTGAGTTTCGATTCCAGCCGGGATTCAACTTGATCGCCGGAGTGAACGGTGTCGGGAAGAGTACCGTTTTGGATGCCTTGCGCTTCTGTCTATCTCAGATTCTCACCTTGACGACCCAGTCTCGCGCCAAGGCGCTATCCTTTGACAAAAGAGACATACGTAGTGGCTTCCCTCTCCTAGATGCAGAACTATCGTTGACCATTGGTGGTGAAAATCTCCGTTTCACGCGACGCCAGTGGAGGGAGGAGTTCGCTGTGGATGACGACGAAAATCTCAAGAAGCTTCGACGGAAGATTCTGGAGTCAGAACGGCTGCGTGACCGGGCGCGCAATCTTCTTCGTGAACTTGAGGCGTCTCACGGGGTTCATGACTCTAATTCCTTCGTGCCATCAGAGGCTCGCTTCCTGATCGCCGCCCGCATCGCTGAGGTAGCTCCCAACTGCGTCTTCTTCTCCCCCAATCGGTCCGTGATCTCTTCTGCTAGTACAGCCAAGTCGAGAGCAGCGGGAGGTAAGGCCGCGGCCTACGCTGAGGCCCTTGTTCCGCGACCGATGTACGTCGCTCAATTTGCCCACTGGATGCGAGTGCAGGAGGCTCTTGCCAAGGAACAGAACACAGCAGAACGACACCTACAGGCGCTGCGATCGGCGGTCTACGAATTCCTGCCAACTTATGAGAACCTTCGTCCGGCTGATGAGGCTGATAAAAAATCATCGTACCTGATGATAAACCAGGGCAGGATTGAGCTTGACGTAGAACAGTTGTCGGACGGCGAGCGAGGCGTGTTAGCCTTGGTCCTCGACCTCGCTCGACGGCTATCCCAAGCAAATCCATCACTCGATAATCCACTGAGCGAAGGTCATGCGGTCGTCCTGATCGACGAAATTGACCTGCATCTGCACCCGAAGTGGCAGCGGCAGATCGTCCACAACCTGACCACCACTTTCCCGAAATGCCAGTTCATCGCGACGACTCACTCACCGCAGGTCGTGGCGTCCGTCGAGCCCGATCAGGTTCACCTTTTGGCTCCTGTTGGAATCATCCATCCGGACCGCAGCCTTGGGATGGATTCAAACTGGATCCTACGCCACCTCATGGAGGCCGATGACCGACCCGAGGCTGCTATGGCAGCCATTCAATCTGTTGAAAGCTTGATTGAGGAAGGAACCTTCGAGGAAGCGCACGCCGCGATCTCAGAGGCTAGGAAGAACGGGCTTGATCTACCAGAGTGGTCCGTTCTTGAAACGCGCATAGCTCGACTGGAGATTTTGGCCGAATGAAGTACATCCAGAAGACCGGATGCCCGCACTCTTATTCCGAGTGGTGCGCTGCAGTTGCGGGAACGAATAAGTCTGATTGGCGTGAGGTGCCTTCGGCCCAGAAGGAGCTAATATTGGCGGCTATGATTGCAGATCAAGGCGGGTTGTGTGCCTATACGATGCGTCGAATCTACAATAATTCATCGCATGTGGAGCATATCAAGCCACAGAGTCGCTGCCGGCAGGACCTGCGTGGGTCTGACTTGGACTACACCAATTTGGTCGCGTGTTTCCCACAACACGGTATGAAGGCACCGTATCGCTATGGCGCACAATTTAAGGGTAATTGGTGGGAGAACGATGGCACCGAATTCGTGTCTCCGCTTCAGCCTGCTTGCGAACAGGTCTTTCGATTCAAGCTTGATGGTGAGATTGAGGCAATCGACAATCGAACCGAAGCCAGAACCACGATTGACGTCCTCGGTCTCGATCACAGGAGTCTTACCGAGGATCGAAAGCGCGTCATTGAGGAGTTCATCTACGGGCGGACGAGGGATAACCCAATATCTTATACCGCCGCGCAGCGTGCACGAGACAAGATTTGCGATCGTAACGGGAATAGTCGCTTCCACGAGTTCTGCGTTGCAATACGAGCAGCTCTAGAAGAGCATATGGCAGCCCTCACGAAACTCCGTCAGCGCAGGAGATACGCGCGGAGGAACAGATAACTTGCCGAGTGACGACAGGCATTCCGAAGCCGCCTTCGAGACCGTCATCGAAGCGCACCTACTCCAGAACGGGTACGTCTCTGTTGCTGGAGACGGCTTCGACCGCGACCGCGCGATCTTCCCCGATACCATCCTCGCGTTCATCCGCGAAACCCAGCCCGTAGAATGGGCCAAGCTAGAAGCGCTCCACGGCGACCAAACCGGCGAGCAGATTCTCACGGACCTGTGCAAGTGGATGGACGCCAACGGCTCGCTCGCAACCCTGCGCCACGGTTTCAAGTGCTATGGGCGGATGCTCCACGCGGCGTTCTTCAAGGCAGCCCACGAACTGAACCCAGAGCTCGAAGCCCGCTACGCAGCTAACCGACTCGGACTCACCCGCCAGCTCCGTTTCTCCCCTCAGTCGGAGAAATCGCTCGACGTAACCCTAAGCCTGAACGGCATCCCCATCGCCACGGTGGAGCTCAAAAACCCACTCACCGGGCAAACGGTAGAGGATGCGATCCACCAGTACCGGCACGACCGCGACGCACGCGAGCCGATCTTTGAGTTCAAACGCCGCACGCTCGTCCATTTCGCCGTCGATACTGAATGCGTGCGTATGACCACGCGCCTAGCCGGCGACGCGACCTACTTCCTGCCCTTCGACAAGGGATGTGAAGGCGGTGCCGGGAATCCGCACGCTCCGGCAGGCCGTAGCTACCGGACGGCCTACCTTTGGGAGGAAGTACTCGCCCGGGACAGCCTGCTCGATGTGCTCGCCCGGTTCATCCACTTACAGACCGAAGAGAAGCGCGACGATCGTGGCCGCAAGGTGAAGGCCGAAACGATGATCTTCCCGCGCTACCACCAGCTCGATGCCGTCCGGCTGCTGGTGCAGAAGGCTCGCTGCGAGGGCGTCGGCAACAACTACCTCATTGAGCATTCGGCGGGCAGCGGCAAAAGCAACACGATAGGCTGGCTCGCGCACCGCATTGCTTCCTTGCACAACGAGGCAAACGAGCGCGTCTTCGATAGCGTGATCGTGGTGACCGATCGCGTCGTGCTGGACCAGCAACTGCAAGACACGATCTACCAGTTCGAGCACAAGCTCGGCGTCGTGCAGAAGATCGACGAGCGTTCCCGACAGCTTGCCGAGGCTCTGGAGAACGCCGTCCCAATTATCATCACCACGCTACAGAAGTTCCCCTTTGTGTCGCGGCAGTTACTCAAGATGGCCGAAGAGCAAGGCGTTGAGGGGACAGGCGTACTTCCTACCCGACGCTGCGCCGTCATCATAGACGAAGCGCACAGCTCGCAGGGAGGAGAGACGGCGACGGATCTCAAGGAGGTCCTCGGAGGTAAAGAACTGCTGGAAGAGGCTCGGAAACGTGCGGAGGAGGAAGGCCGTGAGGACCAGGAGGAACTGTTTCGCAGCATGGCCAAGCGCGGCCGGCAGGCGAACCTGAGTTTCTTCGCCTTCACAGCCACGCCCAAACACAAGACGCTTGCCGTGTTCGGCCGAGACGGAGAGCCGGGCCATCGCTACACAATGCGGCAGGCAATCGAGGAAGGATTCATTCTCGACGTGCTCAAGCACTACACCACGTACTCGACCTACTTCAAACTGCTTAAGGCGTGCCAGGATGATCCAAACGTCGAGCGGAAGAAAGCAGCGCTGGCGCTGGCGCGCTTTCTGCGCCTGCACCCCCACAACATCGCGCAGAAGACCGAAGTGATGGTCGAGCACTTCCACGCCGTCACGCGCCACAAGATCGGTGGTCGCGCCAAAGCGATGGTCGTCACCAGCTCCCGGCTGGAAGCGGTGCGATACAAGCAGAGCTTTGATCGTTACATCCAAAAGAAGCAATACGCAATCAAAACACTAGTAGCCTTCTCGGGAGAAGTTCGAGACGACCAGCTTCCGAACGAGTCTTACACCGAGGAGAAGATGAACCTAGGCATCCGGGAGAAGGAGCTTCCGGAGAAGTTCGCGACCCCAGAGTATCAGGTGCTGCTCGTCGCGGAGAAATACCAGACCGGGTTCGATCAGCCGCTCCTACACACGATGTACGTGGACAAGCGGCTCGCCGGCATCCAAGCAGTCCAGACGCTCTCCCGCCTGAACCGCACCCACCGGCTCAAGGAGGACACTTTCGTTCTCGACTTTGTAAACGACCCTGAAGAAATCCGCGAGGCATTTAAGGTCTATTACGAAGGGGCAGAGATGGGAGCGGAGGTCGATCCCGCCCGAATGTACGCGGTCAAAGGGGAACTCGACGCGGCCGGGATCTATCTCGATGAAGAAGTTGAGCGGTTCTGTGAAGTTTACTTCAAGCCAAAACAGCGTCAGAGCGTCCAAGATCACCAAGCGATGCACGCCGCGCTCGGTCCTGCGGTGTCGCGCTTTAGAGCCCTGCAGAAAGATGACGAGGACGAAGCAGAACTCTGGCGCGGAAAGGTCCAAGCCTTTCGCAATCTCTACGGCTTCCTGAGCCAAGTCATCCCGTACCAGGATTCGGACCTTGAACGCCTGTACGTATTCCTGCGTCATCTGGCGGCAAAGCTACCACGGCGGCAGAGCGGTCCCGCCTATCAGTTCGATGACGAGGTGCGGCTTGAGTACTACCGCCTACAGAAGATCAGTGAAGGCTCGATCTCCCTCGCGGGGGGTGACGCACACGTCCTGGATGGGCCGACCGAAGTTGGCAGCGGCGCTGTACATGAAGAGTCGGTGCCGCTTTCGCAGCTCATTGACGTTGTCAACGAACGCTTCGGTACCGACTTCAATCAGGCCGACCAGCTCTTTTTCGATCAGATCGTCGAGGCGGCCATGAGCGACGATGGACTGCGCCAAGCAGCCGCAGTGAACCCAGAGGACAAGTTCGAGTTGGTGTTCAGGAATCTTCTGGAACGACTCTTCGTTGAGCGCATGGACCAGAACGAGGAGATTTTCGTCCGCTACATGAACGACCAGCCGTTCCAACAGTTGGTGAGCGAGTGGCTGGCGTCTCAGGCGTACCAGCGACTCCGAGATGGGGATGAGGTCTCAGCCACCACTCAACTTGACGCGGCCCAGTCTCCTACTTTGCGCATCGTCGCCCCCAAGCCCGACGAGCGTTACGTCACCTGCGTGCCGCTCGTGCCGCTTGCTATCGCGGCCGGCGAGTTCGGCAATCCTCAGAACGTGGCAGCCGAGGAGGACTGGGAGTGGGTCGAGGTGGATTCTGCACACCGCTTGCGACCGGGGATGTTCGTCGCACAGATCGTGGGCCGCTCAATGGAACCCGCGGTCCCCGACGGAGCACATGGTTTATTCCGCGCCCCCGTAGAGGGCACACGCCAAGGTAAGACGGTATTGGTTCAACTTCAAGACGCTATCGACCCCGAGACCGGGGCGAGGTACACCCTCAAGCGATACGAGAGTAAGAAGATCCAAGACGGTGACTCATGGCAGCACGCCAAGATCACACTGAAGCCGACCAATCCCGAGTTCGAGCCCATCGTCCTCACGTGCGCCGACGAGGGCGAGGTGGCAGTTGTGGCGGAACTGGTGGAGGTAATCGCTGCCAATGCCTGACGCGATGCTCCTTGTTGTCCTTCGTCTCACCTTCTGCATACTTCAGTGCATCGCGCAACCCGTCTATAATCTCGCCGCCGATCTCACTCATGCTCTCCTCCATCGAATGCTTTCAATCTGACCGCGCCACCCGCCCAAGCAATCAGCGCGCATACCCATCCGGATTGTCCCGCCGCCAATTGGGCTGATAGCCTTCCTTGGCGTCAAAGCCATACGACGGCCCGATCTGGTTTGCAGACCGCCAAGGCCAAGCCTGGCCGCCGATGATGCGGAACTGATCGCCCTTACCACAGAGCCAGTAGAACATGTGGGCGTAGTATCGCGCCGTGCCGTGCCCGCCGTAATACGCGCTCTGGAAATCAAAATCTTCCTCGACGATCCAATCGCGCTGGGGAGGTGCCGTGCGCCAGTAATTGTATTTGAGCATCCGGCGCAGACCCTTGGCAGTGGACTTGCCGCGGCGGTGCATGATGCTCTGATGGTGAATCCCAATGGTGCCGGCCGGGCCGTCGCAAAACACGCCCCCTTCTTCGTTGTCGCGGCGACCAGGTTGGATGTGCGAGCCAGGCACCAACTCGGTCGGCCCCAGCTCCACGGGCGTGTCTTGGGGAAAGTAGAAGACCTCCAAAAAGCGTAGTTCCGGGCCATAGATGTGGTCGGCGTCTTGGTGCCAGCCTTGGGGTTCCATTGGGCATTCGACCCGGTGGTGGCTGGCTACGATCGGCAGGCCGATGTTGGGACCTAAAAGCGAGCGCATGGCACCGGCGAACTGGGGATTGAGCAGGACGTGCTCGATGAACCAATCCTCCAAGAAGATGGAACTCGGCTCGTGGGTAAAGCGGATGCGGTCGAGGTCGGCCTCGGTCAGGCCGGTGGGGATGTAGCTCGGGTTGGCTGGAATATCGCCATCGAGCCAAGCACAAGTGCGTTGGTTGATCTCGTCGGACACGACGCCTTTGAGCAAGAGATGGCCCTCGCGGCAGAATTCGAGGACTTGGGAATCAGTGAGCGTCGGCTCGCAGTCAAAGGTGCGTCGGCATGGGTTGTAGTGCATGCTCTCCTCCTCGATAATGGTTGTCTTTTTTGCCGCCTGTCCCTACGGGGTCGTTGGCATATATGCGCTAGCGCCTACAAGCTATCCAAATCCCGTCCATCCTGTCCATAGGTCGCTCGCGCTATAAATAGTTATACTTTTGCTCGGCAAAATTAAACGGAGTACATCATGGCGGAATCAGCAAAAAAAATATCCAACGGCGGATTGCACATCGATCAGCGGCTCTACGCCCTCGTCGCCGAGCAGATCGCGCCTGGGACAGGCGTGGATGTCGATCACTTGTGGGCGGCGCTGGGAAAGATTGTCCAAGACTTAGGGCCAAAGAATCAACAGCTACTTCAGCGGCGCGACGCCTTGCAGGCCCAGATCGACGCCTATCACCAACAGCGGCGCGGCGAGCCGTTGGACCCCACAGGTTACCGGACCTTTCTCGAAGGGATTGGATACTTGCTGCCCACGGGCGGCGCGCATCAGATTCGCACGGAAAACACCGACCCAGAAATCGCCTCCCTAGCCGGCCCCCAGCTCGTCGTCCCGGTTGACAATGCGCGCTACGCGCTCAACGCGGCGAATGCGCGCTGGGGCAGCTTGTACGACGCCCTGTACGGCACGGATGTGATTCCCGGCGCGGCGAGCGCAGAATACGACGCCGAACGCGGTGCCCAAGTCATCGCGCGCAGCGAGGCGTTGCTCGACGCGGCCGCGGGCCTCCAACAGGGTGCGTACCGGGAGGTAGTGGAATTTTTCCTGCGCGAGGACGCCAGTGGGCAAACCTTGCGCGCCCATCTCGCAAGCGGCGACGAAGTTGGCCTCAAAGACGCCGGACAGTTCGTCGGCTATAGATGCGAAGGCGAGCGGCTGAGTAGCATTTTGCTCCGCCACAATGGGTTGCACCTCGAAATCCAAATCGACCGCACGCATCCCATTGGGCGCACCCACCGCGCCGGCGTCAAAGACGTGCTTTTAGAAGCGGCCATTACCACCATCGAGGATTGCGAGGATTCCGTGGCCGCGGTCGATGCCGAGGACAAGGTCCTCGTCTATGGCAACTGGAACGGCCTGATGCAGGGCACGCTGGAGGCGACCTTTGTCAAGGACGGGCAAACCCTGACGCGCCGCCTGCGGGCCGACCGCACATTTACCGCACCCAATGGCCACACCTTGACCCTGCCCGGGCGCAGCTTGTTGCTAGTGCGCCACGTCGGCATCCACATGTACACCGATGCGGTGACCACAGCCGACGGCGCGGAAATCCCCGAGGGCTTTCTCGACGCCATGGTCATCAGCTTAGCGGCGATCCACGACCTCAAGGGCCGCGGCCGCTACCGCAACAGCAAGACCGGCAGTGTCTATGTGGTGAAGCCCAAACAGCACGGGCCGGACGAGGTAGCAGCGACCGTCGAGCTATTTGCACGGGTGGAGGAGGCGCTGGGGCTGAGTAAAAACACCCTGAAAATCGGCATCATGGACGAAGAGCGCCGCACCACAATCAATCTCAGCGAGTGCATCCGCTGCGCCGCCGAGCGCGTCGTCTTCATCAACACCGGCTTTCTCGACCGGACTGGCGACGAGATCCACACCAGCATGGAGCTGGGTCCCATGTTGCCCAAGATGGAAATCAAAAACCAACCCTGGCTCAGTGCTTATGAGGACTGGAATGTGGATGTTGGGATCGCCACCGGTTTGGTGGGACGAGCGCAGATTGGCAAGGGGATGTGGACCATGCCCGAGCGGATGCGTGAGATGGTAGAGACCAAGATAGGCCACCCCCAAGCTGGGGCGACGACCGCTTGGGTGCCATCGCCGACAGCAGCCACCCTGCACGCGCTGCACTACCACCAAGTTGATGTCTTCGAGCGCCTCGCCCAGCTAGCCGGACGGGAGCGGGCCTCGCTCGGCGCGATTCTCAGCCCTCCGGTGCTCAATCGCCAGCTCAGCCCCGAGGAAATTCAGCAGGAGTTGGACAATAACGCCCAAGGCATCCTCGGCTACGTGGTGCGCTGGGTCGGCCAAGGCATTGGCTGCTCCAAGGTGCCGGACATCAACCACATCGGCCTGATGGAAGACCGCGCGACTTTGCGGATTTCCAGCCAGCACATAGCCAACTGGCTGCACCACGGGATTGTCAGCGAGGAGCAGATGCGGGCGACGTTTGCGCGCATGGCAGCCGTAGTCGATGCACAAAACAGCGGCGATCCAGCGTACTACCCCATGGCACCCGACCTCGACGCCAGCGTCGAATTCCAGGCGGCGCTGGAGCTAGTATTCAACGGCCGCATCGAACCGAACGGATATACGGAAAACGTGTTGCACAGGCGGCGTCGAGAGGTGAAGGCCGCCCGCTGAATCGCCTAGCACCACCATTCAAATTCAAGGAGACGATAGATGGAATCACGTACAAAAGTCGCCCTCGTCACGGGCGCTGGCAGCGGCATTGGCCGCCACAGTGCCTTGGCGTTGGCCGAGGCCGGCTATGGGGTTGCCCTAGCCGGACGGCGTCAAGAGGCCCTAGAGGAAACGGCGGCGCTGGCGGGAACGGATGCCCGCATGTTGCCAGTACCTACCGACGTAGGCGATCCCCAAGCTGTTGCCGCGCTGTTCGCCCAGACAGAAGAGCACTTTGGCCGGCTCGACGTGCTGTTCAACAACGCTGGAGCCGGAGCGCCGGCCGTGCTGTTGGAAGACCTCGAATACGAGCAGTGGCAGAAGGTCGTCGCCGTCAACCTGACGGGCACCTTCCTCTGCACCCAAGCGGCCTTCCGAATTATGAAGAACCAAGACCCACGCGGGGGCCGGATCATCAACAACGGCTCGGTTTCAGCGGCGGCCCCCCGACCCAATTCCGCCCCTTATACCTCCACCAAACACGCCATTACCGGACTCACCAAATCGACCTCGCTCGACGGGCGCAAATACGACATCGCCTGCGGCCAGATCGACATTGGCAACACGGCCACCGATATGACGCAGCGGATGAACGACGGCGTGCCGCAGGCCGATGGCTCAAGCTCGTCGAGCCGCGCTTTGACGTCGAACACGTGGCCCGCGCCGTAGTGCAAATGGCCGAGCTGCCGCTGGACACCAACGTGCTGTTTATGACCATCATGGCGACGAAAATGCCGTTTGTCGGGCGGGGATAAGAGGAGGATCGCAGATGACCAAAGAGGATGCCGTCGCCCATATCGACGAATACGGGTACGCCGTACTCAAAGGGGCGTTGACTGCGGATCAGGCCAACGCCCTGCGCGACCGCTCGGCTGAGCTAGTTGCCGCAGAAAGGGCGGCCAGCGGGGAGCACGTCTACCTCGACGGCCGCGCGCAGCGAGTGTGGAACCTAGTCAACAAGGGTCGCATTTACGAGGAGATGATCCAGCTCCCACAGGTACTCGCGCTCCAGGAGTACCTGCTGGGCGACAACTGCATCTTGAGCAGTTTCACCGTCAATCTCATCGGCCCGGGTGCGCCAGCCGGCCGCCTGCACATCGACTTTCCACTCGGCAGCTTTCCCCAGCCGCCGCCACCGATCCCCCTCTGCGCCAATACCATCTACGTGCTCGACGACTTCGCGCCTGAAAACGGGGCCACGCAGATTGTGCCGGGCAGCTACAAGCGCGGGTACGCCCCCGACCCGGAAAAAGAGTACGACGACGTCATCCAGCTAGACGTCCACAAAGGCGATATCGTCGTCTTCCACGGTGCGACGTGGCACGGTAGCGGGGCCAATGGCACCCAGCAGGAGCGGATGATCCTGTTGGGGTTTTTCTGTCGCTCGTTTATGAAGCCGCAACAGGACCAGTTCAAGCTAGCGCGCCCCGAGGTCGTCGCGCGGGCGACGCCGAGCCTAAAGCGATTGATGGGCTTCGAATCGCAGTCGGGGATGCGGACCTAGGGTCAATGAACTGCCCGGCACTCGACCACCGCAAACGCCTCTTCGTCGATATGGACGACGTCGAGCGCCAAGAAAACGTGGCGCGGGTCTTCCACCAAGCGGAGAAGTACGGCACGCATCCCGTGCTCAAACAGGAAGCGCCGTGGGAACGACACGGCGGCATGACCGCAGCGGTGATTTTCGACGCCGAGGAACAAATCTTCAAGGCGTGGTACATGGCCGGCCACTATGCGCCGGGGTGCGAGCACGTGCAATGCCTCGCGCTGTCGCCGGACGGGATTCACTGGGAGCGCCCCTGCCTCGGAATCCACGAAGCCCTTGGCTCCAAGGACAACAACATCGTCATCCCCGCTACCCACCACGAAGGGCAGGATCATTGGGAAACCATGCTCAAGGACCTCCTCGACCCGGATCCCACTCGCCGCTACAAGGCCATCGGCTGGTCGAGTTACGACTGGGACGGGCCGCGCTCGGGCATTTACAGCGCCACTTCGCCGGACGGGATCCACTGGTCGCATTCGCCGGACCCGATTTTTCGCTACCATCCACGGCCCGGTACCCGCGACTTGGGGCCGGTCGGGGATGCGCAGTCGATGATGGTGGATATTGAGCGCCGGCGCTACGTGGCTTTTTTGCGCGGCGTGCCCGAGCGGCTGATGAGCACGAGCGAGGACTTCGTCCACTGGTCGCCGCCGCGGCCCTTCTTAGCACCGCTCAACGAAGAAGAGGCCCTGTACAACAACACCGGCTTCAACTACGGCGCTCACTACTTAGGCATCCTGACCCACTTCGACAAACGCCCGCGACAACAGACCCAAGTCCTGCGGCTTTTGTGCAGCCGCGACGGGGAGCGCTGGCAGCGGGTGCCGGGCGAGCCACTGGTGGGTTTGGGCGCGGTGGGCGAGTGGGATCGGTTCCAGCTAATGCTCAGTGGTGCGCCGCCGATTGCCGTGGACGACAAGCTCTATATCTACTACCGAGGTACAGCCCGGCGGCACGCCAAGATCCCGCGCGAATTCGATCCGCCGATTGCGGCCGATCAGGATGCGGGGACGATGGGCATTGGCTTGGCCATGCTGCGCCTCGACGGCTTTGCGTCGCTCAACGCCAGTTTTGACGGGGGGCAGATAACGACCCGGCCCTTCGCGCTGGGTGGGGATGAATTGCAGGTCAACGCCAAGGCGGATTACGGGCAGCTAACCGTCGAAATGCTCGACGAGGAAGGGAACCCCATTCCCGGTCATACCGCCCAAGACTGCGTCGCCATCGCCGAGGACGGAGTCGCCGTGCCCGTGCGCTGGCGCGACGGCCGAGATTTGAGCGCGTTGCGAGGTCAGCCGGTGCGCCTGCGTTTCGCGCTGCACAACGCCCGGCTGTACGCCTACTGGTGTTCGTAGCTTTTGGATCCAAAACGCTGACATTTCAACAGTAGGAAAAACTATGTCCACTGACCAGCTAAACCACTACCAGCGCAAGCTCGCGTATGAAATGGATTCGTGGGATCTCTACGCAGCATTGGGCGAGAACGAATCCATCACCGTCGTCGATGGCCGTTCTGCGGAGGCTTATGCCCAAGAGCACATTCCGGGCGCACTCAATCTGCCCCACCGGGAAATCTGCTTCAATTCGACTGAGTCGCTCGACAAAACGAAGCTCTATGTCTGCTACTGCGACGGCATCGGCTGCAACGCCTCAACCAAGACGGCGCTGAAACTGTTGACGCTGGGCTTTCAGGTGCGCGAACTGATCGGCGGGCTCGACTGGTGGAAGCACGACGGCTACGCCACCGCCGGCGACGGGGCACAGCCTGGGACCGAGATCCAATGCGGGTGCTGAGCCAGAATAGAATCAGACAAAC
Source organism: Candidatus Latescibacterota bacterium (assembly GCA_965261395.1). Lineage (GTDB taxonomy): Bacteria > Latescibacterota > UBA2968 > UBA8231 > UBA8231. Next base: position 2,581,673 of record OZ253462.1, read on the forward strand.
GCAAGGCTTGACAGCAGGCACTAGCCACAAAACGCTTCCATAGAAATCGCTGTCGCGGGGAACGCTTTAAGTATGCGCTTATCTTCGGTGACGCAGTGTGTGTTCAAGCTGTGCGCCAGTGCAATGTATTGGGCGTCGTACCGCCGAAACCCCGCCTTCAATAGCTAAATTTAGCGACATGGCTCCATCTACATCCCTTTCAGCCCGAAGCAATAAACCCAATCCCGTGTGCCACAGCCTTTCGGCCTGCCGCGCATCGATGATCTCGGCCCGTGCGGCAGTGACCAGCACATTGAGGAATTCATATCGCCAGAGAGGGGGGACTCTCCAGTCTGAATCCTTCTGGGCGACTTGTTGCGCCAGAGCTGTCTTGTCGCCTTCTATGAGCGCATAGGCGATGATGTTCGTATCGACGACGATCGAGGACGGCCTTCCCTAATACCTTTAGAAAGAATCGTTTGTGTAAGAGGTTTGGCTGTCTTAATCGGGGCGGGCAGGTCGAGCTTCGCGGACTCTCCGAGGCTGTTTTCAATAAGCGCCAACGCATGGCGTGCCATAGATCGGTGGTGCTTGGCGGCGTCCTCTTTGAGGCGGCGATGCAGGTCGGCGGGGACTTTTTTGATAAGTATATCGGGCATTTGTGAAACTCCGCTTTTGGTAGCATTTTGCTATAAAAATACTATCTTGTCAGAACGGATCAAGCGCAAGACTTGACGGCCTAGCGGATCGGCAAAAGAAAACCCCAAGTCGTTATAGCCGACTTGGGGTTTAATGATTGGTAGCCCGTACGGGATTCGAACCCGTGCTACCGGCGTGAGAGGCCGGCGTCCTAGGCCTCTAGACGAACGGGCCAAAGTTCGTTTCTAGCCTGACAGCTTCAAAAAATAGAATTCTAAAATTGTATTGTCAAGGTTGCGGCAGGGCCGTTTGACAGCCGGGGACGGGCGTGGTACTGTTGCCTTGCAAGAGGAGACGGCCCGATGATCGTCGAATGGAACACCCATATTTTCAGCCCCGATACCCAGCGCTATCCCTTGCATCACAGGGCGGCCTACCGACCGGATGTTTCCGTGCATCCCCCAGATCCATTGGGAGCCTATTTGCAGCGCATGGCGGATGCAGAAATCGACCGGGCCGTCGTCGTCCATCCCGAGCCGTATGGCGACGATCACCGGCTGATACTCGAATGTCTGGAGCGCGAGCCAGAGCGGCTGCGGGGCACGTCGCTATTTTATCCCAAAGATCCAGACGCGCCCCAAAAGTTGGCCGAGCTAGTCGCTCGCGAGCCCAAGATCATCGCCACGCGCTTTCACGCCCACCGCGGCAAGGAGCTGTATCTCGACAGCTTCAACGACAAAGGGGTGCGAACCTTGTGGGAAAAGGCGGTGGAGCTAGGCTTGATCGTCGAATTGCACATCGGGCCTAACTACGGTGCCCAAGTCGCCCAAGTTCTGCGCGACATTCCCCAGACAGTGGCACTGATTGACCACTTGGCCGAGCCGCATCTGGGCAGCGCGGTCGAATATGCCGATATACTGGAACTGGGCTGTGCTGACGCCGAGGTCTATATGAAGCTCTCCGGCCTCGGCCACTTCGCCCAAGACGCGCCGCTATACGAAAGTGCCAAGCCCTTTACTCGGCGCGTGATCGAAGCCTTTGGGCCGGAGCGCATGGTCTGGGGCAGCGGTGCGCCGGCAATTGTCGATGCGCATTTAGCGAGCTACTCAGCAGCCGAGCGCGCGCTGGTAAAGGGGGGCAACTTGGCCGGGTGGTTCAAATAACAAAAGGAGCAACACGTGAACGAAATCGAAACCTTTGAATTCGATCGCCAGGGCTACATCGTCATTGAGAAGCTGCTGAACGAGACCCAAGTGGCCGCGCTGGCCGAGGCCGTGGATGAGCTAGAAGAACACTCGCTCGCGCATGTCACCCAACCACCGCGCAAGCAAAGCGGCTGGGGAGCCAACTACCACGCCAATCCCGAGCGCGGCTATCACGCCAACGGCGAGCGGGCCGAGGGCAAGACCCTGATGGTCGAAGACTTCTGGAACGCCAACCCGGCCTTTGACGTTCTGCTCGACCACCCGCCGACGATGGACTATATCCACGGCATCGTCAAACAGCGGCCGACGATCAACAACTCCGAGATCCGCATCCGCTATCAAGGCAACTCCACCGGCTGCCACGGCGGCACCGTCTCGGCCAATCAGAAGTACCGCTACAGCTACACCGAGCACGGCATCGACTGCATGATGGTGCGGATGGTCTATTTCATCCACGATTGCACCAACGAACAGGGGGCCTTTTGCGTGGTGCCGGGGACGCACAAGACCAACCTGCCCTCGCCCCACAGCAACGACCCGGACGAAGACCCCGACATGATCGGCCTAGAGGTCAAGGCCGGAGACGCGATCCTCTTCACCGAAAACTTGCGCCACGGCGGCCTCACCAACCGCTCTGAGCAGACGCGCAAGACTCTACACGTGGGCTACGGGCCGCATTGGATGATGTCGCAAAACATCGCCACCATGGACGAAAAGCAGCACATCACCCCGGAGACCCTCAGTCGCTTGACCAAGGCGCAACGGGATTTATTCCGGGCCTATCCACCCGCCTAAGTCGGAAATTCCTCGTAGTAGCGGTCAAAGGCCGCGGGCGTGCCGCAGATATAGAGCGCGTCCTGGGGTTCAAGCACCAACGAGGACGGGATCTCCATGATCACGTCGCCGGCCCGCTCGACTGCCACCACCGAGCAGCCCGTGCGCTCGCGGATGCGCGCTGCGAGCGGATGGCGTCCGGCGAGGGGGCCAGGATTGAGCTTGACCATCTTGATCCGAGGCTTGTGCGAAACCGTTTCCCCGAGGACGTGGTGGACTAGCAACTGGCCGGCGACTTGGCTGACCGAGAGCGCGAAATCAGCGCCAGCGCGCTGCACCCGGTCTGCGTTTTCAACGTGGGACACGCAGGCCAACAGAGGGATCTCCGGGACGTGATCGCGGACCACCGCCGCGGCAAACAGGGCGGCCCCGTCGCTGTCGAGGGCGAGGATGACGACCCGTGCCTCCGCAATGGCGGCGCGGTCGAGGACGCGCACATCGAGCACGTCGCCTACTACATCGACTCCGACACTCTCAGCCTCATCGACGACCCGCACGTCCTCGCCCGCAGCGTGGAGGATCTCGACCAGCTTCTGCCCTACATCGGCAAAGCCAACCACCAGAATCGGCCCCTGCTGGGTAATCGGCCGGGACATCTCGTTTAACCGGTGAATGCTCTCGGGCGTGCCGACCGCCACTAGAATGGCTCCGGGCTGTAGCTTTTCTGAGGCCGGCGGCGGTGAGCCGAGCACATCGTCGGCCCACTGCCCGACGATGTGGGCACCGGTCCGGGTGTAGAGTTCGGTCTCGGCCAAGGTGCTGTTGGCGAGCGGGCTTTGGTTGTGAACGCGCAGCTCGGCCACCTCGAGGAACGAGTCGAGCGGCTCTACGCCCGCCACCCGCGGCCCGATCTTCGCACTGGCGCGGACGGCAATCGTCGCGGCGAGGACGTGATTGGGGGTAAAAGCTGCGGTCGCGCCCGCCAGCAACATGGGGCCGCGGCGCTGAGGGTGCTCGATCATCGCCACGATTGGACCGGCAAAACCGGCCTCGCGGGCACTGAGCGCGAACAGGGCGTTGTCGTCGTCTGAGCCGTTGGCTACCAGTGCCTTCGCCTTGGTCAACGGCCGCAGGTCCAGAGTCTCCGCCGCTAAGTGCGCATGTACGACCTGCACATCAGCCCTTGTCTGGAGTTGCCGCGCCGTCGCCTCGTCCTCCTCGATCACCACCAGCGGCAGGTGCCGGCTGGAAAGCTCGTCTATTAGGGTCTCGACCTCTGGCCCGTACCCATAGATGACCACCGCGCCCTCCACTGCGGGCAAGGCGCGGCCGTCTGGGTACTCGGGGACGAGTGGGGTACTGAACTTATCGATCTGAAATACCCCAATATGGGTGTCCCCTCCATGAGCCACTCGGCCTTCTAGGAGGATTGAGCAGCCCTTGAGCGCCAGTGGCGTGAAAAGATTCAGCAGGAATGCGGTGAAGATCAAAATGCTAAAGGTCGCCTGATCGATCGCCCCTTGAGCCAGAGCCAGCGCGGCCAAGATAAACGCCACCTCGGCGCGGCCACACATGCCCACGCCCACCGTCAGCGCTTCTCGCCAAGACATGCCAATGCGCCGCGCCATACCACCGGCACTAAGCACCTGCCCGGAGATGACCGTCACAGCTAGGAGCGCGATAAACGCCACGCCCGACGCGCTAATGTCAAACGAAATGGAAAAGCCCAGCGAGATGAAGAAGATCGGCCCGAGGAACGAATAGGCAATGCCGTACGCGCGGTCGTTTACCACCTTTACCAAGTTGGGATGGGCGACGCGCTCCTCAAAGAACAGACCCACCAAGTAGGCACCCAAGATCATGTGCAGCCCAATGGCCTCGGCAAAAAGGCCGGCGGCAATGGCGGTCAGCAGCACGAAGGTGAAGCCCTTGCCGCCTTCGGCGCGGAAGGGCAGGGTGAGTCGGGGATAGACAAAGGTGCCCAAAAGCAGCGCAACCGCGAAAAAGCCCACCACCTTGCCCAAGTTGACTACTAGGTCCAAGGGGGCAAAGGTGCCGCTGGAGAGTACGCCGGTCACTAGGCTAAAAAAGATCAAGGTCAAAAGGTCGTTGATGACGCAGCTAGCGACGATGATCCGCGCAACGCGGGTATCGGTCAACCCCAAGTCTTTGAGGCTTTTGAGGGTGATTACGACTGCGGTAGCGGTTCCGATGATAAGCCCCACGAAGATGGAGGCGGCCAGGTCCAGCCCGAAGAATTGGGCAACAGCAAAGCTGACGGCAAAGGGCACGGCGGCCCCTGCAATCGCCACCCCCAGCGAGCGCTTGAGCGCGTCGAAAAACTCGTTGGGCTGGGTCTCCACCCCGGCGTGGAACATCAGAAAGAAGATGCCGATCTCGGCCAACAACTGGATGGCCTCGTTCGGCTCGATCCAGCCGAAGACCGCCGGCCCCACCAAGACCCCGACGATCAGTTCGCCCATCACCGTCGGCAGGCCCAGCGGCCGCAAGGTCACGGCCACTAGCCAAATCCCGGCGAGTAAGATGAGTAAGTCGAGTGCTATATCGTGCATGGGCAAAGCCTAGCGTTGTTTGCTTTAGTAGGGGCAACCCTTAGGGTTGCCCTTTTCGGATAGGGTTGCCCTTTTCGGATCCCACCGGCTGAATGCGCCAGATAGCTTGGGCGCCCCCAAGGGACGCCCCTACGCCTACCCGTTCGGTGTCGATGATAATACAAAAAGATAAAAAGGGATTCTGCGTGCAGTGGCAAAATTGCACTTAGGAACCTCGGGGTGGTGATTGTACATGTTCGTGCGTTAATTGAAGTGGCGGTGACTTAAACGTGAATCAAAACGCTCCCAACATCCATCCCCGCGAAGTGCGCCAGGCCCTTATGTGGTTTGCCGGCGTCCTGTGGCGCGGCGCGCCTTGGGCCATGGCCGTTGGCGTCTGCGGCCAATTTCTGCCGGCCTTATTGCCAGCGGCGAGAATCCTAGTCATCAAGGAACTCGTCGATGGCGTCCACGCAGTGTACGGCCAAGGGGAGGCGGGCGACAGTAGTGCCGCTGCTGGCTTGGTTGGCCGGGCTGCGGTTGTTGGAGGCGATGCTCTCGGCGGTGCGGGGCCACGCGGCGGCCGTGGTGCGGGAAAAGACGAGCTGGAAGTTGCAGGAGCGGGTACTCGAGCAGGCAGCGCAGGTGGGGCTGGACAAGTTCGAGTACCCAGAATTCTTCGATCGCATGCAGCGGGCGCTGCGGGCGGCGTACTTCCGGGCTTATGGCATCTTCCGGGATGCAATGTCCACGCTCGAAAGTGCTATTGTGATCTGCACCTTGATCGCGCTCTTTGCGACCGGGCACTGGTCAATCCCGGTGGTGCTGTTTTTGGGCACAGCCCCGATTTTCTATACCCAAATGCGGCGCGGGCGCGAAATCTACGCGCTCTTCTACGAGCAGACGCCCGAGCAGCGACGCGCCGAGTACTTGGTGGGTTTGATGACCGACCGCGACGCCGCCAAGGAGATCCGGCTCTACGGGTTAGGAGACTTCCTCTGCTGCACTTGGGAATCCTTGGCGCAGACGCTCAGGCAGCAGCGCTTCCGGCTGACGCTGCAACAGCAGCGCTATCTGTTCGGCGGGCGGCTAAGCGGGATTGGTTCGGCGCTGTTGGCGCTGGTCATTCTACTCTATCAGGCTGCTTATGGTGCCCTGACCTTGGGTGGATTTTTCGCCTTAGCCGAGGCCATCGTGCGCTTCCAAGGGACCCTCTTCCAGATGCTCCGCTAGATGGGCGATGTCTTTGAGCAGGCGCTCTATATCCGCGACTTGCGCTCGTTTGTGGAGTCGCCGACCGAGCAGGGAGCGGGATGGGAAGAGTTATCCGAGCAGCCGTTGGACATCGCCGTCGAGGGGTTGGGGTTTGCCTACGGCGACGGGCCGCCGGTACTCAACGGGGTCGAGCTGCGGCTCAGGCCCGGGGAGAAGCTGGCGCTGGTAGGTGCCAACGGAGCTGGCAAGACGACCTTGGTCAAGCTGCTGCTAGGGCTGTATCCGCCGGGCGAGGGGCGGGTGCTCTACAATGGAGTGGACGGACGCCGGATTGACCCGGAGGTATTGCGGCGGCGCTGTGCGGCCGTCTTCCAAGACTTTGTGCAGTATCAGCGCACAGCGCGGGAGAATATTGGCTATGGGCAGACCGAGGAACTAGGCGACCAAACCCGGGTGGAGCGAGCGGCGCAGGAGGGCGGAAGTGCGCCGCTAGTAGAGGCGCTGGCCGCGCGCTACGACGCGACCTTGGGGCGTTACTTCGAGGGGGGACAAGACCTATCGCGCGGACAGTGGCAGAAGCTGGCGCTGTCTCGTGCCTATTTCCGCGACGCACAGCTTCTGGTCTTCGACGAGCCGACCGCGGCGCTGGATCCGCGGGCCGAGTTAGCTCCCTGCTGCCAGCGGTAGACCTGTGGCTGACCGGGCGGATCGTCGATGAGCTGGCCGCGGTGTTGGGCGAGGGGCGGGCGGCTTTTTTGCAGGTCCTGCCCTGGGTCGGCGGATTTTTCGGCACGCTCTTTGCCTACATGCTGCTCGATATGGCGCGGGCGATCTTGCAGGTCGATGTGCAGGAAAAAATCGGTGTGCGGATACAGCGCCGAGTCATCGACAAGGTGCAAAAAGTCGAGCTGGCTAGCTTTGAGCATCCCGCGTTCTACGATGCGCTCAAGCGGGCCAACGAGGACCTGAGCGGCCGACTTTTGAGTCTGCTCAATGTGGTGCTGGACGTCATCGGCTCACTCGGGGGATTGGCCGCGATTGTGGGGGTGATGCTAACTGGGCACTGGGCGCTGGGACCGCTGGTGGTGATCGGTTCGGTGCCGGGGGTGTGGGTGATGATGTGGATGAACAAGAAGACGCACTACGTCTATCGCGAGCGCACGCCGCAGTACCGCGAAACAACCTATTTCCGCGAACTGATGACCAAGCGCGAGGAGGCGATGGAGGTGCGGCTGTTCACCCTGCGCGACCATCTGCTCGACACGTGGCGCGAGAAAGTGGTCGCACTGGCAAAAGAGCGGCGCGGGCTAGAGACCAAACAAGCATGGCTCGGCGGGCTGACCTCCAGCATTGACGGCTGGGCCTACGTGGGCTGTCTGACGATCCTCGCCTGGATGGTGGCCGGGGCGCAATTGACGATTGGCCAGTACGGAATGCTGACGCGGGCGGTGCAGCAGTTTACTTGGCGGCTCGAAGGGATCATGCGCTCGCTGGGCACCCTGCACGAGGAGTCCCTTTACTTGGGAGACCTCTACGAGTTTTTCAGCCTAGTGGCCCCGGAGGAATCCGCAGGGCCAGCAGACTCAAGCGGGACGCTGGCAAGGGAAAATTTGCCGCTGCGCTTCGAGCAGGTGTCCTTCCGCTATCCTGGAGGTGAAGAGGTGCTCGAGGAGATCAATTTGGAAATTCGTCCAGGCGAGCGGATCGCGCTGGTGGGTGAAAACGGGGCCGGCAAGACGACCTTGGTCAAGCTGATGATGGGGCTGTACCAGCCGACGAGCGGACAAATTCTACTCGGCGACAAGCCGCTACAGGATTGGCCGCGGGAGCGGGTCCGGCGGCTTTTTGCGGCCGTCTTCCAAGACTTCGTGCGCTTCCAGTTTTCGGTGCGCGACAATATCGCCTTTGGTTCGTTGGGCGAGCAGGCAGCCGTCGAGCAGGCGGCCGAGTGGGCGGGGGCGGCCGAGTTTATAGCCGAGCTACCCGGCCAGTACGGGGCCCTGCTGGGCAAGGAGCTGGGGGGCGCGGATCTATCGACCGGACAGTGGCAAAAGCTAGCGACAGCCAGAGCACTGGTGCGGGCGGCCGAGTTCGTGGTGCTGGACGAGCCGACGGCGGCGCTGGACCCCAAAGCCGAAGCCGAAGTCTATCGACACTTTGGGGAGATGACCAGAGGCAAAGCCTCGGTGTTGATTTCTCACCGGCTGGGTGCAGCGAGGATCGCCGGCCGGATTTTAGTGCTCAAGGGGGGGCGACTCATCGAGCAAGGGACGCACGAGGCATTGATGCAGAAAGGCGGAGAGTACAGCCGTTTGTTCAGCCTACAAGCTCGGTGGTACGAGTAAGGGCTAGCGCCGTCGGCCCCTGCGGGGCTTACCGCGCGGACGCGCGGAGGGGCGGTCGGCCATTTCCTGGACGACCAGGTCAAGGCCCTTGAGATTTTGCCCGTTGAGCATGTCGATGGCCTCGCGGGCCGCGGCCTTGCTGGGCATGTCGATTTGGCCCCAGCGGCGGCGTGGATCAATGGTAACGGCGGCGACGGCCCCGAACAACTCGAACAGCATGCGGAGGTCCTCTTCGGTGGCACCAGTCGCTATATTATCGATGCGAATCTTCATCTAATTTCCTAAAAATAAAAAGGGGGTGATGCAGTGTACATCACCCCCTTTTGCACTATCTAAGGGCCAGACCTAAACTGGTCTGACGCCCTCAGCCGCCGGGCCTTTCTTGCCCTGAACGACTTCAAACTCCACTTGCTGCCCGTCGGACAAGGTGCGGAACCCCTCGGCCTGGATCGCGCTGTGGTGGACGAAAACATCTTCGCCGTTCTCGCGCTCGATAAATCCGAAGCCCTTCGCGTCGTTGAACCATTTTACGGTTCCCTTCTCGCGATCTGCCATGGGTAAAATCCTTTGCATTGTGCGGTTAGAGCAGAACGTGCGAATAACTTTGAGTAGGAATCTACTGCTTCAGGCTTTTCGGTAGGAAAACTACATCAGGCCTAGGGTAGGGTCTACGCGGATCCGAACGACTGCCAACGTGGTTCAAAATGCCCCTACAACTATTGCAGAGACAAGCGATTGGGGTAAATATAGTCAATCTCAGCCGCAGCACAAGTAACTAATTTGCCTGCCGCCGGGCCGTCCAACCTGCTCAAACCCATCCCTGCCCCTCCACTCCTTGGTTTGGAATTGGCACTGCGGCCTCTATATTAAAGGAATTCACAACCGGATAGACGGCCCAATCCGTTTGTCCGTCCATCCACTCGCACAAATGGAAACAGACGACTAATGAGCGCAACCGGACCGGGGTTTGCCGCCGAAGACCTGAGCCTCTTCGCGCGGATACAGCGCGTGTTTTACGCGCCGCGCACGGCTTTTGCCGCGGTGCGAGGCCAAGAGACCGCGCACGACTGGTTGCTACCGGCCCTCCTCGTCTGCGCCGTGGGCCTCGGGGCATACCACCTGACCTTAGACGCAGTAACCGATCTAGAGGGCCCAGCCGTACAGCAGCATCTAGAGAACATGGACGAAGCGGAGCAACAGCGCTACAAAGAGAGTGCGGCCATGATGCGGGCGCACGGCTGGATGATGATCCCGGTTGGGCTTTTTGCCTCCTTAGTCGTAGTCGGGGGCGTGCTTTTGGGGCTGGCGCGCTCCGTTTTCCAAGCCGAGGTCAGCTACCGGCAAATGCTGATCGTCAAAGCGTATGCGGCATTGGTGGTGGCTATCGAGTGGGCGGTGCGGGCGGTGCTGGTGCTGGCAACCGGCGATATCGGGGCGCATCTGGGGCTGGGCCTCTTTCTATCCGAGGAGGCCGCAGCCACGTTTGGCGGCCGGGTGCTCACGGCCCTCAACCCCTTTGACCTGTGGCAGGTTGGGATCATGGGCATCGGGTTGAGCGTTTTGGCCGACGCGCCCATGCGGAAGGCGACCCTCGCGCTTGGGCTGCTGTGGCTGTTCTGGCTAGTCGGCGGAGTCGCCATCGAGACCATCGGCCAAAACGCGCCCCTGCCTCCCCCCCAATAAACGACCTGCCTTTGGGCGCGAATGCGCCGATCCTAAGCGTTTTTACACGGGAAAGTTCTTCCTATTCGGCGACAACAAGGCACCCATGCCCGACTCAGTGCGGATATTCAACAAGGTGGGGTTTGGCCTATGGGTATGCGCCGGACAACGCCTATATCGTCGATTTCGAGCGCGGGGTCGAATTTTTGCTAACGGCCGCGGTGCTGGTAAACGAGAACGGCATTTTTAACGACGGGACCTACGAATACGACGAGGTGGGGCTGCCGTTTTTGGCCGAACTAGGCCGGGTCATCTATGGATACGAGTTGGGGCGGAAACGAGTGCACCGGCCGGATTTGAGCAAGTGGCGGGTCAACTACGGGCCATGAACGAGGGAGTTTTAAAACAGTCTCTAAGGCTCAAGGCCGACGCCGCACCAGTAGGCCGGGCCTCTCATCCAGTCCGTTGTCGCATTAGCTTTGCCGGCCGATTGAAAAAAATGATCTTCATGGTTGGTAGGCACTCTAACGGCTTGACTGAAATCTATTTCGTGCCCCATATCAGCTAAGGCCGCCGCAGACACGGTCGAAATTACTTCCTTACTATGGATTTCTTCATCCAGACCCGCCGCACTCATCGTATCTCTGGATAACCCTCGCCAATGGATAGGTATAAGTTGCCATACAGGAACTTTTTTTCCTTGATAATCATCACCGCCCAAATCGTCATAGGCTGCAATTGCCTGTGGGCCTACCCAATGAGTGTCATTGGGCAAAACTTTATTGTTTAGTATGTCTTCGTACAAATTTGAATTTGTGATCTGTCTGAGTAGCTCGTCCCAACGTATTCCGGCACCAATCCCCAAAAGATGCCCGATTTCATGTAGTGCTATATTATAGATCTCTACATTGGGCCTAGCGAGATTCCCGCTGTGTTCTATAACATATGTACGAATTTCCGATGAGAATTGTATTTCACCTACTGCACAAAGATTGACATCATCTCCTTGTGTACGATTCCATCTCTGACTTGCAAAAGCCCACCTGTATGGCAGGTCTTTTTCATAAACGACGAAAACCAAAAGATCATCTACAACCGGATTTTCTTTTATTACCTGATCCATCCACTCCGAACCAACAGAATCCGTTATTTCCTCATCCGACAAATCGCCTATAATCACTTCTTCCCAACGCCGTGCTGCGTCTTGAAAAACTTGCCGGTCTTCTTCTATAATATCTGGAGCAAAAACCAGTTGGATATTGAAGCGTTGAGTGTCGTCGAGTACCTCTACGCTAGTAGAATCTACCACGCTAGTAGAATCTACCTGAACCGGCTCTTCTGGTCCCTCTATATCATCGGTCTGAGTAGTTGCCGTTGAATCAGCAGGAAGCGGATCGGTTTCGGTTTCGGTTTCGGTTTCGGTGCTATCTTGAGGTGCCGTATGCCCGCCCGAGCCTTCAGGGGCTTGATGATTCCCATCGCCGAGGAAGCCGCACAGGGCACAGTTGGCCTTACCCGCTGGCGCGACAGGTGGCGGTTGATGTTTCGAGCAGGAAAGGGCTAGAAATGATAGGGTGAGCAAGACAATGCGTAACATGGGTATCTTTCTCATTCGACTAAACGAGGAGTAGCGTAAGCAACTCTTTTGGTTTGATCATCTGCGTGAACACGTTTTCAATATTAATGAATAGATTTTCCATATACAAGATGACAAAAAACAGGAAGAATCCCACAATTTCTAATTCCCCACTTCCACCCCCTGCACCCCAAACACTTCTTCGAGAAAATTCTCGCCCATCAGCACGTAGCAGGTGGCGTCTGGGTGGAGGTTGTCCGGCAGGTATTCAGCGAAGTTAGCCCCTGTCTCCCGGCGGCACCTCATGGCCGAGCATCGCGCTGATAAAGAGAAACTTCAGCGGCTTGTCGCCAACATTGCGGTGCTTGTGAAAGACATTGCGCGGCAGGAGCACGCAGTCGCCCGGCCCCAGTTGATAGGTTTCGTCCCCCACCTCAACTTCGATATCGCCTTCTAAGATGTAAAAGGCCTGCTCCTGATCGGCGTGAGCATGGCCGTCACCTGAGACTCCGCCAGGCTCGTATTCGTTGGTGTGGATTACTAGCCGCTCGGTATTTATGGCGGCCGGTCGCTCCTTCCGACGCGCTCCGGGGCCAAGTATAACCCGCGAGATACTGCCGGGATGGCCGTGATTTTCAGCCGGTTGGCCGAAGCAATCCTGCACTCGATAGATATCGCCCATGGTCTGTCCTCCATTTGATCGTTAGGAAAGTCCCGCTGGCAATAGCACCAACTCTGGCACATAGGCCCGCGCCGGCAGCGCCGCGACAAAGAGGCAGGCATCGGCCACATCCTGCGGCATCAACGCCTGGGCCATCACCTCCGGTGGGGTGGGCACCGGCCGCTTGAGCACCAGCGGCGTGTCTGTCAGTCCCGGAAAGATCACGCAGGTGCGGACGCCGTTCTCCTTCTCTTCCTGGAAAGTACCGTGGGCCAATCCGACCATCCCGTGCTTGCTCGCCTGATAAGAGACCCCAGAGGCATCCGGCTTCTGCACACAACCGCTCGACACGTAAATGATCAATCCGGTGCCCTGCTCGCGCATCACCGGCAATGCGGCCTTGGTGCAGTGGAATGCCCCCGTCAGATTGGTGCCGAGCATCATTTCCCAAGTCTCCTCAGTGAGCACCTTCAACGCGCGATCCGGGATATTGGTCCCCGTCACATAGGCCAGGATATCTACCCGGCCATACGCTGCTACCGCCCGCTGGACCAATGCCGCCGCGGCCGCCTTGTCCCGCGCGTCGGTGGCGCACGCCAAGGCGTTTTCACCTAACTCCTCAGCCAGCGCCTCCAGTTTGTCGCCGCTGCGGGCGGCCAGCACCACTTTTGCTCCGGCTTCGACATAGGTTTTCGCCGTCGCCTCACCCATCCCGCTGCTGGCACCGACGACAATCGCCACTTTGCCTGTTAGATCTGCCATAGTTTTCAGTCGATCCTGCCCTTGAGTTTGACCGGCCACACTGCCGGCGAATCGCTAACGAGTCGTCTGCGCCGCGCGAGTCCGCCGCCCAAACAGGCGTTGCCGGCTTACCCTCTCGCCTTGCATTCCCGTGCGCTTTTGCGAATTCGCATTGGCATCGCGCCGTGCATTCGCGGCTGGACCGAGCATCGATGTACCATGAGGCCCGTCGCGGCGATTTCCATTGCTACTGCCATTGCTATTGCCACTGCGCCGCCGTTTCGCCGTATTCGAGGGTTTTCCCTCGCCCCCTCGCTGCCTCTTCGCCGCACCCTGCCCATTATCCCCATTACTATCTTGGTATTCCGCCCTTGCGCCGCGCGAGACGATGGTCAAGGGCACGCCCGTCAGCCGCTCAATGCTCCGCAAGATCGCCACTTCCTCCGTCGCGCAAAACGACAGGGCGATGCCTTCCGCCCCGGCCCGGGCCGTGCGGCCGATCCGGTGCACATAGCTCTCCTTGTCGTTGGGCAGGTCGTAGTTGATAACGTGGGAAATTCCCTCCACGTCGATACCTCGGGCGACGATATCGGTGGCGACCAGGACCTTGATCCGCCCGCGATCAAACGCCGCCAACGCTCGCTGGCGGGCACCCTGGTTTTTGTCGGCATGGATCGCGGCGGCGGCGATACCCTGATTGGACAATTGCTTCATCACCCTGTCGGCTCGACGCTTGGTCCGCGTAAAGACCAGAGCGCGGAGCACGTCTTCGCCCTTGAGCACCTGCTTCAGCAGATCGCGTTTGCCATCTTGTTCGACAAAGAGCACTTGTTGGTCGATTCGTTCCGACACCGACGCCGCCGGCGTCACCTCGGCGTTGACCGGCTTGTCGAGCATATCACCGGCTAGTGCGGTGATATCCTTGGACAAGGTCGCCGAAAAGAGCATCGTCTGCCGCTTTTTGGGCAAGGTCCCGACAATCCGGCGCACGTCGTGGATAAAACCCATGTCCAACATCCGGTCGGCCTCGTCGAGGACCAGCATCTCGATCTGGTCCAGCTTTATATAGCCCTGGTTCATCAGGTCGAGCAAGCGGCCCGGCGTCGCCACCACGATATCGGGGTTTTTGCGCAGCGCGCTCACTTGTGGGCCCAGCGGCACTCCACCGAGAATCACCATGCTGGTGAGCTTTAGATAGCGGCCATAGTTGCGGAAACTCTCGTCGATCTGCAACGCCAGCTCCCGCGTCGGCGTCAATATCAGCGCACGGATTTGTCCACGGCCCTTGCGCTCGTCGAGCACTTGCAGCATCGGCAGTGCAAAGGCCGCCGTCTTGCCGGTACCCGTCTGTGCGGTGGCCAACAGATCTTGGCCCGCCAGCACCTTGGGAATAGCCTGTTCCTGGATTGGCGTCGGCTGTTGGTACCCTTCTTTAGCCAACGCGCGCAGCAATGGCTCGTTTAGCTTGAGGGCTTCAAATTGAATAGAAGACATAAACTCCTGTCTTGATAGTCCGAGATATAAAGCGACATGCCTCGGGGATACACTCAAAACAGGATTGGATTGGGGGTGCCGAGAAAAGCGCAGAAACCGTCGGTAGGTTTAAAAAACTTCGCGTAGCCTGAAAACTCAGAGGAACTACACTATTGAGCAAGATACCTAATTACAGCTATTTACGCAACAGACAGGTAGTGGGTCACTTTGAAATTGGCAAAGAACAAACAGGATTCCTGTTATCCCACCTGCAGGCCTAGTGCATAAATTCCTCTGGTGCCAATACTCCGGCCGTAAACCGGATCCGACCAATCGCTCCCTTAAACCAACACACGCGATTCAACCGCACCCCAATCGACGTCTGGCCCGCTGTTAACGGGGCAAAATCAATCGGCCCGCTCGCCTCCTCAACGCCATTGACAAAGTTGGTTTCATCGCGCCCGTCGCAGGTCAGTGCTAAATGGTACCACTCCCCCACGGGATGGAGCTGGCCTTCGTTTAACAAGGCCCGGTTCGAGTCTCCCGAGCTGATAAAGGTGTCGAGATACCAGTGCCCAGTCCCGGTCAGACGCGTCTCGAAAAGCACGCGGTCCCCGCTGGCTTCCCCCAAATGCAAGAAGCGCTGCTCGGCCAACCCACCCTCATCGGGCCGGAAATCAAGTTCAATGGTAAAAACCTCCAGCCCAGCGAGGGGATTGGTCCCGATAAACAACGCATCCCGCACCCCGTCGAACTCGATAGCCGGTCCATAGGGGCCCGCAATTACGGCGGGTCGGCCACTCACGTCGAGTTTGTTGTCGCCCAACTGCTCTAAATTATCCAACTCCCATACAACCTGCATAATGCCTCCTAATTCAATAGTGCCTAGAAAAAGCGGTAGACCTAACGGACCGAATGCTATTCGGGGTATATTTGAATCAGCCGCGCACTCTCCCCTTCATCATATGTGTGATATCCGAAGTACAACCTCCCTCGGTCGTCTATCGCGTTGGTGCCGGTCACCGTGCCGCCTGTCAGGGAGGGGAAACGGGCGAGCTGTGTCTTATCCCCGGTCTCTATATCATATTCGTACAGTGTGGGGACATTACCCTCTGCGAATCGGCAAGGAAGGGTATACAGCTTTTTCTCGTCCTGCGACAGAATCAGGCCGAAGACGAATTGGATCGACTGTCCCTGTGCCATCTCCTCGGGCGGGAGTAGGGAACCCAGATCTTTCAGGCGCTCTGCTTCGACGTCGAAGGAGTAGAGGTTGCCGCCTCTGTTAGTAAGAAGATACACGGTATTCCCATCCCGGGTCGCCACCATGCCGTGGAGGTAGCCGTTGCTCAGTATATTGCGCTGTTGGGTCCGCTGCATCACGCCCGATTTAACATCCAATTCCCATAGCCAGAAGTCCGGCGCATGGTAGGAGAAATACACCTTGCCCTTCTTCGTAGCCCAGATTTCGCGCGACACGTTCTTCCGGCGATATTCCGGGACGCCTGGGTAGAAGGTCGTGCGGCGTTTTTTTAGATCATAGATCAGGACATCCCCAAAGGGAAAAGTAAAACCGGCCAGTTTGTCGTGTTGCCGCAGAATGTCCATGGCGATGATTCCTTGATAGGGCACCGAGACCCCGTGATTGTCCGTTACGCTCAGGTCCTCAAAGGCCTCCGTCTTCAGGTCGAAGGCGTAGAAGTGGCCCCCGCGACGTTGGTAGATGTCGCTGTAGTCGGCTTTGATGTCGTGGTAGTCGTGGGAGGAGAAGTACATTTTGCCCTTGTACTCCACGATCGCGACGTGCACTTTGCCGATGCTCTCTTCCGGCCCCAGATTTCCCGCCGCTGCGCTGATGCCCCGCAGAGTGCCCAGCAGTTGACGATCTTCGGTCTTCGTGTTGTACCTGAAGATGACCGTATCGTCGGGATTAACGTCGTTTTGATCGCTGGCGGCGAAGTAGACGCGCTGCTGCTGGTCGATCCCTAGCCCACCCCAACAGACCGTCAGATTAGATCCGCTGGGTTTTATGTCCGCGAAAGAAATGAAACGGACTTTGTACTCGGTCGCAGCAGCTTCTTGGGCAAGTGGGAGAATTAAAAGCAACAAGAAGTTGGTTATTACCAATATCCTGGCGTTTTTGCTGTTTTCCATAAAAATCTCTCTTGGGGACTGTTTGCTTTAGCTGACAGGGGAAAAGGGAGCGGGCTTGGCGATGGGCGCTTGCGTCCCTGAGACAAGGCCGATATATCCAAGCTCTTCACCTTCCCCTGTATTATTTCTTTGACAGGGTTCTACTGTTGTGCCTGTATCACAGGCATGGCCGACAACAGATATAAAAGGAACGCTGGCAGCGTCTTCTCTCTCAAGTACCACATCGTTTTTTGCCCCAAATTCAGGCGCAAGGTTTTGTCTGAATCTGTTGCTAAGACACTGCGGGGGCTGCTCCAAAAGGGCGTCTGAATGCAACGTACCTATCATCAATACCGTCCTTGTCGGATGGGACGCTGGTAGACGCCTCGCGCAAGCTCAAGGCGTCGCTGGCCAAGCTACGACGCGCCAACCGCGCCCTCGCGCGCAAGCAGCGATTTTCTGGCAGGTGGCACAAGCAGCACCAACAACTGGCGCGGCGGCATGAGAGGATCGCCAACCAGCGCAAAGACTTCTGGCATAAAACCACCGACTCACTGACCAAGCACTACGCCTTGATCGCCGTCGGATAGAGGGCAAGAAGTTGTCGCAACGGTGGCACTCCTGTTCCTGTGGCGTCGAACTAGATCGAGATGTCAACGCCGCCGTCAATATACTCGATAAGGCCCGAAGCGGGCCTACGGAGCCGAACGTAGAGGCGGTTAGCTCAGGCGTGCTCCGTGAAAGCCGTCTCCTTTAGGGGACGGTAGCTTACATTGGTATAGGGAACTACACCGCCGATTATCAGCGATCCCAGCGTTCCCACCACCAATGCACTTAGCCGCGGCTTGAATCCTGTATCTGCGTTGTTCATCCCTTGCTCTCGAACAAGAGGCGTGGTGGGGATCCAAACCGGATGACCCCTTGACGTCGGTGGAGTTTTCCGTCTCGCCGAGGAAATCCCGTTTCTCTAGTTTCCCACCTGCACCCCCTGCACCCCAAACACTTCTTTGAGAAAATTCTGCCCCATAAGCTCGTAGCCGGTGGCGTCCGGGTGGAGATTGTCCGGCAGGTATTCAGCGAGGCTTTCGTCAAAGAGCTTGAGACCGTCTATATAATAGATGGGGTCGTCACCGCGCCTTTTGAACGCTTCCACGGCTTCCGCAACCTCGACGCGCATCTGCTCCAAGGTTAGGCCGACCGCGTTGGGCGTGGTCTCGCGGTCGTGCCCCCAAATCGGCGAGCAAACCGCAAACGGAGTGTGGGGATGGCCGTCGCGGATGGTGGCAATGGTGCCGAGGACGGCCGGGCGGAAGGCGCGCGGGCCGAGGCTGGCGGCACCGTGGATGTTGATGCCGATCTTGACCGAGATAAAGTCTGCGGGCAGGTCGCGGATCAGCCGGGCGATGAACGGGTCGGCGTGGCACTGGCCGCCGTAGCCCAACGACGTGAGATTGAAGTCCCGGGCGCGAGCTACCACTCCGGGCCAAGTGGTGGCGGGCGATCCGGCGGTGCGGCAATGGGTGATAGAGCTGCCATACGTAATCCACTTCAGCCGAGTGTCTTCGCTTTTTTCGCAATGTGCCCCCTCGGGCAATGCAATGTGGCGCAGGGCAACGGGCATGGCCGGCGACAGCCAGATCTCCAAGGATTTCTCGCCCGTCGGCAAGCCCTCAAAGCGAACTTCGGTCGCGCCAGCCGCATACGAAGCCGTAGCCGCTATCTGCCCGCCAATGCACAGGTCAAAGCGGCCGTCGTCGGCCAGCGGCTCGCAGCCGACGACTAGTTCCTCGGCGTCCGTGGCCAAGCGCACGCGCACGCCCGAAGGCATCTCGGCCCGCTCGGCAAGGCCGCTCTCTCCGGGCGAGTACAGGTCCGCATCCCCGTGGGGAATGCGCCAAGGCTTGACCCAGCCCGGTCTCTCTTCGAGTGAGATCGCACCGCTCCAAGTTAGGCGGGGATCGTTGGCAGCAATGGTTGGCATAGGCGTCCTTTCTGGGTTGGGGGCACTGGTATAGGCGCGGTGGCTGGAGCAATATAGCGGCATGGGCAAGGGGGGAGCAACCGGCGAGCCGATGATCTGCTCGACTATAAATCGCACTTGGTGCGCTGTGCCGCGTTCGTCTAACACAATCTATCCGGGAGTATCCATGCTTAAATTCATCGCTTTTGCCGTCCTGCTAGCCGTCCACGTCGCCCAAGCACAGATCCCCGCTGGCGGCATCCCTTTGACCCAAGGCGACTTTCTCCACTCGGCCCGCGTACCCAACGCCGCCAACCATGCCCGCAGTCAGGTCGTAGAGGTCGAGCACGCATCATTTACCCAAGCCCTGCGCATCGAAGTTCTGCACGAGGCGGGCGATCCTTGGAGCGTCGAAATTGGCAACCCCACGGCCCTTGCAGTACAAAAGGGCGATGTCGCCCTGATCCACTTTTGGGCGCGGGGAATCGAGTCGAGCGACGAGACCGGCGAAGTCTATGCCACCGTCTATGCCCAGAAAGCCGCGCCCGATTGGGACAAATCGCTCTACAAGGGGTTCAGTGTAGGGCTTGCTTGGCGCGAGTTCTTTTATTCGTTTGAATTTATCGACCAGTACGACGCCGGCGCGGCCGCGATCAACTTCGGCGTTGGCAGTCGTCGCCAGACCATTGAAATCGCCGGCTTTGAAGTCCTGCACTACGGCAGCAGCTTATCCGTGAGCGACCTGCCCCAGACCCGCTTGACCTACGTCGGCCGCGCCCCGGACGCCGCTTGGCGACAGAGTGCTGAGGAGCGCATCAGGCAGCACCGCCAAGGCGATTTCACGCTGCAAATCATCGACTCGGCTGGCCAGCCAGTGGCCGATGCCCCAGTCGAAGTCACTATGCAGCGCCACGCCTTCCTCTTTGGCTCGGCCCTGCAGATGTGGCGGCTGACCAGCGAGACGGACGAAAATCAGACCTATCGCGCTAAGGTCAAAGAACTCTTCAACGCCGCCGCCAACGAGAACGCCCTCAAATGGCCGCCTTGGGATGGCGACTGGGGCCAGACCAATTTCAGTCGCGCAAAGACGCTGGCCGGATTTGCTTGGCTCAAGGACCATGGTTTTCACCGCCGTGGCCACGTCTTGGTCTGGCCTGGCTGGCGCAATCTGCCCCAAAGCATCAACGATATGGCCGACCAAGCAGACGCGGCCACGGCTATTCCCCCGCGCATCATTGACCATCACCGAATTCGATATCAACACAACCGACCAAGCGCTGCTCAATGATTATACCCGCGACTTTATGACCGTCGTCTTCAGCCACCCGGCAGTCGTCGGTTTGCAGTGGTGGGGTTTTTGGGAAAAGGCCCACTGGCGGCCCAACGCCGCCCTGTACAACGCCGACTGGAGTCC
Source organism: Candidatus Latescibacterota bacterium (assembly GCA_965261395.1). GTDB lineage: Bacteria > Latescibacterota > UBA2968 > UBA8231 > UBA8231. The sequence goes on from OZ253462.1 coordinate 2,601,999, forward strand.
TAGACCCCACGCACAGATCTACAAGGATTTGGTTTTTGATCAGTGGTGGACCCGCCAGCAGGGTAAAACCAGCGCCGACGGGCAATTCAGCGGCCGAGGTTTTTACGGCTCTTACCAAGTAGAAGTTCGCCTCGGCGACGAAGTATTCACCGCGCCCTTTGCCCTCGAAGCCGATATGGAAACCGTCACCATCCGCCTAGAGGTCGCGACCACTATCCGCGATACGGAGGCACAACCCGCTCGGTTCAATCTCGAATAGAGAGCACCGATTTCCACCTTGAGATGGGCTTTCCCGCGAGTATGGAGATCAGCCCACCCGCGGCCGGACCACAGTTTCGCCGTCGGCTTCCACCAGCGGCCGGTTGTAGATATAGGGGGGTTCGAGCACGGCCTGTTGCGCCTCGGTCAGCTCGCCGACCCATTCCGGCTGGCTGGTTTGGTAGGTGCCGCCGGCAAAGTGCAAATACTTGGGCGAGTAGCGGTAGAGCAGGGACCGCCGCTCGTGCTCGGCCGTCCACGGGAGCGTGCCGTGCAGGGTCGCCTCATTGAAGATGACCATGTCGCCGGTTTTGCAGGGGACGTTGTACACGACTTCGCGGTGCTCCTGCCAGTGGCAAATTTTTTGCGGCAGCGGGAAGTTGGCCTTGTGGCTGCCTGGGATCACGCACAGCCCGCCGTCGCCCTCGTTGACGTCGGCAAGCTGGAACTGGCAGACGATCATGCCGCAGCGCATCTGGTCGTTGGCATAAGCGTAGTACTGCGAGCCATTGAAGTGGCGGCTGGTCGAGCCGTGGAGGATCAGGCCCTCGGCTCCCTTGCCGCCGCAGAGCATGAAGGGCGAGTGGTCCATCTTCCAGCCGCGGCCAAAGAGCGCGTCGAGATAGGGGATGAGCTTTTTGTGCGCCAAGAGAGCGCGGAAGGGCAGGCAGTGGGGTTTTTCCCATTCGAGCATCCCCGCGAACATGCCGCGCCGCCGGCCATTGAGCGCGTCGCTGCCGCCGGTATTGTGATTGCCGTCTTCGCCGCGCTTGTCCTCATTGGCGTCAAAGGCCGCGTTGAGTGCATCGACTTCGGCAGGGGTGAGGAAGTCGGGGACCTTCAGGAAACCCTGGAGGTCGAAGAGGAATTTCTCCGTGTCATTCATCTAATAATACGTCTCCGCGTTGTGCACCGGGTCGTAGCCGACTTCGCGCCGGGGCGTTTCAATGTCAAAGATGTTATAGGTGTTGTCCGAGATCGCAAAGTAATGCGCGCCACTGGGCAGGTCGCCGGCGCAATGCCGCTGGAAGCAGGCGTGGACCAGGCGGGCGGCGTCCTCTTGGTGGCACCAGACGGCAAAGTAGCCCCGCTCCGCTACGTGGACCTCGTTTTGCGCATTGACGCCGCCCCAGCGCATGGCAACCGCGCTGTGTCCCTGGTCGGCGACCTTTTGCGCCCACTCTTCCACGTGGGCTTTTTCGCGTCCGTAGTCGTTGATTGGATGCGCGGGCACGGCCGCGGAAATCCGCTCGGGCCAATCGGTTATCTGGTCAAACTGCCGCTCGGCTAGGGTCCAATAGAAACCCGGCTGGTGAAAGTTGTACAGACCATCGACCGCGTGAACCGAGCTGGAGCCGACAATCATCGGCGGCTCGTCTTGAGCCAACACCGCTGCAAAAACCAAATCGGTCATCCGGTTCATGGCCGCCAAGCCACCGCCTCGGGCCAGATAGACGACCAAGTCGCACCCGGGGATCAGGGCGCGAAATTCATCCGGCGACTCCGTAATATCGAGCTCGATAAAATCCCCGCCGGCATCCGGCTCGGTCGCCTTGTCCGGCGCGCCGGGCAAATCCACGGAAACCATGCGGTAGCGCGGGTCGAGTCGCGGCATATAGGTCCGCAGGCCCGAGCCAATCGTGCCGCGCCCACCGATGAGCAAAACCTTGTATTCTGACGCCATGCAATTCCTCCTTTTGCGGGGGCAAACCTAAGCGACGGCCCGCCGATAGACCAGCTTTTCTCGCGAGACGCTTCAGTACGCCCAATCCTCGTGTGCGAGCGGCTGCTGGTTCAGTTCATCCCGATGAACGCGCCACTGAGGCATGAACTTGTCCATCAGCTTGCGAAAACGCTCGTTGTGCTGGCGCTCGATCAGGTGGACCATTTCGTGGACGAGGACGAACTCCAAGCACGAAGTCGGCTTCTTGGCCAGTTCGAGGTTTAACCAGATGCGCTTGGCTTCGATATTACAGGAGCCCCAGAGGGTCTTCATTTTTTTGATCCGCACCTCATCAACCGCCACCCCAACCTTCTGCTCCCATTTGACGCACAACTCCGGCAATTGGTCGCGGAGTTGACGGCGATACCACTGCTCCAGTACCGCCTCCTTTGCGTCCCGGTCGGTGCCCGGACGGACGCGCAACGCCATCTTTGCGTTGTTGAGCAGACGAACCGCCGGGGGACCGTCGTGCTCGACCACGTCGAGCCGATAGCGCCGACCCCGGAAGTAATGGCTCTCGCCGGCCACGAACTCGCGCTGGGACTGGCGATCTTGTTGGGCAAATTCGGCCTGCTTCCGGCGAATCCATCCCAAGCGCGAAATGACGGCCAGCCGCACGGCGTCATCGTCGAGCCACAGCGGTGCGGCCACCCGCACCCGACCGCCCGGCGGATAGACGCCTATGTGGAGGTTCTTGATGCTCTTGCGGACGACCTCTACCGGGATTCCTCGGATGTCGATGCGGCGGCCTCTGACCTTAGTAGTCACGCTGTGCCTTCACGATCTCGAATATCGCGTTCACGAGGCTCTCGTTGCCGCCGAGTTCTGCGTGGATAGCGTTGAGGACCTCGCGTTCCTTGACTTTGTGTCCCCGCCAGTCCGCCTTCTTCACTCGACGGATGGCGCGATCTAGAGCGAGCGCTTTCGCCTCCCTGACATCGACGTCCAGCTCAGTGCCAAGTGGCTCTCTGGCTGCCGGAACCAGCACTACCAAGTTGTCGAACAGCGCTCTCAATGCCGCGTTGTTGATGCTAACAGGATAGGATGCTTGGGTTTCTGGCCGGTTGATCTTTCTGGTCAGATCAACGATCTGCGCCAGGTACTCCTTGTAGTCGATCGCCTCTTGCTTGCGTTGGCGGACCAGGGCTTCCAGCAGCTCCGACATGTTCTCGTAGTACTTGGGATTGACTTCCGTCTCGTCGATGATGAGTCGCCGGACATTGTTTTCAATCGTCTCGGCCACCGCCGCACGGCTCTTGCGGATACCTGCGGGCAGCGCTTCGACCGCCTCTTCCCCGCGCTCAACAATCAGTTGCACGAGCGTCAAATCGTCGAATCCCGATAGCTGCTCACTCTCTTCGGCGCGGATGTACGTATCGAGCAGGTGCCGCATGGCTGGCTCGTACACCTTCAGGTCAATGTAGTCCCCGCTGGCCAGCTTGATCTCCTGGCGCACCTTCTCGTAGTGATCCACTTCGGCTTTGATCTCCTGCGCTTCGGCGTCGGAATAGCCAGCTTCGCGCATCTCGTTGGCCAAGTTGGCGTAAGCTCGCAGGAATGCTGCGACTTGCTTGTAGAACGCCACGCGCTTTGGCTCATTGTTTTTGAGTTGGCGAGCGTTACTGGCAGTGCAGAAGTAGTGCAAATAGGCCGCAGTATCGTGCGGCGGTTCGACCGGCTCGCACAGCGCCTTGGTCGCCTCGCGTCTTTCCTCTAGCCGCTTCCGCCCCTGTTGGAGCCGGTCCTTCAGCAGGCCCTCCACATCGGCCTTGTCGTACCCGTCGAATGCCTCGCCCGTGTAGTCCTTAATGGACTGCTCCAGCGACCGGAACAGGTCTTTGTAGTCGATGACGTAGCCGTATTCCTTGTCGTCGCCGTCGAGGCGGTTGACCCGGCAGATGGCCTGGAATAGGCCGTGGTCCTGCATCTGCTTGTCGATGTAGAGATAGGTCGCCGATGGGGCGTCAAAGCCGGTCAGCAGCTTATCTACCACGATTAAGAGCTTCATCTGTCCCGGCTCGTCGATGAAGCGCTTTTTTACTTCCTGCTCAAAGCGCTCGACTTTGTGCATGGCCGTTTCTTCCGGCTCGTTGAAGTACGTCGCCAGCATCTTTCGGTAGGCGTCGTACTGGCGCAGCTTCTCCGTTAGCCCCTCGCCGGTCTCCTCCCCTTTAATGTCCGCCGAGGTTGGCCTGTACGAGGTGACAATGGCGCATTTGCCCGTCAGCTCGGTCTGCTGAAACATGTCGAAGAAGCGGCAAGCTGAGTAGATGCTGCCGGAGACGAGCATGGCGTTGCCGCGGCCGCTCTTGAGGCGGTCGTACCTCTCCATGTCGAGTAGGATGTCGGCGACGATTTTATCCAGCCGATCCTGCGCGCTCAGGACTCTTTGCATCGTGCCCCAGCGCTGCTTGAGCTGAGCCTTGGCCACATCCGTCAGCCCACGGGTCTTGATGTCGAACCACTGATCGATCTTGGCCTGCGAGGTAATGTTCTGGTCGATGTCGCGCGCCTCGTAGCGCAAGTCCAGCACCACGCCGTCGCCCACGGCCTCGTCGTACTTGTAGGCGTGGATGTACGGCCCGAAGGTTTCGATACTCCGTTGCTTGTCGCTTTTGAGTAGCGGCGTCCCGGTGAAGCCGATTAGCATGGCTCCCGGCAGCAGCGCCTTCATCGCGTCGTGGAGCTTGCCGGACTGGGTGCGGTGGCACTCATCTACGAAGACGAATATATCGCCCTTGGCGTGGAAGTTGGTTGGCAGGTGACTGCGGATGTCCTCGACGAACTGATCGACGTCGCCTTCTTCGGACGCGCCGAATTTGTGGATTAGCGAAGCGATCAGCCATTCGTCGCTAGTGTTGAGCACGCGCACCAAGTCGGCACCGCTTTTCGTGCGATGGAGGTCCTCGCTGACGCCCTTGAAGACCTTCTCGATCTGCTCGTCCAGTTCGGTGCGGTCGGTGATGAGTAATACCCGAGGGTCTGTGACGTGCTCGCGGATCCACTTGGCCAGCCAGACCATAGTCAGGCTTTTGCCGCTGCCTTGGGTATGCCAGACGATGCCGCCCTCGCGGCGCTGCACGCGAGCCTGCGCCGCCTTCACGCCGAAGTACTGGTTGTGGCGGCAGATCTTTTTGACGCCCGCATCGAAGACGACGAAATCGTGGATGATTTCCAGCAGCCGCTCCTTGCCGCAGAGTTGGCTCAACTCCCGGAGCAGCGGATTGTCGTCAGCACTCGGATGGGCCTCGGCTTCCTTCCAGTGCAGCCAGTACTTCTCCGACGTCTCGATCACGCCGTAGCGCAGCCCTTCGGTGTCGTTGCCCGCCATCACGAGTTGCACGGTGGCGAAGAACGGCTGGATGAATTCCTTCTTTTGGCTGTCGAGGTTTTGGCGAATGCCCTCGGTCACTGACACTGTCGAGCGCTTCAGTTCCAGCACTCCCAAGGCGATGCCGTTGACGTAGAGCACAAGGTCGGGCCGCTTGGTATTCTCGCCGGAGACCGTCACCTCCTCGGCGATGGCGAAGTCGTTGTTGCTGGGATTCTCCCAGTCGATCAGCCAGATGGTGACGGTCTGCTCACCCACGCCCGGCTGGGCCTTCACGCCGTAGCGGAGCAGTCCATAGACCTCGCGGTTGGCGTCGTAGAGCGTCTTGCTGCCGCCGAGCGCCGCTGCCTTATTCAGCTCGAACAGCGCCTTATCGATGATCTTATCGCTGTGCCCCTGGCGTTTGAGCCAGTCGGTGATATGCTCTCTCTCGACGTTGCGGTTGCCGGATCGGTCCTGCCAGGGACCGAGGTACCTGTATCCGAGCGCGTCCTGAAAGAACGCCACCACCCGCCGCTGGGTTTGGATTTCCCGTTGGCCGACGGCGCTCATGTCTGTGTACTCCCTGATTTTAGGCTCGCGAGCGCGACACTCCCCTTGTCCGTCAGCCGGTACCTCTGCAATGGACTCCTCGGTTTATCAGGGACAGTCATTTCTAGCAGTTCTTCTTGCAGGAGTCGCTCTAGCCACATCCTGAAATTTCTCGTTCGACCCGAATAGCTTGCAGCCGCTCGCAACTCTTTACTTGTAGCTGGTTGCTGAACACAGGCTTGCAACATGGCAACATCCCTGGCTGACAATGTAGCTTGGACCCCAGCTTGGACCCCAGCTTGGACCCCAGCTTGGACCCCAGCTTGATCCTGATCTAGCCGCGGCTCTACCAGCGATTCTGGCTCCCCTATGTGCTCTCGCGCCTTGTCCAAGTACGCGGCAGAGAACGGGAACCTCAACCACAAACCGTCGCCGCTAGATTGTAGCTTCCATTCTGGTGCGGGGTTGCCAACCTCTTTGCACATTTCCGCAATTCGCCGGATGCCTCGTCCCCAAGCTTCGATCATTCCGGCTCGGAAGAATGCGTAGGCGATTCGCGGGTTATACGGCTTTGACGAAAGTTCCCCAGCAAGTTGATCGGCGACCCATTCAGACGGCAACTGCACCGCATTCCAGATCGCGATACGGTCGTCGTACACGCGAATCTGAATTGTGGTAGGACTAGCGTAATCCCGGTGAATGATGGCGTTGATCACCGCTTCGCGCATGGCTTCGCGCGGCACGGGAAAGGTCTCCACGCGATAGACGCCGTCATAGGAAATCAATGCCTTCGTGTACTTCGTGTACAGCAAGTCCATCGTCCGATCGACCTGAGTAAACAAGTCGCCTTCGATTACATCCTGATACAGTAGCTCCGAACCTCGGAAATAGCCGATTTTCACATAGGCTTCCATCACGAATCGGTCCGGCGCTGGATGAAAGAGCAGTACCGCGGCGCGCTTCAGATAACCCGCCTCTCGCAACTGAAGCCTTTCGATCACTCCCTCATCAGATTCGTCCAAGATGTCCTGCGGCAACCGTTCGCTGTCGGCACCCCGTTGGCGAAACCCATCAAAGACGCGACCGTCCAAGTCCTTGAGGCCGACGCCCGGCAGGGGCACGTCGTCCCACGTTCGGCCGTATTTCTGCAACAGGAAGCGGCTAAGTGCCGCGCCTCTGAGAACCTGCTTGGTGCTGCCGCTTCGATAGTGGAATTCGCCTTTGTAGCTGATTGGATTCGGGTAGGGATCAACCGCGATTTCCAGATATTCCCCGCCGTCTTCCGACTTCAGGTTCACGTCCACCACGACGCCGAGCAATGCCTGCGCCTTGTTGGGGATCTCTTCGAGCAGTCGGAGAATATTCTTCACTCCGACCACCTCACCCCGGTCATTCTTGCCGATTTCCAGTACGCCGCCCTGAGCGTTGGCGAAGCCGCAGACCCATTTTAGATGCTCGTCCCGCCATGTCTCTTTCCATTCGATGTTCTGGTTCTCGCTCATGTCGTCGTCTGGTGTTGGTCTCTAATGCGTAAGAATTTTCCGTTGGCAGCCCATGCTCACTGCTTCTCACCCTCTTTGCTTTCGGCATCATTGGACAAAGCATTCCAAAAGGGGATGAATACGAGCTTCAGTCCAAGCCACCAAGCATAGATCGCGTTGGCGGAGTAGAAGGCCCTGTCATCAAGCAGACCGTGTGCGAGTTCATTTCGGAGATTCGGTCCAAATGAATCACAGAAGAGTGCTCTGATCTCAAAACTCAGATCCTCGCCAAATATCTTTTCCGTCTGTGGAAGGTCCATAAGCGAGCTTAGACCGTTTTCATTCTCTATGCCATTGCTATCTATATTTGTGGTTTGCACTCCTGCTTGTTTCAAGTGGCAGCGTACCATGTGCTCGATCTGGGGCACTAGGATATGGAGAGCCGTGACAAAATCTCGATCATAACCTGAGAACAATGCCTTGCCGAAGAGTAATTCACGCCCTATAGGCACGATGGGAGATTGCCTAGCAAGATTGACAAAATCGGCTTCTCGCAAGCGGTGTTCTAAGAGCAGAATCTCTTGGGCGGGCCAGATGCAACCTTGAACGGCAAGATCGACATGAATACGGTAATTTTCGATCATCTTGGAATAGATAATCTCCCCGTCGCCATCAGCCTCAGCGTCATCAGAGAGTGTGGTGCTGGGACTCATTCCAGGCCGTTTTGCAATGACGCGACCATCACGGCTCATAACCGTTTCAGAAACTAATGCCTGCAACGGGGAGTTGTGAAGTAATTCGGTCGCGTTTTCGCGCAATTCCTTGACGTTCGTGCGACTCAAGTTGACAAATGCCTTCAGCGCCTCATCCAAGGTTTCTCCCTTCACTGCATCACGCGCATTTTCGACGATTTGACTGATGTCCTGCCCAGGAATGCTGATGACACCCATCTCATCCAGCGATTTCTCCCCGGATTCGTTGAGACTCCTCTTTAGCTCAGCAATCCGCTCATCTACTCTATGAGTTGCGCGCTCTGACCGGGGAATGGTGCGGTAAGTCTGGATGGCGCTCTCGTAAAAACTTGCGGCGACCATGTGACTCGGTTGATCCGACGATAATCTGGCAACAGCCTCTTTGACCCAGCCCTCCGCCACCTCGACCGTCATTTCAGTTGACTTTTCATCGTCCCCAGATTCCTTAAACCAGTGGGCCGATGCTTGGAAGTATTCGAGCGCTTTGCGGAACTCACCTTCGTCCTCAAACTCGCGAGCCAGAGATTCAAGTTTCGTCGCAATTGTCGTCGAGTGATCCCTTCCGAGGGCGTTAGACTTAAGTAAGTCAGCTAACCAATACCCGAGAAAGCCATCCTCTCTCGTCACCGACGTGAATGCTTTGATGATCGAGGCTTCCATTTCTGCAAGACGCTCGCCAGCTCCTGCTCCGAGCATGCGAGCCAGATTGATTGCCCTCTGCCAGCACCTATCTCCGCCATGCAACCATGTCTCGGTATCTAATGGGATTGTCCGATAGCTATCAATAGCCGCCAAGGCGAACTTGACTTTACGGGGACTTTGTAAGAGCCAGACCAGATCGGCCAGACGTGATTTCAGCCACGGATCGTCAATTATCTCGACAATCTCCGCGAAGAAGGCGACATCGGTTTCCGATAAGTCGTCTGGAATGATTGAGCGACGACCATCCGACGACTCCATGAAGGGCTTGAAAGGCTCGTTAAAACTGTCGGACGAGAGCATCATCGAACAGGCATCAGCTAGCAGCCATAGTGCCTTGCCATGAGATTGCCGGTCTTCTTTCATGGCCTGCTTCGCAGCATCGGAGAACACATAGTGCATCGAGGGATAATCTTTACGGTCTGCACTAGCCAAGACCTCCTTCCAGCCACAACCGGCAAAGTCCTCAAGAGTTAGAATTAAGTCTTTTGGATAACGATCGTGGGACATGATTACTCGTTTCTTAATTCGCTTATTAGTCGCACCCTGCCGGTGAGAAGCTGCTGCATCATACCCTGCTTGACGGCACGGGTCTTGTCCCGGCGTCGTTCCAGCGCGGCGATCTCGGTGTCCATGTCGGAGAGGACGGAGACGATAGCGGTCTGTTCGTCCACGCTTGGCACGGCGAAGCTGAAATTGGCCATATCGCGGCCGTACAGATGAAAGACCGTCGTGCCGGATACAAGCTGCATCACCTGATCTCGGTGTATCTTGATTGCATAAGCGAGAAATTCTCCGTTGAGAACGCTCTCCGAGATACGAATGACAAGGACGTCACCACCGAGGATGATATCGGAAGCCAAAATACAACTTGCCGTTGCTAGACCATTGGGAGTTACATCCGAGGTCGGCATTAGCACATCGTTGCGAATAGAGTGGAAGAATATGCCTTCCCGGTCAGTTCCATGTAGAACTTCAGTGATGCGTTCGCCATAGACTGTAAAAAGCTCGCCGTAGTGGACGCATCGTCGTCTTCCATCAAGTGACAGGTCGGCTTTGGACAGACCTGATCCTTTGAAGAATGACGCGATATCCCCCAGCCGCTTCGTCTCCCACACCCCGCTGAACCCCGGCAGGCGGCTCTTGCCGGTGAGGAGTTGCTGCATGGCGGCTTGCTTGACGGCCCGCTTCTTGGCGATCAGCGCCTCCAACGCCGCGAGCAACCCATCCACATCCGACAACGCCTCGGCGATGGCGCGTTGTTCGGGAAATGGAGGTAATACAAATCGAATTTTCCGAACCGTCAGTAGGCTCATCCCGGCCTTGGCACCAATGTCCATTGATGCCACGAAAAGCTGCCGTGACCTTTCAGACGCGAGCGAATAGGCAACGAAACGAGCGCACACGAGAGTCTTGTCAAATCGAATTAGTGCAATGTGCTGATTCATGTATGCCGGCTTGGATACGCGCGAGTCGACAATGCCAATGATCCCGATGTCAGCAGTTATCGAGATCAGTATATCCTCGTCTTGCAATTGTGTTCGCGATGCTTCTGCGTTTCCCTGTGACGGTAGCAAGACCGTCTTTAGATCTGACAGTTCTAGATCGATTGACTGCCGAGTAAGATTACTTATCCGAATAAATGGGGCACCTCTCTCGGCGTAGAAATGCGCCCATCCCCGGGAGCCGCTTGTCACGAAAGGACTCAGACTACCGATATCAACGACCTGCCACTCCTCCGGAATCACCCCCACCTCAGTTCGCTTGTAACCCACTGGCACTTCTTCCGCTAGCGCACGGCGTCCATTTCCAAGGACGCTGCCCATTGTCCCTCGCCCGCTATTCACCGTCTTCGCCTTCCCGATAGTTTAATTCTCTCTGGATGCTCTCCAGTTGGGCTACAAGTTCCTGTTTCGATGGCAGATAGAGCTGGTATTTCGACGCGTAGATATTGGCTTCTTCCGGTAGCGTCAGCTCAACCACGGCATCGTTCTTGCGGCCACAGAGCACAATACCAATGGTCGGAAGTTCGTCGTCAATCTTCACATAGCGGTCAAAGTAGTTGACGTACATCTGCATCTGACCCAAGTCCTGATGGGTCAATTCACCGCGTTTGAGGTCAATCAGCACATAGCAGCGCAGTAGCCGATTGTAGAAAACGAGATCTACGCGGAAATGACTGTTGTCGAAAGTAAACCGCTTCTGCCGCGCCTCGAACAGAAATCCCTTGCCCAACTCCAGCAAGAAGTGCTGAAGCCGGTCGATGATCGCCGTTTCCAGTTCGCTCTCGGAATAGACGGGCTTTTCCTCCAGCCCGAGAAACTCCAGCACCAGTGGGTTCTTAATCAGATCCGATGCTTTTTCGACCACCTGTCCCTCGCTGGCAAGCCGACGAACTTCCTCCTTGTCGCGGCTGAGTGCGAGCCGCTCGTACAGGGAGCTAGCGATCTGTCGTTCCAATTCGCGTACACTCCAGCCGTTGCCCGCAGCCTCAAGCTCGTAGAAGCGGCGCTCTTCGGAATTGTCGATAGTCAGAAGGGTGACGTAGTGGGACCAAGCAAGGGAAAATCGCTTCTCCAATTCCGCAGACAGTGTCTGCACAATTCCCGGCAGTCCCATCACTGGGACGGGGAATTTCCGAGACGCTGTCTCGGAAATCTCAGGGCTGCCCGAAATCTGAGAAGATGTCTTGGGTTTTGCTGTCTCCGAGGGCTCGGAACCTAGGTGCCTGTAGAGCAAATAGAACCGACGCATCTGTTCTAGGGAATCCATGGAAAAGCCGCGACCAATCCTAGCTTTTAGGGCTGCTGAAAGCCTTTTCATGGTCTGTGCTCCGTATTCCGCTCTATCCGCCCCATGCTGTTCATACTCGACGATATACCAACCGAACAGCCAGTTCCGTGCTACGAGTGAGCGATCAACGGCTCGCGCCGCTGAGTGTCGTGTTTCCTCGTGGGTTCGCCGACACAACTCGACGAGATTATCGAAATCGAATTTTTGACTCATAGCGAAATCCCCATCCGCTTCAATCGCCCCTCGGCCTTCGCCCCGAGCCTCGGCGCAGCGTCAACCGCAAGTAGTCCTCCGTCGCCTCAAACTCCGGATCAACCCCGTTATGCGCCCGCATCAACGGAATAATCTTGTTCCGCACTCCCATGCCGCGTGCATCAGAATAGCTGTAGTCCCGCAACGTCTCGGAGATGAGCAAATTGCGGGGAACCCGTTGACCAGCAATCATTTTTTCGACCGTCATGCCGTTTTGCAGCGCACCGGGGCTGAGTATCTCTATCCGGTCCGCATAACGGACCACCTCAATTTCCTCGTACCGCGTCCAATCTCGATGCGTCAGCGCATTGACAACGCCTTCGCGCAGCGCTTCCAGCGGATAGTGCCAGCGTCGTTCCCGGCGCATGGACTCTTCTACTTGGCCCGCCTCCTCGGATACAAACGGCCGCATCGCATCGGCAAGGCGTTCAATCAGCCCCTTTTCCACCAGTTCACGACCCCCCGACAGCACCTGCCAAAGATCGACAAGCGGCCCCTCAATCACTTGATCGTCAAGGGCATTGTAGGTTTTCTCCTCTCCCTCAAAGCACATCCAGCGGATACCGGCATGACGCAACAGGCGGCGCGGCCGATAGCCGAACAGGATCAATCCGGCGATCGTACAGGCTGGCTGGTCGTCTTTGGGATCACGGCATACTTGGACCGCCTCGATGATTTCGATCAGGTTCGATTCCCGTATCAGGGATCCAAGAAACTCGTCGCGCTCTTCACGGGTGACATACCGGTCGAACCTGTCCCGGCCGAGTACACGGCTCAACTCTCCCACCAATGCCCCAGAAACCAGAATCATTCCATGATTCAAAGCCCGGATGAACGCCTGCCCTGGTACGGAATCGTTGAAGAGTAAAGCACTGATAATGACGTTTGTATCGAAGACGAAGCGGGTCATTCGTCGGCCAGAATGGACTGCAAAATTTCCGGAGTCAGACCACGCCGTTGCGCGTTGCGGCTGATTTCCAGCATCGTGTCCCTAAGTGATTTCCCGGATTCTGTCGCATCACGCAAACGCAAATTGACAAGCAAATCCAGCTTGCGACGCTCATTATCAGAAGCCGAACGGTAGAGTTTGGCTACATCGGAATCAACTGACACGGTTATTTGCTCTGCCATTACTGTTCCTCCAAAGTGAACGACTTCAGGTTGCCAGCCAACGACCGGTTATCATACCACACTTCTTCTAAAGATACGGAACTCAACGGTACGAATGCCTCCCTCACGATGAAATCCCCATCCGCTTCAAGTGCCCCTCGACCTTCTCACCAAACTCCTCCACCTCCCGCTCCAACTCCGGCAACGGACGGGCGTAGCGCTCCTCCAGTTCTTTCACGCGCCCGGCGAGCTGCTGAGTCAGCCGCTGCACCTCACCCTCGACAGCACCCCGGATGCTCGCAAACCACTTGTCCTCGACCGCCAGCGTCTTGATCTCGGCTTCGGTGAGCGCGCCGTAGCGGGCCAGCACCTGCTCATCCAAACGGGCTTGGGCCTCCTTGACAGCCTTGCCCACCTCGGCGTCAGCCTCAATCAACGTCCGACATCGCTTGAGGGCATCGCGTTCCTCATCGCTCTCCGGCTCGTATCGGATGGCCTTGAGCCGTTCCGTCACACCGGCCTTGGTGACCTTGCCCTTGTCGTTGGCCGCCTCCTCCAGCAAACCCTCCTCGCCAGTGTGCTCTTCAACGAACTCCTCCAACTCGCGCGCGGCGGCCTCCTGCTTGGCCTGTAGCGCCTCGACCGCGGCCTGTTCATCGGCAAAGTAGCGCGCGACGATCAGCTCTGGGGGGATCAAGTCCATCTTGTACTTCTTGCGCTTGATAGTGAGATCCGGCGTCTCCTTGATCTTCTTGTCTCTATCTTCGACGATTCCGCGCGGCTTGGCAGCCTCGCTCCAACCATCCGCAGCGATGAGATACACGTCGTCCTGCATCACCTCGTCCCAATAGTCCATCAGCCGCTGATATGCATCGTACGCGGCAAGTAGCGGCAAGCCGGCAAATCTCGCCAGCAGATCCTCCGCCAGAGTGCGGATGATGTCCTTGGGATAGGCGTCTATCTCCAGTCCCTTGAGAACCGGCTCGTGCGTCTCACGCCAAGCGTCGAATATACCGGCGACCCGCGCCTCGTACGACCCGAACTCCCCATGTTCGAGGATGGCGCCCTTCACCTGCGGCGTCTCAACGCGAGCCTCGCTGTAGCCCGCCCGCCCGTTGCCAACAAACAACGCCTGACGCAACGAGGGGAAGACGTCCCAGTAGGTGCCGAGCGCGCCGAGGTCGCGGTCGGGAATACCGCCGTGCAGATGCGCGTCGAGATCGTGCAGGTCTTCCGGTTCGCTGGAATCAATGTAGCGCGGGATGTTCAGGTTGTAGTCGTTGGCCGGACTAGCGATCTCAGCCACCGGCACCATGCGAGAATAGCGCGGCACCTCGGTCTGCCGGTTGAACACATCGACGATCCGGTGGATGTCTTGGGCGCGTAGGCGATTCTTGTTGCCGTCCTTGAGGAAGCCCTTGCTCGCGTCGATCATGAAGATGCCGCTGCGGGCCTGGGCATTTTCCTTGTCGAGAACCAAAATGCAGGCGGGAATGCCAGTGCCGTAGAACAGGTTGGCCGGCAGGCCGATGATGCCCTTGATGAAGCCACGCCGGATGAGATTTCTGCGAATGTCCGCCTCCTTGTTACCGCGAAACAGCACGCCGTGTGGCAAAATAATCGCGCCCTTGCCCTTGCTATTGAGCGACGCAATCAGGTGCAAGAGGAAGGCGTAGTCGCCGTTTTTCGTCGGAGGAATGCCGTACTCGAAGCGCCGGTACTCGTCGTGGTCTGGATTGAGACCGCTGGACCAAGCCTTGGCGGAAAAGGGCGGATTGGCGACGGCAAAGTCAAAGGTCTTGAGGCGGTCATCCAGGTTCTTGAAATACGGAGTGGCCAAGGTGTTGCCGCGCCACAGCTCGGCGGTCTCGTGGCCATGGAGGATCATGTTCATCCGCGCCAGCGCATAGGTGGCGTTGTCCATCTCCTGGCCGTACACGGTAATGCCGTGCGGCGCTTCGTCCGCGGCCTTCAGCAAGAGCGAACCGGAACCACAAGTCGGGTCGTAGATCGTCCGGTCCTGTTGGGTATCCGAGCCAATGCCGACCACTTGCGCCATGATGCGTGAGACCTCGGCCGGCGTGTAGAACTGCCCCTTGCTCTTGCCCGACTCCGTGGCAAAGTGCCGCATCAGGTATTCGTAAGCATCGCCGAGCAGGTCGTCGCCCTCGGCCCGATTGGCGCGGAAGTCGAGCCCCTCGAATATGGCGACTAGCTTCGAGAGCCGATCCTGCATCTCCTTGCCTGTGCCGAGCTTGCTCTCGTCGTTGAAATCGGCTTGGTCAATGACACCCTTGAGGTCGTTAGCCTCGGCAAGCTGGCCGATGATCTTGTTGATCTTATCGCCGATCTCCTTGTCGCCCTTGAGCGTTACCATATCGGCGAAACTGCCGCCGGGTGGAACTTCAATGAGCGGGTACGGATCGTCAGCGTACTTGTCCGAGACGTACTTCATAAACAGCAGCGTCAGGACGTAGTCCTTGTACTGCGAGGCGTCCATGCCGCCGCGCAACTCGTCGCAGCTTTGCCACAACGACGAGTAGAGTTGTGACTTCTTCAGAGCCATGGCCTAGCGCCCCTTAAACCACAGCTTCAACGCCGTCCCGCCCATAATCATCTCTTTTTCCGCTGCGGAGATATTCGGCAGATGGTAGTCGAGCAAATCCACCAGTTTTTGGTACCCCGGCTCCACCACAATCCACGGCGAATCCGTACACCACATCATGCGATCCGCGCCGTAGGCCCGATACACATCCTCGACCATGGACTGCATATCCCCGTAAGGCCAAGGCACCTTAGAAAACGCGTACTCCCCCGAAATCTTGACATAGACGTTGGGAAAGCGAGACAGCGCCATCACTTGCGGATAGTTGGCCGGCGACAGCGGCTCGGCGTCAAAGCGGGGGCGACCCCATCGGTCCGGCCCGCCGGGCGTGGTTGGCATCACGCCGAGATGGTCGAGGGAAATGTTCACGCCGGGGAAGGCTGCGGCCAGCAGTTCGATGCAGGGGAACTGGGCCCCGCCGGTGTAGATGTTGATGTTGATCCCCAGCTCGTCCGCACACTCGAAAATCGCGTAGGTTGACAGATCCTCGGCCCGCTGGGCGGCCGGGTCGCCCAACGCCCCCAGCCGAATCCCCTCAATGCCGGTGGCAGCGACGAGCTCGCGCAGTCGAGCGGGCGGGTCTGGGTCGTCTAGGTCGATCAAACCCGTAGCCGTAAAGCGGTCGGGCCACGTCCGCACGCAATGCGTGACATAGGCGTGCTGCTCGATCTGGGTGCCGTTCATTTCGATCAGCACGGTGCGGTCAATGCCCGAAGCATCCATGTCCGCTATGAGCGCCTCGATCGGGCAGGCGCGGTCGGCCGGTGCGAGGCCGCTCAGCTCGCGGGGGAACCGCTCGCTCGGCAGGTCGAAGACGTGAACGTGAACATCTACTTTATCCATCTGAGGAATCCTTTCTCTAAAGTTAGGGATCGACGTTTAAGTGCCAGCGCAACTCGCCGGGCGAGGCCGCGTGCTGGTAAATCGGGTGCATCAATTCGCTGCGGTAGCGCGCAAAGAGCACGGGATCAACAAAGCGCTGCGCCTGCGACCAGTCCCAATCTATATAAGTAAATGCCTTGATGTTGGGGTGGTGGCGCAAGAAGCGGAGGAAGGGGACAAACCAATGGGGCCACGCTTGCTCGGCCCGGCCTAGGTCGGTGGTAACGGGCGTGACCACGCCGACGAGCACGGGGTAGCCACGCTCCTGCGCCGCCTCGACAAAGGCACGGCTGCGGCGCAGATATTGCGGCGCGGCCACGTCAATCGACCACCAATCGACGTACTCATCCCCTGGATAGTAGGCCAAGTAATCAGAGCCGCCGTCGTCCTTCTGCGTCCATACCAGCGCAACATGCTCCAAGCCCCAACGACCCCGCAGTGTTTGCGCTATCCGCCGCCAAGCCTCGATGTAATCGGTCGCCTCATAGGCTCGCCAAGAGCTGTTGAACGCATAGCCCAATCTCAGCAGGACCGGGCGGTCTAGCTCCTGCAACCCCCAGCAGAGCCGCTCAATCGCCTCGTCGAGTTGGCCCTCGGCAATGGCCGCCTCATAGGGCTGGCCGACAGCGCTGAAACCGAGGTCAATTTGCGGCAGACCGTAGCCTGCATACTGGTCCAGATGCGTGCGCAACGTCAGATGCCAGTCGTAGGGCAGGTCGTGGAGTTCGTAGTACACGGCATAGACGAGCGGGCGCGTGCGTTCTTCGGGGTCGAGCGGCTCGAAGCTCAGCGCGGCCCCGTGCAAGATGCGCTCGCCGAGCGGCTCTAGGCGCTGGAAGTGGTCGGTGCGCGCGGCAAAGTGGCCTACGGGATCGGGCGCGAGCGAAGCCCCGTAACAGCCCGCAAGGGCGAGGGCGAGGAACAACAGCAAAGAGCGCATAGTAGCAAACCTGTGAAGCGGCGGATGTTACAATATAGCGATTCTGAATGACTTGAACGATTCGAGATACGAATCGTCTTGTGCATCCTATTCTGCGTCTATCTGCGTCCATCTGCGGATCATCTTGTGCATGATTGAGGATTGCTATATCAGCATTTTGCGGCGGCACTCAAAACCGCTCGCCAGCAGCGTGGAGCACGCCGAGCGCGTCGCAGGTGACGTGGAGATTGGGCCGGCTGCGGTTGGGCCGACCCCAATCGACCAGCGAGTCGTCGCCCTTGCCCATGCGCCCGACTCGGTAGTGTTTGCGCTCGGCTGGGAACGTGCCGTCGGCGAGTTGCTTCGACTTGAGCAGGTCGAGCGCAGCGCGGCAACGCGCGTCGGCGAGTAGGGGCGACCGGCCGGTCGCCCCTACCTCGGCCATGACCTTGAGGCCAAAGAGGAAATCGCAGTGCTCGTAGCAGGGATAGTGCAACGAGGCGCAGTCGGCACTCAGGGGGCTGCCATCGGGCTTTTGGTAGAGGTGGTGGGCGAGCAAGTGCTCGGCGAGGCGAGCGGCGGCATCGGCAGAGACGCAGTCAGCGCGGAGGCGGGCGTGCAGGGCGAGGCCGCGCAGGGCGGTGAGCGCTTGGCCGAAGGCAGCGGGACTGCGGCCCAATGCCTTGGGCAAGCTGCCCGCGAGGCGCTGAGCCAAGGCGTCGGCGCGGCCATCGTCGATCTCGAGGAAGAGCAAGTAGTACAGCGCATTGCCCTCGATCGCACCGCAAATAGGCTCGGGGCGATTGGGATCCAAAAGCCATTCGCAAACTTGGTCGCGCAAGGCCCAGAGGCTTTTGTCTCCGGACGCGGAGCCTAGATCGGCCAGCATGTAGAGCACCCAATGGGCACCGCGCCAGCGGTGACTCGGCGGCAGGGGGATGCGGCCCGCAGCATCCAACTCGGCCAACAGGGTGCGGACCAAGACCGACTCGCGGATCTCGTCGCGGAGAATGCGAATCTCGCGCTCGCTGGGCGGGCGAGCCGAGACATTGAGGCGGATCTTGTAGCGCACGAAAGGCTCGTCCATTGCGGAGAGCGCGCGGGCGATGTGGGCAGTGGACATAGGCTTTTGGACTCAGGAAGATGCGTTGGCGGCGAAAAAGGGCTTGTATATTGTTGTGCAATAGCAATCACAGAAGCAATAGTTTGCTTTGCCTAAGAGCTAATCCCCGAAAGCGACGGAGGACAAATGCCCAAAACAAATAGAGGCTGGTCCATGGGCCGCCAGTGCAAACCGGCTGCTGAATACGACATGCGCGTCGCCCGCGGCTTGTTGCAACGAGAAAGCGCCGGCTGGCCAGCGTATGCGATTGTGACCACGCCCAGCGCGTACGCAGCCGCCAAGGCCCACCTCGTACGCGAGCCAGAGGGCGTAGTCTTTGCCGAGTGGCTGGACTCGGCGCATCAGCAGGACCTCAGCGACCGGCTGCCAGCCGGGATCGAGTTGGTCATCGGCTTGGGCGGCGGCAAGGCCCTCGACGCTTCCAAGTTCGTGGCCCTCGACAAGGACGCCGAGCTGATCTTGGTGCCGACGATTCTCTCTTCCGGGGCGATCATCCACAGCCACGTAGCGCGGTGGGACGGCTATCAGACCGTGGGCGGTTTGGACGACTGGCCGTGGGTGGATTGCCAATACGTGCTCGTGGACGTCGATGTGGTCCTCGAGGCACCAGATTACCTGCACACCGCCGGGCTAGGCGACATCCTTTGCAGCCATGCGGGGCTGGAGGAGTGGCGGCAGCGGGCTGAGTTGGGGCAAGGGGCGGCGTTCGACCCGGCGCTGGCGGCACAGCAGGTGGCCCAGCACGAATCAATCGCCAGTTCTTTTGCCGCAACGCTGGATCCCAACGGGCGGATGACGGAAGCGAGTGTGGCCAACATCGCGCAGCGGATTAAGGAGCGCGATAGTCAGCATTTGAAGGCCCCCACAGCAAGCGGCGATCATCCGTTCTGGATCGCGTTGGAGACGGCCAACCAACAAACTTGGATCCACGGCGAGCTAGTGGCCCTGGGGGCGATGATCATCGCGTGGTGCTGCGCGGGGGATACCGCGGGGTTGGCGCAGCGGCTGGATTGTTGTCGGGTGCGCTGGCGGCCTAGGCAAATGGGTCTGGAGCGCGTGGCACTACAAAAGGGGCTGGCGTTTGCGCCGCGCTACATGGCGGAGAAGGGCGTCAACTCGGTGCTGCGAGAGCCGATTGAAGGGGCGCGGTTCGACGCGTTGTGGAGCTTTCTAGAAGCATAGGGCCAGCTCTTCGGCGATAAAAAATAGCCCCTACCGCAGCCTTCGCGGCAAGGGCCAAATGCAGCGCGCAATCCCTGCGTCCTAGATGTGCAGCCAATAGTTGAACTTCACCAAGAAAATATTGGTCCCCTCGTCCACCAAGCTGCGCCGCAGGTTGTACCCGGGGCGAAACGCGCCCAAGTCGGAGTCGTCGTGGCGGAACTGCGACCAGACGATGAACAGGGTACTACCCGGCTTGTACTCCCAACGCAGCACGGCGTTGCTGTGCAGCGAGCGGTTGCGGAAATCAGGGTTTTCCTCTGGGCCGGGATGTGCGACAAACGAGTAGGAGAGCGGTCGATCCAGCTCCTTGAAGTTGGCGTACTGGCCCGCACTAATAAAAGGCTGGACATAAAACTCCAAGCTCAAGTCGCGGCTGAAGAGGATGTTGGCCCGCGTCGTCAGATCGAGGGTTTGGTTGTCTAGCTCCCCGTACACGAATTGATCGTCTTCGCCGTCGGCGTTCGCATCGAAGTTTTCGACCCATTGGGCATCGCTGAAACCCCAGCTATAGCGCGGCCGCAGGCTGATCTCAAACCGCGAAGTAGGCCGGATGCGGATGCTGCCGGAGACCTCGCGGTGGGTGCTGCCGGCCGAGTTGCCCTCCCACTCGTACTCGACCCAGCCGCTGACCATGAAGCGGTCGTCGCTTTCCAACTCAATCTCAAAGCCGTCGCTTGCCGGCCTCGCGATTAGGGGGCCGCCGCGGGTGTCGAGGTCGTCAAAGGACCGCCACATGTGGGAGTAGTCGATGTGGACCCACCAGTAGTTTTTGAGCTGATGGTGGGTGTTGAAGTCAAAGCCGTTTTGCAGGCTGGTGCGGTCGAAGTTCCACGTGCCCCAGCGATTGAAGTTGTAGAAATTGCGGCGGAAGATGGCCCAGTCTTCTTCCTTGCGCAGTTGGATCCAGAGCCAGGGGTTGTAGAAGTCGCTGCGCCATTGGAAGCCAAGGTCGTCGATCTCGAAATGCCGCGAATAGGCCTCCCACCAAAGCTCGCCGCGCAACCAGCCGCTGTCCTTGCTCAAAACCGCCATATTGCCCAAACCGCCGCGGCGCTGGTCATCTACCGTGGCGCGGCTGCCGGCGAGCTGGCCCCAAAAGGTGTAGCCGTTGTCGCGCCACTTGAGGGTCCAATCCACGCCGCCAGTATAGGCGCCTCGCGCGCGGTCGCGCTGCACGGCCGTGCCCAAGAGGCCGATGTGCGAGTTGCCGGTAAAGAGATCCTGCTTGACGCGACCGACGAGGAAGTGGGTGCGCGGCTCAACGAGAAAGTCGCTGCGCTCTTGGAATTCCTCGCCGGACACCTCGCGCACCATGGTCGTCCCAATGCGCGCGTACTCCTTGGCGGTAAGCGCCGTCAGCAGGCCAAAGGTGGTCTTAGACGCGGTCTTGCCCGTCAGCTTAGCCGCGCCCAGAATGGTAGTGGACTCGCTCTCGTTGAGGGCATCGTGGCCGTCGGGCAGCGAGTGATAGCCGGGCTGGCGGCCGATGCGCCGCGAGTAGAACAGGTCAATTGGAGTGTCGAAGGTCTCGCCATCCTCCACGAAGAAGGGACGACGCTCTTCCTGGAACGTCTCAAAGACCGAGAGGTTGAGTTCGGCCGGGTCGGCTTCCACTTGGCCGAAATCCGGGTTGAGCGTGGCGTTGAGCGAGGTGCTCGACGACAGCCCGTAGCGCAAGTCCGCGCCGGCATTGCCGAATAATTCACGCGCATCCGCATAGGTAGAACGTCCTACCGAGTAGGGCAACAGCTCCAGCGCGCGCGTAGATTCGATGTCCGCTAAGCCCTCTAAATGGGCAAAGCGCGAGACCGAGCCGCTTTCCTTGCGCGGAACCATGACCCAGAAATCCTGTTCCTTCTTGCGGCTGATGTAGCGGGCGACATTGATGCCCCAGTCCCCGCCGCTGCTAAAGCGGAGGTTGTGGAACGGGATCGCAAACTCCACGCTCCATCCCTTGTCGCCGATGATATGCGCGGATTCCCACACGCCGTTCCAAGTGTCGTTGTCCCAACCATAATCCTTGATTACAGCGTCGTAGATCGACCCGCCGGCATACACCGCAAAGTCGTAGCCCGTCTGGTGGTCGTGATGCGTGTCTAAGCTGACTCGAATCCAATCGGCTTCGGTCCACTGGTCGCGGCGCACCAAGCGCGAGACGATCTTTTCGGGTGCCGAATCGTAGGCCATGATCCCCACGTAGAGCGCCTCGTCGTCGTACGCCAACTGTACGGTGGTCTTTTCACTCGCTGGCTGCCCCTCCACAGGCTCGCGCTGGACGAAGCCCGTAAAGGTCGGGGCCTGCTGCCACACTAGGTCGTCGAGCGCGCCGTCGATCTGCGGACGGGTGCCTTCTAAGCGCACGGCGCCGAGTGTGCGCTCGGGCGCTTGGTGGGCGTGCAGAACGCGAGGGCCGAGGACCGCACAGGCCACCGATCCCAAGCAATACAGCCAGTTGATCAGCCGAGAGCATACTTCTGTCTTGCGGTTTTGCATGTTTTTTTCTGTGTCCTAAGTCGAGGGGGTTGATATTCCTGGGGCAGTGGTGGCTGCCACTGCCCCAGGTCGGTTTCGCAATGCCACTGCGCGTCAAAGAGCCATTAGCTGAGGAAGCGCAGGAGCGGTATCATCGCGAATACAAAGAGGCTGATGATCGTGTACATCAGTCCTTGGTTGATGATCTCGCGTCGCATAGTGTGGTTGCTCCTTGCGATGAGGTCCTTGGGTGGCTTGGTGAATGTCGCGCAGACCCGCTGCCGTCCGCCCGGTGTGGGCGACAGCGTCCCGCTGTCTAGGCTGCGCCGCAAAGCGGCGAAGCGCTGTCGCGCGTCGATGACCCGGCCGGCCCTGGTCGCAACGCGCATTTTGGCACCGCCGTGGGCAAAGGCCCGAGGGGCGGTGTTGAAGTGTCGTGTTTTCTCGTTGGTCTTCATTTTTCGCTTCCGCTGTTCTGCTTTTTAGTACTGAACAAACGTTCAGCACTAACTAATACAATGTCAAGCATTTTCACAAAAAAAGAGGCCGCAGCGCGTTGTCATTTTCGCGCCACGGCCTCTTGCCACGTTGAGCTCTTGCAAAGAAGAGCTTCAGTCGGGGACAGAGCCCCGTCCCCTCGGCGCGAATTGGGTCTTTTCGAGTTGCACATCGGCAGCTAGACAGGTGCACCCACCATATATATTTTCCCCGGCGGCTATGCGCAGCGTCCCGCGCATGTCGAAGCGATGTATACCTATCATTTTCATCCTCCTGTGGGCGCTCTTAAAAGCGTCGTGGAGTCTGCCGTTTGCCCTATAAATCTAGTTACGAGGGGGCGTAAAACAGTGTCAAGGGAATGCAAAAAAAATTTCAAAAAAAGCGGCGCGGGATTAAATCAGGCGCTAGGAGGTCGCGCAATCAGAGGCCGATCCAATAGAGCAGAATCGACAGCCCGAGCGGGCTCCACAAAGTCGAGCCGATGAGAATGCCGCCGAGCAGATCGGGGCGCGCGTCAAAGCGGACGGTCAGGATGAGGGCATTGATGGCCGTAGGCAGGCAGGAGCACAGCAGCAGCACGTCGCGCACCGCGCCCTGCGCGCCGATAAGCAGCGTCAAGCTGATGCCAATCGCCGGCCCCAACAAAACCTTGGCACCAATGCCGCCGTACAGGGCGACCGAGCTGCGGCCGCGGATGGGGATGCGCGAGACTTGGACTCCGAGGAGAATGATGGCGAGGATCGGGCCAGCTCTGCCGATCAGATCGGCCGCGTCGAGAACGGAGTCCGGGATCGGTACGGCAAGAGCATTGACGGCCAAGGCCAAGGCCGCGGCATAAATCAGCGGCAGCTTGAAAATGCTCTTGAACGCTTGCAGCGGACTTTGCCGCCCTCCTGCGGCGATGTAGGTGCCGAGCGACGCGGCCAGAACATTGCCGTACACAAAGAGCAGCATGACGATCGCCAGCGCCTCGTCGCCAAAGGCGAAGAGCACGACGGGAACGCCATACGAGGCGATGTTGACCGTGGGGAGGGAGAGGGTGACCGCGCTGCGAGTGGGTTTGTCCCAGCCAGCGAGATGAGCCACGAGCGCAATGACGGGCATGCTGACCAGGTACATCCCAACCTGCCAAGCGAAGGCTTGGGCGGCCGCCGCACCGGTGACCGGGTGGCGCACCAGCGCCGAAAACATCAAGAAGGGAAGGCAGATGTATATGGCTACATCGGCCAAGGGGGCGGGGTCAATGGAGCGCCGCCGCCCCAACAGATAGCCGCAACCGATGAGCAGGAAAAGCGGGGCAATGACGTCGAGCAGAAAGGCCATTACCGCAAAAGGCGGCAGGCGTGGGCAGGGCCGATGTTACACCTGCTCTTCCCGGCCCGAAGCGGCCGAGCGGTACGCTGCGTCGAGCATTTCCACCCCGCGCATGGCCGCTTCGCCCGGGGTCCAGTTGACGTCGGTTTTGCCCAAGATCAGGTCGGCAAAGTTGTTGGGCGGACCATCGCACTCGTAGGCCCCCGCGTCCTCGGCGACCGCCTCGACGACGTGTTGGCCGTCGTGGCGGCGCAGGTGCATGCGGGCGCGCTCGCAATCAATGAGCAGCATGCCCTCCGAGCCGAACAGGCGCAGATCGACCTGAAAGGTCTGGTCTGTGGGCACGGTACCAGCACCGCTGACCGTGCCGACGGCCCCCGAAGTAAAGCGCACCGTCAGCGCGTCGTACAGCTCAACCTCGGCCCCGGGCGCGCTCATGGCGGCAAAGACGCGCTCGGCGCGCAGGCCGGACAGCCAAAACAGCAGCCCCGAGGAGTGCGATATTTGCGCGTGGGCGTAGCCGCCGTCGGCTATGGCGGGATCGGCCCAAGTGGAAGGCGTGGGGCCGAAGAGGCTGGCACTGTCCTGCCCGGAAATGTCCGAGACATCCACCTCTTCCCCCGAAAGCAGGGCGCGGATCGGCGAGGCCATGTGGCAGAGCGCGAATTCGATCTCGCCGATGGCTTGGTCGTCCATCAGCGCCTTGGCCCGCTGGATAAAAGGCTTGTGGTGCCAGCCATAGGGCACGAGCAGGTGACGGTCCCGCGCGGCGGCGAGGCGCACCAATTCGCGCGCGGCGGCAGCGCGGGTAGTCAGGGGTTTTTCGCACATCACGTGCAGACCCGCCTCCAAAGCGGCGCGCGCGTGTTCGTGGTGCAGGGTGTGCGGCGAGGCTACGACGACTCCGTCGAGTTCGCAGTGGGCCAATAGCTCTCGGTAGTCCTGGGTGGCAAACGCGAATCCGAAGTGGTCCCGCACCTGCTCTAGCTCGGTCTGGCCCAAGCGGCAGACGGCCGTCAGTTCGACGTCGTCGCGGGCGGCAAAAACGGGCATGTGGTTGCTGGTGGCCCACCAGCCAGCGCCGATAAATCC
This sequence comes from Candidatus Latescibacterota bacterium, assembly GCA_965261395.1. Taxonomy (GTDB): domain Bacteria; phylum Latescibacterota; class UBA2968; order UBA8231; family UBA8231. Next base: position 2,627,058 of record OZ253462.1, read on the forward strand.
CAGGCGCACTTTGTCTTGGGTACTCATGGGCGATTGCTCCTTGGTTGGAGCGGCTAATGTAGGAGCGAGCGATTGGCGGATCAAGTGCAATGGTACCTGATGTTGTGCACAGCGAAGCGGAGTCGAAACATCTCATCCCTACGTGGCCTGTGAGTAACATCACAAATTAATTTGCCCACCGGCTTATTTTTTTCCTTTAATTATCTGACTTACGCACGAGTCCCTTATCGACGATTGACGCCTGACCATTCGCACGTCTGCCTTAGCTATCGCTCTAACTTTCATATCCCTATTATACCTCTCATCCACAAGGAAGGAAGGAAATGGCTGCCCCTATAGCGCTTCAGCTCTACACGGTCCGCGACGCCCTCGCTCGCAACTTCAAGTCCGTGGTCACCCGGATTGCCGAGATAGGGTACGTAGGAGTCGAGACAGCCGGATTCCCCGGCATCGGAGTAGATGAAGCCAGCGACCTATTTGCCGATCTGGGGTTAGACGTATGCAGCATGCATACGCAACTGCCCTTGGGCAAACAAAAAAACCAAGTCATCGAACTGGCCCTCGAGTTGGAAGCCACCCGCATAGTGTCTTCCACGCCGCGCGATGCCTTCGCCAGCGCAGACGCGCTCAAGGCGCTTTGCGACCGCTGGAACCAAGCCGCCGAGATCGCCGCCGAGAATGGATTGGAACTGGGCCTGCACAACCACTGGTGGGAGTTCCAAGAAGTGGAAGGGCGTCCGGGCTTCGAGCACCTAGTCGACGCGCTCGACGAGTCCATCTTCTTTCAGGTAGATACCTATTGGGTCAATACCGGCGGCGGCGACTCGGTGCAGGTCGTCGAGGCGTTGGGCGAGCGCGCGCCGCTTCTGCACATCAAAGACGGCCCGTGCGACCCCGCGCAGGACATGCTCGCCGTCGGCGAGGGAGCCATGGATTTCCCGCCCATTATCGAGGCCAGCCACGGTACCTGCGACTGGCTGATCGTCGAGTTGGACCGCTGTGCGACCGATATGATGGAAGCCGTAGAAAAGAGTTATCAATACCTCGTTGGCAACGAGCTGGCGCGCGGTGCCAGATAACGCAAAAGGAGCGTCATGGCAAAGAAAGCAATTATGGTTTGGGGCGGCTGGGAGGGGCATGAGCCCAAGCAGTGCGTCGATATTTTCGCGCCCATTTTAGAACAAGAAGGGTTTGCGGTAACTCTTTCGGACACCCTCGACGCGTACAAAGACCGCGACCTAATGGCCGAGCAGGATCTCATAGTGCCAGCGTGGACGATGGGCCAGATTGAAGGAGAGCAGGAACAAGGGCTGCTCGCGGCTGTTGATCGCGGTGCCGGTGTAGCGGGCTGGCACGGCTGCATGGCCGATTCGTTCCGCAACAATACTACCTATCAATTCATGGTCGGCGGCCAGTTTGTCGCCCATCCAGACGGCATCATCGACTACACGGTCAACATCGCGGCCCCAGATGACCCCATCGTCGCCGGCCTAGACGACTTTCAAATGCACTCCGAGCAGTACTACATGCACACCGACCCAGGCAATCAAGTGCTCGCCACCACGACTCTAGAGGGCCGCCAGAGTGCGTCTTGGGTCAACGGGACGGTCATGCCGGTGGTGTGGAAGCGCGCGTGGGGAGCGGGTCGGGTATTCTATTCGTCCCTAGGCCACGTAGCGCGAGATTTCGACGTGCCCGAAGCGCGTGAAATCCAGCGACGCGGCATGCTATGGGCCAGCCGCTGAGGGGGTCGCGCTATGAAGTTCCGCAAAAGCCTCCCCTCGCAGGCGTGTCTCTTTTGGAGCCTCGGGCTGGCGGTGGGCCTCCTCTTGGTCGTTCTGACGTGGTGGCTTGTAAACCGGCTGTCTGAGGAGTGATGGGTCGCAAGAAAGTGCTAATTACAGGGGCGGCCGGCCGCATTGGCGAAGTATTACACCAAGGGCTGCGGGAGTGCTGCGACCTGCGGCTGCTGTATCACCGCACGGTGCGGGAGGCCGCCGCAGGCGAGGAGGTCGCCCGCGGCAGTGTTGCCGATCTAGCCACTATGGCCGCCGCAGTCGCCGGCGTCGATGCGGTAGTCCACCTCGCCGGCGACCCAGAAGTTAGTGCCACCTGGGAGTCGGTACTCGAAAAGAACATCCAAGGCGTATACTGCACGTATGAAGCCTGCAAAAACGCCGGCGTCAAACGGGTCGTCTTCGCCAGCACCAATCACGTGACCGGCTTTTACGAGCAAGAAGGGATGTACACCACGCCGGAGATGCCCGTGCGGCCCGACAGCCTGTACGGAGCTAGTAAGGCATTCGGAGAAAGTCTGGGACGCTACTATGTAGATCGCTATGGTTTGGAGGTCGTATGCCTGCGCATCGGCTCGTTCCAGCCGGATTCGGCGGTCGTCGAGCGCCGAAGCGACCGAATTCTCTCCACCTGGCTGAGCCACCGCGACTGCGTGCATCTCGTGCAGCGCTCCATTGAGGCCGACGTGCGCTACGGAATCTACTACGGAATCTCGGGCAATACCCGCGCCTACTGGGACCTCCAAAACGCCCGTCGAGAACTTGGCTACACCCCCCAAGACAACTCCGAGCACTTGGTCTAAGTGGATAGTGGATAGCATCTAACCGCTATCCACTATTCGCTTTTCTTTCTCAATCCCCGCCAAAAATATTCCAGCAGACGCAAACATATACGGACTACGTCCCGCAGGATATATAGCCCCAAACAGACGCCGAAGAAGGAGGCGACTCGCGGGTCGAAGGCTAGTTCGACGATGCGGTCGAGTAGGGCGGGGATCACGTTGTATCCACCTGCTCATAGCAGGGACAGGCGCGCACCGGTAGGCGGGGATATTGGTCCAAGCGCGGGTCGGTGGCAGCGCGGCGACACAGATAGAACACCGAGCCGCGCCCGGACTCTACGGGGCGTACGTGACGGCAGCGGGCGCACAAGCCGATTTCAGGCGGCAATTCTACCAAGCGAGCGACCCCTGCAATGCGACCTCTTGCTCGCCAGAGACGATTTCCCCGAGCCGATAGGCTTGGCAGTCTTGGTCCGCTACGTAGGCCAGCACCTGTTCCACGGCCTCGGGTGCGACCACCAGCGCCATACCCACACCCATATTGAATGTGCGCAGCATGTCCGCGTCCTCTAGATCGCCAGCTTCGTGCAAGGTGCGGAAGACCGGCGGGATCTGCAGGGCTGCCAAGTCGAGTTGGGCGTTGAAGCCCGGCGGCAAGATGCGACTGATGTTGTCGCGGAGGCCGCCGCCGGTGATGTGGGCCATGCCGTGGAGTCTAGAGTCGGTAAAAAGGCCGCGCACGGCATGCAAGTAACAGGTATGGGGCTTGAGCACCGCTTCGAGGAAGGATTCGCCGGCCACGTCTGCGGCGAGCAGATCGGGTTGCCGGTCTAAGAGGGCGCGGACCAAGGTGTAGCCATTGGTGTGCAAGCCGTTGGAAGCGAGCGCCACAACCTGATCGCCGGCCTTGATCGCCCGACCGTCGATAATATTGTCCTTATCGACGACGCCGATGACGCTGGCGGTCAGCACGTAGAGGCCGTCGGGGACCACGCCGGGCTGCACTGAGGTCTCGCCGCCGGTCAGGGTGCAGTCCTGTTGACGGCAGGCGTCGGCCAAGGCGTCCACGAGGTCGTTGACGATGGCTCCCTCCATCGTGCCGCAGACGATGACGTCCTGGATCGAAATCGGCTCGGCACCCATGACGATGATATCGTCGATGAGGTGGTGGACCATGTCGTAGCAGACCCCGCGATGGCGGCCGTGGGCAAAAGCCAACTTCTGCTTGGACCCAGGCTCCTCGCTCTTGTGCACCAGCACCGGATGTGCGTATCCGGGGAAGCGGGCGTCGAGCAGGGTGGCGAACGCGCCAATCCGGTTGAGCACGCGCGGGTCTGCGGTTTCCATGCTCGCGGCCATGGCGCGCTTGGCGGCATCGGTCTGGTCTATATCGACGCCGGTGCTGGCGTAGGAGAGGCGTTGGCTCATGGGGTTCCTTTCTGTTCCATCAAATCGGGGATCAACTCGACGCCCAACCCCGGCCCGGGCGGAGCGTGCAGGCAGCCCTGCTGGTAGGTCAAGCGCGGTGTGACAACATCGCTCGCCAACAGGCCCGGGCCGACCAAATCCGAAGGCGCGCAGACGGCTTTGGTGGCCACGCCAAGATGCACGGCTGCGGCCGTGCCAATGCCGAGCTCGACCGTGCTGCCGAGCAGGACGGGTACGCCAGCGGCCGCGGCGAGTTGGCTCAGCCGCTGGGCGCGGTGCAGGCTGCCGGCTTGGACGGGTGCGACGTTGAAGGCATCCACGGCCCGGTGGCGCAAGAGGGCGAGGGCAAACGAGTCGTCAAAATCGGCGACGTGTTCGATGAGGGCGGCGGGCACGGCTGCGCGCACCCTCGCCAAGGCCAAGGCTGCGGAGTCTGGGTCGGCATTGACCTGTTCGGGATGGTCCTTGGCCACTTTGCGGGCGACGCATTGGATCGGCGTCTCCACCGCATCTACGCCCAGCGCGGCCAGTTCGCGGATCCGCTCGATGGCCTCCTCTTCTTCCCACGCGCCCGAAGCATCGGCCTTGAGGTACGCATCCGGGCCGACGATCCGGCGGCAGACGCGGACGCGCTCGCAGTCGAGGTCAAAGTCGGCCCCCACCTTGAGCTTGAAGGCCCTAAAGCCCGCGGCGACCTTTTCCTGAATTTCTTCTGCCATCTCATCTGCACCGCGGATGTACGCGACCCAGGAGATGGGCAGCGCATCCCGGTACTGGCCGCCTAGGAGCGCGTAGGCCGGAGCGTTGTAATACTTGCCCGCGAGATCAATCAGGGCCATTTCCACGGCTGCACTGACGAGCCGGCGGAATTCCGGGTGGTCGCTGGCGGGCAGCGCCTCGGCGACGCGCTCCCAAGCGACGAGGCGTTTGCGCGGATCAGCACCGGCCAACAGAGGCGTCAAGGTATCGCGGAGGATCGCTGGCGACGGCGCTCGCCACGCATCCTCTAGGTCCGAGATTTCGCCGAGACCGCGCAGGCCGGTATTGGTCTCGAGTTCCAGCACGTAGTAGCGCGAGGAATTCTTGCTGTGGCCGCCCGTGGGGGCTACGTGGGTGTGGTACACGCGGGATACGACGACCGAGTAAACGCGGATGTGGCAGATGTGCATAAGGCGACTCGGGAAAGGTGAATGGCCGGATTGTACGGCTGGCCCTCAGCTAAGTCAACCGTATATTATTCAACATCTTAACAGGAGTGCCGGATGACGGCCACGGAAGAAATCCTCGTGCTGAGCGCGACGGCCTTTGAGCAGCTTGCCCTCAGGGAGGCCGTGGCCGAGCGCGTGCAGCGCAAAGTCGCCGAGCGCGAATGGGTGAGTGGGAAAATTGGCACTCAGCCGGTGACTTTGGTGGCCACCGGAATCGGTGCGGTGAACACAGCGCACGCGCTCACCTGCTACTTGCAGGCGCAGCGACCGCGGCGGGTCGTCCAAGTCGGCGTGGGCGGGGCGTACCCCGAGAGCGGGGCAAGCGTCGGAGATCTGGCCCTAGCCAACGAGGAATACTACGGGGATCTAGGAGTGCGGACGCCGGACGGCTGGCAGGGCGGAGAGCTGATTGGCATTCCGGTGCTGGAGAAAGGGCGCTCTTACTACAATTGTTTTCCCATCGACGAGCAGTGGGTACAACGGGCGGCAGCGGCTTTACCGGAAGCTTACATCGGCCCCTTCGTCACTGTGCAGGAATGCACGGGCACCGATGAATTGGGGGTGGAAAGAGGGCGGCGCTTTGGGGCTTTGTGCGAAAACATGGAAGGCGCGGCCGCCGCGCACGTATGCGCCTTGTACGAAGTCCCTTTTGCCGAGCTGCGCGCTATGAGCAACATCGTCGAGCAGCGCGCGCGGGAGCAATGGGATTTGCCGCGAGCCGCCGCTAGGGCGCAGGCTGCGGTTCAGAAGCTTATAGAGGAGGGACTATGCGCGTGACCTTGGGCTATTCGCCCTGTCCCAATGATACATTTGTCTTTTGCGGCTTGGTCCACGGGCAGATTGCCGACGCGCCGGTATGCGAGGAGGTGCTGGCGGACATCGAGACGCTCAATGAGATGGCGCTGCGGGGGCAGCTCGACGCGACCAAAATATCCTTCCACGCACTGGCGCACTTGCGGGAGCAGTACTGCCTCCTGCACTCGGGGGGTGCCTTGGGGAGGGGATGCGGGCCGCTGTTGGTAGCGCGGGAGAAGCTGGCGCTAGAAGACCTCAAGCACAAGCGGATCGCCATTCCCGGGCGGCTGACCACCGCAGCCCTGCTGCTGAGGCTCTTTGACCCCAGCATTGAGCAGCTCGCGGTCATGCCGTTCGACCAAATCGTGGACGCGACCGCGCAAGGCCTAGTCGATGCGGGCGTCATCATCCACGAGAGCCGCTTCACCTATGCCCAACACGGACTAGAAGCGATCATCGACTTAGGCCAGTGGTGGGAGGAAAGCACCGGGCATCCAATCCCCCTCGGCGGCATCCTCGCGCGGCGCAGCCTCGGGGCCGAACTCATCGGCCAACTCGACCTCGCGCTCGTACAGAGCGTGGAGTACGCCTATGCCCATCCAGACGCGGTGCGGGGCTACATCCGCCAGCACGCCCAAGAAATGGACGACAGCGTCATGCAGGCGCACATCGACCTGTACGTCAACCAGCACACGCTCGACTACGGAGCCGACGGTGAGGCCGCCATATTCGACCTAATCGAGCGGGCCGAGCGGGCCGGCATCGCGCCTAAGTCCGATGCGCCGCTCTTTATTTCTTAAACAATTACCAGGGAGCAATACGCGTGAAACTAGTGCAATTTACCGAGCCGGGCGACGGCATGCGTTTGGGCCTCGTCGCCGGCGACGAGGTCTTAGACCTGACAGGCTCAGAACAGGGACCGCGCACCGTGCATCAGCTTTATTACGACGGCGGTGGCGACGAGATCGGGCTGGTGGCCGCCGCTCAGAACCTGCAAAAACGAGCTGCGCGTCGCTTGCCGCTTGCCGCGCTGTTGGCCAACCGCAGCACCCGCGACCCGTACCTCACCAAGCCGGTCAGCGGCCCGCCCGGCCATCCCCACGCCCTGCGCGTGTGGCTAGCCGGCGTCACCCACGAGGTCAGCGCTAAGTTGCGCGAAATTGAGGCCCAGCAGGCCACCGGCGAGGCGGTCAATGTGTACGACCAGAAATACCGCGAAGTGTCCGGTGGCGGGCGACCCGAGCTGTTCGCCAAGGGCGAGCCGGACGCCGTCGTTGGGCACGGTCAGCCCATCACCCGGCCCGGCGATACCCAGCGCTTGGTGCCCGAGACCGAGTTGGTGTCGGTCTATGGCCTGACGCGCCAGGGCCGCTTAGAGAGGCTGGGCTATACCGGCGGCAACGACGCCACCGACAACGGCATTGAGGCCGCCAATCCCCTCAACTTGCCCCAAGCCAAAAATTGGGCCGGTGGGTGTGCTTCCTTAGGGCCGGTGTTGGTTACGACCGACGAGTACGACGACGACGAGGTCGAGGTATCGTGCCGCATCCTGCGCGATGGACAATCCATAGCCTACAAAAAAGGCTCGACCGGCCAGAACAACCTGAACATGCCCGGGCAGCTCCTGCACTTAGAGTGCCACCTTTTCAATCGGCTGCCCCTAGAGCCGCGCACTTTAATGGCGTTTTATTGGGGAACGCCTATCGTCTTTGCCGAAGCGGACTTGTCGTCAGGGCTTTTGGACGGGGACGTGATGCAGTTGGAGTTTTCCGGTGGGATCGGGGTCTTGGAAAATCCAGTGGTGCCGCTCGAAGAGACAACGCAGCTACAGGGGTTAGGAGGATAGCGGCGGTACGGCACGTACTTAACGGATAGTTAGTTCTCTACTCTTTCGAATAGATCTAGGTGCTCGCCTATACCAACGAGCTTTCCATGTAGATGCCGAACGTCAACGACCGCCCCAAAGCGGACGAACATCTTTTCAAAGCGCTCGTACTGCGAGCCCCAATAGACCATCGCGCAGGACATTGGAGCACCCTTGCCACCATCCCTCCCGTTTACGAGAAAGCGCAGCCGGGTATCGTAGAGAAACGCAACCGCAGTGGCAGCGCCGAATACGTATTGTTTCCAGTGGCGAGTATTCGTAGCGACAGGCACAAGGGCGAGCACCTCAACACCATGTTGTACGTGAGCCTCGGTGCATTTTCGGAGCCAGTCTCGAATCGTGGTGCCTCTCTCGCGGTCCCTGCCGTATGGAGGATTGACGAAGATGGTAGGATAGTTCCACGATGCCGATAATCCGTCAATCTCAGGCAGAGAGTACTCTACAGTCGCCCCCACGATAGAATGGCGATTGGAGCATGGATCTAGCGCGACTGATTCGGCGAAAAACTCTCGTATCGCGTTAACGTACTTTGGCGGAGTGCACCAATGTTGGCTTAGCACTTCGGCATTGTTACGTCCTGCAGTCATGCCTAGTCGTCCTCCTACCAGTCTTTTGCGGCGAGTTCCCGCAGATCAGCCTGTAGATTCTCAACTTTACCGGAACGGGAGAGCTTTCAAATCGAAAAATGGAGGAACGTGTCTATTGAATGCAGTATATAACCTCGATTAGTCGGTATCGCAGCGCTCAGCTATTGAATTATCAGGTGCTATTTGTATGGTACCGTTTTTTATTTGATACTCAAAACTATCAAGCAAGAACATACATATTGTATACACTGAATTTATCGCTAGCTTGGCATGATGCTTAGCTGGTTTATATGATCTTGCATGAGCGTCACTCATACTATTACGTATGGATGCTATACCTGAAACAATTGTTACTATCCCTCTTAGTAACTGTTTCAAGCTATCAGAAATATCTTTACGATCTGGATCTAGGTTTAGCAATTTCTGAACTCGCTTGTATAGTTTATTTATATTGCCATCATATTTTTGATTTTTAGATGTGATTTTAAGCTCAATCTCTTGTAAAACTGACTCTAATAGAGATCTGGCATTTGTAATTGCACCATCATAGTCAGATAATTCAATTTTACTCTCACACTTGGAGGTCTGTTCTCTTATGAATTCAATATTCGGTGCATTATTATTAAGAATTGCATGTTCAAATATTATAATAGTGTCTTTGTCTAAAGAAGTTAGCTTATACTTATTTGAGTCTAAAATTAATGTATATCCATCGTACTCTAAGTACTGATTGATGTAAGCAACTGCTTTCTCAACAGAAAAATCTGTACCGAGGAAAATCCTTGGGTCAACGGTACTCTCAATTACGTCTCTAAAGACTATTTTGCCATTCAGTTCAGCTAATCGTTGTTGTGCATACTGCCATCTGGAAGGGAATTCTTGACCGTATTCATCATCCTCACCATACTGATTAAAGAAGTCAACTAAGGCTGGACCAGAACGATAAGGTGCAGGGGAACTTCCAGAAGGAATTTGATCACCAGTGATCAGTTTCTCAAGAGCTTCTATTGTCTTAAGAGCTACTTTGACATTACTCAATTTCGCATCCTTTGTTCATCATTATTATATCATCTTCTCGCTAGTATAGTCTGTTCTACACCGCCTGTACATTATACTCCATACTCCGACAAGAGATGTTTTAACCGCTCTCCTAACGGCGATACTGGTCGAGCGCCCCTCTCCTCGGATCAAAGGTCGTAGTGTGGTTCCACGAGGCCTCGTGCTTGTACATCACATCCCGGATTAGGCGGCGGCGGTAGAGGCTGTCGAGGTTGTCGGCGGCCATTTTATCGGGATCGAAGCGGTCGAGGATCAGCCCGCGCAGGCGCGTTTCGATTGCGGCGTGCTCGGCTGTGCCGGCGAGGTTGTTCCACTCGCCGGGGTCGTTCTCCAAGTCAAAAAGCTGCGGCTGATGGCCGTGAATATAATTGTATTTGAACTGGCCCTGGCGAGCCATGATACAGGGCGCGCCCACCGCTTCGTGGGCTTGGGCGAAGATGTGGCGGTCGGCGCTGTGGCCCTCGATAATCGGTAGAAGGCTGGTGCCATCGTGGGGCAAGCTCGCCTCGGCACCGGCTAACTCGCAAAAGGTCGGCAACAGGTCGAGAAGCGAGGTCGGCGTCTCGACGGTAGTGCCGGCCTGCCACTGGTCGGGGAAGCGGACGATGAGGGGGACGCGGCAGGACCACTCGTAGAAACAGCGCTTCTGTACCATCTCTTTTTCGCACAGCATGTCGCCGTGGTCGGAGGTAAAGACCACGACCGTATTGTCGAGCAGGCCGGTTTCCTCCAGCGTTGCCAGCAGGCCGCCGACCTTGTAGTCGAGGTACGTCACCAAGCCGTAGTACGCGCGGCGCAAGCGGCGCAGGCTCTCAGGATCGCGCAAGTTGAAGCGGCGGGTGCCGTGATAGGCGTTGAGCCAGCGATCCATCGCCGAATAGGTCTCATCGAGATGGTCCGGGAATTCGGGGATGGCGATCTCGGCGTCTGCGTAGCGGTCCCAGTATGCCTGCGGCGGATGGAACGGCTCGTGCGGGTGGTGGAAGGAGGCGCAGAGCAAGAAGGGGGTATCGCCGCGTTGGGCGCGGAGGTACTCGACGGCGCGGAATTGCGTCTCTTCGTCGTAGCTGAGGGCGTTGTGCCAGAAGTTGACCCGTACGGCTTGGCCGGTGTAACCACCAGCGTTGTACGTGGGGCGGCTGCCCATGACCTCTTCGTAATTGTCCCCTTTGGTCTCCTTGATGCGGATCCACTCTTCCTTAACCCATGAGAAGTCGGGCGGGTAGATGTCGGTCGTCAGCCGGCGGTGGAAACCGTGCACCTGGTCGGGGCCGATGAAGTGCATCTTGCCCGAAAGCACCGTGTCGTAGCCAGCATTGCTGAGATAGTGGGCGTACGACGGCACGTCCGCGGCCAAGAGCGCGCCGTTGTCCCAGGCACCGATCTCGGAGGCGTGACGTCCACTGGTGATGCAGGCGCGGCCCGGGGCGCACAAGGGAAAAGGAGTATAGGCCGAGTCAAAGCGGACGCCTTCGGCAGCGAGGCGATTCAAATGCGGCGTCTGGACGACTGGATGGCCGTAGGCACCTGTCAGAGCGGCGATGAGTTGGTCGGAGACGACGAAGAGGATATTGGGGCGGTCGGGCATGGTTTGAGCTTTCGGGTGAAAGGGCTTAAAGGAACGGCTTACAGGGATTCCTTTACGTAGGCGACCGAGCGTTCAAACTGCTCCAGCTCATAGGCAACCCGCACATCGGCACTCTCGCCGCGCTCGTGCGGCGTCTGCCAATCGTCGGGATCGCCAGCCGCCTGATGCAGGGTGCGAATGGCATTTACGGTTTCCGGGAGCGGTCTTTGGGGAAAGGTCGCCCACCAGTCCTCTTCCAAAAGACGGATGTGCCGAGCGACGCTCGCGCCGAGTTCAATGCAGCCCTGGATATGCGGCACCTCGCGGTCGAATAGCGCAATTATCTCCGGCCAATCGACGACCCCATCGCCGATGGCGCAGCGCTTGAGGCGGTAGCCCGAGGACGTGGGGTGGACCGTGTAGTCCTTGATGTGGACGTGCTTGAGGATCGGCAAAATCCGCTCGGCAAACGCTAAGGGATGCTCACCGACGGCAAAGGCATTGCCTACGTCCATGGTGACGCCGAGTTGTGGACTGCCGACTTTTTCGCACAGCGATAGCAATTCCCAAGAACACAGGTCCTGGTGGTTTTCAATACCCACCGGAATGCCGTATTCCTCGGCGAGCGGCATGACTTCTTTGAAGGGCTGTACCAAGGCTTCGATGTAATCCCGCATCCCCTCGGCACCATACTCGGTGCGGTTGCCTTCGACCATGCGGCTAACGGTCGTGCGCACAGCGCGGGCACCAGTTTGATGCGCCGTCTCAATGGCTTGGCGCAGCGGCGCGATGTCTGCGGCGTAGTTGTCGCCTCCTGTGTCTAAGAATAGGTCGAGATCGGCGCGAGTCTCGGCAAAGGCCGCCCGCTCCTCGGGCGAGCAGTCGCCCAGCCATTGAGACGCGAATTCGACGCTGTGGAGGCCGTTGTCGCGGGCCAAGCGCGTCAGTCCCTCGGGGGTGTGGGGGTCAATGGCGCGGCCAGCTTCGCGGTGAGCGCCGGTGAAGCTCCAAGCGCAGAGTCCGATATTCAAAGCATTCCTCTTTTGATTGTGTACAAGTCGCGGGGCTTACAGCTTCGCCTGCAAGTGGGATACCAATTTTTTGTATTTTTTGTCCTTGTCGTTTTTGTCGTCTTCGTCGTCTTTCACTTCCACTTCGGTACTCGATCCATCGCGTAGGTCCTTCACTTGCCAAGCCTCTCGCGCTTGTTCGTCCGGGCCGCGGATCAAGGCGATGGGGAAGCCCTTGCGGTCAGCGTATTTGAGTTGTCTGCCAATGCTCTTAGCCTCTGGATACAGTTCGGTACGGAAGCCGGTTTGTCGAAGGTGGCGCGCGAGCTCGATGTAGGTTTTTAAGTGTTCGTGTTCGGCGGGGAATTGGACGATGAAGACGTCGGCGGATGTGGCGGCGTCCTGCAAAAGCCCCAGTGCCTCCATCGCGGCCATCAGCCGGTCTAACCCCAGAGAGGCACCGACCCCGGGCAGGTGTTGCTTGGTGTAGAGGCCGGCTAAGTCGTCGTAGCGGCCGCCGCTACAGACCGAGCCGATTGCCGGCAGATCGCCGAGCAAGGTCTCATAGACGGTACCAGTGTAGTAATCGAGGCCGCGGGCGATGGACAGGTCGAGCACCAAGCGATCTTGGGGAAAGCCAGCACCCTCAAAGGCGTCCACGAGCTGGCGTAGGTTGGCGATCCCCTCGGCAGCGAGACCGTTGTCGCCGCAGGAACGTTCGATCTGATCGAGAATCTCGGCATTCGCGCCCGTAGTCTGCACCGTCGCCAAGATATGCTCGGCCTGTTCGCGGGAGACCGCATCCGTCTCGCTCATCTCAGCGATGACCTTTTCCGCGCCGATTTTTTGCAGCTTGTCGAGGGCGCGGAGGATGGCTGCCGACTCTTCGGCCAAGCCGAGCGATTCGAGCAGGCCGTTGAGGATCAGGCGGTTGTTGACGTGGATGGAGAAGCGCTCAAAGCCCAAGGCCTCAAGCAGGTCGTGGATGACGAGCACCGTTTCGATATCCGCGGCGTTGGCGTCGGTGCCGATGGTGTCGAAGTCGCATTGGTAAAACTCGCGGTAGCGGCCGTGTTGGGTGTTCTCGCCGCGCCAGACCGGGCCGATGTGGTAGCGCTTGAAGGGGGTGCCGAGTTGGCCGATGTGCTGGGCGGCAAAGCGGGCAAAGGGCACGGTCAGATCGAAGCGCAGGGCTACGGCGCGGCCCCCGTGATCCGTGAAGTGATACATCTGCTTGTCGCTCTCGTCGCCGCCTTTGCCGGTGAGTATCTCTTTGTATTCAAGCGCGGGCGTGTCGATGGGGGCAAAGCCGTAGGAGCGGAAGACCGCGCGGGCCTTGTCGATCAATTCCTCGCGCGGCATGGCCAAGGCGGGGGGAAAGTCGCGGAAGCCCTTAAGGGTCCGCGGCGGGATCAGTTCTTTTTTGTTAGACATAGGTTTACCAGTTGGTGAACGAGCCGTCTTCGCGGCGCAGAATCGGACCGCCGAGCCATTTGAATTCGTAGTGCTCGGCAGCTTCCTCGTTGAATTCTATTCCCAAGCCGGGACGCTCCGGTGGCAACAGGCAGCCGGACTCATAGGGCAGTTGCACTGGGAAGAGATCTTCCAGCACAGAATGGCCCACGAGGCCGCCCTCCTGCACGGCGAAGTTGTCGCAGGCAATGTCGAGGTGGGCGCAAGCTGCGGCCGAGACCGGGCCGAGGGGATTGTGCGGAACGATCTTGATGTAGTGGGTCTCGCACCAGTTGGCTATTTTGCGCGCCTCAGTCAGTCCGCCGACAATGCACAAATCAATCCGCGCATAGTCCATCAGCTCCTCTTCTATCATCTGCCGGAACTCCCATTTGGTCGCGTAGTGCTCGCCAACGGCCAGCGGACAGCTAACGTGCTGGCGCACCTGGCGATAAGTCTGGGGGTTTTCGCAGCGCAGCGGGTCCTCGATGAAGAAGGGATCGTACTCCTCAAGCTGGCGGCCGAGGCGGATGGTGTCGGGCGGGTCAAGGCGGGTGTGGACGTCAATGCAAATCTCAATTTCCGGCCCGACGGCTTCGCGCGCGGCGGCGAAGTGGGCGATTGAATCGCGGACGGCGGTGCGCGGTTCGAGGATTCCGTCGCGGTCAAACACCGACATCCGCAGGTACTTCCAGCCCTCGGCAACCCGTTCCTGAGCCGCGCGGGCAGTGTCTGCGGGCGTTTGGCCGCCGATGCCAGTGTAGCAGAAGACGCGCTCGCGCATCTTGCCGCCCAAGAGCATGTACACGGGTTGCCCGAGGGCCTTGCCCTTGATGTCCCACAGCGCGATGTCAATGGCCGACATAGCGGCCGCGTTAATCCGACCGCCGGGGAAGAAATCGACGCGGAACAGCAACTGCCAGATGTATTCGGTATTGAGCGGGTCCAGGCCGATGATGTGGCGCTTCATGTGTTCGATGGCGCCAATGCCGGCCTGCTCCTTCCAAGTAATGCCGAATTCGCCGACGCCGTACAGGCCATCGTCTGTTTCGACCTTGACGAAGAGGTAGTTGCGCGATCCGTGGCAGATGGGAAAGGTTTTGACGTCGGTGATTTTCATATTCGGCTCCTTTGGTGGCTCCATTTGGTGGCCCCATAATATCAGGCCGCGACTAGCCCAAAGCAAAGACGGCCTCGCCAACGACGATGGCTACAAGCCCCAATAACATGCCGACTTTGAGCAAGCGGCCGAGGCGGTCGTCCGCCAGTACTGCGCGTTGGCGATACAATTGCCAAAGGACGTAGCCGACCAAGGCATGGACCGGCAGCAACGCGAGCGCGTAGGGCGCACCGTAGAGGCCCATAAAAAATGGCATCCAAGTAAACCCGACCAAGACCAAATACACGAGGGCTGCCAGCACCGCAGCTTGGGTGCGTCCCCAAGCAAGGGGCAAGGTGCGCTCGCCGCGAATTTGATCCCCAGCGACGTCCTCGATGTCCTTGACGATTTCCCGCCCCAAGTGAAAGAGGAAGGCAAAGAGCGCCGGAATCCACGAGCGCCCTATATCGCCAGCGGCCAGGGCGCCGTAGGGAAAGGCGATGGCCCCGACAAAGGCGACGAGTACATTGCCCCACAGCAGGCTGTTTTTTAAGGAAATACTATAGAAGGCGAGCAAGGCGACAACGACTAGGGCGATCAGCCCATGCCAAGGGCTGAGCCAGAACGCAAGTGTGCTGCCGGCTAGGGCGAGGAGCAAACTTTGCCTGCGGGCCGCGCTCGGGCTGAGGCGACCGGCAGGCAGCGGGCGCAGCGGGCGGTTGATGCGGTCAATGTCTATGTCCATCAAGTCGTTGAAGGCATTACCGGCACCGTTGATTGACGCGGCAGAAAGGGCGGCGAGCAGAAGGGCGGGCCAAGCGGGAGTTTGGTCCGCGGTCAAAGCGCCAATGCCGACCGAGAGGGCGGTAATCAGGCCGTTGAGCGGCCGGGGCAGGAGGAACAAGGCGCTGAGTCGCGACAAGGCTTTCCACTTGTGGGCGGGTAAAAAGTCCGTATATAAAAGCAAAGCAAGAGAGTCGCCGCCAAGAGACTTTTGGCGGCCAAAGCGCGCGGACAAATTTATTCTTGACAGCGCCTGACGCTCAAAGTAGGTTCCCTAACGTTTTGTTTCTCAACAAGTAAGCTAGCTATGAACTCAGTTAAAGGGGCGTTGTGCGCCTCTCTTTTTTTTGTTGGCTCCGTCTTGGCCGAGCTACCCTTGGTCGGCGTGTCTTGGAAATCGCCAGCCGAGCTAACCGCGATCGCCGCGCTGAGCGAGCAGGTGCGCTACGTGGCGCGGAGCGTGGCTTTTGTCGAGGCCAGCGAAAGCGCGGTCGAGGAAATCACCAAGCAGGGGTTGGCCATCCTCTGCCTCGACAGGCCGCGAGCGGGCGATCGCTATTTTGTCGCCGATCACCTCGACCTTCCCCTGCCCCAAGGCGTTGAGTTGGTCTTTGCTGGGGGGGGCGAATGGGTGCTCTTGCGGGTGGGGCCGAACGCCCGCTTACACGAGGGGCCCCATTTCCTCTGGCCATTGCCCACCAACTACAGCCTAGATGGATGGTTAGGTGCGCCGCGTCGCGCGCCCAAGCTCCTGCAAACGGCCTCGCCGGCTGTGGCGGCCCTCATCGAGGAAGCAGCCGCCGAGCGTTTGCAAGCCCATGTCGAAGCCCTCTCGCTAAAAGACCCAACGTTGGGCAGCGTCCCCGGCAACATCCGCAGCCGCTTTGCCGTACATCCAGAGCTACTCGAATCAACCGAGTACATCCGCTCGCAATTGGTCGCAGCCCTCGGCGACGAGGCAGTCAAACTGCATTCCTTCCCCATTGACTCGCGGCGCGTCATCTCCCACACCTCGCGTCGAGGCAACCCAGTGCCAGCACCAAGCGACACCACTGCGTACAACGTCATCGGCACGCTGGCGGGCACCGACTCGGAGGCCGGGTACTACATCGTCTGCGCCCACTACGACGCCACGGGCACGCGCTCGGCCGGGGGTTGGAACTGGCAACGCGATCCCGCACCTGGGGCCGACGACAATGCCAGCGGCGTGGCCTTGGTTCTAGAGAGCGCAAAGCTGCTGGCCGGGCAGCGCTTCCCCTGGTCCGTCCTATTTATCGCTTGGTCGGGCGAGGAGTTGGGGCTGCTGGGTAGCCAGGCGTATGTCGCGTTAGCCGCTGACCGCAACGACCCGATCCTCGGCGTCCTCAACTTCGACATGATCGGCTTCAACGACTTGCAACAGCGGCTGGAGCTGGTGACGAATCCTAGCTCGCGCTGGCTGGGCGATCAGATGGCGTCCGTGGCCGAGCGCTATGAGATTGATCTCAAGGTCGACTTGCTCGAAGACGGAGGGGCGCGCCTCAGCGATCACGCGCCGTTCTGGTCTCGGGGCTACGACGCGATTCTCGGCATTGAAAATTACCTGCCCACGGACTCGACGACGTACGGGGTCCGCGAGGGCCGCTACCGAATCAACTCGCAATACCACTCGGTCGTTGACCTGCCCGACAGCATCAACTGGGAGTTGGTGCGCCGCACCACCCAGCTAGCCGTGGCGACGTTGGCCGAGTACGGGTTGGGAGAAGGCACGCCGAACTTGGCGGTCTTCACCGGCGATTTGCGCAGCGACCGCACGGATGATCTCCGCGTCCGCGTCAGCAACATCGGACTGGGCGCAGTCGCCAGCAGCTTCTCGGTGCGGGTCTCGCAATGTGCGCTGGATTCCAGCCGGTGCGAGGTCATCCACCGGGCGCAGGCTCCAGAGGGATTGGCTCCCGGCGCGAGCGCGGAATTGCACATTCCTTGGCAGCGATTTGGCGAGCTGGTCTTTTTGATCGAAGTCGATGCAGCAGAGCAAATCGGCGAGGTCAGCGAGGCGGACAACCGCGTCTTCCAGCGCCTGCGCCTAGTGCCGCAATCGAAGATCGCGGTCTTTCCCAACCCCTTCCGCATCGGCAGCGGCGTGCTCCGCTTCAGCGGCGTGCCCCTCAAATCCGCGGTGCAGGTCTTTGGTCCGGCGGGCGATATAGTGTGGGAAGCGGTTGAGGACGACGACGCGCAACGGCGTTTGGGGGCCGTTGCCAATGAGGTGCTGTGGTATGGAGTCAACCGCGCTGATCTACCGGTCGGCAACGGTGTCTATATCTACACGATCCACTCCCCTGAAGGAACCCTGCTAGTGAGGGACAAAATCGCAGTCGTGCGCTAAAAACATAACTTTTGGTGCTAAGTACACGACAGTAAAATGGGTTGATATTGTTGGGCCTGTTTAGGCTGCTCACGCACTTGGTGTATGATCTGGGTGAGTTGATCAAGTCCTCGTCGAAAGAGGCTTATGGCGGGTTGTCCATGTTTTTTTAGGGGGCTGGGTTTTCTTTGATGGAGTTGCTCGCCCATGAGCAGTGCCCATAGCAGCGTCCATGCCAGCAGTCCCAGCAGCAAATGTATGCGTTGAGGATGGGTCATGTGGGTATCTTCGAGATTAAATCCTCTCGATTTCAAACAAGCAAACGTCGTCTCAATAGCCCAGCGCTGTCCATAGACGGCCAGCCCCTGTTGGAGGTCGGTTCGGTTGGTAATCAGCAGGATGCGTTCGCCGCGGGCGGGGCGGTGGCACACCAGATGCAGCGTTAGGCCGTTATAGAGGGTCGGGTGTGGATAGTATCGGGTGGTGTTTCGGGGCATCCGTTCATTAAAGGTGGCCGCATAACGCCAAAGGTGGCCGCATAACGCCGCCGACCATCGTCAAGCGTAAGCGAGGTATTGCCCCGTAGGCGAATGACAAAATCGACGGATTGCTCCAACAAAAAGGCCAACCAATCTCGACCGATAAACTCGCGGTCTGCGACTAAACAACACACGCTGGCATCCAGCTAGGCCCATACTTGGGTCCGCAGGTGTTTACGTTCTTCGGTATGGGAGTTGCCCGGCTTTTGCAACGACTGATAGACCAACGGAATAGACACCCTTTGGTAGACCAGACCGACACATAACAGATTCAGATCGGTGCGACCCAACTTCCAATGGCTACGATCCATGACCAACACCTGGGGCTGGCCGGGGCGCACCAGCTTAGAGACGATCAACTCAGTAAACACGGCCGGGGAGAATCCGCTGCTGAAAAAACGCGGTAGGCGACGATATTGACTGTCTATTTGAGCCATGCCGGGCAGACTACACGCGAGTTTTCTCAGATTGACCGAACGCACTTGCATCAGCGCACAGACCAAGCCACTCATCAGGTCCAGGCGGTGGCGCGTGAGGGATACAGACCCTTGCATGAGCGCTTTCTTTAGCGTATGAATAAGCACGGTACAGCTCCTGTATTTAGGATTTAGATGCAATCTTGGGCGATTACAAATAAACCTAAATTGGGGCTGTACCACAACTTAGCTTACTGTCGTGTACTTAGGTCCGTACCTAAGCAGGAAAATCAAAAAATTTAATTACAATGATCTTTTCCTCAACGATTGGGGGATTCATCATCTCCACCTTGGAACAGAGATAGATCCCGATGGGTTTATAAATCGCACAGACCCATTATTGTATTGTCGTTTTGAAGAGGATTATGCGTATTTTATCGACATTCTCCCCCATGGGAATTGGACATCGCAGAAACTAATCACGACCATGCATGACAACTGGCCCGAGCTTCTGTCTTGTTTTTTCGACGGAGTCACAGAAACAGAAACTCGACTTTCTGACGAAGAAATTAAGGAACTACGCAGAAAGAGAATCAATTATTTTATTACTATGAATGACGGAACAACGTATTCGCCGCTTGGGGGAGGTAGTACATTCGCAGGAACTAACATCTATGATGTTATGAGGACAAATCAATATCTGGGTGAGGTGAATCGCAAACAACAAGAAATCATTGCAGATTTTCCAGAAATTGAAAACAGGGCAAGAGAGCGTGGAATTTCCTTTGGTGAGCCGCCCCGGTTCGAGTTGCGCTTCATAGGAGAAACCTTTTGTGCAGTAGAAAGTTATAGCGGATATAACCTTCCTCTCTCTTATCCGTAGACATCAAACTAGGTGGTTTTGAGAGTACATTCGGGAATTTTCATCATTAGCCATTCCTCAAGTTCAGCTCCAGTAATTCGCCCAGCGCCTCGTCCTCCGAAATGCCCGCGTCCCACCCATACGCCTCCGCCACAGCCGCGTCGAGCGCGGCATGAGCATCGACAAGCCATTGCGGGCGAGCATTGTACAAATTGGTCAGTATGCGTTTCTTGAGTTCCTTCGCCGTCGCCTCGTCTCGGGGCACCGGGCGCTTGGGATAGCCGGGGACCGGCTCGTCCACCCACTCCACCCATTCGGGCGGACTGAGCCAGCGGTCGCGCAGTTCGACTAGTCGTCGCGCTGCTTCGGCGATGGCAACAGCACGCGGATCATTGGCGTAATCCGAAGCCGGAATATCGGGCGATAGCCCTTCGGGGAAGGGAAAGGTCTCGAAGGTGGTGGTCGGCGTGTAGCGCGGACGATCTTCTAGACTCGTGCCGAGCCGCAGCGACCACGCCTCGTGAAATCGGCTGTGCAAGATGCCGAAGGTCGTGTCGTCGTCGCGGGCGATGACAATTAGCTGATGATCGGGGCAGATGCGCACGTCGAGCCAAGCGAACAGACGGTGCTTGGCGACGGTGGGCGTAGCGATGTAGCGCGACAGACCGGCAAGTGCCTCCCACATCCCCGGCCTCGGCTCGACATGCCGCCACCAATGGATGCGATAGGCTTCCCGGCGATTCTGTTGTCGCATTGGATAAACGTGCTCCTTTGTGTGTTGAAACGGTGCCTCGTAGAGCGCGGCTTCCTCTTGCATCATGCTCCAGCCAAAATCGACAATCCATTTGTCAGCCGGTCGGCGGGTCAAGTCCATGCCATTTACCCACGGCTTGAGAACGTCGGAATTGGGCCGTCCGTTCGCGTTCGCAGGCTCGCGGAGCCATTCCCGGGCCTGCTCTCCGGGCACATCGAAGGGGCCGCCCTTGGTATCTCCCATGAACGCAATGCCGATGTTCCGGCATTGCCGTTGTGCCTTGGTCAGATCAACGTTCCCCGTCAGATCGGGATGGACCGCATCCACAAGCTGGCCATCGAGCCGCTGTTCCAGCGCCGCTCCATCATCCGGTCGTGAGAAGCACACCAAAGAGACGCGCACCGCCGCCCCATTAATCACCCACGGCTCATCGCTCCACGCCTCAAAGATCGGACGGTCCTCAGTCGCGGTTTGCAACGCCCGCCGATTCGCCCCGCCGCGAATGGAGTTGGTTGAGACGAGACCTGCGCGCTTTGCCTTGCCCGATTCTATGTGCTCGCCGGCCTTCACGAACCAGTAGCAGACGAGATCTGCCTCCGCTGGTACGCGGCCTTCATACACCGTGAAAATGCTTGAAACATAATCCTCGCCAAGGTTCGCGTTGAGAAGTTTTCCTCCGATAAATGGCGGATTGCCGATCACTACATCGGCTGCTGGCCATGCCGGTTCCTCGCCGTCTGGGGTCAGGATCGCATCGCGGCATTCGATGGTGTTGAGCGGCTTGAGAACTGGACGATCCGCCCCGGTATAGCCGTTGCGCCGCATCCACTGGATTTCTCCGATCCACACCGACACGCGCGCTAATTCGGCGGCGTAGGCGTTGATTTCGATCCCCTTGACGTTGGCCGGGCTGACTTCGGGAAACGAGCGCTGGAGGTCAAAGGCTTCGGCCTCCAGTTGCACCCGATGCTCCAAGTCCTTGAGCGCGTGCAAGGCGACGTAGAGGAAGTTACCGGAGCCACAAGCTGGGTCGAGGATGGTGAAAGAGCGGAGGTGCTGTAAGAAAGCGTCCTTGCGCTGCTCGGCCCGACTGCGTTGGCGAGTCCGGGCAGCAGCAGATCGGGCATTTCCGGCTCGTTTCAGCGCGGCGGTGATTTCCCCTTTCACCTTTTCCCATTCGGCCAACCACGGGCGAATCACCACTGGCTCGACGATCCGCATAATTTTGTCGCGGTCCGTGTAGTGTGCCCCAAGCTGCGCCCGCTTACCCGGGTCGAGGCCGCGCTCGAACAGGGTGCCTAGGATGGAAGGATCAATCTCCGACCATTCTAGGGTCGCCGCTTGGAGCACCGTGTCGATCTCGGCCTTTTTTAGTGGAAGGGCGGTATCGTCGTCGAACAGCCCGCCATTAAACCAAGCCACCGGCTCAAAGCCAACCCGCCCGCCGGTGGCCATGGCAGCGAACAGATCGCGGGCCATGGCGGCGAACTCCTCTGGCTGCTGCCGCGCCTGCTCCAACATCCGCGTGAACAGATTGCTCGGCAAAAGACCTACGTCCTCGGCGAACATGCAGAACACCAGCCGGTTGATGAAATGCGCCACTGCCTGCGGGTCATGGCCGCGTTCCCGCAAGGCTTGCGCCAGCAACGCAAAGGCCGTGGCCGCCCGCTCGGTGAGCGCCTGCCGGGTCTCGTCCGGCCGCAGCCGCTCAGGGTCGGATAGTGCCCACTTGAGCTTGTCGCGGACAGCGGCATCGGCTAAATCGTCGATCTCGAATCCGTGGGTCTTGCTGACGCTGTTGGTCCAGTTGGTGCGGATGCGGAACCGCCGCATGTCGGAGACGATCAAAAGCGGCGGGTTTTCCAAAGCTAGCGCGTATTGCCTGAGTTGGTCAAAGGCCGCGTCTAAGTTGGCACGCGGGCCCTTGTACTCCCAAGCGAAGCAGTGTCGCTTCCACACGTCGGCCCAACCATCGCCGCCGGTTTCCTTGCGAGCACCCTTCTCAAAGCAGTACGTCTCGCCGGTAGGATCGCCCTCGGTCGGGGTTGACTCGCCGAGCAGCCGGCACAGGTCGATAAAGTGCTCCTGAGCAGCCGAGCGTTCCTTGAGTTCGACGGCACGCCACTTGGTAATGAATACCTCTGGAGTCATGGTCCTATGGTCACTAGCCGCTTGAAGCGGGCGAATGCTGTAAATGGGATTGGATCGTTAGTATTCATCGCGGCCTGCTAGGTGATCACCAACTCCTCGTCAAGTTGACGTAGCCCGATGCCCTCGAAAAGCCTTTGCCTCCATAGGGCACCCGGTAAGTCTCCCTCTGTGACAAGAGTACGCAGCAGTTCGCTATCGGACGCTCGGCGCACGGTCGTGAATCCGTCTTTCTTAACCAACCAGAAGATCTCATCGAGTTCTGCTCCGTTCAGGAAATCGGGAGAGTGGGTTGAAACGAACACTTGGCCGCCGCGCCGGGCGTAGTCCCGAAACTCCTCGGCCAATTCTATTAGCAATTCGGGATAGAGCTGGTTTTCGGGTTCTTCGACCGCCAGCAACGGATGAGGCTTCGGGTCATACAGCAAGACGAGGTAGGCGAACATCTTGATGGTGCCGTCAGAGACGTAGCGGGCAATAAAGGGGTCTTTGAAGCTGCCATCCTGAAAGCGCAGGACGAGACGCCCGTCCTCCGTCGGTTTGGCTTCAACGCCGCTCACGCCGGGGACACGCTGGCTCATAGCTTTCAGCACTTGGTCGAAGCACTCGCGGTGATTTTCGTAGAGGTACTGGGCCACTTGGGCGATGTTATCGCCACGGTTAGACATATGCTCGGCATAGCCGGCCTCACTGCTTGGTCGGGCATCGGCAATGTGGAAGTCCGAGACGTGCCAGTTTTCGATCAGGCTGCGGAAATCTGAGACGACTTGGAACTCGCGGAACTGCCCCAAGCCTTTGATCGCGAGGACGCTGGGGTCATCGAGCTTGTACTCCGCTCTTTTTTCTTTTACTTCTTCCTGACCATAGACCGATTCATTTGTGATCGCGGTTCCGATCCCGCCTGAGAAATCAACGAAATGCCAGGGGCGTCCATACTGCCCTTTACGGTAGTGGAGTACTTCGCGTTCAACCGAGACTTGGCCACCCCTCGCTACTATTTCGAGTTCGTAAGTGGCCAGACGTCCGCCGCTCTCGCGGAATTTGATGGTGATCCCAATCGGCCCCTTTTCTCCCCGGCTAACCAACTCGCGGAACCCTCCGCGTCGCGCCACTGCCATGGTGACGTTCTGGGTCAGCGCGTCCTTGAGAAAGCTAAACACGTCGAGTAGCGTTGACTTGCCCGTGCCGTTCGCGCCCACGACTACGACCATCGGGGGTAAATTATCAAACACGGCGTGGCGGAAGGAACGGTAGTTCTTGATTTCAATCTGCTCAATCCGCATAGGTTGTTCCTCCGTATTGTCGAACATTACTGTTGTTGGGCTAGGCTGCTCCATTGGCGGCTATCACGATTCATCTAGTGACCGGCGAAGAGTTGCGGTCAATTTCTGACGGAAGTCCTTGTCATTATCCCTAGACTTAGACCAAATAACGGTCGTGCAGTGATTCGTATCGAAGTGGGTTCCATCGTTGCTTTCAAATTTTTTCTTTTCGCAGATATAGATAACAGGTTTGCCTAGACCCTCCGCGTAACCGGCCTCCCAATATGCGCCATTGTTGCCGTGAGTGAGGTCGGCAATAACGAACTTCGCGTCTCTGATTCGGACACGCATGATGTTGTCGATGATACCCGCCTTTGAGACATCGCGCATATCGACGAGATCATAACCGGTGGCATCCTTTACCTCGGGTTTCACAACGTCCCAAACAAAGGATTCGAGATCGGGTTCGTTGAACTGCATGGCGAGGAAACCGTAGTTTCCAGCAAACCCCCCATGCTTTTCCTCTTCGTACTGTTCCCATCCGTCGAGAGAGAGGTTGACATTCGCAAAAGGTGTTAGGTCAGATTGGTACGTTACTAATTCCGTCATTTGGATGGTCTGGTTTTTGTACAACTCTCTGACGAGTTGCATAAAGAATTCCTTGCTCGGAGCGCCAATTTCCTGGCTGATTTCAGGGAGATAGGAAATTGGCTTACCCAATTCCGATACTTGGTCTCCAATGTATCGAATGAGATTCATCGCCTGCACCGCAGGGCTCGTGAATTCGTTCATGTCTTTCCCTTACTTGTCCTATCTCCTATAGGTCAAAATCGGCGCGCTTCTGCACTGCCGTCCTTGAAGCGAGATTGGCGACTGGATAGATTGAGTTGAATTAGGTCGTCCAACATACCACACGCCCCGCGCTCGTTCAAGCTACCTAAAACGCCAAGGAACGCCCCAATGCCTCGTCCCAATATACTCTTCATCATGGATGATCAGCACCGCCATGACTATCTCGGTGCCGCCGGTGCCGAGTTCCTGCGGACGCCTCACCTCGACCGCCTCGCCGCCGCTGGCGTGCGCTTCACCCACTGCACCACCAATGCACCCGTCTGCGCGCCGGCGCGGATCGGATTGGCCTCTGGCCTGCAACCGAGCCGCCTCGGCTGCGTGGACAATTCGGGGCGGCTGCCCTTGGGCACCACCACCTACTATCAGCGGCTGCGCGACTCCGGCTACCGAGTCGGCTGCGTCGGCAAGCTCGACCTGCGCAAATCCGACGGCTACAATGGCCGCTACGGCGACCGGCCCTACGCCTATAGCTGGGGTTTCACCGATCCAGAGGAATGCGAGGGCAAAATGCACGCTGGCTCCTCGCCCACGCCGATTGGCTCCTATACGCACTACCTAGCCGCCAAAGGGCAATTGGCGACATTTCATCAGGACTATCGACAACGCGCTGCTTCCAGTTGGATTACCGACTGCCGCGACTCACCGCTGGCCAGCGCGGACTTTGAGGACGCCTATATCGGCCGTCGCGCCGCCGAGTGGATCGCCCATGTGTCCGACGACTTCCCCTGGCACTACTTCGTCAGCTTCGTCGGCCCGCACGACCCCTTTGATCCGCCCACCGAATATGCCGACCGCTACCGCGACGCGGCGATGCCCCCGGCCATCAGCGACTCCCTTGCTGGCAAACCCGAGTGGATCAAAAAACGCGCCGCAGAATTCACTCCCGACCAAATCACTCAAACCCGTCGCCAATACTGCGCTGCCACCGAACTCATCGACGACCAGATCGGCCAGATCCTCGACGCGCTCGAAAAACGCGGCCAACTCGACAATACCTATATCATTTTCGCCTCCGACCACGGCGAACTGCTCGGCGACCACGGGCTATACACCAAAAGCGCCGCTTACGAGGCCAGCCTACGCGTACCGCTGATCATCGCCGGGCCGAATATCGCCGGAGGCCGCGTCTGTGACGCGCTGTGCGAACTCATTGACCTCAATGCCACGATATGTGATTTTGCCCAGCTCGCGCCGCAGCAGGACATCGACGCCCGCTCGCTGCAACCCGTCCTCGACGGCCAGACCGACATCCACCGCCAAGAGACTGTCGCCGCCCTGAACAACTTCCGCTGCATTCGCACGGCTACCCACAAATACATCCAGAATTACAACGACTGCGACGAACTCTACGACCTTGAGCAGGACCCCGACGAGTTGCACAACATCGCCGCCACCGCTCCCGCTATGGTCGCGGATCTAGCGCGTCGCTTGCGCCGTCGTCTGGGCTGAACACTCCTACGATTGGTTTGTTCTCCAGGCTTGGTACTCAGCCAAGGTCTGCTCGTCGGGGGGATAGGTGCCGACAATACTGGCCCCGGCGCGGATTTTCTCGGTGATGAAGCGCTCTTTTTTCTCCATCTCCTCGGCCTCGATGGCGACCTCTTCGGCTAGATGCGCGGGTATGACCACGACCCCTTCCCCATCGCCGACGAGCACATCGCCGGGGAAGACCGCCACGCCGCCGCAGGCGATGGGCACCTGGATTTCGCTAGGGTGGTGGATGGTTTTGTTGGTGTGGGCGTTCATGGCCGCCGCGTATGCAGGTAACCCCGACGCGACGATGGTCGGCGAGTCGCGATAGGCTCCATCGGTGACGATTCCCGCGCAGCCCCGCACTTGCAGCCGCGCCGCTAGGATGGACCCCATAGTCCCGGCGCGGGTGTCGCCGCGTGCATCAATGACGAACACGTCACCTGCGATTATCTGCTCAATACCGACCCGCTGCACGTCTTTCAGGTTGTCCAGTGGGACCTCGTCGAGGTCCTCGCGCGCCGGGATATAGCGCAGGGTAAAGGCCCGGCCGACCATCTGCATGTCGGGAGTAAGGGGCGCGACTTGGTGCATAAACGTGTTGTACAGTCCCTTGTTGCGCAGCACGGACGTCAGGGTCGCGGTGCTGGCCACCTTTAGTTTTTCGCTCAATTCGGCAAAATCCACAATTCGCTCCTTTCAGCGTATCTGCCCGCGGGCGTCAACCGGCCAGACGGCTTCCACGCGGCCGCCGCGCACGGCAAAGATCTGGTCGTGTTCGTTGAAACAGGGGCAGGGATGAACCGGCAGGACTTGCACTTGTTCGCCGATTTGGGGCTTGTCGTCACAGGCCGATAGATCGACCTGCCCGTGTTCCTCCGAGGCCCCGGAGAAGACGGCTTGGGGGTACTCGACGATGTGCCCCATGATGAATGAACCGTCTTCCCCGCGATGGACCGCTGCGCTGAGCGACTTGCTGCCCCCGTCGAGGATGGCGCGATCCGCGGCTGGTCGGCTGACTACGGTCATCAGCACCCGGCCAGCGCACTGACCGACGCTGTGGGTTCCCCGGCGGAGATGGCCGACGCCGCCGACTGGGTACTCGCCGGCCCGGTACTCGGTCAGTTCGGGGATTTCGTGCGCCTTGAACGCGCCCGGTGTACTACCGCCACTGACGATGGGATGCGGCAGACCCTTGCGGTCGAAATGCGCGAGCGTCTCTTGGATTAGCGGCCGCATGTCTGGAGTCGCTGGCATAGACATGATGCCCCGGAGTTCGATGTTTGGGGCCTGATCGATTTTTTCGCCTAGGGCGCCCGCGGCCGCGGGCGAGCCTACGCCCGTGCGGCCGCGATCGAGTTCGACGACCACGCCCACAGTGACATCCGCTTCCGCAGCAGCTTCGGCTAGCCCTTGCACGGTGTATTCGGAATCAGCCGCCACGGTCAGCCGGGTGTCCCGCGCCAGCGCGACCAGCCGCGCCAGCTTTTGCGCGCCGATGATGTTATAGGGAATCAGGATGTCGCGATCGACTCCGCCCGCCGCCATGACTTCGGCCTCCCCGAGCTTTTGGCAGGTGATGCCGATCGCCCCGCGACGCATTTGCATATGGGCGATGGCCACGCATTTGTGGGTCTTGATGTGGGGCCGCAAGCCAATACCGTGCTCGTCAAAGTAGCGTTGGTAGCGGTCGAGGTTGTCCTCCAAGCCGTCGAGATCGACGAGGAGGGCGGGCGTGTCGAGGTCTTCTATGCGCATAGTGGCCTTTCCTTGATGGTAATTTCTGGTGATCAATGTCTAGGATTTGCACCGTAAACGCAACGAGTACAAGCTGAAGGAAAAGCCGGAACACGGAGATCATACAGCTATATTTGCCGATTTGACGATGTTCAAAAGAAATTATATTACTTGACTAACGGACCAAAACTCCCTATTCAAAGATTTTTGCCGTACC
Organism: Candidatus Latescibacterota bacterium; assembly: GCA_965261395.1. Classification (GTDB taxonomy): domain Bacteria; phylum Latescibacterota; class UBA2968; order UBA8231; family UBA8231. The sequence continues at coordinate 2,655,113 of OZ253462.1, forward strand.
CAAGGGCACTGCATTGGGCGAAACTGCCGCCAATCAATCGTCTGACCAAAGAGGCAACCGCATGATTCGCTATCTGGATTGGTAAATGCTGGATTTGAACGAACTGGACACTGACAACATCCCCGGTATCTCACGAGCAAAGGGTAACGAATTGGCCGAAGCCGGAGCCGTTTGCCTAGAATCTCAGGGTCATACACCAGGTGCTTACCTTACTGTCCGTAATGGCGCTAATAATAGTTATCGGCTAGATTGGCCGCAGGTCACTAACCAAGCCCGCCGGACTTGGAATGACGATGAGGAGGCTACCGAAGACGGTGCTGCCGGCATTGCTGTCCTACTGGCAAGTCGGGAAATCGGTTACGCGGTTGTATTGCGTTCACGAAAGGGTACCGGATTCGATTATTGGCTCGGGGATGATGTACTAGACTTTAGAGCAAGGATGGAAGTATCCGGCATCCGAAATGGTAATGATGGCCAAGTCAAGACAAGAGTGAAACAGAAATTGCGCCAGATGAATCGGTCGAATGATCAGAAATTACCGGCTTACGCAATCGTGGTTGAATTCGGGCGGCCAATTGCCGAAGTAAAAAAGAAATGAACTCAGTTAATCATCTCCACAAAAAAGCTATGGAATTCGCAGACCTCGGCCTCAGAAGAAGGGCGCGTGGCAATGCGGAAGAATCCCTAGAGTATTTTGAGCAGGCACTTCACTATGAATTGGCTGCCATTGACGAGCTTGACAAAACAGAGGAGTTGGCTTGGGCAGTGTTGCATCGCAGCGCTGGCACCTTGGCATTGGATTGCAGGGACTTTCTCCAAGCCGAGAAAATAGTAGCCACTGCTCTGGCGCAGGAACCGCATCCAGAGATTGCGGAGGAGTTGCGCGACCTTTTGGAGCAGATTTACTTCCAAAGGCACCTCGATCTGAAAGGCATTACTTTGCAGGAGGATGAGATTCAGTTGAGTCTCTCAGGCCCAAAAGTGGGAAATGGTTTTGTCAACGTGGAAGAAATATATGAGCGCATCAGTAGCTCGTCGAAACTGATTCACCGTACCGTTGAGCGAAAGCGAAACCAGCCTTTCCGGGAAAGAGGGCCTGTACAAAAAGTAATACGGGAAAATTACCAGACGCTGGTTTCTGTGCCTAGAAGCGGGAGTTTCGCAGTGACGCTTAAATTCAGTAGGCCACAACTGTCTTTTTCGGGAATGCTTGAGACGACTGCTATCATCGATGAGTTCATGGACTTACTTGCATTGATCAACAGCTCCCACATCATCGAAATACGGAAGCGTATCCCTGAACCTGCTTATTTGCAGAACTTCTTTGGTCTGGTAAGAAGAATTGCGCCCGATGGCGAACGAATCAGTCAGGTGGGTTTTACCGCAATTCGTGAAGGAGTACAACGTTCTGTAGGGCTTACCATGCCGGCGGCGGAGCTTCCATCACTGCCACCAGAAATGTTGTCGCCGCAGGTCGAGTCACAGCAGACACCAAGCGAACCTATAGAAATACGCGGAATATTACTCCACGCGGATGCGATGCGCGAAGACAGCAATATCATACAAGTTATTGATGGAAATAAAAAACACACCGTACAGGTGCCACAGGGCATGATGAATGACATCGTGCGTCCTATGTGGGATTCGCACGTAATAATACAGGGTATACTCACCGGCGAACGTATTATACTGGAAGATATCAGGCCAGACGACTCGGCTTGAAACCGCTAGATTACCTCACATCCTCTACTACCCTCTCCTCCCAATCCCGCCGCAGAAATTGACGCGATCAGGTCCCTTGCCTTTTGTTGCAAGATGCCCATTGATCTCCAACCCTCCACGCCCGTCGCATTAGTCTGCGCAGTATTGGCCGACTCCACAGAGACGCTCGCCGCGGCCCAAGAACGCCTCGCCGAATGCTTCGGTCCTCTGCGCACGGCCAGTGCGATCTATGATTTTGATTTCACCTCGTATTACGCAGCGGAAATGGGCGCGGGATTGTGCAAACAGCTCGTGTGCTTTGCCGAGCGGATCGACCCCGCCGAGTTGGCGGCCGTTAAGGCACAGACCATGGCGCTGGAGCGGGCGATGAGCCGAGGGCGGTGTCGCCGCGCCAACATCGACCCAGGGTTGCTCTCGATCGAGAGTTTGGTGTTGGCCACGACTAAATTCGCTGGCCACCGGGTGTGTATTGCCCCACAGCTCTACGCTGAGGTGACCCTGCTCTATCAGCGAGGACGCTACCGGCCTCTGGAGTGGACGTATCCCGATTACCAAGGCGATACAGTGCAGCGGTTCTTGCTCGATGTGCGGCCTTGGTTGCTGGCAGTGCGCGGCTGAGGTCAGCCCCGCTCGCCGAGCGGGACAAATGCGCGGTGCTCCGGCCCGGTGTAGATGTGGTTGGGGCGGATGAGCCGGTTGGCGTCGTGCTGCTCGATCACGTGCGCCGCCCAGCCGACCACGCGGCTGGCCACGAAGATGGGGGTGTAGAGCGGGATCGGGATGCCCATGATGTAGTAGGTGTACGCGCAGGGGAAATCGACGTTGGGGAAGATGCCTTTTTCGCGCATCATCGTCGCTTCGACCACATCGGCTAGGTCCGGCCACTTGGTGTCGCCGACGGCTGCGGCGACCTGACGGCCAACCTTCTTCATCGTCGGCACTCGCGAGTCGCCGCTTTTGTATTCCCTATGTCCAAAGCCCATGATCTTCTTCTTTTGCGCCAGCGAGTCGAGGACCCACTGCTCGGCCGCCGCGGGCGAATCTACCTCCAAGAGCATGTGCATGGCCGCCTCGTTGGCACCGCCGTGCAAGGGTCCGTGCAGGGCACCGATGGCCGCAGTCATGGCGGCGTACAGGTCGGCGAGCGTCGAGGCTACGACCCGTGCGGTAAACGTGGAGGCGTTGTACCCGTGCTCGGCGTAGAGGATCAGCGAAGTGTTCATGGCCTCTACTTCGTACGCGGGCGGCTTCTCTCCGCGCAGCATGAAGAGGAGATTGGCCGCGTGGTCCAAGTCTGCGTTGGGTTCTATGGGCGCGAGGTTTTGCGAGAAGCGATAGCCATAGGCGAGCGCGGTGGGAATTTTGGCCAGCAAGCGCACGGCCTTGCGCACATTGGCCTCGTGGCTGTTGTCGGGGGTCTCGGCGTCGAAAAACGCCAGTGCCGACACGGCCGTGCGCAGCAGATCCATGGGGTGGGCGTCCGCCGGCGCGGAGCGCAACAGCTCGACGACTGGGCCGGGTAGGTCGCGCTGCGAGCGCAGTTGCTGATTGAATTCCGCCAACTCGGCGACCGTCGGCAACTCGCCGTAAAGCAGCAGATAGGCGACCTCTTCGTAGGAGGCGTTTTCGGTCAGTTCGACTAGGTCGTAGCCGTACAGGATCAGGCGGTTGATATCGATATCGATGCGCGAAAGGGCGGACTCGCCGGCGATGACTCCTTCGAGGCCGGGGCTGTAGGATTTGTCGGTCATTCTGTATATCTCTCTATGGGAAGTGTTGGTCGTGGATAGATTTGAGGCTGCATGTTAGCTGATAATTCAGCGGTTTTTTCCGTTTGCTGGAAAGCGGGCGGCCAACGCTGCGTCTAGTTTGGTGTACTCGTCGTAGCCGAGTAGTTCGTAGAGTTCCGCTCGCGTCTGCATCTGTCCGAGGGCGTCCTTGAGGGTGCCCTTTTCCTTCAGTTCGAGGAACAGCCCTTCGACGGCCTTCATCATGGTGCGGAACGCGCTCAGCGGGAAAATCACGAGGCGGTATCCCATGGCGGCGAACTCCGCGACCGATAGGTACGGCGATTTGCCGAATTCGGTCATGTTGGCGAGGAGTGGGCCTTTGACTTGCTCGGCGTAGCGGGCGAATTCCTCGGCACTCTGCATGGCTTCGGGAAAGACTGCGTCCGCGCCGGCTGCCAAGTAGCGCTGGCCGCGCTCGACGCTCTGCGCAAAGCCCTCGACGGCGCGGGCGTCGCAGCGGGCGATGATCACAAAGTCTGGGTCTTGCCGCGCCGCGCAGGCCGCGGCGATTTTGCGCTCCATTTCCTCCACCCCGATCAGGGCCTTGCCGTCGAGGTGACCGCAGCGCTTGGGCATGACTTGGTCCTCTAAGTGCAATCCGGCCAAGCCCTCGCGCTCGTACGCGCGCACCGTGCGCATCACCTGCCAGATCTCGCCAAACCCGGTGTCCGCATCGCAGATGCAGGGCACTTGCACCGCATTGGCAATGTAGCCCGCTTGGCGCGCCATTTCGTCCATGCCCAACAGGCCGACGTCCGGGTAGCCGGCCGTGCCGTTGGCTAGGCCAGCCCCAGAGATGTACACAGCCTCGAACCCGGTGCGCTCGGCCAGCATGGCCACGGGTGCGTTGAAGGCCCCGGGCAAGGTCAGGGTCTTCTCGGCCATCAGGCGACGCAAGGTGCGCGGCTTGGATTCGGCGGGTGCAGGCTTGAGTAGCATAGCTCAGGCGAGGGGGATAGTGGCTTCGCGCTCCGGCCCTACGGAAATCAGCGAGACCGGCGCTCGGCTTAGTTCAGAGACCCGCTCCACGTAAGCCTGCGCCTTTGGCGGTAGGTCGTCGAAGCGGCGCGCGTGGGTAGTTGGCGCACACCAGCCCTCGACCTCCTCGTAGATTGGCTCGCATAGCTCTAGGACTTGCGGGTCGGCGGGAAACTCCTCCAGCACTTGGTCGCCGCAGCGGTAGCCAATACCCAGCTTGAGGTGGTCGCATTGGTCGAGTACGTCGAGCCGAGTCAGGGCGATGCTGGTCAGGCCGTTGATGCGCGCCGAGACCCGCAAGATGGCAGCGTCGAACCAGCCGCAGCGCCGTGGCCGGCCGGTGGTGGCTCCGAACTCGCGGCCCCAGCCGCGCAGGCGCTCGCCCTCTTCCCCCAATAACTCGGTGGGGAAAGGCCCGTTGCCCACCCGCGTGGTGTACGCTTTGGTCACGCCGACGACCTCGGCGATCCGCGTCGGGCCGATGCCGGTACCCGTGCAGGCCCCGCCCGCGGTGGTGTTCGATGAGGTGACGTAGGGATAGGTGCCGTGGTCGATGTCGAGCAAGGTCCCCTGCGCCCCTTCGCAGAGGACCGTTTTGCCTTGATCGAGGGCTTGGTTGAGCAAGACCGAGGTGTCGGCGATGTATGGGGCAAGTTGCTCCCCGTAGCGGATGTACGCGTCGATGATGGGGCTGGCCTCCAGCGGCTCTTGGCCGAAGACCTTGGTCAAGATTTCGTTTTTGGCGCAGATGCTGGCCCGGAGCTTGTCGCGCAAACGCGCCGGGTCGCACAAATCCATGACGCGCACCCCGTGGCTGCGCTCGACTTTGTCGCGGTAAGCCGGGCCGATGCCGCGGCCAGTCGTGCCGATGGCGACGCCGTTTTCGCTTTCCTCCCCGGCCTTTTCCAAGACCTTGTGATAGGGCATTACGACGTGGGCAACTTGGCTGACGAAGAAGCGGTCAGCTACTGAAAAGCCCTTGGTCTCCAACTCGGCGATCTCGTCGAGCATGATGGCTGGATCAACGACCACCCCGTTGCCCACCACGCAGATTTTATCCTCGTGCATGATGCCCGAGGGAATGGTGTGGAAGATGAACTCAGTGGCGTCGGTGACGACGGTGTGGCCGGCGTTGGCCCCTCCTTGATAGCGCACCACCACATCGGCGGCGGACGTGAGGTAATCGACGACCTTGGCCTTGCCTTCGTCGCCCCACTGCGCTCCTAATACTATTTTCGCGGGCATTGCGTACTCCCCTGCTTAAAGACTGACTTGTTTGGCCCAGGAGATGTACTCCCGAGAGAGAATATCGTCAACTACGTCGGTGGTGATCGGGTCATCGACGTTGAGGATGGTCAGGGCTTGGCCGCCCATTTGGCGACGTCCGCACGACATTTGGGCGATGTTGACCTCGTGGCTGCCCATAACCGTGCCGATTTGGCCGATGATGCCTGGGACATCGTCGTTGATGTAAAAGAGCATGTGCCCCTCGGGCACGGCATCGAAGCTGTACTCGTCGAGGCGCACGAGGCGTGGGTCGCTCTTGCCAAAGAGCGTGCCCGCGAGCAGGCGTTGCCCCTTGTTGGTGTGATACACCACGGTGATGAGACTGGCGTAGTCCTCGTGCTCGCTGCTGAGCCGCTCATCGACTTGCACGCCGCGCTCCTGCGCGAAAAGCAGCGCATTGACCACATTGACTGACGCATCCGAGACAGTCTCCATGATGCCCTTGAGTACGGCCGAGGTCAGCGGCGAGGTCGGGTAGGCGGTGACGTCGCCTTGGTATTCGATGGTGATGCGCTCTAGCTGTCCCGCGCCGAGTTGGGCTTGTAGGCGACCTAGTCGCTCGGCCAGCACGAGGTAGGGCTGTAGCTTGCCGTGGATCTCGGGATCAACCGAGGGGGCGTTGACCGCGTTGCGAATGACGCGGCCCATCAGCACGTCGCCGACCTGCTCGGCCACCTGCAAGGCGACATTGGCTTGGGCTTCCTTGGTGGAGGCGGCCAAGTGCGGCGTGCAGATCACGCGGTCGTCAACCAAGAGGCCCACGAGGGTCGGCGGCTCCTCCTCGAAGACGTCTAAGGCGGCACCGGCGACCTTGCCCGAAGTCAGGCCGCGCAGGAGGGCGTCCTCGTCAATGATGCCGCCGCGGGCGCAGTTGATTAGATAGACCCCGTCTTTGCACTGAGCGATCTCGGCGGCGGCAATCAGGTGCCGAGTCTGGTCGCTGAGATGGGTGTGGACGGTGATAAAATCCGCGGTAGCGTAGATCTCGTCGAGGGATGCGAGATGTGCGCCGTAAGAGAGGGCCATGTCTTGGCCGATATAGGGATCGTAACCGAGGACCTTCATGTGAAAGGCCGTTGCGCGCGCGGCCACCTCCCTCCCCACTCGGCCCAAGCCGACCACGGCAAGGGTCTTGCCAGCCAGCTCGACGCCGACGAATTGGCTCCGTTCCCACAGCCCCTTTTTAAGCGAGGCCGTCGCCTGCGGGATGTGCCGCGCAAGGGAGGCTATGAGTGCGAAGGTGTGCTCGGCGGTCGATAGGGAATTGCCGCCCGGGGTATTCATGACGATGACGCCGTGGCGGGTTGCCGCCTCTACGTCGATGTTGTCGAAGCCCGTGCCGGCGCGGCCAATGACCCGGAGGCGCGGCGCGGCGGCGAGCACCTCGGCCGTCACCTTGGTCGCGCTGCGCACGACGAGTCCTTCGTAGTCACCGATGCAGTCTAGGAGCGCACTCGACGACAACCCGCTGCGCACGTCCACTGCGATCCCGTCATTGGCTTCGAGAATCTCGACGCAGCGGGGGTCCATCTTGTCGCTGATCAGTACTTTCATGGTCCTTTTTAGGTTGCGTTGCCGGCTAAAGCCTCGGCGATCCACCCTGTAATGTCGTCCTGCCCACGACCGTCAAGCGCCGAGAAGGGCACAAAGGAAAGGCCGGCGAGCGATCCTTGGTCATCGAGTTGGTCGAATAAGTGTTGCAACTTATTGCGCGACAGTTTGTCGGCCTTGGTAAAGACCAGCAAGAAGGGCTTATCGAGCGAGCGCAACTCGTTGATCATCTGCCAGTCTAAGTCGGTGGGGCCGCGCCGGGCATCGACGAGCTGCAACACCGCGCACAATACCTCGCGGTTGGTCATGTAGCTGCGGATGAGTCGGCCGAGCTGTAAGCGCAAGCCCACGCCGCCGCGCACGTACCCGTAGCCAGGCAGATCGACCAAGTAAAACTGCTCGTTGGCCAGATAGTAGTTTAACTGCTGGGTCTTGCCAGGTACGGTGCTGGTGCGCGCCAGCCTCTTGCGCTGTACCAACCTGTTGATCAGGGAGGACTTGCCGACGTTGGAGCGGCCTACTAAGGCGATTTCGGGCAACCCGTCCTTGGGCAGATCAGCCGTGCGGACAGCACTAATTTTGAATTCGACAGAGGAAAAGCGCATCACCGGGGCTTGGAGATTAGGCGCGTTTGCGCCGGATCTCTTCGTCTTCGCTGTTGGACCGTGCGATCCCGCTCTCGATCATTTCGCCCGTAACTTGCAGACGCGAGACTTCCTCCTGAGAGGGAATATCGAACATGATGTCCATCATAGCCTGCTCTAGGACAGAGCGCAGGCCGCGGGCCCCAGTGCCCTTGTGAACGGTCAGGGCCACTACCTTGCGCAGGGCTTCCTCGGTGAACTCGACCTCGACTCCGTCCATGGCGAAGAGCCGCTGCGACTGCTTGATGATGGCGTCGTGCGGCTCGGTGAGGATGCGGAACAAGTCGTCCTCGGTGAGCGAGTCCATAGTGGTGATTACTGGTACGCGGCCGACAAATTCGGGGATCATGCCGTAGGCGAGCAGATCTTCGGGCTGGACCAGCGGCAATACGTCCGGAGTGTCGAGGCTGCTCTCGTCGCCGTCGGCCCCAAAGCCCATAGTGCGTTTGCCGACTCGTTGGCTGATGACCTTGTCCAGCCCCTCGAAGGCCCCGCCGCAGACGAAGAGGATGTTGCGGGTATCCATCTGGATCATCGACTGCTCAGGGTGCTTGCGGCCCCCCTTGGGTGGGATGTTGGCGGTGGTGCCCTCCAGAATTTTGAGCAGTGCTTGTTGCACGCCTTCGCCCGACACGTCGCGGCCGACCGAAGGCGTAGCACTCTTGCGGGCGATCTTGTCAACCTCGTCGAGATAGAGGATGCCCTTTTCGGCACGAGGCACGTCGTAATCGGCCGCTTGCAAAAGGCCCACGAGGATGTTTTCCACGTCCTCACCCACGTAGCCGGCCTCGGTGAGAATGGTGGCGTCGGCAATGGAGAAGGGGACCTGCAGGAATTTGGCGAGGGTTTTGGCCAGTTCGGTCTTGCCGGTGCCGGTGGGGCCGATGAGCATTACGTTGCTTTTTTCGAGTTCCACCTCGTCTAGGTCAACTTTGGTGCGAATGCGCTTGTAGTGGTTGTACACGGCGACCGCGAGGATTTTCTTGGCCCGCTCTTGGGCGATCACGTATTCGTCGAGAAAATCCTTGATTTGGCCCGGCTTGGGCATCTCTGCGGTCTCCCAGGGGAGGGTCTTTTGCCGCTCTTCGGACAGTACGTCGTTGCACAGCTTGACGCACTCGTTGCAGATGTGGACCTGGGGGCCGGTGATGATCTTGTCAACTTGGTTGTGGCTACGCCCGCAGAACGAGCAGCGCGGATCGCTTTGGGGAGGCCGACGACGCAAAATAGGCTCCTATACTGAGGAGGGGGCTACCTCGACGCGAGATGGAGCGATGATCTCGTCGATGATGCCGTATTCGACGGCTTCTGCGGCCGACATGAAGAAGTCTCGCTCGGTGTCGTGCTCAATGCGCTCTAGCGGCTGCCCGGTACACTCGACTAGCACCTCGTTGATCTGCTGGCGCATGGCGATGATCTCGCGGGCGTGGATTTCCATGTCGGCCGCTTGACCGCCGATCCCGCCCATGGGCTGGTGCAGCAAGACGCGGGCGTTGGACAGGGCCTGGCGCTTGCCCTTGGTGCCGCCGGCCAAAAGCACGGCTCCCATGCTAGATGCTTGGCCGATGCAGATCGTGGCTATGTCGGAGGCCACGTATTGCATGGTGTCGTAGATGGCCATGCCCGCCGAGATCAGCCCGCCGGGGGTGTTGAGATAGAGCGCGATGTCCTTTTTGGGATCTTCAGAAGCGAGAAAGAGCATCTGGGCGATGATGAGATTGGCGATCGCGTCGTTGATCGGAGTGCCAGCAAAGATGATGCGGTCCTTGAGCAGCCGCGAGTAGATGTCGTAGGAGCGCTCACCTCGGCCCGTCTGTTCGATGACCATTGGAATCAGCGACATGATTTATACCTTTTCCTCTTTAATTTCGGCTTTGGCGATGAGCAAATCAAAGACCTTTTGGTCTTCCAACTCCCGCCGCTCCCGCCGCAATCCCTCCGCGTTCTGCAAGTCGGAGGGTTGGACGCCGGCGCGGGTGGCGCGCTCGGCGGTGAATTGGGCAAACTCCGCGTCCGTCACTTCGATCCCGGCTTGTTGGCGCACGCTGTCGAGCAGTAGATAGCTCTTGAGCTGGCGCGTGGCTTGGGCGCGCTCTTCGTCGCTGTGGCTGTGATCGTGATCGTGGTCGTGGTCGTGATGGGCCTGCTCCCGCTCGAGCGAGTCGAGGTAGTTATCGACCATGCTCTCGGGCAGCTCGAATTCGTTTTTTAGGATGAGCTGGCTGATCAATTCGTTGTGCAGGCGCTGCTGGGCCATGTATTCCCAGCGCTCTTGGATCTGCCCGCTGAGGTGCTGGCGCAAGTCGTCGAGGGTCTGGAACTGTTCGCCGAGGTCCTTGGCGAACTCGTCGTCGAGCTCGGGCAGGGTGCGCTCGCGCACCTCGTGGGCTGCCACTGCGAAATGCGCGGTCTGGCCGGCAAGCTGTTCGTTGGGCAGGTCCTCGCGGTAGGCGAAGCGGACCTTGCGTTCTGCGCCGGCGCCCATGCCGACAAGGGCCTCTTCAAACTCGGGGCTGAGGGCGTTCTCGTCGCCGATGAGGATGTGGCGTTTCTCGTACTTATCGCCAATGATGGGTAGGCCGCTGTCGTCGAGTCGCTGTAAATCCGCGACGAGTACGTCGCCCTTGGCCAATGGCCGCTCGACGACTCGCTCGGTGGCGTGGCGGCGGCGCAGTTCCTCTAGGTGTTCGCCGATTTCCTCGTCGGCCACCTCGTGAACCATGCGGGTAGCGGCGAGCTTTTCGTAGTGCTCGGCGTTGATTTCGGGCCAGATGTCGAGAGCCGCCGTAAACGTCAGATTTCCCCCCGGCTCGTGGTCGAGCTGGGAAATTTGGGGCGGTGCGGCTGGCCGCAGGCCCGCCTCGCGCGTGGCTTCTTCTAGGAGCGAGGGGAGGAGATCGCCGAGGACTTCGCCGCGGATGGAACTGCCGAAGCGTGACTCGACGATCCGGAGCGGCACTTTGCCCTTGCGGAAGCCCGGAATCTCCAGCCGCTTTTGGTATCGGCGCAGTGCCTTATTGACGGCATCGTCGATGCGCGCGGCCTCTACTTCAACGGCTAGCTCGCGTGCCCACTGGCCCTTCTCTGTGACATGAGTCTTCACGAAACGCAACCCTTACAAAGCTAGGCGCACCGCCGAATCGTGGACAGTGCGCTCGTCTATTTATGGTGCGAAAGGGGGGACTCGAACCCCCAAGCCCTTTCGGGCACTAGATCCTAAATCTAGCGCGTCTGCCAGTTCCGCCACTTTCGCCAACGGGATACAGTATCGCAACGCGGAAGTTTGCGCCTAGGGAGAGTTATAGCCCAAGCGCGAAGGATAATATCAGGATTTATACTACCGGGTCAAGGGATTTGCCAAGCATCCATGCGGCTCTCAAGGTGGACGCGCAACTCGACTATGGGCACCCGCTCTTGGGCCATAGTGTCGCGAACGCGCACGGTGACGGTCTGATTCTCTAGGGTATCCGAATCGACCGTTAGGCAGAACGGCGTCCCCACCTCGTCCATGCGCCGGTAGCGGCGGCCAATCGCGCCGCCCTCGTCGTAAAAAACCCGCATGTAAGGCCGGAGGTCCTCGGCGATTTGCCGGGCAATGGCGGGCATGCCGTCGCGCTTGACGAGGGGCAATACCGCCGCTTTGATTGGCGCAATGCGGGGGTGAAAGCGCATTACCACCCTCGTCTCTTCCCTGACCTCTTCCTCGTGATATGCCTCGACTAAGCAGGCCATGCAAGTGCGGCTGGCCCCTATTGAGGTTTCTACTACGTAGGGCACGAACTTTGTGCGCTGCTGCTCGTCGAAGTACTTGAGCTGTTTGCCCGAGAATTTTTCGTGCTGCGATAGGTCGTAGTCGCCGCGATTGTGGATGCCCTCGATCTCGCCCGGGCCAAAGGGGAACTCGTATTGGATGTCGAAGGCGGCGCGGGCATAATGGGCCAGTTCGTCGCCTTGGTGTTCGTGCCAGCTCAACTTGCCCTCGGGTAGGCCGATATGCGCGAACCACTTCCAGCGCTCCTCGCGCCAGTAGTCGAACCACTCGTCTTGGGTTCCTGGCGCGACGAAGTACTGCATCTCCATCTGCTCAAATTCTCGAGTGCGGAAGAGGAAATTCTTGGTGTTGATCTCGTTGCGGAATGCCTTGCCTATCTGGGCGATGCCAAAGGGCAGCTTCTGGCGCGTCGCCGCTTGCACGTTGAGGTAGTTGACGAAGATGCCCTGCGCCGTCTCGGGGCGGAGAAAGACCCGTGCACTGTCGTCTTCGAGCGGGCCGACGAAGGTTTTGAACATCAGGTTGAATTGCCGCGGGTCGCTCAGTTCGTTGCCCTTGGGGCTTTTAATGTCGCGCTCGCGCAGCAGCACGCCCATTTCCTCGGCGCTCAGGCCCGCTACGTCGATGCCGTTTTCTTCGAGGAGCTGGTCGAGCCGGAAGCGCTCGTTGGTCTTGCGATCTTCGACCATGGGGTCGGTAAAGCTGTCGACGTGGCCCGATGCCTCCCACACTCGCTGATTCATGAGGATGCTGGCGTCGATGCCCTCCACGTCCTCTCGGTAGGTCATGGCCTTCCACCAGACCTCTTTGATGTTGCGCAACAGCTCGACGCCCAAAGGGCCGTAATCCCAGCAGCCATTGAGACCACCGTAGATTTCCGAGCTTTGGAAGATGAAGCCTTTGCGCTTACACAGGGATACTAGTTTCTCCATTGCGTCGTCGGACATGAAAATCTCCAATAAGTTAGGCGGGCAAAGCGGCCTTGTTGAGGCCATCGAGAAAGTCGAGCGATTTAAGCCGGCTGTGCTCGCCCCCGTAGTACTCTAGAAAGCCGCGCAAAGCCATGCGGATCTCGCCGCGCTGGGCAGGGGCTTGGGGGAGGGCCTCTTTGCTGTAGGTCCTAAGACCCTGGAGGACAGCGAGAAAGCGCAAGCTACGCTGGGCTAAACGCACTCCGTTCCCAGGGCCGCAGGCGGCGCACAGGCTACCCCCTAGGGCTGCGCTGAACCACGACGAGGGGCCAACTAGCTCGCGTTGGCAGGTAATGCACTGGCGTAGCTCCGGGCGATAGCCTAGGGCCGCGGCGGTGCGTAGCTGGAAGTACCAGAACAGCGATTCGACCTGTTCTGGCTCTACTTCAGCAAGGCCGTGCAATACCCCAGATAGGCACTGGTAGAGTCGGAGGTTGCCTGCGCCCTCGATCGTCAGGCGGTCAACTAGCTCGCAGGCGGCGCTACCAAAGGAAAGTCGCTCTAGGCTTTGCGATAGATCGGGCGCTGGTTTGAGGAGGGTGCATTCACTCAGGGTTTGCAGGTCGCGAGTTTCTTTGACGTAGCAGATGGCTTGGACTTCGGTCATCAGGCCGAGCGCGGCGCCGAACCGGCTCTTGGGCTTGCGGGCACCCTGGGCCATGGCCTTGAGCTTGCCGCACTCCTGAGCGTAGAACGTCACCAGGCTGCTGGTCTCGCCCATGCGCATGGTGCGCAGCACGATGGCACGCGTTTTGACGATAGTGCGCGGCACAGGTCAATCGCCCTCTTCCTCAGGCAGGGGGATGACTACCTCGCCCGGTTTGACCAAGCCGAGATCTTCGCGCGCGACCCTCTCGATGAAATCGATGTCGCTTTCGAGCAATTTTAGCACTTGGCGCAAGCTATCCGTTTCGGCTTCTAGTTGTTTCTTCTGCGCTTCAAGCTCCGTTAGGGTTTTCTCTTCCTGCCACACTTTGTAGAACAGCCCATTGCCAAAGGCCACGTAAGCCACGAGAACGAGGAAGGCGATCAGCAAGATCTTGGTCGTTTTAGTCACGTCGATTTTAAAATAAGACGAGGTCGTCGCGATGGATGACTTCGCGGGCGGGGCGGCCTAGCTCGCTTGCGACTTCAGGCGAGTTCATGCCTAATATGCGGCGCAGTTCAGCGGAGGAGTAACGGCACAAGCCCCGCCCCAGCTTCTCGCCGCGCTCGCCGATCACCTGTACCACGTCGCCAGCGGCAAACTCGCCCTCGCAGGAGACGACCCCCACCGGGAGCAGGCTCTTGTCCTGCTCGGTGATGGCGCGTTGGGCACCGCGGTCGATCACCGCGCTGCCACAGCACTGGCTGGCAAAGCCGATCCAGCGATGCCGGCTGTTGAGCTTGCGGCCGGTCGGCAGAAAAAGCGTCCCCTGCTCGCGGCCGGCGAGGATGTGACGCAATCGGTGTCTGCGCCCGTGCGCGATGACCGCCATTTCGCCGCAGGCCATCAAGAGCCGAGCGGCCTGTAGCTTAGTCGCCATGCCGCCGCTGCCGCGCCCGTCGAGCGAGCGGCCGATCATCCCCTCTATAGCGAGGCTGTCTTGACTCACTTGGCTCACTAGCTTGCCTTCGGGGCCACGCGGGCCGAAGGCGTGGTAAAGCCCCTCGACATCCGAGAAAATGACCAGCATATCCGCCCGGATTAGGTTCGTCACATAAGCGGCGAGCATGTCATTTTCCCCGAGCTGGCGCCGGAGTTCGGCAACGGCGACGCTGTCGTTTTCGTTGATTAGGGGCACGGCCCCGTAGGCAAAGAGATTGCGAAAGGTGTTTTCGAGATTTACGTAGCGATGACGGTCGCCGAGGATATCTTCGGCGGTTAAGAGTACTTGGCCGATGGGCACACCTCGGCGGTGGAACTTGTCCTTGTAGATATCCATCAACAGGACTTGGCCGATGGCCGCGAGGGCTTGTAGTTGGGCGATGTTATCTGGGCGTTTGTCCAACTCCATCCGCCCCATGCCCGCGGCTACCGCTCCCGAGGTGACGACCGCCACTTCCAGTCCCTGTGAGCGCAGTTCGACCACGTCTTCGACGAGCTGTGCAACGACCTCATCGTCGAGTTTGTGGCACTGAGTGGTCAGGGCGCTGCTGCCGATCTTGACCACCAGCCGCTGCACCTCGCTCATCAGTGCCTGTCTCGGTACTTCGCTTGCCTCGGTCACTGGCGCACCATTACTCCGCGCTCGCGCAGAAAGCTCTTGACTTCGGGAATTGAATAATGCTGAAAGTGGAAGATGGAGGCCGCCAGCGCGGCACTGGCCTCGCCCGTGGTCAGCACCTCGTAGATGTGGTCGAGGTTACCGGCACCGCCCGAGGCGACGATGGGTACATCCACGCAGCGCGCCACCGCTTGGTTTAGCTCGAGGTCGTACCCAGCGCGGGTCCCGTCGGCGTCGATGCTGTTGAGCACCAACTCGCCTGCCCCGCGATCGACGAGGGCTTCCACCCACTCTAGGGCGTCGATGCCGGTGGCCTTGCGCCCGCCGTTGATGTACAGCTCCCACGACGGTGGCTCGCCGGGCGCAGTCGGACGCCTAAGCGCGTCGATGGCTGCTACGATGCACTGCGAGCCAAAGCTCTCGGCGCTTTGGTTGATGATTTCCGGCGAATATACATGGGCCGAGTTGATCGAGACCTTGTCGGCACCGGTCTTGAGAATGTGGCGCACGTCCGCGAAGGTGCGAATCCCGCCGCCGACCATCAGGGGAATGAAGACCCGTTCGGAGACTTGGCGCACGAGGTCCATGACGATGGCGCGGCCATCGGCTGAAGCAGTGATGTCGTAGAAGACGAGTTCGTCTGCGCCTTCGGCGTCGTAGCGCGCGGCTAGCTCGACAGGGTCGCCGGCGTCGCGGTCGGCCGAAAAGCGCACTCCGCGCACGTTGCGACCATTTTTGACATCTAGACAGGGAATGATTCGCTTGGCGAGCATATCTCTTCAGTGCAGGCGCGCGAAGTTGTCGAGGAGGCGCAAGCCGTGGGCTTGGCTCTTTTCCGGATGAAATTGCACGCCAAAGACGCGGCCGCTCCCAGCGACTGAGGTGTAGTCAATCCCGTAGTCGGTCGTGGCAACGCAATCGCCGGTGTTGTCGTTTACTACGTAGTAAGAATGCACAAAGTAGAAAAAACTCCCTTCGGGTACGCCCTCTAAAAGCGAGACCTTGCGCTTGATGGCGATTTGGTTCCAGCCGATGTGTGGCACTCGCTCGGTAGGAGGGAAACGCACGCATTTGCCCGGCAGAATTCCGAGGCCGCGATGCCTGCCCATTTCCTCACTTTCCTCGAACATGAGTTGTAGTCCCACGCAGATGCCCAAGAAGGGCTTGTCGGCCGCGAGCCCCTCGGCGATGGCCGCGTCCCAACCGGCGACTTGCAAGTTGTGCATGGCGTCGCCAAAGGCCGCGTCCCCAGGCAAAACGAGATGCGTGGCCGCGCTTAGGCGTTCGGGGGCTTCGACGATCTCGGCCGCATAGCCGAGGAATTCGAAGGCCTTCTGCACGCTGCGCAAATTGCCCATGCCGTAGTCGATGACCGCGATCACGACTGCCCCAATTCGGCGGAGCGCTCGGCTGCGGCCAGCACGGCGCTGATCAAGGCGTCGCGCAGCCCTTTTTCTTCTAGCTTGTGTAGCCCTGCGGCCGTAGTTCCGCCCGGCGAAGTAACTTGATCCCTGAGCACGGCCGGATGCTCGCCGCTTTCGAGTACGAGGCGCGCGGCACCGAGCAGGGTTTGCGCGGCGAGCTTTAATGCGGTTTCACGCGGCAAGCCGGCGCGTACGCCGCCATCGGCGAGAGCCTCGACGACGGTGTAAGCCCAAGCCGGGCCGCTACCGGAAAGCCCCGTAACGGCGTCCATGAGACTTTCGGGGACCTCGACTGTTGCGCCGACCAAGTCGAAGAGAGACCGCACCAGCGCCACCTGCTCCGCGCTGGCAGCGCGACCGGCGCAGAGAGCGCAAGCCGCACCCCGGACCCTCACTAGTGTCTGCGGCATGACGCGCACCACGGACATTTGCGCGGGTAGCAGCTCTTCAAGCCGAGCGGTCGATACACCGGCCATAAGTGAAACGACTACCTGCTGGGTACTGAAGTGCGCGGCTAGCCCCTTCAATACCGGAGCGGCTACTTGCGGCTTGAGCACCAACACTACCAAATCCTGGCCGCGGACCGCATCTGCAGCGTCGGTGCCGGTGTGAATGCCCAACGCCGACAAGCCTTCGAGTGCTTCCGGACGGATGTCGGTCGCGGTTATCTGACCCGAAGGAAGCAGGCCAACCAAACCTTCAATCAGCGCCCCCCCCATGTTGCCGGTGCCCACAAATCCCAATTTGCTCTTTTCGATCATCAATTTTTAGACCCGATAAAATACGACAAATTCCAAGCACAAAATTAAAATGGCCGTTTTAGCAAATTATGTCAAACGCCTCTAATGAGAGCGTTCCCCCTATGAAAAAGCTAGATTTTTGCTTGACTTATACGGCCCTAGTAATATATTGGAAAATAATGTTGTAGCTTCACAAAACGGGTAACATCGGCCCTAAACTTCACGAGGCGGAAAAGGCCGATAAGCCGCATTCTCAAATTCTCAGACCCCTTTCGCGGGTTTTATCCCTAATTAACCAAAGGAGAATTTCGCATGGCTAAGAAGAAAGCTGCCGCTAAGAAGGCCGCCGCGAAGAAGGCCGCTCCTAAGAAGGCCGCCGCGAAGAAGGCCGCTCCTAAGAAGGCCGCTCCTAAGAAGGCCGCTCCTAAGAAGGCCGCTCCTAAGAAGGCCGCTCCTAAGAAGGCCGCTCCTAAGAAGGCCGCTCCTAAGAAGGCCGCTCCTAAGAAGGCCGCTCCTAAGAAGGCCGCTCCTAAGAAGGCCGCCGCGAAGAAAAAACCCGCCGTGAAGAAGACTGCTGCAAAGAAAAAGCCCGCCGCGAAGAAAAAGGCGAAACGCAAGCCCAATCCCGCCTTTATGAGGCCCTTGCAGCCCGACGCCGCCCTAGGGGCCATAGTCGGTAACAAGCCATTGCCGCGCACTCAGATTACCAAGAAAATCTGGGCGTACATCAAGAAGAATGGCCTGCAAGACGAGCAAAACAAGCGCATGATCAATGCCGACGACAAGCTCCAAGCCATCTTCGGTGGTGAAAAGCAAGTGAGCATGTTTGAGCTGACCAAACTGGTTAGTGAGCATGTGGAATAGCTACTCCTAAGCAAGACGTTGTAGCCCAGTACCATTGGAGAGGGATTCCCGGCGGGGGGTCCCTCTCTTTGTTATATTACCCTTCTATGTCCCCTTACTTTGAGCTGATCCTAGCCGTCAGCATCGTCCTCGTCGTATCCTGTGTTTGTTCGCTCTTGGAAGCCGCGCTCTACTCGCTGCCCGCTAGTCAGATCGAAATGCTAGCTGGCCAAGGACGTACTTCGGGCAAGATCCTCAAGAGCTTGTACGCGGATATCCAGCGCCCTATCTCGGCCATCCTCACGCTGAACACCTTGGCTAACACCGGCGGAGCCGCCATTGCGGGTGCCGCTTTTGTCGGCGTGTTTCCGCAGACGCCGGAGACGTACTTTACCATCGCTATCTCGCTGGGAGTATTGATCTTTTCGGAGATTATCCCCAAGACGGTGGGGGTGGTGTACGCCCGGTCTCTGGCTCGGTTGATCGCCCATCCGATCCAATGGCTGGTGTGGCTGTTCGCACCCTTTATCTGGCTCAACAAATTCATCGTTCGGCTGATCACAGCCGGGGTACCAGCCGTGCCGGTGGTGGTGCCAGAAGAGATTGAGATTATCGCGCGGATGAGCCGCCGCTCTGGCACCATATCGTCCAACCAAGAGCGCGTCATCCAAAACATCCTCAAGCTCGACGAGTTGCGGGCGCGCGATATTATGACCCCGCGCACAGTGGTCCACTGCCTCGACCGCGATTTGAGCTTGGCCGAGGCTCGCCAGCAGTCCGCTGGCTGGTCTCACAGCCGGGTGCCACTCTACCAGGGAGAGCGGGAAAACATCGTTGGCTTAGTGCTGCGGCGCGATGCGTTCAGCGCCTTGGCCGATGGCCGCGATCAAGCCAAGCTCTTTGAGGTGGGCCGTTCCATCCATTCGGTGCCCGAGTCGGCGCGGGCTAGCCGCCTGCTCGAAGAATTCATCCAGCGGCGCGAGCACCTTTTTGCCGTCGTCGATGAATACGGTGGCTTCGCCGGCATCGTTACTTTGGAGGACGTGATTGAAGAAATCGTCGGCCAAGAAATCGTCGGCGAATTCGATCCGGCCGTCGATATGCAGGAGCACGCGCGACAGGAACGCCAAGACCTGACCGACTCGGCACCGGAATGAGGCCGCCTGTTCACCGCGTCTTTTTTTAACTAAGTTTTTACTCGCTGTTAAACCCTCTCAAAAGGAGTATCTACGGACGATGAAAGCGCTTGTTGCGCTCGCGGACGGCACCGTCTTTGAGGGCCGTGCCCTTGGCCACGGGGGTGAGTGCCTCGGCGAAATGGTCTTTAATACCAGCATGACCGGCTATCAGGAAATTCTCACAGACCCCTCCTATGCCGGCCAGATCGTCACCATGACGTACCCACTTATAGGCAACTACGGGGTCACGCCCGAAGACGACGAATCGGCAAGGCCCCAAGTCCGCGGCTTCCTGATGAAAGAGTGCTGCCGCCTACCGAGTAGCTGGCGTGCGCGCCAGAGCTTACCCGCGTACCTCGAAGAGCACGGCGTTCTCGGCATCGAGGGCATCGACACCCGCGAGTTGACCCGCAGAGTGCGCATCAAAGGCGTGATGGACGCCGCCATTTCCACCACAGATCTCGACCCGGACAGCTTAGTCGAAAAGGCTCGCGCTTGGTCCGGGCTCACCGGTGTGGACATGGTCGCCGCCGTTAGTTGCTCTGCGCCCTATGTCGAAAGCCCCGAAGCCCCGCGCTTCCACGTCGTTGCGCTAGACTACGGAATCAAGCGCAATATCGTCCGCTGCTTGGTCGCCGCGGGATGCAAGGTGACGGTCGTGCCGGCTAAAACTACAGCCGACGAGGTTGTGGCCTTAGAGCCGGACGGCGTCTTTCTCTCCAACGGACCGGGCGACCCTCGGCCCCTCGACTACGCGATCGCGACCTGTAAGGGCCTCATTGGCAAAAAGCCGATCTTCGGCATTTGCTTGGGCCACGAGATTCTCGGCTTGGCTTTTGGCGCGGAAATTTACCGCCTCAAATTCGGGCACCGTGGGGCCAATCAGCCGATCAAGGAACGCGCTAGCGACCGGATCCTGATCACCTCTGAAAACCACGGCTGGGGCATTGCGGCCGACTCGTTGCCCGATTGCCTCGAAATCACTCGCCTTAACCTCAACGACAATTGCGTCGAGGGCCTGCACCACCGCGAACTGCCCATTTTTTCCATTCAGTGCCACCCGGAGGCTTCGCCAGGTCCGCACGACAGCTTCCACCTCTTTAGCTATTTCGCTGAGTTGATGGAAAAGCACTCCTCGTAAGGCCCTTTGCGGCGGCACTACCCGTTCACTCAACCAAACCCCAAGCCAAGGAAGCCCTCCATGCCCGTAGTCCAACACGACGTCCTCAACGATCTCTGCTATCGCATTTTTGCCGCTACTGGTATCCCCGCAGATGACGCCCGTATTGTCGCCGACCACGTCGTCGAAAGCCACCTCCACGGCCACGATTCCCACGGCACTTGGCTAGTTCCCGGCTACGCCCGCGGTATGCAAAATAACTACGTCCGCTGGGAAGAGACCCAAGTCGTGCGCGACACCCCCGTGCTCAGGGTCGTCAACGGCAAGGGAGCCAACGGCATCGTCGCCGTCAATCGCGCCCTCGACATTGCCGTTGACAAAGCCCAAAACTCCACCTTCGGTTTTGTCGGCCTCAACCACATCAGCCATATCTGCCGCCTCGGCGACTATCCGCCGCGGATCGCCGAAAAGGGCATGATCGGTATGGTTTGGCTCAATGGCGGTGGCCTCTTCCTCGCGCCCTTCGGCTCGGCCGACCGCCGCCTGCGTCCTGAGCCCATCGCCTTTTCCGCCCCGCGCCAAAACGGTCCGCCTTTCATGCTCGATATGACCATGACCGTCGTGGCCGGTGGCAAAATCGTGCAGAAGAGCATTCGCCAGGAGCCAATGCCCGAGGGTTGGGTTATAGATCAGGAAGGCCAGCCCGTCACCGACGCCCAGCGCTATTTAGACGACTCCGAAGGCACCGGTGTCTTGCCGTTGGGCGGCCTGCAGTTTGGCCACAAAGGCAGCGGACTGGCGATGATGGTGGAAATGTTGGTGGGACCGCTCTCGCACGCGGGCTGCACCAAAGAAGGCGGCAACGGCGGTAACGGGATCATGGTCCTGGCGATCAATATCGAAGACTTTATCGACTTGGACTCGTACGAGCGCGAGGTCGAAGAGATGGCCAAGTGGGTGTGCTCAGCTCGCCCCTTGCCCGGGTTTGAGAAAGTCTATGCGCCCGGCGAGCTCGAACAGCAGACTAGAGCGCGACTGCTGGTCGAAGGCATTGATTTGCCCCAACCCACTTGGGATGAAATCGGCGAGGTGGCGGCGGAGTTGGGCGTGGAGATGCCCGCGCTATGAGCTTTAGAAGTTGAGATTAGAAAAGTTTGAAATTGTCCGCATCCATGCAGCGCGCTTGGTGCATGAGCACGGCGTTCATCAGCTCGATGGCCAGCCGCGACTCTAGGGTTGCGCCGGCGCGCACTCCCACGCAGGGATCGTGGCGACCCTTGGCGAGTTGGAACTCGATTTCTTCGAGGTCCTTGCGCACGGAATTTTGGGGTTGGGCGATGGTGGCCGTGGGCTTGAAACTCAAGCGGCATACCAGCGGCATACCCGTCGTCACGCCGCCGAGCAGGCCGCCGTGGCTGTTGCGCTGGTACCCGTCTTTGCGGATGGGGTCGTTGTGTTCGCTGCCTCGGCGCGCAGACGCAGCGCGGCCCGTGCCTATTTCGCATGCTTGCACTGCGTGCAGGCCGCCGAGGCTACCCATCAGGCGCAACTTCAGGCTTTGGTACAGCGGTTCGCCGATGAGTGGGGGCACGTTGACCGCCACTACTTCGAGTGCCGCGCCGACGGAGTCCTGCTCCTTGCGGGTCTTGGTAATCAGCTCGGCTGCTTGGTGAGCGAAATCCGCATCCACCGCGCGGAGCGGCCCACGCTCCAGCTCGCCCTCGAGCGCGGCGCACGTTGAGGGAGACAGGGGCTGCCCATCGGCCTCGGCGACTAGTTCGGCGACTCGTGCCGCTAGGGAGATGCCTGTCTCCAGCGGCCCGACTTGGCAGATCGAAGAGAAAATGGCCGTGCCGAAGTGTTCGGCCAGATAGAGGCGGGCAATGGTGCCACCGATGACATCGGAGATGGTCGAGCGATAGCTAGAACGCCCGCCGCCACGCACATCGACAAAGCCCCGCGATTTGTAGTGTTTGACTAGGTCCGTATGTCCGGGCCGGACGTGGCCCTGCGGCCCGGCGAACTGCTTGTAATCGCCCGAGCGCTTGGCGGCCGAGAGCACGGCTGCGGCGATCGGCTCACCCGTAGTGAACCCAGCTTCATAGGTGCCCACTGGCGTCTCGTCCTCGCCTAGATGAAAATGCAGCGCTGGACCGGATAGGAGCTGGTCGTGATCTTCTGAGTAGAGGCCGGACAGCAGAGCGACTTGGTCATCTTCCCGCCGGGGGGTGCCCAGCTTGTTGCCGCCGGGGCGGCGGCGGTCGAGATAGTGCTGGATCTGGGCGCGCTCCACCCATAGACCGGGGGGACAGCCGAAGACCGTGGTGACAATTGCCGGCCCGTGCGATTCTCCTGCTCCGGCAACGCCAAAAAGCGGTCCGCCGAGTACTTCCATGCCAAAGGCTCCTTTACCAAAGAGTGTAAAAATCTACTGCTTTGCCCCTTGGTCGGCAATCGGTGCGCTGCAGGTTGTGGGCTAGACGTAAGAGGCGAAAAAGCGATTTTTTTCTTATTTTTCAGCAACGCAGAGAGGAGATCAATGGCAACTAACGAGTTGGAGCGCGGCGTTCCGAACAGCCGATATAAGAAGCTCGAAGCCGAACTGCGCACGGAACTGATCGCTGCTCAAGAGCAGTTGCGGCAAGCTCGCTTTCCAACTCTCATCGTCTTGGGTGGTTTCGCTGGCGCTGGTACGAGCGAGGCGAGCAATGCGCTCAGGCAGTGGATGGACTCGCACGGCATCGCGGTCTGTGCCTTTGAGCCGCCGTCCGCAGAGGAGCGCGAGCGCCCGGAGTACTGGCGCTATTGGCTCTCCCTGCCGCCGAAAGGAACAATCGGCATCTACTTGAACGGCTGGTACGACCGCCCGCTGCGCGACCTAGCTCATGGTCGCAGCGATGAGGCGGCCTTTGACCGCGACAGCGACCACATCGAGGCCTTTGAAAACGCGCTCGTCGTCGATGGTGCGCTGCTGATCAAGTTGTGGATTCACTTGGACAAAGAGGCGCGGCAGCAACGCATTGCAGACTCGGAGCAGAACCCGCTGACCCGCTGGCGGGTGAACGCGGATGCAAGAGAGGGCTTGAAGTACTACGACGAGTTCAAACGAGCTGCCGACCGCTTGCTGCAAAAGACCAACATCCGCGACGCTCATTGGCAGGTTGTCGAAGGCAGCGACCCTCACTCCATGTTGGTGGTGGGCCGCGCTGTGCGCGACGCCATCAGCCAGCGCCTAGCCCAAAAGAGCCGCCCCAAGCTCGTTAGCGCGGACTGGCCGCCCGCACCCAATGTGCTGACCCAGTTGGACATGGAAAAGCGGGTGCCCAAGAAGGAGTACCAGCCCCTGCTAGAGCGCTACCAAGGACGGCTCTATCGCTTGGCTCAGCAGGCTCGCCGCAAAGGCGTCTCTACCGTCTTGGTTTTTGAAGGGGCCGATGCAGCGGGGAAGGGCGGGGTCATCCAGCGCCTGACGGACGCCCTCGACGCCAGTATCTATCAGATCATTCAAGTCACCGCTCCCACGGACGAAGAACACGCCCAACACTACCTCTGGCGCTTTTGGCGTCACCTGCCGCGCGCAGGTCGGGTGGTGATTTTCGACCGCAGTTGGTATGGCCGGGTGTTAGTCGAGCGCGTCGAGGGCTTTGCCGACGAAGCGGCTTGGCAGCGGGCGTACGGCGAAATCAACGATTTTGAGAAGCAGCTAATAGACCACGGCATGGTAGTGGCCAAATACTGGATTCACATAGACAAGGATGAGCAGCTCCGGCGCTTCAAATCGCGGCAGGCGACCCCACACAAGCGCTGGAAGATCACCGACGAAGACTGGCGCAATCGAGAGAAATGGGACGAGTACGAGGCCGCTGTCGACGACATGGTAGCTCGCACCCACACCCCCGCCGCTCCTTGGACCTTGGTGGAGGGCAACGACAAACGCTTCGCCCGCCTCAAGGTCATCGAGACGCTTTGCCAGCAGCTAGAGCAGGCGCTCGCTAGCGGTTAGTTTACTTCTCCTGCATCCGCACCGGCGACGCCGCTAGCCCATCGGTCTTTATCACCTCGCCGCTTTTATCAACCTGACCAAATTCCAGCACGCCCGTCGGACACGACTGCACACACGCGCTACAGCGCACGCATTCCGGGTCGGCCATGGGCAGCCCCTTGTTGGCGAAGTTCATAACGTCGATGCCTTGGTGGCACACCGAGGTGCAGACATTACAGGAGATGCACTTTTTCTTGTCGGCGAGGATGCGGAAGCGGCTGAAGCGCGCGTAGATGTGCATCAGGGCCGCCAGCGGGCAGGCGAAGCGGCACCACACCCGGCCGCTGAACCAGAAATAGGCACCGTAGCCCACTACGCCCGCCAGCATCAGGTCAATGGCCCATTTGTAGTTGATCTGGATGCCTAAGACCTGCCAGCCGTAGAGCATGCCCTCGTACAGCCCGCGCACCCATTGACCCAAGCTCGTGTCCGGCCACACCCAGCTCGCGATCCTCCCTAGGAGCATCACCACGCACAGGAAGAGGATCACTTGGCCGATGATGTTCATCTTGTTCCAGAAGGCCCCGTGCGGCATCTTGTGCCGCTGCGTGTCGCCCAAGGTCTCGGCGAGTGCACCGCAGGAACAGATCCAGCCGCAATAGGCTCCCTTGCCCCAGAAGTAGATGAGCAGCGGGATCGCCACAAACGTCTGTACCGCGCCGATGACTAGCCACCACCACAGCGGCTCGCCGCTGAAGACGTTCCACACAAAGAGCGGCCAAGCCAGCACCAGCCCAAAAGCTCGCCAGTACTCGCGCCCGTGGTCGTAATTGACCACCGGGAAGAGTCCGTCGGCCACCGTCTTGGCCCAACCCGAATCGAAAAACCCGTTGTGCCCCAAATAGGGGAGGACGATGTACGGCAGGAGAAAGAGCGGGACAATCTGCACCGCCCCTAGCGAAAAGGTCTGCCACTTGACGTAAGGGGTGCGCCGCTGCGCGATGCGCCGATAGCCGAAGACGACGATCAAGAGCGTATAGAGTACGCTGTACCAGAAACCGGGCTTGCCGAGGTTGAAGGTCAGAATGCCCAAGAGCGTTGACAGGTCCGCCGCCTGAGCCGAGAGGCCGTGCATCCATTCGGGCAAGTTGAAGGGGAAGAGTTGTCCGTCCTTGAAGACCTTGGTCAGCGCGCCGCCGGCCTTCCAGTTATAGACGAAAAAGCAAAAGGCCATGAAGAGTCCAAAGCCCCACCACTGCTTGCTCTTCATTTCGCCGCTTATTTCGACGCCTGAACGGCGAAAAAAATCGAGCGGTGCCTCGCGGCCGATCATCGCGAACACCGCGTCGTTGGGCAGGCTCTGTTCCTCGCCCTCGGCGTCTTTGAGCGCGACCTCGTCTTCCGCGATGCTCAGCACTTGGCTGGCCATCAGTAGGCGGATCGAGCCGGCTTTGCGGCCCTCCTCCATGAAGTGGCCGCTGCTGGTTGTCACCCGCTCCGAGGATGGCGTATCCACGGCCACATCGGCCATCGGATCGGCTGCCAACTTTTCTAACTTCTCGACGTTGTCTGGCTTGGGCCGCGAGAATTCGGGCTTGCGATACGAGATGGTCACTCGCCCGCCGCACTGGGCAATGGCGATGGCTGTCTCCAAGGCGCTGTCGCCGCCGCCGACCACCAACACGTCCTTGTCGCAGAAGTCAACCGGATCGTGCAGGCGGTTGAACACTTTGTCCGTATCCTCGCCCGGCACCCCCAGCTTGCGAAAGTTACCCGAGCGCCCGATGCCGACGATCACGCGGCGGGCCTTGATATTCTCTTGGCCCGGGATCTCCAATTCAAAGAGGTCTCCCTGCCTTTTTACCTGCTCGACGCGTGCCCTAGTCGGCTCAATGCCTTGGGTGAGCGTTTGTTCATTCAGCTCCTCGATCAGCGGTTCCTTAACCTCGGCGGTAAAGCGGATCTGCCCGGCTGGCTCCATCTCGGTGGGATAGGTGTAAATGGGCTTTCCTTTGGGAAAATTGACCAGCGTAGAAAACGGCTCGGTCGCCTCCAAAAGCACAAACGACAACCCGGCCTCCCGCGCCTCCAAGGCCGCGGACATGCCGGAAACGCCCGCGCCGACAATCGCCAAGTCCAAGACATCCTCCCGCCCCTTGCTGCGCTGGAATGCCTCGTCGGCCGCGATGTGCTGCACGGCCCGCGCGCCCGTATCGGCCGAGAACTTCAACAGCGGGATCCCGGTCAAGTCGCCGACGATGTACAGCCCGGGGACATTGCTCTGCCCGTGCTCATCCACCCGCGGCAACTTCTCCACCACGCCGGCCGGCCACCGCAGGTGTAACCAGTGCAGATAGCGACTGAGAAAATTGCTCATGTCATCTCTCCCTAAGTTTGGTTGTGCTCTGGTCAGCGCACCAAGACCATACCCCGAGTTTGGACAAAACCGGCCGCTGGTGCTTCCAACCGGTATAAGTACGCGCCACTGGCCACTTGCTGCCCGGCGTCGTCGCGCCCGTCCCAGGGCTGCAAGTATAGCCCGGCCGCTTGGTGCTCGTCCACCAGCAAGCGCACCCGCTGCCCAGCCGCGTTGAACACGCCGAGCCGCACCAGCCCGGCCGCTGGCAACTCGTACTGGATCAGCGTCTGAGCGTTGAACGGGTTGGGAAAATTTTGCCGCAGGGCAAAGTCCGCAGGCACGGCGTCAAAGGCTTCGACGGCCGTTGCGGCTTGCTCGATGTCCTCTGGGCTGAGAATTCCCTCGCCCGGCTGCCAGACCTCAGTATCGGGCCAATAGGCGGTCCAGGCAAACCACATGGCGTTATAGGCGGGAACTTGCGCTAACCGCTGCCCCGCGAGCGGCCCCGCGACAGCTTCTCCGAGCATGTTCCAGCGCGAACCCGTTTCCGCATCCATGAATTCCACCGGCAGCGGCCCCTCGGACTCTACTCCGTAAAAGCTCAATGGTGTGCCGTCGAGCTGGCTGAAATAGGCCAAGGCCGTGCGCGACGCGGCGTCGAATAGGATGACTACGGGATCGTCGCCGACGAGATCGTTGATCACCTCCCCGTCGGGCATCAGCGCGAAGGGGTAGGCTTTGGTCTGGTCGCCACGGCACAAGCCCAACACTAGATCCTTGGTTTCAAAGCGGTGGTCGAATGCGCCGCTGTTGGTCGTGGGTGAGAAAATCAGGTACTCATGGCTGGTGCGATAATCGCCGTAGGGATAGAAGGTATATTGATCTTCATTGTAAGCTGGTCGCGAGTTATAACGCGCCCAGCCCGTGGTGGCTTGTACCACGGTGGTGCTTGGGTACATCCGCTGCCACAGCGCCCAAGTCGTCTCCACCACGGGCATTAGCTCTAGGCGATCGCCGGCCCGATCGCCGTTGATGGCCGTGTAAATCATCTGCGGGTAGAGCGTTTCGCCGTCGCGCCGATCGTACATGACCAAGTTGCTGTTGATCAGCAGACCGGAGACCCCGAACTCGATTTGCGAGCCGTCGCCATCCGTGGCGTTGAAGACTTGGCCGGTACCGGTAAGCGGGCACAAAGACACTACGACCGACTGATCGCCGATGCGGTCGTTGATGATCTCGTTCCACCAGCCAATGTTGTGCGGATAGGCCCGTGGTTCGCCGTTGATGACGATCCCCATGACCACGTCGTCTTCCGCTAGGTAGCCAATTTCGTCCGGTGCCACGAAAGTGGGATTGGTCAGGGCCGGAATGCCGTCTTTGGGCACCCCACCAGAGACGAGGTGGCTAGTGAGAAAGCCCGGCTCGTCGTAGCGGCCAGCCTCAGCCGGATAGATCGCCACCAGCAGCAGCAAAGCAGACAGATAGCCATGTCGCATCAGATGCTCCTTTCGCTCAGCTTCTACGAGCCAGCGCGTTGGCGTTCGCGCGGTTTTCTTCCATACCGCTCCCGCAAGACCCGTCGCATCACCTTGTTCGACGCGGTCCGCGGCAGCAATTCCACTACTACCACTTCGTGAATCTTGAAGAGCGGGTTGAGTTCCCGGCGGATCACCTGCTGCATCGCTTCTTGCAAGCGGTCGCCGGCATCCTCTAGCACAGCGAAGACCACCAGCAGGCTCGGCCCGCCGCCCGGCGGCGACGCTGCAATCGCCGCGGTCTCGACCACGCCCGGCATCGCATTCAAGACGCGTTCGATCTCCGCTGAACTTACCTTAATTCCGCCTAGGTTCATCGCGTCGTCAGCGCGGCCGTGGACCCGATAGATGCCCGGAGCCAGCCGCTCGACTTGGTCGCCGTGGCGGCGCAGTGGCGTCCCGTCCCGCTTGGGCACGCCCGCATAATACACTTCGCGGTGGTCGCGGTTGAGCACCCGAGTTGACATTCCAATGGCGGGCGGCACCAGAAAAACCTCGCCGCTTGTGCACTCCTGCCCGTCTTCGTCTAAAATTGCCAAGTCCGTCCCCAGCGTCGCCGAATTAAAGGTTGCGGGTACGACCGGTTCGACTAGCGTGCTGAGCAAGTAGCCGCCTGCCAATTCGGTGCCGCCACAGTATTCGAGTATCGGTCGATACCCCGCCAGCGCCATCAGATAGTGCATGTCCTCGGGATTGGAGCACTCCCCGGTGGTACTGAAAGCTCGAATCGCCGAAAAGTCGATTCCCTCCATGCAGCCCGTGCTGCGCCAAGTCCGCACCATGCTCGGAATGACGCCGAGCATGGTAATACCAGCCGCCTGCACAAACTCCCCAAAGTCTCGCTCCGTCGCCTTCCCATAGTAGAGCGCCATGGTCGCCCGGTTCAAAAAGGCGGCGTAAATAAGCCACGGCCCCATCATCCAGCCCAAATTGGTCGGCCAAGCCACCACATCGCCCGGGTGGACATCCTGGTGATAATGCGCATCTGCGCCGCACTTGATCGGATTGACATGGGTCCAGGGCAGGGCCTTGGGGTCGCCGGTAGTCCCCGATGAAAACAGGACATTAGTTGTCTCTTCGGGGTTGCAGGCCACGGCCGCAAGTGCAGCGTCGGCCTGCAAGAATTCGTCCCAGCTCAGATCCCCCGGGCGCAGCGTCTCCGTCAACCCCTCCACACGTCCCGGCAATACAATCGCCAACGGAGCCTCTGCGGCGACCAAGCGCGAGTACAGCGGCAACTCGCGCCCACCACGCAAAATCACGTCTTGGGTAAAAACGGCCTTGGCCTCGCCAATCCGCAGCCGGGCGGCGATCTGGGGGGCGGCGAAGCTATCGGCGATGGCCACCACCGCGCAACCGGCCTTGATGATCCCTAGATAGATCGCCACCGACTCGGCCGTCATCGGCATGGCCACGGCAATCTGGTCGCCGGGACCAAATCCCAACGCACACAACCCGCCGGCAACCCGGTCGCACAGGGCTTCTAAAGCGCCAAAACTCATCCGCTCAAGTCGGCCTCCCTCGCGCTGGAAGACAATGGCCGTCTGATCGGCAGGGGACTGAAAGCAACTCTCGGCGATGTTCATCTCGGCCCCGACAAACCACTTGGGTGCTTCGATTCCTTGGGAGAGATCGAGCAGCCGCGTGTATGGCTTGCGGAAGCGGATTCCCAAGCGAGCGACCGTCCGCTCCCAAAACGCCTCTCGTTCTGCAATCGACCACGCAAAAAGCGCGGTGTGCGAATCCAGACCGAGTTCGCGCCGCAGCGCCGTTATATGCGCGTGCTCAATGTCTGCTAACTCGGGAAAAAACACCGGGCCACCCGCGTTGCCGTAAATTTCCCGATAGAGCAATTGGTGCAGTGCGAAGGGATGATCCGGCCTCAGAATGCAGCGGGCCGCCTCCCGCCAGCGCGCTTCCGGCGTGCCAGAGAGGGCTTCGACTTGGGCGAGGAGCTTGGCAGCCTCTGGCTCGCCTACCTCGCAGCCGATAATGTCTGCGCGTTGGATCATGGTGCTACGATCACTCGCACGCTCCAGCTCAATTCCGTCGGCGGAAGGCAACGGGTCTCGTCACAGGCCTGATACTGGACCAAGAACCGCACATCACCTACCGTCCCCGCCGCACTTTTAGGCAGCGACAAATCCGCCCACAGCGCGACCTGATCCTCGTACACTGAGAGCGTCTCTGCTAGGGCCGGGAAGGCCTGTGATCGGCCGGTGGGATAGCGCACGCGGGCAAAGTCCAGCGGCCAGTCCGCATTGAGCGTCAGCGAGGTGGGAATGAGCAAGTCGCCCGAGGCCGGGTTGGCGTTGATGTGCCAGCCCGGGCGGATGTCCAGATGCACGGCCACGGCAAAAGCCTCGCCCGCCACAGGCTGTTGCGCGGGCAGTTCGACCCGCATGGAGACCAGCGAATCCGCTTGGGCGTTCTCTAATGCGGTTGCGAACAGCGACGCTTGCAGATGGCGCTCGACCGCAGCCGCCAAATGCACTGAGGCCGAGGGCTGCGCCCACATGGCCCCGCCAAAAGCGGATAGGATTTGCGCCGCCCGGCTGAGATAGTGCGCTTGGCCCGTCAGCTCGGCCAAGTCCAGCAGCGCGTGGGCGGCCACCGCGTTGCCCGAAGGCAGGGCCGAGTCTTGGGCGAATTTGCTCCGCACGATGAGCGCGTTTTCGGCTTCAGTAAAGAAAAATCCCCCGACCTCTACGTCCCAAAACCGCGCCACCATCTCGGCGCTCAGCTCGCGCGCGGCCTGCAACCACCGCGCTTCGCCGGTCGCCCGGTACAATGCCGTCAACCCGCGCGCCAAAAACGCATAGTCGTTTAGGTACGCCGCCTGCTGCGAAACCCCCAGCCGATGGACCCTCCACAACCCCCCTTCCTCGCGCCGCAGGTGCTTCAAAGAGAAATCGGCCGCTCGCTCGGCCGTCCGGCGATATGCGGGATTGCCCAAGACTGCGAAACCCCGCGCGTACGCCTCGATCATCATCCCGTTCCAAGCGGTTAGTACCTTGTCGTCGAGGAGGGGATAGGGCCGCTCGGCTCGCGCCGCCAAGACGCGCTGCCGCACGGGTGCCATTTGCGTTCGCAACTCGGCATCGGCAAACGATGTCTCCACATAGAGGACGCTCCCCTCACCCTCCGGCATGGGGGCCAACCCATAGACGCCCCAAAACAATTCCGCCTCGCGCCCCAACACGTTCTCCAAGTCCCCCGCAGTCCACAGGTAGTACTTGCCCTCTTCGGCTTCGGTCTCAGCGTCCAAGGCCGAGTAAAAAGCCCCCTCCGGCCCGGTCATCTCCCGCGCAACAAAGCGAAAAATATCCTCTGCCACCCACCGCCAGCGGTCGTCTCCCGTCAGTTCGTACGCACGCAAGTATAGCTGCGACAAATGAGCTTGGTTGTAGAGCATCTTCTCGAAGTGCGGCACTTGCCACTCGGCATCCGTGGCGTAGCGGTGAAAGCCACCGCCGATTTGGTCGTAGATGCCGCCGGCTGCCATTTGCTCCAGCGAGTGCAAAACGATGCGCTGTACTTGGGGATCGGCAAAGCGCTCGGCCGTGGCCATCAGCATCTCCAAGCGCAGGCTCGGGGGAAATTTGGGTGCCCCCCCGAAGCCGCCGTTAATCGCGTCGTAGCGCCCCTGAATAGCGGCTAGCACCCGCGCTACTAGCAAAGAATCTGGAGGCACGGCTGCCATCTGCTGCCCGGATTCCAAGTCGCGGATGGCCGCGGTCAAGCGGGCCGCAATTTGCAGCACCTGCTCGCGCTGGTCTTGCCAGCGCTGGCGCATGAAGTCCAAGACTTGGGGAAAGGAAGGCCGCCCAGGCAAAGGCTCGGGCGGAAAGTACGTGCCGGCGAAAAATGGCTCTTGGCTTGGCGTCAGAAAAACCGAATTGGGCCAGCCGCCGTGCCGAATCGTTAGCTGGGTCGCCAGCATGTAAATGCGGTCGATGTCGGGCCGCTCCTCCCGATCGACCTTGATGTTGATAAAACTGGCATTCATCTGCGCCGCGATTTCGGGGTCGGAGAAGACCAGCCGCTCCATTACGTGGCACCAATAGCAGGTCGAGTAGCCGACCGACAGAAAGATCGGCTTGTCCTCGGCCTTGGCCCGCGCTAGTGCCTCCTCTCCCCAGGGGTACCACTCGACCGGATTGTGCGCGTGCAGCAATAAATACGGACTCGTCTCCCCCACCAGATGATTGCTGTACTTCCACGATCCATCCGCGTTTTTCAGCGCATCCCCTCCGGCAACTCCCGCGCCAAGGGCCACTGCAAAGACGCCGAGCCAAAAGCACCGGGATATGGACAAAAGACGCGCCAAGTAACCCCCCTACCCGATCATTTCCCGGGTCGCCTCCACCACGTAATTCACGTCTTCTCGCTCCACGTGCCGGTTCGCCACCAGCCGCGCCCCGTGCGGCGGCCGCGGATTGCACAACACCCCCCGCGCCTTCCACTTGGCCACTAGATCGGCAGCCGACCACCCCAAGGCCGCAAAATCCACCTTGAGGATGTTGGTCGGTCGCGGCGGAAAAGTCACCTCGATGCCCTCGATTGCTCCCAACCCCGCGGCCAGTTCCCGCGCCACCGCGTGATCCTCGGCCAGCCGATCGGTCATCTGCTCTAGGGCCACGATTCCGGCCGCGGCGACGATTCCGGCTTGGCGCATCGCGCCGCCGAGCCGCTTGCGCATCCGATAGGCCCGATCGACAAAGTCCCTGCTGCCGCACAGCAGCGAGCCAACCGGCGCGCTCAGTCCCTTGGAGACGCAGAACATCACGGAGTCAACGTGCTGAGTGTATTCTGGAACCGTCGTTCCGGCGGCGATGGCGGCGTTAAAAATGCGCGCGCCGTCCACGTGTAGTTTTAGCCCGTGTTCGCGGCACGCAGCACTCACCGCGGCCACCTCGGCGACCGACCAAGCGTGGCCAGCGTGATTGTTGTGGGTGTTTTCGATGCAGACGACCTTGAGCGGGGCGAAGTGCGGGTTGTCGGCGCGGACTGTCTCGCGTACTTGGTCGGCGGTGATGACGCCGTGCTCGCCAGCAGCGATGCGCGCGGACAACCCGGCGAGCGAGGCGTAGGTGCCGGCCTCCCAGTAATACATGTGAGCCTGCTCCTCAAAGAGCACTTCGTCTCCCCAGTTGGTGTGGGTCATCAAGGCGCAGGCATTGCCCATCGTACCCGAAGGCACGTAGAGCGCGGCTTCCATGCCTACCTTTTCGGCCGCTAATTCTTGCAGGCGGTTGACCGATGGGTCTTCGCCGTACACATCGTCGCCCAACGGCGCGCAGGCCATGGCCTCCTGCATGGCCTTAGTCGGCAGGGTAATCGTGTCGCTACGCAGATCTATTGTCTTGTCACTCATAATAGGTAAGCTCCTCGATTGACGCTGTAATTTGCTCGCCCTATTTTAGGCGGTCGCAAAATCTACAAATCACAAGGAGTTGCGTCCAATGGCCTTTTCTTCCAAAGGAATCACCCACCGCAGCACCGCCACGGGCCGCCGTGGCATGATCGCCTCGGCGCATCCGCTCGCTTCTCTCGCTGGTATGCGCATCCTGATGGAGGGCGGCAATGCCGTTGACGCGGCCATTGCCACGGCCGCGGCGCTCAACGTGGTCGAGCCGTATATGTCAGGCATTGGCGGCGTCGGCTATCTGCACATCTACAGCGCCCGCGAAAAAGAGCACAAGATCGTCGACTACGTCGGCCTCACTCCACGGGCGGCCACTCTGAGCCTGTACGACAGCGAGGACAAACAGGGCCTCGGCCCTCTCTCGCCGCTAGTGCCTGGTGCTTGCGGCGGCTGGCTCGCCGCGCTGGAACGCTACGGCTCGATGGAAGCCGCCCGCGTCTTCGCTCCAGCCATTGAGTACGCCGAGCAGGGCTACGCCCTCACGGTCAAGAACGCCTATTTCTATGCGGGCGCGGCTGCGAGCCTGCGCCGCTTCAAGACCGGTGGCGACACCTATCTACTCGACGGCGCGGCTCCCGAGCCCGGGGAGGTGGTAGTGCAAAAGGCCCTTGCCGAAACCTTCCGCCAAGTCGCTGCCGGGGGCGCGGATACCTTTTACAGGGGCGCGATTGCCGACCGCATCGTTCGCTATATGGAGGAGACCGGCGGCCTGATTACAAAACAAGACCTCGCCGACTTTGCCCCGGCATTCGCCGACCCAATCTCCATCAACTATCGCGGCTGTGAGGTCTTTGCGCCGCCGCCGCCCTGCCAAGCCGTCCAGTACTTGGAGACGCTGGCCATCATGGAGGGCTTTGACGTGGCCGGCCTCGGCCACAACACCGCCCCGACCTTGCACCGCTTTATCGAGACTACCAAGCTGGCCATGGCCGATCGCATTGCCTACGCGGCCATCGACGACCCACCGACCGCGGGCCTGCTGTCGAAAGAGTATGCTGCTGAGCGGCGCGCGCTCATCGGCGACAAAGCCCAGTTTACCGCGGGCGAGCACCTCGTGCCCGGCGGTCCGGTCGGGGAGGTCAAAGCGGGTGATCCGCGCGCGTGGATGAACGAATGCACGACCCATTTCGACACCATCGACGCCGATGGCAACGCCGTCGCCTGCACCCAGAGCTTGGGTGCCGGCTTTGGCTCGTGCATGGTGGTGCCGGAGACCGGCATTGCCCTCAACAACTTCATGCGCTGGTTCGACCGCGAGCCTAGCAGTCCCAATGTCATTGGCCCGGCCAAGAAAAACGAGATGTGCGTCTCGCCGGCCCAGATTTGGGACGCCGATGGCCTGCGTCTGCTCATCGGTACCCCAGGGAGCTATGGCATCCTCCAGACGACTCCGCAGATGATTATGAACATTCTCGATCACCAGATGAATGTCCAAGCCGCCATTGAGGCCCCCCGCGTCAAGACCGGGAGCCCCGGCTTTGTCGTCGATGCTGAAAACCGCATTGACCACGAGGTCTTCGCCGAGCTGGAGCGCCGCGGCCACCAGTTCAATTTTCTCGGCGACTGGTCGGCTGGCGTCGGCGGCGGCCAGGGCATCATGGTCGATGCCGACACGGGTTCCTTTATGGGCGGGGCCGATCCACGCCGCGACGGCTATGCCCTCGGCTGGTGAGTGGTGAGCACAGACGACAACTGCACCAGCACCCCCCACGTCGAATTCTCCGGCGTCAGCAAAAGCTACGATGGCCGCAACTGGGTCGTGCGCGACCTCGACCTCTCCGTACACAAAGGCGAATTCCTCACCATGCTCGGGCCGTCAGGTTCCGGTAAGACGACCTGCTTGATGATGCTCGCTGGGTTTGAGACGCCCGCTTCTGGTACCATCCACATCAACGGCGTGCCGGTCGGCGATTTACCCCCCCACAAGCGCGAAATCGGCGTGGTGTTTCAAAACTACGCGCTCTTTCCGCACATGACGGTCGGCGGCAACTTGGCGTTTCCGCTGGAAGTGCGCGGCATCGACCCAAGCGAGCGGCAGGAGCGGGTGGCCCGCACTCTGCGCCTCGTGCGCCTAGAAGGCCTGGAGGATCGTCGCTCAGGGCAGCTATCCGGTGGTCAGCAACAGCGCGTTGCGATCGCCCGCGCCTTGGTCTTCGACCCAGAACTCGTGTTGATGGACGAGCCGCTCGGCGCGCTCGACCGACGCCTGCGCGAGGAAATGCAATACGAAATCCGCCGCATTCAGCGCACCTTGGGCATAACCGTCGTCTATGTCACGCACGATCAGCAGGAGGCCATGGTCATGTCGGATCGGGTCGCCGTCTTTCGCGGCGGAGTGATCGAGCAGATCGCGTCTCCAGAAGTGCTTTACGAAGAGCCGGAACGCGCTTTTGTGGCCCATTTTATCGGCGAGAACAACCGCCTACACGGCGTGGTGCGCACGGTCGGCGACGGCGTGTGCGAAGTGGAGGTCGGCGATGCGCTCATCAAGGCCGTGAGCTTGGGGCAATGCCCACCGGGGGCTGCCGCGACGGTCGTCATTCGCCCGGAGCGAGTGGAGCTCTCGCCGAGTGCGGGCCTACACGCGTACTCCAACGAGTTTGAGGCCGATATCGAGGATATAGCATTTCTCGGCGATCACCTGCGGCTGCGCCTAAAGCTGTGCGGGCACTCGGGCTTCATCGTCAAGATCCCCAACGTCGTGGGCCAGGGAGCGGTGTTGGAGGGAGATCGGGTCCGCGTCGGCTGGACCGCGCTGGACTGCCGCGCGCTGCAACCCGATGCTGCTGACGATGGAGAGGACCCATCGGCAAGTGGCTGACCAAGTAACAGCACAGACGGGTTTAGACGCGTCCAAGCAGCAGGCGCGACAGCGGCGGCGAGCGGTCGGGCTGGCCCTGCCGCTGATCGCCTTTGTCTTGGCGACCTTTGTCGCGCCACTCGGCACGTTGCTCGTGCGCAGCGTGTACGACCCTCTAGTTGCGGATGCGTTGCCGGAAACGCTCGCCCTATTGCGCGAATGGGATGGGACCAGCGCCTTGGAGGAGCTTGTGTACGCAACGGCCGCACGCGAGATGCTGCGGGCGCGGGAAGAGCGCACCCTCGGCCAAATCGCCACGCGCGTCAACCGCATCAAGAGCGGCTTGCGCAGCGTCGTCACGCGCAGTGCGCGCAAGTTGCGCAATGCCAGCGGCGACTCTTGGCGCGAGACCATGATCGGCATCAACGCCGCGTGGGGCGAGCCGGATATGTGGCTGGCGATGCGCAGCGCTGGGGAGCGGTTCACGTCTCGCCACTATATCAATGCGCTCGACCTCGTGCGCCAACCCGATGGCCGCATTGCCCGGCAGTCGGAGGAACGCCGCATCTATCTGCCGCTTTTGTGG
Source organism: Candidatus Latescibacterota bacterium (assembly GCA_965261395.1). Classification (GTDB taxonomy): domain Bacteria; phylum Latescibacterota; class UBA2968; order UBA8231; family UBA8231. Next base: position 2,692,030 of record OZ253462.1, read on the forward strand.
CGCACGCTGGCCATTAGCTTTGGCATTGCCGCGCTGTGCTTGGTCATTGGCTACCCGATTGCCCACCTGATCGCCCACGCGCCGCCGCACCGTGCCAACCTGCTGTTGTTGCTGGTGTTGGTGCCGTTTTGGACCTCCCTGCTAGTGCGGACGACGGCTTGGATCGTGCTGCTCCAGACCCAAGGCGTAATCAACAGCTTGCTAGTGGCGATCGGACTGGTCGCGGACGACGGCCGCATCGCCATGATATACAACATGACCGGCACGTTTGTGGCGATGACCCACGTGCTGCTGCCCTTCATGGTGCTGCCGCTGTACTCGGTGATGCGTTCGATTCCGCCTTCGCACCTACGGGCCGCGGCTTCTCTCGGCGCGACCCCCTTGCAGGCGTTCTGGCGCGTCTATTGGCCGCAGACCTTGCCCGGCGTCGGCGCTGGATTGCTGATGGTATTCATCCTCGCCATTGGCTACTACATCACGCCGGCGCTGGTCGGCGGGAGCAAGGGTCAGCTCATCTCCAACATGATCGCCTATCACATGCAGACCTCGCTCAACTGGGGACTCGCCGCTGCGCTCGCCGTCATCCTGCTCGTGGGCGTCATCGCGCTGTACGTGCTCTACGACCGCGTGGTGGGCATCGACCGCATGAGGCTGAGCTGATGTTTGGGCGGTGGGCCTATCTCGCGTTCTGCACGGCGGCGTTTGTCTTCTTAGTCGCGCCCATCTTAGTGATCGTGCCACTCAGCTTCAACGCGGAGCCGTATTTCACGTTTACCGAGGGCATGCTGAGCCTCGATCCAGAGGCGTATTCACTGCGTTGGTACCGCAGCATTATCGAAGACGACGTATGGACTCGTGCCTTAATCAACAGCTTGGTCATCGGCGTCTCGGCGACTCTACTCGCGACCTCGCTCGGCACCTTGGCGGCCCTCGGGCTGGCGAATTCGGCTATGCCCGCTCGGAGGGCGGTGATGGGGCTATTGATTTCGCCGCTGATCACGCCGGTTATCATCGCCGCGGTCGGGATGTTCTTCTTTTACTCCAGCCTCGGCTTGGCCCAGACCCACCTCGGCATAATCCTCGCCCATGCCGTGCTCGGGGTGCCGTTTGTGGTGATTACCGTAACCGCCACGTTGTCGGGCTTCGACCGGAACTTGATGCGGGCCGCCGCCAGCCTCGGCGCAGGTCCGCTGCGCAGCTTCTGGCGCGTGCAGTTGCCGCTCATCGCACCCGGGGTTGCGTCTGGCGGGTTGTTCGCCTTTGCCGCTTCCTTCGACGAGGTCGTGGTAGTGTTGTTCATGGGCGGCTTGGAGCAGCGGACCATTCCGCGGCAGATGTGGTCGGGCATCCGCGAGCAAATCAGCCCCACCATCCTAGCGGTGGCGACCTTTCTCATCGCGTTTGCCGTCTTGGTTCTGTTTACAGTAGAATGGTTGCGCCGTCGCGGAAGTGGAACCGACTCTCCCGCAGGATGAACGCGATAGCCTAGCGACTAAGCCCGAGCCAAAAAGACCTTGAGGTACCCCTAAATTATCCGTATTACTTTGGGACGATGCATTAAATCCCAAAATATCCGGAAACATCGAAAAAATCCATAAACACCGAACCTGAAAGGAAAGGTATGCTGAGATTCACCGAAGAAATTATGCTTCTTTTGCTCGACGATGAAAACGGGAGCTTCGCCCGAGTGCCCGACCGGTTGGTGCGGTACGCCTTGGGCGGCGGAGTCCTGATGGAACTGGCACTGGAAAACCGCATCGACACCGACTTGGACAAGCTGACCCTCGTCGATAGTACACCCTTGCAAGATAGCCTGATCGACCCAATGCTAAGCGACATTGCCGCGGCGACTGAGACGCACGATACCCGTTACTGGCTGGAGCGCGCTACCGCCCGCGCCGACGCGATCCGCGAGGACGCGCTCCGCCGGCTGGTGCAGAAGGGCATTCTCGCGAGTGAGGAGGGGCGCTTCCTGTGGGTATTTCGCTCACGGCGCTATCCGGCCATCGATGACAAGGCCGAGCTAGAGGTCAAGCTGCGCATCATGGAGGTGCTGTTCAGCGATAAGATCCCCGACCCCCGCGACGTGGTCATTATCTGCTTGGCGGATGCCTGCGGAATCTTCGAGCAGCTCTTGGCCAGCCGCGAGCTGGCTCGTGCGGCCGGGCGCATTGAACAGGTGCGCAAGCTGGACTTGATTGGCCAAGAAGTGACCAAGGCCATCTGGGACATTGAAGCGTCGCTCGCCCTCGCCGTGCAGCCGCACATGTACTAACCGCGTGTAAAATGGGTCGTCGTGGCCCAATAAAAAAAGGCGCGAGAAGCACAAACAATGTGTGCCTCTCGCGCCTTTTTCGTGCCCTATCGGCGTTCCGAGATAAGTTAATCCCGGTAGGAAATCCCAAAGAGAATCATCATCTCGTCTGTTGACAAGAAACCGAAGTTGATCTCTTGATCGGTCGTGTTGTCGTAGGTTGCCTCTAACCTGAAGCCCTCTCCTGGCTCTAGGACGAGAGGGGAGTCGAATCTCAGGATCGGCGGGTGGTCCCAGTCGTAGGCGGCGTAGATGAGCTCGCCGTCGTGCGCTCCCCCGATCATTTCGACCCGAAATTCTACCATGAGCTGATGCGCGTGCGAGAGTAGCTGCACAATGTGGGTCCGCTTGGAGAAGGTAAAATCCTTCTCTAGGGTCGTCACCTCCCCGGCCGGCAGGGAGATATCAAGATTGTTCAAAGAAAAAAAACGCGCCTCGTGCTCGACTTCAGATGGGTCGGCAAAGTGCAAGTTGGTATAGACCTCGCCGGTAGCGGGCTGACTGGTGCGATTGACATAGTGCGAGTTGAGGTCGAGCAAAGTGTTCTTGGGCAGCCGTATCGCCACTCCGGGCGGCAGGGAGACATCGATGAAAGGCCATTGGCTGCCGGCGATTGGCAGGTGGTAAAATTGCGTGAGTATGGTTGCAAGGACGTACTGGCCGGCGCTGTTGTGCAACTCGCGATATTCGTAGGGTTCCGGCATGCGCTCGGGAGGTATGTCGTCTTGGAATGTGTAGAGTAGGAAGTGGTGCGAGCCGGACTTCATAGAGATCTGGACGCGCTCTAGGAATATATCGTCTTCGTTGTTCAGCGGATGCACGACAAAGATCTCGCGCTCGGAGTTGGGTTGTATCTCGAAAGGCGGCAAGTGCAGTTGGACGCCGTTTTCCGGCTCGGCCAGCGGCTTGAACTCCGGCTCCTCGTAGCGCGACTTGTCCTTCAAGATGTCTGGGTCGGCCACGTGGCCTGTCTCCGGTGCGCCCGCCTCGATCCAAGCGCGGATAAAAGCCAACTCGCCGTTGGTCAGCGGATTACCTCCAAAGGGCATTATCTCCCCGTAGTAGGGATGGTCGCCGTAGAAGTGCTGCTGGTCGGGAGCGTTGATCTTCTCCCACAAATAGCTCTTGAGGAGGCCGGGCATGCCCTGCCCGAGGTCGCTGACCCGCATCATCCCGTCGGCCGCGGCGGCCGCGTTCGTCGGAGCAGCACTTACGAGCTGTTCGTAGGCCACGTCCGGGGTGAGCACGAGGCCCGACTGGCGCCCAAACGAGGTCCCGGCCGTGTGGCAGCTAACGCATTGGCCGGCGAAAATTTCCGTTTGGATAATATCCCAAGTCGAATCGGACTCATGCACGGCCGTTTGCACCGGCCCCGGGCCGTCGGCACTACAGCCGACAAAGATCGAGCCTATGAGCAAGCAGCGGCGAATTGCGCGGCCTGCGCGCTTGGGATATGCGGGTGGTAGCATAATCACCTACGGGAGCGGTCAAGTGCCGGCTTGGTCGAGCAGACCGGCCAAGTTCTGGCCCAAAATCAAACGCTTGTGCTCATCTGGGACGAATGTGCAGTGCGTGCGAAATGCTTCGAGCGCGTGCTGGTAGGTCATGTTGGTTCGCACTACCGGGTAGTCCGAGCCCCAGCACAGCCGCTGGGGGCCAAAGTGCCCGTAGAGCTGGCGCACGATGTGGTGCGTGTCTGAGTAGGGATAATCCCACGAGACGTGCGAAGCGTAGTGAAAGCCCGAGAGCTTGATGTAGATGTTGGGCACCTCGGCCGAGCGCAGAATCTCCTGCAGGTTGTGGTGCGGCGCTTCCTCGCGCGCATTGGCCCCGGCCATGTGGTGACAGAGGAAAGACACCGACGGGAAGCGCTGCGCCAGTTCGCGCAGCGCTGGCTGCCACTGCGGCCCCAAGGCCAAGCTGGCGATCAGGTTCAGATCGGCTGTGGCGCTGAAAAACGCGAGCCCCTCCTCGGAAGCAAACCACTCGGTGTCGCTTTTTACATAGTGAGTATAGCCCTTGAGCTGGTACTTTGCCGCGGCCGCTTTGAGCCGCTCGGCCGCGCCTGGGGTGTGGTATTCTGCCGACCACGAGCAATCCACATCAGCGAATTGCACCAAGCGATCTGGATAGGTGAGGATTTGTTCGGCGACGTAGTCGTTGTTGTGGGGATTGTGTTCGATGCGGGCGCAGACCAGCACGGCTTTATCGACGCCGTGGCGATCCATTTCCCACAGCAGTTGCTCGACCCGGCCGCGGCTGTTGTGATCGGGCACGGGCGGCTCGTAGGGCCAGTATTCCCAAGCGTGGGTATGCGAATCAATTATCATAAGAAGCTCAAGGGGGTGTCATTGTTAAGGGTCAGTGGCGTATGGCAAAAGATACTTAAAAAAAGGACACTCTGCCAAATTAGGTAATGAACGTTGCACAAGGCGTGGCCGGGCGAATTTGCACCGTCTCGTACCACCCAAAAGAACCGTGTTTGTTCTGCTTTTTTGATTCTTGTTTTCGATCGTTGCGGTTGGTTCTGACGGAACCATAAAAAACGCGGAGCAGACAAGCTACTCCGCGTCGTAAAGGAAAATGAGAATCGATGCTTACCGCTTGCCGCGCCAGCGCCTGCCGCCGCCGTAAAACGCCTCGTCCTTCATCTCTTCGAGCTTTTCGCGCTGCCCGTCGGTCAAGACGTTTTCCAAAGCCGTGCGGTGCTTTTGGCGCGATTCGCGCATCTCTGTGCGCTGCTCCTTGCGCAATTCCACGAGCTGTTCCTTTTGCTCGTCGGTCAGATCCAGCCTTGAGAATGCGCCCTTACCTCCGCGCCGCATGTCGTGATCCTTACCTCCCCAGCCGCGCTGGCCGAAAAATTTGCCGCGCTTGCTGCGCATTTCTTTCATGGCCTCCTGCTGCTCGTCGGTCAAAATGTTCATTACGGCTTCGCGCTGTTCCTTGCCCATGGCGGCCATGGTCTCGCGCTGCCCGCGCATGGCTTCCATGTGCTTCTCGCGCAATTCCACGAGCTGCTCCTGCTGCTCGTCGGTCAGGTCGAGCTGTTCCAGCATCCTCATCGCGGGCTGCCGGTGTTCCCGCATCTTTCCCCCGCGCTCGGCTATGGCCACGGTGGCCAGCGCGCCGAGTGCCAGCGCGACACCGGCTGAGATGATCCATTTCTTTTTCATTTTACGTTCTCCGCATTGGATGGTTAGTTGGGTTCACCGCCCCTTGTCGGCGGCTCGTGAGAAACGGCCATTTCTCTTCTCTACGCCCATTAGACCACCGCTTGATTCTATTCATTCCCACGTGGTTTTACTTTTTCTGTCGCTGCCGCTTGTGCCGTTCACGCCAAGGTCCCATCAGCTCCCCGAAGCGCCGCTGCCGCCGATCTAGCCGCAGCAGTTGCTCCTCAGACAACAAGGGGGCCAGCTCGGCCCGCGACGAATCTAGCTGCTCCTTTAATGCCTCTCGGTGCTTGGCATTGAGTTCGCGGAGCGCTGCGGCGTATCGGCGCAGCACGGCCCGCACGGCTTGGCGCTGCTCTTCGTCCTGCGGCGCAATCAACCGCTCGGTGCTGCGGACGAAGTGGCGGGGATGCGGAATGGGCCGCAGCCGGTCGCGAACAAACCACCCGGAGAGCAGGGTGCCGATTAGGACACCGATGAGCAGGGTGCAAAAGAGAATGAGCGCGCCTTTAGTTTTCCCTCGCATGTCACATGTCCATTACGTACGCCGCTTCGGGCGTGGCAGGCACGGCGGCGAAAATCGCGGCGAGGAACGAGGCATCGTCGCCGACTAGTTCGCGTTCGTTCCAGTTGCTCAGTGCCAAAAAGGCGACTAGCACTAAAGCGATTGGGGCGAGGGGGCGGAAGAGCCACACGAGGGCGTCGGTTAGGCTTTCCTCGTGCTGGCTTTTGATGCGCTGCGCTGCGCGGGCGGCAAAGAACGGCCGGAACGAGTCGGCGCGGCTCTCCTGCAAAAGGTCGCTGACTTTTTGCAGGTGCTCCCATTCGGCGCGGCGCGCGTCGTCAGTAGCTAGGGCGCGCTCGAATGCCTCGCGCTCGCGCGCGGTCAATTCGCCGGTCAGCGCCCTTAGCATTTCGTTGCGATAGCTGTCAGTCATACAAGTCCTCGTCTTTGAGGATGGTCTCTAGTTGTTTCATGCCGCGCGAAAGTCGAGAGAGCACCGTGCCCTCGGCGATCTCCAGCAGCGCAGCCGTCTCCTTGGTCGAATAGCCCTCGATCATCCGCAGCACCACCACCGCTCGGAAGGCCGGCTTGAGCTGGTCGAGGGCCGCTTGCACGGCTTGCTCGCGCCCGCGTGCGGCCTGTTCGTCGCGGCCATCGACGCTCGGTTCGGGCGGAGCCTGTTCGTCGTCGCGGCTCCAGAAGCGCCAGCGCTGCCGCTTGCGGCGCTCTAGCGCATTGAGCGAAAGGTTGATGGCAATGCGGGTCAAATAGGTGCCCAGCGCCGCGTCGCCGCGAAACTTGTCCAGCGATTGGTAGAAGCGGACAAAGGTCTCCTGCCCCACGTCGTCGGCCTCGTCGCCCGGCCCCAACATGCCCACGACTGTGGCGGCCACTTGCGGCTCATAGCACTCGATTAGGGCGCGCAAGGCCGCTTCATCGCCCGTGCGCGCTTGGTCAATTAGGGCGCGGTCTGTGCCCACTTGCTCCGACATCTCCGACATATTGTTAGACAATGTAGGGGCCAAAGGCATTCCCTAGCCAATAAAAATGCGAAAAGTCGGCAGCCTTGCCGTCCGTGCCCAATATCCGTTTTCTTTTTTTATGATCTTAGCTATTCTCGCATCCCTGTTGCTGGTGGGTTGCCGCCCCGACCCCCCCAAAGCCCTCGACTTGGCCGGCAACCCGGTCGATCCGTTTGTCAGCCGCGCTCCCGTTGCGGTTTTGCTCTTTGTCCAGACTGATTGCCCCATTTCCAACCGCTACGCCCCAACCATCGCGCGTCTCCACGCCCGCTTCCAGCCGCAAGGCGTTGCGTTCTACTTGGTGTATCCCGACCGCCGCGAGGATGAGGACGCCATTCGCCGCCACGGCCAAGAATACGGCTTGCCGGGCCAAGCCCTGCGGGACGTGCAGCACGTCCTCGTCAAAAGAGTCGGCGCGACTGTAACCCCAGAAGCCGTGGTTTTAGGTGAGCGCGGCAACATCGTCTACCGGGGCCGCATTGACGACCGCTACGAAGCCATAGATCAAGTGCGCCCACAGCCGACCCGCAGCGACCTCGCAAACGCCATAGAGTCCGCCCTCGCCGGCCGCCCCCCGGACCCGAGCGCCACCGAGGCGATTGGCTGCTTTATCACCGACCTGCAATGAATCGCTATTGGGTGCCTTTGGTCGCGGCCTGCTTTGGATGCAGCGGAGGCGGAGAAGTCCCGGCCTTCAACCGCGACATTGCCCCAATCGTCTTTCAGCACTGCGCCCCCTGCCACCGGCCCGCAGGCCCAGCCCCTTTTGACTTGCTCAGCTATGAGGATGTGAGCGCGCGCGCCGAGCAGATCGCCTTTGTCACGGAGACCCGCTACATGCCGCCGTGGAAGCCCAAGCGCGGCTATGGTCGCTTTGTCGGCGAGCGCGGCTTGAGCGCCGAGCAGATCGCCACGATCCGCCGCTGGATTGACCAAGGCGAGCAGGAGGGTAGTCCTGCCGACCGACCTCCACTGCCCCAATGGGAGGGCGAGTGGGAGCTAGGACAGCCCGACTTAATCGCCTCCATGACATCGGCCTACACCCTGCGGGCCGACGGCCCAGATGTCTTCCGCAACTTCGCCATCCCGCTGCCCGTTGACTCGACTCGCTACGTCAAGGCCCTAGAGTTCAAACCGGGCAACGCGCGCATCGTCCACCACGCCACCATGATGATCGACCGCAGCGGCGCGGCGCGGCGGCGGGACGGGCGCGACGGTGCCCCGGGCTTTGACGGTATGAGCTTTGGCGAGGCCGAGGACGCCGACGGGCACTTTCTCGGCTGGACCCAGGGCAAGACCCCATACCCCGGCAGCGACAGCTTGGCTTGGCGGCTCAATCCGGGCACGGACCTGCTGCTACAGTTGCACCTGTTGCCGACCGGCAAAGAGGAGTCCATCGAGGCCCGCGTCGGCCTGTTCTTTGCCGATGCGCCGCCCAAGAGACGCCCGGCCATGCTGCGCTTGGGCCGCAAGGACCTAGATATACCAGCCGGCGCAAGCGACTATTGGATCCGCGATACGTACCTGCTGCCCGTGGACGTCGAGGTCCTGACCATTTACCCGCACGCCCATTACCTCGGCCGAGAAATCCAAGCGTACGCCGAGTTGCCCAACGGCGAGCGGGAGTGGCTTATCTGGATTGAGGACTGGGACTTTAGCTGGCAGGACGACTACCGATTTTCCGCGCCGGTCTTCTTGCCGGCTGGCTCGACGCTGGTCATGGAATACGCGTATGACAACTCCGCGCAAAACCCCCGCCAACCTCACGACCCGCCCGTGCGGGTGCGCTACGGGCTGCACTCGACCGACGAGATGGGCGACCTGACGCTGCAGATTTTGCCGCGCCGCCCCGAGGACCTGAAGCGACTCCGCCTCGACTTCTACCGCAAGTGGCTAGGGCAGGAAATCGACGGCTACAAGAAGCTACTCGAAGCCGAGTCCCAAGACTGGGACACCCACCACACCTTGGCCATGTTCTACATGCGCTCGGGCCAGCGTCCGTTGGCGCTGGAGCATTTCGAGTGGGCGCTGGAATACAACCCAGACTACCCGGAAGCTCACGTGAATTTTGGGATTGCGCTGGCTCAAGGCCGCCATTGGGAGCGGGCCGTCGCCCACTTTGAACGAGCCTTGCAGCGCAACCCCGATTTTGCCGAGGCCCACTTCAACTTGGGATTAGTGTTGGAGATGCTGGGCCGCGCCGCCGAGGCCAAGCCCCACTTCGACGCCGTCATTCGCCAGCAGCCAGATATGGCCGCGGCCATCCAGCAGCGCTTGGCGAAGCTGCGCCGCTAGCCCCCGTTTTTTCCCAACGTCGTCGCTAGCCCCAAGACGAGCTGCCGTCCAGCCGGAAAATTGCGCCCATTGAGCGAGAAGCGCACCGCCGCCTCGACCGTCGTGCGCCGGCCGACAGCGTAGAGCAGAGCTGGTGTCAAGTAGGTGATGCGCTTGATCTCAGCCTCAATACCGCCGAAGACGACCGCCGGATTGCTGCGCAGCACCTCGCATTTGCCCAGCAGCATGAGCTGGCGCACGAGCTGATAGCCCATCTCTGCGTTGAGGAACCACTCGTCGCCTGGGTCGCGGTCGATCTGCTCGTTGCGGGTGCGGACGCGATAGCCGAGATCGATGTTGCCGTACAAGGGCAGCGGCCAAAAGGAGCGTCCCACCTGCCCGACAACGTCGAAATCCCACTGCCCTTCACCCACCGGGATCAGCCCGTCTTCGTTTTTGAACTCTCCGGTCGGCACCTTGACGCCGGCTTTGAACGCGAGGACCAAAGGCTTGGCCAAAAGGCGCAACTTGGCCAAGGCGCGGATGTCGCTCAGGCCGGTATCTGTGCGGGGTTCGGCAAACGCGGCGTTGGCAAAGGATTGATCGAAATAGGGAACCTGCAAGCCGAGATCGAGGCGGTCGGTGACGCCGTACAGGCCCTCGACAAAGACGGCGCGCGATTCGTATCGCCCGTCAAAGTCGTAGCGAGCGCGGGTGCCAGGCGCGCCAAAGCGCCCCTTGCCGACATACCACTCTTGGGTGCGCTGCTGGAAATACGTGAGCTTGCCCCAGAATTGGCCTCTCTGCAAAGTCCAGGCCCCGGCACCCACATCGGCTGCTGCACCTAGGAGTGCCAAACCGACCAACAGGTATTGGATCATAGCCGCATTCCTTTCGCGTGTTAGGTTCGCGGTTTCCCCGTAGAATAAGTACTTTTAAGGCTGTGCATATACTGACTTTAGGAATCAATCACCACACCGCGCCGGTGGAAATCCGCGAGCGGCTGGCCTTCCCCGAAAGCGATCAGCCCGCGGCCCTAGCCCGGCTCGTCGGCGACTACGGGCTGCACGAGGCGGCCATTCTCTCCACCTGCAACCGCTCCGAGCTGTACTTGGCTGCCGATGGCGACAGCGGGCTGGTCCAGGTGCGCCGCTTTCTCGCCGAATGCCAAGGCGTAGATGTCGCGGCGCTTGAACCCCACTTCTATCAGCTCAACGACTCAGACGCTGCCATTCACCTTTTTCGCGTCGCCAGCGGCATTGACTCCCTCGTCGTCGGCGAGTCTCAGATACTCGGGCAAGTGCGGCGCGCGCTGGAAGTGGCCCAGCAAAACGGCTCGGCGCGCCTGTTGCTCAACGAGCTTTTCCAACGCTCGCTGCGCGTAGGCAAGCGCGCGCGCGCCGAGACGGATATTGGCCGCGGCCGGCTGTCGATTAGTACGGCTGCGGTCGAGCTGGCGGGCCAAGTCTTTGAAAACCTGACGGGCTGCTGCGCGCTCTTGGTCGGCGCTGGCGAGATGGGCGCGCTCACGGCCCAGTACTTGGTTGACTCCGGCGTCGAGCGGCTGTTGGTCAGCAGCCGCACATTTGCCCGCGCCGAGTCGCTGGCCAGCCGCTTGGGCGGCGAGGCCGTGCCCTTTGCGGAACTAGCCACTCAACTCGCCACCGTTGACATCGTCATCTCGGCGACCGCGGCTGCGGACTACGTCATCCGGCCCACCGACTTGCACCGGGCTATGGAGCAACGCCGAGGACGCCCGCTGTTCCTCATCGACATTGCCGTGCCGCGCGACATCGACCCGGCCGCGCGCGACATCGACAACGTCTTCCTGTTCGACGTGGACGATCTCGAACAAGTCGTTGCTGCCAATCGCCAGGAGCGCGAGGGGGAGATACGCTGCGTGCAAGCCATTATCGACCACGAGCTAAAGGAGTTTTTGCACTGGTTTAACGCCTTGGGCACCGGCCCGCTAATCCGCGCTTTGCGCCAGCGTGCCGCTCACCTCCAAGAGCAGGAACTCGCGCGCTGGGCTGCCCAACTCGGCCCGCTCGCCGCGGATGATCGCCAGCTCGTCGAGGGCATCTTGCGCGGTTACGCCAACAAGCTCTTGCACGATCCGCTCGTGCAGATCCGCGAGTTCGCCAACGACGACGAGGGCTATGTCCGCCTCGATACGGTGCGCCGCCTCTTCCGGCTCGACGACAAGGCCGAGGAAGAGGGATCGTGACGACATTCTGCATTGTCTCTCTCGTCGCCGCCTTGGCGTGTTACTTGGCTGCCGCGTTGCTGTTTCAAGGGCACTTCCTCTGGCACCAGAGCGGTTGGGACGCGTTGGGACGCAAGAGCCTGAAGTTGGGTCTGGTCGTACACGCGATCAGCATAGTGCTGCACTTCGCGTTTTCCGGCCAAGCCCTCTTCGCCAACATGGTGGTGATCATCACTTCGCTGGTCATGGCCTTGGTAGTCGCGGGCCTGCTCGGCGAGCGCTATGCGCGCATTCGCCACCTCGGCCTGCTGACCGCGCCTTTGGCCTTTCTCGGCCTGCTCTATCCGCTGCTGTTGCCCATCCGCTTTGCGGAGGCCGAGTCGATTCTCGTGGAATATCCCTTCCTCGGCATCCACGTGGTGCTGACCTTGCTTGGGCACGTAGGCTTCGCGCTGGCGTTCTGCTCAGCGGTCGGCTATCTCGTCCAACACCAGGCCCTAAAAAAGGGGCGGCTCAATAGCTACCTGCCTGCGCTCGACACGGCTGCCGCGGCGACCTTTCGCTTTGCCGGGGGGGGCTTTTCACTCTTTACCTTGGGCTTGGGCATGGGCGTGATTTGGCTCTTTGGCGCACCGGGCGAATACCTCGCGGGTGGGGATACCAAAATCTGGCTGGCCCTGCCGACATGGTTCGTCTTTGGTATCTATCTCTATCTGCGCGGCATTGGCCGCCGGCACGGTCGTCGCCTCAAGTGGCTGGTAATTGCGGGGTTTGTGCTGGGGCTGATCAACCTGCTGTGGGTGCGCCACGATTTCGTCAATTTTGTCTAGTGCGCTGCCCCCTCATTAATCGCGCTTCATCCGTAGGGGCGGTCCGCAAGCCGCCCCTACGCCGCCCCCTTCCGCACCAATCCCTCCTTACCGTCCACAAGCTGTAGCGCAATCGCAACACGGCTGTTTCTTCCATACTACACCGCGTCGCCTAGCAAAGAGCCGTCGTCCAGAGTGCAAGATGATTTGAGCGATTGGTCTGCATTTTGCATAAGCCATTTAGCCGATTATCTTTGACCCCATACCAAAGGATGCCCACCATGTCCACCCCACAACCCTCTCCCGAGCTCACCACTCGCGATGTTTTGCAGCAGATCGACCATCGCCTGAGTCTCATCGAGACGGATGTGCGCGAAAACAATACCAAAATTGAGGCTAAGATCGACGCTCTTGGGGCCAAAACCGAGGCCAAGATCGTCGATCTTGACCGCAAATTTGAAGACAAGATCGACGCGCTTGACCACAAAGTCGAAGGCAAGATTGAAGTCGAAATACGCGAACTACGCCGCGAGCTTAACGGCAAATTTAACTTGGTTTTCGGTTTGGTCATCACCACTTGGCTGTCGATGATGGGTACGCTTCTCTTCAAATTGTAGATACGGTCACGCTCCCTTCTGTACCAACCCCGCTCTATCGCTCCACAAGCGCAAAATCCGCGCCGGTTCGCGCAACAAATGCATGTGGAATGACCCCACTCGACGCGCTCGCTGGTTGATCGCCATGTGAACTCGACGCGTAGCCGCGAGGGATTTGTATCGCCGTCGTTCTGCCGTATCTTCTGTCGCCTACATAAATAAGGAGTCATAAATACCCGATATGCCCCTCGACCAGATGCTCACCCCGGAAGAAGCCCGCGCCATCGTCCTTGAGCACGTGCAAGTCCTCGGCCCCGAGCGCGTCTCCCTGCTCGACGCTACGGGCCGCGTACTCGCCCAAGACGTGTTGGCACGCCGCGACAATCCGCCCTGCGACAACTCGGCCATGGACGGCTATGCCGTGCGCCATGCGGACGTAGCCGCAGCGCGGGACGATGCACCCGTAGCCTTGGAGATCATCGAAGACATACCGGCCGGCAAGGTGCCGCAAAAAGCGGTCGGACCCGGTCAAGCCAGCCGCATTATGACGGGCGCGGCCGTACCCGTCGGAGCCGATACCATTGCCCCGGTAGAAGACACCCGCTCCGCTGGGCAGGGGGTCGAGATCCTCGCCATTGAAGAGTGCGGCGCACACATTCGCCGGCGCGGCGAGGACATGCGCTGCGGCGAGCCGATCATCAAGGCCGGTACCGAGTGCGGTCCCGGCGAACTAGCCGTGCTCGCCGCCGTGCAGCAGAGCTTCGTCTCGGTCTATCGCCGGCCGCGCGTGGCCATCCTCTCTACCGGCGACGAGCTAGTCGAGGTCGAGGAGACGCCCGGAGAAGGCCAGATCGTCAACAGCAATACGTGCGCTCTCGCCGCCTTCTGCCACGCCCACGGAGCCGAACCAGTGATGCTGCCCACAGTCCCGGACGACGAGGCCGTGATCCGCTCCACCATTGAGGCCGCAATCCGTGCTGACTTCGCCGTCTCCTCAGGCGGCGTCTCAGTCGGCGAATACGACTTTGTCAGAAAGGTCCTCGACGACTTGGGGGCCGAGACGATCTTCTGGCGCGTGGCCATGAAACCAGGCAAGCCGCTGGTCTTCTGCACGGTCGGCGGCGTGCCGTACTTTGGCCTACCCGGCAACCCGGTATCGAGCATGATGTCCTTTCTCCAGTTCGTGCGCCCGGCCATCCGCAAGGCCGCAGGCTATCCGCAAGCGGCGTGGTTTTTGCCCGAGGCGCACGCCCGGGTGGAAAGCCCCTGCGACAACGACGGCGACCGCCGCCAGTACATGCGCGCCACCTTGCGCTACCAAAATGGTCAGTTCTGGGTGCGTCCCGCCCGCCGCCAAGGCTCGCACATCATCAGCTCTATGCTCAACGCCAACAGCTTTGTCGTCCTCGAACCACACCAGCGCGCCGAAATCGGCGACCAAGTCATGGTGCAGGTCGTTGGAGAGTTAGTGATGAGTGGTGAGGGATAGCGGCAAAAAATCGCGACCTCTAGCGCCACCCGGTCGCTTCACCCTTAGGATCCGTTATGGCCTCCAAAATACTCGACAATCGCGCCCTAAAACCACTGCAACCGGCGACCGCGCTGTGGAAACAGTACGACCCGGCGGCAGCGCCCCGCGCCTTTAAGGCCGAAAATCCAGCCCAAGCGCGACGCTGGCAAAAGACGACGCGACGCGCCCTCGCCAAGCATCTAGGCCTAGCGACCGGCGACGAGACGAATTTGGCAGCGCGCAAAGTAGAAGAAATCGACAAAGGCGATTATACGCGGCAAAAAATAATCCTCCGCACCGGCCCCCACGCGCAGATGCCGGTGTACATCTTGCTGCCCAAAGGTGCCACCGGCCCCCTGCCCACGGTCGTAGCTTTCCACGGGCACGGGTACGGCGTCAAGGACATCGTCGGTTTGTGGGAGGATGGCGGCGAGCGCGACGAGCCCGACGGGTACCACAAGGACTTCGGCGTGGCCCTGTGCCGCGCTGGTTTTGCCGTGGCCGCCCCAGAAATTTCAGGCTTTGGCGAGCGCCAGACCGATTTCTCCTATCTGGAACGCGGCCAAGGAGCGCCTTCGACCTGTACCCATACGGCCATGCTCGCCTTCCACTTGGGCACCTCGGTGGTAGGAATCCGCGTGCGCGATGGTCTGCGCTTGGTCGATTACTTGGAGACCCGCCCCGAATTCGACACCAGTCGCCTCGGCGCGATGGGCATTTCGGGCGGCGGCATGCACACCTTCTTCTCCACCTGTATTGACGAGCGCATCCGCGCCTGCGTGATCAGCGGCTACTACTCGACCTTCCAGCACAGCATCCTCGCCATGTCGCACTGCCCTTGCAACTATGTGCCGGGCTTGGCTGAATTCGGCGAAATGTACGATCTAGTCGGCCTCATCGCCCCGCGCCCATTGCTGGTGGAAGCTGGCACCCATGACCCCATCTTTCCGGTTGCCGCGGTGCGCTCTAGTCTGACCAAGGCGCGCCGGGTGTATGATGTTTTCTCAGCCCGCCAACGGGTGGGAGCCGACATTTTTTCGGGCCGACATCAAATCAGCGGTGCCCGCGCCTACGACTTTCTCCGCGAGGCTCTCGTCTGAAGGCCGTGCAAGCAAATTCTAACCCCAAGGATCCCTCATGAATCGCCCCCCCGCAGAATCCAAACGCGTACCTGTCGCCATGCTGCGCTCCTTTACCGCTGACTGTCTCAAGGCCGCCGGGCTGCGCGCCGACCACGCCGATCAGCTAGCCGAGCTGTTGTCCAACTCCGACCTGCGCGGCGTGCGCTCGCACGGCACCCGCGCCATGGTTGGCTATTGCGGCAGCCTCCGCGACGGCACCGTCAACCCCAACCCCGACCTGAGCGTGCTCCAAGATACCGAGACCACGGTCCTTATCGATGGCGACGGCGGCTTGGGCTACGCGCCGATGATGCTGGCCACCGAAAAGGCCATTGAGAAGGCCAAGCAATACAAGGTCGCTCTCGGCGCGGCCTGCCACCACGGGCACTATGGCTCGGCCGGGCACTACGTGCGCCGCGCCATGCAGGAGGGCTGTTGCGCCTTTTCGGTTCAGGGGAGCCATCCCAATTACTTCGGCGAAGGGGGCGGCAACAAGGGTCAGCAGTCCGCCTACTGGGGCAACCCGCCACTCAGCTTTGGCTTCCCGTCAGCAGAAGAGCCGCCGCTGGTCCTCGACGCGGCGACCTGCATCTTGGCCGACTATCATCGCGGCCCGGAATACGACGCTTTACAGGAGTTAATTCCGCCGGCTTTCTTCAAGTCGATGGGCTACACCGGCTCGGCGCTGACGCTGGGCGGAGCCTTCGTCGGCCAAAACAGCGACCGAGCCCGAGCCGTTGCCCAGCGGTGGTCCCGCGCTGGCAGTGGCGGCCTGATCATCGTCATGGACATCGGCGCGTTCGCCCCGCCCGACGCCTTCCGCGCTGGCGTTGACAATCTCGTGCGCGGCGTCCGCGAGACTATGGAACCTGTGCGCGGGTACGACGAGGCGACCCTGCCGGGCACCATTGAGTACCGCAAGAGCGAGGAATACGCCCGCGAAGGGGTGCCGATGGCCTTGGACGAGTTGGAAAGGCTAGCGGCGTGCGGGCGCGAGTTGGGGGTTGAGGCGGAGTGGGAGTGATGTGAGGGGGCATAAGTAAGCCTTGCGGCTGCTATTTCCGTTAATATGGGTTTGGCCGCTGTAGTGCGAGCTAGTCGGCTCCCGACAGCAAATGCGGAATCGCCACGTGGCGCAGCCGCCCGTCCGTGCTGGGGATGCTCGACGCATCGTTTGAGGCCACCAAGCCCAACAGCAGCGGCTTATCCAGCAAGTCCTCTAGGCCGCGAAGATGGCGAAAATCGGCCGCGCTGACCCTCGCTGTCTGTTTGACTTCCACGGCGATAAACCCATCCTCGCGTTCAATCAACAAGTCCACCTCGCGCCGGTCCGCGGTGCGCAGATGGTATAGCTCAACCGGTAGTTGGGCGTTGCGGCACTGCTTGTAGATTTCCGCCACCACCGCACTTTCCAGTTCCGCGCCGTCAATATCCCCGCGCTTCCGCAAAATGCTCCGCCGGATCCCCGGATCGACAAAATGTAGCTTGCTTTGCTTGCTCAGGCGTTTTTCCGAGCTGCGATACCAAGCCGGCAACAGAATAATCTGATAGCTCAGTTCCAAGTAGCGCATAAACTGCCGCGCTGTCGCCGGAGACACATCGCTCAGCCGCGCTAGATCCGAGAAATTGACCACCTGACCCGAACGCAGAGCCGCCGCTTGCTGGGCGCGGACAAAAGGCTCCAGCCGCCGCAACTGCGCCAGATCGCCTAAGTCGCGCTGGAGGTACATCACTTGGTAGTCCTGCAACCACGCGAACCGATCCTCGTCGTCCCACTCCCTAAGCCGCGGCATACCGCCCCAGTGGAGGAAGTACTCCCAGCGCGTTTTGGCCAGCGCGTAGGCTGCGGTAATGCGATAGGTCGCCGGACATAGCTGGTCGAGGGCGCGGACCGGATCGTCGGCAGCGAGTACCTCGACCAATCGGCTCGCACCGGTTGATGCCAGCAATTCCGGCAGGGTAAACGGGAAAAGCGCTCGCAGCGCAGCGCGTCCAGCGAGCGATTCTCGCACTTTTTCGAGCAGCAGAATTTGGCTCGACCCCAGCAGGATATAACGCACCTGCGAATCGCGGTCATAACACGCTTTTAGGGTCTCGATGACCGCCGGTAGCTTCTGCGCTTCATCGACGATGGCACGGGGGTAGCGGGCAATCCATTCTTCCGGCCCTAGCTGCTCGTAGGCCGCTCGTTCCACAGGCGAATCCAGATTAATCACCGGATAGTCGGGAAACGCCATGCTGGCAAGGGTGGATTTCCCCACTTGGCGCGCTCCCGTAAGCACGAAGAGACGTCCGCGCTCGCGCCAATGAACATCTTGTACATCTTGTTGGATTTGGCGTATAATTTGAATCATTAATTCAAAATTTACGCCATTTTTAGAAAAAAACAACGACGAGCTGGTCGCATCGCCCGCTTACTCGATCCGCACTTCCCGCCCCTGCTCCGCCGACTCGTACAGTCCGTCGAGCATCTTCTGTACCATCAGCCCGTGCTCTCCGGGCGACAGGGTTTCCACGCCGTAGAGTACGTGATCGACGAAGTTGCGCATCTTTTGGCCGAAGGCGTCGGCCGCCGGGCCGCTGGGCATCCAGTCGGGCCGGGAGTTGACCATGTAATCGTTGGCGTCGTGGAAAAGCCCCGGCGGGTCCCAATTGGCACCGCCTTTCTCGCCCATCAGCGTGAAGTTCCACTCGTTCTTCTCGATATGGGCGGCGAAGCTAGCCTCAATACTGAGCATCGCGCCATTGGCAAAACGGATATGCCCTACCGCTAAGTCCTCAATCGTATAGGTCTTGTAGTCCCAATTGGGCCACTGCGAGATCACGTTTGACGGCTTGTCACCGAGGTAGGTATAGGTGCTGCCACTGGCTGCCACCGGTTTGGGCGCGCCCATTGCATAGTGCGTGGTCTCCAGCATGTGGACACCGATATCGATCAGCGGCCCACCGCCTTGTAGGTCCTTGCGGCCAAAGACTCCCCAGTTGGGGATCCCCCGTCGCCGTAGGGCATGCACCCGGGCGTACAGGACCGTGCCCAGTTCGCCGTTGTCAACGATCTTCTTGATAAACTGCGTCTTCGGCTCATAGCGGTTCTGGAATCCAATGATCAGCTTTTTGCCGTTTTTCTCCGCGGCGTCGAGCATCTCTTGGCCCTCGCGTGCGTTCATGGCCAAAGGCTTCTCAACGAGGGCGTGGGCACCCGCGTCGAGCGCGGCGATGGTGCAGGGGGCGTGCAGGCCGTTGGGCGTGCAGATGCTCACGGCGTCGGGTGCGACCTGCCGGAGCATCTCCTCGTAGTCGGCGTACGCTGCGGGGATTTCGTATTCCTCGCAGCATTCTTGCGCTCTTTCGAGCGCCACATCCGCTACGGCCACCATCTCCACATCGTCCATGTTTTGGTAATAGCGCATGTGCGCCTTGGCGATGCCGCCCGCGCCGATTAGGGCGACGCGCAGCCTGTCTTGCTTCTTAGTCATTGATCTCCGCCCTCCGTTCGTTTGAAATTGTGGCAAGGCACAAAAAAACCGGCCCGCAGACCGGTTTTCTCTCCTACAGATACCATCCTAGTCCGCTTGGAACTGCTCGATAAGCTGGCGCACGTCTGGGTGCCCGTCAACGCCGCGACCGGGGTGGATGATCAGCCGATAGCGGAAGATGGCCTTGTCGCCGCTGGAGATGGTTAGGCTCTCGTCGATGTTCGCGTCGCCCTTGAAATCGTGCACCCCAAAGGGATTGGCGGTAAACAGCCCGTAGCCGCGCACGTGCCAGTAGGTCGGGTGGCGGGGGTTGTCGCGGTGATCGACGACGGTATGCCCCCACTCCTCGCCCTCGGCTACCGGCCCTGAATAATCCACCCAAGCCGCCTGCTGGCCCCAAGTAGCCTCCGCGCCTTGGCCGTTTTCAAAAATTTGTCCCGCGGAGTTTTCGATCCGTCCCGCGTCTTTGGCGTCCATGGAGGTCGGCACCCGGATCGAAAACAGCCCGCCTTCTTTGGTGTCGCCGAAGGTCACGTCGCCGTAGCGGGCACGAAACTCGCTGCGTTGGTCCACGATCCGCAACGCACCTTCAGCGCGGATGGAGATGGTGCGCCGCTCCTCCAACAGCTTCTCGCCCTCCGGCCCAAACCAATCGACGATTCCGTCGATTTGCGCTGCGCCATCGGCTGCGCCGACTACCGGCTCGCCCCGTTGCAGCATGGCCCCGTGGCCGGTGCCCTCGTCCCAGAGGTTGTGGCCGTTGACGAGGCCGTGGGCCGTGTAGACGCCGCGATGGTGGTAGTGGTCCTGCGTCTCGCCCGCGACATCTTCCATTGGATAGGCGCGGGTGAGTCCGGTGCCACTGGGCGTCAGCACTGGGTAAAAGTAAGGGCGGCACACGTAGTGACCGTAGCGGTACTCGGTAAAAAGTTGGCCGTCGATGGCGACGACGGCCTTGCAGTCTGCGGGAATCAGCTCGATATCGATCATTTACTTCCTTTCCGTTATGCAGCTCGGCCACAGCAGCGCTTGTACTTCTTGCCGCTGCCGCAGGAGCACGGGTCGTTGCGGCCAGGGGCCTTTTGGTGCAGGGCCGCCTTGACCGCGTCCCTTTTTCTGGTCCACTCCATCACGCCGGTGGCCGGTCGGCTGTGTCGCAACTCGTTGGCCATAAAGCGCATGTAGGGATCGACGTGCCCGAAGTACATCTTGTACCCTTTGCACAGATAGTTGAGGCCGTCCTCGCCGCGCGGGGTTTTGGTAAAGCGGTGCTTGGGGCAGCCGCCGTTGCAGGCGAAGCGGTAATCGCATTCGATGCAGTACTGGGGCAGCGTGTCCTTTTTGTCCTGCCCGAACTTGGTCTGCTGCGGGCTGGCGACCATGTCGCGGATGCTCTCCTCGTGGACATTGCCCAAGCGATAATCCGAGTAGACGAAGTGATCGCAGGAGTACAGGTCGCCGTTGTGCTCGATAATCAGTGCCTTGCCGCAGGTCTCGGCGAAGATGCACAGGCTCGCATCTTGGCCCAGCCACGAGCCGAGAGTCACGTCAAAGAGCTGCACGAAGACTTGACCGACGTCGTTGCGCACCCACTCGTCAAAGATCGCGCAGAGGAACTTGCCGTACTGTCCCGCCCCCACCGACCACTTGGAAACCGGTGCTCGGCCCTCGTATTCGGGATCGACTAACTCCAGCCCGTCCTCGTCCGGCTCGTGCGCGATGCGCTCGACGATGGGAATAAAC
Organism: Candidatus Latescibacterota bacterium; assembly: GCA_965261395.1. GTDB lineage: Bacteria > Latescibacterota > UBA2968 > UBA8231 > UBA8231. The sequence continues at coordinate 2,712,782 of OZ253462.1, forward strand.
TGCATAAACCCCGAGCCTTCTTCGCGCAGGAAGCGGTAGATTTCGAGCGGATTATCGGCGTTGTGGTTTTGCAGCACGGTCAGGGTGTTGAATTCCACCGCGTGCTTTTTGAGCATTTGCAAACCAGCGTACACCCGGTCGTAGGTCGGCTTCTGGCCCTTGTCAACTCGGTAGTGATCGTGGTATTGGCGCGGCCCGTCGATCGACAGCCCGATTAGGAATTTGTTTTCGGCGAGGAACTCGCCCCACTCGTCGTCGAGGAGGATGCCGTTGGTTTGGAAGGCGTTGGTGATGGCCTTGCCGTTGGCGTACTGCTGCTGTAGCTCGACTGCGCGGCGGAAAAAGTCCACGCCCATCAGCGTCGGCTCGCCACCCTGCCAGGCAAAGTCCACCTGCGGCACGTCTTGGGCCTCGATGTACTGCTGGACGTAGCGTTCGAGCGTCTCGTCGGACATGCGCCAATTTTTGCGCGCGTCCGGGTAGAGCTTTTCCTTCTCCAGATAGAAGCAGTACTTGCAGTCGATATTGCAGACCGAGCCCGAGGGCTTGGCCATCACGTGGCAAGACGCCGGAGCAGGGTTGAGTGTGGTCGCAGTTTCCATCAGGGTCTATCTTGAAGTGGTGAGTATGATAGGGTTTGCCCTGCGGCAATGCAAATATAGGAAAATCTAATGAGTACCATTTTCGTCGGCGACGTCCACGGCTGCGCCGCTGAGTTTGAAGCCTTCCTTGCAAAGATAAGTTACGACCAAGCCAAAGATCGCCTGTTGCTGACCGGCGATGCCTTTTCTCGCGGCCCCGACCCGCTGGCGGTGTGGCAGTTGATCCGCGAAACCGAGGCCGAAATGGTCTTGGGTAACCACGACGCCCGCCTCTTGAAGCAGCTAACGGCTCTAGCGAAGGGCCGCAAGCCCAAAGTGAAGTACCCCGACCAGGACTATACCCTCGCCCAGCTTAAGCCTGTCCAAGACGAAATGCTCGCTTGGCTCCGGCAGTGCCCGCTCTACATCGCGGAAGACGCGTTTCTCTTAGTCCACGCCGGCATCCACCCGAAAAAGGGCTTACAAGGCACCCGTCGCAAAGAATTCCTCAAGATCCGCACGTGGCCGCCCACCGACGATCTGGCTAGCCCGCGCTGGCACGATTTTTACAAGCCGACGCATCCCCTGCTCGTCTTTGGCCACGACGCGCCCGGCGGCTTGGTGGTCAAAAAACGCGCTGGCCGCCCCTATCTCATTGGTCTCGACTCGGGCTGCATTTATGGCGGCCAGCTCAGTGGCTATGTGCTCAAAGAAGCGCGGCTGGTGCAAGTGGAGAGCCAGCAAGCAGCGGATGTGTGGAAGCGGCTGGCTTAGGCGAGGTCGCCGCTCCAGAGCATTTGGACGAAGGTGGCTACGGGCAGGATGTCGATACCGTCGTCCGTGCGCCGAGCGCGGGGTTCGAGGCAGGCTACCACTCGTCGGCTGACGCCCGGATGATCCTTTACTAGGCTACGCAGCCCTTTCAAGTGGTTGCTGACGATGTGATTACTCGCCTTGGCCTCGACCGCTAGCTGCATGTCGCCTAGGATAAAATCAACCTCGGTCCCACCGGCTAGACGCCAATAGCTCAGTTCGCCATCGAACATTTGATAGTCGGCAAACGCGGTCAATTCGTGGAATACCCAGTTCTCAAATGCCTTGCCGTATAGTTCCGAGCCTATCAGCAGTTGGCCCCGGCGGGCGAGTCGATTGACTACTCCGACATCCGCAAAGTAAAACTTAGGCGCGGCAACCACTCTCCGCTTGGGACGCCTGCGGAAGGCGGGCAACCAGCGCCCGAGCAGCGCGTCTTCGAGAATCTCGTAGTAGCCCCTCGCCGTGTGACTGGTGACGCCGCACTCCCGCGCGATATTGGAGAAGTTGACCATTTCGGTATCGCCTAGAGCGGCTGAGTTCAAAAATCCGGCAAACGCAGGCAAATTGCGGACTAGCCCTTCGGCCGCGACTTCCTCCTTGAGATAGTCGGCGACATAGGCGTCGAGCAACCGTGCGGGACGGGCGTTGTCGTACATTCGGGGCAGGTAGCCGTGGTTGAGGAGGCGGGTGAGATCAAAGTCTGCGCTGAGTTCCCGCGCCGTCAGCCCGTGCAGTTGGTAGCGCACGGCCCGTCCGCCGAGCAGGTTGGCCCCTCCGCGCCGCACCTTGCGGGCACTGGAGCCGCAAAGGGCGAAACTCAACCCTCGGTTTTCGATCAGCCAATGCACCTCGTCGAGCAGCGCAGGTACCTTCTGAATCTCATCAATGACGATCTGGCGATTGGGATCGAACTCTGTCGCCTCGATTTCTTGACGCAGAAACTCCGGGTTGGCGACGTAGCGCCGGAACTCGTCTGCCTTTAGGAGATCAAGCCACAGGCCGTCGGCGTACTGGTGTTTTAGCAGGGTGCTTTTGCCCGCCTGTCGCGGTCCCCAGAGGAAAAATGTCTCGGTACCGGACGCGGGTAGGTCCAGAACTCGTTCGTACATGGACCTAAAATTAGCGTGTAAATTTGAAATAGCTATTCAAAATTACATGATAATTTGAAGTAGTGGTTCAAAATTACAGCATGGTCAGAAAATCCGATGTCTTTGGTGATCTGCTCGGTCCGAATAGAATCCGGGAGGCAATCACAGGAAAACGGTTCCCTCCATGTACTTCACCGCCTTCCCCTGACCTCCACCCGCCTGCCCTGAGCGCGGTGGACGGCTTGTGCGTGCATTTCCGTCCCGGCGCCGGGACAGTGCGTCCCAGCGGTAGCCCGGGCGAGCAGTACGATTGGTTCCGCTAGTAGTGCGGCGGTTGAGTAGCAATAAACTAAACGGCATTGCTCCTTATCGCCTCGAGTAGGTCTTGCACCTGGCGGCGCTCTTTCCCCACCACTTCCAGCGTCTCCACCAACCATTGGGTCCACTGTCGCCAAAATGGACTCCCCTGTGGTCCCGCCAACTGGTGGCGCTGGCCCGGGTCCAAGGCGAGTCCTTGGCGCAGGTGCCCATCCGTCCGTTCCAGTCGTTCCGACTGGTGCGCGATGCGGGCCAAGTGGAGGTGCATTTCCGCGGCGAACTCGCCATCTGGGGCCTTTTCGAGGGCGCGGTCGAAAGCCCGCTCCGCCTCGTCCCAGCGGCCGGCCTGCACATAGCCCATACCAACCGCGGCGTAAACGCGCGGGGGATAGGGATACGCCCGGTGGCCCTCGTATAGTTCGAGTCCTTGGTCGAGCCGGCCAGCGCCGCTGTAGAAGTAGATGAGATTGCCGGCTTCGTTGACCTTTTGGCTGAGCCGCCACGCTGCTTCCAGGTGCTGGACGGCCGCCTCGATATCGTCCGCCCGGTACGCCAGATGGGTGGCCAGTTGGCGATGGGCCGAATAAGCCCAAAAGGTGGTCTGGTCGCGGTGCAGGACACTCTGATACACCGGCATGGCTTCGCCGTGGCGATTTAGCCGCGACAGGCACAGGCCGTAATCGTACCGCACGGCCTGGTTTTCAGGCATCTGTTGCAAAGCGGCTTCCAGCAGGGCCAGCGCCTGGGCGAAATCCCGGGCTCCCCGCAGCAACCGCGCTTTGCAGTACAGGGCCTCCCCATCGGCTCGATCGGTCGCCAAGCGACGGTCGGCCAAGTCGAGCAGTTTCCGCCTTAGCTCTTCACCCTGTGCCTCAAAACCGGGTTGGCGGTAGGCCAGTTCCAGTTCGGCGAGTACTTCGAGGGACTTGGGCGCGGCTTGGGCGGCCCGTTCCAAAGCACCCACTTGGTCCGAGCCGGGCCAGCCAAAGGGGTCGTACGTGCGGCCCCATTCGAGTAGGGCGGTTAGATGTTCGGGCTCCAAGTCCAATATCTCGTTGAAATGGGCTTGGGCCGTTTCGTAGCGCATGTGGAGTCGGTCGTCCCGACCGCTTTTGAGCAGGTGGGCGACTACATGCGCGGCAAAGTCGTCGGGTAGGGCGCTGCGTTGTTGCTTGGCCATGACTAGGGCCTCCCTTCGCAAGTGCCGACGGGCTCGATACAGCCGCTGCTTGACGCTGGCCGGGGTCGCGCCCAGATCACGTGCCACGGCCTCTAGTGGCAGCCCATCGACATAGTGGAGCAGAAAGGCGGTGGCACTGGCTAGGGGCAATTGGTCCAGCAGGCTGGCAACGGGGCCGGGCACACCGCTCCCCAGTGTGCGGTCGTCCTCTACGGCGTCTCCGTAGCGAGCATGCGCCTCGACTCGACGCCGGTGGGCGCGCAGCATATTGAGACTGCGACGCCGCACCGCCGTGCGCAACCAATGGCCAACTTTGACCGGCTCGCGCAGTTGATCGAAGCGCTTTAAGGCCCCAATCAGGGCCTCCTGCACCGCGTCGAGGGCCTCGTCGTGCGAGCCCAAGTACCCCAGCGCATCCCGGTACAATAGGTGCTGATAGCGCCGGACGAGCGCCTCAAAGGCGGCCAAGTCCCCTGCGGCTGCGGCTTGGGCCAGCGAGCCATCGCCGATTTCTGCGGTATCTTTCATGGTTCGCTGTAGTAGACCCCTCGACGTTGGTTATGGTAACGCTCTACCTAGCTTTTTAAACTTGGTAAACCCTAAATTAGGTCGCCTTCTGAAAGCCGGAGGTCTGCTCTGACATTGCTCTTGACCTGTTTGTGGTCTATATTTGGTCCGAAAAGGAGGTGCCCATGAAACTGTCCAGCCAGATCAAGCCGATTAGCTACCTCAAGGCTCACGCTGCTGAGATCGTGCGCACACTTGGGGACCAACAAGAGCCCTTGATCATCACCCAGAATGGCGAAGCCAAGGTGGTCATGCAGGATATCGACAGCTACGAGCAGATGCAGGAAACGGTTGCATTGCTCAAGATCCTCGCGCTGGGTAGCCGCCAGATCGAAGCAGGTCAGGTGCAACCGGCCGTCGATGTCGTCGCACAGCTTCGGGAGCGGCGACGGGATCGCTGACGGCTTTCTTGGTTCAGTTGACCGATGACGCGACGCGCGACTTGGAGGAAATCTGCGATTACATCGATCGGCATGATGAACCGGGTCGAGCGGATTATGTGCTGGAGCAGATTGAAAAGGCCTTCAGCCGCCTATCCGAGTATCCCGAGCGTGGGAACTATCCGACGGAATTGCTGGACATTGGGATTCGGGAATATCGGGAGATCTTCTTCAGGCCCTACCGCATCATCTATCGGGTGATGGAAAATAACGTCTATGTGCTCTTGATCGCCGATGAGCGGCGCGACATGCAGACGTTGCTACAGCGGCGCTTGCTGCGGGCATAAGACCCATTCTCTCCGGCAGAATCGCTTACCTCAAACAGGTTGAGGCTCGTAGCGCTCGACTTCGATTTCATCCTGGCGTGCTTGCGCCTGCGCGATATCGTAGGCCGCTTGTAGTCGTATCCAAGTCTCCGTCGTAGAGCCGAAGGCTTTCGCGAGGCGGATCGCCATGTCGGCCGACATGCGGGCGCGACAATTCACCAGATTCGAGAGGGCTTGGCGACTGACGCCGAGGCTCCTCGCGCCTTCGGTGACGTTGAGGCCGAGCGGCTCCAGACAGGACACGCGCACGGCCTTGCCAGGATGCGGCGGGTTCTTCATGGGCATGTCGGTTCTCCCTTTGTCAAGAACGAGAATCTACGATCAAAAGCCTATCTTGCGCGAGTGGGTTGGCTTGGCTTCCACTCGGCACTCAGCAATTCGGCGAGTACCTTCGAGTCTTTTAGGTGCCGAGATTTCGGCTTTTCGTCGGACTAAGGCAAAATCGCCTGGAGTTGACTACTTAGGCACATTAGGCACAAGCGGCTCATAGGTCGCGCTCTCGGCGTTCCATTTTAGGGTGACCGAGCAACGAGGGCCGTTGCGCTGCTTGTCGATGATGATCTCGGCAAGGCTTTCGAGGCTCTCGCCGTCCGGCGACGTGAGCCCATACATGTCTGGGCGGTAAATGAACATCACCATGTCGGCAGCTTGCTCGACCCCCTCCGGCAAATCCGATAGCTGCGGTCTCGGATCCGTACGGCTTTCCACTGCACACGATAGCTGCACCAGCACCAGCACCGGTATGTCCAATTCCTTAGCTAGGTTCTTTAGCCTACGCAACATATGCGATATTTCCTGCTCGCGGCTCGCAGTCTTGGTCTGTCCACTCATCAATTGTAAATAGTCCACCACGACCATGCCGATACCGTGTTCCCGGTGCAGCCGCCTCGCCTTGGCCCGGGCTTCGAGCTCCGAGATGGCAGGGGTGTCGTCGATGAAGATAGGTGCTTGTGCCAAGCGGTCGATATTGCGCGTCAGGTGCATCCAGTCGTCGTCGCTTAGTTGGCCCGTGCATAGCTTGTGCAGGTCGACTTGCGTCTCGGCACTGAGCAGACGCCGGGCGAGCTGCATCCTGGACATTTTTGGGCTGAAGATCACCACCCCGACCCCGGCATCTACGGCCGCGTTGCGCGCCAAGGTTAGCGCCAGCGCCGTCTTGCCGACGCTCGGCTGTGCCGCCAGCACGATCAGGTCGCCCTTTTGAAGGCCGGAGGTCTGCGCGTTGAGATCGGCAAACCCGGTCTCGACCGCAGAGACCGTGACGCCCCTGTTGTGGATGCGCTCAATCTGTAAGAGCGTGTTGCCCATCACCGTCTCTAGGGGTTCCACCCCGTCGCCAATCTGGTTTTCGATAATAGTAAAAAGCCGCTGCTCGGCACGGTTGATTAGCTCTAGTACGTCCCCGCTGCCTTTGTAGGATTGTTCTATGATGTCGCTGGCGGTCTCGATGAGCAGGCGGCTGAGTGCCTTTTCTAAGACGATTCGCGCGTGGACGTCGATGTTGGCAGGGGTGGCGACCTTGGCGACTAGCTCGGCCAGATAGACGGCTCCACCGACGTCATTGAGTTGGTCGCGGTCCTTGAGTTCTTCGGCCAAGGTGAACTGATCGACGGCCACGCCGCGTTCGTAGAGGCTGAGCATGACCTCGAAGATCCGGGTGTGCGAAGCGTCGTAAAAGCAGATTGGATCGAGGATTTCGACGGCATGGCCGATGGCGCGTTGTTCGAGCATCATCGCTCCTAACACAGCCTGCTCCATCTCGATGGCCTGCGGCGGCGTGCGCTCTGGGTGCTGAGTATCAACAGTTGCGATCATAGGTTATTTTTTAGAGCGCCCCCCACACGCTGCCGATTGTAACCTGAAAGTTCGAGGCATCGAATTCGCCGTGCTTATCGATCCAGTGGTAGCGCGTGCGGACTACGAAGCGCCAAGGCTTCTTGCCGAACACGATGCCGAGGCCGGCCAGTGCGCCGAGCTTCTTTTTATTGACTTCTTCGTCAAAGCCGGGCAGGCTGAGGCTCACCTTGTATATCTGGAAGTTGAGGGACGGTCCGACATCGACGAAAGCGCGCGTCGTCTGCGCTGCATCGTTGAGGAACACCCTTGCGTGTACGGGCACACTGACGGTCGTCACGTCTATGCTGCCGTTCACCGAGGATAGCCCATCTGAGAAAAAGAAGGAGTTTTTCGCAGTAAAGCCGCCGATGCCCCCTACCAGAGCCACGCTGGGGGTGATCTGCGTGCCCATATCCCAGTCGATATGGGACCACGTGCCGATCCCGTTCAGGTCGTCGAGGCTGTCGTCGAACACGACTTTCTGGGCGTAGAGATAGCCCCAGTTAAAGGTGCTCATGTGCTGGGCGGTGGCGGGATATGCGCCGAAGGATAGAGCCAAGCAGCAGGCGAAGATGGTGCGGATCACGGTGTCCTCCTATGGGTTGAGATGAGTTGTTTTACTCAACAGTAGCCCACAGGTGCGACAGATCGCGTCGCAGGCGGAGTTTTTTACGGGGAAATGTCTCCTCCTTTTTGCATTTTGCGGCGGGCGTCAATTACATCGAATGCTCGCGCTAACTAACTGACGGTCCCCTGTTCGGAGAGGCGCGTCGCAACTTTTTGCAGCAACTCCTCCAAGCGACCCAGGCGCTCGATAGTGGCGTCCATGTTCAAGGCACCGTTGCAGTCAACGGCAAACCAAGGTCCTTGTTCATCAAACATGACGTTTGCAACCGCTGCAGCACCGCCACCCCTGAACGCGCCCGCCTTTTCGATACGGATGTCGTCAAAAGCCTCCTCGTTCAAGGCATCAAGGACTTGGTACATGAATGGGCTGCGAACTTTGTCCAAGGCATTTCCCGATCCAAGCCGGACAGTCAAACGCATCGCATCATGAATTTGCATATAGAGGTCAGCGTACCGGTTTTCTGTTCCTATATACTTGAAGCCCAACCAACAGCCGAGGAATCCTCCAGCCGGATTTGGGATATAACCCCAACCACAATCACCGCCCCACCTGCGTTCTATCTCGGCATAGAAGCCCTCCCATTGTGTCCACTCCCACTCGTCGTAGCTCGCAGATTCCCACCTGTTCGTATCGTCCTCCCAACCTTGAAGATAGGTGCGAAAATCGTCCACAATGACATTTCTCGTGTCCTGAAATCCGTTCAGAACCTCGAGAAGATCGCGGCGTAGGAAACGGCCGCATCTGCTCTCATTTGGAAGGCTGGCTTTCGATTCGTTTCCCGTCTTGAGGTATACCGCAACCAAGCGATCATATTGGCCGCTGTACTTCTCCCTTGCGGTCTCTATATGGCCTTCAATCTGGTTCGGGCCCTCTTGGGCGCTCACCTTGTCTTCGATGATCAAGAGGATGCCACGCTCGCCAGCGTTGATCAGCACGAGAATGTCAATCCGGTTGACTTGGGTCTCAATGCAAAGCGTCCCGATCTGTGGGAGATCCACTTCGTGCGTCTGAAGGAGTGAACGCAATAATTCGGTGCCGAGGGTGTGGAGACACGGATGCGATTCGCGGTATGCCGGGTCGGCCCACGCCAAGAGATATGCAATGGTAGCATCCTGTGCGAGTTCCTTTGTTGCGAATCCGTACAGATTAGGGGTGGTCGTCATGCGACATCTTCCTTTCCATGAGATTGATAAAAGAAAACGGCCATGCTATTGGGGCGGGCTAACCAAACGCTCGGCAAGCTCTAGCGCATCCACCGGCCAGTAGCACTCTGGGCGAGGTCGATAGACATTGGGATCCCCTTCCTTCGGTCGACAGTTCAAGAGCTGGTTCACCCACCGTTCGGGGACGGCTTCTCGTCCATGCACTGCACCCAGAAGCGCTCCGCAGATGGCGGCGTTGGTGTCGGTATCACCGCCCCTATGGACGGTGTCTACGACAGCTTCCTCGAAATTCTCGGTGTGGAGCAGTTGCCATAGCGCATTGCGGAGCGCAGTCAGAACCCAGCCCTGCTGGTGCATATAATCCGCGGGTGGTGCCGTAGCCGCGCCGTCGATAGCTGACATGAGCGTCGGTTCCGCTGGGATCTTCGCAGCCCACGTTTTTATTCGTTCGTACAGCTCCTGCGGTTCGCATCCGGTGCTGATCGCGTAGGCGATTGCCGAGGCGTAGAGCGAGTTAGCTTGCTGGCAGACCGGATGGGGATGCGTGAGTGCTGCGTCCTCGCACGCCCATTCCGCCACCTGTTCGAAGCCGTAGTTCGCGCCGAAGATGCCCAGCGGGCTGATCCGCATCATGGCTCCATTCGCTTGGCTGTTCTGATCCCGTTTCCCTTGGAGACCGCTGCGGGTGGTGAAACCGCAGTCGAATGGATCAGAGTTCAACCAGCCAATATAGGCTTTGAGGACAAGCGTTTGATCGTATTTCTTGTGCTCCGCCAGTACCCGGGCTAGGGCTAGCGCCATTTCGGAATCGTCCGTCGGCTGCCCGGCAATCGTGTCCCAGGCTCCGCCGTCTGCGAGATCTCGGACTCCGGCGGGGTACTCGCGCTGAATATCCTCGGAGCTTTGGAATTCCACTAGGCTACCCAGCGAATCCCCGGCAAGTTGGCCTAGCAAGCAACCTTGGGCGCGAAAGAGGATGCGGTCTCTTTGCATATTAGTCATTGTAATCATCCAATCATCCCTTCATTATCCATATCCATAATCAAAAGCCCATCCTGCGCGAATGGTTCGGCTTGGCTCCGCACTCGGCGCACAACAATTCAGCGAGAGCCTTCGCATCCTGTAGGTGGCCGAGGATTTCGGCTTTTCGGCGGACTACGGCGAAATCGCCTGGAGTTAGGGTGGTGAGGTCGCCGACTTCGGGCGGAGCTTCGAGCGCGAAATAGGTATGGAACGCCACCTGCGACTGGTCGGGGGTGAGATAGTCGAGCGCGATTTTGAAGGTGAAGCGGCGCAGGGTGGCCGGGTCGAGGTTTTCGCCGAAGTTGGTCGTACATGCGAACGGCAGGGGGTGGCTCTCCATCCAAGTCAGCATTTCGTTGACTTGGCTGACCTCCCAGGAGCGCACGGCACCCCGGCGGTCGGCGAGCAGGGAGTCGGCCTCATCGAAGACGAGAATGGAGCCTTCGGCGCGTGCCTCTGCAAAGGCGGCGGCGATCTGCTGTTCGGTTTGGCCGACCCACATCGACATCAGATCGGAGGCCCGCTTTTGGGTGACTTGGAGGCCGAGGCGTCCGGCTAGGTAGCGGACGAATGCGCTCTTGCCGGTGCCGGGCGGACCTTGCAGACAGAGAGAAAAATGCTTGCCACCGTTTTTTACGATGCTTTCCGCGAATCCGACCGGGTCGATGTCGGCCCGGATCAGGACGGGGTCGAATCTCTCGGGTGCTCCCAGATTCGCGGGGGGCTTCTCACCCACAATTACTTGGGACAGGCTGCGCACGCCAAGGCGCACTGTGGTGAGGTCGCCGCCACAGAGGCTCGCGGCGGCGATGGCCCCAGATGCTACTCCCGGCGTCACATCGAACTCCTTGGCCAGGGAGCGCGTATCCTCCTCTGTCGCTTTGATATCGTGGCGTGCCAACTCCCGTTTCCAAATGCGCGCCCGGACTTGAGAAGGCGGCTGGCGCAGCTCTAGGGCGAAGGTCATGCGGCGCAGGACGGTGTGACAGGTCTCCCGGGCGGAGTTTGAGGTCCACAGCGTTGGTACCGGTGTGCGTTCGAGCAGCCGGTTTAGGAACACCTTGGAGCCGCCGGACCGGAGATGGGAAAAGCCGCCCGGCGAAAACGACATCCAGCTCGAGCTTGGGTCCGAGAGGACGTCCTCCATCTCGTCAAAGAGCAGAATTGACCCACGGCCCGGCGATAGCAGGCGCTGGGCGAGCCGGAGTTCCTGGAGTCGCTCGCGCCGGTCGGGATCGCGGCCTCGCTCGTCCTCTTCGCCGACACTGTAGAGGTTCACCCCGAGCCGGGCGGCCAGCGTCTTGCAAAACTCGGTCTTGCCAGTCCCCGGTGGGCCGTACACCAAGATGTTCACGCCCGGTGTGCCAGTTGATAGTGCGCCCTTGACCAACTTTTCGATGTGGTCGCGTTCTTCCGCCACGTGATCGAAATCTGCCCACTCCAGCTCGCCCGGAGTTGCCGTGTCGAGCAGCAGGCGACACACGTCGAGATCGCTGTCGCCTGGGGCGGAGACCAGCCGGAGTAGTCGCTTGACGATCTCGATGTCGCCGTCGTCATCGACGGACACAAGCCCCGACTTCACGAGCGGTGCATCGGCCGCGAAGCGGGCACGGAATGCGCCAGCCGGTATGCCGAAAATGCAGGGTAGGACGGGGTGCGTGACGTTGAAAAATCTATGTCCGTGGTAGTGACGGCCAGATTCGAAAGAGTCGATCAGCGACACAAAGATCGGCTGCGTTTCGTGGCGCAGCAAAATCTCTAGGATCGCGATGTCCTCCGGCGCGAGGTCCATCTCCCGCCCGAACCGCCGGAGCAGTCGCGCCGTGTGATCTTTTCTCTCGCTTTCGCAGGCTGCTGCGTGCTCTTTTTCTAGGGTTTTCCGCAGGTGCTTCCATTCCCGAGCAGACAATTCCTTTTCGTGATGTCCGCCCGCTTGGTGCTCGTCCGACTCCTCGTTTTCGTCCTCAAATGCGAGGAGATCGCGGTTCTCGGCGACCCATTCGGCCAGATCTTCCTTCTTTCCCGGGAAGGCGCGGTGGAAGCGCAAGGCGGCGTTGGAGAGGTAAAAGAGAATAAGCTGTCGTTCGTAGGCGTTGAGCATGGTTTCTTCTCCGAGATAACACGGTACTTACTGCGATACTAAAATCGCCAGATCGACATTCATGCCATCAAAAAATGACTCTACCGCGACAGATAGAAGATCCCTGTTAGAGTCTACGATTAGGAGAAAACCCTCGGCGACGACGAGGAGCGGCGTCTCCAACTCGTTTTCTTCGGGTACGATCGATACCGCATACACTAAGAGATAGTCAAGCGGCATGTATACTACTGCGTCAGACCCGAGGTTGGGGAATCCTGCCTTGAGATAAAGGGCTTGGAAGGTTGTTGGCGTTATCCGGTCATCCTCGATGAAGATGTTGCCGTCCTCGTCATAGAGTGAACGGGACAGTTGCCGCTCGATGACGACCCCTTCCCTGGGTGGTCCGGTTTCACCCTGTGGCCCTTGCGGACCCACTGGCCCCATCGGTCCCGCCGGACCTTCGCAGGCGACAAGACCGAAGGCCAACATAGTTACGAAAAAAGAAAAGCGAGTAAGCACTGCACACCTCCTTCTAGTTGTTGTAAAAGGAAACTTACCTAGGAGGCGCGACAGATCATGTCGCAGATGGAAATTTTTTATAAAAGGATCGATTTTCGTCAAAATCGTCCGTCTGACCGCGTTGCGGCCAAGGGCTATCGGACCGGGAAAGGGGTCTTGTAATAAATAGGCACTGGATGGTCTAGGGAAATTTGTCGGGAATAGTCGGCGCATGAGAGCGCTTAGGACGCACCTTCAAGAGGCATGTGTCGATGGGGCAGGAGGAAGAGGAGGCTCTGGCTTTAGGGGGTCCTTGCGACCAACAGCATTAGATTGTCCAGAGCAACAAGCAGTTTTTTATGCGTGTTTCAACTCCAACAAAAGATCAAAAAGAGCTTCTGCTGCCTTGAGGATCGACTTGTCATCAGACCAAATCGGATGGCCCTCAATCTGACTTTCATAATCCGCGTTACATGGTTCGCAGTACGTAAAAAGATCAATGTTATTTTTGATCAAAGTCTTGATTTTGGCAACCATCCCGTCTCTGTCCATAAGGACTCCATCCTCAAATAAGGCCAAGAGAGCAAAGGCCGCCTGCTCGACATCGTAGGAATCGGTCTCACCAAAAAGTTCGTCGCCGCAATAACTGCAGCGAGAGTGAACTTCGATATTGTCCTCGATTAGCTTCTCGACTTTGGCGAGCTTCTCTTTTCTGGTCATCTCAGGCTCCGTTTAGGCTTTAAAGAGGATTATGAGGATGTCGCCGTCCTCGTCAGAGAGAATTAGACAAACTCCGCTTAATCTTAATGGATGAATTTACCTAGGAGGTGCGACAGATCGCGTCGCAGGCAGAATTTTTTACAAGGTGCTAGCGTCAGGCTCGCTTTGATGATATCCGAGGCGGCGTGAACCGGGCTTAATCAGTTGGGAAGTGGCTAATTGAACAGAATACGTAGAGGCCAATTCATGGCCAAGACACGTCACACATAGTGCTGACGTCTATGAACAGGTCTTTTACGTTCTCGGAGACCCACCGGGAGTGGGGTATGCCGAGATGCTTGGTGGCGAGCGCGATTGCGGTCTCCCATCCTTCCTGCGATACGGGATTACGGACCGTCTGGTCGTTTACGAAATAGACGAACACTAGAAAGGCATTGAGTCTGTTTAATTTCCTCAGTAGGTAGAGGTGCGCTAGCCTGTTGGTGTATTGGTAGAAGCATTGCGACCAGTCCGTTGAGGACTTGACACCCAGAAACTCCTTGGTCTCCGTCAGCGCCGCCTTGATTTTCTTGAGGGAGGTTCCCGTCGCACCAGTGGGATTGGTGTCGAACTCGGGGATATTCGCCTTAGCTTCCAGCAGCAGGAGACATCCACTGCTAGTCAGAGCCAGACCGTCCCATCGGGGGCCACTATTAGGCCAGAAGTCCTTGAGTGGTCGCTTGTCGAGACTCTCACCGAGACGCTTTATGAATTGTTCGTCTCGGTATTCGACGAAGCCGTCGCATTCCAACGGCGAAAGCCACTCGATCTTTTCACTGGAGCAGAGGCCAAGTTCGTTGACGATGGTCGAGTTTATGACTTCGGGGCAGCGGTTGACAGCTATCTGCAGCCAACGTTGGCTGCCGCGTTGGGCTGCAGACTGTTCTACTTTCATATCCATCTCCTTTTCTAGTGTTAGTAACGGATGAATCTACTTAGGAGATGCGACAGATCACGTCGCATCCTCGTCATCCAACCCCAGCGCCGCCCACATCTCCTCTCGCACCGCCGCCCGCAATTCCTCCGGCTCCAGCACCTCAGCCGCCGCTCCAAAGCTCAACACCCAACTCTTGATCTCGTAGAACCCCCCAGCCCGCAGCCGCAGCACCACCCGCCCGTCCTCCAGCTCTTCCAGCTCCTGGCTCGGATGCCAAATCCGCTCCCGTATGTAGGGTGCCTGCTCCTCGGTGAACCGAACCACCACATCCATCGGCTCCTCGGATGAGATGCCGAACGCATTGCTCAATCGTTCGTCAACCGACAGGTGATCCGGCGGCTCGAATTCCTCCTCGGTCACTTCCACCGACTCAAAGCGGTCCACCGCCTGCGTGATGAGTTGGTCGTAGTAGGGCATCCGCGAAATCACGTATAGACCGCCCCGATGCGGCAGGAGATGCAGCGGTTCGATGTTGTACTGACGGGCTTCCTCCGCCCATGGCGATCGGTAGCTCACCCAGCACACTCGGCGCTCCAGTATGGCCTCGTGCAGGTTTTCAAGCACTTCGCGGGCGTCCTCATAAGACTTCTTGTGTCCCCGGATATGTGGCACATAAGCCTCCGTGGCTCGCTCTAGGAATTGCTGCATCTTCGGGGGCATGGCATCTTTCAGCCTGCTACTCACCGATTCCAAGTGCTCGCCGAACGGAGTCCCCACCAGCCCCATGCCCGCCCGCTCGGCGAAGATCATCGCCGCGATTTCCATGATCGGAAAGTTTAGCGGTAGCCCGGTGTCCTTTTTTAGTTGGTAGTAGATGGTCCGATCGGTAGGCGGTCCTTCTATCCAAAACCCTACCTCACGCAGGTCCCACATATCGCGCTGTATAGTTTTCCTATCTACTTTGTACTCGGCCGCCAGTTCGCGTGCGCTCTTCCCGCCACGATTAGCCTCCAGCGTCCGCAGGATGCCCAGTTGTCGCACAATCTGCTTCATCGTCTGCTTCATCGGGTCAACTCCCCTATCCCGCCGCTCGGCTCACTAAGTGCTCAAAGAGCTTCGACCAAATCGTCCCAGGCATTCGCTCCGGGTGAAACTGCACGCCGGTCAAGCGGCCATCCGCGCTCTCAACCGCCTCCACGACGCCATCGCCGCTGCGCCCGCTGACGCCCAAGCCCGCGCCGGGCCGGTCAATGGCCTGCAGGTGATAAGAGTTGACCCGCGAAGGGCTGGCATGGCCCAGCGCGGCCAGCATCGTGCCCGGCTCTACCTGGAGATCGTGCTCGATGCGCTCGGCCTCGGCCCGCTGGGGCGAATGCGGATCAACGCCGAGCTGGGCCTCCACATCCGCCCAAATCGTACCGCCCAAATCGGCGCTGATAAACTGCATTCCGTAGCAGATGCCCAAAACCGGCAGCTGGCGCTCTTGCGCGGCCGCAAAGCTCCAGCGGTCGGCTTGGTCGCGCTTGGTTGCCACCGGCGGTAGATCGCTGGGCAGGGTGCCGATCAGGCCGCGCTCAATGCCTGGGCCGCCGGTGATCAACAGACCGTCGATGCGCTCGAGTACCGCTTGCAGTGGAGTGCGCTCTGTCGTCATCGGCAGCACCAGCGGAGCCCCGCCCGCCTGTACCACCGCGTCCACGTAGTGGTGGTCGAGGGTTTGCTGGCCATCGGCGTTTAGGCTGCTGGTGATGCCGATGAGCGGGCGGGACATCAGACGCCGGCCTTGAGCCTTGCGAAGGAGACCTTGTCGTCGAGGAGGACCAGGGCCGCAAAGCTCTCGATATCGGTGCGCGAGGCGTCGAGCCGGGAAACGGCGTTGCGCAAGAAGTCCTGCTGCCGGTCGTTGCGCGGGCCAGCGGTCAGGAGCCGTTGGGTAAACTCCGCCTTGTCTTCCTCGCTCTTGCCGGAGAGCCGCTCGCCCAGCCACGCCACTAGCGCCTCGTCGGTTCCGTTGGCTGCAATCGCCTCGGCGAAGGCTTCTTGGTTGATGCCGAGAAAGTCCAGCACTGCACGGTCGAAACCCGAATCTTCGCCGCACCAGTAATCGCCTAAACAATTGCAGTGCGCCGCGCGGAATTTGTCGATCATCCGCGCGAGGCAGGCGAGGCCGCCGACGCTCAGATCAAACGGGCTGCGCGGTGGGTGCCGGCGCAAGTCCGTCAGCCCAAAGCTCAACTCGTCGTCGAGGTCTTGCAGGTCGAAGAAGCTCTGGACATCCCCGCGCTCGGGCGCGACCTCGGCGCGGCGCATCTTCAGTCGCTCGTGCATCTCGCCGTAGCGGCCGACGTTGGCGCGCCAAGCGTTGAAGATGCTTTTGTCGGCGGCCGACTTCTCGCAGCGTTCGGCGACCCACTCGCTCAGCTCGTCGTCGTTGGGATTTTCGTACGCAGCTTGGCGAAAGGCATCTTCCCCAATGCCCAAGAAATCCAAAATGGCCGCGTCTTGGCTGGAATCGGCACCGAAGCGGTACTCGCCTAACTTGCCATAGGTCACCGCCCGCGCCTTGTCGGCCATGCGCGCCGCGCCGGCCACGCCGAAGACGCTGCGGAGGTACGGGCTGCGTGGCGGCTGGGCGGTCAGGTCTAAGTCCCTGAATGCACCCCAGTCGTCCAATTCAATGGAGGCGAAGACCGTCTTGATGTCCGTGCGCTCCGGGGCGTACTTGGCGATCCGCTCGACGAGCAGCCGCTCGTGCAGTTCGTCTTGCGGCTCGCGGGTGAGGTGTTCCTCGTTGAAGGTATCGATCTCCCCTTGACTCTTCTGGGCTCTTTCCAGCGCCAATACGCCCAGAACCTCGTCGTCCAGTTCGTCGACGGCCTCGGCGAACTCGGCGGCGTTCATATTGATAAATTCGAGCACTTCGACGTCGAGGCCGGAATCGTCTCCGTACTTGAACTCGCCGATGGCCTCGGCGTTGTGGCCGCGCGCTTTGTCGATCATGCGCGCCAGCCCGATGATGCCGGCGACGCCGGCGTTGGAGGGTCGGCGGGGCGGTTGTCTCGTTAAATCCATGGATTAGCTCCTAGGTTTTGGGGTGAAGGTTTTCAATATACCAACCGCAGACCGGTCGGCAATGTTTGACGCCTCTACAGGCGGCTTCTATACTCTGCCCATGCCCGAGTTGCCCGAGGTAGAAACCGTCCGCAGCGCGATGGAGTGCCACCTGCTAGGCCGGCCGATCACCCGCATCCGCGTCAGTACAAAACGCCTGCGCGAGCCTTTGCCGAGGGCCGCGTTGCGCTCCTTGGTCGGGGATTGCTTTGCGGCCGCTCGCCGCCGCGCCAAGTTCCTCCTCCTCGACCTGCAATCGGGCCGAACGCTCTTGGTCCATCTCGGCATGAGCGGCAACCTACTCCTGCGGCCGTGGGGCACCAAGCACGACCACGTGGGCTTTGAGTTTGCCGACGGGGGGGCCATGGCGTTCAACGACCCTCGGCGCTTTGGTCTGGTGCTGGTGCTCGACGAGGGCGAGGAGCACACGTGCCGCTACTTGCAAAACCTCGGCCCCGAGCCGCTCTCCCGCGCCTTCAACGCCCGCTATCTCCAAGCCCAATGCCAGCGGCGCAAAAGCCCGATCAAGAACCTCATTATGGACAACCGCACGGTCGTTGGCGTGGGCAATATCTACGCCAGCGAGGCCCTCTTCCGGGCGCGCATTCACCCGGCGACTCCGGCCGCGGCCATTGAGCCGCTGCGCTTGGCCCTGCTCGCCAAGGAGATCAAAAAGGTGCTGCGCGTCGCCATTGATCAGGGCGGCACGACCATCAGCGACTATCGGGGATCGGGTGCGGGCGGGCGCTTTCAGCAGCGGCTCCACGTGTACGGCCGCCAAGGCGAGGACTGCCGCGTCTGCGACGCACCCATCGAAAGCCTCTACCTGGGAGGCCGCAACACCTTCTATTGCCCGAGTTGCCAATAAAAACGCCGGCCCCGCTTGGGACCGGCGCAATGAGCAAGAGACGAAGGGACGGCGCTACTTTTTGACGTACCCGTTGGGCGAGGGTGCCGTAGTGGTAATTACGTCGTCGAGCAGGCCGTATACCTTGGCTTCCTCGGCCGACATGAAGAAGTCGCGGTCCGTGTCTTTGGAGATCTTTTCGACCGCTTGGCCGGTGTGCTTGGCGTAGAGCGCGTTTAGCTCTTCGCGCAGGCGGATGGTCTCCTTGGCGCGGATGTCGAGGTCAATCGCCGTGCCGGTGATGGTGTGTAGGAGGCTCGGCTGATGGATCATAATCCGGGCGTGCGGCCAGGCGAAGCGCCGCCCCGGCTCGCCAGCGGAGAGCAGGAACGAGCCCATGCTCATCGCCATGCCCATGCACACAGTGGAAACGGGTGCCTGAATCGCCAGCATGGCGTCGTAAATGGCCATGCCGTCGTGAACCGAGCCGCCGGGACTGTTGATGTAGAGGATGATTTCCGCGGTTGGATCGTCGGTATCCAGCGACAGCAGGCGGGTAACTACGCCCTTGGCCGACTCGTCGTTAACGTCGGACCAAAGAAATATCTTGCGCGCTTTGTACAGGCTTTGCTCTAGGTTTTTTTCCTGAAGAATTTTGAGCAGATCGTCGTCTTTTTCGGCCATTAAAACATCTCCATAATGCTGAATTGTTCTACCGTGCTTGGGTTTCACAATATACGCGGCTGCCCCAATAGCGTCAATCGGCTGTGGCCTGCCTTGCTGGGGGCCTACACCCTGCTCAAGCTCTGGCTGGTCGCCGATGTGGAGCTGGGCAAGGACGAGGCCGTGTACTGGTATTGGGGCCAGCACCTCGATGCCTTGTACGCGCTCTTGCCCTTGGCTGTCTTCAAGCTGACCCACGCGCTCTACCCGCACCAAGAGTGGTTCCTGCGGCTGCCCTCCGCTTTGTTGGGCGCGTTTTCTACCGCGCTTGTCTATCGGCTTTGCAGAATGCAGGGCCTCGCCGAACGATTGGCGCTGTGGGCTGCCGCCGCTTTTGCGTTCAGCCACTGGACTTGGCACACCAGCTCCTACCTGCATCCCGATGGCTTCTTAGTCCCCTGTTGGCTCTTGGCCCTGTGCATGGCGCGGCAGGCCGCAGCAACCAACGCGCTGCGTCCCTATATGTACATGGGGCTAGTGGCGGGTTTGGCCGTCCTCTGCAAGTACTCGGGGGCCTTTCTCGTCGGTGGGCTTGGCCTGTGGATCGCGCTCGGCCAACGCGATAAGAAGCGTTGGCACCTGCTCGCCGCGTTCCTGCTGCCCGCCGTCGCCGTCGCCGCACCGCTCACCTACGCCCAGTTTAGCACCAGCTTCTACCTGCCGCAGACCTTGAGCACCCTTTCGCGGATCGACGACCTCGGCCATCCCCTCGCGCGCCTGCTCTTCTTTGCGGTCAGTCCACTCTTTTTTCTATCGCCGTTTTTGCTGTTCCTGCTCTATGCCGGCTTGGTGCGGGCAGCCAAACAGCGCGACCTCCTCGCCTTGCTCCCCGCGCTGTGCACTATCGGCGCTTTTTTGTTTTTCGCGCTCGACCGCGGTCAAATCAAAGGCAACTGGCTCCTGCCGGGCTTGCTGAGCGTCTGGCCTGTGGCGTTCGCTGCACAGCCCAGACGCTGGCTGCTCGTCGCCCTCGTCGTCACCGGGCTGCTGCAAGCGCTCACCATCGGCCTAGGACTGAAATACCCCGGCCTCTACAGCGACCTCGCCGAGCGCAGTGGTTGGAACAAAAGCTATGTTGGCTTGGTGTCGCAGGAAGACCAAGGCCGCGAGCCTTCCTACTCGTGGAGCGAACGGCTCTGCGAGTACAGTGGCTGGCGTCGCTTCGCCGCCGATATGGAGGAGGTTGTTCCACCGCTGCCGCTGCTGAGCACTCAGTACAGCATACCGTTCGCGCTGGCGTATTACGGGAGGGCCGAGCGGGAGTACTACACGGTCGATGATCCGAGGTTCCGGGACCTGACGGATTTTTACGGGCAGCGCAAGGCACCCTATCCAGAAGCAGTGCTCTTCGCCGTGCGAACGGGCGGCACGATCCCCGAATCGCTGCGCGCTACGTATCCACGGCGGGAATTGATCGCGGAAATAGATCGCCGTCGTGCAGGCTGTCCCTCAGTGTCCTATCAGGTCTTCCGTCTAGGACGATGATCCGCTCGCTTCTTCCTTGCGCCCAAACGCCGATGTCATAATCCGCTGCATCGCCGTGCGGAAATCATCGAAGAAAGTGTAAAACAACGGCACCAACATCAGCGTCAGCACCATGGCGGCCAGTAGGCCACCGATCATCGTCCGGCCTAGCGGCGCGTAGGCCAAACCCACCATCTTGGAATTGCCCGCGGCCATCGGGATCAGCCCGAAGGCAGTGGTGAAGGTGGTCATCAGGATCGGCCGGAAGCGGTGTCGTCCGGCCTCCAGCAGTGCGTCGTAGCGCGACTTGCCCTCGGCCCGCAGCCGATTGGCCAAATCGATCAGCACGATGGCGTTGTTGACCACCACGCCGATCAGGATTACCGAGCCGATCATCGACATGATCTCAAAGGGTGTGTCCGTTATATATAGAACCCAGTAAACGCCGAGAAAGGAAAATGGGATCGACACGATCACCGACAGCGGCAGCACGAACGACTCGAAGAGTACCCCCATCAGCAAAAAGACGAAGGTCACGGACATGATAAGGGCGAATTTTTGCGACTGGTCCTGCTCCTCCAGTTCCACAAAGCGGGTGCCCTTGTCCCAACGATAGCCGCGCGGCATCTCGAACCCCTGCATCACCTGATCAACTTGGACGAAAAGTTGTTGGACCCGGTCCTTGGAGGCGCGGGCGCTGACATTGAGCATGGTCTGCCGGTTCTCGCGCCGGATATTGCCCAGCGTGCGCTCGACGTAGATGTCCGCCAGCGATTCGAGGGATACTTCGCGGTCATCAGCGGTGGGGAAGCTCTGATTGCGCAGATCGTCCAAAGTCTGGCTGTCATAGCTGGCTAGCTGCACGCGGATATTGACCTCGCGGCCGTCGTCGGTGTGGAACTTGTTGATATCCGTGCCGCGCAGTGCGTAGGCGATGCTTCCCGAAATCATCTGGGGATCTACGCCGAAACGCTGCACTTGGTCGCGGTCGAGGCGCACCTGTAGCTCGGTGCCGCCGCGGTCCATATCGGTGTTGACCGACAGCAAGCCGGGGATGCTCTCCAGCCGCCGTTCGACCTCGGCGGCCAGTCCGACCAGCACCTTGGTGTCCTCGCCATACAGGCTAACATTGACCCGAGGATCTTGCTCGGAGTTTTCCCAGTTGACCCGCAAGTTGACGCCCGGCGGCAGGTAGAGTCGCTCGCGAAGATCCTTTTCGACCTCCTTGTAGGAGAGGTATTCCCGTTCCTTCAGGCCCAACGCGACGCTCAAATTGTCCCAGGCCACCTCATACCACTCCACGTCCTCCTCTTCGGCGAAAAACAGCGTCACCCGGCCCCAGCCACGGCGGAAGTAGGTGCGCAGCATCTCGACGTTGTACTCCGCCTTGCGAGCCATCACCGTGTCCTCGACGGCGGTCATAAACTTCTCGGCCTGATCCAGCGGCTGGCCCGAAGGCATCTCAAAGGCCAAGTCCATCCGCACCTCGTTGCGCTCCTGATTGTCGGTGCGCTCCATGCCATCCATCGGGATCTTGATGCTGGCGAAAAGGACCAAGGCAATGACGAAGGCGTCGAGGCGGTTGTTCAGCACCCAGCCCAGCGAGCGCACGTAGTGTTTGCGGGACCAGAGGATCATCCTCGACTCGCCCCGCTCTTTTTTCGTCGAGAGCTTGAGCGCGGCGAGGGGGATAAAGATCAGGGCGATGAGCAGCGAGGCCACCAGCCCCACGATGACCGGCAGGCCGATTCTGAGCATCCAGAACGAAAACATCTGCTCGTCGCTCATCAGGATCAGGGGCAGGAAGACTACTACCGTCGTTAGGGTCGCCATGGTCACGGCCAGCCCCACCTCGCCGGCCCCCTCAACCGAGGCCGTGCGCGGGGCGATCCCTTCCTGGCGCTTGCGGTAGATGTTTTCGACGATGACGATGGCGTTGTCAACCACCAGTCCTAGGCTCAGCATCAGACCCATCATCGTCGCCACATTCAACGACCAGCCGATGAAGTAGAGGGCGATAATCGTCGTCAGAAGCGATAGCGGGATCGCCAAGGTGATGATCAGCGTGATGCGCACCGCACGTAAGAAGAAGAAGAGCACTATGGCCGCGAACAGCCCACCCCACAGACCGGAGTTTTTGAGATTGTCAACCGAGTTGGTCACTTGGTCGCCTTGGTTCCAGACCATCTTGAAATCCAGCCCTTCAAGCTGGGGGTGATCCTTTAGCTTCTCCATCGCCTCCTTCACGCCGTCGGCGACCTCGACGACATTGGCACCCGATGCCTTGGTGACGCCGAAGGCCATCGCCTCCTTGCGGTCAATGCGGTTGACCCAGTCTTGCTGTGGCTGCTTGTAGGAAATCTCGGCGATGTCGTCCAATCGTAGCTGGTGCTCGGGATCGACCACGGTGTTGGCGATCTCCTCGATGTCCTCGAAGCGGCCCACCGAACGCACGTAGATCTTCTTGCCACCCTCGATCACCCAGCCCCCGGGTACGGTGAGGTTTTGGGCGCGCAGGCTGTTGAGCGTCTCGAAAACGTTGATCCGGTGGCTGCGCACCTTGCCTTGGTCCAACTCGACGATCACCTGTTTGCTGGGCGAGCCCCAAAGCTCGATGTTGCCGACCCCATCAACGCGGCGCAACGCCGGCTCCACGTAGGTGTCGATGAGCTGGCGCGGATCGGCGTATTGGCTTCCGAAGGTGATGACTCCCTCCATGATCGGAATGTCGTTTTGGTCCCAGCGCCGGACCCACAGTTGCTCGATCTCGTCCGGCAACTCGGGCATCACTCGGTCGAGCCGGTCCTTCATCTCGGCGAAGGCCAGTTGCAGGTCGGTGCCCTTCTGGAACTCGACTTGGACATTGCCGCCGCCACTGTAGGCGTTGGAGCGAATCCGCTTGACTTGGCTGACTTGGGCAACGGCCTCTTCGAGGTGATGCACCACCTTCTGTTCGACTTCGACCGCTCCGGCGTTGGGATAGTTGGCCCAGGCAAAGAGCCGGGGATAGTCGAAGCCTCCGGGGAAAAGCGTCAGCGGGATCCGCGTATAGGCGATATAGCCCACCACCAGCAGCGCGACCAGCGACATCACCACGGTCACCGGCCGGTTGACCGAAAAGCGCGGCAGGGGGTACTGGTTTGGCTTTTCCATCGGTTCCTCCTAGGCCCGGCGATCGACCAGCGAATACACTGTCGGGATCACCACGAGGGTGAGGAAGGTGGAAGACACGAGGCCGGCGATCACGGTCAGGGCCATCGGCGTGCGGATCTCGGCTCCCTCGCCCAGCCCCAAGGCCATTGGCAACAGCCCCAAGACCGTCGTTGCAGTGGTCATGGCGATCGGGCGCAGCCGCACGGCACCAGCCTGGATGATGGCCTCGGTCTTCTCCATACCGGCGCGGCGCAAGGTGTTGATATAGTCGACGAGCACGATGGCGTTGTTGACGACGATGCCGGCCAGCATGATCAGGCCGATAAAGACCACTACGCTCAGAGATACCTGCGCCAGATAGAGCGCTACTACCACGCCGATCAGTGCCAAGGGCACCGTGAACATGATGATGAAAGGATGCACCAGCGACTCGAATTGGCTGGCCATCACTACATAGACGAGGAAGATCGCCAGCACCAAGGCGAAGTAGAGGCTCTGCAACGAGGTCTCCATCTCCTCGTTTTGGCCGCTGATCATAAAGTCGAAACCTAACGGAAAGTCCATCTTCCCTAGTTCGTCGTGGATCAGGCCCGAGGCCGTGCCCAGATCGACGCCTTGGATGTTGGCCGTGACCACCGCGGCGCGCTGCTGGTCAATGCGGCGGATCTCGCTCGGCCCCTCGTTGACCCGGATATCGGCCACCGCGGAAAGCGGAATCGGAATAGGCGCGTTGGGATTGATCACCAGTCGCCGCAGCTCGTCGAGCCCTAGGCGATCCTTCTCGCGTAGCCGCACCAACACGTCGATCTGGCGCTCGTCTTGGCGGAAGTCAGTGGCGACCTTGCCCTGCACCTTGTGGCGCACCAGCTCGGCGACATTGCGCAGCGACAGGCCGTAGGCCGCGAGCCGGTCGCGCTTGTAGCTGATCTGTAGCTCGGGATTGCCCGCCTGCAGCGACGATTTGACGTCGACCAGCCCGGGCAAGCCCGCTAGCCGCGACTCGGCTTCCAAGCTCAACTGGCGCAACTGGCGCAGATTGTAGCCTCGGACCTCTACTTCGACGGGCGTCTTGAAGCTGAACAGCGCCGGGTGCGAGACTTCGACCTCAATTTCGGGGATCTCGTCAACCGCGTCCCGCAGACGCCGGATCAACGCGGTCTCTTGCGCAGCGCTGGACCCTTCCTGCATGCGGACCGTCACTTGGGCGGTGTGCTCTCCCTCTTCAGCCGAAGAACTCGCCGACCGGTCGGTGCCTACCGTCGTCGCCACTCGCTCGACTTGGGGCTGTTTGGCGGTGATCTCTTCGATCTGGCGCACGATCTCGGCGGTCCCTTCCAGCGGCGTACCCACCGGCAGTCTGAGGTCGAGGTTGAATTCAGCTTGATGGACCTGGGGAATCAGCTCGGTGCCCAGCTCGGGCAGGAGCTTGTACCAGCAGACCAACAGGGCGGCTAGGGCACCGCCGATAATCAGCAAGCGCCGCCTGAGCGCCCAGCCCAACAGGGCAGGATAGGTCTGCTGCACCAGCCCGAAGCCGCGTTCAAACACAAAGAGCAGCGGCAAAAAGACCGGCATTAGCAGGATGCCTAGCAGCACCAGCACCAGCACCAGCACTAGCCCGATGAGCATCAGCGCCACGTGCAGGACGATGCCCACTAGCCTGAGTACCGTGCCAAAGACGAAGCGCACGGCCACCAGATAGACCATCGCCAGCGGTAGCGACAATAATTTGAGTGTCTTCCACACGGGGTATTCGGGCCTGTTCACCCAGTGCCAGTAGCGCTGCACGATCTCGCCGAGGCTGCGCGGCGACTCAAAGCCCAAGATCCCCGGCCAGACGCGCTCAAAGAAGGTCCACTCGCCGATGCGACTTTCCGCGGCCCAAGCGCTGACCCAGCTCTGAAAGGTCCGCTCGCGCTTGAGCCAGAAGTACTCGACGGGTTTGATCAGCCACCACGACAGCTCGGAGACGAGGAGGAAGATGCCTTTGAGCACTGCCGCCACGAGGGTCGCCGCGGCCAGCCCGATCCGCAACAGGGCCTCGCCGATTAAGTAGGGCAGCGAAAGGGCCACCTGCGACGCCTTGCGCCACCGGCTCCCCGGCTCGCTGAGGATCGCGCGGGTCCGGCTCAGGGCCTGTAAGCGCAGAAAGTCGCTGCGACCGATTTGCTCGGCTAGCCCACCTTGGCGGTCAATTTGGCGCGAGGCCAGCATGGGGATGAAGTACAGCGCCACCCCCAACGAGGCCAGCAGCGAGAACACGACCGTCAGCGCCATATCGCCGAAGATCTGCCCGGCCACGCCCTCGACGAAGACGATGGGAAAAAACACAGTGATCGTCGTCAGCGTCGAGGCGGACACCGCAGTACCGACCTCACGGGTGCCGCGGATGGTGGCCTGGATCAGATCGTCCCCTTCCTCTCGACAGCGGAAGATGCTCTCCAGCACCACGATTGAGTTATCGACCAGCATCCCGATCCCGAGGGCCAGTCCGCCGAGCGACATGATATTGAGCGACACGTCGAACATGTACATCGGCGCGAAGGTCGCCATGATCGACACCGGAATCGTCAGGCCGACGATTAGCGTGTGGACCACGTTGCGCAAGAACACAAAGAGTACTAGCACCGCCATCGTCCCGCCGATGATCGCGTTGATTTGGACCTCGGTGATCGAATTTTTGATAAAACCCGATTGGTCGGACAACAGCTCTAACTTGGCTCCCGGGGGCAGGCGGTGGCCGATGAAGTCGGTCATCCGCAAATGCTCCATCGCCTTGCGGGCCGCCTCCTGCTTTTTCGCCTGTAGTTCTTCCTTTTGTTGCTCCTCCTTGTTCTTTTTTGAATCAGCTTTTTCTGCCTCTTGTTTTTTTTCTGCCTCGTCTCTCTCTTGCTTTTTTTGCTCCTCGCTGCGCTGCGCCATCTCTTGGGCTTCTCGGGCCTTCTGCTCCACGTACTCGCGCTGCTGTGGCAAGCCGAAGAGCGTATTGCGAACCCTTTCGGCGACGGCGACGATATTGGCGTCGCCTTCCTTGTAGATCTCGATCTCGACGCTCTCTTTGCCGTTGACCCGGGTGATGATCTCGCGGTCCTTATGCGAGCGGACGACCTCGGCGATATCGCGCAGATAAATATCGGCATCGCCTTGACGAGCTACGATCAACTCGGCGATCTCATCGACTGTGGCGAACTCGTTGAGCGTGCGGATCAGATATTCGACTTGGCCCTCGCGCAAGTTGCCGCCGGGCAAATTGACGTTGTTTTGGGCTAGGCGGTTGTTTATCTGGTTGATGTCTAGGCCCATCACCGAGATCTGGCGCTCGTTGAGCGCGACGTGGATCTCTTCCTCCAAGCCGCCCTTGATTTTGACCGCCGCCACCCCGGCCAGCGCCTCTAGCTCGCGCTTGATTTCGTGCTCGGCGAGGTAGCGCAGTGCGTAGAGGTCATGCGGGCCGTGCAGGCCGATGCGCATGATCGGATCTAGGGAAGGGTCGTAGCGCAGCAGCAGGGGTTTCTCGGCGTCTTGGGGCAACCAGACGCGGTCGGCCTTCTCGCGGATCTCTTGGGACATCGCGTTCATGTCGGTGTCCCATTCAAATTCGAGGATGATGTCCGACTGCCCGGCCTTGGAGATGGAGCTGATGTTGACGAGGTGAGGGACAATGCCCAATTCCTGCTCCAACGGGCGGGAGAGCAGGGTCTCGACTTCCTCCGGCGCGGTGCCCGGATATTCGGTGCGCACCGTCAGGGTCGGGTAGGAAATGTCGGGCATCAGGTTCAGCGAGAGCCGCTGATAGGAGACCCAACCGAAAACGCAGACGGCCAGCACCACCATGAGAATGGCGACTGGCCGCCGGGTTGCAATAGAGAAGCGCGATGTGCTAACGGGCTGTTGCACGGGCCTAGCCTTGGCCCACGTCGTCGGCTGAGTTGATCACGCGCACCCGCGTGCTGTCTTTGAGGCCGTTTTGCCCGACGACGATGATCGGGGTACCGGAGTCGATGTCGGCGAGTGCTTCGATAAAATCGGCGTCCTCAAACCCGGGCTGCAACTTGATCCGCGCGGCCGTGGTGTCCTTGACGGCGAACACGAACCGGTCGCCGCCGTCGTACACGATCGCCTGCTTGGGTATCAACACGGCGTCAGTGTGCGTGGCAGTGACGATGCGCACGTTGACGAAGAGGCCGGGCCGCAAGTACTGCCAGCGGTCGCGCAAGCCCACCGTGACCTTGAAGGTGCCGCTCCTAGGATCAACTACGGGGCTGATGCGCTTGACCCAGCCGTGAAACTGCTTGTCGGGCAAAAAATCCGAGGTGATGAGGGCCTGCTGGCCGCTGCCGACGGTGGTGAGGTACTGGCCGGGCGCGAAGACGCGGGCGATCAGGTCGTCGAGCTTGATTAGGTCGTAGAGCTTGCTACTAGGCCCCACCCGGGCTCCGACTTGCACGTAGCGCTCGGTGATCACGCCGGAAAACGGCGCGATGACTTCTGCGTATTCCAACTCTAGGCGAGCGCGCTCTAGCCGGAGCCGGGATTGTTCAAAGTTGTATTTGGTGGTCTCGAATTCTTGATCGCTGATGAGGTTGCGCTCAAACATGGCCTCGGTGCGCTTGAAGCCGGTCTGCTGATAGTGGTAGTTGGCGTGGGCCTCCTCCGCGGCGATGCGCAACTGCTTGTCCTCGATGCGGATGAGGGTGTCGCCCATTTCGACGCGCTCGCCCTCCTCGACTCTGAGCTGTTTGACGAGCCCGCTGATTTGGGGGTAAATCTCGACGGCCGCCTCGGTTTCGATTGTCGAGTTGAAGAGCAGATGCGCGGAAATTTCGCCCGTGTGTGCGAGGGCGACTTCGACGGGCACCGCTTCTATGAGCTTGGATAGGCTATCGGCGGCCGTGCTGTCGGCTTGGGCTGCTGAGTCTGGGTCGTCGCCCTCGTCTTGCCCGCCCACTTGCACACTGCAAGCCCCCAAAGCTGCCGCCAACAATAGTACGCTTGTCCTGTGCCATGCGTTCAAAATCGTCTTTCTCCGGGTTTTGTGGGCTTGTAAGTGGCGAAAGTAGTGCATTACTTAACAGTTATTCAACCCTGCAAAGTGGACATTGTCAAATGGAGATGAGCTATCGTGAGCTATCAAAACGTCAGTCCAACTGAGGCGAAGGAATTGCTTGAAGGCGATGCGGGCGCGGTCTATATCGACGTCCGCTCCATCCCCGAATACGAGAGCGGCCATCCGGCCGGCGCGCTTAACATCCCCATCATGCAACGCCACGCCGTGGGCATGGTTCCCAACCTCGATTTCGTCCAGGTCGTCCAAGCCCATTTTGCCACGGATGTCAAGCTGCTCGTCGGCTGCCAATCGGGCGCGCGCTCCATGCGCGCTTGTGAGGTCCTCGTCGCCGCTGGCTTTACGGATGTGGCCAACGTCACCGCCGGCTTTGGTGGGTCGCGCACCGAACGCGGCTGGCAGGGCCTAGGCTTTCCGGTCGAATTCGGCACCAGCGACGACAAAGGCTACGCGGCCCTAAGCGGCGATGCGGGCGCGTGAGCAAGTTGCTCAATCCCTATTTTCAGGTGGGGCTCGACGTGATGGAGCAGCCCTGCTTGGTCATCGGCGGGGGGCGCGAGGCCGAAGACAAAGCCGGTCGCTTGCTAACCGCGGGTGCGCGGTTGACGGTGGTTAGCCCGAGCGCGACGCCCGCGCTCGTCGAATGGGCTGCGGCCGGCCGCCTCACCCACCACCCGCGCTGCTTTGCGGAGCGCGATCTCGATGGCGTCTTCTTGGTGCTGAACACCGTGCGCGACAGCGCGCTGACGGCGCGGGTGTACGAACTCGCCTTGGCGCGCAAGATCCTGATCAACTCCTACGACAACCCGGCCTATTCCAACTTTGGCATGGTCGCCTTGGTGCATCCGGGCCACTTGCGGCTGAGCATTTCTACCTCCAACGCCAGCCCTACCCTATCCAGTCGCTTGCGGCAAGATCTCGAAGAGATTTTCGCCGAGGAATTTGCTTCATACCTCGACTGCTTGGCCGAGGCGCGCCAGCGGGTGCGCGAACGGGTCGCCGACCGCGAGACGCGCTTTGCCCTGCTGCGTTCTTTGGTCAGCGGCTTCCGCCTAGAAGGGACGCTGCGCTATCCAGCCGACTGGAAGCGGCACGTGGACACGCTGCTGACGTGTGAATTGGAATTTTGCGGGACGGAGGAGCGGTGTGCGGATTGTCCATTGGGAAGCTGATACGGGAAGATTCCATGGCTGGGTGAAAAAACCGTCAGCACAACCTCTCCACTTCATCTACCACCTCTCGCACCGATCTTAGCACTTTGTACGCAGGCGAAAAATCCCCGTGTTGCGACAACGCATTCGGCACGGCCAACACGCGCAACCCAGCCTTTGCTGCCGCGGCGCATCCCCGCTCAGAATCCTCCACGACAACACATGAATCGGGTTTTAACCCATGTAGTCGCATGGCCGTCAAGTACGCATCTGGATGTGGCTTGGCTTCTTTGTAATCTTCCTTTGTGACTACAAACTCGAAAAATTGGAGCAGATTCGTCTGGGCGTGAATGATGTCAAAGTGATCTTTGCGCGACCCCGTCACCACCCCCATAAGCACGCGACCATGTAATGCCCTGAGCGTCTCCACCACCCCATCCAAAACCCGCACGTGTTCCCGCAGCAACGCACTGTAGCGCGCATTGCGCTGCAAGCGCAACCGATCAATTAATTCAGCATCTTGGTTGGGCAATAGGTCAAATACACTTCGCCCCTTTTGCAACGACTGTTCAACAAAATCCTCCTGCGTCAGTTCAATACCCTGTGTTGCCATGACCTCCCGCCCCGCCTGAAAGTACAGCCCCTCGGTATCTACCAGCACTCCATCGTTATCCCACAAAATAGCGCGAATCACAAGTTCCTCTTTATTTTAACACCAAAAGCTAAGTACACGACAGTAAGCTAAGTTGTGGTACAGCCCCAATTTAGGTTTATTTGTAATCGCCCAAGATTGCATCTAAATCCTAAATACAGGAGCTGTACCGTGCTTATTCATACGCTAAAGAAAGCGCTCATGCAAGGGTCTGTATCCCTCACGCGCCACCGCCTGGACCTGATGAGTGGCTTGGTCTGTGCGCTGATGCAAGTGCGTTCGGTCAATCTGAGAAAACTCGCGTGTAGTCTGCCCGGCATGGCTCAAATAGACAGTCAATATCGTCGCCTACCGCGTTTTTTCAGCAGCGGATTCTCCCCGGCCGTGTTTACTCAGTGATATTACGCAGCTCATAGGCATTGGTTTATCTTTTCTGACATGGATAAAAAACTGTTAGCCCTCTATAGTGATTATCTGTTGAGTTCTTTTGGCGCTACGACCGCCACCGGCCTTTCGTCTTTGTTGGATGGCCAAATCAGCCACGACCCCGTGACGCGCTTTTTGTCTCAGGCCGACGACCCGTCGAAAGAGCTCTGGCATCAAGTCAAATCCGTGGTGCGCACCATCGAGCGCGAAGACGGGGTGCTCATTTTCGATGATACGATTCAGCAAAAGCCGTACACGGATGAAAATGAGTTGATCTGTTGGCCCTTCGATCCTAGTAAAAACCGCTCCGTCAAAGGCTTGAATCTGCTCAATTGCATCTATCAGGCCGGCGAGGTCCGTGTGCCGGTGGCCTATGCGTTAGTGCGTAAACCGATTCCGTTTTGCGATCGCCAAACGCGGCGGGTCAAACGCAAAAGCGAGGTGACTAAAAACCAATGGCGGCGGCAGATGCTACAGACCTGCCAGCAGAATCGCCTGCGCTACCGCTAGGTCTGGGCCGATAGTTGGTTTTCGGCCCAGGAAAACCGGTCATTTATCCGCCCAGACCTGAAGAAACACTGTATCGTCGCCCTCCAATCCAACCGGACGGTCGCCTTGAGCCCACAAGACAAAGCCCACAGCCGCTTCGTGCGCATCGATACGCTGGACGGGTCAGACCCCACGCCGGTAACCGCCGGGATCAAAGGACTCCCTTTTCCGATCCTGCTGCATCGGCGAGTCTTTACAAACAAAGACGATTCCACCGGTATTTTGTATCTGGCCTGTAGTGATCTCGACCCACATGGAGACGCCCTTGAGACGATCTATCAAAAACGATGGAAAGTCGAAGTCTTTCACCAAACGCTCAAGTCCCATGCCGCGCTGGCCAAGGCGCCGACCAAACGGGTCCGTACCCAAAGCAACCACGTCTTTATGGCCATCTATGCAGCCTTCTCCTTAGAAGCCGTCTGAAAACCCTCTGATGTAGCCGAATTTGAAAGGGCGTACTCATCGAGCCATATTCAGGTTTCACCACAAAATCTGAACAGAAAGGCTTGTATAATGAGTACGCCGCGTAGGCAATATGCCACCGATCTAACCGATGGACAATGGCAGCGGATCGAACCGTTGCTGCCCGCGCCGCGCTGGCGGCTTCACGGTCCGGGTCGGCCGCCGCGGGATCGACGCCAAATCGTCAACGGCCTTTTATATTTGAACAAGACGGGGTGTCCTTGGGCTTTGTTGCCTGCTTGTTTTGGGCCGTGGAAAACGGGGTATGATTACTTTCGTCGCTGGAGCCTGCAAGGGGTCTGGCCGCCGGTGTTGGATCGGTTGACCAAGCGGGAACGCCGCCAGAGCGGCCGGGCGGCGATGCCGTCGGCTGGCTGCGTCGATAGTCAGACGATTAAGACCGCAACGCATGGTAAAACAACCGGGTATGACGCCGGTAAAAAGATCAAAGGCCGCAAACGGCATTTGTTGGTGGACACGTCGGGTTTGCTTCGACAGGTGGTGGTCACCGCCGCCGATGTCGATGATCGAGAGGGTTTGAAGCAGGTGTTGACCCGCTTGAAGGCCGCCGGAGTGGCTCGGTTACGCAAGCTGTGGGTTGATGGCGGCTACCAAGGCGAGGCCATCCGAACGTGGGTGGCCAACCAAAAAAAGACGCACAAAATAGACTTGGAAGTCGTCGCCAAACAAGGCTCCGGATTTACCCTAGTTAAACGCCGGTGGGTCGTCGAGCGCACCTTGGCGTGGTTGATGAATTTTCGCCGACATGCGAGAGATTATGAGGTCTTGACCCGCCATAGTGAAGCCTTGATCCAGATTGCCATGATCCACTTGCTACTTAAACGAATCAAATGAAAATTAGAGTTTTCAGACGGCTTCTTAGAGTGGCTGCGCATCAAGCAGCGGATGAATCCGTTTGCCCTCCGATCAAAACTCTATCTCAAGGCCATTCGACACGCCTTTGAAGAATGGCAGCACCTAAAGACTGCGTAACATCACTAATATAAGTTGATCGTCTCTAAGCTGGTGCGCCCCGGCCAGCCCCAGGTGTTGGTCATGGATCGTAGCCATTGGAAGTTGGGTCGCACCGATCTGAATCTGTTATGTGTCGGTCTGGTCTACCAAAGGGTGTCTATTCCGTTGGTCTATCAGTCGTTGCAAAAGCCGGGCAACTCCCATACCGAAGAACGTAAACACCTGCGGACCCAAGTATGGGCCTAGCTGGATGCCAGCGTGTGTTGTTTAGTCGCAGACCGCGAGTTTATCGGTCGAGATTGGTTGGCCTTTTTGTTGGAGCAATCCGTCGATTTTGTCATTCGCCTACGGGGCAATACCTCGCTTACGCTTGACGATGGTCGGCGGCGTTATGCGGCCACCTTTGGCGTTATGCGGCCACCTTTAATGAACGGATGCCCCGAAACACCACCCGATACTATCCACACCCGACCCTCTATAACGGCCTAACGCTGCATCTGGTGTGCCACCGCCCCGCCCGCGGCGAACGCATCCTGCTGATTACCAACCGAACCGACCTCCAACAGGGGCTGGCCGTCTATGGACAGCGCTGGGCTATTGAGACGACGTTTGCTTGTTTGAAATCGAGAGGATTTAATCTCGAAGATACCCACATGACCCATCCTCAACGCATACATTTGCTGCTGGGACTGCTGGCATGGACGCTGCTATGGGCACTGCTCATGGGCGAGCAACTCCATCAAAGAAAACCCAGCCCCCTAAAAAAACATGGACAACCCGCCATAAGCCTCTTTCGACGAGGACTTGATCAACTCACCCAGATCATACACCAAGTGCGTGAGCAGCCTAAACAGGCCCAACAATATCAACCCATTTTACTGTCGTGTACTTAGGGTACGGACTAATATCGCCGCCATCAAGAATTAACTGCTCAATCTCCGCAAGGGCATTACAATGCTCCAGAATACACGAGAAGTTTTTCGACTTGAGGATGTGACGAGGCTCCAACGCTATCAACCTCCTACATACACCAAAGTAGCCGCACACCAACTCGTGGTCATCGGTAACATCGACTACATTATAGCCTAGCCGAACGAGTTCGGTTCGGAAAAACGTCACAAGGTCGCGGCGGAGATCTATGTCGATAGTGTGCTGTTCGGGCATATCTCGGAATCAATGGCTGGCCTATGTGCTAGGCGTGTTGATAGATTGAAGAATAAAATTAAGGAGAACCTATGCCCAAACGCAAGATCGTCGTCACCCGTGCCGCCGGGTCCGTCGCCGGCCGCACAGAGAAACAACTTATGCGGATTGAGCAGATTGAAATCAAGAACTACCGTTCCTTCCGCCATGCCGTGTTTGAGGACTTACCCCCGATGGTCGTCGTCGTGGGCGCGAACGGCACGGGCAAGTCAACGCTACTCGACGTGTTTAACTTTCTCAAGGACGCGCTGACCCAGAACTCGCCATGGCGGTGGCCGAGCCAGGCGGTCGACCTAGCCATTGCGTGGCAATCCAATCGATTGGATATTGAAGGAGCGTACTGCCTTACCGCTGACCGTGCGGTCTCGGTCTTCGACGGTAAACAATATCTCGTTCAAATTGCAGCAAAGGAGAGATATAAATGGCCAAACTACTCGAAGAGATACTGAAGCAGAAACAAGAGCAACAGGAAGCGTCGGAATTTAAACATGTAGCAGTTCGTCAGGAATGGATAGCCAACTGCGAACAGCTTATGTCGAAGATAGCTGGGTGGTTACAGCCTCTTAAAGACAAAAACTGGCTGGAGATCCAGTCAGGGGATATTCCGATTCGGGAAGACCAGCTTGGGGATTACGAAGCCCGATCTCTACGACTTATCTTTTTAGACAGCCAGATTCTCACCTTCAGACCGGTCGGGCATTTCATTGTAGGTGCTCAAGGACGAGTCGATGTGGTCTCGGGCAGCACCCTTCTCGCAATGCTGCTGCATAAAGGAAATGACGAGTGGGACTTTGCGAGAAGAGAGAGCAGATCCGGGAAACCTGTACGGTGGGAATTCAATAGAAGTACCTTAGAGGAATTTCTGGTTAAGTTCCTAGAAGAGTAAAAATGCGCGAGTTCACTGGTGATTCGCTCCTCGAATGGTACGCCTTACTCCAACAAAATGTGCGCGACCTCGGCGACGAGCATTTCGAATCTTTCACACCGACTGAGCGCGACGAGTTACGTGCCGACCTGCTTGAGGAGATACGCAAGGACTACGCGTTCAAGCTCCTTACGCTCTTGGAGGCAGGTATCCGAGAGGATTTTCTCGTATCTCTAAAACGAAAAAAGCGCGATAGAGTAAGCAGAGCGTATCGCGATCTGTGTAAGGAATATCGCCGTGAGACTCGTCAAGTTGGCAAGCAGGCTACTCAGGCGTGTAGGCGGATTCCCCTTGAGCGGATCTTCGACAAGTTACGAGACTGTTTCAGCGACATCGACGAGGCGTTTCGGAGGGTTTGCTCGGTGACCAAAGGATACTTCGGGTTTCGGAATTGGTATGCACACGGTCGGATTCGCACAATGCCAATTGTTCCCGATCCAGAGGACGTATATGATGCGTACGAGCGGTTTCAGGAGAAGGTACTGAATAGGTAACTATTCAGCTTAGGACGAATTGGGGGTCACCTACAGGCATTATGAATACCGACGAACCAATCCCATTTGCAGCATTCGCCCGCTTCGAGCGGCTCACCGCCGAGAAGCCGCTGCTATACTGCGAGCCACCCGCGTGGGCGGCTGCCAGTCACGCCATCGTCGTTGGCGACACCGTGCATTATCTATGGGCCAAAAAGGGAGGGGACAATAGCTGGGTACACATGCACAGCTCCGCGCCAGTCGCCGATCCCACGGCGGTGACGCACGACTAGCGCAATCCCATCCTGCGGCCTTCCGCAGACGGCTTCGACAACCAAGGTGTAGAATACCCATTCCCGTTCTGGAATCCCGCCGACCAGCGCTACTACGCCTATTATCTCGGCAGCCAAGGCGAGAACAGGCCTCGTCGCAAACAGACCGGCCTACTAGTCAGCGACGGCGATTTAGGGGCGTGGACGCGGATTAGCGATGCACCCGTAGTTGCCGTCGGCGGCGCGCACGAGCAACACGGCTCTTCCCATCCGTCGGTGGCCGTGTCGGGCGATGTCATTCACATGGTCTATACCGGCGAATGGCTTTGTTGCATGAAAACCGGTCGGGGCCGTGTTGGCTTCTTTCGCGTGTGATTTACGCTTTTTTGGTTAGCGGATAGGACTCAGGTTTCGCCAACGCCCGCATCCGGTTGAGCAAGGCACAGCCCAACCGCGCTTCGGTCTGTTGGTTGGTTAGGGTTCGGGTGCGCAAGGTGTCACCAAGTATCTGTTTGTAGCGGCCTATCTGCGTTTCGGCTACCGAGCGTCGATGATAGCCGCTCTCGTGTTTCCAACCTCGACGGCCCCGTTTGCGGATGGCTCGAATCGTCTCATCGCGGGGCAACGGCTCGGCGTTGGTGTTGCCATGTTGCTCGATTTTGGCGTCCTTGCGCGGCGGAATGATCGGATGAATAGGTGCCCCCTGCTCGGGCGCGGCCAACGCCTTGAACACCTTGCGTTTGTCATAGGCCCCATCGCCGCCCAACGCCTCCACGGGGGCCTCGATCTGTGCCAGCAACGGCTCCACCTGCCCCGCATCATCGTGGCTATTCGTCGTCAAGGTCTGCGCGACGATCTCGCCGGTGGCTTCATTAACCCCGAGGTGCAATTTGCGCCACG
Source organism: Candidatus Latescibacterota bacterium (assembly GCA_965261395.1). GTDB lineage: Bacteria > Latescibacterota > UBA2968 > UBA8231 > UBA8231. The sequence continues at coordinate 2,749,313 of OZ253462.1, forward strand.
TGCGCCGCTTGCTCCAGCCGTGCTGACGCACCTTCCATTCGCCTTCGCCATACACTTTCAGCCCGGTCGAATCCACCACCAAGTGCATCGGTTGGTCTCCCCGCTGGGGCGGCCACGCCACGGCTAAACCCGCCTGACGGCGCGACAGGGTCGTGTGATCGGGCACCCGCAGATCCAAGCCCATCAGGGCCAACACCGAAGCGACAAACCCCTCGGTTTGGCGTAGGGGCAAGTGATACAAAAGACGCAGCGTCAACGCCGTTTGGATGGCGACCTCCGAAAAGGTATATTGCGCCCCCCGCTGAGGCGGCCCTTGATAATACCAAGCTTCGACGGCCTGGGGCGTGAACCACACCGTCAGACTACCGCGCTGTTGCAGCCCGGCCTCATAGTCGGCCCAATTACGTACCCGGTACACGACGTTGGAGCGACGGCGAGGCGAGCGACCAGGCTTGACGGAAGAGGGGCAAGACGATAGGTTGGCCATGACAGGTTCCTTGGACGAGAAAGCATGGGTTTTTTGGCGAAAGTCGTGCTCAATCTACTGAGGAGCCTGTTTTTATTCAACCGATCAACCGAAAAAAACACCAATTCATGCACCAAAGCCCCGGCGAATCGCCAGCGCCTCCTGCACGGCGCGATATCCTCTACAACGTGCCGACCATCTGTCACGCCACTGCACCAACCAGCGACCCAGCGCAGGTCACCAAAAATCCCGCCAATCCCGTGTTCTGCGGATCGGGGCAGGCGTGGGATCGCTATGGGGTGCGCGAAGCCGAAATCCTCAAAGGGCCGAGCTACTTCCATCTGTTCTACGGAGGCTACGACGGCGAGGTCTGGGCCATTGGGCACGTCCGCACGCGCGACTTCCGCGCTTTCGAACCCAACCCACACAACCCGATCTTCACGCCTGCGACCGATGCCGATGCTTGGGACCGCGATGGCCTCCTGACCCCACAGGTGTTCGCGATCAATGGGACCTATTACATGATATATGCTGGTCTCAGAGGATCGGGATGGAATCGCGTGTCAGCAGTCGGGACGGGCTTAGCCGTAGCCAACCCATAGGGATCCCTCACCCACGCTCATCGGCCCGCTCAATAACCCGCATACTCTTCCAGCGCCCCGTGCGAAAGCGCAAGTAGAAAGCCACGCCTTGGACGCATATATACGCACAGGCAAAGCTCCATATCAGGTACAGTCCTCCGTCGAAATAAGTTAGGGCGACAAAAGACGGCACGACCATGAGCACCCAAGCCAGCGAGATCGACATCCACATGACGAAGCGGGTGTCGCCTGCGCCCTTAAGGGTCGCTGTGAAGACCATATAGGCGACGTCGGAGACGCCGTACAGGGCCACGAAGCGCAGCAAGACCACGGCGATCTGATGCGCGGCCGCAAAGTTGGCGTCCCTGTCTGCGCCAAAGGGCGCAAGGAAAAACTCCGGCACCACGATGTAACCCAAGGACATCGTCCCCATGTACAGCATGGCCAAGTGTAAACCCGACCACGTGCAGTACTCGGCGGTTTCGGGCTGATCGCGCCCCAAGCGCTGGCCGACCATCGTCGATACGGCAATGCTGCAACCAATGAGCGGCATAAAGGCGAGGCTGTTGATGTGAAAGGCCAAATTCGTTGCCGCCAACGGGATCGGCCCCAAGCGGCCCACGATAAACAAAAAGGAGGTAAAGGCCATGATGTCGAGCATGAAGTTGACGCCGTTGGGGCCGCCGAAGCGCAATAGGCGCCGCAGCAGCTTGAGGTCGGGCTTCCAGCCGCGCAACGTGGCGTACTCGCTGCGATATCGCGGCCTCAAAAACAGCACCGCGAAACACAAGGCCGAGACCACCAAGCCGATATTGGTGGCCCACGCCGCCCCGACGATCCCCAACTCAGGCAGTCCCCAGTGCCCGAATATCAAGGCGTAGTCGCAGATGATGTTGACACTGATGGCCAAGGCATTGACTGCCAGCACCACCCACGTCTGGCCTCGCCCGCTGAAAAAGCACGAGAAGGCCGTGGACAAGACTTGCGGACCGGTGCCGTAGCAAAGGATGCGGAAGTACTGGGTTTCAGCGGCGCGGATGTCCGAGTCGTGGCCAATGAACGCGAAAAGTTCGCCAGCAAAGGCGGCCGGCAGCAAGGCCAAGAGGCCGCCGAACAAAGCCACGTATGCCCCTTGCCACACGGCCGGCCCTACGCGCGTCAGCCGCCGCGCACCCATGTATTGGGCGACAAACGTGTTGGCGTATTGGGCCGTGCCCATAAAGAGGCTGATGAAGGTGAAGTTGGCCATGCCCGCCGGCAGCGCGGCCGCCAACGCCTCGGTGGAATACCAAGAGAGAAAGACCCGATCGACAAAGTGCTGGATGCTCCAGCTAGCCGTGCTCAGAATCAGCGGCAGGGCAAGCCCTAAAAACTCCCGGTACCCGCCTGCGGCTCCCCACCGCCTAGCGATGCGACCCACGCTCAGTTCGCCATAAATTCGGCCACGGCAATCAATTCGCCGCCGCGCCGCGCCGACTCCCACCCCGCCAATACCGGGGCCAGCGAATAGAGGCCGTCGGCATAGTCGTTGAGCAGCAGGGCGCGGTTGCCGGTGCGCACGGCCTCAATGAAGACGCGGTCTTGCGCAAACCACGGGTCAAATTCCTCCGGCGCGTACACGACCTCGCCATTGACCTCGATCCGGTCGTACATCCACAGCGCCAAGTAGCCCCCTTCGTAAAAAATGGTAAAACGCGGCTCGTCGCCCGGAGCGGTGGGCGTGGTGGCGAGAAACGTCGAGGTCATGGTCGCCCCGTTTGCCAACAAAAAGTTAAACGAACACGACAGCGGCGTGTTGTACCGAGGGGGATGGTGGTAAAACGCTTGGGCTTGGGTAATATCGAGACCGCTCATAAAGCGCGCGTAGTCAACGGCGTGCACCCCCCAGTCGAAGGCCGAGCCGCCGGCCTTGTCCATCTGATAGTGCCAACTGTCTGGGTCGGGGACCTCGGCTTCGAGCAGGGGCAGGCCAGCCGTGCTCTGGAAGCAGATGTGGGTGATGGCCTTATCCGCGAGCAGGCGGCGGGCCTCCTGAAAGAGCGGGCGGTAGCGCTCGCGGAAACAGACCGTTGAAATCGCGCCACCCTCTGCGACCGCATCGGCGATGCGCCGCGCAACAGCCATACGGGTCGCTTGCGGTTTCTCACTGAAGAGGTGGATGCCCCGCGCTGCGGCCGCGGCTTCCACATCGGTGCGCGCAAAGGCCGGCACGACCGAATAGAGCGCGTCGAGCTGCTCCTCCGCGAGCATCTGGTGCGGGTCCGCATAGGTGCGGGTGATGGAGTATTTTTGCGCGGTGGCGGCGAGGTTGTCCGGGTTGGGGTCACTCGCGGCGACCAGTTCGACGCCAGCTAGCTTACTCAGGTTGGGCAGGTGAGTTTGGTTGGCGAAACGGCCGGTGCCATAGATGCCGACGCGTACCGGGCGATTGTCTGCGGACATGAGTGAATCCTTTGTTGACAGCTTTTATACAGCGGAGCGGAATGGGCAAGAAAAGGAAAAAGGAAACCATGCGCCAGACCGCTCTGCGGCAGGTCACAGGGCAATCTGAGGCGTCTGTCCTACGCTCGTGCCGCCTTCGCCACCGAGTAGGCGAACGCAGAATATTTCAGCCCCGTGGTACCAATTGCAACTGTTCACACGAGTAAGTACCTTCGCGTCAGATAACGGCCATTAACCATCGAAAGACACACCTATGATTCAGCGAAAGGCTGTACGCGCGGTCATTATGACGCCGGATCATCGAGTACTGCTGATGAAGCTCCAAGAGCCTGTCGCAGGATTTCAAGTTTGGATTACGCCCGGCGGCGGCTTGAAACCCCATGAGTCTGATGAAGAAGGACTACGGCGAGAAGTAGCTGAAGAGACAGGTGTTAGGAATTTCTGTCTGGGGCCACCCGTATGGACCAGAAAACACGAATTCTCTTGGAACGGTCGAAGCTATAGCCAAAATGAAGTCTATTATCTCGTACAAGCAGACCAATTTGATCCGGTAATGGACGTGGAGGCGGCTCCAGGTGAGGCAGCGGCGTTCCACGAGTTCCATTGGTGGTCAATCGACGCCATCGCTAGGTCCGCAGAGAAATTCGCTCCTCGCAATCTTCATTGTCTGCTTGAGAGTATCGCCAAGAACGGGCCACCAGATAAGCCTATCGCCGTAGGAGCATGAGCGTTAGGGGCCACCAGCGTTTAACGGCACTATTCGGTTCTTGGCCTTAGGCAACTTGCTTTACAGTCTCGAAAACCGTGGAAACTTTATGGGAAATGCGAATACAGAAGATCCGAATCCCACAAGAAAACTGAGGTGCCATGGAGCATGTGACGTTCCGAACTCACGTTATTCATTAATATTGCGAACGTTCTCACGCAGATGATCAAACCAAAAGAGTTGCTTACGCTACTCCTCGTTTAGTCGAATGAGAAAGATACCCATGTTACGCATTGTCTTGCTCACCCTATCATTTCTAGCCCTTTCCTGCTCGAAACATCAACCGCCACCTGTCGCGCCAGCGGGTAAGGCCAACTGTGCCCTGTGCGGCTTCCTCGGCGATGGGAATCATCAAGCCCCTGACGGCTCGGGCGGACATACGGCACCTCAAGATAGCACCGAAACCGAAACCGATTCGCTTCCTGCTGATTCAACGGCAACTACTCAGACCGATGATATAGAAGAGACTGATACCACAGCTACAGAGGCTGATACCACGGCTACAGATATAGAAGGCGATGATAACGTCAGTACTGGCGGCGATACGAACCAGTATATTCGTATCCATCGCAGTTACGCGCCCATGGCCGACCACTGGATTGTCGGTGATATGCTTGCCGAGGATGCTTTAGACGAGTTAACGTATGGCCAAATGGAGATCTACCGCGAGGCGGCGGCGGCGTGGGACCGCGTCATTGTCAATGGCTTGCCCGAAGGCATAGACATTTATCCCTTCATATCGTCTAATGTGGACTATTTCGTTTATGCTTATGCAACTACCGCCGACACAGAAGTCGGTACCAACGGCATTGAGTTTATCAAGTCATGCATAATCGGCACTACCTCTTTTCCGTTTGGTGATGCCATCACCGACGAGCTATGGAGCATCACCGAGCGCGAGTTTGCGCTACGTGTTGCCAAACATGAAATAGGGCATTGTATCGGCATAGGTGCTAACAATGTCACCTTCATTGAAATGACTGAAGAGGAAACCATATACCCTTACGAAGTGATAGACGATTCTACTGCACCAGATGACTGGGATTTAGAGATAGACACTACGGCCCAGGACATGTATAGAGTCTATTTCACCGGTACTAGCACCGTGCGAGAGTTCAACCGGTTGGCCGACGATAAGTGGGGCCATACCGGTGTGCCGCTGAATTCTGGCGAGTCCCCGGGTCAATTAGATTACGGTCATTGGGACAGCCCCATCCTTATGCGAAGCGTTATGAGCATTCGCCCGGTTAGCTACGGCAACTTACAGTATAATGGCATCCATGCCATAGACGTAGCTGCGCTCAAGGACTTGGGCTATTCAGTCAACAAGGCGGGCATTGAAGCCGAGAGGCTTATCGCCGGGTTCCGGTATATCAGTACTGACGAAGGCTATCCTTACCTAGGCGTCGAGACGCTTATGTTTCCCGACCACGAGCTTCACTTTCCCGAGCGCGCCCACTATTACCTTGTCATCGACGAGGGGCGCACTATCAAAAAATATATGAACGCTATCAATGCCCACGTAGTCCCGAGAACCCATCCCAATATCGTCTGGCGTAATGTGCTATGGACGCCTCAGCATTTGCAGAAGCCCTCCGAAGTCTTTTGGGGTGGCTTGTCGGGGCCACCGGCGGGGAAAGCGGTCGCGCGACCTTCCTTTACTTGCTTATTGAGTTCTGCAAATATAAAGGAAGGTTTTACAGTTTAAGTTGTGCATACTTGAAGAAGCCTCTAATCAGGTCGTTATCGTGATGCTGGGCGGTGATCGACATGCAGACCGCATCTGCTACGTCGTCGATGTGGTCTGGAATGAAGTGGGCTAGATCGCCATACTTAGTATGATTCCAGACCTGTTCAGCCGGATTCAATTCGGGTGCATAGGCGGGTAACCATTCGATGGTGAGTCGATCCGGATACCTTTTGTGCAATACCGCCACCGCGGCGCGATGCACACTCCACCGATCCAAAATGAGCACGACCTTGCGCCGTATCATACGCCGCAGAGGACCGACAAAGGATACCACATCCTGCCGGTCAATATTATGCTCATACATTCGGAAATAAACGCCCAACCGCTGGCGCCGAGGCGGCAAGGTAACGGCGGCCTGAACCGACAAGCGATCATGGCGATCCCACACCTTGTGTATGGGCGTGTGACCCGACAAAGCCCACGTCCTACGACGGGTGGGTTGCAGCATGAAGCCCCTCTGATCCATCAAGGCGATGGTCGCCCCTTGGTGCCGGGCTTTTTTTTAATCCGCGGCCACTCCACTAAGCGCCATTGGCGGATGGCCTCCTCCTCCCGTTCGCGCGCCCGGTGCTGGGGATACTGGCATGAAAAACCCAACCCATGCAGCAGACGACCCACGTGATCGGGATGATAGGACACCCCAAACGTTTGGGCCATCACCTGCGCGACACGCCGACAGGTCCACAGCGCTATCAAAGCCAGCCGCCTGGGGGCCTTGGAGCAGAAGCTGTTTCAACTGATCCTTGTCTTGGGGACTCAACTGACAGCCCCGACCCGGATGCGGTTTGGCTTTGAGCCCCTCCTCGCCGGCTTGCGCTTTCATCGCCTTCCAACGAGACACCGAGGAAGGGGAGACTTGGACCAGACGAGCTACTTCGTTGACGCCTTTGCCGGCATCAAGCAACTGAGCCGCCCATTGACGACGATATTCCAGCCGATCGGCACTACCTTTAGGTCGCATATAAATGAATATAACTATTCCTTTAAAAATGCAGAGGTCAATAACGGGAATGTTTGCCCCCACCATCCCGTAAGAGGCTGTCTGAAAACCATATTTTTTTATTTGATCCGTTTGAGTAGCAAGTGGATCATGGCAATCTGAATCAAGGCCTCGCTATGGCGGGTCAACACCTCATAATCTCGGGCATGTCGACGAAAATTCATCAACCACGCCAAGGTGCGCTCGACGACCCAAGTTTGAGTACGGTAAATCCGGGGCCTTGTTTGGCGACGACTTCCAAGCTATAAGAACAGTGAACGGTTCACAGAGAACGGGTATCTAGAGTAAGCGGTTGTGCTAGATACTAGATATGTCCGTGTCTGGCTCCAGGCTATGTCCTTTGCGGTCCGAGTACGGCGGACGTTAGCCGAAAACCTTGGTGAAACACATAACCCAGACTAGGAAAGGGACACATGCCATTCAAGATTGCTGACGATCCAGAGGGGCTTTGGTGCATGGATCGGTATTTTTGGGTTTCTCGGTTGAATAAAGACAGGCTCCTCAGTAGATTGGGCATGACTTTTTTGCGAAAAGACTCTATGCCTTCTCTTCCAAGGAACCTGTCCTGTCCAACGTATCGTCTGCTCCGTCTTCGGTCAAGCCCCGTCGCCGTCGCTCGAAGGTTGTGTATCGGGTGCGTAATTGGCCTGATTATGATGCGGGGCTTACCCAGCGCGGTAGCCTGACGGTGTGGTTTTCCCCCCAAGCGGTCGAAGCGTGGTATTATCAAGGGCCGCGCCAACGGGGGGCGCAATATACCTTTTCGGACGTAGCCATCCACACGGCGTTGACGTTGCGGCTTATGTATCACTTGCCGCTACGCCAAACCGAGGGGTTTGTCGCTTCCATTGTAGCCTTGATGGGCTTGGCTATACGGGTGCCGGATCATACGACCCTCTCGCGGCGTCAGGCTGACTTGACAGTAGCGTTGCCTACCCAGCCCACGGATCAACCCCGGCATTGGGTCGTTGATTCGACGGGGTTGAAGGGGTATGGCGAAGGCGAGTGGAAGGTGCGTCAGCACGGCTGGGGCAAGCGGCGCACCTGGCGCAAATTGCACCTTGGGGTCGACGAAGCCACCGGCGAGATCGTCGCCCAGACGTTGACGGCCAATCGCCCAGATGATGCCGGGCAGGTCGAGCCGTTGCTGGAGCAAGTCGCGGCCCCCATCGCGGCGGTGGGCGGGGATGGAGCCTATGATAAACGCAAGGTGTTTGAGGCGTTGGCTGCGCCGGACCGAGGGCCGCCGATCCGGCCGATCATTCCGCCGCGCAAAGACGCCAAAATCCAGCAACATGGCAACTGCAACGCGGAGCCGTTGCCCCGCGATGAGACGATCCGAACCATCCGTAGCCGGGGCCGTCGAACCTGGAAAAAAACCAGTGGCTATCATCGCCGATCCCTCGTCGAAACCCAGATCGGCCGCTACAAACAGAGCCTCGGCGACACCTTGCACGCCCGAACCCTATCCCACCAACAAACCGAAACACGAGTGGGATGTGCCATACTCAACCGGCTATTGCATTTGGCTAAGCCCGAGTCCTATCCGATAACCAAGGAAGTCTAAAACACACCAGACAAGGGGCAACACGGCCCCGACAGTTTTCATGCACCAAAGCCACAAAGCAATACACGCAACGTCGCTTACGCTCCTTAGAAGCCGTCTGAAAACCCTCTGATGTAGCCGAATTTGAAAGGGCGTACTCATCGAGCCATATTCAGGTTTCACCACAAAATCTGAACAGAAAGGCTTGTATAATGAGTACGCCGCGTAGGCAATATGCCACCGATCTAACCGATGGACAATGGCAGCGGATCGAACCGTTGCTGCCCGCGCCGCGCTGGCGGCTTCACGGTCCGGGTCGGCCGCCGCGGGATCGACGCCAAATCGTCAACGGCCTTTTATATTTGAACAAGACGGGGTGTCCTTGGGCTTTGTTGCCTGCTTGTTTTGGGCCGTGGAAAACGGGGTATGATTACTTTCGTCGCTGGAGCCTGCAAGGGGTCTGGCCGCCGGTGTTGGATCGGTTGACCAAGCGGGAACGCCGCCAGAGCGGCCGGGCGGCGATGCCGTCGGCTGGCTGCGTCGATAGTCAGACGATTAAGACCGCAACGCATGGTAAAACAACCGGGTATGACGCCGGTAAAAAGATCAAAGGCCGCAAACGGCATTTGTTGGTGGACACGTCGGGTTTGCTTCGACAGGTGGTGGTCACCGCCGCCGATGTCGATGATCGAGAGGGTTTGAAGCAGGTGTTGACCCGCTTGAAGGCCGCCGGAGTGGCTCGGTTACGCAAGCTGTGGGTTGATGGCGGCTACCAAGGCGAGGCCATCCGAACGTGGGTGGCCAACCAAAAAAAGACGCACAAAATAGACTTGGAAGTCGTCGCCAAACAAGGCTCCGGATTTACCCTAGTTAAACGCCGGTGGGTCGTCGAGCGCACCTTGGCGTGGTTGATGAATTTTCGCCGACATGCGAGAGATTATGAGGTCTTGACCCGCCATAGTGAAGCCTTGATCCAGATTGCCATGATCCACTTGCTACTTAAACGAATCAAATGAAAATTAGAGTTTTCAGACGGCTTCTTAGGGCTTCGCCCACCCCGCATGCGCGGGGTCATGAATTGTGAAAGCGTTATGTGAAAACGGGGTTCATGTTTCGTATATTCATAAAGGCATGGAGGTCATAGGATGAATGAACGAATCATAATCGATCCCTCGATCCGCCATGGCAAGCCGGTGGTGCGAGGGACCCGAGTGCCGGTGCATCGGATTATTGGGAGCCTTGCAGGTGGGGCAACCCCAGAAGAAGTCTGTGAGGAATATGGCATTATCGACGCGGATGTACGGGCCGCTCTTGAGTACGCGGAGGAACTCGTAGAAGCAGAAGAAGCTCATCCTCTACCTGCATCCTAAATCGGTTTGCGATTCATCATCGACGCTGATCTTCCTCGCGCTGTAGCCGTTGTGATTGCCGATTTCGATCACGAGTCGGTTGACGTTCGGGACATAGGCATGGGGGTTTCCAGTGACGAGCAGATCGCGGAGTATGCGCGCTTGAGAAGGCTGTGTTTGCTAACTGCCGATTTGGGTTTCGGGGATGTCCGGCAATATCCTCCGTCAAGGCATGTTGGCATTGTGATCTTACGTTTACCTCGCCACGCAACGACTTCCTTCATACTATGGCTGCTTTCATCGTTCCTCCGACGAGGAGAGATACTGTTGAAGCTTGAGGGTAAACTGGCAGTGGTGGAAGCAGGTCGCGTCCTGCTTCGAACACGGTGAGATCTGTCTTGCCCGTCTTCACATAACACATCGGTGTTGCTCTGCGCGGGTTCGCAAACCGGAAGACGTTAGGCGACATAGAAAAAAACGAGTGGACGTTATTTTGGTATCTCTCCAGAATAGACGGATATATATCGCATTTTTGCAGTATAATCACTATTTCGCATCACGAGGGCACGCCAGAATCCGTCGCAGACGAGGATGGATGACACGATACCGAGGAACTGACACGATATAGCAATCCTAAATCATTTAAGAGATATTGCATATTGTTTCAACTTGGGGAAATGGAAGTATCTGCTCTGTCGAATTCCCTTGACGAATAGGTCTTTAATCTGTTTAAAACAGGTGGTCCATAACGCATGGGTGCGCACAAAGGTTTTGCCTTTTAACCAGAGGTCTTCGACCGGATTTTCTTGCGGTGCATACGGGGCCAATCGCGTACCGTCGATCTTCCACTCGTGGGGTGCTCGATCGGCTTGGAGCGCTTGCAGAAAATCACGCATGGCCCGTTGGTGATGATAGGAAACGCCGTCCCCAAAGATCAACAACTTTTGCCCGGGACGACGCTGTTGTAGGTAGCGTACAAAGTCCACGGTATGCTGTGAGTTGGCCTTCGGGTAGCTTTGCATGAGGAAGGTGCCCTTGACCACATCCAAGGCTCCATAATAGGTTTGTCGTTGACGGCCATTTTCAATGGAAACCTCAAGCCGTTGGTCTTGGCGTCCCCAAGCATAGCCACAGGCTTCGTCCCCGTGCAGGTGCGACTCATCAACGAAAAAGGCACTGAGAAGCCGTCTGAAAACCCTCTGATGTAGCCGAATTTGAAAGGGCGTACTCATCGAGCCATATTCAGGTTTCACCACAAAATCTGAACAGAAAGGCTTGTATAATGAGTACGCCGCGTAGGCAATATGCCACCGATCTAACCGATGGACAATGGCAGCGGATCGAACCGTTGCTGCCCGCGCCGCGCTGGCGGCTTCACGGTCCGGGTCGGCCGCCGCGGGATCGACGCCAAATCGTCAACGGCCTTTTATATTTGAACAAGACGGGGTGTCCTTGGGCTTTGTTGCCTGCTTGTTTTGGGCCGTGGAAAACGGGGTATGATTACTTTCGTCGCTGGAGCCTGCAAGGGGTCTGGCCGCCGGTGTTGGATCGGTTGACCAAGCGGGAACGCCGCCAGAGCGGCCGGGCGGCGATGCCGTCGGCTGGCTGCGTCGATAGTCAGACGATTAAGACCGCAACGCATGGTAAAACAACCGGGTATGACGCCGGTAAAAAGATCAAAGGCCGCAAACGGCATTTGTTGGTGGACACGTCGGGTTTGCTTCGACAGGTGGTGGTCACCGCCGCCGATGTCGATGATCGAGAGGGTTTGAAGCAGGTGTTGACCCGCTTGAAGGCCGCCGGAGTGGCTCGGTTACGCAAGCTGTGGGTTGATGGCGGCTACCAAGGCGAGGCCATCCGAACGTGGGTGGCCAACCAAAAAAAGACGCACAAAATAGACTTGGAAGTCGTCGCCAAACAAGGCTCCGGATTTACCCTAGTTAAACGCCGGTGGGTCGTCGAGCGCACCTTGGCGTGGTTGATGAATTTTCGCCGACATGCGAGAGATTATGAGGTCTTGACCCGCCATAGTGAAGCCTTGATCCAGATTGCCATGATCCACTTGCTACTTAAACGAATCAAATGAAAATTAGAGTTTTCAGACGGCTTCTGACGTGGCCGGCTTCAAGATCGGCCTTATGATCGGCTAGTTTTTTTTAATGACTTCTCGCTGGTCCATCGCCTGTTGCAGATCAGCTTTCGGCCTACGGGCTTGCGTCTTTTTCCAGCTATAGCGAGCCTGCGAAAGTAGGTCGTAATAGCTTTGCGACGAGCGAAAGACCACGCCAAACTGGGTTTGGATATAGGCGGCTAACCCGGCGACCGAAGGCGGCGGTTGGGTGGCTAACCACGCGTGGATTTGTGCACATTGATCGGCCGACAAAAAAGGCTGCGACCCGGTATAAGCCAAGCGCAAACCGTCCACGCCCTCGGCCTGATAGCGTTTCTTCCACGTGCTAATGAAGCTCGACGGTACGCCGAGAATGGATTGAATCACCCGTTGTTTGAAGCCCAACTGCGTCCTGTGAACCGCTAACGCCCGTTTCAATTCCCGTGCATCGGGATTGCTGGCGATAAACGCCGTAAGAGAAGTATCCGAAGGCATAGATATGCTCCTAAAAAAGGGGGGCCATACCAAACGCAGGATAACATAGAAAAATTAAATAATGCTCTCAACTCATTCAGGATTGCTATAGGTACGAATACCGGTCTGGTATGCCCGGCCCTTCCGCCCATCTGATCCGCACATTCACGGCCAGTTCCGGCATTGGTCCTTCCTTCACCTCCCGGATGACCCGATCTAGCCGATAGTCCACTTCCATATTCTGTTCGTAGCGATAGTTCAGCAGAGCGTACTCCGGTACTGTGTCCTCCGTCCGTCCGGTCACCGCCAAAAACGACCGGAACCACGCCTCGTGCCCGATAAACAGTGGCAGTCCGTCTGGATCGCGATCCTTAGCTTGCCGCACAAGATAAAACACCACATCCGCCAACCACGCGCCATTGGTCGTCGCTGTTAGTTCATAATCACCATAATGCTGCCGCATCGCCTCCAGCACCTCCGACCGATCCACCACATTATACGCTCCCTCTACACCTGCCAGCGGACCGGGTAATACCAAAAAACAGAGGAGGGCTGCGATCCTTAAACTCCCAAGGTATTGAAAGCTTGTCATAACCTATATCCCGTCTCCATAAAAGGTTCGTGTCTATGGGTTATCGGACGCGCAGAGCGTTAAAACGGCAATGCGAGATTCCTATTGCAGAAGTTCGCCGGGTATGCGCGAGCCGGGGTATTCCTTCTCCGGGTCGCGCTCGGCAATGATGGCCGGCACTTCGTCGGTCCAATAGGCGGGAACGGTATCTGGACGCCGGTGCCAAGCCAATACCAACGTGCGGCGTTCGTCGGTCTGATTGCGATACGCCGAGTGCAGCACGCGGGCATCGGCTAGCACTAAATCGCCAGCCTTGACGCAGATATCGACTTGGGCTGGGTGGTCGCTGAACATGGTCGGGTGGTCTTCTTCGATGAAACGCGCCCCTTGCTCGTGGGCTGGCACCATTTCGTCGTGCAAGGAGATGCGCTTGTGGTGCGTGCCGGGGATGACTTTGAGGCAGCCGTTTTCCGGCGCGGTATCGCTCAAGTAGTAGGACACAAAAATGATCTGCGGCCACGGCGAACAGCTCAAGGGATCGTTCCACTGCATCCAATCTTGGTGCCAATACAGGGCCGGTTCGTCGGGGTCTTTGGTCAAGAGGATGATGCCGCCCGTGCTGGCAAAGTCGCCCAAGCCCATCTGTTCGAGGGCGCGGCGCGTGGGAGGCCAGTCGAGCAATTTCTGGATGGTCGGGTTGTCCTCCCCGCGCGCGGTGACGTGCTGGCCTTGGTACTTGAAGTCGGGCGGCGGCACCCAGTCCTCCATCATGCGCTCGGTCTCGTCGCGCAATTCCTGTAAGAATTCGTCGCTGAGAATATTATCGACCGCGCAGAATCCGTCGCGCAGTAGCTGTTGGCGTTTTTCTATGGCTTGTTCGGGAGTCATCGGCAACCTCGTCGAAAGGTGTGGGATCTGTGTTTCAATTTTGATAAGGCTCGGTGCGGCCTCCGGTCAAGTCGCGGTCAAAGCTGGGGCGCAGCAGTTCGGTTAAAACGGGGGGCAACTCGCCCCGCTGCGCTTTGAGTGCCCATAGCGGCGGCACGGCGTGAGGCGGCTGCGCCAAGCCAGTGCGATCATCGGCTTTTTTGTACGCGTATAGGCTACACCAGCGGGTCTGCCGATCCTCCCCTTTGGGAGCTACGCCGTGTGCTCCGTGCGACAGGCAGCAGACGACCGAGCCGGGGGGCAGTTTGAGGTGTTCTATGGTCAGCGGTTTCCCGGTAATGGGATGGACGCGCCCCTTCAGCCAACCAGCTTCGATCTCCTCGTCGGTATCCCCTCGGCAGTTGTCCGGGTCGCGGAACAGGTGGCTGCCGCGGATGAGCTTGAGGCCGCCGTCGGCGGCGGCGCTAAAGCCCTGGGGATAGCACAAGGTGAGGTTGGTATTGGGCTGGGCTTGGTATTCGGCCACATCGCGGACGGGGCTGCGGTCGTAGCCAGCACCTATCTTGTGGCTGTGCCAACTGCCGCCAGCATAATCCGGTGGCCGAGTGAGAAGCTGATTGTGATCGAAATACACGGCCTCCGTGCCCAAGCACAGCTTCTGTAAATGCAGCATTTGTGGATGGGTCATCACGTCCATGAGGAACGGGACATGACCAGCGGGGAAATACTCGGTAAAAACGCTGTGCCGCCGCAGAGTCGGCACACCGGCCTCGTCGGTTTTCTGCGGGGCTTTCTGGCTGCTGCCCAAGGCACCGGCAATGGCCTCGGCGCTCAGTTGGCACTCGGGCGGGCGGCGGCCCAAGGTGAGCCAATCTATTTGCCTCCAGTCCGCCTGCAAGAGGATGTCGTTGCGCTGTTGGCCGTACTGCAGCGCCTTGGTCCAAGTCTTAATGACGTACGGAGGCATGATGCCCCGTAGCACGGCGTACCCATCGCGCAGATAGGCGTCGTGGTCGAATTGGGCCTCCAGCTTGTCCAAGTCGAAAATATCGCGGCGCTCGGCCTCCAAGCGGTCCCAATCAGCAGCGGACCACTGCACAGGCGTCGGCTCGTCGCCTAGAAAATCCGGCCGACTCGCCCGAGCCAAATCGCTGGTGGGACTGTGTAGAAAGCGTTCCCACAGAGGATCGGCTAATTGGTCTTCGAGCAAGGGGTTGTGAGGCATTGACCTCATGGGACGTCCTCTTCTTCAACGCCTTCAAAGAGCGAGGGGAAAAAGCGGTGCGGATCGGCCGGCTCGCCAAAGAGGATCTGCTGCCGTCGGGTCAGATCGGCCGGCGGTTGCACGCGCCTGTTGGTCCAGGCCATTTGCGAGACGCAGTATTTGTAGAGCAAAGCGCGCCGCTGGTGGTGCCCGTGCCAAGCGGCTGTCCCGTGAGTCAGAGCTTCGGAGAATAACGTAACGGAGCCGGCCGGGGCCGAGGGGATGATCACGCAGGGGGCCTGTTCGGGTGCGTCAGCAATTGGTTGCGGCAGTTTGAAATTGCTCTTGTGGCTACCGGGAATGCAGCAGAAGCCGCCGTAGTCCGGACCGGCGTCGGTCAAGTTCCAAGTCGCCACGACAAAGCCGTTGAGGATCTGGTTATCGCGCAGAGGATGGTACTGGCCCGGCTGCGCCCCGGAGGTAGGCGACGTGGGGCCGTAGTCACAGTGCAGGGCTCCTCTGGCCATGCCGTGGCGCAAACACAAGCCGTAGATCCGGTCGAGGCGGAAGCAATCTCCTAGGCGGAAGCGCAGCACGGGCATGATCTGGGGGTGGTCGAGCAGGTCGATGAAGGGCTGGCCCCAGTCCAAAAAGCCCGAGCCATCGGGAGCAGCACCAAAGCGGTTGCCCTTTGCCGGCGGCAGGTGCGCGTCGAGCAAGTGGTTGAGATCGGCCACTTGCTCGGGGCCGAGGACGCTTTCGAGCACCAAATAGCCCTGCACGTCGAATAGGTATTGCAGCGTTTCGAAATCGTTCATGGCTTTGGATCCCTAAAAAACCTTTTCTCGCCGATCTTCATTCCGACCACGGGTTGAAGACCGGGACGGCGGCCCTGAGAAAGTCGCCCTCGTTGCGGGTACAGACGGTCAGGGAATGCACGTGCGCGGTGGCGGCTATAAAAAGATCTGGCTGGCTAAAAGTGATTGACTGTTCCCGGCCCCGTGCAACCATTCGGCGCCATTCCAAGATTGCTTCCTCGTCCACGGGTAGGATACGTCCTGCAAACCAGGGTCTCAGCCTGTGGTCAAGCCACGTTGCGAGTTCTTTGCGGAACTCAGGGTCCGACTGTTTTTCGATGCCGTACCGAATCTCGGCCAGCGTGACGTTGCTGAGGAACAGGCTGTCCGCTACTTGCACATCCGACCATGCTTTCACCCGACGATCGGGCCGCTTTTTCCGCAACTCGGACACGACGTTGGTGTCGAGCAGCCATCCATTCACAACTCGACCTCTCGAACCGGGCTCCGAATACTATCGTCGCCGAACTCGATGCGGTTCAGAGGGGATTGTGACAGGAGTTCGTGCAAACTGGCCGATTTTTCCCGCGCCTGGAGATTTTCAAATTCATCTACTGCGACGATGACCACGACGTCCTTACCGTGAACCGTTACCCGTTGTGGCTGGCCCGCAGCAGCAAGGCGGACCACCTCGCTAAACTTGGCTTTGGCCTCTCCCAACTTCCAGCCGGGAATCGACACCGGCCCAATCTGTTCGGCTCGACGAGACTTTCCCACGGATTTTCCTCCTTATGACTATGTTAGTCAAATATATATGAAGTTGCGGTAAGCCTCAATGAAGACGGGGCGGGGCCTCCCCGGAAATATGAGAAATGGCGCTGTAGGGGCGACCGGCCGGTCGCCCCTACGGACTTCAATGAGGCCGGGGCGTTTCCACCCCGGAAATCTTCGGCGACCCGCATCCTCTCCCAGCCGCGCATCTTACTTCAATGAGGCCGGGGCGTTTCCACCCCGGAAATGGAACAAAACCAAGCATACCTTGGCGAGATTATCGTCACTTCAATGAGGCCGGGGCGTTTCCACCCCGGAAATGTCGAGCTGAACCCCCTCGCGTCGATGGTCATAGGGTTGAACTTCAATGAGGCCGGGGCGTTTCCACCCCGGAAATCCAACGCTCCAGGATCGTCGCCTACGATTTCGATAAGGACTTCAATGAGGCCGGGGCGTTTCCACCCCGGAAATGCATCAAAAGCAGATATATGAGCGCTCGGTAGGCCCGCTTCAATGAGGCCGGGGCGTTTCCACCCCGGAAATCATGCCCGCAGCTATCCTGGGCGTCCCGCTCCTGAATAAGCTTCAATGAGGCCGGGGCGTTGCCACCCCGGAAATCGCGACCGACGATCTTCTGTCCGAGCTCCTCGAACTTGCTTCAATGAGGCCGGGGCGTTTCCACCCCGGAAATCCTGCACCGGATGCCTGTCAAGGCCGCCCCTCGATATGTGCTTCAATGAGGCCGGGGCGTTTCCACCCCGGAAATCTCCTCGTGGTGAGTTCGTTGGGGCGTCATTGCCCTGCTTCAATGAGGCCGGGGCGTTGCCACCCCGGAAATGATCCTCGACGTTGACCTCTTTCTTGCCCAACAGGCCGCTTCAATGAGGCCGGGGCGTTGCCACCCCGGAAATAAGCGTCGGCAGCCTGCTTTAGCGCATCAGCCGATTGCTGCTTCAATGAGGCCGGGGCGTTGCCACCCCGGAAATGGTACGCCACAGCTTTTGCGGCTCGCCCGAGCCGTCGCAGCTTCAATGAGGCCGGGGCGTTGCCACCCCGGAAATGAAGTAAGGGAAGTATTAGGTCTCTCGGCTTCTATCGCTTCAATGAGGCCGGGGCGTTGCCACCCCGGAAATTCCTCGACGATCCGGAGTTTCTCCCAGCCACGCAGCTTGCTTCAATGAGGCCGGGGCGTTGCCACCCCGGAAATCGATACCCAGCAGACGGCGCTGGACTTGGTTCGTCCGATGCTTCAATGAGGCCGGGGCGTTGCCACCCCGGAAATGGACCAAATTCATTCCGTCCAGACCGCAGCCATAAGTGCTTCAATGAGGCCGGGGCGTTGCCACCCCGGAAATGGCCTCATCAAGTCCAGCGCCGTCTGCTGGGTATCGTCGCTTCAATGAGGCCGGGGCGTTGCCACCCCGGAAATAGTCCCTGCGGAACTCCTTGTGCGGCTTGGGTTTTCCACCCGTTTTGCGAGCGGTGGCCGCTTTGTCTTCTCGAACATGCAAATTGTTCGCCAAACGCATACCATGATACGGTCTATCTCCTTGTAATACAAATAGAAAGCACATTGCGAGAGCTACCAGCCTTTTTCCTTCCACCAGAGCACTCGCAGGGGACACGGCAGATTCCCCGCTAAACAATTGTCGCCTGCCGACTCGGCGCTTCATACGTCTTGCCCAGACTTTCTACCAGAGGATCAACTTGGTCAGCAGGCCCCAAGTCCAAAATCAGGATGTGATCCTCTGCCAATTTGATCAAACCTTCCAACCGCGCCGTCATCTCAGCCCGTCGCCGGGCCGTCAGCCGACACTGGAAAACCGACAACTGCAACCAGTGCCCATAGCCTTTCATCACCTTGAACACGCGTCGCCAACGCTTTGGCTCGGCAATGTCATAAGCAACGATGTAGAGGCGCTCGTTGGCCATATTCGCTACCGGGGCAGATAATGCGGATAGGGGACAATTTCGCCCTGCAAATGCCGGGCAAACAACCGAGCCTGCACCTCAATCAGCCGCCGCATGGAGACGCGATAGCCAAAAAGCGGATGCGTGGTTTCCTGCTCCAGACGACGCTCAAATGCGGCGATAAACGCCTTGCGCCCATTAGTCTTTAGCGAACACGCGGGACCGTTGAAAACGAAATCGCCCGGTTTGACCTCGCCGTTATTGATAGCCTGAATTACGCAGGAGTCCGCGACAATAGGCCGGAACGGCTCCATCAAATCGAGAGCCAGCGCCGGGCGACCATGACGCGGGCGATGATAGAGGCCCATGTAAGGGTCCAAGCCAGTCGCCGAGATCGCGGTCGTGAAAACCCGCGTCAACAAGGCATAAGCCAGCGAGAGCATGGCATTTACCGGATCGGTGGGCGGACGCCGATTGCGCTTTGCAAAAGCGAACGCGGGCACAGCCTCTTTCACACTCTCGGCGAGCATGTTCTCAAAACAGGCGAAATAGATCGCCGCGGCCTCGCCCTCAATGCCCAGCAGTTGACGGTCGTCTTTAGCGCGGGGCACCCGCTGGACAATGCGCTGTAATCGCACCAAGACGTCGCTTTTCGCCTCCGCGTCTCCACTGACACGCCAGTTGCGCCGCAGCATCGTCCGCGCATTACGCACCTTAGCCGCTACCAAGTCACGCGCAAAGGCGAGGCGGCGAGGCTCGTCAAAAGCAGCTTGGTACTGGGCTTGGCGCACAGCCACATTGCCATTGCCAGTCCCCACGGTGTGGCCGAGAAACCAGCCGCCCGTAGAAAACCACGACACTGGAATCTCGGCGTTCATCAGCGCGTGTAGAGCCGGCGTAGTCACCGAGACCGGGCCGAACAGATCGACTTGGGAAACGTCAATCAGAGGCACTTCCACGGTCTCTTCTTTGGTCTCCACCACCAAGCGCTCGCCGCTTTTACGCAGCCGCGCCCCTGGCGTTTGCACGTAGAGCGGCAGCGCCGGATCGTCGGACGGGTTCAGCGGGCGCGGCGGATACCCCTTGCGAAACAGATTGGTCTCATCCGGCAGACAGATGCCAGCCAGCGAACAGCGCGGGCACTTGGGGCTATTTTCAAGCGGCGGTGGCCGACGACCACTGGCCGCTGCCCATCGCAGGCCGGCAATCGCCTCCAGAGTCTGGGCGCGGAGTTCTTCGTCGATAACGACCTGTACCCGCTCGCGTGAACCGGCGTACCAAAGCACGCCCTGCTCGACCTTATAGCCATTGTCTTCGAGGATCATGGCTTGGGTGCAGATTTGGACGCGTTCAGGCTCGTAGGCTCCGGCGGCGACGTGAGGCCGCTTTCCTTTCTTGAAGTCCACCGGCATTGCGATACCCTCGTCGGCCTCCACGACATCCATCTTGGCGATAACGCCGAGGCGCTCCGAGGCAAGAGTGACAGACCGGGCGCGAGCCATATCCTCGCCGAGTTCGTCGGGTGCAGGTAAGTGGCCCCCACCTTCATCAACCCTCCCGTGAGCACGCCGCCCCTCGGCTGTGTCCCCGCTCTCGGCCCACTCGCCTTCCACCCATTCCAAATAGGCCAGCCGGGGGCAATAGACCCATTCGTTGACCATGCGGGCCGGGACGAGCGGCGTGTTCGCATCGGCTGGCGGTGGGGGCAGGGCGAGGGTGAGTTGGCGGTCGTGGGTCATGCGGTGAGAGCTAAGGGCCGTTTGCTATACGGTTAAAGGCAGCTTCATCTGCCCTTCACAGCACGTCCGGTCTGTACGGAATCCTCAAGGCCAGCGCCCAAAATACCGTCCGTGGGCTCGTCGCGGAGGTGCTGCCGAATGTAGGTTTGCTCTTCCTCGAACGTCATGCCGCTGATCTGCTCGCTAAGTTTGTCCCGGATCGAGCGCATCATCTGCACGGCGTCGAACGGCTTGTTATTCGTCTTCATAGTCAATATAGCGATGTGCGAATTCGGCGGTTTCTTCAGTCAATATTTACGGTTTTCTCTAAACCAATGACAGGGACGCAAAGGCCAAGCCCAAAATGTGATGAGTGGCCGACAGCAATGGGACCGCGAATAGGTGTGTCGAAAGTAAGGGATACGTAATAGCCCCGCTTTTCGATATTGGTTGGATCGTCTTGACTTCGCCGAGACCTATGCACCCGAATCCACTCGGACACTCCATAATCGACTTCAATCATCAGCCTGCTTATATCGAATCCCATTCTTTTTAACTCTAGCTGAAGTTGCTCTTCGGGTGTCTCCCCTGGCTTGATGCGGCCTCGACGATCGTACACATGGCGTGGCGGAACATATGGAGTCGCTGTTTCCCATCGCTCATAGGATTGCGCGTCAAAGCCGCGAGGCGGCGGCACTTGTGAATCCAATGGCACGAGCCGAACGGCCCAAGGATCATTCCGTCGTGCTTTGCCGAACGCGATCTGAAGTTCTCGCTCAGCCGCGTTCAGAATCGCCCGCTGTTCAGCGTCGGTAAACGGTTGATCGCGCCAGACGATCAATCTTGTCGCTTTGTTCGTCTCTTTGTCGAAAAGGATGCCAAAGCGTGCATGAGGATGCTGGTGATCTTGCAGCGGCTTTCCATCGGCTTCCTTCCCCGTAAGCAGACGCGCCGCTTCCCTTTGCTCCATGCTCGCCCGTTTCCAATCTACTCCAAGAAACTCGCGGATGACACGACCTCTAAATCGTTGGGTAAGGACGACAATAGATTTGCGCGGTGGGCTGACTCGGGTTCCAATTGCAAACTGGAGGAATCGCATCGGCTTCTTCGATCTCCGCTTCGGCGACGGCAGCTTGACCGGAGGTATAGCAGGACGCTTGGCGTAAAGCCATTGAGTGCCCGGCGGAACCGTGGAATTCGCCACCAGCGGATCATCAGTAAGCAACTGCACCTGTTCCAGCGTAGCGTCGGGTGTTGGCACCAGCACGGGCACTGAGCCGGACGAAGGCATGCCTTCCAGCACGCAGTTGATGTCAGCGTTCGGCGGTACGTTCTCGACGCGCCGGATTTCAGTGAGTGACTCCGCACGACCGAAGTAGGTCATTCGCGCCAAGCTCGCGTCGAGCCAGTCAAAAAGGTCTCGCGACCATTCCGTACCTTCCACTGACCACCAAATGACGTCACTGCCAGAGTCGCTCCTAGGGTCGCCAATGATCCAGAAATTATCGCGAGTCAATGTACTCTGGTACTTTTTTTCGCGTGGCTTTTTTTTACCTGGCGGGACAAAAGTAAACACGGCTGGCTGGTACTGGCGAAGCCCCGGGCCCCGCCAACTGAACGGCGGTAGGCTCCAACTGATATTGCTGGCACAAAACGCCCTTACGGTCTGTTCGCGCCACGCTGTGCCCTCGACGCCGCACTCCCGTTCATACTGGTGGGACCGTGCCAAGATTGCACGGAGCAATCGCCAAGGGCTCGGCGGCCACTCCCCGTGGGGGTCCTCGAAGGGGAACGCCCGCCATGGGTTGGCGTGGAATCGTCCAAGTGGAAATGTCTGTCGCAAAATGACTTTCATGGCATGCCCCCTGTTAGTTCTCGGTATCCTCGTCTTCCTCCGAGTCGGACTCTTCCTGCTCATCGTCCGCACCGGCCTGAAACAGTTTCTTGGCGGGCCAGTAAACCTGCGTCACGGCCGGATCAGGGAATTCCGCCTGCCTGATGGCCTCTTCGATGTCGATGGAAGGAGCGTCGACAGCTTCGTCGTGCCCGTAAATCCGTAGTTCGTGAAGCTCAAGATCACAATTGGTTCGATACCTGAACGGCGCTCGGAGGATACGTTCGATCTTCCACAACGCTAGAGACAGGAGGAATTTCTTCTGTGCGTCGTTCAGACCGCGATCCCCCCTTCCGAAAGAGCGCAGCAGTGCCATGTCGACGACGAATGTAGCAGCGATTTCGCCTGCCACCTCTTCGTCGACCGCGAAGATCGGTTGTCCAGAAGTCGTCTTGCCGAGTTTGTCGAACTTGATTCCAGAGCTGCGGACTCGGGATGCGTCAAACGCCTCAAGATGCGCCGTCAGCATTCGGGGTAGCTTGATCCCTAGCGCGAGGAAAAGCACCCCGTGAACAAGCGAATTGGGGTCGTAGCGAAAGATTGTTGTAAAAACATCCCACCATTGCTCCGGAAGTGGATGAGACGATTTGCCGAGATCGGTGATCCCGAATTCCTGACGAAGCACATCTTCGAACTTCCGCTGACTTGCCTCACCGTTCTCTACCAGCAGGCCATTTAGAAAGTACGTCGAGGCCAAGCGATGCCCTTCCGAAAGCGTTGTCACGACAAGTCTCCTCGGCCCACACGTCGTGACTTCCGGCCACCCTTCATCGGTGCGGCACTCTACATACGGCATACCTGCAAGTTCATCCGCCAACTCGAGCGAATGTTCGCTTGCCAAACATATCGTCTCCAGGTGATTGGCCATGCTCGCCGCGCTGTCAACAATGCAGACTTTCTGCGTGCTGTCGTCGGAGCGTGGTGCATCGTAGATGACGTGACCGATCTCCGGGAAACCAGCCGGTTGAAATCGGTCAAGCCCGGATGTCGGCGTAAGGCTCGCCCGGAGCGTCAAGCGGGTCTCGCTTCCCTGAAGCAGTGCCGCAGGGTCAAGTGTATTGGACATGATAAGTCTCCTTATGCTTATGTTAGATCCGAAGATCGGGTTGGCGTCTGCCACCGCTGGAAGACCGAGATAACGTCCTCGGCGCGGGATGGAATGACCAAGGCCGCCAGCAGCCGCTCCGTGTCAGATACGGCTATTGATGTGTCGAAGTCGGCCAGGTTTACACCAGCGGAACGATATGCCGCTCGCGCCGCGTCCGCCGCGGTATTCAGGTCACCACGCCGAAGCAGCGCGATGATTCGGGCGAGATGCGTGCAACTCGCGCCCTTCTTGGAGCGAACGCCGTTTTCGCTGACAACTCGGCTAAACAACCTGTCACTCACCAAGGGGCGGAACAGTCCGTAAAGTGCCAGTGCGCCGTCAACAGTCGGGTTTTCGCGTTTCCCAAGGTCGCGCTGCAGCGGTCTCGCCGCCTCTCTGTTTTCCTTCCTGCTCCAGTCGAAAAGACAGAGGCGATCCAGCCAGAGGCGCATTCGACCTTCGTCCACTTCGCCGGACAACCAGGCATGCACGTCTTTCAGCCCCGCGGGCACTGTCGCGCCGAACGGCGGCGATGCACTTGCCTTTGCTTGGGATGCCTCCACAACGCGCCGTTCGCCCGTCGCGCATAGGTTCGCTGCAAGCTCGGCATCGCTCCATACACGACGGGCCGGCACGGACTCGGGGAATTCCCAGAGTCCTCCCGCTTCGCAGACGCCGATGCGATACGCGATGAACTGCGGACACGCAGGCGTTCTTGTTAGGGAAGACATCGCCAGCGCTAGGCGGGCCTCACGATCAGGCGGGCTTTCCCCAAACAAGCTCGCCGCCCATTCGCCCGGCAACAATCGGAATCGAACGTCGTGGCTGCGAAACGCACTATTTCGGCCTACTCTGACGAGGACTTCGAACATTTCGTCAACCAGCGCCCAGGCTTTTTCGACGCGTCCGGTGCCAGGTTCCGAGGCGGCCAAGTCCACAAGCGCCTGCTCGAGAGGGCCTCGCAGCCCGATGAACCTCCACCGCTGGCCGACCTTTCGATCCGGTGGTAGCGTATCGCGAAGCGCGATAACGGTCTGGGTCGCCCGTGTCGTCGCCCCGTCTTCGGCTTCCTTCGGCGTTGGTACTACGTTGGCCAACCGCGATTCAAACGTCTGGCTGCTGGTTGTATGAAGAAGCAGAAAGCGCCGAAATTCGGTAATGCCACTATCGACGCCGCGCGCCAGGATCGCGACGGAGAACGCCGAGGACGTCGTGGCCCCCCTTCCTCTGACTTCCGACCGACCACGCATAAACAGCAATGACAGTTCGGGTTTAGTCATTGGCCGGTTCCATAGCGGTAGCCAGACTTCAGCTTCTACGCCGCCCGCTTCGTCCGCGTTCTTGGGCGCCATTGCCGCCGTGACGAACGGGAATGCCCCCTTCGGTTGCCTGCGGCTGCCTAGTTGACGGGATGTCTCTCCTGCAAAGAAGGTCAAACCTTCACAGGCCAACGCCATCGCCCATGGCGTCACCTCCCCTTCGCGGAACGGTCCTTTCATTCCGGTGCCGTGGTTGTATATCTTGTTGGCAGCGCCGAACCATGATCCCGCTTGGAAGGGTTTAAGATACGTGCATGGGCCGCCTCCGATAAAGGCTTTGAGATCTCTGTTGAGGGTTTCCCGGTTCTGTCTTCGGGGCGGATTTCTAATCACTTGCACGGCGGTTTTCCAGCCCTTTGCGAAGTCACGTTTCCCAGCGTTTCCTCCGGTGCCGAGCAAAGGATTCATCCTGACACGTCCGTCAAGCGCCAAGTGCGCTCCGAACAAAGGCAGCAATTTTTCATCCGCTTCCGAGGCGCGCCAACGGGCCGTGCGCATGGATGTCTTCGCCTTCACATCATTCTTCTTGTCCTGATCCCATGGTTTTTGGTACTCAGTCCAATCGCTCTCTTCTCCAACCTCGCCCACAAAATTGACGACATCTTCCAGGGCGGTTGGTCCACCAACGAGACAGAATCGCCCGTTACGCCAAGAAGCCCGAACGCCCGGCCACTTCCTTGCCGCGAGCGAGAACAACCCCAACGATGCGAGGTAGGTTCCGAGCGAATCCGCGCTCAGGCCGATGAACGTCACGACAGGCAGCCCGTTCATGAGTCTACATCCTTCTTGGTGTTAGGGTCTTTACTGGCCTGTTCGTCGGCGCACCGAACCAAGGCCTCAAGGTATGCCAACCCAAAAGGCCCGATATTTCGCGGTTCACTGTCGGGAACGGCACTGCTGATAGCCTGTGGGGCACCGTCTTCCCACCCGCCAAGCAGATCGGTGACAAGCCCTGTCCAGCCCGGTGCTTCAAAGATGAACTCCGAGCCGTCTTCGGAGAAGTGACCTGACGCTCCATCAACAGCGCACTCGAAATCCAGCGGCATATCGTTCCACGGCAACGGATTTGTGGTTTTTTCTATGCCGCATACGTCCTGACTCGCTGGTGTTCGAGCCGTAAGGACCGTACGCACTTTCCCGTGGTGCGCCGCTGCGAGATAGATCGATAGTGCGGTGAAATCCCTATTCCGTTGCCGATAGTAGCTGTGCCAGAGCGCCAGTGCTGTCGCTGCTTCATGACGGAGCCCCGGACGAAATGGAACGTTCCACGCACGGAGGATCCCTTGCGTCGCTCGGATTTGTTCGATGTTATTGCGAGAGACCTTTGAATCTGCGTGCCATTCATACCTCGTTTCGCCCCGTACACTCTCTTTAGCCCACAACTCAGCCCGGCGAATACGTACGCCGTTCCGCTGTAGGATGGTCTCAGTCGCTTCCGCTGCATCGGCTACTTTTGCGATGACTGCGAACTGGTACGGTGCTTTCGCCCACACCTCACCGCTTTGAGGGGGTGGCTTAGGTAACTCCCCCTGCCATTGGGACAGCGCCTTGCCAATGTCGTGCTCTGCCGAGGCGTGAATGACCGCCGCGCCGATGTTCTTGTTCAGTTCGATTGCCTCGACAATACGCGTCGCCTCGTCCTTGGCATCCCGAAGATGGTCCCCCAGCTTGACCCAAAACCCGCTCTCGCTGAATCGGTCATCCTCGAATCGCTCGTGCGGTCCACCGGGCGGCGGCACATTATGCAGCTTGTCGCTCTTGCACCCTGTCCATCCCATTTCGTCGGAGTATCCACCGTCAGGTCGACGAAGCATCACCAACATGCCGGGGCAAATGTCCAAAGCACGGGTGGCCTGCCATGCTTCAGCTTTGTCATCCCAAACCCAAGCTCTTCCCGACGTATCCAGAAACTCTCGAAGTCTGCCGAGGGCTACCGGGCAGCCCTCGGCGCGACAAAACGCCGGTCCGATCATTTCTGCCGAACGTCGTAGCTGAGCCTCCGAACTCCACTCGCGCCAGAAGACGGTCACATCAGGATTCTCGTCCTGGCTTCGGACAAACGGACTCACGTCGGTGAAGCCGCCGAAGACGTCCGGCTCCGTCGAGAACAGTCCATGTACGTCGATGGCGCGCGGAAAGGGCTCGGGTGTCGGAGTAAGTGCCTGCTTCAACTTGTCCGCGTTTTCGTTCTGTGCCCTAAGCGTTTCCAAAGCCTCTCTCGCGGACAACTCTTCGTCGCTTCGGTACAATATGGCCAACTCACGGAGCAGTTGCGTACCGAGGTTGACCGCTTCGGCCTCATAAGGTCCGATCAACCGCGCCCCTCTTTTCGGTTTCTCCGATCCCTCCCAAAAATACGCACGCGCATCTCCGTTTAGTCGGCCATCCCGGTTCAGCCTTCCGAGGCGTTGGATGATCGATGGCCAAGGAGCGACCTCGGACCACAGCCGCCGGGCCGACACATCCACACCTGCCTCTATGACTTGTGTGGAGACGCATATCAGCCCCGGTACAGTGACCGAGCTATCACTCCCCGCACGTTTGCGCACCGCTTCAAAGTTAAGGAGCTTGAGTTGGTTCCTTTCGCGGTCCTTGGGGCGAAAGCGAGACGTTAGCAGGACGACTTCATCGTCTCCTTTGTACGTACTTTTGACCGCAGCGTATATTTTTTGCGCTTCCGCGACGGTGTTGCAGACGACGAGGCTTAGACTCGCTGCACGGTGTTCATCAACCACGGCGTTAGCTAGTGCTTGCGCGAATGCCGCTTGACGATCGTCGGCGGATGCCTGCTTGCGTTTCATTCTTGTCGGCGGTGCCTTCCATATCTCGCACGGACGGCGAGCTTGAAGGATCGCGTGTATCTGGTCGTGGGTGCTCAATCGTAGCGGTGTTGGTTTTGGTAACTTTGCGTTTTTGCGATCCCGCGTATCAAGAAACTCTGGGCGAATCGTTGCGCTCATCCACCATGTCGCGCAAGGCTTCAAGCTCTTGAACCGGTCGCTTCTCATCCAGTCCAGTTGAGCAGATGTCCAGAGTCCCGGCCCCATCAACTGCACCTCGTCCATGACCCACAGGCAGTCGTTGTTCAATAGCCCGAAGTGCATCGGCCAGCGATAGCGGCTCATTCCGTAGCCTCGGTTGAGGGCACGGGAAAGAAGCATGTCTTGAGTGCCCACAAGTACGGCATCGCGTTCCGGGTGGATGTCCCAGTCAGCAGCGTCTTCGCCTCCCATGAGTACATGAACGCCGACTCTACCCGCGAGGTCGAGATTTTCCAGCCACCCGTTGACGCTCTGTTGCGTCTGTTCGACTAGTGTGCGCATAGGTAGGCAGTAGACGAGGCGACGTGGCCAATCGTCTCGCTGTTTGAACACCCGGTTCCAGAGCCATGCTAGCACGACTGCGCCGGTCTTTCCAAACCCCGTTGGGATGTCAATAAGCATGGATTCGCATTCACTGCTGCCGCTTAGCCACTCGTCTTCGCTACACTTAAAGCGTTCGCCGCATGCGAGACGCACTTGGTATTCGTGGCGTCGGAACCCTGTAGCCGCCGCAAAAAAACAATCAAATCTTGTTATTGGTCGATTCACCTGATGCCTCGATTTCTGATGATGTCAGTACTCAACAGTAAAATCGTCATTGACTGTTTTCCCCGCGAGGACTTCGCCCACGACTTGAGCAATCTCCCGTTTGCTTTTTCTCAGCAACTCAATTTCTTCCGGCGTCAGCATTCGGCAAGCGGGCGAGGTGCCTATTAGCTGCTTGAGTTTGACCGCCGAAGGGATAGTTCGAGTGTTCTCACTCTCTGAAGGCTGCTCTGTATCGTTGCCCTTAGCCATCTTCTTTCGTCTCATCGCCCCCTTCCTCCTCCTCACCGCCCTCTCCCTTGCTAGGAGGCCCGCCAATCCGCAGAACATGCCCATCCAAGTCCTCAACTAGCATTTCCCGCGCCCCCCAAGGCTCATCAACAGGCACCTTCTTTATGTTCGCCCCCGCCGCCGCGTACTCCTCGTGCAGCTTGTCAACATCGCCGACGTTGTAGTAGATCCACACAGGCCGGGCACCCTGCGAATTCTCGGCGAGAAAGACGTGTACTTCGCCATTGGATAGGGAGGCAAAGGTTTTGTCCTCCTCCTCGGCTGGCCAGTCCCAATCCTTGTTGAAACCGAGAACCGAAGTGTAGTGCTCGAGGCTCGCCTCGACGCTTGCGACGTTCAGAATCGGCGTCATTGCGGTGAACGCCGTGGGTGCGGAAGCCTTGTCGTGGTCCTCGTGGGCGACGGCGATTGAGCTAATGCCGATGGCGATTCCTGCAACTACTGCTGCGGCAATTCTGCGACCTCTCATATTTTCCTCCCGTGGATGAGTTTAAGTCGATAGAATTCGATTGTACCGGGTGCGTTGAACCCGGTCAATTTTGACAGCCGCCCCCGACGCTCACGCCCGCTCCACCGCAAACGCCGCCACATTGCGTGTATCCTTACTAAATTCCACGCCAATCAGGTATATCGGCTGCCCCAAAGCGCGATACTTATCCGCGTAGCACCGCTCCTGCAACTGCGCCATCGCCGCGCCACTGGACGCCAACTCGACCACCTTGAATTCAAATAGATAGATATTGCCGTTGAACAGAACCGCCATGTCCAATCGTCCGTGGCTACTGCTGTCCTCTACCTTGATGTCCAGCCCTAGCCCGGCGAAATAGGAGTAGAACACGCTGGCGTAATAGCCTTCGTACCGGGCGATGTCGTTGTTGGTGTACCACTCATAGGGAATGCTGGCGAAAAAGGCGTGGAATAGCGTCTCCAGCCCGGCGAAGTCGTTGGCCTCCAATAGCCGGTAGAGTCGGACGCTATTGGCCATCTGCCGCGTGGCATCCTGCACCAAGTAGCGCAGCAGGCTGCGGTTCAGGCTCTGCCGTACCTCGCGGTTGGGATAGCCTAGCCGATAGACGGGCTCACCGCCGAGGTCTTCCTCGTCTTGGATGGTGAGGTAGCCGGTCTGGAACAGCAGGGCCTCGGTCGCTATGTCGTCCACGTCGAAGGTGGACAACAGGGCGCTGCCGCCCTCCATGCTGCCCAACTCCAAGGAACTGACGTGGCGCTTGCACAGGGTTTCGATTAAGAACGTCGGCGTGCCGGTCTCAAACCAATAGGCACCGAACTTGCGGCTGTCGAACAGCAGCAGAATGTCGAAGGGGTTGTACACCTTCTCGTCGCCGAGCCAACTGTAGCCGTTGTACCAGTCGCGGATCTGATCCCGGTCCAAGCCTGGTAGTTCCGGTGCGAATACCGTGGCGAGGTCTGCCTCGGTGTAGCCACAAATAGCGGAGTAGCGCGGATCAATGGTGATGTCCTTGAGGTTGTTGAGTCCCGAAAACAAGCTAACCTTGGAAAACTTGCTCACCCCCGTAATGAAGGCGAAGCGGATGTGTGCATCGCTGGATTTGATCATCGCGTACAGGTCGCGCAGAAAGTCGCGGTTAGACCGCGCGATGTCCGGCACCTCCAGCGCATCCAAAATCGGCTTGTCATACTCATCTACCAGCACGACAACGCGCTGCCCAGCCTGCCGACTCAGCGCCCCAAGCAGATGGCGAAAGCACGCCGAGGCGCTCTCGTAACGGGTCGTAACCCCGGCCTCTTCTGCCAAATCTTGTAGTTGCGCCATCGCGTCTTCGTGCAGACCGCCCCGCTCGTAGTAACTGCCGCCGCTGAAGTCCAGCCGCACAACCGGATACCGCCGTGACCAATCCCAGTGGTCGTGGATGTCCAACCCCTCAAACAGCGGCTCGTTGCCCTCGAACACCTCCTTGAGCGTGTCCAACAACAGGCTTTTGCCAAAGCGGCGCGGACGCGACAGAAAGTAGTGCTTGCCCTCGTCGAGCAGCCGGCAGATGTAGCCGGTCTTATCGACGTAGTAGCAGTCTTCCTCGCGGATCTCGCGGAAGGTTTGAATGCCGATGGGCAGTCTGCGTTTGGTCATGGCGTACGTTACTCCAGACAGAGGATCCGACTTCTATTCCTTCAGACCGGCCAAAGTACCGAGTGCGTCGAACCCGGTCAATGTTGACAGCCGCCCCCCAGTGCGAAGATATTGGGGCTGTTCATTCCAACGCAGGAGACGCGCAGTGCCCAACAAACCGCCGAATGTCGTTCTCGTCTTCGCCGACCAATGGCGTGCCCAAGCCTGCGGATACGCCGGCGACCCCAACGTGCAAACCCCCAACCTGGACTCACTAGCGAGCCGCAGCGTCAACTGCACCCACGCGGTGTCTGGCTGCTCGGTGTGCTCACCGGCGCGAGCCTCGATCCTGACTGGTCAATACCCCCTCACACACGGCGTCTTCGTCAATGACGTAGAGCTGGGCCAAGACGCCACGAGCCTCGCGCAGGCTTTCAGCGCGGGCGGCTACGACACGGCCTATACCGGCAAATGGCACGTCAATGGCCGCGGCCGCTCCCGCTATATCCCGCCCGAGCGACGACAGGGCTTCGAGTACTGGAAGGTGCTCGAATGCACCCACGACTACAACCATTCCGCGTACTATGCCGGCGACTCGGACGAGCAGCTCATGTGGGAGGGCTACGACGCCTTGGCCCAGACCCGCGACGCCCAAGCGTACCTGCGCAACCGAGGCGACAACAACCCCTTTTTGCTGGTCCTGTCATGGGGGCCGCCGCACGCCCCCTATCACACGGCCCCGGAAGCATACCAAGCTCTGTACGATCCAGGAGAGATCGTCCTGCACCCCAACGTACCACCCGACTGGGCCGAGCGCGCGCGGCAGTGGCTCGCTGGGTACTACGCCCATTGCACGGCCTTGGACGACTGCGTCGCCATGTTATTCCAGACCTTACAAGAGGAGGGATTGGAGCAAGAGACGGTCTTTCTGTTCTTCTCGGATCACGGCGACATGCTCGGCTCGCAGGGCATGGACAAAAAGCAAAAGCCCTATGAAGAGTCTATCCGCGTGCCGTTCCTGCTGCGCTATCCAGGAATGGGTGCCGACGGTCGCCAGCTCGATGCGCTGATTGACCTGCCGGACATCATGCCGACCCTGTTGGGCCTGTGCGGCCTACCGATTCCTTCCACTGTGGAGGGAATCGACTTTTCCGAGTACCTACAAGGCGGTTCAGACCCTTCGGACGGCACCGCGCTCTTGCAGTGCCCCCATCCCTTTGGGCAGTGGTGGCCCGGCGTCGGCGGTCGGTCCTACCGGGGCCTACGCTCCCGCCGCCACACGTACGTGCGCGCCCTAGAGGGGCCGTGGCTGCTCTACGACAACGAGGCCGATCCTTTCCAACAGGATAACCTCGTCGGACAGCCCGGCCAACAGGACTTGCTCGACGAATTAGACGCGACCCTAACGCGCCGCCTCGCCGCCGCCGACGACCCCTTCCTCCCCGGCCCAGCCTATCTCGAACGCTGGGGGTACCAAGTAGATGCACGAGGCACTGTTCCCTACACTGGATGAGAAGTGAATCCCCAAACAAAGGAGCACGACATGTATAAAGCTGGAGTCATTGGCTGTCGCGGCATTGGCGTGGCCCACGCCACCGGGATTGTCGGGTCGGACCGCGCCAGCCTCACAGCGGCTTGCGACCTCGACGAAGCAACCCTCCGCGAGTTTGAGCAACGCTGGCCGGACGCAGACCTTACCCTGTACCGCGATCACCGCGAGATGCTCGCCCGCGAATCGCTGGACATCGTCACCGTCGCCACCTCGGACCACCGCCACGCCGACTTAGTCGTCGATGCGGCCAACGCCGGGGCCAAGGGCATCTTCTGCGAAAAACCGCTAGCTACCAACCTCGCAGACGCCGACCGCATGATCGCCGCTTGCGATGCCAACAACACCACCCTGTCGGTCGATCACACCCGGCGCTTCATGCCCCTGTGGCGGCACGCCAAAGAAGAGATCGTCGATCAAGGCGTCATCGGCCCGGTGCAATACGTCGTCGGCACGCTCTCCGGCCCCCGCGCCATGCTCTTCCGCAACGGCACCCACACTCTCGACGCTATATGCTACTACGCGGGCGCGCAGCCCCAGTGGGTAGTCGCCGAGCTGGAGGAGGGATACGAGGACTACGCCGAGTACCGCGGCGACGGCGGCCACGTGCCAGCCACCGAGCCAGGGGCCAACGGATACATCCACTTTTCTGGGGGTGTGCGGGGCTTCTACATCGGCGGCTCTAAGACCACGCCGTCGCCCAAGCAGCAACTTGAAGTGGTCGGCACCACCGGACGATTACTCCTCGGCAACGACGGCGGCACCCTACTTCGCGGCGAAGAGTCCGAATCCCTCGCGCCGCCGACTTGGCCGATCGAGGGCATTCCCGCCGGCATCCACGAGCTGATCTCAGCCATGGACCAAGGCGTCGAGTCGGTGTCGCCGGGCCGAGCCGGACGCACTGTAGTAGAGCTGATTATCGGGTTTTTAGAATCGCAAAAACAGGGCAACGTGCCGGTGTCCATCCCGGTGCCGAGAGCCTAGCCCAGTTCCACGAGCACCCGGCCATCCTCCACGCGAGCCGGATAGGTCCGCACCCGCACCTTCTCGGGCTCACAGAGCGAGCGGCCCGTGCGCACGTCGTATTCCCAGCCGTGCCACGGGCAGCTCAGAATTTCGCCCGCGCGTCCCAAGACAATCTCGTCCCCTGGATGACGCGCCAGCGCCGTGCCCCCAACCCGGCCGTCCGACAGACGCGCCCCTTGATGTGGGCAAATATCGCGGAGCGCGTACCAAGCATTCCCCTGCCGCACGATAGCCAAGCCCCGCCCCTCGACCTCGACCCGGCGAACCTCGCCGCCGGCAAAGGCATCGACCGGCCCTACGTCAACGCGCCGCGAACCCATAAAAAGCCTCGGCATTATCGACCCTGATCCTCTGGCGCAGCGCGTCGTCAATCACGGGCGGCAGAGCGCGGGCCGGCGAATCAAAGTCCCAATGCGGATAATCCGTGGCGAACATCAAGAATTCCTCGCTGCCAATCATGTCGATGATGTGCAACAAGTGCTGGGGATCGTCTGGCTCTTCCATAGGTTGGGTCGTGGCGCAGAAGTGCTCGCGGATGTATTCGCTGGGGCGCTTCTTCAGCCACGGCACCTCGCTGCGCAGGCCCCGGTAGTTTTTGTCCAGCCGCCACATCAGTCCGGGCAACCACGCGAATCCCCCCTCAATGAGTGCGACGCGCAGCTCTGGGAACTCGCAGAACACCCCTTCGCAAACAAGGCTGATGACCTGGGCCTCAAAGGCTTGCGACATGGCCGTGTGATCTTCGATGTAATAGGAAGGCCAGCCGCAGGCCGTGATGGGCTGACCGCTGCCGCCGAAGTGGATACCCACCGGCAGACCGACTTCGCAGGCTGCGGCAAAAATCGGCCGGAACTGCCGCTTGCCATACGGCGCGCTCGACCGCACTAAGAGCAGCACCTGCGCAAAGCGCGGATCAGCCGCTGCCCGTTTGATTTCCCCGACTGCCTCCGCCGGGTCGTTGGCATTGACCACAATCGAGCCGCGCCAGCGCGGATCGTGGTCGAGCCAAGTGTGCGCAGTCCACTCGTTGACCGCCCGCATTAGCGCGTTGGCAAAGTCGAGGTTGTGCAGGGACGTCATGCCGTAGAGCGGATTGAGCAAGGCCACGTCAATGCCCCAAGCATCGAGCAATTGGGTGCGCGCAAAATCCGGGTCGCCGCCCGGCCGCAGGCCCGAAGGCGGCCAAGCATCGCGCCGCGCAGCTTGGGCAAATCCCTTGGGATAGGTTGGGCCGGGCGGGCCGCTAAACCCGGATTGCCGCACGTACGCCTGCCAGCGCGCCGACAAAAAGGGCATGAGGTCGTCGATGGAGTTCGGGTAGTTGTGGACATCGCAGTCGATCAGCGAAACGTCAGCCGAGGACGCGACTTCGACGGCGTATTCGGTTTGGGACATGGTAGCAATTGGTTGGTGAAGGGTGAGGGGCGAGTGATTTTTAGAAGAATGGGTGCGAACATAGGCTGCGTCAACTCCTCGCGCCCGGGAGGAGCAGATTTGTTCACCAGCTTCATTTAGTAGTATAATATCCCCTTATGCCTACGTCACTCGCCGACCTCGAAGCGCGCTATCGCCGCGCCAGCCCTCGTTCCCACGCCCTTTTTGAGCAGGGCCGCGCCTATACGGCCGGTGCGGCCAAAGGCGCGTATTACTACCCGCCCTACCCGCTCACCATGGCCCGTGGCAAGGACTGCTACCTGTGGGATGTCGATGGCCAGCGCTACGTCGATTGCGCCAACCACCACACGGCCCAAGTCCTCGGGCACGGGCACGAACGCGTGGAAGCGGCCGTGCGCGAGCAGATGCAAAAGGGCATTGCCTTGGGCGCACCCACCGGCATTGAGAGCGAAATCGCCCGTGTAATGTGCGACCGAGTGGATGCGCTGGAGCGGATTCGCTTTGTCAACTCCGGTACCGAGGCCACGCTGCACGCGATTCGCTTGGCGCGGGGCTACACCAAGCGCGGTAAAATCGCCAAGTTCGAAGGCGGCTACCACGGCAGCCACGACGCCGTGGAAGTCAGCGTGGCCCCACCTCTAGACCAAGCCGGCCCCGCCGACGCACCCATCGCGCTGCCAACAGCCGGCGGCATATCTCCGTCGGCCGCGTCCGAAGCCGTCATCCTTCCCTACCATGACCCCGAAGCCGTCGAGCGGCTCGTCGCCGCACACGCCAGCGAACTCGCCTGCGTCCTCTTCGACCCCAAGGCCGGCATCCTAGACATCCAGCCGGATTTTGCCCGCGCCGTGCGCGACATCACTCGCCGCCACGGTGTCTTACTCATCTTCGACGAAATCGTTGGGTTCCGCACAGGCACCGGCGGCTTGCAGGGCCTGTACGGCATCGACCCGGACCTAAGCTGCTTTGGCAAGATCATCGGCGGCGGCTTTCCGGTGGGGGCCTTTGGCGGCCGAGCCGACCTGATGGACCTGTTCGACAACTCGCAGCAATCCACCGGCTTTTTCCAGAGCGGCACCTTTAGCGCACATCCCGTGGCCATGGCCGCCGGCCTAGCGACCCTGAACGAACTGACGCCGCAAACCATCGACCATTTGAACGCACTCGGAGCGCGCTTAAAGGACCAACTCAACGCGCTCTTTGCCGCGCACGCGGTCACCGCCCAAGCGGTCTGCACGGGATCGGTCTTCAGCATCCACTTTGCCCGCGGCCCCATCGCCAACTACCGCGACCTCGCCGCCACCGACAAAACCCTCATTCATCCGCTCTTTCTCTCGCTCATCGAGCAGGGGTACTTCCTCGGCTCAGGGCTGGGCATGTGCGCGCTTTCTACGCCCATGGACGCCGAGCATATCGACGGCTTAGTCAGTGCTGTAGGGAACGCGCTAGCGGAGATAGCCTAAATTTGGAGCAAACCATGTCCGTACTCAGCCCCGAACAAATAGCCCAGTACCAGCAAGACGGGTACACCATCTTGCGCAACGCCCTTTCCGCAGAAGACTTGCACGCGCTCCGCACCCATATCGAGGGAATCGCCTCGGGTGCGCTGCCCTTCCCGGAGGCGAACATCGAGTTCGATCCCAACGCGCCCCAGCAACGCCACATCGATCACTTGCGCAAAATCAACGGCCCGTCCCAATGCGATGCCTTCTTCCGCGACCACGCCGCGCGGGATCCCCTCCTCACCGCCGCCGCCGACCTGCTCGGCCCAGACGTCAAGCTCTTCGCCGACCAAGTCTTTATCAAAGGACCAGGCGGCATAGAAAAGACCTATCACCAAGACTCCGCGTACTTCCACATTGAGCCGATGGCCCTCGCCACCGCTTGGGTCGCCTTAGACGATGTAACCCTTGAAAACGGCTGCTTGTGGGTCGTGCGGGGCAGCCATCGCGAGGGGTTGGTTGACCACAGCGAGACGTGGATGGTCGGCTCGCGGCAAGACAAGACAGTTCCCGACGCAGCCATCGACCGCCGGCGCGAACAGCCCATTCTGCTGCAAGCGGGCGACTGCTCCTTCCACCACAGCCTGCTCCTGCATCGCTCCGGCCCCAACCAAACGACGACGCGCCGCCGCGGCATGGCCACTCACTACATGAGCGCGCACTCGCGCTGGACGGGTGCCCCCCAAGACAAGCCCGACTATCCCCTGCTGCGGGGACAAGAACACGTCGGCTGCGTCTGAGCCACCTCCTCCAACCAAGAGAAATATCCATGAGCCAATACTGGATTGAAGACGGACAAACGCTGCTGTTCATCGGCGACAGCATCACCGACTGCGGTCGGCGCGGTGCCGAGGCCCCGCTGGGTAACGGATACGTGCGCCTGTTCACCGAGTTGGCCACGGCTCGCTTCCCCGAGCGGCGGGTCCGCTACATCAACAAAGGCATCGGCGGCAACCGCGTCACCGACTTAGCCGCCCGCTGGCAGGACGACGTGCTCTATCACCGGCCAGACCGGCTGTCGGTCAAGATTGGCATCAACGACCTGCACAGCCATTTGCGCGGTGCCGAAGACGGCGTCGATCCAGCCCGCTTCGCCGCCGTCTATGAACAGATTCTAGAGAGTACCCAAGACGAACTGGGCTGTCCTCTTGTATTGCTCACCCCGTTTTACATTTCCACCGACCACAGCGACCAAACCTTCCGTAGCCAAGTGCTCGAACTATTGCCTCGGTACATCGAAGTAGTGGAGCAGCTAGCCGAGCGCTTTGACGCCCGCCTAGTGCGCCTGCACGACATCTTCCAACGGCAGCTCCAGTACCGCGACGCCGACACCTTCTGCCCAGAACCGGTCCACCCCAACCAAGCCGGACATTTGGTGATCGCCCAAGCCCTGATGGACGCTCTGACCGCATAGCGGGGCCGCTCCACGAAGATACGCGGAGGAGATGTGGCGGGGACGAGCGCACGCTATCTTATACACTCTGAATACCCCCACCGACCAGCGGTACGAACACGGTCTCGCCATCGTCGAATC
Organism: Candidatus Latescibacterota bacterium; assembly: GCA_965261395.1. GTDB lineage: Bacteria > Latescibacterota > UBA2968 > UBA8231 > UBA8231. The sequence continues at coordinate 2,786,927 of OZ253462.1, forward strand.
TAAGCGGTGGAACTTGCCACTCGACCGCGACGTCAACCAAGCAGCGTCTTCTATCCAAACCTTTTACAAAAAGGAGGTTATGCGTACCTTTATAATCTCCCTCCTGATCCACACCCGCTACCCCCAAGCAGGACAGGATTTGGCCGACCATCTCTTGATGGAACAGGACAAGATTGAACTGCACACACCGAGTACACTTTAATGTAGGAGAGCACGTATTATGCCGATTCGTTTAGCCCTATTAGCCCTCGCCGTTGGTCTATGGAGTTGTGGAGACGACGACGATCCTGCACCAACGGCGGCTGCCGTCGATTCGATGATCGCCACCGCGGATTCCATGCTGGTCGCCGCCAATACCATGCTGGCCACCGCCGATTCGATGATCACCGCTGCCAATACCATGATCGCCGCAGACGCGGATTCGATGATCGCCGCCGATGCCGATTCCATGCTGGCCGCTGCTAATGACATGCTGGCTACCGCGAACTCGATGATCGCCGCCGCCAATGCAATGGTCGCCGCGGACGCGGATTCGACGATAGCGGCCGATGCGGCTTCCATGCTAGCCGCCGCCAATACCATGATCGCCGCTGCTGATTCCATGCTGGCGGCTGCCGGTTCTATCCTGGCTCCAGAAGCGATTTTGCGGCCAACCGGAGAGTTAAAACCCTGGGATCTTTCGCCCATTGTCTCGGCTGATGAGGTTCGTGCCATGCCCCTGGGCACGCCCGTATTCCTGCGCACTGAATTTGCCAACGGTGAACTGGCTGACCTCGAAATGACGTTCGTCCAAGTGGTCGATGATTTTCTGGCACCCATGCCGGTCTATATGGTCGAAGCCTCGGACCCTGTTTTGATCCAACTCGGGGGTATTGCTCAGGGGATGAGCGGTTCACCCATTTTTACGGAGCAGGGCACCTGGGGTGCTATTGCCTATGGATTTGGTGCCCAAGACAGCCCGCCGTACTACTTTTTTGCCACGCCCATAGAATGGGTCATCGGCACGCGGGGAATGATGCCAGCGGCCAAACCCACGGCCACGTGGGAAGGAAACAGCATTACTCCCCTAGAGATCCCCTTGCTGAGCACGGGACTCAATGGGGTGCGTCCGCTGCCTGAAGGGCGTTCGTCCATCCTGAGTGGAGCCAGCGCCGCTGGTCTAACCCAAGAGCGCCAAGCCAGCTTTGAGGCCGGCAGGCCACTGACGGTTGGGTTGCTGCTCGGTGAGCTTACGCTGGGTTCGATGGGAACCATATCGTACGTCGATGGCAACCGGGTCTATGGGTTTGGGCATCCAATGAATAGTAGTGGTCCAGTAGAGCTTCCCATAATCGAAGCAAAGGTGCTCGGCGAAGTTTCCAACTTGTCCGCCCCGTTCAAGTTTGCAACGCTGAATCCAACGGTGCGCGGCACCCTGACTGAAGACCGCTTGCCTGCGGTTCGCGGCGTGCTCGATCAGGAGCCAGAATTAGTACCTATTAAGAGCGCATATACGTTTCCTTCGGGGAGCACGGTCGAACTTGCGCACAGAATGGCCGTCGGTATCAGTCCATATACCTCGCTCGATCTCGTCTCCAGTGCATTCTTTTATCCCTTGGCCAACCGGGTTGACAACGATCCTGAGCACAGTGTCCGCGTTACGACGGATATTTCTTTTACTGGCTCCGATTCAACACTCACTCGTTCCCGGCTCTACTCCTCACCAGGCGGACGGCTCTTTGCCTCAATTTTTAATGCCTATGGCGACGTGTCATTCGCACTTTCGGAACTTATAACGAGGTACGATTACGCCTTATATGTGCGCGAGGCCGAGGTGCATGTCGAAATGATTCCTGAGACTCGTTTTGCCACCTTGACGAAGGTTACTGCCGACACGGTCGTCAGTCTTGGGAGTACGCTGAATATTACCACTTTACTGCGCGTGGGACGGACCAAGGACCGGGAAGTCGAGCTAGCCCTCAGCGTGCCGGACACGCTTTTCCCTGGCTTTTACCAACTCGAAGTGGGATCCGCCGCACTATTAGGACCCGATGCGCTACTGTTCGGTCCACCACCGTTTGGCCCTCCTAGTGAGGAATCGCTCGATGATGTTTTTGCCCGACTGAATAAACCCGACGAGAATGTCCTCTTAAAAGCTCGCTTGACGTTTGTCGCACCACCGCCACCACCGCCGCCACCGCCTGAACCTGTAGATGGTGAGGGCGAACCTGAAGGTGAAGGCGAACCCGAAAGTGAAGGTGAAGGCGAAGACGGTGAAGAAGGCGAGGGTGAAGGCGAAGACGGTGAAGAAGGCGAGGGTGAAGGCGAAGACGGTGAAGAAGGCGAGGGTGAAGGCGAAGACGGTGAAGAAGGCGAGGGTGAAGGCGAAGACGGTGAAGAAGGCGAGGGTGAAGGCGAAGACGGTGGAGACGGTGAAGACGGCGAACCCGAAGGCGGCGAAGGCGAACCCGAAGGCGGCTTTGATGAGCTTCCGCCTCCCGGAGCTTTTCCTCCTGGCCCTCCTCCCCCGCCCCCTGGGCCTATTTCCACGCAGGAAGACGTCGATTTATTGCTCGAAGGTTTTAAGATCCTTCATATAGAAGTAGTGGCAGGGGAAATAGTAGAAGAGGAAGTAGTAGAAGAGGAGTAGCCGACAACTACTCATACACCCCATTAAAACGCGGGAATTCCAAAACAGCTTCTCAATTCCCGCTATAAGTTGTGGAGCCTTTATCTGCATCAATCGCTTTTGCAGATAAAGGCTCCTTTTTAATAGTCCGCCACTGACCCATCCCGCAGCCGATTATCCGGCCACTTAAACTGCCGCCCGCTCTCCTGTCCCACGGCAATGGCCTTTTCCTCGTCGATCTCCACTCCCAACCCCGGCCCCTCCGGCAGCGACGCATACCCCTCCGCGTCCAAAGTCCACGTCTTGTGCGCCACGCCTTCGGGCAATTGGTGATCGTAACCCTCGTGGATGAGGAAAAACGCCACCGATGCCGCCACGTGTAAGCTCGCCGTCAGGCCCAAAAACGACATGGTGCAATGCGGGGCAATCGGCACGTGATGCGCTTCGCACAGCGCGGCGACCTTCTGCATTTGGCTGATGCCGCCGCCGTGGCCGCAGTCGGGCTGCAGGATATCGACGACTTGGGCCTCCAAAATCTCGCGCACCTCCCAAATGGTGCGGTCGCGCTCGCCGGTAGCCAACGGCACGGGCACGGCCGCGCGCAGCTTGTGCATGGCCTCGATGTTGCCCGGCACCCACGCCTCTTCCAAAAAGAGCAAATCGTCCGGCTTGAGATAACCGGCAAATTGCTTGACCAGTGGCAGCGGCAACATGCTGTGTGCATCGAACATCACCGCCCCATCCGGCCCCACCTTGGCGCGGGCGTCGGCCACCCGCTGCACCAACTCTGCCACCTCAGCCGGCGTCCCCGCGTGATATTGCGCCCCCCCAGGGCCGACCTTGATTGCCTTGGGGCTAGGGTACATCCACACCTTGTCGCGGCAGGGGCCGCCCAGCAGGCGATACACCGGCACCTGATAGAGCTTGCCGGCAATGTCCCACAGCGCCATGTCAATGGCCGCAATCACGTGCAGCATCAGCCCGCCGCCGCGCAGGTTGCGATGGGCGCGGAACAGCCGCTGCCAGTGGTGCTCAATGCGCGTCGGGTTTTCGCCGACGATGAGCGAGCCCAGCGACTCGGCCAAGGCGCAGGCGACCTTGGTCTCCATATTGTTGATCTCGCCCCAGCCGACCACCCCCATGTTCGTCTCCACCTTCACGTAGCCCTTGGCCCCCACCGGAATGGCCGTCAGGCGCTCGACCCGAATGGCCGAGCCGCGATCTTCCACTGTCATGAGCTTCCTCCTATTTTAAGATTTGCCTCTAACGCCAAAGAACGTACAATTTGTCCCCAAATCACCCATTGACCAAACAGGAGATATCATGGTCGAAACCAACGACATCCAACGCCCCCCCAAAGACCTCGTCGCCCAGCTCTCCGGCATTAGCAGCGCCACGGCCGCTGGCGAACTCGCCCGCTTGGGCATCCGCGACCCTCATATCCAGGGCCCGGTCGCCCGCACCACGGGCAAGCACGTCGTCGGCCCAGCCCTGACCTTGCAGTTTATGCCCAAGCGCGAAGACCTGTATGCCGTCGATGAATACGCCGACCCGGAAAAACAACTTCACCGTCACGCCCTCTACCACACCCAACCTGGCGACATCATCGTCGTCGATGCGCGTGGCGACCTGCACAGCGGGGTCTTTGGCGAGATGATGCTCACCTTCTTCATGGGGCGCGGCGGCATCGGCGCGGTCATCGACGGCTGCATCCGCGACTTCCCCCAGGTGCTCAAAGACCTCGATATCGGGCTTTGGCTGCGCGGCACGACCCCCAATTTCCACACCCAGACCAACATCGTCCCCTTCGCGGTCAACGTGCCCATCGCCTGCGGCAACACCCTCGTCATGCCCGGCGACATCATCGTTGCCGACGACGACGGTGCCACCGTCGTCCCGGCCCAACTCGCCCCCGAACTGACCGCAAAGGCTCAAGCCCACGCCGAGTGGGAGGACTTCAGCCGCATGAAGCTGGCCGAGGGCGGGCACCTGCGCAAGTACTACCCACTCAGCGAAGAAGGCCGCGCCGAATACGAAGCCTGGCGCGCCGAACAGGAACAATAGCCATGGCTCCGCGCCCCAACATCGTCTTCGTCCTCACCGACGACCAAGGCTACGGCGACTTGGGCTGCCACGGCAACAGCGCGATCCGCACGCCCTGCCTCGACCGCTTCCACCAAGACGCCGTGCGCTTCACCGACTACCACGTCGGCTCCACCTGCGCCCCCACCCGCGCCGGCCTTCTCACCGGCCACTACTGCAATAGCGCCGGCGTCTGGCACACCATCGGCGGTCGGTCGCTGTTGCGCGCCGACGAGTGGACCCTCGCCGACGCGCTCACTGGCGCTGGCTACCGCACCGGGCACTTCGGCAAGTGGCACCTCGGCGACAGCCCGCCCTACCGTCCGCACGAGCGCGGCTTTGCCGAATCCGTGTACCATGCCGGCGGCGGCATCGGCAACACGGGCGACGCCTGGGGCAACGACTACTTTGACGACACCTATTTCAAAAACGGCATCCCCACCCCGTACGAAGGCTACTGCACGGATGTATTCTTCCGCGAGGGTCGGCGCTTTATCGCAGAAAACGCCGACGCGCCCTTTTTCTGTTACATCGCCACCAACGCGCCGCACGGGCCGCTCAACATCGCGCCGCACTACGTCGAGCAATACCGCGACGCCACTCCGCACGAAGAGCGCGCCCGCTTCTACGGCATGATCACCAACATCGACGAGAACTTCGGCCAGTTGCAGGCCACGCTCAACGAGTTGGGCATTGCCGATAATACCATCCTCATCTTTATGACCGACAACGGCACGGCCACGGGCGTCGAATTAGACGCCGATCAGTTCCCCCGCGAAGGGCCGGGCAGCTACAACGCCGGAATGCGCGGCAAAAAAGGCTCTCAGTACGAAGGCGGCCACCGCGTGCCCTTCCTCATCCGCTACCCCAACGGGCACATCGCCGGCGGCCGCGACATCGACGCGCTGACCAGCTACGTGGATTTTATGCCAACCCTGCTCGACTTGTGCGGGGTCGAGGTCCCAGCCGGACGCACCTTCCACGGCCAGAGCCTAGCGCCGTTGCTGCGCGGCGCAGACGATGCAACTTGGGCCGACCGCGTCAACGTCTGCGACACCCAGCGCGTGGCCGATCCGGTCAAATGGCGCAAGAGCGCGGTGATGAAGGGCAAGTGGCGACTCATCGACGGTCGCGCGCTCTACGACCTCGGTGCGGATCCCGGGCAACAGCAGGACATCGCCGCCACGCATCCCGACACCGTCGCCGAGCTGCGCGCTGCGTACGATGACTGGTGGGAGCTCGTATCCGAGCAGTTCGACCGCGACGAGCCGATGGCCCTCGGGGGAGATGACCAACCGGTCAAACTCACCACCCATGACATCCGCAATGAGGCGTGTAACGCAGTCTGGAATCAGCGCCAAGTTCGCGCCGGACAGGTCACGAGCGGTTTTTGGGCCGTTGATGTCAAAGAGGCGGGCCGCTACCAGATTGAACTGCGGCGCTGGCCCGAGGAAACCGGCTATGCGCTTGCTGCGGGGATTGAGGGCGATGACAGCGGCTGGTACCGCGATGGTATCCAGCCGAAAGATGCTCCGGCCTACGAAGGCGGGATCGCTCTCGCCCTCGGCTGGGCGCAGCTATCCATCGGCGGCCAGAACCTCCAGCAAGAAGTCGATCCCTCCGCGACTAGCGCTTGCTTTGAGATCGACCTCGCCGCTGGCCTCGACCGACTCTACGCCTCGTTCTACGACCACGCCGAGCGGACCATCGCCCCTTATTATGTGTACGTGCGGAGGCTGTCGGTCTAGGGCGTATGTAGCAGATTTTTTAATAATGAAGACCGCGCTTCCCTTTTGGTCATTCATTCCCGGGATGGCCGTCACCAGCCGACAATGGCGGCACGTCCTTCCCGGTTAATTGGCCTACCCCTTCCAGCGCGGCTACCCATCGGTTGGCGAGTCGGCGGGAACAGGTCTTGGCGACAACGAGACAATCTCATGGTCGCTTTTTTTTTCTGACTCGCGAGCAGCGCGGCAAATGGCCTTGATGTCGTAATGATACCGCGCCGCATACTCTTCGCGTACGCGCCGGACTTCTTCAACGATTGGATCGCGCCACATGGTGTTAGACCTCCATGAGTTCTTGGGGGGTACAGATAGTTGGTGGTTCGTACCCAAAGGATCGGCAAATGGCCTCAATTCGAGGACGAAGTACAGCATTGGCAATATGCGTACAATTCCAGGTTAGCAGGTATTCCATGTCGCAAACGGTCGCAATTGAGATGTGTAAGGCATCCACTTGGGCCTTCTCAGATAGAGGCACTTGGCGGACCAACGCATCGGCTAAAGTCTCAACTGATTCGGTGACAGCAAGTTGCCGGATAGCAGCGATCATATCCAAACGCGCTTTCGCGAGAACCGCGTCTCCCGCTATACACTCATTGATGACAAATTGCGAAATGAAAAGGTCAAAATTTTCGCGGCGGTCGTTCCACCAATCGTGGGTCAATTGCTGGTTTGCCGCCGTGACCAAATCACGACTCGGTCTCGATGTGAGATAACTGATGAAGCTGGTTTCGATGTAAACTGTAGATTTCATAATCTTGGAATCACTTAGCCTCAACCGATTCGCCGTTATTTTCCATATCGGCATACGCTCTGTCAAGCTCTTGCTGAATTGCGAGCGTGATTCCTATAGCCGTCACCATTCGGCAGTAAGTGCGGATGTCGTCGAGGTCGAGGCGGCGGTCTCTGCGATCTTTCAACCACTTATCGCAGACTTGGTAGCCGCCAATCTGATATTCCTGAACTTCCAAGGCAACAGGACCGAAGTACTGCGTCTTGTTGACGTACATGCGTTGTTCTCCGGCGTCATAGCGAAAGCCCTGTGCCTTCGTCCGTGCAACGACCGCGTTGCCTTCGCCCTCAAACCGGCAGGTCGGCGGGTCGAGTTCCGGCGACTTGAGAAGATGCAGGTCGGCCAATCGAGTGCCGAGAGCGGCGAAGTTGGTAAACAACGCTCTGTCCTTTGTGAACGGAATGCGCGGGAAGTCGGTCCGCAGAAACTCGGCGTATTGCTCGCGGTAGGAAGGAGCATATAGAATGGCGTATATATAGTGGAAAATTTCCTCGGGTGAGGGTGCTCGGCCATGCGCCTCTGTTAGAGCTGCGATTAGTTTGGAGTTCAGGTTCGGTCGTCGGTCGTCGGCGGTGAGATAAAGAAGGTAGAGGGGGAAGTTGTAATCGATGGTCTTCAGCGAAACAGCGACATGTCCGGAGATGCCGGCTGAGACGAAAGCGTGTTGCCAAGTTCCCACATGCTCAACACGCTTCGGCACCATTAGTGCCAGATTCTCCCCGGCCAGCATGTGCCGCATGATTGTGCTTGGCCTGGAGATGAACCCGTTTGACCGACCGGTATAATAGGTGTGGCGCACGTCAAAGGGCCGATACAGGATTGGAACCACTTTTTCGCGTGTGGGGCCGGAAGCGAGCAAGTCTTTCTGTGCCATCGTCACTTTCCAGCCCTGTGCATCTTTGCCGAGTTGGAAAGTATGACGGGCCAGTTCCGGGTCCATCCCCGAAAAGAGGATGACGGTATCCCACGATCTTGCTCTGACCAGCAAATCGTCAGGCGGTCGCGCGCGGTCACGATGCCGACATTGTTGACTGGGAATACATCGGGAATGGAAACAAACCGGCGATACTTGGCTTCGAGCGCATCATCACGCGGCGCGAACAGATAGGACGGCGAGGCCGGGTTTATCTGTTGCCATTCGGTATTGCCTCGGTTATGGGCAGCCAGCCAGTCATACTTGCCCTCACGGGTTCCGTATAGCTCGGCGTGATGGACCCGAGTATCGCACTCTTTTTTGCTGTTGCGCTTGACGAAAAAGGCAATGGCCACACCCTGCCGAATATCAAAGACGTTCTGGTCCAAACTCCCACCGGGGCCAGTTTCCTTCTTCAGCGAATTGCCGTGCAGATCGAGAATATAGATGTCGTCGAAAGTGTGCATCAGGCTCTGGCGCATGCCGCGAAAGGTTGGGTTGTCGAGGTAGCTGTGGTTGGTGATCATGCCGACGACGACGCGTCCGGCTTGCTCAATTTTCCACTGGGCAAAACGGAGAAACTTGACGTAATCGTCCTGGAGCCATTTAGGCTGTTTTTCACCCAGCGGCTTTCCATCCACCTGCTTGTAATCCTCAATCAACTCCCGTATCCAGTCCCCCTTGTTACTCGAATCGCCCGAATAGGGCGGATTGCCGAGGATGAGCAGGATCGGCGTCTGTCTCTTGACTTCGCCCGCCAAGCGGGATTCCGCGGCTAAGGCAGAAAGGCCGGGCAAACGGCTCTCTTCCAGTTCGTCTGTGTCGAGGGTATTGGTAAGATAGAAAGGAACGCGCTCGTCGTTGGCGAGACGGTGGCCGAGTTCCTCCAGAAAAAAGCTCATCTTGAGGTGGCCGACCGCGTAGGGTGCCATCATCAACTCAAGGGCATAGAAATTCTGGAGGATATGCCGACGGATAAAATCCTCTTTTCCGCCGCTGCCGTACTTGGCCTCAAACTCGGCGACAGCTTCTTGGGCGGCACGAGCGACAAAAGTCATGGTGCCCGCCGCTGGATCGAGCAACGTCACACCATCAGAGGCGAGACCGTCGCGCTTGTCGAATTCCGTCTTGAGTAGGCCGTGCAGGGAACGCACGATGTAGCCAACTACTGATTCGGGCGTGTAATACACCCCCCGCCGCTCACGCTCGTCGGGATCGTATTGCGCCAAGAAAGTCTCGTAGAAATGCACGATCGGATCGCTGCCCTTGCCCTCGCGGTAGTAGGCATTGAGAATGCCGGGCGCGTCGGCCACGGCCAGGACTTCGGCGAGGTCGTCAACGCACCAAGCGAGCGGATCGGGCAAGTCGTCGAGCGAGATGAAGCGGAACAAATCGCGCAGGACGCCGATGGTGTGCGGGATGTTGTCGAACGCGGCGCGCCGATTGAAGCCATCGCCGGCGCGGGTGCGGGCGGCGAACAGGCCATAGGTAATGGTCTGGGCGAACAGATCAGCGAAATCTTCGGGCGTCAGCGAGCCAATGAGGTAGGTTTGGAAAGCCTCGAAGAAGCCGGCGAGCATACCGGGATTCGCCTGTTCCTGTTGGAACTGCTCGCCGATCACATCGCGGAGGAGGCGCGTGCGTTTGGCCAGTTCGACAGCGAGAGATTCGGCGGTAAACGTCTGGGGTAGCGCAAAGTCCAAGAAGCGGTCGAGCAAGGCGTAGAGTTCATCTGGGTTTTCGAGCGGGGGCGTGGTGTGCACTGCGTTGAGTATAAAGGGCCGACCTGCCAGGACCGTCTGGACGAGATCGCCGTTCCGATACAGGCGGAATTCGAGAAAGTTGGTGAGGATAAGGTTCGGAAACGTAGCGCGATAGCGTTTGAGTTGTTCGGAATTTCCGATACTATCCAGCCGCTCTTCGGTCGGCTTCTTCGCCTCGACATAGCCGATGATCCGGTCCGTCCCATTCCAGAGACGGAAGTCTGGGTTGCCGCCCTCGGTGGGTCTGGGAAGTGTGGTGACGTGTACGTCCGTCTTCCCGGTGGCGCAGGCCATTTCCTTCAGCATATCTGCCAGCGCTGGGTAGAAGCTCTCCTCCCGTGCGTCGCCTTGGCGAGCTACGGCGGCGAGGGTTTTCAAATACGTTGAAAAGAGGGTTTTCTTGCTCACAAGATTATCCTGTTGCCGGGTAACGATAAAGTTACCGACTTGTTAGGCAGCGAGTGTGTAACCAAGTGCATCCGATAGGCGCGCTACAAAAGACTTATCAGCAGAATCAACTGATGCATACCATTCTGATAGGTAGCCCTCAAGTCTTGCCCGAGAAGACGGAAATCTGCCAATAGAATTCCATCCCATGGGATCACTCTCGAAGATGGGCAAAAGAGTGTATGCCACCAATGTATTCTTATCTCTCTGATAAGGACACTTGCGTAACTCCTCCTCGTGAGACAATAGCCAAGTCGGAAGAGTGACGCCTGCAGGTAGCTGCAACTCTTGACAGGAAAGATGTTCTTGCACGTAGCTCTTCAAAGATTCTGCGTAGTCTGCCCAACTAGGGTAAGGTGGATTGGTACGCCATCGCTCCGCCATCCTTCGAAGAGTAAAAACGGAAGCAATTTCGCAGATTGTCTCGTGAAACCAATTGTTTGGATTGTCTCTCAGACACTCGTGGCGAGATAGGACATGACAAAACTCGTGCGAGAATTGGTATGCAAATTGGCACCATAATCGATTACGGGTGTTGAGCTGAATGACGAATGGCTCGTGTGGAGAGCAACGATAAAGAGCACGAGGCGTTTCATCATTGGGTGGTGCAGCTTTGACATAAATCTCTCCAGCAAAAGGAATTCTGAGCAATTGATTCAGGTGAGATGCCGTGTCTTCCAGCAATATCTTGATGTCGCAGAGTTGAGCATCACCCCAATCACTCGGTAAAACCGAGAGTTGCATATGTGTCTCGCTTCCTGATGATCTGGCAGTCAGTGTACTCGATTAACGTGTCACTGACTGCCCGTGTTAGTTGTCGACTTTCGCCAACGTGCGTGGCTCGAATTGGCTCCAATTTATACCACTTCTATTGCAGTGCCTTCTAATACTCTTGGATTCATTCCCGCTCCTTGCGTATCCATCCCCAGAACAGATTATCGCGCTGATGGCCCGCCGCCAAGTATTCGGCCTTGAGTTGTGAGCGCGCGTCGCCGGCGTAGTCGGTCACGGGTTGGCCCTGCGCGTCCAGCGCGAGGCCGTGATGTTGTCCAGATACAGCACGTTCCTAGGCTGCCATAAGTTCATCTTTGTGCAGTTCAATCCACTCTTGTAAAACCGGGACCGACCCCCACCCCGCCTAGCGCACCAGCAGCAACTTGCGCGTCTGCCTCTCGCTTCCAGCCCGTAGCTGGTACAAATACAATCCCGAAGCCAGCGGACGCCCCTGCCCATCGCGGCCATCCCAATGCAACACGTACCGGCCAGCGGCCCGGTGGCCACTGACCAAGGTCGCCACGTGCTGACCTGTGAGAGTATAGATTTTCAACTCGACCTCTTGAGCGCGGTCGAGGGTATAGCGGATCGCGGTTTGGCTGTTGAACGGATTGGGGAAATTCTGCTCTAGGCCAAAGTGCTGCGGAGTCGCGTCTTCGCGTGCCTCGCGGACGACAGTCGGCCCGGCAAACTCTGTGCGCACCAGCCGCAAATCGTCGATGTAAAAGCGCCCTTCTAGGTTGGTAGCAAAGCGCACGGTCTCTATCGGCTGGTCGAGAGTACCGAACGCGCTTAAGGGGACTTCAATCACCTGCCACTCCTTGCGCCCCAAATCCAACTCGGAATCGCCTGCTCCTTCGCCCAAAAGCACGACCTGCTGGAAGCGACCGCTTTCCAACATCACCTCGACCACATCGCCTTCGGCTGGCACCACATCGCCGGGATGGATCGCCAGTCGCAGCGCCCGATAGCCTATCGTCTCGATAGGTGCCGGCGGCTCCATGTCTAGCTGCCAAGGCAACAGCCGCGTCAGGGGATCGGCCGTCAGCACGCCAGCCGCGGTGCCAGTAAAAACCGGGCCGCTCCCATCGAACTCAAAGCTGTCCAAGCCCAAACCGGCATTTGCGGTCCAGCCCAGAGCCAACTCGTCATCGACGATCGCCAAGTCTTCGGCTGGCAGCACCACCAGCGTGCGCGAGAGCGCGATTTCAAACGGGCCTTCCGAGGTATTCTGCGCCACGCGCACCACGATTTGCTTGCGGCCGTTGGTCTCTGCTCCCGCCAATGCGGCCTCCAGCCGATAACGCCCGTCGCCTAAATCGGTAAGCGGCGTTTCGGCGCTGCCGCCCAAGTCACTCAGATCGGCTACCGCTACCGGCTCGGCAGCTTCCCGGTCAAAGCGCGTCAGCGCGATCGCGGCGGCCAAATCGAGCGGCTGACCGGCCAAGATCGTATCCGGCGGCTCAGCTTCCCACTGGCCCATCAGCGGCCCAACCCGCACCCGGAAAACCGCTTGGGTCGTGTGATCGCTGGAGACGTAGAGCACCCCTTGGGCGTCGCTTTCCAGACCCACGGGCTTACCCCATACCCTGTTGCTACCCGGATTGGGGCGGAAGCCGGTGAGAAAGTCGCCTACCTGGGCATTTTGCCCGTCCGGGTCGCTGAACACCGCCATCACCTTATGGCCTAGGTCGTTGCCCCGCACACCGGCACGAAGCGCGACAAAGGCTTGGTTGTGATATTCGGAGGGAAATTGGTCCCCGGTGTAAAAGTGAATCGCCATCGGCACCGTGTGAGCCGCGACCGTGGCGACCGGCTGCGGCATGCGCTCCACATCGAGCGTGTCTTGGCGCGTAAAGGGCGCAATTGAGCGGAAGTATTCGTCGACCTCAAAGTCAATCCACGCTTGGTAGCCGTGCGCCAGCGGCCAGCCGTAGAACCCGCCCTCGCGCACGATGACAATGGTCTCAGGGGGCAAGTCCCGCCCGTTGGGAAAGCGGTCGCGGTCGTGGCCGTTGTTGGTCGCCCACAACGCGCCGGTGAGCGGATGCAGCGCCAAGCCTATGGCATTGCGCAAACCGCTGGCGAAAATCCGTCGTCTCGTGCCGTCGAGGTTAAAAGCCAGCACGGCAGCGCGCTCGGGATCGCTTTCGCGGCACAGATCGCAGGAGGACCCTTGATGCACGTATATCCGCTCGTTGGCCTCGTCGAAGACGATGGTGTGCGTAACGTGCTCGGCTCCACCCAAGCCGGGGATCCACGTCGCCAAATTGGCGATAAAGACTTCGCGCTCTTCGTAAAAGCCGTCGCCATCGCCGTCCCTGAAGCGCACGACCTCCTCGGTATCGGCCACGTACATAGCCCCTTGATAAAAGGCCACGCTATTGGGCCACAGCAGATCGTCGGCCACCGTCCGCACCTCGTCGGCGCGGCCATCGCGGTCGCGGTCGGGCAGCGCCACAACGCGCCCGGTGCGGTTGGGGTCGGCACTCCACTCGCTGTTGCCTCGGGTGCCCATGACGGCCACGTGCAGCACGCTATCCGGACTCCACGCCATCAGCCGCGCCTTGCCGATATCCTCGGCGAACAGCTCGACGACAAAACCGGGAGGGACGTTCAAGGTCCGATCCTCCATCCCCGCAACGGCGACCGGCTGGAGTTGAAGGTCGATTTTGGGGGACAGATAGACCTCACCGGGCGCTTGGGCATAGACGCTGCTGACGAGGAGACAAAGGGCGATAAGCAAACGCATCGTTGGAAACCTTTCTACAAATAAGGTAACATTCAGACGTAGGGGCAGGGTTGCCCACCCTCAGACGCCACGTAGGGCGACCCCTATTCCTTGTGGACCCACCCCCAGAACAGATTGTCGCGCTCATTGCCCGCCGCCAAGTATGCAGCCTTGAGCTGCGACAGTGCGTCGCCGGCGTAGTCGGTCACAGGTCGGCCCTGTGTGTCCAGCGCGAGGCCGTATTGCCCGGCGGCGTTGATGCCAAAGATCGCGTTTTTCACCGGGCCGTCGGCCGGGCCGAGCGGTGCTAGCTCAAGTTTGTCCTGCAAGTCGGGCGGCAACTCAATCCGGCGAAACGCCTCAATCTGCCATTGCGGCGAGCCAAACCAAATCGAATCCTTTCTCGTGCCTGAATATACGCCACAATAGCCGTAGCGCATTCATCCGCCGCGTCTTATTTTCCCGCACACACCTCACTCGGAGGATTCATCATGCGCATCGGCATCATGGGCGTCCACTACGGCCACATCAGCGGCATGATCCAATCCGCTTTGCAGGCATCAAACGGCCAAATCGTCGGCTTGGTTGAAGACGACGACGCGCTCTGCGCGCGCTATTCATCCATCCCCCGCTTCGCCACCTTGGACGACATGATCGCCCGCGCCCGGCCCGAGCTAATCCTCGAAGGCTTGATCCACCACGAGAAAACCGCGCTCGTGGAAACCTGCGCCCGCGCCGGCATTCACCTGCTCCTCGACAAACCCCTGTGCCGCACGCTCGACGACTGGGAGCGCATGCGCCGCGCCGTAGCCGCCAGCCCAATCCACGTGTCTATGTGGTTCACCTCGCGTAGCTATCCGCCGTTTATCGCCCTGCGCCAAGCCATCCGCGAAGGCGCGCTCGGGACCATCGCCAGCCTCATCTCCACCCACCCGCACAAGATCCGCCGCGCCACTGCTCCGGCTTGGTATTTCGACCCGGAGCAGTACACGGGCGCGTTCCACGACCTAGCTTGCCACGGCGTTGATCAAATCCGCTGGCTCACCAATGCTGAATGCGTCGGCGTCCACGCCCTCACCACCTGCAAGCGGTTTACGGCGGAGCCGCGCTTAGACGACCACGTGCAGGCTTCCTTCGAGCTATCCGACGGCGCGTTGGCAACCCTTACCGCCGACTGGCTCACGCCCCAAGCCGCGCCCTCGTTTGGCGACACCCGCTTCATCGTCATGGGCACGGCCGGCTCGGCGCATCTGCGCGCCTATGCCGAAGACCATCTGCTCATCGCCACCAACGAGCGCGGCCCGTACGCGCCCGATTTGCCTGGAGACCAAGGCGGTGCGTTCGTCGCCAACCTGATCGACGCCATTGAACGCGGCACCGATCTCTTCATCCCCACCCGCTCGGTGTTCGCCACCGCCCAAGCCTGCCTGCTGGCCCAAGAGTCCGCCCGGCAAGGGGGCACCTTTCTCCGCATTCCACCCTTTGCGCTATGAGCGATAACCATGTCTACTGACCTCATTGACCCCAAAAAGCACCGCCAGCTCTTCCTCGACAGCCGCGCCTTAGTCTCTGAGCAAGGCACCACCCGCACCCTGCATCCGCCCAAAAAGTGCGGCCCTCTCATCACTGGCGGCATCCAGAGCCGCAGCGCCCCCTTGTGGAATCCAGACGAAGAGCGCTACGAATGGTGGTACAACGGCCCGCAGGCCCGCTTTGCCATCTCCCGCGACGGCGAGCACTGGGAACAACCCTCCCTAGGGCTATATGAGTGGAACGGCAGCAAAGACAACAACATCGCCTGCGACCCCAACGGCCCGGGCCTGTACCACATCGTCCGCGACGAACGCGACCCAGACCCGAGCCGCCGCTACAAAGCCCTGTTCAACGGCCGCGGCCGCGGCGGTGCCATCTCGCCCGACGGCTTTGCCTGGACCCCGCTCACCAGTTCCTTTATCCCCAGTCAAGACGAGTCCCAGTTTGTGTACGACCCCTATACCGAGCAATTCCTCGCCTTGGTCAAGCAGCCCACCGAGTGGGGCCGCTCGGTCTGGCTGGCGACCAGCCGCGACTTCGACCACTTCACCGCGCCCGAACTCATCTTCCACGCCGACGAAACCGACTGGGAAAACTGCCGCCAGCGTGTCCGCACCATCATCGACGATCCCGCGTACATCACCCCGCCGATCATCGATGACGAAGACTACCACGCCGAGATCTACAACATGGCCGTCATGCCCTATCAGGGGCTGTACATCGGCTTCCCCACGGTTTTCAACCCCATCGGCGCGATCCCGCCGCCAGCCACCAACTTCACCCGCATCAACCAGATCGAAATGGCGGTCTCGCGCGACCTGTACACCTATGATCGCGTGGCCGACCGCACGCCCTTTATCGGCATCGAACCTTGGGATGGGGAAAACTACGGCACCAGCCAGCTCCTTATGGCCGGTGCGCCGCTGGTGCGCGAAGATGGCGAGATTTGGATTTACTACAACGCCCTCCGCATACCGAGCAGCGTGGAAATGTACCAACGCTTCAACCGCTGCAAGGAGCTGTTCCGACTCGGGGTGGGCGAGCGCCACTTCGCCGACCCGGGTGCGCTCTGCTTGGCCAAGCTGCCGCCCGACCGCTTCGTCTCCATCGACGGCGACGAAATCGCCACCCTCGTCACCCAGCCCTTCCACTGGCGCGGCGAAGACCTCTACCTCAACGCCAACGCCCGCTGGGGCGAAATCTACGCCGAGATCCAAGACGCCGAGACCGGCAGCCCCCTCCCCGGCTTCTGGGTGCCCGGAGAGGAGCCGCCGCCCTTCACCGGCGACAGCCTGCGGGCCAAATACGTCTGGAAGCACCCGCACGATTTGGTATTTGAAAAACCGGTGCGCCTGAAATTCTACCTGCACCAAGCCCGCCTCTACGCCTACTGGCTCGAAGACCGCGGCGTTGAATAGGAGTCGGCGACCTCCGGCACATCGCCGCTAGTGAGCTTTTTAGCGCACCAACGTCATCTTCCCGGTCCGCACCCCACCCACAGCGGCCAAGCGATACAGGTACACGCCGCTGGCCACCGCCCGCCCCGCGTCGTCGCGCCCATCCCATCGCGCCAAGTGCCACCCTGGAGCTGCCACGCCCTGCACCAGCGTCCGCACCTGCTGGCCGTTCAGCGCATAGACCGCTATGTGCACCGGTCCGGCGGCCGGTAGCGCGTAGCGGATCGCGGTCGTCGCATTGAACGGGTTGGGATAATTCGCGGCCAACGCCAGCACGGCTGGCTGCGACGCGGCCTCGTGGAGCACAGCCGTCAGCACCGGTCCCACAATCCGCAATTCGTCAAACCAGAACTGGATCCCGTCTAAGGCGTGGTGCTCGGCCACGATGTCGAAGCGGTCGATGGCCTGCCAGTCGAACACGCCGATCGGATTGAACCACTCATTCTCCCAAGCCCCGTGCTCGGCGAAGTCGCCAAGCGGCACCCGCACCTTATGCCACGCGCCGTCCCAAGCGGCCACCTGCCCATCTATCGTATAGCGCACGCGCCAAGGGTGGTCGTCCGGGTCGTCCGTATCCGTATCGACCAAGCGGATGTCAAACGACGACCCCGGAGTATCTCCCCGCACCCAGAACTCGACCGCATAGCCCGTCGCGGACAACGCGGACAAATCCTTGAAGGGCTTAAAATCGAAGCCAATGAACCCGTAGAGCGGCACCCCAGTCCAGCGCATGCAGTAGCGGCCCACCGCTGGGTCTGCCTCGTCATAGTAATCGACCGTGCCTTCGCTGAGGTGGTTGGACTCGACCATGTCCGGGCCGAGGAAGTCTTCGTAGAGCACAAAATCCCGCTGGTCTGGCTCGGCCACAAAATCCCGTTGCGGCGGCACGTTCAGCCCCAACGCCTCCAACAGCGGCACATTCAGATCAAAATCGAACAACTCGTCCGACCCGCGCTCAAACAGCCCAAAACCGCCTCGGTAGTCCCAAGTGGTCCACGCGATGCCCCGCTCCTCCATGTGCTGCCGCACCACCTCGTACCACAAGACGCGGTCGCTGTTGTCGCTGTTGGGGCTGTACACCCCAAACTCCCCGCAAAACAGCGGCACGCCGCGATCCTTCTGAAAGGCCGAGGCCTCGTCGAGCAGTATGCGCACCTGCGCGATGGTGCCCTCTTGGCTGTAATTGCCCAGCGCCGTGCCGACCCACGTGCCCTGCAAGGACGAGGGCAACGCCGGCATGCGCGCCCGCTCGTAGGGAAAGGGCACGCCGCGCAGCGGCACCAAGGAAGGATTGGTCCAACTAGCGCCTTGGTGGGTAAAGACGAAAGGCTCGTAGAAGTGAAACGTGTACACGAGGTTGTCATCGGCAAAGACCGGCATCCGTTGCAGGTTGCGGAAGCTGTTCCAGTTGGCCGGGCCAACGACGATCGCGTGCTGCTGATCCACCTGCCGAATGGCGTCGATCACCTGCTGCTGGATCGCGTTCCAAGCCGCGTCGCTAATGCCGTGTGGCTCGTTGAGGATCTCGTAGTAGAGCTGGGCCGGATGCGCGGCAAAGTGCGCGGCGAGTTGGGTCCACACCGGCACCAGCACATCGCCAATATCCGGTGAGGTACTCACCGCCGGATCGAACGTATGGTTGTCCAAAATCAGATGCAGTCCCAACTCATCGGCCCAATCCGCGATTTGATCGAGCAAGTCGTAGAGCAAGGGATCGATGCGATAGTCCGGCGGCCCGCTCGTCATGGCGTGCAGATTGATCGGCAGGCGCACCACGTCGCAGCCGAGCTGTTGGATCTGCGCGAAGTCGGCCCGGCCAAACTTGGCAAAGTGCACGTTCTGCGCACTGGGCGCTTGCAGCCAATTGGTCAGGTTGACGCCCCGGCTAAACGGAGCCTCGGCACTCCACGCCGCGACCGTGCACAACAACAAGAGCCACAGGCTATTTGCTTTTGATTTTAACATGGCGGGAAATTAGACGCACCGCGGCTTCCAAACAACGCGCACGGGCACTATCAAATGTCGTGGGTGGAATTAGAGTCTTTCATTCCTCGCCTGAATTGCCTATATCTCTGACCACAAAACCGCGTGCCGTATGCACCTCCATGCCCCACAGGAGCCACGCCATGAAAATCACCACCATCGAAGTCATCCCCCTGCGCCTTCCCTACGAGGATCGCATCCGCAAGGCGTTCTATCACTTCGGCATGAACGAAGAGGTGACCGTGTACAAGTTCCACACCGATACCGGCTTGATAGGCTTGGGTGAAAACCCCGGCCCGCCCTTTGCGCAGAGCTTGCTCGACGCCTACCTCGGCACCAACCCTTTCGATCACGTCATGGGCACCGGGAGCTTCAACCTCGACATGGCCTGTTACGATCTGATGGGCAAACACCTCGGGCTGCCGGCCTGGAAGCTGATGGGCCAACAGGTGCGGGAGTGGGTAAGCATGGGGTGGTGGATGCCCTGCATGTCGCCCGAGGACTCGGCCGCCGAGGTGCAAGAAGCCGCCGCCCGCGGCTATCGCGGGCTAAAATGCAAGGCCCGCGCCTTCTATGATATAGTCGAGCAAGCCCAAGCCATGCAGGACGCGGCCCCGCCCGACTTCCGCATTGAATTCGACTTCAACGGCGCGCTCATCAACGTCGAAAGAGCTTTGCCCATCCTGCGCCAGTTGGAGCAGATTCCAGTAGTCAAAGGGATCGAGGAGCCGATCTTTGCCTATGACATCGAGGGCTGGCGACGCCTGCACCAAGAAATCCGCATTCCCTTCTACCTCCACGGCGTCAGCACGATCTTCGACGGTCCCTCGCGCCAGCCTTCCGGCCCCTGGCTTGGGCTGCGCGCTGGAGATTTCGACGGCGCACTCTGTAGCCACGAGACCATCCGCAACGCGCTGGCCGCTTCTTGGGCCTTCGCCGCGGCCAATACGCCGATCCTCTTGCAGTACGTCGGCACGGGCATCACCGCGGCCTTCGCCTGCCACCTCGGCGCGGTCATGCACACGGCCACCCTACCGGGCGTAACCGCCCATCACATGTACGCAGACGACCTGATCGCCGAGCCGCACCTAGTCCAGCGCGGCTTTATGCAGGTGCCCACCGGTCAAGGCTTAGGGGTGGAACTGGATGAGGACGCGGTCGCGCGCTACCGCGCCGTACCCGCGCCGCAATGGCCGCGTCACTTCTCAGTCATAACCCTACCCGGCGGCCTCGAACACTACTACCGCGACCTGCGACAGGCCGAACGCCTCATGAAACAAGGCGTTGACGAAGCCTTCGCTCCCGGCGTCCGCCTCACCGAGCGTGAAGACGACGGCAGCGCGGATTTCGATAGGCTCTGGTGCACGCTCCAAGAACGCGACTGGCCCGTCTGGGTCTAGAGGAGACTCCCGTGAAAATTACCCGCATCACCCTCCACATCGTCAACGTGCCCGAGCGCCGCTGGTGGTGGTCGGACGACGTGTACGGCCAGCCCCTGCACCAGCGCACCGAGCACGGCGTCGCCGAAGTCGAGACCGATCAAGGCTTGACGGGCCTGACGCTGATCGGGCGTTTTACCGCCTTGGACACCATGCGCCAGCAGTTTGCGACTTGGCTGGGTCAGGACGTCCTCCAAGTCAACTTGGCGCAAAGCAACGATCCCTTGCAGGGCGCTTTTGAACAGGCCGTGCTCGACTTGCGCGGCCAAGCACTGGGCGTACCTATCTGGCAATTATTGGGCGGTCGGTTGCGCGACCGCGTTCCGGTCACCCAATGCACGGGGTACAAAACGCCCAAACACACCGCGGAAGACGCCCAATGGGGATGGGAACAGGGCTTCCGCGCTTATAAGATGAAGTGCATCACTAGCCGCGAGAAAACCCCCGAGGAGCGCATCCGCTACGTCACCGATCGGATAGAAGCCATCCACCGCGTGGTCCCCGACATGGTGGTGCGCCCGGATATCCGCTGGCGCTTAGAAGAAGTCTGGGTGGCCCAAGAGCTGGCCCGCCGCCTACAGGGCCATCGCCTAGACTCGCTCGAAAGCCCCATTGCCAAAGGCGCTCGCGGCGGCACGTTTTCCGAATGGCGTCGCCTGCGCCACACCATCGAATTACCCATTGGCGACCACGTCGGCGACGCAGCCGATCTGTTGCGCCGCTTTCAGGCCGAGGCCCTCGACTACGTCATTGTCGGCGGAGCCAGCCACTTTGAAACTTTGCACCACTCGCACCTCGCGCACGCGCTGGGGCTAGGCGGCTGGTCGCAGACCGTAGCTTATGGGCCGGGGGCTGCTATGGGCCTGCACGTGGCTGCTTGTATGCCCCATTTAACTCAACCCTACGACATGGTCGGCCCCATCGCCTGGGAGCACTCCTTGGTCAACGAGGAATTCGTCCTCGCAGAGGGCAGCTTCCTCGTCTCCGACCGACCGGGTTTGGGCTACACCCTCGACCGCGACGGCGTCGAGCGCTACTTAGTCGAACGCCACATTTTCCCTTAGAACTGCTAACCAACCCATGTCCGAAGCCCCCGAATACCGCATCCGCTCCAACGCCCCCTTCGCACTTGACTGCACCCTCGACAAGACGCTGACGGTCGCCGCTTGGGTCGAAAGTCCCACGGCCCGCGCCGAAGCTATGCAGCCACTCGTCTCGCAATGGTGGCCCCGCGCCGCCTTCGCCGCCTTCGCCGCTTATGACGCTGGCCACACCGACGGCTTGGTGACCCAAGGCTACTTCGGCGCAGTATTCGATGGCCGCTACGCGTACTTCTGCCCCATCCGCGACCAGCAGGAGCGCACTTCCGTCCACGGCCGCGTCCTCCGCCTCGACACCCAAGCCGACTTCAAAGACCCACACGCTTGGGCCGCCTACGACGCCAGCTACACCGACGGCCTGCACACCGCGGGCTTCTACGGCGGGGCCTTTGACGGACGCTACGTGTACTTCAACCCCCGCGACGACGGCACCATCCACCACTCGCGGCTCTTGCGCTACGACACTCAAGCCGACTTCAAAGACCCAGACGCTTGGGCCGCCCACGACGCTCAGTTACCCCACTCGGGACAGGGCCTCGCCTTTGACGGGCGCTATCTCTACTTCTGCCCGGGTTACACCCGGTCGTCAATCGGCGGTTTGGACGACGAGCACAGCGGCCGCATCCTCCGCTACGACACCCGCGCCTCCCTAAAGGATCCTGCGAGCTATGCCGTCTTCAATGCCCAACAGCTCTGTCCGGAGGCAGCCTGTTTCGACGGTGCCGCGTTTGACGGGCACCATATCTACTTCGCGCCGCTCGACAGCGGCCATGTCCTCCGCTACGCGGTCACCGGGGATTTCGCCGACCCACAAAGCTGGGACCTCTACGACGCTCGTCCCGTGGGGATGCAGATGAACGTCGGTGCCGTGTTCGACGGGCGGCACATCTATTTTTGCGCTTATGGCAACAGCACGATGTTGCGCTACGACACCGCCGCGCCGTTCGACGACCCAGCCGCTTGGGACACCTACGTTCCCGTAGAGAACAGCGGCTTTGACGGCGGCTTCTTCGACGGACGCTACGTGTACTACGTGCCCTTCACCCGTGCCGCCGCACCCGGAGAGAGCGTCTTCCACGGCTCCTGGCTGCGCTACGACACGGCCGCGCCGTTCGACGATCCAGCCGCTTGGGACACCCACGACGCCAGCTATACCGACGGCCTGCACACGACCGCGTACAACGCTGGAGCGTTCGACGGACGCTATTTCTACACCGCTCCTTGGCGCGGCGACCGCGACGGCAGCCACGCCCACGGCCGCGTACAACGCTACGACACCCTCGGGGCAGACGGTGCGTTCTCCCTGCGCTACGACGACGTGGGCCACAACGGCGGGCTGTGCGCGGCCGTGCCCGGCCCCAGCTTCATCGTCAATACCACCGGCGGCGCGGTCAGCATTGCCGCTCACCAAACCCTCGCGCCCGGCGTCCATCACCTCGTCGGAGTGTACGACGGCGCGCGCATCCAGCTCTATATCGACGGCGCGCTCGCAGCCTCGCGCTCAGCTTGTGGCCGTCCGTTGCAACAGACGGCCATCCCCGTGACCATCGGCCATATCGCCAACGGTAGCGCCCGCTTCCAAGGCACCATCACCGAAGTATATCTATCGCCCGTCGCCCACAGCGCCGCTTGGGTCGCAGCAACCTATCACGCGGGTGCGCCAACCTAAAGGAGCTTCTCATGGACGAAAAATACACGGTCGCCATCATCGGCTGTGGCCGCCTCGGCCAACACTACGCCGAGGTCTATCAAACCCTGCCCAACACCGAGCTAGTCGCCATCGCCGAATACAACTCCGAGCGCCGCCAAGCCGTCGGCGAGCGCTTTGGCATCCGGGCGCTCTATCAGGACGCGCAAGACCTCTTCCGGCACATCGTCCCCGACATCGCGGTCGTTGTGCTGCCCGGCAAGTACATCAAGGAGGCTGTCATCGCCGCCGCCCAAGCTGGCGTCAAGGGCGTCTCCACCGACAAGCCCATTGAGGCCCGCCTTTCGGATGTCGATGCCATGATCGAGGAATGCGAAGCGCGCGGCGTGGTCTTTGCCGGCGGCAACCTGCAACGGGCCATAGGCGAGGTACAAGAAGCGGCCGGTTGGCTACATGCCGGCGAGTACGGCCCATTGCGCGGAGCCAGCGTCCACGGCTGGGGCGGCGAAATTTCCGGCGGAGGCTGCCAGCACATCGCCGTTCTGCGCCTCCTCACCCAAGCCGAGATAACCCAAGTCATCACCTGGGGCTCACCACCCGAGGCCCTCGCGCGCGACGACGATGAGGGCCTGATCATCAACGGCCAATTCTTGCTCAGCAACGGTCTCGTCTGCCCGGTCTTTGGCCAACAGACGTCCAGCCGCGGTGTAGATGTGTGGACCGACGATGCGCTCGTGCGCTGGGATTGGGGGCCGCCCGAAATTTTCCAAGGCCGCGACGCACAGGGTACTCGCATAAAAACCGACCGCCCCTATACCCCACTCGAATACCCCCGCTTCTCCTACATGGGCACTTCGGTGCTGTCGTTTTTGGATGTCGTGGAAAACGGCGGTGAGCTGTACATCTCCGGTCACGACCTGCGCCAATCACTCGAAGTAGCCATCGCCGCCAAGTACTCGGCGCTGTGGGGCAATGTGCCGCTCGACCTGCCGCTCGCCGACCGCTCACTCGCGCTCTACCCCAGGGCCTATCGCTGGCTCGGCGGTGACCACTCCGGGCTACCACAAACCTACACAGAGGCGTTGGAAGGGACGCTTTTTCGTTAGCAGCGCCACCGCTCAGTGATTCACCAAATCGCACCGGTGCCCCTGGAGCAATTACCTTTAAGCAGGAGTAGAATCATTAGTGAATGATCATGTCGATTTCAGCCCCGAAGAATACCAACAGCGGCTGAGCAAGCTCAGGGTGTTAATGGCGGAGCGCGGTATCGACGCTGTGCTGGTCACCACCGAGGCCAATCACCGCTACTTTACGGGCCATGTGACCCACCGCTGGATGCACCAGTACACGGCCATGTTCGCCCTGCTGCCGCTGGAGGGCGAACCGCTGCTTATTGTGCCCCCGCAAGAAGCCTGTATGTGCGAGGAAGATTCCTGGATGAAAAGCATCCGAACCTTCCCATCAGAACATATTCTCCAAGGTGTCGATGCCATTACCGACGCCGTGCACGAACTCGGGCTGGAAGAAGGCCGCATTGGCACCGAACTCGGCGGGATAGTCTCGCTCAGGATGCCTTGCGAAGATTTCGACCAGTTGCGGCAAAACCTGCCCAATGTTGATTTTGTCGATGCGTCCGCCCTATGTTGGACGTTGCGCGCCCGGAAATCGAACGCCGAAGTGGAGCGCATCCGCGAGGCAGTGGCCATCACTGATGCAGCGTATCAGGCCCTCTTCGAGGAGGTCAAACCGGGGATGAGCGAGCGGGAGCTCTGTCGCCTGCTCGCGGTCGAACACCTCAGGCGCGGGGCCGAAATGCCGGGCTCGATCACCCTCGCTCCATATATACCCGACGACATCCGGGTCGCCAATAGCACCCTGCGGCGACCTATTGATCGCGTGCTGACCGCGGGCGAAATGATCACCCAAGACGCCGGCGGCGTCTATCGGGGCTACTGGTCAGACTATACGCGGATGTTTGCGCTGGGGCGGGCTAGTGCTGCACACCAAGACGCCTATCGCGTCGTCTACGATTGTTTGCAGGCGGCGATAGAGGCCACCCGGCCCGGTGTCCCCATCGCCGATCTGGTCCACGCCGCGAAGGCGACGATGAGCGTCTCGGGCCATGCCGACTATGCCGCAAAGGTCAAGGGTATCGGCCATGCGATGGGGCTGGAGATTATCGAACCGCCCTTTATCGCCTTTGAAAATGAGGTGATTTTAGCAGAGGGGATGGTCTTCACCATCGAACCTGGACTCTTCACCGCTGACGCTTTCTGTATGCTCGAAGAAGACGTGCTCGTCACCGATCGCGGCTACGAGGTGCTATCCAAGCCCGCAAGCGCTGAGTTGCCGGTCCTTTGAGACCATGTGCCTCGTTAGGTATGGTCTCATACGCAGCGTTGATTTTGGGGCCGCGCTTGCCGGGGAAGAGTTGGATAATTAGGGCAGTTCCACCTCGTCGCCGGTCTGCTCCTGCCAAGCGCGAATCCGCTCACTCAGTTCGCCAATCCGCGCTCGCTGCTCGGGCCGGTGGTATAAATTCTCCAACTCGTGAGGGTCCGCGTTCAAATCGTATAGCTCGCCTTGGCCCTGGCCATACAGGTTGAGTTTCCAGCCATCGGCTGCAACGATGGTGCGGAGGGGATGCACTAGGCTGCGGTTCGGCTCGGCTTCGCCGATCGAGGCCGGCGGATGGCCGTCGGCGCCGCTCCACTCGACAAACACGTCGTTGGCCGCCAAGTCGTCGCGGCCGCACAGCACCGGCACCCGGCTCTGCCCCTGCAAATGATCCGGCGCTTCTAACCCCAACAAGTCGAGCAGCGTGGGCACCAAGTCGATGTGGCTGAACTGGCCGCCGATCCGCTGTGGCTCTGCGTCTAGCATGGGGGCGCGCAGCAGCAACGGCACCTTGATCGACTCCTCGTACATCAGGGTCTTGCCCAAAATCCCGTGATCGCCCATAAGCTCGCCGTGATCCGACGTGAAAATCACAATGGTGTCGTCGGCCTTACCGCTCTCGTCCAAAGCTTGGAGGATCTTGGCCACTGAGCGATCCACCAGCGTCACATTGCCCCAATAGCGGGCCAGCAGCCCGCGCCAGCCAGCCTCGGTCTGCAAGTCCAACCCGTAGTTTTCCGAAGCCGAGTAAAAGGCCGCCATCAGCCGCACGATCAAGGGCGCGTCGTCCGGCGGGGGCTGTCTAAAGCTCGGCCCGGTCGGCAGGGTCTCCGGGTCGTAATACTCGTTGAGCGGCCCGGTGTGCGGCGGATGCGGCTCCAGATAGCTGACGCACAGCGCAAAGGGCGCGTCGCCGCGCTGGCGGATGTACTCTGCGGCTTGGTCGCCCAAAAACGCCGCCTTGGTATATTCCTCCGGCATGGAGGCCTCGGCGTGGCGCGAGAACACGCGCTGGCCGAGGTTGTCCGCGTCGGGCGCAAACCCCTGCTCGACCAAGAAGTGGTGATACGGGCTGAGCACATCCAGCCGCTCCGGCGCGGAATAGCCACGCCGGTACGAGTCTTCGCTGCCGACCCACGTTGCAAATCCGTGCTGGGGAAAAATCTCATCCCCCAAGTGCCATTTGCCCATAAAGGCCGTCTGATATTCCGGCGGCAGCATCTCGGCAAAGGTCGGCACCTCGGCGCGCAGCGGCACATTGCACGCGGGCACGCCGGCGGTGTGCGGCCACAGACCGGTCAACATGGTGGCCCGCGCCGGGCTGCACACCGGCTGGCTCACATAGGCATTTTCAAAGACAAAGCCGTCCGCAGCCAGCGCGTCGAGGGCTGGGGTCTCGATCTGCTCGTTGCCGTAGCAGCGCAGCGTATCCACGCGCTGCTGATCGGTGAAAATGTAGAGTAGGTTGGGACGTCCCATAAAATTTCTCCATTCCCTATCCCGGCTGATCCCCGCGCCGATTTGCCTGCGAGCGCGGCGTCAGGTCAAAGTAGGTCTGGTGGCCCGAAAAAAAGCGCTCCAATTCATCGACCATGAGGCGGAAAAAATGCGGGTATTCGTCGCCCGTGCGTCCGGAAAAGTGCGGAGTCAAAAACACGTTGGGCAGATCGATAATCTCACTGTCGGCCGGGATTGGCTCCGGGTCGAAGACATCCAAGGCCGCGACAATGTCGCCGCGCTTGAGGCGTTCGATCAGGGCCGCAGAGTCGAAGATCGGCCCACGCGAGACGTTCACCAAAGCCGCGCCCGACGGAATGAGTTCCAACTCGCGTTGGCCAATCATGCCCTTGGTCTGCGGCGTCAGCGGCGCAACGCAGACAATCGCATCGCACTGCGACAGCACGTTGTCCAGCGACGTTAGCAAAAAGCCCAACGCCTCGGCCAGCTCCTGCGGCAGGTACGGATCGTGCACCCACAGCTCGACCTCAAAGGGCCGTAACAGCTTCATCAGCCGCCGCCCCATGTGGCCGCCGCCAATCAACCCCACCCGCTTGCCCGTGAGCATCCCTGCCATCGGCTCAATGGTGGACCCGTTTGTATCCCTGGAGAGGATGCGGCGGAATAGCGCGCCGGCATTGCGCATGGCAATCAGCGTCAGCGCCAAGGCCCACTCGGCCACCGGATAGGACGAGCCATTGGTCGTATCCACGGTGCGGATGCCCCGCGCCCAAGCCGCATCCAAGTCAATGCGCGTGGCAAAGCGGTCGCCTTCCAATTCGCCGATGAGGCGCAGCCGGGGGGCGGCTGCCAAAATGGATTCCCCAATCTTCGGCGCGCCATGACAGATGACGAGCGCATCCACCGCGTCTATTTCCTCTGCCAACTGCGCAATGGCCTCGGCGTCTTCGCTGGCGTGGTAAATGTTGCCGCCCTCGCAGGCAAACCACGCCCAATCGGCAACCTGCTCTAGGCGCGTCAGCTCCTCTGGCGACAGGTAGCCATGGCGCACCCGCTCGCTACAGGCGATTAGTACTTGTGGACGATTCATTAATTCCTCCCTTGGTGGATGATGGCGGTTCGCAAAGCAGAAAGCTAAATAGCATATTTACGACCGCCCCACAACACTGGAGATGCCATGCTCGCCCTCGAACCCATTGCACCGGACGCCATTGACCGCGCCGCGGCCCTCTTTCACCGCGACGGTTTTGCCGTTGTCACCGACGCGCTGACTGACGAACAATTTGCCTATCTCACGGAAGGTGCACACCGCGTCGTTGCCGAGCAGACCGCCG
Organism: Candidatus Latescibacterota bacterium; assembly: GCA_965261395.1. GTDB lineage: Bacteria > Latescibacterota > UBA2968 > UBA8231 > UBA8231. The sequence continues at coordinate 2,815,171 of OZ253462.1, forward strand.
CCATTCCGTTAGAAAAAGCCAACCGGGGCTTTGCGCGCTATTCCTTTGGCTCGCAGATCCACCATCCCGAATGGGCCATGCTCGCGGACTTGCCGACCATTTTGCCCATTATCGAAGCCATTTTTGCCAGCGACCAGTTTATATGCAGTGGTGCCGGCGGCGATTATTCCCTGCCCGGCGCAAAAATCCAGCACCTGCACCGCGACATGTCCGACGTGATTGGCGACCCTGAGCAGCGCGTCACCATCCTGGACGTGCCCACGCCCTTTATCGTCGTCAACTTTCCCATGATCGATTTTAGTGCGGAAAACGGAGCCACGCGCTTCATTCGCGGCACCCACCGCTCGCGCCAACCCATTCCCAGCCTCGCAGACGAACCCGCCTGGATGCAGCACTCTATCGCCTGTGCGCCGGCCCGCTCGGCCCTCATTCGGGATGTGCGCTGTTGGCACGGCGGCACAGCCAACACCTCTGAAGACGTGCGCATTATGACGAGCGTCGGCTATTATGCGCCCTGGTTTCGCCGACCCCAAGGAGATGGGGAAATGCCCCGCGCCCTGTACGATGATCTTTCAGAACGCGGCAAGACACTGTGCCGTTACATTGTTGCGTTAGACTGAGTTTTGGAGAATCGTTTTCACGTCTAGCCGGTGAGTCTCCACAAACCGGATACTTGTCTCTTCTTCTCCCAACTTCAGCGGCACCTCAAGATCGTCCGAATCCTTCAAAGCATCATGCAGATTATTTTGGGCAATTGTAGTTTCTTGGTACTTTATAAATTCTTTGTACTTTGCGGTGCATACTGGACATAACGCCAAATATTGAGCTGCGTGTTCCTGGTGGAAATAGGCTCTTGAAAGAGCCTCCACCGCCTCAAAGTAGTATTCGCCGTCTCGCTGTTTGAATGGCATTTCATCTTTGCAAATCTGACATATCATCTTGCCGGAATCCTTCGTATATTGGTTTCTAAGATCAGTTTTAGGGTCAATAGCTCCTTGTGAAATTCGGACGTTTCTTGGTCGCTCCTCGTATTCTTTATCAGAAGCTTCATCGAGTTGTTCCTTAATTTTTTCTTTTCTACGGTTTGGATTACTTGATGCTCTCTCTGGAAATGTCGGCCTCTGCTTTTTCGCCTTCTGCTGCTGAATAAATTCTTTCACCGCTTCGGGATCTTCTTTATTTACCCTTGCAAGCTCTTGAGCTTGCTCGACGGAATCAAATCCGATACTTTTAGCAGCTTCTTCCTTGCGTAGATACTCTATAGTAGCTTCTTCCTTTTTTTTTCGTTCCTGTTCCGCACGATCACGCCTACTTTTTCCAAATTCGACTGCTTCTAACCATTGTGCTCTGAGCCTATATGAGGATAGGAAATTTTCTGGGAGCAATTCTTCAACAGCTTCGGAAGGCTTAACAAATTTCTCTTCACCGTTTTCTACTTGCGGTACCCAATTTTTTTCTATTAAACGATGAACAAGAGTAGAATTACCTTTTCTTGTATAAGAACTGGCATTGGGTCTATACTCAGCTTTGAGACAATCATCAGATAATTCATTCATCGTATTCCAGATAAGTTGAGACTTCATCAAGTCGTGTTCATTCAATAACACATCAAACTCCGGTATATCATAGTCCCCACTTATCTCATAGTGGGTTATTCTATCTCTATATTCTTTTAAATTTGCCGGATGATTCCATGATACATCTTGTTTTTTAGCACATAGTTTAGTTCGTGCACCAACTGCTTCTACAAACTTTCCGATCTTCTCGGCACTAATCCCACAGTTTTTGTACTCTTCGGATAATGCCCAGCATTGCACATAATTTCCGTGGCGCAAAGAAAAAGAGAATGTCCGACGTTGTGCATCGTCGCCTAACGCTTCATAATAGGCTGATAGTCCAGTTTCATAGAATGGCGAATCAAGATAAACTTCGCTCGGCTTACCCCACTTTCCATCAGTCAGTTTGAATATAGAGTAACCTTTGAACATGTCTGCCTGTTCGGGATATTTCTCCACAAAATCAATGAAGCGCTTGATGTCCTTAATTTTTGATGCAAGTTCTTCGTTACTTCCATATCTATATCTATCCCTCAGAATAGCCTCAATTCGCACTTTCTCACCTACTTTACGAACCCCGATTTTCTTAAGAAAATCGAGGGCTTTATCCTGTTGATTTTTGTCTTTACCTGACTCATAGAGGCCCTTGGCGACGCGAGGCATAGCTTCATCACGCTCCACCCCATCGCTTGGAAAATAGCAAGCCGTTCCTATCCTGTACTTCTTATCGCTGCAGCGAATAATGAGAAGGTTTCGTAATCTGTAGGATCTGTCTCTTTCTAATTCACCCAATAACAAAACATAGAATCTCTGATGCCAATCGTATGTTTTTCTTTTTAGCCATTTTATTATCGTATCAGGCTTTTTAGATAATTCATCTACAAGATCTGAGGTCGTCCATCGTGTGATCTCCAACATGAATAAAAAACGATCTTCCCGCTGGTTTCGTTGCGGAGGGTTTGCAATCCAAAGCGGAGGGGAGTGTCCATCGCCTATGATCTTCGCCAAATCTTTGTCTTCGATAATATCGGACAGCCGTGCTGCCCCTCTAAAAACATCCTTTGCAGGAGCATGACCTCCCTGTTTCATCGGGACCAATTCTTCGTTATTGAACACCTCAACTAGTCTATCCATAATTGGCTTGTAGAACCAAGATAGACTGTCTTGATCACTAGGGAGCGTTGCCAAAAATCCTACGGTCAATAGCCCTCGATTACGTATAGCAGTCATTGACTCCGCGATTAAATTCGCCAAGTGGTCTCGCAGTTCATCATTTTCCGGACAATTGCGAACGCTATCACGAGCAACGGTTGAGGCAAAGGGTGCGTGGAGATGAAATCGCAGATTGGACGTTTCCTTTTCGGCAGGGAAGTAAATGGAGACTTGCCCCGGCTCTAACGACTTTATTCTCCATTGAACACTTTGGGATCGCTCTTGTCCTTTAGTTGGTCTTTTCGCAACCTGTTCTTGTTCTCTCTCTAAAAGGAAGGCTATGGCAATTCGGCACGATTTTAACTCACCTTTTTCGTCCTTCACCTCAACTTCTTTTTCAAACCGAAGAAAAGAGACTGAATCCGGTTCCGGGTATCCTAGACGCTGGACAAGAATCTCAACTCTGTTTTCCTGACCTGTTTCTCTCCGCTCGATAAAACCCTCAGTCAAATCAGGCAGCCGATATTCTATTTTTTTGATATTGCTGAGGAAGAGAAGCGTACTTTCGTCCAACTCCTGTAGATTTCTTTCTATTTCATCACGAGCTCTTTCAGGTGGCTTTGCGTCATTATCAAAAGGGAAAAAGAAGTAGGTCTGTTTCTCTCCCCGAGGACAGAAAGCCAATTCTTCCGTATCGGGCACGACCAAATCACGAATGCGAAAATGATATTCGCCCGATGCAATTTCAGGCGTCTCTGTATAGGCAAATACAGCCTTAAAACCAACACCAAACTTGCCGATGCTGGTTTGATCCTCTCTCTTTGTGCTGGAGCCGATGCTTGTAATGGAGTCCACATCCTCTAGAGTGAATAGTTGAGCTCCGTTGTGTTCAAATTCGACACTGTCCTCTCCGAGAGTGAAGCGCACCTCTGTTGCGTGAACATCCTCAGCATTCTGTAGAAGCTCATAAATGAAGTGCGCGTTGTCGGGATATAGATCGGTTAGTAAACGTCTGATGCCGTCATCAAAGCCGTTTTCGCGATTCGCCTCTACCCACTTCAAACGTTTCTGTCGTAATTCTTCCAAGCTCATTTTGTTCCCTCAATGTTGAGAATCCCATACGCCACCGGCTCAGCCACAATATCGATTTTCTCCTCGGCCCTATCCAACTCCTCAGCGCGCCTGTTATAGTCAGCCTCTGCTCGGCCTATCTGCGACTGCCGCATTCTCTGTATGTTCTCATCACTTGCCTTTTCAAGCTGCTCTCTGAGAAGTGCCATCTGCGCCCGATGGCTCGTCGCCAAACTCTCTCTGCGGTACGCTGCCAATTCCTCAGTCCGTTGCTGGTGTTCTGTCCGTGCCTCAGACCACAGCCGATGATGCTGTTCCTCCAGTTCGGCCCACTCGCCCTGTTCCCCCGCTTCGGCATCCTCCGCCCTCTCTAAAAGGCGGCCCAAATACGGCTCTACTGCATCCGACGAGGCAACCAGCTTGAGCTTTAAATCTTCCCGGATGCCGTAAAACCGCCACTGATAAACGACGAATTGATACCGGCCAGTGGGCACATCATCGTCCCGCACCTTCAGATGTACGACGGCCCGTTCATCACTATCAAAAAATCGGGCCGCCTGTTTCACCAAAGGATGCAGCGGCATGACGAAAGCAGCCTCTGGATTCTGTGTGGCACAATCCTGCTCAAAGGTTATTTGCAGATACTGGTCGTCCCCTTTCAGCCACGTCTCCCATTCTCGATAGGTGCTCTGCCTAGGAAGTTTTTGGAAATCGCGCAACAAACGGTTTCGTGCATCCTGTGCAAGCCTTAGCGTTTTCAGAGGCTTCTCGCCGAGAATGAAATCCCGCTCTTCCCCACATCGCTGCTGTAAATAGAGCGCGACGAGCCTTTGCAACGAACCCGGCGTCAACCAAAAGCTCGAAGCGTCTCTAATCTCCCTCTTCATCTGGTCTTCAGGGAGGCGAATCCCAAAAAGCTCCATCTGCTTCTGTTCCAACCCTTCCTGTTCTTGTATCAAGCGAATTTCATTGTCTGCTAACTGCTGGAGTTGGGCCTGACGCTCCGCTTCGCTCAAGGCATAGTTCTCGGCAATGTTCTTTATTTCTCTGGAAATCTCCCCGAGGATCTCTTCGCTAGAGCCGAGAGCCTGCTCAAATACGCCGATGCGTTTGAGGCAACGCTCATAAATGTCCGCGTCAACAGTCCCCGGCGTAATCAAGTTGACGATGGCGACATTCGGACTCTTCTGGCCGTTGCGGTCAATGCGACCGATCCGCTGCTCAACACGCATCGGATTCCAAGGCAAGTCATAGTTCACAATGCAATCGCAGAATTGGTAATCCAAGCCCTCGCAACCAATCTCTGAAAACAGCAAGACATCGAGAGCATCGCTGTCCTCGCGCGGCTTCTCAAACAGACGCCGCATTTCAACGCGTTCCTCATCCGGCGTCCCGCCGTGGACCATGGCGACGCGCACACCGTCTGCCTTGAGCTTCTCATAAAGATAATACAGCGTGTGGCGAAAGCTGCTGAACAGCATGACCTTGTTGTTGTCCAAGTCTTGCTTCCCCCGGATGACTGTACGTAGTGCCTCAAACTTTGGATCGCGAGGATCAAGCCCACGTGCTTTCTCAAGTACACCCTCGATATGGGATCGGATCGCGCTGACAGCATCACTTGGGGGGACGGGTTCCCCATCGTCGGCTTCCTCCCATTCCAATTCGTCAAGCCGGCGATTCAGAATGCTCTCGAGGAAGGGGATCAATCCATACAAGCAACTTGCGGCCTGACGTCTAATCGTGGTCATCATAAATTTGATATTTCTATCCCCGTGAAGCCGACTGAATATGTCCGCCTGAACAGCGAGTAATTCGTCGTGAAGCTGCTTTTGGCTGGGAGTGAACTCAACATCTCTCGTCTCCGGCTTCCTCACGGTGAATTCCCCAATATCGCGCCGCCGTGTCCTGTTGATCATGCTCGCAAGAGTATGCAGCGCTTCCATATCCGTAATGAGTTGGATACGTTCATCCGCAGCTACGCAGCCCTCAGCAAGTTGCCCCCTGACCCGCTTAAATTCAGGATTGCGGCTGAGAATGGCTCGTCCCCAACCCGTAGCGGCCGCTCCGTCAAGCGCACCCAGGGCTCGATCCGTCCAATCCGCCGCTTGGGTCCGCGCATGATCCACCGCCTTATTGATAAACGGATTCGGCGCGGCCATGTGCTCAAAGCTCTCCATATCCTGAATCAGATCGGGCCTCAGCACATTTAGCAGCACAAACAGGTCTTCGCTGCCTAGCTGGATCGGGGTCGCGGTTAAAAAGACCGCAGCCTCGGCGTAATCACAGAAAAACCGGACGGCCTCTTGATAATTGTTCGGATTGCGGATGTGATGCGCTTCATCTACGATCACGAGATCGAAACGCGGCGGCGGATCCAAATCTAATAGCCCTTTTCCCCGCCTTCGTCTGCCCTCTGGCCCGTAAAGAAGTTCTTTGTTAAACAACGAGTATGGTAGAATCGCTTTCTGATACTGAACGGGCCACTCGCCTTCTAGATCGATCTCCTTGATGCAGTACCTAAGCGTTGGGCCGTCCAAATGAGTGAACTGTTCGCCAAACCGCTTCATCTCACTTCTCCACTTGCCCTCGGTCAACAACGGACGGGGACATATAATGAGTACAGATTTGATCTCCCGCCGCGCTTGCAACTCCCGCAGGATCAATCCAGCCTCAATGGTCTTGCCAACCCCGACGCCATCCGCGATCAACAGACGCGGACGGTCTGACCGAATGAACCTCAGTACGGGCCGGAACTGATACGGGATGAAATTGACGCGCGCCGCGTTCAGCGAATACAACGTCGATAGACTGGGATGACGGATCTGTAGCGCGGTTAGGTAAGCGTGAAACAGGTCGCACGAAAGCGGCTGCAACTCGTCAGCGGGCTGATCCGCGGCCTGCAACTGGGAGGCGTAATACGTCTGTACGCTGCTACCCATAAATACCTCAACCCGATCTTCGGCCTGTCCCGATAGCACCTTCATCACCGCACCTCTCAGTGAGGGATTGGACTTCAAGACGACCATTTGACCCGGTGCAAACTCCGTTTGGTCTGGTATATACGTTGACACCTTTTCGGCTGTTTGCGAGGCTAGGGAGCGGTGGGTGTGCGTTAGCCCCTTTTCTTCGGTCATCTGCATGGCACTAGCGGCAAGCAGGCGACCGAGCAGTTCCAGATCGATCATTCGCGCATGTCCGCAGACAGCTAGTACCTGTCCAAAATGCGTATCGAGCGATTGGCGTATCTGGTGTTTTCCGTCCACGACATCATCGGTCATGTAGCGGACTAAAATCTCGGCTGCCTTGGCGAGATGGTAGAGCCCGATCAATTCGAGCGCGACCGCCTTGGCATGGGCCGGTTCTTGTTCTATAAGATACTTCTTTTCAAAATCAGATTGGTCATCGCGCAGGCGAGAGATTTGTTTCAAGACTGCGCCGAGGTCGGTATAGCGCTTGCGGATTAGTCGTAGCCAAACATCAAGGACTGTCGCCCAAGTGCGCTTGTGCCAATTTTCCGAATCAACGGGAAGCTCAGCCCAAGGTTCTTTCTCCAACCACTGCTCTGCATCAGTCCCTTTGTCTCCCAATACGGCGAGGCTGCCCGCTCTCAATAGGAATTTCCCGGCATCGAATGGCTCAGCCGGACGGGGCAAGGCACGCAGCAAGCAAAAGGCATCAGCAGCGGCGCGTTGCAATTCCCTTTGTTTTTCCTCATCATGCGCTGCGCCCTCAAGCACGAGATCGAGCACAGCTATTTCCAGCACGTCAGCAGCACGTCGGATCAATTTTTCGTCTGCCAGTTTGTGCGAATTCTGTGCACGTTGAGCTAGGTTCAGCGCCTGTTGGCGTATCTCTTCCTGTTCTTCAAGCAGCCAATGACTCATGGCGCACCTCCAGGTATGCGAGATGGAAGGTCACCGATGGCGCAAGGCAGATATATTGCGCTCAAGTCGCATGTTGTCGGGTATTCCAGTTTTCCCGCCATAGTTTGCCCTCGTGCCTGTAAATCTAGCTCATTGGGCTGCGTATCCCGAATCAGAACCCCAAAGAGCGCAAGTGCCTTATTTCCCGACTCAAGGAATAGCCCAACCGCTGCCTTGAATGATGTTTCATAGACCGGCCCTTTACAACGGGGTAAAAGCCACTCGAGAAGTTGACGAACCAAGGACAGATCGTTTGCTAAGTTGTCTATCTGGTGCATTAAACCACTCCGACCGCTCATTACACTCGGTGGCGTTTTGATGTCAGTGGATGATTTCACCTCACCTAGCACGAGGCGTGTAGCCTCGCCCTCAACTATAAAGCCGACCAGATCTGCACCCGGAAGGCTAGCATTAGGATGCCGTTTGTCGCGTTCCGTGTTCCAAGGCCATGTGATTTTGTAGTCGCGACTCAGGTATGCTTCAGCCATTGCTTCGCCCACCGCCCAACTTGGTTTTTCGCTTATTTCGGCTGCCAGAATTTCCTCAAGGCTATCTCGAGCGAATCCCGTGTTGGCTAAGTTTTGAAGATACGTTTCAAATTCGGCCTTACCTTCTTCATCGCAAAGCCGTGACGAAACTTCGTCGGACATAAACGAATTGAACGCATCGCCATCTTTCATGCTTACACCCCGCCAAGACACCTGACGGTCCTGTCCTTCGTAGTTTACGGTTAATATATCTGATTCTGTCATACCCTCATCTCGCGGACCCTCAGCCGCGCTGCCGTTTTAATTTGCTCCACCAGCACCAGCACGGCCGCTTGGGGCACTATCCTAAAAGAAATACCAATACATCGCGCCGTACACCACCAGCAACCCCACCGCTCCCAGCCAATAAACCCGATCCTGCTTACGGGTCGGCATCAGCGTCTCGTCGCCCCGCTCCAAGAGCACCGGTTTCTCGTCGCCAAACGCCAAGCTGAAGCCGAAAAGCAGCACGCTGGCCACGGCAAAAATGACGAAGGCCGCGTGTAGAAAGTGTATCTCCAAAAAGGCCAGTCCCAATCCCTCTTCTCCACAGACCAGTCGGTTGAGCAATGCCGAGTCGCTGACCAGCCACAGGAAGATGCCAAAGATGGAACCAGCGATCAGGGTCGCAAAGGCCCCTTTGCGCGTGGGCCGCTTCGACACCAGGCCCCATAGGAAACAAGCCACAATGGTGCCTGGTATGTAGGAGGCGAACTTGGCCAGATACTCGTAGAGAAAGCGGAACTGCGGAATGACCACAATCGCCCACAACACCCCAATGACAACTATGACAGCAGATAGTATCCGCCCCGCCCACACCAAGCGCTGCTGAGTCGCCTCGGGCCGATAGGGCTGATACCAATCCATGGCAAACAAGCCCGAGGCCGCGCAGATCTCCGAGTCTAGCGAACTCATTAGCGCCGCGATCAGCCCGGCCAACACCAAACCCACCAAGCCAGTCGGCAGCAGGGTTTGCACCATTGCCGGATAGAGCTGATCCGGGCTGGAGACTTCGAGCAGCGGCTGCGGGCCCTGCGCCATGACATAGCCCATCAGCCCTGGAATCAGAATGATAAAGACCGCCACTACTTTCAGCAGCCCGGCCAGCAGCCCACCCATCCGCGCCTCGTGGACGCTGCGGGCCGCCAAGGCGCGCTGCACCATGACGTGGCTGGTCGCACCAAAGGCCAAAGCATGTATCGTCAGACCCAGCACCACGCCACTCCAAGGCACGTTGGGATGATCGAGCGGCTGCACCAGCGACAGCATGTCCCAATCGTCCGGCCCTTGTAACCCCTGCATCCGCGCCTCAAAGACGTCCCAGCCCCCCAGATAGTCCAAGCCTATCCAGAGCATGGCCACGCCCCCGACAACCAACAGCAAGCACTGGACAAAGTCCGTCAAAATGACGGCGCGCAAACCGCCTACCATAGCGTACGGGCCGGCCGCCAGCGCCAAGATCAGCACCCCCGGCACAATCGACTCAAACCCGAACAGCACTTCCATCACCCGCCCGCCGGCGTACAGAGAACCGGGAATGCCGGCAAACGCAATGGTCACGAGGGTGAGTAATGAAAAGAAGCGGCGGCTTTCTGGACCGTAGCGCCGCTCCAAGAACTCCGGCGTGGTATATAGCCCCAGCCGCATGTACACCGGCAGGAAGACCGCCCCCATCGCCACGAAGGCCAACACTCCGGCTAGCTGGTAATTGGCGACCGCCAAACCAACGACAAAGGCCAAACCCGCTTGGCCGACGAACTGCTCGGCGGAAATGTTGGTGGCAAACATGGATGCGCCGACAAAGGGCCAGCGCATACTGCGTCCAGCGAGGAAGAAGTCGCTCGTGCCGCGGACGCGGCGGCTAGCCACAACCGCTATGGCGACGACCACGAGCAGGTAAGCCGCGATGATCGCACTGTCGAGCGCGGAAATGTTCATTGGAACTCACCCACTGCCCTTGCAGCGAGTCCTAAAGGAGTGCCAAACAGCAAAGCGGTGTCGGCATGCTACTCCCGACACCGCTCGCGTTAGCAGTTTACAGTTTTCACACTTCAATCCAACTGGCCTTGCAAATGGCTCTTAATCCGCCCCCACGAGATGTCCTCCACAGCCGACGGCTCGTCGGTACCTAAGCCGATCCAATCGAGCATCTGGTCGCCCTTTTGGTCTTGCGCAGCGGCCGCTCCCAAGACTAGCACGTTGTGCCGGAACGGCGATGCCTCATCCGAGGCCACTGGCTCGCGATCGTTGAACTTGGGGCCGACGTGTATCACCTGATCTTCCTGGAACACGTGGCGCACGCTCTCCTCGGGCGTCGTTGCATAGGTATCCCACAGAGCGCAGCGGAACTCCATAGTCCACGTGACATTGGTCGATCCGTGCTCGGCCCCCGATGGCAGCAGGGTCCAGCCCACCTCAAACCAAGGCGTTGACTCGCCGTTGTACACATCGGAGCTCCAGCCGATCTCCGGCAGGTCGATGTATTCGAGCTGGCTGTTGTACGCGACCGGCTGACCCGGCCCCGGATTGACGCGGAGGTGGTAGCGCTGGCCATTGAATACGTGGTCCAAGTTTTCGCCTAAGAAGTCGCCGCCCGAGTGATCGGCATCAAACGTGATCTGGATGATGTCATCCGACCACCAGCGCTTCTGATCGGATTCGAGCAGCTTGAGCGTGTCGTCGGCCACCACAGCGTAGAAGTAGAACCGATTGTCCGGCGGCGCACTCCACGCCATCCAGAAGGCCGCGTTGAAATCCTCGCGCGAAATCTCTTCGCCCTGCTGGCCAAACATCTGATCCGTGGTGATGGCAAATTCCTCTTGGTCGAGCCAGCCCCAGTCGTCGTCATTGCCGTCCATGACCATAGAAGCTGGATCGGGCACCTGCGGATAAAAATACTCGGTCCCCACGTGCCCCCAAGCGATCGTGCTGACGAGGAGCACCAAGGCTCCTCCCAAAAGCATCTGTGCATGCGCTCTCATGTAATTTTCCTCGTTTTAGAGTAAAAACGACTCGACAAAAAGCATGCTACTCGCCTGTTCTAAAGTTCCTCCTTTCTCGGCGCGCAATGGAAACGACGAGTAATATATATATAGCCCCGTAGATCGGACAACTACAGCTATAGCTCAATCCAATCACTTCCCCGTTACTTCACGCCGCGTTTTCGTAATACGGCGACGGCACCGTTGGATAGGCGCGGAACACGTGCCGGAATATGTCGTCCGTCTTGGTTCCGACTTCGGCTTCCGAGTAATCGTCAGGCGGTAAGCCGGTTTCGTCGCTCCATAGGAAATTACGGATCGCAACACGGACGGCATCTCGGGTCGCCTCCTTGTCGCGCCACTGATTCACGCGCAGCTTCTCGGCCTTCAGCGTTTTCAGCAGTTCGACAGCCACTTGCTTGATCCGCTCGCGCTCCGACGCGCTCAGGTTCGCTTGAGCCCCTGCACGCCGGTGCGCCGGCGGTCACTGCGCCTGAACTCCTGCTTGAGCCGGACGAAGTCAATGCGGCTGATGTCGTAGAGGGGCCGATCAACCGCCATGTCCGACTGCACCGCGATCGCTTCACTGGCCACCTCGCTTAACGTGCGAAGGATGTCGCTGATGTCGGCCTGCTCCCGATCCCGCTGCAGGCTCTTATAAATGATGTCAATGGCGTCTCGGTCCGTGCGGTGGTCGTTGACGCCGGGTGCGTTGATGCACGCCTTGAACTTCCTGAACACCTCGCGGCACATCACCTCAAAGCGCTGGCGGGTCTCGTCGTTCTCGTTGGCGACCTCTTTGCAGGAGACAATGGCGGCGTTGCGCGCGAAGCCGGTTTTGCCGATGACGTCGTCGAGCGGCGCTCCTCCCTTAACGAGAAAATCGCGCACCAGTGCAATCGCCTCGGCCAAATCGGCGAGCAGGTCCTCTTCCGGCTTGGCGGGATCGATTGCGCGGCCGTCACCGCCCGGTTCCGCGCCGGCAAATGTCGCCAGTGCTTGGCGCAGATGCTTGAGGATGCCGCAGTAATCCACGATTAGCCCGTTGTTCTTGCCCTCGTTCACTCGGTTGGCGCGGGCGATGGCCTGCATCAGCGTGTGCGCCTTGAGCGGCTTGTCGAGGTAGAGCGTGGAGAGGCAGGGCACGTCAAAGCCGGTCAGCCACATGGCGCAGACAATGGCGATGCGAAACGGGTGCTCTGGCTCCTTGAAGGCATCGTCCAAGTCCATCCGCTGCTTGTTGCGGAACGATGGCTTGTCGCGCATGGACGCGGGCAGTTCCATGCCTACCTTGATAAGCCGGCGATGCGGTATAATATCCAAGTCCCACTTGCCGAACTTCTCTACCTCGCCCTGTTCCTCGCTCACCACAACGGCCATGCGCGTCTCGCGCATCCACGCGATCTGCTTTTTGGTCTGTTCGTCCTGCGTCTGTGCAAGCCCTGCTTCTAGCTCATTGGCGTACTCGTTCCAGTAAAACTCAATCAGCCGGTGCATCCGCACGCAGGTGATCTTGTCGATGCAGACCAGCATGGCCTTGCCGGTCTCCCAAGCGGTCGAATAATGCCGCACGAAATCCCGCGCAATCTGATCGAGCCGCTCGCGAGCGATGATGACGTGGTAGCCTTGGGCTAGTGCCTTCTCCAAGCGCTGCTGCACGTCGATATCGTCGATTTCAAGCTCCTCCAACTTCGCGGCGATGCGCTCGTTCAGGTCGCCGATGGCCACGTTCAGTTTGTCGCCGCGGGCGTCGTAGTAAAGCGGCACAGTGGCCTCGTCTTCTACGGCGCGCTGGAAGTCGTAGGTGGAGACGTACTCGCCAAAGACCCGCCGCGTGAGTTCGTCGTCCTTGAACAGCGGCGTACCAGTGAAGCCGATATAGCTGGCATTGGGCAAGGCGTTGCGCATGTTGATCGCTAGCGTGCCGTACTGCGTGCGATGCGCTTCGTCGGTGATGACGATGACGTCGTCGCGCTGGGTGTACGCCGCGCTGGGGTTCACGTTGAACTTCTGGATCAGCGAAAAGACGTACGCCTTGTGCTCGGCCAAGAGCCGACTCAGGTGTCGTCCGTCGGACGCCCGGCAGGGGTCGCGGTCGTGGTTCACTACGTCGCAGCCGGCGAAGGTCTTGTAGATTTGGCTGTCGAGGTCGTCGCGGTCGGTCAGCACCAGAAAAGTAAAATTGCCGCCTAGCTTGCGGTGTACCTTGCGGGTAAACATCACCATGGAGTAGCTCTTGCCCGCGCCCTGCGTGTGCCAGAAGACGCCGAGTTTGCCATCCCGCGTTTTGCGCTTGTGCACGGCTTCGACGGCGCGGTTCACGCCCAAAAACTGGTGGTTGCGGGCGAGGATTTTCCTCGTCGCGCCGAACGACTCATCGAAGAGGATGAAGTTCTCCACGAAATCCATGAAGTTGCGCTTGTCGCAGACACCCTTGAGCAGCGTTTCCATATCCACCACGCCCGGTTCCTCTTCTTCCAGCCGCTTCCACTCGTGGAAATGCTCCCATTGGCTGGTGATGGAGCCGATCTTCGCCTGTTCGCCGTTGCCGAACATCACTATTGCGTTGTGGTGGAAGAGATGGGGGATGGTGGTCTTGTAATCCGAGAAGTTTTGCTCAAAAGCGGCCTTGAGGTTGCGGTGGATGTTCTTGCACTCGATGAACAGCAAGGGCAGGCCGTTGACGAAGCCCACGATGTCGGCTCGCCGGCGGTAGAGGTCGCCGCGCACCCACAGCTCACGCACGCAGAGGAAATGGTTGTTCTCCGGCGTCTCGAAGTCGAAGACCTTCAGCCGCTGCCGCACCCGCTCGCCCTTATCGTTGCGGAAGGCGACTTGCACACCGTCGCGCAGCAGGTCGTACTGCTCGCGGTTGGCAGCGACGAGGGTCTGCGAAGCGGCGGTGGCGGTAATCTGCTGCACGGCAGCGTCATAAGCGGCGTCCGGCAGACCTGGATTTAGCGAGCGCAGCGCGGCGTACAGATAGCGCGTCAGCACGACCTCGCGGTCGGAGGCGCGGCCCAGCAGGCTGTTCGGGCCAAAATCTTCACTGTTGTAGGCGTAGATGGATTCCCAGCCGAGTTGTTGCTCTAGGTAATCGGCAGTGGTCTGCTGGACGAGGGTGTCTTCGGTGTAGGGCGTGGGAGTCATTGGGTCTAATCCACACCGAGGTATCAATCGCTATCCGAGACGATCTGCGGATTACAAAGCGACTTGATAACGTCTTGGATCATCGACATTTGGATCAACCGCGATGCGGTCAGAGACCAAAGGCTTGAACTCCTTGCCGCTCATCGGCTTGTGCTTCTTCCAGCGGCCACGCATTTCAATCAAAACGCGCTGCCTTGACGGTGCTGGCATAGGATTAACACGCACCACTTTCGCGTTGTAGTCATTGGGGCCTTCGGTCATCGCCATGGCCAAATCGCTCACGAGATAGCGCGGCGTCCAGCCGATCATATAGTAGTCCGTCGTCTGGATTTGTACGGCCAGCTTGGTCGCCGGATGGGTCAATTCGAGGGTTACGTACAGTTCCTCTTCTGGTTTCAGTTCATCAATCCGCTCTTGAGCCTCTTTACTTGCATGTTGCCAACTGTGCAGGAAGAAGCGACAGGTAAAATAGCCGTCGGCATCCTTTTCGAGTTTCGGGAATACCTCATAGGAATCCGTGACGCGAGTGCCGCCATTGACCGATAGAATCTCGAAAGGGGTCGCATTCTCAGGAAGATCGAGATTGCTCAGATAGGCCATGCGGTCCGGCCTTCCCTGTGCAATGACGCGATTCCTGAACAACGCAAACAACTCTGAGGAGCGGTAATCTCCATACAACTCAGGGAAATCAATAAATGGAATATACCCAGCTAGTTTCGCGCCGACGATGTAGCGAAAGCGATAAAGCTCCGGCTCGATGATATCCAGCCTACCCACCGGAAACCATGGGTGGCTCTTCTTTCTTTTGTCCTGATCCTGCCATGCCAAGAACAAGGTCTTCGTGCTCATCAGACAATCTCCTTCAACTGTTCATAATTATAGTATAAACGCTTGGCCCTTGTCCGTCAGCCGATACTGCTGAAGGCGACTATTCGGCTTTTCTGGAATCGTGTATTCGATAGCTCCATCGCTTAGCAAGGCGCGGATAACCTTGTTGAGCTGGCCGGACACAGCTTTTTGCCCCAAGCCCCTGACTATATCCGATTTCGTCATGGGTCCTTTTTGCAACTGAGTAAGCACACGCTGTTCCAGTGACTCTGGCTGCGACTCTGGCTGCGACTCTGGCTGGTACTGCCTCAGCCCCTCCTTAGTCCCGATTTGGTCTCCTACTTCTGCGGTCGGCCTGAAAAAGGTCGTCGTCACCCAGTGCTCGGACACGTCGATTACCGGCTCTGCTACCCCGTGCTCTCGGCAAAGCTCGCGAATGCGCCGAATGCCGGAACCGATCTGCTCTACCACGTCCATTCGGTATAACATGCCGAACAGCAGCGGATTGCGCGGGACGCTCTTGGTGCCCAGAGCTGCTCCGGCATGGGTCATACGATCTTGTACATCGACTAGGCCGAGGTTTCGGAGGGCCACGAGCCGATCCATCGCCTCTGGAATTTTGGCGCGTTCACTAAACCGCGCCCAAGTCTCGTCATCAAGGTCTTTTTCCATGGAGAAAACTTCACAGGGCTTCTTGTCGAAATGAAGGCGTCCAACCGCGTAGAATAGGTTTTCCACTTCCGCATTCGACATTTGCTGACTGCTCGCCCCGTCGCGTATGAAGGAATCAGCGGACCCAGTTTTCCAGCATGAGCCCGGGAACTTTTTCAAACTCTTTTACATTATTGCTCACCAAAACCAGCCCGTACGCACGCGCCTGACCCGCGATCATCATATCGTAGGGGCCAATCGGAGCACCAACGCGATACAGTTCTGCACGGATTCGACCAAAATGGCTGGCTGCAACTTGGTCAAACGGCATGATCTCAAGCCTAGTGCCCAGCGATTCAATATCCGCCAGATTGCGCTCGGGCTGGGCGGAGCGTTCAACGCCATAGACAAGTTCGCCCCAAGTTACGGAAGAAATCGCCATCTGACCTTGCGACCGATTGAATTTTTGTCGCAGCGATTGGGGGCGGTTCTTGATGGCATAAATCACCACATTGGTATCTAGCAGATACCTGAGCATCACAGTTTTTCCCGACGTGCATCGGCCGGCTGTTCCCGTACCGACATAAAATCATCCGAAACACCGGGTCCGTTGAACCACTCATCCCAACTCTCGCCAGCAGGTGTGATAACGCGCTTTGATCCTATCGCGACGATATCGACCTCGCGCACTGATTCCGGCAGTTCAACGGCCTTGGGCAGCCGCACCGCTTGGCTCTTGTTGCTCATAAAAACTTTCGTGTGTGCTGTTGCCACGCTATGACCTCGCTTCAATTTAATTTGGATATACAATAAGCATATACAAAAGTGGTGAAGGCGCAAATATCCCGCCCGAGGTCGGAGGGCATGGCCTGTTTGAACTCGGTGGTGAAGCCTTAGCTGAGGGCGAGGAGGGCGGAGAGGGCTTGGGGGTTCATATTGTTATTTTGCCGTTCATCAGGCGCGGGAGAAGCAGGTCACGGGTTTGCGACAGGGATCTCATCTCTTTTTCTAGGGTATACATAAATCTGTATATCGACTCGGTCCTATTCTGGAAGAGTCTCAGTATCTGGTCTGACGGAACAAGTACAATAGCACGTTCAAAATCATCAGCTCTTACCGCTGGATAACCCGCTCCCGTAGCATGGTTCGCCAAATGGCCAACGAATTCATCGGTAGTGACGAGTAGATATAGATAGGTGAACGGGAAGGATACAGGCGAAAGGACAGTGAAGCCTGTTGAAAAAACGTCATTTTCTTCTGGATTGAGAACAAGCGCATATGCTCGCAAGTTCGGGCGAACATTCGACCATATTGTGTCGCCGGATTTGGCTTTTCTACGGGCACGCCCTGGGGCTTCAACAGATGACATTAGATTCTTTGCAACTATTCGACCTAACTTGACTGATGATATATCAGTGTAATTAATATAATCCGGCAATTCGCCTGCCTTGTAGCTCTCAGCATTTGTTTCGACAATTTCACCCAGCGGCTTCCTCTCCCAACCCTCCGGCACACCGTCCTTGATCTTGACGTGCTCATGGCCAAGGAAGCGGAGGTGAACGAACCACTCCTTGTAGAGCAGCCGCGCCGCCTGCTCCAGCAACCGAATCCGCCGCCGATTATTCTCGATCAGGTCGTCGTAGGCGGAAACAACACCGATAATCCGTTCCTGGTGCTCCCTTGGGGGTAGGACAACTGGCACCGACGCAAGAATCCTTTGGTTCAGATTCGGCATCGTCGCACCAATTGCATGCTGCGTCAAGTACGATCGTGTCTCATGGAGACCCAAGAACCGAACCAGATAGCTGTTGTCACATTGAGGATGATTTAATCGTAGTAGCAAACATCCGGTGCCACACAGCCAACCGTCTTCCTTACCTGTTATGTACGCACGACGTGTTACGTCACCACGCCGACTAAAAACAATGTCACCCACACGCATTACATGTCGGATCAGCCTGTCGCGATCTTGTCCATTAATTTGGGATATCCCGTATTCGCTGATCTCATTGTCACCAAGCTGTTGAGGCATGACAATGGGAATACCGTTCTCTACATAATCGTGAGCATGCAGTTGACTTCCAAAAGGGCCTGTTTGAATAAACCCTTCGCCGCTCTCGACTAGATCACCAAGGGTTGTTTGCAGGCTGCCTATAATCACTCCCCATTCTCCCACCCCGACAACTCAGCCTCAATCTCTTCAACAGTAGGCAAACTACCTTTGAGGTCATCCGGCAACGAATCAACCAGCGTGGTCTCCCACTGCGCGACGCCCATCGGTTTCTCAAAACCGCGCAGGGCATATTCGACCACCGTCCGATCCTTGCCCTTGCACAGCAGCAGCCCAATGGTCGGCGCGTCGTCCGGGTGGCGCATGAGATCGTCCACGGCGGACAAATACAGGTTCATCTGGCCGACAAAGGCCGGATCGAACGGCACGGCCTTGAGTTCCACGACGACAAAGCAACGGAGCTTGAGGTGGTAAAACAGCAAATCCGCGTAGAAATCCCGGTCGCCGACTTCCAAGAGCACCTGCCGACCAACAAAGGCGAACCCCGACCCCATTTCCAGCAGGAAACTCTGTATATGATCCACGAGAGCCCGCTCCAACTCCCGTTCCACCCTCGGTGCCGCCGTGCCGAGAAAATCGAACAGATACGGGTCCTTGAACACTTGGGTCGCCATGTCGGAATCGGCCGGTGGCAGCGTCCGAGGGAAGTTGGTGACGGCCCTGCCCTCGCGCTCGTGTAGCTTGGTCTCGATTTGTGTCAGGAGTACGCTTCTACTCCATCCCTCCTGCCGGGTCTTTTCGGCGTACCATAGACGGGCGTGGCTGTCGGAGATCTTGTCCATGAGGACGACGTTCTGCCCCCACGGAATTTGGGCAACAACCTGTTGCACAATTTCGCGGTCGGGCCAAACGGAGGCGAAAGTACGCATGTACTTGAGGTTGCGCGGAGAGAAACCCCGCAGGTCCGGGAACGCCTCCCGCAGGTTGTGCGAAAGCCGATCGATAGTTTTGGCCCCCCAGCCTTCCTGCTCTTGGCGACCGAGGATCGCTTTGCCGATATCCCAGTACAGCAACACCATCGCCTCGTTAGCAGCCGATACCACGCGCAACCGCTCCGAGCAGATGCGTTCCTTGATCTGCCCGAGCAGGACAGTATAGTCGGCGGGCAACTCGCCCTTTCCCGCGGGCGCGGGAAACGACGCCCCTTTTCGCTGTCGGCCAATGGACTTCCGGCCAGAATTCTCGGCACCTGATCGGTTCTTCGTCATATCCCCAACTCCTCAAAGTTCTCCTTAATGGTCGCCGCCAGCGTTACCGCCTCTGCATTGAGTTCGTCCAATTCCTCGTGAATCTCGCGCAGGGCCTCCCTGAAGTCGAAATCCTCGTCCTCCTCCTCGGGCGCGACCCCTACATAGCGGCCCGGAGTCAGGCTCCAGTCGTTGGCCTCAATCTCGGCGCGATCCACCAGCTTAACCAGCCCTTCCACATCGCGCAGCTCAGCGTCCGGGAAGCGCTCGGTGAGCCAGTGGGCCTGCTGATAGAAGTAGCGCACCTGCTTGAGTTGCTCAACGGCTCGCTGGCGGGCCTCGTCGGCGGCCTTGCGAGCACGAGTGACACCACGGGCGTCATAGAAGACGCTGGACTTGGCATCGCACTCCTCCTCGCAAATCTCGATGAGGCGGGCAGCCAGCTTGTACAGGTGTTCGGCCTGTCCGGCAAGATCGCGGCTGCTCTCGGCCAGCGAGGCGAGGTCGTCAACCCTTGTTCGCATCGTGCCGCTGTCAATTTCCGGGCCGGCCCAAGCCTCCCCCTGTGCGGCGACTGCCTTTTGGAAAGCGTCCCCGTCAGCCTCAAAGTCGCGTATGGCTTTCGTCAAATTTTCGGACGCCTCGGCATGGGCACCTTCTGCACCCAGCGTATTGAGAAAAGGAACCAGCACATCCCGCAGGCTGTTGAGCGAGGCTAGAAAATTCGGCAGGCCCCGTTCACCCTCGGTGCTGAAACACCCCTTCCCCTCATCAAGGGCGCGGGCGCAGTAGCGCGACACCAGCTCGACAAAACGCTCGCTGTCGCCCCGATAGAGCCAGACGATAGCCAGCAAATTCTGCTGCTGTTCAGGGCTAAAGTCGCAGATCTTGCGCGTCACTTGGCGAAACACGTTGCGCGCGTCGATCATCAGCACCTTGTCGCGGTGCGCCTCGGGCTTGGCACGGTTGAAAAACCACAGCTCGCACGGCACGGTGCGGGTATAGAAGAAGTTGCTGCGAATGGCGATCATCGCGTCCACATCGCCGCTCTCCACCAGCTTCCGCCGCACCTGTGCCTCGCCGCCACCAGCACTAGACGCCTGCGACGACATCACAAAGCCAGCTAGCCCCTGCTCGTTCAGATAGCTGTAGAAGTAGCTAATCCAGACGTAGTTGCCGTTGCTGACTTTGCCCTGCTTGTTGACACCAGGTAGGCCAAACGGCAAACGCGGATCAACCTTCACCTTGTCGGCGTCGATTTCGTCCACATTGAAGGGAGGATTGGCCATGACGTAGTCGGCCCGCCCCACCAGTTCGTGCGGATCCTCGTAGTAGGTGATGGCCTTCTGGATGTCGCCTTCGAGGCCGTGGACGGCGAGGTTCATCTTGGCGAGGTGAATGGTGGTGGCGTTTTTCTCCAAGCCGCGGAAAGTGAGCCGCTCGGTGGGGCTTTGGCCTTGCTCCTCCACGGTGCGAGCACTCTGCACGAACATGCCACCGGAGCCGCACGCCGGGTCCAGCACAGTGCCGCGCTGCGGATTGAGAACATGGGCGATCAGCGACACTAGCGACACAGGCGTGAAGAACTCCCCGTCGTCGTGGGCCTTCTGATCGGCGAACTTGGTGAGAAAGTACTCGTAGATGCGGCCGAAGACATCGCCGGAGACCTGCTTCAACTCATCCGGGTTGAGCGTGCGCAGGAGCTGGCCAAGGACGGAGCCGTCCAATTCCCGGTATTCGCTCTTGGGCAGGACGCCGCGCAGGCTGTCGTAGTCGTTCTCAATGGACTCCATGGCCGCGATGACAGCCCCGGCCCGGTCTGCGCCATCAGGCAAGGCGACGAATGACCCCATATATATCAGAAAAAACGCCGTTGACAGAGACACTTCAAGCGAACAACCTTACATCGCCGTCGCAAACACCTTCGCCCGGCCCATGTGCAGACGAATGGCCACCTGTCTGCCGCGCAAGGCCGACAAATCGCTGCTGCCCCGCCACGTCGCCACCCCAGCCAACTCGTCGCCAGCCAGCAAGTCGGCCTCCTCTAACCCAAAGCCCTCTATGGCCTGCACCGGCGCAGCCGGCGAAGAGGGCGGCCCGACCAGTTCGGCCTTGATCCAACCGCCTTCCTTTTGCGTCTGGAAATTGAGCGTCAGCTCGCGGCCCTCGCACTCGCGTTCAACCAGCGTTACGCGGCCTTCAACCAGCGCTTCGAGCGCTACCAGCCGATCTCGCTTCCAAGTGGCCCAACGCCATTCCGAGGGGCGACCCGGTTCGTACCGCTCTCCCCAATCGTGCAAGTCGTACTGCCAATGAACATCACGCCCCATGTCTCCGGGTCGAGCGGGACCAAGTCCGGGAAGGCAAACACCATGCCGTACCCTTCAGGCTCAGGGGAGATGATGGGCTTGCGCTCGGGCCGGCTCCACAACAAGCCGTCGCGGCTAGTCGCCAATTGCACATCCACAGTGGCCGTCCAGCGGTGGTACATGGCTGGGAACATCAAATGGAAGCCGCCGTGGGGATAGCGGCAATAGCCCGACGCGTACACGTCGTCATCTATGGGATCTTGCGGATCCGCGCCGAATACCGGCCGCGGCGGCGACCATTTCCCGAACTCC
Source organism: Candidatus Latescibacterota bacterium (assembly GCA_965261395.1). Lineage (GTDB taxonomy): Bacteria > Latescibacterota > UBA2968 > UBA8231 > UBA8231. The sequence goes on from OZ253462.1 coordinate 2,836,889, forward strand.
GCGCCCTCGGTGCGGCGCACGATGCGGCGGCGATTTTGATGGCCGCGCAAATAGGCCACGTATTGACCGGCTTCCGCGTCGTACGCAGCGATGTTGTGGCTGTCGAGTCCGGTGCGACCCACGTTCAAAAGCGGCTCCTCCAAGAAGGTCCACTGCTTGCCATCGGGCGACACCGCACCTTTGAGCAAGCCGACGAAATACAAAGCTGCAGCCCGCTGCTCTGGCGTGTAGCCGGCCTCTGTCATGGCGCGGCGAATGGCCCACTTGCGCTCCCGAGTCATCGCGGGCACCGGCACTCCCTCGTGATAGGTAATGGAATCGCGCGCCATCGCTTTGTAACGAGCCTCCGGCGGGGCCATCGGATCCACAAACACGGATTGCAACCCAAAGTCGCCGAAGCGGAAGAGCAAGTTGTTGGCCGTGCTGCCGCCGTACTCTTGCAAATGCAGGGCCGGGCGTTGCCAACAAAAGCCGTCCGTGCTCTCGGCGTACGCAATGAAGGGAGGTTGGTCATCCCCAGCGCCGCGGGCGATGTACCACATCTTCAGCACGTCGCCATCGCAGAGCACAACCTGCGGCGTCAGACCGCCCGCTTCCCAGGGGTGTTCCGGCGCGATGAAGACCGGGGATTTACTCGCCTCCTGCACGGCCAACCGCACGCCGACCGGCGGGTCTTGCACCCAGGCTTGGCCGCCTTCGATGCCGGCTTGGCCGGCCCATACGCCATACCAATCGAGAAAGGGCTGTGGCATGGCTTAGGTCGGCCAGTTCTGGTGGACCAAAAGGCGCAAGCGGTCGGTTTCGCTCAGGCGATTTTTGATCTCCCCTGCGAACTCCGCCAAGGTTTGCTCCACCGTGGCGTCGGACGTGTCGAGGGCGAATTTCTTGCGGATGAGCGAATCGCGGAATTCCTCCTCAAAGCGCTGCAACACGTACTCGATATCCTTTTCCTGTACCACCGGCCGCTCGTGCGGCTGCGCGCGCATGCGCTGGGCAATGACTTCGGGCTGCGCGCGCACCAGCACGAGCACCGTATCGGGCGCGTGCTGCATGATCTCCTCGTCGAAGGCACGAGCCAGCGCGGCGCGGTCGGCGTACTCGCCTCGGCCCCCGTAGCCGTAGTACAAAGGCGCGTACACGGCCTCTTCAATGTGGAAACCCACTAAGTTGTGGTCCGGGTCGCTGTAGAAAGCGGGATGGAAGTGGTAGTTCATCATGTAGCGCTGGAACATCTCCTTCAGCCGCGGGCTGAGCGCCAGCAGTTGCTCCTGTTCCTCTACGGGGAACTCGTTGCACGGCAGGCTGAAGTGGTCGTGGAAAGTGCGCGACGAACCAAAAGTGCGCTCGATCCAACCGACGATAGAGTTGGCCAAAGTCGTCTTGCCAGCGTATTCGCAACCTACGAGGATCAGTCTCATGTTGCCTCCTTCTGAATGCCCAAAGGGGCGCGATTAGTGATCTAATAAACAACGGCAACTATGCGCCACCTGCTATGGCTTTCTTCGTCGCCTTCGACGCGCAATCCCACCACGTACAGCCCTGGCGTTACCTTCACCCCCCAACTCCCTCGGCCATCCCAAACCCAAGCCCGACCACCAGCCTTGCCCTCCTCTTCTCGCACCCACACCAACCGCCCCGCAAGGTCAAAAATCCGCAGGCCGATCCACCGCGCGGCCAAGACATTGACCAAGTCGAATTCCACCCGCAGCGCGTCGTTGACCCCGTCGCCATTCGGCGTCAATGTCGGTGGCCCTATCGCCACGTTGGCCAACAACCGTGCCCCCACGGGCAAGCGCACGGCATTGGTGCTGCTAGCAACCTCTGCGTACGCGTCGCCCGCATCCACCCGCTGCCGCAACAGCGCGTCGGCGGGGCCTTGGGCAATAAAGGCGTCAAAGCGCGTGGCATCGACAAACACGGTTCCGGCAAAGCGCAGTTCCACTAGCTGACGGCTCTTAACCGGCGCGGCCAAGGCGACCGCCAATCCCCCTTCCGTCGGATAATCCGTCGCTTCCACCACCTCGCCCTCCACCAACACCGCCACAAACTCAATCGGCGCGGAGGTCTCCACCTCCAAGTGGTCAAAGCCGCGACCCGCCACCTGCTGTGGACGAATGTAATAGGCAAACTCGGTGCGCTCCCCAGGCTGCACTTCGACCGGAAAAATCTCCCCCACCACTTCTTGCGCCACCGGGTCGCCGAACTCGATCTCCAGCCAATCTAAGGCCGCCCCCGCATCCGGCCGCTCGGATACCAAGGCGACCTCCAACTCGGCGTATTGTCGCGGCGAAGGCGAAGCAAACGGCTCGCCCGGCTGCAAGTACAGCTTGCTCCACGGGCTCCAATTGGCCCCCGGCGACAGCGCGGTGTCGATCCGGCCCTTAAAGGACGGGATGAGCTTGTCGTACTTTCGCTCGGTGACGACTCGGCCGTTTTTGTCGTGATAAGTGATGTCCATTTGCAGGTCATTGCCCGTGCGGCTGCGCACCTCCATCCGCGTCCCAGCGGGCGCGTCGGCCTGCCAGCGGATCGCGTGGACCTGCTTGTCGCCGCCGAGATCAATCAGGGGCGAAGGCAACACCACCCGCTGCGGATGCCCCTCGCCAAAGACCTGCAACTCGCGCGTGCCGCCCCAAAACTGGCAGGGCGGCACAATGCCGCAGCCCACGCAAGCGGCCGCACAGGCCGCGTCCCAAAACACCCATTCGACCCGCACGTAGCGCGTCTTGATCGGCTCAAAGTGGTGATTGGCGATCCCGAGCTGGCGATTGGACATCGTAGCTTTACCCGCGAATTGCCGGTTCCAGATGCGCGTACCATTTGGTGCCAGCGACCCATCCGCGGTTAGCACCTCGTAGCGGTCGAAGTTGAAGCGGAATTGCCCGGGCCGCGACAAAAAATTCCCGACGATGCGCACCAAATCCACCCAATAAACCGCGCCCAAGTCCAAGGTCATGCGCGAGATCACATCAACCGGGCGGTTGATGCGGCGGTTTTCCGACCACAGGGAAAACCGGCCGTCGGCCAGCGGTAGCGAGTTGGCAAACGACGCCGCGTCGCCAAAGCCGTCGATATCGACGATGATTTCCAAGCCCCCGCCCTTGGCCGCCAGATCCAAGGAGAGGTTGTCGCCGATGGCTTCGACCTCCACCTCGGCCAGCGCGGCCTCGGCTCCACAGTCGAGCACTTCGACGCGGATAAATTGCACAAACGGATCGCGCACCGGGTCCAGCTCCAGCGCGACTTGCTGCCGTTGGTTTTCCTTGAAGCGCTCCTGCACGCGGTACACGAGGCTACCTTCCATGGGGTTGCCGACCACGTCGATGGCTGGCTCTCCAGTGGAAAGCAACACGTCGAACAGCGCGCACGGCGGAGCAGTCTCCAAAAAGGTCAGCGCTACCCGGCGCGCCGCCACAGCTCGTCCCAAGTCGATCTCGATCCACCAATCGTCTGGATCATCGGCCAAGTCGGGACTCCAGCCGGTTAGCCGATCCCCGTCAATAGCCCGTGTAGCGGCTTGCCGATTGGAACCCGCGGCCCGAATGCCTCCGCCAAAAGCCCCAGCATCGAGCACTGGATCGACGTTTTTGCGGATTTCGACCGGGCGGATGACTCCAGCGTTGTCGAGTGCAATAATCCCTAGCGGCAAGCGCCAAGTCCGCCACTCATCGGCCGCGTCAAAGCGAAGCTGCTCGGCGGCGAGCGCAGTTGGGAACAATACGCTGACGCCCCACAGGGCGGCGTGGAGTACCTTGCAAACCATGATGCCTCCTATAATCATCGGTCGCCCCGGCTGGCGTCGAGCCGCCGCAAGCGACGCGGAGCCATAGTAGTATATCGAACCGCGCTTCTCCATCCAATCCGCGCTTGCCTCTTGCACGTTGCCCTTGTTATTGTAGAGGCACGCCCACCAACCGCGCACCCACCGGAGGAAAAGCAATGCCCGCGCTCACATCCCACCAACTCGATCACTTTGCCAGCGAAGGCTACGTCGTCGTCAAGGGCGTCCTCGATCCGGGCACCACCCTCGACCCGGTCATCGACGAATACGCCACGGTCCTCGACAGCTTGGCCGACGCGCTCTACGCTCAGGGCGAAATCACCTCGCGCTACGAAGAACTCGAGTTTGGCGACCGCTACATCCAGATCTGCGTTGAAACCGGCCGCGTCCACAGCCAGTACTTCGACTTCTCGCTGCCCTTTCAAAACGTCCAGCCCGACACCCCCTTCTGGGCCGGGCCGTCCGTCTTCCGCGCCTTCACCGACCCCAACCTGCTCGACGTCGTCGAGTCGCTGATTGGCCCGGAGATCTATTCCAATCCCGTCCAGCACGTGCGCATCAAGCCGCCCGAGAGCTACCTGCCCAAAAACCAGTTCGGCAACGCCATCCTCGGGGCTACCCAGTGGCACCAAGACCACGGCGTCGTAACCGAGGAAGCCGACGACACGCGGATGCTGACAGTGTGGTTCTCGCTGCAAGACACCCCCATCGAGAAAGGGCCGCTGATGGTCGCGCCCGGCTCGCACAAAAACGGCCTTTTGCCCCACTGCCCCAACTACATGGACAACGCGCCGCAATTCGCGGGTGCGGCCCAAGTCCCGGAAAAGCTCTTCGCCGCTGATCGGGCCATCCCCCTACCGGTTGAGCGCGGCGACGTCATTTTCGTCCACAAGCAGACCGTCCACGGCTCCTACTCTAACGTCAGCGACGAGGTCCGCTGGAGCTTTGACTTGCGCTACAATCCCGCCGACCAGCCCACCGGGCGTATCGCCTTCCCTGGGTTTGTCGCCCGCAGCCGCCGCGACCCGGACAGCGAGCTGCGCGATCCGGCCGAGTGGCATCGGCTGTGGCTAGAGGCGCGGGCCAGAATGGCGGCCATCAATCAGGGCGACCAGATCGACGTTCCCTTCCGCCGTGCGCAAATGGCGCATCCTCTGTGCGCCTAAACGCCATGCAACCATTCGACCGCTACGCCGACCTGCTCACCTATATCCAAGACAACGGCCACACCCCACAGATCCTCGGCCGCGCGCCCGACGGACAACCCATCGTCGCGGTCAAAAGCGGCGGCGACAAAACACCGGCAATCTTCATCAGCGCCGGTAGCCACTCCACCGAACAGGCCGGCGTCAGCGCGGCTTGTGCCCTCATCGACGATATCGAGACCGAGCACCAGCTCTACACCATCCCCAGCCGCGATCCCATCGGCATGAATGGCTTGGCTTACGCACTCGGCCTAAGTCTAGATGCAGCCCCGAATCTCAACGGCCTCGACGAGGTCGCCCCCTTGCTCAAAGAGCGCGGCGAAGTCCTCTATGGCGAAGACGATACCGTGGTCGCCCTCATCGGTGAGTACGGCTACGCGACGGGCAACCTGTACAACCATCCGGTAGGAGCTTGGGTCGAAGCACTCAAGGGGCGTCGGCTCTACTTTGCCGCCAGCAATCCCGGCGTCGAGCGCGCGTACACGCTGGTGATTGACCCCGCCGGCGAAGTTCTCCACCTCAACCGTTTCCACGATACCCCTTGGGCACCCGTTGAGTCGCGCTGCACTCGCGACCTGATGGCCGCCATACAGCCCGGCCTGACGCTGGACCTCCACGAGCACGGGGGCGACTTCTTCTGGTTCTCGGCGCGGCACCAGCGCACCCCCAGCGACCAGCAGTGGGAGGAGACCATGGCCAGCGAGATGATCGCTGCGGTCGCGGCCTCCGGTGTGGCTCTCGCCCCGAGCGACTATTTGCCTGGGTCTTTTTTTACCAAGGGGCCGCGCAGCGTCTTCTGGCTCAACCCCCAACAGCGCGGCGAGGGCTTCAATCTCGCCGACTTTGCCGCGCAAACCTACGGCTTGGCCTTCACCATTGAGACCGGCATGGAACTGCCCTTTGCCGAGCGGGTCCACACCGCAAAGATCGTCGTGCAAAAGGCCGTCGAGGTCTTTGCAAGACGCCACGCCGGATGCTCCTCGGCCGCGCCCTAAGCCGCTTTCGGCTGCGGGAATTCAACCGCAATGTCCGGCTATTTTTCGCTTTTGGCACCTCGATCAACGCCGGCATGGCGCTCTTTTCCCTGCTGTACAATCTCTATCTACTGCGTCTGAGCTACCAAGAGGACTTTATCGGCCAAGTCGCCAGCATGGCGCCGCTGGCGACCGGCCTGTTGGCGCTGCCCACCGGCATCCTGAGCGACCGCCTCGGCCGCAAGCCCTTCCTCATAGCCTCGGGCCTGCTGCTGGCAGTCTCCCAGTTGGGCCTGTGTTTGACCACGTCGCCGGGCGCGATGCTGGCGTTCTCGTTTGTCGGCGGCGTGGCCATGGCCTTCGTCTGGGTCAACCATGTCCCCTTCCTCTCGGACAATGCCCATCCGGCGCGACGCGCCGAAGCCCTCGCCATCTGGTCGGCCCTGCAAATAGTCGTCCGCATGCTCTTGAGCTTAGTCGGCGGCTTCATGCCCGGGGTCATGGGCTATTTCCTCGGCCTTTCCACCGAGGCCCCCGCGCCCTTCCGCTACGCGCTGTTCCTCGGCGCGGCTTGTTCGCTTATCGCCATCGTACCGCTGTTGTACGCATCCAGTCCGGCCCGTCGCGAAAGAGCACCCACGCCAACCCGGTCATCGGACGAGGACAAGCCAGCATCCTCGCCGTGGCGCATCTTTGCCGGCATTACCGCCTTGAGTGGCACGCGCGGTTTCTCCATGGGGCTGACGTACCCGTTCTTCAACGTATTCTTCGAGTCCGAGCTGGGCGTCGGCCCGGCTGCAATCGGCGCGATCTTCTTTCTCAGCCAACTCGTCAGCCTGCCAGCGACCTTCGCCGCGCCGACGCTGGTGCGCCGCTTCGGACCGACGCTAACCATCCTCCCGGCTCGCACCGCGAGCGGCAGTGCCCTCGGGATCATGGGAGCCTTTATCAGCCTGCCGTTAGCCGTGCTCATGTTCCTGCTCGTGCGCATCGGCGAAGTCATCGACAATCCGTCCGACCAGCACTTCTCCACCCAAGTGCTGCCCCGACGCTATTGGGCACGGATCCAGGGCCTGCGCGTCTGCGGCTTCCAGCTTTTGAGCTTCCTCGGCAGCCTCATAGGCGGCACGCTCATTCTCGACTATGGCTATGGGGCCGCCTTTGGCCTGGCCTGCGCGTCGCGGATTGCGAGCGGCCTAATCATGGCGGCTTTTTTCGGGCTGCGGCCAGCGCGTCCTCTTGCAGGAGAGCGTTAGCGCAATTTATTCTCGTGGCAATCCAATAGAGCGCTTCCTGCACAACGACGAATTTCCTATTGACACAGACGCTACGCCCTGATAGTGGTTAGGGGGAAGTTGCTGTTGGCCACTAACCAAAAGAGGTCCCCCATGCGACATGCGTTTGCCCTTGCATTAATGCTAAGCGGTCTGTCGGCGCGTTCATGGGCGGTAGATGAGTTTCGCCTCGGCGGCACGGAGCCGTGGGCGACGTGGACCGGGCAACTGCGGATGATAGACGACGTTACCGACCCATCCGTACTCCAGCCGCGCGAACTCAAACCCGGCGAAAACTTGCTCCCCCAATTAGGGCCTTGGTATCGCTGGCGATCCCCCGGAGAATCCACCTATCGCCTAGGCGATGCCCGCATCTGGCGCGGGATCAACTACCTCCGCCCACGCGCCGAGCCACGCGACTTTGTCGATGGCGACCTCACGACCTTCTTTGCGGCGCAAACCTACTCCGAGTCCAACGAATTCTACACCATTGACCTCGGCGTGCCCGTGCCGGTGGATCGCTTTGCGTTCTATCCACCCGAGGGGCGGGACGCGTTCACCCAAGAGCCGTATCGCCCCAACTTCGCCTTTGCCAAATACGAACTCTCCGGCAGCCTCGATCCAGCCGGCGTCGCCAAGGAAGAGGGCACCCACTACCGGCCCTTGGACATCCTGCTATCTAGCATCGATCTGAACACCGAAGCCGTCGTACATATCGAGTTCCCGCTGCAATACCTGCGCTTTCTGCGCATCTACTTCTTCCCAGACATCGGCTGGTTCTACAACAAGTTCGCCTTGGCTGAGCTAGAGGTGTCCGGCCGGGGATTCCCGCCGCAAGCCGTGTGGACGTCGCAAGTAATCGATTTAGGGCAAACGGTCAACATCGGGCACGTGCGCTTTGGCGCGAGCAAGTGGCGGCGCGCAGACGACCAAATCGCCGCCGCGCCCGCCGCGCCAACATCCGCGCAAGTAGAAATCAAGACCGGCCTAGACCCCACACCCACCGGCTATCACGGGTACGACGACATCGGCCAACTCGTGGAAGTAACGCAAAGCGCATACGAACGGCTCAAGCAGCGCACTTGGCCCTGGGATCCCCTGGCCGTGGGCTGGCGCGGCCCCATTATTGACGACGCGGACAACTGGAGCTTTTGGTCGCCGCCACTGCGCCATTCCGGCGAGCTACCACGGGTACCGAGCGGCCGCTACCTGCAGCTGCGCCTGACGCTGGAGACCGAAACGCTGTGGGATTTTACGCGCTTGGATTCGCTGGTAATTGAGCATTCTCCGCTGCTAGCCGAACGAGTGGTGGGCGAGGTAGCCGCGGCCAGCGACCTACAGCCCATAGGCCACATCGCCGAGGTACCGGCCGGGCAAAAGATCGAGTTAGTCTGCGACCTGCGGGCCGAATTCGCGGCGGAGCAGGCCGGTTTTGACGCGGTGCGCCTGACCCTGCCCAGCGCGGGTGCCCTACTCGGCTTGGAGATGGGCGATCCCCCGCAGCCGGTGACTGCCGACAGCTTAATCGCCGAACCCGAGGGCCTAGCGATCTACTTGCCCGAACCCATCCGCGACGGGGGGGCGCAAACGCTGCGCTTGCATTTGGAAACCATCATGTACACGGCTTCGGGCACCGTGCAAGCCGAGGTGTTCACACGCGCTGGACAGAGTCTGCCGCAGCAAGTGGAAGGGGGCGACGCCAGCGACGCTTTGGGCACGGATCAACTGCGCATGGTCGCCAGCGGGCGGGCATTGGATGAGGTGTTGGGAGCGATAGAGGTGCGACCGACCGCGTTCACCCCTCAGGGCGACGGCATCAACGACCACGTAACGATCCAGTACGCCTTATTCCGCTTGCTAGCCGCCGCCGAAGTAGAGCTGGAAATCTACGCGCTCGACGGCCGCTCCACGTGGCGGCAAACCCTCGGTGCACAGCTCAACGGCCGCCATCAAGCGATGTGGAACGGGCGCGACGAGCAGGAGCAACTCGTCGCGCCCGGAATATACGTCGTGCAAGTGCGCGCCCAAACCGACCAAGGGCAATGGACGCAGGAACACAGCTTCGCCGTGGTCTATTAAAAAAGCCCCTGATTGCTCAGGGGCTTGTAGCGGATGGCGACCGCCACGCGGCGCACCATGTGGGCGATGCGGCCGGCCAGCTCGTCGGGCAGCGTGTAGACGTTCTCAATGTGTGCCAGCGGGATCACCAGCGCCTTGCCGGGGTTGGCTGGGTTCCAGTGCAGTGCAATCTGCACCAGAACATACTCGTTGCGCCACGCCGTAAACTCGGATTCCGCGCCGCCTGCTATTGTGCAGAACGGGCAGCGGTAACCGGCCGGCTCGTGCGAAGGTAGCTCAACCATAACGGCATGGATTTCCAGAGGCGGGGCCACCAAATTCGCTTACCATACAAACACCGTCCCCAACAGTTCATTGGGCGTATCCCGCAGTGTGTCATAGATGTGCTTGGCTTCGCTTACCGGGACGACATCGCGGATTAAGGGTGCAATCTTCACCAATCCTCGATCGACCAGACGACACAGATTCTGCAGGTCATCGCGATCAAAATGACTGTTTTGTTTTAGCTGGATCTCGCGTCCCTGACCGAGATTAAAGGTATAGGTCACTTTGTCCCGTCCAGCGATGAATACAACCCTGCCGCGCTGGCGCACAGCACTGATAAGTTGATCCTCCATGCCCGGGACGCCGGCAAAGTCAATCACCGCATCAAACGTCCCGTCAGCGATCTCTTTTTCCCATCTGTCCCCTGCAACATTCAGCACGGTTTCAGCCGCACCAATCTGCTCGGCAATTTCCAGCCGATTGGCATTGATGTCGCAAAGCGTGGTGCGCGCTCCCATGCTAGTAGCAATTTGGGCGGCGACCTGACCGATGATGCCAGCCCCCACGATCAACACCCGTTCTCCCATCTGCAACTCGGCGTTGCGACAGGTGCGCATGGCGACACTGGTCATCCCAAAAAGCGCCGCCTCCTTGCGGTCAATCAAGTCAGGCAGCTTGATGAGCAAGCCATCTTCTGGCATCACGACGTACTCTGCGTGGACGGCACTCATGTACAGCACATCCCCAATCTGTAGTTCGCTGACATCGGGCCCTACCGCAATCACCCGTCCCACATTTTGGTAGCCGCCTCCACCGGTGGGCAGTTGTTCATCTTTGGGAGCGTAGTTGCCGCCAATCAGTTGATTGCGTTCCGTGCCGTTTGTTATCCCAGAGTAGATCGTCTCGGTTTTGACTTCGTTGCCGGTTGGTCCCTCCGGCTCAGGCCAATCGTGGACCGGGACTTTCTGCCTTCTCTTATCAGGTAAGCCTTGAATACTCAACGTCCGCATGGACCCTTTCCTCCCTAGATCCTTCCCGCCAACCACTGAATTCCCTGCGAGATAACCGTGCGAAAATTTGAGTCAGCAAAAACCTGATTGTCGTGACCGGACTGACAACAAAACACGCGAGCGTTCTTGTACTGTCGAGTCCACGCCAGCGTCTTCATGCTATCGGGGTGATCAGTGGTCAACAACAAGTCACTGTCGTCCCCCGGATCCGCCATGAGATAAGTCTCATCCACCATTTCCCACGGAGCCAATCCCCGGAGGATCGGGTGCTGCGAATCCACGATGTCAACATGCAGGTTTTGGTCAACCTTGAAACCGAAACTGCGATCTTGAATGCCGCACAGCTCCGACCACAATGGCCACTGCGGAAACGCGAGGATGGCATGGTGCAGCACCAATATACCCGCTTGATTTTCACCGAGTTGTTCAATGGCTTCCCTGACTCTCCCTTCATCGGGCGTCTGCCGATGAAAGTTATAGAATGCGAGGACATCATACTGCGCTCGGACTTTGCCAGCATCTGCCGCAAAGTTCTCCAAATCCTGTAAATAAAAATCAATGTCGGGAATACTCCTGAACAACGCGTGAAATCCCGGCACATCAAAGGCATGTTGTCCGGTTATCACCGCTGTTTTGATCTTGCTCATAATACCCTCCTAATTACAAATGAAATAGTGATGTTACGCACCGACCTCTTAGGTATGGGATGCTTCGCTTACGCTCAGCATGACAAGGAAAAAGTGCGCCAGCCTCTGTCATGCTGAGCGGAGCGGAGCGGAGTCGAAGCATCTCATACCTAGGTGCCGTGCGTAATGTCAGTGAAATAATCCGAGAACGAGGGGTAGGTGCGGGAATTGGGCGAGGCTTTGGCGGGCGTGGGGTGGTTCCGCGGTCAAATAACAGAAATGGCGCTCCGGGCCACCTCGTCCCAGTCCGGTTCCACTGCGGGACGGTCGCTCCAAGCTATCGACATAGCGCCGTTCTCTACGACGACCGTACCCCGGCAGTCCAGTTCCTCCTCGGAAGGACGCGGCTGCAGTCCCGAGGCTTCAAAGACGGGATCGTTGCCAATAGATAGGATGACCTGGGGATCGCCGCCGTGTACCTCCACACCGAAGCTTTCGGCCAGTTGGGCCTGTTTGACCTGGCCCGTGATGCCGATGCCCCGCTGCCGGACGATATCGGCAGCCTGTAACGCCAAGTACGGCGCCGTATTGTAGGGCTGGCCGCCGATGGCTCCGATCCATTCGAGGGTCAGCACCGGAAGATCGAGAGCGTCGCACAGCTTCTTCAAACCCATGATGTCGTAGTCCTGCAGCGGCTCTTCGATCCACCTGTAATGGTACTTCTCCAGGATGCGGCCGATTTTCACGGCCTCCTCGAACGTGTACGACTCCACGGCATCGTGAAAGAGCAGGATATCGTCGCCCAGCGTCTCCCGCAGCTTCACGGCCATCTCCCCATTGCCCTTCACCCCCCGGTACGAGTGATCCTTGCAGCCGATGAACCCCTCTTCTTCCACCAGTTTCACCGCGTGGGCCACCAAGTCGTCAATGGTCCGACCGCCGACATTGCAGTAGGCGGGGACGCTTTCGCGGCAGGCTCCGAGCAGCTTGTAGATCGGCAGGCGGGCAGATCGACTCGCCAAGTCCCACAACATCCGGTCAATGGTGTCGAGCAGCCCCCTTCCCGTGTACATGAACCGCTGGGCCATCCAGAAACGCTGCCAGATGTATTCCCGGTCGAAGGCATCCACGCCGATGAGCATGTGGGCATACCGGGCCAGAAACGCCTTGGCCTCCCATTCCAGGTCCCGGAGATTGAAACCCGTGGCATAGTTGGCGTATGCATCCAAGTCTCCATCCGTCGCGAGCCGGATCATCAGGCGGTACGTTGGCTCGGGTTCTTCCCCGGAAAACGTAAATCCATCTGGCGGGTCGGCACCGAATCCCTGGTCGTGGGTAAGCAGGCCGGAGATGCCCGGCGGCACGGGAGCGATGCTTCCTCTGGCTCCGCAACTCTCCTGCCGCGTCGCGGGTTCGCCCTGCAATAGGTAACACTTAATATCCCGAATCTGCATAGGGTATCCTAGTCAGCCTCAGATCTCAATCAGTTCCGTGGTGTGCTCGTTGACAGCGCCCATGTCGATCTCCATGCCCAATCCCGGTGCATCGGGAATCTCGATGTAACCATCGCATATCTGCAGCGGATTCTCGATGAACGGCGAAGAGGATCCGTTTTCAGCTATTTCCAGAAAGGGCGTATTCCGGATGGTGCCCGCGAGATGTAGATGGGCGAAACCGTCGCAGATCCCGAAACCGTCCAGATGGCAGTAGGCCCCGAAGGCTTCGGCACAGCGGGCGGCCTTGAGCACATCCGTCATGCCGCCGGCCCGCGCTACCCCGGTGCGAACGTGGTCGGCCGCCTGAGCCGCCATGACTTGGGCCGCTTCCATGGGGCTGGACACACCCATGCTTATCGGGGTATCGAGCGCGGCAGCTACCTGCCTGCCTCCGGAAAAGTCGTTGTCGGGCCGCGGCCGGTCAAAACAAAAAAAGTCTGCATCGTCGAGCGCCCTGCCGATCCGTATCGCCTTATCAATGATCCACCGCGTCCGGCCGTCGAACAACAGGCAGAAATCCGCTCCGACAGCCCTGCGCACGTCGTGGATCAGGTTGACGAGCGCTTCTTCGTCCAAAAGAGCGTCGATTTTGTACGCCCGGAAACCTGCACGCCGCGCTTCCTGCGCTTCCTCGACGATCTCTTCCGCCGAGTTTCGCTCTGCACCCCTCCTGCAAACCGGAATGCGGTTGCGAAAGCCATTGACATGCCGATGAATCGGCTGGCCAGCGGCCTTGGCCGTGAGGTCCCACAATGCGACGTCAATACAGGCGCGAAGATCGACAGGCACGCTCCCGTCCACTTCGTTGAAAGCCAGCCATATCCGTTCGCGATCGACGGGATTCGCATTGATGAGGACGGAGGCCGCCTCGGCCATGTCGGCCCCGGCGACCGTGGCCGCCACACCAGTACAGCGACCTTCTAGGCCCGCGTCGGTCAGGATGCGCAACAGACCGGCGGGCTGGTGTACGACTATTCGAGATATAATCATGGGCTTTTCAATAATGTTATCCGATATGTGTGCAGTGCAGTATAGATCGGCAGATGTGCGACGTCAACGATCTATGTTCGAGTTTCCGGTCTCGCCATGGAGCCAACGAAGGCCACCCGGCCAGCCTTGGTCGGCCATACGAACAGAAAGTTCTCAACACAGGATAATTCTCCGTGGTTCCGAACCTGTTGCTCGCTCTTTGCCTCATTTCAACAAATGGGCCGCGACCATATTCTCGAAGCGAGGCCCCTCCTCCGCCACCTCGGACCAGTCCCACAGGTAGTACTTGGCCTCTTTTTTGAGGGCCCGTTCCAAACGTCGGTGATAGGGGGGCACGCGGAACAGATAGTAGTTGCGGGCCAGTAACTCGATCCAGCTCTTGACAGTTTTGGGGCTGGCTTCGACATCTTCGGCTAGGTTGCTGATCGACAGGGGCGAGCTAACTCGTCCGGGAATTAGGCTGCCTAGCAGCTATCGATGAACCCGAACTCCCAAATTATCAATACAAAAATGGAGTCGGCTCCCAAATTATCGGGTAGGTTAGCGGGCGAGACAATTCCACCCCAACCAATCGGCGCTGCAATCAGTTGAGAAAGGTGCCTATTACATTGCCGTGCATGCCGGTGTACAGGTCGATGATCAGCCAGCAGCCGGCCGGGACGATTTCTCCCACAATCAGGCCGAGGAAAAAGGGCACGGCTCTACGGTAGAGGTTGGGGCCGCCGTACTTGAGCATGACGCTTTTGAGGATAAAGGCGGCAAATACGCTGAACCACATGGAGCCAAAGGCCGAGCTGATGGGGAAGCCGAGGGGGTGGAAGGGCCACCAGAGGAATTTGTAGTGCAGCAGTTCTAGGATCGCCATGATGCCGGCGCCCACCCCCACCTGGATCCAGCCATCGATGTGGGGTCCCAGTGGGGCGGATACCACTATGTCCATGTAGCGGTAGGGGTACCAGGCAGAGTTAGCAGCGTAGAACTGGTTGAGATTGATGGCTCCGTGCGCATAGGCGGTCTCTAGGCGGATCCACATGGAAATGGCCAGTGTGATCAGGACCGTGCCCATAATGGCCCAGAACAAGCGCCTTTTGTGGCGGCCGATCTGCTCGGCCAGTTTGAGGCCGTTGGCGCAAGCGCTCATCAGCAGGATGAGCACGTCCGTGGCCCAGACATAGGTGGTGGCCAAAGCGGCCCCGCCGCGGGGCCCCAGCAGCGCGGTGCCGACCCCGGCCGAGACAAAGTCGGGCCCGGTGATGGGCGGGAACATGACCACGACCCCGCCCTCGGCCACCACCCGGGTGATGGTCAGAAAGAGGACGAAACAGGCACCCAGCAGGATGGGCACTAACCACAGGGGCAGACCGGCTTGCCACAGCCAGACAGTCATGACGCCCAGACCCAACAGACCGCCCAAGACGGCTTGGCGGTACGACATTATCTCGTCGGCGTCGTCGACCTCCTCGGCCCCGGTAAAGGCCTTGCGCCAGACCGCGCGCAAATGGTCGCGGGCGTTCCACAGGCCGATCAGCACCAGGACGATCATGCCGCCCATGGCCTGGTACATGACGATAGGGTGGGCGTAGTGGCCGAAAGCCCCCACCGGTCCCGGGTCGATTTTGATGCCGAGCAGGCGAAAAAGGCCCTGTTCGACCACGTTGATGAGGTAGAAGAAACAGAGACCAGCGGCAATGTTGCGGCTGATGAGAAAGGAAAAGCCCAGTAGGGTAAAGCTGAGGGTGAAGCCCAGGCCAATGGAGCCGCGAAACAAGGTCATGGAGCCAAAGCTGGTGCTGATTGAGGGAATGTAGTGGAAGTAATTGTGCAGGGCGTTGATATTGCCGATGAGGAAGGGTAGGAGGAAGCCTAGCCACATGACGCGGTTTTTAAAGAAGGGGGGGATCGGCGAAGACTCCTCTGCATCGCTGCGCGCCTCCTCGATCATGTGCAGGGGCAGTTGCATGGTGGGATAGACCAAGCGCTCGCGCTCGACCCACTGGCGGCGCAGCACGACCGAGACGCAGACCATGACCAGGTACAGGGCCAGGCCAAAGAGGAGCCAGTAGAGCAGCGGAGCGGCCCAGGCGTCCCAAGGCACGCCGGCCTGGGTTTGGTCGGCTCCTTCGTAGTACTGGCGCACCACCCGCTCGTCCTGCACAGTGGCCCAGTCGGGCAGAAAGGGCAATAGTCGCTCGGCCCAGTCGTTTTCGGGCGTGGCATAGTACTGCGCCCCGGTGGCAATGGGCATGACGTACGCGGTAAAGCCCCGGGCGGGCAGGGTATTGGCGATGAGCAGCAGGATGTACACGACGGCCAATTCGCTCTTGTCCAGGGCCAGGCCGCGGCGTACCAGGCGCAGGGCGACATTGACCAGACCGACCAGCACGACAAAGAGGAAAATGGCCCCGGGGCTGGTGTTCCACACCCCCATCTGCGAGCCCTTGATGATCATGTCGCCGTAGGGGATGGCCACGGCCATAAAAGCTGCCAGGGCTAGGCCCACGGCTATGGCCCGGAAGCTGCAGCCGCGGTAGGGGTAGGGCGGTTTATCGTCCAAGTCTATATTTTCTCAAAGACCAAAATCATAGTGGAGCATTAAAAAATCACCTAGCGCCGCGCAGCAGGAACACGCGGTCGCTGTTGAAGTAGTCGCCGACCCGCTCGTCGCGGTAAGCACCACCGGCGATCAGCAGGCGGCCGTTGACAGAAGCCGCTGCGCCCCAGCTAACCGGCAGGGGTATGTCGGGGCCCTGACGCCACTGGCCGGTAGCCGGTGTGTAGGCAAAGGTCGCCGTCTGGCCGCTTTTGGCTCCCCGTCCTCCCATGACCCAGATGCTGCCGTTGAAGACCGTGCATAGAGGAGCGCTGGGAGGCCGCGACGGGTGCTCGATCTGGCTCCAGCTATCCTGCTCGGGGTCATAGACGAACAGACCTGGGCACTGGGAAGAGGGGCCTGCGGCAATGTAAAGCCTGCCGTCCAAAACGCAGCCGCTGGCCTGCAACACTGGGCCGGGTGCGGGGGCGTCAACCCGCCAACTCGTCTCCCCAGCTCCGATGCTCAGGACCTCTGCCGTCGGGCCTTGGTCGTCGGCACCACCCACGGCGTACAACCGGCCATTGACGGTGAGGGCTACCACTTGGCCTGCTTTGCGCGGTAACGGTGGGCCGCGGCGATATCGCCGCGTGTGGGGATCGAAGATTTCGACGGTCGTCGTCGCCCGCGTCCCTCTGCCCGCGCGGAAGAGGCCCCCCAAGAGCCAGAGCTCGTCGTCGAGAGCGGCGATGCCGGAATAAGCCTTGCCCGGTTCGAGCATAGGCGGCTCCACGCGCCAAGTGCCCGTGGGGATGTGGTAGGACCACACGTGGTCGAGGTTCACCCACTCCGACGCCGGCCAGCCGAAGAAGGTTTTGCCCCCGGCGGTATATAGGCGGTCCCCGATGCGGGCAAAGATGTGGTCGTGGTTGCCCGCTGGCATCCTCGGTTGCTCGTCCCAGTGCTCGTGCCAGGGCATCTCGATAGCGTCGAGGCTCTGGACTCGCCCCGCGCTCAACACCAAGAGGCTGCCGGAGCGGGCATGCAACAGCGCCTGCACCGGACCATCCTCGCCCGCCTGGATCTCCCGCCAAGTCGGCGGGCCATCGGCATCCACAGTCAACTCGCGCAAGCTGCCATCGGCGAAGCCAACGATGATCTGACCGCCACCGCGCGCGATCGCAGTGATGCGGGCATCGACGGGGTTGGCAAAGGAGCGAGGATCAGACGAGCGGGGATCGACGCGCAGGACGGAGGCTTCCAAGGCCACCCAGACGAAGCCGGCGTCGTCGGTGGCAGCACCCTGCCAAGAGCCAGCGAGTTGATTGGCGGGCAGGTCGAGGCGCTGCCAGCCGTGGGGACTTTGGTCGGTCAGGACGGCTATATCCCGCCGTTGGCCGTCCTCGGCGACGGCCCACACGTTGCCGAAGGGGTCGTCACACATCGGCGTGATCTCCCATCCGGGTGGGGAGAAAGGCGCGGCCTCGAACATGGCGTCGCCTCGACGCATGGCACCGCACCCAGCGCACCAGACATCGCCCCAGCGCGTCGCCAGCAACGGGCCCGGCGACCCTTGGAGAAGGAATGAGGGCGTTCGGGAAACCGGCTCGCCTCCCTGACGCGGGTAGCGCTGGACCTCGTCATCGAGGGCCATCCACGCCTCCCCATCAGGGGCAATCTGTAGGCCCTGGACGCCCCCCTCGCCGACGACTTCCCAGGTGCCGGCGTCGTCAGGGGTGCTGCGGGCGACGATTCCCCCGGAGCTATAGACGGCAACATAGATTCGTCCGTCGCGGTCTTCGAGGAGCAGGCCCGGCCCGGCGGGCAGGCCCTCGTGCAAGATGTCGGCCGCGGCAAGTCCAGCGGAAATGACCATGAGGCAACCTATTCGATAGAGGGATCGGAGTGGGATGAAATCAAGTAGCATTGTGGCCAGCTTTCTTCGTTAGCATGGTACCTTCTGTTGTTCAAGAGCGTCTAGAAGGAAGGTTTTAGTACTCAGGAGTTGCAATAATAGATACCTGCCCAGAAGCGGTCAATCTCGATGATCGCGGCTGTTGTGAAGCACCTCCTATAATTGCATAAGAGGCGCTTTTTCGTTCTATTGACCTAGGGGTTCCATTCGACGTTCGGCTCTATGACTTCGCACTGATACCAGAGGCCGAAACAGTCGGTCTATCTTCTCATGGCAAGGCCATTATGACTAGTACCCTAACCAATCAACAGATCGCCGATTACCGCGAAAACGGCTACCTCATCATCCGCGACGTCGTCTCCTCTCGGGAGACCTCCGAACTGAGGAGCATCGTCCAGCGGATGGCCCGTGCAGGAGCGTACCCGTCCTCTCTGCAGTACCCAACACCCGGCAAGTACACCATCAGCGGCAACCGGATCGCCGAACCCGGATTGTCTCCCATTGCCGAGCATCCTATGGTCGTCGATGCAGTCGAAGCCATACTTGGACAACCCGCTCATCTGACCGCGTACGTCGCCTATATGCGCTCCCCGGGCGACAAAGGCGGCGGCGCTCACTGCGACTACAAGCGATGGCGCCCTGTGGGATCCTCAATGCGTTGGCTCTTTGCCATCATTCCGCTAAACGACTTCAACCGAGCATACGGCCCGCTGCTGGTCTCGCCCGCATCGCACAAACTCGCGCAAGTCATCGACCCAGATGCGCACATCTTGGATTTCGCGCGCCCCGACATCGAACAACTGCCCGACTTCATCGACCCCGAGCTAAAAGCCGGCGATCTGCTGCTGATGGATGCGCATACTTGGCACAAGGCACCCGAAGGGACCACTTCCGATGACCGCGTCGGGATATTCAACAAGTACTGCGCTGTCAACGCTCCGCCCGCTGCGGGCTACTATCCATACGACCGCACCGCCTACGATGCATTGAGCGACGCTGGCAAGCGGCTTATACCCATCCACTTTGACCAACCGCTCACAGACACCCGACTGCTCATCGAGTCAACATCTGGTGCAGAATCTCGGTATCTCCTCACCAGCACGGACGGGAATGGGAGCTGGGAACTGCCCGGTGGCAAAGGTTGGGAGGAAGAAAAGGTCGGCTGGGACATCGGCGCTCGGGTCGGCTCCTTGCAGTCGCTAGTCAAGAGTCAGTTGAACGTCGAGATCCCTTGGGCATCCTACATCGAGGATGTCGTAACCGATGGCGGAGTTTCGCGGCTCTACGGGTATGCGGACGCCGAAGTGGATCGTGGATCACTCGGCGCTGGAAACTGGTTCACCAAGGACCAGCTCCTGAACATGCTCGGCGAGTCGCACGCCATCTGCCACGCGGTATCGACCTGGCACAGAGAGGACCTGATTCGGGGCAAGGGCAAGGCGGTCAGTCAGAGCCGACAACAGTTCGAATAGGTCGGTCCGACCAGCCACAGAGACACCTCGATAGACCGCCCGCGGCCGGATGCGCATCCAGTCGCGGGCGGCCCTTCCAGCACTGATTTTACCGCAGCAACATCATGCGGCGAGTGATGGCGAAGGAGGTTCCTTCCAAGCGGTAGATATAGACCCCGCTGGCCATCTCTTGGCCACTTCCGTCCTTGCCGTTCCAAGCCAGTACGTGCGCTCCAGCCGCAAGATAGCCATCGGTCAGCACGCGCACGATCTGGCCGGTTAGGTTGTAGATGACCAAGCGCGTAGGACCGGCCATGTTGGCGGGGATTTGGAAGGGGATTACCGTGGAGGCATTGAAGGGGTTCGGCGCGTTCTGCTGCAGGAAGGGACGGGCGGCCTCGGCATGCAACCGGTACGCTTGTCCCTCAATCACCACCACCATATCCAGACCCAACCCAACGAAGGGAGCCAGCGCATCCGGGGCTAGCGCGTCGAAGCTAACCTCGACGATGGGCATGCCTAACTGGAACGCTGTATCGACCCACAGCTCGTCTTGACGGTAGAAAGACCGGCCAAGCCACGTCGCCATTTCAGATTCGTCCTCCACTGCAGTACTACCGAACGAATCACCCACGGCCGAGTCCTCAGTGCCTTCGGGCAGAGGCAAGGGCACCGACACAGTCTCCAGACCGTCCTCGTTGCGGATGCGGCGGTCGATGGCAATAAAGGAGGTGTACTTGGTGAGCAAGTTGTAGTCCAAGCCTAGCTGCGTTATCTGGGGACGCAGGGCGTCGCTGTAACTGGCCTGTTCATCGTCGCTGAGTTGGTCAATGCGGTGGCGGGCCCACAAATAGCGCAGGGCCTTGTTGGTGGGCTTGGCTTGGAAAGTGGATACGTCGAATTGGGCGCTGTATGCTTGGTCGCCGGTGCGGCCTCCTAACAGCACAGTGCCCGCGGCCGCGCCGCGCCACTTGCCAAAGACGACGATCGGCCGATCCGCCAGCATATCGGGGATGAAGGCCGGCTCCACTTCATACGCGTCAAAGCCTTCGAATCCCGCCTCTACTTGGGTGAGGATGGGAGTGCTAATATACGATTGGAAGCGGGCGGCCTCGTCGGGCGCTTGCCCCTCGTCAATGACCACGAAAGGCTCGCCTTGGCCGGCCCGGGCGAGGCCTTCGATGAGGAAGCGGTTGACCGACGAGCCAATGCCAAAGGCAAATAAGCTGGCTTGGCCCAGACGCTGACGCACCAGTTTAAAGGCGGCTGCTTCAAAGTCGACGAAACCATCGGTGATCACCGCGACGATGCGGGCATAGCCCTCCCCGGCCAGAGGCAGACCGAAAGCCCGGTTGAGCCCGATGAGCAACTCGGTACCACCCCCGCCCTGTTGCCCGTCAATGAAGGCCCAAGCCTGGTCAAGATTTTCCTGAGTGGCCGGCAGCGAGCGGTCGCTCAAAACCGCCGCCGCGCCAGCGAAGAGGACGACGTTAAAGCGATCCTCAGGGCGCAACTGGCCGAGCAGATTTTTCATCAGGCCCTTTGACACCGTGAGGGGGAAGCCCCTCATGGAGCCGGATACATCGATCACAAAGATATATTCGCGCGGTGGAATCTGGCTCAGCTCTGGACGGGCGGGCGGCTGGGCCATGAGCAAAAAGAAATTCTCCTCTTCTCCCTCGTACAACAGCAGACCCGACTCGACCTGTTGGCCGGCTAGCTGGTAGTGCAGGATGAAATCGCGGTTGCCGCCAAAACCGCCCGCCGGATCCAAAGTCAGGCGCAATTCCTCCGGGGCGTCCTGCGCGACGATCACGGCGTGGCTGGGGCAGTCGTAGGCTTGGATGGGCAGGCCGGCGGCCAAGCTCATCTCGATCGCATAGGTGTAGTTGGGATCTTCGCCCTCGTGCAAATAGGGAATGAGTTCGGCCCCGCCCGGAGCCAGGATTTCATTGACCGCCTCGGGGGAATAGCGCGGGCCGACCACAGTGGGCAGGACGAATTCGTACTGTTTTTCCGTGGGTACTAATAATTCCGTATAGGACAGGCGCACGGCAATGGAGTCTCCCGGCAGGATATTGGCCACGTTCATCTTGAAGACGTTGGGGCGCTCCTGTTCGAGCAGGGAAGCGGTCTGGCCCTGCTCGCGCGCCTCCTCGTATTCCCGACGGGCCTCCTCGCGCTCGCGAATCTCAGCGATGATTTCGCGGTCGCCGGTGTGCATCACCATGCCGTACACCGCGGCCCGAGTCGAGGCCGGGAATATGTAAATAGCTTCGAGCGGTCGAGTGCCTTCGTTGCGGTACACCTGCTCGATGGTCACGTCGGCGATGACCCCGGCAATGTGGACTTGGGCGGCCACCGACTTGAGCGGCAGTTGGTCCACGGACGGATCGTCGGTATCGACGAAGAAGAAAGGAGCTAGAGTTCTGTCAGCTACGGATGGGTCTTGTTGGGCCGAGGCCGCTACGGCTCCCAGCAATAAGACCAATGCAGTAAAGCTAGAGGCACGTTCATTGGGGCACCTCTCTGGAGTCAGTTAGGAGTAGAGCGTCAGCAGTGGCCCCGCTTGGGTCATCTGGGTTCGAGGCGATCGATGCGCCCTTCCTGGAGATCCACTTCCAGCCAAGGATCGGCCGTGTCGCGGCGGAACTGGTAGAGTTGGGTGCGCATCTGGGCGGCCAACTCCTGCAAGTGGGGGTCGTCGATCCGATTGACGCTTTCGGTGGGATCGGCCTCCAGATCGTATAACTCCTCGGGCTCCCGCGCGAGCACGTGGCGAGTGGGACGCTGGCCCATAGTGGGAATCGCGTCGCGCCGCACCGCCGTCCACGTGGTCGAACGGAACAGGTCCGTGGGCAGCAGGGTGGTGAGACCAGCGGCCAAGTTGCGCACGAATTTGTAGCGCCGTCCGCGCAGCACCCGGTAGGGATTGTAATCGACCACCTCGTGAAAGCAGTGCGAAAAGAACGTGTGATCCCAGTCGGGGACGGACGGATCGGCTAGTCCCGGCAGGAGGGAGCGGCCCGGCAAATCCTCGGGGACGGGCACCCCGTACCAGTCGTGCAAAGTGGGGCGGATATCGGTCCAATTGACGAGGGACTGGCTGCGGGTGCCGGGGGCGGCGATGCCCGGTGCCCGCAGGATAAAGGGGCAGTGGTGGCCGCTGTCGAAGAAGGATGCCTTAGCCCCGGGGAAGGGCATGGCGTGGTCGGTTGTGACGATGACCAAGGTCTCGTCGGCCCGGCCCGATTCCTCCAGTGCGTCGAGCAAACAGCCCACGCCAAAGTCGAAGCGGGAGACCGCTTGATAGTACTCGGCGAGGTCAGCGCGCACGTCGGGCACATCGGGCAGGTAGGGCGGAACCACCACGTCATCGGGGCTGTACGGAGTTTCGGGCACGTCTGAGTAAGGGCGCTCATTGCCAAAACCCCGACCCGCGCGGTGGGGATCGGAAAACCCCACGTGCATATAGAACGGCTGGTCGGGATGAGCGGCCCAAAAGTCGTGAGCGGCGCGGGCTAGTTCGACGCCGTTCCTGGCATTGACCTTAGGCTCAAAGTCGAAGGGGTACACGCTGGGCGGTTCTACGTGCTTTTTGCCGATGCAGGCCGTGGCGTAGCCATGCTCCTTGAGGCTGGAAGGCGTGGAGGTAATATGGGAGTGCGTGGAGAAGCCGTGGATGCCGTGGCAGTGGCCGTACTGGCCGTGGGTGTGGCTGTGGTATCCGGTGAGGATGCAGGCGCGGCTGACCGCGCACGAAGGGCTGGTGCAGAAGGCTTGGTCGAAGATCGCGCCCTCGCGGGCGAACGCGTCAATGCGGGGTGTGCGAACGACGCTATTGCCGTAGCAGCCGGCGATGCGACTCCAGTCGTCGGCGATGAGGAATAGGACACTGCGCTGGGCGGTCATAGGGGCCTAGGCAGACGCCGACTCAGAGGTGCCCTTGTGCCGCTCGTCGTACGGGAGTTCGCACGCCTCATCGGCGCATTCGACCCTGCCGAACCGATGCCGATTGCGCGCGATGAGTCCGTAGCCAGCGCGAAATAGCTGCTTCAGTCCCGGAATGCAGTACACCCAGGTGAACAGATGCCAAGGAGGAAGCCGGCGGTAAATCTGGTACACTGCATCTGCCCCGACATCGACCTGCCCGCCGGCGTGAATGAGGCGCAGGCCGGTGTTAAAGTCGGAACTGGAGAGGACCGGAAACCGCTCTTCGATGCCGTCCGTTTGGCGCGGCAGGTACTCGAAGCAGCCGTTGCGGTCAAAGCGGCGAATGCGGCCGACGCTCCACAGGCAGAAACGGCATTCGCCGTCGTACACGATTACAGGAAGAGTTTCGCTCATATTTTAAGATACCCTCTACATTGCAAGTATTATGATTATACCACAGAAGTGTTAACGTCAACAAACGCGTTGTGCAAGTGCTGAATTTAGGAAGCGCCGGACGAGAGACGGCCCCGTGTGTGCCCGTGCGTCAACCGTCCGCCGCGTAGCCCGCCGCATTTAGGGATCTGGCCGCTCGTTGCGATTGCGACTGTGTACCGAGCGATGTACCTTCGTTTCGCATAAATAGCATCTAGCGGTCGTTACCCTAACCCGAATCAATTATTTGGAGATAAGCAGTTATGAGAAGCTACAAAAAAAGAACATTCGCTGCGTATTATGGGACTATGACAACAACGGAAAACAGCTTCTTTGATTCTAACGGTGTCCAAATTCGCTATGCTGACGAAAGGCAAGGCTGACGATGATGACCGAAGAACAACGCTATCTTTTTGATCTATGCGGTTTTCTGCACCTGAAGAACGCCCTGACTCCGGAGGAACTGGATGCGGCTTCGGAGGCCGTCAGGCGCTACATCGGCAGCGCACCGGAAGACCTGCCGCCGCATTTCGGACAATCAAAAAATCTCAAGGGCTTTGCGCACGGCTTCGCCTTCGACCGAGCGCTGGAAAAGCTGGTCTTTCTGCCTGCAGTCTGGCCCATCGTGCTGGAGCTGACCAACGGCAAACCCATGCTCGCCAGCGGTACCCTGATGGTCGACGATCCCGACGGACACACCGAGGCGGTGCCGCTGCACTGCGCCCGCGAAGACTACGGCTTTGAGAGCGCCCGTTACGAGGTGCGCGAGGGCCGTATCTACTGTGACGACTTTGTGGTGTTTCCCTACTTGGACGATGTGCATCCCGGTGATGGCGGGCTACTAGTGGTGCCGGGGTCGCACAAAAGCCAGTTTGACCGGCCGCCGCAGTTATTTTCCCAGGGTCTCATCGAAGGGGAGGTACCGCCGGGGGTCATCAATATCACGCCCGCGGCCGGGGATGTGGTGGTTATGCCTGAATGCATGACCCACGGGGTCCTGCCCTGGAAATCCGCCGACCGCCAGCGCCGGGTGCTGACGCTGCGCTACCGGCCACACCACCGCCAAGCCGGCCCCATTCCGGCGGCGGTCAAAGAGCGGCTGGCACCCGAAACGCGCGAGTTGGTCGAATCGGCGCACTATACCCATGAAAAGGAAATCGCCACTCGGCAACGGGTGAGCCTCAGCGAGTAATGCGAACAATGGGACACGACTGGACACTTGCCCTTGAACAGCAGACGGACCTGACCTCATCCCATGGCGCGGTGTCCGAGTTGGCGGCAGGGGTACGCCGAGGCGCAGATCTCAGGCTTTACATGACCACAGATCGGTACGAGGAAACGCTCTATTTCCAGCAGACTTATGCCGGTGGGGGGGACGCGTTTGCAGGACTCATGAGCCACCACCATAGCTATGTACATCGCGGCCAAGACATACAGCAACCATACATCAGCATCTTCAAATACGACGAGTCCGGAACCTTCTGCCACGTGAAGTGGATGTGGCCTGATGTGCGCGTGGATGAGAGCCAGGCCTATCCGTACGGGATATATCGGTGGTTTATCTGCGACCGCTGGCGTACGGTCTACGAACACGATGCCGATGGCAATGCGGTACGCGGCAATCTGGAGGAACTGAAAGAGCATGTCCGGCAGGGACACTCGGTTCAGGTAGGAGTCCGCCAACTGTTCGGCTTGGCCGAGGATACCACTGACGGGCCATCGCACATCTCGTTTGGCACAACGATGCAGCCGCTCATCCGCGATGGCCATGTACAGTCCAACTGCGACCTCGTTGTGCTAGGCGCTCCGAAATGGCCGTGCACTTGGCGCGACGGCCTCCATGTGGCAATGATGCTGCCCTCCACATCCGGTGAGATTCTCTGCTTCCTTGCTGAACCGGGGAATCTCCCGTTTAAACGGGTCATGCGGCGGCGCTCCATGCAGTGGATGGTGGCAGAGATGGCGTGAGCATTTTGTCTAACAAACCGGATCACCTTGACAGCGGTGCCCGTAGGCAGCACAGCGACCTCCTGTCCTTGCGAAGGGCCAAGACGTTGTACGCCATGCACCATCCTTTCCAAATCTCACAGGATTCACGCATGAGCAAGAGAACGCTGAAATGGTTGAAATGTGCGACCTGCGGAGAGAGTAAGCCGGATACTCACTTTCATCAACGTGCAAGATCGAAAACCGGGTATGCTCCCAGCTGTCGCACATGCGTGAATAGGAAGCGCCGCAGCAAGAAGGCCACACCTGCGGCCACCGGAACGCATTTGAAGACCTTAGTGAAAAAAGGTGACTTGAATAGTTTGAAAATCCTGGTCGAGAAGAAACTCACGCGTTCTTTCGACGCACTCCTGAATACGTGTGTGACGCCTTATGTTTCGTACCCAAAGATAGCTGCACATCCGAAACTCGTCCGCTTCCTCATCCAGAGAGGCGCTGACCCAGACGCTCGGGGAACGCACGGGGAACGAATGCTATCTCTTGCCGCAAAGACGGCCCGACCAGACTTGGTCGAAGCACTCATAGACGGAGGCGCGACGGTCAACTTTTTCAATGCTGCCGCAATTCTGGATCTGTCCGCGGTAAAAGGGTTCCTGGCAAACGATAAGTCCATCGCCAAGGCGACGGATGATAACGGACTGACTGGATTGCACTATTGCGCAGGATCAGCGCTAGGTCGGGTTACAGAGGAACATCAAGAGCGACAACTCGGTCTGATCGATCTTCTATTGAATGCAGGATCCGATCCAAATCTTGAGGTCGAAATGGGGATAGCTGTCACGCCGCTGGTCTCTTGTTGTCAGAGCGGGGGAGCCGTTCCTGTTATTCAAGCACTGGTGCGTGGCGGTGCAGAGCCGAATCATCCAAACGCGCTGAGGGCGGCTCTGCGACACTTCAAGAAGAAGCGTACCTCGGAGAATCCTGTTGCCAATGCGTTGATTGATTGCGGATGTGAAGTAGACGGATTGATTGATGCAGACAGGACGTGCCTCCATCTCTATAGCCACCACGAAGAGATACAGGCTGTATCTTGGCTTCTAGAGCACGGCGCGTCAGTGCATGCGCGAATAGCGGATGGACGAACACCTCTTCATTTGGCAGTAGAAAGGAACAACAACACAACGGTCGTCGAGCTTTTAGTTGGCTATGGAGCTGATATTGATGCCAAAGACAGACTCGGGAAGAAGCCCATAGACTACGCACGGAGTAACAACAAAGCGAGAATTGTGGAATTTCTTAGCAATCAATGAGCGGAGCAACTGCTGAGCACGGCGCACAACACCGAGTGCCCGCCTCCGCTTCGCTTCGGGAAACCTGCTGCGCAGGTTCGGACACTCTGAACTCGTTAAATGACATGGGATGAGACAGACACCTCTTCAGTATACCTTTAGAATTGAGGCGGATATACTGCGTTTTCGCAGTTCAAGAACGAGCAAAATAACTCCAGGAGACCGAAACAGTACGATAGGCAACTCACAATGATTGATGATTCCTACAGTTCAGGAGCGAAGCATTACGACGCTGCATACAGCGTCAAAGAGGATTTGGTGGACCGGGACTTCTATCTCGATCTAGCCAATGAGTACGGTGGCCCGGTCCTCGAGTTTGGCTGCGGCACTGGGAGAATTACCTTGCCGCTGGCGCGACAAGGTGTTGATGTCACGGGGATAGATGCTTCTCATTCAATGCTGGAGGTCTTGCGCGCCAAGCTCGTCAAGGAACCTAGAAGCGTACGACGGAGAACGCGAGTTATAGAGGGAGATTTTCGCACCCATTATTTGGGGGATCAATTTTCCTTGGTAGTAATTCCATTCAGACCCATGCAGCATATGTACGCTACGGAAGATCAACTGGCGGCCCTGCAAAACGCCGGGAGACACTTAGCAGATGGTGGCATCCTCGCGTTTGATGTGTTCAATCCCCGTTTCGACAAAATTCTATCGGGCGTCGGCGAAGAATACTTGGACCTGGAGTGGCCTGCACAAGACGGAACGGATCGGATGATCCGACGGTATTTTGTAAAAGACGAGATTGACCTGATCAATCTGAATTTCTCGGGCAGGTTTATCTTCCGATTGTGTGAGGGTGATAAGGTTCTATCTGAGGAGGAGCAGCCGTTGAAGATGAGTTTCTATACTTATCCTCACCTCAAAGTGCTTTTCTGCGCTGCCGGTCTTGAGAGTGTGGGAGAATTCGGATCATTTGATCGGCGACCGATAGGGCCCGAGGCCCCCGAAATGATATTCCTACTGAAGCGTCGGCAATAGTCTTTTCTCGAAAGAAAGGGGTATAAAATGCGTCTCCTACCGATTTTAGGGGTCTTGGCCATTTCAGCAAATCTCCAAGCCCAGCCGCAAGCGGCTATCAATCGTCAGCCTGTATCCGAAGAGGTGTTCGCAACGATTGCCGACCACTACGGGTACGACCAGTCTCAGCCTCTGGACACATCTGTTATAGGCGTTTGGCCTCATAGGCTGCCGTATATTATCGAAAAAGTAGAATTTAGTAGCATTCACGATGAGCGTGTGCCCGCCTACTTTACTCATCCTAAAGATTCTACCGCAACGCGCTATCCAGCCGTTCTGCTGCTTCACGGGGCCAACGATTTCTGGGGCAAGAACGAGGACTGGGCTCTTGAGTGGATGGATATTCTATCGCGCGAGGGGTGGTGTGTGCTGGTTGCTGATTTTTATGGCTTTGGCGAACGGAAAAAGGCTGGACAGGTACCCTCGTGGGGGGCAGGCCCCTACACGGGGCGCGATATAAACATTCAAGCCGTGACCGACCAGAGACGGGGCATTGACTTTTTGTTTTCCCGTCCAGAAGTGGACACGACCAAGGTAGCCTTGATGGGTGGGAGCATGGGCGGTTATTTCGGTACTTTCGTAGCGGGTCTTGAAAGCCGATTCACCACTGTCGTTTTGACCGTGACCGGTGCCTGGCCGGGAACGGCGACGGATGATGCATTGGCTCGATTTAGCCATACGCTGAATTTCGCCCCTCGGGTTAGCGCACCAATACTTATGGTCAATGCGACCGGAGATGGTCGTGCATTTGGTGAAGAGCTCTATAACGCAATGCCAGAACCCAAGCAGCAGATCTGGTATGAAAGTGAGCATTATTTACCGCCAAGAGAATACAGCGAGGATATACTTAACTGGTTCCATAAACATCTTGATTGACCTCGTGAGCGGAGACTAATCATTCTTCAATTTGCCCATCCAAGCAAGCACTACGATGACCACCGGCCAAAACGTAGTATTGATTAAATCGTGTATGCTTGCAGTTACTGCCTTAAGGCGAAAGTAACCCAGAGAGACATAATCATATCTTAGATCAAGAATCTCCATCAAGGATGCTATAATTACGACAGGGACCAAACACCGCGCTTCAATTGAGCCCTTTTTCCAAAGGACTACAGCCAAAAAGAACACGATCAATCCTACATGCATATGGATCGAGTCCTTTGAAAGTTTCAAGATGGAGACGATTACTACCTTAGCTTCTTGATATTCGGACATTTCCCAATCTTTACTTTAAGTTTATTCGCACATGGCGTCCTGCTCGCGCCGCAGTTGCAACGCGAGCGAATCCGGCACATCGACCATGGCGTAGCTGATCGCCGCACCTTGCCGCACGTCTTGCTTGAGCACGGCCCCGCCCGACAGCCCTAACGGCAATAGTCCCTCTTGGCGCGCCACGGTCGCCTTTTCGCTTTGCCCCAATACAGTGTAGCCGCCTCCGCCGTCGAGGGTCTCGCCGGACTTGAGATCGCGCTTGGCCACGGCGATCACATCGGCTGTGGGCACGGAGCGCGGGGCACCGGTTGGCAGGCCGTAGAGCGCGACTTTGGCGATGGTGATTGGGGCTTCAACCGCCACCAAGTGATAGGGGCGGTAGAGCAGGAAGTTTTTGCCGTCGCCACCTCGATGCAGGTGGTAGGTGACGAGGTCTTCTATGGTAAAGGCGTGCTCGCTGCGGATGACGACAAAGACGCCCATGCCTAGCGGATCGGCGAGCTGGGTTTTGCCATCTTCGGCGACGCTGTTGGCTAGTTCGATGACCCCGCGCTGGCTCAGCAGCCCTCCTTCTTCGACCAAACTGAATTTTTGTGGGATGTCCGCCAAATTGCACGACGGCTCGTGCATGCCCCTTATGTCGGGCACGAGTCCGGCCATGTTGGCGATGGCCGTGGCCTCGACTTGGGCTTTGGTGCCGTCGCGGAAGGAGTTGTACATCTTCAAGCTGATGTTGCGCCGCTGCAAGGTCTCCGCGTCAAAGCCGAAGCGTGCGGCGGTATTGTCGGGCGTGCCTTGGGGATCGTCGGCAAAGAGCACGGTGCCCCGGCCCGCAGCCACCACCTCCAAGCCGAGGGACCATGCCCATTCGATGATGTTCATGGTCACCCCAGGTTGATCGCCATCGACGAGGGAGTACACGACGCCCGCGCTGTCGGCTTTGTGCTTGAGCAGCGCACCGATGGTCACGTCTGTTTCCACGTTGACCATCACGAGGTGGTTGCCGCTGGCGATTGTCGCGCTGGCCATGCTGGCCCCGACCGAGGTCGAGCCGGTTGCCTCTACTACCACGTCCAAACCTTCGGCCTGTGCGACTAACAGCCCGTCCTCAACTACGGTGAATTTCCCCGCGTGAATGGCCGCTGCTAACGCCTGCGGGCTATCCGCCGTTCCCACCGCAACATCCCCGTACCCCGCTGCGTATGCATAGCGGGCGCGGGCTAGATCAATGTCGGCAATGGCCGCGACGACCATGCCCTGCATCTGGGCGATCTGGGCGACCAATCCGCCGCCGAATTTTCCCGCGCCGATGATGCCGACGCGGATGGGTTTACCTTGTCGCTCGCGGTCGGCGAGCAATGCACTAAGCATGTATTCCTCCTCGTGTTGTTTAACAGAAATCTAAATCCGCTCCCAAGTTCGCCTGCAATACGCGCTCGGCGTACAGCCGCCGCCATCCGCGTGTTGGCGTGGACGGCGCGGTCCATTCGGCCCGCCGGCGGGCGAGGGTTTCCTCGGGGACTAGCAAATCCAAGCGTCCGGCTTCTACGTCCAACTCGATCAGGTCGCCGTCGCGGACGAGGGCCAATGGCCCCCCGACGGCTGCTTCTGGCGCTACGTGCAAAGCGACCGTTCCATAGGCCGTGCCGCTCATCCGCCCATCGGAGATGCGCACCATGTCCTCGATGCCCTGCGCGGCGAGGTACTTGGGCAAGGGCATGGAGCCGGCTTCGGGCATCCCAAGGGCCACCGGCCCGGCCCCGCGCAATACCAGCACGTGCTCTGGCGTAATGCCCAATGCGGGGTCGTCAACGCGCGCGGCGTCGTCCGGCCCGTCGAACACGACGGCTGGCCCGCGATGCTTGTGCAGGTGCGGGGACGAGGTGGCCTTTTTCATTACCGCTCCGTCTGGCGCGAGCGAGCCTTTTAGCACCACGAGGGACGACGCTGGCCCCAGCGGTGCGTCTAAGGTGCGGATCGCGGTTTGCCACGCGCCGGGTGCGGCCACGTCCTGCAAGAGTGCGCCGAGGGTTTGGCCGCTGACTCCTATTGCATCGAGGTCGAGCATCGGCTCCAGGGTTTTGAGTAGGACGGGCACGCCGCCGGCCTTGTCGAAATCCTCCATATACCCGCTGCCCGCTGGCTTGCAATCGACCAGCAGTGGCACTTGTTGGGCCGCGGTGTGAAAGTCGTCTAATGACAGGGCCACGCCAGCCCGGCGCGCAATGGCGAGCAGATGCACGACCGCATTCGTCGAGCCGCTCAACGCAGCCAGCACCTTGAGTGCGTTGGCAAAGGCCGATGGCGTTAGTATGTCTTGCGCCGAGCGTCCCTCGGTCGCTAAGGCTACGGCCCGGCGGCCGGTGGCGACTCCGAGCCGCAAACGCTGGCTTGAGACTGCGGATGGAGTGGCTGCGCCCGGTAGCATTAGCCCGAGGGTCTCGGCTACGCAGGCCATGGTTGAGGCTGTGCCCATGACCATGCAGGTCCCGGCCGTTGGGCACAGGCTCTGGCTGACCTCGGCGATTTCTTCGGCGTCGAGCGCTCCGGCCCGGTGCTGCGCCCAATAGCGGCGGCAATCCGTGCATGCGCCTAATCGCTCGCCGCGCCAGTCTCCGGCCAGCATTGGCCCGGTGACGAGGTGGATGGCGGGCACGGACGCGGAAGCCGAGGCCATGAGTTGGGCTGGCAGGGTTTTGTCGCAGCCGCCGAGCAGCACGACTGCGTCCATGGGCTGAGCGGTGATCATTTCCTCGGTTGCCATGGCCATGAGGTTGCGGTAGAGCATGGCGGTGGGGGAGAGGAGGATTTCGCCGAGGGACAGGGTCGGAAAGACGAGGGGCAGCCCGCCCGCTTCTAGCACGCCTCGTTTGACGGCTTCTACGAGTTGGGGCATGGCGCGATGGCAGGTGGTGTAGTCGGACGAGGTATCGGCGATGCCGACGACGGGCCGCTCTAAATCCGCCTCGTCGTAGCCAGCCGAAGCGAGGAAGGCGCGGCGCAAGTAGCGGCTAAAACCTGGGTCGGCGTAGTGGGTTAGGTTGCGGTCGATGCCGGTGGGGGAGGGATTCAAGTTTGGGCATATTCCTCTGTGCTCTGCTCGTTCGTCAATCTACGAGCAGTCTCGATCAATTCCAAAACCATCTCGATACCCAAGTCATCGTGGCTAAATCCGTGGGCAATCGCGTTTCTATATTTATGCAAGTCAGTCAGCTTGAGATACTCGTCCCCTGAGATAACTCCCAAGTAACGTGCTTGGTCAAGGACGTAACTCGCCGAGGTGATACCCGGCCTTGAAACTCCTTCGTTCGACACCAATGCTCGAATCGCAGCCTCACAAGCTGACCACGCAAGCATGAAAGCCGCTTCAGGAATATCTGATTGCAAGGCTTTCTCGGCTTGTTCAATTCGTTGGAGGATGCTTTCACTTTCGAAAGATCTCGCACCAGCAGGTGCATCACGACTCTCAGGCTCACTCACCAGAATTAACTCGAAGGTCCAATCCGGCTTCGAGTCTATGATATTTGCCAATTCGCTGATTCTCCGGTCCGCGGCTAGTGAGGACCGAGACTTCACTTCAATCACCTTCGACTCGCCGCCCTTCCGCACAACTAGGTCAGCCTGGAAGTTGGGAAAGAAGTCGAGAAGCACCTCTGTCGAAACATCGTAGCCCTTGCTCCGATATTCCTGTGCTGTTTTAAGAGCAAGAAGGTATTCAGCATTGGTTGCATTGCTTATCAAAATACGACCTCCTGATTCTGGGCGGCGGTTACTTTGAGTATCCCAGACCAATCTGGCAGCCCTTTCCAAATCTTGTCGCCATTCGTGGAATCTCTGCCTGCGGCGGGTTTGGGAAGACACCGGAGCCTGTTCCATAATAAGCTCGAATGGTATCGGCATCCACAAGCCTTATCGTATGTATGAACAGAAAGATAATAGAAACGACCCCACGCGGGGAGACAAAATACCCCTAGAGTGGGGTCGTTTAGGGGAGGGCCGTTTACACAGCCGACCTACACTGGGACCATAATATCCATAGGGAATTTGGGCAAATGAAGCACGCCCCGTTTGACGGCTTCCACGAGTTGGGGCATGGCGCGATGGCAGGTGGTGTAGTCGGACGAGGTGTCGGCGATGCCGACGATGGGCCGCTCTAAATCCGCCTCGTCGTAGCCAGCCGAAGCGAGGAAAGCACGGCGCAAGTAGCGGCTAAAACCGGGGTCGGCGTAGTGGGTTAGGTTGCGGTCGATTCCGGTGGCAGGCATTCAGACCTCCGCACGTCGTTCGTTTCGATTCTGCTGAACGGTCAGCGCTCTGACACCGGCAGCATTCAACTCAGAATATAGACGCGTCGTACCGTCAGCCTCTATCTCACCTGTCTCACCTTCAATGTGGCTCGGTACGCCAAATGCTGGTATGACCAGAGCAAACATGTGGATTGCCCGTGTGATAAATGTCTTGTCATCCCTCTCCTTGAGTTTCGTGCTTTCATAGATACGGGCAAAGGACTCAGGATCGTCGCCAATCGGCACGGTGATCATACTATCCATAACCATAGGCAGGCCGTGTACTTCGAACCCATCCAATAGTGTTTCGACATCGACGAAAGGCACCGTCCGCCAAGCATTCAGCACACGGGCCTTGCAGTAAAACTCCCCGTCCGCATCCGCGAGTTTCAGTAAATCCTGATATTGGGAGACGATGCTGAATAGCAGGTGTAACATGAAATTCAGATCGGCGATACGCGGCCGAGTGTGTCCTTGCTCATTTAACATGTCGATGAATCGCTCGGCATGGATATAACCGTCAAACTCTCCGATTAAGTAATCTGGGACATCTGGGGCGTGAAGCTGTAAGGGCAGTATGATGTCGCATGACATGTCCCTTCGTAGTCTCCAGGTCAGCCCATAATTAGCAGGATCGTTCCTTTTCAACTGACGGGCGATGAGCCCTTCCGCTGTGGTGTAGATCGTATCGAATGGGATCGAGGGTATACTTGTTTCGCCACCGTTCAGAATGTGTCTGATTTCGGAGAGCGGTGCACTGAGCCTGGGATCGCGCTGACGCCAGGGATCCACGCAGAGTAACAAGCGTACATAAGGCAACTCCTCTTCTCCTTTGGCGAACTCCGGATCGCGCTCTATCCATTCACGCGTCCTTTCGCGAAGAGGTTCAGCACGACGCCAGAGCTGGTCGAGGACGAACCGGTCTGTCTCTGGCTTGGGCTCCGATCCATCCGCCACCCGTCTGTAGATACGCCCATCTTTATGGACATGCGGCGCGGTGTGGCTTTGCGGAATTTCGACTACGATTATCGCTTTGCCTTTATCTAATCCGTTCTCGGCACACGGTCCCCGTAGAACAGTGGTCTCGAAAAACGGCGTCGGGTTGAGGTGATTGGCTGCCGATTGGCGCAAGCTCTGTAGGGCACCATCCACATCTTCTTCGGGAATACCGAGTAACTCGCCCGCAACGGCATTGTCCTTGCTTTGTTCTTGCACGCCAATGAACAGCCAGCCGCCGTATGTGTTGGCGAACGCAGAGAGAGATTTCGCAAGTGCACGGGCATTGACCATTTGGCGTTTGTATTCCACATACCAGCCTTCATTAACGTCCCTCAGAATTGTGAGATCAGGGGGCTGAAGATCATGGATGGCTTTGTCGAATGGCGAATACCTTTGCATGATTTTCTCTAGTCTTCCTTTTCAAGCACTGCTTCCGTTTGAACCACCAAGTTTGTTCTCCGAAGATTCCCAACCCACGGCAATTAGACCCCAAGTTGCGTCGCAAGGTCATGGAAATCTTGCGCAATTATGTCAAAATCTCCGTCTTGCGCGGTGTCTGCTTGGCCTTCCGGCCCCCATTCAAGAGGACGCGCAATAAAGGCCGTTCTGAAGCCAACGGCTCTAGCCCCCTCTAAGTCGTGGCGATGCGCCGCGACCATCAGGATTGAAGGCGGCTCCAAATCGAGAAGACGCGCCGCCGTCTCGTAAACTTCCCGGTCCGGCTTGTAATGCCGCGCAAGCTCTGCTGACAAGATACAGTCCCACGGTAATTCCACTTGTCGCAGCCTAATCCTCACCTTCTCGCGCAATGGTAGAGTACCAGTCGGAGACTGTGCCAAAGACATCGACAGTCAGGGCCTTAATAGATGTTTGCTCGGATTCCATTCTTTATCAAACAAACAATTCCAGTTGCTTCGGCTCGTCCTGCCACTCGGTTTCCGGCAGTAGGTCTGCAAGCGCAGTTGCCGGAACCCTTCCCAACTCTTTCGGCTCCAGCTTGTGTAGCCCTCCCCCATAAACTCTCCCCTCGTTCAGCATCTCCTTCGGACTTATGCCATTCAGGAAATCCCACACTTGCCGCTTCAACTGGGGAGATTCTGCAATCGCCCTATCAAGGACTCCCCTCGGATACAGCATCAGGTAAACATTGGGGGCGGTCGCATTGGAGTGGTTCAGTATGAATCGAAATGGCCGCCCGTTCTTTTTGTTGCTGCGGCCGAGGTAGGTGCATAGGAATGGCGTAGCCGGGCGGCGCTCTTGCGCATACCAGGGCGACCGATGCCGGCATATATAGCGTTCAGTTATACCTTGCGCCTTGCCTTCTTCAAGGTAGGCCCCCAGCGTCGGATACCGCTCCTTGACCTTCTCTTCTGGCAACCGACAGTCTAGGAGGAACAACTGACGCTCCAATACAGGGTTGCCAGCACGATCCGCCAAGATTTCGGTATCTGGCACGTAACGCGGGCTTGGGAGTATAGGTCGGAACAACTCGGCAGGAAGCCCCCGCTCTTCGATCTCCTCCGTCGACAGGATGAAATACCTGTTACCGCCAGTCGCCAGCCCGCGCTTGATCGTGAAGAAGTCTGCGAGCACCGGCGCGTGCGACTCCGAGTGGCTCTCTTTCATCGGGTACAGCGTCCATTTCGGGTCGCGTCGGAGTGTATCGACCGGGACCAGTCGTTCCAGACTCGGCCGCAGCAGTGAACCGCCATAGGTCATACGCACTTTGTGATGGTCGGGTGGCTCTTTCTTGCTGAACCAAACTACCGAGGAGGACACTAGCGCGTCCCCGAATTGCACTTCTTTTGGGTCGAAGCGGTGGATGTGCAGCAACGTAACCTTGTCAAGCAGATAGCGCTTCACCGATGCGCCGTAGTTGACATCCATGAATTCGCTCGGTATCAGCCAACCCGCCAGTCCACCTTCCGCCATCCACTGGTGAGACAATCCGAGGAAGTAACAGTACAGACCGGCAAGCCCGTTCACCTCGATGCCGCAAGCCTCCCTTGTGAGGGCCTTCAGGCGTCGTTTCTCCTCGCTGGCGATGTGGTGATGTCGCACATAGGGTGGGTTGCAGACCAATAGGTTGAACTTCCCTTTGTCCGATGGGGGTGCGGCCAGTGTAAAGTCCTCCAAGCGGACATCCAGCATCGTACCCTTCCATAGCCTCGCCGCAGGTTCGCCGTAATGAGGGTCGACTTCGTAGCCGACGGCGCGTGTCAGGCGGCCTGCCGGGAAGACCTTGAGCAGTGCCGAGTAGAACGAGCCGGTCCCGATGGCCGGGTCGATAAACCGCACCGCCTCAGTCTCATTCAGTTGCCCTCTCGCATACTCAAGGATCTGTACGGCAAGTTCCGTCGGAGTTGCAAACTGCCCCATCCTGTTACGTTCGGCTTGATTCTTGGCGGCATCCAGTTCAGCTTGGACCGCGAGCCGACGTTCTTCCCGCTTTGTCATGGATTTAGTCATCTACAGGCCAAACTCCTCAAGGTCTCCGATGCGATGCTCCCACACCCAGTCGATGCCTTCTGCCGCCTCGTAGCCCAAGTAGCCGCTGTCGAAGTATCCGCACAGGAACAAGATGTATCTCACGTCCTCTCCGTAAGACTGGCGGAGTTGGCTCATCTTGGCAGCCTCCTCTTTGCGGCGCTTGTTCACGTTGGCGAAGTCGCCTGCTGATTTGGCCTCGACAAGCAGAGGCAGGTCTCTTGGTCGTGCCGCCTGTGGCATGATGACTGCATCCACCGGTATGTTGACCTGCCGATCTGTCCCCTCCTGCTCAGCCGGTACGTTCATCCGAAAAGAGAACGTACCCGGCTCCATGTTGTCGTAGCTCCTCTGCCCTCCTGCCGGAAGATTGGCATATCCACGGTCCTCTAACCACGCCGCTATGGCGTCAAGCTGCCGCTTTTCCTGGGCATTCCGAATGATGGGGTTCGCAACGGCCCCGCACAAGCGGTCGGCCAAGATTGTCGCTGCCCGGTATCGTTCCTGCTCCGAAGGCGCGTCTCCCCACTCCAGCCAGACGAGAATGTCCTTGTCAGCCATCTTTTGGATGACCGCTGCTACCTTGCCAAGGGCGCTGTCCACTTCTTGCCGGGACATCCGACGCGGCAGCTTCCCGTCCTTTTCCATGACTTTGACTAGGTTCGCCGGCACCCCGGCGAGTCCGATAAGCCGATCCACGGCGAGGGGCGGGCAGGTCGCCATCCGTAGGGTAGGCAGGATGCTGGGATTTGCCCTCAGCAATTCCACATCAATATCTGTCAGGTTTTCCGTAGCCTCCAGGGTCACCTTAACGTCTATGGTAGTCTGAAAGCGGGTTGTCCGATAGGCTTCCGGTGCAAACCGAATGAACCAGTTGTTGTACATGTCTACCGACTGTTCGATGTCCGCTTTCCACCTGTCCGGTTTGTCCCTGTTAACCGCCATCACTCAAGTGTCCATCCATAAATACCAAATGCTTGAATCACCATGTTTATTCTTCGGAGATTTGCTTCTCTCGGCCATTAGATTCCAAGTTGCACTGCAAGATCGTGGAAATCTTGCGCAATTATGTCAAAATCTCCGTCTTGCGCGGTGTCTGCTTGGCCTTCCGGTCCCCATTCAAGTGGACGCGCAATAAAGGCCGTTCTGAATCCAACGGCTCTAGCCCCCTCTAGATCGTGGCGATGCGCCGCGACCATCAGGATTGAAGGCGGCTCCAAATCGAGAAGACGCGCCGCCGTCTCGTAAACTTCCCTGTCCGGCTTGTAATGCCGCGCAAGTTCTGCTGACAAGATACAGTCCCACGGAATACCGGCGTGCTTCGCCATGTTGGTCAGCAACGCCATGTTCCCATTGGAAAGCGCGGCAACGATGTATTTGGACTTCAGCCGCAGCATGCCGCCGACCACATCGGGCCACGGATCCAGTCTGTGCCAAACGCGATTGAAATAACTGCGCTCGTCCTCGGACAACTCGGGAATCGAGAAATCTTGCAGAATGTCATCGAGAATCATTCGGTGGAGCGCGTCTATTTGCGTCCAAGGCAATTCGCCGCGCCGCACGCGACCCATAGCGGGTTCATAGCCACTGCGCCAAGCCGTGGCAAAGCGCGCCCAGTCCACGGCAATCCGCTTGTCGCAGCCTAATCGCTCGCCCTCTCGTACAATGGTAGAGTGCCAGTCGGTGACCGTGCCGAAGACATCGACAGTCAGCGCCTTAATAGAGGTTTGCCAGGATTCCATTTTGTCTTTCTATTCCTGGAGCGTCTGGACAATGCGGAATCCGAGGTTGTTGTTGCGGAAATACGTGGCGTACCAGAAGCGGTTGGCCGAGCGGACGTAACTCGGCTTGCCGTACCAGGAGCCGCCGCGTATCGCACGACGAACACAATCTCCTTCCTCCCAAACCTGCCCGTCGCTCGGTGCGCCAGCGTAACTGACATGCCAGCAGTCCTGCACCCATTCCCGGACGTTCCCCGACATGTCGAATAAGCCCAACTCATTCGCTTGCTTTTGTCCCACCGGATGCGTTCTGTTGTCGGTGTTCTCGTAGTACCAAGCGACCACGGCCCAGTCGTTGCTCCCCGCATACTGGAATCCCTGGCTTTGCTGCCCGCCCCGCGACGCATATTCCCACTCCGCTTCGCTCGGCAGCCGATACTGTCCACTCCCCGCATTTAGTTTGCCGAGAAACGCTTGAATGTCATCCCAACTGACCGTTTCAACCGGACACTGAGGGCAATCCGCAAACGCACTCGGGTTCTCACCCATGACCGCTGCCCACAGCTCCTGAGTGATCTCATACTTGCTGATCTCGAAGCTGCCGATTTGCACGAGGTGCGTCGGCTTTTCGTCGTCAGCGCAATTCTCCTGCTCCGGCGTACATCCCATGGTGAACGACCCGCCCTCGACGCGCATCATCTGCGCGTTTACCATCCGCAGTGCCTTTTGCCGGTCTCCGCTCTCCATGGCCTTGGTCGCCTTGTCGGCGAGCGTGTCGGGCGGCGGATCTTGCGCCACGGCCGGGCCGGATAGAAAAAGGACGAGTAGAAAAGTCAGGATTGTCTTCATTGGTATTGACTCCATTGTTGTTATTGCTCCGCTCCCGATTCGGTTTGGAAACGCCCGGCGAGGAGGTATCGATACAGCTTGAGGGTAAGCTGCTGTTCGTTCTCCTCCAGCTTGCCCCGGGCGACCGGCGTCAGCACCATCGTTCGGCAGGGTTCGTCCGCAATCACGGAGGTTGCCTTCTGCTCCGACGCGCTCGCCGGCCATATCGAATCGCCCGGGCCGCACTGAAAAAGGCGAGCACCCGCCGAATCGTACCCGGAAGCTCGGCCAGAGAGCAGCAGTTGCAGACCGGCCTGTGGAGCGTCCTGTCCCACGAGGGCCTCGCCGGCGGAGTACTGGCGAGGACTCAGCCACCATTGCAGTTCCTCCATCAGGTTTTCGAAATCGATCTGCCGTTCCAAGTAGCGCTCGAGGTCATCGGCGGTGTGCTCCAGCAGCGAGGCGCGCCGCTCGTCTGCCCTGTCCACGTCCGCCTTCCACCCCGCAATGACGATCTCCTCACAGTGCTCAAGGGCGTGGTCCACATCCGGCTCCATCAGCAACTCGGCATATACGGCAGGCGGCAGGTTGTGCTCAAGCCCGGCCCTCAACCCCTCGGACAATGCGCTCAAAACCACCCGCACGCCGGCCGCGTTCGACGTCTGCAGAAACCTGCTCAGGACGTTCACTGCCGAGAAGTCGAAGCCGGAAACGGCGGCAAAGTCTAGCAACAGGCAGAGGGGACGCGAAGCGCCACTCAGAGACTGCCTGAGATGATCGGCGAGGGGGGACACGCTGCCGAAAAAGAGGTAGCCGCGCAGCCGGTATACCTGGACCCGCTCTCCCTCCTTCAGCAGGATGGCGCGATCGGGGACTGGACGGTCCTTGTTGCTCTCGCGCTCGCGCGCGGTAAATTGCGATTCGATTGGATCCACGCGGCTGAGGCGCACGGCGAAGAACACGAGGGTGGCGAGCATCCCGACGCCCACGCCTTCAATCAGTCCGAAGGACGTGATCACAATGAAGATCAGCAGAATGATGCCGTACTCCGACCGGGGGAGCCGCCTGCGGCTTTTCACGAGACCTTCGTCCAACATGCCGAGGCCGGCAAAGACCAGTACGCCTCCTACGAGCAGCGACGGGACGAGTTCCAGCATTCCGTCGCCGAGGAACAACGCGCCCCCGATGACGAGGGCGGCGACTACCCCGGTCAATCTTGCTGTGGCCCCGAACAGCTTGCTGCGCAGGGACGCCGGCACGACAAGGGTCGCTACCGTGCCACCGCCCAAACCAGCGATCACGCTGGCGACTCCCGTTACCCTGAACTCTCGGTCCCAGTCCAACTCCTGATTCGCAGCCAACTCAAGGCCAGCGAAATTCATGATCACGCTGATGAAAGCGACCAGAATCAGCGTCAGCATGTGGGGGACCTGAGCGGCCATCGCGGCCCATTCGACATGCAGCAGGTCGGCAGGAAGCAGGGCCGGCCACAGGCTCCCATCCGCCGTGCTCGTCAGTAGCAGGCCCTCCGCCCTAGCCTCTGCACCCGAAATGCCGAGGGCGGCGAGCGCGAGATGATACCCACCACCAGCAAGTGCGACGCTTACCAGCAGAATCAGCGGGTTGCCCCAGCGTTTCATCGCGAGGTACAGGGCGATCCCATACACCGCGCCCGGGCTCCACTTCCACAAAACGGAAGGCTCCAGAAGTGCGGGAATCGCCCGCCAATCCGGTTTGGCTCCCATCAGCGACATGGCCGCCAAACACACGGCTCCCCCGATTCCAGCTACGAATCCACCCGTCACCGGATAGGGGATGAAGCGCATTAGATTGGCGAGTCGGAAACGCCCGATCATGAGACAGCACACGCCAGTGGCCACCGCGCTGATCATGAGCGCGGCCGCCGTGGTGACGAACAGCGCGTCGCCTGCGGCATCCATCGTGGATCCGATCGTGGCCATCACGATCACCAGCGCGGGAGATAGCCCCGCAATCGCTCCTCGATAGCCGCCCGCGAGAGCGATGACTAGGCACGCCGCGAAGTTGCCGAACAGCACTAGGCCGACGCCCTGGGAGGAATAGGGAGCCAACGGTCCCGAGAATATGAAACTCCCGAAGGCAACTTGGGCGACGAGCAGACCTAGGCCCGAGGTGAAGCCGGCTGACAGCGCTGGAACGGCCTTCGCGGACAGGAGGTCCGCGCGAAGTTCGGACGTAAGATTTTGGAGTAGGGATCTCACTTTGCTAGGTCGGAGAAACTGATCTGATGCACCGCGATTACCTTCCCTTTTTGTTTTTTATATCAATCAGGTGCCGCCAAGGAAAAAGCTTGTCAGGATTAGTAAAATAAAGACCCTTTTTTAGCTTCTCTGTCAAGGCGATGGACTGTTCGCACAGTCGTCCCACCTTGCCCCATCCCAACGGCTTAGCTATTCTCATCTCCTCCCCGCTCGTCTTCGCCATACACTGCTTCAGGAAATTGGGCCTTGATCAGCGACGCCGAGAGCATCGCCGAGCACATCCGCTTTCTCAAACGCCGCATCTTGGGCAACGAGGTCGTCCATCACCAGACCTTGCCGGCGCGCCCGGCGCGCCTAGTCCGCGACTTGGCTGGCCTGCCTCCGGCTATGGCCCGCATCCTCGAAATCGCCCGCATCCCCGCGCTCTATACGCACCAAGCCGAGGGCATCCAAAAAGTGCTGGAAGGCCAGCACGTGGCCATTGCCACGCCCACGGCCTCGGGCAAGACCTTGGTGTACAACGCGCCCGTGCTGGCCACGCTGCTCGACGACCCGGAGGCACACGCGCTCTACATCTTCCCGCTCAAGGCCCTGGAGCAGGATCAGTTCGACGAGCTAAGCGGTCTGATGCAGGGTTTGGGAAGCGGGCTGAACGCGGCCATTTACGACGGCGACACTACGGGCCATCGCCGCCGGCAAATTCGCACCAAGCCGCCGCACGTGCTCTTCACCACGCCGGACATGCTGCACTCGGGCATCTTGGCCTTCCACGAGGCTTGGGCCGGCTTCTTCGCCCGCCTGCGCTACGTGGTCATCGACGAGCTGCACGCATACAGCGGCGTCTTTGGCACCCACGTGCTGCACCTTTTTCGCCGCTTGAATCGCATCTGCGCGCACTACGGGTCCGAGCCGGTGTACATCACCAGCTCGGCGACGATGGGCACCCCCGCGAGCTGGCGGGCGAGCTGCTCAACCGCTCCTTTTATGCGATTGAGGACCATGGCGCTCCGGCCGCGGCGCGCCACTTCGTGTTTGTCAACCCGAGCGAAAGCCCCAACACCCTCGCGGCCCACGTGCTGCGCGCCAGCGT
The DNA here is from genome assembly GCA_965261395.1 of Candidatus Latescibacterota bacterium. Taxonomy (GTDB): domain Bacteria; phylum Latescibacterota; class UBA2968; order UBA8231; family UBA8231. Next base: position 2,880,025 of record OZ253462.1, read on the forward strand.
GCTCAAGGAATACCGCACGATTGTCTTCACCCGCGCCCGCATCACCACCGAACTGGTGTATCGCTGGGCCACCCAGAGCCGCCCGGACTTGCGGGAGCGGATTTCCTCGTATCGCGCGGGCTATTTGCCCGCCGAGCGCCGCCAGATCGAGCAGGAGCTCAACGGCGGCCAGCTCATGGGCGTGGTGGCCACGTCGGCCTTGGAGTTGGGCATTGACATCGGCGGCTTGGACGTCTGCGTGTTGGTCGGCTATCCGGGTTCGATCATCAACACTTGGCAGCGCGCTGGCCGCGTGGGCCGCGCCGGCCGCGAGTCCCTAATCCTCCTGATCGCGTCGCCCGACGCCCTCGACCAGTACTTTATGCGGCACCCAGGGGAGTTTTTCGCGCGCGATTTGGAGGACGCCGTAGTGGATCCGACGAATCAGTACATCCTCAAAAACCACCTAACGTGCGCGGCGCGTGAACTGCCCCTCGCCGCTAGCGAACCCGAGTACGCGCTGCCCAACTATCAGGAGGCGATTGATGCGCTGACTGAAGAGGGCACGCTGTTGCAGAATGCCGAGGGCGACGCTTGGTTTGCCGCGCGCAAGCAGCCGCACCGCTTGGTCAATATGCGCACCATCGGCGAGTCGTATAACATCGTCGATCGCCACGCCAGCCAGATCGGCACGGTCAGCGGCGGCCAGGTGTACGGGGAGTGCTACAAAGGCGCGATTTACTTGCATCGCGGCCGCCAGTACGAGATCGGCGACCGCAATCCCGAGCGGGGCCAGATTTACGCCGAGGAAGTGGATGTGGCGTACTTCACCCGCGCCCGCACGGAAAAGGACACCGAGATATTAGAGGAACTGCGCTCGCGGCCATTGAAAGGCTTTATGGCGCGGTTGGGTCGGCTCAAGGTCAGTTCGCAGGTGGTGGGTTACGAAAAGATCCGCGTTGGCGACCAAGTCGTCCTCAGCAAACACTCCCTGGAGTCGCCGGTGGAGCACTTTGAGACGATTGGCTTTTGGATTGAGCTTGACGCCCACTTCAAGGCCGATCTCAGCCGCCACCAGCACCACTACATGGGTTCGATCCACGCGATTGAACACGCCATGAAGTCGCTCTTCCCACTGCTGGCCTTGTGCGACCGTACGGACGTCGGCGGGATCTGCTATCCGCAGCACCCGCAGCTCGGCAAAGGCGCGATTTTCGTGTACGACTATCACCCCGGCGGCATTGGCCTCGCCGAAAAGGGCTTTGCCCAGCTCGACCGCCTCTTGGACATGACGCTTTCCATGGTCGAAACCTGCGATTGCCTGCTCGGCTGCCCGTCTTGCATCCATTTTCCCACGTGCGGCGCGGGCAATGTCCCCCTCGACAAGGCCGGCGCGATCCACCTACTCGGCGTGCTCACGGGCCGCCGAGCCATCGAGCGCACCTCGTCCACAGCCGAGGTCGAAGAAGCCCCGCCGATTTTCGCCGAGTGGGAGGAAGAGGAAAGCGCAGAGGATGCGCCGCCCGAGCAAGGTCCGCACGTGGTCGTGTTCGATCTCGAAACCCAGCGCTCGGCCGCGGAAGTCGGCGGCTGGAACAAGGCCCACATGATGGGCATGTCGGTCGGCGTGGTGTGGGACAGCCGCGCGCAGGCCTGCACCACGTATTTTGAGGAAGACATCGACCGGCTCTTAGAGCACCTACAGGCGGCCGATTTGATCGTCGGCTTCAACATCATCGGCTTTGACTATTCGGTTTTGCGCGGGTACAGCCCATTCGACTTCCGCACGCTCAACACGCTCGACATGCTCCGCGAGATCCACCAGCGGCTGCGCTACCGAGTGAGCCTCGACTCACTGGGCCGGGCCACGCTCGACGCGCCCAAAAGCGCCGACGGGCTGGACGCACTGCGGTGGTTCAAAGAGGGGCGGCTGGACTTGATTGCCGAGTACTGTCAGAAGGATGTGGAACTGACGCGCGACCTGTTCTACTTCGGGCTGAGAGAGAACTACCTGCTCTTCGACCGCCGCAACGAGGGGCGGATGCGCATCCCGCTCGACTGGAAGCTGGAGGACCTGGTGAGCGGGGGCGGACGCGATTGCCCGCAGGCCGGATAAATGGCAGATTAGAGCCGACAATTATTGCGAAAGGAAGCAGATGAAAATCACCGATCTAAAGTGCGCGGTTATCGGCAACAACCCGGTCGTGCGCATCAATACCGACGGGGGCCTCTATGGCCTCGGGGAAGTCGAGGCGAGCAAGTCCTACCTCAAGCCCCACGTGATGTTCTACAAGGACTTCATCCTCGGCCAAGACCCGACCGATGTCGAACGGGTGATGCTCAATATCCGGCGCTTGGGTAGCTTCAAGCCCTGGGGCAGTGCGGTCAGCGCGATCGAGATGGCGCTGTGGGACATTGCTGGCAAGGCCGTGGGCGCGCCGGTGTACAAGCTGCTCGGCGGCAAAATCCGCGACCAAGTACGGGTGTACAATGGCGCGGTGCGTTTCCCCATGGAGGGCGGCCGCTCGCCCGCAGACTACGCGGCCAACATGCAGCTCATGATAGACGCGCCGCAGAAGTTCAGCATCATCAAGCAGGGCCTCGCCTTCCACGGCGGGCGGATCACCGAGTCGCCCGAACATTTCTACGGCACCCACCAAGCCGGCCCGTTCCACGCCAATCGCGGCCCCTTGAGCGAACGCGGCCTCAACCACACAGTCGATTGCATCCGGGCGATGAAGGAAGTGTGCGGCGACGAGGTCGGCTTGGCGCTGGACTTAGGCCCGGGCTTTCTCGTGCCAGACGCGCTGCGCTTGGCCCGGGCCGTTGAAGACCTCAACGTGGCTTGGCTGGAGGATATGCTCACCGGCGATTACGTCCCCTACGTTTCGGCGGATCACTACCGCGAGGTCACGCAGAGCACCTCGACCCCGATCCACACCGGCGAGCAGATCTACTTGCGGCACAATTTTCAAGACCTGATCGAGAAGCGCGCCGTGGATATCATCGGCCCGGATCCCTGCGACATCGGCGGCATCGCCGAGCTCAAATGGGTGGCCGAATACGCCGACCTGCACGGCATCCTCATGGCTCCCCACGGCACGGGCGATGGGCTGTTGGGCTTGGCGGCCTTGGTGCAGGTGGCGGCGACCCTGCCCCAGAACTACCTCGCATTTGAATATCCGACCGGCCACCCCGAGTGGTGGTACGACATCGTCGAGGGTTTGCCCGATCCGATTGTGGTCGATAGCCACATCGCCGTTTGGGACGCGCCCGGGATGGGCGTCGATTTAATTGCCGAAGAAGCGCGGCGCTATCTGCGCGAGGAAGACGCCGATTTCTTCGACCAATAGAATAGAATGGAAAGGAAAGGTATGCGCGCGGCCCAACTAGTCGCCCCTCGTCAGTGGGAACTTATCGAGACAGCTAAACCCCCACAGCCGGCCGCCGGTCAGATGCTCGTGAGGATGGAGCGGGTCGCGGTCTGCGGCAGCGACAAGCCGCCGTTTTGCGGCGTCCACAAGCGCTATCCGCAGCCGCCCGGGGCCACCGGGCACGAAGGCATGGGCCTAGTCGAAGCCTGCCCGTCGGGGCGCTATCGCGAAGGCGAGCGGGTGCTGTTGTGGGGATTTGACCGCGGGCTTTTCCAGGAATACGTCCTCGCCAAGGACGATGGCAACTGCATCCGCCTCCCCAGCGACCTGCCCGAGGAAAAGGTGCTGATGAGCCAGCTTTTGGGCACGGTGATCCACAGCTTCCACAAGCTGGGCAACATCATCGACCGAGACGTCGTGGTGATCGGCCAAGGCCCGGTGGGGCTGCTGTTCAACGCAGTGCTGCGCAACTTAGGTGCCCGGCGGATCATTGCCATCGACCCGCTAGCTTACCGTTTGGAGGTGGGCCGCCAGATGGGGGCTACGCACGCGATCTGTTCGGCATCGCAAGACCCGGTCGCCGCGGTCGCCGAGATCACGGACGGTGCCATGGCCGGTCTCGCAGTCGAGGCCGTGGGCGTCGCCGAGACGCTCGGCCTCGTGCCGGCCCTCTGCCGCCGCAACGCCGAGGTGATCTGCTTTGGCGTCCCGGACAAGGACGACGTCGAGGGCTTGATGACGGTCAAGGTATTGGACATGCTGCGCCAAGAGCTGCGCTTGATTTTCTCCATTGGCCCCAGTCCCGACCGCGACTACCGGCCCGCGCTCGACTGGATCGTCCAAGGCCGCATCGACGTCACGCCGATCGTCAGCCACGTCCTGCCCTTTGCTGAGATCCAGCGGGCCTTTGCCATGGCCTTCGACGATCCCGAGCCGCACCAAGCCCTGAAGATCGTGCTCAAATTCCCCTGACCCTGAGCGGAAAGGCATCCCATCATGCAAGTTACCCAGATCGAAGTCCACGAGATCGCGCTCGCCTACCACGATTGGATCGCCTACCCGCTCAACCACTACTACGGCCCCGCCAGCCGCACAGTGTACATCGCCCACACCGACGACGGCCGGATTGGCCTCGGCGAGAGCGGGGGCACCGAGCCGCCGGAGACCATCGACCAGTACATCGGCAGCAACCCCTTTGACTGGATCGGCGACGAGACCTCGCTGGGGTTGGGCACGGCCATGTACGACCTGATGGGGCAGGCCGCGGGCGTCCCGGTCTATAAGCTCTTCGGCCAGAAGTATCGGTCTTTCGTACCCGTGGGTGCTTGGACGGTATCGACCCATCCCCAGCACATGGCCGAGGCCGTAACCCGCTACGCAGCGCAGGGCTACACTTGGCTGAAGTACCACCTCTCGCCCTTTGAAAACGTCTTTGACCAGACCGAGGCCATGCAGGCGGTCGCGCCGCCCGGCTTCAAAATCCACTACGACTTCACCATGCACGGCACGGACGATCACATGCCCGAGCTGGTGGAAAAACTAGCTGAATATTCGATTGCTGGTTGCTTTGAGGACCCGTTGCCGCCCGGCGACATCGAGGGCTACATCGACCTGCGCAAGCGGGCCAAGCGGCCCATTGTTTTGCATCACTTCCCGCTGGGGGCTACTTATGAGGTGCTGATGGAGCCGGCCGATATCTACATGCTCGGGCACGCAAAAATCGGCGATGCCATGCGCCGCGCCGGTTTGTTTGCCGCTGCGGGCAAGCCCTTTATGCTGCAAAACGTTGGCGGTGCCATCACCCGCGCCATGGTCGTGCACATGATGGCCGCCGCGCCCACGGCCACCTTCCACTGCCACAACGACTACGAGGTCTGGCAAAGCGACGTGGTAGCAGAGCGGCTGGACCCGATCAACGGCTTGGTGCGGGTGTCGGAAAAACCGGGGCTGGGGCTGACCTTAGACCGGGGGGCGCTAGAGCGGCTGAAGGCGCTAGCGTTGCCCCCACAAGACAGGTGGATCATCAGATCGCGCTTCAAAAACGGCAGCCGCATGTACAACATCGCCGATCCGACCCACTCGATTTTCATGGTGCGGCCCGACCACAACCGCCTGATGCCCATGAGCTATGCCGCGCCTATTGAGACGGAGTATTGGGACGACGACGGGACGGAAGAGTACCGGGCGATGTTCGGCCGGATTGAGCGCGAGGGAATCGTGCTAGAGCGTTGAGATTACTCCTGCTCGCGCTCGAATTTGAGCGCCGCTGAGTTCATGCAGTAGCGCAGGCCGGTCGGCTGGGGGCCGTCGGGGAAGACGTGGCCGAGGTGGGCGTCGCATTGGCTGCATAGCGCCTCGGTGCGCACCATGCCGTGGCTCGCGTCGCGCTCCTCGGCGACCTTGTCTGGTGCGACGGGTTGCCAGAAGCTGGGCCAACCAGACCGCGAGTCGTACTTGGTCGCCGAGTTGAACAGCTCGCTGCCGCAGCAGACGCAGCGATAGACACCCGATTCCTTGTTGTCGCAGTGCTCGCCGGTAAAGGCTCGTTCCGTGCCCTTCTGCCGCGTTACGTGGTACTGCTCTTCGGTGAGTTCCTGCCGCCACTCGGCTTCGCTTTTGGTGATTTTCTTATCCATCGTAGCATTCCTTTCTCTTGGGTCAGTGTCTAATCGGATAACTCGGCGTAGTGCCCGCCGAAGAAGATCAGCGGTGCGCCGCTGCCCACCTCGCCGGTCAGGCATTCGCCGATGAACATGTCGTGGTCGCCTGCGGTCGCGATGTCCACTAGCTTGCAATCCACATAGGCCAAGGCGTCGGCCAAAATTGGTGCGCCGGTCTGGGCCACTTTGGTCGCTATGTCCGCAAAGTCCTTGGGGCCGCGCTGGGCAAAGCGCACGGAGAGGTCCTCCTGCTCCCGCTTGAGGATGTTGATGGCAAAGCCCTCGGCTTTTTGCAACAGGCCGTGCATGGACGCGCTTTTGTCAACCGAGACCACCACCAGCGGCGGCGACAGCGACAGCGACATGACCGCGTTGGCTGTCATGCCCCAAAGCTGGCCGTCGCAGCAGGTGGTCACCACGGTGACGCCGGTGGCAAAGCGGCCCATAATCTGCCGCTGCAGCAGAGGATCAAACGCCATCGCGCGGTTCCTTTCGCAATTTAATGTAGTGCGTTCTGATAGATGCGGGCCGCGTCGTTTGGTTCCACTGCGACCGGATTGGGTTCGAGCAAGCGCTGGACGCTCAGGGCGCTTTCGACCATCTGCGGAATGTCGGCGGCGCTTATCCCGGCCGCGCTCAGCGAGCCGTATGGAGTGTGCTGCCGCCGCAGCCCGTCGATCCACTCCGCCGCCAACTCGACTCCCTCCTCGCGGCTCTTGCCACCCAGCGCCAGTCCGGCAGCTCCGGCGGTAAAGTAATACTTGTCGGCCACGGCCGGGGCGTTGTGCCGCATCACCCCAGGTAAGACGAGGGCCACAGCCGCGCCGTGGGGCACGGGTGCGCCGCGCTCAAAGGAGACCTTCTCAATCCCGTAGCCGAGCGCGTGGCCGGCTCCGGTGTTGATGGGGCTCAACAGCAACCCAGCGAGCAGGGCACAGCGCGCCATTTGATAGCGCGCGTCTGGATCGCCGTGGACTACGGCTTGCACGTACGCCGGGCAGCCTGCGGTCAGGGCCGCCCGCGCCACGGCGTCGCCGATGGCATTGCTCTTGGTGGAGGCCGTGCATTCGAGGGCGTGGCCGAGGGCATCTAAGCCGGTGATCGCGGTCAATATCGGCGGCAGGTCTTGGTGCAAACGCGGGTCCACCAGCGCGGCCTTGGGTTGTAAGTAGCTGCTGTACACGGCTTTCTTGCCGGTTGCATCGGCGATCACTGCCACTCGGCTGACCTCGCTGCCCGTGCCCGCTGTCGTCGGGATGCCGACGAGCGGGGCCAGTGGTGGCTTTTCGTACAGGTCAAAGCCAAAGTAATCGCCTACGGAGCCGCCACTGGCAGCGGTGCAGAGCGCGGCCTTGGCCGTGTCCATGGTGCTGCCCCCACCCAAGGCGACGGCCACGTCGAAATCCGTGGCTGCCAGGGCGTGCGCGCAGGCATCGACGCTTTGCACCGAGGGGTTGGGCGCAATCTCGCTGTACGTGCCGACCACGTCTAAGCCATCGAGGGCTTGGCGGACTAAATCGACGAGGGGGGCAATGCCCGGATCGTGGATTAGCAGCACCCGGCCCGCGCCGAGGCGGACGCACTCGGCGGCTAGCTGCGCTAGGGCACCCGCCCCGAATACGACCCGCCGGTCGCGGAATTCAAACAGCTCTGCTAGCGCTGCACGCCGACTTGCTGTGGCAAAATAGGCGCTGCTGGATAGCAGTTCCTCGTTGATCTGCACGCTGCCCATTGTGGCTTTTCTCCATGTATTGACGCGGCGAACCGAGCCTTGTTTCGCGCGGGGGATTTGTGCAATATATACACGGAACCGCAGCCCTACAAAAACGGAGCCGCCATGACCCAAGACGCCGCCCAGATTTATGCCGAGCAGGGCTTTCTCACGGGCCTCGACCTGTTTAGCGCCAGAGAGATCGATCACTTCCGCGCCTGCTTCGACGAGTTAGAAGCTCGCGAGGGCCGAGAAAAGTGCCAGATCGGCCTTCAGGCCCGCCATCTCAACGAAGAATTCATCTGGCAGATGGCCACGGACTCGCGCGTCCTCGACGCCATGCAGGAGGTCATGGGCGTGGATATTATGCTGCTCTCGACGCACTTCTTCTGCAAATATCCCGACCCAGAGGCCAAGCACTTTGTCGCTTGGCATCAAGACGTCACCTACTGGGGATTGCAGCCGCCCGAGGCCCACACCGCTTGGGTGGCCGTGGATGCCAGCGACGTGGAGAATGGCTGTATGCGGGTCATCCCCGGTTCGCACAAAAACGGCATTGCCACCCACGGCGAGTCGGCCAAAGCCGGCAACCTGCTCAGCATTAATCAGGAGATCCCCGACGAGTTTGTCGATGACAGCCAAGCCGTTGATCTAGTGCTCGCACCGGGCCAGATATCCATCCACGACGGTCAGACATTCCACGCCAGCAACCCCAATACCTCCAATCGCCGCCGCTGCGGGCTGACGCTGCGCTACATCGCCCCGCACGTCGAGCAGGTCGAGCTCAACTCGCTGGGCAACAGGTATCCGACCATTTTGGTGCGCGGCGAGGACCGCTACGGCAACTTTCCCGAGCAGTCCGTGCCCTTTGCCCTCGCTTCTCGATAATAGTACAGTCCCGCTATACACTTAAAAGGAGACACAATGGCCCAGTACGACCGGATGGCCGTCCTCAACGCCATCTACGACACGGGTATCGTCCCGGTCTTTTACAACGCCGACCCAGAAACCACCATTCACATCGTCGAAGCCTGCGCCCGAGGGGGTGCCCGCTGCGCTGAATTCACCAATCGCGGCGATTTGGCCTACCACGTTTTCACCGAGACCGTGCGCCACGTGATGGCCGAGAAAATCGACATCATCATGGGCGTCGGCTCGATCTGCGACGCGCCCACCGCCGCCCTCTATATTGCCAACGGCGCGAACTTTGTCGTCGGCCCCTTGCTCAACGAAGAGGTCGCCCGCCTGTGCAATCGCCGCAAAATTGCCTATTCGCCCGGCTGCGGCTCGGTCAGCGAGATTGGCCAAGCCGAAGAGCTAGGCGTCGAGATCGTCAAGGTGTTCCCCGGCAGCGAAGTCGGCGGTCCAGCCTTCGTCAAATCCGTGCTCGGCCCCTGTCCTTGGACCCGCATCATGCCCACCGGCGGCGTCGATGCCACCCGCGAGAGCCTAGAGGCATGGTTTGAGGCTGGTGTTGCGGCCGTCGGTGCCGGCTCCAAGCTGATTACCAAGGAACTCGTCGCCGCCAAGGACTGGGATGGGTTGGCCGCCAAGGTCCGCCAGAGCGTCGATTGGATTCGGGAGATCCGCGCTGGGATGGCGGGCTAGCTCGGGTCCATTGGCACTGTACCGGCCAATAGCATCCTGTACTTAGCGATTTGAAAAACTGAGACATCTGCTCGTTGGTTCAAAGGACCTCGCCATGACCTTGACGCAAGCGCAAAAAACCCACTTTGAGGAACAGGGCTACCTGCCTTATCACCGGATCCTCTCCGACGGCGAATTACAGGCCCTGCGCCAGCGCAGCGAGCAGATCGCCCGGGGCCAAGCCGACCACGTGCCGCCGCGCTACGTCCAGTTGGAAGCCGCCTTCCGCGAGGGAGACGGTACCGGGGTCGATCACCTTGATCAGGTACGCAAAATGACTCACTTGTGCTATTTCGACCCTCTCTTTGAGGCCGTGGCTCGCAAGGCGGCCATTGTCGATGTCATCGAGGATTTGCTCGGTCCCAACATCAAACTCTACTGCGACCAGTTGATGATGAAGGCGCGCTATCACGGCACGGTCACTGACTGGCACCAGGATTCAGTGGCTTGGCCGCAGTTTGCGCCGCAAGATCACGTCTCCTGCTGGGTCGCCCTCGACGACGCCACCGTGGAAAATGGCTGCATGACCGTGCTGCCGGGCAGCCATAAGTGGGGGCCTATCAATTCGGCGCACAAAGCTCGCTTCCTGGACAATCCCCTGATTCCCGAGCCCGAGCCAGTGGAATTGCCGGCTGGTTCCTGCTTGTTCCACCACGGCCTCAACTTCCACCGCACGGGTGCCAATCCCACCCCCAACCGGCGGCGCGGCCTAGCCCTGCACTATCTCCGCTCGGAGACCCTGTATATCGGTGTTGAAGGCGAGGAACATCGCCTGATGACCGAGTGCGAAAAGCCGCGCGGCGAATTTCGCTTTATGTTGATCCGGGGACGTGAATTCGACGGTCGGGTGTAGCTATGGCTCTATTCCTCCTAGGCGGTTGGCTACAAGCCGCGTATTGCCGAAGGTAGCTCCGACGAGAATCCCCCGGCAGAGTTAATCCGCAGAGTGCTGGCGGTCCAGTGCGAGATCACAGCTTAGATCCTGACAGATGCTGACCAAACTTACCATCCGCAACTTCAAACGCTTCGACAAGGTCGAGATCGAACTCGGGAGTCCAGTGGTCTTCATCGGCCCTAACAACTCCGGGAAGACCTCGGCCATGCAAGCGCTCGCTCTCTGGGACCTCGGCCTCAAGCGCTGGAACGAGAAGCGATCCGGGAAGAGTACACCCGAGAAGCGCCCCGGAGTCACCGTCAACCGCCGCGACCTCGTGGCCATTCCGATTCCAGACGCGAACCTCCTGTGGCGCGGTCTGCACGTGCGAGACGTGCGCAGAGTCGATGGCCAGCAGCGCACCAGCAACATCCGCATTGATCTCATCGTCGAAGGTGTGACCAATGACCAAAGCTGGACGTGTGGACTGGAGTTTGACTACGCCAACGACGAGTCCTTCTACTGCCGGCCGCTTCGCCGGTCCGACGGCAAGACCCCCGATCGCATGCCGGTGCCGGACGCAGCGGGAAGCGTCCAGATCGCTTTCCTGCCGCCGATGTCCGGGCTTGCGGCTACGGAAACACGTCTCGATGACGGTGCCGTCAATGTTCGGATCGGGGAAGGACGTACCGCCGAAGTGTTGCGCAACCTCTGCTTTCGGATTTGCGAAGGACAGCCGTCCTTGTGGAACAAACTCGTTAAGCAGATTGAGAGCCTGTTCGGATCGAAACTCCGTCCGCCACGCTACATTGCCGAACGCGGCGAGATCGCAATGACCTATCACGAGCAGGGTGCTGAACTCGATTTGTCGTCCGCTGGGCGCGGTCTGCAGCAGACGCTGCTCCTCCTTGCATATATGTACGCGAATCCCGGGACCGTCTTGCTCCTAGACGAACCTGACGCGCACCTAGAGATACTTCGCCAGCGCCAGATATACCGCCTGCTCACCGATGTGGCGCGTGCCAGCGGCAGCCAGATCATCGCCGCCAGCCACTCCGAAGTGCTGCTCAACGAAGCCGCGGACCGGGACTTGGTCGTTGCCTTCGTCGGACAGCCGCACCGCATCAACGACCGCGGCAGTCAGGTCTTGAAGGCGCTCAGGGAGATCGGATTCGACCAGTATTACCAAGCGGAACAGACCGGCTGGGTGCTCTATCTAGAGGGTTCAACGGATCTAGCGATAATGCAAGCTTTTGCTAGACGGCTCAGACACGAACGTGCGATCGAGGTGCTTGGGCGGCCATTCGTGAAATACGTGGGGAATCAACTCACAGCAGTTCAGAACCACTACTACGGCCTGCGGGAAGCTCTTCCCGCGCTTCGCGGAGTCGTCCTTTTTGATCGCCTCGAATCAGGGCCACTCGATATCTCCCCGGTCGAGTGTCTGATCTGGAAACACCGAGAGATTGAGAACTACGTCTGCTCGCGGGCCACACTCGAAGAGTACGCGTCTGCATCGGCGTCGTCGTCGGAGGATGCTGCGTCGGGACCACTGTTCGCGGTGGCCGAAGTAGAGAAGCGTCAGAACGCGATGGGCCAAGCCATTAAGGAAGTAGAGTCGGCCTTAAAGACGCTTGGCAAGGGATCTCCTTGGAGTGCCGACATCAAAGCCAGCGATGATTTTCTGATCCCGCTCTTCAAGTCCTACTTCGAGGCGCTCGGCTTACCCAATCTGATGGCCAAGAAAAATTTCTACGAGTTGGCTGAGCACGTCCCCGACAGCGAGATTAATCCCGAGATTAGCGAGAAACTGGACGCGATCGTGCGGGTCGCGGAGCGCGCGACGCCTGCGGAAGAATAGGATTGATCCTCAACGCTCTCCGTCTCGCCAACTTCAAAGCCTACCAATTACATAGACGGTTTAGCATCCCGAGAGAATTTCGTCGTTTTATTTTGTCAGAAATCGGCGATATTCAAGCCTTGCTGCTTGGTGGGTCGGGAAGCGGCGTGGTGATTGCGAGAGGATTGGCTATTGTATAGTATAAAACTGATTAAAGTAGTATATGCTCGATCAATGGAGGGAGATCGACATGGTTAGAAATTTGAGGGGCAACGCATTGCGGGTGGGCGGATTTATTGTGGCCGGTGGCCTCCTAATGGGGGCGACCGGGGCCTATGCCGCGAGCGGCGAAGAACTGCAATTCATCCTCAACACCTTCTCGTTTCTTATCTGGGGCGCGCTCGTAATGTGGATGTGCGCGGGCTTTACCATGCTCGAAGCCGGCTCCGTGCGCACCAAGAATGCCTCCATGATCTGCCTCAAGAACATCGGACTTTATTCGATTGCCGGGATCACCTACTACTTGGTCGGCTACAACCTCATGTACGTCGATGTGCAGGAAGGCTGGGTCGGCACCCTCAAGTTTTTATACGGGCCTTCGGGCGATGAACTCAAGCTATTGTCCGGGCAGGCGGCGGCCGCGGCAGAAGTGACAAAGGCCGGCCACGCCACCATGTCGGATTGGTTTTTTCAGATGGTCTTTGTGGCGACGACCGCTTCTATTGTGTCGGGTACGCTGGCCGAGCGGGTGAATCTATGGGCGTTTTTTGCTTTTACAGCCGTGTTGACGATAATCATCTATCCCATCGTCGGGGCTTGGACTTGGGGCGGTGGCTGGCTCAGTGCAATGGGGTTTAAGGATTTCGCCGGCTCTACCATCGTGCATTCGACCGGAGGTTGGGCCGCGCTCGCCGGCGCGCTCGTCGTTGGGGCGCGGTTCGGAAAATTTCGCGCCGACGGCAGCATCAAGCCCACGCCGCCTTCTAACGTCCCAGCCGTTACTTTGGGCGTCTTCATTTTGTGGCTTGGATGGTTTGGCTTCAACGGCGGCTCGCAGCTCGCGCTGTCGGGCGCAGCCGATGCAGTCGCCATGAGCAATGTGCTGGTGAATACCAACCTTGCGGCGGCGGCCGGCGTCATGGCTGCGCTCTTCTTATCGCGGCCCCTCCTCGGGCGCATCGATTTGCTCGCCGTCCTCAACGGCGCGCTCGCCGGCCTCGTCTCTATTACAGCCGGGCCAGATATCGTCGATCACTACTGGGCGCTCGTAATTGGTGCCGTGGGCAGCGTGTTGTGCGTCGGCGGGATGAGATTGTTGGAGGTTCTTAAGATAGACGACATTGTAGGCGCGATCCCGGTCCACTTGTTCGCCGGCATCTGGGGCACCCTTGCAGTCTGCATTGCAGCCGGTGGCAACTTCGGCGTCCAACTCATCGGGGTGTTGGCAGTGGGGGCGTTCGCGTTTGCGGCTTCGTGGCTCTCGTGGTTCGTTCTGGGCAAGATAATGGAGGTGCGGGTGTCACAGATCGTTGAAGAGCTCGGCCAGGATACTGCAGAGCTCGGAATCGAAGCGTACCCCGAGTTTGTGCTCATGCCCGATCAGGATGACGTTGACCAGGTTCGGGGTAATTCTTAAATCAAATAAAAACGGTGCATACCATTTAGAAAGGTAGGAGATCAAGTGAACACCGAACGGAAGGACGGCGTATTAATCGCCAAGCCCGAAGGTCGCATTGATGGAGTCAATGCCCGCGACTTCCACGATGCCTTAAGCGAGGCGATCGGCGCGGACAGCAACCCGGTGCTCGTCGATTTGGCGGCCATCAACTACATCAGCAGCGCGGGCCTGCGGACGTTCCTGCTGATTGCCAAAACGCTCCAGCAGCGCAGTGCTCAGTTCGCGCTATGCTCGCTTTCGGAGCCGATACGGGAAATCTTCGAAATCAGCGGTTTTGACAAGATCATTGCGATCCACGCCTCCGAAGAAGAGGCACTCGCCGCACTGTCGTAATTAAACGGAAGAGTCTGGATCGGCTTCGGCCGATTGCAAGGCCGTCGGCCGCACCGTAGGCAGCTCGATGGTCATCTCGGTAAATTCTCCAGGCTCGGAGTGGACCTTGATGGTGCCCCCGTGTTCGCGCACGATGTCGTTGGATAGCGCGAGCCCGAGCCCGGTCCCCTGATCGGTTGGCTTAGTCGTAAAGAACGGGTTGAAGATCTTGTCGACGACATCCGGCGGGATTCCTTTCCCATTGTCGCGGATGCGGATTTCGGCTTGGTCGGGCATTCGCCGGGTGCTGATCCAGAGCGTGGGTTCGTAGTCGGATGCCGTCTCTGGAGCCTGTCGCTTTTCGTTGGTGGCGTAGCAGGCATTGCTCACCATGTTCAGAAAGACGCGAGCCAAGTCCTGGGGGATCACTTCTAACTCCCCCATCTCCTCATCTAAATCTTCCTTGATATCAAGCTGAAAATCTGCATTGGTCGCTCGGGCGCTGTGGAAAGCGAGGCGGGCGTGTTCTTCGAGCAGGTCGTTGATATCCGCGGGTCGTGCCTCGCCCGACCCCCGACCCATCTGCAGCATGTCGCGGACAATGCGGTTGGCGCGCTCGCCGTGTTGGCGGATGCGCCCGAGATTGTCGGTCAAGTCGCCGTTGATTTCGTTGATTAGCTCGCGCTGCTCCTCGTTTAGCGTCTGGCCGTCTTGCTCTAGTACCTCTTGTAGCTCCTCTAACAGTTCCTCCGAGACTTCCGCGAAGTTCTTGACGAAGTTCAAAGGATTCTGGATTTCGTGCGCCACGCCCGCGGTGAGCTCGCCCAGGGCGGCTAGTTTTTCGCGCATGACGATCTGATCCTGCGCTAGCTGCAGATCGGCGAGCACCTTTTCGAGCGTGGCATTTTTCTCTTCCAAATCGGCGGCCAGTTTTTCCACCAAGTTGAGCCGCTGGGCCTCCAAAGAGTTGCGGCGAAAGATTTCGAGGGCCGCGGCCATGTCGGCAACCTCGTCGCGCCCGGGCATCTCGATCTTCGCCTCTAGGTCGCCTCCCGCCATGCGGCGCATGCGGTTCGACAGAAATTCGAGGCGGCGTAGTAACACCCGGCCGACCAACAGCCAAGCGATCAGGACCGCTCCGGCGATGCCGACCGCGTTAATAGCGAGCAGGAGCTTGCGGCCGGTGAAGATGGCTTGGGTGGAGGTTTGCGTGGCCTCCTGCGCGCTGGCTCGGGCCGTATTCACTAGGCCCTCGACCTCGGCGACTAGCTCAATGGACAAATCGCGATTGTGGTCGAGTAGTGCTCGTTGCTGTTCGACAATCTGGAGCTCCAAGGCGCGCAGAGCGAAGATCTTCTCGTCCCCACGACCCAAGTCGAACAGGCGGTCAAAGGTCGGGTCGAGCTCGCTATGCAAGTAGGCGCGCTCGATGCGGAAGCCAACTTTGGGCATCTGGCGGTCAAAGGTCGGGTCGAGCGTGCTGTGCAAGGGGCCTGAGCCGAGCGCGGCGAGTTTTCGTTCGATGCCGTCGACTGTGGAGTCGAAGCGCTCCTGTAAAGGCTCTAGCAGGCGCGCGTCCGACAGGTTGAAGACATTGGTCAGCAGGCGCGTGGCCGTAGTGGTCCCTTCCTGCAACTCGGCTAGATCGCGATAGAGAGAAAGTTCGGCCTCTGAAAGGTGCTGGGCGCGGGGTGCGGGCGGTTCGCCGAGGGTGCGGTAGCCGGTCATTGCGTAGAATAGTTGATCGTCGATGGCCGGAATCAAGATGCCGATCAGTTCGTTTTGCAGTGCTTCTAGGTTGTTGTACAATACGCGGCTGCGCGCGTTGAGGTCAAAGCGCTTGGACACCGAAGCCTCAATCGCGTTGATGTTGGCGATGAGGGTGTCGCCGCGAGCGCGAATCCGCACAAAGCGTTCCTCGGCTGCGCCCTGCTGGGTCAGGGCCGACAATTGCTTTTTAAAGTCATCCCGCTCGGCGGCGACTTTGGCGGCGACCTCGGCAAAGGCCATCGGCGTCTCGGCCGCGACCAAGCGCGGGGCTGCCGCGGCGAGGGTGCCGCTTTGCTGGGCGACCGCAAAAGCGGTGGCGATCTCTGGTACGGCCCGCTCGTTTACCTGCCTTTGGGCATCGCCGACTTGGTCGAAGGAAAACCAAGCCACCAAACTCGCGACCATGGTGAGGGCCACGGCCGTGCCGATGCCCATGTAGAGATGAAAGGCGATGCGGTGACGAGCTGCGAGCGCGCGTTTTAGCAGGGAGATCACGGCTTCGTCGCGCTCTTCAAGGAGCGGATGGGGCGGTATTGACCGTCGCTGTCGAGCACGGTGAGGAAAACAGCGTCCGAACCCTGATTATCGCCGTCTCCGTAGCGGAGCTCGAACCCATCTAGGTCGATGACCTCGGCGCGGCGCAAGTTGTCTAATAGGCAGGCGCGACTGACCGCCCGGCCGCAGCCGGTGAGGGCGGCGACGGCCAAGCGACCAGCTAGGTAGCCCTCGAATGAGACGAAACTAGGCTCTGCCCTCGGGGCGTAAGCTGCGAGGGCACGGCGGTACGAGCCGACTATGGCTGGTTCGCTGGCCGTGGGGAAGGGCACGACCTGCGAGACTATGACCCCTGTGCCGGCGGGGCCGAGTTCCCGCGCCAATGCTTTACTACCTACGAATGAGATGGTCGCAAAGATGGGGTTGAAACTCGTCGCTTGCGCCCAGGCGATTAAGGTTGCGACCGGCTGGTAGGTCCCGATCAAAATCACGGCTTGGGGACGGCCGTTGCGCAGATCGAGCAGGGCCGTCTTCACCGCCTTGGTGTTGCGCGGATACACGCCGACCGCCACGAGGGATAATGCGCGACGTTCTAGCGCGCGGCGCACGCCGTGAAACCCCTCCCGGCCGAAGGAGTCGTCTTGGTACATTATGGCAATGCGCTCAATGCCCAAGTCGTCGGTCAGGCGAGCGACGAGTTCCTCGGTTTCCTGATAGTAGGAGGCGCGTAGGTTGACTACGCCGCGCCACTTGGGGTCGCGGAGAAAATTACTGCCCGTAAAGGGAGCGATGTAGGGGACGCCAGCATCTTCGGCGATGGGAACGGCTGCGCGCGAGGTTGGGGTGCCAACGGCACCGATCAGCGCGAAGACCCGCTCGCCTTCGATCAACTGGCGGGTGTTGTCGATGGCGGCCTCCGGCTCGTACCCGTCGTCGAGCGACACCAATTCGAGCCGGCGCCCGTGGACTCCGCCCTGCTCATTCACCTCCCGGAAGGCCGTCTGCATCCCGAGCCGCATGTTCCGGCCCAACTCCTGAACTGGTCCGCTAAAGGCGGCGGATTGGCCAAAGAGGATACTCCGGTCGGAGACGCCGGGCTGTTCCTCGCCAAGCGCGGTACCCGCAACCAGCAGCACGGCCGCGCATTGAGCAAGGGTGCTACTCAACTATCCCTCCGCTTGACCAAGGTCAGGCAGTTCTTGTCTTGCTGTCGCTGGTAGTGGACCTCGTCCATCATGGTGCGCACGAGGTGGATGCCGAGGCCGCCCACGGTGCGGTCCTCAACCGCGGCGTCCAAGTCCGGCTCTGGTGCGTCGCTGAGCGGATTGAAGGCGTGGCCGTCGTCCTCGATCTCGATTGTGATCGCCTCGTCCTCCGAGGAGATCACAATCGAGATTTCGTGGGCTTTGTCGTCGTCGTGCCCGTAATTGACGATGTTGACTCCCAATTCCTCGACGGCCAGCCCGATCTGAAAGGTGACGTCTGGAGACCAGTTTTCTTCCGCTGCGATCTCCTCAATGGCGGCATTGACCTTCTGCAGTTCGTCTAGGTCGGTCGCTATGAGCAGCGATCTTTGAGCGCTCATTGGTCTGTCTCGCTGCGGCGAAGCGTCAGGCAGGTGACGTCGTCAAATTGAGGGGCCTCGCCGGCAAAGGCCTCGACCGCGTCAAAAACCGCCCCGTTGGTGGCGCGGGCATCCGTGGGTGCCCCGTTGGTGAAAACCTCGCATAGGCGTTCTAGCCCGAACTGGTCGCCGTGGTCGTTTTCGGCCTCGGTGACGCCGTCGGTGTATAAGACGACGCGGTCGCCGGGCTGTAGGGTCATTGTGCTTTCTTCGTAGGTGAAATCTGGCACCACGCCGAGTGCTATCCCGCCGGTCGGAGGAATCACGGTTGAGCTGCCGTCGGCGTGGACCACCAGCGGCGTATTGTGCCCGCCATTGGCATAGGTTAGCTCGCCGTTTTCTGGGTCGAAAGTCGCGTAAAAGACGGTCACGAACATGGCGGCGTCGTTTTCTTCTTGCAGCAGTTGGTTTACTTCGCTCAACACCTTGCCCGGCGCGTCGAGACCGATGGCCGCGCCCTTCAGCAGGGTGCGGCTCGACATCATAAACAGGGCTGCCGGCACGCCCTTGTCCGAGACATCGGCGACGACGAGACCGATGCGGCCGTCTTCGAGGGATAAAACGTCGAAGAAGTCGCCGCCGACGTCGCGCGCGGGCTTCATGCTACCGAAGATTTCAAAGCCCCGACCCGTGGGGAAACTGGTGGGCAAGATGGACTGCTGCATCTTGTTGGCCACGCTGAGTTCGTTTTGCAGGGCGACCAGTTTGTCGCGCGACTCCAGCGCCTCACGCCACAGCTCTAGATGGTGCAAGGTCCGCTGGATGGTCACCTTCATGTCCTCGAAGTCGATGGGCTTGGTGATGAAGTCAAACGCGCCCCGGTTCATGGCCGTGCGGATGTTCTTCATGTCGCCGTATGCCGAGACGATGACCGAGCGGATGTTGGGGTCTACCTTGGGGATCTGATCAAGCAAGGTGAGCCCGTCCATCCGGGGCATGTTGATGTCCGTGAGCACCATGTCGATGTCTTGCTCTTCGTTCAGCACCTCTAGGGCTTCAACGCCGTTTTGGGCAAACATAAAGCTGTACTGGCCCGAGCGAATCTCGCGGCGCATGCGCTGTCGCACTAGGTGCTCGAGATCTGGCTCGTCGTCGACGACGAGGATCTTGGGTCGTAGTATTTGCATCTCTTTCCACCAAGTTGGTTTAGCCTAATGCGGCTATTAAGCGGTTAATTTCCCGGCTCCACCACTACCTTCATGGCCTCTTCGCTGCCGGTGATGTCGAGGCCCTCGCGGATGTGGGACAGCGGCAGCCGGTGCGTGATAAAGCGATCCAAGGGCGCGGTGGTGCGGCGCAAGAAAGATAGCGCGGTCTTGAACTGCATGGAAGGATACGCCCACATGCCGCGGATGTCCAAATCCTTAAAACAGACGATGTGCGGGCGAATCTCCACTCCTCCTGGATCGGTGAAGTGCCCCACCTCCACGACAATGCCACCCCGGCGCACCAAGTCGAGCGATTCCTTGAAGGCTACGGGCACGCCGGCCGTTTCAATGACGATATCGGCCCCCACGCCTGCGGTCATGTCTTGGAGGGCTAGCTGCCGCTGCTCAGGGCTACCTTCACCCATCGCCAGCACTTGATGAGCGCCCATGGCGCGGGCGAGTTCCAACCGGGCCGCGCTCAGGTCGCCGGCGATAATCAGGTCGGTGCCGATGTGGCTCAGTACTGCCACCACGAGCTGACCGATGGGGCCGGCTCCGAGGACCAGCACGGATTTGTCGAGGCCCAGCCCTTCGCCGATGTGCGGGATGCCCGGGCCCAAGGCGCGCTCTACGGCCCGGGTGGCCACGGCTGCTGGCTCGGTGAGTACCGCCCGTTCCGAGGGCAGGTCGTCGGGAATCTTGAAGAGCCACGAGTGTCCTGTTAAATGCAGATATTCGGCAAAACCGCCGCGCGGCATGGGCGCGAGATCGGCGGACACGAATCCGTACACAAAGCGGTTGGAGCACAGGGTGGGTCGCTGAGGCATGTGCAGGCAGTAGTGGCATCGCCCGCAGGCCCGTGACGAGGGCGTCGTGGTGACGCGGTCGCCCACCGCGACCGGGCCGCCCACTATGGCCAAGCTATCGGCTGCGGCCGGGCCCATCTCTTCGATGATGCCCACTAATTCGTGGCCGGGTATCACGGGAAACGGCAGGGCCATATGGCCGGCGAACATGTGCTTATCGCTGCCGCAGATACCCGTGCGTTCGATCTTCAATAGGACTTCGTCGTCCCCGATCTGGGGTTTGGGATACGAGTGTACGGCGATCTCGCCTGGGCCGGTCATAATCGCTGCCTGTATCTGACTCATGCTTTTCTTCTCCTATGCGATTCTAGTAACCAATGCTGTGCATGTACTGGCGGTTGATTTGCATTTTCTCGGTTTCGGGTCGCTCGGCTTCTCCGGGGCGGACTGTGACCCAGCCGGCGTATCCAGCCTCCTGCAACGCCGCCATAAATGCCGGGTAGTCGCACATGGGGCCTTCGCCCAGTTCCACGGTCTGTCCGTCTTTGAAGTCATGCAGATGCACGTACGCGATCCGCGCGGCAAAATCGCGCACGGCTTGGACCGGGTCGTAGCCCCAATGTACGGCGTGAGACATGTCCATACAGAGGCAACACACGTCTAGGCGACGCATGAAGCGCTTCCACTCGTCGGCGCTGTTGACGAGGTGATTGATATGCGGATGAAATGTAACCACAACGCCCAAGTTAGCGCCGTACGCGGCTAGGTCCTCGTACGCGGCCGCCATCTGGTCCAACTCCGCGTCCGTGCCGTTGCGGCCTTCGCGCCCCGGGCCTTTGGTCATAAAGGTCTCGACCCCGAGCTCGGCGGCAAACTCGATTCGCCGCTTGTTGATCTGTTGGCTCGGCCCGTCGAGGTTCAGCACGACATTCGGCCCGCAGACGGCGGCCACTTCCACGCCCGATGCCTCGCAGAGCTGTCGCACGCGCTGCGGCGTGCCCAGCCAGTCGAGCGGCTGTCGCGCCTCCCAGCCGTCCCAGCCAAAAGCCCGCAGGGCCGCTAGCTCTTGCGCTAGGTCGGGTGCCCGCCAGAATAGGCCGCTGTACGCCAATTTGTAGCTCATTTCCCTACGCCTGCCTACGAGGCCCCAATGTACCCAACCGCCGAGGCTGGAGCAATGGACCGTTGCCGTTGTGAATAGAAATTTAAACGAGATGTTACTTGGGGCATCATATAACTGAAATAGGCGCGAAATTAGAAGCGGTTTCGCACCTTTTGGCCGACATGCTGGACCAGGTGACGGAAGACAATCTTCATTCCGAGTTGGACACCGGTCCAGCCCAAGGCAACGAGGCATGGTAGAGCGGTGGAATCACGTCCATGCAAATACCACGCCCAATGCCTCTTTTGGCTTGTCGGCGAGCATGTCGTAGGTGGTTTGGCAATCGGCGGGGTTGGCGACGTGGGTGATCAGATCTTCGATGGGTAACTTGCCGGCGGCCATCAGGCGCAAGACCAGATCGCGGTCTCTGTTTTTGTTCCAAGGATAATAGATGTGGTCATCGTCCGGGGTTTTGGGCTGGTGTGCGCCGAGGATCGCGATTTCGCGCTGGTGAACCTCGGGCAAAAAGCTCACTTCGACAGTGCCGCGCGGAGATCCTAGCGCGACTAGGCGGCCCCCTAGCCGCGGCAAGGTCAGCGCCATGGGATAGACTGCGGGGATGCCGGTTGCTTCGATGACTATATCGACGCCGTCTCCCACGCAATGCTGGCGCACGGCTGCGGCGACATCGCCGTTGGGATTGATGCAAACATCTGCGCCCCGGTCTTTGGCTTTGCCCAAGCGGAATTCGTCTAGATCGATTGCAATGACCGGGAGGGCACCGGCCAACCGCGCAAAGGTCGCTGCCAATTGGCCCACAATGCCCATGCCGGTGATGGCAACAGCCTCGCCCAATTCGGGACGACCAACTCGATGCCCGTGCAGGGCAATGGCGCACATGACCATGAAGGCCGCGGATTGGGGCGAGACGTCGGCGGGTGCTTGGTGGAAATTGCCGGTCAGAACTGCGTGGCTGGCGTGGTTGCCTTGGCCAGTAATGCGGTCGCCGGGTTGTATCTCCTGCACGTCTTTGCCGACTTCGAGCACCACGCCTGTGTTGCAGTAGCCGGTGGAGCGCGGAAAATTTCTCGCACTCGAAGGTTCGCCGCCGTGTGCGTAGCTGTAGATTTCAGTGCCAACGCTTACGGCGGTGTAGTCGTTTTGCACCAAAATGCCGTGGTCGGGCACGCGCGGCAGCTCAAATTCCGCCAATTCGATCCGCCGGATGTCGGTGCATATTAATCGCTGTGCTTTCATGGCTAGCTCGGCTCTCAGCAGTGGTCGGTGAAGCGGCGTTGGTCTTTGTGCCGAAGGTGGCGCGAGTCGAATTCTAGCGATCCGTTTGCCGCGACTGAATCGAGAAAGTCGAGCGCCACGCGAATGGATTCGAGCAGGTGTTCTGCCATGCCTCGGGTGAGGTTGCTTTTTACGACAATGCGGAACATACACGATTCCGCGTCCGCGTCGTGAAAAAGAGGTAGTTGCTCACCCGACAGGGGATGGTCGAATTGCATGCGATAGCTGCCCACATACCAGTGATGCTGGGAAAGCACATGCTGCAGGTCAACATCATCGTAGTTCAACTCGCATGCTGGATTCAGCATCGCCGTCACCACCGGCAGGCATCCCTCGTCGCCGTGGTCGAGCATGGCGAAGCGAGGTTTGCCAGCGTGGGTCATCGCCCGCAGCCCGTCGCGCAGGTAACGAGCGTTCTCCATCATATTGTCGCAGCATTGGCGGTAACCGGATATACCATAGTGCAGCAGCTTGTAGTATTGGCCATAAACCCCCGTTGCCGGCCTGGAGAAATTCAAGGTATATGACTCCGCCTTGCCGCCAAGGTAGCTCACGGAGATGGCGACGTGGTCACTCAGGTCGGCGCGATGCCGCCAGACGATCCAACCCGTGCCGCAAATGGATTCGCCATACTTGTGCCCGCTGGAGGATATCGACAACACGTTCCCAACGCGGAAGTCCCACGGAGGCAGGTCGTCTTGGAAAGGCGCGATGAAGCCGCCGGATGCGGCATCGACATGGATGCCAACCTGATAGCCCCTTGCCGCGTTGACTTGGTCGATAACATCGCTCACTTCTTGGACTGGATCGTAGTGTCCGCCATAGTGATTGCCCATGATGCAAACCACGCCGATGGTCTGATCGTCGATCTGCTCGCGCACCTTTTCTGGGTCTAACGCGAATGTGTTCACCGACGGCTGGATCAATCTCGGTTCGACATCCATGTATTTGAACAACTTTTCCCACGCCGCCTGAAAACAGGTGGAGATGATCAGGTTCGGACGGGCGTGCAGGATTTGTTCCACTGTTTTCCGCTGGCGCTTGGCGTGCCAATTGCGCCAGCGGAATTTCAGCGCCAGCCCGGCGAGCAGGCAAGCCTCAGTGGAACCGACGGTGCCCGCGCCCGCGAAGACACCGTAGTCTTCAAACTCCGGGTCTTTGGGGCAATGCCACAGGTTGGCGATCATGTTGACGGTCGCGTCGTGCAGCTTATACGACTGGGGATATACCGTCTGGTCGGCGAGGTTCACCCGCAGACCCATGAGGGCGATGGCCTCCTCCTCGCGCTCAAGGGCGACGTTCACGTAGGAAGAGGTATTCAGCCGGTGATCGAAATCGAGCGCATGCGCGTTTTCCACCATCAGCTTGACGGCCTCTCGATCCAACCCGGTATCGGGAAGGCGCTGTAGGTTGAACCAGTCCTGTTGGACTAGGGGAGACCAGTAATAACCACTGCTACTCGCCTGCGCCTGCTCCAGCTTTGCGCGGAGTTGCTCTACTTCTTGCCGTAAATGAGTTATTTCGTCCGCCATGGGCTTTTTTCACTCCTCTTTTTAAGCAGTCTGTTGAATGGTTATATACAATAGGCCAACAGGCGTTTTCGGCACCCGGCTCAGCCGGAGGCATCCGGGTCCCAGATCGCTACCGGATTCGCCGGGTGCGGATCGACGGGCCAGAGCCCGCGGCCGCTTCCCGTGAACGGAATGGAGGCGAAGTCTAGGGTGCAGACCCCGGGGCCGTCGAACAGCAGGCCGCGCTCCCAGCGGGTGCCGAAGGCCGCCATCCACCCGGTCATGCTCTTGGCCATGACCGCGAGGGCGGCGTCCGGCTGCAGCCCGGCGCACTCGTAGAAGGCCGGATCCGGAGTCATCGCCGGGTACGAGCAGGCGACGAGCTGGATCTGCCCCGACTCGACGACCGCGGCTTCCCCCATCGAGAAGGCCTGGCCCGTGTAGGCTCCGCCGCGGGCCTTGTAGTTCCCCTCTCCGGTCCAGGTCACGCGCCCTTCCCAGGAGACCGGCGGGTCGCCGGTGGTGAAGCGGGTCGCCCCGCGGCGGGCCGCGGCGACGGTGCCCGGGTCGACCACCCAGAGCAGCACCTTGCCGGGCAGCTCTTCGCGGAGCGGCAGCAGCCACCGCAGGGCCTCGGCGCTGTGGCCGGGGGAGCCTCCGGCGGTCGCGTCCGCGGTGTCGGCCAGCACCCAAGGCTCTGGACCCTTGCGCCGGAGCCTCTGCAGGATCTCCGGCCAGGGGGTGAGCCGACTTCTCCAGTGGTGCCTCTGGGCGTACCACTCGCCGGCGAGCTGCTGCAGCTCATCGAGGGGGACGCCGCCTCCGGCAGCGGTGACGACCACGGAAGAGCCCATTTCGTCGATGTCCATCCAGGGCTGCACCGGCAGGATGCAGACGTCGAGGACGTCTCCGTGCCGCCGTTCCAGCTCGCGGGCGCGGGTGAGCAGGTCGCACAGGTTCCCCTCGAAATGGGTGCTGTCCGTCGGGGGCATCAGGGCGGACACCTTGGCCGCGGCGCGGGTGAAGGGGCCCGGGTGCAGGGCCAGGCACGCGGCGCGCTCGCCGGTGGCGGTGAAGTCCATGTGGGGGAAGGTTCGGTACGCGGTGACCGCGTCGGCGTGCCGCAGCATGCGGCGGGTGAAGTTGGCGTGCAGGTCGAGGGAGAGCACGACCCGGCCGCGGTAGCCGAGATCGGTGCGCACCTGCTCGAGGAGGTACCCCTCGGGATCGTCTTCGCCGTCGGCGGCCGCGGCCCCGTGCAGGTGGAGGATGAGGACGTCGAACGGCATCGCGGCGGCGACCCGGTCGAGCAGGGTGCCGCTGATCTCGCGCAAGCAGGCGGCGCTCAGGCGTCCGGCGGGAGAGCCGCAGAGGGCGGTGAAACAGGGGGCGGTTTCCCAGCCGGCTGCGGCCAGCGTCTCTAGGCTGCCGTGCATCTGCGAGTCGGTCCCGGCGGCCCAGGCGCGCACCCGGGCTTCGTCTTCGAGGAAGACTCCTCCTTTCCTGAAGAGGTCAATCTCCGCCAGGCCGGGGGCGAAGGTGTTGCTTTCGAAGATGAACTGGGCGAGGGCGGCTTTCATCGGACAGCTCGGGTAATGGGTTGTAATCCCAGCGGCTCTAACATATCCAATGCGGTGAAGGCGGGGCCAACCGGGGCCCTAGGTAGGATCACGCCCCACACAATCCCCGGCTAGTCCGTTCAAGAACCGGCCACCCGCAAACCTGCGAGTACCTCGCGGAAGCTGTTGAGACCTGCCTCTATGTTCTCGATGATCTCCTCGGCGAGCTCGTCGGGATCGGGCAGGTTGTCCAGGTCTGTCAGGCTTTTGTCCTTGAGCCAGAAGATGTCGAGACTGGTCTTGTCGCGCGCGCTGATTTCCTCGTAGCTGTAGCTGCGCCAACGGCCTTCCGGTGCGTCGTTTTCGTCCCAAGTCGCCTTGCGCTGGTGTCGGTTCTGGGGGTTATAGCAGTTGATGAAGTCCGACAGATCCTCGAAGCGCATCGGCTTCTTCTTCAGCGTATGGTGAATATTGGTGCGGTAGTCGTAGTACCAGACCTGCTTCGTCCAGGGGTTCGGGCTGGCTTCGTGGTTGTCGAAGAAGATCACATTGGCCTTGACGCCTTGCGCGTAGAACACGCCGGTCGGCAAGCGCAGGATGGTGTGCAGGTCGGTGTTGTCCAGCAGCTTCTTGCGGATCGTCTCACCGGCACCGCCTTCAAACAGCACGTTGTCGGGAACGACGACGGCAGCACGGCCAGTGGTCTTGAGCATTGTGCGGATGTGCTGCACGAAATTTAGTTGTTTGTTCGAGGTCGTGGCCCAGAAGTCTTGGCGGTTGTAGGTGAGGTCGTCTTTCTCCTGTTCGCCCTCCTCGTTTGTGAAGCTCATGGAGCTTTTCTTGCCGAAG
Organism: Candidatus Latescibacterota bacterium; assembly: GCA_965261395.1. Lineage (GTDB taxonomy): Bacteria > Latescibacterota > UBA2968 > UBA8231 > UBA8231. The sequence continues at coordinate 2,906,260 of OZ253462.1, forward strand.
GGCGGATTCGCGAGGACATAATCAAAGCGCTCTCCGCCATCGGCCACTAGCGAGTCATTGGGCGATATGGGTACGCCACCGTCGATCTCGCCGATGTTGTGTAGGAACATGTTCATCAGGCACAGACGGCGCGTATTGGCGACGATCTCGTTGCCGTGAAACGCCTTGTGTTTCAGGAACTCCTTTTGCGACCTATCGAGATTGAAGTTGGCTGGATTGGTGATGAAGTCGTAGGCGGCGAGGAAGAAACCGCCTGTGCCGCAGGCCGGGTCGGCGATGAGCGTGCCCGGTTCGGGCCGGACGCATTCGACCATAGCGCGGATGAGGGCGCGCGGCGTGAAATACTGGCCTGCACCTGACTTGGTATCTTCGGCGTTCTTCTCTAGGAGTCCTTCGTAAATATCTCCTTTCACGTCGGCACCCATGGTCACCCATTCGGTGTCGTCCACCATGTCGATGAGGCGGAACAGCTTTGCCGGGTCCTGGATCTTGTTCTGGGCCTTGGTGAAGATCTGGCCCAGCATGTCCGTCTTGGTGCCAAGCTCGCGAAGCAAGGTGACATAGTGGTTTTCGAGTTCCGCACCGTTCTTCGATTTCAGGCTCTGCCAGTTGAATTCGGCTGGGATGCCGACGTCGCGGTTGTACGGTGGTTTGGCGTATTCGTCGGCCATCTTGAGGAAGATCAGATAGGTGAGCTGTTCTAGGTAATCGCCATAGCTCACCCCGTCATCGCGTAGGGTGGTGCAGAAGCTCCAGACTTTGGAGACGATGGGAGCGGTGTTCATGTGGGAGCATTCTTTCGTTTGATTTGTTCGGCGAGCGCCTCGCCTTGAGCGGTTCGGCGATAGCGCTGGTTTTGGCTATTCGGCTTGTCGGGGAGGGTCATTTCAACCAGCTTGGCCTTGAGGGCGGGCTTTAGATAGGCGGTGGTGAAGTGGCGGCGGTGTCTCAATTGCAGCGCCATTTGCAATTCTGTCCGGCTCATCTCTCTGGTGAGCGCAATCACCAGTTGCTCAACTTGGTCGGTCACTTGGTCGGTCACTTGGTCGGTATGCCGCATATCGTCTTGTTTTATCAATGACTTATCTTGTCCGGTCTCATGTTCGGTCGCCGCAAGAGAAGCCCGTTCATGCACTGGCAATCGCACCAGAAACCAGGTTCGGTTCTCGTCGCTTTCGAAGATGGGTTCGGGTGAGCCGTTCTGCCGCATGGCCCGGAAAATCTTCGGCACGCCGGTTGAGCGCGCCTCGGCGAGGTCGAGTTCTTTCAGAAACATCGTCTCGGGCGGGCCGCCGACGATATTCAGGCGCTTGCCCAAGTCCTCAACAGATAGGCCCTCTGCTTCCGATGCTAGTTCGCTGCCGATTTCCCCGAGAAACTCACGGATCAGCCGATGGGACAGGTCATCAAGCGAAGCAGTCTGGCGATAGCGGTCGTCAAAAGGTACTGTGGCCGCCAGACTGAGCAGCTCACGCTCGTCCTGACCCTTGGCGCGAACCGTGCTGCTGTGTCTGCGAATGAAGTAGGCCCAATCGTTGCGCTCCGCACTCAGATTCACTTTGGCTTTGTAGGGACGGGTTTCGCCGCCGGGCACCCAGAGGACGAGGATGGTCTGGCCATCGACGTTATAGGTAGCGGTGAGGGGATGGTAATGCGGCTGTATGGCGGCATGCCCCAGATTGAGTAGTTCCTTCTGTATCGCATCGATGGCATCGGGCCTGATGCCCTTGGGCGGCAAAATTGGGCGGCCATTTTGTTCCTCGACGCCCAAGACCACGTAACCGCCGCCTAGATTGTGGAAGTCGTTAGCGAAGGCGCAGATGGTATGCAGCACGCTCTGCGGATTCCAACCAGCTTTGTACTCGATGCGTTCGCCTTCGACGGTGCGCTGGCGCAGCAGGTGGTCGATGTTGATGGGAAGTTTGCCGGTCATGCTGTTGCTGTCGTGCGTCTGCGTTTCGCCCGCGTGTTGTTTTGAGATCGTGCAGCTTTTTCGGCTTTGATGCGCTCAAGAAGGATGGATGCAGGCTCGTCATCTGGGTCTTGCGGGACGAGTTGGCCGGAGAATGCTTTTTTCAGGAGGGATTGGCGCAGCATCTCCGCCTGATTCAAGGCCGAATCGATCTCTCGCTCCTGCTGCTCGATCGCCGCGAATCGCTCCTCCAACAGTCGGACAATTTCTTGCTGTTCGGCCAGAGAGCAGAGAGGGAGCGCGATCTGAGCAAACTTGAATGCACTTAAGTGGTTGATTCCCACGCCGCCTGCAACTTGAGCAAATTTCCCGCTCACATAGAAGAAGCGATACAACCAAAGCAGATAAACCGCATAGTCACGACAATATGGTTGATGCCTGATAACGGTGTTTTGAAAGCAGCAATTCGGGATCTGATCGTCCCAAATCGCTGGCTTTCCGACTTGCGCTGCGCTGCCGGATGCTTCAGACAGCACCAAATCACCCTTTTCCAAACGGTATACGCTTAGTTCGTGAGGAAGGAAGTCCATGTCGAGAACGTCGTCCAAGTCCAAACCTTGTTCTGTAATGTTCGCAGCTCGGATGTACTTCGTGGGGTAATCCTTAGACCTGTTCTTTGGAGAACGTTGTCGACCAAGTTGGACGATTCCTATAGACTCGGCGGTCAACCATAGCCAACCACTCGGCAGTGATTCTAGGTGGTCAGTCTCCTCTTCTGCCATCGTTGAAACTGGCTTGGGCATTCTTGACCGTGCCGGCCTCTTGCCTAACTTGCCACCTTCCTCCCATTCCTTTACAGCAGCCTTCCACTCCTGAAGTTGCTTTTCGTAACGCGCTTCCCGCTCCTGTTTGATGCGAGCGAGCAATTGTTCGGGCGTCTCAAGCTTGTCTTTGTTCTCTTCGCGCCATTGGGCCGTGAGCTTGCCTTCGAAGGCGTGTTTGAGCACGGCTTGGTGGTAGATATTGAGCTTCGCCCGCGCCGCCTTCAGGCTCTCTATACCCTTGTCCAGTTCGGAAAATAGTTCCTCGATCTTGGCGACGATGCGGCGTTGTTCATTCTGTGGGGCAAGAGGAAGTTTACTCTTTTTGAGAAATGCGTAATGCCTTGAATACCCGCGATCCGGCAGACGCAATGCCCTGCAAGCATAGTACGCGAAACGTTCGTTGATAGTAATTGGCCTGAGCACCTTTACTCCGTCGGCACCAGGAGCGAATCGAAATCCGACTAGCTTGAAGCATTTTGTATGATCACCAAAAACTATCAGGGCACGATTCGGTCGGATGCTCCTTGATGCGTCATTTGTGAACCCTCCAATTAAATTGACTCCCTGATCAACTATCGGAATCGTGCCGGAGGAAAGATACTCTTTTTGCGGAATCTTGAGATGCGAAAGAGAAATGTTTTCGAATGCATCTTCAAAATCTATTTGCTCCCAATGCGGTGGGATATCCAGCGGCGTTGGTGTCCATTCATCTGTGTGGGAAGAAAGATTACTCATGTTACGCCGCTAACGCCTCATTCAATTCATCAATTACATCATCCATCCGGTCGCCGAAGAGCTTGTACATCTGCCCCATTCCGCCTTTGCCATCGAATGGAGCCATGTCCAGATCGTCGCGGCCCTTTGCTTCGATTTGGTCTGGGTCGATGGCCTTCAGCAGATTGCCGACGATGTTGGTGAGTTCAATGCCGCCAGCCTTTTCTCGGATACGTTCCTGCTCAGCGTGGTCGAGTTGTCGGTTGAGTCGGGCGAGGTGGCCGGCAAGGGAACTCACGGTGTCTTCGTTGTACACGCCCATCATCACGCTCATGGCGAGGTCCTTGAGTGGCACGGAGGGTTTGGTGATGAGCGGCTGGCTGGCGGTCTTGAGTGATTTCGTCACGCCGACGGCGTCCACGATCACATAGTGGGTCTTCCCACTGACAGCAGAAGGCGAAACTTTCTTGAGATCGTCGTGGTCGAGTGTGCGCGTGCCACGGCCCTTCATCTGCTCGAAATAGTTGCGACTCCTCACGTCGCGCATGAAGAGCAGGCATTCGAGCGGCCTGACGTCGGTACCCGTGGCGATCATATCCACGGTCACAGCGATGCGCGGGTGGTAGTCGTTGCGGAACTGGGCGAGGACAGATTTCGGGTCTTCTTCGGTTTTGTAGGTGATCTTCTTGCAGAACTCGTTGCCTTCGGCGAATTCCTCGCGCACGGTCTGAATGATGTCGTCGGCATGGCTGTCGGTCTTGGCAAAAATAAGTGTCTTCGGGACTTCGTCGCGGCCCGGAAATATCTCACGCAGTTTGTCGTGGAAGGTGCGGACGACGGTGCGGATCTGGTCGGGGTTGACAACGGAATGGTCCAGTTCACTGGCGATATAGGTGACGTCCTCGTCCTGAATTTCCCAGCGCTTTCGGCGCGTCAGACGCTCGCGCTTCTCGACCTCCTGGAGGGCCTTGAGCTGGCCGCCATGCTTCGTCCTTTTCGTGTCAATGACATAGACTTCGTTGCCGACATTGACACCGTCGGCGACGGCTTGCTCATGGTCGTATTCGCTGACGACGTTCTTCCTGAAGAACCCATAGGTGCGGTTGTCCGGCGTAGCGGTCAGGCCGATGAGATAGGCGTCGAAGTATTCGAGGACTTGACGCCAGAGGTTGTAAATCGAGCGGTGACATTCGTCGATGATGATGAAGTCGAAAAACTCGGGTGGAGTCTTGTCGTTATAGACAGCCGACATCGGTTCTTTGGGCTTAACCATTTCCGCCGGATTGATTTCTTCGACGGATTCGTCCAACTCCTCGTCCTTCAGCAGCGAATACATGCGCTGGATGGTGCTGATGCAGACTTGGCTGTCCTTGGCGACGAAGGACGATTTGAGGCGCTGGACGTTGTAAAGCTCGGTGAATTTCCGGTTGTCGTCACTGGGCACGTAGGCCATGAATTCCTGCTCGGCCTGTTCGCCCAGATTCTTGGTATCTACGAGAAAGAGGATCCGCTTGGCGTCAACGTGTTTGAGCAGCCGGTAGATCGAGCTGATAGCGGTGTAGGTCTTGCCCGAGCCAGTGGCCATCTGAATGAGGGCGCGCGGGCGATCATCTTTGAAGGATGCTTCGAGTTTCTCGATGGCGTTGACTTGGCACGCTCTCAATCCGGTGGGGTCTAAACTCGGTAGCGCTTGGAGCCGCTCACGAAGCGAGGCCGACTGGGTGCACCATTCCTGCATTGTCTCCGGCCGAGGGAAGTTGAACACCTCCCGGGAGCGGGGTTTCGGATCGCGGCTGTCGGTGAAGCGCGTGAGCACACCGGTCGTTTCATAGGCGAATGGCAGGGGTTCTTGATTGTTCACCCACTTGAGGTTGGCAGCGGCATAAGTGAGGGATTGTTCCTCGACTGTAGTGATCTTATGGCCCAAATCCTCACGCTTGGCCTCGACCACGCCGACGGGTTTCTTGTCGATAAAGAGAACGTAGTCGGCTGGGCCAACATCCGTCTGATACTCACGAACGGCGATCCCGAAGCCAGCGCTGAAGTCGATTTTCTTGTTGTCCTGAACTATCCAGCCCGCATGGGATAGCTGTTTGTCGATTTTGTCTCGCGCCGCCTGTTCTGGCGTCTGATTGTCACTCGGCATTCAGCTCATCCGCCCTTCGCCTGTGGCCCGGAGCGCATGAGAGGATCATCAGTAAGGAACTCCCGGTGATTGCCGATCTGTCCGTATGAACTCATAGTGCACTTGGGAGGCAGGTGTACTCGTGTATAGATAGATTAAGGCGTATATAAGGCACCTTTTTGGACCCTCTGTCAAGGCGCTGAGCGCATGCAAGGGTCAGGTAAGATTCAACGAGTGGGCAGGGGCTGTGGGGGAGGGGAATGACCGTTATTGGGATTTCGTAAATAGCTTCTGTCACAGCGACTGCAAAAAGGCCACGAGCGCGTCCCGATCGTTGCGGTCTAGTTGGCGCACAAATTCCCGCGCTGTTTCCGCCTCGCCGCCGTGGAACATGATGGCTTCCATCAGCGTGCGCGCCCGTCCATCGTGCAGATACGCTGGAATGCCATTGACCGTTGCCGTCAGGCCAATGCCCCACAGCGGCGGCGTGCGCCATTCGCGGCCATCGGCCTCAAAGTCGGGACGGTCGTCGGCCAACTCTTCTCCCATGTCGTGCAGCAGCAGATCCGTGTAGGGATGAATGGTCTGCTTGGCTAGGGCCGCAATCTCGTGGTGGCCCGTCCGCAAGGTGGGGATATGGCACCCCGAGCATTGGGCCGTCGCAAAGAGTTCTTCGCCGCGCAACGCCTGCGGATCGTCGATGTTGCGGCGGGCGGGCACCGCTAGGGTGCGCACGTAAAAGGTGTTGATATCCAGCGTCTCCTGGCCGATTTCAGGGTCGTCTTGGTGGCTGTCTATTTGCGGCTGGTCGGCGGTGGATTCCTCGGGGAAATAAGGGCTGGTGATGCCCATGTCTTGGTGGTAGGCCCCGGCGACCTGCTGCAACAGGTCGGGATTGTTGGCCTTGAGGCCAAAGCGGCCCAATTCGGTCTGTTGCGTGCGGAAGTTGTACACCCGGTTGGGACGGCCGGATATGCCGTCGCCATTGCTGTCACCGGGGTCGGCCAGCGCCAGAATAGCCTCTTCGGGGATGGCTTCGAGTAGGCCGCGGCCAAAAACCGGCGGGGCCATGCGCGGCGAGAACAGGGCGTCCGCCGGCAGTGGTTGATAGGCTTCCACTATGTCGTAAACCGGAAAGCGCAAAGAGTACGCTGCACCGTCGGCAAAATGGCGGGTCTCCTCAAAGTAGGTGACGTCGATCCGCGCTTCGGGTGCGACCCCGAAAACGGCGCGATCCCCAATCTGTTCGCCAAAGCCCGGCACCGGCTGCGGTCCCCCAGGCACTGCGGGATTGGTGCCGGGCAGGCTGACCCGCATGAGCATGGAGCCGATAAAAGGGGAGACATCGCCAAACCCTTCGCGCCCCCGGCCATCGCGGGCGTGACAGCCGACGCACGAGGTTTGATTAAAAACCGGTCCTAGGCCATGCCCCACTGCGGCTGGCGCGGTGACAAAGACCTGTTCAAAGGTCGCGTCCCCGGCCAAGAAGCGGTCCAGTTCCATCCCGTTCAAAGAGGGGATGGGGTTTTCAAACGCCAGACTGCTGGCGTCAAAGACCGTCGCCGCCCCGCCGGATAGTGCGCGGTCGTCCTCCACGGGAGTCGGTCCTAACCCACGGTCGTCGCCGCACTGGGTGAGCGTAGCTAGAAGGCCCATGTAGAGTATGGACTTACAGGTAATGATCATTGCGAGCAGTGAATTTAATTACCTAAAACCAGCGGCAGGATATCTTTCTCCAAGGTTTGCTGGACTTTGGCCACTGCGGCCTGTGCCTTTTCGATTTGGTCCCGATCCGAGGCAATGGCGTCGCGGAAGGGCTGCTGGATGCGGCCGATCTCGGCGATGGCCGTCTGGATTTCCCGTTTGAGCCGCTGATCTAGGTCGGCGTCGGCTTGGCGGATGAATTCGTCCAAGCCCTCGCCGGTGCCCGCGTAGTCGCCGGTATAGACGTGCTGGACGCTGCGGAGGTTGTTCTGGAAGTCGGCGATGGAATTGAAGCTGAATTGGGATTCGACGAGGCGGGGATCGTTCTCGACGAAGGGGTCGGCGATTTTGCCGTTGGCCACTTCGTCGCAGATGCCGATCATGCCGTTGACCATTTCCTGGACTGCCGACTGGGCGGACGGATACGCGTCGCTGCCATTGCCGGCGTCGCGGACCTTTTGGCCAAAGTTGCCGCCGCTGGGGATCCAGCTATTGTGCAGGGCACTGGCCGTGGCCCACAGATCTTGGGTCGTGGCGATCAGATAGGCGAACTCACGCTCGGTGAAGTCGGCCGTGGTCTTGCTGCCTCCTTCGTCAAAGAGCAGGTACTCGATGGTGTGGAAGCCCTTGAGGGTTCCGTCTAGCCCGCCCACGTACGCGGTCGTCAAGTCGTTGTCGCTGGCCAACACTCCGTCCAAGTCCGTGCGGTTGACCGGCCAACTGTCGAGCGACGGATCGTAGCCGTTGAAGTCCACCGGCCCAAAGAGAAATCCCTCGCTGGCTTCCCAGGGGATGCGCGTGGCCACCCAAGCGTCCCGGGCAGCACGGAGGTTTGCAGCCGTAGGATCGCCGCGCAGGGCCTCGATCGCGGCGAGCAGGTCGCTGGCCCGCTCGTCTAAGTCCGCGTACGTGGCAATGACGACGTTGTCGGTGAAGTTGCTCAAGATGGGCGCAAAGTCGAACTCGGCCGCGGCTGGCCCGGTGGGCGCGTCGCTGTCGTCGCCGCAGCCGGCAATTAGCAGCAGGCTGCAAGCGGCTAGTCCGATCCCCAATCGCAAGAACATGGCTTTCATAAGGGTAGCTCCTTTTCGTCCGAATTGAAATCCAGCGCACAGGCGACTTCCACTAGTGCCTGGTTTCACAGTGGATGGCTCTTTTTTTAGAACTGAAACCCCAGCCCCAGGCTCAGGGTGTTTTCAGGGTTAAAGCGGGCGGCACCGAGTCGCCGCATGGCGTAATCGGCCTTGAGCACCACGGTATCTTCCATGTTGTAGTTTGCGCCCAGGGTATAGACCCGGCGCGCAAAGCGCGGATTGTCAAAGGTTTGGTCCGGGACCGCAGCCATACTGTCGTACGAGTCTAAGCGGATGAACAGGTCCAAGCGGTCGGGCGAGGGAGCGGCCAGCCAAGGCAGTACGTCGTAGCCGACCTCGGCCCAGGCCGCGTACGCCGCCTGGGCCACTGGCGAGCGCAAGACATTGAGATTGTTCGACAGGGTGCGGTTGCGGGCGCTGACGAGGGCGGCATTTTGCAGGTGCCCATAGAGGTATAGCCCGCGCGCGCGGACCCGCCCCCAGTCGAAGCTGCCGTGTACATCGACGATGGAGACGTGCGCGTCAATTCCTTCCATATCGGGCTTGGGGCGGTTGTCGGCGCTGTCGCCGCGATAGCCAGAAATACCCAGCGCACAGTGCGGCGCGAACTGATAATCGAGGCGGGCGACCCAAGCCATATTGGTCGCCTGAATCGTCTCAAAGCGCTTTTGGTGGCCGCCGACAATCCAGTTTTGCGAGCTGAAACCGGTCGCGTCCAAGCCGTTGACTAGCTGTAGCTGGTAGCGCCAGTCCCGGTAGGCTCCGGAGACTTCCACGCCGGTCTCGTGCCAGAGGGCCGGGATGATGGAAGTCTCGGCTTCCGAGCGCCGAGTGCCGAAGAAATCGGCGGGATGGAAATGATCGCTCAAGTGGCCCACGGCGACGTAGAAATGCCCCAAGCGGACGCGGAAGGCATCGCTGAAGGTCCGCTCGACGGCCAGCTCCTCGACTATGACTTCGCCGCCTTTTTCGATTTCCTGCTCGAACTCGCCGAATTCCTCAAACTCCAATTCCAGCGCGGCACCAGCACCGCCGTGCTCAAATTCCACCTCGGCTGCCAACTCCGTATCTTTGAGCAACTCGACTTCCAGTTCGAGCGCGAGGCGGGTGATGTCGATGATGGCGCGGCTGTCCGGGGGGGAACCATTGGGGCCGCTTTTTTGGTCGGGGCCGAAATCGAAGTGGGAATAGAGCAGTTCGCCGTAGCCTTCTAGATGGAAGGACAGCCTTGCAGACGCATTCGCACCTTGCACGGGCAGGAAGGCAAGGAGGATAAATAGCTGAAAAATATGGATATAAGACTTATTGGGTACGCGTCGCATGGGTCGGATGAGGAATCATCGTATCGCTATTACATAGTTTCTGCAAACAGAACCAATGTTTATTTTAACGCCTTTTTGTTTTATATACCAAACAAAAGTATGAGTAGTATTCCTATTAGTCAAGGACATTATTTCAGTTAAGTCGCTCAACTCGCAGGGCTTTTTTGCACTCAACTTCGCAGTATATTTATTGGTCTTGGATTGGAAAAAGCTATGGGATTTGTAGAAACATTTGCCGACTCGCTAAAAGAGATGCCCCCCGCGCCGATGGGGGAGGCTCTGCGGCCGCTGTGGCACGAGGCCCTCGCGGACATCAAAGCCGAGCACGAGGCCGGAGCCGACGGGCAGGTCGTGGCCCGGCGGATCACCGAGGCCATGGACGCCGTGGTACTGTCTATCTACCAAAGCGCCATGCCCCAAACGTCCGGCCCCCACGCGCTGGTGGCGCTGGGTGGATACGGCCGCTGCGAAATGGCGCCGCATTCCGATGTTGACTTGCTGTTCCTGTTCGCCAAGAGCCAAGACAAGGTCCCCGAAGTTGTCGCTGGCGTATTCAATCCGCTCTGGGACTTGGGGTTTGAGGTAGGGCATAGCAGTCGCACGTTGGACGAGGTGGTCCGGGCGGTGCGCGAAGATTTGGAATCGCGCACCGCGATGATGGATGGCCGCCTGCTGGCCGGCGACGCCGCGCTTTTCGCCCAGTTCCAACAGCGGCTCTACAAGCGCGTGCCCAAGCGCACGATCACCGAGCTGAATCGGCTGCGCCAGCAGCAGCTCGAAGCGCGGCAATCGGTCCAGCTTTTGGAGCCGAATGTCAAGGAAAGCCCCGGGGGTCTGCGCGAGATACAGATGTTCGAGTGGGCGCTCAAGGCCAAGGCCAAAGCGCCCGAGTGCGGCGATTTGTGCGTGCAGTATCTCGATGGCGGCAGTGAGAGTCTCGCCAAGAGCCGCGCCTTCCTCTGGCGAGTGCGGCACGCGCTCCACTTTGCCGTGGGCCGCAAGCGCGATGTGCTAGAGCACGATATCAAGCCGCAGATCGCGGCCGCCTTGGGCTATGAGGACCAGGGACACGAGTTGGCGGCCGAGTGCTTTATGCGCGATTACTACCTCCATGCGCGGACTGTGTACCATCTAGTAGAGCGGGCCTTCCAGCGGTTGACGCGCAAGCCGCGCAACAGCAGCCGCAGCATGTATATAGAGCGCGGCGTAGCTGCGGTGGAAGGGGAGATCGTCCTCACCGATGACGAGGCGTACTTTGCCGCCGACCCCCTGCGCCTGCTAAAGATTTTCCTCACGGCTCAGACCAAGAACTTGAAGCTGAGCGATCAGGTGCAGTGTGCGGTGCGCGCCAATCTGCCGCTGATCGACGACGAATTCAGACGCCTGCCGGCGGCCCGCGACTTGTTCTTCAAAATACTCAAGCGCAAATACCGCACGGCGCTAACGCTCCGGCGCATGCACGACCTAGGAGTCTTGGGCGCGTATTTGCCCGAGTTCGGGCGGTTGACCTGCTTGGTCCAGTACGACATTTACCACATCTACACGGTCGATGAGCACACGCTGGTCGCGCTGGAAAACTTGGAAGCCCTCGGTCAGAAGGAGGGGAGCATGTCGGCGATCCTCGCCCAATGCACGCGCCGCGATCTGCTGTTCTTCGCCGTGCTCTTGCACGACGTGGGCAAGTGGAAGCGCAACGATCATATCGCGCGCGGCATTGAGATGACCGAGGAGTTGAGCGAGCGAATGGGGCTGGACCAAGAGGAGCGGTCCATGCTGCGCTTCCTCGTGAAGCACCACCAAGACATGGTGCTGATTTCCAGGCGGCGCAATCTCGACGACTACGAGATGATCGCCGAGTTCGCCGGTTTGTTCGCCAGCGAGGAATGGCTGCGCGCGCTCTACTTGGTTTCGTACGCCGACCTGTCGGCCGTTGCACCCGATGTGTGGACCGACTGGCAAGGGGCCTTGCTGTGGGAATTGTACTACAAGACGGCCGAGCAATTGCACTCGGACATGCAGGCTTTAGAGGCCAAACAACGCGCTCGCCAGAAGCTCAACGAGCACCTCGATCACATCGAGGGCCGCTGGTCGGCCCAGCGGGTCGTCCAGTTCCAAGAGCACATTGAGCAGTTATCCCCCAGCTACTTGGTGGCCTACAACCGCGAGCAAATCAAGGTGCATCTGGAGATGATCGCCCGCCTGGGCCGCGAGCAGCCTTTTGTCTTGGAATTCATCGAGCACGAAGGGCACACCGAGGTCGTCGTCTGCACCCGCGACCAGCGCCAGATCATCGCCAAGATCTGCGGCGCTTTGGCCGTCAACGACATCAACATCCTCCGCGCGGATGTCAATACCCGCGCCGACGATGTCGTGCTCGACATTTTCCAAGTGACCGACATCGACGACAGCCCGGTGCTGCCCGACTGGAAGAAGGAGCGCATGCGCGAGCGGGTGGCCGAGGTCATTTCGCTACAGCTAAAGGCCCGCGACTTGATAGCGCGCTACAGCAGCAGTTGGGATCGCCGCCGTCGGCAGCGGCAGTACGACCAGCCGCCTCGCATTGCGTTCGACAATCAGATTTCGGCCCGCTACACAGTCGTCGATATCGAAGCCCAAGACACCGTGGGTCTGCTCTACAGAATCGCGTACCTGTTGGACGAGTTGGATCTCAACATCCACCGCGCCATTATCAACACGGTGGCGGCGCGGGCGCAAGACGCCTTCTACATCGTCGATGCCGAGGGGCAGAAGATCGCCAGCTACGAAGAGCTCGACCGGATAGAGCAGTACCTGCTCGACGGGCTGGCGTCTTGAGCTACCTCGTTGGTGAGAGCTAAACCCGTGCCCGACGAAGACCCGGCAGACCTGATCCGAGAGGTGGAGGAATGACACAAGTTACCGACGAGCTCCTCGACCAGATGGTCCAGGCCATTGTCGAAGAGGTTGATCCCGAACAGGTGATCCTCTTCGGCTCTCGCGCTCGCGGCGACGCGCGGGAAGATTCGGATGTCGATCTGGTGGTGGTGGTGGCCGAGCCGTTTGGACAAGACCGGAGCCGGTACCAAGAGGCGGTCCGACTGTACAAGGTGCTCGCCGGATCGGGCGTTTCAAAGGACATCCTCGTTTATAGCCGCGACGACGTCGAGTACTGGCGCGACTCCCTCAACCACGTCTTGGCGCGGGCGTTGCGGGAGGGGAGGGTGCTCTATGAGCGACCTTAAATGTGTGCGCGTGCTGTTGGCCGCCGCAGACCGCGACATCGAGATACTGCAACTCATGCACGATTCCACCGGCGGCCCCGATGAGATTTTCGGCTTCCACGCGCAACAAGCCGCCGAGAAGTCGCTCAAGGCGTGGCTTGCTCTCCTTGGAGAGGTGTACCCGTTGACGCATGATCTCGATGCCCTCATCGAGAGGCTCTCCGGGAGAAATGCCGATGTAGGCAGGTATCGGGGGTTGACGGTCTACAGTGCATTCGCCGTTCAGTTTCGATACGAGGGAATGACCGAGGGGATCTCCATTGATCGCGAACACGCTCTGCATCTTGTGAGTGCCCTTCTGCAACAGGTCCGGCGGATGGCGGAGGTGGAGGAATGACACAAGTTACCGACGCGCTCCTCGACCGGATGGTCCAAGCCATAGTCGCTGAGGTTGGTCCCGAGCAGGTGATCCTCTTCGGGTCTCGCGCTCGTGGCGATGCACGAGAAGATTCGGATGTCGATCTCATTGTGGTGGAGGCCGAGCCGTTTGGGGAGACTCGGAGCCGACGTTTAGAGGCCGCCCGCGTTTACGAGGCGGTGGCCGGTTTCGACGCTTTGACGGACATCTTGCTTTATAGCCGCGACGAGGTCGAGCACTGGCGCGACTCAGTCAACCATGTCCTTGCCCGTGCATTACGAGAGGGAACGGTGCTATATGATCGACCTTGATGAAGCGCGTGCGCTCATTCAAGCTAGCCCTTTTCCGTAGATTATTCCGCATAACTCAACAGCTTCTTAAGCCTCACCTAGCGCATGTGTGTGCCTCGATACGCTCGCTCGCTAGCTGCCACTCGGAGAGTGGGTGCGGCTCTTTCTTTGGAGGGATTCACCATGCACAAAGTAACCATAGCCCTTGCCACTTTCGCCGTTTTCTTGGGCTGTGAAGTAGGTAGTCCTACTTCGCCTAGCGCAGCCAAGAGTACCAAGGCTGCGGCCGAACAATGTCCGATGCCGATTTTGGGCATAGTGGGAACATGGGCGGGGCAGGGTTCTACTATCTTGGAGAACATCAACACCGCCGACACGTTGTGGATAGAGTTTGCTCCCGATCCGAACCCAGCGGGCGAACCGGGCGTAACGTATTACGACTACACGCTGCTTTCGTACTATTCCCCGTCTGATGGGGATGATCTAATACTTGCCGAACTTGCCGACATGCTAGGGCTTACCGACTTGGGCTTGCCCAGCCTTTTAGAGGAGCGACGCGGTAAAATGGGCGTGTACTATGCGGACGGTGGTAAGTGGGCGTTCAACCATACTGTAACCTATATCCGAAGTTGGAACCTAGAAGAGTATGAAGAGTGGGGGGGGCGGTCTGAGCCGAGTTGGGGCCATGAGATAAAGATGTTTGATGGGTGGCTTGTTTTACAGAGGACGTGGTATGACATATGGGACGAGGACTATGAGTATGAGTATGAGCGCGTTGACGAATGACTGACCGCTTGCCCATACACGTTGATTCGCGGCTAAGGAACTGCTCCAAAGGATGTAGCGGCAGGCGAAGGTGCTCTCTCACGTAGAGACGAAACCGAGGTAATTTCAGTAATATGTCCTTGAGCACAACAAAGCTGGACAACCAAGAAAAACTCAAGCGAGAGCTACATAACGCCCCAAAAGCGTCTAAGCTTGAACATCTCGCGGCGGCTCTGATTGGTCGTCTTCTCGATGTGCCGATTGCGGTTGCCAAGTCTGGCTTTCAACATGGCGCAGATGCTGGTCCGGCTGGACAGCAAGGGCGACGATTTCGGGTGGAATGCAAGAAGTATAGTGATAACAGTAGCTTGAGTGAACGAGAGCTATTGGGGGAGATCGACCAAGCACTAGCGCGGGATGAGGCCCTTGAAGCTTGGGTGCTGGTTGCAACTTGTAGCGTTTCAGAACAGCTCCGGCAATCGCTTAATCAGCATGGAGAACGGCTAGGCGTTCCTGTCCTGATTATCGATTGGATAGATCACGAAGTGGCACCGCTTGCAGCATTGTGTGCATTCGCTCCTGATTTGGTCGAGAAAGAATTCTCAAAGGAAGCTGGCGCGGCGGCTTGCACTCTTCAACCCATATCAGAGCAGGCAATCGAAAGGTTACGACGCGACCTGCAATCTTGGTGCTTGGGGTTTGAAGCAATACGGACACGCTCTCACGATAAGCTCAATAAGATTTGGAACTTGCCGCAAGAATCGAAGGCTGCAATCGGACAAGACGCGGCTGGGGGCGCTCAAAATAAGAAGGTCAAACGCAGCGCAGTGCATGAGGCACTGAATGCGTGGTGGCAAAGACCGGCTCAGGATGGTGCCCCGGCTGCTGTAGTCGGATTGGAAGGGAGTGGCAAGACATGGGCGACTTTCCACTGGTTGATCGACAGTAAGGACACGCAACCAATTGTTCTGATAACTCCATCCTCTGCGGTAGCCGCCATTGGTAATGTCTCCGAAACCATCGTGAAGCAACTCCTAGCGGATAGCCTTCACGAGATGAGCGGGATACGGAATCGGGAGCACTGGCTCCGTCGGCTCGATTATCTGCTTAAACGTCCGGTCTGTGAAGGACCAGTCCTGACCATATTCTTCGATGGCCTGAACCAAGAGCCTTCCGTTCAATGGCTACGACTCTTGCAAGTTTTGCAAGGTGAGACGTTTGCGGAACGAGTACGGGTAATTGTCAGCACTCGCAATCATCATTTTGAAGAAAAGTTGTCGGAGCTTCGTGGCCTCTCTGTGCTAGCCAAGCGGGTTGACGTAGATCTCTATAATACAGCACCGGGGAGCGAACTCGACCAAATGCTTGAGTTCGAGAATCTCACGCAGGCCGACTTGCATCCTGATGTGATTGAGTTGGCGCGTAACCCCCGCCTTTTCAAGCTAGTAGTACGTTTCCGAGAAAGGCTGGTCGAGGCGGGTCAAATAACGGTACATCGGCTGCTTTGGGAGTATGGACGTGACACTTTCGGAGAGCGGACCGGCGAGTCGTTCAGCGAAAACGAGTGGAGGGACTGGCTGAAAGAAATTGCTCAGAAACGTCGGAACGGTATCAAAGAATACTCAGAAAGGTCGATCGGCAAGATGGTGAATCGCCCAGACCTCACTAAAAACGAAGTGTATGCACGGTTCAGCGACATTATTGACGGTCGGTTCGCTACACGCGATCCATCAGGCGATCTACAACTCACTCCTGCGGTTATTGCACATGCCCTCGGCGTTGCGCTTCTGAATCATCTTGATCAAGTAACTTCTCCAAAATTCGACAATTTGAATGCCGAGTTGACGAAATGGCTTGATCCCATCGCGGGTCTTGATGAACAAACGGAAATCCTGCGTGCGGCGGTGTCAATTTTGGTAGAGCAGGGATGTGCGGCAAAAGCACCCGTCCCCGGAGTGCTCGTCACGGCATGGCTACAAAGCCAGAATATACCGGACGAGCATCGCCAAGAACTTGTCGATCTTGCTCCGCAACTTCCGAATGCTCTACTCGACGCGGTTGAGCATTCGGACAGTCACGCTCACGATTCCGCTAGATTTTGGGCCGTGAACGCGCTGAGTACAATCCCGCGAGACGATAGCACAGTCCTTGATATGATTGTCAAACGATCCTGCGGCTGGCTGAGCATTGTCTCTTGGGACGGTGATAGGCAGTCGGATAGGCTTAAACGCCTGATTGGTAGCGATACCTTGGGTCCGATTACGGTCGTCGGCGTAGAACTCGAACTAGTTGATCAGTCCTCTGGCTTTCTGAAAGATGTGGTCCCGTCAATTGTCGAAGGTTTTCCATTGGCTAATGCCCTGCCGATTTTCGAGACAGCGACCGTTGCGTTGGAGGTGGAAGATAGTATCTATCGCTGGGATGGCCTGACGTGGCTCTGCTTACTCAATGAAGTTGACCCCGACGAAACGGCGACGGCTTTACGTGCCTTGTCAGAAGAAATCAGTTGCCGCCAGCCGGAACAGGGTGTACATCCGGATCTTCCGAAGCGTATCGCTGCACTGCTGCTTCGGCTGACAGGTCAGGAGGGGGACGAGGACGCCGCTGTGTCTATGGATCCCGGCATTGACCGTCCACCCACTTATGAGGAAGACTACCTTCCTCAGCCCGGCCGAAGCTGGTTTCCGCTGGAGCGGCGACATGCACAGAGCGTCCTCGCCGACACGGAACTGTCTCTGCATTCCCGCATACAGCGGACCGCAGAACTATGGCTTGATCCGAATTTTGAACCGCCAGCGAGCTTTGTTGCAGAAGTTCGCGCCGCAGCGACCCACATTGATGTTGGGAAGCTGAACCGACACAGCATACTCACCCCTGAAGATCATGACTTTGAAAGACTGGAACCGGTGCTGGCTCGATGTGCGCCGGACCTGCTTGCGGATCTAATCCGCCGCAAGATGCGGAGTATGGCTACCTGTCCGCCGGAGTCCCGGTACCGGAGTGCTATCCATGCGACCGGGTATCTGGTGCTAGCAGGCGAGGATGAGGCGGTGGCAGCGAGAGCGTTACGGCTCAGAAACTGCCTGAAAATCCTTGGCGGCCTTCGCACGGCTGCAAAAGCGGTGGGCTGCTTCGCTCGCCTTGTCCGCTACTTTTTCTCTCGTGCTCAGGGCACACCCGGAATTTTCAGACAGCTTTTCAGCGGCGGCAAAGACGGAGACGATGATGCCTCTGCCGCCAATGATCTCCTATTGGTGGAGATACGAGATCTGGATGCGCAGGCCCAATTCGACGAATTGATCCATGCGGACTTGCAGTCCATCTCGGACAACGCTGAGATCCTCGCTATGATCCTGCGTCCCCCGACATCGGCTGATGTCGATGTCCTGATCGCTCGCCATGCCGATGGCTCACTCAAACAGCAACGCGATCTGCTCACCTTATTGTCGATCCTCCCGGTTGAACTCACGGACACGGCTTGGTCATGGGTTGAAAGATGTGCGAAATGTCAAGACAATGATTCTCGCGGATTTGCATTCCGTATTCTAACCCATGCTGACCCAGTGCGGTTCGGTCAAATGCTTGAGACTGACGGTTGGTCTTGGAGTCAGGACGAGCATGACTGGGTCAACTATTACGGAATGGACGCTCTTATCAAGGCCACGCTGGCCCTTCCTTTCGATCAGTTAGCACCACGGCTTGCACCTTGGCGGCTATTGCAAGCTGCTCGGACGCGTGGTCCCGACCCTACCGAGGTACGACTGGCGGCTGAACGCTTCGGTCAATTACTCGATGGGAGGCATCGCTCGAAAGCTATCTCCTACTGCGCGGAAGATTTCGTACCTGTTCTGCAACATACACCGGATATCGTCGAACAGTGGCTTGAGGGCTTTTGCGAGCCTACGGCTGATTTCCAGCGTCGTGTTCTTTTTGCTGAAAAGGCTTTTCTTGCACTCTGCGAGGCTCTCCTTGTACACGACCCCGAGCGAGGCGTACAGTTGTGGAAAACCTTATGGAAAACCCTGAGCGTCACCATGGTACCGCGATACATCAGCACCGCAGACCTCTTACACATAATCTTTCGCGTTCCAGATTCACCGGCAGTAACGGTACTCCGAGACGAACTAGCTGGGCTAGAACATTGCCATACTGATCAGGCACTATTCAATCTGGCAATTGTTGCGTCCTGTAACGGTAAGGACGATTGGCTCGCCACTCTCATTAAGCAAGATCAAACATCGAAATTCGCTTGGCGACGGAAACGCGCCATAGTCCTCGCGGGCTTTACCGTGAACAATACGCTACCGGTTGAGGATGCTTGGCCTAGTGGAGAAATCAAAACAGGCTACGCCAATCTTGCTCAGAAAGCAGCTCGTTATAGGTGGGCCGAGGGATGTGCCCGCCACTGGTGGCGAGCCTACCTTGCGTCCTCTGATCCGACTAAGGCTTATGCCGCTTGGGTTTTGTTTTTGCGCTCGGCGGATCGTCGTTGTTGGGTATGGATGAACCAAGATATTGAAGCCGCACAAGAATCGGACGACTTCTTCAAGCTCAAGGTGATCCATGCTGGACTTAATCAAGGAAAGCTAGAGAATGCTTTGAAGAAGCGCGAGGACAAGCTCGACAAGAACTTTTTAGACCGTCGGATTTTTGCGGGTGTAGGTCCTTGGCCAAAATACGTACCGCGTTAGAGGGATTAAAGCGTTCTTGCCTTGCTACAAGACCACGAGGACCGCTAAGTTCAACTGCCAAACCCTAGCGCGAAAAGAGCAGTGTGCTCGTCCGTACTGTCTATTACCTGAGTGTGGACATGCCTAGGAGATAGCACTAGATTGAGATGGCTCGCAAACCAAGCGATAACGGCCTCGATCTCGCCCCAAATTTGGACTAGGAACGCCGGAGGTATAAGATGACTAATGTTGACAAAAACGTCGAAATTAACTTGCCCCTCGAAAACCTCATTGACACCCTCTGCAAACTGCCTCCTGACACTCTGAGGGAAGTCAAACAAAGGATTGAAAGGCAACTCCAAGAACCTGATCAGTCTCAGGAGCCGTTGGATGACCTCCATGAGGACGACTTGTGGGGCTTGGGAGGGAATCGAGAAAGTGCCGACGGTGCGGATTCTCCGGCCTCGATAGAGGAGGTGCTCAGAATCACATCTAAGTTCAAAGGATCCATGGCAAAGATCGTGAGCGAAGAACGAGATGAACGATAATGGCTTTCTGTTTTTTTGACACGAGTGCTCTGATTAAATACTACCACGACGAGTTGGGAAGGCAGAAAGTCGTCGATCTCGTTGATAATCCAAACAATCGCATTTTTATTTCGCGGCTTGGACTGATAGAATGGCATTCGGCTTTCTTCCGTCTCATGCGCATGAATACGTTTACCCAAGACGAGTTTCAGACGATACGGACTCGATTTCTTGCAGATATTCGGCAGCGGAAATTTCTTATTCAGCCTTTTGAACTCACACACCAAAACCAAGCTGTTCGCCTGCTCGCCCGTTATTCTTTCACCGAAAGGTTACGGACCTTAGACGCTCTTCAGCTTGCCGTTGCTCTTCATGTAAACAGCCATACACCTCTCGATTATTTTGTTTGTGCTGATAGCCCCTTCTGTCAGATAGCCGCACCCGTGCCCGACGAAGACCCGGCAGACCTGATCCGAGAGGTGGAGGAATGACACAAGTTACCGACGAGCTCCTCGACCAGATGGTCCAGGCCATTGTCGAAGAGGTTGATCCCGAACAGGTGATCCTCTTCGGCTCTCGCGCTCGCGGCGACGCGCGGGAAGATTCGGATGTCGATCTGGTGGTGGTGGAGGCCGAGCCGTTTGGACAAGACCGGAGCCGGCACCAAGAGGCGGTCCGACTGTACAAGGTGCTCGCCGGATCGGGCGTTTCAAAGGACATCCTCGTTTATAGCCGCGACGACGTCGAGTACTGGCGCGACTCCCTCAACCACGTCTTGGCGCGGGCGTTGCGGGAGGGGAGGGTGCTCTATGAGCGACCTTAAATGTGTGCGCGTGCTGTTGGCCGCCGCAGACCGCGACATCGAGATACTGCAACTCATGCACGATTCCACCGGCGGCCCCGATGAGATTTTCGGCTTCCACGCGCAACAAGCCGCCGAGAAGTCGCTCAAGGCGTGGCTTGCTCTCCTTGGAGAGGTGTACCCGTTGACGCATGATCTCGATGCCCTCATCGAGAGGCTCTCCGGGAGAAATGCCGATGTAGGCAGGTATCGGGGGTTGGCGGTCTACAGTGCATTCGCCGTTCAGTTTCGATACGAGGGAATGACCGAGGGAATCTCCATTGATCGCGAACACGCTCTGCATCTTGTGAGTGCCCTTCTGCAACAGGTCCGGCGGATGGCGGAGGTGGCGGAGGCGTGATGGAGTGGCCTGTGGCCCAGCTTGGAGACGTTGTCCAAGCGTTCATCAGCGGCGGTGCTCCGACCACCAAGGTTGGCGCGCCAGCCTTTAAGCCGTAAGCCCCAAGCGTTCACGCTTGAGCTTTACATCAAATTCTGTGATAAGCCTAAAGCATTTCAATACCGAAGCGGAAGAAATAGGCGTGGGTGATGGGCAGGTTGATGCCAGCGGTGCGCGTTTTGACCTAGGTAAGAACTGGATCCACTGAGGTAGATCGCCATGCTCAAAGAAGGTCAACTCGTCAAAGCCATTCCCCTAGAAGGAAGACAGGTGCTATGCCGCTATCCGCGCTGGCAGGACATACCCTCGTACGTCGAAATGTGCCAGATTCTGCACCGCGAGCGGGTGCGGGCCTATCACGCTGATACGGATTTCGCCCTGGGCTGCCAACGCTTGGCCCAGATCATGGTCGAAGTCGAGACAGGTCAGGCCTCCCACCTTTTGCTGGAGGTGGATGGACGCATTATCGGCGAGGGCCGCATGGCCCCCCACAACCGGGTCATGGGGATTTTGGGAATCAAAATCATCGGCGAGTACCAGGGTCGGCACCTGGGCACGGCGCTGATGGGAGTTTTGGAGGAAGAGGCGCGCAAAATGGAGCTGCAGCAGATTTACCTGACTGTATTCGCCAATAACACCCCTGCCCGCCGTTTGTACGAAAAGGTCGGTTACCGGCAAGTGGGGCGCATTGCCGAATGGTTCAGTGAAGAGGACGAAGACGGTCCTATTGCACTGGTGGACAGAATAGATATGATGAAACACATAGAGCCGGAGACTCGAGAATGAAGACACCTGCGATCATTTTCACCGACGACGGCTGGCGTCTTAGATCTGTAAATTCATAGAGGAGACCAAATGTCAGAGCATCCCAAGCCAACCTGTAAAGTGGTTCGTGGCGGAGAAACCTACGAAGGCAAACAGGCACTCACCTATATTTCGGGGATCGCCGCCGAGACCACCGGCTCGCAGAGAATTTGCATGCACCTGCTGAACATGCCTCCTAAAGGACGAGCCAAGGCATACCTGCACGAAAACCACGAGACAGCTATTTATGTCATCAGCGGCCAAGCTGGAATGTGGTATGGCGAGCGGCTGGAGGAGCATGAATCCATCAACAGCGGCGACTTTATTTACATCCCCGCCGGCGTCCCTCACCTTCCCTACAATCCCAGCGAGACTGAAACCTGTACTGCTGTGATCGCCCGGACGGACCCCAACGAACAAGAGAGCGTTAAACTCTTACCCGAACTGGACGAGATACACTAAAACATCTACTCAACCTTTTTCTCTACTCGCCGGACGCTTCCAATGACACCCAATGAGCCAAAAGCCCCCACCGCCAGAGGAATGGCACCCGTCACCGACGCGCTTCTCGACCAGATGGTTCAGGCCATCGTCGCCGAGGTCGATCCCGAGCAGGTGATCCTCTTCGGCTCTCGCGCCCGTGGCGACGCGCGGGAAGATTCGGATGTCGATCTGGTGGTGGTGGAGGCCGAGCCGTTTGGGAAGACTCGGAGTCGACGTTTAGAGGCCGTGCGCCTGTGGAAATCTCTATCGGGTTTTATCGTCCCGAAAGACATCCTCGTCTATAGCCGCGACGAAGTCGATTACTGGCGAGACTCCGGCAGCCATGTTCTAGCGCGTGCATTGCGGGAAGGGCGGGTGCTCTATGAGCGACCTTGATAAGGCCCGTACCCTGCTAGAGGCGGCTGAGCGTGACCTCCGCGCCCTTCGAGGCATGAGCGACCCAATGGTCTTCGCTGACGAGATCGTCGGGTTCCACGCTCAACAGGCCGCTGAGAAATTACTCAAGGCTTGCCTTGCTAGGGGAGCCGTTCCCGTTCACTCACGATATAGATTACTTGCTACGGCTTGTAGAAAAACGCGGGCTCGGAGTGGAGCGATTTGAAGAGCTGATCGAGTACAACCCGTATGCTGTGCAATTTCGCTACGAATCCTACGACTCGGACGCCGAGCCAATCGACCGGGAAGAAGCCGTCCAGCGTTTGGAAGCGTTACGTCAGCAGGTCCGACGGCTGGCAGAGGTGGAGGGGGAGTGATAGACCGGCTGGCAGACGTAGCCCAAGAGTTCATCAGTGGTAGCGCTTCGATCCTCGAAATTCCCCCTCTTTCATTTTTAATTAAACAGAAATTTGCAGACTGAAATGCGCTTCCTTCCAAACGGACTGAACATTCCAGACGAACTGCTTGAAGCACGCGACCAAGGGAACGTCGTGTTCCTGTGCGGGGCAGGCGTTTCCTATCCCGCCGGAATGCCAAATTTCTTGGAATTGGCAAAGTATGTGGTCGAAGAACTGGGGGCACCACAAGACGCGCCCTCGCGTAAGATGCTGTCGATGTGGGACAACGAGGATATACCAGAAGACGCACGTCCTTCGCTCGATCAGATATTCAACCTCCTTCAACAGAAAGAATACGCGCCGGGCGAAATTATTGACTACCTAATTGCGAAGCGGCTGAGAACTAAGCCTAGGGCTTGCGTCTCGACACACGAGACGATCTTACGCCTGTCTAAGGGTGCTGACGGCAAGCCTCAGATTGTCACGACGAACTTCGATCTTCTCTTCGAGCGAGCCGCTAACCAAAAATTGAAAACCTATGTTCCGCCAACGCTGCCCGATTTGGCCAATGGACAGCCGTTAAATGGACTTGTCTATCTCCACGGTCGGATTAATTCTAGGATCAAACGAGGTGAAGGTCGACAGGGATTAGTCGTAAGTAGTTCGGATTTCGGGCGGGCCTACTTAGCAGAGGGCTGGGCGACGCGCTTCATTCGCTACCTCCTCGATCAGTACACCGTTATTCTGCTTGGATATTCCGCAAACGATCCACCCGTCAGATACTTGCTTCAGGGTCTGCACTCCCAGCGACGTGGGAGTCGGGCGAAGCTCTTCGCGTTCGACCGTGGGACTGAAGAAGAAATCCAGCCACGTTGGCGAGATAGCGGAGTTCGGGTGCTCGCTTATCCTGCGACAGACGATTCCCACTCTGCCTTATGGGACACCCTCTCAGCGTGGGCAGATCGCGCAGACGACCCCTTGGCGTGGCGGCAACGAATCGTTGATCTAGCTAGAAAAGGACCGAGAAATCTTGAGCCATACGAACGCGGTCAGGTCGCATCGCTCGTCAGAACCGAAGTCGGTACAAAGCTGTTCGCGGATGCCGATCCGCCTCCGCCCGGAGAATGGTTGTGCGTGTTCGACCGTAATTTTCGGTATGGGGAGGTTGGTATTCAATCAGATGATTCACAGCCCGCCTTTGATCCGTTTATTGAATACAGCTTGGACGATGATCCTCCTCGTCCATCAGAGAATCGGCTTCAGGCTGATCCGCTGGGTGACGATCTTTTATCGCTGAAACCTACGGATCGCCGCATCAATGATGATACAAGACTGGCAAAGAATGGCCGCCATTGGACCGAGCCTTTATCGTTCAGATTGCTTCACCTTGCTCGATGGATCGCAAAGATAGCACACGAGCCGGTCGTGCCGTGGTGGTCAGCGCAGTACTCGAGCCTTCATCCCAAGTTGCTTGACGAGATTGAACGGCGTGTCGAACGCGCTGTTGACGAGCTACCAAGTTTGGCCCGATTGACTTGGAGATTGTTGATCGAAAAATTCCACACGGCCCCCGATGATCCCTATGGACTTAGAGTGTATTGGGACAAAATGCGCCAACGGATTGAGACCGAGGGTTGGACTAACAGTTTCCTCCGAGAATTCGAGCGAAACGTAATGCCCTATATAGAGACTGAGGCACCTTCACGCCTTGATGTCTCTCGCCCCCCAGATAGAGATTGGTCGCAGCTTCGTCTGAACTACATTGCGAGATTCAAGGTCGCGTTCCCGACCCCCATCGGACAACGACCCGAAATCCCCAATGATGTTCTACCGAAGATTTATCAGATTGTCCGCAGGCACTTGGAATTGGCGACGGGACTGCTGGCGGATATCGGA
The DNA here is from genome assembly GCA_965261395.1 of Candidatus Latescibacterota bacterium. Classification (GTDB taxonomy): domain Bacteria; phylum Latescibacterota; class UBA2968; order UBA8231; family UBA8231. The sequence continues at coordinate 2,931,043 of OZ253462.1, forward strand.
ACTAGCTACTGGAAAACCTCGACTTTCTACCCGGAAGACAGGACCGGAGAGAACTATATCAGCGGCGAGAGCCCTTGCGCTTATCTCTTTTGGTTCCGCGTCTTGTTCGACCAGATGGTTAAAGCACATCCAGAGTTGGTTAGGGCCGACATGGCTCTCTGGCCAAAGGAAGATCCCTTTTTCTTTAACAAACTCCACCTATACGCCGGGACCTTCGATGTCCTTTTCTCTGGAGATGCAGTTGGGGATGGACTCCTATCGCTTTCTGATAAGGGATTCTGGGAAAAGGATTACCGCCGGGAGTTGCTTCATCTCTTAAAGCGTCGCTGGCATGAGTTGCCTTCGGACAAGCGCGAACTGGTGGAACGGCGCTTGATCGATGGCCGAGCAAGATACGACAGTGAATCGGAAGAGGACTTTGAGCAAAGGTGTTCAACCGAGTCTGCTATAGTCTTGGATTGGCTTATAAACCAAGGCTGCGAGCTTGGCAGGGAAGCACGTTCAGTCCTGCCTAGTCTCCGCAGTGCTGATCCACGTTGGCGTCCAGAATGGGCCGAAATTGCTGATGAAAGTCGTGAGGGTAGAGTAGTATCTATTGAAACAGACTCCGATCCATCTCTCATTATTGACGCTCCGATTAGTCAGATTATTCCATTGGCTAGACAGCATACAGGACGTGCGTTCCCTGAACCTACTGTTTATAGCCCCTTTGATGGGTTAGTCGAACAACATCCTGTCAGAGCCGTTGCCGCCCTGACGCACGCAGCGCGACGAGGCGACTATCCGGCGGAATTTTGGTGCTCTGCACTTCAAGAGTGGCCGGATGAAGCGCGACATCGCCTTAGCTGGCTGTTCGGTGCGAGGCTGGCACGGCTCCCCTCGAAAACTGTAGTCGAATTGCGAGACGATGTGTTTGGCTGGTTGCGGAAGCATTTGCCGAAGCTGGCCGCACAGGATCAACCTCGCGCCCTGAGCATATTCGATGTACTGCTCGAAAAGCTATTCACAGGTGAGGAAGAGGTGGAGCAGAGCGGAGAGCATCAAGATCGATCGCGTAGGACACACAACTACGTAGTAAGCGCACCCGTCGACAAGGCGACCGTATTGCTTCTCGAGCTTTTGAATTCACAAGGCCCTAGAGTAGGATCGAGCATTCCGCCAGAAATCAAATCGAGGCTCGAACGCCTATTCGACGCTCCCGGCGAAGGCGCTGATCACGCGGTTTACGTCGTTGCTAGTCAACTCAGGTGGCTCAATGATATTGACCCGGAATGGGTTCGTGCTACAATTGTGCCTTGGTTCGACTTGGAGCATCCGGTGTCAGAAGCCGTCTGAAAACTCTAATTTTCATTTGATTCGTTTAAGTAGCAAGTGGATCATGGCAATCTGGATCAAGGCTTCACTATGGCGGGTCAAGACCTCATAATCTCTCGCATGTCGGCGAAAATTCATCAACCACGCCAAGGTGCGCTCGACGACCCACCGGCGTTTAACTAGGGTAAATCCGGAGCCTTGTTTGGCGACGACTTCCAAGTCTATTTTGTGCGTCTTTTTTTGGTTGGCCACCCACGTTCGGATGGCCTCGCCTTGGTAGCCGCCATCAACCCACAGCTTGCGTAACCGAGCCACTCCGGCGGCCTTCAAGCGGGTCAACACCTGCTTCAAACCCTCTCGATCATCGACATCGGCGGCGGTGACCACCACCTGTCGAAGCAAACCCGACGTGTCCACCAACAAATGCCGTTTGCGGCCTTTGATCTTTTTACCGGCGTCATACCCGGTTGTTTTACCATGCGTTGCGGTCTTAATCGTCTGACTATCGACGCAGCCAGCCGACGGCATCGCCGCCCGGCCGCTCTGGCGGCGTTCCCGCTTGGTCAACCGATCCAACACCGGCGGCCAGACCCCTTGCAGGCTCCAGCGACGAAAGTAATCATACCCCGTTTTCCACGGCCCAAAACAAGCAGGCAACAAAGCCCAAGGACACCCCGTCTTGTTCAAATATAAAAGGCCGTTGACGATTTGGCGTCGATCCCGCGGCGGCCGACCCGGACCGTGAAGCCGCCAGCGCGGCGCGGGCAGCAACGGTTCGATCCGCTGCCATTGTCCATCGGTTAGATCGGTGGCATATTGCCTACGCGGCGTACTCATTATACAAGCCTTTCTGTTCAGATTTTGTGGTGAAACCTGAATATGGCTCGATGAGTACGCCCTTTCAAATTCGGCTACATCAGAGGGTTTTCAGACGGCTTCTCAGAATCCGCATGGAACGGCTTCTCGGACGATTGGCTACCAAAACCGGAACTATTCTCGCTGATCAAATCCGACTTCTTGAACGCGATTGTTCATGCAGCGAGGTGGAACTGGGACGATCATTCTCTTCAAAAACTGCATGAATTTCTAGTTCTCGGCTGCTTCTGGCACCAAGACTATGGTCCCTATATCACCTTTGAGGAGACCCGCCAAGTCCTACAGAATACCAACGACAGTGGCCGCGCTCATAGCCTCTGGTTTTTCACCCGAATCATCGATAAAAACCACGCTTGGCGACGCTTTGGCAAGCCCTTCTTGGAAAGGGCTTGGCCGAGGGAGACTCGTTTCCAGACGGAGGAGACATCGCAGCATCTTGTAGCGTTAGCAAAAGGGGCTGGCGACTTCTTCCCCGAGGTGGTCCAAACTATTCTTCCCTATCTGGTTCCAATGTCCCGGAACGTCGGCTTCGTGTCTTCCCTAGCTCGGCAGAGTGATGAAGAGACGGGTGGATTGCAAACGCGGTTTCCAGATGCTACGCTGATGCTCATCAATAAGATAATTCCAGACGATCCTGACCAAGTGCCATACGACTTGGATTCGTTGATTGAGATGATTGCAGAAGCCAAGCCAGGCCTTCGCCAAGATAGCCGATGGCGGCGGTTGAAGGCCCTCACACTCCGCGAGTAAATCGCACCAAATTCTATGACACGACCGAAATTTGGACTAGGAACGCCGGAGGTATAAGATGACTAATGTTGACAAAAACGTCGAAATTAACTTGCCCCTCGAAAACCTCATTGACACCCTCTGCAAACTGCCTCCTGACACTCTGGTGGTATGGCGAGCGGCTGGAGGAGCATGAAGACATCAACAGCGGCGACTTTATTTATATCCCCGCCGGCATCCCTCACCTTCCCTACAATCCCAGCGAGACGGAAACCTGCACTGCTGTGATCGCCCGGACGGACCCCAACGAACAAGAGAGCGTTAAACTCTTACCCGAACTAGACGGGATACACTGCGGAGCCATCATTTCGAGATAGGGGTTTCCCAATGATTATTCGCTGTATCCTCCCACTTTTGTTTGTATTCTCTTGTCTGCACTCCGCAATCGCTCAGGAACGCTACAAATTTGCTTTTGGCACGCATGGTGGGCCGGGAAATCCATTCTGGAATGTGGTGATTAAGGGCATGGAAGATGCGGCCAAACGCTATGATGTCGATGTGCAGTAATAGAATCCGCTCGTGCAGCGCATTCTCTGTACGACGGCCGCCGCAGCCGCAGTCCGAGTTCGCCGCCTGACCTGCCTTCTCGACCCGCCTCCGGGGCCGGCTCTACCGGGCGGGCCTTTCCGTGCCTCGTCGACTCGAGGCGAAGCTACGCTGGAATCCAGTCAACCAGGGGTGTGTTTCGCTCCCAGCGCCGCCGATCAATCCGGCTCATTGGACCCCATGGCCCGCTGAAGGGCCTGGTAGTTCTCGTTCGCCCGTTGGAAGTGCGGGTGCTCGTGCCCGGTCTGGCGACGAAAGGTGTCGAAGATTTCCAGAGATCGCCGCATCAACGGCTCGGCTTCCTCGCTCCGGTGAGTGACCTGTAGCAGCGTCGCCAAGTTGTTCAAGCGGGTCGCCACAGTTGGGTGTTGCTCGCCGAAGGCGGCCACGTCAATCTCCAGCGCACGTCGCATCAGCGGTTCGGCTTCCTCGATCCGGTTGGTGGCCAGCAGCAGTTGCACCAGATTGTTCAAGCGGGTCGCCACGTTCGGGTGCTGCTCGCCGAGGGCGGCCACGTCGATCTCCAGCGCACGCCGCATCAGCGGCTCGGCCTCTCCGAGTCGGTTGGTGCGCTTTAGCAGTTGCGCCAAATTGTTCAAACGAGTCGCCACGTTCGGGTGCTGCTCGCTGAAGGAGGCCACGTCGATTTCCAGCGCACGTCGCATCAGTGGTTCGGCTTCCTCGATCCGGTTGGTGTCCAGCAGCAGAGTTGCCAAATTGTTCAAGCGGATCGCCACGGTTGGGTGCTGCTCGCCGAAGGAGGCCACGTCGATCTCCAGCGCACGTCGCATCAGCGGCTCGGCTTCCTCGATCCGGTTGGTGTCCAGCAGCAGAGTTGCCAAATTGTTCAAGCAGACCGCCACGTTCGGGTGCTGCTCGCCGAGGGCGGCCACGTCGATTTCCAGCGCACGTCGCATCAACGGCTCCGCTTCCTCGATGCGGTTGGTGTCCAGCAGCAGAATCGCCAAGTTGTTCAAACGAGTCGCCACGTCCGGGTGCTGCTCGCCGAGGGCGGCCACGCCGATTTCCAGCGCACGCCGCATCAGCAGTTCGGCCTCTCCGAGTCGGTTGGTGCGCTTTAGCAGTTGCGCCAGTTCGTTCGAAGCCCATGCGACAAGCTTCGCATTGGCGATTGCCGTTGCCTCCGCAAGCGCATGGCGCTGCTGCTCCTCGGACTCCTCCCAGCGTGCGATTTCCATCAGCACCGCCGCAATTTTCAGGCGCTGCGCGATTCGCGCCTCGGAACTGCCCACGCTTTCCAGGGTATCTCGCAGAAAAGCCAGTCTGGCCTCGGAGAACGTACGCAGAGTCAGCTTTTCCCCCATCTCCGCGAGCCGGTGTGCAAACTCCTCGAGCTCGCCGCTTCGGTGCATCTCCCAGCACGCGATCATTTCCTCGATTTCGGAGAGATAGTCGGGAGCGGAAAAAGTGCTGTTGACAATGCGGGCAATCGACCGGCTCACGCCGTCTCCGGCCAGGGGCGCGGCTTCCAGCACGTAGCTCACCGTCTGCTCGACATCTCCACGGCGGGCATAGATTCTGGCCATGTCGAACTTCGCGATCGCTCGCTCCCCTACGTCGCCGACTTCACTCAGGTAGTCGAGGGTCCTTTCCGCGTCGACACTGCCTTTTTCGACAAGTTTCTTGCGCAAAATGCGGCGTTTCTCTTCGCGGGCATCGATGCTCGGGTAGAAGAGACTGAAGAATTCCAGCAGGAACGGCAGGCGTTTGCGTGCGCCGCGGGAAAGATTCATCGCGAGCCAGATATCGAAGAATCCCTCGCGAATCGTGTAGAGGCGCGAACGCCGGTCTTGCGGGTGCCGGTCTGCGCGGAGGTAGTGGGCATCGGTGAGACGCTTGAGCAGCGACGACGTCTCCTGCTGGCTCATCCGGATTCGCGCGGCAATGGCGGCCGGGGTTTTTTCCTGGTCGCGCATGCTCGCCAGACATTCCAGCAGCGCGCGTTGGCCGGGAGGCAGATCGTTCAACCGGCCCTGATAGAACGGCGAGATCCGGTCGAGCAGCAGTTGGAACTGATCCTGCACCCGGGTGATCGACTCGTGCGCGATCAACTCGTAGAGCATCATTGTCAGGCGCGGGTTTCCACCCGTCATGCGGTAGAGGGCCTGCAGGCGAGGACGCATGCCCTCGAAGTTTTCGAGAATGTCCTCGTGTTTTTCCCAACGGAGGTTGAGCCGGATGACTTCAACCGTTTCCTCGAAACTCAGGTTCTCCAGGATCTGAATGTCGAAGAAATCGTAGAATGGCTGCCCGACATCGGTGATGGCGTCGAAGTGTAGCGGCGCGGTGGCCAGCAGCAGGCAGCCGTTGTCGGCCATGAAGAACTTGCGCAGCGAGCCGAGGTCGTTCTTGTCACGGATTTGCCGGGTAAAGATCTCGCCGAGGTTCTCGAGCATGATGAGCAGTGTGCGATTGCGCTGGCGATTCTGTTCGCGGATCGCGGGCGCCAGGATATCGACAACCCGGGCGTTGTCTTCCTCGGTCTGCACCCTGGCGAACAACTCCGCCCACAGCGGTTCGTCTTCGACGACATCTTTCAGGATTTCGCAGACGCCGATAAGGAAATCGGCGAAGGACAATGTCCGATTCGATTCTTCCGGGAACCGGACAACAACGACGCTCGCACTGAGCGTTTCATCCGATTGGACGGTATCTTCAATACATGAGAGCAGGTGGGTTTTGCCGATTCCGCGCGGCCCGATAAACAGCAGATGGTGTTTCGATTTTCTGCCCACGGAACCCCGTAAGGATTCGATGGCATTGTCGACGATATGTTCACGCGCGACGCTCGTATCGCGCAGGCGCTCGGGGCTGGTTACTCCGGAGCGATACAGTCCGATGTTCGAATCGAGGGCCGGTTCAGGCATAGTATTTCCTCCACCACAGTTTCAGCACACCGCTCGCGAAGTCGTAGATCCCCTCTTCGACTTCGACGATGTAGAAATCGTTCTCTAGGTCGAGCAATATTTGATTGAATAATTGTTTGCGCTCATGCGCCGGAAGTTCGATGCCGCTGTCCACCAACAAGCGATCCGTTTCTTGCAACAGGGATGCACGCTTCAGCCCGGATTCGCTCACACTGATTTGCCCCAACAAGGCGTAGGCGATCGAGCGTTTGGGATCCGTATAGTATTGCTGGATTCGCGAATAGTAGTGTTGCAACCGTGTGCGCGCACCTGAACTGACAATCAACGCGTCGAAGATGGCATCGACATCCGCCGCGAAGATTTTACGTTGCTCCTTTTTCCATAACCTGTAGAGATCCTGGGTTGCCATCTGCATGAAGAGCGGGATCGGACGACCCAGTCGAACGCTCATCTGCCGCGGAACCGCCTCATCGTATGGGACGCCTCGCCCGCTAAGCATTTCGTTCACGAAAACCTCAATGTCACCGTCAGTAAGTTGAGGCAGGGGCACGTCTTCAAGGTCGTTGATGAGATCCACCTGTCCGAGCGCGTCCAGGGTTCCTGCGAGATTGACGGAGCCGCCAACCAACCAGCGGATCGCATCTTTTGCGGGTGCTGGATTTAATCGCTGGGTGCGAAACCAGGCGAGAAACTCACGCAGCAACACGGCATCCTTCCGGGACAAGTTGAGCAGCATGTCAGGCAACTCGTCGACGATGAATAGAATTGGAATATTCATGTTGCGAGCCTGTTGGAGAAACGTGTCGCCATGCTGCCGCCAGTTTTCGCGCCAGTTGGGATCGCTTTCGCGTAGCGCGAGTTTGAATTCACCGACACCGATCTCCGCGACCAGCCCCAGCGCGCCAGTTACAAGCTTCCAGCCAGCGGCAAGTTGGTCCCGCACTAAAGCCGGATGCGCATCATGGAAAGCGTCGAGCAGCACCTGGAAGAAATCGGCTGGATGGGTCAAGTCCTGGACGTTGATTGAAACCACCGAGAAATTGTTCCGGGGATGGTCGCGCAAGTGATCCATGACGCTGGTCTTGCCTGTTCGTCGAGCAGCCGTGAGCACCAGATGCCTCGTGCGCAATGTTTCCCAAAGCTCCGTGAGAAACTCCTCGCGAAATCGCAAGTCCACTGGGTCGACGGGAGCGCCGGTGTAGAATTCGGGGGTGCTTTTCATTTTAACATCACTTCGGTTGTAAAACAGAATCGTTTTGTAAATAAAATACGACGGTATTGATGTATGTCAAATTCGTTTTAGGGATGTGCAGAGGCACGTCCCGTGCCCTGCCGTCCCTCGACGCGCCGGCCACGCCGGAGGCGATCCTGCGCGCGGCGGACGCGATGCGGGTCTGCGGCTCCTGACCCTGATGCAGTCCGGACGGTGGGAGGAGCATGAAGACATCAACAGCGGCGACTTTGTTTACATCCCCGCCGGCATCCCTCACCTTCCCTACAATCCCAGCGAGACGGAAACCTGCACTGCTGTGATCGCTCGGACGGACCCCAACGAACAAGAGAGCGTTAAACTCTTACCCGAACTAGACGGGATACACTGCTAGACAAAGGCGGGAAGGGAAGGTGCTCTATGAGCGCAGTCGAATGCTAGCGGACAGGTAATCTTTTTTCATTTTGACCTTCAAGTACATCCCTCAAATCGTCCAGATTGTACGCCGACCTGCGCCACCCCTAGCGCAAAAAGAGCAACTTGCGCGTCAATTCCACTCCTTCGGTTTCTAAACGATAAAGATACACGCCGCTGGCCACGACTTGGCCGCTGTGGTCGCGGCCATCCCAAGCGACTTCGCCGTATCCGGCTGCGACCGGGCCGATGGTGAGGGTGCGTACCTTCTGTCCGTGGAGATTGTAGATGTGTAGGGCGGCGGGCGCGGAGTCGGGCGCGATAAAGGGCAAGATCGTGCCCGCATTGAAGGGGTTGGGGTAGTTGGGCAAGAGGGACCAGCTAGCCGGAGTGGGGCCGGCGGTAGCTTCTATGGCCGTGGGGAGGGAGCGGATGACCTGCGGCGGGCCGGAGGTGGTTAGCTGCTCGACGACCGCGGCGGCTGGCACACCGACGGGCACGCGGCGCGGGTCGCCAAACGCGGTAAACGGAAGCGTGCGGAATTCGCGGTCGTCGGCCAACGTGAGGACTAACTCCCATTCTTCGAGCGGAGTCGTCTCCGGGTCGGCGCAATCCCAATAGGCGTCAGCAGAATGGACGTTGCTCACTTCGGGCAGGTCGGGATTGTAGGCGAACATGGGGTCGAGGGTCATCTCGTCGGCTGAGAGCGTGGTATAGAGCCGGGTGAGGTACGGCTTTGCTGCGAATACCTCCTGCACCTGTGTCAACGGCTCGACCACGATGCGCTGCAAGTCGTCGGCAAAGGCATTGGCGTCAAAGGCGAGGTCCGTGAGATAGCTTTCGTAGGTGCGCATGTTGCTGTAGAAAGAGCTTTCGGCTGTGTTTTGGAGCCAGCCTCCCTCCCGCGCTTGCTCATAGGCTTCGCGGTCGCCGGCAAACACCACTTCGAGCACGCCTTCTGTGAGCACGGCCGGCGGCATGGGGATGTGGCGGCGGATCAGGGTTTGCATCTGTGCGTCGTTGGGGAAACCCTGCGCTCGGGTGGCGGCGAGGAAGTCGGCGGGGTGATCCTGCTGGCGCAATTTATCTATATCAAAGGTAGCAAAGAAAAAGTTGCCGACGACTTCGCTGGAGCCGGCGTACTCCGTGACAAAGGCTTGGCCCCCGGCCTCGTTGGCCGCCTGCGTGACGACACTTTGGTAGTTGAAGCCGCCGAAGAACCAATTGATGGCTGCTTTGTTGATCTGCACGTGCCGGTAGTTGGTGGGGACGGCGCGGTGCTCGCCCAAGATGTATGTGAGGATGCCTAGGTCCGGCTCGGTGGCTACGGCGGTGAGGCGAATGGGGATGCCGGGCACTTCGGCCGCATAGGTTAGGGCGATGGGTTGCAGGTCGCCGACATCGCGGTCTGGCGCGAGTTTAAGTGCCAAGAAGTAGAAGCCCTCTTCCACATAGGGCGTCAAAAGCTCGACTCCGAGATCGCCGAGCTGGTAGCCGTTGTCCACGAGCCAAGAGATGACGGCTTTGGCATCGTCAGAGGAAATGACTGCGGTGTCGTAGGGGCCGACGCGCTCCTCGGAGGCGATATCCACATTATATCTAGGGCCCACTGAGGGTCCTTCGGTGGTAAACGCAATGGGTGGGAACCCACAGCTAACGTCCTCTTGGAAATTTAACTGGAACGAGAGCTGAGTCGCACGCTGCAACTGGGTGAAAATCTGGTTGTGGCTGACGGCGAGTTCGGGCACCGTCGGCACTGGAAGTATCCACGCAAAGTCCGCGGCCGTGCCGCTGTACAGGATCTGGACGTGGGTAGTGACCGTGCCTTCCCCTTGGATGAAGAGGATGTTTTCGGCGACTTGATTCATGGGAACCGTGGTGCAGAAGAAGCCGCCGCAGGCGCGGGCCGCTGGGATACTGAGCGCGAGGGAGCAGAACGTGGCAAGTAGTAGTTTAGCGGTCATGTTGGCTCTCCTTGGGTGAATGGGGATTGGGGCCCCTTGTCGAGAAGGGTAACGAATACCCTTTCAGGTACAACGTGCGCCGGCCTAATACGACCGCGTCGTCCGCCCCAACTCCTCGGCCTCAATCCACTTCCGCAATACAGCACCAGAGCGCGCCAGCAACGCTCGATAGGGTCGCCCCAACGCCTTGTTTTTTGGGTTTCTTCCCGACTGCCGTGGCACGGCGTTGAACCGTCCCCGCACTTCGACGATGTTGCGGCTCGGATTGTGCATGGCGATCGTCAATACCCGGGCGCTGTGACCCTCCGCATCGACCTGCATGGACCACACCGACTTGCTGCCCCGTCGGCAGTTGGACACATAGGAGGCGACGCAGTGGTTCATCGCCCGTCCCTCGAGCGTGAGCTCTTTCTTGGAATTAAGCTCGCGGATGGTCCAGCGCAGCCCTTCTTCTTTGTCGTCCAGCCACTCAAAGTTAGCTATGCCCGACCCTTCCCAACTCCCTGAGGGCTGGCGGTTATCGCGGGCTAAGCGCTCGTGCCACTCCTCAACTTGGCGCAGGAGCTTAACCGCGCTGCGGCCCTTCATGGTGTAGCTGGGTTGCGGCGGCTCGCCCTCCTCTGTGGGGACGTACTTCTGGTGGTTTATATAATCGACGATGGGCCCCACCATATCCGGGTCGAGCATGGGGTTTTCCACGAAAAAGAATACGACCGTGCTCCAGAAGGATTCATCGGCAAAACTGCGCCCCAATTCCGTGGCTATCACGGCCTGGGCTAGCACCTCGCTGCCTTCCTGACCCACCACTTGCGCCCAGCGCAGGGCTTCGGTCGCCGTTAGGTCGCCCGGTGCCTCGGTAAAGACGTGCGCCATGCGCTTGGAGAGCACCAGCGGCAGGTCTGCCGTGCGGATGTTTTGTCCGCTGCCCACGTGGATGAACCACCCTTGCTGACGTTGGGCTTCTGGCTCCCAGCCGCCGAACCACACCGAATCCAAGCAGGCCGGCACGTCGTAGCGGGCCAATAAAAACCGCGTCAGCGAGGCGAATTGCCGCCGGGGGTTGCGGCTGTCTGGCTTCCACTCGGCCGGTGACTGCTGCCAAGCGTTGCTGTGTCGCGCCAACGCGCCGAGGGCCTCGACGAAGGTATTGCCCTCCACCCGCCCCAAGCGCTGGAGGGTTGGCCGCGCGTCGAGCAGGTCGGGTGCCCGCTTCTCTACGTGCAGGAGCAAATCCCGTAGCTGTGCCCGCTGGTCGCCCGCCAATCCGGCAAAGGCCCGATGGATCAGGCGCAAAACCTCGGTGCGCAGCTCTTCCTCGGCGATGGCTCCGGCCCAGAGCTGGTGGACGATGTCTTTGGTGCGCCGGCTGTGCTTGCGGCCCGCGTGCAGGACTTGGGTGCTCTGGATCTGCTGGTGGAGCTTGAGTTCCTTGCTGCGCTGAGCGTCGCTTTTGTGGATGGCGTCGCCGAGTCCCTGTTGCCGACACCATGTCTGATATGCGGCCATCCCGTCTAACCCTAGTTGCGCGACGTGTTGCTGAAAGGCACCTTCGGCTTGGGCGGCTTGTTGGTCGCGCTGGTGCGCCGCGCGCTCTTGTCGCCGCTCTTGCCAAGTCTTGCTCAGGGCCGCGCTAAATCCGTGTTGGCGGCACCAGACCTTATAGGCTTCAATGGCCTCTAGGCCCAGCGATTCCATGTGCGCGCCCAACTCGGCATTGGCGCGCGCGGTGGCACCCCGGCGTCGGCTCTTTTTGCGCTTGAGTTGTTTAGCCATTTTGCAAAATCCGCGCCAAGTGATCGGCGGGTGCGTTTCCGCCGCTGAGGATGCCAACTACTTTCTTGCCGGCCAAGGACTCGCGAATCTTCAGGGCCGCGGCTAATGATGCGGCTCCGGCTCCTTCGGCCACTAGCTTGGCCTCGCGTGCCAACAGGCCAATAGCCGCGTCGATCTCTTCGTCCGTCACTAGTTCAAACCGATCTACCAACTCCCACATCATGCGCGTGGGCATCTCAAAGGTCACCCGCGTCGCCAGCCCTTCGTGTTGAGTAGTCATCGGTGCGACTACATCGAGCCGCCGCTGTTGCCAAGCCTGGTAGCAGGCCGGGGCACCCTCTGTCTGCACGCCGATGATCTCGACGGCCGGGTTCAAGTGGCGCGCGACGAGCGCGTTGCCGCAAATCCCGCTGCCAGCGCCCACGGGCACGATCAGCGCTTCTACGTCGGGCAGAGCGGCAAAAGTCTCCAAGCCCATGGTGCCTACGCCAGCGATAAGCAACGGCTCGTTGGCTGAATGCACGTAGCGGTAGCCTTCGCCCTGCGCCACGCGCTCGACTTCCTCTCTCGCCTCGTCGAAGTCGCGGCCGAAGAGCCGGACTTCGGCACCGAGGGCGCGCATGGCCGCGACTTTGGCCGGGTTGCTGGCACGTTCCGGCCCGTAGATAACCACCGGCACGCCAAAGATCCTGCCGGCGTAGGCCAGCGACTGGCCGTGATTGCCGGTGCTGGCGCTGATGACGCCTCGCTGTCGCTCCGAGGCGTCTAAACGCCCGAGCAGATTGACGCCGCCGCGGACCTTAAAGGCCCCGGTAGGCTGCAAGTTTTCGCACTTGGCATAGTACTGGCAGCCCAGCAGTTGCGACAACTTCCAGCAATGGACCAGCGGCGTCGGCGCGAGATGCGCTCCGACTAGGCCTTGTGCCGCTTCTACGTCGGCGAACGCAGGTAGATTTGCAGTCATAATCGCTCCTAGGGTAAAAAAACCTAGCCCGCAAGCTACACTGTAGCAAGTAGAGGCCGCCCTATACAGGCATAGCAACTAGTTGCCCTAATCCTGCTCTCTTGCTATGCTCCCCACACTTGCTACGAAGGGAGGGGTAGCGCGTGAGCAACGAAGTTTGGGGGCTGGTATTGACGGCGGCAGTCGGGCACGCCTTGTGGAACTTTGCCGCCCGCAAAGCCGCTGGCGATGCGGCAGTAATTTGGCTCTCCGTAGCTGTTGGTACGCTAGTCGCTGTCCTGCTTTGCGCGTACACTTGGTGGCAGGGCACACCGCCGACTCTGTCGTGGCCAGGCGGCCTTTGCCTCGTGGCCACGGGCATTATTCACGGGCTGTACTTCACCCTGCTGGCCGAGGCTTACGAGCACGGCGAAATCTCCCTCGTCTATCCGGTCGCACGTGGGTCGGGCGTGGGGCTAACGGCCCTAGCTGCGTGGCTGGCCTTGGGCGAAGACATTTCGCTGTTGGGTGCCAGCGGCATCGCCTTGGTCTTGGCGGGGATTTTCTGCTTGGGTGCCCCAGCCCTCAAGCACCAGACACGCGGCTTGCAGCTCGCCTTGGGCGTGGGGCTGACGATTACCTGCTACTCGCTGGTGGATAAAATAGGCGTCGGCTATGTGCAACCGCTCCACTACATCACCGGCATGTGGCTGATCAGCACCCTCGTGTGCTCGCCTTGGGTCGTGCGCCGGTACGGGGCAGGGTTGCTGACGACGGCCCGCGTCCGTTGGCAGACTATCGCCTTGATCGGCGTCGCCTCGTTGGGCACTTATTTCCTGATTCTCTACGCCTACACCCAAGGCCCAGTTGGCTACATCGTCGCTGTGCGCGAGTCCTCGGTGGTACTCGGGGCACTCCTTGGTTGGGTCTTTCTGCAAGAACGGCTCACTCTGCTCAAGGCGACCGGCATCCTCGCCATCGTCGGGGGTTTGGTGCTTATTAAGGCCAGTTGACATGGAACCGCGCATTTTCCCCATCCACCCGCCATCCGCTGCCCTGTTCGGCAAAGTGCTGGCCGCATCTTTTGCTGTGATTACCGCCTTTTTCGCCGTGCTGACCCTCGCGCTCTACGCGGCCATTGACCCGGACGGCCCGGTCGCCCGCATCGCCGCGCCCGTGGCCTTGGGTTCGTCTTACACGCTGATGCTGTTCATATTTTTCTCGGTTTTCACTTGGTTTTACTTGAGCGCCCGCCGCACGGATTTCGTCTTGATAGAGGGGCATCTGCTCATCCGCAACAGCGCCCACGGCAAGCACTTCACCTATGACGAGCTAAAGGTGGAGGAGGCCCGCGTCGTCGATTTGCCGGCCGCGCCCCAATACCGGCCTGGGACCAAAATTTTTGCCATCAGCGCGTTCTTTTTTTACGGCGGGGCGTTTTATCTGCGGAGTGGGGAGAAGGGGCACGTGTTCTATACGGGTGCGCCGCGCGCTGTGTACATTCCAACGCACGGCTCCCATGCCCTCTTGCTCGGCCCAGCCGATCCAGCCGTCTTTTTGCACGCTTTGCAAGAAGCGGCGCAGTAGGGGCGACCGGCCGGTCGCCCCTACCTTCTAACACCTTTTGGAGGAGATTTTCATGGCCTATCACGTATATGTTTCAAACTCGGGCAGCAACTTTTTATCGCATTTCCTGATGGACGAAGACACCGGCGCGTTAGAGCCGCAGCCCAATGTCGAGTTGGAGGACTCCCCTGGGGCGGTGGCCACGCGCCCAGACGGGACTCAGATGTTCGTGGCCCTGCGCTCGGCCCAAAAACTGGCTAGCTATGCGGTTGATGGGGAGAAGGGGACGCTGGTCAAGCTGGCGGAGACGAGCCTAGAAGAAGGCCCGCCCTATCTGTTTTTGGACAACACCGGTGCCTTTTTGTTGTCGTCCTATTATGGGTCAGGTCAGGTCGCCGTGCACGGCGTGGCTGCGGACGGCGCACTCTCGGCCGAGCCGCTGCAAACGATCCCCACCGCAGTACGCGCCCACAGCATTCAAACCGACCGTGCGAACCGCTTTGCCTTTGTGCCGCACACCAACCCATCCAACGCGATATTTCAGTTTCGCTTTGACGAGCAAACCGGGCGGCTGACGCCCAACGATCCGCCCAAGATACAACCAGCCACGCCCGAAGGCCCGCGCCACTTTGCCTTCCACCCGACCCGCGACCTGCTCTATTCAATCAACGAAAACGGCAGCACGGCTTCGGCCCACCACTTCGACCCGGAGGCCGGGACGCTGTCGTCGTTTCAGGTTATCTCGACCTTGCCGGAGGGGTTTGACCGCGAGGACAACACGACAGCGGAAATAAAGATCACGCCCGACGGCCAGTTTCTCTACGGGTCCAATCGCGGCCACGATTCCTTGGCCCTCTTTGCCATTGGCGACGATGGGCGGCTGACGGCCAAAGGACACTACCCGACTGAGGCCACGCCCCGCTTTTTCGAGCTGGATCCGAGTGGCCGCTTTGTCTGTTCGGCTGGTCAGGGATCGGGACGGATGACCTCGTACCGCATTGACGCCACTACTGGTGCGCTAACGCCCTTAGAGCAACATGACGTAGGCGACACCCCGCTGTGGATCACCTTCGTCAAACAGGGATCGTAGGGGCGAGAGGAAGGCGACTGGGTAGAACAAGGCGATACACTAGTAGAGTTGTAAGATGGTCGCGGATTCCGAAAGATAGATTAGGGTACTGAGCCATCAATGCTTGCGAGTCGTCCAAGCAATGTTATCTTTACTAGTAAAGAATGTAAAGACCTTTGCTCTCCTTACCTCTACCCAAGCCAATCCACTTATGGACCCGATCCGAATCAGCACGATCTCATCCAAAGGCCAAACCACGGTGCCCGTGGCCATTCGCCGTTCGCTGGATCTACATCCGGGGGACGCCATCGCCTATCGAGTAGAAGGCGATAAGGTCAGCATCCACAAAGCCGCAAAAATCGACTTAGAGTGGGTCAAGGCTCTCGAACAAACCCTGGCGGAGTGGCAGGACGAGGAAGACGATGATCTGTAGCCGCTTTGACATCGTTGATGTGCCTTTCCCGTTCAGCGATGTGCCCTACGCCAAACGCCGCAAGGCCCTGGTACTGTCCGACGCTGTTTTTAACCAGAAAAACGCCTCCAGCCTGCTTATGATGCTCACCAGCGCCGCCCGCAGTGCTTGGCATCTCGATGTGTCGCTCGAGCAGTGGAACCAAGCCGGCTTGCGCAAACCCTGTCTCGCCCGGATGAAGCTGTTCACGTTGGACAACGGACTCATTCTCGGTACGGTGGGGCGCTTGACAGCGGAAGACCAGCGGAGGGTAACTCAGGCACTGCGAGCGGCACTGCCCTGCTGACTTAGACCCCAGACCACCCAACCGCAGCGCCTTTTGCGGATTTGTTAATCCTTTACGCCGGGTTTCAGCACCAATCCCATCTCGTGTCAGACGGCTGTCCGCACCGATGCTCACCCGGTGTCAGCCGGTCGCAGATTATTGGTCCGCTAAAGGGCCGAGCAATTCGTCTAGTTTGGCCTTGAGCTTTTTCTCGTCGCCGGGCCGATATCCTTGGTGCTTGTACCACACCGTCCCGTCGGCTGCAATAATCAGGGTCGCCGGGACGCCCGCTAGGTGGAACTGCTTGAGCACCTCGTTGGTCTTGTCGAGCAAGACCGGCAATTTGAGCTTGTGGCGCTGCATAAAGGGCCGCACCTTGGGCAGGTTTCTGGGGCCATCGACATTGATCGTCAGTACTTGGACGCCGCGCTTGGCGTATTCTTCGGATAGGGATTGGAGCTTGGGTAGGCTCTTGATACAGGGCTTGCACCAAGTCGCCCAGAAGTCGAAGACCACCGGCCCTTTTTTGAGCGTTTCCACCAGCGAAAAGGTTGAGCCGTCGAGATTTTCCAACACGAGTTGCGGTGCCTTTTCGGCGCGAGCCGCGCCGCCGAGTAGCAAGCAGGTTGCCAATGCGAAAATTGGTTTCATTTTAAGGCTCCGTTCTCAGCTATAGGATCCAAGCCATGCGTTCAGTTTTTGCATTTGTACTGCTGCTAGCAGCCCCCCTCCAAGCCGAGTTGCGTCTTTCGACCCTGACCGAAGCCCAAGTCGGCAATCTGCCCGGCGCACAGCCCAGCGATTTGCGGACGATCTACCATCAGTTCAGCCTCGACTATGCAGTCGCCGATCTCCAGTTCGGAGTTCGCGGCGAGACCTTCGGCGCTAGCGCCTCCAGCCGCAACTATGGCGAGCTTCTCCAGCGCTCCGCTGTCTATCGCCGGAGTGGCTTCGAGGCCACCGTCGGGAATTTCTACACCATCGTCGGCAGCGGCCTGCTCCTCCACGCCTTTGAACTGCCCGGCGTCATCACCGAGGAGCGGGGTCGCCGTCGCCGCTACCAGATCGTGCGCGACCTCGATGGCGTTCAGGTGCGCTACCGCGCCAAGCGGGCCGAAGTGTTGCTGTTGCGCGGTGCGCCGATCAACAGTGCCCTGCCGCCCGGATTGGAGGGGATTGACCGTCGGCCGGACGCGCTCCACGCTGGCTCGCTCCAGCTCAAGCCGCACCCGCATTTCGACGTTGGTGTTAGCGCCATCCGCTACCCAGCCGGCAGGCGGCAAGAAACGAGCGCGGCCTTCAATGCCCGCTGGCGACTCGCGTCTGTGCTGGCTCGCCTCGGCCTCGCCGGAGTCTATGCCGATGTCCAAGGCGAGTACGCTCAGCGCGATGTGGCGCTCAAGCGCTTCTTTTCGCTCGACCGCAGTTTGGGCCGCGCCCTGTATCTGGCGGTCACCTTGGCATCTGGGCCGTGGGGATTGAGCTTGGAATACAAAGACTACGAGGATTTTGCCCTCGAACACATCAACAATCCGCCGCCCCTGATCCGCGAACACTCGGCCTATCTCCTCAACCGCATCACGCACGATGTGCTCGCCGACGACGAGCAGGGCTACCAAGCCGAACTGAGTTACGCCCTACCTAGCGGCCAAACCCTCACCACCAATGCGACTCGCGCCACGCGCCGCGGCGACCCAGGCGCAGCCGACGACAATATCCTGCGCGAATTCTTTGTGGAGGTGGAGTCGCCCTTGGGGCAACGCGCCGATGTGCAGCTTTTTGCCGACTTTAGCCACAATCAGATTCTCCTCGACGACAAGAGCCGCCTCTTGGGCACGCACTGGGAGTGGTTTCCAGACGGGTCCTACACCTTCGAGTTCGACGCCCAGTTCCAAGACGTCGATCGGCGGTTCGGCGACCTCGCGCTTCCTTACACCAATCACTACTATGCGCTAGCAGTCCACCGCGCCCCCAGTCTCTCCGCCGCCGTGCAGATTCAGCGCACCTCCGACGAATTGGAAACCGGGGCCGATCCCTCTGGCATCACTTGGTGGCGGGGCCTCAACATCGGTGCCGACATTGGCGAGGGCCACATCATCAATGTTTTCGCCGGCCAGCGCCGCTCGGGGCTAGCCTGCACGGCGGGTATCTGCTATGAGGTGCTAGGGTTCAAGGGCGTCGAAGTCCGGCTGCTCAACCGCTTCTTCTGATCTCACTGGAGCAGCAGCAGTTTGCGGACCTCTGTGTACTCGCCGGCTCGCAACTGGTAGAGGTACACTCCGCTGGTCACTGCTCGCCCTGTTTGGTCGCGGCCGTCCCAGCGCACGGAGAACGTCCCGGCCGCGCGAGGCCCCTGTACGAGCACGGCCACCGGCTGGCCGAGCAAATTGTAGATCGTCAGCTCGACTTGGCTCGGCTGCGGCAGCGCGAAGCGGATCACCGTATTGCTGTTGAACGGATTGGGCGCGTTTTGCGCTAGCGAAAAGGCTTGGGGGACGGATGCCTGATTAGACGTCTCCACCGCCGTTTCCACCGTTTCCACCACTTCCTCCTCGATGGGAGGCAGATCGGCCAGCGCCAGCACCACCTCTTCGCGGAGTTCGTCCATGGGGATCAGGAAATTGGTTTTGAAGCGGATGAAACCCTCGTGGTCGATGATGGCAAAGGTCTGATAGGCTTGCCCATAGGCGTTTGCCATCTGGCTGGCGTTGAGCAGGAAGGGCATGGTCGCGCCCTTGCCTAAGCGCCAGCGGGTGTGGACCTGTTCAGCGGTGCCGTCCCACACATCCGCTCCCAAGGCGACAAAGCGCTCGTCGGCAAATTCCTGCCAAAGTTCTTCGAAGCTCTCGGCACGCGAGAGACAAACCCCTCAGCTATAGCCAAGAAAGAAAATCAGCACGACTTGACCCTCGAAGTCGCTCAAGGTCGCCTGGCCGCCGTCGAGCCGATCTAAGCGGAAATCTGGGGCCGAATCTCCTATTCGCGACGCTTGGGCATTTATAGCTGAAGCCCCCAACACCGCTAAAGTTGCCAAATGCAATAAAGGTTTGTTCATCACTAACCTCCTTAGTTTTGCCGCACGAATTTCTGAATGCGATGATCGGTTTGCACTTCCCCAACGTAGAGGTCGCCTCTTGAGTCCATCCAAATGCCGTGGGGGCAGCCGAGGAATTCCCCTGGTTGGTCAATGCGCTCGCCCGATCCCCACTGGGCGAGCCATTCGCCGTCGAGGTTGAGAATGCTCACTCGCTGGTCGAGTTCCGCAACATAGACCGTATCTCCGTCGAGGAAAATGGTATCGGGATGGTGGAAGCCGCCCCACTCCTCTAGGTAGTTGCCGTCGAGGTCGAAGAACTGGATGCGGTTGTTGGCGCGGTCGGCCACCATCAGCCGTCCGCGCTGGTCCACGCGCACGCAGTGGGGCAGATCGAACTCCCCCGGGCCGGTGCCCGGACGGCCCCACGTCTTGATGAATTCGCCGTCGGGTGAATACTTGTGGATACAGGCGTTGCCGTAGCCGTCAGACACGTAGATACAGCCATCGGCGTCGAGCGCCAAGTCGGTAGGTAGCCGGAAGGGCTGGCCCTCCGCGCCCTCTTGGTCTGGCGTTCCCAAGGTCATCAGCAGTTCGCCGTCGCGGGTGAACTGGCGCACGCAGTGGGTTTCGCGCTCGACGCACCAGATTTGGTCGCGGTCGTCGATAAAGATGCCGTGAGCGTCCTTCAGCACCTCTTCGCCCCACGAGGCGATGAAGCGCCCCTCGCGGTCGAAGACGACCATGGGATGCTCGCTGCGGCTGTACACATAGACCCGATCTGCGGAGTCGCAGGCCACGGCCGGAATCCAGCCAAAGTTCCAGCCCTCTGGCAACTCAAACCAGTCTTGCTGTACTGCATAGGTGAATGCTCCGCTACCTACTAATGTCATGGGACTCTCCTCGTTACAATGGTCTGTGTGCTTCTGTTTAGATAACTCAAACCGCCCGCAACCTCTCCATTTCGTCGGCGGACAAAAGCCGCGCTCCGGCTGCGGCGTTGGCGCGGGCTTGGGCCGCCGACTTGGCACCGGGGATGGCCACGGGTGCGGCCGGTTGGGAAATGATGTACTGGAGGGCTTTTTCCACCATGGCCTCTCCGGGCGCGACGACCTCGGCGAGGCGCTCGACTTGCGCTAGCTTGGCCTCGAATGCGGCTCGTTGCGCTGCGCCCGCGTTGAAGGATTGTCGTATTTCGTCGGTAAAAACCGACTCCTTGGTGTAGCGCCCAGACAAAAGCCCCTTGGCCAGCGGCCCTCGCACCAGTACGGCAATGCCGTGCTCTTGGCAATAGGGCAAAAGCTCGGCTTCGGACTGGAGGTTGACCAGCGAATAGTCTATCTCCACCACTGAGCAGTCACCCCGGGCGTTGAAGCGCTGGAGCACTTCTAGGCTGTCAGTCGAAATGCCAAAGGCCCGCAGCCGCCCCTCCTCAACGAGCGCGGCAAAGGCGTCCAAGTAGATCGATGGATCGGCGATGTTGCCTTCGTGGCACAGCAGTACGTCGTGCCAGTCCGTGCGCAGCCGGTGCAGGGACGCGTGGGCGCACAGGCGGATCATATCGACCGTGGTTTTGGGCACGCCCTGCCCGGTGCGCGCCCCCCAATTGCCGATTTTGCTGACCACAAAAACTTGGTGCCGGATGCCGGCCAAGGCGCGCCCCAACCGCTCCTCCGACAGCCCGTTGGGCGTGCCGTAGGACTCAGCCGCGTCAAAGAGGTTGACGCCGCAATCAAAGGCTGTGTTCACGGTGTCCCAAGCTGTGGCTTCGTCTATGGCTCCCCATTGGTTGCCAATGTTCCAGGTTCCCAAACCGATGGCCGAGACCTGCCAGCCGGTCCGGCCAAATGCTCTGTACAACATGTGTTGTCTCCTTTCTGCGTTTCAAGGTAAGCGACTGCCTGCGTTGGTCAAGCGGTGCGCGTTGCTGGGGATAGCCGAGGTTCCTACCTTAAATACATTAATGGAGGCTGCTATGGAATATTTTGGCAAAGGGCTGTACCTAGTTTTCTTCGCGCTAATTTTCTGGTTCGTCCACCGGGCTCACGGTCGCGGCCTCGGCCGCCTTGTCGAGGACAACCACCGGGCACACGAGCGGGTCCACCACACCCTAAAAGAGCACCCGGAAGGCGGCACGTGGCCCCAATACAAGCAATGGATGGAGGAGGCAGCATGACTTTGGAAACTACTACTTTGGGCGCGGGTTGCTTCTGGTGCGTCGAAGCCGTGTATCAAGACCTGCGGGGGGTCGCCAGCGCGGTCTCCGGCTATATGGGCGGTCCGTCGGAAAAACCCACGTACCAGGCCGTTTGCAGCGGCCAGACCGGCCACGCCGAGGTCTTACAACTGCAATTCGACCCCGAGGCCATTAGCTTTGATGACGTGCTCTATATCTTCTGGCGCACGCACGACCCCACCACGCTCAACCGCCAGGGCGCGGACTCCGGCACCCAGTACCGCTCGGTGATTTTCTACCACAGCCCCAAGCAGCAAGCGGCGGCTATCGCCTCTAGGGCCGCCACGGACGCGAGCGATCTTTGGGCCGATCCGATTGTGACCGAGATCGCGCCCGCCAGCGCCTTTTGGCCGGCCGAGTCGTACCACCAAAACTACTACCGGCTCAATTCCAACCAGCCCTACTGCGCGATAGTTATCGATCCCAAGATGCGCAAGTTCCGCCGGGAGTTTGCCGACCGCCTCCAGCCGACTGCCTAGGCGTCGTGTCCACTGCCATCAGCCGGCTGCACGCCGCAGACTTTGAAGAGGCCCTCGACGTCCTCAACCTCGCCTTTGGCAAAGCGCCGCCCCGGGATTTTGAGGCCATTTTGCCGGCTCTGTACCGGTGTGGGGAAGAGGAGATGAACTGGAACTTTGCCTTGCGCGAAAGCGGTCGCATCCGCGCCGTCGTCGGGCTGTTCCCCCTCGCTTACCGATGGGGAGGTGCGACTCTGCGCGTGGCTGGTATCGGCGGCGTTTCCTGCCATCCGCACGCCCGCGGCCGGGGCTACATGCAGCAGCTCATGGCCCATTGCGTCCAAGCCGCGCCCGCAGAGGGTTTTCACCTGTCTTGGCTGGGCGGACAGCGCCAGCGCTACGGCTATTTCGGCTACGAGAAGTGCGGCGTTTACTACCGGCTGACGCTGAGCCAAACCAATGTGCGCCACGTCTTGGGGGCCGCCGATTTTGGGATCGACTTTCACCCGCTCGCGCGCGAGGACCGCACGCACCTGCAAGGCGCGATTGGCCTGCACGACGCCCAGCCGTTTCGCGGGGTGCGCGATCCTCACCGCTTCTACGACCTGCTCTTGAGCTGGGGGCACCGACCCTATGTGGCCCGCTCGCGCGATGGCCGCATGATCGGCTACCTCGTGGCCCAAGCTGACCGGACGTGCGTCACCGAACTGTTAGCTGTCAATGAGGGCGAGCCTGAGTTGGATATAGCCGCTGCTTGGGTGCAGCGCCACGGGAATACCTGCTTCGAGCTGCCGCCTTGGAGCCGCCTCCTGCCCAAGCTGGCTCAGCTCTGCGAAGGCGCGAGCGCGTCGAGTTCGGGCAACTGGCAGATTTTCGATTGGGCGACGACGCTCGACGCCTTGCTCAAGACGCGCGCCGCGCTAGTGCCGCTAATGGACGGCGCGGTCGTCGTGGAGATTGCGGGATACGGCCGGGTGGTGCTGGAGGTGCGAGGCAACGCCGCGCAGTGCGTCCGCACCGAGGCCGCGCCCGCGCTACAGATGGATGCCTTCGCGGCCATGCGCCTGCTCTGCGGCCCCCTGCCGCCCTCGCTCGTGTTGCCCCTGCCTGCTGCGGCCGCCCCCCTCGAACAGTGGTGCCCCCTGCCGCTTTTTTTAGGCCGCCAAGACGCGGTCTAATCCTGTAATACCCGCTCGGTGAATAGTTCGAGAAAACGCGCCTGATCCACGTCTATCGCACAGGCTACGGGCTGCCCTAGCCGCTCTTGGTCGCTTGCCAAGGTGCGCTGGTCAACTACCACCTGCCCGGCGGTTAGCTCGCCGGTGGTTTCCACATCCACCCATAGTTGCTGCGTGCGAAAGAGCTGCGGCCACAGGGCCGCTCCCAAGGCCACGGGATCGTGCACGTGCATTCCGGCAAACCCGTAGTGCGCGGACTCAAAGGCGATCACCGGCTCACACGCTGCTTGGCAAAACGCAGCGCGCGTCCCTGTGCAAGCTTGCAAGGTGGCCTGCTTTAACCAGACCTGCTCAGTGCCGTCTAGCCCTACTAACACCAGCTCGGCCTCGGACGCGAGGACTTGGCGCGCTGCGTGCGGGTCGGCGTAGAAATTGAACTCGGCCGTTGGCGTGACATTGCCCGACACTCGCATGGCTCCGCCCATGATCACCACTTGACGCGCCCGCCGCAGCACGCCCGGCACCTGCGCCTCGGCCTGCGCCAAGTTGGTCAACGGCCCGGTGGCGACGAGAGTCACCTCGCCGGGCCGCGCCTGCAAGGTACTCAGCAGAAATCCCACCCCATCGCCCGCTGGTGAGGTGCGCGCCTCGGGTAGTTGGGCCGCGCCTAGTCCCGTCACGCCGTGTACGTCGGCTGCGGCGACCGCGTCTCGCACCAAGGGCCGCTCTGCACCGACGTACACGGAAACGTCGGCCCGGCCCGCCCACTGCAACAGGCGCAGTGTGTTGTCGGTAGTCCGCAGTAGCGGCACATTGCCGGCCACTGTAGAGACGCCCACTAGCTCTACCTCGGGCGAGGACAGGGCCAAAAGCAGGGCGAGGGCATCGTCAACGCCCGTGTCGACGTCCATAATCAGGGGAGTTGCAGGCAACGCCTACTCTGCGACTTGGGCGCTGATGATCAAGTGCTCGACCCAGTCGTCCCCCGTGTTGGAAAGCTGGTGCTTGACCCTCGGCGGGATGTGTACCGCGTCGCCCTCGCGCACCTCGTACATCTCCCCGTCGATCTTCATCCGCCCCTGGCCGCTGAGGAAGTAGTACACTTGCTCGGTGGCCTCGTGTTCGTGGTAATCCCCATCCAGCCCCCCTTGTAGGCGATGGAGCGTCAGCCCGGAAAACCCTAGGAGTACTGACTCGTTATCGTCCAACCCCTCGGCGCTCTGAGCGCGGAAGATCGACCAGATCAGCTTGGATTCATGCCCGACGACGGGCGTGACGTTGCGCCAATTGCGAATGACCAAAATGTCCTCCTCGCGTTTTAAATCGTGTGGGTGAAATTCGTCGGCTTAACATACCAAACGGTAGGACGCGGGCAAAGCGCGCCCTGTTGCCAGCACACTGTTTGGTTAGATTTGTCCCGAACTTCTCGCACCCCAACCGAGGGAGTAGCTATTTATGACTACCGCCTCTATCGACACAGCCCCTCTGCCGCAAGCCACCTTCGGCAAGACCGGCGCACACGTTCCTTTGCTCGGCTTGGGCACGGCCCCCGGAGGCTTTGGCCTAGCAGACGCGGATGCCATCGCGCTTTTTGAACGGGCCATTGACCTCGGCGTTACCTACATCGACACAGCCCCTGGCTACGAGCGCGCCCAGAGCCAGCTCGCGCAGATTGTCCCTCATTGTCGGCGCGAGTTGTTCTTGGTTAGCAAAGCCCACACGGCCCACTACCAAGAGGCGCTCGATATCGTCGAAAAGAATTTGGACGCCTTGGGCACCGACCATTTGGATCTGATGTACGTCCACTCGCTGGGGCACTTAGACGTAGAACAAGTACTGGCCAAAGACGGTGCTCTCGCCGGCTTGCGCGAAGCGCAGCGTCGCGGTTGGACCCGCTATATCGGCATCACCGCTCACCACGCGCCCTGGAAATCCGCCAAGGTCCTGCGCGAGGTCGAGATCGACGCCTGCATGTTCGCCCTCAACTTCGTCGACTGTCACGTTTACAACTTCGAGGAGGTGGTCCTGCCCTTGGCTCGCGCCCAGAACGCTGCCGTCGCTGCGATGAAGGTGTACGGTGGGGCCATCGACATGGAGTACGACAAGCCCCGGCCCTCGGAGCTGACCAACAGCGGCTTTGACGATCACGAGCGGGCGCTGCGCTACGCCTTGGGATTGCCGGGGGTGAGCTTGGCGGTCATTGGAGTGTATAACGAGGAAGAGCTGGTGCAGAATATCGAATGGGTGCGGCGCTACGCGGCGTTGGATGCTGGTGAACAGCAGGGACTGCTAGCGCAGGGACGGGATATGGCGCGTCAATGGGGGCCGCACTACGGGTCGGTGGAGTGAGCCTCCGCAATACAAAATATTAATGGGGAATTTATGAAAATCACCAAGGTCAAAGCCCTTGTTTCATCAAGCGGCCATTTTTTCGTGAAGGTAGAAACCGATGCTGGCATCTACGGTCTCGGTGAAGGTGGCGTAAGACGACGTGCCCTCGCTCTAGCCGAAGTCGTTCGCTCTTTTGAACCGTTTCTCATTGGTGCAGACCCGTTCCAAATTGAACATCTGTGGCAAGTGATGTTCCGCGGTGGCTTCTTCCCCGGCGGGGTCGTCCAATCCGCCGCAGTGAGTGCCGTCGATATCGCACTTTGGGACATCAAAGGGAAAGCACTCAATGTTCCTGTGTACGAACTTTTAGGCGGACGCACGAGGGACAAAGTCGTCTGCTATCCGCACAACGGTGGCGGCACAATTGATGCCCTCGTTGAGAGTTGTCGAAAGACCCATGAAGCCGGTTGGAAATTCGTCCGCTGGGGCTTGGCTGATGGTGCAGACAAAGGGACGTTTGAACCCAGACGCGCTATTCAGCACGGTGTTGAGCAGGTGCAGGCCGTTCGCAATGCATTGGGCGATCAGGTCCACATATTAGTTGACGTGCATACCCGTCTCGATCCGGCGGATAGCCTCGATTTCTGCAACAAGGTTGCTCCCTACAATCCGTTTTTCATTGAAGATCCGCTGCGGAGTGAAAACCCAGCCAGTCTCCGGCGGCTCCGCCAACAGACCTCCGTCCCGCTCGCTGTCGGTGAACAATTTGACAGCAAGTGGACCTTCAGAGAAGTCATTGAGGAGGATCTGATGGATTACTGCCGCGTTGACGTGTGCATAGCCGGTGGATTGACAGAGGCGCGTAAAATTGCCGGGTGGTGCGAAACGCATTACATCCATCTGGCACCGCACAACCCGCTCGGTCCGGTTTCCACCGCCGCCTGTCTGCATCTCTGTTTAGCATCCTCACTCGTGGGTGTTCAGGAGCTTCCACGGGCACCGATGTCTTCACTGACCGATGAGTTTCCGGTGCAGGTGCCGTTTGAATCTGGTTACCTCTTACCTCCCGCAGCCCCCGGCCTCGGTATTGAATTCAACGAGGCAGCATTCACCAACGTGTCAACACAGGACTACGGACCACCCGCCGGCTATCAGCGCGATGACGGGTCCTATACAAATTGGTAGGGATTAAAGAATGGGGGCGCGCTACGGGCCGGTGGAGTGAGCCTTTTATCCTTGAGGAGGCGATATAATGGTAAGCCAAGATGTAGATTTACCTATAGAGTCAATCAATATATTATGTCGGCGCTATCAGGTGCGAGAGCTTGCACTTTTCGGATCGGCTCTCGGGGATAGTTTTGGGCCGGACAGTGATCTCGATTTTCTGGTGGAGTTTCAACCAGAAGCACAGGTAGGCTTTATGAAGCTGGCTAGGATGCAGAGAGAATTTTCGGCTATACTTAATCGCAAGGTAGATTTAGTACCCAAGGGAGGACTGAAGCCAAAAATACGCCAAGCAATACTTTCCGGTGCAGAAGTACTCTATGCGTCGTGAAGAACTATATCTTACCGACATGGTAGAGGCTGCAGATGCCATAGGTCAATTTCTCCTTGGTGTCGAGCAGGATGCCTTTTTTCAGAACGACCTCGTACGTAGTGCTGTCCTACAAAAGTTAATAATCATTGGTGAAGGGGCCGCACTACGGGCCGATGGAGTGAGCCTTTTATTCTTCGTCCAGAGCGATAGGCAAAGGCCGAACGCGTATTCGGTCTTCCTCCAGAATCACAATACTGCCC
The DNA here is from genome assembly GCA_965261395.1 of Candidatus Latescibacterota bacterium. Taxonomy (GTDB): domain Bacteria; phylum Latescibacterota; class UBA2968; order UBA8231; family UBA8231. The sequence continues at coordinate 2,958,166 of OZ253462.1, forward strand.
TGTACAAGCGCCTCCTTAAAGCGATCCATATTGTTGAGTAGAAGCAGAAGCTGCTGTTCTGGTCGGCGGGTCGTATTTCGGCGGAATAAGATGACAGAAGGTTGGGCTGCACGGCGCATAGCTAGTAGGGTGCCAAAGTCCGTATCAGCCGAGATCACGACTTGCCCCTCCCGAGCTGCACAATCGAAGATGGCGGTATCGGCGGCATCCTTTAGGCCCCGGTCGCGTACATGTTCGGCCCGATAGCCGGCCTGCCGCAGTCCCTCTGCTAGTCCAGGCGATAGGGCGTTATCCACCAGGAATTTCATCCTGTGCCTGTCAAAGGCAGCACCTGCTCGCGTAGCGCTTCCGCCGCATAGTGCAGCGCTTCGCGGATATCTTCCGGTTCAAGGTCGGGATAGGCTTGGAGGATCTCCTGCTGGCTCATGTCTTCGGCGACCATCCCCACAATGGTTGCCACCGGGATACGCATCCCCCGAATGCAGGGAGTGCCTCCCATTTGAGCTGGGTCTACTGTAATGCGTCTATATCTCATAAAATGAAAGATGTCGAAGAGGCGATGTAATGACAAACCGCAATATAAATACCCCTATAGAGCCAATCAATGTATTATGTCGGTGCTATCAGGTGCGAGCCTTCGTCCCCCTTTGCTGGTAGAGCAGGCCGGCGACGATGAGCACAAGTCCCGCTAAGGTCGCCCAGCGAATCGCCTCTCCCAGCGCGAAGTGAATCAGCACTAGGGAGCAGAACGGGGAAATAAAGATTAGGTTGCCGACCTTGGCGGTATTTTCCGCGTAGCGCAGCGCCCATTGCCACAGGACATACGCAATCCCCATTTCGAAAAGGCCGATGTACACCGCCCCCAACAAACCCGGCCAAGCAGGTGCCCGCCACTGGCCCATCAGCAGGACACAGCCGAACGCCAGCGGCAGCGACAGAGCGAAATTGAGGAAGAGCCGCACCACGGGATCGCGCTCGTCGCGGGTATTGTAGATCCAATAAAAGGCCCATACCACTGTGCTACCCAGCGCCAGAGCCACTCCGAGCGGATCGGAAAAGCGCAAGGTCCAGATTTCGCCGCGAGTGGAGATGACCAGTACGCCCGCATAACAAATCAAGCCTGCGGCCAGATCGCGTCGGCCAATCCGCTGTCCCAAGAGCGGGATCGAGAGCCAAGTCAGGGTGAGAGCCCAAGTATAATTGAGTGCCTGCGCCTCTTGGGCGGGCAGAAGCTGGTAGGCTTTGAAGAGGATCAGATAGTAGAGCAGGGGATTTAACGCCCCTAGCGTCAGCGAGCGGGCGTAATCAGTCGGCCGGCTGCTGAGTACTTGTCCCACCTTCCCCTGCGCGACGACCAGCACCCCCAGCGCCCCGGTCGAAGCGCAGCTAGCCCAGAACAGCAGCTCGGCGTAGTCCATATAGCGGAGGGTGATCTTGAACGCCGACGCCACGGTGGACCACAGCAACACCGCGGCCAACCCGCAGAGATAAGCCCTTTTTCGATTGTGCATAAGAAAAATGTATCCGCAGATGAACGCAGATGAACGCAGAGGCGGGGAATGTTAAGACGGCCTCTATGGCAACCGCCACCCCGCTAAAACTGCGTAACCTGCTTGGGGCCAATGTCCACGGCTTGGGCCAGCGCGTCGAAGTTCTGTTTCAGCAGCGCGAAGCGCACGTCTGCGTAGGCGGGGTCGTCCCAGCGGTTGTCGAACTCGCTTGGGTCTTCCTCTAGGTCAAATAGCTCTCCCAAGGCGCGGTCGTGGTAGCAGACTAGTTTGTAGCGCTGGTCGCGGATCATCGTGCCGTAGGTGCCTTGGAGATGCTCCCGACCCGGCGCGTCTGGGTTTAAGGCGCGGTAGTACTCGCTGCGGACGTAGGCGCGGTGCGTCTGGGCTTGGCCGGTTAGCAGCGGCCACAGCGAGCGCCCCTGCATCCTCTCGGGCGCGGCGACCCCAGCTAGTTCCAGCAAGGTCGGGGCAATGTCCATCAGCTCGACCAGCGCATCGCAGACGCTTCCTTCGCGCACGTGCCCCGGCCAGGAGCAAATCAAGGGCACCCGCACTAAGCACTCGTAAAATCGGCACCCCTTGCCCACGAGCTGGTGATCGCCCAACAGCTCGCCGTGATCCGAAGTGAAAATCACTAGGGTATTCTCGCGCTGGCCGCTTTCTTCTAGGGCTTGGATCATGCGCCCTACATTGTCGTCGATCAATTCGATCATCGCGTAGTACGCCGCCATAACTTCCTTGGCATGAGCCAAGCCAATGGACGCGGCTCCGTCCACCGGCCCCAGCTTCGCATGGGCTTGGGGGTCCTTTGCGCTCCACAGCGGATCGGGTAATGCTGCCGGATCGTAGCGGTCTAAGTACTCTTGCGGCGGATCGAAGGGCGCGTGCGGGTCGAACATGTTGACGCTCATCAGCCAAGGCGTGGTGCGCTCCTCGCGCATAAATTCGATGGCCTTGTCCGCACACCAAGTCGTCTGGTGCAGCGCGGGCGGCATCTGGGCTGGGTCCTCGCGTAGCTCGGCTAAGGTGCGGCCCTGGGAGCGGATCCAATCGGCGTACGCGTGGCCTGCGGGCCACTGGTCGCGCGAGTCGTGGCTCCAGTGGAAGACGCGATAGCCGTCGTCGCCGCGCGGCTCGATCCGGCCATGGGCACCGGCTAGGTGCAGCTTGCCGGCCAATCCGCAGTCGTAAGATGCGGCGTCGGTTAGCAGCTTGGTGACCAGCGGGGCCGCGCCCGACCAGTGGGCATTGCCATTGGTGCAGCCGTGGACGCTGCTCGGGTACATGCCGGTGAGGAAGCTGGCGCGGCTGGGGGTGCAGATCGGGCTTTGGCAAAAGGTGTGGGTAAACGCGGTGCCCTCGCCGGCTAGGCGGTCGATGTGCGGGGTGCGGATGTGCTCGTTGCCCAGCGCGCCAATTGTATCGTAGCGCTGTTGATCGGTGCAGATCCAGAGAATGTTCGGACGCATGGTTGGGTCTCCCATCGTGTCTAGGCGTGGTTGCGTATATTTACCCTATTATGCCCAATGCTATCAACGCCCTTGTGCTCGCCCTTGTGCTCGCCGGATCGACCTTGGCCGACGACGCCGAGGTCCGCGGCATCACCATTTCCACCCACGGCATCGGCCGCGACTGGGGCACCGACGCCATCGTGCCGACGCTAGAGGATATTCGCGCCGTCGGTGCCAACTGGGTGGCGATCCATCCCTACGCCAGAATCAGTGCCGACGGCACACTCCGGTGGTCGGACATCGATCCGGCCGATCCGCCAGCCCATATCGTCCGCCCCATTCGCGAGGCTCACCGCTTGGGATTGCGCATCTATATCAAGCCCCATATTGCCTATTGGCGCTCGCCCTTCTCCTGGCGGGGCGAGATCGCCTTTACACGCGATGAGGATTGGCAGCGGTTTTGGCGGGACTATCGGGAGTGGATCGCGCTGTTGGCCACTGTCTGCCGGGAGGCCGATGGCTTCGTCGTCGGCACGGAGCTCGACCGCATGTTGGCCTTTGAGGAAGAATGGCGCGCACTCATCGCCGAGGTGCGCCAGCGCACCGACGCGCCCCTGACCTATGCGGCCAATTGGACCGATTATCGCCAAGTGCCCTTCTGGGACGCTCTCGACGTCATCGGCATCCAGGCCTATTTCCCCCTCACCGATGATCCCGCGTACGACGAGGAAGACATCCGCGCTGGTTGGGCGGAGCGCATGAGGGAACTGCGGGCCTTTGGCGAGCAACACAACCGCAATATCCTCTTCACTGAACTGGGCTACAACCAGTCGCACCAAGCGCCGATCGCGCCGTGGACGTATCCGGTGGATGGCGAGGATGCGCTCCCCGTTCAGGTGGCCTGTCTGCGCACTGCGCTCGACGCCATCTCCAAGGAGCCGCGCGTCGTTGGTGCCTTGCTGTGGAAGTGGTTCCCGCATCCGCGCCCGGTCGGTCGCAACTTTCAGCTGGCGATCCCGCCGATCAAGCGCGTCATTGCCGAGGCATGGCTTAGCCCGCAATAAGCCCGGTCCCGCGCAGCAAGGTTTCCTGCACTAAAAGCTCGTGGTCGAGTGAGCGGTCTGGCCCGTGCTCGCCCTTGAGCACTCGTACAAGGGACGCCAATTCGAGTTCGTAGAGTCCCTGCCGCGAAATTCCTTCAAAAGGCACCATTTGCATGCCTTCTGCATAGCCGTCGGCTGCCTCGGTCAGGCAGAGCCGGATGGTGTGGCCCGGCTCAAAAGGCTCTAGCAAAATCGCGCTGCCGCGCTCGCCATAGACTTCAAAGCGCCGGGCCATCGGCTGTGGCTCCATCGCCGCAATATCGACCCAGGCCATGGCCCGCTCGTATTCAAAAACGCCGAGCGTGTTGTCTTGAAACGCAGGCACGATTCCGGTGTCGTTGCGCAGGAAGGTCGTCACCTTGTCCGGCCGCCCCAGAATCCACACCACTTGGTCGAGCATGTGCCCGGCCAGATCGTAGAAGATGCCGCCGTGGTGACCGGCGGCGATTACTTCGCGCCCGGCTGTGGTAATGTTGGTGGACATGTGGGCGCGCACCGAATAGACATTGCCCAAAACCCCCGACCGCGCCCACGCCGCGATCTGGCTGAAGCCAGGATGGTAGCGCAGCATAAAGCCCATTTGCACTTGTAGATCGGCGGCCTGCGCCTCCGCTACGACCCGCTGCCACTGCGCCCAATCGTCCCCGGCGGGCTTGTCGTACCACACGTGCTTGCCGGCTTGGACGATGCGCCCGGTTTGGTCCAGGCTCTCGTCGTTGCGGCCCTCGGAGGCGACGGCGACAATGGAGCTATCGCCGAGCAGCTCTTCTTCACTGTCCAAGAAGCGGACCTGTCGATAGGGTTCGTCGTCGGCAACTTGTCGGCGGCGCTCGTCGTCGGGTTCGTACAGGCCGACGACTTCGACTTCGGGGTTGTCGAGCATTGCCTTGAGTTTGCCGGCGGCGTGCCCGTGCTTGGTGCCGTATTGCGCCATGCGGATCATGGGATCTCCTCGTTGTAAAGGGGGAAGCAAAACCCGAGCAAACGTTGAAAATTGTCGTAAGATACTGTTTTTACAAGATATTTTAACATCCGAGACATCCGCTTATCGCCCAAAATCAAAACCCGATCAAACGTTGGCCTCTCACGCCCAAAACGGCACGTAGCCCGATTGCGGACGCTCGGGGTCGGCGACTTTGATGAGTTGCCGGTCTCGCGCTCGTCGGATCACCTGCGACACTTGTGCGGCATTTCGCGTATCTATACCTAAACGTGCTCGCAGGCTGCTGTTTTTCATCAATTCTCCATTCACGAACTTCAATACGGCGTGCTGATAGCACGCCCGGATGCGCTCTTCGACCGTCATCGCGGCAAATCGGCGCGGCGCAAAAAGAACCGCACAAGTCGCCTCTATCCCGCCTTCCTGGACGCGAAAATCCGGTGGCGGCAACTGATAGAGCTCCACAGCCGCCACGACCTTGTCGATACCTGTACCTTGCTCCTCGCACAACTTCATGCGCCGCATGAAAGCGGCAAGTGCTTCGTTTCTCGAGCGCGGCGGGGAGTCGATAAACCGATTGGGGCTGATCAGAGGCTTGCCCGGATTGGTGACCTCCAGCCGATTGCTGAAGAGTTCAATCGACGGTCCGGCTCCGGTAATAGTCATGTCTTGGTGAATAAGCGCATTGGCGATCAACTCGCGGAGGGCAATCGGCGGGAACAGCGGCTGCTCGATTCGGAAAACTTGGTCAATTTGCTCGTTCCTCGGTAACAGCCGGTCGATAAACTCAACAAGCTTGGCAAAGCCAACGGCATAACCGCGTGGTTCGTCGTGCCGGTGGGTTACCACATCCGCGCGTCCCATTCCATTGTAGGCCGTGAAGCGCACCGCCTTACGCGCAATCCGCGAGTCGAACTCATCGAGGCGATTGGCAAACAGAATCGCGCCCAGATTGGTGATATTCCAGCGGCCACCGACATCCGGGGTGATGATTCGGTCTTGGTTCAATCGCTCCAAGATTGCTTGCGGATTGGCCATCAGTGATTGGTCCATAAGCGCGAAATAGCTCGCATAGTCAATGCGGGCCAGTACGTCATCGTCTGTGAGGAACTGTGCGGCGATGCCGCTTTCCCAGAGGTATGGCTGGAGTTTGTTCCAGAGAGTTTTCTGACGGTCAGGATAATCGGATAAGCGCGGTGTCGCCGAACCGATTCGGCAATATGCAGTGCGCTCAAACTCCACCGGACTTGTGGTTGCGGAGGGAATCTCAAGCAGAACCAGCCTTCCCTCTGGATGCGCCACAATCTGAAATGTGAAGGCGACATCTGGGCTGAGCCGCTGCGCCAGCCAAAACGCCAGCGGCTGGCCATGGCGTTTGACGGCATCCGGATCAAAGTGCGTCCCGGTTATGGCGCGATCAGAATCCCGCACCCCCCAAAGCAGATAGGCGAAATCTCGCTCTGCCAGCGCAGCGGCATTGGAAAGAGCCGAGATGTATTTGCCGATCACGGGGGGCGCAAAGTTGTTTTCCTTGAACTCAACACAGGTGGTTTCGGCAGACGCCGCCAGCAAATCGTCGATCAGCGCGAGGGTGCGGGTGTCGTTCATGCGTTCATCCCCCTGCGGTCCCGTCTAGTCGGCAGTGCGCCGTGCTTGGTGCCGCTTTGCGCCATACGGTCTCGCGGAAAGGTGGAATCAAAACCTGATCAAACGTTGAAAATCGTCGTAAGATACTGTTTTTACAAGAGACTTTAACATCCGAGACATCGGCTTTGCGCCCAAAATCAAAACCCGATCAAACGTTGGCCTTTCACGCCCAAAACATTGGTGAATCGGTTTGGGGCGGGTCGTCGTTTCCTCGGACAGGCGCGTATCCAAGCCGCCCGCGGGAATCAGGGCCTTCGTAATATGCACTTACTTTTAAATAAACAAATCATTGTTTTTTAAGGACATTTGCCTTCGTTGAGCGGCGGGATGCACGTTGCAATAAAATAAAGTTTGCGCCAAAAGTCCAAATCGCCCTGCCGGTAGCCGAGCGTTTTGTGGATGGCTGCGGCTTGGCACGACAACTCGGATCACACTGCGACCAAGCCGTTATAAAATGCGGAGAAAATCAATTGTCAAACGAAAGAATGATTTTGCCACCCGGCTCATCCCCGCGTGTGCGGGAACATATTGCAGAGAGTCGCGGCGTAACAACTTCACCCGGCTCATCCCCGCGTGTGCGGGGAACATTTAATAGTTTGCCACATAATGTGGTTAACTAGCGGCTCATCCCCGCGTGTGCGGGGAACATACAATGTGAAATCTACGCTGGGGCACCGCATCCGGTTCATCCCCGCGTGTGCGGGGAACATCACCATTCGCAGATCGTAGTCGTTCACGCTAACGGTTCATCCCCGCGTGTGCGGGGAACATCAGGTTCATCGGATATAGAGCGCCAGCGGCGACGGTTCATCCCCGCGTGTGCGGGGAACATTTGGTAGGCAACCCCCCATCATTGGACCAGGCCGGTTCATCCCCGCGTGTGCGGGGAACATATGCTGATGCTGGCGAGGGCGAAGGGGTTCATCCCCGCGTGTGCGGGGAACATCTCGACAAGGCCCGCGACCGGTCAGCCAAGACCGGTTCATCCCCGCGTGTGCGGGGAACATATGGTGGAGGTCATAGTCACCCTCTCCAAGCTCGGTTCATCCCCGCGTGTGCGGGGAACATTTGCAGATGTTGACGGGTGCATAATGCGTATCCGGTTCATCCCCGCGTGTGCGGGGAACATGATGTAAATTTCCTGTGTCGCGCGCCGTCTGCCGGTTCATCCCCGCGTGTGCGGGGAACATTTCACGCAGGCGGCCAAAGAAGGCAACGTCCGCGGTTCATCCCCGCGTGTGCGGGGAACATTCCCTGGTCTGCCGAACCGAATCGCTAAAATCCGGTTCATCCCCGCGTGTGCGGGGAACATATTAACGCTCATAGCATCCAGCCCCACCACGCCGGTTCATCCCCGCGTGTGCGGGGAACATGGGGTCAGAATACCCATCAGGATATTTCCTTTCGGTTCATCCCCGCGTGTGCGGGGAACATCGCCCCAAGTGGTGCATCATGCACACCAAGGTCGGTTCATCCCCGCGTGTGCGGGGAACATTGCTCAATCCAAGTCGAACCCGATCTTTCGAGCGGTTCATCCCCGCGTGTGCGGGGAACATCGGCCTCAGTCCCTCTACAATAACATGACCATCGGTTCATCCCCGCGTGTGCGGGGAACATCAACAGCTCGAAGACCTCATCGTCAGACAACTCGGTTCATCCCCGCGTGTGCGGGGAACATTGGTGGTGGTGGCCCTCCGCCGCCGATGTAAACGGTTCATCCCCGCGTGTGCGGGGAACATAGATTATGTATATATCGGCGCAACATCTACGCCGGTTCATCCCCGCGTGTGCGGGGAACATACCATGGCAACGCAAAACGTATTTCAGATCATCGGTTCATCCCCGCGTGTGCGGGGAACATCCACTTCGGTTTTTTTGAACGCGAAGGCTTCCCGGTTCATCCCCGCGTGTGCGGGGAACATCCACTTCGGTTTCTTCGAACGCGAGGGTTTTCCGGTTCATCCCCGCGTGTGCGGGGAACATACGACCTAGGATACAATTACAACTCAGCCGGCCGGTTCATCCCCGCGTGTGCGGGGAACATCAAGTCTCAGCCGAGCCCCATTTCTTCTCAGACGGTTCATCCCCGCGTGTGCGGGGAACATAAAAACTCGCCTTTTTTGATCGCGTTGAACGCCGGTTCATCCCCGCGTGTGCGGGGAACATAAGCTCGGCCCCATGACGTTGCGGTACTCTAACGGTTCATCCCCGCGTGTGCGGGGAACATCTGGGGCTTGAGCCTATGTCGGGGTCGCTTATCGGTTCATCCCCGCGTGTGCGGGGAACATTCGCAATGCCTTATTGCTTTGCGCGTCAACGTCGGTTCATCCCCGCGTGTGCGGGGAACATCTCCCTGTCGTCAAGGTGAAACAAGGTGCGACCGGTTCATCCCCGCGTGTGCGGGGAACATTTCGCGCAAGCCCTTTGCCGCTTCTGCGATCTCGGTTCATCCCCGCGTGTGCGGGGAACATTTCGTCAAAGCCTTTATGCTCGCCCGCAAAGCCGGTTCATCCCCGCGTGTGCGGGGAACATATGCTTGTAACCTTCTGAATGAGGTTGCAAGGCGGTTCATCCCCGCGTGTGCGGGGAACATTTCCCTATCGAGCAACAGCAGAGAATCAAAGTCGGTTCATCCCCGCGTGTGCGGGGAACATATCTCCTTCTTGACCGCGCTCGCGTCGATGTCCGGTTCATCCCCGCGTGTGCGGGGAACATTTCGCATCTGAGCGCGTCCAGCACAAATTTCCCGGTTCATCCCCGCGTGTGCGGGGAACATTTTCGTCAAAGCCTTTATGCTCGCGTCGATGTCCGGTTCATCCCCGCGTGTGCGGGGAACATATGCAAGCAACCTGCTGAATGAGGTTGCAAGGCGGTTCATCCCCGCGTGTGCGGGGAACATCTATTGTATTGATTGTATTGAAACGCGAAACACGGTTCATCCCCGCGTGTGCGGGGAACATTAGGGTCAGTATCCTGCGAAGCGATGCAATCCTGGTTCATCCCCGCGTGTGCGGGGAACATAAGCAACTGACGTATTGTATTGACGCGAAACACGGTTCATCCCCGCGTGTGCGGGGAACATTGTAAAGGAATCGCTCGCCGACTCGCTGCCGACGGTTCATCCCCGCGTGTGCGGGGAACATATCGCCAGTCAATGCAGTCCGGTAGAGTCAAGCGGTTCATCCCCGCGTGTGCGGGGAACATACGGCGAAACTGCTCGACACCTATGTCGATAGCGGTTCATCCCCGCGTGTGCGGGGAACATACGCCGGGACAATCCGGCAAAACGCTTTACCACGGTTCATCCCCGCGTGTGCGGGGAACATATACAGATCAGATCAGATCAGATCAGATCAGCCGGTTCATCCCCGCGTGTGCGGGGAACATTTTAAAATAGTGGTGGAAAGTGCTTGACAATGCGGTTCATCCCCGCGTGTGCGGGGAACATAAAAGGCCAGCGGTTAAAATTTAACTATTGACCGGTTCATCCCCGCGTGTGCGGGGAACATGTTTAACTCCCCTCACGGGAGGAGCCTATCACCGGTTCATCCCCGCGTGTGCGGGGAACATGCGCGCTCGGGGCTTTTCTCGATGCGCGTTTTCGGTTCATCCCCGCGTGTGCGGGGAACATAGGTAGGCCGTGTACGGCCCGGTTGCCGATACCGGTTCATCCCCGCGTGTGCGGGGAACATCGGTTTAACTGCCATTGCTGGCAGCCCATCACCGGTTCATCCCCGCGTGTGCGGGGAACATTGCGATAGGGAGCGCGTTTATTGTGCGTGTTACGGTTCATCCCCGCGTGTGCGGGGAACATTCTCAATTATTGCTTGTGTTGGTATCGGCTACCGGTTCATCCCCGCGTGTGCGGGGAACATCGGTTTAACTCCCGTCGCCGGGAGCCCATCACCGGTTCATCCCCGCGTGTGCGGGGAACATTTCTGCAAAGCCTTTATGCTCGTCCTCAGGGCCGGTTCATCCCCGCGTGTGCGGGGAACATTGTAAAGGAAACGCCCGCCGGCTCGTCGCCGACGGTTCATCCCCGCGTGTGCGGGGAACATTCCGGTTGGAACAAGGTAGGTTTTTCCTGCTACGGTTCATCCCCGCGTGTGCGGGGAACATGTGTGGGCTGAACTTTGGATCAGCCCGTGCGGCGGTTCATCCCCGCGTGTGCGGGGAACATCCTTGTGAGTGTGCTGCGTTTCCTGGGCTGAGCGGTTCATCCCCGCGTGTGCGGGGAACATAATATCGGCCAGCTTGGCCGATACAATGTTCGCGGTTCATCCCCGCGTGTGCGGGGAACATTGAGCAACTTCGGCAATCAGCAAGGCAAGGGCCGGTTCATCCCCGCGTGTGCGGGGAACATCCTCTATCGTCAAGTATCTCTGGGTGCTGCGTCGGTTCATCCCCGCGTGTGCGGGGAACATCGGGTGCTAATGGCGTTGAATAGTGCGAGTAGCGGTTCATCCCCGCGTGTGCGGGGAACATCTGGTATTCTTCGTCCAGGTGTTTGCGAGCATCGGTTCATCCCCGCGTGTGCGGGGAACATAATACCCGCACTCACATGAGGTAAATTTCAATCGGTTCATCCCCGCGTGTGCGGGGAACATACTTAATCGTAACTGCTTGCTACAGTTTAGGTTATATGCCATGCAAAATAGCTACCGACTATTTGACCCCCGATTCACCCACTCCACATATGCCGAGAACATACTTCACTCAGGCAAAAAAGATACGAGTCGAAGACCGTCAAAATCCACAGGTATCCGGCGGTTTGTGCCAAAGGTTTCAAACTCAAACCCCGCGTCATTGGGGGCGGCCCAAGCAATCACAGCATCACCGTCGCCGATGAGCTCGCACACATTGTCGCGGATCATAGCGCGGGTCTTTGCCGAGTAGTTGCCGATATAGACACCGGCTCGAAGTTCCAGAAGCCAAACCGCGAGCCGGCCCCGCAGGCGCGGCGGCACATTATTAGTCACCACTATCATCATCCTCGATGGCCCTCATCTCCGCTTGAAGGTGGATCGGCAAAGGCCGGGCCTACCGCATCATCTGGCATTTTCGGCGGCGGCAACTCGCCCGCTGCGAGCACTTCTCCGATGGTTGGAATCAGTCGCCTGAGCAGCTTGGTTCTGCGGAACGTGTCCCGACACGCCAAGCGCACTTCGCGCACAGGCTCGGCAGAACGCCCCTTCGCGTGCTGTCCCGCAATGCGAAACGCTGTCGGCACCGCCGTCTCAAATTTGAATAAATCGGCAATGTCGTACACAAAGGAGAGGGGTTTACCAGTATGCAAGAAGCCGACTGCTGGGGCATATCCAGCCGCGAGCACGGCGGCTTCCGTAATGCCGTAGAGGCAGGCAGTTGCTGCCGAGAGGCAGCGGTTGGGCACATCGGAGAAGTTCCAATCCGAAGGATCGTAGCTGCGCCTTTTCCACTGTACTCCAAACTGCCGCGCCAAATTCTCATAAAGCGCACGTACACGCGCCCCCTCAATTCCGCGAAGCTGTTCGACAGAACGGCGTTGCGGCGCTCGCTCGTCAAATCGGATTTGATACATCCGCCGCACGATCTTCAGCCGAGCGTCGGGGTCAAGCGCGAGGCGGCACTGCCACAGAAGCCTGTCGGACCGGGCACCTCCCGGCTGACCAGCCGCGTATAGGCGCACCCCGGCTTCACCGACCCATATCAGCAAAGTACCGACCCGTGCGGCGAGTGCCACTGCAGCATGACTGACCCGCGCACCAGGTTCGAGCATGATGCAAGCCAACCCGCCAACGGGGATGTGCGTCCGCACCCCCTTTACATCTACGAGCACAAAAGCTCCATCGAGTACGTCGAGTTGGCCCTTCTCCACAAAAACGATAGAGGTGCGGTCCTTTATGGGGATCGGCTTGGGGGGCGGAGCACCCGGCATTCTGTCAGGGCTAGCCATCAAGCGATCCTGCGTATAAGCGATGGTTCATCCCCGCATGTGCGGGGAACACAGAGGTAGTCATCAGGCGATCCTGCGCATGAGTGGGTCATCCTCGCGTGTGCGGGGAACATCTGCGTATAAGCATCAGGCCGCAGCCAAATGCCTTGCCGCGCCCGAATCCCTGCCGAAGGCGGGCGAGAAACGAGTTAGGCTCGGTTATGGTCAAAGCACCTTTGAGGTCGAATATGCCCAAAGTGCCGAATTTCCCACCGCGCCGTGCGAAACGCTCGGCTCGATAGCCTTCGAGCATCAGTGCGTCAAGGCAGAATCCGTATGCTTCGGCCCGCGCCGCTAGCCAGTCGTAGGCCGCCTTTTTGGCAAACTGCATCCGATACTTGGCGCGGTTGAGGGATTCATCCCCGCGTGTGCGGGGAACATTCTTGAGCAAGTCCATGGCCACATCGCAGCGTTGCCGTATGGCCGGTTCATTCCCGTGTGTGCGAGAAACTTTCCGATCGACCGTGGCGTTAAGGCGCAGATCGAACGCCAGCCGGTCTCCTGGCGAGAGTGTCGGCTCGAAGGGCTTCGTCTCGATAGCGAAGAAGGGAGAGTCTTCCAAAGGCTTGGGGCCGAGAAGATAGTACCGCCCGCGCTGGCGGTCGGCCCGCCAAAGAAACGCGGATTTCGGCGTACCGGCAGTCCGGCTCTGCTCTACCTCAGTACGCACATTTGGCGGGATGACCGTCCAGATCAGCCGGTGATCTACCGCGAGGCGGTCAGACGACTTTGATGGCTGAAGGACCTGTAGCAGGGGAGCTATGTCTGCGGCGTCGCGCCGGAGCGTAAGACGCGAAAAGTGGAGTGGCTCACTCATTGCGAAGCCTCCTCTTGGTCAGTGGGAACGTATTCGTATTCGCGCCGTTGCCCGAACTGCCAGCTCGTGCGGTCGCCCGGCTCGTCCATCCGCAGTCGCATCCGCAAGGAAGCATCGAGAGGACCGAGGTCCGCCCGATCCTCCACGGCGATTAGGCCATTCGGCCCATCGCTATGGCGCTTGAACGCATCAACGACCGTTTGTGCTTCAATGATCTCCGGCGCGAGTGGGTGGGACAGTGGGCAGGACTTGCGCCCTAAATACAATGTATAAGCTGGCTTCTCAAACCCAGCTTTGAGGTCCCGCAACGAGTATCGTCCGCCCGATATGGCTCGGTAAGCCGCCTGATAGCGCACATCTGTGCGGTACTCTCGGTGGGTGATACTCGTCGCAAGGTCCAAGGGATGGGAAAGTGCCTCCGCTCTAGTTCGGGGATGTCCCTTGGCCGAAGGCAGCGACTGGTAAGTGTGAAAATCCGTCACCAACGTCCCGGCGCACAGGGTGCGAGTAGCGACGCGGAAAGAGGCAGCAAGCGCCCGCTGCCCTTCCGCATCGGCGCGATCAATACCCAGCGCCGCGCCCGCCATCCCCAAAAGGGCAGATCGCGTTGGACGGTCGGCCGTGCCACGCCGCACATTGCCTGCCTCTTCGCCGAAGCTGGCAAAGGGTGCGGCCAAGGTAATAATTAACCATTTCCTCGGTTCACCATTCATTTTAGTCCCTTCGGGAATATATGTGGTTCGTGCGGTTCGTCCCCGCGGATACGGGGAACATCCTACGTGTAGTTGGATGTCGTCGCTTCAATCCGGTTCATCCCCGCAGGTGCGGGGAACGTTTTGCCAAATAGCAAATTGCTACAGTTCCTCCGCTGCGAAGGCGGCTAGCTCCTCCAACATGGCACTATCCTCTTCACCTACATGGAGTTCGCTGGCTTCCCAATCGTCGTCGTAGGTCTTCGCAAAGGCGGTACGCTGCTTCTTGAGTACCTTTACGGACTCCCCGAGTTGGTCTTCCGATTTTACCGGCTTGGTGAAGGCACTAGCCAAGCTGCGAGGTTGGCTATCCCCGCGCTCTAACAACATGTATTCGGCGCGTACGTGATTGGCGAAGCTGTTTTTCTTACCGGAAGGCGATGCGGTCGCCGCAGCGCGTACTAGCGCGGAGAGCGCACGGCCTGCCAGTTCTGTATCGCTCGCAAGATTTTCCAGCAGCAGGACCCTATTTACGCAGATGTAGAGATAGAAGACGCCAGCGCCGAAACCCGCCTCTCCGATGAAACCCGCGCCCGCATCCTCTTCTGGGGTCTTCAGATCGTCAACAGCCGTGTAGTAGTCATCTTCAATATCGACTCGGTTGGTGGTAAAGGCATGAGCCACTTGCACGGCGGCATCGCGGTTGAAGTCGGGGTTGTCAGCCAACATGCGCCCGAACATAGCAATGTCCACGGCACCGTCGGCAGTGCTTAGGACCTGTTTCGCCAGTTCCTTTTCCTTCGGTAAGGTTTCCCCGCTCAGTGCCTTTTCTGCCAAATCGAATGCAGCAGCGCGTTCCTCCGGCGAGATGAAGGCTAGCTGTTCGGTATAGGCCGGATTTGGGTCTTTCTCATTCTTTACTTTACCGAACAGAGCAGCGATGGTCCGGGCGATTTCGAGCGCCTTGTCCTCCGAAGCACCCTTTTCTAGCAGATGCTCTCGCACCTTGTCGCCCATACGCTGCGTGCGCTCGCCTAGCTTTCCCGTTAGGGCGGACCGGAAAGCGTCGTCCGTGCGGATGGCGCGTTTGAGGGCTTGGCTGGAAATGCGCATCCGCGACACACCGCCGATGAAAGCGGTCTTGGGACGGCCGAGGTCGTCTCGGTTGGGGTTAGACGGTGGATAGGCTGTCAGAACGTGCATTTGCACAAAGCGGCTCATAGTTGAGTCTCCTCTTGGGGTTGGGTGTTCTCTGCGGCATCGGTCCGCCGCGTGTGATAGTAATCAAAGGTCCATTTCTGCCGAGTCTGGTCGTTAAAGAAAAGCACATCGCCGATAAAGCGAGGAACGTCGAATGGCGCATCGCCCAAAATAGCAAGGGTCCGGCGCAGTGCCCGTGCGAACATGTCCACATCAGTGCCATCCTTGAGCAGGTTGCTGAAGCGCATGGGCGACAGGCGTGGACGGGCGTCGCCTTTGGGGATGGAACCATCCCACGTGAGGCCCAAGGCGTCAGCGAAGGGGGGGAGATGGGCGGTCCTCTCGGAGGGTTTAACCCGCGCAAGGGCCATAGCCAGCACGGCGAGGCGCTGCTCAAGCGCGTGGCCGGCGGTAGCCTTTTCATGCACACTGGCGATCAACCTGTGGGTTTCTGGCTCTAAGAGGGCGTCGAATACGCTTTCGCAGCGCTTCAGCCGCGCCCGTGCACCCCGGTCTCCGTGGTCCGCGTGAAGCGATACCCACCAGTTCACCACTGCATTGACGGTAGGGTTATTTCGGTTGAGCTGCATTAAGCGGTCTCCTTTTTGGTTTTGGATTTTTTCTCTGGCAAAGGAAGTTCGAGCTTGTCGTAAAGCGACTTGCTCTGCTTGGTCCAGCCAGCAAAGGTTGCGTTCAAGATGCCGTAGGCATTGACGATTGTCTTGGCCTTCTCGGCGTCTTGCAAGGGCACGGGTGCCAGTCGGTCAAAAGTCGCAAGGGCTGCGCGGCGCATGATACCTAGCCAGTGCCGTGCGAGAGCGGTCTGGTCGAAGCCCCCATCTTCGGGCATTTCTTGGAGCAGATCGTCGAGCAGGTGGTGGAATTGGTCCTCGGTTGCGTCGAAGAAATCAGCCCGCGCTTGGTCGAGAATCCCCTTATCGTTTGAGGCATTCTTCTGGCCGCTGAAAAGTGCCTTTTTCAAGGCTGTTAACAACTGAGAAACCGCTTGATCGGCGGCTTCGGAGAAATGTCGGGCGAGATCGTCGAGAGCCTGTTGTTGATCGGATGTATTCGCCAGATGCAAAGGCTCCTCGGCGATGAGATAGGCGATTGCTTCCATGTTGTTCATGGCCCAACCGCCAACGCGGATGCGAGCATCGGCCGCTTGTTTATTCTGGCTAAGGGAATGGGAGCGATTATTCTTGGAGAGCTTGATATTTGTGGGCTGTTCAGCCAGCTTGCCATCCTTGCTCCCTACCGTGACGGCAACCCAGTCTCGATAGCCAAAGCGTCCTGATTTTGGCTTGGCCGAATACGGCTCCCCTGCCTCTTTCAGGCGGCGGTAGGGCGTCAGCGGATGCTGCCATAGCCCATAATTTGTGCCGTAGGGCCTCTGGATAAATCCGGTGACCAGCGGTTCTTTTCTGCCGGTCATGGAGCAGATGCCCGGCTCGCTGGAAAAGACTAGCTGGATGCGGCGCGGCATACCGAAATACGCCTGCAAGGGGTGGGCGTCTGCTAGAGATACAGTACGACTTTTTTCCGATGTGAGTGTCGGGGCCATCCAAGGCAGGGCCTTGGGCAACTCATCTATTGGGAGTCGTTTATCGCAAGGCACCACATTGGCGAAAATTTTGTGCCACAAAGGCACGGGCGTTGCATCGTCATTAGTCGCCGGAACGACCAGTGCCGTCAAAGGCCCGCCTCCACGCATGGAAGTGCGGTTCCCGGCACCGCCGGCCGGCGCGTAGGCTTGCAGGGTGTACAGCGTCATGGCCGCAGCCGGTAGGCCAAGGGCAGCATAGCGGTTGCGGTGAGTCAATAGGTCCGAGTTTTTGCGCTGGCCGTTTTGCCCTGGTGTGTCGATGAGCAGTAGTTCAATAGGAGTTTCGTTGCCTTGCAGGGGCTCATAGTCCTGTAGGAAGCGCGGCCCTTCGCCGTTGAGATAGAAGGCAGAAACAAGAGGGGCGAGCTTTTCGGCGAGCGCGTCTCTATCCGGCGGATTGGTCCAAAAAGGACGCCAGTCGTCCTCTTCGCGGATATCGAAGGCCAACGAAATCACGCCGATGCAGAACTCGAAGCTCGCCATGTTGAAATCCGGGCGCGGCCAGTTAAACTCGACCGGGTAGTCTTCATCCAAGCCGTTGCTTTTGGGTCCAGCCACTAGTTCGGGAAAGGCAAGCCATCTCTGTGCTCCAGATCGCATGACGACCGGGAGAAAGGGATCACTGAGCAGATTAAAAGTCATTGATATCTCCTTAAAATATATAACTAACCAACAGCTTACTACATACTCTAAAGAGGCAATCGTACCTTGTCAAGGGCAAGTTGCGGTCCATCATTAATTAATCCCCGTGTGTACGGGGAACACGTTAGCCGACAGCATACTACGGCTCATTCCCGCGTCTGCGGGACAACAAATCTAAAGCCCAGTCGGGCACAGTACATAAAATAACCGTCATCCTTCGCCCCTTCCAATCGCACCCTACTGCCCCCTTCTACCACGGCTATCAATATTTCGCGTTCCCACTCCGGCCAGTCGCTTTTGGCCTGCTCTTGAAGGGCTTGGTCCTCGGGCGATGGCGAGGCTCCAGCGAGAAAATTCTCCCGTACCCGGATTTCAGACAAGGCCCAAGCCCTGTTGGGATCGTCGTCGGGTACCGTGCACCAAGGAATAAGACGATCTTCCTCTATACGAGCCAAACGCAACATAACGGTCGGCTCTCCCAGCCGAGTGCCAATATCTTCTGTGCCGCTCAATTCCGTCGGCAGGCTACCGTAGCCCTCTTCTAGGCTGACGACGTTAAATCGGCCCAGCGAGCGACTGCCCATTTCCTTCCCTTCGTCTTCGATTTGCTTTTCTTCAAGGGCTGGCGGCACATCCCCATTGGCGTAAACGTATTCAATCAACGGGCGAAAACTTTCCGGCGTGTCAATACATCCAGCGTCGGACAGGGCCTTCGCGCTGCGCCACATCACGCCGGCATTTTGATAGACAAACGCTGCCTTGCCGAGTGCCGGCTCAAGCCAGTTTTGGTCTTCTACCTGATCCGGGTCCGGCGAGACTATGAGGGTATGCGGACTCTCTACAGGGCGGCTTTCCGGTGGACGCTTGTCCAAATGACGCCACATCCGACCAGCGCGCTGGATGATAAGATCCACTGGCGCGAGGTCCGAAATGACGAGATCAAAGTCGAGGTCGAGGCTTTGCTCAACCACCTGCGTGGCTACAAGGATATGGCCGGCCCGGCCTGTCGCTTTGGCGTCGCGCCCGAATCGGCGCAATACATCATTTTCTATGACCTGCCTATCGCTTTGGGCAAACCGAGCGTGGAAGAGGTGAATGTGATCTGGGTTGTCCATTTGGCCCACAAGCGATTCATATACAGCGATGGCCTCATCTACTGCGTTGCAGATGACCAGCACGGCCGCTTCCTCTTTTGCTGCGGAGAGAGCTCGTGTCTCGGCGGTTATTCGGTCGGGCAGGCGTTCTACCGTTACGCTACGACGCAACGCAGAATCGAATCCCGACTCGCATTCCTGTACTCCGCCGATTGTGGCCGAGGTGAGCAGCGGGTACGCCTCACTGCATAGTTGATCGCTCAGATCTTCTGGGTCGCGCAAGCCGAGACCCTTGGCAAACGCCTCTGCCATATCGCGACGTTGCTGCAGAGATAAGGTCGCAGAGAGCACTATGGCGGAGCCGCCGTTTTGGGCGTGAAGTTCCAGCAGCGCGGAAAGTTCCTCGCCCATATAGGCATCAAAGCAATGGGCTTCATCAACTATGAGGATGCGGCCAGCCAGCCCGTATTGACGCAAGGTTAGATGTCTTTTAGGGAGGATCGAGAGAAAGGCTTGGTCAATGGTCCCCGCTCCGACATCTGCGTAAAAGGCTTTTCTTCGGTCGTCTGCAATCCATTGGGCGCAAAAGGCGGATGCGGTTTCATCCTCGCTGCCATTGGCCATGTCAGTGGAGTTGACGATGGCGCGGAACGCCTCGGACAGGTTCGACCTGCCGTGTGCCAAGACGAGTGAGAGGTCTTCGGAGGCTGAAGTTTCAAACAGCTTCTGGTAAGTCACCGCCAGCCGCTCGTACATAGCGTTGGCCGTTGCCATAGTCGGCAGCGCAAAGTACAGACCCTCGCCTTTGCCCGCCGCCATCATCCGGGCTGCGAGCATGATGGCCGCTTCTGTTTTACCGGCCCCTGTGGTGTCTTCTAAGATGAACAACTGCGCTCCGTCCTTGAGCGGTGCTTCTTCCGCCAGTTTCTGCATGGGTCTTGGATGAGGGGCAGCTTGTGGAGCAAAACTAGCATAACTCGGACGGGACTCCGGGGACTGGGCCAGTAACCCCTTTCCCACTAGGGCTTTTTCGGCCTGAGTAAGCGCCCACTCCCAATAGTCCTCCAGCCTCGTATCGACCGATTCAAAAGAGAAGTAATCGGAGTCTGAACCGACCCAGTCGGCCAGTGTGACAAGCCCTGACAAGCGCCAAGACCACTGCGCCGTCTGCTTCTGCTTTTCGAGAGACGATAGAGGCAGAGGCTCTATCAGGTTCCGGAGCATACAAAAGGCAGTATGAGCCGCGTCCACGCATTCCTCACCAAGCTGCTGGTCGCGCCGAGCTTTGCCTGGATCGGCATTTACTTCATCCTGTCCCTCGGGTGGTCGTCCATGGTGCCCCGCAATGGCAGCAATGATCGGTGCTATATCATAAGGGATGCTAGGGAATAAGCTGGCGAACTCTTGGGATATTGGCTCGGCCCTGAGAAGGATAGCCGTGTTGCGCCAATGACCACGGTCGGCGATTTCTCTCTTCGGGCCAAGGACCTGCTCTGGCCACAATTGGGGTACCTTCGCCTGAAAGCTGCGTGAAAATTTGCCAAGATCGTGTATGCCAGCCAGAAAAGCAGTGATCTTGGATAAGCACTCTGGACTCGCTTTCAACAAAGCGGCCTCGCGCTCAAGACGGGCAGGATTCAATTGCTGCCATCGCAGGGCGACAGCAGCGACATCCATCAAATGATGTAAGACAGGCTTATAGCTACGTGTATCATTGAATACAGTTTCCGAGGAATTGCCAGCACTACGAAGCGTCTTGCCCCAAAATTCCAAGAGGCGGGCGGCTTCCATCTCAGCGGCCCATCCACCCGCCATCGACGATTGCGATGGTCCCATGGACGTAGTCGGCTGCTCGCGACGACAGCCACACCACCGCGCCTTTTAAGTCGTCCGGCGTGCCCCACCGGCCCGCTGGAATCCTCACCAGTAGTTGCTCGTTGCGCACGGGGTCGTCGCGCAGGGCCTGATTGTTGTCGGTGGCGATATAGCCGGGGGCAATGGCATTGACGTTGACCCCGCGACCGGCCCATTCGTTGGCCAGCGCCATCGTCAACTGCCCGATCCCGCCCTTGGCCGCGGCATAGCCCGGCACTGTGATCCCGCCTTGGAAGGTCAGCACCGAAGCGGTAAAGACGATCTTGCCCCGGCCGCGGGAGAGCATCTGCTTGCCGAATTCCCGCGCCAGCACGAACTGCGCGTTTAAGTTGACCTCGATGACGTGATCCCAGTCTTCGTCTCCATGTTCCTCAGCCGGGGCGCGCCGAATGGTACCGGCATTGTTGATGAGGATGTCGATTGGGCCGACCTCGGTGTTGACCTGCTCGACGAAGGCGCGGACCGCTGCCCGGTCGCTGAAATCGCAAGCGTATCCTTTGAAGCGCTTGCCGCGCTTGGCAATGTCTTTGCCGACCTCGGAGTCTACTTCCAGCGAGGCGCTGACGCCGACGATATCTGCGCCCGCCTCGGCCAATGCTTGCGCGAACCCGCGTCCGATGCCTCGACGGCATCCGGTGACCAGCGCCGTTTGGCCGTCGAGCTTAAAGAGATCCAAAATCCCCATGCTATTCTCCTTGGTTCTGTCCTTGAAGAACGGTCAATGCATCCCACGTCGCCGGAAATCCGCCGAAAGCGCTCATCTGCAACATGACCTCCTCAATCTCCGTCCTTGTGGCTCCACAACCAAGGGCTCGGTCGATGTGAACAGCAAGCTGTTCCGGCCTGCCGAGAACCGTCAAGGCCGCGATCGTACACAGCAGACGGGTCTTGATGTCCAGCCCGTCCCGTCCGTACAGGTCATGCATCACGTGCTCCATCACGAGTCGCTCGAACTCGGGATGAAGTGTGCGCATCTTCTTGGCAGCGGCCTCTGCAGCGGCCTCTCCGAGCATCGTCGAGAGAACTCTGCGCCCTGCTTCGTAGCGTTGACTTTCAGTCATACATCCTCCCCCCTTGGGTGTCGATTAAAATTTTGACCGCGTCGGTGCCCGCAGTCAGCCGGGCAAAGGCGTCGGGCAGTGCGTCTAGGGGAAGGTGCTCGGTAATCAGCTCGTTGAGCGGCAGCGCGCCGCTGGCCGCTAGCTCGATGGCGCGGTCGTAGTCTTCGGGTTCGTACACGCGCACGCCGCACATTTTTAACTCGCGCCAGAAGAACTGAAAGAGATCGACTTTAGGCGCGTCAGTGAAGATCGCCACTACCACAATCCGCCCTCGGACCTTGGCGAGTTTAGTCATCACCTCGGCTCCGGCCGGCGAGCCAGAGACCTCGAAGACTGCGTCGGCCCCGCCGCCTCCGGTCCAAGCTTCGATGTGGGCGACCAAGTCCTCCTCCAGTGGGTGGACGGTTTCCAGCCCCAGCGCATGCGCTGCCTTCAGCCGATAGGCATTGACCTCGGCCACCCGCACCTCGGCTCCCGCGTGCTGCGCCACCAGCGCATTGAGCAGGCCGATCGGGCCGCCGCCGATTACCACCACTCTCTCGCCCGGTGCCACCCCGCCCAAGCGCACGTCGTGGCAGGCGACTGCCAGCGGCTCGACTAGGGCACCCAGTGTCAGGGACATGTCGTCCGGCAGGCGATGCAGTGTATGGGCCGGCACCGTCCACGACCCCTGAAAGGCCCCCGGACTGTCGATGCCGATGAAGTTTAGGTTCTGGCAGATATGGCCATTGCCGGCGTTGCAGGCCGGGCACGCGCCGCAAGCCTCTAAGGGACGCACTACGACCGGATCGCCCACGGCCCAGCCTTCGACATCGGCCCCGACTTCCGCGATCCGCCCCGACATCTCGTGCCCAATGACTTGGGGCATGTCGATCCGGCGGTCCTGATGGCCCAGGTAAATGTGAATATCCGTGCCGCACACCCCGCAATAGGCCACTTCGATTCGCACCTGACCCGCGCTAGGGGATTGCACTCGACACTCGCCGATTTCGACCGTGCGGTCGCCGCAGTAGTAGGCCGCCTTCATCGCAGGTGCCAGTCTGCGTCTTCGAGTGCCTCGTAGACCACGCCGCCCTCCACCTGCTTGGGCATGGGGATGCCCAGCAAATAGCACAGCGTCGGCGCGACATCCACCGCCCGCACCTGCCGCCTGAGTGCCAGCCCTTGCTTTACGCCGGCACCGGCTAGCACGAACGTGCAGTGCTGCCCACCGATACCGAGGGTGGCCGAGGGTAGCTGCTTGCCGTGTGCTCCGTCGTATTCGGGCCGCAGCGCATAGACCACGTCGCCGACAAGTTCGCCCGACAGATTGACCATTTCCGCGTCTTCCCTGGTCAGCGCGAGGGCAAAAGGACAGCGCTCGGTCTGCGGATGGCTATAGGCGTGGAGGGCTTCGATGAGGTCGAGCCGCGTCTGCTCGTAGTCGCTGGGCTCGACGATCCCCGTAGGCTCGCGTCCCTTGAGATTGATGAAGATGTGTACCAGCCCCACATTGGCCGCCAGCGTTCGCTGCCAGTCGATTTGTTTTTTCTCTGCGTCTGCATAGACCAAAAAGCCCGCCTGTTCCAGCACCTCGGCGATATCGACCGGTCGGTGCTGGTTGGGGGTGCCGCCGTGGTCGGAGACGACCACGACGACCGTGTCGTCGTCGGCCAGCGCGGCGATGCGGCCGATCATGCGATCTATGGAGGCGTAGGTCTCGGCCACGCCCGCTTGGCAGCGCGCAAGGGTGTGCGGGTCGGCTCCGCTGCACTCGTCGGCCTGCGAGAGGAAGAAGTGGCTGGTGTAATCCGAGGCGTGGGTTTCGATGAACAGCACGTCCCAGTCGTTGCTCTCCGTCAGGTAGTCAGCCACATCGGCCAACCGCTGGTGGTGGAAGTCCAATAGCTCGAAATAGGTCGCGTCATCGACTACGCCCAAAGCGTCGCGCCCTGGATTCTGCAGGAAATTGCCGACGTGTTCGTCGATCTGCTGCGCCACTTCCTCCGGCTGGGTGTAGCCGGTCGCTGGCCAGACCTGCGGCACAAAAAGCTCAAAGACATCGCCTGCTGCGCTCAGACTGACGAGTTTCATGCGCACGTAGCCTGCCAGTGCTTGGCCATCGATTTCAAAGCCGTCCTTCCACCACTCGGTCCACTGGCCCACGGCCAGCTCGGCGACCCGATCATTCGCATCGCGGCTGCGGCAAACGAGCAGCCGGTCGTAGCCGTTGTCGGCCGAGGCGTATATCAGGCCGTAGAAATGCTTAGGCGGCCCCCCTCGGCCTGGGTGCATATCCGATCGCCCGCGCTTGAGCGGTTCGATGACTAGCTCCACTTCTTTTGGCGGTAGCGCGGATGCGGGCGCATCTTGCCACCCTTCCGCCGGGACGATCTCCACCGGATCGACGCTGCGCACCTTTTGCAGGGCGCTCGGGTCCAAAGTCTCAGGATCGCGCGGCCCGCCGATCGGCCGGGGCGTCCAGCCGCCGCCGACAAAGAGATGGTAGCCGGTGATCTGATGGACATTGGACACGCCCGGGCCGGTGCCCTCGACTTGGATGCCGGTCTCCACAGTCGGCGGCCACGACATCTCCCACTTGACCAAGATCGGCTTTTTGCCAACTCGCTCGAAGGTGTTCCACAAGTACTCGGCCTGCGAGAGCTGGGTGTTGATCCCCCACACGGTCTCGTCGAGACGCCCACCTAACTTGCGGATATTAAAGTCCATGACCTGATGGGTTCCCGGCCAAGCCCCGGTCGAAGTCGCCGTCCAGCCGGGTGGCGTCAGGGTTGGAAAGACGCCGATCATGGGTCGTTTGACGCCCTGCGCCATGAGTTGACCCAAGTGGGGCATGTGACCTTGATCCACCATGTGTTGCACCAACTCCATGGCGGCTCCGTCCATGCCGATGACGATGGCTTTTTGTGCCGGACTCTGCATAGTGTTCTCCTGTGTTAGATTCCCAAGCGTTCGTACTGCTCCGGTGGAGCTTCACACTCTTCCATGACCCCGCGCAACAATTGCTGCATCCGCTGCTCCAACGCCGCGTCGGCGAGCGGGGCCTCCTGTCGTGGGTCTTGCTCTAGGTCAAAGAGCAGGGTCCCGTACTCGTGCTGTTTGCTCCGCGTATGTCCTTGCGTCCGCAGCAGTCGGCAGCCCTTGCTAAAACCAAACGGCTCGGCTAGCTCCACGCCGGCAAATTCATCGACTGAGAATAGGTCGCGCATGTGCGAGGGCATGAGCGTGTAGTTGTACAGGGGCTGGTTGTCGGGCCGGGTGGGCGCGCGCATGTACACGTAGCGGCCATCGGTGACGTTGACCTGCCCGCCGTGGTTGCCGAAAATCGCGGCCTCGCGCACGGGTGAGTCGCTCGCGCAAACGTCGCGCAGGCTCTGGCCGAGCATGTCCGCGGTCGGCTCCACCCCAAAGAGGTCCAGCAAGGTCGGTCCTAGGTCGATCGACGGTTGCACCAAGCTCTGCCGCCGCTGGCCGGCTTGGCCGCAGCGAGGATCCCAGACGAAGAACGGCGTGTTGGACAGCTCGCGGTACCAAGGCATTTGTATCTTGGCCCACAGGTCGTGCTCGCTGAGCAGGAAGCCGTGGTCGGTCCACACGATGAGCATGGTGTCGTCCCACAGCGCGAGGCGGTCCATTTCGTCGAGGATGTCGCCGAGACGGGCGTCGCACATGCTCAGCAGCGATGCGTAGTGGCCCCGGCATTGATCGACGAGTGATTGTTCTTCGGTTACTTGGCCGTAGGTCGGCCAGTCGAACAGCAGGGACGAGCGATTTTTAAAAAGCTCTGGGTAGAGGTCTTGGTATTGACGCTGGGTGAAAAATGGCTCGTGCGGATCAAAGGTCTCGATCTGCAAAAACCAGTCGTCTTCCGCGTGGTTGCGGCGGATGAACTCGACGCCGGCCTTGAAGGTCTGGGTTTGGGGCTGGTCCTCCTCGCGGCGCATGTATTGCCGATTGACGCGGTCTTGGCGATGCCACATGCTGCGGCCTGCATTGCTCGCGTGCGCCTCTACGGGCGGTGGGTCGGCCACCTGCCCGATCCACGGATCGCCCTCTTGGCCGCGGAAAAACTGCCAAGTGCTGTACTGGGTGTGGTAGGTGGCTCCGCCGGCCTCCCAATAGTGGTAGTGGTCGCTGATGAGGTGCGACGAAACCCCGGCGTCGCGCAGCATCCTCGGCGTGGAGTCGTCGAAAGGCTCCAGCGGCCCCCAGGAGCGGTGGAGAAAGTTGGGTCGCCCGGTGTGCAAATCGCGGCGAGCCGGCATGCACGGCATGGAGCAGACGTAGCTGGTATCGAATGTCAGCGTCCGCTCGGCGAGCCGCTGGAAATTGGGCGCGTGCGTCCAATCGCAGCCGTAGGGCGGCAACATGTGCCGGTTGAGCGAGTCGAACATGACCATAATTACCTTCATACATTCACCTCGTGTAGGAGTTGGAGAGCCTGCTGCCCGCGCTCGGACTCAGGATCGCGCCGCGCAATGCGCCGCAATTGGTACAAGGCCCGCTGGTCGCCGTCGCGCGCTAGGGACAGGGCCTCGGCAAACCCTTGATCTCCCCAGCGGGACAACTGCGGCACTACCTCTAGGTCTAGATCCTGCCAATAGTATTGCAATGCTTTGCTTTGCCAGCCCGCGTAGCAGGTTTCCCAGTTAAAGTCGGTGACGCCAGTCAGGTGCGGCTCCAGCATGTGCCGCGCAATCGGCTCGCCTTGTGCCTGATAGCGGTTGTCGAGCGAAATGCGCAGGCGATCTTCGGTGTAGTTGGGCAGGGCTTGGTGGACGGTCAGGCTCGGAAAGATCAGCGCGTCCCCCGCTTCGTAATTCGCGCTGAGCCAGTGCCCGGCCAGTTCGGATTCGTCCACGGCTAAGCCGCCGGCCCCCAACGAGAAGTGGTGCTCCCGCACCTTGCCGATTTTGTGCGACCCTGGCAGCACCGCCAACCCCCCCAACTCCAGCGGACAATCGCCCACGGGTGCCCAGAAGGTGTAGGTGTTGAAACTGCCTTGGAAGTGGACGAAGTCTTGGTGCATGGGCGTGGTGTGCTCGGTGTATTGGGGAAACCACAGCCGGGCGATCTTTTGGGGATGCGGCAGCACCGGGCCACCGACGACTTGCTCCATCACGGCTAAGACCTCCGGCCAATGACCGGCCTGGTGAAAGGCCTCCAAGCGGTACACTTGGTGATACACCTCGGCGTATTCGGGGTCGCCTTCGGTACACTGCGCGCTGATCTGCGCAATACCTTCCATGGGATCCGTGCCGGCGACCAACCACCCGGCCTCCATCAACACTTCCGTCATCTCTTGCCGCAGGGATAGCAGCTTGTCTTTGGCCATGATCTGCCGCAAAAAGATGTACCCTTGTTCGTCCAAGCGCCGCCGCAGCTCGGCGCTGTCTCCGAGAGCATCGTTGGCTTCTTGCAGCAGGCCGACTGCACTCGCGTCTTTTGCTGTCATCAGGCTCGTCCTTGGTGCGGGGTTAGCTGGCCGCTGCCTCCATTTCGTTGTCCCGAAATCCGGCCACGACGATGTTGTTGTTGCGCTCCAGCACGTTGTCTTGGTCGATGCGATGCGGGTTGTCCTCAGCGCGTCCCACCGGCCGTAGCTCCGTGCTGTGATAGCCAAAGCGCACGGATTTGCGCCAAGAGTCCGTGCGGTTGCAATCCGACCAGTGGATCGTCTGGTAGCTGAAGAAGATCATGTCGCCGCGCTGCGCTGGCACGGCGACGCTGTCGAGGTGGTCGGGATGGAATCGCTCCGGCGGCAGATGCGGGGCTGTATCCGGCCCTAGCACGTGCTCTAGCGGCCCCTGCTTGTGGCTGCCCGGCACGACCATCAGCGCACCGCTCTCCAGCGGCGTGTCGTCTAGGTGCAGCAAGCAGTCGACGAAATCCGGGCCGTCGTGCGGGTAGAACGGATAGTCTTGGTGCATGGGGAAGGGCGTGCCTTTCTCCGGCGGCTTGGCGTGCAGGACTGTGTGATGCCACTGCACTGGACCGTCGATGAGCTGCCGCACGCAGGTGATCATCGCCTCGTGGAAGAGGACGCGGCCCCAAGCGGCCGAGTAAAAGTGCGGGTTGTGCATGAAGACCGCCCGCGTGTTGAGCCGGTCTTCTTCGTCGAGGTAGCGATCGCGCCAGGGGCCGACCCAGCCGATAGACTCCTGTCCCCATTGTTCGATCACTCGCACCATCTCCGAGGCCAGCTCTGCGGTTTCCTCGGGTGTGAAGAGTTGGGGGATCTTGAGATAGCCTTTTTCGCGATATTGCGTCACCTGTTCATTACTCAGCATGTCTAGCTCCTTTCTTCTTCGGCCCTTTTTTGTAGGGCGCGCATGTAAGCCAATGTATAAGCCGTGCCCAGCCGCCCGTCGTCGCCCATCTGCGGGATGTGATCTGGGATCAAGGTGCCGTCGTACCCGACTTCGGCCAGCGTGCGCATGGCCTGATACATGTCGAAGTATCCGTCATCGACAAAGGTCTCGACAAAGTGCGGCAGCGGCTTATCTACGTTGCGGTAGTGGACCTTGAATATTTTGCCCTGCCCGCCGAAGTAGCGGATCGTCTCCACTACGTCGCGGCCCATGGCCTCGCCGCCCTCCAGCCAGCAGCCGATGCACAAGCACATTCCCACGTTGGGGCTGTCGGCGATTTCGAGGGCGCGTTTGTACCCCTCAAAACTGCTGAAAATGGGGCGCGGCACTCCGCCCAACGGCACTCCGGGCGGGTCGTCCGGGTGAATGCCAATGCGGACGCCGGCTTCCTCGGCGACCGGTGCGATTTCCCTGGCAAAGGAGGCGAAGTTGTCCCACAGCTCTTCCTCAGTGTATTCGCGGCCGTGCGTCAGTCCCTCGCCGGTAAAGCCGCCGCCGGCCGCCTCGGCGAGCCGCGCCATGTCAAAGGCCCGCGCCCTAGAGCCGCCCCGGCTCTGCTCCGGCGGCGTGCTCCACACGCTGTTGGCCATGTGGGCATAGGTCGTATAGGGAATGTCGGCTTGGCCCAAGTTGCGGATGTGCGCCTTGTACTCGGCGACTTTCTCGTCGCGGTTGGGCAGGTTGAGGGTGATGGCATCGACGTTGTGGACGCTGCCATTGCCCAAGCCGTAGAGCTGGATGCCGCCGCGGGCAAAGTGCTCTCGGCGACTGCGATAGTACTCGGGGCTGGCCTTGGCTGCACCGACCCAAGCCACTGCGTATTCGACGCCCATCTGCCGCACAAAGGCCATTTCCTCCTCGCTCGGCTCTGGGGACATCTGGGCCGCGACCTTGAGGCCGGGCGCTATTTCAATGTGGCTTTTGACGGCCATGGCGATCTTCCTTTCGCTGCAAAGGGCAGGGGTGGGATTGCGCCGCAAATCTAAGGCTCGAGCCGTGCGCTATCAACAGAGAAACGCAGGCGATAAATCAAATATGTCGCTATACTTTGAGAGCGGAAGTGATACGTGTAAAATGCAGAATAAACTCATGCGGAGTCCGACCCCAATCGTCACGTTGACGACGGATTTCGGCTGTGGCGACTACTATGTCGGCGCGATGAAGGGAGCCATCCTACGCATCGCACCGGAGGCCCAGCTCGTGGATATCTCCCACCAGATTCCGCCCCAAGACGTGCTCGCCGCCGCTTTTGTTCTGCGCCACGCCGCGCGCGAATTCCCGCCCGGCACCGTGCACCTGGCCGTTGTCGATCCCGGCGTAGGTACCCGCCGCCGCCCCCTCGCCCTGCAAAGTAGCGGCCACTTGTGGGTGGGGCCGGACAACGGCCTCTTCAGCTTCGTCCTCGACCGCGCCGACAGCCGGGCGTACGAGATCGCCCGGCGCGACCTCGGTCGGCCCAACCCGAGCAGTACCTTCCACGGCCGCGATCTGTTCGCTCCGCTGGCCGCTCACCTCTGTCGCGGCTTGGACCTCGCGGCGGTCGGCCCACCGGTTGCCGATCCGGTGCGCTTGGCCGAATCCGCACCTTGTAAATCTGCTGGCCGCATCGACGGCCACATCGTCCATATCGACGGCTTTGGCAACTTGGTAAGCAATATTGCGGCCGCCGATATTGCGCCGTGGGGCTCCGCGCTGCGCATCCGCCTCGGTGCGAACGTACTGACGGAACTTTGCCGCACGTACGAGGATGTCGAGCCGGGTACGCCGCTTGCTTTGATCGGCAGCGCCGGTCTGTTGGAGGTTGCGATCAACGGTGGCAATGCCGCCCGCCAACTGGGCGTGCAACGCCGCGCAACCCTTGTCGTCGAAAAGCTTTGAGAAAGAAATAAAGTTATGTCTAGTGCTCCGCTCATTGTCAGTATTTCTGGGATTCGCGGTCTCGTCGGCCAGTCGCTCACCGACGAGGTGGTCGCTCGCTTTGCCGCGGCCTTTGGCACCACCTTGACGCCGGGTGCTACCGTCGTCCTCGCCCGCGACACGCGCCCGTCTGGAGCGGCTTTTGCCCAAGCTGCGGCTGCCGCCCTGTGCCAGACGGGCTGCCGCGTCGTCGATGTGGGTATGTGCTCCACGCCCGGGGCCAAGCTGATGGTCGCCGCGCTCAATGCCCAGGGCGCGATCATCATCACCGCCAGTCACAACCCGGCTCCTTGGAACGGTCTCAAGCTGGTGCGCGGCGACGGCGTCTTCCTCAATGCGGAAGAGGGTGCGCGCGTCGAGGCCCTCTTCCACGCGGGCCAGTTTCGCTGCGCTGCGTCCGGCGTGTTAGAAACGCGCGATTCAGACGCCGTGGTGGCGCACCACGTCCAGCAGATTGTGGACTATGTCGATGCCGATGCCATTCGCCGGGCCGGGTTCAAGGTGGCCGTCGATCCCTGCAATGGCACGGGGGCCTTGGTGGTTCCGAGCCTGCTGGACGCCTTGGGCGTCGAAGCCACCTTCATCAACGCGCGGCCCGACGGCGATTTTGCCCACAACCCAGAGCCTGTGCCCGCCAACCTCGGCCAGCTCGGCCAGGCCGTGCGCGACAACGGTTGCGCCATCGGCTTTGCCATTGACCCGGACGCCGACCGCGTCGCGTTGGTCGATTCGAGCGGCGCGCCGGTGGGTGAAGACTACACGCTCGCGCTTGCAGTTCAAGCGGCGGCGGCGCGTCAGCCCGGCCCGGTCGTCACCACCCTCTCCACCTCGCAGGCCGTTACCGACGCGGCCACGGCCCACAACTGTCCGGTTTTTCTTACGGCGGTCGGCGAGGTCCATGTGGTGGAGAAGATGATGGCCGAACGCGCTGCCATCGGCGGCGAGGGCAACGGCGGCGTCATCGTCGCCCAAGTCGGCCCCAGCCGCGACGCGGCCGTCGGCTTGGCCCTAGTGCTGGAGGCTATGGCATGTACCGGTCGATCTCTTGAGGAACTGATCGCCGCCCTACCCAGCTACGCCATCGACAAGCGCAAAATTACTTGTACCCCAGAGCAGCTAGCCACCGCCCTCGCCGCGCTGCGCGAACGCTATCCCCAAGCGTATGTCCACCCGGTGCGCGATGGTTCCAAGCTCTATCTGAGCGGGCAGCTCGAATGCCCTTGGATCCACCTCCGCGCCTCCAATACCGAACCCATTGTCCGCGTCATCGCCGAGAGCGCGAGCGCCGCAGAAGCCGCTCTGCTCTGCGACGAGGTGGAAGGGTTGTTTGGGTAGGGGAAGGGACGATATACACCCATTGATAATACGACGTCCTACATTATATCAGCTCGTCCAAGAGGATTGCTTCGCGTGGATGGAGCATCGTCCTCCCAATAGTGTCCACGCCATCGTCACCGACCCGCCTTACGGCCTGAAAGAGTACACTACCCAAGAAAAGGACAAACTCCGGCGCGGACGGGGTGGTGTCTGGCGCATCCCCCCAGCTTTGGACGGCTGCGTCCGCCAGCCCCTGCCTCGCTTTACTGTCCTCAGCAACGGCGATAAGCAGCAGCTTTCCACGTTCTTTGGGCAATGGGGCGAGCGGGCACTGCGAGTGCTCGTGCCGGGGGGGCACGTTTTCATTGCCGCCAATCCCCTACTGTCGCACTTGGTCTATGCGGCCCTTGTCGAAAGCGGCTTTGAGAAACGCGGCGAGATCATCCGCCTAGTGCAGACGCTGCGGGGCGGCGACCGCCCCAAGAATGCACACGACGAATTTGCGGACGTCACTGTTATGCCCCGCTCTGGCTGGGAGCCTTGGGGCCTGTTTCGCAAGCCGTGCGAGGGCCGCGTGCAGGACAATCTGCGCGTGTGGAAGACGGGCGGACTGAAGCGGATCAGCGCCGAGCGTCCTTTCGGCGATGTCATTCGCAGTGCGCCTACCCGGCCGGCGGAACGCGACATCGCGCCGCATCCCTCCCTCAAGCCACAGAGCTTTATGCGCCAAGTCGTGCGCGCGGCCTTGCCGCTGGGCGAGGGGATCGTGCTCGACCCGTTCATGGGCGGGGGTTCGACCATCGCTGCCGCGTGTGCAGTGGGTTATGAGAGTATTGGCGTTGAGAGCGATCCCGCGTTTTTCGATATCGCAAAAGCCGCAATTCCGCAATTGGCCACGCTGGAGGTCAACGGAGAAGGCAAGCCGGCACCGACAGCCGGGACATAGGAGGAACCCCTCGGGCTCGAAGACACCCCGCTTGGCTTTCCTTGACGAAATATCCGTTGGCATTAGTCTTTTTAGGCAACAAGTACCTATCCGGGAACCTGACCGTCGGTCCGAAAGCCAGCTAGAAGGCAGGGCAAGGCCAGCCTCTCCTTCTCAGCCGCTCGGATTCCTGGGAAGTTTTCAGAGAGTTTTTATACCTATGTGACAGAAGACACTCCTGCCGGGGTGCCCACTCAGAAAAAGGAGAGACAATGTACAGAATCATCTTCGTTTCGCTTGCAGCGTTGTTGGCTTGCACCGATCCAGAAGGCCCACAAGGCCCTGTAGGTCCCGTAGGCCCCCAAGGCGAACAAGGCCCGCAGGGCGAACAAGGCGAACAGGGCGAACAGGGCGAACAAGGGCCACGAGGCCCGCAAGGTGAACAGGGTGAACAAGGCGAACAAGGCGAACAAGGCGAACAAGGGCCACGAGGCCCGCAAGGTGAACAGGGTGAACAAGGCGAACAAGGCGAACAAGGGCCACAAGGGTCACGAGGTCCGCAAGGTGAACAGGGCGAACAAGGCCCGCAAGGTCCCGCAGGCCCGCAAGAAGCTATAGGAACAGATGTCTTTAGTCTCTTTACGTTCTTTAGGGAGGACTTCAGCAATACAGATCCACTGGGGGATTGGACCAAACGAGGTACTGGAACTTGGCGAGTACAAGGCGGGAGACTAATTGGACTGGGTAGTGATAACCGTTATTTAACGAGTCTGACCGCAGACCCCGACTTTAAAGGACCACTCTACGTCACAGTCACGACCCAATGGCTTAGTGGTGTTAAGTACTCTATGTACGGTATCCGGTTTTATTCTGAGAGTAGGGATTTCTACGGATTTAGTATAAGTGCCAATGGGAGTTTTGTATTAAGTCGATGGGATGACGGAGGCGACCCCATATCACTGGTTGATTGGACTTATAGCTCATCCATCAATCAAGAGGGAACCAATGAGCTAAGTGTTTTTATTGAAGAAAGCTGGATAGAAGCATACATCAACGGAATTCTCGTCGCTGGGGTCTTTAACAACGCCTACACCAAAGGAAGCGTAGGTGTCCTAATAGGAGGAGACCAAACAGTGGCCTTCGACGATCTGACCGTAGGGGCGACCATTCCTTTGTCAGACTAGGTCGAATCTGTAGCCCGTTAGGCCACACCAGCCGACTTAGCGAATGGCCTCTTGTATTTTGCTTGAAATAGGGTAGGGGCGACCGGCCGGTCGCCCCTACATTTATGCAAACAACCCTTCCACCTCGTCGCCGACGTCGGGCCTAGAGAAGGGTCAACTAGCGGCGACGATATCCCCGTAGGAGCCTGTGACTAGCTGGTCGCTGGTGATTTCCAATGCCCGCATCAGGGCCTCGACGCGTCGGTGCGACTCTTCAATGCCCTTTTCTTCGGTCACGGCCTCTAGCTCGACGAACTGGCCGAGGCCCTTTACGTCGTCGAGATGGATGCGCACGTTTTCCCACAGCCAGACCTGGCGCGTCTTCTCCACCTCGACCCAGATGCCGTGGATGACGCTGAGGATGTTGCGCAGGCCCTCGGGGTCTTCGGTCTTGGCAATCTCGTAGTCGCTGCGCTTGGGGCCGGCTAGGTCCTCGCGCTGGTAGAAAAT
Source organism: Candidatus Latescibacterota bacterium (assembly GCA_965261395.1). Classification (GTDB taxonomy): domain Bacteria; phylum Latescibacterota; class UBA2968; order UBA8231; family UBA8231. Next base: position 2,991,982 of record OZ253462.1, read on the forward strand.
CAGATGACCTTCGTCGGTTCCAAGCTCGCGCAGCTTGAGCCGTCCTTGGGCGACGTTGAAATAGGTATCCTTCTGGTGGAAGGTCCCCGCCAGCCCCGCGCCGAGGGCGTTGAGGTTTTCTTCGGCGCGCTCGCCGTCGTGACAGTGTGCCTTGATCTCGATATTGGTCATGTTGGACGCGTTTCGTTAAATGCGGATTGAAAATTTACGCCCGTCCCTCGATTCGTCAAGCTTGCGCTTCACTTTCCGATACATCAAAGTATAGGCCATGAAAGCTATAACCGTAGCCACCGACGCTGGCCACTCGCTCTGCTGGCAAGAAGTCCCAGACCCCACCTGCGGTCCGGGCGAGGTCCTCGTCGATGTCCATGCCACAGCCGTCAATCGCGCCGATCTCCTCCAACGCGCTGGCAACTACCCGCCGCCCCCGGGCGCGTCCCCCTATATGGGCTTGGAAATGGCCGGCATGGTCGCCGCCACTGGCGCGGCCGTAACGCAGTGGCAGCCCGGCGACCGCGTCCTCGGCCTGCTCTCCGGCGGCGGGTACGCCGAGCGCGTGGCCGTTCCCGCCACCCATTTGCTGCCCCTGCCCGGCGACCGCGACTTCACGTGGGGCGCTGCCATCTGCGAGGTTTTTCTTACGGCTTTTGTCAACTTGTTCCGCGAAGCTGGCTTGCGCGCCGGCGAGACCGCCCTTATCCACGGCGGGGGTAGCGGCGTCGGCACGGCCGCTGTGCAGCTATGCCGCCAAGCTGCCGCCAAGGCGATCGTCACGGCTGGTAGAGATGACAAGGTGGCGTGCTGCCTAGCGCTGGGCGCGGAGTTTGGGGTCAACTACAAGGAGCAAGACTTTGCCGAGGCCATTCTCGCCCACACCGACGGAGTCGATGTGATCCTCGACATCGCGGGGGCCGACTATTTGGCGCGCAATATGCGGCTGCTCAAGTCCGGTGGCCGCCTCGTGATCATCGCCGTCCTTACCGGTGCTGAGGCTCAGATCAACCTCTTGGAACTACAGAGAAAGCGGCTGCGCCTGATCGGCTCGGTTTTGCGCAGCCGCTCGGACGCGGAGAAAACCGCGATCGTCGCGGCCTTCCAAGAGCGCTTCTGGCCGCTGCTAGTCGACGGGCGCATGCGAGCCGTGATCGAGGACGTGCTGCCCATTGAGCGCGCGGCCGAAGCCCAGGACATCCTGCGGCAAAACCGCAATATCGGCAAGGTCGTCCTGCAAGTTAGGAACTGACATTACGCACGGCACCTAGGTATGAGATGCTTCGACTCCGCTCCGCTCCGCTCAGCATGACAGAGGCTGACGCGCTTCTTCCTTGTCATGCTGAGCGTAAGCGATGCATCCCATACCTAAGAAGTCGGTGCGTAACATCACTTAGGAATTAGGAGTTTTCTATGAGTACTCGTTATCGCCACATTGAAGTCAGCGGCCCACCGCGCGAGTTGGGTCGCCAGATCGGGGAGGCCGCCCGCGACGAAATTCGCGGCTTTGCCGCCATCGCCTTAGAGCGCGTCAACAAGACGGTGCGCATCTCGCGCGCCCGCGCCATGGACATAAGCCGCCGGAGCATGGATTGCACGGCTGCGTACGCGCCCGACATGCTGGATGAGTTGCGCGGCATGAGCGAGGGCGCTGGCGTCGCGCTCGACGAACTGATGCTTTTGCAGGTGCGCAATCAGCTTTGCCCGGAGGAGGACGCGGCCTGCACGGGTTTTGCCATCGCTCCCCAGCGCAGCGCCGAGGGTTGGGCGATTGCAGCGCAGAACTGGGACAACGACCCCGCGTTGGACCCCTTCACCATCGTGCTGACGCGCCGCCCGGCCGGCAAGCCCGCGCTGATGAACGTCACCCAAGCGGGCCTGATCGCCTACATCGGCTGCAACGACGCTGGCATGGGCGTCTGCATGAACACCCTGCCGGCCCCCAGCCGCCCGGTCGGCGTCCCACACTACTTTGCCGTGCGCGCCATCTACGAACAGACCTCGCTCAGCGACGCGGTTGCCGCGGTGCGCCGGGCCGATCGCGCCATTCCCGGCAACGTCCTCCTCGCCACCCCGCAGGGGCCGGCCGATCTCGAACTCACCTTGGGCCAGGTCCACGTCTTGCGCGACGACGAGTTCGTCGTCCACACCAACCACTGCCTGCACCCGGAGCTGGTGCCGATCAATCGCGACTTTCCCGAGCTGATTGAGTCCGGCCCGCGCCAGCGCCGCATCGAACAGTTGCTTGGCCCCGAGCAGCTCGTGAGCATGGCGCAGGTGCAAGAGGCCCTGCGCGACCACGACCGGCACCCGCACTCCATTTGCCGCCACGTCAACGACCACCCGCAGACCGGCTTTTGGGCAAGCGTGTTTTCGGTGGTGATCGAGGCCGATCAAGGCCGCATGCACATCAGCCGCGGCAATCCCTGCGCGGCTCCGTACGAAACGTATTCGCTCAACTGACAGGAGGGAGCTATGGGTACTCTGCACGGCACGATTATCGACGCAGTCACCGGCGAATCGCTCGACGCCAAAGTCCACGTACTCAACGCCACAGGCACCTTTTCCCAGCCGCCGAACACCATGCTGAAGCGCGGCCCGGGCACGCCGTTTTTCTTTTGCGATGGCGCGTTTGTCGCTGAGGGCAGCCGGGGTCGCACGGATGTGCTGGTCGAGCGCGGCACCGAGTACGAACCCTATCGCACGACCGTCGAATTGCCCGCCAAGGGCCGCGTCGATTTGGAGATTCCGCTGCGCCGTTGGTACCGCCCCCAAGAGGATGCTTGGTATCCGGGCAACACGCACATCCACTACGACGAAAAGGAGACCCGGCCCGACGAGCGGCTCGGGATCGATTGCAGCGTCGAGGGATACAACGTCACCTGCGTCAGCGTGCTCGACCGCCGCCAACTGCCCTACGCATCCAACAAGTATCCCCTCGGCGTGATGAACGAGTTTACGACCGCCCATCACGTCCTCGATATCGGCGAGGAAAACCGCCACTACGGAGATAACTCGCCGTGGGGCTTTGGCTACGGCCACGTGATGTTGCTCAACATCCGCAACCTCGTGCAGCCCGTCAGCCGCGGCCACACTCTCGCCGGGCAATTCGACCCGGACTACCCGCCGTTGTGCTTTTGCTGCGACGACGCCCGCGAGCAGGGCGGCTTGGTCATCTGGTGCCACAACGGCCGCGGCATGGAGGCTCCGGTGGCCGCAGCGCTCGGCAAGCTCGACGCCTTCAACCTGTTCGACCCCTTTTGGATGGATCCAGAATACGACCTCTGGTACAAGCTGCTCAACTGCGGTCTGCGGCTGCCAGCCTCGACCGGCACGGACTGGTTTGTGTGCTCCAACAACCGCGTGTACGTCCAAGTAGATGGGGAATTTTCGTATGCGAACTGGATCGAAGGCATGAAACAGGGGCGGACCTTCATAACCAACGGCCCGGCCCTCCAGCTCACACTCAACGAGCGTCCGATGGGCGAGACCGTGGAATGCGAAAGCGGCGCGGAGTTAGAGGCCGAAGTGAACTTTAGCTCGTTTTATCCCATTGAACGCGCCGAGTTGGTGGTCAACGGCTCGGTAGTCCAGCGCTGGGAATGGCTAGGTGGTCGGCGCGAGGGCACATTGCGCCACGGCTTCAGGGCCGAGCGCGACGGCTGGGTTGCCGCCCGCCTGTGGGGCGACTCGCGCGACAGCTTCGGCCAGTCCATGTACGCGCATTCGAGCCCGAGCTATTTCCGCGGCGGCGCGCCGTCGGCTGAGCGCGACGCGGCCGCGAGCTTCTTCCTCCGCTCGATCGACGAATCGCTCAAGTGGATCGGCACCTATGGTCGCTACAACAACAACCAGCAGCGCGAGGACGTGCGGGAATTGTTCAGGAGGGGGCGCGAGGTGTACGCGGGGTTAGCTGGCTAAGCGGCCACCAAGCGCGGGTGATTTCGCCGAACTCGCGCGGTGTGACCGTGTACACGGGTTTGTTCTTGATCTTCTTGCTCAGGTTGGCGGCTGCGGGGACGATCTGCTGGACGCGCTCTTGGCGGCGGGCAAAGAGGCTTTCCAAGACCTGCCTAAAGAAATCTTCGGACGGCACGGCGAACTTGGGCTTGGTGCGCTTGATGAGTACCAGCGCGCTCTCGACCTCGGGGCGGGGAGAAAAGGCGTCTTTGCCTACCTGCTCGATCCACTCTACTTGGGCCAGCCGCCCCACGGCGACTCCTAGCCGACCATAGCCCTTTTGGCCGACGGTGGCGCACAGCCGCTGGGCCAGCCGCTTGGGCAACATGAGCACGGCCCGCTCGAAGCGCTGGTTTAACAGCTTGAATACAATCGGCAGGGCCACTTGATACGGCAGGTTGGCCACCGCCTTGTCAAAGGGCGGAAAATCCACGGCCAACGCATCGCCCCATAATACCTTGAGATGCCCGTGCCGCCGCTGTAAGTCCTTGAGACACGGGGCGAACTGGCTATCTTGCTCCACTGCCACGACCTGCCCGGCTCGCTCTAGCAGCAACTGCGTCAGATTGCCGATTCCAGCCCCGATCTCCAGCACCGTATCCCCGGCCGCAATGTCGGCGCAAGCCACTTCCCGGCGCAGGATTGCGGTGTTGGTGAGGAAGTTCTGGCCGAGACTTTTCTTGGGGCGGATGGGGTAGTTACGCCAAAACTCACTCAAATCACAGTCCAGACTAATGCGCTAAAAATCGCTCGGCCTCGATCGCCGCCATACACCCAGTGCCGGCTGCGGTGACGGCTTGTCGGTACACGGAGTCCTGCACGTCGCCGCAGGCAAAAACTCCGGGGATGGCGGTCGCGGTCGAATCCGGGTTGGTGAGGATGTAGCCTTGCTCGTTCATGGCCAATGCGCCCGCGAAAAGCTGGGAGTTGGGCACGTGGCCGATGGCCATAAAGACCCCCTCGCAGGGAAATTCGCGCGTCTGACCCGTTTGGGTGTCGCGCAGCAGCACCCCGCGCACGGCTAGCTCGCCCTCGGTCTGCAAAATTTCGTCGATTGTGGCGTTGATCACGAAGTCGATCTTGTCGTTGTCCTGCGCGCGCTTGAGCATGATTTTGGAGGCGCGAAACTCGTCGCGGCGGTGGACGATGGTGACCTTGGAGGCGAATTTCGTCAGGTAGGTCCCTTCCTCCATGGCGGAGTCGCCGCCGCCGCCGACGACTAGCTCCTTGTCGCGGAAGAAAAAGCCGTCGCAGGTGGCACAAGCCGAGACCCCATGTCCCATGAGCCGCGTCTCGGACTCTAGGCCGAGCAGGCGCGCCGACGCGCCGGTGGCGATGATCAGCGCGTCGCAAGTGTAGGAGGCGTCGTCGCTTTTGACGGCAAAGGGCCGCTTGGATAGATCGACTTCGGTCGCAATTTTGAATTGGCACTCGGCCCCAAAGCGCTGTGACTGCTGGCGCATCAGATCGACGAGTTCTGGCCCCATGATGCCGTCGGGGAAGCCTGGGTAATTCTCTACGTCTGTGGTAATGGTTAGCTGGCCGCCCGGCTGCAAGCCCTCTAGGACGAGCGGGGCGAGGTCGGCTCTGGCCGCGTACAGGGCGGCGGTCAGCCCGGCCGGCCCCGAGCCGATGATGACGACCTTGTAGTGATGATTCTCGCTCATTGTTCTCCTTTTTCAGACGATGCGGCTCAAAAGTTCTCGGCTCTCCAACCCGGCCAGCAGATTGCCGACCGACCGCTCGGCCATGGCTTGGCGCGTCTGGTGCGTTGCGCTGCCTAGGTGGGGTATGATGACGACGTTGTCCAGCGCTAGGAGGGGATGGTCGCGGGGCAGGGGTTCGGGTTCGGTTACGTCGAGGGCGGCTGCGTGGAGGCCGTTGCTTTGCAGGGTTTCTAACAGCGCGTCGTGATCAACGACGCCTCCGCGCGCGGCGTTGACCAGTACGGCCGACTTCTTCATCAGACCCAACTCGCGTCGGCCGATCATGCCCCGCGTCTGAGCGGTCAGTGGCATGTTCAAGGTCACGAAATCCGCCTGCTGGAGCAGTTCGTCCAGCCCGACGTAGCGCGCTCCGAGGTCGGCTTCGGCCTTGGGGTTGCGATGGCGATTGTGGTACAAGATGGTCATGTCGAAGGCCAGCCCGCGGCGCGCTACTTGGTAGCCGATGCTGCCCAGCCCGATGATGCCGAGGACTTGGTGGTGGACCTCCTGCCCCAGCATGAAGCTCGGATCGTAGGCCACAAAATCCGGGCCGCGGGCAAAGTGTTCGCCTTGGATGAGGTTGCGCGCTGCGGCCAAGAGCAGGGCGAAGGTTATATCGGCCGTCGCGCCGTCGAGGACGTTGGGGGTGTTGCCTACGGGGATGCCGCGCTCTTGAGCAGCTTGGAGGTCGATGTGATCGACGCCCACGCCGTAGTTGCTGATGACGCGGAGGTCGGGCATGAGATCCATGTATGCGGCGGTGAAGGCGTAGTGGCCGTAGTTGTACACGCCTTCGATGGTGCGGAGGCGTTCGGTCGGGGGCTGCGGGTGCAGCGGATTCCAGCGCACGATCTCGGCGTGTTCCTCGATCATGGGAATGATGGTGTGATACGGTTCGATTTCCGAGCGGATTAGGACTTTGTAGGGCATCGGGCAATTGGGGATTAGGGATTGGGTTCCAAAGGGAGGGAATATAAAGAAGGCGTCCGTTTCAGCAAGAGACCTTGACGCCTAGGATGGTGTGCGCGACCTTGAGCTTCATGCTGATTGCACACCCCAAAGGACACTATCGCTTTCTCCAGGGCATTGACCCCTATTCCTGTGGCGTCGTCGCCGAGCCGGGCTGGGAGATTGTCCGCGTCGTGCTCGCCGAGCCGCTGCCGTGGCGAGAGGGTTTTGAGCGCGTGGATGCGTATCTGGCGGCGGAAGGGTGTGACCGCGTCGCGCTCTGTGCGATGGAATTGCGCTCGCCCGCGCCCTTTACCATGCAGGGATTCATCGACTTCAACCGCGAGTACTGCGCCGTCCTGCGGGCGTGGGGTTTGTACGTGGACGAGCTCAATCCGGTGGCCCGCACGAACGTTGCGCCGGCGTGCGACCCGCCGTCTGTGCCTTCGCTGTATGCCTTTTCCTACGCGGTTCCCAATGACCGGATCGACCGCAAAACCCTGATCGTGGCTGGGGCCGGCGAGTTGCGGGGTGGTCGCCTCGTGGCCGAGGGGATTATTCGCTCCGGTGACACGTCGCCCGCTGCCATGCGTGAGAAGGCCGCTTATGTGGCGCAGGTTATGGGCGAGCGGCTCGCGGGCCTCGGCGGGACTTGGGATCTGATCGACGCGGTTGACGTGTACACCATCTATCCCTTAGCGGAAATCTTCGAAGAAATTCTCCTGCCGACGATGGGTGCGGCGCGGCGCGGCGGCGTCTGTTGGCACTACGCTCGGCCGCCGGTTGTGGACATCGACTTTGAGATGGATCTGCACGGCGTGGTGACGCAGCGGATCGTCTAAGGCCGCCAGCGCCAGCCCCGCATCCTAAAAAATCCGATTTTTTTCTGCAACGAACATTCCCTGTCCGCTTAGAGCTTATCTTTATAACTGCTCCCAAAGGAGATGACGGTATGAAAGCTGCAAACGTATGGCTCATCGGACTCTTTTTCGTCGTCTCCGCGTCGGCGGAGCCGCTGTTTGGGTAGTGGTCTATTTTGAAATTCAGGCCGCAGACCGTTTGCGATAGGTCTTGGGGCGGCGCGGCTTGGGTTCGAGCGCGGCGACGTGATCTACTATCCAGCCTATATCGTAGAGGTGATCGGTTATCCCTGTTCAACCGATTGCGGGAGAAAATAAAGGAGACGAAAATCGAAATCGCCGAGCTGAAAGCAAAGGTTCAGCAAATGGAAAAGGTCGAGGCGTATCTGGTGGAGAAGCACTCAGACCCCACGCTTGAGTTCCTTGTGGACTTCTGGGCTAAGAAGCCGTCTGAAAATTCCGGTTGCCGTCCCTTGCGTGCAGAAAAAGGCCTAGGCTCCAGCGTGTCTCGCCCTATGAAAAACGCTTGACGCACAGATCGCTTGGACGACCCTTGAGGTGGTCCGCAGGGGGTTTTCAGACAGCTTCTAATGAATTTACTGTGGTTATTGAAGGGGCACAGCAAGTGCCGCGCGTGGGACCGACCGAAGCGGTTCGTCAACTATTCGCCGAGGCTGATACACCTATGACCGCGGCCCAGGTGCGAGACATTCTAGAGGATATGCGTCAGCAGGGGCAGATTGAGACACAAGTAAAGCTGTTCGATTCCGATAAGACGAATAAAATCTTGCGAAACTTGGCCAAGCAAAAATTCCTTTTGAAACAGGTCAAAGAAGAAGGAAATCGCCGTATTAGCCTCTACGTCAAACGTTAAGAAGGGTGATTTTGAAATTGACCCTTCGGCCTGGCCTGCGTATCAGCAGGGCGTCCATGTTGGGGCAACCACTACCCAGAAACGGAAGGATTTTCGTGGAGGCAGAAGGCTACTCGTCGCGCGAACAGATCATGGCGCACATCTTTGAAACCGCTGAACGCGAGGCCTGGTCGGACGGAAAACTTACGCTCCGGCTTGAGGAGCTCAGAATCACGGCCAGCTCTCTCAAGCAGATAATGAGGGTGTATCGGGAACACAAGAAGGTTTACGGGAAAATAACGGAGGCCCAGTGGCGTGAAGTGCTAAACGCTTGGCGTGACGAAAAAGAAACGATGACGGGCCCGTATAACGCATTGCGTTGCTACGAGGTTGCCAAGGAAGTTGAAGGAGAGCTACGACACTACGAGGGCATATCTGTACGGTGGAAAACGGGTGGTTATGATCATACCGTCAAGTCCGAGGAAGAATACCTGGAACTGGAGATAGGGTGCGGTGCGGACCTTGTCGCTATTATCGAAGAGATTTACGAGAGGGGTTGGTACGGACTCTCCGGCAGAGCGCAAAACTTTCTAGAAAAGCTGTGCAGGAGGGAGAAATATCGCCGCAGCCTATTCGATTGAGCTTGCGGACCTTTGGCCTGGTAGAGGGGCGATCCAGTCAGGTGGATCGCCCCCGTTTTTTTGGGGGAGACTTGCACGGCTTGCTTGGAGGCGGCAAGATTGAGCGCTGTTCCAGTCGGTCAATCGCCTCGTGGACCACCGTGTGAGCTAGTTGATTTGGGTCGCGTGGTCGTTTGGGCTTGCTCTTGGACATGCTATAAATATGGGGAGTGGCCCAACGCCAAGCAAGCAGATTTCAAAACTGGGTCAATCATCTCAAACCGGGGGTAATGCAATGAAGATCGCCAGTTACGTCCTGTTGGGCCTTTTATCTTGCGTTGAGGTCTTGGCCGGAGAGACCGCCTTTGACAAAGCCGTAGAGGCATATCGGATCTACAAGAAAGCCCGGCACGCCTATTTTGAAGCCATTGACGTCCACGAGGAAATAAGACTGGCCTGGGATGCTGCTTGGGCCGCAGATCGCGCTGATAAAGAAGCCCACAAGAAAGCCTGGGCGGCCTTTAATAAAGCCAGAGACGCAAATAAAGAAGTTAAAGGTGCCTATGCGATTTATCGTATAAGGGCAAAAGCCTATAACGAAGCCCAGCACGCGATTGAAGAAGTCCGGCTAGCCTTTGCCGCTTTGGAGGAAGCCCAGCGTGCCCTCGATGAAGCCAACCATGTCATCGATGAAGCCCATCGTGCTGGCCGACCAGCCAGCACCAAAGCCTTTCGTGTTGCCGATGAAGCCCTCGCCGCCTTTGATGAAGCCAACGACACCTACTTGACTGTCCTTGAAGTCTTTGATGAAGCCATCAAAAAAGCCTACGAGAGGGGCGAAAAAAACCATTGATTCAGTTTCAAAATAGACCACTACCGCTGTTTGAGGGGCAGGTGCGGTTGGAGTCTGGCGAACCGGTCGCGGATGCGCAGGTGCGGCTGTTTGATTTGACCGATCTGCGCCGATTCGTCGGCACGACCACGGACGAGACCGGGCATTTTGTGCTGCCACTGCAAGCCTTTTCTACGGACAGGGGCACGGCTCTGCCGACCGATTTTGCGCTAGGGGAGAATTACCCCAATCCGTTTAATCCTTCCACTATGAAAGCAGATGGTTCGGTCTATGGGTTGACCGTTTCGGGCGAGGGGTTGGTCGCGTATGTGAACCCGGCTTTTCGGGTCGGGGTTGGTGAGGTGGACATTGTGGTTGAAGAGCACGGCGGCATCCCGCGGATGAAGCGCGCTGCAGGTGGGATTTTGGGGGATGTGGACGGCAATGGCCAAGTCGATGTCTTCGATGTGCTGTATGTGCTGCTGTATAGCGTGGATCCGTCCATTGTGCTCCCCAACAACGGCGATATTTCCCGTGGCGATGTGAACGGTGATGGCATGGTCGAGGTAGCTGACGCGGTGCTCCTTCTCCGCTACCTCAGCAATCCGTCCGATCCCGCATTGCCTCTAGGCATCGGCCAGGATTCCGACGACACCCTTGCTGGGGCGACTGAGGTGTCTTTAGGGAGCATGGATGGTGATTATCGGACGTGGCATCTACCTGACGGCGCGATGGCTCGCCTAGGAAAAGGAACCATTCGCGACATAGCCTTCTCACCGGTGGGTCCATACCTCGCGGTGGCCAGTAGCATCGGCGTGTGGATATACGAAGTGGCGACGTCTCGTGCCCTGATGCTGCTACCGACTGCAAGTGGGGTCTATTCGGTATCGTTTTCGCCGGATGGGGCGACCCTTGCTTCCGGGTCATTAGATGGCACGGTTCGGCTGTGGGCTGTGGCGACCGGCGAGCCTATCGCCCCCCTTGAAGGGCCTACGGGTGGGGTCTATTCGGTATCGTTTTCGCCGGATGGGGCGACCCTTGCTTCCGGGTCATGGGATGGCACGGTTCGGCTGTGGGCTGTGGCGACCGGCGAGCCTATCGCCCCCCTTGAAGGGCCTACGGGTGGGGTCTATTCGGTATCGTTTTCGCCGGATGGGGCGACCCTTGCTTCCGGGTCATGGGATGGCACGGTTCGGCTGTGGGCTGTGGCGACCGGCGAGCCTATCGCCCCCCTTGAAGGGCCTACGGGTGGGGTCTATTCGGTATCGTTTTCGCCGGATGGGGCGACCCTTGCTTCCGGGTCATGGGATGGCACGATTCTGTTGTGGGACGTGGCCGAATGGACGAACTCGGGGACTGCCGTCGCGGCGAATAAGTTGATCGGTCTGCCGGATGAACTTCAGTTGCAGCAAAACGCGCCCAACCCGTTCAATAGCCAGACGATCCTCTCCTACTTCCTGCCGAAATCGGGTCCGGTGCGCCTAGAACTGTTTTCGGTGACCGGGCAGCGGGTGGCGGTCCTGCGCCAAGGGCCGCAGCAGGCGGGCTACCACCGGCTCGCCTGGGAAGCCCAAGACGACGCAGGTCGCCCCTTGGCCAGCGGCATCTACTTTTACCGGCTGAAGACAACTAACGGCATCTTGACGCGTAAATTCACCCTGCTACGCTGAGCGTACCGTGCGCCAAGCGCCAGCCCCGCATCCGCCAATCCACGCCAGCCCCGCACAAAGCCGCCACGTATCCGTCCGCCGGTTCCAAAGCCATCAACTTCCACCGCTCCACCTCCTCCCTCCCCTCGTCCGAGCGCAAAAGCGCCGCCTCCGCTCCCAGCGACACCGCAAAGGTGCCGAGGCCAGCGGCTATACCGTCGCCTCGCGCCTTGACATAGGCTTCCTTGCGCGTCCAGATATTGTAAAAAGCCGCCCGCCGCGCCTCGTCCGGCACCTGCGCCAGCGCCTCCTGCTCCTCCAGCGAAAAGAAGCGCGCGGCAATTTGCTCGTGCGCGACTTGGGGCCGCGGCCATTCGACATCAATGCCGACCTCGCGGTTACGCGCTATCGCGTACAGAGCCAGTTCGTGGGTATGAGACACGTTGAAATGCAGCCCGCCCTTTTGCAGAAAGGGCTTGCCGTGCGCGCCGCGCGCAAAAGCTACCGCGCCGGGATCTTGGTCGAGGTATAGCCCCAAGAGCTGGCGCAGCATCCCCCGCGCCACCACAAAGCGTCGCTGATGGGTGCCGGAGAGCAAACCGCTCGCTCGCTCACTCTCTTCCGCGCTAAGACAAGCCGCGAGCACGGCTACCTCACCGGCCGCGTCCAACTCGACGCACCAGACGTGGATTTCATCGTCGCTGAGCAGAGGCCAGCTCGACGGGGTTGCCCAAGCAATAGTCATCAAAGGTTCACTTGACGCCGTGGTTTATCGCATTCAGATTAGGAATTGCGAATTTTCTGAAAACACTTAATCCATATATAAAAAGGAGTGCCCATGGCTGCCTTTTCCAGCAAAGATTATCCCAACTACACGTCCGACGGCAAGTACAAAGTCATCGGCACCCGCCCCATTCGCCACGACGGCGTCGATAAGGTCACCGGTGCCGCCGTGTACGGGGCCGATGTGCGCCTGCCGGGCCTGCTCTACGGCAAGGTCCTGCGCAGCCCGCATCCCCACGCCGAGATTATCTCAATCGACACCTCCAAGGCCCTCGCGCTCGACGGAGTGCGCGCCGTGGCCACGGCCGACGATTTGGTCGAGACCGTAGATAAGCTGTCGCACATTGGCGAGACGATGGTCAATGTGCGCGAGATCGCCAAAAACTCGCTGGCCTCGGACAAGGTGCTCTATACAGGCCACGCGGTCGCGGCCGTCTGCGCGGTCAGCCCCCACATCGCCGAAGAGGCCCTCGACCTAATCGAGGTCGAGTACAAGGTCTTGGAGCCGGTCGTCGATGTCCGCGAGGCCATGCGCGACGACGCCCCGCTTCTCGACGAAGAGCGCACCACGCGCGCCCTCGGCGAGGACACGGGCAAGAAGAGCAATATCGCCTCCCACAATCAGCACGCCATGGGCGACCTCACAGCGGGCTTTGCCGAGGCCGACGTGATCGTCGAGCGCGAATTTCACACGGCGACCATTCACCAGGGCTACATTGAGCCGCACAACACGACCGTGTGGTGGAAGAAGGACGGCAGCGTCACCGTGTGGGTGAGCACGCAAGGGCCTTTTGAGATCCGCTCGCAGGTCTCGGAAGTCCTCAACATTCCGGTCTCCAAGGTCAAGGTTATCCCCTGCGAAATCGGCGGCGGCTTCGGCGGCAAGTTCCCCATCTATATGGAGCCCGCCGCAGCCATTATGTCGCACAAAACCGGCCAGCCGGTCAAAATGATTATGAGCCGCACTGAGGTCTTTCAGGGGACTGGCCCGGCTCCTGGCTCCTATATAAAGGTTAAGATGGGGGCCAAAAACGACGGCACCATCACGGCGGCCCACTGCTACATGGCCTACGAGGCCGGGGCCTATCCCGGCTCGGCCGTGGGGGCGGGAGCGCAGTGCATTCTCGCGCCTTATAACATCGCCAACGTCACCATCGACGCGTACGACGTGGTCGTCAACAAGCCCAAGTCTTCGGCCTACCGCGCTCCTGGGGCACCCAACGCGGCCTTTGCCTCGGAGAGCGTCATCGACGAGCTAGCCGAAAAGATCGGCATCGATCCGCTGGAGATGCGGTTACAGAACGCTGCCAAAGAAGGGACGCGCCGCGCCGACGGCACGGTGTACAGGCAGATTGGCTGCGAGCAAACCGCGCAAGCTGCCAAGGACTCGGAGCACTACCAGAGCAAGCTCGAAGGCCCTTGGCGTGGCCGCGGCGTGGCCGGTGGTTTTTGGTTCAACGGCGGCGGCATGTCTTCGGCCGCCATTGCCGTCAACGACAACGGCACGATCAATCTCACTGAAGGCTCAGTTGACATCGGCGGCAGCCGCGCCGCGATGGCGATGATCGTCGCCGAGACCTTGGGGCTGCGGGCCGAGGACATCAATCCCTCCATCCCGGACACCAGCTCGATTGGCTTCACCGGCGGCACCGGCGGCAGCCGCGTGTGCTATGCCACCGGCCATGCCTGCTACAACGCGGCCGAGGACGTCAAGGCCGAGATGTGTGGGCGCGCTGCGCGGCAGCTAGAGGTCGCCGAGGACGACATCGAGTTCGAGGACGGCAGCTTTGTCTGCAAATCCGATCCCGCGCAGCGGCTCACCTTTGCGGAGGTCACCGCCAACCAGGGCAGCACCGGTGGCCCGATCACCGGCAAGGGCACGATCAACGCCGGTGGCGCGGGCAACGCCTTCGCCGTGCACGTCGTCGATGTGGAGATCGATCCAGACACCGGCAAGGTCGAGATTTTGCGCTACACCGCGGTGCAAGACGTGGGCAAGGCCATTCATCCCTCGTATGTCGAGGGCCAGATCCAGGGTGGGGCCGTGCAGGGCATTGGCTGGGCGCTCACGGAGGGCTACTTCTACACGGCCGATGGCCAGATGGCCAACCCGACCTTCCTCGACTATCGGATGCCGACCACCTTTGACATTCCCTTGATCGAGACGATTTTGGTCGAAGTGCCCAATCCGGCCAGCCCGCACGGGATCCGCGGCGTCGGCGAAGTGCCCTTGGTGCCGCCGATGGCCGCTATTGCCAACGCCATCTACGACGCCATGGGTAGTCGCTTAGGCGAGTTGCCCATGAGTCCGGATCGGGTCGTCGCCGCCTTGCAGGAGCATCAGCTCGGGGAGGCGGCTGGCTGAGGAACAGCGCTCTTAGCATTAGTGCCCGGTTGTAGGGGCGAGCGGCCGCTCGCCCCTACAGGTCCGGGTTTTGTATTATGGCCGAAAATATCGCCCCCGACGACTTTATCGACGCGCTACTCCCGGTCGTCGGTCAGTGTGCCCGCGCCTCGCTGATTTTCTACGGCCAAGTTGCCGACATTGGCAAGGCCGCGGACAAGAGCCTCACCGGTAGCAAGGCGCAGGACGCCTGCACGGCCTTCACGGTACTCGACGCGGCCGTGCAGGACATCCTCCTCGCGGCCGTGCTGCAGCACTTTCCGTTTGTGCGCTGCATCGCCGAAGAGCGCACGCCGCTCAAAAAGCGGTTTGCCGGCAATGCCTCGCCCTACGCGGTCATCCTCGATCCCATTGACGGCACCTTGCACTTCAAGCGGGGCGACGCTCCCTATCACATCTCCATAGGCTTGGCCTGCGACGGCCAGATGCGGGCCGCGATTGTCGCGCGGCCCGCAGAGGATAAAATATTCACGGCCATCAAGGGCGAGGGTGCTTTCGTGCGCGTCGGCAATGGCCGCCCTCGTCGCTTGCAGCTACCTAGCACGCCGCGCACGAACAAAGTCTTCATTTCCTCCAAGGCCCGCCCCTATCAGGCCCTCGCCCGCCCCGCGTTGGATCCGCGCGAGAGCCCCATTGGTGCGGCATTGGTCCTGACGGAGATCGCCGAGGGCGCACTGTGCGCCTATCTGACGCGCCAAGTAGAAATCTATGACGTTGGCCCGCCGTCGCTGATTGCCGAAGAAGCCGGAGCGCGCTGCTACATTGGGGAACATCGTCGCCCGACTTATACTCAGCGCCGCAAATTCGGGCACTTCTTGGCGGCGGCCAACGACGAAATCGCCGAACACCTCTTTGCCATCCTGCGCCGCGCGCGCCGAGGCCAATGACTATGAGCCACGAAATCAAAGACGTCCTGCCGGTCGTTCACATGCCGTACACCGACGACCAAGCCATTGATTACGCCGTATTGGCAGACGAAGTCGATTACCTTTTCGAGACGGGGGCGCATGGGCTGTGCCTCGCCTTGGTATCCGACCTGTTGCGCCTGACGGCTGCCGAGCGGCTGGCGCTGCCGGCCCGGCTAGTGGAGTTTGCCCGCGGGCGCGGCCCAGTCATCATCGGCGTTGGGGCCGAAGGCACGGCCCAGGCCCGGCTCTACGCCCGCGCCGCTGAAGACGGTGGTGCGGCGGCCGTCATGGCCATTCCGCCGATTTCCCGCTCCTTGGGCGAGAGCGAGCTGCGCGCTTATTTTACCGCCCTGCTCGCCGAGGTCTCCATCCCGGTCATGATCCAAGACGCCAGCTCGTATGTCGGCAACCCCATGAGCATTGAATTTCAAGCGTCGCTTTTCCGCGACTGCGGCGAGCGCATCCTCTTCAAACCCGAGGCTACTCCTTTGGGGCCTTGCATCTCGGCCCTGCGCGAGCACACCGCGGGCCGGGCCGGCATATTTGAAGGTAGCGGTGGCTTGCTGTTGATTGACTCCTTTCGCCGTGGCATTCGCGGCACCATTCCCGGCGTCGAACTACTCGACGGCACGGTAGCCCTGTGGCGTTCCCTTGCTGCCGGCGACGAAGCGCGCGCGTATCAGATATATTTCCCCATCTGCGCCCTGTGTACGTTGCAGATCCAAGGGGGCTTGGACGGCTTCATCGTGGTCGAGCGCTACCTAATGCACAAGCGCGGCCTCTTTCCCAACCAAGTCCACCGCGGCCCCCTGAGCTTTGCGCTTGATGCGGAAACGCGCGCCGAGATAGATCGTCTATTCGATATGCTACAGGAAGTGCTATGATCGACTCAAAGCGCATGCAGGCGGTACAAAGCCCGGTAATTCCGCATGTGGCCGCCCTCATCCGCGACAATCCGGGCACCATTTCCCTCGGCCAAGGCGTGGTGCACTACCCGCCGCCGCCGCAGGCCATGCAGGCGATTGCCCGCTTCGGCGGCGCAATTGCCGAACACCACTATCAGGCCGCCCGCGGTCTGCCCGAACTCAGCGAAGAGCTGCGCCAAAAACTCGCGCGCGAAAATCAAATCGAGGTGGGCGACGACCAGGTCCTGATGGTCACGGCCGGCTCCAACATGGGCTTTTACCACGCCTTGCTCGCCGTTGCCGACCCGGGCGATGAGATCGTCGTGATGTCGCCTTTTTACTTCAACCACGAAATGGCCGTGGCCATGGCCAATTGCCGGGCCGTCCTCGTGGCTACGGACGACGCCTATCAGCTCGACCTCGGCGCGATTGAGGCCGCGATCACAGCGCGCACTCGCGCCATTGTCACGATCTCGCCCAACAACCCGACGGGTGCGGTCTATCGGCCCGAGGACTTGGCGGCGGTCAATCGGCTCTGCCGCGAACGAGGCCTCTACCACTTTGCCGACGAGGCGTACGAATACTTTACCTATGGCGCGGCGCGGCACTTTTCGCCCGGCTCACTGCCCCACAGCGCGGAGCACACCATCTCGCTCTTTTCCTTTTCCAAGGCCTACGGCCTCGCCAGTTGGCGGGTCGGCTACCTCGTGGCCCCGAGGCACCTGCTGGGCGCACTGGAAAAAATCCAAGACACCGTGCTCATCTGCCCGCCGGTCATCTCACAACGCGCCGCGCTCGGTGCGCTTGCGGCCGGAGCCGCGTACTGTAGGAGCCATCTAGCGGGTATGGATGCGGTGCGTCGGCTCTGCCTAGAGCGGCTCGGCGTGCTCGGCGAGCGGGTGCAAGTGCCTGCGGCCGAAGGAGCTTTTTACTTATTAGCACGTCTAAAAACCGATCTCGACGCGATGGACGTGGTGGCCCGCTTGGTGCGAGAACACAAGGTTGCGGTCATCCCCGGCAATGCCTTCGGATTGAGCGCGGACTGCTATTTGCGCGTTGCCTACGGTGCCCTGCGCCAAGAGGATATGGCCGAGGGCATGGATCGACTCGTCGGGGGTTTGGAGCAGATTCTCTCCGCTTGACATGGTGGATTATTTAGACGTATGTTTCGGCTAACAAAGAGCGACCTGAATCGGCGTAAAGAATACCTCAGGGGAAGTTTTCCACTCCTCTACGATGTGGAACTTCGACAAATATTGTATTCGGTATTCTGGCCGGTTGGTCGCTCTTCTTTTTTTCTTCTGCTCGCCCTCCTGCTCCTGCCAACGGTCCTGCGCGCCCAATCCCTCGCTGTCACCCCGAATGCCCTCGATTTAGGTGTAGTTGGCGTCGGCGTGGAGGCGCGAGCGTCCGTTTTCGTCGAAAATCTGCAAGACGACGCGCTCGAAGTGATCGTCGGCATTAGCGGTGTCGGTTTTGGCGCGGTAGCGGATACGCTGCGCTTGGACGGCAAGAGCGTCAGCAGTGTCGAAGTGCGATTCAGCGCTGCCGAGGCCGGGGAGTATGCGGGTGAACTGATCTTGCAGGTAGTCGCCTTGTTTAAAGGCCAGCGCTTGGTCGTGCCGCTTCAAGCGGTGGCCGTCGTTCCGACCCTGGTAATTTTGCCGGCCGAAGGGCTGGATTTTGGCGCGGTGCCCGTCGGGCAAGCGGCGACGACAGCCGTTATCGTCAAAAACACCGGCACTGTGCCCGTGACGGCCGGGCAGATGGACGTTGCCGATCCACAGAGCCCCTTTAGCGTGGAGGGCGACGTCGGCCTTTGGCCTGCCCCAGGCGGTGAAACGCGGATCGACGTTGCGTTCGCGCCGACGCGCGCGGGGCAGGTCGCTGCTGAATTCGTGGTTACCTCGTCCGACTTTGGGGATTGGTCCATTCCCCTGCGGGGGAGCGGGCTGGTGCCACAAGCGGCCTTTTCGCCCCTCCCACAAGTGGGTCTCGACTTTGGCACCGTCGAGGTGGGTCAGCGCCTAACGCGCCGCGTGACCGTCCTCAATCAGGGCCAAGCCGAACTGCACATTGAAAACGTCGCCATTGAGGGCGCGGCCTTTGCCCTTGGGGTCGGGGACTCGTCGGCGACCATCGCTCCCCAGGGGCGGCTCGACTTGAGCGCGGCGTTTGTGCCGCAGAGTGAAGGCGACCAAAGTGGCGTCTTGCGCCTGTACACCAGCGATCCGCAAGCCGCCGAGGTGGCCATTCCCCTCGCGGGTCGCGGCCAAATCAGTCCGCCGCGCATCGAGATTATCAATGGCGACATTGACTTCGGCAGCGTATCCATCGGCGAGACTGCACGCGAGCATTTGCTGTTGTGGAACAAGGGCGGCCAGCCGGGCGTGGTGGAGATCGCCGTGGCCGCGGACGAGGGCGTTGAATTCGATCTCGAACAGCATTCGGTCCTCGTTCAGCCGCAAGCCAGTGCCCCCGTGGGGCTGAGTTTCTCGCCCAAGGAATCCGGTCCGCGCCAAGCCATCCTCCACATCGAGGCCGAAGCCGAGCGCCAGACCATGCGCTTGCAGGGCGTGGGCCAGTTTTTCGCCCTCAACCCGACAACGGTGGACTTCGGTCGAGTCGCCGTCGGCGAAAGCAGCAGCCGAGTCGTTGAAATAGCCAATGCGGGCAACGCCGACTTTGAGATTCACCAGCTTCGCTCGACGAGCGCCGAATTCACTGCCCACACCCCAATCGATGCCGACAACAAGTTCCTGCTACCGGCCCACAGCCAGCGCACCCTGCCGCTGCACGTGGCTTTTAGCCCATCGGCTCGCGGGGCGATTTCGGGGACCTTGCGCTTGGACGGCTTGGGCGCGAATGAGATGATGACGCTCGACGTCCTGCTCAAGGGCAACGGCGTGGCCGCCGAAATCGAGCTGAATCCGGCGGGCGTCGTCGATTATGGCTACGTGGTCTTGGGGGAGCAGGCGGAAAGGACCTTCGTGGCCACCAACGTCGGCGATACCGTGCTGCAAGTAGAGGCGCATCCCCAAAGCAAGGAAGCCCACGTTGCGCCGGCGCAATTCGCGCTGGCTCCGGGCGAGTCCGCGCGCCTCACGCTCTTTTTTGCGCCCGATGCCTTGGGCGAGCGCCGCGGGCGCGTCTTGTTGGTCAGCAACGACGTCAAGGATCGCGCCCGTCCACTCGAATACAAAGGACACGGGGTGCTCGCAGACATCGACTTGGCGCAGATTGTCGAGGTATTGGTCTCGCGCGGGGAGAAGACCCAGCCTTTGGCTGTCGGCTGGGACAATGCCCCCATCGTGCAAAAAGACGGCACCAAAGTGGATGTGGCCTTTGCGATTCCCGACTCACTGCGGCAG
This sequence comes from Candidatus Latescibacterota bacterium, assembly GCA_965261395.1. GTDB lineage: Bacteria > Latescibacterota > UBA2968 > UBA8231 > UBA8231. The sequence continues at coordinate 3,011,772 of OZ253462.1, forward strand.
GCGCTAATCGGTCGCGAGCTGGTCGTCGAGTGGACCTGGCTCGACGAAAACTACGCCCCCAAAAGCAAAGGCAGTACCCAAAAGCAGAAAGTCACAATCTACGAGTCGAGCGGCGGGCGCGTCCTAGCCGAGGATCTCAACTTGCTGCTGGCGGAAGAAGACAATCGCCGAGTGCGGCTCAAAATCACGACCCATAGCTACCCGGGTGCCCCGCCACGGAGCGTGTCGCAGCTTTTGGAAGCCGGGGGCTGGAAGTGGGAATTTGAGGCCAAGCCGCTGGTTTCCTTTTTGACGATTCGTCCCGGGCGCAATTATAAAGACGCCGACGGCAACCCGGTCCTAGGCAACACCGAGCGCTTGATTGGCTTGCCCGGCTTGGCCTTTGCCGGCTGGCACAACGTGGATAACCCGTTGATTTCCGGTATCCATTTCACCGCCATCGGCAATGTCCTCGAAGCCCTTTCGACCGGCAACTCGCTGGCCATTTCTCTGGGTGTGGCCATTTCCTTTTACAAGGATCAGTTCCTCTTTGGCTTCGGCTGGGACATTTACGACAGCCGACCCCGAGTCAAGGAGAAAGGCTCACAGGACTACATTATGACCTTTAAGTACTCGGGGTTGTTCAAGTGAGCAGGCGGCGGTACACCATGGCTGCCGCACACAAGTCCTGCGCTCCCATCCCCGTCAGATAGACTGCGCTCGGCGCTACTGCGCCAAGCCGCCCGCAGGCGGCGTCGCCGATGTCCAGCACCGTGCCCTCGGCATTGCGCGCCAAGGCGATCTGCTCGGCTTGGCCCTGCTCGGCCGCAAAGCGGAATTCCCCGGACTTCTGGGCTTGGGCGAGCACATCGACGACCACTGTGCGCTCGTAGAGCACTTCGGGTGCGAGTTGGCGCGTGCGACTATCCCCGGCGATGACCGCGAGGTAGGTGACCTCGGCCAAGGCCGCCGAGGTCAAGATGGGCTGCGGCGTCGGCACCGCCGTTAGCACGGCGTCGGCACCGTCTATACACGCCTCTAACGACGATGCTACCCGTAGGCGCGCTCGCAGGTCCGGTCCGACCGCTGCGGCAAATGCCGCCCGGTTCGCCGCCCGGCGACTCGTGCAGGCAATCTCCGCCAAATCAAAGAGCACGTCGCAAGATAGGGCCAAGGTCCGTGCAATCCGTCCGGTCCCCAGAATGGCGACTCGCTCGATGGCCGCGCCCGCTAGGTATTGGAGACCCAACGCCCCGGCCGCCCCGGTGCGCCAGTCGGTGATGTGCCCGGCCTCTAGTCGCCACGCCCGGTCCTGTTGCAAATCTTCAAACGAGATATATGCCTCCCGCTTGGCCAGCCGCCCGGTCGCCACGTCTGAAAACTCTTCGATGATCTTTCGCGCGCGAAACTTTCCCGGCCATTCGGCTGGCATGTCCAAGCGAAAGTAGTCGAGTGCCCCGCGCTTTTGGATGGATTCGGTGCGCGGCGGATTGTCGATGACCCCCGCGCCGTACCGCTCGAACGCTTGGTGACAGGCGGCGAGAAAATCAGCCGTGGAGAAGCGATGTGCAAAGGTTTCTTCGCGTAGGAGATCCACGTCTCATCCTTTTGTTTGCTTGACGTAACTTGCCGTTTTCTATTCATTAAATAATGTTGGAGCGATGGAACGAGAATACCCCAACGTGCAGGAGCTGATTTTGTGGGGGCTGGCCGCTGTGGCTATAGCTTTGCTCCTCAAGGCTGCCTTCTGGCCGCACTCTGCTGCACCCGAGCCAACGCCCCAGCGGGAAGTCTCCAAGCCAGCAACCACTCCCCAGCTCAGCCCCATTCGGGTCGAAATTCTCAACGGCGGGGGCGAACCGCAAATCGCTGCCCGCCTCCGCAAAAAGGCACGCGCCCTCGGGCTAGACGTGATTCACGAAGGCAATGCGCCCAGCTTCAATTACCTACACACTCTCGTCGTCGATTTGGACGGCGATATCGAGCGAGCCCGACAAGTGGCGGATGTCTTGGGAATACCCCATTTTATCCAGCAAAAGAAAGAAAATCAGTTCAGCTTGGCGAGTGTCTCGATTATCATCGGGCGAGACTATCGCCACATCGGCCTGCTCGACCCGGCCAAATAACACCGCGAGAGAATGGCTATGAGACCGTGCCAAGAACCGCACATCGCCCGCGTCGTAGAAATTTTACAAGATAAAAAGGCCTTCGCAATAACCTTGCTGGATCTGCGCGATGTCACCGACACCTGCGACTACTTCCTGCTCTGTACGGGCACCTCTGAACAGCACGTCCGCAGCCTCACCGACGAAGTGCGGGACCGACTCACCGAGATGGGAGAAAAGCCCTGGCACGTTGAGGGCGCGGATACGCGGCGCTGGGTGCTGATAGATTGCGTCCATTTAGTCGTCCACATCTTTCGCGAGGAGGCACGCGACTTCTACGCCCTAGAGAGGTTGTGGGGCGACGCTGTGCGCACGGATTTTGCCGATGGGGACGTGCCCGAGGACGCGCCCGAGACCTCCTTTGAATTTTCGACCTTCTAATGCCGATGCAAACGCTCAGATGGCAGGACGATGCCCTGATCCTGCTTGACCAGACTCGCTTACCCGAAGAGCTGGTGTACGCAACCTATCGCCACGTCGAGGCTATTGCCCACGCCATTGAAGGGCTGGTGGTGCGCGGTGCACCGGCCATTGGCTTGGCGGCTGCGTACGGCGTCGTGGTGGGCGCGCGGGCAGCGGTCGATTGCGCCCCCGAGGCCTTTTGCCGCCGTGTGGAAGACGCTATCGCCCGCCTCGCCCGCACCCGGCCCACCGCGGTCAACCTGTTCTGGGCCTTGGATCAGATGCAGGAGGTACTGGCGGCGAATCGGAGCCGCGACAACCACGCCATCTGCGACGCCCTGCTAGAGACCGCTCACCGTCTCTTTGAGGAAGACCGCCGAATCTGTCGCCAGATCGGTGCCCACGGCGCGGCACTCCTGCGCGACGGCAGCCAAGTCATAACCCATTGTAACGCCGGCGGCTTGGCCACGGCGGACTACGGCACGGCCTTGGGGGTCGTCTATGCGGCCCAAGAGGAGGGTAAGAAAGTCGCGGTGTTTGCCGACGAGACCCGCCCCTTGCTCCAAGGCTCGCGGCTGACGGCGTGGGAACTGATGCAGAGCGGCATCGACGTCAAGGTCATCTGCGATAATGCGGCCGCGGTCGTAATGAGGAGCGAGGCTATTGACTGCTGTATAGTGGGTGCTGACCGCATCGCCAAAAACGGCGACGTGGCCAACAAGATCGGTACCTATGGGCTGGCCATCCTCGCCCGCGAGCACCGCGTGCCCTTTTACGTGGCCGCTCCGGTCTCGACCCTCGACATGGCCTTGGCTTCGGGAGCAGAAATTCCCATTGAGAAGCGCGCCGCAGCCGAGGTCCGCGAAGGCATGGGCAAGCTCACGGCCCCGGACGCGGTGCCGGTTTACAATCCGGCCTTTGACGTCACGCCTTGCGATTTGGTGTCGGCGATCATCTCGGAAAAGGGCGTCGCCCGCGCTCCGTACGAACCCGCCTTGCGCGCTTGGGTTGAGCCATGAGAACTTATTCGATCCTCCTGTTGCTGGCCCTGCTCGGCACGGCCCACTGCGCGAGCGCGCCGCGCTGGCGCAGTGACTCGGGTGACGCTGCACCTGTCAGCCGCGAAGAATTCGACCCGCGCACCCTCGGCGAAGACCCTTTGCTAATTGAGCCGGTGCAACGCGAGAGCCGCGACCAAGCCCAAACCCCAGCAGAGCCGGCGGTCCCCGCGCAAGATCGCGCTCCAGTAGCGCGCGCTGCGGTCTATCGCCTCCAGCTTTTGGCCCTGAGTAATGAAGCCATGGCCCGCAATCGCCGCGCCGAACTAGAACGCGCGCTCGGCGTGAGGGTCTATCTAGTGGCTCGCAACGAGCACTCGGTGCTGCAAGCTGGCCAATACGCCACCCGTGCCGAGGCCGCGGCTCTCAAGGAGCAGATTGCCGCACTCGGCCCGGATTACGCCGACGCCTATGTCGTCGAGATCCCGGCGAGCATGGTGCCCGACTCCGCGCCAGCGGAGGCCGCGCCCGAGCTGGTGAGTGCCTTTGGCTGGAGGGTGCTGATCGACCAGTTCCTATCCCACGACGAGGCCAGCCGCCTCGCGGAAGAAGCCAAAAAGCGCCTGAAGCACAAAGACATCAACGTGATCTTTAAGGAGCCTTATTACAAGATCGAAGTCGGCAACTACCGCACTGAGGCGCAAGCTCAGGCTGCGGCCGAACGAATCGGGAGGTACTACCCCAATGCCCTCAAGGTACGCTCCCAGATCCTCGTCTCGCAGGAGGAGTAACGCGCCGTGCGCTTGTATTGCTGTGCCATCGCATTGCTGCTCATGGCCTGTGCCCATGGCAAAAGCGCCGGGCCTTTGGTCTTCGACGAGACGACCACACCTGTCATGCCTACGGTTGTGGACCCGCCGCCGGATACGGCTGACCTACGCGCCGTTCGCTGGCACTTGCTCCTCGCTATCGAAAGCCACGCTCTCGGGCAGACCCAACGGGCGCAAGAGGCCCTCGCCGCGGCCTTTGGCATTCTCGCCGACCTCGACGAGCACGACGCGCTCGTGGATACTGCACAAGCCGCAACGCTCGGCTTGGCTATTGAGCGGGCATACTTCGACCTGTTGCCGCACTTGGAGCGCTTTCCCGCCGACAGCCCCTTGAACCTTCTGCTCGAGGGGCTATTCGAGGAAAAAATCGAGACCCTGCCGGCAGATGCCGAGCCTTTGGTCCTCATCCACCAACTCGGCCGCCGCTGCGACATGCCCATTGACGCCAACGACCGCGTCGTGGCTAGTCTCCACTTCTTCCAGACGCGGGGTCGCAAGACCTTTGCCACTTGGTTGCAGCGCGCCGGGCGCTATCGCACGCTGATTGGCGATATCCTCCAGCGCGAGGGGATGCCCAGCGATCTTTTTTACCTAGCGGTTATCGAGAGCGGTCTCAACCCAAGGGCCTATTCGCGGTCGCGGGCCGTGGGGTTGTGGCAGTTTATGGCGCACACTGGCCGCATGATGGGCCTCAAGCGCACCCATTGGATCGACGAGCGGCGCGACCCGATCAAGGCGACCGTTGCCGCTTCCCAGTACCTAAAAGACCTTTTCGCAGAGTTCGGCGACTGGCGCTTAGCTTTGGCCGCGTACAACGCCGGGCCTGGACGAGTCCGCCGGGCCATTGCCCGCGCCGACACCAACGACTACTGGCAGCTCGATCTACCCCGCGAAACGAAAAACTACGTGCCGCTCTTCATGGCCGCGGCCGTCATAGCCAAGGATCCACAGCTTTTTGGTTTTGAACCCCAAGCCGCAGAGCCGGGCTTTGCATACGAGGAAGTCGCCTTGCCCAAAGACTGGCTTTATGTCGATCTGAAAGCGGCGGCCCAGCTTTTGGGTGTCGAACGCCAGACATTGCACGACCTCAATCCCGAGTTGCGCCAAGACATCACGCCGCCGGGGTCCCGCTCTCCTTATACTCTGCGGGTGCCGCCCGGCAAGGGCCGGCTCTTGCTCGACCAGTACGCTAGCCTGCCGGTCCCGCCGGGGGTAGCGATCCATCAGTACCCGGTGCAGCGCGGCGACACGATCTCTGGCATCGCCCAGACCTTTGGCGTTTCTACGCGGGTCGTTATCGCGGCTAATAGCCTCAAAAACCCCAACTCCATTCGGCCGCGGCAAATTCTCTATATCCCGATCCCGTCCGCTCCGAGTGCCAAGCAAGCGGAGGTGCTGGGCGGCGGCGAGACCTACACGGTGCAGCCGGGCGATACGCTGTGGGAGTTGTCCCGACGCTTTTCGGTTAGAGTCGCCGACTTGCAGGCGTGGAACGGTCTCAAAGAGGAGCTGATCAAACCCGGCCAAGAGCTAACCGTGGCCAACGAGCAAGCGCAGGTGTACACCGTGGTCACGGGCGATACGTTACACAGCATCGCCCGCAAATTCGGCCTCGCTCCCAGCGATATTGCCCGCCAGAACAACATCGGCTTCTCGGAGACGCTGCTGGCGGGCACGACTTTACAAATCCCGAGGTGACATGAGTGTGGTCCGCCATATTCTCTTGCTGGCATTCGCCTTCACCCTGCAAACTACTTGGGTCGATTCCCTGAAGATATGGTCGATTAAACCCGATCTATTGATTATGACGTTGAGCTTTATCGCGCTGCGCAGCGGGCCGGTTGTCGGGGCTTATATGGGGCTAGGGATCGGCATCCTCCAAGACATCTACCTGCCCACCGACCTCGGAGTCAATGCGCTCGCCAAGTCGCTCATCGGCGCGGGCCTCGGCTACAGCCATTCCCGTATGGTCGCCGACAGCGTCCAAGTTCAGACTGCGCTAGTTTTTGGTGCCGTGATCTGCCATGATTTTATCTACTATGTGGGTGCCAGCGCCTATGTACCCTTTGAGGTGGGCAGCATCTTGGGTCGCGCCGTGTACACAGGCCTGATCAGTGCGGTTTTCTTCGCCGGCTTGACCCTCAAACGCCATCTCTTTCCCGCTTGATTATGGAACATCAGCTACAACAAGATCCGCGCTCATCCTTCAAAATCCTCCTCGCACCCGTCGTCTTGCTGTTCGCGATTTTGGCCCTGCGTCTGTTTTATTTGCAGGTTGTCACCTCGGCTGACTACGCTCGCGAGTCCGAGGAAAACCGCATTGCCCAGCGGCGCGTCAAGGCTCCGCGTGGGCTGATTTACGATCGCGATGGCCGCATCTTGGCCCGCACTCGGCCGTTTTACACCGTCTCGTTAGAGCGCACCACGCGCAAGGACTACGACGCGGCCACCACGGCGTTTACAAAGGCCATCGGCGACCTAAAAGTAGAAGGCGAATACAGCCGCAAATATCGCACCATTCGCCTCAAGCGCGATGTTGATTTTCGCACGGTATCGATCGTAGAGGAGCGACTCAAGGCCGACTGGCCCCTGCTCGATATAGAAATCGAGACCCAGCGCTACTATCCCTACGGTACGGTAGCTGCCCATCTGCTCGGCTATATCGGCATCATCCAAGACCAAGATCTACAGGGCAAAAACGACAACGCCTATGTGCTCGGCGACTTTATCGGCAAGACCGGGATCGAGAAGGTGTACGAAAACAGCCTGCGCGGCCGCGACGGCATGTTGTACGTCGAGATTGACGCGACTGGGCGTACGGGCCGGGAATTTCCCGAACGCGACCGGCTCCCCGTGCCCGGCGAGCCCTTGCACCTGACCATTGACTTGGAAGTGCAACAGGCGGCCGAACGCGCCCTGCCCGATAGTTTGGCCAGTGCGCTGGTCGCGCTCGACCCACGCACTGGAGCTGTGCTGGCCTTGGCCAACAAGCCTACCTTTGACCCCAACATTTTCGTGTCGTTTCAGGCTCAAAAGGAGCGGCGGCGGGTTTTGCAGAGCAAGACCGTGCTACTCAACCGCGCCTTACACGGGCGTTATCCACCTGGCTCGACGCTCAAGATGGTCAGTGCCATAGCCGCGCTCGAGACGGGCGTCACCGATACGCGGAGCCTGTTTGAGCCCTGCTATGGTTCGCTGGCCGTGGGCAGGAGCAGGTTCCGCTGCCACAAGCGGACAGGCCACGGTGGCCTGACCCTCCCAGGGGCGATCGAGGCCTCCTGCAACGTCTACTTCTACCATTTGGCTCGGTTGCTTAGCATTGAAACGTGGCACGAGTACGCGGCCAAATTAGGCTTCGGCCAGCCGACCGGGATCGTCTCCTATCCCGAGGAATCCGCTGGTCTCCTGCCTTCGCGTCAGTACTACGAAGAGCGCGGCGGCTGGTCCTTAGGCCATATGCTCAACCTCTCCATTGGCCAAGGTGCTGTACTGGTCACGCCCATTCAGATGGCCCGCTACGTGGCCGCCATTGCCAACGGCGGCTATTTGGTCACTCCACACATCAGCGGCGATCCCCCCCCCCGCCAACGCATTAAAGGCATTTCGCCGAAGACCTTCAACATCGTGAGAAAAGCCATGCTTCGGGTGGTGGCCAGTGATACCGGCACCGGTCGCCGAGCGCGGGTTGCCGGCGTCGCAATTGCGGCCAAGACTGGCACCGCTCAAGTGCCTAACCGAGACGATGACGCTTGGATGGTGGCCTTTGCTCCGTACGAGAAACCCGCCATTGTCATAGCGGCCGTGGTCGAAGGGGGCGGCAGTGGTGGAGCGCGAGTCGGCCCGGTTGTGCGTGAGGTCGTCAAAGCCTTCTGCATCCAAGAGGGCATCATTGAGCCAGAAGCAACCGAGGCTGACACGCTCTTAACTAACCACGGAATGCTCTAGCTCATGCGCCTGCCCCGCGGATTCGACTTCCCGCTCCTAATTGCGACGTTGGCGACCGTACTGATCGGTATCATCGCGATCTATAGTGCTACGTATCACAACGACTCCACCGCGGTGCAGAACGCCTGGAGTAAGCAAATCCAATTCGCGATCTTGGCCGTTGTCGTGGCCTTAGCCGTCGTCTATATCCCGGAAAAGGTCATTTACAGCGTTGCTTACCTGCTATACCTATTCGGCATTGTGAGCCTAGTCGCGGTGCTGGCCTGGGGCACGGGCGACGCTACCCGCTGGTTGCGCTTGGGGCCGTTGATGTTGCAGCCTTCAGAGTTGGCCAAGATCGCGACCATCATCGCCGTGGCACGCTATCTGAGCGACCGCAGCGTCGAACGTATCAACTCCTTTGGCGGCTTTCTCGGGGTCTTGTTACTCATATTGGTGCCGATTGCCTTGATTGTGCGTCAGCCCGACTTGGGAACCGCGGTTTCTTTTGGGGCGCCGCTTTTCCCCATGCTTTATTGGGCGGGGATGCGCAAGTTCTTCATCTTCCTCGTCATTTCTCCGCTCATCAGCGTCGTCTGCTCCTTAGATCCACTATGGCAATGGGGCACTCCTTACGTCTTCGCCACCTTCGTCGTCGGCAGCACTTTCTTAATCCACCATTTTCGTCGTCGGCTCTGGCTGACCATAGCCATGGCTCTCGTCAACACCTCGGCGGGTTTGCTCACGGTGTACTTTTTGGAGCACTTCCTGCATCCATATCAGAAGGCCCGTATTATGACCTTCTTCAATCCGGAGAGCGATCCGCTCGGATCCGGGTGGAACATCATCCAGTCCAAGATCGCCATTGGCTCCGGAGGGCTGACGGGTAAGGGCCTCCTGGAAGGCACGCAGACCAAGCACCAGTTCTTGCCGGCGGCTCATACCGATTTCATCTTCTCGGTCATTGGGGAGGAGGGAGGGTTTGTTGTGGCCCTGATCGTGCTGAGCTTGTTCTTTTTTCTTATCTATCGGGCGCTGCACATCGCATCTACGGCCAACAATGCCTTTTATAGCCTGACGGCTGTCGGCTTGGCCGCGATGCTGACCTTCCACGTGTTTATCAATATCGGCATGACCATCGGCGTCATGCCCATCACCGGCCTGCCGCTGCCCTTTCTCAGCTCGGGAGGCTCCTCGCTGCTGTCTAACCTCCTCGCCATCGGCTTGCTCCTCCACATCACCACCTACCGCCACGAGTTATGAATGCGCGTCGCTAGACAGGCCGTTTGCTGCGCCCTGCTCGGTGCGTTTGTCATCAGCAATCCGCAATGCGGTGCCTATCAAGCCGGGCATGCCCAGCTTGCGCAGGTCTATTTGCGCGACGGCCTCTACGACCAAGCCTTGGCCGAAACCCGCCGAGCCATCCGCCAAGATGGGCCGAACGACCGCTTGTTCCTCATCGCCGTCCTCGCCCGGTTGGGCCTGGGCGAAGTGGATACCGCGCTGGAACTGCTCGGACAAGCCATTGCCTTGGCACCGGACAACGACGATCTGTACAGGGCCCTGCGCGACATTTGCCAAAGAGAAGAGCGTTTCGCCCAAACCGAGGAACTTCTCTCGCAGCTGCACGCAGACCACGGGCAGAGCGCGTCGCTATGGGCAACCGAAGGCTGGCTCCACGCTAGTCAGGGGCGGCCCGACGTTGCCGTAGAAGCGCTGCGCCAGGCCATCCAACTCGACGAGCACCACCTCTTCGCCCACGTTGAACTCAGCCGCCTCTTGATTGCCGAGGGGCGACTCGCCGAGGCCGAAATCGCGCTCGCCGAGGCCGTGCGCATCCAACCTGATGACCCGCAACTCGTCCTCACCTTGGGGGATTGCCAACTCCGCCAGGGGCTTGCTGAGCGGGCCGCCCGCACTTTTGATCGCGCATTGACGGCCGAGGTCGTCAGTGCAGTTGACATCGCCCGCATTTACTACGAGCGCGAACGGCCCGACCGCGCCGTTGAATACTACGAGCGTGCCTTGGCCGGTGCTCCAGACGACCCACTGATCCTCAACAACTTGGCTTGGACCTACGCAGAAGAGGGCCTGCGCCTCAGCTATGCCCTGAATCTGTCGATGCACGCGGTCAAGCTCGACGCGGAAAGCCCGGTCTATTTGGACACCTATGCGGAATTGCTGCATCTGTTGGGGCGGCACGCCCATGCGGTGGCCATTATGCGCCAAGCCCTCGCGCTCGAGCCGACCGACGGTGAGCACCGGGCCTATCTCGAAGGCCAGATGGCGAAATTCCGCCGCGCACTCGCCGCGCGCCTGTGAGTTAGGTCCGGTAGTATTGGTAGTCGATATCGAGGTGGTCTAGCTTTGCGTACAGGCTTTTGCGCGACAACCCCACGTCTTCGGCCACTTGCGAAATCACCCCACGGTGTCGGTGCAGAGCCTCGCAGAGAAAGTGCCGCTCAAACGAGTTCCGCGCTTCCCTAAAACCGCGCTGGCTCAGGTCGGGCTCCTCTTCGTCCTTCCAATGGATGATCTCTTCGGGCACGTCTGCCTCTCGCAACAAACTGTCCCCTGCGAGGAGGACCATGCGCTCGAGCGCGTTTTCCAACTGCCGCACATTGCCCGGCCACGGATAGGCCAAGAAGTGGTTTAAGGCCGCGGCGTCGAGGCCGCGAATTTTGCACCCATTTTGTGCCGCTAGCCGGCGGATAAAGTATTCGATCAACAGCGGAATGTCTCCTTTGCGCTGGCGCAGCGGCGGCAGCTTGAGCGGCACGACGTTGAGTCGGTAGAAGAGGTCTTCGCGGAAGGTTCCTTTGCGGATCTCCTCCCGCAAGTCGACGTTAGTGGCGGCGATGATCCGCACATCCACCTGCAAGGTCTCCGCGCCCCCGACTCGCTCAAACTCGCGCTCTTGCAAGACGCGCAACAGGCGTAGTTGCACGCGCATATCTGCCGCACCAATCTCGTCGAGAAACAAGGTGCCGCGATCGGCTAGCTCAAAGCGGCCTAAGCGCTGGCGGACTGCACCGGTAAAGGCTCCTTTCTCGTGCCCGAACAGCTCGCTCTCCAATACGCCTTCGGGGAGCGAGGCGCAATTGAGCCGCACAAACGAGGCCCTGCGCCTTGGGCTGCGCTCGTGCAAGCGCCTCGCCACTACTTCTTTGCCCGTGCCGCTTTCTCCGGTGAGGAGCACGGTCGCTGGGGACTCGGCGACCCGGTCGGCTTGGGCTAGCAGGTGGCGGACTTGGGCGTTTTGGGTGATAAATTCGGGATGGTCAGCACAGCGGGGAGAGGACGAGCTCACTCGCGTAGCCGCGTCCGAATTAGCAGACGTACAAGAATACACAGGCAGCCTCCCTTTCTTATTTGGATGTTTAATACGAAAGTGAATATGATATGCGAATACAAACGATTGTCAAGAACAATCGGTATAAAAAAAACAGAAGGGGGGGATCAGGCTAAGATAGAGGGGCTATCGGTGCAGATCGGCGCAGATCTCGGAAACCAAGCTGTTGTAGTTGCTGGTGCCTCTCGATCCTGCGTCGTAGAGCACGACGGGCTGGCTGAAACCCGGGGCCTCGGCCAAGCTGATGTTGCGGCTGATGATCGTCTGATAGACCTTGTCGCCGAAGTGGTTGCGTACTTCTTGGGCCACGCGACGGCAAAGCTGCAAGCGATTGTCGTACAGGGTGAGTAAAACGCCCTCTATTTCGATAGTGGGGTTGAGATAGCGCCGCACCACGCGGATGGAATCGCTGAGCTTGCTCACGCCCTCTAAGGCATAGTACTCGCACTGCACCGGGATGAGCACGGAATCGGCCGCGCTCAGCGCGTTGATCGTGAGCAAGCCCAAAGAAGGCGGGCAATCAATGAGTATAAATTCGTACTGCCCCTTTACCGGGTGCAGTGCTTCGGCCAGCCTCTTGTCGCGCCCGACCATGGCGGCCATCTCCACTTCAGCACCTGCGAGGCGGATGTGCCCAGGCACTACGAAGAAGTCCTTTATATAGGTAGGGAAAGTCGCTGCGGAGGTGCTGAGCTGGCCTAGCAAAACCTCATAGGTAGAGGCGTAGTCGCTGCCGAGCGCGGCGTCGCAACTACTAGTGGCATTGGCCTGCGGGTCTAAGTCGATGAGTAGGGTTCGGTGGCCGGAAAGGGCTAGACAGGCGGCTAGATTGACAGCCGTAGTGGTTTTACCCACTCCGCCTTTTTGATTGGCGATGGCGATGATTTTGCCCATGTCGATATTTTGCCCTGTGAAAGCCTGCAAAAAGGCTCAATCAGCTAGACCGGACCGCGCCCAAGCGCGACTCCATGCTATGTTAGTGAGCAACAAATCGAGCGGGCCGACTGACCGCTCCCACAAAAAAGGGAGCCGCCAAACTGTACTCGGGGGAGTTGTACAGAAGGCCCTAATCACCGCCTCTCATTCAATATAAAGAGGCGTAACGGCTCGTCAAGGGTTTGTGCCAATTTGGTTGCAGCTAGGTAGAAAAAGAACATAAGATTATATGAAATAAATATTTATATAGTTCAGCAATCGATTGCTGATGCTATGTCGCGAGGTTTTGGAACTGCGGCGGGTGTAGTTCCTTATTATTGTTTTTCTTAATATTAAAACCAGAAGCGAAAGACGATGCAAAACGATTCCACATTCTCAGAGTTAGTTGCTATCATGGCGCGTCTGCGTGGCCCCAACGGCTGCCCTTGGGACCGCAAGCAGACGCATGCCACGCTCAAGCCCTACCTGTTGGAGGAGACGTACGAGGCCCTCGAAGCCATTGACGCGGAAGACGACGCCGAGCTATGCAAAGAGCTGGGCGATGTTTTGCTGCAAGTGGTGTTCCACGCCCAGATCGCGGCCGAGGAGGGTCGCTTCGACATCGAGGCAGTCGGCCAAGCCATAGTCGATAAGCTGATTCGCCGCCATCCCCATGTTTTTGACGATGCGAGTGTGGACGGGGCCGACGAGGTCTTGCGCCGCTGGGAGCAGATCAAAAAGCAGGAGCGCCAGGAGCAAGGGGAAGCCGCGCCCTCTTCGTTGGAGGGCATTCCCAAGCATCTCCCCGCCCTAATGCGTGCCCATCAGATCCAAGCGCGAGTTGCACGGCAGGGATTTGATTGGGACGGCATTGATGGCGCACTCGACAAGATCGAAGAGGAATTCGCCGAAGTGCGCAAAGCTTGGGAGACGGGTGGGGCCGCGGCGGTCGAGGAGGAGTTTGGCGACCTGCTCTTCTCGTTGGTCAACGCCAGCCGCTTCCTCAACGTAGAGCCCGAACAGGCACTCAGGCGTGCCGTTGCCAAGTTCGAACGCCGCTTCCGCGCCCTAGAGGAAGCCGTGCATGCGCGGAGCGAGGAAGTATCCGCGCTCTCACTGGTAGCCCTAGACGAGATCTGGGACGAGGTGAAAGCACGCGAAAAGGCCGAAGAATAAGGAGGCGACATGGAACTGGCGCTCGACAGGGTTCCCCTCCGCGTTGACGCGCTCTTTTTCGCTGCGGTCTTGGGCGTTTTGGCGCTCTCGGTGCTGGCCGTGCGCGTCGCTGTCCAGCGCGCGGGACAGGCCGCCGACCTGTGGACGATACGGGCGGCTATTGGAGCGATGCTCTGGCTGGTGGCGACCGGGCTGGCCGCGCTCTCGGGCGAGCTGCGGAGCTTTTCGCTACCCCTCTTCACAGGCTTGATGATCCTAACGGGCGGTGCGGCCTTTTCGCGGGTGGGGGCCGTGCTGATGGCTACGGTCGGCCCCGTCGGGCTGATTGGCTTCCAGTTTTTCCGCGTGCCGGCTGCCATGTTCCTCCAAGGGATGTACCAAGCTGGGCAGGCACCGGTGCAGATGACTTACGATGGGCTCAACTTTGACATCTTCGCTGGCTTGACCGCTCCGGCCATGGCTTGGCTGGTCTGGCGCGGCAAGGCGGGATCCTACGCGATATGGGCTTGGAATGCGTTTGGGCTGGTGCTGCTGGCCGAGGCGGTCGTCGTCGCGGCCCTCTCCATGCCGACGGAGTTCCGCGTCTTTACCAACGAGCCGGCTAGCACGTTTGTGACCTACGCACCCTACGTCTGGCTGCCGACGGTTTTGGCACCAGCCGCCCTATTGGGTCATTTGTTGGTATTGCGCTGGCTGGTGGCAAGCTGCTCCGGGTCGAGATAATCCATGGCCGGATCGAGTTTCCAGCGGCACTGGTCGGGAGGCTGGACGGTGCGGCCCCACGCGGCTAGGATGGGCCGGTCGGCGCGGAGCGCGGTCATGCGCGCGGTGATCCACTCTGGGTCCCACCCGTCTAGGACTTCGGCTTTGAGCGCGGCCAATATCTCTTGGTGCGCCGGGTCGGCCGCTAGGTCGCAGCGCTCGCGCGGGTCAGTTTGGAGGTCAAAAAGCTGGCAGGGCTGGCCGTGGTAGTAGTTGAGCTTCCACCGCCCGCGCCGAATCATGCGCTGGAAAATGCCCTCTGCTGGGAAGGGGCCACCGGCCCCGGCCGCGTCTTGGCAGAACTCGGAGAAGGCGACGTCGTCCCACTCGACGTTTTTGGGATCTGCGAGTAAGGGCAGGAGGCTGCGGCCCCGCGAGTTGGGCAAGTCCGGGCAGCCCAAGGCGTCGAGCATGGTCGCGTTGAGGTCGAGTGAAGAAATCACCCGGTCGCAACGGGTGCCGGCGGGCAAGCGTCCAGGCCAAGCGAGTATGGCCGGCACCTTAACCGAGTCCTCGTAAAAAGTCTGCTTCCACCACAGCCCATGCTCGCCGACCTGTTCGCCGTGGTCTGAGGTATAGAGGACGAGGGTATTTTCCTCCAAGTCGTTTTCCCGCAGTGCGGCCACGATCTGGCCGATCAGCGCGTCCATGCGGTGGACTAGCGCCCAATAGGCGGCGCGGGCGCGGCGGATCTCTTCTTCGCTGACTTCCTCGATATCGCAGGCTTGGCGCCAGCGCTTGATGTGAGGGTGCAGGTGATCGCCGAAGGGTTCGGGGGTTTGCGGCGGGGTGATGTTTTCATAGTAGTAGCGATAGTCTTGCAAGCGGGCGACAAAGGGCTGGTGCGGCAGCATGAAACCGACCGAGAGCGAGAACGGCTCCGCGGCTTGGCCGGCGCGCTTGGCGACGCCGAGGCGATTGAGGTAGTCAACAGTCGCGGCGGTGACGTCTTCGTCGTGGACTTGGTAGGCGCTCTGGCCGTGGCCGGACAGGCGCAAGCTGACGCGACTCGGCCCGGCCGTCCCCGTGAGCTGGCCGTGATCGACGCCTGCGCCCCCGGGCTGGTTGGGGCCGTGGTCGCCGACGAGCCGCTCCGCGTACCCGTGCAACTGATCCGGTCCAACCGAGTGCATGCGACCGACGAGCGCGGGGCGATAGCCGCCCGCACCCATAGAGTGGGCGAGGGTGGGGATGCCGGAATCGAGGATGTGGGTATTGGTCCAGACTTGGTTGTCGCAGGGGTAGCGGCCCGAGAGCATGGACATCCGCGAGGGCACGCAAATCGGTGAGGGGCAATAGGTGTTGTCGAACGCCACGCCGCGCGCGGCGAGGGCATCGAGGTGGGGGGTCTCGACTAAGGGATCCCCATAGCATCCGGCGACGTAGGGGCTGTGTTGGTCGGAGTGGATGTAAAGCAGGTTGGGAGGGGGTGCTTGGCTCATAATAGTCCTTGTCGGTTAGGCGGTGTGCGCGATAAGGTATGCGGCTGGTCGGAGCCGAGCAAGATGGGGCGGGGCGAGGTTTTTCTCGCGCTGCTGCCTTGTGTACGTTTGTTTGAACAGCGAACCGCAAGCGATGGAGATTAGGTATGCAAAGCAAAAAAGCCGCCAAGTCGGCGAAGATGAAGAAGAAGGACTACGAGCGCGAATTGGCCAAGTTGCACCACGAGTTGGTCAAGTTGCAGCACTGGATCAAGGATCAGGGCTTGCGGGTCGTAATTGTCTTTGAGGGGCGCGACACGGCTGGCAAAGGCGGGGTCATCAAGCGCGTCACCGAGCCGCTCAATCCGCGCGGCGCGCGCGTGGTGGCTTTGGGCACGCCGTCGGACCGCGAGCGCACCCAGTGGTACTTCCAGCGCTACGTGACCCACCTGCCGACCGCGGGCGAGATCGTGGTCTTCGACCGCAGTTGGTACAACCGCAGCGGTGTCGAACGGGTGTTAGGTTTTTGCACCGAGGAGGAGTATTGGGAGTTTCTCCACTCGTGCCCGGAGTTTGAGCGCATGCTAGTGCGCTCGGGGATCATCCTGCTCAAGTACTGGCTCTCGGTGAGTGAGGAAGAGCAAGAAAGCCGCTTTCAGGAGCGCGCCCGGAATCCGCTCAAGCGCTGGAAGCTCAGCGATATAGACCTCAAGTCACGGAACCTGTGGGTCGCGTACTCCAAGGCCAAAGACGAGGCGTTTTTCTACACAGACATTCCCGAAGCGCCTTGGTACACGGTCGAAGCCGACGACAAGCGTCGGGCGCGTCTCAATTGCATTGCGCACATCCTCAGCCAACTGCCCTACAAGGATGTAATGCCAAAAAAGGTCAAGCTACCGCCGCGCCCGCCCCACGGCGAGTACCAGCGCCCGCCGCAGAGCAAGTTGCACTTTGTCGATGAGAAGTACTGAAAAGCGATTTTGCAACTTGCCCGAGTGCAAGCGATTACCATGACAGCATCCCCCAAAAAAAGGAAGGCTGCTCCCAACAAATCTGAGTCTCAGGTTCGCAAAGCGGACTTAGGCATGCGCATAGTCGAGTTATTGGAAGCGCCTCGGGCGCAGTGCGGTATTCTCCTCTTTATTGTCGCAGCGGCATTTCTCTTGGGGGTCTGGACCTTCGACCCCAAACTGTCCCTGAGCGGCGATAACGCCGAATTCATCACGCTGGCGCGCAGTCTGGCCCAAGGCGAGGGGCTTTTGCACATCAACTCGCCCGATCCGCAGCCAGCAACCAAGTACCCTTTTGGCTTCCCCCTTTTGCTGGCTCCGTTGGTGTGGGCTTTCCCCGGCGATTGGGTGCCGATGAAGGCTTGGGTGCTGGTGCTCTTTGCACTGGGGATGGGGATGCTCTACCAATTGGCCAAGGAGCGGATGGGCGTCTTGCCCGGCTTGGTGGTGGTGACGCTGAGCGTTGTACTCGGCAAGAGCTATTTGACGCATGGACCGACCGGTGCAGCCTACGGCCCGCTACTTCTGCACTACGCACACCAAGTCATGTCCGAAGTGCCCTATTTGACCTTTTCGCTTTTGGCGCTGTGGCTCGTCGAACGGGGCGTCGGGCGCGAGGGCCTCAAGGGAAATTGGTGGCTCGTCGGTGGGTTCGCCTGCACCATTTGGGCGTACTACATCCGCACAGTTGGGATCGCGCTAGTGGCGGCTGTGGTGGTCTATCTGTTGCTCCGACGCGATTTCCGGCGGTGTTTGCTCTTTGGCGGCGCGGCGTTTGTCTGCTGGCTGCCGTGGACCTTGCGCAATCAGGCGGTGGGCGGCGGTAGCGTTTATATCAAGCAGCTCTTCATGGTCAATCCCTACCACCCAGAGCGGGGTCTGCTCGATATAGGCGGCTTTGTCGAGCGCTTTATCGGCCATGCGTATCGCTATCTGACGCGGGAATTGCCCAATACCTTGGTGCCTTTTTTTGACGGCACCGGGACGATCCTGCATCCCGCCCCCTTGTTGCTGATCGCGCTTGCCGTTGCCGCGACGGTGCTCTGCATTAAGCGCGGCGAACACCTGCTGCTCCTGCTCTACGCGGCGTTTTTCATGGGTATCGTATTGCTCTGGCCTTGGCCGGGGGACCGCTTTCTGGTGCCTATTGTGCCGGTGCTGGTCTTATTGGGGGTCTGGGTTGTTTTGCAAATTCGCGATAGACTGGCTGGAGGCAATGTGGGCAAGTTGGTGGTATGGGGCTGCTTCCTCGCCTGCGTCATCGGCCAAGTCGGCGGCGTCAAACGCCTAGCCGACTACGCCGCCGCCGACTACCCCCCGCCTTGGCTGCGCTACTATCAGGCGGGTCAATGGCTCAAAGCCAACGCGCCGGCAGACGCCATCGTGCTGTGCCGCAAGGGCTACTGGATGTACATCGTCTCGGGCCGGCGCTGCGTCGGCTTCCCCTTTGACGAGCCGGCAAAAGTGCTGGCCCATATGGAGCGCGAAAAGGTAGAGTACGTCGTGCTGGAGAGCCTCGGTTTTCCGCAGACTGGGCAGTACCTGTACCCAGCTATCGAGGAGTACGAGAGCCGCTTTCAGGTGGTGTGGCACGACCCGGTGGTGCCGACGTTTGTGCTGCGTTTCCTCAAGCAATAGGTCATTTTCTCTATGGATCACACTGATGAGTTACCTGTCGCGAAGGGTCGTTACGGCTGCTACAAGCGGCTGGCGGCCTGTCTGCTGAACGCCGGGCTGGCCGCATGGGCGGAGCCGGTGGCCGCGGAGTCAAACCCGTGCGCCAACGGTATCGTCGTATCGGAGCCGCAGGACCATCCCGGCTTGGTGGCCAACTGCGAGGTGCTCTTGGGCCTACGCGACCACTTGGCCGGCGACCGCGGCTTAAACTGGAGCGCAGACATACCCATTACTCAGTGGGACGGTATCGAGGTCGGCGATTCTGGTGTCAAAACGTTGGAACTCGGCGACAACGAGTTGACGGGTGTGGTCCCACCCGAATTGGGCCATCTGAGCCAACTGCAGTGGTTGAGCCTCTACGACAACAGGTTGACCGGCTCGATTCCACCCGAGTTGGGTCGTCTGAGCCAACTGGAGTGGTTGGACCTTAGCGGCAATGTGCTGATCGGCTCGATTCCACCCGAGTTGGGTCGTCTGAGCCAACTGGAGTGGTTGGACCTTAGCGGCAATGTGCTGATCGGCTCGATTCCACCCGGACTGAGCCAACTGATAGCCCTGCGAGGGCTGTATCTCTACGGCAACCAGTTGATCGGCTCGATTCCACTCGAACTGAGCCAACTGACAGCTCTGCGGGGGCTGCGCCTCGACAACAATGGGTTGACGGGTGTGATTCCACCCGCATTGGGTCGTCTGACAGAGCTGGAGGAGTTGAACCTCGACGGCAACGCGCTGATAGGATGTGCACCGGAGACATTGGCCAGATGGGTCAACGATCTGCCGGTTTGCTCCCAAGTCTCGAAATCATTCGATGCGGCTGTTAGCGGGGTGACGGCCACTGTCCTGGGCGATGCGATCGAGCACTTAATTGTTGAGTTTGCACGTACCATCATCGGCCGCCAACCCGACTACGCTTGGATCGGTGTCACCGACGAGTTCGGACAGCTAGAACTGATCATCTCCAGTGAGGCTCCGGTGAGCGGCTACTATCAAGCCCGGGCTCGCAACGCCGATGGCGAGGTGGTGGGCCAGTGGCACAGCATTTTTCTCGACCAGGACCGGCACCAGAGCTTGGAGTTGACCTTAGGCGGCGGTGTGCAAGTGGTAGCCAGCCAAGTGCTGGCCAGAGGGGCCGAATTGATTGCCCACTACCCCTTCAATGGCAATGCCCGGGACGCCAGCGGAAACGAGTATCACGGTATCCTGTCAGGTCCCGTACCTACAAGAGACCGCTTCGGCAACGAAGCTGGTGCGATTCTCTTCAACGGGACCAACCATCGCATCAACCTTCCACGCGAAGTGCTCAATGGCCGGACGGACGTGAGCGTCGCGTTCTGGTTGAAAACCTCCAAGACCGGCGCACAATCCATCGTCGGCGGTGCCAACCAGAAAAACGAAAACGAATATCTTATCTACTTCTTGAACAAAAGCCAGTTACTCTTCTATTCGCATGGGTCCGGACCTGGAATCCATGATGGACGGTGTGATGTAACAATCCAATCGATTGCCGACGGGAACTGGCATCACGTTGCCGTGGTTCGCAACGCTTCGCTGGGCCATGCCGACTTTTTTGTAGATGGCACGGGCTATGCCAATCGCTGTGGGGACTTGGTGTACAACATGCTCGTGGTTGATGCGGGCGGGCTCATCATTGGTCAAGAACAAGATCAGGTCGGTGGCGGTTTCGACGCGACTCAGGTTCTCAGGGGCGCGTTGGACGACCTCAGAATATACGATGGGATATTGTCGGCCATTGAGGTGCAGGCTCTCATGCGTGAAAGCGATCCAAACGATCCCGGTGCGGCCAAGGAGGTGACCTCGGTCGCCAGCGGCCTATATCCCAATGTCCCCAATCCCTTCAACGCCAGCACCCAGATCGCCTACCGCTTGGCCACCCCCGGCCCGGTGCGACTGGAGATCTACAATATGCTGGGCCAGCCGGTGCGTACACTGGTGGATGAGTTCCAGGTCGCCGGCTTCCATCAGGTCCACTGGGACGCCCGTGACCAGCGGGGCTTTGCAGTCGCGGCGGGCGTCTATATCAGCCGTCTGCACTACCCCGGCGGAGTCCAGACCCGGCGGTTGCTCTTACTCAAATAGCCCGGAGCGTGGGTCGAAGCATAGAGGTCATTTCATTCCCTAGCGGCTTCCCGCTCTTGAGCGGCCTCCACCAATTCCCGCATCGTCCGCTCGATGTCGTATTCGCATTCCCATTGGGGATAGTGCGCTTGGAACTTGCGCACGTCGCTGATCCACCAGATGTGATCGCCCCTGCGAGCATCGTCCGCGAGCGCGTAGTCGAGCGACCGGCCCGCGAGGTGCTGCGCGGTTTCAATGGCCTCTAGCACGGAGACGTTGGCGCGGTGCCCACCGCCCATATTGTACACTTCGCCGGCGCGGGGATTTTGGCAGAAGTGCCAGAAGGCTGAGACGAGGTCGCGGCTGTGGATGTTGTCGCGCACCTGTTTGCCTTTGTAGCCGAAGATGGTGTAGGGCTTCCCGGTGACCACGCATTTGACTAGGTAGCCCAAAAAGCCGTGCAGTTCGGCGGCCGAATGGGCCGGGCCGGTTAGACAGCCGCCGCGAAAGACGGCGGTCTTGAGACCGAAGTAGCGGCCGTATTCTTGGGTCAGGATGTCACCGGCGAGCTTGGATGC
Organism: Candidatus Latescibacterota bacterium; assembly: GCA_965261395.1. Taxonomy (GTDB): domain Bacteria; phylum Latescibacterota; class UBA2968; order UBA8231; family UBA8231. Next base: position 3,033,037 of record OZ253462.1, read on the forward strand.
GCCGAAGAGGCTATGCTGGCACTGGTCGATGCGCAGGCTCTCGTCGATGCCGAACTCGCGGAAGGGGTGCGCTGCGTCGAGTTCATAGCGGGTCGCGCATTCCACCAAGGGCAGTTCGTTGGGCGCGTCGCCGTACACCTTGTTGGTGCTGGCGAAGATGAAAACCGCGTCCGGACAGCAGCGGCGCGTGGCTTCCAACAGGTGGAGGGTGCCGTTGGCATTGATCGCAAAGTCCGTAAGCGGCTCGCGGGCTGCCCAGTCGTGCGAGGGTTGCGCCGCCGCGTGGATTACCAGCGCGATGGCCTTGCCGCATTCGGCAAACAGCGCGTTCACACCTTCCACGTCGCGGATGTCGAGATCGCGATGTCGGTAGTTGGGCAATTCCTTTTCGAGCTGGGCGCGGTTCCAAGCGGTCGAGCCGTCCGCGCCGAAAAAGTACTGCCGCATGTTGTTATCCACGCCGACGATGTCAAAGCCGCGCTCGTGCATGAAGCGGGCCGCCTCGCTGCCGACGAGACCCGCCGAGCCGGTGATCAGGGCGATGCTCAATGGAACAGTCTCCTTGTGGTACTCGTTTTATTCAGTGACCGCACGGCCAGTACAACGTTTTACTCGCTGACCGTAAGGTTAGTGAACATCGGGCGGACCAGATCGCCGTTGTCCACCAGCCAAGTGTGGATGTCACCGACGATGTTTCGTGCAGTCTTTTGCGGGGTCCAGCCAAAGGCCGCCTGCGCCTTGGCATTGTCCGTGACGTAATAGGGGATGTCGGTCGGCTGGGTCTCAGGGACCGAGCCGATGGCGAGGGTGCGGCCCGTGGCCTCTTGGCAGAGCCGGGTGTATTCCACCAGCGAGGTCGAGCTGGCGAGGCCACCGCCGACGTTGAACACGTCGCCCGTCCACGCGGCTGGACAGGCCACTTGCGCCTCTAACAGGGGGAAGAGATCGTCCGGGTGCAAGAGGTCGCGCACTTGCTTGCCACGTCCGCCGAACCCCATGTAGCGCAGCCCCAACCCAAAGTAGTGGCCGGCGACCCACAGGGCGTACACGCCCTGATCGGCTCGGCCCCACTGGCCCGGTCCGGCGATGACGCCGCAGCGGTTGATCAGGGTATTCAGGCCATAGGCAGCGCAGTACTCTTGGACGAAGAGTTCGGAAGCCAATTTGGTCGCGCCATACAGCGAGCGGTGACCGGAGGTGGCAAACGACTCGCCGATGCCCGCGGCCGACAGTCCCGCTGGCTGAGGGTCTTTTGGGTTGAGGCTAAAGCGCGTCTCCTCTTCGCGCAGGGGTAAGCTCCGAAGTGTGGGCAGCGAATAGACCCGCGAGGTGGAGAGGAAGAGCAAAGCACCAGCGCGCCGACGCGCCCACTCCAAGCAGTTGAGAGTGCCCTTGAGGTTGGTGTCGATCGCGTTGGTATCCGCGTGGACTGAAGGCTCGGCCGCCGCGTCGATGAGCAGGTCGAAGGTGCCTGTCAGCGATTCCAAATCGCGGGGAAAGCGCACGTCGCCGTGGATGAACTCTATGTTGTGCGCCCTGAAGTCGGCCAAGTTCAGCTCGGACCCGCGCCGGCTGAGGTTGTCGAAGGCGACGATGCGCCGGTTGGGGTAGTGCTGGCGGTAGCGGCGTGCCAAGCTCGCGCCGACAAAACCCGCGCCGCCGGCAATGCACAAGCTCACGGCAGCGGGGCGTCGTCGCGGACTAAGCCCTCGTCGCGGAGTTCAGCCCAAAACGGCGGGGGAATCTCCCGAGTGAGCAAGTCGAAATTCTCTTGCACGCGCTCGGGCTGCCGCGTCCCGGGGATGATGCAGGTGATGGCCGGATGGGCGAAGACAAATTGCGAGGCCGCGGCCCGCAGATCGACTTGGTGGCAAGCGGCCACGGCCTCTAAGGACTTGGCCCTAGCGGCGATTTCGGGTGGCGCTTCCCGGTAGTTGTAGGTCGCGCCCGGGCGCGCGCCTTTGGCCAAGATGCCGCTGTTGTACGTGCCGCCGGCCATGATGCCGATGTTCTTTTCCACGCACAGCGGCAAGAGTTCGTCGAGGGAGCCTTGGTCGAGCAAGCTGTAGCGTCCGGCGAGGAGGAAGCAGTCGAAATCGCCCTCGCGGGCAAAGCGGGCCAGCATTTCCCATTGGTTCATGCCCGCACTGACGGCTTGGATGACGCCCTCGCTGCGCAGCTTGTCGAGCGCGGGGTAAGCACCGTCAATGGCTTCCTGCCAGTGGTTGTCCGGGTCGTGAATGTGGAGGATGTCGATGCGATCTACGCCTAGGCGTTTGAGGCTGTCTTCAAACGAGCGCATGACGCCGTCGTAGCTGAAGTCGAACACGGGTTGGTACGGGGCCGGGTCGTCGAACGCGCCCACCTGTTGGTCTTGCTCGGTGGGGACCAAGACGCGTCCCACTTTGGACGCGAGCACATAGCTGTCGCGTGGCACGCCCACGAGGGCCTGCCCGAGACGGATTTCGCTTTTGCCCGCCCCGTACAGCGGTGCGGTGTCTAAGAGGTTCAGCCCCAAAGACAGGGCGCGGTGCACGACGGAGACGGCTTGGTCGTCTGGTATGTCGCCGTAGAGGCCGCCGATAGAGGCGCAGCCCAAGCCGAGGCGGGTGACGCGCAGGCCGCTGCTGCCGAGGGTGATTTTTTCGAGTGGATTCATGGCGTGCTCCTTAATGAGATGGCTTCTAGTGGAAAAACAAAACATAGGCTAAACCACCCGGTGCAAAAAGCCCGTCCCCTTAGGGTCTGCTTGACGCTCACAGGGGCATGACGTACATTAAGCGCCCTTTGTAAATGCCTCAGAACTCCTTGAATATAAAAGAGATGTGTCAATTTAAGGCCAAGCTGCTGGTGCTGCTAATGTTGGCCGGGTGCACGGCCACCGAGGAGCCGCCGCAAGAAGCAATCCGCAGCGAGCGGCCGGCCTTGGCCGAGTGGCAGTGGGCCGATGGCGAGATGCCTTGGAACACTTGGGACGAGTCGTTGTTCGCACGCGCCCAACGCGAAGACAATCCCATATTGGTGTATTTGGCCGCCCCAGGATGCGAGGGCCTGTTTCCCGCGCCAACGCCGGCGTTGCGTCAACTAGTCGCCGAGAAATTTGTCAGCGTGCAGGTCGATCCATTCAAGCGGCCGGACATTGCTCGGCACTACGACAGCGGTGGTTGGCCGGCCTTAGTGGTGACCCTGCCGGACGGACAGGTTTTCGCGCGGGCCGTGGATATTCCGCCAGCCAATGTCGAGCCTTATCTGCGCCGGTTGCGCATGGCCTACGAGGAAAAACGCGCGGTGCTCGTCGCCAAGGTGCAGCGCGCCGCCGCCCGTCCCGAGGTTGAGGGGCCCTTTGCAATAGATGACGTTTACCGTGCGTGCGCGGCCGCCTTTGACTCGGCCCACGGCGGTTTCGGCGGCCCGACCAAGTTTCTCGAGACTTCGGTATTGCGCTTCCTGCTCGTCTATGCCGAGGCGCGGGATGCAGCGCCGGCGCGGCAGATGGCCTTGGCCAGCTTGGACGCGGTGCTCGCCTCGCCGCTCGGCGATAGCGGTGGTTTTCGCGCGTACTCATACTCGCCGGATTGGAGCGCACCCGCCAGCGAGCGGGACGCCCTCGATCAGGCGGCCATGCTGCATCTATTGCTGGAGGCCGACCAGTCCCGCTACACCGAGTCGGCCAGAGCACTACTCGGCTTTGTCGAGGGCACGCTCTTCGACAAAGCCGAGGGTGCGTTCCGCGGCCGCCAAGTCATGGCCGACACTTGGTGGACCGACCCCACGCTCTACGCCGACCGCCAGGCGGCCCTGATACGAGCCTATCTCGCCGCTGCCGCTGCCCTAGGCGACGAACGCGCCGCCCAGGTGTCCCTGCAAGCCGGGGACGCACTCATCAACCGCTGTATTGACGGCCGCGGTCGGGTGCGGCACGTCTGCGACTCAGAGGCCGAGGGCAGTGCCGGCCTACTGGTCGATCAATCCTTGGTGGCATTGGCTCTATGGGAGTTGGGCGAGTGGAGTGGGGAGGTGAGGTTTGCCACGGCCGCCGAGCAGGTCGCGCACTTTATGGAGCAATCATACGATCACCCCGCGGCCCTCGGCCCGCTGTCGCACCGCGGCAACGCCCTCGCCCTCCAGCTCTACGGGCGACAGGGCCGTGCCGAGCGGGTGGTCGCCTTGGCCGGCGAGCCGCGCTTGGCGCAGGCGCCCGGCCGAGCGCATAGCTCGTGGGCGCGGGCGTTGCTGCTCTACGGCCCGCCGCTATGAGAATTTTGGTAACAGGTGCCACCGGCTTTTTGGGCCGCACTTTGCTCTCCTTGGAAGGGGAAGCCGAGTGGATGGGCTGCGGTCGCCGGCCCACCGCCGAGGGCATTTCTTATCGCCAAGTCGATCTAGCCGACCGCAAGGCCGTGACCGCACTCGTCGCCGAGCTGGCTCCGGATTGGGTGATCAACGCCGCGGCCATGACCGATGTCGATGGTTGCGAAAAAGACGCGCGGGCCGCGCGGCAAGCCAACGTCGATATTCCCGAGACCTTGGCCGTGGCTTGCGCTGCGATCGGTGCCGGCTTGGTCCATATTTCCACGGATTACGTCTTTGACGGCAAGCGTGGCCCCTACGGCGAAGGGGATGCAGCCAATCCGCTGTCTTGCTACGGCCAACTCAAGCTCGAAAGCGAGGGCATATTAAAGAGAATGGAGCGCGTGCTAGTGGTGCGGACCCTGTGGCTATACGGATATGTTCCGCAGGCTGGGTCCAACTTCCTCACTTGGGTGCTGCGAGGGCTGTCTGGCGCCCAGCCGCTACGGGTTTTTGCCGATCAGTGGGGCAACCCGACCTACATCCGCGATTTGGCCCGCGCCTTGGTGTCCCTGTGCAGCAAAGAGGCGCGGGGTTTGTTTCACGCAGGTGGTGCGACCTTTATGACGCGCTGGGAAATGGCGTGGGAACTAGCCTGTTTTTTTGGAATCGACGGCGCGTTGATCGAACCCGTGCCGACCCGTGCAGCCGGGCTACCAGCCGAGCGCCCCCTGCGCTCTGGTCTGCGCACCGACGCGCTGGAAGCTGCGCTCGGTCGCCGGCCCCTGAGCTTTGCCGAGGGGCTACAACATCTCGCTGCGGACCCGCATTTTCGCCGCGACTTCCCCCAATTTGCCCGCTAGCATGGAACCCATACAGATTTCGCTGGTGACGCCCACGTACAACGAGCGGGAAAATTTGCTGCTGTTGGCCGAAGAAATCTTCGCAATCGTCGGCCAACAGCCGGATATCGACTTGGAACTCATCGTGGTAGATGACAACTCGCCCGACGGCACCGGCGAGGTGGCCGAGTCGCTGAAGGCCCACTATCCTGTACAGGTGGTCCATCGGGCGGGCAAGCTCGGCTTGGGGTCGGCGGTGATGGCGGGTTTCGCGCAGTCGGCGCGGCCGCATCTCGGGGTGATGGACGCCGACTTGAGCCACGACCCGGCGATCCTGCCCGAGCTCGTTCGCAGTCTGCGCGAATGCGATATTGCCATGGGCAGCCGCTTTGGAGCTACCAGCCGAGTCGAACAGTGGGCTTGGCACCGCAAGTTGATTTCGCAAGTCGGCGTGGGCGCGGCTCGCCTGCTAACCGGGGTCGAGGACCCGCTGTCGGGTTATTTCTGTCTCCGCCGCCAAGTGATACAGGACTTAGTGCTCACGTCCTCGGGCTACAAAATTTTGCTCGAAATTTTGGTCAAGGGCCGCTATCAGCAGCATCGGTCCGTGCCTTTCGTCTTCCGCAACCGCCAGTTCAGCTCCAGCAAGCTGGACCTGCGCGAGTATTTGCTCTTTGCCAAACAGATCCTCTACTTCAGCGGCTACAAGCTCATGGGCCGCCTGCGAGGTGCTAGATCGTGCGACTGAGCGTCGTCTTCCTCAGCTACAATACCCGTGACCTGACTCGACAGGCCCTCAGTTCTGTGCTTGCAGCAGCCGAAGGTCTAGAGATGGAGATCTTCGTCGTTGACAATGCCTCGGCAGACGGCAGTGCCGACATGGTGGCCGAGGAGTTCCCGCAAGTGAAGCTCATTTGCAACGCAGCCAATGTGGGTTTTTCGGCCGGCAACAACGTGGCCCTGCGGCAGGTGACCGGAGAATACGCACTGCTGATCAACACCGATACCATTGTGCGCCGAGATGCGCTGCGCACAATGGTAGAGTTTTTGGACGCGCACCCGGAAGCCGGAGCCTGCGGGTGCAAGATCCTCGACCCGGATGGCACCTTGCAGCTCGACAGCCGCCGCGGCTTTCCCACGCCATTGGCTGCCTTCTGCAAGATGTCGGGCTTGAGCCGCCTCTTTCCCAAGCACCCGCTCATCGCCCACTACCACATGACGTATCTCGACCCCGAGCAAACGGCCGAGGTCGAGGTGCTGTCGGGTTCCTGCATGATGGTGAGAAAGTCGGCCATGGACCAAGTCGGCCTACTCGACGAGGACTACTTCATGTACGGCGAGGACATCGACTGGTGCTATCGCTTCCACCAAGCCGGCTGGAAGATCTACTACGTGCCGACGACCGAGATCATCCACTTTCGCGGCGAGAGCGGCCGGGGGACGCCCCTGAAAATTCTCTATCGCAAGAGCCGCGCCATGTCGATTTTTGTCAACAAGCACATGGCGCGGCGCTATCGCTTCTTCCCGCTGTGGCTTTTGCAGGTGGGCATTGCCCTGCACGGGATGTTCCGCTTCCTCGCCCGGGCGGGCCGCACCTTGGCCATGCCCCTGATAGACGCCGGCTTGGTACTCTGCGGCCTGAAGCTGGGTTTAGCGGTGCGCTACCACCAAGATCTGGTATCCTTCATCTACCGCGTTGAGCAGGTCGGCAACCTCTTCGGCTTCGACGTCCAGCCGACGCGCTGGCTGGTGCCGCCTCCGTACTCGGATTTGCAATGGGCTGCTGTGTACGGTGCTTCGACCTTGGTCTGGCTGTTGGCGTTTTACGCGTCGGGCTTGTACGACCGCCGCCGCTACTCAGTGGCGTGGTCGGTGGTGGGTGTGACGCTGGGGTTTGCCTGCATCGTGATGCTGGTCTTCTTCTTTAAGGCATACAACTTCTCGCGGCTGGCCGTGGTCGCGGCTTGGTTTTGCAACTTGGTGTTAATCGCCGGTTGGCGCTTGGTCGCGCGTTGGTTTCTGCACCAGCGCGGCCGCGAGGGCCGGCTGCGCACCCTGCTGGTGGGAACCGATGCGGTCGCAGTGGATTTCGTCGCGCAGCTAGAGCGAGCGGGTATGGCCCACTGCAATCTGATCGGCGTGGTGGGAGAGGTTCCCGAGCAGCGCGATCGCCCGCTGGCCGGTCGCCCGGTGGTCGGTCACGTTGGCGAGCTGGAGGAGCTGGTGAACGACTTTGCCATCGATCACCTCGTGTTCACCCCGAGTGCCATGGCGTCGTTCTTAGAGCAGCCAGTGCAGTCGCAGGGGTCGCGAGGTTTGTGCGTTAGCATGGTGCCGATTGCGTTTGCCGAGATGGTTGCCGATCGCGGCGCACACGGCTCTGCGCCCCTGCCCCTCGTGGAGATTAGGAGGGGCAGTTGAGTCGGGTAGTGTTGATTTCTTGCCTTTATTTACGTATTGTGAACGCGAGCATTCGCTGGGAGAATAACTATGTCTGAGATGCGTTTGGCAGGCGGTCGGGAGATCGTGTTGCCGATGAGCAGAGCAGTGGAAATTAGTTTTCGCAGCCTGAAAATTCGCTTTGGCCGCTCGCTGATCACCACTAGCGGCGTGGTTCTGGCCATTGCCTTTTTAATGTCGGTGTGGAGCAGCAACGAAATCGTCAGTAGTCTGCGGAGCGCGGACAAAAGCGAGATCAACTTGCTGTTGCAAAAAAACGGCATTGAGACCGGCGTCACCGAGGCCGGTGACGCTTCCGCAGAGGCCGAGGCCCGCCTACAGGAAGAGCGATCCAAGCAGACTTGGCTCATTAGTCTCTCGCTCTTGGTCTGCGTCGTCGGCATTGCCAACGCTATGTTGATGTCGGTGACCGAGCGGTTCCGCGAGATCGGCACCATGAAGTGCCTTGGGGCCTTGGACACCTTTATTGTCAAGCTCTTCCTCCTCGAATCGACCTTTCAGGGGTTGGCGGGAACTTCGGCGGGGATCATCATCGGCTTCGCGCTGACGCTGGGGTTGGCGCTGCTTGATTACGGCGGCTACGCGCTGGCCTATTTCCCGCTGGGCGGCATCGTCGAATCGGCCGGTTACGCCTTGGTGGTGGGGACCCTGCTTTCGCTAGTCGGCGCCATGTTGCCGGCGTATCGCGCAGCCAAGATGGAGCCGGTCGAGGCCATGCGTTCCGACACTTGATTCCTTAGAGGAGATCTGAAATGACCGCAACCGCCCCGGGCGAGGTCGCTGTCCAAGAAGCGGAAAAACGCACGGTAGTACGGACTCAGCAGGTAAAGAAAATTTACTTGATGGGCGAGATTGAGGTTCACGCCCTGCGCGGGGTGGACATGGAGATCTACACCGGCGAGTACCTGTCGATCATGGGGCCTTCGGGCTCGGGCAAGAGCACTTTCTTCAACATGGTCGGCGGACTCGACAAGCCCACGGAGGGCAAGGTGTACATCGACGAAGTGGACGTCGCCCAGCTCGACGCGTATGAGCTGGCTTGGCTGCGCTGCCGCAAGATCGGCTACATCTTCCAGTCGTTCAACTTGATCCCGGTGATGACCGCGCTCGAAAACGTCACCTTGCCGATGGTCTTCGCTGGCCTGACCAGCGACGAGGCCCGCGACAAGGGCATGGAGTTGTTGGGCAAGGTGGGCCTTGGCGAGCGGTACTCGCACAAGCCCTACGAGCTTTCGGGTGGCCAGCAGCAGCGCGTGGCCGTCGCTCGCGCCTTGGCCAACGACCCAGCCGTCGTCCTCGCCGACGAGCCGACGGGGAATCTGGACCTGCGCACGGGCACCGAAATCATCGAATTGCTCAAAGAGATGAACGAGAATTCCGGTGTGACGGTCATCTCGGCGACCCATGACCACAAGATGCTCAGCGTTTCCGACCGCGTGGTGTGGATCAAGGACGGCCAAGTCGATCACGTGCGCAAACGCGAAGAGCTCGATATCGAAGTAACTCAGGTAGAAGGCGAGTAGTGCTGCCGACCTACCCGCCCGCCTTCTGGGTCTGCGCGGTGGGGGCAGTGTTATTGATGGGGGTGGCCAAGGCCGGCTTTGGCGGCGGCATCGGGATTTTGGCCACCCCGCTTTTGGCGCTGATGGTTTCGGTAGCGGACGCGGTGGCCCTGTTGTTGCCGCTGTTGATTGCCTGTGATGTGTTCGCCGTCCGGCACTACCGCCGCACCTTTGACAAAACGAGCGTCCAACGGCTCCTGCCCGGTTCTGTCTTGGGGATCGGCGCTGGGGCTTTTTTTTTCGGCTACTTCAGTCAGCACGAGCGCGTCCTAGAGGTGGGCTTGGGCTGCATGGCCTTGCTGTTTGTCGCATTCCAGTTCGGGCGGGCGGCGATTGTCGGAGCCGTGCGGAAGCAGCGCCCGGGGCCACTCGCTGGCGTGGTGATGGGCGCAATCTCGGGCTTTACCTCGACAATTGCCCACGCCGGGGCACCGCCGGTGGTCATCTACCTGCTGCCGCAGCAGCTATCGCGCCACGTCTTCGTCGGCACCACGGTCATCTTCTTCGCCGCGCTCAACTTGCTCAAACTGCCGCCCTATTGGGGCTTGGGGCTTTTTCACGCCGACATTTTTAAGACCACTTTGCTGCTGGCTCCGCTGGCATACGCCGGGGTGAAATTGGGCGTGTTTTTGAATCAGCGGTTTAGCGACGTGTGGTTCAATCGAGTGGTGTATGGGATGTTGCTGGCGACGGCGGTGCAGTTGATTACCGGAGATAATTTACTGGAGGAAATGCTCAATGGACGATAGACCCTATTCCCGCCGCACCTTCCTCAAACTCTCGACCGCGGCGGCCGCCGGCCTTTCTATAAGCGCCGCTCCAAACCACAGCGACATGCCCCGCCGAATTTTGGGCCGCACCGGCGAAGCCGTTTCCCTGCTCGGCTTGGGCGGCGCGCATATAGCCCACTACGGCAACATGGAAGAAAAGGCGGCCATCGCCTTGATGCACGCGGCCATCGACGAGGGGATCAACTTCTTCGACAATGCTTGGGGCTACTCCGACGGCGAGAGTGAGATACGCATGGGCAAGGCGTTGAGCGGCGGCCATCGCGACCGCGTATTTCTAATGACCAAGGACACGAGCCGCCACCCCAAGAGGGCGATTGCCCACCTCGAAGAGAGCTTGCGCCGGCTGCAAACCGACGCGATTGACCTCTGGCAGTTTCACAGTATCAGACAGCCCGACGACCCAGAGCGGATTTACGAGCAGGGCCTGCTAGAGGCCGCGCTTAAAGCGAAAGAGGAGGGCAAGATCCGCTACATCGGCTTCACCGGCCATACCTTGCCCGCTCTGCACGTGGAGATGATCGAGCGCGGCTTTGCTTGGGACGCCACGCAAATGCCGATCAACGTGTTCGACCCGCACTACCTCAGCTTTGTCGAGCAGGTGCTGCCGGTCGCAGTAGAAAAAAACATCGGGGTCATCGCCATGAAGACCTTGGCGGGTTCGCCCGGAGCGATCCTCGCAACGGGTGCGGCAACGGCGGCAGAATGCTTGCGCTACGCCATGAGCCTGCCGGTGACTACCGTGTGCTCCGGGATGGATTCGCTGGAAAAGCTGCGGCAGAATGCGGACATCGCTCGCCAGTTCGCGCCCTTGGCCGACGACGAGCAACTCGCGCTTTTATCGCGCACGGAAGAGCTAGGGGCGCAGGGCGCACACGAATCGTACAAGGCTCGCCAACCCTGATCGTCGTGCGCCATATTTTTTTCTTCCTCTTTTTTGCTGTACCTCTGTGGGGACAAGACCTAGGTTCCGCTCCGGTCAAACCCGCTGGTCCTCCCAAGATGGAAAGTGCGCTGTGGGAACTGGCCGCGCCCTCGGCGGCCAAGCCGACCCGCGCCGCAGACGGCTCAGATGTGGTCGTCATTTTGGTCCCTGCCGGGGGAGTGGCGGCCACTATTGACACTGCGTCTTTTGCCGACCTCGGCGTCGCAATCTTGGCTCGGTCCAAGAGCCTGATGCGCGTGTCGGTGCCGACCGCATCACTGCGGGCGGTATCTGAGTTGCCGAGCGTGGCCTTTGTCCGCAGGCCGTACCGTCCGCACTCGCAACAAACCCTTAGCGAGGGCTTAGCTCGCATCCGCGCGCTCGAACATCACGTCGCTGGGGCGAAGGGCCAAGGGGTCAAGGTGGCGATTATCGACGGCGGATTTAAGGGGGCCGATAAATTAAAGGAAGACATGCCGTCGCGTTGGTGGCACCGCGACTATACGGGCGCGGGGATATACGCTGGTACGGACGCCCACGGCACGGCGTGTGCCGAGATCATCCACGACGTGGCCCCGGAAGCTGAACTCTATCTGTACAAGGTCGAGGATATAGTGGATATGGAGAATGCCAAAGACCGCTGCATACAAAACGGAGTCGCCATCGTAAACTACTCGGCGACTTGGGTGAACGAGGGCTTTGGGGACGGGCGCGGGATCATCTGCGACATCGTAAATGACGCGGCCGACAACGGCATTCTCTGGGTCAACGCCGTTGGCAACTACGCCCACAAGCACTACGCGGGTTTTTGGCACGATAGCGACGCCGACGATCGGCACAATTTTGCCGCTGGCGACGACGCAGTGAATTTTGTCGCCGAGATCGGTGACTTCGTAAGAGTGACGCTGACTTGGGACGATTGGCCCACCACCACGGCGGACTACGACCTCTATCTCTACCATCAAGACGCATTCGGCAACATCAAGGAAGTCGCCAAAAGCACAGATGTTCAGGGGGACGGCGGCGCTCCTGTGGAGTTTATAGAATACTTTGCCGTGCAAGAGGGCACGTATGGCATTTCCGTCGTCCGCGTCGGCGAGGCAGAGCCCAAGAAGCTGCGAGTGTGGTCTTGGCACCACGACATCGAATATCCGGTCCCAGCTAGCAGCTTGGGGATTCCGTCGGACGCTCGCGGTGCGCTGAGCGTTGGGGCGATCCACCACGACCAATGGGATTTGGGCATACTGGCAAGCTATAGCTCGCGCGGCCCCACCGCCGATGGCCGCATCAAGCCCGACCTCGTCGCGCCTTCGGGCGTGACAACGGCTTCTTACGGTGCAGATAAGTTGTTTGGGGGGACCTCGGCTGCGGCTCCTCATGTGGCCGGCGCGGCCGCCCTGCTCAAATCGGCCAATCCTTCGCTCTCGCGCGACGATCTGTGGAATGCCCTCGTCGAGGCCACCGTCGATTTGGGAGCACCGGGCAAGGACGACAGCACGGGATACGGCAAACTCGTGTTGTCGGTTTCAGCGCCGCAAATTACGAGCGTCTCGCCTGCCCGCGCTCAATACCGCCAAACCGTTACCATCGTCGGCCAGGATTTCGGCGGTACCAAAGGGACGAGCAAAGTGGTCTTTTTTGCGGGAAAGGAACCGAGCGATTCCGACTATCTCACTTGGAGCGATGTGCAGATCCAAGTGCGCGTGCCAACCGGCGCGCGCACCGGCAAGGTGCAGGTGATAACCGGCGGCGGCAGCGACAGTGCGCAGGTAGTCGTCACATCCCCTTACATTGATGCGATCACCAATCACACGCGCATGGATGCGGGGGCCAAGACAGACGATCTCATCCAAATTACCGGGGACAATTTCGGCATCTCGCGGGACAGCAGTTCCGTGTGGATTGATTCGGTCGCGGTGTCTTCGTTTGAGGCTTGGTCGGATAAGACGATACGGTTCCGCGTTCCACTCAATGTGCCCTCGGGCGACGTGACCGTTGCGACGCTTGAAGGCACCAGCAATGCCGTCCGCATGGAAATCGCCAGCCCATACCTAGTGCAACTTGCGCCAGCGCAAGTACAGGCTGGCGAGTACCTGAAGTTGACCGGCGGTAACTTTGGCCAGGAGCGCGGCACGGGGTACGTTTTGTTTAACCCCAATGTGCAAGCGGCGGCTGACGATTATGCGGTCTGGTCCAGCGGCGTCATCGTCGTCCGAGTCCCGTCTCAGGCCCGCAGTGGCGCGGTGCAGGTTTTCACCGCCGATGGAGCCACCGGGGCTACGCACGTTGAGATTGGCAGCGAATGGCTAGAGCCGCTGCCGAGCAGTGGGATTTTCGGCTATAGCCCACCCACAGTTAGCAAAAATCCCAAAAACGTCAAGTTCGGTTTTGAAGGCATCAATAGCGATGTCCTGTGCCAATTTTCGACCAAGGAAATAAGCGACAACGAGGTCGTCGTTTTCCTCAACGAACAAAGGTACGAAGTGCTCCTAGCCGGAGAGGATTGGCGGACTTGGTGTCTGGTCCTCGATGAAACATACCTTCAGTCTGGTCAAAACGTCATCGAGTTCCGCAATATCATCAACCAAGACCGCGCGGCATCCTTCGTCCGCTGGCAGTTGAAGGACGTGGTAGTGCTGTGGAAGCCGTTTAGCGCTAAGCTCGCCGCCGGGACGCGGCTTCTATCCAAGTTGCCGGATGGTTTGGGCGATCCCTTTCCCACGCCGTTCAACGCCGAAGTTACCATTCCCTTTACCTTGGCCGAGGCCGGCCCCGTGCAGATTTCCGTCTATAATTTGATGGGACAGCAGGTTCGCGTGTTGGCCGATGGCTGGGTGGCTGCTGGTGCGCACCGCGTGCGTTGGGACGGTCGCACGGCTGCGGGTACAGAGGCTGCTTCGGGGGTCTATTGGGCCGTGTTGCAAGCCGGTGGTGTCGTTCAAACGGCCAAAGTGGCGTTGATTCGCTGAGTCGAATAGTGCCTACCGCAAATTCCTTGATTTGACGCCTCGTTTTGAGGGCGTATTATAGCTCCATCGCACTCAGCATGACCGGCAAACATAGTACTATCACCTGTCATGCTGAGCGCAGCGAAGCATCTCATACCGCTTCTACTGTCATGTACGTAGGCCGCTGCCAATCCGCGTTGGTTGGCATACCACCTGCTATATACACCCACCCCTAAAACATGGAGCGACGGTGAAACTAATTAATCGTTATAGAATTATGACTGCCCTTTTCTTGGGCGTTTTTGGCTATGTACCCCTCTGGGGACAAGACATAGACTTTACACCTGACAGGCCCGACGGCCCTGCCAAGATACAGAGTGCGTTGTGGGAGTTGGCAATACCGGGGGCGGCCAAACCGACTCGCGATTTACAGGATACTGTCGTCGTCATCTTGGTTCCACATCCTGGCCAAGCGTCGGCTTCGATTGATACCTCGTCGCTGGCTGCACTTGGCGGGAGGGTTCTGGCGCAGTCCAAGAGTCTGATGCGGGTTTCGGTGCCAGCGTCGTCGTTGCTGGCGGTTTCGGAACTACCGGGGGTTCGCTTTGTCCGCAGGCCGTACCGGCCACACGCGCAACAGATCATCTTTAGTGAAGGTGGGAATCTCATCAAAGCGTATGATAATTACTTCGAGGGTGTGAAAGGACAAGGGGTCAAGGTGGCCGTTATTGACGGAGGATTTAAGGGGGCGGACGAACTACCTGGAAACATGCCGGACTCTTGGCGGTATCTCGACCATACGAGCGAGGGGATATATGCTGGCGAGAGCGTCCACGGCACGGCGTGTGCAGAGATAGTCCACGATGTGGCCCCGGAAGCCGAACTCACGCTTCTGAAAGTGGGGAACTTAGTTGACTTGGAAAATGCTAAGGATCTTTGCATACGAGAGGGTATTGACATAATCAATCATTCCATGACTTGGTATGGAACAGGCATTGGCGACGGGGAAGGAATAGCCTGCGACATTGTAGATGACGCCGCCGATAAGGGTATTCTCTGGGTAAATGCAGCAAGCAATAGCGCAAAAAGCCATTACTACCAGCCTTGGTCTGATCGCGATTCTGATCGTTGGCACAACTTTAAAGGCGACGACGAGACGATAGGATTTGAAGCTGAGAAAGGGACTGAGATATCCGTTTACTTGACATGGAATGATTGGCCCGAAACCCGTGATGACTATGATCTGTACCTCTATTTTTCTAACTCCTCCGGCGAGCTCGAAAGCGTTGACCAAAGTACAGATGTTCAAAGTGGTTCCGGTCGTGAACCTGTAGAATGGATCGAATACACTGCAGAGAGATCGGGACAGTATCATATTCTTGTTCGTAAAAGCCCAGACGCCCGATCTAGAAGGCTGAAAATATGGTCATTTCATCGTAATCTCGATTTTGAATATTCGAGCCCGGAGGGCAGCATCGGGATTCCTGCGGACGCCGAAGGAGCCATGAGCGTTGGAGCGATCTATCATGATTATTATAACTTGGGTAGAATTGAAGATTACAGCTCCCGAGGTCCCACCCTTGATGGCCGTATTAAGCCTGAACTCGTCGCCCCTACAGGGGTATCAACCGTTTCTTATGCACCGGATGGTTTTTTCGGAACATCCGCCGCTGCGCCTCACGTCGCCGGCGCGGCGGCCCTGATCAAGTCAGCTAATCCCTCGTACTCACGCACTCAATTGTGGGATGCACTTGTCGATGCAACAGTTGACATAGGACCCCGGGGAAGGGACAACGACAGCGGATACGGCAAACTCGTGTTGCCGATTATGCAAGTTTCCGCAAACACCTCTCCTCGCATCAGCAGCGTCTCTCCGCAGACGGTACAGACGAATGGGATTGTTACCGTAAGCGGGAGTAATTTCGGTTCGTCGCGGGGGAGTAGTTCCGTGCGGATAGGTTCGGTCGTGATCCCTTCCTCTGCGTTTACCTCTTGGTCGAGTAGCAGGATACGCTTCCGCATTCCCGTCAATACGCCCCCCGGCAACCTGACCGTTAGAACGTCCCAAGGCACCAGTAATGCCATCCGCCTACAAATAACGAGCCCGTATCTGACGAGGATCTCGCCGACGCGAATCGAAACAGGGAATCGCCTGACATTAACGGGCGGTAATTTTGGCGATAGACGGAGCACGGGATACGTTTTATTTATTTCCAATGTACGACCCTCTGCTGCGGACTATGTGAGTTGGTCCAACAGCAGAATTGTCGTCAAGGTTCCGGCTAGAGCGCGAAGTGGCAATGTACAGGTTACTACTTCGAATGGGACATCGGGGACGAAGCTGCTTCAAATCGAAAGCAGGTCTCCTCAAATCTCGTCTGTCTCTCCCCGCCGAGTCCAGTACAATCAGGTCGTGACCGTCACCGGCAGCAACTTCGGCTCGTCGCGGGGAAGCAGTACGGTTCGGATAGGTTCGGTCGTGATCCCCTCCTCTTCGTTGGCTAGTTGGTCGAATACCCGCATCAGGTTTCGCGTTCCCACGAACATGCGCTCTGGCAATGTAACCGTCCGCACTTCGACAGGAACGAGTAACGCCATCCGCTTAGAGATAACAAGCCCCTACTTGGCCAGTGTTTCGCCGAGCAGAGTCAAGCCAGGGGACCGTTTGACACTGACCGGGGCCAATTTCGGGAGCAGGCGGGGGAGCGGTTACGTTTTGTTTGCGCCCAATGCCCGGCCGTTAGCCAGCAGCGATTACGTAGTTTGGAGCGGCAGCCGAATTGTGGTTAAGGTTCCGGCTAGGGCGCGAAGCGGAGACGTGAAAGTCGTTACGGGGGCTGGAACTTCCGGGGGCAAACGTATTGTGGTCGAGTCTGTAGCTCCTCAAATCTCGTCTGTCTCTCCTCGCCAAGTGCTGTACAATCAGGTCGTGACGGTCACTGGAATCAATTTCGGCTCGTCGCGGGGAAGCAGTACGGTTCGGATAGGTTCGGTCGTGATCCCTTCCTCTTGGTTGGATAGTTGGTCGAATACCATAATCAGGTTTCGCGTTCCCACGAATATGCGCTCTGGAAATCTCGTCGTCAGAACCTCGAAAGGTACGAGCAACGCCATCCTCTTGGAGATAATAAGCCCCTACTTGGGCAGTGTTTCTCCGAGCAGAGTCAAACCCGGAGACCGCCTGACGTTGACCGGGGCCAATTTCAGGAGCAGCCGGGGGAGTAGTTACGTCCTATTTGCACCCAATGTCAGGCCATCGTCCGGCGATTATGTGACTTGGAACGACAGCCGAATCGTGGTTAGGGTTCCGGCTGGGGCACAAAGCGGAGACGTGAAGGTGGCCGTTATAGGGGCTGGAGTTTCCGGAACCAAGCGCGTTGTAGTGGAGTCCGCCTCCTCTCCTCAAATCACTTCTGTCTCTCCCCGCCAAGTGCAGTACAATCAGGTCGTGACCGTTATCGGAAGCAACTTCGGCTCGTCGCGGGGGAGTAGTTCGGTGCGAATTGGCTCGGTTGCGATCTCTTCGTTCACCACTTGGTCGAATACCATAATCAGGTTTCGCGTTCCCACGAATGTGCGCTCTGGCAATGTCACCGTCCGCACCTCGGCAGGAACGAGCAACGCTATCCGCTTAGAGATAACAAGCCCCTACTTGGCCAGTGTTTCGCCGAGCAGAGTCAAGCCAGGGGACCGTTTGACACTGACCGGGGCCAATTTCAAGAGTAGCCGGGGGAGCGGTTACGTCCTGTTCACGCCTAATGTCCGGCCAACGTCCGGCGATTACGTGACTTGGAGCGATAGCCGAATCGTGGTTAGGGTTCCGATTGGGGCGCAAAGCGGAGACGTGAAGGTCGTCGCTACCGGGTCTCAGTCTTCCGGGACTAAGCGCATTATTGTTGAGGGCGATGAAGGCGAAGTGGTGGAGTCACTGCCGAGTAGAGGACTTTTCGGCTACAGTCCGCCTGCGGTTACCAAAAATCCCAAAAACGTCAAGTTCGGCCTTGGGGGGGCTAGTCGCGATCTCGCGTGTTATTTTTCGGTAAAGGAAATAAGCGATGGCGAAATCGATATTTTTCTTAACGAACAATCTTACGCCTATATTCCAGCGAGCGAGGATTGGACGCATTGGTATATCATCTTAGACCGCGCAGACCTGCGTTCTGGCACAAACATTATCGAGTTCCGCAATCTCTTCAACCAAAACCGCACCTCATCTTTCGCTCGCTGGCAGTTGAAGGATGTGTGGGTGGGGGAACCACCACCCAGTGCTAAGCCCGTCGCAGGGGCGCAGCTCTTGTCCAAGTTGCCGGATGGACTGGTTTCCGGCCTAAACGATCCCTTTCCCACGCCATTCAACGCGGAAGTGACCATCCCTTTTGCCTTGGCCGAGGCCGGCCCCGTGCGGCTTGTCGTCTATAATTTGATGGGACAGCAGGTTCGCGTGTTGGCCGATGGATGGGTGGATGCTGGCGCGCACAGTATGCGCTGGGACGGTCGTACGGCGGCGGGTGTAGAGGCTGCTTCGGGGGTCTATTGGGCTGTGTTGCATGTCGGTGGTGCGGTTCAAACGGCTAAGTTGGCGTTGATTCGCTGAGCCGAATCGTTGTCGCCACCAAGCGGACTTGGGTTGACAACGTGAAAACGACTCTTGAATCTCCTACATAGTCCTAAAGAGGAGATAATCATGTTTAACGAAGAAAAGGCTACTGAACTCGCTGCTAGCATTCTGTCGTGGGGCGGCTCGATGAAGTTTATCAAGCTGCTCAAACTCATCTACCTAGCTGATCGCGAGGCGCTGGACCGGGAAGGGCATAGCATCTCCACTGATCGCTGGGTATCGATGAAACACGGCCCGGTGCCCATTCAGACGTACAATCTGATACACCAAGAAGACGACCCCGATCGCCATCCTGTGTGGAACCAGTACATCGAGAACCAAGCAGATTACTGCATCGGTCTAAAGAAAGAGATAGGAATAAACCACCTGTCTGAAGCGGAACAGGCGATCGCCGAGGATATCTGGAAGCAGTACGGCCATCTACCCCCTTGGGGTTCCAATGGTATCGTCGAGCTTACTCACCGTCTCCCCGAGTGGGAAAATCCCGAAGAAGATCCGCACGGTCCCCAAGCGACACCCATTCCTGTCCGACGCATCCTGCTCGCCTTGAAGAAGAGCGACGAAGAAATCCAAGCTATCTTAGAGCTGGAACAGACGGACGCTTGGCTGGATGGGATCTTGGCGTGATACGGGCTGGCACCGTCGTCCAGTCGAAAGTCGAACCCTACCTTGAATAGACGATCTGCCATAGACGGTGTTGATTCGCTGAACAGCTTGACAGGTGCGAGCGGCCCTTTTACTTTTGGCTCGTTATGAATTTTTCGCCTTACATTCGTCGCTGGTGGCGCGCTTGGTATTCCCCGATCAGAGAGAAAGGTGCGTCCATCCGCTAGACTGCGACGAGATGAATTTTCAATCCAACGCGGACGCCCTCGGGTGTCCGCGTTTTTTATGTACTTGGAGAACGCCATGACCATTCACACGGAAACCTTTCGCACGGCTGGCGGCGTCGAAGTCAAGCGCCAGACCGAGGAATTGTCCATAGAAAGGCCACTAAAGTTCCTGCTCGAACGGCTCAATACCCACCGGGGTGCCGTCTTTGCCAGCGGCTACGAGTATCCAGGGCGCTATAGCCGCTGGGACATTGGCTTCGTCGATCCGCCGCTGGAGCTGGTGGCGCGTCAGCGCGCCTTTGCCTTCCGGGCGCTCAACGCACGCGGCGAGATGCTGCTGGAGACCTTTCGCCGCAGCCTCGCCAAGCACGAGCATGTGATGGAGCTGGAGCTAACCGATGGCCAGCTCAAAGGCACAGTGGCCCCCATGCCCGAGTACTTCCCCGAAGAGGAGCGCTCCAAGCAGCCGACGATCTTCAGCGTCCTGCGCGCCCTGGTGGCACAGATGCGAGCCGAGGGCGAAAATCACTTGGGCTTTTACGGGGCGCTGGGCTACGACCTGGTACTCCAGTTTGAGCCGCTCCAACTGCACCATCCGCGCCGCGAGGACCGACCCGATCTGCACCTTTTTTTGCCAGACGAACTAGTCGTCGTCGATCACCGCAAGGAGCAGGCGCGGCGTTACCGCTATGAATTTGCCGCCGACGGGTTGTCAACCGAGGGCATGGAGCGAGGCACGGACGCCGTGCCCTATGTGCGCGGCGCGGCAACCGAGATCTCGTGCGACCACGCCCCCGGGGAATACGCCGACAAGGTGCGCGAGGTCATCGCCGGTACTGAGCGCGGCGACTTCTTTGAGGTGACGCCGAGCCAAGTGCTCAGCGCTGGCTATGCGGGCAGCCCGCACATCCTCTTTGAGAATATCCGCCGCAATAGCCCCAGTCCCTATGAATTCTTCATCAACCTCGGCGACGAGTATCTGATCGGTGCTTCACCCGAGATGTTCGTGCGAGTTAGCGGGTCATTCGTCGAGACTTGTCCGATTGCCGGGACCATCGGCCGCGGCAAAACCGTGATGGAGGACGCCGAGCAGATCCGCGACTTGCTCAACTCAAAAAAGGACGAGGCCGAGCTGAACATGTGTACGGACGTCGACCGCAACGACAAAGCGCGGATTTGCAAGGAAGGCTCGGTGCGGGTGGTCGGGCGGCGGATGATCGAAAAGTACTCAAAGGTCTTTCACACCGTGGACCAAGTCGTCGGCGAGCTGAAGGACGACTGCGACGGATTCGACGCCCTGCTTTCGCATATGTGGGCGGTAACGCTGACCGGCGCGCCCAAACCGGCGGCCATGCAGAAGATCGAGGAACTGGAAAACTCGGCGCGGCGCTGGTACGGCGGCTGCATCGGCATGCTGATGTTTAGCGGCGAGATCAACACCGGGATCACCATCCGCACCGTACACTTGGAGGACGGCATCGCCCGAGTGCGGGTCGGGGCGACTCTACTCTGCGACTCGGACCCCGACGCCGAGGAGCGCGAAACTCGGGCCAAGGCCGAGACTTTTATCAACGCGGTGACCGGTGCCGCCGACGCCAAGAAGAAGAGCACCCAAATCGCGACCACCGGGCAGGGCAAGCGGGTACTCTTCGTCGATAACCGCGACTCCTTCGTGCATACGCTCGGCGATTACGTGCGGCAGACGGGAGCGGAGGTGGTGACGGTGCGCGCCGCGAGGTCGCGCGACGGCAGCGGCGCGCGGGGCCTGCGCGATCCCCAGCGCGTCTTCGCCGAGTTTGATCCCGATCTGGTCTTCATCTCGCCGGGGCCAGGCACGCCGAGAGAATTTGGAGTGCCGGAGCTGGTCAACGAGTGCGTACGGCGCGCGCTCCCGGTGTTCGGCGTGTGTCTGGGATTGCAGGGCATCGTCGAGGCTCTCGGTGGCGAGCTAGGGGTGCTTTCCTACCCGATGCACGGCAAGGAATCGACGATCCGCTGCACGCCGGAAGGAATTTTTGACGGGTTCCCCGCGGAGTTTGTCGCTGGGCGCTACCATTCGCTCTACGCCGTGCCAGAAAAGTTGCCCGAGTGCTTGCAGGTCTTGGCGCAGACCGACGATGGGGTCATCATGGCCGTGGAGCATCGCGATTTGCCGATAGCGGCCGTGCAGTTTCACCCCGAGTCGATTTTGACGCTCAAGGGCGATCTCGGCTTGCGGCTGATCGCCCAAGTAATAGGGAGTTTAGCGCGTTGAAGACATGTTGCTGATACTTGATAACTACGACTCCTTTACCTACAATTTGGTGCATTATTTAGAGGAATTAGGGGCTGCAACCAAGGTCTTGCGCAACGACCAATTGACGGTCGCCGAAGCGGTTGCACTCGCGCCAGAGCGCGTCGTTATCTCGCCTGGTCCTGGCGGCCCAGATCAAGCTGGAATTTCGTGTGCGCTCGTCGAGCGGTTGGCCGGTGTGATTCCCATTTTGGGCGTGTGCCTAGGGCACCAAGTTATCGCCCAAGTTTGCGGCGGGCGCATCGTGCGGGCCGGTGAGATCGTCCACGGTCGCGCGACGCCGGTGCAACACGACGGCCGCACGCTCTTTGCGGGGTTGCCCAACCCGCTCGTCGCCACCCGCTATCACTCGCTGGCCGTGGAGCAGGAGAGTTTGCCTGAGTGCCTCGAAGTATCGGCCACGAGTGAGGATGGGACGATCATGGGGATTCGGCACCGGCGATGGCCTCTCGAAGGGGTGCAGTTCCATCCCGAATCGATTTTGACCATAGAAGGCAAACACCTACTGGCCAATTTTCTTCGCTTATGAGGAGCGCAAGCATGATACAAGAAGCTATAAAAGACCTGATCGCCGGAGCGGACTTGGGCCGCGCTAGGACACGGGCGGTGATGGAGCAGATTATGAGTGGCCAAGCTACGGACGCTCAGATCGGCGCGTTTCTCGTCGCCCTGCGGATCAAGGGCGAGACCATCGACGAGATCGCCGGTGGCGCCGAAGCCATGCGTGAGAAAGCCACGCCGATAGTGACGGTGCGCCCCGATCTCATCGACACCTGCGGCACCGGTGGCGATGATTCGGGGACCTTCAATATCTCTACGACGGTAGCCTTTGTCGCTTGTGGTGCCGGCCTAGCGGTGGCCAAACACGGTGCCCGCTCCATATCGAGCCAGTGCGGCTCGGCGGACGTGCTAGCCGCGTTAGGGGTCAACGTCGAAGCCACGCCGGAAAAGGTCGGCGAGTGCATCGACGAAGTCGGCATCGGCTTCCTCTTCGCGGTAGCCTTGCACGGAGCGATGAAACACGCCATTGGTCCGCGCAGGGAGTTAGCTACCCGCACGGTTTTTAACATCTTGGGGCCGCTGACCAATCCGGCCGGGGCCAAAAGGCAATTGCTCGGCGTGTTCGACGGCGCGTTGACCGAGGCGCTCGCCGGGGTGCTGCGCGAGTTGGGATCGGAGCGGGCCTTGGTGGTACACGGCTCGGACGGGCTGGACGAGATCACGCTGACGGGGCCGACGCAGGTCAGCGAGCTTAGAGACGGGCAGATCAGTACGCGCCAGATCCATCCGGAGGATTTTGGCTTGCAAGTAGTCTCCGCCGAGGCGCTCAAAGGCGGCGACGCGGACTACAATGCGTGCATCCTGCGCGAGGTACTCGACGGCAGGGAGGGGCCGCAGCGCGACGTGGTGCTGCTCAACGCGGCGGCGGCGATGGTCGTTGGCGGGCTGGCCGAGGATATAACCGCTGGTCTCGAACTGGCCCGAGCGTCCATCGACTCAGGCAAGGCACGCCAAGCCCTCGATCGGCTGGTCGAGGTAAGCAACTCCTGAGATGGCGGATATCTTAAGCGAAATAGCCGAGTACAAGCGCGAGTTCGTCGCCGACCGCCAGCGTCAGCGCAGTTTGGCCGATGTGCGCGCGCACGCCCGCGACACGCCCGCGCCAGCCGATTTTGCGGGTGCGTTGGCTGCGGACGGGATCGCGCTGATCGCCGAGGTGAAAAAAGCCTCGCCGTCCAAGGGCGTCATCCGCGCCGACTTCGACCCAGAGTGGATCGCCGATGCGTATGCCGCCAACGGCGCGCGCTGTCTTTCGGTATTGACGGACGAGGCGTATTTTCAGGGGTGTGATGCTTATGTACAGATGGCTAAAGAGGTTGCGGGCTTGCCGGTGTTGCGCAAGGACTTCACCATCGACGAATACCAGCTCTACGAAGCCCGCGTCATCGGTGCCGATGCCATTTTGCTGATCGCAGCACTGATGGACTCCAGCCAGCTCGACGACTACCTTGGCCTAGCTGGCGAGTTGGGGTTAGGCGCGCTGGTGGAAGTTCACGACGACGACGAGCTTTTGCGCGCCAAAGTAGCCGGGGCCGGCTTAGTGGGCATCAACAACCGCGACCTGCGAACTTTTGCGACGACTCTAGAAACCACTTTCGCTCTCTTGCCCCAAGTGCCCAAAGGCGCGGTCGTGGTCAGCGAGAGCGGAATTGGGGATCGCGGCGATGTGGAGCGGCTTGAGGCTGCGGGCGTCGATGCGATCTTGGTCGGCGAATCCCTGATGCGCGAAGCCGATATCGGGGCTAAAGTGAGGGAGTTACTAGGCACGTGAAAAAACGAGTGTTTTCGGGCATTCAGCCTTCGGGCCATATCCATATCGGCAACTACATCGGGGCCGTCCGCAATTGGTTGGCCAACCTAGAGGACCGCGACAACATCTTCTGCGTGGTCGATCAGCACGCGATCACCGGGCCCTACGACCCGGAGGCTTTGCGCCGTGGCACGCGTGAGGCCGTGGCCCTGTACATCGCCTGCGGCCTCGATCCACAAAAGTGCCACCTCTTCGTGCAGTCGCACATTCCGGCGCACACCGAGTTGGCGTGGCTTTTGACTTGTATCACGCCCATGGGCTGGCTGGAGCGGATGACTCAGTTCAAGGATCGGGTGGGTGCGCGGCGCGAGCGCGTCGGCACGGGGCTGTTCGTCTATCCGACGTTGATGGCCGCCGATATCCTGCTCTATCAGGCGCACGAGGTGCCCGTCGGCGACGACCAAAAACAGCACGTGGAACTGACGCGCGACATTGCCGAGCGCTTCAATCGTCAGTTCGGCGAGGTATTCACCGTGCCCGAGCCGGTCATTCCCACGGTTGGTGCGCGGATCATGGGGCTCGACGATCCGACTGCGAAAATGTCTAAGTCCGCCGAGGGTCGGTTTCACAGCGTCGGCTTGCTCGACGACCCGGATAAGGTGCGCAAGACGATCATGCGCGCGGTGACGGATTCGCAGCGGGACATTGTCTTCGATCCGCAGCGCCCCGGGCTTTACAACCTGCTGACGATCTATCAGTCGTTGACCGGCCTAGGGCACGCCGAGATCGAGGCACATTTTGCCGGCAAGGGGTACGGAGACTTAAAAAAGGAACTGGCCGAAGTGGTCATCGCCGAGATCGAGCCGATCCAGACTCGCTATCGGGAGTTGACGGCGGATCCCGCATATATCGACGAGGTGCTCAGGCACAGCGTCGAGCAGTTGCGCCCGATCGCGGACGCGACCATGGACGCGGTCCGTCGGGCCATGGGACATCGGTAAGGGAGAAACTGTGGAACTGAGTGACTGGCGCGAACGCATAGATAATATCGACCATCAACTGATTGATCTGCTCAACGAGCGCATGCAGTGCGCACAAGAGGTCGGACGGATTAAAAAGGCTGCGGGAAAACCAATACGCGATCCCGAGCGTGAGCTCGATGTGATCGCCAAGATCAAAGCCTACAACCAAGGACTCCAAGGGCTGGTTAAGGACGAGGCCCTAGAGGAACTCTACTGGCTGCTCATCGAACTGACCACCAACTTCGAGATCGAGGAGGATTAGTCTTCTTCCGGCGGGCAGTCATCGTCGGCGTGGGCCTGATTGGCGGCTCGATAGGCTTGGCGCTCAAGCGCACCGGCTTTGGCGGGCGGCTTGTGGGCGTCAGTCGCCCCGCAACCATTGCCCGCGCGCTGGAGTTGGGCGTGGTGGACGAGGGCTGGGGTTACGACGAGCTGGAACGCGCGCTTAAAGGGGCCGACCTAGTCTTTATCTGCACCCCGATCAAGCGAATTCTCACGCTGATTGCAGAGGTGGGTCAGCTCGCCGAGCCGGGGACGTTGGTTACCGATGTGGGGAGCACCAAGCGGCGCATCGTCGCGGCGGCCCAAGCCCATTTCAGCGACGAGGTGTACTTTGTCGGCGGCCACCCGATGGCCGGCTCCGAGAAGGCGGGCGTGGCCGCGGCCGATCCGTTCCTCTTCCAGAATGCGATCTATATTTTGGTCCCCGATCAGCAGGTGCCAGCCGACCGCTACCAAGCATTGACCGCGCTCTTGCGGCAGCTTGGAGCGCGGGTGATGGAACTAGACGCTGGGGCACACGACCGGGCGGTCGCCGCTATTAGCCACCTGCCGCAGATGTTGGCGACCTCGCTGGTGGGCATGGTCGGGCGGCTAAATGCCGAGCGCGATCACTTCCTGCCGCTGGCTGCTGGTGGTTTCCGCGATTTGACGCGGATTGCCTCCAGCCCGTTCGCGCCGGTGTGGGAGGATATCTGCGCGACCAATGCCGACGAGATCCGCGCGATGATTGACCGCTACATTGCCGCGCTCGCGGATGTGAGAGAGCGGCTGGAGGCAGCGGAGCTAAAGGCGGATTTCGATTTTGCCAATGAGATTCGGGGTTCCATCCCGAGGGATTCAAAGGGGTTTATCCACGTGCTGCACGAGATCTTGGTGCTCGCCGAGGACCGGCCGGGCGTCATCGCCGAGATCGGGCAGGCGCTGGGCGCGGAAGGGGTAAACATCAACGATATTGAGGTGATGAAGGTGCGCGAGGGCGAAGGAGGGACGCTGCGGCTGGGGTTTGACAGCGCGGAGAGCGCGGAGCACGCGCTGGGAATTTTGGCGCGGCTCGGGTATGTGGCACGGAGACCCTAGGCGATGGAAGCAATCGTAAGCCCAGCCAAGAAAATTGCCGGGCAAGTCTCGGTGCCCGGCGAGCGGGAGCCAGCCGCGCGCGCGCTCGTGTTGGCCGCGCTGAGCGAAGGAGATAGCGTTGTCCGCAACGCGCCCATTGCCGCTGGCCGCGTGGTCGCTTTGTTGCGCGAGCTAGGTGTTGACATTGCCGAGCGCGCAGGCACCCATGAGGTGCGCGGCGTTGGGTTGCTGGGGTTTCAGCGCGTAGAGGCTCCACTCGACCTAGAAGGATTGGGGGATACCGTGCTGTTGTTGCTCCCCCTGCTCGCCGGACAAACATTTCGTTCGCGGGTGAAGTTGGGAATGGAAGCCGAGCGGTGTCGGCCACTGCTCGACCTGCTGGCTCAGCTCGGGTTCGCCGTCGAACAGGAGAGTGCGGGCACCTTTGTAACCGGGGGTCAGCAGGCCAAAGGGTTCGTCCTCTCCGAGGTACCGCCGACCGACGCCCTAGCGCTGGGCTCGATGGTGGCCGCGCTCTTTGCCGAGGGGACGACTGCGCTGAAAGTCGGCAGCCGCGTGGAGCGGTTGTTGCGCGGGCGCGGGGTTGTCGTCGAGCGGCGCAAACTGCTGTCGGTAGAGGGCGGGCAGGCGTTACAGGCGACTGACGTAGAGGTGCCTGGGCAGCTCGCGTTGGCTTATCCGCTCATGGGGGCCGCGCTGTGCCGCAAGAGGTCGGAGCTAACCATCAGGCGCGTGGCCATTCGCCCTGGGCAGCGGGCCTTCTTGGATTTGCTGCGGCAGATTGGGGCACAGATCGCCGCGGAAGATCGCGGTCAAAACGAGTGCGATTTGCACGTGAGCGCCAGCCCGTTAAAGGCCACGCGCGTGGCTGGGGGGCGGGCAGCCAAAGTCGTCGACCAGATCGCGCTGCTAGCAGTCTTGACGACTCAGGCGACGGGGACGACGGTCATCCGCGATGTCGAAGGTGTGCCGCACGTGGAGCATTTGTGCGCCGCGCTGCGCTCGCTCGGTGCGCGGATTGGCCAGTTCCCGGAGGGGCTCGTCGTCAAAGGCGGCTTTCCGCTCCAGGGCGGTCAGCTCGACGGCAAGGGCGATCCCGGTTTAACCATGGCTTTTGCCGTGGCCGGGCTGTTGGCCGAAGGGGAGCTGACCATCCAAGGAAGCGAGTGCCTGACGCCCGTCTGGCCCGATTTTTTTAAGATCGTACAATCTATTCGAGGAGATTGAATATGAGAGGAATCTTTCGGCTTTTTGTGTGCTCGGCCGTGATGTTGTGCGGCGGCCTACTCGCCATTCGCCTGCTCTACGGAAAATCGTGGCGCGAATCCTTCGAGATTGCCAACTGCTTCATTGAGGATTTGATTGAGGATTTGTTGGAGTGATTTCCGGGACGACGCGGGTGCTCGGCGTCATCGGCGATCCGGTCGCACACACGGCGTCGCCGGCTATGCACAACGCCGCGCTTAGGGCGCTGAATCTCAACTATGTGTACGCGGCGTTCCGCGTCGCTCCCGCAGCCTTGCCCCAAGCCCTAGCCGGAATGCGCGCGCTCGGCATGGTCGGACTGAATGTAACCGTGCCGCACAAACAGGGCGTCATGGCGCATCTCGACGAGATTTCCGCAGAGGCCCAAAGCATTGGAGCGGTCAATACTATTGCCAACCGCGATGGCCGGCTCGTTGGGTACAACACCGACGCCTTTGGGATCGTCCAAAGTCTCAAGGCCGATGGCGGCTTGGACCCGCTGCCGTCCAAGGTCGCGCTCCTCGGTGCAGGCGGCGCGGCGCGGGCCGTGCTCTACGCGCTGCTGGCGCGGGACGAGGTGGAGGAGGTGCTGCTGCTCAACCGCACGGTGGAAAAGGCCGCAGCCCTCGCTGGCGACCTCGACAGTGCTGGCAAGGTGCGGGTTGGGTCGCTGGCAGAGACCGGGCCGATTGGGGATGCTGGTTTGCTCATCAACGCCACGGCGCTGGGGATGCACCCCCGCGAAGACGTTTCGCCGCTGGCGGACCCGTCGTGCCTGCACGAGCGCATGCTGGTTGCCGACATTGTGTACAACCCGTTGGAGACCGTGCTCATGCGGCAGGCTGCTGCCGCTGGCGCGCCCGCGATTAACGGCTTGGGTATGCTCGCTTGGCAGGGAGCGCGCTCGTTTGAGATCTGGACGGGTGTCGAGCCGCCAGTCGAGGCGATGATTGCGGCCGCACTGGAGCATTTCCCCGATTAGACCGTTGGTTGGATGGACGGAATAACGACAAACAACATAGATAACGCATGATAACCGAATTATTAGAAACGCGCATCAGCGCGGCACTGGCCCGAGCGGGCGCACCCGAGGATTCCCCGGCTCTCGTCGGTCCGGCCACTCGCCCGGAGTTCGGCGACTACCAAGCCAACGGCGTGATGGCCGCGGCCAAGAAGCTGAAGACCAACCCCCGCGTGCTCGCCACCCAAGTCGTGGAGGAACTGGATCTGGAGGACATGGCCGCGTCCGTAGATATCGCCGGCCCGGGCTTTATCAACATCCAGCTCAAAGGCGAGTGGCTGGCCGCTCAGCTAGGCAATGTGCTGACCGATCCGCGACTCGGCGTGCCCAAGGCCGCGCCGCAAAAGGTCGTAATCGACTACTCGCATCCCAACTTGGCCAAGGAAATGCACATCGGCCATCTGCGCAGCACGGTCATCGGCGACGCCATCGCCCGCGTCCTCAAATTCTCGGGCCACGAGGTCGTACGCCACAATCACGTGGGCGACTGGGGGACGCAGTTTGGGATGCTCATCGCCCACTTGGACCAACTCGCGGACCCGGCCACGGAATTGGCCGATCTAGAAATATTCTACCAATCGGCGCGTCAGCGCTTTGACCAGGACGCAGCCTTCGCCGACCTGTCGCGGGAATACGTGGTCAAGCTGCAAGGCGGCGATCCGCACGTGCTGCAGATGTGGCAGCAGTTCATCGACGAGTCGCTCGTCCACGGCCAGCGCGTGTACTCTACGCTAGGGGTCGGTCTTGAGCCCGAAGACGTGCGGGGCGAGAGCGCGTACAACGACGACTTACCTCGCGTGGTCGAGGATTTGCGAGCCAAGGGCCTGCTGGTGGAGTCCAACGGCGCGCAGTGCGTCTTTTTGGAGGAATTCAAAAACAAGGACGGCCAGATCACGCCGGTGATCGTGCAGAAGTCGGACGGCGGCTACCTCTATGCGACGAGCGACCTCGCGGCCGTGCGCTATCGGGCCGGTGCGCTTGCTGCCGACCGCATCCTCTACATCGTCGATGCGCGCCAGTCTCTTCACTTGCAGCAGGTTTTCGCGGTGGCACGGGCGGCTGGGTACGCGCCCGCGACGACCGCTTTGGAGCACCACGCTTTTGGCGCGATTCTCGGCGCGGACAACCGGCCGTTCAGGACGCGAGTCGGCGGCACGGTCAAGCTGATGGATGTGTTGGAGGAAGGCGTGGAGCGGGCCTTTGCCCAAGTGAGCGAGAAAAACCCCGCGTTGGACGAGGCCGAACGGCGGCAGATCGCCCGCGTGGTTGGCATTGGCAGCGTCAAGTACATGGAGTTGTCGTTCAACCGCACCTCGGACTACGTGTTCGACTGGGACAAGATGCTGGCCCTCGACGGCAACACCGCTCCGTACATGCTCTACTCGTATGCTCGCATCAAGAGCATGTTTCGCCGCGCCGCCGTGGATGAAAGCGCGCTCGGCGGCGCGATAACGCTCGGCGAAAGGGCCGAGAGTGTACTCGCCATCAAGCTGTTGCAGTTTCCCGAGGTGGTCGCGGCCGTGGCCCACCAGTGCTATCCGCACTTGCTCTGTAACTATCTCTACGAGTTGTCCGACGCCTTTATGAAGTTCTACGAGCAGTGCCCGGTCCTCCGCGCGGACGAGCCGTTGCGCACGAGTCGGCTGCTGCTGGCGCTGCTGACCGCGCGCATCCTGCGCCAGGGTCTCGACCTGCTCGGCATTGAGACCCTTGAGAGAATGTGAGACTTGGGCCATGACGAGGGGGCCGGTATTTCTGACTGGTTTTATGGGCGTGGGCAAGACTCGGGTCGGGCGCATTCTGGCGCGGCAGCTAGGGCGTTGCTTCTTGGACACCGACCGGATGGTTGAGCAGCGCGCCGGCAAGTCCATTGCGGAGATTTTCGCCGACGAAGGCGAGGCGCACTTCCGCCAGCTAGAGCGCGACTGCGTCCTCGAAACTTGTCAGCGCCTAGATGCCGTAGTGGCCTTGGGCGGTGGGGCGATCACCCGCGCCGACAACGTCGAGGCCGTGCGCTGCGCCGGCGTCTTGGTGTGCCTCAAGGCCGACGTGGATACGATTTTTGCCCGAATCAGTCGGCGCACCAACCGGCCTCTGCTCGCCGGATTGGAGCCGAGGGAACAGCGCGCCAAAATAGAATCCCTGCTCCGCGCGCGCGCTCCTTTCTACGACCAAGCCCACATCGAACTGTACACCACGCAGACGCAGATGCCTGAGGATACGGCCGAGCAACTCCGCGACTTGCTGGAGAGCTATGCAAAGAATTGACTTAGACATCACAGGGGCTGCATACCCCATCTTCGTCGGCCACGACATTCTCGGGGAACTGGGGCCGCGCTGCCGCGACTTGGCCTTGGGCCGGCAGGTCGCGCTGGTGAGCGACGAGATCGTGGCGGCGCGCTATCTGCAACCTGCGGCCGCGAGCTTGCGCGCCGCTGGATTCGAGGTGTTGGAGATTGTCTATGCCGGGGGCGAGAGTGCCAAGAACTTGCTCGGGGCCGAGGGGATTTTCGCGCAGATGATCGCGGCCGAGTTCGACCGCGGCGCTTGGGTGGTGGCCCTCGGTGGGGGCGTAGTCGGCGACATGGCGGGCTTTGTGGCCTCTACTTATTTGCGCGGCGTGCCCTATGTGCAGGTGCCTACGACCATTGTCTCGCAGGTAGATTCGAGCATCGGCGGCAAGACTGGGGTCAACCACGCGCTGGGCAAAAATCTGATCGGCACCTTTCACCAGCCGCGCTTGGTCTTGGCCGACACCAACGCGCTGCACTCGCTGCCGAGGCGGGAGCGGGTCGCGGGCATGGCCGAGGTGGTCAAACACGGGCTGATCCGCGACGCCGCGCTCTTCGCCTTTTTGGAGGAGCACTTGGAGGAAGTCGTGGATATGGCGCTAGCGCCGGAGACCTTGGACTGGCTGATCGGCCGCAATGTCGAGATCAAGGCCGAGGTGGTGGCTGCCGACGAGAAGGAGCACGGCTTGCGGGCCATCCTCAATTACGGGCACACCATTGGGCACGCGATTGAGGCAGCCACGGACTATGGCCGCTACCGGCACGGGGAGGCGATAATTTTTGGCTTGATTGCCGCGGGCGAAATCGCCTGCCGCGAGGGTTTGTGGCCTGAAGCGGAAAGGCAGCGGCAGGACGCGTTGCTGGCGAGGTTGGGGGTGCCCGGAGGATTGGCCGAGGTGGATACGGAGCGGATTTTGGTCTGTGCCAAGGCCGACAAGAAGCGAGTGGATGGGCGGCTGCGGTTCGTGCTGGGTCGGCGGATCGGGGAGGTGGAGGTCGTGGAAGGAATAACCGATGCGATGGTGCGGTCGGCCATTGAATACGCGCAGCGCTTTTGCGAGGGATGAGATAAATGAGTGAAAACCAGCCTCACAAAGTTCACCTAGTCAGCTTGGGGTGCCCGAAAAATACGGTCGATTCCGAGCGGATGCTGGGGCTTTTACAAGGCCATGCCTATCAGATGACGGACGTGCCGGAAGAAGCGGACGTGGTGGTGGTCAATACCTGCGGCTTTATCGAGCCGGCCAAAGAGGAATCCCTCGCCGCGATTATGGACGCGCATCGGCTCAAACAAGAAGGTCAGTGCGAGGGAGTGATTGTCACGGGGTGTCTATCGACGCGCTACTACGAAGAGCTCGCGCAGGAGTTGGTGGAGGCCGACAAGCTGTTGACGATTGCCGACGAGGCCGACATCGTCCGCCATGTTGACGACGTGTTGGGCGTCCAGCGGCCCGGGTACTTGGCCAGCTTGCCGCGGACCTCGCTGACGCCCAAGCACTGGGCGTACCTGCGCATATCGGATGGCTGCGATCATAAATGCGCCTTTTGCGCCATTCCCGCCATTCGCGGGCGGCACGTGAGCGAGCCGGTCGAACAGCTCGTGGCCGAGGCCGAGCGGCTGGCTACGGCTGGGGTGCGGGAACTGGTCTTGGTCTCGCAGGACTCGGTGCGCTACGGGGCCGATCTCTACGGCCGGCCGCAGCTCGTGCGCCTCTTACAAGCGCTCGCCGAGGTGGAGGGCATTGAGTGGATGCGCTTGATGTACACCTATCCGGCGTTCTGGACCGAGGAACTGATCGACTTCTACGCCACGTACGACAAGATGTGTCTGTACATCGACATGCCGCTGCAACACATCTCCGACCCAGTGCTCAAGCGCATGAAGCGGGCGACGACGCGCCAAAAGACACTCGATTTGTTGGCGCAACTGCGGGAGCGGCTGCCGGGGGCTGGGCTGCGCTCGACGTTCATCGTCGGTTTCCCCGGCGAGACCGAAGCCGATTTTGCCGCCTTGCTGGAGTTCGTGGCCGAGACGCGCTTTGACTACGCGACCGGCTTTCTCTACTCACCGGAAGATGGGACTTCGGCGTATGAGCTTGGCGATCCGGTCGCCGAGGAGGTCAAGCAGGAGCGCTACAGCCGCCTGACGCAACTACAGGAGCGCGTGGGCACGGAGAAAAACGACGAGCTCGTCGGCACGCGGCAGCAGGTCTTGGTCGATGCGCGCGAGGGAGAGATGTGCTATGGGCGGATGGAGCGCGATGCCCCGGAAATCGACGGCCAAGTCGTCATCGCCGAGGGCACGCCTCCGGTGGGTTCTTTCGTCGAAGTGGAGATCACCGCAGCCGCGCCCTACGAGCTGAGTGCTAAGGTGGTGGGAGAACCGCGTTGAACAAGGTGAAGCCGCGCGACATCGCCGTGGACGGCCGGGCCGGCGAATTGGTCATCGCGTGGAGCGATGGCCGCGAGAGCCGCTACGACTTGGAGGGGTTGCGGCGCGAGTGTCCTTGCGCCCACTGCCGGGAATTGCGCGATACGAGCGAGGGCGGGTTGACGCTCTTGCAGCCCGAGGCGGTGTCGGCCACGGCCGAGGTGCTGGGGGTTAGCTACGTCGGGCGCTACGGCATTCGCATTGAATGGGCCGATGGGCACGATCACGGCATTTATACGTTTGAGTTTTTTCGCGCCATAGACGCGGGCGGATGAGGTAAGGCGGGTTTTTGGAAGCGAGCGACCACCCCTAATGGGGTGGTTTTTTTTATGCCGCCTGGCGCGCCGGAACGTCGCGGGGGGCGCGGGCGATCCACTGTTCGGCGAGGAGGAGGGCGAGGGCCAAAATCAGGCATTCGCGCCACAGCTCGCGGCCGTGGCGGTTGCCCAAGACCGCGAGGCGCAGGTCGTCGCCCGGGTTGAGGAAATGGACTTCTGAGTCCGCGAAAACGCTCCGTACGTACTCGGGTACTACGGGTGCGAGCGCGGACTCACGGGCGTCGAGGTTGACGGCGAACGCATCGACCTCAGTGCCCGAAACGCGCAGTCGCCAGATGCCCGCCTCGCCGACTTGGGGAATTTTCCACAAGTATTGGCCACCGACGCGCTCCGGCTCCAAATGCAGTCGCTCGCCCGACGGCGTCTCGGCCTCTACCACAGCTTCCATTGGCACATCGGCCAAGCGGCGATAGATCGTTTCCCCAACTAAGTAGGCGGTGTGACGCTCGGGTGGCAGGCTCAGCTCGCGCACCAAGCGGTGCAGGAGAGGGGCGAACAGCCCGCGTTGGTGCAGGTCGTTCCACTGCGGGTCGATGGGGAAGGCCGCGAGTGCGACGCGCCCCTGCCCCTTCCAAGCTAGCGCCATGGCGAGTTGTCCGTCGCCGAAGCGAGCCAAGGGCAAGAGGTCGGGTGCGGGGACCATGGCGAAATAGGCGTAGAAACGCGGTTGATCTTCGTCGCTGGCGAGGAGGTCGTTGAAAAGCCGGTGGTGCGGCTCATCTCCGTCTAGGACTTGATAGTTGGTCGCGTTGTCAGGCGCGCCGATCCGGTCTTTGAAGCGCCCTGGGGTCAGGCCGGGCAAGAGGTCGCGGTTGTAGTAGCCGAGGTCGCTGTGTGGCGCGGGAAAGAGGACCACGCCCCCGCCGTCGGCGACGAACTCGTCCAAGGCTGCCTTTTGCACCGTGCTCAGCCGCGCAAGGTTGCAGAGTACGATCACATCTACTCCAGCGAGGGTGCTGGCGTCGAGGTTGGCAAAGAGATCGGTGCGGATTTTTACGACCGGATCGGAGAGAGCCGCCGCCCCGAGTGCTCGGCGTGCATAGTACGCGTCTTCGGGCTGCTCGCCCAACAGCAGCACAGTGATGGCGGTGGGCAGGTCGAGGGTGAAGTAGCGGCGGTTGTCGAGTGCGAGGGCGTCGTCGGCGAGCGCGACGTGTCCGCTCAGCCGCCCGGGCCGTCGCGGTGAGAAGTTGAGTGGTACTTGGGTCGTGCCCGGTGCTCCGGGATCCACGCTCTGGCGGCGCACGCGCTGACCATCGACAAAAAGGTCGAGTGTTGTGCCCTCGCCGCTGTGCGCGATTTCCGTTTGCAAAGCAACCTTGGCGTCGGCAGCGAGCATCCAACTTGGGGCCGTGACTCGCTTGACGTAGGCATTCGGTCGAGTCTGGGCGCGAGGGCCAGCGACATAGACGCGCGTGCCGGCAAAGGACGGGACCGAGTCATCGAGTTGATCCCAGCTATATTGGGCTAAATCGGTAAAGATAAAAAGTTCGTGCGCTAGTGCGGATTCTTGGTCTAAGCGTTGGGCCGCCGCGTGCAAGGCGGCGCGCAGGTCCGTCGCCTCTTGCGTCGGCGCGAGTTCGGCAATGCGCTCGGCCAAGTAGGCGCGGTCGCCCGCAAAAGGAGCATAGGGTCGTTGAGCAAAAGGCTGCACTGCCACTTGATCGCGCGAGGGCAAAATGGCCAGCAGGTCGCCGAGCTGACGCTGGAGCTGGTCGAAGAAGGAGTCGCTGGAAGGCCGCTGGTAGCGGGTGCTGTACGACAGATCCAAAAGCGCGTGAACGGCTATTGGGCGATCTCCGCCTCCCCACCCGCCGCCGGCCTGATACGTCGGGCGGGCAAAGGCCGCGACGATGAGCGCGATGATGAGCGTGCGCAGCAAGAGGACCAGCCACTGGCGTAGCTGGAGCCGCCGCATGCGGTTTTGCTGTAGTTGGCGCAGAAAGGCGAAATCGCTGAAAGGATGGGGCTGAGCGCGCCCTCGATGCAGCAGGTGGATGGCTAGAGGTAGGGCGGCCGCGACTAGTCCGAAGAGGATCGCGGGATTGAGAAACTGCAAGACGGGGAAGGGGCCGCGCTAGTTCGCAGCAGGAATATCGCGCTCTGCAACTTCGATGGTAGCGATGATTTCCTCGGCCGAATTTGCTTCGATGAGCTTCTTTTTGAACGCGTCGTTTTTGAGCAAGCGCGAAATCCGCGCCAGCGCCTTGATGTGGGGGCCGGAGACATTGGCCGGGGAAACCAGCAGGAAGAACACAAAAGCTGGCTCGCCGTCGAGGGCGTCGAAATCAACCCCGCGCCGCTGGGTGCCCATGGCTGCGACCAGCTCGGTCACCGCGGCCGACTTGCCGTGGGGGATGGCGATGCCGTCGCCGATGCCCGTGCTCATGATCTTTTCGCGGTCGAGTACGGCTTGCAATACCTGGTCGCGGTCGGTGATGGAGTCGCCGACTACGAGCGAGTTGACCAGCTCGGAGATGATGTCCTCTTTGGATTCTCCTTTGAGGTCAACTATGGTTGATTCGGGCGACAGTATATCCAACAGGTTCATGCGCATTATCTCCGGGTGATTTGTTGAAAAATAAGCCATCTCCACAACATTCGTCAACTACTCATTATCATTGAGTTATGGCTTTTACGAGTCGCGGCACCACGAAATAGAGCAAGCGCCCGCGACTGATTTCTTGCCAAGAGTGGATGCCCAATTCGACCGCGGCTAGACCCGCGGTCGGCAGGTGGATGTGTGCGCCGGTTAGCTCGCGGATCCACTCCTCCTGACCTGGGTTGTGGGCGATGATGAGGCCGATTTGCGCGCTGTCCGGCAAGCCGGCCGCCGCTTGGGTCAAGGTGCTGGGGGACGAGAGGTAAAGCGCGTCGTCCAAGTGCAAGACACTCGCCGGTAGGCCGAGGGATTCGACCAGGCCGGTGGCTGTCTGGTGCGCCCGGCGCGCGGCCGAGGCCAGCACTACCTCGGGGCGCGGGCCGTACGCTGCGAGCAGGCGGGCGATGCGCGGCAAATCCGCGCGACCGCGCTTGTTGAGCGGACGGTCGAAATCGTCGCTTATCCCGGGGGGATAATCCGACTTGGCGTGGCGCATGATTAGCAAGGTCTTCATGGGAATTAGGAATTGAGAATTAGGAATTGAGAATTATTAACTCGTAATTCGCAATTGGGAACGTATTGGTTGCGTGAGCATTTACTAGAGGGTATTTTTGTTAGCAGCAAGATAGTGTGTGCCTGCACTTGATACAAACGCGACTCAGGATTTGTAATCTATGGCTCCGCAACCCGTAGAGCTCAATCTAACCATCCGCCCCCAGCGGCGCTTTGCAATCATCGACATCGCCGAGCTGATCCGCGAGCAAGTCGGCGACGAACTGCGCCCCTTTCGCAAAGCCGCGTACTGTTCGTTGCACACCACGGCTGGCTATATAGAGCAGGGCATGTGTAGGCGTTTGGGCCACAGCCGCAAGCAGATCGACCCATTCATCCGCGCCATCAAAAAGATATTTCCCTACAACGCTGGCTATTTCCACGACCGCATGCAGCTACGCGACGAGCTCAGCGAAGGCGAAAAGGAGAAGGAGCCGGTCAACGCCGACTCGCACCTGACTTTTATCGCCGCGGGTCTCAAAAACTGCGTGACCTATATCCATCGCCCTGAGCAGCCGGTGTACTTCATTGAGCTAGACGGCATCTACAAGCACTACGTGCGCAGCAGGCACACCGCAGTCATGGCCTACAACCACACCGAAATCGTGCATCGCGGTCGGGTGGAGATTCCGGTGGGTGGCAGTCATGCGATTGACGCCTTCAACCTCAAGGACCCGCGCTACGGCCTCTTTGCAACGCTCGCCGAGCGGTTGCGGCAATCCGGCATAGACAAAGGCTGCATCGACATCCGCCTCGCCCCGGAGGAAAAGCACGTCGGCATGACCGTCAACGAGTACGAGACCTTGTTGATGCGCAACGACTTGCCCCAGGCCCTCAGCGATCCGCTGCGCTACGTGCTCCAGCACGGCAAGCGCCTCCTGCGGCACCCGGCCTCCATCCCCGGCAAAATGCACGCGTACGCGGCCTACGATTCCCTGCGCTTCTACAACGAATTGCTCGACCAAGTTCCGATGGGGCGGTCGGTCATCGACCGCATCTTTTCGGTGCTATCAACGCCGGCCCAGCGCATCTTGCGCCTGAAGCGCCACATCCGGCTGCTGATCTCAGACAGCGCGGGAGCCGGGGCAGATCGCATCCTGCAGGGCACCTACCAAAGCCCGATTCTGGTGCAGCACCAACCGGCGGCGGGCGGCGTGCGCGCGCTCGACATCACCCTGCGTCGCTTCGTCTGAGCATGCAGGTCGATCCTTCCATCTTCAAAGCGTACGACATCCGCGGCATCTATCCCGACCCCCTGAGCGAAGAAGTGGCCTACGCCATAGGCCGCGCCTTTGTGGCACTGCTGAAGTGCGAGGAGGTCGTCGTGGGGCGCGACATGCGCCTTTCGAGTCCGGCGATAAAAGAGCACCTCTTGCGCGGCCTCATCGATCAAGGCGCGGACGTCATCGACATCGGCATGGTCGGCACCGATCAATACTACTATGCTTGCGCCACCTTGGACCGTCCGGGAGCAATGGTGACGGCTTCGCACAACCCGCCCGAATACTGCGGCTTCAAGATGGTGCGCCAAATGCCCTATTTGCTCAGCGGTGAATCCGGGATCCAAGACCTGCGCCGCCTCGTGGAGGAGGAAAGCTGGGGCGTGAGTCAGAGGCAGGGCGCGGTTCGGGCCGAGGACGTGGAACAGGGTTTTACCGACAAGGTGTTGAGCCTCGTAGATCTGGCCCGCATCAAGCCGCTCAAGGTGGTGGCCGACACGGGCAACGGCATGGTCGGGCCGATCCTGCAAGACGTGTATGAGCGGTTGCCCATCGAATTTATCGGCATGTATCTAGAGCCGGATGGCCGGCTGCCCAACCACGGCCTCGACCCCATGCAGCCGGAAAACCGCGCCGACTTGGAGCGCCGCGTCCTAGCCGAAGGCGCAGACGTTGGCTTTGCCTTTGACGGCGACGGCGACCGCTTTTTCATCATTGATGACCGGGGCCGCTTCGTGCCCGGCGACTTTGTGACCGCGCTGATGGCCTGCTACATGCTAGAGCGCCATCCCAGCACCAAGATAGTGTACGATGTGCGCTGCTCGTGGGCCGTGCCCGACCTCGTAAAAGCAGCCGGTGGCACCCCACTGATCGAGCGCGTAGGGCATTCGTTCCTCAAGCCGCGGATGTTTGAGGAAGGAGCCGTTTTCGCGGGCGAGCTGAGCGGTCATTACTACTTCCGCGAGTTCTTTGGCGCGGATTCTGGCATCGTGCCCTCGCTGGTGATGCTGGAGTTGCTGTCGCAGCGCGGGGTTAAGCTCTCCGAGCTGCTCGCCCCGCTAGAGCGCCAGTACTTCCCGTCCTCTGAGATCAACTCCAAGGTTGCGGACCCCGCCGCCAAAATCGCGGCCCTAGCCGACCGCTACCAAGACGGCCGCATCCTGCGTCTCGACGGGATTTCGGTCAGCTACGACGACTGGCACTTCAACGTGCGACCCTCCAATACCGAGCCGCTGTTGCGACTCAACCTAGAGGCCCTCTCTGCAGAGCGCATGGCCGAGAAGCGGGACGAGGTCCTCGCCTTTATTCGCGCGTAAATTATGACGGCCCCCGCCCCTAAGATCCCGTGGGCTTTCGCCCTCGACCGCCGCTACTTTGCGGCATTTTTGGTTTTCCAAGGCGCGGTGGTCGCTGGCAGCATCTTCGTTTTCGAATTCCTCCCGGCCCTCCTCATCGGCGCGCTCTGCGTCGCGTTTTTTGTCGCGGGCCTGATGCTGAGGCCGTGGATCGTCGTCCCAATTTTGTTGCTGACGACGGCCCTCGACAGCACTGGTCGGCTGT
Source organism: Candidatus Latescibacterota bacterium (assembly GCA_965261395.1). Taxonomy (GTDB): domain Bacteria; phylum Latescibacterota; class UBA2968; order UBA8231; family UBA8231. Next base: position 3,072,548 of record OZ253462.1, read on the forward strand.
TCGGCGAGTCCGGCCCTTCAAAAGACATCTTCTTGCTGACGGGGTTTCACTTGGCCTTCGGGCTGATGGTCGTCGGCTTGGCCGCCAACATCTGTCTGCGGCAACGCATGCACTTTCCCGACTTCGAGATTAAGGTACCGCTCTTTTTGTTCCTCGCGTCTATTGCGGTGTCGCTGACGTACACGCCCAATCAGCCGGCTGCAACCGTCAGCTTCTTGCGGATTTGCGCCCTCGTGCTCTTCACCTACATGGTGCAAATCACGCTCGACTCTAGGCGGACCGTGTCCGCGGTCTTATGGTCCCTAGTGGTCTTGACGATAGCGGGCTCAGTGATGGGGGCCTATCAGGTCATCACCGGCCAATTCCACCTGCCGGCCAAGGTCATCACCGCCTTGGGCGGCAACGTGCCGCGGGCGACGGGGGCCTTTCACAACCCCAACATCTTTGCCTCGTTTGTAATGAGCGGCGTCCTGCCGCTGTTGGCCGTCTTGCTCAATTATCGACTGCCTAGGGGCCAGCGGGCGCTTTTTGCTTTGTCGATCGTCATCGGCATTGGCGGGCTGTTGGCCTCGTTTAGCCGCTCTAGCTGGGTGTCAACCCTGGCCGGCGTGCTCGTCATCCTCTGGTTGAGCGGCAAGCTGCGCTATTTTTTTATCGTAGTTTTTGCCTCTATCCTGCTGGTGCTCGGCCTCAAAGAATTCGTGCCTTATGCCGAGTACATCTTCGAGCGCTTCGCCTCCATCTTTACCTTGTTTGATGAGTTCGGCTCGACCGGCCGCGCTTCGAGTACGGCGCGCATTTATCTCGTCATGGCCTCGCTCGACATGTTTTTGGACCATCCGTTCTTGGGCGTTGGTTGGCGGGCCTTCCCGGTCGTATTCTCCGAATACGCGCCGCCCGGATATCCCCACTGGACCCTAGTAAAAGAGTCGCACACTATAGTGACTGCGGTCTTGGGCGAACTAGGCATCGTTGGTTTCGCGGCTTTTGTCTGGTTTGTCGGGAAGACGTTCTTTTTGAGCTTGGGGCGCTTGCAGCAGATGCAGGATTCCTATTTACGCGCCGTAGCCATCGGCTTGATCGCCACGTTTGTCGCCTTCCAGGTCAATCAGTCGTTCAATGGCGACCTGCCCAGCAACATGTTTTGGTTCTACATCGGCATGCTCTTCGCCGTGCAGCGGCTCGACGCGGACGCGCGTGCGCCGTTAAGGTCTTAGTCCCCTGTTTGCCGTGCCGGCGCTTTGAAGAACGCGAGGATCAATCGTGAAAGTTTTGCTGCTATCGCACCTCTACCCCAACGTCATATCTAAGATCTACGGCAGTTTCGTCCACAACCAGGCGCGCTTCCTCAAAGAGCATTGTCAAATAGAGGTAGTGGCACCCGTACCTTGGTTTCCCCTGCCGGGGTTTGGGTTGTGGAGTGCCTATCGCCATGTCCCACGCCGCGAAGTGCTGGACGGGATCGAGGTGCGGCATCCCCGCCGCTTCGCCGTACCACGGCGGATTTTCTTTACCCAGCAGTGGCGTTTTCACCTCAAGGCTTTGCTCAACGCTGTTGAGGGTGTGCCGGACATCATCCACGCGCACTGCGCCTATCCCGACGGCCGGGCCGCTGTTGAGTACGGCGCACAAACCGGTCGGCCCGTAGTCATCACGGTCCACGGTTCCGACATCAAGATCCTGCCCAAGCTCAAGTCCCAATGGCGACAACTGATCGCTGAGGCCCTAACGCAAGCCGCGGCCGTTATTGCCGTCAGCCAAGAGCTGCGCCGCGAGGTCCTGCAATTGGGCGTCCCGGCCGACAAGGTTCGCTGCATTCCCAACGGCGTTGACTGTCGGCTCTTTTCGGCGACCGGGTCGCACCAGCCCGGTAAAGATGGGTGGCGCCTACTTTATGTGGGCCGATTTGTCGAGGCAAAGGGATTGCGCGTCTTGCTGGAGGCACTGGCTAAAGTGCGCAGTCAAGGCCGCGACGTCTCGTTGACCTTGATCGGCGGCCACCCTGCGACTGGGACCGCTCATCCTTTCCTACCTCAAGTCAAGGCCTTGAACCTGTCCGAGCACGTGTCGTTCGAGGACGCGGTGCCTTGGGAGGAACTACCCCCCTATATGGCCGCCGCCGATCTGTTCGTCCTGCCTAGTTTTAGCGAGGGCCTGACCACGTCGCTGGTCGAGGCCATGGCCTGTGGCCTGCCCGTGGTCGCCACGCGCTGCGGTGGGCCGGAGGAAGTCGTCAATGAGGAGGTCGGACGGCTAGTGGCGGTCGGCGACGCGGAGGACTTAGCGGCGGGCATCCTCGCGGTGCTAGAAAATTACGACCGCTACGACCGCGAGGCGATTCGCCAGCAGGCCGAGGCGCGCTACGACTATCGCCAAGTGGCGGCGCAGATCCACGCGCTGTACGAGGACGTGCTGCGTTAGGACTGCTTGGGGACGCGGGTTTGGCCGGCAAAAGTGCGGTCGTGGAATTGGGCTTCTCGCCGCAAGCGGTCGTCGGTCATGGCAAAATTTCCGCGTACAAGTTCAGCAGCTTCTCGGCCTGCGTCTCCCAATTGTAAGTCGTCCGCGCGGCCTCCCGCCCGTTTTCCCCCATTTGCTGTGCCGCTGCTGGATGTTCCCACAAATAGCGCACGGCCGCGGCCGCGGCGGCCCGATCTTGTGGATCGACGCAAAGGCCGCACTCGGCCCCTTCGACGATCTGGCGCAGGTTGGGAAAATCCGCGCAGAGGACCGGGATGCCGTAGGCCATGTACTCGAAAATTTTGGTCAGTTCCTTGCGGCGGGTGTGGGGGCTGGGCGGGAAAAGGGCCAAACCCGCGGTCCAACGCTCGCGGAGATAGTAGCGCACGATGCGCTGATGGGGCACGTACGAGCCGATGCCTTCAAAGTGGAGGCGCGGGCCGCGCAAGTCCGCGGCGAGCCTCGGGCTGCAGCGGCCGACGAAAAAAAGCTCGGCTTCGGGCACATCCTGCAAGAGCCGCGCGTGGTGGTGTGCACCGCGATACGCCTTGACGTTGCCGGTGTAGATCAGGCGCGGGTGCCCGGCGCTGGGGCGGGCCGCGAGTTGGGCGGGGTCTAGTGCTGGGAAGCGCGTGTAGTTGAGAACCGTCGCGCCGCGCGGGAAGCGCTCGGCGTAATAGCGCTCGGCCAAGACGAGGTGAAAAAAGCGGCTGGTGCCTTGTTCGGCCCAAGCCATTGCCCGAGCGAACGCTGCACGCAAAAAGGCCGGTAGATATTCGCGCTCCTCGATGGCGGTGCGGTTGTCTTCGTGGATGTCGTACACCACGCGCTTGCCGAGCAGGCGGAGGAGGAGGCCGGCGGGGATGAGTTCCGGGTCGTGGAAGTGGTAGAGGTCTGCGCGCGTGGTTAAGGCCCGCCAAAAGGCCGCCCCCACGCCCAAGCTCATGCGGGCGAACCGCTTGCCGCAGTAGGGCAAGGCGATAAACTCAACGTCGTCAACCGGCCCGTCGCTCCCGCCGGGGGCCACGAGCACCACGTCGTACCCGGCCGCAGCCAAGGTCTTGCATTCGCGGTGAAAGATGCGGTTGTCAAAGGGGTTGTGGACGGTGGTGAGGTGGACGACTCTAGGCACGGCTAATTCCATCCAGCGCGATCGGCGCACGGTTGCATAAATGACTACAAATGACGAAAATATAATAAGATAAGATATATCGTAACACTGTTTTCTACCGCTGGATTCCCATGCTCATTGCCGTTTTTTGGGTCGCTTTATTCCTCGTCGTCTATACCTATTTAATCTACCCGGTTTTGCTTTGGCTCTTGGGGGCCGGCCGCAAGATGCCCGAGTACGCGCCGCTGAGCGAATGGCCCACGGCGTCGCTAATCATTGCCGCGCACAACGAAGAAGCCGTATTGCGCGCCAAGCTAGAAAACGCACTGGCCACAGATTACCCGGCCGAGCGGCTCGACATCATCGTCGTCTCAGACGCCTCGACCGATGGCACCGATCGCATTGCCGCCGAGTTTGCCGAGCGCGGGGTACGGCTGCACCGGCAGGAGACCCGCGGTGGCAAGACCGAGGCGCAAAACGCAGGGGTGCGCTTGGCGCGAGGGCAGTTTCTCGCGTTCTCAGACGCCAACAGCATGTACGCGCCCAGCGCACTCAAGCGGCTGTTGGCACCCTTTGCCGACGAGCGGATCGGCTGCGTCTGCGGTGAGTTGCAATACGCCAACCCAGACGAGCAAGGCGCTGGCAAGGGCGAAGGCCTGTACTGGCGCTACGAGCAATTTCTCAAGCGCCGGGAGAGCCTGCTCAGTTCCACGCTGGGTGCCAATGGGGCGATCTACGCGCTCCGACGCGAGCTGTTCGTCGAACTGCGCGGCGACATTATCAGCGACTTTGTCGCGCCCCTGCACGCATGGCGGCGCGGCTTTCGCATCGCGTACGAACCAACGGCCGTTGCCACCGAGTACAGCAGCGTCCGCTTTGGCGACGAGTTCCACCGCCGCCGCCGGATTGTCTCGCGCTCGCTCTACGGGCTGTGGACCGAGGTCGGCGTGCTCAACCCGTTCGCGCACTTTTTTTTTGCGCTTCAGATGTCTTCCCACAAGCTGCTCCGCTGGCTCGTGCCGGTATGGCTGTTGGTGGTGCTCGCGGTCAATGTCCCGTTGGCCGCGAGCGAGTACTACGGCCTCTTGCTCGCGCTGCAAGTGGCTTTCTACGGCTTGGCCGCGTTGGGCCTCTTGCTGCCGGAGCGGCTCGGGCGCTATTGGCTTTTCTACGTACCGGCCTATTTCACCGCCACCAATTTGGGCACCTTGCTGGGGCTGCTGAGCTTTCTAACGGGTCGCCGCCACCGCGTCTGGCAACCTGCGAGGTAGAGCGTTTATGTCGCGTCTGAAACGCATTGTCCTGCTGCTGTTGAGCGATACTGCTGCCGTCAGTTTGGCGTCGGTTTTCTTTTTGTGGATGAAGTTGGCCGGTGGCGCGCTGGAGACCGTCCGCCACAACTACGAGCGGCTTTATCCAGACGCGGTGGACGGGCCGACCTTCTGGTATGCGCTGGGCTATTACTCGGACGTGTTGCCGCTGATAAGCGGTTGCTGGCTGCTGCTGTTCCTGTTCTTTGGCTTCTATCAATCCTCGCCCTCTAGTTCGCGCTTCGACGAAATTTTCGAGGTCGTCAAGGTCGTCACCTTGGGCATCTTGCTGGCCATGATCGCCACCTTTGACCGCGACATCCGCCTCACTCGGTTGCTGGTCTTGTTCTACTGGCTGGGCATGGTCGCGTTGGTGGCGGGTGGGCGGGTGCTGGTGCGCAGCTTTGAGCGGCAGCTCTTGCTGCGCGGCATTGGCCTCCGGCGCACAGCCATTGTGGGCGTGAACGCGCGCGGCATACGGTTGCTGCGCGCGTTGCGCTCGGCACCGGCGCAGGGGTATGAGATCGTGGGCTTTGTGCGGGCGCGCGGCGAAAAAGATCGCGGGGCTATTGACGGCCTGCCCGTGCTCGGCGAAGTAGGTGATCTGCGAACCATCCTCGCGGCCGAGGGCATTGAGGCCGTGCTCATCGCCCTGCAATCCAATTCACACGAAGAGATCATGCAGATCGTCGAGGAGGCCGAGGGGCTGCCGGTCTCCTTCGGCATCACGCCCGACCTGTACGACATTGTGACCGGCCACGTGCGCACGACGCAGATCTACGGCGTGCCGCTGATGGAGCTCAAGCCCGAGCTGATGCCGACTTGGCAGCGCACGGTCAAGCGGCTCATCGACGTGGTGGTGGCCGTCGTCGTGCTGGCGGGTTTGGCCCCATTGTGGCTGTTGGTGGCCGCGGCGATCAAGCTGACCTCCAAGGGGCCGATTTTCTTTCGCCAAGAGCGCGTCGGCGAGGGGGGGCGGACTTTTGCGATGCTTAAATTTCGCTCGATGTACGTGGATGCCGAGGAGAAGACCGGCCCGGTGTGGGCCAAGGGTGCAGACCCACGGGTGACCCCGGTTGGCCGGGTGCTGCGCGCCCTGCACTTAGACGAGATTCCCCAGTGCATCAACTTCCTGCGCGGCGATATGAGCTTGGTCGGCCCGCGGCCCGAACGCCCGTTTTTCGTCGAGCAGTTCAAGAATCAGATTCCCTTGTACATGCGGCGTTTTAACGTCAAGCCTGGCCTATTGGGCTGGGCGCAGTCCAAGCACGAGTTCGACCTCGATTCCAAGGACGTGGTGGGCATTGCTCGCGAGCGGCTGGAATACGATTTCTACTACATCGAGAACATGTCGCTCAAGCTGGACTTCAAGATCATGCTGCAAACGGTGTGGTTCGTGTTGACGGGCAAGAGCACGCGCTGATCTTTCCTCTAGTTTCGATGACGAAAACGACGACGCGATCAACGGCCTATCTCGCCGATCGAGATACTCGAGAGAGACAAAATCCTGCTCGATGTTGTTTTTGCTCTGCGACGCCGAGATCTCTAGGCGCAGGCGGCCGAGCGCGCGACCGAAGGTGACTTCAAACCCGGTGCCGGCATCCGCATCGATGGTGTAGCGCCAGCGGTAGCCCGAAAGCGTGGGGACGGGATCGGCAACGAAACAGGGGTCCGTCGGATAGCACACTGTGTCCCGATTCCACCCCTCTTGGTCTATGCTCGAACTCAGTGCAAGACCGGTCCCGACGCTGAAGTACCAACCGGATTGATCCGCTTCTGCACTGGCAGCACCAGCCGCTGCACCGGCGCAGATGAGGGCACACAGCATGATAAACGCAAATCGCATAGAGGAATTTCCTAGTGATAAAGATGGACTTAACGCCTGTGAGTTATTGAACGTCGAAATGTCGAGGCAGGTTTCTATTGGCTGCTGACGATGTGGCATCGTCCACAGCTTGGAAGGCGATTTGCCGCGCTTGCCACGGCCTTACCTCACGCCTTGAGCGCCAGATGGACGAGTGCCCAGACGCGGCCTTTGGAAATCCTCCCGGCTAGGCGCAGCCAGCCGCCGTAGTGGGACACTCGCACAAAGGACGGCTTGTCGAGCGTATGCTGTTGTACGACTAAGTTCATACGCGATCCTTCGTCGCACCAGTGGATGCCGTCGGGCGAGATCTGCACCTGTAGCTCGACATCGATCAAAGGCTTGGGGGACGAGTCCGCCGCTTCAGCACGGAGTATTCGCACGAAGAAAATCGCCTCGTGGCTCCAGCCAGCCTCGTACGGCTCGGTAGCAAACTCTCCCTCCCAGAGCTGATTGCGCTCCACGACGGCGGTGTGGCTCTGTCGCATATTCATGACATAGACTCCCCGGATAACAACACCGAGTCGATGTAGAGAAAGGCCCGTTTATCCATGTCGGCTTCGACCCAAAAGGCCGCGTTGAGCATACACCACAAATTGGCCATGGCCGGCAGTTCAATGCAGTGCATCCCCTCCGGCCCGAAGGTGTGATCGTTGCACTGAAACCCGGTGAAGGCCCGCCTTCTGAGGTCCAAGCCGACGCGCAGATAGTGCCAGTTCATTTTGGTGGCGATTTCGTTGTAACACAAAAGCTGCGGCTCGCCCGGGACATCCTCCCAGCTCTCCGGCCCCAAGTGGAAATGCGATACGGTCTTGCCGCTTGGGCCAATGGGCTGTACCGACCGGGTGGCGGGCTTAGTCTGCCAGCGTGCCCGGCGCTGGCCGCTCTCGGCGTTGAGGTAGCGCAAGTGGGGCATCCAGCGCCGCCCTTGGGAATTGCCGTCCTGCACGTCGAAGAGCACACCCCAAGCGCGAACATCCATTTCGCCGAGCTTGAGTTCGGACGCTTCGGGTTTGAACGCGAAATAGCACTCCAACTGCACTTGGCCCAGCGCCCGAAAGGTGTGCCGCTTGATGCCTACGGAAAGGCCGCCGGCCTGCGGGCGGGTGGCCAGCTTGAGGGCGTAGGTGCCCTCCATCGAGCCAGCCGTGCCCGTGTCCCACATCGTCAAGTTGCTCAACATGGGGGGCCGCAGGTCTTGGTAGTCGGGCAGCATGGTGTCGAGCGAGTCCTCGTAATTGCCGATCAGTCCGGTCCAGCCGTTCAGCCCCGCGTCGAAATCGTTGTAGCACAGAATGAGCTCGAGGGGGTCAAAGCGGCTCAACCGAGGATTGGCTAGCAATGATTCCACAGTATGCTCCGGTATTGGGGTGGATGGGATTCGATGAGCTCGCGCCAATAAAAAACCCCGCCGAACAGTGCGCTCGGCGGGGTCAGGACGTCTGATGAGGCAAGCGTCCTACTCGGCGGCTGTTGCTTTGACTTGACCCCAGCTTACGGCCTCAACAGCCGTGCTTATCTGGGGATCAATCCAGCGCGCGGGCACGATCGGCGACGAAACCCAGCGGCCGTTAATCAGGGCCTCCGCAGACACGCCATAAACCGCGGACTCGGGATTCGGCAGCTTCATACTGTACTGCTCCCGATCTGGCAAGGCTTCCACACGGCCCCACGACACGAAGGTGGGCTGTGCTTCGGCGGGATCAACGATCTCTTCACTGGCTTCGACTTCGATCTCATCGGCGTCGAAAACCTGCAAATAGATCGCGTAGCGGGTCGCGTCTTCGACATCCTCCCACTCGACCAGCACGAACTGGGAGTGGGGGCTAGCAAGGCTGACCCGTACGTCGTCCGGTCCCAGAAGCTCCATGGCACCGTGAGGACATTGCGCCCAAGCCGCGCTCGCGAACGCGAGAGCAACACCGGCCATTAGCATCCGCTGTTTCATAAGGGCACCTCCTTAAAAAGAGTGGATACTGCTTGCCAAAATACCATTATTCTCGGCAAATTCCAAATTTTTTATCTCCACGGCGGCGACCGCCGCCTTCAAGGACGCTGGCAGCCGCAATCCGCCCCTACTTGTCGCCGCGTGGATCGGCGCGCAAGGTCGCTAGGTGGTCGTCGAGGACTTGCACGCCGTAGCGGAGGGCATTGCCGACGTTGAGGAAGCGATACCCCCAGCGAATCTTCTCCTGGATCTGGTCTAATTCCCCCAGCGTAGTGCCCACGGCGATCCCCGTATCGGCTAGCTGCTGCGGCACGTCGCGCATGATTTCCTGCACTTGCCGCGACTCAGTATCGGTGATTGTCCCCACGGTCGCCGAGAGATCCAACGGCCCGACAAAAATCACGTCAATGCCGGGCACGCGCCTGATTTCGTCCAAGTTGTCGTAGGCCCGCTGGCTTTCGAGCTGGAGGACGACGAGCGTCTCCTCGTTGGCGGTTTTGATGACCTCGTTCCAGTCCGCGCCCGCGATTTGGGTCCACATGGGCGAGAGGCCGCGCCGGCCTTCGGGTGCGTAGCGGGCGGCCTCGACCGCGGCTGCCGCTTCTGCGGCCGTATCGACTTGGGGTACCATCACGGCTACTGCGCCCGCGTCGTACGCCTTTTTGATTAGCGCGGGGTCGTTCCACGCGACGCGCACCATGGGGGCGACGCCGCGCATCCGCGCCAGCACCAAGATCGAGTCGAGCGCTTCGGTGTCGTGGGGCATGTGCTCGGTGTCGGCCCAGAGGAAATCGGGACCGGTGGAGATGACCGACCCGGCCACGTGTGGGGTGGGAGCCGGCAGGCTGGTGCCGAGGATGATTTCGCCGCTGCGCAGACGCGCTTTTAGGTTGTTGGGATACATGGATAGCTCCGTTAAAATTAGCCGTACAGTGAGTAGAAGATGCCGCCGCCGAGCAGGATGCGATAGACGGCAAACGCATAGGTGCCGTGGCGCTGGAGGAAGCGGAGGAGGAAGCCGATGGACAGGTAGCCGCTAACCGCGGCGGCGAGGATCCCCAACCCCAAACTCAGCATCCCGGCACCGCCTAGGCCTCCTTCGAGTAGGGCGAACAGTTGCAGGAGGCCGCTGGCCCCAATGGCCGGCAAGCCGAGCAAAAAGGAGAAGCGGGCGGCGTCCGCGCGCTGGAGGCCGATAAAAAGCCCGCCCATAATCGTCGAACCCGACCGAGAGCATCCGGGAATCAGGGCGAGGGCTTGGCACAGGCCGATCCACTGGATTGACCAGAAGCCGAGGTCTTGCAGGGAGCGCTCGCGCCGCCCCACGCGCTCGGCGAGTATCAAGCACAGCGCGAGGACGATCAAGCTCGCGGCGATGATGGGAAGCTGGCGGGCCTCGGTCTCGATAAAGTCGCGTCCCCCGAGGCCGAGCACGGCAATGGGCACGGTGCCCACGGCAATGGACCACGCCATGCGGCAGTCTGGGCTGTGGTTGAAGTTGCGGTGCATCACCCCTTGCAGCGCAGCGACGACTAGCCTTTTGATATCGGCCGTGAAGTACGCGAAGACAGCCGCGAGCGTCCCCAGTTGGATCACCGCGGAAAACGCCGTGCCTGGATCGTCCCAGCCGAGAAAATGGGGGACCACCCGCAGGTGAGCGGTGCTGCTGATGGGCAGGAATTCGGTCAGGCCTTGAACTAGGCCTAAGATGAGTGCTTGCAGCCAATCCATGGGAGGACTTAAGCTAACCGCCGCCGCCGGCCCGGACAAGGACGGCGCGCCCCTTGACAAAAACGCGGGCTGGTGTGCAGAATACCCACTCATTTTCACCGACAAAAAGGAGACCTCATGCCCGTTCTGATCAAAGACGTTCAAACCATCCTCACCCAACCAGCCGGCTCCCGCTTGGTCATCGTCAAGATTATAACCTCGGACGACGGCCTATACGGGCTGGGTTGCGCCACCTTCACCCAGCGCTTCCACGCCGTGCATACGGCCATCGAACAACACCTCAAGCCCTTCCTCATTGGCCGCGACGTGGATCGCATTGAGGAGACTTGGCAGATGGCCATGGTCAACAGCTATTGGCGCAACGGCCCGGTGCTCAACAACGCCATCTCTGGAGTCGATCAGGCGCTGTGGGACATCAAAGGCAAGCGGGCGGGGATGCCGGTGTACCAATTGCTAGGCGGCAAGTGCCGCGAAGGGGCGGCCGTGTACGGCCATGCAGGTGGTGAGACGCCCGAGGCTGTCGTCGATAGCATCCGCCAGTTCCAAGAGCAAGGCTATCGCTATATCCGCTGCCAGATGGGCGGCTACGGCGGCAAGGCATCGACTTTGGTCAAGCCCGAGGGCGCACCCGAAGGCGCGTATTTTAACCGCAAAGAGTACATGATGAACCACCTGCGGATGTTCGAGCACATCCGCGCAGAACTGGGTTTTGAGGTGGAGCTGCTGCACGACATTCACGAGCGGCTGCACCCGATTGAGGCCGTGGGCTTTGCCAAAGACATGGAGGAGTTCAAGCTATTCTTCTTGGAGGACGCGCTGGCGCCCGAAGACATCGAGTGGTTCCGCCACATCCGCCAGCAGTGCGCGACGCCGCAGGCCATGGGCGAGCTGTTCAACCACCCTCACGAGTGGACGCCGCTCATCGAAGGGCGGCTCATCGATTTCATGCGCATGCACGTCAGCCAGATGGGCGGGATCACGCCGGCGCGCAATGTCGCGGCCTTTGGCCAGATGTACGGGGTGCGCACGGCTTGGCACGGCCCGGGCGACACCTCGCCAGTGGGACACGCGGCCAACCTGCACCTAGATCTTTGGGCACCCAACTTCGGGATCCAAGAGTGGTGCCGGTTCCCGGAGCACGTGTACGAGATGTTTCCGGGGCTGCCCGAGGTGCGCAACGGGTACATGTATCCGAGCGACGGTCCGGGGTTGGGGATCGATATCGACGAGGACTTGGCGGCTAAGTATCCTTGTGCGAATGAGGTCATTGGGTGGACCCAGACGCGCTTGCCCGACGGCAGTCCGGCGCGGCCCTAAGATGAAAGTCCTAGTTTCCAATCTCGGCAGTACCTCGTTTAAGTACAAGGTTTTTGCCATGCCCGAAGAAGTGGTTTTGGCGCGCGGTGGCATGGATCGGATTGGGGGTCAAGGCTCGGTACACACCTTCCAGATCGGCGGGGCTGACGAGGTTGAGCAGGCCGTGGATTTGCCCGACCACGCCAGCGCGATTGACGAGGCCCTCACGCGCTTGGCCGAGGGCGGGGTGTTGGCGTCGGTGGAGGAGCTGGACGCGGTGGGATTTAAGGCCGTACACGCGCGCGCGATTTCCGGGGTGGTCGAGCTCGACGAGGACGTGGTGGGGCGGATGGAGGATTTTTATCCGCTGGCCCCGGCGCACAATCCCGCGTACGTGGCGGCGATTCGGCAGTTTGCGCGGGTGGCCCCCAAGGCGCGGCGGGTCGGGTGCTTTGAGACGGCCTTTCACGGGGCGATGCCGCAGCGGCGCAAAATGTACGCAGTGCCCTACGCTTGGTATGAGCAATACGGCATCCAGCGCTACGGCTTCCACGGGGCCAGCCACCGCTACGCTGCTGAGAAGGTCGTGGAACTGGAAGGGCGTGCTGACCTCAAACACGTCAACATGCACTTGGGCGGCTCCTCGTCGCTGTGCGCGATCAAGGACGGAGTCTCGCAGGGAGCGTCGCATGGGCTTAGCCCGCAGGGGGGCCTGCCGCAAAATAACCGCATTGGCGACTTGGACCCGTATGCTCTCGACTTGGTGATGCGCAACGAGGATCGCCCGTGGGCGGAGGTGCTGGAGCAGTGCGCCAGCGAGGGTGGCCTGTTGGGGATATGCGGGCACAGCGACATGCGCGATATTGAAGCGGGTGCGGCAAGCGGCGACGAGCGCTGTGCCTTGGCCATAGCCGTGCTGGCGACGTCGGCGCGCGACTGGCTGGGGGCTTTTGCGGTGGAGATGGGTGGGCTGGACGCGATTAGCTTTACTGGCGGCATTGGCGAGTATTCGGCTGCCGTGCGCGGCCAGATTCTGCGCGACTTGGAATTTCTGGGGGTGGTGATGGATGAGGCTAAAAATGAGGACGTGCAAGGCGAGGGTAGTCTGCACGCCGCGGCGAGCCGAGTGCCCATTTACGTGCTGCGCACCGACGAGGAATTAGTGGTGGCGCGGCAGACGTGTGAGTTTTTGAGTGTGGGAACGGGGGAAGTATAAGCGAGGTTATTTCCAGACGAAGGAGGTGTACTTGTGAAACTGAAATCTGTGGATATTGAAAACTATCGCGCCATTGAAAAGCTCTCGTTGTCGCTCGACCCGTCGCTGACGGTGTTGTACGGCGACAATGGGTACGGCAAGACGAGCATTCTGAGCGCGATTGCGGTGGGAGTGGGGAAGAGCCCAGAAATGTTGTTCGATATATCGGAGATTGATTTCCACGAAGAGGATCTGCGCGAGGGCGCGGAACATTCGCGAGTTTCGATCACCCCAATGGATGGGACCTTTTGGGAACACCAATCGGGACGGGAGGACGACCAGATGAAGAAGCAGAGGCAGATTACCTTGTCTCGTTTTTTGGAAAGCCAGATCACAGGCAAGGTGGTCGATCTGCCGATTGCCGCCTTCTATAGTACAGATCGCATTATCTCGGGTCTGTCGAAGGTGCCAAGCGATCCCAAAGTCAAAATTCCTCGTACCGCCGCACTGAAGGGGGCACTCGACGCTCGTACGGACTTCGGAGGTCTCTTTACTTGGTTCTATTATAAGGAGGCCGAGGAGTTAAAAATACAGAGGGACCGGCGCGACTTCGATTATCAGCTAAAGGATATATCCGCGGTGCGCCAAGCGATCTCGTCCATGCTCCCAGAGGTGTCCGATCCACGCACCGAGTTGCATCCGCCCCGTTTTGTGGTGTCCTGGAAATCGGAGCAAGGACAGGTGGAAAAGCTCTCGATCGACCAGTTGAGCGGTGGCTATCGCATTGTGCTCGCGCTCGCCGCCGATCTTGCCCGACGGATGATTACAGGCAATCCACATCGCGACGACCCGCTCGAATCCGAGGCAGTTGTCCTGATTGACGAGGTGGAACTGCATCTGCATCCAAAATGGCAGCAACGCATCTTGGGCGATCTGCGGCGGACGTTCCCGAATGCTCAGTTTATCGTCTCTACTCACAGCCCGCAGGTGCTGACTACGGTCGAGCCGCAGCGCATTGTGGAACTTGCTCGAGAAGGTGACCGCATTGTTGCGGGGGCACCGGCAGGGGCGACGTATGGGGCCGAGGCGGGGGATGTGCTTTCCGTGGTGATGGGCGTGAAAGAACGGCCCGAGAACGAGTTCACAAAAGCACTGGAACAATACCGGTATCTGATCAGGGAGGGACAGTGGGAGTCCGAAGAAGCCTTGGCTCTGCGAGCGAGTCTGGAGAGCATGTCTCCCTACGATCCGGCCCTTGATCGAGCTGACCTTGAAATCCGACGACGCAAGCTGTTTAAGCAGCGGGCCGAGTCGCCATGAAGAGGGTTCGCGAATTGAGTAACCCGACTCTTGGCCTTGACGAATACCTCGGTTGTATGGGTGAAGACGCGGATTGGGACGAATTTCGCTCTCACAATTCGGGGGCGTCGTACCGCGAACTCAGGGAAGCCCTAACCCAAAACCAACACGGACTCTGCGCTTACTGCGAGATTGCGATCAGAGGATGGCGTCGTCAGATTGAGCATGTGATCCCGCAGAGCGATGATGAATTGGGCAAAGCGAAGGCCCTCGATATAGCCAACATGGTCGCCTGCTGTATGGGTGGAACCGTGCAGGATGATGAGGATCGTTATCGCAGGCCCGTGGGACATAACACGAGCTGTGGTCAGGCAAAGGGAAGTCAGAACGACGAAAATTTTATTGACCCTCGGATACTACCCGCGTTGCCATCGCTTATGAGGGTACTTGACAATGGGCTGATTGAAGCAGACGAAAATGCCTGCCAAATGGCCGGTTTTTCCCCTGACCGCGTGACCCGCACCATTGAGCTGCTGAACCTCAACGCGGAACGGCTCCGGTCGGCGCGGGAGAAGCGGTGGAATGGCCTTGAGGAAGAGTTGGGACAAATTGACGATCCAGACGATCCAGATATGGTGAGTGATTGGATACGCTCTGAGCTGACGCCAGATGAGGACGACCGATTGGTCTCCTTCTTCACGACGAGCCGGTCGTACTTTGGTACGTTTAGCCTGCTTGCCGAGCGCGTCCTCGAACAACAACCTCAAGCGTGGATATAAGTGATGTCCGGCACTCGTCCAATTGAGCAGTAGCCGTCGATTGCCGAGCATAAGCATTACATAAAAACAACGATAGAGTACTTCCATTGAGCCGAGTGCTCATTTACGTGCTGCGCACCGACGAGGAACTGGTGGTGACGCGGCAGACTTGTGAGTTTTTGAGCCTATGAATACACCAACGATATTCGAGACTTGTCATCCGCGAACGGATGTGCTCCAAGGGGCGATCTCCGAGGCCGATTTTGCGGCGGATTTGGCTCAAGTCATCGCCGGAACCGGAAGCGCAGAGTACGTTGATCCGGTGCGGTTTTTTGCCCACACCTATCCGACGAGGGGCTTGAAGAACTTACTCGCCAACGTCATGAGTCGGTTAAGTGGCAGGGGTGGAGACGCGGCGATCTTCCGTCTCGACACGTCCTACGGCGGAGGCAAGACCCACGGGCTGATTGCGCTAACGCATGCGGCACGTAGCGCGAAGGACGTGGAGACAATTAAGGAGTTTGTCGATCCGGCGTTGTTGCCGCCAAAGCGCGTGCGCGTTGCTGCATTTGATGGAGAGAATGCTGATCCGGCCAATGGGCGGGATATGGGCGGCGGCGTTCTCGCTCACACGCCGTGGGGTGAGATCGCTTACGCCTTGGCTGGAAAGGAGGGCTATGAACGGGTCCGGCCAAGCGACGAAAACCATATTGCCCCTGGTGCAGAGACCTTACGGACGTTGTTCGGAGGCGAGCCGACGCTGATCCTGCTCGACGAGCTTTCGATTTATCTGCGCAAGGTGCGTCGCCTCGACGACGCAGGCGATCAGCTAACCGCCTTCCTGACCTCGTTGTTTAAGGCCGTAGAAGGCGCACCGAACGCGGCCCTCGTCTATACGCTGGCGATCGGCAAGGACAACCGTGCAACCGACGCCTATGGCGAGGAACACCAGTTTATCGCCGACAAGATGGCAGAGGCCGAAAGCGTTTCGGCGCGCAAGGCTACGATTTTGAATCCGACTGAAGAAGACGAGACGGTCCAGGTGCTGCGGCGACGCCTGTTCGAGAAGATCGACGAGGCGCAGATTCCAGCGGTGGTGGATGCCTATCGCCAAGTGTGGACGGCCCATGGCGAGTCGCTTGCCGATGAAGCTACTCATTCCGAGACCGCGGAAAACTTCCGGTCGAGTTATCCGCTGCATCCAGAAGTGCTGAAAACGCTGACTGGCAAGACGGCGACACTGAGTAATTTTCAACGGGTGCGCGGCATGCTGCGGCTTTTAGCGGGCACGGTGGCCCAACTTTGGGAAAACCAGCCTGCGGACGCGACTGCGATTCACCTCCACCATATTGATCCGAGCCACGAGCCGATCCGCCGCGAGATAGTCACCCGCCTAGGACAGGCCGCTTATACACCGGCGATTACCAACGATGTCGCCGGATCGCCCGATGCCAATGCACTGGCGCAGGAAATTGACGCAGAGTACCATCGCGACCTGCCACCCTATGCCGCATATATAGCGCGGACCATCTTTATGCACACGCTCGCCTTCAACGACCCGCTTAAGGGGCTTTCACCGGAGCAGTTGCGCTATTCGGTTCTGGGTCCTGCGACGGACATCAGCTTCATTGAGGAGGCGCGGGGGAAGTTCATCGCTGAGTCCGCCTATCTCGACGACCGGCCTGGTGCGCCGATGCGTTTTCTCGCCGAGGCCAATCTGAGTCAGATCATCCAGCGTGAGGATCAGCATGTCGATGCGGGTGAAGCCCGGGCGGAATTGAACGACCGTATCCGGGAGATTTTCAACGGTCGGACGTTTGCGCTAGTGCCCTTTCCCGGCGGACCGTTCGACGTGCCAGACGAGGTCGGCGACGGTCGTCCCCAACTCGCTGTTTTGTCCTACGATGCCCTAAGCGTTGGGGACTCAGTAGAGTGCGTTCCTGAATTGGTCGAGGGCATCTATAACCGCAAAGGTGTGGAGGGCACTGCCCTGCGGGCGTTGCGCAACCATCTGGTCTTGGTGGTGGCCGATGAAGCTCGTAAGGAAGCGATGCGCCGCAATGTCCGCCGTCGGTTGGCCCTGCGGGCACTCAAGCGGCCCGAACACCTCGCCGATCTGGCAGAGCATCAGCAGGCTAAGGTTCACCAATTGGAAGCGGCTTCCGAGAAAGACTTGGCCATCAGTATCCAGCAGTGTTATCGGCATGTCTTCTATCCGTCGCGGAACCGAGTTGGCTCGGGGACGGTCGATCTAGCACATACCGCAATGGAACTCCCATCGGTGTCCGATACGCCCGGCAGCGGACAACAACAGATTGTGCGGGCGCTGCGCGAACTCAACAAGCTGCGCTTGGCCGAAGATGAACCTGATTCGCCAGCGTATGTACGTGATCGCACACCGCTAAAGAAGGGCCAAATCACCACGCTAGCCTTGCGCGATGAGTTCCGCCGCGATCCAGGACTGCCCATCCTGATAGGCGACGACATCTTCCTTAGAGGGATTCGGCGCGGCGTTGAGCAGGGTGACTACATCTACCAGCGTGGCGATTTGCTATTTGGGCCGGACGATCCGTCGGCTAGCATCGCCATTGACGAACAAGCCCTAGTCTTTACCATGGCCTACGCCCGTAATAAAGGGATATGGCCCCGCTCTGAACCGACTCCACCGCCGGAGAAGGAAGCCCTCGCCGCCGAGAAACAGTCGAATGAACCTCCGGTCTCGTCCCAAGAATCGTCGTTTGATTCCGAAGGTGTACTCAAGGAGGCGTTGATCAAGCTTTGGGAGCAGGCACGCGATAGGAAGGTGGAAGCGGTTGGCATCCTGACCATTCGCATGTTTGAGGCTAGCGACTCCTTCCGTCTGTTGAATGTTGTGGGTGCTGTATCGGGAGCGGAAAAGATTATTTCTATCACGGGAGGGTACGAAACCCACGCTGGCGGCTCGTTTGAACTAAAGTTCCGAGGACCGGTGCCGGACGTGCAACCGGTGAGGGAGTTTCTCGAACCACAACTGCGCGCCGCCAGCGCCAACACGCTGACGGTGGACTTTCAATTGACCTTTGGTGACGGCTTGGCGATGAAGGGTGATGCGGCGGAGAAACTCACCGAGCGTCTTGCCAAGTTCACGAGCGGAGTGGCTTATGTGTCCGCGACGCCGAAGGTTGAGACCCAATGACGCGCTTGGAGAGGATTGCTCAGATCAAAACACCGGAATCGGTACCCCGGTACGAGTTGCGGGTGTGCCGGCACGGGCCGGCCGATACCGAATACGAAATTTGGCAGATGCCCGCACCAGCCACACCGCAGGTCACATCGGCGCTGCGCGTTGCAGGGCTTAGAGGCCGAAACTTCGAACTGGTGGAGCACTGGGTGTTGAAGCGGCTTGCGCAATCTGGCCTCAAGCTCGACCGTAGTGAGGATATTAGGAAACGCGGCTACGCGCTCAGCGAAGACTTGGCACTGACGCTGGGGCTGTTGTTCCGCACGCTGGCCCCGATGCGCAGCCGCGCCAACATGCGGGCGGTGACCGAAGGTATTGAGATGATGGGACGCGAGGAGGCCGCCTATTGGTTGGGCATGGCGATGCATCGCAAGCATCCGCGCCGCGTGCTGATGGCTCTACGCTTTCTGCTGACGGAGCCGAAGTGATGAGTGAGCAAGCTAGTATGCAAAGGACACGGAGGGACGACACCATGGAAACTCAGCAATCCGGCTGGTCGGCCGATGATGAAGAAATTGAAGGTCTGGATTCCGGGGACGAATCTTTAGGAGACTATCCTATTGACGATATCCTGATTCGGAAAGATGATCGGTCAATTTTCGAAACTATCCGGCGGATCGATCAGGGCAATTATGTAATGGACCCCGATTTCCAGCGCGATTTCATCTGGCCGGAGGATAAGCAAAGCAAGCTGATCGAATCCGTGATCATGCGCATCCCGCTGCCCGTGTTCTACATGGCGGAAGACGATGAAGGACGCATGGTGGTCGTGGACGGTTTGCAGCGCCTGTCTACATTCCGACGATTTGTGAAAAATGAATTATCGCTACGTCTTCCAGATCGGAGCGAACTTGACAGCAAACGGTTCTCGGATTTGTCGTCCAAACTCCAGAATCGCATTGAAGACTGCAACCTTATCTTCTACATAATCGACTCAAAGGCGCCTGACCGTGCTCGTCTGGATATCTTCGAGAGAGTGAACAGCGGCGCACCCCTCACTAGACAACAGATGCGCAACTGCCTGTTCATGGGACAGGCGACTCGTTTTCTGAAGGAGGAAGTGCAAACAGAGATTTTCTTGGAGGCGACAGGCGGAAGTCTCAATTTTCGGACCATGCGGGATAGAGAATTCGTTAATCGGTTTTGCGCTTTTCAGCTTCTAACTCTCGATGGCTATCGCGGGGATATGGATGAGTTCCTGGCCCGATGTCTTCAACATATGAATGATCTGCCGGAGGACGAACTGTCGCGATTGCGTGATGACTTCCATAGGAGTCTGGCTAATAACGTTATGCTATTCGGGGACCATGCTTTCAGAAAGCACACACCGGAACAAGAACGGCGCAGTGTCCTCAATGCGTCCCTCTGGGACGTGATGTCCACCGGTTTGTCTCATTACACCAAAGACCAGATCAAGAAGTGCGCTGATCCTCTTCGTCGAGCCATCTATGGCCTGCTTGCTAACGAGGAATTCGGCGACGCAATCACTTACGGCACGAACAGCGCCAGAAGGGTAAGGTGTCGGTTTCAGATGACTCGGGAAAAATTTGAGGAGATTCTCGGTGCTCACACGGATTGATCTACAGCATTTCAAGTGCTTCACATCACTGAATTTGCCGCTCCGCCCGTTGACCTTGCTGTCGGGTGCCAACGCATCGGGGAAATCGTCCGTGCTACAGGCACTTGTCCTGCTGCATCAGACGATGCATGAACATGAATGGTCGTCGCGCCTGATGCTCAACGGTGCCGCTATTCGGCTCGGCACCGTAGCCGATGTGGTTGATCAAGTGCACGGTCGCCGCACTTGCGAGATTGCGTTGCTGGACGGTGAGGAAGCGCGTTTTCAATGGGGATTCACGGGCGAACCCGATGAGATGTCGATGGCGGTGACGCACGTCCATGTCGATGGTGTTGACGGTATCGACATGGACGAATCCAAGTCGCTTCAACCCCCGCTACCGCTCGACCTACCAATATCCGAGCCGCTTCACTACTTGCTGCCGCACCGCCCGTCGCCGCCGTCGGGTGTAGAATCACTGACCGACTGTCTTCGTGGGCTTACCTACCTGACCGCCGAGAGGCTAGGGCCGCGCGAGACTTATCCATTGGAGGATCCTCAGCATACATCCGTTGTCGGGCCAAGGGGAGAACACACAGTCAGCGTCCTGTACTCCCGCAGGGACGAGCATGTGCTGGATGGCTTGACGATTGCGGACGTACCGCCGACACGGCTGCGCCAAGTCGAAGCCCGGATGAACAGATTCTTCCCGGGCTGTGAGTTGGTTGTCGAAAAGATTTCTCGAACCAACGCAGTGACTTTGGGAATTCGGACATCGAGGAGTACGGAATTCCATCGTCCGATTCATACCGGCTTCGGGTTGACGCAGGTTCTCCCGATCGTGGTGGCGGCCTTGTCCACAGACAAGGGAGGCTTGCTGTTGATCGAGAATCCAGAAGTGCATCTCCACCCCGCCGGGCAGGCGGCGATGGGCGAGTTTCTCGCTGAAGTCGCGGCTGCAGGCGTACAAGTCATCTTGGAGACGCATAGCGACCATGTGCTGAACGGCATTCGGCGGGCCGTCAAGAAAGAGGTCTTGGCTCCTGACGATGCCGCCTTGCACTTCTTTCGACTGCAGCAGGACGATGAACAGGAAGGTGCTGTGCTGGTGGAAAGCCCGATCCTAGACCGCGACGGCAATGTCGACATGTGGCCGGAGGGATTTTTCGACCAGTTCGACAAAGACATGAATTACTTCGCTGGCTGGAGTTGACGTGGAACTCTTCGCCAACGACCTGTCGATTCACGGGCAATTCTACGACATACCTTCGTTTCGCGATGAGCTTGCGCGGCTAATGGCCATGCGCAATGTCGCCCAGCGCTTCGGACGGGAGGTGTATTGCCATCGTGCGCTCCTAACCGCCAATCCTATACCGAATATGTCAATGCAACAGGCGCTTGGGCGTCTTCGTGAAAGCGAACGACGGGCAGCGATGAGTTGGCTGACTCGTAGTGGTCCGTTCTGGGATGATCTGCGCTGCCATGGTGTCAACGACTGGCTCGAATGCTGTGGCGATGTAGTTACAGAATCCGCCGTGGGGGAAGCGGCATATCGAAAACTGCACGAGGTCGAATGTGGGCTAGTTAGCGTCATACCGTCCAATTGGGATTTCTCTCCCGTAGAGGTGACCTGGAGACGAGAGGACGAGGGATTGGACGACCTGAGCTCAAAGCTCGAAAATTGGCGAGACGCTGCCGCGCTAGAAAACAGCCTACAAGCTGCAGCGGTGCCCCTCCAGTCGTGGGACGATTTGCGAGATAACTCGACGAGCCGGTTTAGGCACCTGATGTTCGCCGACAACTGTTTCGAGCCTCTTACAAGGTTCCCGTTCGCCAAAGGCGCGGCGGAGCGCTTTGTTGTGCTGCTCGGCATTCTGGACCGGCTTGCGTGCGCCTTCGATGCAGACGGTGTGCAGACGCCCGAAGCCCAACAGATTTACGAAAACTACTTCAAAGGTAAAAATGCGTTGTTTTCGGACTCGTCGGAGTCGGAGAAGAGCCGGTTTCGTAACAAATTGATGTTCCCCCACCCGGAAGAGCCGGGGAAATCCCTGTTCTGCACATGGCATGGCAAGGTGCGTTCCATGACGCTCCGCCTGCACTATTGGTGGTCTGGGCAATCCGGTGATCCAGTTTACGTCGTATATGCTGGGCCAAAGAGAACCAAGTAGTGAAGTGATGACGACACCGGTAGAAAGGGAAACGTGACTGATACACGCCTTATAGAACGCTGGCTGCCGATCGCCGAGCTTGGCGAGGAGAGTATACGCGAGCGGACGCCCATGACACCGTTCCCAGCTCCGAATCGTCTTCACGTCTGGTGGGCGCGGCGGCCGTTGGTCGCAGCGCGAGCGGCGATCCTTGCGTCGCTGCTGCCGGCGGATGCCGACCGCGAGAAATTTTTGCATGTGCTGGGGATTCATGGAGATCCGGTGGCGGCACGGCGTAGGATTGATACTGCTCGCCGTCGAGGTGAACGATTTGAGGGAAAGGCTTATAGCTATCCTCGGGCGTTCAGCTACGTTCCCGGTCCGGCTGACAAGAATTGGTTGAAGACTACTCTGAACGATTCTTTAGATAACTTCACGGTTCTCGACCCCACCGCTGGGGGAGGAAGCATTCCACTCGAGGTGGCGAGACTTGGTGCTGAAGCTACCGCGAATGATCTCAATCCGGTATCGACGTTGATAATGCGCGCTACGGTGAAATGGCCTTCCGAATACGGTGACGAACTCAAATCCGAATTTGAACATCTGTCAGAACGCTTTATTCGTACGAGAGAGGAGTGCCTCAAGCAATATTTTTCGCCAGAACCCAAATCAAACGCCATATCCACCAATTTCCTCTGGGCGCGCACCATCACCTGCCCCTATTGCGATGGTCTCGTGCCGCTGTCGCCGAATTGGCGTCTCGCGCCCAGCGGTATTGGGGTCAGGCTGCGACCCAATCTCGAGTCTGGCCCTGGATCAACGGGTCGCGTCTGCTCGTTTGAGATCGTCGAGTCGGCGGCGGAACAGTCGCACGGCACGGTGTCGCGCGGCGACGGTACCTGCCCTTATGCCGATTGCGGGCGCGTCATTGATGGCGACCACATCAAGGCGCAGGCTCAAGCCGGGGACATGGGCGAGCAACTCTATGCGGTTGTTTACAAAGAACGGGTGCTCACCATCACCAAGACTGGGAAGACCCGCGAGAAATGGATTCGCGGCTACCGCGCGCCCCGGCCCGAGGACGACAACAGCGCCGAAATTGAGGAAGCACTCGCCGAGAAGCTGCCGGAGTGGGAAGCGCTGGACATGGTGCCGAGTGAGAGATTCCCCGAGGTGAGCAATGACGACCGCCCCATACAGTATGGGATGCCTTTGTGGCGAGACTTGTTTTCTCC
Organism: Candidatus Latescibacterota bacterium; assembly: GCA_965261395.1. Lineage (GTDB taxonomy): Bacteria > Latescibacterota > UBA2968 > UBA8231 > UBA8231. The sequence goes on from OZ253462.1 coordinate 3,095,683, forward strand.
GCGTCAGCTTCTTTGCCATGGTACCAGCGTTGAGGTCTTTCGTGAAATGCTCGACGCCGACCGGGAAGCAGGCAAACTCGACGAGGTTCGGCAAGCGGCGTATGGGTACTTGGCTCTTTCACTGGACAAGTTGTTGAACTATAACTCACGCATGTCTGTCTGGATGCCGACTCGTGAAGTCGTTGCAAATACGTTTAACCGCCATGATTTTGCATTCTGCTGGTCCCATGCTGAAATGGCCCCTCTGATCGTCGGCCTCGGCTACGACTGGGCCATCGGACAAACAGCCAAGTGCATTAAGGAACTCGTCTCGCTGGTTCGCCCCGAAGCGAATGGTGCTGTCGGTGATCTATTCGGCAGCGCCGACGCGGCGGGATATACGCCCCCCCCGATCACCATCACTTGCAAGTCCGCCGACAGCCTCGACCACATCGCCGATGGTAGCCTCGACGCGGTGATCATGGATCCACCCTACTACGATAATGTCATGTACGCTGAGCTATCGGACTTTTTCTATGTCTGGCTCAAGCGCACGGCCGGCTATGTCTTTCCCGAGTTGTTCCGCCGCCACCTGACGGACAAGGACAACGAGGCGGTCGCCAATCCCGCCAAGTTTCAAGGCCAGAAAGGTGCCTCTGCGCTGGCCGGGCGCGAGTATCAAGAGCGCATGGCTGCTATTTTTGCCGAGTGCCAGCGGGTGCTAAAGGCTGATGGGGTGATGACTCTAATGTTTACCCACAAGGCGACCGGGGCGTGGGACGCGCTCACCAAGGGTCTGATGGAAGCGGGATTTGTCATCAGCGCGTCGTGGCCGATCAACACCGAGGCCGAGGGTAGTCTGCACATCAAGGACAAGGCCGCGGCCAACAGCACCATCTTCTTGGTCTGCCGCCCACGCTCTCCCCGTGCAGAAGAGGATACGCTAATGGTGCGCGAAGCACCGGCGGTTTACGGCGGAGCCACAACCTCGGTCTATTGGGAAGACGTGGAGCCGCAGGTTACGCGTGCGGTGCGGGCACGGGTGGAGGAGTTTCAGCGAGCGGGCATTACCGGGGTTGATCTGTATCTCGCTTCCTTCGGTCCGGCTCTGGAGGAGTTTTCGCGCCACTGGCCATTGAAGCGAGGCTCGCCGCGTGAGGTTCCCAAGGAGCGTCGGCGACGGGTCCAGCAGGAATTGTTTGAAGAGGAATGGGATCCCTACGCCGCGACCCCGGAAGACGCCCTCGACGTGGCTCGCCGCGAGGTCAAACGCTGGCGCTTGGAGCAACTGACTCATCTCAAGGCCAACGCCGATCTTGACCCTGCCACCGCCTTCTTCGTGCTTGCTTGGGACGCCTTCAAGGCACCGGTATTCTCCTATGACGAAGCACTGAGGCTCGCCCGCGCCGTCGGTATCGATCTCGACAACGACATCGTCGGGCGGCTCGCGCAGAAGAAAAGCAGCAATATCCTGCTGTGGGACAGCGCCCGCCGGGCGGCCAAGGGGGCACTCGGCCCGGCCGATGGTTCCCGAGGCATGATCGACACCATCCACCATGCCGCCAATATGGCCCGCGTGCGCTCCCTTGAGGCCGCCCGGGAAATGCTCGCCGGTACTTTAGTGGACCAAGAGCCGCGTTTCTTCGCCGCCCTTGAAGCGGTGCTTGAGGTGCTACCGGTCTCCGGGGCCTTTACCGGCATTGAGCTTGAAGGCGACGCGGCGGCCTCGGGCAGTGACTTTGAGGCTCTCTACAACCTTGCCCGCCTCGCCTACGGCGACCAGATCGACGAGCCGGAGCAGCTCAAGCTATGGCGCGACGACTAGCCGCTCGCGACTGGAAGCTCAAATACACTCCCGAAGACGGCGACCTCGTTCGGCTTTTCTACGTCCCGGCCCTTGAAGACGCTCGGCGCTACGATCGGCTAACGGGGTACTTCAATGCGGGGGCATTGGCGTTAGCCGCACGCGGCATTGAGGGCTTGATACAAAACAAAGGCCGGATGCGGCTCATCGTCGGTTGCACGCTTGAGTCGCCGGAGATCGAAGCTATCGAGCGAGGCGAAAAACTGCGCGACCTCGTCCAACAACACTTGACTAGTCTGCCCCTAGACCCGCCCGACCCGGCCTCCTCTCAAGCACTGGAACTCTTAGCTTGGATGATTGCCCGCGACTATCTCGAAGTTAAAGTCGCGGTACCGTGCAATAAGCGCCGGCAACCTGTTTGTAACGAAGCTCTATTTCACGAAAAGGCGGGTACTATAAAAGACGGAGCCGGCGACCGGATTGCTTGGAACGGTAGTCTCAACGAGACCGTCGCTGGTTGGCAGCGCAACTGGGAAAGCATCAACGTCTATAGGAGTTGGGAAGAGCCGGAGCGAGTCGAGGTCGAAGAAGCGAATTTCGCCCACCTGTGGGCTGGCCAGTCCCAGCAAGTGATTGTGCTCAATGTGCCCGAGGCCGTGCGGCAAGATCTGCTGCGCTTCATGCCCACCACCGACCTGCCGACGAGGTTGATGGAACTCCCAGAGAGGATGTCCGATGCGGATCGTCGCAACCGGGTATGGGCCCTTATCGAGCGCGCCCCGTCTCTGCCTAGGGGTGGCGCACGGGTCGGCGAGGCAACCGCAGCGGTAACTCCTTGGCCGCATCAGGTACAGGTGTTTGAGCGACTGTATAGCCAATGGCCGCCCAAACTACTCATCGCCGACGAGGTGGGGCTGGGCAAGACCATTGAGGCAGGGCTGCTCTTGCGCCAAGCGTGGCTGGCCGGACGAGCAAAGCGCATCCTGATCCTCGCCCCCAAGGCCGTACTCAAACAGTGGCAAATCGAGCTTCGAGAGAAGTTCAATCTCAATTGGCCCGTGTACGACAGCGCGGCAGGCAAGCTATTGTGGTATCCTTCGCCGGCAATGCGCGGGCGGCACGAGTGCCTAGTCAATAGGCAAGACTGGCACCGAGAGCCGGTGGTAATTGCGTCTAGTCAACTCATGCGCCGGGACGACCGGTTGGGCCAGCTTCTCGAAGATGCCGAGCCGTGGGACTTGGTAGTACTCGACGAAGCCCATCACGCCCGCCGGCAATCCCCCGGCAACCCACCGTACGATCAACCCAATAAATTGCTTCGACTCATGCGGGGGCTCAAAGAGCGGACCGAGGGTTTGGTATTACTGACAGCGACGCCCATGCAGGTCCATCCCATTGAAGTGTGGGATTTATTGGACCTGTTGGGCTTGCCGCCGGAATGGACTGCCGAGGCGTTTCTCCGCTTCTTCGACGATATAGGGCAATCAAACCTCGCGCCGGAGGACATGGAGCGCGTGGCGCAGTTATTCCAGGCGACGGAACGCTGTTTTGGTGAGGCCACGAAGGACGCTGCTCAACGCCTTACGGGCTTGTCTTCGCTAATGGCCAATAAGGTTCTGCACGCCTTGCGCGATCCTTCCAGTTACCCGCGCCGTCAGTTGGATACCAAGGAACGTCAGGCGGCGCGCAATCTCTTGTGCCGATACACGCCGATCCAACACTTGGTATCGCGGCACACTCGAGACCTCTTGCGTCGATACTTCAAGGCTGGAATGCTCTCGACGCCTATCGCCGGTCGCCAAGTTGAAGATCGGTTCATCGATCTGACCGCCGCCGAACGCGCGCTCTACGAGGAGCTTGAGGAGTACATCGCTAGTACGTATAACCAAGCCAGCGCCCGAGATCGATCGGCTGTGGGCTTTGTGATGACTATCTACCGCCGTCGGCTCGCCAGTAGCTTCCGTGCTTTGCACTATACGCTTAGTGGCCACCTTGCCGCCATGACCGCTGTCGACCAAAGTCAGTTGACGGGATCGGAAGAGGACGCGCCCGACGACGAAGCCGTTGATGAGGTGCTAGACGCCGACGAGGTGGCGGCTATGGAGCGCGAGGTTCTCGTCGCTGAGGAGACTGACGCTATCGAGCACCTGCTCGACCTCATTGGCCGTCTGCCGCCGGATAGCAAGCTCGAAAGCCTCAAAGATGTGCTCGACGAGTTGCGTGCGGCTGGCTTTAAACAGGCGATGGTGTTTACCCAGTACACCGACACCATGGATTTCCTGCGCGAAGCCCTTGCCGCCGACACCAACCTGCGCCTAATGTGCTATTCGGGCCGGGGCGGCGAGATTCGCTCTGTGGACGGATCGTGGAACGGGGTATCCCGAGACGACGCCCGACGCCGGTTCCGCAGTGGGGAAGCCGATGTGCTGCTGTGTACCGACGCTGCTGCCGAGGGGCTCAACTTTCAGTTCTGCGGTGCGCTGATCAACTACGATATGCCGTGGAATCCGATGCGAGTTGAACAGCGCATCGGACGCATTGACCGCCTCGGCCAGGAGCATCCGACCATCCGCATTGTCAACTTGCACTACGAAGGCACAGTCGAGACCGACGTGTATCGGGTGCTCCGCGATCGCATCAGTTTATTCGAGTCGGTGGTTGGACGCTTACAGCCTATTCTGGCGCAGTTGCCGCGTACCATTGCCGATGCGGTGCTTTCACGGCGCGGTAATGTCTCCGAGATGATCAACCGACAGGTAGATGAGGCCCGAACCGACGGCTTTGACCTCGATACCGTATTGATTGAAGATGCCACCTTTCCAGAGCGTGCCCCGTCGCCGGTCGTACTCGATGACCTCACCCGAGTAATCACATCGCCCGACCTTATGCCGCCTGGAACCCGTGTCCAGCCATTGGGCCCCCGCGAATACGGCTTGTCAGTGCCAGGCGCACAAGAGCCCCTGCGGGTGACTACCGATCCTGACTACTACGGAGAGAACGCGGAGAGCATGGAACTGTGGTCGCCGGGCAATCCTTTGTTCCAAGCCCCCGAATCGGAGGCGCGAACGGAACATTTTTCAGCCGACGAGACCTTAAAAGATATTCTCGATAGTTGAGATCTATGAGATCTATCGGTGAGCTTGTGTTTTCTTTAAATAGGATGCTTTTATAAACAATGCTTACAGCAGGTACCTGTGGAGGATGAAACTCATGTTCGGAACCATTCGCAACCCGTCCGGCGAAGTGCTGGACTACACTTTTCACGCTGGCACGGAGGGATCGCGGCACATCGCCGTCTTGGGGCACGGTGTGACCGGCAACAAGGATCGCCCCTTTGTCGTAGCGCTCGCCGAGGGGCTAGCGGCCGCTGGCATCCACGCGCTGCGCTTTTCCTTTGCCGGTAACGGCGCGTCCGAAGGCCGCTTTGCCGACGCGACGATCTCTAAAGAGGTCGGGGACCTCGGCGCGGTGCTCAGCGCCTTAGACGGCTACTCGGTTTGCTATGTCGGCCACAGCATGGGGGGGGCGGTCGGCGTCTTGCGCACCAGCCGCGACGAGCGCATCCGTCTGCTCGTCTCTTTGGCGGGCATGGTGCATACCCGCGCCTTTGCCGAGCGCGAGTTCGGCGAGGAGGTGCCCGACGAGGGCTGCATGTGGGACGAGCCAGACTGCCCGCTCTCGCGGGTCTATATGGACGACATGGCCCAGATCGACACCGTGGTGGAGCGTGGGGCCGAGATAGTAGTGCCTTGGCTGCTGATCCACGGCAGCGAGGACGACGTGGTGCCGATTGCCGACTCGCACGACATCCTCGCCCAAGCCAGCGACAACGCCGAACTCGTGGTCATCGACGGAGCCGACCACGTCTTTAGCGAACACGCTCAGGTCATGGTCGAAAGGGTCGTCGGCTGGCTACAAGGGCAGTCGTAGATCGCCGCCTACCAGAGATCGCGCTCAACTCCTATCTTTAAAGGAGTACGCCCGGCAATCCCGCCGGTCATGCGCGCTGCCAAGCTAAGCCATGCAAAAGAAAACGCCGAGTCGCCTGAGCGCTCGCCAGCAACGGACCTTGCTGGCGGTAGTGGCCTTGGGCGTCTTCATGGTCGCCGATACGCTCTATCTGCTGACCAACCGGCTGGCCGACGTCTTGGACTCGGGTTATTTCGCGGTCACCGACATTTCCCTGCCCAAGTTTTACCAGGGCATGGTGCTGTTGCATACGGGCGTCGGTCTGGTGCTGGTGGTGTTGGCGATGGGCTTTGTGGCTTGGCATTTACCGGCCGTGTGGCGCAGAAGCCGCAAGCGGGCCATCCTCACCGGCATCGCCACGCTGACGCTGGGGATCTTACTGGCCATCAGCGGGCTGTTCATCCTCAGCGCGGCGAGCAACCGCGGCAATCCGGTGGCCTACTGGAGCCACGTGGCCGCGGCGGTTTTAGTCCCTCTCTTTTACTTGGCGCACCGCCGCCTCTCGCTGTGGAAACCCTCCGCGCGGAGCTATCGCATCGTGCCCGTAGCGGTGGTTGGGCTGTTGGCGCTAGCCGTGGTGCTACACGGGTTGACCTATAGCGGCGAGCAGTACACGCAGGCGGCCGAGCAGGCATTCGCCGCTGGCAAGCACACCGGCCCGGGTTCCAAGGCGCGGCAGGTCGCCGACTTTGCCCCAGACGACTTCGTACCCGCCAATTTCGTCCCCGCCGCAAGTCCCTTTTTCCCGGCGGCTACTACGACTACGACCGGCGACATTCTGCCCTCGCGGATCATCACTCGCGGCGATCTTTCGCAGCCAGAGAAACTTGCCGGGGACCTCGACGAGTACGGCTTTGTGGTCAACGAGCCGATTGGCTCGGAGACTTGCGCCCGTTGCCACGCGGCGGTCGTCGAACAGTGGGCGACATCGGCGCATCGCTTTGCCTCGTTCAACAACCCCTTCTACGAGGCGACGATCAACGACATGCGCAGCAACTCGACCGAGAGCAACGCGGAGGTCGCCGCCCATATCGCCTATTACAAGGGCTTGGCGGGCGAGGAGGGCAAAATTAAGTCCAAGTGGTGCTCGGGTTGCCACGATCCGGCGCTGATGCTGGCGGGCAAAATGACCGAAGAGATTGACCGCGCCTCGCCCCAAGCCCAAGCCGGGCTGACCTGTCTGGGCTGCCACGCCATTGACGAAATTCACGATCAGACCGGCAACGGCAACTACAACATCGCCGACGAGCAAGAGGATCCCTATCTGTTCGCCAAGGCCAAAGAAGGCGCTGGCCGCTTCGTGCACGACACTGCGCTGAAGGCGCGGCCCATCGTCCACAAAAAGCAGATGCTCAAGCCCTTCTTCCGCACCTCTGAGTTTTGCGCTACCTGCCACAAGGTCAGCCTCGACTCGCGCGTCAATGGCTACCGCTGGCTGCGCGGCCAAGACGAATATGACAATTGGCACGACAGCGGCGTGGCGCTCAACGCCTCCAGGACTTTCTATCTGCCCGGTGTTAAGCGGGTCTGCCAGGACTGCCACATGCCGCTGGAGGAAGCGGTCGCCGGAGACGTGTCGGCGCGGGATGGGTACGTCAAGTCGCACCGCTTTTTGGCGGTCAACACGGCTTTGCCCTACATCCGCGGCGATGAGGAGACTATCGCGCGGATTGAGGAATTTCTGCAAGACGAAAAACTCAGCGTCGATGTGTTCGCGCTGCACCATCAAGAAGAAGCGCACTACGCGCTGGACAAGAGTCAGCCAACGCTGATGCCCGGCGGCGAGTACGCATTTGACGTGGTGGTGCGCAACAAGGGCGTCGGGCACACCTTCCCAGGCGGGACCAACGATTCCAACGAGGGCTGGCTAGAGGTCTCGGTGGTAGGCAACGACGACGCAGTGCTAGCTTTGAACGGGGCGGTGCAAGACGATGGGCACGTCGATTTGGGGGCGCATTTTTACAAGGCGCTGATGGTCGATGCAAAAGGCCAAGCCATCCATCGGCGTAACGCCCAGGACATCGTCACGGCCGTGTACGTGCGCACCATTGGTCCGGGTACGGCGGATGTAGCTCACTACAGCTTCCAGGTGCCCGCAGACTACGCGGGGCGCAAGCTGACGCTGCGGGCGCGGCTGCTGTGGCGCAAGTTCGACCGCGCCTATACGGAGTTTGCCTTCAACAGCAACCGCCAGGGCTTCCGCCGCTTCGACCAAGTGCCGGAGTTGCCGATAACTGAAATCGCCCGCAGCGAGGTGGAGCTAATGGTGGGAGGGCCGCCCGCGACGGGTGCGCCGGATGCGGGCGACTGGATGCGCTTCAACGACTATGGGATTGGCTTGCTGCTCCAAGACGATACCCAAGGTGCTGCACGGGCCTTTGCGACGGTGGAACAGCTAGCGCCCAAGCGCCTAGACGGCTGCCGCAACTTGGCTAGGGTTGCGGTGCGCGACGGCCACCTGGAGCGGGCCTATGAGCATTTGGAGGACTGCGAGGGGTTAGTTAGCGGCGACGGGCAGACGGCTTGGGTCTGGGGGGTGGTATTGCAAGAGGACGGCCGCTACGAGGCCGCGGCGCAGGCGTATCGCCACGTGTTGCGCGACTTCCCCGAAGATCGAGCTACGTGGCGCAACTTGGGCCGGGTGCTCTATCTCGACGGCCGCTTTGAGGAGGCTTTGGAGGCCCTCGATGGCGTGCTGGCCATTGACCCGGAAGACCGCGTTGCCCACTACCATCGGATGCTTTCGCTGCGTGCTCTCGGCCGCGAGGATGAAGCCCTCGTCGCCGAGCGAGCTTACCAGTACTACCAGATTGACGAGTCGGCTCAAGAGCTGACGCGCCGCTACCGGCTAGAGCATCCACACGACAACCGCGAGGCCCTTAAAATCCATGTTCATCCGCTGGGGGAGGGTGGTTAGGAGCTTGCCCGTTGAGGGCGAACGTGGAGAATTTCCTCCATGCCTAGCGCCCGCACTTGGTCGGCCTCTAGGGTGAGGACGGCTTGGTTGGGAAACTCCACCTCGTAAGCGACTCCTCCGCCGTGAATGAAGACCACGACTCCGACATCGCCGGCGATCAGCTCGGCTTCGGGTTGATCGGCTGTCAGAACAGCCCGTCGGTGTTCGGCTATCATAGACTAACTCCTTTGTGGAACGGCTGTTACAAAACGCAGTGTGGTCTCGCCTTGGCGGACAAACCATACGGTACGAAAATAAAACAGGCCGTATGAAGGTGTGTCAATATATCCAAGGATAATGTATTTGGTGCCGTGTTTTGTTTCAATGCGTTCGGCAAGCGGTTGAGTCCTGACGATGACCAGCAGACTTTGGCGTAAATCCCCGATGTTGTGGTCGCTATAGCCTAGTATCGCAAATAGACCGCTCTTGCTGTCGTCGTGCAATAGATAAGTCAATTTTGCGTCGGCGATGTAGGCTGCGCTGCGATTCATGCCAAGCTAGTCCGATTGCATTCTTTTAAGGTGTCGGTTACTCTAGCAAACACCTGTGTATCACACCTTTCACATCGCAAGGCTTAATGGGAAGAATATGACGAGGAAGTACGCAATAGGATGCAAATTTTATGCCAACATCTTCTTGGTCGGCGCGTTGCTGCTGGCCGCCTGCGGTCCGGAAGAACCTTCTGAACCGGCTCCGACGCCCGAGTACACTAAAGCGCCCACCGCTGATTACGCGGTGGGGCACGGACGGCAAAAAGCCCCTGCGGTGCGCTTTGTCGATGTGACGCGAGAGGCCGGTCTCGAATTCAGGCACGAGACCGGTGCGCGCGGCGACAAGTGGATGCCGGAAACTATGGGCAGCGGCTGCGCGCTTTTTGATTACGATGGCGACGGTTGGCTGGACGTGCTCTTGGTCAACAGCGAAGGCTGGCAGGGCGAAAAGGCCCCCGGCAAGCTCTACCGCAATCTCGGCAACGGCACCTTTGCCGACGCAACGCAACGCGCTGGCCTAGACTTTTCTGTCTATGGCATGGGCGCGACGATTGCCGACTACGACGCCGATGGCGATCCGGATATTTACCTGACGACCTTGGGGCCTAATCTGCTCTTGCGCAACGACGCGGGCCGCTTTGTCGATGTGGCGCGGGAAGCGGGCGTGGCGGGCGCGGTCTGGCGCGACGATGCGGGCAATGAGAATCCCGAATGGTCCACGGGCGCGGCCTGGGTCGATGTGGATGGCGACGGCTGGCTGGATCTGTTGGTCACCAACTACGTGCGCTGGTCGCCCAGCACTGACATATACACCACGCAAGACGGCAAGGAAAAATCCTATGCCACGCCACAGCAGTACCCCGGCTCGACGCCCCGGCTCTACCGCAATCTGGGCGCGGGCCGCTTCCGGGAGATAACCGAAGAAGCCGGCCTGCTGTTGCCCGAGGGCAAATCTATGGGCGTGGCCATGACCGACTTTGAAGACGACGGCCGCATCGACTTGGTCGTCACCAACGACACCCAGCCCAATTTCCTGTTGCAAAACTTAGGTGGGGGTCGCTTTGCGGAGCGGGGGCTCGCCGCGGGCATTGGCTACGATGAGAGCGGGCGAGCGCGAGCGGGGATGGGCGTAGATATTGCATCGGTCGCCAACGACGGCGTGCTCTCCATCGCCATTGGCAACTTCAGTCGCGAGGCGCTCTCGCTCTACCGCCAAGCTGGCAGCGAGGTTTTCGTCGATGGCGCAGGTAGGGCTAGACTGATGCAGGCGACGCTGCGGCCGCTGACCTTTGGGCTGCGCTTTTTCGACTACGATCTCGACGGCTATCAGGACCTGATCTTGGCCAATGGGCACATCGAGCCGGAGATCAACTCGGTGCAGAAGGAGATCGAGTACCAGCAGGCACCGCAGTTGTTTTGGAACGACGGCGACGGGCGGATGGTCGAGGTGTCAGAGCAGACCGGTGGGCTGTTCCTCAAGCCGCTGGTGGCGCGGGGATTGGCTGTCGGCGATATCGACGCCGATGGCGACTTGGACGTATTGCTGACGACCAATGGCGGCCCGGCTTATCTATTGCGCAACGAGGGGCCGACCGGCCGTGCGGTGGCGCTCGACCTGACGGGTAAGGCACCCAACCGAGACGCCATCGGCGCGAAGGTGACGGCGCAGGTGGGGGAACAGAAGCAGGTGTTCATGGTGCGCACGGGGTCTTCCTATCTGAGCCACAGCCCGACGACGCTAACCGTTGGCTTGGGCGCGGCTGAGCAGATCGACCGCTTGGAGATTCGCTGGCCGGATGGGACGGTAGAAACCCTCGAACAGCTCGCGGCCGGGGCGCACTACGAAATCGCGCAGGGTGAGGGGATTGTGGGGAAGAGGGCCTTTCAATAGATCAAGCGGCCCTTTTGGTCGTGGCTGACCTTGTCGGGGTCGTGCGGCCCGGAGTGGGCGCGCTTGGCCTCCCCTTTTTTATAGCGGTGGCGCATTTCCGTTTGCCGCCACTGCAAAAAACTGCGTTCCTGTGCGTCGCGGTTGCGCGCCGAAGCTGGGGCCGGGATTTCGATGGTGGCGTAGGTGATTTCGCTCACCCGGCGCGACAAAGCGATAATCTCTCCTTTGCTGATGACCAAGGTGACGCCGACGTTGGCCTCGACAATGGCGACGCCGTTTTCGCGCGCCCGGGCTAACACGGCGTGGTCTTGGCTTTTGGAGCGGGAGCCGAAGGAGGGAATGAGCAGGTACTGTGCCCCGTCGAGCACTGGGATGCGGGCGATGTCGGGATTCCAGCGGTCGTTGCAGATGAGGAAGCCACAGCGACCAAACGGAGTGTCAAAGGCATGGGCATGGGCACCGAGGCGGTTGTACCACCAAGAGGGATGGTAGCCCTCGGCCAACTGCATTTTGTGGTACTTGCCGCACAGGCGACCCCGGTGGTCGATGAAGACGGCGCAGTTGTACACATCGTCGCCGATGCGCTCAGCTAGCCCAAAGGCTAGGCATATTCCCAGTTCGCGGGCCAGCTCGCGGAAGCGACCCATGACCGGGCCGCGCGTGGTGACGGCCACGTCCCGCATCCGTTCTTCCGGCTCCTCTCCCGTGATCAATTCCATAACCACATAGCCTTCTAACACCCCTTCGGGTGCCAAGGCCAGTTGGGCACCGCCTTTAGCAGCGGCGCGGAACATGGCCTCTAGGTGGTCGGCGTTGCCGGTTAGGTCGAATTTTTTAGGTCTGAAGGAAATGGCGGCGACATCTACAGATTGGTACATGGGTTCGTCTCCTATTCTTCTTTGCGGCAAAAGCGCAGCGCGTACAGGTCGGCGTCGTACAGCACAAAGCGCAAACGCACCGGTCGGCCGGCCAACGGGCCTACTCCAGCACCCGATTTCCACTGCACAGCTAAATCCGTCTGATCTTGAAAAAGCTCGGGCGAGTCGGCCAGTGACAGGCCGGGGAAGGGCTTGCCGTTTTCGTCTTGGACCTCGACGCGGATGCTGCCGGCCGCGGAGGTGGACATGTTGAGCCGCAACTGATCGCCGCTAAAGATCAGGGGCTTGGTGGTGAACTGGCCGCCGCGATAGGGCGCTTGCACCGAGGCGAAACCATCCAAGCGCATCGTCAGACGGCGGATGCAGGAGGTGGGCATGCGCCAGTGCTCGGTCATGTAGAGCGACAGTTCGGCCGGTCCGGTGCGCAGCAGGCCGCGCATGATGTACACGCTGCGGTCGTGCCAATTGCCGGGGTTGGGCCCCGGGCGCACGAAAGCTTCGGGGAAGAGGCGGTCGAAGTGGAGGCCGTCGTGGCTGCTCATTAGCACGCCATCGTTGACCCCGGGATACGGCCAACCGGGCGTGGGGCTGCGGCTGTTGACAAAGCGCGAGGGGAACATCAGGTAGAGGCCGGGGGAACGCTCGTAGGGAACGCAGGAATTGGTGTACATGTGCTCCAGCGGCGCATCGCCGGTGTCGATGGCTGCTAGCGGACTCCAGTGGACAAAGTCGTCGGAGGTGGCGCGGCGGATCCAGCGCACGCCTTCCTTAAAGGCGCGGGTGGCACCGTGGCCTAGTTCGCCGTCGCAGCGGATGCCGCGGGTGTACATGACGTATTGGCCGGTCCACGGGTCGCGGAAGGCGATATTGTGCGAGTCGAACGGGCCTTCGGTTTGCACGGGTTCGGGGTTTTTGCGCCAGTGCAGGCCGTCGGGCGAGGTCGCCGTGTAAATGGCACCGCGTCGGCCGATGCCTTTATAGCGCTCTTGCTCCGGGGCTGCTGGATCGAGGAACGGGGAGAAGTTGACTAGGTCGGGATCGTCGATGACCAAGTTATTGGCCGTCGAGCCTTGGAAGTCGACTAGGCCCAGCTCTGGTTTGTGCCAAGTGATGCCGTCGCTGCTTTCGGCATAGGCGGTGCAGGCTCGGTCGGTTTTGTTGTTGTCGGCGTGGGGGATGCAGCGGTACCAAGCGCGGAAGCGGTCGCCGTCTTTAAAGAGCACGGCGTAGGCGAGGCCGCCTTCTTCATAGGGATGGTCGATGCGCACTGCGGCGTTGCGGCGCATGGGCTGGTGGAGGACTTGGCGGGCGTCGTGTAGCTCGTCGATGAGGCGGCGGTCGAGCAGTAGTTGGCGGTCGGAGCCGATGGGGATGGGGGTGTCGGGCATGGTGGCCTCTGGGGTGGGTAGGTGGAGCGTCGGCGGGCGTATTATAGCTAACGTAAGTCTGATCTACAACTTAACAAGTCTTGTTCACCCTATCCCATCTACTTGCTATTCGGACACTTGTGTCCTATTCTGTAGAACGTGAAAGGCAGAGAATTCATAACCCGGGTTTTTGAGCTTGGCGCGGAGCGCGCGGTTTCCGTTCACCTCGATACCAAGCGCGGTAAGGGAAGTCACGTCACGCTGTATTACGGTACGTGTAAGACCGTCGTAAAAGATCGCCGCAAGGAGCTTGCTCCCGGCCTTCTATCCGCTATGATCCGTCAACTAGGCCTCAACCGCAGCGACTTTCAATGAGGTAGGAAAAAGGAGATCGTCATGCAGTTTCGCTATCCCGTACGGCTTCAGCCTGATTGCTCGGGCGAGATCATCGTCTCGTTCCGGGATCTTCCCGAATGTCTCACGTCCGGCACAGACGAAGTTGAAGCTCTCATGGAAGCTCGCGATGCGCTTGAGGAAGCTATAGCTGGACGCATTGACGATGGCGAGCCGATCCCGGTGCCAACTCGACGGCGTGCCGGTGAGCAGCTCATCGCCGTGCCGCCAGATATGGCTGCGAAGGCTGCGTTCGTGCTGGCGTTCCGCGCTAGTGGGCTATCGCGCCTTGCCTTGGCCCGCCGCCTCGGCGTCAACGAGAAAGTCGTGCGTCGCATGCTCGACCCGCGTCACCACACGGCCGCCAACCGGATTCACAAGGCCCTGCGCGCACTCGGTCAGGAACTCATCGTGGAGTCGCGTGCGGCGTAGCAGTTGCAGGCAGACCTCTTTCCTACGTCGCCACTGACTAGCGACTGTCAGCCATTTTGAAACGGAACTATGGTGAACTCAGAACAGCTTGGCAAAACCGTTTCGGACGTTGAAGTAACCAATATATCGGCTCACGGGATATGGCTTCTCGTCAGCGTCGTAAAACACGACATCCGGCATCTTGCCGTGATCGGTGATCGAGATGCCGAGTTCAGCAAGGCCATCCCTGTCCACGTACAGGTTCTTCTTGGCGGTGTCGCCGACATAGAGTAGGCGTGCGCCGGGAGCGAAGCGGGGGCCGAATTCTTCCACGACAGCTTTTTGCACTTCGTTGTGCTTGCCCGGGGAGAACTGAAGCTCCTGCCCATCGGCTAGCTTGAGCGGAATCATGGTGAGAAGCCGTTCACGCTCGTAGCGCTCTACAAGAGTGCCCTGCTCGTGGCGGAATTTGTCCACAGCCGAATCCCAATCTTTCGTCCCATAGTGCCGCACGGCTTCCAAGGCCGCTTCCGTGATGGCGTAGTGAGCGCGCGGGCTGTTGGTCGGGAGGTCGGGTTCGAACGGGTTGTAAGAGGATTTCCCTAGCTTCTTCAATGCTGGCCAACGACTGCCTCCTCCAACTCGGGATGGGCAATCAGGTCCATGACAAGCCGATCCAGGCCTTCCATGGGGTCCGCGAGATGCTTCACGCACTGACCAAGCGCGATGATCGTTTGGTGCGCAGGAAGCCGCATGGCACGCAGTTCGGTGGCGCTCACTTGGGTGTTGCCGTTGACCGCACGGAACCATGTATCGAGCAAGCGGCTGTTGTAGAGCGCCGCCAGACCCCATGCTTCGTCTTCGGCGAGCGTACCTCCAGGCCGGTGGATGTAGTTGAGATGATTTTCGAATCCGACCTCGGGGGTCGCGAAGTCCGTCGCAATGTAGGGAGCCGCAGTCAGCCGTCGCGCCTCTTCTTTGGCGCTAAAGCGGCGCATGAGTACGTAATTCCTGTTCGGCAGGAGAAGAGCCTCGGTGCCGGAACGCTCGATGTACTCCGGCTTATGTCCATTGAGCGGCCAAGTGGCCTGCATCGCGTGCACGTGGTTCATCCACAGGAGCGGGACATGGCTCTCCGGCACCTTGCCTTCCTTGCATATGAACTCCGTTGCACGGAACGCGACCACGGGGCCAGTCGAGATATCTAGGCCGAAGCTGCGGAGGCTATCCGGCCATGAATCCACCAGAGCCAGCGCGTCGTCATCTTCTTCACAGATCGGCAATCGGAGAATCTTGTTTGTGGAATCGAGATCGAGAGCCGTGTTCAACGGAATCTCGCGACGGTTGGATTCACCGATATCACGGACCCCGCGGCTTGATGAAATGACAAACGGCGCGTCGGTTTTACTCCGATGACGGAGATCTTGACGGGTGCCGAAAACAATGACGTTCTCCTGCAGCACCTCGTCTCGGCTGAAGGCGTCGCGTCGGGATCCGAACACATGGACTTCCGTTGGGCGGATCATGTTAAAGAAAACGTTCCTGAACTGCCGGAAGTAAGGGCCGGAGGTAAAACTTCGAGGTGTGATGAATACGAAGTCGCCATTTTCGCGCAGTAGTACGGCACTGACCGCCATGAAGAGCGCATAGATATTTGGCTGGCCGTGAACTACGGTAGAAGCAGCGCTCGCACGCGGGTCGGCCTTGCTGATCTTGAAGTAGGGAGGGTTGGCGATAACGATATCAAAGTCTTCGGCTACCGATCGATGGGGAAAGAGTTCGCCGAACGAACGTAATGTCTCGGCGTGCGCCATGATGAAGTCGGTCTCCTCGACCTGCACGGAGACCGTCACTCCATGGCCGCGACACCAATCGACAAGATAGTCGATAACGGCATGTAGCGGCGCGATCAGGTCCCCATCGACCTCATGGACGACCAGTTCGATGATATCCGGCTTTGAATCGCGGGAGACAAGCGCTTCTATGGCCGCACAGCATAGAATGCCTGCGCCTGCGGCGGGATCGAGAACCCGCAGCTTTGGCCCACTCACCTTGATCCGCCCGGCCATGAAATCCGCAGCGGCGACTAGCGTGAGATATAGACCGTGATTTTTGCGGTGTTCGTCGGATTTCCGTTCGACGTAACACGCCCCTACGCGATCTGCATAGACAACGGGTCGTTCCCCCTCTTGAGGGACAGGAAATACCGATGGCGCAGGTCGCGCATGGTAGATTGCGTCCTTTTTCACTGCTTGGCCTAGCCTCATAATAGGTTATGTTCAATAAACTGAGCTTACGATGAGGGATGCTCTACATCAAGGGGTTCACGCCTACTACTATTTCCGCAGCGATTTCTTCAACAAGCTGCCCCAGATTCTGTCATAGGGATGGACGACCTTTACCCGCTCGTTTCCCCGGTAAACCGGTCGCCCCTCGTTTGCCCAGGCGAAGATGGATCCTTCCAGATTATAGACCTCTGTATATCCCTTCTTCATTAGAAACTGGGCAAGTTCTGACGAGCGGTACCCCACGGAACAGTACAAAACAATACGCTGGTCCGCTGGTACTCCTTGGAGCGCTTTTAGGGCCTCGTCTTTCGAGGGGGCTGGCCGGGCACCCTGCAGATGGCTAACGGCATATTCCTCGGGTTCTCGGACGTCGAACAGCAGGAGGTTTTCCCGCTGCGGAGATTCGTCGAGCCAGGATTGTAGCGTATCGGTCGAGACTCGGGCGACCGTTGGAAATCTGGCGCGGATCATCTTCAGCGTCATCGACCAGAACATGGTGTTATCCTCGCTTTCTTTTGGTGCCTCGGCACCGGCCGGTGCGGATGCGGCGACGCCAATACATATCGCTAGTAGTAGGGCAAACATGAGACCTGTCTTAAATTGGTGGAGGTCGAGTCGGTGCATAAGGATGATCCAATCCGATGGATGAATACTATAGAAGAGGAGGAGCTGATCCGATGCAAGACCTACGCATAGCCGCGGTGCAGATGAACTGCCGCGTCGCGGAACACGACCGCAATCTAGCCACTATCGAGCGCTTTGCCGAGGCGGCGGCGGCGCAAGATGTTGATATCGTCTGCTTTCCCGAGCTGTGCGTGTGTGGGTACAACGCCGGCGACACCTCGACACCGGAGCCCGAGCCGCTCGAAGGTGAATCGCTCCGCAGGCTCGAAGAGATCTCACGCAACTTCCAGATCACCCTGCTGGCCGGTATCCTTGAACGGGACGCCAGTGGCATCGTTTACAACACGCAGGTCGCCTGCGGCCCCGAGGGATACGTCGGCCGCTATCGCAAGACGCACGTCCCTGATTCCGAGATCGGCACTTGGCGCCACGGCGATGATCTGCCGGTGTTCGACCATGCAAAGGCCCGCTACGGTGTTGAGATCTGTTACGATTCTCACTTCCCGGAGTTGAGCACCCTGCTGGCGGAAAAGGGAGCCGAGGTGATCTTCCTGCCCCATGCCTCGCCGGGGGAGACCCCCGCAGACAAGCGGGCTCGCTGGATGCGCTACGTTCCCGCCCGCGCGTACGACAACAACGTGTACGTCGCTATTTGCAATAACGTCGGCGACAACGGGGCCGGCCGCACTTTTTCGGGAGTGACCTTCATCTGCGATCCCCTCGGTGCGGTCATTGCCGAGGGGCAGAGCGGCAGCGAAGAGGAGATGATCGTCGCCGACTTGAGTGCGTCGATGATAGCGGAGAGTCGCAGGAAGACGCTGATGTTCTTCCGCCATTACCGACGGCCCGAGATGTACCGGCGCTGGGAGAATGAGATTAGGTCCGGTAGCGCGGACCAGGAGGGGAGCTGAAACGATGATCAAATCCGTCCTATTCCGTGAAGACAATGTGTACAAGGCCTTCCCCGATCTCGTCGAATGCGGCGACGGCACTTGGGTATGCGTGTACCGGGAGAGTCTCGGGCACACCGCCCGCCCTTTCGGCCGCATCGCCTGCCACCTAAGCCGCGACGGCGGCCGCACTTGGAGCGAGAAGGCCATCGTCGACGAGGTGACCGACCCGGAGACCGAGGGCCGCCTGAACAACCCGCGTCTGCTCGCCCTCGACGACTCCGAGTTGCTGATTATCTGCGACCTGCTGCCCCGCCTCGAGCCGGAGCACCATCCCGATTCGGAGATCCTCATCTACCGCTCGACCGACTCGGGGCGCACCTGGAGCGCGCGCGCCTCCACCGGGATTAGGGGCCACATCTGTCCGTGCATATTCCGCACCAAGGCCGGCGAGATTATCATCGGTGCCGACCGCGTTGGGCCGGGGGACGACCGCGACGTGGTCTGGCTCCACAACGCCTTCACCTCGACCGACGGTGGATGGACTTGGGGGCCGGCAATCCACGTCTGCTCCGACCCGGAGCTGTGGCTCAACGAAGGGACCTATGTCGAACTGGACGACGGTACCCTAGTCTGCTACCTGCGCGAGGATTTGCAGCGCGCCATTGGGCACAAGGCGATTTCGCAGGACGGCGGCAAAACCTGGTCCGGCCCATACCCCACCTTCCTCACCTGCTGCGTCGGGAGGCCGCGGGCCGGTATCCTACAGAGTGGCGAGGTTGCGATCGTCCACGGCTTCCAGCGCTTGACGCCGCCGCGCAATCTCGTGCTCCACGTCGAGACCCAAGCGATTGCCGCGGACCCGGACTGCACCGCTAACTACGCCCGCCAAGCTGGCCACCGGTATTTCTTTATAGACCACGACCGCAGCATCCACTGCGACGGTGCCTACTCCGGCTGGGTGCAGAGGCCATCCGGGGACCTATTCGTGGTGCAGTACATCAACGACGACGGCCCCTATGCCCACATCCGCAGCTACGAGATTGGCCGCTCCGACTGGATCCTCTGTCCCGAGGGGGATCTGCTGCTGGAGCCGCCGCGTTGGCCTGGGTACGTCGACAGGGCCGCGGCGGCGAGTGGGGAGCTGTACGGAGCGGGGCGCTAGCCGATCCCGAGTGCTGCAAGAACCGTTTCGCATGCAGGGGAAGCACTTGATCGCGTAACTTGTCTGTGATTAATTTTTGTGTAACTATATGTGTTGGAGGTAACACAATGGCGACGAACTTGGCGATAGATCCAAAACTGCTCGACAAGGCGCTGGAAATCAGCGGCGAGAAGACCAAGAAGGCGACCGTCAACCGCGCCTTGCGGGAGTTCATCGCACGGCGAGAGCAGGAACGGCTTTTGGATCTTTTTGGTAAACTCGACTGGGACGACGGCTTTGACTACAAACGCGAACGGTGCCGTGGGTGACGTTGTTTGTGGACACGAGCGTTTGGTCGCTGGCCTTGCGGCGGGATGCGGCACCCGAAGGGCCCGAGGTGCAGCGCCTGCGGGAGGCGCTCAGTAGTGGCGAATCGATTTACACGACCGGAATCGTTTTGCAGGAGTTGTTACAGGGCTTTCGGGGGCCGCGAGACAAGACGCGGATCGTCGAACGGTTTGAGGCGCTCGCCATGATTATGCCCGTGCGTGACGACTACATTGACGCAGCCGCGTTGCGCAACGAGTGTCGCCGCCACGGCATTCAGACTGGAACCATCGACGCGCTGCTCGCCCAGATCTGCATTCGCCACAAACTGGTTATGTTGGCGACCGATCTCGATTTCAGCCACATGACAAAGTGGACGCCGCTTCAGCTTTGGTGCGCCCGATGATCTTCTATACGGAGAAGAGCACAAGTACCTGTCGTGGGAGATGGATGGCTTTTGTAGGATGGTGGTCAATCGACACCCCTTCACTGGCCAATAATTTTAACAGGAGACGACCATGGCTCGTTTACAAGACGTCAATACCACGGATGTGCGCAGCGCCATTGAATTGGGTTGCCGCACCATGTCGAGCGTCTTCAATGCCGACGACAACGATATACCCTTTTTCGGCTCGTACGTGCGCCCCCAAGCCGAACTGCGCTTCAGCGCCGCGCATTCGGAGGCGCACGTGCCCGGTCGTCACCTCAACGCCTTGCTCAACGCCGAAGACGCGGCGGGCGTCGAAGTGGATGAAGCGGCGATTGAAAAACATGCGGCCGCCGCTTTCTATTCGTACAGCGGCCCCATCTCCATGCCGCTCAACCGGGCCGAGTTGGGTGGGCCGCTGGTCAACTTCATCCCGCACAATATTCGCGAGGGCTTCCACGCGCTCTATCCGCTGGTGCAGTACCGCGACTCGGACCAGGCACGGCAGTTGGCTGAGGCCAGCATCGAGGCGTTTCGCCGCTACTGGTCCGCTGATGAAGGGTGGGACCGACCGGCGCTACAGGGGCTGGGGCTGGAGGCTTGGGAGAGTTTGTTCATTCCAGGGGAAGCCCGGACTTTGGGGCCTTTGGTCAAGTACTATCGGGCCACTGGCTATGGGCCGGCGTTGGAGTTGGCCTTGGAATTGGCAGAGAAGATTACGGGTGAGTTCTTCACCGCGGACGGCGGCCACGACCGGGAACTGCTCGGCGACCACACGCACTCGGTCACCTGCGTCATGTCGTCGTTGGCGCAATTGGCCGATCTGACGGGCGACGCAGCGCTCCTGCTGCGCGTCAAGGCTTTTTACGATAATGGCCTGTGGGCCATGCGCGACCCGTTGGGTTGGGTCGTCGAAAGCACGCATCCCGATGCACCGCCCGACCGCGGCGAGGTCAACAATACCGGCGATATCGTCGAGACTGCGCTGATCCTGGGGCGTTGGGGCTGGAGCGAGTACTTCCAGGATGCCGAGCGCATTGTGCGCGGCCATATGCTGCCGTCGCAACTGCGCGACATTTCTTTTATTGACGAACCGCCCAACCCCGAGGGCGTGGATGGTCTGCGCGATGTGGCCCAACGGCACCGGGGGGCTTTCGGCTTTCCAGCGCCGTACGGCCATCAACCTGTTGAAGCCGAGACTGTTGGCTTCAATATGGATATTGTCGGCGGAGCGGTGGCGTCTTTGTGCGAGGTGTACCGGGAGGTGGTGCACAGCGGCCCGGCGGGGCACCGGGTCAATTTGCTCTTTGATCACGAGACCGAGGCCGTGCGCGTCGAATCCCCCTATACCCATGACGTCTTGTGCGTCGAGGTTAAGCAGCCGGGGCCGTTGTGGGTGCGCCTGCCTAGTTGGGTAACACCGTCTGACTTAACGGTAGAGGGGGCCGCGCCGCCGCGTATAGATAGTGGGTTCCTTTTCTTTGCCCAACCGCCTTTGCACGCGCCGATTGAGATCCGCTTCGACCTAGCCGAAGAAGAGTTAGTCCTGCGGCATCGAACTCGTTCCATCTGCGCTCGGCTGCGTGGCGACGAGGTGGTGGCGATGGATGACTTCGGTGCTGACCTGACCTTTTTTTCGTCGTTTGATTAAAAGCAATGTATCCGCAGATAAACGCAGATAAACGCAGATACGGGATGTGGTGTGGGCAACTGCCCCTACATGGTTTGGTCCCCGTGGATTCGGGCGATATATTAGCGCCCCCTATCGCAGCAGCGCAATCGCGCTAAGGAGGATGAACATGGCGAAAATCAAGCGGCCTAAAATCTATCATCTGTGCTCCCTCGGTACTCTGGGGGGATACGGCGGCAAGAAGGGCGAGTGGAGTACGGCCCAAAAGCTTAAAAAAATAAAAAACGCTGGTTTCGACGGCTTTGTGGGACGCACCTTTATGGTGACCCCGGACGAAGTGGCCGCCTCGGGTTTGGTTTTTGCCTGTACCACTGACTTGGGCGGCATCCGCGAGATCAAGCCCAAGTTGCGCGAAATTAAGGCGGCGGGAGCGCGCTGCGTCAACGTGCAAATGCTCAACCACGATACGCTTACCCCTCGGGCCGTGGAGGTCGCGCGGCACCTGATGGCCGCGGCCGAAGACTTGGAGATGGACGTAGCCGTGGAAGTCCACCGCGATACTTGCACGGAAACGCCGGAAAAAGCCTATGCCTTGGCCGCCGGTTACGAGAAGGCGGAGGAGAAGCCGCTGAAAATGACTTGGGACTTTTCCCATCCGGCGGTGATTAAGCATTTGTCGCCGCCCTATTGGGAGCGCCTAGCCGAGCGCGTCGATCTGATTCAGCTAGCGCAACAGTTCCACTTTAGGCCCTTTAACGGGCACCACGCCATGATTCCGGCCATTGACCACAAGGGCAAGATCATTCCCGAATTCGTCGATTGGCTGGAATTTGCCGAGCAGGTCATGGCCTGTTGGCTGGAAGCAGCCGAGCCGGGCCGGGAAATGTTCGCTTGCCCCGAGCAGATTGCCGGCGGCTATCATCTGTCGGTTTTTCCCGACCGCTGGAAGGACGTGCAGGTGGTGCGGCGCGAGTTGGATAGGGTGTGGAAGAGGCAATTGAAGAAGTGGAAGGCACCGGCTTAGCGCGAGAAGGGTACTTAACCCTGTGCAGATAAGCGTCGAGACGCCTCCTTTGGACTCCGGCCTGACCGAGGATTTGATCGATTTTTGGGACGGGATTTTCGGGGCCGCTTACCAGCCTGACCGCTCTGTGTACGCCGGTGATGAACGCCCCTTTAACCGCGATACGTTCTATCTCTTAGAGCAGGGGGGATGCACAGTCGGCAGCAGTCATTTAACCATGGCGGTGGGCAACCCAGAACTGGGTGGCTTGGGCGAGGTGGGGACCGCGCCCCAATGTCGCGGCAAGGGCATTGCCAGCCGCTTGTGCCGGGCGGCGCACGACGATTTTTTGGCCGCGGGGGGACAGGCCCTGTTTCTGGGCACGGTCAACCCGGTTGCGGCCCGCATTTACCACCGCTTGGGTTGGTGCAAGCTGCCTGGTTCTACTATCTGGGCTTTGATCGCCAGCGGGGAATCGCCCGAGTCTTTTCTGGTAGATTACTTTAGGGCTAGTGATGAGGTCGGGGTTGAGCCGGGGACGCCGGCCCAGCGCGTGCCTATGATCCCCTTGATTGCCACGCCGCACGACTGGCGGGTACTCGACGCTAATGTCGAATTGTACTCGACCCGCTACCTCGAACAGAATTCCTGTATGGGGCTGTACCCGCGCTACGCCGAGCTGGTCGAACAAGGCACCGGTGCTTGGTTTGCCGCCCGCACCCGAGATGGGCGCTTGGTGGGTTTGGCCAGTGCGCGGCCCGACGGAGCGGGCGCTTGTCAGGTGGATGGTTTTGTCCACGGTCGCTACGCAGGGACTTGGGCCAATTTGATGCGGGCGGCCATGGACTGGGCCGGAGGGCGCTGCTGGGTGCGGCTCTGCGTCGAGGACGAGGAAAAAGGCGCTTGGTTGAAGGACTTGGGTTTTGTGGACGGAGGGCCGGGCGAGCCGTTTGTCATGGGGGATCGGACCGTTGAGGCCGTGCGCTTGGTCGCCGGTGTTTGAGGAAAGGCCATGGTACAACTGCACGATGTGAATACCACAGATATCGGCGACGCCATTCGCTTGGGTTGCCAAGCCATGGGCCGGGCTTTCAATGCCGATGACGCCGATATACCCTACGGAGGAGCGCAGGTGCGGCCCGAAGCCTTTTTGGGCGGCAGCATGGAAGGCCATATGCCGGGTCGTCTCTTGAACGCTATGCTGGCGGCTGAGGACGCCACGGGTTTGGACTTGGACGAAGAGGAGATCGACAAGCATGCCCGTGCGGCTTTTTTCTCGTACAGCCGGGCACCTCTGCCCTTGCAGCGCATCGGCCAGCACACCAAGGGCGAGGGCGACCCCATTGAACTGCAAGAGCACAATTTGCGCGAGGGGTTCCACGCCCTCTACGCCTTAGCTGCTTTCCGCGAGTCCGAGCGGGCTATGGAATTGGCTGCGGCTAGCATTGAGTTGCTGTTTGATTATTGGGTGCCCAATGAGCAATGGGATCGCGTCCGCCTCAAACGCGACACGCCGGTGCGCCTCCGCGATTCCGGCGAGACGACCTTCATCCAAGGGCCGGCGCGCGCCATTGGGCCGCTGGTCAAATTGTACCAAGTGACCGGGTACCAACCGGCCTTGGATTTGGCCACTCTGCTCAAGGACAAAGCCGTGCGCGAATTCTTTCTCGACGACGGCTCCTTTGCCACCGAGCGCTTTGGTCTGCACGTGCATTCGACCACTTGTGTGATGTCGTCGCTGGCTCAGCTAGCCGAATGCACTGGGGACGCCGGGCTAATGCAGCGAGTCAAGCGGTTCTACGATGGCGGCCTGTGGGATTTGCGCGATCAGATCGGCTGGTCCATTGAGGTATCGACCCGACCCCCGCCCTGTCGTCGGGGCGAGGCCAACAATACCGGCGATATTATCGAGACCGCGCTCATCTTGGGGCGCTGGGGCCACCCCGAGTACTACGCCGATGCCGAGCGCATGTTGCGCAGCCATTTGCTGCCGTCGCAATTGCGCGATGTCTCGTTTATCGTCGAGCCAGATAATCCCGAGGGGGTTGATGGCAAGCGCGAGGTGGCGCACAGGCTGCGCGGCGGCTTTGGTTTCCCTGCCCCCCACGGACACGAGCCGCTGGGCATCTGGCAATCGAACAAGCCGCGCATTGGCTTCAATATTGACATTGTCGGCGGGTCCGTAGGCTCGTTAGCCTCGGCGTACAAGGCGGTGATGCGCCGCGATGGAGCGGGGCATTGGGTGGATATGCTATTCGACTGCGAGACCGAGGCCCTTGAAGTGCAGTCGCCCTATACGCATCCGCGCCTAGCGGTCAAAGTCAAGCAGCCGGGAGCACTGCACGTGCGTCTGCCGCCTTGGCTCGACGGCGATTGTCTCAAAGTCGAGGGTGCTGCACATCCGATCTTGCGCGACGGCTATGCGGTGATTGAGAATCCGCCCGTGGGAAGCTGGATCAGTCTTGCGTTTGACTTGCCCGTCCACGAGACGACCCTGACGTGGCGGGACAGCGCCATCCGCGCGCGGCTGTGCGGCGACGAAGTGGTGGCGATGGATAACTTCGGTACGGATCTGACCTTTTTCCCGCCGTTTGATTGAGCCGACCCCAGCCCCTGCTATTTCACGCCTAAAGGCGCGGCTCAGGCAAAGTACTCCTCGTCGTCCCGCAGCGCATTGCGGTGCGGCAGATATTCGACCACCAGCTCCACCTCCGCTAGGGTCACCGGGTGAATGAGCTGGGCGTCCTTCTCCACGACCTCCACCTCCACCGTATTTATCCCCCTCTGGGGCAGGCGCTGGATCTGTTTGAGATCGATGTGCAGCCGGTACCCGTTGACCGCGTAATCCGGCCTGGGGCGCAACTGGTAGGTCCAGTCGGCCTTGCGCCACGCGGTCTCGGGTATTTCACTGCCATTCCACTTCAGCCCGATCCGGTCCTCGTACGTCAGGTGCTGCAACAACAGGCGCAACTCGCAGCGCCACAACTCGCCGGCTCGATCCCGGCCGGCCACGTCGTCGCTCACCTCCAGCGTGAATGGCCGCGCTGGATCTCCGCACGGCAATTCGGCCGGTAGCTGTTCGGCCAGGCCATAGGCAGGGGCTGACTTGGGATTGATGGGCATGCCGAGCCGGTACTTCTTGTCGAGATTGTCCAGCAAGTCCGGATGCCCCATAAACCTCAGCCTGCCAGCCGCCTCGTCATCGTACGGATAGCGCTTGGGCTCTGGGTAATAAGTGTGGAAGAACACGCCGTGGACCCCAGCGGCATAGGCATTGGTTGCCGCGGCCCGCACTGCCAGCCGGGAAAGCTCGGGGTTATTGGTCGATTCCATACCCGCCAACACCTGCACATCCCCACCTTCGGCCGCGGCAACAATGGTCCGCAATCCAGTGGTGTCGTTTGCAAAACCACCGACGATCTGCATGCAGATCAGCGCGTCGACGATCCCCTCCTCGATCCAGGTCTCCACGTCCATCCCCATGCGCTTGTTGCCGTCTAGGGTCGCGCCTATGCGGACCACCAACCGCTTGGGACGATCCTGCTCTGCGGCCGCCCGGTCGCAGACCCGGCGTATTTCCCGCATCCACTCGGTCAAGGTCTCGGTGTGCTCGGCGACCTCCCCGCGGCCGATAAACGGCGCGTAGTCGTGCATGTTCAGCTCAATGCCGTCGCCGGGGTAATCCCCGACCAACTCGGCGATCACCGCCAGCCGGTCGGCCCGTACTTCGGGTACGGCAAAGGATAGCCGGTTGGGGTTGTCGAAGCGGGCCTCGGGGTACTCGGGCTCGTCGCCGACCTGCCATTCGGGATGCTCGGTGGTGAAGTCGGCCACCCGGCAATTGGTGACGCGGCCGTGCGGCGTGTGAATCATGTTCAACAGCAGGCTGGGCAGAAACTGGAAACCGCGCTGCTGCGCCCGCTGGCACACGAGCATGAGCGGGTCCGTGCCCTGTTCGATCATCAGCCTGGCGTTGTGCGCCGCCCGCCACCAAATATCGTGGTCGGTCAGGTCGACGTTGTGCCCCCAGCGCTCGCCGACCTTGGTGGCGTAGAGCAAGACGCTGCAGTCGCCCACGGCATAGGTGATGGTGTCAATGCCGAGATCAACCAGCTCGTCGATGGGCTCTAGGTACTGCTTGGCCCCCATGGGCGGCTCGTACAAGTACACGCTTGAATGGCGGCCGTCGGTGTAGAACATCACCTCGTGGGTCTTGCTCATGATCGTCCTCCTCGTCTCTTGTCTGGCGCTGCGGCCTCCTGAGCTCACAGCGCCAATTCGGTGCGTCAACAGGTGCAATTAACCCCAACCGGGCGGCGCGATCAAGTCCCTTTGGCAAGATCTTGACCCACCAGCGACAATGCCCTATGCTTGGCCATTCGCCGCCCCCAAATGATTGAGGACGCCCATGATATTCACCGATGCGCAATTGGCTCAGTACGAAGAGCAAGGCGCCGTGACCATCGACAGCCCCTTCACCACCGAGCAGTTGGACCGAGCCGAGGCGGCGTGGGACCGCTTGCGGCACCAAGGCGGTGAACCGCACGAGGATCCGGATTACATCGAAGTCATCCAGCACCCGTACTTTGAGGAGGTGGCCAAAAAGCTGCTGCGCGCCGAGGCGGTCCATTTGTGGTGGGGCTTGGCCCCCCACGAGCGGGCCCCGGCCTCAGCGCCGTACGCCGACCCCCGCCAGCAGTGGGCGCGCGGGTGCCACGTGGACATCCAGGCCACGCTGGAGGATTTTGCGGCCACTCCCCGCCGGATGCGGGCCGAGTTGTGGTTCTGGCTCAACGATGTGCCCGCGCACCGCGGTGCCATGCGCATCCTGCCCGGCAGCCACCGCTCCATCATGGCGCACTGGAGTCGGGTCCTCCGGCCCGAGCACAAAGCCGAACTGCCCCGCGTGCACGGCCTGCGGCCGGCTCCCGTCCCGTCGACTGCGTCCGCTTTCCCCGAGTACGTCCCGGACCTGGGCGAAAGGCCCTGGCTCGAGTGCGAGCCCATCCCCGCAGTGGCGCGCCGGGGACAGATCCTAGTGCTCTGCAGCGCCGGACTGCACTCGGCTTGGCAGAATGAGGACACCGTGCCCCGCAAAGCCATGGGCACCTCGTGGGTCGCCGCCGGAGTTTCATGCGGCCTGCCCAAGAACCAGCGCGACGCCCTGATGGATTTCTTCCCCCGGCTGCGGCGCCAACTGCGCCCGGACCGCGCCCACATTGCGCCGGATCATTTCGACTGGCTCTTTGAAAGCGACTACGATCCGCTTTGGCCGGAGACTTTTCCGCCCTCCCATTCATAGGCGAGGACTCCGCGCTCTACAAGCCTCGATTCCGCCGGCTGAGCTTTTCCGCTAGCTCCTCCGGGAACTCGGCTGGACCTCTGCGACGAAGAAGTCGTCGGGGAGGATGCTCTTGGTCTCGACCGCGTGACTGTACTCCGGCAGCCCGATTGTCGTCACCACGCCCATGGCCGTGAAGTGCTCGCACTCGCCGCTGGCCCCGCTCTTATTGCCCCCGCTGTGGCCGCGCAGCCAAGCGGCGTCGATGACGCGCATCCCCTTCCACATGCCCCGGGTGGCATTGAGGTGGCCGAAGCGCGCCAGATCAGAGGCGCTGATGACCACCCAACCCGGGCCGCTGCGCACAACCTGGCCGCCAATTTCGTAGGGTGGGTCGAGGTAGGTGTATGCGTCCGGAATGGCGGGATAGAGGTATTTCCGCTCTTTCACTTCGCCGCCGGCGAGCCAGTCCCAGCGCTCGTACGGGATGCCAATGGCGTCGAACAGGCGCTCCTGGACCACGTCCTTGAGGTCGCGGCCCCAAACGTAGGTCAGCGCTTGGCCCAACCGCCAGAAGCCGGCGCTGCTGTACAGCCCCTCGGTGCCCGGTTCGGCATGGGCGTAGCAGTCGCAGAAGGGATCGCCCGTCCAATTGGCCCATTCGGGGACGCCAGAAACCGCGTCCCGCTCTTCGAGACCAGTGCGCTGCTCCCGCCAGCGGATGCCGATTTCAAAGGGGAAGCCGCCCCAGTGCAGGCTCTCATCGCGCCGCCCAATCAAGTGGCGCCAGGTGAGTTTTTGGTGGTGGCCGCAATCGAGGTACTTGTGCTCGTGCGATAGCTGCCCGGCTCCGGTCCACGTTTGGTGGATCGGCTCGTCCGGGTCGAGGAGGCCGTCGCCAACGGCCGCGCCCAGCGCCACCCACGTTAAGGCCTTGCCGACCGAGGCTGTCTGATGCCGATAGTGGCGGTCGCCCCAAGCGTGCACCAGGTATCCGCCGCGCGTGAGCACGGTGCCGTACTGGTCGCCGCTGTGGTCCTCGCCGCCAAAGCTCGCCCCCCTGACATCAAGGCTGGCCAGCCAGGCGGCGAATTTCCGCGCATCGAGACCGGCTTCGGCGGGCGTGATCTGCACCCAGTCGCGATCCGGGTACGCGACCCAGTCCGGTACTTGTACCGTTGCCGTCGGGGCGATCAGATTCATGGTTCAACTCCTTTCGACCCTAGTCGACTAACTCGCTGCCTCGGCGGTTGGCGACGGAGCGCGGCGTCAGGTCGAAGAGGGTCTCGTGCCCGTGGAAGAAGCGGTCGAGTTCGTCGACCATCAGCTCGAAAAAACGCGGGTAGCTCTGCTCTGTCACGCCGGCGATGTGGGGGGTGACGAAGACGTTTTCCAAGTGGAGAACCTCCTTGTCGCCATAGGCGTCCTCCGCTCCCACATCCGGGTCGAACACGTCTAGGCCGGCGACGATGTCGCCCCGCTTGAGCCGCCTCACCAGCGCATCCGAATCCACTACTTTGCCCCGAGACACATTGACGAACACCGCGCCCGGCCGGATCAGGTCCAGCTCCCGTTGTCCAATCATGCGCTCGGTGCGCGGGGTGTGCGGGGCTAGGCAGACGATGGCGTCGCATTGGGACATCACGTTGTCCAACGAGGTTTTGAGGAAGCCGACGGCGTCTGCCATCTCCCGCGCCAGATAGGGATCGCACACCCACACCTCGGTTTGGAAGGGGCGCAAAAACTGGATTAGCCGTCGGCCAATATGGCCGCAGCCGATCAGGCCGACTCGCTTGCCGGTTAGATCGCCGTGGATAAAGCCAAAGTCGCTGTGCGGACGAGGGCTCACATCGCCGGCGATGAGGCGGCGGAATTGGGCACCGGCGTTGCGCAGGGAGATGATGATGAGCGCCAAGGCCCACTCGGACACTGGATACGACGAGCCGTTGGTCGTATCGACCGTACAGACGCCCCGTTCCCAAGCGGCTTCGACGTCGATGCGGCTGGCAAAGCGGTCGCCCTCTAGCTCGCCGATTATCTTCAGGTCGGGGGCTTGATCCAAGATCGCGGCATCGATCGTTGGGCAACCGTGGCAGACTACTAACCCGTCGTAACTACCTAGCCGCTCGCCCAACGCCCGGGCGGTTTCGGGGTCTGCGTTGGTGTCGTAAATGCTGCCGCCCTCGCATTCGAACCAGTCCCAGTCGGCGAAGGCTTCGAGGCGTGCGAAATCGGTCGCGGCGAGGTACTGCTCGCGCACGTGCTTGTTGCAGGCGATGAGTATTTGGGGGCGTGCGTTCATGGTTGCAGTCTCCGTTTAAGTTAGTTATTCCACTTCCACTAACACTTGGCGTTGGGCTGGGTCAAAGGCGACTAAAGTAGCTCCGTCCTCTAACAGGAAAGTGTCGCTTTTGAAAGAGGCACGGCTCGAAGCTCGCGTCAATGGGCGGCCATCTACCCGCACTGAGCGCACCTGCCCATCTGTCAGGCGCAGGGTCAAATCAGGGGTCTGCACCGGCAGGTCGAGGCGGATGGTGTTGCCCTCTACTGAAATCTCGGCCATTGCGCGGGTGCAGGCATAGGTGGTGATCTGGCTACAGGTGCGCCATTGGGTGCGCTCTCCTCTGGGATCGCGCTCGGCGAGGCGGCTCACCACCTTCTTGAATGCCTTAAAGCCGCGCCGGTCCTCATCGTGTAGCCCATAAAACCCCTGCCAATGGCTGATGAGCACAGCCGGCTCGCCCGCGTCAATGAGGGCCGGTAGGCGGCCGCTTTCTAGGTCGGGAGCGATGTACTTGTCGGGATCGACCTCGCCATACCCGGTCCAACTGCCAGTCCAGTCGCCGGTGGAGGCGATGATTTCGCCAGTGGCTTGGCCGGTCTGGCGATCGGGGTACCACACGGGGGTATCCACCGTGGCCTCCCTAGAGATCCGCTGAAAAAAGTAGGGCACGGGGTTGCCCGTGACTTGGCGCACGGCCTCGCCAGCACAGTGGGCGTAAAAGGGCAAGGTGCGGCCGCCGAAACCGCCCGGTGAGGTTACCCCTTGGGGCGTCAAGCCCACAGCGACTAAAATGCGGCATGCTTGGGCGATGTACTCGGTGACCAATTCTTCTTGATCTTCGGGCAGCGTGGCCCACTCGTATTGCTCCCATATTCTGGAGGGGAGCGGCTGCAAGGTTTTGGGATCTAGCACGAACGTATGGGTGAGCATCTCGGGCGTGATGTCGAAGGCAGGGACGATTACCTCGCGGCACATGGCCAGCCATTCGTCTTGCTGGGCTTTGCTGAAGAGGGGCAGCCCCTCGTCGATGCGCCCTAGAGCCGCCGGACAGGGCACCACCGAGAACTTGCCCCGGACGCCGCTTGTTAGGCACCACTCGGCAAATTCACGGGTAAAGGACGTAGGATGGGCCACCGGCACATCCTCCCAGCGCTGGGGACGGCCCTCGGCGATAGTGCGATCGCGGAGGAAGAAATAGTTGAGGTTGACCAGCACCGTGGAATCGTCGAAGATGATGGACAAGGGCACTCGATCGAGGGCGTGACGGGCGATTTCAGCGAACAGGGGACACCTCCTTTGTTGTAACAATCTGCCGTGGCTGAGCGGCTTTTGGCGTCTAATATACTATGCTCTCTTGCCGTTACAAAAACTACACCCAATGGGGCAAATCCGCCGCGCACCGGCTGGGGTTGACTCCTGATCTGCTAGGTGCGGCCTGTGGGGGATACGACCCGTGACTAGTCGCCCGCGCGCCGCCGTGCGCCTCGCCGGTGCGGCTCTGCTGCTCAGTGGCTTGGCCCTCAATCCGCTGGCCCCCGCGCATTTTTCTTTAGGGCATCCGCTTAGCACCGAGAGTATCATCGCCCTCCAGATCGCCTTGATTTTTGGCGGCGGTTGGCTCGTTTGGCGATGTCCCCGGCTGCCGCTAGTTCCCATTGTACTCGTTGCCCTCGCCTTTGGCGCCCTGGCCATTCTCGGGGGATACGGTACGGTCCGCTCACTGCAAAAGGTGCAGGAACGCAACCGGCTTTTGGCGACTATTGACCGCAGCGAAGAGGTACAGCAGCACCTGAGCGGCGAGGCCCTGCCGCTCCTCGTTTTGGGGATCTACCAAGGACAACTGCCCGCGCCGCCGGCTCGCGCGCTTTTTGCCGCCACGGTTGCGGTCGCGGATGTAGAGCAGACCGCAGAGGCGACCGAAGTTGTCCCGGCGTTGGGCATTAAGCGTCAGCACTGGCGGATTGCTTCTATCGAACAGTTCCGGGGCTCCGACCTCCAGCTATGGGGGTCGCTTTTTGCCGCGCTGCATTCCTGCGACTATGCGGCCTTCCACATTGAGACCGGGCATTTCCTCGACGCGGAGGCGACACTCTACCAAGCCCGCTTGCGCTTCAACGCTTCGGCGCAGACAAAAGACGGGGAGCGAGCGCAAATTCGGGCTTGGCTGACGCTCGACTGGCAGCGGCAGGAAGATGCCTCTTGGCGGATTCAGCGCTGGGAGACCGAATCGCTGGAGATGCTCACGCGGGCGCACGCGCTGTTTGCCGAAGTCCTCGACGGGGCGCTCCCGCGCGACGAGGACCGCACCCGGGCTAGGTTTTCGCGCCACGCCGAACTGGTGCGTCAGTCGTTTTTCGACTCCGCGTTCACCGCACCGCATCGCTATTTCACCCGCCAGGCCTTTGACCGCCATCCCGGCATCAGCGTCGTGGATATTGACGCCGATGGGTACGACGACCTGTACATTGCCGGGCGCCAAGGTAGGAACATGCTGTTGCACAATGGCGGCGACGGCACGTTCACTGAGCGCGCGGCCCAATACGGCCTCGATGTGGAGCACCACACCGCGGCTGCGCTCTTCGCCGACTTTGACAACGACGGCGACCCGGATGTCTTCCTCGGTCGCACGCTCGCGTCTAGCCTCTACTTGGTCAACGAGGACGGTCGCTTTGCCCCCCGCGACTTAGGCGATGGCGTCTTGCCGTTCCTCGTGGCCTCGATCTCAGCGGCCGATTACGACGGCGACGGCCTGCTCGACGTGTACTTCTCCACGTATGCCGCGCGGATGTTGCTCGAAGCGGTCGCCACCGCGTCTGGCGCAAGCGCGCTGTTGGCCGACTTCCTGTCTGCGGACCACGCTCGCACGCTCTACGACCTGAGCCGCGACCGCATTGGCCACCTCATCCACGACGCGCCCGGGCCGCCCAACGTCCTACTGCGCAACCTCGGCAACGGCCGCTTTGCACCCACTGCCGCGGTGTGGCGCAATACCTTACAGGCGACTTGGGCCGACTACGACCGCGACGGCGACCCGGATCTCTACCTCGCCAACGACTTTGCCGCCAACAACTTGCTCCGCAATGACGGCGGTGCCCTCGTCGATGTCACCGCCGCGAGCGGGGTTGCGGATCCGGGCTTTGGCATGGGTGCGAGCTGGGCCGATTACGACGGAGATGGCCGCCAAGACCTGTACGTGACCAACATGCACAGCAGCGCCGGTCGCCGCATCACGGCAGCCGCTGGGCGGGCGGGCGCGGCGTTTGCCCCTTTGGCCCGGGGGAACTCCCTCCTGAGGAACGGCAGCAAGGGCTTCACTCGCGTTGCGGATTCGCCGGTGGAGGACGGCGGCTGGGGTTGGGGCGGCCAGTTTTTGGACTTTGACAACGACGGCGACCTCGACATCTACGCTCTGAGTGGCTACTACACCCCGCCGTCCGCAGTCGCTCTTCCCGAAGATACCTGAAGCCTGTTTTGGCGCACGGTCGTGCGTCATGGCCGGACGGATGGGGCGTACAACGTAGGAGCGCGGCTCAACGCTGGGGCCTCACTCAGCGGAGACCAGCGCAACCGCCTCTTTCTCAATGTAGAAGGCCGCGATTTTATTGAACTGTCGGGCTTGTCGGCGGTGGATTCGCCGGCGGATGGCCGCGCCTTCGCCACCTTGGACTTCGACCGCGACGGCCGCATTGATTTGGCCGTCGTCAATGCCAATGAGCCGCTCTGCGAGCTGTTTGCCAACCGCAGCAAGGCGGGGCACATCCTCGCGTTGCGGTTTGTGGGGGGTAATAAGCACGATGAGATCTCGCGTGAATGGAGTACACGCGATGGGTATGGCGTACAAGTGGAAGTGGATGTCGGCGGGAGGACGCTGTTGCGCGAGCATCGGGCTGGCGAGGGCTTCTCGGCCCAGAACAGCGCGACCTTGATTGTCGGCTTAGGCGCACATCAACGAGCGGATGCCGTGCGCGTGCGCTGGCCTTCGGGCCGCACCCAGCACACAACCGACGTGGAGGCCGGTTCGCTGTTGACCGCGTACGAAAACTCTCGGCACTCGCCTACGGGGGCGGCGTTTGTAACCGCGCCATACTACGTGCCCCCAGATAGCAGCCGACCGCGGCTCCCCGCGCGCCGGCAATTTTAACTGTTAGTCCAGGAGGTATAAAAAATGGTTGCTAATGTTGCTCATCGGGGTGCGTCGGGAAACTATCCCGAAAATACGTTGATCGCCTTTCAGAAGGCGTTAGAAATTGGCGTTGATGAGATTGAGCTAGATCTCCACATGACAAAGGATGACCATCTAATTGTCATGCACGACTCAACCGTAGACCGAACGACAGATGGCACGGGCGCGATTGCAAAACTCACACTAACTGAGATCAAAGCCCTTGACGCCGGAGGAGTGTTTGGTGAACAGTTTCGGGGTGAGCGTGTGCCAACATGGGAGGAAGCATTAGACCTCGTACAAGGGAAGGTTAGACTCAATGTCCACCTCAAAGAAGGGGGCAATCCAGACGGTCGCTATGAACGCAAGGTTGCACAGGCATTGCGCGAGTTTCAGATGGTAGAGGCTTCTATTTTGGCATGCAGCGATAAAAGCGTTGGGATTTTTGCCGAGATTGACTCGCGGATTGAGTGCCGGATTTTTCGCGCGAATCGCACACCAGAGGAATATATCCGAAAATCGGCAGAGATGGAGCTGCGGACGATGCAGCCGGGACGGGACATCACGACTCGGGAGTTTGTCCAAAAGGCACATGCGGCAGGACGAGTTGTGCACGTCTTCTATGCGGATACCCCTGAAGATATGCGAGCTTACATCGAGATCGGCGTTGATGGGATTTTGACAAACTATCCGGAACGACTGCAAGCGATCCTCACAGAAATTGAGTAGAAGAAATATCATGGTACCAACTTTTTGAACACAAAAGCTCCCAACTCGTAGCTAATTACGCGCTCATCGTCGTCAAACTTAAAGAGGGCGATTTCTCCGGCTGCACGACCTCCACAAACAAGCCATTCCTCCTCCTTGTCTGTCGGTTCGAGGACTGCCGGGGCATGTAGGGAATACGCCGACCCAGCGTGAGCCGCAAGCCGTAGGCTGCCGTCGCGCACCTCAATATCCACCTCAATGCCCGGCTCGGCGCGATAATAACCGACAAAACGCCGCCATGCCTCTGGCGTTGGTGCAAGCGCTGGCTGCTCTGGTACAAGCGGCACCGCTTCGTCGGCATTCAGTACCATTTCAAGTACTTCCTGTGCAATCTCAAGACCTTCGGGCGGGGGCCACATGTTGATGAGAACAACCACACCGGTTTTCCGCGGAACGTTAAACCACACCTGTGTTCCAAAGCCGTGAATCCCGCCACCGTGATTGTGATAGATATGGTCGCCGATGCGGGTTGCTCGCCAGCCTAGACATTGCCCCGCCGACCAGTCCGGCTCGACATATTGCGGTTGTTGAATCTCCACCAGTGTTGATCCCTTGAGTACCTGTGCCCCGCGGCGATCGCCGCCGTCGCTTTGGAATTGGAACGATACCCACTTTGCCAAGTCGCTGACGGTGGAATGCAGTTGCCCCGCCGCTGAAATCCCGTTCAGGTGGGCGTAAGGAGCACGTTCAGGACGGTCTTGGTAGGGCGTCGGGTTATAACCGACAAAGAAGTGAGGACGCAATTCGTCCGTGAGGTCGAAGACCGTGGACGCTAGACCGAGCGGCT
This sequence comes from Candidatus Latescibacterota bacterium, assembly GCA_965261395.1. GTDB lineage: Bacteria > Latescibacterota > UBA2968 > UBA8231 > UBA8231. The sequence goes on from OZ253462.1 coordinate 3,131,437, forward strand.
CAATAATATTGGCGTGGACGTATTCGATGTATGGCGTGCCGGTGACCCTGTACACCACCTCGCCGAGTAACCCAAATGCAAGGTTTGAGTATTTGAAAGCGGAGTCCTGCGGGATGACAATCCCTGTCTCCGGCAGTTTGCCAAGCATCTCCTCGCGGCTTGGGAAGTCGAGATCATGCCAACCGTGCGTCGGCGACTCGGTGACCAATCCGGAGCGATGTGTCAACAATCGTCGGAGCGTCACACCATCGACATCGCCGCGGATAGCGCGAGCTGAAGCAAATTCGGGAATGTGCTGTGCCAGTGGATCGTCCAACTTGAGTTGTCCCGCATCCCGCAACTGCATAATCGCAGTTGTCGTGAATGTCTTGGTCACGGAGGCGATGCGGGCAATCGTGCTTGCAGTAGGTTTTTTGCCCGAATCAAGATCCGCTGCACCGAACCCGCCGAACCAAGCGAGTTCTCGATCGCGGATAATGCCGAGTGCGATACCGGGAAGTCTATGCTTGGCAACCGTTGTTGCTGCCAAGCGTTCGATGTCTGGTACCAAGGTTTGGAGAACACAATCTGCCATTTGCTTTCCCAAATCCCATGGGCTGCCAATCACGCATCCCGTGCGCGAATGCGGCCAACGCCGTGCTCGAAGCGGTCGCCTACGCTTGATCCAGCGCCCACCGGGTAGCCGCCACGTGAGTTACGCTGTCGCCGAGGGTCATGTAGTACAGGGTGAACAGCGAGCCGTCCGAAAGCTCGACTGTCCGTGGATAACCCAGATCGGCGGGCGTGCCTTTCCCGGCCACCGTCCCATCGGTGGTGAGACCGTCGTCGCGCAGTACGATCTCGTCTGCGATTTCCCACGTTTCGCAGCCGTCGCGAGACAGGCAGCCCCGCACCCCGTATGGAGCCCGCCGGTATCCGTAGCTGCAGAGGACATCGCCGCTGCTTAGCAGCAACAGGTGAGGAGGATATCCCCACATCTCGGTCTTTCTGACCTTACTCCAGGTTTTCCCGCCGTCGTCCGAGTGCGTCTGAAACAGGTACTTTTCTTCCTGTGGAATGGCTTTGCTGCCGCTGGACGTGCGCACCATCGCCACGATGCGTCCGTTCGGCAGCGCCAGGAGGTAGCTCTCGTTGAACGGATGCTCCCCGCCGTCGTACGCCATCGTCACCATCTCCCAGGTGTCGCCGCCATCTTCCGAGCGCAGCACCCAGGCCTGGAACGGATCGCCTGCCGAGGCGCTGCCGTACACCTGATGCACGATCGTATCGTCCGCGAGAACGCAGCTCTTCAGGTCAGCCCCGTTGCGGATCAGGGCGAAGAACGGCAGCTCTTCACCGCTCCTGAGCAGACGACTCTCCCAGTCGCTTTCTCCCGGTCGCTTTCGCGACATCTGCAGGCTGTGCTCCACGTGGATGCGTTCGGGGAACTCCTCCACCGCAAAACCGCGTCGCGCGAACTCCTCCCTGCGCTCGGGCGGGTACGCGTTGACGGGCCTGGAGATCCTGATCTGGGTGCCGTCGCTCAGCACGGCGCTTCTCTGCGTCTCCGGGCATTCGCGGTACTGGTCGTCCTTCCCCTCCTCGAACCAGCTGCCTCCGCCGTCCGGAGAGAACAGCTCCACGTGACCGGTTGCGCCTCCCGCCAGTCCACCTGAATGAGAGTGCGCTGCACCTTCGACGCCACGCGCCAGCGGCGTGTGGGAGTTCCAGTTGAAACCGACCCAGAGCTCGTCGCGGTCTCCCTTTACCACGGTCGGGAAGCTGGAATACCGAGCGTCGTCCCAGTACAACACGGAATGATTCATAGGCATATTGGTTCAAATGCTATAGATTCGCCCCAATTGCAAACCGTCCAATGATAGACAAACCGCGGGCGCGCGCAAAACGCGGGTCTGCAACGAGGGCATCATGCAGCCGATAGATATTGGATCGAGCAAGCAGCTTTTCGTCGACGATCGCTTCATCGCCACTGGCAACGGAGTGGAGCTCGTGATGAATCCACCCTACCAGGCCACGGAGCCGGTGGTGACCGTTGGCGCCCCTTGGGAAGACCCGTCCAACACGAGCTTTGGCATTTACAGCAGCGTGTTGCGGGAAGATGACGGTCGCATCCGGCTGTGGTATCACGTGCGCAGGGCAAAGGAGGAATCCGAGCTCAGCCTCGACCAGGCCTACGTCGGCTATGCCGAATCGACGGACGGCATCCACTTCGACAAGCCGGAGCTGAACCTAATCGACGAGGGCGGGTCGACCCTCAACAACGTCGTCATCCCGAGCAAGCTCGGTGGCAGCTCGGTCTGGATCGACCCGCATGCCCCGCCCGAGGAGCGCTACAAGAACCAGTCGAAGGTCTACAATCCCAATGTGGCGATGCAGTTCCACATGCACAGCTCGCCGGACGGCATCCACTGGACCTTCCTTCGTCGCATACAGCTTGAACAGCGCGGCGGCTGGGATACGCAGAGCATTATTTTCTGGGATCCGGCAATCGGGCGGTACGTCCTCTACACCCGCCGCTGGGTCGCAAAACGCCACACCACCGCCCAAGGAAATGAGAACTTCCGGACGGTCAGAAGGCTCGAGTCCGACGATCTCATCAACTGGGACAACCAGAAGACGGTCATGTCCCCGGACGAGGTAGACTTGGCGACATACGAGACCGGCGCGCCGTTGGATCCCACCGCGCCGGAAAAACCCTACGGCAGGGTGCCAATGGACTATTACGGCGCAGCCGTGTTCAAGTATCCGGACCCGCACGGCGTGTACGTCATGCTCGCCAACGCCAATTGGTACTGGTTCAACCGCGAGCCGGTGGTGACCATGGTCCGCGACGACCTGGATGTCGTGCGCACCGAGACGCAGCAGATCTACGGGCCCAGCCGCTTCGACGTGCGCCTGTCGGTGAGTCGCGACGGAGTGGACTTCCAGCGCTGTGGCGGACGCCGGCCCTTCCTGAGCCCGGGGCCCGAAGGCAGTTTCTCCTCACGCATGATCTGGGCAATGCCGCATCCGGTCCGGATGGGTGACGAAATCTGGATCTACTACAGCGGCACCAACAGGGACCACGACGGCCTCCTCGACCCGGCGGGCAAGGGCCACCTTTCCGGCATCGGTCGCGCGATTCTTCGGTTGGACGGGTTCGTATCGGCGGATGCGGGCTACGGCGGCGGCGAAATCGTCACGCCGATTATCCGCTTCGAGGGCGAGCGTTTGGAGCTGAACCTCGACACCGGGGGCGGCGGCGCGGTTCGCGTGGAGCTTCAGGATGCGTACGGCCGACCGGTCAGCGACTACACAGAGCGCGATGCGTCCTACATCTGCGGCAATTCGGTGCGCATGCCGGTCCGCTGGGGGAAGAGCTGGGATGTCAGCTCATTATCCGGGAAACCGATCCGGATCCGTTTTGTCATGCGCGACTGCAAGCTGTACGCGTTTCAGTTCGTCGACTCGCCGAGCTCGTAACTCTGGCGCTCCGTCCGGAGGCAATTGGGGAATGTCTGGTCCCTGTCTCTCAGCACGAACCCGGGGGCCGAGCGAGCGACAACGTACTTCTTGTTCTTGTATTTGAGACGGAGGGGGTTCCCTATGTCGTCGAGGGCCGGACGCGTATCGAGGCCATAGGCCGCCGCGCTTACGAAGAAGTTGAGAGGGGACAGTACCTAGCGCCTTGACAGAGTATCGACAGTGCTCTAGTGTGGCCCTACACTTTTCTTTAATCGCGCCATACTACGCATCATCAGCAGTGCCCCCAGATAGCAGCCGACCGCGGCCCACAGCGCGACGGCAAAGCCCCAATGCAGGGCGATGAAAACCGCTAGGGCCGCGCCGAAGACCGAGGCCACGCCGTTGATTGCAAATCCCCAGTCGATGCACTCGCCGACGTAGCGCGCGGCGCGCGGGAAGGGCATGCCCATCAAAAATCCCGGCGGGGCGATTAACGCGCAACTTATGGCGACCCGCACTCCCCAATCAAGCCCTCCACAGATTGCCACCACGTGCGGGAAGAGCAGCAGATGCGCTGCCGTCCACACGGCGACAAAGACAAACGGCAACCACGGCCCGCCACGCTGCGAGTAGAAACTTCCCGCGCCCGAACTCAGCAAGAGCGCCAACAGCACGATTGGAAACGTATAGGCCGAATGGCCCAAGAGCAGGCTGTATTGCTGGATCCACACCACCTCAATCAGCATGTAACCCATGCCAATGGCGGCGAAGTACAGCCAAGCGCCCCCCGACAGCCCGGCTTGCCCTCGCCGCCGAGGCAAGAGCAAGAGGGGCACTCCCACCGCGAGGACGACCGCCAGCACGGCCACCACCAGCAGCCGCGCTAGCGGAAATCCGGCAAACTCAAAGGCCAATGCCTGTTGCTGCCGCCCGCGATCCAAGCGGTCCCAGCGCCCCATCTGCGCGACAAAGGGGCGGTCGTCGGTCGGTGGGCTGATGTCGATGGCCGCGGTGGGCCAATGCGCTTCCCAGCCATCGGCGACAATTCGGCTGATTAGGTGCTTGGCCGCGGGGGCAGGATGAAGGGCGCGGCTCGCCGGGTCGGCGGCGGCAAACAGGGCCGGCAAGGTCGTATCGACCAAGGTACTCGCCAGCGGCTGCCGTCCTAAAACCAACACCTGTCGTCGCTGCGTGGGCAGGTCGTACACCGCGAGGTGGCTTTCTGCGGCTAGGCCCAGTGCCCGCAGCGACTCTAATGCAGCGCTGGTCAGGCGCGGGATGTACACTTGGTGCTCGATTAGCAAAATCCCGTCTGCGCTCAGGGCGCGGTAGAAGTCGGCGAAGGCCTCGGCGGTGAATAGGTAGTTTTCGGCGAGGGCAAACGCCCCGGACGAGAGCGCGGCGAACGTGTTGGAACTGCGCGAGATAATCAGGTCAAACGCGGCCGGATGCTGTCGGGCATAGACGCGGGCATCTGTGCTGTGGACTTCGACTCCAGTGCTCTCGTACAGGTGGCCGAAGAACGCAGCCTGCGCCCCGTGAGTGAGCATTTCGTTGAGGCCGGCGTTGACTTCGACCGCAGCGACGCGCTGCGCACCGCCCCATTTGGCCTGCATCACTTCGCTGCCCCCACCAGCCCCGACCACCATCACCCGCTCGGCTGCGAGTGCGCGAATCAGCGGTCGCAGGTCGAGCGCAAACTCGGGTGTGGCCGCGGGCAGCCCCTCGCGCCAGTCGCCGCGCACCCGATAGAGCAGCATGTTGGCCGCGCCGTCGATGTCGATGCCGCGCTCGGCCGCGTTGTAGGCATAGACCCGAATGCGGCCCATGGCGTCCCAGCGCTCGGCGATGACGGGGGCCTTGGTTGGTGCTTTGGGGACGAGTGCGGCCGCGGCTGTAAAGGCCGCGCCGATGAGTGCGACGAGTAAGGCCAGCGACCCTATGCGCTGATAGCGGCTCGACCCCCATCCGGCTAGGGCACCGGGAATGCAGCACAGTACGGCTGCGGCCGGCACCCCAAAGGCGTTCATCGCGGCGATTGCAGCCATGCCGCCGCCGGCCGCCCCCACAAGGTCGGCGGCGTAGAGTTGGGCGGCGTGTTGGCGGTGGCGGCGCAAGAGCGCAGCGCAGAAGGCTCCGCCTGCCAGATAGGGTAGCAACAGTAACCCCACGCCTGCGGCCAGCAAGGCGAGGTCGCCCCCAGAGCGCCACAGCGCGACGAATTCGATGGGCAGGCGCGTTACAGCGGCCGGCCCGAGCGCGGCGGTTCCACTGGCCAAGAGCGCGGCTGTACCAATCCGCGGCGAGGTGGCCCACGTCGGCCAAAAGCGCAGCGACAGCGCCCCGAGGCCGAGGCCCAGCACGGCGAGGGAAACTACGAGAAAGGCAAAGGAGTAGAAGAATTCAGCGGAGAATATCCGCGTCCAGACGATCTCTAGCGCCACCAGCATGGCCGCGACCAAGCCGATGGCCACTTGGTCGCGGCGCAAGGGACTCATGGCGCTAATCGAGGTGAAAGACCTCTTCTAGTTCGATTATTGCGTCTTTGGGGCCGCCCTCCGGTATCTCGACCAACCCCTCGTTGGCCTCGCCCCAGCGCTGCGTGGCCTCTTCGGCGAGAAAGCCGTCGAGGGCCGTGGCAAAATCCGTCTCGGTCTCAAAGTAGCCGAAGACGAGGCCGTCTGCGTTCATAAAGAGCGAGTAGCGATGCCAGCCGTGGAGAGTGAGGGCCGCGCAGACGTCGGGCCACACTTGGCGATGCGCTTCCTTGTACTCGGCGATCCGATCCTTTTTAACCTGCATCTGGAAACCAACTCGTCGCATTTGCTCAAACCCCTTTAAAATTGTCCATGTCCGGCACAATGGACTGCCCGCGCTCCAAGTCGAAGTCGATTTCCACGGAGTGCGCTTGGTAATCTTGGTCGCCGCGGGTGGTCTGATACACGTCGTGGCCCTCGACGCAGATGGGCATGGTGTGCCACACCCCGAGGTGCAAACAGACGCCCACATCGCCCGCCGAGTAGAAAGCGCGCAGCTCCTCGGCCTGGATGTCGTCTTGGATCACTCCGACGAGAAACACGCTCGGCGAGTGCAAGCTGGGGTAAAACGACTGGCCGGCGTCGGTGTGAAAGGCAAAATGGGCGCGCTCCAGCCCTTCGGAAATGGGCACGCGCTGGGGGTGGGATGCGTACCAGTTCGGGTCATCTTTGGGCTCGGGGCCGGGCGTGGCAAGGACCGGGTACGCGTTGGTGGCATAACCGCCTTTGACCTTGTCCGGCTTGCGCTCCTCAAAGGTGCGAATCACGTGGCCGAAGGGTGCGAAGGTCTCGGGTACGAGTGGTTCAACCGGGATTTTCACGAGATTCCACATGACAATCTCCTCTCATTGGCATGGTTAGTCGATGCCTAAGGCGGCGTCTATCTCCGCTTGATAGGCGTACGATTGGCAGGATTCGACCGCGCTGAGCGACACCGGGCCGCCGGCGCGCCACGACTCAAACACCGCGTAGAGCGCGGCCACGTCCTTTAGGCCGCAGAGGCCGTCAACTTCTACGGGCCTCTGGTCCCGTACGGCTGCGGCCATTTCGTGCAGCTCATACGCGATCAACTTCAGATCAACGAGCGGGTCGCCGGTCGTGACGCCGCTCGGAAAGAGGTAGCGAGTCAGCGGGTCGAATGTCAGTCCCGCGCCCTCGGCAGACGCGAGGATTTGCTCTTGGCTCAGCGCCTCGGCTCCGTGCCGCGCAAGCGTTATGCGCCCTCCGCGCACGCCAAAGCCGTCAATGCTGCCGTTGGTGCCCATGATTAGCTCGCGGTGCGCGCCCGCGTGGCCGGCGATTCCGACGAGCCAGTTTAGGGTCGCGCCGCTTTCCATCTTGAAGATCGCCTGGGTCATGTCCTCGGCCGCGGCCGGTACGCGCGCTGGCATGGCCGCGAAGCGCTTTTTGTAGAATGCGTAGTCCATGGACATGGAGGCCGATTTTTGCCGCTCCGGCTCCACCATCCGCGCGTCGGCATAGACTTCGGCAAAATCTCCCAATTGGTAGCGGATCATGTGGGTGAAGTGGACGGCCATATCGAGGATAAAGCCGCCCAACTCCCGGCGGTGCCGCCAGGGGGTGATAAAAATGGAATTGCCCGCGCCGAGCGAATGGTATAACCCCATATAGGGCGTGCCGATGGCACCGGTGTCGATTAGGTGGCGCACGATGCGGGCTGAAGGGTCGCGGCGAAAATTTTCGGCCACGGAGACAATGCGCTCGTTGCGCGCGGCTGCGTCGAGGATCCGCTGGCAGGCTCGCACCGTGATGGCCAGCGGCTTTTCTACCAGCACGTGCAATCCCAAGTCGAGGGCCTCGCAGACGACGGTGTGATGCACGGACGGGTCGGTCACCACGTCCACGGCTTCCAGGTCCGGCACCTGCTGGACCATCGCCTCCATGTTGGTGCAGACCTTGGGGCGGACTCCAAGGAGCTTCTCGGCTTCGGCCGCGGCCATCTCGGCGTTTTCCGCGCTGATGTCGCAGACCGCGCTTAGTTCGACCGAGTCGAAGGGGGAGTCGGCTAGCTGCTTGAGGCCGTGCAGATGGCGGGTGCCCATGCCGCCGCAGCCGACGAGGGCTAGGCGCACCTTGTCCACTAGCTACTCCTGCCAGTTGGGGACGCGGCTCATGTCGGGCAGCAGGGCCAAGCCGCGGTCTTGGTCGAAGTGGACATCAACCGAGTGGTCGTGATAGTTCTGGTTGCCGCGCGCGGTTAGGTACACCTCTTCACCGCGCAGGCACACGGGCATGGTATGCCACACCTTGAGGTGCATGCAGATGCCGGTGCTGCCGTCGGAGTAAAAGGCGCGCAGATCCTCCGGCTCAATCATCGGCTGGACCGGGGCGACGAAAAAGATGGTCGGGCAGTGCCGACTCGGATAGAAGGACTGCCCGGCGTCGTCGTGAAAGGCAAAGTGCGCCCGCAGCCGGCCCTCGGATAGGTCGAGCTGGTCAGATGTGGGGTCTTTTACTTCGGCCCGCACGGTGTACTCGCGCTCGACCAGCTCTCCTACCACGACTTCGGGTTTGGCCTCGTCAAAGGTGGAGATGACTTGCCCGAAAGGGGCAAAGGCCGAAGGGGTCAGCGGCTCCACGGGAACCTTGAGAATGTTTAGCACGGCAACGCTCCTTTTGTTAGAAGGCCAGCAGCATCGGCCCCATCCGCTCCAGCAAGAGGGCCCGGTAGCGCTCGGCCTTGGCCACTTGCAGCCGTTCGAGCGGGTTGAAGTCGTCGGTGATGAGTTCACCCTCGGCGGGCATGGGATGTTCGTGTGCTGCGAGCCAAGCCGCGGCCTCAGTCGCCAGAGAAATCGGCTGCCGCGAAGCCAAGAAGACAAAGTCGTTAAAATCTGCGCCCGGCAGCGAGACGAGGGCCAACTGGTGCGGAAATACCTCGCCTAGGGTCCGGTACACGGCCGCAGTCGCGGCGGCTTCTGGCCCCTCGGTAAAGCCGACGAAGTTTAGGGCCAAGAGACCGTCGTCTTTGAGGAGTCGGTCGAGGTCGTTGAGCATTTCGACGCTCAGCAGGTGGCTGGGCACGGACCCGCCGGTAAAGCAGTCGTGGATGATGAAGTCGTATTGCTGGTCGAGGCGGCGGATTTCGTAGCGGGCGTCGCCGACTAGCAGCGCGCCCGATGGCTCGTAGAGAAAGTATTGCTGCGCGGCTTTGGCTACCTCTGGGTCTAGCTCTAGGGCGTCGGTGGCAATGCCTTGGGCCGCAAATGCCATGGCAATGTAGCCTCCGCCGAGGCCGATCAGCAGCGCGTTTTGCCCCCTTGGGTGCAAATGGGGCAGGGCGGCAATGATTTTTTGGTAGCTGAGCACCGGCCCACGGGTGTCGAGCCGCAGCGCGCTGATAACCGAAGCGTCCGACAGCATCCACCGCACCCTGCGGGCGCGGTCATCGACGACCCGCACCCAGCCGTAGTGACTTTCGGCTTGGTGGACTAGGCGATAATCCCCATGTTCGGTCGGCCCTGGGCCGGTCTGTAGCCATAGCCCGGCGCCGGTCGCAATCGCCGCGGCCGCGACCGGCCCCAGCGCCGCGTGCCCCCACCGCCGCTCGTACCATGCCACGACGAGTGCCAACAGGATTAAGGCCGCGCTGACTCCGTAGAGAATCACCCGCGACCCAAGGGCCGGCAGCAGGAAGAAGCCCAACAGCAAAGTGCCCACCACGCTGCCGACTGTGCTGACCGCAAAAACCGAGCCGGCCGCCATGCCCACGCCTGCTCGCCGCCGCGCCGCCAGTTCAATCACCTGCGGCCCCACCATCCCGAGGCAGGTCAGCGGCAGGGTAAAAAGCAGCAGGGCACTGGTAAAGGCCCCGGCGCGCAGCCCCAGATCGTTGGTCCACAGCAAGACCGGGCGGGAGACAAACGGAATCGCGGCCGTCGTCAGCCCGGCGAGTGCGATGGCGTAGGAAAGCCGGAATCGCGTCTGCTTGTCAGCGACCAAGCCCCCGAGGTAATAGCCCAGTGCCAAGGCGATCAAAGCGACGGATATGAGCGAAGACCACACGTAGAGACTGACCCCGTAAAAGGGGCCGATGATGCGCGTACCCAACAGCTCTAGCATCATCACTGCCGCGCCAGAGATGGTTACGGTGCCGTAGAGCAGCAAGCGGTTTTGGTGGTTTAACTGTTCTTCACTCACTGTTTTCTTTTTTCTGAGCGGCCTGTACAAGCTGCTTGTAGATCTTCATCTCAACGGCGACCCGCGCATCCAGCCCTTGGCTTTTGTAAAGACGGGCAAGATTGAAGTGAGTATCGGCGTTGTCCGGTGCTAGCTTGAGCGCCTTGGCAAAAGCTTGGACGGCCCGTTGCAAATCGCCGTTCATCATATAAGCCGAGCCCAGATTGTTAAAGCCTTGGGCATAGCGCGGATTGAGCGCCAGCACGATCTCGTAGTGGTGGATCGCTTCGGCGATGCGCCCCTGCCTCAGTAGAACATTGGCCAAGTTGTTGCGGGCACTGAGATCTTGGTCGTTGATGCGCAATGCCGCGGCGTACTCGACGCCCGCCTCGGCGTAGCGACCAAGACCTCCGTAGAGCACCCCTAGGTTGTAGTGCGCGTTGGTGTCGTCGGGGTAGAGGTTGAGGATATAGCGGAAACGCTCGATATCGGCGCTGACGGGTTGGATGCGTTTGAACATGGCCAAGAGCTTCTCGCCTCGGTCTTGGTCTCCCCGCCGCAAAAAGAGCATGCCGAGTCGGTGGTAGGCTTCGGCCTCAAAGGGGTCAATGTCAATGGCTTGCCTAAAGAGGCGCTCGGCTTCGTCTAAGCGACCCTGCTGCATGCGGACTTGGCCAAGCCCAGTGTAGGGCGGGGCGTAGTCTGGATGCAGGTTGATCATGCGCGCGAAGTTAGCCGCAGCCTCCTCGAATAGTCCCTGCTTGCCTTGGATTTGCCCCAGCCGGAAATAAGCGTCGCCATAGGCTGTGTCTATCTCAGTGGTGCGGGCAAATGCGCGGCTGGCCTCGTCGTAGCGCGCCTGCCGCTCATAGACCACGCCCAAATTGTAGTGGATGGCCGCGTCGTCGGAGCGTTTGAGGGCTTGCTGGAGGGCCTCTATGGCTTCGCTGTAGTGCCCGTCGTCGGCGTAGGCTATGGCGAGTTTGCGGTAGAAGTCCCCCCGCTCGGGGGCGGCGTGCAGACCCTCTTGATAGATGATCGCGGCATCGGCGTTGCGCCGCTGCCGGACGTAGATATCGCCCAAAAGGAGATAGGAATCAGCGTGGTCGGGGGCTAGCTGGACAGCCTGTTCGGCCCGTTGCGCCGCCTGCATTAGATGACCTTGAACCAGATTGAGGTGAGCCAAGAGCAAGAGGGCTTCAAGGTGCTGGCTATTGGCTGCGAGTACCTGGTTGCACGCAGCGACGGCATCGGTGTATTTGCCTTCTGTCGCTAGACGCTTGGCTTCTGCTAAGTGGTCACCGTCGCAAGCGCAAAGCAATGCGCAGGCGAGGAAACCCAGTGCCCTATAGGTGAGCCGCGTCATACATGGTCGCCAAGTGCTCCTCATAGATGGAGACGTGTGCGACATACTTTTCCCGCAGGCGGTTAATCAGTTCGTTATAGAGGCGATTTTCCTCTCCCTTGGTCCACCAGTGGCGAACTTGTTTGACCACCTCGTCGTATGGCTTAGGCTTTTCGGGGGTCTTTTCCAGGACCTCAAACAGCGAGAAACCACCTTGGCGGTGTGTGGTCGCAGTGATGGCAACCGGACCAGTGAGCACGCTAACCTCTGCGGCTAGGGCCTCTGTCAACAACTCGCCGAAAACCACCCGCTCGAAGGAGTGGATGTGGAAGTGGCCTTTGTCGCTGCCTTGGCGGATGCTGTGACTTGCAGCCAAGGCAGCCATGTCCTCACCAGCTCGAATGCGTGCCGTTAGTGCCTCCGCCTCTTCTCGGGTAGCAACTAGAATCTCCTGCACAGTTGCTTCTCGATCCTCCATAAAACGATGCTGGTTGTCCTCGTAGTAGCGTCGAAGCGCATCTTCGCTCAGATCGATGTGCTCTTCCACGTCGCGGCGGCGCAGCTCTTCGATGAGCATCGCGCGTTTTTTGATCCGCAGCCAGTCGGATATCGCCGACTCCTGCGCTAAGCCGCGGCGTTCAATTGCCACGGGGAAGAGCACCTCGGGCACCAGATAGAGCCGAACGAACTCATCAATACCGCTACTGTCGGTGCCGACTGAGGCGACCCGGCGCACCTGCGGGTAAAGCGCTAGGAAGTCAGCTAGCGTTATTTGACCACCGTCGTATCGGCCCAGAATGCCCTCCGCGTCGATACCCTCCACATTGTCTTTGGCGACGATGGCGGCTAACTCGGAGATACTATGGGGATCCAATTCGACCTTGTATTCCCGCATCAACTCGGCAATGAGTGCTCGCCGACGTTCGCCGTAGGCGACCATTAATGCCCCTTGGGAGAAGATCAAGTAATAACTGGCCGGCGCAGGACGTTCGTCCAACACCTTATATATGTCGTAGCCGGTTTCGACCTCTAGCGGCGCGCTAAGCTCGCCTTTAGCGAGATCGAAGAGCACCTCCGCCACATCGAGAGAAACCCCTAACTCCTCGATATTGTTCCGTCCAAGGTAGGAGTCCAACACCCCTTGGGGACTCCCTTGCTGGCGGAGGGTCAGGAGTTGGCCGGACAGTTCCTCAAACGGGGTCCCACTCTTTAGGGCAAGCAGGGCTTGGGCGGCCTCGGCGGCGGTACCCGAGCGGATGCGAGCGAGTTTTAGTAACCGGTTCCACTTGCTCTCACCCCACTGCCGCCTTATCTCCTCTTGCGGCAGGTCGATTTTGTCCTGGATTTCCAGCTTGACGAATTCCTTAAAGAGCTTTTTTCTTCGCTCCTGTTCCCATTGCTCTACGAAATCTGGGTCGCCATCGATCTGCCTCCTCTGCGCCTCTAACAACATGAGCTCCATATCGACCATCGCTTGGAGATATTCGTCGAATGCAGCGATGCCTTCTCGCTCGGAGAGCAGGAGGGGGGGCATGTCGCTTTTGAAGCGCTGTAAATCTTCGAAGGTAATAGCGACTTCGCCTACGCGGGCTACGACGCTTTTGTCGCTTTGGGGGGAACTACAGGCGGCGATAAGGACCAGAGACAAACAACCGATCGCACGCGCCGCCATTTTAGCTCTTGTCTTGGCGTGCGGTCCGGGCATAGTACACTTCACGCTGAAAATCATAGGGGATATCTACAGTCTCCATAGGCGCGTCGCGGAAGTCGAACCTCAGCACCATATCGCGGACCCACAGCGTGAATTCCTCGACGTCGCGGTCGAGCGGGGGAAAGACCAAATACCCCTCTTGCTCTTGACCGCTGAAGATCATGTCGTCGACAAACAGGGTGCGCTGCAAGAGATCGCGCCGCTCCTTGAACCCCTTGCGCGCATTGCCACCGTAGGCTTGGGCGTAGGGCCAATAGTACTCGGTCAGGGCGAGGAGGCTGAGCGCTTGGTAGCGACGTCCGTTGGGAGCGATCAATTCGATGTTGGCTGGATTTAGGCGGACCTTGGGATAGGCGTAGTTTTTAACCTTGACCAAAAATACGGTAAACCGCGTCGGGGCTTGCTCTTCGCCGGGTGGGGTCCAATCGCCGTAGGTGTAGGGATTGGTAGCCACGGCGTAGGGGTTGGGCAGGGTAAAGCCTTCAGGGGCCTCAGAGACGCCAGCGAATTGCCGATTCAGGGCCTCGGGAGACATGGGCAACATCGCTACCTCTAGACGATCTTTGACAAAAGTGATGCTGCGGTCGTCGCCGACCAAGTAGTTGTCGGCAGCGATCTCCGCGGGCATCACCGGTCCGGTAAAATGCCGATACCCGAACTTCAAGCCGCATCCGGCGAGCGCGATTAGCAATAGGAGCAAGCTACCCAATGTCTTCATGGCTACCCTCGCTTCTTTGAAAGCTACTAATACAAGATGAGGAGGGGCGGTTGCCCCTCCTCTCTTTGCTAGACGACTGATGCAATGCAGCCTTGCTTAGTCGAGCTGGCTGTTCAAATGGCTCTTGACTCGACCCCAACTTGTGGCTTCGATGGCCGTATCTTCCTCGACTTCGTCGGCCTCCAGCAGGATATAGTCGAGCATCTGGTCGCCCTTCTGGTCCTGGCCCGTGGAGCCGCCCAGCGGATAGAGCTGGTGCTTGGCACCGGTCTCGCCGCCGTCGCCATCGAGCGGACGCACGCCGATGTGGGTCACCTGGTCAGCTTCGAACATGTGCCGAATCGCCTCGTCTTGGGTCACACCGTGGATGTCCCAAAAGGCGTTGCGGAACTCGAAGGTGTAAGAGACGTTGGTCGAGAAATGCTCGGCATCCGGCGGATTGACGGTCCAAGCGATCTCGAAGATGTCGCCAGTCGGCTGTTCCTCAAACATATCGGAACTCCAGCCAATCGGCGGCAGGTCGATGTATTCGAGTAGGCTGTTGTACGCCACAGGCTGGCCCGGCAGCGGCTTGATGCGGAGGTGATAGCGCTGCGCGTTGAGGACCTGATCGACGTTTTCGCCCAAAAAGTCGCCGCCCGAGTGATCCGGGTCGAAGGTGATCTGGATGCAGTCGTCGTTCCACCAGCGCTTCTGGTCTTCCTCGATCAGACGCAGGGTGTCGTCTTGAACGCGGATGAAGAAGTAGAAGCGATTGTCCGGCGGCGTGCTCCACGCCATCAGAATGCTGACGTCGTAGTCTTCCTTGGCGATGGTCTCGCCTCCGGCGGTGAACATGCCCTCAGTCGTGAGGATGAACTCCTCGTCCAGCCAGCCCCAATCGTCTTCGAGGCCGTCGATGGTCATGGCGCTGGGATTGGGCACGCCGGGGATGAAATACTCAGCGCCGACGTGCGCGTTGGCTGGGCTAGCTAAGGCAAACGCTACGGCGCAAACTACAAAAAGAAAAAGGGTCTTTTTCATGCTTTCCCTCCGTGGGATTGGTGGTATAGCTACCGACGATTCATCTTCTATGACGCACTATATTACATTTTTTAGGGGTGCTTAGCAAGTTCAATTTTCGCCGTTCCCGCTTACTCCTGACCGGTGCTGGCGAAGACGCGAATGAACCCAAGCGAGGTGTTGAGCTTCTCGGCCTCGAAGTTTTGCTCCTCTAGCTGAAGGCCCGCATTTAGGGTTAGCTGGTAGCCCAAATAGGCCGCCGTATTGGAGAACAGGATCGAATAGACGCGGCTGGTAAAGTCCTCGACAAAACCGACTTGTAGCTCGGCTGGCTGGTCGCGCAAGTTCTCAAACCAACTGAACTCTAGGCCGAGCGCGATCCAAGTCTGTTCGAGGATCGCATAGCGCGAAATCAAGAACAGAGTTTCCTCTAGCTCGCGGATATTAGCCTGCGACGGATCGGTGGGAACTTCGCGCCTGAAGGTGCTCTTCCACTTGGGCCAGATGGTCAGGGCCGCCCCGATGGGAACGGTGTAGTCGGCTTTGGTTATTAGCCCGAAAAACGAGCGGTCGCGCTTGTCGGCGGCCTGCTCTCCCCGCTGGTTGAAAAGCTCGTGTTTGACCTTGGCGGTCGCCCTGAAGTTGCGGATGCGATTGTAGTCGGCCTGCATATAGACGCTGTTGACGAAAGTGTCTTGGTTGTCGAGCGGATCGGTAAAGTCCGTCCGGCCCGTTGGGTCAATCCACCGCAGGCGGTCTTCCGGGATGTTGT
Source organism: Candidatus Latescibacterota bacterium (assembly GCA_965261395.1). Lineage (GTDB taxonomy): Bacteria > Latescibacterota > UBA2968 > UBA8231 > UBA8231. Next base: position 3,147,106 of record OZ253462.1, read on the forward strand.
CCACCACGAATTTCGCGTGCTCAAAGAGCGCGACCCGCAGGCCCGGGAAGTTCCAGCGCACAGTGAACAAACCGTAGTTGGCCTTGCTCTTGCGCGCCGAGCTTAGCTGGCGCTCGCTCAAGCGGCCCAGGGTTAGCTGTGCATCTTCGCTGAGCATAAAGCCGCCGTAGGCGTTGTAGCCACGGTGATCGCGGTCGTAGGGATAGTCGGGTTGGCGGTCGTCCTCAAAGCGGTCGATCAGGGTGTTGTTGTTCATGTCCATGCCGAAGAGAAAGGCCGGAGGATCGACCTCGTAGCGCAGGAAAGGCTCGTCGTAGTCGGGTCGCGAGTTGCGGTTTTGGTTGAAGTCGGAGACGAAGTCGTTGTTCTCATCTAACCCGGGGAACACCGCTAAGTCGGCACCCACCGACCCGCCCGAAGCGCCTATCCCGGTGCCAAATTGGCCGGCCCGCTGCCAGTCGGCAAAGCGGTCTTGATCGTCGTTGTCATCGACGAATTCGAAGAGATGGAAAATTTCGCTGCTGTAATCGATGCCGCCCAGCGAGTTGGCCATGAACGCGGTCGTGCTGTAATCGGGGTCCATTGTGAACATCTCGCCGTAGGCAAACCACGGGTAGGAGGCATAAGACGCGGTGATATAACCGGCCTCACCCTTATCTTCGGCGAGGGTGTGTTGCTCTAGGTTTTGGTTGGGGAAGCGCCGGAAGCGCCGGTTGCGCACGAACTCGGCGCGCAGGTCTAACCCGCCGAGGCTCAGAATCTCGAAATCTACCCCGGTCACATCGCTGCCGGTGGGCAACCCGTACTCAAAGCGCAAAAACTGTTGGTTCGATCCGTCGGATATTTCGCCTTCGGCTTGCGCCACAGGCAAAAAGACCGGGTCGCCCAAGCGGTCGGTCTGCACGTTGGACGTGACGGCCACTCGGTAGTCGTTGGCCAGAATCAACTCGAACTCGATTTTGCTCGCTTCTTGATAGGTCGGGACCTTTTCGGTGGGCCGGAAGCTGTTGCGGATGTCGTAGATCAGTTCGATGTTGTCCACGCCTCTGGCCTCTAAGCTGCCGCCGGTGCGGATTCCGCCGCGAACGATCGGGGTGATTTCCGGGTGAATCTCGCCGTCGATCAGCACTCGGTCGAAAAACAGCAGCGCGCCGTCGTCGCTCGACTCGGGCGAATCGTCTGAGATCAGGATCGTCACGGTCTCGACACTGCCTGTATTCTGCGGCGTGGTCAAGACGCCCTTGAGCGAATTGTCGCCCATGTTGAGGGTGCTCCGCGCGTTGTGGGTGCTGACCCACGTTGCCCCCACCTTGGCGAAGTCGCCCACTTGGGCCACGCCCCGGCCGCCGAGCAGGCGGGTGGAGTTTTCCACCAAGGCTGCGGCCTGGGACTGGGTTCCGGCCGGGTTAGCCGGCGAACTGATGCGCGAGCCAAGGAACGTGAATGCGTACTTATCGGAGAGGAAGTCCCACTGGATACCGTTGAAGGTCGGCTTGGAGAAGGTCAGTGGGGTCAGGGTGGTGCGGATGGCGTCGCCTATGGTCAGCGCGGTGTGAAACTGGCCCTTGTGGGCAGACGAGATCACCACGCGGTCGAACCAACTGCTGTAGCGCGGGCTTTTGAAGATGCCGCTGCCCTGGCGCAGGGGGTTGTTCTCGGTCCAGTCGTAAATCGTCCAGCCGCGGGCGATGTAGTTGCCGAAGGCATCGTAGTGGCGATTCCCCTCTAGCTGTATATCGACGTAGCGCTCGTACTCGTCGCGGGCGTAGTTGCTGTATTCCCAGCCCCGCCAGCCGTATTCGTAGAAGAGGTTTTGTGGCAGGTAGAACTTGCGGCGGTTGGGCGCTAGGGCACCGGGATGGATTCGCACCCCGTAGATTCCTGGCTCGGCTATGGGCCGATAGCCCGTAGTTAACTGGGCTGAAGCACCGTCCCAGGCTAGCACCAGCAACGCGAGTGCTGCACACAATGCCGATCGGATGCGAGACAAATACATAGGATACCCCTCCCTCAAGAGGCTTGACCGAATGGGCTAGGAGCTAGCTGTTAGTTAGTACGCTACGTTGATGATCTGCGCCAAGTTTTGGACTTCGGCTTGGGCGTCGATTTGAATTCGGCACACGTAAATCCCCGGGGGCACGCGCCGGCCTTGGTCGTCTTCGCCATTCCACTCATAGACGAGGTAGCCGTCGCTACTGCGGCCGCCCGCCAACGAGCCGACCTGCCGCCCGTCGAGCGCATAGATATCGACCGCTACCGGGGCGTCTGTCTTTAATACCGCGAAGCGAATCTCGGCTTGGTCGCCGATCCCATCGCCGTTGGGCGTGAGGACCTTGGGCGAAATGACGACTTTGCCGAGCAGGTCCTCGGACGCGGGCACCTCGGGTAGAAATACCGTGGTGGCGGCCCGGCCGGCCGGATCGACCTGCTGCCAAAACTCCATTTCGTCAGTGTGCCCGACGAAGGCAGAAAAGAGATAGGGATTGGCGAATACGTTGACTTGCAGATCGATTTCGACCTCTTGCCGCCGGACGACTTGCGGCAACTCCACTACCAGCGAGTCGGGCAACAGCTCTAAGGAGACTGGCTCGACCTCGGCACCGGCGACGCGGATGACCACGCTTTCAGCGGTTGCTTGCGACGGAGTGTTTAGCCTTAGGCGGTTAAAGCCCTTGTCGCCAGACTGGAAGTCCGGCTGCAACACGTACGTAAAGTTTTCCGGCTGGCCCACTTGTGCCTCGTTGGGGGAGACTTGGCCAAGGGCCCCGTTGAGGAACGAGTCCGTGTAGTTGAGCCGCAGGCCGTTTAGGGTGGGGGCCACATCTGGGCTGTCCGATTTGAGCAGCACCCTGAACTGCACGTAGCGCCTCGGGCTGGGCGAGAGAAACTCTTGGCCGGAAAGCAGGTAGGTGTTGCTCCAGCCGCTCCAATCCTCGCTCGGCCGAATGTAGGGCACGATGTCGCCCTTCCACCTTTTCTTTAGGGCGTTGTATTCGTCCTCGGTTACTTCGTGGCCTTTGCGGTGGTAGTACGTATTGCCCTCGTCGAGGCCGCTACCCGAGCGCGTCTGTGCCAAAATTTGCGTTCCCGGGGGCAGGTCGGCGTCCCATTCGAGGGTGCGGAAAACCTTGGGGCGGTCGTCTATCCTGAGAAAATCCGAGCGCAATTCCACTTCGGCGACATAGCCGGTGGGTACGACTACGGCTTCGGCTATCGCGCCGCTGCTGCTGCCCCCGAAGATCATTTCGAGATGGCGCAGGGGCCGGTACGGGTACATGAGATAGTTGATCGGCTCGGGGTTGTTCCAATCGCCTGGCGCGGGGAAGTCGAAGAGTACGTCGAAGTCGATGTCGCCCGAGGGCTTGAGCTCGCCGGCTGACCCCAGCAGCCGGTGGCGCAAGATGCGCGGCCGACCCCAGGTGGTGGTCTCCTGAAACGCTACGAAGATGACGCGGTTGATCCAAAAGACAGCGCCTAGATCCCAGCGCCACTGGGCGATGAACTGGCCGGTCTCGCTCCAGTTGAGCTCTTCCCAGAAGGTATTGACATTGCCGTCGATTATCGCTGGGGCGCGCTCCTTGCCCTGATCGTCGATTATCCCGCCCCGCCCCACGGTCCCTTGGGCGATGTTCTGTCCAAACGAGATGACCTCGACCTCTGCGAGAGCCGCGTCCTCGCTTTTGACGTCGGCTATGATGCGGATGTATTGGGTGGGAGCGAAGGACGTGGAGACGTCGGTGTCCTCAGCAGGTCGGCCAAAGCTCAGCACCCGTTTGGTTGCCTCACCAAAGGTCACTGGATACGACAAGAGGGTCTCTTCGTTGCGCTTGGTCGTACCGCCGATGAGGTTGAAGAGGAAGACGTCGTCGGTGATTGATTGGAACTTGCCGTCGGAGCCAAAGACCCGGAGTGCCCGCAGCGGGCGCGCCCCTTCCTCATCGGGGAAGTGCAGGCGAACCTCCTTGACGGCCACCATCCGGCCCAAGTTGATCTCGATCCACCAAGCATCGAGCGGGTCGTCTTGGCTGGGTTTCCAGTAGGTGGTGGTGTCGTCGTCGATGATCAGGTGGGCGTCGGCCGCATTGGACCCGGTCTTCCAGACCCCGCCGCGCTGCTCGTCGATTTTTTTTAGCTTGTGCGTGAACAGAGGGGAACTCGGCGCGGCGTTGAAGGACTGCTCGAACCGAACCGGCTTGATCGACCCGTCTGCTCGCAGGTCGAGGGTGCCAGCCGGGTAGATCCACGTCTCCCACTGCGCCTTAGTGTTTATTTCAAAAACCTCTTGAGAATGGGCAAAACTCGCTGGCAAAACCAGCGTCAGCAAACTAAGCCATAGTCGTTTCACGGCTACCGCTCCTTTCTCAATACGCCACGCCGATGCTGCTAGAACGCAAGAGTGTCCCGCGCTCAGTGTGGACTTGGACCACGGCGAGGTATAGCCCCGGCGGGACTACCTGCCCTTGGTCGTCGCGCCCGTCCCAAGCCACTGCATAAGCACCGCTGGTGCTCTCGGCGTCGAGGACGGTACGCACTGGGCGACCGGCCAAATCGAAAATTTCAACGGCGACGGCGACCGGCTTTACCAACTGCAAAAGGCTGTAGATCAGCTTTACTTGGTCGTTGATACCGTCCCCGTTGGGGGTGAAGACCGGGCTGCTTACCGCCAAGGAGGACACCAACTGGCTGGCCGAAGCGGCCGTCGTCAGTATCCGCAGAGCATTGGTCAGCACTTCCGGGTTGGCGTCTCCGGGCTGCACCCGCTGGGGCACGCCGCCGTCCTCGGTCTGAGAGTCGAAGACCTCGGCCTCGACCGAGGTGCCTTGGACGAAAATCTGCGCATCGAACACGGCGCGCATTCGGTAAATGCCGGTCGCCGGTCGCTGCGAGGAAAAGAAAATGGTCAGGCTACCCAGCTCCGCCTGCACGCTGTCGGGTGTGACCTCGACCCCGTCTTCTCCAGTGAAGAACTGCCGAAACACGGGCGTTGATTGGGGTGTGAGGATGCGCAGGGCGTCAAAGCCCGTGTCCGCCTCCTCGATTTGGGACACGACATCGTAGGCAAAGGTCGTAAAGTCTCCGGCGGTCACAATGGGCACGTCGCCGGGAGGACGGGGGACGGCTAACTCGGAAATCTCGGCCACCAAGATCTGGGCCACGGGTGGGATCGTGTGTTCGACGCTCAGCGATGTGAGCCGCAGGCCGTCGAGGATCGCGCCGCTTTCGATCCGCACCTCAAACTGGAAGTAGCGCCTTGGGCTGGGTAGTTGGATGAGCTGGCCGGACTCGGTGAAGGGAGCCGACCACAGGCTCCAGTTGACTTGGTCGTCGTCAACCGGGCCGCGCACGCCCGCTTCAAGGGCCTTGTACTCGTCTTCGGTGACGACTTGCCGCTCGCGGGTAAAGAGGTCGGTGTACTCGTAATAGACCCGGGGGTTGTCGTCTAGGCCGGTGCGCATCACCACCTTCAGATCGGCGTCGGCGGCTGGCTCGACGACTAGCTCGTCGCCGCTCTGGCGCAGCTTTTCCAGCGTCCATTCCACGCGGCTGAAATTGGCTGGCTCTCCGAGGTCGATGATTTCCGAACGATAGGAGCCAGCCGGCGCAAACCCCGCGCCAAAGAGCTGGAATTCGGCCAGTTCAAACGGGCTGGTCGAAATGACTTCTAATTCGATGTAGCGGACGAATTGCAAGGGGAAGTCGATCTGCGCTATGTTCTCGCGGGTAAAGTCAACGCGCTTGATGGGGGCGTAGATCGGTTCGTCTCGTTCGTTGAAGCTGGCACCGTCGTTGACCTTGAGCACGTAGCCGCGGATGTAGTCTTCGCTGAACGGCCGCCCCTCTGAACTGAGGCCCGCCAAGCGCGGAAAAAACGAGATCCGATTGGCGGGAAAACGGGTCCCCAAGTCAAAGAAAAACTTGGTGCCGTCTTGGGCGATGCCAAAGCGCTTAAACGCGAGGTGGGTGGAGGTGGTGTCGATCCCATCGACTATTTCCAAGAGGGGGCGCACGACCGCTATGTTGTCCCAGATCAGTGCTTGGGCGCGCTCCTCCACATAGCCAGAGGGAAACCCATCGACCCAACTCAGGCTCGGAATGACATTGTCCTTAGAGGTAAAGGCTACGAGTTGGATGGCGCCCGACACGTCGAAACTCATCGCGGTGGAAAGCAGCTCGTGTTCTCGCCAAGCGGCTCCTTCGTCCCCGCCCACCGTCCACTGGCGGACTTCCGCAGCCGCTGGCTGCGGGGCGAGGGCCACAGCAGCTATGCACAGTGCCACAAGGCGAGAAATTGTCGTGCGCAAGCCCATCGGTTGGAACTCCATGCTTAGTAGGCTACGGCCACCGCCCCGAAGCGCACCACTCGGCCTCGGTCGGTGTTGGCCCCAATGCGCGCCAAATACACGCCTGGCGCTACGAGCTGATTGGCTTCGTCGCGGCCATCCCATTGCAGCGCGTGATGCCCAGCACCCTGTACCCCGCCCGACAGGCTCCGCACCCGCTGCCCGGCCAAGGTCAGTAACTCGACGTCCACTTCGACCGCATCGAGTACGCTGAACAAGGTGTATTCAATGGCCACTTGGTCGTTGATGGCATCGCCTTGGGGCGTGAAGACTGCGGGCGCGATCACTATTTCGGACAGCACGGACTCAAGAGAGCCGGAACTGACTAGTACCCGCAGTTGATCGGTGCCCAATTCATCGCTAGCATCGCCGCCTTCAACACTTTGGGGCAACGAGCTGCCCTGCCGCACAAAGACCTCGGCGCGCAGTTGGTCGGACGCACCGTACACGGTCGTCTCCAGCCGCAGCCGCAGCTCGTCACTGGTGTCCGGCCCGATCATCTGCGGCAGATAGATCGCCAACTCGCTCCCTTCATCGACGATGCTGTCCGGCTCCACGGTCGCCAGCGGGTCGCCCATCTCCAGCCCCAGCACCCGGCCCGTAGAAGGCAGGCCCAATCGCACCGCGTCGAATCCCTGCTGGCTGGCGTCGGAAAACTCGGCGCGCAAGTCGAGGATGAACTCGGTCTGCGCCCCCGCGGGCACTTGTGGCACTTTGCCGACGGGGCGCAATTGGTCAACCGCAGCGACCTCGCCCACGATCCGGTCGGCCAAAAGCGGAGAGGTCTCGATAGTAACCCAATCGAGGCGGGCGAATTCCCACAAGGCTTCGGTTTCTAGCTGAATGTGTAGCTGAATATAGCGCCCCTTGGGCACGCGGGGCCGCTGCCCCGGAACCCGGATCGGCGGCGACCAGAAGCTCCAATTGTTTATATCGTCGGCGATGACGCCCTGCCAACCCACGGCCGGCGGATCCCACGGCCACACGCGCGGCTTGAACTTAGCATAGACATCCTTTTCCACTTCCACGGGCTGGGCCAAGTCGTTGTACGAGTGATAGGCGATAGGGCTTTCATCTAGCCCAGTCTTGATTTCGATATTGACTCCGGCCTTGGCGTTGGGAGATTCGACCAATTGATCTCCGTCGCGCCGCCAGGTACTCAAGCCGAAGTTGACCTCGCCGATGTTGATCAGATCGCCCATGTCGATCACTTGGGATAGCCAGCGCGCCCGGGGAACGAAACCGCGGCCGTAAACTTCCAACTCAGCCAGCGCGTAGCGCGTGAACTTTGGTGGGGCGTCTGGAAGCACCCGCATGCGGAAGAAGCGCAGATACTGGAGCGGAAAGTCGACCGCGATAACAGCGTCGAAGTTTTGGTCCACCTTGGCCAACAGTTTATCCAGCGGCAGGTAGTATTGCGTCTCCTGCGTGCCGGCGACACCCGAGCGGAATTGCGGGGGCAGTTGGCTTTCGACGGCGACCTTGTCGTTGGTGGCCGTCAGTTCGTAGGCTTCGAATTTGTAGTTGGGTCGGTACGGCTCTTGGAAGAAGGGGTCGTTACCCTCGGGCGGCATCAACTTGAAGTGGTCGGCGGGAATCTGCATACCCATATCGAGCGTGTAGAACTCGCCCCAGATACCGCCTAGTCCACCGCTGCCCTGAAAGTCGCGGCCCTCGTAAAAAGTGTCGAGATCCCCGTCGATAAATTCCATCGGGTTGGAGACGTGGCCGGGCCGGGAGACGTCGCCGATTGCTCGCCAGATGCGGGGCATTCCCTCTTGATAGCTGATGTCGATCGGCTGCCGATAGCGCGTCCAGTGGCGCAGCTGGGTCACCACATTGACATCGGGCTTGAGTTCCAGCGGTTGGATCGCGCCAGGGGTCGTGGTGTTATCGACCATCAGGTTGACCTGCGTCTGCTCTTCCCAATCGAGGCCATCTGCGCCGCCGAGGCGGAACTGCGCCACTTGCGCTCCAGCCGTGCAGATTTGGACTGCGACCATGCACGTTGCGGCCAACAAATAGAGCTTGAATTTCATACTGGCCACCTCCTAAAACAGAGACACTGCACGGCGAATATAACACAAAATAGCAGGTACCTGCCAAATTAAATTCAACCCCAGAATATCACGTTCCAAGTCATGCCGGTGAAATGATCGACGATCAAATAGAAACCGCCGGGGGTGAAATAGCCGAGGATCATCCCCATAAAAAAGGGCCGCGTTTTCAGGTAGAGCCGCACGCCCCCGTATTTGAGCACGAGCACTTTGACTCCCCAAGCGATGAACATGTTGAACCACAAGTGGTCCATGATCCAGATTGGCCCGATCACGTAGCCCAGCGGATGCAGCGGCCACCAGACGTAGAGCCAGCGCGCGGCCATCAAGATGGTCATAATTGCCGCGCCAATCCCCATATTGATCCAGCCCCAGCCGTAGAAGTCGGTCGGCGTGCGGAGGACCTTCTCCACATAGCTGTAGTTGCCGCCGCTCCAGATCCACAAGTTGATCGCCCCGTACTTGTGGCTGAGCAGCATCACCATCCACACGGCCGCGCCCATGGCCACGACCAGCGCCAACGCGATGATCCAAAAGAGCGGCCGGCGGTTGCGCCCCAACTCCTCGCCCAGCCGCAGACTGTTGGCGCAAGAGACCATGACGAAATTGCGCCCGGTGGTCCACATAAAGGTCGTTGCCAGAACGACTAAGCCTTGGGCACCGATGACCGACGAACCCACCGCGGACACCAAAATCCCCGCTGGTACCACCGGCGGCGAGCCGTCCGAAAGCCCGCCCTCGGCCACTACCCGCGAATAGCCAAAAATGATGACGACGCCGAGGAAGAGAATGGCCAGCCCGAAAGTCAGCGGTAGCCCGGCCAGCCACAGCCAACCTACTATCGTCAGACAAGAGGCTATCAGCATGATCAGGGCCGCGCGGTAGGAGAGGATTTCGTCGCTGTCGTCAATACTCTCGTCGCCTTTGAACGCCTTGCGCCACACGCCCTTTAGATGCTTGCGCGCCGTCCAGATGCCGCCTAAAAAGAGCACGAGGATTGCGCCCATCGATTGATAGGCCAAAAAGGGATCGTGTACCGCGTGGCCGGCCCCGCCCGTCTCGCTGCTGACCACGCCCAGAATGCCGAAAATGCCGCGCACCGCAAAAGAGAGCAGGTTGAAAAACCACAGGCTGAAGGCAATATCGGTCTTGAGAAAATAGAAGAAGCCGATGATGTTGAAGCGCAGCGCGACATACAGGTCGGCTGTGCGGCGGAAAACCGGCACATCCATGCGTATGGGATCAACGTTCTGGGCGATGGGGATGATCTCGGGAAAGTAGTTGTACAGCCCGTGCAATGTGCCCCAGAGCGCGGGGATGGCAAAACCGGCCCACATGATGGGGTTTTTGAAGAAGGGACTTAGCTTTTGGTCGTCTTCACCCTCCTCGGTCATAGCTAGTGGCACCTGCATCAGCGGATAGATCAGCCGCTCGTGCTGGATCCACTGTTTGCGCAGGATCGTCATGAAGGAAATCATCATTAGGAAGAGGGCGCAGATAAAGGGCGTCCACACCCCGATGACTGTGCGCCAGACTTCCCAAGGAATCGGTTCGTCCCGTCCACTGCCCTCGTAGAACTTGCGGACGGTCTCCAAGTCGTGGACCATCAGCCAGTCGGGGATATAGGGATGGATCAGGTCCCGCCACTCGTTTTCGGCGGTGGCGTAGTAGAAGGGATAGCTAATGGCGCTGAGGAACTTGCCGACGAAGAGGGTCGGGATCGGCGAGGCCATTACCATCATAACATAGACGACCAGCAGTTCGCGCCGATTTAACCCCAAGCGCGGGTGGACGAGCTTGAGCAGGGGATTAATAAAGAGGGTCAGCAGGAACAGGATGAACACCGCCCCAGGCATACTGGTGCCCAAGGCCATAAAGGAGCCGTGTAAATAGAGGGTACCGTAGGCGGCCCCGGCCGACACGCTGAAGGCCCCGGCGCATCCGACCAGCACGGATTTGACGGTAAAAGCTGGTCCTCCGTTTGCCTCCTTGGGTGATGTCAGCTCGGGTTTGGTCGGCATTATCTATGCTAGTGCAGAAGAATCAGCCATAAAACTTGGCAACCAATTCGGCCGGCTTGCCATCTACCGTCGCCGGATCTAGCGCCTGTGCGCCGAAGACCACAGGAAAGGTTTGGCCGGTGTCCAGAGTGCGGGTCTCGGCATCCATATAGGTTGCGCTGAAAGCGCGGCGGGCCGACGCGGTGGAATTGGTCCCCGAGCGATGCAGCAGGAAGTTGTGCAGCAGAATGGCCTCCCCGGCCTCGGCTTCTAGGTCAATCACCGCCTCTGGGGGCGTGTATTGGGCCTCTTGCTCGGCGGGGAGAAAGTGCCGCTCGTTGATGATGCCGTGCTTGTTGCTACCCGGCGCGATCTGCATACAGCCAGTGACTGTGGTCGCGTCGTCGAGCGCCGTCCACACGGTGACGATGGGATTGGTGTCGATGCCCCAGCCAATGCCTACGTCCTGATGCCAAGGCAGTTCGCGGCGGAGTTCGGGCGGTTTGTTCATAAACATCGAGCGGAAGACCGAGATCTCTTCGCCGATGTAGCGGCGGGCAATTTGGTGGAAGAGGGGATGCTGGATATAGGCGAGGAAAAGCGGATCCTGCTCTAGGTCGTCGATGCGCCGGTACGCGAGCGTCTGCACCTCGTTGCCCATGGTGCGGCGCACTTCGCCGTCTTCTTCGATGACCTGCAAGCGCATGTGCTCGTAGCGGACGCGGCCCAGCATGATGTCGTCGATGCGCTGTTGCAAGGCGGCCAATTCGTCCGGGGACATGACGTTGCCCAGCCGCAGGTAGCCTTGATCCATGAACTGCTCGTGGTGTGCATCGCCAAAGGTGGAAAGAGCTTGCATGATGTGGTCTCCTTTTTGGGGACAGGGTATAATACAATTATAAAGTGCGCTCGTGCAACGCCGCGGCGATTAAGGCTCGTGTACGGTCAGGAGCTGGTCGGCGGCGATGTCTTGCAAGCGCTGCACAGTGCCGCTGGGCCAGCGGATTTCCACCTCATCGACGCGGGTGCGGTCTCCCAACCCGAAAAAGGGGCGCAGCGCGCTTTGGCACATGTAGCTCGATCCGGCGCGCACCACGTCCCAACGCACCCAGTCGCCCGCGGCAACGCGGACCTCGGCTCCGACGAAGTCCCCAACCAACCGCAAGCTCAAATAGTGCTGGGCATTGCCGCCGTCATTGCGCAAGAGCGCGGCGGGTTGATTGTTGTTGGCTACTGTGATGTCGAGGTCGCCGTCGTTGTCGTAATCGCCCATAGCCGCGCCGCGACTCACATGCTGCAACAGCAGGCCCGGCCCCACCTGATTGCTCACGTCGGCGAAGTGCCCTTGGCCCTCGTTGCGGAAAAGTTGGTTTTGCTGCTCGTACGTCACGGCGTCGAACAGGTGGATGTTGTCGTCGAGGTGGCCGTTGGCCACAAACAAGTCGCGGTCGCCGTCGTTGTCGTAGTCGATGAAGAGGGTGCCCCAGGCGAGGAACTGCAAGCTGGGAACCCCTAGCCCGGACTGAAAGGTCACGTCGGCAAAAAACCCGTTGCCGAGGTTGCGGTACAGGCTGTTGGTTTCCCACTGGTAGTTGGTGACGAAGAAGTCAAACCGGCCGTCGCCGTCGTAGTCGCCCACGTCAACCCCCATGCCAGCCAACGGCTTGCCGGCGTCGTTGTAGGCCACCCCGGCCAACGCGCCTATCTCGGCAAAGCGGCCCCCCTCGTTGCGGTAGAGCAAATTGGGGGTGCGGTCGCCTGCTGCGTACAAGTCGAGATCGCCGTCTGAATCGTAGTCGATGAAAAAGGCCCCTAATTCCTTGGCGGCGTCCGGCAGCAACCCGGCCTCCTCGGTGACATCGGCAAAGGTGGCGTCGCCTTCATTGCGATAAAAGACGTCGCGCTGCGGCCCGAAGGCTTCCGGCCCGCAGTACACTGCAATTCCGCCGGAGCGGATGCAGGGCTCGTGTATTTCGGGACGAAACTTGGCGTAATTGGCCACAAAGAAGTCCAAGTCGCCGTCTAAATCGTAGTCGGCAAAGGCTGCGCCCGTACTCATCGCCGGATTGACTAGCGCTGGCCCGGCCACGCCGGCTTGGTCGGTTGCATCAGTGAACCGGCCCGTGCCCTCGTTGCGGTAGAGGGTATTGGGGCCGTACGCGGTGATGTACAAGTCCAAGTCGCCGTCTGAATCGTAGTCGGCTGCGGCACAGCCCAACCCGTAGCCCGGATCAGCCACACCAGCCTCGTTGGTTGCATCGGTGAATTGGCCGGCGCTCGCGTTGCGGTAGAGCGCACTCGGGCCGGCGCTGTTGACGAAGTACAGGTCGAGCCACCCGTCGCCATCGTAGTCGAAAAAGGCCGCGCCCGAGCCCATGGTCTCCATTGGATACTTTTGCCCTTCGGCCCCGTTCTGGTGGCGAAAAGCGATTCCGGACTCGGCCGCCACCTCGACAAACTGCACCTCGGCGCGGCCTGGCGCAGCCCATAGGCACGCCAAGGCGGCTCCTAAGAGGGCGCGCTGCGTCACTCGCGTTCGGAATCAGCGGCGGCTTCGCTGGCCCCGCGGCCGGCGGCCATGTTGCGGATCATCTTGACCACATCGCCAAAGCCCTTGTAGGCCACGGCGACGACAATGGCGTAAAAGAGGACGCTGGCGGCGATAAAGACGAATTGCCATAAGACTTTCCAAGTTTCGACGTCCATTACATTACTCCATTTCGCTAAAGTCTATAGGGCGCGGTGGGTGCGAGCGCTGGGTGAGCGAGGCCACGACCAGCATGGCGAGGCCGCCCAAGGCTAGGCTGGTAATCCCGACGAGGTTGGAGCTTTCGACCAACGGCAACAAAAACTCGGGCACCAAGTGCTGGTTTTCGTTCATAATCAGAAAGTTGAGCGGCACCAGTGCGCCGAGGATCAGGGCGCAGTACGCACCCGGGGTATTGGCCTTTTTCCAGTACAGCCCCAAGGCCACGGTGCCGACACAGCCGGCGAAATAGATGGTGCCGGTGACGTACATAAAGCGGAAGGCCGTCTCGGGAAGCTGGTAGAGCGCGCCGAAAATGGCCAAGAAGGCGGCGAGGATGACGACGATGGCTCGGGTCCAGTAGATCTCGCGCTCGCTCGACAGCCCGCCCCAAGTGCCGTCCGCCTCGCGCTCGCCGCTCGACTTGGCGAGCATGGCCTTGATCGGCGAGACCACGTCGCGGACGATAACGCCGCTCCAGGCTAGCAGGTAGCTGTCGTGGGTGGACATGAAGGCGGCGAACATCCCGGCCATGAGCAGGCCGGCGATGCCGATGGGCAGGATTTTGCCGAGCATTTCGGGCATGGCGTAGTGGGGGTCGAGTTCGGGGTTGCCAAAATAGGCCAGGGCCGCGATGCCCCAAAACATTGGCACCATCGCCCGCCCCATGACCGTGCCCGCGGCGATCCAGAACACGCGGCGGGCCACCTTGGGACTTTCGGCACTCAGCGGCCGCATCATTTCGGGTTGCCAGACCACGCCGACTAGGCCGACGCAAAATAAAAATAAGATCATTGAGATGCCGTAGCCGGGATTGGCTATGGGATCGAAGCCGATGTCGCCTTTGTGAACCTCGACGGCCTGGACCATGGTGTCCCAGCCGAGCTGTGGGTGATTGAGAATTATATACGTGCCAAAGAAAAATCCCAGCGACAACAGCACGAACTGCGCGAAGTCCGTCAGTACCACCGAGACCATGCCGCCCATCAGCGTGTAGAAGACGACGATGAGCAACATGCCGACCATGACGTAGTTGACGTATTCCTTGTCGAGGCCGGTGAAGCCAACGACGAACTTGCTGCCGAGGATGGGAAACAGCCCCATGTTGAGGGTGCCGGCGAGGGTGAGGATGATGCCGCCGAGCAGGCGCACGCCGCGCGTGTATTTGATTTCGTAGAACTCGGGCACGGTCATCACCTGCAAATGGCGCAGGCGGCTGACGATAAAGCCGGTGCGGCCGATGATCAGGGTGGTAATCAGCGCCATGAGGCCAAAGACGAAGGGCACGAAGCCGTATTTAAAGCCCTCCTCGGCCATGTACATGACCGTGACCAGCCCGAGGCCGGTCGAGACCATAGTGGCGACGGCCATGTGGGTTTTCAGGCCGCGGCCGGCGACGAGGAAGTCGGAGATGCCCTTGATGGCACCTCGGGCCAACGTACCGGCGACGATGGTGCCGCCGACATAGACGAGGACGATGGCGTAGTCAATCCAGCTCAGGTGCATGCGTTCTCCTGTGGTGTTTCAGTAGTGGAAAAGCCGAACGGCCTGCCAATTTAACATTTTAGCGCGGGCATGTCACCTCGCGGGCGATTGACCCCCCGAGGGGCGGTTAATATACTTGCGCCGCGTTTCACCGCGCCGTTAGGCGTGAACATTAACTACTAAGAAGGATATGAATATGTTGCTACGACTTATGCGCCGGTCGCTGCTGTTGGTCGCGGGCCTGTCGTGGGCCGGTTGCGGGGGCGATGACTCGACGCTGGGACCGGACGGAACGGATGGCGAGGGCACGCTCACCGAGGCTACTCTAGCACAGGTCAGCGGGGTCTTCTCGGTTAGTTGCGCCCTTTCGGGTTGCCACAGCGGCGGGGAGCCCACGGCTGATTTGTCGCTGGAGGGCGACTTTGCTGCTCGTATCGTCGGCGTCGCCAGCGGCCAGCGGCCCGATCTCAAGCTCGTCGATCCGGGGAATCCCGACAGCTCGTACCTGCTGATAAAGGTGCGCGGCGACGACGAAATCGTCAGCCAGCAAATGCCGCCGGGCAAGGTTTTGCCCGCAGAGCAGGTGGAGATAATCCGCGCGTGGATCGCCAGCGGAGCGAAAGAATAATGCCTGTCTTTTCTCCAGCATCTTTGATCGAAACCACCGCCGCCATTTTTGCCGCGGCTGGCATGCGCGCTGATGAGGCACTCACTGTCGCCGAATTGCTCGTCGAAGCAAATCTCGTCGGCCACGACTCGCACGGCGTCATCCGCATCCCCCAGTACTTGGGCCAAGTCGAAGCCGGCGACATCGTGCCAGACGCTGCCGTCGAAGTCGTTCACGAGGCTCCGACGCTAGCCGTGCTCGACGCGCATTGGGGCTTTGGGCAGGTGGCGATGAGTCGCGGCGTGGACCTGGGCTTGGAGAAGGCGCGGGCCACGGGCATGGCCGCTATCTCCGTCCGCCAAGCCAATCACATCGGCCGCCTCGGCAGCTATGTGGAGCGCATTGCCGAGGGTACTGCCATCGCCCTGCTGTTCGTCAACGGCGCACCGGTCTGCCGCATGGCCCCGTGGGGAGGGCGCGAAGCCCGGCACGGCACCAATCCAATCGCCATGGCGTTTCCGTCGCGCAGCGGCCCGCCGGTCGTCCTCGACATGACCACGTCGGCGGTGGCCGAGGGCAAGGTGCGAGTGCAGCGCAATCGCGGGGCTGAGGTGCCCGACGGCTGGCTGATCGACGCCGAAGGCCAGCCGACCAACGATCCCCACACCTTGTACGCCGATCCGCCCGGCACCATCCTGCCCTTGGGCGGCAGCCTCGGGCACAAGGGCTACGGTCTGAACGTGGCGGTTGAGTTGTTGGCTGGTGCGTTGGCCGGGGCCGGCTGCATAGGCCAGGATCGGCCCTTCCGCAACGGGGCCATGCTGTTGGTGCTCGACGTGGAAAAGCTGGTGGGGTTAGACGCCTATTTCGCCGAGGCCGACACGTACATCGCGTTTGTTAAGTCCGCGGCCACCGCGCCGGGAGTCGAGGCGATCTTGATGCCTGGGGACAGCGAGCGGGCGATGGCGGAGAAGCGGAAGGTGGAGGGGATTTTCGTCGAGGATGAGACGTGGGCGCAGATTGTGGCGAGTGCGGCGAAGGTGGGGGTTGAGGTTTGAGGTGAGGGGTGAAAGGTGAGGGAAACTTGCTCGTCGTCTGGAGCGCCTCTACACATAGTGAAACCCACCTCATGTACAAAAATGCCCCCTTTTTCGTACGTAGTATGTACAAAAAAGGGGGCATTTTACGACGCTATCCCCGGCAGTTGGAATCGGCTATGCGGAGGAGATTAGTGGTAAGGGGCAAGTGGTTAGTGGTAAGTCCCCTCATCACTAACCATTAAAACACAATGCTCGACACCGCTTTAGAAATCAGCGCCAGCGCGATGGAAGACATGCCGACCAAGCCCATCCCGCACGAATAGCCGGCCAAGAGAATCGGCGCGTACGCCCGCCAGCGCGCTTCGCCAAAGCGCTTCTGCAAGTGATAGCGGCCCAGCAAGGCGCCGATGAAGTTGAGCAGCAGAAAGTGCGGCCACGCGCCCACGCCGCCGATGAATCCGTAGAACAGGGCGACCGGCCAGCGCAAGAGCGCCAATGCGCCCAAAATCCCCGCGCTGCCCAGCGCACCCGTGAGCACGTATTCCCAGCGAATGATGGTCTTGATCAGCTCGTTGCCGCCCTCGGCAAGGGTCGATTTGGCCCAGAACGCCTGCATGGTGGCGTGGAAAGGCCAAAACTTCTGCACGTAGGGATAGGCTGCCGAGGGAATCGGCCCGAGTTTCCAGATAAAAGACCAGAACACAAACGAGCAGACGAACATGATTAGCAAAGTAACGCCGGCCAGCTTGACGATGCTGCCGAAGTGGGTGCGGGTCAGTTCGAGTTGCTTGAAGGCCGCGGCTTCGTAGCCCCACTGGAAGAGCGGGATCGGCGCAAACCACACGGCCGCGCCCTGATAGCCCGACAGGTAAAAGGAGCCTTCGCGCAGATAGGGGAAGGACGCTCCTTGCGGCGAGCCGGTCAGGCCGATCATGCGCGCGCCGATGTACGAGTAAATCGGCGTCCACACAAAGCCGAAGAACGCGCTGATCCACCAGGGAAATTCCGGCACCAAATACCAGACCAAGGCCACGAAGCCGAGCGTGCTCACCGCCCAGATACCCAAGGCGAGGGGGATGGGGATGTCGCCGCGGTCCTTGGTTAGGCGCTCGTCGTCCTCGCGCTTAACCCCGCGCAACGTCCACAGGGTCTTGCCCACCATGGCAAAGCCCATCACGGCCACGAGGACCGCGCCGCCAATGGAAAAGCTGAGCCAGAAGTCGAAGGAGTTGGCGATCTGCGTTGGGATCGCCGACATGCCCGGCTCCCAAGTGTGCAGCACGTCGTAGGTGTAGAGCACCGGATTGACGAGGATGTTGACGAGAAAGGCCGCGGCAAAGGAGCCGACCACGATCCAAAAGGGCAGGACAAAGCCGACCATGACGTGCCCGAGGTCGGTGCCAATGCCCATGATGCTGGCCGGCAGCATTTCTTTGAGCGAGACGGTCAGGTCGATAAACGGAATCGGCAGGATCGTCACCGTTTCGGTAAAGAAAATGCCCGAGATCGTGGGGATGACCACGTAGAACAGCCCCCAGATAATGCCGATAAAGGCCCCGACGCTAAAGACCTCCCAGCGCCAGCCTTGGCTCGGCCCCGAGCTCTCGGCGAGGGCGGTCGCGCCGCCAGCCTGCACCGCGGCCAACGGGTACGGCAGGCGCTCGATGTCGTTGGTGATGCGGAAGAGTACGTAGCCCAAGGACAGGCTGTTGACCTTCTGCATCACGATGACGATCAGCAGCAGGGCAATGGGCTTGATCCAGTCGGGGTGCATAAAGGAGCGCCCCTCTAGGGCTTGTGAGCCGCGCGGCGGCACCACCCAATCGGGGATGTACTGGTGCAAGCCGTCGGCTTGGGGCGATTGGATCAAGTACTGGTCCCAGATCAGCCCGCCAAAAGGCCCGCCGAACAGCTCGGCTCCGGTGCCCAATTTGCCGCCCATCACGACCAAGCCGCCGGCCACCCAGTAGAGAATAATCACCTCTTGGGTGCGCAGGCGCACAAAGGAGCGCTTGGCGATTTCGATGAAGAGAATGAGCGTCACCCACTCGGCGCCGCCGGCCATGCTCTGGCCGGTCACCAACCCCAAGTAGATGGCTCCGGGCATCATGATGAAGCCGACAAAGAGCGCGGCCCACAAGGTCTTGACGTTGAAGCCCGGTTCGAATTGGAGGTCCGAGGGAATCAGCTCGGGCGCTTTTTCTTTTTTGTCGTCTTGAGCCATCGGCTAGTTTCCGTATAGCGGGTGCCCCTGCCCGGGGAACCAAATCATATCGATGCAAAAGGACAGGCCAATCCCGGTGAAGTACCCGAGGATGAGGCCGATGAAAAAGGGCTGGGCGTGCTGGTAGAGGCCAATGCCGCCCGAGCGCATGATGGCCCATTTGGCCAGCCAAGAGACGAAGATCGAAAAGACGATGATGGTCATGGGGTAGGAACAAATGCCGACCGGCATGCCAATCGGGTGCAGGGGCCACCAGGGGAAGCGATAGCGCATAAAGGTCAGCAGCCCCATCGCCCCCGCGCCGCTGATGAGGTGCCCCAATCGCGTCCAATCCGGGGCCTTGAGGTCAATTTTGCGCAGGCTTTCCACGTAGGGCACTTGCGATCCGGTGCCGAAGATCCAACCCCCGTAATTGTACGCGCCAAAGGAGTAGCCCATATAGAGCGCGAAGGCCATGGAGACGACGAGGGCCACCAGCGCCGAGAGGAGGATGTAGAAGCTCAGCCAGCGGCGGTTGCCGCGGATGTGGTCGGACACCTTGGCGCTGTTGGCGGCGGCGACCATGAAAAAGCCCTTGAGTTCGTGGTGCCAGCCGTAGGATAGCCCCATGGCGATGTTGCTCTGCGCGGTGGCGTGCGGCCCGAGCGCGTAGCCGACGAAGGTTTGGCCGACTAGCGGTGCGCGGCTGAAGAGCAAGCCACCCTCCATGATGATGCGCGTAATGCCGATGTAGAGGACCAAGGTGGCCAAGATGAAGAGCGCGACCGTGGGCAGGTTCATGCCAGCTCGCCACATCCAGAAGGCGATGTAGAGCAGGGCCAGTCCGCCGCCAAAGACGATCATCCGGTAGGACATCAGCTCGTCTGAGTCGTCGATGTCCGCATCGTTGTGCACGGCTTTGCGCCAGATCGCGCCGAGGTGCCCGCGCGCCATCCACAGCATGCCGACGACGAGGGCGATCAGGGCACCGAAAGACTGCCAGCCGATGCCGGGGTGCCCGAGGGTGTACACGTCGCGGCCGGCAATGGTGTAGCCAAAGCGGTTGAATAGGCCCTCTTGCAGCATGGTCAGCACCGTGAAAAACCACATGCTGAAGGACACATCGAGATTGACGAAGTACGTGAAACCGACGATGGCCCAGTTGATATTGGTGTTGATGGCGGGAAATTCGCGACCAATGCGGATGGGGTCGGACAGGTCGCGTGGGATGGGTGGAAAGGCCGGAGTGAAGTACGTGACCACATTCCACATAACCATGCAGAAGGGCAGGGCAAAGCCGAACCAGAATGCCTTTTGGCGCACAAAGCTGGGCCAGTTAGAGCCGCGCGGCGGGGCGATGAGCTGTTGGGGCAATTCCATCAAGGCGAAGGGTAGGCGCTCGTATTCGACCCATTGCTTGCGCAGGGCCGCGACCATGCACTGACACAAAAAGAAGATGGCCATTACCAAGCTGGTCCACCAAAAGAACGGACCGATCCAAGCGCCCCAAGGGATGGATTCGCCCGCGGGTAGGCCGTTGTAGAACCACTTGAGGGCAATCGCGTCGTTGGGCACCAGCCATTCCTCGATGTACTGCACTACTTTGCTCTGCCACTGATTTTCGGGCGAGGCAAAGTACTGGGGGGCGGCGACGACCGCGATCATGTAGGTGGAGGTCCCCCAGGTGGGAATTGAGGCCCCCACCAAGGACATGGTGAAGATGAGGCCGAGTTCGCTGGTGCCTAGGCCGCGCACTTTTAGCAGCGACTTGACCGTGGCGTTGAGAAAAACCAAGCCGGTAAAGAGAAAGACCACGCTCAAGGGTAGGTAGCTGATCGCCCACTGCGAGGACTTGAGGATGAACATGCTGTACGGGGCCCCGATGTTGATCAGGACCACGAGGCTCAAGCCGATGAGCAAGGCGCGTGCGGTCATGTCGGCTACTGGGCGCTACTGAGGGCAATGGACGGCACCCGCTCTCGGTACTCTTGGCGGATTCCCGGCGACAGGGGTGGCCACACGAGGAATCGCTTGCAAAGCACGTTGAGGATTTGGCTCATGCCCCCTCGATCTTCTTTCGGCTCTTCATGGCTTCAAACCTCCATGGTGGCCACATCGTATCGTCGAATGTGGCCATCCCCGGTCACGAGGATCAGCTCTTCGGTTCGAGCTTGGGCAATCAGGAACCGATCGAATGGATCCCGGTGGTGCATTGGGAGGCTGCCGGCCTGCTCAGCGTGATGGAACGTCAGCGGAAGGTGGGTGAAGCCTTTTTCCTCAACCAACATCGACAGATCGTCTGGAGCGACCAAGCGACCCTTTGCCCGCTTGACCGCGATTTCCCACCCGGTGATGGCGCTGACGAAGACGTCATTGTGCGGATCGGCGATTGTAGCACGGGTACCTTCGGCCAGTTGCTCAACATCGGACAGCCACCATAAAAAGGTGTGGGTATCCAACAGTAGCCGCGACATTGCTAACCCTTAGCTGGGAAAATTTTCGAGTCCTCAAGCAGATCCATGAGTTCTTCATCAGGATCGTCGAAGTCTGGAGACATCCAGATTTTTCCTTCTAGCCCACCAGGCTGACGTTCCTCCAGACGATCCCGATACGGTTCCAGCCGCAAATACGGCTCGCCGGCCTTGGCGATCACCACTTCTTCCCCCTCCCAAGCCAACTTACCTAGGCGCGAAAGTTGCGATTTGGCCTCGTGCATGTTCACCTTCATCATTATGGATCCTCCGATAGCTAAGTTAAGCTAAGTCTATATTTTGCGGCGGGGCCTTGTCAAGGACGAACGGCAAGCGGCTTAGTGCATTACACCGCCTGCTGCCCAGCCCCGGCAAACGCCTCTTCCGCCGCGTCCTGATACCCTTGGCGGATCCCCGGCGACAGGGTGCGCCACACGAGGAATCGCTTGCGCAGCACGTTGAGGAACTTGCGATTCATCCGCTGCCAAGAGGCCACGTCGCCGCTGAGGCGCTCGATGTGGGTCTCGATCTTGTAGATGTGGTGCTCGCCGGTGGGGGTCGCCTGCAGGCGCACCTGCTGGCTGATCCCTAGGTCGTAGGGCGCCAGCCAAGTGCGCATGGCAATGGCGTAGGATGGCTCCGGCCCGTCTGCGGCGATGGATAGCTCGACGTCGCGGGCGATGAAGTCGCCGATCGAACCTTCGCCATAGGCGGCGAAGACCGACTTGAGGTACACGTACATGCTCGGCACCTCGGCTCCGCCGACCGTGAAGGGAAAATCAAAGCGCCAGTGATCGCCGACGGGCGGAGGGAATTGCCATTGCCGCGTCACGTCTGGGACGGCCATGTTGGCCGCCATGCGCGCTGGATACAAGGTCGATAAATAAACCGTGCCGATGACGACGACCGTAGCCCACACCGCAGAGAGCGACGAGTAGTTGAGCGTCAGGCCAGCGAGTAGCCCGTATTGCAGCATGAACAGATGGGCGATTTGGCCTAGGACGTAGCCGACCACCGCGCCAAAGGTGGCAAAGACCGTGGACTCGGCCAAGAACAGCAGGCCGATGTGGCTGGGGGCCAAGCCGACGACGCTGTAGATGCCGATTTCGCGCACGCGCTCATACACGGCCCCCATCATGGTATTGAGCACGATCAAGGCGGCGATGATCACCGGTACCAAAAGCTGACCGGCCCCGCTTATTTCGGTGGAGCCGATCGAGCTGTAGGCCACGACGCGGTCCCCTTGGCCGACGAACAAGGTCAGCGCGACCCGCGACATAAAGGATTCCACGCGCCGAACAAACTCCGGGTCGCTGGCGTCGGCGGCAATGGCGATGGAGCGCAGGCGGCCGTCCATAGCGCGGACGCGCTGGTAGGGCAAGAAGAGGGTATTGACCACTTCGAGGTGGTTGAAGGTCTCGACCGCGGTGGCGGCCAAGGCGCGCGGGTCCTCGGTGCTCTCACGGGTGATGAGGCCGGCGTCTTTAACCGTATCCACGGGCGTCAGGCGCTCGCCATCGAGATCGACGATTTCTTTTAGGGCCGCGCTGTCGAACAGGCCGATGACTTGGTACTCCTCGCCGTAGAGCGCGATGGTGGCCGTGCCCACGTCTTCGGCCCCAATGCCGACGAGCGCGGCTAGGCTGTCGGGCAAGATGACGACCTTGTCGTCGCCCGCGGCGAAGAAGCGGCCGGCCGAGATGTGCGCGTCGAGGCCGGTGACCTCAGCTTCGGCCGGCTGTAGGCCCACCAAGCCGTGCGCGAAGCTGGCCGCGCCGGTCGCGGTGGCGGCAAAGTCGATAAAGGCCCGTTCGGATTCGACCGGCGACAAGTACCAAGCGCGCGGCACTACCAAGGCGCGGTCGCCGAATGCGCTCTGCACGTAGTCCAAGATGGAATCCTGCATGCCGCGCCAAGCGCGGTCGCGGATGAGGCCGCCCTCGTATAGGGGCGGAGTGTCACGCGGCAGGCGATAGAAGTCGAGGCTGGACTTGACCGAGGTAAAGGAATTGACGGTAAAGGTCAAAAAGGTCAGGGTCGCGGCCGTCAGCGCGGTGCGCAGGCGGCGTTTGCTCAAGTTGGAGATGCCCAACAGCACGGCCGCAAAACCCGCGGCGATGCGCCCCACGTCGGTCTCGTGCACGCCCGAGGCTGCGCCCTTGCGCCGTTGCAAAAGCGCTTTGAAGCGCGCGACGACGATGAAGATGACGAGGACGCCCAAGGCGAGGATGACAAACGCAAGGAAGATGATGTACGGCGAGGAACTCAGCTTGAAGGCTGGATGGACGAAGCGCAGGATCAGAAACACGAGGACGAAAATGCCGACAAAGCCAGCGATTTGCCGCCGCACGTCCGGGAAGCCGAAGAAGAAGCGCTCGCAGAAGAAGGCAAAGGGCAACAGCAGCGCGAAGTAGAAAATCACCGCGCGAACCGCGTCGTTGGCAGTGGCCTTGACTTCCGGGTAGATGCGGGCCTCCAGCCCGAGGGCACGGCGCACGGCGCGCTGGTAGCCGGTGTAATCGAACGCCGCGAGTTTGTCGCGGGCTTCGAGCAGGGCCTCCCGCGCTTGATCGTGCATGGCCTGTAGCTGTTCGAGGACGATGCCGTGGCGCACCATTTGTTTGATCCGCGCCTCGTCGAGGATCCAGATGTCACGGGCCGCCTGCAACGCCGGGTAGGGAATGAGGCCTTGTTCGACGGGGAAGCCCGCGCCCTGTGCCCGCTCAATGGTCGCCAGATCAACGCCGGCCGGATCGAGTTCGGCGAACAGGGCAGAGTCCGCGTTGGTGAGCATGTAGCGCACGCCGGCGAGTGCGCTCTCGCCGCCGAAGGCTCCTTCACCGGCGAGGATCTTGACGCGGGTGCCCGGCTCAGCGAACACCACGCCGGCCTGCACCACCCGGTCCTGTACCGCGCTTTGGTTTTCGATGTAGTTGAGGGAGAAGGAGCGCGGCGGCGCGTTGTTGGTGCCGAGGACATTGACGCGGTCCATGGCTGATAGGTAGCGCGGATCAACGACCTCCAAGAAGCTCAGGGCGCGGCAGCGAAACAGGACCTGCAACATGCGGTTTTCCCACCAGCCATACGGCTGAGTGCCCGGGTAGGTTTTGTCGCCCTCCTCGCCGAGGTCGGGTGCGGAGACGATGCGCCCGTATTCGTCTAGTTCAAAGGCTTGGATCCGGTTGGCAAAGCGGTTGCGCACGATGTCGAACTTGAAGTAGCCGCTCTCGTCCCCGTGCGTGGCCATAAGGGTGCGCACGCCGGCCACGGAGTTGGGGCCGGGCTGGAGATAGGTGACGAGGGCGTTGGGCACTGGGGCCTTGGGTACGGCGAAATTCACGTCGCGGTCGAACCAGTAGATGTTGCCCTCTAGGCTGTGGCCCCAATCGCGCAGGGTCAGCTTGGTGTCGTTGAAAAAGTCGGGGTCGGAAGCGGCCTTGAGCAGCAGCCCGGCTATGGTGCGGGTCTGTGCGGCGAGGTTGTCCAGCGCGACGAATTCGAGCCGGTCGAGGGGCGTATCGACGCGCTGGCGCAGTTGGTTGGGCGTGACGAAAGAGAGCGCCTCCTTGCCCACAAAGGCCGCGGCCTCGCTGTCGAGGGCTAGCCGCACGGGCATGAAGTTTTTCCACACCCGCTTCTGCGGGGCAATGGCGTCTTGGTAGCGGGTCGAGTCGGCGAAAATCTCGCGGTTGTAGCGGGCAAAGCGCGCGGCGTAGTGCGCCATCAAGTTCTTCTGATAGTCGTCGTTGCGCCAAGCCGAGTTGTAGAACGTGCCCATGGTAAAGCTGCCAACTTGGGGGCTGTGGCTGGCCAAGTCGAGGCCGACGAAGAGGCGGAAGTCGATGCGCTCGGCGGGCGGGATCTGGTCGCGGAAATGCTCGCTTTTGCGCGCGTGGCGGTAGAGGAAATCGTTGACGCCGGCCAAGCCCTGAAAGTGCCCAGGGGTGGCCAAAAAGAGCACGGTGTAGCGGGTGCCTTCGGCGACGAGCAAACGCGCGATTTCGAGCAGTGCGGCCATGCCGGTTGCGTTCTCGGCCCCTGGGGCCAGCGCGGGGACGACCGAGATCGCGTCGTAGTGTGCTTGCAGGACGATGATTTGGTCGCCCCATTGCTGGATTTCGCGGCGCTGACCGCGCGGCATGTCCTCGGCTAAGCCCGGGAGGATGGCAAATATGTTGCGCGCCTGGACCTGCTCCCAGTCCATGCGCGCTTCGAGATGTACTTGGGAGTCGTCGCTGCGCGCTCGCTGCCGCAGGACCTCTGCGTCCGCCGCTTCGACCCAAAAGCGCGGGATGTCCGCGGGCACTTGGAGGAATTTTTCAGCGGCCTCGCTGCGGGTGGCGTGGCCATCGTCGTACAGCAAGATGGCCTGTGCGCCCAAGGCCCGCGCTTCGACGTGGGCCTTGCCCGAGCCAAATCCCATTAGCGCGATGCTGCCCGCTAGCTGCTGACCGTCCATCTCGGCTAAGCTGCCGCGTCCCACGTCTATGAGGTGGCCGGAGACGCCGCCCGGCGGCAGGGATGGCGGGCGCACGTGGTTGGGCCACAATCCGTAGATGGGAATGGGCGCGTCCGAGCCGATCAAGCGGAGCCGACCACCGCGATCTAGGGGGACGGAGAGAGGGAAAATCTCGCTGGTGACTTGGAGGCCGAGACGGCGGAATTCCCCTTCGATATAGCGGGCCGCATTGGTGGCTCCCGCATAGCCAGTGACGCGGGACGAGTCTGCGGTGAGGATGCGGAGGTGGCGCTCTAGATCGGCGGCGTTTATTTGCGCGACGGCTTCGCGCAGCGAGGGCGCTTGGTCGGTCGCCGGCACTTCGCGCAGTGGCACCCAGCCAATGGCCCGTTCCATCCAGCGCGAAATCGCAGCCGGATCAAAGACCGTGACCGATAGCAGGAAGAAGGCCGCGGTGGCGAACAGGAGGAATTTGGTCAGCATTAAACGAATGCCCAGCACTGGACAGCAAAAGAGGCAGGCCGCGGCCTGCCCCTAGGCTACTCAGCTTGGCCTGCCCGGCTAGTTGGCCGCCAGTTTGTCGATGTTTTTGACCTTCTGAATGTCGCGCTTAAAGCGAAAACGGAGGTCGATGGTCTCCACAGGTTCGTTGCGGAAGTTGTAGCGCAACCCTAACTCGGGAATCTCAACGACGATCTCGGCGACGTCGTCGTGGATTTTGGAGAATACCACGTAGCCCTCGACCTCTTGCCCTGAGAAGCAAAAGTCGTCGTCTGGGTACCTGGCTCGGTTGTAGAGGTCGCGGCGCGCGTCGAAGCGCAAATAGCCCAAGCCGTTGAAGGCTATGGGGAAACGCCGGAAGTACTCCTCCACGTCGTAACTTCCCCAAGGATAATAGTGCCGCCCATTGGCCGATTCCACGGTCACCGCTAGCGGGTCGAACTTAACTTTGGGGTATTCGTAGTTTTTGACCGTAATCTTGAAGACGGACAAGCGCTGCGGCGACTTGCCCGTGCGCGGATCAATCCAATTGCCATAGGTGAACGGATTGGACGGTAGCTCGTCGGCCGGGCCGCTGGCATTGGTGGATTCGGCCGGGAACTGGCGATTGATCTCCTCGTCGGTCATGGGCCGCACGGACACTTCGAGGCGGTTTTGCACGAAGGTGACCGTGCCGTCGTCGAGGATTTGGATGCTCGACCCTTGAATATCGGTCTGTTGCTGGGCCGCCTCTAAGGGCTGAAACCGCCCGGGGATTAGGTAGTGGCCGCAGCCCAACAAAAGGGCCGCAACGGCGAGGATGGAAATTTTTTGGTAAGCGTACATGGAACACTCCTCTCTGACGGACTTATAGCTCGACTGGGTTTGCAGCCTGTCTCCGCCGGGAGACAAATTCCCCCAACTGCCCTTCCTCCACCGCGACGACCGCGGCGTACTTTTCGCGCAGTTGCTCGATGTAGCGGTCGAACAGGGGTGCGGCTTGGGCGTCGCGCAAATCGCGCGCGACTTGCGCTTGCAGTTCCCGCCCGCTCGCGCCCGAGCCAGCGTAGCGTTGCGCATTGGCCTCGTAAAAGGCGCGTACCTGCGCGGGGTCAATCTGAATGTGCGCGAAAATATCCCGCTCCCACAAGGCTTGGATCAGCTTCTGTTCGCGCACCTTTGCACGGCGCGATTCCAACTCGGCGTACAGACCGTGCTTGCGCGCCTCCTGCGGCAAAATCTGGTCGGCGACAAAGGCCCGCGTCACCTTGAATCCAAGGGCGCTGACATCGGCCTCGTGCGGCTCGGCGTTTGCACCGAGCCGCACGAGGGCCTGCTGGTAGTCCGTCGCACTCCAGTCGCCCGCGTTGCTACGGACCAACCGCACCTCCGGTCGCGCCGCCCCCTCGGCGACCTGCCGCAACGCAGCCGTGTCCAACTGCACCGCGTACTGGTTGGTCAACTGTTCTAGATAGGCCAAGTTTGCCTGTTGCTTCTTGTGCCGAGTTAGGGCCGCTTCCACGAGCGGGCGGCGGTCCGCCAACGAGACCTCGCGTTCGGCCGCAATGGCTATCACCCAATATTGCCCGTTGGTTTCCACCAAATCGACGGCCCCCACTTCCCGGAGGAAAAGGGCGGCCATGCGCGCGTCGCCCGCGTTGAGCGCGTTGAGCCACCCGCTCTCGCCCCACTCCCCGGGCAAATCCGCCCCGTCTTGAGCCTTTTTGAGCATCTCCATGGCCGCGGCCCGCTCGCGTACGGGCAAGCGACGCAGGCGAATTTCGCGGCCGGTGCCCGATTCGGCGAAGAATTCCGCCAGTTCAGTTTCCGCATAAGCCAACTGCTCGCTCATCTCGCGCACGAGCAATTGCTCGACTAGCTCCTTGCGCTCCCAAGCTGCCACCGCACCGGCGACCGCTTCGTCTAGCCCTTGGGCGCGGGCTTCGAGCAGCAGCAGCTCCTTGTCGATGAGGGCCTGAAATTGGCGTCGCCAATCCGCGAGGGGCTGGGCTTCGCTGCCGGCGGGTAGCTTTTCCAAGGCCGCGGCAAAATCCCGCTCGCTAATCTCGGCCTCGCCCACTCGGGCTAAGACTGCCGACGCGCTTTCTTGTGGTGCGTCGGCGCAGGCCCACAATCCCAAGGCTAGGAGGACCGTCTGCGGTTTTAGAAGCTCCATCCCCTTCTTTCGGCTGGCCGACCTCCCAAGCGCTCCTCCTCCAGCCCGGCATAGAGTTCAATGAAGGCAATGGTATTGCTCACGTCTTGGTCGGTGAGGTTGGCAAAGTTGATGTCGTTGACCTGAAAGCCAACGTTGGATGTGATGCTGTACCCTTGATATTGCACCCGATTGGTGTACTGCACGGTGAACACCTTGCCGATGAAGTCGTCGATGTACTCGGGCGGCAGCGGGTCGGGGATCGCCTCGGCATTGCGAAAGATTACGGCTTCCACCCCGACCTCGACGCGGCTTCTGGTCAGCACCGGGAACACCGCGGACAGGGAGAAAATTTCGCTCAATTCGTTAATCTCGAGCTGGACGGTGCGCGGTTGGGTGCGCTTGCGCCACATGTTTTTCCAGCGCGGGATCAAGGTGACGTTGCGCCCGATGGAAAACGGATAGTCCACTTTGTTGATCACGCCGAAGAACGCGCTGTCGCGGAGGCGCTCGGCTGCTTCGTCGCGCTGCTTGAAGTGATCGAGGCGGAACTTGTTGACAAAGGTCAGGTTGCCACGGGTGTACTTGTAGCCGGCGAAGCTCTGATTGACGATGGTGTTTTCGGTGATTAAGGGGTCATCAAAAGGTTGCAAGCCGCCAATGGAGCCGGGGCGCTGCACCCATTGCAGCAGGTTATCGGCGATGTTGTCCTCGACAAACTTGAGCATGTGGAAGACCTCGAACTTGCCCATCCTAGAGATATCGCGCACCGCGCTGAGCAATGCGTACACGGCTGTTGACCGCTCTTCACCGGCGATTAGCCACTCGCGATTGCGACCGACAGTGATGTTGATCCCTGGGTAAAGCTCAGTCCCCCCATACATGTTCCAGCCGCGATGGCCCTTGCGGTAGGGATAGTCGGCCTCGTCGTCGTTTTCAAAGCGATCCACTACGGTGTTGTGGTTCATATCGACGCCGAAGAGAAAGTCGGGTGGGTCGATGTAGTGGCGCAAGAACGGCTCTTCGTAGTCCGGGGTGAGGTTGGAGTTTTCGTTGAAGTCCGAGAGCAGGTCGTTGTTTTCGTCGAGGCCGGGGAAGACGGCGTTGTCGCCGCCAGCCCCGCCAAAGCGCGGCCAATCGACGAGCTGGTCGTTGTCGTCGTTGTCGTCGATGTACTCGAACCAGTTCTGCCGCTGGTTTTCGTAATCCACCACATCGTTTTGGTCGGTGATGTACCCGCGCGTGGTGTACCCGTAATCCATACTGAACACCTCGCCGTAGCCAAAGTAGCGGCCCACGTGGCGCGTGGCGTTGACGAACCAAGCATCGGCTGTGCGGTCGCTCTTTTCGAGGTTGCTCAGTTTCTGGATGTTGATGTTGGGATAGCGCTGAAACTGGGTGTTGCGCGCGAATTCGCCGCGCACCTCCAAGCCCCATATATCTTCGATGACCAAATCCACGCTGGCGATTTGGTTGGCCGAGGGTAGGCCGTAGTCAAAGCGGACGACGCGCTGGTTGGTGTTGTCGCGCACATTGCCTTCGGCGCGGGCGACCGGCAAGAAGATGGGCTGGCCGTTGATATTGGTCTGCAAGTTGGAGGTCATCTCCACTCGGTAGTCGTTGGAGAGCACCATGGCAAAGCTGACCTTTTGCACCACCAGCGGGTCGGGCACTCGGTAGCGGAGGAGAATCGGGGCCTCTTCGAGGGCTTCGAGGAAGCCCTCGCGCTGGCGGCCGCCCTCGATGGTGGGATTAACGGAGGTCTCTTGACCATCGACGATCATCTGCGCCGAGAAAAACAGGGCACCGGAGCCATCGCCGGGCGAGTCGTCGGCGATGCGGATGACGATTTCGGTGACGTTGCCCGAATTCTGGCTACTGGTCAGCAAGCCGGCGCGCGAGTTCTCCGAGAAATTGCTGCTCGCCGAGCCGAAGTTCGTATTGACATACGTGACCCCTAAGCCCATGAAATCGCCGATTTGGGAAGTGCCGCGCAGGCCGACGAAATTGGTGAAGTCCGTGTCTTGCACTCGGTTGGAACCCTGTACCGCCCGCACTGGCTCATTGACGCGCGACAGCAGCACCGTGGCCTCGTACTTGTCGGAAGCGAAGTCCCACTGGACGCCGTTGAAGCGCGAGCGGCTAAAGGTCAGCGGGGTCAGAGTCGTGCGGATGTAATCGCCAATGGTCAGAGCGGAGTAGTACTGGCCCTTGGAGTCCGCGGCCACGATTAGATTTTGGAACCAACCGCTGAAGCGGCTGTCTTTGAATACCGTGCTGCCGAAGGCCAGCGGCTGCTGTTGACGCCACTCGTAGACGCGCCAGCCGCGGGTGATCCAGTTGCCAAAAATATCGTACTGGC
The DNA here is from genome assembly GCA_965261395.1 of Candidatus Latescibacterota bacterium. Taxonomy (GTDB): domain Bacteria; phylum Latescibacterota; class UBA2968; order UBA8231; family UBA8231. The sequence continues at coordinate 3,177,512 of OZ253462.1, forward strand.
CCGTGCCCTCTAGCTGCGTGCCGACGTAGCGCGCGTAAGGCTCTTTGGCGTAGTTGGTGTACTTGTAGCCTCCCCAATTATAGATGTAGTAGAGATCTTGGGGCACGTACCACTTGCGCATGGTTGGGATTAGTGGGTCGAAGCCCTCGATCCTAACCTGCGAGGTGGCGCCGCGCTCGCGCCCCGGGGTCGCCGCTTGGACGCTGGACGCCACAACGACTAGGACCAGCAGGGCAACCCCCCAGAACATAACTTTGCGCATAACAACCCTCCCTTAGGCGTTCACTTGTGCTTGGTGCGCGGCTAGCCGCGCGGTAAAAAATCGGTGGCCGAGATGGCTCGGCCATGTAGGTCAGTACACTACGGCAATGCTCCGCATCTGTGTGGCGATGCCGGCGTCGGTAGCGGCCTTGAGGCGAAGCAGGTACATGCCCGGCGGCACGACGCCGGCGTTGTCGCGGCCATCCCAGCTAACTTGGTTGGGGCCGGAGCGGTCGCGGGCTTTGTAGAGGCGATGCACCGGCCGGCCGCTCAAGTCGTATACGACCACCTCGACTTCGACCTCGTGGGTCGCCTTGAGCAGGATGTAGTCGAGGGTGATCTGGTCGTTGATGCCGTCGCCATTGGGCGTTATGACCGCGGACGAGAACACGACGCCGGTAAAAAGCTCATCGTCGATGCGGGCGCTGACGACGAGCGTGTTGTCGGGGACTTCCTCGGCTGCGTCGCCAAAGGCGACTCGCTGCGGAAATGCATCGGACTGGCTGTCGGCGACCTCGCCGCGAAATTCCGTGCCAGAGACGGTCACCAAGCTGGCGAAGCGCACGGCGACTTCTTGGCCGCTGCGGGTGATGCGCTCGTCGGGAAAGCTCACCTGTAAGCGGCCCAAATCGGACGCCGAGATGAAGTCGTCAATCTCGACGCCATCAACGCGCACGCCCGTGGCGCGGGCCGCAAACGGAGTGTGGATGATCACGGTGTCAAAGCCTCGGTTGCCGCTCGAGACAACTGAGCGCAGGTGATAGGTAAATTCGTTCTCCTGCCCGAGGGTCGCCGTGGCCGGGCTGATTTCGGCGATGACCGAATCGGCGAGGGCTGGCACCGTGTAGTTGAAGACCACGGAGTCGATGACGGCTTTGTCGAGCAAGCTGCTCGACAGGAGCTTGAATTGGAACTGGAGGTAGCGCCGGTTGTCCGGCGAATGGATCGAGGATTCGAGGAGCTCGGCGTAGGGCGGGGACCACGCACTCCAGTCGCGGTCGTTTTCGAGGACGATACCAGCATACGAGGGGTCGAGCGTGCGGTCGAAATCCGCTAGGGCCACTTCCTCGAATTCACCGGGAATGCCCGTCTGGCGGAAGTAGAGTGAGTCCGTGGCGACGAAGCCGGTCTTGGTGCTGAACTGGGCCTGAGCGGTGCCGTCGATGCGGCCATACACATCGACCGGCCCGAAGTTGGCCGCTTCACCGAGGTCAATCACTTGCGATATGTACTGGGCAAAGGGTGTGACGCCAACGCCAAACACTTCGAGGTCGCCCATCTGGAAGCCGCGTTCGCCCGTGCTGCGCAGCCTAAAAAAGCGCACCTTGGTCGGCGGAAAGCTCAAATCCAGCTCGGGCAGGCCGTGCGAGCGGTCTTGTGCGATGAGCGCGTACACGGGATTGCCGCCGATAAAGTTGAGCGAATCACCGTCGTTGGCGTAGAATTCGTAGCCGCGCAGCGAGCGCTCGTCGTCGTTGAGGACGCCGCGCAGCAGGCGGATGCGGTGCAGGACGAAAATCGCGCCCATATCGACTTCGAGTTCAGCGCCGTTGGGGTTAGTGTACACGCGCCAGCCCGTTTTGTACTCACCGTCGATGAGTTCGTTGAGTATCTGATTGGAGCGCGCCGCGGCCGTGCTCACCGAGGTGGTCGCGCTGCCGCCGAGCTCCTTGATGCGCGGCAGGATGTTTTCCTCGGGGTTGGCCTCCAGCGGCGAGAGCCCCCTCTCGTCGGTGACTTCGAGCGCGTTGAAGACGAGCGAGTTGCTCTCCCACTCCAGCCCATCGCCGCCTATTTTAAGCCGTTCCGCGGCCGTGGCCGGAGTGCTGCATCCCATCGCTAGGAATGCTAATGCGAGTGCGGCACGGATCATCGCTGTTCCTTTTTGCTGTAATAGTGGCAAAAGCACGTCTCCTCAATAGGCCACCGGCACGATCCGTTGCACCGTCTCGGTCAGGGAATCGCCGGCAATTTCGATCTGCACTAGATAGGTCCCCGGCTTCACGAGCGCACCTGTGCCGTCGCGGCCGTTCCAAGTGAAGTGGTAGCGCCGAGCGAGCCCATCACCACTGTCGAGGACGCGGACTTGGCGGCCGGCCAAGTCGTAGATGTGGACCCGGATCGGCCGCGGCGTCACCAGCTTGAGCGCGTCGAATTCAATGGCCAGCTCGTCGCCGATCCCGTCGCCATTGGGCGTCAGCACGCGCGTCGAAAGGGCCACGTTGGCCAGCAGGAGATCGTTGATCGGCAGTTGCACCGAGACGGATTCGCTCGGTACATCGGCGTTGGCGTCGCCTTGGTCAACGAGCTGGCGCACGTCCGTGCCGAGGTTGCTGTTGCCGAGGAAAAGGTCGAAGCGCGTCTGGTTTTGGTAAATGGTGCTGCTGAACGAGAGCTCGATTAGCTCCGAGCGGCGGATTGTGGCTGGTAGATCGACGACAAATCCCTCGGCGATCGGGGTGATTACGACCTCCACCGGCTCGTCGTCCAACTTCAGGCTGGTGAAATCAACGGGCACGGACGCGGTCATCGTAAGGCGATCAAACCCCTGCGAGCGCCCGCCAAAAATCGGCAGGACAAAATACGTAAAGTCCTTTTTGACGCCTGGTTCGACTTGGCTGGGGAAGACCTCGGCGCGGGTTTCGAGGGCAATGGGATTTTCCGCGTTCAAGTGCAGGGCGTTGATCGACGGTGCTGAGTTGGGGTCGTCCGAAATCAGGCGCAGATCGAGCTGGACATAGCGGCGCGGCGAGGGCGAGCTAAAAAGCGCGCCCGAAGTCACGTACGGATCGCTCCAGACGCTCCAGTCCGAGCCAACGGAAATCGTGGTTTCGGTCGGCCCGCGCAAGCTACTAGGCGTCTTGTCCCACTTCCGCTCGGTGATCTCTTTGCCCTTCTTGTCGAAGTAGTGAATATTCTCGACCACTTCCCCGCCAGTGCGGCTGCGCAACTCGATGCGCGTGCCGGGTGGAACATCGGCGTCCCACTCGACCGAGGTCAGGGCCTTGGCTTCGCCGAGGTCGAAGATCGGCGAGGTTAGCGGCAACTCGGCGGGAAAGCCTTCGCCGTAGATCTGGAACTCGCTAATCAGGGCGAAGAGGCGGTAGTTGCCGTGGGTGCCGGAGCGCTCACCGCCGTGGCGGGAGGAGGGGAAATACTGCTTGATGTAGCGAATTTTCTGCAACTCGAATTGGTGGTCGAAGTTGCGGATATCCGTCTCGTTTAGCGGGCTGTCGTCAACAAAGGCGATCTCGTGGAAATTCAGGGTGCCGTCCGGGGCGATCGAGCCGTCGGAACCGAGGAGTTGGTACCAGAAGAAGTTGGCGTAGGAACTGCGAATTCGCGACGGGGCACCGGCCGGCTCGCCGATGATGCGGATCTGGTCAATCCAGTAATGGGCCCCTAGATCGAAAATGATGCGATTGAAGATATCGAAGCCGGTCTGGGTCTGGTGGTAGGTCTGCATGCCCCAATTGGTGACAATATCGCCGTCAACCATGTTCTCGCCACCTGAGAGCACGGCCTGCAAGTCGGTGATGATGTCGATGTTGCCGCCGCGCTCAACGATCCCGAGGGAGATGTTGTCGCCGATGGTGGAGACCGAGATCTCGGCCAGGCCAGCACCCTCGACGAATTTGGACAGCTCAATGCGAATGATGCGGACTAGGCCCGAGGATCCCTTGAACTCGCGGATGGTCCCCTCGACAAAGCCGCCTCCAGTGTCGTCCGAGCCGGTCGCGCTCAAGCCCAAGGTGCGTTGGCGGGGGTCGAGGATGAGCTCGTGGCTCTCGTTGAAGCCAATTCCCTTGGAGATACCGTAGCCCAAGGTGCCTTCTACGGGCACCAATGCGTTGGTAAAGAACTGCTCGCCGCTCGACAGCAGGATGTTGAAAAACTCAAAGGGCGGCGCGGACTTGTCGAAAGCGATGACGATCTCGGAGGCAGTCACCAAGCGGCCCAAGTCGAGTTCGATATAGGCCTTTTCAAGGCCGTCGGCTGGGTCGGGCGACCAGCTAGTCATCGGGTCGCCATCCATGACGCGGCCCGCGTCGCGGGCATTGCTGCCGACTCTGCGGATGCCGCCACCAAAGTACTCGGCATTGCGTACGGCGTCGATGTTTTTGCGCACGGGCACGGGCTGAATGCGGCCGGTCGCTTGTAGCTCCACCGCGCCGACCGGGTATTTCCACTCTTGCCAAGCGGAGCGGGAGTCAAACGAGACGCGCTCGCCAGAGGCGAAACTACCCAACACTATAACGAGGCCTAGTGCGCGAGTGATTGTCATAGCCATGCTCCCTTCGCCCGTCCTAAAATTGATACACCATAGTGGATGGCCGCGGGCAGCGCGCTCAATACGCCAGCCCCACCAGCAGCGACCGGTCTTCAGAGCCGGTATCCGTATCAATGGAAAGCCGCAGTATGTAGAGCCCGGGCGGTGCGGAGGTTCCGCTCTCGTCCAAGCCGTCCCAAGTCACTTGCTGCGGCCCGTTGAGCGCGCCGCTTTTTTGCAAGTGCCGCACTGGGCGGCCCGCGAGGTCGTACAAGGTCAGGTCAGCGGGTACCTGCGAGAGGGCGCGCAGCAAGATATAGGATACCTGTAGCTGGTCGTTGACCCCGTCGCCGTTGGGGGTGAAGACCGGCGGATCAGCCCTCAATTCGAGGACGAGTTCCTGGCGCAACACGCCTTGGATGGACAGGCGGTCGGCTTGGACCTCGGGGGTGGCGTCTCCGGCCACCACGTCTTGGCCGAGTTCACCGGTCTGACTGTCGAAGACCTTGGCGAAAAAAGTGGTACCATAGACGGTTACCATAGCCTCGAAGCGGATGCGCAAAAGCTGGCCCGATTCGGTTACTCGGTCGTCGGTCAGTTGAATGGCCAGTCTGTTTTCGTCCTGTGTGTTCTCTTCTGTAAAGGCAACGGGTACCCCGTCTAGCTCGACGCTATTGACCGTCGCCTTGAAAGGCGTGCGGATTTCCACTCGGTCGAATCCGTCGTTGGCCTGACCGAAAGTCGAGCGGATGTAGTAGTCGAAGGTATTGCTCTCGCCGAGGGTAACCGTCGCTGGAGAGACTTCGGCCGTCAGCTCTTCAGCTAGCGTCGGGATTGAGTAGTCAAAGGATAACGAATCGACAAAGGCCGACTGGCGCGCGTCCTCGGACGAAAACAACAGGCGGAACTGGACGTAGCGGCGGTTGCCCGGAGACAGTAGATCGCCAAAGAAGTCTTCGTATGGTGCCGACCAGGGGCTCCACTCGTCGATGTTGTCGATAATCGCGCCCTTGTTGGACGAGGTCAGATCGTCGTACTCGTCGGCCGCTTCGGGCGAGCCTATCGGCAAGATGGGCTCTTCCTGCCGATCCTCGCCCTCGAAGACCTCGGTTTTGCGATAGTAAATTTTAGGGTCGGGCACCGAGCCTGTGCGCGTCTGTAGTACCACGTTAGTCAAAGGGTCGAAGCGGGTCTGCAAGCGAAGTTGGCCAAAATTGGCCGCCTCTCCGAGGTCGATGACTTCGGAAAGATAGCTGCCGGTGGGCGCGAAGCCGTCGCCAAAGACCTCGACTTCCTCGACGATAAACTCTTGGCCGGAGCGGCTAATCAGGCGGATAAAGCGCACAAACTGGAGGGGGATGTACGCGTCGATATCCGGTTCACTCTGTTCGAGATTTGCGCTGACTTGGTTGATGAAGGCGATCGGACGATCCTCGCGCAGTTGCGCGGGATTGCCGTCGTGGACAAAAAGCTCATAGGCGCGGAGGAAGATGTCGGGGTTGCCCTGAAAGCGAATGCGGTTGATCGGCAGGATCGCGCCTAAGTCGATGATCATGGAGGTGCCGTCGGGGCGTCGCTCCCGGGTGACGCGCCAGAAGGTCTCGGCATTGCCGTCGGTGAGCAGGCCGGTCAGATCTTCGCGCGCCTGCGGTGAGGAGATGTTGCCACCCCGCCGCCTCAGGGTGAGGTTTTCGACGGCATTGGTGGTTGAGTCCACCACGGCCGGGAGCAGGACGGATTCGTCCATGGTGAGTCCGGTCAGTTCGCCGACATCGTCCCATGCAAAGCCAGAGCCTCCCGCGGTCCACACGTCCACAGCGCCAGCCGCCCTAGCGCCCAACAGAGTGCAGATCAACAGCCTAAATCGCCATTTGAACATAGCGTGTGTCGCCTCTCATCCCCATAGACAAAACAAGGGGAGGGGAATCGATTCCCCTCCCCTTGTGAACGTACTTAAGACGAAGACTGCTAAAGTCGGTTTAGAGCTCTTCGCCTACCAGCGACTTGATCTGACCCCAAGAGCTTTCCTCGACTGCCGATTCCACGTCTGTGATCGATGTCAGGAAAATGTCGGGCATGCCGCCGCTGTTCATAAACTGCTCAGCCATGCTGTACTGAGCCTGCCAGAAGAAACCGTTCTCGCAGCACTCTTCAGAAAGTGGATCATTGCCGTTGGCGTTGAGACCTTCGTCGGCGTCGTCAATCGAGATCGACATGCCGATGGTCTGCTCGGCCGTGAGCGTCCACACCGTGCTGGCATCCGGACCGCCGCTGATCGAAAGCGGATCCATCAGCTCGGCGCTGAACTCGTAGTAGTATTCTTGGCCTTGGTTGACCTGACTGGCTTCCACGAAATCCGTGTGGGTCCACCAGAAGTTCAGGGCGTCCTGCTCGAAATTGCCCAGCGCGCCGTTATACATCTGGACGCGCGAGAACTGCTCGGAGAAGCTCAGGCACATCTGGAAGGCCGGCTGCAAGTCTTGGTCGTTGGGCGCCGAGTACGGGCCGCCGCCTTGATTGTCGGGATCGAAATGCACTTCGCAGTTGTCATCGCGGAAAGTGCAGGCAGGGTTCTTATCGACGATCAGGAAATCGTCGTGGACGTGAATCATGGCGTGGACGCGGTTGTTAGCATCGCTCCAGCCGATGATCAGGTCGATGAACAGGTCATCGGCGTCATCGGCACCGCCGGTCAGCGGATTCATGTCTTCGATGGTGACCTCAAAGCTGCGATCAACCCAAGCCCAGTCGGCATTGTCGCCATCGATAGTGGGCAGGGCACCGCCGGGGATACCCACGGCGAAAAAGAGCGGTACTTCAGCCGGTTCCTGCGCGAAGGCAGCACCAGCGACGAACAACGTACCTAGACTCAAAGCTAGGATCTTACGCATTGTTAAATCCTCCTCGATAGGTCTCTAAAAGAAAAGGCCCGCCACAAGGCTTTTAGCGGGCGGAATGAATTATGAGGTTTCTCAAAAGTGTAGCGGTTGATACTGCGAACCTCCTTTCATTGGCGATTTTCTGGGACATTTTTCTCATAATAGTCGGTAAATAGAATAAATATGTGCTTGCCTGTCAAGATTTTTTTACCCGCGAATCCCCTACTAGTAGGCTACGGAGACAAGCGCTTGTGCCTTCTCGTCGCCAGCGTCGCCTTCGACGAGCACTTCGAGCACGTACAGGCCCGGGGCCACGCGATCTCCGTGGCTGTCGCGGCCATCCCAGACGAGCTCGCGCTGGCCGGCGCGGCTGTCTTCGCTGCGGTCGTACACCAGGCGACCGGCGAGGTCGTACAGGCGCAGGCGCAGGGGACGCGGTGCCAGCACATTGACCAGCGCGATCTCCAGCCTCAGTTCGTCGTTGATCCCGTCGTCGTTGGGGGTGATCGCCTTGGATGAGAGGGACATATTGGCGAGTAGCTCTTGAGAGACCGGCAGGCTGACAATGTTGGTGTTGCTCGCGATCTGGTCGGTGGCGTCGCCTGGATCCACGCGCTGGCGCACGCTCTCATCTTGGTTGCTATCTTGCAAAAAGATGTCGAAGCGCGTCGATTGCCGGAATACGGAAGATTCAAACTTCAGTTCGATGAGTTGATCGGTGCGGATGCGGTTGGGCAGATGGACGAGGAAACCGCTTGCGGTGGTGTCTATCTGCGCGTCGAGCGCGGTACCATTGTGCGCGACGCTCGTAAATTGCACCGGTGTGTCCGACTCGACGGCGAGGCGGTCGAATCCGCTAGTGTTTTCGGGCCGCAAGTAGCCGCAAGTAATAGGTAAACTCCGTCAGCACTCCCGGTAGGGCCTGCTGAGGAGAAATTTCGCCCAGCACGCGGTCGGCGAGGGGTTGGGTAAAATTGAGGGCCAAGTGGTCGAGAGAAGCAGCCACAGCCGGCGATTCCGAGGTCATGCGCACGTCGATTTCGAGGTAGCGGCGCGGCGAGGGCGAGAGGAAAGCCTCGCCAGAGAAGCTGTAAATGCGACTCCACGCACTCCAATCGCCGCCCGCGGCGAGGGTGGTGTCAATGGGGCCTTTGAAACTGGGAATGAGCTTGTCGTACTTTCTCTCGGTGACCTCTTTGCCGTTTTTGTCGCGGTATGTGTATGTCTCGATGATCTCAGTGCCGGTGCGGCTGCGGAGCTCGATGCGCGTATCGGGCGGCTCATCGCCGCTCCACTCCACGGAGTTGAGGTTCTTGCCGGTGCCCAAGTCGAGCAGGGGCGAGCGGAAGCCGACCTCCGACGGGAATCCCTCGCCGAAAATCTGGATCTCGTCGGTGGTCCCACCTGCGCCACAGCCGGGGACTCTGTTGACGCCGCCCTCCTCGCCGAGCCGCTGCAAGGAAAAGCAACTGGTGTCCCAGTACTTCCACCAGATACGGACAAAGCGCGTCGGCAGCAGGTCGAAGTGGTGATCGACCAAGCCTTTGGAGGTCTGATTCCCAGGCGAGGCACCGGAAAAGTGCTTGGTCCACAGGCGAGTGCCGTCGGGCGAAAGCGAGCCGTCCGAGGTCATAAGCTCGTAGAAGCGGAAGCCCCAGCGCCGGCGGTGAACATAGTGACTGGTGGTGATGCCGCCGCCAAAGCCGGAGCGCACGACTACGCCGCCGATAATCCGCGCTTGATCGACCCAATAGACCGCGCCCAAGTCGAGGACCATGTGGGCGAGGATGTCGACTTGGCCCCTAGAGGCCGTGCCAGCACGCCAACTCTCGTACAAATCGCCGTCAAAGAGCGCTCTCGCTTTGCCGAGGGGCTGCGAGTCGTTGCTGGCGAGATTGATGTTGATATCAACGCCCCCGCCGCGCTCCAACAGTCCGAGGGCGATGTTGTCGCCAATGGTCTCGACTTCGACCTCGGCGAGGCGGGCATCGGGCACTACGAGCAGCGGCTCGAAGCGGATGAACTGCAGCGGCTCGGCGTCGATTTCTTTGATGAGATAGGTCACCCGGTGGCGGGCGTTCTCCTTGAAGCGCTCCTTAGTGCGGTAGACGAGAGAGCCTTCGATGGGCGCGGCGATAAAGTCGGTTTCCGGCTCGCCGGTCGATATCAAGAGGTCGAACAGCGCGAAGGGAGCGGCTTGTGCGTCGAACACTAGGGTGACGCTTCTGGCCGAGACTGCGCGGCCCAAGTCAATCTCGATAAACCACTCGTCCGGATCGGCCTCCGGGTTGGGTGCCCAGCCGGTCGCCGGGTCGCCGTCAATAGCCAAACGAGCGGTGTTGAGGTTGGAGCCCGCGTTGCGGATGCCGCCGCCGAATTCGTCCAAGTCGCGCACGGCATCGGTTCCCTTCTCAATTCGGGTTGGCTGGATCACGCCCGACGGCGTCAATTCTACCGCACCCCAAGGCAGATTCTCCCATTGACGCCAGTCGCGTGCCGAGTCGTAGCGCAACTGATCGGCTGCTAGCGGATAGCTACTGCCCAAGACCAAGACGGCGGCGAGGGCCATGCGAAAATTCATAAATGCCTTCCTTCGCACATGTATCGCAACGGATGAACGTCCCAATAGCTTATTATTTATAGTTAAAAATACCCGCGCTGCGGAACAAGGCAAATGGACTGGCCGCGGGCTGAAGCGGAACTCCCGCTCTGTTTGTATCTTACTTTCCAACAACCCTAACTGAGTCCTTTCTGGAGAATGTGCCAATATGATCGGTCGAATTGCCCTCTGCGTGCTAATCGCCCTGCCCGTCTGCGCCCAGCACGAGAAAATTGAGCGGACAGTCAGCCTGCCCACGGGTTGGGCCACCACCATGGTCCTAGTGCCGGCCGGGTTTTTCCCCCGGGGCATGGAAGGTGAAGCCTTTGACGAGCAGCCCGTGCGCGATATTTACCTCGACGCGTACCTGATCGACCAATACGAAGTAACGGTGGCGCAATGGGGAGAGTACCAACGCGACACGGGTGCGCTGATCCCGGAGTGGGTCTTGCAGAATACGGTCGCGCGGCAAAACCACCCCATTACCCTGGTGACGTGGTACGACGCAGCGGCTTTCTGCCAGTGGGCTGGCAAGCGATTGCCCACGGAAGCCGAGTGGGAGCGCGCCGCGCGCTGCGACGACGGCCGCAAGTATCCTTGGGGCGACGGCCTCGATGCCTTTCGCGCCAATTACTTCCAAAGCGACGACCCGTTTGAACGCGGTTTCGGGGCCATCCTCAGCACCAATCCGGTCGGCTTTTTCGATGGCTCCAACAGGGACGGCTATCAAACGCGAGACGGCTCCAGTCCCTTTGGAGCCTACGACATGGTAGGCAATGTCTTCGAGTGGACCAACGACTGGTACCATCCGAACTACTACACCGTTGGCCCAGACATCAATCCCGTAGGACCGGACAGCACCGGGGTCAAGGCCGTGCGCGGCGGCTCGTACGCGATTGACGCCAGCCACGTGCGGCCCACGTACCGAGCACGGGACGCACCCAACTTCAAAGGCCCAGATGTGGGATTTCGCTGTGCCGCTAGCGCCAGCTTGGGTACAGGCACGGTGCTGCGCCGCGAGACGTGGGGCGCGATAAAGAGCACCTCGCTACTCTGGCCCAACAAAGGGGGGGACGATGAATAAACAGAGGCATCTAGCCATCGCCGTCGCGCTGGCCTTGCTCGCCAGTGCTGCGAGCGCGCCGGGTCAGGAAGACGACCTGCGGCAGCGCTTCGGCCTACAGCCGCTGCCACCGCTGCCCTATCCCGAGAACAACCCTTACAACTCAGACCGCGTCGAGCTGGGCCGCTTGCTGTTCTTCGACCGCATTCTCAGCGGCGAGAAGGATACGGCCTGCGGCACCTGCCACTTGCCGACCTTGGGCATGGCCGATGGTCTACCGCTCGCGGTGGGTGTCGGGGGCACGGGCTTGGGACCGGATCGGGTGACGGGGCATTCGGCCATCACCGGGGACGTGGTGATTACCGAGCCGCGACACACCATGACCATCTTTAACGTTGGCTACAACGGCGACGAGTCCGGGCTACCCTCGCCCAAGGGCTTCATGCTATGGGACGGCAAGGACCGCGGCCTGGAGGCGCAAGCGCTGCGGCCGCTCATCGTGCGCGTCGAGCTGCGCGGCGACGCCTATGAGCGCGAGATGGCCGTCGATAGCGTGCTGACGCGATTGCGGGGGATTCCCGAATACGTGGCCCTCTTCGAGCAAGCCTTCCCGGCTGAAGCCGATTCCGTGGCCCGGCAGTTGCCGCGCCTCGGCTGCGCGTACGACCCGACGCCCTTGCAGTCGGTCATTACGCGCTCGACCTTCGGCCGGGCCATTGCCGCGTTTGAGCGCGAGCAGAATACCATCAACACAGCATACGACCACTACGTGGCCGGCGACGACGAGGCTCTAACGCCAGCGCAAAAGCGCGGGCTTGAACTCTTCCACACTAAGGGGCGCTGCGTCAACTGCCATAGCGGCCCGCTCTTTACTGATTCGAGCTTCCGCGTCCAAGGGGTCGAGCAGATCGGTCCGGGTCGGGCATCGGCTACGACTAACACCGGCACCCCGCGTCCCACGGGCAGGGACGAAGGCCGCTTCCTCAATTCAGGTAACCTCAGTGACATCGGTGCCTTCCGCGTCGTTGGGCTGCGCCAGATCGCGCAGACGGCCCCCTACATGCACGACGGCGCGTTGGCTACGTTGGAGGATGTCATCAATTTCTACGACCGTGGCGGCGGCGACGAAGCGACTATCGACCGCGAGAACATCGACCCCGAACTGGTGCCGCTGGGCCTGAGCGCCGAGGAGAAGCAAGACCTGTTGGCCTTCATGCGCGCCCTGACTGATTCGACGATAGCGGTTCACGTGCCAGCGAGGGTGCCCAGTGGATTACCGCCTCCGGGCCTCGAATTGGCCGCCGAGGCAGGCCTAGTGGTGCCGGTTCCCGTGCCGGCAGCCCGACCTGTGGCCGTGCGAGTGTTCAATTTTCCCAATCCCTTTAATGCCTCAACCTCGATCTCAGTGGCACTGCCAGAGGCAGGCGAAGTCGATATCGAAGTGTACAATATTTTGGGGCAGGCGGTGCGGCGGCTCTTTAGGGGCTACCGGCCAGCCGGCGTCTATCGGCTAGCGTGGGATGGGCGCGACGAGTCCGGGCGAGCGGCCGCCAGCGGAGTGTATCTCATCTCGGCGCAGATGGGTGGTGAGCGCTACCTGGCGCGGATGACCCTCGTGCGCTGAAGTGAATCGGCAGGTTTTTACCTACGAGGCTATCACCGCTCTCCTGCTGCTGTGGGGATGCGGACGAGAGCCTGATTCCCCAGTCGCCGATCCGCCCCTGCCCCCGCAAGAGCGGTCGGCGACGGTGGTCCGCTTCACCGATGTCACCGCGGCTGTCGGTATCCACTTTAAGCATACCAGCGGTCTTTCAGGTCGGAAGTACGGGGTAGAAGCCCTCGGCTCGGGAGCAGCCTTTTTCGATTACAACGGCGACGGGCACATGGATCTCTACGTCGTCAACGGGGCCGATCTGCCCGGCCACATATCGCCCCAGCCACCTCGCAATGCGCTCTACCGCAACCGAGCAGACGGGCGCTTCGTCGAAACGGCGGCCGGGGTCGCCGATACCGGTTACGGCATGGGCTGTAGCGCGGCGGATTACGACAACGACGGGGATGCCGATCTCTTCGTCGCCAATTTTGGCACCAACGTACTCTACCGCAACGAAGGCGGTCGCTTCGCCGACGTCACGGTCGGGGCCATCCCGGACAGGGACCGTAGCTGGTCCACAGGCTCGGCCTTCGTCGATTACGACTTGGACGGCGATCTAGATCTCTACGTCGCCAACTATCTCGATTACCAGTTCGAAACCGATTCCCTCGATGAAAACGGCCGTCTGAAAAAAGATAGGCGCCACTACGCCCCCACTGAATATCCCGGCCAGCGCGACTTCCTCTATCGCAACGAGGCCGATGGTCGCTTCGTCGATGTCACCGAAGCGGCGGGGCTTCTCAGCCTCGCAGGGCGCGAGTTGGGCGTCGTCTTTTTCGACTGGGACGGCGATGGCGATCCCGACCTGTTCCAGGCCAACGACGCCACGCCCAATTTCCTCTACCGCAACGAAGGGAATGGTTCCTTCAGCGAAATCGGCTTGGCGGCTGGCGCGGCCTACAACGAAGCAGGCAAGCCCGAAGGGGGCATGGGCACTGACATTGCCGATACGGACGGCGACGGCCACCTAGAGATCCTGGTGACCAATTTTCAGTGGGAGAGCAATACCCTCTACCAAAGCAGGGGAGACGGCTTATTGCGCGATCGGTCCACCGCTTCGGGGTTGGGGGCACCCAGCTTCGACCGCCTAGCGTTTGGGGTTAACTTCTTCGATATCGACCGCGACGGCGACCCAGACCTCTACGTGGCCAACGGCCACATCGACGACAATATCGCCGATTTCGATCCCCAGACTTCCCACGGCCAGCGCGACCAGCTTTTTCTCAACGACGGCCAAGGGCGCTTCGCCGAAATTTCCGCGCAAGCCGGTCCTTTTTTTCTGCGCGCCATGGTGGGACGCGGTGCGGCCACGGCCGACTACGACAACGACGGCGACGGTGATCTCTTCGCAGTCAACAGCAATCAGCCCGCCGTGCTGCTGCGCAACGATACGGAGTCGGAAAATCACTGGCTCGCCCTGCATTTGGTCGGCACCCGCAGCAACCGGGACGGCCTTGGCTCCCGGGTCACCGTGCGGACGGGGGACCGCGAACAAACGCTGCAAACTCGCAGCAGTTATAGCTATCTATCGCAAAGCGATCCCCGTTTGTTCTTCGGGCTGGGTGCATACGGCAGGGCCGACCGGATAGACATCGCCTGGCCTTCGGGCATCCGCCAGCAACTAAAAGACGTGGAGGCCGACCAAATACTGAAGATCTCGGAGCCGACAGAGCCGGTCGCAGACCGCACGTCTCGCGGGGATAGCATAGGCAAAGGAACGCTCCAGGCAGGAGAGCACTCGGCACCACCCGCGTTTGAACTGGAGCGATTCTGGCGAGAAGCCCCACCGGTCCTGATCGACGCCGGCCGCTTTGCTCCGCCCGATGGCGCAGAGCGCGCGTCTGTCGAGGACGTTGATACGCTGACCGAAGCAGTCGCCAGCAGACCCCGAGATCCAGACGCCCACTTCCGCTTGGCCGAGGTGCTGCGCCAGCTGCGGCGCTATGAGGTGGCAGAAGTTCATTACCAAAAGGCCGTCGCCCTCGACTCCTCCCATGCCCAGGCTTATACCGGACTAGGGAAGCTCTACGGCGATCAGGGAAATCGAACTAAGGCGCTGGTGGCGCTCCAGCGGGCGCTGGCCCTAAAGGACGGAGCCATCACTTATTACTACCTAGGCAATCTCTACGCCCGTCAGGGTTCGTACCAACAGGCTATCTTTCACTACCAGCAAGCCATCGAGCGCCGCCCCGACTACGAGCAGGCCTACATCAACCTAGCCGGCGTCTATGCCCGCCAAACAGAATACAGCACTGCCATCGGGGTCCTGACGCGGGGCGTTGCCGCGCTGCCCGGCAGTGCCGAACTCAAATTTCGCCTGGGGTGGAATTACTTTGTCCAAGGCCGCTATGCAGCGGCGCTAGAGCAGTTCCAGCAGGTTGTCCGCCTAGATCCCCAGCGCTATCAGGCCTATGACTTTATCGCGCGGATATATCTGGCCCAGGAGAAAGGGGAGGAGGCTCGGCAATTTTTGCAGCAAGCTCTATCTGCCCATCCCGACGAGAGCGCCCTGCTAGCGCGGCTGGGGATTTTGCTGCTCAATGCGGGAAGCCCCGCCCAAGCCAGCGAATATCTCGAACGGACCATTCGCAAAGATCCAGACCACGCAGAAGCCTATTACAGCTTAGGGCAGGCCTACTTGCGCACTGGTCTGCGCGATAGGGGCCATGCCGTGCTGCACTACTTCGAGCTTTTGCAGAATAACTACCAGGAATTACTGGACTTGAAAACGGCCATCGTGCTCAATCCCAGCGATGCCGCAGCGTGCTTCGGGCTGGGGAAGGTCTATGGGCGCATCGGTCGCTACGAAGCGGCCCGCCAAGCGTATCTGGCCGTTTTGAAGATCGATCCCAGCCATATCGACGCCCAGAACAACTTGGGCAATATCTATCTGCGCCAGCAGCGTCCACACCAAGCCATCGAGGTTTTTAGCACCTTGCTACAGGCCGATTCAAACTACGTGCGAGCCTACAACAACCTCGGCTATGCCTATCTGGCCATCAACCAGCCTCAGCGAGCCATCCAAACCTATAAAAAAGCGATTGCGATCGACCCCAAATACGCTCAGGCGTACTCTAGCTTGGGTGCGCTCTACATGCAACAGGGGAGAATTGCCGAAGCGCAGCAACAACTGGCTATCTACGAGGAACTGACTCAGCATCCACCATAATATGCCCATAATAAGAGCAGAATTAGCTTGTTATGCGGTCGGATTTTGATTATAAAAATAATTCTCTTTAGCCACTGTCTATTAATCCCGCTAGGAGCCCGAAGGGAGGGTAGCGGCTCTCGCTAGTTTTTCCGTTGTGCGAGTCCCAATCCAGGGGCTTGCCCCATCTTCTCAAAAGGAGCTTTTTATGCGACGCCTGCTAGTACTGGTTGCCTTTTTGTTGCCCCTCGTTGCGACGTCCTCTTTTGCCCAAGATCCAGTCGAAGTGCCGCTCTACTTCGCCGTGGGTATTCCCGACAATGCCCTGCCCACCATCGACGGAGAACGCGATGATTGGGCTTGGGTGGAGCCGAGCTTTGAGATAACCAGCAGCGATATGTTCATCCTGACCGGCGGAGTAGAGGACGCCGACGACCACTTCGTAGACATTCTGCTCGGCTGGAACGAAGGACAGAATAGGGTGTACGGCATGGTCCACGTGGTTGACGACTTTCTGATCGTGGACAAAAACCCCGGTTGCACCTTCCGCGACGACAACTGCGAGATTCACTTCGATCCAGATAATCAAGGCGGTGGTCCCTACTCGGCACCCAACGACCAGGACCTACAGCCGGCCTATCAGATCTGCTTGAGCATGTCCGAGCAATTCCCTCGGGTACAGATGTACAATGGAGCGCTGGGCAACTTTGAGCAGGACGCGCTCAATTTCTGGTGGACGCACTCGGGCGATTTCGTTGAGAACGTCAACGCCAATGTGGGCAACGAATACTTTTACGAGTTCAGTCTCAACTTCTTCGATCCGCTGTCGATCAGCGGTGGCCCCGACGCCAGCACGGAATGGTTCCTGACGCCTGAGTCGAGCATCGGCATGGGCATTTCCCTCGACGATGCCGACGAGGGCCTCAACGCCAACGGCAACGATCCAACCGCCGAGGAGTGCTGTGAGAACGGTTTCTTCTGGCAGGCCTATGTGAGCATGGGCGATCAGTTCGCCAACACGGGTGGTATCCCCGATGTCTTCCTGGTGCCGACAGAAGACACGGCTTCTGCGGTTGAAGCTACTTCCTGGGGTCAGGTGAAAAGCCTGCTAGGGGAAGGTCTGTAAGCCATTTGCCAGTTTTCTTTAGTGCAAAGAAGGGAGGGCGGGGAGTACCTGCCCTCCCTTCTTTGGTTGCGTTGGGGTGTGAGGAGTAAGCCGAATGCGTGCCCTCTTGACTGGTGTGGTGCTGGTCGCGGCGATAAGCCTGATAAGCCCGTGGGCCGTGCTCATCGTCAAAGGTTCGCTGCTGACCGGCAATGCCATCCCCGTCATCGCCGTGCTATTCTTTTTTTTGCTAACGGCATTGGCTGCGCCCCTGCTCAAATCCCTGAGCCGCCGTCTCGCTTTTACCCGCGCCGACCTGATCCTCATTTACGCCATGATGCTGGTAGCCGGAGCCGTGGTCACTACCGGCTTTACCGGCGGTTTCATGTCCATCATTTCTGGGATCTATTACTACGCCACGCCCGAAAACAATTGGGCTAATCTTTTTATCCCCCACCTCGACCCTTGGGTCACTCCCCAGGACCCCGAGGCAGTACACTTGTTTTTCGAGGGGCTGCCTCCAGACGCTGCGATTCCCTGGTCCGTTTGGGTCATACCGCTGGCGGCGTGGACTTCTTTTATGGTGGCCTTTTCGGTGGTTATGTTCTGCCTAGGCGTTATGTTGCGCGGCCAGTGGATAGACCGGGAGCGACTGGTCTTCCCGCTGACCCAATTGCCCCTAGCAATGATGGAGGACGCTGAGGGCGCAGAGCGGCGCATCGGGTGCTTCTTCAAAAACCGCTTGCTGTGGCTGGGGCTTTTGCTCCCTTTATTGCTGCACTCGTGGAATTCGCTGCACAACTACCACGACGCCTTTCAGCCGCTTGCCGTGCGGGGCACAATACCCTTGCTCGACGGCCGGATGAGCGTGCCGTTCCTGCTCAATTTCCCCGTGCTCGGCCTGTCCTACCTCATGCCGCTGGGCGTCTCTTTTAGTCTGTGGTTCTTCTGTCTGGTGGGACTGCTCGAACAAAGCGCCTTCGCCCGCATCGGCCTGCAAATCAGCGGTGGGGATATGTGGACCTCCGGCGGAGCAAGCCCGCTCCTTTCACTGCAGATGTCGGGTGCTATGCTGATGCTGGTTGTATTTGTGTTGTGGAATGCGCGCCAGCATCTGGGCAGTTTCTGGCGTCAAGCCTTAGGCCGCGAGGAATCGACCCGACGGGAATTGCTCGGCCCGCGAGCGGCCGTATGTGGTTTCATCGGGGGCCTACTCTTCATGTCGGCTTGGCTCATAAGCACCGGTCTCGATGTATATGTAGCTATCCTGTTGGTCGTTGGTGCCTTGGTCGTGTTTATCGGCTTGGCGCGCATAACCTGCGAGGCTGGTCTGCCCAGTATCCAGACGCCGATGGTGCCCCAAGCTTTTATGATCCGCGGCTTTGGTCCCCAAGTGCTGGGTCTGCAGAACATGACCGGTTTGGGCTTGAGCACGGCGTGGTTGGGGGATACGGCGGCCAATATGATGAATTCAGTAATGCACAGTTTGCGCCTGAGCTCCGGCCAAGAGCGGCACCTGCGGCACCTGCCGTGGGCGCTGTTACTCGCCCTAGTGGTAGCCCTAGCTGTTTCGATCTGGTACACCATGAGCTTGGCCTATACGCACGGCGGCATCAATCTGCACGGCTGGTACTTTCGCGGCGTGGTGCGCTGGCCCTTCAATCACATGGCCTTGCTGGCCAACGCGGCCGAGGAGAGCTTTGCGCCGAGGCTGACCTTTATTACCCTAGGGGCCGGCGTCATGGGCGCGCTGCTCTACCTGCGCCAGCGCTTTTTGGCTTGGCCGCTACATCCCATCGGCTTTCCGGTGTCCAATACCCACCCGATCATCACCTTTGGCTGGTTGTCCATCCTGTTGGCTTGGTTGTGCAAGGCGGCGATTCTGCGCTATGGTGGGGTGCGGCTCTACCGGACGATGAGACCCTTCTTTTTGGGCCTAGCGCTGGGCGAGTTCTCCGCTTCTGCACTCTGGGTCTTTATCGACGGAGCGTTCGGGGTAGAAGGCAATATGATTTTTGTATTCTGAGGGTCTAGAAGGGGCACGAAAAGGGAATATAGATGCGATACTTGCGCTCGCTCAAGTTGCTCTTGGTCGTCGCGGTCGTCGGCGCGGGGCTAGCTTTTTTTGAACGGCAGCGTGCGACCGAGTACGGGCATCTTTTGGAACGCACGCACGCACGCGGGCAACCACAGCTCAAAGGGACGTCCTTGCGGGAGCTGGCGCAGGTGCTGCTGGAGTTGTATCCAGAGGGAGCCGAAGCCAATCTGCTGATGGGGACTGCCCTAGCCGAGGAGGGGCGGTTGGAGGAGGCCCGGGTGCATCTAGAGAAGGCCATGGAAGTGGATCCGCGCAACTTGCAGCTCCTCTTTTTTTACGCGCAACTTTTGCTAGATATGGGAGAAGATGTGGAGAAAGTGCAAGAGGTAGTGGAAGAGTTGAGTCGGTACTTTCCGCGGTCGCGGGAGAAGGTGGAGCAGTACTTTGGGGAGGCTTCAAAGGGGAAGATGCGGTTTGGCGGGGATGATCTTTACCATTGAAGCAGCGTCCCCGCCGCGCCTGCTCAAGCCCCTTTGCGCAGGCGGTCCTCGTAGATGTGAATCTGGTCGGCGTACTGATCGTTGAGTTTGGCCAGCAACGCATCGAAGCGCTCTTGGGTCAGGTCCTGGAGCAGGTGGGAGCGCGCCCGGCCCCAGGCCTCGTCCAAGCTCTGTTGGTGACCGGGAATCTTTTTGAGCACCTTGAAGATCGTAAAACCCTGCGCGGTTTTGACCGGACCGACGATCTGGCCGACCTCGGCGTTTTTGGCCTCCCAACCTAAATTGCCATACTTGTCGGGACGCAGAAGCTGGATGCGTCCTTCGGCCCGGCGGATGCGGGTGCTGCGCCGCGAGTAGCGGCGAGCCAGATCGCCGAAGTCGCCACCGCGTTCGATGGCGGCCAAAAGCGAGTCCGCTTGGGTGCGAGTATCGACGAGAATTTCGAGGATCGAGATCCGCTCTTCGCGCACGTATAGTTCCTTGTGTGCCTCGTAGTACGCGCCAATTTCCTCCTTGGACGGATTGAGTGTTTCGAGCACTTTGACTTGGCGGATGCGCTCGACTAGGGCTTGGCGGCGCGTGGTTTCAATGCCTTTGGCAACGCGCTCGGCCTCGTGGATGCCTATTTCGCGGGCGTAGCGTGGCAACAGAACCTTGAGGGCATAGAGGCGACGGGCGAAGCGGCGCAAGTCGTCCAATTCGCGGATCTCCGCCGGGTTGCGCTCGCTGGTCATGGCGGCCATAAAGTTACTCAGCGTCCACGGCTCGCCATCGAGCTCGAGCAGCACTAGTTGGGTCTCCCCCTGTTTGAACGTGGGCATTTCTTCGCCGGCTTCGCTGAGCCGGGCCAAGAGTAGCTCGAAGATCTCGCGCCGTTCCTCAATGTCGGCGCGGTTGGCCAACCCTTCGAGGAATTCAAAAGTGGCGAGGGTATGTTTCTGCTCCTGCATGGCCTTGATGACGGCGACGGCCATATTCTCGAAGGACACTTCGCGTTCGTCGGTGACGACGAAGACCGAGAATCCGTCTGGCTCCTGCACGGGACCGATGATCTGGCCAAGTTTGGCCCCGAAGATCTGGCGGCGCAAAACGTAGTTTTTGAAATCTAGGCGGCTCTTCCAGCCGAGGTCGCCGCCTTGCTGGGCGGTGTTGCCGTCGTCGGAGAGTTCGCTCGCCACCTCGGCAAAGCTGTCGGGGCCGCGCAGGCGGGCTAGCACTTGGTCAATGGCGGCTGGCCCGCTGGCGAGGATGCGGCTCACGCGGCGCTGCTGGCCGATGTAGTGCTGCTCAAAGTACTGGCGGGCCTCGTCGCGGTCTATATCCTCGGCGACAGCGACTACGCCGCGACGGTACATTTCGTCGAGGATGAGTTCCTGTTCCTGTTGTGCGACTTTGCTTCTGACTTGGAAGTCGTTTTCTAGGCCGTCTTGGCGGGCGGCTAACAGCAAAATCTCGACGTCGATGAGTCGCTCAAGTGCTTGGCGCTGGAGGTCGCCCGGGGCGTTCTTGGGGAAGAGCCGCGAGGCAGCGCGCTCGACGCGGGCACGCCTGATGGTGACGTCGCCGACGCGGGCGAGGACATCTGGGTTGGGCGGGGGTTCGGGGGAGGTGCAGGCGAGGAGTACGGCAGTGAGCAACGAGAGAAAAAGACGCAGCAAAAAGGCCTCCTAGTGGAATTTTTATTTATTCCAACAAATATATTAGTGCCGTGTAATAAGTGCTAATTATGTTATTGTGGACAGCAAGCAACTCTGTATCAAAGTGATGATTATTCCACGCAGACTTTCAACGTGCATCGTCGCCTTCGTGTGCGGCTGCGCTGCGAGCGATCCGCCGCCCGCGCCCGCGGTGCGCTTTGTCGATGCGACTGCTGCAGCGGGGATCGACTTTGTGCATACCAGCGGTCGATCCGGGCGCAAATACGGGGTGGAGACGATTGGTTCTGGCGCGGCGTTTTTCGATTACAATCGCGACGGGTGGATGGATTTGTACGTGGTCAATGGGGCGGATTTGCCCGGCTACGTCTCGGCGGTGCCGCCGCAAAACGCGCTGTATCGCAACGATGGCGGACACTTTGTCGAGGTCGGCGCAAGCCTCGGGGTAGCGGACACAGGCTACGGCATGGGTGCATCGGCCGGGGACTACGACAACGATGGGGACGCCGACCTCTTCGTCACCAACTTTGGCCGCAACCGGCTCTATCGTAACGAAGGGGCGGCGATGGCTTGGGCTTTTGCGGATGTGACGGCTGCGGCTGGGATCGGGGCGGACGAGCGGTGGTCAACCGGATCGTCGTTTGTCGATTGCGATCTCGACGGCGACTTAGACCTGTACGTGGCGAATTATTTGCACTACGAATTTGAGCGCGGCGAACTGAGTGCGGGCGGAACGCTGCGTTGGCCGCGGCGGCACTTGGCCCCCACCGAATACCCAGGGCAGCGGAATGCGCTCTGGCGCAACGATGGCGGTCGCTTTGTGGACGTGACCGCTGCGGCCGGGCTGCTGACACTGGAAGGCCGCCAGTTGGGTGCCGTGTTTTTCGACTACGACCTCGACGGCGATCCCGATTTGTTTCAGGGCAATGACGCCACGCCGAATTTTCTCTGGCGCAACGACGGCGGTCGCTTTGCCGAAGTGGGGCTGGTGGCTGGCGTGGCGTACAACGCCGGCGGCAAGCCCGAAGGAACGATGGGCGTGGATGTGGCCGATGGCGATGGCGATGGCCGCCTCGATTTGGCGATGACCAATTTCCAGTGGGAGAGCAACACCCTGTACCACAATGCGGGCGGCGGGATGTTTGCCGACGAATCGCTGGCCGCGGGTATAGCCGCCAACAGCTTGGATAGGCTGGCCTTTGGCATCAACTTCCTCGACGCCGACAACGACGGCGATCCCGATCTCTACGTGGCCAATGGCCACATCGACGAAGACATCGATCGGTTTGACCCGCAGGCCACGTACGGTCAGAGCGACCAGTTGTACCTCAACGATGGCCGTGGCCGCTTTGCCGACGCGAGTGCGGCTGCCGGCGTGGTCGCGCCGACGCGGGATTTGGTCGGCCGCGGCTCGGCCGTGGCCGATTACGACAACGACGGCGACCTAGATCTTTTCTTGCTCAACACCGGGCAACGCGCCCTGCTTTGGCGCAACGATACCCAAGCAGGCCATTACTTGGCGCTGGCGTTAGAGGGGCGGACGAGCAACCGCGATGGCTACGGTGCCCGCGTGGAAGTGCGAGTGGGTGGCCGGACGCTGGTGGCGGAAAAGCGCAGTGCGGCGAGCTATTTGTCGCAAAACGACGCGCGGATGTTTTTTGGATTGGGGCCGAGCGAGGAAGCCGAGCAGGTGGAAATCGCGTGGCCTTCGGGTATTCGCCAAGTTTTAACGGGCGTGCGCGCCGGGCAGGTGTTGCGGGTCGTCGAGCCGGATGCGAGCGCACCGCAAGAAGCGGCTGACGAAGCTCTCGCGCAGGCTGTGCCCCAGGGCGGCGATGCCGAGGATCTAGAGCAATTCTGGCGGGAAGCGCCCTTAGTCCTGCCGGAAAAGACGCGGGCCGTCCTGCCGCCCGCAACTCCTCTGTCCGAGCTGCGCGCCGCGACCCGCGCCCAGCCGGAGGTGGCCGATGTCCACATCGAGCTGGGCGCCGCGCTTGCACGCCAGCGCGCGTACGACGAGGCGGAGGCCGCTTATCGCCGCGCCTTACAGCTCGACGCGGACGCGGCTCAAGCCTATGTAGGTTTGGGAAAGCTCTACGCCGACCGCGGTGCGCTTGGGCAAGCAGCATCCGCACTGAGACAAGCGATCGCGCTCGATAGCACCTTGGCCGAGCCGCACTACGTGCTGGGCAACATCCACCTGCGCCAACAGCGTTTAGCCGCGGCCGTCCCGTTCTACGAGCACGCCATCGCGCTGTCGCCGCGCTATCTCCAAGCCTATTTCAACTTGGCCGGCTTGCACGCGCGGCAAACCGATTACGGCCCGGCCATAGCCGTATTGCGTCGGGGCCTCGCGGCCCTGCCCGGAGAAGTGGAGCTGATGCTGCAATTGGCGCGGATCCATTTTGTCCAAGCGCAATACGAGGACGCGCTCGCGCAGCTCGCCAGCGTGGTGCAAGCGCAGCCCACGCGCGCAGAAGCACACGAGTTGACGGCCCAAATCTGGATGGCGCGCGAGGACGCGGAGGCCGCCCGCGCCGCTTTGCAGCAGGGGCTGGAGCACGTCCCGAACAGCGCCGCGCTCTTGGGGCGGCTGGGCATTCTGCTCTTGCAGGAGGGCGCGGACGAAGAGGCCGTATCCCTTTTGCAGCGGGCTTTAGCCGCGGACCCGGACCGCACGGAAGTGTACTATCATTTGGGTCAGGCGTTGTTGCGACGCGGTGAGACTGTGCGCGGTCGCCAGCTCCTCGACTATTTCCACTCGTTGCAGCAGGAGCACCAAAAGTTGCTGGCCCACAAGACGGCCGTGGTGCTCAACCCCAACGACGCGGACGCGTTCTACAAGTTAGGTGCGGTCTATGCGCGGATTGGCCGCTACGAGGCCGCTAGCCAAGCGTACCAAGCGGCTTTGGCCGTAGCGCCGGACCATCTCGACGCCCGCAACAACTTGGGCAACATCTACCTCCGTCGCCGCGCATTGGGGCTGGCTATTGCTGCGTACCAAGAAGTGTTGCGCCGCGATCCCCACTACGCCCGCGCCCACTACAACTTGGGCAACGCGTACCTGTTGGCCGGCGAGGAGACACGCGCGGCGGCGGCGTTTGCTAAAGCTGTTGAAGCCGATCCTGAACATCGCAAGGCGCAGCAGATGCTCGCCGAATTGCGGCGGCGCGAGGCCCAAGGTGAGCGCTGAGCGGCGGCTGCAGCTCGGCGTGGGGCTGGTGGCTGCGGCCGTCATCGGCTATGAAATCGGCCTCGTCCGGCTGTTTTCCTTTTTGCAGCACTATCACTACACGTTTCTCGTGGTCTCAGGGGCGGTCTGCGGCTTGGGCTTGGGGGCCGCGCTGAGTGCGGTGCTGCGCGTGCGGGAAGAGCAGCTGTACCGGCACTTGGGCTATTGGGCTGGTTTTTGCGGGTGCAGCATGGGCCTGGGGGCACTCGCGTTGGCGCAGTTCCCCCGCATGCCGCTGTGGATGTTGGTCGGGGTGGCCGGGGTGCCGTTTGTCGCGGCGGGTGCGTTGCTCGCTCTCGCGTTCCGCGCGCGCCATCGGCACAGCCAAGTGCTCTACTTTTGGGATCTGGTCGGCGCGGCGCTGGGTATTCTGTGGATCGTGCCGGCCTTAGAGTGGCTGGGAGGCGTGGGTGCGCTGGCGAGCGCTGGATTCTTCGCGTTCGCGGCGGCGGCGCTGTGGATCGGCGGCTGGGGAGTATGGGTCGCTCCAGCTTTTTTGACCGTCTTACTTGCAGTTCAACGCGATGCGCAGCATGAGATTATTGACCTCAGTGCCCTAGCTGAGGCCGCCGACAAGCCCATGTTCCGCGCCTTGGGCGCGGCGCGCCACCGAGGGGAAGTGAAGGATACGCACTGGAGCGCGTACGCGCGCACCGACTTGGTAGATCGCACGGGCGACACGGGCCTGAACTTGTACGTAGATGGTGGGGCTGGCTCGTATATGTTCCGCTTTCCCGGGGATTACCGGCGGCTGTTTTTCTTGCGCCGCGAGGCTGCGTTTTTCCCCTATTACTTCTCGTCCCGCGAGCGCGCTCTGATCATCGGGCCGGGCGGTGGTGCCGACGTGCTCTACGCCCTGATGACCGGCTGGCGGCAGATCGAAGCCGTAGAGATCAACCCGGAGATCGCCGCGCTAGTTCGCTCATACGGAGAGTACAACGGCCATTTGTACGACTTGGAGGGGGTAGAGCTGCACATTGGCGATGGCCGCAACTATTTGGAGCGTTCCCCCGCGCGCTACGATCTAATCGCCCTGCCCTTGGTGTATGCCGAGGCGGCTGATTTGGTGGGGTACGCGCTTTCCGAGAATTACCTGTTCACCCGCGAGGCATTTGCCGCCTATCTCGATCACCTCACCGAGGGTGGTCGGTTGGCTCTCGTAGTCCACAATCACGCGCTGATGTTGCGCGTGGTCGCCACCTTGGGTGCCTTGTGGGAAGAGCGCGGCCACGAGCCGAGCGCGGTGCTCGACCACCTCGTCATCGTCAATGGCGCTCGCGGCGATCCGGCGCGGCAAGAGGCCTACCGTCCCTTGTTACTGGTGCAGCGACAGCCCTATACAGCCGGGCAGTTGGCGCGGCTACACGCGGCGATGGAGGAGTTGGGTTTAGACGCGTACTTTGCACCCGGAAGGCGCGAACGGCCGGCGCTGGCAGCGTTGCGCGGGGCTACATTGGCGGATTTTGTTGCCGCCGCCGCATTCGACATCTCGCCGACGACTGACGACCGTCCCTTCTTTTACGACGCTACTCGCGGGCTGGATTCCAAGCTAACTTGGCTATTGGTCGGCGCGTTGTTGGCGTGCACGCTGGTGATGTTGGTGCCGCTTGCTGCGCCGAATATGCGCCAGCGGAGCGCGTCTGGACCGCCGCCGCTGTTGTGGGCGTTGTTCACCGCCGGATTGGGCACGGGCTTTATGATGGTCGAGATCCATCTCTTGCAGCGCTTTGGCCTGTTCCTCGGCTATCCGACCCTGACGCTGGCGGTCGCGCTTTTCGGGCTGTTGTTGGGTACGGGGGCCGGGAGTCTCGTGGGTGGATGGTGTCGCCCGCTCGCGTATCCACGGGGGTTGGGATTGGTCGGTGTGGCCGTCGGCCTCGTCTGCTATCTCTATGGGTTCTTGCTCGATGGCGTGCTCGCTGGGACGTTGGCGTGGTCGCTGGCTGCGCGCGTTGGGTTGACGCTGGCTCTCGTCGCGCCGCTCGGAATGTTGCTAGGCACCTGTTTTCCGGCCTGTCTGCGCTTGGGTGGTTCACAACGCGCCGGGATCGTCCCTTGGCTGTGGGCCGTCAATGGTTTCTTCTCGGTACTCGGATCGGTCGGGGCCGTGGCTTTGGGCATGGAGTGGGGAGCGAGTGCATCGTTGGCGGTCGGCGCGGCCGCGTATGTGGCGGCGGGTACGGCGCTCTTTTTAGGCAGCCGCCGGACTCCTTCAGGCGTGGAGGTGACCCGGCCGGCCGACGCGGGACGCTGGGCGGTGGGTGCTCTGTTCTTGGTTGCGCTGCTGTGGTATGCGGCCTTTAGCTTTATCGGCGCGCGCTATTGGGGCGCAGCTCCTTCGGCTGCTCATCCGCGCCCGCCGGTTGCGGTCGAGGTGTGGCCGGCGGCGCTTAGGGACTTTTAACACCATTACCAGCCTTTTTGGCTATCCGAATAGGACCGCTTATGCTCGTCTTTTCCAGCCTGCGTCTCGCCGCCCCGCCAACCTCTCGGAATGCTTGGGAAGCCCAACGCCCCGCTCTTTTGGGAGCCATGCAACAGATCATGGGGCCTTTGCCTGGGCCGGAAAAGCGTGGGCCGCTCGACGTTCAAGTCCAAGAGGAAGTGGATTGCGGCTCTTATACCCGCCGCCTCATTACCTACGTCTCCGAGCCGGACTGTCGGGTGCCGGCCTATTTGCTGATTCCCCATGCTGCCCTAGAATCCCCAGCTCCGGCCGTGCTTTGCCCCCATCCTACGGACGACCGCATCGGCCACAAAGTCGTCGTCGGTTTGGGCGGCCGCGCCAACCGTGCGTATGCTAGCGAACTGGCCCAAGCTGGCTTTGTAACCCTCGCCCCGGCTTACCCCCTGCTAGCGGACTATCGCCCCGACTGGCGTGCTCTCGGCTACCAGTCGGGGACCATGAAGGCGATATGGGACAATATGCGCGGCCTCGATCTGCTGGCCGAACTGCCCTTTGTCGCAGGGGAATCTTTCGCCTCCATCGGCCACTCGCTGGGCGGTCACAACTCGATCTACACCGCAGTTTTCGACTCGCGCATCGCCGCAGTCGTCTCTAGTTGCGGCCTCGATTCCTATCAAGATTATATGGACGGCGATATCACGGGCTGGACCAGCGATCGCTACATGCCGCGCTTAAAGGACTATGTCCTAACAGACCTTCCCTTTGACTTCCACGACATGATCGCTGCTTTAGCGCCGCGCCCTTGCTTCATCTCCGCGCCTTTGGGCGACTCCAATTTCCGCTGGCGCAGCGTCGCCTCAGTGGTCGAAACCGCCCGAGCGGTGTACGATCTGTACGGTGCCGGCGAGGACCTCCAAGTGGTCTATCCCGATTGCGGCCACGACTTTCCCGACGCCATTCGAGAGCGAGCCTACCGCGTTATCGCCGAGGCCCTGACTAGCGGCGACTGACAGTCGTTGTGGGCGATTCTTAGGGCCTTTTGACGCCTGGTTTGGATTGCAACGATAGGCTTGGTTTGCTATTGGACGAGGATGCGGTAGTTTTTGTACGATGTTTGCCGCGTCAGGATATTTATCGATACTTCCCATAGCCAGCAATGCGATCTTTACTGAAAAATGCTCAAGTTTCTTCTGCTTCTACTTCTTTTATTCGTCCCCCTCTACGCCAACCCTCGCTTCCACGACGCCACCCAAGAAGCGGGCATCGGCTTTGTCCACGTCAACGGTGCGAATGGCCAGAAATTCGTCATTGAAACGGTCGGTCCGGGCGGCGGCTTTTTCGACTACGACGGCGACGGTCGCCTCGACATTTATCTAATCAACGGAGCCGCTGTGCCTGGGACCGAATACGACCCTGCGCCGCAAAATGCGCTCTACCGGAACAGAGGCGACGGCACCTTCACCGATGTAACGGAACACACCGGCGTCGGCGACACGGGCTACGGCATGGGCTGCGCAGTCGGCGATATCGACAACGACGGCGACCTCGATCTATACGTGACCAACTTCGGTGCCAATGTGCTGTATCGGAATGAGGGCGATGGAACGTTTGCGGATGTGACGGTCGCGGCCCAAGTCGGCGACGAGGGCTGGGGGGCGAGCGCCGCGTTTGCCGACATCGACCGCGACGGCTTCGTCGATTTATACGTGGGCAATTACCACAACTTTTCCTATGCCAATCACCGCGTCTGCGCCGAGGGCGGCAGCGGCTTGCAGCTCTACTGCGGCCCGGAGGCCTTTGACGGGGTGACCGATGTGTTGTATCGGAACGAGGGGGATGGAACGTTTGCGGATATTACGGTCGCGGCCGGTCTAGGCAGCGCTGAAGGCAAGGAGCTAGGCGTGGTCTTCGGCGACGTGGATCTCGACGGCGACCCAGACCTGTACTTGGCCAACGACAAGACCTTGAACTTCTTGTATCTCAACGACGGCACCGGCCACTTTGCGGAAGAAGCGCTTTTGTCCGGAGTCGCGTACAACGAAGACGGCGATGTCGAAGCGGGCATGGGCGTTGACATGGGCGACTACGACAACGACGGCGCCCTCGACCTTTTCGTCACCAACTTTCAGTGGGAGACCAATACCCTGTACAAAAATCTCGGCGACGGCACCTTTGTCGATGAAACCTTCCTGGCCGGGTTGGGCAAGGGCAGCATAGCCTACTTGGCGTGGGGCACGCGCTTTTTCGATGCCGACAACGACGGCGACCGCGACCTTTTTATCGCCAATGGCCACTTGGAAAGCGATGTCGAGCAATACGAGAACGCGACTTTCCCGCAGCGCAATCAGCTCTTTCTCAACGCTGGCGACGGCCGCTTCGAGGAATACCCAGAGGACGGCGGTGCCCTGTCCTTGAAACGAGTCAGTCGCGGCGCGGCCTTTGGCGACTACGACGACGATGGCGATATCGACGTGCTGGTGGCCAATGTCGCCGCCCAGCCGACCTTGATGCGCAACGACGGCGCGAGTGGCCACTGGGTGCGCCTGCGGCTAGAGGGCCGTGACAGCAACCGCGCTGGCATCGGGACCCGCGTCAAAGTTACAAGCGGCGGGCAGGTGCAGACCGACGAAGTGCGCTCGGGTGCCAGCTTCCTCTCGCAGAGCGACCTGCGGCTGCACTTCGGGCTAGGAACGGCCACTAGCATTGAGCGGGTGGTCGTCTATTGGCCGAGCGGTCGGGTAGAGGAATATGCGGACTTAGGCGTCAACCAAGAGCATCTGCTCGTCGAAGGAGCGGCGCGATGAGGGTGCTGCTAATCTGCCTCGCATTGTGCGCCTGTGCGGAGGAAAGCTCGCAAGAAAAAGTGCGCCCCGGCGCGGCTATGGACGCCGAAATGCTCTTTGCGCGCGGCACCGCGCTCGCCTCCCAAGGCCGCCATACTGAGGCCATCGACGCCTACCAGCAGGCTGCCGCGCTAGCACCTAGGTCCGTCAAGGTTCATTACAACCTCGGCAACGCCTACGTGCGCCAGCTCGATTACCCCAGCGCGATGACAGCCTATCAGCGCGTATTGGCGCTGGACTCGACGCACGTATCAGCGCGGCACAACCTCGCGGCGATGTACGTCAAACAGCTCAACTACGCCCAAGCCATTGACGAACACCGCCGGGTGCTCTCGTTAGACCCCGGCCATTTGACGACCTACTACGACCTCGGCTACATCTACTTCTTGCGCGGCGAGTACGGCGAGGTGGAAGCGCTGCTGCAAGCGGGTCTGGACCGCGACTCGACCAATGCCTCCTTCTACCGGCTCTTGGGCCGGACGCGCCTGAAGGAACTCGACTTTGAGTGGGCCGCGATGGCTCTGACGCGTGCTGTCGCGCTGGACAGCACGGACGCGGCAGCGTACGTCGATCTAGCGCAGGTGGAGCTCAAGCGGCGCGAGTACGCGGCGGCCGAACGCGCCGCCCGCCGTGCCACTGCGCTCGACCCACTGTCCAAGGAGGCGTACTTTGCGCTGGCCAATGCTCTCAAGCGGCTCGGCCGCCGCGAGGAGAGCACCGAAGTGCTGGCGCAGTTTCGGGCGCTCGACCAGCAGCTCGACAAAATCGACGACCAGTTGCGGATGCTGGGCAATGTGCCCGACGACCACGAGGCGCGGGCGCAATTGGGCCTGCTGTACAGCGAGCAGGGCCGCTTGACGGAAGCTGCCGAAGCGTATCGGCTGGCCGTGCGCCTCGCGCCGGACAGCCTGCGCTACCGCAACAATCTAGGGAACCTGTACCTGCGCTTGGGCCAATTCGCCGAAGCCGTCACCGAGTATCAAGCCGCGCTGGCCTTGGACCCAGAATACGCCAAGGCGCACTACAATTTGGGCCAGGCGTACCTGCGCTTGCAGCGCTTTGACGAGGCCGTAGCGAGCCTCACCGAAGCGCGCCGCTTAGCACCGGAAGACGCGGAGACCCATTACTTTTTGGGGCTGCTACACGCGCGCGCTGACGACTTCGTTGCGGCCGCCGAGATGCTGGCCGTCGCCGTGGCAGCCCGGCCGGACTGGCTCGACGCGCGGCAGAAGCTGGCCGTGGCATACTTGAAGTCGGGCAAGGTAGAAGAGAGCAAGCGAGAGTTGGAGGCGATCCGGCAAATGAAAGAGAGTGGGCAGCATGAGTAAGCGTTGGCTGGGAGCGGCATTTTGTTCGGCGCTGGTCGGCCTAAGCGGCTGCGCCGAGGACGGCCCGGCCGTGGCCACTGAAGATGCCGTCTTGGTGGAGGTGGGGCCAACGGCGATTCGGGTGGCGGACTACCGCCAGTTCATCGCGCGGGTGGCGCCGGAATTGCGGGCCGAGTACGGGGCCGAGCAGTTATTGCAGGCCATCGTCGAGCAAACGCTGCTCGTGCAAGAAGCCGAGCGGCGGGGATTGAGCGAGAGCGCGGAGTTTTTGCAATGGCAGGCGCAGGCGCAGGCACAGCTGGTGCAGCAGGCCTTGTACGAGCGCGCCGGTATCGTCCAACCCGAGGTCGCCGAGGAGGAGCTGCGGACCTACTTCCAGCACAGCCCGTACAACCGCCAAGTGCGCTTCAGCCTGCTGATGGTGCGCGACCAAGAGCAGCTACCGGAGATTTTGGCCTCGCTCGCCGAGGGAGCGGACTTTGAAGAGCTATCGATGCAGCACTCGCAGGACTCGCGGATCCTAGAGCGCCGCGCCGACATGGGCTATCACCGCTGGGGCGACACTATGGCCTCGCACGCCGCCCTGACCGAAAGGGCCTTCTCCATGCAGATCGGGGAGATCTCCGAGCCGCTGCAGGTGGCCGATGGGTACTTTCTCATCAAGCTCACGGACACGCACCCGGTCAGCTTTGAGCAGGAGCGGGAGACCGTTCAGCGCTTGGTGCTGCGGGAGAGGCTCGGGCGACAGCTATTGGCTTATTACGATACCCTGCACGTGCGCTATAATGTGCGCTACGAGCCGGATGGGTTGGCGGCGGACCGGTCGCCAGAGGCGGTCGTGGCTGCGTACGACGGCGGGGTGCTAACGGTCGCACAGGCCCGCGAACTGCTAAAGGGTCAGGCCACGGGCGAAAAGGTGCTGCGGCGCGAGGTCGGGCGGCGCGTGTTGGTCCCGCTCGAAACCGCGCGGCTTGCGCTCGCCGCCGACCCGGACCTGCTGCGCGAATTAGCGCGACTGCGGCAGATGCAGCTTGCGCGGCGCTTGCAGGACGCGCAGCAAGCGCAGGTGCCACCACCCAATCCCAACGGCCTGAGCCTGTTTTACGAGGAGCACAAGCTCCGTTATACCGCGCCAGCCGAGGTGGAGGTGCGTCGGCTTCTCGCCAGCGACGAGGCCGAGGGCACCGCCATCGTCGAGCGGCTGCGCACCGGCCGCGATACGACGGCGCTGGTTGACCGCTTCGTCAGCGTTTTTTACGGCAGCGGCGCGTTGGAGGGCGACAATCCGGTTAGCCGTGCCCTGCGCGCCGACGAAGGGACTTTCCACGGCCCCTTTGCCACGGATAATGGTTATATTGTCTTGCAGGTGTTGCGCCGCCGCCCGGACCGGCTGCCACCGCTGGACGAAATCCGCGAGCAGGTGGAGGCGGATTGGGCGGCGGCCCAGCTCCAAGCTGCGATCAAGGAGCTGGCCGCGTCTCTGCGCCAGCGCCGCGCCAACGAAATCCGCTTCAGCCCAGACGCTGTGGCACTAGCCCTTTTGGCCACTTCTCATGGCGAATAATTCCATCGTCCTGCAACCTGCCTATATCGTCGATCGCCGGCAGGACTACGTGTGGTTTGTGGGGCTACCGTTTGCTGCGGTGGGCTTTGCGCTAGTGTCGGGGCACTACCTGCCAGGGGCCGCGCTGGCGGCCATTGCCTTGTGGGTGACCATTCCGCATCACTTCGTCACTTGGCTGCGCGTCTATGGCTCGCCTGCGGAGTTTGCCCGCTTCAAGGAGCGCTTCCTTCTCGGGCCGGTGCTCTTAGTTGCCTTTGCCTACGGCCTGATCCAATGGGCGCCGTTGAGCTTGGTGTTGATCGTGACGTTGTGGGATCACCAACACAGCTTGATGCAGCAGTACGGCTTTGCGCGCGTGTACGACTTCAAGGCCAAGGCTGGCACGCCCGCAACCGCTAAGTTCGACTTGGCCCTCAATTGGATCTTCTTTGGCAACATGCTCGTGGTGTCGCCGCTGTTTTCCACGGTCTGGGTGCGCATGTTGCACGAGTGGCACTTGCCCATCAGCGCGGAGGCGGTAAAGACGGTACACCTCGTCTCGTGGACTATTGCTATTGCCTACGGCCTGATCTACTTGGGGCACATTGCCTATTGCGCCCGGCGCGGCTTGGCGCTCAATCCCCTCAAATACGCCTTTCTGCTGTCGAGCTATTTCCTGTGGTACTTCACTAGCTTTACCACGGCCTATCTACTCGTCTTTGCGGTGGCGCACCGGATCATGCACGGGATCCAGTACATCGTCATGGTGTATTTCTACAATCGCCACAAAGTCGAGCGCACGGGCGGCGACTCGGCCCTGATGCGCTATGTGTCGAGCAAGGGGGGCGTCAAGTTCTTTCTCCTAATGTGCGCGGCCTACGCCGTCGTCTTTCACGCGCTGAGCGAGGGCTTGGTGCGCGACTTTGGCTTTGGCCTAGTCGGCTTCAATACCAATTTCGACCTCTTCAGCTATTCGCTGCTCAGTTCCTTTGCTCTGATCCACTACTACTACGACGCATTTATATGGAAAGTGCGGAAAAAGGACGTGCAGGAGGGGCTGTAGCAGAGGCTCTGTTGCG
Organism: Candidatus Latescibacterota bacterium; assembly: GCA_965261395.1. Taxonomy (GTDB): domain Bacteria; phylum Latescibacterota; class UBA2968; order UBA8231; family UBA8231. The sequence continues at coordinate 3,211,116 of OZ253462.1, forward strand.
CTGCGGCAAAGTAGCTACTGACCACTCATCAGGACCAGGAGATTGAGCCATGCTCGAAGTCGTCCTCGCCGTCGCTGTGTTCGCCGTCGCTGCGGCCATTGTCCGCCAAGTCACGGCCGATGCGTGCTACGACCTCTCCGACGGGGAGCGCCATCCCCATAAGTGGGGCTACACGGATACCCGCTTTGAGTTCGACGGACCGAAGACCGTGCGGGTTACTGGCAGCCGCTATCCGATAGCCGGCTTCACCATGCCGCACTTCATCCCCTTTGTCGAAGAAATGCTCCAGGTCCCGATTGATCCCAATGAGATGGCCGTTGAAAAAGAGGTCCAAGCCGTGCCGCCCTCGCGAGCAGACGAAAGCCTCGTCGCCGCTTGGCAGGACGCGCTCGGCGCAGAGCGGGTGTCGCTCGACGACGCAGAGCGCCTAATCCACAGCCACGGCCAGCTCAGCGTCGATGAGGTCTATCGCTTGCTCTACGGCGACGCCTTGGAGCGAGTGGTCGATTTAGTGCTTTATCCAGAGAGCGAAGACCACGTGCGCACCATCGTGCGTCTCGCCTCCGAGCACAATGTTTGTCTCGTGCCCTACGGCGGCGGCACCAACGTCAGCGGCGCGCTGGCCCTGCCCGTCGACGATGGCCGCGTCTTCGCTTCGGTCGATATGCGGCGCATGAACCGGATCGTCTCTCTCGACGAGGAAAACCTCCAAGCCTGCATCGAAGCGGGGATTTCGGGCAAGGAGCTGGAGCGGGAACTCACCGCCCGGGGCTACACCGTCGGCCACGACCCCGACAGCATTGAACTTTCGACCTTGGGCGGCTGGATCGCCACCAACGCCAGCGGCATGAAGAAAAACCGCTACGGCAATATCGAAGACATCGTCCTCGAAGCGACCCTGGTGACGCCGACCGGCGCGGTGGAGACTTTGCACACTACGCCGCGCAACTCGACCGGCATCCAGCCGCGCGGGCTGCTTTTTGGCTCGGAGGGCAACCTCGGCATCATCACCAAGGCCGTGCTCAAGATCCATCCTCAACCGGAAGTGCGCGAATACGGTTCGCTGGTGTTCAAGTCCTTTGCCCAAGGCGTGGAGTACTTGCAGGCGCTGCGGCAGACTGGGACTTTGCCGGCGAGTATTCGCTTGGTCAATAACCAAGAATTCCGCTTTGGACAGGCCCTCAAGGCCGCGCCCTCTCCTGTGAAGCACCTCAAGGAAAAGGTGCAGAAGTTTGCCTTATTGAAGGTGTTGGGCTTTGACCCGCTAAAAATGGCGGCGTGTACGATCGCCATGGAGGGGACCCGCGCCGAGGTCGCGCATCAGAAGCGGACGATCTTCAAGCTGGCCAAGGCCCACGGCGGCAAGAGTGCCGGCGCTACCAACGGCCGGCGCGGCTACATGCTGACCTTTGGGATCGCCTATATCCGCGACTTTTTAAACCAGTTCGATTTCTTGGGCGAGACCTTTGAGACCTCCGTGCCTTGGAGCCGCATCCACGACGTGACGCAGGCCGTGCAAGCGGAGTTGGTCGCGCAGTGTAGCGCACGCGGCGTCGCTGGGCGGCCCTACCTGTCGTACCGGGTGACGCAGACGTATCACACGGGGGTCTGCATCTACTTTACGATGGGGTTTTCCGGGCGGGGATTGGCGCAACCCATTGAGGTCTATCACGAGATTGAGCATATGCTGCGGCAGACGATTTTGGACCACGGCGGCTCGCTGTCGCACCACCACGGGGTAGGCAAAATCCGGCAGAGCTTCGTCCGGCACATCCAGAGCGACAACAGCATCGAAGTATTGCGAAAGACCAAGGAAGCGCTGGATCCGCAGAATATCTTTGGCATTCAGAATGGGATTTTTGGCAGTGCGTGCCGGGAGCCTGAGGAATAAAACAGTCGTTATCACCGGTGCTTCTGCGGGCTTGGGCGCGACGCTGGCGCGGGAGTGCGCCCAGCAGGGAGCGCGGTTGGTTGTCTTAGCGCGGAATGCCGAGCGGCTGGAGGCGGTCGCCCGAGAGTGCGAGCAGTTGGCAAGCGAGGTGCTGACCGTCGTCGGGGATGTCGCCGTGGCCGAGGATGGCAAGCGGCTGGTGGAGGCCGCGATCGAGCGCTTTGGGCGCATAGACTACTTGGTCGCCAACGCCGGCGTTAGCATGTGGACCGAGTTTGCCGCGATCGAGGATGTGGCGTTGTTCCGCAAGCTGATGGAAGTGAATTACTTGGGGGCGGTGCACTGCGTGCATCCGGCGCTGCCGCATCTCAAAAAAAGCAAGGGCCTATTCGTGGTCATTTCGTCCATTCAGGGGCAGGTGGGGGTGCCGCTGCACACGGGGTACTCGGCGTCCAAACACGCGCTACAGGGGTTTTGCGATGCGCTGCGGATGGAGGTGGCCGAGAGCGGGGTGGGGGTGATGACCGTGCTCTTGCACTGGCTCAAGGGGACGGAGCTGCGGCAACGCGCACTGGGGAAAGACGGGAAGGCGTTGGGCACTGCATCGCGCAAACACCGGGCGGAAGCGGTGAGTTTAGAAGAGGCGTCGCAGGCAATTGTGCGCGGGATGCAGAAGCGACAGCCGCGGCTTTATGTGCCTAGGCGGCTCAGGCTGCTGGCGGCGGTCCACGCCCTGTGGCCGACGCTGGCTGAATGGGTCGTCAAGGGGAAGGTGGCGCGGGAGGAAGGGTAGGTTGGGGCTATGACTGTTCGACGCGGAGCCGATCGCCCAGTTCGAGATCGTCCAGAATCTGCTGCAATTCAGCCTCCATGTTCTGTGCAAATTGCGAGCGGACACTCACGGTAAATTCAATACCGACGCTAAGGTCTTCCCCGGAGCGCAGCTTGGGCAGCATCTTGGTTCCTAGCCGGTTCCAGACTTCGGGAGGTACGGTGCCGGTAAGCCGAAGCGTTGTCTTTTGATTGTCCGGGCTCGGTGCAGGATCCGGTCCCGATTCAAGCTCTGGCTGGGGTGCTGGCTCTGGGCTCGGCGCGGGTTCCGGTTGCGTCTGGGACGAATCTTCAGATGCGACTTTGAGTTCTTTGGCTTTGGTCACCAAGAAGACATTTTTCTCAAACGCCACTTCCTCGGCTTCGACCGACTCTTCATACCACAGCCGATTAAAGCCGCCATCGTCCTTGGCACCAGAGGCTAGGCCGAACTCTCCCTTCGCCACGAACTCAACGACCTTCTGACGCAGGATCGCGTCTGGATCGAGCAGCCGCGTCAATGCGCCGTTCAGAAAGCTCTGGCGCAGACTTGTGAGCGGCCAAGCGCCGGTGTCTTTGAACGCCGACGGCCAGTGGCGATCAATGTAGCCTGCACCCACGTTCTCGTTGAGCAGGGCCTCGGATTTCAAGGCACTGATAATCCGTCCGCAGAGGGTTTCGCTGGCGCTCGCGTGACCGGCCCCGAGGTCGATGATCTTGAGCCCATGCTTTTCCTGAGTATCCGCAAGCGCGACGAAGCGATAGCCGGCCCATACTTCGTCCTTGGCCGCGGTCTCCGCGTCCCGAACATGGGTCTGAATCTCGGCGCGGTCGGCGCGGTCGTATTCTGAGCCGAGGACGCCCTCGCTTACCTCTTGCGCCACGCGCTTCCAAGCGAGCCATAGCTCGACCTTATCGCGCAGTTCACGCCCCGGTTTCCTCGCACACCAGACCAACGAACCTGGGTACAGCCGTGGCGAAGTGCCCCGCTCTTGCGTCCAATGACCAATGCGTTCGACCACTTGGTTGCCGTTTATCCATTCCTGATCGGGGTCGAGGACGATCAGGGTGAGGCGCGGAGAATCTTGGACTGTGGTGCTGTCCTGTGGGAAGAAAGCTATCGGCAGGGTCGCGCCGCGTTTGAACTCCTCCTCGACCAGCTTGTGGACCGCCGGCTTGATCTCTGTAGCCTCGTCGAGCGAAGCCCGTCGGTCGCTGACGACCTTGCGCAGCGTCGCTTGATGGTGAATGCGATAGCCGTCCGTGCCGACCTTGCGGATAAAGAACCCCGACCCTTCGAGAGCCGTTGCCGCGCTGTCAATAGTCGTGGTCTCGACCTCGGGCTCGCCGAGCGCAAAGCGCAATTCCGGCAGATGGGCCACCTTGTCCACCTGTCCACCGGAGGACTCGAAGAGGATGGCCGTGCCTACCCGGCGGTGGATGTCGCGCAGCGCACCCGTGGCGTCCGCATCTAGGGATCTGGCATGTGCCATCGGCCCGGCGAGGTCGGCGTCAATTGCCACGTCGAGCCGCGACTCGCCCAACTGGCCCAAGACCACGGCGCGAAATTCGGGCACGTCCAAAGGTGCCGACCCCAGCGTAATCAGCGATTCGGTTCGCGCCCTTGTGAACTGCTCGCGCGCGGCCCAGGAGATCCATTGCGCCAGCATGGCCAGCGCGCCTCGGGTTTGCTGGAACTGGGTGAGTGCACGCCACTTGCGCTGGAAGACCGAAAGGGTTGCCGGATGGAAGGGATAGCACGCCTCGAATCGCGCCCGCAGAAATTCTTTTGCTTTGGTCTCGGTCGTCGTGGTATCGACCGCTAGCCACTCGGCGGGCAAGCGAGCGGTGCGTTCAAAACACCAGTCCGCGTAGGTCTTGGCGACGCGCTTGCGAAGGCGCTCGTTGCCGAGGTCCTCGAACAGCCGCCGGCGCACCACCTCGCTGATTTCGGATTCGTCATTGGCGATCAGGTCGCGGGCGACACGGCGCACCACCTTGGTGATCCGGTCCTGCCACTGTTGATCCCAATCGGTCATTTCGACTTGGCTGCGCGGTAGGCTGATGACCGCTGCGGCCTGAGTGGTGCCGGTGACGGCGACGGTCAGGTTTTGTAGGAAAGCGTGGAAAGGCTCAGCCATGGGGCGATGGCGATTGACGAAGTTCAGGACTTCATCGAATAACAGCAGCACGGGCGCGTCCGCAGCGGCGAATACGTTGGCTAGTGCCTCGGTTCCTGGTGGTGTGGTCTGTGCGGCAGCGCCGAGCGCAGCGACGCCCTTATCGCCGGCTAGTTGGCGCGCTAGGTCAATCCAAGGCGTTTCCTTGCCTTCCACAGGATCCCAGGCATTGCCGACGAAGACGCCGACGCGGGCGGGCGGGGCTTCTGCAATCCCCGCCTCGTCCAGAAGGTCTGCCACGCCGGGGAACTTGGCGGCATCCGCGCCAGCATTGGCGATATGGTACAGGGAAGCCAGTGTATGCGTCTTGCCGCCGCCGAATTGGGTGACGAGCGTGAGGACTGGTGCCGTGTTCTCGGTCTTGCCGGAAAGACGCCGGAGGACCATGCCGGCGTGTTCCTTACAGGGCGCGGGTGAAGCAGGTACGCGAAAAAAATTGCGCTGGATCGCGGTAATCCACGGGGGCGGTTTGGGCTACGATCTGCTCAAGGGCGATGGCGAACTCGTCCGGGCTGAACGAGCGGCCTTCGCGAACTTCTTTACGGAGCGTTACGATTTTATACCAAGGGTCGAGGGCCATTCTGTATCTCTCTTCGATCAGTTATCTACGCGGCGGTTCAATCTCAGCTCCCCAGCGACTCTAAGCTCGTTACCCAGCCGTTGAACCGAGGGCATTCAGCGCGAATTGTAGCCAAGCCTATCTCTATTCCCGCCGGCAGATCTGCCGCGGGCGCTGCCAAGCAGAATCGGTGTTGGCTCGACTCCTCTTTCCCGTAAGTGATCCGCGAGAAATTGTTTGACGAATTCCTCTTCGGTTTGGCCTTCCACCGATATGGCCAGTCGGATCACGGACGCCCTCCGAGCAAGTTCTTCTGCCAAAGCTCACCGGACGTGAAGTTGTCGTCGAGCCATACCTGATAGTCATCCGGGGACAGTTTGCGAAACTCAGTACAACCGTCCTGTAGCTCTAATACGAAAATCTCGTTGAGACCGAACGCATCAACCAGCAAAGGCGATTGCGTTGCCACAATGACCTGCCGTTCCTCGGCGAGGGACTTTATCATACCCCCGACCAAGGCGATGGCTGCCGGATGCAAGCCCAGTTCCGGTTCGTCCAACAGGAGTACGTCGGGCAACATCTCGGGCGGTAGATTGAGCAGTGTCACCAAGGCAAAGAACCGTAGCGAGCCGTCAGACGTGAGGTGTGCACCAAAGGTCTTGTCCGTTCCCTTGGCCTTCCACCTTAGCAGCACTTTTCCGTAGCTCTCCTCGATCTGAAAACGGTCGAAGACTGGCAAGACTCGGCTGATATGCTGGCAGATTAGCTCATATCGCTTGATGTTTTCCCGCTCCAACCGGTGCAGTACGGCGGCCAAGTTGCCCCCGTGGCTAAGAAGGTAGTTGTTGTCCTCCGTGTCCCATCTCTTTTTGAAGTCAGATGTATCGGATGTGTCGTGAAATTGATAGACAGCGCAATTGCGAAGCAGGTTCACAATTACCTTGGCGGTGATGAGGTCGTTAGCAGAAAATTCGCTGGGCTTTGTGACCCGGACAATCTCGGCTTCCTGATGCCCACTTCCCAAGTATTGCCACTCGCTTCTGAATCGGAAACTCTCCTCGCTAAAGAAAAAGCGGTCAGGATGAGCGTGGGAAAGTATGAACCGATAGTTGTAGCCGTAGCGGCCCGCTTCGGGTCTCAATCTAACCTCGGCCTCTATGCGTGGAGTACGTCGGCTGCCACCATGCAATTGATCGTCGGCCCCTCCTTGCATCTCGACAAACTCGGCAAGTCTGCGAGGCCCAAGCATCCAGCTCAGCATTTCGAAGAAGCGAATGAAATTGGACTTGCCCGAGCCGTTGGCACCAATTAGGACCGCCGCCTTGGGAATTCCCGCAAGCTCGACATCGGCTAACGACCGGAAACCCTGGATGCGGACATGATCTATAAAGGTTGTTTTACTCATCGAATATTCTCCCTACGGCGGTCGGCACATCAATCGAGGAGAAATTTCACTGCTTTATACCAAGGCTCCATCGCTACTCCTCTGGCTCTCACGGATTGAGCGACTCTGCGATGTGGTCGAGTTTCTCGTGTGTCTCCGGGTGGATCTCGTCTATATCGCAGCTATTCTACTCGGCACAGATCTCTCCTGCCAAGTAGTTTCTTATGTGCAGACCTGAATTCCTTGTTCGGGTTCTTTTTTTTGTCCGTTGAATAAACTTTTCCTAGTGGGTTGTCGATCAACTTCTTGTCCCTGAAATCATCCAGTAAATCCTTATCGTTAGAGTACAATAGACGGGCTCCGCTGACTTGGGCTAAAGCAAGAACGTGAGGATCATCTGACCTGATTGCGCCTTCACTCTGGATCTGCTCTGTCCTTGCGTCAACTTCGCTTTTGTTTAGGATGCTCATCTTTCCAGCAAGCAGGAGCTGTTGTGCTTCTTTTCTAAAGCCCTCCGAACTCCCCTCAAGCTCCTCAAGCAGCTTGCCACCGACCATCAGACGTCCACTTCCTTTTTTGAGCCATTCCAAGAACTTCTCGCCTGCCGGCGGTAGACTAGAACCGAACACCTCAGAGACGGCGTTTGCGTCAACAATTGCGCACACGTTTCAGGTCCCTATAGACTGTCTCTTCCATAGAGACCTTGTCGTTTCTTCCAAGAAAAAGTTTCGGTAGCCATCGGGAGCGCCCAAGATATTTCCTTCTTCGTCAATGCGGAGTGAGTGAATGCAAACATCCAAATCCTTACGCTCAAAAAAGAGTATAGACACGTCACCGGGTTTCAGCACCGAGGTACCATCGCGCACATCCATACGCACCCGGTCGAGCAGGTGATCGCTATGTGTCTCGACCACCAATTGACGCTTCGGTCCGGCGATTTGGCAGAACAGGCTGCCCAAAGCTGCTTGAGCACTGGGATGGAGATGTACTTCCGGTTGCTGTAGCAGGAAAATGGGCGGGGTGTCGGCGCGCAGTAACTCGGTGATGACGGGGAGCACTTGGCTTACTCCATAGCCTACGTCAATTAAGTTCCGCTGCGGTCCCTTAACTCTTTTTCCGGATTTTCGGACCTGCACTTGAAAAGGCTCCGTCTCCTTCTTTCCTAAAGGCTTGACCGAGATTTCATCAAAAAGACCAGCGTCTTGACCGAATTTTTCGAGCGCGTCCTTGAGGGTTTTCCATTGCTCCCTATTCTGGAAATACAAATTGGACAGGTACATAGGGATGTAATCGCCCTCGGGGTCTCGTGTCGGGCGTGCGGGATCATACGTGCGACGCGGTTTGGAGCGGACCGGCGCGCTGGCATACGGCCTCTCTTTGTAAAAGGATTCCACTTCATAGGCTTCCATAGTAATATCGTAGAATTCCAATATACCAAAGGATGACATTTGATTGACTCGTTCAAAGTCCGCTTTCGTAGGCTGCTCCGAACCTGACAGTGCGGTCCATTGCTTGTCTTTGGAGTGCGTTATATACGCCTGAAAAACAGAAAAAGAAACCCCACCGATATAAGTCTCTATAAAAGTCCTGTCTCGATCGGATAGAGAATGCTTCCAAGCACCATTTTCTGTCCCAAAGCTAATCTCCCCTTTCGATCCTTTGACCCACGCATCCTTTTGGAAAAAGTGTCTTCGCACCGGAACAGGGACGGTTCCACTTTTTCCGAAGGTTACTTCAAGACGATACGGTCCACCTGCTATGCTATTGTCTCTTTTGACCTTAAGAGTGAACTCAAATCCCGCCTCAAAAGTATCTACTCGATCGCCCCGTTCTCCTCGGTAATGGACGATCTCGTCAAAGCTACCGAGGTCGTAGGGTTCTTCCTTGAAATCGGGATCTCTCTCCCGAAAGGCAATATCCCAAAGCGCCCGGATCATGGCCATGAACGAGGTCTTGCCGGTGCTGTTCTCGCCGACGAGCAGGGTCAGCGGCGCTAAGCGGGCGGTCTGTGTCTCCCGGAAGCAGCGAAAGTTTTTGAGCGTGATTTGGTCCATGAGATCCTCTTTTCGCGTTCTTACCTCGGCACCGCCAACAACATGGCGTCGAGCAGGCGTTTTTCGTTGCAGCCTTGAGGGTAGAGTGCCGATAGGGCGTTGGCAAGGCGGAGGAAGTCGGGGCCGCGATCTTGCTCGGCGTTGATTAGCGTCCGCAGCGCGTTGGCGTGGCCGCTGGACTGAAGCAGCATGGCGGTGTGGACGCGATCGAGGGTGGTGTCACCAAGAGTTGCGGCGAGGTGGTCGTCGGAGGATTCGCCGTAGCGCGGGCGCGGCTCCCGGACGAGAGTGGGGGCACCGTCCTGCAAGTCGGGGAAGAGTGTCTGCTGCAAGCTGGTGTGTGGGTCGCTTTCGATGTGGTTGGCGGCGGCGGCAGCACCGTCCTCGCCGAAGAGCTTTTTGGCGCGCTCGGACACTGGTAGTAGGCGTACGACGCCCTTTTCTTGGCCGATGATGCGGTCGGTCCAGGTGTCGAGGTCAATGCCCATGGGCTGGGCGAAGCGGCGCACGACGTCGAAGGGGAGCGCAAATCCCGTGGCTACCTTGGCGACGGCTTCTTCGTCGGCCTCGTCGTCTTGTTCCTGATTCTCTGCAACAGGGGCCGTGCTTTGGAGCGTCCACAGGAAAAGCGCGGTCAGGCGGGCGTCTTCTTCCAGTGCGCCGGACAGACCGTTGCGCGCTTGCGCCTCGGCGGTGCTGAGCACCTGTTGCAGCGCGGCGCGACCGACGACTTCCCAGACTTTCTCCAGATAATCGGGCAGGCCGATTATATCGCCCTCGGCAGTTTCGACGGCGCGGTAGCGGCTGAAGATTTCGAGTGCGGGGCCGATGCAGGCAAAGACCAGATCGGCACCACGGATGCCTTCGCCCTGCAAGCGCTCGATCCAGTCAGCGACGCGGATCGGCAATTCGCGCAGGACATCGGCCCAGTCGCCGATGGGGGCGTCTTCGGGACGTGGGCGGCAGATGAGGTGGACGCTGGTGGCGAGGGCGGCGGAGTCGCGGGCGCGCAGGCGCGACGCCCTCTCGGTGGCGATTGGCCAAGAGCCGGTGATCGTCCAACCTCCGCGAATCATGCCGGAGAGCAGCGCTTCCCAGCCCTCAGTAGTTTTGTGTGCAAAGACAACGGAGCCGATACCATCTTCGTTTAGCACGCGGCGGCCTTCGGCAAAGGCTTTCGCCATTGTCTCCTCAAACCAATCGCGGTCCTTGGGTTTACCTTCATCCTGTTTAGTCTCGTCTTGCACCGCCTCAGCAGTCTTCGGCGAGAGTGGATTGTCCGAGTCGAAAGGATCGCGTAACAGCGGGTGATCTGGCAGCCCACGCTTGAACCATACAAGAAAGAAATCGGAAAGATCGGCGTAGGGAACTGCGTCGTAGTAGGGTGGGTCGGTGAACCAGATCATAGCAGTTTGATCAGGTAAGGGGTGGTCGGTGGCGTCGGCCGGTTGGATTGCTCCGACTTGAGCGCCTTCATCACTGTGGCTTTCACGTTACGAGTTATATTTTCTAGTGTCTGTTCAATTGAAGCAGATGAGTCGCTTAGGATATTGCTTTCCCCGAAGTCCCAACCTATTGGAATCGCATTGCCCTTAAAGAGTTGATTAGGGCATTCGACGCCGAGGCTCCAATTCACAAGGCTGTTGCACCGGTCAGCCAGTTTCGTGCAGAGCATTGCCAGAAGCCCTTTGAACGATTTATCTATCGCTATTAACGAAATAGCCTCGCTCAGAATGGTAAAAGCCACTTTCTGCCGCGCTGTAAACAAATCGCCCCACTGCATCATCCCGTAGCGTTGCACACTGAACGCACGCCCCGCCCCCGAACCTCCCCCAGCAGGTGTCGGCTCATCCGGCACCGGGCAAAGCCCCTGTTTCCCGCCCTGCTCCCATTCCTCCAGAACCTGCGCTACCCGCTCCTGAGCCTTTCGCACCGCCGCGTAGTCCGCGTCCGTCGGCAGCCGATAGTGCCGCCCCGCCTGCTTGGGCTTGAGCGTCACCACTGCCGTCATCCGCGCCCCACCCGTCCGCCGCCCCTCCGCGTCAAAAACCGCATCCGCGCCGCCCCGCTTGGCCGCAAGCTGCGCCCGCACCCGCTCCGGCGGCAGCACCGCGCCACAGGACAAGTCGCCCGCGCCCGCGTCACCGTGCCGCCGCGCACCTCGCTATCCGTCTGCGGCTCGACTACCTCGAACTCGACACTCGGGGGCCTCCCCTCGCAGCGCTCGACTCGATGCCGCAGTGCCCGCTTGCGCTTGGCCTTCTTGCACAGCCAGAAAGAACGCATCAGCGGAATCTCCGCGCCGCAGTTGGGCGCTTCGCAGCGCACCGTGCGCGCCCATAAATAGGCAATCGGCGTCGCCCCGTCCGGGTCCGCCGGATAGAGATCCACCAACTCCTGCTTCGCCGCCCGCTTAATCTCGCCGCCGACCCGGCGCAACTCCTCGGCCAGCCCCGGCCCGTGTCGCGGAATGTCCTCCAGCATCACCTTGAGAATCAGGCACGCCACCGGATTCAGATCGCTGGCAAACGCCTCGCAGCCCAGCCGCAACGCCTCCAGCGGAATCGAGCCACCGCCCGCAAACGGGTCCACCACAAGCGGCGGCTCCTCACCATGTGCCGCCTTCACCAACGCCCGACCCACATTGAGATGGGTGCGATCCGCAGCATTGTCCCAATTGGCGAAGTTGGCGATAAACGACAGCAACCCCTGCCGCAGTTCCGCGTCATTCGTCGGCGGCTGCCGCACCGCACGCAGAATCTCCCGCGCTTGCTGCTTAAAGTCCTCTGGGCAGTGCGCGTCGCACGGGTCCGGCAGCAGCAACGCCAGCAACACCGCCCGCGACGAAGCCAACGGCCGCCGCGCCCACCACAGATGCAGCGTACTCGGATGCCCATGCCGAATCGACTTCTCCCGCGACGCGTGCCGCGACACTTCGGCGATGGGGAAATCGACTTCGGCGAGACGCTTGCATTCACGGGGAATCATAGTATGCGTTCCTCAGCCCAGCGGATGACGGCTTCGGCGATGGCTAGCGCTTCCAGATAATGCTGTTCGGTGACTGTCTGGTTCATAGGGTAGCGAGTAACTGTGGCGAATCGAGTGAGCTTTCTGGCCTGTCCGACGGCGTCCGGGATCGCTTCGCCTGCTTCCTTGAGCAGGGAAAGCAATCGGGCCAAATCATGCACGTAGGGGAAGTCGATGCCGCGCTTGATCATCAATGCCTTGACGGCTTTCTCGGCTGCTTGCTGGGCCTCAAAGCACAGGTCTTCCAGATAGGCTTGTGGTACGCGGTTTTTCGCTATCGCCAGACTGCTTCTGGCGCGATTCATCCATTCGCGAGGATCGTCGGCGGGAAAACGCTCAGGTTCCTTCATATACGACCCTGCCTTCTTGCAATGCGGGCTTGACGATCACCGCGTGGCTATCCTTATACCGCTCTACATCGTCGGGCGTGACGACAACAGCATCGACGGCTGCGCCGACGCCATCGAGATTCATATAAATATCGCCCATGAGTTCAAGCGCGTCCGCGCCCTCCTTGATGATGAGCAGATCGACGTCGCTATGGCGATTCATGTCGCCTCGGGCGGCGGACCCGAAGAGGATGATCTTCTCCGGTTGAGCCACCTCTACAATGCGCCGGATGATGTCGTCCAACGTTTGTTGGTCAAGCATCCCCTTTTTCATGGCTTCTCTCCTAGCAGCAAGCCGTGCATGTTCTTGACCGATAGTAGCCGCACATAGGCGGACCTCGACACATCGCCAAAGATGGCTTGGTACTGAGCATCCGACTTGCCGGCTTTGAGTATCGGCTTTTTCATGATCATCTTCTTGCCATATCTGCTTCTTAAACCAAATTGGATCAGGCACCTAGCTGACGATGCACTTCAGCCTTTGCGCCCTTCTGTAGCCAGTCAATAGGCTTTTCGTCATCCTGCGTCGGATTTATCCACACAATTTGCCTCAATTCTCCTACGTTATCCGACGCATTTCCAAATGCCCTGCGCGCTCTTTCATCTTGGGAAGCAACTAGCCGATCCGTAGCGACCGCCGCTTCAATGAGATGGACATCTTTAGCAACAACCCCCTTCTGCTTAGGAATTACGGCCTTGTCAATTCTCTCCCGCAAATCCTCATCGGGTTCTATCTTATTGCGATCAACTCGCCTACGGGCCGACATTCGCGTAAGCCATTTAAGCGAATATCTGGACCTATGGCGACGCCATTCTTCCTGTATGGCCTCCGACATCACAACATGGTGTCCAACACTCAACACCGTATCCAAAAATTTCCGACACGCACTTGAAATCGGATGCTCCGATTCACCCGCAGAACGCGCAACATCGGCATCAATCACTAATCGCCGAGGACGCTGCTTTGCCATTATTCTCTGCTCCGCTCTTCCACCGCATCGAGATACGCACCTTCAGCCTTCAACTCGACATCACCAAAGTCCTCCGGCCAACCCCCCAAAGCACCATTTTCGTCCAGATCAGCACTCCGAATTGACGTCGTTCCGTCTTCGGGATTGCGCGAGAACCAGTGTAGCTTCACCAAATCAGGATCGAGATCACCCTTCGCCACCAACGTCTGCACTTGTAGTAACAACAACGCGCTATGCGTCTCTACCACCAATTTCATGCCACGCTTTGCCGTCCTCGTCAAAATTTCCGCCAGTGCATACTGCGCTCGCGGGTGCAAATGCAGTTCCGGCTGTTCGAGATACACGAGTTGTCCCTGCCCAGCAACCAGAAGCGCGACGAGCACAGGCAAGACTTGCGAGACTCCAAAGCCAACGTCAGCGATATTTACAAGTTCTGTTCCGTCTCGCCTTCGCCTTGCCTTTGGAAGCCGTCCAACCTGTAGCTCAATTTGCGTATCATTAACGCCTTTGGCATAAATTTCCCGGGTTAGGCCAAGGTCTTCAAGCATAGTTTCGAGAAATTGTAGATGGACATCTTCTTTTTCTTGCCACTGTGCAATGATAGTGGCGACATAATTTTCAAATATGCCTAGGAAATCAGGACCTGTGGCCGTCTTAGGGTAAACACGCTCAATGTTGCCGCGCAATCCGGGGACGTGAATCATGCGGCGCAGTTCTTTATCAGTAAGTATAGAAGATTTTCTCATCTCGGGAGCTTCAGGTAATGCAATCGATGCTCCAGCACTGAGATTCTTAAAAGCGAAGTCAAGAAAACACCGATTTCTAACAACCGTCCACTTCAATCCTTCAAACTGTCTAGGCCATTTTATTTTTTCCCCGAGAAATGTCTCGATAGCCTTCTCTAAATCATCTGCCCCTTGGTGTGGCATCAAATGAAGAGAACGTTCGCCTTCTCCAATGATCATATCTTGGATTTCAAGTGCTTGATTCCCTGTGAGAGAAAACGTAGTTTTATGCGTTGTATATTTATCGTGTTCCATTTCGATGCTAAATGCTTGGCAATCAGAATTTCTCTGCGAACGCGAAATGAATTGGTTGACAGATGTAAATTTCGCATTTGGGCCATTCAACAAAAGTGGTCCAGGATCGTAACTCGCTTCAAGAGTCTGCTTCATCAGCAACAGGGGCTGCATGATACTCGATTTGCCAGAACTATTTGCACCCGCCAAGATCGTCAAAGGACGAATTTCAATCCGACTCTCTTTTGCAAGCGACTTGAAGCCCTGCACGGAAATTGCAGTGATACCTTCATTCTGAGCTTCTTTAGGATCATCTTTTGATGTTAGCTGCTTTGCCATTTTCAATTCCCTTATTTCTCAAACGGTAATGGATGCAAGACCAATTCCCTAGTCGGCGATCTTGTCCAGAAACGCAGGGACGTGCGGCTCTGGGTGCGGGCGCATCATTTCCGATACGACATTCGCATCGAGGAGCCAAGCAACAGGCGCGTTCACGGCTCACTCTCACCGGCGAACTCGACCTTCCGGTATGCATAGCGCCTAGGTGCCGGCATCTCGACCCCGTGCTCGGGCCCGAAATATCGCCTGAAAACCTCGGAAGGCGTCTCGCAGCGGTCGGCCCTGGCGCGCTTCTCTTTGGCCCTCTCATTCATCACGTGTCTTCCATATCCCAGATGCCTTCTGACCTTCCCGAATTTCCATCGACTGCTTGAGGGTGTCAACGCTCAGATAGTAGTGGGCAACCTTGGTGACCTCGTGCCACGGGAACCGCGCGGGGTCTCTGATTGGCTTCTGAAGCTCTGGGGCGTTGGCGCAGTTGGTCACCACGTAGAGCCAGTAGCATTCGCGGCGATCCTCGGCGATTCGACGCTCATTGGGCGTCAGCAGAATGCTGCCAGTGGCGGCGGCGAGACCTTTTATCTCAATCAGGCGCAACTCGCCGGACGCTGGATCGAGGCTGGTTATATCGTACCCAAGATCCTGTTCGTGGACATCATTGACCTGATGGCCTTGCGCGGTCTCATACTCCATGACCACTCGCATCGCCGTCATCTCGGTCTCGGGATGTGGACGCAGACGCCGGACATCGAGGGTGTCGCGTTCGGGATGGGGGAGGATCAAGACGCTGGCGAGCCGCTCAACTCCCTGCAAGGTCAGCGCTCGCTGCCGCTCGAACTCTTCGCGCCGACGGTCACGGCGCGCCATCACCTCGGCATGGCGGGCTTCGGCCTGCGCCAAGCGACCCTCGGCACCGATTACGTTGTTATCCCTCTCCTCGGCGGCACGGCCAATCTCCTCATCGGTCCGCTGTAGAACCTCCGTCAAGGACAGTTTGACGTGATCGGCAATGCGCTCAACTTCGGCCAGACGCTCGGTGCGAACCTCGTCAATAAAAGCGACCAAGGCGTTTTCGTTGAGCCAAGCGGTCGCCTCTGGTAGCGCGGCTACCGGCGGCAGATCGCCCGGAGCGGTGGTGGGGCTGAGATTGCCAAGGGCATCCGGCTCGCGGAGACAGGGAGATCCGTCATTGGTCAACTCCACGGTGAACAACCGTTCGTGAATGACGTGTCCGAGACCATCCACGACCCGCGCCCGGTAGAAGTCGAGACGCGCCGGTGCTGCGTGCGCTAAGGAATGGAAACAGGCACCCTTGGCAAAGGTGTCTTGTCCGAGATTGAGACTGTGCCGGCGCAGGGCCTCAAACAGGGGATGCCCTGGGGTGACCCATTCGAGATTGTGCTCCTCTGCTGTGTCGCGGTCCGTTGACAAGCGCGGATAGCGCATCGCCAGTTCTGGGAGTTTCCAACCCGGCTCGTGCTCGTACTTTTTTAACCCGGACGGCGTTCGCCCTGGGTCGAAGGTATGCGCCAAGTGGCCCACCGGCTTCAGAGTTAGGGCCGCGTGTTGGGCGCACTTTGCGATGAACCGCGCAATGGTCTCGGGTACGACGCGCCGCTCCTGGGCCTTGGCTCGGCGCTCGACGAGCATGTCGAGGTTGAGCTTTTTAGAGGCCAAGCCTTCCAGTGCCGTTTGGCAGATGGCCCGGAAGTGGCCTTCATCCACGTCCTGCAAAAGCCGCTCTTCAAGGTCAGCGTCCCCCAACTTTTCCGCGTAGTAGTCCCGCAGTACGCTCTCCACATGGGCGGACGGTAAGACTTCGCCGACCACGTTGAATACCGAGTCGTCATCGAGGGCGTCGCGGATCTCTTGGAGCTTGTCCAACAATCGTTGGAGCACTCGCCCCTCAATAGTGTTGGTCGCCACGAAGTTGAAGATCAGGCAATCGTGCCGCTGGCCGTAGCGGTGGATGCGGCCCATGCGCTGTTCGAGCCGGTGGGTGTCCTTGAACTCGGTGAAGAGCAGCAGTTGCTGATCGGGCCGGTCGAAGAACCCCTCCTCCTGCATGATTTTGCGAAGATGTCCGAGTTTCGCTTGGCTGCCCGAGTCTTCGACGGCCTTGGCCTCTTCGGCAAGCTGGAGAAGTTCGCCGATCTCTTCGCGTATCTGCTCGGCGTTGCCAGCCAGCGTGATGGCCTCCAGCATTTCCTCTAGGCGCTCGCGCTCGGCATCTTCCAATTCCTCCAGCTCTTCTAGGTCGGGAAGGTCCGGCGGTGCGGTCCGCACTAGTTCTTGGGCGCGCTTGAGGCCCTCCTCCAGACGCCGAGTGCGGTTTTCGAGCGATCGCCGCATAGCGTAGGTGCTGGAGGCGAGACGCCGCTGGTACAGCGACATCAGAAAACCGACCGCCCGAGCACGCGGGTTGTCGCCCTGCGCGGCGGCGCGGGCACTCTGCCGTTTGACAAACCGCGTGATCTTTTGGTAAAGCTCGAACTCAGCGCCCTCAATAGAGAAGTCGGCGGTGCGCGGATGCGTTTCGTAAAAACCGGCTTCGCAGTCCACGTTCCGTCCGCTTGGCGCTCCGGGAAGTACACCATCGCCTCTTTGGTGCGCCGCAGGTAAAAAGGCGCTCGCCTCCGTTCCATGGCCTCGCGGATTGAACTCACGTCGGCGTAGGCGTCCTGATCGAGCAGTTGCAGAAACAGCGTGAAGTTCTGCGGATCGCCCTTGTGGGGCGTGGCGGTCAGCAGCAGTACGTGATCGGCGCTGTCGCGCAGCAATTCTCCCAGTCGGTAGCGCTGGCTCTTGTGGCTCTCGTCGCGTGCCGACATGCGGTGTGCCTCATCGACAATCACCAAATCCCAACGCACCTGTTGCAGGCCGGGCAAGATCTCGGTGCGCTTGGCGAGGTCGAGCGAGGTGATGATTTGCTTTTGCTCCAGCCACTGGTTGACACCGAACTGATCGCGGATGTCGCTGCCCTTCATCACTAGGAACTTCTCGTCGAACTTTTCCTTGAGCTCGCGCTGCCACTGGAACGTCAGGTTCGCGGGACAGACGACGAGCACCCGTTCGATGAGGCCCCGGAGCTTGAGTTCGCGGACCAAGAGGCCGGCCATGATGGTCTTGCCCGCACCTGCATCGTCGGCGAGCAAGAAGCGCACGCTGGGCAGCTTGAGGAGGTGCTCGTACACCGCTTCGAGCTGGTGCGGTAGGGGATCTACGCGCGAGATGGAAAGCCCGAAATAGGGATCGAACTCGTAGGCAATGCCGAGCGCATAGGCTTGGAGGCCGATTCGCAAAAGCCGCCCATCGCCGTCGTAGGAAAGAGCGGCGTCGGCGATGGTCAGGTTGGAAATGTCATCGGAAGTGAGCGAGACCTGACGGAACTGCTCGGACCGCTGGCCGACGAGGCCCGCCTCCACGTAATCAGTACCGTTTGCGCGAACGGTTACCACTCGCATTGGCTCGCTGAACAGCGGACCAGTCAGAACCTGTCCTGCGCGGATGTCGAATTCAGCTACCACCTCACCACGCAAAAAGCTCGCCTGCCTCCATCGTCAACTCTCGGCCCTGACCGCCGTCCTCGCGCACCACGAGCTGGCCCTCGGCGTATCCGACATCGGCGACGCCGGCGAAGTCGGAGGGAATCTCCAGGAGAAAGTTGGCGTAGGTAAAAACTTGGGTCTCGTCGGCATCGATATAGTGAAAGAGCGAGCGGCCGAAAATTCGGCCCTTTTCCAACAACACCGGACTAGGTTGGTGTAAGCCCGTGGTGCCAAACTCCAAGCCACGCGCAAAAGGCTTGCCGTCGCGGACGTGCCGCCAGGCGTCGAACCAAGGGTATTCCGCCACCGGCCATATATAGCCAATCAGCAATCCCGTGCTGGCATTGATGGCGGTGGTCCAGCCGTATTCTTCGTCAATTATATACGAGACGACCGCTGGCGCAGCGTCGTCGGTTAGGCCGCGAATATCGACCTCGGTGCCGTCCTTTTTGAGTGCGGCGGGCCAGCGCACCTCTGGGGCCTCCGGCGTCGGCATGGGCGTTTCCTGCATAAAGCCGCGCGTGCCGTTGGCATCAACGCGGGTGCTCTCGTCCAAAAAGGGCGGACCAATGGTCGGGTGCTGGACGATATTGTACACACGGCCCAAATGGCGGGTGTTGGTAACGGCCTCGGCGACCGCAAAGATGGCCTGATCTTGATCCATGCGAATCGAGCGCGCGACCTTGAGGCCGGCCAAGGGCAGCTCGGCCGACATTTGGGCTACGAGGTAGCCGTCCTGTGCGCGGGCGTCCTCGTCCAAGTTCCACCACACGCGCGTGGCCTCGCCGTGCCAGCCCATGCCGTGGGCCTGCTCGGCTCTGGTGGCCGGACCCCAGCGGTCGAGGCAGAGGAAGTGCCCCATGGAGCGCGGCTCTAGCGGCGGTGCTTGGTCGGGGGTGTCGCCGAAGGACCAAGAGTCCCATTGCAGGGGGTTGAGTGGGTTGCTTTTGAGGTGGAAATCGGCAATGGAGCCGCCGCCTAAATCGACGACTAGCATTGCTGCTTGGCCGTTGAGCACGAGGCTGGGGCGGTCTTCGGCCGCGCTATGCGAGGCCGTCCACAGGAGGGCAGTGAGGAAGAGGGTCCATCTCATTATGGGTGCTCCTTTTAGAGGTGAGGGGATGGCAAACGAGACGTAACAACGTACTAGAAATTGACAGCAGGCAAAAGACGACGGATGTTGTTTTTGGTATGAGAATTTTTCTGGTCACCACCCTTTCTATCCTCGTCCTATGCGGTTGCCAAGAACCGGCCGGCCGCTCAGAGGCGTTCCTCCAATCGTACTACCGGGGCTTGGACTTGCTGGAGCGCTATCGGCTCAGGGCGGCCGAGCGCACCTTTGCCCATTGCGTCCGGTTGGAACCCG
The DNA here is from genome assembly GCA_965261395.1 of Candidatus Latescibacterota bacterium. Lineage (GTDB taxonomy): Bacteria > Latescibacterota > UBA2968 > UBA8231 > UBA8231. The sequence continues at coordinate 3,230,653 of OZ253462.1, forward strand.
AGGCCGCCGAGGGCTACTGGCAGCTAGGGAGAGTGCAGCTTGTGCAGGGGCGGATAGAAGAAGGCGTGGGGTTGCTGGAACAGGCAGCGGCGCTAGACCCTGAATTGACGGCGGCGCGGTCGTTGGTGTTGGAGACGTTTTTGGGGCGGGGGAAAGAGGCGCTGGAAGAGGGAGAATTTGAGCAGGCGGAAGGGTATTTGCAGCGGGCGCTGGCCGTCGATCCCCAGGGATATGAGTCGCTCTACTGGGCGGCGATTGCCGCGCTGTGGCAGGAGGACTACGCCCGCGCCGATTCGATTTTGCAGCAGGCGGTGGCAGCGCATCCCGAGCCGCTGGAGTTGCGCTGGCACCTGAAGTGGGTGCAGGAGGCATTGGGACGGCCAGCGACCGGGGCGTTTGCCGACGCTGTGCCGCAGGGGGCTATCAGCGGGCGGTTTAGCGAGATCGGTACCGAGGCCGGGGTCGATAAATTCGACGGTGGCCGCGCCAGTGCCTGGGCCGACTACGACGAGGATGGAGACCTCGACTTGGTCGTCATCGGCCATCCAGCGCTGGCATACTTTCGCAACGATGGCGCGCGCTTTGCCGAGCGGACACAGGCCGCCGGATTGGTGCTGCCCGACGGCGGGATCGGGGTGCAGACGGCCGACTACGACAACGACGGGGACGCGGATTTGTACGTGACGCGCGATGGGTGGTTTGGCGGTGGCGCGAACCTGCTGTTCCAAAACGACGGCCGGGGCGTCTTCGCCGATCAGACGGAAGCGTCGGGCACGGGCGATCCGGGGTCGAGCTTCTGCGCCGCGTGGAGCGATTTCGACCGCGACGGCTACCTCGACATCTACGTGGCCAACGGCACGGGCGCGACCGGCGACTCGACCAATGTGCTTTATCGCAACCAAGGTGACGGCACCTTTGGCGATGTGGCGGCAACCGCCGGGGTGGCGCACAAGGGGCAGACGCTGAGTACGGCGTGGGGCGACTTTGACGGCGACGGCTGGCCCGATCTGTACGCGTGCGATTTCACCGAGCCGAATGTGCTTTTTCGCAATCGGGGCGACGGTACCTTCGCTGATCGGACGGCTGCGGCCGGCGTCGGTGCCGAGCACATCGACGGCTTTATAACGTTTGTCCTCGACTACGATAACGACGGTGCGCTGGATATCTTCGTGGGCAACTGGAGCCAGTACGCGGTAGTGCTGGCCGATCGGGTCGCTGGAAAATCGACGAGCAAGCGCGACCGGCCGGTGCTTTTCCGCAACAAGGGCGACGGCACCTTCGCCGATGCGACGGAAGCTGCCGGGCTGGGGCGAGCGTTGGGCACGATGAGCGGCGTCCCTGGCGATGTGGATAACGACGGCTGGGTGGACATCTACCTCGGCAACGGCGGGCCGCAGATGGGCCGGCGCGAGCCGGATGTGCTTTTTCGCAATCAGGGCGACGGCACCTTCGCTGATGCGACAGCAGCCGCCGGGCTGGGGCACTTGGGCAAATCGCACGGCGTGACCTTTGCCGACTTCGACCGCGACGGCGATCTCGATCTGTACGCGCCGGTGGGTGGTGCTCAGCCCGGCGACCAGTGGCCCAACGCGTTCTACCGCAGCGAGGGTTTTGGCAATCACTACTTGGTACTGGAGTTGGAAGGAGTCGAGAGCAATCGCGACGGGATTGGTGCCAAAGTGCGGGTGCAGGCCGGCGACTTGGTGCAGTACCAGGAGGTGGCTTCTGGATACAGCTTTGGCAACAGCAACAGCTTGGAGTTGGAATTTGGGTTGGGGGCGCGCCAACGGGTTGATCGCATCGACATCACTTGGCCGAGCGGGCAGGTCGATGTGTATCGGGACCTTGAGGCCGATCAGCACTTGTTGCTCCGGGAGGGGGAGACGCGGTGAAGGGGCTGGCTGCCATCGCGCTGTTGTTGGCCGGGTGCGCTGCCGAGCCGGACGCTCCGACCGCGTACCGCCAAGCGCAGGAACTAATTGGCGACCGGCCGCTGCGGAGCTTGAGCCAGGCCGAGTTGGTGCAGGCCGAACGTCTAGCAGGACAAGCGCGGGCACTCGATCCTGCGCTGCACGAGGCGACCTTTACTTTAGCTGCGCTCTACGTAGCGCGCGGTGCATACGAAGACGCGACTGCGCTCTACCGCAGCCTAGTGGAAGTGCGCCCCGACGACGGGCGGGTCTATGCCGAATTGGGGCTTAGCCTCGCCGCCCAAGGGCGCTATAGCGGCGCGCTGCGCGCCTATCAAGACGCCGCGCGCCGGGGCGAGAAGTCAGCGCTGATTTACGCGCGGTTGGGCCATGCCTATCAGGCGCTTGGCCACTTACAAGAAAATCTCCACGCGGCGCGGGCGGCCTATCGCGCCTCCCTACAGCTTGTGCCCGAGCAGGCCGAGGTGCGCTATCAACTGGCACGGGTAGAAGCGCGGTTGGGGCGGGCCGAGGAGGCGCGCACCTTGATGCAACAGGCGCTCGATGCCGCGCCCGAGGACCCTGGGATCCGAGCCGATCTCGCCGTGCTCTACAGAGAGGCGGGACAACGGCAACTGGCCCGCGCCGCGCTCGTCGAGGGTTTGGCCACGCGCGATGGGGGCGACGAGGAAGCCGTCTTGCACTATGAACTGGGGCGGCTGCTCTGGGAGGAAGGGGATGGCGCAGGGGCACTGGCGCATTTTGAACGGGCGCAGGTCGCCGGTCCCGACCTGCACTTAGTCTATCACTATCTCGGCTTGATCCACAGCGCGGAGGGGCGGCTGGACTCGGCACTCGCCGCGTTTGTCGAGTTGGCTAGCCGACAGCCCAGCGATGCCGCGGTCCAAGTGAGCATCGGCATCGTCCACAGCCGGATGGGCGCGCTCGCCGAGGCGGAAGAGGCGTTTAAGGCGGCGATCGCGTTGGGTGGTGCGGAAGGGGACGCGGCCTTGAAGTTGGGAGGTTTATACGTGCATCAGCGGCGGCTGCGTGCGGCCGTGCAAGTGTTCAAAAAAGCCACGACCGCGCATCCGCATCACGCTGAGCTTTTCGCGGCCCTAGGCGACGTCTATCGGCAGTTGGGCTTGCTCGGCGCGGCCGTGCAGGCCGGCGAGGAGGCTGTCCGGCTCGAACCCGAGCGGGCGTTGTGGCACTTCCACCTCGCCTCGACCTACGAGAGATTAGATCCCGACCAAGCGCGGGCCGAGTGGCACGCGTATGCATCTTTGGCAAAGGACGACGAGCGCGAGGCTCAGCGGCTGGCCCACGCGCGCTCGCGCCTGCAAACCTTACAACAGGAGGAATGATGATCGACCTAGTGGCTTTTGACCTCGACGGCACCGTGCTCGACTCAGAAGGGCGGCTGGCGGCTTCGGCTGTGGAGGCCATCGAGGAACTGATTGTGCGCGACATACCCACAGCTAGTGTCAGCGGGCGCAGCATCCGTCGCGGCCAATACCCTTTTACGGCCTACCCTGCACTGGCGCAGGCGCTCTACATAGGTGGCTACAACGGCTCGGTGGTTCTCGGCCCAGGCGAAGGGGCGGAGCGAGAGGTGCTGCGCGAGGAGCGGTTGGACGAGGCGTCCTTTGCCCAGATAGTCGAATATGGGCGCGCAGAGGGGCTAAACCTGATCTACTGTCTGTTTGAACGCACGGCTGCCGGGGTCGCCGAGGAGTACCGGTACGTCCAGCCCATGGATTACCTCGAATCGTTCGAAGAGCCGGGCATGGTGCTCGACGTCGATCTGTACGCACGCTGTCAGAGCGGTGAACTGGGCGCACCACCCAAGATCATGCTGGAAGTGGAACCGGAGCGGCGAGAACAGCACATCGCCGATATCGAGGCGCTGTGCGGAGATCAGATCTATGTGGCTTGGGCGAATCCTGGTATGGTGGAATTTATGCGCCGAGGAGTGAATAAGGGCGTGGCTCTGCAGACGCTAACTGAGCAGGTAGGTGGGTGTGCGGAGCGCGTCTTGGCGATAGGGGATGCGAACAACGACTTGCCGATGTTGCGAGCGGCGGGAATCGGGGTGTTGCTAGGGAATGCAAAGGACGAAGTAAAGGCGGCCGTAGCCGGGGATAGGGTGAGGATTGGGCCTAGTTTTGCGGAGGATGGATTTGCCAAAATGGTGCGGGAATACGCGCTGGATGGACAGGAGCAAAGATGATGCAGGTATTTTGCGGGATCGCGCTGTGTGTTGCCGTTGCGGCGTCGGCTTTGGCCGAGGAGGAGCAAGCCGCTGCCGACTCCCTCAAGGGCGGGGAGATGGTAAAAATCGAGGCAGAAAATCACAGGTTTCACATAGATAAGTACGAGGTGACCAACGAGGAGTACGCAGCGTTTCTGACCGAGCAGGGAAACGCCAAGGTGGAGGGCATGTACTGGGTGGAACTGGGGAGTCGATACACGGCATTGGTGGAGGAGGAAGGCGTGTTCAAGGTCAAAGAAGGGTTTGCGCGGCATCCGGTCATCGAGGTGTCGTGGTACGGGGCAATGGCCTATTGCCAGTGGGCGGGCAAGCGCCTGCCGACGCAGGAGGAATGGCAATTCGCCTGCGCGGGAGCTGAAGGGCTAAAGTATCCGTGGGGCGCGGATTTTGCGGATGGACGCGCCAACATCTTCGGCGAAAAGGACGGCTACGGGCGGACCGCGACGGTGGGGTCCTTTCCAAGTGGAGCCAGTCCCTTCGGACTCTTGGATATGGGTGGCAATGTGTGGGAGTGGACGCAAGGGGGCGAGAAAGTGCAGTTCCTGCGCGGGGGATCGTGGATCAACGGCCCTACCTTGACTCAGTGCAATAAGCGGACCAACACCAAGGACTCGCATTCTTATATCAAGGGCAACACCATAGGCTTCCGCTGCGCCCGCTAAGTCTATGGTCCTCGTCCTTTTGTTCTTCGCCGTCGCCAGCGCCCACGCCGGTCCCCTCTTTGTGGATGCGACGCGAGAAGCCGGTCTGGACCATCCCACCATCAACGGCGGCCCGCACAAGCGCTTCATTCTCGAATCCACCGGCAGCGGCGCGGCGTTTTTCGACTACGACGGTGACGGCGATCTCGATCTCTATGTAGTAAACGGCTCGACCTACGCCCACTATGGTGCGGGGCCGGGCAATGCGCTCTACCGCAACGACGGCGGAGCCTTTGTGGCGGTGGCAGCCGGCGTCGAGGATCGCGGTTGGGGCAGCGGCGTGGCGGTGGGAGATTACGACGGCGACGGGCAGCGCGACCTGTATGTGACCAACTATGGCACCAACGCGCTCTATCGCAATCGCGGTGATGGCACCTTTGCCTCGGTCACAGCGCAGGCTGGGGTTGCCGGCGATGACTTCAGTACGAGCGCGGCGTTTTTCGACTACGATCAAGATGGCGATCTCGACCTCTACGTTGCCAATTACGTGGTCTTCGACATCGAGCCGGTGCTGCAAGACCCGGAATTGGAGGATCCCTGCGTCTACTTGGGTGGGTTGCGGGTCTTTTGCGGCCCGCAGGGCATGGAAGGCGGGCGGGACCGGCTCTACCGCAACGACGGCGGGACCTTTGCCGACGTCACGGCCGCATCCGGCGTGGCCACGGCCAATTTCTACTACGGCTTGGGTGTGGTGCCCGCAGACTTTGACCTCGACGGCGACTTGGACCTGTTCGTCGCCAACGACGAGACCCCCAATGTGCTGTTCCGCAACGACCGCGGTCGCTTGGGCGATATCGGCTTGGCGGCCGGCGTGGCGTACAACGGCGACGGCGAACCCGAGGCGAGCATGGGTGTGGATGCGGGCGATTGCGACGGCGACGGCGACCTCGACCTCTATGTGACCAACTTCTACGGCGAGACCAATACACTCTATTTGAACTCGGGCGGTGGGACTTTTATTGACGCTACGAGTGAGCGCGGCTTGGCCGCCTCGACTGTGAGCTATCTCGGCTGGGGGACGCGCTTTTTCGACTTTGACTTCGACGGCGACTTGGACCTGTTCGTAGCCAATGGCCACGTCTATCCGCAGGTTGACTCGACCTCAGCGGGGGGGCGCTACGCACAGCGCAACCAGCTTTTCGCCAACGAGGGGACGGGCGTCTTCGCTGCGGTGGAAGAGGCCGGTCCTGGGCTGTTGGTGCAAAAGTCGAGCCGCGCGACCATCAGCGGCGACTATGACCAAGACGGCGATGTCGATCTGTTCACGACCAATATCGACGACAGCCCAACGCTCTTGCGCAATGAGACGCGCGCCGGCCACTATCTCGTGGTGCAGATCGACCCGGAAGTCGTCGGCACTTGGGTGCGGCTGGTAGCGGGCGGGCGGACACAGGTGCGCTCGGTCGGCGGGGCGGCGAGTTACTTGGGCCACAACGACGCGCGCCTTCACTTTGGCTTGGGCCAGGCCGAGCGCGTCGAGCGGTTAGAGGTGCGGTGGCCCGATGGCGCGGTGACGCGGTTGGAGGACTTGCCAGTGGATGAGGTGGTGGTGGTAAAGGGCGGGGGCAATTGACGGGGCCATTTTTATTCCCTAGCTTTAACGCTTTTCCAAATTTATCCGTATATACTCATGTCTTGGAATTTTGTCGTCAAAAGGGTCGCCCTTTTCCTGATCGTAGTGTGGGCAGCGGCGAGCGTGAACTTCTTTGTGCCGCGGCTAGGTACCGGCCGCGATCCCATCCGCGAGAAGCTCGGCCAGCTAGCGGCCAGCGGAGGATTGCGCCAAGACGGCATTGAGGCCATGGTAAAGGCCTATCAGATCAAGTTCGGCCTCGACAAGCCGCTCCACGTCCAATACCTCAACTTTCTCAGCGACACCTTTACGCTCGACTTGGGCTATTCGCTGGCCAACTATCCGGCCCGCGTCGGGCAGATCATCGGCAACGCGATCCCCTGGACCATTGGGCTGATGATCGTTTCGGTGCTGATCGGGTTTGCCTTGGGCACGCTCTTGGGGGCGATGGCGGCTTGGCCGACGGCACCGCGCTTTATGCGCAACTTGGCGGTGCCGATGATGACCCTGTCGGCGATTCCTCCCTATCTGCTAGGGCTGATCGTGCTCTACATATTGGGCCTCAAGCTGAGCCTCTTTCCGCTTTCGGGCGGGTACTCGCCTGGTATGTTGGCGATCTTCAACTTCTCCTTTGCCCTCGATGTGTTGCACCATTCGATTCTGCCAGCAATGGCCATTGTCTTGCAGCAGACCGGCTTCTGGGCGCTGGGAATGCGGGGGATGATGGTCACGACTTCGGGCGAGGATTACATCACGCTGGCCGAGGCCAATGGCCTGCGCAATCGCACGATCTTCTTCCGCTTCGGCCTGCGCAACGCCCTGCTGCCGCAGCTTACTGCATTGGGGCTGTCGCTGGCCAATGTGGTCGCCGGTCAGGTTATCGTCGAGGTGATTTTCGCCTATCCGGGGATCGGCACGGTGCTCTTTCAGGCCATCCAAGCCTCGGATTATACGGTCATCAACGGCGTGGTGCTGATTTTGATCATGTCCATCGGCATGGTGACCCTGCTGATGGATTTCTTTTATCCGCTGCTCGACCCGCGGATTTCCCATAGCCGCCACCACTAGCCATGCACCGCTTCGACCAAATTCTCTACTACTTGCGCGAAAGCCCGATGCTCGCGGCCGGCCTGTGCATGATCCTGTTGGTGGTGCTCTTCGGGGTCTTGGGGCCGATCTTCGTCGATACCTCGCAGGCCCAACCGCTGGCCGCGCCGCCGCGGCAAGCCCCCTCGCTGGAGTACCCCTTTGGCACCGACGACTCCGGCCGCAACCTCCTCGCCGTGATGGTGGTGGGCGTGCCGCTGACCATGCGGATTGGTCTGTTGGCTGGCACGGTGGGGCTGGGGCTAGGCATTTTCCTCGGCTTTACGAGCGGCTATATGGGCGGCAAGATCGACACGGTCATCCGCGGCTTCGTGGATACGCTGCTGACCGTACCCGGCCTCGTGGTGCTGGTCTCCATCGCCTCGACGATCCGCGAGGAAATCAGCGTCAACATCATGGCCTTGGTGGTGGCTTCGCTGGCGTGGATGTGGCCGACGCGGACGATTCGCTCGCAGGTTTTGACCATGCGCGAGCGGGCGTACGTGCAGATGGCCAAACTCAACGGCATGAGCAACGCCGAGATCATCTGGAAGGAGCTTTTCCCCAATCTGCTGCCCTACCTCGCGGCCAATTTTACCAATGCCGTCAACTGGGCCATTCTCTCGTCAATCGGCCTAGAAGCCCTCGGCTTGGGGCCGCAGAACGATCCCACGATTGGCATGACCATTTATTGGGCCATCACGTTCAGCGCGCTCATCCGCGGCATGTGGTGGTGGTGGGCGATACCAATCTTCTTCATCGGCGTGATCTTCGTCGGCTTGTTGATGACTGCGGTTGGCTTAGACGAGCTGGCTAACCCCAAGCAGCGCAAGGCCGTATGAGCAAGGCCGACAAAGAGGTGCTGCTGGACATTCGCGACTTGGAGGTCCACTTTGAGACCCGGCGCGGCATCGCCCGCGCCGTCAACAAGGTCGATCTGACCCTGTACAAAGGCGAGCGTTTTGGCCTAGTCGGCGAGTCTGGCAGCGGCAAGACCACGTTGATTTTGGCGCTGTTGCGGATGATCAAGACGCCCGGCCTCATCGCTGGCGGTAGCGCGACCTTAGACGACGGCACTGACCTGACCAAACTCGACCGCGAGCAAGTGCGGCAGACCCGGCTCAAGCGGATCGCGATGGTGCCGCAGGGCGCGATGAACTCGCTCAATCCGGTGATGCGGATCGGGGAGCAACTGATGCTGACGATGCGCGAGCACGCGACCGATCAGCCCACGCCGCCCAAGGCCGAGCAGTTGGAGCGCGTGATCGAACTATTGGCCAGGGTCGGGCTGAAGTCGGAAGTGGCCCGCCTCTACCCCCACGAATTGAGCGGCGGCATGAAGCAGCGGGCCTGCATTGCCCAAGCCATCTCGCTTAACCCGCAGCTCATCTTGGCCGACGAGCCGACCTCCGCCCTCGACGTGGTGGTGCAGCGGCAAATTATGCAGACCTTGCGCCAGCTACAGCACCAGCTCAATGCCACCGTGCTCTTGGTGGGCCACGACATGGGCCTGATGGCGCAGTTTGCCGAGCGCGTGGGCATCATGTACGGCGGCAAACTGGTCGAAGTGGGCCGGGTCGAGGAGATTTTTCACAACCCGCAACACCCCTATACCCAGCTTTTGATTTCCAGCATTCCCTCTTTTGAGGTCAAGGGCGAGTTCAAGGGCATTCCCGGGGTCGGGCTGTCGTTGTTGGACCCGCCGTCGGGCTGCCTCTTCCACCCGCGCTGCCCCCAGGCCATGGCCCAGTGCAGCCAGCGCCCACCCACCCTGCAAACGGTCGCCCCCGACCACTTAGTGTCGTGTTTGTTGCACGAGGAGGACGCAGATGCCCCCGCTTCTTGAGGCGCGCCACCTGCGCAAGGTCTTTCGCAGCGGCGGCGAGCGCTTCGGCCCGAGTACCGAGACCATAGCCGTCAGTGATTTTTCCCTGTCGATTGACGCCGACAAGCCCTCCTTTACCACGATTGCCGGCGAGTCGGGCAGCGGCAAGACCACCATCGCCCGCATATTGCTCGGGGTACTCACCCCCAGCGCCGGCGAGGTGCTCTACCAAGGCCGCAATGTACACGACCTGCAAAAGGAGGAACGGCAGCAATTCCGCAAAGACGTACAGGCGATCTTTCAAGATCCCTTTGAAGTGTACAATCCCTTCTACAAGATCGATCACATCCTGACGACACCGGTGCGGAAGTTTGGGTTGGCCGCGTCTAAGGCCGATGCATACGACAAGATACGCGAAGCCCTGCGCACGGTCGGGCTGCGGCCCGAGGAGACCTTGGGGCGCTATCCCCATCAGCTTTCGGGCGGGCAGCGCCAGCGCATCACCATTGCGCGCGCGCTGTTGCTCAAGCCCAAGCTGATCATCGCCGACGAGCCGGTGTCCATGGTGGACGCCTCGCTCCGCGCGACCATTCTCTCCACCCTGCACGCGCTGTATCGAGACTTCGGCATTTCCTTCATCTACATCACCCACGACCTGACGACCGCGTACCAAGTCAGCGAGAACATCGTCATCCTGTTTCACGGGGCCGTGGCCGAGGCTGGCCACACCGAGAAGGTGATCAAGGACCCGCAGCACCCCTATACGCGCGAGCTAATTCACTCGATTCCAATGCCCGAACCGGGGCGCGAGTGGATCGACGAAGCAGTGGAAGAAAAGGAAGTGGTCGATATAGAGGTTATAGAGGCCGAAGAGGCGGTTGCCGGCTGCCGCTACGTGCTGCGCTGTCCCCAAGCCATGGCGCAGTGTGCGACCGCGCCGCCGTTTTACCGGCCAGAAGCCGAGCGGGCGGTGGCTTGTTTTCTGCACGCTGAGTCGCCGGTGTTGGAGAGCGGCGATCTAAACGAAGTGTTCTCGGCTTCGGCCGCCGCGCAAAAATAATTTTCCGGAGGGATATCATGCAGGGCCTGTTGTTGTGCTTAGTGGGTGTACTGTTGGTCGGCTGTGGGGACGAGGGGTACAAGAACGTGCCACGGGGCCGGACCTTGATCATGGATTGTTCCAGCTTGCAGGACTGTAGCGGGCAGATCAAGGACTACAACTCGTTTAACCCGTTTTTGCTGACCGGCGTCTCCAAGACGGGTTGGAACTTCCAGTACGAGCCGCTGTACTTCTACAACGCCTACGACCCGCAAGCCGACAACATCATCCCTTGGATCGCCACTGGACACGAGTACAACGAAGACTATACCGAGATTACTATCCACATCCGCGCGGGAGTCGAGTGGAGCGATGGGCAGCCGTGGACCGCGGACGACTTGGTCTTTACGATCAACATGCTCAAGGACAATGCGCCGTATCTGTCTTTTTCCACCGACATGCAGGTTTGGGTAAAGAGCGCGGTGGCCAGCGACGCCCACACGGCTAAAATCGCGCTCACCAAGCCCAATCCGCGCTTTGTCTTCAGCTACTTCACCAACAACTTCGACAACGGCATCCCGATCGTGCCCAAGCACATTTGGGAAGGCCAAGACCCGAAGACGTTCAACAACTTCGACCAAGAGAAAGGCTGGCCTGTGGCCAGCGGCCCGTACGAGATCTTCATCTCCGTGCCCGCGCAGCGGGTGTGGGATTTGCGCCCGGACTGGTGGGCGCAGAAGACGGGCTTTCGCCAGCTTCCGGCGGTGGAGCGCATCATCTACCTGACGCACATGGAGGAGACCAAGCGGGTGCAAAATTTGATCTCCAATGCCATGGATACCAGCCTCGACATTCGGCCGCCGAACATCCAGTCGATCCTCGACGCCAATCCCAACGTCTCTACTTGGACCGGGCGCGACCTGCCGCACGGGTATCTCGACTGGTGGCCGGTATGCTTGGGGTTCAACAACTTGGAGCCGCCGTTTAACGACCCAGAGATCCGCCGCGCCATCAACTACGCCATTGACCGCGACCAATTAGTGGCCATTGGCTGGCAGGGGGCCGGGACCAAATCGCATCTGCCGCTGCCGGACTTTCCGCCCATCCGCCAATACACCGACCGAATCCAAGACTTGGTGGAAAAGTACGAGATCGGCGTCCACGATCCGGCCAAGGCCGCGGCGATTATGGAGCGCAAGGGGTGGAGCAAGGACGCCGAGGGCTTTTGGACCAAAGAGGGCGAGCGGCTCAAGATCGTCATCGACATTTTCGATATTTTTACGGACTTAGCCCCGGTCTTGGTGGCGCAGTTGGAACGGGCGGGTTTCGACGCCGACTTCCGCATGACGCCCGATGCGTTTTCGCGGATGGCGCAGGGCACGGCGCGGGCCTTCTTGATGGGCAATGGCGCGAGCGTGCGCGATCCGTACTTCACCTTGCGGCTCTACCACAGCCGCTTCGTCCAACCCACTGGCACGCACTCCGAGCGGTTCTGGCGCTGGTCGAACCCGGAGTTTGACGCGCTGGTCGATCAGATGGGGGAGACTGCGCCCGACGACCCGGCGCTGCAAACGCTCTTCCGCGAGGCCATGGAAATTTGGCTGGCCGAGCTGCCCTCCATCCCCATTGTACAGTGGTATCACCGCATCCCGCACAACCAGACCTATTGGAAGAACTGGCCGTCGGTGGAGAACCCCTATATCAACAGCGCCTACTGGCACAACACTTGGCTTTTGGTGCTGCTCGGGCTGGAGCCGGTGGATGGGTAGGGGAGCGCCGCCACAGGGAGAAGCACCATGCGCTATCGGCGATTTGGGCGCACAGAATTGCAGGTGAGCGCGGTCAGCTTGGGTGGGGCTTACTTGGGCGGCAAGGACCCGGAGCGCGCCGAGGAAAACGCTCGAGCGATTGTGCGGCGCGCGTTGGATTTGGGCTGCAATTACATCGATACAGCACCACTCTACGGGGCGAGCGAAGAACTGCTGGGCAAGGCACTAGCGGGGGAGCGCCGCCCTTTTTATTTGGCGACCAAAGTAGGGTTTAAGCCGGAAGACTTTGACTACCGGCGCGATTCGGTTTTGCAGAGCTTGGAGCGCAGCTTGGCATTGTTGGGACTAACTAAGCTGACGGTGGCGCAGATCCACGAGGTGAACTTGGCGGGTTGGGAGCGGATCGTGGAAAAGGGCGGGACTTTGGAGGGCTTGCGCGCCGCGCAAAAACAGGGGCTGTGCGATTTTATCGGCGTGACGGGCCGGGCCATCCCCCTGTTGGCGCGGCTGGCGGCGACCGGCGAATTCGACGTGGTGCTGTGCTACCACGACTACCATCCCTGTGTGCAGTTAGCCGCGGAGGCCGTCTTGCCGGCCGCCGCGCAAAGCGATATGGGCGTGGTGCTGGCGACGGTGTTGGCTGGGGGTATGTACGTCGTCGGCAAGGACCAGCGCGCGGCGGTGGAGCGTCGATTTGAACGCGAGGAAGAGCGGCAGCGGGCATGGGCGATTATCGAGCAGCTAACGCAACAGGAATCAACGCTACCGCAGAGCGCGTTTCGCTGGGTCTTGGCCGACGAGCGGGTCTCGACCGTGTCCAGTGGCGCGGCGAGCGTGGCGGAGCTAGAGGAAGTGGCGCAGGCCGGGGATATGACGCCGGATTGGTAGGGGCGACCGGCCGGTCGCCCCTACATCCAGCCGTGCTGGATGGTCACGGGTGCGCCGGAAGTCTGGGTCTGCCAATGCGGCCTGCGGCCTATTTTGACCTCGCGGCGGGTGAGGGACGAGGCTTCGGCGGCGAAGAGGATTTCCATGATGTGCCGCCCGTATTGGCCGTGGGTCGGCGGCTCGATGTTGAGCGCGATGGCCTCGGCAAAGCTCTTCCACTCGTGGTACATCTCGGTCGGCGCGTCCTCAAAGGGGACGTCTTCCCACGTATCGCCCTGGCCTACTTTGACGTATTTCTCGCCGTGCTGGCTGAAGCGCAGCGAGCCGTTGGCGCAAATCACTTGGCATTCAAAATTCGGCGCTCCGTCGGCGTAGCCTATGGCTACGGCCGTGCCGGCGAGGCCGTTTTTGTAGCGGATAAAGGCCGTGGCTGAGTCGTCGCTGGCTTGGTAGTGCGCGCGGGTGCCAATGGCGGCCGAGACCGACGCGGCTTGCGAAGCCATCACCCACGTGAGTCGATCGACGACGTGGACGCCGTTGGTCAACCACATGCCGCCGCCGTGGAAGCGACTGCGGTATTGGGGCCGCCGCCCGGCGAAATTCCAGTTTTTCGACATGTAGCTGACAGCCGTGATCACCGGGCCGAGCTGGCCGGAGTCGAGGATTTCCTTGGCCTTGAGACTGGTGCTGTAAAAGTGCTGCGACAGCCCGACCATTAGCTTGACATTGTTTTCGGCAGCGGCGGCGACCATGGCGTCGCATTGCTCTAGGCTGATGGCCATGGGCTTTTCGACGAGCACGTGCTTGCCGGCGCGGCAGGCGTCGATGGTGAGCTGGTGGTGGAGTTGGTGCCCGAGCACGACGGCGACCGCGTCAATGTCGGCATCCGCCAAGAGTTCGTGGTGGGTTGGATAGCCCTTGGGGATGTGGTACTTGTCCATGTACTCGCGCCGCTTCTCCTCGAGCAGATCGGCGACCGCGACGACTTCCACTTGGTCGAGATGGGCGATTGAATCGCAGTGGGAGCGGGCGATGCCGCCGAGGCCAATGATGCCGACTTTGAGAGCTGCCATAGGGTGTCCTTTGGTGTGAATATAAGGTGCGCTAAGTATAGGCGGCGGCTTGGTAGGCGACAAATCGCCGAGCATTTGCGCCAAAATAAATAATGTCCTAAGATGCTCTGATGCCCGGTAATTTTACCTATCGCTCGCTCGCTTTTGGAGCCTTGCTGTCGCTGGCGATCAACGTGTTTTTCGCCTATGCGCGGCTGGCGATGGCTACTGCGGGCATGTCCTCCGATTATATCACCGCCGGAGCGGTTTTCCTGTTCTTCCTGGTGGTGGCGTTTTTCAATCCCGCGCTCAAGCTGATTCACCGTGCTTGGGGCTTTAACCGCTCCGAGTTGATCATCATCTACGCGATGATGATCATTGGCTCGGCCATTCCCACGTGGGGTTTTACGGGCAATTTGATCGCCATGTTGCCCAATATCTACTACTATGCCACCCCCGAGAACAACTGGTCGGAGCTGCTGCATCCCTACGTCCGCGAGTGGATGGTGCCGCAAGACCCGGACGCGATCAAGTACTTCTTCGAGGGCCTACCCAAGGGGCAGCCCATCCCCTGGGAACACTGGATGGTGCCGCTTGCGGCTTGGGTCTCGTTTATTCTGTCGATCTACCTAATGATGATCACCATCGCGTCGATCGTCCGCCGCCAGTGGGTTGACTACGACCGCTTGACCTTTCCGCTGTTGCAGCTACCCATCGACCTGACTGAAGAAGGCAAGAGCGGGTCCATCATCACTCCGCTGTTCAAAAGGCCGCTTTTGTGGATCGGGTTCGCGCTGCCCTTGGTGCTGTACAGCACCAACGCCTTAAACCACTATTTCCCCTTTATCCCGGCGGTGCAGTTGCGCCACAACATCTCGCTGTTTAACAACGCGCTGGGGCTGACGACCAACGTGAACTTTGTGGCGCTGGGACTGGCGTACTTTTTGAGCTTAGACGTGGGGTTGAGCATCTGGCTCTTCCACTTGCTGACCAAAGCGCAGATCACCACTGAGAACGTCCTCGGCTATTCGCTGCCGGGCCGCCGCGACCTGTTTATGGAAGGTTCGATGTCGGTGTCCTACGAGGGGATGGGGGCCATGCTGGTGCTGGTGCTCTACGGGCTGTGGATCAGCCGCGGCTACTTGCGGCAGGTCTGGCGCAAGGCCCTGTACAACGAGGGGGAGCTGGATGATTCGCAGGAGATTCTCTCGTATCGGGCGGCGCTCATCGTCTTGGTCTTGGCCAGCGCCTATGCCACCGTTTGGCTGACCTTATCGGGCGTGCCGTGGTGGGTTGCGCTGTTTTTTCTTTTGGTGGCCTTCTGCGTCTTTTACGGGCTGACGCGGATCGTCGCCGAGGGAGGGTTGGGTTTTGCACGGGCGCAGATGACGGCGCAGCCGTTTGTGATTGACGCGGTGGGCACGGAGGCGATCGGTCCGGCGGGGCTGGTGAGCTTGGGGATGACCTTTAGCTGGGCGGGCGATTTGCGGACCATGGTTATGGCCTCAGCGATCAATGGCCTCAAGCTGGCCGATATTGGCCAAGTGCGGGGACGGCCGCTGTTTTGGGCGCTGATGCTCTCGATTGTGGTCGGCTTGGCTGGTTCGGTGTGGATGGTGGTGTGGATGGGATACCAGTACGGGGGCATCAATTTGGACTGGTGGTTCTACAACCGCTTCGGCGAGATCGTCCACGGCGACTCGGCCTACAAGATCGCCAACCCGAGACATCCCCTAGACGACTTCTATGAGATCGGGCCGCGCTTTCTGTTTGCAGGGATCGGCGCGGGGATCATGGGGCTGTTGATGTACGCCCGGCACCACTTTCTCTGGTGGCCGGTGCATTACCTCGGCTTTCCCATCGGCGCGACCCTGACGATCATCTGGACTTGGTTCAGCATTTTCATTGGCTGGATCCTCAAGGCGCTGGTGCTCAAATACGGCGGCGTGACGCTTTATCGGCAGCTACGGCCTTTGTTTTTGGGATTGATTTTGGGGCATATTTTCGTCTCGGGATTCTGGGTGCTTTTCGACTACATCACCGGGGAGACCGGCAACCGGATTCCGATTTTTTGAGGAGGAAAACCAATGCGAGCAGGAGATAGAGAAAAAATTGGGCCGCACGGCTTGGAGGTAACGCGCTTGGGACTGGGCGGCACGACTTTTGGCAACATGTACTCGGTGCTGAGCGAGCAGGAAGGGCTGGACGTACTGGACGCGGCCTTTGCGGCTGGGGTGCGCTACTTCGACACTGCGCCGCTGTATGGCTACGGCCTGAGCGAGACGCGCTTGGGGCCGGGGCTGGCGCGCTACGACCGCGACGAGATCGTCCTGTCCTCGAAAGTGGGCTATACGCTGGTGGAGCGGAAACCCGGCGACGACTATGTCGATCTGTTCGTCGATGCGCCCGAGATGACCAGCTATTTCGACTACTCGCGCGACGCGGTGCTGCGCTCGATTGAGGGGAGTTTAGCGCGGCTCAAAATGGATCGCCTCGATATGGTGCTAATCCACGATCCCGACGAGGCGAGGAGTATTGAGCCGGATTGGACGCCGGGCGAGCGGGGGTACTTCGATCAAGTGATGGCCGAAACGTATCCCGTGCTCGACGAGCTGCGCCAGCAGCAGGTAGTCAAGGCCATTGGCTTGGGCATGAACCAGTGGCAGATGCTGGCGGATTTTGCCCGCGCCGGGGACTTCGACGCCTTTTTGCTGGCTGGCCGCTATACGCTGCTGGAGCAGGAATCGCTGCGCGAGTTGTTGCCGCTGTGCTTGGAAAAGGGAGTGCGGATCGTCATTGGCGGGCCGTACAATTCGGGGATTTTGGCTACCGGAGCGGTCGAGGGTGCGTATTACAACTACGCGCCCGCGCCGGAAGATGTGTTGGCGAAGGTGCGCCGCATTGAGGCGGTCTGCGCTCGGCACGAGGTGCCCTTGCCAGCCGCGGCGCTGCAATTCCCCTTTGGGCATCCGGCGGTGGCAACCGTCATTCCCGGGGCGCGGACCGTCGCGGAAGTTGCCGCCAATGTGGCCTGCCTAGAGCACGCAATCCCAGCCGACTGCTGGGCCGAACTCAAGCAGGAAGGGCTGATTGACGCGGAGGCACCGACGCCTTAGGCACCGCTGCAAACTATCCCCATTCACACCGAGGAGTAATCACAATGTCCAATTGGCCGATGCTCAAGCACTACGATCGGGATCATCTCGCCAGCATTGCCATGCCCATTGGCGGCATTGGCACGGGCACAATTTCACTGGGCGGACGCGGGGATTTGCGCGACTGGGAACTAATGAACCGCCCGGCCAAGGGATTTGTCCCAAGGGGCGAGGCGGGCCGAGGCGGCGGCCCATTTTTTGCCCTGTACGCCAAACCCGCTGGCGGCCCATCCGTCACCCGGGCGCTCGAAGGACCGGTGGATGTCTCCGAATACCAGGGTGCGAGCGGCAGTGTGGCGGTCAATCACGGCTTGCCGCGCTTTGCGCAATGTGCGTTTACCGCGGCCTATCCACTGGCACAGGTCCAGCTATCTGATCCGCAGGTTCCGGTCGCGGTTTGTCTCGAAGCGTTTAACCCGCTTATTCCCGCCAACGCCGATGACAGCGGCATCCCTATCGCGGTGCTGCGCTATACGCTCACCAATCGGACCAACAAGCGCGTCGCGGCCTCGGTATGCGGCTCGCTGCCCAATTTTATTGGCAACGATGGCGTCGAAGAGTTGGCCCGGGCCAATCGCAATCGCTTTCGCCAGGCAACGCACTGTCAGGGCATTTTCATGGATAGCGAAGGGGTTGATCCAGCCGCCATCAGTTATGGCACTATGGCCCTGACCACCACGGCCAAAACGGGTATTACCTATCGCACGGCTTGGAAAAAAGCCGGGTGGGGCACGTCGCTGCTCGACTTTTGGGACGACTTTGCCGCCGATGGCCGGGTGGAAGAGCGCCCCAGCGCAGGGGCCGACATGCCGAGTGCTTCGCTGGTGGTGCGCACCAACATTTTGCCCAAGGCACACAAGACCATCACCTTCTTGCTGACGTGGCACTTTCCCAATCGGCACACGTGGTCGCCGGGCGACGACCCCTACCTTGGCAACTACTATGCGACGCACTATGGCGATGCGTGGGATGTGGCCGGCAAAACCGCGCCGCGGCTCAAAAAGCTCGAACAACAGACCGTGCGCTTTGTCCAAGCCTTCGCAGCCAGCGACCTGCCCGAGGTAGTCAAGGAAGCCGCCCTTTTCAATCTCAGCACCCTGCGGACGCAAACGTGCTTCCGCACCCCCGATGGACGTTTATTTGGCTGGGAGGGATACAACGATCACAGCGGCTGCTGCATGGGTTCCTGTACGCATGTGTGGAATTACGAACAAAGTACGGCGTTCCTCTTTGGCGATCTGGCCCGCACGATGCGCGATACCGAATTCAATCACGCCACCGACGACCAAGGCATGATGAACTTTCGCGTCCATCTGCCCCTCAGTCGCGCCCAAGAATTTGGCAAAGCTGCGGCCGACGGTCAGATGGGCTGTATTATGAAAGCCTATCGCGACTGGCAGCTTTGCGGCGACGATGCCTTCCTCCAATCGATTTGGGCCAAGGTCAAAAAGGCCCTTGAATTTTGCTGGATCGAAGGGGGGTGGGACGGCGATGGCGACGGCGTTATGGAGGGCTGTCAGCACAATACCATGGATGTCGAATACTACGGCCCTAATCCACAAATGGGGATCTGGTATCTGGGGGCTTTGCGCGCCGGCGAGGAAATGGCGGCCCATCTGGGCGAATCCGACTTTGCCCAAACCTGCCGGCGGCTCTACCAGAGTGGCCGCGCCTACATCGACGAGCAATTGTTCAATGGCGAGTACTACGAGCATCGCATTGAGCCAGCCAAAAAAGTGGCCGCATCGCTGCGGCTGAGTATGGGCGCGGCGGAACTCGCCGATCCAGATTACCAACTCGGCAGCGGTTGTCTGGTGGATCAGCTCGTTGGCCAGTTTTTCGCCCACGTCTGCGGCTTGGGCTATCTGACCAAACGCGCCCACGTGCGCCAAACGCTCAAGAGCATCCGCAAGTACAACCACCGCAAGAAGCTGACGGATCACTTCAACTGCATGCGCTCTTATGCCTTGGGCGATGAATCGGCCTTGCTCATGGCGAGCTATCCCCACGAGCGGCCCGACAACCCATTTCCCTATTTCACGGAAGTGATGACCGGGTTTGAATACACGGCGGCCATTGGCATGCTCTACGAAGGGCAACTCAAAAACGGTCTGCAAACCATGCGCGACATTCGCAATCGCTACGATGGGGCGAAACGCAGTCCCTTTGACGAAGCCGAATGCGGCCATCACTACGCCCGCGCCATGGTGGCTTGGGCCGGGGTGCTGGCGCTGACGGGATTTAATTATTCGGGGGTTACAAAGTCCATCGCCTTTGCCGCGAAGCTCGGGACCTTTTTCTGGTCAAATGGTGCTGCTTGGGGCACGGTGTGCATTGCCCAACGGCAGTCGGGCTATCGCATTGCCTTGGATGTTTTGTATGGGCAGATCAAAATCAAGCACTTTAGGCTGACCGGCGTGGGCGAGCACACCTTTGACCGGGAGCTCGTGCTGCGCGAGAATAGCCAACGGACCTTTGTCGTGGGATGAAAGGAGCATAAAACATGACGCGCTATACCCGCATTGGCCTGACCGGGGCCAACGGCACCATCGGCCGCGTGCTGCTGGCCGGCTTGGGAGCTGAGTACGAATTCAAGGCATTCACGCGCCGCCCGGTCGATTTTCCTGCCACTATCGTCAATTTCGACCGTCCCGCAGAGGTCGAAGGGGCCTTTGAGGGCTTGGAGGCCGTAATTCACTTGGCTGCCGATCCCAGCCCAAGCGCCTCTTGGGAGAGCGTGCGGGACCACAACCTCGAGGGCATGTACCAGGTGCTGGAAGAGTGCCGCCGATCTGGGGTCAGACGTTTGGTCTTTGCCTCGACCAATCACACCCAGCACGGCAATACTATTTTGACCACGCCCGAGACCTTAGATCCGTCCAAGCGCATCCGCATGCGCCTGGACGAGCCGCCTAATCCCGATTCCATGTACGCGGTCTCCAAGCTCTTTGGCGAACACATGGGCAAGCTGTATAGTCAGCGCTACGGTCTCGAATTCGTCGGTCTGCGCATCGGCTGGATCATTGCGGAGGACGATCCGACCACCATGCGCGGCACTCCTGCCGAGGACTATATGCGGGCCATGTTCCTCAGCCACCGCGACTGCATTGAAGCCCATCGTCGTGCCCTGGAAGTGGACACCCAGTACCTGCTGGCCTATGTGGTCAGCGGCAACGGACGGCGCGTTTTTGACCTAGAGGCCACCGGGAAGGATCTGGGTTATGTGCCGCAAGACGACGCTGAGGATTACTTTCGCCGAGTGGAGGGGTAGAACTTTCTCGCCGCCGAGGCTCCGACGCCTTGAGCAGTAGATTGATTGGACGTATTTTAAGGCCGCTTACCAGCTCCTTGCGCCTGGGAAGCAACTCATCTCAACCTCGTCCTCTAAGTTGGCTGGATAGCCTTCTAGTCAAACTTGGGGACTTAATTAGAAAGGAAAGGCATGACCTCTTTCCCCCGCACCGCAAACGTATGTCTAGAGTTTCTGCACCAGAAACTCACCTCGCACGCAACCCCCTTGCTCATCGCTGCCCTCAGTATCCTGCTGCCGCAGATGGTATCGGCAGGCGCTTGGACGCTTGGAAAGGGCCACGTATGGAGCATGGTCACCTACCTGTCGCAATCGACCGATCAGCACTATGATGCGGATGGAAACGCGGTTGAAATACCCGCCGACGCCCGCTACCAATCGCAGCAGGTCTATTTCAACGTGTACTACGGCCTGACGGACCAAATCGATCTTGGCCTCCAGGTTCCCTATATCAGCAATAAGTTTGTCGATAAAGATGAGAGTAATGAGGTCGCGACTCCGCCGCCTGCTCTTGAGCCGGAGTCGGGTATCGGCGATCTGCGTGGCTTCGCCAAGATCAACCTCTTGCAACAAGCGGGTCTTGTCGGCACCCTAAAACTTGGCTTCAAGCTTCCCGTCGGCGACTATCGGCCCGTGCCCGAGGCCCTTTCCATAACCGGCGGCCAATGGGATTTTGACGTTGTCGCGCAACTTGGCCGCTCCTTTTGGCCCGTCCCGATGTACGCCAATGTCGATCTGGGGTATCGCCTGCGCGGAGAATACACGGATCCCGCCGCCGGTGAGCCCGACGTCGTTGATCGCAGCTACACCCCCGGCGCGGAATTAGTTTTTAACGCCGAGGCAGGCTATAGCCCGATGGACAAACTACTCGTCGCCCTCAAGTATGAAGGCGTAGTAGGAGCGGAGTACGACGCCATAAGCAATCCAGGGACCCCAGAAAGGATTAGCCAAAGCGTCACCTATTTGGTGCCGACGGTCTTAGTTGGCGTCCATCCCAACGTGAGTCTCGAAGCCTCGGCGCGCATGACGGTCAGCGGCAGCCGGTATTTCGCTGGCCCGACCTATGCGGTAGGGCTTTCTTGTACGGCCGCTCTGATCGAGAAGTTGGTTCGTCAAGGGACGCCTTAGTCTTTATTATGGAGTAGAACAAGCAGGGGAAGGGGCTTTTGGGTTCCTTCCCCTATTTTATTTTATGCGGTAGGGAGATCTACCCATACGAGGAGAAATCGACATGAGCACGCCGGACATTACCTTGGCCTCGGGCCACGCTATTCCGCAATTGGGTTTGGGCACTTGGAGGTTGCGCGGCCAACAGTGCAAAGACGTGGTCAAAGAGGCCCTCGAACTGGGCTATACGCATTTGGATTCGGCCTGGATGTACGAGAATCAGGACGCCATCGGCCAAGTCCTCAAGGAAGTTGGGGCCGACCGCGATCGGCTCTTCATCACCTCCAAGATCTGGCATTCGCACCTGGAGTACGAGGCGACCCTGGAGCAGATAGAGGAGATTCTGCGCGATCTGCAGACCGAATACGTCGATCTCCTGCTCATCCACAGCCCCGGTCAGGGCGTGCCGGTGGAGCGCACTTTGGCTGCGTTTGAAAAAATCTACGAGGCCGGCCAAGCCAAGAGCATTGGCATCAGCAATTTTAGCATTGAGCAGACCGATCGAGCTAGGGCTGCTACCAGCTTGCCGATCTGCACCAATCAGGTGGAGTACCACCTGCGCCACAACCGCGAAAGGCTGCGGCGTCATTGCCACACCCACAACGTAGTGCTGACCGCGCACCGTCCGCTGGCCCAGGGCGATCTAGCCCGAGACGAAGTCCTAAAACAGGTGGCTGCCGAGCACGGCAAGACTCAGGCTCAAGTGGCCTTGAAGTGGCTTTTGCAAAAGGATATGATCGTCATCCCCAAGGCCAGCTCAACGGCCCATTTGCGCGACAATCTGGATTTGTTCGACTGGCAGCTAGGGGACGAGGAAATGGCGCGTCTCGAGGGGGTGGGAGTCGATCCCGATTAGATCTTGCAGCGGTTGGTTCAATAGTAGTAGAACGCATAGACCAGCGCGGCTCCACCGACGCCGACGCAGGTACCCAAGATCAGGCCGATGAAAAAGGGCAGCAGGGTGCGGTAGAGCCGGATGCCGCCGTAGCGCAGCGCCAGGAGCTTGATCAGCCAGGCCAAGAAAATCCCGAACCAGTCGATTGAGACGGTGTTGGTCAGGGCGATGCCCAGCCCCACCGGGTGCAGGGGCCAGCCGGCGAAGCGGTACTGAGCCAGCGAGAGCAGCCCGGCGAGGCCCGCGCCAATGGCGAGGAACACGGCCACTAGCGGCTCGGCGGGATTGGGATTGTTGATCGAGTTGGCGACCCAGGACCAATGGTATTGCGGCGAGATGACGAAGTACCAGCGATAGCCGTGGATCAGTCCGTGGCGGTAGCCCAGCCATATATAGCAGACCATGGTGGTTATGAGGCCGACGATCATGGCGGCGGACAAAAAGAACACCAGCTTGCGCCCGCTGATCTTGAGCCGGGCTGGCTCGCAGACCTTGAAGGCGTGGGCGAGGGTACCCATCAGAAAGAGCTGCAAATCGGCCGTCCAGACCATGCTCAGCCCCATCGCGCTCAGCCCTTGGGCACCAAAAGGGGCGGTGCCCACGAGATTGGTCAAGATCGGCGGCACGGAGACCGGAGCGCGCAGACGGCCAATCCCGGTCTGGGACAACAGGCGGGCAATGCCAAAGAAAATCACCAGTGCGACCAGCAAAAAGACGATGCTCCAGACCAAACTCAGGCCGCTGGCCCAGAGGAAGCCGCTCATGTACGTCAGCCCGACCAGTCCGAGCAGAGCGGCGGTGCGCGGCGAGATCGGGTTAGTGCGGTCTGGGGCACCGCCGATGATCAGCCGCCACTGGCGACGGAGGAAGTGGCGCGACATCCACAGCGAAATCCCGACGATGCACGCGAGCGAGCCAATCTGCTGATGGGCTAGCAGCACGTTGGGTGGTGCGTGGGGCTGGGCCGGCAGCGATAAGGCAATGCCTAACCAGTTGAGCAGGGCGCCTTCGGCGGCGATGAGTAGGTGAAAAAACCAGACGCTGAACAGCACGTTGAGGCCAACCAGATAGCTCAAGCCCACGACCAGCAGGTCGGTGTTAAGCCCGTAACTAAGTCCGAATTGACGGATCTCGATGCGGCCGCCGGGGATGCCGAAGCCGTGGATAATCTCGATGTCTAATACTTGATCGAGCATGTTGACGGTTGGCAGCACCCAGGCGATGAGAAATCCCAGCCACAACAGCTTGCTCTTGAGAATGGACGCGGTGGGGTTTTCCAAGCTCTCGAGGAGCATGTTGGGGACGGCGGCGAGGGGATACACCAAGCGCTCTTGACGCGACCACTGGTGGTGGACGAGGCCAATCAGCGCGATGCTGACGAAGAAGAAGGCCAGCATGAAGAGGCCCCACCACAACAGCGGCCCGGCCCACAAGGCCCAAGGCACAGGCGCGGAGGCATCCGCTCCTTCAAAAAGCTGACGGATCGCTTCGAGGTCGCGGGGGACGGCCCAGTGGGGGATGTGCGGCCAGAGCAGGTCGGACCAGTTGTTTTCTGGGGTGGCGTAGTAAAAGACGCCGGCGATTAAAGGGATGAAGTAGCCGCCAAAGCCCATGGAGGGCAGCACCACGGCGACCATGAGCGCGGCATAGACTAAAGCGAAATTGGCTGGCGAGAGGCGCAAGAGCGGGTGCAGCAGGCGCAGCGCGAGGGCGACGACCACGAGCCAGAAGATCAGGAAGATGACGCCGATGGTGTTGAAGTGATCGGTCAGCCCTGTGTAGTTGCCATAGAGAACGTAGGTCCGCACACTGATAAAAGTCATGCAGACGGTAAAGACTAGGACTAGGACGAAGGAGAAACAGGTGCCGAGGAAGGACGAGCGCATAGTATTCTGTTGGTTAGTGGGCACTAACGATACCATTCAGCAGATAGATACGCAATGATCGCTGGGTTACAGGCCGGGCGCTTGGGCTGGCTCGTTTTCGCCCTCGCCCTCGCGCTGCGAGTCGCCTATATCCTCGAAGCAGATGCGAGTCCGCTTTTTGAGCATCCGGCGGTCGATGCTAAGACCTACACCCACCATGCCCAGCGCTTGGCTGCGGGCAACTGGTTGGGCGTCGGCGAGGGGCCGTTTTGGCAGCCGCCGCTCTACCCGTACTTCCTCGGGGCGGTGAAGGTTCTTTTTCCAGAGTCGTTTTTTTACGCTGTGCGCTTTGTGCAGGCTCTGCTAGGGGCGCTGGTCTGTGCGATGAGCTGGTGGATCGGGCGCACTTTGTTCAATCCGGCGGTGGGGTTGCTGGCGGGGATTGGCGCGGCGCTATGCGGGCCGCTGATCTTTTTCGACGGCGAGCTGTTGCCGGCCTCGCTGGCCGCCTGCGTCGATCTGCTGGCCCTAGTGGTGCTTTTGCGCGTCTGGCGTGGCCCGAGCCGTTGGGGCTTTTTGGGAGCTGGGGCGGCCTTTGGCGTCGGTGCGTTGGCCGTGCCGACGGTGCTGACCTTTGCGGTCGCCGTGCCCATCGTCCTCTTGTGGCGTGCTCCTTGCCGGCAGGGCTTGATCTGGACCGGTGCGTTTGCGCTAGGGGTGATCTTGGCCGTCACGCCGGTGGCTTGGCGCAACTGGGCCATCGGCGGCGACGGGGTGGGGATTTCCTACAATGCGGGGATTAACCTGTACATCGGTAACAATCCCGACTATGCAGAGACCGTGGCCATCCGTCCGGGGTGGGAGTGGGACGATTTAGTCACTCAACCGGCGCGGGCGGGGATGGAGCGGCCTTCGGCTAAGTCGGCGTATTTTGCCGAGCGGGCTTGGGGCTACATCAAGGGCGACCCGACTGGGTGGCTGGGATTGATGGGGCACAAGCTGGGGGCGTTTTGGCACGGCGACGAGCGGGGGCGCAACCAGCCGATTTACTTCTGGCGCACCTATTCAAATGTGCTGTCGGCGAGCCTGTGGAAAGCAGGCATTGCCTTTCCCTTTGGCTTAGTGGCCCCGCTGGCGCTGTGGGGGATGTTGCTGAGTCTGCGGCGAATTGGGCCGACGTGGCCGCTGCTGTACGCGCTGAGCTATTGCTTGGGGGTGGTCGCGTTTTTTGTGGCGGCGCGCTACCGGGTGCCGGTGCTGCCGGTGCTCCTAGTTTTTGCCGCCTATGGGCTGTGGGCGCTGTGGGATTGGGTGCGGGCGGGACGTTGGCGGAGTCTGGGGCTGGGGTTGGCCGCCTGCTTGGCCTTTGCGTTGGCGGCCAATAGCCACCTAGCGCCGATGGATATGGAGGGGGATGCGGCCATCCACTACAACTTGGGTAACGCGTATGCCGAGGCCGGCGACAAAAAGCGGGCACTGGCGGCGTTTGAGCGGGCGGTGGCTGAGGATCCCGAGTACTGGCAGGCGTGGTTGAATCTGGGTGGGGTCAAGGCGGCGCTGGGCGATCTCATAGGCGGTGAAGAAATTTTTGCGCGGGTGGCGCAAAAAGCCCCGCGGCAAGTCGAGCCGTGGATGAACTTGGCGCACGTGCGGATTATGCAGCGAGACCTAGAGGGGGCCTTTAGCAGCTACGAGTCCGCGCTCGCGGCTAATCCCAAGTTGCTACCAGCCTACGTGGAGATGATCCGCCTCTACGGGCAGATGGGCGATCTAGCCCGGGCGGCGCACATCCTCCAGCGAGCGGTCGATCAGTTGCCCGCCGAGAGCGAGCGCTTGCGTCAGTTCTACGAAGAGATACAGATGCGGGCGTTGGGCCGCTAATGGACAAAATTAGGGATCCGGCTGGACGACCCTGAGCACTTGGTTGGCGGCGACCTTTTCTATGGTCTGATGCGTCCCGTCCGGCCAGCGGATTTCCACTTGGGCGCTCGTGGCCGCGCCCAGCCCGAAGTGCAAGCGCGGGTCGTGGCTGGCCAGATAGCTGCCGCCCGATTGCCGCTCCTGCACTTGGCGCACCCCGTCGGCTACAACTTCTACCCGCGTTCCTAAGCCGTCGGGGTGGCTCTTTCCCACCAGTAGAATTTGCAAATAGTGCCGGGCATTGCCGCCGTCGTTGCGCAACAGCCGTGGCTGGGCCGCTACCGTGGTCACTAGGAGGTCGAGGTCGCCGTCGTCGTCGTAGTCGGCGACCGCGGTGGCGCGCCCGGCATTGGCCCTTTGGAAATCCGCTCCCAATGCGGCCGAAACGTCGGCAAAGCGGCGGCCGGCGTCGTTGCGGAACATCTGGTTGGGCTGCCGATAGGTCTGGCTCGAATCCACTTCCGCAATGCGGTCGATGACGTGGCCGTTGGCGGCAAAGAGGTCGAGGTCGCCGTCGTTGTCGTAGTCGAAAAACTTGGTGCCAAAGCCGAGGAGCCGGTACGAGGGATCGGCCAGTCCTAGGCGCTGGGTGGCGACGGCGAATTGGCCTTGGCCGTCGTTGCGGTAGAGGGCGTTGGTCTCAAAAGCGAAGTTGGTGACGAAGAGGTCGGCATCGCCATCGCGGTCGTAGTCGCCAAAATCGACGCCCATGCCCGCGTCGGCGTGCCCGTGCTCGTTGTAGCGGGTGCCGGCAACCAAGCCGACTTCGGCGAAGGTGCTGTGCTGGTTGGCGTAGAGGAAGTTCATGGTGCCGTCGTTAGCCACGTAGATGTCAGTGTCGCCGTCGCGGTCGTAGTCGGCCAGCGCGACGCCCAGCCCCTTGCCCTTGAGTGCAATGCCGGTCTCCTCGGTGACGTCGGCGAAGGCGTTGCCGTCGTTGCGGTAGAGGAGGTCGCCGGTGGGATCGTACACGCTAGGCTCGCAGTACGCGCGGATTTGCCCCTGTTGGCAGATGGCGTCGTCGTCGAGGGCGTAGCGCACGTAGTTGGCGACGAAGAGATCGAGGTCGCCGTCGAGGTCGTAGTCGAGGAAGCCGGCACTGGTACCCCAGCGCGGATCTGCTAGGCCGGCCGATGTTTTGGCAAAGATGCCGTGGTCGTTGCGGTAGAGGGCGTTGGGTCCGTAATTGGCGACGAACAGGTCGGAGTCGCCGTCGGCATCGTAGTCTGCGGCGGCAACGCCAAAGCCGTAGCCGGGGTCGGCGCTGCCGCTGTGGGCGGTGACGTCGGTGAAGGTGCCCGCGCCTGCGTTGCGATAGAGGCGGTTGATCGGCGGTGGGTCTGGGGGATGACCGGTTAGGTAGGTGCCGTTGGCGAGGTAGAGGTCGAGGCGGTCGTCGCCGTCGTAGTCGAGGAAGGCGGCACCAGCACCAAAGGTTTCGACATAGTAGTATTCGCCGGAAAAGCCGTTGTAGTGGACGAAATCGATGCCAGCGGCGTCCCCGGCGTCGGCGAAATGCACTGGTGGTGCTGGGGGGTCTTGGGGAGTGCAGGCGCAGAGGGCGCTGGCGAGGGCAAGGCCCCAGATCTGCACTTGAAATCGGATACGCGAACGTGCAGACTGCGCGACCTCTGTTATTTTTAAGCACATGCCTATTAATCACTAAACAGGAGAATGGACGATGCCATTTATCAACGTGAAGATGCTCGCGGGGCGTTCCGCCGAGCAGAAGAGGGCCTTAGTCGAAGCTCTGACCCAGGCCATGGTGGATACCTGCAACGCGCCCCGAGAGGGGACGACGGTAGTGCTCGAAGAATGCGAGCGCGAGCACTGGGCCGTTGGTGGGGTGCTGGTGGCGGACCGCCCACAATAAGGTGGAAAAGGCCAAGTCACAGCACGTGGGCCAAAGCTACGGCGATGAGCAGGCCGAAGGAGATCCAGCCTAGCAGGGCCTCGACGACAGCGAGGAGTTTGAGCTTGCCCGTCGCGTCCCAGGCTTGGGAGTTGACGTGGATGAAGGTATAGAGGCTGAAGACGATGCAGTCGGCGAGGGTGGGCTGGTCTGCGCCGGAGGCGGAGCGCATGGAGCCGGAAGCTGTGCGGTACGCCAAGCCGCAGAGGAGGATAATGGCGAGCATGAAGGCGATTATTCGCTGGGGGGCCGCGCCGTAATCCGCACTCAGCCGCCACAGTTCTAGGCCCCAGCGCGCTGGCTCGTTATAGGCGCGTGCAAGGCGTTGGTGATCCATGCGTTCGGCGTGGCAGGCTGCGGCGTCGCCGTTCAAGCCTTGGGCTAGGAATTGGTGGTACAGGGCGGCGTAGGTTGGGTCGAGGGGTGCAGCGTGGGTTGAGTCGGCTGCGGCGAGATGGCCTGCTAGCTGGGACCAGCTCACTTGGATGCGGCCGAAGCGCGGTTGGTGCAAGTAGAGGCGACTGCCCGTAGCGAAGGTCGAATCCGTTCCGGCTGGCCGCAGGTCAATCAGGGCGAAGGCGGCGCGGCTCAGGTCGAGGGAGCGGTTGAAGAAAGCACCGAGGCGGATGACGCGGCCCTCGCTCTCGCTGAAGTCGGCCTCTTGGCGGAAATAAGCGCCATCAAAGTGGGCTTGGCCAAAGGTCGCACTGCGAAAGCGCGCCGCCCGCGCGAAGGTGAAGTCGGCAAAGGATGCCTCGCCGCTGAAACGCGCTCGGTCGAAGGCGACCTCTCCGTCGGCGCGTCCGCTGGCGAAGGACACCTCCTCGGCGAAACGCGCGTCCCAAAACAGCGCCTGGTCGGCGAAGCGGACTCCAGCGAAAGATAGAGGTTGTGCCCAAGCGGTCTCCTTGAAGGAGGCAATTCCGGCGAAGGCGGCGTCGGTGAAGGTGGCTGGCGCGGCAAAGGCGGCCTGCTCGAAATAGGCGGCGTTGTCGAATTGGGTTTGGGCGAAGTTGGAGTGCTGGCCCGCAAAGCGCGCGCCGACGAACGAGGCGACTCCGGCGAAGCGGCTTGCGGTTAGGTCGGCATCGCCGAGGAAGTGGGTCTTTTGAAAAGTTGCGTGCTTGGCCAGATGGCTTGCGCGCAGGGCGAAGGAGGCGGTAAAACGCGCTTCGGCAAAGGAGAGGCCACCGGCGAAGTGGGCGCGTTCAAAGCGCACCGGGGCGAGGAACGCGACTTGGCTGAAGGATACTTCGTCGAGAAAGTACACTTCCTCCAAGTCGAGGGGGACGCGCAGGGTGTCGAGTCCTGAAGTGGGCGCAAACAGGCGTCCGTGGAAGGCGACCTGCCGGTGGACGACGGCTGGGCCGTTTGCCGGGCGTTGTAGCTGGGCGATTAGCGTCTCAATGGGGAGCAAGGGAAGGGTTTGGCCGGCGATGGTGGTATCGGCCGCGGGCGTCTGAGCGCTCAAGGTGGTGCTCAAGAAGAGCAAGGCAGCAAATAAGAGTTTTGGTAGCATACGGGCTGTTGAGTTTTAAAAGCGCAGCGTGGCGATGGCTGATAGGCCCCCCTTGGGGTTCGGAACCAGACCGACGGAGATGCGGCGGTCTTGAGGAGGCTTGCGCCATTTCTCCGACGCAATGAGTGAACCAATAATAGGGGTGACGTATGCCACCAAGAACCCTATCTCGTGGCCGGCCCATATCAAACCTATTCCTACCGATCCCGGTATAACACCAGCGAGTAGGGTCATGGGCAAAGAATCATAAGGATCAACGGAACTCACACCGAACGGGAATCCGACACTACAGCCGATAACTAGGCCAGATAAAAGAAAGCCTAATGTTCTATAAGCGTCAGCGTCAGGGTCGCCATATGGCTCCCATATTTTGTCCTGAACACCCATGGCCATGCCTGTAAAAACGATGCCCGAAAAAGTCCCAACGACCGCCTTTTTGCCAATCCGTAGCGCATCTCGGTTGTCCGCTTTCGTATAATACCTCTTTACCATCGCCTCCATCTGCTCCGACAGGCTATCGCTACGGGCGGCCACCGGCTCGGCTTGGGCTGGCTGAGCCCGCTTAGTCGTACTCGTACGGGTAGGGTCTCGATCCGCCGCCGACAAAGGTGCGCCTATCAGGCTCAGCGTCTGAATGCGCTCCAAGGCGATCCACTTCGACCACCCGTCCGGTTCCAAGCCTACGATCAACCGCCGCGAATCGACGGCTTTTATGTAGCCCCTTACCGTATCCAACTGGGTCCACGCCGCCGAGATCGGATGTCGTTTCCCCTGCCCATAGACGACCACAGCCAAGGCCCCCACATCCACCGTGCTGCTGTCGATCTGGCCGGCAGTCAACACCCGCTCAACTCGCACTGACTCGGGGACGTCGCTCGCCGCCGCGCCAACCTGGGCATCCGCTGCCAAGAGGCTAGCAAACAGGGTAAGCGCAACGATTACAATGGGCATAATGGGTCCTTCTCTCGTGAAATGGTCAAAAGCGGAGTTGGGCAACCATCTTCGTCTCCTCTAAGTATGGATTACCTAAGATACAACGTTCAAAAGCGCCGCGCGGCGACGGCTGACAGGCGTCCTCTATGATTCGGCAACCATCGCCGCTAATTATAATGCTCGTCAATATAGAACCCGAAAAGAGGCCATAAGGGCACCGGTCCCTAACTTTTGGGCAATTCGCTTGCCGGCCCACCCTGCCGTCTGCACGGCGAATTCTTGACAAGTCCGGCGGAAAAGCGTAACAAACAGCCATGAAAAATCCCCTTCTTTGCGCCGTTCTCATCGCCGCCGTGAGCGTCCTGCCCGCCGCTGCCGACACCATCGTCGTCGGTGCGAGCGGACTGGGCTGGCGCAGTGGTGGCGGCGAGATCCAAGCCAAGGTCATCCGCAGTGCCCAAAGCGTTGAGAATACCAACGCGCCCGGCGGCGTTATCGACTTTGCCCCCGCTAATTTTGCGGACTGGATTTTTCCCCAGCGCGCCGATACCACGCTAAACATCGCCCTCGGGGCCAACACCGAATCGCGCGGCGGTTCGATCATCTCGCCCAACAACCTCAACGTCCGCGGCGAACTGGCCAAGCTCATTGACGACGACGGCCAAAGCGGCCTCGATTTGCGCTTGAGTGCCGGGGCCAAAAGCGCCCAGGTTTTGGGGCTGATCATCGACCTGGATTTGGGCGCGCGCTTTGGCATCGATCGCTTCCGCTTTTTCCCACGCAACGCCGCACCCGAATTCCCCGCGCCGAATTTCCCCTTCCAAAACGACTTCATGCGCAGCTTCGAGATTTTCATCAACGACGGTACGCCAGACACCCAACGCGAGGGGGTGCCCATCCGCACGAGCGTGGCGCTGGAGGGCCAGAACGAAGAGGCGGTCGTCGATATCCGCATCCCGCCGCAATACGTGCGCTTCGTGCGGCTCAAATCCCTGACGGCGCTGGGTTTTGACCTCGCCGAGTTCCAGGTCTTCGGCACGGGCTTTGTGCCCGAGGCCGTCTATATCTCCAACATCTTCGACTTTGGCGATCTGGCGCTGTTGGGCCATGTGCGCTGGGTGCAGGAGCAGGTCGGCGACGCGCAGCTTTCGCGGATTGCGGTGCGCACGCGCACGGGCATTGATCCCGAGCCGGTGGAATTCAACAAGGTGCGGCCCGGCGAGCAGATCTTCCGCGTTGGTGGGGGCAATGTTGGGCTGCAGTCGGATGGGGCTGGGGTCAGCAGCGGCACCGGGATCAGCGGCGGCCTAGGCACGAACAAGGTTGGGGTGCCGTGGAAATTCGCCAAAGACATCGAAGACGAGGCGCTGCAAGCGCTGGTCGCGGAGATTCTCGACAACGAGGAAGTGGATTTGCGCGACGCCGTGCAGGCGTTTAATGAACTCTCGCAGGAGGAGCGGGAGCAGGTGGCTTTGAGCGAGGCCGACTACAAAAAACTCTCGCGCGGCGATCGCTCGACGATTCGCAACGACGTGAGCAACTGGAGTGCATGGTCGCCGCCCTATCCCGTGAGCAGTATCGTCTCCTCGGCGGACTTGGGCACAGAGGGCGCGGGCGGGCCAATCGTCTCGCCAAGCCCGAGGCGCTATTTCCAATTTATGATCGAGTTCTTCAGCGACGACTTTGAGGCGTCCACGGGCGTCGGGGGTCTTTCCTTTGATGTGCTGCCATCGCCCTTTGCCGAGGTATTGATCGCCGAGATCGGCCCCCGCAGCGCGGCTTTGGGCGAGCAGACGGACTTCACCTATGCGGTGCGGAGCAAGTTCCGCCCCGGCCAGGATCGCGGTTTTAATCGCTTGCGGATCGCTACCCCGCTCCGGGTGGAACAGGTAGGCGCGGTGCAGATAAGGCCGCCTGAAGGCGACGTGCTGGAAGCTGATTTCAGCGGCGCGGTGCTCGACGCGGTGCCGGTGGTGCGCGGCGACTTTGCGGTCGTAGAGGTGGCCGACGACGCCTTTGCCCTTGAGTTCCCGACCGTGGGCGCGGACGACACGGAGTTGCGGGTGAGTTTTGCCAATGCAGTACTGCGCTTTGGCACCACGTTTAGCGGCCAAGTGTTTAATACCGCATCCGAGGGCCGGCTAGGGCAGAGCGTGGTGGCTGGCAATGCGGCCGATTTGGGCGCGGGCGACCCCGACACGCAGGTGCTGGGTACGCCTTTTGAGGGCAATCTGTCGGTGCAAGTGCCCATCTCCGGTGAACTGCTGATCAACGTACGCGCTCAGCCGCAGGTCTTTACTCCTAATGGGGACGGCGTCAACGACCGGGCCGAGCTGAAGTACGATCTGACCAATGTGGGCCGCCCGACGCCGCTGCGGGTTGTGGTTTTCGATCTGGCTGGTCGGCCGGTGCGGCACCTGTACGACGCGCCGGATCAGAGTGGGCGCTTTGTCCGGCCTTGGGATGGGCGCGACGACGCGGGTCGACTGGTGCCGCCGGGCAATTACGTATTCAGCGTCACGCTGGACGCCAAAACGGGCCAAGCTAGAGAGATCGCTGTGGTTGGGGTGGCATACTGAACGGGAAATGCGTGCTATGAAGAAATACTTCGTCGCCTTGGGGCTGGTGCTGCTAGTAGGCGTCCCAGCCTGGGGCCAGACCGACGTCCAGCGCGGCGGGGTCGTCAGCTTTGAGCCGACCGGCCCGGGCGTGCTCTTTGGTGCGCTCGATCCAGCGGTCAAAAAGTGGTACGTGCCGCAGGAGCTTTTCATGGAGTACGGCTGGCGTCAGTGGGAGTATTCCAACTACGCCCGCACCCCGTATGAGCGCTACGTCAACACCACCCGCGAGGGCGACTACTTCTACGATGTGTACGGCAATTTCACCACCCGTGGTTGGCTGATCTACGACTGGCGTCAGTTCCAGCCGCAGCCCTTGGGCAGTGGCATCTTTCAGAGTACGCGCTTCAACCGCTGGTTCAATGCGGTGACCATCAGCGGCGACTCGCAGGGGCAGTACAACTACGCGATCACGGTCGGCGACCGGATTCGCACGACGCTGACGCCGATGACCTTTTCCAAGCCAGACTTCAACGGAGTGCAGGTCGATTTTGCCTCGGACAAGTACCAGGCGACGATCCTCGCTTCGCGTATCAGTGAGCCGATTCGTGGCTCTACCCAGCTTTCGGGTGGGATTACCGAGCCGGTGACGCAGACCAATATTACCTCGTTATTCGGCGGGCGAGCGACCTTTCAGGTAGGTGATTTCGTCGAGATAGGCGCCCAAGTGGTGAACGCCAGCAACGGCAATACGCTGCTCGACATGTTCAACGGCGACTTGATCGCCGGCAGCCTCACCGCTGGGCAGAGCACGGCACCGCTGACGGCGATTGCGGTGATTCTGAGCGATGATTCGCCCGAAGATAACGAAGGGGGCGCGGCGCTGTTCAGCCACGATGTGCGGATTACCAGCCGCGACTTCGACACCGGCAGGGAGACGGTTTCTACCTTGCAAGAGGTGGTCCGCCCTGGCTCGCAGTGGCCGGTCATCTTCGGCGGGTTCCGGCGTCCGGGTTTTTTGGCGGCAGATGGCTCGGAGCGGATCATCGTCAACTACGACTTCAACGACCCGGCCTATGTCGGCCCCGACCCGACGACGATCGTTGGGGTGGACTTCAACTACGTGCTGGCCAACGACTTCAAGATCGAGATGTGGTCCGACCGCCAGACGGGCTTGCGCGGCGCGCCACCCCCGCCGTTGACCGCCGAGGTGCTCGCCGCCGCGCAACCAGCGTTGATTGCGCAGCGGCGGGCCGAGGGCAATGTCGCGGACATCACCAACTTGCAGCGGATCGAATTCTCCTACGGCCTGCCGACGGCCAACCTAGTCGGCGGCTTCACCATTGAGGGCACCGGAGTCCTCGGCTTCGACTTCTACGGCGAGTGGGACCACAACAAACGCTATTTCCAGTTCCCCAATGCCGCGCTGTTCAACGAGGGCGAAGAGCACGCGATCTCCTCCGAGGGGTCTGACGCTTGGTACTTCAATGTCTCGCGCAATGTGTTCCCCTACTTTCTCTACGGCGAAGCCTACGCCATTGACGAAGCCTATTCGACCACCGCCTTCTTGGTCAGTGCCACGGGCGATGTGCAATACGACAATACCCAGCGGCACTTCTACGAGTTCGTCGATGACAACGACGACCAAGACCGCTTCCCCGACTGGATTCGCTTTGGCTCGACCCACGACCGGGCGATCTTTCCCGGCTGGGACCAAAACAACGATTTCATCTCCGACTTCAACCAGAACGACAACGCCACCGCGGCCAATATCATCCCCGATTACGACGAGCCGTTCCTGCGCTACAACGTCGATCGGCCGGAGTTCCTCTTTGGCATTGATTTGAATAACAACAATTGGATCGACCGCTTTGAAGACGACGATCTGCCCGATTACCCCTACAAGCCGGATCGGCGGGGCTACAATTTGTTCGGCGGCATCCATCTAGCGCCGGATATGCGGCTGACCATCGGCCGCACGGACGAGGCGTCCCAAGCGACCGACGCCTTCAACGAAACCAATTACGCGATGTTCACGCTGGATCGGGACTACGCGAGCTTGGGGCGCTTGCGGGTCTTCAACATGCTCAAGCAGGCCAAGGACACCATCCCCGACGCCCGACGCGAGCCAACTCCCTTTGTCGGCGCGCCGATCCAGCCGGTGGTGCGCGACATTTTGGTGGCGCAGGACACTTGGGTCAACACCGCGTACGCGCAGTTCGATTATCAGGGCATCGAGGGCTTGAATGTGGTCAACAAGCTCAAGTGGGAGCGCTTGCGGCAAAACGCGCAAGACCCGCGCGACAGCATCGGCCGCCGGCTGGAAGAAGACGCGAGTTTTCTAGGGCTGATCAACAAGGTGGACTACATCTACGGCCTCGGTCGCTTTGACTTGCAGCCGAGGTGCAAGAGCGAGTTTTTGCGGCAGACGCCCTTCGTTGCCGACGAGGAGCGGCGCGAGGAATGGGCGCTAACTTTGCAGTTGATCGCCCGCCTGCCGGTCATGCGGCGCACGGTGTTAGAATCCGGCGTGGAGCAGTTGTGGTTCAGCGACCGGGTGCAGGACGAGGACGCGCTGCGAGCGGCGGGGCTTTTGCAGGAGACAGGGGACTGGCGTTCGACCCATATCGCAGTGCAGCTCTCGACGACTTCCGATTACCAGGGGTACCGGCTGACCACGCAAGCGGGCCTGCGCTTCGGCCGCATCCTGAGCGAACGGGTGATTGAGGACAGCGACCGGCCGGGCGTCTTCAAAAACGACGACAAGGGCAAGAATGAGACTACGACTTTTATCACGGTATTTGCTGGACTGGAGTGAGACCGTTTTAGTGGCCTTGGTCTTGGGTGCGGGTTGTGCCCAAGAGCCTGGAGAACAAGTGCTGGCCCAAGTGGATGGCGAGCCGATTACCGCGTCGGAGTTCAGGGATTTCGACGCGCGGATTCCCGCTGGGATGAAGGAGGGAGGCCAGCGCCAAGTGCTCGAAAGCCTGATCGACAAAAAGCTGCTTTTGCGCGAAGCGGACGCCGCCAATATGGCTGAAGACAGTTGGTTCAAAGGCGAACTGGCCCGCTTCAAACGCGCTCGGCTGATGGCGCTGTACATGGAGCGCGAGGTCGTCGCCAAGATCGAGATCACCCCCGAGGAAATAAATCGTCACTACCGAGAGAGTGGCCGGCACCGCGCCCTGCGCTTGGGCGGCATTATGGTCGATAGCTTGGTGGAAGCACGCGCAATTACCGACCTGCTCGCTGCGGGGGCCGATTTTCACGAACTGGCTAGCTCGCATTCCGTTCACGAGAAGACCGCCGTGCGGGGCGGCGACACCGGCATATACCAGACGCGCGACCAGATGTCGGCGGAGACGGTCGAGCAGGTGCTCGATCTGGCGATAGGAGGAGTTTCCGCGCCGGTGCACGAAGTCTTCGGCCACGAGGACTTTTACGTGATCTACAAAGTCCTCGACGAGATTCCAGCGCCGCTGAGCGCGTCGGAGCGGATCATCGTCGAGGAACTGACAGTGCAAAAGCGCGAGGAGCGGTTGCGGGCGCTCAGCGATTCGCTCATGGGAGCCTATGCACCGGTGCCGCGCCCGCCCGCGATCCAACGGCTCGTCGAGAACGGGGTCATGGCAGACCAAGCCGAAGTTCTCTGCGCGTATCGGGGCGGCGAGCTCACCGTTAGCGATTTCTTGGCGGCTTACGAGCGTCTCACCAGCAGGAGCTTACAGGCTGCCGACAGCGCGCATGTGGCCACGTTTTTGCATCGCCGGGTGCTGCCCGACTTGTTCGTGAGCGCTGAGATTGAGGCGGCTGGTTTGGCAGAGGATGAGCGTTTCAAAGAGACTGTGGCGGTTAAGAGCGAGGAGTTGATGCTCAGCGCGCTGCGCCGGCGGGAGGTTGACCAGTACGTGAGTGTCACCGAAGAAGAAGCGCGCGATTTCTACGATGCGCATCCCGAAAAATTCGCTCGGCCTGAGAACACGACCATCGTCGAGATTTTGGTGGCGTCGGATTCGTTGGCTCAGCGCTTGGGGGATGAGTTGCACGCGGGGGGTGATGCCGCAGCGTTGGCTAAGCGCCATACTCGGCGCGAGGGCAGCTTGCACCACGACGGCCAGATGCAGCTCAATGACTATGTCCAAGGGCTGTTTCCCGTGCTGTCTGCTGCCGTGCAGGATGTCGCTGTCGGCGAGGTGGGCGGGCCGTTGAAGACCGAGCGGGGCTATTCGGTCTTCAAGGTTCTGGAGCGCACGCGCGAGCAGATCCCGTACAATGCCGAATCCCAGCGCCGCGCCCGCGCCTACGTGCGGATCGACAAGTCGAAAAGGGATTACGTGCGGTTCGTGCGCAATTTGCGGAATAAGTATCCAGTGGAAATTGTCGAGGGCAGTTTGGAGAAGCTCTAAACCGTGCGTTGGACAGCTAACATAGCAAAGGCCGCGTTGTTGGCCTTGGTGCTCGCCTTGCAGGCTGGAGCGCAGACGGATTACGACTACCGTTTGGGGCAGCAGGAAAGGGGTGAAGTCCGCTTCAGTGCCCAAGGGCCAAGCGTGCTGATGGGGGCCTTGGATCCCACGGTCATGCGCTGGTACATGCCGCAGGAGCTGTTCGACGAGTACGGCCGTCGCCAGTGGCGCTACACCAACTACGCCACCGAGCCGTACCGGCGCTACATCAACCGCAACCAGGAGGGTTCGTATTTCTACGACACCTACGGCAAGCTGATCTCGCGCGGCTGGCTGGTGTACGACTGGCGACAGACCCAAGCACGCACCGTCGCGAGCAGCCAGTTGACCAAAGAGCGGCGCTACGCCTCTTGGTTCAACCGACTGATTATCTCCTCGGATGCGAGCGGCGACTACAACTACTCGCTGATGATCGGCGATGAGATTTTTGCCACTCTGACGCCGATGACCTTCCGCAAGGTTGGCTTCAATGGGGTCGTGACGAACTTTGCCGCGCGGTATCTGCGAGGCACAGGCTTGTTTTCGCGCCCGAGCCTGCCCATCGTCGAGATCGACCCGGATATTCCGACCGCCTCGCAGGACAACTTTACCAGTTTAATCGCCGGGCGGCTAGAGGCCGATTTGGGTGCTAATGCGACCTTGGGCTTGACGTTGGTCAATGCCCACAACGGGGCCGGCAACCGCGAGAGCTTTGAAGGCAATCCGCTCAAAGGAGTGCTGACGACCGGGCAATTAGGGAGACGGCTCAACAAGCTGATCGTGCGGCTGTCCGACGATTCGCCCGCCGACGGCGAGGGCGGGCCGGTGTTGTTTGGCACGGAGGTGGAGATCACCACGGCGCTTCGGCGCGAGGTGCCGGTCGAAGGCGGCGTGCGGATGGTATTCAAGGACACCACCTTCACGGGCAGCAGCATTGGCTTTGCGCCGGTGATAGAGGGTGGAGAGGAGCGCGGCGGCTTCTTGCGGGCCGATGGGACGGAGAACATCGTGCTGCAGTACGCGTTGGCTGCCGAAGAGGGCGAAAGCGAGCAGGGCACCTTGCGCTTGGCCTTGCAGCGCCGATTGGAGTTAGGGCTGGACGAGGCCGACGACGCCATCACCCGCGTCAAAAACGTGCGTTTCCGCTTCGTGCTGGCCAACGACTACCGGATCGAAGTGGCGTCCGACCGGCAGAACAGCCGCATCGGCATCCCGCAGTTTTTGGTGGTAGCGCAGGCTGCCGGCAATGTCAAGAATCAGCTCAATCCGCGCGAAGTCGTCTTTGACTACGGCCTGCCGACCGCTTCGCAGATCGTCGGAATGACTGCCGAAGTGCGCGACTGGCAGGGCTTCGACTTCTACGGCGAATTCAACGTCAGTACCCAGTACCGCCAGTTCCCCTCGACGACGCGCGAATCGCACCGCTCGTTTTCGGGAATCCAAGGCGACGAGCACGCGGTTGGCTGGCTGTTCAATCTCGTGCGGCACGCAGCCCCTTGGCGCTTTTCCCTCGAAGGCTTTGGCATGGACGACGCCTATGCCACCAGCTTCAAGCCGGTAGATAGTCGCGGCTTGGTGGACTACTCGCCCGAAGCTACCAACAGGCTCTACGATTTCGTCGAAGACAACGACGATCACGACCGCCACCCTGACCAGAAGCGGTTTTTCCAGGGCGGATTGGTGCCGCCGCAATCGACCGCGCTGGGCGGCTTCCAGGTGCGCTCGGACGGCGTGCCCGACCCGGCGGTCTTCCCTGGGTACGACGAAAACGGCGACTTCATCTCCGACTTCAATCAGAACAGCAACGGCGACCGGGAGAATTTCTTCCCCGATTACGAGGAGCCTTTCCTGCGCCATCACTCGGACCGGCCGGAGTTCCTCTTTGGCATTGACCTCAACAACAACGGCTGGGCCGAGCGCTTTGAAAACGACGATTTGCCCGACTATCCCTACAAGAAGGACCACTGGGGCTACAACGCCTACGCCAGCGTGGAGGTCAATCCCGAAATCCGCCTCTCCACCGGCTACCTGCGCCAGGATATGCGCCAAGTCGACCGCAAAAATCACACCGCCTATGGGCTTGTTACCTTTGAGCGGGATTGGCCCGGTCGCGGTCGGGTGCGGGTCTTTGACATGCTGAAGAAGGCCGCAGACACGATCCCCGACCCGCTGTCGCAGTGGATCGTGCCGACGCTCGAATTCGGGGCCGCTGGGCAGACGAGCGGTCAGCATATCGCCGTGCCCGATTTGCTGGCGGCCGAGGATACTTGGATCAATACGTTCTACGCCGAGTGGCAGTACGCCAGTCCGCGGCGTTGGAAGACTAAGCACCGCTTCAAATGGGACTGGTGGCATCAGCGCGATGCGCAACTTGGTTCGCTGGGGCCGTTGGGCCGCAATGGCCGCGCGACCTCCGGTTTTGTGGGGTTGATCGACAAGATCGACGGCGTCTTTGCATGGGGCGCAGTGGCGATTTTGCCCCGCTGCAAAAGCGAGTTCCTCAGCCAATCTCCCTTTTCCTTGGCCGAGCGTCGCCGCCGTTCTTGGGACGGGATCGGGTCGCTGTTGATCCGCTTCCCCGTGATGCGGGATTCAGAGCTTGAACTGGGGTTTGAGCAGCGGCTGTTTTTCGAGTTGCTGCGGGACGAAAAGGTCCTGGCGGAAAACGTGCTGACGGGCGATTTCCGCGGCATGGTGTGGGCGGCGCAATTGAGCAATCAGCGAGAGTATTTAGGCTACGAATTGACGACCCAACTCGGGTTGCGCTTTGATCGGCGTTCGTTGGAAGTGATCGGGCGGGAGCGCGAGACGCGGGTCGCGGGATTGGCTTTTCTGTCGATATTTGCCAGTCTGTGAGGTAGCAGTAGTAGAACTGGAGACAGATGAATTATGAGTGAGAAGATTACGCTTGAAAAGAGTTCGGGTAATGTGTTTGAGGACCTCGGCTTGCCAGATGCGGAAGAATTATTTCTCAGGGCAACACTTGGGTTTAAAGTGTTTCAGATTATAGAAAACCGGAAGCTGACCCAGGCGGAAGCCGCGAAGATTTTAGGGGTGAAGCAACCTGAAATATCTCGGCTAAAGAATGGTAAGTTTAACCATTACAGCGTTGAGCGGTTAATGACGTTTCTCAACCGACTGAATCTCGATATTGAGATCCATATTATTCCCTCAGAAAATAGCCAATGAAAATAGCCTTTGACACCAACGTTATTGTTGCAGCACTTCGCAGCCGTTCAGGTGCTTCTAATGCGCTCTTGCGTGCGTTGCATACGGGACAGATTGAAGCTGTCGCGAGTGTGCCTATGATGCTGGAGTATGAAGCGGTCCTGATGCGTCCAGAGCAACGCCAAGCCGCCGGGATGAGCGTACAGGATGTGAACGTCTTTCTCGATACGTTGGCCCTGCTAGTTACGCCGGTAGTACCCTATTTTCTGTGGCGTCCACTGCTGCGAGATCCCGACGATGAAATGGTGCTTGACGCCGCAGTCAGTGGTGGTGCGGAGGCGATTGTGACGTTTAACGCGCAGGATTTCTTGCCAGGTTCCACCCTATTTAACATGCAGATTCTAACGCCTGCACAAGCTATACGATGGCTAAAGAAAGGATGAAGATTATGGCTACCACGAATCCGTATTCCCTCCATCTGCTCGCCTCGCTCAAATCCGAAGCCGAAAAAGTGGCGGCAGCCGAGGGCACGACGCTCGACCAGTTTATCAACGTGGCCGTAGCGGAGAAGCTAGCGGCCTTGAGGACCTCCCGTTACTTCCAAGACCGGGCCGCCGGTGCCGATTTGGAGGCTTTTGACCGTCTGCTCGCGACGGCAGGTGATGAGCCGCCGCGCCTTGGGGATGAGATGTTGCCGACAGAAAATGAATGTTCCGATTAAAACGGGGTGCTTTCTATCGCCATAAAACGGGGTCATGGTATGCTAACAGCTTGTATTTTCGCCCTCGCTTGGCTGACTGGCGGCGCAGATGCGCTGACGATTTATCGGATCGGCGGCTCGTCGCTGCCGAGGCCGGAGTTGGCCGAGGGGGTGGAGTTTGTGCAGCTCGATTGGGAGGGGGTGGAATCCGCGCAGCACGGCCAAGTCGAATCGCTGAAAATCGATGCGGACTTTATTGAGCCGGAGCAACTGGACCCGTCGGTAAACCTGACGCCGCGTCTCAAGGAGCGCGGTGGCCGAGTACAGACGCTGGTCTGGCGAGGCTGGGAGCAAAGCGGCGACACTGAGGCCGTGCTCTGGGACGAAAACGCAGAGACCGTCTTCTTGGGCGACGGGCATTGGACTACCTCGGGCATCGGCGTGCGCAACAAGAGCCTAATCTTTGAGTTCGGGGGTAACTTCACGGTCGAGCGCGTCAAGTTCTATCCGCGCGAGCGCTTTGAGGAAGAGCGCTTCCTACAGCGCTTTATCATCGGCGTCAGCGACGGCAACCCGCTCAAGGAAGGTACGCGCGAGTACACTGCGGGGACGCGCGGCTCTTTCATCGACTTCGACATCGTGCATCAGGCCACCGAGAACACGACCTCGGTGGTCGAACTGGATCTGCCACCGGTGCCGATCCGCCGGATGCTCTTTGAAGCACCTGAAAACACCCAAGGCATCTGGGAAATCGCCGAGTTTGAGATATACGGCAAGGGTTTCACGCCGACGGCTCGCTACATGTCCAATGTGCTTGATTTGGGCGGGCGGGCGGCGCTGGGCAGACTAAGCTGGGGGAGTCAAGTCGATTCGGGCGCGCAAATCAAGCTAAGTACGCGCGCTGGCGACGACAGCGAACCCAATACCTATTGGCGCAGCACGTTCCGCGGCGATGAGCGGACCCGGCTGGATACTCGGGGGCGGCCTTTGACGCTGCGGTCGTACAACCGACTGGAGAAGGCGCAGCAGGCCGGAATCACGCCCGACACCGAAAATTGGGAAGGCTGGAGCGCGGCCTATGACTTAGTACTGGGCAGCGCTCCGATGCAGGGGACGCAGCCTCGGCAGTTTGTGCAGATCAGGGCTAACTTCCAGTCCACGGTAGAAGCGGGTGGGCGGCTGAACTTCGTGCAATTTGCGGTGTCTAAGCCGCCGATGGCCGCCTTGGTTTTGGCCGAGATTGCGCCCGTCTTGGCGACCACGGGCGTGGCGACAGAGTTCACTTATATGCTGCTGCCGCGAGTGGAAGCCGAGGACTTGGGTTTCGACACCATTGAGATCGACACGCCGACCCAAGCGGAGGGCATTGACGCGGTGCGCTACAGCGGTGAAGAGGTTGCCTTTGCGGTGCGGCGGCTTGATGAGCGCGGCTTTGAGGTCGGCGTCCCACGAATAGACCAAGTGCGCGATGGCGAGCTGATTGAGGTGGTCTTTCGCTGTGAGGTTTTCAAGTTCGGCACCTTGTTCTCGGGCCGTGTGTACGACAGCACCCGGCCGCAGGAGGTGCGCCAAGTAGTGACGCCGGGCGAAGTGGTCGAACTGGTCGAGGGCAATACGCTGAGCGTGGGGCTGACTCATATCGCTGGGCAGGTGGTCGGCGCGCTCAGGCTCGTGCCAGCGGCGTTCACGCCCAACGGGGACCAGATCAACGACGCAGTGCGGGTCGAATACGACCTGTTGAATGTGACCGGGAATGCCGAAGTAGCGGTGGTGCTCTACGATTTGCAGGGGACGCGGATCGATGAGGTTTTCCGCGGACCGGCGCAGAGCGGACAGTTTGCCGCGCTGTGGGACGGCCGGGACGGAACGGGTGCTCTGCTTGCGCCTGGGCTGTACGTCCTGCGCCTTGAGGTAGAGACCGATGGGGGCACCAAGGCCCGCTCGCGCATCGTCTCGCTGGCGTACTAAGAGGAGAGGGCTTATGCGCTACATCGCCATCGTTTTACTGTGGGTAGCCGCAGTCCATGCCCAAGGGAGCAGCTACCGGCTCACCGCGGACCAACTCGTGATCGACCGCGCCGCGCACTGGCGCGCTTGGGAATTCCCGGTGGGCACCCTGACGATCGACGCGAGCGGTACGGTGACGCCGTTTGCCCTGCGCCGCAATACCGACGCGACTAAGGACATCGTCCACTTCTTGCGCCTGCATCCGCCCGAAGACCTCGCGCGGGAGAAGGAGACCGAGGAAATCGCGCTCGCGGATGCCATAGAAGCCGGTTCCAACGCGCCGGATGTGCTCCATGTGCTCGACGGAGACTTGGCGACCTATTGGGAGCCTGAGCCGGTCGCAGATGCTGCCGAGTTGGGTTCGCAGTGGTGGTT
This sequence comes from Candidatus Latescibacterota bacterium, assembly GCA_965261395.1. Taxonomy (GTDB): domain Bacteria; phylum Latescibacterota; class UBA2968; order UBA8231; family UBA8231. The sequence continues at coordinate 3,274,700 of OZ253462.1, forward strand.
TACAATAGATCTGGGCCGGCTGGTCATTGCCAAGCGCATCGTGCTCAAGTTCGTCGAGGAAGGTCTAGGCGATCCCTTCCTGCAGTACGACGTGTTAATCTCCGACGGCGAGGTACCGGAGAAGTTCATTTCTTCGGAGGAGCCGGAGTTCGATGTGGTGTGGCGCACCTTGAAGCCGAACAAGACCGAGCGGCTGCTGGAAATTTCCCTCGGCGAGGGCGCGGAGGCCGAGGAGCAGGAACTGTCGGCCCAGCCGATCAACGCCCCGCCGACTTCGGCGATCTCGGTGCCGCAGCAAGAATTCGCTGGCACCGGAGTGCGTCTGGTGCAGGTGGTGGTGCGCGGGTCGGACTTCGACCGCGGGTTCGAGGTTAGTCAGGAGGAGTACGAGGCGTTGCCAGCCGCTGAGCAGGGCGCGATTGTCTATTACAAGTTACAGCGCGACGGGCGTCTGACCGAGGTCGGTGAGGCGGACTATGCGCAGCTATCCGCCAACCAGCAGGGCGGGGTTTTCTACTATCGCTGGGAGCGGCCCCGGCTGGCCGAACTCGAAGTGTGGCACGAGGGCGACGACGCGATGATTGCCGCCTTGGCCCGAGGCGGCGACGTGTTTGCCTCTCAGGGGTTGCCGGTGGGGCGGACCATCGACGGCAACGTGCAGACCTATGTGGATCTGATCTTCTCCTTCGACCGCCAGACCATTCCCGGCCCCGAAGGCCATCTGAGCTTTGACTTGGGTTCGACGTACTGGATCGACACCTTCCGCATTGCCTACGGCGGCCAGGCGATCCGCGACCGCTTTAGCTTTCCCTCCTACCGCCTCGACGCCTCGGACGGCGCGCTCAATGCCGATGGCAGCCTCAAGTGGACGACCGTGGCCAGCCGCCAGCAGTCGAGTACGCGCAAGGAGTATGAGGGTCACGACTTTGCGCTGATCAAGATGCGCTTTTTCCGCATGGTGTGGGAGCAGATCATCGTGCCCGTCGGCGGGCACCGGGGATTCCCCGCTTCGGTGCAGCTCTACGGCCAGGGGTTCCAGCCCGAGGTTTGGCTTGAGTCGGGCTTGGTGCGGCTGGGCGGGCGGCGGAACTTGCTGTCGATAGAGTGGGACGTCGACGAGCCGCCGGGCACCAGCGTGCTGATTCAGACGCGCACGGGCAATGAGTTGAGCGAGGTGCTGCACTATTTCAAAAAGGATGGCACGGAGATTTCCGAGAGGGAATACAACAATCCGACGCTGTTGGACATCTTCAAGGGGCCGATCGTCGCCGAGGAAGTGGAAGGGGACGACTGGAGCGGCTGGAGCCAGGCCTACGAGGATCCAACGGGCAGCGCGATTACCTCGCCTAGTCCGCGCGAGTTTCTCAAGGTGCGGGCGACCATGCTTTCTGAGGACCCGGATATCAGGGCCGCGCTGCGCTCGATCCGCCTCAATTTCACCAGCCCGGTGGCCCAAGGGCTGACGGGCGAGATCGCGCCGTTCAGGGTCGATTCGCTGGGCGTGGAGCGTCCCTTCTCCCTGTACGTGCGGCCGCAATTCGACCGCCGCGACCCTGGCTTTGACCAGTTGCTGCTGGTCGCGCCGGCGGATATGGCGCTCGGTTTTGCGGGGCTGTACGCGGGTTCGGCTGGGGACGAGCGCGAGGTGGAGGGCGTCGAGGTCATTCCCACGGACGCGGACAGCTTGCGCCTATCCTTTGCCGAGATTCGGCCCAATACGGACATTGAGGTCGTGCGCCTCGACTTCCGCACCGCGCTCTTTGGCATGGGTGCGGTGCTGCGCGCATCGCTCCAGCACAGCGCTGAGGGCGAGGGCACTTGGCAGCGAGTGGATCCAGGCGACGCGCTCGACGAGGTGGCGGGCAATACGACGACGCTGGTGGGTGACCCGACGAGAGGGGAACTGCTGCTCGATGTGGAGGTGCGCCCGCCGGTATTTACGCCCAATGGCGACGGCGTCAACGACCGCGCGGTTTTCGCCTTCAAAGTCGTGCGTCTGGACGACGATGGCCCGTTGGAAGTTGCCATCTACGATCTGAGCGGTCGGCTGCTGCGCCAACTCGCCGAGCAGCGATCGACGAGCACTGGCCAGTACGAGATCGCTTGGGACGGCACGGACGAGCAAGGGATGCGCGTCCCGCCGGGCGTCTATTGCGCCTTGCTTAGGGTGGCGGTTGATGCTGGGGGATTGAGCGCGGAGCGGACCAAGGTGTTGCGCACGGTGGCGGTGGCGTACTGATATTTATCCTCGCCAGAATCAGGACTTGAATTGCCTTTGTACAATAACATCTCCGATGCGAGAAAGGCATGACCATGCACCGCTTAGATCCCATTCGCACTGAAGCTGATCACGCACGGGCTATGGCCCGTATTGATGAACTATGGGGATCATCCACAGGCACTTCGCAGGGGGATGAATTAAAAGCCTTATTCCTGCTGGTAGAAGCCTATGAGCGTGAGTGCTATCCGGTACCTGACGTAGATCCGCTTGTCGCTATCGAGTTCGCTATGGACCAAGCAGGGCTGACCTCAAAGGATGTGGAATCGTCCTTGGCTCAGAGCGGCATAGTGGATGTTAGTATCGACGATATTTTATCGAGCAAGCAACCGCTGGGGTTAGATGTAGCCGAAGCCCTTCATCGACACTTGAGCATACCAATGGAGGATCTCATTAAAGAGGAAGAGCAAAAAAAAAGAGAGAACCGCATTCATCTAATAGGAAAATCGCAAAGTCTAAGCCACAACGGCTGCAATTGAATGTTCAGACGTCCCGAACCAGCGAAATCGCCTTCAATGTCCGACTGTTGGATGTGCTGAGAACCAAGCATCCGCGCTGGCGCGATCACGCCGGCGTGGAGCAACAGGGTGTCCTCCGTGAGACGGCACTGCGGCCGGACATTGTCATTCGTCCGCCGGGCGGCATTCCGGTGGTCTTGGAGACGGAGTTTATGCCAGCGCGCAGTGTCGAAGCGGATGCCCAAGCCGAGAACATCTTTGAGCAGTTCAAGGAAAAGGAGTTTCTGCCAGCTAACGAGGCGTATCGGGACGACGCTCGCCAAGCCCTCGACCGAGCCGTCTTGGTGGACCTGTTGCACCTTCCCGAAGCAGTTCTCGAACCGCTCGCCATTTTGCGCGATCAATGGTGCGCCGAGCCAAGTGTACATGGGGGTAAGAAGACGCAGATTCCAACCTGAACAGAAAGGCATTTGAGATTATATATAACGGGAATTATATTCGCTAATATCGAAAGAGGAGAGACGATGAAGGAGTACGATGTAGAGTGGCTGGAGGTGACAACAGTGAAAAAAGGCAATAAGGTGTTGGGGCATAGTAAGAAGGGTCGTTATTTGAGCCCCCCTCACTTAGTTGGAATAGAATTTTCCCAGTACGACTCTAAAGAGGATACCTATGTGATCTATGCGGAAAGTGCCGAACAGGCTGAGTGTCACTTCAGTCAGTTTTGTCAACAGGAGAACATTAACTGTATGCGTGTACCTGAGGGGCCGGAAAAGAATCCTGATTTTGTGTTCTATCCTTCGGGACAGAAAGTGGCTGTGGAAGTCAAGTGGCGAAATGATGGAGGAATAACAAGGCAGGAGAATGGTCTCATTGATCGGGCTCCTAATGGAATAGGTCGTTGGGTATTTGATCAAATAGAAAAGTCTTCATCGCAATTCAAGACGTTTTGGGAACAGGGTGCCCCTACGATGTTGCTTCTCGTGGATGGTTCTCGTGAGTCTCGATTGGAAGAATATGAGATAGAACGTGGTATGTACGGACATGAGGTGATGGATCTTAAAGTTCATCCTGATTGGACTGAATGTGTGTGTATAAGGAATGAGCATGAGCACCGAATGGACAATTGTAGGCGTCGAAGGATAAGTGCGGTTGCTCATCTTCAGAGTTATGGAAAAGTGAATGGGGACGATTCTGACACTGAAGTTTATCATAGACTTTTTGTCTATTATAATCGGTTTGCGGACTACCCTTTAAGTCAAGAGTGGTTGAAGGATATAGATTTTTCAAGAATTGATTTGATCGAGGGGCAAAACGAGAGATAAATATAAATTGTTAGAAGCTGTTGAGTCATTCAGACGCACTTAGCGACAGTGATCTTTATCATATCGATCTAGACGAGCAGAAGCGCCACGTCCAAGAACTAGTGAACAAATCCTGCTAGCTTGAATACCCGCCCCTCAGTACACGAACCATATTTACGTTGCCGTGCAGCCCTGTGTTAGGTTAATTGATTTACGACCAAAAGGAGCGTACTAATGGCAAAAACAACGGTCGAAATCCCCGACCACAAAATGGCAGAGTTGGAAGCCTACAGAGATCGTCTGGGCGATTTATTGTTGCTAGGATTGTCTCAGGTCAAAATCCAGGAAGCCCTGTTGCTCTACAAGCGGGGGCTAATATCGATTGGCCGGGCAGCAGAAATCGCCGGTCTGACAGAACAGGAAGTAGTGCAGCAGGCCCGGGCCTTTGGGATCCAACCCCGCTGGAGTGAGACCCAGATTCAAGAAGAACTGGCGTGAAGGTCTTTTGTAATTCCGGCCCTCTGATGGCACTAGGTAAAATTGGTGCTTTGGATATTCTTTTTCGACTATTCGGTCAGGTAAGTATCCCTATAAGTGTTCATCGAGAAGTCGTTATTGAGGGAGGGACACAAGGACACATTGATGCAAAGAGGGCCGAAATAGCGATTCGTCAAAAGCAACTCATCGTTGAGGAGGTAGCCTTTGATGATTTACCATTTGAGATCGCTTCGCTGTCTCTGGATGCAGGCGAAAAAGAAGCTATTTATCTCAGTACGCAAGAATCGGGTAGCCTAATACTACTCGATGACCTGAAGGCGAGAGAAGAAGCTAAAAGGCTCGGTTTGACTGTCAAAGGCACATTAGGCCTACTTGTTCAAGCCTATCGAGAAAACTTGATTTCCTCTGCTGAAGTCAAAGCCTTTATGGAGACCATCATCACTCACGATGATATCTGGATTTCAGCCGATCTATGTCGGGAGGTGCTCAAGAGAATCAATATAGAGCAATAATAGAACAGTAACTCGCCTCAGGCATCGCCTTTCTATAGGAAACATCAAGAACAAATAACGATGAGTAATAGACCCAATATTCTCTTTCTAATGGCCGACCAGATGCAGGCCCGCGTACTCGGTCCCGATCACGTCTGTCAAACTCCGCACTTGGATCGGCTGGCCGGGGAGGGTGTGCGTTTTACCCGCGCCTATACGCCCAATAATATCTGCTCGCCGACCCGGGCGAGTCTGATGACCGGGCTGATGCCGCACAACCACGGGGTGCTGGAGGTGCTCTATCCCAAGGTGCCGGATTTACATGCGTTGCGCACCGATAAGGCGCATTGGGCCGAGCGCATGGTGGACGCTGGCTATCGCACAGGGTATTTCGGCAAGTGGCATATTGAGCGCGATAATGCGCTGGGCCGTTTCGGCTGGCAGGTCAATGGGGTCCGTGGTGGTGCGCTCTACAATGAATTGGTCGCCGAAGTGCTGGGAGGTAGGCCGCTGCGACCAGAGTGCGATCCGGCGCATTATCTTGAAGAGCCGCACGGCTATGGCCCCCATCTGCTCTACGGAGTGACCGACCGGCCGGCGGCAGAGCGCAGCATGGGGCTGACGACGACGCTGGCGCTGCGCTATCTGGAGGAGGCAGTACAAGGCGACGATCCGTGGTGTGCGTTCGTCAGCTTTGAGGAGCCGCACGATCCCTTTATCGCCGGCCGCGAATTTTACGACCGCTATGCAGAGCAAGAGTTGCCGCCGCCGCCCAATGCCGATGATGATCTGGCGGACCGGCCGGGGCTCTATCGGCGGGCGCAGGGCATTTGGCGCCAGCTCAACGAGGAGCACAAGCGTGCAGCGCGGGCGTGTTATTTCGCGTCGATTAGCGAAATAGATGCCCAATTCGGGCGGGTGATCGACTTTCTTGCAGAGGCGGGCAAACTCGACGACACGATCGTTGTAATGTGCGCCGACCACGGGGATTTGTTGGGAGCGCATGGTCTGTTCTTCAAGGATATTTCCGCGTTCGAAGAAGTGTATCAAGTGCCGCTTATTGTGCGTGGTCCGGGGATTGCAAGGGACGCTATTTGCCAGGGGCGAGTTGGCTTGCACGATTTGTGCCCGACGTTGTTGGAACTGGCCGATTGCGAGCCTATTGATGGAGCCGACTCCCGCTCTTTTGTCGGGCTGTTGCGCGAACCGGCCCATGTCGCCGACGAATGGACCCGAGGGTATGCCGAATACTTTGGCAACCGCCACCGGCTGACGCAGCGGGTGGTGTGGGATGGGGCGTGGAAGTTTGTGTTTAACGGCTTTGATTTCGACGAGTTGTACCAGCTAGACGAAGACCCCTATGAAATGAAGAATCTGGCGCAGGATCCCGCCTATGACGAGCAGGTTAAAAAAATGACGCGGCTCTATTGGCGCTATGCCCGCGATACGGGGGACACGCCGCTTTTTGAAACGCTCTATCCCGCGCTGCGTTTGGGCGCGGTGGGACCGCTGGCGGCGGATGAAGATTAGGACTGGGACGAGATTGAGGCCTGTACGGTCGCGCAAAAATAGAGGAGCTAGCGATGGCACGAAATATCAAGATCACCCGTATCACTACGACGCATTTCAACTGCGAAATCGCCGATCTGGAGCTGGAGGAGCAATTGGGTTTCGACACGGTCTATAGAAAAGGAGGCCGTCTGTCTCAGAGGGGCGGCTTTCTGACCATCGAGACCAGCGCCGGGATCAGCGGTACCGCGCACGGCGGCATCGACGCCCGCACGGCGCAGTACTTGCTCGGCCGCAACCCACTGGACCGCGAGATTATCTGGCACGATCTCAAGCGCTCGCGGCGCGGCCAGGACGGCACGCCACCGGGTTCGGTGGATGTGGCGCTGTGGGATTTTGCCGGTAAGCTCTACGACGCGCCGATCTACGAGCTTTTGGGTGGGGGCTGGCGCAAGAAGTTGCCGGCCTATGCCTCGACCTACCACGGCGACGAAAACGGCGGTTTGACGACGCCGGACGACTTCGCGCAATTCGCGCTGCGCTGCAAGGAGCAATACGGCTATCCGGCGTTTAAAATCCACGGCTGGGTCAACGGGCCGATCGACCGCGAGGTGGCGGCGGTGTTAGCCATCCGCGCGGCGGTGGGCGACGATATGGATCTGTTGCTCGATCCGGCCGGGTGTTTTCCCACGTTTGAGGACGTGCTCAAGGTGGGGCGCGCCTGCGACGAGGCGCGCTATATGTGGTATGAAGACCCGTTTAGGGGCGGTGGGTTTTCGCGCTTTGCCCACGCCAAGCTGCGCGAGCTGATCAAGACGCCGATGCTGATGGGCGAACACGTGCGGGGGCTGGAGGCCAAGGCCGATACGATTACCGCCGGTGCCACTGACTTCGTGCGCGCCAATAGCAGCGCCGATGGCGGCATCACCGGGGTGATGAAGATCGCCGCTATGGCCGAGTCGCACGGGCTAGATGTGGAGTTGCACGGCGGCAGTCTGGCGCACCGCCACATCATGGCGACCTTGCGCAATGCCAACTATTACGAGTTGGGTTTGGTGCACCCGCTGGTCAACGATACCAAGCCGGCGGTTTACAGCGAGAGGCGCTGGCTCGACGAGTTGGATTCGGTGGATGAGAACGGCTGTGTGGAAGTGCCAGAGGGGGCGGGGTTGGGTGTGGAGTCGGACTGGGATTGGATTGAGGACCACAAGACTGGGGAAATGGTTTACGAGTAGCTAAGGTGTTGCGCACGGTGGCAGTGGGGTAATGATCCGATGCGAGAAATGCCAAGATCGACGATATTTTATCAGGTAAGCAATCGCTGAGGCCGATATAGCCCGAGTCTTTAGTTGCTACTTGGGAATATCTATCTATGGAGGATTTCAAGGAAGATATTTATGGACCTTGAGTTGAAAATTAAGAATTTTGGACCAATCGACGAGGCGACCATCCAAGTTGGTCAGTTTACGGTATTCGCTGGGCCGAACAACACGGGCAAGACGTTCGTGGCGAAGATGCTGTATTCGATGCTTAGTGCTGTGAACGGGAATCATGTGCTAGTGTTTTTTGCTCAGATGGCTGATACCATAGAATTGGATTTGCGACGTTTCGAGCAGAGGAGTCTAGTAGTAGTAGAACACCCCTTGTCCGCAATTAGAAGTGGATTTCAAAAAATTGACTCTATCCTACGGGAGGCGTTTCCAAAGCGTCCGATCCAAAATGGACTTGACTGGTTTAGGGCGATACAACCCGAATTGATGGCTGAAATGGAGGGGATAAGGGACCATTTCGAAACCCTTAGAAACAACGTTATAACAAAAGGAGAAAGCTCCTCTGCTTTGCTATTCGAGATTCATCCTAACCTTGAAGCCTCCATAGCTATTTTGGAAAGCTGTTTCGGGGATGTAGAATCGGCGATTCATTTCGGACAGCGATTCAAGTTCCGCCAGAACGTACACGGAAATTTTCAATCGTCTGATCTTTCAAATCTTAAAGGAGACGGCGATTCCCCTTTGTATTTTAGCGTCCAAGAGGTGGGAGAATTACAGGAAATAGCAGATTCTTTCGTGTTCACTCCCTATCCGCAAACCGTTCAGAAGCAGTCATTCTCTGAAGCCTTCTATTTAGAATCGCCGCTTTATTGGAAACTAAAAAGTGCTTTGGAGTCTATTAAGCTCGACTCACATTCCTCATTCAGGACTTTGAATGGAGTCCCGGATTACTTCTACGACATGGCCGTTGCTCTTAGAAGAAGGCGTATCGAACCTCCTTTTGCCGGAATCCACGAAAGTCTTCACGATGCGATTGGCGGGAAGATTTCGCTGAGTGAAGCGGGTGATCTTGAATTTCGACAAAAAGGCAAGTCAATTCCGCTCTCTCTTACGTCGGCGGGCGTTGCAAATATGGGGATGCTGGCCCTGCTGATTGAGCGAGGAGCTTTAGAGCGAGGCTCTTTTCTTTTTATTGATGAACCCGAATCGAATCTCCATCCGGCTTGGCAAGTTGAGATGGTGGAGATCCTTTTTGAGTTAGCCCGTCAGGGTGTCAACGTGGTGATCTCTACTCATAGCATGACGATCCTCAAATGGCTTGAGGTGCATGTAAAGGAAAAACCGGAAGACCGGGAACTCGTCAGGTTGAATAAGTTTCCGCCGGATGCCGAATGGAACGACGACATGGACGCGGTGATGGCCGAAGTCAAACAGTCGTTGACTAAGCCTTTCTCCGATCTCTACATCAAAGGGCTGTAGAATGCCCTTATCCCAATTCGCCGAGCCAATAGAGTCTATCTGCGGTAGCTTAAAAGCGTATCGGATGGACAACACGATAGCGACGGGAGTGCCCGACATGCGTAGCGCCGCCGGACTTGGAACATGCGAGTGCTGCGACTACGTAACGGTCAGCAAGGACAACCAAAGCGTCGTTCTTATAGAGGAAACTGACTTAGAGAGAACGATAATTGGTTTACAAGAAAAATATTATTACCTACAAAAGAACCACCAAGATAAATTGATTTACGAAGAAGTCCTTAGAGAAAACCGTCTTAAACTTTACGGGTCGATGTTGGTTCTGTGTCGCCTGTCAAATTTACAGGACGATGTGAAAGCTTTTCTACCGGAGAATGAGTTTCAATTCTGGCTCGTAATGACCAGTACGGCTTCGTCGGACTCTGTGTTTATGGACCACCTGACGGATATGGACAAGTTGAAAGGTTTTATAAAAGGTCCATTTTCCAGAGAAATGATGACTAAGGTCGCTATTTTTTCGTCAACTTGGCTGGCCCAAAAACTATCGAAAGAAGCTATTCAAATAGACTGAACTTTCTCGAACCATACCCCGAACCAACGAAATCGGCTTCAACGTCCGGCTGTTGGACGTGCTGCGGACCAAGCATCCGCGTTGACCGATAGGAGCTTACTGATTTTGCGCTCCTCAACCAAGCGAGAGCCCGTTCATGCCCCCTGTACGCATTGGTGTTTTGGGCTGTGGTGCCATAGCCCAGATCCAGCACCTACCCAACCTGTTGGCACTCGACGAGGAATTTGTCGTTCCCATCGTCTGCGACCTGTCCCCCGATCAGGCGGCCTATGTCGCCAAACGCTTTGCTATCCCCCGTCATGTCAGCACCCTCGACGACTTGCTGAGCGCTGAGGGTGCATTAGGTGATTGTTACGGTTTTGGTGGTTGTTTTTAGGTTGTCTCGGTACTGCTGAAAGACCCGGTCAAGCGTTCCATTGTACAAGGCGCAACGCAGGGCAAGAATGGCGTTGCTGTTTTCCTTATACCACCAAGCGCCCGAGCGTTTCAGACGAACATGGCCGATGAAGCGATGCGCCGATTCGATCGCACCCGACCCGATCGGGTATCCGCCCTTGCGATGGCTGCCGAAATCGACTTGATGCAATCGCTTTTGCAGGTACGTCAAGGCCGTGCCGATCGCCTCTTCGGCCTCTTCCGAGACCGCCTGCATGCGCTGCAGACCCCAAACCACGCCGGTGCCCTCACCGCAGAACAGGCGCGCCAGAGTCGCTTCCAGCCAATGGCTGGCGCGCGCCGCATCGGTGCCGTATTGAGCCTCGGCCACCGCGTGCAGGTAGCGGCTACAATGGTAGTAGTCGAGGATCTGACGGGCGCTCGGGAACAGTTCCTCCACCCATTTCCAGATCCACGGGGCTCCGTCCCCGATGGCACACAAGCGCACCTGCTCCTCCGGGATCAGCCCCGCCTCCTTGACCTGGCGCAAGGCCGAGCCGAAGGCCTGTTCGTCGCCCATCTGGTGCCAGGAGATCAGCTGCTCGATGCGCTCATCGTCTACCAGGTAGAAGCGAAAGCCCTTGGCTTCGTGGTATTCACCCTGCCAACGCCTTCGCCGAGCCCGGCTCTTCTTGCGCCCCGGACGAGTCCCTTTGGCGGTCTCGGGACGACTGGGCACGTCGGCCGCGTCGATGGCCAACACCACGATGGGCCGCCACTTGCGAGCGGCGGCGGCTTGAGCAATGCGATCCTGGATGTCGGCCGCGTCCGGACACACCTGCAGCACGTCCAACGACCCGGTCTGTTGCAGCACCTCGTGAATCACACAGTCGCTCATCGACGCGTCGGTCAGCTCGTCCAGCAGCTTCGCGGCGCGCTGGTGGGGCATCTCCAGCGCCAGCTTGACCCCGGCGTTTTGAACGTCCCACTGCTTGCGGTGCCCCGACAGGCCCAGGGCCTCGTCCAAAGGATAAAAGCCGTGCTCACAGGAAACGCAGTAGAAATAGGGCCGCTCCAAGGGCACCGGCCCGAGCAGCGTCTCCACCGTGCGCGAGCGCGACGGTCGCGCACGCAGGACGCGCTCACACTTCGGGCAGGCCGCCTCTTCTTGCGCCAGGAACTGGCCGTGGCGGCGTTCGATGAAGGCTTCCACCACCGCCGCGGTAAGCCCGGAGCGCTCTTGCGACACCGCCTCGGTAATCTCCATCAACGTCGGCGGAGTAGATCCGTGCTCGCTCATTTGCGTCTCCACCCGATCCAGCAACTCGTCCAGGGCTTCATGCGCTCTACTTCGAAAGCGCGCCCACTGCTGCCGCTGCTGAAAGGGCGCCAGAGAGAGAATCGCAGGCATTGCTCCCCTTCTTTCTCAATCGAGGGGAGCGTGCCGCGGGGGAGGCGGCAAAAGAATAGAACAAGTTACTGTAAAATATACACATACGTACCGAAATCGTGCCATAACAATCGGCTAAGGTGCCCAGCGCTGATATCGACGCGGTTCTCCTTTGCCATACCGATCCCAAAAGCGACGCGGCAATCGCTGCTTTTGCCGCCGGCAAACACGTGCTCATCGAAAAGCCCATCTGCGCTTCCCTGCAGGAAGCCGACACCATGATCGCGGCCATGCACAAAGCAGGCACCGTGGGCCAAGCCGCCTACATGAAGGCCTACGACCCGGCCTTTGCTATGGCCAAAAGAGAGGTAGAGGGTTTGGATTACAGCTTTATCCAGATCAACCACCTGCACCCGAGCAATCATCTCCACCTCGATCACTTCAACGTGCAATACGTTGGTTCACAGCGCCCCGAAATCGCCGCCCAACGCCAGCGCGCCTATAGGGAAACACTGCGCCAAGCTTTTGGCGACCTTTTCGAGCGAGCTGAGCCCATCTGCGGGATTACCTACGGCCTGATCCACGATCTCTACAGCTTGCGCACTATGGTGGGCTTGCCCTGTGCCGTGGTTAGTACTGAAATCTGGAAGAACAACCGAGCGATTACCTCGGTGCTGGAATACGCCAATGGCGCGCGCTGCGTCATCAGTCGGGTTGACCTTGAAGAACTGTGGGATTTTCGCGAGACCCTGGAAATCTACGGCGACGATAAGCGCGTGCTGCTCACCTATCCAACCGGTTTTTCGCGCCGCGTACTCTCCACCCTGACTATCCAGGGCATTGACGAGCACGGCACAAGCTACCGCAAAGAGCCAGCCATTCCCTGGGAGAGCGCCTTCACTGCGGAATTGCGTCACTTCCACGCCTGTATCACCGAGGGGGTGGAGTGCCGCACGCCGATCGCGGAAGCGCGCCACGACGTGGAGCTCATCATCGATATCACCAAATCCTATATCACCGGCCAATCCGTGGAGAAAAACTGTGCACGGCAATAATCTCTACGACCCTGGTTTGCACCTATTTCTCGACGACGTGGAAGTACAAGATCATCCCGGCTTTGTGCGCAAGGTGCAGCGGCCTGAGCGCGTGCAGACGGAGCCGGTATTAAAACCCGACCGACCCTGGGAGGGGAAAGCCGTGCAATTGTGGGGCTCGGTGCTCTACGACGACGATGAAAACCGCTTCAAGATGTGGTATTATTCGATCAATAGCGACCTGTACGAGCGCACCGGCCACGGTCACTTTATGTGTTACGCCACCTCGAAAGACGGCATCGCGTGGGAAAAGCCGGAACTGGGGATCGTGGCCTGCGGAGGATCCCGCGCCAACAATATCGTCTATCCGCCGCCGGGTGTTCAGTACGGCATGGATCCGTGGGGCGTGGTCAAAGACCCGCAGGAGCAAGATCCGTCCAAACAGTATAAGATGGGTATGTACCAACAGCGCCCCACCGCGGACGCTCCGCAGGAAACGCCCGCTATGGACCGCCAAGCGCGCAATGCTCTACGCAAAGTGCTTTTCGATAAAATCCGCGATCACCACGGCATGTACGCGGCCTTCTCGCCAGACGGCATTCACTGGCGGCTGGGCGACCGCAATTACGTCCCCCGCTCCGGCGATGCCGGCGCGCTGGTGTACGATCCCATGCAGCGGCGCTACCTAGCGGTTTCGCGCCGTTATGAAACGCTGATGGACCACTTCGTGCTCGAGTGGAAGCAGTACCGCCGCGTCATTGCCCTGTCCAGCAGCGATGATTTCGTCGATTGGACGCCCCTGAGAACCATTATTAAACCGGACGATTTCGACGATCCCCGCGATCAGCTATACGTGATGACGCCCTTTGTCTATGGCAGCCAGTACATTGGTTTTATCGGCATGCTGCACTCGGCCACGGAGTTGGGCCCGGTCCAACTGGCTACAGCTCGGCATCTGGACCACTGGCAGCGGGTGGGCCGCCGCGAGGAGTTTTTGCCGGTCGGCTCGCCGGGGACTTGGGACGGGGCCTGGTCCTCTCTGTCGTCCAACCCTCCCGCTCTTGTGGGAGACACGCTGTACATGTGGTATTCGGGCCGTCCCCAGGCCCACGGCACCGAGGGTAATTTTACCAGCTCGATCGGCCTAGCGACCCTGCGCAAGGATCGTTTTGTGGCGCTGCGCTGCGGCATCCGGGGCGGCGAATTGATGCCCGAACCCATTGCAGTCAGCGGTCCTAGGCTCGGGGTCAATGCCACCTGTTTATTCGGGCACCTGCAACTGCGCGTCATCGCGGATGCCTCCGTGCCAGAGGGCTTTGACTTCGACTCGTGCAATGGGTTGGCACAGGGCGACGAGACGGATTGCGAGATTACTTGGGGACAGGAGCGGCGCGATCTGACGCCTTTTGTCGGCCGGAATATCCGCTTGCAGTTTCGCGCTGACAATGCTACTAGCCTGTACGCCTATCGAACCGGGGATAGGTCATAAAACCGTGGTACCCACTTCAGTTATTGCCCTTCGAAAGGAAACCCCATGCGCTATCTCATCGCCATCCTTTGCCTAGCCTCCGCATCCGCCGCTCCCGCCGAGGATGCCCTGCCACACCACACCATCCTCCGCGCCGCCGGCCCTATCGCCGTGGACGGCCGCCTCGACGAGCCTTCCTGGGAGGCCGCCCAAGTTATCGATCAGTTCGTCTTCCCTTGGTGGACTGAAGGGGCCAAGGATCGCACTGAAGCCCGCTTGCTGTGGGACGACGTTCAGCTATACGTCGCCTTTACCGCACACGACCCGCACATTTCAGCCACCCTGACCGGGCGCGACAGCCCGGTGTCGCGCGACGATTGCGTCGAGGTATTCATCGCCCCAGACACCAGCCAAGTCACCAGCTATTTCAACTTTGAATTCAACGCCTTGGGCACGATTCTGGACCGCTCACCGCGCGACAAGCGTTCGTCCACGTGGAACGGCGAGGGCGTGCAGGTGGCCATCGACATCCAAGGTACGCTCAACCAAGAGACGGATCAGGACACGCTCTGGACCGCTGAGATCGCCCTTCCCTTTGCCGTCTTCGATCCATACGCTCCCCGCCTACCCCCGACCGCCGGCGATGTGTGGCGCCTCAACCTGTACCGCACGGGCGGCGCGGTTAATCTGCAATACATCACTTGGTCCAATACCCTGACGCCCAGGCCGAAATTCCACGTGCCTCAGCGCTTTGGGGTGGTTCATTTCGACGGCCGGCCGGTACTGAGCCTACAAGACGAAGCCGAGTAGGAAGACGCGGCTAGCCACGCCTTCAGCAAATGGTTGGGCTTCTAGTGATCTATTGCGTCCTACTGCTCGCGCTGTTTGCGTCCTGCGAATCCGCAAAAGAAGCGCCGCTGGTCCTCTACGAGAGTCCGCATGGGCTGGTGGTGTTGAAGGCAGCGCGGGTCGATTTCGCGGAAGAAGGCGAAGAGGTGGCTGCGGCGCGGGCGCACTTTGCTGAGGGCGAAGAACATCTCGACGCGGGACGTTGCGGTGCTGCGGCTGCGAGCTATTTGCAGGCCGTTGCGAGGCGACCGTCGCCGGCGGTCTGGCTCAATGCGGGAGTCGCGCTGCTGTGCGATGGCGAGTATGAAAGGGCCGAAGAGGCGCTGGCCAAGGGGCTGGAACTTTCTAAGGCTGCGGCGCGAGAAGATGTTCAAGCCGCTTTGCTGGGCAATCTGGGCCAAGCCTATCAGCGCTTGGGGCGTCTCGACTCAGCGCTGGTCTCCTACCAAGGTGCGATGGCGCTGCACCGGCAGAACGGCTTTGCCGCTGGCGAGGCCCAAGCGCTGGGCGATCTGGGCGCGGCCTATTTCATGCAGGGCGATCCAGAGCAGGCGCTCGGTTTCTTAAAGCAGGCCCGGGATGGGCACCGGCGGATCGGCGATCGCCTCGGGCTGGCGCGAGACCTCGACCGCATCGGCACGGTTTACTTCGTTCGGGACGCGGCGGATTCGGCACTGTCCACCTTCGTGGAGGCACTCGCGCTCTACCGGGATGAGAGGTATCTGCGCGGGCAAGCCGGCGGCCTGACGAATATCGGCAATATCCACCTAGACGAGGGCAGGCTCGATTCGGCGCACTTTTATTTTTCTGAAGGCCTGGCCGTCCTCGAGCGTCTAGCCGACGACGCGGCCCGCGCAACCCAGCTAGCGCGGATTGGACAAATCTACCAGCAGCAGGACGATCTAGAGGCGGCGTTGGTTGCCTACCGCGAGGCGCTTTCTATACATCAGGCGCAAGAGAAGGTGGATAACCAAGCCGAGACGCTCGACCGCATGGCGCGCATTTTTTTTCAGCAGGGTCGCTTGGATTCGGCGCTGTCTGCCTACCAGTCGGCGCTATCGCTCTACCGACGCTACGATAGCCATCCCGGTAAGCGGGCGCAGGCACTGGACCACATTGGCGATGTGCAGCTATACCAGGGCCGTCTGGATTCGGCGCTGTCTGCCTTTGAAGCGGCGATGAAGATGTACGTCGCCCACGGCCATCCGCGCGGTCGAGCCGTCCAGTCGAGCAAGATCGGTCAAGTGCTGCAAAAGCAGGGTCGTCTAGACGAGGCGATAAAAGCCCATCGCGCGGCCTTGGCACTGTACCGAGAATTCGATCTCTACGCCGAGGGAGCAACCCAGCTCGACTACATCGGCCACCTCTACTTCCGCCAGGGCAAAATCGACGAGGCGCTCGCTTCCTTTGAAAACGCCCTGCACGTCTTCACGCAGGCGGGCAACCGCCAAGGCGAGGCGGCGCAACTAAGCAATATCGGCAATATCTACTTTGAGCAGGGGCGCTTGGACAAGGCGCTCAAGGCATTTGGCGACGCCCTGCACGTTTTTCAGTTGATCGGGCACCGGCAGGGAGAGGCGCAGAGCTTGGGCAATATCGGGTTGGTGTACCGCAAGAAGGGCGAGCGGACGCGGGCGCTGGAGGCATTGCAACAGGCGCGTGCTGCGTATGTCGAGACCGGAGTGCGGAGCGAGGGACGGCGGATGGTGGAAGAGGCGATTTCGGCAATCGAGGGGCGTTAGCGGCTAATGGGCAGAGGAGAGGGAGAGGCGGTTGAGGTGGATCGGGATGGGAGCGGCGTCCCCTTCGCGGATGTGGAGAATCTGGTCCATGGCGAGGTTGTAAAAGCGCTGTTTTTGCCCTGTTGTCGGCCAAGTAACTTCCACAAAAAGAAGCGTATCGGCGCGGCCTAAACCGATCTCCTCTTGCAGGCTCGACGCGCCGAAGCTGCCGCCCGAGCCGACGGTAGCGTAGATGTCGCGGACGATGTCCTTTTCGCGGATGCGAGCTTGGATGCGGGTGCCGAAGGCATCTCTGTTGGACTGGACGCCTTGGAGGCGGAGGGTGAGCCAGTGATGGCCGTGGCCGGGATTTTCAAACAGGACATTCTGGTAAAAGTCGCCGTCATAGGCCCCGCCGAGGACGATGTAGATGTCTTGGTCGCCGTCGTTGTCGAGGTCGGCAAAGGAGATCCCGTGGCCTTTTTGGATGTGGCCGAAGCCGCCGGAGAAGGTCGCATCCAAAAAGTGCTGGCCGCCAGCGTTGCGCATCATGCGGTTGGGGAGCAATGAGCGCAGGTTGGGGTTGCCAGTGCCGATATAGCAGTCGAGGAAGCCGTCGTTGTCGAGGTCGCCGAAATTGGCTCCCATGGCCAAGATGATCCCGGCCATCCCGACCTGTGCCGTTATATCGGCAAAGGTGCCGTCGCCCCGGTTCTGGTAGAAGCGGGGCCTTGCTGCGGCTGAGGGTCGGCCCAGATAAACCGAGGCGATGTCGTCGGGGTCTTCGCTGTGGTAGCCGGCGGCGAAGAGGTCGAGGTCGCCGTCGTTGTCGTAGTCCCAAAACCAAGTGGGAAACGAGCCTTGCGGGTCGGCGACGCCAGCCGCTGCGGTCGCGTCGGCAAACGGTTCCCGGGGTCCCTCGTTGCGGTAGAGGACGTTGTCTTGGCCGAGGCGGGAGAGATAGAGGTCGGGATCGCCGTCGTCGTCGTAGTCGCCCCAGGTCACGCCTTTGACAAAGCCAATGTTGTCGATACCCCGCTCGGGTGCGACATCGGCGAAGGTGCCGTCGCCTTGGTTCTGGTAGAGCTGGCAGGGATGCCGCTCCCAAGCGTCGGATTCGTTGCCGATGTAGAGGTCGAGGTCGCCGTCGTTGTCGTAGTCGCTCCAAGCAGCCGAGTGGGTGGGGTGAAAGGCGAGCAAGCCGGCCGCTTCGGTCGCATCGGCGAAGGTGCCGCCGCTATTGCGCAATAGCGAGTTGGGGTGATGCCCCAGGTCAGCGAGCCAAGCTCCGCGCAATACGAGGATGTCGCGGTTGCCGTCGTTGTCGTAGTCGGCTTGGCAGATGTTGAGGCCGCCGACTTGGCCTGTGAGGCCAGCTTGCTCGGTGCGTTCGGCAAAGGTGCCGTCCCCGGCGTTGCGGAAGTAGCGAAGCTGGTCGTCCAGACCCCAAGAAGAGGCGACGATGTCGAGATAGCCGTCGTTGTCGAAATCATCGACGATACTGCCGCCGGACAGGGCGACCACGTCCAAACCCAAGCCCGGTGCCCGGTCCTCAAAGCGCCCGATAGCGCAGGAGTCGGTGAAGCAATCCGGGGGCACGATCCATTCGGGTGGGACGGCGTGGGGATACTGACCGAGGGTCATATAGGCGATGTTGAGCAACCAGCGGGCGCTCAGGTTATCTGGGTCTGCGCGGAGGGCCGCTGCGTACTGTTCGAGGGCGGCCTGCGAACCTTCTTGCAGGGTGTGGATTCCCTCGCCTTGGATGGGCAGCAGACAAGAGGCGATGGTGTGGTTGAGGAGGCAGTTTTCCTGCTCGCCGAGGCGCAGGTAGGCGATGCCCAGCCGGTCGCGGACTCGAGTTCGAAGAGCGGGGGGCAGGTCTTGTGCTTGTAGTATGTCCAGTTCGGCGATGGCCTCGCGCGTCTGGCCGGCGCGCAGAAGCTGGATGGCCAATTCGAGGCGCAGCGCCTGTTGACGGTCGTGGCTTTGCGCTTTGGCTACCTGCTCACGCAAATAGGCGGCGCTGGCGGCGTTCATGTTTAGGGTATTGAGATTGGCGGGGACTTGGGCGAGGACTTCGCTGGCGATCTGCCGCAGACGAGCGACCATGCGCTCGGAAGCGGATTGCTGGGCTTGGGAGGCCGCTGGGCAGAGCGTGAGGAGGATGGAGACGATCAATAGCATAATTTTGGGGATGCCAACGCATCGTCTAGGCCGCGACGCTGCGCTAAAAATACATTGACAACATAAGAGCCATTTGTTAGTAAAAAGATAATGCGATTCAAAGAGCGCTTCGAATATGGGCGCGATAATTTTATCGAAGCAACCCCCATTTAGGAAAGGGAGACAAGGCATGAGGAAACTATTGACGCTGAGTGCGGCCGTATCGCTTTTGGGGCTGAGCTCGCCTTCTTTTGCGCACGTGCCCGAGGGACTGATCTTGGGCGTCTGGCAGTGGCCCACGTCGCATCTGCCGGTGATGGATGGCGATATTTCCGAGTGGGACGTGGTGCCCGACAATTTGTGGCTCACGCCGTTCAGCGAGTTCAACGGCGAACTGCTGCACGTGGTGGTGGCCGGCGAGGTTGGGGCCGAGGTCAATACTGCGGACCTGAACTACCGCTGGACCTCGGGCTGGAACGACGAGTTGGACCGCCTCTACTTCGTCTATGACCGCTTCGACGATCTGTGGGATCGCGATGCCGGCGGCGTGGGTGGCGCTGGCGGCGACGACAGCTTTGAGATCAACCTCGACGCCAACCACGGCGGTGATGTCTCGTGGTTTGGTGCCGACGATTTCGACACCGAGGAGGAAGTGCTGCGCAACCGGGGTCGCTTCAACCAGATGAGCCACTACCGCTGGCCGCCGCTGGAGCCGATCGGCTGGAACTGGCTTTGGGCCTCCAGTGCCACTTGGCACGACGTCGAACCCTATTCGTGCTGCGGCAACTCCTTCAATCTCAACGGCGCACACTCCACCGAGGCGACCTTCCAGGTCGAGTGGTGGACCGTGGGCTGGGACGACTTCGACCACGCATCGCCTGAAAACAGCGTCCAGCACGCCTTTAGCGAAAACGATATCGTCGGCTTGGGTATCGCGATCATCGACAACGATGTGGGCACCGACCAAAGTACCGACCGCCGCTTTGCCGCTTGGCGCATGGGCGGTCAGCGCTGCGGCAACGGCGACGGCAAGTGCATCACCGACTTCATCCTGCTGCCGGCGCAAATGGAGCTTTTGCCAACCGCCGTCGAAAACGATAGCTGGGGCCACATCAAGGCTTCGTACATGCAGCAGTAGCTGGCCCGGTAGTTTGCGGCGCGGGTTTAACTTGGGGAGGTGGATCGATTGCGATCTGCCTCCCTTGTTTTTTAGATCCGCAGATGGACGCAGATGGACGCAGAATAGTAGAAACAAGACGATCCGCAGCTCGAATCGTTCAAGTCATTCAGGATTGCTATATGACGCGGAGAAAAATTCTTGCTCTGTTGGCGTTTTTCGCCTGTATCAGCGCGGTGTATGCCCTCGCCGAGCGGCAGGCGCGGCGGATGCAGACGACCGAGGCGGAGCTGAGTATCGACTGGGATGCGGTCGTCGATGACCCAGCGGAGCGGCTCGAGATCTCTTGGATGAGCATCCCGCGCTTTCCCACCGCGCGCGAGGGCACCTGGATCGAAAAGCGGCTCGAAGCGCGGTTCAACGTCGATTTCAAGCCGTTGTTTACCAGTCATTTTGCCTATATGCGACGTCGGCCGCTGGTCTTTGCCGGCGGCAATGTGCCCGATTTGTTCTACGCTGGCGATCCGGTCGTGGTGCAAAAGGACGCCCACCACGGCTATGCACTGCCCATTCCCTACGAGGTCATCCAAAAACACGCGCCCAACTACGTGCGCTATCTCAACCAGTACGCGCCCTCGACGTGGCTCTACGCCTACTGGAAAGGAGCCAACTACGGCATTCCCACTTGGGGCAGCAGCTTAGGCTATCCGGTGCCGGGGATCTGGAGAATGGACTGGCTGCGCAACGTCGGTATCGACAAGGTGCCGGAGACCCTCGACGAGATGTACGCGGCGCTGTGGAAATTTCGCCACGAGGACCCGGATGGCAATGGGGTACAGGACACCTACGGCATGTGTCCCAACGCGCAGGCTTGGTTCAATGTTTTCGGCGAGGTCTTCGGGGCCTACGGGATCGTACCGCACGGCTGGATGCTGCGCGACGGCGAGGTCGTGTGGGGAGGGACTCGGCCCGAGGTAAAGGAGATACTGGGACTTTTGCGCAAGTGGTACGACGACGGGCTGATCGATCCCGACTTTGCGATCGGCCAAATCAAGAGCAGCCCGATGCCCTATCAGAAATTCGTCAGCGGCAAGACGGGTTATCTCTTCGGCCAGGGTAGCTACGGCAGCTTTGACAAGTACAACAAGGCGTCGTTGGTGTCGGTCATTGCCGAGTTGCAGCCGGGGGCCGAGGTGGTGGTCGGGCCGTTTCCGGCCGGCCCGGAAGGCATCCGGGGAGGACGGGTATGGAGCACGGCCGCCCATGTTTTTGTCTTCGGCAAGCAGGTAGCCGCCGCGCCTGAGAAGGTCGTGCGGATGCTCAAAATTTTCGAGGCGCTAGCTGTTGAGGAAAAGCTCTTCGTGGAGGTGCGGATGGGCCAGCGGGGCGTGCATTGGGAGTTCGACGCGGAGCGCGGCCTGTACCATCTGCCGCCCTACGACGACCGCAATGTCGCCAGCAAGCATCTGACCACGTTGAGCGTCGATAGTCCGGGTGGCTTTTTCGCGCCCTGCGGAGTCCGGCCCGCCATTGCCGACAAGTACCTGCCAACGGCGATGCTGCAACACCGCGAGCGCTATCAGCGCCCCGAGTGGGCGCAGGCCGGTCTTTTTGGCAAGCCGGACGTGGTGCCCTCGTCGATCAAGCATCTGCGCGATCTGCGCAACTTGCAGATGACGGCTTACGCCGAGATCGTGCGCGGCGAGCGCGCCCTCGACTATTTCGACGCTTTTGTGGCCGAATGGATGGAACGGGGCGGGGCGGAAATGACCCAAGAGGCGCGGGAAATCTACACGGTGCGCGCGGAGATTTACAGGAAGGTAGGAGTGGTGCAGTAGGGGCGCGCCTAGACCATGTGGCCGTGTCGTCCTCGCATGTAGAAGGTGCCGTCCCGGTTCATGCCGGGGAATCTCCACGCACCGGGGCTGATGGGCCAAGGCAGGACATCGGCGCGATCTGCCCATTCGCGGTAGCGCTTTTCCATTTCTGCGACTCTCGCTTTTTCTCGCTCCGCTAGGTCGTTGAGTTCGGTGCGATCCTCTTCCATGTTGTAGAGCTCCCAGCCGCCTTGGCCGCTGGTTTCGCAGACCAGTTTCCACGGCCCGATGCGGATGGCGGCATTGCCCTCGTGCTCCCAGTACATAGGCTTTTCGCGCGACCACTCGCGGCCTGCGAGGAGGGCGAGGAAGCTCTCGCCTTCGAGGGGGGTAATGGCGTGGCCGTCGTATTCGGCTGGGTAGGAAGCGCCGGCTGCGTCGATGAGGGTGGCGGTGATGTCGAGGATCTGGACGGGGGTATGCGTCAGGTCGGGTTGCTTGATGGTGGCAGGCCAGCGGACGATGCAGGGGGTGGCGATGCCGCCTTCGTGGACCCAGCGCTTGTAGCGGCGGAAGGGGGTGGTGCTGACATTGGCCCAGGGCACGTCGTAGCTCATGTAGGTGTCCGAGGCACCGGGCATCAGACCGGGGATGTTGCCCATTTGCACCGGCCGCCCATCGTAGGTTGTGAGGCCCTGTAAAAAGACCCAGTCGATGCGGTTGCCATCCTCGCACAAGAATTCAGCGCAGCCGCCGTTGTCCGAAAGAAAAACGACCAACGTATTGTCCTCTATGTCGAGCTCGCGGAGCTTGGCGAGGATGCGGCCAATGCCTTGGTCCATGCGATCGACTTGGGCCGCGTACACGGCCATGCGCCGATCTTCCCAGTCCGGATCAGCCGCTTCATTCCAGGGAGGTGCGTCCTCGTCGCGGGGCGATATGTCCCAGTGAGAGCTAACGATTTCCATGTCTTTGAGCGCTTCGTGGCGGGCGGTGCGCGCCGCGTCCCAGCCGCCTTTGCGGTACTGGCCTTGGTAGCGGGCGATGTCCTCCTCAAAGGCGTGGAGCGGCCAGTGCGGTGCCGTGTACGCGACGTACATGAAGAAGGGCTGGTCGGCGCTTGCGGCGATGAAGTCAACGGCGTGGTCGGAGATGGCGTCGGTGAGGTAGAAGTCGGTGGGATCCTGAGCGATAGGCGTGCCGTCGAGGGTGCAGGTGCGTCCGCCAAAGTAGCCGCTGTTGGCCCCGAGGCCAAAGAGGCGGTCAAAGCCGTGCTGCATTTCGGGGGGGATGTCGGCGCTGTCAGGTCTTTTGCCGCAGTGCCACTTGCCCGACATTAGGGTGCGATAGCCGCGCTCCTTGAGCACTTGGGCGATGGTGACGGCCGAGTGGCGCAGGTAGCCGCCGTAACCGGGGGCGTTGGGAATGCCGCCGGCCATGTGGCCGATGCCGGCTTGGTGCGGATAGAGGCCGGTCAGCAAGGCCGCGCGCGAGGGGCAGCAGCGGGCGAAATTGTACATCTGCGAGAAGCGCAGGCCCTCGGTGGCGAGGCGGTCTAGGTTGGGGGTGCGGATTTCGGAGCCGTAGCAGCCGAGGTCGGAATAGCCCATGTCGTCGGCGAGGATGAGGACGATGTTGGGGCGCTGGGAAGCGGTGGTCATGGAGGGACTCCTCTGGGTGGATTTTCTTTTTAGGCCCTAATCAAACCACAAACGACTAGAGAGCCAATTGAGGTGTCAAATGAATGTGCTGCACATCCTCTCCGATCAGCACCAAGCGGCCTGCATGGGTTGCGAAGGCCACGCGCAGGCGCTGACGCCCAATATGGATCGGCTGGCCAGCGAGGGTATGCGCTTTTCAGCGGCGTACACCCAGAATCCGATCTGCACGCCCAGCCGCATGAGCATGTATACGGGACAGTACTGCCACAACCACGGCTTCTTTGGTCTGGGCGGGCCGCGTCCGGAGGGGATGCAGAGTTTTCTCGGCTACTTTAAGCAGCACGGGTACAAGACGGCGGTGATCGGCAAGACGCACGTGCCCAATCAGCCGCGCGACTGGCTTTTGGACCACGTTGACTACTGGATGTCTGGCACTTCGACGCCGGTGCCGGACGCGGGCGGTCTGTCGCCGTATCAAACGTTTCTGGCCGGTGCTGGTCTTCTGGAGCAAAACGACAACTTTCGCATCACCGGCTACCCGGCCCGCCACCCGGTTGGCCTACCCCAGAACCAGTTCCGCGCTCGGCCATCGGAGCTGCCGCTGGAGTACAATGTCGAGAGCTGGTGCGTAGATCGGGCGATTGAATTTATGGAGGGGTGCGAGGGAGACCCCTTCTGTATGCAGGTCTCGTTGCCGCGACCGCACGCGCCCTATACGCCGGATCAGAAATTCTGGGACTTGTATGCAGACGACATCGCGTTGCCAGAGACCTATTACCAAGATCCGTCGGGACGCCCGCCGCATTTCCGCGACATGCACGCGCGATTCCAGCGGGCCTGGGAGGGGGAGGAATGGTCGCCGGAGGAAGGGGCGCGCAACATTTGGCGCGGCTATCTGGGCTGCGTGACGCAGGTTGACTACTGCATTGGCCGCCTTTTGGACTACCTCGACGAACGCGGCTTGGCCGAAGATACGATCGTCGTCTATAACTCCGACCACGGCGCGTACAGCACTGCTTTTGGCATTCAGGAAAAGGCCCCTGGGATCTGCTCGGAGGCAGTGTGTCGGGTGCCGATGCTCTGGCGGGTGCCGGGCGTTGCGGCCGAGGACAGGGTTTGCGACGCGCTGGTGGAAAATGTCGATTTGGCTCCGACATTTATGAATCTCTGTGGGTTGCCGGTGATGGAGGGCATGGATGGGGCGGATATCAGCGGGTTTTTGCAGGGTGGGACCGATCCGGTGCATGAGGTGGCGGTCACCGAGCATCGGCACAGCAAGGCGCTGCGTTGGGATAAGTGGCGCTATGTGCATTATCAACCGGAGGATTTCGGGGCCGACTGCGGCGAGCTCTACGACTTGGAGGCCGATCCGCACGAGGCCCGCAATTTGTACGGAGATCAGGCGTACCAAGAGATTGTCGAGCAGGGCGAGAAACTTCTGTGCCACTGGCTGATCTCGACGCGGCAGTATCGCACGGCGTTTTCGGTGGGGGCGTGGAACGAGACTAATTACGTCTGAGAGGTTATCGTTCTCTTTGACTTAGGAAGGTTCCATCGTCCAGCGACCGACGCGGTAAGAGAGAGGACCGACGAAATACCTGAAAGCAACAGATGAACTCGAATCCGCCAAAACATATCGTCGCTGCTGGGATGCTCGTGGAACGGGGAGATGAGGTGCTGCTGGTTAGAACAGAACGAAGGGGATGGGAGTTTCCAGGTGGCCAAATCGAAGAAGGTGAGTCCGTCCTTGATGGGGTCGTCCGCGAAGTCAGAGAAGAGGCCAATGTCGTGGCTGCGGCTGATCGACTTGTCGGCGTGTATAGCAACCTCAGTAATCATCGAGTGATCTTCGATTTTCTTGGTTCTTGGTTGTCTGGGGACGCCCGGATGGGAGAAGAGACGCTCGATGTTGCATGGGTCCAAAGGACTGAGGCCGGTAAGATGATAGATCATCCTATTTACAGCCGAAGGCTTCAGCAGCTTTTGTCGTTTGATGGACGGGTTTTGTTTCAATCGTACACGACATCTCCTTTCACGGTATGTGCTCAGAAGTTTGTATAGAGAGTGCTGAAGCTTATGAAAGCGGTTTTATTCGATTTATTCGAAACGCTCGTGACACTTCGCAGCTCCGTTCAAATGGCTGGACGATTGGGATTGTTAGCAATGCTACTCCGGACGAGGTGGCCGATTGGTCCGAATGCCCGCTCCGCGATGCAGTGGATGATGCTGTTTTTTCATGTCAAATAGGCCTTGAATTCAACTTGTAAGTGCAATCGCTTGGGTAGCTGGCATAGAAAAGGCCAACTGGTATATTTTCCCTGGCCATTTCAAACGCAGCTCCCGACGGAGGCGCTTATGGGAACGTATCACCAGTTGACCGAGCATCAAAGATACCAAATTTACGCCCTGAAGAAAGCCGGGCATGATCAGCAGTCCATCGCGGCGACGGTGGCGGTATCGCCCTCGACGATTTGTCGGGAGTTGCGGCGCAATCAAGGGCAACGCGGCTATCGTCCCGGCCAAGCCCATCACAAAGCGTTGGCGCGTCGTCGCCACAAGGCGAAGGCGACCAAGATGACGGCGGCGGTCATCGAGCGCATCGAAGCGGGCCTGGGTCAGCAGTGGAGTCCAGAGCAGATTGCGGGTCGGCTGGCGACGACCGACGGGTTTCGATTGAGTCCGCAGCGTATCTACCAGCACATCCAGGCGGATCGCCAGGCGGGCGGGATGTTGTATCGCCATCTGCGCCACAGTCAGAAGAAACGCAAGAAACGTTATGGAAAAGCCGATGCCCGAGGGCAGATTAAAGGCCGCATCAGCATGGACCAGCGACCGGCCATCGTGGAGGAAAAAAGTCGCATCGGCGATTGGGAAATCGACTTGGTGATGGGACGTGCACGCACCGGGGCGCTCGTCTCGGTGGTGGAACGTCGCTCGCGCTATACCGTGCTGGGCAAAGTCCCCTCCAAACAGGCCGAGCACGTAGCGGCGGCCACCATTGCGTTGCTCGCTGCCCATAAGGGGCATACCCAGACGATTACGGCCGATAACGGCAAGGAGTTTGCCCACCATGCCACGATCAGCCAAGCGTTGGACGCGGCTGTGTATTTTGCCCATCCCTACCATGCCTGGGAGCGCGGACTCAACGAGAACACCAACGGGCTGATTCGCCAGTATGTGCCCAAAGGGACGGCCTTGGATACGCTGTCCCAGGCGCAGGTACACCACATCATGGAGCGGCTCAATCATCGACCGCGAAAGGGCTTGGCATTTCAAACGCCGCATGAAATCTTATGCAAGGAAACAGAAGTTCAACCCAAACATGGCGAAATTGCGCTTACGAGTTGAATCCGCGCCGTATTGATACACTCTGAACTATTGACTATAATTGCTGTGGAAACGGCGTCGACATTGGATTGTAGCACTTCTTCTCGGAGTTTGCGACAATGCCCTGTGGGATCTACTGGATTTGTCTACTTCTGGTCGGCGCAATATCCCGTCCTTCCCTAGCCGAGATCCAGATTTTCTCCATTCCCAAAGATATATCCTGGGAGGAGGCAGAGCAGCCTCCCCTTAGACCGGCCAAATTCTTCCATTCTATCGACTTCGAACGCATTCCGGACGGCATCATGTCGCTCGAGCCGAGCCGAGTAGCAGAGGTTCCCGATATTCCCCTCGAAGGGGACGTGTTGAGCGCTGATCAATGGGATCGCCTGTTCCGCTTTTCCCGGCATGTCGCGCAGCAGGACGTGGTGGCCGAGCGGGCAGTGGAACTGGAAGACGGGCGGGTGATCGAGGTGGGAGAAGTCTTGTTCCCCCGCCTAGGCAACCTGCCCGGCAGCATCGACGATGTGCGGCTTTTGCTGCGGGCTGGTGTGCGGCAGGTGCCGGTCTTGATCAACGTGGCCGAGTCCTTTCCCAAGACCGAAGTAGAGACCAAGTTCAGCAAGAATATCAACCTCATCAGTCCGAGTTTTTTCGAGTACGCTCTCACGCAGGACCAGAAAGAGGTGGAGTTCGCCGAGATATTCGACGGCAATCCGCACACCTCTTTCGAGCGCGTGGACAAGCCCGGACAAGATATCGTCAAGAAGATGATTCTCGTAGTGGACTTGGATCGCTTCTTTCCTCTGTCCCTGATTCGCTTTTATCCCAAACCCGGGGGACTGCGGCTCTCGGCCTATACCCTCCGCTTGGGAGTTCCCGGCACGGAAAGACCCATAGCTGGCCTGGACCTCGAAGATCCGGAGAACGGCAATCCGGGCTTTCCCAAGTACATCAAGGTGGCCGATGCCCTGCCGACTTTTGTAATTGCGCAGAGTGTGCCGGTCAACCGGCAGGACACGGCGGCGGTCTTCTTTGAGCCGCCGCGTCGGCTGCGTTACTTCCGCCTAGATGTGGATACCAACCTCGACTACGACCTGGCGGAAATGGAGGCATTTGCCGACGGCTTTATGCCCAGCGCCTCCTATGTCACCCAGGTTCTGGAGCTTCCTCGATCCACCCTAGGGCGGATTTTCTGGGAAGAGGAAAAGATAGGCGATCCAAGCCAGTCGCAGGCCGTACTCAGCTTTCAGACTGGCTTGACCGAGGAGTCCGAGGTCCTGTTCCGCAAAACCGATTTCGACGACCAGTTCGAGTGGCAGCGGCAGGAGGATGGCGGGGCCCTCGTCGTCGATCGGCGGACAGGATCCGGGACTTTTGGCCAGGAGGTCGACTTGAACGCCCTCGAATTGCGCTTAGATGCCCGCGAGATTTTCAGCGCCCTGAGCGACGAGGAACGCCTAGCCGTGCGTCTCACGCGCGAACAGTACCAAGAGTTGCCCGGCAATCAGATAAGCAAGGTAGAGCCGGCTCTGCGCTTTTGGAGCGGCTTCCAGCCGCTGGAGAGCGGAGACGCTATCAACGCTCCGAGCGGGCGGCCCTACTTCCAAGTCCGGATCGACTTTTCCAGTGAGAGTGCGCGGGCGGCTACGGCAATCCGCAACCTGCGCTTTGAATTTGAGACTCCGCTGCTGGTCCAGGAGGCCAAAGGGGAAATTGCCCCGGCCGCAGATGTAATCGCTGGCAGGGACACGCTGTTCATGTTTGCGCTACAGACGAGTCTGGCAGCGGAAAATGCGGGCTTCAACCGGCTGCATATCCGCACTCCGGCGCGGATCCGCGCAATCGAATCGGTGAGCGTAGCGTTGGAGGACAGCCCAGTGCGAGAACTGCGGCGGATTCCGCTGGGGGATCGGCGCGAGCCGGGTGAGGACGAGTTCAAGGAAGTGGCTATAGAGGACCAGTTTTTTGCAGTGGAGTTGCCGCGGCTGCGGACCTCGGAAGACGGGCTTTCCCGAACGGCTCTCATCCGGGTGAAATTCATCGGCCGGGTGCTTGATTTCAGAACCCGGTTTCAGGCCCATGTCTTTCTCGACACGCTAGGGGCGCGCGACCGGACGGAGTTTGTCGACGGAGGAGTTGTGATCATCAATGAGAACGAAGCCGGTGCGGACACGCTGGGCTTTTTGTTGCTCCAAGAAGTTGGAGAGGGAAATGTAGTGAATTTTGCCGCTGCCGAGTTGCTGGAGGACCGCAACTCATTGAGCGTGGTGGCCGATATCTCGGCCCAGAGCAAAAAGCTGGTGGACAATGTTGGAGTCGCTCCCAATCCGTTCACGCCCAATGGAGACGGAGTCAACGACGAAGTGGTCATCTCCTATGATATATTGCGGCTGATAAGGCCTGGTCTGGTGAGTCTGGAGGTTTTCGATTTGACTGGCTACCGCCGGCGCCTAATCGGGGAACTCCTGTTGACTTCAGGAGGCTACACCGAGACCTGGGATGGTCGAGACGAGAACGGCCAACCCGTGCCTCCTGGGATCTATTTGCTGCGTATCAGAGGAGACACGGATACCAAGGAGTCGGTCGCACTAAAACAGGTAGCGGTGGTTTATTAGACTCTTTCCATATTCGGCGATCCGCTCCGCGGGTTGAGCACGCCCGACCAGGCTATCCAACGCGGAAGGAAAAGACAAGATGGAAAAGTACATCCTGTGGCTCATTTCGAGTCTGGTTCTGGGGGGAACGCTCCATCCCCTCCTCGCCCAAGGTCAGGCGTACCGGCTTACCGATAAGGCGGTTTACGTCGACCTTCCCGCGCACTGGCGGAACTGGGAGTACCAGAACGACCTAGTCAGCAGCCTAAAAGTGGCGGTGGATTCCACGGGGTTGTTCATCGTCGATGGCGCGGGAATTCGCCCCCGGTATTTCACCGACAAGAAAAACGCGTCTCTTGAAGCCGGTCGACTTTTTTATACAGATGTAATTCGCGCCAATGGGAAAATTGTAGCGGCTGGGGCTTCGAGTCTTTCCAACGACCGCTTGGCTGCTGGTGCTATTGATGGCCGTCTGACGACCTACTGGGAGCCGGCCACCAGCGATGTCAATCCAGAGGGACTGCGCACGTGGGAACTCCTAGTGGATCTGGGTCAGCTAGTGGTGGTGGACAGCATCACCGTGGTCTTCCCCGGTGCCCCGGATGAGGAAGATCTCGGCGACCCGCTCAAGACCTTTGTGTTGCTGGCGTCAATGGGCGAGCCTTCGCTGAGCACGGACAGCCAGAACATCAAATTCACGCTGTTGGGCAAAGCCACGGACCGGGACCTGCAGCCGATGGGTACCGATGGCCGCTGGCGTCAGATTACCTTCTCTGTAGAGCCTCTCGATCGGGCGGACTTTGACCTAGACGGCTTTCCAGACATGCAGAGTTCTTTCCTGCACTATGTCAAAATCAAGGCCACGGACAGCGATTATGACCGCCGGATCTCGATCGGCGAGGGAGATTCGGCTCGGGTAGTGTACGAGACCCTGCCGCCGTTCCGGCGGGGCAAGCGGATCTACCAGCGGGCGACAGCGGGTGGATTGCTGGCCGAGGTGTCCGAGGAGGTCTACCAAGGTCTATCCCCGGACCGCAAGGGGCCCATCCGCTACTTTGTGAGGGAAGTGCCCCGCGTCCAAGAGGTGCAGGTGTGGACCAAGGGAGACAATCTAGTGCGCGATCTCACCAAGCGAGCCGGGAGTTCCTATGAGGATGGTGGGCGGGGTGCCCCTTGGTGGTCAACGGACGGTCTCTACAATACCTGGTGGACGGCCAATGTGTGGTCGGCCCTCTATGCTAGGGCGACTATGTGGATTGATCTGGGGGCGACCTTTTGGACGGACGAGATGTACGTAGTTATGAACGGCAACTACTTTATCGGACACGAATTTCTGGCCTCGGACGGCACCCTGTTGAATCCGGTTAAAATCGAGAGCCCGGAGGACTTCCCCCAACTGGAAAACGGACTGCAGTGGGAGAATATCATCAGCGCTGGCAAGGTGGACAACCGGACTACCCAAGTGCGGATGTTCAGCGAGGAATTCACCCGGCGCAAAGTTCGCTTCCTCCAGGTCCGGGACATCGACATCAGTGGGCGTCAATCCGGTCGCTACGGATCTTTTGGCAACCTCGCGGAGCTACAGTTGTACGGCAGCGGATACCCCGTCAGCGTGTGGCTCTACTCCCAGCCCATCCGCCTGCAGCGCCAAGGCGAAGATCGGCAGACGACCCTGTCCAGGATTGCCTGGGAGGGTGAGGCCATCGTCCGCCGACAAGATCCGAGCGGGGCCTTCATCGAAGTGGCCGAACCCCTCGATCTGCACCCGGAGGTCAGCTTGCAAATCCAGACCCGCACCAGTGAGCAGACCGACTCGCTCTTCACCTATTTCGAGGTAGTCGATGACGGGGCAGGAGATTTTGTTCGCACGGAAATAGACGCGGAGCGCTATGGAGATCTGGAGCTGAGTTGGCGGGTCTGGAACCACTGGCTGAGTCTGCCTCAAAGCAAACGCCACAAGAGCAAGCAGGATGATGATGGGGACGGCCAAAAAGACGAAGATAAGATCGATTTTATCGACAACGACGGGGACGGCCAAATCGACGAGGATGGCAAGAAGCTGCGGCGGGCTCCCCGACAAACCCCAGACAGGGCAGGCGAGTTGGCTTTTGTGGGGTGGAGTTCTTGGAGCCGGAACTACCGGCCAACTGGGGGTCGTAGAGAGGCCGTGGTCACTTCTCCCAATCCCCGCAAGTTCCTACAGATTCGGGTAAACCTTCAATCGGAAGATCCCAATGCCACCGTTCGCCTCAAAGCGCTCCGCGTGGATCTCGTCCCGCCGCTGGCCCTGAACACAGGGGCTGAACTCGCCTTGCTGACTCCTCAGGGGCTGGAGCGCCCCTTGCACGATCTGGAGTCCGAGCCGCTGGACTATCGCCCGCCCCGCCAAGTCAACCCGCTGGAATTGCAGACCTATTCGTATTTCATCCGGGCGGCCGGGCCCGATCCGCTGCAGCCGGAGGTGCAGGAGGGATTCGACGAAATCCTCATCCTCACCAAGCAGCCAGCCGCATTGCGGGGTGTGCGTCTCGGTGAGGTTCGGGTGGTTCGGGAATCGCGGGACAGCTTGCAGACCGCAATCAGGGCCATGGAGACCCGCTTCACCGACTACTTCCAGCGGGTGCCCGGAGACAGTCTCTTCCGCAATGTCGAGGGCCAGTCTCTGCAAATGCTGGCGCGGCCGGGTTCGGATTCGCTCTACTTTCGTCTGCCCTTTTCCCTCAACAAAGACAACCGAGGGCAGACCCACGCCATTGCCGAGGTGCAGTTGGCCGTGAAAATGTACCGGGATGGGACGGAATTGCACAGTTCCATGCGCAATTCTCAGAACCCTGAAATGGACTTTCAGAAGGTCGAATTCGACGGTCAGGACGCCACTGAGCTGGTCGAACACAACGCCGTCCGGGTCAGTCTAGACCAGTCCGCCGACGAGTTGGTCCGCGTGTTGGAGGTGAACCCCTTTGTCACGCCCAACGGGGACGGCGTCAACGATCAGTTGCAGATCGAATTCGCTCTGATACAGATCCTGCAAGATCGTCCCATCGAAGTTGCACTATACGACTTGTCCGGCCGGCTGGTCGGCCGTGCCGTCCAGATGCAGGAGGGAAGGGTGATAGAGAGCATCGGCAAAGCAGGTGAGCTGCAGTTCACTTGGGATGGGCGCAATCCATCCGGGGCGCTGGTGCCTCCGGGAATCTACCTGTGCCGGATCCAAGTCGAAGCCGACCAGGGCGACGAAAAGGTCGTGCTTCCCGTGCACGTGGTCTATTGAGTCGAGATCTACCGAGATAATTCCACTCGAGTCTGGCAGGAGGGTGTTGTGCACAGACCATACGGCAGACGTTTCGTATGTTTTTTTGCCCTGTGCGTCCTACTCGCAGAGGAGCCGCTCCAAGCCCAGGAAATCGGCACCCGCCTAGGGGCGCGGCGCGGCGGCGAGATTTCCTATGAATTGCAGGGTTCGGGCGTGCTTTTTGATGCCTTGGATCCGGCGGTCAAGAAGTGGTACGTACCCCAGGAGTTATTCTACGAATTCCAGTGGCGCCAGTGGCAGTATTCCAACTACGCTCGCAGCCGCTACCTCAGGTACGTGAACACCTCGCTCGAAGGAGACTATTTCTACGATCTCTACGGCAATTTCATCACCCGCGGCAAACTCGTATACGACTGGCGCGTCTCCACTCCCCAAGTGGCCGGGAATGCCCTGTTCAAGGGCAGCGAGTTCAGATCTTGGTTCAACAACTTGGTGATCGCCTCGGACTCAAAGGGCCAGTACTTCTACAGCCTGACCGTGGGCGACAGGATTCGCACGACGCTGACGCCCATGACCTTTTCCAAACCCAGCTTTACTGGTATGCAGTTCGATTTCGCCAGCGACAAGTACGAGTTTACCCTCCTTGCCTCGCGTCCCAGCGCGGCCGGAGCAGTCGGCGACCTGGGGCCCTCCGGAGCCGGTGAGCGCTCCAATGATACCAATCTATTGGGAGGTCGTGGCACCATCCAGGTGGGTGACTTCGTCCGGTTGGGGACGACCTATGTCAGCGCCTTCAATGCGCAGACCAAGAACCAAGCCTTCTCGGGGAACCCGTTCAGGGGCACCTTGACCGAAGGGCAGAACAACGATGTAACGCGCATTGAGATCCGCCTGAGTGACGACTCGCCCGAAGACGGCGATGGCGGGACGGCCTTCTTCCAAGAAGAGATCATCATCACCAATATCGACGGCAAGCGCTTCAGCAATCGCCGTCCTTTGGACGGCAATTCCATCCTCAACTTTTTCCCCACTATCCAAGGCGGCTTCCGCCAGGAAGGCTTCCTCTCGGCCGATGGCAGCGAAGTCATAAGCCTGATATACGATCTGGAGGGTCCAGAATACCGCCAGGCCTTTGGCCCGGCTCCCGATCGGATCAAGAGCGTCGAATTCGTGCTGCTGCTGGCCAATGACTATCGCATTGACCTGACCTCCAACCGCCAAGTGAACCAGAAACGACAACCGGTGACGCTGGCCGAGGGCATTCCCGAGCGCACAATTCGCGCCCCGGGCAATGTCCAGGACGGCTCCAACCAGCGTTTTATTTCCCTCCTGTACGGACTACCCGTAGGCAACGAAATCTTCGGCTTTACCCTCGATGTGGAAAATGCGCAGGGATTTTTCCTGGCGGGCGAATTCGCCCACAACCGGCAACACAAGCGCTATCCACGCCGGCTGGAAACGGATGTGACCGAACACACGCCTTCTCAAGAAAGCGGGGACGCTTGGTTTCTGAATCTGTACAAACGGGCTCATCCGCTGTTCTTTTTTGCCGAAGCCTACAGCATGGATCCAAGCTACAGTACCAGCACTTTCCTGGCGGGCGTCCAGAACGATCTGGGACCGATCCTCTACGACGACAACCGCCAGTTTGTCTACGAATTTGTCGAGGACAACGACGACCAGGACCGCTTCCCCGACTGGTTCCGCCGCGGTTTCACTCGCGACACCGAGATCTTTCCGGGCTGGGATGAGAACAGAGACTTCATCGTCGACTTCAACCAGAATGACAATCTCCGGCGTCCCAACACCATCCCCGACTACGAAGAGCCCTTCCTGCGCTACAGTTCGGACCGGCCGGACTTTCTCTTTGGGATCGACATGAACAACAACGGCATTGTCGATCGCTTTGAGAACGACATCCAGCCGGACTATCTCTACAAGCGGGATCGACGGGGCTACAATATCTACGTCGGTTCCAGTCTGGGGCCCGACGCCCGTCTGAGCGTGGGACGCCAGCGCGAGAGGCAATTGGCGGATGATCGGCGGAACAAAAGTACCTATCTATTGCTGACCTACGAGAAGGATTTTCCGCGGCGAGGACGGCTGCAATTCTACGACAATCTGCGCAGGATTGAGGACAATATCCGCGACAACGTGATAGAATGGGTGCTCCGGGAGGGGTCGCGAGGAGATTTCGTGCCCTTCGAAGACCCCCTGCCCGCCCGCAATGCCTGGGCCAATACTCTCTACTTGGGCTACCATTACGCCGCGGATAACCTGCGCATTATCAACCGCTTCAAATACGAGTTCTTCCGCCAAGTGGACTTCGATGAGCGGCCTTTCAAGCAGCAGAACATCCGCGAGATGGCCAGCCTGCTGGGGATCATCAACAAAGCGGAATACACCTTTAACTTGGGCGCTCTGCGGCTGGAGCCGCGCTGGAAGAACGAGTTTTTGCGCCACCGGCCCACCCGCAAAGAAGAACAGATCCGCGTGGCTACTACCGAACTACGGGAGCTTTTGTCCCTGATAGGTCGCATTTCGATTCTATCCAGGACCACCCTGCAGGTCGGCCTGGAATACTTTTACGTCAACCAGTTCAGGGATATCCTCGAGAACGATCCGGTCCGCTCAGATCGCAATGAGCTGATCTATGCTCTCCAACTCACCAACAACGTGGCCTACTTGGGCTACGACTTGTGGGCCCAGGCGGGTATCCACATCGCCCGGGTCGATCGGCAGGCCGCGGCCAAAGTGCAGACGGAGAGCAGCCTTTTTCTCACGCTGTACGCTGGTTTTGGGGAGTGAGTTCGCTTCTCTCGGTGGAACTTGGAGGCCGTATCGATCATGAGTAGACAGAAGAGCCTGCTGATCTGGAGCGCCCTGTCCCTAGTGGGCGCAAGCGCACTGTCAGCAGAGGTCGAAAAGTGGCGAGTGGGGGACGAGATGCATCCTTGGCAACTGGTCCCGGTGAGCGGGATCACTCGGTGGGGCCGGGGCTGGGCCTTGGAAATCCTCCAAGACGGGGACGGTAGCACGTGGCTTAGTCCCGTCCGCCTAGACAGCACTTTGAACTTGGTCGCCTTGCTTGCCGAACGGGCCCAAAGGGGTGAGTACGGTACAGATATCGCCATTGTCCCCAGCGAGGCGGGAGTCCGCATAGAAGTGGCCGACCCCTTCAATACCACGGCCTATGGGGGGACCAAAAAAAACAGGGCCAAGATGGCCGACGGCGATCTGTTCACTGCCTACGGTCTCACCACCCGAGACGCCAATGCTCGCTTCGACCTCCGCTTTCAGGGCTACTACTACATCCAGCGGATCGTTTTCCAGCCGCGCCCCAGCGTGCCAGAGGCCACCATGCGGGATTACTGGGTGCGCTACGGGAATGCCGCGCACATCAACAACAACAGGCTGAGTGTCTATCCCTTTGTGATCCCTCCCCAAGTCGGCCAGCAAATACCCGTAATCAAGGATATATCTCTGGATCAACCACTGCTGATGGGGATGGTGGACATTCTCTCCCGACATCCACCCGGCGAGTACTGGGAGATCGCCGAGGTGGAAATTTACGGAGATGGGTATCCCACGGATGGTTTCTATGCTTCGGAGATAATCGACTTG
Organism: Candidatus Latescibacterota bacterium; assembly: GCA_965261395.1. Classification (GTDB taxonomy): domain Bacteria; phylum Latescibacterota; class UBA2968; order UBA8231; family UBA8231. The sequence goes on from OZ253462.1 coordinate 3,310,952, forward strand.
GGGGTGAATCCACCCGGCGTGCGGCGCTATACCCAGCAGTGGGATCGTTACAAGCTAGAAGACCGGACAGAAGTAGAGAGCCAGTTCCCCGACCAGGAGGGCAATTCGGTCACCTGGGGAAAGGTGCGCTGGAAAGCCCGTCGCCTGGGGGAGGAAGGGGACGTGCGCATTCAGTTTCGCGCCGGAAATTCCTTGGACACCCATATTTACCAGCGGCGAGTGGGGAAGGATGTGGTCGATATGCGGGACGAAAACGGCCGTACCCTGGACGCGTTCGGTTGGGCGAATCTCAACTCGCTGATGCGGGTGCCAGAGCACAACCTACCCTACAACGAGTTGGGTGCCCCACTGGGGGCCGATGGTCCCAAAGGCTGGAGTTTCTGGTCGGCGTCGCTCCGCTACGAGGATGGCTTGGTTGATCAGACGCGGCCGGCAGAGGAGAGCGGCATCCTCCTGCCCTTGCCCAGTCAGACCCGCTATCTGCAATTTCGCATCTTCTTCGACAGTTTGCAGCACAGCGCGGTGCTCTTCGACTACCTCGAATTCGAATACGATGTCCCCATAGTGGGCCACGGAGTCCGCGGCGAAATCTTTCCTCCCCAGGCGTCCTTAGGTGAGGAGACCACGTTCCGCTATTTTCTCAAACCCTTCTTTGACCCAAACGACCACAGGGGCTTCAACCGCATTGAGATCGCCGTGCCCAGCCGGGACACTAGGATTCAGACGCTCAAGGTGGACGACCAGCCCTGGGTAGAGATACCAGTGGCGGCCACAGAGGGGGTAGAGCCGCAACGGCTGCCGCCAGAGCCCGGCGGACTCGATTCACTGGGGCAGTTCACCCAGACCATGGTCCTAGGCAGCTCCAGCAAGCTGTTGGTCGAGCTGCCGCCCCTCGACGTGGCCGATTTTCCGCCGGGACAGGAGCGGAATATTGAGATCGTCTTCACCTCAACCCTCTTCAATGGCTCGTGGCAGTTCACCAGCGCGGTGTGGAACGACGCCGAAAAGGGCATCCCCCAGCCCACGGAACCCGGGGATGCCAGTCCCGAATTGAGTACGGACGTATTCACCGTAGTGGCAGAAAATTTAGGGAACCTCATCAATCGGCCCCTTGTGGAACCCAATCCCTTTACACCCAACGGCGACGGAATTAACGACGAAGCCCTAATCTCCGTTGACCTCTTTCTGATTTCCGAGCCCATAGAACTCACCGTTGATCTGTACGACTTGTCGGGGCGTCGGGTGCGCAGCCTGGGACACGGGCGGCACGGGGCTGGTGTGGTCGAGTTGCGCTGGGACGGTCGGGACGACAGGGGGGGGATACTGCCCCCCGGAATTTACCTATATCGCGTAAGAGCGGATGCGGACGACAAACTCAAAAGGCAGACCGGGATCTTGGCCATGCTCTATTGAGATACTCCCGGGCGCGCTCAAACCCTGAATAGGATAATCTGGTATGCATAGAGTACACTGCGTCCTTTTGCTGGCACTGGGGTCAATCGGCTTGACCGCGAGTTGTGCCTATCACTACTATGCCGGCAATCTGCGGCCGATGGACGAAGCAGTTCAGGGCGAGAGCAGAAGGGTCACGGACGACGGCTCTGTCATTTTCACCGCGGGACGGCTAGAAATCCAATTGCGCCCCATGAACGACGAGGAATTGAACCGCCAGTTCAGTGTGGCTACAGAGCAGGGGACCAACCCCTATACCTACGGCCAGACAAAGATCTTCAGGACCAACCGGACTCCCAGCCGCTTTACGGTCTTCCGGTTGAGCGCGAAGAATTACGCCTATCCCAAAGTCCACATAGACCCCACTAGCCTCTACATTGAGACCGACAACGGCCGCAAGTACGCCGCGCTTAGTTTTGCCCAGCTCAAAATTTACTACCGGAGCTTTTCCCTCGGGGGGTCGGGTGGTGGAGCAGGGAATAGCGGGGATAGAAGTCGGGGTATGCGTCGGGGCGGGGAGTATCAAACCTGGCAGGAGCGCCAGGGCATCCTCAGGCGCACCTTGTTCGCCGACGAGATGATCTTCAGTGGCCAAGAGCGCGAAGGATATGTCGTCTTCAAAACTCTGGCTCCTGATGTCGCCAAGCTGACCGTCCACATTCCCGATATTACCGTGCGCTTCGATTTTAGGGACCAACCCATTGAGACGCTTGATGTCACCTCCCGATTTGAGCGAGACATCGGACGGGAGTACCCGGACGGGCGTATTGAGTTGGCTCGGAAATAGGGAAACCGGATGAGTGGGAGTCTGCTGCCGTGAATTGCCGTGGAGAACGACGCATGTCGCCTTGCTGGGCTTGGTTGCTGGCCGCAGTGGGCCTATCTCTGCTCGGGAATTGCAGTCCGCAGCCACAGACCGTAGCGGACCTGCCGCTGGTACAGGTCGGCGATGAGGTGATCACCGCAGAGGTATTGCGGCAGTACGAACGGGATCTACCCACGGCCTTTCGTGCAGCCGCCTCTGGAGCGGCGGCTCAGCGCGAGCACCTCCAGAGCCTAGTGGACCGTCAGCTGATGCTGCTCGAAGCCGGAAACAGGGGGTACAGGAGCATGCCGGAGCTGAAAGCGGAACTGGAGCAACTCGCCAATAAAAAACTGATTGACCAAGTTACAGCCGAATATATCACCCGACGGGTCGAGGTGGCCGAAGAAGAACTGCTCCAGGAGTACCAAGAGGCCGACCTGGGCTGGATGGTTCGGCCCGCCCGCATTCTCTGCGCGACCGAGGAAGAGGCCCGAAAAATCGTCCGTGAACTGGAGCAGGGAGCGGATTTCGCCGCGTTGGCAGCGGCTCGCTCGCTAAAGGGCGCGACGGAAAAGGGCGGAGACTTGGGGCACTTCTTCGGCCCGGAGGACGTGGCCCCAGTGCTGCAGAAGGTGATCTTCGATCTGCCTGTGGGGGGCATCAGCGCGCCCATCCGCACAGTAGAGGGGTACGAAGTGCTGACGATTCTCGATCGCTATAGAATCCCCTTCGACCGGCTAAAGGAGCGATTGGCCACGAACGTGCGCCGGCGCAAATGGGCAGCCCGGCACCTCGAGTACCTCGAGGAACTCAAGAGGACGGATAGTTTGTCTCAAATTGTTGCTAGCGATCCCAAGGCCCTGTCTGATACCCTGCTGCTGAGAGAGGCTCGCCGACAAGGATTCGATTTGAACGCCGAGTTTTTGGCCTGGCAGGAAGCCAAATGCGAAGAATTGCTGATCAGACAACTGCGTCGGCGAGAAGTGATTGATCTGCTTCCTCCTCCTCCCGAGGCGGAAGTGCGGCAGCACTACGAGGCGCATATAGATGGGTACAGCGTACCTGGAACGGTCTACTTGACCGAGATCCTGCTCAATACTCGGGAGGAAGCTATGGAGATCCGCCAGGCCGCGGAAGCGGGACAAAGCCTAGAGGATCTGGCTCGAAAGCACTCGGTGCGTCCGAGGACTGAGGACGGACACGGGCATGTCCACGCCGGTCGAGATGGACATGTGGTCCTTTATGCCCTCCAGAGTTCGCCCTATTACAGACTATTCCAGCGCCAAGAGAGACAGCAAGTCGGGCAAATCCAAGGGCCGGTGGAACTGGACGGCAAGTTTGCCGTATTCAGGCTGGACGAGCCCATTGAACCGCATCGGATCCCCTTTGCAAAGGTGCGGAAGCACGTCCGTCGTCGAGTCAAGTTGCAGCATGCGAAGCGGGCTTTTGAAGTCTATATCGACTCATTGCGCACGGTCTACGCCGGGGAGGTCAAGTGGTTCGACGAGCATCTGGCTGGGCTGAACGCTGGTAATACGCGATGAAGCCGAACGTCGTCCAACCAGTGATCAAGGGCGCCAGGTACTTCCTCGCGCATGCTCCCGGATTGGTGCGTTATGGTTCCAAACCTCGCCGCGAACTCCTGAAAACCCCGGAGCTTTGGGACCAAATTGCCCTGCATCTCCGCTCGTATTCGGAAGCCGCGGCCTATGCACCCAACCAGGTCTTTCTGGGGCAGTTTGCGCCCGACGAACTCGCCACCCGCGAGCGGCCTTGGTTCGAGGGGAACAGTCCTTGGCAGCCGCGCTATCCCCACGGCGAGATCATGCCGGAAGAGACCCTCTATGGGCTCCTCAAGATAGCCGATGCGTTCGACTTGGTCTGGCTGGAAGAGAAATTTGCCGGGGAAGTTAGAGAAGCCCTAGCCGGCCACAGCTTGGTCCACAACTCCGAATTGGAGCGGCTCGGCGACGGTCAGCCCTATGCGGCAATCGAGACTAGCGTGGCCGATCTGGAAGCAGCGCTGCCGCTCTTGCTCAAAAATGGGCGTCTGGTCGGATGCATACATCGCGCCCACGAAGAAGATGCCACGCTGGCAGCGGACGTGTTGCTCGAAAACCTGACGTGCAAAATAACGGCTGCTATGGCGCTGAGGACGCTGTTGAGCGATACCCAACTCGATCCGGCCGCGGTTGACTATATTATCAATAGCGGTGAGGAAGCCGTCGGGGAACGCTACCAGCGAGGGGGAGGGAATCTGGCCAAAGCCGTCGGAGAGATGTGCGGTCTGAGCAATGCGACCGGATCCGACGTCAAGGCCTTTTGCTGCGGGCCGGCGCACGCCTTGGTGATGGCCGGGGCGTTGGTGAGTTCAGGCGTGTTCGATGAAGTCGTCGTAGTCGGCGGATCCTCCCTGGCCAAGCTAGGGATGAAGTTCCAAGGCCATCTGCGCTGCGACTACCCCATCATAGAGGATGTGTTGGCTGCGGTAGCAGTACTGGTGGGCCCGGACGACGGCCTCAGTCCGGTGTTGCGGCTGGACTCGATAGGGCGGCACAGTGTCGGGGCTGGTTCTTCCCAGCAGGCCGTCTTTGAGGAACTGGTCTCCCGACCTCTGGCCAGACTGGGCTTGAGCTTCAGGGACGTGGATAAGTACGCTACCGAGTTGCACAATCCAGAGGCCACAGAGCCTGCGGGCAGCGGTGATGTTCCCAGGAGGAATTACCAAATGATTGCCGCCTTGGCGGTCCTCAACAAAGAGATTGACCGGTCGGAAATGCCGGCTTTCATCCAGACGTACGGGATGCCCGGTTTTTCGCCCACCCAAGGGCATATTGCCTCCGGCATTCCCTACTTGGGCCATGCGCTGGATCGCATGAGAGATGGCACGATGCAAAGGGCCATGTTCCTCGCCAAGGGCAGCCTGTTCCTAGGCCGAATGACGCAGATGTCCGATGGCATGTCTTTTATCGTTGAAAATAACCCCAACAGGAGTTGAGCAGATGGAACTGCAAGGAAAAAAAGCGATCGTCTTAGGCGAGCGGGACGGGGTGCCGGGTACGAGCATAGCAAACTGCGTCCGCAGCGCCGGTGCCGAAGTGGTCCTGGAGGTGACCTATTGCTTTGTGTGAACGGCCGCAGGCGGCGTTGACCTGGAAGGTCAAGAGGAAATCAAACGGACCGTCGAGCGCACGGGCAGCGACGATGTCATCGTCATTTTGGGCACGCCCACCGCAGACAGCAGCAAGCTGTACGCCCTGACCATGACCGAAGGGGATCCAACTTGGGCGGGTGCCCTGGCCGGTCGAGCCCTTGGACTTCCGGTCTACCACATTATAGAGCCCGAGATCAAAGCGGCCGTGGACAGCGCGGTGTACGAGGCCGAGGTAGGCGTGGCCGAGATGGTCATGGACGAGGCCGCAGCCATCGTGGAAGCCGTGCGGGAAGTGCGTCAACGAAACACTACTCTTTAAGGCGAAATTTGGGGGTGAACTCATGGTTGAAACGCTGCGGGTAGTCCACTATCTGAATCAGTTTTTCGGGGGTATCGGTGCTGAGGAGCACGCCAATATCCCCCTGCAGGTCGAGGAAGGTGCCGTAGGGCCGGGCCGCGCGGTCCAGCAGATGTTGGGCGAGCGAGGGGCCGTGGTGGCCACGTTTGTCTGCGGCGACAATTATTTCGTCGAAGAGGGAGAGCAAGCTGCGGTTGCCGCCCGCCAAGCCCTCGAACACTACGCCCCTGATCTGGTACTCGCCGGCCCGGCCTTTGACGCGGGGCGCTACGGAGTGGCGTGTGCTCAGATGTGCGCCGTGGCTAAAGAGGCGGGCGTACCGGCCGTCACCGGCATGTACCCCGAGAACCCGGGGTACACTACCTTCCGGCGAGAGCTGGTGTGCGTACCTACGGGCACTCGGGCGACGGAGATGCAGGCTATCCTCACCCGCATGATCGAATTGGGCGTAAAGCTGGCTCGCGGCGAGGAACTCGGCCCTGCGGCCAAGGAGGGCTATTTGCCCACGGGCCTCAGAAAATCCGTCGTGCGTCAACAGCCTGGCTGGGAGCGGGCCATCGACATGCTGGAGGCTCGCGTGCACGAGCGACCTTATGCATCGGAAGTACTGCTTCAGCAGTACGAAACCGTGCCGCCGCCGCCGCCGGTAGAGGATCTTGGACAGGTAACTCTGGGTCTGGTCACCAGCGGTGGTTTGGTGCCCCGGGGCAATCCCGACGGACAGGTCTCTGGATTCGCTCAGCAGGCTTTTCGCTACTCTATCGAAGGGCAGAAGGCGCTGAGTACAGAGGACTGGGAATCCGTCCACGGGGGCTTCAACCCCCACATCCTCAACACCAAGAAGCCCAGCTATGTGCTGCCGTTGCCCGTTTTGCGGGAATTGGAAGAAGAAGGGAAAATCGGCGCGATTTATCCGTACTTTTTCTCCACGGTGGGCAACGGCACTGCCGTCTCTCAAGCTAAGCAGATGGGAGCGCAGATCGCCCAAGAGTTCAAAAGAGCCCAGATACGGGCGGCGCTCTTGGTGGCCACCTGAGGCAGTTGCAATCGTTGCGGAGCGACGATGAGCAAAGAGCTGGCCCGGGAGGGCATTGACGTGGTCGTGGTGAGCGCTATTCCCATGATCCCCATGTCGGTGGAAGTGAGCCGAGTGGTGAGAGGGGTGCGCGTGGAGCACGTGTGCGGCGATCCGAATTTGAACGAGGAAAACGATCGGCGACTGATGCGCCGGATCGTCGAGACGGCCCTGCAGGCCCTGCGCACCGAAGTCGCTGGCCCCACCCTATTCGATCCGGACGCATCGTCCGCCGAGGAGAGAGTCCATGCGTCTTGAACTAGGTACCTTTCCGGTCGATGAGGCGCGTTTCGGGTCGGAGACTCGCTGGCACGACGGACAGCTAGAGATCAACAGGCAGGAGTTGCTGGATCTCGCCCTGCAAGGGGGTGATATTCCCTCGGCGAGCATCGACTTGGTGCGGCCCGGCGAATCCGTGCGCATCGTAAAAATGCAGAACCTATACGAGCCCAAGGTGAAAGTGGCGGGTCCGGGGATGTTTTACCCCGGAGTGTGCGGTCGGCCTGCCGCTGCCGTGGGCCAAGGGCGGACCCATCGGCTAGGCCAGGTCGCCGTCGCGCTCTGCATCGACACCGGCCCCCTAGGACCGAGTGCGCGCCAGCGTTCCGAGCGGACGGCTCGGGAATCGAGTGCAAGCGCAGGTGTTCCGCGAGAAAACCGAGGCGGGTTCCTCGACATGTCCGGCCCGGGAAATCTACCTCCGTACGATGAACTCAACCTAGTCTGCGCGACCCTGGAAAATCCCCGGGGCGAGGAGGAAGACTGCCATCTGGCCGTCCAAGCCGCGGTCTTGAGGATAGTGGACCGGCTGGCCCAGACCACCTCGGGGTTGGAGCCGCCCGAACTGGAAGTATTTGATCTCACCTCGACAGATCCCTCCCTCCCGGGCTTTGTCTTCATAACCCACTTGGCGTCCAACGAGTGGCAGGTGGGTCCGCGATCCCAGCGTGGCACCTCGGTATACGGACAAACGAGGCTCTCAGCGCCCTGGCTGCTCTACCCCACGGAGGTGATGGACGGTGCCCTCTTCATGGGTTCTGGACGCTCTACCTGCTGGCATCTGTCCAACAACCCAGCGGTCGTCCATCTCGCCCGGCGGCACGGCGAGAGTTGCAACTTCCTAGGCTGCATTGTGCAGCGCACGAATTGGACCACCCAGGGGGAGAAGGATATGGCGGCCGAGCGCGCCGCTTTGCTGGCCAAGAGTTTGGGGGCCCAGGGTGCCATTGTAACCACCGACTTCCGGGGCCAGCGGTTTTTGGAGACTGCTCTGACGGTCAGGGCCTGCGAGCGCCAGGGGATCGAGACCGTTTTGCTCACCGGGGAAGAGGACAACGAGGCAGGAGCGGCTCCGCCCTTGCTGGTGTCATTTGCCGAGATCCGCTCTGTGGTCAGCACGGGTACAGGCGGCTTTGAGCAGTCCTTCCCGGCTGTAGAAGAAGTGGTGGGAGCTAATTGTCCCGAGGATCACTGGTTCGAGGAAAAGCCGCCCGTGCACGGGCGCTACGGCGTCAGCTACATCACCGACTACTATGGCTCTGGATACCATAGCTGCGAGGATTATTGACGGGTTTGGCCGTGCGCAGGAAAGGCGTCAACCTAGCTTTGAGCGGCAAAGGCGAGAGCATTCTGAAATAGCTTCAGCCACGGCCCCTCTTCGCCCGTCCACTCCGCCGGACGCCAAGATAGCTGGACATTGCGGCAGACGCGCTCGGGGTGCGGCATCATAATGGTAGCGCGGCCGTCGGCGCTGGTGAAGGCAGTCAGCCCGTCGGGCGAGCCGTTCGGGTTGGCCGGATAGCGCTCGGCCGGATCGCCGTAGTTATCGACGTAGCGCAGGCAAAGCTGGTTTTGCATCCGCACTCGTTCTATTTCTCGCTCGTCGCCAAATTGGACGCGGCCCTCGCCGTGCGCCACCGCAATGGGCAAACGCGAGCCTTCCATGCCGCGCAAGAGCACCGATTGGCTCTCCAGCACTTCTACGGTCGCAAATCGCGCCTCAAACTGCTCGGAGCGGTTGCGCACAAATTGCGGCCAGTTAGCCGCGCCCGGGATCAGCTCCTTGAGGTGCGACAGCATCTGGCAGCCATTGCACACTCCCAAGGAAAAGGTATCCGGTCGCTCGAAAAAGGCGGCGAATTGCTCGCGCAGGCGGTCGTGAAAGAGGATCGAACGCGCCCAACCAGCCCCGGCCCCGAGCACGTCGCCGTAGCTGAAGCCGCCGCAGGCAGCCAGCCCGTGAAACGAACTCAACTCGACGCGTCCTGCCAATAGGTCGGTCATAGTCACGTCAACCGCCCCGCAGGCGGCTGCGTCAAAGGCTGCGGCCATTTCCACTTGGCCGTTAATGCCCTGCTCTCTCAGCACGGCCACGCGGGGCCGCGCCTTCCCTCCTATGGTCGGAGCGACTTCGTGCGCCAAGTGGAAGTTCAGGCCCGGGTCTTGGCCGTCGGCAAGGGCCTCGTACTCTTCGCGGGCGCAGTCCGGGTCATCGCGGTGGGCCTGCATCCGATACGTCAGCTCAGCCCACGCCGCGTGGAGGTCGAGCAGTGGAGCTTCATAGATGAGATCACCGCGGTGGCGAACGCGCAGGTGCAAATCGTCGGCACCGTCAACGGGCTGGCCCACCCCATGCACCAAGTCGGCGATACCCTGATCCGCAAAGACCTTGTACACGGCTTCCTCATCCTCGACGCGATATTGGATCACAACGCCCACTTCCTCGCAAAAGAGCGCAGCGAGTAGATCGTCGCCCAGCGTGTTGATCGTCAGCTCCACTCCGCAGCGACCGGCAAACGCCATCTCAGCCACCGCGGCGAAGAGGCCACCATCGGAGCGGTCGTGGTACGCGAGCACGAGATCTTGGTCGAGCAAAGTCTGCACGGCCTCATACAAACCGCGCACATCGCCTGCATCTACGTCCGGAGCCTCGCTGCCGATTTGATTGTAAGCTTGAGCGAGACAAGAGCCGCCGAGGCGGTTTTGTCGGCGACCCAAATCCACGAGCAGCAGCCGGGTATCGCCGACGCGCTTTAGATCGGGCGTGGCATGGCGGCGCACATCGTCCACCGACGCAAAGGCCGAGACGACCAAACTCAACGGCGCGACCACTTTGTGCGCTGCGCCCTCGGCGTTTTCCCACACCGCCCGCATGGACAGCGAGTCTTTACCCACCGGGATCGACACGCCTACTGCCGGGCAAAACTCCAACCCCACTGCGCGCACTGTGTCGTACAAGGCCGCATCTTCGCCCTCCTCGCCACAGGCGCACATCCAGTTGCCCGACAGCTTGATGCGGTGGATCGGGCCGATGTGCGCCGCAGCAATGTTAGTAATCGCCTCGGCAATGGCCATGCGCCCAGACGCTGGCGCATCCACCAAGGCGAGGGGCGTGCGTTCACCCATGGCCATGGCCGACCCGGTGTACCCCTGAAAGGAGTGGCAAGTCATGGCCAGATCCGCGACCGGCACCTGATGGGGGCCGACCATCTGATCGCGGGCCACCAAGCCGGTGACCGTGCGGTCGGCAATGGTGATGAGGAAGGTCTTGGCCGCTACGGCTGGGAAGCGGAGCACGCGCTCGGCGGCCTCGGCTATCGAGGGGCCCTCCAAGGCGAGGGGTTGCCGCACGGGCCGGCTGCGCGTTGCGCGGCGCAGCATCTTGGGCGGTTTGCCCAAAATGACCGCTAGATCGAGGTCGTCGATGGGCTTGCCGCCGAGCAGCGCGTCGTCGAGCGACAGCGTGCCGTCGCCAGTGATCTCGCCGATGACCGCAAACAGGCAGCGCTCGCGCGCGGCCAACTCGGCAAAGCGATCCAAATCAGCGCGGCCCACCACCAGCACGTAGCGCTCTTGCGCCTCATTGCTCCAAATCTGCATCGGACTCATGCCCGGGTCGTCGTTGTGAATGGCCCGCAAGTCAAAGCGCGCCCCTACGTCTGCGACTAACTCCGGGCAGGCGTTGGACAGGCCGCCGGCCCCCACATCGTGGATGCTGATGATGGGATTTTCCGCACCGAGCGAAATGCAGCGGCTGATTAGCTCTTGGCAGCGGCGCTGCATCTCGGGGTTGTCGCGCTGCACCGAGGCAAAGTCGAGGTCCTCGCTGTTAGCGCCTGTGTCCATGCTAGAGGCCGCGCCCCCGCCGAGGCCGATGAGCATGGCCGGTCCTCCGAGTTGAATGACGCAATCGCCCGCCGCTGGGGTTTTCTTTTTTACGTGCGCGGCGTCGATGAGGCCGACGCCACCGGCGACCATGATCGGCTTGTGGTAGCCGCGCCACACCCCAGTGCTGTCGTCTTCTAAGGTGCGGAACATCCCCAAGATGTTGGGCCGGCCGAATTCATTGCCAAACGCCGCGCTGCCGATCGGCCCTTCGGTCATAATGGCGAGCGGAGTAGCCAAGCGGTCCGGGAAGGCCGCGCGTTCTTTTTCCCACGGCTGGGCAAACCCAGGCAGGCGCAGATGCGAGGTGAAAAAGGCGCACAGGCCCGCCTGCGACCAGCCGCCGGTGCCGACTGCCCCCTCGTCCCGAATCTCCCCTCCGACTCCAGTGGACGCCCCGGGATAAGGCGCGATAGCAGTGGGGTGGTTGTGGGTCTCGACCTTGATCAAGACGTGGGTTTGTCGCTGGCGGTATCCATAGCGAAAGTCCTCGTCTAGCTGCGGGCCAAAGACTGGCACATCAGAGCCCTCAATCACGCCGGCGTTGTCGGAATACGCCTTAACCGTGCCTTCGGGGTGAGCGGCGTGCGTGTGGCGAATCATGTCGAAGAGCGAGCGCGCCTCGCGCTGGCCGTCGATGATCCAATCGGCATTGAAAATTTTGTGGCGGCAGTGCTCGGAGTTGACCACCGCAAACATCATTAGCTCCACATCGGTTGGGTCGCGGCCCGCAAAGGCGTGCAGCGCGTAGTCGATCTCCTCGTCCGAGAGGGCCAAGCCCATCTCGCGGTTGGCGACCACGAGCGCCCGTCGCCCCTCGGCCCGCACCGGGATGTGGACTAATGGCTTGGGTTCCACGCGGCGAAAGAGAGTCTCTAAGGAATTGAGCGGAGCCTCGATCATGCGGTCGTAGAGCAGCGGCAAGACCGCGCTGGGCAAGGTATCGGCGGCAAAGGCATAGAGCGTACCGCGCTCGACGCGGCGCACGAATTCGAGGCCGCAGTTTCTGAGGATGTCGGTGGCCTTGCTCGACCACGGAGATGTCGTGCCCAGCCGCGGGCCAATGGCCACCTCGTTGCGCGCCCTCGCTGGAAGGGCCATGTCCACGTCGAGGATCCGCATGAGCCGCGCCAACTCGTCGTCGGTTAGGGTGCGTGCGCATTGCACTGCATAGAAGTACGTGGCGCGCAGATCCTCAATCTCGGGCGCACAACTCTGGCAGCGCGCTATGAGCGACCGGCGGCGAAGAAACGACAGGGCCGGGGGGCCGACAAAGGCGAGTAACATGGGATACTTTCTAAAGGGAAAAGGTTTAATAAATGTAGGTGCTGCCATGGAAACCCTCAAGATTGGGGCGGCGCCACGAGCGCATTTTTGCACCTATTTATATAATGTCTATCTTCAGAATCTAGCCCATGCAGTTGGAGGTTCTATGTCATTTACTACACACAGCGAAAACGCCGAATACATTGAAGGTCTCTACGCCCAGTACCAGCGCGCTCCCAGCGCGCTCCCAGAAGAGTGGCAGCACTTCTTCCGCGGCTTTGAATTCGGCTTCGCGCACTCCGTGCCCGAGAGCGAATCAGCGTCAGACAAAGACGCCTTGCAGCAGTCCATAGAAGCCAACGAGGGCCTGTTGGTCCTCACTGGCGTCCAAGCCCTCGTGCAGGCTTATCGGCAAATGGGCCACTTCGTCGCCCGGCTCGATCCGCTGGGGCACCACCGCCAGAGCCTGCCGCTGTTGGATTTGGTGGAATTTGGCCTCGCCGAAGAAGACCTCGAAAAGACCGTGGGCAACGGCGGCTTCCTCGGGCGCACGGACGGGACGTTAAGGGGGCTGTTGAGCAAGGTGAAAACCACGTATTGCCGCTCCATGGGCGTCGAATACATGGACATCCCAGACAAGGATCAGCGCGACTGGCTACAAGAGCGGATCGAGCCTTGCCTCAATAATCCAAATTTGCCCGAAGAAGCGACGCGCCGGGTGCTCGCGCGGCTGATCGCCGCCGAGGAGTTTGAGCAGTTTTTGCACACGCGCTATATCGGGCAAAAGCGCTTCTCGCTCGAAGGGGCCGAGTCCATGGTGCCGCTCTTGGACGAACTGGTCAACACCGGCTCCAAGCTGGGCGTCGAAGAGATGGTCATCGGCATGGCCCACCGCGGCCGGCTCAACGTGCTGGCGCACCTTTTGCACAAGCCCTACGAGGAAATCCTCGCCGAGTTCGAGGGAGCCGACCCCGCCGACCGCGACGACGACGAGGGCGACGTCAAATACCACAAGGGCTATTCCCATGACCACGTCACCGATGAGGGACGCAAGGTCCATCTCTCGCTCAGTTTTAACCCCAGCCACCTAGAGCTAGTCGATCCGGTCATCGAGGGCATCGTCTATGCCAAGCAGGCCTACTTGCACGACGCCGAAGGGGAGCGGGTGGTCCCGGTACTCATCCACGGCGAGGCCGCCTTTACCGGACAGGGGATCGTCTCGGAGACCTTCAATCTCTCCGAACTGCCCGGCTACCGCACTGGCGGCACCATCCACATCATCATCAACAACCAGCTCGGCTACACCGCCCCAGCCGATGAGACGCGCTTTACTCCCTATCCGAGCGACATAGCCAAGGAGATTCAGGCACCGGTCTTCCACGTCAATGCCGACGACCCCGAAGCCGTAGTGCAAGCAGCGCAAGTGGCGATGGAGTTCAGGCACCGCTTCAAGGTAGATGTCATCATTGATTTGTGGTGTTATCGCCGCCACGGCCACAACGAAGCCGACGACCCGACCCTGACCCAACCGCTGATGTATAAGAAGATCGCCGAGCATCCGACAATCCTCCATCTCTACTCCTTCCAACTCATTGCGCAAAACAAAATCTCCCAAGAGGAAGCCGACGATATCCGCGCGCGGATCCGCACCCGGCTCGAAGAAGCCCAGCAAATCGCCCGCCGCCTACAAGTCCAGCCTCACACTTCGTCTTTCGGGGGCGTCTGGCAGGGCTTGACTTGGGCACCCGATGACTGGAGCGCACAAACGGCTGTCGATGCCAATATCCTGAAGCGAATCGTCGAGCGAGCGACCCAAGTCCCCAAAGGGTTCTCCCTGCACCGCACAATCCAGCGGATGGTCGAAGCGCGCCGCGCCATGGCCGCTGGCCAAGCACCCATCGACTGGGGCTGCGGCGAGGTGATGGCCTTCGGCTCGTTACTGCGAGAGGGAGTGCCAGTGCGCCTGACCGGCCAAGATACCCAGCGCGGCACCTTTGCCCACCGCCACGCCGTCTGGCACGACACCGAAACGGGCACAGAACACATCCCCTTGCAGCACTTGGAGCGGGACCAAGCCAATTTCGTCGTGCTCAACACCATGCTGTCGGAACTGGCAGTGCTCGGCTTTGAGTATGGGATCAGCTCGGCCGACCCGAGGCGCTTGGTCTTGTGGGAGGCCCAGTTCGGCGACTTCGTCAACGGCGCGCAGATGATCATCGACCAATTCCTCTCCAGCGCCGAAGCCAAGTGGCAGCGGATGTGCGGATTGGTCCTACTGTTGCCCCACGGCTACGAGGGCATGGGGCCAGAGCACTCCAGCGCACGGCTGGAGCGCTTCTTGCAACTGTGCGCCAAAAACAACATGCAGGTGGCCTACCCCACCACGCCAGCGCAGTTATTTCACATCTTGCGGCGACAGATCCACCGCAACTTCCGCAAGCCGCTGGTGTTAATGACCCCCAAGAGCCTCTTGCGGCACAAGCAATGCGTTTCAGCGCTAGCAGAGTTTTCCTCGGGGACATTCCAGCGGGTCATCGACGACGCGAACGTCGCCGATCCAGCCGCCGTCAGCCGGGTGGTGTTATGCACCGGCAAGATCTACTACGACTTGGTGGCTGCCCGCGGCCAGCCGAATGACAGCGACGAGGTGGCGCTGTTGCGCGTCGAGGAACTCTATCCGTTTCCGGCCGCCGAACTCCAAGCTGTGTTCAACCGCTATCCCGCAGCTAAGCAATTCTACTGGGTGCAAGAAGAATCGCAGAACATGGGCGCTTGGTCCTTTGTCCAGCCCCACTTGGACGCACTGCTGCCCGCGCACTGCGAGCTGAACTACGTGGGCCGCGACGAAGCGGCCAGCCCGGCCACCGGATCGGGACTCCTTCACGAAACCGAGCAACGGGAAATCGTCGAGCAGGCACTAGGCCAAAGCCGCGAAGTGGTGCTGCATCCGCGGCAGCAATCTGGTTAGGAGCATTTGCATGTCAGTACAAGTCGAAATACCGAGCATGGGCGAATCGGTCAGTGAGGTAATTCTCCTCGAATGGCTCAAGGGCGCCGGCGAGCGCGTCGAGCAGGACGAGCCGCTCTGCGTGCTGGAGACCGACAAGGCCAACGTCGAGCTGCCGTCCCCAGCCAGCGGCGCCCTCAAACACCTACAACCTACCGACACCACCTTAGCCATAGGGGCTATAATCGCGGAAATAGAAGAATCCGCCGCGTCAGCCCCAGCGTCTAAGCCCGAACCCGCCGCGCCCGAACCCGCGCCACCCAAACCCGAGCCCGTCCTAAGCCCAGCCGTGCGCCGCTTAGTCGAAGAGCACGAGTTGGACCCGGCTGCAATTGAGGGCACGGGTAAGGATGGGCGGCTGACGAAAAAGGACGTGCTCGCCCACCTGAAGATTCTATCTGCGCCCGAACCCGCTCAACCGCCGCCTGCACCTGAACCCACTCAACCACTACCTGCGCTCGAACCCGCTCAACCGTCCCCTGCACCCGAACCCACTCCTTCCCCCGCGCCCACCGGTCCCGATCCCATCCGCCGCGAGCCGATGAGTCGGCTGCGCCAGCGCATTGCCGAGCACTTGGTCGCCGCTCAGCACAACGCGGCCATGCTGACGACCTTCAACGAAATCGACATGAGCGGGGTGATGCAACTCAGGGCCAAATACAAGGAGCGCTTTGCCCAAGTCCACGGCGCGTCGCTGGGGCTGATGTCCTTTTTCTCGCGCGCCGCCGTCCTCGCGCTCGGCGAGTTTCCGGCAATCAACGCGCAGATCGACGGCACCCACATTGTGTATCACGACTTCGTCAATTTGGGGATCGCGGTGAGCACGGAGCGCGGGCTAGTCGTGCCGGTTTTGCACCACGCCGATCAGATGTCCATCGCCCAGCTCGAAAGCCACATCAAGCGGCTCGCGCTAAGCGCCCGCGACAACAAGCTGGCCATGAACGAGCTGAGCGGCGGCACCTTTACTATCACCAACGGCGGGGTCTTCGGCTCGCTGCTTTCCACGCCGATTCTAAACGCGCCACAAAGTGGGATTCTGGGGATGCACGCGATCCAAGAGCGGCCCGTGGCCGTGGACGGCCAAGTGGTTATTCGGCCGATGATGTACATAGCGCTGTCCTACGATCACCGGCTCGTCGATGGCCAGCAATCGGTCTCGTTTTTGGTGCGGTTGAAAGAACTTCTCGAAGATCCAGCGCGGCTGCTGTTAGAGGTATAGCCAGCACCGCATCCATGCAAAAAGGAACAACTGTGAGCGACACTGCATTCGACTTAGTGGTTATCGGCGCTGGGCCGGGCGGCTACGTGGCCGCGAGCAAGGCGGCGCAACTCGGCATGAAGGTGGCCTGTATCGACAAAAGCTACCTCGGCGGCACCTGCCTCAACGTCGGCTGCATCCCCAGCAAGGCGCTGCTGGAATCGAGTGCTTTGTTCTACAGAGCCAAGAAGGGGTTGGGGCACCACGGAATTGGGCAGGGCGAAGTGGGCTTGGACCTACAGGCCATGATGGCGCGAAAAGACAAAATCGTCCAGACCATGACCAAGGGCATTGAAGGGCTGTTTAAGGGCCGGAAGGTGGCGCATTTCGTCGGCAAGGGCCAAGTCCTCGCCCCGGGGAGCGTGTCGGTGCAAGGTGCCGACGGCGAGCAGGTGCTGTCTGCCAAGCACATCCTGTTGGCCACGGGGAGCACGCCCGTGGAGCTGCCGAATCTGCCTTTTGATGGGAAACACATAATCAGTTCGACCGAGGCCCTAACCTTAGAAAAGGTGCCGGAGCGGCTCGTCGTCATTGGCGGCGGTGCCATTGGGTTGGAACTGGGTTCCGTGTGGGCGCGGCTGGGTGCCCAAGTGCTCGTAGTGGAGGCTATGGATCAGATTTTGCCGGAGATGGACCAAGAGATGGCCCAGCAGCTAGAACGGCTGCTCAAGCGACAGGGACTCAAGGTGTTGCTCGGTGCCAAGGCCCAAGCAGCCGCGATCGCAGAAGGCCAAGTGACGCTGACCATAGCGGCCGGCGATCAAGAGCGCGTCGAGACGTGCGATCAGGTATTGGTGGCGGTGGGGCGCAAACCATGCAGCGCGGGATTGGGGCTGGAAGACGTGGGCGCGGCAATCAACGAGCGGGGACAGGTGCTAATTGACGCGCAGGGGCGCACCAATGTCGAGGGAATCTGGGCTATCGGCGACCTTGTGCCCGGGCCGATGCTGGCCCACAAGGCCGAGGCCGAAGGCGTCGCGGTTGCCGAGCGGATAGCCGGACGCGCCGGGCAGGTCAATTACGAGGCCATCCCCTCGGTAGTGTACACTCATCCAGAACTAGCCTCCGTCGGCATCAGTGAGGAAGAAGCCACCGTGGCCGGCCACAAGATCGCCGTCGGCAAGTACCTCTTTCGCGGCAATGCTCGCGCCCACTGCATGGACGACATCGACGGCCTAGTCAAGATCGTCGCCGATGCACACACCGACCAGCTTTTGGGAATGCACATCCTCGGGCCGCAGGCTTCGCACCTGATTGCCGAGGGCGTCTTGGCCCTAGAGTTCGGCGCGAGTGCCGAAGACGTGGCCCGCACCGTCCACGCGCATCCGGCGCTGTCAGAGGTCGTAGGCGAGGCAGCGCGGGCCGTAGCGTCATGAGGCTCGCTGACAAAGTCGTCCTCATCACCGGCGCTGGCTCGGGCATCGGCCGCCAAACCGCGCTGCACTGCGCCCGCGAAGGCGCGCACATTGCAGCCGTTGACATCGACGCGGCCACGGCCGAGCAAACGGCCACCACCATCGCCGCTGACAACGGGCAGGCCATCGCCATCGCCGCGGACGTGTCCCGCGCCGCCGACTGCGAGCGCATGGTGCAGCAAGCCGAAGCCGCTTATGGCCGCCTCGACGTGCTGTTCAACAACGCCGGCATCTCACACCACGCCGACGCCGACGCCATCGACACCGAAGAAGAGGTCTGGGATCTGACCATGGCCGTCAATCTCAAGGGCGTCTTTTTGGGCTGCAAATACGGCATCCCGGCCCTGCGCCGCGCCGGCGGCGGCGCCATCGTCAACACCGCCTCTTTTGTCGCCTTGCTCGGAGCGGCCACGCCCCAATTGGCCTATACCGCCAGCAAGGGCGGCGTCCTCGCGCTAACGCGCGAGTTAGCGGTTGTCCACGCCCGCGAAAACATCCGCGTCAACGCGCTCTGCCCCGGCCCCCTGCGCACCGAGCTGTTGATGAAATACCTCGACAGCGAAGAGAAGCGCCAGCGCCGCTTGGTCCACATCCCCATGGGGCGCTTCGGCGAGGCTGAAGAAATCGCCCGCACGGTCGTCTTCTTGGCCTCGGACGATGCCTCCTTCATCACCGGCGCGACTTTCGCCGTCGATGGCGGCATCACCGCTGCCTATGTCACTCCAGAGTGAGGCCGCCCATGCGCTTTGCGGCCGCAGTTTTCGACCTCGACGGCACCCTGCTCGACACGCTCGCCGACCTCGCGGATTCGACTAACGCTGCGCTCGCCGCGGCTGGGCATCCGCCGCATCCCATTGACGCGTACCGCTACTTTATCGGCAACGGCATTGAAAACTTGGTGCGCTGCGCCCTGCCTGCCACGGCCCGCGACGACGCTTCCGTCGCTCGCGCCAAGGCCGCGATGGAAGCCGAGTACAGCCGGCGCTGGCAGGCCAAAACCCAGCCCTACGCAGGCGTCCCCGAGTTGCTCGACGCACTGAGCGAGCGCCAGATGCCCATGGCCATCCTCTCCAACAAGCCCCAAGCCTTTACGCGCCTCACCGTCGATGCACTGCTGCCGCGCTGGTCCTTCCACCCGGTCTGCGGGGCGCAGCCCGACGTCCCGCGCAAGCCCGACCCGGCGGCGGCCCTGTACATCGCCGCGGCCCTCGGCCACAGCCCGGAAGAGTGCCTCTACTTAGGCGACACGGACACGGATATGCAGACTGCTACTCGCGCTGGCATGTACGCCTTGGGGGCCACGTGGGGCTTTCGCTCCGGGGATGAATTGCGCCGTAGCGGCGCCCGCGACTTGCTCGACGCGCCGCTGGACCTATTGAATTTCCTGTAAACCACTGCATAACTCAGAAAGGGCGAACCATGAGCGAATTTTTTGAGGGCATCGAAAAAATTGCCTACGAAGGCCCGGATTCTAAAAACCCCCTAGCCTTCAAGCACTACGCCGCCGAGGCCACGGTCGGCGGCAAGACCATGGCCGAGCACCTGCGCTTTTCCGTGGCCTTTTGGCACAGCTTTAAGGGCGGGGGTATCGATCCCTTCGGCCCGACTCCGGTGTACGACCGCCCCTGGGACCGCGCCGCCGACCCCATGCAGCGCGCCGAGGACACCTTGCGCGCGGCCTTTGAGTTCATCACCAAACTCGGCGCGCCGTTCTACTGCTGGCACGACCGCGACATCGCGCCCGAAGGCGAGACCCTCAAAGAGAGCAACGACCGCCTCGACCACATCGTGGGGCTGGCCGAGCAATTGCAAGCCGACACGGGCGTCCGCTTGCTCTGGGGCACGTCCAACTGTTTCTCGCACGCGCGCTTTACTCACGGGGCCGCCACCAACCCCGACGCCCACGTCTTTGCCTGGGCCGCGGCTCAGATCAAGAAAGCCATGGAATGCACCCATCGGCTCGGGGGGGCCAACTACGTGTTTTGGGGTGGGCGCGAGGGGTACTCCAGTTTGCTCAACACCAACATGGCCCACGAGCAAGACCAGCTCGCGCGCTTCTTGCACATGGCCGTTGAACACAAAAAGGCAATCGGCTTTACCGGCACCCTGCTCGTGGAGCCCAAACCCAAAGAGCCGACCAAGCACCAGTACGACTACGACGCCGCTACCGTCTTGAGCTTTCTCCGCAAATACGACCTGTTGGACGAGTTCAAGCTCAACATCGAAGCTAACCACGCCACCTTGGCCGGCCACACCTTTGAACACGACCTCCAGCTCGCCTCGGCCGATGGCAAACTGGGCAGCATTGACGCCAACCGCGGCGATTACCTGCTCGGCTGGGACACCGACCAATTCCCCACCGACCTCTACTCCGCCACCTACGCCATGCTGGTGATCCTCAAACAAGACGGCATCGCGCCTGGGGGCATCAACTTCGACGCCAAGGTGCGACGCGGTTCCTGTGACTTGGAGGATCTCTTCCACGCCCACATCGGCGGCATGGACTCGTTTGCCCGCGGACTAACGCTGGCCCAGCGCATCATCGACGACGGCGCACTCGACGCCTTTGTCGAGGCGCGCTACGCCTCGTACCGCAGCGGCATTGGCGAGAAGATCATGCGCGGCGAGACCAACTTCGCCGAGCTAGCGGCATACATCCACCAGCACGGCGAGCCGGAAAAGCGCAGTGGCCGCGAGGAAATGCTGGAGAATATCGTCAATAGTTATCTGTAAGGAAGGACGCCGCGAGAAATACGGGGGCTAAGCTCAATTGTCCCGTGGCACGGCCATCATCCGCTCCAACGCCCGCCGCGCCCCCACAATCACCTCGTCGTCCAGCTTGATTTCGTAGCGCTTGTAGAGCAGCGAAAAGTACACGTCTTGCAGGTCGGTGATTTTCATGTAGGGGCAGTGTAGCCGGCAGCCAATGCAGCCGTCAGCCGCTACGAACTCTTGGTGCGGGAAGCGCTGCCGGAGCTGGTGCAGCATGCCGTTTTCCGTGGCGATGATGAAGCTCTTGGCCTCGGGGTACTTTTCCACGGCCTTGAGCATCCCCGTGGTCGAGCACACTTCGTGCGCGATTTCGACCACGTCCTCGCGGCATTCTGGGTGCGCGATGATGACGGCCTCGGGAAACTCGCTGCGGGTGCGCTCGACGCTGGCGGCGCGCAGCACGTCGTGCGTCGGGCAAACGCCGTCGTACACGACGATCTCTTTCTCCGGCACCTGCTCGGCCACCCAGCGGCCCAAGTTGCGGTCGGGCGTAAAGAGGATCTTGTCGCTATCGAGGCTGCGCACCACCGAGACGGCGTTGGCCGAGGTGCAGCAGATGTTGGACTCGGCCTTCACCTCGGCCGTGGAGTTGACGTACGTCACCACCGTGTGATCGGGATAATCTGCTTTCCAATCGTCGAGGCTTTCGGGGGTAATGGAGTCGGCTAGCGAACAGCCCGCGCCTAAATGGGGCAAGAACACCTGCTTGTCGGGGCTGAGGATTTTGGCCGACTCGGCCATGAAATGCACGCCGCAAAAGACGATGCGCTCGGCATCCGCCTTGGCCGCTTCCACTGACAGCCCGAGCGAATCACCCGTGAAATCGGCCAAGTCTTGGATCGGCGGAATTTGGTAGTTGTGCGCGAGGATGACCGCGTTTTTCTCGCGGCGCAAGCGGTTGATCTGGGCGATGAGCTCCTCGGCGGGCAGGTCGCTGTGGTACTGCCCAGCGGCTGGGGCAATCGTCTCTGAGTAAGTCATGGCTTGCCTTGCGCTCCTTCGTCGGGGGGGATGGTCTCGGTGCCGTTGGGAAAAACGCGCCAAAACTCCTTGCGAATGAGGCCGGCGATCATGGCGCTTTTGCTGCTGCCGTGATAGCGGGCAATTGCGTCGAGCATCTCGTGATCCCTGTCGGGTGCCGAAAAGGTTCGCACCTTGGCCCGGCGACTGTGATCTTTGGTTGGCATTATATCTTTCTTATATAAAATTTAATTAATATGTATGTAATTTAATGAATCACTGGCGGTCCGTCAATATAGAAGTAACCATTTTTTAACAGAATTTTCGCAAGCGAGCTGCGACAATAAGAAAGGTGTGGGACGCGGGCCTATAGCTGGCTAATCCGCTCCATGGCCTCTTCAATCCGGTCGCGGTGATTGAAGGCCGATAGGCGCAGATATCCCTCGCCAGCCGCGCCAAAACCCGCACCCGGCGTGCCGACGATGTGGGCCCTGTCGAGCAAGCAGTCGAAGTAAGTCCAACTGTCCTGCCCGTCGGGCGTGGCTACCCACAAATAGGGAGCGTGCTCGCCCCCGTACACGGTAAGCCCGGCCGCCCCCAACTGCTGGCGCATGATCGCGGCATTTTCCATGTAGAACGCAACCCGCTCGGCAATGCCCTGCTGGCCGGCCGGCGAGTACGCGGCTGCCGCGCCGCGCTGCACCGGATACGCCACGCCGTTAAACTTGGTCGAGTGCCGCCGCGCCCACAGTCGATGCAGATCCACTTCCTCGCCCGAGGCAGCGCGGCCCTTGAGTTCCTTCGGCACCACGATGTACCCACAGCGCAGACCGGTAAAGCCGGCGTTCTTGGAAAAGCTGCGAAACTCGATGGCTACCTCTCGGGCACCTTCGACCTCGTAGATGGAGTGCGGGACTGACGGATCGGTGATGTAGCTTTCGTAGGCCGCGTCAAATAGAATGACGGCCTGCTCGCGACGGGCGTATTCGATCCAGCGGGCCAAGGCGTCGCGGGTCATCACCGCGCCCGTGGGATTGTTGGGCGAGCACAAGTAGATCAGATCGACGTGGCCTGTGGGCAGGTCCGGGATGAAGTCATTGGCGGCCGTACACGGCATGTAGATCAAGCCGGCGTACGAACCGTTCGCATCGGCTGGGCCAGTGCGGCCGGCCATGACGTTGGAATCGCAGTACACTGGATAGACCGGATCGGTCAGCGCGACCACGCAATCGCCGGCGAAAATTTCCTGCACATTGCCCGAGTCGCACTTGGACCCGTCGGAGACAAAAATCTCGTCGCTGTGCACCTGCACGCCGCGTGCGGCAAAGTCGTGCTCGACAATGGCTGCGCGCAAAAAATCCTGGCCTTGGTCGGGCGGATAGCCCTGTAAGGTGTCGTCGTGGGCCATTTCCTCGACGGCCTCTTTCATCGCATCGACAATCGGCCGCGGGATGCCCTTGACCACGTCGCCGATCCCCAAGCGGATCACGTCGGCTTGGGGGTGAGCGGCGGCAAACGCATCGACCCGGCGGGAGATTTCTGGAAAAAGGTAACCGGCTTTGAGCTTGAGGTAATGATCGTTGATATGCACCATGACATTGCTTTCTTTTGTGAGAGTGAGCACAAAAATCTAACCATAAGACCCGTGATTTCAAGCGGAGGAGACTCGCTCGTGGATATAAGTTTTATGACCAGTGCCGGCGGCGCCAACAATTGGAGCCTCGACGAATGCGCCCGCTGGGCGCGGGAGCACGATTTCGACTGCGTGCGCTTGAACGACTCCGGCGCGCTCGACTCGGACCACATTCTATCAGTCGGGCCGGACTCCGTGCTGGAGACCTTGCGCCAGCACGACCTGTACCTCGCCGCCCTCACCGCGCACTACAACCTGCTCGACGACGACCGCGAACAGGCTCGCGCCGCCCAAGCCAAGCTGCTCAAGGCCATTGCGTCGGCCCGCGCCCTCGACTGCCCAGTCATCGTCACCAGCAGCGGCGCGCCCGTCCGCAACGGCCAGTTCTACGGCATGTTCTCCTCGGAACCCGGCAACCCCAGCGATCGCTCCGACGAATTAGTTGATCGCTTCCAAGCCATGTTCGAACCCGTGGTGCAAGCGGCCGAAGACAGCAATGTCCGGCTCGCACTCGACGTGGCCGTGCGCATGGGACAAATCGGCTGCAACCCGGAGATGTGGGGAAAAATTCTCAACGCCGTGCCCTCGGATCACCTCGGCTTGTCCTGCGATCCCTCGCACTGGCTGTGGATGCACATCCTGCCGGTCGAAGACGTCATCCGCGACTTTGCCGGCCATTGGTACTACGCCGATGTCAAGGACTGCGAGATTAGCCCGCGGATGCTCTACCGCCAGGGCATCATCGGCAACTGGTGGTGGCAATACCGAGTCCCCGGCCGCGGCCAACTCAACTGGAGCACCATCATCGGCGCGCTGTGGGAATCCGGCTACGACTACGTGCTGTGCGTCGAAAACGAGGACCGCGGCTTCCCCGGTCTAGAGGGCTTTGCCTTTGGCGGCCAACACCTGCGCGGCTTGCTGCCGCCCAAGGAGTCTGGTTTTAAGCGACAAGGAAGGCATTGGAAGACGAGCGGATGGGAGCGCAAGAAGTAGGGGCGACCGGCCGGTCGCCCCTACTTGCCGTTAGAACCATTTGCCCTACTATTATTTATTTGCTGCGCTGCAAACAGCCACAGAGGAGCTATGAGCACGGACAAAAACCGCGACTTCATTCGCGAAGCCATCGATGCCGACCTCAAAAGCGGTCGCTACGACAGGGTCATAACCCGCTTCCCACCAGAGCCTAACGCGTACCTGCACATTGGCAGTGCCAAGGCCATTTCGATCAACTTCGGCATTGCCGCCGACTACCAAGGCCAGTGCAACCTCCGCTACGACGACACCAACCCCACGCGCGAAGAGCAAGAATACGTGGACTCCATGCAGGAGGACATTCGCTGGCTCGGCTACGACTGGGGGCCGCAGCCGTACTACGCTTCCGATTACTTCGGCCAGCTCTACGAATGGGCCGTCGTGCTCATCAAAAAGGGCTTGGCCTACGTGGACGACCAGACCGCGGACGAGATTCGGGAAAATCGCGGCACGCTCAACGAGCCGGGCAAAAACAGCCCGTATCGCGACCGCTCCATCGAGGAAAACCTCCACCTCTTCGAGCAAATGAAAAACGGCGCATTCCCCGATGGCAGCCGCGTGTTGCGCGCCAAAATCGACATGACCGCGCCCAACATCAACCTGCGCGACCCAGTCATGTACCGCATCATGCACACCACCCATCACCGCACCGGCGCCGCCTGGTGCATCTATCCGCTCTACGACTGGGCCCACGGCCAAAGCGACTCCATCGAGGGCGTTACGCACTCGCTGTGCTCAGACGAATTCATCAACAATCGCCCCCTGTACGATTGGTTCATCCAACAGCTCGGCATCTTCCCCTCGCGCCAAATCGAGTTCGCCCGCGGCAACATCACCTATACCGTCCTGTCCAAGCGATACATCCGGCCGCTCATCGAGCAACAGCTAGTGTCTGGCTGGGACGATCCTCGGCTCTACACTTTGCGCGGCCTGCGCCGCTTGGGCTGCCCGCCCGAAGCCATCCGCCGCTTCTGGGCCGCAGCGGGCATCGCTCGCCGCGGCAACAACATCGACATCTCCCTCCTCGAATACTGCATCCGCGACCAGCTCAACAAGACCGCGCCCCGGCGCATGGCCGTGCTCAACCCGCTCAAAGTCGTCATTGAAAATTACCCGGAGGGCCAAAGCGAGATGCTAACGGCCATCAACAACCCAGAAGACGAAAGCGCCGGCACCCGCTCCGTGCCCTTTTCGCGGCAGCTCTACATCGAGCGCGAGGACTTTATGGAAGACCCGCCGCGCAAGTTCTTTCGCCTCGCCCCAGGCCGCGAAATCCGGCTGCGCTACGCCTATTTCATCACCTGTACCGAGGTGGTCAAAGACGATAGCGGCGAGGTTGTCGAACTGCGCTGCACGTACGACCCGGCCACCCGAGGCGGTAACGCACCCGACGGCCGCAAAGTCAAGGCCACCCTGCACTGGGTCTCGGTCCCCCACGCGGTCCCAGCCGAGGTGCGGCTCTACGACCGGCTCTTCAAGGTCGAAAAACCGCTCGCAGCCCCGCCCGAAGGTACCTGGCTGGACAACCTCAACCCGGATTCGCTCAAAGTTCTCAACCCTTGCTATCTAGAGCCGTCCCTCGCCGACATGGCCCGAGGGGACTCCTGCCAGTTTGAGCGGCTCGGCTACTTCTGCGCCGACCGCGAGGACCACGCGCCGGACGCACCCGTCTTCAACCGCACCGTCACCTTGCGCGACACCTGGGCGCGGATACAGAAGGGCTAGCCACACCCACCGCCGCGCATGCGGATTTCGCGCATCCTATCGGCCCTGCTACTGGCGGCTCCCGTTGCCGCCGAAGAGGTCGTCGTGCCGGCCGGCCCCTTCACCATGGGCATTGATCACCCGCGAGCCACCGACGAAAAGCCCAGCCGCCAAGTCTATCTCAGCGCCTTCTCCATCGACCGCTACGAGGTCACCAACGCCCGCTTTGCCGCCTTTGTCGCGGCCACCGGCTATCAGACGGAGGCGGAAAAACGCGGAGCCGAAAAGGCCGACGGCATTAGCTGGCGTCAGCCCCACGGCCCCGGCTCAGCCGCCGACCCGGGCCATCCGGTCGTCTATGTTAGCTGGCAAGATGCCCATGCGTATTGCGCTTGGCGCGGCGGACGCTTGCCCACCGAAGCCGAGTGGGAAAAAAGTGCGCGCGGCAGCGATGGCCAGCTCTGGCCTTGGGGCGCGAAGTTTGCCGCGGGACGCGCCAATCTCTGGGGACCGGAAGACGGCTATGCCGGGCTAGCACCCGTCGGCTCTTTTCCCGCAGGAGCCAGCCCGTACGGCGCGCTCGACATGGCCGGAAACGTCTGGGAGTGGTGCTCCGATTGGTACGACGCCAACTATTATGCCACGGCACCGACCAAAGACCCGCAAGGGCCAGAAACCGGCCGCCTCAAGGTCCTGCGCGGCGGCTCGTGGATCAACCCAGGACCGGCGCTGCGCAGCACCAACCGCTTTGAGGTCCTGCCCGTAGAACGCAGCCCCTATATCGGCTTCCGCTGCGCCCGCTCTCCATGACCCTGCTTACCGCGCTCTGCGTCGCGCTTTTAGTAGCCTGCGACGACGCGACGACGCCCAAGCCTGCGCCCGCACACTTTGCCGAAGTGGCCGCCGCTTCTGGCCTCCACTTTGAGATGCGCTCCGGCGGGCAGGTCAAAAACTACATCCTCGAATCCAAGGGCGGCGGCGGTGCTTTCCTCGACTACGACGGCGATGGCTGGCTCGACATCTACCTCGTCAATGGTGCCCAGCTCGGGGGCACGGCTCCCCCCAACGCCCTCTATCGCAACCAAGGCCATGGCGCGTTTGACGACCGCACGCAAGCGGCCGGCGTCGGCGATGACCAGTGGGGCATGGGCTGCGCCGTGGGCGACTACGACAACGACGGTGCGAGCGACCTCTACGTGACCAACTACGGCCCCAACGCCCTCTATCACAACGAAAGCGGTGGCACCTTCCGCGAGGTAGGCCAAGCGGCTGGCGTCGATCTAGCCGGTTGGAGCACCAGCGCGACCTTCGGCGACTATGACCGCGACGGCGACCTCGACCTCTACGTGGCCCAGTACCTACAATTTGCGGCCGAGCACGTGCCGCCTCGGGGCGGGATGTGGAAGGGGGTTCTAGTGTTCGCCGGCCCACTCGGCCTCATCGGCGCACAAGACGCCCTTTACCGCAACGAGGGCGCCGGCACCTTTCGCAATGTTACCGGCCAAGCCCATGTCGAACAAGCAGAGCCGACCTACGGACTTGCCGCGCTCTTTTGCGATTACGACCGCGACGGCGACCCAGACCTCTACGTGGCCAACGACTCCGCGCCCAACTTCCTCTACCACAACGAGGGCGGCACCTTCCGCGACATTGGCATTGCGGCAGGTGTGGCCCTCAGCGCCGAGGGGGTAGCCCAGGCCGGCATGGGCATTGCCTATGGGGATTACGACCGCGACGGATTTGGGGATTTTCTGGTGACCCATTTTGAGGACGATTACAACACCCTCTACCGCAATCGCCGCGACGGTACCTTTGCCGTGGCCAGCGCTGCGGCCGGCCTCGCCGAGCCGAGCCTGCCCCACTTGGCCTTTGGCACGTGCTTTCTCGATTACGACAACGACCAAGACCTCTTCGTCGCCAACGGACACGTCTATCCCCAAATACGACACTTGAACCCGGACGGGTACGCCGAACCCAACCAGCTCTTCGCCAACGAGGGACCGGCCGCGGCCTACCGATTCTCCTCGGTTTCAGCCGGGGATTTGGGCCACCCTGCGGTCAGCCGTGGTGCGGCCAAAGGAGATTGCGACAACGATGGGGACGTGGATCTGTTGGTGTTCAATCTCGACGGCCCACCGTCTCTGCTGCGCAACGACAGCGGCAACCAACTCAACTGGCTGAGCCTGCGGTTGGTCGGCACCGCGTCCAACCGCGATGGCATTGGGGCGCGGGTCGCCGTGGTCAGTGGCGGGGTCGAACAGATCGCCGAGCGGATCAGCGGTGGCAGCTTTCTCTCGCACAGCGACGGGCGCGTCCACTTCGGCTTAGGCACGAACACCACGGCCGAGCGAATCGAAATCTACTGGCCTTCGGGCCGCGTCCAGCGCTTAGAGGATGTGGCCGCTAATCAGTTCTTGGTAGTAGAAGAGCCGGAGCGTTAGCGCGAAGTGTCCCGCTCCCTATTCCTCGCGGATCACCAACCGATCATTCGTTGCGATAGGGCCGGGAACGATCTGGGTGTGGCCGGAGGGCCAGCGCACTTCGATAGCATCCACCACCTCGGCATCGTCTAGACCGAAGTACAGCGGCAATGCGCTCTGCGAGAGGTAGCCCGACTTGCCGTCGCGCACTCGGGTGTAGGTGTGTGCGCCAGCCTTCACTTGCACGATCGCGCCCAGACCGTCGCGGTTTGAGCGGACCCCTTGCAAGTCAATTTTGAGAAAGCGAAGGGCCTTTTTGTCACTCAGGTCGCTGATCAATACTTGGGGTGGGCCATTGAATTCGTTGGTAACGATGTCCAAGTCGCCGTCGCCGTCGAGGTCGAAGATCGCCGAAGAACGCGAACCCTGTGCCCCCCAGACCTCGACCTGGCCCTCCTGACCCGCACAGCGGATATGCCCGCGGTCCACCCCAGTGCAGTCGAGCACAAACCAAGGTTTGGCCGTCTGGCGGCGCGGCTCAACCCCCAAGACGAATTCCGCGGCGAGGAAGGTTTGCCCGCGGTCGTTCAACAGCAGGGAATTGATACCGTAGCGGAAGGGATAATTCATACTCGCAGTGATGAACACATCTTCATAGCCATCGGCATTGAGATCGCCAACGCTAAGCCCCCACGGCCAATAGTTTTCAACACCAATCTGATCGGATATCTCACTGAAGTGCCCCCCGCCCAAATTGCGGTAGAACGCATTGCCGAAGATGCTGTGCCCGTCGCTTACGAGAAAATCCTCGGGGTACTGCATATCCGCTTTTAGCTTCTCCTGTTCCGGCCCAATATCCTCGCTCATATCCGAGTGCATATCGGTGATGAGCATGTCGATACGACCATCGTTGTCGTAGTCGAACCCCTTAACTCCCATGGACCCCCAAGGGGTACGAGGGAACAGGTCGCGGCTTTTGTCAGTGAAGTATTGGCCCTCAGTATTCTCATAGTAGTGGTCATGGCCCTGCATGTTCAGGACGTAGAGATCGACCCACCCATCCTCGTTGGCGTCTATGGCACAGGCCTCGCCGGACCAGCTAGTATCTTGCAGACGCGTTTGGGCGGATACATCGACAAAGCGATTGTCGCCCGCGTTTTTGAACAGGATGCTTTGTTCAAATCGCTCGGGTTTGAGGTGGCCAGCAAAGGCGTCCTCTAGGCCGATGTAGTACTCGTATGCGATCGCGTGCTGCGGGTCGGAGTTGTAGGTGGTTGCCGGGGTGGCCACCTCAGTAGTGTAGTTGCCGACGTTGGCGAGGAATCCATCGAGCAAGCCGTCATTGTCGTAGTCGAAGAACAAGGCCGCGGAGGAGTGCCCCTTGTAATTGAGACCGGATGGGGCGGAAATATCCTCGAATTTGCCCGTGCCATCGTTGGCAAACAAGCGGTTGCCATCGCGGAGGACCGTGGCGTAGAGGTCTGGATCGCCGTCGTTGTCTAGATCGGCGAACGAGGCGGTAACGCCGATCGGGGCAGCTACTCCGACGCCGGCGGCTGTCGTAATATCCTCGAATTTGCCGTCGCCCAAGTTGCGCCATAGCTCGTTAGTTCCGGCCTGCGTCGCAAGGTACAGGTCGTGCCAACCGTCGCCATCCACATCGGCAACGGCGATGCCATTGCCGTGATCGTAGTGAATCGGCAGCCAGTGTTTGCCCGACTCCTCGGTAATCTGGTTGTGGAAGTGAATACCGCTTTGTTCAAGCTGGTCGAAAAAAGAGAACTGGTGAAATATGTCGAACTGTTCCGCCGCGGCGAGTTGCCCTGCCCTACGGTCTTCTATCCAAGGCGGGGCAAAGATCGCGGGAGGAACGTACAAGGGCTTGAGGCTCTGCGCCTCGGCCACGGCCACGCCGTAGAAGGCAGCCATCAGTAATAGGAGTCGGTTCATTGTCTCTCTAATTGTGCTAGTTGTTCCCGCGCCTTGGCGTGGTTGGGGTTGTATTCCAGTACTTTTTCAAAGGCGCGTCGGGCGAGGTCTGCGCGGCCAAGACGCATCGACAACTGCCCCGCGCTGTAGCGAGCCTGCACATCGCTGGGCTCGATTTCAATACACGTCTGGAAACTGTGTGCCGCCTTGCGGTGCTCGCCCAACTGCACGTACACCTGACCCAAGAAATAGTGGCTGTCGCGGTGGTCCGGATCAATGGCCAAGGAGCGGTGGAAGGCGGCTACTGCCGCGGGCAAATCGCCGGCTTGGTATGCCGCCTTGCCCTGGCCGTAGTGCGCCCGCACGGAAGTAGAGTCCAAGTCCAGCGCCCGGGCAAAAAACGAGCGCGCCGAGTCCGGGCGACCAGCGGATGCGTGGGCTTCGCCCAAAAGACAATGTGCTTCCACATTGTGCGGGTCAAGGGCAATGGCTCGCTCTAAAGCCGAGATGCCTGCTGCCGGCGCGTTCTGGTACAGGCGGACCATCGCCAAGCGGATATGCGCCTGCACGTAGGACGAATCAATTTCGATGGCGCGCGCCAGCAGAGCAGCAGCGCGGTCCCAGTAGCGCTGGTTGGCGTTTCTGATGCCCTGCTTATAGTGCCGCTCGGCTGCACTTAGGCGCTGGAACGCGGTCGCAGCAGCCTCCGCCTCCGCCTGTTGCCCCACCTGCGCGTAGGCCTGGCTCAACAGGTAGTAAGTTCGGGGGTTCGACGAGTCTAAGTGGAGTACCTGTTCGAGAGCGGCAACGGCTTTGGTAGGCCGCTGTTGTTTAGTATGTATCCCGGCCAAGCCAATGAGAGACCCCACGTGCTCCGGCTGGAGGACCAAGACGCCTTTGAAACCGGCGGCGGCGGCTTCTAAATCACCGCTGCGGACCAGCAGGTCGCTGCGTCGGTACAGGGCCTCGGCGTGGTCTGGCTGGAGCGCGAGGGCCGCGTCGTAAGCGGCCAACGCTTGAGCAAAAGACGCCAAGGACCGGTGCGCTTCCCCCAAGCGAAAGTAGTAATGGGAATGGTCCGCTCTCAGGGCGATGGCCTGCTGAAGACAGGCGGCTGCGTCCCCGTAGCGATGATCTAGCTGGAGGGCTGTGCCGAGCGCGTAGTGAAAATCGGCCCTGTCTGGGGCGAGGGCCACGGCGCGTTCAAAGGCAGGTACGGCATGTCCGTTTTCGTCTAGGCGGGCATGAGCCAGCCCAATGTAGAAGTAGGTCTGCGCCAGCCTAGGGGCATAGGTGGTCGCCTCGGTGAGAACGGTCAGTGCCCGGCGCAGGCGGCCCTGCTTGAGGAAGGCCCCGCCGCGCTGGCTCAACAGCGCACCCCGCTGCTGGTTTTTCCGCTGAATCAGCGAGTCTGGCAGGGCGCGTTCCAGATGTTGTCGATAAACCTGGACCTGAATGGTATCGAGGCTCTGGTTATCTGCCGCTAGGAGGTAGCGATCGATGAGCAGCTGGAGGTACTGGCGCTTGTCCACCGCCTCACTAGGCTGTCCGGCCGGGAGCTGCTCGACGAAGGCACGCAAGTGCTGGGCCGTAATCTGGTGTGGCCCGACCTCGGCGACGACCGGGTCTTCGGCGGCGATACAGGCTGACGTTAGATACGCCAAAACGCAGCCTAGCAGCCGCGAACATCGCACGAAATTTTTCTGTTCAAAGTGGGCGACCAAGGGAAGGGGGCAACGAATTAGTAAATGAGTGAAATAGTGCCGATTCGATTCTCCGATTCTTCGTCGGTGTCCAGCGAGATGCGGTATATGTAATGGCCCGGCGGCACCTGTTGGCCTTGGTCGTTTCGGCCATCCCACACCGGCACATTGACCTCTTGGTCGAACACGCCGCGGATCACGCCTTGCCGCTCGAGTTGGCGCACGCGCAGGCCGGCCAAGTCGTAGATATCGATAGTTAGCAGACGCTGTACCGATATATCGTGTAGCTGGAAGCGAAACTCGGCTGCGTCATTAACGCCGTCGCCGTTAGGAGTGAATGGGTTGGGTGCTAGGTGAACTTGCTCTAGAGGGTTCGCGCCCAGCTTGTCGGTCCGCACCCCCAGAGAGTTGCCCGGAAAGTCGATATTGGCATCTCCTGGGTTGATTAGCTGTTTGACGCCCGCGCCCGTGCTGTCGAAGACCCAGCCTTGAAATTGGGTTCCATAGCGCACCACGTGGGCGGCGAATTCTACCTCAATGAGCTTGAACGTGTCGTCCGTACCCACCAGCTTGGGCAGGGCCACGACGATGCGGTCGTCGAAAATCTCGACCGGAAAGTCGCTGCCCAAGGCGACGCCATCGACGCGCACGGCATGCACGGCCTCGGCGCGGGTCAGCGTGAAAATTTCCAGCCGATCAAAGCCCGTGTCGCTTGGAGCAAAAGTTGGGCGCACGCTATAGGTGAAGGTCGTGCTCTCGCTGCGCGAGACGTCCTGCGGCCAAATCTCCCCGACAACCTCTAAGGCGGCTGGCGGCGCGAACTGGATCTCTAGTTCGCGCAGTGCACCGGCCTGGTGCAGGCTCGACAGGAAGATGACCTGGATTTGCAAATAGCGCTCGGGGCCGGGCGAGAGGATTGGGGTGCCGTCCGCCCACTCTACCGCCTCTGCGGTAGAATCGCGCTGACCGGCCGTCAGCGCGTAGGGGGCCGACCAGAAGCTCCAGTTTTCTTCGTCGAGGGTCGTAAAGCGCACAGACAAATCAGCGCGTTCAAACTCCTTGCGGATTAGCTGCGTCGGCTCGCCCTCTATGTTGCTCGGCACCCAGTACAAATTGGGATCTGGGTCGCGGCCCGAGCGCGTGCGGATAATCACATTAGACCCCTCCTCAAACGCGCCGTCCCAACGGATCTTGCCCCACGCCATGGGTGTGCCAAAGTCGAGCACGGCCGTGGTGTACACGGCGCGTCCGACAAAGCCCTCGCCAAAGATCTCAAATTCGGCGATCTCCCAGTTTTCAATCGGGTTGAGCGGACGCACGGCCACCCACTGGAACTGCTGGGTTGGGAAGCGGATATCGACTATTGGGTCCAAATTTTCGGTTTCCTTGCCCAAGGTAATCAGCCGCGAGTCGTTGGGCGGGTCCACGCGACGGCTGCTTATCGAGGCGAACCAGCGGTTCGCGGAGGTGCTCAAATAGCAATGGGGAGCAAAGTTGTTGAAGCTATTGGCCGCCGAGATCTCGTACCAAGGCAGGAAATTCTCGGTGAAATCCTCCTCGGCCAAGCCTTCCTTGGCCAGTCGCGGCTCCCCCATCAGCGCGAGCAGCTCGTCGATTTTGGGGTTGGCGGTGCCCAACCGCGGGTAGAAGCGGATCCGATTGATAGGGTAGTTGACGCCCAACTCGACAATCGAATTCTGGACGTACAACCGGCTCTGGATCCCGCTGCTTGCGCTGGTGCTGACGTTGAAAAACGCCGCCGTGTTGGGGTCGCCGTCGAACATGGGGGCAACCTGCACCAATTGGGTGGAGATGTCGCTGCAGCTCCCGCTGGTGGTGATGTTGTTAGAAATGCCACGGGCAATGCGGGTGCGGACCTCGGGGTGCGCCAAGTTCAAATCCGGCGGCACGAAAAACGGGCGCATCCACAGCCCATCGTCCGCATCGACGATCTCGTTGAGCGTATCTTCCCAAGTGGCATAGGCGATATTGGAAGCCACCGGCTGCATCTCAAGCAGCGCGCCTGCACTGTCGAGCACCGCGTAGTGGCCCGGCTCAAAGGACAGGGCCGCCGTCCAAGCATTGCCATCCTCGCCGAGTTTATACGAGTTGAAAGCGAGGGCCGGTGAGACGACCAGCACGCCGAGCAAAAGACCAACAAAGAGCATGTCCCGACCTCGATTTTTAGGGAGTGGAGGGCGTGAATGCAACATAGTAAAAAAAAACCCGCTATGCACTCTTTTGGCTAGGTTCTATATTAGCACATTCATTCCTAACAGGCAGGGTTTTATGGGTTATCGGCTCATGTTGGGCATTCTCTGGGGGGCGCTAACGCTCGCCACCGACCTGCTAGCACTCGATACCCTGCGGGTGGGCAACAACGGCAACGTCTCTTGGGCTGGACAGACCTTCGGCACCGCCGTGCAGACGCTCCCCGCCGAATACAAGGTCAGCCGGTTCTCGACCGAGGTCGGCAATGTACCGGGCGACGTCATCGACCTGTCCAACCTAGTAGTGGTAAGCCCCCAAGTACTGGTCAAAACCCTCATCCAAGCGCCGCCCGAACTGCTCGCCGGCGAGCTCGCCCTAGCCGAAGAAAAGCTGCTAGACGCGGTCTCATCCCTGCCGGGGGCGACGGCGATCACGCCTTCCCAGCGCGAGGGACTCTCTCTGATTCACCTTGATTTTGCGGACGACATTCCCCTCGACGAGGCCGTGGCGCAGGTGGCTGCCGCCCTAGATCCGGTGCGTTCCGCAGGCGTTGATCCACTCATCCTGCCGGTCTTGTTAAGCCCGGATCACGTCGTCCGTGGCGAGAACGTGGCCCAGCGCGCTCTCGGGTGGGGCGGCGGCATTACGGCACCGGCCATCAAGGACGTGCCCGCATCTGCGCTGGAGGCGACCTTGCTGGAGCTAATCGAGCCGGGCGGGGCCGAAGACGCGTTCGCCCGCAAGGGGGCCTTCGGGGCCTTGGGCACCTTTATCGTCCTCGATCTCGGCAGCCCCATTGGCATCAACCGCATCCGCTTCTATCCGCGCAACACCGTGCAGAGCGCGCCCCAGTACCCCTTTCAGACGGATTTTATCCGCCAGTTCGAGCTGCTCGCCCACGACGGGCAAGACCTCGTCTTAGACGGCACCGGACGCTTCGTGCCCCAGCTCGACGACTTCGAGCTGCTGCTGAGGACCACGACCAACGAAGAGTCGGTAGTGGAAGTGGTGATCGAACCCGCCCAGACCGCGCGCTTTGTGCGGCTCAAATCCACATCTTCCTTCCCCTATGAAATCGACGAGTTTGAGGTCTTCGGCGA
This sequence comes from Candidatus Latescibacterota bacterium, assembly GCA_965261395.1. Taxonomy (GTDB): domain Bacteria; phylum Latescibacterota; class UBA2968; order UBA8231; family UBA8231. The sequence goes on from OZ253462.1 coordinate 3,346,370, forward strand.
GGGCTTTATCGGCACTAGCCGCTACATCTCCCACGTGTACGACTTGGGCGCACCCGCCACTTGGGGCCACATAAGCTGGCGGGAAAAAACCGTGGATTTGCGCACCCGCAGCAATCCGACCGACTCCACACCCCAAGCCAGCACCTGCCAAGTCAAATCCGCGGTATTCACCACGCCCGACGCCATCCCAAGCGACTACGGCGATTGCACTCCAACGGCGCGTTTTACCGCGGACCAAGGCTACACCAACGTGTACGAGTGCTTCCAGACCCACTGCGGCGAGACCGTGCTGCCGGGCCGCCAGCAAAGCACGGAGCCAACAGCCAGTGAACCCTCGCGCCTGTCAGGGCATACCAGTGGCGTCTCTGAGATCATCGTCCGCACCCGCACGGGCACCGACCCGACCCCAGTGCTCTACAAGCGCGGCAACGTGCAGCGCGTGTCGGACGACCAGCTTTCCTCCTCCATAGACCATCCGGGCGACCAGCTCGCGCGCGACGAATATCTCGATCTCGTGCCCGATCTCGAAGCCGTGCCCCCGCAGGTTTGGGGCAAGGGGGCAATCGAAGAGGATCTGCAAAACTGGAGCCCTTGGTCGTCGCCCCACCAAGGCGGCACGCCGGTTTTGTCGCCGGGGCCGCGTCGCTACATCCAGTTTTCCGTCGATTTCCTCAACAGCGAAATCAACGCGACGAAGGCGTTGGAGCAGCTATCCATCGAATACTTGCTGCCACCGATTGCCGAGGAACTCGTCGCCGAGATCTTCCCGCGGGAGGTGGAGGTCTTTGAATCGGTGGATTTCACGTATGCAGTGCGCGCCAAAATGGAGTTCGGCGGGGTCAAGGGGTTCGACACCTTTGAGCTGCTAACCTCCAGCCGAGTGCTGGGCATCGACAAGATCGAGATATGGGAACTGCCCGACCGCTTAGTCGCCGAGCAGGCCCTAAACGCCGACATCGTAACTGCTCCCAATGGCCTGTCCGCAGTCCAGACGCCCGACGGCACCCAACACGCCTTACCCTATACCGTAGAGTCCGCAGACGGCGGCTCCTTTGTCATTCAAGCGGTAACCGAGCGCAACGCGATCGTGCGCTTTCCCCAAATCATCCGACCACCCGACGGCGGCCAGATGCTGCTGAAAATCAAGTTCCGCGGGCGCGTGCTGCTATACAGCACCTTGTTCCGCGGACAGGCCGTGCTTTCGTCGCAGGCCGGCAGCATCCAGCGCATCTCCGCGGGCAACGCCGACTTCTTAGGCGAAGGCGACCTACCCACGGCCTCTGGCATTACCGTGTTAAGCCCAGACATTAACAAAGGCGACCTGTTTGGCTCCTTTGCCATCGAGCCGGGTGTATTCACCCCCAACGGCGACGACATCAACGACGCCGTGACCATCGGCTACGACATCCTCGCGGTGACTCGACCAACCGCTGTAGCAGTGCACGTCTTCGACCTGTCTGGCCGCCTCGTAAAGCCACTCTACTCAGGGACAGATCTGAGCGGCCATTACGACGGCCTGTCTTGGGATGGCCGCGACGCCGACGGCAACCGGGTGCCACCGGGGCTGTACTTGGTGTCGCTTGCCGTAGATGGCGATGCGCGTCGGACGCGCAGGGTGCACACGGTAGGTGTGGCGTATTGAGGGGAGGTTAGCGCCCAGCCCCCTTCAATCGCTCGTTCCACTGCTCTTTAAGTTGCTCGAAAATCTCCGCCGAGCGCCCCTCTCGGTAGTACTCGGTAAACTGCTCCAAGTGCTTCACTCCTTTGAGCGTATCCCCTAAGACCATGTACAAATGGCCGGCTAAGCGGTTGCCTTGATAGTGCGCTGGCTGAACGGCCAAAATGGCCTGCACCTGTTCCATGGCGGCCGCGGCGCGGTGCTCGACGACATACTGGGTGGCCAATAGCAAGCGGGCATCGACCGCGGCCGGGCTGCGAGCAATCACTTGCAGCAAAAGGGCCTTGGCCTCCTCGGCTTGGTCGGCGAAGAAGAGCAAGCGGGCCAAGCGGTAGCGCGCCGCAGCCTGCAGCGAATCCGTCGCTAGGATCTGCCGGTATTCGGCGCGGGCTGAGTCCAAGCGTTCCAGCCGCTCATATAGCTCGCCCAACTGCAGGCGCGCCTGCAGCGAATCCGGTTTGGCGGCCACGAGCGCCCCATATGCGGCAACGGCTTGCTCCAATTGCCCTAACTGGGCGTGGGCATAGCCGAGCCGCCCGTAGAGATCCGCCGCGTCCGCGTCTTTGGCACCTAACAAGCCTTCGTAGGCAGCGATCGCTGCGGCATAACGGCCGGTTCGCAAATAGATGTTCCCCAGCGCCAGACGCGCCCGCGCAACTTCGGGAAAGCGGCGGATGAATTCGCCGTATGCAGCAACGGCTCGGTTGTATTCGCCGCTGCGGGCATACAAAGAGGCCAAGTTGAAACGCGCCCACTTTATATCCGGGTCGAGCGTCAGCGCTTGCTCATAAGCGGCTATGGCATTGATCGGCAAACCCTTTTTCTCGTACACATAGCCCAATCGATAGTGCGTGTGGGCGTCGCCCTCCACATTCATCGCCCCCACCCGAAAATTGCACGCGACCACCAACAGGAATGCGGCACCGCAACCGACGAGCAGGTCCCGGTACGCCCCTCGTCGCCACAGCAGGTAGAGCTCCCGGCCACCATACGCGGCGAACATCAGTAGGATGGGGATCACGGGCAGGCGATAGCGCGCGCTAATAAAAAAAGCCACCACCGTCAGCATGTACGCACCGGCGAACAAGGCGAGCAACAGGGGTTCGGGGCGGCGCAGCAACCCGCTCCGATAGCTCAGGCCCAGCCCCACCAGCGCAAGCGGTGCCAGCAGCCCAAAGGGGAATGCCACGCCGTACTTCCACAAAAGCACGTGCAGCAACGGCGCGTACTGGCGGGCAAAGTAGAGGTCCTGATTGCGGCCGATCTCGTCGCCATGCCAAAACAAATACAACTTGTACAGCAGCAGCTTCAGGTAGGTAAAAGGCTGATGGCGAATGAAATCCCAAGCTTCGGCAAAGAAAAAGCGGGATTGGGCCGAAGGCTGAGAAATGCCGGCCTCCACGCGCGGCCGCGCGGTTAATTCCAGCCACGCCGGCCCCGGCTGGATCGCCACGGTCTCGTCGTAATGGGCGTTGTTGCCAATGTAAAAATTGAGACCAGCGTTAGAAGAAATAAGCACCCAATCGCCGCCCACATAGTAGTTGCGCAGGGTGACCGGCGCGATGGCTAAAGCAGTCCCCAACAACAGTACGGCCACTCCCACTAATCGACCGCGACGCACCCATACCAACCACAGGGCAGCCACCGGCACAAACGCCAGCACATTAGCCACGCACAGCGCGGAAAGGCCGCAGAGGAATCCAGGCAACAAAAGCCGCCGCGGTCGCCCCTCGGCCGCCCACAGCAGCGCCCATAGCGCGAGCAGGTTTAACACCAGCGCGAGGGCCGGCGGCAGCAACTCAGCCTCGAAGAAGATGAAAGGCCCGTAGCAAGCGGCTAGCCCGGCCGCCAGATAACCTACGGCAGGCGAAAAGACGCGCCCCAAGCGAAAAATCAGCAGGCACAGCGTGGCCCCCAGCGCGGCTTGGACTAGCCGCGGCAGGGTAAAACTCGGCTCAAAAAGCGCGTAGAGCGCGCCGAGGAAATGCGGGTAGAGCGGAGGTTGCCAAAAGGGCTGATCGCCGAAGTGGCCGAGGGCCATCGCCGCGGCCGCTTGGGTATAGGTTTTGGCGTCGACGAGGGGAAAATCGTAGAACGGGCTGCGCTGGCTCTGGAAGATGTACAGCAGCCGCAGCGCAAAAGCCGCGCCCCAGACGAGCGCGAGTTTTCCCACCGCGCTAGATGCCCAAGCCGGCGTACACCGTGATAAAGCCCTCGGTCACCGTGCGGGTTTTGATGTCTGGATCTTCAAAGTCGCGCGCGTCGAACTTCAGGCCGACCTGAGTGGTCAGCACGTAGCCTTGGTATTCGGCCACGTTGGTGACTTGGCTGGCAGTAATGAAGGACTGGAAGTTGTTGATCTCGGCCTCCAGATCCCGCAACAGCACGTATTCAACGCCGGTCGCTATGGTCGTGCGACGCATTACGGGCAGCTCCACTACCACGCCGAATATCTCGGTCAGCTCTTCGCGGTCGTCCTTGGTAAACAGGTCGTAGGTCTGGCGGCGGTATTCACTTTTCCATCTCGGCAACACTCGCAGGCGCGACAGCTCGACGAGATAATCGGCCTTGTTGATGACGCCCAAGAAAAACTCCTCGTCGTCCAAGCCGAACTGGGTGCGCGCCGTTTGGCCGAGGCGCTGGTGCCAGAGGTCGTATTTGAGCGAATTTTTAATCGTCAAATCCTCCAGCGGCTCGTACGTGTGGCCGATGTACAGCGAATTGTTGAGCGCGTCGCGCGCCAACAGTGGGTCTGGCACTTCCACGTTGCGGGAGTCGCGCAGGGTATTGCGATTGTGCCACTGGATTAGGTCGTCTGGAATGTCGTCCGCCACGCTCTTGAGCACTTCCATGACCTTGAGCCGCCCCCAATTCGGATGATCCACATCGACGGTCAGCACACCATATGTGGCGCGGTTGCGCTGGTCTGAGGTAATCCGCTTCTCGCGCAAATGTCCGGCAGTCACGCGGATTTCCGGGGTGATGTTGACGCCAGCATACACGTTGAAACCACGGCGGTCGCGCTTGTAGGGAAAGTCCGGCTCGTTGTCGTTTTCAAAGCGATCGACCCAGCCATTGTTGTTGGCGTCAATGCCGTAGAGAAATTCGGGACGATCTACGTGTTGCCGGAGGAAAGGCTCCTCGTAGTCCGGGATCAGGTTAATAACGCGGCCATTGTCGTTTTGGTTGAAGTCGGGAATGAAGTCGTTGTTTTCGTCCCAACCCGGAAAGACCGCGCGATCGACCGACAGAGCGTCGTTGCGGCCCCAATCCGGGATGCGGTCTTGATCGTCGTTGTCCTCGACGAATTCCACCAGGAATCGCTCATTGCTGCCCGGGTTGTGGTCGGCAAAATAACCGGAGTTGTAATCGATGAAGCCGTCTTGCTCGCTGATGTACGTCGAAGTGGCATAATCTGGGTCCATGCGGAACGCCTCGGCAAAAAAGAAATACGGAGCGGCGCGCTTCCACAGGTTGAACATGTAGGCGTCCGCCGAGGGCTTCGCGGACGTACCCGACGAAGTGCTGTGATCGGTGTTGCCCTGGTCAGCGCTCGGATAGGGATACTTGCGATACGTGCGGCTGTTGTCCCACTCGCCGTACAAGTGAAAGCCCTTGACATCTTCCAACGCGAGCGTGAACCCAAATATCTGCGTTGCAGTGGGCAGGCCGTACTCAAACGAGACGACTTGCAGATTGGTGTTGTCCTTGACGTTGCCTGTGGCTCGCGCGACCAGCAGGAAAATGGGATCGTTGTTGCGGCCAGTTTGGCGGTTGGACGTAGCCTGCACTTTGTAGTCATTACCCAAGACCAAGTCGAACTGGACCTTGCGAATCTGCGACTTGTCCTGCGAAGCGACTAACAAAAAATCCGTGCTGTTGAAATCGTAGCGCAAGCGGATTTGCTCGTTGCCGTCGGCCGAGATAAAGCCCTCTTGCGGGAAGCCGCCTTCAACGACCGGTTCAAACCCAATCTCCTTGCCGCGGTCCACACTACCGTCCAAATAGGTAATGATGATGTCCGAGCCGGCGCTGAAAAACGCCGCGCCGCCCTCGCCATCGGCCGGTGAGTCGTCGCTGAGCAAAATTTCGATCCAAGAGATGGCTTCGTTCTTCTGATCTACGGTCAGTTCGCCCGCGAGGGGATTACCGCCAAAGCCGTCGGTGAGAGTATTCGACTGATGGGCATTGACAAAGTTGAAACCCAGCGTGGTGAAATCGCCCACCTGAACAGTGGTGCGCCCCCCCATCAGCGTGGTGTTGTTGGTGCGGTTGATGCCCTCGACATTCGTGCCCGAGCCACCCGATTCGCTCAGCCGCGAATACAGGAAGGTGAGCAAGTATTTGTCCGTGGCCAAGTCGAACTGGACCCCGTCGAAATCGGGTTTGGAAAAGGTCATGGGCGTCAAGGTCGTACGGATGCCGTTGCCAATGGTGATGGCGTAGTGATACTCGCCGACGGAGTCCGAGGCGATAAGCAGACTGTTGAACCAATTGCCAAAGCGACCATCCTTGAACAGCTCGTTGCCGCGCTGCAAGGGCTGGCTCTGGCTATTGTTGTAGATGAGCCAGCCGCGATTGACGAAATTGCCAAAGAAGTCGTAGAAGTAGCTGCCCTCCAACGCCACATCGACGTAGCGCTGGTACGGCGAGCGGGCGTAGTTGGAATACTCCCACTGCCGCCAGCGGTACTCGTTGAAGAGCTCCTGCGGGATGTACCACTTTTTTACGGCCGGGTCTATCGCATCGAAAAGAACGCCCGAACCCTGTGGCTCGAACGTGGTCCTGCCGCCGCGTTGGACACCCAGCCGACTGCCGTAGTTTTGGGCACTGGCCGCGCCGGCTAGAATACAAAGCAAAGACGCAATAAAAAAACGCGTTCTCATACCGGACTCCTTAAAAAAATAAGGCGATGAGCTGGGTAGCCCATCGCCTGTAAATCTAAATCGAATGCCGGGTCGAGCCAGCAGGACCTAGTGGTTAAACTCGGTTTTGATGCGGCCCCAAGTGCTGGATTCAACGGCTGTGGGGGCGGCTCCCCAGTCGATGGCGTCGTCGAGTTCGCTCATGACCATGTCGTTGTCTGCGCGGCAGCAGCCATTGGGCGATACCGACCAGAAACCCTGATAGTCTTCGAGAGCGGCTCCGCCTTCAATGTCGAAGTCGCCGAAGGTCCAGCTAATGGCGATGATCTGGCCTTCTTCGAGGTCGGTTTCTTCAGCAGCGGCCCGGTCGCCATCGTCGGGAATGAAGTCAAAGGGCCGGATCCAAGCCTCGTAGAAATACGTGCTCTCGCCGAACTCTTCTCCTGAAAACGTGTATGCGAACCTCCAGGCATCGTTGTTGTCTGGATCGAGGACCCAGTCAAACGGGGGATTATAACCGCCCCACGCCCCAGCCGTCGGCGGCATGGACCAGTTGTACCCCACCTTGAGGATGCCGCCTTCCGTCCCGGGGGCATAACCGCCGCCGCCCTCGGCCTCGGGGTGGGTCGGCGACACATAGACTTCCCAAGCGTCGTCTGCCCACCAAGCATTAGGCTCTTCGGCGTCGCGGGTGTGGACGTTGTCGAAAACCTCGGCCATGAAATAGAGCAGGTTGGTATTGTCGTTCCAGCCGACAATCTGCCGCACGCTCAGGTCGCTTACGTCGATCTCGCCGCGCAACTTGCTGTACACCGAATCGGAGTACTTGTCGTTGCCGACTTCGTAGGGAATCTGGGGCACGGCGGCCCAGTCTGCGTGATTGCCGTCGATGACCGGTATATTTTCATCCGGGAACTGCACGGCGAACAGGAGTTCGCCGGGAGGAAAGTGAGCCAGAGCCGGTAGCGCAACCACCGCGACGAGCAAGGCGCTTACTAACGTTTTTCGCATCTCCATCTCCTTGTAAATTGGCGTGAATAGGTAGGGGCGACCCACCGGTCGCCCCTACCTATATATCGCGCTTCAAGGTACTCCCAACAACGTTGAAAGTCAAGCGTCTTTTTTCCGTACCGCCGTGTTCATAGCTGCCGTTGCCTAAAATTCTAATTCCTTGTTATCAAAGGAGTTATCTACTTCTGGCTCAGTGCCTGACGAATGCGCTCGGCCTCGCGGTGCGCCGGGTCGAGACGCAGCAAGGTCGTCCAAGCAGCGGCCATTTCCTCGTGGCGCTGCTGGCGGCGGTACAGCTCGCCCAAGCGGTAATACGCCTTAACAGCCTCGGCGTCTAGTGCCACGAGCGCGGTGTATTGCCGGATGGCGGCTTCTGTGCGGCCGACGCGCTCGTAGGCACGGCCGAGATTGTAGTGAGCTTTCAGATGGTGCGGTGCCAAACGCAGCACCGTGCCATAGTGTCCTATGGCCTCCTCGTAGCGGCCAGCTTTCTGGTAGGTCAGGCCGAGGTTAAAATGCGTTTCAACGTGGGTGGGATTCAGGGCTAATGCGGTTTTGAAGGACGTGATAGCCTCCTCGTAACGCCGTGCCGCGCTGTGCAGTATTCCGAGGTTGAAATGCGCTCGCAGCCGAGTCGGCTGGATGACCACCGCCCGCTGGTAGTGGTGGAAAGCGCGGGCGTATTGTCCCTGCTGATAGTAAGCAAACGCGAGGTTGTCGTGGGCGCGGGCGTTGTCTGGATAGTGTGCCAAAACCGCAGCAAACAAGCGGGCGTCGCTGTGCCAATCTCGGTTGCGAACTATGGTGCGCGCACCGCACAGCACCACTGCGCACAGCACCACCGCCCAAATTAGGCGCTGCTGTCGCGGATTTTTCCGCAGCCAGTACTGCCCGGCCCACCCCCAAGTCAGGGCCACCGGGATCATGGCCAAGTGCAGGTAGCGCTCGGCCATGCCGCTGGGTGCGAGAAAAAACAAATTGGCCACCGGCAGCAGGCACCAGCCAAAGAACGCGCTGGTGAAGACGAGAAAGCGCGATCGCACCACCCAAGGCAGCGCAACTAACGCGATCACACATGCCAAACCCGCGATAAACCACAGGTCCCAAGGCGACGCTACCGGGGGAATTGACGCATGCGAGTAATCTGCCGACAGGTGCAGCGGCGCGGCGATCAGCAGCAAATAGCGCGGTAGAATGGCCACGGCGGTGCCGAGCCGCTGCCACGGGCCAAGGTCGGCTAAAAAATTGGTAGAAATTGGCCCGGCAGGGGCGTCGGCCAACGCCAGCCAACGCAATGCCAAGACGCCCAGCAGGGCCACCCCATATCCCCAGTGTCGCTTGCTCCAAGCCGCTGCCCCCTCCCGTGAGTCGGCCAAGAACAGCGCGAGCGGCAAAACCATCGCCGTCTCCTTCGACAGGCAGGCCCCCGCGTACAGCAAATAGGCTAGTACGCGCCGCCGCCGGTGTGCTAGCAAAGCACTCAGCGACAACAGGCTGGCCAGCAAGTCGCCCCGCGCCGAGACCCAAGCCACCACTTCAGTCTGGAGGGGATGGCTCGCGTACAGTAAAGCGACCCACAGCGCGGCGCGATCCTCGCCGAGCAGGTCGCGGGCCAAGGCGTACAGGAGCAGGCTATTGACCGAGTGCAACAGGACGTTGGTCAGATGATAGCCCCAAGGGGCTTCCCCGAAGAGCTGGAAATCGAGGCCGAGCGAGAGCAAGGTGAGCGGCCGGTACAGCTCCAGCCCCATCCAGCTAGCGCCAAAAAGCTCGCCTAGGGCCAGAGTGCGCACCGCGTCGCTAGCGAGGTACGCCGAGTCGTCGAAAACAAAGCCGTTGCCCAAGGTATTGGCGTAACACACCAGCGCCAACGCCGCTATGCAGATGGGGTGCGAAGTCGAAAACCGGATGCTAAAGCGCATAACGGCATTTCCTTAAGCAAATGTTTCTTTGTATAATGCAACGTAACTATGGATACTTTAAACAGAAACCTTTTGCGGCGCAGATGCGCCATCGCGTGGGTGGCATTGATTTTGTGGGTGGCCTGCAGCCAGCAAGACGCGCCACCGGTAGCCACCGTCGGCGAGGTGCCCGTCACAGGAGCAGAACTGCGCCGATTTGCGTCAAACGTGCTGCCGGGGCTGCGTCCAGCCCAACAGGGGCAAGCAGCGCGGCAGGATTACTTGCAGACCTTGATCGACCGCCATCTCATGCTGCGCCAAGCGCGCGAAATGGGATTAGACAGCGAGCCGGCCGTGTGGGTCGAGCAGCTACTCCAGCGGCGCACCTATCTGGCGAACCTGTACCGAAAGCGCGACCTGCATCCCCAAGCGCAAGTTGCAGACGCGGACATCGCCCACTTTTTCGCAGAACAAGACCTCGGGCGCGAGCGCCTCATGACGGCCATTTTGCTCCAGACCAAGGCCGAGGCACAAGCGATCCAGCGCCAGCTCGCAGCCGGCGCTTCCTTTGCCGACCTCTCCGCTCAACACACGCTCGACCCGCGCACGGCCGCCCAGCGCGGCCAGATCGGCTTTGTCAATCGCTCCATGGCCAGCCGCCTTGGGGTTCCAGAGGTCGTATTCGATCACCAGCCGACCGGCGTCGTATCCGAGCCGTTGCCCTTGGGCCGGCGATTTCACTTGGTGCGCTTTATAGAGGATCGCCAAGTAGAGATCGATAGCCAGCGCGACTTGCTCGCCCAACAGATGGCCAAAGCCAAGAGGCGGGAGGTCGAGCGGCAGCAGGTCGAACTCCTCGCCTATGAATTGGGCTGGCATTTGACCGCGCAGGGGCTAGCCGCCCTGCCATCGCAAGCGAATGCACCTCTGTTCGCGTATGCAGGCGGTCAGGTCTCCACCGAAGAATATCTAGAGGTACTGAAGAAGCATCAGATAACGCGACCAGAGGCGCTACGGGACAGCGCGGCCATTGCGGCTTTTGCGCGCCGCGCTATCCTGCCGGAGCTCGTTTTGGCCGACGCGGCCGAAAAGGCGGGCTATCACCAAGAGCCAGAGGCCGCGGCGCATTTGGCCAAGGCCGACGAAGAATTGCTGCTCAAGGCCGCGTATCAACGCCAAGTAAGCGATGCGGTCGCCGTAGCCGCAGCCGATGTCGAGCGCTATATCGCAGAGTATCCCGAACGATTCACCATCCCGGAGTCCATCTGCTTTGACGAGCTGATCGCGCCCAGCCTGCCAGAGGCACAGCAGCTCAAAGAGACCTTGACCGGCCAAGAGGATTGGGCCGCACTAGCCGAGGCTCGCGACTTCCCGCTGCGACCGCGGCGCGCCGACGGCCTCGTCTGCATGCACCGCTACAACAGCATTCCGTACCCCCAGCTCTGGCGCGCCCTGCAACAGGCCGAGGTAGGGGTCCTAAACGGCCCCGTGCGAACCCGCGAGGGATTCGCTTTGTTCGTGGTGATCCGCACCGAGCCCGCCCGCCCAGAGCCGCCACAGCAGGCACGGCAACGGGCGCGGGCAGCCCTCGTGCAGCAGGCCGAACAAGCGCGCTTTGACCAATGGATTGCGGCACTGCGAGCAAAATACCGCGATGAAATCGACATATCCGCCGAGCAACTCGCCGCTGCCCTGCCCGATTCGCTGCTAGCCAACCTAGTACAGCGCGAGTGAAATGGAGGAATTCCCATGACCATCCAACGCACACCCTTACGCTGGATCCTGCCGCTGTTCCTTTTCTTGAGCCAAGCGGGAGCACAGGAGGGGTTTGAGCTAACCGCCGACGGCATGGCCATAAATCGAGCCGCGCAATGGGAACACTGGACGCGGCCCAAACACGCCGTGCGCATCAACCCCCAGACCCATGCTATTATTCCGCGCCGCATAGGCCAAGCGACCGACGCCATCCTAGACGTCGACCGCTTCCAGACCCTGATCGGCAACCAGAGTGCATACGACAAACTGGTTAAGGAATTAAACCGCGCCGACCGCCCCATACCGCTCAACATCCGCACGGCCCCGGCCACCGTAGCCGGGGTGCCGATCATCTATCTAAAGGCCAACACAAAGAAGAACATCGAGATCGGCGATCCGATCATCTGGTATTACTATCACGGCGGCATCCGCCACGCCGGCACCAGCGCCGAAACCGCCGCGGCCATACTCGACGGCGACCCCGCGACCTATTGGGAACCCAGCACCTTGGTCTCCCGCACCGAATACAACGACCTCGCGCCGGCCGCCAAGGGGCCTATCTACTTTTTCGTCAAAGGCGACGATGGCCTAGAGCGGCGGGTAGATGAAGCCGCGTACGAAGCAGCTGCCCCGGGGGATCGCCGCGTGGAATACCACAACCACTCGCTCGAAAATTGGACGGTCGATATCGACTTAGGCCGGCTGGTGCCAATCTCCAAGGTGGTGTTGCGCTTCCTAGACCCTGGCGAGGGCGAACCTTTCCGCCAAGTGCGCCTACTTGGCACGCCTTCGGACGCCCGGGGTGCGGCTTTATCGCTCATAGACCGCACCATTGCCCCGGTCGAAAACCAAACCTCGGTGGAGTTCAACCTCGACCCAGATGATGAGGGTATTTACCGGCAACTCCACATCCTCCGCATCGCGGTCACCGACAGCAAGCTAAACAAGTTCGCGGCCGTGACGGAAGCTGAGTTCGCCGCCCTGTCGCTCGACCAACAGGGCGGCATCGACTACCACATCGTCAACGCGGCCGGCACTGAGACCAAGGTCGCCCGCAGCATCTACGAGGACGTCTCTCCCGAGCGCCGCGGTCGCCTCGTCCACCATCGGCGCGAGCGGCCCCGCCTAGCGGCCGTAGAAGTGTGGACCCAGGGCGACAACATCGCCCTCGACGTAATCAATGGCGGCGGCAGCGTCGAGCTGACCGGCACCTTCGGCGGCCTGCCCGGCTTCGACGGCCGCTACGAGAGCAACTTCCTCCAATTCGTCTGGTCGCCCGACCCCCGCTTTGAAGATCGCGGCATTATGATCCTCGACCTCGGGGCGCGCTTCTGGCTCAACTACTTCCGCATGGTAGGCGGCATCAGCGGGGTGGACGAATTGGTCGTCCGCATCTCCGACGGCACCCGAGATTCCAACGGCAGCCTGAAGTGGCGCGAGATGTACCGCCGGGCAGGATCTGCACAGAATTCTACCCCATGGTCGGGGGTATCAGTGGGTGCGGCGGAGAACGGGTTCGAAAGACTTGAGCAAGTGCGCTACCTGAACAGCCAGATATATACCAGCCAAGCAGGCCGCGCCGGCGGGTACAACACCGGCGACCGCATCCGCGAGGTGCAGCTATTCGGCGAGGGCTACCCCTCTGAAGTCACAGTCACCTCGCCGATGATCGAGCTGCCCGGCTCGGTCATTCTCGGCCCCATTGAATGGGAAGCCGACCTGCCGGACTCAGACCTAGTCGATGTCCAGATCCGCACGCGCACCGGCGACCGCCTCGTAGAGATCGTCGAGTACTACGGCAACGGCGGCGATCTCAAGACCGAAACCGAGTACACCAACCTGCCGACCAACTTTAAGGGACCGGTCGTGGATAAGCTGCAGCCCGGCGGCGGCTGGAGTAGCTGGAGCCAGCGCTATACCCGCTCGGGCCAGTTCGTGACCTCCCCCAGCCCGCGCCGCTTCTTGCAGATCCAAGCGCGGCTGCTCTCCACCTCGCCCGACGTGGCGGCCAGCCTGCGCTCCATTACCGTGAAATTCCTGCCCCCAGTGGCGCACCGGACCGTCGCCGAGATCTGGCCCAATACGGTCGAGCCGCGGGAAATGCGCGAGTTTGCACTTTACCTCAAGCCCACTTTTGTCGAGCACCAGCCCGGGGGACCGCCCAGCCGACGCTTTGACGAGATATTGCTGGACGCCGCACCCATAGAGACGCTCTCTATCACCGATGTGGCTCTCGGCCAGGAAGAAGATTTCGATCGTGGCCAACCCCGCCGCCTCTTCTCCGCCGCCAGCGCGGACGTGCTGATCGACGCGGCCACTGGCGATTCCCTGAAGATCTTCCCGGCGGATACTGGCACCGGCCTGCGATTACTCCTCCCCGAAAAGGTGGCCTTGCAGGCCGCAGACGACGATACCCGCACCTATTATCGGGTCGTTACCGAAGAGGGCGAGCAGGTGCCCGTAGATGACGACGGGCGCATACTCAACGAGCTGACCTATCTCGGCCTGCCACTTGAGGAGCAGGGCGACATCCTCTACTTCGCCCAGCGGGGCCGCGACGCGGACGGCAACCCCATTGTCGAAGCCGTAGAGGAATTCGCATACCGGAGCTTGGCAGATTCGCTCCAAGGCGAGATTCGCTACTTTCGCCGGCTGGTGGGCAAGGGCGGCGAATTTCCCTTTGACCGGCAGGGGAACTCATTGACCCAAGCCGCGTACAACGCCCTGCCCCAAAGCCAGCAAGGGTCCATCGCCGCAGCCGGCGAGTTGGTGAGGGTGCGCTTTCACGCTTCGGTGTTGCTCAACGGCACCACTGTAGATGCCGCAATCCGCGATTCGGCTTTTCCCGATACCTATCAGCAAGTCGATCCCGGAGACGCCACTACCCTGACGCCTAGTACGGCCCTGAGCATCTCCGTGCCCTTGTCCGACCGCGTCGTGCAAGGCTTCGCCATCGCGCCCAACCCTTTTACCCCCAATGGCGACGGCACCAACGATCAAACCCACATACGCTTTGCGCTCGGCAACCTCAATGCCGAGCGCACCATCCAAGTGCGAATCTTCGACTTGGCCGGACATCTCGTGTGGAGCGGGCGTCGACAGAGCTTTGGGGAGCAGGTATTCACTTGGGACGGACGCGGCGACGACGGTCAACTCGTGCCGCCGGGGGCGTATCTCTGCAAGATAGACGCCGACGTAGATGCAGCCTCTGCGTCCCACACCAGTGAGACGCGTCTGATCGGGGTGGCGTACTGACATCACCCATCCCGCCAATATGCTATCTCCATGCAGCCGCCCCCTGACCTTTACCCCATCCCTTGACCGCGACTTCACCTACCGCACAGCGGCCCGGCCTCCGCGCCCTCCTCGTCGGCGCGGCCGGTGCTTGGGCCATTGGTGCCGGCGTCCCGTATTGCAACATGGTGCTTCACGGCTCCCGGATCGCCTCGTACTTCAACACGCCCGCTGCGATCATTCTCTTCTTCTTACTCGTCTTTGTCGTCAACACCCTGCTGGGCCTAGTGCGCCGCTCTTGGATGCTGAACCGCGCCGAGTTGGCCCTGATCTACATCATGTGGATCGTCGCCACCTCCATCCCCGAGTGGGGGCTTACCGCCTTCCTGCTGCCCGATATTACCAGCGTCATCTACTACGCCACCCCCGAAAACAACTGGGCCGAGCTGCTCCACCCGCTGGTCCCCGATTGGCTCATCCCACACCACGACTTCGACCAAATCAAGAATTTCTACGAGGGCGCCCCCCAAGGCGGGGGCATCCCCTGGGGCTTGTGGCTGCCCCCGCTATTTTTTTGGCTGCCCTTCGTCCTCGCGCTCTACTTGGCGATGATTTCCCTCATGGTCGTGTTGCGCAAGCAGTGGATCGAAAACGAACGCTTGATTTTTCCGCTGGTCCAGCTACCCATTGCCATGCTCCAAGACGACGATGCCCGCCCGGGTGTGCTCAACGCCTTTTTCAAGAATCCGCTGATGTGGATCGGATTCGCCATACCCGCTATCGTCCAGAGTGCCAACGGACTGAACCACTACTTCCCCTACTTCCCCCGCGTCAGCCTCGATCATGAGATCCCGCTCTTCCGCGACAGCATCCACATCCCGCTCCGCCTGAGCTTTCAGATGCTTGGCTTTTCCTACTTCGTCAACCGCGACATCGCCTTTGGACTGTGCTTCTTCTACCTGCTCAACACCGTCCAACAGGGCATTTTCAACATCTTCGGGGTCCAGAAAATCGACCCGGTACTCGGCGCGTATAGCACGTACACCGGCTCTATCATCGTCCACCAAGGGTTTGGCGCGATCATCGCCTTGGTGCTCTTCGGCCTGTGGACGGCCCGCCGCCACCTGCGCGATGTGGCGCGCAAGGCCATTTTCGGTGCGCCGGACATCGACGACTCTGGAGAGATTCTCTCCTACCGCGCGGCCCTGCTAGTGCTAGCCGGTAGCCTCGCCTTTATGAGCGTGTGGCTGTGGCAGTCGGGCCTGCCCGCCTGGGTCACCCCCATCTATCTCTTCTTCGCCTTTGTCCTCTTCGTCGGCATCACCCGCGTAGTTGCCGAGGGAGGACTCGCCTTTATCTTCGCGCCCATGATCGCCTCAGATTTTGTCGCGGCCGGCTTTGGCACCCGCACCATCGGCGCGTCTGGCGTCACCGCCCTCGCCTTTACGTACGTGTGGGCCAGCGACATCCTCACCTTTGTCATGGCCTCCTGCGCCAACGGCCTCAAGCTGGCCGAGGAAACCATAAAAAAGGGACGCCGCCTCATCTTCTGGGGCATCCTCCTCGCCATTTTCGTCACCCTCGGCAGCTCGATCTGGGCCATCCTCGACTTGGGCTATCGCTACGGTGGGATCAATACGGACTCGTTCTTCTTCGGCAGCGCGGCGCGCTACCCCTTTGACAACGCGGCCGCCCGCCTGCAAGCCCTCGATGGGCCGCACTGGGAAAACTGGGCCTATACCGCCCTCGGCGCAGGGGTCATGGGGCTTTTGCTCGCGGCCCGCCAACACCTGTTCTGGTGGCCTTTCCATCCCTTGGGCTTTCCCATCAGCGCGGTCTTCGGCACCATGTTTTTCAGCGTCTTTCTCGCTTGGCTTTGCAAGACCCTCGTCCTCCGCTACGGCGGCCCAGCGCTCTACCTGAGAACCCGGCCCCTCTTCATGGGTCTAATCCTCGGCCAGTTCGTCACTGCCGGTCTCTGGTACGCCATCGACTACTTGGCTGGCGAGAGCGGCAACGCGGTGATGATCTGGTAGGGCGGCACTTTCTGGCGGCAGTTAACGCCGTGCTCTAACTTCAACTAAGGCATCATGGCCAACCCACATCTCCAACCCATCCTCGCGCCGCTAACCGCCCTGCGCCGCCGCGCCCTCGTCCTCGCTCTCGGTTCTGGAGCAGCTCTGTGCCTCGCCGCTGGGCTGGGCCTTGCCCTGCTGTGGGTGCTACTCGAAGCCCTTTTCTTTCTCTCGCCACCTTGGCGCACGGGCTTGGGCATCTTGGCACTTTTGGCTACCGGGGGGGCGCTGGCGTTTGCCCTGCGGCGGCACTTGCCCGTTCTCCTCTCGCAGCACCGCTTCGCCCTCTTCGTCGAAAGGCGCTGTCCCCCGCTCCAGCAGCGGCTTATTAGCGCGCTAGAGCTATCCGACGCCGACCCAACCCTTCACTCGCCCGCGCTGCTTGCGGCGGCGGGCGAGCGGGCTGCCGCGCTCTTGCGCGCCGCCGACCCGTCCCAAGTCCTCGACCGCGGCCCACTGCGCACCTACCTGCGCCTGCTCGGCGGTACAGTCGCCTTAGTCCTCCTCTGCGGCGCACTGTTTGGCGACGAGCTCGCCCAAGCCGCCCAGCGCTGCGCCCATCCCTTCACCACATACGAGCGCCCTCCGCGCACTCTGATCACCGTCCAGCCCGGTGACCTCGAAATCGTCAAGGGCGAAGACGCCACCCTGCAAGTGCATTTTGCCGGGCACAAGCCGCGCCGCGCCCGCATCGTGCGCCGCCCGAGCACAGCAGCACCCTACCAGATCGAAGAACTCGTGGTCGATCGCGCCGACTCGGTCACTTATACCTTTCCCCAGATCCAGCGGTCCTTCCGCTACGCCATCGCGGCTGGCGACGATCGCTCTCCCGAATACGAGGTGCGCGTCATCGACCCTCCGGCCGTCAAGCACTTGCGCCTGCACTACCAGTACCCTGCTTACAGTCAGCTACCCGACCGCATCGAAGAGGAAGGCGGCGACATCCAGGGCCTGCCCGGCACCCGCGTCGCCTTGGAAATCGCGGCCAGCAAGCCCCTGTCCAAGGCCACCTTGGTCCTCGACGACACCTTGTCGCTATCCGCCCAACTCGACGGCGCGACTGCCCGCGTCGCCTTCCAAATCGAACGCCCGGGTGCGTACCACATCGCCCTTGTCGATCGCAAGGGCGCGCAAAACAGCGACCCCATCCGCTACGCCATCCAAGTGCGCGAAGACCACAAGCCAGAAGTCGCCATCGTTGATCCCGGCCGCGATAGCGACCTGCCCGAGTCCCTCAAGGTGCTGCTCAAAGCCGAGGCCAGCGACGACTTTTCCGTCGAGGAAATCGCCTTGGTCTATCGAGTCAACAGCGGCCCCGAACAGCGCCGAGCTTTGCCCATCAGCCCCCAGCGCGAGGTGTTCCTCAGCCACATCTGGGACTTATCAAGCGCCAACCTCTTGCCCGAAGACCGCATCTACTACCATCTAGAGGCCCTCGACAACAACCAAGTATCCGGCCCGCAAAGGGGCCAGAGTCGCCAGTACGCGCTGCGCTTTCCCTCCCTGTACGAACTCTACTCAGAGGCCGACCAAGCCCAGGGCGAACAACTGTCCTCCTTGGAGGAAATCGCGACCCAGGGACAGGCTCATCAGGAGTACATCGAGCGGGTGCGCCGCGAGTTGCTCAAAAGCGAGGAACTGAGCTGGGAGCAAAAGAAGGAACTCGAAGCGACGCTTACAGCCGAGGCCGAGCGCGCCCGCGCCGTAGAGGAGCTCGCGGCCGAATTGGAGAAAACCATCGATTCTATGAAAGCCGAGGGCACGGGCAGCGAAGAACTGCTCGACAAGCTCGACCACATCCGCGAACTCATGGGCGACATCGCTACCCCCGAGATCCAGCAGGCCCTCGCCGACCTCCAAAAAGCCGCCAGCGATCCAGACCCCCAAGCCCTCGCCGACGCCCTCAAGCGCTTTAACGAAGACCAGCAAGCCTTCCAGCAACGGCTCGACCGCACCATTGCCCTGCTCGAACAGGTGCGGACCGAGCAGCAGCTTCGCGCCATCGTCGAGCAAGCCGCGGAACTAGCCCGCCGCCAAAGCCAGATCAACCGCGAGCTCGCGGACGGACAGAGTGGCCTGCGCCAGCAGCTACAGGAAGCCAGTTTGCAGCGCGACACCGAGCGGCTCGCCGAGCAACTCCAAGAGCTGAGCGCATCCACAGCCGAGCAAAATCCCGCGCTCGCCGAACAGCTAGCGCACCGCGCCGAGGACCTAGAGAGCAAGACACTCTCCGAGCGGATGCGCCAGATGGTGCGCCAGATGCGGGCCAAATCCCAGGGCGCGGCCCAGCAGACCGGGCAGGCTCTGGCCGCAGACCTCGACTCGCTAGCCGAGGACTTGCAGCAGCTACAAGACGAGTACCTCGCCGCAGAAAAGGACCAACTCAGCCGCGAGCTGCGCCGCGCTATGCGCGACCTCGTCCAGCTATCCCAACGCCAAGAGAGCCTGTTTGCCGACGCCCGCGCCCAAGACCAATTCGCGCTCCTGCAAGGCACCAGTCAGGTTGTGGAGCGCATCGCCGCCGTGGGCCAGCGCACCTTGGCCCTCGCCCCCGATTTGAGCGCAACCATCGGCTACGCCCTGCGCCACATGCACGACGCGGCTCAGCGCCTTGGCCAGCGCGACGCGCAGGGCGCGCTCAATCCCCAGAGGAAGGCCATGCGCTACCTCAACGAGACCGTCCTGCTCCTGCGCGAGAGCCTCGACAACCTCGCCAAAGCGCAGACCCCTTCGGCCTTTGCCGAGGCCATGCAGCAGCTACTCGGCCTCTCCGAGCAGCAGAGTCAACTCAACCAAGCCTCCGAGCAGGCCATGGGCCAGATGCCAGGCGCTGGACTCCAGCAACAAATCGCGCGCCTCAGCGCCCAACAGCAGGGCCTCATGCAAGCACTCGACGAGATCAGCCGCTCGCTGCGCGGGCATCGAGGGGCGCAACAGCGGGTGCAAGCCATACAGGAAGAGATGCGAGACGTGCTCGCCGACTTACAGCGCGGGCGACTCAACCAGCGCACGCAGCGAAATCAGGAGCGCATCTACCAGCGCATGCTCGACGCCAGCCGCTCTATCCACAGCCGTGGCTTTGATGAAAAGCGGCGCAGTATCACGGCCACTGACCAACCCTACGCCGGCCCAACCGCCCTGCCCGCAGATCGCGAGCAGACGCCCGACCTGTGGCGCGAAGCCCTGCGCCAAGCGCTCGCCGGCCCCTATCCCGAGGAGTACCGTACCTTGCTCCGGCGCTACTACGACCAAATCTACCAAGACCTGCAAGAGCGCGAAGTCCCATGAAAATACCCGCCCTCATCTATGCCCTCGGCCTGTGCAGCGCGGCCGCCGCAGCCGACGACCTACAATCGCAGGTCGAGCAAGCGCACCTGTTGCTAGAGCACGACGCACAGGGAGCTTGCACCGCCCTGCAAGCGGTAGTCGAAGCGCCGCAACGCGGGCCGTGGACCGAGCCGGCCCTGATGCTGATTGCCGAGTGCAGCTTGCGCCTCGGCGACCTGGACCGCGCCGATCGCTTTTGGGCGGACTTGACAAAGCGCGGCGGCCCGGCTGCGTACGCGGCCCGCTATCACCGCGCCGAGTTGCTCTACTTCCGCGGCGACTTTGCCGCAGCTACAGCCGCCTTGGCCGCGCTGGGTGCTGCCGACCCGGGCCATGCCTTTGCCAACGATGTCCTCGCCCTACTCGCCGTCTGCGAAGAGTACGCAGCGTCCGATGGCCTCGCCGATCTCAGCCGCGCCCAGCTCTTAGAGCGACAAGGACAGAGCGAATCGGCCGAGGCGCATTGGGCTGCCCTCGAAGATCGCGCCGAGCCAGATCTCGTCGAGTGGAGCCTGCGCATCCGCGCCGAATTGCGCGCGAGCCAAGGTCGTTCTGACGAAGCCATAGCCCTGTACCAGCGCCAAATCACCCACTTCCCCCAAGGCGAGCACGTCGTCGCGGCCTATCTCGGCCTAGCCGCGCTCTACGAGCACCAAGGCGCGATGGAGCAGGCCCTCAAGACCTGCGAAACCGCGCTTCTCCAACACCCGCACGACGCCCGCGCCCCAGAGGCGCGCCTGCGCATCGAGCGGCTCCGCCACCTGCGCGAAAGCGGCTGACCCCATGCCCATCCTCTTTGCCCTAGCCCTTTGCACCCTCGCCTTCCTCCCGGCCCATGCCGAGCGGATCCTCGTGCCCATGGACACCTCCCAGCGCGACCATCTGCGGGCCTACGGCCTCGCTTTCTGGACCTTGGAGCGCGGCATTCCAGTCGAGTGGCTGCTCAATTATCGCGGCGGCGCATTCCTCGTCGAAGCACACGCCCTCATCGCCAGCGAAGCCATCCTGCGCGGCGTCAGCACCGAGCACATCTCCGAGGCCCAAGCTGCCCAGATCTACGCGGAGATCGACGCATCCAACATGGAAGTCGTGCGCTTGGAAAAGGTGCCGAAGATCGCCGTGTACACGCCGCCCAACAAACAGCCCTGGGACGATGCGGTGACCCTCGCGCTGGAATACGCCCAAATCGACTACGAAAAAATCTGGGACGACGAAGTACTCCAAGGCGCACTCGACGACTACGATTGGCTGCACTTGCACCACGAGGATTTCACCGGCCAGTACGGCAAGTTCTATGGCTCCTACAGCAATCAGGCTTGGTACCGCGAACAGCAGGCCGAGTACGAGCAGATGGCCCACCGCCTCGGCTACGCCAAGGTCTCCGAGCAAAAGAAGGCCGTAGTCGTCAAGATCTACGAGTACCTAGCCGCGGGCGGCTTCCTCTTCGCCATGTGCTCGGCCACCGACACCTTTGACATAGCCTTAGCCGCCCTCGACGTAGATATATGCCACGCGGTCTTCGACGGCGACGGAGCTGACCCCAACGCCCAGGCCAAGCTCGACTTCAGCCGCACCATGGCCTTTGAGAATTTCGCGCTCGAAACCAACCCGCTGGTGTACGAATTCTCAAACATCGACACCACGCCGGACGACATGCGCCGGGTCCGCACGGCCGAGGCCGAGTATTTCACGCTGTTTGAATTCTCCGCCAAATACGACCCAGTGCCGACGATGCTCACCCAGTGCCACACCAATATCGTCGATGGCTTCCTCGGCCAGACCACGGCCTTCCGCCAAGCGCTGATCAAAGACTCAGTCATCCTCCTCGGCCAAGAAGAGGGCACCGACAGTGTCAAGTACATCCACGGCCGCGTCGGCAAGGGCACCTTCACCTTCTATGCCGGTCACGACCCAGAAGACCACAGGCACCACGTCTATGACCCGCCGACCAGTCTCGTCCTGCATCCCAATTCGCCCGGCTATCGGCTAATTCTGAACAACGTGCTTTTCCCAGCGGCCAAGAAAAAGGAGCGCAAGACCTGAGTATTTGAAGAACCATATTTTGACGGGAAAAAGGGAACTGCTGTGAAACCGCTTTCTCAAAGGAGGAATTGACTATGCCCATGATAGCTGTGCCTGCCCATTTTGATGGGAAGCGCATTTGCTTGGATGAACCATTTGAACTAGAGCCGAATGCGAAACTGATTGTCACCATTCTATCAGGACGAGAATCTGACAGTGAGCATACAGCTT
The DNA here is from genome assembly GCA_965261395.1 of Candidatus Latescibacterota bacterium. Classification (GTDB taxonomy): domain Bacteria; phylum Latescibacterota; class UBA2968; order UBA8231; family UBA8231. The sequence goes on from OZ253462.1 coordinate 3,368,469, forward strand.
GGTCGCGTTTATCCGGTCAAAGACTAAAAGACGCCTACGGCGAGACCGAACCTGAGTATTCAGCGGATTTACTCAGAGAGGTGAATCCCGACTATGAAGGAAGGTGACGTCGTTATTACACCAGTACTTCAGGCCGATGGGGAACTAAAGGACAGACCTGCCATTTTCCTGCGGGAAATGCCGCTCTATCGCGATCTGCTCGTTTGCGGTGTAAGCACACAGTCAGTACGTCCAGTACGTCGAGAACTTTGACGAAATTATTTCTCCTGCTGACGCGGATTTCAAGTCGAGTGGTCTGCGCTCAAAATCTCTGATTCGACTTGGCTTTCTCGCTGTATTACCGCGTCGTCGCGTACTTGGCTCTATTGGTTCCATTTCGGCGAAACGGCACAAGCATCTATTGAAAACGCTGAGTGATTACCTCACTTGACTTCCCGGCGGCCAAGAAAAAGGAGCGCAAGACCTGAGATGGTCGAGGCCCTGTTATTTGACCTCGGCGGCGTGGTGATCGAGATCGACTTCGACCGCGTCTTGCGGCGCTGGGAAACCATTTCGGCCTTCTCCTTCACCGAACTGAAATCCACCTTTCACTTCGACACAGCCTACCAGCGGCACGAGCGCGGCGAGATCGACGGTGCCGAATATTTCGCCCATCTACGCGACTTCCTCAGACTCGACGGCAGCGACGACGAAATAGCGGCCGGCTGGAACGCCGTCTTTGTCGCGGAAATCCCCGCCGCGTTGGCGGCTATAAGCAAAGTACGCAAGCAATTCCCCTGCTACGCCTTCACCAACACCAATCCCACTCACCTAGCCGCTTGGAAGATCGGCTATCCCGCAATTTTCCAGAGCTTCGACTACGCCTTCATCTCCTCCGACATCGGCCTACGCAAACCCGAACGACGCGCATTTGATGCCATCGCCGCCGACATCGGCGTGGCACACGCAAACATCTTGTTCTTCGACGACACTCAAGAAAATATCGCCGGTGCCGATGCCGCCGGATTGCAGACGGTATATGTCCAATCGCCCGACGACATACACTATGCTCTGGCGAGTTTGAATGACCGTTGCAAAGATGGTATCTTGAAGGGAAGTAGTCTGCCATTATGGCTACAGGAGACAACTAAAAATGAACGCCCTAAAGATGACAGCGAATCAGATTCATGAACTCGGTATTGAGGCACTTTTGAATAAACTCGGCCCTGTTGGAACGATTCGTTTTCTCCATCAGTACGAAACGGGCAAGGGCAATTACTCCATTGATCGGCAGCAATGGCTTACCGTGCCAGATGTCGAGACGCTCTCAAACCAAATACAACGGGCACGCAAGGACGATTCTTCCAGCGAAAAGTCATAACCCCTGCATTGACTGTCCGGACGTTGGATAAACTCGGTTTACCTACCTGCGCTTGAAGAAGAAGCGAATATTGGCGTCCTCGTCAAAAATCATCTGACCGCCCGCGGTGTTCGCAAAAGCCACTAAGGTTTTCAGCAGGTTTTTAGGTGAAGACACGTCCCGCTTAAATTCCAGCGTCTTACCTTCCTTGCGTCTGAGAAGATCGGCAACATTCATCGCTTGAGAAGATCGGCAACATTCATCGCTATTATTCGCCTAATCGAAGTGGAGTAGGGGAAATTCGCTCGCCTTAATATACAGAAATAGGGCCTCTCAAGAAGAACCCGAGTACGCCTCACGGTCGCGCCCGGCTACCGGTTAATTTTCTCGGTGGGCTAAAAAAAGAGCAAAAGACCTGAGCAGGCACAACGACAGCCCAGACCACTCAAAGCGGTCTGGGCTGTCGTTGTAGCGGCTCGCTGCTTGCTACTTCTGCCGCACTAAAGCGAAGCCTTCGTCGAGACGTACTAACTAGCTGACGTTACGCACCTGTGATTTATCCTAGGTATATTCCCAGTATGGACCAACACCTTTTAGCATTGTATAGCGATTATCTGCTCAGTTCGTTTGGCGCGACCACGGCCACGGGCCTATCGGCACTGGTGGACGGGGCCTTAAGCCATGATCAAGTCACGCGCTTTCTGTCGGGTGCCGACTATGATGGCCGCACGCTGTGGCAGCAGGTCAAGCCGATGGTACGCGAGATCGAACAGGACGATGGAGTGCTCATCGTCGATGACACGATCCAAGAAAAGCCGCATACGGATGAAAATGACCTAATCTGTTGGCACTATGATCACAGCCAGCATCGTACGGTCAAGGGGATCAATCTGCTCAACTGCGTGTATCATGCCGGCGGGGTGAGTCTGCCGGTAACCTATGAGTTGATCCGTAAACCCATTCTCTTTAGTGAGGTGCAAACTCGTCAGGTCAAGCGCAAGAGTCTGCATACGAAAAATGAATTGATGCGGCAGATGTTGCGCGTTTGTCAACACAATCAGCTCCCCTATCGCTATCTGTTGGCCGATAGCTGGTTTTCGGCCAAAGACAACTTAACCTTCATCCACCAGACCCTCCACAAGCACTTCGTCGTCGCCCTTAAATCCAATAGGACGGTCGCCTTGAGCTATGAACAGAAACGGCAAGGAGCCTTCGCACGCATCGACGCACAACCGTTGCCTGAACATCAACCGGTACTCGGCTGGATCAAGGGCTTGGATTTTCCCGTCCTGTTGCTCCAGCAGGTCTTTACAAACCAAGATGGCAGCACCGGCACCTTGTATCTGGCGTGCAGTGATCAGACGTGTGATGGAGCCACCCTCGAAGCAATCTACCAGAAACGGTGGAACGTGGAGACGTTTCATAAAACGCTCAAATCCCATGCCGCCTTAGCCAAGTCGCCCACCAAGCGGGTTCGCACCCAAAGCAACCACTGTTTTATGGCCCTGTATGCCGCCGGGCGCTTGGAGGGCCTGCGGATCAAGCACCGACTCAATCACTTCGCGCTGCGATCCCGACTCTATCTCAAGGCCATTCGATGTGCCTTCGATGAGCTACAAAGTCTGAAAACTGCGTAACGTCAGTAACTAGTATGCTGGGCGGCGGTACTTTCCAAGTTGAACTGGTCTAGGTTGTCAAAGGTAGCTACCACCTCATAAGATTCAAGTAGGCTGCTCACATCTCCTTTGATCTTGACCAATTCGCCCTCTACTGAGTACACCTTAGCATTAGCTATGCCTAAAGTGACTGCGTTTAGCAGGAAGGATGCGAAGGTACTTTTTATTGTGATCGCGAGGTTGATGATGGCGTCTGCATCACTCTGCTGCAGCTTCTCGGCTAGGATCTCCGAAACGTCAAAGGCACTGGTATAATCGAACTTGATCATTTTGCTCTCATCTAAGCGTTCGATGACCTCGACGCGCTCGGTCGGGTTGTTGAGCATCAGTGGTATCGAGCCTCGACCACTAATTTTGGCCACCGTGCAGCTACTAACCATGGCCATGAGCAACACGAGTGAGACCAAGGTCCCTACCTTGTTGGTGATTTTCATTTTCATAACGACCTCTTCTGAAAAAAAAGATAAAAGAAAGGACCGACTCGCCGAGCTTGGCGACCCTATCGCTCCACGCTTTACGGCGGTCGGGCTTTAGTTAAGAATAACCCATTAAAACGAGATGTCAAACTGGCCAAGCTGTCCCGCCTCCCCTACCTTTTACCGCTCCACCAACCCATTGTCCTGAAAGGAAGTACATGTCAGACACCGAGGCCGTAGCTCAGCTCGGCCAAATCAGGGACCGCATCTACGGCGAGGTCGGCCAAGTCGTCATCGGCCAGAAGCAGATCGTCGAGGAACTGCTCATCGCCTTGCTCGCCGGCGGCCACTGCCTACTCGTAGGCGTACCTGGCTTGGCCAAAACTACGCTCATCCAAACCCTCGCCCGCACGCTCGATCTCTCCTTTGGCCGCATCCAATTCACCCCGGATCTGATGCCCTCGGACATCACCGGCACCGAGGTCCTCGAAGAGGACATCGACACCGGCCGCAAGGCATTTCGCTTCATCCGCGGGCCCCTGTTTGCCAACGTCATCCTCGCCGACGAAATCAACCGCACGCCCCCCAAGACCCAAGCGGCCCTGCTCCAAGCCATGCAGGAACACGCAGTCACCGCAGCCGGCGAGACCATGCAGCTCAGCGAGCCATTCTTCGTGCTCGCCACCCAAAACCCCATCGAGCAAGAGGGGACCTACCCCCTGCCCGAAGCCCAACTCGACCGCTTTATCTTCGAGCTGTGGATCGACTATCCCAGCGACCGCGAGGAAGAGGACATCGTCCGCGCCACCACCAGCGTCGCCCAAGCCACCGTCCGCCAAGTCGTCGATGCCCAGCAGATCGTCGAGCTACAACAGCTCGTGCGCCGGGTGCCCGTGGCCGATCACTGCGTCCGCTACGCCGTCTCGCTGGTGCGCTCGTCCCGGCCCGGGGACGCCCAAGCACCGGATTACATCCGCGAAATGGTTAGCTGGGGCGCCGGCCCGCGCGCTTCCCAGTACTTGGTCTTGGCGGCCAAGGCGCGGGCCATCCTCGCCGGCCGACACTCGGTCGCCATCGAGGACATCCGCGCCGTGGCTCTGCCGGTGATGCGCCACCGCATGGTCGTCAACTTCCACGCCGAAGCGCAAAACATCAGCGCGGTCGGTCTGATCCAACGCCTGCTCGCCGACGTGGAGCCAGAGTCCTAACGTGAGCGAAGCCGTCTCCTACCTCCACCCGGAAACTATCTCGCGCCTCACGCGCCTCGACCTGATTGCGCGGCTCGTAGTCGAGGGCTTTATCACCGGCCTGCACCGCAGCCCGTACCACGGCTTCTCGGTCGAATTCTCCGAGCATCGTCCCTATCTGCCGGGCGACCCCCTGCGCGATCTCGATTGGAAGGCATACGCCAAGTCCGGCCGCCTGTACGTCAAGCAGTACGAAGAGGAGACCAACCTCAAAGCCTATCTGCTGCTCGACGTGTCCGGCTCCATGGACTTTGCGGCTGGCGCGCCGATGAGCAAATTTCGCTACGCAGCCTCTTTAGCGGCCGCGCTAGCGTACCTCATGCTCAAGCAGCGCGACGCGGTTGGCTTGTTGCTCTACCACCACCAGACCGAGGCGTACGTGCCGCCGCGCTCGGTGCAAAGCCACCTCCAAGTGCTCCTCAAGACCATCGACCAAGCGAGGCCGCACAAGGAGACCAGCATGGCCCCGGCCTTCCACGACCTCGCCGAGCGCATCCGTCGCCGCGGCCTCGTCATCGTGCTCTCCGACCTGCTCGACGCGCCCGACCAAGTCCTCGAAGGGCTGCGCCACTTCCGCCACCTGCAGCACGAAGTGATCGTCTTCCACCTGCTCGACCCCCGCGAGCGCGACCTCGCCTTCCGCGACCAGACCCGCTTCTACGACCTCGAAGACCCAGACCAAACCCTCACCACCCAGCCCTGGCACATCCAGCACGAATACCGCGCGCTGATGGACGAGCTGATCCAGACCTATCGGCTCGGGTGCGCCGAGGCCGGCATCGACTACGCCCTGCTCGACACGGCGACCCCCTTTGACGTGGCCCTGTCGCGCTACCTAGCGCAGCGCAAAAAAATGGGCTAGCCGCCGTCCCGCCCTGAAACTTGACTTTTTTGTACAGATTCCTAAGTTCTTGAGACCGCGCCTAGATACAAGGAGCCAACATGAGCGAAAGCACCCAAACCCTAGAGCAGTTTGCCAACCGCGACTACGAGTGGGGATTCGTCACCGATGTGGAGACCGACTCCGCCCCGCCCGGCCTCAACGAAGAAATCATCCGCTTCATCTCCGCCAAAAAGGACGAGCCTGAGTTCATGCTCGAGTGGCGGCTCAAAGCCTATCGCCGCTGGCTGGCTATGGAGGATCCAACGCGTGGCAAAGAGAGCCAGCGCTGGGCCATGGTCCACTATCCCAACATCAACTATCAAGACATCGTTTATTACTCGGCCCCCAAGAAGAAACAGCTCGACAGCCTCGACGAGGTCGATCCCGAAATTTTGGCCACCTACCAGAAGCTGGGCATCCCCCTCGTCGAGCAGCAGATGCTCGCCGGCGTGGCCGTGGACGCCGTCTTCGACAGCGTCTCCGTGGCCACCACGTTCAAGGACAAGCTGGGCGAGTTGGGCATTATTTTTTGCTCCATGTCCGAAGCCATCCACAATCACCCTGAACTCGTGCGAAAATACCTCGGCTCGGTCGTGCCCTATACCGACAATTTCTTCGCCACCCTCAACTCCGCGGTCTTTACCGATGGCTCCTTTGTGTACGTGCCTCCAGGCGTGCGCTGCCCCATGGAGCTATCGACGTACTTCCGCATCAACGCGGCGAACACGGGCCAATTCGAGCGCACCTTGGTCATCGCCGACGAGGGCGCGTACGTGTCATACTTGGAAGGGTGTACGGCGCCCATGCGCGACGAAAACCAGCTCCACGCGGCCGTCGTCGAACTCGTAGCCTTCGGCGACGCGCAGATCAAGTACTCCACCGTGCAGAACTGGTACCCGGGCGACGAAAACGGCAAAGGCGGGATCTACAACTTCGTCACCAAGCGCGGCGCGTGTCGCGGCGACCGCTCCAAAATCTCGTGGACCCAAGTCGAGACCGGTTCGGCCATCACTTGGAAATACCCCAGTTGCATCCTCCAGGGCGATCACTCGGTCGGCGAATTTTACTCGGTGGCCGTCACCTCCAAGCGGCAGCAGGCCGACACCGGCACCAAGATGCACCACATCGGCAAAAACACCCGCAGCACCATTATCTCCAAGGGCATTTCGGCCCAGCGCGGCCAAAACACCTATCGCGGCAAGGTGCAGGTGCTCAAAAACGCGGCCGGCGCTCGCAACTTCACTCAGTGCGATTCCATGCTCATCGGCGACCAATGCGGCGCGCACACCTTTCCCTACATCGAGGTCCGCAATCCCACCGCCCACGTCGAGCACGAGGCTTCCACCTCCAAGATCGGCGAGGACCAAATTTTCTACTGCAACCAGCGCGGGATTTCCACCGAAGACGCCATCTCCATGATCGTCAACGGCTTCTGCAAGGAAGTCCTCGCCGAGCTGCCGATGGAGTTCGCCGTCGAAGCACAAAAGCTGCTCGGCATCAGCTTAGAGGGCAGCGTCGGGTAGATGAATGCGTGAGGATATCAGCAGCACCCTGTGCGACGATGGTAGCGAGATTACGATTGAAATTACTATTCAGGCACGCAAGACAGATGGCTTCTTCGAATTGACTTCTCGACAGCAGACCATGCTATAAGTACATGGTCTGCTGTCGAGAAGTCCCAGATCGCACAACGCGAGGGCACCGGGCGGTCGCCCAAGAAAGAAAGGAGGAACAACAATGAAAAAACTCTATAAGCTATATGTGAGGGTTGTAAATTTTGCAGCCACCTCAGTCTTATTGGGATGGATTTGTTTTGTTCTCGGTGGGATTTCTACGGAGTCCCCCCTCTTGTCATTCGTTTTTCAAGCGATCGCCCGGAACCTGCCCTGAGACCGTTACCGCACTTATTGAGGACTGCATAGCTAAAGAAATACAGTCTGGGGCGAAGCAAGAATGAGACGCCATTCCATTATAAATGCAGAGATCAATAATAGAATCCGTCTAAAAACAACAAGACATCCATTGAAGTTGGAGACAAGAAATGGGACATCATTATATTCCACAACATCATTTGCGAGGATTCGCGATTTCACCTGAAAAATCTGAGGTATGGGTATATGATAAAAAACAACATGAACTTAAACTACTACCGATCAAAAATATTGCTCAGAGCTCTTATTTTTACCCCGATAAAGATGAGAAATTTCTTGCTCAAGACATTGAAAGTCCAGCTCAACCCATTTTAAAAAAAATACAAACGGATTCACATGATATTTCTATCGAGGAGAAAGAATTGCTATCAGTATATATAGTCTCTATGATATTAAGGACTCCAAAATGGAGAGAATATTTAGAAAACAATATCATCCCTAATGGATATAGAGATTTTATATCAGATCCTGATAAAATAGCAAAAAAATTAGATATGACAGTTGAGCAAGTAAAATTTGAGGCTGAACAATATGAAAGAAATGTCTTGAAATCAGATAGTAAGAAGTTTGCTCGTACTGAACAATTAGCAGTTATACGTTATAATGAAAAAATAGGTAAAAAATATCTCTCACGTATGAATTGGGCTATAATACAATCAAATTCTTCGTATAAATTTCTTACCAGCGATAATCCAGTATTTACGTATAAAATATAGTACTCTACCGGCCTCGAACTCAGAAATTATTTTACCTTTAACTTCACTCTGCGCCCTACATATCAGTTCGTATAATTCTGATAATAACCGCAGTATAACTTATGTCAAAGGTAATAGTGAAGTGATTAAACAAATAAATAATCAGACAGTTTGGAGGTCAGATCGATTCCTATTCTATTATGTGAAATTTCCTTGGATCAAAAAGTTAGTTGAAAATATGAGTGATGAAAAGTTACGTCCAATAGTGTGGACACGACGAGGCCCGAAGCTCGGTTAGAAACTGTATTATTGATCTCTGCATTTATAATGGAATGGCGTCTCATTCTTGCTTCGCCCCAGACTGTATTCCTTTAGCTATGCAGTCCTCAATAATATGCAACACCTGCTCTACGTTGCCGCGTAGCTTGGTGAGAGGCAAAAAAGGAACAGGCCATGACAACCGCAGAACAAGCCCAAGTTCCACTTTGGCAGGACCGGATCGTCAAAGACCCGCTAATACTCGGCGGCAAACCGACAGTGAAAGGCACCCGACTCTCCGTTGAATTCATAACCAACGAACTCGAACATGGCCGCACCGAAGCTGATATCATCAGTGACTACTCGCCGCATCTCACTTCGGAAGATATCGAGGCATGTCGTCAGTACAAAGCTACCGGTGCCAAGCTGTCCTACACTACCTGGGCCATGCAGGACGCCTTGATGGATGGCAACATTACCGCAGAGGAATTTGAGGCTCTAAAAAAGGAACAAATCACCTGGGAGGAACTGCACACTCTGAAGGGCGGCGGCGTCACTTGGGCACAACTCGACGCGCTAAGAGAAGGCAAGATCACTTGGGCACAATTGGACGACCTGAGAGCTGGCAAGATCACCTGGGAAGAACTCGATGCCGCAATGGGCGGTAGATACAAGATGATCTGGGAAAACGGCGAAAGACCGTAAGATCGTGAGAATACTAGCCGACGAAAATATGTCGGCGCACGTCGTTGCATAACACTACAACCCTAATCGAAAGCGCACTATGCTCCACATCGAAAACCTCCACGTCTCCGTTGAAGACACCCCCATCCTGCGCGGTGTCAATCTGCAAGTGGAACCCGGCGAAATCCACGCCATTATGGGGCCCAACGGCTCAGGCAAAAGCACCCTCGCGCAAGTCCTCGCGGGCCGCGAGGGCTACGACATCACCGAAGGGTCGGCCACGTACTGCGGCCAAGACCTGCTCGAACTCGCGCCGGAAGAGCGGGCGTGTGCCGGGATGTTCCTCGCCTTTCAGTACCCGGTGGAAATCCCCGGCGTCAACTCCACGTACTTCCTCCGCCAAAGCTACAACGAAATCCGCAAGCATCGCGGCGAGGAGATGGTGGACGCCATCGATTTTCTCGGCCTGATCCGCGAAAAGCTCGCCTTGGTGGAAATGGACGAGAGCTTTCTCAAGCGGCCGGTCAACGAGGGCTTTTCCGGCGGCGAGAAAAAGCGCCACGAGATCTTGCAAATGGCCGTGTTGGAACCCAAGCTCTCGATTCTCGACGAGACCGACTCCGGTCTCGACATCGACGCGCTGCGGATCGTCGCCCAAGGCGTCAATCAACTCCACGCCCCGGACAAAGCCGTCGTCGTCGTCACGCACTACCAGCGCCTGCTCAACTACATAGTCCCCGACTTCGTCCACGTGCTCTACGAGGGACGCATCGCCCAGTCGGGCGGCAAGGAACTGGCGCTGACGCTAGAGGAAAAGGGCTACGATTGGGTCAAGGAGCAAGCGGCATGAACGGCGTCGCCTACTATCAGTCCTGCTTTAACGACCTCGTCGGCACCGGCGCGCTGCTGTCGCTGCGTCAAAAGTCTATTGAGCACTTCGCCGCTGCTGGCTTTCCGACGACCAAAGACGAGGAATGGGCTTTTACGAACATTGCCCCGCTAACTCGGATCAACTTTGCGCTAGCCGATTCCACGACGGCACCTGTCGTTCTCGACGACTACCGCTACGGCCTCAACGGGCTGGTCTTTGTCGATGGCCACTTTGCCCTCGCGCATTCTCATCTCAACGGCCTATCCGCCGGTGTGCGCGTCGAGCGTTTGAGCGAAGCCATTGCCTCAAACGGCGACCTAGTCTCGGGGTCCCTAGGCCAGGCCGCTACCACTGAGGACGAGGCCTTTACCGCGCTCAACACCGCCTTCTTGCAAGACGGTGCGGTCGTCTATCTGCCTCGGGGAGCTGTCGTCGAGCAGCCCATCCACTTGCTGTTTGTATCTACCGGCCAACGTGCCAACGTCGTTTCCCATCCGCGCGTCCTCGTGGTCGCCGAAGCCAACACCCAGGCGACCCTAGTCGAAAGCTACGTCGGTCTAGGGTCAGAACCGTATCTGACCAACAGCGTCAGCGAATTCTTCGTCGGCCCCAACGCCGTGCTCGACCACTACCGGGTCCAGCGCGAGTCCGCCGCCGCCTTCCACATCGCAGCGACCCACGTCCGCGAAGAACGCGCCGCCCAATTCCGCTCGACCGCCATCACCTTGGGAGGACGCCTGACCCGCCACCACGTCCACACCTCCTTAGTAGGAGAAGGCGTTGACTCCACCCTCAACGGCCTCTACATCGAGGACGGAGCGCAACACGTCGATAACCACACGCTCATCGAACACGTCGAGCCTCACTGCCAAAGCCACGAGTTCTACAAGGGCATTCTCGGGGGGCGGTCCACCGGCGTCTTCCGCGGCAAAATCCACGTGCACCAAGCCGCGCAAAAAACCGACGCCTACCAAGCCAACCAAAACCTCCTGCTGTCGGAGACGGCCCAAATCAACACCAAGCCCCAGCTCGAAATCTACGCCGACGACGTCAAGTGTTCGCACGGAGCCACCATCGGCCAGCTCGACGAAGACGCCCTCTTCTACTTGCGTTCCCGTGGCATCGGCCACCGCGAGGCCGTCCAAGTGCTGACGCGAGCCTTTGCCGGCGAAGTCCTCGACCGCGTGCGCGTTCCCGCCCTCAAAAACCAACTCGACCAACTAGTAGATCGTCGGCTGGACCAAGCCGCCGCCGGAGTTGCCCCGTGACCGTCCCCCTCGACGTAGCCAAAATCCGCCGCGATTTCCCCATACTCGGCGAGAAAATTCGCGGCAAGGATCTCGTCTATTTCGACAACGGCGCGACCACCCAAAAGCCGCTGACGGTCATCTACGCGCTCCAGCGCTACTACGCTCGCGAAAACTCCAACATCCATCGCGGCGTACACTTCCTCAGCCAACAGGCGACCTTTGCCTACGAGCGTGCGCGCGGCCGGGTCGGCCAGTTTATCAACGCCCGCGAGAGCAGCGAGGTCGTCTTCGTGCGCGGCACCACCGAGGCGCTCAATCTCGTCGCTCACAGCTACGGTCGATCGCAGCTAGGCCCCGATGACGAGATCATCGTCTCGCAGCTAGAGCACCACTCCAACATCGTGCCGTGGCAAATGCTGTGCGAGGAAAAGGGCGCGCGCCTGCGGGTAGTGCCCATCAGCGATGCGGGCGAGTTCCTCTTCGACGAATACGAGCGCCTGCTGTCCGAGCGCACCCGTATCGTGGCCGTTGCCCACGCTTCCAACGCCCTCGGCACCATCCTGCCGGTAAAGGAAATCGTTGCCTTGGCCCATCAGCACGGCGCAGTCGTCGTCGTCGATGGAGCACAAGGAGTGCCTCACCTGCCAGTGGACGTGCAGGACCTCGACTGCGACTTCTACGCCTTTTCCGGGCACAAGCTCTTCGGCCCCACTGGCATCGGCGTGCTCTATGGCAAGCAGGCTCTTTTAAACGCCATGCCGCCCTATGAAGGCGGCGGCTCCATGATAGAAAAGGTCAGCTTTGCCGGCACCACGTATGCCGCCCCGCCGGCTCGCTTTGAGGCCGGCACGCCGCACATCGCCGGCGGCATGGGCTTGGAGGCAGCCATTGATTACGTCAACTCCGTGGGCCGGGAGCAGATCGCCGCGTACGAGGCCGACTTGCTCGCGTACGCAGACGCCGCTCTCGCCGCCATTCCGGGCCTGCGCCTGATTGGCACAGCCCGCGAGCGCGTGGCCGTCCTCTCCTTCACGCTCGGCGACATCCACCCGCACGACATCGGCACCGTCCTCGACGCCGAGGGCATTGCCGTGCGCGCTGGCCATCACTGCGCCCAGCCGACCATGCAATTTTACCAAGTGCCAGCTACGGTGCGCGCCTCGTTGGCTTTTTACAACACGCACGCGGAAATTGATGCCCTAGTTGCGGCGTTGCACAAGGTCAAGAAGGTGTTTGGAGGGTGAGACGTGGGTAGTGGCTTATACGATATTAACGAGGTATTTCGACTATGACTGAGCTTCGCGATCTGTACCAGCAGATCATCCTCGATCACAACAAAAATCCGCGCAACTTCGGCAAGCTGCCGGAGGCCAATCGCACGCAAGAGGGTTACAATCCCCTGTGCGGCGATCACCTACACATCTATCTCCACATGGCCGACGAGCGGATTGCCGACATTAGCTTTGAGGGATCGGGTTGCGCCATTTCCAAAGCCTCGGCTTCGCTGATGACCGCCGCCCTCAAGGGCAAGCGTCCCGCCGAGGCGGTCGAGCTATTTGAGCAGTTCCAGCAGATGGTGACCGCGGACCCGGACGCGCCCGTCGATCACCAAACCTTGGGCAAGATGGCCGTCTTCGCTGGGGTGCGCGAGTTTCCCATGCGCGTCAAGTGCGCGACCCTCGCTTGGCACGCCGCCAAAGCGGCCATAGAACAAAACCCGTCTCCCGCATCCACCGAATAGAAACGCGCCATCTAAAAAGGAGTCCTCCATGGAACTGTTGCACGAAAAAACCTTTCCCTCCGACTCTACCGAGGCCAAAGTGGTGGCCGTGCTCAAGACCTGCTACGACCCCGAGATTCCGGTCGATATCTTTGCCCTCGGCCTGATTTACGAAATTGAGGTCAGCGACTCGCAGGACGTCCACGTGACCATGACCTTAACCTCGCCCGCCTGTCCGGTAGCCGGCACGCTGCCGCCGGAAATCGAGCACAAAATCAAGGCCCATGTCCCGGGTATCGCCACCTCCTTGGTCGAGGTCGTGTGGGATCCGCCGTGGACGATAGACATGATGACCGAAGGGGCCAAACTTGAACTAGGCATGATGTAGAGAAGCAGTGGTTAGTGATCAGTGGCCGGTAGCCAGTCCCTTCCCTAACCGGGGCCACTGGCTACTGATCTCTGCTCAGTGGAGAGATTCTTATGAAACTCAGCTCGAGCGAAGAATACGGCTTGCGCTGCCTGTTGCAACTGGCCCGCCAGACCCCCGGCAGCCTGACCATCCCGGAAATCAGCCAAGCCGAGGGGATCACCCATCACAACGTCGCCAAGCTCTTGCGCATTCTCCGGCAGGGCGGCTTGGTAGAAAGCGCCCGCGGCCAACAAGGCGGCTACGCCCTTGCCAAGCCCCCCCACCAAATTGCCGTGGCCGACGCGCTCGCCACGCTGGGTGGTCGCCTCTTCGACGACGATTTCTGCGACCACTTCGCCGGCAGCGCTGATTGCTGCACGCACTCGCTCACTGCGTGTTCGGTGCGCGCGCTGTGGGGGCAAGTGCAGCAGGCCGTTGATCAAATCTTATCGCGCACAACCCTCGCCGACCTGCTCGAACAGGGCTACGCCCTCGCCGACGAAGAGGCCCTGCTCGATATATCGGCTTAGAGGGTGTCGTGCAGTTAGTAGTGATACCGACAAGACAAGATAAAAAGGGTGTCTGACTCTATGCGGTAAACGAGACGATGTTCTCGAGTAATTCGACGGGACCAACATCCCTGAAAATCATGTTTCAGAACTTCGGGTTTGCCAAGCCCTGTAAACGGGTTGCGCTGGGTATCTCGAATGAGTTCGTTGATTTTCTTGAAGGTGCTTTTGCTAGTCTGATACCAGTAGAGATAATCCTGCCAAGCGTCTGCATGGAAGCTAATGTGTCTCATTCCTCGATTAAGTCTCGGGAAGCAAAATTGCGCTGGCCGTGCTGGAAATCCTCTAGTGCCTTCTGGAGGTGAGCCGCGTTTTTTGGTGAAGAGAGCAGGTAATCTGTCTCGTCCACGCTGCGTTCCTCTTCTTCTTGTAACTTTTTTACAGCACGATCAATCAAGCTGCATATATCTTCCCCGGTACTTTGCGAAAGCTCCTCTAGTACCGTCTTCTGCTCAGGAGTAAATTCAAATGGAGAAGTGCTCATGGTGACCTCCTTCAATTCTCCGCTTCGCGGTCAAAGGGCAGACACAGACCTCTTCAAGAGGTTCGGCGACCATGCCCATTCCTTGCTCTCACAAGCTAATAAACACGGCCCTTTAAGCAACACCACGCGGTTGGCTTGGCTAACCAATTTCTGCGTACAAGGGGCGGTACCCGGAATAATGCACAAGCGTTCTACTCATCTCACCCCCGAAACGGATTCTCCTCCTCCTCGGCTCGGTGCCGATAGAGCGGCTTGACCGCCTCTGGCAGAGCCTCGTAGGCCGCCCTCGGCACAATCGCATTGTTGCGCCCGCCAAATTCCACGCTCAACCACCACGGACAATAGCGCGTGATAATCGCCACCCTCGGCTCCGGGCTGGGGTTTGCCGCAGTCGAATGCCAGATCCGGCTGTCCATCACCAGTGCGCTGCCCTCCGGGCCGACGACCTGGATCTCCCCGCGAATCGGCTTGAACTGGTCCATCCGCTCTTCCAGCCCTTCGGGCGTCTGGTGCATCCGCGGATTGAGCGGGTCGCGGTGACTGCGCGGCACCACCCACGTCCCGCCGGTCTCTGGACCAAACGGCGACAGCATCCACAGCACCGATAGCTGCATGGTCGCGTCCGGGAAGGGCTGAGCCACCCGGCCGGCGAAGTCCCCGTCGGTCAGATCGTGCGGCCAATCCGAGTGAAAGCCGCGCCAGTCCAAGTCCTCGCGGTTGGGCACTTGCGTCTTAAACTCAGTTTGCGCGATCCGCACGTGTCCCCCAAAAACAGCCCGCGCCACCCCCAACAAACGCTCGTCGCCCAGATACGGGGCAAACTCCGGCAAATACGCGATCAGGCAAACGCCCGGCTCGCCGTTGGGGCCGGTCTGCCGCCCAATGTGCCCGCCCATGGCCTCGTAGTCCTGCAGCGCCTTTTCGTGCGCTTCTTGCACGTGCGCTCGTACTCGGTCGATGGCGTCCTCTGGAATAATCCGCTCCAAGACGCACCAACCCTCGCGGCGCAGTTGATCCACTTTCTCGTCTATACCAGCGTCCATAAGACCTCCTTTTCTCGGTTGCCCAAGCAATTGCGTACTGCTATACTAGACCCACTTGCCAACGCACCCCACCCTTTTTCCGGACCTTCCCATGCACATCACCGACATCGAAGTTCACGCTATCTGCCCGTCGTATTGCGACTTCAACGCCCTGCCGTTGGCCCGCTACCACGGCGCGCGCATCCAACGCCGCGCCATCCTCGTCGTCCACACGGACAACGGCCTAGAGGGCCTCGGCGAGAACATCGGCGACGCGCCAGACGGCGACGCCTTGCGCGCAAGATACATCGGCACCTCGCCCTTTGACTGGATCAACGCCGAGCAGGATCTCGGCATGAACATGGCCTGCTACGACCTAATGGGCAAACACCTCGGCATCCCGGCGTGGAAGCTGATCGGCCCCAAGGTCCGCTCGTGGATTCCGGTCGCCGCTTGGACCGTGGCGCAGGCCCCGGACGCCATGGCCGAAGAAGTGCGCCAAGCTGCCGCTCGCGGCTATCACTGGATCAAGTACCACGTCGATGAAATGCAGGACGTCATCGCCCAAACCGAGGCCATGCAGGAGGCGGCCCCGCCCTATTTCAAGATCCACTACGACTTCAACGCCAACAGTAACTACTACACCATGCGCACCATTCTCGCCGAGCTGGTCAAGTTCCGGGTCGCCGGCCGCTTTGAAGACGTAGTCCAAGGCACGGACGAAGATGCCTACCGCATGTTGCGCGAACAGTGCCCGCTGCCCATCATCGGCCACCACGTCCCGCCCGAAGCCATGACCAAGCGCTACGTCGATGGGACCATGGCTGGGCACGCTCCCATCGGCAGTGCGGTCAAAGCCGCCGCCATTGCCGAGCGGCTCAACATGCCCCTCATGTACCAACAGACCGGTGGCACCATCAACCAAGCCTTCTTAGCCCACGAAGTCGCGGTGTTCAAAATGGCCACCATCGACCACGTCAATTGCTGCCACCTGTGGCGGGAGGACGTCGTCAAAGACCCCATGCCTGTAATCGACGGCAGCGTCGCCGTGCCCGCAGGGGCGGGTCTAGGGATCGAACTCGATCGCGCACAATTGGAAAAATTGGCCGGTGCGGCCCCGGTCGATAAAGGCCGCTTCTTGATCCGCATCCGCTCCGCAGGTGGTCTCACTGCGTATGTGCGCCACGACCCCGATCCGAACGGCTCTACCGACAATCTGCGCTTCCAAGACCGCCTGCACAGGCAAGGCATCCCCGGGCGGCCCCCTTCGTACGCCAACCCGCTCACCACCGAATTCTGGGACGCAGAAAAAGACCCCGAACACTTCGAGGAGCTGTGGCGGGTTACAGCCGACGGCCCTTTATGGAAAAAGGAATATTAGGATGAACGAAGACGAAAAGTATTTCTTCGACCTCAACGGCTACATCGTCGTGCGCAACGTCTTGTCAGCCGAGGACATCGCGCTGGCCAACGAGGCCATTGACCGCCATGCCGATCAGATCCGCGAGCGCATCGGCGAGCTGTCGCTGTCGGCTGGCTCCAAAGCGCTCGAAGGCAGCACCGGACGCGGTGACCTCGGCGGCGCGCTCTCGTGGCCCGATCCCTACGGCCGTCCTTTCCGGGACATGTTGGTCAACCCCAAGGTGGTGCGCTGCCTGCACGAGATTTTGGGCACAGGCTTCCGCCTCGATCACAATCTCGGCATCATCACCATGCGCAAAGGGGCCGAGGGCCACCTCCTGCACGGATCGTCTGGCCCCGGCTTTGACCGCCATCAGTACTACATCTTCAAAGACGGCAAAATGCACAACGGCCTGACCGTGGCCGCCTACCAACTAACAGATGTCCGCGAGGGCGACGGGGGCTTGTGCTTAATCCCAGGCAGCCACAAAGGCAACTATCCCTGTCCGATGGCGCTCCGGCGCGGCGAGGCGTATCGCGAATTCATCAAGCCGATTACCTGCAACGCTGGCGACTGCATCATATTCACCGAGGCCACCACCCACGGTACCCTGCCTTGGACCGCCGACCACGACCGCCGCACCGCCCTCTTCCGCTTCTCACCGGGCAACCTCGCCTACGTGGCCCACAACTGGCCCGAAGACATGCTCGCCCTAATGACCGACGAGCAGCGCAAGGTCCTCGAACCGCCCTATCACGCACGGCTGGAGCGCCCTGTGTTGGAAGTGTAGCCGTGTCGAATTAAAAAACCCGTATTGACGAAGGAATCGCGCCGATGCACACGCGGGCCTCAATGTGACTGGGACGACGGCGTATGATTAGGCGCGGGCATTTCGGGGGAAAAGGCACTCACGGGAAATATTATCTAGGAGTTGGATTAAATGGAAAGGACAACTTGGAGAACAAAGACGCTTGATGCCTTCTCTGTCAGCATTGATGAGTTGGAAGGGCTCTGCTCTCGGTTACGGCAGGAGTTTGGCAACGACAACGATGTCCGTACCTATATTAAGTTTGAATTCTCAGATGAGCGTCTGAATTTTGACTCAGTTGAGGAAATAAAAAATCACAATATTAATTATGATAAGGTAACGGCATTTACTATTAGCATATACGGAGATAATAAGTCTATTCACCTCAATTCATGTAACCCTTCTTTTATTTCGTTGGTTGGGATAGACGCAATTATACGATCGTCATCCGATAAAGAATCGTGGTGCGCAGGCGTGAATGAGGCAACCGTTTTCTATTTGAAGAGATATAGAGTCTTTTATTACCTCGCGGATTCAACTCGTAAGCGCAATTTTGAAATGTCCAGGTTGAACTTCTGTTTCCTTGCCTAAGATCTCATGTGGCGTTTGAAATGCCAAGCCCTTTCGCGGCCGATGATTGAGCCGATCCATGATGTGGTGTACCTGCGCCTCGGACAGCGTATCCAGGGCCGTCCTTTTGGGCACATACTGGCGAATCAGCCCGTTGGTGTTCTCGTTGAGTCCCCGCTCCCAGGCATGGTAGGGATGGGCAAAATATACGACCGCGTCCAACGCCTGGCCGATCGTGGCATGGTGGGCAAACTCTTGGCCGTTATCCGCCGTAATCGTCTCGGTATGCCCCTTATGGGGAGCGAGCAACGCAATGGTGGCCGCCGCCACGTGCTCGGCCTGTTTGGAGGGGACTTTGCCCAGCAAGGTATAGCGCGAGCGACGTTCGACCAAGGAGACGAGGGCGCCTTTGCGCTGGCCGCCCATCACCAGGTCGATTTCCCAATCGCCGATGCGGCTTTTTTCCTCGACGATGGCCGGTCGCTGGTCCATGCTGACCCGGTCTTTAATCTGCCCTCGGGCATCGGCCTTTCCATAGCGTTTCTTGCGTTTCTTCTGACTGTGGCGCAGATGGCGATACAACGTACCGCCCGCCTGGCGATCGGCCTGGATGTGCTGGTAGATGCGCTCCGGACTCAATCGAAGACCGCCGGCCGCCTCCAGCCGACCCGCAATCTGCGCTGGACTCCACTCCTGACGCAGATCCGCTTCGATGCGCTCGATGACAGCCGCCGTCATCTTGGTCGCCTTCGCCTTGTGGCGACGACGCGCCAACGCTTTGTGGTGGGCTTGACGGGGACGATAGCCGCGCTGCCCTTGATTGCGCCGCAACTCCCGACAAATCGTCGAGGGCGATACCTCCAGCGTCGCGGCGATGCGCTGCTGATCATGCCCGGCTTTCTTCAGGGCGTAAATTTGGTATCTTTGATACTCGGTCAACTGGTGATACGTTCCCATAAGCGCCTCCGTTGGGAGCTGCGTTTGAAATGGCCAGGGGAAATATACCAGTTGGCCTTTTCTCTGCCAGCTACCCAAGCGATTGCACTTACGAGTTGAATTCAAGCCTCATACGTAGACCAGTAATCCGATATATCGGCCTACTACTATGGTTTGGACATGTAGTATATTCATTTTTCTTATCTAAGATATATGGCATTTCAGGAGTACCATTTTTAATAATAATAGTTTCTCTCTGGGCAATTGTCTTTACATTTCAATTGCTGCCACCCGGCACAGTCAAGATTCGTCATAAGAATTATGATATCAAGACAATTGCTGCCGTAGTGGTCGCTTGTGCTGCCATTATAGGTGTTATCTTTAAGGCCATTGACATGCTAGTTAGTAATTAACCAAAACCTTCAACTAAACCCACAGCTTAGGAAGATCCCATGACCAAACGCAAAATCGTCGTCACCGGTGCATCCGGGTACGTCGCCGGCCGCATGTTACCGGCCCTACAAGAACGCTACGAAACCGTTCTACTGGATATAAAAACGACCAATCGCCAAGGTGAAGAAGTCACAGGAATCCACATCGCAGATCTGTTGGAGAAGGATCGCGATGCCTACCGAGAACACTTCAGAGGAGCCGACGCGGTAGTCCACTGCGGCTTTGTCCGAACGGGGCAAGGCGAACAGCGCTTCTGGAATGAGACCGACAATATCACCATGGCCCACAATGTGTACCGAGTCTGCCAAGACGAGGGCGTGCGGCGGGCCGTGATCGTCAGCTCCAATCACGCAGCCGACTACTACGAAAATTTGATCTGGTCGGGACGCATGGACTTTGTCACGCCCGACATGCTGCCGCTATCGGACAATTTCTACGGCTGGGCCAAGGCTTCGTATGAACTGCTGGGCTTCATGTTCGCCTGTGGCGAGGAAGGACCGGCCCTAGAAAATGTGCAATTGCGCGTCGGCGGTCCCCGCGAGACCGACATCGACGGCTGCGGCAACGATCTACAGAAAATGCACCGAGGCTTGGGGGCCTATCTGAGCGTACGCGACCAAGTGCAACTGGTAGTCAAGAGCATTGAGACCGAAGATATCCGCGACGCCAACGGCGTACCCTTCCAGATTTTCTACGGCATCAGCGGCAACGCGCACAACTTCTGGAGCTTGGCCAATGCCCGGCGCGTGATCGGCTACGCGCCCCAAGACGACAGCCAAGTGCGCTTTGCCGACAAAATCGCGGCGGTTACTCAAGCAGCGCAAGAAGGGTAGTATGAGCGAATTCGACGAAGAAACCCGCGTGGACGCGGAAGAGCTACTGGAGTTGGTAGGCACCATTTTCGAGCGATGCGGCATGTCGCAAGCGGATACCGCCCTGCTGACCGACTCGCTCGTGTACGCGGATCTGTGCGGAACCCATTCGCACGGCGTCCTGCGGGTACCCGAATACGTAGAGAAGCTGACAACTAAGGGCGTGAATCCAACCGCCAAGCCCGAAGTCGTCGGCGAGGGCCCCTCGTTCGTGGTCGTGGACGGACGCAATTCAATGGGACAAATCGGCACTGCCTTAGCTATGCGAGAGGTGATTAGCAAAGCAGCGAAAACCGGCATTGCAGCGGGAGCCATTCGCGGCAGCAATCATTGCGGTGCCATGGCGTATTTCGCCCGCATGGCGCTGCCGCACGACATGATCGGAATCGCGACCACGAATGCGCTTCCGACGATGGCACCCTGGGGAGGTACCGAGCGAATCTTGGGCATCAATCCGATCGCGTTCTCCGTACCAGCGGGGAAGATGACTCCCATTGTGTACGACGCTGCGTTTAGCGGGTCTTCCCACGGAAAAATTCGAATCTACGAACAGAAAGGAATGCGCCTGCCCGAGGGATGGGCACTAGACCGGGAAGGCCAGCCGACGACCGATCCCAAGGTGGCGATCGACGGCCTGCTAGCCCCCATCGGAGGGTTCAAAGGGGCTGGGCTGTCGATGATTATGGGCATCCTCTCGTCTTTCCTTTCCGGTGCCAGCTACGGGACCGAACTCGGTAGCATCGAAGACGGGCCAACCCCCGGTGCAGACGGCCATTTCGTCGCCGCCATCCACATCGCCTCCTTCGAAGACATCGAACGCTTCAAGTCAAGAGTGGACGCCGCCATCCAGCAGATCCACGACTGCCGGCTTGCTCCCGGTTTCGACCGAGTGTACGCCCCAGGCGAGCTAGAAACGATTCGCCGCGCCGAGTATCGTGCGAATGGAATCCCGCTCAATCACGTGACGCTGGCGGACATGCGCGAGACGGCGGAGCGACTCGGTATCGATGTGGAAGAATACGAATGGCTTTAGGAAAAGAGGACTTCGCGGACTATGTGCTAGAAGGGACCGAAGGGCCGGCATCGGGGCGGAACAACGGAGGAGCCTAGCTATCGTGCAGGCGAGATACGAGTCGGCCAGTGGCAGCGCGGTCATCAACCTGTGGGAGGAACTCGGGGAGCAGCAACAAGCAGCAACAAGGGTTTTCAAAACACTTCTTATAATCCGTAAGCTATGATTCATCGGTTCTATTCTTATCGAAGATACATTCCCGTAATTCCTTGTATACCTTAGTTCCCTGAGTGGCGTTGTTGCATGAAAGCGGTGTTAGGGTCTTGAACTGAGTCAGGCTCTCCAGTTAGATTGGTTCGTGATTTCCAGCAAGAAACACGTACCTCTCTTCCCTGAGAGCCTGTGATGAGCAAACTATCGGGCGGTTCGCCCTCGGTCAAGTCGAAAGCGGTGTATCGGGTCCAGAATTGGTCGTCGTATAATCGGGCGTTGATCGCCCGTGGTAGCCTGACGGTCTGGCTGGACGATTCGTTGTGGAAGCAGTGGTATGATCAGGGGCCGTCTCAACGGGGTGCTCCGTTTGTATATTCGGATCCAGCGATTGAATGGATGTTGACGATGCGGGTGTTGCTTCGGTTGCCGTTGCGCCAGACGCAGGGCTTTATCCAATCGCTTTTGGACTTGATGCAGTTGGACTTGGCGACGCCGGATTACTCGACCTTGTCGCGTCGCCAAGGGAACTTGGCGGTGGTGTTGCCGAGAAAGTGCCCCGATAAACCGATGCACTTGGTGGTAGATTCGACCGGCTTGAAAGTCTACGGTGAGGGCGAGTGGAAAGTCCGTCAACACGGCTGGACCAAACGGCGGACTTGGCGCAAACTGCATGTGGGGGTCCACGAGGCCACCGGCGAGGTGGTCGCCCAGACGTTGACGTCCCATCGGATCGATGATGCCTCGCAGGTCGCCCCCTTGCTGACCCAAGTCGACGAGGCGGTGGGGGCAGTAGGTGGAGATGGTGCATACGACAAACGTAAGGTTTTCGACGCGTTGGCCACACCGCCGAGCGGCCCATCGATTCAGCCCATCATTGCGCTGCGCAAAGACGCTACGATCCAGCAGCATGGCAATTGTAAGGCACCCGCGTTGGCACGGGATGAGATCCTTCGAGCCATTCGACACCAGGGACGCAGCGGGTGGAAACAGGCCAGTGGCTATCATCGACGCTCGTTGGCTGAAACGCAGATCTATCGCTATAAGCACCTCATCGGCGACAAGCTGAAGGCACGTAGCTGGGCTAACCAACAGGTCGAAAGTCGCTTGGGCTGTGCCATCCTCAATCGAATGATCCATCTGGGCAAACCCCAGTCGTATCGAGTAGAAAAAATTAACTGAACAAAAAACAACATTCGACCATGATACCCCAGATATGATTCATGCAACAACGCCCTTGAAAGGGCTTTGGTGCATGAAAACTGTCGGGGCCGTGTTGCCCCTTGTCTGGTGTGTTTTAGACTTCCTTGGTTATCGGATAGGACTCGGGCTTAGCCAAATGCAATAGCCGGTTGAGTATGGCACATCCCACTCGTGTTTCGGTTTGTTGGTGGGATAGGGTTCGGGCGTGCAAGGTGTCGCCGAGGCTCTGTTTGTAGCGGCCGATCTGGGTTTCGACGAGGGATCGGCGATGATAGCCACTGGTTTTTTTCCAGGTTCGACGGCCCCGGCTACGGATGGTTCGGATCGTCTCATCGCGGGGCAACGGCTCCGCGTTGCAGTTGCCATGTTGCTGGATTTTGGCGTCTTTGCGCGGCGGAATGATCGGCCGGATCGGCGGCCCTCGGTCCGGCGCAGCCAACGCCTCAAACACCTTGCGTTTATCATAGGCTCCATCCCCGCCCACCGCCGCGATGGGGGCCGCGACTTGCTCCAGCAACGGCTCGACCTGCCCGGCATCATCTGGGCGATTGGCCGTCAACGTCTGGGCGACGATCTCGCCGGTGGCTTCGTCGACCCCAAGGTGCAATTTGCGCCAGGTGCGCCGCTTGCCCCAGCCGTGCTGACGCACCTTCCACTCGCCTTCGCCATACCCCTTCAACCCCGTCGAATCAACGACCCAATGCCGGGGTTGATCCGTGGGCTGGGTAGGCAACGCTACTGTCAAGTCAGCCTGACGCCGCGAGAGGGTCGTATGATCCGGCACCCGTATAGCCAAGCCCATCAAGGCTACAATGGAAGCGACAAACCCCTCGGTTTGGCGTAGCGGCAAGTGATACATAAGCCGCAACGTCAACGCCGTGTGGATGGCTACGTCCGAAAAGGTATATTGCGCCCCCCGTTGGCGCGGCCCTTGATAATACCACGCTTCGACCGCTTGGGGGGAAAACCACACCGTCAGGCTACCGCGCTGGGTAAGCCCCGCATCATAATCAGGCCAATTACGCACCCGATACACAACCTTCGAGCGACGGCGACGGGGCTTGACCGAAGACGGAGCAGACGATACGTTGGACAGGACAGGTTCCTTGGAAGAGAAGGCATAGAGTCTTTTCGCAAAAAAGTCATGCCCAATCTACTGAGGAGCCTGTCTTTATTCAACCGAGAAACCCAAAAATACCGATCCATGCACCAAAGCCATCGTCAACTATAATACGCGCGACTGGCTCTCGCAGTGCCTGCACTCGATATATGCGCGGGATATCGCCGCGGAAGTGGAAGTCGTTGTAGTCGACAGTGCATCAACCGATGACTCAATTGACATGGTGCAGCGCGACTTTTCCGGCTGCACACTTATTGCTGGCAAAGAAAATATCGGGTTTGGACGCGGCAATAACCTTGGTGCAGCCCAAAGCACAGCTCCGATTTTGCTATTTCTCAACCCCGATACGTACGCGACAGACGGGGCACTGGCCGAACTCTTGCTTTTTATGGATCAGCATCCCCAGTACGGAGCGGCTGGTGGACGAATCTACGATGGAGAGGGGCAACAGGAACTCTCCGCGGGAACATGGCCGACGCTTTTGAGCCTAATGTTAGACCGGGTTCTGGTAAACTTTCCGTCACTTTGCGGGTCATTAGAATACTTGGCCCATCACTACCGGGAGTACGAAAAGCAACGCGAAGTTGATTGGATAACTGGAGCTTACTTGTGTATTCACCGCGATTTGTTTGAGCAACTGGCTGGGTTTGACCCTGCTATTTTTATGTATTACGAAGACGTAGAGCTGTGCTATCGGGTGCGGGCGGCCGGGTCGCGAATCTGCTATTTCCCGGGCGCATCAATCCTTCACTATCGCAACAAAGCACCCATCCGCCAGCTACATCGCAAGCATCGGATGCGCCAAGGCTTGCGCCAGTTTGCCCGCAAGCATTACGTGGGGGTGGGATGGGAGACGCGCTGGGCTGCGGAGTTGTTGTATTACCTAAACCTGTGAGAAGACTCTGCTTGTAGATCGATCTACAAATGGCTCCCCATCCGAGATCCCCATCACACCTTTGCACCCCAAGCGTTGCTGTCGACTCATACGTGAATGGATAAAGTCGAGCTTCGTTAGTTGACCCTCCCAACGCGCGTTGATACGTTTTGGCGACCACCGCCAAAAGGAGAAGCTCTTGACGCGCCCCGCTTTCTCGCTAATCCTCGCTTTGGTCTGCGCCGCTTGTAGCGGCGAAGGTAGCCTGCAACACGTGCCGCGCGAGCGCACCTTGATCACCGACTGCGTCGATCAGGGCACGTGCAGCGGCCAGTTCCAGGACTACGACGCCTTTAATCCCTACCTGCCCGGCAAGGTCTCTCGCACGGGCTATAACTTCCTCTACGAGCCGCTCTACTTTTACAACGCCTATCGCGACGAGATCATCCCCTGGATCGCCACTGGGCACGAGTACAACGAAAACTATACCGAAGTCACCATAAAAATTCGGCCCGGAGTCGAATGGAGCGACGGGCAGCCGTGGACGGCGCACGACGTGGTTTTTACGATCAACATGCTCCGCGACAATGCGCCGGAACTGACCTTTGCGGTCGATATGCAGACCTGGGTTAAAACAGCCGTGGCCAGCGACAGCCTGACGGCGCACATTGCGCTGACGGCCCCCAACCCGCGCTTCGTCTTTACGTATTTCACCCACAACTTCGACAATGGCGTGCCGATTGTGCCCCGGCACATCTGGGAGGGCCAAGACCCCAAGACCTTCGCCAACTTCGATCTGGCGCGGGGCTGGCCTGTAGTAAGCGGTCCGTACCGCTTGGCGCACTCCGTGCCGGAGCAGCGGATCTGGGATCGGCGCGAAGGCTGGTGGGCCGCCAAGATCGGCTTCCGCCAGCCGCCGCAAGTCGAGCGGCTGATCTACCTGCCCTATATGGAGGAGGCCAAACAGGTACAAAACCTCGCTACCGATGCCATGGACCTGTGCGCCGACATGCTGCCCCCCAACATCCGCACAATTCTAGAGCAAAACCCCAATGTGACGACCTGGAGTGGCCAAGAGCCGCCCTATGGCTATCTGGATTGGTGGCCCATTTCGCTGGGGTTCAACGTTCAAGAGTCGCCCTACGACGAGCCGGCCTTCCGCTGGGCCGTAAACCACGCCATCAACCGCGAACAGTTAGTGGAGGTTGGCTGGCAGGGGGCAGGGCGACCAACCCTATTGCCGTTTCCCGACTTTCCGCGGCTCAGGCACTACACCGCCCAAGTCCAAGACTTGCTGGAACAATATCCGGTGGGGCTGTTCGATCCGGCCCGCAGCGCGGCCCTGATGCAGGAGTCTGGGTGGCATCTGGACGCCGAAGGCATTTGGACGCGGGACGGGGAGCAGGCCAAGATGCTGCTCGACATCAGCCAGACCTTCCAAGACATCGCGCCGATCTTGGTCGAGCAGTTGCAGCGGGCGGGCTTTGCGGCCAACATGCGAATGACCTCAGACAACTACACGCGGATGGCCACGGGCGCGGCCAAGGGCTATATATTTGGCAATGGAGGCTCAGTGCGCGACCCATATTTTACGCTGCGGCTCTACCACAGTCGCTTCGTCCAGCCGACGGGTACGGCGACGCCGAACTTCTGGCGCTGGAAAAACCCCGCGTATGACGCACTCGTCGATCAGATGGGACAGACCGCACCCGAAGACCCGCGCTTGGTGGGCCTGTTCAGGGAGGCGTTGGCGATTTGGCTGCGCGAGATGCCAGCCATACCCTTGCTGCAATTTTACCACCGCTTGCCCCACAACCAAACCTACTGGACCAACTGGCCGTCGGTGGACAATCCGTATATCAATACGGCCTACTGGCACCGAACGTGGCTTTTAGTGTTGTTGAACCTGCAACCAACGCGAGGTTAAACGAAACGGTTTGCTCGCGCTTAATCGACGCGGCTGGTATCATGTCACTCGAAACCGATGCGAGGTCTACTATGAAACGCAGCATTTGCACATTGCTCAGCGCGTGGCTGCTCAGCGGCTGCGGCGATAGCCCCTCCGACCAAGAGCCATCGGACGCAGCCGGCCAGCGCGAGGACGCTGAGGACTCGGCGCTTATACAGGTTCCACGGAACCGCACCTTGATCATGGATTGCGCCGCAAGCGGCACGTGCGCCGGGCAGATCCAAGACTACAATTCGTTCAACCCCTATCTGCCGGAAACCACCTCGCGCACCGGGTACAATTTCGTTTTCGAGCCGCTGTATTTCTACAATGCCTTTGAGGGCAAGCTGATTCCCTGGATCGCCACCGAGCACCGCTTCAACGACGCCTATACCGAAGTGGAGATCACCATTCGCCCGGGGGTCCAGTGGAGCGACGGCATGCCGTGGACGGCGCACGATTTGGTCTTTACGATCAACATGCTCAAGGACAACGCGCCTCTGTTGTCCTATTCGACCGACATGAAAAACTGGGTCCAAGAGGCCGTGGCCGTCGATAGCCTGACGGCGCGCATCGCGCTGACCGCGCCCAATCCGCGCTTTGTCTTTTCGTACTTCACCCACAACTTCGGCAATGGGGTGCCGATCGTGCCCAAGCACGTGTGGGAAGGACAGTCGCCAGACACCTTTGTAAACTTCGATCCGCAAAAAGGCTGGCCCGTGTTTTCCGGGCCTTACAAGCTGACGCTATCCTCGCCGCAGCAGCGCATCTGGGACTTGCGGCCGAATTGGTGGGCCGCGGCCAGCGGCTTCCAAGCCCTGCCCAAAGTCGAGCGCATCATCTACCTGCCTTACATGGAGGAAGCCAAGCGCGTCCAGAATCTAATCACCAACCACATGGATACCTGCCTAGACCTCCGGCCGCCCAACATCCGGACCGTGCTCGACCGCAACCCCCGCGTGACGACGTGGACCGGGCGAGAGCCGCCGTACGGGTACGTGGATTTCTGGCCCATTTCGCTGGGCTTTAACAACCTCGAGGCCCCCTTCTCAGACGTGGGCGTGCGCCGCGCGATCAACTACGCCATCGACCGCGCCCAGCTCGTGGAGATCGGCTGGCAGGGAGCGGGCACCTCGACGCTCTTGCCCTTTCCCGCGTACCCGGCGCTGCGGCCTTACTTCAGCGAGGTCGAAGATTTGCTAGAGCAATACGAGATTGGGGTCTTTGATTTGGCCAAGAGCGCCGCCCTGATGAAGAGCATGGGCTGGCAGCGGCCCGAAGGCGGCTATTGGACTAAGAATGGCAAGCCATTTAAGATGGTCATCGACATCTCCTCGATTTTCCAAGACATCACGCCGGTCCTAGTCGCGCAGCTAGAGAAAGCGGGTTTTGACGCGGACTTCCGCAACACCCCGGACACCTATACCCGCATGTCGCACGGCACGGCCCGCGCCTTTATCAATGGGCACGGCGGCAGCGTGCGCGACCCGTATTTTACGCTGCGGCTCTACCACAGCCGCTTCGTGCAGCCAACCGGCACCCCCGCCGAGCACTTCTGGCGCTGGCAGAACGAGGAATTCGATCGGATCGTCGATCAAATGGCGGAAATCGCGCCGCGCGATCCGCAGCTGGTGCAATTGTACCGCCAAGCCATGCAAATCTGGCTCGCCGAACTGCCGTCGATTCCGCTCTTGCAGTGGTATCACCGCATTCCCCACAACCAGACCTACTGGCGCAACTGGCCTTCGGAGCACAGCCCGTACATCAACAGCGCCTATTGGCACCGGGTGTGGCTGTTAGTGTTGCTCAATTTGCAGCCGGTACAAGGGTAACGCACGAGGAGAGTACCTATGAAATTGCACATGTTGCGCTGCATCGCAGCCGTTTTGGGAATAGTCGCCCTAAGCTGCGGCGATCAGCAAGAAGCACCGATAGAGAAGAAGCTCAAGATCGCCGGGATCGTCTTTCAGGAGGACCAGTTTTTTCGCCTGATCCAGTTTGGGATGCAGGACGCGGCCGACAAAGCGGGCGTCGAGCTGCTGCTGGCTAATAGCGCGAATAAGCCGGACAAGGAGATTCAGCTAGTCAACACCTATATCGCGCGCGGCGTCGATGCCATTGTGATCTCGCCGCTGAGTACCAAGGCTTCAGCCACTGCATTGCAGCGAGCCAAGGACGCCGGGATCGTGGTGGTGACGTACAATTCGACGGTGGAAGGGGATATTCCCGCCGCCTATATCGAGAGCGACCAAGGGGACTTGGGCCGACAGACCGGGCTTGTGGCGCGGCGCTACATCGAAGAGCAGCTAGGGGGCCGGGCCAAAATTGCAACCCTCGCCTTCAAGTCACAGCTCGCCGAGCAAAGCGACGCGCGTCGCAACGGGTTCGTCGAGGTGGTGGGGCAGTTGCCGGGCGTGGAATTCGTCGCCGAGCAGGACGCCTGGCTGCCGGAAATGGCGCTCAAGAAGGCCGGGGACATTCTCACGGCCCATCCAGAGATTGACATCCTCTGGTCGGCCAACGAAGGCGGCACCGTTGGGTCGGTGATGGCGGTCAAAAACGCCGACCGCGAGGGGAAGGTGGCCGTCTTTGGCACCGATGCCAGCCAGCAGCTCGTCGAGTTCATGCTCGCCGATGACGGCATCTTGCAAGCTCTCACCACCCAGACCCCTTTTGAACTAGGCGTAAAGGCCATCGAACTGGCCATCGGGGCACTCAAGGGGCAAGATGTCGCGGCCAAGGTGGTGATGGACGGGGTGCTGTTGGCGCGTCAGGACTCGGCCGGAGTGCGGGCCTTTGGCACTCGACTCGCGGACCTGATCGCCCTCGGCAATCAGTGAGCCAACTCCCTTTCAAACTAGCAGTTGAAGACCTAGGCAAGGACTACCCGGGGACCGTGGCGCTCGACGGGGTTTCGGTGGGGTTTGCCCCCGGCGAGGTCCACGCGCTGATCGGCAAAAACGGCGCTGGCAAAAGCACGCTGGTCAAGATCCTAGCCGGATCGGTCGCCCCGAGCAGGGGGCGCATCCTCTGCGATGGGGCACCGGTTGCGCTGCGCTCGCCGCAGGACGCCTTTGACTGCGGCATCGCCATGGTCTATCAGGAGCTGAGCTTGGTGCCAGGGCTGACGGTGGCCGAGAATATCCTGCTCGGACGGGCACCGAAACGGCGTGGACTCATCGACTGGGCGGCAACCTACACACGGGCCGAGGATGTGCTCGCGAGGCTGGGAGTCGCCATCGATGTCCAGACGCGCACCGGCGATTTAGGGGTAGCGCAACAGCAGATCGTCGAGATCGCCAAGGCCATGTCCTTTGACCCGGCCGTGCTCATCCTCGACGAGCCGACCTCGGCACTGGCGACGCACGAGACCGAGCAACTCTTCCGCGTGGTCAAAGGGCTGGCGGCAGCGGGCGTGGCCATCATCTACATCTCTCACCGCTTACAGGAATTGCGCTCTATCGCCGACCGGGTCACGGTCTTGCGCGACGGGCATCACATCGGCACGGTGGCGATGCAGGAGACGAGCGTCGCGGAGATCGTGCAAATGATGTTTGGCGAGATCGCGCAACAGGAGCGGCCGGATGATTTGCGGCCGGGTGCAACTCCGGTGCTGGAGGTGCAGGGCTTGTCGCGCGGGGACGCCTTTGCCGATGTGAGCTTCGCGCTTTACGAGGGCGAAATCCTCGGCATTGCCGGGATGCTGGGCGCGGGGCGCACCGAACTGCTGCGCGCCCTCTTCGGCGCAGACGCCTGCGACCGCGGACAAATCGCGGTCCAAGGCCAGCGCGTAGAAGCGCCGACCCCCCCGAAAATGAAGGCGCATGGCTTGGCCTTTACCCCTGAAAACCGCAAGGAAGAGGCTCTGATCCAAGCGCATAGCATCCGCGCCAATATGTGTTTGGCGAGCATGGGCCGGATCGCCCACCGGGGATATATCACCCGCGTGGGGGAGCAGGCCGTGGTGGATAGGCTAGTGACCCAACTCGAAATCAAGGTCGCCGACACCGAAGCTCCGGTCTCGGCGCTGAGCGGCGGGAATCAGCAAAAGGTGGTGTTGGGC
The DNA here is from genome assembly GCA_965261395.1 of Candidatus Latescibacterota bacterium. Taxonomy (GTDB): domain Bacteria; phylum Latescibacterota; class UBA2968; order UBA8231; family UBA8231. The sequence goes on from OZ253462.1 coordinate 3,399,394, forward strand.
AATTGGCTGGGCAATCGCCCCCGGGTCATGCTCTTTGACGAGCCGACGCGCGGTGTGGATGTGCAGGCCAAGCAACAGATTTTCGAGGCGATGTGGGATTTGAGCCGCCAAGGCATTGCTTCGCTTTTTGTATCGACCGAGTTAGAAGAACTGGTCGAAGTCTGCCACCGGATCTTAATCATGCGCGAGGGACGAATTGAAGGCCAAGTGCGGCCCGGAGAAATCAGTGCCGACGAGTTGGCGCTGCGCTGCATGGGGGCGGGCCGCAATGCGTGAACGGCTTTTGGCGTGGGTGAAGCGCTCGATTATGGAGATCATTCTCTTCGTCCTCTGCGCGATTTTGGCGTTTGAGGCCGAAGGGTTTTTCTCGGTGGACAACTTGCTCAACGTGTTGCGCAACGTATCCATGCAGGGCATTATCGCCTTTGGCATGACGATGGTCATCATCTCCGGGGAGATCGACCTGAGCGTGGGGTCGGCGGTGGCTTTTGCCGGCTGCCTGACCGCCTATGTGACGCAGCATTTGGCCGGGGCTGGGCTAGCGGTGGAATTGGCGGTGCCCGCAGCCATGCTGGCGGCCTTGCTAGTCGGCTTGAGCGTCGGTGCCCTGAGCGGGTTTATCCGCGTGCGCTTTGGGGTGCCGACTTTTATCATCACCCTGGCGTGGATGACGGTCTTGACCGGATCGGCGCAACTCATCACCGGGGGATTTCCGCTGACGCCATTTCCCGAGTGGTACAATTTTCTGGGCGGCGGTTATCTCCTCGGAGTGCCCTTTCCGGCGCTGGTTTTCGCGCTGGTCTTTTTGACGACGCATTTCCTGATGGGCTACACCACGTTGGGGCGCTCGATCTACGCAGTGGGCGGCAATGCCGAGGCCGCGCGGCTCAGCGGCATTGAGGTCGGCAAAATCAAGATCGCCGTCATGGCAATTGTCGCCTTCTTAGCGGCGCTGGCCGGCATCATGCAGTCGGCCGAGATCATGTCCGGTGCAGCGACGACGGCGAGGGGATGGGAGTTGGATGTGATCGCCGCAGTCATCATCGGCGGCACCAGCTTGATGGGTGGCGAGGGACAGATACGCGGCACCCTGATCGGCGTGGTGTTCTTGGGCATCTTGGTCAACGGCATGACGCTGATGAACATTAGCGAATACTGGCAGCTCGTGGTGCGGGGGGTGTTGATCCTGAGTGCGGTGCTGATTAACCGGGCGCATCAATAGTAGGCGAGAGCGGCTCCGGATAGAATTGAGCGCAACAGATTTCATCAACAAATTTTCACAAACACAAGGAGCGTACGATGGTTAATAGTATAGCTATTGAGGTGAATCAGAAAGATATATTTCGCGCCCGTACGGGCCGCGGGCCATCCCCGGATGGGATAAACGATAATGGTACGACTGACCTCCACTTTGCAGCGGAGCTAAACCTAGACGTACTGATTAAATCCCTGCTGAATCGGGGGGCTATGGTCAACGCGAAGAACAACCAAGGCTCGACGCCGCTACACTTTGCGGCGTCGTATGATGCCTCTAAGGCGGCAGAGCTATTGCTGAACCGGGGGGCTACGGTCAACGCAAAGAGCAATGAAGACTCCACGCCGCTGCACTTTGCAGCGATGAGAAAAGCTGCTGAGGCAGCCGCGCTGTTGCTGAAACAGAAGGGCATCCAGGTCAATGAGAAGGACAACGAAGGCCGGACGCCGTTGCACTTTGCGGCGGTGAATAATGCTGCTGAGATAGCCGAGTTATTGCTGAATCGGGGGGCTACGGTCAACGAGAAGGACAACGAAGGCCGGACGCCGTTGCACTTTGCGGAACAGTACAATGCTCATGAGACGGCAGAGTTATTGCGCCGTTACGATGGTCGAAACTGAAATAAGCTGATTTTTGAAACAATTGGAGATGCTATGAGCGAAGAGCAATACCCTCTCAACGCCTTGCCCCAAGGACATCGGCTCCAAGAATACGAACTGGTCCGTGTGTTAGGCTTTGGCGGCTTCGGCATGACGTATCAGGGCTTTGACCACAATTTGGACAAAGCCGTCGCCATCAAGGAATATCTGCCGTCCGACATCGCCACTCGTACAGGCGAGCACAGCGTTGCCCCGCAAGCCAGCGACTTTCGTGATGATTTTCAGTGGGGACTGGCTCGTTTCTTAGAGGAAGCACGCTTCGACTATCACTACCTACTTTAGAAGGATAAATTTTAATGAGTAAGAGTTCCTAACAAAACTCTTTGAGGTGGTTCCAACAGATGAGTATACATCCGATGTCGAGGAAGGCCTCATGGATTTCGGCTCGCCGCTCCCAGCGCACTCGTAACCGCCGAAACTGATGCAACCACGCCAACGTCCGTTCCACCACCCACCGATAGACGCCCAAGCCGCTGCCGTGGGCTTGTCCCCGCCGCGCCAACACCGCGCCGATGCCCCGCTTTTGCAAGGCGCGCCGATGCGCTTGCGAATCATAGGCCCGGTCGCCTTGCACCTGATCGGGGCGACGACGCGGTCGGCCGACTCGACCGGCCACCGCAGGGATGCGATCCACCAACGGCAACAACTGCGTCACATCATGCCGATGCGCCCCCGTCACGCTGGCGGCCAACGGGACCCCCTGTGCATCGGTGATTACATGATGTTTGCTGCCCGGTTTGCCCCGATCGGTCGGATTGGGACCGGGGTGCGCCCCCCCCCAACCGCCCGCACCGAGGCACTATCGATCACCGCCCGAGACCCGTCGATCCGGTCGGCCGCCCGTAGTTGGTTCAACAGAATATGGTGGACGCGCTTCCAGACCCCGGCTTGCTGCCAAGCCCGCCGCCGACGCCAGCAGGTCATCCCCGAGCCGCACCCCAACTCTTGCGGCAAATACTCCCAAGGGATGCCCGTCTTGAGCACAAAGACCAGGCCGGTCAGCACCCGACGATTATCCAGCGGGGGCCGACCGCCTTTGGGCTTGGCTACATCGGGGGGTAAAACCGGTTCAATGAGTTCCCATAACGCATCGTCGAGTACGGGCTGGGCCATGAACAAACCTCCATACCAAGGGAGTAGCATCAATACCGAACAAATGAATATAGATCAGCCTAAACGACATAAAAAGGGTTTGTTAGAGACTCTAAGTATTACATCATCTCCTACGACATGGCCGAGGGAGGCAATTACGACGCCCTCTACGATGCCATTGAGGGCTATGGCAATTGTGCTCACGTCACTGAGTCGACATGGATAGTGAAGACCGAGTGGAGTGCAGGAGAGATAGTTGCTGACTTGGATAAATACCTACCTGAAGGAAGTCGTCTTTTTGTTGCAGAGGCCGGCGACGACGCAGACGGGCGAAACTTATTAATCAACCCTTGTTTTTAGACACTGCATAGTTTCTCCCAAGCCGTGCGGGGGCACCCCTGTATTCGGGTATGCGGATTCACATCACTGATATGCTGGATTTGCTCGTCGACGACTTGTTATTGAATAGATTTTGGCCGAGCATCCTGACCTCGAAACTGAGGATATTCGCGTTTGTCTGCGCTTTGCTAGTTCGGATGCGGCGACGGAGAGTAATGGATAGGAGTCATACATTGAAAGACCTTGACCGCATTTCGGCTTTGGTGCATGAAAACTGTCGGGGCCGTGTTGCCCCTTGTCTGGTGTGTTTTAGACTTCCTTGGTTATCGGATAGGACTCGGGCTTAGCCAAATGCAATAGCCGGTTGAGTATGGCACATCCCACTCGTGTTTCGGTTTGTTGGTGGGATAGGGTTCGGGCGTGCAAGGTGTCGCCGAGGCTCTGTTTGTAGCGGCCGATCTGGGTTTCGACGAGGGATCGGCGATGATAGCCACTGGTTTTTTTCCAGGTTCGACGGCCCCGGCTACGGATGGTTCGGATCGTCTCATCGCGGGGCAACGGCTCCGCGTTGCAGTTGCCATGTTGCTGGATTTTGGCGTCTTTGCGCGGCGGAATGATCGGCCGGATCGGCGGCCCTCGGTCCGGCGCAGCCAACGCCTCAAACACCTTGCGTTTATCATAGGCTCCATCCCCGCCCACCGCCGCGATGGGGGCCGCGACTTGCTCCAGCAACGGCTCGACCTGCCCGGCATCATCTGGGCGATTGGCCGTCAACGTCTGGGCGACGATCTCGCCGGTGGCTTCGTCGACCCCAAGGTGCAATTTGCGCCAGGTGCGCCGCTTGCCCCAGCCGTGCTGACGCACCTTCCACTCGCCTTCGCCATACCCCTTCAACCCCGTCGAATCAACGACCCAATGCCGGGGTTGATCCGTGGGCTGGGTAGGCAACGCTACTGTCAAGTCAGCCTGACGCCGCGAGAGGGTCGTATGATCCGGCACCCGTATAGCCAAGCCCATCAAGGCTACAATGGAAGCGACAAACCCCTCGGTTTGGCGTAGCGGCAAGTGATACATAAGCCGCAACGTCAACGCCGTGTGGATGGCTACGTCCGAAAAGGTATATTGCGCCCCCCGTTGGCGCGGCCCTTGATAATACCACGCTTCGACCGCTTGGGGGGAAAACCACACCGTCAGGCTACCGCGCTGGGTAAGCCCCGCATCATAATCAGGCCAATTACGCACCCGATACACAACCTTCGAGCGACGGCAACGGGGCTTGACCGAAGACGGAGCAGACGATACGTTGGACATGACAGGTTCCTTGGAAGAGAAGGCATAGAGTCTTTTCGCAAAAAAGTCATGCCCAATCTACTGAGGAGCCTGTCTTTATTCAACCGAGAAACCCAAAAATACCGATCCATGCACCAAAGCCTTTGAGCGGTGTAAATCCAGTCCCTTGTTTGGCGACGACTTCCAAGTCGATCTTATGCGTCTTTTTTAAGTCCGCTACCCAAGCTTTGAGGTCGGCCCCCGAATAGCCGCCATCAACCCACAGCTTGTGCAGCCTAGGCACACCGGGAGCCGCGTAGCGTGTCAACACGCGCTTCAGGCCGTCCCGATCGCCCACCTCGGCGGCGGTGACTTCCACCTGTCGGATCAACCCCAAGGTATCCACCAACCGATGACGCTTGCGTCCTTTGATCTTTTTGCCCGCGTCATAACCGATTGTTTCCCCTTGGGTTGCCGTCTTAATGGTCTGGCTATCGACGCAGCCGGCCGACGGGGTGGGTTGGCGGCCTTGCCGGCGGCGTTCCCGCTGGGTGAGTCAATCCAATATCGGCGGCCAGACCCCGTTTAGGCTCCAGCGACGAAAGTAGTCATACACGGTTTTCCACGGCCCAAAACTCGGCGGCAACAAAGCCCAGGGACCGCCGGTTTTGGTCCGATACAAAAGGCCATTGATGATCTGGCGTGGATCCCGCCGTGGGCGGCCCGGCCCGCCGGGATGCCAGATGGGGGCGGGCAGTAATGGCTCGATCAGACGCCATTGCGCATCGGTTATATCGGTGGCATATTCGTCCGTCGGCGTACTCATCATAGGGCCTTTCTGTTCAGATTTTGTGGTGAAACCTGAATATGGCCCGATGAGTACGCCGCTTCAAGCGCTCGATCCAGTATGAGAGTTTTCAGACTGCTGCTTAGCGACTTTATCCAAAGAAGAATGGCAGCGACTCGGATTCCTTCGTAGCGTAGATGGTGTCGAGACACCTACAGCGTCGGAGGAACCCATGAGTCGACTGCCGAAGGATATAATAAGCGTTTTGTCGCACGTTGCCCCTATTTTTTCTGCCCGTGTCTGGCCGCAAGCGCAGACGTTGTTGATCGGTGCCTTGTTGGCACCGGGCAAACGTACGGTGAGCGCCGTGTTGGAAGTGATGGGGTTGGCGGCGGAGCCCCAGTTTCAAACCTATCATCGCCTGCTCAATCGCTGTGTCTGGTCTCCGGTCGCCGGTAGTCAGCGTTTATTGGCGTTGTTAGTGGCGACCTTTGCGCCGACCGGCTGGATTGTCTTGGGCTTGGATGATACTATTGAGCGGCGGCGTGGCGACCACATCCGCGCCAAAGGCATCTATCGAGATCCGGTGCGTTCCAGTCGGCGCCATTTTGTTAAAGCCAGTGGCCTACGCTGGCTGTCGTTGATGCTCCTGACGCCGATCGGCTGGGCGGATCGGCTTTGGGCGTTACCCTTTATGAGTGTACTGTGTCCCTCCCCGCGCTATTATACGCAGCAGGGTCGCCCCGCGGTACCTCTCTTACAGCGCGCCCAAAGTATGCTCCACGTAGTCGCCCGTTGGCTGCCCGGACGGCGTATGGTCGTGGTGGCCGATAGTAGCTTTGCGGCGCTGGCCTTCCTCGACGCGGTCGCCTCCTATGTTACCGTCGTGACGCGCCTGCGTCTGGATGCGGCCCTCTATACCCCGGCCCCGCCTCGGTCGGTTCACCAAGTGGGTCGACCTCGCTGCAAAGGGAGCCGTTTACCTCCCCTCCAACACCATCTAGACGACCCGGATACGCCTTGGCAACCGATAACGATCCATCGTTGGTATGGCCGCGGACGGCGCACCGTGGAGGTCTATTCCCAAACTGCCGTCTGGTATCACACCGGCTTGCCTGCCGTGCCGATTCGATGGCTCCTCATCCGAGATCCCCACGACACCTTTGCCCCCCAAGCGTTGCTGTCGACCCATCTGAGCCTCTCGCCCCGGCAGATCCTGACCTTTTTTATGCAGCGCTGGGCGGTCGAAACCACCTTTGAAGAAGCCCGTGCCCATCTCGGTATGGAGACCCAACGCCAGTGGAATGATCAAGCGATTGCTCGCACCACCCCGGTCCTCTTAGCCTTGTTTAGTCTCGTCACGTTGATCGCCCATCGCTGGGTCAAAAAACGAGCACAGGGCTGCCACGCCACCGCGTGGTATAAAAAAGTAAAACCGACCTTTGCTGATGCGTTGGCTGGGATCCGAAAACAAATTTGGGCGACTTTTTCAACCACCCAACCGCGAGACGACATGGTAAAAATACCGCGTGCCCTATTTAACCGCTTGATACACACCGTCTGTTACGCTACGTGAATGGATAAAGTCGAGCTAACGTTTTGGTTGCAAAAATCCCGATCACCACCACTTTGGTCCATGACGCGCCTGTGCATCCTGCGATCAGGTCGGCGGCTGGTCTTCGATGCCGTCGAGGATGATGTCTAGTTGGTCCGCGGGCGCGTAGTACGCGCCGGGTGCGCTATTAGGGCCGATATCGCCCATCAGGCGTCGCTGACGCGGCGTCATGCGCGCTAGCACTTCGGGCGGTGCCTTCTCGTAGTCCCACGGCCGCGACCATAGCTGCCCGTAGCGAAAGGTAACGCTGCGCCGGACGCCCTCGCCCTCGTTCGGGGCCACGCCGTGCCACAGGCCGTAGGTGAAGATGACGGCATCACCGGCCTCGGCGACTAGCTGGACGCCGCCCTCTGGCCATGCTCCCTTGGCGAAACCCTTCTCGGGAAAGTCCCGGCGATGGCTGCCGGGCACGAAGCAGAAGTTGGCCCGGTTATCTGCGGGGATGTCGGTCAGGAAATACTGGATCTTAAAGTTGAGCGGGCGGCTGTCCGGCTCGACGCGGAACTCGCGCAAGGAGGCACCCCCGTCTGTGTGCCAGTCGAAGGGCATGTCTTCACTGGGATAGCGGACGTAGATCACCGTGCCCATAATCTGGAGATAGGGGCCCATCAGGTCGACGATGACGCCGAAGGTGTTAGGATGATCGATCAGCGAATCGAAATCCGGTGACCGCTCGACCGTCTGGATGATGTTGAAGGCGTCCTGATCGCGGGCCTCGGGGTGGGTCTCGCGGTATTTGGCGACCACCTCGTCGGTCGCGGATAGATAGTCTGCGACTTGGTCGCGAGTGAGGGCACCCTTGAGATGGATATAGCCCTTTTCCACCCAGTTGCGTCTTATGTCGTCGGTGAGGCGTCGCACGGTAGTCTCGGTTTGTTTAGGAGTGAGTAAAGTGCTCAAAGCAATCACGGTAGCCGGCGGGTGTCAACGTACACTGATCCAAATACCAGCCCCGCAAAAGGATGACTCAGTTTACGGTCTGCCCAGTCGAGAGACTATAGCGCATATATCAGTCATGAAGTCTGGCACCCAGGTTTTGGATATGGGAATTGCGTCCAAACCAAATTCAAGGATCCATTGCAGACAGTGGACGCTCCAGCAGAGCCCGCCCATGTCAAGGTGCCAGTCTGTAACTTCCTCTTGTATTCCTTGATCTTTTAGCCCGGACCTGTAGGCACCGATTAGTGTCTCTCGGGAAATATGTTGGTCTTTCCCTTCGTTAATCAGGCAATAGAGATCTCCGAGGTGAGGGCTGATACGCGCATTTGCCCAATCGACGGGAACAAGGCGTCCGCTGACATTTAGAAGATTCTTGGCGTGATAGTCATTGTGATTCAGTGTAGGGGGAAGCTCTTGGTATAATCGGTCCAAGTGTCTTGAGAATGAATTGGCCTGTCTCCCCAAGGCATGAATCATTTCCCGGTGCTCCGAACCTGCGTGCTCAATCACATAGTCAAAGTCAAGCAGAAGTTGGTCTTTGGTCAGCAAGTGCCTTTGAAGATCAGAATCACTGATCTTGCCGATTCTGTCTGCAGAAGTCCGAATGTCCGCGAGCTTGCGGGCCGCCTCTAGGAAAGCTGACTTTGACGGCTGTTGTTCAAGGTCTGTACCTCTTAGATCCTCCATAAGCAGGATATACTCAGAATCGCTCGCATAGCTTGCGAAGACAGTCGGTGCATCTATGGCGAGAGGAATCAGGCACTCTTGGTAGATCTCCAACTCCGTAGGGCCTTTAGTGGGAATCCCTCGCTTGACGATTAGGGTGCGGTCCTCGTCGTCTAAAGCTAACCGGAACACTTGCGAAAGAGACCACTCCCTGAGAGGATCTACACCTGCGACTTTGGCAGGTTTGAGAGAGTCGGCAATCAACTCTAACCAATCAGGAAAACTATTCGTGGTCATCGTCTGTAACAGGAGCGAGACTGGCCCGATCTTTCAAGGACGTACTCAATGTACATGGCAATAACCCATTTCTGCAGCAAAAAAAGGGAAGGGCACGAGGCCCTTCCCCTTTTGCGCGTCTCAAGGCAGGCTAGCTGGTCTTGACTTCCACCTGGCGGACGACCTTCTTCGCCTCCTCCTTCTTGGGCAGGGTGATCGCCAAGACGCCGTTCTTGAACTTGGCTTCGATCTTCTCTGCCTCTACTCCATCGGGAAGGTGGAAGGCCCGCTCGAAGCGGCCGTAGATGCGCTCCTGGCGGAAGTACTTGCCTTCCTTTTCCTCGGTGTCGCTGGTCTTTTCGCCCCGCAGCACGAGGGATCCGTCGGCGACGGAGATTTCGATGTCCTTCTCCTCCAACCCCGGCAGTTCGGCCGAGATTTCGTAGGAGACGTCGTCTTCTCTGACGTCGATGCGCGGGGCGAAGGCGAAAGTCCCCCCGTTGCCAGTCAAAACGGGCATACGCGAGTCATCGCTAAAGAAGGCATCGAAGAGATTGTCGAACGGGCTGCGCCACGGGCGATTGCTGACGCGAGCGCTGGGTAGTAAGGTTTTGACGGCCATGATTTTTTCTCCTTGTTAAGTGGTGGTTGGTTCGTATGGCCTGCTCCCATTGTATCGCAAAAACCGTGCCAACACTTTAAATTTTTACATATCTTGTTGTTATACATAGAGTTGAGAAGTTTTTGATGCAAAAAGGGACACTGTCCGTATTGTCAGCAGGGCCTAGAAAAATTGGCAGGCGTTGCACGAAATTGGCCGAAGTCCATGCCGTTATGGCACTCCGTCCTCGTAGCCATCGAAAGGAACCATTGTGATCGACTGGGAAGCTGTGCGCGCCGAAGTGACCGGGCATTTGCAGGCCCTCATCCGCATCGACACCACCAACCCCCCGGGCAACGAAAGCGAGGCCGCGCACTATCTCGAAGGCGTGCTGCGGCGGGAGGGCTTTGATCCGCTCTTCGTCGAGTCCGCGCCCGGGCGGGGCAATGTCCTCGCGCGGCTGGCTGGCGGCGACGAACCGTCACTCATGCTATTGGGACATACCGACGTGGTGGCCGTCGAGCCTGAACACTGGACCCACCCGCCCTTTTCCGGCGCGTTGGCCGACGGCTGCGTGTGGGGACGAGGCGCGTTGGATATGAAGAACATGGTCGCGACGAATCTGATGGTTTTGCTGTTGCTGCAACGGGAAGGCGTCCAACTCAACCGCGACATCGTCTTCGCTGCCACCGCCGACGAGGAAGCGGGCAAAGGCAATCACGGGCCGGGGTGGATTATCGACAACCGACCAGAGCTGTGGGACGCGCCCCTGATCATCACCGAGGGCGGCGGCAGCGACTTCGCGGTCGGCGAACAGCGTTTTTACACCTGCCAGACCGGACAAAAGGGGCTGTGCCGGCTGCGCCTGATCGCCCGCGGAACGCCCGGACACGGCTCCATGCCGCACGGCGACAGCGCGATCATCAAGCTGTCCAGAGCACTAGCCGGCTTGGAAGGAGCCGTGTTCCCCGCGCACGTGTCCGCGAGCGTGCGCCGCTTTATAGAGGGGATTGTCGGCCGCCGTCCGGCCGCCGAGGCCGCCCTTTGGCAGCAAGTCCTCGCCCCGGCGACCGCGGACGCCGCACTGCGCAACCTGCCCATCGGCAGCCCCTTGCGCCGCGAGTTGGGCGCGGTGCTGCACAACACCGCCTCGCCGACCATGGTGCAGGCCGGTTCCAAGATCAACGTGATTCCGGGAGAGGCGACCGCCTGGATCGATGGGCGCTTGGTGCCCGGACAGACGGCAGAGAGTTTCGCGGCCGAGCTGCGCGCATTTGTCGGCGATGAGGTCGCCATCGAGATCGATCAGTACACGCCGCCGTTGGAAGCGTCGTCCGACACCCCGCTCTTCCGCACGGTCGCGGCCGTGATGCAAGAGCGCGAGCCAGACGCACCAATGCTCCCCTATCTGATGCCGGCCGGCACCGATGCCAAGCACATTGTGCCGCGCCGTCCCGAAACGCAGATCTACGGCTTTATGCCCTATCGGCAACAGCCGGGCGAGGAGGAGATGGAACTGATCCACGGCCACGACGAGCGCACCTCCGTGCAAGAACTGCTCTTTGCAACGCAGGTGCTCTACGAAATCGTCTGCCGCTTTGGGGAAGTAAAGTAGCGCTAGCTCGGATCGACGACGGCGACGCCATCGCGCACTTCGATAACCAGTACGCGATGGCCGGGGTTGAGGGGGCCTTGTGCGTTGGCCTGGCGCGCCAACAGTTCGATGGTGCGCCCTTGGACGGTAGCGGAAATTTTGCCGGTGCTACCCGGGGCGATGGGGACGGTGACTTCGGCTTCGATGCCGATCAAGTCGTCGCCCTCCAGCGAACTGTCGGCGCTTGATCCGCTCAGCCGGCCCAGCATCCAGTCGCCCAACAAGGAGCAGACTACGCCGGTGCCCAGCGCCGTGAACAACACAGCACTCGGACCCATCAGCAGGCTGCCGAGCATCCCGGCCAAACCAAAGAAGAAGGCAAAAAAGAAGAACAGCCGCAGCCGCAAAAAGGCCAGCGCTTGCAGGCCGTCGCTCACGCCATCACCGTCCCCGCCAAACAGCGAAGCACCAACGGCGATCCCCCCGACGATCAGCCCGCTCAAATACAGATAAAGGGGATCCACGCTACCCTTCCTGCGTCGGGAGCTGGCCGTCGGCCTTGTCGCCGATGACCGAGGCCAGATCGATGCCGGTGGTGGCCTTGATGCTCTCGAAGAGCGCAGGGGCTAGCCCCCCGATCTGGCTGACGACCGCTGGCAGGCCGCTCTGATCGCCGTTGCCAGAACCGACGACGGCGAGGTGGTCAATCTTGATGTCCTTGGCCATGGCGGTGATTTGCTCGACCAAGTTCGGCAGCATCTGGATCAACAACAGCTCCTTGCCATTGGGGCCAGCGATGGTCCAGACTTCGCTCTTCTGTTTGAGCACCTCGATCTCGGCGAGGCCATTTTCGAGGATGTTGGCCGCCTCGCCCTTGGCGCGCAATTCGGCAGCGTCGCGATCGGCGCGGGCCGGCTCAATGATCTCGATTTCGAGCCGGCGCTTTTGCAGCGCTAGGCGCTCCTGCTCAACCTGCTGCTCGGCCTGGACTTCGGCTTTGCGGGCAATTTGCGCGGCGCGCTTCTCGGCAGCCAAGCCCTCGCCTTCCAGCTCGGCCTTGCGGACGCGGAGCAAGTTTTGCGCATCGACGATCTGGACTTGGGCCTCGGCGTCGGCGACTTCGCCGCGACGGCGGGCCTCGGCGGATTTCTCCTGTGATTCGGCGCGGTTTTCCGCCTCGGCGACTTCCGCCTCTTTGAGGATCGAGGCGGTGCTCCGGCGGCCGATAGCGTCGAGATAGCCGACATCATCGGAGACGTTCTGGATTTTGAGCGTGTCGAGCACTAGGCCCAACTTCTGCAGATCGACGTCGGCCTCGTCGATGAGCGATCCGGCGAATTTGAGGCGGTCCTCGTTGACTTCTTCGGGGGTCAGCGTAGCGAGGACACCGCGCAGGTTGCCTTCGAGGGTATCTTTGGCAATGTCCTGAACTTCGTTGAGCTGGATGCCCAGGAATCGCTCTAGCGCGTTGCCGAGCAGCGGCTCGTCGCCGGCAATTTTGATATTGGCGATGCCTTGCACCGACAGCGGGATGCCGCCTTTGGAGTACGCGTTGGCGATCGATAATTCGAGGGGGATCGTGCGCAAGTCGAGGCGATCGACCTTTTCGAGGAGCGGGATGCGGAAGGCGCGGCCTCCCTTAATCACGCGGTAGCCCACCGCACGCCCATCGGCCGTCTGGCGTTTGCGGCCCGAGAAAATGATGACTTCGTTGGGCTGGCAGATAAAGAGGTTCGTCCTGACGATGACGATCACCAAGACGAGCAACACAGCGAAAACTAGGGCAAAGGTCAGAAGCATTTCCATCTGGCACCTCCACAGGTTGGTTTGTGGTAGGGGCGACCGGCCGGTCGCCCCTACGTAACGTCAGTTAGCAATCTAATACGCGCCTTTAATTCTCCCAAACCACCCGCGCAACGGATCGCCCAATTCCTCCATGTAGCGGCCCATCCGCTCCATCAGGTCTTGGCGCACGGCTTCATAAGCCGGATCGCCATATACGTTGTCTAGCTGATAGGGGTCGCGTTGCAAGTCGTACAGCTCGCCCGGGTCGCCCGAATTAAAGGTGAACTGATGGGTGCGGGTGCGGACCATGCGCTGGTTGGCGACCGTAAAATGGCGGTCGAACACGCAGTACACTTCCTCGCGCCCGTTCGCAAATGGGCGTCCCTCGATGGCCGGGAGAAAGGACTGGCCGTCGAGGTCGGATGGAACTTCGAGACCAGCGGCGTCGAGCGCCGAGAGCATGATTTCCTGCAAATAGACGAACTCGTCGCAGGCCGTGCCGGGAGCCTCGCAGTCGGGATGGGCGATGACGAGTGGAATGCGATAGATCTCGTCGTACATGAACTCGCCCTTCTCGATCAGCTTGTGCGCGCCGAGGCAGTCGCCGTGATCGGCGGTATAGACGATGATGGTGTTGTCGAGGACGCCCAGTTGTTCCAAGTGAGCCACCACCCGGCCGACCATGTCGTCAATCAAGGTGCAATGCCCAAAGTAGCGGGCGGCGATTTCCTGAAAGCCCTCCCAACCATAGTCCCCCAACCCCCACAGCCGTTCGATTAACTGCTGACGATAGGGTTTTTTCTCAAAGGTCTCGGCGTACCCAGGATGTTCGGGAATGGCCTTTGGATCGTACATGGAAAAGTACGGCTCCGGCACCAGCGAGGGACTGTGCGGCCCCCAGAAGTTGGCCCAGAGGAAAAAGGGCTGCTCATCGGTGGCCACTTCGTCGAGGACGCGAATGGCCTCCTCGGCGACAAAATACTCAATGCACGACTCGACCGGCCCCTCGTGCAATGCGAACATCTCCTGAGCCTGATTCGAGGGGTTGGTGCCGACAAAGCGGTGCGAGACCGTCGGCGGCGGGTCAAAGCCGCGCTCCTTGAGATAATCGGCATACGGGTTGTGTCCCCTCGGCTTGGCCCCGAACTGCAAGCCGGGCAGCAGGTTGCCCCCCGGAAAGGCGTAGCCCATGAAGTCCTGGCCCGTGAACCCGTAGCCCGTCGGGCCGGTCTGCTCATCCACGTGCCACTTGCCAGCGTATCCGCAGCGATAGCCGACCTCATCCAGATAGTGATTTAATCCGCTCACGCCCTCGCGCAGGCACAGACCGTTGGCCGTGACCCCGTGCTTGTGCGGGTAGAGGCCCGTGTAAAAGGAAGCGCGGGCCGGCGAGCAGATCGCAGTCGGCGTGAAGGCCGAGTCAAAGCGAATGCCGCGCGCGGCCAAGGCGTCGATGTGCGGCGTCTGGCACACCTTGTTAAGCCCATAGCAACTGACGGTGTCGAGCCGCTGCTGGTCGGACATCAAGACGACGACATTAGGTTGCTTAGCCATTTAGCGCTTCTCGCTGCGCAAATCCAGCCACGCCATCTCCGCCTCAGTGAGCGGGTTGTCGAGTGCTTGGATGTTCGCCGCGATCTCATCGCCGCTCATGCTGCCGACCAAAGCGTAGATGTCGAGTGGATAGCTGAGCACGTACGACAAGGCGATCTGCGGCACCGACAGCCCCTTTTCTTGCGCCAGTGCCCACGCTCGGTCGAGCCGCTTGAAGTTGTCTTCGCAGTAGTACGATTTGGGCATGGTGCCGTCGAATTGGTCGCGCACTTGTTCGGCGTTGGCGCGGGTAACTTTGCCTGAGAAAAAGCCTCGAGCCACGCTCGACCAAGTAAAAAGCGGCATGTCGTGCGCCGCGTACCACGCGCGGGCGGCGGCTTGGCTCGGGCCGGCAATCGACAGGCAATCCTTCCACGGCTCGGCGATCTGATCGGCCAAGCTGAAGTTCGGGCTGGAGGCGGCAAAGGGCACCAGCCCGCGTTTATTCGCGTATTCGTTGGCCTCGGCTAATCGCTCCGGCGTCCAATTCGAGCCACCGAAGGCGTGGATGCGACCGGCCGCGTGGTGCTCGTTGAGCGCCTCGACAATGGGACCGACCAGCACTGCCGGATCGTCTCGGTGCAAAAGGTAGAGGTCGATGTAGTCGGAGCGCAGCCGCACTAGCGAGTCGGCCATGTCCGAGGCGATGTCGTACGGGGTGACGCGGTTGCGGTCCTGGTTGAGGTGGGCGCCCTTGCCAATGATGACGATTTCATCGCGGTTACCCCTTTCCTCCATCCACAGCCCGAGCATGCGATCCACTTCGCCGCCGCCGTAGCCGTGAGCCGAGTCATACGTAGTGATGCCGACCTGCCGAGCGGCGTCGAGCAGGGCGAAGCCTTCTTCCTTGTGGCTGCGATTGAGCATGATGGAGCCTTGAACTATGCGCGAGATCTTCTTTTTGATGCCTTGTAGGTTGCCGTATTGCACGAGTATTTTCCTTTCTATTCCATTGGGTATTTAAGGCCGATCTGAGCGCGGATTTCGTCGAGGATCCGCATCAGTGCCACGGTTTCGTCGAGCGGCATGACCGCGCTTTCAGTCAGACCTTGGCCGAGACAGCGGGCGACTTCTTGTGCTTCGTAGTTGTAGCCATTGCCCGCCAAGGGCAATTCGATGCGCTCTTCGCGGCCCCCGGCTATGAGCGTGGCACTTTCGCCCTTCCACCACGCCGGGTCAATGGCAATCGTCCCCTCGCTGCCGACGATGCGGGCCTCGTGCGGGGTCGTGGCACGGATGGCACAAGAGAGGTTGGCGATGGCTCCGCTGCTATAGCGGAGCACGATGCCGGTTTGCTCGTCAACGCCGGTTTCGCCGAGGTGCGCGGCCGCGGCGACCTGGGCTGGTTGCGACCCGAGCACCATCGCCGCAAAGGAGACGACGTAGATGCCGATGTCGAGCAGGGCACCGCCGCCCAAAGCGGGATTGAAGAGCCGGCCAGCGGGATTGACGCCAGCGCGAAAACCAAAGTCAGCGCTGACCATCAGCGGCTCGCCGATAGCACCGGCGTCGAGCCACTGGCGCACCTGCACCATGATGGGCAGGTAGCGGGACCACATGGCCTCCATCAGCAAGACGCCCTTGGCGCGAGCACAGGCGACGACGGCTTCGGCCTCGGCGGCGTTGATGGTAAAGGGCTTCTCGCAGAGCACGGCCTTGCCGGCTTCGAGGCAGAGGATCGCATTGTCTTGGTGGAAGGGATGAGGGGTGGCCACGTACACCGCGTCGATATCGGGATCGGTGCTGAGGGCCTCGTACGAGGCGTGGCGGTTGGGGGCACCGTACTGGTCTGCAAAGGCGTCGGCACGCTGCTGGTCGCGCGAGCCAACGGCGACCAACTCTCCTGCGGGAGTGGCCTGGAGGCCGCCGGCGAATTTGTGGGCAATGCTGCCCGGGCCGAGAATGCCCCAGCGGATGGGTTCGGTCATGGACGCTCCTATTGAGACGAATTACGAATCGGGCTGATGGAAAAAATAAGTGAGGGTATAGTTTGGCAGTGCGCAGGAAAGGCGTCAACCTAGCTTTGAGCGGCAAAGGCGCGGGCGTTTTGGCAGAGCTTCAGCCACGGCGCGATTTTAGCAGAACGCACTCGATCTTCCTATATTTTTTAAAACGGTTTCACCTCTCCATCTCTCGGGCACAAATCGCCTTGTGAAATCGTTTCTCGCACCCCCTTCTTCGGCAGGTTGCCATGAGGCGTGGCCTCAGCTTGTGGTCGCTTATCCTGGTTGCAGCATGCGCGTCGGAGCAACAGCCTCCCGACGGGCCCGGTGGGCAGACGGTCTCTATCCAAGAAGGCGAGCGCCTGAATAATCGCGGGGTCCGCTTGCTGCACAACGGACGTCCCCGCAGCGCTCTGGTAGCCTTCCACCAAGCCGTGGAAATACTGCCCGACTCGGCAGAAATCCATTTAAACATGGGTTTGGCATACGCACAATTGAAACAGTATCCGGAAGCTATCGCGGCTTTTGAAAAGGCCGATGTGCTGCATCTTCCCAATCCCGATGACTTGTTCTTCTCCCTTGGTATGGCCCTATATGCCCAGCGCCGCTATGGGAGTGCGATCGAAAGGTTTCAGCAGGCCTTTGAACTAGCACCCAAACGGCCCGAATACTCCTTTCACCTCGGCGAGAGCAAAAGATCTATTGGCGATCTTGACGGTGCCATAAAGGCCTATGAGGAGACCATACGTCTGGAGCAAGGACATGTACAAGCCCATTACTATCGCGGCTTATTGCTGGCGTACAGCAACCAACCGGATTCGGCTGCAACTAGCTTCAGGCGCGTCCTAGAGTTAGACCCAGAGCATGTCTCCGCCCACCTGGGCCTGGGAAAAGTCTACACCGAGCAGGGGCGCTATCAGGAAGCCATAGAGATCCTGCAACAAGGTGCGAATCTGGAGCCGAGGAATACCAGTATCCACTTCACCTTGAGCCAAGCCTACCTAAAAGCCGGACAACCTCGGCAAAGAGAGTCCGCTCTAAAGACGTTTCAACAGCTCGACAATGCGGCAAAGCACTTCGACCAGGGGAAACGCTATGCCAGCCAGGGGGCCTGGGCCTTGGCGGCCTCCTCACTGAGTCGGGCCATTCAGATAGATTCCTCTTTTGTCGAGCCCTATTTCACCTTGGGCAAAGTGCACTTACAGCAAGAAATGCCCGGGCCGGCCATTTTGCCGCTGCAGCAGGCCATTGCTCTAGATCCACAAAATCCAGAACCTCACAACCTCTTGGGCAATATCTACTTGATGCAGGATGATCCTGTGGCGGCCCGGCAGTCCTATTTGCAGGCTCTGCGTCTCGAACCGGAATCCGCCCAAGCGTTCTACGGCCTAGGCCGCGCTAGTCTTCTCCTCAAAGATCTGCCAGCAGCCACCCGCGCCTTTAGCCGGGCCCTGGCCAGTGAACCAGAATACAGAGACGCCTATTATCATCTTGGACTCGCCTACGCCGGACAACGGCGCTATCGCCAAGCCGTCACTTGCTTCCGGGAAACCGTGGTGATTGATCCCTCCTATTCGGAAGCCTATTATGCCTTGGGCTTGGCCTTGGCCGAACAAAAAGACCATGCCAGCGCCAAGGAGGCCATAGAAAAAGCGCTCGAGTTGAGACCGGACTATTCCGCAGCCCAAGCCATCCTGAAAGAACTAGAGCGAGATCTGTAAGA
This sequence comes from Candidatus Latescibacterota bacterium, assembly GCA_965261395.1. Lineage (GTDB taxonomy): Bacteria > Latescibacterota > UBA2968 > UBA8231 > UBA8231. The sequence continues at coordinate 3,417,530 of OZ253462.1, forward strand.
GCCGTCTAAAAATTCCGCATGGCTAGGCTCATACCCAGAAAATGGCATTGCCCACCTTTCCGGTGAAGTAATCGACAATCAGCCATGCGCCATTGCACAGAGCCTGTCCCGAGATCAAGCCAAGAAAAAAGGCCTGGCTGCGCGTATAGTGGCCGGCTCCTCCATACTTGAGCACCAGCTTCTTTATTAGCCAGGCCAAAAACACGCTGAACCAGACGTAGTCCATCATGCTGTTGGCCCCGATGGGAAATCCCAGCGGGTGCACCGGCCACCAGAGCAAGCGCTGGCGCAGCCACGTCAACAGGAACATCGCGGCACCCCCCCCGACGCAAAAGCCCAACCCGACCCTGTCAATTCCAGAGGGTTCCATATTCCTCAAGGCACTGTCGTAAACTGCGGACGGAGCTCCGTGAAAGAACCAGCTATTCAGATTGATTCCACCGTACTTGTAGCTCGTGTGGAAGATCATCCAGCACGCGCCCAGACTGCCAATTAGCAGTGCCAAGATAATACTCCAGAACGCACAGCGCCGGCTTGGGCGGCCCATCTCCTCGACCAGCTTTAGGCCGTTGGCACAGGTGGCCATGACGAATACCCGGAGACTGCCGCTCCACATATAGCCCATGGATAAATTGAACACACCGGTCGGGCCCACTAGCTGGGACCCCAAACCCTGGATCAGCAGATCTGGGGCGATCATAGGAGTTCGCACAGCAGCCAGTCCGGCTTCGGCCACGACGCGGGTAATGCCGACAAAAATCATCATTGCAACCACCACAAATACCAGCGAGATCCACCACGGAGTCCCCAAGGCCCACAGCCAGCCCACCATCACTAGGACGCCCCCTGCACCCCCGATCACGGCACTGCGGTAGGAGCATATCTCGTCCCCATCGTCGATATGAGGTGCCCTGCCAAGTGCTTTCAGCACGACATTTTTGAGATGTTCCCGGCCGCTCCACAAGCCCAGCACGACCAGAGTCAGCAGGGCCCCGACCCCTTGGTAGGCCAGAAAGGGAGAATCGCTCACGCCAAAGACAATGTGTTGTTCGGATTGCAAGCCGATAGCGGGCAAAACGGCCTTCTCCATCTTGAGTAACAAGTAGAAAAACCAAATCCCGGCGGCGACATGGGTATTGATCAGGTAGGAAAATCCCAAAATCATGAAGGTTATGTGGAGCTGCAGGGTATGGGGCGGAAAGAAGGGAATGATCCAGGTGAGTTGAAAGGGGCTGAAGGCGGGATTGTAACGGTGCAGAGCGATGAGACTACCGACGATGAACGGGATGGAACAGCCCGCCCACATAGCCCAGCTCTTGAAAAAGCCGTTGACTAGTTGGCCAGAATCTTCCCCGCGCACCATGGCCAGAGGCACCTGGGTAATGGGATAGGCCAGCCGCTCTCGCTCCACCCATTGCCGTCGCAGGATCACCGCAGTACATACCATGGCTACGTACAGGGCTAGCAGGAAAATCCCCCACCAGACCAGCGGCTCTACCCAAGCTGAGAAGGGGATGTCGTGTCCGGCCTGGGAAATGCCCTCGTAGAAGCTCCTATTGTCGTTGCCGTCGTCGACCAGGATATGGTGCTCGGGCACATGGGGCAAAAGCTTCTCCATCCACTCGTTCTCCGGCGAGGCATAGTAGAAAAGGGCGGTCAGCATGGGCAGCAGTTGCTCGCTCAACCCCATAGTGCACAGAGCTGAGACGATTAGTAGCATGAGGTAGACCAGGATGAGTTCCGACCTATTCAGCGCCAAACTGGCCCCGTCTTGCACCACCTTGACGTTGAGCAGCGCCGTAATGACGACAAAGGTGGAAAAAATCAAGCCAGGAGAATGGGGATCAAGCTCGTCGAAGGGCCAGAAGGCATAGGCATAGGCCCCAATTAGGATAAAGGCGAAAAGCAAGGCGGAGAGAAGTCCTCTGGCCGCCAGTTTGAAGCAGAGATTGAGTACCCCGATGAGGAAGAGGAAGAGGAAGATGGCTCCCGGTGTGCTGAAATCGAGAGCCATGTACGAGCCCCGGATAACCATATTGCCGTAGGGGGCTCCAATGGCTAGGAAAAAGCTCAGAAAAGTCCCCACCCAGAACGCCCGGAAGGACAGTTTCTGCGATCTGGCCCCTTCCGCCCTGCGGCGCTCAAGGAAATGCCTGTACGTCTTGGGAATCAATTGCTGCAGATATGCACTCCTCGCCTTGGGCAAGCCCGCAACGGATTCGACGTCTCGGAGTAGATAGCCTGAGTCTTGGAACGCCACTAATCCGCCTCTACCGGCCGTAGAGGACGCTATATTGTCTCCCAAGGAACCGACCTGCCGAATCGCCGCCATAAAATATAAACGTATTGCCCTAAAATACCCTCCTCTTGAGGATATACAAACCCGCCCGCAGTTCTCTAAGTTGATGTTTTGTCAATTTCTGGAAATTCTCGACACATTAGTCAATCATTTTTTGCTTGACTTTATTGTCAGTATATTTTATGGATTAGTGATTAATTATGCTCTCCGTACCTTTTTCAACTTTTCTAACCTTATATTTTTTCAATATTTTTCAAAAAGAAAGGAGGAAGATAGAGCTGTCTTTTTTCATTGTTCCGAGCACTATTTTCGTGCTTCCTCATACGAGAAACTCTCAAGAGCGAGGAAACTGAAAATCTACTTATCGGAGGAAGAAAGCATGAGACGCTTTACTCTTTTCTTTTTAATCTTGGGTTTAGGCATAGGACTTCCCAGCGATGCCAGGGCCCACATTGGAGACAATGTGTATTTGTTCTTCGAGATTGCCGATGAAGATCTCGAAGAGTTCGATTTTACGGATGGAACGATCGAGGAGTGGGAAGAGATCGTCGGGGAACCATCCTTGCTGCCGGGAAACTTCATCTTTTCTGAGACCGTAGGGGATGGAGCCCAGTACGATCCGGCCGACATGGACTTCCGGATCTGGTTGGGCTGGAACGCGACTACAGACCGTTTCTACTACGGGGTGTGGAGATCGGACAACGTCTACATCAACGAGTATGCCGGCGGCAATCCAGGCGAGATATGGCGACACGACTCCATATCCTTCAAGATCGATGCCGATCATTCGGGCGGGCCGTATCAATTCAGTCAGGACGACTTTGAGACCGAAGAGGATTACAAACTGGCTAGGGGGTCTCATGCCCAAATGTTCAATTTTATCCCCACCTCGCCCGACGACATCATAGTCGGGCATACCACCGAAGCCGGGGAGTGGCTCGTTTCCCCGCCCTTCAGTGAATCGGGTGGGGCCGCGGTGGGCCAGAATCCCACTATCCTGATCAACGAAGCCTATATAACTGCTTTTGACAGGCTGATCTACAATGATCCGGCGGGGAGCGTGGTGTCCGATCTTTTCCCCGGCAAAATCATCGGTTTTGAAACCTCTCCTTCCGACTTCGACACCGAGCCGACTGCGTACCGCTCTTTTTCCACCCTGTCGGGTCAGTCTGGAACCAGCGGCGAATCCAGTCGTTTTGTCGATGGGCGTCTGATCGGCGTAAGCGGAGACGATACCGCTGTCGAGAGGAACTCCTGGGGGCGCATCAAAGCTTCTTTCGAAGATTGAACTAGGAGCTCCAGCCCAGCAAGGCCGCCTTGGGCTCAGATACAAGCGGCTAACTAGAACAGTCCCAATAGCGCATGTGTAATGTGCTATTGGGACTGTTTATTATTCCTCCAGATAGCTAATCGCCGGAGCGTTGGAGTCCGGCGGATAGTCCCCATTCATCTCCACCTTTAGACCTTTGCACAGTGCCATGGCGGGCCAATTGAACGAAAAACAGCAGTGTCAGTGGGCGACTGATGGCTACCTGTTGTTGAAAGACCTGCTTTCGCCGCTAGAGGTGAAACGATTCGCTCGGGAAGTGGACCGGCTTTACTGCGAGCATGTGCCTCGTGATGGTCGGGTAGCCGGGAAGGGGATGGACATCTATTTTGCTATAGAAGAGAGCGAGGTGTTGATGGAACTGATCGACTACCCGCCGATCTTCGACCTAGCTCTCGAGTTGATGGGGCCCTACATCCAGTTGAGTATGGCCGAGGTTCTAGTGCGCCCTCCCAATCCCGAGGCCGCAGGCTATATCCATACCGATGGAGGACCGGGGCTGCGCCGCATTCGGGTGACCGAAAAAAGCTGGCCCCTTCAGATAAAGGTTCAATATTTCCTGACGGATGTTGCCGAGCCCTACAGCGGAAATTTCACCCTTTGCCCAGGGAGTCATTTGCTGTCATTTCCAGAGGTTCCCCCCGGCGACGAGCACCTGCCAACCGGTGTAGAGACGCCGGGAGCGGTTCAGCTCTGTGTCGCGGCGGGAGACGCGGCCGTGTTCTCCCATTCGCTCTGGCACGGCGTCGCACCGAATCGCTCGCGCCGCACTAGGAAATCGCTGATTTTCGGGTACAGCCAGTTGTTCCTCCGGTCTTTCGGCTATGACCGGCCTTCGCGGGAACTACTGGCGCAGTGTACTCCCAGACAGCGGCGCTTGTTGGGTGACATGGGACGCGCTTGGCACCCGGGCGCTTATTTCAAGCCGCCCCAAGACCAAGTCGAACTCATGCGAGAGAAGTAGCAGCGCCAGAGCGCGCAGTCTATGGAAAGTACCACGCCGCTTGCCAAGTCGGAAAATTCGGCGGTATCTGCGGCCGAGGGTCATAGACCGCGCGTTACCTTCCTCTCCCTGCTGGTCGGTTCCCTGTTCGTCTTCTGCATAGCTGCCGGAGCGCCGTATGCCAATATGGTATTGCGGGGTTCGTACATGGCGCTCGATTTCAGCAATGCCGGCGCCATCTTCCTCTTTTTCTTTTTTATGCTTTTGGTGCCCGCGATCCTAAGGCACTTCCGTCTGAAGTTCCGCGACCACGAACTGGTTGTCATCTACATCATGGCTCTTGTGGGTTCTTCGATTGCCACGCTGGGCCTTACGGAAAATTTTCTCCCCATCATCAGCGGCGGCCTCTACTATGCCAACTCGGAAAACGCATGGGCCGAGCAGATCCATCCCTACACCCGCCGCTGGATGTTCCCCCAGGATTGGGAAGCAGTCAAGTACTTCTACGAGGGCTTGCCGACGGGCTATCCTATCCCTTGGGCCGCCTGGATAAAGCCACTCCTTTGCTGGCTTCCCGCGATCCTAGCCCTCTACTTCGCCATGATCTGCACAACGGTCATCCTGCGGCGCCAGTGGATCCAGCACGAGCGCCTGATCTTTCCCTTGGTCCAACTCCCCCTAGCCATACTTGCGGAGGGAGAGCAAACCTCGCGCTACAAGCCCTTTTTTAAAAACCCGATCATGTGGACCGGATTCGCCATTCCTTTCACTGTGGGTTCCATGCGCGCCTTGCACAACTATCACAACTTCATTCCCGACATCAACTTGGTCGCCAGCTTCCCCTTCTTCCGGCAGACCACCGAGGTGACCATTGCGCTCAGCTTTCCCATGGTCGGCTTTTCGTACTTCGTCAATCTGGATATCGCCCTAGGCATTTGGCTCTTTAACCTGATCGCCCGCATCGAAGAGGGGTGCCTCAATATGTTGGGGGTCTCTAGCACCGAGGTGCTGGATTTTTCCGGGCCGTCTCCTCTCGTCGCCCATCAGGGCATGGGTGCCATAATCGTCTTAGTGATCTTCGGTTTCTGGATGGGACGCCGACATCTTGCTCAGGTTTTCCGCAAGGCTTTCCAGGGCGATGAGAGCATCGACGATTCGGACGAAATCCTCTCCTATCGAGTCGCCGTCCTCGGCCTGCTGGTCAGCAATCTCTTTATCGGCTGGTGGCTGCTGGAGGCCGGCATGGCCTTCTGGGTAGTACCCATCTACCTATTCGCCTTGTTTCTGCTTTGCATCGGTGTGAGCCGGGTAGTCTCCGAAGGCGGTGTTGCCTCGACGCGCACCCCTCTCATACCCACGGCTTTTGTCGCCTCGGGCTTGGGCAGCAGCACCCTCGGCCCCCAGAATCTGACCGTCTTAGGGATGACCTATGTCTGGGCCACCAGTCTGCGCAACCTGCTCATGGCCTCCTGCGCCAATGGCCTCAAGCTGGCCGAAGAGTACTTGCCGGGTAACAAGCGCGCGCTGTTCTGGGCGATGCTGCTGGCCATTGTGGTCAGTCTGGTCTCTTCGATCTGGGCGGTGCTCTACCTGAGTTATTCCTACGGCGGGATCAATCTCAACGGCTGGTTCTTCGGCCCTTCAGGCATGCCGGTCTATCCGTTCAATTTTGTTAGTCGCGAACTCAACAGCCCCGATGGCCCCGATATCGGCGGCTGGCTCGCTACTGCGGCCGGAGGCAGCATTATGGCCCTGCTGATGGTTGCCCGTCAGTACCTGACTTGGTGGCCCCTGCACCCGCTGGGCTTTGCCATCAGCACCAATGCTATGACGAACTACATCTGGTTCAGTGTCTTTTTGGCTTGGCTCATCAAGGGTCTGGTCCTCAAGTACGGAGGACCGGCACTCTTTCAGCGGACTCGTCCTTTCTTTTTGGGTCTCATCGCCGGACAGTTTAGCTGTGCGGGGATATGGCTGCTCATAGACTATTTCACCGGCATGACGGACAACAACATCTACTGGGTTTGAGCCATAGCAACCGATTGATTGCTTATAAAACCGCTTGAATTCAACTTGTAAGTGCAATCGCTTGGGTAGCTGGCATAGAAAAGGCCAACTGGTATATTTTCCCTGGCCATTTCAAACGCAGCTCCCGACGGAGGCGCTTATGGGAACGTATCACCAGTTGACCGAGCATCAAAGATACCAAATTTACGCCCTGAAGAAAGCCGGGCATGATCAGCAGTCCATCGCGGCGACGGTGGCGGTATCGCCCTCGACGATTTGTCGGGAGTTGCGGCGCAATCAAGGGCAACGCGGCTATCGTCCCGGCCAAGCCCATCACAAAGCGTTGGCGCGTCGTCGCCACAAGGCGAAGGCGACCAAGATGACGGCGGCGGTCATCGAGCGCATCGAAGCGGGCCTGGGTCAGCAGTGGAGTCCAGAGCAGATTGCGGGTCGGCTGGCGACGACCGACGGGTTTCGATTGAGTCCGCAGCGTATCTACCAGCACATCCAGGCGGATCGCCAGGCGGGCGGGATGTTGTATCGCCATCTGCGCCACAGTCAGAAGAAACGCAAGAAACGTTATGGAAAAGCCGATGCCCGAGGGCAGATTAAAGGCCGCATCAGCATGGACCAGCGACCGGCCATCGTGGAGGAAAAAAGTCGCATCGGCGATTGGGAAATCGACTTGGTGATGGGACGTGCACGCACCGGGGCGCTCGTCTCGGTGGTGGAACGTCGCTCGCGCTATACCGTGCTGGGCAAAGTCCCCTCCAAACAGGCCGAGCACGTAGCGGCGGCCACCATTGCGTTGCTCGCTGCCCATAAGGGGCATACCCAGACGATTACGGCCGATAACGGCAAGGAGTTTGCCCACCATGCCACGATCAGCCAAGCGTTGGACGCGGCTGTGTATTTTGCCCATCCCTACCATGCCTGGGAGCGCGGACTCAACGAGAACACCAACGGGCTGATTCGCCAGTATGTGCCCAAAGGGACGGCCTTGGATACGCTGTCCCAGGCGCAGGTACACCACATCATGGAGCGGCTCAATCATCGACCGCGAAAGGGCTTGGCATTTCAAACGCCGCATGAAATCTTATGCAAGGAAACAGAAGTTCAACCCAAACATGGCGAAATTGCGCTTACGAGTTGAATCCGCGAAATACACTACGAGGGACAGACGGAGTTTGTCGCCACAGACCAGCAGCGCAAGCCCGTACGGCTGTTCGTCGCTTGTCCGGCGGGCCTAGAAGCTGGGGCCGATGTGCGCGTTTCGATCAGCGCGTTCCATTCCTTTTCCCGCAAGTGGACGCTTGCAGATCCTTTTGTCGAAGGGGGCGAGGGCGTGGTGGTGATCGGGCATAGGTTGGCGCGCGACTGGACCGATATGACGCGGGGCGGCGACGGTCCGGCCGATTAACGACTAGCTCTCACATTTCTACCGTGGGCTTGAGGTTATGCAAGCCGATAGTTCGGTCGCATGATCGGGGAAACCTTGCCCTCGACAACTATTTTAGGACATATTAACTGGATACCGACTCAATGAACTTTCATTTTGAGTGGGATGCCAATAAGGCAACTGCTAACGCGACAAAGCACAATGTGAGCTTTGAAGAAGCAGCCGCCGTGTTTCGCGATCCAGTTGCTGCTATTTTCGATGATGAAGCTCATTCAAATGAAGAACGCAGAGAGCTCATCATTGGACACTCTGATAGGAACCACTTGCTTTTAGTATGCTTCTCTGAGCATGACGATGCCATCCGCATTATCAGTGCTCGTCAAGCAACAAGGAGGGAACGTAGAGATTATGAAGAATACCAAATCCAGCGCCGCGGATGAGATGCGAGATGAATACCAGTTCGACTACGGTAAGGCGAAGCCTAATCGTTTTGCAGACAAAATTGGACGAGATCAATTGATGGTCGTTCTCGATCAAGATGTCGCGGCGGTATTCAAGACTCCTGAATCCGTTAACCAAGTACTGCGGGCGATTATCACTTCAATGACAATCGCGGAAAAAGGCGATCTCTGAGTCCAAAGCGCCGGTCACTCCGGCGACCTCGGACAATACCACTGGCGGAGTTGCACTATGTACGAGCAATTAGAAATACACTACGAGGGACAGACGGAATTCGTCGCCACGGACCAGCAGCGCAAGTCCTTGCGGCTGTTCGTCGCTTGTCCGGCGGGCCTAGAAGCTGGGGCCGATGTGCGCGTTTCGATCAGCGCGTTCCATTCCTTTTCTCGCAAGTGGACGCTTGCAGATCCTTTTGTCGAAGGGGGTGAGGGCGTGGTGGTGATCGGGCATAAGTTGGCGCGCGACTGGACCGATATGACGCGGGGCGGCGACGGTCCGGCTGGCGGTGGATTGGTGGGGCGGCCGATCAACGAGCTCTACTTGTGTACCATTCAGGTCACCAAGGCGCTAAGCGCGGGAGCGCGGCTGGTCTTTCCCTTTGGGGTGGTGCCGTCGCCACATGCGGATATAAGAGGTGATTTGCAAGTGCGGGTGCGGCGACCCGAAGCTGAAGTTTTCGAGAAGGTGGGCGACCCGATTCCGCTGTGCAACACTCCTGGCCCTCTGACGCGGATAGAAGGGCGCGTCTCTGTGGCAGCGGATGCGGAGGGAAGGCGTAGGGTCGTAGTTTTCGCGACGGACGATCATCTCAATCCGATAGCCTCCTACCGGGGGACGGTGGCTGTGCAGGCCGACGGCGCGGTCGCCGGGTTGTCCGATGAGGTAGAAATTGGTGCCGATGGGCGGGGTGTGGTCGAGGGGGTTGAGGTGCAGGGCGATGGTCCGGTCCGCATTGCAGTGCGCGATGTCGGACGCGGTTTAGAAGCGCAGAGCGGTCCGGCGCAGGCGGTTGGCGAGCGCGGCCACTACTTCGGCGGCATCCACTTCCACACGCGGCTTTCGGTGGATGGCGACCGGGAGCCACGCGCGGCCTACGCCTATGCTCGCGACTTTCTCAACCTCGACGTGATCGCGATGACGGATCACGCGCCGATTGGCCCCGGATGGGCCGAGTGCTTGGCGGTCAATGAGGAATTTTACGAGCCGGGTCGCTTTGTGACGATCCCCGCGTGGGAAAGCTCCAATGCCTACGGGCATGCCAACCTCTACCTGCGCACGCCGGAAGTCGATGGCGGCACTTGGCACTGGAAACCGGAGCTTTGCCCCTCGGAAGTGGTTTGGGACAAAGATGTGGTCATGGTGCCGCACCATCCCAACTGCGGACAGCCCATCGAATACGGCAAGCACCGCGAGGTCATGGGTAAGACGTTTTACTGGTCTCAATACCATTGGGAGTTCCCCAACAAGCGGGCTAGGTTGGTGGAAATCGTCCAAGGGCGGGGCAATTTTGAAGCCGACTCGCTCGACGAGTACTGGGGTATCCGCCTTGCCGGGTTGGGTGCTGCGGTGCAGGATGCTTTTGCCCAGGGCTGGCGCTTGGGGTTTGTCGCCGGGACCGACAACCACCAAGGGCACCCGACGCAAAACCCAAGAGGCTACGTGGGGATGACCTGTTTCCGGGCGACGGAATTGACCCGCGAGGCCGTGTGGCAGGCGATGGACGAGCGCTGGACCTACGCGACTTCGGGCGTGCCGATTGTCTGCGACTATGCGGTCAATGGCGTGCGCTCGGGCGCGGAGGGCGCGTTGGCGGAAGGAGAAAAGGTGCATTTCTCCGCTAGTTTGCATGGGACTGCGCCGATTGAGCGGGTGGAGATCATTGCAAACGGGCAGTGCGTCTGGCAGGACGCGCCCAACGCTTGGGACGTGGAGATCGACGGGGCCGAGTTGCCAGCGCCGACGGGCGAATGGTCCTATTACTATCTGCGGCTGCGACAACAGGACGGGCACCGGGCGTGGTTGAGTCCAGTGTGGTTGGATCGGGTATGAACGGAACGAGACGGGCCGATATAGAGCGTGGAGCGCAGGTGGCCATCGTGCAGAAGCAGGACCAACGCACGGGTCGGCTGACCGAGGGCGTCGTGCAGGATATTCTGACCAAGTCGGCGACGCATCCGCACGGGATTAAGGTGCGCTTGGCGACCGGCGAAGTTGGCCGGGTCAAGCAGGTGCGCGGTTAGAAGTAGTAGAACGAATAGACCAGCGACGACCCGCCCACGCCGACGCAGGCCCCCATGATAAATCCCAGAAAGAGTGGCCGCACTTTCCTGTATAGAATGACCCCTCCGTAGCTAATCAGAATCGACTTAACAAGCCAAGCGAGGAACATCCCAAACCAGTCGCCGCGCACGGTATTGGTCAGGGCCACAGCTAGCCCCACCGGGTGCAGCGGCCAACCGGCTAGGCGGTGCTGGGCCAAGGAGAGCAGTCCGGCGAGTCCAGCACCGATGCCAGTGAACAGGGTGGTTAGGTGTTGGGGCGGGTGCGGGTTGTTGACCGTTTTGGCGACCCAGCCCCACTTGCTCAGCGGCGAGTTGATATAGTACCAGCGGAAGCCGTGCATCATGCCGTGCTGATAGCCCAGCCATATATAGACCGCGATGGTGGTGACCGTGCTGACGACGAGGGCGGAGGCGAGGAAGAACAGCAGCTTGCGGGCGCTGATCTTTTCTTTCGCCTCCTCGCAGACCTTGAAGGCGTGGGCCATAGTGCCCATGAAGAATAGTTGCACGTCCGCTGCCCAGACCATGTTAAGTCCCATGGCTGTGAGGCCCTTATCGCCGAAATAGGCCGTGCCGAAGATATTGGTAAAAAGCGGCGGGATGGAATGGGGAGCGCGCAGCCGCCCCAAGCCGGTTTGCACCAGCAAGCGCGCAGTGCCCAAAAAGACCAACAGCGCGACTAGCAGAAAGGCCAAGCTCCAGCCGAGGGAAAAGCCGGTGGCATGGAGGAAGTACGCCATATAGCCCAGCCCGACGACTCCCATTAAAGCCGAGGCGCGCGGCGAGGGCAGGTGAGTGTCTGGCCCTCTGGTACCACTGACGATAGTGCGCCACTGGTCTTTGAGGAAGTCGCGCGACATCCACAGCGACGAGACGATCAGGAAGATGAGCGCCCCCATCTGCTGATGCGACATCAACACCGAGACTTGCTGATGCGGCTGGGCAGGGAGGTTGACGGCGACGCCGAAAAAGCCCAACAGGCCGTGTTCGAGATAGACGAGGATGTGAAAGAGCCAGACGCTCAAGAGCACATTGAGGTTGAGCAAGTATCCTAGGCCGACGACGAGGAAGTTGACGTTGATCCCGTAGGAGATGCCGATGCGGCGCAAAAAGATGCGCGTGGAGGGGATGCCGAAATTGTTAATGGTCTCAAAGTCGAACACTTGGTCGAGCATGTTGACGGTCGGGATGATCCAGGCGATGAAAAACCCAACCCAGAAGAGCGGGTTCTTAAAGAGGCTTTTGGCCGGGTTTTCCACGCTCTCGACCATTGCCGTCGGCACTACGGCCAAGGGATAGACTAAGCGCTCGCCGCGGGCCCACTGATGGTGGAGCAGGGCGATGAGCGAGAAGCTGACCAAAAAGAAGGCGACCATGAAGAGACCCCAGAAAATACTAGGGCCGAGCCAGGCATCCCAAGGTAGCGGCGTACCTTCTGGGGCGCCCTCGAAGAGGTTGCGGATCATCTCCAAGTCACGCGGGGCAGCCCAGTCGGGGATGTGGTCCCAGAGCAGTTCGCGCCAGTTGTTTTCCGGGGTGGCGTAGTAGAAGACGCCGGCGAGCAGAGGGATAAAATAGCCGCCAAAACCCATGGTCGGCATGACCGTGGCCACCATCAGCACGGCGTAGATGAGGGCGAAAGTCGAAGTCGGCAACCGCAGGAAGGGCCGCAGCAGCGAGAGCAGCAAGGCGGTAAGCGCGACCCAGAACAGGGCGAAGATGACGCCGACGGTATTGAAGTGGTCGGCGTAGCCCGAGTAGTGGTCGAGCAGTATGTAGCTGCGCACCCCGATGAAGTTGTGGCCGACGCACAGCGCCATGGCCAGCGTCCATTCGAGGACGGGTCGCATCACTTGTTGCCTTTGCGCCCGGCCTCCCAGTCGTCGTCGAGCATTTTGAGCAGCGCGTCGATGTCGCGGTTGCCGGCTTGGATTTCCTGCATGATGCGGGCCAAGGTGAGGACGAAGCCGGTGGGTGGGTAGTCCTCAATCGAGATGAAGTAGCCGGGCGTCCAGCCCCAGTGGTCGAGGTTGGTGCTCATGCGCTCGAAGAGGCGCTGGGTCGGCCCCCAGGTACTTTTGGGGCCATCGACGCCTTCGACTTGGGTGGCGTTGAGCAGCATGCCCTCGGCGTTGAGATAGGCCTGATAGACCGCCGGGTAGTAGTAGGCATTGAGCACGGCGAGGGATTTTTCGTAGTACGCGCCTTGGGCGCTGGATGTCATGGCCCACCCGCGCTGCTGGTTGGAGGTGTTGATGAAGAGGGGCTGGTGGCCGGTCATGGAGGGAATGGGCCAGTACTCGATTTCAAAGTTGACCTGTAGCGGTTCGACGTCGCCGCTCATCCAGCAGCCCATCATCCAAGTGGCGGCGTGCTCGTTGAAGAAGTCGCGCTGTTCCTCGTTATACCCGTCGCTCAGTGAGCCTTTCTCGACGAAATTATCCAGCAGCGCGATCATGTTTGCCATGATGGTGCGCATCAGTGGGTCGGTGGCAAAGGTGGTTTCGTCACGGTCGCGGCGCACGGTCCAGGAAGGCGGGTCGGCTTGGCGGGTCGGATCGTAGAGGTTGGTCTGGATCGCATAGGAGAGGGGTACCCCAGCCGACCACTCGCGGCCCCCATAGACGAGGGGCTTGTAACCGGCTGCTTTTATTTGGTGCAAGGCATCGATAAAGGCGTCCCAAGTCTGCGGCGGCTCGGTAATGCCGGCCTCGGCCCAGATGCGCTTGTTGACGGCGATGCCGGTGATCTGGCGGCCGACTTGGGCTGTGTAGTACTGGCCGTTGTGCAACGGCGGTAAGGTCTGCCCCACCTGGTCGTAGAGCGCGCGGGGAATGGGGAGTAAGTGGTCGCCGTTGGCCAGGAATTTGGTGTAGTCGAGGGTCATTATCACGTGGGGCAGGTCGCCGGTGGCAATGGCGCGGCGGTAGTACGCGCCAGCGTCTTCGTTGCCCAAGTCGATCAACTCCAGGGTCCAGCCGGGGTTCTGGCGCTCGAAGGTGGCCTTCCAGATGTCCCAGTGGACCTGGAAGCCGGGTCGGCCACCGATATTGCGGGTGACGCGCACGACGCGGGCGTCTTCCTCACCGGCGCAGGCTCCGAAAGCGAGGAAGGCGGCAAGGGCAAAGGTTGCGAATTTGGCAAGGGGCATGGGTAGAGTTCCTCAAAGGCGTATCCGCAGATGAACGCAGATGAGCGCCGATATGGGGCGACGGCCTCTCAGCGAATGGAACCAGCGGTCAGGCCTTTGACGAAGCGGCGCTGCATGGCAAGATAGAGTATAGTGATGGGCAGCGACAAGACCACGACGCCGGCGAAGATGTAGTTCCAGTTCTTGACGTACTTGTCCGAGAGAAAGCGCCATAGCTGGACAAAGGCCAGTTCGCCCTTGTTGGTGCCCATGAGGATGAATGCGTGGGGAAAGTCGTTCCAGGTAAAGAGGCCCCAAAAGATGATGATCGTCACCGTGCAGGGGGTCAAAAGCGGGAAGATCACGCGCCAGAAGGTGCCAAAGGGCGTGCAGCCGTCGATCTGCGCGGCTTCTTCGAGGTCGCGGGGGATGGAGCGCATGAAGCTGCTGTAGATGAACAGGCACAAGGGCAGGCCGTAGGACACGTAGTGCAGCCAGAGGGCAAAGTACGTGTAGCCGATGCCGAGGTAATTGAACTGGCGCACAAGCGGCAGCATGAGAATCTGGAACGGCACGGTGATCCCGGCCAAGAAGAAGATGCGCCAGAAGCTGCCCGTGCGCATGCGGCGGCGCGTGAGCGAGTACGCGGCCATGGAAGAGACGACGATGAGCGTGGCGATGACCGCGGCGCACATCAGGAAGCTGTTGAACATCGGCGCGGCGAGCTTGATGCCGGTGAAGATGTAGTGGTAGTTTTCGAGGGTCGGTGCTGTGGGCAATGCCACGGGCGAGCGGACGATTTCTGGTAGAGTCTTGAAGGAGTTGATCAGTGCCAACAAACAGGGTGACACGTAGAGCAGCCCTAAGAGCAGCATACCGATCTCGAAAAGGGGCAGACGGCGCTTCACAGGTCGGTCTCGCGGCGCTGGAAGAAGGCGACTTGCAAGGCGGCGACCAAGACCAGGAAGGCGAAGACGACAAAGGCGATGGCCGAAGCATAGCCTTGGCGGTCGTTTTCCGTGCCGAGCCAGTAGATGTAGTAGCCAGCGGTAAACGTGCGGTAGCCGGGGCCGCCTTGGGTGGTGACCAAGATTTGCGGGAAGAGGTTGATGCCGGTGATTAGGGCGATGACCGAGTTGGTCTTGATCATCGGCATGAGCACGGGGACTTGGACGCGGTAGAAGGTGGCCAAAGGGCCAGCTCCGTCGATCTGCGCTGCTTCGTAGAGTTCCTTGGGGATGGTTTGTAGTCCGGCGAGGAAGATGGTGGTATAGAAGCCGAGGCCGTGCCAGAGGACTAAGGCGAGGATGAAGTAGGGCACCAGCCCCGGGTCGCCCATCCAGTCTTGAGCCAGCGCGTCGAAACCAAAGGCGCGTATCAGGGTGTTTATGGCGCCGGTGCGGTAGTTGGCCAGATATTGGAAGAGCAGGGCACTGACGAGGATGCTGAGGATAAAGGGATAGAAAAACAGGCCGCGCACTAGGCCGCGCATGACCTTCATGCGGTCTAGGAGTACGGCTAAAACCAGCGACAGCGAGGTGTAGCCGACGACGATCATGGCCGTTTCAAAGAGCGTGAAGCGCAAAGCGGTGAAGAAGCGATCGTCGGCGAGCAACTCGCGGAAGTTGTCCAAGCCGATAAAGCGAGGATCTTTGGTCCAGCCAGACCAGTCGGTTAGGCCGTAGGTAAACCCGAGCAGGGTCGGCAGCACGAAAAAGGCTAGGTAGAGGAGCGCGGCGGGGCCGCAGAGCAGGGCTGAGGCAGTGGATTTTTCGATGGAAGCTCGTTGCATGGCGCAGGGGTAGTGACTACTCCCAAGCCTCAAGGCTTGGGCTTCGCGGTGGTTCATCCACCTGAGATTGTAGCCCCAATCTCAGAATGTTTCGAGCGGCGTTTTCATCTCGGTCAAGGACAACTCCACAGCAGGGACAGACATGGACTCGTTCAGACAGAGCCTTACGATGTCGGTGTCCACACTGGGAGCAGTCTTGCGAGGTATAGGCCGGGTTGACGGCGACCAGCGTCCTACCAGCCTCTTCCGCTTTGTAGGACAGGCACTGCCGGAACTGCGACCATGCCGCATCGTGAATGGATTTGGAAAGACAGTGATTACGCACCATACCGTTAATAATCAGGTCTTCGACGGCGATCAGCCCGTAGTGGTTGACCAAACATCGGGCCAGTTGATGAGCAAAATCGTGCCGCCGAAAGCGTATGCGCTCATGCACTCTTGCTACCACCTTGCGAGCCTTAGCGCGGGCCGGTGTGCCCTTCTTCTGCTTGGAGAGCTTGCGCTGCGCCTTAGCCAGCACCTGCTCCTCTTGGCGAAAGAAGCGCGGGGGGGCTATCTGATCCCCATTCGACAGGGTGGCAAATTTCTCTAAGCCTACGTCAATGCCCACCGCTTCGTCGCTTTTCGGCAACGGCTGCGGCTCTACTTCGCAGACGATGGAGGCATACCACTTGCCCGTAGCCGACCGACGCACCGTGCATGTTTTGGATGTACCTTCCAGTGGACGATGTGCTTTGATACGAATGCGCCCGATTTTCCCCAAGCGCAACCCCCCCTCTTTGATCTCAAACCCATGTGCCTGCGGGTAGGTGAGGCTGTCGTAGCGACCCAAGCCCCTGAACCGGGGAAAGCCGGGCACACCGCCCACCTTGACCCTACGAAAGAATGCCTGAAACGCCAAATCAACGCGCACCGCCACGTTTTGTAGTACCTGGCTATACACCTGCGACAATGTAGGACGGTCTAACTTAAGAAACGAAAGGCGAGCTTGCTGGGCGTACAGGCTCAAGCTCTCGCCCCGATTTTGATAGGCTTGGATGCGATCTACTACAAAATGGTTGTAGAGCATTCGGCATTCCTCAAGGTGCGTCGCCAGTATTCCCGTCTGCTTGCGCGTGGGATACAATCTATATTTGAATGCCTTACGCATACTTAATGGTATGCGCGTAAGACTTAACCCCGTCAAGAGGTTGTCAGGGCTAAAGCCAACCTTATATCTCAATCCTGCTTCGCCGTGCCTCTAGGCGGGCTTTACGGCCTAAAGGCCGATAGGTGAAAAAGGTGCCTAGGATATCAAGCATTGCTTGAGAAGCCATCTTAAAATTCCAGGGGTGCCTGCATGTCGTCCGATGAACTCGGTACCCCGATAGATTGCCTGCTACAGCCCGTATAGCGTGTTGGAAAGGCGGCTGGCCATCACCTATATTAGTGCCCTTTAATCCATTCAGACCACGCTGGCTGAAAGACCTACACCATGGCCGAATTGACCCCTGAGACCAGCCACAACCCGGCTGTCCTGCGCCACCTCCTCGATAACTGGCGACAACAGGCCGCCACGGCTGGGTACCGCCGCGAGCGCGACAAAGGAACCACATTCGAGCGGCTTTGCATCGCCTACCTACAGCACGACCCGATCCAAGCTCGGCAATACGAGCGGCCCATGTCCTATTCGGATTGGGCCCAAGCACCGGAGCGGCGCGACGACCGAGTGGCCGAGCCCCTGGGATTCTACGCCGAGCCGGAGCGGTCGGCGCAAGACCTCGGTATCGACTTGGTCGCCAAGCTGCGAGACGAGGAGGGTTGGTGTGCCATTCAGTGCAAATTCCATGCAACGGGCAGCCGCATCGCCAAGGCAGATATCGATTCGTTTTTGGCCGCTTCGGGTCATAAGGATTTCCGGCAGCGGCTGATCATCGACACGACCGGCCGTGAGTGGAACTCCCAAACGGAGGAGATGCTGCGGAAACAAGCAGTACCGGTTCGGCGGATCGGCCTGCAAGAATTACAGGCCAGCCCAATCCGTTGGCAGGACTTTGCGACCAGCAGCGAAATCCACCTCGCCGCCAAACGCACACTCTTTCCACATCAGCGCAAGGCGATGGAAGCAGTCACCGGCGGATTAGCGAACCTAGGCAGTCGCGGCAAAATGATCATGGCCTGCGGCACCGGCAAAACACTGACATCCCTCCGCATCGCCGAACAGCTCGCCGGTACCGGAGGGCGGGTTCTTTATCTTGTGCCCAGTCTGGCGCTGATGGCGCAGACGGTGCGCGAATGGGCGCAAGACGCCAAAATTCCGCTGCGATCGTTCGCGGTGTGCTCCGACTCACAAGTTGGCAAGCGCCGGCGTCGCAGTGACGACCTCATCGACATGGACGCGCTGGATTTGGCGTTTCCGGCCAATACAGATGCGGTCCGTCTCGCCACCGTCGCGGCCCCGTCCGCGCCGGACGACCTGACCGTCGTCTTTGCCACTTACCAATCCAGCTTGGTAATCGAGGAGGCGCAGAAGGTACACGGGCTGCCCGACTTCGACCTCGTGATCTGCGACGAGGCGCACCGCACCGCCGGGGCGCTGATCGAGGGCGAAGACCCGTCGCATTTCGTCCGCATCCACAGCGACGAGCACATCCGCTGCGATCGGCGGCTCTACATGACCGCGACACAAAAGATCTATGCCGCCAGCGCACGGACCCGAGCCGGTAAATTGGCGGCGGCCCTCTGCTCAATGGAGGATGAACCCATCTACGGGCCGTTGCTCTACGAACTTACCTTCGGCGCGGCCGTGGAGCAGAGCCTGCTAGCAGATTACAAAGTGATCGTTCTGACGGTTCCGGAGGGTGCCGCGGCCCAAGCCATTCAGCGCAGTCTTGCCGAGGACGGCGAATTGAAACTCGACGACGGGGCCAAACTGCTTGGCTGCTGGCGGGCCTTGGCCAAGGTGGATGACGACCAATTTCCGGAAAACGACCGCGAAGGTATGCGCCGCGCCATCGCCTTTTGCCGCGACATCAACTCCTCCCAGCAAGTGGAGCGGCTCTTTGCCCAAGTCGCCGAGGAATACCGTGAGCATGAAGGGGCGGGCCTAACGGAATACCCGGTTTCGGCTCAGCATGTCGATGGCACCTTCAACGCCACAAAGCGTTCGGCGGCACTGCATTGGTTGGAGGAGGCCGACCGCGGCTGCCGAGTGCTCACCAACGCCCGCTGCCTTTCCGAAGGGGTAGATGTACCGTCATTGGACGCCATCCTCTTCATGCACCCACGCAAGAGTCAAATCGATGTGGTGCAGGCGGTGGGGCGGGTCATGCGCAAAGCCCCGGGCAAGCAGATAGGCTATGTCGTACTGCCAGTGGTCATTCCGTCGGGCATTCAGCCGGAAGCCGCGCTCAACGACAACAAGGCTTTCGAGGTCGTCTGGCAGACGCTGAATGCGATCCGTAGTCACGATGAGCGGTTTGAGGGGATGATAAACCGGATTAAACTGGGCGAACCGGGCGACCGCATTGGCCTTATCACCATAGCGGACTGGGAGCCGGCTGCGGCTCGGACCGGAGACGGGCCAGGCATTGGAAAAAGGGGGGCGAGGGACCCGGACACCACGCGCACCCAGCCGGAGGATTCCCAGCCGACCTTGTTCGACGGACTGCCAGAGGCGATTAGGGCGAAAATCGTCGAGAAGTGCGGCGACCGGAAGTACTGGGACGAATGGGCCGGCGATGTCGCGGATATTGCCCGTCGGCATATCGAGCGCATCACGGCCCTCGTCGAATCCGGCGACGCCGAGCGGGAGATTTTCCAAGAGTTCGTCACCGAGTTGCGCGACGATCTAAACGAGGGCATAACCGATGCCGACGCTATTGAAATGCTGGCGCAGCATTCGGTGACCGGGCCGGTGTTCGACGCGTTGTTCGGCGAGACGGAGTTCGTTTCGCGCAATCCGGTTAGCCAAGGCATCCAAACTGTGTTGGATGTGCTCAGGCCGGCGAACATCGACGCGGAAGCGGCTAGTCTCGACGAGTTTTACGACAGCGTCCGGCGGCGGGTGGAAGGAGCGGCTACCGACGAGGCCAAGCAAAAAATCGTCGTCGAGCTATACGACAAATTCTTCCGCAACGCCTTCCCCAACATGACGCAGCGGCTGGGGATCGTTTATACGCCCGTGGAGATCGTTGATTTCATCATCCGCTCGGTGAACGATGTCTTGGAGGACGAATTCGGCACGACGTTGGGTTCCGAGGGCGTACATATTCTCGATCCATTCACCGGCACCGGCACGTTTATTACGCGACTGTTGCAGTCGGGCTTGATTGCACCGGAGGATTTGTCGCGCAAGTACGCTAATGAGATTCACGCTAATGAGATCGTCTTGCTGGCCTATTACATCGCGGCGGTGAATATCGAAACCGCCTATCACGAGATTGCCGGCGGGGACTACAAACCGTTTGAAGGCATTTGCTTGACGGACACCTTTGAAATGCAGGAAGGCGACGATTTGCTGGCGCAGATTATGCCGGATAATTCTGGGCGG
Organism: Candidatus Latescibacterota bacterium; assembly: GCA_965261395.1. Classification (GTDB taxonomy): domain Bacteria; phylum Latescibacterota; class UBA2968; order UBA8231; family UBA8231. Next base: position 3,437,699 of record OZ253462.1, read on the forward strand.
CGGACGCGACAGAAAGAGACGGATATCCGCGTGATTTTTGGGAATCCGCCGTGGTCGGCAAAACAGGAGAGTGCTAACGACAATGCGGCGAACCAAGAATATCTGGGCTTGGATGGGCGCATTCGCGACAGTTACGCAAGACACTCTAGCGCCACCAATCTCAACATTCTTTATGACAGCTATATCCGCGCCGTCCGCTGGGCGAGCGACCGGATCGGCACAAGCGGCGTAATCGGATTTGTGACCAATGCGGGCTGGATTGATGGCAATGCGATGGACGGGATGCGGAAGTGTCTGGCCGAGGAATTCTCAAGCCTTTATGTGTTCCACCTGCGGGGGAATGCACGTACTCAAGGGGAACAGCGTCGTAAGGAAAAGGACAATGTATTCGGCTCAGGCTCCCGTGCGCCGGTCGCCATCACCATCTTCGTTAAAAATCCCGAGGCGACGGAGCACGGGCGCATCCTGTTCCGCGACATCGGCGATTATCTAGACCGCGAAGCAAAACTCGAAGCAGTCCAGCAATTCGGTAGCATTCGCGGTATAAAAGTAAAGGAGGCCGATAGCTGGACTCGAATAACGCCGGACACGAAGCATGACTGGTTAGATCAGCGAGATCCAAAATTCGACCAGTTCCCGATGATTGGCAGCAAAGATAAAGCGCAGTTAGCAGAAATACGGCTGTTTGGAAATTACTCATGCGGCGTTAAGACTAACCGGGACACTTGGTGCTATAACTCCTCACAGGACGTACTCGAAGCAAACATCCGGTCAATGATCGGCTTTTACAATTCAGAGGTAGAGCGGTTCCGGCAGGAGCGCCCCGGCACATCGCAGGAATCCATCAACGACTTCGTCAACAACGACTCGAAGAGGATTAGCTGGTCGGGAAAACTTAAGGCTGATCTCGGCTGGGAAAAACCTCTCGATTTCGAAGAGGGGTGGATCACGCCATCCATCTACCGGCCATTCACGCGACAATGCCTGTATTTTAGCCAGCGTCTAAATGAACGGGTTTACCAAATGCCGCAAATCTTCCCACATGCCGACGCGGGAAATCGCCTGATCTGCGTGCCGGGCGTAGGTGCGCGGTCCTTTTCGGTGCTAATGGTCGAGGAAATTCCCGATTTAAACATACTGGAAGCAGGAGCCCAATGCTTCCCCCTCCACTTATACAAAAAGCCCGACAGCGATGACGGTCTATTCGGTCAGCAACCTGACGCAACCGACGCCCACGGCTATACCCGCCGAGACGCCATCACCGACGATGCGTTAGCCAAATTCCGCACCGCTTACGGTAACACTGTCTCCAAGCACGACATCTTCCACTACATCTACGGTCTGCTCCACGTCCCAGCATACCGCCAGCGATTCGCCAACAATCTCTCCAAAGAGCTGCCGCGTATCCCGCTCGCCGCTGACCCCGACCATTTCACTGCCCTCGTCGCTGCCGGGCACGAGTTAGGCGATCTACACGTCGGCTTCGACCGTGTTGATCCGTGGCCGCTCGAATTCGCCAACGGCAGTTGGGACGCGCCGGCCGGTACCGATCCGGCAACCTACTTCCGCGTCCAAAAGATGAAACTCGGCGGCACCCAGAAGGAACCCGACCGCACGACTCTCATCTACAACAGCAACATTACCGTTACCGGCATCCCAGACGCCGCTTGGGACTACGAAGTCAACGGCAAACCCGCCCTCAAATGGGTCATGGAGCGACAGGCCGTATCCACCCACAGAGACAGCGGCATCGTCAACGACGCCAACCACTACGCCACCGAAACCATCGGCGACCCATCCTATCCGCTAAAACTCCTCGCCTGCGTCATCCGCGTCAGCATGGAAACCAACCGCATAGTCGAAGGACTGCCGGAGCTGGTGTGGATGTGAGGGGCGTTTTTAAAACTAGGGTTTTGGCCTCTTACTCGGCTCAAAACGTCTGGGATCGCGGGCGTCTCGCCCTCGGAAAGCGCCGGACGCCGAGGCCATTAGCTAGCCTACAAAGCAGCCCAAGGGAGTTTTTGGGCTTGGCTATACTATGAGCGGAGTACTGACGCAGTACCACAAGCATAAGGGGTTGTTGCTGCTGGTGGCACCGGGGCTGGCCTTTTTCCTCGTCTTCAATTACCTGCCCATGTTAGGGCTGGTGCTGGCCTTTAAGGAGTTTCGCCTGAGCGCCGGCATCTTAGGCAGCGAGTGGAGCGGGTTGGAGAATTTCTCTCGCCTCTTTGGCGGGGCAGATTTTCCCAATGCCCTGCGCAACACGGTAGTCATCAGCTTCTTGCGCTTGCTGTTTGGCTTTTTCGCGCCGATCGCGCTAGCGCTGATGCTCAACGAGATCCGCGTTTCCTGGTACAAGCGCACCGTGCAGACGGTGACCTATATCCCCTACTTCCTCTCGTGGGTCATCTTGGGCGGCATCTTCCTGATGATTTTCTCGCAGAGCGGGCCGGCCAATCAGATTGCCCAGCTCTTCGGCGTTTCCCCGATTGAGTTCCTCACCGACGATTTTTGGTTTATCGCGGTGGTCATCGCCACCGGGATCTGGCAGGCAGCTGGCTACGGAGCGGTGATCTACTTGGCGGCACTGGCCGGGATTTCCCCCGATCTGTACGAGGCGGCCGTCGTCGATGGGGCCGGGCGCTGGAAGCAGACCTTGCACATCACGATCCCGGGGCTGGTGCCGACGATTATCACGCTTTTCATCCTCAATCTCGGCCACGTGCTCAACGCCGGCTTCGACCAGATTTACAACATGTACAATCCCATGGTGTACGACGCGGCCGACATTATCGACACCTATGTCCTGCGGCGAATCGTGCTGATGGACTTTGGGCTGGCCACGGGTGCCGGGCTTTTCAAATCGGTGGTTGGCTTGTTGATGGTGGTGTTGGCTAACTCGCTGGCCCGGCGGCTCAGCGGAGGGGAGCAGGGAATATGGTAAGTCGCACGCGAGGCGAGAAGGTGTTCAACGTCTTTAACCTGACGGTGTTGGGCTTGGTCGGGCTGATGGCGCTCTATCCTTTTGTGTACACGATTTCGATGTCGTTGAGCAGCGCTGCCGAGGCTATGCGCGCCAGCCTGCACCTCTACCCACGGGACGTTTCGCTGACCTCGTACCGCATGGTGCTGTCCAACCCCGAGATCGTCACGGGGTTCACCAACTCGATCCTGCGCACGGTGTTGGGCACGGCGCTGACCCTCTTTTTTACTTGTCTGACGGCCTATCCGCTGGCGCGACGCGAGATGCCGCACCGCAGTCCGCTGCTGTTCTTGGTGCTTTTCACCATGCTCTTTAGCGGCGGCATTGTGCCCAATTATCTGCTGGTCAAAAACCTCGGTCTGATCGACTCAATATGGGCGCTGGTGCTGCCACAGATGCTGACGGCGTTTAACATTATCGTGGTCAAGAATTTCTTTCAGGCTATTCCCGAAAGCTTGGCCGAGTCGGCCAAGATCGACGGGGCCAGCGAGTTTAATATCCTCTTTAGGATCTACGTGCCTCTTTCCAAGCCAGTGCTGGCGACGATTGGGCTATGGACGGCGGTGGCGCACTGGAACCACTGGTTCGACGCCATGCTCTATATCGCGTCGGACGAGAATCAGGTGTTGCAGACCTTTTTACAGCGGATCGTCATCGAGAACAGCGTCGAGCTGATCGAGCAGGGGCTGGTCGATCCGAACATCACCGAGTTCACGCCCGAGACGATCAAGGCAGCGACCGTGGTCGTTACCATCCTGCCGATGCTTTTGGTCTATCCGTTCGTGCAGAAGTACTTCGTGCGCGGGATCATGCTGGGCAGCGTCAAGGAGTAAACAAGCCCGGATCTCACATCTGAAAGCCGCCGGCCACCAACATCGATACGCCGGTGAGGTAATCGGCTTCTTCCGAGGCGAGAAAGGCCACGGTGCGGGCCACGTCCTCGGGCGTGCCAATGCGGCCCAAGGGCGTTTGCGCTTCGAGGTCGTGGACTAGGGCAGCCGTGGTGTCGGCGTCTGGTTCGTCGCGCTGGGCGAGGCCTGCGGCGATGTAGTGGGTGCGCTCGGTGAGGGTGTTGCCCGGGCAGACGGCGTTGACGTTGATCCGGTGGGGGGCGAGCTCGCCGGCGAGGGATTGGGTAAAGCCGATGATGGCGAATTTGGATGTGCAGTACGCGGCGTAGCGAGGTATCCCTTGGCGGCCGGCCGTAGAGGACATGTTGATTATTTTGCCGCCGTCGCCGCGGTCGATCAGGTGTCGGGCTACAGCGCGCGAGCAGAGAAAGGTGCCCTTGACGTTGACGGTTTGCACTTGGTCCCAGGCGGCTTCGCTTAGATCGACGACTGGGACGCGATCTGGCCCGGGACGCGAGCCGGCGTTGTTGACCAGTAGGTCGATGCGGCCAAAGCGGGCCAGCGCGTCTTGCACCATGCCCTCGACTTGGGTGGCATCGGATACGTCGGCCTCCACTGCGAGGGCCTGCCGTCCGGCGGCTTCGACTTCGGCGACGAGGGCGGGCAGACCGCCCCAGCCAGACGCGCTATAGGGCTGGGCGCGCAAGTCGTTGACCACGAGGTCGCAGCCTTCGCGCGCGAGGCGCTGGCAGATGGCGCGGCCAATGCCGTGCTCGCCGCCCGCGCCGGTGACGAGGGCAACTTTGCCGTTGAGATTGTACATGAGGTTCTCCGCAGGATTAAAGAGTTGGGTGGCAGCATATATACCAGATCGGCCTCTTAGAATATGTCGATTACTTTAACTGTTCAAATTTTGACGCGCCGCAGTGGAAGACAATCAGGAGACCGTGAAGCTGTTGCCGGTCATGCCGGTGAAGTAGTCAATGATAAGCCAGAACCCGGCCGAGCCGAAGCCACCTAGGACCATGCCGAGGAAGAAGGGGCGTAGCTGGGTATAGACTCGGGCACCGCCGTACTTGAGGATGGCGGCCTTCAGCAGCCAAGCGATGAAGACCGAAAACCAGAGATGGTACATCGGCGCTGTCATGCCCAAGGTCATCCCGATGGGGTGGATCGGGAAGCCGGCGAAGCGGTTTTTGACATAGGACATGATGCCCATGAGGACCGCGCCTAGGACCGTGAAAGCCATGTGCCAGAACTGGGTCGGTTGGGGGTTGTTGAGGTTGTGGGTGATCCAGTTGCCGGTGAACGTGGGCAGACCGCTGAACTGCCAGCCGACTAGGTTGATACCGCCGTACTGGTAGGACAGTTCGACGATGGCCCAGGCAGAGCCGACTAGGGTGACGAGGATGGCTCCAACCACGGCCCAGAACAGCCGCCGTCCCTCCAGCGCCGTTTCCTGGGCTAGCTTCACGCCGGTCGCCGCCGAGGCCATCACAAAGGTGCGCACGTCCGCCGACCAAGCGAAATTCAGCCCTAGAATGGTCAGCCCTGGTGCTCCCACTAGGGAGCTGCCCAACGCATTGACCGTGAAGACGGGGGCCGCTACCGTGGCCCGGTATGAGGCTAGGCCCGTCTGGGCGATGATCCGCGTCAGCCCGATGAAGATCACCATGGACATGGTGAGAAAGACCGCTGCCGTGAGTAGGTTTAGCCCCGCGACCAACAGCCAGACTAGCGCCAGCAGGCTGCCTAGCAGAGTGCCGAAGACAGCCGTCCGGTAGGAGAGCAATTCGCCGCGGTCGTCGACGTCCGGCGCTCCGCCGAAGGCTTTGCGCAGCACGTCCCGCAAGTGGCGGCGGCCGTGCCAGAAGCCGGCGAACACTAGGAACAACAGCGCGCCTTGGGCCATATGGGCGACGCTGGGTGAGGCTGGGTCGGAGAAGGGCTGCACCGGACCAATGCTCCAGCCGAGCATGCGCTCCAGTCCCGTCTGCAGCAGGGCGAGGAAGGCGAAAAACCAGACTCCGAACCCCACGTCTAGGCTCAGCAGATAGGAAAGGCCGATGACCTCGAAGCGGGGCGAGCAACGCAAGTGGACCGTGTTCTGTAAGATTGGGATGGAAGCGTCTAGGTTGATTGGTGGGATGAAGTGGTAGTACTTGTGCAGCGCTTCCAGACCGTTGATCAGGAAGGGAATCAGGAAGCCAATCCACATCAAGTAGTTGCTAAAGAAAGGCGGCAGCTTCCTATCCGGCTCCTCGGTGCTCATCTCTAGGGGAAGCACGGCCATGGGAAAGAGCAGCTTCTCGCGCTCGACCCACTGTTTGCGCAGGATGACCAGCAAGCAGAGCGTGACGAAATAGACGGTGACCGCGAAAAGACTCCAGATCAGCAGCGGCGGGCCCCAGGCACCCCAGGAGACCGGCTCGCTGCGGGTGCCGCCCTCGAAGAGCTTCCACACCGCGTCCCGGCCATCGGGCACCAGCCACGGTGGGATATGTGGCTGGATTAGCTGAGCCCATTCGTTTTCGGGCGTGGCGTAGTAGAAGAAGCCGCCCAGTAGGGGGATCAGGTTGAGGGTGAAGCCCCAAGAGGGGATGGCCGCGGCGACGATCATCATTATATAGATGGTGACCAACTCGCCGCGTCGCAGGGCCGGCCCGCCGAGCAGGCGGACCAGCGGATTGAGCAGCAAAGTAAGCGGCAGGAAGAGGAAGATCGCCGCACCGGTCGAGAAGTCGGCACCCATGGGTGAGCCGCGCAGTACCAGCACGCCGAAGGGCTCGCCGGCGGCGATGATGAAGCTGCCAAGCAGCCCTAGGAGCACTGCCCGTCTGGATACGCCGTGACCGGCCTTTGCAGGGGCTTGTGCCATCTACTTCTCGCTGTGTGGACCCGCTGAGCTAGCAGGTTTTCCGGCCACAATCCCCGGCCCGTAATCCGCCATTGCGGTCATAATATATTCGTTGAGCAAGTGCTCCTCGTGTGCAAGGCCGAACGTCCAGATTCGGCGATACATCTCCTCGACGACGGGCTGGTATTGCGGATCAGGGGCAAGGTTCTTCATCTGTCCGGGATCGCGTTCTAGGTCGTACAGCTCGTCGCGGTTCATCTGTCTGCCGTGGTGCGTGCTTCCCGGCGAGATTGACCGCTCGGCAGATTCTAAGGTATATTGCGGCCCATATCCCCGTTGGCATGTCCGGCGACTCACTTCCTTTTTTGAGTGCCGCAAGGCTATCCCTGTATCATCGCTAGATAACGACAAGGAGCGCAATATGGACAAGGTGCGAATTGGTATTATCGGCCTCGGCGGCATGGGTAGCAGCCACGCCACTTATATTTCCCAAGGCCAAATCGCCGGCGCAGAACTCGCGGCCGTATCTGATATCGATCCGGCCCGGCTCGCGGGTGTGCAGGACAAATACGGCGCGGGCGTGCAAGCGTTCGCCGGGGCCGCCGCCCTGTTTGCAGCCCAATGCGTGGACGCTGTGATCGTAGCTTCCCCCCATTACTTTCACCCGCCGCTGGTGATTCAGGCTTTCGAAAACGGCCTGCACGCGATGAGCGAGAAACCGGCCGGGGTCTATACGCGCCAAGTCCGCGAGATGAACGAGGCTGCGATCAAAAGCGACCGGGTCTTTGGCATGATGTTCAACCAGCGCGCGCGCGGCGAGCATCAGAAGCTGAAGTCGCTCGTTGAGTCTGGCGAGTTAGGGCCGATTCGGCGCACGATCTACATCATCAATAGCTGGTTCCGCGCCCAGAGCTACTACGATTCGGGTGGCTGGCGGGCGACTTGGGCCGGCGAGGGCGGCGGCGTGTTGGCCAATCAGTGCCCGCACAACCTCGACCTGTGGCAGTGGATCTGCGGAATGCCGCAGCGAGTGCGAGCCTTTTGTCGCTTTGGGCAATACCACGACATTGAGGTTGAAGACGACGTAACGGCCTACGTCGAATACGAGAACGGAGCTACGGGTGTCTTTATTACCTCTACGGGCGAGGCTCCAGGGACCAATCGGCTGGAGATTTCAGCGGACCGCGGCAAGGTGGTGTTGGAAGGCGGCAAAATCACCTTTTGGCGCACGACGGAGTCGGCGAGCAAATTCCTCGTGGAGTGGCCGCATGGGTTTGGCAGCCCGGAGGTTTGGAAGTGCGAGATCCCAGGCGGCGGTGGCGCGGAGCACAAGGGGATTACTCAAAACTGGGTGCAGGCTATCCGCACGGGGGCACCGCTGTTGGCCGCGGGGACCGAGGGGATCAACGGCGTGGAACTAGCCAATGCGATGCTGCTTTCGACGTGGACGGACGATTGGGTACCTATTCCGGTGGACGAGGATTTGTACTACGAGGAGCTACAAAAGCGAGTAGCTAGCTCCAAGGTGAAGGAGGGGGGTGGGCAGGTGATGGATGTGCAGGGGACGTTTTAATACGAAAAAAATTTACCCGCCGCTGGTTTGGATTTTGGTCGGTGGCCCACGATAAGGAGCGAACGTGAAACTTGCGTTGATGCGAGGAGACTTGCTGTCGCCGGCAGAAATGCGGCCCGAGGGATTTGAGGCAGTGCAGATGTTTTTCGGCTGGGGAGCTGACGAGGATGCGCAGGATCCGTCGGCGGAAGATATCGATAAAGTTCTACAGGCGGCCGACATCGCGCTGGCGGCGATGACCTTGCACGTCGATCTGGTTGGGCCAAAGGGGATGGTCCGGGACGATGTCGCAAGGCTGGTGCGCTGCGTGGAAAAGACCGCAGCGCTCGAAGGGCGTTTCGGCGACAATGCGCGGCCGGTGCTGGTGTGGCATCCGTCGGAGTATCCAGAAGAGGGCGTTGACGACCGGGCGGTGTTCGAGGGGCTATGCACAGGGCTGACGACGGCCTGCGCAACGGCCGAGAGATGTGGCGTTGTCATCGCGGTGGAAATGACGCGCGCGGGGAGCATCGACGGGGCGGAGCGCTTTTTGCGGGTGCAGGACCGGGTGGGATCCGCAGCGCTCAAAGTCTGCATGGACGCGGCGAACTTTGCGCCCGACCGCACCCCGCTGGTGCGCGCGGTGCGGATGCTCGGCCCCGACATTGCAATCGCCCACGGCAAGGATGCGCGCTTTGCCGAGAATGGCGAGGTGACTGACTACGGGCCGACGGGGTCGGGGTGCTTGGACTATCCGACCTATATCGGCGCGTTGCAGGAATGGACACAGGTGCCCTATTTCGTCTTTGAGTACTACAAAAGTCGCGATGACATGTTGAAGGCACGCGATATTGTGCGGGCTTGTTTGTAAATCATGCGTTTCCCTATGGGTAATTCTGAACAAAAGAGAACAAAGAATTCTAAATAACGGAGAATTATGAGGTGTAATATGACCGAATCCAATAGCACAAGGAGAAGCGGGTCTCAAGCTGCCAAGAAATCTACAACAAAACGTAAGATTAGTAAACAAAAGACACCTTCGACTAAAACCCAGAAGAAACTATAAAAGCGATGACAAGCAAAATATTGGAGAAGAATTGCATGTATCTGAAGAATACTTTAAAAAAGCAGTCAAAATAACATACGAACTTGGACTCCGTATAGGACAGGGAGTAACACGACGTCTATTCAAAGGTGAGCTTGATTCGATAGATACTCGTTTACTTGAGTGGGGTTTTGATCTGTTACTAGAAGAACGTTGGGATCTAGCATCTATCATATTTAATTTTGGCCTCAATATACCAGACAATTTTATTTCAAACGAAGACAGTAAAAAGATATATTTAATGAATCAGGCAATAGCTTACAAATGGACTGATGAAGAAGAAAAAATGCGTGAGTTAATCGAGAGTGTGGATTGGAGTGCATCAAGTGCTCGTTTCTTACTCGTTCGTGAGGTTCTATATGACAGATTCGACTCTGCTGAGAAACTCATGGGACGAATTGGTACAGATGAGATAACAGAAGAAGATTTTCAGACATGGCCAGCCTTTAGAGTATTTAGAGGGACGGAAGAATTTAAACGTGGATATAAGAAGATTTTCCGCAAGACCTTTACTCCACAAATACCCCAAGGAACAGTTTAGCGTTATAGCACTTAGAAATTGGCTTAAGATCCATGTCGGATCGTATTGAACATCGGTCTTAGAGAATCTGAACAGGCCTCTTTTGAGAGCGAGTTGCCGTACAAGAGCCGGCACAAGGAGTTTTAAAACGATTTCTAGGCGACTAATATGGCACCTTGTTGACACGAGTTAACATACACGTTACCATAAATGTATGGTTAGAACGATTGAATTCTATCGTACGAAAGACGGGAAATGCCCAGTCATCGAATTTCTTGATCGCATAGACGGTAGGGATGCTCAGAAGATCTTATGGGTGTTCCGTCTGATCGAACGGATCGATCACGTTCCCAAGCCGTATCTAAAGAAGCTCTCCGGCACCAATGGCATTTGGGAATGTCGGGTGAGGACGACAGGGGGAGCCTATCGCTTCTTCTCTTTTTTTGTTGAAGAAGGCAATCTAATCGTTACTCATGGATACTCGAAAAAGACCAGCAAGACGGATATGCAGCAAATTCGCCGGGCTGAACGGTATCAGCAGGAATATTTAGCACGGAAGAAAGGGGCCTCGTTATGAGCGATGTTGAGAAATATATCTCTGCTAGGAAACAGGCAGATTCCGAATTCGTGGAGGGCTTTGAGACGGGCTATATCGATTTTGAAATAGGTGTTCTGCTCAGACAAGCCCGCGAAGCGGCAGGTCTTACCCAGGAGCAGCTTGCGGATCGGATTGGTACGAAAAAGACGGCTATTTCTCGACTGGAGAACCATGCCGATGACATCAAGCTTTCCACACTGCGGAAAGTGTCGGACGCACTTGGTCGCCGTTTGGAACTCAGGTTACGGTAATTCCCATCCTCCGGACATAGCTAATTGGGAACGCTAGAGGAGAAAGTAGTTGCTCAGAAAACTTTTTGTTGTATGCGCGCTTGTCGTTGGCTTATGTGCCGGAGTCCAAGCGGAGCGTCCGGCGGGCATGGTGCTCTATTTTAAGTCTGGCGGCGAGATATTTCTGCTGCTCGCAGATCACCGAGAAAATGACAGAGGTTGGTCGGCGTACGGAGGTGGTCCCAACGAGGGTGAAAGCGCCGCGGAAACGGCGGCGAGAGAAACGGAGGAAGAGACGCGGGGATATTTTCTGCGCGAGGATCTGCTGACTCTGATCGAGGGGCAGCAACCGGTGATAGATAGCGATGGTTTCGCCCTGTACTTCGCGGAAGTTCCATTTGTTCCGGCGCAACGTGTGACCAACAACCCGCTCCCAAGTGACGACGAATCCTACACTGAAAGAGGCCCATACGCTTGGATTCCGTACTCAGAACTCGACAGATACTTAAAAGGCCCGGTCGAGTACAAGAAAAAATATCCCATTGAAGCGACACTTCTTCCGAGTGGACAAAATACGGCATGGTTTTGGCCAATATGGCTTGGCAATGTCTGGCTAGCTATTGAAACGGATTCTATCCCTTGGACGATCGAGCGTTAGAATTCGCGCAAAGAGATTCAACTGTGAATCGACACTCTTAAATCGACGGACATGCATTGTGAAAGAAATAGCCTTTACAAACTTCTATTCCTGGTCCGTCTTTAGCCAAGAGCGCCAGATTGACTTCAACGGCCATCTCTGGGTGCGGGAAGAGGGCAATGTCCTGATCGATCCGGTGCCCATGACAGCGGCTGACTTGGAGCAGTTCGACCAATTGGGCGGGGCCGCTTGGATCGTGCTGACCAATCGCGATCACGAGCGCGAAGCCGCCTTTTTCCGGGACCGCACGGGTGCCCGCATCGCCGCCCACCGCGCCGACACTGACTTGTTTGAGCAGCCACCGGACCGCCGATTGGACGACGGCGAGGAGATTGTTCTCGGGCTCCAAGTAGTACATTTGGCGCACGGCAAGAGTCCGGGGGAGATCGCCCTGTACTGGCCGGCCCTTAAGCTAATCCTAGCCGGCGATCTGGTCGTCGGCGCGCCGCTGGGCCGCATTACTTTGCTACCCGACGCCAAGCTCGCCGATCCGCCCCAAGCTGCCTTGAGCCTGCGCAAATTGCTGCAGCTCGACTTTGACGCCCTGTTGATGGGCGACGGGCATTCCGTTCTGCACGACGCTCGCCGACTGCTGCTCGAATGTTTGGAAGAACGGACCGACATTTACATCAACAAGATCAATTTGGGGGACATTCCTTGGGTGCCTTGGGGTGGGGCCGAGGGCTACCGCTGGGAGACCAAGGATATAGATCCGCTCATCGGCGGGCGGCACTTGGGCTATCGCCTCATCCGCCTGCCTGCTGGCCAGTCGACGTTCCCGCAGCACTTCCACCATTTTGAAGAGGAAATGTTCTACATTCTCGAAGGGACTTGCACGCTGGTCGGCCCCCGTGGTCCAGTGGCGGTGGAGCGGGGCGATTTTATCGCCTGTCCACCCGGTCTTCGTAGCGCGCACAAATTCACCAACCAAGGCCAGCAACCATGCGTGCTCTTGGCCTTGAGCAATGTTCTGCCGCACGATCTGGTCCAATACCCCGATTCGGACAAGGTCTTCCCCCGGGCCTTGGGCCGACAGGGCATTTTCCGCCGCACCGACTCGGTAGATTACTGGTCTGGCGAAACCGGCTTAAAGTGAGGGCAATATGAGCAACTTTTGGCGACTCAATCTGCGTTCCCAAGGCCTTGCACAGGACGAGGGCGGCCACGCTCTCTGGCAGGTGCAAACCAGCGCCCAAGAATGGGCGGCGGACCAAACCGCGCTCTTGCTCTGCGACGTGTGGAACGGCCACTGGTGCCGAGGGGCGGTCGAGCGCCTCGACGCTATGGTAGAGCGGATGGATACAGTGGTCCAGGCGGTTCGCGCGGCCGGCGGCCTGATCGTCCACGCGCCTTCGGATACCATGGATTTTTACGCTGATGCACCGGCGCGTCAGCGTGCGCTCGCGGCACCCCAAGTTGCGCCGCCGCCCGATGCCGAGCGCCCGGATCCACCGCTGCCGGTGGATGCCTCCGATCACGGGGCAGACACGGGCGAGACCGAGACCTATAAGGCTTGGAATCGGCAGCATCCGGGGATTGGGATCGACCAAGAGCGGGATATTATTTCGGATAAGGGGACGGAGGTGTATAGCTACTTGCAGCACCAGGGGATCGCGCATCTGCTGATTATGGGCGTCCATACCAATATGTGCGTTTTACACCGAACCTTTGCCATCAAGCAGATGGTGCGCTGGGGGGTGGATGTGGTGCTGATCCGCGACTTGACCGACGCGATGTACAATCCAGCCATGCCGCCCTACGTCAGCCACGACGCGGGCACGGGCTTGGTGATCGAGTTTATCGAAAAATTCTGGTGTCCGAGCGTGGAAAGCAAGGATGTAATCGGGGAGTAAAGTTGTGCCCCATTACCCAATGGTCGCCCATACATAGGCGGCTCGCACCTAAAAGCAAACCCAAAGGAGGTGCTTTTATGCGACTCATCAGTACGTTTTGCCTCATGCTGGCCTTTGTGCTGGCCGGCAGTGCCCATGCCCACATCGGCGAAAAGGTCTATCTGATCTTCGAGATCCCGGATGCCGATTTGGGGGATATTAATCTCTTCGACGGGGACATCTCCGACTGGGAGGATGTGGTCGGCGATGCTTCGCTTGGGCCTGAAGACTTTTTTGCCGATCCGACCGTCGGCGACGGTGCCCAGTACGATCCAGCCGATATGGACTACCGGGTCTGGCTGGGTTGGAACGACACCAACAACCGGCTCTACCTCGCGGCCGAGCGCACTGACGATGTGTACATCAACGAGTACGCCGGCGGCCAGCCCGCCTCGGTATGGCAGCACGATTCGATCGAGTTCATGGTGGATGGCGACCACTCCGGTGGCCAGTACAATTTCAACAACGATGATAGGCTTTGTTGCATGAAAACCGGTCGGGGCCGTGTTGGCTTCTTTCGCGTGTGATTTACGCTTTTTTGGTTAGCGGATAGGACTCAGGTTTCGCCAACGCCCGCATCCGGTTGAGCAAGGCACAGCCCAACCGCGCTTCGGTCTGTTGGTTGGTTAGGGTTCGGGTGCGCAAGGTGTCACCAAGTATCTGTTTGTAGCGGCCTATCTGCGTTTCGGCTACCGAGCGTCGATGATAGCCGCTCTCGTGTTTCCAACCTCGACGGCCCCGTTTGCGGATGGCTCGAATCGTCTCATCGCGGGGCAACGGCTCGGCGTTGGTGTTGCCATGTTGCTCGATTTTGGCGTCCTTGCGCGGCGGAATGATCGGATGAATAGGTGCCCCCTGCTCGGGCGCGGCCAACGCCTTGAACACCTTGCGTTTGTCATAGGCCCCATCGCCGCCCAACGCCTCCACGGGGGCCTCGATCTGTGCCAGCAACGGCTCCACCTGCCCCGCATCATCGTGGCTATTCGTCGTCAAGGTCTGCGCGACGATCTCGCCGGTGGCTTCATTAACCCCGAGGTGCAATTTGCGCCACGTGCGCCGCTTGCTCCAGCCGTGCTGACGCACCTTCCATTCGCCTTCGCCATACACTTTCAGCCCGGTCGAATCCACCACCAAGTGCATCGGTTGGTCTCCCCGCTGGGGCGGCCACGCCACGGCTAAACCCGCCTGACGGCGCGACAGGGTCGTGTGATCGGGCACCCGCAGATCCAAGCCCATCAGGGCCAACACCGAAGCGACAAACCCCTCGGTTTGGCGTAGGGGCAAGTGATACAAAAGACGCAGCGTCAACGCCGTTTGGATGGCGACCTCCGAAAAGGTATATTGCGCCCCCCGCTGAGGCGGCCCTTGATAATACCAAGCTTCGACGGCCTGGGGCGTGAACCACACCGTCAGACTACCGCGCTGTTGCAGCCCGGCCTCATAGTCGGCCCAATTACGTACCCGGTACACGACGTTGGAGCGACGGCGAGGCGAGCGACCAGGCTTGACGGAAGAGGGGCAAGACGATAGGTTGGCCATGACAGGTTCCTTGGACGAGAAAGCATGGGTTTTTTGGCGAAAGTCGTGCTCAATCTACTGAGGAGCCTGTTTTTATTCAACCGATCAACCGAAAAAAACACCAATTCATGCACCAAAGCCACGATGATACCATGACCGACGAGGAGAAGGCGCTCAACCAGAACCGCCAAGCTCAGAAGTGGAACGCGATTTTCGACGTGCCCGATGGGCGGTTTTTGGGCTATCCCGGCCGGGCCGATTGGCTCAACGCGCCACCCTTGAGCGATGGCGGCGGCCAGTCGGTCGGCGAAGGGCCGACTGTCTCGGTGCTGGAGATCTACGTCACACCCTATGACGACATCGTCTTCAGCGACGAGGCCGCTAGCGTAGCCACCGACCTAGAGGCCGGCAACATCATCGGCTTACAGATCGCCATGCCGGACTTCGACACCGCTCCTCAGGAGTACCGGGCCTACCACACCCTCTCCGGCCAAGCAGCGACCTTCCGCTTTGCCGAGCGTTTCGTCGATGGCCAGCTAGTCGGTGCCGACGACGCGACCGCGGTGGCTGACCGGTCTTGGGCGCGGATCAAGGCGAGTTTTAACGAGTAGGCTTTTTGCTTTTTACCCCCTGCGCGAGAGGTAGCACCTTTCGCGCAGGGGTACTTTTATTTTAGAAGCCGTCTGCGCCCCAAGAGCGAGCGAACGGTTTCTAAGGGCCGATGTTATCGACTCTTTTGAAAATAACAACACCTAACAAGGCTATCGGCTGGACGGCCATTGTGCTGGGGCTGCTTTGCGGCCCGGTGACAGCGCAAGCGGCGACTCGCGTTGAAGTGCCCATTTTTGAGGGCGGTGCGGGATTGGACTTTTTCTTTTTCTCCGCACGCGAGTACGAAAAGGTCCGTCCCGATGTGCAGGTCAATCTCTACGGCGACCCGCGCATCGCCGACAAGGTGCGGGTGCGGATCCTCGAAGGGAGTTTCCCGGAAGTCAGCAACGCGGGTCTCAACTACTGGTCGCTGATCCGCAACGGCGAAATCCTGCCCCTCGACGACTATTTGGATGGGCCGAGTTGGGATGGGGACCGGACTTGGCGCGCGTCTTTCCTGCCCGGCAGTCTCGACCGCTATGAGCACGAGGGCAAGATCTACGGCATTCCCTTCCTCTATTCGGTCTATGCGGTCTGGTACAACAAGAACATGTTCGAAGAGCACGGCTGGGTACCGCCGCGTACTTGGGACGATTTTTTCGCTCTCTGCGAGCAAATCCGCGCAGCAGGAGTTTGGCCGCTGGCCTTTCAGGGGCGTTATCCAGGCTATATCGGCGGCGTGACCGACAACGCCTATTACCATCTCGCTGGCCGTGCGCGCTTCTACGAGCAGAAGGAGTTGGTGCCGGGCAGTTTCGCCAACCCCGAATACGTTACGGCGCTCGGGCTTATTCAGCGCACGGCGCAAGAGTACTTCCAGCCCGGTGCTCTCGGCATGAGCCACACCGAGGCGCAGCTCGAGTTTTTCTTGGCGCATACCGCGATGGTCTTTTGCGGCTCTTGGCTCAAAAGCGAGATGATGGGCAAAATCCCCGACGGCTTCCGCTTGGGGACGTTTAATTTGCCCGTGGTCGAGGGCGGAGCCGGCGAACCCGGTGCCATCTATACTGGTGCCGGGTATTACTTTGTCTTCAAAAACAGCGCCCACCCCGAGTTGGGCGTGGATTTTTTGCGCTTTATGACCTCGCGGGAGATGGCGGGCACCTTTGCCGAGATGCGCGATATTTTGGTGGCCGTCGACGGGGCGATGGAAGGGCGGACCAGCGAGGATTTGCAGGACTTGGTGGAATTGGCGCAGCAGGCTTCTACGGCCTATGGCACTGCCCCGGGCGAGGGCTTCCCGGAGATGGATCAGTTCCTCAACGATGTGCGTTTTAAGATCGTCAATGGACAGATAACGCCGGAGGAGGGGGCCAAGAAGTTGGAGTCGGCGGCTGAGGCAGTGCGCAACCGCAACCAGCACCCGGATCAGATCACCGTCCGCCACCTGTGGAAACCCGCGCTGCTGTTGGGCCTTTTGGCATTGGCGATGGGCTATTGGTTGTACACGACGGCGCGGCAGTGGCGCGAGAGGCGGGTCGGTCAAGTGCCACGATCTACCAGCACCGTGCGCCTGGGCTGGGCTGGGGTGGTGTTCTTCGTCGGTCCGGCGGCGGCGTTCTACACGCTCTTCGTGGTGGTGCCCAGCATCAAGTCCTTTTTCTGGAGCGCGATGCGCTGGGATGGGCTGACGGAGATGGTCTTTGTCGGGCTGTTGCACTTCCAGCGGCTGCTGTTTGAGAGTGACGAGTTCTGGATCGCGCTGTCGAACAATCTCTTCATCATGTTCGTCATTCCGCTCTGCGTGTTGCCGCTGGCGCTTTTTCTGGCGGTGTGCATCAGCCGCGAGGTCGTCGGGGCCAAGCTCTTCCGCATCGTCTTCTTCTTTCCCAACATCCTCGGCGGGGTCGCGGCGACGCTGCTGTGGATGCACTTGTACAATCCACAGGGTGGGCCGGTCAACACGGTGTTGGTGGCCTTGGGGTTGGAGGGGTTTGCTGGCTTTGCGTGGCTGGCGCAGGACAACCTCTATTGGGCGCTGATACCCATGTCGATCTGGGGCGCGGCCGGGTTTAATATGGTGCTGTTTTTGGCGGCGATGGAGAGCATTCCGCAGAGCATGTACGAGGCGGCTGATATCGACGGGGCCTCGGCTTGGCGTCAGTTTTGGTCGATTACCGTGCCGCTGATTTGGGAGGTGTTGTCGATAGCGATCGTGTTTATGATCATCGGCGGGATGAAGGCGTTTGAGGTGATTTGGCTGTTGACCAATCAGCGGCCGACGACCGACAACCACGTGATTGGCACGCGGATGGTGCAGGCGATGTTTACCGAGTTCAAGGTGGGGGAGGCCACGGCGATTGCGGTGCTGCTTTTTTTGATCGTGTTCTTTGGCACTACTGCGACCTTGCGCGTGATGAAGCGCGAAGCTGTGGAGTTTTGAATATGGCCGAGCAACGCAAATTTTCCTTCGCCAAACCTTTTGTCTATCTAGCACTGTGCGGCTATCTGACGGTTGTGGTCTATCCGATGCTGTGGCTGTTGTACACTTCGCTGAAGACGGACCGCGAGATTTTCCTCAACCCCTTCAGCCTGCCCGAGCTTGGCGATCTGCAATGGATCAACTTTGTCAACGCTTGGACTAAGGGGCACTTCGGCGATTACTTCTTTAACAGCGTCTTTTTGACCGTCTCGACCGTGGCGGTTTCCATGCTGCTGGCGGCGATGGCGGCTTACGCGCTGGCGCGCTTTAGGTTCTTTGGGGTGCGGCCGATGTTTTTCTACTTCTTGGCCGGGCTGATGATTCCGTTGCAACTGTCTATTGTGCCGCTCTTTTTTCAGATGAAGGACTTTGGACTGCTCAATTCGCGGCTGGGTATTCTGATGGTCTATGTGGCTTTTGGGATGCCATTTGCCATCTTTATCCTCACCGGGTTTTTCAAGTCTTTGCCCTCTGGGTTGCACGAGTCGGCGCTGATCGATGGGGCGGGGGAGTTTCGGGCGTTTTGGTCGATTATGTTGCCGTTGGCGCGGCCGGGGCTTATTACGGTGGGCATCTTCGCCTTTTTGGGGACTTGGAACGAGTTTTTCATGGCCTTTATGTTCCTGTCCGGGGAGGGGTCGCAGGAGTTGCGCACGCTGCCGTTAGGGCTGGCCAACATTACCATTGTCAGCCAGTATCGCAGCGATTGGGGCATGGCTTTTGCCGGGTTGGTGCTGATTATGGCCCCGACGATGCTGGTGTATGCTTTCTTGCAGCAATATTTGACGAAGGGGATTACTGTTGGGGCGCTTAAGGGGTAGAAGGGCAAGGGGGAGCAGGTGAGAGAGAAAGGCAGGGCGTGAGATAGATGATAAGAGATTTGAAAGTCCCAAGAGAAGGCTGGCTATTGACAAAGCCTTGGCCTCCGCATAGGCCCGAGTGAGAAGCCATGACGAGTTATACGGCTTACGAGAAAAGTGTATGCGGATCACTATGGACCTGGGCCTGTCAGCACCATCAGGGTGAGCTCGATGGCGGCAAGCGGGAAGGGCGTCCACCGGTTATCGCGAGCAAATTCCGAGAGAAGAACGTCTTGGTTCCGCCGAACAACGAATCGAAGGCACGTGACATTCGCGATGCTGTCCCCTATAAACAGCGGCATCAGTGGTTTGGTAGTCTGAAGAGTTCCCAAGCCCTGGCACAAAGTGTGTTTGGGGCGCTCCACGCTTTTGACCGCCTTGATCTACTCCAAGATGTGTCCGCCGAGTGCGGGCGACCGGCTTTCTTCAAAGACAGCAGTGGCTGGACGCTCTGCTTAGAGCACGAGATGGACAGCCTAGGAGAGCCGAGACCGACCAGCGTCGACGTCCTGCTGAGCGGACCGGAAAAGCGAGTCGCTATCGAATGCAAGTTCACCGAGCAAGAGTTTGGTACCTGCTCGCGTCCACGCCTGCGTCCCGGCGATGCCAACTATGCCGAACAGCATTGCAATGAGACGTACCAGGTCCAACGCCAACGCCGCGAGCGCTGCGCTCTGACGGAGATTGGCATTTGTTACTGGGAACATTTGCCCCACCTGTTCGACTGGCCGTCCGACCAAGATCACGATCCGTGCCCGTTTGGAAAAGTTTACCAACTTGCGCGGAACGCACTGGCCGCCGCACTCACTCCACACGGAGAGCTTGACCCGACCGGAGGACACGCACTTGTCGTTTACGATGCTCGCAATCCCAAGTTCCAGGATGGGGGCAAGGCCACAGAGCAATGGAACAAAGCGGTTGCCGCGTGCTGCATACCGGGACTTCTGCGCCGCCTCAGTTGGCAGCGACTGATGACCGCCGTCGCCCGTGCGCTGGAACTGGAGTATCTCGTCAAGGGCATTAGGGAGAAATACGGCATAGAGCCGGATTGACCACCGGAGACCAGTTTGGTCGATAATCGAAGTTTTGCTCAGCGACAACAGAGACGATGCCGAGAACAAATACTAAACTGACGACAGCGGTTGAGAATTACCTTGCCGATCTGCAACGAGTCCGCGCCTCCGGCGGCGCAACAGGCGAGCGATCGAGCTATGGACCGCTCGCTAACCTGCTGAACGCTATCGGCGCAACGCTCAAACCCAAGGTGTTTTGCGTTGGCGAGTTGGCCGATCAGGGAGCGGGGCATCCCGATTTTGGACTGTATGCAGCAAAGCAGGTGCAGAAGGGGCAACCGAAACAGGGACAAGTGCCCGAAGGCGGCGTGGTTGAGGTGAAGGCGGCTGACGATGACGCTTGGTTGACGGCGGCGGGCGATCAGGTCAGCCGCTATTGGGGCCGCTATCGGCTGGTGCTGGTGACCAATACGCGCGACTTCGTGCTGGTCGGCGAGGATGCGACGGGGCGACCGGCCAAGCTCGAAACGTTGCGGCTGGCGGCAAGCGCGGCGGAGTTCGCGCAACGGTTGGAGACGCCGCGTGCTTTTGCCGGGGAGGTCGGCGCGGGTCTAGGGGAATATCTGTGCCGAGCGTTGTCGCATCGGGCACGGCTGGTGGAGCCGAAGGACTTGGCTTGGCTGTTGGCGTCTCACGCCCGCGATGCGCTGGCACGGGTCGAGGCCGCGGGCGATGCGCCGTCGTTGGCGTCGGTGCGGGTGGCGCTGGAAGAGGCGCTGGGCGTCCGCTTTGAGGGCGAACGGGGTGCGCGGTTTTTCCGTTCGACGCTGGTGCAGACGCTGTTCTACGGGGTGTTTTCCGCTTGGGTGTTGTGGGCGCGGCAAACACCGCTGCCCACGAGAGCGTTCAATTGGCGCGAAGCGGTTTGGTATTTGCGGGCACCAGTGCTACGGGCACTGTTCCAACAAATCTCCGATCCCGGTCGACTGCAACCGCTCGGCCTTGTCGAGGTGCTAGACTGGACGTCTGCTGCGCTCGACCGGGTGGATTGCGACGCCTTTTTTGCCCGCTTCAACGAGGGCGAGGCTGTAACCTATTTCTACGAGCCGTTCCTCGAAGCCTTCGATCCCGATCTACGCAAGCAGTTGGGCGTTTGGTACACACCAGCGGAAGTGGTGCGCTACATGGTCGCCCGCGTCGATAAGGCGCTGCGGGACGATCTCGGCATTGCCGACGGGCTGGCGGCGGAAAATGTCTATGTGCTCGATCCGTGCTGCGGCACCGGGGCCTATCTGGCGGAAGTGCTGCGCCGCATTGCCGCCAATCTGGAAAGTCGGGGGTTGGGTGCGCTGACTGGCGCGCGGGTCAAGCAGGCGGCGACCGAGCGCGTATTCGGCTTTGAGATTATGCCCGCGCCCTTCGTCGTTGCTCATTTGCAAGTTGGGTTGACCATGCAGGCGCTCGACGCGGCGCTGGCCGATGACGGGCAGGAACGCGCCCAAGTGTTCCTCACCAATGCGTTGACCGGCTGGGAGCCGCACCCGACCAAGCCGCTGCCGTTTCCCGAACTGGAGGAGGAACGCGACCGTGCCGAGCGGGTGAAGCAGGAGACGCCGATTCTGGTGATCTTGGGCAATCCGCCCTATAACGGTTTTGCTGGCATGGCGGTGGACGAGGAGCGAGAGCTGTCGGAAGCCTACCGCATGACCAAGCGGGTGCGCCGACCTGAAGGCCAAGGGCTGAACGATCTCTATGTGCGCTTTTTTCGCATGGCCGAACGACGCATTGCGAAGACCGGCCAAGGCGTGGTGTGCTTCATTTCCAACTATTCTTGGCTCGACGGGCTGTCGTTTACGGGGATGCGGGAGCGCTATCTGGAGGAGTTCGACGCGATACGGATTGACTGCTTGAATGGCGACAAATACAAGACCGGCAAAGTTGCGCCGGACGGTTCGCCGGACCCGAGTATCTTTTCGTCGCCGGACGATCCGGTCGGCATTCAAGTTGGGACGGCGATTGCGACACTGGTGCGCAAACTCGATCATGCGCCAACGGGAGAGGTCGG
This sequence comes from Candidatus Latescibacterota bacterium, assembly GCA_965261395.1. Taxonomy (GTDB): domain Bacteria; phylum Latescibacterota; class UBA2968; order UBA8231; family UBA8231. The sequence continues at coordinate 3,459,513 of OZ253462.1, forward strand.
CTTTCGGCATCTGTGGGGACAGGGCAAGCGCGAGGAATTGATTGAGACGGAGGAAGCGGAACTGGGGAAGCTCTATGAAAGCGTTGAGCCGATCCTGCCACTCGGTTTGCCGTTTGCACAAACGGCGGTGGGGAAGGATTGGTTCAACTGGCCGGCGCTGCCCGATCTGATTCCTCGGTTTTTTGCCGGAGTCGTCGCGGGACGAGACGGCTTCCTCATAGATACCGACATTGACCGACTGCGCCGGCGACTCGCCGACTACTTCGATGCGGATTTGAACCATGAAGAAATCGCACGGCGGTATCCGCGCGTCATGGAGACTACGGGTCGATTCAATGCTCGTTCGGCACGGGATGCGCTGCTCAAACGAGGAGGTCCTGTCGAAGCTGGATTCGTGCGCCACGCCTACCGCCCATTCGATAACCGATGGATGTACTGGGAGGCAGAAACGAAGCTTGTAGACGAGAAGCGGGCCGACTATCGGCCACATGTATTCAAGGGCAATCTGTGGCTGGTTGCTCAGAAAAAGTCATCGCAAGAATGGTGGCCGGCTCCAGTCATTTCTCACATGAGCAATAAGAAACTGCTGGATTTTGCTGCATCTTGTTTCCCAATGTGGCTTCGGGATGACGGCCTCGGAACTGACATCAACGAAATACAACGCCGTCCCAATTTGTCCAGTGCCGCGCAACGCTATCTCCACCGTCTCGGCGCGGATGTAGAAGACCTCTTCTACCACATCCTCGCCACCCTTCACGATCCCGCCTACCGCGAGGCCAACGCCGGGGCGCTCCGCATGGAATGGCCGCGCATCCCGCTGCCGGGCTGGCCCGATGGCGAAGCTGACGGCGCAGCAGAAACGCTCGCTACATCAGCGGCGCGGGGCCGAGAACTGGCCCGCCTGCTCGATCCCGAAGCACCAGTGCCGGGCGTTACCCAAGGCACGTTGCGCCCAGAAATCGCCGCCCTCGCCGTGCCCGCCACCACCGACGGCCGCAACATGACCGGCGACGATTTCGCGCTCACCGCCGGATGGGGCCACTACGGAACAGGCGACGCCGTAATGCCGGGCCAAGGCCGCATCGTCGAGCGCGAATACACCCCGAATGAACGCGCCACGCTAGGGGATGCCATACCCGCGCTCGGCGAAAAGACGCTGGACGTGTATCTGAACGACCGCGCCTTCTGGCGCAACGTCCCCGCCGCAATTTGGGACTACAAACTCGGCGGCTACCAAGTCCTCAAGAAATGGCTATCCTACCGCGAGCACGATGTTTTGGGGCGGGCGCTGACGCCGGAGGAAGTGCTGTACTTTGCGGAGATGACGAGGAGGGTTGGGGGGATATTGATGCTACCTATGTGGGATTTACCAAATTTTAATTATAAAGGTTCACTATGATGGAAAATCCACAGAAATACACGAAGGCATGGGTTCCCCCTGAATCGTACGTTTCTCTCCCTGTCGAAACGCGACCCCAAATCCTCCCGCTGAGCGAATTGCCTTGGGACTCTTTCCAGAGACTGTGTGTTCGTCTCGCACAGCGTTGCGGCAACGTGGAAAGATGTCAGGAATACGGGCTTAAAGGGCAAAAACAAGAAGGTATAGACATATATGTCCGTAGGTCGGAGTCGTCCAGATATTCAGTTTGGCAGTGTAAACGGTACCAAACATTTAGCCCTTCACTAATAAAGGGAGCAGTCTCTGGTTTTTTGAACGGCTCTTGGGTATCGAAAACCGATGAATTTGTGCTTACACTCACGGTAAGCACCGAAAAACCCAATCTCGTAAAAGCGATCGAAGCACAAGGTGATCGCCTCCGCGAACGGAATATCCGATTCCTACCACTTGGAATCACGCAAATCTCCGAACGACTGAAAGACCATCCAGATTTAGTAGATGACTTCTTCGGACGTGAATGGGTGCGGATTTTCTGTGGTGAAGAAGCCGCTGGCAAACTATCGAGCCGTCGCCTAGAACCTGAGCAGGTTATACGGCTACGCCAGCTACTACGGCGTTGTTATACACAGCATTTCGAGACCACCGATCCTGGTCTCCCCTCTCTTACAGGTCCTATCAATCCCGATTATCAATTTCTCTCTTTAATTGATCGCTTCGTCCCTCCCGAAATTCTAGAGAAACAGCAGGTTCCCCATACCGAGATGTTTAACCGTTCATCAGGAGAGCCAGATAAAAAACCTCCTCTCACTAATGGAGCCGAAGACTCATCTCCATCCTATATGACACGAGTCACGACCCGAACCTTGGAAGTACGCCGCCCTGCGATTGATTGGCTTTCGGACTCTGATCGGTCAGTTATACTAGGAGATCCTGGCACCGGCAAGAGTACCCTGCTTCGTTGTGTATTACTCGATCTTCTGAGTACCGAGCCTCGTTATGAGACATGTGCTCTTCGTTGGGGACAATACCTACCTGTATGGATTCCCTTTGCCATGTGGACGCGACTAGTCGTCGAATCCGAAACGAAGTCTTCGCTTTCAGATGTCCTCACGGCTTGGCTCAGTAAAGTCTCTGCAGAAGAAGATTTGATTACACTTGTCCAGCAGGCATTGGAGGATTCACGCTTGCTACTTTTCGTGGATGGACTTGATGAATGGAGTGATGAAACAGCCGCTCGGACGGCACTTGCTCTGCTTGAACAATTCGTAGGGGAGCGGAATGTGCCAGCAATTGCCAGCAGTCGTCCGCTAGGTTATGCGCGCATCAGTGAGCCAAGTAATAGATGGCGTGAAGCTCGACTTGCTGGCTTGACCAATGAGCAACAATATATCTTGGCTGAACGATGGTTTCTGCATCGGTCAAACGCTTTTGCTGTCCCTGACGAAGATAGTGAGTCAAGCACTATAAGACAAACAAGAGCAAAAGCCGAAGCCTCTGAACACATACAAGATCTTCACCGTGATGTCCGTTTATCTCGCCTAGCAGAAGTCCCCCTACTGCTTAATGGCCTTATTGCTCTCGCTATTCAAAAAATACATCTCCCTCGCAGCAGATTCAAAGCATACGAAGAATTGACACGTCTGCTGTTGGATGAACAGCCCAAGCGCCGTAAGAAGGCAGCTTACGCACGCAGGACTACTGAGAGTTTGAGTCCAGAAAATCGCGAGCGGGCATTAGCTCGGCTGGCCTGGAAAATTCATGATTCGTCGGGAAGCGATGCTCTCGACAGAGCTATTGCCCAGAACGTGCTCCAGGATTTCTGTGAAAATCACTTGTACAAGACTCCTGAAAAAGCACTGGATATTGCGGAGGAACTCCTCGCTATTGGTGGTGCCGAAGCAGTTGGAATTGTTGTCGAAAAGTCCCCAGTAGATATTGGATTTCTCCACCGCTCATTCCAAGAATTTCTCGCTGCAAAATACCTATCAAATCTGCCGTTTGAGCAGCAAAAGGAGGCAGTGAAGGAGCGCTTTGGAAACCCTCAATGGCACGATGTTTTTTTATGCTTGTGTCATCTGAATACCCGAGAGGGGGAGGTGGATGAATTCGTTGATATTGTCAAGAAAATAGAATTACCGCCTGAAATGGAGTTGGCCCGACAGAGTTTTCTGGCAGAAATCGCCTTCGGTGATCTCCATTGTTCGGTGCCTATCGCCAGAAGATTGGCAGAAGAGACGTTTGAGATTATCGAGACCGGTGTTCACGGACAAACTCGTGAACGACTTGTTGAACTCGCACTTGATGGACTTGAATCCGATGCCTTACGCTCACTTGTAGAGTCTCGTATTCAACGCTGGTATCCCTTGCGACATCCCTATCGCCGAGGGTTCTATGAGGCTGTCGCGACATGGTCCCCAAATGATGAAACACAATCATTACTCTGGCGTGGATTGCTTGATGAGGAGGACTGGCATCAGCGAACCGCAGCAGAATCCCTTGCTAAAGTTTTTGGTGGAGATCCGTCTGCCGCAGAGCGGCTGTTTGAGTTGCTGTTCAAGCCTGCGGAACCGCGCCTGCTTGCTTATGCCCTTCATGCACTTTGTCTTGGATGGGAGACTGATTCTCAGCTTACTGCGATCTTAAAAGAAGCCCGATTATCCACTAATGGTGCGTTACAGAGTGTCGCGTTAATTCATCGAGTAAAACGCAAAGAACATGATGCAGAGGATCGTGAAATATTGATGGGTCTCTCTCGAAAACGAAGATTCGTTCCGTGGTGTTGGAGCGAAGAGCGGATTCGGGCACTTATCGCGGGTTGGCCAGGTGATCTTGAAGTGAAACGTGAAGCGATTCAGAGTATTACTACCGAGCGCTATCCTGGTGAAGAAGTTTTCGATAGGGACGACGCCGGAATTATACTGCTCGAGGGATTTCCACAAGACGACGAAGCTGCAGAGGTCGTCGCACACCTGTTCCAAACAGAAGAGTATCCTGATCATTCACTTGGACTACACGCTAACTGGGAACGTCTTGTGAAGGCGTTTGCTGGTCATCAAAATTTAGGTTTAGCTGTCGATGCCTGGATAGAGCGGAACTCTGATCGATTATCTTGGTTGGAATTTGAACTCTGTCTAATCTCTCGCTCAACACGTGCAAAAGGATATTTGCTTAAAGTCGAGGACGAAACTGGTGTTATCGAGCCTTACAAAGCTCAGTTGTTATTAAGAGAATGGGGTATGAAGGACGAGGAAGTTGCTGCTGCTTTAGTGAGATTAGCTAATAGTGACGTTGCAAAACACGCCGCATATCTTCTACCCGATATTCTATCTGATAAAGAACAGTGTCGGCGGCGCTTATTAGAGATGTTGCGCGATGAACAAGAATACATAGCCCGATACGCTTTAATCGGAATGGTTAAACTTGGAGCGAATGAGGCTGACGAGGAGGTTATAGAAGCAGCGACAAGTAGGTATGTTGGTAAGGCACCATCCGGTGCAGTATTTTGGGGAATAAGTGATTTGATCGAGCACTTTCCTAATCATCCGAAAGTGCGCGAGATGGCGTTATATCAGCTACACAATCGTGGAGGAGACTTGAACACCGTTGCCAAAGCCTACAGTTCAGATGATGAGCTTCGTTGTGAGCTTCTTAACTTAGGCAGTCCACTTCCTGCGCATCTTCGTTTGATCATAGTAGATCGGCTCGTGCGCTTAGGTCCTGAAGATGACTTCGCATATAGTCTGCTTTCCGACTACGATGAAGATATAGATATGAATGTGAAAACTGCGGGGGCAATCGGCTACGCAACATCTGTGAAACGGCGAGAAAATGTCCCCTCGGAACTTCTTGATAAACTGAACGAAGGCTTACTCGTTATCGGACCAGACTACCAAGAACGTCGCCAAGCGGCATTTTCCGCCCTACTCGAACTCGACCGACTCGACATCGTAAAAAATGTCTGGTCGGGAGATGAAATGGAGCACATAGGCTATGGCGGAGGACTGGAAACTAATCTCCGGTTAGCTGCACATTTGGCCCGCCGCTGGGATCGAGTATCGGAGGCGTTCGGAGAGAGTTTTTGGGAACGAGTAGATCACTTGCGGGACGAGTTCCTAACAGAAATGGCCGCACACACAACAGATCCTGATTTGTTGGACATAATTATTGATAGACCTAAGAGAGATGCCCAAAAACCCCCAACTATGTCATCTCTTCAATTTTGCGCCCGTCACTGGCGAGGAGCGCCTCATCTACGTGAATTATGTCTCACCCTTGTTAGTAATCCAAAAGATACGGCTCAAGGTATTGTTGCAGCAGAAATACTCGCCGAACAGTTCAATAACGATACCAAAACGTTTGACATACTCGAATCCCTTGTAGTCCAAGGGAGTATAACCAATGCCTTGGTTATCGCCCTCAGTGCGGGCTGGTCGGATTCCCAATCTTGGAAACAAATGATTGAGCAGATTGAAATACCGAGACTCCTGCTTCCGGCTAGATTTTACTCACTAGCAGCAAGTGCTCCCCCGGATAAATTTGTGACCGAGGTCGGTACAAAAATGGCGGAGCTCCGCGGTGATATCTGGGAGTTCCTACCTTTATGCTCACGCGCCGTGGCTACACGCTTCGCACGTGACGAACAGGTCCGTGAGCTTGCTTTCAGCCGTCTCCAAACGCAGCCTACAAGCTTTGAGAAAATGAATTTCCCTTCTTTTTTACTGGGAACCTATGATCAGACGGAACGACTGAGGGATTGGATACAATCTGAGATAAAGAACCAATCCAAAGGCGAGCATCTTGCAGAAGTTGCTTTGGATCTTTCTACTGGAACAGCCCGATCTGTCGGCCATGTTCTTATGGAACACTTGATGGCCTAACCGACGCTCTACTCAAGATTTGCTGGAGCGATAGCCTTTAGAGATTCATATTCGCGCCACTCCTCTTTCAGGTCGGCGATTTGGCTGCTCAGGGCCTCGCGCTGCGCCTTGACAATAAGCGGGTGTACTCCGTCGACTTCGCCGAGGCTCCGCAAGGTCTGCGAAAACTGGTTCGCCTGCGCTTTAGTGAGTCGATATTGCCTTTTGTTTTTGATCATTAGAAGTTCCAAGTCTATGGCAATAATCCCTTTAGGGTTGCTCCTGAATCCACTTCCTAGTCACACAGATATTCTTTGAACGCCGACCAGTTCAAGCGGACTTGGAGCGTTTTCGCTATTGGCCTCAAGCCAGAGTTCAATAGCCTCCTCCATCCGTTCAAGCAACTGGTCGATTGACTTTCCTTGGGTATGACAGCCCGGAAGGCCGGGGATACTGCCAACGTAATAACCGTCTTCATCTTTCTCAATGACGATGGTGTATTCAGTACTCATTAGATTCTCCTATAGTCGAGTATGGATAGTCATGAATACTCCCGAAAGACGCAGCTTCCACGAGTTGCCGGGTGTCCCAGAATTTCACCAGCCTTCCTCTCGCTCACGCAAGACTGCCGAACGCACGGCTGCTTGGGGATCGGCAGGACGCGGTAGATCCCAAAAATCCTCGGGCAAGGGCTTCTCCCCGCGCTTGATGAGACCCTGTTCTTCTAGATCTCGCAAGGTCTCAGGGAGGGGCTCAGGACTCGCGAAGGGTAGTAAGCGTGCAATGGGACGGCCGTATTTGGTGATTACCATCTCTTTACCGGCTTTGACTTGACGCAAATAGGTGCTCAACGACATTTTGAGTTGCGATACTGTCGTGGTTTGCATGGAATATCCTTTCTGGTTAATGCCTCCAGACCAATGTAGTCAGATCGTATAGTCGATCAATTATCGCACGGTATATCCAACGTATTGGATCAAGACGATAGCTCATAACGCTTGCCCCGTAGTAGAATTGACGCGGCGGAAGATGTGGATGAGTCGGTCGCGCGTCTCTTGCGTCAGCGGCGGGCGGGCGAAAGACGCGAGGTTGGCGTCGAGGTGAGCGGCGTTGCCCGTGCCGGAGAGGACGACGTGGACGCCAGGCTCGTCGCGGCAGAAGCGGTAGGCGGCGTCGGGTAGCGATGGGGCCTCTGCCAACAGGAAATCGGGAAAGGAGTCGAGGTCGGCGGGGTCGAGTTGCCCTTTTTCGACGAGCGCGGCGGTGAATGTGCGCAGGTTGTCGGGGTGGCCAAGCGCCTTTCTAACGGCGAACATGATCTGGATGCCGACGTTTTGCGCGATGGCCTGCGCGAAGACGCTGGCGCGGGCGGTCTGGTTGAGCAGATTGAAGCCGACCATCAGGACATCCCAGAGGTCGTCGGCCAAGGCCTGCTGGAGCATGGTGTGTTCGAAGTCCTCGTTGAACATCTCGCTGAGACCGACGAAGCGTATTTTGCCCTGCTGCTGCGCCTTTTGCAGCACGGGGTAAATATCGTTGACGAGATAGGCGTAGTCTTGGGGCACGACGCCGTGGAGATTGTAGAGGTCGATGTAGTCGGTGCGTAGGTGCTTTAGGCTCTCGTCGAGGCTGGCTCGCAAGGTGTCGGGAGTGACCTGCTCGTGGCGGGTGGATTTTTTGGTCGAGAGGACGACGGAGGTGCGGTCGCGGCCCTGAAGGGCTTGGCCGATGATGGATTCAGTGCCATAGCCTTCGGCCGTATCGACGAAGTTCACGCCGCGATCTAAGGCGCGGCGGATGAGGTCGGCGGATTGGGCGTCAGTTAGGCCGATGTTGCGTCCAAGTCGGCTGTGGCCGCCAGCGCCTAAGCCCATGCGCGAGACGGTTAGGTTGGTGCGGCCTAAGATGGTGGTTTGCATGCAGGCTCCGGGGTGTAGTTCAGGGAATCGGCGCTTAATATAGGAGTAGGCTCAGACCTTGACCACGACGATTGACTCGTAGCAGAATGGATAAAATTTTTATGAAACTGTCGCCACAGGAAATTGAACAGCAGCATCTCGACGCCGACACGCTGGCCGAGGCAGTGCGCCAAGTGCGGGAAGCGGGCTTTGTCATTTTGGAGGAAACCATGGACCGGGCGTGGTGTGATATGATGCGCGAGGCATGGGACGGTCATTTGGAAGGGCGGACGCCGGGCGACTTGTTGCGTCCGCCCTTTATTGATCCGCTGGCGATTGAAAACCCCTGGGCCGTGCAGATCTTGGACGTCATGCTCGGCGAGGATTTTTGGGCCAAGCTGCCCTATCACTGCAACTCCACGGAGCCCAACTGGCCGGAGACGCAGGTCATCCACCGCGACCAACTGCATCTATTCCCAGATTTGCCCATTGCCATGCCGCCGCACATGATGGTCGTGAACATCCCGTTGGTGGACTTTACGGAGGAAAACGGCAGCACGGAGGTGTGGCCGGGCACGCATCTGATTACGGATCACGAGGCCACGATAGACCCGGCGGATGTGGGGCGAGCGGGCGGTTTGGAAGAGCGTGCAGTGACCCTGCCGTCGATGCGCACCAATATGCCGGCTGGCTCCACTGTGGTGCGCGACATGCGCGTCTGGCATCGAGCCACGCCCAATCGCACCAACGGTCGCCGCACCATGATGTCGCTGGTGTACCACCGGTACTTCCCGGCCTTGGGCTACCAATACAAGGCGGCCGATCCGTTGCCGGCGGAGCTTATGGACCAGCTATCGGCGCGGGCGCAGCGGATTTTCCGCTTCAATAAGCAAGAAGCGCACGAGTAAAACTAAGAGGGTTGTTCAGGTGAAATACATTGCGTTGGCCTTGGCATTACTCGGCGGCAGCGTCTATGCCGAGGAGGCGGACTCCAGCCGCGTCATTCTCTTTTTTGGCGATAGCCTGACTGCCGGCTACGGCCTCGACCGCGAACAGGCCTTTCCGGCTTTGGTACAGGCGCGGATCGATTCGCTCGGCTGGAACTTTGAAGTCTTCAATGCAGGGCTTAGCGGCGAGACCTCAGCCGGTGGACTGCGCCGCATTGACTGGCTCTTGCGCCGTCCCATCGACGTATTCGTCCTCGAATTGGGGGCCAATGACGGTCTGCGCGGCATAGACCCCAAAGACACCCAAGCCAACCTGCAACAGATTGTCGAGCGGGTGAAAGCGAAAAATCCCGCAGTAGCCCTAGTAATCGCTGGGATGCAGATGCCGCCCAATTTGGGCGCGGAATACACAGAGGCGTTTGCCGCGATTTTCCCGACGCTGGCAAAAGAAAACGATGCGGCCTTGATCCCCTTCCTGTTAGAAGGCGTGGGCGACCAACCCGCGCTGAACTTGCCCGACGGCAATCACCCTAACGTCGAAGGCCACCAGATCGTCGCCGAAACCGTGTGGGCGACGCTCGGGCCAGTGCTAGAGGGATTGCGCCGCTAACCGAGCGAGCGCAGGACTTCGAGCGGTGGGCTGGTGTGGACGCCGCGGCTGGAAATCATGCCGACAGCGACTGTTAGCAGACTGACCGCCGCAAAGGCGAGGATCAGGGACAGGTAGTTGGGCGCGAAGCTGATCTCGAAGAGATAGCGGCTCAAGGCCCAGACGCCCCCCAGCGACAGGATCGCCCCGGTTGCTGACGCAAAGGCTCCCAAAAACAGGTATTCGAGCGCCATGATCGCTACCACTTGGCGGCGACTGGCCCCCAAGGTCTTGAGCAAGACGCTTTCTTCGATGCGTTGGTAGCGGCTGCTGGCAATCACGCCGACGAGCACGATTAGACCCACAGAGACGCTGAAAAAGGCCATAAAGCGCACCACCAGCGAGACCTTGTCGAGGATGGTATTGACCGTGCTGAGGATGCTGCCGAGATCGATGACCGAGACATTGGGGAACCGCTGCACGGTGGCTCGCTGCAGGGCGGCCATTTGCTCGGTAGTGGCGGCGCGGGTGACAAGGACGTGGGATTGCGGCGCGGGTTCGAGGATGCCGGGGGAGAAGACCGCCAGAAAGTTGGGCATGATCCGCTGCCAGTTGACGCTACGCAGACTGCCGACGACCACTTCAATCGGGACCCCTTGGACGTCGAAGGTCAGCGAATCGCCAACGCCAACGCCCAAGGAGGAGGCGACGCCCGTTTCCAAGGAGACGTAGAGGGTATCGCCCGTGGGTTGGCTGCGCCACGTGCCGGCGACGATCTCTTCGGTCTCGGTGAGGAAATCGCGATAGGTCGCGCGGTACTCGCGCCGCAAGGCCCAATTGCCGCGTCGGCGTCTGCCAGCGGTGGTATCGCGGAGTGTAGAGCGGGCGGGTTGGCCTTTGACGCTGTGGATGTGCATGGTGACGATGGGCATCTGTTGTAACAGCGGCAGATCCATCCCTGCGACGAGGGAGCTTAGCTCTTGGCGCTGGTCGGTTTGGATGTCGAAGAGCACGACGTTGGGGTTTTGGTCGGAGCCGACGCTTTTGATGTAGGATAGCAGGTTGGTCTGGGTCAGAAATAGGGTGCTGAGCAGGAAAGTTCCCAAGCCGAGGCCCAACATCAGCAGGGTAGTCTGGTTGTTGGGCCGATAGAGATTGGCCAGCCCCTGACGCCAGATATAGCTCCAAGAGGCGGGGAAGAACCGCCGCGTGCCGTAGATGATTGCGCGGGCTGTAAGCGTTAGGAGCGCAAAGGCGATTCCAACCCCGCCGACAAAGCCAAGGGCTAGCGGCCAGCGATCGGTGAGTCGGTAGGCAAAGAGTACAGTCGTTAGGACGATCCCCAAGTACAAAGACCAGCGCAGCAGGCCGCTGTCGGCGGGTTGGGTGTTTTCAAAGGAGGCCCGCAGGGTCAACAGCGGCGAGGTCCCGCGAATGGCCAGCAGCGGCCGCGCGGCAAACAGCAGCGACAGGCCGACGCCGAGGACGAGACCCTCCAAGACGGCGAGGAGATCAAAGCGCGGTTCGACTTGGATGGGCAACACGTCGGCGAGGACGCTAGGGAGCAGGTAGAGGACCCCGACGCCGAGCAGGGCACCGGCGAGCGAGCCGACCAAACCCATGCCTCCGGCTTGGATTAGATAGATCAAGACGGTCTGACGGGCGGTGGCACCGAGACTGCGCAGCACGGCGACGGTGGACAGCTTTTGCCGCGTATAGGTGTGGATGGCGCTGGCCACGCCCACGCCTCCCAGCAGCAGGGCGATAAAGCTGCCGAGGTTTAAGAAGCGATAGAGGTTGTTGAGGGTGCGGCCGAGGCGCGCCTTGCGCCTCTCGACGGTTTCGAGCCGGAGGCGGTCGCCTCGGGTGTGCGGGCGGATGGACTCGGCTAGCGCTTGGACATCCCGCTCGGCGAAGCGGAAGAAGGCGGTGTAGGTGACCCGGCTGCCTCGTTGGATTAGGCGGGTGCGGTCGAGGTAGGACATCGGGATATAGACGCGCGGCTGGATGTCGCTGAAGAGGGTGTTCTCGCCGGGGACGCGCAGGAGGCGGCCACCAATGAGGAAGACTGTGTCACCGATCTTGATCGAGTCGCCGACCGCTGCGCCAAACTGCAACATGAGCGCCTCGTCAACGAGGGCATGCGGCTGGGTGCGGAAGCTCTGCGCCGCGGAGGCCGGTGCCGTTTTTAGCTTGCCGTAAAAGGGAAAAGGGCCGGCGAGGGCGCGGATCTGGGCGAGGCGGGTGCCCTGGCTCTTGGGCAGGTAAATCATGGAATTGAAGGAAACTTGGCGCGCCTGAACTCCGCCGAGCGAATCTATGAGTGCCTCGGCGGCTGGCGTGAAGGGCTGACGGCTCGTCAGGGCCATATCGGCTCCTAAGAGCGCGGCGGCTTGTTGGTCCATCGCCTCTTGCAGCGTGGAGCTGAGGCTGCCCAAGCCAACGAGCGCACCAATGCCGATGGAGATCGAAGAGGTAAAAAGCAGCAGTTTGCGGCGGTGGCTGCGGCTGTCGCGCCAGGCCATTTTGCCGAGCCAGACGATCATGTGACTAGCTGGTCGTCGGCTACCCGGCCGCCTTGGAGGCGGATGATCCGCTGGGTGAGACGAGCCAGCGTCAGATCGTGGGAGACCAGAATTAGGGTGGCACCGGATTCCTCGTTGAGGCTGAAAAGAAGGTTCCGGACTTTGCCGCTGGTGCCGTCGTCGAGGTTGCCGGTGGGTTCGTCGGCAAAGAGGAGCGCGGGGCGGTTGATAAAGGCCCGTGCGAGCGCCACGCGCTGCTGCTCGCCTCCCGAAAGCTGCGCTGGGTAGTGGTGCAGTCGGTCGCCCAAGCCGACCCGGTCGAGGAGGTCCGCGGCGCGCTCACGGGCGTTTGACTCGCGGCGCAATTCGAGCGGCACCATGGCGTTTTCGAGGGCGCTGAGGGTGGGGATGAGCTGGAAGGTCTGGAAGACGAAGCCGACCTTTTCGCTGCGGAGGTGTGCGCGCTGGTCTTCGTCGAGACCGTTTAAATCCACGCCGTCGAGCGCGACCGATCCCGAGCTGGCGCGATCCAGCCCGGCGCACAATCCCAGCAGCGTGGTTTTGCCGCTGCCCGAGGGGCCGACGACCGCGCAAGTGGCACCGGCCGCTAGGGAAAAGCTTACATCGGCGAGAACCGTCAGGGCGTTTGGCCCCGTGCCGTAGGTTTTGGTCAAGTGTTGTACGTTCAGGGCTACTGGGTCGCCCATGATTTCTCCTCTGCAGGCTGGCGGTTCAGGATGCGTAGTAGGCGGTCGGGATAGTCGGTGATTAGGCCATCGACGCCTAGGTCCAGGTAGTGCTGCATGGCGTCGGGGTCGTTGATGGTCCAGACGTGGACTTGGATGTTGTGGGTGTGAGCGCGGGCGATGAAGCGCCGGTCTATCAGGTTGATCTTGCCGAGGCGGGTCGGAAACTGAAAGGCTTGGCTGGTGGGGTGATAAGCCGCGTCGAGCCGCAGCCAGTGGAGAAAGACAAAGGACATTCCTGCCGATGAAGGAGCCGAAGTCGCCACTTCGGGGCAAGTCTGGCGCAAGCTCTCTAAGGGGCGGCTGCGGAACGAGGCGGCGATGACGCGGTCGCTTAGCTCGAAGCGCCGGATCGTGCGGCAGAAGTCGCTTACTAGCGCATCGGAGTCGTCTTTGATTTCGATGAGGAAGCGCATGTTGGGAAAGGCTGTAAATACCTCGTCTAGGGTGGGGATTGCGACCCCTTGGCCGCGCCAGGGAAAGGTTCGGCCGTCTGGACTGAAATGGTAGCCGGCGTCTAGCTGTTTCAATTGAGCCAAGCTCAAGCTGTCGGCTGTGCCTTGGCCGTTGGTCGTGCGGTCAACGCGCCGGTCGTGCAGGACGATGAGTGCGCCGTCGCTGCTTTGGCGCAAGTCCATTTCTAACACATCGACCCCTAACTCGGCCGAGCGGGCAAAGGCCGCTAGCGTGTTTTCCGGTGCCAGCCCCTTGCCGCCCCGGTGGGCAATGACCAAGACGTCCCCTGATGTGAAGTAGGGATGCGGGTCCACGGGGTGCGATGTCAGGGCGAAGGCACCGTACAACACCAGTGCCAAAAGCAGCAAGGCGATCAAGGCCCGCTTGAGGTATAGACGCATGGATTATACAGGGGTTCTATTGAGAAAGATGGTATAGTGCGGGCGCGTAGGTCGGCGGCATCCTTCGCGCCCGCTTTTGTTCGGTCAATCGTCCACATAGACCGGTGGGGGCAGCCCCTCAAGTGAGCAAAAGGGGATTGCTTCGGCGACGGGTTTCGCAGCCGTTGGGGAGGGTAGCACGTAGGGATCGGCTTCGGAGAGATTGACCGAGTAGCCCAGATCGCTCAGCGCTTGAAGCGTTATGGCTGAAAGGGCATCACCATTGCTTGGGGCCATAAGCTCACCGGAGAGAACGCTACGGTGCCAATGCCCACCACCTGGTTCGGTTGGGACTTTTGCACCTTGATAATCGGTACCCCCGGCTTGATCAAAAGCCGCAATCGCCTGCGGCCCGGCAAAATGAACATCGCTATTTAGCTCGCGAAGCATTCCGCTGTCTTCCCAGGTGGTACCGATTCCTAAAACGTGTCCTACTTCATGGAGTCCTACCTCCCATAGAAGATCATCGAATCGAGTAGAAGTCGCTATATCAATTCCGATACAACCAATGATCGGCAAAGAGCTTGAACGCAATAGAATGGGACCCCCATAGCCCCTCACTGGTGCTCCGTAAGGAGTTATTTTGTCAAACTTCGTTATATAAATTCGCAGGTTATCTATTTGTTCGCCGGCAGGTACGCTAAGCAGGTGAGAGCCACATTGTCCGGTCCATGTATTAGAAAACTCGTAATCTGGAAGTTCCGTCTGTATCACCAATTCCCAACGATTCGCAATACGGTGCCACATCTCTTGTTCCGCCTTTGTGAAATCGTCCTCTGTGAAATTATCATCCTCAAGAAAGACTAAATCAATACGAAAGGGACTTTCCGTATCTGGAAAATGTACTACAGAAGAAAAAGACACATCGACACCACGGAGTTGAAGGTCTGGTATATGTTCGTTTATAGAGGTTGTACTTAAAGGATTATCCTCAGCCTTTAGTTCTTCCAGGACACGTAACGCTTTCACCGGCGTGATATCAGATACCTGATTGGCAGTAAAATATAACTGTTCTAGGTTGGTTAAATTGGTCAATGGCGTGATATTAGATACCTGATTGACACCAAAATATAACTGTTCTAGGCTGGTTAAATTGGTCAATGGCGTGATATCAGATACCTGATTGGCAGTAAAATATAACTCTTCCAGCTTGGTTAAATTGGCCAATGGCGTGATGTCAGATACCTGATTGACACTGAGATCTAACTGTTCTAGGTTGGTTAAGTTGGCCAATGGCGTGATATCAGATACCTGATTGTAATCAATAAGCAACTGTTCTAGGTTGGTTAAGTTGGCCAATGGCGTGATATTAGATACCTGACTATAAGTAATAATTAGATTTTCTAGGTTGGTTAAGTTGGCCAATGGCGTGATATTAGATACCTGACTATAAGCAATAATTAGATTTTCTAGGTTGGTTAAGTTGGCCAATGGTGTGATATCAGATAATTGACTGGTATCAAAAGTTACTACAAGGTTGACTGAGCTTCCCACTGGAATGGTATTAAATGTCCAACCAAAAATAATAAGTGAAGTTTCTAGCAGACGCTTAGTTCCTTTTTCCACTGGAGGAATAGCAAGTATATTATGGGGATGAAGATATAACTCTTCCAGCTTGGTTAAGTTGGCCAATGGGGAGAGGGAGACATTAGAAAACTGATCGAAGCCGAGAGATAGATATCGCAGCTCGGCTAGGTTCTCCAATGGGGAAAGATCAGATAGCTGACTAAATTCAAGAGATAGATATTGCAGCTTGGTTAAGTTGGCCAATGGCGTGATATCAGAAATATGATTGTCATCAAGACGCAAACTTTCTAGCTTGGTTAAGTTGGCCAATGGCGTGAGATCATATACCTGATTTTCCGTGATAGATAGAGTGCGCAGATTCTTCGCTGTTTCTAAGCCTCTGATGTCATCAATTATTCTTCTTTCGCCTCTTACAGAATAGCTTCCTAACCGAAAGGATTGTAGAGTATTCATATCAGCTTGAGTGATCGTCTCATCGGGTCTCTTCCCTAGCATCGCCTTCAGGATGGTCCTCAGATCCGTATTCGGGATAAAGACCCCATCAGACGGCGAGGAGTTATCGGGCGACGCAACCGAGGAGCTGTCGGATTCGGTATGCCTGTCCGCCTCGTCGTCCTCAGGCGCAGTATGCCCACCCGATCCTTCGGGTGCTTGATGGGTGCCTTCCCCTAAAATGTCGCATAAGGCGCAGTTGCTTTTGCCAGCGGGTGCCGTCGGCGTCGGCTCTTTTGAGCATGAGAGGGCACAGAATAGGGCAAGGGGTAGGACCAAGCGCAGCATGGGCTTCCTTAAAAGGAGGGGATAGCCTAGAGTAGAGGAAACGGTAGAGACTTAAGTTTGCAGGAATATATCAGGTGGCTGGATTCGGGCAAGTTTTAAGCTGCCCGTTTCTTCTTTATGTTAGCCGCTGGATGAACACGGAAAGGAGCCGTCAATGATCGTCGATACACACGCACATATTTACCACGAAGACGAGACGCAATACCCCATGATAGAAGACCCCTTCCGCCCATCGCCGGGCATAGGGACCATCGAACACTTGCGGCGCGAGGCCCAGGCCAATGGCATTGGGCGCGTGGTGCTGATTCAGACCGGGTCGGCCTATCGCTGGGATAATCGGTTGTTGGCCGATACGGCCCGAGCCAATGCCGACTGGACGGTAGGGGTTTGCACGTTGGACCCGGCCGGGGACGATAGCTCTGACGAGCTAGAGCGGCTGGTGACCGGATACAACGTCAAGGGAGTCCGCCTCGAAGCCGCGCCCGCGGGGTACGACCAGCCTGGGGCAGAGCGGCTCTGGCGTCGGGCTGGCGAAATCGGCGCGGTAATCTGCGCCCATTTGCGCCGGGAGCAACTCGGCGAGTTGGCAGCTTTGCTAGCGCGGTTCCCCCACGTCCCGGTGGTGTTGGACCATTGCGCCTATCCGGTGGGGGCTAACGGGATCGAGGACGCGGCGGTGCGCCAAGCGGCGGATTTGGCGCGCTTTGACCAGCTCCACGCCAAGCTCACCTTTGCGGTGCCTAGCTCACAGCAGGAGTACCCCTTTGCCGATACGCACCCGCAATTGCGCCATTTGCTCTCAGCTTTTGGCCCCGAGCGCTGTATCTGGGGATCGGATTTCCCGTGCGAGCACTGGTTGGAAAAAGCGACCTACGCCCAGCACTTGGCGGTATTTACCGAAGAATTGGGGCTGAGCGCGGCGGAGCAGGAGCAGGTGTTGGGCGAGACGGCCATGCGGCTGTTTT
This sequence comes from Candidatus Latescibacterota bacterium, assembly GCA_965261395.1. Classification (GTDB taxonomy): domain Bacteria; phylum Latescibacterota; class UBA2968; order UBA8231; family UBA8231. The sequence goes on from OZ253462.1 coordinate 3,476,641, forward strand.
TTTAGCACCGCCGCCAGAGCGAGGGACGCGCCGCCTTGTAATAGTGGTCTAACCGCTGGATTAGATCGGCGGGCAAGGGCGTCAGGAGAGGAAGTGCCGTACGCACTTGGGCTTCGGCTGCGGTGAGATCTGAAGTTTTAAGCTGCAAGCCAGCGGGTAAGTGCCGCGAGAAGGCCACTTGTTGGTTGAGCCGCTCGACGCAAGCGTTGGCTTGGCGCAGAGAGGCTAGGTACTCGGCGGTGGCGACTTCGATGCGGCGGTTGTAGGCGGCGACGAGTTCGGCTAGGCGTCTGGCACCGTCGAGCAAGGCGCGACGGGCGGGCAAGGGCGCATCCTCTGGTGCGGAGAAATATTCGGGCCAAGTCGGTAGACCGAGAGCGGCCAATGCGGTTGGACGGTCGGGGAAGAAGTGGCACAGGGCCGGGGCTTGGGCACAAATTTTGGCCTTTAACGCCGACAGGTAGTCCTTTTGCGTCGCTAGTGTTTGGCTGGCTTGGTCGCGAAGCTGTTCGGCGTCGCGGCGGTCCTGCAAGGCTTGGGGCAACACCGCGTTGTCCTTGAGCAGCTTGCCGGCGATGCGGTGTTCGGGGCCGCTGGCAAAGTAAGCGCTCAGGTCGAGGGGTTGCCCTTTGCCGGGCAGCGCGGCAAAATCCTCGCCGGCGATGGCTTGGGCCAACAGTTCGTCAACACTGCGCCATTCGGGGCGGCCGTCGGGCTGGCGTCGGGGCGGCATGGAAAACTCCTTCACTTTCGTTCGCAGACGTAATCGAAGACAACGACCGCTACATGGGCGCAAACGGCCGGTGGCGGTACTTAGCAGCTTGCTCTTTCTCTTGCACGATGGCGCGACTTAATAAAAATAAACAGCGGCCCGAGGTGAGTAAATCTCTTGTCGCGATCGCGGCCCGAGGAATTGTACTATGACGACACAGTGGATTATAGCTCGATGTGCTCTTTCAAGTCGCCGACCTGATGGAGTTTGATATGGGTGCGGTGGCAGTCATTGGCTCGGCGACGATAGACCGCGTGGTACAAGGCGGCGCGAGCGCGTACAAGCGCGGGGGGGTGGTTGCGTATGCTGGGCTGACCTTTGCCGAGTTGGGCGTAAAGACGCGGGTGTTGACCAACGTCGCCGAGGCTGACCGGGCGATGCTGGCGGTTTTGCAGCAACGGGGTATTGCAGTCTATGTGGGTGAGAGCGCGGCGACGACCTGTTTTGTCAATTACGTCGATGGCGACGCACGGCGTCAGGAGTTGCTCGCTTGCGCCGCGCCGATTGCCGCGGCTCAACTCGGGCCGGTGCTCGCTGGTGTGGAGCACGTGCATTTGGGACCGCTACACCCGCATGATTTGGCCGAGGACGTGCTGACGGCGATGGACGGTGTGGTGAGTTTGGACATCCAAGGCTATGTGCGGCGGATTGAGGGGACGCAGGTGTACCAAGAGGTTGCTAGCGGTCTGTATGCCGCCCTGCTACGCGCGGACTATGTCAAAACTTCCAACGATGAATTAGAACTCGTACTCGCTGATTGCGGCCTGACGCTGGACCAGTTGATGCGCGATTACTCGGTGGCAGAGTGGATCGTCACCGAAGGCTCGCACGGCGGCTGGGTCGCCAGTCGGCAAGGGACGCGGACGAAGTTTACGTCGGCCCCGGTGGCGACGGTCGCTGATCCCACGGGGGCCGGGGACGTGTTTTTCGCCGCGTATTTGGCGCATCGTCTGCACCGAGGAGTGGGGATTGCTACGGCCGCTCAGCGCGCTGCGGTGTTGGCTGCACGCCAAGTGGAGGGCGGTTTTATCGACGCGGTAATGTTGCGCTTGGAGGGTTGACTGCTGTGTTCAGCACTCGGCGCCGCGCACTTCGCCGCCGAAGTGCTGCATGCGCTCGTCGGTGTCGATCTGGCCAGCGCTGGTGGGTCGGTAGTGTAGCTGTAAGGCGCGGCGCATTTTTTGCGAGGGGTTAGTCGGGCTGCCGTGGTGGGTCATGCCGTGCCAGAGCAGGCAACCGCCAGGAGCGAGGGGCACGACGACGTCGCGCTCGGTCTGGACATCGGTGTCGCAGATCTGCCAATCGCGGCGCTTGAAGTGATTGACCGGACCTTCGCGGTGGGTGCCGGGCAAGATGTGCAGGCAGCCGTTTTCCGCGCTGGCGTGGTCTAAGGAGATCCAAACGCCAATGATGGTGGTGCCCAAGGGATAGTTGAAGTACGCGCAGTCTTGGTGCCAGGGTTTTTCCCGGCCCCCAGGCGGCTTGAGCAGGGCCATCTCTTGGAAGAGAACGGGCGTGTCGCCCATCAGGCGGGCGAGGACGTCCAAGAGATCCGGGTCGGCGGCCAGCGGTTGAAAGCGCACATCCCAATCGACGAAATTCATCAGCTTGCGCACCGCCTCACGCCGCGCTGCGCCCGCCAGCTTTTGGCCCTGCGCGGAGACTTCGAGTTGGACGCCGCGAAATTCGGGCTGTTTGCCGTCAATTAGATCGTACACCGCGTCGCCAGCGGCAGCGACTTGGGCAGGAGAAAACGCCTCTGCTACCGCGAGGTAGCCCTGTTGGTGAAAGAAGGCTAGCTGCTCGGGGCCGATGTCGGCGAAGCGGGCGACCTGCTGGGCCGCGGCGTCGTAGCGGTAGCGGTCTGGGGCGCAGTCGGCGTGGACGCCGTCGTCAATGATCGGTTGGGCGCTGGTCATGTCTGCTCAGCCTCTTCTCCCTCATCCATTGACCGGTCTCGGACCAAGATCGCCATGGGAATCAGTACGCAGTAGCCGACCACTAGCAGCACGGGCGCGAGGGTGAGGGAGAGGAAACCCTCGGCCGGTGGGATGCGCAAAAACACATAGCCGAGCAAAATCGCGGCTAAGCCGGCTATGGCCAAGGACCAGTTTTTGCGCGTAAAAGGGAGGTCGCCGTATCGGGCCATGGCGTGGCCCCCTCTTACCGCGTCCCCTTTTGGGGAATGCGGGCGGAGCGACCTTTGCGACCGCGTAGGTAAAAGAGGCGGGCGCGGCGCACCCGGCCCTCGCGCATGCGCTCGATCTTGGCGAGGCGCGGCGAGTGCAGGGGAAAAATGCGCTCGATGGCGATGCCCTGAGAGATCTTGCGCACGGTAAAGGTCTCTTGGATGCCGCTGCCTTTGCGCTGGATGACGGTTCCTTCAAAGACTTGGGTGCGTTCCTTGTCGCCCTCGATGACCCGCACGTATATGCGCACGGTGTCGCCAGCGTTGAATTCGGGAATATCGGTTTTGAGTTGGTCCGATGTTAGTTCACGCAGGATGCTTGCGTCCATTGTATCACCTTGTTTGTTACGGGGCTTCTTCCAGCCCTTGCTCGTGCCAAGTGGCGATGAGCTGTTGTTCTTCTTCGTCGAGTTCGATCTGTTGCAGCAAGTCGGGTCGGCGCGCAAACGTGCGCCGCAGGGCTTGGCGTCGCCGCCAATGTTCGATGCGCTCGTGGTCGCCCGAAAGCAGCGCATCGGGGACGCGCTGGCCGCGGAATTCAAGCGGCCGAGTGTACCAAGGGCAATCGAGTACGGCCTCTTGGAACGAGTCGTCCAAGGCCGAAGAAAAGTTGCCCAAAACGTTGGGTATGAGCCGTACCACAGCGTCGATGAGGACGAGGGCGGCCGGCTCGCCGCCGGTGAGCACGTAGTCGCCGACCGAAACTTCTTGGTCGATAAGCTCGGTGCGGATCCGCTCGTCCACGCCTTTGTAATGCCCGCACAACAGCACCAAGCGCTCCTCGAGCGCCAGCTCGACGGCGAGGGCTTGGTTGAGCGGCTGGCCGTCGGCTGTCAGGTAGATGCAGCGGCTGGCCGCTAAGCCCCGCTCCTGCCAGAGACGGTACACGGGCTCGGGCTTGAGGACCATGCCGCCGCCGCCGCCGTAGGGCGCGTCATCTACGGTGCGGTGTTTGTCGGTTGCACAATCGCGTGGGTCGTGGGTCTCGACAGCCAATAAGCCCCGGGCGATTGCGCGGGCCATCATGCTGGTCGCCAACGGCGAGGCGAAAAAATCCGGAAAGAGAGTTACGATGTCTATTTTCATGGCTCGAACAGCTCTTCAACGCCCCGCACGACGACCCGACCCGGCGCAATTTCCACGACAAAGTCGCCGACGGCCGGCACGAGGGCTTCGCCTTTGATACCGCGAACCACGTAGGCATCTGTGCTCGGCATGGATACGACCTCGACGATGCGGCCCAATGGTTGCCCCTCCGAGTTGACGACCGCGCAATCTACTAGGTCGTCGATGTAGTGCGTGCCTTCTGGCAGGGTATCGCGCTGATCTGGGGCGATGGTGACATAGCCTCCGACCAGGATTGAACGAGCCTCTTCAGGGGCGTCGATGCCAGCGAATTTGAGCAACAAGCTCTTGGCATCTGTGCGCCAGCGCTCGAGTTCGAGCGGCCGGTCGGGTCGGCCCGCGCATTGGAGGACGACGTCCCGCAGATCGCTGAAGCGCTCGACGCGGTGCGTGAGGGCCTCGGCCCGGACTTCGCCGCGCACCCCCCACGGGCGGGAGATATAGGCTACAGCGACGCGCCCGGCCATGCGGTTGTCCCTCTATGCTTCCTCTTGCTCGGCCGGTTCGGCTGTTGCAGCCGCTTCTTGCTCAGCCGCTTCAGTCGGTTGAACTGGGGCAGCGGCCGCGTTCTTGCGTCGGCGCTTGGGCTTGTCGCTAGTGAGGGCGTCGTCGCGCACCCGGCCCTCCGCACCCTTCCAGCGGGCCAATATCCCTTGGCTGTGGAAGAGGGCGGCGACGGTTTCGCTCATCTGTGCGCCTTTGTTGAGCCACTCTATGGCCCGCTCTGCGTCGATTGTGACTCTGGCGTGCAGGGGGTCGTAGAGGCCCATCTCCGCGAGGGAGCGGCCGTTGGCGGCGACGCTGATGTGGGCGGCGACGATTCGGTAGTAAGGCTGTTTGCTTTTGCCTATTCTCTTAAGGCGAAGTTTGACCAATGCTATTCTCCTTGGCGAAGGATGCCTAGCCCACAAGGGGCATTCTTATCTTCGAGCGGCCGCCTTTGGCGCGGCCCATCTGTCGGATCATTTTCTGCATCATCTGAAACTGCTTGACTAGCTGGTTCACATCTTGGACGGTCGTGCCGCTGCCATGGGCGATGCGCTTGCGACGGCTGCCGTTGAGAATTTTGGGTTGGACTCGCTCTTGGCGGGTCATGGAGTGGATGATGGCCTCGACTTGGGTGAACGCGCTGTCGTCGAGCTGCATGTTCTTGGCGGCCTTATCGCCTCCAGGAATCATGCCCATGAGCTGGTCGAGAGGCCCCATGCGGCGCACCGCTTGCAACTGCGAGAGAAAATCCTCAAAAGTGAAAGAGGCCCGGCGGAGCTTTTCTTCTAGCTGTTTGGCCTCGTCGCGTTCCATGGCCTGCTCGGCCCTTTCCACGAGCGAGACAATGTCGCCCATCCCGAGGATGCGAGAAGCCATGCGGTCGGGATGAAAAGGCTCTAGGTCTTCAATTTTTTCGCCGGTGCCGACGAATTTGATCGGCCGGCCGGTGACGGCGCGGATCGACAGCGCGGCTCCGCCGCGGGCGTCGCTGTCGAGTTTGGTCAGGGCACAGCCGGTAAACGCGAGGCGTTGATTAAAGCGGGCGGCGGTCTCTACGGCGTCTTGGCCCTGCATGCTGTCGGCGACAAAGAGGATCTCGTGTGGTTCGACCGCCTGCTGGATGCGGTCCAGCTCGTCCATCATCTCTTCGTCGATGCTCAGGCGGCCCGCCGTGTCTATGAGCGCGACGCTGCGATGAGTCTGGCGGGCTTGGTCGATGCCACGGCGGCAGATGGCGACCGGATCAACGCCCGCAGGTTGGCTGAAGACGGGCACGTCGATAGAGACCCCCAGCGATTGGAGCTGGGCCACGGCGGCCGGGCGATACACGTCGGCGGCGATCAATAGCGGGGGCCGCCCTCTTTCCTTGAACTGGCGAGCTAGCTTGGCGGCCATGGTCGTCTTGCCACAGCCCTGCAGGCCGACGAGCATGACGACGGTGGGAGGGTGCTCGGCGAGGTTGGGTGGGCTGTTGTTGCCCCCCAGCAAGGCGACGAGCTCGCTGTGGACGATTTTGACTAGCTGCTGGCCCGGGGTCAGGCTCTTGAGGACATCTTGGCCGAGGGCTTGCTCTTTAACCCGCTGAATGAAGTCCTTGGCGACCTTGAAGTTGACATCGGCTTCGAGCAGAGAGCGGCGAATCTGGCGCAAGGTATCGTCGATGTTGCGCTCGGTGATGCGCCCCTGCCCGCGGAGCGAGCGGAAGAGGTCGTCAAAGCGTTCGCTGAGTCGGTTAAACATGGGCCGATGCGTCGAGTGGTAGAATGGGACAAAGAAGCTAAAATATAAATTTAATATATAGATATAGCAACAGAGGCAGGTCAGCCGCGCAGGGCGGCGATGACGCCGGCTGGGTCTTGAGCGCCGAAGACGGCTGAGCCAGCCACTAAGCTCTGGGCGCCGGCTTGGCGGCAGGCGGCTGCGTTGCCGGTATGGACCCCGCCATCGATGCCGACGGGTATGTCTAACCCACGGCGCGCGATTTCCGCGCACAGGTCGTGAATTTTGTCGAGGGCGGCGGGCTGAAAGGTCTGGCCGCCAAACCCCGGCTCGACGGACATGACCAAGGCCGAGTCGAGTTCGTCGAGATAGGGGTAGAGGGCGGAGATGGGCGTACTCGGATTGACCGCGAGGCCGCACTGAAGACCGTGCTGGCGAATGGCGTCGAGTACGGCCCGGAGGTCGAACTCGATTTCCACGTGGACGACGAGCGAATCCGCGCCTGCCTCTTTGAAGGGGCCGATAAAGGGCAACGGGTCTTGCAACATCAGGTGCGTGTTGAGTTCGAGGCGGGTGGTTTGGCGCACGGCTGCGACAACCGGCAACCCAAAGCTGAGGTTGGGGACGAAGTGCCCGTCCATTATGTCGAGATGGAGAAAATCAGCCCCTCCGCGCTCGACCCGGCCGATGTCTTCGGCTAGGCGGGCGAAGTCGGCGGCCAAGAGAGAAGGGCCGATGCGCGTGGCATTCATGGTTCCTCCCAGTTGTCGAAGGCGTCCGGCTCCGGGGGCGGTGGTGCGGCGCTGACGACGAGGTCGATGCGGCTGCGGCGCGGGATGCGCTGCTCGCTCATAGGCGCTTGCGCCAGGACCGTGCCGACGGGCTTTTGCGCGTCAATGCGTTTGGCGATGTGGCCAATGCGCAATTCGTATTTGCGCAAGGTATCCTCCACAACCCCTATAGACAGGCCGATTAGATGCGGGACGCGCTTGAGGGCCGCGGCCGGGCCGTTGCTGATCTGGAGGTCAACTGCGCTGCCGCGGGCGAGCTGAGCACCCGGGGGGGGCGACTGTCCGACGACAGCGCCCTCGGGAAGGGCATCTGAGGAGCGGTAGAGGATTTGGCCGATCTCGAGCTGGTTTCCCTCTAGTTGCAAACGCGCCTCGCGGAGGCTAACGCGGCGCACGTCGGGCACTTCGTAGTAGCGCGCTCCTTTGCTCACGGTCAAGACGATGCGCCGCCCCTTTTTGACCCATTGACCAACACTCGGACTTTGATCAACGATCGCGTCGTCTGGGACGGTCTCGTGGTGCAGCGAATCGCCGATGGACATCTTCAGCCCCTCTTCCTCGAGGCGGGCGGATGCCTCGGACGCAGAAAGGCCTTGGAGGTTGGGTACTTGGACGCTGGGCGTGTCAACGATGTACGGCATGACGATCTCGTCGAGCAGGACGACGACGAGGACGCCGGCGAGGAGCGCGCCCGCCGCGAGCAGGCCCAATTGGCTGAGGATATTTTTCATGGCGCGAAACGTTTTATCCGATGACCCGAAGGGGCAGTGCAACGTTTTATCCGATGACCGAAGGAGCGGTGCCTTTGCGGATGCGCGCGGCAAAACTGCCGTCGCCGGCGTGTTGGCCCGGTATGGTCAGCACGTAGCGGCCAGCCCAGGACTGGGCTGGAAAGTGGACATCGGCGCGTTCCAGCCGAGCGGTCGGGGTCTGCTTTAAGAAGCGCTCGACAATGATCTCGTTTTCCTCCTCTTCCAAGCTACAGGTGCTATACACCAATACGCCGCCGGGCCGCAGGTGTTCGTAAGCGCGTTGGATGAGCACCTGTTGCCGCGCGGTCAATGCCGCAAATTCGGCGGGTTTACGCCGCCAGCGGGCGTCCGGTCGCCGACCCAGTACGCCGGTAGCACTGCAGGGCACATCGGCGAGGACTCGGTCGAAGGTACCGCACCCGGGGGTTGTGCCGTCTCGGGCTACCGGGCGGATGGCGCGCAGGCGCAGGCGCCGGGCGTTTTCGCGCACCCGATTCAGCCGCGGCAGCGAAATGTCGGCGGCTACGACCCAGCCGCGATCGGTCATGGCGATGGCGGCTTGCATGGCCTTGCCGCCGGGCGCGCTGCACAGGTCGAGCAGGCGTTCGCCCGGCTGTGGGTCGAGCAGGGCCACGGCCAAGCCGGCGTTGGGATCTTGGACCTGAAACTGCCCCTGCTGGTAGGCGCGTGAGGCAAAGAGCTCCGCGCCGTTTGCCGCTCGGTAAAAGCCCGGTCTCGACCCGACCGGGGCTAGGTCGAGTTCGGCGGTCAGTTCGCGGCTGGAGCGCAGCGGATTGAGGTAGATGTTGAGTGCGGCGGGCTGGTTGTTGGCTATGAGCAAATGCTCGGCGATTTCGCGGCCCCAGCGGCCGACCCAGCGCTCGACCAACCACTCGGGGTGGGAGTGGTACACTGCTAGGTAACGCGCCGGGCTTTGCTGCTGATCGGGATAGCAAACTCGCGCACGTTGCCGCAGCAAGTTGCGGAGCACGGCGTTGACCAGTGAGGCGATGCCTTGGTGCGTCAAGTGCTTGGCTAGCTCGACCGAGGTATGGACGGCCGCGGAATGGGGCACGCGGTCGAGCCAGAAGAGCTGATAGGTCCCGAGGCGCAGGATGTGGCGGGCCCAGGGCGAGAGTTGGGCGACCGGGCGCGCACAGCAGGTGGCGATGATCCAATCGAGCCGCTTCTGCCACCGCACCGCACCGAGGACTAGCTGGCGGGCGAAGCGCACGTCGCGATTGGTCGGCAAGCTCGCGTCGAGGACTTGCAACAGTTCGTCGAAGGGCCGGGCCTGCTGCTCTAGGTCGTAAAGTAGGCGCGTAGCCGCAAGGCGGGCTGGGTCGGGAGGGCGCACGGCTCAGCGCAAGAGGAGCATGGCGCGGTGCAGCTCGGCCGAATCCGTCCGCAGGCGGTAGATGTAGAGGCCGCTGGCCGCGGGTGCGCCGGTTGCCGACTGGCTATCCCAGTGAATCACGTGCTGCCCCGGGCGCGCGCTTGCTGCAAAGGGCGTGGCTACTTTTTGACCCATTAGGTTGAAGATGTCGATTTGGGCAAAGCGAGGCCCTCCCTCGGGGATGGCGAAGGGGATAGAGGTGCCGGCGTTAAAAGGATTGGGGTAGTTCGGCGCGAGGATGGGTTCGCGCGGCAGAGCGAAGCCGGACGGCTCTGAGATAGACGTGGCAATGCCCCCCCATACTACTTGGCTTTCTGCACACGAGCCTTCGGCGCAGGTATTGAAAACGAGCGTGGTCTCCTGTTCGGCGTCGAGGAGCAGATAGGTCTGGCCGCGCTCATCGCTGGTGGTCGGCACCTGCTGGGCCTCTCCGACCGGGATGAGGATGGCTTCGCCGTTGACGAGCGCGTACGCCGGGCTTGGTCCAGAGTTGGTAATGTCCCAGGTAAAGGAGGTGCCAGCGCGAAAGTGCCCAGCCTGCAAGAGGCGCGCCGACACGAGGATTTCGCCTTCGCTGTCGTCGGCCAAGCCGCCAGTGCCGGCTGCAGAAGGGGAGAGAGTTTGCCCGGCCGAGCGGAAGAAGATGCCTTCCGGCAAAGCCTGCCCTTCGGCATCGCAGTAATTGCGCAAGAACGCGACTTGGGGGCGGATGTCGTCGCGCTCATTAAAAGAAGGCCCAAGCGACACCACGTCGAGGTAGATGTCTATGGGCGTGGTGGGGCTGATGGAGTCGGCCAAGGTGAACGCCATGTTCACGAGATGGCCCTCGCCCGCTATCCCTTTACCGCCGAGGGTCGCTATGCCCCATTGGGCGGTCTGGCCTTTTATTTGCGGTGGTCCTGGGGCGACAAAGGAATTGGTCTTCACCGTCTCGCCTAGCTCGCCCGCGACCGCGGCGATGGCGTTGGCCGGCTCCCAGCTAAACTCGAACTTGACTTGGCGCACGCTGCTCATGTTGCGCGCCGAGATACTGAACTCCACGGTGCTATTGGCTGCAAACCCGCAGAAGGGGCCTTCTGCGCCGATGAGGATTTCGGCTGCTGCGTTGGGGCCAGCGGCCGCGAGGCGGGGCAACGCAGCGACACTTAAGAGGGCTATATACCAGAGGAACATGCACTTTTCCCGATAGATTAAGTTCAAAAAGTACAGCAAACAAATGTACACAACACTAGCGTCTAGGCAAGCGCGCAGGCTGCACCTTGACCAAGTTTTGCCGCGTTTTATTATTGTCTAAGCCGAGTCATGCCAACCTCCATATATGTGGATTATCTATGATAATTATGCGCCGTTACCCCGTCTGGAATGTCATCCGCGACGACCCGTACGATAGCTTGATTGATGCCCTGCTCGCCAGCCGCGGCCTGACCCGCGCTGAGCTACAAGTCGGCCCCGCAGCCCTGCATCCGCCCGAGCAAATGCAGGACATGTCAACGGCGGTTGCGCGCCTAGAACGCGCCGTGCGCACCCGCGAGAAGATCGTCGTGTACGGCGACTACGACGTCGACGGGGTTTGTAGCACCACAGTGCTCATGGATTTTCTCGAGTATGTGGGTGCCGACTGCGACTGCCTCTTGCCCGATCGCCACAAGGACGGGTACGGCCTCAAGCCGCCTGGGGTTGAGCACGCCATAGCAAAGGGCGCGCGCGTGATCGTCACGGTTGACAATGGCATTTCGGCCTATGATGCCCTAGAGCTGGCCGCGGTGCACGGTGTGGAGGTCGTCGTAGTCGATCACCACCAGCAACTCGCCGAACTGCCGCGCGCCCTCGCCATTGTCAACCCCAATCGCCGCGATTGCGCCTATCCTTTTAAAAGCTTGGCCGGCGTCGGCGTCACCTTCAAGCTGGTGCAAGCCCTCAGCGAAGCCTTTCTCACCGGCGAGGAGCGCCGCCGCTATCTCAACGAATTGCTCGACCTCGTGGCCTTGGGGACAGTGGCCGATCTCGTGCCCGTGCTGGGGGAGAATCGCCTGTTCATTCAGCGCGGCCTGCAGATCCTCCAGCGCACCAAGCGCCTCGGGCTGCGCGCGCTCAAGAGGGTGGCCAATTCCGGAGACCAGCCCCTTGATGCCGCCAGCTTGGGTTTTCGCTTGGGGCCGAGGATCAATGTCGCCGGCCGCCTAAAGTCGCCCGATATAGCGCTGCGGCTTTTGCGCTCCAAAAACGAGGGGGAGGCCGCGCAGTTGGCTGACGAACTCAACAAGCTCAACTCCCAACGGCAGGTCTGGCAGCGCGAGGGCATACTGGAGGTCGAGGAACAGGTCGGCCCGGAGGAGCACGTGGAGGATCACATCATCGTGGTGCTGGGGGAGTGGAATGTGGGGATCGTCGGCCTGTTGGCCAGCAAGTTGTGCGAAAAATACGCCCGCCCCGCCGTCGTGTGTACCCAAGGTGGCGACCACGGCCTCTGCGTAGGTTCGGCCCGCAGCATTCCGTGCTACGACATCAGCGAGGGGATCCACGCCTGCGAAGAGCACTTGCAGACGCATGGTGGCCATCCGGCGGCCGCGGGTTTTTCGCTCGCATCCGACGCCTTTGAGCGCTTTCGCCTCGCGCTGATCGGGCACGCCAACGCCCACATTAGCGCCGAGGCACTGCAACCGGTCTTGGATATCGACCTGATGCTCAAGCCGGCCGATTTGACGCTGGACACGGTGGAGCAACTCGCCGCGCTAGAGCCTTTTGGCAACGGACACCGGCGTCCGGTTTTTGTCCTAGAGGACTGTCGGGTCATTTGGTCGCGGCAGATCGGCAAAAACGGCCTCCACTTCAAGGCCGAATTGGAGGTAGAGGGCCGCCGCTGTACTGCGCTGTGGTGGAATCAAAAAGACCTCGCGGATCAGGTGCAGCCGGGCGACCGGCTGAGCGCGGCCTTCGAGTTGGAGGCAGACACCTATACCGGCAATGGCGCCGTGCAGATGGTTATCAAGGACCTGTACTTGCAGGAGCCTGCGGCCTAGGGCGGTTTTCTCGGAATTGGACCTAGCGAGCTAGAGAATGCAAACATGATAAGTTCCCAATACACCAAGGAGTTGTGCATCCGGGACAGCGACGCCAAAATCGTCCTGTTGGTCGTCGATGGCTTGGGCGGGTTGCCCCATCCCGCCACCGGTAAGTCCGAGCTGGAGACGGCCCGCTTGCCCAACTTAGACGCGCTGGCCAAGGGGGGCACCTGCGGCCTGAGTTCGCCTTTAGGGGCTGGCTTTACTCCGGGCAGCGGCCCAGCCCACTTAGCTCTCTTTGGCTACGATCCTTGGCAGAGCCAAATTGGTCGCGGTGCCCTTTCAGCCCTTGGTTTGGGGTTGGACTTTGCTCGTGGCGACGTGGCGGCGCGCCTCAATTTTTGCACGGTGGATACTGCGGGCCGGGTGTCCGACCGCCGCGCCGGCCGCATCCCCACGGAAAAAGGCCGCCAGCTTTGCGAAGTGTTACGAGCGATCACAATACCCGGAGTGGAGATACAGGTCGCCGCCGAGATGGAATACCGCGCCGGCGTGGTGCTTCGCGGTGCGGGCTTGGGCGACCAAGTCTCAGATTCAGACCCCCAAGTGACGGGGGTGCCGCCCAAGCCCCTGACGGCACTTGCGCCGGGTTCCGAGCGCACCGTCGAAGTGGCCAATGCCTTTTTAGAGCAAGCCGCTGCATTGCTCGCTGACGAGCACCCGGCCAACATGGTGCTGCTGCGCGGATTCGGTCGCTACCCAGCGCTAGTGTCGATGGACGAGGCGTACGGGCTGAAAGCACTGGGCATTGCTGGGTATCCCATGTACCGCGGCGTGGCCGGGGCCGTGGGCATGGATGTCGAAGAGGTCGGCTGGGATCTCGCATCCGAGTTCGCCTTGCTCGAAAGCCGCTATGCGGACTACGACTTTTTCTACGTCCACGCAAAGAAGACCGACAGCGCGGGCGAGGACGGCGATTTCGACTTGAAGGTGCGGCTGTTAGAGGAGCTAGATACCTACATTCCGCAGTTGCTCGCGCTGCAACCCGAGGTACTCATCGTCACCGGCGACCACTCGACCCCTTCGATTATGCGCAGCCACAGTTGGCATCCGGTGCCCACGGTCATAGCCAGCCGGTGGGCATTGGCCGACGCGGCAGATGAATTTTCCGAGCGCGGTTGCAGTGCTGGCAGCCTCGGAATCGCGCCTACAACGAGCTTGATGGCCCAGGCATTGGCCCACGCGCGCCGGCTCGACAAATTCGGCGCTTGAGATGATCACTCCCCTGCGCATTGCCCATCGTGGCGCATCCGGTCTGGGACTGGCGCCCGAGAATACGTTGGCCGCTTGCGAAAAGGCCCTCCAGATCGGCGTCGATATACTCGAAATCGACGTCCATGCCACCCGCGACGGCCAGATCGTGGTCTTGCACGACGCGGCGCTTGACCGGACGACCAATGGCACCGGGTTGGTCGCCGACCTCTTGGGCGAGGAAGTGCGCCAATTCGATGCTGGCCGCTGGTTTAGCGCTGATTTTGCCGGCGAGCGCGTGCCCCTGCTCGAAGACGTACTCGACTTAGCGCGCAACCAAGCCCTCGTGCTGATAGAGATCAAGGCCGATGGCATTGCCGAGCGCGTCCTGCAGGTGATTGAGGCGGCGAATGCGGCTGGGCGCGTCGTGGTGCAAGCGTTCAATCCGCAAACCGTCCAGCGGCTCAATTTGCTCGCCCCTACCCTGCCCACCGCGCTGTTGGTCGGCCAGTTGCCGACCACGCCATCGCGGGTGCGCGCACGCCGCCTCGTGCGCCAAGTGCTGCAAGTGGGGGCCAACGCGCTGGCGATGTGGTACGCGGCCCTGACCCCACCCTTCCTCGAAGAGATGCGCCAGCGGGGCATTGCGGTCTGGGCTTGGACCGTTGACGAGGACATTGCCATGCGCGACTTGGCGACGATGGGGGTCCAAGGGATCATCACCAATCGGCCAGACCTGCTCAATCAGGTGCTCGACGAACTGGTCGCCGAAGGGCAGGTCCGGCCGCCCTTGGGCCAGCGCGTCAAGCGCAGCCGCTGGGGTCGCCGCCGCCAATTGCGCAAGCTCAAGGCCGCCAAGAGGGGTCGCTAAAGACTCGGCAGAGTGGGGAGGAGGTCACAGATGTTCTACACCTTGTTAGCCGTATTGCTGCTGATTGTCGTGGTGCTGAAGTTCTGGTCGCCTTTTGGCCAGCGGTGTCCCCAGTGCCAAGCCCGCCGGGAAGATGCGGAATATCCCTTGTGTCCAAATTGCGGGTGGATATATGAAGTGCCCGGGGAAGAAGACGAGGATTTTGCGCCGGACGACGACGAAAATGCGAAATTCTGAAGGGCGCGAAGCCGCGTTGCTGCGCCCTGTTTGCGCTTGACAATTCCCTGTACTTCCCTTTAGATTGTCTCTGATTATATAGGGAAGCACAGAACGTTCAAACTCAGGAAGGTGGACCATGAAAATGCGGGCAATATCGCTGTTTGTCGCCGTCGCGGTTTTGGCGGGCTGTGCCGACCCTCCCACAGTCGAGCTAGACGCGGCCAAGCAAGCCCTCGACTCGGCCCGGGATGTCGGTGCCGAGCAATTTGCCGCCAGCGAGTACTCGGCCGCTCAGCGCGCGTACAACGAAGCTGAAGCAACGACCAACACCGAAGCCGAGCGCTTTTTCCTTTTCAAGGACTTTGAGCAGGCGCGAGCGCAAATCGCCGATGCCAAGACCAAAGCCATGCGGGCAGAGTCGTCTGCGGAAGTCGAAAAGAAACGCCAGAAGGAGTCGGCCGAAGCAGCAATTGCCGCCGCCCGCGACGCGGTCAGCGCCGCATATACCAGCTTAGAGGAAGCGCCGTCTGGCAAAGGCACGGAGGCCGATATTGAAGAGCTGAGCGCCGAGTTGAGCATGGCCGAAGCCGATATAGACGCGGCCGAAGCCGCGCTGAACAGCGAGAATTTCTCGGATGCCGAGTCCCTCGCCGAGAGCGCGGATCAGCAAGCCACCGAGATCGCCGACGGCGTGATGGTGGCCGTGGATAGATACCATGAGTTGGTCGAGAAGATGCGTCCTTGGTACGAGCGCATCTGAGCACGCGCCATTGCAAGCCTCAACTACAGGCGGCCGGGAGTTATTCCCGGCCGCTTTGTTTTTTTGGGTATTGCTGTGGGGGCCGCCCGCCGCGTCTGCGTCCGCGCTGTCGTTAGAGCACCAGCAACTGGTGCAAGCCGTTGAGCGCCATGCCCTAGCTACTCCCTACATCGTCATCAACACCCAAGACAATCTAATCCTGCTCCGCGAGGGGGAGCAGGTGTTGCGCCAAGCCGCTTGTGCAACGGGCAGCGGCCGCAAACTCGAAGGCACCAAGCGGTGGCATCGCTGGACCTTCGACACCCCCAAGGGCCGCTTCGCCATCCGCCGCAAAGTCGCCGACCCCCTATGGACCCGGCCGACTTGGTTCTTCGTCGAAAACGACGAGGAGATCCCCATTTTCGCCGAAGATCCGAGGCGGTTCCAGCGCGGGGTCTTGGGCACGTACGCATTGTACTTCCTCAAGGATTTTATGATCCACGGCACGCTCTTTGAAATCAACTTGGGCAAGAGTATAACCCACGGCTGCGTACGGGTGGGCAACGAGGATCTGGAGTACCTCTACGAAGCCGTCGAGATCGGCTGGCCGGTCTTTATCTACTAGCGATTAGCGATGAAGCACCTAGCGTTGGTTTGGGCCTTTGCGTGCGGCACGAGCGCGGCGTCGGCTGAGGATTTGGCCTATGTCAACGCTGCGCTGCGAGCTTGGTTGCAGGCCATAGAAGCGGACGTGCCGTACTTGCTGGTGGACCGGGGTGCAGCTGAGCTACGGCTGATGCACGGGAAGGCGCTCTTGCGGCGCGTCCCCCTCGCGGCCGATTCCCTAGGAAAGCGACCGCCGGTGCAATCCTCGCTCCAGGCCCGGTTGCGGCGCTATCGACCCAGCAATCCTTGGCGCGGCTTGGTATCCAGCCCTTTCGATTGGGAACAGAATTTGGTTGCCGACGCCGCGGCCACCAGTGCCCTGTACTTTGCGAGCGGGCTGCTGATCTACGCCAACCCGGCGTGGCACCGCCCGAGCGCCATGGATTTGCAAATCGAGGCCGCTGATTTGCGCGCTCTATACAATGCCTGCGGTCCGAGCACCCCGCTCGTCGTTCTCCCCGCTAACTGGAGAGAGGGGCCGGAGCAGTGACCTTGCACTTTGGCGCGGCGGCCGCCGACATCACGCCGCCTGTTGGCATCGCAATGGGCGGGTATTGGGGGCGGCGGTCCGGGGCCACGCATATCCGTGATCGCCTCATGGCCAAGGCCCTTGTCTGCGGCCTCGGGTCGGCGCGCGTCGCCTTAGTCGCCGTCGATTTGGTGGGGTTGGACGCCGCCGTTGTGCGGGCGATTCGGGAGCGGGTAGCGTGCTCCACCGGCATCGAAGTCATGGCTGTGATGATCTGTGCCTCCCACACTCACTCCGGCCCACTAACCTTTCCCTTCCGGGGCATGGGCCGCATCGACAGCCGCTACTTGGAGCAGGTCGTGGACGCCGTGGTCGAGGTGGTGATAGCTGCTGCCGCCGACAGCCGACCGGGTCGTTTGTACTATGCGCGCCCCCAGGTACAGATAGGCCGCAATCGCCGGCCGCAGAGCGTCAAAGGCGAGTTTGTGCCCTACGCGCACGTGTTGCGCTTTGTCGCTGAGTGTGGGGCGGAGGCCACGATTTTTAGCTACGCCTGTCATCCGGTGGTTTTGGGCCGCGACAATCACCAGATCAGCGCCGACTTCCCCGGGGTAGCGGCCCGCTGCATTGAGGCGGCGACCGGCGGGCGGGCTCTGTTTGTCAATGGGGCCTGCGGCGACGTCAACCCGCGGATCGCCAACGGCTCGTTTGCAGATGTGGATCGCTTGGGGGAGGAGTTGGGGAGGGCCGTGCTGGAGGGGCGGGCGGAGGCCACGCCCGTGGACGCCTCGGCGCTACGCTGGGCGCACGAGCGATTGGATTTGCCGCTGAGACCCTTACCACCGCGCTGGCGTGCCGAGGCTGAGAAACTCAAATGGCATCTGCGGGCGCGTTTGGCGCGGGGCGGCGAGGTGCCCACAGCGCAGCTCAAATGGGCTGTGGCCATGGAAAAATGGGTGAGGGCTGGCGCGGCGCGTGCGCGGGTGCAGCCCTTTGAGATACAGGCGTTGGCTCTCGGCGAGCTGGTGCTCTTGGGTATGGAAGGCGAGCTTTTTGCCCGCTATCAACTCGACTTGGAGGTCGCGCATGGGCCAGCCGTCTTGTGCGGCTTTGCCAATGGTTGCATTGGCTATGTGCCCACGGCCGACGAGTACGCGCGCGGCGGCTACGAGATTGACCTAGCCTATAAGGTCTATCCGAGCGTGCAGATGATTGCGCCGGCGAGCGAGTCGCTGATACGGCAGCGGGCTGCGGCGTTGGTAGCAAAAGTGCGATAGATTACAACAGGAGGATGTATGCGCGATCTAGAGGTGCTCTACGATCAAGTTCCGGCGACCCGGTGTGCTGGGACGGGCGATTGCTGTGCGCTCACGGACGAGGAGTTCGACACCTACTACGCCACCATGTTTCCGCTCTACCGGGCCGAATACGTCCACATCGTCGCCTATGTGGAACGGCACTTTTCCCCTCAGCGTCGCCAGGAGTTGCTGAGCTTTACCGAGGAGCGGCCCCGTCGCTGCCCCTTTCTCGGCGCGGACCATAGCTGTACCATCTATCCGGTGCGCCCACTGATTTGCCGCACGTACGGAGCGATGAATCCGGTCTCGATTGCCCGCCAAGCCCTCGCGCATCAGGGCGCTTTGCCGTCGGCGCAAATCCGCTCCTTTGTTCGGCGCGAGGCCGGCATGGTGTGTCCGCGGGTGGCCGTGCTGGAGCCGGAAAAAGTCGCGCGGCACGCCCGCATGCTCATCGAAGGGACGTACGAGCGCGAATTGACGCGGCTCAGCGCCGAGGTGGAACTGACGGGCGGGATACGCAAACGGCTCTTCCAACGGCTCACCGGCCGGAGAGAGTGGCCGCTGCGCTGGTCTTGGGGGGGCTTTAATGCGCTGCGCTTTGCGCCGCTGGCATGGCTGCGCCAGCACTTTGCTGCGTATTGGAAAAAAGCCGAGTTAATCGATGGCAAGTAACGCGAAAGGAGATTGCACCATGCAACAATACCGAGTCGCTATTTTGGGCTGCCGCAGCCGGGGCACGGCCGCGGCCCGCGCGTATCATCAGCATCCCCGCACCGAGGTCGTAGCATTGTGCGACCTTGTGCCCGAGCGGCTGGCGGAACTCGGCGACGAGCTGGGGGTTGCAGCCCGCTACGACGACCTCGACCGGATGATTGAGGCCGAGGCCCCGGACATCGTCGCCATCCCCACGGGCACTGAGTTCCACTATCCGCTCGCCATGCAAGTGCTGGAGCACAGAGTCCACATTGACATTGAAAAGCCGATCTGCACGACCTTGGCCGAGGCCGACGCGGTGTTGGCCAAAGCTGAGGAGCAAGGGGTGCAAGTGGCCGTGCATCACCAAGGGCGCAGCGGCGGTGCGCTGCAAGCGGTCAAGGCGGCGATTGCCGAGGGTCGGATCGGCGACTTGCGCTATGTGCAGGGCAGCGGCAAGGGCTACTACGGAGGCTACGGCCTGATGAATATCGCCACGCACTCGCTCAACGCCATGCTCGGAGTGGCCGGCCCGGTGCGGAGCGTCCAAGCCGTGGCCCTGACCGATGGCCGCCCGATTACTCCCGAGGATGTGGTGCCGTCGCCGAGTGGCATGGGCTACATCGCCGGCGAGCACGTGACCGCGGCCCTCACCTTTGCGCGCGGGATTTCGGCCACCCTCTTGCAGCACCGCTTCCCCAAGATGGATTCAACGGCCTATATGATCGAGATCTACGGCACCGAGGGCCGGCTCTACTGGAAGAGCGGTGCCCCGTGGTTTTTGTCCACACCGCACTTTGCTCCCGGCCACGCCGAGTGGCAGCCGCTCGCTCCCTTAGTGCCCGAGCACTACGACCCAGCGGGCTCAGCTTCGGTGGAGGACTACCAGTTCGCCGACGAGTACGTGCAGGCGCTCGACGAGGGCCGCGCGCACGAGTGCTCGGGCGAGGCGGGTCGCCACGTGCTGGAGATATTGATGGGGATTTTCGAGTCGGGGGCACGCGGTCGGCGCGTGGATTTGCCGCAAGTAGAACGCGACCACCCGCTCTTGCGTTGGCGCGAGGAACACGGCATGGGTCTGCCCAGTTCCATGCCACGCCCGTATGCGGAGTGGCTCGCCGCGGAAGATTGCCGCTTGGGCCGGAGCGCGCGTTAGCCGGCGAGTTTTCCCAATAGGCCCCAACCGCTGACGGCGGCCGAGACGATCAGTACCACGGTCGAGAGCACCGCGCCGATGAGGACCCATGCACGGGTGCGGTAGGAGGCGGGTAGCTTGAAGTTGAGATAGATGGCTGCCACCATCATCATAGCAATGGCCAGATTGGCGATGAGGAAGCCGGCGATCTGGGTCAGGATGTCAAAGGGGATGTTGTTCCAGACGATGATCATGGTGGTGGCGAAGATGTAGAGGCAGATGACGCGCTTGATCGACTGATACTCCCAAGTGCGGTCGGGCCAGCGGGCGGCGAGAAACTCTTGCGCCACGCGGGCGTAGATTTCGGGCAGGGCTTGCAGGGTGCCCCACAGCGCGGCGAGGATACAGACGTAGTAAATCCACACCAAACTCGGATGAATCTGCCGCCAGACGTGGGCTTGGTGCGTCAGCAAGTTCCAGCCCTCAAAGCGGGTTTCGAGCGGGAAGAGCACGGCCGCCCCGGAAATCATAAAGGCCCCAGTGACGATGAAGAGGACCAGCGCTCCCAGCGCCACGTCCCAGCGCAGCGGCGCTACCCGTTGCCGCAGGTAGTGGATTTGCTGGGGATCGTCGGGTAGATAGTCGATGGTGTCGCTGCGGGCGGCGCGGGCGCGGATGGCTTCGATGTCTTGGTGGCCAGTCAGGCCCCACTTGTGCAGGCCGATCCAGTTGGCGTAGGCGATGTAGCCAATCACCGAACCGCCGACGTAGCCAAAGGTGGTGCCCAACGTCAGCAGCGGATGCGCGACTGTGTCGGCGGGTGCCCACTCCGGGAAGGGAGGCAGGTCGCCAAAGCGGAAGGTCCCCACAAGCGCCGCGATCAGGTCTGGGCGCACGATGAGGGTCCCGGCAATGGTGCCCGTGACTAGGATCCCGCAGATGAGGAGCTGTTGCTTTTCAAGGCGTTCAAAGGACAGGCGGATACCAAAAAGCAGCGCCAAGGCAATAAAGGCCGAGGTTATGGCGTTTTCCCAGAAGACTTCTTCCTCACCAGCGGGCAGCAGGTCGCGCAGCAAGAAGTGAAAAAGGTCGCCGCAGGGCTTGGAGACAGGCACCCAGGCTAGGGGTGCGCCGATCATTTCAAAGAGCAGAATGGTCAACAGCAGCCATCCGCGCGGCCCGGGCAGGCGCACGAGGCGGTGGCCGATCAGCTCGCCGCTGACGGCTGTATAGCGGCCGATCAGATAGGTGAAGAAGACGCCCTTGACCAAGCAACTGAGCAAGACCATCCACAACAAACCATAGCCGGCCCAAGCCCCGGCCCGCACCACGACGATGGTCTCGCCGGCACCAATGGCGACCGAGGCGACGATGGCCGCCGGGCCGAAGACGGCGAGCATACCTAAGAGTTTCTGCAGTGACCAAGATTGGCCGAAGACGCCTTCGGGCGGCGGGATTTCTACTTTGTTCATGCGAGGGGGTGCGCTTTGCAGAGAGGAATAAAGCTCTGGGCGACAATGCTGATGCGTAAATTCATGGGGGGCAAAGTACGGCGGGGGGATAGGTGGCGCAATAGGCCGTTTTTAAGCGGCAAATAGCGCTGCTTATCGTCTTCCACTCTTCGCTTCGGTGTTCGCGCGAAGGAAAGACGTATAGCCCGCTTCATCAAGGGTCCCGGCCGCCAGCGCGATAACGGCCTGAGCCGCGCGCTCTTGAGTGGCGGTGAAGCGATATCCGTTCAACTCCAAAAACAGGATTCCAATCACAAAGCCCGTGCGCTTGTTGCCATCGACAAAGGGATGGTTGCGCACGATGCCCGCCGTATAGGCGGTAGCCATTTCGATGGGATCGGGTGTGTCCGCATAGGCGTAGAGTTGCTGTGGCCGGGCCAGAGCCGATTGCAACAAGCCGTCGTCGCGTACCCCCGCCGCGCCGCCATGCAGCGCGAGCAGTCGGTCGTGCAGCATCAGCGCGGCGCGTGCATCAATCCAAACCAGGTCCGTCACTGGGCCAGAACGTGGAGCGTGTTGCGATAGCGGTCGATGATGTCTTCAGCCTTTGCCAGCTTTTTTGCAAAGGTGGGATCGTAGGGCGTCATCTGGTAGCTGCCGTCCGGCCCTTCGATCAGAAATAGAGGCTCCCCGTCTTTGGTGCGCAGCCGGTTGACGACCTCCTTGGGCAGGACGACGCCGAGTGAGTTGCCGAATTTGCGGACTTTGAGTTCGACCATGAAATGCCTCCTGTTTGTTACTACCATTGTAATAACATCTAACCGAGGCGCAAGGAGAATGCCTAGTCGAGATGGATTTGCAGAGGCTGCATCCGAGTTGCTATCCCACTCAAAATTTAGGCAGGTAATCACTCAATGCTTAGTACCGGCTTCTATCAGCTATGGTGCCTTATTTAATGAGGAGCATCTTACGCCCTTGGACGACTGGCCCGGCCTGCAACTGGTACAAATACACGCCGCTGGCGACGCGCTGGCCTCGATAGTCGCGGCCATCCCAATGGGCGGCACTGGCATTCGTCAGGTACTGACCTGCTGCCCGATAGCCTAAGTCAATTTCTCTGACCAAGGCCCCCCGGACATCGTAAATAGCCAAGCGCACCTGGGCCGGGACGTGGAGTTGATAGGGGATCCAAGTCTCCGGGTTGAACGGATTGGGATAATTGGCCAGTAGCGCCGTCTGCGTCGGCAGCGGTGGCGAAAGCTCAATCGCCGTCTGCACAGAGGGGGTGATGTACGGCGACATATCCCACAGCAGAATCGTGTTGTAAGCAAAATCTTCATTACTAGCGGCTAGGGTAGTGCCATCCGGCGAAAACGCCACGGACCAGACATCAAGAGTAAGAAATCGTCGTGAGGGATCTGTACTCAGGGTGGCTTTGTGTTGGCCGGTTTCTACGTCCCACAATCGAACCGAACCGTCAAAACTCCCACTGGCTAGGGTAGTGCCATCCGGCGAAAACGCCACCGAAATGACCAAATTTGTATGCCCTTCGAGAGTGGCCTTTTGTTCTCCGGTGTCCATGTCCCACAACCGTATCGTCTTGTCAAAACTCCCACTGGCTAGGGTAGTGCCATCCGGCGAAAACGCCACCGAAGAGATCGCATCCGTGTGCCCTTTTAAGGCAGCTTTCCGTTCTCCGGTGTCCATGTCCCACAACCGTATCGTCTTGTCAAAACTCCCACTGGCTAGGGTAGTGCCATCCGGCGAAAACGCCACCGAAGAGATCGCATCCGTATGCCCCTTTAGAGTGGTCTTTTGTTCTCCAGTATCCACATCCCACAACCATATCTCCCTCGAACTACCACTGGCCGCTAGGGTGATACCATCCGGCGAGAATGCTATAGAAACGACCAAAAATGTCCCCTTTAGAGCAGTCTTGTATTGTCCGGTATCCACGTCCCACAATCGGATCGTCCCGTCCTCACTTCCACTGGCTAAGGTAGCGCCATCCGGCGAAAACACCACGGAACGGACCACCGAAGAATGTCCCACGGTGGCTCGGAGTTCTCCGGTGTTCACGTCCCACAACCGAACCGTCCCGTCCTGACTTCCACTGGCCAGGGTGGTACCATCCGGCGAAAACGCCATCGAAATGACCAAATCCGTACTCGTCCCCCCTATGGTAATGGTAGCTTGGATTTCTCCGGTTTCCACGTCCCACAATCGAACTGTGCTGTTCCGACTTTGGTCCCAACTTCGACCGGCCAAGGTGGTGCCATCTGGCGAAAATGCCACCGACCCATATCCTTCTAAGACGGCCTTTTGTTGTCCGCTGTTCACGTCCCACAATCGGATCGGTCGGCCCTCACTGCCACTGGCCAAGGTAGTGCCATCTGGCGAAAATGCCACGGACTGGACAGAATCCGTATGCCCCTCTAAGATGACCTTGAGTTCCTCGGTGTCCACATCCCACAGCCATATCTCCTTCCAAGTGGCACCCGCCAGGGTCGTGCCATCTGGAGAAAACGCCACTGAATCGACCCCATATGGTGCCTCTATAGTGGCTCGGATTTCTCCGGTTTCCACGTCCCACAAGCGAACTGTGTCGTCCCAACTTCCACTGGCCAAGGCGGTGCCATCTGGAGAAAACGCCACGGACTGGACAGAATCCGTATGTCCTTCTAAGACGGCCTTTTGTTCTCCGGTTTTCACGTCCCATAATCGAACTGTGTCGTCCCAACTTCCACTGGCCAAGGTGGTGCCATCTGGAGAAAATGATATAGAAGAGATATGCTTCGCGTGTCCTTCTAAGACGGCCTTTTGTTCTCTGGTTCCCACATTCCACAACCATATATCATTATCAACATCTGTACTGGCCAAGGTGGTGCCATCTGGAGAAAACGCTACGGAGTAGACATAATTCTGCCCCTTAAGCAGGGCGACTTCGGTGCCGGTGTACGTATCATAGATCCAAATACCGATGTCACTGGCCACCGCTAGTCGCGTACCATCGGACGAGTAAGCCACCGCTTGGTTTTCCCAACTTAACCCTCCTTTACCCAAGCGGGCGATGGTACCTTCGGGCAAACTCAAGGGATTATCGTTTTGGGCGAGGCTGTCCTGTACGAACAGGACACATATCCACAAGAGGGCAACATTGAACAGCCGAAATTTTTTCATTTGATGATACTCCTTTATCTGAGGCAAGTTTATCTGATCGCGGGCAGCTAAGTCAGGAGCAGCGGCACGGCGAAACACCCTTCTCTGGTTTCCAACAGCCGTTGCCAATCATAATTACGTCTTGACCGCCCTTGGAGCCACAACGGCAATTTGTGCAGAAGCGGCGTCGGCGTTTCTGTTTGAGATACATCGGTCCTGGAAACTTGCCATTCTGATACAGACCGCTCCGCACCCATGTCAACGTCTGGAAGTTTGAAGCATCAATTGCTTTGAGTCGACGGTATGCCTCCTCGTTCTCCGAGTCCTTCGATCCATGATGAGGGGCAGTCACGAGCATGTTCTTTCTAACTGGAGGTCGGAAAACGGGAGGGTGTCTTAGGGAACCGAACCCGGAGTCCGCTGAAAAGAGTACGTCGGGGCCGACCCCAGCCGGAGAATGTAGTACGAGACAGAGGCGGTTCACTGTAGTCAAGTACACTAAACCTAGCAAGGAATAGGGACTAGTTTGAACTACGTAAACCTCCGAAGCATTGACTAGGTGGAGATACGGGTGAGCCTCCTCGCTCGGCTGGGGCTTCTTATATGGGTCGAACCATCGAATCTCCGCGCCGCGCCGCGTTGCCGCGGTGGCCAAGCATAAGATGTTGTCTGCACGGATCGTCGCAGTTTCAATTAAGGGAATGCCCTCGGCCTCTATGGGTACGTCCTCGCCCGACCGCTCGGAAATAAAAACGACGACTATGGGAAGAAAGGGATAGAATTCGTCGAAATGCTGTGAGTCTGCTCTCTTCTTAAGCTCCATATTGAGCCATTCCGCGGAAATTTCTTTATCATCACGACGATCCTCTGTCTCAGGTATTTGCTCGCTGTAGTCGGTGAAACACAATTGTTTAAAGGCCAAATCGGGATCTTTCAGCATCATTTGAAGAGGCTGCATCCAAGTCGCTGGCAACCAACACTCCTTAGCCTTGCCACCGTTCTTGAAGAAATCAATGAGGCCGTTGGCGTGGTCGCTATCGTTGTGTGTGCAAACTACGACTTCGACTTCGACCTGTTGGCGTTTGGTCACTTTTCGAAATCTATCCACGAAGTTTTTGCGGCGACCTCCATCAACAAGGCAAGAAAACCCATCGCGTTCAAGATAGAAGGCGTCCCCCATACCAACATTCAGGGCGATAAATCGGTCGGAATGGCTCACGATTAATGTATTCTCCTATTCTTTGCTCAGCTTATCTGGTCAACACTACTATGGTGGATCACCGAAGTCGGGTATGGGGAGGAGAGCACCCCCCTGTAGCGCGGACTCGTGGGCGACGAGGCCGGGGAGCATGTAGCGCGCCGCGTCCCAAGCGTTGTTGGGCGGAAGTTGGCCGCTGGCACAGGCTGTGACGAAGTCGTGGACGAGAAAAATGAGCTGTGCTAATGCGCTGTCATCGTCCTCCGCTCTTCGCTTCGGCATTCGCGCTTCCTCCGGATAAATACCTTGCGCTCAATTGCCGCGATACTCGAGTACGACCCGATTGACAGGGCCTTGGAGGCCCATGGTATTGATCGCTTTTGCCCGCAGGGTGTTGCTGCCCGGGCGCAGTTTCCACGCGAAAGACGGGTCGCTTTCCTGCCATGCGCCCTCGTCCAAGCTGACCTCAAAGCGGGCGAAATTGGGAATGGGGCCGGACAATTGCACGGACAGGGCCGCGGTCGTCTCGGTGTCCTCTAGGTCGATCCTCGTTTTGTTCAAGGACCAGTAGAAATCCTCCGGCCGGGTGGTCTGGAGCGAATATTCCGGGTACCTCGGGTCGAGACTGTCGGTCCACCACAGATGGCCGTCCCAGTGGTACTGATCCATGCCCTGTTCCAGTTCCTGGGGCTCGGAGCGGTACAGGTGGTCGTTGCGCAGCGGTATGCCGAAGCGCAGGTACAGATCGACAAACATCCGTCGCATCTGGTCTATGGGAATGGGCGGTGGGGGAATAATATCGATATCCCCGGCATTGTTGGCTGCGGCGCTGCGATGCATTTCGAGCGCATTGATGGGCACCCCGGCCCTTTCGTACTGGAAAGCCACTTGGTGCCCTGGCAAGAGCCCCGGATCTTGGAGAATCCACTTGCCGTACTGGTCCGACCAGATCTCGGCTAGGCAGTGGTGGTCGACGATGAGGGCACGAGCGTGGTACCCCAGGGCCGCGGCGCACTGGGCAAAGACAGCCGCATAGTGGGTGCACATCCCCAGCGCCAAGTTCTGCGGAGCCAGTTCGAGGATCTCCAGCGCGTCCCACTGTGGGCAGTAGTTGTACTCGTTTTCGTTCCACCCTTCCCACTGCCGGCGCACCCACTGGCGCAAAAGGGCAAACTTCTCCATCTCCGTTTTGCCGGGGGCGACTATTTCCTCTAGCCGGTATTTTTCCCGTAAGTGGCGCATGCGGGGGTGGTGTGGATCGGCGTAGTCGAAATCGTACGAAGAGACCGCAATGGCATGGTCCGGTGCCTCGATCACCTCGATGTCCGGGTGATTTACCCCACGGACCCGGCCGGAAGCCTCAATGGTCACTTTTTTCACCAGCGGCGTGATGCGGGCATCCCGGCTGGAAAGGGTCGCTCGCCACTGCACAAAGCGCTGTCCGGGCAAGGTGCTGGCCGAGTCGGCTGCCCGCCAGGGACTCCATTTATCCGACGCGTACCAGGCCGTCGAGCCAGTGCGCACTTGGAACCGGATAGCAGTCTGCGGCTGTAGTGCCAGATCGGCGGACAGACGCAGGGCGCTCACTTCCACCTTGGGGGAAAGGGCATATTCTGCGGCCACGTCAATTATCGGGGAAGTCAGGGTCCCCTCGGGCGGATAGCCGTGGACCCGGATGCGGACGACGTACTCGCCCGAAAGATTGTTCTCGGGCCC
Source organism: Candidatus Latescibacterota bacterium (assembly GCA_965261395.1). Classification (GTDB taxonomy): domain Bacteria; phylum Latescibacterota; class UBA2968; order UBA8231; family UBA8231. Next base: position 3,503,740 of record OZ253462.1, read on the forward strand.
GAGTATGTCGCTCTTCCACTCGCTGCTCTCCCCGGAAAGGCGCTTGAAACTGTTTTTGCCGGGCCTATCTGCATCGATGAGTAGAAAACCCGCTCCCGAAAAGATCAGTTCGTTGCTGCCCTGCTGCAGGTAGTGGCCGGGAATGGTCTCCCGGTCCCAGCCGCCCGTGAGCATTTTTCCCCTGTTCTGAACATGGCGGATCTCGTGCCCGTTGACCGCGATGAGCATGGGTGTTTGCTCGCTACCACCCCCGCCGAAAAAGAGGACTTCGGCTTTTTCGACTGCCGATGGCAGCTCGAAGACCTTTTTCACTTGGATTTGGTCCGTCAGGGGTTCGCTGATTTTCGAACTGCGGGCCATGGCATCGGCAATCAGATAGGTGGGCGCTAGGCCAAGGGCGCCAGAGGCGGCGGAAAAATCGCTGAAACGGTCGCGGGTGCAGTTGGTGAGAGCTTGGCCTGCAAGGGTACTTTCCCACTTGGACGAGGTTGCGCTGGCAGCGGTGTAGTGCGCCGGCGGCTCGCCGGAGGACATCGGCCGGTCTTGCGGGTAGTACAACAGCAGGTAACCGCGCCGCTCGCGTTCGCCGCATATGAGGGTGCCGTCGGCCGTGCTGACGACAGCACCGATGTCGCCGAAGGTCCGGTTCCCTCCTTCCGGCTGCATGCCGCCCGGCCAGGTGCCTAGGTACATCCGGCGTTGGACCGGGTCAAAGGCAAACAAGCGCGGCAGCCCTTCCTCTTCGCCGCCCACGCCGTAAATCAGGCCATCGGCCCCCCGGGCCAGCCCCCGGATTCGGTGCTGTCGCAGGGGCTTGCCAAAACCCTCTACCAATGCGGCCTTTGGGTCAAAGCGGAACAAATGGCCATCTGTCGTGCCGGCGAGAAAGCTGCCGTCGTCCAGTTTTACCGCGGCGTCGATGGCGGCGAATCGCCGTCGCCCCACTACGGCTGGCAGTCTGGCATCGAGGGGCTTGAGGACACCTGTGCGGGGATCCAATTCGAGGATGCGACCCATGTCGTCGTCAGCTCCGGTGCTGCCGCTGAGGTAGATCTTGCCGTTGTCTGCGGCCAGTAGGACTTTGCTGATTGGGCGGGTATGGTGGTGTTGGGGCAGGGGAACTACCTCGCCGTAGTCCTTTTGCTGGCCCGACGACAGCGCCACGGTGAAAAGCCGCCCTCCGGGCGCGGTAAGGCCGCAGAGCACTTGCCCAGTGGCGTCGACGGCTAGGGCCCCTACTCCGTCCGGCTCGGGAAATTCGGGCAAGGCGATCTCTGCGAGCAAGCGGCCAGCGGGCGAGTAGTGCCGGAGGGGCATGCTTGGGGCTGCTCGATCCATCAGGTGAGGTGGCGGCACTGAGTCGCGGCGTCTGAACGTGCCGGGGGTGTGGGGGCGCTGTCGCAGGCGTTCGAAGAAGAATTGCTTGTCGTACGCTCGGCGGGCTCCCAGATAAATGTCTCCTTCGGGTCCGAGCGCTAGGCGCGGCTCGTCCCACCACAGGGCCTTGAAGCAGTCGAGCATTTTCACTGTTGTGCTGCTGGGGTCAAAGCTGAACAGGCAGATTTCCTTTTTGCCGCAGGTGGCCCCAATGATCAGGCCGTCGCGCTGCCGGCGGACCATTGCAGTTACCATGCACTCGTTGACGGGCAGGGCCTCGAACAGAGGCACCATCCGGGCGCTTTCCCGCTCCAGATTCAGCGCGGGTTCAGCGCCGGCGAGCAGCGGGGCAAAAGCGAAAATGGCGCAGCTTGTGAAAATTATCCGATACATGGATCCTCAATCCGCGGTCAGCCGGGGAAATTCGAGGATGTAATACGGATAGGTTGCCATGATGTACAGGGTTCCATCTGGCCCTATTGCCGAGCCCTGGATCGAGCCCAGGCCGTTGTGCAAATCCCGGTGTGCGGCAAACTCCGCATCGACGACATAGCCGAGGCATTCGCCTTGGCCTCGGTGCGGATCGTAGCGCATAATCAGGGTCTGCTTCGGGTTTTGGCCCACATCCGCGGTCCAGTAGATCCGGCCCTTGGCGTCCTGTATCATGGTGTGGATATCGCTGCTCTCGGCAAAGGGCTCGGGGACTGAATTGCAGACATAGCGCATGGGCACGATTCCGCTGTCGGCACCGGCTAGGTCGAATTCCTGAATTTGCCTGAGGTCGCCTCCGTAGAGTTTCATGCCGCGGCGGTTGAAATCGGCCCCGAGCTTGCTGCCGCCGCCGCCAATTACACAGGCGTACGGTTTTTCGTAGGGCGGCGCGCCTGCGGGGACGCGCACTTTGTACTCAACGAGTTCGTCTCTTTCCACGTCGTAGCGGGTCATTCTGCCGCGATTGGGTATCCACACATCGCCCCGGTCGTCCATGTCGATGTAGCGGCTCCAGGTGCCCACCCGCCCTTTGTCGATCACTTGGTGCGTGTCCAGCTCGTAGATGAGAAAGTGCATGCGCGGTTCGGTTTTGAAATAGATGCGGCGGCGCTCGTGGTCGACAATGCCGTTCATCAGACCGTCCTGGGCGCGCAGAATACCAAGGTCCTGGGCTAGGCCTGTGCGCGGATCATAGGCGATTAAATGACCGCCGGGATAACCGCCAGCCTGTTCGCCGATTTCGGGTCTGGTGGCAAATAGTTCGTGTCCTTGCTTGGTGCCGCCGTATATGCGGCCGTCGGGGCCGATGGCCAGCTGCGTGTGCGTCTTGCCCTGGGTATTGATGTCGTACAGGTTTTCGGCGATGGTCCGGCTCAGGGCGACTACTCTCTCGATGCTGCGGTCTCGGGGGTCATAGGCTAGCCAGTCGCCGTAATCGTAGTAGTTGGCCGTGCCTAGGTAGACCTTGCCGTCGGGTCCTGCCACGCAAGCGGTGTACCCCGATTTGTTGTTGGCGTATTCATCGGGCACCGGGGTGGCCCAGCAGAACAGCGGCTCGAGGTCGGCCACTTCGGGCTGTTGCAGGGCGGCGGGCACTGGTCCCGTGGGCTCTGGGGCCGTGCGGCAGAAGGCAGGGCCCGCTAGCAACAGGCTTAGGGCCGTCAGGGCGGTATGCCCCCACGCGGGGAGTACCCAAAGCCATGCGGCCCGATTTTTCATGGACTTATTCTCTGCCGGGCGGATCGCCGAGGTCGGGTATTGGGAGGAGGGCACCTCCCTGGAGGGCGGACTCGTGGGCGACGAGGCCGGGGAGCATGTAGCGGGCTGCGTCCCAGGCGTTGTTGGGTGGAAGCTGGCCGCTGGCGCAGGCGGTGACGAAGTCGTGGACGAGGAACTGATGCGCGCCCGCGTGGCCATTGGGCAGGCCGGCGAACTCGCGCGGCAGGCGCTCGACCGGGTGAACGGCCGATGCGCCGAGGTGGGTGCCGTCGGCCGCGGTGACTTTATCCATGGGATCGTCGGCTTGGAGCGGCTGGCCGGTGCAGGCTAGGAGCTGATCTAGGTTTTCTTGTTGGGCGTGGTCCTTGGTCAGCCAACGGGCACCGCTGGCGGATTGCTCGAAGCAGCCTTCGGTACCTTGGAGGATCATCTGCACGCAGCCGGGGTGGCCGATGCGGCGGAATTCGTTGATGCGGCAGGCGCTGCCGTCGGACATCTTGTACAGGGCGCTCTGGTTGCTGAAGGGGTTTTGCCAGTCGTTGTGCGGGTAGATGCCGTCGGCGTGTTCGTCGCGGAAGCCTTGGCAGGAGACATGCGTCATATAGGCACCCGTAACGGAGATAATCTGACTCGTCGAATGGGTCGGGTAGTACATCGGCGGAATGCCAGCACTCGCCCGCCAATTTTCTCCGCCGCGCCAGCGCGCCACATCGTAGAGGCCGTGATCCCAGTCGTGGTAGTACTCGGCTTGGCCATAGACGATCTGGCCAAAAGCGCCACGGGCGTGCTGCTGGCGGCAGTAGAGCACGCCGGGATAGTAATAGCTGGTCTCGCCCAGCATGTACACCTTGCTACTGCGCGCGGCGGCTGCGACCAAGTTTTCTATTTCCGCATAGCTGATGCCGGGGGGCACGGCTGAGTACACGTGTTTGCCGGCCTCTAGGGCTTGGACGGCTTGGGGGCCGTGGAGCCAGTTTTGGGTGAAGAGGCAAACGGCGTCTATGGACGAGTCGCAGAGCGCGTCGAGCGAGGGGCTTAGGTCGGTTATCGCGTGTTTGGCGGCGTTGCGTGCCAACTTCTCGCCGTCCAAATCGCAGAGGACGACTTGGCCGACGAGGGGATGTGCTTTGAAGAGGGGAATAAAGCTCTGGGCGAAAGAGCCCGTGCCGACGATGCCGATGCGTAAACTCATGGGAGGCAAGGTATGGCGGGTGGATAGGTGGCGCAATAGGACGTTTAAGCGGTGGATGCGTTGAAATCTGTTGATTTGGCGTTGGCAAGGCCGTGCGCTATTTTGCAGCCGACCTATCCACTCTCTTGCCCGGCTAAAATCCCATGTCCAGTCCCATTGCAGCAGGCCGGCCGTACTCGCCGGAAAAAACCCAGCGCATCATCGAGCAATTCAACCGCGACGGCTACTATCACTTGGGGTCCGTCCTCGCAGCCGACGAGGTCGAGGCCCTGCGCGAGGCCATGGCGCGCAAAGTCGCCGATCCTCGCATCCTCAACGACCAAGCCGGCGACCACATCCGCGGCATCAGTCTCATGCGGATGTTTGAATACAGCGAGGCATTCCGCGACTTGGTCGTCCGCGAGCCATTTGCCAGCTTGGCCGAAGCCATTCTGGGCGACAACTGCCACCTCATGTCGCAAAACGCCCTGTACACCGAACCCGACTCTAGCAAAGTGCCCGACGGCCCCGGCGGCTGGCACCTCGATGACTTGATCCACTTTCCCCTGCCCGATGCGGTGGAACAGCACGACCCGCGCATCACCATGCCCTGCTTTGTGCTGCAAATTTTCACCCCGGTCAGCGATGTAGAAAGCATTGAATACGGCCCCACGCAGGTCGTTCCCGGCAGCCATCGCGCCGGTCGTCGCCCCGCCTCCCAAGACGCGCCCACCTTTTGCGAGACTGGACCGGTTTCCTTGTTTGCCCGGGCTGGCGACGCTTATATGTTCAACAACCAGATCTGGCACCGGGGTGCCCCCAATGCCTCGGATCGCACGCGCTTCATGGCCGGAGCCACGTACAGCAAGCGCTTTATCTCCCAGCGTTTCTATCCCTTTATCGACTACCGCATGCCGCCACACGTGCTGGAGGGCACCTCGCCCCGCCTGCAGCGCTTGCTCGGCCGCCACGAGAAAGGCTCCTACGGCTGAGGTCAGATTCCGCCCGCTCTCTGGCCACCTACCGCAGCACAACTGGGGAGACGAAGGAAGCCAGTCCATCGCCTACTCACCGGAACAAGGACTTCACCATGAAATTTGGCATCATCGGCTGCGGCTCCATAGCCGAGCACTCGTTTGGGCCGAGCCTGCTGGCTTCGGAACGGACCGACCTCGTCGCCGTCTGCCGTCGCGACCTCGAGGCAGCCAAGGCATTCGCGGCGCGATTCAGTGGCCCGCGCGCGTACGGCTCGGCGGCGGAGCTGGTGCGTGACGACCGGGTGGAGGCTGTCATCGTGTCGACGCCGGCCGATACCCATTGCGACTACACCTGCCTAGCGGCGGAGCACGGAAAGCACGTACTATGCGAGAAGCCGATGGCGAGAAACGCCGCCGAGTGTCGCGAAATGATCGCCACGTGCCGGGCTCACGGCGTGACCCTGGCGGTCGCCTACCGTCGGCGCACCTGTCCGCAAGTGGTCGCGGCCAAGCGGTTGATCGCCGCGGGCCGCATCGGCCGGGTCGTTTTCGCGCGTACCCATTACAGCGGGCGCTGGGATCCGGAAGCGGGGGATTGGCGGATCGAACCGGGCATCGGCGGCGCCCTGATGGAAATGGCGTCTCATCGCATCGAAGTGCTGTTGAACTTCGGCGGCCGGCCGCAGTCGGTGAGCGCTGTGGTCGACACGGTCGGTCACGACTGGCCCGTCGATGACACCAACGCCCTGATCGTGCGCTTCGAGGGTGGCGGGATCGGCATGCACTCGACGATCCTGACCTCGCCACCGCGTCGCGACTTTGCCCAGATCGACGGCGATGGCGGCAGGATACTGATTGACCCGCTGGAGTTGACAGCGGATCACCTGATTCTGGAGCTGCCCGATGGAACTGAGAGGATTGAGGTGGAGCCGCTGCAGGAGAAGCTATTCGATCTGCCGATGATCGAGGATTTCGCCGCCGCCGCAGAGCGCGGTGAAAAACCGGTCTGTGACGCGGAGAGCGGCTACTGGGTGCAGGCGGTCGCCGACGCCGCCCGCGCCTCATCGAGTTCCGGTGTCGCGGTCGCCGTCGAACCGCTGGGCTCTTGAGGGTGCCTCGCCCCGTTTGCAGCGCTTGCTCGGCCGCCACGAGAAAGGTGCCTACGGCTGAGTGCGGGTTATTGGGTGGCGCGCACTTCGTCGGACCAATCCCGCCAGATGTCGCCGTTGGTGTTGTCCACTACTAGTGGATCGGGGAGGGATGCCGGCGTTTTGAGGAAACCGTAGATGGTCGCTTGGCGGATGACGTCGGCAGATAGATTTTGTCCGGCGATGTGCAAAATTTTGGTGTGCCACAAGACCACGGTGCCGGCGGGGCCGTGGCAATCGACGGGCTGGGTATCGACCTTGATGCGTTGGATGGCGGGGTCGTTGTAGCCGCCGACTTTGCGTTCCGCCAAGTGTTTGTCGGTATGCTTTTCGCCTTCTAGGAAAGCTTGCCACTGCTCGCGCCAGATTCGGCTGTGGCTGCCCGGCCACACTGTGAAGCCGCCGGAGTTGGGCGGTAGGTCGTCGGTGTAAGCCGACATTTGCAGCCGCCAGCGGCCGTAGCAGGCACCGTCGGAGTGGGCACCTCGGTAGTCGGGGCCAGGAGACGGGCTGTTGGGCAGGGTGCAATACAAGCCGCGCGTCCCCTGTCCGTTGAGCCATATCGGGCCGGTCTTGGGCAGGCGCAGTGCTTCCTCAGTGGTGAAGGACCCCTTCTCTGGCCACTTCTCGATCTCTTTGCCCAAGTGGCTGGCCAGCCCTCCCACCGCGTCGTCGCACATAAAGCACGGACCCGTCGTGATGCCAGCGTCATCCTCTCCAGCGGGCCACACCACCGTGCCCTCGCCAAGCAATTGCTCGGCGACTTGCCACAAGGCCCGAGGGGCCAAGTCGAGCATGAATTGTTCGGCACCGTTGCGGACATAGAAGCGGTGGCTGTTGCCGGCGAAATAGGGGTCGCCGCCGATATCGGGACGCTGTGCGTTTAGCGCGGTGCTTTCTTCCTCGGTAAGCGGGTCCCAGGTGGAGGGATCGTCCCGTTTTATGCGGGGCAGGTGGGTTGCAATCGCGGCCCACATTTCGTCCCTGGCCTGGCGGCAGAGGTCGGGGTCGAGCACGGCGGGGAGCACGAGGAAGCCGTCGCGCTTGAACTGGGCTATCTGGCTCGCGGTCAGGAGCGGGACTTGCTGCACGCTTGGGGTGGTTGGCGTTGGTTGCATATCAGGATTCACCATGTTCCCTTGTTTTCAGATATGAAAATAAGAATGGGCTTAATTATCGTTCATGCTGGAATGCGCTAATAGCATAATAGGAATGGACGAATGAGGAAAGCTAAGAATGCCGACAAGAAAGGCGGTGTTATGACAGGCCCCGCTCTGGGAGAAATTCCGGAGCGGGAGCCTTAGTGTGCCTGCTGGCACAGCCGCCGATACCAAGTTATAGATGGGAGGTGTTTGAGGGGCTCCGGTTTGCCGATGAGAATTCAGCTACCGAAATACACCCTGATGCGAGGTGTATTCAGTATCATCATTCTGAATCCTTGTCGTCCCTCCATGGTACCGGCAGACCAAGTTCGGTGAGCTTCACTTCCAATTCTTCCCTTTCTCTGTTTCGCTTCTGTCCCTTCTTATTCGGCGAGAGCCAGCCATTTTTGATCGCAAATCGGTTCGCTTCGTCTAGGTCGCCTTGTAATATTTGCTCAATTATCTCTTTATCGAGCCGTGTCAGGAACAGGGCATTGAGACGGTAATCAACGAATGCCTCCCAAGCGATCGGACACCATCGAGCTACGATTTCATTCCCAATGATGTTCGCGTAGCCACGGATTTCTGTTTGTGCATGCGAATCCATTCTTAACGACAAGAAATGAAACAGATTATGCAAATCTATCTTCCAGTACGCCTCTGTGTACGTCGAAAGAGGCAAGTCCTTTCGCGCTTGTTCTCGTGCAACACCCTTTTGAAGCCGTTCTTTGTATACCTCTCTAGCTGCTCGTTGCAACTCATTTTCACGCTGAGTTAGATACTCACCTGTTTGACTGTCAAGGAAATCACCACTGCCCTGGCGATTCGTAGCACCCTGCTCACGCCATTGGTCACTCGATGTCTGTTGCGCGGCGTCGATTGCCTCAGAGTAACGCGTTGAGTACTCGTTCACGTTTGCAGTCCGGTGACGAATCCATTGACGCCAACAATCCATGGGAACTCGGACATGAAGTTTAATCTCGCACATCTCAAATGGTGTAGTATGTCGATGACGCATTAAGTATCTGATGAGACCTCGGTCTTCATGAATCTTTTTCGTACCCTTTCCGTATGAGACACGGGCAGCTTGTACGATCGATTCGTCGGTTCCCATATAGTCGATAGCGCGAACAAAACCATCGTCGAGAACTTTATATGGATTGCCGAGGATTTTATCTAGTTGAGCGGCATGAGGACGATGCGTCTTTTCAGCAGAATTTTCCATATTCATTATCCTCGCGGCAACTCCACCGTGTATTTCCAAATACGGGCTATGCCTCTGCTCGTGTTTTGGCTGTATCGTTCCTCAAATGGAAAAATGATGCTTGTTGCTGTATTTCGGCGCTCTGTTACGTAATATAGAGCAAACCCAAGAACGTGTGCTTTCGTGGACAGTGGGCACAGATATAGATTAGTAATCCCTCTGCGAACGTTCCAATCATTGACCATACGACGCACTTCGCTAGCAGCAACGAAAGGGTCGTTTGCCGGTGCAAAAAAGGTACGAACCTCATCGTCAACTGTACCACCTAGAGACTCTTCGGCCCTTCGTACACGAAGAACGTTCTCCTGATACATATCTGCACGCAACGACGGAAATCCAATCAATTGAAATTTCGTAGCCTTTGCTTTACTCTCCGCTACATGTGAGATCAGATTGTCTTCGTAGCCAGCACCAATTATTAATACATCTTTCCCGATATCATTTGTGTGGATTCCTTCGTAGCCTAAGACCTGTCGAACTTCCTTGACGACATCGCTAGAGAATTCGGTAAGTTCTCGCTTCTGGTATTGTATCGGTTCCGAATAAATGGCGTCGAATCTGGTGACACCCTTCTCTAACAGCCAAATCACAAGATATATAAGGTACGGTCGAATAAATCCTGAGATGTCGATACATATGCGTAAGTTCTGTGAGTCAGTCGGCAGAGTGTTCCAGAAATGAGCAATAAAAGTTGCTTCGTCGTCCGCAGCCTCATCGTACACTTTACCGCAAGGATATTCCGCAGTGGTGTAGCCGTACTCGGGAAAGATTAACCAGTATTTATGCGTCGCGTTGACTTTATTGAATACGCATTTTGTTCGTTCGGCTGGTACGTAGGCTGAAATAAAGAGATCCCAGTTTTCCTGTGAACTCCACTCTCCAGAAACCGATAACTGACGTTTGTAAAAAATCGTGTAATCAGGATAGTTAGTCATCTTCCACTCCGAACAGCGTTCCCTGATTCTTACTCACATCATACTTTGTTTCTGGTCTTGTCCCAAAGAACGGTGCAGTCATTCTATCAATACGGGTTTTGAGTATCTGATCGAATTCGCTCGTGAAGGCTGGATCGAAGATGGCATTGAGTTCATCACCTGAAATGGCGAGCGTACCCCTGCGTATGAACGAAATGTCCCACCTTGGTGCAAGTATCCTGTTCATTTGGAATTTCATATCTACACGCTCAGAGTTTCGGTCACGCTGTCCACCTACATTGACAAGCAACGACCATTTCTCGGCTAGGTCAATCAAACGCTGGGTATCGGCACTAACAGATGCTTGTTCATAGCTGAAAGTAGATAAAGAGCATTCTGATGGTTTGTGCGAGTAGCGAATGCTGCGGAACAATGTACCTAATCGGTTGATTGCCTCCTGCACCAAATTTCCGTCCTTACCCTCCTTTATACGTGCATCACGAAAGAACCATTCTGCGGTTTCCCTAGCCCCCTCAGCTTGAGCTAAAACAGAAATTGGCTTTTCACCAAATGGATGTTCATCCTTAAACGCAGCCCACGCCATGACATGTTTAAGAAGGATCAGCAAGTGCCTTGGGTTTCCCCATGATAGCTCTATGAAGGTATCGAAGCCAGCATATTGCTGTTTTCGGCGGCATTCACGTCGAAGTTGTGCGAGAAGATCATACTTCCAGTGAAGCAGCTTGCCATGATACTTCGTTCCTGTGTTTTCCTCTCTCAGATAAGTCTGGCAGTCAATGTGAATATTTTCGGCAGACTTTAAGAGATTACGGCGTGAACTCCATTGTTGATACAAGATGAAACAATTAAGTTTTTCTAACAAAGGAAACTTCGGACATGACAGAAGGTCAACAACAGAGTCGATGTCACAGGAAGAAGTGATCCCTAGGGTTACCTTGGCCTTTAGTCCTTGCCGCATCACGTTCCGAAGTTTTTTGAAGTAGGGCCGTTCTCTATCGGAATATTTCTCAATTATAAACCGAGTTGAGCCCCCAGCAAGGCCATCCGTTGGATCCCTTTCAAAGGCTCTGGTCAGAAATTCGTGTGCTTCCTCATCGGTCTCCGGTGGATTGGCAAGGATGCCACGGGTATCTAAGCGACGAATAACAAGACGCCTAGCAAACGTAGCGTATTTTTCGTCATTTTCTCGTAAAGTTTTGTCGAGTATAAGTTGCTCGTACTCGGAGCCTTCTTTGTTGTTTTCATCTGCACAGAATGTTGAATAGGTCCTTATGCCGTAGAGCCGTGCACCAATCTTAAATGAGCACGGGTTCTGTTTTTCCCGGATCAACGTATTTATAAGCTTCTGTTGGGACTCAGTCAGATTTTCAAATTCATCAACAAGGTAGACAAATAAAATGTTCTTCAGTTGTGAAAAGCGAGTCGATAGAACCTTTGGAATCCCGAAGATCAGTCTTCCGGGACTTACCCGAATTGTAATATCCAATACACCGGTAATGGCACAATTATTGACTTCAACATCGAGTTCTTTCTGCAAATCTCGAAGATGCTGGCTAAAGTCATGAAGAGAACTCGGAAACTCACTAGCCGGCTCGTCAAACAGGTTCTCTAATTCAGCAATGATCGATGCTTCGCTACCGTTGATATCGGCAGAGTTGCTAATAATCTCGCAGCATATATCAATAGTCATCTGTGAGAGCCAGAGTTCCATGTAGTAAGCAAAGACGTCCGCCCATGTATCTTCAGATTGTCTTTTTCCACGAAATCGAGTTGAGTTCAGGCCACTACAGCGCATATAGATTCCAATAAATCCTGCATCTCGAACACAGGCAGTCAGATCCTCGGAATGACGCATCTTCTGCAGCGGAAACGAAAGATAGCGCATGATGTGCGTTTTCCCGCTTCCTTTACCGCCAAGAATAAGCATAGGCATTTCCAGGCGAGGTTGGATCAAATCCAGAAAGCCATCACCATAGGATAGGTCTACCCAATACTGCAATATCTGCTCATCTGTGAAATCGGCAGCTCTTGTCACGCTAAATGGGTTGTCAAGAAAATTATCCATATATCATTCCTTATATAGTTTTGGGTACCGCTTGAAGATAGGTGTCCACGGATTCCCATCAGATCCCTCACTCCAGATAATTGGCAGTGTGTTGTCTGGTGTATTATGTTGAAACCCAAGCAACAATTGGCAGTTGCCGTAACCAATCGGTGCATTCGGCTCAAGAGTATGACCATATCTAAGGCACATCTGTTCAGCAAACTGCGCGTTGATATTGTTTGGCCAAGGCGAAGGAAAGTAGCGCGAGGAAGAAGAAAAACAACGAAAACTATCATCGAGTTCGAATACACATCGAACTACGTCGAATTTCGTGTTATTACGGATGACATCCATACCTGTTGAAGTCGCACACAATACAAAGTACGAGATCTTGATATCTGGATTACACCTCTTGATTTCTTCGACAATGTCGGCTGAATAAACCTCGGCTTGATGTCCAGAGCCACAAAAATCATCTATAAAAACATAACGATCAACATTTGGATTGCGAAACTTTAGCGTACTTACACAATGGTCGCTCCGATTAAAGATCATGGATTTGTTTTCGAATATATCGTTACTATGGATGAAGTGACTTTCGGGTAAGCTGTTTTCCTGTCGAAAATAGTATAGCAAATGAGGTCCACTTTCAGATGGACTTCCAACTCCAAGAAAAAGAGTTCTATTAAGAGTCTCTCGAAATTTTTGATTAATGAATTCAAGGTCAGTCGTGTGTCCGTTTTCCTCTCGAATCTGCTCAACAAGTGGGTATTTATAAAGATCGCGGAAAAGCACTCGCATGAGTTCACGCATTTGGCGACTGCCGAAGTACATAAACTGCGATAGTAAATAGAGGGCGTGCAATTTGCACTCGTCTTCCGTCCCATTCGCCGGAGTGCTAAAATTGGCCAGCCAGTCTTCGATTTGTGGCTGCCTAGCTTCACGATCCCATATCGTCTCACTGAAAATCTTGATCTTGGTAAATAACTTATCTGAAAGAGACATACACTATTGCCCTTTTAATCTTTCACAAAAACGAGTACCCATTCTCGAGTAATCATGCCTGCAGTTTCGTTGCGCTTAGTCATGAGGCCGCGTGAGCGGATGTTGTCAATCATTCGCAAGACAGTTCGAAAACCTGTTTCCTCTGCTATCATTCGCAAGTAGTGTTGTGTTTTAAACTCACGTCCACAGATTTGATTGTTCGCCACAACCAGCACAAAATACCCACCAACCTTCAAGCTTCGCCACACTTCTTCGATTGATTCACGCATTTCGCGGAGATACGTCGAGGCAATCGTGGCACGAATCGGGTTCTCACTGTGAATGTCCATGAGGAATCTATCAGCAGCGCGAAGGCCTGTTTGGGAAAACGTAGCGTAATCAGATTTCCGAACTTCTTCTCGCCCAATCGTTTCAATCTTGTATTTGCGTAGCTCGTTTGATCTGCAGAGTCCGAGCCATCCCAAGCTAAGGCAAGATGACCGAATATACTTTTGGGCACCCGGATAGGGAGGGGATGTAATAACGAGCTGCACTTGGCCAGTGGGGGGCTTTCCATTTGACGGAGATGTAGTGTCGCTGTATCCAAAGCTTCGTGCGTCGGATGACACTATTTTTGCAGTCGGTAGTTCGTCCGTAAATGGCTCGATAGATGCGATCCGTCTTCGATTCGAGTTTAGGATTTCTTTGAAAATGGTAATGACGTTTATACGTCGAAGACGGCGTATGTGAGCATCCGTCTTCTCGCGAAGGTTGTGGCCTTCTGGATACTGTCCTGGCCGCAATTTCACCGGCACGGAGAGACGCGGATCGGAGAGACTGACTCTCTTGACGCAGCTAGAGAAACACACTCGGAAGAAATCGCGTATCTTCTCTTGGCTCGTCGCTTCAATTGCCTCGTACAGACATTGAAGCTGACGAATAACGTGAGGGTAAAACCAGTATGCCAAGTTAACTACATCTGGAGTGCCGTTTTGGGATTCTTTAGGAATGCGGTCCAGAAGATGGTCAGTAGCTGAATCCAAGGTCAGCACTGGGACTGGTGAGGTCTTGACGGTGGTGAGCAGTTGAGCAAGTGGGTTAGAGTCGGCACCTATTGCGCGTCGCCTAGCTAGTTGTGCCTCCAGCAGTACGGTACCAGAACCGCAAAAAGGGTCAGCAACGACGTCCCCTTGTCGAGAGAGAATCGAATTGGCCAAGAAGAAAAACGGGATGTGCATTAGCAATTTCGCCGGATAGGGGTGGAGCAAATGCGTTGCACGCTCGGCGGTTGGAAGGCAAGACACGAGACGACGAAAGTCGACCGGCACTGCGCGCCCTGTCCTCTCATAGCGCTCTAGCAAGCGTTCTAATGCAGCGTCTGTGGGATATGTGTCGTAGTTGAACATGAACGACGGTGCTAGTGTCCTGTCTCAGAGATAATTTGGATCCATAGTCTGCAGCGGCAATTTGATACGGTTCTTTCACTAAAGTAAAGAAATTGGTCCGTCGAATTAAGTGGTTTGCAGACCGCTATGACGAAAAAGGCTCGCACTTACGATATTGAGCACTCGGCAGGCTCGCAGCCTTGAGCAGCATCTTGAGGGCATGATCCAATATTCTGGATGAGCAACACTATATAGAATCTTCACGTAATGGTCAACATCAAGCGCCACCAGCGTCGGTGAGCAGGTCGATAACAGCCGCGAGCCGATCCTTGTCTTTCACCTTGGAGCGCAATGCGGTTGCCAGCGGCGTCGGCTTATGGTAATTCGGTACCCTCGCCGAGAATGGCAAGATATTGATCATAGCCGAAAAGCCGGTTCCGCTTCTTGCCCGTCAATTCGCGCGCTACTCCGACCCGTTCGAGTATCTGCATCCCGGTGGTAACCGCGGGGACCGAGAGTTCAGTGCGCTTGGCAAGTTCTTGGATCGATGCAATCGGGTGCTCCTGCAAAGCTTGGTGGACGCGCAGCGCCGACCCCGCCGCACGACCTGTCTGTTGTATCTTTGCTTGGTCTTCCTGAAACAGAGCGAGCAGCCGCTGTGCGGTCGAGACGGCCCCCTCCGCGGTCTGCGTCACGCCGTCGAGAAAGAACGCGAGCCACGCTTCCCAGTCACCGTCTTTCCGCACAGTATTGAGGAGTTCGTAATAGCTCTCTCGGTGTTGTTTGAAGTAGAGGCTCAAATACAGCAGCGGCTCGCGCAGCACTCCGTCGTGACACAGCAGGAACGTGATCAGCAGGCGGCCGACCCGTCCGTTACCGTCGAGGAAGGGATGGATGGTCTCGAATTGGACATGGGCGAGTCCTGCCCGCAGGAGGGCGGGCAATCCGCAAGCCTCGGTATGGAGAAATCGCTCCAGATCCGACATGCACTCTGCAACAGCGTGTGCCGGCGCGGGCACGAAGCGCGCCGTTCCGGGCCGGCTGCCGCCAATCCAGTTTTGTGAGCGCCGGAATTCACCTGGGGTTTTGTCGCTGCCGCGACCTCGTGCGAGCAACTCGGCATGGATCTCGCGGATGAGGCGATTGCAGAGCGGGAATCCCTCGCGTATCCGGCGCAATCCATGTTCTAGTGCCGCCACATAATTCGAGACCTCGACAACATCGTCGAGGGGGGTACCTGGCATCTCCTCTAGTTCGAACAACAGAAGATCCGACAGTGAGGACTGGGTACCCTCGATCTGGGAGGACAGCACAGCCTCTTTGCGGACATAGGTGTAAAGGAACAGGTGAGCGTCGGGCAGCAACACGGAGAGACTGTCCAACCGGCCCAGCGCCAGCAATGCCTTCTCTAGGGGACCCTGCAGAGCTATCAGATCCAGTGCAGGCACGGGCGGAAGCGGCGCAGGTACGAAAGCTCGCACCGTCTCATCGCCAACGATTGTGGTCTCGTATTGGCCGGTTTCGCCGCGTCTCACGGAGAGGTTTCCTTATTAAGCACAACGTAATAAGCCGTATTGTTATTAATATTTAACGCTAAAGTATTAATAAGAACTATCGAATGCAAGGAATGAGCGTCAGCAATGGTGCAGGCTATCCATGTTCCCTTAGCTGAAGCTCAAACGCCACCAGCGTCGGTGAGCAGGCCGATGACAGCCGCGAGCCGATCCTTGTCTTTCACCTTTGAACGCAACGCAGTCGCCAACGGCGTTGCGCCCTTGTCGTCTTTGGCGTTCACATCGGCCCCTCGGTCGAGCAGCAAGGCGACGATTTGGTCAAATCCCGCTTTGGCGGCGCAGTGCAAGGCCGTTTGGCCCTTGTGGTTCCTGACATTGACGTCGGCCCCGCAGTCGAGCAACTCGCGCACGCGCTGGACATTGCCGCCGCGGTCGCCGCGCGACTGGAAGACAAGGGGCGGCCAGCCGCCCTCGGCGTGGTCCACATCCACTGCGACGCCGTGAGCGGTCAACAATTCGATGATCTCAGTATTGACGATGCCGGAACGAGGGGCCTCGGCGTGGGTTGGATCGGCCCCGGCGTCGAGCAGGGCCTTGAGGATATCGGCGCGATCCCGCCACACGGCAAAGCGAATCAGCCAGCCACTGTATGGCCGCGGATCGGCACCCCGCGCCAATAGCATCGTGACGATGGCGAGGTGCCCGGCGCTGACGGCGTAGTGCAAAACCGTCGTGCGCCGACAGGAATCGTGCTGCGCCTTTTCGGCCGTTGCCAGACCCAGTTCTCGGTCGAGGTAGTCGGCGACCGCATCGCTTTCGCCGAGAAAGGCAGCGGTGTAGATATCGGTCGTGGCACCGCGTGTTAGCAGCCGGTCGGCGACTGCGTGATGGCGCTTGTAACGGGCGGCGCAGTAGGGGGAGATTTCGACTAGCAGAGGCGTGAAGTGACAGCCGCAGGCGTGGATGTCAGCGCCTTGATCGAGCAGGTAATCGACCATGGCGAGCCGTCCCCGGTACGCAGCTTCCCACAGCATGGTGCGACCGTGCGAACCGACGCGGCTGATCCACGCTGGTTTTTGCGCCAATACGGCCTGAACGGTTTGGAGGTCGCCGCGCCCGGCGGCAGCGACCGCGACCTTGAGAAAATCACTGGCTTTTCCCGGCAGAATCGACATTGTTACCTGACCTTAAGGACTATAGTAGTTCCAAGTCATCTTACTGCGGCGGTAGTGGTCTTGCGACCACAGTCGCGGACGATCAGAACCCAGATTCTCGGACTCGTTGAAGTAGATGTGGAGTTGGTTGCCGTGCAAGACGATCAGTTCTTCGCGCCAATCTCCAGCTACATCGGCGACGTAGAGCCGGTCGGCCTTTTCCTTGAAGTGGTGGAGAAAGCGTCCGCTGAGCGGATCGAAGATGCCAACGTCCCCGGAGGTATGGCGCTCTTTGGCTGCGGCAAGCTGCTTGCGGTCGCCCGTCCAATCGATCTTGTGGATGACCTCGACCCCTCTTACGGTCCAGCCCTCGGGTGCGACATCGTCCATTTGGTAATCCGCGATCTTCTTTCCCTGTGCGTCAAAGACGAAGGGCTTCTGATGCTCGTTATAGCGGCTCCGACACCATATCTCCAGGCCCGGCCGCTCCAAGTCGAATTCGCCGACCGCTGCATTCTGGGGTTCTTGATGGCGGAAGTGCGTTTCCCAGAAGAGTTGTTCGTGGTTGTAGAGGAAAATGCGATTGCCGCCACCTTCTTCTAAGGCGACGATTTCCAAGCCTGGTACGTTGGGTAGTACGTCGTAGATGAAGATCGAGTCGATGTGACCTTTTAAGGGAATCCGCAGTAGGATTTTTCCATCGGCAGAGACGACCGTTGCGCCGATGACCTCGTCTTGCCCATCTCTATTCAGATCGGCCAGCCGTACGCCGTTGTGGGCGCAGGAGACGAAATCGTCGCGTTCCCACAGGGGGGCAAAATTTCCGCGACGGAGATCTTCTATCGCATAGGCCGCTAGAAAGCGCCCCATGCGGTATCCCTCGGCGTTGGTGGCTTGGAGGAGTATGTCTCGATCTCCCGCGCCACGGAAATTGGCGACGACCAAATGCTCCCAGCGTTGGGTGCCTTTAGGAATGGGCGGCTTTGCGCTCCACTGCTCGCGCCCTGTAGTGCCATCGACCACATGGAGCGTGCCATCCTGGGTAAGGAACAGCACTTCGACCTGTTCATCGCCATCGATGTCTGCGGCCTGAACGCCTGGACCGTGATGGCCGGGTAGGCCGAGGCGCTCTGAGGAGCCGCCTATCCAGAGGTCGGTTTCGAGTACCCAGAGTTTGCGGCCATCGTGGGCATGAGCTGTGAGATAATTGGGAACGGTGACCAAGTAATCCATGCGTCCATCCCCATTCAGATCGGCGACAATGAGGCCGCCGGCAGAATCCGTAGGGCCTGGAATGTCCAGTTGGATGACGAATGGATTTACGGGGTATGCAGGCCAGGGCGACCGCCTGTTCCCGGTGGTGGAACAACTGGCTAGGATTAACAGCGTCAGAAGCAGTTGCAATGCTTAGATCCCGTTCGAGCGGGCGCAGGCTAAGGCGACAATGGCAGCAGGCGCGTGCCAAAACGCAGACCAATTCTCGCCTCTATCCTCACTGCGGTAGAGCTGATCCTCGACAGCAGCCCAAGCAATCCCCTCGGCGTCAAAGGCGATGTGGAAAGTGTCGATATTGCCCTTGGCTTCGGGAAAGCCAGCAAGTGCCCGAGTCCAGGTGCGGCCGGCGTCGTGCGAAAAGTAGAGCTTGCCCTGCACATCGCCGCCATGGCCCGGTCCTTTGCTGACGCTGGCCAGCAGGCAGTCGGGATCGCGCGGGTGGACGGCCAAGGCGCGGCCATAGCGGTGTTCCAAGCCCTCGTTCCGATGCTCCCAAGAGTGGCCGTAGTCGTCGCTGGCAAAGACCGCGTCCGCAGTGTTGGCGTACAAGCGTCCCTCCATAGGGGCGGTGGCCACCTGATGCACATCCGCGTGCAAGTCCGGGGTCACCGGCTCCCAGGTAGTGCCGCGGTCGGGCGAACGCATGATGCTGCCGACGTGGATATCGGCGAAAACCCAGTCGCCACTGCGCGCCAAACCGCGCACGGCCGGCGGACCGCCCCAAGGCGTGTACCAGCTCTGGCGGCATTCCAAAGCATCAAAGGATTCTATCCGGCTCGCCGGCCCGCTGTCGCCATTGAGACAGTACACGTGGGGCGGCTCCGTGCCCAGCAGCACTTGCAGCGGCTCTTCGGACAGCAGGGAGATGCACTCGACTGAATCGCCGATGCCGGTGGCCTGCGGTTGGGCTTGGCCGTCGGCCAAGACGACCACTTGACCATCGGCCAAACCAATGGCGGAACAACGGACGCCCTCGTCTAGGCAGCGGATGCCGTCGGTGGCCAAGCATTGCGTGGGAGTTTCCCCCTCCAAGGTGAAAACTTGGTTACTAGTGACTATGAGCATGATCGTCCTCCTGACGTTGGTTTTATAAAAGTCAAACCTTGCACAAATATGGGCCGATGATTTGACGCACCTGCTCAGCGCTTGAAGTCGTACTCCATCAGTTCGGCAGTGCCCTGCCATACGATACCATTGTGCCCCAGCCGACGTGCTTCGTCAACGATGCGGTCGATTGCCTCTGGTGGCCAACCCTCTCCGTGGATAATTGGATAGGATGGCATGTCCGCCGGTAGGTATAGTTTCGTCTTCACCAGATCCCGCAAAACCAAGTCGGCCGTGGGGATCCGATAGGCCAGCGTCGCCGGCTCGTCAGCGCCGTATGCGGCGATGGTCTCCGGCAACCCCATGCCGTCGTAGCCCGTAAATCGATAGACGAGCTGTAGGGCATCCTCTTCCGGCAGGTTGGGAATTTCCTGCTGCAGAAAGCGGGCCCACTCGATGAACGTGTTGCAGACAAAGGCGGAAATGTGGGACACCAGCGGGCTGGCAAAGTCGGCCATCTCATCCCAGCGCCGGTAATTGTGGCCCGCCGTCAGGGCCATGGAGGCCGGGTAGGTGTCGGTGCCAAAGGCCTTGCCAGGGGCGGCCGCGTGCACCGCCGCCCGAAAGCGCGCTAGATTGCGGGTGAGCAGGTCACAGCGGAAGCGGACCCAGTCGAGGACCCCCGACCGCAGACCGAGCGCGTGGACCACATCGAAGAAACCAACCCCGAGACGGACTGCTTCACCGAGGCGAGCACCGTCGAGCCGGCGCAGGCTCTCCCGGGTACGCTGCAAGTCCTCGACCATTGCTTCCATGTCGTAACCGAGCTCTTGGGCGGCGGCTGTGCAAGAAGAACAGGTGCAGCCAAAAAGCCCTAGGGGAAAACTGCCCATCGGATAGCGGAAGTGGGTGATGTCGAGCGCGTCGAGATCATACTGGGTCGCCCAGTACACGCACACGGCTTCGATCCAGTCTTGCACATCCTCCCGCGATGGACAGAACATGAGCCGGCGGATCGTCCAAGCTCCTCCGCACGTCCACACATTCAGGCCTGCCTCCTTTAGCTGTCCCACAGCCTGTCTGAAGGCTTTGTCGTCGCCCCGAGCCGCAACGCCGGGACCGCACAGGGCCTGAGCCTGCTGGTATTCCCGCGGGTCTATGGGCCGACCATCGAAATGCCGTATAACGAGCTTGGTCAGCTCCTCTGCTGTCGGCGTGCGTCCCCCATAGGGACTGAGGGCGAGCACCTCCTCCGATAGCTGGCCCGTAAAGGAGAGAACCACCGTATTCAGACCGATCTCATCGCGCAGCCGCTCGACATAATCGGGGTATTTGAGCACCACATCCGTGGTCAGATAAATTCCCGTGAGCCAATTATTGGTCATTTGTTTCCTTTCGGGAGTCGTAGCGAATCTACATCCCTCGTCGAACGAAATGCGACTCATATCAGAATAGAGCCGGGGCTTCTAGCTGCCAACAAGCCCGGACTCAAATTACAAATATCATGTTGTCTGTCATGCCAGTGAACCCATCAATTATTGTCCATATACCCGCCGAGACGAACTGTCCCAGGACCATTCCCAAAAAGAAGGGGCGCAGGGCCCTAAACATCTTGGGCCCGCCATAGCGCAATACGATGATCTTGACCAGCCAAGCCAGAAAGATGCTGAACCAAGTCCAGTCCATCACCCGGCTGCCGGCAACAGTCAATCCCAGCGGATGGAGCGGCCACCACAGAAATTTGTGTCGCAATAGCGTCAGCATGCCCATGAGCGAGGCGCCAATGCCTGTATTCATCCACATGCCCCAAGTCACGTCGATCGGTCGGTTGGTTACCGTCGATACCAGATCAAAGGGTAGCAAATTTGCCCCCAAGCAGAACCACGAGTGGATGTTCACGCCCCCGACCTCATAAACCAGCCTGAGCATCAGCCCAAACGACACGATCAGCGATACGATTAGCGCCGCGACAATACAGCCAAACACCGGCCGCTTGCGTCCCTGGAAACGCTTGTCGTCCAACAGCTTCAACCCGTTGGCGATCGATGCCATCAAAAAGGTCCGAATATCCGAAGACCACCCGTAGGTATAACCCAGCGCCGTCACTCCCTGCGCGCCCAGTGCTGGAGTGCCGACGGCATAGAGCATAAAGTTGGGCGCGATCAGAGGTGCCCGGCACGCCGCCATACCGCCCTCGACCACGATGCGGGTAATGGCGATAAAGATCACAAAGGCGATAAACAGGAACAGCCCGCCCGCCCAAAGAGGTAAGCCGGCGGCCCTGAGCCAGACGAGCATGACGACCACCGACACCAGGGTGCCGATCACCGCGCTCCGATAGGAGAGAATCTCGCCGGAATCATCCACATCAGGAGCCGGGGTAAACGCCTTTCTAAACACATCTTTCAGGTGGCCCCTGGCGACCCATCCGCCATAGAGCACCAGTGTCAACATCGCTCCGATCGCGGTCGAGGAGAATATCCCTGAACTGCCGCCGTAGTGATTGACCCGCAATTGCAGGTACACCCCGAGGGTATTGAACACTCCGTCCAGGCATTTGGCCACCACATCCAGAGACCAGAGCCCGAATGCCACATCCTGATTGATCAAATAGGCAAATCCCATCACGGGGAAACTGATCATAAAGCGCAACTGGATCGATTCCCGCAGCAGCGGGAGAGTGACGCCGGGATAGAGGAGGTTGAATGAGGGCAAATAATCGTAGTAAGCGTTGAGGCCAATGGAAGAAGTGACCAAGGAAGCAAAGGCGAAACCCAGCCACATCAGGGGATTTTTGAAGAACCCCGCCAGCAGACCGTCCCTGCTATTCTCACCGATCATGTCGAGGGGGGCCCTGATGATGGGATAGATCAGCCTTTCGTGCTCTATCCACTGCTTTCTCAGAATGACCATCAGCGCGATCATCACAAAGTAGAAGGCGGCGAAGAAGACGCTCCAGTAAGCCAGCGGCTTCAACCACACAGCCCACGGAATCGACTCGCCTTGCGGCAGGCCCTCAAAGAAGTACTTGCTCGCCAGTGGATCCTCGATGATCATCCATCCTCTGACATAGGGGGCCACCAGATTCGCCCAGTCGTTCTCGGGCGTGGCAAAGTAGGGCAGCGTCGCCAGCAGGGGGATCTGGTAGTGGGTCAGCCCCATTCCCGTGATCGCGCACGAGGTCATCATCATCACATAGATGAGGATCAACTCCGTCGGCGTGAATGCCACTCTGGGTCCCATGAGCCTCAACAGCACATTGACGCCGGCCACTAAGAAAAAGAAAATGAATAGAGCCCCGCCGGTGCTGAAGTCATCGGACATGCGCGAACTTCTGAGGAAGATTTCCCCGTACTGCGTTCCCCCGCCTACCAGGGCCGAGCACACCAGACCGATAAAAAAAGCTCTCGGCGTCACCCCAGAGGAATTACCCACTCGCGTCTCTGTTCGCTTCTGTTCCTTCATCCTCCTCTGGCTCCCTCTAGTAACAGATTCCCCCACAGCGATTTTATCCTGCGTCGCACCATTGCGATTGCTACTTTTTGCTTAGTATAACTTGGTCCCCAGCCGCGTTCCTGAGCATCACAGTGACGGCTTTCGCTTCTCCGGGCAGCCGGATCTCCTCTGAAACCCGCACTACTTTTCCCGGTAGCAAGCTCTTGGTGAAAAGAGACTCACCGCTAGCCGCATCCTGCGCGATGAGTTCGGTTTCTGCCGATACCCCAATATCCATTTTCAAGACGGCCTTGCCACCATTGCCGCTCTCGAAGGTCAGGCTCGGCTCATCCAACAGCAGATAATCTCCTGTGAGCCTGTACAAAGAGACAATCTGTTCCTTGGAGACACCGTGAAACATCGCCATATCCACGGTGTACTCGCACACCTCGCCTCGGTCGAGGTCGACAGAGTACCCCTCCCGCTCCCAGCGGTCGGCGTGATTGGAGATGTGCCGGGTCAGCGAGGGCTCTAAGTAGTATGTGTCTGCACCCCGCGTATATCCTATGTAGGCGGGGATCTCCCTATCCTCGACAGACACCGAAGAGATGGCCATAGCCATCACTTGCTGGCTCTCGTCGTCCCCAATGACACCCCACCGCGCCGGCACAAACAACTGGAGACCGCCCGAGCCCCCCCTGCGGAAATCCACTGCTTCGGGTATCGGCCACGAGTGCCACGACTGGTCCGGGATCTGGTATTGGGGGATGAGTCCGCTCCACACCACCCAGCACTGACTGCCGGGGGCGAAAAAATAATCGCTGTCGTCGCACTCGCCTCCGACGCAGGGACTGCCGTGGACGCAGTGTTGAAAGCGGGCGCGCCGTTCGCCGACATTTTCTATTTTGTAATCCATCTTCAGCCGCGTAGAGCCCTCGTAAGCGGTCGTGGTCTTTGCGAATCTCAGTTCGCACAATTTGCCGGTGACTGGGTCGGGGTAGGGAAAAGTCATCTCACCTACCAAGACTGCACGGTGTTCGTAGATCCGGGCTGTCATCTCCCACGGTTGGGTCCATAGGTAGCCCATGTAGGGCGATCCCCCGGTCCACGGCACGCATTCGGCGACACCGCCGTGCGGATAGTGTTTCCCGTGGTTTTTGTCGAGGGGTTCGAGTTGTCTTAGCTGTTCCACGCCGGCGATTTTGTCGAAATAACTCAGCGGCGACCGGCCTCGGGTATGGGCTATCTCACTTCTGATGTATTTATTCTCGAACACATATATCGGCTGCCCATCGCGTTCGCTGATATAGAGAGATACTTGGCCCATTCCGGGGAGGGCCCACAAGAGAGCTAGGGATAAAGCCCATGATCTCATCGAAAAACTCCTTTCGCGAATGCTATGATCGAGCCTCTGACATCAGGGCGCACGGCTGCTGTCGTTCCATCCACCTCCGACCCATCCCCTGCCTTCCTCGATCACGACGCGCTGATTGACGGCTAACTGGCTCATGCGATCCACCGTGCCGCTGGGCCAGCGAACGACGAGTTGCTCTATACTCTCACTCTTCCCCAATCCAAAAGAAGCGTGTAGGTCATTTTGGCTGTACAGTCCAGAGCCGCTCTTGATCTCCCTGATCTGGCGCAAACCGCCCGCGTTGAGTTCGATCCGCGCCCCCACACCATCCCTGTTGCTCTCTACACCGACTACTCGGACTTGGAACCAGTTGTGCTGGGTACCCCCATCGTTTCGCAGCAGGTCGGCACGGCCGACCGAATGGACCACGAAGATATCCACATCGCCGTCGTTGTCGTAATCGCCGAACGCCGCCCCCCGGCTCACCTTGACGATGGACAGCCCCTCCCCCGAGGCATCGGAGACCTCCACAAAGCGTCTCTGTCCCTCGTTCCTGAACAACTGGTTGCGCTGGGGATACGAGGTAGAGGCGTCAAAAAGAATCACGTTGTCCAGAGTATGACCGTTGGCGACGAAGATATCCAACAAACCATCGTTGTCATAGTCGAAGAAGGCGGTGCTCCAGCCGACATAGGGGAGCGAATAGCGCCCGATACTCGAAGGCGTCGATTCGTACGCGAACAGGCCATCGCCTTCGTTCCGATAGAGGCTGGTAGGCTCGCGCTGAAAATTTGGGACAACGAGATCTAGCAAGCCATCGTTGTCATAGTCCCCGAAGTCGGCCCCCATACTGGCTTCCATCCGCCCATCACCGCTGTAGCCGACCCCCGCGATAAGAGCTACATCCGCAAAAGTTCCATCGCCGTTGTTCTGGTAGAGGAAATTGGCTGTCTGGTCATTGGCCACAAAGAGATCCATGTCGCCGTCGTTGTCGTAATCGCCGCACACTAAGCCCATCCCTTTTCCATCTGGATTGAACACCCCGGCTTGGACCGTGACGTCCGCAAAGGTTCCATCCCCCTCGTTGTGATACAGGGCATCGGGAGCGCCTTTAAAATTATCGGGACTGGGATAGGATCTGGTATCTGGCGCTACTTCTGCGCCCGCAAAGGAGCCAACGGCATATGGAGTCAGATCCTTGCCAGGGGCATCGAGGGTATACTCGACATAGTTGGCCACATACAAATCGAGGAATCCGTCGTTGTCATAGTCAAAAAAGGCACAGCCCGTCCCCCACAATTCGTTCCCCAATCCCGTTTGGTCGGTGACGTTCGCAAAGGTTCCATCCCCCTCGTTGCGATACAGCGCGTTCGGACCGTAATTGGTGAGGTAGATATCCACATCCCCGTCGTTGTCATAATCGGCGGCGGTCACACCCAT
Source organism: Candidatus Latescibacterota bacterium (assembly GCA_965261395.1). GTDB lineage: Bacteria > Latescibacterota > UBA2968 > UBA8231 > UBA8231. Next base: position 3,529,093 of record OZ253462.1, read on the forward strand.
GCCGTATCCCCCGTCTCTCACCCCGGCTTCGCGTCCGACTGCGGCGAAGGTTCCATTGCCCCTGTTGCGATAGAGCGCATTGCGCTCTTCAGGGTCAGTGTCAGGACTCAGATCGTGACCATTGACTGCGTATAAATCGAGAAATCCATCGCTGTCATAGTCCAGAAACGCGCACCCCGGTCCCATGGTTTCGATAAAGTACTTCTGCCCAGTGCCGCCGTGGGTATAGTGAAAATCGATACCTGCCTCTACGCTCACCTCGACAAAATGCACCTGTCCACTCGTGGCATGGATGGCCGAACCCCAGAGCACGAGGCAGATCAACCACATTGAGTATGGAAAAAGACGGCCTAGGTAGTCTCTCGACATTGAGATAGCGCCTCACGGCAGGAGTTCATGCTCTAGCGGCGCTAGGGAGCCTCTAGAGCATCCTCTACCTGAATATTATCCTGCCCTTCGAGCACCAGAATCCGGGAGAGATGCCGAGCCAGTACTTCGACGATTTGGACGACTCCGATCCGCTTCATCTCCCGCCGAGAATACACCGCGAATTTGTGCCCCACCTCAACCTTGTCCGCCAGCCCCAAATTGGCGAAGCCCTCCTTTCCCTCCAGGGCGAGGATCTTCGGTTCCCGCTGTTGCAGGGCGTGAGGTGGGGAGGTCTTAGCCCTAATTTCTGCAGTTAGTTGCTGGAGTGCAGCTAGCGTAACTTTGCCTATGATGGTCCGCCGAAAGCGCTCCACGCCAAAGGGAATCTCGTTGAGTTCGAGCAGGGCGGCCTCTTTACGGGTAGGTTTTCCCAAAAGGGTCAAGCCCAGATCCCGATCCGTCATTTCGGCCTTACCCGCCGCCGTTCCAACTTGACTCCCAGAGAGCGGCTGCAGCAATTGGAGCTCGACTTCGACCAGAGCCGTATAGGAGGTGTACCCTCCCAAGAAGGGGTTGCCTGCATTGAACCGTTTGATGGAGAAGTTGCGGATATCGCCGTTCACAACCAGATCGGCACCGGCGGCACCTCCTATCCTGAGCGCTTGGGCTTCACTCAGGGCGGCACCGTCCTCGCCTGCTGTCAGTAAAGAATCGAGCGTATCCAACGGCAAAACAACTATGTTCCGATCCTGTTGGAGCAATTCGCCTAGGACCTGGGGAATATCCCGGCTGATATCCCAGCTACCGCGAAAATAGCTGTGGTCCTCGAAGGGCATGATCAGAATCACCGCTTCGGGCTGCAACGCCGCAGAACGAAGCGGATACAGGAGTAGTGCGAGTCCAAACAGGTCGACTCTACAGAGACCAGCCCAGCCCAGAATAGCTATTGTTCTTAGCATGGAAAGAGCTGGCATGGTGGTATAAAGCCACTATTGACGGTCAAAGCTCACCGCCTCATGGTCTTTCTTGACCTCCCACTTCTCCACCCTGCGGTTGAAGTCGAAACGGATATCGACCGTTTCTAGCGGCGTGTCGAACTGGTCGAATTTGAGGGCGAATTCTTTCAGTGCCAACCGCACTTTCTCCACCGCCGGGTCGAGCGAATCAAAGGCGATTAGACCGCTGTAGCTCTCTCCCTTGAATATCGACTGATCCTCCGCATAGTTCAGACTGCGCACATGCCCCATTCTGACTTCAAAGCGATAGAATTCATTGCCGCTCTGCCCGCGCAAGCCTCTGTAATACCGCTCGAAGCTATTGTAGGGCGACGTCGATGGCATCCCATAGGAATGGAGTGTCTGGTCCTGATCCGTCAGGAGAATGGCTTTGAGGGGATAGAGTTGAACTTTGGCAAAAGTCTGGTTGAAAACACTCACCTTGAAGACCGTGAAGCGGTTGGGAGTATAACCCACATCCCGATCAATGTAGTCGCCGTAGGTATAGGGATTAGTCGAATACTCTCCTCTATCCGAATCTTCGGGAAGCAGGGCATTCAGCTCTGCATCCGTCATAAATTTGACGTCGATCCGCAATCCTTCTGACGCATATACAGAGCCATCGTTCTCCACTCTATAAGGAGCTTCATTGCCGCTCTTTGCCACGGGCACCAGATACGAGTTGTAGTGGATCTGCGGCGGAAAAATAATGCACCCCACCGCGATTTGGGCTGTACAAGCTACCAATATCCACCTTGTCGCCTTGCCGGTGATTTGCATATTCATTCCCTTTCTGGTATGACTTACTTTTCCCCTCAACTTGCGCGAGCCCAGTCAATCCACGTACCCCGAGCATCACAGCCTGGAGTTCACGATCCAGTCTCGATGCCCTTTGGCAAATCGATAGGCATCTTCGCTAGCTTTATCGTCCTCAAATAGAGCGATCACTTTATCGTAGGTTTGCACTGCTTTTTGCCACTGGCGCAAAAACTCATAACATGTGCCCAAATTGCTTAGTGCGCCGATCTCCACCTCGGTGCCAGGATATTTCTCCGTGAGAGCGATGAACAGCGGCACCACTTCGTCGAATTTCTGCCGCGCCTTCTCTTCCTCTCCCTCTTTGTCCAAGACCGCAGCCGCGCCAAATAGGGCCATAGTTCGTTCGTATTCTTCATAGGCTATCAGTTCCCGCACGTTTTCTACAACCTCGGGAACTTCTCTGGCGATATTGGCCTCGGGGTAGTCGGCCAGCACATGTTGATACTCGACCAGCGCTCTTGCGTAGTCTTCCTTGTTGAAGTAATAATCGCCTAGCGTGAAGCGGGCATCTGCCGCAAACTCACTATTGGGAAAGGTTGCGAGCAGACGTTGAAAAGTCCGAATGAATTTTTCATTGTCCTTTAGTTCGTAGAACGCCCAAGCCGTGTTATAGAGTGCATCATCGCTAAACGACGACGCTAGATAATCATCTAATAGACGCTGGTAGAGCGCGATCGTCTCGTCAAATTTTCTCAAGTTGAATGCACTCTCAGATGCACGCATCAGCGCTTCGGCCGCCACGTCGGCGTGCGGATATTTTTCCACCAGCTGCTCGAAAACCTCTGCAGACCGCTCGAATTCCCTCAGGTTGAAATACGCGTAGCCAAGATAGTAGTACGCGTACCCAATGTTGGTTGAGTCGGGGAAACGCGCGACAAAGGCGCTCAATACTTCCGCTGATTCGTCGAACTTTTCGCTCTGAAAGTAAAGCGTGCCCAGAGCATAGGCCATATCGACGGAATAGTAAGAGTTCGGATAGCGCTTGAGCCCTTCGCTATACGTCGATATCACTTCCTCGTATTGCCCCTTGTGCTGCTGGCTCTCACCAATGAGGTAATAGACCTGCTCCTTCAACCAGTAATCTCTATCTCCTTTGCTGTCCGCTAGGTCCATCGCCAGAATTTTTCGGCCCGTGGCGATGGCTGTATCATACTGCTCCAATTCGAGATAGAGCGTCAGCATAAGCACCAGGTACTCTGCCTGTTCAACTGGATCTTCGGCAGCAGTGGCCAATCGCCGGTAGCTCTCGAGCGCCTCTTCCTGTCTGTTTAAGCGGAGATAAGCTAATCCCAACATCTTCTGGGCCGGACTTTTGATCCTCTCGTCGGCAGAATCCACCAGCACTCGCAGATCTTCCGCTGCTTGGGCGTATCGCTCCAGACGCGAGTAGCTCGTCCCCCTGTCGTACTGTGCGATCTCCTTCAACTTGGGGTTGCCCGTACTATTGATGGCCTGCGTAAATTGGGCCACCGCACGCTCGTATTCCTCTTTTCCCACCCATGCCTTGCCCATCAAGTAGTGGTATTGAGCACGCTCTTCCTCGCTGCCGGCTCTAGTCATGCCCCGCGCGAGAATCCCCAAAGCTCGGTCGAGTTGCTGGATACCTAGGTATATACGCCCTGCTTCGACGCACGCCAGTGAGAACTGTGGTGCCGTCTCCCGCACCTGCAAAAAGACCTCCGTCGCCCTCTCGCCTTCGCCTTTTTTATTGAGAGCCAATCCCCGTTCAAAGTGGGCGATATCCAACTGAGTGGAATCATCCGTCACCGCGATAATCTCATCGTAGAAGGCCGCCGCCCTATCGTATAGCTCCTGGTTGTAGAGCATCCGTGCCAGTTGGAATTGTGAACTCCTGGCATAAGTGCCATCGCGATTGTCCGCGATGATCTGCCGGTAGATCTCCTCGGCCTCGCGCTGCGCTGCTTGCTCGCCAATCCTCTGTTTGGCGAGAGCGACATTGAATCTGGTCGCGGTGACAAAATTAGGATCGGGATACTGCTCCAAGACCGTGTCATAGGCCTGCACGGCTGCCGCATAGGCCTCGCGGGCCTCTACTGCCTCTCCCTGCTGTGCCAATTTTTCGGCTTTAGAGTAGTAGGCGCGACCAATTTCGAACCAGGAATTACCTAGGGAGTAGCCGGCTCGGGGGGCGATTTCGCCATAGGCTTTCGCATATACATTGTATTCGCGAATCGCATCGTCAAAATAGTCTGCTCCCCATTCTTCGCTCGCTTTGGTGTAGCGTTGAGCTAGCTGGAACTGCATTCGCGCCTTAAATGTGTTGTTGGGTATTTGGACGATGGCCTCGCGGTACGTATCAACACAGCGGGCGAAAAGCCGGTTTTCAAAGTACATATCCGCTAGGCTCTGATAAGCCTTCTCAACCAGTCTCCGCTCTTGGGCAAACACCGTGATGACGGAGCGATAGGATCGCTCTGCCTGTGCAAAATCCTCTAACTGGCCGTAGCAGTCTCCGATCCGGATCTGGGCCTTTGCGGTCAACTCATACTCGGTTTCGTCCACCAACCCGGCCACTTTCTCGAACTGCATCTTCTGAATTTCTTGGTCGCTTAACGCGCCGATGTTTAACTGGTCCACTAATTGTTGATAGTAGGGGATCGCCTTGCGGTACTGTCCCTGATCGTAATAGCATTCACCGATCTGGAAAAAGGCCCGGCTGACCTGGAAACCGGATTTGAAACGCTCCGTCAGTTCGGTAAAGGCTTCGATGCTATTGGTGTATTCCCTCAGTTCGTAGTAGGACCATCCTATATTATAAAAAGCCTCCACTACATACGGGTTATCGGGATATTTCTCAATAAATTTCTGTCCCGCGCGGATGACCTCCCGGTAGTGCCGCGCGCGGTACCAACAGGCCGTAATCCTGCTTTGCGCTAGCACCCGCAAATTCTCGGACTTAGCATTTTCTTCTACTCTGGAGAAATGGCTCACCGCCTTTGCCAAATATTCCTCCGCCCTGCTCTTCCGCTGCTCCTGTTCCTCTTTGTTCGACTCGTCCTTCGAGGCAAGAAATTCTTCCTCGAACATCTTGAAATACGCATTGCCCATCTGGTAGATCGCCGCGTCTTTCACTGCAGTTTCCACTTTTCCAACCACGACGACGATGTCGCTGTCTGCTAGCAACATACTGCGAACACCGCTGATATCTTCGAACTTATCGATGGCCTGATCGTAAGCACCTTCGGAATAGAAACTCTGACCCGCTTGGAAGGTGGAGAGCATGTACTCTCTAGTGGGCACATTTTTCGCCAAGAGGGCAATGCCCAAGGTCATAGCTACAATCGCCAATCCCAGCAAATTCATCAGTTCTCTCCTCTTTTCAAGCCTTGCAAAGAAATCAAAGGCGCTGCGTGCTCTGCAGCGCTTCTTTGAGTCCCCGTCGGGCTTCCCCCAAGCCCGGTCGCAGTGTCAGGGCCTTCCTGTACGCGGTGATCGCCCGCTCATACTGACCGTATTTTTCGTGTATGCGCCCCAATTTGCAGTGCGCTGCCGCATCGCCGGGCATGTAGAGCAGAATTTTGCCGATGTGCTCTTGCTCTTTGTTGTACTGGCTCATCTTCTCAAACAAGTCCATCTCGCGCTGGGCTTCTGCTCTCATTCCCAATTTCATATAGGCCCGGCCCAAATTGTAGTGGGCATCGGCGTACTGGGAATCTAGGAAGATCGCCTTCTCGTAATAGGCCACAGCCTCTCGGTAGCGATTTTCCCTAGCCAGAAGCAACCCGATGCGGTAATGGGACTGCCGGTGGGATGGGGCGAGGGCGAGCACTTTCTCGTACTGTGCCATCGCCTGCTGCTCCTGCTGCATGCCCTCGTAGGTCAAGCCGAGGTGATAGTGGATATCGGGATTATCCCGCTTGCCCTGGAGCGCCTTGCTGTAATAGTCGAGCGCCACTTCATACTGGCCTTCTTCAGCATAGACGAGTCCGAGATTGTAGTAGGCTCTGCTCTGATGGGGATTCAACTGGAGCGAAATCTCGTACTCCGCAATAGCCTCCCTCGGCTTGCCCAAGGCGATGTAGGTAAGTGCTAGGTTGTTGTGAGCTTGGAACAGGTCCCGTCTGAGCTGGACGGCCTTCCGGTACTCTTCCACCGCCTTGCTGTACTGGCCGATCTGCGCGTAGAAGGCACCCAGATTGTAGTGCATCACGGCGGAGTTCGGGTCCAAAGAGAGAGCCTGTCTGTATATGGCTTCTGCCTTCTCCGTCCTATCGCTCTCCGAGTAGATGATCCCCAGATTGTTGTAGGTATCCACCACGGTCCGATCTAGGGCAAGAGCCTGCAGGAGGTAATACTCTGCCCGGGCCAAATCTCCCGTGGCTCTGTAGGCCATGCCCATACCGTTGTAGGCATAGACAAAGTCTGGATCACGGTCAATCGCCTTTTTATAGTAGTCAATTGCACGGCCCACCTGACCGACGTTTAAGTGGGCATTCCCCTGCTCGAATAATGCCTTGGCTGCGGACCGATCTCCCGGGGATGCAGAGGCGAAAAAATACAAACAGATCACTCCGATGAGGCCAGCACACGCCATTCCAATACCAAGCCATCTGATCCGGGCTGTGCTCTTTCCCGACACCGGACCTTCTCCCCTTCGCCGATCTCTACTCTGGCGCAAATAGTCTCTCCGCCGTAAGGGATTCGGCCAACTCGGAACTCGCCCGATTTAGCTGATTTACAAAGGACGAATCGAGTGTGAACACAGGAGCCCTTGACAGATCTCTGGCGTAGTAGCTTCCCTCCTGCTCAAATCCGACCCACAAACTATGGACCTCATCCTCTCCCACCGAGACTTCGACGCGTAGCACAGGCGGATCCAAGCCGTATGACCCCAAGCTATTGGGTACATCGTCGACAAATTCTCCGACGGGTGAGGCCAAGCCCCGTAGAACGGATTCTATCGCTTCTCCATCTCCTCTCGCCTCTGTCGGGAGCGTCATCTGCCACTCCTCGCCGCGCTTTGTTACTTCGACGGTGTCCCCCTGACTTTCGATTCTCAATTTCGTCGCCAGCGCCCTCTTGAATTTGAGCGTAGTCTTATTCCTCAGTTCGCTCCATTGCTTGTCTACTCCGGTGCGACGGTACAATTCGACCATACCGATGCGGTCCTCAGAATCCTTCTTGACATAGACATATCGTCCAGAGGGGTTCTCATCCCCGAACAGGATCGTGTCTAGAAGGCGTCCTCTGACGTGCAGACTCACTTTCACGTGCGGAAAATCTAGGCCGTACTTTTTGAGTGCCTGTTCTGTCGATTCATTGTCCAAGACGAGAAACCGCGTCAGTCGTGCCCGCTCGAGATTAGCCAGGACAGCATGTATGGCCCCCCGATGTGCATCAACCGTTATGGGTTCGATGAGCTGCCAATCTTCCCCGATCTTGCGGCACACCACTCTACCGCTCGCATTCTCTATGCGAAGTTCGTCCACCTCATCCTTGTCAAAGGTCAGCAATTTCCTAGAATGATACTCTGCTCCCTCTTTTTCGTCTTCCTTTCTGTCGACATAGAGCACTACGAGAAAAAGGGCAGCAAAAAATAGGCTTATCAGAATGACTGTTTTCAGCTTCATTATCGCTCTTGCGTTATGAGTTTATCTTTGTCGTGTTGTCGCTGTTTACACTGCCCTGTCAGGGTCTAAAGTATCCGAACTACTGAGATTGGAGCAGGGGCACCTGTGGGAACACTGGTGGCTAATTTGAGGCGTTCTTATTATAACGCAACAACTTGGCTCAGTAAACTATTTTTTGTGCGTAATTCAGGTTAGAATTGGGATGTCCTAAAGCCGCTTAGATGGCCAAAGTCGAGTCAGAGGAGTGTTCAAATATGCCGCTAGATAGAAGTCTCCGTTTTGCGTTCGATGCCGCCGCGCTCGAAGCGCGAGGCCAGTTCGACCAACTCCAGTACTGCGAGTTGAAAAAGGCTATCGTCCTCAGTGATATGCTCCTCGTCGAAGACGATGCGCCGGCCATCGGCTGCCCCCAAGGCGCTGAGGACCGGTCGTGGTTCGAGAAATTGCAAGAAGGAGTGATGATCCGCAAAGATCTGGTCCTCGATGATCCTCGCGCCCTAGCCGCCTACCTGATCTTCAACGGACGGGAAATGGACGACAATGACCATGCACTCCACATCTGTGTCAACGGTCACTACCTGATCCGACCCCCGAGCAAGATCGCCCACCCCTGTGCTCGCCACTACTACACCAGCGACTGGGGAGGCTCGCACTTCGACAACTGGTTCGCGGTGGCCGTGCCAGTAGGTGCCCTGCGGCAGGGCACCAATGAGTTCGTCCTGTGGGCCGAATCGGAGGAGACCAGTTGGGAAATTATGGTGGCCGCCGATGGAGAATATAAGCGTGGCTCTGAAACGCGGCTCTGCCACCCTAACCGCAGCGCCAAGAGCCGAGACGGAGGCCGTACCTGGGATTTTGAGCACTTGGGCTGGAAAGATGAAATCGACGGGGAGTACACCATCCGCCTCAGTCTAGATCGCAGCGTAGCGCAGGGCACCTTTGTCTCGTCGGTGATCGACCTGGCTACAGGAGGGGAGACCAAAAGAATCGAGAGATTGCTCGACGTGGAAGAGTGCCGGGTAGGATGGGAGGTGGACATACCCGAGGGAAGTCAGGTAGAAATAGAGGTACGTCTGGGCGATAATCCAGTGCCTACAGCCGCCTCATGGTCTCCTTTCGAGTCCGTAGCAAATTTCTCCAAGACATGGTCTGCTCCCGCCGGACGCTACCTGCAGTTCAAGATTGTCATGCACACTCACAATCCGCTGGTGACGCCGGTGTTCAAAGGCATTTCTGTGGAAGCGAAGTACCGCGAGCACAAGCACCGCTCCAATAGATTTTATCGCCTTCTCCAATTCCGCAACGGCTGCGTCATCCGCCCATCCCTACCCTATGTCCACGAAGATTTCGCCCGCTTAAACGAACTGCGCCACCGCTTTGAACTGGACGCGATGGTCTCAGACGCAGCGACTGAGTTCGAAGCCCAACTGCAACTCATGCACTGGGCCTACAAAGTACCGCTCGGTCGCCTAGATGCCTACCAATGGAATTACTTTGATCTGCCTCGCCTCGATAGGGATGCGAGTGGACGCCCTCGCCTGCTAGGGGACTACCAGAATCGCCGGCGCGATGGCCACTGCCTCTACTGCAACCTGACCCTAATTGCCGCCTGTCTGGCCATGGGCTTTCCGGCCCGTTGGGTCAACATCTCCACTAAGCACACCTATGGGCACGAGGTGGCCGAAGTATGGTCTAACGAGTTCGACAAGTGGATATTCCTGGATGCGACGCGCGATTACTACATTTACGACCCCGACACGGGTATTCCCCTGAGCCTAGTGGAAATCAGCGAGCGCTTGGCCGAAATCATGCCGGGACCGGCGACTTGGGAATATCCCATCCAATGGCACCTGCCGGACCTCGAAATGCTCCGTGCCGCTCGCGTTGCCTACCGCCAAGGCGACAGTGCTTTTTCGATTGACGACCTGAGCGGAGGACCGGAGCACTTGATACTCAAAGGACACTTGCAACTAGTGCGGCGCAACGATTTTGCCAGCCGGCCTTGGCCGCTACCGTGGCGCCTCTCCAGCAACTGGGGAAGCGATCTCTTCTATTGTTTCTACAGCGATATGTTCCCCCGCAAACGCGAATACCACCAACACACCAAGCGCTGGCAGGATTTCAGTCCTCCGCTCAACCAGACGGAACTCTTCTTAAGCGAAACCGCCCAACCAGATGTCCTGCGCGTGGATGTGGATACCGAGACGCCCTGCTTTGACGCATTTCTAGTGCAGATTGACAAAGCCGCATGGAGCGAACAAACAGACCCCTCGCTGGAGTGGAGACTGCACGAAGGCCTGAACCAACTGCGGCTCAAGGTGCGCAACAGCGCGGGGGTTTGCGGCCCGGAGAGCCATGCGGCGGTAGTGATGAACACTTGATTGGCTGCTAACGCGGGTCAACAAACAAATCAGCCCTTCAGCCGGTCAAAGAGTGCTGCGACTTCTCGCTCTTTCTCCGCTGAGCGCTTGCTCACGAATCCTTCCGCAAAGTAGATCAGGAAGCTGACGACCAACTCGGCACCCAGATTGATGGTAAAATTATCGGGATAAATCGAATTGAAGAGAGCGTAGGTCAGCAAACCGCCGATCAGGGAGAGAATGGCACCTCGGGCTGTGGTCCGTCTCCAGATTAGGCCGAACATGAGTGGGATGGCCACTGGGGGTAGAACGGCGCTGAACATTTTGATGGTCTTTTCAAAGACCTTGCCGATCCCCTCGCTTTCGGCGACCCAGATAGCCGTGATCAGCACCGCCATCCCAAAGGCAACCGTGGCGATCATCCCGGTTCTGAAGAGTGTTTGGCCGCTCGCTTGGCGGTTGAAGTTGCGCTGGTAGATATCTTTGGTGAAGACCGCGGCCAGTGAATTGATATCGCTGTCGATCATGGACATCGTCGCCGCGAACATCGAACAAATGAGTAACCCAATCAGCCCTGGAGCTAGATCGGTCAGCACCTGACGAGCTAAGAGGACATAGGTCTGGTCCGGGTCGAACCCTTCGCGCGGCAACAATGAATTGGGGTCGAAATACTCCGGCATCATCAGCGGTGCTGCCCAAGCCGGCACGAAGATTACAATCGGATACAGAAGGTACAAAAAACCAGAAAGCAGGGCCGCCTTCTGTGTATCCTTCGATTGCCCTACTGAGATGAAGCGCTGCGCCAATCCCCAAGTACCACCGCTGTAGCTGAGTATCGTGACGATCAACAGAACCAGCCAGAAATCAAACCCAATACCCGCTTCTGCATTGAACAGCACCGCACGCTCCGCCGGCAACTGATCCCACAGCGAATCCCACCCACCGACGTATTCGAGCACTATGATCATGACGAGGATGCTGAGGACGAATTGGATGAAAAACTGAAGCACATCGGTCAGGACCGTAGCCCACAAACCGCCGACCAGAACATACACAATGGTGACTAGACCACCCACGGCGATAATGTGCAGCAAATCCCAACCGGTACAAATCTGGACCACGATCGAGATGGCGTAGAGCTTAATCCCGAGATCGACGAATTTAACTCCAATCCCTGCTAGGGCTACCAGTAGCCGCACAGAGTTGTCGTAGCGTGCCTCCAAGTATTCTACGGGGGTTAAAACTTTGAGGCGGGACCATCTCGGTGCCCAGGCTAGGGCAGCGATCATCATGGCGATAAAACACGAGAGCGAAAACAGGGTCCACATGCTGAACCCGGCACTGCTGGCACGGCCGGCAAAGCCGACAAAGAGTACCGCGCTGTAGCCTGAAACATGGTGTGATATCGCCGCCATCCACCAAGGCAGGCGATGGCCGGCAGCAAAGTACTCATCGACATTGGCCGCCTTCTTCCGCGCCACCAGACCCATCCAAGTCATCACAACGACATAGATGGCGATGACAGCGCTATCAGTAGCAGTCAGCACAATACACCCTCTTTTGCCCTTCCCAAGTCTTGCAACCGAGAATCCGGCTTACACAGCAGAAATAGGTTTTAAGCAGAAATTTACTCGGTAAGTTCAGTATAGAAATCAATCTGCTGCTGCGCGATAGAGCCCTCCTGGGTGAGGGCAAAAACCACCAAATTGACCCCCATCCTCAGCTGAGGCTCATTCTCGAATTCATCCTGCCAGATGCTCCCATAGCCCATATCTGAGTAAACCGCCACCAAGCGTCCATGCAAAAAAACTCCTTCGAGGGACTGTGCCTGATCGGGCTGATAGTAAACATCTGTCTGCTCGGCCGAGTTGTAATAGAAAACGTCGGGGTTACCCCTGACACTCAGGTATTCTCCCCCGACCGGAGGACCATCTAGGTCGAAATAACTGTGGTAAATCGGATGACTGTTGGAAATGCGCTGCAGCTTGCCATCTTTGCCCAAAGCCAAGCTGAACATCTTTCTTAACGAAGCTTCCGCTGGCCCAAAGTTGAGATCCGGCCGGTCGTTGTCGGCAAAGACAAATCCTCCATTGCGCAGGTACCATCCCAGATTTTCGATTTCTTTATCCGTCAGTTCAAAACCATCCTTGTCCGTGATATATACAAAAGGTGTCTTGAACAGTTCGGGAGAGTCCAAGAACATGTGGTCCGCCACCTTGGCTTGGATACCGGTATAAGAGTTGATGCCATCTGCAAGCCTAGAAACCGAGCGGGGAGCGTCGGGTTGGAGATCGTTGGCCCAAGCCAGCGCCAGGTAGACGAAGCCCTTGATATTTCTCCGATCATTCGGATCTTGGATTACCATGCCCCGATACTTACCCGTATCGAGCGCGTTCAGATCCAGAAACTCCTCCTGCATACTGATCCGCTTCTCCGGATCCTTCGAACTCTTGATCTGCATCGAGGGCATCTGCGGCGTGATAGTGCCGGTACCCACGCTTGTCCCCGCATCGATGCCGCGATCGAAGACAGCTACATTGCCCAATACATCTAGCCGCCGCACCGGACGCGGGGGCGTACGGGTCAGTTTCGGCTTCGCGGCAGCTAGCTTGCGGGTCATCACCCTCTTTTGCACCAAGGTCTTCCTCATGCGGAAGGGCTTCTTGGCCATCGGCTTGCGAATCATAAACTCCATTGCCAGGGGCTTGGGCACGGGCTTTTCTTCTTTTATTCCCACTAGAGAGGCGAAGGCTGAGGCCATTATGAGCAGCGCTAGAGCGTACGCAGCGTAGGATATCCTGCGGTTATCTCGATAGAGCCTCCTTAGAGCTATCGCATCCGCTGGAGCCCTAAAACGATCTGGAGTAGATTTTCGCACCTGTATTTGGTCCGAAGTGAATTCCGCCATAGGAGTACGTCAGCCGTTAAAGCCTATATATCCATTGCCGTCATCGCGCTATTACTGCGAAATAAACACGGTGTCCACATTCGACTTCTGCCCGGCGAAGTTGGTTTTATCCACGGCCTGGACCTGGAAGGTATAGAAAGAGTCAATCCAGGTAAATTCAGCCGTATAGGACTGCCTGGCGCCGGGGGTAGTGTATTGATGTTCCACCCCCGACGTGCCTTCAGTTACCGTGACTATATAGTAAAAGACGGTCGCAGTGTCGCTCATGCTCCATCCCAGAATCACATCGTCCCCTGCAAAGGATGCTTCCAAGTCTTGGGGGATGCCAATCCGACTCTCGTGAAACTTGGGCGGCAAGCTATGATCTTTGCTGCAGTGCAGGGTGCCGAAGATCAGCAGCACGCAAAAAAGCAGCCACAAGGCTCTGCCCATTGACGAACTCCTTCTAAAAGGTTCAGAAACTTCCCACCATCACCAACTTGGGCGGCACATTTCCCATCCCCGGTATGGCCCTCAAGTTCCAGCGGGCCACAGCGGATGCTTTGGGAGAATCAGATAAGAGGATATCGGTCAGGCTGTAAATATACACCCCCACAGCTACCGCACCAAAAACCCTGCGCGTCAGATGCAGGTCGTCCAACTCATCATTGGTTTTATGCAACTCGTCCCACTTTTGCTGGGCGAGATCGTAGCGGCTGTTCCCAGCCGCCATCACTGCGTATTCGTCTTTTAGGCGGTGGAAATTGTCGCGGCGGGTATTATAGTTTTCGTTTGCTATTAGCGCCACGGCCAGAGAGCCAATCTCGCCGACCAGCATGAACGTTCCCTTTATCTTCTGGCCGGTGGAAAGTTGACCCAGCCCGGGGAAGAGAGCTGACAGGACAACCGCCTCCTTTTTGGTGGCGATCTGCCTAGTTGCAAAGACATCGTCTTCGCTTTGCGCCCAGCAGGGAGGTCCCAAGCTGAGAAGCGTTAGTAATAAAATAAAATGTTTCATTGCAATTACCTTTTGTTGGATTCGCTTGAGAGTGCGTCTGTCCTTCAATATTGTGGTGCCCCTGCTACGATCTGTATGAAGACAGCGAGGACATCGGTATTGTCGGCACTGCGGAAGGAATCGTCGTACGTTCGGCGATCGAAGGTCACACCAGCATTGGCCACAATCTCGTAGCCGAAATAGTCGGAACGGTTGGTCATCATGAAGACGTACACATTCTGCTCAAAACTGTTCCAATTGTTGCCATGGTCCTCGACGCCATAGTTCCAGAAGGGCAAACCCTGGGCACCGAGGCGAAAGGTAGTTCGGGGCGTCACATAGTAATTGGCTTTGAGCAACGGAATAACCGTGGTCTCATTGGCTAGGGGTATGTCGATGATGTCCTGGGTGCGCTTGAGGAAAAGCAGTTTCAGCGCCGGGATGATCTCCAGTTTACTCTGGTGCCGCCGCCAAGTATAGTCAACGCGGTGAACCGAACTCATAGAGCGAATCGCATTCTTGCGCTGATGGGTCCCGTCGTCCAAAAAGCCCTGCTGCTGCCAGTTGAATTCGCAGCGGAAGTTGTGATACATTCTCAGGTCTTTGAGCGGACTCAAAAGCGTCTCCAAGTAGAATCTATTGGCCAAGCTATTCTTGTAGTTCAGATTATCCTCTATTAATATCAGGTCGAACTGTTGTTGGTAGCCGAATCCGGCCAGATGCGTCTTGCCGAAGGGACTCCTGCCGAAATCCGAGGAGATCAAGACGCGATCCGGCACAGTGTCCCAAACCCGCTTCAGCGTATTCTCCACCACCAGCCTACCCAATCCCGGCTGCTCTGCCTTCCAGATGAGACGGCCATAATTCATCAAATTTTTACCCGCCCTATCCTGCTGGCGGGCGTTGAGGCGCCCCAGAGAGAAGTTCAGATCCCGCCACAGCCCGTACTTCCCGAACAGATGGTAGCCCTCCAGATCCTCGGGATAGGGGTAATCGGGTTCGGGATCGTCCTCCCGGCTATCCGGTCTGTCGTTGTTATTCAGATCTAAATCGTAGATATAGTCGTCCGATTCCACATCGTACATCAGGAAGGGTTCTAGGTAGTCCGGCAGCCTATTCCCATTTTTATTCGTGTCTGGCCGCCCATCCCCATCCTCGTCCTTGCCAGGGAAAATACCATCCGCATCCACTCCCTCGTTGACGAAGCCGGCGATGTACTGCTGGAACCACGAGTCGGGAAAGCGATCGTTGTCGTCATTGTCGTCCACCATCATCAAGCGCATAGTACTGTTGAAATGGGGTACAGCCGGCGTTCCCAACACTACTAATTCCGTGTTGTAGTTCGGTCCCATGTGGAAGAATTCGCCTCCCCAGTCGAAGCGCTCGTGTTCCTTGCGCACCACCAGATAATACGCTTCACCTTGCTGGTCGAAGCGCTTGCCGAAGCGCATGGCCGTGCTGGGATCGGGTCCGACTACACCATCGGGGTACTGGAAGTAGTGCTGGCTCCTCGCGTACTCTCCGTCAATCTTTAGCCCGAAGATGTTGGTGCTGAAATTGGCTCCCAAGATTTCCATTCCGGTCTGCGTGCCGATGTCGAATGAAATGCGCTGCACGTTCGACCGGTCCTGGACATTCCCCGGAGCGCGCTCCACTACGCGAAAGAGCGTGGGCTGGCCATAGCGCTGTGTATAGGGGCTTTCAATCGGAGCGTACGGGTCATTGAGGTCCACCCTTCTATTTCTAGCCACAGTTCCCACCTCAATCTTGTAATCGTTGGCGACCACGGCTTCGAAGGAAACGGATTGAACATAGCCCTCTCCCGCCAAGTTGAAGTAATAGACCACGAAGTCGTCGCCAGAGACCTCTATAGGACCTGTTTCGTCGGTGCGCCACCGGAAAGATTGTTCCAGAGGCCTATAGATGTTGTTGAGGGCGTTGTTGCGAATCAGGATGGCAAGCACTTCATCTTCAGTAAATTGCTCCCCCAAGATCGCATCGGCGTTATCGCGGTAGTAGTTCCTGCTCGTTGATGCTTCCGGCTGCAGATTCACCGCTAAGTGCCACGGCTCCTCAATGGGAAATTCTACGCCTCTCCATACGTAGGTCGTAAACTGGCGTTTGGGATCTACCGGATCATTCAACCTCAGATCCTTGAAGAAGAGGTAGTCCATGTAGAGCGGCGCTTCATTGATGCGATACTGCATATAGGTGGGCTGGGTCGGGACCGAGGAAGTAAAGGCCGCCGCCAGCTCGGCATAGGTGTTGCGCACTAACCCCTGCGCACCGAAGCGGCCCACCGAGGACTCGGTGATGCCGTCAATGTGCTCGACAATATCCGGGACGATGTCCTGGCGGAGAATTCCGTTGACCAAGATGTTCAACTCGACGATGTAGGGGCCACCCCGGTCGTCCTTGGGTGAATCATCCGAAAATTTGACGGCGATAATTTCTGGGTATGGCTGGTTGTGGCGCAGCACCCCTTTGCGGGAGAAGGTGTGGCCGGACGCATCGCTGAAGCTCTCGTGCTGGTTGACATAAGTTAGACCCAAATTCAGCAGGCCGATCCGCCGCTCAAAGTGAAAGGCCCCCATCCGCACCGTGTTCCAGTTCATAAATAGTGCCGAGAGATCGTTGTGTTTTGTACCTACGTCAATTCTGAAGCCGCGAAAGGCGTTGACTTTCAGAGTCAGCGGCGTGAAGCGCCCCCGCAACTCCTGAGCAATGGTCAGGCCCGCCCACCACCGGTTGGTCTGCTCCGAAACGGTCAGCACATCCTCGAAATAGCGCCGATAAGTAGATTGTTCGCGCCCGGGATAGTTGTAGAGATCGCCGGTCACCCTCAGTATCGACGATCCCCGACTTTGGGGGCCCAGACCCGTGGTTTCCACCCAGTCATAGCCGGGGATCCCGTAGACTAGGCGATTCCCTAGCGGCCCATAGAAATACTGCTTGGGATCGCGGTAGGGAGAAAGGATGGTCGAATAGTTTTTATACCTTTTTTCTTCGTGGGCATAATTCTCGTAGGGTTGCCAATCTCTCCTCAGAAACATCCGGTCGGGTTGGATTCGCGGCACCTCCGGAATATCGATTCCTGTGCGCGGTCCCCAACTCTCCGAAGACTCGTCCTCCTCGGTGCCGATGGACGAACTCGCAGAGATCAGGACAGCGAGTAAGACCCAGATAAAGGGCCGGTAACGAGAAATTCCGCAAGGCCTGGAAAATCTTTTGCGCAAATCGTTTGACACGGCCTTTTCCTAGATGACCGGACGGAGTCCGACCAAAGCCCGAAAAAAGAATATGGACGTATCCACGTTATTCAGAGCCTGTCTGGAGGAATTGAATTCCCTCTTCTGTATCTGGTAGCCCATGTTGAAATTCACCCTATACCCCTGATAAGTAAAAGTATTGGCGAGCATGAAAACATAGTCCTCACTCGCAAAGTCCCTATTCGAATTGACCAAGTCGAGAGAACGGCTCTGCAGAAAGGGAAAACCCTGGGCTCCTAGGCGAACGCTCGTCAAGGAGGTCATATTCCAGTCTAGGCGCAGAATGGGATAGAAGAATATCTCGTGCAGCACCGGAACCTGCCACCGATCATTGGTCAACTTCTGTCCCATTACCTTCACTTGAGGGGTGATTGTCACATCCCGAAACATACCCGACAGGTCTAAGGGATACTCTCCCTTGGCGACAGAAGTCAGCCTGACGATGCGGTTGGACTTGCGTCCTTGCTGGGCAAATTGGCGATTGAAGTCGTGCTTGAAATCGAGATGGATGTTGAGGGGTTTGGCACCGTCAAAATCCAAGGCGGCATAGGCGGTGTTGACGAAACTATCCTTCATGCGCAGAGGATCTTCTATCAGGTCAATGGTCAATCCCGCACCGGTCAGCCGACCACTGATATCTTCCTGCAGTTCAAAAGTGGCATTGCGGGGAAACTGGAAGACGTTATCCCGGATGTCGTCCTCGACCCTCTTGGCGAAGTCAATCAGGGTAAGGTGACCCCAAAAGGGAAGATAGCGGGTGTGTTCCACCTTGGTGTAAAAGACCCTGTTCTCGCCCCCGGCTGCGATCTGCTCCGTGTTATAGTGCCCCACCTTGAGCGTCGTTCCCTGCCAAGGGCGGAAAGACGCAAATAGGTGAAACCCTTCTAGATCCTTATTGTAGGGGTAGTCCACATCGGGATTGTTCTCCCGGATGTCGATGACTCCGTTGTTGTTCAAATCATCGCCGTAATCGTACTCTTCGGGATTGACATCGAAGAGCAGAAAAGGCTCCAGATAGTCGGGGATACCATTGTTGTTTATATTGGTCTCCGGCCGGCCGTCCTGATCGATATCTAGCCCCGGGAAAATTCCATCCTGATCTCTCCGGCTCCTGATATAATGCTCATCTGGAAAGCGGTCCTTGTCGTCGTTGTCCTCCACCGTATCGAAGATCAGGGTTCCATTGAGCGAACTCTGGTTGAACCCATCAATGCCTTTCAAGCCGCCGGCAATCTCGCTGTCCAAGGGTGCAAAGGGCAGGGTGACAAAGCTCTGATAGCTAGGATCTTGGACCTGTAAGGAGGTGCCGTATTCCGGGCCTATACGGAATAATTCGCCTCCGAATTCCACCCCGTTCCGGTCCACGACGGCATTGATGAAATACGCTTCGCCCCGGCGATTGCTCTGCTTCCCTTTGGCTACCGGAAACTGGCGGAAATCGTAGCTGAGATCGTACTCCGCCCTCACAAAGAGATTCTCCACCTCAAAATCCGCGTGGACTCCGCCTAGCATTCTCCCAGTCTGTCGGCCGTGTCGGAACTCCACCACCCTCAGATTGGAGAGATCCTGTACTTTACCTAGAGCATGGGCGACGTCGTAGAAGTAAAGTGCTCTGTTCCGGTCCCGCGGACTTCGATCCCTCTGAGCCCTAGTGGGATCGTTGGCGTAGACCTCGGACAGGCTGATCCGATAGTCGTTGCCCACCTTGACTTTGAACCGCACATCGTCGATATCCTCCTCGCTCAACGGCACCCAGTAAAGCAGGAACTCTTTGCCGTGTGCTTCCAGATAACCCTTTGCTCCTGGGAAGTCCTCTGGCAGCGAGCCGTTGACGAATTCCACATAGGGCGGTATTTCCCGCCCCAATTCCCGAAGAAATTCCTTGTCGCCGTTGGGAAAGGCTGGATCAATGTCCTCGAGGTGATGCCGGGTCACGGCGATGCGCTGGGTATCGTCAATGCCCGCCGCTGAAACAGCATCGGGATACACCTGCAATTCCGGTCGCAATTGGCCGTTGATATAGACCTCGAAATCGT
Organism: Candidatus Latescibacterota bacterium; assembly: GCA_965261395.1. Taxonomy (GTDB): domain Bacteria; phylum Latescibacterota; class UBA2968; order UBA8231; family UBA8231. The sequence continues at coordinate 3,548,416 of OZ253462.1, forward strand.
ATACTCGGGGCCCTCCGCCATCGTCTATCGACCCATCCGCAAACTTCACCACCAGATAATCAACCGGCCGGATATTCCCTGGCGTCGCTCCCCTGAAATCCCAGTCCCCCCATTCCATCAGACTGTTGATGCGGTACTGATTGACCCACACGAGTCCCAGATTCAACGCTCCAACCTGGGTTTCCAAGTGCGATCCCAGCAGATAGGTGGCAAATAAGGGTGGCCGAGTGCCGAGCGCACCAAAGTTGTGTTGCTTATTATCGGCGTTCGCGTTCACGTCAAAGATGGGATAGTCCAGACGCGAGGAGATCAGGGTAAAATCGGACTGGGGCAGGTTCATGTCCCAACGAATGCCGTTCATGGCCGCCAAGTCTAGGGTCAGCGAGGTAAATTTGGTGCGGACATTGTCGCCGATGATCAGAGAAGTGTTAATTTTTCCGTAGGAATCAGAGGAGACGGAAAGCCGACTGAGATAGTCTTTGAAATACCGGCTCTTGTCGATGACACTTCCCGGCTCAGGGTCCAGGGTGCGCGACTCGCGCAGCCGGAACACTTCGATGCCCTCGACGACAAAATTGCCCAGCTCGTCGAAGACGAGATCTTCGGGACGAACCAGATAAGAGCGCGGCCAGTGTTTGTAGGGTTCCTGGGAATGGGTGATATATCCCTCGCCCGGCCGGTAGAGAAAAAGCCCCGATCCCCGTACATGGGCGCTACTCTCTCCAACCCACACCAGTGCCAGAGCGCTTAATAAAAAATAAACGGTCCTTGTCTTGCTCATAGAAACTCTATCCGATGCGCAAGCGGATAAAATAGCGAACGGCACCGACATCCACGCGGTGTGAGGAGGAAGGATAGCGGTCAAAATTTTTCTGGTACCCAATGTTGGTACTCACATCAACTCCCCGATAATTGCCGAGATTTTCCAGAACCAAAATGTAGTACCAAGAATCTCGGTCCAAAAAAGGCCGCACCAAGTCTCGGTGCTTCTCCTGCAGTGGCCATCCGAGGATCCCTCCTCGCAGCACTGTGTGCGGTGCCAAATGGTAATCTCCCCTTATGATCGGCGTCAGTGTATATGCATGTCTCTGCAAACTAAATAGTTCGGCCTTGGTCCGGTTGAAGACCGCCTTAAACATCGGACCGAAGCCGAAGCTATCGCCTAGGTGCCAGGTGTAATCGATCCTAGCGACATACCCCATAGTCGTTATGCGGCTGTCCGGCTGAAAGAAATCCCCATCAGTCAATTCTCGCTGGTCGTTGACTTCCACGAGAATATCATTGTAGATGTTCAAGTGTGGCAGCACGTCCGTGTTAACATGAGTCCCCACCACGAGGGTATTTTGCAGACTGTTGCGCAGCAGCAGACGATCTGGCAATACTTGGTACCTGCCGCTGCCGACGAATTGGTACAGATCATTGCTAATATCGTCCCGAACTCTCTTGGCGTAATAGCCGACCTGCAGCCGGCCGAGCCCCGGCCAGTGTCGCGGATAATTGGTCTTCACATAGGTGGTCAAGTCCCGGCCACCGCTGGCTGGCTGGCGCATATCGTAGTGGCCGACTCGCACCCACGCATACTGCTGGGAAGTAAAGGGACGCCAAGTGATGAAGAAATGACTGCCGCGACTGTCGTGATCGTAAGGGTAATCCGACCGGTTGTCGTTCTCCCACCCATCTACCAGACCGTTATTGTTGAAATCGTCGCCGAACACAAAGGGCTGGTCGTAATAGGTCAGAACCTTGTCCGCTCCGTTGTACCAAATATTGTCCCGCACTCCATCGTTATCCACATCTAGGCCGGGAAAAACCCCGAATCCCAGACCGGCTCCTGGGGCCGGCGTCATGTTAAGCGAGGCAAAATCGCGCTCTTGCTCCCAGCGGTCAGGCCATTCATCCCGGTCGTCGTTGTCGTCCACCAAGTCAAAGGGGGCGATGACATTTTGCCGGGGGTTCTGCATTAGGGCTTGAAAAGAAGTGGCGAAGCCCGAAGGCAAGCTCACATACTCGAACCCCATGTCCCAACGGCCCATGTCCCGAAACACATTGAGGAAATAGGCGTCCTCGTTCGTGGAAAGACGCTTACCCTCTCCCGAGGGGAACTTGAAATAGGAGGTGTTGCGGACGAATTCACCCCAAGCGTGGGAGCCCAAGACTTTGGCCTCGAAATTCATCCCGTAGAGAATCATCCCCGTCGGGAATCCATAGCGGAACGTGATCCACCCCATATTGCCCCGGTCCTTGGCGTTGTTCTCAGCCCGCTTTACGGTGTGCCAATCCCGCCATTGGACGTCGGTGCCGGTCCAGTCTAGGGCGCTGGCCACATCCACCACATAGTCTCCTGCGGCCAGTGCCCTGAAGCGCACCTTCTCGGAACCCGGAGGAATCTCAAAGCGGTAGACTAGAATATCCGTCCCATTTACTTGTAAGAAAGGAACGCCATCGTGGCTTACGGGCTCTCCTTCCTTGAAGAACAGTCCGCCGCTGGTAAAATTGCTGAGTTGACCGCTACGCGTGTACCCCTCCCTGACAATTTCCTCCATCTGATAATTCTGGATTAGCCACGAAGGTCTGTCCGCCCGATGGAGCGCGATCTCACTGGTTCCCCGCCCGATAGTCCTGTTGGCAGCACCTATGAGTTCGGGCACCGAGTGGATCATCCGGATCATCGGCTCGATATCGTCCCGCCTCTCGCCGTCAACGTACAGCTCCATACGATAGATGCGTGGCCCTTCTCCGTCCCAATGGGAATCATCGCTGACTAGGACGAATACCGACTTTCCCTCGTCGAGAGCGGAAAAGGGGACGACTCCCTTGAGCGATCCCTCCTTTCTGCTTGCGATACTGTCGAAGTTGTGAGCATTGACATAGGTGGAACCCAGTTTGAGCACACTCCCCAGAGTTGTCTCCCAGTGCCCGCCTATCAGATAGGTTCCGAACGAAGGTCTGCCGAAAACGCCCCTTGGATTTACCTGAACGCCGCTCTGGGATAGCCCTGTGGCCAAGAGTACCGGATCCGAGATCCGCGAGGCGATGATGCTGAAACTAGTCTTGCGCGTAGAGGCGTCGAAGCGAAGGCCGTTGAGACGACTCAAATTCAGGGTCAAAGGCGAAAAGCGGGTGGGGATGGCATCGCCTACCATGATAGCGGCCGACCATCCCCGGTAGGAATCCATGCCGATCATCAAGTTGCGGAAAATCCGTGGGTAGATCGGACTCTTGAAGACGGCGCTGCCTCGCTCTGGTCCCTCGGTACGGCTCTCCTCGAGTGTGAATACTGGAACCCCGTCAATCAAGTAGACCCCAAAGGGGTCGTAGACCCGCCGCTCAATATCCTGCTCATCAAAGTCGCGGTAGCCGTACTGTCCGAGATTCTCGTAACGCTCTTTTTGCCACAGGGGGTAGTAGTCGCGGGAGATTAGCTGGCCTTCGGCCCTACAAAAGCATAGGAGGAGCGCGGCGAATATAGCGAGTGATAATCCTCCTCTAATCCTCTCTACCACGACGCTTCTCCGCATTGCTTTGGGCTTGTGGTTTGACACAATCGGTGCCAGACCATCCCCCTGTTTCTCGCACCGGCCGCGCTAGTAGACGAGATGGACGACCCCAGCGGCCGTTGCATCCCCGTTATCCAGATTCGCTTTAACCGTAAAAAGATAAATTCCGGGGGGTACTAATTCGCCGGACGCATCCATGCCGTCCCAGAAGCCCGGAACAAAGCGCGCTTGTTCTTTATTCAAGAGAGGATGAACATAGCGGCCGCCAACCAGCCGCTCCGTGTTGAGCCGGTTTACTCTGCGCCCGGACAGGTCGAAGATCTCCACATCCACGCGGCGCGGCGCGGCCACTTTGGTCAGTGTGAACTCGATCACGGTGAAGTCGTTCACGCCGTCTCCGTTGGGTGTGAAGACACGAGGGTGGGCTCTGACATTGAGCAGATCCTTTGCCACCACATCGGTCACCACGACATCCCAGGAAGCGCCGTCCACCAAGTTCTCGCGGATGTTCTGTGGATTTTCAGAACCAGGACTGAATAGGGCGGCGCGAAATTCATGCGTGTCGGTGTAGAGGGCAGAGTGGACTAGAATTTGGAAGGGGATTTCCGTCCCGTCCGTTGAACTCAGCGGTGGTTCGAAGAGGATGTCTAGGTCGTTGACGCTCCCAGGCATAATCCGCAACACGCGTTCTCCCCCCGCGTCAAGACCCTCGCTACCCGTGGGAAACTGCGGCACAGGGATATCTTGGCCGAGCAGTTGAATCGAATCCACGCTAGTGGGAAAGCTGGGCAGGTGGAGCCGAATTTTCTCCACCGCGTCACCCTCGGCCAGCTCTAAGATAGCCCGATAGACGAAGGGAATCTCCATTCCCATCGGGACCTCGTTGGGGACCACTGAACCACGTGCATCCCTGGCGGCGATTGTCTCCGCGCTGAAGTCGATCGCAAGACTGTCCAAAGCCGGAGTAACTTCCAAGTCTTCGGTGCGGAGATTGACTCGATAGCGCAGATAGTGTCGCGGTTCGGGAGAGGGAACAAAGATGTCTGAGTCTTCGAATTCTTCACTCCAGGCACTCCAGCTAGCATCGGTCGTATCCGGCGAATCTCCCGTGCTGAACTGCAAGCTCAACCCCGTCGCTGCAGGCACATCCGCCCACCAGCGTACGCGCCCGAAATTCTTCACCGTAGCATCGCCAAAGTCCAGCGGCGGCGAGATATAGCCTCCTTCAGAGACAAAATCAACGCCGTATATTTGAATCTCCGTCACCTGAGCCGGATCTTGGCCTACTTCTGCCTGAGTCACTTGGATCCGGACGTAGCGTGCCAGCACTGGATCAAAGAGCACTTCTGTGAAGATAAAGTCCTCTATGTCGTTAATTCCCCCCATCTCGATCCAGCGAGACTGGTCCTCGCTGATCTGCACAGAATACCCCAACAGCGAGTTGCCAGCATACGTCTCGTTCTCATCGGGTGGCTTGGTTATAACCCGAATCCGGTTGATCCGCGTCAGATCCGGCAGCGTGATGTCGACTAGGCGATTCAGCGCACTCAGTCCCTGGGGCAGAGACCATACCGGAGTGCCGATCCGGCCATCCGTCACTCCCACTTCAGTAGCATTCAGCCCCAGGGCTATATTTTGGCCACGCTGGTCGGCGAGGACGATGCGACCAGTGCTCGAACTACCCAGATTCACCGCATTCGGATAGCCGGCGATTACCTCGGCGAGCGGATGAAATATGCCTTCTTGCACCTGCCCTCTGCTGATCGTTCCGGCCTGCACCCTCTCCCACGAATTTTGCACATTCTCGGTTGTCCAGTCGGTTCCAACTTGCGCGGCGTCCGACCAGAACCAGGGAGATGTTTCGTCCGTGAAGTTACTCACCGCGACCTGAGGGCCGGCCTGAAGGCTGAAAATCAGGCCGGTGCCAGCTACCGCCTCGAAATGGTTCACCGCCACCGCGATATCGTTGGCCCCTGTTTGCAGGTCTACAGAGACTTCTTCGGCAGTCCTCCAGTCGCTGTCGGATTCCACTTCGCTACCATTGAAATAAAGGGTATAATCCCCGATAGCTGTAATCCTCACGATCCCCGAGTGAGCCTGTTGAGCCTGGAAGGTATGACGGTAGTACGTCGTCTGCTCCCAGTGGCCGATGCGGAGAGTTTGGCCACAGAGCTGGCTGCTCCCAAAGCCGAGCAAGAGGAGAGTCAGGGACAGCAGAATTCTTCGTCTTCCCAAGAGAAAGCCTTCTTCCTGTAGGGGGTGACTTAGCTGTGCCTAGACAGTTGAGATGGGGTGTAAAAGAGGACAAGGTGGGTGAATCGTCCAAACAACAGGCAACCTCCCACCTTGTCCATCTGTCGCAATATGACCCGGAATATTACTTGAGCAAAGTCAGCTTCTTAGCCTCAAAGAAGCTACCGGCCTGCAGAGTGTAGAGATACACGCCACTGGCCACGCTCGCGCCAGAGTCATCGGTCCCATCCCACGCGCTCTGATACGTGCCGGCCTCGACCCAGCCCTGATGCAGAGTCTTCAGCAGCTGACCCGACAAATTGTATATCTGCAGCATCACGTTCTCATCCCGAGGGATGCTGAAGCTGATAGTGGTCTGCGGGTTGGCCGGATTGGGAAAGGCGTTATCGAGCGCATATTTATCGGGCAGCCCCGCCCCCTCTACCGCCTCTACGACCGTGGCACCATCGGGATTGATGAGCGCGGTCTTGGTGTCAAAGGGAAAGTGGATCGCCTGACGAGACGGAAATCCCGTGAAGTCGGGCACGTCCCAAGGGTCTGTCCCACCGCCGCGCCGCGAACCGATATCCCAGTAAAGCCCGTCGTACGGACCGTCTTCTTCAATCGACTCGACCCATTGCGGCCAGTGGGCCGGAGCGTGGGTGGCCACCATGTGGAGGATACCCGTGCCATCCGGTCCTAAGATATCCACAGTGCTGGTGGTACTGCCTAACAGCGGGATAAAGGCGAAGCCCCAGCCGTCCTTGCTGCCCGAACCAGATGTGTTCCACGGCGTGATGGAGAAGGCACCATAGTTGAATTCTCCGGTATCCGCGTTCCGCCGATCGGCAAAGCCATCACCGTTGTCGTTGAGCCACTTCAACTCGCCGTCAAGGGAGATCTTGACATGCTGGGAGCCAGCATAGCCCACGCTGTAGATACCGGTATCGTCCACCCAGATATCGTGGGGGCTGAAGGCTTGGTTGCCCTCGCCTACATCCACGACCAGCCACTCGGACAGGTCGAGCACATCGATGACCTCGCCGGTAGCCGCATCCTGAATCCCGACATTGGCTTGGGCGGGCGTGGTGCTACCCCGGTCGTAGATGGGGTAGTAGAGCCGTCCCTTCCATACATCTATGCCAGTCGATCCCACAGCGAGATTCCCATCGCTGAAGGGCTCGAACTTCATGCGGCCGTCCCCCTCAGTGCCGAAGTTCCGGTCCAAGGTGACTTGACCATTCGCCGGATCTACGTTGAACTTGATGGCGCCGTAGACCGTTCCGTCCCAGCTATCGCCGTAGAAGTCGCCGGGCAGACTACCGTACTGTTTGCCGTTGCCGCCACCCTGCCACTCCGCCGGCATAACGTCATCCTCGTGGAAAACGGTCATGAGTTCGTTCTCGACGTCAATCGCCTGCCACGCGCCTGGCGTCTCCAGCCAGTTCGTGCCGACGCGAGTGAGGAACAAGTGGCGCGGCCCATCCGCCGTCAGCCGTTGCGTGCTACCACCGGTCACAATGAAGAGATCGCCGTTCTGGTCGCGGGCCAAGGTCGACTCAGCCGTGTGCCGCTCATTGGTATAGCCCACCATGTTGATGGGTGCTTGGTCGTCAAGGCCGACGACAAAGAACCGATAGCTGGCATTGGGATCGGCCTGATTGCCGTCCATATCGTTGCCATCCCACCGGATTGAATGCGAACCCGGCTCAAAGCGAGAGCCCGGGGAAACCCACAGAGCCTTGTTCACTTCCTGGTAAGTATGCCAGTTGAAATCGCCCTCCACCGTCAGACCTGGAAGATCGGCATCCCCCCAGTTCGTGTAAACGGCTAGATGGACCGTGGCGGGAGATCCCGACATAGTGAAGGGAATATCCACAGGGAAGCTGCTGACGTTCATGTCCTCGACTTCGATCGTCAGCACCGTGGGCATCCGGCTCTCGGTTATTTCATTCTCCTCGCCGCCTATGGCACCCTGGGCAAATGCCGAGTGGGTAGGTAGCAAGGCGAAAGCTACTGCAAGGCAAATATTGGCTAAAAACGTCTTCATAGTGCATTCTCCAAGCTGGTATAACTGATGAAAGCTGAGTACTGCTGCGAAACTTCGTTTTGACCAATTTTGCTATTGACTATCTCCTTTCTCTTGGGTGTAACTCATTACTATGGTTCTATATAAGCCTTTGTACCGGCTATTTTAGATTTTGCCAGTATACAAAAAAATCCCGCGCAAAAGCAAATTTTATCTTGACTTCGACAGATTTGGCTGAGGTGTAGATGGTAACTAGAGCTGGTATGCAAAATATTGGTTGGCGGAGTATTTTGCAACCAGCTCTAAGCTATCCCAACCCTGTCAAGACCGCATTGCGTATTTATCTGATATGGACTGCTCACGCTCCGGGCTACTTGAGTAAGAGCCGCCGCCGTGTCTGCACGCCGCTGGGGTGGTGCGAAAATCTCCAACCGCACCGGGTCGATTACGGCATGAGTTCGCGCGTCGCCGTCAACGCCGCCAGCCGCCGGCCTCGTAGAATTCGCGCGATTGATCGACGGTTCTCTCCGTCTCCTGCAGAAAGGAGAGCAGGCCCTTGAGGAGGCCGACCAGATCGGGCCGTGCTCCAGCGCTGGTGGCGACACCTTCTGGCACGTAGGGATTGCCCGGCGCACTTTGCAAGATCGCCTGCGTGGTCTTGGGCATGTACGTGCACAGATACCCGTCGTAGCCGATCCCCTTCAGGATTCTGAAGATCTCTTGGTAGTCCGCGTGGCCAGTCCCGTGTTGACAGTGGTTGGTCTCGTTGAGGTGGAAGTGTTTGATCCGCGACCCGGCGTAGCGCAACGCATCCGGGATCGAGCCCTCCTCGACGTTCATGTGATACACGTCCGGCTGCACGCCGAGATTAGCGAGCCCGAGTTCATCGACGTAGTTGACCGCCTCGTAGATCGTCGTCAGCACGCCGGGGAGGCCCTCGTACGTGTTCAGCGGCTCCAGCAGGATGGTGATGTCGCGGCTTGCCGCATGTTCGCAGATTTCCCGGATCGACTGCCGGAAGTTGTTGCGCAGGGTCTCCACTGGCTCCAGCGGAAACGGCAACTGGGGAACCGCCGGCTGGGCCGCGCACAGCTCCGTAAAGCTGGCCCCGGCGTCGGCCGCCAAATTGACGGTGTCTTTGGCGTACTGCACGGCGTGCGCCCTTTTCTCCGGGTCCGAGCTGGCGAGGTTGCGCTCCTCGCCGGCGTGGTAGTATCCCCACGCCGCGAGGACTTCCGGGACGACGAGGCCAGCGTCTTCTACCCGCCGCCGCCATTCGCAGCCATCCATCTTCTCCGGGTTGCCCGGCAGATCGATGCCGGTGTATCCGGCCTCTGCGGCGGCTTGCAGCACTACATCAGGCTCTTCGAGGACGTTGTATCCGACCCACGGAAGCGTGTCGCACTGCAAGCTGTATTTGAAAGCCATGATGTCCGTCTTTCTACGTTAGAATGGTGGTTGGTTAAGCTTTCGCTCGTCCAAAGAGGCCCGTGCGGATTGACCAAGTATCCTAGAAAGTCCTTTATAATTCCTACACATTACAGGATGCCCGCTTCCGTTTGAAACGCACGCTCAGAGCGCATAATTCAGTCGTCATGCGCCTATTGCTAAAGTCGGATTGTGAACGATTCGCTATACAATAAAAGTCTGGAAGGAAAATGGTTCTCAGTGACCGCGTAATCAAGACGCTACTGGCAGAAGGCAAAATCGTCGTCGAGCCGCTGGGGGAGGGGTGCATTCAGCCCGCCAGCGTTGATGTTCATCTCGACAAGCACATTCTCGTGTTCCGCAACTCGCGCCGCCCATTTATCGACGTGCGCGAGGACTTGAGCGACCTGACTGAAATGGAGGAGATCGGCGAGCAACCGTTTATGCTGCATCCGGGCGAGTTCGTGCTGGGAAGCACTCTTGAGACTATAGAGCTGCCGGACGATCTGGTGGCGCGGCTTGAGGGCAAGAGTTCGCTGGGGCGCATCGGGCTGCTAATTCACTCGACCGCGGGGTATGTGGATCCCGGCTGGAAGGGCCATCTGACGTTGGAGCTGAGCAATGTGGCGAATCTACCCATCACGCTGTATCACGGCATGAAGATCGGGCAGCTCTCGTTCCTGCAGCTATCGACGCCGGCGGACAGCCCCTACGGTTCGCCGGGGCTGGGCAGCAAGTACCAAGGGCAGACCGTGCCCACGGCCAGCCGCGCGTACCGGGATTTTGAGGACGGCAAAGGTTAGCGGGTGGATGCAGTAGATGGAACGGGAGCTGTCGCTTTGGAAGCTAACAATCCATCCGAGGAACTAAATATGGTACAAATAGCACCGCTAGATCGCTCTCACCTTCCCCAGGTCTTGGCGCTTGTCAACAGTCATCTTAGCACCGCGATACCTGGGTGGAGCTTGACTGCCGATTACTTTTGGGAGCGCCTGAAGAGCGAGCCGCAGGAGTACATCACTGATCCTTGGGTTGTCGAAAGAAAGTCCATTGTTGGCATAGTCAGGGATCGCGTTTGCGCGGCGGCGCATCTCCTCCGATACGGCGACGACACGCGCTATAAGGGAGTTGGAGACATTGACTGGATCTTGTTCTGGCCCGGAGAGCGCGAAGCTGGCGCGGCGGTCCTGACGGAGTGCCGGCACCAGATGAACGCTTGGCAGGTAGTGGACGAGCAGATTTCGGGTCCATTTCTCACGGAAGGCGGCCAATTGCCTGCATTGGCAGGATGGGCTGAGCTTTCAGAGGTCGAAACGAGTGAAACGATGCGAAATCAGGGAGTCGGTTCGTGGGTCGTCCGGCACGCCGTTGAATGGCTACGGCTAGCTAAGTGCGATCGGATCGTGCTGTCTGTTGCACGAGATGATGAAAAAGCAGGCGCAGGAAGGTTCTACAAGCGGTTTGGCTGGATGCCGCTGGTGCGACAAAAGCACTGGCGAAGACAGACAGAAAAATAATGGTGAAACTCGACGAGTGGGTGGCGCCGCCAACATTTTGACGTTGATACAAGGCACGGTATTTTCCTTGCGCCGTGGTTGCTGGTCAAAACTACGCTATTTCCCAATCATCCCCTAACCGGAGCTTCGCCATGACCGTGCCCATCGCCTTGGGATCCCGCCGCGAATTATTCGTCGATCACTTTCTCATTGAACACCTCAATGGGGCCGCTCTGCACCTGCACTCGCCTATCCGTCGCGAAGTGGTCTATCAAGTCTCTCAGCCCTGGGACAATGCCTGCACGGGCTGCTACAATCTCACTCAGGATGGGGGCCGCATTCTTCTGTACTACCGAGGTTTTTACCCCATCGGCGCGGACTACGCCGACGGTGCGGCCAGCCAGACCACTAACTTGGCCGTCAGCACCGATGGCATCCACTTTACACACCCTGAACTGGGCTTGGTCGAATTCAATGGCACTCGCAAAAACAACGTCCTTATCCAGGGCCACGAGAGCCACAATTTCTGCGTCTTTCTCGACGATAATCCCGCGGCCGATCCGGCGCAGCGCTTCAAAGCCGTGGGCGGCACGGGCCAGTCCAACTTGCACGGCTTTGCCTCGCCCGACGGCCTCCATTGGACTCCGGTCAAAGACGGCCCCTTGGACGTCACTGGTGCCTTTGACTCGGTCAACGTCGCCCTGTGGGACCCTCACATTGGGCGCTATCGCCTCTTTAGCCGCTACTTCGACTCCACCGGCGGCCGGGTGCGGGCCATCCAGAGCTGTACCTCCGAGGACTTCATCCACTGGACGCCGCCGCAGTCCCACCAGTACGCCGACGACGTGCCGCTGGAGCACTTCTACACCAACGCCACCACGCCTTGCCCTGGTGCCGAGCACATCCTGCTGTCGTTTCCCATGCGCTTTTTGCCCGAGCGTCAGCTCGACATCGCGGCGATGGATTACCCCGGGGCAGGCCTGTCTGACGCGGTGTTTATGAGCAGCCGCGACGGCGTTCACTGGGACCGCCCCTTCATGGAAGCTTGGGTGCGCCCCGGCACGGATCAGCGCAACTGGTCCCACCGCAGTTGCACACCCGCCCCCGGCTTGGTGCAAACGGCTCCCGACGAATGGTCCATGTACATTTCGGAAAACTATGGCTGGTCAACAAACCGCTTGCGCCGCGTGGTGGTGCGCCCGCATGGTTTTGCCTCGGTGCGGGCCGGGTATAGAGCCGGTGAATTGCTCACTCGTCCCTTGCTGTTGGAAGGGGTTGCCCTGCGCCTCAACTACGCGACCTCGGCGGCGGGGTCGCTGCGGGTGGAACTTCAGGACGAGTCGGGCCAGCCCCTGCCTGGGTATGCTTTGGAGGAGATGGACCCGGTCTACGGCGACCAACTCGACGCGCCAGTGGCTTGGAAAACTGGCGGCGACTTGTCCGGGCTCAAGGGCCGTCCGGTGCGCTTGCGGGTGGTGTTACAGGACGCTGATTTGTTTGCCGTGCGGGCCGCGTGAGACCGTTACGAGTTATTACCTCGCAGTCTTACGGCGTTGATATAACCTTTTCCGCTTTCTTCAATATCCCGGACAAGGGAGAGCGGATTGACGGATTTTTTTAACCAAATATCAAATACAACGACGGCTGTTCCATCCTCATTATGGATCACGTCTGCTACCTGCCAGCGCTTGGTACTGGACGTTAGGATCAACTCCGTTGCTTTTTGCACCTCATCGACCTGCGCTGCATGCACTTCGATCTGAGCGTCACAGGGTTTATTAGCGGCAATGGCCGTGTCGCTCGTTTCAGAGACTTGGGCCGATTTTTCAGGATAAAGAATGGTCCAGTCGGATATTACTGCCGGCCGCGCGCCAAAATTGCTTTTCCACACACCCAGCGCTATGGCGACAAAAACCAACGATGCGAGGTACGCCACGGTAGTAAGCTGGGTGCCAGCCGCCAGCCCTATCCCGATGGCCATAAACATGTACACGGCATCCATTGGCTCTTCGAGTGAGGTGCGAAAGCGCACGGCGGCCACGATGCCCGCCAAGCTGAACGCAAGGGCAAGGCTACCCTTAACCAAAAAAACGACCAGCGTTATGGAGGTAGGTATCACGAGCAGGGTGTGTGCAAAGGATTGACTGTATTTCTTGCGCGGCCGCGTCCAGCGATATACCCAAGTAATAGGGAGCATAACCCCGAAGGCCAGCACCAAAGCGACCATGATCGGAATGGTGTGTGCCGGATCGACGAGCCGGGCCACCCCTTCTTCGATATTGCCGTCGTCGAAGAAAAGACAGCCATAATCCACCTCCCACGCCAGTGTGCCAACTGTCAGCATCGTCTGGATCTTCGGCGAAAATCACCCGGCCGACATCAGCCGCACTGAACAGGCCCAACTCTCCCGGCACTAAAAGCTTGATTTTGGCCAGCACCAGCCGCAGTTCAGAATTGCCATACAGTGCGGTATCTCCTGCGAACCGGTTCTTCCGAAAACCACGTAAATTGCCATTGGATGTGCCACTACCGGCTAAGCCGGGTCCGCCTAGGAAGGCGCTCTCGTGGAAGGGGAAGGTCCCCCCCACTTTCTTGCCGCCCGCTCTTAAGGCAAGGGTCGGGCTAGTCGGAATGCGAGCCGTCAGGTATGCGCGCGTCTCCCCATCTAGGCTGCCAAAGGCCGACTCCACATCCCAAACTCCCGGATAGATGGCTCCGGCAACTCTGACAAAGAACCCCCGAGTAGCATATCCTGGATTGTTGCGCGTATCGTACGCGATTTCACCCTGTGCTCCTACTTGGCCGAAGGAATCTGTGCCGTACACCGGGTGATCCAGAGAACCGATAAATTTGTCCTTATTGGAACTTAGCGGCGTGTTTGCATACTTGATGATCGGCCCCAAGCTAATGATTAATTCCGAGCGCAGCGATTCCATCCCTTCCATATCTCCTTCACGCTCTCCCGCGCGAAACTCAAGGGATGGTGCGAAAGCGAAATAGTTTTGCTCCACTTCATAGAAAGAAGACGACTCTGGAATCTCCGTTTTATTACCGAGTCCGTTGAACCGGATTACTTGGATTCTGGAATATTTGAGATGGACTTTAGCGTCGAGATTGAGCAGCAGTTGGCGGAAGGTTCCGGTATAGGAAATAGATGACTTGAGACGATTGATCGCCAATCCGGCGTTGAAGGAATGGCTCGAAGAGAAAGGGGTTTTTCGATAGCCGAAATACTGCCGGCTGCCGAGACCTCCTACGAACACGCTCAGATCTGGATTGGCCATAAGGATCGGGAGCGTAATCGCCTGCATGCCCCAGTCCAGTGCATACCGCGCGCGGAGAATCCGTGCGGGAGGACGCTTGTAGGGGCGCTTGTCGATTTTCGCGCCCTTGCCTTTGGTGAACCGATTTTTCCCACGATAATCGTAAAACCGGGTCTTTGCGGCACTAGCTTGGGATGAATTTGTGGACGCGTCGTCCCCGCCTCCGCCGTCGATGCGGACGGCAATTCGTCCCTTGGCCCCTGCTATCTCCACGCGGTCGGCTCCCCCTCGAAGGTATATGCGGACTTCCCGGGTTTCTTGGGGGTGGAACGTCCGCTGGAAATAGGGCGTCTTCCTTGCTCCATCAGGACCTTCCATGAGGCCGATGCGGACTGAGAGATCGCCGCTCGGCAGGTGTTCACAGTGGGCGTACTCGTCCTGATCGGTCGCTTGGATTTCGGCCTCGCGGGTAATCAACGCATAGTATCGGCTGGCAAATTCAGGCAATGCGTCCCGCCGCGATTTGAGCGCCTTTGTAAGAGCTTCTCCTACGATCTTGTAATACGGCGGGGGGAGCTTTCGCACGGCATCCTCGATGATCGGGTCTGGAAGGTCCCGGCGAAACGCCGTTACGACCGAATCCCATGCCGTCTTATTGAGTTCGACTAGGAACTGGCGATCCAGCTCCCAGCCCGTAGTCGATAGGCCCACCAGACTCGGATACGCGTCGTCGAACTCGATTTGCATCGGAAGCCCTCTACGCGCCACAGCCATGCCAAACCCGTCGAGGTCGACAAAGGCTTGGTCGCGATCCTCTGGTATGGGCAGCCAAGTATAACAATCGCCAGCGGGGAACCGCGCCCATCGCCACTGACCGTAGTGGCGATCCCTGTCGTTGATGAGAAAATCCATCAGCCTCGCCTTTAGATAGGCGCGGGCATCGACGCGGTTGCAGGGACTTTTTCCCAAGCGCTGCCACAGCTTCTCCGTGCCGCTGATCTTGCGGGAACCGGCAAAGCCGGGCGTATCGTCCGGCCCTTCAGAAGGGTGTTCCTGTAGCATTCCTATAAGGCCGGCAAATTCCTCGCGGCACTCCTTCAGCCTAAGATCATCTGGAATAACTACGAGCGTATGCTTGGCGTGAAGGATACCGGTGGCTTCCATTAGCGGATCGACCACGAGCGCCCCGGTGGGCAGCAGCGCACTGATCATGTCCTGCAGGACGTCGTCCACGACCGTATTCTTGAGTTCGTCCCATTTCCTTTTGATAGGATCTTTATCCAGAGAGCGAACCGTATATCGGCGGCCATCTTCCCCTGTAAAGTGCAGAGAGATGGACTGTCCGGCTCCGCCGGTGCGAAGCGGTGTCAAGCCACCTCCTACACGGTCGAGGTCGAGGACCGCAACCTCGATGGGGGTGGTCCAGAGATCTCGGTAATCGCTGCCGTAGAGCCAGCGTTTGAACCCGCCGGCGCGGAACCTTTCCCCTATAATCATTACGTGGGTTTTGGCACCCTGCGGAGGAATAGAGCGGTGAATTCTGTATCCTGGAGGGGGGGATTCTTCCGCGGCTGATTCTGCTGGAATGGAAACGGCGAGCACCAACGAGAGTACTATGGGAATCCGCTTGGAAAATACCATTTTTAGAAATCTTGTAGAGTTCTGATTCGGTCGCCGAAGTTATGGACGGCGGTAGGCGGCTCGGCTCGCAACTTTTAAGTTAGCATTCAAGAAAGGACACCACGCGGCCGAACAGTGTCCTGTTTTTCCGGGGCGCGCCCGGGTGGTGCACCGGGCCTTTGACGATCCGCCGAAGCTGGCGCGGGATGCGCGCAGTGAAGAAGAAGCGCTGGGGGCATATCGGCGAGTGCGCGACGAGATCGGTGCTTATATCGAAACCTTGCCCGAGGGATTGGCGGGTTAAACGCGTTCAGCCGGGCACCACGGGCTGTTCGCGGTTCTGTTTCACTAAGGGTCGGTTGCCGTCGGCCTCGACGACAAAGCTCTGCTCCATGTGCAAAGAAGCCCGCCCCGGCGCAAAGATCATCGCCTCTAGGTTGAGTACCATGCCGGCCTCCAGCGGCAAATCCGCAGCCTCGTCAACGCATCCATCGGCGATGCGACCGCCCTTGTCCGGCACCAAGATGGGATAGTCCCGCACTTCGAGGCCGACGCCGTGGCCGTGGGGAAAGGAGGCCGCTACGCCGCGCCCGCCGAGAACGTCCCCCATAGCTTTCGGTGCGTCCGAGGCCTTGGCACCGACTTGTAGAGCAGTCTGCCCGGCCCGCATGCACTCGTATAACGCTTGGTATTTGCCGACCCATTCTCCTTCCAGCCCGCCCACCGCCAGCGTCACTCCGCTGTCCGAGCAATAGTTGCGGTATAGACAACCGTAGTCCACGTACAGGGCGTCGCCCGCTATCAGGGAGTAGTCCGGCTCTGTGGCCAGCCCCAAGCCCCGAATGCCATAGGCAAAGTGATCGACATCCGCGCCCAAGAGCCCGATTTCGGCCCGGAAGCGCTGCTGCATATCGCGCAGGTGCACGCCGGGCCGAGCCTCTGCGAAAGCAGCGGCGGCAGCCTGCTCGCCAATGCGCGCTGCCTCGGCCAACAGCGCCTGTTCGGCGGGGCTTTTGACCATGCGGATTAGGCGGATCATGTTGGAGCAATCGACTAGTTCGGCCTTGGGTAAAGCTGCTCGCACCGCGGCCAACAGCGCCGCTGGTACGCCTTCCGTCTCTATGCCCAATCGCGCTTCGGCCAAGCCCGCTTGCCGCACCAGATGCACTAGGGCATCTACCGCCGTTGCTTCCGAGCGCACCTCCCGCAACTGCTGCCACAACTGCCGCTGCGCCTCGTCCATCGGCCCCAAGGGTGTGCCCCACTCAAAAGGCGCATCGCCCCAAGGACACAGATCCACAGGCAAGTCCAAGGCATTGACCGCCAATAGCGGGGACACGGTCAGGCCGGGGCGTCCTGTGGGCTGATGCAAGGCAAACGCGGGCAGCAAATCGCCGCTGCCGCCGGGCTTGACCATGAATTCCTTGAACTGCCCGTCCAGCCAGCAATGGTAATCAGTGAAATAGGTGATGTTGACCGGCGAACTAGCAATGATTCCGTCTAGGCCGCAGTGTTGCATATAGGCGGCGGCTCTAGGGGCATTACACGGCATAAGGTTTTTCTTTCTCTACGAGTCAGAACAGAATGCGGGCCCTCAGAACCGGTATAGGGTTCCTTCGCTGATCAAGAGCCACGTCAAGCACGGGACTGATCCGCGATACTCCGCTCATAAACGGTGTTGGAATGGCCTCCCATTCTTCGCTTCGCACAATTGCGCCAATGACCAACCCCGTGAGCCCTAGGTACGTGCCCAACACAGTGCTGCCTAAAATCGCTTCTGCAGTGGTTATTCTATCGCACCCGATGTGGGGGGTGCAGTACGGGCCAACGGCCAAACTGAGGAATAGTCCCCCAAGGGCACCAGCACCAAACCCGATCGCGAATCCGCGTTTCTTATAGGTCTGGGTCCCAAGGCTCTGCTCCAGCAGTTCTATTTCGCTGTGCACGATGGAACGGGATTTGCCACCCCATAGTCTGAGGTCAAATCCGCTCTGGCTCGTCGCCGACACGGTCCCAGTCATCGTTTCCCCGTCTAAGGTCACACGCAGACGCTCGCCTCCGCGCTGTCCGTAAAGGGGGGCAGGAAAGCTCATAGCGGTCAAGGCTATTATGCTGACAAGGACGGTGAATCGCTGCAATGGTCTCATGTCTATCATAAGAATGCCTGCTTGAGCTATATGAATGTGCGCCGTCTCATTTGACGACGACCATTTTGCGCACGTGGGCGACCGGGCCGGCCTGCAAGCGGTACAGATACACGCCGCTGGCGACGCGCTGGCCGCGATAGTCGCGTCCATCCCAATGGGCGGCGCTAGTGCTCGTCAAATACTGACCCGCTGCGCGATAGCCCAAGTCGATTTCTCGAACTAAGGCCCCCCGGACATCGTAGATACTCAAGTGCACATGGGCGAGGGCGTGGAGTTGATAGGGGATATAGGTGTCTGGGTTGAAGGGGTTAGGGAAGTTGGCTAGCAGCGCCGTCTGCGTCGGTAGCGGCGGCGAAGATTGAATTGCCGTTGGTGTAGAGGGGGTGATGTAGGGCGACATATCCCACAGTAGAATCGTGCCGTCCCGACTCCCACTGGCCAAGGCTTTTCCATCTGGCGAGAACGCCACGGAAAAGACCTGATTTGTATGGCCCTTGAGGGTTGTATGGAGTTGGCTGGTGCCCACATCCCACAACCGAATCGTGTTGCCCCCTCCTCCGCTGGCCAGCGTGGTTCCATCCGGCGAGAACGCTACGGTAGTGACCGCACCTATATGTCCCGTGAGCAAGGCGACTTCGTCAAAGGTGTATGCATCGTAGATCCAGATGCCGATATTACTAGCTACCGCGAGTCGCGTCCCGGCGGGCGAATACGCGATAGTCCCATTTATCGATCCTTTACCAAGACTGGCAATGGCACCTTCGGGCAAACTCAAGCGAGTATGGTCTTGGGCGCGGCTGTCCGGAACACACAGGACACAGACCAGCAACAGGAAGACGTTGAACAGCCGGATATTTTGCATCTGGTTATGCTCCGTTTAAAGGAAGGGACTCGGCGAACGGAGAGGCTGGCCTGCAATCGCAAATATACGAACTAGCGACGCGCTGTTCCCTGATGTTAGCGCGGCACCGACGAAAAATTGTAGATTATCACCGCACACTACCATCCATAAGGAGAACGCCTTATGCAACTAAGTCCCGAACAGGTCGCCCAATTCGCGGAGAACGGCTATCTGCTGCTGCGCGGCGCGCTGACCGACGCCGACCTCGACCCGATCATCGCCGAGTACGAAGAGTACATCGGTCGCCGCGCCGAGGAGTTGTTGGCGGCCGGCGACATCTCGGCCCTGTATGCGGACGAACCCTTCGACCGCCGCCTCGTCTCGATCTGCCGCGAAGACGACGAGATCTACAGAGAGCTCGACATCATGCGCTTGCGCGGGCGAGCCTCGTTTGAATTTTTGCGCAATGACCGCCTGCTCGATATGGTCGAAAGCTTGGTCGGGCCGGAGATTACTTGTAGCCCCATCCAGCACACCCGCGCCAAACTGCCTGCGGGTGTGACGCCAAGCGGCAGCGACCCGCACGTGGCCCCTTGGCACCAAGACGCCGGCGTTACTTGGGAGGAGGCCGACCCGCACTTCATCCTCACGGTGTGGCTGCCGCTGTGCGCGGCGACGCCCGAAAACGGCTGTTTGCAGATCTTGCCGCGAGCACACCGGAACGGGCTGGTGCAGCACCACATCAAGCAGGGCCTTGGCACGGTGATCATCGACGACGAGATGCCGCAGACTGAGTCGCTTACCTTGCCGATGGACAAAGGCGACGTGCTGCTGATGGACAAGCAGACGCCGCATCGCTCGACGCCCAATAACGCAGACATGGTGCGCTGGAGCATGGACTTGCGCTATCAGCAGACGGGGACGCCGACCGGTCGCCCCTTCCATCCCGACTTCGTGGCCCGCAGCCGGTCCAACCCCGCGTCTGAGCTGAGGGACTACGACGAATGGTGTCGGCGGTGGGTTGAGTCGCTAGAGGCAGTGCAAGGACAGGGGGTTAAGGCGCATCGGTGGGCGGTCGTCCAGTAGCGACGATGCAGCGGAAGGTGAGGTTGAGGCGCAGAGCGCACGGGCGTCGGGTCTTGGGGACTTGGTGCTGCCAGTAGGTTTGGGTCGGGCCGCGCATGATGAGCAGGGCACCGTGTCCGAGGGGGATTTCAACCGGAGGGTGGTCGCGGCGCTTGTGTCGCAGGAGGAAGCGCCGCGTCTCGCCCAAACTTAGCGAGGCGATCGTCGGGTTGGCTCCCAACTCTGGCTCGTCGTCGCTGTGCCAGCCCATGCTGTCGCGGCCGTTGCGGTACTGATTGAGCAGGACGCTGTTGAGGGAACAGTCGGCGGCGGCTTCGATCCGCGTCTTGAGGTCTAGCAGCGGCGCGGTCCATGGGCGCGGCTCCAGCGCCAGCCCCGAATAGGCGTAGTGGGCCTCCGCGGACCCATGCCACGCCGAGAGACGCGGCGCGGGAAGCTGGCGGCCAAAGATGACGACGTGGTGCTGTTGCCACTCAATATCAGCCAACAGTTGCCGCATGAATTGGTCGGCCTCGGCAGGGGCCAAAAAGTCGGGGGCGTAGCGCAGGTCGCCGTCCGGGAGGGGAATGGCCCTCATTCCACTGCAAAGCCGAGGTCGTCTAGCGCTTGGCACAGCGCGGCGCGGGTTGCATCGTCGAATGGGATGCGGGGTGGGCGGGCAGGGCCTACGGGCAGGCCGCGCATGGTCAACATCTCCTTGACGGCCGCTAGCAGGTCAAAGTGGAACAAGGTGGAGATGACCTCGTTAGCGCGTGCTTGCAGGGCCATAGCCGGCTGGATGTCGCTGGCTTCAAAGTGTTGCCGCATTTCCACAAACAGCTTGGGCATGATATTGTAGGTCGAGCCAATGGCTGCGTCGCTGCCGGCGACCATGCCGCCGAGGCAGATTTCGTCAGGGCCGGAGATTAGGTTGAGGCGGTCGCCGCCTAGCTGCACGAGGCGCTGGAAGAAGTAGAAATTGCTGTCGGTGAATTTGAGGCCGCTGAAGTTGGGCACGGCTTGCATGGCGTCGAGGAACTGTTCGGCCGTAACGTCCTTGGCGGCCGTTTGGGACAGCCAATACACGTAGAAAGGTAGATCGGTGGCCGCGCCAATAGCTGCGTAGTGGGCAACCGCGGCTTGGAGGTCGTTGGGCTGATCCACCGGCGCGACCGAAGCCACTGCGTCCGCGCCAGCGTCCGCGGCGTGCCGGGCCAATTCCACTGCATTAGCCGTGCTCGTCGCGCCGACTTGGAAAATCAGCGGTACGGCACCAGCGACCGCGGCGATCGTCGCTTCGGCCATGGCCTTGCGCTCGGGTACGCTCATGGCGCTTCCCTCGCCTGTGCCGCCGCAGACGAAGAAGCCGTGAGAGCCAGCGTCGATCAGGTGCTTGACGAGTGGCTCGACGCGCGCGGGAGCCAAGGCGCTGCCGTCGTCGGTGAACGGGGTGACGAGCGCGGGCCAGATCCCGCGTGCTAGTTTATCGGCCATAGTGTTTAATCCTCTGAATGAAAATGGGTGGCGCTAAACCACTTGGCCGCCGCGAATGGTAGCCACCGGCTCCCAACAGCCGCCGGGCCGCTCCTCACCCTTGACATCGCGCAGGGGCAGAGCCGATTCGTTCCAGCGCAGCACCGCCAAGTCGGCGCAGGCACCTGGGGCCAAGGTGCCGACTTCGCCCTTGAGGCCTAACACCTCGGCGGGGCGGGCGGTGGCGCGGGCGAATACATCCGCTTCGGTCATGCCGGCGGCGATGAGTTTGGACATCGTGCGGGGCAGATCGTGTTGGGGGCGGCTGTCAACATGGCGGTTGTATTGGTCGGTCGAAACCGTATCGACGAGAAACCCTTGGGCAATAGTGGCCTCGGCAATGGGAAAGCTGAAGGAGTTCATGCCGTGGCCCAAGTCGAAGAGGACGCCGCGCTGGCGGGCTTGCCATACGTCGTCGGCAATGCGGTCGTCGTCCATCAGGTTTTCGGGCAGGGCATTGAGTGAGTAAGTCACCACATCGCCGGGGCGCAACAGGGGGAATTGTTCGCGGCGGGGCCAGTCGGGTTTGAGGCGGGTGCCTACCAGCAGCGGTTTGCCGCTCAATTCCGCCGCCTCCAGCCCAGCGGCCATAATGGGGCGCGGGTCGAGGTCGTCGGCGCAGGCCCCACCGGTGACGGTGACGGCAATGCCCCAAATGCTGCGGTCGTCCGCGGCAATGGCGTCGGCGCAGGCTTGGGCATCGGCGTCGGCTAGGTCGTTGAAGCAGCGCACGGGGTGCGTCTCACCGTGTTTGCACAGGTTGATGGCTAGGAGCACACGGGTGCGCGAGGCTTCGATCACGGTGCGGCGGTAGTCGTCTATGTTCAAAGCCCCGGCATCGCCTTGGGACATGACGGTGGTGACGCCGCGTGGCAAAAAGTGAAGGTCCGGGTCGATGCCAAAGCGCGATTGGCCGCGAGCCGGATGGGCGTGCAGATCGACTAGGCCGGGAAGGAGGAGGGCGTCGGGGAAGTCGAGCACGGTGTGGGCCGATCCCTCGACGCCGGCGCCGGAGGCGACAATGCGGTCGCCGCGGATGGCCACTGCGCCAGGGCCGTCTAGGCCGCTATCTGCGCAGAAGAGGCGCGGGGCGCGCACCAACAGGTCGTAGGTTTGTTTGGGCACAGTGTTAGTAGGCCACGGCGATGGTGCGAAACGCGGTGTCGTCGCCGGCATCGGCACCCAGATTGACGCGCAGGACGTACAGGCCGGGGGCGGCACCCGCTCCATCGGCGTCGCGGCCATCCCAGGTGAAGAGGCGTTGCGACCCCTCGCTGCCTGGGGTAAGAGCCGCTACTTGGCGTCCGGCCAGATCGAAGATTTTCACCTGCGGCTCGCGGCCCTCGACTTTGAAGGCGACGAATCGCACCTCTAGCCGGTCGTTGATACCGTCGCCGTTGGGAGTTACGGTCGCAGAGGCCAGTTGCAGATCGCTGATGAGCTGGCTGTTGCTGGTCAGCTCGGGGAGCATGACGATGTTGGAGCGGCGCTGGGCCGCCTCGACCGCCTGCCACAGGCCCGGTGATTCGCTCGATCCTAGGTCGAGGGCGAAGACGGTGGCGTTTTGCAGCAGGCGGGTAGTGAAGCTCACTTGCAACGAGTCGCCCGCGATCACCTGCGGCAGAGCGATGAGCAGCGAGTCGGCCTGCACGTCCAAGGCGGCCGGAACGACCTGTTCCGCGCCTACCATCACCGAGACGCTCGATAGGTCAACAGGTTCGGGGACGGTGAAACGCATTAGGTCGAAACCGCTGTCGAAGCCATCGGTCTCGGGCCAGAGGGTATAGGTGAAGTTCGTGTCTTGGTTGGGAGTGGCCTCGCGGGGGGTGACGCTGCCGCGCGCGCCTTGAACTAGGGCTTCTTCAAACTCGACGGACACCGAATTGACGGTCGGGGTGACGGTGGGGTCCTCGGTGGAGAGGATCATCTCCAGCAAGATGAAGCGGCGCGGGCTGGCCGATTTGAAGGTCTCGCCCGAAAACTGGTAGGTATTGCTAAATGCGTTCCAGTCCTCGCCTGTGACCAAGGTCGAGTCAACAGGCCCTCTGATCACCTTGGGCAAGCTGTTCCACTTCTCCTCGGTGACCAGATCGCCCTTCTTGTCGTAAAAGGTGTACTCCGGGCTGAGCGCATTGCCCGAGCGAGAGCGCAATTGCAATCGGGTGCCCGGCGGCAGGTCGGCGTCCCAGTGCAGGGCCTTGATGACTTTGGGCCGCCCATCGCCGGCTACCTCGCCGAGGTTGATAAAGGCCGACTGCAACTCGACTTGGGCCGGATAACCCGGCGAGAATAGTTGTATCTCACCCCACTTGACGACGCCCCATCCCCTGCAGCTAACTCCGTGCCACAACAGGTAGCGGGCCTTGTGTGGCTCAAACAGGTAGCGCATGTAAAACAGGTTGTCGGCGTTGGGGGCCAGATGGGTGAAGACCTCTTCGTAATCGACGTTTTCGGGCACTTCGACGAGTGGGGCGGTGCCCGTGGCCGGGGTGCCGTCGGAAAAGAGGAGGGTGTGGCCCGGCCCAGCGCCAGAGATGGTGAAACCCAAGGTGCCTTCGTCGGGCTGCATGGAATAGAGGAACATCTCGTCGATAAAGAATGTCGCGCCTAGATCCGCGCGGAACCACGTGCCGCCTTCGGCCCATCCCGACAGATCACCACGGCAGCCGGTGACGGTATTGTTGGTGTTGAGGTTGGCATCGAAGAGGTTGGGGGTGGAGCCGGTGCCATCGCCTTCGACGAAATTGCCGCGTAGGCTGGTGCCTATGGCAATGTTGTCGCCGATGCCGATGACCTCGATCTCGGCGAGGGCAGCGTTGGCGTTCTGCTCTTCGGAGATGATTTGGATGTACTGGATTAACTGGTAGTGGTTGCGTTCTGCGGGCGTTAAATCCAAATCGGGGTCAAACACTAGCGCGCTGTCGCGACCAGCGTAGCGCAACGGGATGACAATTTCTGATTCGGCGTTGGGGCGCGTGGTGCGGAAGGCCTGGCGGTAGAGGAAGAGGTCTTCGGTGGCCGAGATGCGCACGCCAGAGGTGGTGAAGACGCGGAATTGGCGGAACGGGCGCGCTCCCTCTTGGTCGGGGAATGTCAGGCGAATCTCGCGGGCTAGGGCCGCACGGCCTAGGTCGATGGTGATAAAC
Source organism: Candidatus Latescibacterota bacterium (assembly GCA_965261395.1). Classification (GTDB taxonomy): domain Bacteria; phylum Latescibacterota; class UBA2968; order UBA8231; family UBA8231. Next base: position 3,572,713 of record OZ253462.1, read on the forward strand.
CAGTCCTCGCGGGCGTCGTCGGGGCTAGGTTGCCAATAGGTCGTTGGATCGCCGTCGATGGCCAGCGGGGCGTCGGCCGGGTTGGAGCCAGCTTGCCAGAGGCCGCCGGCAACGGCATCGCCTCTAGTGCGGGTCTTGTGGGTGAAGCGATGCGCGTCCTCGATGAGGTTGATGTCCTTGCGGAATTTGACGAGCGAGAGCTGGCCTTGTTCGCCGACCTGGACCAAGCCGAAGGGCTGTTGCCATTGGGCCCATTTCTCGGCGCTGTCGAAGGAGAGCATTTCAGCCGCTAGTGGGGCGGCTAGCACGAGGCAGACGATGATTACGCGTTGCATCGAATCCTCCTTAGTAGGCGATACCCAAAGGGCGGTATTGAGGATCGGCAGCAAATTCCGAGCGCAGATTTAAGGCCGTCAGGTAGAGGCCGGGCGGTAGCCTCTGACCTGTTTCATCGCGGCCGTCCCAGCGCAGGCTCTGCGGGCCCGCGCTCTGCAAGCCGGCCTCGACGAGGGCCACGCGCCGCCCGTCGAGGCTATAGACCTCGAGGACGACGGGAACGGCTTCGGGCAGGCGGAACAGCGAATAGGCGATGTGCAGTTCGTCGTTGATGCCGTCGCCGTTGGGCGTAAAGACCGCAGAGGAAAAGGTCAGGTTCTGGATGAAGGCGGTTGTTTGCCCCGTGGTGCCGAGGACGCGCAGGCTGTTGGTCGAGAGGGCTGCGCCGACATCAGCACCGACTACAGGTTGCGGTAGAACGTCGCGTTCGCTGTCTAGGACCTCGCTCTGGAAGGTGGTTGCGAATTCAAATATCTCCGTGCCAAAGACAATGCGGATCGGCGGATTGTTGGCGCGGGTGATGCGCTCGGGCAGGTGGATGAGTAGGCCCTCGGGCTCTTGGGTGATCTCGGCAGGCGCAGTTTCCGTGCGGCTCTCGCCTAGTTGCAGGCTTTTGAGTTCGGTTTGGTGCCCCGTGCGAATGCGCAACAGGTCGAAGCCGGGTGCGTCAACCGTCTCGAAATCGGCTCGGAGATCATAGACGAATTCTATCGCTTCGCCGAGGGGGACTTGGGTGATCCCGCTGGCGGGCTGTGGATCGTCTAGGGGAGCCACTTCGCCGCGCACGTTGGCGGCCAACAGCGGGGCGGTTTCGAGCCACAGCGAGTCGAGGCGCACGAAATCGTCGAAGGAATCGCTTTCCATGGTGATGAGGAACTGCAAATGGGTGCCGTTGCGCAGGTTGATCGGTTGACCCGATTCGACGAAGGGTGCGGACCAGAAAGTCCAGTTATCTGAATCGTAGCCGATGGACGCGCGGATGCCGGGTTTGGGCTGGCGTTCGCTCAGGTCGGATGAGGAGCCGATGCGCACGAAGCGGGTGCGCAGTGCGTTTTCGTAGTGGTCGCGCGAGACTACGCGCTCCAGCCCGGTATCCATGTACTCGTGATAGACGGCCGGGTCGTCGTCTAGGCCAGTGCGCACCTCGACCTTGATCTGGGCCGCTGCATCGGGGGTTTCCACTGGGGTCCCATTGACCATGCGGAACTTTGTCGCCTGCCAGAACAGCCGTCCGAAATTCACGGGTTCGCCGAGGTCGGTTATCTTGGTCTTGTAGATGCTCCGCTGCGGTACTCCTTGGGCAAAGAGTTGGAACTCGCTGATTGAGCCGATGAGGGAGAAGGTGATTTTGCTGATCTTGGCTTGGGCGTCCTCGTCTAGTATCGAGAGCGTCCGGCGGTAGCGAAAGAAGCGCAGATACTGGCGGTTGAAGTCGAAGCGGATCTGCGGGGTAAAATTGTTGTCAACATCGGCGATGACGGTGGAGAGTGGGTTGGCATTGCCTTTGAGGACTGGAGGTTCGGGCGCGACTGAGGCGGTCACCTGAAAGGCGGGGACGAAGTCCGTTTCCAGGGGGGTCCCATCGGAACGAAAGCCCTCACTGGGAGGAATAAAGCCAAAGGTCACCGCTGGCACCGCCACGGCTAAATCCATGGTGAAGGTTTCTTTTTCGACGAGGTCGGCCATTGGGGGATTATAGGTGAGAGGGTCGCCGTCAATGAGCCAGGAGCCGTTTTCTGATGGATCGGGCACGCCGTTGTTCCACTTCCACATGCGCGGCGTCTCGCCGTCTAGGTAGTCGAAGATGCGGTCGCTGGGATCGCGCCAGAAGGCCCAGTTGTCGATATGGGAAAAAACCGTCTCGTCCGGCGTGAAGTACGTGGGCTGGATGGCACCGGGGGTGGTTGCGAAATCGACGAAGAGGCGGGTGGTGTCGTTTTCGCTCCAGGCTAGGCCATTGCCGCCTAGCTGCCAGTGGGCGATCTGGGCGGTGGCGCTTTGCGCTAAAATTAGGATGAACAAGACGATAGTGGCACGGCGCATGAAGACCCTCCTTTGGCAAAGCGAAAATTAGAGACATGTGCCAACAATATAATGCGTGGTAAACAATTATCCTATCTGAGGAAGATCAGTACGCCACGGCGATGGTGCGCAGTACTGTATCATCGCCAGCGTCAGCCCCTAGGTCGATGCGGCAGAGGTAGGTGCCGGGTGGCATGAGGTCGCCTTGGGCAGCGCTTCCGTTCCAGGTGAAAACGTGAGCCAAGCCGTCGATGGCCAGCGGGGCGTCGGCCTCGTTGGAGCCAGCTTGCCAGAGACCTCCGGCGACGGCATCGCCCTTGGTGCGGGTCTCGTGGACGAAGAAGTGTGCGTCTTCGACGAGGTTGATATCCTTGCGGAATTTGACGAGCGAGAGTTGGCCCTGTTCGCCGACCTAGACCAAGCCGAAGGGCTGTTGCCATTGGGCCCATTCCTCGCCGCTGTCAAAGGAGAGCATGTCAGCAGCGAGTGGGACGGCTAGCACGAGGCAGACGATGATTACGCGTTGCATCGAATCCTCCTTAGTAGGCGATACCCAAAGGGCGGTATTGAGGATCGGCAGCAAATTCCGAGCGCAGATTTAAGGCCGTCAGGTAGAGGCCGGGCGGTAGCCACTGACCTGTTTCATCGCGGCCGTCCCAGCGCAGGCTCTGCGGGCCTGCGCTCTGCAAGCCGGCCTCGACGAGGGCCACGCGCCGACCATCGAGGCTATAGACCTCGAGGACGACGGGAACGGCTTCGGGCAGGCGGAACAGCGAATAGGCGATGTGCAGTTCGTCGTTGATGCCGTCGCCGTTGGGCGTAAAGACCGCAGAGGAAAAGGTCAGGTTCTGGATGAAGGCGGTTGTTTGCCCCGTGGTGCCAAGGACGCGCAGGCTGTTGGTCGAGAGGGCTGCGCCGACATCAGCACCGACTACAGGTTGCGGTAGAACGTCGCGTTCGCTGTCTAGGACCTCGCTCTGGAAGGTGGTTGCGAATTCAAATATCTCCGTGCCAAAGACAATGCGGATCGGCGGATTGTTGGCGCGGGTGATGCGCTCGGGCAGGTGGATGAGTAGGCCCTCGGGCTCTTGGGTGATCTCGGCAGGCGCAGTTTCCGTGCGGCTCTCGCCTAGTTGCAGGCTTTTGAGTTCGGTTTGGTGCCCCGTGCGAATGCGCAACAGGTCGAAGCCGGGTGCGTCAACCGTCTCGAAATCGGCTTGGAGATCATAGACGAATTCTATCGCTTCGCCGAGGGGGACTTGGGTGATCCCGCTGGCGGGCTGCGGATCGTCTAGGGGAGCCACTTCGCCGCGCACGTTGGCGGCCAACAGCGGGGCGGTTTCGAGCCACAGCGAATCGAGGCGCACGAAGTCGTCGAAGGAGTCGCTTTCCATGGTGATGAGGAACTGCAAATAGGTGCCGTTGCGCAGGCTGATAGGTTGGCCTGATTCGACGAAGGGTGCGGACCAGAAGGTCCAGTTGTCTGAATCGTAGCCGATGGACGCGCGGACGCCCGGCTTGGGCTGGCGTTCGCTCAGGTCGGATGCGGCGGTGATACGCACGAAGCGAGTGCGCAGGGCGTTTTCATAGTGGTCGCGCGAAACTACGCGCTCTAGGCCGGTGTCCATGTACTCGTGATAGACGGCCGGGTCGTCGTCTAGGCCGGTGCGCACCTCGATCTTAACTTGGGCCGCCGCGTCGGGAGTTTCCACTGGAGTCCCATTGACCATGCGGAATTTTGTCGCCTGCCAGAACAGCCGTCCGAAATTTACGGGTTCGCCGAGGTCGGTTATCTTGGTCTTGTAAATGGCCTGCTGAGGCACACCTTGGGAGAAGAGCTGAAACTCGCTGATCGAGCCGATGAGAGCAAAGGCGACGTTGCCGCTCTTGGCTTGGGCGTCCTCATCCAGTAGCGAGAGCGTCCGGCGGTAGCGGAAGAAGCGCAGGTACTGGCGGTTGAAGTCGATGCGGACCTGCGGGGTAAAATTGTTGTCAACATCGGCGATGACGGTGGAGAGTGGATTGACATTGCCTTCAAGCACCGGGGGTTCGGGTGCGACCGAGGCGGTCACCTGAAAGGCGGGAACGAAGTCCGTTTCCAGTGGGGTGCCGTCGGAACGAAAGCCCTCGCTGGGCGGAATAAAGCCAAAGGCCACCGCTGGCACCGACACGGCCAAATCCATGGTGAAGGTTTCCTTTTCAATGCGGTCGGCTTTGGGTGGGTTGTAGGTGGTAGGGTCGCCATCGATGAGCCAGGAGCCGTTTTCCGAAGGGTCGGGTATGCCGTGGTTCCACTTCCACATGCGCGGGGTCTCGCCGTCGAGGTAGTCGAAAATCCGGTCGCTGGGGTCGCGCCAGAAGGCCCAGTTGTCGATATGGGAAAAAACCGTCTCGTCCGGCGTGAAGTACGTAGGCTGGATGGCACCGGGGGTGGTTGCGAAATCGACGAAGAGGCGGGTGGTGTCGTTTTCGCTCCAGGCTAGGCCACTGCCGCCTAGCTGCCAGTGGGCGATCTGGGCGGTGGCGCTTTGCGCTAAACTTAGGATGAACAAGACGATAGTGGCGCGGCGCATGAAGGCTTTCCTTTGGCAAAGCGAAAATTAGAGACATGTGCCAATAATATAATATTTGATAGACAATTATCCTATCTGCGGAAAATCAGTACGCCACAGCGATGGCGTGCAGTGCTGTATCGTCGCCGGCGTCAGCTCCTAGGTCAATGCGGCAGAGGTAGGTGCCGGGTGGCATGAGGTCGCCTTGGGCAGCGCTTCCGTTCCAGGTGAAAACATAGGCTACGCCGTCGATGGCTGGGGCCGCTAGTTCGGCGACCGGCCTTCCGGCAAGGTCGAAAATGCGCACTTGGGGCGTGCGTTGCTCGACCTTGAAGGCGACGAAGCGGATAACTACTTCGTCGTTGATGCCGTCGCCGTTGGGAGTGAGTACTGGCGAGGAAATCGAGAGGTCGTCAATGAGCTGGGTAGTGCCGGTCAGAGCGGGGAGCATGACGATATTGGCGCGGCGCGTCAGCGGCTCGACCGATTGCCACAGGTCTGGATGGCCGCTCGAACCTAAGTCGAGGCCGAAGAGCGTGGCGTTGTGTAGTACGCGGGTGGTGAAGCTGACTTGGACGGAGTCGGTGGTGATGGCACGGGGCAGGTCGATTTGCAGGGCGTCGGCGCGGATGTCTATGGAAGATGGCTCGATGTGGGTGCCGCCCGCGCGGACTTCGACATCGGACGCTTCAGCGGGGAGGGCAAAGCGCAGCAAGTCGAAGCCCGCGTGGGCGGCATCGGCCGCGGACAACAGGGTGTAGGTGAAGCGAGTGTCCTCGTTGGGCAGGGCGACTCTGGGGGCGATTTGGCCCTGGGCGCCCTGTAACAGCGCGTCCTTGTACTCAAGCGACAGCGCGTCAATTGCGGGTGCCGCCTGTGGATCGTCGGTCGAGAGGATCATCTCCAACTGCACGAAGCGACGCGGGCTTTGCGACTTGAATGCCTCGCCGGAAAAGGTGTACGCCTTGCTCCACGCATCCCAATCCTCGCTGACCACGACGGTGGTGTCGATCCTTCCCCGCAGCACTTTGGGCAGGCTGAGCCATTTCTCTTCAGTGACCGGCTCGCCGATCTTGTCGTGGAAGGCATAGACCTCGCCCTGGGTGTTGCCCGAGCGCGAGTGCACTTGCAGGCGAGTGCCGGGCGGAATGTCGGCGTCCCAAGAGAGGTGGCTGATGACTTTGGCACGCCCATCGCCAGCGGCCGTGCCGAGATCGATAAAGTCCGAATGCATGACGACCTCGGCGGGGTGGCCCGGCGAAAAGAGCATCAGCTCGGTCCAGCGCGAACCCCATTCCTGGGGGGTGTGGGCGTGCCAGAACAGGTAGCGGACCCTGCGCGGTTGGAACAGATAGCGCAGATAGCGCATGGAGCCGGGGTCGGGTTGGTCGATGAGGGTAGCAAAGTCAAAGGATTCGGGGATGGGGAGCTGGGAGCTGATGACGCGGGTGCCGTCCGAGTGGAGAAAGTTAAAGCCTCTCGGAGCGCTGGCCACGCTCCCGACCGTGCCCTCGCGCGGCCTGAGCGCGTAGAGGAAAAGCTCGTCGAGCCAGAATACGGCCCCTAAGTCGATGAAGAACCAGGTGCCCTGATCTTCCCAACTGCGGACGCGGCCCTCAAAGCCTACGGGCAGGATGGAGCTGGCGGTGTTCATGTCGCCGTCGAGGATATTTTCGTTAGAGCGGGCGGTAAGCCCGTTGATGATGCCGCCGCGCTGGTCGTTGCCCAAGCTGACGTTGTCGCCGACGGCGATGACTTCGACCTCGGCTAAGGCACCTTCAGGCTCTAGGTCTTCGACTGTGAAGTTGATGTACTGGATGAGGCGGTACTGGTTGAACTCTTCCAGATCGACGTTGAGACTAGGGTCGAGGACCTGGGCGCTGTCCTGGAGGTCGAAGGCGAGGGGGATTGAGATGGTGGTATCCCTGTTAGGTTGAGTCGTCAGATAAACCGGCCGAAAAATAAAGAGGTCGCCGAGGGCGTCGGAAGTGATGCCGGTGGCGGTGAAGACGGTGAACTGGCGGAAGGGGCGGGCGCCTTCTTGGTCGGGAAAGTGCAGGCGGATCTCTTTGGCCAGCACGGCGCGACCGAGGTCAATCTGCACGAACCAGTCGCCGAGCACGTCGTCGGCCGAGGCCTGCCAGAAGGTCGCGCGGTTGCCGTCCATGACCCGTCTGGCTGCGGCTGGGTTGCTGCCGGCTTCCCAGATCCCGCCCGGCACGTTGGCACCGCGCGAGCGGGTGTGGTGGGTAAAGTCGGGCGCGTCGGCTACGGCGTTGATATCCTTGCGGAATTTGACCAGCCGCAACTGACCGCGGTCGCCAAACTCGATCAGGCCATAGGGCTTCTTCCAGGTTGACCAGCTAGCGGCGCTGTCGAAGCGGAATTCTGCGGCGGCGAGCGCGGTTGCCGAACAGAGGACCCAAAGCAGTAGAGGACGCATTGGCCGTTAATAGGCAAGGCCCAAGGCCAATAGCTGTTTGGCTTGGACGAACTGGGTTTGCAGGGCGATGGAGAGTAGGTAGAGGCCCGGCGGGAGGAGCTGGCCGGTCTCGTCGCGGCCGTCCCAGGTGATCGCGCGCGGGCCGGAGTCTTGCAGCCCTTGGTCGAGGCGGGCGATGCGGCGACCGTCCAAGGCGTACACTTCCAGTGCCACGGGCACGGGACCGGGGAGGTGGAAGAGCGAATAACGCATCTGGAGCTGGTCGTGGATGCCGTCGCCATTGGGGGTCAGCACCGGGGTGGACAAAGCGAGCGCTTGGATGAAATCGAGTGTCTCGTCGCCCGCGCCCAGCACCCGCAGGCTGTTGGTGGAGACCGCCTCGCTGGCGTCGCCGGCTAGGATTGGTTGGGGGAGCGATTCGCCGTCGGCGACAAAGATCTCGCCGGCAAAGGTGGAGGCGAATTCAAAGACTTCGGCGGCGAAGACCACGCGGATCGGCGCGTTGTTGGTGCCGGTGACGCGCTGGGGCAATTGGATCACCAAACCGTCGTCTTCCTCTACTGCGACTGGATTGACCGAGACGAGTGGGGTGCCCATTTCGAGGCGGCGAAAGGCGGTGCGATTGCCGGTGTGGATCCTAAGCGCGTCGAAGCCGGGAGCGGTGCTACCGTCGAATACGGCCCGCACCTGATAGACGAATTCGGTCTGTTGGCCCAAGGCGACTTCGGTAAAGCCGCGCTTGGGCTGCGGGTCGTCGCGTCGAGCCACTTCGGCGAATACCTCAGCGGCCAATAGCGGCGCGGTCTCGATCCACAGCGAGTCAATCCGCATCCAAGCGTCGAAGTCGCGGCTTTCTAAGGAGAGTTCCACTTGGAGATGCGATCCGCTCCTGAGCCGGATTGGCTGGCCCGATTCGGTAAAGGGCACCGACCAGAAGGACCAGTTGGCAGAATCGTAGCCGATGGAGGCGCGGATCCCGGGCCGTGGGTCGCGGTTGAGTTGGGCGGTGAGTGTCTCGTATTGCTCGCGCGAGACCTCCTTCTCTCGGCCGATGTTGGTGTATTCGTGGTAGGTCGCCGGGCTGTCATCGCGGCCGACGCGGACTTTGGCCTTGAGCCAGACTGGGGCGTCGGGATCTGCGACGACCACGCCATCGACCAAGCGCAGCGGCGTGCCTGCCCAGTGCAGGCGGCCAAAATTCACCACTCGGCCCAGATCGACGACTTGGCTGAGGTACACTACGCGCTGCGGGATGCCTTGGCCGAAGATCTCGAATCCCCCGATTGAGCCTTTGAGCGCGATGGCTTGGTTGCCTTGGCCTCCGCAGTCGCGGCAGATGTTGAGCGCTTCCTCGTCGGCCAGCGACAATTGGCGGCGCCAGCGGAAGAAGCGGACGTACTGGCGGGGGATTTCTATCTGAACGGAGGGTTCGAAGTTGGCACCGACATTGGCGATGGTTTTTTCAAAGAGATCGTTGCCACCCCACTGAACGGCCGGTTCGGTGTCCGTGCCGATCGAGACATCGAAAGCCGGGACCGCGTCGAAGGGCAGCGGTGTGCCGTCAGAGCGGAAGCCCTGCGAGGGAGTGAAGAAGCCGAAGCGCACGGCGGGGATCGGCACGGCGGTGTCGAAGGAGAAGAAAGTGGCTCCGACCGATTCGGACCGGGGGGCGTTGTAAGTCGTGGAATCGCGATCAACTAGGAAAACGCCGCTTTGGGTCGGATCGCCGCCGGCACCGCCCCAGCGGTTCCAGAAGCGGGGTTTCTGGCCATCGACATAGCCGAGGTTGTACAAGGGGGGTTCGCGCCAGAACTCCCAGTTTTCCAGCAAGTGAATGACGTTTTGATCTGGCTGCAAGTAGAGCGGCTGGATCGCACCGTCGACAAAATCGACAAGGACGTGGAGGGAGTCGCGCTGATCCCACGCCATGCCACTGCCGCCCAGTTGCCACTTTGCTACTTGAGCGTGGCTGGGTGCGACGGCGAGGATTAGCATCAAAGGCCAAGCACTGCGCATCGGGCACCGCATCTCCGCTGAGGTAACATGCTGCTGGGAAGATAATGCAAAAAGAGCCATGCGCGGAATTAAATAATCACCGCTATGGCTAGGAACTCCTAATAGGCGACGGCGATGGTGCGCAGCATCGTATCGTCACCGGCGTCGGCACCGAGATCGACGCGCAGGACGTAGATGCCGGGGGCCGCGTTCGCTCCGTTGGCGTCGCGGCCATCCCAAGTGAAGAGGCGGTGCAATCCCTCGGTACTTGGGGCGAGGACGGCTACTTGGTGCCCGGCGAGGTCGAAGACTTCCACTTGCGGCTCGCGGCCTTCGGCTTTAAGGACGACGAACCGCACCTCTAGCCGGTCGTTGATGCCGTCGCCGTTGGGCGTGAGTGTCGGCGAGGAGACGAAGAAGTCGCTGATGAGCTGGCTGCTACTGGTTAGTTCGGGCAGCATGACGATATTGGCACGGCGTGCGGCCGGTTCGACCGACTGCCAACGGCCCGGATGCGTGCTGGAGCCTAAGTCCAACGCGAAGAGGGTGGCGTTGCGCACCAAGTGGGTGGTAAAGTGGACGCGGACCGAATCGTCTCGGATCGGATCGGGTAAGGCGATGAGCAGGGAGTCTCCGCGCAGGGAGGTCGATGCCGGCGAGACGGTTTCTGTGCCCTTCTCCACGCTCACGCTGTGCAGATTGAGCGGACCCGGCAGGTCGAAGCGCATCAGGTCGAAGCCGACGTCATCAGGGCTGGCGCTGGGCAGTAGGGTATAAGTGAAGGAAGTCTCCTCATTGGGGAGGGCACTGCGCGGCTCGACGCGGCCACGGGCACTCTGGAGCAGCGCGTCGTCGAATTCGATCGACAGCGCGTTGACTGCGGGCGCGACTTCGGGGCGGTCGGTAGCGAGAATCAGCTCCAGTTGCGCGAAGCGACGCGGACTTTGCGACTTAAAGGTTTCGCCGGAAAATTGGTACACATTGCTCCAAGCGTCCCAGTCCTCGCCGACGACCAGCAAGGTATCGATAGGACCGCGCAGCACCTTGGGCGAGCTATTCCATTTTTCTTCGGTGATTGCTTCGCCGATCTTATTGTGAAACGTATAGACCGGTGCCAGCGCGTTACCCGAACGAGAGCGCAGTTGCATCCTAGCCCCTATGGGCAGATCGGCGTCCCAGTGCAGGGCCTTGATGACTTTGGGCCGCCCGTCGCCGGTTTCCTCACCGAGGTCAATAAAGCCGGAGCGCAGCGAGACTTGGGCGGGATAGCCCGGCGAGAACAGCATAAATTCGCCCCATTTGGATTCGAGCCAATCGCGGTCGGTCAGGCCGTGCCAGAACATATAGCGCATCCTGCGCGGCCTGAATTTGTAGCGTATGCGGTAGAGGCCATCCGCCTTGGGGTTGACGTGCGTGAGCAGTTCGCCGTAGTCGAGCGGCGCAGGTACGGGTAGGGAAGTGCCCACGCTGAGCGAGCCGTCCGAGACTAGGATGCTGTGACCTGGGCCAGCCGAGCCGCGGTGATAGCCCGCAGTGCCCTCAAAAGGTTGGAGCACGTAGAGGAACAGTTCATCGACGAAGAACACAGCGCCTAGATCGACGTAAAACCAAGTGCCTGCTTTCTCCCAGCCTTGGTCGCCGCGGCCGGAGGTGATGAGATTGGTGGTGTTGATATCGGCGTCGAAGAGGTTGCCCGGGACGGCGGCTACCGTGCCGTTGAGGAAGGTGCCGCGCCCGGCGGTGCCGATGCTGATATTGTCGCCCACAGTGAGCACTTCGACTTCGCCCAGCGCCGCATCTAGGCTTTGTTCTTCGACGATGATACTGATGTACTGAATCACTTGGTAGTGGTTTTCAAAGGTGCGATCAATGGCCATAGCTGGATCGACCGTCAGGAGGGTGTCGGCGGCCGGATACTCGAGGGGAATGGTCAGGGAAGTGGCATGGTTGGGCAGGGTGGTGCGATAGACCGGCTCGTATTTGAAGACGTCGGCAGTGGCTTGGATGCGCGCCCCGGTGGTGCCATAGACGGTGAACTGTCGCAGCGGGCGGGCACCCTCTTGGTCGGGGAAGGTCAGGCGAATGTGGCGGGCGAGGACGGCGCGCCCCAAGTCGATATCGAGGAACCAGTTTTTGAGCTGGTCGGCCGAGTCGGGCTGCCAGAAGGTCGCGGGATCGCCGTCGATGGCGTTGGCAGCGGTGGTGCGCCCGCTGCCGGCCTGCCAGATGCCGCCTGCTACTTCGCCTCGTTGCTGGGTGGAATGGGTGAAAAGGTGGGCATCGCGGATGGCGTCCACTTCCTTGCGGTATTTGGTCAGGCGCAGCACGCCCTCCGCATCCACCTGTACTACCCCCGCCGGCATGGTCCAGCTTTGCCATTTTTCTGCGCTGTCGAAGCTCAGTAGTTCGGCCCAGCCGGGAGTGGCTAGCAAAGCGAGCCAAGCTGTAAAGGCAACGAGGAAGCGCATTTTAGTAGGCAATGCCTAGCGGGCGCAGCAGGCGTTCGCTGATCCCGTCGGATTGCAGTGCCACTTCGAGTAGGTAGAGGCCGGGCGGCAGGAGTTGTCCTTGGGCGTTGCGTCCGTCCCAGCTAAGGCGCTGCGGTCCGGCAGTCTGTGGCGCAAACGACAGGCGGGCGACCTGCCGACCATCGAGAGCATACGCCCGCAGTTCGACGGGTACGCCGGCGGGTAGGCGGAAGAGGGAATAAGAGACCTGCAGCAGGTCATTTACACGGTCGCCGTTGGGGGTCAAAATCGGCGTTGAAAAGCGCAGGTTCTGGATTGCGTTGACGCGACCGCCCTGCGCACTCAGCACGCGCAAGCTATTGGTCGATACGGCGGCTGTGGCATCGCCGCCCTGGATGGGTTGGGGTAGGCTTTCGGCCGCGGTGTCGATGGCCTCGCCTTCAAAGGTCGTGGCGAAGACGAAGACGTCGGCGGTGAACTCGATGCGGATGGGCGCGTTGTTGGCGGCGTGGACCCGCTCGGGCAGCTCGATGAAGAACTGGTCGTCGTTGATCTCGACTCGGCGCGGCTCGACGGGCACCAGAGGATCGCCCATCGCCAGCGTCTGCAAGTGGACTCGGCTGCCGGTGCGGATGCGCAGCGCGTCGAAGCCTCGCTCTGAGGCGGCGAAGTCGGCGCGAATATCGTAGCTGAAGTTGGTCGCCTGCCCTAGGGCCACTTCGGTCAAGCCGCGTGCCTGCGGGTCGTCGAGGCGGGCAACTTCGCCGACGATCTGGCGAGCTAGGAGCGGTGCCTGTTCGACCCACAGCGAATCCAAGCGCGTAAAGGCGTCGAAATCCGCGCTGTCGAGGGTGATTTTGAACTGGATATGGGAGCCGCTGTGCAGATTGAGCGACTGGCCAGGCACGGTGAAGGCGGGCGACCAGAAGGTCCAGTTGTCCTCGTCATAGGCCACGGACGCGCGGACCCCAGGCCGATCGCTGGCGACGTAGCCGTAGCCTTGCGACTCCTTGAGTTCGTACTCGTAGCGCTGGCGCGAGACTTCCACCTCGCGGCCCTTGTCGTCGAATTCGCGGTAGATATTGGGGTCTTGGTCGTTACCGGTGCGCACCTCGACGCGCAGCCCGACAGCAGCTTCGGGCGCTGGGACCAAGGCACCGTCCTCCATCCGCATGGAGGTCGCCGACCAGAACAGCCGGCCGAAGTTCACTTCCGCGCCCAGATCGATAATTTTGGATAGATATAGCACGCGCTGTGGGACCCCCCGGGCATAGAGTTCAAAGTCGCCGATGGTCCCCGGCCGCGCTTGGCCGGATAGCGAGTTTTCTTGGAGGACAAAGGTCGGATCGAGTACAGACTCGTTGCGACGCCAGCGGATGAAGCGGACATATTGGCGGGGTAGGTCGATTTGTACGGTGGGGGACAGGTTTTCGGCGACGTCGGCGATGAGCGGGCCGATGCGCGCGTAGCCGTTGTGCCCGTGCCATGCGGGATCGGGTTCGGTGGCGACGCTCACTTCAAAGGCGGGCACAGCATCGTCGGCTAGTGGGGTACCGTTTGAGCGGAAGCCGCGCGGGGGTGTGAAAAAGCCGAAGCGGATGGCCGGGACGGGCACGGCTACATCGAAGGTAAACCAGTCGAAGCTCCCGAGGTCCGAGGACGGGGGGTTGTAGGTGGTGCTGTCGCCATCGACTAGGTACGTGGCGTTGTGTACGGTTCGCGAGTCGCCCAAGCCCAGCTTCCAGGCACGGGGTCGCTGGCCATCGACATAGCCGATTTCGCGGGGAAATTTCCAGGGGGACCAGTTGTCGAGGTGCGAAAAGACGGTCTGGGCCGAGGTCAGGTAGATGGGCTGGATGACCCCGGGGACGGAATCTAAGTCGATGAAGATGCGGATCGAATCGCTCGCCGACCATGCAAGGCCGCCGCTGCCGCCAAGCTGCCAAGTGCTTATTTGCGCCGACAGAACTCCGGGCAGCAGAAGTAAGGAGAGGATGGCAACGATGCGGCGCATGGGCAGGGCTTTCGGGAGACAAGCATATATAAAAGCTAAATACGCAAAATCGGTCGTCTGGACAAGTGGCCTATGCCCCGAATGGCACCAGCCAATCCTCCTCAATCCCCAAGTCGAAACCCGGTCCTCGTGGCACAAATTCCAGATAGCTGTCTTTGGGCACCAGCGCCCCCGGCTCGGCTACTTCCTCCAGTGGGATCCCCGGGTCCGAGCCGATGTAGTATTCGCCCCAAGGCGTATTGGGCATCGCCCAAGTCAAGTGTTGGCCATAGGGATCGCGCCCCCCGCCGTGGAGGCAGACTTCAAGGCCGGCGGCCTCGGCCATGTGGCAGATTTTGATACAGGCGGTCAGCCCGCCGACCCAGTGGATATCGGGTTGCAGCACGTCGAGGGCGCGGTGCTCGATCATCTGCTGGTAGGGGTAGTGCGTGTAGAAGTGTTCGCCGCTAGCTAGCGTTTGCCAGGGCAGGCACTCTTTGAGTTTGATATGGCTTTTGACGTCTTCGGGGATCAGGCACTCCTCCAGCCAGCGCAACTTGTAGGGTCTGAGGCGCTCGGCTAGGCGGACGCTGTATTCGACGTCAAAGGCCATGTAGCAGTCGAGCATGAGTTCGCAGTCGTCGCCGACCAATGCGCGGACTTCGGCGACCCGCCGCTCGTTTTGGTCTAGGCCCCACAGGCCGTCGGCGGGGCCGTATTGGCAGGGGAGTTTGAAGGCGCGGAAGCCCAACTCGCGGTACCAATCGACGTCGTCGCCGGTGGCGTAGGTGAAGATTCGCTCCCGGGCCGGGCCGCCGATGAGTTGGTACACGGGTTTTTGTTGCAGCTTGCCGGCCAGATCCCACAGCGCTAGGTCCACGGCGCTAATGGCGACGGTGGCAATGCCGACGGTGCCGAAAGGTTTGGAGACGCGGAACATCATATCCCACAGCTTGTCGATGGCCAGGCAGTCCTCGCCTATGAGGATATGGGCGAAGGCGTCTTCGACGACCGCAGCGGTGGGCCGACCCGCGGCCGTGCCCAGTCCCCAAGTGCCGTCTTCGGCTGTGACTTTGACTGCGAAGCCGGGCCATTGCTGGGCGGCGTAGAGTTGGCGACGAGGCTTGAAGCGCGGGAAACGCGACATTGGGTTGGCTACTTCAATCTCGGTGGGCCAAGCCTTGCGGCGGGGTTGGCTCTGCTGCGCGGGGGCCGTCGAAGCGGAGAGCGTCGAGCCAGCTTGGGAACGGGCGCTGAGCGAAGGGCCGTCGGGGCGTTCGATGCGGACTAGGTCGATGGATTTGATTTTCATTGGAGTGCTCGCGGTTTGTATTGTTATGTTGCGGCCGCCGAATGGACTGAGTAAAGGCGAGGTGTTCGAGGCTTCGAAGGTAGTTCCCACATCACGTAGGTCAAGCCGGGATGGCGTTAGAGCACATAATGTCTTTGGGATGAGTCTTGTTGCCGGTATTCCTTTGATGGAATACATTAGACTGTCGGAATGACTTGGAATGCTGAATATACGAACGAGTTTGGCGAATGGTGGGATGGGCTTGCAGAGAGCGTGCAGGACGATATTACCGCCACGGTTGAGTTGCTCTTGGAGCACGGCCCTCACCTGCTGCATCCCTATTCATCGGGTATCCAGGGTTCACGCCACGGACATATGCGCGAGCTTAGGGTACAAAGCAGCGGTAGGCCAATTCGCGTCTTCTATGCTTTTGATCCGAGACGGGTAGCGATCCTATTGATCGGAGGCGACAAGACGGGTAATGATCGGTTTTACGAGCAGTACGTACCGGTAGCTGACAAACTTTACGATGAGCATCTTGAAACCTTGCAAAAGGAAGGATTGATCCCATGAGCGGGCACCGTCCCTTTAGTGAGTTGACCAAGGACTTCACGCCGGAGCGCCGTCAGCGCATTGAGGCGAAAAAGGCTGAATTGCGAGCCGCTATGCCGCTGCACGAGCTACGGCAGGCACAGGTTATGACCCAGAAGGCACTTGGCGAGACTTTGGCGGTGAACCAACCCGCCATCGCCAAGATGGAACGGCGGACAGATATGTACGTCTCGACTCTTCGCTCCTACATCGAAGCACTGGGCGGACGGCTGAAGATCGTCGCCGAGTTCCCGGAAGGCGAAGTCGCAATAACCAACTTCTCGGACGCGGGCGATGGTGTAGAGCTTCAGGATAGGGAATAAACCGACCTATTACCCGTTACCTCCCCAGGCGAGGGATTCGGCTTCGGTTGCCGACAGGGTGAGATCGGCTTCTGAGGCGGCTGGTTCTTTCCACGTGGCTAGCAGATCGGCTAACTCGGCGAGGGAAGCGGTGGTCAGCAGGCGGCGGCGCAGTTCAGAGGCTCGGGGCAAGCTCTTGAAGTAGAGCGCGAGGTGCTTGCGCGTCTCGCGGATGCCGGCGTGCTCGCCTTTGTACGCGGCCATCAGGCGGAGCTGCTCCAGTGCCAAGTTGATGCGCTCGGCGAGGGTTGCGCCGCTGCGGCCGGAAAAGAGCCAGGGATTGGCCAGTGCCGCCCGCCCGACCATGACTGCGGCACAGCCTGTTTCTCGCTGCATGAGGCGGGCGTCGTCGAGAGTGAGTACGTCGCCGTTGCCGATGATGGGCAGCGAGGAGGCTTCGACGGCGCGGCCGATCCAATGCCAGTTGGCTCGGCCCTTGTATTTTTGCACGACGGTGCGGGCGTGAATGGCCACTGCTTGGGCACCGGCGTCCTCACAGCGGCGCACCACTTCGAGGATATTGATCTGCTCCTCGTCCCAGCCTAGGCGCGTCTTGACGATGACTGGAACCGAGACGGCTTTGACGGTGCGCTCAACGGCCTGATAGAGCCGATCCAGATCGCGCAAATAGGCCGCGCCGCAGCCTTTGGCGACGATCTTGGGTACGGAACATCCGAAATTGATGTCCACCACCTGCGCGCCGCGTCGCTCGAATTCCCGCGCCCCATTGGCGATCAGGTCAATGTCGTTGCCGTAGATTTGCGCGGCCAGCAGCGAGATGCCGGTGTCGGCGTAGATGGGCGCGTCGGAAAAGTCGAGCATCTGCAAGCTCTTGCGCGAGCGGATGCCGATGGCGCGGCAGTTGATAAATTCAACTCCGACCAGCCGCGCCCCGAGGCGAGCGCAGATAAGGCGAAAGACCCAGTTGCTCACCCCAGCCATCGGCGCTAGGGTGAGGATGGGCATATTCTCCTTGAAGGGATTGAGCTGGTGGGGGCCGAGTTGCACGAGCTTACAGTGGGTTTTCCATCTGCAACTTGGCGGCGATGGCCTTTTCTCTTTCGGCCTCGGCGATCATGCCTTTGCGCTGGTAGAACATGGAGAGGCTGGTGTGGACGAGGAAGTCGTCGGGGTGGTGCTCGGCGGCCTTTTGCGCCGCGCTGAGCGCTTGGTCGAGGTCGCCCAACTTCTCGTGGCAATGCGCCATCGCTTGGTAGGCATCGGCAAATTGCGGGTCGAGGGCGATGGCTTGGTCGAGGTCGTCCAAGGCGCCGGCGAAGTCTTGGTGGGCGAATTTGTTCATGCCGCTCTTGTAGAGGGTCATTTTGTCGGTCATAGCGCGATTCCTTGTTGGTGATGCGTAGTCAGAAGGTAGCGCAAAGTTATATATTGATGCAACGGCGTCAGACTTGGGAAACGAGCGAACAAAGGAGGAGCCATGTTGCACTGGGCTGTGTTGGGCGCGGCCTTGCTGGCCTCTGCCGCCGAGGGACAACCGCGCTTTGACATCGACTACGTAGAGAGCATTGAGCCGCGGACCTATGTGGCGCATCGCACGGCCGGGGCCATCGACATCGACGGCAATCTCGACGAGCCGTCTTGGCAGCGGGCCGATTGGACCGAGCTTTTCGTCGATATTGAGGGCGAGCGCAAACCCGTGCCGCGCCTGCAGACGCGGGCCAAGATGCTGTGGGACGACGAGTATCTGTATATAGCCGCTGATTTGGAGGAGCCGCACGTGTGGGCCACAATTGCTCTGCGCGACGCGACGATCTACCAAGAAAACGACTTTGAGGTCTTTATCGACCCGGACGGCGATACCCATCAGTACTACGAGTTCGAGATCAATGCCCTCGGCACGGAGTGGGATTTGTTGCTGGTCAAGCCCTACCGAGACGGTGGCCCCTTCATCGGTGCTTGGGACATCGCCGGTCTGCAAACGGCGGTGCGCGTATGGGGCAGCATCAACGATCCCAGCGATGAGGATCAGGGTTGGTCTGTGGAGATGGCCTTTCCGTGGGCCGTGCTGGCCGAGGCCACGCACAAGAAGGTGCCGCCCATGGATGGCGATCAATGGCGGATCAACTTTTCGCGGGTGCAATGGGCCTTGGCTGACGATCTGGGCAAGTACGTCAAAATAGAGGGCCACAGCCCGGACAACTGGGTCTGGTCGCCGCAAGGGTTGGTTAATATGCACTACCCAGAAAAGTGGGGGTTCGTGCAATTTGCCGCCGAGGTCGTCGGGCGGCAAAAGGTGTCCTTTCGCCCGGCAGTCGCCGAGGAGGCCAAGCACGTTTTGCGCGGGATCTATTACCGCCAAAAGAATTTTCGCCGCGAGCGCGGCCGCTATGCGTCTAGCTTGGACTCGCTCGGCATGGAGGTTCGGGTCTTGCAGCACTTCCGCTGGCCGCCGGTCATCCAAGTGACCGATCAGCAATTTGAGGCGCAGCTAGAGGAAGCCGTCGATTTGGACGCAGACGGCGCAATCAACCGCTGGCTCATCCGTGCGGACTCGCGCACTTGGCGCGATTAGGGCCGGTCGCAAAATTGCTCCGCCGCCGAAATCACCCTATACTGCCTTGCCCATATCCACGAACCATTTGCTAAGGAGGCCCTTGTGAAGAATGGAAAATTGATGCTTCTGCTCGCCTGTTGTCTTTTGGCCCCAGCCGCGCCGCTGTTGGCGCACTGCGAGATTCCCTGCGGCGTTTATGGAGACGATGCGCGTTTTGCCGCGATTGAGGAAGATCTGACGACCATTGAGAAGTCCATGACGCAGATCGCGGCGTTGGCGGGCCAGAGCGACGCCCAAAGCGCGAACCAGCTAGCGAGGTGGGTGGCGAACAAGGAAGAGCACGCCAACAAAATCCAGCACGTCGTCACCCAGTATTTTATGACGCAGCGGCTCAAGGAGGTGGAAGAAGGAGATGAAGCGATGGCCGCATATACCGATAAGCTGGTGCTTTTGCACAAGATGCTCCGGGGGGCCATGAAGTGCAAGCAGACGGTGGATGTCGGGCAAGTGGAGAAGATGCGGGCCTTGTTGCACGAGTTTAAGCACGCCTATCAAAACTGACGCATTCTTAAACCTCGCTGGTGGAAGCCCCGTCTCCCCTTTGTGGAGATGGGGCTTTTTTGTTTTAGCGGAGGAGGAGCAGCTTGGCGTAGCGCGGGGGGCTATGCTCCATATGGAAGCGGACGAAGTACGGACCGGTAGCTGCCGAATGGCCGCGTTCGTCGCGGCCATCCCATGTCGTCTGGTGTGCGCCGGCGTGGAGCGGCGCGTCCACGAGCGTGCGCACGAGTTGGCCTTGGACGTTGTAGATGGCCACATGGACGAATGCGGCATGGGGGAGGTGGAAGCGGAGGTGGGTCGTTGTGTTGAAGGGGTTGGGCCAAACTTGGAGTGAGGTTGTAGATACCATTTCAAGTGTTTTGGACGCTGGTTCGGGTGGGGTTTCTGCGGCGCATCCGGGAGAAAAGGGAGCTTGGGTTGGCGAGGCGGTTTTGTGCGGGACAAACGCGCCGCCGTCGGGTGGCGTGCGGACGATAGACTGGTCGTCGGGCCAAGTGGAGTGGGAGACCCGGGCGACGAGATAGCCGGTTTTGTCGATTAGGTAGATGGCTTCGCCGTTGTTGGTTAGTCCGTTGCAGATAGACCCATCGGCGGTATAGACGGGGACGGTGAACCCCGAGGGGTTGCCGCCGCCGAAGAGGACCACGTACGAGTGAGGGGCAATGACGGCACCGGGTGGGAAGCAGAAGTAACCGTTTAAGGAGGCCGTATCGCCCAACTGCCAACTGGCCAAGGAAATGGTATCTGCACCAGCGTTGTAGATTTCGATGAATTCGTCTTCATAGGGATCTTGCCGACCATCGCGATTGGCGTCGCCGGCTAGTCCTTCGGGTGGGTCGGCGAGCACCTCGCTGATGAAGAGGGGGTAGGTGGGTCTGGGTCTGGGCGGCGCTGGTCCGGTCGGCGGTTCTGGGGCGTATCCGGGTGAAAAGGGTGCCCTAGTCTGCGAGGCGGTTTTGTGCGGGACGAACGCTTCCTCATTCGGTGACGTGCAGACGAGGGATTGGGCGTTGGGCCAAGTGGACTGGGAAAGAAACGAGATCTCATGGCCGTGATCGTCGATCAGGTGGATAGACTCACCGCTGTCGGTCAGACCATCGCCGATGGTTCCGTCGTCGGTATAGACAGGGATGGTGAACCCCGCCGGGTTGCCGCCGCCGAAGAGGACCACGTACGAGTCGGGGGCAATGACGGCATCGGACGGGAAGCGGAAGTAACCGCGCAAGGATCCAGCGTCGCCCAAGCGCCAGCCGGCTAGGGAGATGGGAATAGGGCCGGCGTTGTAGATTTCGATGAACTCGTCTTCATACGGGTCGCGCTGACCATCTCGATTGGCGTCGCCGGCTAGTCCCGGAGGTGGGTCGGCGAGCACTTCGCTGATGATGAGGGAATAGGTCAAGGAATGCTGCGTTCCCGGGGCGTGTCCGGGTGAGAAGGGGGCCTTGTTATGCGAGACGGTTTTGTGCGGGACGAACGCGCTGCTGTCCGGTGAAGTGCAGACGAGGGATTGGTCGTCGGGCCACGTCGATTGGAAGAGGGACGCGACCTCATCGCCGTGCTTGTTGATCAGATGGATGGACTCGCCGGTGTCGGTTAGTCCATCGCCGATGGTTCCGTCGTCGGTATAGACGGGGATGGTGAACCCCGAGGGATTGCCGCCGCCGAAGAGGACAACGTACGAGCCGGGTTCAATGACAGCGCCGGGCGGGAAGCGGAAGTAATTGCTCAGGGCCCCCGCGTCGCCCAATCGCCAACCGGCTAGGGAGATGCGACGTGAGCCGGTGTTGTAGAGTTCGATGAATTCGTCTTCATGCGGGTCGCACAGACCGTCGCGATTGGCGTCGCCCGGCGGGTCGGCGAGCACTTCGGTGATGATGACGTTGGCTGCGGCGAGGGATGGGAGCAAGAGCAGCGTCAGCAGGGCGAGGTGTATGTATCGGAGGTAGAACATGACAGTTATTCCCCTTTCCAAAGAACCACTACCGCTATTTAAGACTGTCCACGTTGTCCTACAGATCCCGCCTGTCGGATCAACAGACCCGGCGAAGTGAGCCTACTTCGTCTCCCTTTGTGGAGATGGGGCTTTTTTGTTTCAGCGGAGGAGGACGAGCTTGGCGTAGCGCGGGGGACTATGTGCGCTGTGGGAGCGGGCAAAGTACATACCGGTGGCCGCCGAATGGCCGCGTTCGTCGCGGCCATCCCATATCGTTTGGTGTCCACCAGCGTCCAGCGGTGCGTCCACCAGCGTGCGCACGAGTTGGCCTTGGACGTTGTAGATAGCCACGTGGACGGATGTGGCATGGGGGAGGTGGAAGCGGAGGTGGGTGCTTGCGTTGAAGGGGTTGGGCCAAACTTGGAGTGAGGTCGTAGATACCATTACAGGGATTTTGGACGCTGGTTCGGGTGGGGTTTCTGTGGCGCGTCCGGGTGAAAAGGGGGCTTGGGTTGGCGAGGCGGTTTTGTGTGGGACAAATGCGTTGTCTTCCAGTGAAGTGCGGACAATAGACTGGTCGTTGGGCCAAGTGGACAGGGAGATACTGGCGACGAGATGGCCGGTTTTGTCGATTAGGTAGATGGCTTCGCCGCTGTCGGTTAGTCCATCGCTGATAGTTCCGTCGTCGGTATAGACAGGGATGATGAACCCCGAGGGGTTGCCACCGCCGAAGAGGACCACGTACGAGCCGGGTTCAATGACGGCACTGGGTGGGAAGCGAAAGTAATCGTCTAGGGATCCCGCGTCGCCTAGCTGCCAGCTAGCCAAGGAAATGGTATCTGCGCCGGCGTTGTAAAGTTCGATGAACTCGTCTTCATACAGATCGCGCTGGCCGTCTTGGTTGGCGTCGCCGGCTAGTCCTGCGGGCGGGTCGGCGAGCACTTCGCTGATGAAAAGGGGATAGGTGGGTTCAACGGGCAGCCCTGGTTCGAGCGGCGGTTTTGGGGCGTATCCGGGTGAGAAGGGGGCTTGAGTCCGCGAGGCGGTTTTGTGTGGGACAAGCGCTTCCTCGTCTGGTGAGGTGCGGACGAGGGATTGGTCGTCGGGCCAAGTGGCCTGGGAGAAGAACGCGACCTCATGGCCATGGTTGTCGATCAGGTGGATAGACTCGCCGCTGTCGGTCAGTCCATCACCGATGCTCCCATCGTCGGTATAGACGGGGACGGTGAACTCCGAGGGGTTGCCGCCGCCGAAGAGGACGATATAGGAGTCGGGTTCAATGACAGCGTCGGACGGGAAGTGGAAATACCCACTTGGGGATCCCAACCTCCAGCCGGCTAGGGAGATGGGCACGGGGCCGGCGTTGTAGAGTTCGATGAACTCGTCCTCATACGGGTTGCTCCGACCGTCTCGATTGGCGTCGCCAGCCGGGCCTTCAGGCGGATCGGCGAGTACTTCACTGATGATGAGGAAGTAGGTCAAGATGGGCTGTGTTTCTGGAGCGTGTCCGGGTGAGAAGGGGGCCGCGGTCGGCGAGGCGGTTTTGTGCGGGACAAACGCGCTGCTATCCGGTGAGGTGCGGACGAGGGATTGGTCGTCGGGCCAGGTGGCCTGGGAGAGGAACGAGACCTCATCGCCATGATCGTTGATCAGGTGGATGGCTTCGCCGCTGTCGGTCAGACCATTGCCGATTGTTCCGTCGTCGGTATAGACGGGGATGATGAACTCCGAGGGGTTGCCGCCGCCGAAGAGGACGACGTACGAGCCGGGTTCAATGACAGCATCGGACGGGAAGCGGAAGTACTCGCTTCGGGATCCCGAGTCGCCCAAGCGCCAACCGGCTAGGGAGATGCGACGTGAACCAGCGTTGTATAGTTCGATGAATTCGTCTTGATGGGGACTGCTCCGACCGTCTCGATTGGCGTCGCCAGCCGGGCCCTCAGGTGGATCGGCGAGCACTTCGCTGATGATGAGGGAGTAGGTCAAGTGTCCGGGTGAGAAGGGTGCCTTGGTCGGCGAGAGGGTTTTGTGCGGGACGAACGCGTTGCTATCCGGTGAGGTGCGGACGAGGGATTGGTCATCGGGCCAAGTGGCCTGGGAGAGGAACGCGACCTCATGGCCATGGTTGTCGATTAGGTGGATGGACTCGCCGCTGTCGGTCAGACCATCGCCGATGGTTCCATCGTCGGTATAGACGGGGATGGTGAACTCCGAGGGGTCGCCGCCGCCGAAGAGGACGAGGTACGAGTTGGGGTCAATGACAGCGTCGGACGGGAAGCGGAAATAACCGCTCAGGGATCCTGCGTCGCCCAAGCGCCAGTCGGCTAGGGAGACAGAAACGGGGCCGGTGTTGTAGAGTTCGATGAATTCGTCTTCGTGTGGGTTGCTCCGACCGTCGCGATTGGCGTCGCCGGCTAGCCCCGCAGGCGGGTCGGCGAGTACTTCGTTGATGATGAGGGAGTAGGCCAAAGGGGGCCGCGTTCCCGGGGCGTGTCCGGGTGAGAAGAAAGCCCCGGTCGGTGAGACGGTTTTGTGCGGGACAAATGCGCTGCTGTCCGGTGAGGTGCGGACGAGGGATTGGTCGTCGGGCCAAGTGGCCTGGGAGAAGAACGCGACCTCATCGCCACGCTTGTTGATCAGGTGGATGGCTTCGCCGCTGTCGGTCAGGCCATCGCCGATGGTTCCGTCGTCGGTATAGACGGGGATGGTGAACTCTGAGGGGTTGCCGCCGCCAAAAAGGACGACGTACGAATCGGGTTCAATGACGGCACCGGATGGGAAGCGGAAGTACTCGCTTACGGATCCTGTGTCGCCTAATCGCCAACCGGCCAAGGAGATGGGAACGGAACCGGTGTTGTAGAGTTCGATGAATTCGTCTTCGTGCGGGTCGTGCCGACCGTCGCGGTTGGCGTCGCCAGCCGGTCCTTCAGGCGGGTCGGCGAGCACTTCGGTGATGATGACGTTGGCTGCGGCGAGGGATGGGAGCAACAGCAGCGTCAGCAGGGCGAGGTGCCCGTATCGGAGACAGAACATGATCTATCAAGCCAAAGCGACGGGGCAGGTTCTTAGAAGCCGTTATCAACTGATAATATATAGAAACCCCGTCTCTCGGCATGGAGATGGAGTTTTTTTCTTGCTTCAGCGGAGGAGGACGAGCTTGGCGTAGTGCGGAGGGCCATGTGCGATGTGGAAGCGGGCGAAGTACGGGCCGGTGGCCGCCGAGTGGCCGCGTTCGTCGCGGCCATCCCATCGCGTTCGGTGTATGCCGGCGTGGAGCGGCGCGTCCACGAGCGTGCGCACGTGTTGGCCTTGAACGTTGTAGATAGCCACGTGGACGGATGCGGCTTGGTGTAGGTGGAAGCGAAGGTGGGTAGTTGCATTGAAGGGGTTGGGCCAAACTTGGAGCGAGGTTATAGATGCGATTACAGGAATTTTGGACGCTGATTCAGGTGGGGTTTTGGGGGCGTGTCCGGGTGAGAAGGGGGCCTCGATCGGCGAAGCGGTTTTGTGTGGAACAAACGCACCGCTGTCGGGGGGCGTGCGGACGATAGACTGGTCGTCGGGCCAATCGTCGTGGGAGACGCGGGCGACGATGCGGCTGGTTTTGTCGATAAGGTAGATGGCTTCGCCGGTGTTGGTCAGGCCGTTGCCGATGGTTCCATCGTCGGTATAGACGGGTACGGTGAATCCCACTGGATTGCCGCCACCGAAGAGGATGGCGTACGAGCCGGGGGCGATGAAGGCACCGGGGGGGAAGCGGAAGTAATCGAGCAGGGATCCCGTGTCGCCCAACTGCCAACTGGCTAGGGAGATGGTATCTACACCGGCGTTGTAGAGTTCGACAAATTCGTCTTCATGCGGGTCGTAGTGGCCGTCTTGGTTGGCGTCGCCGGCTGGTCCTTCAGGCGGGTCAGCGAGCACTTCGCTGATGAAGAGAGAGTAGGTGGGGCGGGGTGGCGTTTTGGGTTTTTCTAGTTCAGTCGGCGGTTCTGGGGCGTATCCGGGTGAAAAGGGGGCCTTGGCCTGCGAGGCCATTTTGTGCGGGACAAACGCGCCGTCGTCCGGTGGCGTGCGGACGAGGGATTGGTCGTCGGGCCAAGTGGAGTGGGAGAGGAACGAAACCTCATCGCCGCGATCGTTGATCAGGTGGATGGACTCGCCGGTGTCGGTCAGGCCATCGCCGATGGTTCCGTCGTCGGCATAGACGGGGACGGTGAACCCCGACGGGTTGCCGCCGCCAAAGAGGACGAGGTAGGAGTCGGGTTCAATGACAGCGTCAGGCGGGAAGCGGAAGTAATCGCTTAGAGAGCCCGCGTCGCCCAACCGCCAACCGGCTAGGGAGACAGGAATAGGGCCGGCGTTGTAGAGTTCGATGAACTCGTCTTGATACCCGTCGCGCTGGCCGTCGCGATTGGCGTCGCCGGCTGTACCGGAAGGCGGGTCGGCGAGCACCTCGCATATGAAGAGGGGATAGGTCAAGGCGGGTCGCGTTGCTGGGGCGTGTCCGGGTGAGAAGGGGGCCTCGGTCGGCGAGGCAGTTTTGTGCGGGGTAAACGCTTCGCCGTCCGATGGGATGCGGACGAGGGATTGGGCGTTGGGCCAAGTGGCGTGGAAGATAGACGTGGCCTCATAGCCATGGTCGTTGATCAGATGGATGGACTCGCCGCTGTTGGTCAGTCCATCGCCGATGGTGCCGTCGTCGGTATAGACGGGGATGGTGAACCCTAAAGGGTTGCCACCGCCGAAGAGGACGACGTACGAGCGAGGGGCAATGACAGCCTTGGCTGGGAAGCGGAAGTAGCCGCTTAGGGAGCCCGCGTCGCCCAACCGCCAGCCGGCTAGGGAAATGGGAACGGGACCGGCGTTGTAGAGTTCGATGAACTCGTCTTCATGCGGGTCGTGCTGACCGTCGCGATTGGCATCGCCCGCCGGTCCTTCGGGCGGGTCGGCCAGCACTTCGCTGATGAAGAGGGGATAAGTCAATATGGGCCGTGTTTCTGAGGCGTGTCCAGGTGAAAAGGGGGCCGCGATCGGCGAGGCGGTTTTGTGCGGAACAAAGGCTCCGCCGTCCGCTGGGGTTCGGACGAGGGACTGTTTGCTGGGCCAATCGTCGTGCGAGACGATATCGATCTCGTGGCCATTGTTGTCGATCAGGCGAATCTCCTCGCCCTTGCCGGTCAGTCCGTTGCCGATTTTTCCGTCGTCGGTATAGACGGGGGTCGTGAACCCCGTTGGGTTGCCGCCGCCGAAGAGGACGATGTACGAGTGCGGGGCGATGACTGCATCGGCTGGGAAGCGGAAGTGGTTCTTCAGAGATGTGCTATCGCCTAGCCGCCAGCCGGCCAAGGAAATGGGAACCGAGCCGGCGTTGTACAGTTCGATGAATTCGTCTTCGTACGTGTCGCGCCGACCGTCGCGATTGGCGTCGCCAGCGAGGCCGGAAGGCGGGTCGGCGAGGATTTCGCTGATGAAGAGGGGATAGTCCGGTTTGGGGATGATGTGGGTGTGGCCGGGCGAAAAAAGGGCCTTGGTCGTCGAGGCGGTTTTGTGCGGGACAAAGAGGCCACCGTCGGATGGGTTGCGGACGAGAGACTGTTTGCTGGGCCAAGGGCTGTGCGAGACGACGTCGATCTCGTGGCCATTGTCGTCGATCAGGCGAACCTCTTCGCCCTTGCCGGTCAGTCCGTTGCCGATTTTTCCGTCGTCGGTATAGACGGGGACAGTGAATCCCGACGGAGTGCCGCCGCCGAAGAGGACGATATAGGAGTTGGGTTCAATGACGGCGTCGGGGGGGAATTGGAAGTGATTTTTGAGCACCGTGCTATCGCCCAACCGCCAGCCGGCTAAGGAGATGGGCACGGGCCCGGCGTTGTAGAGTTCGACGAATTCGTCTTGATATGTGTCGCGCACTCCGTCTCGATTGGCGTCGCCAGCGAGGCCGGAAGGCGGGTCGGCGAGGATTTCGCTGATGAAGAGGGGGTAGGAGGGCTTGGGGATGATGTGGGTGTGGCCGGGCGAAAAAAGGGCCTTGGTCGTCGAGGCGGTTTTGTGCGGGACAAAGAGGCCACCGTCGGATGGGTTGCGGACGAGAGACTGTTTGCTGGGCCAAGGGCTGTGCGAGACGACGTCGATCTCATGGCCATTGTCGTCGATTAGGCGAATCTTCTCGCCCTTGTTGGTCAAGCCGTTGCCGATTTTTCCATCGTCGATATAGACGGGGACGGAAAATCCCGACGGATTGCCGCCGCCGAAGAGGACGACGTACGAACCGGGTTCAATGACGGTGTTGGCTGGGAACTGGAATGAGTTTTCCGGCGATGTGCTGTCGCCTAAGCGCCAGCCGCTTATATCGACGGGTACTGAACCGGCGTTGTAGAGTTCGATGAACTCGTCTTCATACCCGTTGCGCTGGCCGTCTTGGTTGGCGTCGCCGGCTGCACCCGTAGGCGGGTCGGCGAGGACTTCGCTGATGAAGAGAGCATAGGTAGGTATAGGTTCGGGCGGTGTTTCGGATTCGGGTGCTTCTGGCGTTTCGGGTTCGGGTGTTTCAGGTACTTCCGGCGTTTCGAGTTCGGCATCTGTGGCGCGTCCGGGAGAAAAAGGCTCCCCGGTCGGCGAGGCGGTTTTGTGTGGTTCAAACGCGTCGCCGTCGGGTGGATTGCGGACGATAGACTGGTCATTGGGCCAAGTGCTGTGCGAGACGACCGAGACTTCCGTGCCGGTGTCGTCGATCAGGCGAATATCCTCGCCCGTGTTGGTCAGTCCGTTGCCGATGCGCCCGTCGTCAGTATAGACGGGGACGGTGAATCCCGACGGGTTGCCGCCGCCGAAGAGGACGACGTATGAGCTGGGTTCAATGACGGCGTCGGGCGGGAATTGGAATGAGTTTTCCGGCGACGTGCTGTCGCCTAAGCGCCAGCCGCTTATATCGACGGGTACTGAACCGGCGTTGTAGAGTTCGATGAACTCGTCTTCATACCCGTTGCGCTGGCCGTCTTGGTTGGCGTCGCCGGCTGCACCCGTAGGCGGGTCGGCGAGGACTTCGCTGATGAAGAGAGCATAGGTAGGTATAGGTTCGGGCGGTGTTTCGGATTCGGGTGCTTCTGGCGTTTCGGGTTCGGGTGTTTCAGGTACTTCCGGCGTTTCGAGTTCGGCATCTGTGGCGCGTCCGGGAGAAAAAGGCTCCCCGGTCGGCGAGGCGGTTTTGTGTGGTTCAAACGCGTCGCCGTCGGGTGGATTGCGGACGATAGACTGGTCATTGGGCCAAGTGCTGTGCGAGACGACCGAGACTTCCGTGCCGGTGTCGTCGATCAGGCGAATATCCTCGCCCGTGTTGGTCAGTCCGTTGCTGCCAATTTTTCCGTCATCGGCATAGGCGGGGACGGTGAATCCCGACGGATTGCCGCCGCCGAAGAGGACGACGTATGAGCCGGGTTCCATGACGGCGTTGGCTGGGAACTGGAAGAGCTTGTCCGACGGCGAGCGGTCGCCCAACCGCCAGCCGCTTATATCGACGGATGCGGAACCGGCGTTGTAGAGTTCGATGAACTCGTCTTCATAGGTATCGCGCTGGCCATCTTGATTGGCGTCGCCGGCGTCACCCGTAGGCGGGTCGGCGAGGACTTCGCTGATGACGACTGTAGCTTCGGCGAGGGACGCGAACGCAAGCAGGATAACGAGGGGTAGGAGACGGGCCATGCCCCTGCTTATGCAAAGAGCGGGCCAATCTGTCGGCTATGCCGTTATTTATTTAGGAACAGATAGTTATGGGAAGACCGCTGCTCTTTGAAGCCGGCGACGATGGTCCATTGGGGACACAGCGGCGCAGACTCTGGGTAACGCTTCTCCCGTCATTTCGCTACGATCAGCGGCGAGGCTTGGCCCCACTGGCCGGCGAAGACAAAATTGGTTAGGGCTTTGTGGGTGCGGGACTGTGTTTCTCAGATCCAGCGGTAGGTGCGGGCACCGCGGCTGGAGACGCGGGCAAGCTTCCAGGCTGTCAGCCACTCTTGGCGGTCGTGGACCACCAGTTCGGGATGCTCTTGGCTGCGGACGAGGAGGCCGGGGAGGTGGGGCCGGCCATTGGGCTTGCGGGCGTCGTTCCAGCGCAGGTCCATGCTCCAGCGGATCGCGTCCGAGCCATTGGGCTGGCTGCCGTGGGGGGTGCGGCAGTGGATGGCGATCAGGCCGCCGCGTTGGACGGGGATGGTGACCGGGTCCCAAGGCGGCAGTTCCTCGGGCGCGACGGTGAAGCTGCCGCCTTGGTCGGCGGGCGGGCGCACGTGCCGGCGCAGCGGCTCTTGGTGGCAGCGGGGATAGATCATTAGGGTGCCGTTTTCTTCGTCCGCATCGACGAGGGGGATCCAAGTGGTGACGATGAGCGTATCGTCGGCTTCGGGCAGGAGCACGCCGAGGTCTTGGTGCCAAGCCGTCGAGCGCGCCCATTCGTTTTGTGAGAAGTTGCCGGCGTACTCGTCGCTGGCCGGGACTTTGGCGCGGATGTGCTGGCAGGAGTTGGCGTAGATTTCCGGGCCGATCAGGGATTCGAGCAGAGCGAGCAGCCGTGGGTTGTGCAAAAAGGCGAAGATATTAGGCCCTAGATTGGCGGGGAAGTTGATGCCGGCCGTGGCGCTAGCGTCGGCTTTGGCGAGGGGAATCAGGCGTTCTGTAAAAGGCAACTCCGCATAGTCGCGTTCTATTTTGCCGGCGGCCAGCAGGCGTTGGGCCGCTTGATCGACGATTTCCTCCAGTTCCGCTTGGACCGGGTCCAGGTCTTCGGAGGACAAGGCGTTGGGCACGTGGACGTAGCCTTCGGCGTGGAAGAATGCGAGCTGCTCCGGGCTAAGGCCGGTCATGGCGCGTTTTAGAAAGTGCCGATGATCGAGACCCGATGGACTTGGCCTAAATCGGGAGAGGAGGAGTAGGCATAATCGACTGCGTAGCGGTCCATGATCAGGCCAGCCCCGGCGCTCAGGCCCAGCGGCTCCTCGTCTTGGCCACCGGTCTGTTGGGTGGTGTAACCGGGTCGGATATAGAGGCCCGCGGCGAGTTGGATCTCAAGGCCGAAGGCTAGGTAGGAGTCGTTGTCGTTGGGCAAGTTGAAATCGGCCACCAAGAGCACGGGCACCGGCATGTGCGCGAGGCGATGGGCCATGCCCAGCCGGATGTGTACCGGTAGCGAGTCCTTGAAGCCCTCGGTGTAGCCCGAGCGCACAAAACCGAGATTGGCGATGGCTGCGCCGAGGGTCGTGCCCTCGATCGGGACGCGAACGAGAAGGCCGAGATCGGCGAGATAAGCGTCTGAAGAAAACTCGGCGATATTTGAATAAACGGCTTTTAGATTGGCGCCGACGGCTAGCCAGTCCGGCCCGAGCTGTTGGGCCACAGACAGATAAGCGGCGAGGTCGGTCGCCGAGAAGGTCCCCAAATCGCGTCCTTCCGCATCGGTATGCCACAAGTCGCCGTAGGATACGTAGTGGACGCTCAGGGCGTGTACGCGCGACCCCTTGGGGGCGGCGATGGAGGCGAAGCCGGCTTGGGAATCGACGAAATAGCTGTTGTAGGCGAGCGCGGCCGTACGCTCGCTTAGGCCGAAAAGCCCGGCCGGATTCCAGGCCGATGCCTCGATGTTGCCAGACACGGCCGCATAGGCTCCACCGAGCGCAGCAGCTCGGGTGCCGACGCCGATCTTGAGAAAGTTGAAACCCGTGGTGCCGGCGTTGGGGTTGATCGCCGCAGCGGGCGTCAAGGTCGAAAGGAGGATGCAGGCCGCGAGGGCGCAGTATTTCATAGTTGATCTCCGGTATGTACTATCTCAGGCGGCAGCTTGTTCGAGGGCGTAGGCTGCGCGCAGCAGGCGGGCTTCTTCGAGGGGCGGGGCCAATAGTTGCACGCCAATGGGCAAGTCGCCGCGGCTTTGAGCAAAGGGCACGGATATGGCTGGAATCCCGGCGAGATTGACCGAGGCTGTGTAGATGTCGTTGAGGTACATCTGCAAGGGGTCGTCGAGCTGTTCGCCGAGGCGGAAGGCGGTGGTTGGGGCCACGGGCGAGAGTAGCACGTCGCAGGCGGCAAAAGCGCGGGCAAAGTCTTCGCGGATCAGGGTGCGAACCTGCTGGGCCTTGCGGTAATACGCGTCGTAGTAGCCGGCGCTCAAGGCGTAGGCCCCGAGCATGATGCGGCGCTTTACCTCGGTGCCAAAGCCCTCACTGCGCGTCTGCAAATACAGCTCTTGTAGGTCGGCGTGGCCCTCGGCGCGATAGCCGTATTTGACGCCGTCGTAGCGCGCGAGATTGGCCGATGCCTCGGCCATGGCGATGATGTAATAGGTACTGATGCAGTATTCGGGGTGGCCGGCTATAGGAAGCTCGATATCTACGAGCTCGGCCCCCGCATCCGCAAGGGCGTTGGCTGCATCTTGGGCCGCACCGGCTACTTCTGCGTCGAGTGCGGCGGGGAAATGCTCGCGCGCCAAACCCACTCGCAGGCCGCGGGCGTCCCCTTTGAGCGCGGCCCGATAGTCCGGCACGGGTGCGGCGCTGGAAGTCGAGTCGCAGGGATCGTGCCCGGCGATGGCTTGGAGCAGGGCGGCGGCGTCTTCGACATCTTTGGTCACGGGTCCGATTTGGTCGAGCGAAGAGGCGTAGGCTATGAGTCCGTAGCGCGATACGCGGCCGTAGGTGGGCTTGAGGCCCACGACGCCGCAGTAGCTGGCGGGTTGGCGCACTGAGCCACCGGTGTCTGAGCCAAGGGCGAGGATGGTCTCGTCGGCGGCTACCGCCGCGGCCGAGCCGCCGCTGGAGCCACCCGGCACTCGCTCGGGGTCGCAGGGGTTTAAGGTGGGGCCGAAATAAGAGTTTTCGCAGGACGAGCCCATGGCGAACTCGTCCATGTTGGTCTTGCCGATGAAGACGGCGTCGGCGGCGCGCAGCCGCTCGACGGCTGTGGCGTCGTAGGGGGCGATGAAATGTTCGAGGATTTTCGAGCCACAGGTGGTGCGCCCACCGCGCACGCAGAGGACGTCCTTGAGGGCCAAGGGAATCCCCGCCAAAGGCCCCAACGCCGCGCCTGTCGCGCGCCGCTGGTCGATGTCGTCGGCGTGGGCTAGGGCACCCTCTGGATCTACGCTGATGAAGGCGTTGATCTGGCCGTCGATTTCGCCGATGCGGTTGAGTGCGGCCTCGACTAGCTGGCGGGCAGTGATTTCCCCTTGTTGCAGTCGATCGCTGAGTCCGTGGGCCGTGGCTTGGTTGAGCGCCATGAGTTAGGAGGCGGCTTGGTCCTTATCGTTGGACTGAGGCTCGGTCTGGGCAGGGGGGACCGTAGGCCGAGTAGGTTGCTTCGGGGCCTCGATTTCGTCCTGCACGTCGCGCATGGCGGTGCGGAACTCGCGGATGCCCTTGCCCAAGCCCTGAGCCATCTCGGGGATGCGCTTGGCGCCGAAGATAAGCAGAATGACTACGAAGATGATGAGTATTTCCCAGTGGCCCATACCGAACATGGCTCTATCTCCCGAAAGATGTTTTCAATAGCTGTGGCGGAAGTAGTACCAGCCTACGAAGAGTCCCAACATAGTGATTAGGTTGAACTTTAGCGACAGCTCAAACGAAAAGGACAGGATGATAAGGTTGAACATATGCGGCCCTATGGAATACTCCACGTAGCGCAAGAGGGCGAGTTCGACGATAGTATCGGGGCCGACCACGGCCGTAAGGATAAACCGCAGCATTTCGCCGACGAGGTTGGCACCGATCATCGTAGTGAAGAGGATGAGGATGAGGTGACTGACAGGTTTATCGCGCAGCATTATAACTTATAACTCAGGCGTGTTGCGTGACGTCGCCGTGCAAAAGACGAAAGACCCAGCGAGAAGGCCCGGAGAAGACGTACACGAGGATCATGGGAAAGAAAAAGCTGCTGTCGTAGATGGTCAGCCCGACTGTAGTGACAAAGTAAAGCTGTTTGAAGCGGTCGCTGAGGGAGGTGCCGCGAAAATTGGGAACGCTGTCGTAGTCGAGCCGACTGACCATCAGGAAGGACAGCACTAAAATCAGCAGCACGGCCAGCGGCGTGGCATGGGGGATGGGCCAGGCTTTGGCAAAGACCACGTATTGGGTGAGGCAGACCGCAGCCGTGGGAATGGCCAATCCCATGTAAAATTCGCCGCGCTCACCCTCTAAGTTGAGTGCGTTGAAGCGGGCAAGGCGCAGGGCACCGCACAGCAGGTACGCGAAGGCCAACGCCAGCCCCCAGCCCGTTGGCAGATGGGCCTGATAGATGATGGCAGCGGGCACGATGCCAAAAGTGCAGGCATCGACGATGGAGTCGAACTGGAGCCCAAACAGGGAGTCGCGCCCCATGACCCGGGCGAGTTGGCCGTCCATTTTGTCGAGTACCGCGCCCAAGAAGATGAGCCAAGCGGCTGGCACGTAGTTGCCGCTAAAGGCGTAGTGCAGGGCGAGGAATCCACAGAACAGATTACCGATGGTGAACGCAGTGGGTATGAACCGCCTCATTTTTGCATCCTTCCTGCCGCTAACGCCGCGTCCGGTAGGGACGTTCTTCGAGGGTCAGGTCTAGGTTGTGGTATTCGTTGTGGCGCACCACGCCGAGCGCGGCGACTTCGCCGATGCGCAAGCCGCGCAGCACGCCAATGGCCTCGTTGGCGCTGCGGATATTCTCGTCGTTGATCGCGACGATCACATCGCCGACTTCGAGGCCCGCCAGTTCGGCCGGACTGGAGCTAGCCACTCTGACGACTAGGGCACCGTCGGTGGAATCGAGCCTTAGGTATTCCGCTAGATTTGGGGTGATGTCTTGGACGGACAGGATGCCGGTCCAAGGACGGCGAACTTGGCCGTGCTGGCGAATTTCCTCCAAGAAGCTCGCGGCCGTGTCGATGGGAATGGCGAAGCCAATGCCAATAGAGCCGCGAGAGTACTCACCACCAGTATAAATAAAGCTGTTGATGCCGATGACCTCGCCATCGGCATTGACCAAGGGGCCGCCGCTGTTGCCGAGATTGATGGCCGCATCGGTCTGAATCATGTCTCGATAGTAGTAATCGCCTTGGGGTTCGGAAAAGTCGCGATCTAGGGCGCTGACGACGCCGATGCTGACGGTAGGCCCCAAATCGAAAGGGTTGCCAATGGCAATGGCCCATTCGCCGACCAGAATATCGCCCGAAGTCCCGAGGGGCGCAACCGGCATGTTACCGTCATCTACCTTGAGGACGGCGAGGTCGGAATTGAAGTCTGAGGCCACGTAGTGGGCCTCAAAGGTGCGGCCGTCGGGCTCGGGCAGAGAGACCGTGATCTTTTGTAGCCGGCGCGGGTCGCCGACGACGTGACTATTGGTGAGAATGTAGCCCTCGTCATCGACGACAAATCCCGAGCCGGTTTGGTCTTGGGGCACGTAGTAAAAAGGCGAGAAAAAGTTCCAAAAAGGGTCGCCGCGATATCTGTCGCGATTCCTGTATAGATGCTGGACGCGCTCGCGGTAGCGCACGTGGAGGCTGACGACCGAGGGCTGCACCCGCTCCACGGCTCGCACTACAGCCGTGCGGCGCGACTCCCCAATGGACGCGCTGGCATGGTCCAGAGCCAATGCCAGCAGGGCGAGTGAGCAGATAAAGCGCAAGGTTGTACCTCGGGAAATAGGACTCGTCAATGACAAGGAATCATATAATAATCATACACATAAGTTGCACGTATTGCACAGCCGCTAGTCCGGCAATTTGCCACCTAGGCTCAGGATCGCATCAAAGCGGTCGTTTTTGGCAGCTTTATTCCTCTTGGTAATGCCGCATTTGATACAGCGGTGGACGAGGATGTAATCGCCGCGTTTGATGGTAAACCCCACCGGCTCCATCAAGCCGCGACAGCGCTCGGCGCGATCGCCTGGGTTTACATCGACGTGTTGGCTCCAGAGGCATTCGGGGCAGTGGTTGGTGTAGCCATTGCCCTGCACGGGGAAGCCACAATTCCCGCAGGTAAAATTTTCAATGTGCCGCTGGAATTTTTTGGGCATTTAGGCTAGGCCATTTCCGCGCTGAAACCGTACTCACCGCGCAGGGCTATCTGGGTACGCCACCCACAGCAGGCAGAGGCCGCGCGCAGGGGCCGTGGCTCCGGCCGCGGTGCGGTCGCCGTTGGCGAGCAGGTCGGCGATAGCTGATGGTGGCCGCGTGCCGCGTCCGATTTCGACCATCGTGCCGACGAGGATCCGCACCATGTGGCGGAGGAAGCGGTTGGCCTCGATTTCAAAGACTAGCTCGGGGCCGCGTTGGGACCAAGCCGCATCGAAGATGTGGCAGGTTAGGTGCTCGGGGATGGGAGCTTGTTTGCAAAAGGCTCCAAAAGAGCGTTCGCCGCAGAGCGAGCGGGCGGCTGTGGCCATGGGGGCCAAAGATAGCGCCGAATAATAGGTCCACACCTGAGTGCGGTTGACGGCGGCCTTGCCCTGGTGAATGCGGTAGCGATAGCGCTTGCGGGTCGCGCTGTAGCGGGCGTGGAAGTCTGCGGCGACCTCGTCGGCGGCGCGCACGGCAATGTCTGGGGGCAATAGGCCGTTGAGGCTGCGAAGTAACCTATCCGTGGGCAGCGCGCCCTCGGTCTGGAAATGGGCTACCTGCCCGAGGGCATGAGTTCCGGCGTCCGTGCGGCCCGCGCCGATGAGGTGGACCGGCTCTTTGAGCAGGATGTGCAGGGCTTGTTCGAGCGCGTCTTGCACGGTGCGGCCGCTCTTTTGGCTCTGCCAGCCGACGAAGTGGGTGCCGTCGTATTCGACTACCAAGCGCAGCGTCCGCATCGCCCTAACGCAGATAGTACACAAGTGCGACCAAACCTAGAGCGGCCAAGGCGGATAGACCGTCGGCGCGGCCAAAGCGAAGTGGGCGATAGTGGGTGCGTTCGGCCCCGCTGGCGTAGCAGCGGCTCTCCATGGCCAAGGCGAGGCGGTCGGCGCGACCGCAGGCCGCGACGAGGAGGGGCACGAGCAAGGGGACGAGGTTTTTGATGCGGCGCAGCAAAGGGCCGCTAAAGTCGGCCCCGCGCGCTAGTTGGGCTTTGCGCAGGCGCTCAGCTTCGTCGAGGAGCACGGGAATAAACCGCAGGGCAATGGAGATCATTAGCGCCATGTCGCCGGCCGGAAAGCCGAAGCGGCGCAAGGGATTGAAGAGGCGCTCTAAGCCGCTGGTTATCTCCATCGGCGCGGTCGTGAGCGTCAAGAGCGTGGCGGCGACGATGGCCGCGGCCAGCCGCGCGGTGAAAAAGGCCCCCAAGTGCAGGCCCTCGGCGGTCAGGACGTGATCGGAAAAGGGCAAGGGCAAAACGGGCCGACCAGGCGTGAGCAGCGCGTGGAGGGCAAAGGTGAACAGAAAGAGCCAAGCAAAGGTTTTGAGTTGGCGCAGGATGAGGCGCGAAGGCACCCGTGCCAAGGCGATGGCCACAAGCAGGAAGGCCGCGAGTATCAGCAGGGCGTACGCGTTGGGTGCTGCAAAGGCCGCCAGCGTCAGCGCGAAAACGGCCCCTAACTTGGTGCGCGGATCGAGGCGGTGGATCGGCGAATCGAGCGCGATGTAGCGGCCGAGCGCGATGTCCTGCAAAAAGGCCAAGGGGCTAGGGCAAGAAGCGGTTGGTGAAGACCGCTTCGGCGTCCACGACGCCGTCTTTGATCAGGCCAACGGCCACCATTTGTTCCAGTAGCTTCTGCCAGCGCTCTAGGCTCATGCTGCCGAGGCCGTTTTGTTGGGCGACCGGGTCGAGGATCATGGCGATGGATTCGGCGGCACCATAGGCGAGAATGTCCATGCCCATCTCGGGGTTGAGGCTGTTGATATGGCGGTTGGTCGCCTCTGGCTCGGCGAGGTATTGTTCCCAGCCTTTGACGCTGGCGCGGACTACGGCCTCGACGATCTCAGGCTCGGCGGCGATGCGCTCTGCGGTGGTGATGAGCACGCTGGCATAGGGGTTGAAGCCAGTGTCGGCTACGAGCAGGGCCTTGGGATCGCCGCCTTTGGCCTTGGCGACGAAAGGCTCGCTGAAGACGTAGCCCTGCTGGGCGAAATTCTCGTCCACGAGGAATTGGGCCACATTGCCGGGGTAGGGGACGATAGTGACGCCTTCAAACGGGTATTTCCAGCGCAGATAGTGCGAGAAGGCCGGGCGTTGGGACAAGGCCAAAGTAATGTTTTTGATTTGCGAAATGGAGTCGATGCCTGCGCTCTCGTGGACCATGATGCAGCGCGGGCTGATCTGGTAGGAAGCCATGAGCGCGACCACGGGTATCTGCTGGGCGCGGGCGTACAGAATGTCGTCGGCATTCGTTATGCCAAAGGCTACCGCACCAGTGGCCACGCGCTGGATGACTGGCGCGTCCGGGCCGCCGCCGAGGATTTCGACCTCAACGCCGTTTTCCTCGTAATAGCCGTGGACTGCGGCCGCGTACAAGCCGCCGTGTTCGGCTTCCGGGAACCAGTTGAGCGCGAGTTGGACCTTGGGCAGGGCATCGGCTGTGGGTGCTTCTTTTTCAGCAGCGCAGGCGACGAGCGCGAGGAGGGCTGCCAAAAGCGGGTATTTGAACATAACGGGAATCCTCGTGGTGATTGTGAGTGATAGCTGGCGCGCCGCTATTTCAATCGGGCGCGCCCGTCCAGCGTCTGAGCAAGAAAGTACTCAAGCTGCTCACGGTGGTAAATAGTCCCAAACCGAGCAACGTGCAAAACAGAATGCAGGCGAAGAGGTAGTCGGTCTTGGCTTGGCCGTTGGTGAGGATGATCAAGTAGCCGAGGCCAAAGTCATCGGTGCCGTAGCCGGCGAAGAACTCGCCGACGATTGCGCCGATGACCGACAGGCCGCTGGAGATACGGGCACCGACCAGCATCTGGGGTACGGCCCCGGGGACGCGGAGCTTGAATAGCACCTGCCAGCGGCTGGCCTTGTTGAGCGCGAAGAAGTCGAGGATATAGGGATCGACGCGAGTCAGGCCGTCGGTGGTATTGGCGATGACCGGGAAGAGGGCGATGATGAAGGCTACGGCCACCACGCCTTGGAGGCCGTAGCCGATCCACAGGATGATCAGCGGCGCGATGGCGACGATGGGCATGGTCTGCAAGAAGATCGCGTATGGATAGAGGCTGCGCTCGATGAGGCGCGACTGGGAAAACAGCAGGGCGACCAAGAAGCCAAAGACAAAACTGAGAGCAAAGCCCAAGAGGGCACCCAAGGCCGTCAGCAGGGTAGCCGACAGCAGGCGCGGCAAGTTGTCGGCTATGGCGCGGGCCACGAGCAAGGGCCCGGGCAGCAGAAAAGGCTTGATCGCGAGGAGCGAGACTGCGCCTTGCCAAACGCACAGGACCAAGGCGAAAAACAGCAGCGGAGGCAGGGTGTTGGTCGTTAGGGAGCGCAGTCGTCTCATGGGTCGTCGGCGTGGGCGAGCTGGCGCGAAATCCCGTTGGCTATGCGAATGAATTCAGGGGCGCTGCGCAGGTACGGCGAGCGCGGATAGGGAAACGGGATGGGGATGTCGGCGAGGATGCGGCCGGGACGCGCGCTCATCACGAGGACCCGCTGGCTGAGGAAGACGGCTTCGGAGACGTTGTGCGTGACGAAGAGGCCGGTCCAGCGATCTTCTTGCCACAGGCGCAACAGTTCCTCGTTGAGCCGCTGGCGGGTGATTTCGTCGAGTGCGCCAAAAGGCTCGTCGAGGAGCAGGATCTGGGGACGGGTCACCAGTGCGCGGGCAATGGAGACCCGCATGCGCATGCCGCCGGAGAGCTGGGCTGGGTACGCAGCGGCAAAGTCGGTTAGGCCGACCAGCGCAAGCGTCTGGGCGACGCGCTCGTCGGCGTCCTCGCGGCGCAGCTCTAAGGGGAGGGTGATGTTGTGCGCGACCGATCGCCAAGGCAGCAGCGTGGCGTCTTGGAAGACGAAGGCGAGACCGAGCGGATCGTGGCCCTCCACGCGCAGCTCGCCGCTCGTGGGCGCGTCGAGGCCGGCTACGAGGCGGAGGAAGGTGGATTTGCCGCAGCCGGAAGGGCCGACGATGGAGACGAATTGACCGCGGCCAATTGCCAAATCGAGGCCGTGCAGGGCTTCAACTCCGGAGGGGAATTGCTTGGCGAGGCCCTCGGCGACGACTAGCTGAGGCTCCATTTAACCTCGGGGGTGGTAGGTCTTGTGGACTTCTTTGAGATAGCTGAGGTCGAGGTGCGTGTAGATCTGGGTGGTGGAGATGTCGGCGTGGCCCAACAGCTCCTGCACGGCGCGGAGGTTGGCACCGCCTTCTAACAGATGCGTGGCAAAGGAGTGGCGCAGGGTGTGAGGGCTGATCTCCCTGCCGATGCGGGCCTTGTCGCCGGCGGTTTTGATGATTTTCCACACGCTCATCCGCGAGAGCGGGCCACCTTGGGCATTGAGAAAGACGTGGTCGCTCGAGTCGGGCCGAGCGAGGTGGGGGCGGCCTTGGCGCAGGTAGCGTTTGAGCGTGCGAGCGTCTTTGGCCGCGATGGGTACGATGCGCTCGCGTCGGCCGCGGATGCGGACGAGACCCCGCGCTAGCAGCAAGGCTGCCTGTTGCAGCGCGGTCAGCTCGGAGACGCGGATGCCAGTGGCGTAGAGCACGGCGAGGATGGCCCGGTCGCGCTGGCCCAGCGGCTCGTCGGGGTCGGATGCGTCGAGGAGGGCGGCGATTTCCTCGACCGAGAGCACGTCGGGCAGACGGCGTTCCAGTTTGGGCGAGTCGAGGAGTTCGGCCGGGTTGTGTGTGGTCGTGCCTTGGAGCAGTAGATACTGGTGGAAGCGCTTTATCGAGGTGAGGTTGCGGGCCATGGTGGAAGCAGTTAGGCCGGCGTCGCTCAGCGAATGAAGCAATTGGGCGATATGCTGGTGTTGGACGGCTTCTACGCGCTTGACGCCTTGGGCGGACAGGTGGTGCAGATAGCGGTTGAGGTCGCGGCGATAGGCGTCGAGGGTATTGGCTGCTAGCCCATTGTCGCGCTCCATGGCCTTGAGGAAGCGCTCGCAGGGGATGGACAGGGCCGCTGGCAGCGGGCGTTCAGGAACGGATTTTGGGCGGGCCATGGTCCGGGCCGTTGAGATGGGCGAGCAAGGCGTCGGCCTGCTTGCGGCTAAAGCCGGGGAGGGCGGCGATATGCTCGGCTGGCGTGGCGGCGATGCGCTTGACCGAGCCAAAGGCAACGAGCAGTGCCCTGCGCTTTTGCGGGCCAATGCCGGGGACGTGGTCCAAGGTTGAACTCAGCGCGCTCTTGGCGCGTTGCTGGCGGTGGTTTTTGAGCGCGAAGCGGTGGGCTTCGTCGCGCAGCATCTGCAACAGGCGCAGGCTGGCCGAGGTCTTGGGTAGCAGTAGAGGATCGCGCTGGTCCGGTAGGAAGACTTCCTCAAAGCGCTTGGCGAGGCCGACGACGGGTTGGTCTGCTAGGTCTAGCTCGTGCAGGGCGGCGACCGCGCTGGTAAGTTGGCCCGGCCCACCGTCGATGAGCAGCAAGTCGGGTCGCGGCTCGTTGCGCTCGGCCAGGCCGCGGAAGCGGCGATGGACCACTTGGTGGATAGAGGCGTAGTCGTCGGGTTGGGCGAGGTCGCGGATTTTGAAGTAGCGGTACTGGCTGCGCTTGGCCCGGCCGTCGATAAAGCAGACCACCGAGCCGACCGGATGCTCGCCTTGGAAGGTGGAGATGTCGATGCCTTCGATATGGCGGGGCGGGGCCGCTAGCTGCAAGTCGCGCTGGAGGGCATAGACCGATTGGGGGATGCGGTCGCGCTTCATCTCACGCTTGTGCTGGCGTTCGGCGAGCATCTGGGCGGCGTTTTTGGCGGCCATGTCCAGCATATGCGCCTTGGCACCGCGCTGGGGGGTTGCCAACTCGACCTTGCCGTCGGCTTTTTGCGACAGCCAAGCGGCCATCGCGTCGGCATCTGCTAGCTGGTCTGGCAGGTGGATTTCGGGCGGGACAAAGTCGTTTTGCAGGTAGAATTGCCGCGCAAAGGCCGAGAGGATTTCCCCGTCTGAGGACTCCATGACCCCGCCGAGGAAGTGGTGCTTCTTGCCGAGCAAGCGGCCCTCGCGGATTTCGAGGACGCTGCAACAGGCTTCGTCGTCGCTGCGAGCCATGCCGAGGACGTCGCGGTCAACCGGGTCGTCGAGGACGACCTTTTGGCGCGCGCGCATGGACTCTAGCGCTTGGATCTGGTCGCGGAAGCGGGCTGCTTTTTCGTAGCGCATGTCTTCGGCGGCCTCGGCCATGCGCTTTTGCAACTCGCGGATCACTTCGGCATTCTGGCCGCGCAAAAAGCGCACGGCCCGCTCGACGGTTTTGCGGTAGTCATCGACCGAGACGAGGTTTTCGCAGGGGCCTTCGCAGCGCTTGATGTGGTATTCGAGGCACAGCGGCACCTTGTCTGAGGGTAGCTGGGCGTTGCAGGCGCGGATGGGGAAGACCTTGCGCAGCATGTCGAGGGTAGTGTGCATGGCGCGGACGTTGCTGTACGGGCCGAGGTAGCGCGAGCCGTCGCGGACTACGTCGCGGGTGGCGAAGATGCGGGGGAAAGGCTCGGCGGTGATGCGGATGTAAGGATATTTCTTGTCGTCTTTGAGCAGGATGTTGTAGCGCGGTTTGTGCGTGCGGATTTGGGTGGCTTCGAGGATGAGGGCCTCCTGCTCGCTACCCGTTACGATGTAGTCGATATCGGCGATGTTGCGGACTAAGGCTTTGAACTGACGCCGGCCATCGCTGCCCGACGCACGAAAGTACGAGCGCACCCGGTCGCGCAGGCTTTTGGCTTTGCCGATGTAGATGATCTGCCCGTCGCGCCTTTTCATAATATAGACGCCGGATTCGTTGGGCAGAGCGTCGAGTTTGAGGCGCAGATCTTCGGAGAGGTTGTTCATCAGAAAGGGATACAGATTGACATATTGTAACGAGGGTATGCGTTTTGCCGGACCGCGTCAAGACGGGTGCTTTAGAAAAGAGCGTTGACCGCTTTGTTGCAAACGGCTATAATTATGACAAGTATGCCATAAATTAGAAAAGCAGCAAGGACTTACTTCTTACACAAAGGAGAAATCACAGTCATATCGACGATTCACAAGGCAGAAAGAGTCGTAACATGGGTTGGGGACTCGCTTGATCAAGTCCGCAGTTTTCCCCAACCCGCGAGAAGAACCATTGGTGAAGCTTTGCGTTTTGCTCAGTGGGGTACTAAACACCCGAAGGCAAAACCGTTGCAGGGGATTGGTCTAGGTATATTGGAGATTGTCGCCCGTTACGACACGGATACATACCGCGCCATTTATACTGTCAGAATCGGCAAGACCATCTATGTGCTTCATGCGTTTCAGAAGAAGTCCACTCGTGGTAGCAAAACTCCGAAGCAGGAAATTGACTTGATTAAACAGCGACTGAAGATAGCGCGATCGATGGAGACAAAAAATGAGTGAAGAAGTCAAATTCGAGCCAAGCTCTGGAAATGTGTTTAAGGACCTGGGATTCTCTAATGCGGAAGCTGAACGCGAACTGGTGAAGGCCGACCTCGCCTTGGCAATCTACAGCATCCTCAAAGAGCGCAAAATGACCCAGACAAAAGCCGGAGAAATCCTCGGCGTCAATCAGTCGGATGTATCGCGCTTGAAAAATGGTGATTTTGACCGCTTCAGTGTGGAGCGTCTGTTTGCGTTTCTCAATCGGCTCAATCGCAACGTCGAGATTCGCATTACGTCGGCAGAAGATTTGCAGGGACACCAGCGAGTCGTTGCGGTATAGCGGCGCGGCCTTCGCCCAATCGGCCACTACTTGAGCAAGAGCAGTCGCCGG
This sequence comes from Candidatus Latescibacterota bacterium, assembly GCA_965261395.1. Classification (GTDB taxonomy): domain Bacteria; phylum Latescibacterota; class UBA2968; order UBA8231; family UBA8231. The sequence goes on from OZ253462.1 coordinate 3,615,601, forward strand.
GTCTGCTCGCCGCCGGGATAGTGAAGACGGGTGAAATAGACACCGATTGAGCAAAGAGGGCGATAATGGTATTGGTATCCAGTAGGTATCTACCATTCGGTAGTGTCGCAGTTTGAAATCTGGCCTAAAACACCTGAATTATGGCACGCAGATTGCCTAGTTTCGGCGGATTGACTGGAATCACTGCCCAGTCCCTCCCAAGGACGAGCGGCGCGGATGTCTTGGGCATCCGCGCCGTTTTGCTTGACATCGGTCAATTCACTGTGTACTGTCCATGTAACCTTTGCTCTGGAGGAAACTCACCATGCCTAAAGGCCCTCAAGGACAGCGTCGTCCAGCCGATGCTGTCGGCTGTGCCGTTCAGGTGGCCCGCATCGCCACCGGCGAGGAACAGGAAGATACGCCTCAAAAGCAGCCTTCGACGCTCAAGCGTCTCCTAGACAAGGCCGCGCCCCTGTTCAAAAAGCCAGCCCATCAGAAAAACCGGTAGAACGAAGGCTCGAACCGAAGATTATTCTTCTCGATCCCTGTTGGCGTCTGTCAAACTCTGGCGTTCCAACTCTTCCTTAACAAGCCAATGCAACGCTGCAACCGTGTCTTTCTCCAGCTCCAGCACATCCTTCAAGGCGGCGTTGTTGGGCATCATATTGCTTTTTCCGTGCCGAATAGCCTTGAGCAATTCGATAAGCTCCATATCCTTCATCGTCTCACCTCCTTGCCAAGATGATTTTCGGTGTGCGAGCGATCTGCATGGAGCGGGAGAGGATTCGTTCCATCTCCATATAACGGTACATCTCCACTTCCTCGCGGATCTGATTGCGTTCTTCTTGCAACTGGAGACACAAGTTCCACGATCCGGAGCCGGGCGGCTGCGGTATGCGTGGGGCTTGTTCTAGTTCGGGGGTAACAGTACTATTAGAATTGACCATCGAAGAGTCTCCCTTCGTTGGTTACGCCCGCCGCGCCCGCCAAAGACGCGAAAGGCTGGATAATGGCCCCTCTTCGATCCTGGAATCAGGAGTCGAAGAGGGGCCGAAGTATGACGGCGAGAACGTATGGGTCCCGCCCCGAGAAGTCAACCCACTTCTGGTTGATGAATTTCTGCCATTAGGCATCTATCCTTTGGGACTTATATACTTGGCTACACAGTGAGAACTTGACGTTGGTACACTACCATTCCCTAAAGTTCAGCCGCAACCGGCATCCTCTCCGAAGTACACGGACTGGACGTGTTCAACGTAGGCTAAATCTTCTTTGTAGTATTCGTATCGCTCATATGCCCGTTTAAGTCTACTTTCTAAGTCGTTCCAGCATTGTTCTCCGCAATCTGTTCCTATCCATAACTCGTCCATTAGAGCCGATATTTCTTTCACTGCGCAAGCATATCGCTCGACCTTGTACTGGGACGATTCAACTTCTCGAAATACAATCGTCTCTAGCGTTGTGTTGCAAAGAGGCTCATGGAAGAGTTCTTCAGGATCAAATATCCAAACTCTTTCTGACCGATCTTGGGGATTTCTTATCTCAGTATCGGTATAAACGACGATAGGAGGGGTGTAGTGGTCTCCGTGGCCCTCATAGTTGAAAAAAGTCCCATATTCACTGTCGATGTAATCTAAGAGTCTGAGATTCCCGCTTTCAGTAATGAATACGGCTTTTACCACCGTATCGAGAATAGCCGCTTCGCAGGGGAACTCTTGGGTTACTGGTTTAAGGGCCTCCTCGGAAGAGGTTGGAGGCCCTGCACGGCATCCTACAAAAGCGATGAGGAGAATAAATAAGCCCATAGCTTTCTGTGGCTTTGTTGCATGAAAACCGGTCGGGGCCGTGTTGGCTTCTTTCGCGTGTGATTTACGCTTTTTTGGTTAGCGGATAGGACTCAGGTTTCGCCAACGCCCGCATCCGGTTGAGCAAGGCACAGCCCAACCGCGCTTCGGTCTGTTGGTTGGTTAGGGTTCGGGTGCGCAAGGTGTCACCAAGTATCTGTTTGTAGCGGCCTATCTGCGTTTCGGCTACCGAGCGTCGATGATAGCCGCTCTCGTGTTTCCAACCTCGACGGCCCCGTTTGCGGATGGCTCGAATCGTCTCATCGCGGGGCAACGGCTCGGCGTTGGTGTTGCCATGTTGCTCGATTTTGGCGTCCTTGCGCGGCGGAATGATCGGATGAATAGGTGCCCCCTGCTCGGGCGCGGCCAACGCCTTGAACACCTTGCGTTTGTCATAGGCCCCATCGCCGCCCAACGCCTCCACGGGGGCCTCGATCTGTGCCAGCAACGGCTCCACCTGCCCCGCATCATCGTGGCTATTCGTCGTCAAGGTCTGCGCGACGATCTCGCCGGTGGCTTCATTAACCCCGAGGTGCAATTTGCGCCACGTGCGCCGCTTGCTCCAGCCGTGCTGACGCACCTTCCATTCGCCTTCGCCATACACTTTCAGCCCGGTCGAATCCACCACCAAGTGCATCGGTTGGTCTCCCCGCTGGGGCGGCCACGCCACGGCTAAACCCGCCTGACGGCGCGACAGGGTCGTGTGATCGGGCACCCGCAGATCCAAGCCCATCAGGGCCAACACCGAAGCGACAAACCCCTCGGTTTGGCGTAGGGGCAAGTGATACAAAAGACGCAGCGTCAACGCCGTTTGGATGGCGACCTCCGAAAAGGTATATTGCGCCCCCCGCTGAGGCGGCCCTTGATAATACCAAGCTTCGACGGCCTGGGGCGTGAACCACACCGTCAGACTACCGCGCTGTTGCAGCCCGGCCTCATAGTCGGCCCAATTACGTACCCGGTACACGACGTTGGAGCGACGGCGAGGCGAGCGACCAGGCTTGACGGAAGAGGGGCAAGACGATAGGTTGGCCATGACAGGTTCCTTGGACGAGAAAGCATGGGTTTTTTGGCGAAAGTCGTGCTCAATCTACTGAGGAGCCTGTTTTTATTCAACCGATCAACCGAAAAAAACACCAATTCATGCACCAAAGCCGCTTTCTGTTGGGAATAGTTAGACTTAGAGGGGATTAGCTTACCGTGATCGGCTAGATCCTTTATGATGGACATGGGTCAGTCCTTTCTTCGCGTGCGATTGAACTCGTCGATTCTATCCTTCCACCTCAAGGTATAGCGAATGCGGACTAGATCTGAATCCTCTAATACTTCGGGATATGGCTCGCCAAGAGCCTTTGTCTCTTGGTAGAAACGATCTTCCTCAAGGTCTAATTCGATCCACTGCTTATCTGAAGAAATGTTCATCGTCTCACCTCCTTGCCAAGATGATTTTCGGTGTGCGAGCGATCTGCATGGAGCGGGAGAGGATTCGTTCCATCTCCATATAACGGTACATCTCCACTTCCTCGCGGATCTGATTGCGTTCTTCTTGCAACTGGAGACACAAGTTCCACAATCCGGAGCCGGGCGGCTGCGGTATGCGTGGGGCTTGTTCTAGTTCGGAGGGAATGGTACTATTGTGAGTGGCCATTAGAAGAGTGTTCCTTCTATGGTTACGCCCTCGGCGCTCTAGGCAAGCGCTTCAGGCAAAATATTGGAGGCCCCGCCTCAACTTTGGGATTGAATCAGCGGAGCCTCATATAGTAACGCAACAACACCAAAATCATACTCGCCTAACCGATCCTCGTCAAGTCGTAAAATCCCTATTTCAAAGTGAAATTTTCTTGTATAAGTCGGTGTTTTTGCGTATATGATGAGGCATGAACCGACTGCCTTTAGACAAGCGTCTCCTGCTTCTGAACATGCTGGTGGAAGGCTCGTCGATGCGGGCGATCAGCCGCGTGGCGGATGTGTCCATTAACACGGTCTGCAAGATGCTCGCCGACGCGGGACCCGTCTGCGCCCGCTATCACGACGAGATGGTGCGCTCAATGGATGTGCGCCGGGTCGAAGTGGATGAGGTGTGGTCGTTTTGCTATGCCAAGCAGAAGACGGTCAACCAAGCTCCCGATCTGCCAGACGGTGCCGGCGACGTATGGACGTGGACGGCGATTGATGCCGACACCAAGCTGATGCTGGCCTACGAGGTCGGCGACCGCTCCTTAGACACGGGCTTGGAGTTTCTGGAGAATCTGCGCGAAAGGCTGGCGAGCCCGGTCCATTTGGCCGCGGACGGCTACAACGTCTATCTGTCCGCGGTTGAGCAGGTCTTCGGCGAGGAGGCCAAACACCTGCTACGAACCGAAGGCGAGTCCACGTCCTACGTGGAGCGGCAAAACCTGACCATGCGCATGGGGATGCGGCGGTTTACCCGCAAGACCAACGGCTTCAGCAAAAGGCTGGAGCGCCATGTGAATATGCTGTCGCTGTACTTCGTGCATTACAACTTCGTCCGAATCCATTCTTCGCTTAGGATGCCCCCGGCGATGGCCGCTGGGCTGACGGACACGCTTCACGATATGGAGTGGCTGGCCGAGATGATCGAGGCTGGACTGCCCAAGCCGCAAAGACCCAAGAAATATCGCCCCCGAACCGCAAACTAAAAGTCCCCTTGGCAACAACCGTGCCAAGAGAACTTTTTTCAGCCTCCAATTTCAAACTGCGACACTACCTACCATTCATCGGGATCTACGCTTTCGCAATCGGCTTGGATCGCTTCAGCCATCTTGTCCAAGTCTTCTCTATCTATTGTTCCTGCAAAGCGCAGCAGAGTCTTGCCGGACGCGCCTTCCATCTCGGACTTTGCTAACGAACGAACGAATTCCAGGACCTCCGCTTGTTGGCCTTTTCCCAATTTATGGATCTCATCAAGAATTTCTTTTTCTATAGACGTATCTTTCATTTTCAGCCCGTGTTCACGAGTTATACATGGCTGATCGGGCGATAGACGCGGGTTTTGTCCGATCCATGCGCTCACGAGTTCTGCAATCCTCGCTGGCATCAGGACGCGCAACCCAACGAACTCGTCGAGGTCAGCAGGAGAGAGCTTGCTCGCAATCGCGCCGAGGTTCTCTTCAATCTCTCCCAACCAAGCGAGGGCGCGAATCGCATCGCCGGCTGGCCGGTGCGGTGCTACCAACTGCCAGCGCGGGGCATGGCGCAAATGCACTGTCAGGGCACCGAGTTTCAACCGACGACTGGGGCCAGAGGTCAGGTACACCGACCGCACCGGCGTCTGAGTAGTGAGACCGAGGAAGTTCGCCGCCGCACCGCCACAGGGAACAATGGTCTCCCCCCACAGTTCCGCCAGCGCTTCAATGACCTTCTCAACCGCGGGTGGGCGCAGACCGAAGCGAGTCTCTATAGGCCGGACATAGACGCCCTGACAGACCCGCATTAATTGTCCACGACGTGCGAGGCGCGACAGTGCTTGATCGACTGTCGCTCTGCTTCCGAGATGGAGCAACGCCCTTGGGCACAATAGCGATCCCTCGGGCAGTTCGGCGGCGCGTTGGGCGATGTGCTGAGATAGGCTTGGCATGGTCGTATCCATCGGTATAATGTCAGAAATATAGCGTAGAAACTGACTTAAACAAGGAGAGGATTGACATATTGCAACGAGGATATGCCTTTCGCCCGGCAGCATCAAGAAGGGCGAGAGACACGGGCGAAGATGCACTTGAGGTAGCGTCCGTCGGGGAAGGCTGGGTCTATCGGATGGTCGGCTGGGTGCAGGTTGTAGGCGAGGATGCGGGTGCGGACCCGGGCACCAGCGGCGGCGCGGCGGACGATTTGGAAAAAGTCCTCTTGGGAAATTCGCGCTGAGCACGAGGCGGTCACCAGCAGCCCGCCATCGGCGATCAAGCGGAAGGCATTGCGATTGAGTTTGGTATAGACGCCCATGGCCTGTTTGTACTGGCTGCGCTTCCGCATCAGCGAGGGCGGATCGCAGACGACGATATCGTAGCGGGGGCCGCGCTCGGCTAGCTCGTCCACAAAGGGAAAGACATCGGCGATCAACAGGTCGGAGTGGGAGCCTTGGGGGCGGTTGGCCGCGAGGGTGTGGCGGGCGGCAGGCATGACCTGGGGCGATATATCGACGTCGAGGGTGCGGGCGGCACCGCCTTTGAGGGCGTGGGCGGAGAAGCCGCTCGAATAGGAGAAGAGGTTGAGTACACGCTGGTCGCGGGCGAGTTGCTGGAGATAGAAGCGGTTGGCGCGCTGGTCGAGGAAAAAGCCGGTCTTCTGGCCGCGATAGAGGTCGGCGTAGAGGTGCGTGCCGTGTTCTTCGATCTCGACGAATTCGGGCGGCGCTTCGCCCGCTAGTAGGCCGGTGGGACGGTCATCCAGCCCCTCGGCGCGGCGGGTGCCCACATCGCTGCGTTCGTACATGCTGCGGGGGGCGAGTAGGGCTTGGAGCGCGTCGAGGACGGCGGAGCGTTGCTTTTCCATGCCAGCGGTGTGGAATTGCACCACTAGGTAGCCGGCGTAGTCGTCGGCGATTAGGCCGGGCAGGCTGTCGCTTTCGCCGTGGACTAGGCGCATGGCGTTGGTGTGGGCGGACAGGCCGGCGCTGCGGCGGAGGGCGATGGCTTGGGCGATGCGCTCTGTAAAAAAGGCCGCGTCGATGGGGCGGCTGGGGTCTTGGGTGAGACTGCGCACGCGGATCAGCGAGCGCCGATTGTAGAACCCGCGACAGACGAAACGCTCATGCGCGTCAAAGACATCGACGATATCGCCGGTATCGGCGTCTTGGGGGGGGCGTGCGACCGCGCCGGAAAAGATCCAGGGGTGGCCGTTGCGCACGGTGCGCTCGCTGTTGGGGCGCAGATAGAGGGGTGGATAGTGGGGGGGCATTTTCCGCGATGGCTCCGCGCCCTAATCCCAGCTCGGGATCGGGGTCTGAAGCGGATCGTCGATCCAGAGAAAGCGCCCGTTGACGTTGCTCTCGATGATGTCGATCACGAGCTGGGCCGCCTTCTCCGGCGGATCCCCACCCGTTTGCTCCACCCATGCCACCCAGTCGTGGTAGCCGCTCTCGCTGCCGGTGCCCATCTTGTCGCGGATATCCGCCCACATCGCGGTCTTAACGTCGCCGGGATGGATGACGTTCGCCGTGACGCCCGTCCCCTCCAGCTCGGCGGCAAGGTGGCGGGTGAACTGGTTGAGAGCGACCTTCGCAGTGCCGTAGGCGCTGTTCAGCCGCCCGGGTGTGTGCAGCGACGCCGCAGACGAAAGGCTCACGATCCGGCCCCATCCTGCGTCCAGCATTCCGTCCAAGAACGCGCGGGATACGAGATAGGGCCCCACCGCATCAATCATGAGCGTTTCGACCCATTCCTCGGGTTCGCTGTCCTTTATGAGGGCGATCGGGCCGAAGACCCCGGCGGCATTGACGAGAACGGTGGGCCGGCCGAGCTCGGCTTCGACCGCGGTTTTGAGGCGGTCAACATCGGCCGGGTCCGAGACGTCCGCCGTGAATCGCGCCGCGCGGCGCGCGACGGTTGCGACGGCAAGGCCGCGCGCCTCCAGCGCATCTGCGATTGCCCGTCCGACGCCGCGGCTGGCTCCGGTGACGACCGCGACGTGCCCCTCGAGGTTCATGGTCAGGCCTCGGCGGGCACGATGGGATTGTGCGAGTCACTTAGGCGCTTCCGCTCACTGCCCCAGTTGCCGGCGCTGCCGTTCCAGTAGCGGGTGTCGGCGGGGCTGTACGAGAAGAGGTAGGACCAGCGCGGCTTGTCGGTGGTGTTGTCCGGGCCCCCGTGGACGGTGTATCCGTGATGCACGGTGCAGTCTCCCGGCTGGTAGTGGAAGGGCGGCGAGAGCTCCAGCACGGACGTCAGATTCGGGAACTGCTTGAGCAGGTCGCCTTGGTCGTCCTTGAACACCGAACCCAGCGGTCCTTCGCGATGGGAGCGGCTGACGAACCGCATGGCACCCATCTCGGGTGTGACTTCCGCCAGCGCCAGCCAGAACTGGAGCTCGCCGACCCGGTCGGAGCCATGCTCGGACGAGTCCTGGTGATAGGTGGACCCGGCTGCTCCGGGGAGCTTGTTTAGGAGGAGATCCACGCGATAGCGGAGCGGAACGTCCACGCCCTTGAGCCGCTTCCTGTTCACGAGGCGCGTCGCGTTTTGTGCCATGCGCTCGCTGAACATGAATGAACGAAACGGCTCGGTCTCTTGATTCCGAGCCAAGTCGGCGACCGGCTTGCCGGGGCCAATCTCCTGACTGTTGCGATCGGCCCACTCCCGTCCGACGCGCAGGAGCTGTGCGGCGAAGTCCGGGGCGACGAGCCGCGGCATCATAACCCAGCCGTATTCGTGGTAGAAGGCCACCTCCTCGTCTGTGACCTCCCGGAGGACGGCCTCGATCTCGTGCTCTGTCATTGCCTGTCCCATCACTCGTGCTCCTATTGCGTTACGCCGCTCTCCGCCGCGACAGCGCGTACGGACGCGTACGGATCGGAAGGATAAGAAGCCTTTATGGACGCGTTGTCAAGGGGCCGTAGCTGGGGTTCATGGTCGGGCCTCCGTCAGCGCGGAACAGGCCTGGACGAACTCCGCCGACGTGGAGGTGTAGCCCACCACGTGCTCGAAGTTCCGCAGCATGATCTTGCGCAGCCACCCCCCTTCCGGCAGGCTGTCGTCCACCGTATCGGGGTACTCGGCCGACAGGGTGCAGTCCCGCAACATCACCACCCGGTAGTTGTGTTCCACCGCGCCGGCACAGGTGAAGTAGAGGCAGGACCGCTGCGAGAATCCCACGGCGATCAGGGTCTTGATGCCGTGGCAGCGCAGGTGATAGTCGGTGTGGGTCTCGTGAAACCCCGACCACTCTCGCTTGGGAAAGTCCGGCTCGTGGGCGAGGGGCTGAATCGACGGCGAGTAGTTCGGCTGCAACGGTCTGCGCTCCGGTGCTGGGCGGTCGGCGGCATCTTCGCTGCCCCAGCGGGTGCCGTGGATCTCGCGCTTGATACTGCCCGGTTCGTCACACAGAGAGAAGTCGTTGTGGATGAAGAACACGTGCATGCCGACGGCGCGGGCGGACTTCAGCGCTGGCGCAATCCCCTCCTCGACGCAGGGATTCCCCCCGCCGCAGTCCGAATCCACGACCATGAAGGCGGTGGTCTCCAATGGCAGGTCGAGGTCGTCGAAACGCTCTCCGTTGGGATTGTCGGGGCCATAGCCGGAATACCATCTCACTGGAAGTTGTATCGTCGCCATCTTTGCATCTCCTTGTTCAGGGGTGGCTCAAAGGAATCTACGCAGCCGGCGCTGATCAGCCGATCAGACTTGGTCGAGTGCGTCCTTGAGGCTTTTCTCGACGAGGTCGAAGAGCTCGTCAACCTGGGGCTCGTCGATGATGAGGGCGGGCACGACGGCGAACCAGCTCGGATCAACCCGCAGGATGACTCCGTTCTGCAGAGCCGTCTTCTTGAGCGCCTTGCCCAGCTCCGGGAACGGCTCGAGGCTTGACGTATCCTTCACCAGCTCAACCCCCCTCAGCAACCCCTTGCCCCGCACCTCCCGCACGACGCCGAGCGATTTCAGGCCTTCGAGCTTGGCGGCGAGGTAGTCGCCCATCTCGCGGGCATGGGCATCGAGGCCGCTCTCCACGATCTCGTCTACCACGGCGATGCCGACCGCGCAGGCCAGTGGATGGCCAGCGTAGGTGTGACCGTGGGCGAAGTTCTCGCCGGGCTCGTAGAAGTGCTCCCCCATCCCCTCGCGAGCCATCAGCGCTCCGAGGGGAATGGCGCCACTCGACAGCCCTTTGCTGCCGCAGATGATGTCCGGCGTCACCCCGAAGGTGTGGGCGGCAAACATCGCTCCCGTGCGACCGAAGCCGGTGATGATCTCGTCGTAGATGAGCACGACGTTGTGGCGGTCGCAAGTGTCGCGGATGATCTGGAAGTACTCGTCCGTGGGCGTGATGATACCCCCAGTGTTCGACACCGGTTCGAGGATGATGCCGGCCACTGTCTCTGGATCTTCACTGATGATGACGTCCTCGAACTGCTGCGCCGCGAATCGGTTCGCCTCATCCCAGTCGCCGAAGCGATCGCGGTAGTGAGTTGGGGGGAATACTTTGAGGAAACCCGGCGGGGCCGGCTCGAATGGGGTTTTGCGCTCTCCGGTACCGCTGGCCGCCATGGCTCCCATGGTGGCACCGTGGTAGGCCTGGTAGCGGCTGATGAACTTGTACTTGTGCGGATGGCCCGACTGCTTGAAATACTGGCGCGTGAACTTGATCGCCGCCTCCATAGACTCCGAGCCGCCGCTGAAAGCTTTCACGTAGTTGAGGTCGCCGGGCGTGACGCTGCCGATCTTCTCGACGAAGTCGAGCGTCACGTCGGCAGTGCCGTGCATGGGTGGCGCGAAGGCGAGCTTGTCCCATTGGGCCCGCATGGCCTCTTCGATGCGCGGATGACGGTGGCCGAGCAGGGTTGAGTAGATACCGCTGATGCCGTCGAAGTAGCGTTTCCCGTCCGTGTCCCAGTAGTAGAGCCCTTCCGCTCGCGACACGATGAGTGGATTGTTCATGAACTCGGCCGTCGACTGGTAGTCGAGGAAGGTTCTTCTGAGCAGCTTCTCCTGTCGCGCGTTCACGTTTATCGCTCCCTCTCCGCCGCGACAGCGCGGGCGGATCGGAACGATAAGAAGCCTTTATGTAGGCGTTGTCAAGGGGCCGTATTGACAACGTATTGGTAAGGGCACTTTATCGTTCCTAATCCGCACCACGTGGATGGAGGCGCGAGGGTTGAGACACTAAAGGGGGAACGATGAACCAGAAGAGTGATCCAGAACCGACAGCGGAGGCCGTCCCGATCCAGGGTTTCGAGAGGGCAGTTACCGACTACGAGGCGTCGAAGACTTGGCAGCCCGTGTCCGACCGCGTGATTCGCGTAGGTATCGCCGGGTATGGCGTGTGCAATTTCGGTGCGGCCTTCCATTTCCAGGACCACCCGAATGTGACCGTTGCCGCGGTTGCCGAATTGGACCCCGACAAGCGAGCCGAACTGGCCAGAGCATGCCGCTGTGCGACCGCTTATTCCTCGTGCGAAGACTTGATCGAGGACGACTCGCTCGAGGCCGTTTTCGTTGCCACCGACGCCCCGAGCCATGCCCGGCTGGCCATTGCCGCGCTCAAAGCCGGCAAACATGTTGCATCGGCCGTGCCCGCCGCGTGGGGATCACTGGAGGATGCGGATGCGCTTTTCGCCGCTGCCAAGACGGCCGACCGCAGCTACATGATGTTCGAAACCTCGTACTTCCACGAAGATCTCTATAACATGCGGGAGTTGTACCGAACTGGCGCGCTGGGAAAAGTCGTCTATGCAGAGGGTGAATACTGGCACTACTTCCCGACGCCGCTGGCCGCGCACGGGGGCTGGCGCACCGGGCATCCCCCGCAGTGGTATCCCACGCACTCCAATGCCTACTACATGGGCGTCACCGGCGGGAGCTTCACCGAGGTCTCCTGCATGGGCATGCCCAGCAGCGTCGATCATCTGAAGGCTGCAAACAACCGCTACGGCAACCCGTTTGGCACTGAAATCGCGCTATTTCGCACCAGCGACGGCGGCATGGCCCGGATGGCGGTTAGCTGGGACACGCCGGGTGTCGGCGGGGAGACGGGTCGGATTCGCACGGAGAAGGGGACCTTCTACGGCAAGTTCCAGAATGACGGGCAGGATCCTGTGCCGGCAACATTCAAGCGCCCACCTCTTCCTCCGAGGGTGGAGGCCGGCGCGCACGGTGGCTCCCACGGCTACCTGATGTGCGAGTTCGTCGAGGCGATCCTGCTGGACCGCACGCCCCTCGTCGATGTGGCCCAAGCACTTAACATGACGGTCAGCGGCATCGTCGCTCACGAGTCGGCGCTGAAGGACGGCGAACTGCTGAAGATCCCGCAGTACACTCTGTAGGCCCCATCGCGTTAGATCTGCAAGAAATAGTCGTCGCTTCTGGCTGATTACTTGAGGTAGAGCAATCGCCGCGTCTGTGCTCCGTCGGGGTGGCGCAGGCGGGTGAGATAGACGCCGGCTGCCAACGGAGCGCCCCGCTGGTCGCGGGCGTCCCAGCGGACTTGGTAGAAGCCGGCGAGCTGGAACTGGTTTACCAGCGTGCGCACGGGCTGGCCCAAGACGTTGTAGATTTCCAGCCGCACCAGGCCGGGAGTGGCAAGGCGGTAGGCGATCTGAGTGCTGGCGTTGAAGGGGTTGGGGAAGTTGGGGTCTAGGCCGCTGGTGATCGGAATCGCCGGCGTGGTGACCTCCACGGCTGTTGCTACGCCGGACAGGTGAAGAGGCAAGTCGGCGGATTTGACGAGTGTGTAGCCGCTATGGCTTGAGGGCAGCCTCGGCAACGGTCCGATATCAACAGTGGCGGCGTCAATGGTACTGGCCGTGCGAGCAACGGTGAGAGTACCGCTTATTCCGCGTCCGGTGGGAATCGTGACGTGGCTTGCCCCACCGACGAGGCTGCCGTTTATAACTTGGACCGGAAGGACAATATCAAAGGGCGCGCCGGTGTGAGCCCTAGCTCTGAACCCGGTTTCCCCAACCAATTCCAGTGAGATAGTAATGGGCAGGAGATCGACTTGGTTACCGTCTAGGCTGAGCACTTCCAGTGTTAGTCCATCAAAGACGCCCGCTTCCAACGTCGTTAAGTCGTTGTCAAACAGGTAAAGCGTTGTCAGCGCGTTTAGTCCATCAAAGACGCCTGCTTCCAACGTCGTTAAGTCGTTGTCAAACAGCCAGAGCGTTGTCAGATTGTTTAGTCCGTCAAAGACGCCTGCTTCCAACGTCGTTAAGCCGTTGTGAGACAGTCTGAGCGTCGTCAGATTGTTTAGTCCGTCAAAGACGCCCACTTCCAACGCCGTTAAATCGTTTTCTTCCAGGTAAAGCGTCGTCAGCGCGTTTAGTTCGCCAAAGACGCCGACTTCCAACGCCGTTAAACCGTTGCCTTCTAAGTCGAGCAATTATAGAGCTTTTAGCTCGTCAAAGACGCCCGCTCTCAACGTCGCTAAACCGTTATAAGACAGGTAAAGCGTCGTCAGATCGCTTAGTCCATCAAAGACGCCTGCTTCCAACGTCGTTAAGCCGTTGTAATATAGGCCGAGCGTCGTCAGATTGTTTAGTCCGTCAAAGACGCCCACTTCCAACGCCGTTAAATCGTTGTGAGACAGTCTGAGCGTTGTCAGATTGTTTAGTCCGTCAAAGACACCCGCTTCCAACGTCGTTAAATCGTTGCCTTCTAAGTCGAGCAATTCTAGAGCTTTTAGCTCGTCAAAGACGCCCGCTCTCAACGTCGTTAAGTCGTTGTAAGACAGTCTGAGCGTCGTCAGATTGTTTAGTCCATCAAAGACACCCGCTTCCAACGTCGTTAAATCGTTGCCTTCCAAGTTGAGCGTCGTCAGATTGTTTAGTCCATCAAAGACACCCGCTTCCAACGTCGTTAAACCGTTGTCAAACAGGTCGAGCGATCCCAGATTGTTTAGTCCATCAAAGACACCCGCTTCCAACATCGTTAAACCGTTGAGATACAGGCTGAGGGCTGTTAGTGTCTTCAGTCCATCAAAGACGCCCGCTTCCAACGTCGTTAAACCATTGCCTCCTAGGTTAAGCGACTCTAGGGCGTTTAGTCCATCAAAGACACCAGCTTCTAAGGTCGTTAAACTATTATACAGGTCGAGTGTAGTCAGAGCGCTTAGTCCGTCAAAGACTCCCACTTCTAAGGTCGTTAAACTGTTGTTGTGCAGGCTGAGTGTGGTCAGAGCGCTTAGTCCATCAAAGACACCCGCTTCCAACGTCGTTAAACCATTGAGATACAGGCTGAGCGTAGTCAGGGCGTTTAGTCCATCAAAGACGCCCGCTTCCAGCGTCGTTAAATCGTTGTTGTGCAGGCTGAGTGTGGTCAGAGCGTTTAGTTCATCAAAGACGCCCGCTTCCAACGTCGTTAAACCATTTTCTTCTAGGTCGAGCGTAGTCAGGGCGTTTAGTTCATCAAAGACGCCCGCTTCCAACGTCGTTAAATCGTTGTAGGACAGGCCGAGCGTAGTCAGGGCGTTTAGTTCATCAAAGACGCCCGCTTCCAACGTCGTTAAATCGTTGTAAGACAGTCCAAGCGAGTCCAATGCTATCAGTCCATCAAAGACGCCCGCTTCCAACGTCGTTAAATCGTTGATAAGCAGATCGAGCGTTGTCAGCGCCGTCAGCCCGGAAAAGTCGCCGATTTTCAGTGCTGCGATACCGGCTCTTCTAAGATTGAGCTCACTAATCGCTGTTAGGTGCGCCTCCGTCACAGCACCGCAGTCGCTTACACCCGCTTGCTGTACAATCGCGTCGCGCACTTGCGTGGTGCGGTCGCAGACGGGAGTGATTTGTGCACTTGCTGGCTCGGCAGCGATCAGCAGCAGCATGCCTGGGGTTGCTGTCAGGAGGAGGGATGCGGCGCGAGATTGGGTCCATAGAGATGAGAGCGACATAGGAGACTCCTTCAGGTAAAGGTATGGCGCAATTTGCTCGTCAACTGAGATACTGCTTGGCCTCTTTGCCCACCAGCTCGCGCAGGTCGGGGTCGTTGATGCAGAAGATGCGGAAAATTTTGGCTTGGTCTTCGAAGTTGTGTAGCAGCGAATCGCGCAGGCGGGAGACCTCTGGATCGGCAAAGGTCAGGGGATCGGTCTTGTCGGCGGGGAGCGTGCGGCCGTAGAAGACCCTGAGATCGACTTCGGGGGTCTTGTTGAAGCTGGGAATGTCGATGAGGATCTCGTGGCCTTGGAGCGGGCGGCCAAGCCGCTGGCCGAAGACTTGGCACAGCTCGATTTCCTTGGCGCGGCGCTTGTAGGGATGGCGGAAGAGAAAGTCGAGGCCGTGCATCAGGGGCTGGGTGCGCTCGCTGGGGTGGATGACAGCTCCGACCTTGTAGAGGCGGCGGTGGATCGTGCCCTCGAGGAGCTGGGCGGACGTTTCCAGCCCTAGGCGCTGCTGCTCGTGCTGGAGGCGAGCGATCAGCCCACTCTCGGTGAGGCGGTGGAAATCGGAGAAGTCGAGTCGGTTGTGCGGATGGAGGAGGATCTCTTGCACGGCGCGCTTGAACATGGCCGACGCCGAGCGCACCCCGTGGTGCCAGTACACGTTGCGGTACATTTGGTAGTTGGTAAAGACAAGGGCTTCGACCGCGGAAACGCCCTTACTGGTGATGGCCAGCCGCTGGCGCTCAGGGTCGAACTTGATGGAGTCGATCAGGCGGTCGCGGTTGACGCTCTCGCCGAAGGGCACGCCGCAAAACATGGAATCGCGCAGGAGATAGTCGATTTTGTCGGGGTCGAGGGTACTGCTGAGGATATTAGCCAGCAGCAGGTCTTCGGGGGCAACCGCGCGGCCGCTGTTTTCGTAGTCGATGACGTTGGCCACGCGCGCTGGATCAATCTGGAACTTATCGGCGATCGTCTGGTAGATTTCGCCGTCTTGGTCCTCAATGATTTGCCTCGCGCCTTCTTCGTGGCGGATGAAAAAGGGCCTTAGCTCTTCGAGGGTATGCGAGAAGGGGTAATGGCCGATATCGTGGAGCAAGGTGGCGGCGATGAAGACGCGCACGTCCTCGTCGCTCAGCACGAGGGGCGGGTCCGAGTCGAGGAGACGGGCCAGAAACCGCTTGGCCAAGTGATAGACGCCCAGCGAGTGCTCAAAGCGGGAGTGGCGCGCCCCTGGGTACACCAGATGCACGTAGCCGAGTTGGGTGATGTTGCGCAGGCGCTGGAAGGCCCGAGTATCGACGAGGGCGAGGACGGGATCGGGGAAGTGAATGTAGCCCCAAACCGGGTCGCGAATGACCTTGCCTTCTTCGGCTAAAAGTGGATAATCCATAGTGTTGGCCAATCTAGGGGAGGCGTGTTACCCTGTCAAGAAATGCGCACCGAACTCATTATGAAAGCGATACTTAGGGCATTTTATTGCGCGGGTCGTCCATTGACACAAAACCGATTGGCTCCTATCTTTCAAAATTTTGTTATAACTATGGGACACACTTGCTGAGGAAATAATATTCTTTTTATGGAACGCACATTGATGATCATCAAGCCCGATGCAGTCGCCAAAAACGCCATCGGCCAGATTATTGCCCGCGTCGAAGGCGAGGGGTTCGTCGTGCGCGCGCTGCGCATGGTCGAGCTATCCGTCGAGCGGGCGGGTGCCTTCTACGCCGTGCATCAGGAGCGGCCCTTCTACGGCGAGTTGGTGGAATTTATGACCTCGGGGTCGGCGGTGCCGATGATGCTAGAGCGCGCCGACGCGGTGGCACATCTGCGCGGTTTTATCGGTCCGACCAACAGCTTGGAGGCACCTGCCGGCACGATTCGCGGCGACTTTGGCACGGACGTACAATGCAACGCCGTCCACGCCTCGGACTCAGCGGCCAACGCCGAGTCTGAGATCGCGTTTTTCTTTGCCGACTGAACACGCCATGAGCGCCTTGTTAGTACTCGACGATCTCGCAGAGGGACCCAATGCGCTCTCCTTTGAGCTACGTGCAGAGGAACTGGAGCTGAAAGACGAACTTTTTGCCTTTCCCTCCATTGTTGAAGTCCGCCTCGAGGTGCGTCGTGCCCTCGGCAACTTCAGAATCGACGGGGTCATCACCTGCCGCATCGCCGGCGAGTGCTATCGCTGTCTAGAGGAAGTACAAGAAGGGGTCTCGGCGCGGTTCCGCTTGCTCTTGCAGCGTCGCCAGGCTACCCCTGAGGAGCTAGCGTCGGCCGAACAAGACGGGTTCATCGAGATCGTCGATCCCGGGACGCGCGAGGTCGATTTGCGCGCGTACCTCCGCGAATCCGTTATCTTGGACTTGCCGATGCGAATACCCACCCCGGACGCCGATGGGCGGTGCCCGCACTGCGGTGTTGACGGAGCCGACGAACCCACTGCCGAAGAGGAAAAAGGAGCCGACCCGCGTTGGGCCGCCCTCGCGCAGATCGAATTTTCGCAACCCAAAGAAGGTTCTTGAGAGGAGTTCCCCGTGGCTGCAGTACCTAAAAGAAGAATTTCGCGCACCCGCCGCGACAAGCGGCGCACTCACTGGAAGATCAAGGCGGCGGCAAGGAGTACTTGCTCCCACTGTGGACAAGCCACCCTGCCCCATCGCGTCTGCCCGAGCTGCGGCTTCTATCGAGGCCGCGAATACGTCGAGCCTGAAGTGTAGGCTGTTCGGGGCGGATGATTGCGTGGGTGAAGAGGAGAAAAAATTTCGCGCGGCCATTACGGCGACTGCGCACTTCCTGCCCGACAAGGTGGTCACCAACGCCGATATGGAGCAGATGGTAAACACCTCGGACGAGTGGATCCGCACGCGCACTGGCATTGCCGAGCGGCGCTTCCTGCCAGCGGACGCGCCGACCTCCACCATGGCCAACGCCGTGGCCCACGAGCTGTTGGCGCGTCGTGGAATCGCCGCCGCCGACCTCGACCTGATCATCGTCGCGACCATTACGCCAGACATGATCTTTCCGGCGACGGCCTGCTTGGTGCAACACGCCATCGGTGCCAGCCGGGCCTGGGCCTACGACTTGTCAGCGGCTTGTTCCGGCTTTGTCTTCGCCGTGGCGACGGGGGCCCAGTTCATCGAAAGCGGTGCCCATCGCCGGGTGATGGTCATCGGTGCCGACAAAATGAGTACGATACTCGACTTCCAAGATCGCTCGACCTGCGTGTTGTTCGGTGATGGGGCTGGTGGAGTGTTGTTGGAGCGCGGCGAGGACGGGGCCGGCCTGATCGACTTTGAGCTATACTCTGACGGCTCTGACGTCGAATGCCTGCACATCAAAGGGGGCGGCAGCCTGTATCCCCCCTCGTACGAGACCGTAGATAGAGGCCTGCACTACATCCGCCAGCAGGGGCGCACGGTCTTCCGGTTCGCTGTGGAAAAAATGGCCGAAGTGTCGGTCAGCCTACTGGCGCGCAATGGCCTTACGGGCGACGACCTCAAGCTCTTCGTGCCGCACCAAGCCAACAAGCGCATCATCGACGCCGCGGCCACACGCATGAAGCTCCCCCCAGAAAAAGTGATGATCAATATCGACCGCTACGCCAACACCACGGCCGCGACTATTCCCATTGCCTTGGCAGAAGCCGCTGATCAAGGCCGGTTGGAGCGCGGCGACTTGGTGCTAATGACCGGCGTCGGCGGCGGTCTCACCTGGGGCAGCGCCCTGTTTCGCTGGGGGCACTGAGGTGGGCGGGCGCGCCTTTTTGTTTCCGGGACAGGGTTCGCAGGCGGTGGGCATGGCCCGCGACCTCTACGAGCAGCACGAGTCGGTGCGTGCGCGCTTTGCCGAGGCCGACGAGGTGCTGGGTTTTTCGCTCAGTACGCTTTGCTTTGAGGGACCGGTCGAGCAACTGGCGCAAACCAACGTTACGCAGCCGGCCGTCTTCGTCCACAGCGTCGCCGTTAGCGAATTGCTCGCCGCTGCTGGATTACAGCCTGTGGCCGTAGCTGGACACAGCCTCGGGGAATACTCAGCGCTGGTGGCGGCCGGAGTGTTCTCCTTTGCGGAGGCCCTGACACTCGTGGGTACGCGTGGCCGGTTGATGAAGGAAGCTGGCCGAGAGTGGCCAGGGACGATGGGGGCGGTGATCGGTTTGGAAGATGACCACGTCATGGCCCTGTGCCAACAGGTAGCCGATGTGGGGATCGCAGTGGCCGCCAATTTTAACGCTCCAGGCCAAGTCGTGGTGTCGGGTGAGCCGGCCGCGGTGACACGGGTGGGCGAGTTGGCCACCCAAGCCGGCGCTCGGCGCGTCGTCGAGTTGGCCGTCAGTGGGGCTTTTCACTCGCCGCTGATGGCGTCGGCGGCCGTGGAGATGGAGTCGCTGTTACAGGCGGTGCCCTTTGCGCGGCCGCGCGTGCCGGTGTTGACCAATGTCTCGGCTGCGCCCGTAGAAGACCCAGAAAAACTGCGGCTGCACCTAATCCATCAGATCACTGGTCCAGTTCGCTGGAACGCGACGGTGCACCAGCTAGCGGCCATGGGCATCAACCGCGCTTTTGAGGTAGGGCCGGGGGCCGTGCTACGGGGGCTGGTGCGTCGCACCGCGCCCAAGCTCGCGGTCGCACTGGCGGGTACCGTTGAAGAAGTCACCGCCGCAAAAGGAGCGGGATAATATGGGTCTCTTGGACGGAAAAGTCGCGCTGGTGACGGGTGGGTCGCGGGGCATTGGCCGGGCCATTGCCCTGCGCTTGGCCGCAGAGGGCGCGGACTTGGCGATCTGTGCCCGCAACGCGGGGGCGGCTGGCGAAGTGGCCGCGGCCATTGAGGTACTGGGCCGCCGCTGCCTCGTGCGTCAGGCCGATGTCGCCGACGCTGAGCAGGCGGCCGATCTGGTGGCGGCGACGATCGCGGAATTGGGTCGGCTAGACGTGCTGGTCAACAACGCCGGCGTCACCCGCGACAATTTGCTGATGCGGATGAAGGAGGAGGATTGGGACGAGGTCTTGGCGATCAATCTCAAGGGGGCCTTCAATTGCGTCCGGGCCGCGGTGCGTCCCATGCTCAAGGCTCGCGGCGGACGGATCGTCAACATCACTTCGGTCGTGGGATTGCTGGGCAATGCCGGCCAAGCCAACTACGCTGCGTCCAAAGCTGGGTTGATCGGCCTGACCAAGAGCTTGGCGCGGGAGTTGGCCTCGCGCGGGATCACCGCCAACGCCGTGGCCCCGGGGCTGGTGCCGGAAACGGGCATGACGGACGGGTTGACGCAACAGCAGCAGGAGCAGATGATTGCCACGGTGCCGCTGGGCCGAGCGGGGACGCCGGAAGACGTGGCTCACGCCGTGGCGTTCCTAGCATCGGATCAAGCCGCCTATATCACCGGTCAGGTCTTGTCCGTGGACGGCGGTATGGCCATGTGATAGGTGTTAAAAAATTGCCCATCACCTATATTTAGACCCTGATTTTAAGACCGCAGACTTATTCGCCAGAGCGGTAAAACTGTTCACTCCTTTCCCAAGAGGAACACACCATGGCTTCTATTGAAGAACGCGTGAGAGATCTGGTCGTCGAGCAGCTCGGCGTGAGCCAGGATCAAGTAAATTCCCAAGCATCTTTTATTGACGACTTGGGGGCCGACTCGCTCGATACCGTCGAGCTGGTCATGGCCTTTGAGGAGGAATTCGGGATCGACATCCCAGATGAGGACGCCGAGAAGATGGTGGTCGTAGCCGACGCGATTAAATACCTAGAAGAGAACAGCAAGGCGTGAGCGGAACTCCAGTGCAGAGGCGCAGAGTCGTCGTCACGGGCTTGGGGGTCTTAGCGCCCAATGGCAACGACCTGCCGACGTTCTGGGACGCGCTCCTAGCCGGCCGCTCTGGGGTCGGGCCGATCACCAAGTTCGACGCTTCCCAACACCGGACTACGATCGCCGCCGAGGTCAAGGGTTTCGACCCGGAGGCGGTCATGGACCGCAAGGATGCGCGCCGCAACGATGCCTTCACGCACTACGCGGTCTGCGTGGCCAAGGAGGCGTTCGGCCGCGCCCAGCTCGACATGGAAGCGGTGGATCCCGAGCGCGTGGGCGTCATCTGGGGCTCGGGCATCGGCGGGATTCAGACCCACGAACAACAGCACACCATCCTGATGGAGAAAGGCCCTAGGCGCATCAGCCCGTTCTACGTGCCGATGATGATTTCCGACATGGCCCCGGGCGTGATCTCCATGGAACTAGGGGCCAAAGGGCCTAACTACGCCACGGTGTCGGCTTGTTCGTCGGCTGCCCATGCCCTCGGCGAATCGGCGCGCAAGATCCAGTATGGAGAGGCCGACGTGATGGTGACCGGTGGCTCGGAAGCGGCCGTCACTCCTATTTCCATGGCCGGCTTTTCCTCGGCCAAGGCGCTATCGACGCGCAACGACGAGCCCGAGCGGGCCAGTCGGCCCTTTGACGCCGAGCGCGATGGCTTCGTGCTCGGCGAAGGGGCCGGAGCCGTCATCTTGGAGGAGTTGGAGCACGCGCAAAGGCGCGGAGCCGAGATCTACGGAGAATTCCTCGGGCTGGGTTTTACCGCCGACGCCTATCACCAGACGGCGATGGCACCGGAGGCAGAGGGCGGTGCGCGGGCCATGCGCATCGCGCTGCAGGACGGGGGCTTGGAACCGGGCGACATCGGGTACGTCAATGCCCACGGCACCTCGACGCCCATGGGCGACCAGCAGGAGACCGCGGCGCTCAAGGCGGTCTTCGCCGGCCACACCGACAGCATGGCCGTAAGTTCGACCAAGTCGATGACCGGACATCTGTTGGGCGCAGCCGGAGCCATCGAGAGCATCGCCTGCATCATGGCGCTCAAAAGCGGGGTCCTGCCGCCGACGATCAACTACGAAAACCCCGACCCCGAATGCGACCTCGACTGCGTGCCCAATAAGGCGCGCCGCATGCGGGTAAACTACGCCCTCAACAGTTCTTTTGGCTTTGGCGGCCACAACGCGGCGCTGGTGTTTGGTCGCTTCACCGGCTGACGCACTCCCCGAGCACGCCCCGAGCACGCCTCGTGCAAACGAGGTTTTCAATCGGGCATTAGGCAGATGAGCTGGATTTCAACGCTGTGGAATCGCCGCAAGTCGGCGGGCGACCCAGAAAAGCTGGCCTTGGGTTCGCGGCGCGCCCTCGAAAATTTGTTGGGCCACCACTTTAAGAACAAGGATTTGTTGGTCAAGGCCCTCAAGCATCGATCGTATGTGTACGCTGAGGAGGGCAGCGACCGCATTGAGTCGAACGAGCGGCTCGAATTTCTCGGCGACGCCGTGCTAGAGGTGTTGGTCACCGAATACCTCTTCCGTCGCTTTGAGACCAAGGGCGAGGGCGATTTGACCCAGATGAAGTCGCAGTTAGTTAGCCGCACGGTGCTGGCGCGTCAAGCGGATCGCCTCGGGGTGGGGGCCTTTGTGTTGCTGAGTACGGATGAGCGCGAGGCCAGCGAGGCCAACGGCGGGCAGCAGCCGTCGATTC
Organism: Candidatus Latescibacterota bacterium; assembly: GCA_965261395.1. Classification (GTDB taxonomy): domain Bacteria; phylum Latescibacterota; class UBA2968; order UBA8231; family UBA8231. The sequence goes on from OZ253462.1 coordinate 3,637,495, forward strand.
TCTGCGACGCCTTGGAGTCGCTGATTGGGGCGATTTATCTCGACGGTGGCTTGGAGGCCGCCCGCGCCTTTGTCCGGCGCGCGGTGCTGGCAGATTTTCATCAAATAGTCCAACAAGACGTGAACTTCAAGAGCAAGCTGCTCGAATACTCGCAGAGCTTGGGCAACGGCCACCCCCGCTACTTGGTTCACGCCGAGGAGGGGCCTGACCACGACAAAATCTTCAGCGTCCAAGTGTGCATCACCGGCCAGCGCATGGGTTGGGGCCAGGGGCGGAGCAAGAAGGAGGCGCAACAGATGGCGGCCAAGGACGCCCTCGAAAGTTTGGACGTGCTCTAATGGGCCTTGCTTGGCGCGTCGTCGATACGGGTGCGAACTGTGGCGCGTACAACATGGGCGTCGATCAGGTGCTCGCCGCCGCCGCGGCCCAAGGCCCGGTGCTGCGCTTCTACGGCTGGGACCCACCGGCCGTCTCCTGTGGCTGGAACCAGCAGCCCGAGCGCGAGGCCAATGTAGAAGCCTGCCGCGCGCTGGGCATTGACTTGGTGCGTCGGCCCACGGGCGGGCGCGCGGTACTGCACTGGGAGGAATTGACCTACAGCGTTGCCTGCGCCGCGGAGGCATTGGTCGCGGGCGGTGGGATAGAGGCCACGCACCGCCAAATCGGCGCGTGCTTGGCCGAGGGGCTGCGGCTGTTTGGGGCTTCCGTCGAGCTGGAAAGGGCCGGCCGTTGCATTGGGGTCTCCCGGTCGGGTCCTTGTTTTGGCAGCACGGCGCGCTGGGAGCTCAAGTGCGGGCAGCGCAAGCTGGTCGGCAGCGCGCAGCGGCGCTACGGACGCCGCTTGCTGCAACACGGGTCAATCTTGCTCGGCCGGGCGCACGAGCGCCTACCGCAACTTATGCGGATTGACGAAGGCGCACGGCAAAAATGGACCCGACGGGTACGAGCGCACAGCACGGATTTGCAGTCCTGTATGGGTCGGCCAATCGATCGGGCCGAGTTAGTCAATTGCTTAGTCGAGGGCTTTAGGCACCAACTCGGCGCAACGATGCACTGGAGCGCGCTGGCCGCCGACGAAGTGCGCCGGGCTGCGGCCTGGGAAAGGGACAGCGCATGATCGCGCAAGATCCCCTGCTGGAGGTCCGCGACTTGCGGACCTACTTCCACACCGAAGAAGGCGTCGCTCGCGCCGTCGATGGGGTGTCGTTTGCGGTGGGGCGAGGCCAGACGCTGGGGCTAGTCGGCGAAAGCGGCTGCGGCAAGAGCGTCAGCGCCTTCTCGATCATGCGCTTGGTGCCCGATCCACCGGGCCGCATTGAGGCCGGGCAAGTCCTGTTCAAGGGGCGCGATTTGCTGGCGCTGGACGAGGAGGAGATGCGCCGAGTGCGCGGCGACGACATCGCGATGATTTTCCAAGAGCCGATGACGAGCCTCAATCCGGTGCTGACCTGCGGGTTCCAGATCGCCGAGGCCGTGGTCTTGCACCAGCAGGTCCCCATGCGGGAAGCGCGCGTCCGGGCGGTCGAGATGCTGCATCTGGTGGGGATCCCAGCGCCCGAACAGCGGATCGACGAATACCCCCACCAACTGTCAGGTGGGATGCGCCAGCGGGTGATGATTGCCATGGCGCTGTCGTGCAACCCAGACGTGCTGATTGCCGACGAGCCGACCACAGCTCTCGACGTGACGATCCAAGCGCAGATCCTCGCGCTGTTGGAGTCGCTGCAAGAATCTCTGCAAATGGCGATTGTGATGATCACCCACGACCTCGGGGTGATCGCCGAGACCGCCGACCAAGTGGCGGTCATGTACGCCGGCCAAATAGTCGAACACGCGGCCACGCAAGCGCTCTTTGCCCGCCCGCGGCACCCTTATACGCGCGGATTGCTGCGCTCGATTCCGCGGCTAGACGACGAGCAGGAGCGCTTGGACATCATCCCGGGCGTGGTGCCCGACGCCCGCGCCTTCCCACAGGGGTGTCGCTTTGCCCCGCGCTGCCCGCTGGCCGACGCCCACTGTCGGGCGGAAACGCCGCCGCTAGAGGAGATTGAGGCCGGGCACTGGGCGAGTTGTTGGAAAGCGGGGGACGCATGAGCCAAGCCGCGCCCTTGGTCGAGGTCAAGGGACTCAAAAAACACTTTCCCGTGCGTCGAGGGTTTTGGAGCCGGGTGCAGGCCCACGTCAAGGCCGTTGACGGGGTTGATCTGGCAATTGGGCGCGGCGAGACCTTGGGCGTAGTCGGCGAGAGCGGCTGCGGCAAGACCACGCTGGGGAGGCTCATGTTGCGGCTAGTCGAGGCCACGGCCGGGCAAGTGCTCTTTGGCGGGGTTGACCTGTTGGGATTGGGCAAGGAGGCCATGCGGCGGCAGCGGCGGGACATGCAGATCATCTTCCAAGACCCGTATGCGTCGCTCAATCCGCGGATGACGGTGGGTGGCATTATCGGCGAGGCCCTGAAGGTCCACGGGCTCGCCGAGCGCGGCGAGTTGGCCGAGCGGGTGGGGGAATTGCTGGAGATGGTCGGGTTGCCGGTGGATTGCGCGCGGCGCTACCCGCACGAATTTTCCGGCGGCCAGCGCCAGCGCATTGGCATTGCCCGCGCCTTGGCGGTGCAGCCGCGGTTTATCATCGCCGACGAGCCCGTGTCCGCGCTGGACGTCTCGGTGCAGGCCCAAATCATCAACTTGTTGCAGGACCTACAGCGCGATTTGGGCCTAACCTATATGTTTATCGCCCACGACTTGAGCGTAGTGCGCCACATTTCAGATCGGGTGGCGGTGATGTACTTGGGTCGCATAGTCGAAGTGGCGGCTCGCGATCAGCTTTACCGCCAGCCGTCTCATCCCTATACGCGCGCGCTGCTGGCGGCCGTGCCCGTACCCGACCCGCGGACTAAGCCCCAGCGCGTCCTCTTGGAGGGCGACGCGCCCAATCCGGCGGCCGTGCCCTCGGGATGCCCCTTTCACCCGCGCTGCCCAGAGCGCGAAGCGATCTGCACCCGCGTGGTGCCGCGCCTCGTTGATCTGGGTGGCGGCCACTGCACAGCTTGTCTGCTCCGCTATCCCGCGGAGTTGAAGAACCGGCTGGCTGCTGAGGCTAACGAAAAAAACGCAAGATAGTAGGAGAACGATAGCTTATGATGACTTTGTTGCGCCAAAAGACGGTGTTCGTTCTGTGGTTTGTGATATTCGCCTTCATCGGCTTGATCGTCGTCGAATGGGGAGCCGACTACTCGGGTCCGAGCACCAACAGTGCCGGCGATGCGGTCGGCGTGATCAATGGCGAGACCATTTCGCTCCAGCAATTCCAAGACGCGCTGCGGCGGATAGCGCGCCAAGTGCCGCAAGAGCAGCGCGCCGATCAGGCCCTGCTGGTGAGCCAGGTGTGGGACTACTACGTCCGCGAGATCATCCTGACCCAAGAGTACGAGCGCTTGGGCTTTGAGGTGACCGACGGGGAAATCGCCTTTTACACGCGGAACAAGCCCCCGCAGGCCGTGCGCGAATTCGAGGTTTTTCAGACCGACGGTGCGTTCGACATGGACAAGTACGTCCAGTTCATCGGCAATCCGGCCAATCTCAGCGATCCCAACAACCAAGCCATAGTCCTGTGGATCGAGAGCACGATTGAGCGGCAATTGCTCGATTACAGGTTGCAGAGGATGTTGCGGGGTACCGCGCAGGTGAGTCCTAACGAGGCGCGCCAGTACTTTGCCGAGGCCAACGAAAAGGTGCGCCTCGAATACGCATTTGCCCCCAGCGACGCTGCGGATAGTGAGATCGAGGTCGCCGCCGAAGATTTGGCTGCCTACTACCAAGAGCACGTGGCCGACTACGAACATCCCGATCAGGTAAAGCTGGAGTACGTGCGCTTTCCCAAGGAGCCCAGCGCGGCGGATTCGCTGGAGACCAAAGAGGAGATCGAGCGCCTGCGCCAAGAGATCGAGGCCGGTAAGGATTTCGCCGAGTTGGCTGGGGTGATTTCCGACGACGAAGGCTCAGCCGCCCGAGGCGGCGACCTCGGTTTTTTTGCTCGCGGCCGGATGGTCGCGCCCTTTGAGGAAGCGGCGTTCGCCTTGGCACCCGGCGAGCTCTCCGGGCCGGTGCAGACGCTCTATGGTTGGCATCTGATCAAGGTGGAAGAACGCTTGGAGGAAAGCGGCGAGGAGCAGGTGCACGCCCGCCACATCCTACTCAGATACCAGCCCTCGCGCACGACTGAAGATAGCCTGCGCAGCTGGGCTGAGGCGTTTCAAGAGCAGGCCGCGGCCGAGGGATTTGCCGCCGCGCTCGCGGTCTCTGGCACCGAGGCGACGCCCACGAATTTCCTGCGCAAGAGCCAAGCCGTGCCGGGCATTAGCGCGAACACCACTTGGCTCGTCAACTGGTTTTTTGAACAGGAGCCTGGGGCCGTCAGCCAAGTGATCGAGGACGATCTGGGGCTGTGGGTGGCGCATCTAGTGGCCAAACGCCCTGAGGGCACAGTGCCCCTGGACGAGCTAAGGGATCAGCTTGAGCCGTTGGTGCGCACGCGCAAAGAAGCCGCCCGCGCCGCCGCCCAGCTAGAGGCCGTGCGACGGGAGGTAGAAGCCGGGACCACCTTGGCGCAGGTAGCCCAAAATGCCGGGCTAGAGTTGCACACTCCCGAGGCTTTTGCGCGCACCGAATCGGTGGAGGGCCTAGGCCGCGCTAACGCGGTGATCGGCGCGGCCTTCCGCTTGCAAGAGGGCCAGCTCAGCGAAGTGATTGAGGTTGCCGAAGGCGGCAAGCGAGGGGCTTACTTGCTGAAGCTGCTGGAGAAGACGCCGGTAGATGAGGAGCAATTCGCCGCGCAGCGCGAGCAGGTCGTCGCTCAGCTACAAGCACAGCGCGAGCAGGAGGCCGTGCAGAATTGGTTCGCGCACTTGTACGAGACGGCCGAGATCGAGGACAACAGACATCGCTTTTTCACGTTTTAGATCGGAGAGGAATCATGTCAGCAGCACCGGGGCAAACGCAAATCGGCTTTATCGGCTTGGGTATCATGGGCGCGCCCATGGCCAAAAACTTGCTCAAAGCCGGTTATCAACTCAACGTGTACAACCGCAGCGACCGGCCGCGCGTTGACGAGGTCGTCGCGGCCGGCGGTGTGCGCGTCAGCTCGCCCAAAGAGGCGGCGACGGGTGCGGACGTCATCATCAGCATCGTCACGGACACGCCCGATATGGAGGCCGTACTCGTGGGAGAGGAGGGCGCGATCCACGGAGCCAAAGCGGGCGCGGTCGTCATCGATATGAGCACGGTTTCGCCCAAAGTCACCCGCGAAGTGGCTGCCGCCTTGCAGGAACGGGGCGTGGCCATGCTCGACGCGCCCGTCAGCGGCGGGGATGTGGGCGCGATCAACGGCACCCTGTCGATCATGGTCGGCGGCGACGAGGCCGTCTTTAATCAGTGCCTACCGGTCTTTGAGGCGATGGGCACCAACATCAACCTGATCGGCTCCAACGGCGCGGGTCAGACTACCAAGCTCTGCAACCAGATCGCGGTTTCGGTCAACAATATGGCTATGGCCGAGGCTCTGATGCTGGCGGCCGCGGCGGACCTCGATGTGCAGAAGGTCATTGACGCCATCAGCGGTGGGGCGGCTGGCTCTTGGCAGTTGAGCAACTTAGGCCCGCGCATTGCCGCTGGCGATTTTGATCCGGGCTTTATGGTCTATTTGCAGCAAAAGGACCTGCGGTTGGTCTTGCAGGCAGCCAACGATGTCAAGCTGGCCTTGCCGGCCGTGAGCATCGCGCACCAGTTCTTCAACATCGTCGAGCGCGCTGGTTGCTCCGAAGAGGGAACCCAGGCGCTAATCAAGGCCTATGAGGCCCAAGCCGGCAAAGAGGCGAGGGCCAAGTAGCTCTCCGGGGTTGGCGTCGGTGCCACTCGAACTAAAAAAGGTCGGGGTCCTGCTGCGCGACCAGGATTTGGACTATCCGGTCGCCGAGGTGCGCGACCTTTTTGCCGCGCATGGGATTGTAGTGCGCTTTATCGAGGAAGATGAGCGCCCGGACGACCTAGACTTGGTCATTGCGCTCGGCGGCGATGGTACGGTGCTCCGCGCCTTTGCGCGTTTCCCACAGCGGCCGGTGCTGGCGATCAACTTTGGCACCGTCGGCTTTTTGACCGCTGGGGACCGCAAGGACTTGGCGCGCATCGTCCAGCTCTTAGTCGATGGCCAGTACTTCGTCAGCGAGCGCTTGGTGCTTTCTTGCCGCTATCCCGGCGGCGAGAGTCTGGTCTTTAACGAGGTGACCCTGCGGGCGCACCACAAGATGCTCTCTACGGATGTCTTTGTTGACGACGCCAAAATCCGCACCATTCGCGGCGACGGCGTGGTCGTCGGCACGCCGACGGGTAGCACCGGGCTGTTGCTGTCGATGGGTGCGCCGCTGGTCATGCCCGAAGTGCGCTGCATGTTGCTCGACGGCATCAACGAATACAACTTCACATCGCGGACCTTGATTCTGCCGGCCGAGAAACGGGTGCGGCTGAGCGTCAGATCCGAGACCTTGGACAGTCACGTGGCGCTCATTGTCGATGGCCGCGAGATATGCAGTTTAGCCCCCGAACAAGAGGTGTACGTCGGCCAAGCCGCACATACGGCGCGGCTGATATACCTCGACGACAATTACTTTTTTCACAACTTGTCTGAGAAGCTTTCTTGGTAGGGTTGTATCTGTACATTGGCGGACAATCGAGTCGAATTTAGTATCAATTTTAAGTAACAACGGCATGGAGGAGAAAAGTTGACCTATATCGATTCTGACCAGCACGAAGCTAAGGAAACTGGGACAAAGGCGTGGGACCGGATCATGGCGTCGTCGTTGGCGCTTCCCGGAACGAAAGTTGACCGCAACAGCTTTCTTTATTCTCAACTCCATAATTATTGCGATGAGACACAGACTAAGGAGGCAATTGAAGACAGGCCCGCTAACGCTGGAATACCATCTAAGCTGATTGATAGGTTGGCTGATGCCTGCATTAAGTCGCATGTGCGTAAAGCTGCTGCGATTTCATTTGGGACTGGCTTGCCGGGTGGTTGGGCGATGGCGGTCACAATTCCCGCCGACCTAGTTCAATTCTATTGGCACGCAATCGTCTTATCCCAGAAGTTAGCGTACTTATATGGCTGGCCAGATTTACTGAAGGAAGACGAGGCTGACGAAGAGACCAAGGCGAAGATTACACTGCTCATCGGAGTGATGATGGGTGCTCAGGTGGCTAACAAAGTAATAAGCGAGGTGGCTGAGCGATTTGCTAGCGAAATTGCGCGACGTCTTCCGAGGCAGGCGCTCACTAGGACTGCGTACTACCCGCTAATCAAACAGATTAGCAAATGGATTGGAATTAACGTCACCAAGAACACCTTTGCGCGTAGTGTGTCAAAATTCGTGCCAATTGTTGGCGGACTTGTTTCCGCCGGCGTGACTGCGGCAATGATGAAACCTATGGCCAAGCGACTGAAGAATCACCTAAGAGAGTTGAGATTAGCACATCCTGATGGTCATGACGGGTGAGACAGGTGGTTACACCTCGTCGGTAAAGTCTGACTGAGGCCAGATTTTGGACGTTGACAGGAGGCAAAAATCCATGGAAAGCAAGATTAAGCAAGTTGACAAGCAAGCTAATAGTAACGGACAAGCGACAAATCCGCGCATTATCATCGACGCTAGCTACATTCGCGGCATGAAAAAGGACGGTGCGCCGCTTCGCGCCATAAGTGAACAAGGTGGTCGCATAGTTATAACCGATACTTTAGTTTACGAGCTTTACAGAACACCCAATCGCAAGCAATGGCTCACAGCAAAGCACAAGCTTGCGAGATTTCGGGATGCTATCGAGGCGTGGGAACATGTACCCGTGATGTGCAATAGGGAACTTAAAGAGAACCGTCCATACGGCGATCCTTTCCATCGTGAAAGAACTGAACGTCTGCGGGAAATGTTAGCAAATGATTCGCAGTCTGACCATAGTACTTCACTTCTAGAACGAGAAGATCTTGCTATACCTGAACTATTTCAAAACTTCGCAGAGCTTGATAAGGATATTGGTGAGGAGATAACGGAAAAGATCAAAGATAAAGCATCCCATGATAACGAGGTAGTGAAAACTTGTTACGCCTTAGTCAACGATCCAGATAATATTCGGTCGATGATAAAGGTAATTATGTTCGTGATGAAGGGTGATATAAATGTCTTACTAAATCCCAACGATGTAGATAAAACTTGGGCTATATGGCACTTTTCCAAATCACTCCTTACTGTGTTCTGCGACTGCCTACGTCAAGGTGAGCATGCGTTTAGGGAAATATCTGAGAAACGTAAGGAACGTTTGAACAATATAATACATGACTTAGACTACTTGATTTTATTGGCATTCGCAGATGCGATTGCATCTCGCGAAACAAAAGGGGAGCTATTTTACTATAGGCGCTGGATGTTTGGCGATGCCTCAAAACCGTTAATAAGCTATTATGAAAACGAAAGAATCAGTCTTTTTGTACAAAAACTCAGACAGATGTCCAAAATCATCACGATTTGCGTAGTCGAACAATTAGATGGCTATACATGCTCTCTCGATCCTTGGAGCAAAATATCACCAAAAATACAGAATTCGGAAGAGTTACCTGCGAGCGTGTTTATATCACGTGGTACAAAAGGACATTTTGAGTTATTTCATGGCTCAACATGGGAACACATTACAGAGATCCTAACGGGCTGTTCGGCATCAGAGCTTTGGGCTTCTGGTGAGGTCGTGTTTGTAGATCCAAGGACGAAGGAAATATTATTTACACCTTCTACACAACATGTCTAAAAAAGATCTGTACACTGGTAGGGCTGGTCATCTAGCAGTTATGGCGGAGCTTCTTATTCGAGGATGGAATACAGCCATTCCAGAAGTAGATGTGGGTGACGATATTTTCGTCGTCCACGATAGCGATGGGAACCTGCACCGAGTGCAGGTGAAGACGACGGCTACAGCGAAACCACTGAAGAACGGACGTGGATATACCTCACAATTTAAGGTTCCACTCTTACAGCTTGAGACGCCAAAATCCCCAGATATAACATATATTTTTGCTGTTCGGATCTACGATAATTGGGATGCTTTTGTCGTAATTGATAGGGAGAGTCTGTATCGTGAGCACCAGGAGCATGGCATCGGGAGTAAAGACAAGAACAGTCTTGTATTGCGACTGCGATTCGAGGGAACGAGAATTATTTGTAGTCGGCACGACTTGTCGCAATACAGAAACGACTGGGATACGCTCTTCCCTGTTATAGAGCATTGATAGCACCTCGTAACAGAGTGTGCTGTACGAAAAATTTTCTTGGTAGAGGAGATGCTATACACGTGGTGGTAATCGGTGCAGATCGACCTGAAGGTCGCATGGCAAAAGGAGCAGGCGAAACGTGGCAACAGTCAAAATTAGAATACAAACGCAAAATGGGGAACGAGCACCCATTGTGCCCGTCGTCTTTCCAAACATCAAAGATGTCGTCGTGTTTGCGAAAAGACTCCATGGCAAAGGACAGCTATGGGTCGGTGAGGCATTTGGCTGGCCGGCAGAATACAATCCCGAAAAGTCTGATCCGCCACTGGACTCAAAAATGACCTTTACTCCCGCGGATTTCTGCATTGGTGAGAGTGGCATTTGGTTTTATTCCCTTATGTGGGAAAATGGTAAAGCAGAAGAGCCTGTTGCTTTTTTGGATGATAGAAATATCACTGAAATGGTGTCATGATTCTGAACAGCACGATGACTTTCTTGGTAGAGGAGATACTATGCGCGTAGCGGTAATCGGCGCGGACCGCCCTTGGGGAGCGCTGCTAGCGGCTGGGTTGGGCGCGGGGTTTGAGGTGGTGGCGCTCGGAGCAGAAGACACCAGTGACCTAGCTGGCTATCGGCAGGTCGATTTGCTCCAGCGCGAGGCATTAGACCCGGCGCTGGCAGGTGTGGAGGCCATCGTCCACGCGGCGGGCGGCGATTCGGGCGGAGACGACGAAGGGGCCGTGCTCGACACTGCGGCGCGGGGTACCTACGTGGCGCTGACGGCGGCCTGTGCCGTTGGCATTAAAAAAGTGGTGCTGCTGAGTTGTCTCGATTTGGTGCGCGACTATCCGGAAGAATATCTAGTTGATCCGCAGTGGAATGCCTTACCTCGGGCCGAGGCTGGGTCGCTGGCACTGCTTATGGCCGAATTAGTCGGCCGCGAAATCGCCCGCACCGGCCAGATTGAGGTGCGCTGTCTGCGCCTCGGCGAATTGGATGCGGAGACCACGGCTGACGACGTCGTAGCGGCCGTGCGCCAAGCCCTTGCTGCCGAGCGCGAAGGGCACCACTGGTCATTGACACACGTGGCGTCGAGCGGACGCTTCGCCTGAAGGGGTATTATGGCAACGGTGAATGAAGGCAAGGTGGTGTTGTTTGGGGCGGGTGGTCCGGTCGGCGCATCGGCGATCTCCGCGCTCAAAGACCACTACACGTTGCGGGTGACCGATCTCCGGCCGATGACGGAGGTGGCGGCCGCGCCGCCGCAGGGTCCACGAGCGCCGATCCCGGAGGTGTTGGGGCCGCCGCACGAAAATCGGGCTGTCGATATTACCGACTACGCGCAAGTGTTGGCCGCCTGCGAGGGCATGGACGCGGCGATCAATGTGTCCGTCGTCCGGCCGCATCCCGTGCTGGCCTTCCAAGTCAACATGGTCGGCGCGTACAACGTGGCCAAAGCTTGCGTCGCTTGCGGCATAAAAAGGCTGATTCACACCGGGCCTTTTCACACCTCCCTGAACCACAACGCCGACTATTGGAACGACTTCCAAGTGGAAGCCGACATTCCGCTGCATCCAGGCGACGATCTCTACGCGCTAAGCAAGTATCTCGGGGGGCACATTACGCGCGTGTTTGCCGAGCGCGAGGGCTTGGAAGTGCTCTCCTTTGTCTATACGCATTTTCGCCCGCGGGAAGTGTTGCCCGAAGAACAAGGGCAGGGAGTGCATCCCTATACGACCTCGTGGGAGGATACCGGGGAGGCGTTCTTGTATGGGTTGAGGGCACCCGAGATGCCGTCGCTGTACGAGAATTTCTTCATTTGTACGCGGCTGCCGCACGACAAGTACCGGCCCGACAAGGCCAAGCGACTCTTGGGGTGGGAAGCCAAGGATCGCTTCGAGGCGTTGTATGCGCGGCCTTAGTAACTAATCCGATAGATCAGACCGGCCTGATCGTCCGATACCAGCAGTGAACCGTCGGGCATCACGAGCACGTCAACCGGCCGGCCCCAGTTCGACTCTCCTTGCAGCCAGCCTTCGGCAAATGGCTCGTAACTGACTGCTCCGTCGGCAGCCAAGCGCACTAGAGTGAGGCGATAGCCGATCTTGCGGGTGCGGTTCCAAGAGCCGTGTTCGGCGATGAAGATCTGATTGCGGTACTCCGCCGGAAACATGTTGCCCCTGTAAAAGCGCATCCCGAGGGCCGCTACGTGCGGGCCGAGTTCTTGGACTGGCGAGACGAACTCGTCGCAGCCACGCTGAGCGCCGAACGCTGGATCGGCGATGTCGGTGCCGTGGCAGTAGGGATAGCCGAAGTGCTGCCCGTCGGCGGCTACTCGGTTCAGTTCGTCTGGCGGCATATCGTCGCCCAGATGGTCTCTGCCGTTTTCCGTGAACCACATTTCCCCTGTTTCCGGGTGCCAGTCGAAGCCGACGGAATTGCGCACGCCCCGTGCTACGACCTCGAAGTCACCTGTGGAGGGATCCAACCTGCCGATTGACGCGTACGGATCGGGGGAAGCGCAGATGTTGCACGGCGCGCCGACCGGCACGTATAGCAAACCATCCGGGCCAAAGCGGATGAATTTCCAGCCGTGGGAGCGGTCTGTTGGGAAAGCGTCGTTGACGATCTCCGGCGGCGGCGGGTTGTCGAGGTGTGCTTCGATGTCACGATAGCGCAGGATGCGGCTGATTTCGGCTACGTACAGGTCGCCGTCCTTGAAGGCGACGCCGTTGGGTCTATTCAGACCGCTGGCGAGGATGATGACTCGCTCTGCCTGGTGATCGCCGTCTTCGTCGCGCAGCGCGTACAGGCGACCGCCGGATCGGGTGCCGACGAATAGGGTGCCATTTGGGCTGAGGCTCAGTGAGCGAGCGCCGGGTACCCCTTCGGCGTACACGCGAATGTGGAACCCTTCCGGCAGCTTGAGTTGTGTCAGGCGCGGGTCATTGGGTGGTGGTGGATCTACCGACTTGCCGATCTCCGCAGGTAGCGACGGGTCGGATGGATCGACGCTGTACGTCTCGATGAGCTGGGCGTCGGCTAGGTCAATCTGCCCGTCTTGGCTGACATCGCCCAAGGATATGTCGCCGTTGTTGGGCAGAGCGATGGAGGGGTCTTCGCTGTACAGGGCGACCAGCAGTGCATCGGCCCGATCGACGCGGCCGTTGTTATCGAGGTCGCCCAACAGCCTGCTCACCGCCACCGTATCCCGGGGAACGCTTTCGAGTAATTCGACCACGATCTCGACGGGCGCTCCGTCAGCACGCACCCGAAAGGCTGGGTCCGCGTAGGCGATCAGTGCTTGGCCTGAGACGGTCAACCCATATACCTGCGCTGCTCCCACTAACTCCGTGTCTGCCGGACCCTCAGAGATGCTCCCAACCGCCCCGTCGAGTAACACCATCGACTGAGTTAAACGCATCCCATCGCCAACTAGCCGGTAGAGATACAATCCTGCCGCGACTCCATGCCCTGCCGCATCCGTACCATTCCAAGTCGCCGTGTGAAAGCCCGCCGGTTGCTCCGCATCCACCAACGTCGCTAGGCGCTGACCCAGGACGTTGAACACCTCCAGCCGCACGCGGGTCGAGACCGGCAGTTGATAGGGAATGATTGTGGAAGGATTAAACGGGTTGGGGTAATTCTGCCCTAAGTAAAACTGTTCTGGCAGGGCGGTCGTACTCAATGCCGCTAGAGGCAGGGCGAAATAGCCATTCTCATCGGTGGTAGCGCGGACCGAGCGGCTCAGGTCGGTCGGAGCAAACAGCCGCACTTGCGCGCCGCCGACCGGCTGTCCGGAGGCCAGCCGCACCCGTCCTTCGATCAATGTCTCGGCGCTGGCACCGACGACTAAGAGCAGTCCCATGAGGTGTCCGATTATCAACCTCATAACGCTCGTTCCCTAAAGAGTGGTAGTATGCCAAGCGGCATGGACGACTTCACAGCAGTGCTTCGGTTAGCTCGGTGAAAGGGTGCGGCTTGAAGGTACCTATTTCTTCAACCGGGACAATGCGGTTGGCTGCCAGATGGGCCAAAAAGTCCGCCTCGCCATTGGACAGAGCCACTAGGTAGTAGTAATAGTATTAGCCATCTGCACGAAATTGAACGTTAGTTCCTTACACATCTCAACCCAGAAAAAGGAGAGGCCATATGCGACTCTGGAGCAAGTGCATTTTTATAACCCTACTTTTGGCCTTGCCTGTCGCCCACGCTCAGGCCGAATCAACGGGTACCATTGTGGGGACTGTCGTCGATGCTGAGAAAGGGATGGTGCTAGATCTCGCCCAAGTCTATATCGCGGAGTTGAACAAGAGCGCGGTATGGGACGCGGACGGTCGCTTCACCATGGCCGATGTCCCCGCTGGCGAGCATCTGCTCGCAGCCGAATTGATCGGCTACGAAAGCGCAGCCACCACCGTCGTGGTCGTCGAGGGAGAGACCGCGACCGTCGAGCTGGAGCTGATGGCCAAGGCGGTCGAATTGGAGGAAGTGGTGGTGACCGGTACCGCCTTTAAGGAATCCCCTATCAGCTTGCCCTACGCAGTCGCGGTGACCGGCCGGGAAAAGATGGCCGAACAAGGGTCGCCGCAGGCGGTTGATTTCTTCAAGAACTTGAGCGCCAGCCACGGGGTGATCGGCGAGCGCAGCAGTTGGTACAACGCCAACCAAGCCGCCACCCTTTCCGAGAACATTGCTAACGTGAACCTGCGTGGCTTGGGAGCCTCGCGGACGCTGGTGTTGATCAACAGCCGTCGCCAGACCTATGTCCCGGCGCGCTTGATCGGTGGGCGCTTCGTCGATGTAAATGCCATCCCAGCCATCGCCATAGACCGGGTCGAGGTGCTCAAGGAGGGGGCCTCGGCCATCTATGGATCGGATGCAGTGGCCGGCGTTGCCAATTTCTTGACTCGCGCCGACTTCGAGGGCTTTGAGGTCTCGGCCGCGCACGAGTATTTCGCCGGTGCGGGCGATACCAACGCCGGCGCGATCTGGGGTGGGAAACTCGGCAGTGCCCATGCGATTGTTGCTGGGGAATGGAGGGGACGGCAAAAGTTGCCGGCCTCCGAAAGGGACTACCTGCTGCAGCCGTGGCACGGCGGCGGGCAGCGCCTCGGATGGTCGAGCTTGGGGAACCCGGGCACTTTCGCCGTTGGCGCGCCGGCCCCTTGGACCGCTGCCATCCACGCCCCGCGTTGCGAGCAGTTTGGCGGCTTTCGGGAATCTTGGACTTGCCGCTTCCGCTATCAGCAGTATGAGAATCTGATCGAGGACATGAGCCATATCCGTGCTTTTACCGAAATCAACGGTGAGCTGGACAATGGCACGGAGTATCACCTTGAGGGCTTGTGGGCCGAGGCTGAGATTCCCGAGTGGTACACCACGCCTTCGTACCCTCCCTTCCCCCTGACAGACACGAGCATCATGGAAGTCGCGCCCAACCACCCGGGCCGGGAGGCCTTCTGCGCGGACTACGGCGCTGAGGAAGGCGACCTGTACTACAACGAATGCCAAGGCGGCGATAACTGGTATCTCAATGGCCGTCCATTTGGCAACTCGGGTCCTGGGCGCATACTGGGCCGCGACTCCCGCACGTGGCGCGTGGCGGCTTCCGCCAATGGCGATTTTGTGGCACTCGGTGATCGAGAGACCCATTTTGATCTGGGTCTGTCCTATTCCCGCACCGAGGGCAACTACAACCTGCCGGGGGTGTACATCGAGCGGCTGTTCCTCGGCTTCCGCGGGTTTGGCGGACCCGATTGCGGCGTTGGCGTGGATGCCGATCTTTCGTCTCTTGCTGGGATGCGGCTCGGCCCACTCAACGGCCAAGTGGCGGGTCAGGGCGACTGCCAGTACTACAACCCCTTCGGCAATGCCATCGAGTTCGCGGATCAATATGGCGCGGATTTTGCAACTCAAGCGAATCCCGATTACCGCGCCAACCTTGCCAACAGCCCCGAGTTGCGACACTGGCTCAATCAGGAAGTTGATCTACAGAGTACCGCGGATATACTGGTCGCCGATGCGACGTTGAGCGGCACTTGGATTGAGGATGTCGCCAGTTACGCGGCCGGCTACCAGTTCCGCCTGCTCAATGCCAGCGGCGATCCCAACGACGAGGGCGACGTGACCATCAACCCCTGCCCGGTGGTGGGCGATGAGACCTGCTCAGCCGAGGACAGGTTCGGTCCCTATGCGTTCACCAATGTGAATCGGCCGTATGATGAATCGCAGACGGTGCATCGCGTCTTTGCCGAGATTCCCCTGAGCTTGGGATCGCGCTTTGACACCCAACTCGCCGCCAACTACGAGTTCCACGATGTGGCGAGCAGTTTCGATCCCAAGTTTGGGTGGCGCTATCAGCTAGTGGAATCTTCGACTCAATCCGTGTTTCTGCGCGGCTCGGTGCAGACGACGTTCCGCACGCCATCGCTGGACGATGTGAATGAAAGTCCGCTTTCGACGCTCGAGTGGATCAATGAGACGGGTGCCTATCAAACGGTGGACCGATTCGGCAGCAAGGATCTCAAACCCGAACAGGCTTTTACCTATAATGCGGGCTTTGTCTTAGTCACCGAGGAGGGCTTTGATGCGACGTTTGACTACTGGAGCTACGATTTCAAGGATGTAATCGGGGCCATGCCGCACGGGGCCATTACCGCCTTATATGCCGATGAAGCCAATAATGAGGCCCTGAAGCAGTTCATTTTCTGCCCGGACGGGATCGGTACGGGCACGTGCGCGGCCTCAGAACTGGAGCGGGTGCAAGTTGATATCATCAATTGGCCAGGGGTCAAGACCTCGGGGATTGATTTGCATCTGGGCGGGCACACGGACGCCGGAGTGGGGGAATTTTCGCTCAACTTGGACGCTACGTACACGCTGGAGTACCGGACGAAGGCCTTAGAGCACCTGCACGAGAAGGCAGACGCTACCGTCGACACGTTGGTGCTTCAGGATGCGGCAGACGCGGCCGGCTACCTGAACTTTGGCAATCCCATTGCAACCTCGCTACCGAAGTTGAAGGGGCAGGTGTCGGCGGGCTATTACTGGGAAGCCTACCGCCTCGTGAGCTTCTTGAACTACATTTCGTCGTACGAGGACCGGGGGTCAATGGATCAGGAAGGGGAAGATAATATCGCTGATAAGGTCGAAGAAGTATTCGGCACCATTGACTCGTTCGTCACTTGGGATGTGAGCTTGCTGTGGGACTTGTCCGAGGGCGTCAATATCGCGCTGTCGGGGATGAACCTGCTCGACACTATGCCGCCGCTGGTCAACATCGAGCAAGCGTACGACGGCTTTACACACGACCCCAAGGGACGACGGGTGAAGCTGGCCGTGTCCTATAATTTTGGCGGGTGACGTCTGGCGGCGACCTGCGGTATTGTTGGACTTTACTTAAAGAGGGCGGCTAGCGGAGAAGATTGGTCCGCTAGCCGCTCTTTTGCTCGTCTGCATGACTGATCGCGACGTATAGCCGAGCGGTATAGGCGGCTTTACAACAGCGCCTCGGTTAGCTCGGTAAAATTTCCCACCTCCACATCGGGCCGGTACGGCGTTTCTTCGTAGGGCAGGGCGTTGCGGTTGACGAAAGCCCCCCTCATGCCACAGGCCCGCGCCCCCATCACATCGAATGAATTGGCTGAAACCATCATGCACTGTCCCACTTCTAGGTGCAGCGAGGTTGCGGCCCGACGGTACACCCCAGGATGCGGCTTGAAGGCACCTACTTCCTCGACCGAGACGATGCGGTCGAAGTCCCAGCCAATGCGGTTGGTCGCCAGATGGACCAAAAAGTCCGCCTCGCCATTGGACAGAGCGACTAGGCGATAGCGCTTCTTTAGCTTTTCAAGGGCCGCTCTCACATCGGCGAAGGGGTTGAGGTGCTGCCAGGCTTCCATGAGCCGGGGGACATCCCCTGCGGTCGCGTTTATTCCCTCCAAAGCCAAGACGTAGATCAAGGCTCGCCGCACCGTCTCCAAATAGCCGCTGTGGCCCAACAGGAGAATGTTGTCCTGATATTGCTCTAGGCGCTGGCGCGCCCGCCATTGGTTCCACAGGTGCTCGGGCGCGACTGGAGATCCTTTATCACGCAAGTAGGACGCGATGGCCGGGGTCAGACTGCCGCCCAAGTCGAGAACGGTGCCGAATAGGTCGAAGGTGAGGGCTTGTACCGTCGAAAATTTGGTCATATTATTTGCCTTGTTGTGTTTGTTGCGCGCTAAGCGATTGCGTAATTTACTCTATCTGCGAGCGGTAGAACAAGCACCTTATTAGAATGACTAGTATGCAATGTGCGGCATTGTTGGGCTATACGTAAAAAAACGCGACTTGGCCGACCAACTCGGCGCGCTGTTCGCCGAGATGCTGATATGCATGAGCGACCGCGGCCCCGATAGCGCGGGGTTGGCGCTCTATGGCAATGAGCAGCCGGAAGGCTTTATCAAGGTCACCTTGCGGCACGCGGCCGACGACTACGACTGGCCGGGGCTGGCCGACCAACTCGGTGCGCGCTTTAGCTGCGAGGCGAGCCTGCGCGTCAACGCCAACTACGCGGTCATCGCAGTGCGCGCCGACGCCGAAGCACTGGGGCAGACGCTGGCTGGCTCAGACCCTAACCTGACGGTAATGAGCATCGGCCGCAGCATCGAGATCCTCAAAGAGATCGGCGCGCCCGCTGAGATCGTTGATCGCTTTGGCGTGCGCAAGATGCGCGGCACGCACATCATCGGCCACACGCGCATGGCCACCGAGAGCGCGGTGACCACCGACGGCTCGCATCCCTTTTCCACGGGCATGGACCTCTGCTTAGTACACAACGGGTCGCTGAGCAACCACAATCGGCTGCGCACGCGCCTGGAGCGCAGCGGGATCGAAATCCGCACGGAAAACGATTCGGAAGTGGCCGCTGGCTATTTGATGTGGCGGATGCAGCAGGGGGATACCTTGCAAGCGGCCCTGCAAGCGGCGCTCGACGATCTGGACGGCTTCTATACCTTTGCCATTGGCACGGCCGATGGCTTTGCGGTCTTGCGCGACCCGATCGCCTGCAAGCCAGCGGTGCTGGCCGAGACGGACGCGTACGTGGCGATGGCCAGCGAGTTCCAGGCGCTATCGGGCTTGCCGGGGATCGACGACGCGGAGGTCTGGGAGCCCAAGCCGGCGCGGGTGTACACTTGGGGGGGAGCCAATTGATGGGCGCGGAGGTTTTCGACTTGGCGACCGGGGCGTTGCGCCAGCTCAACCAGCGCCTGCACGACCTGACCGAGGAGACGGCCAAGGCGCCGTGGCGGATTCTGCATCCACGCGGTGCGCACGCAGTGGCCGCCGGGGTCGATGCGCCGGTGGAGATCGATATCGAAGGCCATGTTGGCTACTATTGCGCTGGCATGAATCAGCACGCTCGCATCACCGTCCACGGGATGGTCGGGGTCGGAGTGGCCGAGAACATGATGTCGGGGCTGGTGAGAGTGAAGGGCCACGCCAGTCAGTGCGCTGGGGCTACCGGGCACGGCGGTCTGCTGGTCATCGAGGGCGATGCGGCGAGCCGCTGCGGGATTTCGATGAAGGGGATCGATATTGTGGTCGGCGGCTCGGTCGGCCACAGCAGTTGCTTTATGGCCCAAGCCGGCAACTTAGTCGTCTGCGGCGATGCCGACGAGGCCTTGGGCGACTCGCTGTACGAGGCGCGGATTTTCGTTCGCGGCCGGGTCGCGGGCTTGGGGGCCGACTGCATTGAAAAGCCCATGCGCGACGAGCACTTGAGCGCGTTGGCCGAGTTGCTGGCGCGAGCGGATTTGCCCGATGTTCGCCCCGAGGAATTCCGCCGCTATGGCTCGGCGCGCCAGCTTTACAACTTCAAAGTAGATAACGCATCCGAGTATTAGAAGGTCTATGACGCAATCACACCACAGCCAAGAGGGCCTGCGCGAATCGGCGACCTTTGGCCGCGACGTCATCTATGAGATCCAGCGCGCCGCGCGCACTGGGATCTACGATATCCGCGGCTGGGGGGCCAAGCGCCGGGTGCCCCATTTTGACGACTTGGTCTTTTTGGGCGCGAGCATGTCGCGCTATCCGCTGGAAGGCTACCGCGAGCGCTGCGACACCGATGTGGTGTTGGGCACGCGCTACGCCAAAAACCCGATCCGCCTCGACATCCCCGTCACTATCGCGGGAATGAGCTTTGGCTCGCTGTCGGCGCAGGCCAAAGAAGCGCTCGGCCGCGGTGCCAGCGAGGTGGGTACGAGCACCACGACCGGCGACGGCGGGATGACGCCGGAGGAGCGCGAACAGTCGCGGATTTTGGTCTATCAGCTTTTGCCCTCGCGCTACGGCATGAACCCCGACGATTTGCGGAAGGCCGATGCCATTGAGGTGGTGCTCGGCCAGGGGGCCAAGCCCGGCGGCGGCGGCATGCTGTTGGGCCAGAAGATCAGCGACCGCGTCGCCCAGATGCGGACCTTGCCCAAGGACATCGACCAGCGCTCGGCCTGCCGCCACCCGGACTGGACCGGCCCCGACGACTTGGCGATCAAAATTGTGGAATTGCGCGAGATCACCGACTGGAAGGTGCCGATCTACGTCAAAATCGGCGCGACCCGGACCTACTACGACACGCTCTTGGCGATCAAGGCCGGAGCCGACGTGGTGGTGCTCGATGGGATGCAGGGCGGCACGGGCGCGACCCAAGATGTGTTCATCGAGCACGTGGGGATCCCGACTCTACCAGCCGTGCGCCAAGCCGTGGAAGCGCTCGACGAATTGGATATGCACCGCAAGGTGCAGCTCATTGTGTCTGGGGGCATTCGCAGCGGCGCGGATGTGGCCAAGGCCCTGGCGATGGGGGCGGACGCCTGTTCGATTGGCACAGCCGCGCTCATTGCGCTGGGCGACAACAGCCCGCATTTGGACGCCGAATACCGCCAAATTGGCTCGGCCGCTGGCTTTTACGACGACTTGCAGGACGGCCAAGACCCGGCCGGCATCTCGACCCAGAACGACACATTGGCCCAGCGTCTCGACCCGGTGGCTGGAGGCCGACAGCTTGCCAATTATCTGCGGGTAATGACCATGGAGTGCCAGACCATTGCCCGCGCCTGCGGCAAATCGCACGTACACAACCTAGAGCCAGAGGACTTGGCGGCGCTGACTATTGAGGCGGCAGCCATGGCCAAGATCCCTTTGGCTGGGACGGATTGGATTCCTGGAAACACGCCAACTAAAGGAGCCTGCTGTGACTGAGCGCACTGAGATCAAAGAACGCCTCGCCCAAGAGGGCATTGAATTCCTACTCGTCCAGTTCGTCGATATGACCGGCGCGCCCAAAGTGAAGATGGTGCCGGTGACGGCACTCGACGACGCGCTTGACGAAGGCGCGGGTTTTGCCGGCGCGTCTATTTGGGGCTTGGGACAGGGGCCGCACTCGCACGATATGCTGGCGCGGATCGACCTCGATTCATACGCGCGGCTGTCTTGGCAGCCGAACACCGTGCGCTTTGCTAGCGATCTCTTCGTCGATGGGGAGCCGCATCCCTATTGCTCGCGCACCAACCTTCAGAGGGTACTCGCCGATGCCGCGCAACAGGGCTATGTCTTCAACGTGGGTATGGAGCCGGAGCACTTTCTCGTCGCGCGCGATGAAGACGGTTCGATCCGGCCCTGGGACCCGGACGGCGTGGACTCGCTGGCCAAGCC
Organism: Candidatus Latescibacterota bacterium; assembly: GCA_965261395.1. Classification (GTDB taxonomy): domain Bacteria; phylum Latescibacterota; class UBA2968; order UBA8231; family UBA8231. Next base: position 3,658,495 of record OZ253462.1, read on the forward strand.
CTGCTACGACTTCCGCTCCATGTCGCCGGCGATGGCGTACTTGCAGGAGTTAACTTGGTCGCTCAACGACATGGGCTGGGGGGTTTATCAGTGCGACCACGAGGACGCCAACGGGCAATTCGAGGTCAACTTCGACTACGCCGACGCGCTGACCACCTCGGACCGCATCATCTTCTTCAAGATGGCCACCTCGCAGATCGCCAAAAAGTACGGTGCGATTGCCTCGCACATGCCCAAGCCGTTTGCCGACCGCACTGGCAGCGGCTTGCACGCGCACTACCATCTGGCCGACGCCGAGTCGGGCGAGAATCTGTTCTTGGACGAGGGGGACGCGCGGGGCTTGGGCTGCTCAAAGATGGCCTACCACTTCCTCGGCGGCATTTTGCACCACGCCCGCGCGCTCTGCGCGGTGACTAGCCCGACGGTGAACTGCTACAAGCGCCTCCAACTCGGCGCGGGAATCTATTCGAGTCGCTCGGGTTTTACTTGGACGCCGGCGTTTATCACCTACGGCGACAACAACCGCACGCAGATGATCCGCACCGCCGGCGAGGGGCATTTTGAAGATCGCACGGTCAGCGCCGCGGCCAATCCCTATCTGGCTCTGGCCGCCTATCTGGTCGCCGGTCTCGACGGCATTGAGCGCGGCTTGGAGCCGGGCGAGCCAAATCTGGGCAACATGTATGAGCGCTCCCTCGACGAGATCGAGGCGGCAGGGGTGCAGCTTTTGCCGCAGTCGCTGGCCGAGGCGCTCGACGCGCTGCACGAGGACGAAGTGGTGCAGAGCGCGCTAGGCCCCATTGCCGACGAATTCCTCCAGATAAAAGCCGACGAGTGGGCCGAGTACGACAGCCAAGTCAGCCGCTGGGAGATCGACCGGTACTTGACCTCCTGCTGAAGTTCGCTTGTTTATCTTGTGAAAAGGGAAGCCAAATGCCAAGTAAAACCCATAAAAAAATGGTTTTGGCTATTGAACAGCTATTCCTGGAGAAGTACCAACTTGGAATATCAAAGGAATGGCTTGTGACAGTCGATCATAATGAAGAACGCCATTCTCCAGAGAGAATTGGGGGTTATAGACCAGACTTTCATGCGTGGTCGATGGTTCAAAAGCGTAATATTATCGGTGAAGCGAAAGTAGTGGATGATCTGAGGGCCAAACGAAGCCAACAACAAATAAAGACATTTATCAGGTGGTTGGCTGAACAGGGCAGCGACTCTGTTTTCGTACTTTGCGTATCGCTTGGTTGGGTTCCAGATGCTAAATGTCTGATTAGATGTTGCCAGTACGCTAAAAGCGTAACTATCCACCTGATAGACCAAACAGGGTTTGAGCATCTCTATGCTTATCGGCACTGAAACGCTAAATCTGACGCCGACATTCGACCCATTTGCCTATCAATTGAATGCGGTGGAAGAGGTGAAGGGGATGGAGTATGCAGCCCTTTTTCATGAGCAGGGTTTGGGAAAGACCAAGATTGCACTGGACCTAGCTCTTCTGTGGCTAAAAGGTCGGGTTTTAGATACTGTAATTATCATAACTAAGAAAGGATTAATACAGAATTGGAAAAAAGAAATCAGCATACATACAAAACTTTCCTTTGCTGTTCTGGATGGATATAGGGTAAAGAACACTTCAAAATACAATAAACCATTTCGATTGTATTTAACGCATTATGAAGCCGTGATAAATAATCAGAAGAATTTATCTCTGCTCCTGAAAACACGAAGAGTAGGAGTAATTCTTGACGAAGCTCATTACATGAAAAATCCTGATGGTCGCGTCGCAAAGGCTTTGTTCCAGCTAGGCCCAGAGTTCAAACACCGGATCATCATGACCGGAACCCCGGTAGCCAATCGTCCCTATGACATCTGGGCCTTGATATATTTTCTTGACCAAGGCAAGTCTCTCGGAGCCAACTTCAAGGCATTCAAGAGTAAATTTGATTTACCAGCTAATGTGCTCAACAATCATGATGAAGGCTATGAGCGGAGTCTTGAAGGTATATTTGAAACTATAGAACCTTTCACAATACGTGAGACTAAGAGGAGTTCAGAGCTGAAGTTGCCACAGAAGACTTTGCGAAATTACGAAATTGAAATGAGAGGACAGCAGGCCGATTTGTACTCTCAGTACAAATCCGAACTATATGTGCAAATTATACGCGATGGCTCCCTGATGACTGACGATGTAAATTACATTCTGAAACAGATGATGCGGTTGGTTCAGGTCGCTTCCAATCCAATGATGGTGGATGAATCCTATAATGAACGACCTTGCAAAGTTGACGCTTTAGAATTGTTGATTGGGCGAGTAAGTCTCGACGAGAAAATTATCGTATGGACCAATTTTATTGAAAATTCAGACTATCTTGCCAGTCTTTTTTCAGAAATGGGTTCACTAAAAATACATGGCAAGATGGATATGAATGCTCGCAATCATTCTGTCGAAAGGTTTTTACAGGATCCGAGTAAACGCCTTCTCGTTGCCACACCAGGTGCCGCAAAGGAAGGTTTGACTCTTACCGTGGCTAATCACGCCATATTCTTTGACCGCAATTTTAGTTTGAATGACTGGCTGCAAGCACAAGACAGAATTCACCGGATTCGACAGGAGAGACCCTGTGAGATTACGCACCTTCTAGCCCGAGAGAGCATTGATTGCTGGATTGATCGGCTACTAATTTGCAAAAAGCGTTTTGCTGAACTGGTACAAGGTGATAAGCCCCTAAAGGATGATAACCTGCTTGTAGAAACCGAAATCACCAACATCATCAATGGAGTGCTTCAACCATGAAACGAAGAATTCTCAAAAAAGAATATCATTTTCTGGAATATAATACGGAATAAGTAGTATTTGGCTTGACATATCCTCTTTATCTTCGTATATTTACAGTAAGAAAAGGGAGATACGCCATGAACCTAATCACCATTTTTAATCAGTTCCCCGACCAACAATCTTGCATCGCTCATTTGGAGGCGATCCGCTGGCCGGAGCAAGCCTTTTGCCCACAATGTAGTAGCGACCGCGTAGCTCGCAAAGCTGAAAAAACGCTGGTTGGCCGGTGGAATTGCCATAAGTGCAAGTCGAGCTTTAACGTGCTGGCTGGTACCATTTTTAGCGGTACTCAAATCCCTCTGCAAAAGTGGTTTTTGGCAATCAGCTTAATGGCCAATGCGAAGAAGAGCTTGTCGAGCTATCAATTGGCCCGCGACTTGGAACTAAACCAGAAAACGGCATGGTACATGCAACAGCGTATCCGCGCGGCAATGGCAAGCGACGAAGGGGCCTTGTTGCAAGGAATCATTGAGGCGGACGAAACCTATCTCGGCGGCAAGCCGCGCCACAAGGACAAGGACAACAGGCGCGGTCGTGGAGCTTCGGGCAAAACCTCCGTCGTGGGAGCCGTCCAGCGCAAGGGCGAAGTCAGGGCCGAAGTTACCGACGATACCAAGGGCGCGACCGTCTTGGGCTTTATCGAGCAGTCCGTAGAGCCGGAAGAATCCGCGCTTATCACCGACGAGTACAAAGCCTACACCAAAGCCTACAAGCTTATGCCCCATCGCGTCGTCAATCACGGTGAAGGCTTTGTCGATGCCGACGACAAGACCCTCCACACCAACACCATTGAAGGCTTTTGGAGCTTGCTTAAGCGAGCATGGTACGGCTCACACCACAAGTACACCAAAGGCTGGTCGCCACTGTTTGTGGCTGAGGCTGTCTGGAAGTATAACCATCGCAAGGATGACGATAGCTTTAACGGCCTATTGAGGACTTGCTTCGCGTAGCAACTTGACGCACATCTCCTTAGTGTACTAAATTGTCAGTACACTAAGGAGGTATAGCATGGATGGTACTCTGAGTACTAACAAAAAAGAAGCGACTTACAAGAAAATAATATTTTTCCAGAAAGACCAAAAATATCAGATAGAAGACTATCTAAACTCAAAAGTTATAAGAAGCCGTCTGAAAACTATATTTTTTCTATTTGATCCGTTTGAGCAGCAAGTGGATCATAGCAATCTGGATCAAGGCTTCGCTATGGTGGGTCAACACCTCATAATCTCGGGCATGTCGGCGAAAATTCATCAACCACGCAAACGTGCGCTCGACGACCCAACGGCGTGGTAACACCTCAAAGCCGGGGCCTTGTTTGGCGACGACTTCCAAGTCTATTTTGTGCGTCTTTTTTACGTTAGCCACCCACGTTCGGATCGGATCGCCTCGATAGCCGCCATCGCCCCACAGTTTGCGTAACCGGGCTACGCCGGAGGCCCCCAAGCGGGTCAACACCTGCTTGAGGCCGTCCCGATCCTCTACATCGGCGGCGGTGACCACCACCTGTCTAAGCAAGCCCGAGGTGTCGACCAACAGATGACGCTTGCGCCCCTTGACCTTTTTTCCGGCGTCATAACCGGTTGTTTTACCATGGGTTGCCGTCTTGATCGTCTGACTATCGACTACGCCAGCCGACGGCGTTGGAGCCCGTCCGTTGAGGCGGCGTTCCCGCTGGGTGAGTCGATCCAATACCTGCGGCCAGACCCCTTGTAGACTCCAGCGACGAAAGTAACCATACACCGTTTTCCACGGTCCAAAACAAGAAGGCAACAAAGCCCAAGGACAACCGGTCTTGGTCAGATACAAAAGGCCGTTGACGATCTGGCGTCGATCCCGCGGTGGCCGACCCGGACCGTTCGGCTGCCATGTCGAAGCCGGCAGCAACGGTTCGATCCGACGCCATTGCACATCGGTTACATCGGTGGCATATTGCCTACTAGGCGTACTCATCATACGAGCCTTTCTGTTCAGATTTTGTCGCGAAACCTGAATATGGCTCGATGAGTACGCCGATTCAAATACCGGCTACAGCAAGGGTTTTCAGACGGCTTCTAAGAATTTCTCCATCATCAGTTGTTGTCATTGTAGGCAAAGAGATCCAATCTGTTTCCTGATCTCCTTTCCCATAACGTATTCTTACTTCGTAATTTTTATTCGGAAACAGATTTTGAATTACTATCCCATTTTCGACCTGTCGAAAATTACTATTCCCAGTCGGACGAATAAATTCAGGTTCATCTGCTAAACGGTATTCTACATCAGTCCAAATCCGTTCATCAGCCATCGTCTAGCTCCTTCTAGTTGATGGTTAGGTGGCTCCAGTCTCGGTAACTGGGGCCGCTATTAGAGCGCAGCAGGTAGTTAGAACATATCTTTATCCTTAGTTCCGCGGTACACGGAGCCACCGGGCATTACAGCCCGGACTACCTGCTGCGCCTTTTATAGTGGGCAAAAGTACTACAGACAGACTACCAAGTCAAGCCAAATACTACTTATTCCGATATAATATATCCATTGAAAAACTACGCTTTTGGCCAGAAAACCCTCGGGTGTATTCAGAAATATTCTCTCTCTATGGAAATACAGGAGATGGAAGTTTAAATGCAAGCCAGTTGCAGGAGAAAGTTTTTCAAAAGCTCAAAGGTCGTGACGATGTACGTGAACTTCGCCGGAAGGTTGAAGATGCGGGTGGGCTGACTGAACCCTTAATCGTTCGTAAGAATTCAGATGATAGTTACTACGATGTTCTGGAGGGCAATCGGCGTCTTGCGGCGTGCCGAATGATAATAGACCGCAATGGCGATAGAGGCTCAGAATTGTACAACTCTGTTTCTTCGTTGGTGTGCGAAGTCGTTAGTGAAGACGTAGATGAAAGCGTAATTTTTTCTTTTTTAGGAAACCTACATATCGAAGGGAAGCATCCTTGGACTCCTTTTGCTAAAGCATGCTGTATTGAAAGAAGGTTAGAGAGTACTGGAGGAGATTTGTCAATAGTTTCCAAGGAAATAGGAGAAAGTTCGAAGGAAATTCAAACACAAATTGCAACCATTAAATTGATGGAAGAAGCCGGTGAGAGAAATGAGGCAAGGTACAGTTACTACGATATTCTTAATCGTAACAGAAAAACCAAAGGAGAAATGGAAGATTCGCCATCAAAAAAGAAAAAGCTCTTGGAGGAAGCAAAGACATGGGAAGGTACAGCTCTACGGTTCAGAGATGAGCTGAAAGACACATTTGACGACAGAAATGCTATGAAGAAATTCTTGAATGGCAAGAAAAGTCTTGAGGATGCTGCTGAAGAAGCAAGAGAAAAAGGCAGCACGAATGTCATCCTAAAAAGGATAAAAACCTTTCGTGAGTTAACTTTAAAGGATAAAAAAGAAATAATATCATCAATTCCAACTACTCCAAATTTAAAATATGAATTTGGTAAATTAAGACAATTAATTGAGCAAATAAACAAAAAACTGGAGGAAGAGAAAAATGGCTAATATTCTCCTTTTAGAACCTGGTTATCGAAACAAGTACCCACCATTAGGTCTGATGAAGATTGCAGCCTATCATCGCACCAAGTCAGATCATATTGTCTTTGCTAAAGGCATAAAACCGGAACTGCTGGAGACTCGTTGGGACCGGATTTACGTTACTACGCTCTTTTCGTTCGAATTCAAACGTATTGCCGAGCAGATAGACTTTGCAATTGAATGTGCGGGAGGCCAGCATCGGCGCGTTTTAGTTGGCGGTATTGCTGCGTCTCTGATGACTGAGGAATTTCTGCAGGAACCGCGTTGGTTTGGCGTCCGCTTCATTAGTGGCCTACTCGACAGGTCACCGGCAGATTCTCTTCAATTGGATGCTTTTAGCGGCGATTTGTATGCAGATGATACTGATGGCACAGCAATAGAAGAGTATATTCCCGATTACACTATCCTGTCACATATTGAAAATGACTATATCTATCCGGTCAATGATGCCTATTTTGGTTATGCTTCACGCGGTTGTATTCGCAAATGTCATTTCTGTGGGGTTCCAAAGTTGGAAGGTATGCAGCGTGACGGCATGTCTATCAGTGCTCTGGTATATGGGATCAGCAAGCAGCACGGAGAGAAACGTGACCTTATTCTTATGGACAACAACATCACAGCTAGTTTACGTTACAAGGAAATTATTGCCGAGATCAGAGACTTGGGCTTTGAGCGAGGGGCTACCCTGAAACGTAACGGGCGAGAAATAAGACGGAGGGTGGATTTCAATCAAGGTGTAGATGCACGCATACTATGCAAGGACAAAATGTATCTTCGTGAAATGTCCACCATTTGTATTAGTCCTCTACGGATTGCCTTTGACCATTTAGGCTTAAAAAAGGTCTATAGAAAGGCTGTCCATTACGCCAGTGAGTTTGGAATCACCCAATTGTCAAATTATATGCTGTACAATTTTTATGATACGCCACAAGATTTATATGAACGTCTGCGTATCAATATTGATCTCAATGAGGAACTCGGCGTCCGAATATGGTCATTTCCGATGCGTTATCAGCCCGTCTATCTGAAAGACAGAAGTCATGTCGGGGAAAAATGGATTTGGTACTGGCTACGTTCGTTCCAAGTCATATTGCAAGCAACTCATGGCGTTGTCAGTGGCAATCCTGAATACTTTAACCGAGCTTTCGGCGATACACAGGAAGACTTCCTGCGCCTATTGTCACTTCCCCACCACATGATTTTTCACAGAGATTATTACGAATTCCATGAGGGTCAAACGGAGAAAGAGGAATATATGGCCCTATTAGGAAAATTGACGAATTTACAGCGTAATGAATTGAAGGAGAGTCTCTCGCAGTTGACATCGTCCAGTTTTTCCGGTTTGGATAGCCTCATCCATTTTACGAAGGACAAGACGGTAAAGCAGTTGCTTGAATTCTATCGACCCCTTGATAGAGAAGCCAAAGATACTATCCAGACACTAGAGAAAGACCGAAAGCTATTGAATTTTGGAAATGCTGTTGACTCAGATCTTGCTGAAGAAGAAAGAGTAGAAGACGCGGGGCTATTTGAAGATGAACCGGCCAAGAACGAAAAAAGAAATCAATTGATCAGAGAACCCATTGTGATTGCCAAATAGGCTGAACGATGAGAATTACCAAAACAAGCATCCTTAAATCCAAGATACCTGTGGAGAGTATCAATATCGGTGGTGATCTCTTGGCATCCCTGTCTATAGGAATGTACAATCAGCCACTGGATATTTATCGAGAGTTCGTTCAAAACGCAGTTGATGCATACCAGATGGTGGGAACCCCTGCTGGTCAGAGAGTAATTGATATTACAGTAGATCGATCAAATCGAACTGTGACCTTTCGTGATTATGCATCTGGTTTAAATGAAAAAGAAATGGTAGCTCAGTTGCTATCTGTCGGTAGTAGTTGGAAGCGTGGATATAAGCTACGCGGCTTCAGAGGAATAGGGAGACTGGCTGCGCTCGGATATTGCAGGAAGTTGATTTTTCGTTCCCGACAGTCGCGTCGTGAGCCTGTTATTGAACTTGAGTGGGATAGTGTTGCTCTCCATCGGTACAATGCGGATGGAGAAGATAAAAGTCTCGTTGATATACTACTACAAATATCTACATTTTCTAGTATCTCTGATTTAACCGAAGAAAATTGGCCTGACTGTTTTTTTGAATGTGTATTAGAAGGTGTTCGATACAGCAAAAACGACACCTTACTTAATCCTGATATGGTATCTAGTTATTTATCGGAAATTGGCCCTGTTCCTTTTAGTAAAGATTTTTCGTTGGGACAAAAAATATACAATGTTCTTGGCGATGAGTTGGCCTTCGAGGTTGATATTCATATCAACGGAAGTGAACAGCCTATAACCCGACCACATCGCAATCAGATAACTTCGCATGATGGTTCAAGTATTCTCTCTACAGTCAGAAGTCTCAGTGAAATTGTCGACTTGGAAGAGGTCCTAGACTCCGAGGGCATTCCTCTTGCTATGGGTTGGATTTTGAACCATGACTATCCGGGTGCTTTGCCCATATCTTCCCATATTCGTGGTTTGCGTATTCGGATAGGAAACATTCAGGTTGGGGACGAAAGAGTCCTTGATTCATTATTCAAAGAACATCGTTTCAACGTGTGGTGCATCGGTGAGATTCATATCTGTACGTCAAATATATACCCTAATACACGTAGAGATGACCTAGAACAATCTCCACAAGTAGATGACTTGATGAATGCTTTGGGGGTATTAGCGAAAAAACTTACTGATACATGTCGTGAAGCATCCCTGAAGCGCAATAAGAAGTCAAAGCTCGTACACAGAAACGTATCACTCTCGCGCGAAAAATACAGGAAAATTATGGAAGATCTCAAAATAGAAGAACCGCTTCCCGACAGACTTACACTCTCATTAAACACAAATAACCAACAGGAGATATAAATGACTCCTCAACTTCAGCAACTGTCCATAGACGATGTTTTGCTAGATGAAACTAATCCCCGAATCCAGCGGGCCTTGAGCATGTACGGTGACGAAATCACCGCAGACCGCATCGCGCTTGCACTGAAAGAAGGAAGTGATGAGCGAGAGTCTTCAAGCACAACATTTAGTCGGCTTAGGAACTCAATCATCAAAAATAGGGGCATAATCACTCCGATCATCATTAATGTCAGAGACGGTCAACGTGTATGTGTTGAGGGCAACACACGATTACTGATTTATCGTGAGCTTCACGAAGATGAGCCTAATGGAACTTGGAAGAAAATTCCGTCTCTGGTTTATGACGGGGCAGGGCCTGAAATAATGGAAGCTATTAGATTACAAGCGCATCTTATAGGCCCACGCCCTTGGGACCCATATTCCAAGGCGAAATATCTCGATTATTTATGGAATGAAGAATATTTGTCTGAAGAAGAAATTATCGAGTATTGCGGTGGAAACAAAAAACAGATACAAGCCAGCATAGCAGCGTACAGATTAGTGGAGAATGTATATCGACCTCTGCTGGAGGATGACAATGATTTCGATCCAACCCGTTTCAGCGGTTTTGTGGAGTTTCAAGATCCCAAAGTTTGCAGAGCCGTTTATGATGCTGGATACAAAGATAAAAACTTTGCTCGATGGCTGCATGATCGAAAAATTGTGCGTCTTGAGCATGTCAGATCCCTGCCTGATATTTTTCAGAATGAAGAGGCGAAACAGGCATTTATTTACGGAGACTCTCTTGAGGCAATTAAAGTCCTCAATCAGCCATCTGTCGATGAACTGATTGCCAAGTTGAGCTTGGAAGAGTTGCTGGAGATAGTAGAAAAAAAGATATATGGTATTACCTATAGCGAAGTAGAGCAATATAAAAAAGAGCCTAGAACTCTCCCCTCTGCTCTAAAATCTACAATCGAAACACTTGAAGATTTTCGTAAGCAAATAGCCTCAGACTAACGCTAAAAGAATTTCTGACAAGATGACAACTGTCGTGTTTGTACAGGCTGTGGGCCTTAATACATACATATAAGACCCCTCATGCCTTACCAGTTGCTCAAATACGGCCTCGCGAAGAAATACTTCGAGCCGCGCATGTTCCGCTCGCCCGAGCGGCTGCGCGATAGCTATGAAGTAGTGATCATCGGCGGCGGCGGGCACGGGTTGGCCGTCTTGCTTCGTGCTGCTCAGGGATGAAAGGGACGAAACACCCATCTAATGATTATTTAAATGCCTTTTGAGTAAGTTATATTGCCATTTCGACGAAAAATCGTTATCATTGAGAAATGATTCACACATTTTCCGTATCCAACTACTACTCGGTCCGCGAGGAAGTAGTTCTCGACCTCCGCATTCTAGGCACTGCTCCCGCCCTGCCACACTTCCGGCGCAGTACGGCCAAGCCGGATATCCGGCTCCCCTCTGTCGTCGTGTTCATGGGACCCAATGGATCGGGCAAGACGACCCTGCTGGATGCGCTGCTTGCTACCTCCCGCATCGCCTCATCCGCATCTCCTGCTGAAGAGACCAGCCCGCTCACGACCTTTCTCCCTTTCTCTTCGACGGAAACCAGAGACAAACCGACGCGGTTTTGCGTAGAGATCGAAGCGGATTGGCTGGCACCGGACCAAGCCCGGCACCTGTTCCGCTACGAACTGGCCGTGAGACGCGGTGACGCCGGCGTCAAGGATACCTTCTTCCAGCGCGAAGTGCTGTCCTACTTTCCCAAGGGGCGCCCCCGCCGCCTTTTCGAGCGCGGTGCTCCGGGAGAGCCTATATACGTTTCCAGTGAGCTAGGGCTCACTCCGAAGGATGACCGCCTCAAGGCGATTCGGGTGGACGCCTCGGTGATTGCCACGCTCGCCCTGCTCAATGTGCCTTTGGCGGCGCGTATCGCAAAATGGATGCGCGCTTTTTCTTTTTTTTCCAACATCATTCACCGCGAGAAATGGCAGCTTCCTACCCAAACAATGGTGGACACATTCGACGAGAGTGCTCCCGAGGTGAGAGCTTGGCTCGTGAGACACATCCAGTCCAGCGACTTGGGGATTCGAGACATACGTATTTCGGAGCAAGCCGACAAGAAGGAGGTGTTCTTCGACCATCGCGGGCTCGACAGGCCGATTCCTTTGCCCTTCGAGTCCAGCGGCACGAAACGGCTGTTCCATCTGCTACCTCAGCTCTACCTCGCTCTCAGCGACGGCATTCCCGCGGTCCTCGACGAGGTCGACGGTGATCTTCACGTGGATATCGCCGGCGAAATGCTCGGCTGGTTCCGCTCCCAAGAGACCAATCCTTCCGGCGCACAGCTTTTCGTCTCCTCTCACAATGTCGGCCTGCTCGACAATCTGGAGAAGGAAGAGGTCTTCATCGTCGAGAAGGATCGCGATGGCGCGACCCGCGTGTACAGTGCCCAAGATGTGCGCGGTCTCCGCCGCGACACCCGTCTCTATCCCAAGTACCGGGCGGGGGAGCTCGGCGGTATCCCGAAAATCGGCTGAGGGGCGATGCGCCGCAGGTCGGTCGAACCTAGGCGAGTCATTTTCATCGGGGTTGAGGGCAAGAGCGACCAAGCGTTCGCACGGTTCCTCGGCCACTGTTGTCAAGAAGTAGGTCTGCACCTGCATCTGGATGTGAGACCGGGGAGCGGCGGTGACTCTGTAGCCGTTGTCGAGGAAGCTGCCCGCCACTTGAGACATTCCGGCAAGAGCAATATCCCCGACAGGCTGGTGTTGTTGGATCGAGACCGCATTAAGCAAGACCTGCAGGCCGGACGCGACGCCCAAACGGTAGCATCCAGAGCGAAGCTAGAGATCATTTTTCAGGAGCCGAACCTAGAAGGGCTGCTGATCAGGCTGCATCAAGGACAAGAGAATCGGAGAATTGCGGCAGACAAAGCGATGGCGGAGCTCAGGAAGGTTTGGCCCGAGTACAGCAAGCCACCGACGGCGGACCAGTTGAGTCAGCGTTTCGCTTTATCTGATGTGCAGCGGGCGGCCCAGCACGATAGTGAGTTGCAAAGGCTTCTCAAAGTTCTCGGTCTTTGATCTTTCTCGTTCGACGAGAGGAGAGTCACCCCCGTCATGCCCTACCGGTTGCTCAAATACGGCCTGGGTCGAACGCATACCGAGCCGCGCATGTTCCGCTCGCCCGAGCGGCTGCGCGATAGCTATGAAGTGGTGATCATCGGCGGCGGCGGTCACGGGCTGGCCGCGGCGCACTATCTCGCCCAAGAGCACGGGATCAGTGACATCGCCGTCCTAGAGCAGCGCTACATCGGCCACGGCGGCACCGGCCGCAACACCGCGATCATCCGCTCGAATTACCTGACGGAAGAGGGCGCGCGCTTTTATCAATTCAGCGTGGATCTCTACCGGGATTTATCGCGCCAACTCGACTACAATCTGTTCTACTCCGAGCGCGGCCACTTTACCTTGGCGCACACGCCGGCCGCGCTGCGCACCCAGCGCTGGCGCGCTGAGGTCAACAAGCACCTCGGCATCAACTCCGAGGTCGTCGGCCCGGAGTTCATCAAGAAGACCATCCCCGAGATTGACCTGAGTTGCGGTGGGCACCAGCCGCCCATCGTCGGTGCGCTCTACCACCCGCCGGGAGCCATTGCCCGCCACGACGCAGTGGCGTGGGCTTATGCGCGCGGGGCGGACAGCAAAGGCGTTGAAATCCATCAGCAGACCAGCGTCACCGATATTGAAGTGGAGGACGGCCGGGTCGCGGGCGTGCACACGGATCGCGGTTTTATCCAGACCCGCAAGGTGCTCAGCGCCGTGGCCGGCTGGACGCCGCAGATACAGCGGATGGTCGGACTGCGCTCGCCGCTGGTGGTGCATCCGCTGCAGGCGTTTGTCACCGAGCCATTTAAGCCGTGGCTCGACGCGATTGTCGTATCGGCCAGCTTGCACACGTACGTCAGCCAATCGTCGCGCGGCGAGTTGGTCGCCGGTGCCTCTTTGGACCCCTATGAGCTGACGTCCATGCGCTCGACGCTCGACTTTGCCGAGGGGTTGGCCGGCCACATGCTCGATCTCTTTCCCTGCTTGGGCGACGTCAAGGTGCTGCGCCAGTGGGCCGGGTTGTGCGACATGACCCCGGACTTCTCGCCGATCATGGGCACGACGCCGATTGCGGGCTTTTACATCGACGCGGGTTGGGGCACCTGGGGCTTTAAGGCCACGCCGGTCTGCGGCTACACCATGGCCCACGCCATCGCCCGCGACGAGAATCATCCGCTGATCCGCGCCTTTAATCTGTCGCGCTTTGGCGCGTTTGATTTGGTCGGCGAGAAGGGAGCGGCTTCCGTTGGCCACTGAGAATTTATTATGTTTATGTATCATTTAATCAAAAAATAGACTTGTTAAGGTTTATCCTATACTCGACTATTGATAATTACTTAAAATCAGTGAGTGATTTCATGGCCCAGCCCTTATTACAACAAGACTTATTTGAATCGTCACCTCTTACTCAATCTGGCATTAAAAAAGGTAAGAGTGCCAGATCGGGGACTTTCGGCGATAACATGAAGTTGCCGGTCCATCGGTGGTTTCGCTATTCTGCAGGTTTTTCGGCCGATTGGGCTAAAGAGGTCATATCGCAATATCAGGTCAAGCACCTCCTAGATCCCTTTATGGGCTCGGGAACTGTCTGCTTAGTAGGTGACGAATTAGGATTAAAATCTTGGGGGGTTGAAGCACATCCGTTTGTTTACAAATTAGCTAAAGGAAAACTCGCTTGGGCTGAAAAAACCGATGATTTCAGACAAGCTATTACAGATATAGAGAACTTTGCAGAAAAATTAGATATCAGTGCACCTGACGATATACCACGGTTATTGACCAAATGCTATAGTAATGAGACATTGCTTGACCTATATAGGCTTAGAGATGCCTATACAGAAATTTCAAGGTCATTGAGTGAGGAGATTCGTTCACTAGTATTTTTAGCGATTTCCGCCATTCTGAGGCCGGTAAGCCATGTTGGGACTGCGCAATGGCAGTATATACTTCCCAATAAACGCAAGGCTAAAGTATTACAACCTATTGAAGCATTAAACGCTCAGGTTGGGACGATGGTCGATGATATGCAACAAATGTCAATGAACTCATGCGAAAGCAAGGCAACCATTATTCCCGGCGATGCTAGAACCTTAATTGAAATTCCTGCGGACATAATAGACTTAGTTGTCACATCTCCACCTTATGCGAATAACTATGATTATGCGGATGCAACAAGATTAGAAATGACCTTTTGGGGCGAAGTGAGATCGTGGGGTGATCTGCATGGGGCAGTACGACAGTTCTTAATGCGTTCTAGCTCTCAGCATGTTTCCAAAGATCGCCTTGAGCTTGAGAGCTTACTAAACGAAACAGCTATTGAACCAATTAAAGAAGAATTAACTAGAACCTGTCATGAGCTAGAAACAATACGAGAAGGAAAAGGAGGTAAGAAAGCATATCATACTATGATCGCTGCCTATTTTAATGATATGAGTAATACCTTTCATTCTCTTCGAAGAGTGACAAAGAAAGGTATTACTATGTGTTTTGTTATTGGGGACTCTGCTCCTTACGGTATTTATGTCCCTGTCGAAAAATGGCTTGGTGAACTCGCGATAGCGGCGAATTTTAGTTCGTGGTCATTTGAAAAAATTAGAGATCGAAATATAAAATGGAAAAATAGGAAGCATAGTGTTCCTCTGCATGAAGGAAGACTCTGGATAAAGGGTTAGACATGGCATACTCTCCTTCTCATAAGTTTGGACAATATATAGGTAAATTATTGGAGGATATCGTTCTATATAAAATTTTGAAACCTAGATTACAGTATTTTGCCGAAGACAAAAAATACTATTTAGATTGGCAAAGGGATCGACCAGCAAGAAAAGGGAAGAAAGTCACATGGGAAGATAAATATGGTAACAAACACGATCTGGATTTTGTACTTGAGATAGACGGTACTGATCATGAAAAAGGCAGACCTATCGCTTTTATTGAAGCTGCATGGAGGCGTTACACTAAGCATTCAAAAAATAAGGCTCAGGAAATTCAAGGAGCACTTTTACCTATTGTGGGACGTCATCACCTCTCTGCACCCTTTTATGGTGTAGTTCTCGCTGGCGAATTTACACAACCTGCAATTAACCAACTAAAGAGTAATGGTTTTTCGGTTCTATATATACCATACAAAAACATAGTTACTGCTTTCAAAGATATAGATTTTGATATTGCTTTCAATGAAAAAACGGCAGATAGTATGTTTTCCAATGCAATTGGAAAATTAAATAGTTTAAACATTTCAGAAAAAAATACACTTACTCAATCTATTGTGAATATATGTGAGAAGCTGTCTGAAAACCCCCGTCGGGCCGCCTCAAGGGTCGCCAAGCGACCTTCGCATTGAGCATTTTTCATAGGGCGAGACGCTCGTGATCCTAGGCCTTTCTCTTCGCACAAAGGGTGGCACCCGGAGTTTTCAGACGGCTTCTGAGGATGACACTAACGAATTTATGACCGACCTCCAAAATACTCTTGAAAGACATATTTCCCAAATAATATTGATTCCTCTATTTGGCAATAGATATGAATATGATTCTATTGACGCGGCAATGGATGAATTAAACTCTCTCGATATCAGTATTGTGTCAGGATCTTTCGAAAAATTTGAGATTATTGTTGACTACAACAATCAGGATACTATCCGTGCTACGTTTTCAGATAAAAAATCTGCTCTTAGCTTTTTAAATGGATTAAAAAACTAAAGCTTCGTCAGGTAGTGTCGTGAAAATCCTCACCTGCCCAATCAACGGTCCGCGCCCACTCTCGGAGTTTGTCTTCGGCGGCGAGGTGCGCTCCATGCCCGATCCCAAGCAAGCAAGCGACGCTGTGTGGGCCGACTACGTATTCAATCGCTGCGGCGAGCCGGGCGTCCAGCGCGAGTGGTGGTACCATAGCGCCAGCAGCACTTGGTTTGTCGCCGAGCGCGACACGGCCCGCGACAAGATCGTCCGCACCTATTTGTGGGGCGAGGAGGACCAAGCGTGACGCGCCGCCTGTCTGCCCAGCCCGGGGAGTGGATTGACCGGACGCAGTCTATTGAATTTCGCTTTGAAGGCGAGGCGTTCAGCGGCTTTGCCGGCGATGTGATCACCAGTGCGCTGCTGGCCAATGGCGTGCAGGTGATGGGGCGCAGCTTCAAGTACCACCGGCCGCGCGGGGCGTACAGCTTGGCCGGGCACGACGCCAACGCGCTGTTTACGGACGGGGAGCGCACGCATCTGCGCGGCGACTGCGAGCCGTTGACTGCGGGCATGGATCTGCGGGCCGTCAATGTGCTGGGCGGATTGAAGCGCGATCTGCTCCAGTGGCTGGAGCCTCTGGGCCGCTTCATGCCGGTGGGTTTTTACTACAAGGCATTTCACCGCCCCCGGTGGCTCTTTCCCTTTCACGAGCGGCTCATCCGCCAAATAGCGGGCTTGGGCCAGATCAACCGCGACCAAGCGGCCACGGCTAGTCCCAAGGAATACGCTTGGTGCGACGTGCTGGTCGTGGGCGGTGGTGCGGCCGGGCTGGAGGCGGCAAGGGCTGCGGGAGAAGCTGGTGCTAGGGTCCTGTTGGTCGAGGAACAGGCGCGGTTGGGGGGAAGCTGGGCGTGGCAGCATGGGGGGAACTGCGACGAGCTGGTCGAGGTGCTCGCTGGCTTGCCGAATGTCGAGATCCGCTGCGGAACGATGGCCGGCGGCCACTACGCCGACGGATGGGTTGCCCTGTTCGACGCGGTGCGGATGACCAAGGTGCGCGCTGCGGCCGTCGTCTATGCCAATGGCGCGATCGAGCAGCCCGCGGTCTTTGGGCACAACGACCTGCCGGGTGTGCTGCTCGGGTCGGCGGCCCAGCGGTTGGTGAAGTTGTACGCGGTCAAGCCGTGCGAGCGGATGGTTGTGCTAGCGGCCAATAGCGATGCGTATAGGATGGCGCTGGACATGCTCGACGCGGGGGTCGAGGTGGCGGCCATTGCCGATTTGCGCCCCAACGCGGCTCTGCCGGCCCTAGCCGAAAAAATTGCCGCCGCCGGAGTGCCGATCCACAGCGGTCACGCGGTCTATGCGGCGGTGCCCAATGGCCAGAAGAATGGGCTGCGCGCCGCCGTGGTGGCCCCTCTAGCCGCAGACGGCAGAATAGATGCCCAGCGCGGCAAAGAGATCGCCTGCGACGGCCTTGCCGCGTCGGTCGGTTGGATGCCCAACGCCGCGCTGCCCAGCCAAGCGGGGGTGCAATTCGCCTACGACGAGGCGCTGGAGCAGCTCGTGCCGCGGTCCTGTCCAGACGGGGTCTTTGTCGCCGGGCGTGTTCGCGGGGTGTACGAGCTAGACGCGCAGCGGGAAGACGGGCGGGTCGCCGGGCTTAGGGCCGCGCACTACGCCGGCCACGGCGATGGCGAGGTGCCCGCGCCTCTGCCGCCTGTGGGAGAAGCCCCTAGCCACAGCTATCCAATTTTCGCCCATCCGAGCAAAAAGGACTTCGTGGACTTCGACGAGGATTTGCACTTGACGGATTTCGTCAACGCGCACCAAGAAGGCTACGACAGCGTCGAACTGCTCAAGCGCTACAGCACCGTGGGGATGGGGCCGAGCCAGGGCAAGCTATCCAACATGAACGCGATGCGGATCTTGGCCAAACTCAACGGCGACACTATCGCCGCGACCGGTTCGACGACCGCCCGTCCCTTCTACCAGCCCGTGCCGTTGGGGCACTTGGCCGGCCGTCGCTTCCACCCGATGCGCCGGACGCCGATCCACGATTGGCATTGCGAGCACGGCGCGGTCTTTGCCCACGCCGGCGACTGGTATAGGCCCGAATACTATGCCCGCGGCGATGCCAGCCGCGATGAGTGCATCGTACAGGAGGCGCGGCAGGTGCGGGCTGGTCTGGGGATCATCGACGTGAGCACGCTGGGCAAATTGCAGGTCAGTGGCCCGGGCGCTGGTGAGCTACTTGAGCGCCTTTATACGAGCCGCTTCAAGAAGCTGATGATCGGCCGCTGCCGCTACGGCGTGGCACTCGACGAAAGCGGGGTCGTGATCGAGGACGGGGTGATTGCGCGGCTGGCCGAGGACCGCTTCTACGTCTCCACGACCAGCAGCGGCGCGGCGGCCTTTTACCGCGAAATGCTGCGCTGGACCGCGATCTGGGGCTTGGACGTGACTTTGAGCAATGTCACGGGCCAACTGGCGGCGTTCAATTTGGCTGGCCCAGAAAGCCGCAAGGTGCTGGCGGAATTGACGGACATCGATCTGAGGTCGGGGCCTTTCTCCTATTTAAGGATGCGCGAGGGCGCGGTGGCCGGGGTGCGGGCAATGGTGATGCGAGTGGGTTTTGTCGGCGAACTGGGATACGAGATCCACGTGCCAGCTTGGGAAGGGGAGCACGTGTGGCGCACGCTGGCGGCGGCCGGTGCGCGCCCCTTTGGGGTGGAGGCGCAGCGCCTGTTGCGCTTGGAAAAAGGGCACTTGATCGTCGGCCACGATACGGACGCGCTGACCTATCCTCAAGAGGCGGGATTGGCGTGGACCATTGGCAAAAACAAGCGCTTCTTCGTCGGCCAGCGCAGCCTGCAAATCCACGCCGCGCGCCCCGCAAAGCGCACGCTCGTCGGCGTGCGGTGGCCCGCTGGTTTTGCCGGCAAGCTGCCCGAGGAGTGCAACTTGATCATGCGGGGCGGGTGGATTGCCGGTCGCATGACTAGCATCGCCCCGGTCTCGACGCTGGGTTATCCGCTGGGCTTGGCCTTTGTCGAAGCGGATATGGCCGCGCCCGGCACGCGGGTGGAAGTGCGCTTGGATGATGGTTCGACCAGCATGGCGGCGGTGACCGCGCTGCCCTTTTACGACCCCGAGGACGAGCGGCAGAAGCTGTGAGAGGCTAGATGCCGCTCGACATTGGCAAGCGCGTCCACAAAAAGTAAAGGCCCTGTCGTCAGTCAGTACAACAGGTCCTCTCAAAATGCCTTCTTCGCGCTCAGGCTCCAATGCCCCCCCTGGCGATCTAGTCTGCGGGTGTATTCTACATTGAGATAATCGAGCAGGGTCAGCGATAGGCCGAGCTCGTGGTGGAGGAGTGTAGTTGGGTCCTCGGCGAGGTCCCAAACTCGGCCCGCGGCCCCGTGCAGTGCCCAGCCCAATCCCCAGCGCTGGGCGCGCCACCCCAGCCCCAGCCACTCAAAGAGGCCGGTCCGCCAGCGCTGTTCCCAGAAAAATCCCGCGTAGTGCCGGCCTGTGTATGGGCGGTTGCGCAGGGTTTTAAATGCGCCAAAGGGGGCGACGATCACCAGACCAGCATCTAGGGTCCCGTGGCGCTGAATCGGCACCTGACCAAGACCAGCACCGGCCTGGAGCCGATAGTTGGACTCGGCCGGCCAGAGCCTGCCCTGCGCTGGCTCGACGTGCCAGTCGAGCCGGGCATCTAGGCGGGCAAAACGGGCAAAGCTCCCCATCCATTTGTCGCTGTACTCGGCCGCGAGCCGGGTGCGATGCCGCGCCAGCGCGCGCCCAAATGCAGCGCATCAACGCGGTTGGTCCACAGCTCCGACGTGAGCTTGCCCCTGACCGCTGCCGGGATGTCTACTATGTGCAAGCCGAGGAACGTCAGGCTCGTGTCGAGGTGGACCCCGGTCGCTCCGGCGACGACATCGCGCAAGAGCTCGTCGTTGACCAAGCTTTTTCGCGCTAGCGGATCCTCCTCGATCGCGGCGGGCACCTCCTCGCCCACTCGCTGTTCGTGGAGCCGGTAGAGTGCGGCGACCGCCTGCTCGGCCAGCGGCTTGGATCCTTGTTGCAAGTCCGCAAAAGCCTGCGCTTCTCGGCGGGTCAAGGGCCACTCCGCCCGCCGTTTGTCTAGGAATTTGTCCCAGGTCGGCGAGTGCGGCTCGACCAAGAGCGCTTGTCCTACGGCGAACGCATAATCGACCGATGGCGCGTCGAACTCATAGCCCCTGAGCCGGGTCCAGCCGCGCAACCGCGCCTGCGGCGTGGGCGCGCCGCGGAGGCGAAGGATGCGTTCGCCGCCGGTTGTTGTGCCCAACCGGCCTTCGATCTCGTATTCGGTCTCCACCGGCAACCAAGCTCCATGCGCGAAGCGGGCAAAGTGCTGCCGGAGCCGGTAGCCAAGCCCGTTCTCCGTCGCGAAACCAGCCGGATGCAGCCGGCGGTTCGGCCGCAGCTGCGCCTCCACTAGGGCATACTCGCCGTCTTGGACGACCAGCGCGCCCGTCCAACCGGCCAAGGCATTGGTTTTTGGCTGTATCGAGATGAAGTAGTGGTCGTCCTTGTGGTCGACCAGTTGGAAAGAGTAGTGCGCCAGTGCCTGCGGGTGCGTCGGCCCTAAGAAAATCTGCCCATGGAGCGCGATTTCGTCGTCGTAGAGGTTGAACAGATACTTCGCCGCGGCAAAGACCTGCATTGAAGCGTTCACGTTGGCCGTGTGCTTTTTGGCCTTTAGCTGCTCGCGCAGTCCTTTGTCCCGATCCCGATACAGCTCGGCTAGGCTCTCGCGGATCGCCGCGATGTACTGATTGCTGTAGAGGACCTGCCGCGTATGCGCCTCGACCCGGTAGCGGTGCCCCAGCGGTGCCCACGCGCGTTTGCGGCGGATCACTTCGCGCATGATGCGCACCGCTGGGTCGTCGTCGTCAATAATCAGGCCCTCGATCTCGAGGGGTATCGGCTGCAAACGGAATTCCAGAGGGCCGGCCTCGGCCACCAGCAACGCGACGGGCGCGTATCCTATGTGCGTCGCCCTGAGCGTCACCGGCAACGCATCTACCACCAGCCAAAAGCCCCCCCTGCCATCGCCGATAGTCCCCCACGCTTGGCCTACCACCTCGATGTTGGCCCGCGGCAGGGCTTCTCCCGTCTCCGCATCGCGCACTACGCCCTGTACCACGACCTCGGCCTGGGAATCAGCCGCGCAGTATCCCAAGAGAAAGAAGGCAAACCAGACTATTGACATGACCCTATTGGCGGAAACATACGTTGGAACGACTAAGTATAAAGGCAAAGGTTCCAAACGCGCACTCCCCATATATTGTCTCCGTGGGCCTGCTTGCTTTAGCTGGCAGGGGGATGGGAGTGGTTTTTCTAACGGGGCCGAAGTGCTCCTTGAAGAAAAGCCAAAAAAAGCACGTCCAAACATTGATTAGCTCTTGAGGCGGTGGTGTCAACTTTAGACATTATAGTCATGCAACGGGCATACCGATTTAGGCTTTATCCAACTCAAGAGCAAGACGACCTTCTCAACGTCCTCCGGTACCAGTCTTGCGTTCTCTATAACGAGGCGTTGGATGTTCGCAAGAAAGCCTATCGGACTAAGGGACAGACGCTCAACTTTGTCTCCCTCTGGAGTCGCTTTAAGGCCGACAGAAAAGAGCGGCCCGAAGACTTTGGTCTCTTGAATGCAACGCAAGTTCGTCCTTACTCAGCGATTGGGACGTTGGTATGTTCAAAGCTATGGTCGGTTACAAGGCTGAAAGTGCTGGTTGCCAGCTTGTAGCTATTGACCCTAAGAACACCTCTCAGCAGTGCTCTCGATGCGATGCTTGGGCGAGGAAGTCTTTGGCCGTTCGTGTGCACAAATTCTCCCGCCCTCCCCATCCTTAGCCAATGCCCATCCTCGCCGCTGTATTGCTCTTCCTTGGCTGCCGCGCCGCTCTCCTAGAAGCCGCCCTCGCCGACCGAAGCCCCGACCCCAGCTCCCGATGTACGGCAAGGTACCTTCGCTAAATGTCCACGTAGCCGGGGCCTTGGTGGCGTATCAGGCGTTGCTGGGGCGGCGCTAGGAAAGGACTGGTCTTGCTCCGACGAGTACCGGCTGCCTATCGCCGGCGCGTAGTGCGCCGCGACCAGACCACGGGCCGGGGTGTTACGGGGCGCGCCCTGCTCACCGGCGGCCTCTTGGCTGCCCTGATCGCCGTGGGTGTGCCCTATGGGAGCATGGTGGTGCAAGGGTCGCGGCTGGGGCTTTCGTCGGCGACGCCGGCGGCGTTTTTCTTGTTGTTCGTACTGTTGGGGACCGTGCAGGTGGCTCTGGGGGCTATGCGGCGGGAGTGGGCGTTTGGTCGCGGCGAGTTGGTGACGATCTTTGCGATGATGGCGGTGGCCACGGCCATTCCCACGCGCGGGGTGGTAGGGATGCTGCTGCCGATGATTACCGGCACCTTCTACTACGCCACCCCGGAAAACCAGTGGGCCGAGCTGATCCATCCCCACTTGGCCGACTGGATGGTCGTCGCGGATCCAGAGGCTATCCGGGACTTTTACGAGGGCGTGGGGCGCGATGCGCCGATCCCTTGGGACGCCTGGTTGGTGCCCTTGGGGCGCTGGCTGGCGTTTTACGCGGCGTTCTATCTGGCCTTGATATGCCTGATGAATATCCTGCGCCGCCCGTGGGTCGATAACGAGCGGCTGGCCTACCCTTTAGCGCAAGTGCCGTTGGCCATGATCCAAGGCGCGGAGGAAAGCCGGGTCGCGCCCTTTTTCCGCCAGCGCCTCGTCTGGCTGGGCTTGGCCATTCCCTTTGTCCTCGGCAGTTTAGAAGCCCTGCATCACTACTTCCCCGCCATGCCCTCGCCCGTGCTGGAGACGCGGCTGTCGCTGCTGCGGCAGATCGTCGTCCTGCACCTCGACATCAACTTCCTGATGCTCGGCTTCGCCTACCTCATCGGCGTCCAACTGTCCTTTAGCCTTTGGGTTTTCTATCTGCTCCACGCCCTGCAAGAGGGCCTGCTCCGCAGTCTGCATTTGCACCACACCGCTGAGTTGGGGACGTGGTCCGATGCGGGGATGGGGCACCAGATGATAGGGGCCTGCGCCGTGCTCGTCGCTTATAGCTTATGGACGGCCCGTGCCCATCTGGCCGAGGTTGGCCGCCGCTTTTTGCGCCCTGGGAAAGACGAAGGGGAAATGGCGTCCTATCGTTTCTCCGTCGTCGGCTTGGTTTTGGGTGCGGTGGGCATGGTGTTGTGGCTGTGGCAGAGCGGGTTGTCGGTGTGGATTGCCGCGCTGGTGGTGGCGGTGGCACTGGGCCTTTTGGTCGCGCTAACGCGCATCGTCGCCGAGGCTGGTACCCCCACCATTACTCCGGGCATGGTCCCCGCTGGGTTTACTGTCAGTGCCGTTGGTGTACCGGTTTTGGGTGCGCCGGGCGTGGTGGCGCTGGGCTATACCTTCGTCTGGATCGGCGACCTGCTGGTTTTTATGACGGCCCCCTTGGCCAATAGTCTGCGCTTGGGCAGCGAATTGGCGGGCGACCGCCGCCGGTTGCTTTGGGGCTTGGCCGCGGCCATGCTCATCAGCCTTTTGCTATCGACCTGGTACACGCTGCGCTTGGCCTATACGCACGGAGCCGTCAACCTCCACCAGCAGTACTTTTCTACCTTTGCGGCCGAGCCATCCAAGTTCGCCGCGCAAAAACTACTCCATCCTACCGGCCCGGACGCCATTGGCTGGCTGTGGACCGGTGGCGGTGCCTTGCTGATGAGTCTTCTTATTGGTGCGCGCAACCACTGGGCTTGGTGGCCGCTGCATCCTTTGGGCTTTGCCGCGAGTATGGGCTGGGTCATGAACCATATCTGGTGCTCGATTTTTCTCGCTTGGTTCGTCAAGACCTTGGTGCTCCGCTTTGGGGGCGCGGCTCTCTACCACAAGACCGTGCCCTTCTTTCTCGGCATAGCCCTCGGCCAGATCGTCACTGCGGGGATCTGGCTCGTCGTAGATGGGTTCACTGGGGCGGTGGGCAACCGCCTGCCGGTGTATTAATTTGTGTGTGACGGAAGGATGCAAAACACAATGACGACAGCGCGACAGAGACGGACATATGTGGTTGTGCAGGAGGGGAGCGCATCGGCTGGCAGGCTTGAGACCACTCAACAGGTAATTACTATAATTACAATTATTCTTTTCAGGAGAAATTCCAAGCAATGACAACCAGAGATGTCAAACTGATCGCCATCGGCAACTCTAAGGGCATTCGTCTTCCCAAGGCCCTACTGCAGAAATACGGCTGGGGAGACTCCCTCGTCCTCGAAGAAACCGAAGAAGGAATCTTTCTGTACAGCAACGAAAAGAACAAGCTCTCTTGGAAAGAAACCTACCGCGCCATGGCGGCTGACCGCGAAGACTGGGGCGATCTCGACACCACGGTCGCCGATGGTCTCGATTAATGGCGGATTTTCCGCAGCGATACGCTATCTATTTCGCCGATCTCAATCCCACCGCGGGGGGAGAAATCCGCAAGGTGCGTCCGGTGGTGGTGGTCAGTCAGAATGAGATGAATCAGTTTCTCGATACGGTCGTCGTCTGTCCTCTCTCCTCCGCATTGCATCCTCAGTGGCGGAGCCGATTGCAGATCCAATGCGCGGGCAAGAAAGCTGAAATTGCCGTGGACCAGATCCGCACCATTAGCAAGCAGCGGCTGAGGGACCAGATCGACAGGTTGTCCGCCGAGACGGCGGCCCAACTACGCCGCCTTGGCACGGAGATGTACGGAGAATAGCGATCGCACCAAGTCCACTGGTATTGAGGCAAACGCTTCTCCATGATCACCATCACGGAATCCATTGTGGAAGATGCCGCTACCGCGAGTTGGTGCGGCTGTGCCGACGATAACGACGCCCACGGTGCCATCGCTGAAACGCCACGCAGGCCGTCCTAGCACAGGCCGAAGTGCTGTCGGAAGGATGGGCTGCCTAGGCAACAATTGAAAGAAAGGCAGAAACGCCTTACTTTTGGTGATAGTAGTCAACTAGGAGCCGGAGCCATGACCATCACGCTGACAGTCACCGCTAAAGGACAGATCACTCTCCGTAAAGAGGTGCTCAAGCATCTTGGGGTACAGCCCGGAGACAAGCTCAATGTCGATTTGTTGAAGGACGGACGAATGCAGATCAGGCCGAAGCGTGGGACGTCGGCTGCGACGATCTTCGGCATGCTTGCCAAACCAGAAATGTCGCCTCTCTCCATCGACGAGCTGAACGAGACTGCTGCTGCCGGATGGGCGGGTGAGGAATGAATATCACTGCTGATACGAACGTCTTGGTACGTATAGTCATGCAAGATGACGCAGAACAGGCCACAGTAGCCCAAGCGTTGTTCCTACAGGCGACCGTCATAGCGATATCCGTTCCAGTATTCTGTGAGTTTGCTTGGGTGCTGAAACGCGGATACGCCTCCAGTGTTAATGACATCGTCTCAGCAATTGAGGCGATTGTCAGAGTCGATGCTGTTGTTACTGATCTGCCGGCGGTCGAGGCGGGACTAACTGCTTTGCGGGCGGGCGGGGATTTTGCCGATGGTGCCCTCGCTTATCAAGGCGAAACGCTTGGCGGGACCGTGTTCGCGAGTTTCGATCGCAACGCAGTCGCTCTTTTGCGCAACGAGGGAGCGGAAGCGGCCGACCCAGCGGAACTGATTGCCTGACGTTTGGCCATCCCGACATATACGGCATTTCGCTATGAATACGACGCGCAAAAGCCCCATCGCCCATCTCGTCGCCGACGCACCCGCTCCGGTGCAAGCCGCTTTGCACCATCCGGTTGATATGGTCAAGCTCGGGGCCAAAGGTCCGCGCTTGATCGAGTGGGCCGAGCAGCACGCGCTCGGCCTGCCAGCGCGGATGTACGACACGCGGCCCGTGGGAGCGGATGGGGTTTTGGCGCGAGTGGGCACGGGCGAGCTGATCTTGGAGTGCCAGCCTGGAGACGAGCTTTGGGCGCGTCTGAATGCGGCGTTGGAAGCTGCCGAGGCCGGGGTCTATCGGGTGGAGCAGCAGTCGGTGACCTTGGTGGTGCGAGGGGATGATGCCGAGGGCATTTTGGCGCAGGCTTGCGCAGTGGATTTGGCTCGTGAGCCAGTAGGGCGGATGGTGTACACGCAGGTGGCCGGGGCGGCTTGCGGGGTGCTGCCGCACGACGAGGATGGGCAGCGCGCGTACCGCCTGTGGGTCGATTACAGCTTAGCGGCCTATCTGTGGGAAGCGCTCGCCGCCATTGCCGAGGATATCATTTGCGCCAAAACGCCGGACTGAACAGCACCAGGAGCGTAAAAACCTCCAGCCGCCCAATCAGCATGGCAAAGCACAGGATCCACTTGGCGACCGAATTGATGTCGCCGTAGTGGAGGGCGACTTGCCCCAGGCCCGGTCCTAAGTTGTTGATACAGGCGGCTACCGCTGAAAAGGCCGTAGTCAGATCCAAATCGGTGGCGAGCACGGCGATGAACATGATCGTGAACGCCAGCACGTACACTGAGAAAAACCCCCACACCGCTTCCATGACCCGATCGGGAACAGCCCGCTGCCCCACCTTGATGGGGAGGACCGCGTTGGGGTGGATCAGGCGCGTGATCTCTCGGCTTCCCTGCTTTAGAATGAGCAACAGACGCATCACTTTTATGCCCCCTGCCGTCGAGCCGGCGCAGCCGCCGGTAAACGAGCCGAGGAACAATAAAAACGGCAGCACGCTGGGCCAGACCGAATGGTCCGCAATGCTAAACCCCGTGGTGGTGACAATGGACACGGTGGCGAAGAGTCCGTAGCGCAGGGACGCGACGGCGTCGTGCTCGTTGTGTGTAAAGAGTATCAGCCAGGCAATTAGGGTGGTGATTAGCAAAATGGCCAAGTATGTGCGGCATTCAGGGTCGGTACGGTACGAGTGCAGCGACCGCTGGCGAAAGGCGTAGAAGTGCAACGTGAAGTTTATGCCCGATAGCACGATAAAAAAGACGGCGACTAGCTCGATGGCTTGGCTGTTAAAAAAGCCGATACTGGCGTCGTGAGTTGAAAAACCGCCGATGGCAACCGTTGAAAAGCTGTGGGCAATGGCATCGAATGGTTCCATGCCGGCCAGCCAATAGGCCAAGGCACAGGCCACGGTTAAACTCAAATAGATGTACCACAGGGCCTTGGCGGTATGGGTGATCCTCGGCGTCAGCCTTGAATCCTTAATGGGGCCGGTGATCTCGGCGCGAAAAAGCTGCATGCCGCCGATGCCGAGCATGGGCAACACGGCGATGGCGAGGACGATGATGCCCATGCCGCCCAACCACTGGAGCTGCTGGCGGTAGAACAGGATGGATCGGGGTAGGTCGTCTAGGCCCTGGATGACGGTAGCACCGGTCGTGGTCAGGCCAGAGAGGGATTCAAATACAGCGTCGGTAAAGCTCAGATGCGGCTGGTCGGACAACATCAGCGGGAAGGAGCCGTACAAGCCCAAGACGGTCCAGAACAAAACCGTTACCAAAAAGCCGTCCCTGATCCGCAACTCGGCGCGCTGCCTGCGCACGGGCAACCAGCACGCCAGCCCGGTGACGAGCGTAATGACAAAGGCCAACAGAAAGGCGGTTGCCGCTCCATCGCGGTAGAGGAGGGATACGCCGGCGGGCACTAACATGGTGACGCTAAACAGCGTCAGCAGGACGCCCAGCACCCGAAATGTCCCCGCGGGGTGCATACGTTAGTTCACCCCCCGAAGATCTTTCTCACTTCCTCATGGACGTAGTGCCGGGCGAAGACCACGGCTTTGTCGCCGGACTGGATGCGCGTGTCTCCGCGAGGGATGATCACGCTATCGCCGTGGACGACGGCTCCGATGATCGAATCCTTGGGCAGGCGGATGGAGATCAGGGGTTTTTGGGTGATCTTGCTGCCGCCGTGGGCGATGTACTCGACGGCTTCTACGTCGAGGCCGGGTAGGCTGGCGATGGAGGCGATGCGCTGGTGCCGCACGTAGCGCTGGACGGCGTTGACGGTCAAAAGCTGTTTGCTCAACACCGAATCTAGGCCGATGGCTGGGGTGATGGGCATGTAATCGACGTTGTTGACCAAGGCGATGGCGCGCGGCACTTCAAGGTGCTTGGCGACTAGCGTCGAGATGATGTTGACTTCGTCGTTGCCGGTAACGGCGATGAAGGCGTCCATGTCGGGGAGGCCCTCGACGGCCAACAGATCGTAGTCCGTGCCGTCGCCTTGGATGACCAACACGTTGGCGAGTTGATCGGCGATTTGCCGGGACCGATCGGCGCGGCTTTCGATGAGCTTGATGCGCATCTGCGAGGCAAGCTCCCGGGCGACGAACTGGCCGATTAGGCCGCCGCCGAGGATCACAATATCCTCGATGCGGTGGTCGGCGAGACCGGTCAAGCTAATCACGGAGGGAATGAAGTCGGGATCGCTGATGACGAAGATCCGGTCCTCTGGCAGCAGCGTGGTGTTGCCGCTGGGGATCAAGGTCTGCTGCTTGCGCTGGATGGCGACGATGCGCATGGGAATGTCGGCAAGCTGTCGCCCCAATTCGGCTAAAGGAGCGTGGAGCAAGGAGGACTGGTGGTTGAGGCGCATGCCGAGCAAGACCAGCTTGCCTTCGGCAAACTCGACCAGATCGGTGGCACTGGACTGGCGGATGAGGCGGACGATGGCGTCGGCAGTTTCCTTCTCGGGGTGGATGAACTGATCGACGCCAAGTTCTTGGGGGCTGAAGATAAAGTCGGGGGCGGCGAATTCGGGGTTGCGGATGCGGGCGATGGTGGATTCGACACCCAGCTTCTTGGCCATTCTACAGGCGAGCAGGTTGACCTCGTCGTTGGTGGTCATGGCGGCGACGAGATCTACCTTCTCGATGCCGATCCCGCGCAAGTCCTGCAAACTAGTGCCATTGCCCTCGGCAACGATGATGTCGAGCTGTTCGCTGACGCGCTTGACGCGACTGGGGTCGGTGTCAATCTGGGTAATATCGTGCCCGTCTTGGCTCAGTTGCTTGCTCAACTGGAAGCCGATGGCGCCGGCACCTATGACCAAAATGTGCATGGTTTTTAGTCGAATTTCGCTGCAAAATTAGAGTGTAGAAGCTAAAGATGATGTGCCCTCTGCGCTAACTCAGTCGATGTGGAATACCTCGCTCAGGTCCTTGGCGCAGGGGCTGTCGTCCGGGTTGGAGGCCATGATGTCCTTCATGTAGGTCCACCACCGGCGGCAGTCCGGCGTCTCGGCAATGCGATTCCAGCGCTCCTCGTCCTCGAGTTCCACGTAGGCAAAAAGCTGGTGGGTGTCTGCGTCGAGGAAGATGGAGTAGTTGTGGACGCCGTGTTCCACGAGGGTCTGTTCCAGCTCGGGCCAGATGGGGTTGTGGCGCTTTTCGTATTCGGCGTGTTGGTCGGGATTAACCTGCATGACAAAAGCTTTGCGGATCATGGTGTCTCCTTGTTGGGGTAGGTTAGCGAATCAGGACCAATTTGCGCGTCAGGGTCGCGTTGGCGGTTTGCAAGCGGCACAGGTACACTCCGGTGGCGCGGCCGCTTCCGTTCCAAGAGACGGTGTGCCAACCAGCCGACTGCAGGCCTTGCGCCAAAACCGCTATCTGCTGCCCCTTGAGGTTGTACACGGCCAGCTCGACCGGCCCGGCCGCGTCCAGCGAAAAGCGGATGGAGGTGTGGCCGTTGAAGGGGTTGGGCGCGTTGGCGACGAGGGCCGTGCCACGGCTGGCCGCCGCGTCTTCAGCCTCAAGGGCCGTAGGGCGTGCGTCCGTCGTGAATTGGGCGAACCACAACTGGTAGTTGGGGTGGACGCCGGCGCTGAATACCACGGTAGGTCCTGGCGGCGCGAGACTGCCGCTGGCCGCGGAGATACCGTGCATGAAAAAGGTGGAGACCAGTCCGTGCTCCTCCAAATTCGGCAGAGGTTCCGTGCTCCAGCTCGCCCCGGCGTCCTCCGAGGTGTAGAGCCGCAGTTGCGCGCCGTAGGTGCTGGGAATCCACAGGCGCGTCGGCGCGTCGGGCGCGTGGAATATGGCCGCGACTTGCGAGGGGCTGAGGGCTTGGCCGCTCCAAGCTCGCGTCTGCGAATCGCGCTGGAAGATGTAGAGCTGGTTGGTCGCTTCCTCGTCGAGCTGGTACTGGCCGGTGACAAAGATGCGGCCGTCGGGCGTTCGCAGCATGGCCTCGCCAAAGGCCATCACGCCGTGCGCAAGTACTTCGGGTTGAGGTGGCTCCGCTGGTGCGTAGGGCACGTGCATGTAGAGGATGCGGTCGTAGCGGGCCGTTGGATCGGGCTGGTTGCTCACGAGCAGATGAACCCCGGTCGCGTCGGGCTGGACGACGGGGTACAGCCAAGTGGTAAAAGGCTCGTCTTGCCGCTGGGCCGGGGCCAAGACAAAGGGGCCGGTCCAAGTTTGCGCGCCCAAGTCGAGCACGGCCATTTGGAAGGTATAGGTGGCAGGGTCGCCGATATAGCCAATGACGAGCCGCTCCTCGTGGATCCCGGCGCCCATGTACCCGGCCTTGCCGATGGACGACGGCACGGGCAACGGCTCAAAGCGGTCGATCTGCCCCGGTTCGGTCGCCCGCAGCACGACGGGTGGGCCGTTGATGGTGGGGTAGATCAGGATGAGGCGCTGCTGGCCGTCGAGAAGCAATAGGCCCGGCTGGTAGTTGAGGCCGTCCCACGTATAACCGCGCTGCCAGTGGCCGTTTTCCAGCTTGTAGATCGCTCCCTGTGCCGTGGCCTGCTCGGGCCCCCACAGCCCCAGCGTGTAATAGGCCGTGCCGTCGAAGATTAGTTTGGGCGCGTTGTACCCCCAATAGGAGCTGACCCAAGCGACGCCCTCGTCGATTTTGGCTAGGTGCACATCCACCTGGGTCCATCCCGGGTTGGCCCACAAGGCTAGGAGCAGTAGCCAGCGTAACATGGGGTCGGGAGGTCGTCTAGCACGCAGCAATCGTCGCGCATGATCTGTTCGCAGGGGGTCATGGCCGTTTGCTCCTTTTCTCAAAGCTGTGCCAAGTGTCCGGCATTTCGCCTGCTGAGTCAAATTACACGTATATTACGGCACAAAAAGGAGACTTCAGAAATTGAAGATCATGTTGCCCTCGACGCCGTAGGCCCCGTCGATAAAGAGCCACAGGCAGACCGTGGTGAATTCGCCGAGGATCAGCCCCAAAAAGAACGGCATCAGGGCGCGGTAGGCGCGCACCCCGCCGTAGCGCAGGATGGTCGCCTTGCAGAGCCAGGCCAGAAAGATGGACAACCAGCCATAGTAAACGATGGTAAAAGTAGAGGCGATGGGGAAACCCAAAGGATGCAGGGGCCACCACGCCAAGCGATGGCGCAAAAAGAGCAGGGCCGCCATGACAAAACTCCCACTGGCGGTGAAGGCGAGGCGCGGGGCAAACGACGGCTCGGGCGCGTTGTACACCGAGGCCATATAGGTAAAGGGCCAGCGCGGCGCGCCGCTAAAGTACCAGCCGTGCAGGTTGATGCCGCCATAGGTATAGGCCAAGGTCATGGTAAACCAGATCGAGCCGAACAGCCCCACGGCGATGGCGGCAAACAGCGCTCCAAGCAGCCAGCGCGGCGCGGGCGAGTCGCCGGAGGTGAGCTTGAGGCTGTGCATGACGGCGTTCATCATGTTGGCGGCGGTCTCGCCCATCCACACCGCGCTCAGGCCCAAGCCGGTCATATTGCCAAGGCCGAGGGTCTCGGGGCCAATGCCTCGGGTGATGAAAGCCTGTGGGGCCATCGGCGTCTGGCAGCCGGGGATCCCGGCCTCGCAGACGATGCGCGACAGACCGATAAAGACGATGAGTGCCCCTGCCACCAGCAGCACCGCCGCGTACAGGGAGAGGCCGGTGAGGGTCAGCCAAGCCACCATGAACGCCACGCCAACTGCTAGGCCGCCAAAGGCCGTGCGCGGGGCCATGAGTTCGCCGGGGGCTGGCTCGCCTTTTAACGCCTGGCTCCACAGGCGGCGCAGATGAGTGCGGGCGGTCCACATCACGAAGAGGGTCAGCACCAAGAGGCCGCCAGCCTGCTGATGGGAGACGGGGACCGAGCCGCCGCCCGAGGTCCAGATATCGCCCCCGCCGATTACGAGGCCGATGCGGGCGAAGACGACTTTTTCTAGGGTGTAGAACAAAAAGAAAAACCAGATGCTGAAGGAGACGCTGAGCGCCATCAGGTAGGCTAAGCCCAAGATCGGCAGATTGACTCGCCAGGGTAGGCCGACGCTGCCTTGGAGCAGTGACAGGTTGCCGGCTAGGGCGATGGGCTGGAAGGCGTCGTGGTAGTAGTTGAGCGAGTTCCACGAGTGGATGAGGAGCGGTACGGCAAAGCCCAGCCAC
This sequence comes from Candidatus Latescibacterota bacterium, assembly GCA_965261395.1. Classification (GTDB taxonomy): domain Bacteria; phylum Latescibacterota; class UBA2968; order UBA8231; family UBA8231. Next base: position 3,690,992 of record OZ253462.1, read on the forward strand.
AGCAGGCGGTTCTTGAACAGGCCGCCGAGGGGGGACGCGGAGTCCGCGCCTTCGAGCATGGCCAAGGGCAAGCGGGTGAGGGGGAAGACGAGGCGCTCGTTGGCGACCCACTGGCCTCTGAGCAACACGCCGAGGCAAAAGAGGACCCAGTAGAAGGCGAAGATAAAGCATATCCAGGCAGCTAACGGGCGGCTCCAGGCGGCCCACGGTATGGCGCTGCCTTGGGGCAGCCCTTCGTAGAACAAGCGCACGGCTTCGGTATCGGTGGGTGCCAGATAGGGGTGGATATACTCGACGAAGAGTTCCTGCCAGGCATTTTCCGGGGTGGCGTAGTACGCAGCTCCGGTGATGACCGACAGGAAGCTGCCGGTGAAGCCGGTGGTGACTACCACCGCGCCGACCAGCATCATGGCGTACACGGCGATGAGTTCGGCGCGGGAAAAGGCCCACGCGCGGCCCAGCATCTTGAGCAGGGGCAGGACCGCGGTTGTCAGCAGAAAGAGGAAGAGGACGGCGATTAGGGGGATGGCATTGCTGGTGATCTGCGATCCCTTGACTATGAGGATTCCCCAAGGGCTTAGCACACTGATCGCTCCCACGAGGAGCAAACCCGTGAGGACGGCGCGCAGGGAGAAGGCGGGCGGTTGGGGTGAAAAGGGAGGCATGGATTGAGAGAATATAAAACGCGGAGGGCGTTGCGTCAGTGCTGACTCGTAGGATGGTGTGGAGTATAGGCGCGGTTGCGTGGTTGGGCTGCACTCCGGTCGAAACGGATCGCCCGCCCACGGCTACCGATGGCCAGCGCGCGGTGCCGGCGGGCGACATCCCGCGCAGCGCGTGGCCAGAGGCTTGGTTCCGGCCGCCAGCCACGGCTGCGGCGGTGGGATTGCAGACCTTCCGCCAATCGCCTGTACTCGATGAATTGGTGGCTGCCGGTGAATTGCCGCCGGTCGCCGAGCGCCTGCCCGACGACCCAGTGGTAGTCGAACCTTTCGGCGAGATTGGCCGCTACGGGGGCACGGCCCGGCTGTTCTTAGCTGGTGAGAGCCTGATCAACGTGCCCGAGGGGGTGCTGCGTCCGGGGCCGCAAATGCGGTTGAATCTGCCGAATTTTGCGGCAAAGGCCGAATACCTCAACGGCGCGCGGACCTTGCGGATCACCCTGCGTCCCGGCCACAAGTGGTCCGACGGCCATCCCGTAACGGCCGACGACTACGCGTTCTGGTTCGACCACGTGCTGATGAACGAGGAGCTCACGCCGGTGGTGGAGCCTCGGTTTAAGGGCGCGCGGATCGAAAAGCACGATGCGCATAGTTTTAGCTATCACTTTCCCCAGCCGATGCCGCTGTTTGTCAATCACCTCGCCCACAATAGTTCGCGCTTGGCAGCGCCAGCGCACTTCATGCGCCGCTACCACCCGGCGTTTACCGATCCCGCGCAATTGGAGCGCGAGGCCGAAGAGCTGGGTTTGCAGGACTGGCTCACCTATTTTGGGGCCGTCAACAGCACGACCGATCTGATCCCCTTCAACCGCCCCGTGCTGACGGCGTACGTGCTAGTCAGCCGGACTTCGACGCGCGCGCTGCTGCGCCGCAACCCCTACTACTTCAAGGTAGATCCCGAGGGCAACCAATTGCCCTATATCGACTATCTGGAGGTGCAGCGGGTCGATAGCCCTGAGATCATGGCGGCCAAAGCCTCGACCGGGCAGATTGACTTCGCCGGACGGCAGTTTATGACGGCTGATATTCCGCTGTTTAAGCGCTTTGAGCAGCACAATGACTATTCCACGTACGTCTGGCCGCGGCCCTACGGCTCGGATGTGGTGTTGCAGTTCAATTTGAATCATCCCGACGAGGGGCTGCGGCGGATTTTCCAAGACGTGCGCTTCCGGCGAGCCATGTCGCTGGCCATCAATCGGGAGGAGATCAACGACATCGTTTACTTCGGCCACGGGGTGCCGCGCCAGCTCACGGTGGTACCTGCGAGTCGCTACTTCGAGCCAGAATTTGCCACGGCGTGGGCGCAGTTTGACCCGGCGCGGGCGGGTGCCCTATTCGACGAGATGGGGCTTGTCGATCGCGATGGGGACGGCAGGCGCGAGCGGCTCGACGGCGACCCTTTACAAATCACCTTGGAGTACATGATTGGCGAGACGCCCAAGCAGGTCACCTTGGATTTGGTCACGGCCCACTGGCGCGAAGCGGGGGTACACGTCAATCTCAAACAGATCAGCGGCAGTTTGCAGTGGATCCGCGCTAGGGCTGGCTTGATGGACATGACCATCTGGCACGCCGACCGCAACACGGACATCCTCTTTCCCATTGAGCCTTATTGGTACGTGCCGACCAATGGCGGCTGGGAGCAAAGCCAGTGGTCCAAGTGGACGCGGTGGTATTTTTCCGACGGCGCGCTCGGGTGGGAGCCGCCGGCGCAGATCAAGGAACTGATCGGCTGGTGGGAGACGCTGCGCCGCACCACGGACGAGGAGGAGCGCATCGCAATGGGCAAGAAGATTCTCCGCAGCCAAGCCGAGAACCTGTGGGCACTCGGCGTCATTGGCTTGGGGCCGCATCCGGTCGTGGTCAGCCACAAGCTGCGCAATGTGCCGCCCCAGGGCTATTGGGGTTGGGATTCGCGCTGGACGTGGCCGTACTATCCAGAGACTTGGTATTTGGAGGAGGAGCAGATTGCAAGGTAATTGTCCGGTCTTGTTCTTCAATCTTTATTAACCGCTGGTAGGGTTAGGTCCCTAAAAGCAAACTTCAACTAAAGGAGCGAATTCCAAATGAAAAAGGCTGTGGTGTTTCTCGTCGGTCTATTGTGGAGCAGTGCGGCGTCTACGGAGCCGATGGTCTCTGGACAGGTGCGGCTGGCCGATGGGCGGCCAGTGGATGGGGCAGAGGTGATGTTGTTTGAGCTCGCTGATTTGCGTCGGGGCATCGTGGTGCGGGCGGCGACGGATGCGGCCGGGTATTTCTCGCTGCCGTTGGCGTCGTTGGGCGGGGAGGCATTGCCGCAGGGGTTTATGTTGGGACAGAACTATCCCAACCCGTTCAACCCTTCGACGATGATTACGTATCAGCTTCCTACGGCTACTCAGGTGCGGCTGGAGGTGTTCAACGTGTTGGGACAGCATATTGCGACGTTGGTGGACGAGGAGCGGTCAGCCGGTTTTCACGCGGCGCGGTGGGACGCGACCGATGAGACAGGACGGGCAGTGGCGGCCGGGGTGTATTTCTATCGACTACGCGGTGAGGGAGTGGAATTGACACGGCGGATGGTGCTCATTGACGGGCAAGCGGGGATCGCGGCAGCGGCTTCCTCGGCGGCGACGATGACGCCTACAGTAGCGGAGGAGCGGGAGTATGGTCTTGTCGTTTCGGGCACGGGCTTGGCAACTTATGTGGATGCGGCGTTTGGGGTACGGGCGGGGATGGAGCCGGTGGAATTGGTGGTAGAAGCGGCGGAACTGCTGCCGCGAGGCAAGGCGTTGGCCTGCGGCATTTTGGGCGACGTAAACAACGATGGGCAGGTGGATGCCAACGACGCGCTGATCGTATTGATGTACAGCCTCGATTCGTCTATTGCGTTATCCAACGGCAATATGAACTGGGGCGATGTCAATGCCGATGGGCAGGTCAACTTGGCCGACGCGCTAGCAATTGTGGGATATGTGGCGAATCCGTTGGACGAGTCCCTGCCAGCGGGAATCGGGCGAGCGGCGGGCAGCGGGAGTTGGGTGGCCGGGCCGATACGCCGACTGACCAACAACAGTGCATTGGATCAGACTCCCGCTTGGTCCCCTGATGGACAAAAAATCGCTTTCGCGTCCGATCGCGATGGCAACAAAGAGATTTACGTGATGGACGCCAATGGAGCTAACCCACGCCGCCTGACTTTCAACAGTACAGACGACTATTCTCCTGCTTGGTCCCCTGATGGACAAAAAATCGCTTTCGCGTCTGAGCGCGATGGTAATGTGGAGATTTACGTGATGGATACCGATGGGGCGAATCCCCGCCGGCTAACCAGCAACAGCGAAAACGACTATCGTCCTGCTTGGTCCCCTGATGGACAAAAAATCGCCTTCATGTCTTATCGCGACGGCAACGAAGAGATTTACGTGATGGATACCGATGGAGCGAATCCCCGCCGGCTAACCAGCAACAGCGAAAACGACGGCCATCCTACTTGGTCCCCTGACGGACGAAAAATCGCTTTCTCGTCTGAGCGTGATGGTAATGGAGATATTTACATGATGGACGCTGATGGATCAAATCTACGCCGCCTGACCTACAACAGTGAATACAACTATCGTCCTGCTTGGTCCCCCGACGGACAAAAAATCGCCTTCATGTCTTATCGCGACGGCAATTGGGAGGTTTATGTGATGGATGCCAATGGCTCCAACCCACGCCGCCTGACCTACAACAGTGAATACGACGGCCATCCCACTTGGTCCCCTGACGGACGGTATATCATCTTCACATCCGAGCACGACAGTAATGCAGATGTTTACGTGATGGATACGCAAGGTCCTAACCCACGCCGCCTGACCAGCAACAGCGAAAACGACGGCCATCCCGCTTGGTCGCCCGACGGACGGTATATCGCCTTCGCGTCCGATCGCGACGGCAATGCCGATATTTACGTAATGGACGCCGATGGATCGAATCTACGTCAGCTAACCAGTAACAGTAGTGACGACATAGATCCTGCGTGGTCGCCTGATGGCCGATACATCGCCTTCGCATCCGAGGGCGGTATTGATACAGAGATTTACGTCATGGAGGCCGATGGATCGAACCTGCGCCGCCTAACCAATAACAGTAGAGACGACAGGACTCCTGCTTGGTCGCCTAATGGACGATATATCGCCTTCACCTCCCAGAGCCGCAACAATTGGGATATTTACTGGATAGAGGCCGGTGGAGCGAACCTATTGAGTCCTGCAAATATAAAGGAATGTTTTACAGTTTAAGTTGTGCATACTTGAAGAAGCCTCGAATCAGGTCGTTATCGTGATGCTGGGCGGTGATTGACATGCAGACCGCATCTGCTACGTCGTCGATGTGGTCTGGAATGAAGTTGGCTAGATCGCCATACTTAGTATGATTCCAGACCTGTTCAGCCGGATTCAATTCGGGTGCATAGGCGGGCAACCATTCGATGGTGAGTCGATCCGGATACCTTTTGTGCAATACCGCCACCGCGGCGCGATGGACACTCCACCGATCCAAAATGAGCACGACCTTGCGTCGTATCATACGCAGCAGATGACCGACAAAGGATACCACATCCTGCCGGTCGATATTATGCTCATACATTCGGAAATAAACGCCCAACCGCTGGCGCCGAGGCGGCAAGGTAACGGCGGCCTGAACCGACAAGCGATCGTGGCGATCCCACACCTTGTGTATGGGCGTGTGACCCGACAAAGCCCACGTCCTACGACGGGTGGGTTGCAGCATGAAGCCGCTCTGATCCATCAAGGCGATGGTCGCCCCCTGGTGCCGGGCTTTTTTTTAATCCGCGGCCACTCCACTAAGCGCCATTGGCGGATGGCCTCCTCCTCCCGTTCGCGCGCCCGGTGCTGGGGATACTGGCATGAAAAACCCAACCCATGCAGCAGACGACCCACGTGATCGGGATGATAGGACACCCCAAACGTTTGGGCCATCACCTGCGCGACACGCCGACAGGTCCACAGCGCGCTATCAAAGCCAGCCGCCTGGGGACCTTGGAGTAGAAGCTGTTTCAACTGATCCTTGTCTTGGGGACTCAACTGACAGCCCCGACCCGGATGCGGTTTGGCTTTGAGTCCCGCCTCGCCGGCTTGCGCTTTCATCGACTTCCAACGAGACACCGAGGAAGGGGAGACTTGGACCAGACGAGCTACTTCGTTGACGCCTTTGCCGGCATCAAGCAACTGAGCCGCCCATTGACGACGATATTCCAGCCGATCGGCACTACCTTTAGGTCTCATATAAATGAATATAAACTATTCCTTTAAAAATGCAGAGGTCAATAAGTGAAATAATCAACAACGGTGCGTATCCCGCTTGGGCACCCGACGGACAGTTCGCCTTTATGTCTAATCACGACGGTGATTGGGATATTTACGTGTTAGATGAGGATGGACCGAACCGGCGGACCTACAACAGTGAATACGACGGCTACCCCACTTGGTCGCCGGACGGACGGTATATCGCCTTCATGTCCGAGCGCGACGGCAACGAAGAGATTTACGTCATGGATGCTGATGGATCGAATCTGCGAAACCTGACCAACAACAGTGCGGACGACGCTAATCCCGCGTGGTCCCCTGATGGACGAAGAATCGCCTTCATGTCCGAGCGCGATGGCAACGAAGAGATTTACGTCATGGAGCTTCAGGTGGGAGGCTGTCAGTAAAGTGGCTGGTGGGAGACGCTACGCCGCACCACGGACGAGGAGGAGCGCATCGCAATGGGCAAGAAAATCCTCCGCAGCCAAGCCGAGAACCTGTGGGCACTCGGCGTCATTGGCTTAGGACCGCATCCGGTCGTGGTCAGCCGCAAGCTGCGCAATGTGCCGCCTCAGGGCTATTGGGGTTGGGATTCGCGCTGGACGTGGCCCTACTATCCAGAGACTTGGTATTTGGACGAGGGAGTTGAAAAGTAGCCGCGAACCCCGTTTAGCGGCCTTTTTTATACGACCACGAGCGCTCGGACATGCTCTTAGGAGGGCACTGCCCAGATAGTTGTCTTTTGCCGTTTTCTATTTTTATTATATTGTGCAAATGTTTAGCAATTATTAATAGCTGTTGAAAGGAGGTGAAGAGAAGCTGTTTTAGTAACTGATGTTACGCAGTCTTATGCCGTGTCTGCCGCTTGCGGCCTGTGGCCCCTCACCCGGGGTCATTCCCGCGTACGCGGGAATCCAGCCTAACGCACGGGCCACAAACGGGTGTCTCTGGATGCCTGCTTTCGCAGGCATGACCGCCGATAGACCAAACGATCTTAAAGCGCGTAACGTCAGTTAGGCATTAGAAGCTCATTTTTCGTTTTTTTGACGAATATTCAAACCACGAACCCATGAGGTGAATTGCATTATGAAGAGAATTATGAGCATCGCGAGTATTTTGGCCGTAGGCATCATGCTGCAGGCCAGCGCGGTATCGGCACACGTCGACATCGTTGGCATCGAATCCGGTACCCTGTTCCAGTTCCCTTCCGGTATGGAACCCACGCTGGATGGCGACTTGTCTGAATGGGATATCGTCCCTGAGGATTACTACGTGCCCTTTGAGTCCCACTTCGAATACTATCTCGGGTTGGGCCACGAAAACGACGAGAGCAATCTGTCCTTCAGAGTAGTTGCCGGTTGGAGCCAGGGCACTAATCGCCTCTATTTCATGATGGAGCGCTTCGACAACTACTGGGATCGCAACGGCGTTGGTGCGGTCGCCGGCGGCGACGATAGCTGGGAGATTATGATTGACTCCGACCACGGCGGCGATCAGCATTGGTACGCGGCCGCCGATTTCGAAAGCGAAGAGGAGCACCAGCGCAACCAAGGCCGCTTCGCACAAAACGCCCACTGCCGTTTTCCGCCGCTGGAGCCTTTCGGCTGGAAGTGGTGGTTCCAAAGCAAGTCGACTTGGCACGATGTCCCGCCGTGGGGCGATTACGGCTTCCAGCTAGATGGGGAGTCGAACGCCGGCGAAGTTACTGCCCGCATCGAGATCATGTCGGCCGCTTGGGATGATTTTCACTGGGTAGGCCCCGAAGAAAGCGAGCCGGAGCACACCTTCGTCGAAGGCAATACTATCGGCCTCGGTTGGGTGGTCCACGATATGGACAACGCCGCCGAAGACAATTCCGGCAGCACTGGCGGCTGGGGCATCAACCCCAACATCCAGCTGTGGTTCGACTGCGGCAACTGCTCGGACTTCCTTCTCGCGCCGACTGACCCGCGCGTGGACTTCAGCCAAATGGAGACGGGGACGGCGGTCGAGGAAGAAAGCTGGGGTCGCATCAAGGCCGCTTATATTCAGCAGTAGCCCGATCCCAAGCCATTGGGAAACAGCAACCAAAGGGGAGATGTAGCTACATCTCCCCTTTGGATTTATGCGCCGCTCTTTTAGACCCTCCGAAATCCCTTTGGGAGGTGTAGCCATGGCCAAAATGCCTTTATGTCACTTCTCGGTAGCGCTGTTTCTGATTTTAGCGATGGGCGTCCCGGTCGCGGGATTGACGATCTACCGACTGGGCGGAGAGAATCTGCCTCCTCCTCCCGAGGTCGAACGCGGTGAAGCCGATTTGCGCCAGTTTAGCTGGGCTGATATCGAGGCGTCTCGGCTCGGATCCGACGAGTCCCTGATCATCGGATCCGACGCGATTTCACCGTTGTTCTTCACCGCAGAGGAGAACATTGCTCCGACGGTATGGGAGCGGGGCGGCTATTTGCAAACTCAGGGCTTCCAAGCTTGGGTCGAGGCGGACGATGTACAGCAGATCAACGACCTCGACAGGGAAACGGCGTACGTCGGCTTGCAAGGCGCTGATTGCAGGCGCGAGATACGCACTGGCTGCGGGTCGAATGTAGGGGAATATCAGACGGTCGGGAAGACCTTTCTGTTCAACTTGGGTGGTCTCTTTGCCGTGAATAAGATTCGGTTTTTCACGCGAACCGAAAACCAAGACAATTACATCGAGGCTTTCCAAGTATGGACCAATACGGCGACCAACACCGAACTAGGGATCAGCTTCGAAGATCTGTGTTCGACGAGCGGAGCGGGACATCTCGGCAACTGCGTGGGCTTTGTCAACAGGGCGCATTCAGATCTTTTCTTTCGCAAGGATCTGCTGTTCCACGCCGAGCGGAAGGTCAGGGAAAATACTAAGCCTACCGTCGATGTGGAGCTATCGGGGGAGTACATCCGTCGCTTGGCGCTCTTCGTGCAGTCACAAAACCGGGACTGGGAAATCGCAGAGTTCGAAATTTTCGCCCCAGGCTATGTGCCTACGGCCTCCTACACGTCCAATATCCTCGACCTTGGGGAGGAGATGGTGCTGGGTTGGGCCCGCTGGTCGGGGCACAAAGACGCCGCGGCCAAAGTCGCCATCCGCAGCCAGAGCGGCAGCGACGCCAATCCCAATATCTACTGGCGCAAGACCTTCCGGGGCGACGAACAGGTAAACTACAACGATCGGGGCCGGCCGCTGACCCTAGGGGCGTACCGGCGGCTGGAACTGTCCGAGCAAGGCAAGATCACCCGCGACGCGGAGAATTGGGATCTGTGGTCCATCCCCTACGACTTCGCCGACAGTCTAGGCGTGCCGCTGGCGGCGGCTAGGCCGCGCCAGTTCGTCCAATTCCAGGTGGATTTTGAATCGGATGCCGCTGCGGGTAGCGAGCTGCGCTATGTGGAGTTCGCCGCGTCGCCGCCGGCGGCGACGGAACTGGTGGGTGAGATCGAACCTTGGCAGGTGGAGACCACCGAACTGACCCGGTTCACTTATGCTATCCGGCCCACAATCGGGTTGGACTCCCCGGGTTTTGACCGCTTAGAGATATCCGTTGACGGAGGGCGGTTGGTGGACGTTGACGCGGTGCGGATCGGCGGGGAAGAAGTGGCTTTCACCGAGTTGGAAGTGGGGGACGACCGCCTAGTAGTAGCGATGCCGAAGGTCGATTTCAATCGGACCGAGGAGTTGATAGAAGTGGTGTTCAACGGCGAGATATTCCGCTTCGGGGTGACCTTCGCGGGCCGGGTGTCCAATAGCGAGATGCCGCAGGATATCCGGCAGCCGATCCAGCCCGGTAACGCCACGGCGCTCCTCGACGGTAACACCCTATCGGTCCAGTCGTTGTCGCTGGGTGTGCAGCTCCTAGACTCGCTGTCGCTTAGCTTGGGTGTCTTCACGCCTAATGGTGACGGCGTCAACGATGGGTTAGACATCGCCTATGACCTACTCAAGCTGACAGCACCCTCGCCGGTGGTCGTGGAGGTACGGGACCTAGCGGGACGGCGGGTGCGAGAGGTGTACAATGGCTTCGATACTGCGGGGCGGCACGTGCGGCGGTGGGACGGGATGGACGGGAGCGGACAAAAGGTAAGCCCGGGGCTCTACATCTGCCGGGTGGAAGCGGCTGCCGAGGAGGGACGGGAGACAAAATCCGGGGTCGTATCGGTCGTCTATTGAGGGTGTTCAGGAGATAGGTGCGATGAGCAGAAGAATCATGGTCTTACTAGGGATGAGCCTTGGGTTGTGCAATTTCGTTTGGGGGCAGAATCACAGTCTGGGATCCAACCAAGTAGTGGTAAACACCCAGAGCCACTGGAGCCACTGGGTGTTCGTCCCGGGGACGCTGGACATTGCCCCTAGCGGCGAGGTTCGCCCGGCCTTTGTCCCCAAGGACCACAACGCCGTGACGGATATTTTCGAACATCTGCTGCGCTCCGTCGGAAAACCCGAGAGCGCGACCATCCTCGACGCGATAGAAGCGGGTTCCAACGAGGAGGACATCCCCAATCTCTTCGATGGGGACGAGACAACCTACTGGGAACCCGACCCGGATAGCCCGTTGCAGGATTGGTGGTTCGAGGTCGATATGGGCCGCCTGATCAACGCCACTCGGATCGGGCTGAAGTTCGTGCCCGAAGGACAGGGCGACCCCTTTCTGCAATTTGTAGTGCTGACCGCCGACAACGCCGATAAGGGTGCCCAGATCGCGGGCATAGTCCCCACTAAACAGGTTTTCCGGACTCCCAGTGACAACAAGAGTCAGCGTTTATTCGTGGTGGATCTGGACGGGGGGGAGTTGGTCCACATGGTGCCGGGCCGAGATTTTGAAGGCGATATGGTGCGCTTTGTGCAGGTTGTGGTGACCGAGAGCAATGGTATGAGGGGACAGGAGGTATCGGAAGGGGAGTACGAGACACTCACAGGGGCTAATCGGGGGGATGTGGTTTACCGCAAGAAGGTGGGGGAGGGGGAAGTTGAGATCGAGCCGGAGATCTACGAGGCGATCGAGCCCCAAGTGCGCGGCACCGTCCGCTATTACCGCCGCGAGCGGCCCCGCTTGGCCGAGCTAGAAGTCTATGAAGTGGGCCGGAATATCGCCCAAGGCTTGATTGCGGACCGCAAGGGTAGCGCGGAGAGTTCCCACGAAGGGTCGGTGGCCAACCTGCTCGACGGTGAAGGCACCTACTTGACCTTCAACCTCGCGGCATTTGCCTCTGCGGGCATCAAATTCGGGGAGCGATTCTTGGAATTCGACCTAGGAACATCGTATTGGGTGGATACCGTACAGATGTGGTACAACCTCTTCGCAGGCGGTGGGCGACTTTCCGGGGCCAGCTTCAACATATACGAAATTCAGATTTCGGACGGCACGCCGGCGGCGGGCGGCGGTCTAATATGGACCGCACCCGAACAGGTGCGCGGCATAGGCAGGGCGACCGAAACCAACAGGTTTCAACCTATGCCCGCCCGCTTCGTGCGCGTTTCCTATCCCTTCATCGATAGGTCGGTGCGCAACGAGGGGACCAAAGCTCGGATCCGCGAAGTCCAGTTGTACGGCGAAGGCTACCACCCGGAGGTGGAACTGGTCTCAGGTCTGATTCCGCTGGGCAGTGCGAAGAATTTGGTGTCGATCGAATGGGAGGCGGATACGCCCCCGGGCACGTCGGTGCAAATTCAGACCCGGACTGGTAACGAGATCGCCGAGGCGTACCGGTACCACGACAGCGGCGGCGTGGAAGTGTCGGCGGGCAAATACGAAAAGTTGGGTTTCTTCAAAAAGGGCCGGATCGACACCCTGCAGGTGGCTGGCTCCGACTGGAGCAACTGGAGTGCCCCCTATGCGCGTTCCGGCGACCCGATCGTTTCGCCCAGCCCGCGTCAATACCTGACCTTGCGCGTTCGGGTGACGACCACAGACCCGATGCACGCCGCCAAGCTGCACTCCATTCGCTTGAACTTCAATCCGCCGGTAGCCAAACAACTGCAAGGCGAACTGGATATAGGGGTCTTTGAGCGCTTGGGCGCGCCGCAGGAGGTTGCGCTATTTGTCAAGCCTATCTTCGCGCCGCAGGATCTGGGCTTTGATGAGATTTTGGTGCGCACCCCGCCGGATATGTCGCTCGAATTCGGCGCGTTGCGCTTGGGCAGCTTGGCGCAGTGGGCAAGCGGCCAAGCCGAAGAGTTGGCCGATGTGCAGGTGGTGGAGACGCGCTCCGACTCGCTCTGGTTGCGCCTCGACCGGTTGGTAAAGCAGGGTGGGCAGGTCGATCTGATTGAGGTGCGGTTTACGACGGCCCTGTTTTCCCCAGGGGCGGTGCTCCAGGCGGCGCTGGGCAATTCGTCGTTGGCAAACTCGTGGCAACAGGTTGACCCCGCGGACGTGACCGAATTGGCCCAGAGCCAGGGGTTGCAAATCCTCGCTTCGGTGCAGGACAACAACGTGCTCGGCGACATCGAGATCCAGCCAGCGGTAGTGACGCCCAACAGCGATGGGGTCAACGACGCACTGAGCATTGATTTTACCGTGCGTCGGTTGAGCGGCGTGCGCCCCGTCACAGTGCGGATCTACGACCTAAGCGGTCGGCTGATGCGCCGACTCGACACCCAGAAGCCGCTAGTGGCCGGGAAATATGTGCTCGACTGGGCAGCCGAGGATCAGCAGGGACGGCTGGTGCCGCCCGGGATTTACATCTTGCGCATCGACATTGACGCGGATTCGGATCTCGGAGTGAAGCAAACGGGCGTTCAGCGCCTGCTGCACGTGGCGTATTGACCAACCTATAAGGAGATAGTCGGCTGTGTTGTATCCGCGCGCGAAGGCGCTGGTGCTGGTATTGTTAGCGGTGCAGAATCTGGGGGCGGAACGTCGCACCATTGTCATGGGTGGTGAGGACGGGTTGGAGTGGGAAAGCGGCGGCGGCACCATCGCGGCCTTGATACAAACCGATCCGACCGAGGTTGAGGCCAGCAACACTCCGGGCAATGTGCTCGAGTTTGACGCCGACGGCCGAGTGGGCTGGCTGTCGCCGCAACAGGCGGATGAGACCGTAAATATCGCCTTGGGCCTCCTCGACCGCGGGGGTCGCCTCGGCGCGCCAACCATCTTGTCGCAAGTCATAAAAGACCAGCTAATTTTTATGATCGACGACGACCCCACGACCGCCTTTGAACGCAAGACGGCCCGGGGCGCGAGCCAAGTCAATTCACTTGGGGTCATCATGGATTTCGACCTCGGCGCGCGGTTCGGGGTCGAGCGCATACAGTTCTTTCCCCGCAACGCGCACCCCGATTTTCCCGCCCCTGATTTCCCATTCCATACCGATTTTCTGCGGGGCTTTGAGCTGCTGCTCAACGATGGCAGCGAAGAAACGCAGGTGGCCAACCAGCCAGTGCTGACCACGGTTGAACTGGAGCCGGAAAACGAAGAGCCGGTCGTCGAACTGACCATCCCGCCGCAATACGTCCGCTATATCCGCCTGAAATCGCAGACCACCGTGGGATTTGAGATTGCCGAATTCCGCGTCTTTGGGTCCGGTTTTGTGCCTCGGGCCGACTACCTTTCCAACATCTTCGACTTCGGCGAGGAATTGGCGCTGTGGGGGCGCATCCGCTGGGAGGAGGAGTCCTTCGGCTTCGAACGCCTGTCGCGCTTGCTGATCAGTTCGCGCAGCGGCTGGGACGACACGCCTTTGGAATTCACCCGGCAACATCTAGACAGTGGTGAGGACGTGCCGTGGCGGGAGGGGGCGGTCGCCACTACGGCTACAGGCGATGCGGTTGACTTAGACGCGATTGACGATGTTGAAGAAGCCCTTGACCTCTTCAACGCCCTGCCCATTGACGAGCGCAGCCGGGTGGCGTTGACCCAAGACGAGTACGACGATTTGAAAAGTTCGGCTAAGGGCGACGTGCGCGACGACTTAGTTGCTTGGAGCCGTTGGTCGCCGCCGTATAAGCTGGCTGAGGATGCTATAAACGCTGAAAACATCGGTGACGATGCACTGGGCGTGCCCATTCTCTCGCCCGGCCCGCGCCGCTATTTCCAGTTGAAGGCTGAATTCAACAGCGAGGACTTGGGAGCCGCCCGGGCGCTGGGTGCCCTCGCCTTTACGGTATCTAACCCACCGCTGACGGAACGGATCATCAGCGAGGTCGTCCCGCGCCAAGTCGAACTGGGCGTGCCGGTGTCGTTCACGTATGCCGTCCTGCCGACCAAGATGCGCAGCGGCGTAGATCTGGGCTTCGATGTGTTCGAGATTGCCACGCCCGTGCGCTCTGAAGAGGTCGAGACCATCGAAGTGGTACACGCCGACGGCCAGGTGCAAACGGCGGATTTCACTGGCGTGGACTTGACCAAGCTGCCCGTCCAAGACGACAGCGGCCTCTTTGCCGTGGAAGCGGTGACCGAGCGGCACCTGCGGGTGCGCTTTCCCACAATTACCGAAAGCGATTTGGCTGCGGGCCAGGCGGCGGTGGTCAAGATCCGCTTCAAGTGCCGCGTGCTGAGGTTTGGCACGACCTTTACTGGCACTGCTTGGAACAGCGCTACCGACGACCTTGGCCAGCGGGTCATCGGCGGCAATGCGGCCGATCTAGGGGCGGCGGACGACGATTTAATACCCATCGGGGCTGCCGACCCGAACGATCTAGCGGTAAGAGTGCCGCTGGCGGGTGGCCGCCTCATGATTAACGTCGCGGCCCAACCGCGTCTCTTTAGTCCCAACGGAGATGGGGTCAATGACGAGACGCGGATACACTGCGATCTGGTGCGGTTGGTCGATGCGGCACCGCTTACGGTGCGCGTGTTCGATCTAGCCGGACACCGCGTCCGCACGCTCTTTGCGGGCGAGCAGGGAGGTGGGAGTTTCTCCGCGCAGTGGGACGGCACGAATGCTGCGGGACAACAGATGCCCCCAGGCATCTACCTCTTCCGCGTCGATTTGGCCACCGATGCTAAACAGGAAGCGGTCGTGGGTATCGTCGAGATGGTTTATTAGCCCGCGACGCCCCGTCAGACAAAGGGATCGAGCTATGTATTTGTTTTTTAATGGAGGATTTTGATGGGCAGACCTAAGAGGTTGGTCCTCTTTGCACTGGTATTGCTAGCGACTGGGGCGACCGGCCAGTCGCCGGACCGTCGTTTCGGGACCCAGCGCGGTGCCCAACTCACCTTTGAGCCTCGCGGCCCGGGCGTCCTCTTCGATGCCCTCGATCCGGCGCTCAAGAAATGGTACGTGCCGCAGGAGCTATACGTCGATTACGGCTTTCGCCAGTGGGAGTACTCGAATTACGCCCGGGACCTGTACCAGCGCTACGTCAACACCAACCGCCAGGGCGGGCCGTTTTACGACCTGTACGGGAACTACCAGACTTGGGGCTGGCTGATTTTCGACTGGAACCAGACGCAGCCGGGCCAATTCGGTTCGTCGATCTACAAAGACCCTAGGTTCAATGGATGGTTCAACGCCGTCACGGTCTCTTCCGACTCGCGCGATCAGTATTACCTAGCGATAACCATTGGCGAGCGCATCCGCACCGCCCTGACTCCGCTGACCTTTTCGAAGCCGCGTTTTAACGGCATCCAGATGGACTTTGCCGCGGACAAATACGAGGCGACGCTGTTGTTTTCCCGCGCCAGCGAGGCGATTCTCGGCACCACCCCCGAGCGCCAGCCCAGTGTCTCGACCAACGCGACCAATATGATGGGGGGCCGGGCGACAGCGCAGGTGGGAGATTTTGTCAAGATTGGCGCGACCATGGTCAACGCCCACAATTCACAGACGCTGGCCGAGGCGTTTGAACGCAACCCGCTCGTCGGCACCTTGGGCGCCGAGCAGGGCAGCGATCCGATCAGGGCCATCGCCGTAGTTCTGAGCGACGACTCCCCAGAAGACGGCCAAGGCGGCGCGGCGCTGTTTGCCCACGACATCATCATTACCGCCGAGGATTTCGACACCAAGAAGCGCACGAAATTCCGCTTGCGGGAGGTAGTATCTGATCCGACTAAATGGCCGGTGATTACCGGCGGCTTCCCCCGGGAGGGTTTTTTGGCTGCCGACGGCGAGGAACAGATCGTCATCAACTACGATTTCACCGACCTAGCGTACATTGGCCCGCGGCCGACGGAGATCGTCGATATCCAGTTCGATCTCGTGGTGGCCAACGACTACAAGATCCAGGTGTGGTCGGATCGCCAGATCGGGCGCGGCAGCTTGCCTAGCCCGCCGCTTACGGGCTTGGACTTGGCGCAAGCGGGTGCCGTGCTCTTCGATGTCCGCAGCGCCGCCGGCAATGTGACGGACAATTCAAACCAGCAGCGCGTCGTCTTCGACTACGGGCTGCCGTCGGCGAACATGGTGTTCGGATTCACGATGGAAGTGTTGCAGTTGATGGGCTTTGACGCCTATGCAGAGTACGACATTAATCGCGCCTACCTCCAGTACCCCAACCTCACGCTCGCCGACGCAGACCGCAACCTGAATACCCACGCGCGCGACGCCGCGGCTTGGATGGTCAACGTTTCCAAGCAGGCGTATCCGTTCTTCTTGTTCGGCGAAGCCTTCAGCATGGATCCCTCCTACTCGACGACGGCGTTTATCGTCAATTCGGGCGGCAGCGTGTACTACGACGACAAACGCACCTCAGTCTATGAGTTCGTCGATGACAACGACGATCAAGACCGCACGCCCGATTGGAGCCGCTGGGGCCAGGGTGGCCCCGATCCGATTGTCTTCCCGGGTTGGGACGAAAACAACGACTTCGTCTCGGACTTCAACCAGAACGACAATATCTCGCTGAGCAATCGCATCCCGGATTACGAGGAGCCGTTTTTCCGCTACAGCGTCGATCGGCCGGAATTCCTCTTCGGCATCGACCTCAACAACAACAACTGGATCGACCGGTTTGAAAACGACGACTTGCCCGACTATCCCTATCGCCGCAACCACCGGGGCTACAACATCTACGTCGGCCAACATCTGACGCCGGATACTCGGCTAACGGTGGGGCGATTGCGGGAGGATGAGATATCCTCCAATCGCCGCAACCACGTGACCTACGGCGTTTTCACGTACGACCGCGACCACCCGCAATGGGGTCGCTTGCGGTTTTTCAATTCGCTGAAAAAGGTCGCCGACGATATCCCCGACATTCGCCGCGAGCCGACGCCGGATTTGCAGACGGTATCGCTGGCTCACGTCGAGGACATCCTGCCGGCGAGGGACACTTGGGTCAATGACAGCTACGTGCAATTCGATTGCGAACCGGTCAAAAGGCTGAATGTGATCAACAAATTCAAATACAGCCTCTTCAGCCAGCGGGGTGAGGCGTTCAGAAGCGGCGATGCGCCCATCCTCAATGAACGCACGCGGTTTCTGGGTTTGATCAATAAGGCGGATTACACCTACCAGCTCGGCCAGCTCGTGCTGCAACCCAAGGCGAAAAGCGAATACCTCAACCAGACGGCCTTTTTGCAGGCCGATCCCGACCGCAAGGAGTGGATGGGGATCGGCATTATGCAGGCACGGCTGCCGGTGTTGCACAACTCCTTCCTCGAAAGCGGAGTGGAATATTCGATTTTCCGCGAGCTGGTCTTGGACGAAGACGCATTGCTGGCCGATGGCCCGACCCAGGACACGGGCGATTTCCGCAACCTGGTCTTGGCCCTGCAGTGGACGACCCTTGGACACTATCTCGGCTACAAGCTCACCACCCAGTTCGGCGTTAGCTATACCAAGCGATGGGACGAGGCCGTGGTGTTGGGTGCCGAGGGCCTGATGAAGCAGAACGAGAGCCGGTCCTTCGGCACTAGTTTTATCTCGGTGTACGCTGGGGTAGAATGATGCGACGCGGTTCAACAAAGGGGACGCGCATGTGGTGGGCGGCGGTTTGCCTGCTGGCCGGGCTGGTGCCAGCGGGTGCCCAGCCCGACTACGGCAACCGCTTGGGAACCAACGAAACGGACCGGGTCTCCTATTACGCCTCCGGTCCACTTATGCAGCAGGAGGCGTTCGTCCCCGCGTTGAAGCGCTGGTACATGCCGCAGGAGATCGCCCCCGAATACCGCTGGCAGTGGGAGTACACCAATTACGCTAGCGATCCCTACCGGCGTTATTTTTCTCCCGCGCAGGAGGGCGACTATTTCTACGACCTGTACGGGCGCTATCTGACCAAGGGTTGGCTGGTGTACGACTGGCGGCAGCGGCAGCCGACCAGCTCTGGGGGATCGGGACTGCTCAAACCGTCCGGGCGCTATAACTCGTGGTTCAGCAACCTGCTCATCGCCACCGATGCCAAGGGCCAGCACTATTTGGGGGTGACGATCGGCGACCTGATCAACACCACGCTGACGCCAATGACGTTCCGCAAAACCCGCTTCAACGGAGTGCAGTTCGACTATGCCGCCGACCGCTTGGCCGCTACCGTGCTGATGTCGCGGATCAGTCTGCCGGTGGACCAGATCGCTCCGGGTATCCGCGTTCCCATCGTCACTGAGAACTTTACCAACTTGCTCGGCTTGCGGGGCGAATGGAAGGTGCGCGACGCCATGCGCTTGGGCGCGACCTTTGTCAACGCCCACAACGGCCGGGCGCAAGCCGACCGCGGCGGCAATCCCTTCAAGGGCAAGCTGACCAACGGCCAACTGGAGAATCGCCTCAACTGGATCATCGTCCGCATAACGGACGACTCGCCCGAGGACGGCGTGGGCGCGCCTACGGTTTTCGACCGGGATATCGAAGTGCATACCCAAATTGGCGGCCGCGATACCGTGCTAGTTGGCAGTCATATCGGCTTTCAGCCGCAGGTGGAGGGTGGTACCACGCGCAATGGCTTCCCCGTTGCCGAGGGGGCCGGTAGCGAGGGCGAGATCACCTACCGGTACAATTTCTCTTCTGAAGAGCCGGCGGTAGTGGCGCTGGAAGACATTATCGACGATGCCGATTTGGTCAACAACATCACCGCGGTGAAGTTCCGCTTCCTACTCAACAACGATTACCGGGTCGATGTCACCTCGGATGTCCAGACCGATAACGAACCTTTAGGTGCCCAATCTAAGTTTGTAAACGTGGTGCGAGCGGCGGACAATGTCCAAGACAACTCCAATCAGCAGTGGGTCGTCTTCGACTACGGCTTGCCGACGGCGACCCAGGTTTTCGGTTTTAGCTTTGAGGTTAGCGATTGGGCGGGCTTTCGGGTGTACGCCGAGTACAATGTCAACCACCAGTTCCGGCAGTATCCCAATCTCGCCCGCAAAACGCACCACAGTGCATCCGGCGTGTTGGGGGATGAGTCGGCGACGGGCTGGATGGTCAATGTCGCCAAAGAATTCTACCCCTTCTTCCTCTTCGGCGAAGCGTTCGGCATGGACGCCGAGTACAACACCACGTCGTTCCTCGTCGATCAGGGCGGGCGGATCAATTACAGCGACGACGAAGAGGCGCGCTCGGAATTTATCTACGACTTGGTGGATGACAACGACGACAACGACATCCGCCTCGACCAGCGGCGCGACAAGGAGGGGTTGGCCGATGGGGCGGTGTTCCCCGGTCTCGACGAAAACAACGACTTCATCTCCGATTTCAACCAAAACAACACTTCAGTGCGCCCCAATTTCATGCCCGACTACGAAGAGCAGTTTTTGCGCCACTACGTCGATCGGCCAGAATTCGTCTTCGCCCTCGACTTGAACAACAATGGTTGGGGCGAGCGCTTTGAAAACGACGACGAGCCGGATTACCCCTATAAGCGCGACCGACGCGGGTACAACGCCTACTTGGGGGCGTGGCTGACGCCGGAGCTGAAATGGATGGCGGGGCAAGAGCAGGTGCAGCGCCTGTCCACCGGTGAGAACAATGTGACTCGCTACGCCCTGCTGGCCTACGAGCGCAATTTTCCCCGGGCGGGCAACGCGGCGTTCTACAACATGTTCAAGCTGGTGCAGGACGATATCGCCGACGATGTGATCCAGTGGGTAACGGCGCAGCCCGAACTGGGCCGGCCGCTCGACTCGTCGGGGTCGATGCAGCCCGTCATGGATCCGCTGGCGATGCGCGACGCGGTCGTCAATCGGCTGTGGGCTGGCTTTACGGGCAAGACCTACAAGGGCATCAACAGCGAGGGCAAGTTCATCCACGAGTTCATTCGGCAGCGCGACGCCAATGCCCGCGACCGCGCCGGTCGCTTAATCGCCCGCAACACGCGGCGGCTGGGGCTAATTAACCGCCTAGACTACCAATTCTCGCTGGGCCGGATGGCGGTGCAACCGCGCTTTAAGCACGAACTTTTCATGGACGACACGCCCTACAATATCGGCCGCTTGACCGGCGGTTCGACGGCCGAGCGCCAGGACTGGAGCGGGATCTTCTCGCTCTTGCTGCGGCGTCCCTTTTTGAACCGCGTGTTGCTACAATTGGGCGTCGAGCGCCTGATCTTCCGCGATTTTATCCAGGACGAGACGGCCACCGCTGGCTTGCGCGGCGGCGATACGACCGGGGATTTCGACGAGACTTCGCTCGCCGTGCAGCTTTCCATCGACAAGCCGTATCTGGGCTATACCCTGCAAACCCTGATGGGGATAAGGGTGAGCAGACGCCATCTGGAGCGCTTTGAACAGCCGAGCGCTAGAGAGACGGGCGCCATCTCCTTTGTGACGGTATATGGCAGCATCCGCTAGCGCTTGCTGGTCGTCGTGCCGCGGTTTGATTCATTCCACCTAAAAAATTGCGAGTTTACTGAACTTATGAAAGCGTACCTGTCCTTGGTTTGCAGTGGGATCGTCCTAGTACTTATGGGTTGTGCGAAGGATGTCGAGGAACTGGAAAACCCCGTTTTGGCCGAAGTGGGAGACCGCCGGATAACGGCCTCCCAACTGATCGCCTTTGAACAGCGCCTGCCCGATGAGCTAAAGACGAAGAAATCCGGCTTGGACGGCTACCGCGACTATCTACAGACGATCATCGACAAGGAGATTTTTCTCCAA
Source organism: Candidatus Latescibacterota bacterium (assembly GCA_965261395.1). Classification (GTDB taxonomy): domain Bacteria; phylum Latescibacterota; class UBA2968; order UBA8231; family UBA8231. Next base: position 3,711,986 of record OZ253462.1, read on the forward strand.
GAAGCGGTCAAAAGGGGGCTTGACGAGGCACCGGAGGTAGCGCAGAAGCTGCGCAAGGAAAAGGCCGAACGGGTGTTGCGGCTGTTGTTCGAGCGCGAATTCCTTTCCAAGGTCCGCGTTGATGAGCAGGAGTTGCGGGCGGCCTACGAGGCTGCGGACAAGGAGCGCGAGGTAAAGCTGCGCCTGATCATCGTTGCCACACAGGCCGAAGCCGAGGAGATCCGACAAAGCCTCGCCGACGGGGAGGATTTTACCGCACTGGCGCTCAGCCGGTCGCTGCACCAATCGACGGCACCGCAAGGTGGAGAGCTTGACGGCTATCTGACCGCCAAGCGCATTCCGATCTACCTGCAAGAATACATAAACGCACTGGCAGTCGGCGAGTACTCCGAGCCGATCAGCTTGCCCAACGGCCAGTTCGGGATCTATCAAGTCATGCACGCTCGGCCCGTGAGTTTTGCCACCGCGAGCAACGCGTTGGAGGCCAAGCTGCGAGAGGAAAAGACGACCGAGCTGATAGAGGCATTCTTGGCGCAACTGCGGACCGACATCGACTTGCAGGCCAACGGCGAGACCTTGCATCAGCTACAGCAATGGGTCGCGGCAGGGCGCAGAGAGTACACTGCGGCCGAACGCTCAGCGGTGCTCTTTGAATTCCGCGACGGTAGTGTCACGGTGGGCGATTTCTGGGATTACGCCGGAGAGTTGGACATGGGCTTTTCGGGCGACATTGCTGAGTCGGTGCGCTGGTTCGCCGAAGACGTATTGCTGCCCCGCACCTTGTTCTTGCATGTGGCCTATGAAAGGGGGATTGATCGCGAAGAGCAGATTGGGCGCTGGTATCAGCGTCGCCAAGATGCCCTGTTGCTGTTGGCGCTTAGGCAGACGGCGGTCAAGGACCGGGTCGAGATCGAACCGGAGACGGTCAGAAAACTATACGACGAGCGGCCCGAGTTGTTCACCGCACCGGAGGAGGTCACGTTGCAGGAAATTATGGTGCAAACCCAGGAAGAGGCCGTCGAAATCAAAGAGCGAATTGGGGCGGGTGAGGATATGGGAGCACTCGCCGATGAATACACCTTGCGAACGGCGGGCAAAGGCGCACAGGGCAAATTTCACATCCACGCCTCTGAACAGTCCTTTTACCGAGAATTGATCGACGCCGTGGGCAGCGCTGAGGTCGGTCCGTTGTACGGTCCGCTAGCGGTGACGGTGCAGGCCGCCCAAGTGGCCGGCCCGGAGGCCATGCCGCGCGGCGGCGAGTACTATTCGGTGTTCAAGGTGCTGAAGTCGAATTTCGGCAATGCCCCCGCACCCTTCGACACCGCGGCGAAGCGGGCGCGGGCGCTGTTGAAGCGAGCCGAAGAGAGCCGCTTGGCGGATGAGTTTCTGATGGGGCTGCGGCGGGATTATGAAGACAGGGTCGTCGTTTATGAAGACAACATTAAGACGTTATTGCCCCAATAGCCGGAGCTGTGTACGTTAGTGAAATCAAAGGAGAATTGCCATGACAGATAATATATCTTTCGACGATTTCGTAAACCAACAGATAGCCAAGGAAGAACCATCAATCGACTGGATCCAAAGACGCGATGACTGGAAGAAGCATCTCGATGAATTCTACCAGCTAGCCCAAAAGTTTCTGCGGAAATACATTGCTCAAGAGAAGGTCCGTATTACGTGGACTACAAAGCAGATCACTGAGGAACACATCGGTAGTTATGATGTAAGATCTCTTGAGATACAGATTGGTACCATCAAAGTTCGCTTCGATCCCATCGGTACACTAGTTCTCGGTGTCAAAGGGCGTGTGGACATGCGTCGTGTGGACATGCGTCATGTGGATATGCACGGGCCACATGGTACGGTCAAGTTTGTTCTTGTCCCGAAAACAGATTCTTCCCCTACGATCCGCGTCATCGTTCGAGATTCATCTAGTGAAACAAAGGATGAACCGGAATCTGTTGTGGAGGAGTGGGCATGGAAAATACTTACGCCACCTCCGAACATCAAATACATCGAACTTGAAGAGGAGTCCTTTCTTTCCGCAATAATGGAAGTGGCGAATGCCTAGTGCTCGGAGAGTCACGTTTTCTGGAGAACATCTCCCACTCGTCGAGATTGCCCAATATTCCCAATATTATAGTGACATAGAAGCATCCGTAAGGAACTACTTTTCCTTTAACAACCCTTATCTAAATAATCGTTTCGTCGGTTATACGCCACTAGATATAGAACTTGAGATGACCTCCGTTCTTGTAGAACATGCACGGAGTACATCTATGAGTATCTTAGCCGCGTTAGAAGCAGCTTTCCGTATAGACTTTTTGCAGCGTTGCTATAAAAAACAAAAAGACCCTCTATCAAGGTCCTTTATTGACCTCTGCATTTTTAAAGGAATAGTTTATATTCATTTATATGAGACCTAAAGGTAGTGCCGATCGGCTGGAATATCGTCGTCAATGGGCGGCTCAGTTGCTTGATGCCGGCAAAGGCGTCAACGAAGTAGCTCGTCTGGTCCAAGTCTCCCCTTCCTCGGTGTCTCGTTGGAAGTCGATGAAAGCGCAAGCCGGCGAGGCGGGACTCAAAGCCAAACCGCATCCGGGTCGGGGCTGTCAGTTGAGTCCCCAAGACAAGGATCAGTTGAAACAGCTTCTACTCCAAGGTCCCCAGGCGGCTGGCTTTGATAGCGCGCTGTGGACCTGTCGGCGTGTCGCGCAGGTGATGGCCCAAACGTTTGGGGTGTCCTATCATCCCGATCACGTGGGTCGTCTGCTGCATGGGTTGGGTTTTTCATGCCAGTATCCCCAGCACCGGGCGCGCGAACGGGAGGAGGAGGCCATCCGCCAATGGCGCTTAGTGGAGTGGCCGCGGATTAAAAAAAAGCCCGGCACCAGGGGGCGACCATCGCCTTGATGGATCAGAGCGGCTTCATGCTGCAACCCACCCGTCGTAGGACGTGGGCTTTGTCGGGTCACACGCCCATACACAAGGTGTGGGATCGCCACGATCGCTTGTCGGTTCAGGCCGCCGTTACCTTGCCGCCTCGGCGCCAGCGGTTGGGCGTTTATTTCCGAATGTATGAGCATAATATCGACCGGCAGGATGTGGTATCCTTTGTCGGTCATCTGCTGCGTATGATACGACGCAAGGTCGTGCTCATTTTGGATCGGTGGAGTGTCCATCGCGCCGCGGTGGCGGTATTGCACAAAAGGTATCCGGATCGACTCACCATCGAATGGTTGCCCGCCTATGCACCCGAATTGAATCCGGCTGAACAGGTCTGGAATCATACTAAGTATGGCGATCTAGCCAACTTCATTCCAGACCACATCGACGACGTAGCAGATGCGGTCTGCATGTCAATCACCGCCCAGCATCACGATAACGACCTGATTCGAGGCTTCTTCAAGTATGCACAACTTAAACTGTAAAACATTCCTTTATATTTGCAGGACTCAATAGAACATTATATCAGAAATATCAGAATAAGGGGCAACATGTGCCGCTAGGGGATATTTTTTTGCAGTGGAAATCTCATTCGACCGTTCGCCGATCTATCATTTCAGACTTAGAGCAAGCCTTCAAATATAGACATTGGCTTGCACATGGCCGGTACTGGACGCTAAAAATTGGTCGAGAGTATGACTATGACGATATCTATACGCTTGCTGAGTCGATATATAACTCATTTCCGTTTGAAGAATGACCGGCAGTGCTTACGCGGTTGTTCGATGGACAAGGGTAATGGGTTTCCAGAAAAAGCACTCTCATCCGTTTCTGAGGAGGACAAATCGTGAAAATCACCGATGTCGAAGTTATTCATTTTCGCACCAAACACCGCGGCCGCAGTGCTGGCTCGCGCTGGGGCTATGGCGTGTGGATTGACGACGAGGAAGTGGAAGGCACTGGTGCGATCACCAGAATTTCCACCGACGAAGGCGTCACAGGGCACATGCTGGGCGGCAGCAAGGCGACGATGGAAGGTGCCATCAAAAACCTGCTAGTCGGCGAGGATCCCCTCAACCGCGAGAAGCTATGGCATTGGATGGACCAGATGTCCACGTTTGGCCACAGCCTCGCCGAACACGAACTTGGCATTGTCGATTGCGCGCTGTGGGATTTGGCGGGGCAAAAAGCCGGCATGCCCGTGTACCAACTCTTGGGCGGCACGCGCGACAAGGTCGAAGCATACGCCAGCACGTACCCGAACTTGGGTGGTCCTGAGGTGTATGAAGAACTGGCGCAAGAGTGCGTAGCGCGCGGTTATAAAGCCTTCAAAGTACACGCCAACATCTGCTGGAATCCGCACACGCGGGAGCCTGTGCCGCAACTGCCCGGATTTCCCAAAGAGGATGTGGAGATCTGTCGCGCTGTGCGCGAGGCCGTGGGCGACGATATCGTGCTGATGCTCGATCCGTTCGGGGTCTATACTCTGGAGGAATCGCTGTGGGTCGCGCGGGAATTGGAAGAATTGAACTACTACTGGTTGGAACATCCGATGGTCGAGACGCGGGTGGAGTCGTACCGCCGCTTGACGCAGCAGACTACCATCGCCATTTGTTCCCCCGAACATGTCAAAGGCGGGCCTTTTGCGCGGGCCGAGTGGCTGTTGCAGGGGGCCTGCGACATGCTGCGCATAGATGTGAATTACGGCGGCATCACCGGCTGCTGGAAACTCATCAACTTGTGCCAGCTCTACGGCGTGCAATGCGAACTGCACGGGGTTGGTGCCCCGCATGTGCATTTGGCCGCGGCTACCCCAGAAGCCACCTGCCGCTATTACGAGCGCGGCCTCCTGCGGCTCGGGCGCGATTACGACGAGAGCCCACCGCATCTCGATCAGATTGCCGATCCCATGGACGGCGAAGGGTGCGTACACGTATCACAGGAACCAGGGCTGGGCATGGCCTATAACTGGGATTATATCGATGACAACCGGATTTGATCGGAGGAACCGACATATGCAAAGAAGCTGCAGCGCGATCCTAACCGTTGGCGTGCTGTGGGCACTGTCCGCCGCCGCACTGGAACGGCCGGATACCATCTTCAAAATTTTTCAGTTCCCCGCCGATCAGATCCCCCGCGTCGATGGGGATGTATCCGACTGGGGCATGGTTCCTGCTGACTACGCCATCGGCATCGATCAGTTGAAAGACACCGTCCACCACAGCCCGATCGATACCACCGATCTAGACGTCACCGTGCGCGTTGGCTGGGTTAAGGGGCTAAACCGACTCTACTTCCTCTACGAAGCCTATGACGACTACTGGGATTTCAGCCACCGCGATCTGCACAACGACATTTTGGAGATCGTCGTCGATGGCGATTTGTCCGGCGGTCCTTTGATCCCCCAACTGCGCGAGGACAAGGACACCAACGGGCTGGAGGGCCTCGACGGCCACTTCAAATTCCACGGCGTCCACGCCCAGAACTACCACGTCCTGACCCCGGCCGACGGCAAGCCCTGGACTATGGTCTGGGGTGCCAATCAGTGGATCTACGAGCTGCCTTGGGCCAATGCGGCGGCGCGCTACGATTTTGCGCCGGGCGACAGCGGGCACTACGCGCTCGAATTCTGGATCACCCCTTTCGACTACGCCCCGGCCGACGGGCCGGAGCGCGCCGTGGAGTCGAAGCTCGAAGAGGACGCCTTGATCGGCCTGACTTGGTGCATCCTCGACTACGATGATGTCGAGGTCAAACAGCAGGAGTTCGAGGGCTTTTGGAACCTATCCCACAAGACGACCATGTTCGGCAACGCCTCCGAACTGGTCGGCTTCCGGCTGATGCCGCTGGAAAAAGCCTTTCGCGACCCGGTCGAAGCGCAATGGGCATTTACCGTCCTCGATATGGAACGCCGCTTGGTCGCTTTCAAGGATTTGTCCTACGGGGATATCCGCTCATGGCGCTGGGATTTCGGCGACGGCAACACCTCGACCGAGCAACACCCCATCCACCAGTACGCAGAGCCTGGGACGACCTATACAGTCACGCTCTACGTCGAAGGCCCCGAGGGGAAGGCGCGGATGTCGAAGGTGTGGGACGTGATCGTCCGCTAAAACGGTCGAACTGAGAGTCCTATGAGGCGACTCTGGCATTGGGGGTGGGCGGCTGCGGGCATTGGGGCGCTGGCGCTGAGCCTGCGGATGGTGCATGCGTTCCAGATGTCGGCTAGTCCTCTTTTTACTATGCCGGCGGTGGACGCGGCCACCTACGCCGAACAAGCTGCCAGCCTAGCCGCGGGCAACTGGTTGGGACGCGGCCAAGGCCCGTTTTGGCAACCCCCGCTCTATCCTTATTTCCTCGGCGTAATCAAGCTCGTATTCCCAGAATCCTTTTACCACGCATCCCGCTTTGCGCAGGCGCTAATCGGCAGCCTTAGCTGTGTGTTGCTGTACCCGATTGGACAGCGACTTTTTGGGTCAGGCGTCGGTTTTATCGGCGGCCTCATTGCGGCGGTGTACGGGCCGCTGATCTATTTTGACGCTCGGCTTTTGCCGGCTAGTCTTGCCACTCTTTTGACCCTTGTAAGTATCCTGCTGTTGATGCGCGCGGTCGAGCGGCCGACGAGGCTCATTTTTATAGCCGCGGGTTTTGCGCTGGGCTTGGCATCTCTTACCGCGGCGATCCTCGCGCCCTTGATCCCGGGCGTGGCCATCTGGCTGGTCTATTGGTTGCGGAAAAAGGCCGGGCTGGCAGTCGTTGCTTTTCTGCTGGGGGCGGTGCTGGCGATTGCGCCGGTGACACTGAGAAATTACACCATCGGCGGGGATATCGTGCCGATCTCCTATAACGGGGGAGTGAATTTCTACCTAGGGAACAACGCAGACGCCGCGCAGACGCTTGCTTTGCGCCCGGGATGGGAATGGGAGGAATTGGTTGCCCTGCCGCTGCGGGAAGGGATCACCCGCCCTTCCGCCAAGTCCCAGTTCTTTTACATGCAGGCTCTTGAGTACATGCAGAATGCGCCTCTCGATTACATGGGATTGTTGGCCACAAAAATAGCCCAGTTCTGGCGCGGCGATGAAATAGAGCGCAATCAGGAAATGTACTATTGGCGCAAGTATTCAAGTGTGCTCGCGGGTACATTGTGGAAGTGGGGGCTGGGTTTTCCCTTTGGCTTGGTAAGCCCCCTCGCGCTGTTGGGTTTGCTGGTGTACATCCGGCGGCAGGGCATTGCACCGCCGGTGCTTTTCGTCCTCGGCTATAGCTTCGCGGTCATCTCCTTTTTTGTCGCGGCGCGTTATCGCCTGCCGATTGTTCCACTGCTGATTCTGTTCGCCACGTATGGGGGAAGCTGGCTGTATGCGAGATGGCGGCAACAATCCTTGCGCCAAGCGCTTTTGCCGACGGCCTGTCTCGCCCTCTTGGTGCTGTTGGTGAATTGGGATCTGCCAGCGATGGATGAGCGGGGCAAGGCCGCCACGCACAACGATTTGGGCAACGCCTATCTGCAACAAGGCCGCTACGAGCTGGCGCTGCTGAAATACGAACAGGCCACGCGGCTCGATTCGACGTATTGGCAGGCTTGGTTCAACCTCGGCTCACTGCGGGCGCTGCGCGGCGATTTGCGCGGTGCGCTACCCATCCTCTTGAACGTGTTGGAGCACGAGCGGGAACGCGCTGACGTGTGGAGCAATGTGGCTGGCGTCTATGTGGGGTTGGGGCAATATCAGCAGGCGGTCGAGGTCCTCGAACAGGCTGTGGTGGAGGCACCGCGTGAGGATATACATGCGGCGTTGGAGAGTGTGAACGCAATGATGGGACGACCACGAGGGACCAAGTGACGACTAGAGTCTGGTTTTTGCGCTTGGCGGCCTTGGGGGTCGGCGTGGCTTTGGTGGTGGGGGCCGAGGGTTTGCTGCGGCTCGTGCCGGGATTGGGGCCAGCGCCGTTGGTTGTGACCTTGGTCGAAGACGAGGCGACCGGCGAATCGCTGCACGCGACGAGTCGGTTTTATGCGCAGCGATTTTTCGCGCAATACAAGGGCCGGCTGGCCGCGGCAGGGCAGATGGGCGAGCACTTCTTTGTGGAACCCGCGCCGGCCAATCGCTATCGAGTTGTGTTTGTCGGTGCTTCCACTGTGCAGGGTTTCCCCCATCCGCGTCGTTTGGCGGCGGCGTCCTTTTTGCAGGCGATGCTGGCGGATGCGTGGCCGGAGCGGGAAGTGGAGGTCGTCAATTTGGGCATCACGTCCATTGCTAGCTTTGCGGTGGCTCAGGTGGTGGAAGATGCGTTGATGCTATCACCGGATCTGGTCGTCGTCTATACCGGGCACAACGAATTCTACGGGTTGTACGGAGCCGGGCGGCACCAGCGGCTACAGTACTTTTTGCGACAACTGCGTTTGACACATCTGGTGGATGGGTTGCTGGGGGGTATTGGGGCCAGGGACGAGCCGATGGATTTGATAAAAATGGCGGCTGCGCGTGGCGAGGTACCGTTACACGGCCCCGGTCGCGCGACGGCTGAACAGAATTTGCGCGACAACTTGCGGCGCGTGGCCCGGGTCTGCGCGCGAGCACAGGTGCCGTTGGTGCTGTGTACTATTGTGGCGAATGACGCGGGATTTGCGCCGGTGGGATCGACGGAGGGGGACGAGGGGTGGAAGGCGCAGGTGGAGCAAGCGGCGCAGGTACTGACGCGGGGATACGTTGCGCCGGATGATGCTGAGGACGCGCTGCAGCAATTAGAGCAAGCGGCGGCTCTTGCGAGCGAACACGCATGGTTATGGTATTTGCAGGGTCGGGCGTTGGAGCGGTTGGGGCGGGATGCCCAAGCGCAGCGGGCCTTTCGCAAGGCGCGGGATTTGGACACCATGCCGTGGCGCGCTCCCACGGCGCACAATGCGGTAATTCGCGCAGTCGCTAAAGAGCATGGGGCTGTGTTGGCGGATGTGGAAGCTGCGTTTGCGGCTGCTGCGCCCGCGCAGGGCGTGGGTTGGGAGTGGATGGTGGATCACGTTCACTGCTCGGTTGCCGGGCAGGCTTTGTTGGCGCGGACTGTTCTCCACAGTGTCGCCGCATTGCAGGACATTGATTTGGGGCTGCTGCGAAGTGCGGAGGCGTATCGGAGCGCGTTAGGCGATCTACCGGTGGAGCGCGTGGTGGCGTACAACAAGATGGGGGCGATGCTCGCGCAAGCGCCCTTGCACCAACACAATGGGCACAATGCGCGCTATCTAAAGCAACTGGCGGCCATGGAGGGGCAGCGGCTGTCGCTAGGGGAACGGCGTGGCGTCGAGCAGTGGATCGAGCAGGGGTGGCAGGGTCCGTTGGTGCTGGCGGTGGCGGATCAGCTTTTCACCGAGCGGGATTTTGCGCGAGCGCAGGTTCACTATGCGGCTGCGCGTCGCGAGGTGCCGTTTACGCGCCGCGGGTTGTGGGCGGCGGTGCAGTGGGCGTGGTGCATCAAGATGCAGGGGATGGCACTTACCGACGGGCAGCGGGACGAGGTGCGGGCCGCGCTGAAACAGGCGGGGTTTCTCGCGCACGATCCGGCCGTGGGCGCGTCCTTCGTCGATTTTGTCAAGGGCCAGCTCTACCATCTGCTCGCAGAACACGATCCGGCCTTGGTGCATTTGGAGCGCGCTTTTTTGGACGAGGATTTTCGCCGCCGCTATGCGTTGAGTTTGTTTCAGGCGTTGGCGTCCGAATTGGTTTGGACTGGGCGGGTGGAGGATGCGCGGGAATACGCTCGCTTGGTGGGCGGGGAGGTTGGACAGGAGGCGCATTTTTTGCGAATCGTGGAAGACCAACTGAGGCCGTAGGGAAGTCTCGCGGCGCTTGAGCGGAAGCCGCCTGTTGGTGGTTTTTAGTCCTTCGTTTATATTTCCGCTGAGGAAACTAACCATGAGCGAAAGTACCGACCCCCAAACCCGTGCGACCCCCAAACTTCAAGACCTACGTCAAGATCTGCGTACCCGATTAGGGGCCGTCAACAACAGCATTGACGAGCTCCACCGCTCGTTGGACGACCTTATAAATGAGACCAATAATCGCATTAACGAGCTCCACCGCTCGTTGGGCGATCGTATAAATGAGACCAATGACCGCATTGACGAGCTCCACCGCTCGTTGAGCGAACAGATTCGCGCGCTCCACAAGCGCATGGACACCTATTTCCTTTGGATGATGGGCACATTGGTGGCCATGACCGGCGTCCTCATCGCCGTCATCAAGCTCTGAGTACCCCGCGTCCCCACGCGCCTTTCTCTTGAAGCTCTATTTCCTTCCCCCGCGGCAGTTTGCCGACAACTGCTGCTCAAATTCTTCCAAGCTTGACACCTGTACCGCCGTGCGAAGCAACTGTTTGAGACGCTGCATATCTTGGACCGCCGCCGTCCTTGACGTTTGACGTCAAACGTCATACCTTATGTGTATCGCCTTCCCAGGCCTAACCTAACCCTAACCTTAACCCTGACCCTAACAGAAGGAAGGTACATACGTGAAAAATTTGCTCCACAAAAAAGGCAGGGAGAGCGATGATATTAGATTACAAGGACAAGAGGACCGAGCGGTTCGCTAGCGGGGAATTTGTCAAGGCATTTCAGGGTTTTGAAGAGCAGGCCGAGAAACGACTTGCAATCCTGAATGCGGCACCGTCGCTGGCGACTTTGAGAAATTTGCGAAGCAACCGCTTTGAGGCACTCAAGGGCGCAAGAGCAGGGCAATACTCCATTCGGATCAACCAGCAATGGCGCATCTGCTTCGTTTGGCCTAGTGGCTCCTCGGGACCGAGGGGGGTAGAGATAGTGGATTACCACAAATAGGAGTTTGGACATGTTCAAACGCGCCGTGCATCCGGGTGAAGTCCTGAAAGACGAGCTCGAAGAGATAGGCATCACGCCCACGGCATTTGCGCGTCAGATCAATGTGCCGCCGAACCGCGTTGGCCAGATCATTGCGGGCAAGCGGTCAGTGACGGGTGACACGGCCTTGCGGTTTGGACACTGGTTTGGGGTAGAGCCTCAATTCTGGCTGAACCTGCAGGCGCAGTTCGATCTGGTCGCCGCCGACCAACAGGCTGGCGCGGCCATACGCCGACTGCCAACCCGTGTTGCTGCTGACCACACTTGATGAGCGACAATCCCTGTGACTGCCCTGGTCAGGACTTGTCGCGTACGAACAAAAAACAGGACAAATGCCCTTCGACATTGCCCTTCGTCTATACATCATTAGTTTGAGTATTGGAAATAGGCTTTTTTATACTCTAGTAAGCCATTCGTCGATGTCAAGATTGGTGATCTCACAAGCCTTCAACACTATCTGTGCAGCCGCCTTAGCGTCATCAAGTGCCCGATGATGCTCAAATACTATACCTAAATCAGCGGCAATGTTTTTAAGCCCATAACCCCTCCTACCATACCTGTCAGGCCAAGTCCGACGGGCAATCCGAACACTGTCAAGCCAAGTTACTTGAAGCTGCTCTAGTTCGTAATAATCTGTGGCTTGCTCAAATGCAGTGCGGTCAAAAGACGAATGGCTCACCAAAACAGAACCACGAAGGCGGCTGCTCAAATCGTCCCACATTTCCGGCAAAGTAGAGCTTCCCTTAACAACTTCCTCGTCGATACCGTGTATCTCAACGTTCCATGGGTCAAACTGGTCCTCTGGGTCAATGAGCGTTCTCCACTCATCTCGCACTTGACCATCTTCAACGTGAACGATCCCGATTTCGCAAATCGTTCTCCGGTCGACATTTGCCGTTTCAACATCAATGACATTAAAAGTCAAGTTCTTAGAGTTTGATTCTTGGGTGATCATGGTAAAAGAGCCTTCCGCAAAAGGTGATTTAATGGAATCGTAGTCGACATGCCGCCGCCAGAGTCGGCTAGCTCGCCGCACGCAGCGTATATGAATACAGCTTGTCCTCCGGCAAGAAGCTGAACTGGAGCGCGCGGAATAAAGCGACCGGCCTTGACGATGGACGAACCGTCTCCTTTTTTGCCCTCCATTAATCTTGCCAAGAAGCGCGCCCCATGCAAAAGAAAATCCCCACTCATTATCTCACCCATCTCAGCGACCGCTACCTCGTGGAATTGCCTGGGTCCGGCCTGAGTTGGCGGTCTATGCTACTCGGTCTGGGGCTGGTCGTCGCCATCAGCATTGGCAGTCCCTATTCGATATGGATGGTCGGCTCGTCGGAAATGACGTGGTCGTACTTTCCCATTATCGTGGGCGCGCCGCTGTTTATCCTGGTCCTATGCAACGCGTTGCTCAAACGCGCCCTCAGCGCGGCCGAGTTGATCACCATCATCATCATGGGGCTGGTCGCCAGCGGCATGCCCATCTTCATCGTCGGCCTAATTCTCAGCATCATCTCCAAGCCCTATTACGGGGCGCTTCCCACCAACCAGTGGGCCGAATACGTCCATCCCTATCTGCCGGATTGGGCTATTCCAGACCCGGCGCACGACGCCATGCGCTTTTTCTACGAGGGCTTGCCGAGCAAAGATTTGGCCATTCCGTGGGGGGCGTGGGCCGAGCCGCTGCTGTGGTGGCTGCTGCTGGTGCTGGCCATATACTTCGTCGGCCTGTGCTCGGTGGTGGTGTTGCGCCGGCATTGGATGGAGCGCGAGCGGCTGACCTTCCCCCTGACCGAGGTGGTCTTGATGCTGACCGAAGAGGCTCCGGGATCGGCGCTGCCGCCGGCGCTCAAGACCCGGGTCTTCTGGATCGGCTTTGCCATTCCCTTCGGTCTGATCGCCTTCAACGTTCCCAGCTACTTTTATCCCGGCTTGGCGCAGGTACCCGTCTTTCGGGGATGGGCCTTTTCCCTCGTTCCCCACGCCCCGCCCATCAACCTGCTGCTGTACTTCCCGGTTTTGGGGTTTATGTATCTGGCCCCGCTGGCCATTTCGTTCAGCGTCTGGTTCTTCCATCTGCTCTACTTGGCGCAACTGGGCCTGATCAGTCAAACGGGCCTTTTCAATTTGCGCGCCGACCCGTTTGTGTACAGTGGGACGCCCTTGTCGTGGCAGTCTTGGGGGGCCTTTGCGGCGATGGTGGGGTGGAGCTTGTGGATGGCGCGGGGTCATCTCGCGGCCGTGTGGCGCACCGCGCTGGGCCGTGCTGGGCGGATCGACGACGCCGACGAGATGATTTCCTATCGGGTCGCCGTGGGCGGCGGGTTGGCCGGGCTGTGTTTTATCCTCGGCTGGCTGTGGCGCAGCGGCTTGGACCTGCACTTGGCGGCCTTCTATCTGGTGGCCGCGCTGACGATCTTCTTGGGTATTACGCGGCTCGTGGTGCAAGCTGGTCTGCACTATTTGACGACGCCCATGAGCGCTCAGGGCATGGTCGTGGCCGCGGCTGGCTCGGCCTTGGGGCCGCAGAACTTGGTCGCGCTGGCGCTGACCTTTGCGTGGTGCAGCGATGTGCAATCCACCTTTATGCCCTCGGCAGCCAACGCGCTCAAGCTGCACGATTACTACACGCATCGTCGCAGTGGGGGGCTGGCCTTGGCTATCGGCTTGGCAGTGGTGGTCAGCTTTGTCGCGACCACCAGCTTTATGATCTACTTGTGCTACGACTATGGGGCGAGCAATCTGCGCTCGTGGTTTTTTAATGCCGCGGGAGGCGCGGGCGGCCGGGCCTTCGACTGGGTCGCCGAGCAGACGCGCAATCCCGCGCCCGTTGATTGGGACAAGCTCGGCTTGGCCGGCAGCGGGGCATTGGGCTATGTGGTGCTGGCGTTTTTGCACTACCGGATTGCGTGGTGGCCCTTGCACCCGGTGGGGCTAGCTGTAGCCTCGACTTGGATGGTCAAGCGGATTGTGTTTTCGGTGTTCTTGGCGTGGGCCTGCAAGGCATTGATTTTGCGCTTCGGCGGCGTGGCGCTCTACCAGCGACTCAAGCCGCTGTTTATCGGGCTGGTGGTGGGGTTTTTCTGCGGGGTTTTTCTGTCGTTTGTACTCGACTGCGTCTGGTTTAAGGGCGCGGGGCATCCGATCCTGCACGGGTGAGCGGATTGCCATATATTGAGATTGCAATTACGAAGAAAGGTGCCTGTCGATGAGTAATTCCCACTCCCTGCACGTGACTGATGCGGACGTGCAGTTCTACCGCGATCACGGTTATTTCATCTATCAACATCCGCTCTTTCCCGCCGAAAAGTTCCAGTGCTTGCAAGCCTTCTTCGCCGGCTTGTTAGCCGATTTGCCCGCGGGCAAGCGGCCAGAGGCTATGGATGTGCCGCACTTTGCCCACCCAGAGCTTTTCGAGTGGCTCCTCGCCGACGAGGTGCTCGATTTTGTCGAGGCGTTTCTCGGCCCGGACATCGTCTTGTGGTCGAGCCACTTTATCAGCAAGCCGCCCGGCGACGGCAAGCGCGTGCCTTGGCACGAGGACTCGGCGTATTGGAACGAGCGGCTTAGCGAGCACGAGGTGCTGACCGTGTGGCTGGCCATCGACGACTCGACGCGAGAAAACGGCTGTATGCGGGTGGTGGCCGATTCGCACCGGCACGGCTTTTCCGACTATGTGGAGGTCGATCACAACACCCACGTCTTCGGGCGCGAGATCGTGGCCGAGCAAGTCGATCAGTCGCGAGTCGTCGATTTGGAACTGCGCGAGGGCCAATGCCACATCCACCACGCCAAAATGATCCACGGCTCCAATCCCAACACCAGTGCCAAGCGGCGCTGCGGCTACACCATGCGCTACATGCCGGCGACTGTGAAAGTGCGGGGTACGGGGCCACACGCAACGCACGCGGTGTATTTGGCGCGGGGTCGGGACCGGGCCGGCAACGAATACGCGGATCCATCGAAGCCATTTGTGCCGGGCGTTCGCTAGGGATGGACGTTATTGACCGGCACGAGTGTTACGACCTGACGCGTGAGGGCGAGCAGATGGAAGTGGACGAGAAGATTTTGAGGGCAGAGAGATGAAACGCGTTATCAAACCAACAGGGCAGTTTAATATCGAAATTGAGGAAGTGCCGGTGCCCGAGCCGGGGCCGGGGGAAGTGCGAATCAAGGCGGTGTGCAGCCTGATCAGCCGAGGATCGGAGATCGGCGCACGCTATACGCGTGAGCAAGCAGTCAGTCCCGAGATTATGGGCTATTCACTGGCGGGGGTGGTTGACGCTTTGGGGGAGGGTGTCGACTGCTACGCGGTAGGTGACCGGGTAGTAGCGCTGGCACCGCACGCTGAATACGTGGTGCGCCCAGCGGTGTTGTCTGCACCGCAGGACCAGCCGCAGGTGGTGGCGATGCTGCCTAGCGTGGAATTTGACGCGGCACCTTACTGGCCGCTGGTCTCGGGTGCGGTGACCTGGGTGGATATCGAGGAGATCGGACCCAACCACACGGTAGTGATTTTGGGCCAGGGACTGGTTGGGAGCCTGATGTTGCAGGTGGCCAAGCACAATGGCAAGGGTCGGATCATCGCCGTTGATGCGCTGGAGAGCCGTTGCGCGCTGGCTGAGGAGTTGGGGGCCGACGCGGTAATCAATGCCGCCGAAGAGGATCCTATTGCCGCGGTGCGTAGGCTAACAGCGGGAGCTGGTGTCGATATCGTCGTCTATGCGGTAGGCGGTCCGGCGGGGGTTAAAGCATTCGACCAGGGGTTGGATATGCTGGCCGTTGGCGGGCTATTGCACCTGATCGGGCTTTACGAGGACGCGCCTTTGCCGCTGATGTCGGGCAAGATCCAGCGCCGCAAGATCCTAGGCGGCTATTATGGACAGGGCATAGGCTCGGGGACCGCACGTCGGGCGATGGAGCTATTGCAGGCAGGAATCATTCAGACAGGGCGAATGACCACGCACCGCTTTCCTTCTTTTGCGGCGGCAAAAGCCTTTGACTTGCTCTACAACAACATGGACGAGGCGCTCGGGGTGTTACTCGACTGGGAGGGGTGAGTTGAACGCGGTAGAGCGAGAAGCTGGAACGTCAACTTTTGCAGACCAACATGGCCGCTAGTGATACTTGTCAATTGGCGGTTTGCGGTGCAGTTTTGCTGATATAGAGAGGAGCAAACCATGAAAAATTTCATACTCATCTCACTGTTGCTTTTGGCTGCTTTGCGCGCCGGTGCCGATCAGGAGTACTGGCCCCAGTGGCGCGGACCCAACCACAACGGCGTCAGCGAGGCCGTGGACCTGCCGACGACTTGGAGTGCGAGTGAGCATGTGGTCTGGAGCAAGAAGCTGCCCTCTTGGAGCGGGAGTACGCCGGTGGTGTGGGGCGAGCGGATCTTTTTGACGTCGCCCAACTCGGGCGAAGAGATCCAAGGCGGCGAAAAGCTGCTTTTGGGCTGCTTGTCAGCGACGGACGGCAGCGTGTTGTGGCAGCGCACGATCGACGAAGGCAACGCCTATTGGCGCAAGCACAACAACACCTCGCCTTCGCCGGTCACAGACGGCGAGCGCGTGCTGGCCGTTACGGGCACGGGGATGATCCGGGCCTTTGACATAGCCGGTGAAGAGCTGTGGCACTACAACTTGCAGAAGGAGCATGGACCCTTCGGCCTGATGTGGGGCTACGCCTCCTCGCCCTTGCTCCACGACGGCAAGCTCTTCGTCGAAGTCCTGCACGGGATGAACACGGACGATGCTTCCTACTTGATCGCCTTTGACGCGGCTACTGGCGAGGTCGCGTGGCGGCAGGAGCGGCCAACCGACGCGCTGGGCGAGTCGCCGGATGCCTATACCACGCCCGTAATCCTCGAACACGACGGCCAGACGCAAATCGTCGTCTCCGGCGGCGACTACGTCACTGGGCACGATCCGGCCACCGGCGAAGAGATGTGGCGGGCGGGCGGCTTGAATCCGGGCAAGGAGCGGAACTATCGGGTAGTCGGGTCGCCGGTCGCGGTCGCTGGGATGGTGTACGCGACCAGTCGCCGCAATCCAGTGCTAGCGTTCCGCGCCGGTGGAACGGGGGACATTAGTGGCAGCCACTTGGCTTGGAAGTGGACGGGAGCCGGAGCACCAGATGTGCCCTCGGCTACTACGGATGGCTGCTACTTCTACATGGTCGATGACCGTGGGCGGGTCTCCTGCCTCGACGCCAAGACGGGCGCGGTGCTGTGGGGACCGGAGCGCACGGCCCAGGGGACGGTCAGCGCCTCGCCGGTGCTGGCCGACGGCAAGCTCTACGTGGTCAACGAAAGCGCGGTGACGACCGTGCTCCAAGCCGGCCCAGAGTACAAGGTGCTAGCGACCAACGAACTCGACGGCGGCTATACGCTGTCGTCGCTGGCGATCGCCGGGGGGCGGATTTTCCTGCGGACGGAGTCGCACCTGTACTGCATCGGCCAGTAGGGGCGACCGGCCGGTCGCCCCTACATCTATTCAGCCTTAAGGGCCGCCAGCAGAGGGCGGCGCAGGGCCAAGTGCGCGGCAACAGCACACGCCAACAGGCCGGCGGCAAAGACCAAGCCGAGCGAAAGGCCCAGCGCGGCCCAAGGCAAGGGGGCGGGGTCGAAGAGGCGGGGAGCCACGGCGATGAGGGCGGCGACGCTGCCGATCCCTTCGCCCGCTAGCAGGAGGAAGCCGTGCTCGTAGAGCAGCATCGCCCCCAGGCGGGCGCGGCGAAAGCCACAGGCGCTCAAGGCCGCCAGCTCGCCACTGCGCTCGAGGACGTTGCGCAGGATGAGAATCCCCAAACCCAGAGTTCCCAAGAGCAGCCCGAGCAAGCCCAGCGTCTGAAAAGTCGCCAGGTACGTGTTTTCGACGGCGCGGTAGCCACGGAGGCGTTCGGTGCTCAAGGTGGCGTCGAGGCCGTAGGCGGCTAGTCCTTTTTCGAGCGCGGCGGCGACGGCGGCTGGTTGTTCCGTTTCGACTAGGAAGTAGCCGTAGCCTTCGCGTGCGGGAAAGTGCGCGGCAAAGCGCCCCTCGGCGATGAGCAACTCACCCTGGAACAGGCTGCCGTCCAACAGCCCGACCAACCGCAGAGTCAAGCCCTCCGCAAGCGGGATGTCGTCGCCCAGACGCTTGTGCAAAATCCACTGCGCTGAATTAAAGTCGCCGATGGCTGGGATGACGCCCGGCCCCAAATCGCGCTGGAGCAATCGCCAAGGGTTGGCGCGCTCGTCCGGCGTTAGGGCGAGGGTCTGCCGGAAGGGCAAGCCACCGCGCTGCACGAATTCAGTCGGTGCGCCGAGGACACGCGGAGTCTGGGGCAGATAGAGGTTGAGGCAGCTCACGTCGTCGCCGGGCAGGACGCGGAAGAGAAAAAAGCGCGCGGCATCCAAACCTGTTGACAGCCCCAACTCAAAGCGGCCGTCCGCGCTATTGAGGTCTTGGTGCAGGGGAATTTCTGCCTCGGCGATGAGCGCGAAGCCGCCTGTGCCAGGATCGTCTGCCCACTCGACCCGTCGATGGGCTCCGGCGGCGACGATGACAAAGGTGGCGCAGGTGACGAGAGAGGTGCAGAGGGTGCTGCGGCTGGGCTTGCGGGTGCTGTTGAAGAGGCCCAAGCTGAGGCTGGAGTTGAGGCGGCCCGAGGTCGGAGCGCGTAACCATACTGCGAGCAAAGCCAAGAGCGCCAAAAGGGCTGCGGTGCCGCTGCCCAAGAAAAGTGCCGCGGCCGTGGCTGCGTCGGCTGTGCTAGCGAGGACGCTCAAGGAGAGAGCTAAGGCCAAGCCGAGCGCGGCGAGGACGGCACTGCGACGGCGTGGTCGGCTCAGCGCAGTGTCGAGGGTACCGGCGAGCAGGGCGCGGACGGGCAGCCGGTGGAAGCGCTGCACCGTGCGCCACAGCGCCAGCGAGACCAGCAGCAGGGTGGATAGATAGCCCAGCCCGAGGCTCAGCCAGCTAACGTGGAGGTGAAGGAAAGGCGTGCCGATCGCCTCCAACCATCGAGTGTGCAAGCCGACCAGCATCAGGTAGGCGTAGAGCGGGGCACCGGCTAGGCCGAGCAGCCCACCTAGCGCGGCCAAGGCAATGCCCTCGCCTAAGAAGCGCCGGGCCACGGCGGCGAGGGGGTAGCCAGTGGCGAGCAGCAGCCCCGCTTCGCGCGCGCGTTGTTCGAGGCCGAACTTGCACAGCAGAACCACCAGTAATGCGGCGGCGGCGATGAGGAAGAGACTGAAGCCGATAAAGAGGCCGCTGAAGTCCGTGGCCCCGGTTGATGCTAGCAGGGCCTCTTGGCGGACAGGGCGCAAGGAGAAACCAGCCGCCGTCGGAGACAGGCGCGCTAGCAGGTCTTGGCGCAGGCTCTGGTAGTGGGCGGGCGAGGGCGGATGAAAACGGATGGCGGTCAGGGCGCCGTGGCGGCTGCGCCAGAGGTGCTGGCCTGTATCGGCCGCGACAAAGGCTTTGGGCGCGGCCCCGTACTGGTCCCAGTAGGCTTCATCCTGCGGGCGGATTTGCCCCATGTCGATGGGGAAGGGCGCATCCCAGGCCGCCATATCGCCTTCTTCCTGCAGCCCTGGATAGGCGGGCGTCAAGGTGGGATCAATGGCCAAGCCGCGCATCTGCACAATCCCTTGGAGGCGGAAGTGAGTCTGCTCGGTCCGAAGTTCCTCGCGCGGGCCGACTACGTAATAGGTCAGGGAGATGGAGTCTCCGGGGGCTGCGGCCAATTCTTGGGCCGTCCAGGCGTCGAGGTAGAGGCCGTTGTCGACAAGGGGGGGCGCGGGCTGACCGTTTGCTAGATAGAGGCCGGTGGGATCGTCGAGGGCGGTAACGGTTGAGTAGGGAACTTGGCGGCCATTGCCCATAATGGCGTTGGCCAGATAGGTCGAGAAGGTCGCGGTTTGGAGCTGTAGGGCGGTACCGCTGGCCAAGGCGGCGGCGCGGGTCGAGTCGTCGAGGACCAAGCGGGTGCTGGTAAGCTCGATGTAGTTGGCGTGCAGCGCGAGGTCCAGCTTGCGGTCGGCAAGGCTCAGGTGCTGGGCGAGGGCGTGTTGCAGGTCTTGGTGCCGACTGTCGGGCGCAGCGCTGAGCAGGGAGTTGACCTGATCCTGCTGGCCGAGGGCGCGCTGGAGGGCCTGGAGGTCGAGGTATGCGTTGAGCGGCAGATGCTGCTGCGGTCGCAGGCCGAATCGCCCCGCCCCGCTGTCGGGCAAGATGCCGGTGAGCACTACGCGCAGGGTGGTGACGATATCGCTGGTAGCGCGGCGGCCAAAGAGAGATCCCCGGTAGGTTGGGCTGGGGCGTTCCAGCGAGAGCAGCACTGCGTCGCCTAGTTCAAGGCTGAGGGCGCGTTGTAGCGAAGCACTGACGACGAGCGAGGGAAACGGCTGGCCGGGTTTTGGCTTGAGGGCGTCGCGCAAGGCGGGGCCGTCTTGGGGAAAGAGCGCGGCGAAGCGGGCGTCGATGCCTTGGATTTGCACGCCAGCGGCGAGCGCTTGGGTCTCAGCGTGGCGGGCGCTGCCGTTGAGGAGGATGGCGGGCGCGTGGCCCCCAGGCAGCTCGGCGGCCAAGTCGCTGTGAAAGAAATGCGCGGCGAGCAGCGCGTAATCGATATGCCCCAGGCGCTCTAAGGCCAAGTCGCGCAGGCTGCCGCGCATGGAGTCGCCGACTAGGAGTGCACCGGTCAGGGCGGTTGTGGCGACAGCGGTCCCCAGCAGCAGCCCTAAGTGAACCCGCCAGTAGTAGATTAGGCTTCGACGCACGTCCCCTCGCGCAGATGCAGGCAGCGGTCGCAGCGCGCAGCTAATTCGAGGTCGTGGGTTGCGATGACGAGAGCGGCTTGCTCGGCGTGGTGCAGCGCAAAGATCAGGTCGGCGACGGTGGCGGCCGTCTGGCGGTCGAGGCTGCCGGTAGGCTCGTCGCAGAGCAAGAGACCGGGCTGATTGATCAAGGCGCGCGCCACGGCCACGCGCTGGCATTCGCCGCCGGACAGCTCAGCGGGGCGGTGGTGCAGGCGCTCTGCTAGACCGACCGCGGTCAAAAGGTCGCGGGCGCGCTCGCGCCGGTCAGCTTGGGGAAAGGCGAGAGTAGGGATTAAGGCGTTTTCGAGGGCCGAGTACTGGGGCAGCAGGTGGTGGTTTTGGAAGACGAAGCCGATCTGCTGGTTGCGGAAGCGGGCGAGTTGCGGTTCGGGAAGAGCTAGCGGGTCTTGGCCGCCGATGGCGATCTGGCCCGAGGTCGGCGGTTCGAGGGTGCCGAGCAGGTGCAGCAAGGTGCTCTTGCCCGAGCCGGACGGACCAATAAGCGCTAGGGACTGACCTTCCTCGGCACGTAGCGAAACGCCGCGCAGCACTTCGACGGTCTGGTCGCCGAGGGCGAAGTGCTTGCAGACGTCGGCGGCGGCGAGGGCCGGGGCTGCGTTCATGGGTGCGCCGCCAGTTTGCGGGTGATAAAGTCCGGGATCGGGATGGCGCGGATGGTCTCGCCCGGATTGCAGACGCAGCAGGCGACCTTAAGTCGGCCTTGAGCTATCTGCTCATCGCCGCAGTGGAAGTCAAAGCGAAAGCTGAGGGACTTCTCGCCCTGCTTGTCGAGGTGTAGCTGGATGTCGAGGACGTCTTCAAAAGCGACGGGGCGGAAGTACTCGCATTCGGCGACGAGGCGGGGCCAGCTAATGATGTCGCCGTCGCGTTGGCTGTGGACGCTCAGGCCCAAGCTGCGCCAGAAGGCGTGCTCGGCGGCTTCCATGAAGACGAAGAAGCGCGCAAAGTGGACGATGCCGGCTTGGTCGGTATCGGCCCACTCGACGCGGCGGCGGGTGCGGAATTCGACGGGCACGTCAGTTGCCGGGGCGGAAGAAGGTGACCAAGCAGCCCCCCAAGGCGGCCAAGACGATACCGAGGACGAAGGGCCAGCGCACGGCCGCCCAGCCGCCAGCGGGCGGATGCAGGAGCACGGCGACGACCGCGTTGACGATGGGGGCACCGGCAAAGACGATGGACATGACCACTGCCGGGGTCCCCTTGGCACCGAAGGCGAGCAGGACGCCCAACGCGCCGATGGCTCCGGCGATGCCGGCGGCGGTGGACCAGAAGACGCCCTTGGCCGGGTAGAGCCAGCTCGCGCCATTGTAGGCTAGGACGATCAGCGAGCCGAAGACCGCGGTGAGTAGATAGGCCAAGCCGACGAAGAGGAAGGCTTTGTAGCGGCCGTTTATCGGGTCGGCCATGGCGATTTGGCCAGTGTGCAACAAGACGCCGTAGAGGCCCCAACAAGAGACGGTGAGAAGGGAGAAGACGAGCCAAGTCATGGGGATAATCCTTTATAGGTAAGTGCGTCCCTTGGAAAGCTACTTTGCGGATATAGACGAACTGCTCAAAAAACCGGTGTAATCATCGCCGACACTCTCGGCACAACGCCAGTGATGCTTTAGCTTTGGGAGTACGTCAAATTTGCAGGTCTTATTTTTGCAAGTTCGTCTTTCATACACTGCTCTACACGCCACAAATCACAAGCTTGTTGCAGGCGCAACCAGAGCCCAGGACCGTTGCCGACGAGTTTTCCTATTCTAAGTGCCATTTCTGTTGTAATCGGATGCGTACAAGCCAGAACGCGATGCAATTGTTGACGCGAAACACCGAGTCGTCGAGCCGCTTCACTAACCGATAACTCAAGCGACGGCAGTACATCTTCACGCAGAATCTCACCCGGATGAACAGGCGCACGCTTCAACGGACGGTTGACGGAATATTCGGCCATTGTACCTCAATGATATTGCTCGAGATTGACCCTGAGTGCATCCCCATCTTGCCATTCGAACGTGATACACCACGGGCCGTTGACGTGAATACTATAACGTACCCCTTGCAGACCGTGAAAGTTGAACCCCGGTACATTCAAGTCTGTCAATGATTCCGCATGATCGAGAACTTCCAAACGACGTAAGCAACGCCTTTGCAAATCCCAACGCACTCGGCGGCTGTGACCCCGTTCAAAAAGTTCGACAAGCCCTTTATGCTTGAAGCTTGTGATCATTTGTAAAAACGTAACACATTTTGTTACACTGTCAACAATTATTAACTGACCTCACGCAGCACCTCTATATAGGGCCCACGCGTGGAGAGAGGCTTCCTGCTTCTCTCCACGCGCAGCAGGCTAGTCGCTGTCGAGAGATCAATTGATCGCGATGAGGTTCTCAAAATGTACGCCACAATCGCAGAGCGATACAGGAATGTTGAACCGCTCCTCTAACTCGTCAATGAGGTGTCGGACGGGCACGGTCAATGCGCTGGGGTGGCGTGCGCCGGCGACCTCGGCGTCGAGGTGGTCACAGAAGGTCAGGGCCAATTGGGTGGGACCGTTGAGGAGGACGGCTGTTTCCAAATGTGGCCAGGAGATACCCGCGGCTTTGCGCCGCCGTCGCCCGGTCGCCACGCCATATTCGGCGATGCCCCGGCGTTCCTCCTCCGCTGGCGTCAATTGCAGTGGTAGGGGGCCAGTGCCGACGCGGCTAGGCAGTGCTTTGACCACCAAGCAGACTTCTGCGATATGACGCCAGTTGAGCCCGACGTCATCGGCAAAGGCGGCGGTGGTACAGTTGTCCGAAGTGCAGTCGGGATAGTCCTCGCTAAGGGCTAACGACAGGTGGGTGCCTTGGCTGCCCTCGACGACGATGGTTTCACCGCGTAGGCAACTCTCGTTGAGCTCGCGGGCGACGTCGGCGGTGTAGTCCGCGAGGATCTGCTCGTCGCGGGCTTGGCGCGCTTTGCGCAGGGCGAATTCGGCGCGGGCGCCGCCGCTGCCGCTGGCGGTGGTGCCGTGTTGCTGCAGAAAGACGTCGGCCGCTTCGCGTTGGCGGTACTCGGGCAGGATTAGCGGGCAGCGGTAATCGACGCGGGTCCGCTCGCGCAGCCCATAGCTCGGGTCTAGCTGGTCGAGTTCGGCGAAGAACAGCTCGGGATCGACGGCGACGCCGCTGCCGATGCGCAGTTGCGTGTCGGGGTGGAGAAAGCCGCAGGGTAGCTGCCGAGTGCGGATTTCGCTGCCGTCGGCAAAGAGAATACTGTGCCCAGCGTTGGTGCCGATCCCGGCTCGGACACTGTAGGCGGCTTGGTGTTTTTGCGCCAGGAAGGCGGCGACCTTGCCTTTACCCGAATCGCCCCAGAAGGCGTCAACGACGATGATGGCGCTCATAGCTCACCTCCATTTTAAGAGACTGTTTTAAAATTCCCTGTAGCAATTTTTCTCGCGCCATTTCAGCCATCAATTTACGGCTTCTTAGCGACGACTTTATTGACTGGGTGCGTATGCTGAATGCCCCCAGGATGCTCATCATCGAATACATAACTCTGCTCCAACTCGATCTCCCAGTCTGCATAAATCGAGAAAATCTCTCTTTCATGGAACAAGCCTATACATAGGTCCTTCAGGTCATCTGGCGGCGGAAGCCGATCCGTGAACACAACAACCACGTTGATACCCCGCGGATTGGTGTTCTCCTTGAATAGGGGAATCAGTTGTTTCCATGATTCTCGTTCAATTAGGTGAAGGCATCCGTGCGATATGATGAGGTCGAACGAATTCGGAAATTCGAAGTGCCGCATATCGGCAACTTCAGTGTGAATATCTAGGTTCCTCTCTTGTGCAGAAACCTGCAACTTGCGAATCCCAGCCTCCGAGATGTCCACGGCAGTCACATCAAAACCGCACTCTGCCAAGAAGAGAGCGTTTCGGCCTTCGCCTGATCCCAAGTCAAGAACTCTCGAACCAGTTGGTAGTCGCGATGCGATGTCCCGAATCTCTTGGCTCGGCCCACCGAATGTGGAAGCATTCATATCTGAATAGGTGTCTTCCCAAAATGTCTTTCTCATTGGCGATTAGACTCCTTCATTTTGGTGTTCCGTTCCAATGGGCGCTTATATAGCGAGCCACGCCGTCCTCTTCATTAGTCTCAATAATCCCGGTGGCCCGTTCCTTGAGGGCGGGGATGGCGTTGGCCACGGCTAGGGCTTCGTCAGCCACCTCGAACATGTCCAAGTCGTTTAGTTGGTCGCCAAAGACGACTAGACGGTGGTCTTCCAGTCTGAGATAGCGAAGTATCGTTGCGCAGCAGAGTGCCGTCCAAATCGGAGACGTATAGGGGAGAGTCGGTGGTTCTCAAGGGGTTTCTCAAGAGTGAATTGGTTGACACCCCTAACGATAAGCGAAATTGTAGCATAATAAAAATTTATATATATTATTCTAAGAATAAGTAATACAAATAAAGGACTTCGAATGGACCTCTACCAATTGCGCAGTTTCTACGAAGTCGTCCGCGAGCAGAGCTT
Source organism: Candidatus Latescibacterota bacterium (assembly GCA_965261395.1). Taxonomy (GTDB): domain Bacteria; phylum Latescibacterota; class UBA2968; order UBA8231; family UBA8231. The sequence goes on from OZ253462.1 coordinate 3,737,122, forward strand.
TACGCGGGCGGCCGACAAACTCTTTCTGACCCAGCCGGCCATCAGCCTACAGATCAAGGCATTGGAGAGCGAACTGGACGAGATTCTGCTCGAGCGCAATCGGCGGCAGCTCCGTCTGACGTCGGCTGGTGAGATCCTCTTTGTTCATGCGAAGGTGATGCTCGCCCGGCTACAGCAGGCGCGCGACGATATTGCGGCGCTCAAGCAGGTCTTGAGTGGGCGGCTGGCAATCGGGACTAGCGATACCAACTGCACCTATGTTTTGCCCCGCTTGCTCGCCGAGTTCCACACCCGCTATCCGGCGGTCGAGTTGGACATCCGCAATCGAATGTCGCCGGAGGTGGGCAACCTAGTGCTCAACGACGAAGTGGAGTTCGGGTTGGCGACCTTGCCGGTCAAGCACCGCGACTTGGTCAGCGAGTCGCTTTTCGAGCGGCGGGATGTGCTTATTTGCCCCCCGGACCACGCGCTGGGCAAAAGGCGCAGGATAGGGCTTAAACAGCTTGCCGAATATCCGTTTCTGGTCTTGGAACGCGGGAGCACCAGCCGGCAGTTGCTCGAGGAGGTTTTCCAGCGGCAGGGCTTGGCGTTGCAGGTCGAAATGAGTCTCGGCGGGATCGAGATTATCAAGCGCTACGTGGAAATCGGGTTGGGTATTGCGCTGGTGCCGGAGGTGGCGGTGGAAGCAGAAGTCTCCGCAGGGAAAGTACGCGCTATACAGGTCAATGGATTGGCCAAACGCCAAATAGGCCTAATAGAGCACCGGCAGCGACGGCGTTCGCAGGCGACGGAGGCTTTCTTGGCGCTCTTGCGCGAATTTGTCACCGCAGGGAAGATTTAAATCCGCAGATGGACGCAGATGGACGCAGAATAGACGATCCGTATCTTGCATCGTTCAAGTCCTATATCTGCGTCATCTGCGGATTGTTTCATACTACAGATACTGCTCGTACACGGCGAGCGTCCCCGCGGCCATAGCGTCGGCGTGGAAGCGACGGTGGACCGCCGCTTTGCCAATTTGTCCGAGCTGGCGTCTGCGCTTTTCGTCGCGCAGCAGTGCGGCAAGTTCGTTGGCTAGGGGCTCTGGGGAATCGGGTTTGACGAGGAGACCGCCGCCGGTAGCCGCGATCAGCTCGGGGAATGCACCGTGGTCGGGTTGTACGACCGGGATGCCGTTGGCTAGGGCTTCGAGGACCGGTAGGCCCTTGGGGTCGGCGTAAACCGAAGGCACGGAAAAGACGTGGAGCGAAGAGAGCAGGCGGATTTTTTCGCGGCGATCGACTGCGCCGTGATAGGTGAACGAGTCGGCCAGCCCCCAGCGGCGGATTTTTTGTACCTGTTCGGCGAAGTAGGGCTTGTCGTATGCACTGAGGTAGCCGGCGGCTTCGAGGCGCAGGGAGGCAAACTCGGGCTGCTCTTTTAACTGCTGGAAGGCATCGACGAGCAGGTGAAAGCCCTTTTCGGGGCAGATGCGGGCGAGGTAGCCGATTTTGTAGGGGCCGTCGGCGGGCGGCGGTGGCTCTTGCCCGTGTCCGGTCAGGTTGAGGCCGAGCGGCACCACGTGGATTTTTGTCTGCGGCACCTGTAGGTACTCACTCATGTACTCTTGGTAATACGCACACGGGGCAATGAAGGCGTCGATGTCTTGGGCGCGTTGGCGCAGGGTGTTCAGGGCTTGGGTCTTCCAAGGTTCGACTAGGCCATCTAAGAACAGGTCCTCGCCTTGGAGGGCGCAGAGGACGGGGACGCCTAATTGTGCTTTCAATTGCCGGGCCATGCCGACGAACATGGCGTTGGTTAGCTGAATGAGGTCGGGTTTGAAGTCGCGCTGGAGCCAAGCGACGAGACGGGTGAGTTCCTTTTGTTGGTTCCCATCCTCGCCGGCGAGGATCGAGACGGTGAGCGGCCCCAGATCGCGGGCATTGGTAGAGGAGCCAAAGTGCGCGAGGGTGCGGATCAGGAATGGGGAGTCGAGGACGCGGTCGAAAATGCGGTGCGTGCGGCGAAAAAACGACCACTGCTGTTGCAGGAAGATGTTGACGCCGCCGTAGAAAACGCGGTCGAGCGAGACGTTTTCCTCGTCCGTGCGCAGCGGCGTATAGGTTGGGATGAGGGCGACATCGGCGTCGCGGCGCGCTAAGGCGGCAGCGAGCGCGTTGTCGTGGATGCAACTGCCGCAGTACATGCCGGCGGCACCGGCCGTGATATAGGCGAGGCGCATCGTTAGAAGAATTTATCGATGGTGTCTTTGGCTGGTGGCTTGGTCAGCAGCGAGCCGACGATCATGGCCACGGCAGAAGCAGCTAGGATCACCACCACGGGCATTACCCCGGTCATGCCGACGGTATAGCCGGGGACTTTCCACCCCTGAAAGAAGAAATAGCACCACAGCGCGGCCACGGTGAGCACAGAGGCAAAGGCACCGTACTGGGTGCTGCGCTTCCAGAACAGGGCGGCGACGACCACCGGGAAGAGCGCTGCAAAGCCGGTGAAGGACCAGATGGCGAGAGAGAAGATGCTGCGGGCCGAGACCAGCGAGAGCAGGTAGGTAACGGCGAAGATGGCGATTACGAAGAGGCGGCCCCACAGGACTTGGGCCTTTTCGCTCAACTCGTCGCCCTTGCGGTAGTGCCGGACGATGTCCTGGGTGAACATGTTGCTGATGGAGAGCACCTGCGAGTCGAGCGAGGACATAATGGCGGCAAAGACCCCGGCGGCGAGCAGGCCGGCTAGGGCACCGGGGGCGTGTAGGTCGATCATCTTGACTAGCACTGAGTTTGCTGCCGCGCCCTTGAGGCCGGGGAAGTCAATGCTGCCGAAGATGCCCAAGAGCACGCTGGGAATCCAGACGATGGCGATGCACAGCGGGTAGAACATCAGCGGCCAGCGAAAGGTGCGGGCGCTTTTAGCGGTGAGCCAATGGGTAAAGAGGTGGGGGAACATGCCGACCGAGAGCGGGATGCAGGTGTAGGTTAAAAGTTTGATCGGGCTGATATTGTCCCCCTTGATCAGCAGCTCGGGGTGCGCCGCCGTGACTTGTGCTAACGCGCGGTCCAGCCCGCCTAGCTTATCGACGATGACGAAGAAGGCCACACCGCCGAGAATCATAAAGACCAGCGTTTGGAAGGCGTTGGCCCAGGCGGTGCCGCGCATGCCGCCGAAGCTGACGTAGGCCAGTACCACCAAGCAGACCAGCATGCCGCCGGCCCATTGGGGGATCTGCCCTTTGGTGATTTGGGCGAGGGTGATGCCGCCGCCCATGACGCCAATGAGCAGGTAGGGGATCAGCAGCGCGATCATGACCACGAAGAGCAGGAGACCCAAGCCGTCGGAGTCCCAGCGGCGACGGAAGTACTGGACCTGCGTGAGGAGGTTGTGGCGCTTGCCGAGTGCCCAGACGCGGGTGCCGATGAAGAAGAAGACGGTGGGGATAATCAGGGCCGAGGCCGAAGGCATCAGGGCAAAGACGCCGATACCGGTGTGGTAGGCTTCGCCGGAGGCCCCCAAAATGGCGAACGCGGTCATGTTGGTGCCAAACAGCGACATCAGCAGTAGGAAGGGGCCGATGGAGCGGCTGGCGACAAAGTAGTCCTCGCCAGTGCCGCGAAAGAAGCGATTGGAGAGGACGCCGATGCAGAGTACTAGGCCTAGGTAGCAGAAGATGATGGTCGTTGTCATGCGGCTTGCTCCTCGTCCTCGGCGTCCAGCTCGGACGGCCAAGCGTAGTTGACCAGCAAGACCATTAGCCCGGTGGCGGCCACGCAGAAGCCGATGTGGTAGAGCAAGCCGATGGGCAGCCCCCAGACGATGCGCGGATCGTCCCAGAGCCAGAGGTCGTTGTGCAGGAGGTAGAGGACCAGAAGCCCCAAGTAGAGGAGTCGGCGGACGGTGGCGTTCATGGTGTTGCTCCTGAAGGTTGCGGGGTTAAGGGGACGGCGGCGGGCATCTGGCAGACCTCGCTCATCGGCCCGAAAATAGGCTCGACGCGTTCACTGAAGAGGTTGCCGCTCAGAACGTCGACGACCCCTTGTTTGCACTCGGGATGGCGTTTGAGGAATTCGGCGAAGCTGAAGTCCTTGGAGTAGAAGGCGTACACCATTTTGCGCACCGCCTCCATGCCGCGCACTAGCTCCGACCCAAAACCGCCCAACTGCTCGGCAGAGAGGTCCCCTTTGGCAAAGGCTTCGGCGATGGCGTCGGCGGCCATCTCGCCGGATTTGAGGGCTAGGTACACGCCCGAGGAGTACATCGGGTCGAGAAAACAAAAGGCGTCGCCGACCAGCACCCAGCCCTCGCCGGCGATGCGGCTGGCGCGGTAGGAAAAGTCCTTGGTGGTCTTGACCGGAAAGAGTTGCTCAGCGTTTTGCAGGCGCTCCTGCATGGGTCGGCATTTGGCCAGCTCTTGGTCGAAGATGGTCTGCGCGTCTTCTCTGCGGCCTTGGACCAAGTAGGAGATTGCGCCGACCACGCCGACGCTGACCTTGTCGTCGGGCAGGGGAATGTACCAAAACCAGGAGTCCCGGTTTTCGGTGTGGAGGATCAAGGTCGCGCCCTCGTCGATGCCCTCGTCGCGCTGGCCGCCGCGATAGTGGGTGTAGATCGAAGCCTTCTTCAGCTCGGGCTCGGGCTGGGTCAGCTTGAGTTTGCGGCCGATCAGCGCACTCTGGCCGGTGGCATCGACGACGACTTGGGCGGCAAAATCGCGGGTTTGACCGTCGGCGAGCTTGGCGCGCACGCCCCTTGCGCGGTCTCCCTTGAACAGCACTTCGAGGACTCGGGCACCTTGATGCACTTGAGTGCCTTTGGCGCGGGCGTTGTCGAGGAGCATCTCGTCGAATGGACCGCGCAGGACCTGCCAAGTTACCGCACTCTCGTGGGGGTTGGTGTCAGAAAAGTAAAAGGGTGCCGAGCCGCGACCCGACTTGCCGAAAAACTGCACGCTGTGCTTGCGGGGAAAGGCGCTGTCTTTGAGTCGGCCGAGCACGCCGAGCCGTTTGAACGTCCAGTAGGTATCCGGCATCAGGGACTCGCCGATCGCGAAGCGGGGGAACTGCTCCCGCTCGAAGAGCCGAACTTGGCGGCCGGTTGCAGCGACGAGGGCGGCTACGGTGCTGCCAGCGGGGCCACCGCCGATGACGATGACGTCGCTCACGTGTGGCTCCTGTGATCGGTGAAGCGCCGGGCTTTGAGTTCAAAGCGCGGCAGGGTATTCGGCGCGGCAATTTGGATGTCGGCGCGCAGGCCCAGCCGGTGGGCGAGGGCACGGGCGACTTGGTCGGCGGTGTCGTTGGCGTCGCCGTTGAGTTCTAGGCGCACCTCCAACTCGTCCAGTGCCCTGCGTCGGTGGACGTCAACGGCGAATTCGGTGACCGCGGGGAACTGGCGCACGACGTTTTCGATAGCGCTGGGATAGACGACCACGCCGCGGATGAGCAAGGCATCGTCGAGGCGGCCGGTGACGCCGCCTTGAAGCCGCTGGAAGGTGCGGCCGCAAGCACAGAGCGTGCGATTGAGCGCGACGCGATCGCCGGTGCGGTAGCGGAGGACCGGCATCCCCGTGCGGCCGAGATTGGTGATGACCAGCTCGCCCTCGTCGGCGGGTGCGCCGTTTTGTGGATCGACGACCGCGCAGATGAACTCGCCTTCGTTGAGATGCAAGCCAGCCTGTTGGCAGCAGTCGAAACCCCAAGCGCCGACCTCGGTGGCTCCGGCGTGGTCGAAGCAGCGGGCACCCCAAGTGCGTTCGATTTGGGCGCGGGTAGCCGGGAGATTCGCGCCCGGCTCGCCAGCGTGGATGGTGGTGTGTACGCTGCTGGCGGCGAGGTCGAGGCCGCGGTCGCGGGCGACTTCGCCCAAGTGCAAGGCATAGGTCGGGGTACAGACGAGGACGGTGATTTCGTTTTCGACGATGGCGTCTAGGCGCTGCGCCGAAGACATGCCGCCGCCGGGGACGCTCAGCGCGCCGATGTGGCTGGCTCCTTGGTGCCCGCTCCAGAAGCCGATGAAGGGGCCAAAGGAGAAGGCGAAAAAGATGCGATCGCGGTCGCCGACGCCAGCGGCGCGATAGACCTGGGCCCAGCAGCGGCCCCACCAGTCCCAGCTTTCGGCCGTGTCGAGCCAGCGCAGGCGTTGGCCGGTGGTGCCGGAGGTTTGATGGATGCGGGTGTAGCATTCGGGTGGATAGGTGAGGTTGGTGCCATAGGGGGGATGCGCGACTTGGTCGGCAGACAGTTCGGCGCGGGTGGTAAAGGGGAGGCGGGCCAAGTCGTCGAGAGCGGCGATGTCCTCGGCTCGCGTGATGCCGGCCGCGTTGAGCTTTTGGCGGTAAAATGCGTTGGTCGCCAGTACAGGGCCTAGCAGGGTGTGCAGGCGGTTGAGCTGATGCTCCGTCAGCGCGTCGCGGCTGAGGCGTTCGCAGGCACTCATAGCGAATAACCGAAGGTCGCCTTGAAGGAGAAAGGGGCCGCCGGGATGACCGAGGTGCTCCCGAAGCCTCGGGTCTCGTATTCGCTGCCGGTCGCATTCTTGAGGTTGATCCGCAGCAGCCCCGGACCCCGCCGATAGGTCAGCCCGCAGTCGAGCGTCAGCACGCCGTCGATCTGATAGACATTGTCCTCGGCCACGAACTGGCTGCCGACGTAGCGGATGCCAGCGGCCAAGGTGAGGTTTTCGCCCAAGTCGCGGGCGGCCCACAGCGTCAAAAGGTGTTCGGGCGCGAAGGCCGGCACATTGCCCGTGCGGTCGAAGACTTGGGGGACGAAGCCCTCGGCGGTGGGGACGAATACGGATTCGTTGAAGCGCGTCAGCTCGGCGTCTAAAACGGCATAGGTGCCTTGGGCGTACCATCCCTGGGCCAGACGCGCTGCCAGTTCCAACTCTAGACCCCGAGCGCGCTGGTCGCCGACCTGCTGGGTGACTCCGTTGTCGTCGGGGATGGCGATGTGCTCTTTGGCGAGGTTGAAGACGGCGAAGTTGGCGTTGAGCTTGCCGTCGAGCAGCGCGGCTTTGGCCCCGATTTCGTATTGGGTGCTTTCCTCGGCGTCGCGGTCGCCGACGACTTGCGAGGAAGGCGGGGCAAAGGCGCGGCTCGTATTGGCGTAGAGCGAAAGGGTCTGGGTGGGGGCGAAGATCGCGCCGAGCAGCGGGCTTAGCTGCCGGTAATCGCGCTTGGTGGCGGTGAGGTCGTCCTCGTAGTCGATTCGGTCGAAGCGGCCCCCGAGCAGGAGCTCGAAGTGGGGGCTGACGATGATGCGGTCGACAAAGTAGGGTGCCAGTGTTTGCGCGGCGGCTTGGGCGGCGGTCGCTTGGTCGAGGAGGGGGACCACGAGGGAATCGGTCCCGGCTTCCGCTGGCATGAAGGGGGCCAGACTCGGCGGCAATGTCGCGTCGAGGGTGAACAGATCGACGAACGAGAGCAGCGCCACGTCCAAGGTGAAGTCGTCGGTGAGGTTGGCGATCTCGACGCCAAAGAGGAGCTGGTGCTCGATACCGCTGGTTTGCAACTCCAGCAGGCCTTCGAGTTGGTTGCCGACGATCCGCTGTTGGTCGTCGAGGTCGAGCAACGTGCGGGCGAGGTCCAGCGAACCGGCTGCGTTGGGGAAGGCCCCGTTGAAGAGGGTGCCCTGCGAGGGCCAGTCGAGGCTGGTGTAGTAGAGTTTGTCGCGCAAAGTGAAATTAGGCGTTAGATGCCATTCATAATTGGCGCGAAAGCGCAGGATGGTCTGTTCGGAAAGGTCGAAAGGCGACTGGTAGGAACGGGTGCGCGGCACATCGGGCAGCGCGCCGCCGACGATGGGCAGCCCCGAGTCGGACTGATGTTCGCTCGTCAAATACTCAAAGTCGAGGTGCAGCGTCGAGCGCTCACCGAGGTTCAGCCGCAGCGTTGGGTTTACGGCGAGGATCGAGCTGGTCTTGTCGTCGCGGTAGCCTTCCGCTTCCTGCCATAGGGCGTTGAGACGCAGGGCGTGGCCTTGGTCGGATAGGGCGCGGCTAGCGTCGAGGGTGGCGCGGTAGGTGGAGAAGCTCCCTAAGGAGGCGTTGATGCGGGCGAAGTCGCTCGCCGGGTCTGGCCGTTTGCGGACGAGGTTGATGGTGCCCGACAGCGGGTTGCCGCCGTAGAGAAAGGCACCGGGGCCTTTGAGAGCTTCGACGCGGTCCACATTGTAGAGCTGGTAGAAGGTCGCTTCGGGTTCAGGGACCCCGTCGGAGAGCACCAAGCCGTTGGCGAGCGAGTCGAAGCCGCGCAGGTAGAACATATCGTGGACGCCGAAATTGGTGTGGACGCCGACGCCACTGACATTGGCTAACGCGTCGCTGAGGGTCGCGCCGTCCTGCGTTTCGATCAGGGCTTGGGGGACGATCCCGACGCTTAAGGGGGTCTTGCGCAGGGGCAGTGGCATTTTGGTGGCGATGGCGTTGGCGCGGGGGATGGCTAGGCGCGAGCCGGTGACGATGGTCTCGTCGACGACGTGGAGTGAGTCGTCGGCGCTCTGAGCGTGGACGAGGGAGGTCGTCAGCGATAAGGCAAAAACCAGCAGCATACCGTGCAGCTTTTTCATTGGGTCATCCCCGCTAGGTTTATGCGGACGATTTCCTTGCCGTCGCGCAGGTAGAGCCCGCCGTCGGCGAGTGAGGGGATGGTCTCACATCTGCTGCGGCGGAAGACTAGGGCGTTGGCCTTTTCGACGAAGCCTTTGGGCGTGGCTTCAGCTATGCCGAGATTGCCGCGTTCGCCCAAGATGACGAGGTGGCCGTCGGCGACGATCAGGGTGCCTTTGCCGTAGCCCCGAGTCTTCCACTTCTCGTCACCGGTCTCGGCGTCGAGGCATTTGAGAATTGAGCCGTCAAAACCGTAGAGATGCCCTTGGTAGTGGATGGAGGTGGCGAAGTGGTTTTTCATTTCCTTATTGCGCCAGACCTCCGCCACCTCATAGCCCTTATCTGTGGCGGTGACCTCCACCACCGTGCCGCCCATGTCGTAACCGGAGGAGATAAAGAAGCGATTGGGCGGGATAAAAACCGGGGTGGCGGCATTGGCGTTGTGGCTAGTCAGCCAGAGATGTTTCCACAGCACCCGGCCGTGTTGCGGCGCGACCGCGATCAGTCCACCACCAGTAAAAAATACCGCTTGGCGCGTTTGGCCGATGGTGGCGATGATGGGAGAGGAATAGCCCCTCTCGTCGCTGCCAGCGGTCCAGGCGACCTCGCCGCTAGTTTTGTCAAAGGCCATCAGAGAATGGCCATTCTTACCGCCCGCTTCGATCAAGACGACGTCTCCTTCGACTAGCGGCGACGCTCCAAAGCTCCGACCGCGCCTGATGCTGTCGAATTCGCGCACTAGGTCGTGGCTCCATTTTTCGGTGCCGAACTGGCTGTCGAGCGCGTAGAGTATGCCATAGACGCTGAAGACATAGACCATCTTGCCGTCAACCGTGGGGGTGGAGCGCGGACCGTCGCCGCCCTGCCGTTCCGGGAGGTTGCCGTCGGTGCGGGTGCGCCACAGCACTTCGCCGTTGCGGGCGTCGAGGCAGACCGCGTATTCCGCTTGACTGTGGACGTACATCGTATAGATGCGATCTCCGACTACGGACAGACCGGAAAAGCCAGGCCCGGCAGGGACCCGCCAGGACTCTTTAAAAGACGGTTTGTCGCCGAACAGGCCCGTCTGCGGCGAGACTCCGTTGCGGTAGGGCCCGAGCCATTGCGGCCAGTCCGCCCATTGCCAGTGCGACCAATCTTGGGCTAAGGCTGGAAAGGCACACAAGGCGAGGACTAGGGACGTACCCAATATCTTCTTCATTGGACCGACTCCCGCATGTCGAGGCAGACGATTTCGCTTTCGTCGCGGAGGTAGAGCCGGCCGTCTGCGAGTGAGGGGGCCGTCCAGCATTTGCTGGGGAAGACCTGGGTGTTGGACTTTTCGACGAAGCCGGCGGGTGAGGCTGCGGCTATGCCGAGATTGCCTTGTTCGCCTAAGATGACGAGGTGGCCGTCGGCGAGGATCAGACTGCCCTTGCCGTAGCCCCGGGTCTTCCACTTTTCGGTGCCCGTCTCGGCGTCGAGGCATTTGAGGATCGAGCTGTCAAAGCCGTAGAGGTGCCCTTGGTAGTAGATGGAGGTGGCGAAGTGATTTTTCATTTCCTTATTGCGCCAGACCTCCGCTACCTCATAGCCGCCGTCTGTAAGGTTGACCTCTACCACGGAGCCGCCCGTGCCGTAGTCGGAGGAGATAAAGAAGCGGTTGGGCGGGATGAAAACCGGGGTAGCGATGTTGATCTCGTGGCTGGTCTTCCAGGGGTGTTTCCACAGCACCCGGCCGTGTTGCGGCGTGGCCGAGATCAGCCCGTAACCGGTGAAAAACACCGCTTGGCGCGTTTGGCCGATGGTGGTGGCGATGGGAGAGGAGTAGCCCGTCTTGTCGCTGCCGGTGGCCCAGGCGACCTTGCCACTGGTTTTGTCAAAGGCTATCAGCGACTGGCCATCCTTACCACCGGCTTCGATTAGGACGAGGTCCCCTTCGACCAGCGGCGACGCGCAAAAACCCCAGTTGGGCCTCTCGCTACCGAATTCGCTGACTAGGTCGTGGCTCCATTTTTGGGTGCCGGTCTGGCTGTCGAGGGCGTGGAGTTTGCCATAGGCGCTGAAGACATAGACCGTCTCACCGTCAACGGTTGGGGTGGCGCGCGGACCGTCGCCGCCCTGCCGTTCGACGAGATTGTCGTCGGTGCGGGTGCGCCACAGCACTTCGCCATTGCCGGCGTCGAGGCAGACCGCGTATTCCTCCTCGCTGTGAATGTACATCGTATAGATGCGCTCGCCGACGATGGACAGGCCGGAAAAGCCCTTCCCGCCTTGAACGCGCCAGGCCTCTTTAAAAGACAGCTCGTCGCCGAACAAACCCGTCTCTGGCGAGATGCCATTGCGGTCGGGGCCGAGCCATTGCGGCCAGCCCGTTGATTGCCAGTTCGACGAATCTTGGGCTAAGGCTGGAAAGGCGCATAAGGCGAGGGCTAGGGACGTTCCCAATATCTTTTTCATTGGACTGACTCCCGCATGTTGAGGCAGACGATTTCGCTTTCGTCGCGGATGTAGAGCCGGCCGTCGGCCAGCGAAGGGACCGTCCAGCAACGGCTATTGAGGATTTGGGCCTTGCTCTTTTCGCGGAAGGCTGCTGGCGTGGCCTCGACCAGGCCGAGCTGGCCTTCTTCGCCGAGGACGATGAGCTGGCCATCGGCGACGATCAGGGTGCCCTTGTTGTAGCCCCGGGTCTTCCACTTTTCCGCGCCGGTCTCGGCGTCGAGGCACTTGAGGATCGAGTCGTCAAAGCCGTAGAGATGGTTCTCGTAGAGGACCGAGGTGCCGAAGTGGTTTTTCATCTTTTTGTTTTGCCAGACCTGCTCGATGGCGAGGCTGTCGCCGTCGCTCTTGATTTGCAAGACCGCGCCGCCGTTGCCGTCGCTGGTGGAGATAAAAAGCCGGTCGGGCGCGATGAAAACTGGGGTCGCCGCACTGACGTCGTAGCGGGTCTTCCAGGGGTAGCTCCAGTAAATGCGGCCGTCTTCCGGCGCTAGGCCGGTAAGCGAATAGGCCGTTAAATAGGCGAGTTGGCGGGTGCCAGCGGCGGTGAAGGCAATGGGCGATGAATAGCTCATCTTTTCGCTGAGGGCGGTCCAAGTGGTTGCGCCGGTGTTCTTGTCGAGGGCTACGGCGGTGACCGCGGTTGTGCGGTCGATGGCCATGTCGACGACGAAGTTGCCGTTGTGGCCGCCGGCTTCAACTAGGAGCAGGTCGCCCTCGATTAATGGGGAGGTACTAAACCCCCACCTAGGCACTTCGCTGCTAAATTCGGCGACCAAGTCCTTTTCCCAGATCGGCGTACCGCTCGCGGCTGCGAGTGCGAAGAGCTTGCCGGTGGCACCGAGTACATAGACGGTCTCGCCATCCACGGTGGGCGTCGAGCGCGGGCCGTCGCCGCCTTGGGTCTCCTTGTAGTAAGGGCCGGTGCGGTGACGCCAGCGTTCTGCGCCGGTCTCGGCGTCGAGGCAGATGGCGAACTCGTCGTCGCCTTGGGCGAACATGGTGAAGACCCGGCCGTTGGCGATGGAGATGCCGGAGAAGCCATTGCCGAGGGGAGTGCGCCACTGAACGGCGGGACCGTCGGCCGGCCAGCTTTGCAGTAGGTCCGTTTCGCTGGAGATGCCGTCGCGCTGGGGGCCGCGCCATTGGGGCCAGTCGGCCGCCTGCGCAGCGGCGGTCAAGAGCAGCAGAAGTGAAATTGCGGTTTTCAAATGTGCCTCCTACTTAGGTATAGCGTGCGTTGCGGTATTGGGTTTGGTAAAAGTCGGGTAATAGCTGATCAACGCGCATGAGGCCCTCGTCGGTCAAGGTGACTGAGTCTGTGTCGAAATGGAGCATGCCTTCGTCGCGGAGGCCGCTGAGTGCAGCGGCGAAGTGGGCGACGATATCGACTCCGAATTTGGCGCGAAAATACGCAGTGTCGAGCGCGCCTAGTTTGAGCTGTAGGATCACCTCGCGGGTGAGCTGCTCTTCGCGGTCGGCGGCGAAGGCCCGGTGGATGGGGAGGTCGCCGCGGTCGATGGCGGCGAGGTAGTCGTCCCACTGTGGCGCGTTCTGATAGTGGACGCCGCTTAGATGCGAGAAGGAGGCGACGCCAGTGCCGATCATGTCTTGGCCGGTCCACACGGCGTCGCGGTACACGAAGCGGGCGTCGGGCGTTTTCTTCATCGTATAGGCGCTCGAACGCACGTATCCAGCGGCGGCCAATTGCTCGAAGGCATAGGCGTGCCAGGCGCGCTTGGTTTTCCAGTCGGCCAAGGCCAGCGGCGCGCCGTCGCCAGCGAGCAGATCCTTGGAATAGACCGTGTTGTAGGGCAGCTCCATCTGATAGACGGTGACGCTGTCGGGGTCGAACTCAATGGTCTTTTGCACGGTCTGACGCCAGCTCGGCCAGGTCTCGCCGACCATGCCGGCGATCAGATCGACGTTGACCTGATCGAAGTCGAGCGCGTGGATCCAAGGCATGACTTGGTAGATTTCCTTGCTGACGTGGGCGCGGCCGTTGTGGCGCAGAATCTCGTCGTCGAGGTTTTCTATGCCTAGGCTGAGGCGAGTGACGCCGATGTCGCGGATGGCTTCTAATTTGGCTTGGGTTAGGGTGCCAGGCTCGCACTCAAAGGCGATTTCGTCGGCACGGTCCCAAGGCAGGGCGTCTTTGAGGCGCTGGACTAAGGAGCGCAGGTGGCGCGAGCTGATGTAGGAGGGGGTGCCGCCGCCGAAGTAGATAAAGTGCAGTGGTCGGTCTTGGACCGCTGGCTGTTGCGCGTAGTGTTCCACCTCGCGGGCGAGGGCGTCGAGATAGGTTTGGATCTGCTGGCTGTTTTTATCCGTGTAAACGCGGAAGTAACAGAACTTGCAGCGTTTGCGGCAGAAGGGGATGTGGAGGTAGAGGCCGAGCTTGGCGTCGGCGCGCGGCGAGTCGGCGAGTGCGCTATGCGCCTGCGGGATGTCTTCCTCACTCCAAAACGAATAGGCTGGATAATTGGAGACAAAGACGCTGCCGACCTCGGTTTCGGTGCGGTCGGCGCGGGTGGTTGCTGGGTCGCTGCCGAGTGGACTCATGGGTTGTGACCTTTGGGTCGAAATGTTAGGTGCATCATGGTTTAACTTCTTTCCCGAAACAATACAGCATGCCGTCGGTGGCACCGATGACGAGCCGGTCGGCGGCGATGGCCGGCGAAGCCGCGATGGCCGCGCCTGTTTCAAAGCGCCAGACTTCGGCACCCGATGCGAGCGCGAGGGCGATGAGCGCACGGGCACCTACGTATATGTACTCGCCGGCGATGACCGGTGATGAATCCACCCGCGCTCCTGCGGCAAAAGTCCACAAGGGTTGGCCGGTTTGCGGATCGAGGGCGTGTACGAGCTTGTCCCGACCGCCGATGACGACTGCTTGGTCGGTGACGGCTGGCGACGAGTAAAACGGGAATTTTCGCACCGCGTGGGCGTAGCGCCAGCGGATTTCTCCTGTGTCTAAATCGACGCCTAGTACTTCGTTGCCAAAGGTGCCTAGGTACGCGCGGCCCGCGTGGATGGCGGCGCTGGAGGCTATGTAGCCGCCTAGTGCGAGTTGCTGGTGCTGCGTGCCGTCGGCGTGATCCAAGAGCCGCAAGTATCCGTCGCAACCGGCCACGGCGACGCGATTTTCGTACAGCGCCGGCGTACTGTGAATATATCCCTCTGTGGCGATTTTCCAAATCAGGGTCCCGGTGGTTGCGTCGAGGCAATACAGGTGCTGGTCATAGCTGCCGAAGTAGAGGCGGCCGTCGGTGTGGTTGGCCGAGGAGATGATGCCGGCGTCGGCAGCGAAAGTCCAGCGGCGCTGACCGCTCTGGGTGGCGACGGCGTGGAAGGTGCCGGCTTCGTCGCCGAAGTACACGGTGCTGTCGGCGACGGTGGGGGAGGACTTGATTTCGCCGCCGGCCTGGTACTGCCATACTAGCGCGCCGGTGTGCAAGTCGAGTGCGTAGAGTTGGCCGTCGAGCGAGCCGACGTACACCGTGCCCTCGTGAATGGCGGCGGTGGATTCGATGGCGTCCTCGGTGGAGTAGGCCCAAAGTAGCGTCAGGGGTGGAGCGAGATTGGAGGTGGCGACGCCGGTGAGTTGGGGATTGCCGCGGAAGGCGTTCCAGGTGTCGGCGGCGGCGGCGGATACTAGGAGGAGGGCTAGGAAGTAGAGTGGCATATTTTGTTGGTTGAGGGGTTATGGACGAATTTAAATAAAAGAAGGTAGGAAAATTTTGCTAATTTGGTGGAAGACACCAGCCTTGACCGAGTGTGTTGTAAATATGTGTATATAGACGTGGATAGAGACTGCAATGTCGGATAAGGGAGGCCCAGTGCTGGCGATTCTCCGGCCCATAGCCCAGATAATCGAATATTACCCTCGGGGTGGCCATATCAGCGTGGGCACCGTGGCACTTGCGTTCCAGGCTGCCGAGCAGGCACGATCTGGGTTTTCCCACCTGTTCCGCAATCTTGGGCTGTTCTACGAGCATACGATCTTCGCCGGGATTCTCTTCCGGTTCCTCGACCTCGACCCCCGCTCAGTTGAAGGGGCACTGGCACCGCCCCCCGCGTCGCCTGTACCAGTCCCCGACCGTCTAACCCAAGGCATTGAGTTTCGCAACGTCTCCTTCCGCTATCCAGGCTCCGACAAGTATGTGTTAAAGAACGTCTCTTTTACGATCAGGGTGCGCGAATCGGTAGCCGTTGTCGGGGAGAACGGAGCGGGTAAGACGACCGTCGTCAAGCTTTTGGCACGGTTCTACGACCCCACGGAAGGCGCTATTTATTTGGAGGGACGAGATCTTCGGGAATACGATCTGGCCGATCTACGTCGCCAAATTGGGGTGATTTTCCAGGATTTTGTTCGCTATGATCTCTCAGCCAAGGAGAACGTCGGCTTTGGTCAAGTGGACCTGTTGGGCGATGCGGACCGGATTGAACGCGCGGCATATGAGGGCGGTGCCTCGGACCTCATCAAGGGCCTGCCGAAGGGATACGACACAATCCTGGGAAAGGAATTCGACGGGGGTGTTGATCTGTCTGGGGGAGAGTGGCAGAAGATCGCGCTGAGTCGCGCGTTCATGTAAGAAGCTGAGGTCCTCATCTTGGACGAGCCCACAGCCGCCCTCGATGCGTTCGCTGAACGCGATGTTTTCTCGCGCTTCGCCGAACTCACGTCAGACCGCACGGCTATCTTCATCTCCCACCGGTTCTCCACCGTGCGCATGGCTGATCACATCCTCGTTCTACAGCAGGGAGGGCTTGTCGAGCAGGGGAGTCATGAGCAACTCTTGGCCCAGAACGACAGGTACGCGCAGATGTTCAATACGCAAGCGAAGCAGTATCGGTAGGGGCGACCTCTCACAAGTATCGTATGGAAGCAGAAATGTTTGATCAGATACAAAGTTTGCTTTACGACGACACTCCGCTAACATACGATGAAGTGCGAAACCTGCTCGTCAGAGCGGGTATACGTGCCGGATGGAACGATGCGGAGATGGACATTTACAATGAACTTGATCCACGGAGAGACCATGAAGGTCCGACGGGATAGCAGATAGAAGACCGTATCTAGGTCATTCCTGTCTGTAAGCCTCCAGAAAATCAGCTCTGGGAATGCCCGATTGGGTGCAGATTCGGCGCAACGTTGCGACTTTGATACGACGATGGTTGGGCATAGTCAACGGAGTTTGGCTTCCATCAGAATTTTCCCGCACCATTGAAATATGATTTCCTTCGCGAACCACGCGGAAGCCCAATTTTTCTAATGTTCTGATTACATTGGTTTTGGGCGCATCTACAGGAAAACGGTCCACTAGACCGCACTCGATTCTGAGATGAATACATCCAAGAGGGCGTCTTCCACCTCAAGCACTTCAGGCCCAAATGTCTCAATGTGAAACTTAATGGCAGAGTTCATGTCAGCGACAGCTTGTTCATAGGTATCACCTTCACCTACGACAACGCCTTTTATACCGAGTGGATAGGCTACATAACCATCCGCGTACTTTTCTACGATAATTTTAAAAGATTGCATTTGAATGGTTCCCCTGCTTTTTGAGTTTTATAATAAAAATCCTCTAGGCATTGTCAATTGGTCCCTCCCCCATCAAAACGCCGTCTCGTAAAGCCGCAGGAAGTCCGCTTTTTGCAAGGGAAGCGGGTTGAAGGTGCCGGTCCATTGGCCAGCGGCTTCTTGGGCCATGGCGGGTAGATCGCTTGCGGCGACCTGACAATCGGCGAGTCGGCGCGGTAGCTCCGCCATAGAGCACAGTTCTTCGAGATGGGTGGCGAGCGCGAGTGCGCTGCCGTTGAGTTGGATATCCGCGCAAAGTTCGCCGTATAGATCGTCCACTGCTTGGCTATTCAAGCGGATCACGTGCGGCAGCATCAGGGCCACGGCGCGACCGTGGGTGAGTGGATAGCGGGCGGTGAGGGAGTTGGCGGTGGCGTGGGCGGCGCCGAGCATGGAGTTTTCGATGGCAGTACCGGCTAGGTGGGCACCTAAGAGCATGGCGGCGGCGGCGTTTTGGGGATCGGCGACGGCTGCCTCGTAGTGGGGCGCTAGCTGCCGCCAGGCTTGGCGGGCGAACATTTGCGAGAGGGGCGTGCGGCGGGTGGAGACGTAGCTTTCGACGGCGTGGGCGAGGGCGTCGATACCGGCGTCGGCGCGGACGCGCTGGGGGGCGCTGGCCAGCAGATTGGGGTCGAGGATGGCGATGTGGAAGCGCGCTTTGCGGTCGCCGCAGGCCATTTTGGCATTCGTGTCGGCGCAGGTAATCAGGGCGTAGGATTGGGCCTCGCTGCCCGTTCCGGCTGTGGTGGGGATACCGATGGAGGGCAGCATGGGCTGGGTGGCTTTGCCGTAGCCTTGGTAGTCCTGCATCTGACCGTCGTTGGTGAGCAGGAAATTGATGCCCTTGGCGCAGTCCATAGCGCTACCGCCGCCCAAGGCGACGATCAGGTTGATGGGGCCGTGGGAGCGGGCGTGGTGGACGCCAGCGGCTACGTGTTCGGTCGTGGGGTTTTCCTCTATGGCGGAAAAAGTAGTCGTCGCTAGGCCGGCGTTTTGTAGCGCGTGCTGAGCCTGTTCGGCGAGGTCGGCTTGGACGAGGCCGGGATCGGTTACGAGCAGGGCGCGGGGGCCGGCCAATGCGCTGGCGAGGTCGCCTAGCTGGTCGAGGGTTCCGGCTCCAAAGACTACGCGGATGGACGGATCGAAGTCGAAGGGGATCATCCGGCTCTGCGCTGCAAGGCGCGTTGCTGGTAGAGGAAGTCGAAGAGGTTGCCTTCGTGCGGCTGGTCCCAAGCGATTTGGTGAGTGGGGATCGGGCCGAGGTTGAGGCGTTCGATGTGGGACGCGGCGAGCAGTTGGCGCGTTAGGCTCTCGTCCTCGGTGAGGGCGGTGGCTACCAGTGTCGGGCCGATGCGCGTGACTACTTCTTCTTGCGGGACTTCGACGACCGAGGCAAAGGGGAAGAGATATTCGGTGTTGGCGAGCGGATGTTGCCAGTCGGAGGCGTGGATCAAGGTTGGGTTGAGGAAGGTGCAGCCGCCGATCTCGGCGATGCGTTCGCCTTGGCCCCTGGCCGTGTCTTGGGCTGCGTCGCCGAGTTGGGCGTCGATTAGGGCTGAGAGTTGGCGCGCTCCTGCGGGGTTGGGGAAGGCGGCGATTTGGGCTTGGGGGTCGTCGAGGGGGCGGGCCTGGATTTGGCTCAGGCGCTCGCCGAGGGCGGCGGCGATTTCGCGGCCATGGGCAGGCACCCAGATGCCGGAGGCGTTGAGGCAGGAGCGGCCCCCATTGGCGGCGATGGAGGCGACCATGAGGTCGAGGTAATGCTCCCACTGGTCGATTTTGTCCGCGCCGATGATGATCTTGCTGCGCCCTGGTCCGTGTAGCTGGACGCGGGGGTCGCCGCGCCAAGGGGCAACGGTAGCGCCACCGCCAAACAGCAGCGAGCGACCGCAGCGGAGCAGGATTTCGGAACTGCCGCTGTGGTCGGTCGGGTAGTAGCTCAGGGCGTGGGGTGGACAGCCGGCCGCGATCAGGGATTGGGCGATGCGGTAAGGCGTCCACGGTTCTTCGCGGCCTGGCTTGAGCACCAGCGGGATCTTGAGCGGGATGGCCGGTAGCCACAGTGCGTGGACGCCGGGCGAGTTGCTGGGCAGGATGCAGCCGAGGGCGTGGGCGTGGGGCACGAAGTGGAGCGGACTTGGGCCGTCGTCGAGGATGGTCAGGTCCAAGCCTCGGGCTAGGCCGCTGAGCACGGCGGGCATTTCGACGCCGACGCGGTGGATTTTGTCCATGTTGGCGCGGGCCAGCGACTGCGGCAGGCCGGTGGTGGCTGAGACTTGGGCGACGTAGTCGTCTGGGGTTTGACCGTCGTCCCCTAAAGGCAGTTCGGCGTGCAAGAAGAGGTCGGCGGCTCGTTGGCAGATGGCGACCAATTCGGCGACGGTGAGGGCTTGCAGTGCCTGGCGGTTGCGTTCTTGGTCGGCTAAGTCGCGGGCGATCAAGCCACGGTTGGCTTGGCTGACTTGGGCCAGCGGTTGGCCGGTGGCGATGTGGGCGACGGCGAGGCGGTCGAGGCTGGTGTAGGGCTGGCCGGCGCGGAGGAGCGGTAGGTACATGAGTTTGGATTTCGGTTTGGAGTTGGAGTAAGCCTTTACGATCTATAATCTATAATCTGCAATAGTTTGGGACGTCGGAAAAGGCGTCGTCTTCAGGAAGAAGATTTCAAAAATGTTTAATCTGCGTCTCAGTTTATTCGTCTTGGCTGCCATCTGTATTGTGAATCAATTATCGCTGGGGTTTCTAGACCGTGCGGTTGCACAGGATGATTCTGACAGGATTTATCAACTTGAAGAAACTGTCGTCACCGCGGAACGGATGGAAAACTCGCTTTTTGAATCTACCGCTGCTGTGTCGGTGCGTACCAGCGCTGAGCTGGAGTTCCTGCCACTAAAAAATCTCGCCGATGCGCTGGAAACTTTGCCGGGAATTTCGTTTTTGCACCGCGATGGGTTGGGGCGCGATCCGTTGGCAACGCTGCGCGGTTTTTACGGTGGTGGAGAAGCGGAGTATCTGCTTGTTATGATCGATGGAAGGCCGATCAATGAGCTTGAGAAAGGGTTGATGAATTGGAATGCCATTCCGCTTGCAAGTATTAGCTCAATTGAATTTCTGCGCGGGGGCGCGTCTTCGCTGTACGGCGATGCTGCGATTGGTGGCGTTGTCAACGTGATCACCGCTGGCGATCATGCACCTCTAACGCAGATTTCAGTAACTGGTGGCAACTTTGGGGCACTGGGCGGACAGGCGCGAACAAGCGGTCTTTGGAATGGGCGCGAGTATGTGGCATTCGGATCGGGGGAGCGGCACATTGGGTTCCGAGAACATGCTGACCGCGCGGCAGAAAATCTTGGGGGTTCCTTTGCGCTGCTGCAAAAACCCAACGGTTCGCTTTCGGTTTCAACAACGCATCACTTCCAGCAATTTGATGAACCCGGCCCGTTGACTGGCGCTGAGTTAGACAACTCCCGCTCCCAATCGACACCGTTCTACAAGTTTGACCATACTACCGACCGAACGCATCGGGCGGCGATAACAGGTGATTATAATCTTCGCGATAGGGCCAAATTCTCCGGCGCGGTTGCCGGCGAGATTCGCGATTCCGATGCGGTCAGGACCCTGCAACTGAGCCCCGAATTTGCCGATACCAAGAATCGTTTACTTACGGTCTCGCGCCTCACGAGTTCGCTGCAACTGACGTTCGACCAACTAGGGCTTCTTTACAAAGATCGCCTCAGTCTTGGCATGGACGCGGGCGTGCATTCGCTCTCGTCCGAGTATTATCAGTTCCTCCTTGGCGGACTGACTGACTATAGTGAGATGAATTCCGTTGCGCGCGGTGCATTGGCGGAAAAGGGCGCTAGCGCTCGACGCTCGGCCGCTGGGTTCCTGCAGTACGAACTTACGCCGATTCAAACACTGCGCGTCATCTTGGGAGTCCGCGCCGATATGATTCGCGATCGGTTTAGCCCTAGATCGCCGAGTGAAGGGGAGGAACAATCAACAACTCACTCGGAGTTGAGTCCAAAAGCGGGAGCGAATTTCCGTTATGTAAAAACGGAGCGGCATATCGGCAACCTGTACGCCAACGTTGCGCGATCGTTCAAAGCTCCAACACTGGATCAGCTCTATGACCAGCGTTCAATCATCTTTCAAGTCCCGCCAGATCCCCCGTTCAAAGTTTTGCTTTCAAGCAGTGACCTAAATCCACAGTTTGGGACATCTATCGAGGTGGGAGGTTATCATCGTGCGGTGCTGTCCCCCAACCTCTACGGCGAATTTTCGCTCGCAGCATATACCATGGACATGCAGGATGAGTTGGATTTTGACCTTCAGCAGCTCAAGTACGTGAATATAGGCAAAAGCCGCCATCAGGGGGTTGAAACGGGTCTCAGGGTTACGATGAAGCAGAACCTGAATTTGTTTCTCAACTACACCCACCAAGCCGCTAAATCTCGAATTGGCGAGTATGCAGGCAAATTCTTGAAGGCAATCCCACGTGATGTGATCTACGGCGGCGTCAACGCTGCCCATAAATCCGGCTTGGGTGGGAGTATCGTCATTAAATCGTCGAACCGCATTTTTCTGGATGACGCGAATGCGATTACACTGCCTAATTATAGCACTGTGGATGTTCGGCTCAAATATAAAGTGGGTCTAGTCGTCGCTACATTTGACGTATTCAATATCTTTGGTCAATCCTACAGTACAACGGGATATCCCGACGCATCGGGAAGTGGACATACCTACTTCTACCCAGCCGCTGGGCGACGTGCACGCTTCGGTTTTCAACTTCAGCATTGGAGAAAAAAATGAGTAGATGAAGGCTGGTCTAGTACTGATTTTCCTGAAGGCGTTGATGAGTTGCATTTTGAATGCGCCGGTGTTATCACAGAGACTGAGTTGCTAAAGTATCTGTTCGGGTTGTTCTGTCTGATTTTAGAGCGCCTGGTTCAAATAGATTCGGCGTATGAGGACGATCCACAAATCACATTGAAATAGTCGCTGCCGAAGAGATCGGTAGGCGCAGTTGAGAAACGTGCCTACCGCGATTTGTCGATGACGGCTAAGTGCTCCTGCCAATCCGGTTCCCGTTCGGGGCCTTCCAACGCGTCGCAGGCGCGGAAGAACTCTTCGAGGTCGGCTGGGGATTCGAAGGGGTGGGATCGCTGCTGCTCTTCGAGCCGTTGGTGGGCGGCGGCCCTGAGCCACGCGCCCAAGGTCATGCCTTCGCTCCGCGCCTGACGGACGAAGCGATCACGGTCCTCGTCGGAAATCACTAACTGAACTCTGGCCACCTTCACATAGTCCTTTCTAGGCATGTGTATAGACGATATACATGCCTATGCTGGAGATCAACCTTATCGGGTGGAGAATGCAGCCAGAACATCAGATACATTTCCTCGCTGTTGAAGGATTTGTGATTTGCCCGCCTTGATGGATGATATGTGCGCTTGATGGTCTTGTTGCGAGAATTCGTCCGTTCCATTATATATTGTATAGATAAAAATTCACATAAAACGCGATTTTTTGCAGTTTTACTATATATCGCTATGAGCTCAAAGATCGCCATACCTAAGGGACGCCGCAGGCTGACCGACGTTATTCGGGCATCCGGCGACATCATTCATATCGCCGATGCTGAAGATGCCCTTGGCGTTAGCCGTTCCGACGCGACCAAGCTACTCTCCCGTTGGAGAGGGCAGGGCTGGCTGCGGCGCGTCGGCCCAGGTGCCTACGCACCAGTTGGCCTTGACTCCCTTGCCAGCGAGCAGGTTCTCGATGATCCCTGGGTGCTGGTGCCTGCGCTTTTTGAGCCGGCCTATATTGGCGGTCGGACTGCCGCCGAACATTGGGACCTGACGGAGCAGATCTTCCGCGACATTGTTGTGATGACTGCGCGGGCGGTGCGTGCGAAAAGCCAGCAATGCCATGGCGCACACTTCACCCTAAAGCATGTCCGGCAAGGTATGATCTTCGGGACGAAGACCGTCTGGCGTGGAAGAACCCAGATCGCCGTATCGGACGTTCACCGCACCATCATCGACATGCTCGACAATCCAGATCTTGGAGCTGGCATCCAGCATGTTGCCGACTGCCTTGCGATCTATTTCGACCGCAAGGACAGGGATGATGACAAGCTGATTGCCTATGCAGACCGGATCGGTAATGGTGCTGTATTCAAGCGTCTAGGCTTTCTGGCAGAACGCGGACCCGGCACTACCACCCTTGTTGAGGCGTGCCGTGCGCGTCTGACCCAAGGCAACGCCAAGCTCGACCCGGGGCTTTCATGCCGCCGTCTCGTATCCCGATGGCGCCTCCTTATGCCTGAGAGCTGGGCCAAGGCAGCGTCCGCATGATCGACCGCCGCTACTGAATTGACCGCATCTAGGGCGCGCAGACAACCGGGCAAAGTTTCATCCCGCGCTATACAGTGGAGCTGAGCCCGGAGGGCCTAGCCGTCATTCTGCCGACTACAACCCGTAATCTATAATCTGTAATAGTTTGGGGTGTAGGAGAAAACATCGTCTTTAGGAAGAAGGCTAAGTACACGACAGTAAAATCTGTACGGCCTCTCGACTTTCTTTAGATCGGTGTTCCGGATTGGCTATGAGTTGCTGTAACCGATCTAAGCCCAGACGAAATAGGCTGATGGCTCGTCGGCCATGCTTTTTCTTGACAATGGGCTTGCGCCTATGCCCTTGCAGTCCAAGGAGCAGACACCATAGGAGCCCTACCGCGAGTAGACCGATTAAAAGGTGCAGTCTTGGGGGCTGGGTCAATCGGGTTTCTTCCAAGTGGAAGCCTTTGGATTTGAGAAACCCAAACGCGGTTTCTATAGACCAGCGATGCCCATAGGCGATCACGATGTTGTCGAGATCGGATCGATTGGTCACCAGTAACCGCGGCTCGTCTTTGTGGGGGCGATGGGCGACGAGATTCAAGCGCAGCGATTGGTAGAGCGTGACATTGTAAAACGTGCAGGTCGTCCCTCGTTTCCAATAGCGGGTCATCGACGCTAGGTAGCGCAGTTGCCCATCGTCGAGGGTGACCCAGCCGTTGCAGCGAATACGGATAACAAAAGAAACGTCGCGTTGCCGCAGCAGAAAGCGAAACCAGTCTTTGCCAATGAATTCTCGGTCGGCTAATAGACAACAGGTCGAGCCTTTTAAGAGTCTCTAACAAACCCTTTTTATGTCGTTTAGGCTGATCTATATTCATTTGTTCGGTATTGATGCTACTCCCTTGGTATGGAGGTTTGTTCATGGCCCAGCCCGTACTCGACGATGCGTTATGGGAACTCATTGAACCGGTTTTACCCCCCGATGTAGCCAAGCCCAAAGGCGGTCGGCCCCCGCTGGATAATCGTCGGGTGCTGACCGGCCTGGTCTTTGTGCTCAAGACGGGCATCCCTTGGGAGTATTTGCCGCAAGAGTTGGGGTGCGGCTCGGGGATGACCTGCTGGCGTCGGCGGCGGGCTTGGCAGCAAGCCGGGGTCTGGAAGCGCGTCCACCATATTCTGTTGAACCAACTACGGGCGGCCGACCGGATCGACGGGTCTCGGGCGGTGATCGATAGTGCCTCGGTGCGGGCGGTTGGGGGGGGGCGCACCCCGGTCCCAATCCGACCGATCGGGGCAAACCGGGCAGCAAACATCATGTAATCACCGATGCACAGGGGGTCCCGTTGGCCGCCAGCGTGACGGGGGCGCATCGGCATGATGTGACGCAGTTGTTGCCGTTGGTGGATCGCATCCCTGCGGTGGCCGGTCGAGTCGGCCGACCGCGTCGTCGCCCCGATCAGGTGCAAGGCGACCGGGCCTATGATTCGCAAGCGCATCGGCGCGCCTTGCAAAAGCGGGGCATCGGCGCGGTGTTGGCGCGGCGGGGACAAGCCCACGGCAGCGGCTTGGGCGTCTATCGGTGGGTGGTGGAACGGACGTTGGCGTGGTTGCATCAGTTTCGGCGGTTACGAGTGCGCTGGGAGCGGCGAGCCGAAATCCATGAGGCCTTCCTCGACATCGGATGTATACTCATCTGTTGGAACCACCTCAAAGAGTTTTGTTAGGAACTCTAAATAGGCAAGTGCCTGTCACATCACTTGTTTGCGTTCGCGCGTATGGGAGTTGCCGGGTCGTTGCAGCGACAAGGATATCAACGGGATTGATACGCCTTGAAACACCAGCCCTAAGCAGAGCAGATTCAGATCGGTCTGGCCCAACTGCCAGTGCGTCCGATCCAAAACTAACAGCAGCGGTTGCCCGGCAACGACCAGTTTGTCGACGATTAGTCGGGTAAAAACACTCGGGCAGAGGTCGCTGCTGAAAAACCGCTGCAATCGACGATACTGGCTGTCGATTTTCGTCAAACCCGGTAACGCACAGGCCAGCTTGCGTAGGTTGACCGAGCGGGTTTGGATCAAGGTAGGAAGCAGTTTGCATAGCAGGTCGATACGGTGACGAGACATGCCCAGCTTGGCTTGCTCCAAGGCGCGCTTGAATGTATGTATTAACACGGTGCAGCTCCGGAGATGAGAGTTTTATTTGCTTGCTTGGCAGCGTCAAATAAAACGCAACTCCGGACTGCACTACAACTTACACTACTGTCGTGTACTCAGGGAAGAAGGTTTCAAAAGGAGCATAGGATGTCAGAGGGATACCGATCGCATCTCCGGTATGGCTGAGGATCTACAATATCTTGGGCAGCCAGTACGCACGCTGATGGACGAGATTCAACTTACCGGTAGGTCCAGGTACTTTGAGACGCGCGATGAGTGAGGCACTGCAGTATCGTCGGGGTCTATCTGGCACGCCCAGTTTATCCCGGTGGGGTCCAGACACGGCGGTGGCTATTGCTCATGTAGCATCGACCTCATATATTCCGAGATTGAGACGAGTTCACGGAGATAAGACCTCAGCGTAGCTCTAGGCTCGACCTTGGTATATCTCGAAAATTAACTGCGCCCGTGGGCGATAGACATGCCATTGCGAAGGCACTAACGGAAGGAGACGAAATGAGCGATAAAGTCGATCCAATCGAACAAGAGGAGAAGGTGATCACAATAATAGTAAATGGCCGAGCTAGACAAATCACAGTAGATGAACTGTCGTTCGACGAATTGGTGGATTTGGCGTTCGATGATCCGGCGCGCGGCTCGCAGATTGTGTTTACGATCACATTTCGGAAAGCAGGCGGTCGGATCGAAGATGGCGAACTCGACGAAGGACAAAGGTTGAAGTTACGGGACGGGACCGTGGTTAATGTTACACGAACTGATCAGTCGTAATCCCGATATACAGAGACTCGTCGGCGACGGCTACGAAGTAGAAATACGGGCGGGACATCTCGTTCTGCGCCGTATTCCTTATGTGTCAAGCCGGTGCGAGGTACGATATGGGGAGTTAGTCACCCCCATTACAATTAATGGATATGAAGTGGGACCTCCACAAGATCACACAGTGTATTTTCGTGGCGAATACCCATGCGATGAAATTGGGAATCATATTGAAGCTATTAGGAATAGTAGCAATCGCATAGAATTAGCGAATGGCTTGTGGGTAGATCACTATTTTTCCGCAAAGCCTTACGGGAGAGACTACAGGGATTTCCACGACAAGATGACCCACTATGCTCAGATTTTGGGTCGATATGCTCGGAAGATAGATCCGGGAGCAACAGCACGGTCTGGTCGGCTCACGTTGACAGAAGATCCTAATGACCCCTTTGTGTACATGGAAACAGCGTCAAGTCGATCTGGAATAGCGAGAATGAATGAGATGCTTGCAAAGGACAAAATCGGGATCGTTGGACTAGGAGGTACCGGATCATATATTATGGACTATGTAAGCAAGACACGAGTAGCGGAAATTCATCTGTTCGATGGCGACCAGTTTCAGCAACACAATGCATTTCGTGCGCCTGGAGCGGCAACCACGGAAGAAATCTCCGATAAGCGGAATAAGGCGGAATTTTACGCAGTAAAATACAGCGTAATGAGAAAGGGAATTGTCGCGCATCCAATATATATACAGCAAAACGATATAGATAAGCTAGTATGTTTGGATTTTGTTTTTGTGTCAATAGATGACAATTCAACAAAGCAGTGGTTGTTGCCCTTACTGGAGAAGAGGGAGATTCCTTTCATTGATGTAGGAATGGGAATTGAGAAGACTGATGAGAAGCTCTTGGGTATCATACGCACAAGCCTAAGTACACCGACAAACGGGCTTTATGCGCCTCAAAAGAAAAAAGCATACGCGGATCTAGGTCAGCACGATGTTGGAGAGTACGAGCGGAATGTACAAATTGTCGAGCTAAACGCGTTAAATGCCGCCCTTGCTGTTATAAAATGGAAGAAATGGAGAGGCTTTTATCTTGATCTAGAAGGAGAGATACAAAGCACCTATACAGTGGATGGCAATCATTTGGTGAACAGTGGTGAAAGGGCAATTGCTCCGATATCATGAACATGCATCATGAATTTGTTGAGTACATACCGGAGGAGATAAGCAACGGGATCTTGTATGTCTCGATTCCGTATGGGACCGTGGTTCACAAGTGTGCATGTGGGTGCGGAGAAGAAGTCGTGACACCTTTAGGTCCTGCAGAGTGGAAGTTTACATACAATGGTAAAACAATATCTCTGTATCCGTCGGTAGGCAACTGGAGTTTCGCTTGCAGATCACACTACTGGATAAGCGAGAGTGAAGTCCAGTGGGCCAGAGCATTCTCAATGGAAGAGGTATTGGAAGCCCGGAAGAAGGCGAAACAGCTCCGAAAGCGGATGTACGGCCCGATCTCGGAAGCGAAGAGAGATACTACACAGGAGACGACGAGGGAAAATCGTTTCGTTGCGATGGCGGTAAAGTTGTGGAAAAGAATGTGGAAGAGATAGTTGAGTCGCTGTCGGGTGGTCAAGAGCTATAAATGGACGAAATAGATCAGACAAAGGCGGATTCGGTGTCGGACTCTACAGACGAGTTGTGTGACGCGATCACCATCGCACGAGAGCGGTTACGCAAATACGAAGATTATGTAGGTGGAAAGGAGACACGGACCCGTGTGCTCATTATTGACGAGATTCTTAAGGGGCTAGGCTGGGACGTTACGGATCCAAGACTAGTTAAGATGGAACTTGGAGACAACCGCAGCATAATTGATTACGTTCTAATTGGGGAAGGAGGAGAACACCTCGGGGTGGTGGAGGCCAAGCGGTCAAAGGACGTGTTAAGAGACATCGATCGCAGACAAGCCTCGGGATATGCAGTCGAATTAGGTGTGAGCTTTGCAATCTTAACGAATGGATGGCGTTGGGAAGCATGGAAGGTGGACCAGGCAATAGCTCGAAAGGACGCTATGATTGTGCAGACAAACATCACTACTGGCGACACTATAAATATCGCCGAGAATATGAAGGGTATTCACCATTGCTGCCTATTAGCAGGGCAAAGTTAGCGGCGACTTTGGATACACTTGTCGGAGGCTTAAGAGATTTTGAGACATCCCCAGAAACGTAGCAAGACGAAAAGGAAGAGTGCTGTGGCATCGCTAGGTAAGATCAGCGAAGGAACACTCGAACAGATGGCTCAAGACGCCAGATACAGGGCTAGTCCGTACCATAAATCCAACCCTGCGGACTGGGGTTTATCCAGACCAAGACCGCGTCCCGACAAGACCGTCTGCGAGGGATCTGGAATCACTTGTTGTTGGGACGCTACCGAGTTACTCAAATCCGGCATTCGTCGTGGAATGGTTAGTGAACAAAAACGTGGAGACTGGCCCCAGAATGTATGGGCAGTTGACACCGAAGGCATCGTATATGAGGCTCAACTTTCTAATCGCGAACTTGGTGAATATCATGGATATCCTATGAAGCATGGCGATAGATTTGCCGAGTTCGTACAGAGCGAATGGGAGAAACGCAGCCAATGACTTTACGGATTAAATCGCGATGGCTATGTAAGGCCGATCAAGATTTCGAGTCCACACTGCAGTCGGCTGAGGACGAAGCGACTTTGGGCGAACTCGGCATCCACGTTGGTCAGAAATGCCTTACCCAAGCCTTTGACAGCGAAACTAATACACCACGAGATGGTGCGAACCTTTCGGCATATAGATTGGCCGAATGGATAGCGTGGCATTGGTGGCGCTTGCGCTGGGAGCCTGCACGACAGCGCCGCCGAGACGTGGATTGGAGTAGAGCTCATGATCTAGCCTGTATTGGGGGCGGATGGCTCTGGCCGAACATCACCATCAAATCAGATGGCGTTCGTATTGTTTTCGACGTAAGGCCGTCCGAAGTAGTGGAGACGGAACAGCTTCGTTATACTATGGGTGGAATAGCCACCATTCCAGCCCAGACATTCGAGGAAGGTATTGATGATTTTGTTGGGTGTGTCCTGACTCGCCTTAGAGAATGCACTATGAATACGGACCTACACTCGATGTGGAGTGAGTTGAGTTCTGAACGGAAGGATCCGGAAATTTCTCTCTATAGAAGGTTTGAAGCCTATTTAGGCTTTGACCCAGATGAAGCCCAACCGGAGTTGATTGAACGACTGATCACAGAGGGCAAGAGCATTGGGATAGAAGCCATATCGGAAGTTGTAGCTGACGACCACCAAAGCGCGTTAGAATTACATGAAGTGGCACAAGATTTTGGGTTTGACACGCGCCTTGGCGATGGTGTGCAAAGCGTCTCGATATCACAGCACAGTGACCGAAGTCAAGTCCCCGCTTGGCAGGTGGGAGTAGGAGTTGCAAATCGACTGCGCGAGCAGGAACATTTAGGCAATGACGCGATCCCAAATACTAGACTGGCCGAATTATGCGGCATCAGTGAACAAATTCTAACTAGGCAAGACTCAACGGGGGATATCGCTTTTGCCTTTACGCTCGACGACGAGAACAAAGAAAAAGGTCGCATTGTACTGCGGTCCACTTGGGAACAGGGGCGTCGATTTGCGGTTGCCCGCCTTCTCGCAGATCGTCTTTTGGACGACCACAACGAATTACTTCATCCGGCGACCCGAACATACACGTACCGTCAAAAAATGCAGCGTGCCTTTGCCGGCGAGTTCCTTTGCCCAATTCATTCTCTGCGGACTTTTTTGAACGATGATTTTTCGGACGAAAAACAGCAAGACGCCGCCGAGTATTTCAATGTATCGCCACATACCGTTACCGCACGCCTTGTTGATAACGGAGATCTCGATAGAGAAGAATTACAAGACCCGGAAGCACAAGTTGCATAAGGCTGTAACGTAATGGCCGGGTCCTGTTCCGACCCAAGGATTGAGAGCAGGCGGAGACCCTAGTCCCAAACATGAGGCAAAGTTACATTGGAGTCTAAGCAATATGGACAATGGAAATTATCGAAGCAAGATTGCGGTTGATCCGCAAATTCATTTTGGTAAGCCTTGTGTTGCAGGAACCCGGATTCCTGTGGTTGACGTTCTCGAATTGGTACGCGAGGGAATCTCGTTTAAGACAATTCTCTCTGATTATTTTTCAGACTTTCAAGAAGACGACATTCGCGCTTGCATCCATTATGCGATTGGCGCGGCTTAATCCCACAAATCTATCTGCGGTTCACAAGGAACTGAAACGCGTTTTAGAAACGTACGTCTGAATCAGAACTCAAAGAAGCATTTGTCGTTGTCGAGACGGGACGACATCGTTTTCGCAATATTGCTGGACTTGAGGACTGACTGAAACCGCCCCGTGTTACCGAGGAATCGTTGAAATGAAAAGAGCAAGTTTTTTTTGACTCGCTCTTTTTTAGCAACTATTCTGAAACAGGCGGGCGCAACCACAGAAGAATTTCTTCAAACGTAGAACGCCCAACTCAGTACACTCCCACCACGACAGACTCCTGCAGTTCCGTGAGCAGCCGCAAATCTTTAACGCCATCCCAAGGATACGCCTCAATAGGCGCTGCGCGTTCGGCCTCGTCGCGTTCGAGGAAGCGGGGCATGAAAAATTCCTTGGTCAGGGTGGTGAGCATGACTTGGCCGGTCTCGCCGTAGCTGACCTTGCGTGAGGGGTCTTTGGGATCGACCAACTCGATGACGGCGCGAGGCTGCGGCGGGTAGTAGGTGATGGCGTACTCGTCGGCCGGGTCAAAGGGCTTGGGGCAGGCCAGGCCCATCAGGGTGTTGCCGTAGGTGGGGACAAAGGCGAGGCCGGGCACCAACTCCTCGCGGGCGAAGCGGTGGAACTGGGCGTTCATTTCCGTGCCGCCGCAGAAGATGCCCTTAATGCCGAGCTTGGGCAGCGAGACTTTTTCGCAGAGGGCTTCAAGGAGCCGGGGAGTGGTGAAGACGCACTGCACGTTGTCGTGGGCCTTGAGAATTTTGAGCGCCTGATTGACGACGTGGGCCTTGTAGTCTTCCAAGTCGCGCATCTTGCCGGCGCGGATGAGTTCGTTGACCCAGCGCGGGTCGAGATCCACCAAAAAGCACAAGCCGCCGCGTAGCTGAGCGAGATACTCGATGGCAAGGCGTAGGCGGCGCGGCCCCGAAGGCCCCAGCATCAGCCAGTCGGCTCCCTTGGGAAAATCCTCCTCGGACAGGCTCTCGCTGTAGAGCGCGTAATCGGTTTGGAAGTCGCGGATGTTGATGCGGTATTTGGGCAAGCCGGTCGAGCCGCCAGTCTCGAAGACATAGATCGGCTCATCGGCATAGGCTTTGGGCACCCACTGGCGCACTGGGCCGCCGCGCAGCCACTCGTCCTCAAAGTGGCCGAGCAGGGTCAAGTCGGCGTAGGAGCGAATTTTCTCGCGTGGGTCGAAGTCGAGTTGTTGCGCGTAGGAAAGCCAAAAGGGGCAGCCGGTCTCGGGGTTGAAGTGCCACTCGACGATGGTACGGACGTGGGCGTCGAGGGCGTCTCGGGCGTCGTCGATTTTGTCTGGTGCAACGCTCATGGGCTCTCTTCCGCGATGGCAAAGAGGGTGTTGCGGGAGGCGATGTAGAGGACGCCGTCGCGGGCGACCGGGGTGGTGTACACCGCGCTGCCCAGATTGGTTTCGAGTAGTACTTCGAGCGTTGTGCCGGCCTTGAGCACATCGATATCGCCGTCCTCGTCACCGATATAAACCTTGCCGTCGGCGACAAAGGGCGAGCCCCAGACCGCGGCGAACGTGTCGTGGGTCCAGTGGTGGGTGCCGGTTTTGGCGTCGAGGCAATAGACGAAGCCGCTCAGGTCGGTGGTGTAGAGCAGGCCGTCGGCAATGGCGACGGTGGAGATGGTGCGGTTGTAGTGTTCGCCGCCGAAGTGCCAGATTGCGCCTGTCTCAGTGATGTCGCCGGTGCCGCTGGCGTCAATGGCCCACAGGTGCCCCTCGCCTTCGCCGTGCTCGGGGTCTTGGCCGACGCCGAGATAGACTATGCCGTCGTGAAAAACGGGCGTGGAGACGAGGTTGTTGCGGGTGCCGCGGCCGCCCAATTCCCAGACCGAATCCTTGGGGTTGCAGTCGAATTTCCAGATCAGCTCGCCGGTGTCGGGGGCGAGGGCATAGACCCAGCCGTCGCCGCCGGGGAAGATCACTTGCTTGCGGCCACCAGCCTCGCCGTAGGCGGGGTTGGACCACTGGCCGTGCAGAATCTGGTCGCCGGGCAGGTCGCTGTCCCAGAGGAGGCTGCCAGTCTGCATGTCGAGGGCGATGAAGCTGGGGGCAAAAGGGGCGGGGATGTGGACGTGGCCCTCGTCCACGCCGTTGCTGGTCAAGGCGAAGAGCCGGCCATCGACGCCCAGCGGCGAGCTGGTGGCGAGGTTGTGGGGGAAGACGTCCAACTCGGCGATCATGTCGAATTTCCAGATCAGATCCGCGTTGGTGGGCGCGGTGGCGGTTTCGTCGGCGATGGGGCCGTCGTTCTCGCCGTCTAAAAATCCCTCGGTGTCGAGGCATACTACTTCGGCGCGGTTGGAGATATAGTAGAGGCGATCGTCGGCGACAAAAGGAGTGGAGCAGACGCCCTGCTGCGGCCAGTCGTTGACGCGGCCGGCCGGCAGCTTGGGATGGGCGATTTGCCAGAGGAAGGTGCCGTCGGCGTGGTTAAAGGCCATCACCACCCCGCGATCGCCCTTGTGGTTGGGATCGCGCGCGGCCTGGTTGTTGGTGCCGACGAAAATTTTGTCGCCGACGATCAGGGGGCCGCCGTAGGTCTGCGAGCCGAGGGTGGCGCGCCACTTGACGTTTGCGCCGGTCTCAGTGTTCCAAGTGGTGGGTAGGTTTTGCTCGTCCGAGACTTGGTTGCGCCCGGGCGAGCCGCCCCACATCGCGGTTTGGGCACCGGCGGAGGCGGTTAGGGCAAAGGCGAGGATGAGGCTGCGCGAAGCTGTATGCATTACCAAACTTTCAGGTTGTCGTAGTAGATTTCAGCGGGGGAATAACCGTAGATGCCGGGGCTGCCGCTGCGGTTGGGTAGGGGATCGACCGCTTGGATGCTCCACGTGGCCGGCTCCGGCTCGTCGCGGGGCCAGACCTTGCCGCGGATATGGGCTTTATCGCCTTCGATTTCTACCTGCAACTTCATGGTGTACCAGACGCCGGGTTCCCAGGCGAAGGGCACGGTTTTGGCCATCCGCAACTCGGCGGCCCAGGTGCGGATCTGCAACTGCTGGTGGTAGCCCATCATGTCGAGGGTGTAGCGATTCGCGATCAGGCCCATGTCGGGGACGGCGCGGCGCTTCTTGATGCCGAGTAGGTCGGCTTGGATGGTGTAGCCGGCCATGTCGGGCGCGCCGAGATAGGTGTTGGCGCGGTGCAATCCGCGGGCGGCGGGCGGTTTGACCAGCACCTTGTTGCCTTCCATTTCGCGCACCTTGAATTTGCTGCCCGTGCCGACCCATACCGGTGAGGCATCGGCGGCGAACCCCCCGAAGTCTTCGCTGTAGGTCGGCGGTGGCAGCACGGCGATGCGCGCCTCGGCGGTCAATTCGCCGGCGCTGGCGACGATTTTGCCGCCGCTGGGTGCGTCCGCAAGGACGAGCGTATTGTCGTCGAGTTGGCCGACCGCACCGGCGAGCGACCATTCGGCTGCGACCGGGCCGATCAGGCGGCCATGCGCGTCGAAAGCTCGGGCGCGGAACGACACGCGAGCTCCGGGCTGGGCGACGACTTCGGCGGGGATGATTTGCAGATGCGCCGGTGTTGCGTCGGGGGGAGCTTGTTCGCGTGGATAGTTAGCTGCGGTCCCTGCAACCTTGAACTGCGCCTCTGGGTCGCCGAGGCAGTAAACGCCAGCCTCGGTGGAAAGGTAGATGCGGCTGTAGGCTATGGCTGGCGAGCCGAACAGTTCGGCTGGGCGGCCGTCGGGCATTGCAATCTCGGCGAGATCGAGGGTCTCGGCGGTGTCGCTGCTAGGGGCGACGATGGCGAAGCGGCCGTTGACCTCTGGTGCGTAGAGCCGGCCATCGGCCCACACGGGCGATCCCTTGCCGACGGTGCCGATGTTGTGAATCCAGTGTGCTTGGCCGCTGGCGGCGTTGAGTGCGTGGATGTTGGCCGAGTTGTCGATGATGTACAAGTGGCTATCGTGGACGACCGGGCTAGTATAACCGGCGAAAACGCCGTCGTAGCGCCAGACCTCGTGGGTGTTGGTAACGTCGCCTTGGCCGGTGGCGTCGATGCACACGACGCGGCCGAGGGCGGTGTTGTCGAGGTTTTCCTCGCTGTGGGCCGCGTACACCTTGTCGCCGGCGACGACGACCGAGGAGTTGATGCCGCGACGGCTGAGCTTGAAGCCCCATACCATCTCGCCGGTGCGGATTTTCACGGCATAGATGGAGCCGTCGGCATTGCCGCCGATGAGCAAGCGGACGCCGTTGATGGTGGCGACGACGGGCACGGAGTACGTGGTGTCGAGCGGCCGGCCCCCGGGGGTGGCGATCCAGACGACTTCGCCGCTGCGCTTGTCAAAGGCGAAGTAGCGGTGGCGGCCCGGAGTGTGGCTGCCCCAGTTGGAGCTGAGATAGCTGATGATGACGAGGTCTTCATCGACGACGGGCGTGTGGACGCGGCCGCCGTAGCCGGAGATGCGCCCGAATTCCTCGGTCAGTGAGCGCGACCAGACGACCTTGCCGTCGCGGTCGAAGCAAAGGAACAGCCCGCTGACGGTATGGGCATAGACATAGCCGGTCTCTGGGTCGCCAGCGAGGCTGGCCCAGCCGACGCGGTTGAAGGGAATGGTGGTGTGGAAGATGTTGTAGGCGTGCTCCCAGAGCAGGGTGCCGTCTTGGGCGTCAAAGGCGGCGACGACGCCCTCTTGGGAGATGCCCTCGCCGCGACGGCCGATGACGAATACTCGTCCGTCGAGGACGATGGGGGTTGAGCGGCCGGTAAATTCGGCGTGCCAGATGGGTGACCAGGATTTGACGAGGCCGGTCTCCTCGGAGACGCCGTTTTGCGCCGGGCCGCGCCAAGAGGGCCAGTCGGCTGGGTAGGCGCTGGAAGCGGCGAGCAGGAGACCAAGAAAGGCGCAGGGAAGTTGCATGCGGAGGTTGGACACGGTTAGTCTGCCTTGATCTTGGTAATGAGGGAGTGGAGGTTAAACATTAATAAGTACATAACGAGTGCCGCCAATTCTTGTCAATCGGCGTCCCAGTGTGCAACTTGTCCGAGTCCATTCACAATAGGGAGGAGCCATGAGCAATCAGAAAGACTACACCGTCCGAGCCACCCACTGTAGCCACCAAGCGTCGCTGGATGAGATCTACGACAGGCTGGTGGAAATCACCGCGCCCTTGCACCGGTCGTGGGCCAAGATCGAAAAGGCGCGGAGGATCGGCATCAAGATCAACATGCAGATGCGCACCAATAGCATTCGCCGGATCGGCGGGCGGCGGCAGGAACTAGTGGACGACGACGTGATGCGGGCCGTGCTGCGGCTGTTGCGGGAGCGTAGCGACGCGGAAATCTTCGCGCTCGATACCAGCTTCGCGCCTGCGGGCGAGCGCCCTGGCGACGATTTCAACGCTAGGCCGATCTTGGAGGAATTCGGCGTCGAATACGTCGAG
This sequence comes from Candidatus Latescibacterota bacterium, assembly GCA_965261395.1. Lineage (GTDB taxonomy): Bacteria > Latescibacterota > UBA2968 > UBA8231 > UBA8231. The sequence continues at coordinate 3,772,795 of OZ253462.1, forward strand.
GCTGGCGACCCGCCCTTTGAGCGCTACAAGGTGCCTGGCGGCGGGATCATGTTTTCCGAGTACCAGCTTTCGGCCGCTTTGGGTGAGGCCGACGCCTTTGTCTCGCTGGCCAAGATGAAAAATCACGGTTTTATGGGCATCACCCTGTGCCTGAAAAACCTCTTCGGCCTGCCGCCGATTCCGCCGCACGGCCGCTTGCGCACGTACTTCCACCACGTCATCCGCCTCTCGTATGTCCTGCCCGACTTGGGGCTGATTGCCCAGCCTTGCCTCAACATTATCGACGGGCTGACCGGTCAGGCGCGCATGGAGTGGGGCGGCGAGGGCCGGATCGCCGACTGCTTGGTCGCCGGCGACCACGTCATCGCCACCGACGCCTGCGGTTCGCACCTAATGGGTACCGACCCTCGGCTCGATTGGCCGACGCCGCCCTTCCGCCGCGATCGCAGCCCAGTGGCAGTGGCCGCTGAGCACGGCTTCGGGACGGTGGACTTGGACGAAATCGACTTTGCCATGGAGGGTTTGACGCCGCCGGTGGCCGAGTTCGACTCGGCTGAAGCCGATCCGCCGGAGCAGATTGCGCGGCTGCGGCAGACGGCCAGCGAGCAGGCGCTTTTTTATTGGGACTACTGCGAGCGGATTTGGGACGCCCACGCCGGCAATTACGTCTTTTTGCAAGACGGCGAGGTGATTTGGAGCGGGCCTGATCCCGGGCAAGCGGGCGCTGTGCAGGAGGTCGCCGCTGGCAAAAAGGATCAGGCGGTCTGGCTCAAGCTAGCCGATCCAGCAGAGCGCGAAGGCGAGCGGATGGAGGTGTACGAGAAGATTCTGGCGGCCTAGCGGCTTTTATGCTCATTGCACCTCTCGCTCCACCAACGCGCTGATGGCTTCGAGGTCGAGGTCGCTGCCGTCCTGGGGATAGGTGTAGGGCAGGAGCCACCAGTCCTCGGTGAAGGACGCCTCGCCGCCGGGCGGTATGTTCTCGCGCGGGCCGATTGGCTCTAACTCGCACATCAGATCCTTGTAATACCATATCGAGATGGTCAGCCCGGCCAGTTCGCCGTAGGGGCGGTCGGGGTACACCGGATAGCGCTTGATCCACAGTAGGTCGTTGCGGTCGAGATAGGCAAACCACCCGGCTTGCGAGTCCATGCCGAGCTTGGCTCTGAGCGGCGTGGAGAGGACTTCGAGGAAGTTGTCGCGGATGCGGATGTTGGGGTCTTCGGGGTGGTAGTTGATGACCGGGCCAGGGCCGTACATGACATAGGAATCCGGGAAGCGGCTCCCGGGCGTCAGGGGAATGAGCACGATTCCGCCGCCGGTGCCAAAGGTGCGGCTCCAGTGCCCCCAGTGTTTTTCGCTGTCGGAGACGTTTTTGATGGTCTGGGTGACGCTCAAGTGCGTAGAGTCCTCGGCGAGTTGGAAGTCGCGGATGAGTTGGACGCCGGTAGGCTCGTCCTTTTTGCTGATCAGGCGGGCCGAGCGCGGGCCGGTGATTTGGCTTTCCCACTGTCCGAGCCAGAGGTCGGGATGAGCGGGGATGATCATTTCCGGGCCGATGTCGAGGCGGCCGCCGGTGGGACCGAAGGGAGGATCGCCGCCCTCAAAGGTCGCGCCTTCTTGCGCGGGGTCGAGGTAGATGGCGTTGGGACCTTTGCGCGAGTATTCGAGGATGCGACCAGCCGATGAGGTGAGGACGACGCGGGTGTGGGCGTTTTCGAGGAGGATGCAGTCTTCGTAGCCGAAGTAGGTGATGCGGTCGGTACCGGGCATGTTGGGGTCGGCTCCAGCTTGGGTGGCGGCGAGGCTGAGAAGTAGAAGCGTTAGTCGGCGCATAGCGTGTTTTTCCTTACTGATTGGGATTGACGATGACGCGGCCTTGGACTTTGCCTGCTAAGATGTCCTTGCCGAGGCGGGGGACGTCGGCTAAACCGACCTCAGTGCAGATAAGATCTAATTTTTCCAAGGGCAGTTCGGTGGCCAAGCGCGCCCAAGCGGCAGCGCGGCGCTCGGCTGGGTAGAACACGGAGTCGATGCCGAGGATGTTGACGCCGCGCAGCAAAAAGGGGATGACGGTAGTTGTGAGTTGGGCACCGCCGGCTAAGCCCACCGAGGCGACGGAACCCCCGTAGGCCATCTGGGCCAAGGCGCGGGCTAGCGTGGTACCGCCGACCGAGTCGATGCAGGCGGCCCAGCGCGCACTTTCCAAGGGTTTGTTGGATGGCTCGGCGAGGTCTTGGCGCGGGATGATGGTCTGGGCACCGAGATCTTTTAGATAGGGTTCGAGTTCGGGGCGGCCCGTGGATGCGGCGACTTGGTAGCCCAGCGAGGCGAGGAGTAGGACGGATAAGGAGCCGACGCCGCCGGCCGCCCCGGTGACGAGGACCCCGCCTTTGTCGGGCGTGAGGCCGTGGGCTTCGAGCGCTTCTAAGGAGATGGCCGCGGTCAGGCCAGCGGCACCTAATCCCATGGCATTGCGCAGGGTTAGGCCGGCGGGTAGGGGCACGAGCCAGTCGGCCTTGAGCCGCGCCTTTTGCGCGTAGCCGCCCCAGTGGATTTCGCCGACGCGCCAGCCAGTGCATATAACTTGGTCGCCGGGCTGGAACTGGTCGCTCTGGCTGTGGACGACAGTGCCGGCGAGGTCGATGCCGGGGACGTGGGGGTAGGTTTTGACCAAGCCGCCCAAGCCGTTGAGGACCAGCCCGTCCTTGTAGTTGAGCGAGGAGTACGCAACGGCGATTTCTACGTCGCCGGCGGGCAGGCGGCTTTCGTCGAGTTCTTCGATGAGGGCAGAGTGCTCATGTAAGATGAGTGCTTTGAACATGGTTCCTATTAAGATCAAAAGAGGGGACTGAAGCAAGCGAACAGTCCGCCGACAGACGATCTGCCGGGGGATTTAGAAGCTGTTGAGTTAAAGTTATTTTGTATGTTATTTTGTCGTAACCGCTTTTTTCGTCTAGGATTTAGGAGGTTTGTATTATGCTTGGGTATCCCAGTGACGTGACCGATGCAGAATGGGCGTTGCTGGCTCCTTTTTTTGCTCGCCCCGATCCGCGGGGCAATCCGGGCAAGTATGCCAAACGGGATGTGGTCAATGCTATTTTCTATGTGGTCAAAGGCGGCATCCCCTGGCGGATGCTTCCGTTGGATTTTCCGCCGTGGGACACCGTGTATGACCATTACCGGCGCTGGAATCAGCGCGGGGTGTGGGAACAAGCTTTGGATGCGCTGAACGAGCGCGCACGACACAAGCAGGGCAAACACAAGCATCCGACCTACGCCTTGGTCGATTCGCAATCGGTTAAGACCCAATATGCCAGTCAGGATCGAGGCATCGACGGGGGAAAAAAAGATCAAAGGTCGTAAACGCCACATCGCCACTGATACGCTAGGTAACATGCTAACGGTCCAAGTCCATGCGGCCAATCTCGCCGATACCAGCCAAGGATGGGATGTCTGCGACCAAGTCGCCGAAAAGTATGATTCGATACAAGCGTTCTGCGGCGACCAAGGATACCGAGGCACCACCGTCGAATTCGTCGAAAACCTGTTGGGATTGCGGCTGGATATAACCGATAAGCCAACCCAAGGGTTCCAAGTGGTGCCCAAACGCTGGATCATCGAACGAACGTTTGCTTGGTTGGGGGGATTTCGTCGCTTGGCCAAGGACTTTGAAATACGCACTCGATCCGCCGAAAACATGATTCGTATCGCCATGATAAACATTACCGTCGCTAAATGTGTCTGAATAACTCAACAGCTTCTTATGGTAGGGTCTCGGTTTGAAATCCGCAAACTAATCCGCAGATGGCGCAGATAGCGCAGATAGCGCGGAGGGGTGAATCGACCGTTTTAGTGCCGACGATTTTCAGAACGAACCTACGGTCGGACAAAGAAGGACGAGAATACGCGGACGAAACCTGTCGGTTTCAAGTAATTAGCCTCTGATCGAAGCGGCAGTGTGTATTTGCGCGAAGTCGGGATGCTGTGGATTTAAGAGGAAATTGTGTTCCTGCGGAACGACGGCACTGGGAACGACGAGCACTGCTGATTCACTAGCGGCGGCCCACATTGACCCCATCTCTTGGACGTTCGGTGGTGCCGGATCGGACGACCAATTATCGGGTAAGGCGTCCAACGCTAGCATCTTGCACAGGCTGTCGTCAAATTCGACCGGAATGCTCAGATATCGATCAAGAGTTGCGGCGGAGTCGAGGTTGACGAGGATTTCGAGTGTGGCCAACGACAGCGATTCCGCCGTATAGATGATAGGGGTGCCTCGGCGATTCCAGCGTCCCCCGAAAAGACGCGCTCCTTCTCCTGCAAAGGCTCGATCTGCGAAGCGCATCTGGACGATGCGCCAAGCCCGGATGATCACGAAAACACACCGTACTCGAGGCGACCGAGGAGGTTTTCGACCTCGCGGGCACCAGGCTCGGTGTCGGCGTATTGCAATGGCGTCTTCATGCCGAGGGCCTTCTTCGGCTCTTTGAACCACGCCCTCGCCCGCTCTTGGTCGCCCAAGACTTCAATCGCCCGGTCGTATAGCACGGCAATGCGGAATAAACGCTCGGATTCATCGGTTTGGAGGCGGCCTTCTTTGCGGCGGCGATTGAGCGTCCGAACCGCGATATTAGCCGCGTTGGCCAACGTCTTGGCCGGTACGGCCATGGCGGCTTGAAGGTCGTCAAAAGCGTTCATAGGCAACCCGCGCTTGAGCTGGCGGATCAGGGTTCCGGTATCTTTGAACGACAGTCCCGCAGAGGCCCCATAGGAAGGTCCGCTGGGGGCGTCCGCGCTGATGGTTGAAGCGGCCAAAGGCTTCGCGCCTTCGGAAGCCCAAACATAGGTGCCCGTGGGTTTATTTTTTTTCTTAGACGATGGAGACATGGTGGGAGCTCGTTCTCCTTTTCGTGAAGGAGATAAGGCTATATTGCCATATAAGATAGGCCATATGGCGTTATTGAACAATCCGCTAGCGGCAGTTCTTTACAATTTTAGCGATGTTGGCACGGGACTAAGTGGGCGTCTGTGGTAGGGTCCGGAGGTCATCCACAGGCGGTTATGTCTCTTGTGTGCGAGAGGCTGCTGTGTTGGAAATTATATGGAGTGGCGAGACTTGCTCCGCGCTTTAGAGACGCTAATTGATCCCCTACTCCCATCCCGGGGGATTAGATCCGTTTAGACAGAAGAAGAGTTGGACGTGCCCACACTTGTTACAGGTGAATATCTTGAAGGCAGCCCCCCCGGATTCAACCCGAAACTTCTAGTGGCCGTAGAGTCCTTGTCCGTAAATAGTCGATACTTCCCGAAACCACAAATCCTACACGGGCGCTCAAAATCTCCTATTGGATCTGCACCGAGTCTTAGGGCATCGAGGAGATTGTCGATCTGCTCAAGTAGCAGATCCGCGTCTTCAAGACAGTCCTTTTCATGTTCAACAAGGCACTTATCGAGCAAGTCATTAAGAAATGCCATTTCGGGCCTATCAGGGAATTGTCTCTTAAGATCGAATTCCTCTTCTTGGTGAGCCCAAAGGCGGAGAAGTGGAGTACGCGATACCATTGACCAGATGGTCTTACCCAATGAAAAGACATCGAAACTGGGTTTTATATCTTCTATCCGCATACGTGTAGCCCATGGTGGCATCCAGTCGGTACTACCCACGTTTTCGTAGGTACCGCTGAGCCTCGTGTGTTCTCTATCCATGAAAAACACGAGGCCAAAGTCGCCAAGTACTAGTTGTTCACTCTCATCTACGAAAATGTTCTCTGGCTTGATGTCACGATGGACGAGTCCCTTTCCGTGCAAGGTGGCAACCCCTTCAACGACCGGCCGAATTGCGGTTAGGGTGCGTTCTACTTGACCGATAAACCAGCCGGATCTGTCTTTCAAGGTTCCCTTGGGATGGTATTTTGAGACAAACCACTTCTCATCAAGATTATGATCTTCAATCTTCAGGAGGCTCGGGTGGTCAGCTTGCGTCATAGCCTCCAACTCGCGTTTTAGCCGTTTCTCTGCATCCTTGGAATTCCGGGCTTTATTCAGCGGGTGAAGAATTTTGAGCGCACCGTGGTTTATAGGATTTTCAGCATGCATAATTTCGGCAATGCCTTTTCGTATCTGCTCCTCTGTACTCTGATCTGGTTTCTGCAGACTGCCAACCTGCGCCAAGCCGATCGGACGCCGCATCCTTGACCAATCCTCCTTGTGATAAGCCGCGCCCATCCGCGTCGAAGCTAGTCACAAAAGCAGAGCACTGCCGCTGACCGAGGAAGATCAACGAGGCTTCACCACAGAGCAACCGGCGTTCACTGACAGAAGGCTAGCCCTAGGTCGTCTAAGTCATTGAACGATATAGCTTGCAGTGCTGAGGGTATGCACCCGGTTAACTCGTTGTCGTTGAGATATAGGTATCGCAGGTTTTCGAGTTGTCCCAACGTTTCGGGAATTGGCCCCGTCAACTGATTGTCGCTGAGCCACAGGTATTGCAGGTTATTGAGTTGTCCGATTGTTTCGGGGATCGGTCCCGTCAACCCGTTGGCGAGGAGAGATAGGCTAGTAACCCGCCCATTTTCGTCAGTTTCGACGCCGAGCCATTCGCTCAGCGGTGTTCCACTTAGCCATTTGGTGTTGTTCCCCCAGTGGTCGCCGCCGGTAGACTCATATAAAGCGACCAACGCGGCCACCTGAGGCTCTTCTACTATAATATATATGACAAGAATATAGCTCTAGGCGGTGTAAGTCATTGTTCGGTATGGCGTACAATGCTAAGGGGATGCACCCCGTCAACTGGTTGCCGCCGAGGTACAGGTCTTGCAGGTTTTTGAGTTGTCCGATTGTTTCGGGAATCGTCCCTGTCATCGTCCCTGTCAACTGATTGTTCACGAGGCTCAGGTCTTGCAGGTTGTTGAGTTGTCCGATTGTTTCGGGGATTGATCCCGTCAACTGGTTGCCGCCGAGGTACAGGTCTTGCAGGTTGTTGAGTTGTCCGATTGTTTCGGGGATTGATCCCGTCAACTGGTTGCTGTTGAGCCATAGGTCTTGCAGGTTGTTGAGTTGTCCCAACGCTTCGGGTATCGATCCCGTCAACTCGTTGTAAGCGAGGTCTAGGCTGATGACACGCCCTTCGTCGTCAGTGGTAACGCCGTGCCATTGATCGAGCGGGTACGTGTTGATGAGCCAGTTCGTATTGTACTTCCAGTTGCCTCCGCCGGTAGCCTCATAGAACGCGACTAACACAGCCCGATCTTGTTCAACGGCGTCCGCGACCACAGTCTGTTCAGTGGCTAAACCGATTCCATCCGGCAACGTCGGGTCAAGCGGATTCGCAATATAGGTCATAATAAGAAGGACATCCGCTAGGTTTATCAGGCCGTCCTCGTTGACGTCACCTAGGGCGATATTGCCTTGGTTGGGCGCTACGAAGGAGAAGCGTTCTAGGGTATAAAGCAGCACGAGCAGCGCGTCCGCTATATCGACTTGATTATCGTTGTTGACATCGCCCAATATGCCCACCGCTTGTGCGGCCTTGCCCGCAGCATACGACCGAGGAGCCTCATCGATGGTTATGGCCCCTCCCGTAAAAGCAAACGCCGTGTCCACATGGGTTGTCATATAGGGACCGGAAACGCCCAACCAGTAGCTCGGTCGCTGGGGCACAGAGACCTCGAAGCCTCCTTGGTCATCCACCGGCGCACGGGCCAGCACTACTAGACGCTCCGCGTCGATGATAACCACCTCGGCCTCTGACACCGCAGAACTCTCACCCGTCACAATCTGGCCTCGTTGGACCTGTTCCGGTCCAGACGGATAGAGCGGGTTGGAAGATTGGTTTTCGAACCGGAGGTTGCTGTCGCCACAAGCGATCATCGACAAGGCGGATATCAGAACAAATAGGCTACGCATGGCATGTTTTTCCGGTTTAGAGTGAAGGGTCTTCGTCTTTTCAGTATATCGTTTAGCGTCTTGATCTGGAGGTGTATTCATGGCGAAGTAATAGGCGTGAGACTGAACACACGTGAACATTTTGCAGCGGTCTTAATGTCTCCTCGACGAAGGGCTTCCCGCACCTCGTCGAGACGATATGCGTCTTCAAGAGAAAGGTACGGGGACCATCCTTCAGGTTCTTCTAGTAGCTCTACGTCAACTTCCGCAACGTAGATTCCTTCGTGAACGAGCTTCGTCCGTTCTTTCTTATTCACTGACGTTACGCAGTGCCCCTACTCGGCTTCGTCTAACAGGTGCCTAAAGGCTTCGAGGCTCGGCACCTGTACAGCCGCCCGAAACAACTGCTTGAGGCGCTGCACATCGTCGATGGCCCCAATGCGGTCGGCCAACGGATCCGACGCGGCCAGCCCAAAGCGAATCTCCAGCACATCGAGCAAATCTTCAACGGCGCGTTCTCGGCCGCCTCGCTCGATGCCCTTTTCCGTGAAATACTGCACGATCGACGATTCGTACATGGTCTCCTCCGACATGATGGTCATGATGGTCTCTGATTTATACACCAATCCGCTCAAAATCGCAAGATCGGCCAGATAATTCGCCTTGAGAGTCTCGTCCATCGGCACCTGCTGCGCCCGGTTCACACACTGGCGCAACCACGCTTCCGCATCCACCCCCACCGGCTGCTGCATTAACGGCGCAAAAGGGATCAAGCCCGAATGCCCCTCGTCGAGGATGCGTTGGCCGTCTAGTTCACTCAGCCGAATCACCTGGTATTGCACCAACACGCGGAAGCTGTGCCGTTCTTGGATATAGTGCCCTGGATCGGTTCGGCCCGCCTCCGGGCGCAGATAGATGACGCTAGAATAGATCGGCAGGCCGTGCTGCTCAATGCCGCGCCCGATATAGCCAGCCATGCGGCGCGGCATCGGCGGGGTGCTGTCGGTGGTTTGAAATTCGTGATGGACTAACGCCTCCTCGCTGCCGATGCGCACGCGGATGAGGCTATCAGTGCGATGGGCTTCGACCGTGGGTTGCTCCGTGTCGATCACGTCGAGTACCTCAAGGTCGTCTTGCTGGAGGGCGAAGCGGGCGAAGTCGTGGGGGTAGGTGTGGATGAGGTGCTTGGAAATCGTGTCGAATTCGGCCATGGCGATCCATCGGGAATTAGGAACCGAGAATTGAGAATCAGGAATTAGAGCTTGCCAAGCCGTCCGAACTGGGGGGCGGTTGGGTCTATTCATGATTCCTAATTCGTAGTTCCTAATTGCAATATCCATGCCAAGGCCAAGTGCAGCGGGACGGACGGGGCCGCGCAGGGTGAGACTGTATCGGGCACAACCCATAAATGAGACCTTTAGGGGATAAGCCGACCGCGTAACATCAGTGGTATAATACGCTTAGAGTGTTCACTCCACAGGTATTTCGTCGTTGAAAACTTGGGTGCGTTTCATCAGGCGGCGCTGGTCTGGGGGGAAGGCGAGGCGGCGGTGCATGGTCGGGCGGTTGTCGAAGAGGACGAGGTCGCCGACTTGCCACTCATGGGTCCAGACGAAGCGCGGCTGTTCGAGATGGGCGTACAGTTCGCCGAGCAGGGCGTCGCTGTCTTGGCGGCTGAGGCCGACGACGTATTTGGTCAGGTGCGGCCCTACGTAGAGCGAGCGGCGACCTGTTTCGGGGTGCGTGCGGACGATGGGGTGGGCGATGCGCTCGGGAGGGTTTTGCGCTTCGACGTAGTGGCGATGCACGGCGCGCATTCCCTTGAGGCGGCTTTTCCAAGCGTCGTCGAGCGCTTTGTAGGCAGCCGTGCAATTGCACTACTGGGTCTGGCCGCCCTGGGAGGGAATCTCCACCGCATAGAGCACCGACAGGGTGCCAGGACGCAGCAGGTAGGAAAGATCCGAGTGGAAGGGGATCAGTTCGGCGCCTAGTTCGCCGATTGGCTCGCCGTTTTCTTTGACATTGGAGATGAGGAAAATCTCCTTGACTCGCCGTGGGCGCTGCTTGCGCACGTGGGGTACGGGTTTGCCAAAGTGCGCGGTGAAACGCACTAGGTCCTCGTCGCTGAGTTGCTGCTGGCGAAAGAAGACCACGCCGTGATCGAGCAGTGCCTGGCGCACCTGCACAACTTGGTCGGGCGCGAGCGGTGCGGACAGGTCGCAACCTTTGATCTCCGCGCCGAGCGCGCCGCCGGTGGGCACGATTTGTATCTCAGAGTCCATTTGAAAATCCCGCGTACGCCCCAAACAACGTCATCCCGCATCTGCGTTTAGCTGCGGATACTTTGCCCCCATGCGACCGTCGCCGGGAGTTTTTAGACGGCTTCTCAGACATCGCAGACTTCAAAGGCGTGAGCTAGCGAGTCAACGGGATCGCCCTTGGGCCGGTACTCGTGGCCGACGTAGCCCGCGTAGGAAGTGGCGGCGATGGCCTGCATGATCGGCGGGTAGTAAATCTCCTGCTGGTCGTCGAGATCCTGGCGACCAGGGTTGCCGGCAGTGTGGAAGTGGCCGATGCAGTCGATGTGGTCGGTGATGTTGCGGATGAGATCGCCTTCCATGATCTGCATGTGGTAAATGTCGTAGAGCAGCTTGAAGCGGGGCGAGCCGACGGCCCGACAGAGGGCCGCGCCCCAAGCGGTGCGGTCGCACTGGTAGTCGGGATGGTTGACGCGCGAGTTGAGCAATTCCATGCAGAGGGTAATGCCTTTTTCCTCGGCGGCCCCGGTGACGCGGCGCAGGCCAGCGACGCAGTTGGCGAGCCCCTCTTCTGAGGAGCGCCCCTCGCAGTTGCCGGAAAAGCAAATCAGCGAGGGAATGCCGTGCTCAACGGCGAGGTCGATGTTGGCGAGGAGCTCGTCTTCGATGCGGTCGTGGTTTTCGGGCTTGTTGAGGCCGTCGGGCAGGGAGGCGTGGCCGGAGACAATGGCGATGGCGAGGCCGTGGTCTTGGATGAGCGGCCAGTGTTCCTGAGCGGCCATTTCTACGGATTGGTAGCCGATGCGGGCGGCGGCAGCGCCCAATTCTTGCGGACTGAGGCCGCTGCCGGTGAAGGGATTGAAGCAGACGGATTGCTTGATGGCAGGCATAAAGCTAGGCTCCTGTGCCGAACATTTCGGCGACTGGGGTAAAAGGGGCATCGAGTTCGAGCGGGTACATGGGCCGCTGGCAGACGCCGTGCCCGAGGGTGGGCAAGTTTGCGCTGGTCGAGCCGAGGGCATCGATGTTGAAGTTTATATCGGCCCATTCGTCGAAAAAGTGCCATTGGCAGTGCGGCGACTTGATGACGATGAGGTCGTAGTCCTTGGGGTTGATGTCGTGGGCGATAAAGACCGAGCGATCGATAAAGGGCACTGAGCGGCTGACGCAGACGATGGTGAGATTGTCGCTTTGCAGCACGGCTGTAGGCCCGGCGTGTTGGGGCGTGTTCCAAGATTCGCAGAGATATTCGCCGTCGCCGAGTTGGGTGACTTCGACCTCTAGGTCGAGCGGGGCAAAGCGCGAGTCGAGCGAGCCGCCCAAAACCACGTGGATGCGCGCGCCTAGCCCGGCGTCGTGGGCCATGTACGCGGCAGGCGCATCCACTAGTGGCGCGAGCACTTGGCCGGAGTAGCCGCTGGCGTGCAGGGCTTGGAGCAGCACGTTGCTGTCGCCGGTCGCGCCCGAGGAGGGGGCATCGGCCGCGTCGGTAAAGAGCACCGGACCGCTGTATTGGGCGGCTTGGGCGACGGCGTCTTCGACCGACACGAGGTCGGGCTGCATGAGTGCGCGGCGTTCCCAAAAGTCGGCGGCGAGTTGTAGGGCCTCACTGCGGGCAAGGTCGGGGTCGGCATCGGCCACGACGATGGCTTGGGAGCACAGCTCAGGCACATCGGTGAACGGGTTACCGATCATCATGCCGGCGGCGAGAATGTCGGGCTGTTCCTCTAGGGCTTGGCAGTAGCGGATGGACTCGCCGTACACGCCGGAGGCGGTGATTAGCTCATTGCCGCGCACGAGCGCGGGCACCTGCACGCGGGCCACCACGGGCTGCGCGCCGGCGAGGACTTGCAGAAGCAAGTACGCGGCGCGGCGGCCGGTGTCGGCAAGATCAACGTGCGGATAGGTGTGATAAATGGCGAGGCCGTTCGAATGCTCCAGCATGCGGTGGGTGAGGATGCCGTGGAGGTCTTGCGAGATCACGATGGGGAAGTCCGGGCCAGCGCTTTGGCGGATCTCTTGCAGCAAGTAGCCCTCCGGGTCGAGTTCCTCGGTGCAGCCCATTGCGCCGTGCAGGCAGAAGTACATGCCGTCGGCCTCGGCTAGATGCGGCGTGACCTCGGCTAGCAGCTCGGCGGCAAGGCGCTCGAAATCCTGTTGGTCTAAAGGCCCGGCCGAGGGGGCGACGGCCCCGTACGTGGGGATGACTTCAACGTGGCTGTCGGCGAAGACCTGCAAGGCACCGCACAGCTCGGTCTCGCGGCCTTGGTGATAGGTGAGCAACTCGGAGCCACGGCGGACAGAGAAGTTGTCGTACGCGCCGATGACCGGGTTGAAGGAGGAGATTTCTTGCTTGCACTCGGCGACGAGGATGCGGGACATGGGCGTCCGTTCGGTTAGGTTTTGCGCGGGCGAATGTGGGGGCCTTGGGGGGTGTCTTCGATTTCGTAGCCGGCCGCGGCGATTTCGTCGCGCAGGGCGTCGGCCGTGGCCCAGTCCTTGGCAGTGCGGGCCTGTTGCCGCTGTTCGGCGAGCGCCTCGATTGCGGCGGGAACCTCCTCTGTGGGAGGCGTCCACGTAGCCAGCCCTAAGCCCATGACTTGGTCGAAGTGCAGGAGCGTGGCTTTCTTGGCGGCGGCTGGCAGATCGTCGGCCACCAGTTCCCAGCACAGGGCGAGGACGCGCGGCATGTTGAGGTCGTCCTCGACGCGCTCTTTGAACTCGGCCACGTAGCGGGCATCGAGTTCAGACGGCGCACCCCAAGCGTGGGCGGCGGCGCGCAGCCGGTCGAAGGCCGTAGCCGCGCCGCTGAGACTTTCCCAAGTGAAGGAGAGCTTGGCTCGGTAGCGCGCCCCGAGGCAGAAAAAGCGGTAGGCGAGCGGGTCGTACCCCTTTTCGACGAGGGATTCGAGGCGCAGGAAGTCGCCGCTCGACTTGGACATCTTCTCCCCGTCGAGCTGCAAGAACGCGCCGTGGAGCCAGAATTCGGCCAGCCGCGTGTCGTAGCAGGCTTGGGCTTGGGCGATCTCGTTGGTGTGGTGGACCGGGACGTGATCCTCGCCGCCGCAGTGGATGTCGAAGTACGGCCCCAAGTACTTGGCCGCCATGGCCGTGCATTCGATGTGCCAGCCGGGGAAGCCGCGCCCCCACGGGCTGTCCCATTCCATCTGCCGCTGTGCCTCTGCCGGGCTTAACTTCCACAGCGCGAAGTCCGTGAGGCGGCGCTTCTGCCCGAGATCGACGCGCTGGCCGCCTTGCAGGCCTTTGATGTCGAGGCGGGCGAGGTGGCCGTAGTCGTTCAGGCGCGAGGTGTCGAAGTACAGGCCGTCGTCCGTGCGGTACGCATAGCCTTTTTCCTCAATGGCGGCGATAGCCGCAATCTGCTCGCGGATGTGGTCGGTGGCCCGGCACCAGACGTGGGGCGCGCGCACGTTGAGCCACTCGAGCTTTTCTTGGAAGTCTGCGGTGTAGCGCTCGGCGATTTCCCACGCCGTCAGGCCGGTGCGCCGCGCGCCGGCCTCCATCTTGTCCTCGCCGGTGTCCGCGTCAGAGGTCAGGTGTCCCACGTCGGTGATGTTGACGACGTGATGGACTTCATAGCCGCTGTATTCGAGGGCACGCCGCAGGATGTCTTCGAAGATATAGGTGCGCAAGTTGCCGATGTGCTGGTAGTTGTACACGGTCGGGCCGCAGGCGTACAGGCGGACTTGGGGCGGTGCGAGCGGTGTAAAGGGGCGCTCTTGGCGGGCATAGGTATCAAAAAGATGCAGGGTCATAAGTCTATTAAAGAGGGGTTAGTGGCGAGATGTGGCAATGAAGAAAGAGCCAGTCTATAGCTCGGCGATGGATACTTCGCGGCCCTCCATTGCGCTTTTGACGGCCGCAAAAACCATGGCCATGGACTTGAGGTTGTCGGCTGCGTTGCACTCGGGCTGGCGGCTCTCGGCCACCGCAGCGATGAACTCGCTCAGAACGGGATTTTGCCCTTCGGTATCCGTTTGGTCGAGCGAGATCTGCCGCCTGATTTTGGGATCGGCGCGGTGCGAGTGGGTGTGGTAGAGGTCCATGCCCTCCCACGTTAGGGTGCCGCGCGGCCCCTCGTAACGCCACTCGCCGTTGTGCCCGGCCGGTACGTGCCCGACGGTGCAGCCGATGCCGCGATGGGTGGCCACTGTGCCGTCGGCAAAGCGGAAGAGGATTATCTGGGCGGCGTCGCCTTGGTGCCAACCCCAGGGGAGGTTCCAGGTGAGGGCGTGCGCGCTGACGGGGTCTTGGCCGAGGGTGTAGCGCATCATGTCGAAGTGGTGGATGCCCATGTCGGTGAGGAACATGTACGGCTCGGTGACGTAATGAGATCCGGGTGAGTCAGCCCAATTGACGTAGAGCGAAACATCGAGCTGGCCGACCGGGCCGATGAGGTCTTCGGTGAGCAGGCGGCGAGTCGTGCGCGGCAGGCCGTTGAATCGGTAGTTCTGGGTGATCATGTGCGCGACGCTGGCTCGGGTGCCGGCCTTCACCACGCGCTGGGCAGCCTCGTACTGATCGCTGAGGGGCTTTTCCCCGAGCAAGTGTAGGCCCGCGGCAAAAGTCTGCATGGCGATTTCTTCGTGGGTGGCTGGCGGCGTCACGTCGAGGACGAAGTCGGCTTGCACAGCGTCGAGGGCTTGGCCGAGGTTGTCGTGTATCCGGTCAGTGGCGAAGCCGAGGTCGTCTATAGCGCGCTGGCGGTTTTGCGCGAAGGGTTCGACGCAGGCGACCACATCGACGCTCGGTTGCTTCTGGCATTGGCCGAGCCAATAGCGGCCCCTGCCGCCCAACCCTACAAGTATGGCTTTCATCGGAGTCCTTTCTCTATTTTTGTCTAAAATAAAGGGCTTGGCCTGCGGCCGGGCCAGTCGGCAGAAAAAATTGACACAGTTTCAGCGCAGGGCTACCTTTGGACGCTTTCAACGCGCAATGCCATAGCGCACCGCTCGTCCCCTTGCCGCTGAGGTACGCTTCTTTTGGCTATACTGCATAAGGCGTCCACGCGCCTCGTCCTCGCGATTCTCGCGTGGTGCTTGAGTTGGAGCTGCGCCCGGGAAAACACCGAGGAGCTAGCGCCCGGGGTGGTGTACCACGAGATCCACCTGCCCGAGGGGCCGTGGCGGATACACGTGGTGGAAGTGGATCTGCCGCGCGCTTGGGCGGCGGGTATCCGCGTACGCACGGCCAAGCAGAAAGAGGCGCAAAAGACCAGTAGCTTGGCCGCCGGCGCTTTAGCGGCCATAAACGGGGACTTCTTATTTCCCGGTGAGTCCAGCCAGCCAGCCGGGTTGTACATCGAGTCCGGCAATCTCATCCGCATCCCACAGCGACGCTCGGCCTTTGCCATTACCGAGGCGGGCCAGCCCTTGATTGCAGTATACAAGATGGAATGGGGCCTGTTGACGGCTGAGGGCGAGCACCTGCTCGTCGCGGGCTTTAACCGCGAGCCAGCGCTAGGGGAACTGTCCGTATTCAATAATCGCGCGCAGGGGCAAGGAGATTCGCTACAAGCAGCCACGGGCTTTTTGTTGCAAGGGCTGGGCAACACCTCCATTGCCAACGACACGATTTCCTTTCGGGTTCAACAAATCCGGCGGGAGGCTTGGCCGCTGTCTCTCCAGCGCGACCAATGGCTGTTGGCCGCTGGCGCTGAATACGAGGCGACGGAACAGATCGCCTTGGGCGACACGGTGCAGCTGTATTGTCGGCTGGCACCTGCCCACGCCAAGCTAATGGAGGCCATCAGTGGCGGCCCGCGCATCCTGCGCAACGGCGCAGTATCCATTGAAGTAGAAAATGAACGGCTCAGCCGCAGCTTTGCCGACAAGCGACACCCGCGCACGGCTATTGGGTATTCCCAAAACGCGCAGGTGCTCTTTCTGATTGTGGTTGATGGGCGGCAGCCAGGATACAGCGTTGGCATGAGCTTACAGGAAATGGCCGAATTTATGCGCACGCGCTTGGCCGAATTTTCCCGCGCCAAGGTCAACGCCTATCAGGGGTTAAACCTCGACGGCGGCGGCTCGACGACGATGGTCGTAAGCGAGCAGGTGGTCAACAAGCCCTCCGATCCCACGGGCGAGCGGCCGGTGGCCAACGCCCTGTTGGTCGTGGCGGACACTTGGGACGAGGAGCGGCCCTAGTGCCGACCTTGCGCGCCGAAGACCTCGATGGGCTGGCAAGGGCTTGCTTGCGACAGGTCGGCGTTCCCCCGGCTGATGCCGCGTTGGTGGCCGAGCACTTGGTCGAAGCCGGGCTGATGGGGCACGATACCCACAGCGTGTTGCGGCTGCCCCAATACGTGAACATGGTGCGCGACGGCCAAGTCGAGCCTGGAGCCGCATTGGTGGTGTTGGACGAAAGCGAGTGCGGCGGGCGGCTGAGCGGCCAGTGGAATTACGGCCCGGTGACCGCGACCGAGGCCGTGCGCTGGGCGCTGGATAAGCTCGACGGCGGGGCCGTGGCGGTCGTCGGAGTGCGCGACTGCAACCACGTGGCGCGGCTGGGGCGTTTCGCCGAAATCGCTACCCGCGCCGATTGCATCGCCCTGATCGCAGCCAATGGCCACGGCGGCGATTGGTCGGTGGCTCCCTTTGGCGGTCGCAGCCGTCGCCTGCCGACGAATCCAATTTGCTGCGGCATTCCCACCGGCGGCGATTGGCCCGTGATCCTAGACATGACGACGAGCATGATTTCTGGCGGGGATATGCGGCTTTTGCGCAACAGGGGTGAGGACGCTCCACCCGGAATGCTAATCGACGCAGAGGGCCGCCCGACGACGAGCGTGGACGCGTACTACGGCCCGCCAACTGGCGCCATGTTGCCGCTCGGTTTTCCGCAGAGCGGGCACAAGGGCTATGGGCTTTCCGTGCTCGTCGATATTTTGGCCGGGTCGCTTTCCGGAGTTGGGATGACGCAAGAAGCGCCCGCGCGCACCGGTAACGCGCTTTTCATTGCCGTGCTCAAGGTCGCGGCTTTCCTGCCGTTGGACGAGTTTTACGCCGAGGTCGCGGGCTTTGTCGAGTGGGTCAAGTCGTGCCCGCCAGCCCCTGGAGTGGCCGAGGTGTTGCTGCCCGGGGAGCGGGCGCACCAGCGGTTGCAGGCGCGCCGGCGCGATGGGTTGTACGTAGATGAGACGGCTTGGACCGAGATAGGGGCTTTGGCGACCGGTTTGGGAGTGGAGCTGCCCATGCCGGTGGCCGCTTAAAAATTAACAAGGAGTTTGCGATGCTTCACATTGGTATTGTCGGCATGGGTGGAATTGGCAACAACCATGCCCGCTGCTACGCTGCAAACGAAAACGCAAAGATCGTCGCCGTGTGCGATATGGTTAAAGAGCAAGCGGATAAAGCGGCCGAGTCCTACGGGGCGCAGGCCTTTTATTCGGTCGAGGAAATGGTCGCTAGCGGCCTGCGGCTCGACGCCTGTTCGGTGACTACGGCTGGGGTGGAGAACGGGGGCGATCACTACGAGCCGACGATGGCGCTTTTACGGGCTGGCATTCCGGTGCTGGGCGAGAAGCCGATTTCCAATGAAATTCCCAAGGCGCGGGAGATGGTGGCCTTGGCCGAAGAAAAGCAATTGCCCTACGGGATCAACCTGAACCACCGCTTCACGCCCGCAGCCGCCAAGGCCAAGGAATGGCTGATCAATGGGCGGCTCGGCGAGCTACAGATAGTCAACATGACGATGTGGATCAACAATCCCAACGAGTCGAGCCCGTGGTTCCACATTCGCGCCCTGCATCCGCACTCGCTGGACGTGATGAGCTATTTCGCCGGAGGGGTGGATCGGGCACAGGCCTTTTTCAAGAAAGGCAAAGGGCGGCAGATCTGGTCCAATGTGCAGGCGAACCTGCTGTACGAGAATGGCGTCATCGGGCATTTGACCGGGTCGTACGACGCCGGGGGGAGCTACGGCTTGGAGACCTTGGAATTAGTTGGTTCGGAGGGACGGATCATCATCAATGAAGCCTGCGAGAAGCTGACGTTTTACCCGCGCTTTTCGCGGGAAGTGGAAAGCTACGATCACCTCGGAGGCATGGGTGGCTTTGGGGATACCTTTCCGGCGCGCATCAACGCTTGGATCGACGACTTGCGCAACCAAGTCCCGCCTTCGCAGGTGGATGCCAAAGGAGCGGACGCCCTGCGGGTCCAGCTCGTAATTGAGTCGCTCATCGAAAGCTGGGAAACCGGGCAGGTGGTGAAGGTGCCGCAGCGGTAAGCGCAAATGGCGGCTAAGGGGGTAGTTTATTATACTCAGGTCTGAGGAGATACTGAGGATGAAGCACGCCAAGCAAAAGTCCGAACTCGGCCAATACCTGTATTCTATACTGACCGTCGTGGGTTTGTTTCTGGTTATTCGCACCAGTGTGGTGCAGGCCTTTTACATCCCTTCCAGTTCAATGGAAGATACGCTCTTGGTGGGCGATTATCTGCTGGCCAACAAGTTTGTCTACGGCGTTCCGGTTGATGTGCCCCTGACGAGCATTTCCCTCTTCCGCCTGCCCACGCTCAGGGAACCGCAGCCGGGCGACATCGTCATTTTCCGCTCTCTGCAGGACGAGGGGCGCGACTTGATCAAGCGCTGCGTCGCCGTCGGGGGACAGCAAGTGGAGATTGTCAACAAGGTGCTCTACGTCGATGGCGAGCCGGTGCAAGACCCGCCGTTGTCCAAGCACACCGACCGCACGTACTATCCGCGGGAGCTCAATCCCCGCGATAATTTCGGTCCATATATCGTGCCCGAAGATCATTTCTTTATGATGGGCGACAACCGCGACAACAGCCACGACAGCCGTTACTTTCGCGCTGTGCCCAAGCGGTTGATCAAGGGCAAGGCCATGATCATCTATTGGTCGTGGGAGCCCGACACCCGCGGTCCGTACTACAGTGACTTGAGTTCGCTGCCCGCGGTGGTGGCCAGCTTTATTTGGCGCCTGCCTAGCCGAGTGCGCTACGGGCGACTCGGCGACGTTATTTACTAGTACTTCTTCCCTTGCTGTCACGCCTAAAGGCGCGGTGAAGCGGCGAGGGAACGGATTGAAACATGAACCGCAGAGAATCACACGAATACGACCAGGACCAAGAGCCGGAAGAGCAGGCCGCCGAGCCATTGCGCTTGGTCGATCAGCTACTCGCGCTAGCTCCAGACCGCGATCCGGCTCGGCCCCTGCTGTACCGCCTCCGGCGTCAGCTCATGGAGCGGGAGATTTCCTTTCAGGAGGCGCGTCGTGCCCTCGTGGAGATGGAAGCTGCCCTAGAGAAGGTGACGGCACCGGCCAACCGCGTCGGCATCTTTCTCGGCATGCCGAGCGAGGGGATTGCCACGGTCTTCGTCGGCAGCGCCGAGTACTATGCCAATATCGACCCGCGCGTCGATGCAGCTCAGCTCAAGGTCGGCTGTCGGGTGCTGGTAAACGAAGCCTACGCGGTCGTCGGCAATTTGGGGCACAGCCCCTCTGGGCCGGTGGCCAAGGTCGGCGATCTGCTCCCAGAGGGTCGGTTGCGGATCACCCAAGCGCACGGCACCCAAGAGGTGGTCGTGGAGCGCGCCGCGGAATTGGCTGACGAGGATTTGCAAATCGGCGACGAGGTGCGGATGGACCCGGCCTACAAGGTCGCGCTGGAAGTGTTGCAGTCCGCCGAGAGCAAGGAGTACTTCATCGAAGACGTCCTCCCGACTCCCTGGGAGAGCATCGGCGGCCAAGCCGAAGCAATCGAGGCCATCCGCGACACCATTGAACTGCCCGCGTTGCACCCCCAGCTCTTCGAGCGCTTCGAGTACTCGACGCCCAAGGGCTTTCTGCTCTACGGCCCTCCGGGCTGCGGCAAGACCCTCATCGGCAGGGCCACGGCGTACAACTTGGTGCAGCACATGCGCGAGGTCGAGGGATTGGAGCTGGAAGAGTACTTCATGCACATCAAGGGGCCGGAGATCCTCAACATGTGGCTCGGTGAGACCGAGCGCATGGTGCGCGAGGTCTTTGCCCAAGCGCGCCAAAAGCGCAAGGAAGGCTATTTGCCCTTTGTCTTTATCGACGAAGCCGAGTCGATCTTGGGCACTCGGCGCTCGATGCGCAGCCACAACATCTCCAACACGGTCGTGCCGATGTTTTGCACTGAGATGGACGGCATTGAGTCGCTGCACGATGTGGTGCTGATTTTGGCCTCCAACCGCCACGATCTGATTGATCCGGCCGTGCTCCGACCCGGCCGCATCGACCGCAAGATCAAGGTCGCGCGCCCCAACTACGAGGCGGCCGGCGACATTTTGGGGATTTACCTCAAGCCCGAGCTACCGCTCGACTGCGCCGAGGTGGAGCAGCACGGCGGCGCAGCGGCGGCGCGCGAGGCCCTGATACAGGAGGGTCTAGACGAGTTGTTTTCCAAAGGCGAAGAGGCCCGCTTCTTGGAGGTGTCGTTGCGCAGTGGCCGCCAAGAAGTGCTCTATCGCGGCGACCTGATTTCCGGGGCCATCATCGCCTCGGTCGTATCGCGGGCCAAGGAAATGGCGATCAAGCGCGCCATAGCCGAGGGCGACCCCGAAGGCGGGATCCGCGCCGAGGATCTGCGGCAGGCGACGCGGGCTGAATACCGCGAGAACGAGGTGTTCCCACCCTCGGACAGCGTCGAGGACTGGCTCAAGCTGCTCGACTACGAGCCGGAGAACGTGGTGAGGGTGATACCCGTTAGACCTCAGCCGGAAAAGGCAGCGGAAAAGCGCGTCGGTCAGGTGATCTGACTCAGCTCATGCAGCGGCTCTGCGGGCTAGAAACCGAATACGGCATCCAAGTTGGTGAGGGCGAGTCCATAGACGTGGTGGTAGAATCCATGGAGTTGATCCGCTGCTATGTGCGCCAGGATTTTGTCGCCCTCTGGAATTACGCGCTCGAAAACCCGCGGCTCGACATGCGCGGCTTTGAGGTCGCCGAGCTTCGCAACGACAAGGACGAGACCGTCCACTTGCAGAAGGATCGCCAGCGCCCGATCCAGCTAGCGGACCTCAAAAGCGACTTGATCGTCCACAACGGTGCCCGCCTCTACAACGACCACACCCACCCGGAATTTTCTACTCCCGAATGCTATAGCCTCCGCGACTTAGTAGCTGTCGATCGCGCCGGGGAGCGGATTCTTCTCCAATGCGCGCGCCAGCGCACCGAGGATCGCGGCCGGGGCGTGGTGCGCTTGTACAAAAACAACACCGACTTCGAGGGGCACAGCTATGGCTGCCACGAGAACTTCCTGCTCAGCCGCGACATGCCCTTCCAGCAGGTGATCAACGGGCTGCTGCCCTTTGTGGTGACGCGGCAAATTTTTGCCGGGGCCGGCAAGGTCGGCATTGAACAGGACACCCGGGCGCGGGCCGCCATCTATCAGCTAACCCAGCGCGCGGACTTTTTCGAAGTCATCGCCAGCGTCGATACCATGCACCGCCGCCCGCTGGTCAATACCCGCGACGAGCCGCACGCCGATCCAGCGCTCTACCGCCGCCTGCATCTGATCATCGGTGACGCCAACATGTGCGAATACGCCACCGCGCTCAAGGTCGGCACGGCTTCCTTGGTGCTGGACCTGCTAGAGGCCGGCGCGTTGCCCGCGTTTGCCTTGGCCGATCCCATTGGCGCGCTCAAAGCCATTTCCCGCGACGAGTCCCGGCAGTGGCCGGTGGCCTTGTCCGGAGGAGATTCGAGCTCGGCGCTGGAGATCCAGACGGCCATTATGGCGGCGGCGGCGCGGATTTTTCAAGGCCGCGACGCGGAGACCGATTGGGTGCTCGCGGCTTGGCGCGACGTGTTGGAATCCCTCGCGCGCGACCCGCAAGAGCTGATTGGACGCCTCGATTGGGTGACCAAAAAGTGGCTTTTGGATGCGTTTGCCGAGTCCGAGGGGCTCGATTGGGAACGACCGGAGGACCGCGCTTGGCTGCAAAGCCAAGATCTCGAATACCACAACATCGACCCGGCTGAGGGGCTATACTCGACGCTCGAAGCCGCCGGCCAAGTAGAGCGCATTGTCTCCGAGGAGGCGGTGGGCCGGGCGTTGGTCGATCCGCCCGGGGACACGCGGGCCTATTTCCGCGGCAAGATGTTGCAGAAATTTGCCGCCGCGGTGCGCTCGCTCAACTGGGACAGCATTGAGCTGGAACTCGACGGCCGCTGCGAGGTCATTGACCTCAAGGCTTGTGTCAGCCGGGAGACAGCGGCTTATTATAATCAAGCCCTAGACGCGGCTTTGAGCATCGAGGATTTGCTCGCCAGATTGGGTAGAAACCCGAAACCGGAGGTATCACCATGAGCGATTTTATCCACTACCGGGAGCGCGTCCCTCGGCCGACCAAGCCGATCGACGATGGCGAGGAGCCGGATACCGGTCCGCGCCGGCCGAGAGTCGAGCGCCCCAGCACGGACGACATTCTCAAGCGGATGCGCCGAGTAGATCCGAATCAGGCCCGTCGCTACCGCCAGCGCACCGGACAGTAGCCGCCGATGGAAAGCTGCGATTTCCTTGAGTTGCTCAAGGAGCGGGGGCTTTTGCCCGCCGCCCCGCCCTTTGCTCCAGAAGCGTCTTTGCAGCCAGTCGAGGGCACCACGATTATAGCGGTGCGCTGCGCCGACGGGGTGGTGGTAGCCGGCGACCGCCGCGCCACCATGGGCAACTCGGTGGTGTACGACCGCGCCGACAAAGTGCTGATCATCGACGATGAAGCGGTCATGGCCATTGCCGGCTCGCCGGCGGTGGCGTGGGACATTGCGCGCATGCTGGAAATGTCGGTGCAGTACTATCGCCGCAGCCAGCTCCAAGGGCTGAGCTTGGACGGCAAGGTGCGGACTTTGTCGCGGCTGTTGCGCCAGAACCTGCCGCTGGCCATGCAGGGGATTGGCGCGGTGGTGCCGATCTTTGCGGCCTTTGACCACGCGGCCGCGGAGGGCAAAATTTTCTTTTACGATCTCTTGGGGGCTGAGTTCGAGTGTGTGGATTTCTGCGCCACCGGGTCGGGCGCGCACATTGTGCGCGGCGCGCTGTACTACCAAAACCGCTGGGGGCCACAGCCGCTGCGGGAGATGGCCGGGGAGCAGGCTGTCGAACTGTTGCTCAAGATGCTGGAGACGGCCGCTGAATACGACACGGCGACCGGCGGCTTCCGCGAGTCCGCGCACATCTTTCCCCAGGTCGTACAGGTGACGGCCGCGGGCTTGAGTGCCGTGCCCGAAGCAGAGCTGGCCGCGCTCTATCAAAGGGCTTGAGGCGCATGTTAGAAGAACCTTATCGCTGGGTCGAGGCCATCAACAACCGCCGCGAATACTTGGAAGACCAACTCGCGAGCGGCAGTCCGGTGGTGGGTACGACGTATGCCGACGGGGTGCTGCTGCTGACAGCTACTCCAGGCCCGCGCAAGCTCTTTGAGGTGTACGACGAGATTGCCTTCGCGGCCGTGGGGCACCCGTCCGACATTGAGAAGCTGCGCAAAGCCGTCATCGACATCGCCCATCTCGAAGGATTTAACCTGTCGGCCAACGACGTGACCTTGCAGCGGTTGGTCAGCTTTGGCATTGGCCCGCTGATGAAGGCGGCTTTCGACGAGCTATTTCGCTCGCCCTTCATCGCCCGCGTGATGATGGCCGAGCTAGACCCGGACGGCGGCGGAGACTCCTTTTTCACCATTGACGCCGATGGGTCCTTTGCCCGGAGCGGCGGGGTGGCGGCCCTCAGCGGCAGCGCGGAGAGCGCGCAGGCCATGACGGCACAACTGCAAGCGGCCGACCCGGAGCTGCCTCTCAGCCAAGCCTTGGGCGCGGCGTTGGAGGTATGGGGATTGGGCCGGTTGACCCTCGACGCCCGCGATGGCGAGGTGCCCAACGCGGAGGCGGTTTGCGATTTTCTCAAGGGCGGTTTGCAAGGGCTGACCATCGAGGCCGCAGTACTCGACCGCGAGCGCGTCGCCAAGTCGAAGTTCCGCATGCTCACCGCGGAACAACTAGCCGAGCCACTTGCTTCCTACTTCGAGGTCTAGTATGGAAGATCGCATCTACGGGATAGAGACCGAGTACGGCTGTCTGCCGCCGGCTTCAGATCCCTTTTTGAGTCCCGATTTCGTTTCGATAAAGGTCAAGGACTGCGTGTTCTACCGCGAGGGCTTGGGCATTGTCGATATGCACTATCGGGGCCGAGACGAGCCGCCCGGCAACGGCGGCTTTCTCTTCAACGGTGGGCGCGTGTACATCGACATGGGCCACGTCGAGTACGCCACCCCGGAATGCACCGGCCTTTTTGATTTGGTGGCCGCCGACCGGGCTGGCGAGCGGTTGGTGCAGCGCGCGCTAGACCAGCTTGGCTTGGCCGATAGCGCGGCCTTTTTCAAGAACAATATCGACCACTACACAGGGGCTACTTTTGGCTGTCACGAAAACTACCTCGTGCGGCGGGAGGTGCCGTTTTCGCAAGTATTATTGCCGACCATGTTGCCCTTTTTCGTCACCCGCCAGATATTCGCCGGCGCTGGCCGAGTCGGTTGTCACACGGATATTTTCGAGTACGGCAATGCCGAGGACGAAGGCGTTGAATTCCAACTCTCGCAGCGGGCCGATCACATCGTCACCGAGATCTACCAGTGGATCCAGTTCAGTCGCGCGATCATTAACACGCGCGACGAGCCGCTGGCCGATTGGGGGCTGTACCGCCGCTTGCACCTGCTGGTAGGCGACTCGAATATGATGGAGTACGCCACGGCCCTGAAAGTGGGCACCACGGCCTTGGTGTTGCAGCTTTTGGAAGAGCAAGAGCGCGTGATCTGCGACGACATCAAGCTCCTCGATCCGGTGCAGGCCATCCGCGACATTTCGCGCGACATGACCTATCGCTGGGAAGTGCAGCTAGAGGACGGCCGCTACACTACTGCGACGGAGATACAGCGCACGTATCTCGACTTGGCCGAGCGCTACCTGCGCGGTCGGGATGAAGAGGGTGACTGGGTGTTGGATGAGTGGCGCTTTGTCATCGACGCCTTAGAACACGATCCCGGGTGCTTGGTCGATCGCGTCGATTGGGTGGCCAAGAAGTGGCTGTTGGAGTACTTCATGCGGGAAGAGGGGCTGGACTGGCAGGATACTTGGATCCAAAGTTTGGATTTGGAATACCACAATCTCAACACGGCGCGAAGCCTCTATTTCGATCTGTACGAGCGCGGGTTGGTCAAGCGAATCGTCAGCGACGAGCAGATCAATCAGGCCATCACGCATCCCCCGGCCAATACCCGCGCTCTCGCCCGCTCCCGAGTGATGAGGGCGCTGACCGACCAGAAGACGCGTTACCAAATTGATTGGGACTCCATTTGCGTGGGCGACGATAAGTTCCTCAGCCTCGACGACCCCTTTCTCATCTATGATCGCGAAGCCGAAGTCTTCATCCGCGAATGCCGGCAGATGCCGGTCGATAAGTTTTGATGTAGGCCGCTAGGCCATGCAAGTCTCAGGAGATTGTCATGCGTAGCTATAGAGCACTCCTCCACGGGAACCGTCTCGAGTGGCTGGAAGAAGCACCAGAACCTCATAAAGACGTGCCGTTGCAGGTCCATGTAATGGTGCTAGAGCAAGCGAGTTTCGCCGATACGGACACAAGGGGACGCGCTATGGCGGCGATACTTGAAAAGCTAGCGGAAAGCGGTGCGTTTTCCGCGATTGCTGACCCTGCAAAGTGGCAACGCGCACTCCGTCGAGACCGCGTATTGCCGGAGCGCGAAGAGTAGTGCTCATTGACAGCAACATTCTTATCTATGCATCCCAATCTACACATGCTCATCTGAGACAGTTGATTGTTAAGTATGCGCCGGCCATTTCAGCCGTCAGTTACGTAGAAGTCCTCGGGTATCATCAACTCGATGACGAGGAGCGGCAATACTTGGAGGCATTTTTTCGCTTGGCTCAGGTCCTACCTCTTTCGCAAGACGTCCTCGACCGAGCAGTAACCCTCCGACAGCAGAAAAAAATGTCCCTCGGTGATGCCCTCGTAGCCGGGACTGCGCTAATACACGAACTGACGTTGGTAACTCGTAATGTGGAGGATTTTCAGTGGATTCAGGAATTGTCATTATTGAACCCTTTTGAATCTGGAACTCTACAAGACCACTAAGTCCACTCCCGATAGGGAATTCTCAAAATGAACAGATGGACTAAGTTAAGCATCGATTATGCAAACCAGAGGTCGTACTTGGATGATTTATTTCAAGTCTATCCAACGATTCCAGAAGGAATAAGAGATATAGACAAAAAATCTTGGGCCAAAATTGAGCAAGCATTTTATGATGAAGATAATTATACTCTAGTCTGCGAGTTATTAGAACTTGACTTATTTCCAATAAAGGCTTTGGTGCATGGATCGGTATTTTTGGGTTTCTCGGTTGAATAAAGACAGGCTCCTCAGTAGATTGGGCATGACTTTTTTGCGAAAAGACTCTATGCCTTCTCTTCCAAGGAACCTGTCCTGTCCAACGTATCGTCTGCTCCGTCTTCGGTCAAGCCCCGTCGCCGTCGCTCGAAGGTTGTGTATCGGGTGCGTAATTGGCCTGATTATGATGCGGGGCTTACCCAGCGCGGTAGCCTGACGGTGTGGTTTTCCCCCCAAGCGGTCGAAGCGTGGTATTATCAAGGGCCGCGCCAACGGGGGGCGCAATATACCTTTTCGGACGTAGCCATCCACACGGCGTTGACGTTGCGGCTTATGTATCACTTGCCGCTACGCCAAACCGAGGGGTTTGTCGCTTCCATTGTAGCCTTGATGGGCTTGGCTATACGGGTGCCGGATCATACGACCCTCTCGCGGCGTCAGGCTGACTTGACAGTAGCGTTGCCTACCCAGCCCACGGATCAACCCCGGCATTGGGTCGTTGATTCGACGGGGTTGAAGGGGTATGGCGAAGGCGAGTGGAAGGTGCGTCAGCACGGCTGGGGCAAGCGGCGCACCTGGCGCAAATTGCACCTTGGGGTCGACGAAGCCACCGGCGAGATCGTCGCCCAGACGTTGACGGCCAATCGCCCAGATGATGCCGGGCAGGTCGAGCCGTTGCTGGAGCAAGTCGCGGCCCCCATCGCGGCGGTGGGCGGGGATGGAGCCTATGATAAACGCAAGGTGTTTGAGGCGTTGGCTGCGCCGGACCGAGGGCCGCCGATCCGGCCGATCATTCCGCCGCGCAAAGACGCCAAAATCCAGCAACATGGCAACTGCAACGCGGAGCCGTTGCCCCGCGATGAGACGATCCGAACCATCCGTAGCCGGGGCCGTCGAACCTGGAAAAAAACCAGTGGCTATCATCGCCGATCCCTCGTCGAAACCCAGATCGGCCGCTACAAACAGAGCCTCGGCGACACCTTGCACGCCCGAACCCTATCCCACCAACAAACCGAAACACGAGTGGGATGTGCCATACTCAACCGGCTATTGCATTTGGCTAAGCCCGAGTCCTATCCGATAACCAAGGAAGTCTAAAACACACCAGACAAGGGGCAACACGGCCCCGACAGTTTTCATGCACCAAAGCCTCCAATAAAAGATAGCTATATTGCCTATCTGAGAAGAGATAGAAGTGCATTAGGCAGAAATCCTAGAACGATAAATAGAATATGCGGTAGGTTATATGAAATGGGCATTGACAAAATTTTTGAAAGATGCACTGAACCGAAAGAAACTAATAGACAAATTGGCCCTATGTTTCGAGATTGGTTAAGAAAAAAATCATTGGGTGTTAGTCCTGTCGATTTAGCAACTTTTGTATCAAGTACTGGAGATGCAGTTTTAGATGGAAGTGATGAAGAAAATATGAATTTTGCTAAAAAGTATTTAGGCTATAAACACAATAAAGGATTAGATATTGTGGCGAGATTTAACAATAAGTATGTGATTGGGGAAGCAAAATTTCTTACAGATTTTGGCGGACATCAAAATGCCCAATTTAACGATGCTATTAGTACTGTGGAAACAGAGGGCGTAAATGCTGTAAAGGTTGCCATATTGGATGGGGTTCTTTATATAAAAAGAAAAAATAAAATGCATAAATTAATAACCGAAGATTATAAAGGATATAACATTATGAGTGCTCTTGTATTGCGAGACTTTTTGTACCAAATATAATTGAGGAGGTATATACCTGTGAATTTACTTATCCAAGGTCAACTGTTCTATTTCCCGATGAACTTCCTCAAGAAGGCTACCGGACTCATTGACAAATATCTAGAGAACCTTGATGAGAGAAAAGAGAATTGTCCTGATCCCGATAGCTTTGGGTTCTACGACGATGGCGAGCATATCACTGGTCTTGGTTTCGTTGTATGCCAGTACTACATCACAGCCATTTATTCTTTTTATAAAGAAAACAAATCGGCAGCACTAAAGCGCGGTCCAAAACATTGTACAGGCCTACCTTTTGCA
Source organism: Candidatus Latescibacterota bacterium (assembly GCA_965261395.1). Taxonomy (GTDB): domain Bacteria; phylum Latescibacterota; class UBA2968; order UBA8231; family UBA8231. Next base: position 3,801,386 of record OZ253462.1, read on the forward strand.
GAACTGATAAACGCATGCGCCAATTATTGGAAGCATCATGAAGAGTGGCGAGGAGTGCCGAAGGAACAATTGAGGCCTGACTCTGCCAAGACCATTAAGGCCATGAAGAGTTTAGGGATTAAAGCGGCAGAGGGTTACTATCCGCTTAATAACGCCTTCTGTAAATTGCTCGGTTCCCCTCCTTATAGGTTCAACGCTCTCCTACCGCTTCTGAAAGAATGGAGAGAAGCAGTGCGTCAAGCGGCTAAAGAGGCTAAAGGGCCTTGAACCATGACGTCGAACTGGACCAACTATACGATGTGGACGGATGCCAATCTAGACGAGGTATATACTGATGAACCTACTCATTGAAGGCGACAACACCAAAGGCTTGAACTACCTTCTACGAGAAAAAAATATCAAAGAAAAAATAGACTTGGTGTACATCGATCCGCCCTTTGCCACTGGTATTAATTTCACCATTACCGAAGATCGCGCTGCGACGATTAGCAATTCAAAACGTGGATCCGTCGCTTATTCTGATCGATTAGTAGGTTCTGAGTTTGTTGATTTTTTGCGCGAAAGATTGCTCTTGCTAAGGGAACTTTTATCTACAAGTGGTTCAATTTACTTGCATATCGACTATAAGATCGGCCATTACATCAAAGTTATGATGGACGAAGTGTTCGGCATAGAGAATTTTCGCAACGACATAACGAGAATAAAGTGCAATCCCAAGAATTTTAAGAGAACGGGCTATGGCAACGTAAAAGACTTGATTCTCTTTTACAGTAAAACAGCGCATCCTATATGGAATGAACCAAGAGAGAAATACTCGGCAGAAGATATAGGGAGGCTATTCCCTAAGACGGACAAACGAGGAAGGCGCTATACTACAGTGCCGATTCACGCGCCGGGAGAAACTCAACGCGGAAAATCCAATCAGCCATTTAGAGGCATGATGCCGCCAAAGGGCCGGCATTGGAGAACTGATGTCGAGACGCTAGAAAGATGGGATAAAGAGGGTCTGATAGAATGGTCGGCAACGGGTAACCCAAGAAAAGTAGTATTTGCAGATGAGAGAGAGGGTAAGAGGGTACAAGATATTTGGGAGTATAAAGACCCCCAATATCCAGTGTATCCAACGGAGAAAAACTCCGAACTCTTGGACTTGATTATTCGCACTTCTTCCAATCCGGGAAGTATTGTGCTGGACTGTTTCTGCGGATCAGGGACGACGTTAAAATCCGCTCAGCGGCTCAACAGAAATTGGATCGGTATTGACCAATCGGAACACGCGATTAAAGCAACGGTCGAAAAACTTGAGGACATCGAAGACGATTTTTTTACGGGCAAGCTAGAATACGAGTTTTTGAAACTCGCTGTGGCGGATTGAAAGCAGCACTTTTGAAAGTGAGCATTCTATGCTAACGGCCTATATCCAATCGGCAATGAGACGCGCGACATACGAGATCCTCGACGATCAAACGTTTTATGGAGAAATCATTGGATTTCAAGGCGTGTATGCAAATACTGATACTTTAGAACAGTGCCACGAAGAATTGCAATCCGTGCTTGAAGGCTGGATCATCCTCGGATTGAGAATGGACCATCTGATTCCACAAGTAGATGGGTTGCGCTTGGATAGCGTACTTACTATCTAACGGATAAAACACCGTTGCGATGCCTAGGGCTAATTTTTTGGAATTTCACTATGGGACCAACCCTAAAGGAATGGCGTGTAGGTTATTCCTTTTCCTTGTCCTCGTCCTCCCTTCCCAAGTCCTAGCCGCCGAGTTTGCCTGCGCGGCGTTGGAGCCGTCAGCGCGACGGGTTGCGCAGACGCCGGAGCATCTGAGCGCGCTGGTTATATTTTCGCAGTTCCAGAACGAGGGTGCCCCTGCCACTGCACCCTCTTGGGCGAACGACCTTTTCGACGCTGAGTTGCCCGGCAGTTTTGCTCACTTCTACCGCGAGATGTCGGGCGGACGGATCCATGTCGATGGCCAGGTGCTGCCTCGGCGCTACCGCTCGCGCATGGCAGCAGATACCTACTTGGCCGATACTCCAGGGGCCTTGGGCCAGTTTGGTCGCTTCAACTTGGAGATTCTCACAGCAGCCGACGCGGACGTCGATTTGGGGCATTTCGACAATGACGGTCCCGACGGGGTACCCAACTCCGGCGACGACGACGGCTACGTCGATATCGTCTTTATCAATTTGCAGACCGCGCCCCGCGACTTCTTCGTCGGTGCGGCCACTGGCATCGCTAGTTTGGGGATGGACGCCGATTACATCAGCGGCGATCCGGCAGCCAGCGGCGGCTTTGTGCGGGTGCGGAGTCGCTTCACAGGTTTCAGTGGCACCACGCAGCGGGGCCACACCTTCAGCGTCACGGCCTCGACGATGTGCCACGAGTTCGCGCACATATTGGGGTTGCCCGATCTCTTCGATCAGACGGCGTTGACCGTGAGCGAGCTGGACCCGGAGGAGGACTCCGCGGGCATTGGCAATTGGGGGATCATGGGCTGGGGGACGCTCGGTTGGGGCGTGGAAGATGGTCCCAACGCCTTTTCAGCTTGGTCGCTGGCCACCCTTGGTTGGGTCGAGGTGATAGAAGTGGAAGGGAGCGTCGAAGGGCTGGAGATCGGGGAGATCTTCAGCGATCGGAAGGCGTACAAAATTCCCCTGACCCAAGACGAGTACTTCCTGCTGGAACACCGGCGAGCTGGCGGTTCGTACTACAACCGCAATATCCCACAAGACGGCCTGCTCATCTGGCACGTAGACGAGCAGGCGGACAACGACGAGGAACGCCACAAACAGGTCGATTTAGTCTGTGCCGATGGACTTTTTGCCGACCAAGGCTTTCCCAACGGCGACCCCGATGCCGTGGAGGGACGGGACAATCTCGACTTCTGGGCACGGGACTTGGCGTACTCCTCGGCCCACAACGGTAACAAAGGCGACGCGACCGATCCCTTTGACGGCGTCCGCTTCCGCCGCTTCGCCTGGGACACGAACCCGGCCTTCAGCGGGCACACGGGCTTTGTGCGGAACTTGCCGTTGGGCATGGCCATAGAAAATATCCGCCCGCACGGCGCAGCCATGGTCGTCGATGTGGTGCGGCAGCAACTCGTCGGCCACATTGTCGGCGACGCGACGTGGACGGGCCGGGTGGATTTGGACGGGGACGTGATCGTGGCACCGGGCGCAACACTGACCATTGATACCGATGCGGAGATCCGCTTTGCCCGCGGCGATGCGCAGGACACGGGGTTTGATCCAGACCGCAGTGAGTTGATCGTCTATGGCGATCTCAAAATTGGGGAGGGCGCATCTTTTAAGTCGAGTGCGACACGCACCGGGCCCTTGGACTGGTCGGGTATTTATTTGCTCGACGGCCAAGCGGTCGATCCAGCGGCCATCGCGATTGAACACGCCCATCGTGGGATTATCGGCTTCCGCCTACCCCCGGGACGGACGCAGTGGCTGGACGAGCAGGCCGTGTACGCGGATTTGCTGGTGCCGGCCGGGTCTGAACTGCACATCGGTCCGAGCAGTGTGTCCTTTCCTCGCTTTGATCTCAGCCGGCGCGGCGTGTCCCCGGACTTCGCCGAGCTGATCGTGGAAGGCGCGTTGACGATTGAGGGGATGGCCGGAGATCGGGCACAGCTAACCACTGATCCCGGCCCGGACAACGACGGCTTGTGGTATGGCATTCGCGTGCTGCCGGGTGCCCAAGTCGAGGTGCAGCACGCCGAGCTAACGCGCACGGCTTTTGCCTTTAGCGGCGAGATTGACGAGGTGACGACCCTGCGCATCGCCGACTCCGCGGTGAGCGAAAGCGGCGGCAACGGCTTGCTGCTGAGGCTAAACGGTCAAGCACAGGTAGATCGGACTCAGTTTACGTTCATCTCTGGCCCGGCCGTGTTCATCGCCGGCAGCGGGCAACTCGCGCTGCGCAACGTCACCATTGAGGGCAATGGCCAAGAGGGGATCTTGCTCAATAACGCATCCTTAGAGGCCATCCGCGTCGCCGTAATCGACAACGGCCAGCTCGACCCAGACGACCCACGGACTGGGGTGCGGGCCATAGGCGGCCGCGGCCAGCGCATCGAGATGTGGAAGTCGCAGATTGAGCAAAACACCGCGCACGGCATGGATTTGGAGGAGTGGCTGGGCGAGGTGGAATTGCACGACAGCCGCATTGTTGGCAACCAAGGCGATGGCTTGCGCGCCGGGGGTGCGGCGCGTTTGGTCCTTGCGCAGGTACTGGTCGAGCGCAACTTGCGCGTCGGTGCCGAAATCGCCGGGTCGCTGGTGGAGATATGGAATTCGACGTTTAGGGCCCATGTTACTGCGGGTCTGCGCTTAGGGTTGGGGACGAGAGGGGTAATCGAGATGAGCGCGTTTGTCGGGGGCCGGGGTTTGGAGCTAGCCGGCGTGGAGGCGCTGGAGATTCGTGCCAGCGAGTTTGTCCGTGGGACGCCGGCCATCCAATCCGTGGATTCTGCGCCGCATATCGTCGGCAACCGCTTTGCCGACAATGCCGTGGCCATCCGGGTCGAAGGGCGACGGGTGCCGCTGGGGATCCACGGCAACACCTTTGCCAACAACTCCACGGCCATTGAGAACTTGAGCACCGAGGAGCTGAACGCCCAAGACAACTACTGGAGCGGGGCCGACAGCGCGGCTATTGCCGCGCAGATCGAGGGCGCGGTGGCGTGGACGCCGTTTCGCACGGAGGAAGGAGTGTCCAAGGCGGTGGTCCTGCCTGCCGACTTCGCACTACATCCGGCCTATCCCAATCCCTTCAACGCCGAGGTCGCGCTGTCGTTTGACCTGCCGAAGGCGGCGGCGGTCGGCCTAGTGCTCTACGATGCGCTGGGCCGGCCTGTGCGCCATCTTGTGGATGGGCCGTTAGCGGCTGGTCGCTATCGGTTTGTCTGGGATGGGCGCGACCGAGGCGGGCAGGCGGTGGCTTCGGGGATTTACTTTTATCGCTTGGCGGCGGATTCGTTTGTCGCGGTGGGCCGCTTGGCCTTGGTGCGTTGAGAGGCCAAGCGGGTACGTGAGCTGTCAGCAAGTGGGCGACAGGAGAAAGTTCTTCAGATCCGCACGGGAGACGGCGGTATCGAATCCGACATCGCAGGGACGAGGAAGCCTTGGGACGCTGGATTAGGGTAGCCCTACTTCGCAGCAGAAGGTAGAAAACGGCAGAACGCGCGTGTTGGTGGTGGCGTTGCCAAAGTCTTTTGTGCCGAGGTGTACCTGATAGAATCGTGGAATATCTGTTCGCTCCCTGAAGTACCGGCAGGTGGGCGCAGCGTTTCGCTCACCGCTTTTGCACTCTACGGCGAATTCCGCCCTGCCATCGCGGAGAACGACGAAGTCCACCTCGCGCTTGTCGGTATCGCGAATGAAGCGCAATTCCATCTCATGCCCTTCGGTATCTTCGACATAGTGGCAGTACTTCAGCAGATGGCCAGCCACCATGTTCTCAAATCGAGCACCCCGGTCGGCCACGCGCGACCAGTCCCAGAAATACAGCTTTTTCTCCTTGCGGACAGCCCGGACCCGCTTGGCTCCAAACGGCGGAATGCGGTAGCACAGGTACAGCCGTTCAAAGATCGTCAGCCAGCGCTCGACGGTTTCATACGCCACTTGTAGCAGTTTGCTGAGGCTGTTGACCGAAAGAGGGGAGCCTACGCACGCCGGCAAGTGCGACAGCAGCAATTCTAGCATGGACACCTCGCGGACATTCTCCAGATCGCGGAGGTCTTCATAGAGGACTCTTGCGGAATGCTCGCGCAGCCAGCGGCGCTGAAAGCGCTCCTCGCCCCTGAGAAAAGGCTCGGGGAAACCGCCAAACCTGAGTAATTGTTCCACGAGTGCGTCATCGGGTGCCCGCCCGTATTCCATTGCCGTGAACGGATGAAGCCGGTAGTAGTGATACCGGCCCTGCAAGGAGTCGCCGCCTTTGCGATAGTAATCCAGACGCGCCGAGCCGGTGACGATGAAGGAAACGGCGCTCTTGTTCTTGTCGAATAATCCCTTCATCAGGTTGCGCCAGCGCGCGTACTTGTGAATCTCGTCAAAAATGACGCGGGTCTGATCAGCGGGAAGTCGCTCGGCCAGAATGTCCTCGCGATCGGCCAACACATCCCAGTTCAGATAAGCTGGCGACGATTCGTCTTGGCCGCGGTCCAGTAGAGATAGGGCGAGGGTTGTTTTGCCAACTTGGCGTGGCCCGCCGATGAATACCATCCTGTCCGCAAGATCCGCTTCAAGACTATCTTTGATATAGCGCGGCTCCATCCTGCTGACTTTCTCGATTATTGCGTTGTTATTTTAGATTGTACTCTAAAATACTCATGAGTGTTTCAGAGTCAACAGGAAAACGAGGATATGGAGTCGAGTGGTAGGAATCGACGCTAGCAACCCACTAGTGGATTGCCGGAGTCGGGGTGAGTGGATAGCTGAGCAGAGGCTATTTGCAATAGATCGCAGATTGTAAATATGTACTTGCATATCAAGCCTACGACCGTGGAGGATTGTTCATAGGGCAGCCTATGGCTCCTCTGTGCCAAGAGGCGGGAGCGAAGACCGCGCAACTGCTGGAAGACTACTTGGCGGAGGGGCACGGTTGGTAGCTGCGCGGGACGGGCTGACCGCTGCCGAACAAGGGACTATCGACAGAAATATCACCGGAGGTCCTGTTTAGACTACGGCATACGAGGAGGCTGCCACTCGCCATTGACCATCAATCGACGATGCCGCAGGCTGCGTCCGTCAGGTTGTCGTAGTAGTGTACGTAGGTCACTCCGTCGATGACTATGCGGTCGGTGTGGGGCAGGTCCTCTTCCCAAGTCATCTCCTCGCCCCAATTGTGCGGCGGGGCGTCTTTTTTGCCCCAGCGGTTGCCGTTGTAGCGGCGGAATAGCACTGTGCGTCCGGCTTGGGTGATATAGGCTTCGACCATGACGTCGCGCTCGGTGGCCTCTTGCTCGATTTCGAAGACGCGCAGGCAAGTGAAACGCTGCTGACCGATATGCACGTCGAACACCCCTGCGCCTATTATTTTGGGTGCGTCGGTCTGGCTTGCGAACGAGCCGTCGGCCTGGGGGCGCAGGCAGCCACAGTCCTCGATCAGGCGTGGTGAAGGGTCCCAATCGTCGTAAAATCCTTCGTCGAGAAAAGTCATCAGTTCCCGCGTGCCGTCGGGGCACAGCGATTCCACCGCCATCCACTCCACCGCGTCCTCGGTCAGAGCGCCCCAGACTTTGGTGCGGCTATCCTTTTTTTCGCTGGGCGTATTGTCGCCCGTCATTCCCGCGAGATGCTGGTTCTCCACCTCGATTTCGACGCAGGGCCGGCCGTGGATGACCGCGGGTCGGCAGGCTGCTAGCGAGACGGTTTCGGACAGTCTCCAGGGTGCGTCACCTTCTTTGGGTGGCCCATACGAGCCATAGCGGATGCCGTCGCCCACTTCCGGCACGACGAACCACCAAGACATCTCCTTGAAATCAATGCGGAAGGGGGCCTCTTGGCTCGGCTCAATGCGTATTTCGGGCCGGTACTGGGGGAAGGGCCGTTGCTGGCTAGCACTCATGGTCTTGCTCCTCGTCTTGGGGGTGACGCCCAACACCGTGCGGATTCGGTCGCGCCCGTGCGACAGGCGGCGCTTGACCGTGCCGTCGGGACAGCGGTGGCGGGCGGCTATTTCGGCAATGCTCAGGCCGTCCAGGTAAAAGGCCTGCAAGGCAGCCCGCTCGCGGTCGGGCACTTCCTCCATGGCCTCGACGATGGCCGCGGCGGCTTCTCGCTGCCGGGCTTGGGCCACGCCAAAGCGATTGACCATAGGTGCCAAAGCCTCTGTCTCGACAAACAGCTCGCGGCGCTGGGTCGAGCGGAAGTAATCGCGGCAGCGGTTGCGAGCCACTTGCAGCAACCAAGCCCGCACATCGCGGGGAGTGTCCCGGCGCAGGCCGCTCCAGACGTGTACTAGGGTTTCCTGCAGTACGTCCTGCACTTGGTCGCCGGAACCGACCCGGTGGCGGATTAATCCCACTAGGGTGCGCTCGTAGCGCCGAATCAGGCGGACGAGAGCTTGCTCGTTGCCCTGCCGCACCTGCTCGGCTAATAGCTGATCGCTTGGACTGGTCATACGTCATCTGTCCTTTACCTTACAAGGCGGACATTAGCGGGTAAAGGTTCACCGAATCCATCCACTCCTTTAGAAGAAGATCTGCCATGAAACTGTTTTACGTCGCCTGTATTGCGGCCATCGCGTTCGCCGCTTGTGAGGATAAGACTTCTCTGTCTTCCACTGCGGACGGCGGTGGCACTCCCGTTAAAATTGGATTTCTCGTGTCGGGCGACCGCACTACCTATCCGAATGGGGCGAAGATCGCGGTGGACGAAGTCAACGAGCGCGGGGGGCTGTTGGGCCGGTCCGTTGAATTGGTCACGCGGATTAACATAGAGGAAGCGGCGGCGGCCGTGCAGGCCGCTGAGACCATGATCCTCACAGATCAAGTCGTCGCCCTCATTGGTCCCAACCGCTCCTCGCACGCCATTGAGGTAGGGGCCGCAGCCCAGCGCCACGGCGTGCCGATGATTACCACGGCAGCCACCAACCCAGCCGTGACCGCAGCCGGTGTCTTTGTCTTCATGGCCGCTTTCACCGACCAGTTTCAAGGGTGGGTCATGGCGCAGTTCGCCAAAGAGACGCTCGGGGTGGATGCGGTCGCTGTTTTGACGCAGCGCGGGGAAGTCTATACCGAGGGGATCGCCGAATTTTTTACCGCCCATTTTAGCGGCTTTGGGGGAGAGATCGTCGCCGACGAGTTCTACGAAAGCGGTGCGACGGATTTCGCAGCGCAATTGACCCGCATCGCGGCGGCGGCTCCCGAGGCGGTTTTCCTGTCGGGTCTGCCGCCAGAAGTAGCGCTGATGACCAAGCAGGCGCGTGCGCTGCCGCTGCAAAATGCAGCCGGGGAACCGACGCTTTTTCTCGGGGCCGATGCCTGGGACAATCCGACGCTGTTAGACAATGAAGAAGCGGCCGTGGATGGCAGCTTTTTCAGCAGCCACTTTTCGCCGGACACGGACGAGCCGAGTGCGCGTGCGTTTATCGACGCATACCAAGCCCTGTACGGGATTGTGCCCACCGGCGGCGATGCGGTGAGCTACGATGCGGTGCGCTTGCTCTTGGAAGCTGCAGAGCGAGCGGGTAGCCTCGACGCGGACGCGATACGGCGGCAACTGTTGGCTACCGAACAGTATGCTGGGGCGACGCGCATTGCCGGCTACGACGAAAACCGCCATCCAACCAAAAGCGCGGTGATTATGACCATTGAGAATGGCGCGAAGAAATTCTACCAGCAGGTGGATCCGTAGGGGATTGTATAGGAAAGAATCGGATTCAGATATCCGTCACGTACTTACGCACAAAGCCTACGACCGTGGAGAATGGACGACATGAGTATCATTACCCCACAGCTTCAGCAATTCGCCGGGGAAGCACCCTGAACCCGGCCGCGGAATGGGCTGTCAGTTCTGGCCTTTAAAGTAGATCTCTAGAGCGTTCTTCCCCAAAATCCACGCCTTGTCTTCAACGCTGAAAAAGGGGATCAACTCCTGCATAATGAGCAGTTCGTAAAAATTGGCCCATACCATCCGCCGCGGCCCAAAGCGGTCGTACACCCGCTCCAAAAAGGGCCAGACATCGCGGAAGGGCGGTCGTTCCTTGGAAGGATTGTGCAGCGAGGTGCGGATGTACACATTGGGCCAGCGGGCTAGATCGAGCAGCGGCCCAAAGCCCTCGCTATCGGGGGCGCTGATGTCGATCATCGCCAGATGGTCGATGACCACTTTGACCCTGGGGAAGCGCTCGGCCATGGCCGCCACCTGCCCCACTTGGTGCGGCGCTAGGAAGATGTTGAACACCGCGCCCAACTCCTCGGCCCGGTGCCACAGCGGATAGCTGACCTCATCACTGAGCCAGACCACGTCGCGGTCGTAGATGGGACTCAAGCGTAGCCCTGCCAAGCCCTGCTCTCGCACGGCCCGTTCCAAGCGCGCCGGATTCTCCGGATCGGCCGGATCGTGCAGCCGGTGTCCCACTAAAAGGCCGATGGCGGCAAAGCGGTCGGGATAGCGCTGTACGCAGTGGCTGGCATAGCGGTTGTCGCGGCCGTAGTAGCACACCTGGCTGATGACGACCTTGTCGACTCCATAGGTCCGCATGTGTTCGATGAGGTCTTCGGCCGACTGCTCATAGTCGGGCTTGGCACCGGGGCAGTTGGACAGACATGGGTCGGGCTTAAAGCGGGGGTCGTGGAGCACCCAGGCGTGCTCGGCGCCGTTGACAATGGGGTAAGAGGTGGCCACGGCTCACGAAGCGGCAGCGCTGAGCGTGGGCGCGTGCAATGCACTCATAGACAATCTTTTGGTTGCGGATTCGCCGGACGGAGCGAGCCTAGAAATGCGCGCTAAAAGTACCTCCTACCGCGGCCCCGGGCAAGCTGCTCAACGAAATGATGCTTTAATGCGCGCCCAGGTATCGACCGCTACTGTAGCAATGAATTTCAGTTCACCGAGCGCCTTGTCCCTCGCCGTACCACTGCGCCTGCAAAGCCCATAAGCGGGCGTATTCTCCCTTTTGAGACAGCAATTCGTCGTGCGTCCCGTTTTCGAGCAGGCGGCCCTCTTTTAGCACCAAGATCCGGTCGCACAGACGGGCGGAGCCCAAGCGGTGGGAGACCACGATGGTGGTCCGCTCGCCGGACATGGCGAGAAAGCGCCGGAACACGTCGGCCTCGGCTTGGGGATCGAGCGACGCGGTCGGCTCGTCGAGCACGATCAGGGCCGCGTTGCGCATGAATCCCCTAGAGATGGCGACGCGCTGCCACTCGCCGCCGGACAGTTCGGTGCCGCCGGCAAATTCCTTGGTGAGAAGGGTCTGGTAGCGCTTCGGTAGTTGCTCGGCGATGGGGGCGGCTCCACCTTGGTGGGCGGCGTGCTCGATGGCCGCTTGATCGCCCATCCGCTCGGTGCGTCCCAAGCCGATGTTTTCACCTAGGGAAAAGGCGAAGCGGGTGTAATCTTGGAACACTGCGGTCGATTGGTCCCACAGGACGTTCCGATCTGCTTGGGTCAGATCGACATCGCCGTAGAGCACCTTTCCTTCCGTGGGGTGGAACAAGCCCAACAGCACCTTGACGAGCGTGGTCTTGCCCGAGCCGTTGGCACCGACGAGAGCCACGCGCTCGCCGGGCTGGATGGTGAACGAGATGTCGTCGATTGCCGGGCGTTCCGCCTGTGGATAGCGAAAGGAGAGACCGTTGACCGCAATCGGGACCTCGCCGACGCGGTCGATTGGCTCGCCACCCCTTGGGTCTTCCGGGCCTAGGTCGAGGTAAGTGAAGAGATCGGCGATGTACAGAAGGCGATTGCCGAGATAACCAAACCGCCAGAAGACCAAATCGACGTGCGTACAGACTTGCTGCAGCGCAACCATCATGGCGGCGAACTGCCCAGGGGAGAGGTTGCCGTTGGCCACGGCCCAAGCCGACCAGCCGATGCCGGCGGCCAGACCGGCCAAGCTGAAAGCCGATAGCAAGATATTAACCTGAGACTGCGAGCGGTGCTGCTGAAAGAGCCGGTCGGCCACCTGCCAGTAGAGATGCTCCCACCAACCGAGCAGGGCCGATCCCAAGTTGAAGACTCGCACCTCCTTGGCGGCGGCGCGCTCGGTGAGAATGCGCTCCAAGTAGGCCCGCAGGCGCTCGCGCTGGGTCTGCTCGCGCTTGAGGAGAAAGGTGTTCTTCTCTTGGAGAATCCGAGCTAGTGGCGGCGGCACTGAGACCAAGGCGATGGCGATCAGAAGCAGCGGATTCCACAGCCCGACGACTAAGGCGACGGAGGCGACCGTCAGCGTTCCGGTAATTATCGTGTGGATCTCGCCTATGAGGTTGAGAAAGAAGCCGGGCGAGGCTGCCTCTTGTGCCCGGCGCAACACGTCGTGGAAATCGGCGCGCTCGAAGGTTTCGAGCCGCAGGACGCTTGCTTTGCGCTGGAGTTGGGTGAGTAGCCGGTCCTCCATTTCCTGTTTCAGCCGCTCGACGAGTAAAGAGAAAAGTTCCAACCTGAACACCACGTGCGCGAGTGCCAGCACGACCCACAGAGCGATCCACACCAGCATGTCTGTCACGGGCAGGTGCCCCTCGTACACCGCGAGGCTGCGATCGAAAAGCGCCCGCACGACCCATACCGACGCGGCCGGCAGCAGACCGGTGGCGAACTGGAGCACTAGTAAGACGATGGAGTAGCGGGGATCTGTCTGGATCATCCACTTCAGAAAGCGCAAGAGCGTGCGCATGGTAGGCGGGCGGGCCGCTTTTGCGTCCTGTGAGACTACCGGTACCACGAGGCTTGTTCCTCCCACATGGCAGCATAGATACCGCCCTTTGCCACTAGGTCGTCGTGGTGTCCTTGCTCGGCGATGCGCCCGTCCTTGAGAACGAGAATGCGGTCGGCCATGCGGGCCGAGCCCAGCCGGTGGCTGATCAACAGGGCGGTGCGGCCGGCGAGCAGTTCGCCAAATTGCCGGTACACTTCGGCTTCGGCCATGGGGTCCAGAGCCGCGGTCGGCTCGTCGAGGATCAGCAACTCGGGCTGGCGAATGAATGCGCGGGCAATGGCCATGCGCTGCCACTCGCCCCCGGAAAGCCCTTGCCCACCGTCTAGGACGTGTCCTACCGGAGTGTCGTAGCTGTGGGGCAGGCGCGCGGCGATGGCATCGACTCCGGCTCGCCGCGCTGCGTTTTCTACCACCGCTGGATCGGGCGGCAGCCACGCCGGCCACAAGTCATCCTCCCGGTCGCTACCGCTGCTGCCAAGGGCACCGATTCCGATTGACTGAGAGGCGGTGAGTTCAAAGTTGAAGAAGTCTTGGAACGCGGCGCTGACCGCGCTCGCAAGGCTCGTCTGGTCGATCTCGCCGTAGAGGATGCCGTCTACCGCGATCTCGCCCGACGTTGGTTGGTACAGGCCCAACAGGAGCTTGGCGAGGGTCGATTTTCCCGTGCCATTCTCGCCGACGAGGGCCACTCGTTCTCCTGGCTCAAGGCGCAGGCTCACTCCTCGCAGAACGGGACGGGGTCTCTCGGCCTCGGTGGTGTCCGCTGCCGGATAGGCGAACCAGACGTCTTCGACGGAAAACCCCTCACGCAGCGGTTTGGGGAAGGGCTGGGTTGGTTCGCGGTCGGCTGGTGGTCGTTGCAGCCAAGCGCCGTCGTCCTCGGGCAGGTCGAGAAATTCACGCGCATAGCTGATTTCAGCGTTTTGGTTTTGCAGTTCCCGCGAATGATAGCCGAGGCTGGAACCGGCTCTTAGCATGTCGTCCACTCCCCGGAACAGAGCGACAAAACGGCCGGGCGTGAGGAGCCGGTCGCCGAGAAAATAGGCCAGCGCAACGGCGACGCCGGCTGAGACGCCGAAACGCAAACAGGTGACGGGAAGGGCTCCTCGGGCCTGTTGCTTTTGTTGTCGCCAGAGTTGCTTTCGCAATGACCGGCGCATGGCCTGCCACCGCTGGCTTAGCGTCTGGTGGAGGGCAAAGAGGCGCGTCTCTTTTTGTTCGCCCCGTCCGGTGAGGAACCGATTGACGTAGTCGGCCCGGCGCATTTCCTCGGTCTGGCCGTAGGTGAAGCTCATGAATCGCCGGCTTTATTCGATCGATAGCCGGATCTGCGGGACCAGTACAATTAGAAGAGCCAGTGAGATCCACAGAGAGACTGGGACGAACATGGCCGCAATGGAGAGGGCTTGGATGCCGGCTCGGAATACGTGCATGGCCGAAAAGAAGAACCGATCGAGCGTACGCCCTGGATTCTTAGCACGTTCCAGTTGGTCGTAAAACGCGCTCACCTCAAAGAAGACGAGCGGCAGCCGTGACGCCTTGGCCAGAAAGCGACGGCCGAGCGCGTGTTCGAGGTTCTGTTCGAGCCGTAGATGGAGCGCGTCTCGGATCTGCCACTGCACGTCGCTTGTGAGCAGGAGGACGAGCCCGAATGCCAGAAGCCACGGCAGGGTCTGTTCAAAGCCAGCGCCCCCTGCACCGGCGGAGGCGACGACGGTGTCGATGAGGTGCTGGGTGATGTAGATGAGTAGCGCGGGCTGGATGCCCAGGAGTATTTGCACGGCGACGATGCCCAAGGCTGGTGCCCGTCCGTGCGCCCAGATGTGGGCGAGGGTCCAGCGCAGGTTGGTCCATATGGTCGCTACGTTCGTGCGTCGGTTCCAGAACTCGGGATCGCTCCTCGACAAGGTTCCTCCTTAGCTGAAAAGCGACAACTAGTGCGGCAGTACGGTCACTTCCACCTCGTCAATGACGACAGCCCCTTCGGGGAGGCCGGAAGACAACAAGCGGACGCCGAGGGCATTGTCGCCGTCGCGTATGAGCGGCGACGACAGATCGATAATGCAGGTCGTATGCGCGGGGAGCGGCCGTCCCTGATTCGGGTGCCGGCCATCGCTGTGCCAGATGTGGCGCACCCTGTCGGCGGGGATGGCCGTGCCGTTGATATCGACCGCAATCTGATCGTAAGGCCCTAAGCCCGTAGCGCGGAAGAACAGCTTGGCGAAGACGATCTCGTCGAAGTTTTCGTACAGGCGAAAATGATACTGCCCATAAGGCTGCTTCTCCGTCCGCTCAAGGTGGATCTTGGTGTCTCTGACGATCCCACCTGCGGTCATGCCCGGGGAGCCAAAGGCCATAGAGCCGCCCCACATGGGGTGAAAGAGATAGTGCCGAGCGCCAGCGGCAATTTTGGCCGGATCGCGCAGTTCCCGCAGGTAGCTAAGGGCCAGGGGATACATGGCCTCTGACCCGGGATCGCGGGTCGATTTCCAGAAGGCATCCCAGTGCATCTGAAAATTGTACATGGAGACCCCGTCGGCACCTTGGCGGGCAAACGAGTGGGCCAAGGCGCGGTAGTTTTCGAGCGTCAACGGCGGCCCCGTGCGGTCGAGGTTGGCGCAATAGGGGAGGAGGCCGGGGATGAGTTCGCACTTGGTGGCTTTGGTGAGTTGGCTGAACTCTTGGTACGGGGCGTTGCAATCCGAATACATGGCATCTTGGGGAGCGACGTAGTCGATGAGCGCTTCCGCTATCCAGGTAGGCACATCGAGACCGCAGTTGTGGCACTCCTCCAACGCCTCCGGGACGCGGACCCCCAACACTAGGTCGCGGCCTCGGCTGCTTCCGGCTTGGTCCAGCATGTCTCGCACCCGCCGGATCAATTCAGTCATAAGCGGTTGGCGCTCGCGCGCTAGGCTTCTATCGCCTTGGGGAGCTGGAAAGTAAAGACCTTCGCGGAAGACCAGCTCAAGCCCATCTACGTCGAATTGATCGACGACCTCTGCCATTACTGAAAAGAGATAATCGCGCACGCCATCAAAGGTAAAATCCATCCTGTTGCCGGGAACGAAGGCCGCGCCCTGCGGCATCTCCGCAAGTTTCCACTGCGGATTCTTGTGAAGGAACATCCCCCCTTGGTCGGGCGCGCCGTGGCTGTCGTTCATGCGAAAACCGGCGAGAAAATTCATCCCGTGCTTGCGGGCTTGGTCCAGCATCACCTGCAGCGGCATGATCCCGTCGTCCATCATGGGGATAAAGCGCCGATGCTGGGGACGGGCGTCGTACTCGAAGCGCGGGGAGCGAAAGTACAAGGTCCAACCGGCGTTATAGACCTCTTGGATAAAGGTATCGGGTCGGTTGGCAGCGACGTTATCGATTATGCGCCGCAGTTCCTCTGGCTTGGCGGGGTGTGAGGTTATGAGGGGACGCGCTTTGCCCGGGTCAAAATCGTAGTTGGCATTGCCCGAGGGGTCGCTGACGTAGATGAGCCTCCATTTATCGTGCGGCATCTTGTCCTCCAGTAGGAGCTAACGTCGCCGAGTCGGATGGCTTTCGTTTGACCGACTCTGCGATTCCTCGCCTTTAGGCGAAGCAACGTTTATTTTTATGGAGTTGTAGAAGGAAGGGCTTTTTGGTGAAACGGCTGCCGACTACCAAATGTGCGTCGCAGTTAGGTCGGACTAATTATGTCCAACCCGTGTGCGACGCGATGTTTGGTGGAGCTGATCGGGATCGAACCGACGACCTCAGGCTTGCAAAGCCCGCGCTCTCCCAGCTGAGCTACAGCCCCATATCCGGTGAGAAAAAAAGTTAAGTTAGTGGCTGCACTGCGTCAACGCGGCCACGTATAAGCGAAAGGTGGAATATGGTAGATCCAGTTGTAGTCAGTGCCCGACGCACGGCCACGGGCCGCTTTGGTGGTGCGCTGCAAGACGTGACCGCGGCAGAGCTAGGCGGGAAGGTGCTCGCCGCGGCATTGGCGGAGAGCCAAGTGGAAGCGCGCGAAGTAGATGAAGTGCTGATGGGTATGGTGTATCAGGGCGGGGCCGGGGCCAATCCGGCGCGCCAGGCGGCCATCGCTGCCGGGCTGCCGTACGAGGTGCCGTCGATGACGGTCAACAAACTCTGCGGCTCGGGGCTGAAGGCGATTGCGCTGGCTGCGCAAGCCTTGCGGGCCGGCGAGGCCGAGGTGGTGCTGGCCGGGGGCATGGAGAATATGAGCCAAGCACCCTACGTCCTGCACGGGGGGCGATGGGGACAGCGACTGGGGCACGGCCAAGTCGAGGACATGCTACTGCTCGATGGGCTGTGGGATTGTTTTTACGACTGCCACATGGGGGTTACGGCCGAAAACTTGGCCGCAGAATACGGGATTACCCGCGCCGAACAGGACCAATTCGCCGCGCGGAGTCAACAGCGGTGGGCCAGTACCCAGGAGCAGCAGGCATTTAAAGGCCAGATTGTCCCCATATCCATCGCGCAAAAAGGTGGGGAGACCGCCTTTGCAACAGATGAGCATCCGCGTCCCGGGACCACCGTCGAGCAGCTAAGTCAGCTCAAACCGGCGTTCAAGAAAGATGGGACCGTGACCGCGGGCAATGCTTCGGGCATCAACGATGGGGCCGCCGCGCTGCTGTTAATGACCGAAGAGGGGGCCAAGGCGCGTGGGCTGGTGCCACTGGCCTATCTCCGGGGCACGGCCAGTGCTGGTGTCGATCCCCGCATTATGGGTATCGGCCCGGCACCAGCGATCCGCAAGCTGTTGGCCCAGACCGGTACCCGGTTAGAAGACGTAGATCGGATCGAACTCAACGAAGCGTTCGCCGCCCAGAGCTTGGCCGTAGGTCGGGAACTGGATTGGGACTGGGATAAGGTCAACGTCCAAGGCGGAGCCATTGCTATGGGCCATGCCGTCGGTGCCAGCGGTGCACGCATGGCCACCACGCTTTTGCACCAAATGCAGCAGCGCAGCGTCAGGCTGGGTATAGCTGCGCTGTGCATTGGCGGGGGGATGGGCATTGCCGCGCTCTTCGAGCGAGTGGAATAAGCGCGGGCCGGGCGCGGCGCGTCTCGTTCGTCCGCCGACTGCACCCGCCTGCCCGCGCACATTCCTTGCTCAAGCCGCCTGGAGGGCGGTTTCTTCCTGCACATCTTCCTCCTGCGTGTCTTCCGCATCTTTTTCCAGAACTTGCAGGTTCCGCACCTGCACTTGGACGCGGAAGTGGGGCTGGTCGGCGTCGTCGCGCCAAGAATGGCTTTGCAGGCGGCCGGTGATAAAGACCGGCGTGCCCTTGTGCAGGCGTTTGGCCAAGGTCTCGGCCGCTTTCTGCCAGAGGATGATGTCGAAGAAGGAGGTCTCCTCTTGCCATTCTTGATTGCGGTCGCGATAGGAGCGGTTGACGGCGACCCGCCCTCGCAGGCGGGCGGCGCCGTTGTCCATGAAGCGGAAGTCGGGCTCTTGCACCAAGCGGCCGCTGAGGGCGACTTGGTTGATATTGGGCATCCTTAGGGTCGGCATGAAGTTCCTCCTGATAGATGAGTGAGGCGTCCGTTGGCGGACCGCATGACCATGGCGTTAGCAGAAAGTGTGCCAGCGAGCCGCCTACGCGCTCAATGGTTTGTTCGGCAATTCGTTATATAGGTCGTTTGACGAGCCGCGATAAGAGGCCATTGCCCCAAATGGGATACACTGATGAGTAACGGAGGAAACGCGAAGATCCTAGCGCAGCACTTTACGCCCGCAGCGGTAGCACAACTGGCTTGGGATGCGGTGCGCACGCTCGCGGAAAAAGAGTTGAGTGCCGGTGCACGCGTGATCGATCCAGCCGCGGGCGAAGGGGCGTTGTTGGCCGTGGTCGGACGAGCCTATCAGACCACGGGCATTGAGATCGACGAGGGGCTAGCCGAGCGGGGGCGCAAGCAAGCGGATCGGTTTTATACCGGAGACGGCTTGCTCGGCACCTTTCCCGAGGTGGCGGACGAGTCATTCGATTGCGTGTTGGCCAATCCGCCTTTTGGCAAGTTGGGGACGATGCGGTCCTTGTTTGAGGCGGATGGTTCTCGTCGGCTCGCCCAGCGCTTTAGGCTCCTCGATGGGCAAAAGCAGATGCGCGCCTTCCCGGTGGAATCGCTTTTTGTCGAGCGCGCACTGCAACTAACCCGGCCCGCTGGTTGGATGGCCCTGATATTGCCCGAGGGATTCCTCGCCAATGCCCGGCGGCAGGGCGTGCGCGACTGGCTGCTCGCGCGCGCTGAGGTGCGGGCCGTCGTCGCCCTGCCTGGAGCCTTCAACAAGGTGCAGACGGCCTTAGTCGTCTTGCGCCGCAGCTGGCCGCTGGCCCGGACCAAGGCACGGCTGATCGCACCGGTCGGGAAAAAGCCGAGCGTGGAGCAGTACGCGCAGCGTACCCAGCTTTTGCTCGGCGCACCCGCCCGTCGCGGGCCGGAGGCCGCGTTCCTGAGCGTAGGGCAGCACGCGCTGCGTGCCCGGCGTTGGGATCCGCGCTTCTGGCAAGGGCGCGCAGCCGTGCGCCGCTTGGCGGGCCGCTTGCGACTGGTCCCGTTGGGGGAGTACATCTGCTATTTGACATACGGGCCTATTGTCACGGGCAGCCGTCCTCAGCACGTAGAGGCCGGAGTGCCGGTCATCCGGCAGGGCGACATTGCCGAAACCGGGCTCGACGAGCACGCGCTCTTGTGCGTCGCGCCCGCAGGCGCGCACGATCCGTCACGCAGCCGCCACGCAGCCGCGTGCGCCCCGGGGATTTGCTGTTGCCTCGGTCTGGGGCCGGGGCCTTGGGCCGGAACCGCCTCGCGGTATATCTGGGGAGCAGGCCGGCTAATGTGGGTTGTTTTGTCGATCTGATCCGGCTGGAGGGGCTCAATCCGTTTTACGCTTGGTTTTTTTTCAAGACGCGGCTGGGCCGCGAGCAGATCGCCGCGCAAGCCAACGGAGTGGGCACGCCGAATATCAGCTTTGGCGAAATTCGCGCGTTGCAGATTGCGGCCTTGCCCTCGGCCTATCAGGACGCACTCGAAAGGCGCTATCGGGAGCAAGTGTGGCCCCTGCACTGCCGCCGCGAGCGTGCGGAATTTCGCGCCGAGGCAGAGCGGCGCTTCCGCGCTATCGTCGGCGAGCTAGAAGACTACTTACAGACGCGATGCCAATAGGCAAGTTAGGTTATTCCTCTATCGCCAACGGCCCTCGAATCGTATTTTATCATAACTATGTCCGATCACAAACACATCAACCGGCTCGCCGACGAATCCAGCCCGTACTTGCGCCAGCACGCCCACAATCCCGTCGATTGGTATCCTTGGGGAGAGGAGGCGCTAGCCGCGGCCCGCGACGCCGATCGGCCCATCTTGCTCTCAGTGGGGTATTCGGCCTGTCATTGGTGCCACGTCATGGAGCGCGAATCATTTGAAGACGAGCAAATCGCCCAGCGCATGAACGCGTACTTTATCAACATCAAGGTCGATCGCGAAGAACGGCCCGATGTCGATGAGATTTACATGACGGCCGTGCAGGCCATGACCGGCCAGGGAGGCTGGCCGATGACGGTGTTCCTAACGCCGGACTTGAAGCCTTTTTACGGCGGGACGTACTTCCCTCCAGAAGACCGCCACGGGCGGCCGGGCTTTCCCAGGGTGCTGCAAGCGATAGCGGATTACTACCGGGAAAACCGCGCCGGAGTCGCCGAAAAAACGGCCGAACTCATGCGCGCCCTCCAGCAACACGCTCAGTTTTTGACGCCGGGAGGCGTTCCTGGCGAAGAAGTCCTCGACGGGGCCTGTGAGCAGCTCAAATCCACGTACGACCGCACGTACGGAGGGTTTGGCGGCGCGCCCAAATTTCCGCCGAGCATGAGCTTGTCTTTGCTGTTGCGGCGCTATGCTAGACGAGGTGACCAGCGCGCGCTAGAAATCGCTGAGCACACGCTCAAGCACATGGCGAGAGGGGGGATGTACGACCAGCTTGGAGGGGGCTTTCACCGCTACTCGGTGGATGAGCGCTGGCTCGTGCCCCACTTTGAGAAAATGCTCTACGACAATGCCTTGCTGGTGTGGACCTACCTCGACGCCTATCAGGCGACCCAAGACGAATTCTACCGCGAGGTCGTCGAGCACACCCTCGGCTATGTGCTGCGCGAGATGACGCAGCCCGCAGGCGGCTTCTACGCGGCGCAGGACGCGGACAGCGAGGGCGAGGAAGGCCTGTTTTTTACTTGGCTTTTAGAGGATATTGAGGCCCTGCTGGGCGAAGAAGATGCCGCGCTGTTTGCCCGCTATTACGGCGTGGTGCCCGAGGGCAACTTCGAGCACGGGCGAAATATCTTGCACGTGGAAAACGAGCTAGAGGGGGTTGCGCTCTTTCTCAAGGTAGCGCCGGAGCGGCTGGCTCAAGTGGTGGAGCGCGGCAGCGCGGTGCTGCTAGCGGCGCGGCAACAGCGCGTTGCCCCCGGGCGCGACGACAAAATTCTGACGGCTTGGAACGGGCTGATGATCAGCGCGATGGCCCGTGCCTACCAAGTTATCGGGGAGGAGCGCTACCTACGAGCGGCTGTCGAGGCGGCCGACTTTATTTTAGAACGCATGGTCTGCGACGGCCAACTCCTGCACACCTACAAGGACGGTCGGGCACGGATTTCGGCCTATCAGGACGACTACGCCGGCCTAGTCAACGGCCTGCTGGACCTTTATGAGGCGAGTTTTGAGCTGCGCTTTTTTGCGGCGGCAGAGCGCTGGGCTGCCGAGATGGTTGCGCGGTTTTGGGATGGGGAGCAGGGCGGGTTTTTCTATGCAGGGGCCGAGGCGACCGACTTGATCGTGCGCACCAAGAACCCGTTTGACAACGCCACGCCCTCGGGCAACTCGCTGGGTGCTTTGGCGCTTTTGCGCTTGGGAGCGATGAAGGGCGATCAGGCGTTGTGGCAGCAGGGCGAGCAAGCTCTCGTCCTCTTCGAGCAGCTATTGCGCCGCGCTCCTTCCGCTGGGGCGCAGATGCTCTGCGCCCTCGACTTCTACTTGGCTAGGCCCACGGAGATTGCCTTGGTGGGGGACCAAGCCGAGTGCTGTGCTTTTGCGGCGGCGCTGCACGGGTGCTTTGTGCCCAATAAGGTCGTGTTGGCCGCATCCGTTGGGGCGGATGAAGCCGCTGCTGCACTGCCGCTGCTAGAGGGGAAGTTGTCCGTCAGCGGGCGGGCGTACGTGTGCCGTGACGAGACTTGCTCACAGCCGCTAACTACGGCTGCGGACTTGGTGGAGCAGCTGAAGGCCGAGGGATGAGCAAGCGCAAGACCGCAGATGACATGTTGCAGTTAGTAGGGGACACGCCCCTCGTGCGTCTCTACCGCGTCGTGCCCGCCAATGGCAGCCAACTCTACGGCAAACTCGAAGCGCGCAATCCAACCGGCAGCGTCAAAGACCGCATCGGCGTTAGCATGATCCGCGCCGCCGAGGCGGCCGGTCAGCTCAAAAAGGGCATGACCATCGTAGAGCCTACCAGCGGCAATACCGGAATTGCGCTGGCCCTCGCCGCGGCCGTACTGGGCTACCGGCTAGTGCTGACCATGCCCGAGAGCATGAGCTTGGAGCGGCGGCAAGTTATGGCCAGTTACGGTGCGGAAATCGAGCTGACGCCCGGGGATGAAGACATGTCCGGGGCTATCCGCAAGGCCGAAGAACTCCAAGCTGACGATCCCGGGGGTGTGTTTATTCCGCAGCAATTTGCCAACTTGGCCAACCCAGAAGCCCATCGCCGCACCACGGCCGAGGAGATTCTCGCGTCCACTGGGGGTGAGCTAGACGCCTTTGTCGCGGGGGTGGGAACTGGCGGCACCATAACCGGCGTTGGGGAGGTGCTCAAGCAGGCCGTGCCGGACGTGCGCATAGTAGCGGTTGAGCCTAAGCGCTCGCCCGTGCTCTCGGGGGGCGCAGCTAATTTGCACGGCATTCAGGGGATTGGCGCAGGTTTTGTTCCCGAAGTCCTCGAGCGGGAATTGATTGACCAAATCGTGCAGATAGACGACGACGAGGCCTTTCACTACACTCGCCGCTTGGCCCGCGAGGAAGGGTTGCTGTTGGGGCCTTCGTCCGGGGCCAATGTGGCGGCCAGCTTACAGGTGGCCAGCGCTCTAGGCCCGGAGGCCCGTCTGGTGACCATGCTCTGCGATACGGGGTTTCGCTATTTCAGCGTTGATGGGTTTATTGACGCTGAAGGCTCAGCGCAAGAGTAACATCTTCGTTGCTTGGCTGGTCGCGCCCGCGCGCATGATGAGCAAGTAGGTGCCGCTGGCCAACGCCCTTCCCTGATCGTCCTTTCCATCCCAATGAATCTGATGCGTCCCCACGTCCCGATGCTGGCGCAAGAGAGTGCGCACGGCTTGGCCGAGGGCGTTGTGTACGCGCAGCTCTACCAAGGTGCCGGCGGCGAGTGTGTAGGTGATTTGCGTCGAGCCATTGAAGGGGTTGGGGAACGCAGGTGCAAGGGCGAAGCGGGTCGGTTGTTGGCCTATAGCCGTGGGCCAAACCGGCTGTGCCAGTGCGATGCCGCGTGGATTCTGGCCGGCTGCGTAGTGGCCGACGACTTCTTCGCGCATGGCATCAACGATGTGGATCTCATTGGAAAAGGAGCTGGTGACGTACGCTTGCGTGCCGTCGGGCGAGAAGGCAATGGCCCGTGGATTGCGGCCGATGGCGAGCTTTTTGCGCAGTGTTCCGCTGGCGGCATCGACGATTAGTAGGG
The DNA here is from genome assembly GCA_965261395.1 of Candidatus Latescibacterota bacterium. Lineage (GTDB taxonomy): Bacteria > Latescibacterota > UBA2968 > UBA8231 > UBA8231. Next base: position 3,824,542 of record OZ253462.1, read on the forward strand.
AGCCTTCTTCGTGCGCGGTCAAATAGAGCTTGCGGCCATCGGGGCTGGGCGCGATGGCAAAGGTGCCGCTGACGCCTAAGTCGATGGAGCGCGAGACGGTCGCGCCATCGACATCAATGGCGGTCAAGCGGCCCGTGTCCATGCTGGTTACGTAAAGCGTCTTGCCGTCGGGCGCAAGAGCGAGGGAGCGCGGTTTCGGCGGTACTGATATGCGGCTGGTTATGTGGCCTTGCGGCGAGAGGACGAGTACGCGGCTGCCAGCGATGTCGGTGGTGAATATCTTATCGGCGGTAGCGGCGACGCCGTACAGCCCTTCACTCGTGTCAGCGAGTGAAACGGTGCGCGCTTGGCCCGACTCGATATCGACGATAGTCAGCGCACTCGTGCCCGAGTTAGTCGCGTAGAGGGTTTTGCCGTCGGGCGCGAGGGCCATGTCGAGGGGCTGGATGGCGGTCTCGATGCGCGTCTGGACTTGGAAGGTCGCGGTGTCGATGACGTGGAGGTCGTTCGACGAGAGATTGGACACGAAGAGTTGGTCGCCGACTAGGAGCACTTGGATCGGCTCGTCGCCGACGGGGATACGCGCTAGCTCGCGACGGGTATCCGTATCGACGACGCCGATGGCATCGTCGTCGCGCAAGGCGGTAAAGGCCAGCGGGGCCCCGGTCAGCTCGACGATGGTGAAATCGAGCCAAGCGTCTGCGTAGGGAAAGTACGAGACCTTGCCGTCGGCACCGTGGGCTTCGATCTGATAGGCGGTGTGCGTGCCGACGTGCTGTCCGGGAATTTGGGCGACGAAGAAGCCGTCTTGCTGCTGCATCCGCAGGTGCTGTATGCTCCCTCCGTCAATTTGATAAAGAAGCCACAAGTTGACGGCATCGCGGGCTTCGACGCGCACTGGATAAGGGCCTTGTGTATCGGGGGTGTTGGTGACCAGCGCTATGGGGAGGACGAAGGGATAGCCGGGCACGGCAAGACCCGTGACGAAATCAACATCGTCGATGTGCTGAGCAGCAGCCAAGTCGAGGATGGGGGCATAGGCGTCGTCGCGGGCGTTGTCGTAGAACTCCGCGGGGAATCCAATGGCAAAATCAGTGAAAATACCGCCGAAGTTCTCTTCGTTAATCGCCCCTGCAATGGGCGCGAGGCTCAGGCGGTAGCGACCCGGTGTCAAGCCGTGCAGCCGGTAGTGCCCGACCGTGGTGGCACTGGGGTCGGCACCCGAGACGGTGCTGAACAGTTGGCCGGTGTCGAGGTTTTCGGCTTTGATATGGGTGCCGAAGAGTGGCTGCTGGTCGAAGTTGCGGACTTGGCCGGTGATGCTGCCGACGCTGGCTTGATAGCCAACGGTCGGATAGAGGAAGCTGATGCCGGCGATGTCGTCGGGTTCGAGGCTTTGCGCTTCGCCGAAGTCGTCTCTGTAGTTGAAGGGGTTCATAGTCGGGCGGATATGCGGGGGGCCGTCGAGAGGAGTGTGTTCAAGTCCGAGCAGGTGGCCGATTTCGTGAATGGCCACGTCTTTGAGGTTTATCAAGCGGCCGCCGTTATCGCCAGCGGAAAAGCGGAAGTCGCGCCCGTTAAAGATGATGTCCGCGTCGGTGATATGGCCGGTCGTGGAATGGGACCTGATGCGAGTTAAGGCGATGACGCCGGTCTCGGGCGGGGCGTCTAGGTAGCGTCCGGTCTCGTCGAAGTAGATCAGGTTGCGCCTGTCTCTTTGCGTTGGGACGCTGCTTTGGGTCGTGCCCTGATCGACAAAGTCCACCCGCGCCGTAGGTACGTCACTCCAGACCTGAAAGCTTTCGCGTATCAGTGCACGGGTCCGGGTGGGAGATAGGTCGTCGGAACCGGCGGCGTGGAGCGCGAAGGGAATGCGGTCGGGGTGACGCCAGGTCTGCTGGACTTGGTGCCCAAATGGGGATTCAACGGTCTGGATGAGAAAGCCGTGGCTGGGCATGGCGACGAGCAGACTGCCAAGCAGCAGGCCGCTAGTGCGCATCGCGTGTCTCCGGGGTTTGGTCTTCGGTCAGGGCGTGCACCCGCGCCAAAAATTGGTCGAGCAGCATGCCTTGGACCGGTTCGTTGGGCGGCGCCTTTTTGGGCGCGCTCTGCGGCTCGGCGTGCAGCGTAAGGCCGTCTAGCTCTTGGAAGACGTGTGGTCTGTTGGCTCCGCTGCGCTTTATGGCGAAGTGTCCCTGAGCCAGTCCGACCGGCCAGGAGTGCCCCAATGCGTTCGCCGCGGTGAGAAAGAGCACCGCCTCGTCGCCGGGGGCGAAGACGGGCATGCCGACGATATGGGTAAAAACGCCTTGCAGATTTCCGCCGGGCAGGTGCAATTCCAGTTGCGAGATCGCTGGCCCTTTGATGGCTTGGGAGACGGAGAACACATAGCGGGTATAGATCTGTCCGCGCACCCATTGAGGCTGGGCTTGGCTACAGACTCCGACGACGATGCGTTCGGCACTGGCGGTCAGAGCCGCCAAATCGAAGCGCTGGACTGTAGTAGCCGCAAGTGGAGTGGTTAGCCAGACTAGACAGAATGCAATGCGAGCGATCATTGCGCTTATCTCCTCAGGGATACTCGCTCTTTGCGCATAGAATCAATATCCATATTAGACGCTAGGGAGCGGTTAGGGTTGCCTAGGGGGCTTGGGATACTCGCTCTCTCGGAGATGTTGGTTTAAAATATTATAAAGCAATAAGTTAAGTTCTGTTTGGCCTATTCATTGACACTTACGTTCACGTCAAGTACATTGCTTGCCAGAACCTCGCAGCGAAGGATGTCTCCATGCAAATAGGGGATCTGGCCGCTAAGGCCGGAGTTACGCCGCGCACGATTCGCTACTATGAAGAATTGGGAATCGTCGAGCCGGAGGAGCGCACCGCAGGCGGGTTTCGCCTGTATTCGGAAGCGCAATTGCGCCGCTTGCAAATCGTCCAAAACCTCAAGGATTTGGGGTTCGGGCTAGAGCATATCCGTGCGTTTTTCAACCTGAAGCACTGCAACGAGTCGGGGGGGGGCTTGGCGCGCGAGCTCGTCGAGCACCTAACCGAGCAAGAGCGCCAGATCGACGAGCGCATTCGCCAGTACTCGCTTATGAAGGAGCGGAATCGGCGGGCCATTGAAATTCTCAGTGGCTGTTTTTGCTGTACGGTCAAGGTCGTCGAGCGAGATTGCCACCACTGTGAGGTCTATCGGAAGCACGACGAGGTTCCCGACCTCATCGAATGCGCCATTTACGAATCTTGAGGGGATGTAATCTATGGTAACTATAACGGAAGCTGCGGCTGAGAAGATTAGGGATTTGCTCGGCGAACAGGGCAACGAGGGGCACGGGTTGCGCATGGGCGTGATGGGTGGGGGGTGTTCGGGGTTCCAGTACAAGCTGGATTTCGAGCAAAGTGCCGGCGACATGGACCACGTCTTTGATATCTCCGGCGTCAAGATCATCATCGACATGAAGAGCAGTCTCTATCTCAGCGGCGTGACGCTCGACTACCACGACGGGCTGATGGGGGCGGGTTTTAAGATCGAAAATCCCAACGCCCGCACTACCTGTGGATGCGGTGAGTCCTTCAGCGCCTGAGCGACGGGCCGTGCAGATCCCAGTCTATATGGACAACATGGCCACCACGCCGGTTGATCCGCGCGTCTTGGCAGACATGTTGCCGTACTTCGGCACGCACTTCGGCAATGCGGCCAGCAAGACCCACGCCTTTGGTTTAGCAGCCGCCGACGCCGTTGAGAGGGCACGAGAAGAGGTGGCTGGGTTGATCGGCGCGCGTGCTCAGGAGATCGTCTTTACGGCCGGAGCTACAGAGGCCAACAATTTGGCTATAAAAGGCACGGTTCAGATGGCACCCCTTGGGGCGCATATCGTCACCTGTGCCATTGAGCATAAGGCCGTCTTGGAGTGTTGCCACACCTTGGAGAAGCAAGGGGTGGAGGTTACTTATTTGCCCGTGGACCGCGACGGTCAGATTGACCTCGACCAGCTAGCGGCGGCAATCACGCCGCGGACGGTCCTCATCTCGCTCATGGCCGCCAACAACGAGATTGGGGTCTTGCAGCCGCTGACGGCGATTGGGCGGCTAGCCCGCGAGCGCGGCGTCTTGTGGCACTGCGACGCAGCTCAAGCCGTCGGCAAGGTGCCGCTCGATGTGGAAGCGCTCGGCATCGACCTGCTCTCGGCCTCCGGTCACAAGCTCTACGCTCCTAAGGGCGTCGGCTTTCTCTACGTGCGCTCGCGCAAGCCGCGCGTGCGTTTGCAGGCTCAAGTCGAAGGTGGCGGGCAGGAGCGCGGCCTGCGCGGCGGCACCCTCAATGTGCCAGGGATCGTCGGTTTGGGGCGCGCCTGTCAGTTGGGGCGAGAGGAGATGTCTGCGGAAGCGGCGCGGCTGGTGCAGATGCGGCGGCGGCTATGCGCCGGGTTAGAGGCCGCGATCGGTCCCTTGGGCGTCAACGGCCATGCGGAAGAGCGCCTGCCGGGCAACCTCAACGTGAGCTTTCCCGGGGTTGACGGCACTGAACTACTCTTGGGATTGCGCGAGATCGCGCTGTCTTCGGGCGCGGCCTGCTCATCGCGGACGGGTGCGCCCTCACACGTCCTCAGAGCCATCGGCGCAAGCGACGATTTGGCGCGGGCCTCCCTGCGCTTTGGGTTGGGGCGTTTTAATACTATGGCAGAAGTGGAGTTTGCCATCGACCGCACAGCCGCGCAGGTTGCGCGCTTGCGCGACGGTGCATTAGCAATCGAGGAGAGAGTATGACTGTTACATCCAATCAGCTACTAGAGCGCGTAAAGGCCGAAATCGCCGAAGTGCCCCCGGCCGCGGTCCAAGCGGCCCGCCAAGCCGGCCGGCCGGTTCACATCGTAGATGTGCGCGAGCGGGAAGAGGTCATGGACGGCTATATCCCTGGGGCCGATTTGATCCCACGCGGTTTTTTGGAACTCAACATCGAGGAAGACGTGACCGTAGATCGCGACGCGGAAATCGTGCTCTATTGCGCCGGGGGCAACCGCTCGGCCTTGGCGGTGCGCGATTTGGCCTTTATGGGCTACACCAATGCCAAGTCCATGATCGGCGGTTTCAAAGGCTGGAAGGATGCCGGCTATGCGATCGAGCAGGGCGGCCTGCTCTCCGAAGAGGACTTGCAGCGCTACGCCCGGCATCTCATTCTGCCCGAAGTCGGGGAGAAGGGGCAGCAGCAGTTGCTCAAGGGGCGGGTGCTGCTGGTAGGGGCGGGTGGCTTGGGTTGCCCGACGGCCCTCTACTTGGCCGCGGCCGGCGTTGGCAAGATCGGCTTGGTAGATGCCGATGTCGTCGATAAAAGCAACTTGCAGCGGCAAGTGCTTTTCGGCGAGTCCGATCTCGGTCGGCCCAAAGTCGAGGCCGCCCGCGACCGGCTGCTCGATATCAATCCCGGCATCGAGGTACACACGCACTACGAGCTACTGACATCGCACAATATTTTCGAGGTCATGGATGGCTACGACATCGTAGTCAATGGCTGCGACAACTTCCCGACCCGCTATTTGGTCAACGACGCGGCCGTAATGCAGAAAAAGCCCGTGGTTGACGGCAGTATTTTTCGCTTTGAGGGCCAAGCCACCGTGTACGTACCCGGGGACGGCCCGTGCTATCGCTGCCTCTATCCCGAGCCGCCGCCGCCCGGGGAGGTGCCTAGCTGCGCCGAGGGTGGGGTCTTAGGGGTCTTGCCCGGCATCATCGGGTTAGTGCAGGCCACCGAGGTCATCAAGCTGCTGTTGGGACAGGGCACCTCCTTGGTGGGGAGGGTGATGCTCTACGACGCGATGGAGATGAAATTCCGCGAACTCAAGCTCCGGCGCGACAGTGAGTGCCCGGTGTGTGGCGACAGCCCGACCGTCACCGAGCTGATTGACTACGAGCAGTTTTGCGGCCTGCCCTCGCATAGCGAGGCCGCGGGTTGATCTCGATTCACAGTTATTATTTGCACGGCGCTCTCTCGCACTAGGGGGAGCGCCTTTTCTTTGGGGATAATTTGATGGAGGAGACCGGGGCGGGTTTTTTGGCGTTACCGGATAACCCAGACCGGGACCCGACGTTGGTTTGGCGGGAAGTTTTTGGCAACGACCAGCCGGTGGAGGTCGAAATCGGCATTGGCAAAGGACGCTTTATTATTGATGCTGCCAGCCGTCAGCCCGCAGTGAATTTCGTTGGGGTCGAATGGGCGGCCAAATACGTGCGCATTGCCCGCCAGCGCACCGCGCGTCGCAACCTTGGCAACGTGCGGTGCGCACATATGGATGCGCGGGAATTCGTCGAGCTCTTCGTGGCCGCTGCATCGGTGCGGGCCTATCACATCTATTTTCCCGATCCCTGGCCCAAGAAGCGGCATCACAAGCGGCGGCTCTTCAATGAGGAATTTCTGCGCGAAGTCGAACGCACTTTGTGCGTGGGTGGTCAGTTATGGCTGGCCACGGATTACGCCGACTATTTCGACGTCATGCTCGCCGCGTTGGAAACTAGCTCGTGCTTGGTGGAGGCGGATGCCGAGTGGCTTGGGGCGCGGACGAATTACGAAGACAAGTTTCTCGCGCAGGGCAAGCCGATCTACCGCCGGGTCATGGAGAAGATACCGGCGTAAAGGTACCCACTGAGCACGCAAAAAGGGGTTGGCCATCGCATGGCCAACCCCTTTTCTATGTCAAGATGACAGTAGAGGCGATAATTAAAGAGAGCGGGTAGTAATTGGGGTGCACACAAGATAGTGTGATATGCACACAAATAAGTGTAATCAATTCTTTAAAATGGCCGTATCTATCTGAAAAATATGGAAAAAATGTGCTTGACAGTCCTATTCACATAGGTGTATTTTGGAAAGTGGTGGAAAGTGGTGGAAAGTGGTGGAACAGGGATTTTAACCTGACACAGGCATCAAATGGCACAGTTTTTCACAGGGAGACACGAGGTTCCTGTCGATGACAAGGGAAGGATTTTTGTGCCTGCGGAGTTCCGCAAGAAACTGCCGCCAGAAGCTGACGACACGCTCGTGGTGGTGCGGGGTTTCGACCGATGCCTGACGGCCTATCCCCTGCACATTTGGGAAGAGACCGCTCAAAAGCTGTTAGACTTGCCCCAGACCAATCCCGAAGTGAGGGCCTTTATCCGCTCCATGCTCTCGCACGCAGCTGAAGTCAAAATGGACCGGCAGGGGCGAATCGGTATTCGGCGAGATCTCTTGAAGCTCGCTAATATCAACGGCCAGATGGTGATTATTGGAGTTTTGAACAAGTTGGAGTTTTGGAATCCAGACGACTGCGAGGAGTTCCCGCCCATGGAAGAAGTGGCGGATAGCTTCGATATAAACCTGTAAAGAATTAAACAATGCTAAACTGGGAACAACATGGCGTACCACATTCCGGTCATGGTCGAGGAAGTGGTCGCGGGGCTGGTCGCCGATCCGGACGGAGCGTACGTGGATGCGACGGTCGGCGGCGGCGGCCACAGTTGGGCATTGCTTCAGGCCCTCGGTCCCAAGGGGCGATTGCTCGCAGTGGATCGGGACCAGGAAGCCGTAGCGGCAGCGCGAGCGAGATTGGCGGCAGATACGAGGGTCGTCGTGCGGCGCGGTCGCTTTGCCGAGTTGAGCGAGTTGCTGGTGCAGGAGGGGATCGGGCCGTTGAGCGGAGTCCTGTTCGACTTAGGGGTTTCTTCGCATCAGATAGACGCACCGGTTCGGGGATTCAGCTATCAGGCCGATGGGCCTCTCGACATGCGGATGGAGGCGGAAGTTGGCCCCACGGCCGCCGAATTGATAGCGATGTGCAGCGAGGCCGAACTGACCGAGCTGATTACGCGCTACGGGGAAGAGCGCGCGGCGCGGCGCATCGCGCGCTCGATCTGCCGACAGCAGCGGCTCGCACCCTTGACCACTACGCAGGCTTTGCGGCAGGCTGTAGCCGCTACACGGCCCCAGATGCTCAACAAGACGCTGGCGCGCGTGTTCCAAGCGCTGCGCATTGCCGTCAACGACGAGTTGGGGCAGTTGCAGGCGGGGTTGACGGCTGTGGAGGTGGGGCTGAAGCCCGGCGGCCGGCTGGCCGCCGTGGCCTATCACTCCTTGGAGGATCGGTTGGTCAAGCAGCATCTCGCGGCACTGGTGCGCGGCTGTATTTGTCCGCCGCGCATGCCCGTTTGCACCTGCGGGCGGAAACCGTCGTTCAAGCGAGTGGGTCACAAGTTGCAGAAGGCGAGCGAGGCCGAGGTGAAACAAAATACTCGAGCGCGCAGCGCCGTTTTGAGAATCTACGAAAAAACCGAGGTAGGCTGATATGAGCAAAGGTGGAATTTTCTGTGCGAAGTACGTGCTCCTCATAGGGATACTGGCCGGGGCGGCCCTCTTCCACGTCTGGCAAAAGGTCGAAATGGCCCGGGTGGCCGGCGGTATTAGCACGGCTGAGACGCAAATAGTCGAACTCGACAGAGAACGCACCCAGCTATTGGCAGCCATCTCGGTGCGGAAAAAATCCGGTTTTGTCGAGAAGGTGGCCTTCGGACAGCTCGGCATGGTCTACCCCTCGAAAACGGTGGATAGCATGGGCGGCGCATTGGCGCATTGGGAAGGGGATTGATGGGACCACGGGTCCACCATACGGGCATTGGTCGGCTGCGCTGGGTCGTAGTTTTGGGTGCGGTGGCGTGGTTAGGTTTGTCCGCACGCCTCGTCCAAATCCAGATTTTCAGGCACGAGGCGTACAGCGCCGAGGCCCACGAGCAGTATCTTGCGCGTCGCACCCTGAAAGCGAGTCGGGGTCGGGTCGTAGATCGGCGCGGCAACAACTTGGCCGTGGATGTCCAAGCCACGTCTTTTTACGCCAACCCCGAGCAGGTTGAGGAGCCCAAGCGCGTAGCTGCCCACTTCGCGCCCCTGAGCGATAATCGGGCCGAGTCCATCGAGCGCCAATTGCGCGGGGACAAGCAATTTATCTATCTGGCGCGTCAGGTAGTTGACGCGAACGTGGGCAAGGTCGCGTACGCCGGCGTGTTCCAACACCCGGAGACCCGCCGCCAGTACCCCTTGGGGTCGCTGGCCGGCCAACTCATCGGGCACACCAACATCGACAACATCGGCCGCGAGGGGATTGAGCGGGCCTTCGACGACATGCTGCGCGAAAAGGACGGCTCGATATTGGAATACGTCGATGCGCGGGGCAAGCAAGTGCCCGGGCGGCATCAGCGACGCGAAGAGCCGGAGCATGGCCGCGACCTGATGCTGACCATCGACGCGGTCTATCAGAGCATTCTAGAGGAAGAGTTGCAACGGGCCATAGACGGCTCAAAGGCCCAAGGAGCTTTGGGCGTCATCATCGCCCCGCGCAGCGGCGAGGTACTGGCTATGGCCAATCTGCCGCTTTTCGACCCCAATAAGGCGTCTCGCTCATCGCCGGAACTCAGGCGCAACCGCGCAATAACTGACGTGTACGAACCGGGTTCAACCTTCAAAATCATCGCGGTCGCCGCCGTCCTTGAAGACAGGCTTGCCAGCCTACACGATCGCGTCTTTTGCGAACAGGGAATATTCAAGTTAGCCAATGGGGACACGATCCGCGATACTCAGCCCCACGGCGATTTGCTCTTTGCTCAGGTTTTGGAAAAATCGAGTAACATCGGCACGATCAAGCTGGCACAGCGGCTGTCGCGGGCCCGTTTTTACGAATACATCCGCAATTTTGGCTTTGCCATTCGCACCGGCATTGACTTGCCGGCGGAAACGCCTGGTTTATTGCAGGAGGTCGATGAGTGGTCCAAGCGGTCGCTGGCGACCATTGCTATCGGGCAGGAAATTGGCGTGACCGCCTTACAGCTCGCCATGGCGTACGGGGCTATTGCCAACGGCGGTGTGCTGATGGTACCGAGGCTCGTCGCCGGAACGATTGGCCCGAAGGGTCAGTTCGACGATCGCGGTGGTCCCCAACCGATCCGTCGGGTTGTGAGCCGGCAGACGGCAAGGACGCTGAACGAGGTGCTGACCGGAGTCGTGGAAAGGGGTACCGGACAAAAGGCCCGCATCAAGGGTGTGGCCGTGGCCGGGAAGACGGGCACAGCCCAGCGCGCCGTAGTCGGTGGTAGTGGCTACGACCCCAACGCCAGAATCGCTTCATTCGTCGGATTCCTACCGGCTAACGATCCTCAGTACGCGTGCGTGATTATGGTCGAAAATCCCCGCGTGAACGGGTGGGGAGGATACGTAGCGGCCCCGGCCTTCCGCCGGGTGATGGAGCGGATCATCAGCCTGCCCGGCGGCCTGTTGGTCGAGCCGGCGGCCAAACATCCGCAGAAAGAGGAGCCAGCCGTGCCGGACCTGCGCGGCATGACCCAAGCGGTCGCCCGCTTTCAGGCAAAGATGCGGGGATTGCCGGTGGCCTTTTCCGGCGCGGGCACCGTGGTCGTCAATCAGTCACCCCTGCCGGGCCGGGCCGGCCACGTCGAGCAAATTAACTGCATGCTGGGCAATGAGGCCGCCCGTGGCTCGTGGAAAACGCGGCAGGCGCGCTTGGTCGGAAACATTCCAGCCCAAAGTTCGGGAGGTATTTAGATGGAACTAAAATACCTACTCGAAGAGCTACCTGACGCCTGCGTGGAGGGTGACCCAGATATTGATTTAGGGCAGATCCGTTGCGATTCGCGCTGTGTGGAGGAAGGCGACTTTTTCGTGGCCGTGCGCGGGGGACAGGAGCAGGACCGACACCGCTTTGTCGACCATGCCATAGCCCGCGGTGCCCGTGCCGTGATGGTGGAGGAACGGATCGATTGTGCCGGAGCGACCCGGGTACAGGTGGCGGACTGCCGGGCCGCGCTAGCCCGAATGGCGGCGCGCTTTTACGCCTTTCCTGGACGAGCGCTGCTCAACGTCGGCGTCACTGGCACCAATGGCAAGACCACTACCGCCTTTCTGCTCAGGAGCGCCCTCGAAGCCGCCGGTTTGCCGTGCGGGTACTTGGGGACTTTGGGATTCTGGGGCGATGGCGAATTGGAGAAGGTGAACAATACTACGCCCGAGGCCGTCCAGCTACACGGCTTACTGCGCCGGTTCGTTGATGCCGGCAAGCGAGCAGCCGTGCTAGAAGTGTCTTCCCATGGACTGGCATTAAAGAGGGTGGAGGGCATTCCCTTCCGGGCGGCGATCTTTACCAATTTGACGCGTGATCACTTGGATTTTCACGGGACTTGGGAGGCGTACTTTGCCGCCAAGGCTCGGCTTTTTGAGGACCTGCAAGAAGGCGGGATTGCGGTGATTAACGCCGACGACGCCCACGCAGATGAATTGGCCCGCAGGACCCAGGCGCGCGTTGTAACGTACGGCTGTGGCCCGGAGGCCGAGGTGCGGTTGCAAAGCGCCGATGTTGGCCCGCAGGGAACGCATCTGTGTTTGGACACCCCAGCCGGCCCCATCGAGGTACAGACGCATTTGATCGGCCGCTTCAACTACTACAACGCCATGGCCGTCGTGGCCACCGGATTGGCATTGGATTTGGATACCGCGGCTCTGTGCCGTGGCTTGGCCGCCCTAGAGAGCGTCCCAGGCCGCTGTGAGCAGATCGTCGAGGGGCAGGACTTCGCGGTCGTCGTGGATTACGCCCACACTCCGGACGCGCTGGAAAGGGTTTTGCACGCCGCCCGAGACTTGGGGAGCGGCCGTTTGATCTGCGTCTGCGGTTGCGGCGGGGATCGGGACCGAGGCAAGCGGGCTTTGATGGGCCGCGTCGCCGGCGAGTTGGCCGATTGGACGGTCTTAACCTCGGACAACCCGCGTAGCGAGGACCCACAGCATATCATCGACGAGATGGCTGCTGGCGCGCCCGATAGCAGTGCGGTACACAGCGAAATTGACCGCGCACAAGCCATTGCCATGGCTCTCGCCGCTGCGCATAGCGGGGATGTCGTGGTAATTGCCGGCAAGGGGCATGAACAGAAACAGGAACAGGCTGATCGCGTAGTGGCCTTTGACGACCGCGAAGTTGCGCGGCGCGTGCTGAGAGGCTTGCGCGCTGGGGAAAGGCAGCTATCATGCGCGCCGTGACCCTGAGCGAGATGATGCAGTGGACGGCTGCCGATCTGGTCGGCAGCCTCCGGCCAGATTGCGCCCTACAAGCGGTGGCGACCGACAGCCGGTCCATCGACGAGGGCGAGTTGTTCGTTGCGCTGCGGGGCGAGCACTTCGACGGGCACGACTTCGTCGAGGCCGCCTTTGCCCGCGGCGCGTGCGCGGCCTTAGTGGAACGCCGTTGGCCAGGGTTGGACCGGGCGGCCTCCGGTCCGCTGTTGGCCGTTGACTCGACGCTGCAAGCGCTGGGCGATATGGCGCGGGCGTATCGACGGCACTGGGAGGTACCGGTGGTGGCTGTCGTAGGCAGCGCGGGCAAGACGACGACCAAGGAAATGATCGCTGCTGTCTTGGGACAGCGGTATAGCATTTTGAAAACCATCGGCAGCGAGAACAACGAGATAGGGGTGCCCCGCACTCTGCTGCAATTGTCGCCGAGCCACGAGGCGGTGGTGTTGGAACTGGCGGCGCGGCGGGTGGGGGACATTCGCTACTTGTGTTCGGTTGCCGAGCCTACCATTGGGGTTCTGCTCAACATTGGGACTGCACACATAGAATTTTTCGGGTCTGTAGAAGGAGTGGCCAAAGCTAAAGGGGAGCTTCTGGATTATTTGGGCGAGTCTTTAACGGCTCTCGTCAACGCCGATGACCGTGTCGTGGCTCAGGAGGTAAAGAGGACAAAGGGGAGACTCCTGACCTTCGGTTTTGCGCGTGAGAGCGAGTTTCGTGGGGAGAGGCTCGTACTCGACCAGAAGGGCTGCGGCCACTTCCTTCTACACCATGTTCCCATTGATCTCAATATTCCGGGGCGGCACAACGCGTACAACGCCTTGGCTGCGGCCGCCGTCGGTCGCATCCTCGGCGTGCCTTGGGAAGGGATCCAGCGCGCCCTCGCCGGGTTCCAAGCGGTGAGCCAACGCAGCGAGGTCGTGTGCAAAAATGGGATCGCAGTAATCGACGATTGCTACAACGCCAGTCCCGGCTCGATGTCGGCCGCACTCGACCTTCTCGTCGATGTGCCCGGTGAGCGGAAAATTGCCGTGCTCGGCGACATGCTAGAGCTCGGTGCGGAGAGCGGCCCGTTGCACGCGGCCGTCGGCGAGAAGGCTGCCGCGTGCGCCGATGTCATACTGGCTGCCGGCCGCGAAAGCGCGCACTTGGTGGCCGCGGCCCGCGCGGCTGGTATGGCCCAAGACGCGGCTCGCCACTTCGAGCAGCCCGAGCAACTTGGTGAATTCGCCGCCGAGCAATTGCGCCACGGCGATGCGGTCTTAGTCAAGGCCTCCCGGGCCATGGCCTTTGACCGAGTCGTCGAGCGCATTCTGCAGCAGTTGAGATAGCTCGCTCCCACCGGGCGCGTTCTCAATCCCCTAGCAACTAGCGAGTTCCTGCTGATGATAGCTGTTCAGCGCGACAGCATGTTCGTGTTGCTGATCTGCATGACGCTAGTAGGCCTGGGGCTGGTCATGGTCTATAGCGCTAGTTCGGTTTTGGCTAACGTGCGCTTTGGCGACTCGGGCCTTTTCCTTAAGAAGCAATCCATCCGCGTCCTCATCGGCTTGGTGCTCATGCTCGCGTTTTCGCGGCTGCCTTTGCATTGGTGGGCGCGGCTTTCGCGCCCCATCATGTTGTTGTCGCTCTTGTCGCTCTTGCTGGTCTTGGCATGGGGCCATGGTGCAGCCCAACGCTGGTTGAGCATTCCGGCCTTGGGCGGTGGCTTAGTCTTTCAGCCGGCCGAGTTCGCCAAGCTGGCGCTGGTTCTCTACTTGGCGGATGTCTTGGTGCGCAAGCGCGACGAGCTACACGACTTTAGCCGCGGGTTTGTCCCCCGTTTGTTGGTCGTCGGCTTCGCCCTCGTGCTCATAGTATTACAGCCCGACTTGGGGACGGCCATTGCGCTGGGGCTGATTGCCTTGATCATGCTGTGGGTCGGCGGAATGCGCCTGTACCACTTGGCCGGGGCTGGGTTGCTCGCGCTATTGGGCGTTGGGCTTTCCCTGATGAATTCGAGTTATCAGATGCGCCGCTTGATCAACTTTATTGACCCAGAACGCGATCCGGCGGGTTCCTACCAACTCTTGCAGTCGCTCTGCGGCATGGGTAACGGCGGCCTTTTTGGGGTGGGTTTGGGCAACAGCATGCAAAAAGAGCAGTACCTCCCCGAGCCACACACGGATTTTGTCTTCTCGGTCATCGGCGAGGAAATGGGTCTTATGGGTACGCTAGTCGTACTAGGGCTTTTCGCGGCATTTTCATTTTACGGGTTGCGCATCGGTGCCCGCGCCGGAGATACGTACGGCTTTTTGGTCGCCACCGGCATTACGGCAATGATTTCGATATACGCCTTGCTGAACATCGGCGTGGTCATCGGGGTACTACCCACCACTGGCTTGCCGCTGCCCTTCGTCAGCTACGGAGGTTCGTCGCTGATGGGGAATATGGCGGGAGTGGGCATCTTGCTAGGGGTCGCCCGCACGGCCCCCGGACACCAAGAGGGGTTGGTGCGTTGGCAGTGATGAAGACTCTCTTCGACCAATATCGCCGCGTGCACCTCGTCGGAATCGGCGGAGCGGGCATGGAGGGCTTGGCCCGGCTCCTTGCGGCCAAAGGCTGTGTGGTAAGCGGATCGGATCAGGCCGATTCGCGCAGCGTCGCGCTACTGCGCCAAGAGGGATTCTCAGTCGCAGTGGGGCACGATGGCCAGCTCGTACAAGACGTGGATCTAGTGGTGTATTCGGCCGCCGTACCGGCTGACAACCTCGAGCGGCGGGCTGCCGCGCAAGAGGGAATTCCCACGGCGAGTCGGGCCGAGGTGCTCGGGGAACTGTCCCGCGCACCGTTGACCCTCGCCGTAGCTGGTGCCCACGGCAAGACGACGACCGCTTCGATGGTGGCGGCGATCTTGCGCCGCGCTGGCCTCGATCCCCAAGTCTTGATCGGGGGCTGGATAAACGGGCGGCCGCAGGCCGAGTTGGGCAGCGGCGAGGTCTTTGTGGTAGAGGCCGATGAGTTTGCCGGCAGCTTCTTGCACTTGTATCCGAGTTTGGCCATCGTGACAGGTGTCGACGCCGAACATCTCGACTACTATGGGAGCTTGGAAACCCTCGAACGGGCCTTCGGCCAATTTCTCGCGCGTTTGCCCTTCTGCGGTCGTAGCGTGCTGGCCGGGGACGGGCTGGTCGGGGAGCGGGTGCTGGCCGACTTGCAGCGCCCCCATCAGACCTATGGCATGGATGGCGACAACGACTACCGGATCGCCGAGCTCGAAGAGCGGGCTTGGGGCAGCCGGTTTGCCCTGTGTTTCGACGGGCAAAAGCTAGGCGAGATCGAACTACAGGTCCACGGCGTACACAATGTCCGCAATGCCGCTGGGGCCGCTGCGCTGACCTGTGCGCTACAGGTGGAGTTCGCAGTGATCGCCGACGCCTTGGAGAAGTTTGGCGGGGCCGACCGGCGCTTTCAGCACAAGGGGGAATTCGCTGGCGTGCTGGTCGTAGACGACTACGCCCATCACCCGGCCGAACTGGCTGCGGCCTTGGCCGCAGCGCGGCAGAGTGGTCGCCGAGTCATCGCCGTTTTCCAGCCCCACCTGTACTCGCGCACCCGCGAATTGGCTGCGGCCTTTGCCCGCGAGCTAGCCGCGGCCGACTACGTGGTGCTGGCCGCGGTCTTTGCCGCACGGGAGGCCCCCATGCCCGGCGTGGACTCTGAACTGATCGCAGGGGCCTTGCGCGCCAGCGGGTATAAAACCGTGGAATACCTGCCGGATAGGGAGCAGCTCGTCGCCCACTTGGT
The DNA here is from genome assembly GCA_965261395.1 of Candidatus Latescibacterota bacterium. Lineage (GTDB taxonomy): Bacteria > Latescibacterota > UBA2968 > UBA8231 > UBA8231. Next base: position 3,840,428 of record OZ253462.1, read on the forward strand.
GGATATATGTCGCCGCGGCGACTTGGTGCTGGTCATGGGGGCCGGTGACATCGGCGAGGCGGCTGCGGAACTGACCGCGGCCTTGGCAACCGGAGAGCGCTCGTGAACCACAAGAAAACCAAGGCGCACAAAAAGTCGCTAACCGCGGCGGATCGAGACCAGAAGAAGGTCCGCTGGCCTCGGATTGCGCTCTTGATCTTGGCCACGGGTAGCACTTTGGCGGCCTATCAGGTAGCTACCTACTTCGGCCAAGCCTCCTTTTTTGGTCTCAAGGCCATTGAGGTGGATGGGTTACAGCGGCTCGACGGAGCGGCCGTGCATGCCGCTAGCGGCCTCACGGCCGGTACCAACATTTTCGCCATCGACTTGGATGAGATTGCGCAGCGACTGGAGGCCATGCATTGGATCAAGCAGGCCCTCGTGGTGCGCAAGCCGCCTGACCGGATTGCCGTCGATATCGTCGAGCACCGACAAGTAGCTTGGGTCGATTTAGGTCAGACCTATGGGGTCACGCCCGATGGCGTCCTACTCTCCGTAGGCAGCACGGGCGACCGGCCGGTCGCCCCTCCACGCAATTTGCCCGTCATATCTGGGCTGTCTATCGGCGGTGACTCGCTGCGGCCGGGCATGGCGGTGCCGGATTCCACGCTGCTGGCCATACTGCGCTGGTGGAAGGAGGCCACGGCTGCAGATGCTGAATTTTGCCTCAATGTGGCCGGCATCCAGCCGATGTCCGGGCCGGATATTCGCTTGCAGATGGCGGGCGACGGACTCGAGGTGCGCTTGCCTGCAAACGAGGCCGACCGCCGGCTCCGTACCATTCGCGAATTGATGCCGCGAGTCCACCAGAACCATCCCGATCCGGCCTATATCGACTTGCGCTATGCCGGCCAGATGGTAGTCGGCAAAAAGAAAGCAAAATCGGGATGAACTGGAGTGAGGAGCGGAGCACCATTGTCGCCGGGCTAGACTTGGGTACGACCAAGGTCTGCGCCGTCATTGCCGAGCAGATCGCCGAGCGGCGGCTGCGGATTATCGGCATGGGCCAGTGCCTCTCAGAGGGGATACAGCGCGGGGCGATCGTGGATGCAGAGAAGACCGTGCGCGCCATTGGCGAGGCCATGCGCCAAGCCGAGCTGATGGCTGGGGTCGAAATCGACTCGGTGTACGCCGGCATTTCCGGCGAATACATCGCCAGCCTCAATAGCACGGGCATGGTGGCCGTCGGCGGCGAAGGCGGATGGATCGGAACACAGGACCGCGCCCGAGTCCTCGCTGCGGCCGGCGTGGTCAAAGTGCCGTTCGACCGCGAGGTGCTGCACGTTTTGCCCCAAGAATTTGCCGTCAATGGCCAGCGGGGCATTCTCGATCCCGTGGGTATGTATGGCGTGCGATTAGAGGCGAGTGTGCACGTAGTCACCAGTTCGGTTGCCGCGGTGCGGAACATCTGCCACAGCATCCTCCGCGCTGGCGTCGATGTGCTCAGTGTCGTTCTCGGCCCGCTTGCTTCGAGCTACGCCGCCCTCAGCGAGGACGAGCAGCAGATGGGGGTTTGCCTGCTCGACATCGGCGGTGGCACGACTGATGTGGCGGTCTTCATCGGCAACGGGTTGCGCCACTCGGGCATCATCGGGTTGGGCGGGCAGAATGTGACCAACGACATCGGCGTTGGGCTGCGCACCACGCGGGCCGAGGCCGAGCGGATCAAGTGCGCGGGTGCGTCTAGCGAGACTGTAGCCCACATCGTCGAGGCGCGGATGGAGGAGATATTGGCCCTAGCCCGCAAGAATGTCTATACCGCGTTGCCCAATGTCGCGCTAGGCGCGGGCATCGTCCTCACGGGTGGGGCAGCGCAAATCACCGGAGCCGTGGCCTTGGCCGAGCGGGTCTTTGGCATGCCCGTGCGTCTGGGCGTTCCGGTCGGGTTTGAGGGAGCCGCAGAGCTGGCCAGCCCGCCGTATGCTACGGCGCTGGGCCTGCTTCTCTACGGAGCGGAGCAACAGCAGAAGAAAAATCGAAAAGAAGCGCAGGTGCTGGTCGAAGACTCCTTTGATTCAGTATTCGGGCGCGTAAAAAAGTGGTTACAACCACGGGACTAGCGGCGGTGCTAGCCCCGAAAATCAAGGAGGAATACCCATGGCAATTAGGTTGATCGACAATGAGCATCGGGCACGAATCAAGGTCGTCGGTGTCGGTGGCAGCGGCGGCAATGCCATCAACCGCATGATCGAGTCCGGGATGCACGGCGTTGAATTCGTCGCTGTCAACACGGATGCGCAGGCGCTGGAGGCCTCGCGAGCTGACTTCCCCATTTGCATTGGCAGCAGCGTTACGCGGGGCTTGGGTGCTGGTGCCGACCCAGAAGTGGGCCGGCAAGCTGTCGAGGAAGACCGCGACAAGGTTTCCAAGCAGCTACAGGACTCGGATCTGATCTTCATCACGGCTGGCATGGGCGGTGGCACGGGCACAGGGGCCGCGCCTGTAGTTGCGGAAATCGCCCGCGATCAAGGGGCCCTGACGGTCGGCATCGTAACCGAGCCTTTTCTAATGGAAGGCTCCCCGAGGATGAAAAACGCCAAAAGCGGGATTGCCGAGCTAAGGGACCAAGTTGACACCCTGATCACCATCAAGAACCAGCGCCTGCTGACTGTCTGCCCCCGCGACACCACCCTCGAGGATGCGTTTCTCAAGGCCGACGAAGTACTGATGCAGGCCACGCGCGGCATTTCCGACCTGATTACGATCCCGGGCATGGTCAATCTCGACTTCAACGACGTGCGCACGGTGATTTCCAAGGGTGGGGACGCGATTATGGGCCTCGGGGAGCACAGCGGCGAAGAGCGGGCCGTGGAGGCCGCTCGCAAGGCGATCAACAGCCCGCTTTTAGAGGACGTGTCGATCACCGGTGCCAAGGGTGTGTTGATCAATATCGCCGGCGACTCCAATCTCACGCTCTACGAGGTCAACGAGGTCATGTCGATGATCAACGAAGCCACCGGTTCGGATGCCGAGATCATCTTCGGCACCGTAATCGACTCGAGCTTGACCGAGATCATCCGCGTGACGGTCATAGCCACGGGCTTCAGCCTGAATAAGGGCGACGAAGCCGAGACGCCAGCCCGCGAACAAGAGGAGTCGGTGCAGGACGTGGATGCGGATCCACTGACCATCGGCAGCCCGATCCTCGTCGGCAATGGGGGCACCTCCTTGGACGTGCCCACGTATCTGCGCAACGGTCACAGCACGCCTCAGGAGCAGCAGCAGCCCGTGCGCCCGGCAGTTGGCGACTTGGACATTCCCACCTTCCTGCGCCGCAAAATGAACGCTTCTTAGGGCGGTTGTCGCGCGCGGGCGATTTGGCTTATCTTAACGCTTGATCGTTACTGTGTGCGATAGAATTTGCAGGGAGAACGTTTTTTACATGGCAGATATTCGCGTTGGCGTAATCATGGGCAGCACCTCGGATGAGGACACCATGCGCAAGGGGGCGGCGGTGCTCGAAGAGCTAGGCCTTAGCTACGAGATGGTCGTATCTTCGGCCCACCGCAACCCCGAGCGCACCGCTGTTTGGGCCAGCGAGGCGGCTGGTCGCGGTCTCAAGGTGATCATCGCCGGTGCTGGCTTAGCTGCGGCCCTGCCCGGAGTGGTGGCGGCGCATACAACGCTGCCGGTCATCGGCGTTCCCATTGCCTCGGGTGCGCTCCGTGGAGTCGATTCTCTCTACTCCATCGTGCAGATGCCTCCGGGGATCCCGGTGGCGACCGTTGGCATTGACAATGCCCGCAATGCGGCCATGCTGGCAGCCCAAATCATCGCCTTGTCCGACGAGGCGGTCGCCCAGGCCATTGAAACCTATCGCGCACAGTGGAACCCCTAAGACCACAGTAGGGGCGACCAGCCGGTCGCCCCTACATCATAATGTTGAAAGGACGCGATGAGCAGTGGCCAATACAAGTCGCATTTCCAAATTGCTTTCGCTGATGCTCAGGCATCGGCCCGACGAATTTGGACTGGAGATTGATGCCTACGGCTACGCGCCGTTGGATCAGGTAGTGCAAGGAGTACAGGAACGCTACTCAGAGGTACCCGAAGCCGAGATCCTCAACCTAGTCAAGGATCCAGAGCAGTATCGCTTTGAACTGAATGAGTTTGGCATCCGCGCGCTGTACGGGCACAGTTTTTTCGTCGATATGGACGGCGAGCCTATGGACCCGCCACCCGATCGGCTCTACATGGGCACGACCCGCAGCGAGGCCCAGCGCTTTGCCCGCGAGGGTATTTCCCCGGGCGATCGCTACTACGTGCATCTGTCGCTGACGCGCGAGGCGGCCGAATCGCACAGCCACCAACGCGACACCCCCTGCGTGGTGGAGATTCTCGCGGCCAAGGCCCACGACGAGGGCTGTCGCTTTTTTGCCCGCGGCGCGGTCGTGCTAACCGAAGAAATCCCAGCTAGTTGCATCGGCTCAACCCACGGCAGCCAGCAAAAAGCCCTCGATGTCGCCGAGATGCCGGCGGCTGGCGGGACAAGCTACGGCCGCAAGCCCCGGTTTTCGGCCCGTTGAGAGGGATGCCGTGAAAAACATCGTGGCCTTTATCAAGCCCTTCAAGCTCGACGAGGTCAAAAGCTCCTTGGCCGCGATGGGCATCGTCGGGATGTCCGTCAGCGAAGTGCGCGGCTGCGGTCGCCAGCGCGGCCACAGCGAAATCTACCGCGGTGCCGAGTACCAGCTCGATTTCATGCCCAAAATTCGCATTGAATTGGCCGTCGGCGATGGCCTACTCGACGAAGCGGTGGAGGCGATTTTGCAGTCGGCTGCCACCGGCGAGGTCGGAGACGGCAAAATCTTTGTCTCCGACCTAGTCGAGGCCATCCGCATCCGCACCGGCGAAACCGGCGAAAACGCCCTCTGAAGTTCCCGGCAGTGCCCACTGCATTGGAACTGGCCCGTCGCGCCCTCACCGCCGACGCGGCCAAAGCCCTTAATCCACTAGAGCAATTGGGTTTTGCCGATCCGGTCCAGGCCCTAGAGACCTTGGACCGGATCGGTACCCCCCCGCAATCCGCGCCGCTGCCAGCCCTCGCCTTGGCCGAGCTAGCCGCGACGGGCCGGCCGGACGAGGGGTTGCGGCAGTTGGTGCGCTTGGCCATGGCGTACGGCAGCCCGCAGAGTCTTTTCTCTCACTTGGAGGCCGATTCCATTCTGTGCCAGCGCTTGGTGCAGATCGTGAGCCACAGCACCTTTCTCGCCGACATCTTGGTGCGCAATGCCGAATTTCTGCTGTGGCTGTTGGCCGAGACCCCGCACTTAGTCGAGCCGCTGGAGCGGAATGTCCTGCGGCAGATTTTGCGCACCGATATCGATCATGTCTCCGAGTCCGAGGAGGGTTTGGAGATATTGCGGCGGGTGCACCGGCGCGAAATTTTGCGCATTGGTGCCGCTGAGATCCTCGGCACCAAACCGGTTGCGGAAATTGGGAGAGAACTGGCCGACTTAGCCGACGTGGTGGTCGAGTTGGCCCTCGAAATATGCGAGCACGCCTTGTGGCAGGAACATGGCCACCCGCTGGACGAGCGCGGCCGTCCAGCGCGCTTTCTCGTCGTCGGCTTGGGCAAATACGGCGGGCAGGAGTTAAACTACAGCTCGGATATCGACCTAATTTTCGCGTGGGATGGCGAGGGCGAAACCCAGCCTGAGGGGGAGGGGACGCCGCTGGAGAACAGCGAGTTTTTCCGCCGCTTGGGCCAGCGCCTAGTCCAAGTGCTGACCGAGGCGACCAAGGAGGGGTTTTTCTACCGAGTCGATATGCGGTTGCGCCCCGAGGGCACGAGCGGCACTTTGACGCACTCGTTGCGCGCCAGTTGGACTTATTACGAGACGCGCGGGGAACTGTGGGAGCGGCAGATGCTCATCAAGGCCCGGCGCGTGGCGGGCTCACAGACATTGGGGGAGCAATACGCGGCCATGCTCCGTCCCTTTATCTACCCGGCCCACTTCCACTCGGCACCGCACGAGGAAATCCGCCGCATCAAGGAGCGGATTGAGGCGAGCATCCGCGAGCGTCCCCGCGGCGAAAACAACATCAAGCTGCAAGCGGGCGGGATCCGCGACATCGAATTCATCGTCCAGTGCCTACAGCTACTCTACGGGGGCATCCGTCCCCAAGCGCGCATCCACAACACGCTAGCCGCCATCGACCGCTTGGCCGAGGTGTCGGCATTGACTAGGGCCGAAGCTAGCGCGCTAAAGGGCGCGTACGAGTTTTTCCGCCGCGTTGAAAACCTGTTGCAAATCGCCTCTGGCCGGCCCGACTACGCCATCCCAGAAGATGCGCGCGCCGCGCGGGCCTTGGCCCTGATCATGGGCTATGGAGATGTGCGGCCCTTTGCCAGCGTGCTGGCCGGACACCGGCTGCGGGTGCGCCGCCTGTTTGCCTCGCTGTTTTACAGCGACGCGGCGGTCCCGCGCGCACCGACGTGGCTCTTGGAAGTCGAAAACGGCAGCGAGGCGGCAAAAGCCGACCTGGAGGATCGGGGCTTTGTCGATGGGGCGGCTGCGCACCGTCGCTTGCAGCGGCTGGCGGCCATGGGCCTATTGTTGAGCGGGAGCGGTGCATACTTTGAGGCCCTGTTGCCGGAATTGCTGAATTCGCTGGCCGCGGCCCCCGACCCAGACCAAGGGCTTTTGCGCTTCACCCAGCTAGTCGAGGCGTATGGTGCGCCGGGCGCTTTGTACTTCTTGTTGCAAGAGCACACAGGCTTCCGCACCTTGCTCATTTCCATTTGTGGCTCGAGCCGCTTTCTCGCCGATCTTTTGCGCCGCGACCCGGCTCTGCTCGACAGCTTAGTTAGCCAAGCCGGTCAGGGCTTGGAGCCTAGGTTGGCGCGCGGCGATTTGAGCGCCATCGCGCGAATGCAGAATCAATCCCTCCTGCGGATTGGGGCCGACGACCTGATGGGGTTGGCGACTGAGGAGGAGACCTTCCTGCGGCTGACGGAGTTGGGTGAAGACGTGTTGCAAGCGGTCTATCGGCTGGCTTGGCGTCCGTTGGTGCGGCGGTGGGGCAAGCCGCGCAACCGGCAGGGCCGCGACGTGCAGTTCGCCGTATTGGCCGCTGGCAAGTTTGGGGGCCGCGAGGTGGATTTCGGCTCGGATTTGGATTTGTTTTTCGTGTACGAAAGCGACGGCAAGACGCGCCGAGGCGTGCCTAATAGTGTATTTTTCATTGAGTTCAGCCAGCATCTGATCGCCCTGTTAGCCGAGGAGGGGCTGTACTCGGTGGATGCGCGGCTGCGGCCCGAAGGGGCCAGCTCCCCCATGGCCATCTCGCTGGTCGGCTACCGCCGCTACTTGGCGCAGCGGGCGGCCACTTGGGAGCGGATGGCGCTGAGTCGCGCTCGGCAAGTGGCCGGCGATGCCGAGTTCGGTGCGCGGGTCTTGCGAGCGATTGAGCGCTTCGTTTACAGCCGGGAAGTGGACGCGGCCCTAGTCGAGCAGATGCAGGAGATGCGCCAGCGGATGGAGCCGCAGGGCAAACGCCAAGCGCGCATCAACATCAAGCGCGGTCCGGGCGGCATCGTCGATATCGAGTTTGTGGCGCAGGTCCTCGTGCTCAAGTGGGGCTATCGGGACCACAGCTTGCGCGTGGGCAGCACGAGACACGCGCTGCAGTTGCTCGTCGAGCAGGGTTGTTTAGACCCGGAGCGGGGCCACTTTCTCCTCGATGCGTACGAGTATCTGCGGGCCGTGGAAAAGGGCATGCGGCTCGCCAGCGAAAGGGCCAGTGACGCCCTGCCGACCGGGCGGGAGTTGGAGATATTGAGCCGCGCCCTCGGCACCGAAGACGTAGCGGCCTTCCAAAACGAGGTGGAGGCGCGCATGCAGCAGACGCGGCGCGTATTCTCGGCCGTATTCGCCGAATTAACCAATTGAGGAGCGCTTATTTATGGATGGTATAAGCAAGGCCGCGCGAGTCGGTCAGATGGTTATCGGAGTCGTGTATATCGTCGCCGGAGCGCTTAAGACATGGGAGCCGGTACTTTTTTATTGGGAGGCCATTCCCTATGCGCAGATGCTCGGGATCGTGGAATGGGAGTCCGCATCGGCAGCCGCCAAGGCGGCCATCGCATTGGGGCCGATTGAATTCGTCCTCGGCTGGGCGCTGCTGCTCAACTGGCAGCCGCGGCTGTGCTTGCCGGTAGCGACGATGTTGATGGCCGCGTTTACCGCGCTGACGGCCAAGGCTTGGCACATGGGTGCCTCGATAGACTGCGGCTGCTTTGGTGCCCTCGTCGAGCGCGGGCCGAAGGAAGCGACAATAGAAGATTGCGCTATGCTGGTGGTGCTGCTATTTGCTTGGTGGGGAATGCGCCGCAGTGCAAAAGCCGCGTCCGCGGCTGGTGGGTCCAATTGGTGGGGAGCGGGTGGTGCGCCCGTCTGGCCGCTGGCGAGTCGGATGGTATTAAGCGCGCTCGTCGTCGGGCTAGCGGTGGGTGGCGTGCGGTTTTTTCCCGAGCTAGAGCGAATCCAGCAGTCGGACCTCAAAAGCGGGGTACGGCTCTCTGGTTTGGCGCTTGAAGGTGTGGATGTCGATTTGATGCAGGGGGAGTACCTGCTCGAATTGTTCAGCCCCACTTGCAGCCACTGCCAAAACGCAGTGCCCAAGATGAATGCCTTGGCCCAAGACCCACAGTTGCCGCGGCTCATCGCCCTGACCAAGCATGCCCTCGACTCAGCGGATATGGCCGATTTCAAGAAGCGGCTGCAACCGCGCTTTGACATTGCCACCATATCGCAGACTGACTTCTTTCGCCTGACCTTTGGCCACGGCTATCCGCGCTTGGCCTATATCGCCGACGGGGTGGTGCAGCAGGTGTGGGAGAGCAACTACATGCCGACGCAAGAGCGGCTGCGAAAAATTACGGGTTCTTAAACGTAGATTATCATTTACCTACTTATGAATGACTTAGGATGGCTATAGTATGGCAATGAGCAAGTTGGCCTTTTGCGGTGGTTGCAAGGCCGTCACCGCTGACGAAGGCGATATTTTTCGCTGGCCGATCATCACCGCCGAGGACGAGGCGGCCGTGCTGGATGTGCTGCGTCGCGGGGCGATGTCGGGCTGGGACCTAACCCTGGCCTTTGAAGAGGACTTGAAGTCCTACTTCGGCTTGCAGCACGCCCTCTGCCACAACACGGGCACGGCAGCGATCCAGGCCGCGCTGTGGGCCTGCGGCGTCGGCGTTGGTGACGAGGTCATCTCGCAGAGCATGACCTTTTGGGGCACGTCACTCCAAGTGTTCTCACTGGGGGGGACGGTGGTGTTTTCCGAGATTGACCCTGACACCCTGACGATGGACCCCAACGATATTGAGCACCGCATTACCGAGCGGACGAAGGCCATTGTCCCCGTGCATTACTGCGCCTATCCAGCCGATATGGATCCGATCATGGAAATTGCCGAGCGGCACGGGCTGAAGGTGGTTGAAGATGTCTCGCACGCCCAAGGTGGTCGCTACAAGGGGCGGCTGCTGGGTACAATCGGCCACATCGGTGCAATGTCGATTATGTCGGGCAAGTCGCTGGCCTGCGGCGAGGGTGGCTTTTTTGTCTCCGACGACCAAGCTCTGTACGAGCGCGCCGCGGCCTTTGGGCACTATGAGCGCACCCGATCCATAGAAGATCTCGCGCTGAGGCCTTTTGCCGGGATGCCGCTGGGCGGATATAAATATCGGATGCATCAGTTGTCTTCGGCGGTGGGTCGCACGCAGCTAAAGTACTACAATGAGCGGATGCAGGAGATCCAGCGGGCGATGAATTACTTCTGGGACCTGCTAGAAGGCGTCCCGGGTATCAAGGCGCATCGGCCTCTGGCCGATAGCGGCTCGACGATGGGCGGCTGGTACGCGGCCAAGGGGTTGTACGCGCCCGAGGAGTTAGGTGGCTTGCCGGTCGAGCGCTTTTGCGCGGCGGTTACGGCCGAGACTGGGGCGTACAAGATCATGCCGGGTGCCAATGAGCTGATGCACCTGCACCCGGTACTCAACGAGGCCGATATCTACGGACACGGCCAACCCACGCGCATCGCTCACTCCAACCGCGATCTGCGGCAGGGGCCGGGTAGCCTGCCGGTGACCGAGCGCATGACCGGCCGCATCTATTCGATTCCGTGGTTTAAGCACTGCGACGCCACAATCATCGGGCAATACGCCACGGCCTTCCGCAAGGTGGCCGAGTGCGCGGATGAGCTGCTAGAGGATGGACGAGATGGGTGATCCGTTGAGAGTGCGGCTGTTTGGGTACGGGGTACCTTATCGAGTGGAAGTAGGTGAAGCGGGGGCGGTTGCGCCGCGGCCTACGGATGCAGCGGGCGAGGCCGAGCGCCTTTGCGGTGCCTTGCGCCAGTTGCGCGGAGAGGGCGATGGCTCTACGGATGGCGACTGGGTGTATTCGCTGCCCTTTGGGCGTTGCGGGGTACAAGGGCGGCCGCGCGAACATATCATCGCCCACTTCTGCGCCGAGGCGTATATAGATGTGCTCTCTATGGACGGGATAAAAACCGAGCCGCTCGCCGCTGGCGAGATCGCCGATATTGAGCCGGGGAGTGTCGTCCGGTTCCGCGCTCGGCCTTTGGAAAACCATCAAGTGCTCGTGGCTTTCCAGACCGAGGACCGCACGCCGCTGTTGGGCCACGCCGCGCCCTTCACTCTCGACGGCGAGGTGCCCGACGACTGGCGCGAGCGGCTGGTTCAGTGCCACGCCGCCTTTGACGCCGCTGCTGCACGGGCATCCGGCGGCGGGCATCGGCCGCTGCTGGAACGCTTCTTTGGGGCGATGGCCGAAGCCCTAGCCGACGATCCTGCAATCACCGCCGCACAAGAGCAGGCGCGGCGCGAGGGTTCGTACGCGGTTGCAGAGGAGCAAGCTCTTTTCGACCGCCAGCGCGCCTTGCTCGGCGAAGAAGTCCTAGCCCGCATCCGCGACCAAGACGAGGCCGTGTTCCGCTTTCCGGGAATGTTCGGCGGAGTCGCGCCGCTTTTTAACCTAGTAGATTAAGAGAAACGCAATGGCAAAAAGGAAGATTCGCGTCGGCCTAATCGGCTGTGGCGGCAACATGCGTGGTGCCCACATTCCCCGGCTAAAAGCCGACGGCCGCGTAGAGCTGGTGGCGGTCGCCGATCCTGAGGAAGCATCGGCGCGGCAATTGCTGGAAGTATGGGGAGCTGAGGCCGCATATTACGCCGACTACCGGCAGATGATTGGCGCAGACGCGCTCGACGGGGTGCTGATTTCTTCGCCGCATTCGACTCACTACGAGCAGGCGCGCTACGCGCTAGAGCGGGATTTGCACGTCTTGGTCGAAAAACCCCTGACGACGAAGGCGCGCCACGCCCAGGCCCTAATTGATCTGGCTGCCGAGCGGGAGCGCCTATTGGTCGTCAGCTATCAGCGCAATTTTTACCCGGCGTATGCGTATGCGCGGGAACTGGTACAGAAGGGGAGCCTCGGCGAGCTCAAGGGGGTCGTCGCGTACGTGACGCAAAATTGGGGCGGCAAGGGATGGCGGATGGTGCCCGAGCTGGCAGGAGGCGGGATGTTTATGGACACCGGCAGTCACTTGGTGGCCGCGGTGCTGTGGATTACCGGCTTGACGCCGGTAAAGGTCTCGGCCTTCATGGACAAGCGGGGCAAGCGGGTGGATATGGATGCCGTGATCAATGCGCGGTTTCGCGGCGGCGCGCTGGGGTCGTTGAGTTTTATCGGCAGTGCGAGCCGACACGACGAGCGGCTGGCCATCCACGGCGACGAGGGGACCTTGGTCTTTCATTTGCACCAGTGGCAGGTGCGGGCGGTGTTGCTGAATGGGGAGCCGTTGGAGGTGCCCAAGCGGGTGAAGGAAGATACGCCAGACGCGGCCTTTTTGCGCTGGATTCGCAACGGTGGCAAGGGCTATGAGCTGGCGAATTTTGCCGTGCAGGTAGCCAAGTTCACCGAGGCTGCGTATCGGTCGCTGGAGCAGAAGCGGCGGTGATTGCGTACGCGCCGCTCGTCGGCGAACTGGATCAGCAGGTCGAGGGGGTTCTGACGCGCCAAGTGTTGGACGCGGCAAGCCCCTACTGCGGCGGCTTTATGGACAGTGACCGGCTGGTGGGTTCGCAAAGCATCAGCGCGGTTGCGTCACTTGGCTACGCCTATCTATTGCCCGAATCGCGTCACTACCGAAGCGAAGAGTTCTTGCAGCGGATCCTCCTAGCCGCTGAGTTTGCCCGCCGGCATCGGAACCCGTCGGGTTGTTTCGACTTGCTGACCACCAATTTCGACTCGGCCCCGGACACCGGTTTTGTGGTGCAGGCCATCGCACCGGTCGTATTTGCGGCGCGGCAACAGACTACAGACGACGCGGGAGCCGCAGCAATCGCCGAAGCCCTCGGCGAGTTGATACGAACCGGAGCGCCGGGCATGGTCGCCGGCGGCTTCCACACGCCCAATCATCGCTGGGTGCTAGTCGCCGCACTGGCCCAAGCCCAAGCCCTCTATCCAGAGTTGGAGGTGGGCGAGACCGTGGATGCGTACCTCGACGAAGGCATTGATATCAACGCCGACGGCGAGTATAGCGAACGGAGTACGGGCGTGTACAATGCGGTGGTCAACCGCGCCTTAATCCGCGCGGCGCACGTGCTTGAACGGCCCGACCTGCTGGAGCCGGTGCGGCGCAACTTGGATTTGTCCTACCATCTCCTCCACGCCGACGCCACCGCGGTGACCAGCATTTCCAAGCGGCAGGACCGCGACACGCGGGCCGTGCCGACCGGTTTGGCCGACGGCTATCACGCCTTGGCCCATTTAGACGACAATGGCTTGTACGCGGCTGTGGCCGACCTGTTGGTCGCGCGCGGCGGCGGTTTGGTCTGTCTGCCGAACTACGTCCTGTATCCCGAATGGCGAGCGGATTGTCTCAAGCGGACGCCCTTGCCCGAGCACTATAGCCGCGTCTATCCCGCGTCCGGCCTGTGGCGGGTGCGCCGGGGCGCGGTGAGTGCTACGGCTGCGGCGGGCCTGACCGCGCCCTTTAGCGTGGTCTGCGGGCAGGCCGAATTGGCGGCGGTGAAGATATCATCGACCTATTTTGCCACCGGACAATTTGTCGGTGAGGAGTTTGCTGCGTCTGGCAAAGGGGTGCGGATGCAGCACAAGGGCCGCAACCGCATCTACCCGGAAAAGGATTACGTAGGGGGGATTTACTGGCTGCCGATTGCCGAGCAGGTGAATGCCGACAATTGGAGCCAAGTGCGGGGTCGGCGGGAAACGTATGAACTGCCGCCGCTGGAAGTCGAGTTGCACATCGAGCCAGTGACCGGCGGTTTTGACCTCCACATCCGTACCTCAGGAGGCGTTGAAGGGGTGCCCTTTCAGATTGAGGGGGTCTTCGCTCCGGGCGGAACCTTGGAGATGGATAGCGCGCTCGTCGAGGGCCGTGCCGGGCACACGGTCTTTCTCAAAGCGGGGCACGCACTCTACCGAGTGGGCGACGACGCCATCCGCATTGGCCCGGGGGCCATGGAGCACACCATGTGGCGGATGCGCAATAGCGAGATCAACGAAGGGCGTTTGCGGGTGCTCATCGCCCTGCGGACGCCGGTGGCGCGGACTTTGGAAATCCGCTGTGGGCAGTGGTCGGACGCGAAGGGTGGGTTTTTATAGGCTTCCCCCGGCCCACTGCACTCCTTGCACCATCATCTGCTGCATGCCTAGACACGCAAATGTTCCCGGACCATGTCCCAACGCCGTATAAAATACTCGCCCTTCGCCGTAGGACTTGACCCACGCTAGGGGATGCTGCTTGCCGCTCCACTCGGCTGTGGCCAAAATGCGGATGGCCGGGTCCCACGCCGACATGTAAATCTCGTCTTCCACGTCAAAGTCGGGCACGCCCTGCGTAACGGGATGATCGCTGTCAGTAATGGAGACGGTGAAGGTCAATCCCGGCGGATGCCAGTTGGCGTGACCGCCAATCAGGTCCACAGCTTTGCCGCCAATACACCACGCAGTGCCGTGGATGCCGACCAAGCCTTTGCCACCGGCGACAAAATCGAACAGCCCCTCTTCTTGCGCGGGCGTCAGTACGGGCACTTGCTGCACGGTGCCGTCTTCCTGCCGCTCGCCTCGCGTGAAGCCGGTGCCGTGGACCAGCACATCGAAATCTCGCAGACCATCTGACGCCAACACGTCCTTGTCGTCGTCAAGCGCGACGGACAAATCGTCGTACGAGCTCAAAAACTCGTGGATGACCGGGGCAGTGGCTGCAAACCCATGGTTTGAGCCGGATAAAATTAGGACGTTCATATGGCCTCCTGTGTTAGGGTAGTGGTTGTCGGCATATTCCCGTGCATATTGCTGTTTGGTTCTAATTGGCCGAGGACGTCAGATGGCGACTTCTCTCATACGGCATAGGATACCGAGCCGTCGGCGCGCAGGGGTGTGGAGGCGTTGTTGATGGGTTTGTAGGGCGTTTGCTCGATCAAGTCCTCATCCAACTCCACGCCGAGGCCCGGGGCTTGGGGGATCGGGATGTACCCACCCTCGCGCTTATATGAGCACCGATAGACCGCGTGGTGCGGGCCTTCGTCGCCTTTGGTGTATTCTTGGGTAATAAAGTTGGGAATCGAGGCGTCGAGGTGCAGGGAGGCGGCGGTAATCAGCGGTCCCAAGAAGTTGTGGGTCACCACAGCGCAGTGATAGGCCTCGCCGATGGCGGCGATTTTTTTGCAGTGCGAGATGCCGCCAGCCAAGGCCACATCCGGCCGCAAATACTGGGGGCCGCCCTGCTCCAACAACTCGCGGAACTCCCATATAGACACGAATCGCTCGCCGTTGCCAAAGGGCACGGTGGATTTCTGCGCGATGTGGGCTTGGGCCGAGATGCTGTCGATCTGGATCGGATCTTCGAGGAAGAAGACGTGGAAGGGCTTGAGGGCCTCGGCGAGGGCTATGGAGACCATGGGCGTCAGCTTGCGGTGCAGCTCGATAATCAGGTCCAAATCCGGGCCGCCGGCTTCGCGCGCGGCCGCGGTCAGCTCGACGGCGGTTTGGATCATCCGCGCTTGGCCCTTGTCGTGGCAGTCCGTGGTGACCGGGTCGAACTTGATGGCGGTAAAGCCCTCGGCGACAGCAGCTTGGGCGGCGTTGAAGTTGGCTTCCGGGGTGCTACCCCCAGAGAGCAGGTGTAGGCGGATCTTGTCGCGGACATTGCCGCCCAACAGCTCCCACACCGGCACTTCGAAGTGCTTGCCCTTGATGTCCCACAACGCGATATCCACGGCTGAGACGGCTCCCATGATGGCCGTGCCTCTGAAGGGGGCCATGCGGTAGAGGTACTGCCAGTGGTGTTCGATGCGGAGGGGATTTTGGCCAATGAGGTAGTCTTTGAAGACATCGACGATGCTCTGCACGGCCATGGGGTAGCCCCAGCAGGCGGTTTGGCCGATGCCGGTCAGGCCCGTATCCGTGGTAATGCGGACGATGTAGCCGTTGCCGATCAAGAGGGATTCGATCTGTTCGATTTTCATTTTTGATGCTCCGTGTATATCGTAAAGGGGCAGGGTTGGTTACTAGTATAAATAGGTAGCTTATTTATTGAAAACTGCGCGACTGCGCAAGCAAGGGGAGGGTAGTATGGCACATTTGCGATTTGCAGCACCTGTGGAGCAGAGGGTGGCCCTGATTACGGGGGGGGCGCGCGGCATCGGGGGTGCGGCCGCACTGCGCTTGGCCGAGGCCGGGCGGCACATCGTCATTGTCGATGTGCTGGCGGAACCAGCGCGGGAACGGGTGCGGGAGATCGAGGCCATGGGGCAGCAGGCGCTCTTTGTCGATACGGATGTGACCGACGAGGGGCAGGTGCACGAGGCGGTGGCCCAAGCGGTGGCGGCTTTTGGGCGGCTGGATATCCTAGTGTGCAGCGCCGGTATCTTGGGGTGGGAGAAACCCTTTTTCGAGCAGACAGCCGCGCAGTTTGCCAAGGTTATGCAGATCAATATCCATGGGGTGTACTATGCGCATCAGGCGGCGGTCCCGCACATGCTTGAGCAAGGGTGGGGGCGCTGCGTGACGATTTCTTCTGGGGCGCGTAACGGCAGCCCGAATCAGGTGCCGTACTCGGTGTCCAAGGGGGCGGTCTGGTCGTTTATTCAGGCACTGGGCGACGCTTGGCCGCGACAGGGGGTGTTTGTCAACGGCGTCGAGCCGGGCCGGGCGCTGACCGACATGGTGGTGCCGCGCTTTGACGAGGCGCATCTGCGCGACCCAGGTAACGCGATAGGGCGCTACTCAGACGCGGCAGAGGTGGCCGAGGTGATTGAGTTTTTGTGCTCGGAGCGGAATACGTACACTACGGGGTCGGTGTGGAGTGTGAAGGGGGGGAAAGGGTGAGATAAAAGAGTAATAGCAATGGAGGAAAGGGAGGAATTATGAACGCTATCCATGAGACAGAAGACCTGAGACAGCGCGCCAATGAAGGCGATCCGGAAGCCCAGTATAACCTTGGCTGGAGGTATTCCGCCGGTCGTGGTGTGCCGCAAGACGATGAAGAGGCGGTGAAGTGGCTCCTTAAGGCAGCCGAGCGAGAACATGCTAAAAGTCAGAACGTCCTTGGCATGATGTATTCCATTGGACATGGCGTGCGGCAAGATGGCGTAGAGGCGGTGAAGTGGCTCCGTAAAGCAGCCGAGCAAGAGCTTGCTCAATCCCAGCATAACCTTGGCGCGATGTATGCCATTGGCAATGGTGTGCCGCAAGACTATGTGGAGGCGGTGAAGTGGCTCCGTAAAGCAGCCGAGCAAGGGCTTGCTCAATCCCAGCACGACCTTGGCGTAATGTATGCAAATGGCAATGGTGTGCCGCAAAACTATATGGAGGCATACCTGTGGTGGAATCTCGCTGCGGCACAAGGTAACGAGGAAGCACGCCAAAAACGCGATATAGTTGCCGAAATGTTGACCGCTTCTCAAGTTGCCGATGCCCACCCAGTGCCGGACCCGAGCACTCGAAAAGATAGAAGAGATTCACGATGAATGAAGAAGAAAAATTTGAGGAGGCAATCCAACAGAAGTTCTACCAAACAAGTAAAATACACTGGAATCTGGAGTCGGTTTTTATTATCACCACCGAAGACAAGCTCCGGCTCTGTCTACACAAAAATATTGACCGTCTCGATGTCAAACGGAAGTGGTGGACACCATTGGCTCTCTTCGTGTCCCTCCTTCTTGCACTAACCACGGCTGAATTCAAAGAGCAATTCACTATTCCCGCAGCAACTTGGCTTGCGATTTTCTTAATCGCGGCGGCAGTCACATTCCTCTGGACTATTAAGGCTATATGGAAAGCAAGTGGAGTCGAAGTATCTGTTGAATCAATCGTATCCGAAATCAAGCAGCCACCTACAGAAGACAAGAAAAGCACCAAAACCATCAAGAGTAGGGTTACTGAGTTTCTGAAGAATCTGTTCTAATTTTACCCCATGTAGCATTTCCCACAGGGACAAGCAATGCTCGCGATTGAAGCCACCCTGCCGCTCGTACAGCCCCCGGCTTGGGCCGTGCTGGAGCGCCAGTTAATCAAGGCGATGGAGGAATCCGTCCATCCATTCTTGGAAAAGTACACCCACCCCGACGGCTGCTTAATTTGGCGCGACGGCCTGCGTCACTCCCGCGACGGGGCCGACGATTTCTACGAGAGCTTCTACAACTGGCCGCTGCTGTACTTGCTCGGCGGCGGCGACCATTTGCTCGCCTTGGGCCAGCGGCAGTGGGAGGCCACTACCGAGCTGATGGTAGAGTACGGCCACGTGTACAAGGAATACGAGATCGGCTACGACCAGTTCCACCAGAGCGAGAGCTACATCTACTTTTACCTGCTGTGCATGGCCGACCCGACCCACGCCGAAAATGTGGCGCGGGCGCGGCGCTTTGCCGGTTTCTATCTCAACGAAGACCCAGAGGCCCTCAACTACGACCCAGAGCACAAGATCATCAAATGCGCCCACAACGGCAGCAAGGGGCCGCGCTGGCTGTACGAAGAGGATGAGGAGCCGTCGTATGGGTACAGCCCAGGGATGGCGTGCTATGGCTTGCCCTACGAGGACTTAGAGGGGATTGATGAGCCTGCCGACCTCAAGGACCCGGCTAAGGCGCGGCGCATGGGGCAGGCCATGAAGGAGCGCATGACTCGGGGCGATTGCGCCACCAACTTGCACGTCACCTCGCTGATAGCCAACGCCTGCTATCTGACCGGCGACGACAAATACCGCGCTTGGCTACTCGAATACGTGGATGCGTGGGTCGAACGAGCCGCGGCCAATGGGGGCTTGTTGCCCGACAACGTGGGGCTGAGCGGGCAGGTTGGAGAATACATGGAGGGACGCTGGTATGGGAGCATGTACGGCTGGACGTGGCCGCACGGGTTGTACAACATCGCCATGGCAGCCATTTTGGCCGGGACCCATTGCTATGTGCTGACCGGCGAACAAAAGTATCTCGAACTGCCCCGCACCCAGCTTAGAAAGGTCCTGGAGCAGGGGAAAATGGCCGACTTGGGTCAAATCGAGATGAGCTTGGGCGTGCACTGGATCGGCCAGCTAACCGCGCTCGGCGACGACAAGGTCAGCTTTGTGGTGCCCTATTGCTACGGGGCCAAGGGGTGGTCGGACTTCCAGCCGCTGGCGGCCATGTATCCGGCTGCGCTGTGGAACGCGAGTGGGGCAGCGGTCGATTGGGAGATGCTCGTAGCGCTCCGCGCTAAAGAGCGCTACGACTGGCGCACGGTGGTGCCGTTCCACAACAAAGAGGATGCCTACCACGAGCCGCCGTGGTTTTGCTATCTCAAGGGCGAAAACCCCGAGTATCCGGTACAGATCCTCCAAGCTGCTCTCTCGCAAGTCTATCGGCGGATGGAGCTTATCCGCCGCGACGAATCTGACCCCCGCGACAACCACATCCACTGGTGGCAGCAGCTAAATCCAGTGACGACCGAGGCACTCATCCAACTAACCTTGGGCGCGCCGCAGCTCCTGTACAATGGCGGCATCTTGATGGCCCCGCTGCGCTACTTCGACGCCGAGCGCAAACGCCCGGGCCTGCCAGCGGATGTGGCCGCGCTCGTCGAGACCGTGGAGCGAGATCGCCTCGTGGTGCACTTGGTGAACTTGAGTGGGATAGACGCCCGCAAGGTGTTGCTGCAAGCTGGCACCTTGGCCGAGCATCAGTTTGGGGAAGTGGCGTACAATACCTCGCAGAGCGCGTACCCGGGCGCGGTGGGAGGCTATGCTGCGCCGCCCGTGGAGCAGGCGATCAAGCGCGTTGCCGTACATGATACGCACTTTGCGGTATCCTTGCCGCCGGGGACTGAAATCCGCCTCGAAATCGGCTTGCAGCGGCACGCGAACGCGCCGACATACGACTTGCCAACGACTTGGTAAGGACGCGGGTACCTACCAACCTATAATCGACGGATGTTACGCACCTCCGATGATGCGTACCGTCATTAATTGAATTAGGAGAGAATATGGATTACGTGCGATTGGGACGGGCCGGGGTCAAGGTCTCG
Source organism: Candidatus Latescibacterota bacterium (assembly GCA_965261395.1). GTDB lineage: Bacteria > Latescibacterota > UBA2968 > UBA8231 > UBA8231. The sequence continues at coordinate 3,860,029 of OZ253462.1, forward strand.
CGGCTGTGCTTGGGCACGGCCTTCCGGGGATACTGGCATGGGCACACGGACGAGGCGACCGCTGTACGCACGGTCGAGACGGCCATTGACTTGGGTGTCAATTTCCTCGACTGCGCCAACTACTACTTTCAGGGCCGCTGCGAGGAGCTGTTGGGCAAGGCCATCAAGGGCAAGCGCGACGATTTGGTGATCACCACCAAGGTCTGGAGCCAAATAGGCGACGGCCCTAACGACCGCGGCCTGTCGCGCTTTGCCATCATGCGCGAAATCGAGCGGTCGTTGAAGCGCTTGAACACGGATTACGTGGATATCTACTTGCTGCACAACTGGGATCCAGACACCGAACTCGACGAGACGCTGCGGGCGTTTGACGATTTGGTGCGGCAGGGCAAGGTGCGCTATGTGGGGGCCTGCAATTTTACTGCCGCCCAAGTGGTGGAGGCGCTGTGGACGGCCGATCGCGGGGGGCTGGACCCACTGTTTACCTTACAAAATCAGTACAACCTGTTGCAGCGCTGGCAAATAGAGCCAGAACTATTGCCTTTATGTCGGCAGTACAGCCTTGGCATGATGACCTACAGTCCGCTGGCCGTCGGCCTGTTGAGTGGTCGGTTTAAGCGCGGGCAAAAGCCGCCGGCGGATAGCGCTTGGCAGGACGATGCGCGGTTTGCCGAAGCCATGAGCGAAAAATGCGACCGGATTGTGCAAAAGCTGATCGAGATCGGCGCAGCACAGGACAAGACCCCGGCGCAGGTTGCCGTCGCTTGGATATTGGCCAACGAGGATGTTACCGCCCCCATCATCGGCCCAGATCGGCCCGAACATGTGGAGGAAGTTGTTGGGGCACTGGAAGTGGAGCTAGGGGCCGAAGAATTAGCAGCCTTAGACGCCCTCTCCGAGTGGACGCCCTTGGAGCGGACGCACTAAGGAGCTGAATAAAAAAATTTGATTTTTTTCAACGGACATTCCCTGGCCGGTTTGAGCGTGTCTTTATGACTGCTTTAAGGCGTATCAACACTTTTGCTTGGGTGCTAGCCCAAAGGAGTTGACGTTATGAAAGCTGCAAACGTATGTCTCATCGGATTAGTATTCGTCGTCTCCGCGTCGGCGGAGCCGCTGTTTGAGGGGCGGGTGCGGTTGGCGTCTGGCGAACCGGTCGCTGACGCACAGGTGCGGCTGTTCGATATGACCGATCTGCGGCAGGGGGCCATTGCCCGCGCCGTGACGGATGGGACGGGGTATTTCGCGTTGCCGTTAGCGGCCTTGGCGGGAAGCGTCCTGCCTCAAGGCTTCACCTTGGGGCCGAACTATCCCAATCCGTTCAATCCCTCGACGATCATTCCCTATCAACTGGCGGCTTCGTCCGCGGTGCGGCTGGAGGTGTTCAACCTGTTAGGGCAGCATATTGCGACGTTGGTGGATGGGGAGCGTCCGGCGGGCTTTCACACGGCGACTTGGCACGCGGTGGATGGGGCAGGCCGGGCGGTAGGGGCGGGGGTGTATATCTACCGGATGACGGTGGGGGTGGAGAGTCAGACGGGGCGGATGGTGCTGATTGACGGGCAGGCCGGTGTCTCGGCTGGGGGGGCGGCTTCTGTTATGCCGGGTGCGTCTGGTATTGGCGGGTCGGATGGAGCGGATGGGCAAGTGTATGGGTTGATCGTTTCGGGCAGTGGGTTGGTTCCCTATATGGATGCGTCCTTTCGCGTCGAGGCGGGCATGGCTCCGGTGGAGTTGGTGGTGTCGTCGGGATTCCATTCGGCTGGCAAGGCTACGGACGACGACTGTCCTTTGTGCGGCTTTCTAGGCGACGGCGAGCACACCATAGAGGAAGGGCAGGGCGGGCATACGTCGCCAGAGGCGGACGAGGTACCAGAAGAAGAAGAGGAGGCGCCGGAAGAAGAAGAGGAGGCGCCGGAAGAAGAGGAGGCGCCGGAAGAAGAGGGCTCCGATGCGCTGGTGACCATTCCCGATGGCAACCTGCGGACGGCGATAGAGGCGGCCTTGGGCAAGGCGAGGGGGGCACCGATCACCAAGGCTGAAATGGAAACTCTGACCGAGCTTAAGGCGGGAGATGAGGGCATTAGGGGTCTGACCGGGCTAGAGTTTGCCACCAACCTGACATACTTGAGTCTTTGGCACAACAACATCACGAATATCTCGGCGCTGAGGGGCATGACCAAGCTGACACATTTGAATCTTAGTGACGACAACAAGATCACGAATATCTCGCCGCTGCGTGGCTTGACCAACCTGACATACTTGAATCTTAGTGAAAACAAGATCACGGATATCTCGTCGTTGCGTGGCTTGACCAACCTGACATACTTGAATCTTTGGGGCAACAAGATCACGGATATCTCGCCGCTGCGTGGCTTGACCAACCTGACATACTTGAATCTTTGGGGCAGCAACATTTCGGATATCTCGTCGTTGGCGGGCTTGACCAACCTGACATACTTGGAGCTTGACAATAACAAGATCACGGATATCTCGTCGTTGCGTGGCTTGACCAACCTGACACACTTGGGTCTTTGGGGAAACAAGATCACGAATATCTCGCCGCTGAGGGGGTTGACCAACCTGACACGCTTATATTTTGCGAGCAGCAAGGTCACGGATATCTCGTCGTTGGCGGGCTTGACCAACCTGACAACCTTACATTTTGGGGGCGGCAACATTTCGGATATCTCGTCGTTGGCGGGCTTAACCAACCTGACAGACTTGACTCTTTGGGGCGACAAGGTCACGGATATCTCGTCGTTGGCGGGCTTGACCAACCTGACACACTTGGGTCTTTGGGGAAACAAGATCACGGATATCTCGTTGTTGGCGGGCTTGACCAACCTGACAGGCTTGTTTATTGCGAAGACCAACATTTCGGATATTTCGTCATTGGCGGGCTTAACCAAGCTGACAGGCTTGACTCTTGCGTACAATAACATCAGGGATATCTCGTCGTTGGCGAGCTTGACCAACCTGACAGGCTTGACTCTTGCTTACAATAACATTTCGGATATTTCGTCATTGGCGGGCTTAACCGACCTGACATATTTGAATCTTGAGGCCAACAGCATTTCGGATATCTCGTCATTGCGTGGCTTGACCAACCTGACATATTTGAATCTTGAGGCCAACAGCATTTCGGATATCTCGTCGTTGCGTGGCTTGACCAACCTGATAGAGCTAAATCTTCGAATAAACCCCCTGAGTTTCTCCTCCATCAACGATCATATTCCTGTCCTTGTGAGCAGAAGGGTTACAGTAGCCTTTGACCAGTTCCGCGAGAGCGACTTCGACATCGAGCTTGTTTTTCTCGGCCCCTTCACAGAAGATCAGAAGGAGGTGCTCCGATATGTGGCTCGGCGCTGGACGTCTGTCATTACGGAGGATCTGCCGGACTATGAATTTACCCAAGGCTGGTCGGGAGAGTGCGGCGGTCATTCATTCGAGATTCCTGCTGGGGAGCGGATAGACGACCTGCGGATCTATGTGAAGATCTTCGACAGCGGTAGAGCCGCTGGGTGGGGTGCGCCAACGCTGTTGCGCGAGGTCACCTATCTGCCCGTCCTCGGATGCATGTCGATCAGATCATCAGCGAATTTAATGATTACAGGGCTCCACGAGACAGGGCACGTGCTGGGGTTCGGGACGATCTGGGACGATCTGGGTTTCCTGCAGAACCCGAACGCCGACACCCACTTCAACGGTCCGCTGGCGATTGCCGCATTTAACGACGCGGGCGGACGGTACTACAGGGGCAGGAAGGTGCCGGTCAAGCAGGACGGTGGGGCGCACTGGAGGGTTCCCGTGCTCGGCGGCGAAGTCATGGCGTCGGGTGGGGGGCTGGCGCTAAGCGCGATTACGGTTCAGTCCATGGCCGATCTGGGCTACGGCGTGGATGTTACCTTCGCCGACCCCTATACTCTGCCCGATGTCGCATCTGCAAAGGCCAGTGCGAAGATCTCGGCCGCCCTGCCCTCGATTTCCGATGTGGATGTTATTCAGGCCGACGCTTATACCCTGCCAAGTGTCTCGGCGGCTCTGCCCTCTATTCCTGGAGACGACCGCTTGAGGGGGCGTCTGGAAAATGCCGAGTGGATTGAGGGCCGTGGCTTTGATTTTGATCTTAGGGATAACCGCCTGATGGGGCGTTTGGCACCGTATCCTCAAGCGGAGCCGAAGCCGTTGTGCGGTTCCCATATCGGGCGAGAGCCGATTTACGTGATTGACCCGCAGGGCCGCATCATCCGCACCCTGGGCGACTGAAATGCGTGAACGAGGCGCCCAAGGTGCGGACCATGGAAATCATCGCTGAGCTGGAGCGCTCCCCGTGCGGCATTTACACCGGCTGCATGGGCTATGTGTCGCTTGGGCCGGAGGCGTGCTTCAATGTGGCGATTCGCACGGCAGACTGCTAAAAACGCAAAAAAGGGGTTCAACGACCCGAAGCCGTCGAACCCCTTCGACCAAAAGGCGATGCTGTGCAGCGCTACAGTTTGCGCAGGCGGATGGACCCGCCCGAGGTGCGCAGGGTCATGAGGGGACCACCGCCGTTGATCGAGCCCTTGAGGCTGTTTTTGTCCAGCGTGCCCTGCGGTACCGAGAAGTTGGTGGAAACGCGCCCACCCGACGTGCGGGCGTCCACCTGCAAACCGATATCCGCAGCGAGGGAGACCTCTACATTGCCGCCCGAAGTCCCGAGGTGGCAGGGACCGTGAGGCTGCTGCGAGAGTTGGGCGCGAATGGAACCACCCGACGTCCGAGCCTCGATAGGCCCCAGCACTTCATCCACTTTGATAGAGCCGCCCGAGGTCTTGGCCTGCACCGAGCCTTGGGCCCGGCTAATGTGGATGGATCCGCCCGAGGTCTTAGCTCGCACCTCCCCGTCCACCTCTCCAATGCGGATGGAGCCCCCCGAAGTGGACACCGACGCCGTACCGGAGCAGCTTTTTAGAGAGATGGACCCACCCGAAGTTTTGCCCTCGATCGGTCCTTCGATGTGGCCAAAGCTCAGACTGCCGCCCGAAGTCCGGGCCGAGACGCGGCCCTGAAGATCGTCTACCTCAATGCCACCGCCGGAGGTGCTCAGTTCCAAATCGTGCCGGCGCGGCACCGTGAGGCGGAACAGGGGCGCGCGTCCCTTCGCAAGGCCGAAGAAGTAATACTCCCGATTGGGAGCAAGTCTGTCGTTTCTATATTTTAAATGGAATACCGCTCGGCAATTTCAACCCAATATCACCGGAAGGCTTTTTCATGCCCGCAGTGCAAGACATTCTAGTATTTTTTCAGACCACGCCCGCGCTCGACGCCCAAGTCGTTGCTTGGGCACGCTACGAAGCCTCCAAGAGCACGGGCCTAGGCGACTTGGTCGAGGAGAGCGATCCTCCCTACCAGAACGCCATGGCGGCCATGCGCGACGGCTGGCAAGTCATCCAGATGTCGGAACTCAAACATCGCTCGCCCCAAGGGGGCTATGAGCTGGGGCCGCTGCCCTACCAGATCGTGCTGTCGAAATTCAACGAGCTGCAAAAAGAGGAAGGAGCCATATCGTGAAAGAGCATCTTTTGAACTCGAAGCAGATGGCGCAATTCGTTGCCTCGGGGTATTTGAAGTTCGAAGAAATGGTGCCCCAAGATCTGTGCCGAGCCTGCCTTGAGGAAATGCACCACAATCGGGGCTATCTCGCCGTGGGTACCCCCTTTGAGGAGACTTGGCCCAAAGGCACGGCTTTGGGCGATGCGTTCCGCCTGCCGCAGGTGCAGGGACTCATCCACTCCTTGGTCGGCCCCGATCCCCTGTACGACCACCACGGCGTACACTTGACCAAGGCCGAACAAACCAAGGGGCCCAATATGCACCAAGACTCGGTCATCGACTTCCGCGACCATTACTTCGATATCCAGCTATCGCTGTTCCCCGCGGATACAACAGACGAAATGGGTGGTACTTTCTTGGTGCCGGGAACGCAATTCCGCAATGTGCGCACCGGGGAGATCTCCATTTACCACCACATGCGCGGCAAGATCTGGGCGACCTGCCCGGCGGGGACCATGTACGTGTGGAACACCCGCGTCTGGCACGGGGCGCGCAGCAACTACACGGTTCGGGATCGCTTCATGTACAAGTTGCGGCTCAACCCGACGCAGCCGCAGGTCTGCAACTTTGGCACCGCGGATCTGGACGACCCTGAGATCGGTCGCATCCTATCGACCAACCACGGCTGGGAGGGCAATGAGCATCGCTACGAACTGATGCAGCGCGTGCGCTTGTGGCGCTTTGTCTCCGACCAGCCAAACTACGATGTGGGCGAGCGCTTTATGCGGCGCATTGAGTACCAGCCCGGCGAGGCGGCAGGCTAGATGCCGAGGATTCTTTTTTTTCCAAAGACATGGTTATAGAAAGTCCAGTGCTGCTGTCGTCCTATGCTCGCTGCGGGCAGGAGCGCTCCTTTGCGTTTGTCGATCCGGTGGGCGAGGTGGTGGCCGTAGCGGCGGGGGAGGTGCGCCCGGCCCTCAGCGCGGTGGAGCGGGCAGTGGAACAAGGGCTGCACGCCGCGGGATTTGTCTGCTATGAGGCCGCTGCTGGTTTGGACCCGGCCTTTACCACCCGTCCCGCTGGTGCGCTGCCCTTGGTTTACTTTGGCCTCTTTGCGGAGCGGACGCGAGTGGACGCGCCTAGCGCCGGTTTGGGCTCCTACGAGTTGGATGAGTGGCGGCCGTCGGTGTCGCGGGAGGAGTACGAGGCCGCCATCGAGCACATCCACGCCTACATTGCGGCCGGTGACACGTACCAAGTCAACTACACCTTGCGCTTGCACAGCCGCTTCCAGGGCGATCCGCAGGCGCTGTTTCGCGATATGGGGCAGGGGCAGGAGTCCGCGTTGTGCGCGTATTTCGACTTGGGCCGGCACGTGCTAATCTCGGCGTCGCCTGAGCTGTTCTTCCGCCTGCGCTCAGGGCGTTGCACGGTGCGGCCGATGAAGGGAACTCGGTCGCGGGGCCGCTTTGCGGCCGAGGATCAGCAGCGGGCCGATGAGTTGCAAAGTTCCGCTAAGGACCGAGCTGAGAACCTGATGGTTACGGATATGTTGCGCAACGACTTAGGGCGCATCTCGCAAGTCGGCAGTGTGGCGGTCTCGGCCCTGTGGTCGGTCGAGCGCTATCCCACGGTGTGGCAGCTAACGTCCACCGTGGAAAGCCAACTCAAAGCCGGCGTGAGCTTGCCCGACCTCTTTGCCGCGCTTTTCCCCTGCGGCTCGGTGACCGGCGCGCCCAAGGTGCGGACCATGGCAATCATCGCCGAGTTGGAGCGCGCCCCGCGCGGCATTTACACCGGCTGCATAGGCTATATGTCGCCTGGGCCGGAGGCGTGCTTCAACGTGGCGATTCGCACGGCGCATCTCGACCGGGAGAAGGCCCAACTCGAATTTGGCGTGGGCGGTGGGATCGTCTGGGCATCGTCGGCTGCGGAAGAATACGCCGAATGCGTCGTCAAGGCCGAGGTCTTGCGCGCCCGACCGCATCCGTCGTTTGAACTGTTGGAGACGCTGTTGTACGAAGATGGGGATTACTTCCTGTTAGAGAGACACTTAGAGCGATTGTCTCAGTCGGCAGCGTACTGGGGATTTTGCTATGCGGACGACCGCGTGCGGGCGCAGTTGCAAGACGCGGCCAACGCTATGGAGGGCCAGTGTAGGGTACGCTTGTTACTAGCCCGCAACGGCGAGATCCGCGTGCAGCACCAAGCGCTCACGCCGTCGAGGCGGTTGCGGGTGGCTCTGGCCGCCGAGCCGGTGGACAGCGCCGACTCCTTGCTGTACCACAAAACGACCCACCGGGCCACGTACAACCGGCAGTTGGCGGCGCGCCCGGATTGCGACGACGTGGTGCTGTACAACGAGCGCGGCGAGCTGACCGAGTGCTGCATCGGCAACTTGGTGCTGGAGCGCGACGGCGTCCGCTACACGCCCCCGGTCGAATCCGGGCTGTTGGCCGGCACCTTCCGCGCCGAGCTTGTGGCGCAGGGCCAACTTTGCGAACGCCCGTTGCCCATCGGCGAATTGGCGCGGGCCGACGCCCTTTATCTTATTAATTCAGTTCGGCGCTGGGTCGAGCTGGAACTGGCCTAAGAGGCCGTCTTATAGCCATCCTAATTATCCGCAGATGGACACAGATAGCCATTATAGATTATTCACGATTCCCCATCTGCGTTTATCTGCGTTCATCTGCGGATACTCTGCCGCCGTGCGACAGCCGCCGGGGGCTTTAAGATACTTCTAAAGGAGCATATCATGTATCGCATTGGCCAAGCAGAAATCAAGCAGCTACAACGGCTATTCGACCGCGGCGCGATCTTCCGCTATGGAGCAGGTGGGGAGTGCGACCGCTTTGAAAGGAACTGGGCGCGCTACGTGGGCGTAGAGCACTGTCTGATGACTCGCTCGGGAACCTCGGCGCTGTACGCAGCACTAGTGGGGTTGGGCGTGGGACCGGGGGATCAGGTGATTGTACCGGCCTATACCTACATGGCGACCGCCTTGGCGGTGCTGGGAGCTGGGGCCATTCCGGTAATTGCGGATGTAGATGCGTCTTTGACACTGTGTCCCAAGGATTTAAAGCGTCGAATTACCAAACATACCAAGGCTATTATTCCGGTCCACATGGTCGGCTTGCCCTGCGATATGAAGCGAATTACCAAGATCGCTCGCAAACGCGACTTGCTCGTTCTCGAAGACGCCTGTCAGGCGGTGGGCGGCGGGTATGAGGGCCGGATGTTGGGCAGTTGGGGCCACGCCGGCGCGTTTAGTTTCAACTTTTTCAAGAACATGACCTGCGGTGAGGGTGGGGCTTTTGTAACCAATGCCGAGGCGGTGCATCAGCGTGGCTCGGTGGCGGTGGACTGCTGCTCCTTTTACTGGAACCCCGAAGAAGAGCGCGAAGAGCTGCAATTTGCCGGTCCTAACTTCCGGGCTTCTGAAGTCGAGGGAGCCATACTCAACGTGCAATTGCGGCGGATCCGGGGGATGCTTAAGACCATGCGCGCCCACAAGCAGGAGTTGCTACAGGTTGGGCTGGAGGTGGGGTTGGAGTCGATAAAGAACAACAGCTTGGACTACGAGTGTGGCACGCACTTGGGCTTTTTGTTCGACGCCGAGGACGAGGCGCGCTCCTTTTGCAACCGATTGGCCGCCCAAGATGTGCGCTCCTTTTTGCCCATGGATACCGGCCGCCACGTCTATACGCGCTGGGAGCCTATTTTGCGCTACCAAGGCGCGCACCATTCGGCGCTCAATCCCTTTAAGCTGCCGGCCAACCGCAAGGCGCGGGTCAAATACAAGCTGGATACGTGTCAGGACTCGCTCGACGTTTTGGCGCGCGCCGTGCTAGTGCCCATGCACCCGAACAACACCAAGGTCAAGGTGCGGGAGATGGGCGAGGCGATTCGGGCCGCTGTGGGCTGAGAGGAGATTGACGTGCCTGCACACTCCGTCTATATTGCAGGCATGACAGAGAAATCGACTCAATACACCATCCGCAAAGTGCCTCCGCAGCTAGACAGTGAACTCAGGAGGAGGGCTCACCAAGAACACAAGAGCCTGAATGAAATGGCCCTGTGGGCACTCGAGCGCGGCTTGGGCTTGTCGGAACAGGCCGTGCGGCACCACGACCTAGACGACTTGGCGGGCACTTGGGTGGACGATCCGGCCTTCGATCAAGCCATCGAAGCCATGGACCAAGTAGATCCCGATCTGTGGCTGTGAAAATTGTCCTAGACACCAACCGCTACCGCGACTTTTGCCTCGGCGATCCGCTGGTCTTGGACCGCCTCCAGCTAGCCGAACAGATTTTCCTGCCCTTCGTCGCTCTGGCTGAATTGCGCGCTGGCTTCCAGTGCGGCACCAGGGCTGGCAAAAACGAACGCATCCTGTTGCGCTTTCTCAGCCGGCCTCGGACATCCGTTCTTTATGCCGGCGAGGCCACCACGCGGCACTATGCCCAGCTTTTTTATCAACTACGTCAGCAGGGCACACCCATTCCTACCAACGATATATGGATTGCCGCTTTGGTGATTGAGCACGGTCTTCATCTTTTTTCTCGCGACCAGCACTTCGACCACCTTCCGCATCTGCCGCGTATCGATTAATGGGTCGCCCATCGGTAGCGTCAGATCAGCGATAGACGGCCTGGATCATGGCGCGGATGAAGCCGGTGGCGTAGGCGTGGCCTTGGCGTCCGCCTTGGTCGTCGGGGATGGACGGGGTGTGATCCATCATAAACGGCCCGTTAAAGCCCACCTCCTTGTAGGTCTGCATCGCCTGGTACATATCGACGTCGCCCTCGTCGACGAAGACCTCCCTGAAATCCTTTGGCGTGCCGCGCACGTTGCGGAAGTGGACGTAGGCGATTTTGCCTTGGCGGCCCATGCGGCGGATGGCCTCGAACACGTCAATACCCATTTCAGTGACGCAGCCTTGACAGAACAGCATGGCGTTTTGGGGGCTGGGATTGAGGGAGAAGATGCGCTCGTATTGGTCTAGGGTGGAGACGATTCGTGCTGCGCCGCCCATCGGCTCGGGCAGTGGGGGATCGTCCGGGTGGAGGGCCAAGGTAACGCCAGCCTCTTCGGCGACGGGGACGATGCGCTGATGGAAGTAGGATATATTGGCCCACATCCCGTCCCCGTCGATGTGCTTTGCTGGATAGTCGTGGCCCTCTTTTTCGTATTCTGCGTAGGTGAAGGTGCTGTAGTGGGCGCCGCCGCGGCCGGTGTCCGAGGGGGTGCGGAAGTTGCCCACGGGTTTGAAATTGTAGCCGAGGGTAGGGACGCCGACGGTGCCCATGGCCCGGAGCCAGTTGCACCACTCCTCGATTTTGGTGTCTCTATCTTGTTGTGCAAGAGTGATTTCATCCGGTCCGCTTAAGGCGGCGTTGTAAAAGCGGAGGCCGTTTTTTTCGGTGCGGGTGCGGACCCCTTTCAGGAACTCGACCATCTCGGGATAGGTGTGCAGGTCGAGGGGGAGGGAGTTGACGGTCAGGTAATCGACGCCAATGGCTTTGTAGTAGCTCAGGTTGTCGTCGGTGACGCGGTCGTGGGGGAGTTGGTCTTGGATGTACATGGTGTCTCCTTTGGGTTAGGTGGCTACTGCACCAGATTTTGCCTATATAACACTTAGAAAAGAAAGGCATCGTCCTCGCGGCGCGCCAATCGACTCTGCGCCGGCCGTTCACACAAAATCCGGGTTACCATACATGCCGAAAAAACTGCCCCTCGCCGGGGTTCAGCAATCCGCCGAACAGATCGCCCAGTGGGTCGAGAGATTTCATCGCGATGGCTATCTGTGCGTTGAAAACGTCCTACCGCCAGACTGGTGTGCGCAACTGCGGGCCGACTTGGACCGGGCGCTGGCGGACAATCCGAATGGACTGAACAACTACAGCGAGTACACAAAGCTCGCGCATCGGCTATTTGAGACGAGCGCAGCGAACCTGCGCCTGTTCGATCTCGAGCCGATTGTGAGCTTCGCAGAGGCGCTGGTAGCGCCGAATTGCCACGTGATTCACAACAACTCGTTCCAGACGTTTCCGGGCGGAGGCCTCTCGACGTGGCATCAGGACGACGCTCCGCACTACGTCGTCACAGACGGTAAACCGCCGACGAATGTCCATCTGCCCGTGCTGTTTTTCACGGCGAATTACTATCTGACCGATGTGGATACACCGGCGCACGGCGGGACGGAAGTGATTCCGGGGACGCACATGCTCGGCAGATCGCCGGGCGAAATCGAGGGCTCCGAGTGGGAAGAGAAAATCGTCCACAACAGCGCTCCGGCGGGAAGCGTCGTCATGTTCAACAATCAGGTGTGGCATCGCGGGGGGCCGAACCGCAGCGACCGCACGCGATACATCACTCAGGTGACGTATGCGCGCCGGATCGTCGGGCACAAGTACTACCCGTTTATGAACTACCAGATGCCGCCGCATGTGTACGAAAATGCAAACCCCCGGTTGAAACGGCTGCTCGGCTTCCTCGATCACGGCGCGTACGGTTAATGCGAGAACTATTGCTGGCGTTGAGTCGAATAGGAATAGGAAAGGAGAAAACCTCATGAGGAATACATACGGTAGCATCCTAATTGCTGTACTCATAGCGTCGAGCGCTTGTCTGGCCAGCACGCAGAGCCAGCCATCGGTTGCGACCATCACCGGCGAAATCCGGGACCCAACTTCGCGGGAAATCACATTTAGCTACGAATCGCCGTCGGCGCTGGAAAACTCCGAGCAGCGCGTCGTTCTCGACAGTCTGAATCGCTTCTCCTTCGAACTGCCTGTCGTCCGAGGGACCCTCGTCAGGGCCTATTACAATGAAGCACGGTCGATCTTCTTCGTCGAACCCGGCGACAGTCTGCATGTCGTCGTGGAGGAGGGCTTTTCCGATTCCTCCCACTCGTTTAGCGGTCCAGGAGCCGACAATAACCGCTTCGTGGTTGAGTGGATGGCGGAATTTGGTACTCCCAGTCTGGATTACGAGGGTCTGGAGGTCGAGGATTTCAAGCGTCAAGTAGATCAGCGGCGTCGAGATCAGTCCGAGTTTCTGGCCGCAAGGCGAGAGCAATACGCGCTCTCGCCAGGGTTCATCGACTATGCGACGGCTCAATTCAACTACGAGTGGGCCAGACTCATGATTTCCTACCCGACGAATTACTACTTTGCCAACGGCCACGGGAACATAGATCTCCCCCCGAAGTACTACGACTTCCTACAGGAAATTCCCCTAGTCGATGAGAAGGCTATCGGCACGATGGACTATCACACGTTTCTGGTGCGGACCTTGGACTGGGAGTCGCGGGAACGGAGAGATGAGGCCGGACCCTTCGGGCGGCCAAGTAGAGCTATTGGCCGGCTGCCTAGAGATCGCGGGGAGTTAGACAAGATGCCCAACCCATTTAGGCGGCCCAACCTGTCCGAGATGTACGATCTAGCGGATCTGGAACTGTCGGAGGAGACCTTGGCCCAACTCGACTCGATGTACGAAGCGGACAGACTACCCAGCCTGTCGCAGATGGTCGATTTGTCGGCGGTTGGTTTGTTGTCGGCCGCTCAGGTCCGGCTCGACTCAATGTACAAAAGAAAGAGACTTCCCAAGCTCTCCCAGAGTTTTGATTTGTCGGTGTTTGGTCTTTCGGGGGCTGACCAAGCCCGAATCGACTCCTTACATGAAAAGTCCAAATCCTATAGCTTCTCCACTTCAAATAATGTAGAGGAAGCTAGAGTGGATACGACGGATGGAGTGTTGGCGTTCTACTTGCCGCTAGAAATAAAGATGGATTCTCTGAAAAAAGAGCCACCCAAGCTATCCGAGAAACTCGACCTATCGTGGCTGTCGGAAGCCGCCCGTGCCCAACTCGATTCGATGTACGAACATCGCCAGCCGCTCAAGCTCTCCGAGAGGATCGATTTATCGAGCCTTGGTCTGTCGGGGGCGGTGCAGGCCCAGCTTGATTCGATGACTACGGGGAACCGTACTCTGAAGACGTGGAATAGTTCTTCGGCAAGATACGATCTGGCCGAGGAAAAACTGGAGGGGCGAGTTCTCTACTGGTTTTTGGCCGGAGAGGTGATCCGTGGCTTCAAGCGCGACAGCGCAGCCTTTGAGTTCGCCCAGCGCAAGTGGGAAGAGTTCCAAGAGATCAACCCACACTCGGAATACACCGAGGTCGTCCAAGCGGCTCTATATAAGGCTCTGAAGCTACAACCAGGGCAACCCGCACCGGACTTCACCCTCCACGACCTCGACGGGCAGCCCGTATCGCTGAGCCAGTTCAAGGGGCAGGTGGTTCTGCTCGATTTCTGGGCGAGTTGGTGCGGGCCGTGTATCGGCGACCTGCCCGATCTCCGTGCAATCAAGGAAAAGGCGGCGGATCAACCCTTGGTCTTCCTCAATCTGTCGCTAGACACGGACGAGGCTGCTTGGCGAGAGGCGGTTGATAAACACGAGATCGAAGGAGTCCACGTGCGGGCGGACGGCTGGGGCGCGGACGTGGCCAAGTCCTACCAAGTAAACTCCTTGCCTTCGTATTACTTGGTGGACTCGCAAGGATTGATCGTAGAGCGTCTTAGGATGATAAGACGTACAGACGAGATTGTGGCGACGATCGAGAAGAGCTTGTAGGCGTCCCTTGAGTCGAATCCGTGCGTTCTAAATTCAAAAAGCCCACTCTCCCGCGTGTTGCAGAGCCAAGCTAGCGTGATTAGGTTGCGGATGGTAGTGCCTCCCAAGGAGAAAAGCCCATGAAAGCGCTCGTCGTGCTCGCCGCGTTAGCATGGACGGGGACGTCTTGTTCCGGTCCGACCACGAGCACGGATATGGTATTCGACTCTGCCACCGAAGGGCCGGCGACCTTTGCGCAGGTGCAAGAGACGATATTCGATGTTTCCTGCGCTTTGAGCGGCTGCCACGGCGACAGCGCTTGGCCCAACCTGTCCGCCGGGCAAGCATACGACAATATCGTTGATGTGGAGAGCAGCCGTGGCATAGCGCTGGTCGAGCCGGGCGATCCCGACAACAGCTACCTGTATCGCAAACTCCTGGCAGACGCCGATGTCGATGGAGTCCGCATGCCCCTGGGTGGGCCGTACCTGACCCCGGACGCGCTTGAAACGGTGCGCGCTTGGATAGAAAAGGGAGCACCCAACGACTAATTCGCGCCGGGCAACGTGTATGCGTTGGCTCATCCCGTTTCTGATCTGTTCACCGCTGGCCGTCCACGGCGGCGAATGGCACGTCGATAAAAAGGCCGAGGGCAACCAAGTCGCGTTCACTTCCAAAGTGGTGGCCTTCACTTTTATCGGCACGACCGATAAAATCGACGGCTTTATCTATTGGGAAGGCGAGTCGCTTTTTGCGGCCAAGGACCAACTGCATTTTGAAGTGGACTTAGCCAGCTTCGATACGGGCATTGGCAAGCGGGACCGCGATATGCGCCAAGTGCTGGACGCGGACCAGTGGCCCAAAGCCATGTACAAAGGGGAGATCGCCGAACACACCGCAGTCGATTCCACCGTGGTCGCCTATCGCGTCAAGACCAAGGGGATCCTGTCGCTACACGGGGTGGATCGGGCCGTAGAAGTGCCCGGTACCGTAGTGGTGGAAGAGGGGCGCTCCAAGGTCGAGGCGGCTTTCACCATTAAGCTGGCCGATTACAAGATCGAAGCACCCTCTTTGGCGGCCTTTGTCAAGGTGAACGAGGAAATTGCCGTCGAGGTCTCGTTCTACTTAAAACACGTACAATAGGGCAGGAGGGATTGATCGTGAACATGCGCGTCTTGTGGTTGGTAGCGCTGTTGCCAGCTTTGGCTGGAGCTCAGCCGTCGTGGCAGGAGAGTATGCCGACTGAGGTCCGGCTGGAGCTGTTCAGCGCTATTAAGACGGCCAATTACCCCACCACTGAAACGCTGTATCAAGGCGATTTCCACTACGAGATTTCGCACCGCTTTTCCCCGCCGATTGACGAGGGGTACAAGGCCAACTTCGGTTTTGATGGGCCGGCCAATATCCGCACCTCGCTGAGTTACGGCCTTAGCGACCGGCTGATGGCGACCTTGGGGCGAAGTAATGTGCTGGACAATTTGGATCTACAGTTGCAATACCATTGGCTGCAATTTTCCCACGAGCACTTGCCGGCGGTCGTGGCCCTAAACGTCGGCATGGCTTGGAATACGGAGATGCCGGCGATTGTCGAGCGCAATGCTGCTGCTGCTGACAATTTTCAGTACTATGGGCAATTGATTGTCAATGCGCTGCTGGACGAAAGGTTGGGCATAGGATTGGTGCCTTCCTATCTGTACAACAGCGCTATTTTCAGCGTCGATAGGCAGTACACCTTTACGCTGGGGACCTATGTCCAGTATTACTTCGACGATACGTGGGGCGTGTGGTTGGAGTACAGTCCGACCCTGACCGGGTACCAGGGCATTTTATTGCCGGGCGAAGTGGGCCGCTCGCACAATTCGCTGGCTTGGGGCCTGTCTATAGATACGGGGGGACATACCTTTTACATTTTCGCCACCAACAATACGCGCCTTAGTCCAGCCCAGTATTTGGTGGGGGCACCCGACGAAGCGGCCCCTAGCAACTGGCGCATGGGCTTTGGAATTACGCGCTTTTTGTAAGGCCCTGCGCATCGTGCTCGACGACCGCTTCATCCGCCCCCGCTATAACGGCCACTGTTTTGCCGACCTGCCGGCCACCATCAAATACGTTCTGACGGGCCAAGGATCGCCCAGCCTCGACCCGGCGCTCTTGACGGCTGTGCAAGGCCCCTGCGACACTGTGGTGCTCTTTTTTATTGACGCCTTTGGCTGGCGCTTTTTCGAGCGCTACCAGGACCGCTATCCCTTCCTCAGCGATATTAGCCGTGGGGGGTCGGTGGCCCGCCTCACCTCCCAGTTTCCATCTACCACCGCCGCTCACATCACCTGCATTCACACGGGCCAGCCAGCCGGGCACAGCGGCGTCTTTGAATGGCAGTACTACGAGCCAAGCCTCGACGCTATTATCACCCCGCTGCCCTTTGCCCGAGCCGACAGCAACCGGCCCAATTCGCTGCCACAGGAAGCGGCTCGGACCGTCTTCCCTCAGGGCACGTTGTACCAAGAGTTGGGGCAGTTAGGGGTCGAGAGTTGCGTTTTCCAAAGCCGCGCCTTTACTCCCTCGACCTGCTCTGACACGTATTTGCAAGGTGCCCAAGTCTATCCCTGCTACACTCTTTCCGAGGCCCTGACCAATCTGGCATCTCTGCTGCAAAAACCGCGTTCAGGGCCGGCCTATTTCCTGTTCTACTTCGACCAAATCGACCTTATAGGCCACTGCTACGGTCCGGACTCGCCGCAGTTTCAAGTCGAAATCGACACCTTTCTGACCGCGGTTGAGCGGCTCTTTTGGCGTCCGCTAGCCGGCCGTTTGCAGCGCACTCTGTTCGCCCTCATCGCCGATCACGGTCAGGCTGCGGTCAACCCGGAAACCACCGTGTACATCAATGACGAGACTCGCTTTCCCGGCTTGGTTCCGATGCTGCGCACTGATCGCGCCGGTCGCCCTCTAGTGCCAGCCGGCGCGTGCCGCGATTTCTTTCTCTACGTCGAGGACGACCGGCTCGACGAAGCCCACGCCTTGTTGGCCCGCCAACTCGAAGGCTGTGCCCAAGTCTGCCGCACCGCGGATCTGATCGAAGCTGGCCTCTTTGGACCACTGCCGCTGTCTCAGCGCTTTCTCGACCGGGTGGGCAACTTGGTCGTCCTGCCCTTTGCCGGCGAGTCGGTCTGGTGGTACGAAAAAGACAAATTTGAGATGAAAAAGCACGGTGCCCACGGGGGCCTGACCCCGGCCGAAGTAGAAATCCCGCTGCTGCTGTTCTATTTTTGACCCTTGGCCAGAAAAACCATTCGCCTGACCACCTCGTGAACTTCATCCGCCAGTTCTATCGCCTCGTCCGTCCCCAACGTACCCTCCTGGCCCTGACCATCGGCTGCGGATTCCTCTTTGTTGCCACCAACCTGCTGCCGCCCTTGGTCATCCGCCGCCTCATCCAATGGCTCACCGAAGGGGGTGGCTCCTCGGCCGGTCTGCTGAAGCTATCCCTCTTGCTGCTGGGCACCTACCTGATCCGGGGCTTGGTGCGCTACGGCTATGGCCTGTACTCGCACATGGCCGCCTATCAAGTCATGCACCGGCTTATGACCAGGGTGTACCGCCATTTGCAACGGATGCCGCACCGCTTTTTCCACCAGCGCCGCACCGGCGAACTCATGGCTCGTTCCATCAACGACGTGGAGACTGTGGAGGACTTTATCGCCCACGGCATTCCCGAGACCTTTATCGCCTTGGTCATTCCCGGTGCCATGTTGACCGTGCTGTTCATCCTCGACGCCCGCCTCGCCCTCATCGCGCTGCTGCCCATCCCCCTGACCGCCTTCCTCGTCTTTCGCTACGTCTCGCGGGTGCGGGGCATGTGGGCCGGAGTGCGGGGCGGCTTGGGCGATTTGGTGGCCCAAGTGCAGGACTACCTCTCCGGCGTCTCCGTCATTAAATCGTTCGTCCAGGAAGAGCGCTGCGCCCGCAGCATCGAGGCCCGCAGCCAGACCTTCCGCGACCGCATGATCGCCGCCAACAAGCTCTCGATTATCCCCTCCGGCCTAATCGAAGGAGCCGGTGGGGTAGGGGTGGTGCTGGTGATCTGGGCGGGGGGCACTGATGCGCTCCAAGGCGGCATTTCCGTGGCCGATCTGTTTGTCTTCGTCGCCTATATGGCCCATATCTACGAGCCTTTTCTGCGCTTGGCCGCCATCAACGACGTGCTGCAGAAAGCGGCCTCCAGCACCGAGCGGGTCTTCGCCTTGCTGGCGCAAAAACCTACTATCGTTGACGCGCCCAACGCCGTGGCTCCAGCCCATTTGGACTGGTCCTTGCGCTTCGATCACCTCACCTTTGGCTACGAGCCGGACCAGTTCGTGCTGCACGATATTGATTTCCAGGTAGAAGCCGGACAGGTGGTGGCCTTGGTCGGCCCCACGGGCGCTGGCAAGAGCACCATTGCCGCCCTAGTGCCGCGCTACTACGACCCGCAAGGGGGCCGAGTCGAACTGGGAGGGCGCGATGTGCGGAGCCTGCCCTTGGACTATCTGCGCGGCCACATCGCCTCCGTCCCCCAAGACGTCTTTCTCTTTCACGGCACCGTGCGCGACAACATCCTCTTTGGCCGACCCGAAGCCAGCCAGGCCGACATGGAGGAAGCAGCCCGGGCGGCCAATGCCGAGGAATTCATCTGCGATTTGCCCGAAGGCTACGACACTTTGATCGGCGAGCGCGGCGTGCGTCTGTCGGGCGGCCAAAAGCAGCGTCTATCCATTGCCCGCGCCTTGCTCAAAAACGTCCCGGTCCTACTCCTCGACGAGGCCACTTCCTCGGTGGACACCGCAACCGAGGCCCTCATCCAAGAGGCCGTCCAGCGCCTCATCCACAACCGCACCACCTTGGTCATTGCCCACCGCCTGTCCACCGTGCGCCGGGCCGATTTGATCCTAGTGCTGGACCGAGGCCGCATTGTCGAGCGCGGCACGCACGAATCCTTACTCGCCGGGGGCGGTCTCTACACCCACATGGTTCAGGCCCAGGAATTGACCGACGCGCTGGTCTAAAACCGCCTAAAGGCTCAAAGGTAAGGTCAGGTCAATAGGCGACGGCGACGGTGCGCAGGGTAGTGTCTACGCCCGCGTCAGCACCTAGGTCTATGCGGTAGAGATAGGCACCCGGCCGCACAAGGTTCCCAGCCGCATCGCGACCGGTCCAGCTAAAGACGTAGGTTGCGCCTTGTACGGTTGGTGGTGGGAGTTCGGATACTGGGCGTCCGGCTAGATCATAGATCAGCACTCGAGGTGTCTGATCCGTCACCTTGAAGGCGACGAAGCGGATCAGGACCTCATCGTTGGTACCATCGCCGTTGGGGGTCAGCACCGGGGAGGAGAGCGAAAGCTCGTCAATGAGCTTGGTGGCGTCTGCGAGAGCGGGCAACATGACTATATTGGCGCGGCGAGTTTCCGCCTCGACCGATTGCCACAAGTCGGGCCGTTCGCTCGAACCCAGATCTAGGCCGAAGAGCGTGGCGTTTTGCACTACACGGGTGGTGAAACTGACCTCAACTGAGTCGGCTGTAACGGCGGAGGGCAGGTCAATGTGCAGGGAGTCGGCGCGGATGTCGACAAAGGACGGCTCGACGGCCACACCACCTATTTGCACATCGATGCCTGATGCCGCAGCAGACAGATCAAAGCGCATCAGGTCGAATCCCGAGTCCTCGGGGTCGCTTGTGGGCAAGACCGAATAGGTGAAGCGGGTGTCCTCGTTGGGCTGGGCGGTTCTGGGCTCGATGCGGCCTAGTGCGCCCTGCAAGAGCGCGTCCTCATACTCAATGGACAGTGCGGAGACTTTGGGCGCTACTTGCGGATCGTCTGTCGAGAGGATCATCTCCAGCTGCATAAAGCGGCGCGGGCTCTGCGATTTGAAGGCTTCGCCGGAAAAGGTGTACTCCTCGCTCCACTCGTTCCAGTCCTCGCTCACTACGACGGTTGTGTCGACCGCCCCTCTGAGCACTTTCGGTGAACTGAGCCATTTTTCTTCTGTAACAATCTCACCAATCTTGTTGTGAAAAGTATAGACTTCGCCTTGGGTATTGCCCGAGCGCGAACGCAGCTCGATGCGCGTTCCGGAGGGAAGATCAGCGTCCCATGAAAGGTTGCTGATGACTTTCGGGCGTCCATCGCCAGCGGCTTCTCCAAGGTTGATGAAGGCTGAGCGCAGAACGACTTGGGCGGGATGCCCTGGAGAAAATAGCATCATCTCGGACCAACGCGAGCTCCAGCCCTGGGTCGTATGGGGGTGCCAGAACAGATAGCGGATTGGGCGCGGTCTGAAAGCATAGCGCAGGTAGCGCAGGGTCGAGAGGTCGGGTTGTTCGATGAGGGGGGTGAAGTCGAAGGCTTCGGGAGTGGGTAGCTCTGAGCTGATTAGCCGCGTGCCATCCGAATGCAAGAAGCTGAATCCCCGAGGCGCGCTGGCCAGACTACCGACAGTACCCTCACGGGGGCTGAGCGTGTAGAGGAAGAGGCCGTCGAGCCAGAACGTGGCACCGAGGTCGATGTAAAACCAAGTGCCCTGTTCCTGCCAGGAGCGGACCCTCCCCTCATAGGCGACGGGAATGATGGCGTTGCCGGTATTCATGTCCGCGTCGAGGATACCTTCATTGCCACGGGCGGTGAGCCCGTCTATGACGGTGCCTCGGCGCAGCGTACCTAGGCTTATATTGTCGCCGACGGCGACGACCTCGATCTCCGCTAGGGCACCCTCATGATCGATGGCTTCGACATTGAAGTTGATATACTGGACGAGACGGGACTGGGCTATGTCAGCGGGTTCGATGTCGAGGTTGGGGTCGACGACCTGAGCGCTGTCTTGCAGGTCGAATGACAGAGGGATGACGATGGAAGTGTCTTGGTTGGGCTGGGTAGTGAGATAGACTGGCCGGTAGAGGAATACGTCTTTCAGTGGGTCAGAGGTTATGCCGGTGGCGGTGAAAACCGTGAATTGGTGGAAAGGTCTAGCACCATCTTGGTCGGGAAATTCGAGGCGGATCTCCTTGGCGAGTACGGCGCGGCCGAGGTCTATTTGCACAGACCATTCGTCGAGGGCATCGCTGGGGGAGGCCTGCCAAAAGGTTGCGGAATCGCCGTCGATGATCCGTCCGGCGGCATCCGGGTTGCTGCCGGCTTTCCAGATGCCACCCGCTACGTTGTCGCCCCGCGAGCGGGTAGCATGGGTAAAAAGATGAGCATTAGCAGTCGCGTTGATGTCCTGGCGAAATTTGACCAGTTGCAGTTGGCCTGCGTCGCCGAACTCGACTAAACCGTAGGGCATTTCCCAAGTCGATCACGCGGCGGCGTTGTCAAAACGGAGGACCTCGGCACCGATGGCTGCGGTAGAACAGAGGATACAAATTAGTAGAGACCGCACAGGTTGTTCCATTAGTAGGCGATGCCCAGCGTCAGCAGTTGTTTTGTCTGGGCAATTTCGGTTAGCAGCGAGACGGAGAGCAGGTAGAAGCCCGGTGACAATAGTTGGCCCGTTTGATCTCGACCGTCCCAGCCGAGTTGGTGGGATCCGGACCTCTGCATGCCTTGCTCGATGTAAGCGACTCGACGGCCGTCGAGCGCATAAACTTCTAGCGCTACGGGTGCTGGGGCGGTGAGGCGGAACAAGGAATAGCTGATATCCAACTGGTCGTGGATGCCATCTCCGTTGGGGGTCAGCACTGGAGTGGAGAGGGTAAGCGACTGGATGAAATCGGGCGACTTACTCGCGGCAGCCAGCACCTGTAGACTGCTTGTCGAGATCGCCTCGCTAGCATCGCCGGGCGCGATCGGTTGGGGCAGGCTTTCGCTACTCGCGTTAAATATGTCACCAGCAAAAGTAGCGGCGAGTTCGAAAACTTCGCTGGCGAATACTACGCGTATGGGGGCATTGTTGGTGTGGGATATTTTTTCGCTCAGGTGAAGGATCAGGCTGTCTTCTCCTTCTATTACTTGGGCCGGATCGACTGTAGCGGGCGGTGAACCCATTGCTAGGCTGCGGAAGATGGCTTTGCTGCCTGTGTGGATCCGCAGTGCGTCGAAGCCCGGTGTGGTCCCATCGTCGAATTCGGCGCGAACTTCGTAAACGAATTCAGTCTGTTGACCCAATTCCACTTCGGTGATGCCCCGCGTTGGTTGCAGATCGTCAAGCTTAGCCACTTCGGCGTAAACTTCATCGGCCAAGAGCGGGGCCGTCTCGATCCACAGTGAGTCGAGACGTATCCATGCGTTGAAGTCCCTGCTCTCCAATGCAAGATTGAGTTGTAGATGCGATCCACTTCTGAGTCGGAGATTGCCTCCAGATTTGGTAAAAGGTACCGACCAGAAGGACCAATTTTCACTATCGTAGCCGACCGAGGCGCGTAGGCCGGGTTGGGGTTCGCGGTTGAACAGCGGCGTGAGCGCCTCATAGGCTGCGCGCGATACTTCTCTTTCGCGGCCGAGATCGGTGAATTCGTTGTAGGTCACGGGATTGCCGTCGCGGCCGACGCGGACTTCGGCCCTGAGCCAGACCGCAGCGTCGGGAGCCTCCACTGCCACTCCGTTTTCTAGGCGCAGCGCTGTGGCCGACCAATGCAGGCGGCCGAAGTTGACGGCTTCGCCGAGATCGATGGTCTGGCTGAGGTAGACGGCCCTTTGCGGCACGCCTTGGGCGAATATTTCAAAGCCGCCGATGGAGCCCTTTAGCGCCTGAGCTTGCACCCCCTCGCTGCCGCAGTCTTGGCAGGTGCTGACCGCGTCCTCATCAACCACCGAGAGTTGCCGCCGCCAGCGGAAGTAACGCACGTATTGCCGTGGGAAATCGACGTGGACGGTGGGATCGAGGTTTTCGGCCACGTTGGCTATCATTTGCTGGAAGGGTTCATAGCCGGCAGATTGCCAAGATTCTGGGCAGTTGTCCGGTAGCCAGATCCCGACGTTGTTGATGCAGAAATCCTCGCCACCAAACTTGCTGGCAGGCCCGACTATGGCCGGCTCCGCTTCGTCGCCAATGGAGATGTCGAAAGCCGGGGTGGCATCGGTGTTCAGCGGTGTACCATCGGAGCGAAAGCCCTGGGAGGGCGTAAAGAATCCGAACTGCAAAGCGGGGATCGGCACGGCGGTGTCGAAGGTGTAGAACAGGTCCTTTATTCCTTCCGAGCGGGGTGCGTTGTAAGTGGTAGAGTCCGCGTCGATCAGGAAGACGCCACTCTGAGTCGGGTCGCCGCCCCTGCCATTCCACCGCTTCCAAACGCGCGGCATATAGCCATCGACATAGCTGAGATTTCTTACGCCGGGAACTCGCCAGAGTTGCCAGTTTTCCAGCAGGGGAAGGAGGTTTTGGTCCGGCTGCAGATAGCGCGGTTGGATAGAACCGGGGGCGTTGTCAAAATCGACTAAAACCTGCAGGGAATCGCCTTGGTCCCAAGCTAGGCCGCTGCCACCGATCTGCCACTTTCCAATCTGGGCGTGGCTAACCGTAGCCGCGAGGACCAGGACCAAGAGCCAAGTACCGCGCATTGGACTGTACCTTCGCTAGGAGTAACACGAACGGGAAGATAACGAATAATATGGAGAGGGAGAAAGTCAGCACAAAGCACTAGCTGAGCAGTCAACAGTCCCATCCTGAGAGGTGCCTGCTGCTATGGCAGCGAGCCGTTCGGTTCGCCCGCATGATTGTCTCGATGCCTAAAACAAAGCCAAAAAATCGCCGCGCCAGAGGCAGTTAAGCAGCCTGCCATAAGAAATAGAGCGCGATATCCCACCGCTTCAATCATATAACCCCCACCTAGCGATACGCCGGCATAACCAAAGCCGGTCATGGTGGCCGCCGCCCCGGCCATCGCTGTCCGCCAGCGCAGTGGCATCATTTCCTGTTGGAACACGGTAAAGGCCGGTCGGCGGATCCCCGCCAGGCACATCGTGCCCATAAGGCATAAACCAGCGATGCCCCAATGGGGAATTAAAGCGAGGGGGACCAATATCAGGGCCGAGCACAAAACTGCTCCATTGAACGTGCGGGTGCTCCCAAAACGTCGCACTAGAAAGGGCATCATTAGGGCGGCGGGAATGGCGAGTAATTGTCCTGAGGCGGCCAGCGTGCCAATGAGGGCGGTACTCGCATTTAATGCGTCATCTAGATAGACGTTTAAAAAAGTGCGGACTGCACCTTCACCGGCGGTATAAAGAAACGCAATAAAAGAGAGTAGCAGGATGAGCTTCAGCGGCAAAGGGGAGGCATCCGTTGGCGTGTCCTCATGGCGTTCGCGGGTCTGTTGACCCGTTGCCACAAGGACAAACACGCCTGGGGTGAGTAGCAGGGAAGCAACGAGCAATGTATGCCGATAGGGGGTGGGATGGTCGAGGGAAAGTTGTAAGAGGCCGGCAAAGCCGCCCGGCAGGAAACCCCCGACCAAACTGCCCGCGAAACCCGCCAGGGGAAAGAGCGCGGCTTGGAGCGAGAATACGTGGTGGCGCTGGGCGGCGCTGGAGACCTCCATTAGGTAGGGATAGCCGTTGACGATATACAGCGAGATGCCGAGTAATCCGAGGGAGTTCGTGCTGAGAATAAAGCTTTGCTGGTGGATCTTAGGGACGAACTCAGCTTGGGAAAGCAACGCATGGCCGACGATGGCCAAGCTAAGGCCGAGGATCATGGTGCGGCGATTGCCCCAACGGCTGCCGAGGAAACTGCTCGGTAGGCTGGATAGGGCAAAGGCTAGGCCGCCGACGGCGTTGACTTGGCCGACAAATGCGGGACCGTAGCCCAGCCGCAGCAGATATAAATTGAACAATAGCGAGTAAATGCCGCTGAATAGGCAAAATCCAACCAACCCAGAAGCAAACAGATACAGGCGAATGTCGCGATTGAAATGGCGAATTGTGCGCAGATATTGGGCTGGCATACTGCGGGCTTATGGATCGGGGGCGATGGGACGAACTAGATCTAGACTATCTTCCTTTTTTTGTGCCGATCCTTCTTTCCGTTCGGCGTCCTGCCTTTGGCGCTAACGGTAAGCCTCTTTTTTTTCGTACCGGCCTTAAGAGGAAAGGGAGCGGCTTTACTACGGCGGGGATGCCCATTCGGTGATTTTGTTGCTGGCTGTGCCTTCTCGTGCTGGTCAGCACTCCGTTCATGGTGCGTTCGCCGCTCCGCGTTCGCCGCAAGGAGTAGCGGTTCGTCGCCTTGGACCATCTTCGCTAGGGCTGAAGCCACATCCAGCGCCGTTATATTGTGCTCCTGTTGATATTGCTCGACGATCGTGCGGAACAGACCTAGGTCCTCAGTCGCAAGCACATTGGTAATCATCTGCTTAAAGCGGGCGATGCGCTGATCGTTGATTGCCGCGGTCGAAGGAAGCTGCAAAAGCGGGATCTTCTGTTGAGTGGACCGCTCTATGGCGTAGAGCAAGCGGCGCTCGCGTGGCGCGACAAAGAGAATCGCTTCGCCGGCACGTCCCGCTCGGCCGGTGCGTCCGATGCGGTGGATATAGGCTTCGACATCGGAGGGGATATCGAAGTTGATGACGTGGCTGATGCGGTCGATGTCCAAGCCGCGCGCGGCGATATCTGTGGCCACGAGGATATCGAGTTGGCCCTTCTTCAGTTGTGCTACCGTTTCTTCGCGTCGTTTTTGCGCCATATCGCCGCTCAGGGCCGCACAGGCGTAGCCGCGGGCTTCCAGTTTTTCGGCTAATTCAACCGTTGCCGTCCGCGTGCGGACAAAGATCAAGATACCGTCGAAAGGTTCAGCTTCCAAGATGCGGGTCAGCGCATCGAGCTTGTGGTCTTTGCCGCTGACCATCCAATGGCGCTGGCGGATCTTATCGGCAGCAGACGTGCGCTCTTTAATGGCGATATGGGCTGGATCGCGTAGATGCTGCTCGGCGATGCGGCGGATCGGCGCTGGCATCGTCGCGGAGAACAGGGCCGTCTGGTGGGTGTCCGGCGTTTGCTCTAAAATCCACTCGACATCTTCGATAAAGCCCATCCGCAGCATTTCGTCCGCCTCGTCCAGCACCAAGCAACTCAGGCTGTCCAGACGCAGGGTCTTGCGGCGCATATGGTCCATCACCCGGCCCGGCGTGCCGACCACTACATGCACGCCGCGCTTAAGCGAGCGCAATTGGCCGTCGTAGGCTTGGCCCCCATAGATGGGTAAGACGTGAAAACCCGGGATATGCGCGGCATAGCGCTGGAACGCCTCGGCGACTTGGATGGCCAACTCGCGAGTGGGGGTTAAAACCAGCGTTTGCACTTCCCGGCGCCTAAAGTCGATCCGCGAGAGCAATGGTAGGGCAAAGGCCGCGGTTTTACCCGTGCCGGTTTGCGCCTGGCCGACTACATCGCGTCCGGCCAGCACCAACGGGATGGTCTGTTCTTGGATCGGCGTTGGAACCTCGTAGCCGACTTCGGTCAGTGATTTGAGTACGGGCCCAGCTAACGCAAGGTCTTGAAATTTCGTGCCGGATACTGCGGACATGGGTCTATTCTTCTTTCTTGGCGTTTTTTTCGGCGCGGTAGCGCAGGCTGTGTTGCAGCTCTCTCTTGCGCATGCGCAGGGCCTTGGGCGTCACTTCCAAGAGCTCGTCGTTGTTCAGATATCCAATCGCCTCGTCAAGCGTTAGGATGCGCGCCGGTGAGAGTGAGTCCAATATGGTCTTGGGCGCAGCGCGGTGCCCCGTCAGGTGTTTGGTGCGGCAGACATTGATGACCAAGTCTTCGTTGCGGATAGTCTCGCCGACGACTTGACCGGCATAGACTTCCTCGCCAGGGCGAATAAAAAAAGTGCCGCGCTGCTGTAGATGCTCCAGCGCATAAGCACTGGCGGTGCCGCGCTCGTGCGAGATAAGCGAGCCGTGTTCTTGCACGTCGATCTCCCCAGCCACCGGCTCGTAGTCGTGGAAGAGCGTGTTAAAGGTGCCCGTACCGCGCGTGGTATTTAAGTAGGGCTGGCGAAACCCGAGCATCCCGCGGGTGGGAACGAAGAATTCGGCATAGACTACGCCGTCATCGCCGTGGCGGATGTCCTGTAGCCGCCCGCGCCTTTTGCCGAGAATTTCGCTAACGAGCCCTAAATACTCGGCAAGCACCTCGATAAAGACTCGCTCGACGGGTTCGAGAAGGCCTCGCGTACTCGGGCGAAAGATGACCTCGGGATTGCTCACCGCTAGCTCGTAGCCCTCGCGTCGCATTGTTTCGATCAGGATGGCCAAGTGCAACTCGCCGCGTCCAGACACGACAAACTCGCCCGAACGCTCCAAGTCCTCCACGCGCAGCGCGACATTGCTTTCCAACTCATCGAAGAGCCGTTTGCGGAGTTCGCGGCTGGTCACGAAGCGGCCCTCGCGCCCGGAGAAGGGGCTGTCGTTGACCTTGAAGAGCATGCGTACTGTCGGCTCTTCGACTTTGATCGGCGGTAGCGCCACGGGTCGGGCCGGGCAGGTCAGCGTATCGCCGATACCGACGTCGGGCACGCCGGCGACGGCGACGATATTGCCGGCGTGGACTTGCTCGACCGGCTCGCGCTTGAGGTTGCGGAAGACGAAAACCTGTCCGATCGTGGCCGGCTGCATCTCGCCTTCGGCGTTGATGTGGACAATTGCCTGACCGGCGGCCAGCGAACCGCTGCTCAAACGGCCGACGGCGATCTTGCCGACATACGAGCTGTGCTCCAAGGTCGTAACCAATAACTGCGGCGGACCGTCTATTGCGATCTGCGGCGGGGGGAGGTGGTCGACGATCGCATCGAATAAGGGGACTAGATTTTCGGCTATCTGATCAGGTGCAAGTCCGGCGCGGCCCTCTAAGGCCCGGGTGTAAACCACGGGGAAGTCGGCCTGTTCGTCGTTGGCCCCGAGGTCGATAAAAAGATCAAAGGTGGCGTCGATCACTGCGTCGGGGCGGGCGGCGGGCCGGTCTATTTTGTTGACGACGACGATGGCCTTGTGCCCGCGCTCCAGCGCTTGCTTGAGGACGAAGCGCGTCTGCGGCATCGGCCCCTCGACGGCGTCAATGAGCAACACCACGCCATCGACCATATTCATAATGCGCTCGACTTCACCGCCGAAGTCGGTGTGGCCGGGGGTATCGACGATATTGATGGTAGTGCCGTCGTAGATAATGCCCGTGTTCTTGGCCAAGATTGTGATGCCGCGCTCGCGCTCGAGGTCGTTGGAGTCGAGGATGCGTTCGGCGACTTGCTGGTGCGCCTCGAAGACATTGCTCTGTTTGAGCATGCCGTCGACTAGGGTGGTTTTACCATGGTCAACGTGGGCGATGATGGCCACATTGCGGATATCGGTGCGGGGTACCGTTTGCACTGCGTCTTGCGTTACGGATTCGGGTTGGGTCATGGATCCTCTAGGATTGGGCCAATAAAAGGAAAGGGGGCCGCGCTGTGGCTTTCTGCGCGGCCCCCTTTTATGGTCGCCGCACGAGCTAACTCTACGCGGCGGATTCGCTGAGCGTTTCGTCTAATCGATTTGGAAGCTGTCTAATTTTTTATAAGACAATGCCTTAGAGTAAATTAGGGTGCTTTTGAATATTGGGCAAATAAATGGCCCTCGCGCCGCGCATCCGACGCAGCAAACGCATCCTCTCCCGGACGCCGTAGCAGTATTTTGCTGACCAACGAATGGTATCTCGAGACTCGTTCGGGCCTCAAACTTCACTGGCGAGGATGCGGTCGATCACGGCCTTGGCATTGCCGCACCAGCGCAGGACAATGACCAGCTCGCGCTCAGGCTCGACGAAGACGATGTTGCCGCCGGCTCCGCGCGCCGCAAAGCTGTCGAGGCAGGCCAGATCGGACATGTCGTGCTGGTGGTTGAGCCACCACAGGAAGCCGTATTCGGGCTTGATGGGGCAGGGGGTGAGGGAGTGGTCAATCCACTGTTCGGAGAGGATTTGGCGGCCGTTCCAGCGCCCTCGCTGCTGGAAGAGCAGGCCAAAGCGGGCGTGGCCGTAGGTGGTGATCCACAGGCCGCCGCCCCAGTGCGTGCCGCCGGAGACGGATTGGGCCCTTTGGCCGCCTTCCTCGACCCAAGAGGTTTCGTACCCGTGCCATTCCCAAGTGGGAGAGGCCCCAATGGGGTCCATGATGGTCTCTTTGAGCACTGGAGGTAAGGGGCCACGGAAAAGGCGCAACAGGCTGAGGGCGGTGCGGTTGACGCGGACGTCGTTGTACTCCCAGAAGGTGCCGGGCGGTTCCAGAGACCGGTAATCGTCGGCGCTGGAGGCCGCGCCGCCCACCGTGGCTTCGGCGGCACCTTGGCCTAGTTGGCGGCCGCGGTCAATCCAGTCGGGCAGCCCGAAGAGTTCGCCTTCCCACTCGCTGGTCTGTTGCAGCAAATGCCGCCAAGTGATGGGGGCGTTGTGGGCGCTGTCAAAGCCGCCGTCGGCGACCGTGCGGCCGACGGGTTCGTCCAG
Organism: Candidatus Latescibacterota bacterium; assembly: GCA_965261395.1. Taxonomy (GTDB): domain Bacteria; phylum Latescibacterota; class UBA2968; order UBA8231; family UBA8231. The sequence continues at coordinate 3,889,620 of OZ253462.1, forward strand.
ATCGCGGATTAGCCCTTGGTCGAAGGCCACCCCGGCCAGCGCTGAGATATAGCTCTTGGCGCAACTGAACGTGACTTCGACGCTAGCGACCGGGCCGAAGGAGGCGACCAGATATCCTTGCCGCACGATCAGGCCGGCTGTGGCTCCCCGTTTTTGTTTTTTGAGTGGGCCTAACGGACGGTCGTTGGGGTGGCGGTCGCCCTTGGGCAGCATGGCGGCCAAATTGGTGGGGGCTTGGATCTCTTGGGTCTGGGCGAAGGCCAACGCCGCGGCTAGTTTGTCGGCGTCGAAGCCGGCCTGGGTGGGGCTGCGGCGCAGCCAATCGTAGGGGGTGGGGCAGTAGTTGGGCATGGTTTTTGGTCCGGTGTGGGTGATCTTCATCTGTTCTCCTCTGAGGACGTTTACAGCTCGGGCACCGGACGCCGCTGGCGCTTATTTGCCGAAGAGGACGCCGCGCCGCTCGATCTCGCTGTAGAACTCGGCGAATTCGCTGCTGTCGTCGTCGGCGATGACCTCGAGCGTCGAGCCGGCCTCGAAAAGGGGCAGTCCGGCTTGCCGGTAGCGCCCGTGGAAAGCGCTCCTGTTGCCGGCGATGTGCGCGCTCTCGCCGCCGGAGCGGACATAGCGATAAAAGTGGCGAACCTCGTGTACCGTCGAGTAGTCCACCGCGTATTTCTGCACCGCCGCCTCATCGATCTCGATACCTAGACCGGGCTCTTCGGGAACCGGGTAGTAGCCGCCCTGCACCTCGATCGGTCTCTTCAGCAGTTGACTCTGGTAGATGTTCATGCAGGTGATGGCCGGCCACCGGGCCTCGGGGCAGACCGCCCCCACGTGAGCCGCCCACGCTGTGGTGATGCCGGTACCGACCAGCTGCAGCCAGAACGGCTTGTTGGCGGCCGCGACTACGGCCTGCTGTTGCATCAGTTGCGAGGCACCGCCCCCGATAATCAGGCCGTCCGCGATGTCGTCGCGCAGCACCGTCATGATCGGAGGCCTGTCCACGTGCATGGCGATGGGCCGGTTGATCCGCGACCGAACCTGGAGGTTGCCGGCGATATCCTCCTGCGGTATCGGGGTCTCGATCATCGCCAGTTGCTCGTACTGTTCGAGCGATTTTAGCAGCGGGACCGCATTGGCGGCATTCACCAGGTGGCCGTTGAAATCGAGGTCGAGTCTAAATTGCGGCGGAATTACGCGCAGCACCGCCTGCAGGCAGGCGTGCAGGTCCTGCCACGGCCTCGTCTTGAGCTTGGCCGACATGTACCCCCGCGCAACCGCCATCTCGCACTGTCGAGCCCAATCCTCCGGGCCCATGTCGCAGGTCCACCAGGAGATCGGACACCCGTTGCGTACCCGCGGCCCAAGCAGATCGCAGATCGGGACGTTTTCGTTTTTCGCCACGGCATCGAACAGGGCGATCTGCACGCCGGCGCCGAGCCCGTCGCGCCATAATAGAGCAGCTGCCTCTTCGCCGACGATGCGCTCTGCGATGTCGTCAGGTACCTGGGAATGGGTGGCATTCGGGATGGTCTCGCCCCAACCGACGCCGCCGTTGTCCAGCGTCAGCTTGCATACCTGAACGATCCGCCACGGCGCAATCCAGTACTGCAGGTGCTGGCCAGCATACTTCTCGAATGGCACGTCGAGGTTGGTGAGTTCGACACTAGCCACCTTCACGTCGGATCTCCTTGGTGACTGGCGAGCCCGTCGCGACGGCTGCCCTGGCGTACGAGGACTTTCACGGTGAATCTCCGGTATTGGGGGTCGCGTCAGCAGCCTTCACAGAGTGTTTAAAGTATTGAAAAATGCTATGGCGAACAATCCGCTTACTGCTCCGGGAGACGGTCGAGCTGGTTTTGCTGGAGACCTATTTCGATCTCAACGATGCGTGGATGATCCCGTTTCAGCTTCAGGCCGCTGATGATGAACTTGGGTCAAGAGGACGCCAAAGGCGTCAAAGCGCGGTTGCGCAGTCCGGGAGCGGAGGGCGAAGTCTGGGCCAGCGGACAGGCAGACATCCCGGCCCGGTCCGTCGTGGTCGCCCTGTTGGCCATACTGCCGGGCAAGCAATACAATGGCTGGACTGGCACCGAGATTTTGGAGGTTGAAGCGCCGGGATCCGCGGTGTTTAATTTCACGGATTCTCGTTTCCACGGGAGATAGAGTGACGACTCTGATTCAGCGACACCGCGCTCCTGCCGACGCCACCAATTCGATCCGATATTGCGGATGGCGGTGCATCTCTAGGGCGGCGTGGGCGAAAAAGGGATACACACTCCACTCGACGCAGGCCAAGAGATCGGGCTTGCCGTCGCCATTGAGATCTCCGGCCCAGGCGTTGGGGCCGTGGATGGTACAGGCAATGGGAGTGCCGTAGCACTTGAATTGCCGGGGGGCCGCAAAGACGGGCTCTTGCGGTGAGCCGACATTGTGCAAGAGGTAGATCTCGCCCGTGCCGGCGAGATTGTAAATGAGATCAATCAAGCCATCGCCGTCCCAGTCACAGGCGCGGAAGGATTCGGTCCAGTGTTTTTGTCGGCCGACAATGCTATCGTCAATGGGGCGGCCGTCCTCCAATAGCACCGGGCCGGCCGCTCTGACCCGCGGCTGGCCATCGCCGTGCACGTACTGAATAAAGAGCGTGGCCTGACGCTGATAGTTGTGGGTGATAAAATCCATTAGGCCGTCGCCGTTCCAGTCGGCAAAAGCAGCGCCCGTGCGCCAGAAGAAAGGCGAGCGGGGATCGGTCGGGTAGGGGTGATTGGGCAAGTTGGGGTCGGCGCTCAAAAGGCCCGATTCGGCTCGGGTCTGGGGCGAGTCGGCGAAGCCTTCCACTTCGATGAATTGGCGCGGTCCAAAATAAGGGACTTTGTCAGTACCTATATTTCGATGCCAGATAATGCGGTTGGTCTCGTTGGGCAGCATCAGGTCGAGCAGGCCGTCGCCATCCCAATCGACCAGCACGGGATAGGGGTAGCCCATATTGTGCCAGTGATCACCGCCCAGCAAATCGCCGCGCAGTACCCGGATGGGGCCGTCGGCGGAGAGGATCAACTGCGGCTCGTCAAAGGCGGGACGCTGGTTATCGCCCCGGTTGTGGACTAGGCGCGGCCAGCCGTATCCGCCGCCAATGACCAAATCCCAAACGCCGTCATTGTCCCAGTCCGCAGCGCAGGGCCAGGCTTGGTCGCTCCAAGAGACCGGGGGCGATGGGGCTTGGAGGAGGCCGCGCCTCACTAGCTGGCCGGGACCGGTCAATTCATAAAAGACTAGATGCTGATAGGTGTTGCACTGCAACAGGAGGCCGGGGCACGGCTCCTGGCTGGCGGCCAGTTGGGCGCAGTCCGCGGCGTCGGGTACGTCGGGCAGGGCTTGGGGCGGACCGTACTGGATAGGATCGGCGCTGGTGAGACAACGCCAGCAGAGCGCGCACGGCTGGTCCGGGGGCGGATAGGAGGAAGCCCCTCCTTCTAGGCCAATCAGTTCCAAACGGCCGTCGCCATCTAGGTCGAGAAAGGCGATGTGCGGGCCGCTGCCCAAGTCTTGGGGTGGGCCGGGCCGGAAGGGAGCGCCGGTTGCCGCGAGATTGGCAATGAGGTGGCCGTTGACCACCAAATCGACCGCGCCGTTGCCGGTTATATCTTGCAGAATCAAGTGCTCAATGGTAGCAAAAGGGGTCTCAATAGAGCCATAGGGGGCGAAGAGCGGTAGGTTGCCCTCGTCGCGCTGTCCAGTGTTGCGAAAGAAGGTGACCTGACTGCGGCTGCGGTCGGCAAAGGCCAAGTCGACCAGCCCGTCGCCATCTATATCGGCAAAGGCGACCCGCACGTACACACCGGGAAAGTGCTTTAATTCGCCGTCCTCGACATAGCGCAGGCGCGCCATATCGCCAAAGAGCAAGTCTTCCGCGGTGCCAATGCGCGGACAGCAGACCAAGCCGCTTATGGGCGCGCCGGGACGGTGGTAGTAATTCCAGCAGCCCGCTAGGTCGGCCCGACCGTCGCCGGTCAGGTCGATCAGATGCAGGGAATTGCTCAGGACCAAGGGGCGCGGGCTAGGGGCGTTGTAGCGCAGCAGGTCGCCGTTGCCCACCAAGGGGACATAGGACTGCGGCACTAGTGCCGGTCGGCAGTCGGCCGTGGCAAAGCGGATCTCGTATTCAATGTGGTCGGGCTCGTCTATGGTCCACTCAATGCGGCCCCGATCGCCGTAGGCCAGGTCCTCGCTGCGGGCAAAAGCGACGGGTGTGCCGCTGGCGAGATCGACTACGACAATGGAATTGGGGTCGAGCACGCCTTGGGCCCCGGCCTGGGCAATGAGACGGCCAAAGTCGACGACGGGCGAAAAGGGAATGCGGCCCCAATCGCTGGGCAGGGGCGAAGTAACGGTGAGTCGGCAGCGGATCACGGCTAGCTAGACTCTCACCTTTGCAGGGCCTGCCCTATAGCGCGCTGCACCGCGGCCACGTACTGATCCGTGGTACAGCCCCGCACGCGGGTCTCAAAGCCGTGGGTGCCAAAACCGGGGACAATCTCTTCGCGGATGCGCTTCTCTGGGTCGTTGAAGTAATAGGGCTGGGTGCGGCGCATGAACTCGGGCAGGTCCGCCCCCTCGGTGCGATACAGAGCGGGATTGGCCAAAATGACCTGGGGCTCGTCGCCGGGTGTGGCCGGCCGCCGGGGGACGGCCAGATCGCCCATGAGCACTTCCTCTTTCAGCTCGGGGGTCCAGTGACTGATGGCGTAGGTCGGACCGGGTTCTATCCACGGGCCAATGCGCCGCCGCACGACGACAAACTCGTACCACTTTTCCAACTCGTCCAGCAAGTGGGGCGGCAGGCCGCTCTTATCCTGGTACTGGCTGGGGTCGCCCTGGGCGCGGAGGTGGTTGAAGACCATGAACCAATTGACCAGGTCTCGGATGCCGCGGGGGACTTTGGTATAGCGCTCAGTGCCCCGGGGACTGCACACGTCCACCAGCACCACGTGGGGCATGTGGGTGCTCAAGTGGCGCATGAACTCGGGAGCAAAGCCATTGCGCTGAAAGCGCTCGGTATAGTGGGGCACGGTCAGGCGCATGGAGAGGTGCGAGGGGGTGCGCTCGTAGCGCACGGCAAAGTCGCCGGCCAAATGCGGCTCCAGGGGCTCGACGACAAAGTGGCGGCCGTAGCGTTCGTTGCCGACCACGACTATAGACCTTTGGGTGTAGGCGCGGAAATGGCGCAGGAAATCGAGCAGGCCGCGCGCCTCCCAGGCCGCCCGCTGGGCTTCAAGGCGGTCCTGGTCGGTCAGGATGCAATCCTCCTCCTGCTGGGGCGGGAGGGTCTCTAGGGCATCAAAGGCGCAACGCCGTCCGTCCTCGTCTTGGGGCCAGGTCGGCTGGCGTTTTGCCTCGGACGCGTAGCGCCGGTACTCCAGTTCCCGCTGCAAAAGGTCGCTCGGGTCGAATTGGCCCAGACTGGTCGCCCGGCGGCGCTGGTCCAAATCGGCGATGCGAGCTTGGATATCGCCGCTGGACAGGTGGTCCACTAGGGCCGGGGTCAAGGTCACGCCGTCGTGGTTCTGGGTGTTTATTCCGGCCATCCAGGCGGCCAGGGTTTCGAGGCGTTCTAGGGCTTGGGCACCGGTGCGGCCGGCGAAAAAAGGGGTCAAGTCCTGGGTGGGCAGTCCCAGGACTTGGGCTGTGGCTGGAGGGATGGGCCTCGTTTTCGGGTGGGACAAAGCGACTAGCTCCTGTGGCCTAGACACTGGGGGGTGGTGCAGCTACGGGATTCCCGTACGTTAGCTCTATCATATCTGCCCGGAGAGCGACGCGCCATGAGCGAAGGAAATATCGCGAAATTCAAGCTGGATAAAAAGAATCCACCGCGTCTGAGCAAGACCCTCAAGAAAGCGAAATAGGAGTGCGTCGTGATCTATAAAGTCGAGAAGGACCAGAGAAATTTAGCCGCTTTTGACGTGCCCGGTGCCACGGTGCAGGTTTCCGATCCCATTATTGGCGTCGGTGACAAACTGTCGGCCGGTTTTACCGAGTATCTAGAGGCCAGCCGGTTGACGTGGACCTTTGATTACGACGAGGTCTTTTTCATGTTGGAGGGGCACTTGGAGATCCAAGTCGCAGGTCAGGAGCCGGTGCAATACAAGGCAGGTGACTTGGGTTATATTGAGAAGGGTACGCAGACGATCATCACCGTGCCGGAACGGGCCTATTTGCTGCATGTCACCCACCCAGCGTGGCGGTCCTAGGTGAAGGTGGCCCACCAAGGCCGGAGTCAAGGTCACGTAGTTTTCGAGCCTAGGAGGGCAAGAGAGCGAATGGAAACGACACTGCGCCAAGCATACGACGAGCAGGGCTTTTGCATTGCCCGCAAGGCCATTGACGCGGGGCTGGCGGCCGAGACAGTGGAGCACGTACACTGGTTGGTCAAAAAGCATCCGGGCACGCGGCCCGAGCGCTTGCACCACGAACTGATGGTACACGATCCCTTTATGCACCGCTTAGTCACCGACGACCGGCTGGTCGATATTGCGGCGCAATTCCTCGGGCCTAATGTGGCCATGTTCGCGGCGCACTATATCGCCAAAAAACCCAGCACTGGCCAAGCAGTACAGTGGCATCAGGACGGTTCGTACTGGCCCTTGGAGCCGATGGAGGTCACCACGTTGTGGGTGGCCGGCACGGACTCGACGGTGGCCAATGGCTGTATGCGGGTTTTGCCGGGAACGCACACCAAGCAATTGCTCAAGCGCAGCGAGATGGTCGATCTCGATACGGACAAATACGTCCTCGGTGTCGGGATTCATCCCGACCATATTGACGATGCCGATGCCGTCAATCTGGAGCTGGAGGCGGGGGATATTTCCATCCACCACCCCAGTATCATCCACGGGTCCAACGCCAATACTTCGGACCAATGGCGGGTTGGGCTTACCCTGCGCTACATTCCGACCAGCACCAAGGTCACCGTGGATCGCAGCCCGTGCATTATGTGTCGGGGCGAGGTGGTGCCCGCAGTGGGGAACAAGTACGCGCCGCGGCCGCAGTACGTCGAGGGGGAGCACATGCCCTTTGCCGGGTGCGAGATTTGGAGTTTGCAGACGGCTTAACAGGCGTTACTCAGGGCCGTACTGACCCATGTACCCGGTCCGCTCCCCCAGAATCGCCTTTGAGAGATTTACTTGCCAAGCACGACGTTGCCGTCTGCGTCCACCTGCAAATGCAGCCCCTTGGCTATACTGGAACAGGGGCCGTACATGACGGCGCGTTGCTCGGGTGTCATACCCTCTACGATAGCCTCGTCCCAATAAACTTCGGGCGCTGCCAACTCGATGGAGACGCCAGAGCGGGTGGTGGTGCGGCTCGCGTACTTGTAGAGTGCCGAGCGGCGTGGCGCATCGCCTTTCCAGGGCAGGGTGCCGTGGGTTTGGGCTCCGTCCATAAAGAAAATGACATCGCCGGCCTTGAGTGCGGGCTGGTGGACCACGTCCAGCGGCTCGTCGCAGGAGCGCACGCCGGCGGGCATGGGGAATTTGGCTTTGTGGCTGCCTGGCACACAGGCGAAGCCGCCATCGCCGGCCTTGCAGTCGGCCAACTGATAGGTCACGGTGACGCCAGCGCAGTAGAACTGGCCGTTCTGGTGATGGTAGGCCACATAGGGTCTGTGGGGTTCGCCCGCGCCGTGTAGGATGAGGCCCTCGGTTCCCTTGGGACTGTAGGAGACCCAGGGGCCGTGGTCGTGGCGGAATCCCTTGCCGCACATCGCGTTGAGGCGGGAGACAACTTGGGGATGCACCAGCAGGCGGCGGAAGGGTTCGCAATGGGGGTGGGGCAATTCGAGCAGGTTCGGGAGGGTCTGTTGGCCAGTGCCTTGGAGCACGTTCGACTCGCCTCGGGCACCGCCATTGTCGGGGGATTGCTGCATCCGCTCCATGCAGTGGTCGATGGCGGCGTTGCATTCGCTTAATTCCTCGGCGGTGAGGACATTGCGGACGACCAGATAGCCGGTGAGATCCCAGAAGTAGCGTTCGCGCGCATCCATTTTAGCTCTCCGCAATCCAGGTTTTTTGGCCGTCGGATTCCAGCAGGGGCAGTTCCTTGTGGTGGACACCCGGCCCGTAGAGGACGGCTTGCTGTTCGGGCGTGAGTTCGTCGATCCAGGCACCGTAGCGCGCCTGGGGAGTGAAGTATTTGCCCGTAGCTCGGGCCGCGCCCCGGGAAGCGTATTTGTAGAGCACGGAGCGCCGCAGATTTTTGCCCTTCCAAGGCAGAGTGCCGTGAGTGGCGGTCTCGGCAAAGAAGAGGACGTCGCCGGTGCGCAGGGCGGGTTGGACGACTAATTCCCCATACTCTGCGAGCGAGCGGATCTCGGGCGGGGTTGGCTCGCAGGTTTTGTGGCTCCCGGGGATTACGGCAAAGCCGCCGTCTCCGGGGTTGCAGTCGGTTAGTTGCCAAGCCACGGTGATGCCCCGGCAGTAGATTTTGCCGTTTTGCTGGTGATACCAAGTGGCGGGGCTAAAAGGCTCGCCCGAGCCGTGCAGGTAGTGCCCCTCGGTTCCCTCGGTGGCGCTGATGAGCAGGGGGCCGTGATCGAGGCGAAAGCCCGGACCGCTGAATTCGTTGAGGCGCGAGACGACAGTGGGATGGACCAGCAGGCGGCGAAAGGGTTCGCGGTAGGGGGGCGGCCAACCGAGCATGCCGGTGAGCTGTTGGCGGCTAGTTGTGCCTTGCAGCGCGCTTGAGTCGCGGGCGAGGGTGCCGGGGTAGGCGGCGATTTGGTCGGCGAAGTGGTCGATGGCGGCGTTGCATTCGCCTACTTCCTCTGGAGTGAGGGCGTTGCGAACCACTAGGTAGCCGCGCAAATCGAAGTAGTATTTTTCTTCTTCTGAGACCGTGTAGAGGTATTTGTCCACGGCTGTGCTCCTTTGGTTTGTCCGAGCTTGGCCAAAGGATGAGTAGTTTTCTCGTCGTTCGGCCGTTTTTAGAGATATCGGATCTGATTTTTCATTTCATCTGCTGTAACCCGATTTAAAATATTCAAGAGCCTTTGCACCATTTCGTACGATGAACGACGGACAGCGATAATTATCCCCCAATGCGTTTTATTTTGTTCAAAATATAACTTGGCGAGCGACTCAAAGTGAACGCGATTATGAGTTAGCAATGTCTTCTGCTGCATGGCTGCGTAAGCTAATTGATCTGCATCACTATTCTGAATTTGGTCTGCATCTCTCGTTGTCAGTGCAGAAAAACCATACGCTTTGAGTAAATCTGCAATCAAGACATCAACATCTTCATCGAGATAGAGTTCGACAAATAAACTCATTGAGTTGGCTGTACAAGTGGGTCAATCAATCTGTGGGGAATGCGATTTTCTTCAATGTATTTATGAATTTCCTCTTGGTGGTCGCTGTAGTAACTCAGGGCATCAAAAACCTGTCCCAAAGACAAATGCGGAAGATGGTTTGGAATGTCTTCAGGGTGTGTACCCAAACGCCAGATTTCGACAATCGCACGAACCGGCGTACGCGTATCTTTGACGATAGGCTCTCCACCTAGAATCTGCTCATCTGTCACGATGTAGGGATGTTCTGTTGTTTGGGCCATGAAACACCTTTTTGTTTTTGGGTTCAAGAATCACGTACATCCCGTGAGCGTTAGCAATCCCACCACCTGCCAGTTCGTCCCCCGACGGGCGGCGCGGGCGGCTCCATCAGAAAACATAAGGGAGGGGTAAAGGCGTTGGCAATAGAGCATTTAGCGCTGTACGTAAGCCGCCGTTGGTCGGGGCCGCGATGGTGTTCTCAAGCATGAGCGTGATGATGAGTCGCGCCAAGAGGCCGAGTCCTGGTGCCAACCCTGCGCCGTGCTACCGGTGCCCAACTCGCCCAAAAGCTGCCGCCGCACTAGGTCGCATCCTGCCAAGACGTCCGGGGCTTGGTGCTCAGGCTGGGGCCTCGGCCCGCACCAGCAGCTTGGCGAAGTCGTAGTTGACGCTGGTGACGCCAAAGTCGGGTTCGCGTTGGAAGGGTTGGCGCAGATAGCTAACGCGGTGCCTAGCGTTGTCCAAAAACTCGACTATGGCGAGAATGAAGTCGTCGGGTTTATTGAGGCTGTAGAGAATTTCGTTTTTGGTCACCGTGATGGTCGCGGCCCCACTTGCGCGGCCCTTGACCTCAATGAAGCGCAGCCGCCCCGTGCCGTGCATCCGCGACTCGATATCGTAGCCGAGTTTGTCAAACTCCCGGTCCGTCGGCTCATAGCCGAGGCCGCGTTCTACTTCCATGACAATAGCCCGCGCCCGGGCGGCAACTTTCTGCGTATCCACAGGCGACCGACGCCCCGCCATAGCGTCCGCCAGTCCCTGCGGCACCACCAGCAAGCCCCCGAGTACCACCGGCGGTAACGGCGAGAGTTGTGCTTCGAGTTTCAATTCCTGTAGCCTCTTGTTCAGCCGAGCCTGCAACGTATCGGCCCGTTTGCGGGCTTCGTCCGAGTTGAGGCGAGCACCGCTCGCGCCAGCCTTCTCCTGTAGCTTGAGCTGTTCGGCACGGTGATCCCAGTAGGAGATTTCCTTGGTCAGACGGTCCTTGACCGCGGCCTCGGTCTTGGCGATCAACGCCAGCTTGGGATCGCGGACTTGGGCTAGATGCTCGGGGACGACGTGAGCCACTGCATAGGCTTGTGCCTTCTGCTCCATTTCTCGGTTGATCCACGCGCATTCCGGCCGCTCCAAGATGGCCTCAACGCTAGGCTCGTCTTGGGCTAGCGGCCGATAGTCCAAGTAGGGGGCGTAGTGCAGGTGGCGGGCGTTGCCAGCGGCGTCGATTTCGACGTAGAGCATCTGCTTGGAGACAATCCGGCGGTCACCAGCCTGCGTCCAGCCCGCGTCTTGAATGGCGTGTTCGAGGTAGAAAAGGACTCGCGGTGTCTGCCCTGGATCGCGCTCGTCAATGAGCACTGCTCCGCGCTTGAGCAGATCGCGGTGCTCCTTCAGCGTCAGGTCGAGAACGGCGTCCAGTAAGGGGTGTCCCGGGCAAACAAAGGCTGCCGTTGGTTGGCCGGGGGGAGTAACCAGCGACTTGTCGAAGGCGATCCGTTCGTAGCGGGGCAGCACCGGCCCACTCTGGTTGCGGATCGGTGCGGGGACATGCGTCACTTCGTAGCGGCGCGGCTCACGCTGCCGGGCCGAGCCACCGATCCGCTGGAACGCCTCTAGAAAAAACGCCTCAATGTAATGTGGTTGTAGGCGGCGCGCCTCGGCCCGCTCCATCTCTTCGCGAACCCTCTGCAAGCGGCTGGCGTCCATCGCGTCATGGACGAGTTGCCGCTCCTCCAACAGGTCCTGCAGCACGCTCTGGTCGAGCGCCTGATCAACCGCAGTGTCGAGGCGTGCGCGAACTTCTGGCTGCTCGCCGTAGCGGATGGCTTCGAGCAGGAGGTCGCGCAACGGCCGTCCCTCGAATTCGAGCGTGCCGAGCACGTCAAATACCTGACCACCTAGGGCCTGCCGTGCCTGTTCTAGTTTGGTCAGCAGTCGCTGGTACACATCGCCCTCGCGGGTTTGGTCCGCGACCAGATTCCACAGGTGGCACACCTCCGTCTGGCCGATTCGGTGAATGCGGCCGAAGCGTTGCTCTAGGCGGTTTGGGTTCCAGGGGAGGTCGTAGTTGACCATCAGGTGCGCCCGCTGGAGGTTGATCCCTTCGCCAGCGGCATCGGTGGCCAGCAGCACCTGTACCGCTGGGTCGTGGCGGAAGGCTTCCTGCGCTTGGTGGCGATGCTCGCGGGCTATGCCCCCGTGAATGACGACTACCGACTCCGCACGTCCAAGCAACGTGGTGATGCGGTCTTGCAGATAGCGAAGCGTGTCTCGGTGCTCGGTGAAGAGTACCAGCTTCTGCGCAGGGGAGGACACTGGACGCGGGATCTCGCCACCGCTGTAGGGAGCTGTCGGTTCTCCGATTCGGCCCGCTATACCAGACGTCGTAAAGACCTCGCTGAGCAGGCTTGCAAGCTCCCGCCACTTCGCGTCTCCACCGCGGCGACGGACGTCAAGCGCACGACTTTCCAGCATCTTCAGAGTGTCGATTTCCGCCTTCAACTCGGTGATGGAGCGGGCGGCGGTCGCCTGGTCGAGGATGCGCGTTTCGGCGGCCTCGGCCTCATGCCCTGGTGCGTCGTCGAGATCCTCGATGTCTTCGGCATCGAGTTCCGGGGCTGTGGCCCAGCCGGGGCGTCGGGATTCCTCCGACTCGCACAGGCGGCCCTCCAAACGCTCGCGTCGTCGGCGCAGCGACTGGTAGATCGCCTCGGGAGACGAAGCGAGCCGCCGTTGGAGGATCGTCAGGGCGAAGCCGACCGTACCGGCCCGCTTGGCGTTGGCGAGTGCGTCCGCCCGATTGAACTCCTCCCGCACATAGTCGGTGACCGCCTCGTAGAGCTGGGCTTCCGCCTCTGAGAGCTGGTACGGCACGGTGTAGGCAATGCGTTCGGGGAACAGCGGCTTGCCGTCGAACTTGAGCAGCCGCTCCTTGACCATGCGCCGCATCAAGTCCGAGACATCAGCCACATGGACGCCATCGCGGAAGCGGCCTTCAAAGCGGTCGCTGTCGAGCAGTGCCATGAAGAGTTGGAAGTCCTCTTCCTTGCCGTTGTGCGGCGTCGCCGTCATCAGCAAGAAGTGGCGCGTCCGTGTCGATAATAACTGTCCCAGTCGATAGCGCTTCGTGTAGTGGATCTCGCCCCCGAAGAAACTGGCCGACATCTTGTGCGCCTCGTCGCATACTACTAGATCCCAGCCCGTGTCCGGTGCCTGGAGCTTCTGCTGGACCTGTTCGTCGCGCGCTAGCTTGTCGAGGCGTGCGATGACGAGGTTGGCCTCCAAAAACCAGTTGCCAGTGCGGGCGGCTTCGAGCTTGTCGTTGGTCATAATCTCAAAGGGCAACTGGAAGCGCTGGTAGAGTTCGTCCTGCCATTGCTCGGCGAGGCTGCCGGGGCAGACGATCAGGCACCGTTCGAGATCGCCACGGGCGATCAACTCCTTGATGAGTAGGCCCGCCATGATGGTCTTACCAGCACCCGGATCGTCGGCGAGGAGGAAGCGCAGCGGTTGGCGCGGCAGCATGGATTCGTACACCGCGGTGATCTGATGGGGCAATGGCTCGACGACCGAGGTGTGGACCGCCAGCACGGGATCGAACAGATGCGCGAGGCGGATGCGCAGGGCCTCAGACACCAGCCGGAATAGGGCACCATCGCCGTCAAAACTCCACGGCTGCCCCTGTTCTGCCACTTCGAGCCGCGCCTCGTCAGAGCGGTAGAGCAGCTCATTGGCCACCTTACCGTCCGGGGTTTTGTAGGTCAGTTCCAGGGCCTCGGAGCCAAACCACTGCACGCTGACGACCACCACGAGGCCATCGGTGAGAATGCCACGCACTGCGGCGTTAGGCTGGAGATCTTCGAGCGTCACTTCCCGACCTATTCCCGTTCAAAACCCTGGCTGGAGAACTTGAGCGTGCGGCTGTTCTCGGTGACGGTGCGCACGACGTGATCGGGCGCACCCGAGGGGATTTCGGCTTCTATCTCCAAGGTCACGGTCACTTTGGCACCTACCAAGCCGGCGAGATGGGCAATGACCTCATCGGCGATCTGGCTCGCGTCGCGACCGACGCGGGTGGCATCGAGAGACACGGCCCCGTGAAAGCGCCGCGCTTTCTGCTCGGGTGGGGTAGGGGTTGGCTCTGGATGGGTGCCGGTACCGGCCGATGCGCTGGCGCTCGGCTCAGCGACGCCGACGCCCGCCCCGGTTGCCGCTGCCGCTGGCTCGGCGTTCTGCTGTGTGATCGCGACTTCGGGCTTGACCAGCAGCCCATCGCTCGCAGGATCAAGCAGGGGGACCTCACGGCCACAGCGGAGTCCGCGATAGCGGCTCGTGGCTTCATCGAAGGAATCGGCGTAGGCGAACGATTCGTCTGTCCAGAGGAGGAGCCCCAACCCGTCTTGAATGGCCCTAATTAGGACCTCTGGACCAGCGAGGCGGGGGAGGTACAGGTAGCGGGCGAAGTGGTCTGCCAACTGGCGGATTTCCACGTGATCGCCGCGCCACAAGGGCACTCGGTCGAGTTCTAGGCGCAAGCGCGTGCCCGCGAGCGCCGGTACCAACAGCTCTTCCGACCGCAGTTTCTTGCTGGCGCGCACGGCGAGCGGGTCCTGCCCAGTCAGCCGCAGGGCCTGCCACTCGACCGCCGCCTGGGGTGTGGACTGCACTGGCACGAGGAGCCACTGATAGGCCTCCGGCAGCCGTCCAACCACGGCACCATCCTCCGACTTCAACTGCGCTTCGGCTTGCCGCACCTGATGCGGGTCGAGGTTCAGAGTTTCTTTGTCTTGGAGGATGGACGACCACGCCAACCAGCGACGAATCGCTTCATCCAGGTCCTGCAGGCGGGTCTGGTCCACGGCAAGGAAGACCAGCGTATTGCGAAAAAGGCGCGGGGTGTTGCCGCGATTTTCGAGTATGGCGGTGGCTGCGGCCTGCGCCTTGCTGTTCGACCCGCTGCTGTGTGGGTGCTCAGTCCCTAGCACCACCAGACGGGCCTCCATGTCGTCGGGGATATCAGCGCCGGATTGCGGCACCGTATGGATGCGCTGGAAGTCGCCCGTGGTGCGCAGGTCGGTGCGCAACCGCTGCTCGATCTCGGCCACCACTGGCGCGGGATCGCGCCTGAATTGATCGGCCCGGTCTTCCGCCAGCTTGGTGACAGTCGGCTGCGTTGAGTACCAGTAGCGCGGGCCATCCTGATAGAGGAAGGTCGCCTGCGTGCTCAGGCGACGCAGGGCATCGCCAAAGATCGCTGGTGTTTCACCCGGCATTGCGCAGCCGAGCTTGATCCGGCGGTCCTCAATGCCGCGATTGGCCACCGAGGTCGTCGGCGCGGAGCCGAGGTACACGGTGCGCGCTACCCGGCGAGTCGCGGAGAATTTGCCCAAGTTCGCTACCTCGCCGTCAATGCGCTGCGGCAGTGCATTCGGGCCATCGACATCCGCCTCGATGATCGGCGTCCAGTTGTCGGACAGATAGCGGGTCAACTCGTTGCGGACGTGCGGGTCGTCGATGGGGATGTGTGCTGGCATGATCAGCGGGTTGCGGTCGCCGCGGTCCCACAGACTGTGGATGACGGCGGCCATCAGACGCAGGACGCCGCGCGTGCGCTGAAACTTCACTAGCGCGGACCAGTCCGTGTAGAGCCGGTCGAAGACTTCTGGATGGATTGGATAGGCAGCACGCAGGCGGCGCTCGTAGTCGGCGTCCCGGCATTCGGTAGGGAACTCCTGCTGCTGGGCGCGGTAGAAGTCGGCAAAGGTGCGTGAGACATTGTCGCGGGCCGTGAAATGCTCGCGCTCGCTCAAGGGTTCAAATAGACGGCGGCGCACGATCTCAAAGCCTTCTTCGGTACTCGCTGGCGTCCAGGAGGATTCGACGCGGCCAATGACATTCTTGAGCCGCGACAGCGCCGCCCGGCCGCGGAGGCCACCGACTTCCTCGTCTTCACCTTGGGCATGGGGGGAGGTCGCCGTATCCGATGACGGCAAGCTGATCACCAGCAGGCAATGGTTCGCCGCCCGCGCGGATTCGGTCAAGGTCTGGGCAAAGCTGAAGTGGGTTTCGAAACTGCCGGCTGGCAGGTCGGCGTCGTCGTGCAACTGGCGGGCGTAGGCGACCCATTCGTCGATCAGAATGAGACACGGCCCGTATTCGTTCATCAATTCGCGGAGGGCGTCGCCTGGGTTGGTGGCGCGCTCGTCGTCCTGCCGCACTTTGTCGAATGCCGCTTTGCCGCCGAGTTGCCAAGCGAGTTCGCCCCACAGTGTCCTGACCACGGTGCCATCTTCCTTTGCCGACGGATTGCCGGGCGAGATCTTGTTGCCGACCAGCACGACCCGTTTGACATGGTCGGGCCGTGCGGCGATTTCGGCTGATGCTATCAGGTCGTCGATACCCAGCAACTCGCCGGTTGGCATTCCTGAGAATAGATGGTACAGGGCTAGCATGGAGTGGGTCTTGCCGCCGCCGAAGTTGGTCTGTAGTTCCACCACTGGATCGCCGCCCTGACCGCTCAGCCGCTGCATCGCTCCGCTTAGCAGGCTCTTCAGGCTTTCCGTCAGATAGGTGCGGCGAAAGAACTCCGCTGGGTTGCGGTACTCGTCGGTTCCTTCACCGATATGGACCTGCCACAGGTCCGCGGCGAACTCGGCCTGCTGGTAGCCGCCGCTGGCCACGTCGCGATGCGGGGCTACGACCTCGCGCCAGGGCTTCAGGCTGCCGGTGGCTTGGCTCTCGACGGTGTTGCCAGCGCCGCGCCGGCGTTCACTGCGCGCCTGCTCCTCAAAGATCAGACGGCGCAGTTCCATCTTCATGCGATTGACCTCGTCTGCTTGCGGCGCGGAAACGGCTGTCAGCAGGCGGGCGATAGAGTCGAGGGTGCGGTCGGCGTCGTCGCTGGAGAAGCTGTCTTGGTGCGCCCACTTGTTGCGCTGGTCGCGGATTTCGTTGACGAGGCTGCGCTCGGCACGGCCCAGTACAGTGCGGAACACGTCATTCCACGTTTCCCACATGAGCTTGAGAAGTGCGGCTACATCCCACTGGTCTATGGGCTTGTCGGTCAGGTGTGGATCATCGACAAAGCGCCGGACGGTGTCCATGTGTACGCCACCGGCCTTGATTTTGTCTTGGACCTCGCGCTCGACAAATGGGCCAAGTCCGGCCTTGAGGAGTTCGAGTGCTTTGCCGACGCGTTCTTGATTGGTAATGGCCATGATTTTACTTCCTTATAAATAGCTCTTGGTCGCCGTGCGACTGATTGCACTCGTCCACGGTCCAATTCGAGTACCTTGGAGCCGAGGACGCAAACGAAGAAGTGAAGCATAGTCAGTATTTGCAAGTCTTGGCAATAGGACTTGATCTTAGAGTCAGAAAGGCCAGCGCATTCCTCTAGGGCAACGGCCTGTCGAGATGCGATTCGCCAATATCTTACGCCACCCCAGCAGCCATTGTATTTAGACAAGTAAAATCTAGTGTTTATTTTTGAAGTATGAAGAAGCAAACAGCCGTTTTGGACACCTCATTTTGGGTTTTGGGCCATCGAGCGGATGTACTCGCCTCTCTGTTTCGCTTTTTTGCGGCCGTTGTCCCATCGGCTGTCCAGACTGAAATACGAGCCCGCGATCCGCGTTATACACAGCGGGTATATGGGTATCAAGAACTGTTTGGCCTGATGAAGCGGCAGGGAGTATTGGCCATCCGCGATCCTGTTCAGCCGTTGGACCAGTTCCACGCAGGAGAAGTAGCTGCTTTGGGGTTGGCGCTCGACGAGAATCTGTGGCTGCTGGTGAATGAACTGCGTGCTCTGCGCTTTGCTCGGCAGCGCGGCCTGTCAAGGCGCTGACCGTTCCAGAATTCACCGTATATCTATACGAAATAGAAGTGCTGTCTTGGCACAGTGTCCACAGATAAGCTGGATAGGATCGCCGCGAATACTGGAACGGCTTTGATGGATGCGGCCCGCCAAGCCGTGCGGAGCTTGGCCGAATCCCGAGGAGACCTATAGAATGAGTCCTCACAGCAGATGAAAGAGCATAGGGAGTCTAACCGACGACGGTATTCAAGTCGGTCAAGATTTTATCTACACAGGTTTTACTAAAACCTGTATCGTAATACGTGTAACTATCTTTATTAAAGGGAATAAGAGAGGGAGGCTCTTCATCTTTACATATAACATGCTTACGGACATCAGGGAGATTGTCGGAAAGGATTTCATTAATATACGGATCACGGAAGGCATACCCGACGAAGATTGCTACATCCGCCCTAAGTGCGGTCTTCCGTAGATGATCATGGAACATAATAAAAGGTTCTTCTTGGGGCCTTCCTTTAAGTCCTGGATACAAAACTGCTTGTTTTTTTTCATCCCCGGTATAAACGGGACTTTGGACAATAGTACCGTCGCTGTTGCGCTGCCAATTCACTGATCCATGCAGCTTGGTCAGCCGCCCGTGACCGTTAATGGATGTGCCGGGACTATCCCAAACAGTTGTATCTATGATCGTCTCATAATCATGATGCCTGATACCGTCCTCTATATCTATCCCATACTTTTTGATCGTACTTTCCAATACCAAGTCATAGTTTGTCGTGAAAATCTCAACAACGGGATCCGAAGATTGGAGATCCTTGAGAAAACGTGCCCAATTGGTTAATTGGTTCTTGTCAGGACGATGTGTGTATAGATTATGTACTAGGCTATTGATGCTATTTCTTAGATATAAACACTGGTCACTGAAAGATTCTCTATTCCTAATTATAGATTGAGTTTCAGACACAGAGGCACCGAATTGAGCGGCCAAGTTATTAAGAAGCCGTCTGAAAACCCTTGCTGTAGCCGGTATTTGAATCGGCGTACTCATCGAGCCATATTCAGGTTTCGCGACAAAATCTGAACAGAAAGGCTCGTATGATGAGTACGCCTAGTAGGCAATATGCCACCGATGTAACCGATGTGCAATGGCGTCGGATCGAACCGTTGCTGCCGGCTTCGACATGGCAGCCGAACGGTCCGGGTCGGCCACCGCGGGATCGACGCCAGATCGTCAACGGCCTTTTGTATCTGACCAAGACCGGTTGTCCTTGGGCTTTGTTGCCTTCTTGTTTTGGACCGTGGAAAACGGTGTATGATTACTTTCGTCGCTGGAGTCTACAAGGGGTCTGGCCGCAGGTATTGGATCGACTCACCCAGCGGGAACGCCGCCTCAACGGACGGGCTCCAACGCCGTCGGCTGGCGTAGTCGATAGTCAGACGATCAAGACGGCAACCCATGGTAAAACAACCGGTTATGACGCCGGAAAAAAGGTCAAGGGGCGCAAGCGTCATCTGTTGGTCGACACCTCGGGCTTGCTTAGACAGGTGGTGGTCACCGCCGCCGATGTAGAGGATCGGGACGGCCTCAAGCAGGTGTTGACCCGCTTGGGGGCCTCCGGCGTAGCCCGGTTACGCAAACTGTGGGGCGATGGCGGCTATCGAGGCGATCCGATCCGAACGTGGGTGGCTAACGTAAAAAAGACGCACAAAATAGACTTGGAAGTCGTCGCCAAACAAGGCCCCGGCTTTGAGGTGTTACCACGCCGTTGGGTCGTCGAGCGCACGTTTGCGTGGTTGATGAATTTTCGCCGACATGCCCGAGATTATGAGGTGTTGACCCACCATAGCGAAGCCTTGATCCAGATTGCTATGATCCACTTGCTGCTCAAACGGATCAAATAGAAAAAATATAGTTTTCAGACGGCTTCTCAGCATATTATTACTCATCATCCACCCCATTATACTATCGGGATTAAGTGTGGCATCAAAGGTTCTATTAAAATCATCAATAGTCCACAGAACATCCTCGATGTCAATAAGACTTTCTTTCTTTTGGGCTTTAAGGAATTCATGGATAAAATTATACAAAGCGTTGTTCTTTACGTCTTCTGGAAGACGTTTGAAGAACTCGATAGTGGTAGGGTAATTTTTGGAATCTACAGAAGCGGAGCTTCCTGCGCCTGCGAAGACTAGAATCATTCTAATTATCCTTGAATTTGGTGGTTCTGACTAAGACGGTTGACGCAAGCAATTTGCAGCGTGAGATCAACGGCGTCAAGAGGGGTGTTACTGCAACTCGGTCCGGCCCAATAGGTTGGACCTTGACATCTCAGACGCGTTTTCTTCAACTTCGTCGGATTCGTATTAACACAACGTAACGAACTCGTCGCCTTCGACTTTACCAATAATTTTATCGAACGAAATATTGCCGTCGTCTGATCGAAAAGCCCAAAGCCGTTCGACAATGGCACTGGGATATTCTACAGAAACCATTAATTCCAGCGTTATCTGTCCTTTTTTAGAAATTTCAAGCGTCCCAGAGAGTACATTTTCTTCCTCGCTAGGCAGCCAAAAATATCCATGCCTTTCAATGGAAGCTGCGAGTCGCATAATTCATTATCCTAAATTAGCCTGTGAATCGAGATCGACGGTAATGGTAATCACTGGGCGATCCAACTTGGACAGCATCGAGGCAGTATGATATATCAAAGAGGTTTTCCCTACGTCTTCCTTGTTATTGAAGAAGGTCAAGACAGGTGTACTCCTGATCGTATCCGTCATTCCGTCATCCCCTCGACCAAAAGGAGATGACCGGGCAATCCCTCGGTCGGGGCATCTGATGCTTGCACTTTCCTTGTCTCTAACATTATAGAATCCCGCCGTAATTCCTTATGCCGTAATCCCTCATGCCGCAATATCTCATGCCGTAACCTCTCAACATCTTCATCCGATAGCTTTGCGTCATCTCGGGACCACAGCCATTCCGGCCAGCCACCGTCAACCGGTTCGAAGTGTACCCAGTCATAGTTTTGCAAGTCATCTACATCTAATGGTAGAAATGACCCGAGAAATGCGGACAGGCTACGGGAGGAGGCGGGCAGGAAGCGGTGGTCGCGGCCCTGCCGGCAGTCAAAAAGGCAACGCCAAGGCAATGCGGCGCATGATGTATGAATCGAGTCAAAGTTCCTAGTTCTAGCCCGGATCGCTTGGCGAATATTCCAGCTTGGCACCAAAGTACAACCTAGTTGCCTTTCGTCGGGACACCGACAGCAATGCCAATATGGTTGTATCTTGTGCCGGGCCACGTAGTTGTACAAAAGATAAAGTGGGATGGCGCGTACGCTCCGGGAGTACGTCTCAAGGATGTCTATCTGAGATTTCGCTTTGGCGTCGAGACGATAACGCCCCTCGGTTTGATATAGCTTCTTGGCTTGCACTGCAAATGCTGCGGCTCGGTTGCCACCGGCGTGAATCCGGATTTCCAGATCGGTACCTCGTCTCGATTCCTGACTTTTAGTGCTTTGAAATAGCCTAGTACGACCCTCCATTGAACGTGTGAAATCCAAAATGAGTAGATCAGTAAGCGTCTCCTCTCCCAACCGGACTTGCACGTCCCATGACTGTTTGAGCCTTCCCCATGTATCCTCTGCGATTTGTTCAGCGGGGGTCATCTTCGATGTGCTTAGTTTGTGTGCCGCTCAAGCCAGCGGCGAGCTTCGTCAACGAGTTCAGGGTCGTTCATAGAGAACCTTTCCTTCGCGGAGAGCTGAACGCAATGCGGTTCCCACAAGGTGCCCGCGACTAGCGACTTCCTCGGGAGTCGCTACTACTATGTCCTTGCATACTGGCAGATCGCCCAAGGCCCGACGGATCTCGATAGCCGTGTGCCGCTTGTCGGACACATTGGGCAGAATTACGAGTAGGTCAACGTCGCTTCATTCGGTTGCCGTGCCCCGTGCATGAGATCCGAAGAGGACGACCTGCGAAGGCTGGAAGCCTCTCACGATGCGGTCCACCATAGTTGATATAAACGTTTCCGATGCGGCCACATTCATCTTAAACCTCCCGTATCGCTATCGCCGAACAGCTCACCCTGCTTGGGCGGTGCCTCCTGCCGCTCCTTGCGCGCCAGATCGGCGATTTCGGGCCAGCTTTGTACTAGGCTGTTGTAGGAGAGGGCTTCGGCGGCGCGGCGCTTGCGTTCGCAGATGGTGTAGAGGCGGTAGGCCAGTTCGCGGGCGATGTCGGCTTTTGCGCCGAGTTGGGCCTCGACCCGCGCTGCTTCTGGCTCGCCGCCGATTTCTAGGGCGCGGATGAGGTGGTGGACTGCTTCCCACACGGTGAGCCGGTCGTCGGTGGTTGGGTCCCAGTCATCGGCTAATTCGTCTGGACGCAGCAGGCGCACCTTGCCCGCTCTGGAGGCGAGGATGCCGCCCTCGACGATGCCGGCGATGCTGGTGTTTTTGGCTTTGGACAGGGTTTCGGCGACGCCGTATTCGCCCTCGTCGAAGCCTTGCTGCTCGAACCACGCCAAAGCCCAGCGGCTGTCGGCGTCAAAGTCGCCTTCCTGCTCGGCGAGCACTTCGTCGAGTAGCTGGTTGATAAGCGCCAGGGCCTCGCGCACGGAGACGGGATTGCCTTCGGCGTCGAGCACTTTGGCGTAGCGGGTGAACACGGCCATGCCGGGGCCGATGGCGGCTTGGGCGAGATCGACGGGGGCGATGTTGCCGGATTGCAAGTGGGCGAGGGCAGAGGGAAGCTCGGCCCTTAACGCGGCGACGAATTCGCGGCGAGTGGCCATTGGTGCGGTGGCAGGGCGCTGGCGGCAGACGAGGACGATGCTGGAGGCGAGGGCGTTGGAGCCTTTCTTCAGGTTTCCGGTGTATTCGGTGCGCATCGGCCAGGTACCGGTAATGGAGAAGCCTGACTCTATTACCGCCGC
The DNA here is from genome assembly GCA_965261395.1 of Candidatus Latescibacterota bacterium. Taxonomy (GTDB): domain Bacteria; phylum Latescibacterota; class UBA2968; order UBA8231; family UBA8231. Next base: position 3,911,979 of record OZ253462.1, read on the forward strand.
TAGGAAAGTCTCCCAGCCGGTGCTGGCCGTACCGGTGTCGCCTTTGGCCTCAGACTGCTTGAAGGCGTAGTAGATAGTGACTGGATAGGCCGGGTGCGACTGCTTGGCAAGGCGGCGCATCGCGTCTGTCATCCCGGCAAGAAAAAATGTCTCTGCCTTTTCCTTGTTCCCATGCCGATATGGAGTAGCGATCAATTCTTCAGCCTTCGGTACGGCGAGCGTAGCAAATAGATCGGGATAGATTGACCGTACCGCACGACGCAGCCAGACGTAGAAGAAGTCGGAGAGGTCAGCGTAAGCAATGTTGTCGTAGTAGGGAGGATCGGAGGAAATGACTTTGTCTGCGCTGGTTGATTGAGTGGCTGCATCCTTTTGAGACGCCGTAGCTACGCTGGCATAACTAGGCGAGGAGAAGACTACTTTGCTAAGATAGCCAACTTGTCCTGTAAAATTCCCGCTGGAGTTAGAAAATGGGTTGGATTCAATGAAATCCCAGATCATTGGCAGGGCTTGTCTAGCAAATACCTGCTGAACATTTGCTCCGACCGGATCCCAGAAATTTAGGTTGGACGACCGATTAGCTTGCCTGCTTATACACAGTCCCAAATATGCCCCTACCGCCTCAGCATACGCCGTCGCGCCATTGCCTCCATCCCGCAGCGGCCGTTCGTCATTGGGCAAATCGGCGTTAGCAGCGTCCTGCTCGACTCGCTTCATCGCTTCCGCCACTAAGTCGGAGAAGGTGGTCAGGGCGACGAGTTGGCGGGGGGTGAAGAGGTCGCCCCATGTCGTCAAGCCGTAAGGCACACATGTTCCGCCGGTGAGCCGAGCAGGTACGTCGCCTTCCGGCCTCCATTCCGGTATCGACTCTCCTGCGACCGCTTCGTGTTCCGGTGTCGGCGCTAGATACACCCGTCCCCGGTCGCCCTCGGCAACGACAGCCATAAGCCGGTCGCCCATCCGTTTAGCTTTGCCCTCATTCCGAATATGGTCATAGGGAATAGGTACGCCCGACATCAGACAACGGAACGCCTGCCGCTTTCCCGCGCTGGTCCCCGCCTTCGCCGCCTCCGCATCCTCCGGCGTTCCCACCTTCACCACAAACCGATACCCACGCCCCTCAATCACCGGCTCGACATACGCCTCCTTCCCCTTCTTCGTCGAAAGCATAAAGGTCGAAGCCAGCGGCACCTCCACATCGGCAAACGCCGGGTTCGGGCTTCTCACCGTCCGCGCCCACAGCCACGCAATCACCGTCAGCTTGCGCCCCTTGTATCGTTCAAGATCGGGCCGCTCCCGCACCATCTCCTCGATAATCTCAACCTGCGGATACAGATGCCCAATGCGCCGCTTGGCCTCGTCGCGCATCCACTGGCCATAGTAGCGCACATCCTCGGCCAGCCCCTGCGCCCCCTTCCATTCGCGCTCGATCAGGCTCCTTTCCTCACGGGACGCCGGATTCACCGGCGACTGACCGGCGAACTTCGGCGGAATCTCGATCATGGCCTTGTTGATAAGCACCGCCACCGGATTGAGGTCGCTGGCATGAGCTTCAAGCCCCAACCGCTGCGCTTCCAACGGCAAGGCACCGCCGCCAGCAAACGGATCGTGAAAGGCCGGTAGCTTGTCCGGGTCGAACAATTCGGCAGCACGCGGGTGGTCGGCATGGTCGGCGCAGGTCCGCCGCCAGCTCTTGCGGATCTCCGTCCGCGCCCGTTCCAGCACTTTCTCGTTCGTGCGTGTTCTCCCACTTCACCAATTCTTCGATGAGGCGAAACAGCCGCTCGCGCTCCTTTTCTTGGTCGGCCTCCGTAGGAAACAGATCGGGATGCGCCGACGGATCATCGACCATCTGCGCGAAAATCACCGACCGCGCCGCTGCCAACGGCCGCCGCGCCCACCACAAATGCAGCGTACTCGGATGCCCGTGCCGAATCGACTTCTCCCTCGCCGAGGCGGCGTTAATCGCGTCGAGCGGCAGGGCGACTTCGATGAGCTTTTTGCGGGAAGGCGTCATTTGCAGACGGCCAAGAGGTTCGAGTTTGTAGTCAAAACCTCAATGCCGCCAGACGTGAAATCGCTGTCATTCGTAACCAGCTTCCAGCCATTGCGGCGACATGTTTCGGCCAGCAAGCCATCGTTGAAGTCAGTCGCTCCCGCTGCAAAATTAGCCAGCACTTGGGTGATATTGGCCGCAGCAAAAGGGTGATCGTGGCAGGCACAGAGCTTGAGCATAGAGCGTGCAAAAACCGCTGCACCTTTGCCAACCGCCTTGAAGGCCGCCGATTTGCGGAATGATTTGAATCGAGGATACTGTTTCCGATGCCGGACCTTCCATTCAATACGGCAGTAGGTGTTCAGATACTCACTGAGCACCATAGCGTCCATGATCAATTCGGCACCTACAGACTGCATGGATTTTAACCCGTTGCTATATTGCGCGAAGAATTTGCTCTTGCTTGTGGATGGCGGCGGATACAGGTAGAGCCACACGTTAGCATCGAGCAAGAACGTTTCGCCACAGCTAAACGAATAGGCCGCCAGATCGTGCGCCTTATTCTTCATCGCCCAGTTCCTCCTGCCATGCCCGGTCAAAATCCTCGGGCCTGCTGAAATACGCCTTGGCGTTATAGACGACGTGCGTGAGCATTTCGTGGTCGTCAGCAGCCAAGTCGCGGAAGAAAAGCAACTCGTCAATGCGATCCTCGGACAGCTCGCCGTAGAGCTGGCCTACCGCCGCGTTCAGAAATGCAGAGATAAGGATATCCACCCGCTCGAAGGAAAGGACAACCGGCGTCCCCGCCTTTAGGAGCGGAGCGATCTTGTCGTGCAGATGCTGGCCGTCGCTGGCGGATACGCACAGGGGACCGCCGATAATGTCAAACACTTGCACAGTAATTGGTTCAGTCACGGTTTCACTCTTTCTCATTTAAGACACGTCGTCCGTGTCGATCTCACTCTTCAAGACGTAGACTCCCTCATCGGCCGTATTGATCCCAATCGTTACGGCAGTTCCGGGGAAGTCTGCCTCCATCTTCGCAAAGCTTTCCTTGTCGCAGTTCAATTCGTAAAACCCGAAGCGAGAGGCGATCTGAATCTTCCCTCCATTAAGGCGGGCGAATTTCTGAAGAAACTCAAGGCCTAGCCCACCGGGGTGAGGGCCACGCTTCGTGGTGTTAAGCGGCTTGAGTGCCCATTTAAGAGCCGGGAGGGAACTGATACGGGTATCATTGAAGTAACGACGGACGGTCTCGCGGATTCCGATACCGACATCGGCGATAGTAAAGTCGAGACGATGCTGTTGCGGGAAGAATTGGCCACAGACAAAGACGCCAAGTTCTGATTCGGAATGGACGACGGCATTCTGATAAACCTCAAAGACCTTTTTCTTGAAAACTCGGCTCGCTCCTTCGGACATCCTAGGAATACCTCTGCCGCTGAGTTGCCGATGGATATATTCCTCGAACTCGCCTTCGTCACTAAGGCGCAGATGGCGAAAGGGCATCGTTATGCGGTCAGAGTCATCGAGTGATTCATACCAATAATTGGTTAAGAACCGATTTTTCCGAAGTACCTGTTCCACCTTGTCAGGAACAGCAACGATCTTCACGATGTTGAATTTGTCAGCCACCTGGGCAAGAATCGCCCCTAGGGGTGCAGCCATGTTGGCGTCGAAAAACGAAACCCGCGACATATTGAGTTGCAGTCGGTCGGCAAAGAGACCTTCGGCCGCTTTGGCGAGAGCACCGATGCTCTCGAAGCCTTGGCGGTTACTATGCAAGGTTGGTAGGTAATGGATCACTGCGGCACCGTGGTCGCGAAGAACTTTGGTCTAGCTGACGGATCGTTGACCATCTGCGCAAAAATCACTGCCGACGCCGACGCCGCGTTGATGGCGTCGAGCGGTAAGGCGACTTCGATAAGCTTTTTACGGTGCCTAGTCATTTTCGATCTACCATTTTTCAATAATTCACTCTTAGTGCGAGTTCGGGCGTTAGCGCCAGCGTGAAGTATCTGCCAGTTCTTGCATATGCCGTTCCGTTTTTCCGATCTTCGGCAGCCAGCCCGGCAGGACAATAGACAATATCAGTAGGCACGGCTTGTCGTCAGGTAGCGGGCTAGCAATCAGTTGCCGCCTATTGCTGCCGGCCCGCTCGCGGGAACCAATAATCTTATTATAAGATATGATGTGATGCTTTAGAATGCTCCGCCCACCTCAAACCCTCCCAGGAAACGACCGTCCCCGCACCTGCTTAAAGGGGGGCATCTTAGGCGCGTCGGTGACCGCCTCGTCGCGCCAAGAAGCCGCGCGCATGTAGTGCACGGCATAGCCCCTGCGCCGCGTGCCGGTCCGATTGGCATTGCTCTGGTGCAGCGTCAGGCTGTGGTGGAAGCTGATGCTGCCGGGGCGGAGGGTAGCGGGCCGGATGGGCCAGCCGTCGCTTTCCAGATCGGCGACAAAAGGAGCCAAGCGCTCGCCCCGCAACATGCCCCAGCGGTGAGTGCCCGGGGCAAAGTTGAGGCAGCCGTTGTCGAGGGTGGCCGCGTCAATGGCGGTCCAGGCAGAGACCAAATCCATGGGGAAAATATCGCGCCAAGAGGCCGAGTCCTGGTGCCAGCCCTGAGCCGTACCCGTGCGCGGAGCTTTCATAAAAAGCTGATCGCCATACATCTTGATGTCGTCGGTGCTGAGCAAATCAGCGGCGATGTCGGCGATTTTGGGGTGGGTGACGTGGGCCCACATCACGTCGTCGTACACTGCTATGTTGTACAATTTGCGCACGGCCAGCACTTGGTCGGTGACCGCTTTTTCGCCGCGACGGAAGACGGGTTCGAGCTGGATGCTGGTGTCGGGGATGTGGTCTAGCTCGCCGGCGGCAATGCGGTCGGTATGGGCCGCTAAAGCGGCTACCTCGTCGGGGGTCAGCACATCTTCGACGGTCAGACAGCCGTCGAGTTGGAAGCGCTCTACTTGGTCAGGGGTGAGGTGACGCAGGTTTTGTTGGGTCACGAGACGGTCTCCTCCTTCAGTATAGACTGGCTTTGGTGCATGAATTGGTGTTTTTTTCGGTTGATCGGTTGAATAAAAACAGGCTCCTCAGTAGATTGAGCACGACTTTCGCCAAAAAACCCATGCTTTCTCGTCCAAGGAACCTGTCATGGCCAACCTATCGTCTTGCCCCTCTTCCGTCAAGCCTGGTCGCTCGCCTCGCCGTCGCTCCAACGTCGTGTACCGGGTACGTAATTGGGCCGACTATGAGGCCGGGCTGCAACAGCGCGGTAGTCTGACGGTGTGGTTCACGCCCCAGGCCGTCGAAGCTTGGTATTATCAAGGGCCGCCTCAGCGGGGGGCGCAATATACCTTTTCGGAGGTCGCCATCCAAACGGCGTTGACGCTGCGTCTTTTGTATCACTTGCCCCTACGCCAAACCGAGGGGTTTGTCGCTTCGGTGTTGGCCCTGATGGGCTTGGATCTGCGGGTGCCCGATCACACGACCCTGTCGCGCCGTCAGGCGGGTTTAGCCGTGGCGTGGCCGCCCCAGCGGGGAGACCAACCGATGCACTTGGTGGTGGATTCGACCGGGCTGAAAGTGTATGGCGAAGGCGAATGGAAGGTGCGTCAGCACGGCTGGAGCAAGCGGCGCACGTGGCGCAAATTGCACCTCGGGGTTAATGAAGCCACCGGCGAGATCGTCGCGCAGACCTTGACGACGAATAGCCACGATGATGCGGGGCAGGTGGAGCCGTTGCTGGCACAGATCGAGGCCCCCGTGGAGGCGTTGGGCGGCGATGGGGCCTATGACAAACGCAAGGTGTTCAAGGCGTTGGCCGCGCCCGAGCAGGGGGCACCTATTCATCCGATCATTCCGCCGCGCAAGGACGCCAAAATCGAGCAACATGGCAACACCAACGCCGAGCCGTTGCCCCGCGATGAGACGATTCGAGCCATCCGCAAACGGGGCCGTCGAGGTTGGAAACACGAGAGCGGCTATCATCGACGCTCGGTAGCCGAAACGCAGATAGGCCGCTACAAACAGATACTTGGTGACACCTTGCGCACCCGAACCCTAACCAACCAACAGACCGAAGCGCGGTTGGGCTGTGCCTTGCTCAACCGGATGCGGGCGTTGGCGAAACCTGAGTCCTATCCGCTAACCAAAAAAGCGTAAATCACACGCGAAAGAAGCCAACACGGCCCCGACCGGTTTTCATGCAACAAAGCCGTATAGACTGATAGTTCTCCGTCCAAGCTTTGAGCGGGATATCCTCGTCTTGGGGCCGCCAATAACGCGACACCGGCAGCACCAAGGGATCGTCGCCCGCATAGGCCGTGCTGCCGGTGCCCAACTCGCCCAAAAGCTGACGCCGCACCGGGTCGCACCCTGCCAAGACGTCCGGGGCTTGATGCTCGTAATCCGAGGGGCGGATCCAGCGGTGCTGATAGCCATAGTACAGGCATTTGCGCGGTTGATCGGACAGATTGGGGGTCAAGCAGTGGTACAGGGCCGTGCGCCATACTAGCGCGGTACCGGGGGCGACGTTGACTTCGACAATGCGTTTGGGATCGACGCGGCGCGCATCCTCGTCAATCCACGGCGATTGGCGATGGCTGCCGCGCACAACGCAAATGGCACCGCTTAAAGGTTGGGTCAGGTCGGTCAAATAATAGCCGACTTTCATCTCCATAAACGGCAGCACCCCATCGACCGCGGGCCAGCCGTAGTTGGGGCCGTCGGCGTGCCAAGGGAAAAAACTGTCTGGGGCACCTAGCTCGTGCTCGCCGTCGGCGGGATCCTGCGGCGGGCGCACGTCGAGGTGCGATGTGCGGAGCTGGATATTGTAGCCCATCAGGTCCACAACCAGCGGCAAAATGGGTGGATAGTCCACCAATTCCTTAAAGAGGGAGTTGGCGGCGATATTGCGCATTTGAAAGGCTTGGCGGGGACCGATATTGCGCTCTTGGCGGTAGCGGTCGTACAACTCGTCGAGCCGTTGCAACAGCGCGGCGATGTGGTCGGGCGGCAGGGCGTCTTCGACGAGGAAGAAGCCGTCTTCGTCAAATTGACGCTGCTGTTCGGGGGTGATTTTTAAGGAGGGTTTGCTCATTGGACGATCCTTTAAGACGCTACTTCCAGATGCAAAAGCCGCCGTCCACCACCAAGTTGTGCCCGGTGATATAGTCGGCGGCGGGCGAGGCCAAAAAGCGCACCGCTCCCTTCAGGTCCATGCCGTCGCGGCCCATGCGGCCCAAGGCGGTGGCTTCGCTATAGGCGTCTATAAAAGCTTGGGGCTGGCCGCGCTCAAAGCCACCAGGCGAAATGGCGTTGACCCGCACTCCCATCGGAGCCAAATAGGCGGCCGCGTCCATCGTCAGACCGATGACGCCGGCTTTGGCTGCGGCGTAGTCCACCGGTTGCGGCCGCAAGCCGCTGCGCTGGTACATGCGGCGATCGCGGCCCACCAGACCGGCGATGGAGGCGATATTGATAATAGACCCCGAGCCTTGGTCGGCCATGATGCGGCCGAAGATTTGGCAGGAGAACAGGGGGCCGGTCAGATTGGTGTCGATGAGCAGGCGGGCATCTTCGGGCTTGCGCTCGAACAGGTCGGTGGTGCTCAGCTCCAAGCCGCCGCCGGCGTTGTTGACCACCACATCGACGCGGCCTTGCCACTGGCGCACGTCTTGGGCGAATTGGCTGAGGGCGGCGTGGTCGCAAATGTCGAGGGCGGCGTGGTACACCTCACAGCCATAGGTCTTTTTGAGATGCTCTGCTGTGGCTTGGGCACTGGCTTCTTGGCGCGAAGTAATGGCCAGATGGCAACCGGCGTCGGCTAGGCTTTCGGCCATGTCGCGGCCCAAATCGCGAGCCCCGCCGATTACCACGGCAACTTGGCCGGTCAAGTCGAAAAGTTCTGTGCTCATGGGGATGCTCCTGGCACGGGGCAATATAGGCGTCTAAAGGTGGGGAATCAACCAGATGAAGGCTCCTGAAAGGTCATTGCCGGCCGCTGCTCCCAGCGGCATTGGTCGGGCGCGTTGGTCTGTTGGGCCCAGTCGCGGATCAAGTCGATATCCGCCAGCCGCTCCTTTAGCCGTGCCGCGACCCGGGCCGGGTCCCACCCGTCCAAGACCAAGCTGGTCAACTCGGCCACCAACTCCCGGCACTCCGGGTCTGCGGCCCGGTCCACTCGCTCTTGGGGATCCTCTGCTAGGTTGAACAACTGGGGCCGCTCCTGCCAATGGTAGATCAGCTTCCACGGCCCGCGCCGCACCATGCGCTGCACTTGGCCCTCGCGCAGGGCGTATTCCGAAAAGGCCGTATCCGACCAATCGCCACGGCCCGTGCGCAGTAACTCCAGCGCTGGTCGCCCCGGCGAGTTGGGTAAGGGCGGGGCACCTAGGGCTTGGAGCATGGTGGCGTTGATATCCAAGGCGCTCATGACTCGGTCGCAGCGCGTCCCAGCCGGCAAGACGCCGGGCCAGGAGACAATGGCCGGTACTTTGACCGACTCTTCGTAAAAAGTCCGCTTCATCCACAAGTCGTGCTCGCCGATCGAATCGCCGTGATCCGAGCTGTACACTACCAGCGTGTTGTCGGCCAAGCCATTTTCCCGTAGGGCCGTTAAAATACGGCCGATCATGCCGTCCATTGCGGCGACCAAGGCCCAATAGGCGGCCCGGGCGTTGAGCACCCATTCCTCGGGCACATCCTGCACCTTGCCGTGGGCTCGCCACCAGCGGATTGCCGGATGGAGGTGATCGCCAAAAGGCTCGCGCACTGCGGGCGGTTGAATTTTCGCTCGGTAGTAATCGTACAGGGGTCGCCGCGCCAAATAGGGAGAATGCGGCAGCATAAAGCCGATGCTGAGGCTGAAAGGGCCTTCGGCTTGACCGGCGCGTTTTTGCACACCCAGCCGATTTAAGAAGTACACGGCCGCTGCGGTTACGTCCTCGTCGTGTACTTGGTATGCGCTCTGGCCCGGCCCGGCCTTCTTCAGATTGTTGCGGCCAATGGCCGGGGCGACCCCCAAGCCGGGCCAATTAGAGCAGTGGTCGCCCACCGGCCTTGCGGCATAGCCGTGCAACTGGTCGGGACCTATGGAGTGCATGCGGCCGATCAGCACCGGTCGGTATCCGGCCGCCCCCATGGCGTGGGCCATCGTCGGCACCCCCGAATTGAGGATCTGATTGTTGGTCCACACTTCGATGTCGCTGGGGTAGCGTCCCGCCAGCATGGCCATGCGCGAGGCCACGCATACCGGCGACGGGCAGTACACCTGAGAGCATTGCACGCCCTCGGCGGCGAGGCGGTCCAAATGCGGCGTCTCCACCACTGGATCTCCGGCGCAGCCCATGACGTAGGGATTGTGCTGGTCGGAGTGGATGTAGAGTAGATTGGGGCGCGGGTTGGGTGATTGCTGCATCGAGAAGCGTCCTCCTTTATAGAGACAAACGAGCCCAGCACACTTCCATGCAGGCGTCGTCGCCAGCGTAATAGACGACCATGACATCGCCGTCGGGCAGGGCCGCGGCAAAGGGCAGACCAAAACTCCACAGGCCCATTTCGGCCAGCAGGTCGCCGGTGTCTCCTTGGCCGGCAGCGGTTTGCGAGGATTCGACTGTTTGACGGTATAGTTCTACTTCGGTGTCCGCGGCAAAAGGGGCGTCTGCCGCCGGGGCTAGACGGGCGCGGATCGAGTGCGATTGAAAGCGATCGACCCAAGCCAAGACCACGCGGCCGTCGGGCAAAATGGCTGGATGCGCGGCCTGATCGGGAAAACCGAGATCATCGGGGGCGGACCAAGTGGCCCCTTCGTCCGTGCTGAGGTGGCGCTGGATATTGAGGTACTGGGTCGTCTGCCGGTCATAGGTCCAGGTGAAGGTGACCACGCGGCCGTCGGGGCAGACGCCAGCGCGCTGGTCCCAGTTGAAGATGCGGCCGGTGGGGTCCTGGCAGGTGGTGACGGGATCGCCCCAGGTCTGGCCCTTATCTTCTGAATACAAATACACCACCCGTTGCAGCCACTGGCCCTGGTCCCAATAGGTTTTATTGCTCTCGATGCTCAAGGCCAGCCGGCCGCTGGGCAGGACGAGTACGGGGTTGGTCAGGCTGGGCGGGCCAACATCCGGGGGGACGGGCACGACGCGCCAGTCGGACCAGGTGAGTCCTAGGTCGTGGGAATCGGCTAGGACGATCTCCATGGGCAAGCAGCCTTCAGTCTCGTCGTTGAAAAGGGGTTGGCCCGGATAGGTCTGGCGGTCAACCCACAGGGCGGCTAGCAACAAGTGGCCGTTGCCCAAGTCAGTGATATAGCCCACCCGGAGCGAGCCGTTCAGCCCGTTTAAGGTCGTGGCAAAAGGGGTTGCGGGTGTGCTCCAAGATTGCCCGCCATCGTCCGAGCGCTTCAGTTCGAGCGTGCCGTTCGCCGAATCCTTGGTGCTGCCGACTCGGTAGGTGGCCAGTAGCGAGCCGTCGGCTAGGGGGGTGAGCGCGGGAAAGGTCGAAAAGGCGCGCGGCGTATTGGGCTGACCGCGGTTGATGCTGCCGCGATTGATAATTTTCATTTTACTACTCCAAGTTAGTCGTTTCTCATTGTGCGGAGCGTGTGTCTTATTATTCAAAGAGGCCGGGGTATAATAGCGATACTCGGGATGGCTGGACAATGTCCTAAAGAGGAGAACAGCGATGCAGCAACCCCATTACAATAAAGACCTAGACGTCCGCCAGATAGGACCGGAAGATTTACCTCGTGCCCGCCTAGTGGCCGGACGCGCCTTTATGGAACACGCCGAAGATTGGTACGGGGAGGATGAGACGACGCTGGCTGGCTTTGATGGGGAGGGGACTTTGGTGTGCGCCTTGGGCTATCAGCTCGAATCGTTGTGGTGGGGTGCGGCGCAGATTCCGGCTGGGGCTATAGGTGGGGTGGCCACGGATCCCAAGCATAAGCGGCGCGGTCACGCCGGTGGGCTTATGGTGCGGGCCATTCACATACTGCGGGCACGCGGTTGCTGCATCAGCCCGCTGTGGCCTTTTTCCTTTAGGTGGTACGGCAAGTTCGGTTGGGCTTGTCCAGCGCCGAGATTGGAACTGAAAGTATGGCCGGATCTGGTGCGCCAAGCTACGACGGAGGTCGGGACGGTGCGGCGGGCGACCGCGGAGGACACAACCGCCGTGCATCGGCTGCACACCGAAGGGGCGCAATTGCGCAATGGGCAATCGGTGCGCTCGGAAGCGTTTTGGCAAAAGGAGGAGATACAGCGCGAGCTTTGGGTGCTGGAGGGGGACGGTGGAAGAGTGGATTGCTCCGCCCTGATCGAAATAGGGGATTTGGCGCGCGCCGAGGGCAAACGCATTACCGTGCGGGAGCTACATGGGGCCTCTTTCGCCGCCCAATTGAAGCTCGTGCGGTCCTTGGCCGATATGGATGGGGTAGCCGCCCTGAAGCTTGAACTACCGCCCGATAGCTTGTTGCTCCACGCTTTCCCAGAGCGCTTTGATGTTGTCGTGGAGTACGACTTGGCGCTGCGAGTATTGGACGTGGGCCAAGCTCTGGCGCATCTCAAGCCGCCTGAAAATCTGCGGGCGACGGTTGCGTTTGAAGTGGCCGATTGGGTGGTGAGTGCCGATAAGCCGCTGGCAGTGACAGTCCAAGCTGAAGGGGGTCAAGTGGAGGTCGCGGCCAAGGCAGACAAAGACGCGTTGCGCTGCGATATTAAAACCTTCACCCAATTGTTTGCCGGCGGCTTGACCGTGGCCCAAGCGCGGGCCATGGGGCGTTTGACCGGCGGTAGTCTAGCGATGGGGACGGCCTGCGATGCGTTGCTGCACGGGCGCGTACCGTACCGCTCCGATATCGAGGCAGGGTAGGGCTGAACGCATAACTCACGGGAGGACAAGATTATGATTTTGGCGACAGAGACGCACCTGCGGCAATACCGCGAAGAAGGCTATTGCCTAGTCGAAGAATTGATTCCAGCCGATTTAATCGAGGCCGCTCGCCAGCGCACCATGGAAATAGCCGGAGCCTTACCCGACTGGTCGACAAGGCATTTCCAGGTACTCGATCCAAGTCGTTATAAGGCCGCCGGAGGCAGTCCGCTGCCGGGCGGTATTCAGCAGCCGGCCAGCCAAGAGGAGGTGTTCGTGCGGGTAGCCGGCCATCCGCGCTTGGCCGCAGTCATGGCGGGTCTGCTGGGAGGGCCAGTGAAACGCTTTACCGATCAGATCGGGGTCAAGCACGCCGCAGTCGTCGAAGAGCAGGGAGGGCGCAGTTATTTCCACCAGGATTCGTTCTACTGGAAAATAGCGCCAGAGTTGGGTTGCAACTGCTGGATTCCCTTGACGGAAGTCGGGATAGAAGCCAGCGCCTTGGCCGTGATGCCGGTCAGCCACCAAGGCTGGCGACTCATCGAGCACGAATCGTACTACGACGATCCGCCCATGGGGCACGTGGACGACGATGGCTTCAAGCCTTTCAAGCGCCATCGGGTTCCCCTAGAGCAGGTGGATTTTGCCCAGGAGAAACTAATCGCCACTAGGCCGGGAGACGGATTGTTCTTCAGCAATTACACTTGGCACCGCAGCGAGCCGAACCGCAGTGGCCGGTCTCAGGCTTTTTACGCCATTGCGTACCAGCGCCGCGATTCATGACAGCGCGTCTCTACAGGAAGCCATACCAACGGCGTGGCGGTATTGTTTAGTTGCCTCTTGTCAATAGACGACCGATATCGTCCGACCGACGGTCTCACTGCGCGCATCCCCCTCCAACTCCATCCGCAGGAGGTAGATCCCCGGCGACACTAGTCGGCCTTCTCCATCCCGGCCGTCCCAGACAAACCCCTGCGCGCCGGCCATCGCCTCCCGGTCGATTTCCCGCATCAGCCGGCCCGACAGATCGAAAACCCGCAGTTGTAGAGGCCGGTTTTCCAGCACGTTCACTAGGTCCAGAGCGATTTCGAGTTGGTCGTTGGCGCCGTCGCCATTGGGGGTGAGCACTGTGGGGCCAATAACTAAGTTGGCCAACAGATCGCGGCTCACTGGCAGGCTCACCACGTTGGTGCTGCTCTCCACCGCGTCCGTGGCATCGCCCGGATCCACCCGCTGCCGCGCCGAAAGATTCCCATCTCCGAGGAAGAGGTCAAAACGCGTGGCCTGCAGGAAGACCGCAGCGGCAAATCGCAGTTCCACCAGATCATCGCTGCGGATCGGGTCTGGAAAAACCGCTCGAAAACCGGAAGGCGTGGCTTCAGTCTCGACCTCCACCAGCTCTCCATTCAGGTATGCCTCCTGGAAGAGCACCTCTGTGGATGCCTCCATCTCTACTCGATCAAAGCCGCTGGCGCGCGTCTCTTGGGATTTCAAGTAATAGGTGAAGTCAATCCATTCTCCTGGCTGCACCTCGACCGGATAGATTTCTCCGGCCGTGGTATTCGCCAGCGGCGCTGAGAAATCCAGCTCCAGCCAGTCCAGCGTAGCTGCCGCCTGCGGCGTGTCGCTGACTAGGCGCATATCTAGCTCTACATAGCGTCGCAAGGATGGCGAGAGGAACCTTTCCCCGCCTGGCCGATAGACCCGGCTCCACGGACTCCATCCCTCACCGACGGTGAATACCGTGTCCACGGGTCCTTTGAAACTGGGTATCAGTTTGTTGTATTTCCTCTCCGTGACCACCTTCCCATCCTTGTCGTGGTAGGTGATCTGCGCCTTGAGGTGATTGCCCGCGCGACTGCGGATCTCGGCCCTAGTTCCGGGTGGCGTATTCGCTGCCCAGCGCACGGCCGACACATTCTTCAGCCCCCCCAAGTCGAGTATAGGAGAGACCAGAGGCAACTCCCGAGGATACCCCTCGCCAAAGACCTGGATTTCACTCACTCTGCCGCGCGCATTGCACGGCCAGGGATCCCACAGGCCCGACTCCTTGCCGCACACCGAATCCCAATACCTCCAGAAGACCCGCAAGTAGCGCACCGGACTCAGCGTGAAGTGGTGATCGACAAAAGGAATATTGGCGCGCTCGCTGTAGGGAAAAGTGCCCGAGTAGTGTTTATTCCATCTGAGGGTGCCGTCCGGTGACAGCGAGCCGTCCGAGGTCATGAACTCGTAGAACTGAAAGTCAAAGGTATAGGACCCGCCGATCCCCTGTATGCCGACCAGCCGCGTCTGGTCAACCCAGAACGTCGCTCCCAGGTCCAGGGTCATCATAGAGTTGACATCGCTGGGGCCGCGCTGGTGTCGCGACTGCCTCAGCCCGCTGGCCAGATTGCCATCCACCATGAGCTGAGCATTGCTCACGACTGTCTTGGCGTTTGGATTTGAAAGGTTCAGGATGACCTCGAGTGCGCCACCGCGCTCCAGCAATCCTAGGACCATGTTGTCCCCCATAGCCTCCACCTGCACCTCCACGAGCCGGGCCTGCGGCACGTAGTGCAGTACCTCGAAGCGCAGAAACTGCATTAGCTGCGATCTCGCCCGCTCCAACACGAAGTGCACTTCGCGTCGGTCGTTGCCCCTGAAGCGATCTCTGGTGCGATACACTAGAGAGCCAGGTATGGGGACGCCAACTTGGTCAACCTCGGGTTCTCCGTCGGACAGGAATACCTCGAACAGATCCATGGGTGGGGCCGCCTCGTCGAAGATCAGGATCACGCGCCGGGCGGAAATCCCCCTGCCCAGATCCACTTCCAGCCACCAGTCCTCAGCAGGATCGGTCGGGTCCGGGCCCCAGCCACTTTGGCGATCGCCGTCCAATACCAGAGATGCATCCGGCAAATTGGAGCCGGCTGCTCTGATGCCGCCGCCGAAATCAGCGGCGTTGAGCGTCGCCTTGATCCCCTTGCGGCTTTCAACCGGTCGCAGCCGTCCGTCCGGGGTGATCTCCACGGCTCCGGTCGGCACCTTCCAGGACTGCCATTCCCGCGCGGTGTCGAAGCGGACCTGATCGGCTGACAGAGCCCAGGGGATTAGCATTCCCGTACATGCCATCCGAGACACGCGGCGAATCTTTGCGAAGGTCTTGCCGATGCTGCGCTCATCGCTCTTGCATTCGACGGCGAATTCCGGGCAGTCGTCGCGCAGCACGACGAAATCGACTTCGCGACTGTTCATATCGCGGAGGAAACGGAGACCCATCGCATACCCCTGAGTGTCTTCGACCAAGTGGTAGTATTTCAGCAGATGCTCGGCCCCATGTGCTCAAAGCGAGCTTCGGGAACATCATACTAACGAATGGGATCCCATCCAAATTATTTTTGGTCAAGTAACACATAATTTCATCATGTCAGTGCAAGCCCCATCGGCATAGCAGTTCGCTTGACAGACAGGCGTTAAGTAACATTATTTGGAAGTAATAATTCCAAAAAAGAAGAAAAAATGGAAATAAAGAGGCGATTTTTCCAGGCATCGGAGACCAGCTTCTTTCTCTTTGGCCCTCGCGGTACAGGCAAATCGACTTGGCTGCATGCTCATTTGCAGGACGCCTTGCTCGTGGATCTGCTCGCTCCAGAGACGTATCGGCTCTACGCGGCCCGTCCCGAACGACTGCGCGAGCTTATCGCCGGCAATCCCGCCAAGGACACCCTCATCATCGACGAGGTGCAGAAGCTCCCCGAGTTGCTCGACGTGGTCCACCAGCTCATTGAGCAGCACCGATCGCTCAGGTTCGTCCTCACCGGCTCCAGCGCGAGAAAACTGAAGCGCACCGGAATTGACCTACTGGCTGGCCGCGCTGTGCTCAAGACCATGCACCCGTTTATGGCTGCTGAACTGGGGGCTGCTTTTGACCTAGAGCGTGCTCTGCGCTTTGGTCTTGTGCCCTTGGTCGTGGACTCAGCATCTCCTGCAGAGGCGCTCGGCGCGTATGCCGCCCTTTACCTGCGAGAAGAAGTTCAGATGGAGGGTTTGGTCCGCAATGTCGGCAACTTCTCGCGCTTTTTAGAAGCCATCAGCTTTTCTCATGGATCAGTGCTGAGTGTTTCCGCGGTCGCTAGGGAGTGCCACGTCGAGCGGAAAACCGTCGAGGGGTACATCGACATTCTGGAAGATTTGTTGTTGTGTTTTCGGGTACCGGTGTTTGCCAAGCGGGCCAAAAGGCATCTGATCGTCCATCCTAAATTCTACTTCTTTGATGCTGGCGTCTTCAAATCGCTGCGGCCGTCCGGACCGCTCGATCGCCCCGAAGAAATACACGGCAGCGCCCTAGAGGGGCTGGTGGCTCAGCATCTGCGGGCTTGGAACGCGTACGGCGGCGAGCACTATACCCTGTTCTTCTGGCGCACCAAGTCGGGGAGAGAGGTCGATTTTGTCCTCTACGGGCCGGAAGGCTTTTGGGCCATAGAAGTCAAAAACACCCGCACCATCCGCCCAAGCGATCTCAACAGCCTGCGCGCTTTCAAACAAGACTATCCCGAAGCCGAGGTGCGTTTGCTGTATAGGGGAGATGAGCGGGTCGAGATACAGAAAATACGCTGCCTGCCCTGCGACGAATTTTTGCAAGAGCTGGTACCGGGCCGACCTTTGCTATGAGGGGTTTTGCCGACCAACCTATTTAGCCTTTAACGCAGGAGTTTGCACGATGACCGATTCCGCCTACCGCATCGCCCCGTCTGGCTTTACCGACGACGAGTGGGAAACCTTCAACCGCGAGGGGATCCTCTTCTTTGAAGATGCCCTCGATCAGGAGGCGCTCGACGAACTCGCCGCCGCCGTCGATCGCGTCTGCCAATCCAGCCCCAAATACCGGGCGGGGGAGACCTTCGGCTGCGAGAATATCGTCGAGCGCGATCCCGCCTTTGCCGCGCTGATTGATCACCCCCGCCACATTGGCTACGCCTACGACCTCTTTGGCGAATTGCTCAAGCTGCATCAGAGCCAGTTTTTTATTCGTCCGCCCGGCGGCGACCGCTACAATATCTGGCATCCCGACGGTGCCCGCGCTGTGCCGTACGGCACCTTCTCGCCCGATTTGCCGCTGCAAATCAAGATCGGCTTGTGGCTGACCGACCTGCCGCAGGCGAAAATGGGCAACCTAGTGGTCCTGCCCGGCAGCCACCGCAAGCAATACGTCGATGAGTACGACAGCCACGAGCCGATTCCCGGCGAGAAGGTAGTCTGCCTGCGCAAGGGCACCATGACCGTCATGCACTCGAGCATTTGGCATCGCGTTGAGCCTAACGAGAGCGACGTGGTGCGCAAGAATATCTTCTACGCCTACTGTCCGGCTTGGATCACCCCAGCCGATCGCGTCCAGTCCGACCCCGCTTGGCTTGAGACGCTCAACCGCGAGCAGCGCATCATCATGCGTTCCTACACCAACGCTTATCACAACGCCAAACCCCCGGCCTCTGACTTCCCGCTCTTCCTCGACCGCGAGACCGGCTTAGACCGCGACCCCGACGCCTACCGCGATGAGGTCGCGTTGCACCGCCGCAAGCGTCGCACTTGGGCCGAGCGCAAGCGATCCGCTTAGGCTTCGGCCCGTTTTTCAAACAGCCACATCCCGAACCCCATGGACGCTAGTCCGACGAGGATTGAGTACGCGGGGAACATGAAACCGATCTCAAAGGACTCCGAGTCCATGTCCACCTGTAAGCCTTGAGCGGTGGATTCAATCCAGAACGGCACTTCGTAGGTGCCGAACAGCTCGGGTAGGGAGAGCACCTCGGGCAGCGTGCTGAAATAGCAGTACAGCACGAAGATGGCGAATGCCGCAGACGCGAGGCCGGCAAAGCGCCGCACTACCAATCTCAGGCCGGCAACACCGCCGGCAATGCCCAGCATCACCGCCATCGCCGACAGGTAGAACGTGCCGCTGAGAACTAGGATGTCCATTGCGGTGAGTGGGGCAATGCGTATCTCCGCTACGCGGGTTGCGAACTCGCGCAATTCGCCGACAACGATGATGAAACCAGCGCTGCTCAACGCGAATAAGACGATGCCGAGCGTCGCCACAGCTGCAGCCTTGGCTGCAAATATCTGCGTGCGCGATACCGGCAGGGAGAGGAGCAGATAATGGGTCTGCCCTTTCACTTCTTGGGCGAACGAGTGGCTGAGCAAGAAGGGCAGGATCAGCAGCACCCCGTAAGGCACCACGCTCCACAGGAAGTGGGGCGAGAAGTTCTCCCCCTGCATATCGGACGACCACACGTCGATGCTGGATTCTAGCGACCATACCGCAACGATCTCCAGAAAGGCCGTCATCGCCACCAGCAAGATGAACAGGGTGCGGTTGTCTTTCAGTTCTTTTATATACAGCGTTTTCCAAGTATTCACGTTACCACCTCCTCGAAAATGTCGCTGAGCGACATACCGCGATTTTGCCTCAATTCTTCGACGTTGCCGCTGACAGCAATCTCGCCGTGGCGCAGAAAGACCACTTCTTCTATCAGCTCTTCCACCTCGCTGACGAGATGGGTCGATAGCAGAATCGTCTGCTCCCCGGCGCGAAACTCACTGAGCAGGGTCTCCAGGATGCGTCGGCGCGACGGCGGATCGATCCGTCCCAGCGGCTCGTCCATGAGCACCAACTCACTTGGCCGCGAAAAGGCGGATACCACCTTCAACCGCGCCCGCTGACCCTCGGACAGGGTGCCAATTTTCCGGTGGCTATCGACGTTCATCAGGCCGAGCAGTTCGCGGGATTTGTCCATGTCCCAGCCTGGAAAGAACTCGGCTAGGAATTCGAGCTGCTCGCTGACGCCCATCCAGTCGTAAAACGGATTGACCTCGGGCAGGTACGAAGTGATGCGGCGCGTTTCTACGCCGACCGGCTGGCCCGAGATACTGGCGCTGCCTTCGCTGGCGTGAGCGACGCCGGCGAGGATTTTGAAGAGCGTGCTCTTGCCGCTCCCATTTTCGCCGAGAATGCCCATTACCCGGCCTTTTTCGACGGTTAGGGAGATGCCCCCCAAGGCCGTCACGCCGGCGTATCGCTTCCACAGGTTCCTTACTTCTATCATAGCTTCACCTCCTCTAAGATTTCGCGCAGCAGGTCGTCGATTTGGTCGGGGGAGAGCGCCAAGTCGCGGATCTCCACGACAAAGCGGTCGCGCGCAGCCCCGGCTAGGGCGCGGCGCTCGCTGTCGATGCGTTTGGCGCTCTTGGTTATCGACGATCCCTCGCCGCGTCGCGTGGTTATGAATCCTTCGCGCTCCAGTTCCATATAGGCTCTGGACATGGTATTGGGGTTCACGCCCATCTCCTTGGCCATTTCTCGCACCGACGGCAAAGGGCCGCCGGGCTGATAGACCCCTTGGACGGTGCGCTTTTTCACCGCCTCGATGATCTGCAGATAGATGGGGCGGGTGGGATCAAAATCGAGCGGCATCTTATTACTCCTTTCTAGTGGTGGGTTCATTTATTGTTCTATTGTATCAGTGTTCTATCTACATAGTACAATATTATTGTGGGCAAATCAAGAGTTTTTTTGCGGCGGCTTCTCCCGCTCGGAGGGGCATTTTATATATTGTTATTTATTATGGACTTGCGGAGATTTTGCAGCGTAGGGGCGACCGGCCGGTCGCCCCTACGCTAACAACTCGCCGATGGGTTGGGCCGCCTTCAGACCGTGACCCGAAAGCACGGCCACGATCCGCTGACCCGGCTCCACCAGACCGGCGGCCCGGGCTTGGCGCAGGCCATCCCAGATCACAGCCGAAGTAGGCTCCACGCAAAAACCGGCCCGGCCCAACTGGCGCAGGCCCCGGACTATGGCCTCTTCGGAGACGGCGACTACAGTACCTGCTGACTGGCGCAAGGCGTTGATGACTTCGCGGTCTCTAACCGGGCGGGGTAGGGCAATGCCCTCGGCCCGGGTGGGGCGCGGAGAAGCGGCGGGGGCGACCACTTCCAAGCCGGCGTGAAAGGCCTGGAACAGCGGCGAGACGCGCTCGGCCTGTACGGCAATGAGGCGCGGCAGGTGATCGACCAGCCCGGCCCGCTGCAAATCGACAAAGCCGCGGTATAGGCCCAGCAAGATGCTGCCGGCCCCGACCGGACAGACCACTGCGTCGGGCGCGGTCCAGTCGAGTTGCTCGGCCAGTTCAAAGGCCAGGGTTTTGAGGCCTTCTATAAAGAGGGGGTGCCATAGGTGCGAGGCATACACGGCTCCAGTGCGGTCCATGTATTCGAGCAGGGCCTCGGTGGCCCGGGGGCGTGGGCCTTCCACTGCAACCAGTTCGGCACCGTACAGGCGGATCTGCACCAGTTTGCCCGCCGAGGCCGCAGCTGGACAAAAGACTTTGAGGCGCATCTTGGCGCGGGCTGCGTACGCGGCTAGGGCGGCCCCGGCGTTGCCCGAGGAGTCCTCTACTGCTTCCTCTATGCCCAAGGCGTGCAAATAGCTCATGAGCAGGGCGGCCCCGCGGTCTTTGTACGAGCCGGTGGGCAGGGTGTGGTCGCATTTGGCCAGGACCGTCATACCCTCCAGATCAAAGGGGATTAGGGGGGTGCGGGCCTCGCCCAGAGAGACGGGATTGCCCACCGGGGGTAGGGCTTCGCGGAAGCGCCACATATCCGCGGGACGGGCGGTGATCTGGTCGCGGGGGAAGGTCGGGGTGGGGTACCGGCATTCGAGGGGTGCGTCGCAGGCGAGGCAGCGGTAGGGAGCCGGGACTTGGGGATAGGGGGTCTGGCAGGCGGAGCAGTGGAAAGTGAGAGCCATGGGTGAATTGGGGATTGGCAGTGTGTGCTGCCGCGACTATCGGTTCTAAGCGGCTAGGATTACTTTAAAATTTACGCCTTTTCACAATAATATACCACGTGATGTTTTAGTAGAATTCTTACTTGGAGGACATACCGATGGCCGCCGACGTGCAAGACCTTGAACCCACTTGGGCCCACCGCACCGACGATGTTGACACCAAGGTCGAGATTCTGCGGCGGGCGCTGCGCACAGGGAACCACGAGCTGGCTCTGGGCGTGGCCGACTCTATCAAGGACACCATCGCCAATGAGCGCATGCTGCGCGCAGACCCGGGGCCTGTCGACCTACCCGCCACTGGGTGGCACCTGACTGAGCAGCTACCCAAGCCCTGGTCCCGATGGGCCGACGGTTGGGAGTTGTGCCAGACCGTGCGGCTTAGCGAGCCCATTGGCCAGGCGCGGCAGTCCGAGCCGCTGGACCTCCTCGTGGCGATGCCCGCAGAAAGGGTGACCGCACCGGAACGCGAGCTGCGTGTCGCCCGGCTCGACCGCGGTCGGCCGGGCGAGGTTTGCAGCCAAGTCTATGGCGGGGTCCGTCGCGGTCCATACTGGTTCGCCCACTTGGTCTTCGAGGCCGATGTCCCCGCTGCTGGTCAGGCCGTGTTTCTCATCTTCTGCGGCAACCCCGCCGCCGAACTGCCCGACTACCCGAGCCGCCTGAGCATCCGGGGAGAGGGTGTCGGTGTGGAGATCGAGACCCCCCACTACGTGGCCGCCCTCTCCCGGCAGATGGGCCAACTGGAGTCTCTGACACCCAAGTGGCACCGAGGCGGGCTGCGGTTGTCCACGCACGGGAATGGCCACGGCGAGCCACCCAATATCGACTGGGCCCACGACTACACCACGGCCGGTGCCTTTCAGAAAATGCGGGTGACAAACTGGGCCGAGTGTCCCCACTACGAAGTGGTGCGCGGTCCCTTGTGCGCCCGGGTGCGGCGTTTTGGCTTCCCTCACAGTCCAGTACACCCGCTGTTCACGCCCAGCCGCTTTTTCATGGACCTGACCTATACCTTCTACGCCGGAGTTCCCTATTTCCTGAAGGATGGCCGCATGGAGGCGACGCGCGACTTCTGTGCGCATGTGGCCCGTGATGACGAGTGGTACTTCGGCGGCCGGCCTTTCGACGCGTCCCTGTGGATGAACGAAGCCGGTCGCGTCCACGAGGGGCCGGTGCCGCCGGAGCAGATCGACCACGTCTGGGGCGTGGGCTTCTATCATCGTCAGAGTCGGGATAGCCTATTCGCCATCTATCTGGACCATCACCTCGAAGGATCGCCCACTGCCGGCCCGGGTGCGGCGTCAAAAGCCAAGCTCTATCAGCACCTCGACGTCACCCTCGACCATGCCATGCTGGGCCAGCCGCCGCACGCGTCGGTCTGGTGCCGGCCCATGCTGCGCGACAACGCTTGGCTCCAGACCGGCTTGTCTCTTGTGCAGCGCAACGCCTACCTGCTGGCCCCGTACCCCGAGCAGGGCGGTGCCGCTGGGCTGGAAGCGCTGCGCGAGCGACTGTTGTCTCCTCTGATTGTCGCGGTTGAGGTGCCCGCATTTGCGGACTGGAGCGACGAGGCGTCGGAAGGGGGCCAACCCCTGGCTCGTATCGGCGAGCGCCCCGCTGACTGGCCGCGGAAGCGCGCTCTGTGGGAAGCCATGCGGGAGGTCCGCGAGGACCAGTTCAACACCGTGGACGCCAGCTTGGTGGACATGGGCTACATCTACGACGTGCGCACGCACGGCAACGACGTTCGTGTGGTGATGACGATGCCGCACCGAGGGCGACCGAAGTACGATTTCCTTGCCCAACCACTGCGGGCGCGGCTGGAACAGGTGCCGGGCGTCCGTTCTGTCGTTGTTGAATTAACCTGGGAGCCGGCTTGGACGCCGAATCGCCTCACGGACGTCGGCCGCCGGCTGATGGGACTGGCCGAAGAGTAAGAAAGGGGCGGGTCGAAAACCCTAGACGCGATAGGCAAACAGCTTGGCGCCGAGCATGCGCACCCGGATGCCGACCGCCTCGCCGGCCGCGGAGATGTTGGAGCGACCTTGCCAAGTTACCACTCGGTCTTCGCAATCGCCCGTTAGACGGTCGCAGTCATCAAAGGTGAACCCCGGTAGCGGGTCGGCATCGGGGAGCATCAACGACGGCAGCTTCTCCAGCAATTCAATCTGAATCCAGCCGCCCGGCTCGCAGCGATAGTTGAGGCGCAGTTCGTCGTGGGCGCGGAAGAGAGAGGGCAGGGAGAAGCCGCCCTCGGCACTGGCGCGCACCCCGCAGAACCGGTGTGGCCGCCAGCGCGCCCAGCGAATCTGCTGCGGTTGCCGCGCAGGAAAGAGCTCGGGCACTTTGTCGGCGGGGCAATCGTGAATGACCGAGAAGGCCGCGTATGGACAGGCCCAGTGGCCATCGGGCAGCTCGACGAGGCCGCTGCGCCAGAAGTGGGCCATGCATTCGTCGCCCTCGCCCTCGGTACCCAGCGGCAGGATCGGTCGGCGCTCGGGACGGGACCAGTAGAGGCCATCGCGGCTGAAGGCGATCTGCCCGTCGATGGTGCTGGCGATCTGGTGGTACACGGGGATGAGCATGCCGTGCAGGTCGTCGCGGCCCGGGTACGGGAAGTAGTTGGCACCGTAAAAGCTGATGTCGGGAGGGTCTTCGGTGTCGGGGTGATGGATCAGCTTCGGCGCGGGCCAGTTGGCAAAGTCGTCGGTGCGCGAAAAGCCGATCGTGCGGATCTGCATGCCCTGTTCGAGCCGGTTGACACCAATGCCTTCGAGCAGTTCGGCGGGGTAGCCCATTAGCTGGATGTAGGCGAAGTAGTTGCCGCGATGTTCGTCGTAGCGGGCCGATATGCCGCCGTTGACCGGTCGGTACGCCAGCGGTTCTGCGAGGGGAGTCCAGTGGAGGCCGTCGGATGACGTCCAAGCGAGCATGTGGCCCGTGATTTCGGCTCTGGGACCGGTGTAGTTCTCTTGCTCCTGCTCGGCCTTGATGCGCCGGGACGGCTCCTCTCCAGACAGCTCTTCACCGCTGTCTGGATCCCACCAGTACATGCGGCCGCCCATCGCCTTGAAGCGCTCCTTGGGAGGCGCGTTGGGGTCTTCGAAGACTCCGGTAGCCCCTTTGCATGAGTTGGAGAGTAGGTTGTTGTTGGACGAGCCGTTGAATTCGGCCTCGTTGAGGACGGATCGCGTCCAGCTATACGCATCGTCGCTGACCGCGTAACACTGGCCGCCCTCGCTGTCGTAGAGCAAGTGATAGCGCCCGTCCCGCTGCCAGATGTAGAGCGGCGAGACGTGGGTGCCTTCCCACTCCATTGCCGCCTGCAGGATCGGCTCGGACTTAATGGCCTCCTCGATCTCAAAGCGGATGCCAAGCGGGGCGTCATAAAGTTCCAGCTCACCGTGCCGACTGGAGCCACGGTGTCCTGGAAAGACGTCGATCATGTCAACCAGCGGACTCCAGGCGCCCGTGTTCAGGCGAATGCGGGGCGGGCGGCGTCTGGGAGCCTTTTTTTCGTTGCTGCGATCAGTCATCGGGGCAATCTCTCGGTGAGGGTGGCAGTGTAGTGGACCCGGAAGACTGGATCACTGGTTAAGGTGAAACTATCTTACCGGGGAAGGACCGGGTCCACCTCCATATCGGTTGAAAGATAAGATATCCATTTGCCTTTCAACAAGGCACCCGATCCTGTGCAGACATCCCGCCCTCCTTGCCTCTGCTGAAAGGAAAATCCCATGAAAGTCACCAATGTCGAACGCATTATCGTCGATGTCCCGTTCACGCCTAGACAGCAGGAGATAACCCGCCAGTCGGTTTACAACTGGTCCATCCTCGAGCTGTGTAAGGTCACCACCGACACGGGCCACGTAGGCTGGGGAGAGACCGTCATTCACTATACCTACGGCCGGGTGACCGATGATGCGGTTGCGCGCACAATCGGCCAAAGCCCGGCCGACCTGATGAACGAAGACAGCTTAGGTGCTGGTTTGCAGATGGCGCTGTTGGACGTGGTCGGCAAGATACTCGAAGTCCCGGTGCACCGGCTGCTGGGTACCAAAATGCGCGACTGGACGCCGATCTCTTGGTGGTGCAGTCACTCCTCACCGGAAAATTGGGCCGCCGAAGCAGCCGAGGCCGTGGCGCAAGGGTACACCAATCTCAAGAACAAACCGAGGCCCTGGAACGACATCGTCGCGCAAGTTGACGCCGTAAGCAAGGTGGTGCCCCCTCATTTCCATCTCGATCTCGATCCCAACGGCTCCTGGGAAAACGCGGCCAACGCCATTCCGATCATCAAGAGGCTCGAGCGCTACGAAAACGTGGCCATGTTCGAAACGCCCATCCCGCAGGAGGACATTCTCGGCAATCGCCAGATTCGCCAGGCCGTGAACAGGCCGGTGGCCATGCACTTTGGTTCGCCGCCGTTTATCACGGCGGTGCGCGAGGAAGTTTGCGACGGCTTTGTGATTGGGGGCGGAAAATCACTGACCATGCGCCAGGGGCAATGCGCCGCGGAAGTTTCCATGCCGTTCTGGTTGCAGATCGTCGGCAATGGATTGACGACCACGTGGGACGCCCATCTCGGCTCGGTGCTAACGCACGCCCGGTGGCCGGCTATTAGCTGTATCAATATGTACAGCCACCATCTACTGACCGAGCCTGTTCAGGTGATCAACGGGCACCAGCGGGTCCCCGACGGGCCTGGCCTCGGCGTCGAGGTTGATGAGGCGGCGGTTGAGCAATACCGCGTGCGGCAGGAGACGCTCGATGAACATGCGCGTCAGGGGCAGCTCTACACCCACCCCAAACCGCGGCTGATCAACACCATCGTCTACCCGGACGGCACCTGCATACACATGGACTACCCCAGCGCGCCGGGAACCTATGTGGAGGGAGTGCACACCGAAATCTGGGAGGACGATGGCTCGCAAGAATGGCAGAACCTGCACCAGCGCGTCCAAAAGGAGAAGCAGGTGGTCAGTCGGTGGGAGGAGCCGTAGCGACTGTCTCCCGAAAGAGCCGGCGATTCCTCGACGATTAGCTGGTCACCGCCCCTTGGGCCGCC
This sequence comes from Candidatus Latescibacterota bacterium, assembly GCA_965261395.1. GTDB lineage: Bacteria > Latescibacterota > UBA2968 > UBA8231 > UBA8231. Next base: position 3,937,747 of record OZ253462.1, read on the forward strand.
GACGACACCGAGCGGGCGTATTTGGCCATCACGCCGGAGGTGTAGCGCGGCGGCGGGGCCTCCCAGGCGGCTAGGCGGGCCTGAAGCTCAGCTTCGTCTAGCGCTACGTCCAAACGGCCGGTCGTGGTGTCGATGGTGATGGTATCGCCGTCGTGCAGGACGGCGAGGGGGCCGCCCACCGCGGCTTCGGGAGCGACGTGGCCAATCATCAGGCCGCGGGTGGCACCCGAAAAGCGGCCATCGGTGACTAAGGCTACGGAGTCGCCCAGACCCGCTCCCACAATGGCACCGGTGACGGCTAGCATCTCGCGCATCCCAGGCCCACCCTTGGGTCCTTCGTAGCGGATAACCACCACATCGCCGGGCTGGATCTGGCCCTGCTCAATGGCTGGCATGACCTCGTCCTCGCTGTCGAAGACGCGGGCCGGGCCTTGGTGCTGGGCGCGTTCGTGGCCGGCCAATTTCACCACTGCGCCTTCGGGGGCGAGGTTGCCCTTTAGCACGACTAACCCACCCGATTTTTTCAGCGGTTTATCGACTGGAACCACGACCTGCTGGCCGGGGGTTTCCACGGCGCGGTCGGCTTCTTGGCCAATGGTGCGGCCCGATACCGTGAGGGCGTCCTCGTGCAACAGGCCGGTTTCTTTGAGGCGGCGGGCCACCAAGGCGATGCCGCCGGCTTTGTCCAAGTCGGGGGCGACGAAGCGGCCGCCGGGCTTGAGATCGACCATGAGTGGGGTGGAGCTGCTCAAGGTCTGGAAATCCTCAAGGTCCAATTCCAATCCGGCCTCCCGGGCGATGGCCAGAAAATGCAGCACGCCGTTGGTCGAGCCGCCGGTGGTGGCAATGGAGCGGATGGCGTTGTCGAGGGCGGGGCGGGTGATGATCTGCGAGGGTTTGCGATTTTGGCGCACCAAGTCGACGGCTAGGGTCCCGACTTGGGTGCCGACGGCTTCCTTGCGCGGGTCGGTGGCCGGTACCGAGCCCGAGCCCATGAGGGCCACGCCCAAGATCTCGGCTGCAGTGGCCATGGTATTGGCGGTGAATTGACCGCCGCAGGACCCGGCTCCGGGGCAGGCGTTTTCCTCGATGAGGCGCAATTGGTCGTCGTCGATGCGGCCGGTGGCATGGGCGCCGATGGCTTCGTACACGTCTTGGATGGTGATGTCGGCTTGGTTGTGGCGGCCGGGCATAATCGAGCCGCCGTAGAGCAGCACCGAGGGGATGTCCAAGCGGCACATGGCCATAATGGCCCCTGGGGTGGTTTTGTCGCAGCCGGTGAGGGCGACAAAGCCGTCGAGCATGTGACCGCGCACCACCAGTTCCATGGAGTCGGCGATGACTTCGCGCGAAATGAGCGAGGTCTTCATGCCTTCGGTACCCATGGTGATGCCGTCGGAGATCACCACCGTATTGAATTCGAGGGGGGTGCCGCCGGCACGGCGGATGCCGGCCTTGACGTGCTCGGCTAGGCGGCGCAGGCCAAAATTGCAGGGGCCCAGTTCGGTCCAGGTATTGGCGATGCCGATGAGGGGTTTGCGCAGGGCCTCGGCGTCGAAGCCGGCGGCCCGGTACATGGCGCGGGCTCCGGCCCGGGACGGGCCTTGGGTGATGTGCTTGCTGATGGGGGTGGAGTCGGTCATGGCGCGTGCTTTCTATGGCAGATTGAGGATGAATTGCGGTTCGTCAAAATCTGAGTGTTATAACATAAATCACTTTTGGGCGGGGGAACAAAAGCCGGCGGAGTAGCGTCTGAGTTTTACCCCGTCAACTAGGGGCGAAACTTTGCTGCTGGACTCTGTTCACTGTGCTGCGAATGCTGTTTCGGAGTACCTTTATCGCTGTTGCGGTATTGCCCTTTGCCCTTCAAAGGAGGTCGTCATGCACCAGTTTCTGTCGTCTATCGCGTTCCTCTACCTGCTTGCCCTGCCGCTCGCCGCCCAAGAAGAGGCCCTTCATGGCACTTGGGAGGGGACCTTTGTCGATGATGAAATCGGCGGGGGGACCATGCGCCTGACCTTCCAAGCGGATGGCACCTTTGACTTTGATCTGTTCGTCGAGGAACCAATAGACCCCCTGACCGGTGATGAAGTCGAAGTCCCGGATGAACTCTTGGATGAATTGACGGAAGTTATAGAAGTGTTCTCTGCCCTAGAGGGGATCTCCGCCCACGGCGGCACGTATCAAGTCTCGGGCGACAGCCTCTGGGTATATAATGATAGCGTGGTCGAATACATCGTCGATGGTGAGAGCGTCGACGTCGTCGAGTTCTGGACTCCGTTCATCCGCTTCTCTGCCCGTTTTTTTGCGGCATTTGCTGCGGCGTTTGAAGAAGTCTCCGAAGAGGACTACCCGGCGTTTGAACAGGCGATTTTCGACCAGATGCTCGCTGAGATGCTCGCTGAGTTAGATGAGGAACCGCTCGGACTCGGACTCACGCTGAGCGGCACCTACGCCATCGAGGGTGCCACTCTGTTCATCACTACTACTACGGAGGAGGATGGGGTCGAAACCGTCGAAACCGTGGAATTCCACCGAGTTGATGTCGCCAGCGCTGTCGCCCAAACTAGCTGGGGCAGTCTGAAAGCGGCTTGGCGTCGGTGAGCTTCCCTTAGCATCGCTCCTACAATTGAAGTTCTAGCCGTGGTCTGCTTCAGTCGATAAGTACTTTTTCGCGGCGTTGGGCGCTGTCGTACAAGGCGTCGAGTATTTGCATGAAGTGATAGGCGTCTTGGGCATCGACATCGGCTTTGACTTGGCCGGCTACGGCGCGGGCGAAGTGTTCGATTTCGTGGTAGAAGAACAGGCCGTCCGCGGGCGGTTGGGTGTGGGGCATATCCGATTCTGCGGCGGCTTCCCGCGCGGTGAATTGCCCGTCTTCCCAGTGCCATATAACCCCCTGAGATAGGGCACCCTCGCTGCCGTATAATTCCACGGTCGTGGGGGTGTCGCAGTGCAGCCAGCGCGAGCAGTCTATCTGGATGGTCTTGTCGCCTTCCAGGCCGACCAAGCCGGAAAAATAATCTTCGGCCGCGCCCTCGGGGCCGTGGTACAGCGGCTCAAGGGTATGCTTGACGGCAAAGGCCCACTGCGGCTTGGGACAGCCCATCCACCACCAAGCTAGGTCGAGTTCGTGCGAGGCGTGCTGGCCTAGGGCACCGCCCTTGTGACCATACACATTGGTCCAGCCTTCAAAGCTGTCGGCCGACGGGTGCGAATTGAATTTGAGGAAAATGCGGGCGTGGTACGGCTCGCCGATGCAGCCTCCTTGTACTGCGACACGCAATTTGCGGTTGTGGGGAAAGTGGCGCATGAAGTAGCAGAATTGCAGCGTGGTGCCAGCGCGCTCGGCGGCCGCGGCGAATTCCAAGATGTGCGCGGCCCGCACCGCGTGCGGCTTTTGCACCAAGACGTGTTTGCCGGCGGCAAAAGCGTCCATGACCATGAGGTAGCGAGCGGGCGGATTGACGGCTAGGTACACAGCCTGCACTTGGTCGTCGGCCAGCAGGTCTTGGTAGGGGCCGTATTGGCGCGGTACACTTTCTTCGCTGGCGACGCGGTTGCGGCGCGGCTCGTCTAGATCGGCCAAAGCAACGACATCGACTAGGGAGCTGGCCTGCGCCGCTTTGACGGCCTGCTGGCCGGCCCAGCCGCAGCCGACGACGCCGAGTTTGAGCAGTTCCATTATTCCTCATTCCTCCAGCCATTGGTGATAGCGCGTCAGGGCTTCTGCCTGCAGGTCGTCCCACTCGGTCAGGAGTACCAAGCGAATGGTGAACGTCAGGTGTTGGCCAGCTTGGACATCGTCGCCGCCCAAGTGGAAGTACTGGGCGTTGTGATAGCTGTTGTAACCCGACAGGCCCAGGCAGTCAGCGGGCCGCGCCATGAGTAGAATGGCGTGGCCGTAGCGGTGCTCTTGCAGAGTCAGGGCATGGGCGTAGTACGGCCCCCGACGCCAGTTGAGAGGATAGCCGTCGAGCCAGCGGCCGTCGCGGAACACGGCTTCGGCGTCTTCATCGCGCGCCCACGATTCGGCCTCATTGCGGCCGTACCACTGCTTTTGGTACCAAGTGACGCCTTCGGGGTGGGTGCGGTCGTCCTGCACGGGAAAGTACGGCGTGTAGTGGGGGGTAAAATAATTGGCGATAAAGAGTTCAAAACGTCGATAATCGGCTGCTAGGCGGGCGCTGAAGGTGGCGTCGAGGCTATCGGGTCCAGCGATGCGGTAGCGCGCTTGCAATTCGGCTTGCACCGCAGGGCAGGTCGCCCAGCGCACCGCGACGCTATCGCCTTCCTGGGCCACCTGATCTGGGGTGCGCTCGCGCGTGATTTCGAGTTGGCGGCCGTCGGCTAGGGTGCGGTAGATATTGAGCCAAGCAAAGTCGGGCCCCTCGTCGAGGTGAAAGCTGGTCAGGCCGGTCAGACGCAAGCCCTCGGGGCCGAGGACGGTGGCGATACCTCGACCCAGAGGGGCTTGGAAAAGAGCGGGACGGGAGACGCGGGCAAAGGCCATACAATCCTCATTTCACAGGTAAAAGTTGCCGTTCGGAGAACTCGTTCCAGCCGAAGCCGTCATGCGATCCGCCTGTTCACCGGCCGGAAGCAATTGCGTTTGTAGGGTAAGTTTACATTGATTACTCAAGTGAGCAAGAAAAAGGAAGAGCTTTTACAGACCATCCCTTAAGGAATAATCCGATGAAATTCATCTACTTCACCGACATTCACCTCGACTCCGGGATAGACGCCTTCCGGGGATTTGAGTTGTGTGTGGAATCGATGCTGGAGCATCAGCCTGAAGTCCTGATCAATGGCGGCGACTTGGGCCTCACGCCCGAGGTGCTAGCGCAATACGCCCAGACCATGGAGAGGGTATCTGTGCCGGTGCTGTTGAGCCACGGCAACCACGAGATGTGCAGCGGTTATCTGCCTCGGGAGCAAGGGGGGACGGCGCACGCCAGCGCCGATATTAGCGGCGTCCATTTTGTGCTGCTGGACGTGGTGCGCTATTTCGAGCCGACCGAGGATCATCCGTCCAACTGGCACGTCTTGGCCGACGAGGGTCTGTTGGAGTGGCTGGCCGCGGATTTGGCGGAGGTGGACCGGGCTACGTCACTGGTGGTGGCCAGCCACGTGCCTCTATCGACGACCTTTCCACAGCGCTCGGGTCAGGTGCCGGACATGGCCTTTCCCACCAATGAGATTGCCGGGGCGCGGCGCTTGCTGACGCTATTGCAGCCCTTTGAGCGGGTGATCACCTTGCACGGCCACAGCCACGAAAACGACCGCCACTTCGTCGGCTCTATGGAGGTTATGACCACCGCGGCGGTGGCGGGCAATTGGTGGAGGACGGGGCTGGAAAGCCGCGGCCCGCAAGGACGCGAACCGCAGGGATATCGGGTGGTCGAGGTCGATGCGGAAGGGGGTTTCAGGAGCCAGTATCACGCCTTCCAGCCACACCAGGACGAGGCGGTGGAACTGTGTCGGCATCAGGATTCGGGTCGCCGCTTTGTCAATGTGTTCGATGGTTCGCCGCGCACGCAGGTTGAGGTGGGGGACTTGGGGCCATTAGCCCCGATCGATCCGCTGGCCGAATCGTCGCGCGATCTGGCGACGCATCTGTGGGAGTTGCCGACCGATTTTGATCGGCAGCAGGTGGAGGTGCGGGTGGTCTTTGAGGATGGGCGGGCGTGCGAAGGGGTGCTGGAGGAGCGGGTGTGGGAGTCAGCTACCCAAGCCTAAAGGCAAAGAGCTTGTCCCTGCTTTTCCCAGCCGCTCTAACATCCAGCGGCTAAGGCTTTCGTAGTTCCACCACAGCTTCATGGAGTTGGTGGGCGTCTTTGGCCTTGGCGACTCGTACATCGGACTTAATGATGCTGTTGCCCACGCGGGTGGCTCTAGGTATATGGATATCTACCAGTTCTAGCCCGGCGGCTTCAGCAATCGTACCCAGAAAGCGGTCCGTAGGCACCATTATTCCTTGCAGGATGCTGTTGCCGATCACCGCCAAGGCTGTTCCACCTGGCTTGAGCGCGTAATGAGCTGATTCGGAGAAGCGGTAGCAATCATTGAAGTACGAGGCGGCGTAATTGGCCCAGCCGTTGCCGCCGTACACGCCTTTTTCCGGGTGTTTTTTTCGTAGCGTCTCCAAGCATCCTTGGATTTCTAGATCATCTAGTTCAAAGTCGAGGTCTACGCACTCCTTATCCCGGACCGTTTGCCAGAATTTGCCAAAATTTTGCTCTTCTAGTGGCTTGAGGTCGCGGGGGGCCTCTGCAAATCCCAACCAGTAGAGGTGAGGCCGGGTATTGCGGTTGTAGTGATAGTTGTTCAAATAGGGGGGCGAGGTGATGAGCACATCTACTGAGGCGGCGGCAAGGTGGTCTTTGCAGGTAAAGAAAGACTCGGGAAATACCTCGTTGTCGGGATGTGCGCCGTTCAACTGTCCCTTCATCCACTCGATATCCTGGGCCATATCCGTGAGTTTCTGAGCAATCGTCTCTCCCACGGGAAAATCCTCAATATCAGCTTTGCCAGCCGTAGATCTGCGGCCCAGACTCGGCTCGTAGGAGTAATTCGAGTAGGTGATCATGGTTGCCCCAAAGGCAACCCGAAAGAGGTCTTGTAACAGGCCGTCTTCTAGATCCGCTATGAAGTCCTGCACGCCGAGCACTTTGTGCAGGACTTTGGGGCTGTAGAATACGCCTCGGGTTTTAAAACCTGGCGGTGGGGTACTGTGCGGTGTGTAGGTGTCCTCAGACGCCAATTCGTAGAATGTCCAGAACCTCGTGAGCATTGCCCGCACGGTCTGTGGATCGAGGGTACAGGCATTCAGTTTGGTCCGGCAGGCTAGCGCCGCATAGGGATTGATCTCAAATCCTAGGGCATGATGTCCTGAGAGGATGGCTTCGACTAGGGTCGTCCCTACTCCGGCGAAAGGATCAAGCACCGTCCCCTGAGTTGGCAGATAGCGCTTGAGGGCGTCCTGGACAAACTGCTGAGAGTATCCGGCAATCCACGGCACCCAGCGGTGGATGGGAAGACGCTTGTTGCCGGAAAAGGCCGGGTCACTGAAAACCGAGCCGTTATCCGTCGCGTCCTTCTCATTGAACAACGACGCCTGTGATACTCTATGCTCCATCCTGACCCTTTCTTAGCCTTTATCAAACATTGTCAGAATCCCATGAAACCTCGTCAACCCTTGCGAGGCATTGAGATTACCAATCTCGGCGGCCGACGTACAGGCTCCGATTGGTCATTGGGAGCGCGACGCGTTGCCCGCCCAATCGGTGCGATTCGATCATGCCCATCAACATCTCCTGGCTCCGGCGAGCGAGGTGAACCGGCCCCTTGGTCTCGCGGTCCGTATCAATCGCCTCTGCGATGTCCGCGATGCCCATCACTGTTCCGGTGGTGCGGGGTACGTCTGGGAACGGTACCTCTTCAAAGAAGATGTGACTCTTTTTGCGGAATTGGCATTCTCGGCTGTTGTTGAGGATGCGGATCTTCCCTTCGCTACCGCAGACCTCGAATTCGGGACCGGTGCCCGCCGTGTTATAGCCGTGGACGCCATTGGCAAAACGGACGTAGCCACCGGTAATCGCCGGATCGACGTCCAGCCGATTGCCATCCCAATCCGAATCTCTACAGACGATGGTTCCCTGGACGAATTCGACTTCCGGGTCGCTGGCGAGGAAGAGCAGCATATCGGCGGCGTGCGTCAAGCCCCAGAGGGCCGAACTCGCGCCGTATTGTGCGATCGTGCACTGGATATTTCCGATTTCGCCGGCATCCACCAATTCGCGCACCTTGCGATAGACCGGCATATAGCGGCGTTGCGTACCGTAGTTGAATTTGACCCCGTACCTTTGGACGACGGCGACCATCGCATCCGCTTCCTCCATCGAACAGCAGAGCGGCTTTTCGCAGTAGATGCCCTTGACGTCGTTCTCAGCGGCGAAGACCGTGATGTCCGCATGCGGTCCGGGTCGGGTGGCGATGCAGACGATGTCCGGCTTCTCCTTTTCAATCATCTGTCGATAGTCGGTGTAGGCGCGCTCGGCACCGTAGCGTTGCCGTATGGATTCCGCTTTCTCGGCGGCCACGTCCGCAACCGCGACGAGGTCGGTTCTGTCGCAGGCGACAGCGGCTGCGGCGTGCGAGAACGGTTGCCACAGATAGCTATCTGGACGGCCTTCGACTTCGTCGTCAATTGTCGCGCCCATCCGTCCACATCCGATCAGGCAGGCTCTGTAGGTGCGCGGCATAATTTCTCCTTTATCAACTACCGGTGTAGAGTTTTGAAAAGTAAGGCCTAAAACCAGCAGGGCCCGGGTACCCGTCCCAGTATTGGGCATTGGCGGGCAGTTCGCCTTCGCCGCCGTTTCGGAGCCAAGCGATTAATCCGGAGTCCGTGCCGCGGCGTTCGAGTTCGTCAATTGCGGCGGCGTGCATTTGGGTGACGACCTCTGGATGCGCCTTCTCAACGCAATCCAACGAACCAAGTCGCGCCAAGCGCGAGTGTTCCGGCTTCGCGGCGACTTCGAGACTCCAGGTTTTGTCAAAGGCAGTAAAGAGGACGAAGTGCGGATTCTGCCTGGCTTGATTCCAGCGTTCGAGGCTCCCACCTGCCAATGCGAGCTGCCGTTCGCCAGCTTCACCGCGCCGGGCGGGGGTTAAAATATCATAGCCCTCAATGCCTTCCGGTTCCGTTGCGCCGAGGAGCGCGAGGATCGTGGAGAAGAAGTCTTGTGGTTGCACAATAACATCGCTCCGTCCGGTATCGCCATCTGGTATTCGGATGAAGAGCGGGACATGCGCTTCGGCCTCGCGCACCGGTTGCCCTTTGCCAAAAGTGCCGCGCTCACCGACGTTGGTGCCGTGGTCGCCGGTTAAGATGACTGCCGTGTTCCCGCCGAGCCCGGTGGATTCGAGCGCGTCCAAGAATTGCCCAAAACAGTGGTCCATCCAGGTCAATTTCGCCGGGTATTGCGCTTTGATGTGTTCCTTCGCCTCGTCGGGGAGGTCTTTGTCGTTCCGCCCGCCGAAGAGGCTGCGCGGGTCAACGCGCCCATCGTAGTCCGGCCGCGCGTCGTACTTTTTCATAAACTCGAGCGGTGCATCCCACGGTTCGTGGGGATCGAAACAATCCACCCAGAGGAAGAAATTCTCGCGCTGCGCATTGTCTTTGAGGAATTGGGCCGCGCTCCTGAACAACTTTGCGCAGTTCCAATCCTCCGGTTTTTTGCGGTTGCGGTTCGCCCGGGCGTAGGTCTGGAGGGCCCCGTTTCTCGCGGCGTTTTCGCCGAGGCCTGCAAACATTGGTTGGTGGCACCAGTTGTCCGGCCAAGCCGCGGAATCGTCGATCCAGTCGCGATCGACTTCAGCCCCACGGATGAACGTCCACGCGTGAAAGGGCCAATCGAAGTTGTGTCCGCCGTTGACCAGGTGTGGGGTATCGTGGATCAGTTGCGTGGCATAGCCGCGTTCGGCCAGCGTCGAGGGGAGGGTCTGTCGTTCGTGTCGCAGCGGCTGCCACGGATGGAAGGGCCCCCCGTACTGACCGGTTATCACATCAGTTCGGTACGGGATCGTTGGGAAGCTAGCGCAGAAGGCGCGGTCAAATGCCCATGCTTTCGATGCAAAACGGTCGATATTCGGCGTTTCGATCGAGGTATTGCCGTTTGCACCGATATAATCGTAGCGGAGGGTATCAATTACAATGAGCGCGATATTCATTTTTTTCAGCTTCGTTTCTGAGTCGCGTCGCGTGCTGCGGAAGGTATGGAACGGTATGCGCCACCTGCCTCAGGTGCGCGGCCACGGAGTGGCGATGGAGAATTCCTTTGCCACTTCCTCAAGCCCCTCGACCGCTTGCGCCGAAATCGGCACGCCATCCCTGCGGTACTCGGTTTCTCGCTCCAGTTCCTTGCCGCCGGGCAGGAAGGACTCGCTGAAGCTGGGCAGTGGCTTCATGCGACTGGTCTCGTCCATCAGGTGATCCACGTCGGCCTTGAAGGCATCGAGATCGGAAAAACAGTTCACATCCATGGCGAGGAAGAAGCCCGATTGATCTGCGCCTGTAAACTCGACGTTGCCCCGCGAAAACTCCGTTAGCATCTGCCCCCCCAGCGTACCCGACAGGATATTGCCCACGTGCGAAATGCCGATGGCCTTGATGAAAACCGGCGGGTACTTCAGGAAGGTCTCGTCGTCGATTGCGTAGTGACTGGCGAAGTCGAGCAGGAAGGTTGGTTTGCCCGCTCTGCCCGGCATGCCGAAGGCCAAAGGCGGGCTGCCTTGGATGGAACCCCGGATCGTCGAATCGCGATCGTAGTGATCGGCGGCATTGCGACCGGAAGTGGAGATGCCGATCAGGTCTGCGCGCATGGCCATGCGCGCGTAGTTGCCGGTGCTGCCAAGATGAGCGTGGTAGGTTGAGGTGACCGCGCCGATCCCAACTTCCTGGGCTTTGGAGATAGCTATTTCCATGGCCTTGGTGGCGACGAGGTAGCCCAAGCCGCCGTCGCCGGAGAGAGCGGCGGTGGTCGGTCCTTCTTTGAGCACGCGGATTTGCGGGTTCGGGTTGACGGTGCCGTCTTGGAATGAGCGGACGTAGCGATTGACTTGGAGGGTGCCGTGGCTGACGACGCCGCGCAGATCGCATTCGACCAGTTTGCCGGCGATGAGCCGAGCGTGATCTTCCGGGATCGGCACTGCCTTGAAAATATCGACGACCAGTTGCTCAAGGTCGGTGACGGCGACGCGGATGCCGTCGGTAGGGGGGACGTTCATAAGTGAGTTCCTTTCTCAATGAATATCTTCACGCATCCGGTCAATTTAGCCGATATACCCTGAACGGGAAGGCGCGCCGCAGCGCCGTATTGAAATGGCTCTCCCGAGCAGTGGAGTGTGCAAACTTTGGCGAGGACTCTTTGCCGCACTAAGTTTTACGCCAGCCTTGTGTCCTTGCAACCTGTCCCAATCACTTTCGAGAAAGGTTCTATATGAAACGCATCCTTTTAGCCAAATTCAACCACGAAGTCGGCAGCTTTAACCCCCAGCGCACCTATTATAGCGACTTCTCGATCCACCGGGGGCCAGACCTGCTAGCAGCCGTCCGCTCGTCCAATTCCACGCTGGCTGGCAATATCGACGTTCTCGAAGCCCGTCCCGACATCGAACTGGTCCCTACGTACGGGGCTTGGTGCAATACCACCGGCGGCTTGGTCGCCGATCCCGATATGGAGCGCCTCATCGGCGAATTGTTGGCCGCCATCGAGGCCCACGCCCCGGCTGACGCGGTTTGTCTTTCCCTGCACGGGGCCATGGCCGGCGAAACCGAAGTTGATCCCGAAGGCCGCGTCGCGTCCGGCATTCGGGACATCGTCGGGGATGTGCCTATTGTCGCGGCGATGGACTTGCACGCGGTCATTTCGCAACGGCTGGTTGATGCAGCCGACGCCTTGGTCTTTCTCCACACCTATCCGCACACGGATATGCGCGACACTGGCCAGCGCGCGGCCCGCTTGCTATTGCGCCAATTGGACGGGCATGTCAAGCCCACCACGGCCCGCGTGCCCATCCCGTTATTGGCTCGCGGCGACGAACTCATCACCGCTAGCGGCTGCTTTGGCCAAGCCATCCGCCGCTGCCAAGAAATTGAGGCGTCTCTAGGCGGTCTGGCCGCTGGCGTCGTTATTGGCAACCCCTTTACCGACGTGCCCGATCTGCAGTCCAACGCGTTGGTCACCACCGACGACGACCCCGCCCGAGCTGAAGAGCTGGCTCTGGAACTAGCCAGATTCATGTGGGAAAACCGCCCCTACTGGATCCCCAAACTCACCCCCCTCGAACAAGCCGTGCGTCTGGCCGAAGAGACCGAGGGCCTCACAGTGTTCTCCGACGCTGCGGATTCTACGGCCTCGGGCGCCTCCGGCGACAGCAACGCCATTCTCAAGGGCTTGCTCCAATACAACTACAGCAAGCGCGCGCTCATACCCATAGTGGATGCTTCTGCGGTGGAAGCCGCCTATCGGGCCGGGGTAGGGGGTCGGTTCACTTGGCCCTTGGGCGGCACTCTCGACTCGGAGCGCTTTGCGCCGGTGGAATTGCCCCTGTACGTCAAAAGCCTGTCCGACGGGGCCTTCACCACCGAATACGGCTATGTAGTGCCACCTAGCCGCACCGCCATTTTGACCAGCGGCAAGCTCACGCTGCTGGTGACCCAAGAGGCAGCCCCCATCGTCGGACGCAAGGTGTACCAGAGCCAAGGGCACGATCCGGCCGATTACGATTTGGTCGTGTGCAAGTCGCCCAATGGTTTCCGCACTCACTACCAGGCCATAGCCGCCCGCATTGTTGCTGTCGATGTGCCTGGGTCCACCAGCGCCAACCTCAAAACCTTGCCTTACCAGCACTGTGTGCGCCCCATTTTCCCGCTGGACGACGGGGTGGTGCCGCCTTTTGCTGAGGCCGAATGATCGGAAGGATTCCTCCGTGCATATCGAAGCTCTCTTCACGCCAGCGCAACAAGCCCTTGTCGCTGGCTTGCACAGACGCGACCAGCAGGAGCGCCAGGCTGGCTCCACCGACCCGTTGCGCCTCCGGGCCGTTAGTCCCGAAGTGGCCCATTATCTCTGTCTGACCGCGATCCACCAACAGGCCCAGACCTTGGTCGAATTCGGGACTTCGCACGGCTATTCCACCTTGCATCTCGCTGCCGCGGCTCAGCGCACTGGGGGCCGCGTATATAGTTTGGATCGGATGCCAGAAAAAACAAAGGCGGCCCAAGCCAATTTGCGTCAAGCTGGCCTGGACCACCTAGTGGAATGCTACACTGGGGAGGGGGATGCCTTTATCGCGGCTCTCCCCGAGCGCGTGAATTTTGTCTTTGTAGATTTTGGCCTGCCCGCTTTTGCGCCCATGTTCACCATGCTGGAAAGCAGTCTGGTGCGAGGGGCGTTCCTCTTTGTCGATGGCTGGTCCAAAGTCGAACAATGGGATCAGAATCCGGAGTGGGCCGCCTTTAGAAGCCGCTTAGACGAGACTGACGATTACCTGACCTACATCCTGCCGCTGGAAAAGTCGCACCTCATTGCCGTTAAGCTGGCCTGAACACCAGAGCGTTTGACGAGTGTCGGTGCATTCGTCATTTTTACGGTAAATTTGACGGAATCAACGACATGTACCCTCGAATACTGGAATTGCCCGAGAAGAGCTTTTTCCTGTTCGGCCCACGGGGAACGGGAAAATCCGTGTGGCTGGAGCAACGGCTCAGCCAAGTGGCCTTGACCATCAACTTGCTGAGGTCCGGTGAAGATCTCCGATTATAAACGCGACCCGTCCCTTCTGGCTCGAGAAGTGGCAGCACTTAGAAACAAAAACGCTTGGATTATCATCGACGAGATACAGAAGCTCCCGGAATTGCTTGATGAGGTTCACGCGCTCCTATTCGAGAGCCGAGGTGATTATCGGTTTGCGCTGTCGGGTTCGAGTGCTAGAAAGCTGTGTCAGGGCCCGATTCCTATTCGAGAAGTCTGTCGGGCCTCCTCATCTTTCTCAAGGAGGCTCTCATGTCCCGCCTTTTCGTAATATTTCTCGCCGTAGTCCCTTCTCTGATAGCTTGCACCAAAGAGAAAATCGTGTACGTCGAGGTGCCTGTTGAGGTACCGGCTTCGCCACAACCCGTAGTACCGCCTGCACAAACCCCACCTGATCCACCGCCTGTACTTAGTCAATGGGAACGCGAGCGGTTAGCCAGTATGAAAGAAGACGGCAAGCTGCTGATGGAATTCTATCGCCTTACCGAGGGCGATGGCTGGAGAGAAAAAGACAACTGGGGTAGTTCAGACTGGGATCTGACGACTTGGTATGGTGTTTCTTACAGCCAACACAGCTATCGTGCATTCGATAAGCGCGGCTGGGGGGTTTATGGCTTGTACTTGTCGATGAATTGGTTGAAAGGACAACTACCGGACTTTATCTGGGAATTTAGAGGACTGAAATTCTTGAATCTAAGAGCCAATCATTTATCGGGTCCTATCCCCAGACAGCTTAGCTGGATGAAGCACCTTGAACAGGTCAACCTTATGGATAACCAGCTAACCGGTTCCATTCCCGATCTATCTGAAAGCCGATTCTTGAACGACCTATCGCTATGGGACAATCAGTTATCTGGACCACTACCGGCTTGGCTAGGTGAGAACCGATCTATTGGACGCCTATGGTTGGGAAAAAATCAGTTCAGCGGCTCCCTTGAAACCTCAATGTTGCCCCAAAATATTCGCAATCTCACCTTGGACAACAACCAGCTTTCAGGAGCGCTACCGGTGGATCTTTTGGATAAGCGACCCGATTTAGCTGTTTTGCGGCTACACAACAATCAGTTTACCGGATCGATACCTGCTCAGTGGACAAAAGCAGTAACACGAACAGAGGGTAGTCTTTGCCCACAAACAGCTCGTTTCTCTTGCCTAAAAGAATTGACCCTATCGGGCAATAAACTGACCGGCTGTATTCCATCCGGCCTATTTAGGTTGCAAAAGCACGATCTCGATCAGATTAACTTACCCCAATGTCCATAGAAGAGTACACACCTACAACCCGAGGAGGAACCTCAAATGACAGAATCCGTCTTCTTTTTTCTCGTAGCCGTAGGAGGTATCGGCTGGGCTATTAGGAAAGCCCGAAACGCACGGAACAGGTGGAGATGAGTGAGGAACCTTTAGAGCAAAAGCTGGAGGAACTGGAAGAAATTACTCAAGCTCTACTCACGAAGACAACTGCATTTCAGGCGGTAATTACCTGCCTTCTGCGCCTTTCTCCTCTGCTCAATACTCGCAGAGAGCTTCTCACAGAGCTCGAAAAGCGATTCAAAGTAACCCTTGCCAGTAACCCCGAAATCCGGGCTGAGATTCGATTGATTCTCTCTGAGTTTTTCGACAGTTGAGTTATTCATATTTTCTCCTTGGCAAGTTTGAAACCTTTATTCTCAATGAATTCAGGGCGCTCAATTCATGGCGGTCTCACGGGGCGCAGTTTTTCTACTGGCGCACGGAATCCGGCAACGAGGTGGATCTTATATGGAAAAGAGGCCGACAGGCGGTCGGCTTTGAAATAAAATGTTCCACGAACTGGAGAGAAAACTTCAACAAAAGGCTAAATGTCTTACTGCAATCCGGCGATATCCAACGAGCTTTCGGCGTGTATCGGGGTACGCGAGTGCTGAAGGTTGGTGAGGTAACTGTTCTGCCGTACAAAATGGCCGTTGAAATGGCTGCGGAGGGGAGCTTCATTGCGGCTGGGGAGCAATCCAAGTAGGCTCCACGACTCGTTGCGCCTCAAGGCCGTCAGCCCTCGGCCCACAAGCTGGCGGCCGGACGCGCCTGCTGATGCGCCTGTGCAGCAGCGCGAGAGGATATTGACCAGAGGCTGCTGACTTATTACATAATTGCACGGTACTGACCACTAATCCAGCACGGGAATTTTGAGAACGCTCACGACCTAAATTTTTTAGCTTTTTCTTAGCTGATTGACCAAGGGACGACCATTATGACCGAGACGATCACGACGGCGGCGACTCCGCAGGCTGCGCTCGACGCGCTGCTGTGCGACCTCCTGCCGCGTCAAGGCTGCTGGAGCGACGAGGAATACCTGTGGCTGACAGATCACACCAATCGCCTGATCGAATTCACCGATGGCCACATCGAAGAGTTGCCCATGCCGACCGACACCCATCAAGCTATCCTCGCATTCTTCTATGACTTGTTCTGCGACTATATCCGGCCGCGGGGTATTGTGAGGTTCGCGTCCCTGCGGCTGCGCATCCGCGAAGGCAAATTTCGCGAGCCGGATCTGCTGCTGCTGCGCGACCGCTCGGACCCTCGCCGCCAAGATCGCTTCTGGCTGGGCGCGGATCTAGTCGTCGAGGTGGTCAGCGCGGACTGTCCGCAGCGGGATTTGGTCGCCAAGCGCACTGACTACGCGGAAGCCGGCATTCCTGAGTACTGGATCGCCGATCCCCGCAACGCGACGATCCGGGTGCTCGTGCTCGAAAGCGAGACGTATGTCGAGCACGGAGTGTTTGCCCGCGGCGATACAGCCACGTCGCGGTTGCTCGATGGCCTTAGTGTGGATGTGGATGCGGTGTTCGACGCCCCGGAGAGTTAGTGGTCAGTGGTCAGTCCCCCGCACTGCGCCCTAGGGGCCAGGGAGACTGACTACGTTCTCATTAAAATTTCCCCTCGTATATCTCGTCGAATAGGACTTTGAGCCCTTCGACGAGCCCCGGCTCTGGCGCTGGATGGGGTGGCCCTAAGCGGTGGTTGGGGTAGAGGCCCTTTAATTGGATGGCCGCTTTTATGGAAGCCAGCCAATTGTGTTTGATGGCCCACTGCAACCACGGCTCTTCATAGCGGTAGACCAAATCCCAGGCCCCGGCCGCATCGCCGTTGACCAGCGCATTGTGGAAGGCATTGGCAATGTCGGGTCGGAAGGGTGCTACTGTGCATAAATAGGCGGGGGAGCCGAGCGGGTAGCCAAAGGCAAAATTGCGCATTTGCCCGCCGCTGATTACCCCGAAACCCAAGTCTCGCGTCTGGCGGATCAGGTCGTAATACGTGTAGAATTGGTCGCCGTCGTTTTTCATGCCAATGATGTGGGGGCGCTGGGCCAGTTCCACGGCTGCTTCCAAGGGGAAGGGGGGTTGGCCGCCAGCCCACAGCAGCAGGGGGATATCAGCGGCCCCTTCCAAAGCGTCGAAGTAATTGACCAAAACCGGCGTAGTATTGCCTAGATAGGGATGGATTTGGACTTTGACGGCATCCATGCCCACGGCTTGGGCGTGGGCCAGATAATCCCGCGTCTTGGCTGGCTTCCAAAAACCCGTACCGCCGATGCAGAAGGCCCGGCCGGCGCAGGCTTGGCCCACGGTCTCGGTCACTGCCCATATATCCTCGTTGTCCAGGCAGGCGAATTCGCTGCTGCCGTAAGTCAACATCAGAATGGGCGCTCCCTGCGCGCTGAGCCAATCCACGTACGCAGCCACTGCTTGGTGGTCCACTGCGCCGCTCTCGTCAAAGCACAAATTGAGCGGGACCACCGGTCCCTTCATGCGCGCTAAAGCTGCTGCCGCCTTGTTCATATACATCTCCTCTGGGCGTGATTCACTATAGCCAAGGCGGCCGCAGCGCTTGCGACTGACCCGTTGCTAGAAAAAGCGACTCCAGAAGCTTTGCTTCTGCTTCTCTGAGCCACCGCGATTGGTCTGCTTCTGCTGCGCCGAGCCGCCACGATTAGCCAAGTAGCGATCGAGGTTCTCATTCCCGGTAGGTTGGATCACTTCTATGGTGCCGTAGATGCCGCCCATTTCCATCCCGTCGTACACCCGTACTGCAACCACGTTCTGGCCTTTGTATTTGACCGCCTCGCTTATATCGAGGATGAAGGGGGTATTCCACCCGTGGTGTTCCCCCACAAAGGAGCCGTTGACGTACACATAGGCGTTGTTATCCACTCCGCCGAAGGCTAGATGCACCGGCCGGCCCTCCTCCGCGTTCACCTCAATCCGTGCTCGGTACCAAGCCCCCTCGTCGTAGCCGCTATAGCCCTGATCTTCCCAGGCTTGCCCGATGTCGATCTCGGCCCAATTCGAATCGTCGAGATCGGTATGGCTCAGGCTGGCATCTAGGTTCCCTTCCTCGTAGGGGCTGAATTTCCACTGCACAGGCACCTCGGCGACCTTTTTATAGGTGTAGGGAATGCGCGGAGGCCGGTGAGCATAACGGCTATAGCGCTTGCCGCTGGTGAAATGGTCCTTAAAAACCGGCCAGCCGTTCCCTTCCACCATCTCCAAGCGCCCGCCCCGGTTGGTGGCAAAGTCGTCTGTTTTTATCTCGTCCGTGGGCTGATGTACATTAATCAGGCCATACACACCGCCCATGCCGTTGTCGTCATACAAGTACAACGCCACCGTATTCTCGCCGTCGCGCACGACGTGGTCGCTTATATCGAGGATGAACGGCCGGTCCCACTGGTCGTAGTGCTGACCGACCAAGTGGCCGTTGACATACACAAAGGCGTCCTTAGCCCCCAGCCCGCCGAAAGCCATGAGCACCGACCGCACCGAATCAGCCGCCACCGTGAAAGTGGCCCTATACCAAGCCCACCCGTCATAGCCAGTGTAGCCCTGATCCTCGTAAGCCTGTCCGATGTTGATTGTAGCCCAATCCGAATCGTCGAAGTCCGAGGTGGCGTAGGAGCGGTGCCGCTGCGGAGACTTGCTCTCATCGAGGCGGAATTTCCACTGCATGGGTACCTCGGCCACCTCCTCATAGGCGTAGGGGACCACCGGAGGCGTGTTGGCGTAGTGGTAGTACCGCTGATCCGATCCGCCCTCTAAGAAGTGTCGGGGCCTAATCCGCTCGAAGCTGAAGCCTTGCCGCTCGACCTGCTCCATCTGCTGCTCGGCCTGTCTCATTTGCTGCTCCATCTGCCGCTCGGCCTGTTCCATCTGCTGTTTCATCTGCCGTTGGGCGGCCTCTAACTGTCGGCGCACCTGCTCGTCGATGAACACCGAGTCGGCACCGGTGCTCCGCTTGGCCTGCTCCGTTAGCTGCTTGACTTGTTCCATCTGCCGCTTAGTCTGCTCCGTTAGCTGCTGCTGGATAGCCTCCATCTGCCGCTCGGTCAGCTCCATCTGCCGCTTAGCCCGCTCCATTACCTGCTGCAACTGTCGGCGGATATAGGATTCAGAGTCGGTGCGGTGGGACGGTTCCTCGATCACTGCCTCGCGCTGGTGGGTTGATCCCAGACGCCGTGCCGCCTCCGCTCCCACCTGTGGCTGGTCGGGGTACTTGTCGCGTACGGCTTCGTACGTCTGGCGCGCCTGTGCCAGCCCCAGCTTCTCTTGGCACACCCCGATGCGTAGTTGCGCCCGGGCCGCCATGCTTTCGTCTGCCTCGCCCTTCTCGTGGGCCTCAATCACTTGCTTATAGAGGCGAATGGCCTCCTCCAGATTGCCCTCGCCCTTTTCCTGCATGAGGGCCGCCTGATAAGTCTCCTCGACATTGCTGGCCAGCAGACTGCTGGCACTCAGCAATAGGCAACTGAGGAAAATCGCGATAACGCGCTCCATGATGGACCTCCTTGTTTAGGTGGGTGAATGCGCGGTTGTGCGCTCACCTTTGAACCTAAACGCCGACATTGTCCGAGTTGTCATGGTTTTGTCATGGACATGCAAAAAGGTTGTACTTTCTGGCCTCACTCCACAAAGCGGTATCCGACCCCGTGTACCGTGAGGATGTGGCGCGGCTGGGCCGGGTCGGCTTCCAAGCGGTTGCGCAATTCGGCGATGTGGTTGTCCACCGTGCGCGTGGTGGGGTACACTCATAGCCCCACACCTGCTCGAGGATCTGCGCTCGGGTCAGGGCGCGGCCCTTGCTCTCCCACAAGAGGCGCAGCACGCCAAATGCCTTGGGGGACAGATGTACGGTCCGGCCATCCACGGTCGCCTCGTAGCGGTCGAAGTCGATCCGTGCCTTCCCGAACTCCAGCACCGTGCCCGCGGCTGGTGCCAACTCGCCGCGCCGCAACACCGCTTTGATCCGGGCCATGAGCTCGCGGACGCCCACCGGTTTGGTGACGTAGTCGTCGGCCCCTAACTCCAGGCCTAGGACTTTATCGAACTCCTCGCCGCGCGCCGTGAGCATGATGATGGAGGTGGCCGCTCCCTGCGCACGCAGCCGCCGGCACACTTCGTACCCATCCATAGTGGGCAGCACTATGTCGAGCAGAATCAGGTCCGGCCGCCAAGCCAAGGCCCGCTCCAGTCCCTCAGCTCCATCGGCGACCGCCTCGGCCTCATAGCCCTCAAAGATCAGATTATCGACCAGCACCCGGGCGATGGCCGCTTCGTCCTCGACGACCAGAATTTTAGGCATGGGCGTTCTCCTCGGTATGCACCGGGAAGTACAGACGGAATACACTGCCTCCATGCGCCTCGACCACGCTTTTGACTAAGGACAATCCCAATCCTGTACCCGCCGTATTGGCCGCGTTGACCCCTCGGTGAAATTGCTCAAAGATGCGCTCCTCCTCGCCTGCGGGGAGGCCGACGCCCCGGTCGGCTACTTCTATCGACCACCTCGGCCCCGCGCTGTTCCACGGCTAGGCGGAGGGCTTTGTGCTGGGATGAGTACTTGACTGCGTTGCCTAGGATATTGGCCACCGCGCCCTCCACCGCTTCTTGGTCGGCCAGTACTGGGGGCAGTTCCGCAGCAATAGCTTCCTCCACCTCAAAGCCCTCCGCAGTGAATACTCCGCCAAAGGTCTCAAGCGCGTCTCGGACCGCAGTCCCTAGGTCGCAGGGCTGACGCTGGTAGGTCCGGTCGCCGCGCTCAATGCGAGAGAAATCGAGCACATTATCCACCAAGCGCGACAGGCGTCTGCTCTCGTGCAGGAGGGTGGTCAGATAGTCCTGCATCTGATCGGTTGATCGGTAGCGGCCCATGAGCAGGGTCTCGGCGTACATGCGGATGGATGTGAGCGGGGTGCGCAACTCGTGCGATACATTGGCGACAAATTCGGACCGCAGCCGGGCCACCTGTACCTCGCGCCCCGCGTCCCGCAGGATCATAAGCCCGCCGAGCACCACGGATACGGCCAAGGCGAAAATGCCGCCGCCCACCAGCCAATTGCGCGTGCGATAGTACCCGGTAGCTGCGGAGGCATCGGCCGCCCAGACCCCCAGTCGCACTCGGTCCATCCAGCGGCTGGCCGGCGCAGTCTCGTAGATGGTCTCCCGATGCGCGGACGCAAAGGCGGCTTCCGCGTCGGCGTCAAACAGGGCAAGGGCAAAACCCCGCTCTGATAGACCTTCCACTTGCTCCTGCACTAGGGCCGTCAGCGCGGCCCAGTCGAATAGAATGCCCACCGCGCCTCCTCCATCAGCCGCGCCCAGGTACATGAGGAAACTCGTCCCATCGGGCCACATGCCCGATATATAACCCCGCTCCCGGGCCATAGCCCATTGGTCCTCCACTACGGGGCCGAAGCGCATTGCAAAATCGAGGGCTTTCTCGATCAGGGCCAACCTATCCAGCAGAACGGGGCGGTCCTCCATGTCTGCCAGCCGACTTTGGGCTAACGCGCGGACCTCTTGCAGGGCCTGCTGGCAGCCTGCGTAGAGGGGATAGCGGCCTGCGAGCAGCGCCTCGGTCCAAGCCATCAGACTGGCTTGGGCTTGCTCGGGCGCGGCATAGTGCCCTAGGCGCAAGTGACTCAGGGTGACGGGATGGGCCCCGTCGGCGTCGAAGACGTGACCGTAGAGGGCCACCAGCGTCCGGTGCGCCTTCTCCTCCATCGCCGCGTCCTTTCCTTTATGTGCGCAGCGGGCAAGGGCGTTGAGGGCTTCGGCTTCCTCTGCGGGACTGGCTGCTTCCTTATAGGCTTGGTGGTAGAGCTGCACGCCGCCCGCCCAGTCTTGGTGGCCGAATTCGCGCTCTGCGGCCTGCTCCATCTGCGCGGCGAAGGCCGCTCGGCGCTCCTGCAAGCGCAAGGGCTGCACGGCTGGATGGCGCAGCACTCCAGTGGGATCAACGGCGAAGATTTGGGCAATCTCGGAAAAACCCGCGTAAGAGCGCGGGTCCATTCCGCCCTCTTCGATATATGCGGCTAGGAGTTGAGCGCGGCTGTTGAGCAAGCGATCGAAGGCATCCTGCGCTAGCACCGCCTTGGAGCGCAATTCTTGGTGCACACTGTCGCGGACATCGCGCAGCGAGCGCACGCTCAAAAAAGCCAGTAGGGCGGCCGGTACGAGAATGGACAGGAAATAAAGGACTACCCAGCGGATTCCCAGACGCGACATGAGCTTGGCAGGAGGTGGGGAATGGGGGAGTGCGGATCGTGGCGAGGAATATAGCGGGCGGCCCTTCCGCTTTCAAATTTGTTCCGCGCGCGTTTGACATCTGCGGGGGAAGCGGCCTATAGTTGCGACCGATACTATAGATTATACCTGATTTGATCGTTACCTGGGTGCGAAAGAATCCACACCGCCATGAAAAGCGACTCTGTCGTGCAAAAGATCCTCGTCGGCTTGGCGCTGAGCCTGTCACCGGTTGAGGCCCAGCGGGGCTACCAGATAAGCGGCGACGAGGTGGTGGTCGATCTGGCGCAGCACTGGCGGCAGTGGACCATCCCCGCCCATCTGGCGCATATCGACGAGGCCGGGTCCGTGCGGACGCGCCGGCTGCGGACGGTGTACAATGTTCTCGAGGATCGCACGCTCAGACGGCCGATAATCATTAACACGGACGACCCGCGCATTGGCACCATCGACAGCACCATGCAGTTCGATGTGTTTGGCGAGCCGATCCGCAATACGCTCAACGAACTGGTCTTCGACCACTGGGTGCGGCCGGGGATTAGCCGGGTGGGGTCCAATCCGCAGCTAGCAGAGCATATCCTCGACGGCGATCCGACCACGTTCTGGGAGCCGGATCCGCGCGACCCCATCGAGCGGTGGTGGATCGAGGTGGATCTGGGCCGTGCCGTGCCCGTGGAGCGGCTCAAGCTCCAGTTCGTCGACGAAGAACTCGGCGATCCCTTTCTGCAGTTTATCATGCTGATGTCGCGCCGGCAGAGCGCGCTGTTGCACGAGCCGAATAGCCGCATTGGCTTCCAACTGTTCATTCCGCAGGACGCGCCCAATACCACTCAGCGCGAATACATTTTTGCAAGCGAGCACACCAGCCCCGAACTACCTGCGGCCTCCGGGGAGGTCAGCGATAGGCTGCTGATAGAAGCGAGAAAGCCCTCGCCCGAGTGGACGGGCAAGAGCATTGAGACCATCCGCATTGTGATCACGGATACGCGGGGAGGGCGGGCCGAACAGATTACACAGGAAGCGTGGGAGGGGCTGTCGACCGACGAGCGGGGGGATGTGGTTTACTTCGCGCGGGACGTGGCCGGGCGCGAGGAGCCGGTGGACGAAGCGACCTATCAGGCTTTGGCCGCAGAGCGGCAGGGGCGGCGGGAGTATTACCGACGGGAGTTGCCGCGCTTGGCCGAGGTCGAGGCCTGGGGTTGGGGCGACAACATCGGCATCAACTTGGTCAAAAACGGTGGCTCACTCGCACTGACCACGCCGGGCAAGAATCCGCTGACGGCATTCGACGGGGACGACGCCACCTATTACTCCCACCAAACCCGCAATCCACTCAATCCCGGCGGCAATGTGCTAACCGTCGATATTGGTGGCGCGGTGTGGCTGGACCAGGTGCGCCTTACGGGGGCGGGTATACGCGGCTATATCATGCGAGCTTCTGCTGGCGGGCGCGATGTCCGCGGCGGTCTCAAATGGCAGCGCATCAGTCCACCGGAGCGCGAGTATAGCGTGGCCGAGGCACTGCCACGCGGCGACTCGGGCCGCTTCAGTGCGATTGTCGATCCCCAGGATCCGCCGCTCAAGGCCCGTCTCCTCGACTTGGTCGTCTTTGCCCACTTTCCCCCGGGTTTTGTCGGCGGTCGCTCCGAAAGCGGAGCTGGGCAAGGGATATTGGTCAATGCCTTCTGGTCGGTGATCAACGAGATCATGCTGTTTTCCAGCCGTCCGCCGGCCGAGGTGGTACTGGAATCGGACTTGATCGAGCTGCCGGGGTTGGTGGCCTTGGGTGGGGTTCACTGGGAAGCCGACACCCCGCCGGGCACGGACGTGGAAATCCGCACCCGCACCGGCGACCAACTGTTGCAGCAAATCCGCTATTTCGACAAAACTGGCAACGCGAAAACCGCCGCCGAATACAAAACCTTGGCCGGCTTTCTCAAAGGGCCTTCGGATACCACAGTGGTCGTTGGACCGGGGTGGAGCACGTGGAGTCAGCAATATCGGCAGCCGGGGGAGTGGGTGCGTTCGCCGAGTCTGCGGCGCTTTATGCAGCTCCAGGTGCGGCTCAAAAGCGACGGCGGCCAGCAGGTGCCCGCGTTGCATCGCCTCTCCGTAGGCCTGCATCAGCCGGTGGTGCAGCGGCTGCGCGCCGAGGTGTGGCCGACGGCGGTGGAGGCAGGAGTGCTCGACACATTTTCCCTTTTCGTACAGCCCGACTTTTTAACCCAGCCAGTCCAGGAGCGCAGCTTGGGTTTTGACGAGATGCGGGTGCGCGCCGAGCCGGGGTTAGACCTGCGGCTAGTCGATGTGGCTTTGGGGACGGAAGCGGAGTTAGCGTCCGCAACCCCGTTCCAGCGCTTTGCTCCGGGAGCCGACGGACGGTTGCTCGACGCGCAGGGGGCCGAGTTGGCCGTGCGCGCCGAGGGCGATTCGCTGTGGTTGCACTTTCCCCAGACTGTACAGGGTGCGCCCGCCGAAGCCCTCGCGCCGGTGTACTACCGTGCGGTTGCCCCCGGCGACGAAGTGCCTACCGGGCTGGACCGGAATCTGTTGACCTTTACTTCGTACAGTCTCCTGCCCGAGGCCGAACAGGGCGCGGTGCGCTATTTCCGGCGGCAGGAGAGTGGCCGGCTGGTCGAGGTGGACGCGGAGGCCTACGAGGCCTTGGCCGCAGCCGAGCAGGGGTCGGTGCGCTACTTCCGCAAGGTCGTCGGTTTGGGCGATCAGGTTCCCTTTGATGCGGTGGGCGACAGTCTCGACCAGAGCCGCTACAACAGGCTGGGGGAGCAGCGAGGTTGGGTGGTGGACCGGGGCCGACTGGTGAGGCTGCGCTTTGCCTCGCGGGTGTATTTGCAGGGGACGCGCCTGGCGGTGGCGGTGCGGCAGAGCCAGCCCTCGACTGCGTGGCAGGTGGCGGACGGCGGCGATGTGACCGGGCTGAGTCCCGCAAAGAGCTTGGCCATTAGTGCGCAGGGGACCGACGCGGCCATTGCCCAGGTGGCGATTGCGCCGAATCCTTTTACGCCCAACGGCGATGGGGTCAATGAGGTGGCCGAGATCGCCTTTTCCTTGTTCCGGGTGCAGGCGGAGCGGTCGTTGGCGGTGCGGGTCTATACGCTGGCGGGTCGCCGGGTGCGGGAGTTGGAGGCACTGGTCACAGGTGGGCGGCAGCAGTTTATCTGGGATGGGCGGGACGAGGAGGGGCGAGTCGTGGCGCCGGGCTTGTATTTGTGCAAGATCGAGGTGGACGCGGACGCTACGGCCTTTGGCGGACAGAGCCGGGTTCATCTCATCGCCGTAGCCTATTAGGTAGGGAAGATACCCGAAGATTCGGCAGTCGTCTTATGAGCAGAAGACAAAAATTTGCCATACTGCTCGGCCTTGCGGTCGCCGGCGACAGCGCCGCGCAGGTCGAATACGGCAGTCGGCTGGGTTTGCAGCAGGGTGCGGAAGCCCGGCTGATGACCCTGAGTCCGGAGGTGTATCTGGCCGCGCTGGACCCGGCGGTGCGGCGCTGGTACGTGCCGCAGGAACTATACGGCGAATACCGCTGGCGGCAGTGGCAGTACACCAATCGGGCGCGGCTGCCGTACCGGCGCTACGTGGAAGTCGATCTGCAAGGGGATTACTTCTACGACTTATATGGCAATTACCTGACCCAGGGCTGGCTGGTGTTCAACACCGCGCAGACGCGGCCCCAAGAGGCGGGCAGCACCCTGTTCAAGACGAATGTGTTCGAGCGGTGGTTCAATCAACTGGTGATCGCCGGGGATCGAAAGGGCCAGTATCACTACGCACTGACAGTGAGCAACAATCTGCGCACGACCCTGACGCCGCTGGCCTTTTCCAAGCCGCGCTTGAACGGATTCCAACTGGACTTGGCCATGGACAAGTATCAAATGACCTTCCTCCATTCGCTGATCTCAGGGCCGAGGGCCATCCAGGAGACAGAGCGGGCCTTTACGGACGCAACGTCTTTGGCAGGAGGCCGTTTTGTGGCGCAGGTGGGCGATTTTGTCGAGGTGGGTTTGCACGCGGTCAGCGCCCATCAAACGAATAGTGTGACGGACGAACTCGTGGAGACCTTGTACAAGGGATCCTTGACCAACGAACAGAACCAGACGGTTGGGCAGATCGAGATCCAGTTGCGGGACGACTCGCCGGAGGACGGCCGCGGCGGGGCGGCCTTTTTCCCGGACGCCTCGGACGTGATCATCACCTATCGCGACGGCACCGTGGAGCAGGGCCGGGACATCCGCTTTGGTCCGGTGATTGAAGGGGGGTTGGAGCGGCGGGGGTTTCTCAGCGCGGATGGCGACGAGCAAATCAGCCTGCTCTACGATTTTGACAGTGCGTCGTTTGTCAACCGGGCTGCGGCCGACAAGTCGGAGATTGTCGCAGTAGAATTCCGGCTGGTGCTGGCCAACGACTACCAGGTATGGATGAGTTCCGACCGCCAGTTGGGGCTCCTCGATCCGGGCGCGGGGGTGCGGGGACTGGGCGAAGAGGGCTTTACCCGGCTCGACGTAGCGCCGACGGAAAATCCCTTCTTTATGCTGGTGTCCCAAGCCCCGGACAATGTACAGGACATCTCCAATCTCGGCGTGGTCAGCTTTGCCTACGGTCTGCCCACCGCCACCACCGTGGCCGGCGGCTCTCTCCAGGTGCAGGATCTGCTCGGGTTCGACGTGTACGGCGAATACGACTTGAGCTGGAGCTGGCGTCAATACCCCAACGTCGCCGCGGAAACCCACACGGCCTCGGCCGGGATTAAAGGCCAATCCAGCGCGCCGGCCTGGATGCTCAATGTGCGCAAATCTTGGGCACCGTTTTTGTTGTTCGGCGAGTTGTATTCCATTGACCCGCGCTACAACACCCAAGCCTTTGTCACCACGACCTCGGGCCTCGACTACGCTCGGCAGGGCAACCGCTTTGATCTGGTCGAAGACAACGACGACCAAGACCGCTTCCCCGATGCCTTCCGCGCCGATTTTTTAGTTGACGACCGGCAGGTCTTTCCCGGCTGGGATCTGAACAACGACTTGGTGCCCGACTTCAATCAAAACGACAACCGCGTCAAAACCAATGCCATCCCCGACTACCAAGAGCCCTTCCTGCGCTTCCAAGTGGACCGGCCCGAGTTCCTCTTTGGCGTGGACATGAATCACAACTTCTGGGTTGATCTGTACGAAAACGACACCGAGCCGGACTATCCCTACCGCCGCGATCAGGCCGGTTTTAATGTCTATGGCGGGGTGGGGTTAGGTCGGCACTGGGAGTTCAAGGTCGGTGCCTTGCGCGAGGAGCAGATTTCAGCCGACCGCCAGAATCACAGCACCTACGTGCAGGTAGGCTACGAGCAGGTGTGGCCGGACTGGGGCCGAGTGCGGCTGTTTGAGATGAGCCAGGTGGTCGCGGACGACATTCCCAATCCGCTCTTGCAGTGGCAGCCGGACAACACCTTGCGAGGCGGACAGTTGGCCCATTTGACCGATCCGCTGTTGGCGCGGGATACGTGGGTCAATCAGCTCTTTGTCGGACACAGCCTGACCAGCGAAAACCTCCAGGTGATGAGCAAGCTCAACTGGGTGCTTTTCCGGCAGTTGATGAGCGCACAGCGCCGCCAGCAGCACGCCTTGGCACCGTCGGACTTTTTCTTTGGCTTGATCAACAAAGCGAGCTACCGCTATGCTTGGCGGGGCGTGACCGTGGAGCCGCGCTGGAAGAGCGAATGGATTCAACAGAGCCGATCGCTGTTTGACCAGGCGAAGCAAACGACGCTACTGGAGTTGGTTGCGGTGTTGTTGGAGACTCAGCTTTTGTCGGCGACCAAGGTGCAGGCTGGGGTGGAGTACGCCTTTTTCAACGATTTAGATCGAGGTACAGAGGATTTTAACTCGCTGAGTTGGGCTTTTCAGTTGGCGACGGAATCGGCCTATCTAGGGTATCGGATCCAAGCCTTGGTCGGCTTTGTGGTGGAGCGCAAAGATTTTGCGGAGGCCGAGGCTCTCACGGCCACCCAGAGCTTTGTCACCCTCTATGCCGGGTTGCAGTAAGTCGAGAGCTTAGCGCGCTCCTTCCTCCCAAGACGGCAAGCTCAAACCGTCCTGATCCCAGACAATTTCGCCAGTCCGCAGGGTCATGCGGCCCTCTATCTTCTGGCTGCCCTGCAGAGTGCTGCGGGTGGCATCGACAAAACCAAAGTGGCCTTTATGGACGGCCAGCACCGCTACGTCGGCTTCAGCGCCTACGCTCAGGTGGCCCAATTCGGGCCGGCGAATGACTTCAGCGGGGCGCTGCGTCGAGCGATAAATGACCTCTTGCAGCGGCATTCCCAAGGCCAGCATTTTCGACATGGTGACATTCATGGTGGCATTGGGCAACAGGCGGCTGCGGCGGTGCAAGTCGGTGCTGATGGTATCGGGCGGGAAGCCCTGGGCCATGGCTGGCACGGCAATGTGGAAGCGGAAGGAGGCGTTGCCGTGGCCCAAGTCGAAAATCACGCCGCGCTCGCGGGCCTGCCAGACAAAGTCAAAAATGCGGTCGTTGTCGTCGAGCATGGGCGTGCGCATGGAGTAGCAGTGGGTGTGGATGTCGCCGGGGCTGTAGCGGGCGAGCAACTCTGGGTACGTGCGGGTGGGCTTGGGCGAGAAATCGACCATGACAATGCTGCCGGCCCGCCGCGCCGCCTCAATGGCACCTCCGGTTGATTCCCATCCCGGCCCGCCAAAATGGGCCGACTTGACCCCGACTATGTGCTCGGGATAGCGCTCGACCGCGGCGGCGCAGGGGATGGGGTCCATATCGGTGGTGTCCTGCTCGGGAGGGCCGGTCATGCCAGCGCCGACGATGTTGACAAAGGCGAGGACGCGGGTAATGGACTGGTCCATGATGGTCTCTTTGAAATCTACAATATCCTTGTACCCAGCACCGCCCGTATCGACGCAAGTGGTGACTCCGTGCGGCAGGTTGTGAGGGTCGGGGAACAGCCAGGCATTAAAGCCGCCGTACACGTGTAGATGGATGTCGATGAGGCCGGGGGTGACGTAGAGGCCGGCGACATCGGCTTGTCTTTCCGCGGTGCCGGGTAACTGCGGTCCCACAGCGGCGATTTTGCCGTCTTTGACAGCGAGGTCGGCCGGGCCGTCAAGGCCGTTTTTTGGATCGATGAGGTGGCCGTTTTTGAGCAGGACATCGTAGTGTGGAGGCATGGTGCTCCTTTTGGGATCGCCGAATAGAATGCTGTCAGTCGCCGGGGAAGTGCCCTTGGTACTCCAGACCCAGCAGCTCCCGGGACCGGGCTACGTTGCAGTACTTATCCGCGTCTGGGTGGCTAGCCGTGTGCATAATGTCGAAGTCAATGGTCTCGGATGTAAGCGCCAAGTGGCAGGCCTCTGCCAGATCGTGCCGGCAGACCCAGCTAATGCCGCCGTGGGCGGGGTGGCCGTCTCGACTGATCCCGAGCCTGCTGTCGCCAATGCTACAGGGCCGGAAAACGATGATCCTCAGGCCGTAGGCGTCGTGGAACTGGCGGCACATTTCCTCCTGCAGGCGCTTTGATATGCCGTACAGGCTTCCTTCCTTACTGCGCACCTCCGACGACAGGAAAACGCCGTCTGGATGTTGCACGACGCAGGAGCTCATATGCACCACTCGTTTGAGCTGGTGCCGCCGGGCCGACTCCAAGACATTCCACATCCCCTTGAGGTTGATGAGAAAGGGGTTCACATCAACCTCGGGCGGGTTCTCGTAGCCGAAGTAGGCGGCGAGATGGACGACGCCATCCATACCTTCCAAGGTCCTATGGACGGCGTCGAAGTCGGCGATGTCCCCGTAGAGCTTTTCTCCCTCCCAGTCGCCGTCGAGTCGACGGTACGTCGCCCAAGCTTCGGGGCTGTAATCGAAGGCGCGCACTTGGTGGCGACCGGCGAAGCTTTCCAGCACGGCCCGGCCGACCCACCCAGCGGCACCCATAATGGCCACTTTCACAAGCACTCCTCCTGAGAAAGGATGTCATAGCCGGGGACCTGCGACCGGCGGCGGGCGAGTAGCTCCGCAGTCATTCGCTGTACACCGCCTCGATCAGGCCCCTCATGTAGCCAATGGCGTAGAGACGCTCCATCGAGTGCACATCGACGAAGTCTTCGTAGGTTAGCTGTGGGAAATGGTCGGGGCGGGCGACCCCCTCGTACCCCGTGTCGCGATAGGCCCTGACACAGGCCGCCATGTCGTGCTTGCCGTCGTCGTGGAAGGCCTCGTCGAACTTCTCCGGCGTGCCCCGGATGTCGCGGAAATGGACGAAGTGGATCTTCTGCTGCTCGCCGAAATGGCGAATGACGCTCGGCAGGTCGTCGGTCATAAGGCCGAAGTTGCCCTGACAGAGGCCGATGCCGTTTGCCGGGCTGGGAACGAGATCGACCATCTTCTGGTAGTTCTCAACGCTGCTGATAATGCGGGCGATGCCCTGGATCGGCGACAGGGGCGGGTCATCGGGATGCATGGCGAGCTTGACGTTCGCCTCTTCGGCGACCGGGACAACGCGCTCGAGGAAGTATTTCAGGTTGTCCCACTGGTCCTCCTCGGTGACTTCGCCATGCTCGCCTGCAGGGTGGGTCTTGTTGAACTCCTCGAGGTCAAAGCCGGTCACCTTGGCACCGCCGCGCGTCGGGATTTCGGACGACGTGCGAATCACGAAGAGGGTCGGCATCCACGCAGGGCACCATACCGGGATGCCGACCGCCCCCATGTTGCGGATGAACTCGCAGACGACGGCGATCTCTTCGTCGCGTCCCGGCTGGGCCAGTTTGATCTTCTCCATGGGTGGACGGCTTTCAATGACCGATAGCTGATAGCCGTTTTTCTCGTACTGCGCCTTGAAGCGGGCTAGGGACTGGCGGCTGAACGGCTGCGCTTCGTCGGCGATCGGTTTATCCGGTATCGGCGCGAGGCCGAAGGTGCCGACGGCATGCTCGACGCCGCATTGGGTGCCGAAGGTCGATACGGCGCTGGCGTCTGGTCCGAGTGCCAAAGCGATTTTCATATCTCTTCCTTTCGTTCTGTTTCGAGGATAACGGCGATACTGCTCCGCGATACAGTAGCAAGGGTATTATAGCGGGCGGCCCTTCCTCTTTCAAGGCGGCTTGCCCTGTCTATCCTCAGGGGTATAGATTGACCAGATCAGTTTTCGTCCTCGCGTCTCAACAATACTCAGGAGCCTATTATCCATGACTGACCCGATCAAAGTCGCCGTGCTGGGCATGGCCCACGATCACTTGTGGGGCAACCTCAGGGAACTAGCCGATCAGGAAGGAGCCCTCCTCGTAGGGGGTGCCGACCCCAACCCCGTACTCCAGGACCGCTTCCGCGAGCGCTCGGGCTGCGACCAAGTGTACGGCGACTACGAAGCCCTGCTCGACGCGCAAACCCCCGACGCAGTGTTCGTCTTTTCGGCGACTGCGCATCACGCTCCCATCGTCGAGCTGTGCGCGGCCCGGGGCATTCACGTGATGGTCGAGAAACCCATGGCCGCCACCCTCGAACAGGCCGACCGCATGCTGACCGCGGCCCAGCGCCACCAGATTTGTCTGATGGTCAACTGGCCGACGGCTTGGTCGCGGCCCTTGCACACGGCCCACCGCCTCGTCGGAGAA
The DNA here is from genome assembly GCA_965261395.1 of Candidatus Latescibacterota bacterium. Lineage (GTDB taxonomy): Bacteria > Latescibacterota > UBA2968 > UBA8231 > UBA8231. Next base: position 3,969,277 of record OZ253462.1, read on the forward strand.
GGGGCCATTGGGCAATTGTGGCAGCTCACTTGGCGCGGCGGCCACTGCGGCCCCGACGAATTGGGCTGCTCCGACGAATTCTGCGGCTTCCTCTTTGATCCCCAGCTCAACGGGGCCGGGGCCTTCAACGACTACAGCGGGTACGGTGCCAGCCTGTGCGTCCACTTTTTGGGCCGGCCGCACAGCGTCGTGGCCATGGCCGGCCGCTTGCTCAAGACCCATTTGCCGGTTGACGACAACGGCATTATGGTGCTGCGCTACCCCGAGGCTCTGTGCCGCTTGGAAATGACTTGGACCGAAGCCGTGCCCCACGTGCCGTCCCACGACGTGGTGCTCTACGGCACGGAGGGGACTATAGTGGTGGGGAATCAGGTGACTGTGCATACCCGCCAGAATCGCGAGGGAACAGAGGCGGAGCTCGACGAATTGTCCGTCTCCGAGCGCAATGCCGCCACGCATTTTCTCCACTGCATCCGCTCGGGCCAGCCGCCCGAGGGCACGACCAACGCTACCCAATCGCGCTACGCCCAGGAGATTATGGAAGCCGGCTTACAGGCGGCCACCTCGGGCGTGGAAGTGAGCCTGCCCATTGAGGGCCATTTGTTCCGCGCATAACACGTGATTCGCTCAATATCTACACTCGACAGGAGACCACATGACCCCTTCCCACTGGCGCAATATTCTGCACCACGACGACGAACCCGACGAGGCCATGCAACACATCGACGCCCAGGTCGTTCCGCTGGAGGAGCTGCCCGACGCGGTGCGCCACATCCGCGCCCTGATCTCGCGTTTCGACTCGCTGACCCACTACTGCGCTTTTGACAACCTCGACTTGATCGTCCGCGCCATCGGCGAGGGCACCTACGTCGGACGCCCGGCCGTCGATGTGCTCACCCGAGCTTGGGAAATGGACGACCAGCGCCGGGGTCAGGCCAAGATGTATGTGCAAACTCTGCAAGCTTGGTCTGAAGGCAAGTCTGTGGAAGAAGCTCAGCAGGTGGCTGGCGATTCGGAACTGTGTGCCGAGTTGTACGGCATTTTGGGTCCGCCTGCAGAGCACAAGGTTTGGTTGGCGGCTTCCTTAGCCCATACCCTCAAAGCCTTCGCCTACGAGGCCCAAGACTTGCTCGACAAAGCGGCCGAGGCGGATTTCGTGCACGGGGTTTACCGCGCGGCGCTCGGTCGCGACCCCTCGCCCGACGACTTGCAAAACCGCCTAGCCGAACTAGCCGGTGGCAAAAGCCGGGATCATTTCATCCGCGAGGTCTTTGACTCGGCCGAAAGCCGCCAGCGCCAACAGTGGCAAGTGCTGGAAAAGCTGAACGCCGACGAGAATGAGGGATGATAGGCGCGGATGATCGCCAAAAGGTGGAGAAATCCTAAAAACAGTGCTCTCTAAAGTGCACTTTATTGTTGCGTATATTAGCTGTGGAACCGCATCGCCTTGCCGCTGGAGACAGCGCAATTATTTTGCAACCTATTCCAAGGAGGGGTTTGTCATGCGTTTAATGAGCTTATTGTTCAGTGTGGTCTCTATGCTGCTGTTGGCAAATTCTGTTTACGGCCAAGAGAAGAACAGGATTCTCTTTGGATCAGACCGCGATGGCACGCCTGAGATCTATGTGATGGATGCAGATGGGGCCAACCTAGTCCGACTCACTACGGATGCTTGGGTGCAGATTTTACCTGTGACGGAAGTCGCTAGCCTTGCTTGGTCCCCTGATGGAACGAAAATAGCCTTTATAGCAAATCGAGGGGGTGATCGGCGGATATTTGTGATGAATGCGGATGGGACTGACCTCGTTAGATTGACGGATCATCACGCTGGGAACGGATCGCCGGTGTGGTCGCCGGATGGACGCCAGATCGCCTTCACATCACGACACTTCGGCAATGATGAGATTTATATAATTGATCCAGACGCCAGGGAGCGGCGCTATTTTCGCAAGGATGGGGCAGAAGTGAGCGCAGAGGACTACAATAAACTCTTACCTTTCTTGAAAGGGCAGGTGATTACAGGGGCTGTGGATCCCCTCAATGTGACCAACCACCCAGCCGATGATGGGTCTCCGGTTTGGTCGCCAGACGGAACCCAAATTGCCTTTACCTCAACCCGCGATGACAATGGAGAAATCTTTGTAATGAATGCGGACGGGACCAACCCGATCAACATAACCAATCATCCGGCGGGAGACGGTTCCCCCGCATGGTACCCCATTGGCGCTATGATAACGAATATTGAAGCAAAGTCGTGGGGACAGATTAAAGCCCAAGCGCATTGACGAGAGAGAATATCTATTTGCTGCAACCGCGCGAGGGCCTGAAGCAGGGTCGCATCACCCCGCCGAGTGGGTGAAAGAGGAGTCGGACATGGGCGTTTTCCCCGATGCGGCCCTGCGCCGGACGGCCGCGGCCTTTGACGGCCGCATGGGCTGGCATCTAGAAGACCTAGCTACTGGCCAGGTGCATCAGTACAGAGCTGACGAGCGCTTTCCCACGGCCTCGGTCATCAAAATTGCCGTATTGGTCGAGTTGTTCCACCAGGCCGAGGTAGGACGGCTGTCGCAGGACGACCGGCACCGACTGCGGGGCGATATTTCAACGCACGGCTCGGGGGTGTTGCAAATCGCCCGCGACGAGCCCGAGTTGACCCTGCGCGACTACGCCCGCCTGATGATGGGCATCAGCGACAACATTGCCACTGATTTCCTCATGGGGCTGCTGGGGCTGGACCAGATCAACGCCACCCTCGACCGATTGGGCTGTGCCAATGTGCGGGCCACCGCGACCATGGGCCGCTATCACTACCGCATGGTAGGGATGGACGAGATGCCCACCAATCGGGCCAACGATGCAGTGTACAGAGAGCGGGTCAGCACTCGGGGCCTTGACTACGGCAGCGTGTCCTTTGGGGATTCGCTGGAAAATAACGTGGCCGCCCCCGGCGAGTTGGCCTCTTTATTGGCGGCTATGTACCGCGGACAGGTCGTCAGTGCGGCGGCCTCCAAAGCCATGATCGAGTTGCTCAAAACCGGCCGGGATACCCGCATGATCCGGCGCTACCTAAAGCCGGATGTGGTGGTGGCGCACAAGTACGGCTCCAGCGGTATCATCAAAGGGGATGCTGGCCTCGTGTTTTTGCCAACAGGGCCCTTGGTCGTGGTGGCCTTTGCCCTAGCCCGCAGCGACGGACCCGCCGCTGCCGAGGCCATTGCCCAGGTCACCCGCTTGGCCGTGGAGGCGCTGGCTCTCGAGTGCGCGGTGGACAATAGCAGTTAGTGGGGGACCATGCGATTCAGTTTTTACCCTAGGAGGGACTCGTGATCATCGACACTCATCTGCACGTGTGGAGCGACGACGTGGAGCGCTATCCCTTTGCCGAGGGCCGGACTCAGGTCGGCGGTGGATCCGTGGAATTGCTCAACCAGACCATGGACGAGGTCGGGGTCGATAAAGCGGTCATTGTGCAGCCGATCCACTATTTGTTCGACAACCGGTACGTGGCCGAGTGTCTGCGTCGCTTTCCGGGCCGCTTTGCCGCCATTGGCTTGGTCGATCCCAAGGCCCCAGACGCGGCCGACCGACTGGAAAAGTTTGTGCGCGAGGACGGTTTTGGCGGCTTGCGCATTCACTCGTCGCGGCTCGACCATCCCGCGGAATGGGCCGCCCCCGACCAAGATCCGCTGTGGCGGCGGTCGGAGGAACTGGGCACTTGTTTTATTGTCCACGGCCCGGCGGCCAATCTGCCCCACCTGGAGCCCATCATCGGCCGCTTTCCCGAGGTGCCGGTAGTGCTGGACCACATCGGCGGGGCACCGACTGATGAGGAACCTCCCTTCCCGCTGTTGAGCCACGTACTCGACCTGGCGCGCTTTCCGAGGGTGTACGTGAAATTCATCCCGCAGGCGCACAAGTCCGAGTTGCCCTTTCCGCACGCGGATACGTTTCCCACCTTCCGCCGCATCTACGATGCCTTTGGGCCGCAGCGGCTGATGTGGGGAACCAATTTCCCCGGCGTAATGAAAGGGGTGGGGTACGGGCCGGCCCTGGAGATGTTCCGCGACCACGTCGATTTTCTCACCGACGACGACAAGGCGTGGCTCTTCCACCGCACGGCTTTGCAGGTGTGGAGCTTTGCAGGAGCGGAGTAGTCGCCAACGGAAAAACTTCTTGCTCCAAGCGGTCAGTTCGGCACAAAGCCGACTCGGTAGCAGGGCACAGAGGTGGCCATTGCGCGTCGGTTTAATCGGGCGGATATTGATCGGGCGTACTCATCCGTTAAAAACGCTTTTAAGAGGAGGAAACCGTATGAGAATGCGGATGCTCGGGCTGGCGGCGGCCCTGCTGCTAGCGGTGCAAATGGGTGGTGCCGAAGAAAAAAAGATTACTATCTGGTGGGCGCAATGGGATCCGGCCGCGGCGCTACAAGAGCTGGGTCACGAGTTCGCCCAAGAGACCGGGATTGCCGTCGAGGTGTACCAGATTCCCTGGCCCGCTTATCAGGATCAAGTCTTTCTCAATTTCGGCAACAAGCAGACCGATTTCGACATCGTCGTCGGCGACAGCCAGTGGATCGGCCGCGGCGCGACTAAAGGGCTGTATCTGGAGCTGACCGATTGGCTGCCTCAAGCCGTTGATATGGGTGCGATTCATCCGCGGGCCGCGCGCTATTTGTGCGAATACCCGCCGGGCAGCAGCCGGTTTTTCGCCGCGCCCTGCCAGACGGATGCCATTGGCTTTGTCTATCGCCGCGACTGGTTTACAGACCCCACCGAGCAGGAAGCGTTTGCCGCTCGCTACGGCAGGCCGCTCGCCGCGCCCGACACGTGGGAGGAATTCCGCGACGTGGCCGAGTTTTTCCACCGCCCGGAGCAAAAGCGCTATGGCTGCTCATTGCTGACGGGCCGCGGCTACGACTCCATCGTCATGGGCTTTCAGCCCTTTCTCTGGGCTTGGGGCGGCGCTTGGGGCGACCCGCAGAGTCACAAGGTGCAGGGCCACCTCAACACCGAGGGGGCCGTGGCCGGGCTGGAGTTTTTCAAGTCCCTGCTGCAATTCACGCCCGAAGGCGGCACAAATGCCGATTACTTCTTCAACCTAGAGGCTTTCTCCAACGGCTCCACGGCCATGGTCTTGGACTACTTTCCGTTTTATCCGGGCATCGTCGCCAGTATGGGCGATCAAGTCGGCTTCTTCCAGGTGCCGCGCCACGGCGACATGCGCGTGATCTCGCTGGGCGGACAGGGCTTTAGCATTTCGACTAAGACCACGCCGCAAAAGCAGGAATGGGCCAAGCAGTTTATCGCGTGGTTTTCCCAGACCGCCATTCAGGAGAAGTGGATAGCCTATCCCGGCTCGTTCACGGCCAATACCGAGTTGCTGGCGAGCGCGGAATTTGCCGCGGCCGCGCCGTACAACGCCGTGTTCGCCGCGTCGCTGGATCACTTGCAGGACTTTTGGAACGTGCCGGTGTACAACGAGCTGTTAGCTGCGGCCGTGCGCCACTTAGGCGCGGCCCTCGACGGGACGAGCGCGAGTGCCGATGCCTTAGACGCGCTGGCCGCTGAACACGAGATGATTCTGATGGAAGCGGGCCTACTAGAGATGGAATAGGGGGCGGCGTGAGGGGTAGTACGGGCCGGTGCCGTGATTGGACGCCATATGCGTTTGTGGGACCGGCCTTCATTTTGCTCATTGGCGTGAATGTCTTCCCACTGCTATACAGCATCGCGCTCAGCTTCACCAATGTGGACTTGGTCGGTGGGGCGTGGAAGTTCATGGGGGGATTCAACTACGCCGTGGCGTTCAAGTATGCCCAATACGGGGCTGCGCTGCGGACGACCGCGCTCTTTGTTTGCGTGGCCGTGGCCGCGGAACTGGTTTTGGGCTTTGCTTTGGCGCTGGCGCTCAAAGATCGCTTCAGCGGCCGGGCGTTTGCGCTGACCGCACTTTTGGTGCCGATGATGTTGCCGTCGGCCGTGATTGCGCTCTTTTGGAAGCTGGTGCTCAACGGGCACTACGGCATCCTCAACCAATGCCTCGGCGCGCTGGGGCTGGGCCAACCTCAGTGGATTACCGATCCCGACCTCAAGCTGCTGTCGATTTTGCTGGTTGACGTGTGGATGTGGACACCGTTTATGATGCTGATCGCGCTGGCGGCGCTCAATGCCATCCCCGGCTATCTGTACGAGGCCGCGGCCATTGACCGGGCCTCGCGGTGGAAGGTCTTCCGCCGGATTACCCTGCCTTTGTGCGCGCCGCTTTTGGGGCTGGCTGTGCTGCTGAGGGCCACGGACGCGCTCAAGCAGTTCGATTTGGTCATGGCCATCACCGGTCCCAACGATCCCGCGACGCAAACGGTGAGTGCACTGCTCTATCAGGTGGTGTTCCGCGACGGCAAAGTGGGGTTGGGCGCGGCGTATTCGTACGTGGTGCTGGTGCTGGTGCTCGCGCTGGCCAGTGTGTTTGTGCGCTACATGAGCGGGGTGCAGCGGCGCGAGGAGGCCGGGGCACAGTGAAGGCGCTGCGGATCGCCTTTGTCGGGGGCTATTTTTGCGCGGCCATGCTGCCGCTGATATGGCTCTTGCTGACCTCGTTTAAGACGCGGGACGACAGTATTGCCGTGTATCCGAAGTTCGCGCCCACTTGGGCCAGTGAGGTCGCGGCTGACGGAATCTACTTCCGCGCCAATCTCGACGGCTACCGCCAACTGGCCGCGGTGTACGCCGGCGGGGATCACGCCTTTTTCCACTACTTGGGCAACAGCTTGGTCATTGGCCTGCTCAGCACTTTGTGCTCGGTGCTGATCGGCACTTGCGCGGCCTATGGCTTTAGCCGCTTTGCCATCCCCGGGGGGCGAGACTGGCTGTTCTTCATCCTCTCGACGCGCTTTTTGCCTCCCCTCGCCGTGGTCGTGCCGGTGTTGATGATGTATCGCGAATTCGATCTCCAGAACAGTCACTTGGGATTGGTGCTGCTGTACACGGCGTTTAACATGTCGCTAGCCGTGTGGCTGATGAAGGGCTTTATCGACGAAATACCTACGGCGTACGAAGAGGCCGCGTTGGTGGCTGGCTATACCCGCTTCCAAGCCTTCCGCTTGGTCGTCCTGCCACGGGCCGTGCCCGGGATGGCGGTAACTGCGGTGTTTTGCCTGATTTCGGCGTGGAACGAGTACGGGTTTGCCATGACGCTCAACAACCAAAAGGCCGTTACGGTGCCGGTTTACTTCGCTGGTTTGCAGGGCAATGTGTCGGGCTTGCCGTGGGCACAGATCAGCGCGGGAATGCTGATTTTTGTCGCGCCGATCATCGTCTTTACGGTCTTGGTGCGCAAGCATCTGCTGCGCGGCGTCACCTTTGGGACGATCAAGCGATGAGCCGCTGGTTGGATCGCTGCGCCCTCGTGGGCATGGTCGCCGGCGTGGGATTGATGCTGCAACCGTTCTGGGGGGTGGGGCTGAAGTATGGGTTTTTTGTCGCGATCGTCTGCACGCTGTTGCACGTTGTAACTTCGCGTCGGCAGATGGACGAGCCATGAGCTTTCTCGAGTGCCGGGATTTGGTCAAGACCTATGCCGACGGCACGCGCGCGGTCCGGGGCATTGACTTGCGCTGCGACGCGGGCGAGTTCGCCGTGCTGTTGGGGCCTTCCGGGTGCGGCAAGACGACTACGCTGCGGATGGTCGCTGGCCTCGAAAAGCCTACGGCCGGGCAGATTGTGCTGGCCAGCGCGGACATCACCGATCACTCGCCCGCCGAGCGGGACGTGGGGTTTGCGTTTCAGTTTTACGCGCTTTATCCGCACCTGAAGGTCGAGGACAACATTGGCTTTCCGCTGGAGAGCATGGGATTGAATCGTCGGGAACGTCGGCAGCGGGTGGCCGACATTGTCGAGCGGTTGGGGCTGGGCGCGTTGGTCGGGCGCTATCCTCGGCAGCTATCGGGTGGCGATCAGCAGCGGGTGGCCTTGGCGCGGGCCATGGTGCGGCGGCCGCAGATCTACCTGATGGACGAGCCGTTGGGCACGCTCGACGCGGATTTGCGGCTGGAGATGCGGGAGATGATTCGTGCCCAGCAGCTCGACGCTGGGATCGCCACCTTGTATGTGACCCACGACCAAGAGGAGGCCATGAGCTTGGCCGATCAAGTGGTGGTCATGGACGAGGGCCGGATTCGCCAGAGCGGGGCTGCGGCCTTGGTGTACGACCAGCCGGCTGACCTGTTTGTGGCGCACTTTATTGGCAGTCCCAGCATGAACTTCATTAGCGGGGAGGTCCGCGAGGACTGTTTTGTTGCGCTTGGGTTGGTTTGGCCGCTGGCCGAGCGGGTGCGGCCGGGGCCAGCGACGCTAGGGGTGCGGCCGGAGTTCGTGCGGCCGGCTGACGAAGCGCGGCTGCGGGCTGAGGTGGTGCGCGACGAATATCAAGGCGCGTGTCGCCATATCCACTTGCAGGCTGAGTGCGGTCGGCTGGTCATGCGGGTGGCCGATCGGGAGTGGGTGGCTGTGGGTGCGGCCTTGGGCTTAGACTTTGCTCAGGCGCTGTTGTTTGATCCGACGAGCGGCAAGCGGCTCTAAAAATGTCCTGGTTGCAGCTAAAAGAAGTGACGCGGCGCTTTGGTAAGGCCGAGGTCTTGTCTGGCATTGACCTGTCGCTGGGGGCCGACGAGATGCTGGTGGTGCTGGGGCCGACCGGCGCGGGCAAGACCACGCTGCTGCGGATCGTCGCCGGGTTGGATGCGCCCGACGTCGGACAGGTCGAGATGGACGGCGAGGAGGTGACGCACTGGCCGCCGGCCGACCGCGACATTGCGTTTGTCTTCCAGCACTTTGCGCTCTATCCCGACTGGAGCGTGCGGCGCAACTTGGAATTTCCGCTCAAGGCACCGCGTCGGCAGATGACGGGCGACGAGATTGACCAGCGCGTCGGCTGGGCGGCTGAATTGCTGAAGATCGAGCGGTTGCTCGACCGGCCGGCGGCCCGCCTGTCGGGTGGGGAAATGCAGCGGGTGGCCATTGGGCAGGCGATTGTGCGGCGGCCGCGGCTGTTTCTCTTTGACGAGCCGCTGACCAATTTGGACGCCAAGCTGCGGGAGTCCCTTCGCTTAGAGCTGGCCCTGCTGCGGCAGGAACTGGGCATCCCGGCGATCTATGTGACCCACGACCAAGCCGAGGCCCTGTCTATGGGCGATTCCATCGCCGTGCTGGCCGAGGGGCAGATTTTGCAGCAGGGCAGCCCGGAGGTCATTTATCGCCAGCCGGTCTCGCCCGTAGTGGCGCGCCAATTGGGTCAACCCGCGATCAACATTCTCAGCGTCGAGCGGCGCGGGGATGCGTGGATTGGCCCGAAGGAAGCCGAGCGGATGCCAGCGCTGAGCGGCGCGGGGGAGATGCTGCTCGGCGTCCGGCCGGAGGACATCGCGCCGGAAGGGGGGGCCGTGCCGGGGGTGGTACGCGTCGTCGAGGACGCTGGAGCCGCGTGGATTTTATGGGTGGATTGGGCCGGGGCGTCCATCCACATCATCGCGTCTAAGGAACGGCGTTTTGCCCCGGGAGAGACCGTGTATCCGCGCATTGACGCGGAGCGGGCGCTGCTCTGGCCATGCTAACTGGAGAGGCTTAAAAAGGAAGGCACTTTCAGTACGCCGCATACACGACGCCGGTTTGCTCGACCTTTTCCTGGTCGGTATTGGCCCAAACCCGATACAGGTAAATCCCCGGCGGCACCAAACCGCCGGCCTCGTCCCGACCATCCCACGCCCGCTCATACTCGCCGATCCCATCCGCGCCTGAATACACCTGCCGCACCCGGCGACCCGACAAATCCCACACCTCCACCGCTACCTGCGCACTACCTGTAATCTCCAAGATGTCGTAGTAGATGCCTACCACGTCGTTGCGGCCATCGCCATTGGGCGTAAAAATGGTCGGCTCGACTCGCGCCTGCAACAGCTCCTGTCCCTGCGCGGCGGTGACCACCGACACCCGGTTGCCCTCGTATTTCGCCGTAGCGTCCCCCGCATTGACCCCCTGCGGTACCTCCAAAGGCCGGCCGCTGTCCGACACCTGCGCCGCAAAGATAGCCCCGTAGCGCAGCACCTGTGCTGCGAAGTCGACCTCGACCAGCGTCCCCGAGTCCCGCTCCTCGAGGCGCGGGAAACTGACCGCCAGCCGATGCGGCTCCTCGGCTTCCACCGCAAAGGCCACGGGCACGTCGCCGATGCGCACCGCCTCCACCGCGTTGATGATCGAGGAGGTCTCAATTTCCAGCCGGTCAAAACCGACATCGCCCGGGTGAATCGTCGGCCGCAACGCATAGGTGAAGGACGATTGCTGCCCTACTTTTGCTTCGACAGGCCAGACCTCGCCCACTAGGTTCGTCGCCACCGGCTCGGAGGCACGCAACTCCACGAAACCCACCCGGCCGCCGGCGTTTTCTTGCGGCAGAAAATCGACCTTGAACTGGAAGTAGCGTCTGGGGCTCGCCGACACTACCGGAGTGCCGCTGCTGTCGGCAAAGTCATAGGGTGCCGACCAGAAGGTCCAGTGGTCGAGGTCGTGGGTGATGCCGGCCTTTTCGTTGACTTTGAGGTCGTTGTAGCCGGCGCGACTCACCTCGATTTTGCCGCCGCGGCCGGTGAAGCGCCAGAACGCGTCTGCATCGTTGTCCAGGCCGCTACGGGTTTGGATGAGGACCTGGGCTCCGGGCTCCTGAACTCCAGACCAACGCAGATCGCCCCAGGCCATGGGCCGCTCGAAATCGATGACATCGGAAATATAGGTGGCGTGTTTGACGAACCCCTTGGCGTAGACTTCTATCTCGTTCACTTCCCAGTCCGTGTTGTGCTCGGCCAAGGCCACTTGGACGAACTCTACTGCCTCGTGCGGTGGGATGGGAATGTCGAGGGTTTGCTTCCGGTTGTCTCGCACCTCGACAATCCAGGGCGATTTCGGAGGAACGGTGCCGTAGTTAACTATGGGTAGCGGGCCGATGTGGACGCGGAGGATCCCCACGGTTCGGCTCGGCTCGGTCAACCCGGATATCACCCGAATCCGGTCGATGGTGTAGAGACCGCCTAGGAAGATATTGGCCGTGCCCCCCCGCCCGAAATCGTCGGTGCAAGCCCCGGATATGATGCTGTGTTCGGCGCACAGATACTTTTCCGCCAGCCAGAAAGTACCCGTGTCCCCATCCCATACCTCTACATTTACATCGGCTCTTAAATACGCCCCTCCCCGCTCTTCGATCCCGGGTGCTATGTTGAAGTCTGGATTGCGTTTGAGGGGCTGGATACCGGCACTATCCACGGCTAAGTCAATGGTTTCCCCATGGGGTTCGGCATCGAAATCCATCCAGCTCAACTGTCTGAAGTCCACCCCGACCCGGCCTTCCTCAGGGGGTTTGGGCTGATCTTCACCGCCGAACCGGTAAATGGCCAGACCCGAGGCCGGGCCGGCCCAAAAACCGAGCGTCGAAGAAAAAACCCAGACTAGGGAAAGGAATCGTGCCATTTTCATCGGCGTTCACTCCGCAAATTATTGAGCGGCATAGATAGCAAATAGTCTGGCGCGGTCCAGGTACACTTTGGCCTTGAGCCCCCCTCGCATTTGTGAGACCATCTTCTGTTCGAGGCCGCCCGCTTTGATCCCGTCCGCGCCTTGCCGATCGCCTTTCCATTGTACCCGGTATTCTGTTTCATCGGCCGAGAAGGGTATGCAGTCGTCGCGGCCAAAACCCGGCACGACCCGGTCAAACGGATCGACAAGCTCCACTTGCAGTGAGCCGCCGCTGGCGTCGGCGTTGATCCACAATGCGTGGGGATCAATGTTCAGTGGAACCGTGGTCGCGACCCCCTGAGCGTCCGTCTTCAGACAGACTAGGCGATCCTTGGCGATCTTTGCCAGATTGATTCCCCGCTGGAGTTCCTCGCCGCCGCGTGGGGGCTCGCCGTGCAGGTCATTCGAGCCGCCGTGATAGACCCATATCTCCTCGCCCCGGACAAAAGGGGCATGCGGGGGATAGACACTTCCACAATCATAGCTGCCCCGGGGGCCGCAGAGCAGAATTGGTTCGCGGTTGCCCGCCCGATGCCAGGTGCGACCGTCCTTCGAGTAGGTCAACTGAACGTCCATCTGGTTCATCCATGCGGGCATCCAATCTTCGATCTGGTTCTGGGCGATCCACCCCTCGTGGAGCGTGTGAAACACGGACAGGAAGCCGATGCGCAAGTCGCGATACGCCAGCGAACTCATGCCGTAAAACTCGTGGTCCTGGGGGGGATCGAGTTCATCGGGGGCGACGATGATCTGGCGCGGGGTCCAGTTTTCAAAATCATCGCTCTCGGTCATGCAAATGATGCGCACGTTGGGCCGGCCCCGCAGATAGACGACGTAGCGGTGGATTTTGGCATCCCAATAAGCGACCAGATGGGTGTCTGATCCCTGTGGGATGACCGGGTTGAGCCAGTGTCGGGGCACGTCCCAATGGATCCCGTCGGCAGAATACGCCACGCAGACCGGCTGGACAATGCCGGCGAATATCATGTCGCCGCTCTGGAACATAAAGAGCATCTTGTAGCGCTTGGCTGGATCTGTTTCAATGGGGTCTTTCATAACTCCGGTCCCAGCTCCCCACCTGAAGAATGGAAAGACTAGGTTATTCTCTTTGCTGCCGCCGTCCTCGAAGAGATTGAGGACGGGTTTTTCCCAGTGGATCCCGTCTTGGGAGACGGCATAGGCCAGTCCGTCCGCCTGGTCACCGCGCGCTTCGCTCAATTTTCGGCCCACGCCGTACCACATCTTGAAGATGTTTTCGTCGTCGTCGTACAGGACATTGATGTAGCTGCCGATCAGCCACTCATCTTCCCAGGCTCGATCTTTCTCGATCAGCGGTTGTGGCGAAACCTTCTTTGCGGGTACGACCCCTTGCACGACACCGTCGAGACTTTCGATAGACGCATCGTCAATGAACAAAAAGGCCGATTTCTCGTCCGTCATGTTATTTCTCCTCATGAAGTGTCTGCAACATTTCTAAGTAGTCCAGGTCACGGGGGGTGGATTGACGCCGTACTGCTCGGCCCAGTCGATCAATGCTTGGGGTATTTCGTCGACGTTGCGATAGCCGCCCAAGAGCTGCCCGTTGATGTCGTTGGTCGTCCGCTGCAATACCCGTTGGTCCGGTGGATCGAGATATTGATCCGTCTTCATCCAGCGGTAGGCGTAGCCGTAGATCACCACCTTTGAGGTGCGCTGGCTCAAATTGGGGGCCGCCGTGTGGAACGTGCGGTTTTCAAAGAGGATGGCGTCGCCGGCGTGCAATAGCGGATCGACCACTGTCGGCGGATCGACCGCGTCTGCGGGAATGGCTAGGGGCGTCTCATTGCGATGCGTACCGCGGGCCATCATGGTCATGCCGGAGTTGGGTTTGGCAAAGTCGGTCAGGCAGTAGCACACCTTTATGCCGAGGCGCGGCAAGCCGGCTTGTCCCAGATCTTCGGCAATGCCAATATCGCGATGCCAGCCGCGCCTCGGAGCTGTGGTGTGCGGATCTTGGGGTTTTTTGTAAATCAGCGAGGCCGAGTGGAGTTGGATATTGGGCGAGAGCAACTGCACGATTAAGGGAACGGTTGCCGAGTTGGAGACGAGTTGGTCGAAAGCTTCCTCTTGGACGACGCCCTGGCGCAATTGCATCTGGATCTTTGCTGGATCGTCGAGGAACGATTGCAGCAAGCGATCGCTTGCGCTGGTCAGGCCGGCCACGGTTGCGGCATCGATGGCTTGCGGGATAATGAGAAAGCCGTCGGCCTCAAAAGCGCGGCGCTGCGCGTGGGTCAATGGGACGAATTGCATTTTTCTCCCGAGTTGAATCACATCGGCATCCTATTCGCCTCCAAAATAGGGCCTAACTATCCCCCAACCAACTTTTCCTGAAGGGAAGGACACCAGGAGTTTTCAGACAGCTTCTTAAACTCCCGGTGCGGTCTCGGTATCTAGCGCACCACTACTTGCCCCACTTTGACGCGGCGCGCAGTGCCCTCCGGCCCCTGGACGGTGAGCACGACCGTGTATTCCCCGGCTTCTTTATACTGATGTATGGGATGTTGTTCGGCAGTAGTGGTGCCATCGTCAAAATCCCACGACCAAGAGGTAATGGTGCCGTAGGAAAGGTCTTTGAAGGCCACTAATCTGCGTTCCATATCCACCACTTGGAATTCCCACTGCGCTTCGAGCGGCTCGCGCAAGTGACTCGCGAGCGGCATGAGCCGAAAGGCGCACAAATTCGAGGCGTTTGAGTCCATGCGGGTCTTGTGGGAGAGATTCCAGAACCCCTCGTATGAACTATTGTTCTCGTCGTAGTCGAGCACGGCCCACGACAGTCCGATGAGGGCATTTTCCACCAGCTTGGATACTACCGCTCGCTCGGGGCCCTCATAGGGGGCGTAGTCAAAAGGGGTGATCCAAAATTCGAGCACCAGCCGGCCACTTTCGCCCTCGGCAAAATCGTAGGAGTACGCGTGGTTGGCGTAGGGCAGCCGGCCGATCCACGGCTGACAGCCCCAGACGAAAGCCCAATCCCGGCCCGCTCCAGGCGGCGTGAAAATGTGGTAGTTCTGCGCGTGTATTCCCTTAAACGCAAAGTGGCTGTCCCACTCATCTAATTGGGGGTTGTGGATGTTGGGACCACCCGAGCGGTCCGCATCGACGGCGACTTCAAAAATATCCCCGCGACGGTAGTGCATGTTCCAGTAGTCATCGTGGGCTTCATAGAGGAAATAGAGCCGGTTTAAACCATTAACCCAGCCCACCCGCACGGCGACGTCTAGGTCTTCGAGGTCGTGGTTGGTGCCTTTGCCCTTGACGGTTTCCGCGAGTTCCTCGGTGCCAATTACATAGGATTCGGGTACGATCTCCCAGTCGTCGGTCTGTCCATCAATGCGGGGTATCATAGTGGGAGGGAACTGGAAGATCGCGAACTCTTTGTCGGGACGTTCAAGTGCTTGGGCAGGGGAAAGGGTCAACAGAGCCAGTCCTAGGAATCCAGCCAGATTTCGCTTCATATTGGAAAATCCTCCACAGTGGGGTTGGGTATAGCGGCGGAAATTAAACGAAAACGCCTAAGTACACGACAGTAGAAGCGGTATGAGATACTCTCTTTGTGTTCAAGGGTTTTATGCAGCGCTTCGCACGACTTCCCGGAAAACACCATACCCGCCTTTATTATCAAATCGCCTTTAGGCCGTAAAGCCCCAGCCTTTAGGCTTGGGATATAAGGCTGTGCTTTAGCCCCTCTTTTGCTACCTTCCTCTTGCCCTAATTCTCTGCTTAGATATATCTATGGTATGCGCAAGACGTTCAAATTGGTAGGGTCGTGGTCGCCAACGCCCATCCATTGACCCCGTCCCCCGTCCGGCCGCTCTGGGCCTTGTCCGCGGGGACGGCCTTGAGCGTTCTAGTCGCTTTTTGGGGGCCCTATAATAGCTTGGTGGTGCGCGGTTCCTACCTGACTATTGACTTTACCACCGCGGCCGCAGTTTTCCTGCTGTTTTTCCTCGCCCTGTTCGTCAATGGTCTGCTACGCCGTTTCCTCCCCTACCTAGCTCTGTCTGCGGGGGAACTGGCCATTGCCTATGTGATGGCGGCCATTTCCTGTTCTATATGTACCATGGGGCTGACCCTGTACCTGATTCCCATCCTGCCGGCGATTTCCTATCTGGCCTCCCCCGAAAACCAATGGGCCGAACTCATTCATCCCTTTGTGCCGCACTGGCTGGTGCCCCAAGGCGAGGACGTCATCCGCGGCTTTTACGAGGGCATTGCCCGCGACCAGCCCATTCCTTGGATGGCTTGGATCCGCCCCCTGCTGAACTGGCTGCCAGTCTTGTTGGGCCTGTACATGGTCATGATCGCGCTGGCCATTCTCTTCCGCCGCCAGTGGATCGAATACGAGCGCTTGGCCTATCCCCTGGCCCAACTGCCCCTGGTGATGGGCACCCAGCAGCCCGGTCGCGCCCTCAATCCCTTTTTTCGCAGTCCGGTGATGTGGATCGGCTTTGCCGTCCCCTTCATCGTCACTTCGCTCAACGGCCTCAACGCCTACTTCCACTTCATCCCCCGCATCGTCCTCAACACCAGCGTACCCGTCTTCCACGGCATGGAGGGCCTGACCATCAACCTCAGTTTCCCCATGATGGGCTTTGCCTACCTCATTCACCAGGAAGTGGCGCTCAGCGTCTGGTTTTTCTATTTGCTGGGCTACGCAGTCAAAAACTATTTCAGCGTTATCGGCCTCACCCGCACCCTCGACCTAGATATCTACACGCAGAGCGATGGCGGCCCGATCATGGCCTTCGTCCAGTTCGGTGCCCTCATGGCCTTGGTGGGCCACACCCTGTGGATCGCCCGTCGGCACCTGCGGCAGAGCTGGAAGGCGGCCCTGCATCCGGAAATCGCCTCCAGCGACGACTTTTCGGCCCGGGCCGTTTATCTGCAACTATTTCTGGGCTTGGCGCTGATGACCGGATGGTTTATTGCCATCGGGGTGCCTTGGTGGGCCGCCCTTAGTTTTGTGCTGATGGCTTCGCTCACCTTTCTGGGCATCACCCGCATTCTCTGCGAATCGGGCTTGGCCGCCACCCGGGCTCAATTGATCACCCCCACGGTGGTCCGCAGTTTTTTCGGTACCCAGGGGCTGGGTGCCCCCGGTACCATAGGCGTGCTTTCCTTCGGCCAGGTGTGGATGAGCGATGTGCGCACCTTTGTCATGGCTGCGACGGCCAACGGCCTCAAGCTGACCGAATCGATCCGCAACAAGGGCTTGGTCCTGGGCAGCATGATACTGGCAGTGGTCCTGAGTCTGGGCGTATCGGTGTGGACGACCCTATACTACGCCTACGAGAGCGGTGCCAACAACGCCAATACTTGGTTTTTTCTCAACGGCCCCCGCTACACCGTTGACTTTGCGGCCAATTATCTGCGCAATCCGGCCGGACCAGATTATAGCGGCCTAGGCCTGATGGCTTTGGGCGGGGCGGTCATGGCCGTCCTCTACTGGATCCGCAGTCATCTGCTGACCTTCCCCATCCACCCCATAGGCTGGGCCGTCTCGCAGATGATGCTGACCCGCCACATCTGGTTCAGTGTCTTTTTAGTGTGGCTGTTCAAGGCCGTGCTGATGCGCTACGGCGGCCCCCGGGTGCTCAAGGCAGTGCGGCCTTTTTTTTTGGGGCTTATCCTCGGTCAATTCGCCGTTATCGCTTTTTGGCTGATCGTCGACCTGATCACGGGCGAACAGGGGCACGGGCTCTACTGGGTATGAAAACGGCCCAACGCAAAAGCCCTCCTGAGCGGCAGCTTCAATAATAATGAAGAGGATCTACCAGTGGCACCCTACCTCTCCCAACAGAAAGGAGTTCGGAAATGGATACACGGCTGGGCGCGGCCAAACATGTTAGTACGCCGTGGGCCTTGCGCCGCTATCAGACGCTGGCGGAGTGGGAGCAACGAGCGGCGGCGATCCGCCGGCACATTCTCGTCTGCACGGGATTGTGGCCGCTGCCGGAGAAGACGCCGCTCAAGGCGCAGGTTTTTGGGCGGATTGAGCGAGAGGGCTATGCGGTGGAAAAGGTCTTTTTCGAGAGCCTGCCTGGCTTCTTTGTCTGTGGCAATCTGTACCGGCCGCTGGGCGAGGGTCCTTTTCCGGCGCTTGCCTGTCCGCACGGCCACTGGGGGCGAGGGCGTCTCGAAAACACTGAGCTGGGGTCGATTGCTGGCCGCTGCATCAACTTCGCGCGGCAGGGCATGGTGGCCTTTTCGTACGACATGGTCGGCTATAACGACAGCGACCAATTCGTGCATCGGGAGATTGGGGGGCGGCGCGAGGCCCTGTGGGGGATCGGCGCGTTGAGCTTGCAACTGTGGAACAGCATTCGGGTGATTGACTTCCTCGCATCGCTGGCGGATGTGGATGCCGAGCGCATTGGCTGTACGGGCGCGTCCGGTGGGGGGACGCAGACCTTTTTGCTGATGGCGGTTGATGAGCGGATCAAAGCGGCGGCTCCCGTCAACATGGTCTCGGCCTTTATGCAGGGCGGCTGTCGCTGCGAGAATCAGGGGCACTTGCGGCTGGACATCAACAATGTGGAAATCGCGAGCTGCATGGCACCGAGGCCCTTGTTACTGGTGTCGTGTACTGGCGACTGGACGGCGAACACGCCGGAGGTTGAGTTCCCGGCGGTGCGGGCGATCTACGGTCTCTACGGGGAGCGAAACAAGGTGAGCGAGGTCCAGATAGACGCCGAGCACAACTACAATAAGCCGAGCCGCGAGGCGGTGTACGCGTTTTTCAAGCGCCATCTGCTCGGTGGGCAAGGACGGGTCGCCGAACAGCCGTTTGCCGTGGAGCAGGACGAGGATTTGCTGGTGTTCAACGGGCGTGAGAAACCAGCCCATGCGCTCGGCTCGCAGGGGATCTTCGCGGCCGTGATCGCCCGCAGCGAGAAGCAATTAGCAGCGCGGTTGGCATCAGCTCGCATCCATCGCTTCCAGTGGCAGACGCGCCCGGCACTGGCGAATCTGCTCGGGGTGGATGCCACGCCTCAAGTAGCGGTCGAGAGCTTGGGCTTTCGCCGGGAGGAGGGCTATGTGGCCGAGGAACTGGTCTTGGGGCGCGTGGGCCGAGGCGAGCGGGTGCGCGCGATGTTTTTTCTTCCGCGTGGTCCTCGAGGCAAGGTGCCAGCGACGCTTATTGCCGATGCGCATTGGGCAGACGATGCGCCGGGTGCGTTGGCGCAGGGCTTGTTGCAGGCGGGTGGGGCCGTGCTGGTCGTCGCTCCTTTTCTGGCTGATGGCGCTGAGCGGGAAGGGCACGACGAGGAGGATCCCCTGTACCACACCTACAATCAGGCGACGATGGCCTGTCGGGTGCAGGACATCCTCACGGGTCTGGCCTATCTGGACCAGCACCTGCGCGTGGGCAAGCGCCACCTCGTCGGCCAGGGCGAGGCTGGCATCTGGTGCTTGTTTGCACGGGCGCTGACAGATGGCGTCAGTAGCACCGCGGTGGACTGGGGCGGCTGCGATTTAGGAGATGACGAAGCGTGGAGCGGAGCGCTTTTTGCGCCGGGGATTCGCGCGTTGGGCGATGTGCGGACGGCACTGGCGTTGTGTGCGCCAGGGCGGCTGTTGGTGCATGGGGCCGGGGAGCATTTCCCGGAGCGCATCGCCAAGCGATGCTACCGCGCGGCGGGCAAGGGAACGCAGCCCGTGGTCGAGGCTGAGGGGATGAGCGAGGATGCGATTGTCGATTGGATCAGCTAACCACCAACAAAGGAAGACGACATGGCAGAAAAGTACCGAGTGGGCATTATCGGCTGCGGCAGCATTGCCAACTACCACATGAACGGCTGGAATGGGGTGGACCAAGTCGAGGTGGTGGCGCTGGCCGACCCAGTGGCTGTGGCGCGAGAGGAGTTCGGCCAGCGGCATGGGATCGCCGAACGCTATGAGGATTTCCGCCAGATGCTCGACGCGGAGGCGCTCGACATCGTCTCGATTTGCACTTGGCACAAGTTGCACGCGCCGATGACGATTGCCGCCTGTGCGCGCAAGCCCAAAGCCGTGCTGTGCGAAAAGCCCATGGCGACGAGTCTGGGCGATTGCAACGACATGCTAATCGCCGCCCAGCGCAATCGCGTCAAGCTGGCCATTGCCCATCAGCGCCGCTTCAATCCGGCGTGGACTTTGGCCAAGGAACTAGTAGCAGAAGGGGCCATCGGCGAGGTGCGGCAGGTCAACGCACGCGGCGGACAGGGCTTGCTCAACGATTGCTCGCACCTGTTGGACATGATGCGCTACGTGATGGGCGATCCACAGGCCGTGTGGGTGATGGGCAATATCGAGCGCAAGACCGAGCGCTTTGAGCGCGACATCCCCATTGAGGATCGCAGCTTGTGCGTAGTGCAATTCGACAATGGGGCCATCGGCCAGCTTTTGCAGGAATTGGCCGGCCCGAACTACCAAGGCGGGATTTTCTACGGCTCGGAGGGCATAATTGAACTCGACGAGAGCAAGGTACGGCTGCTCAACAGCAAGACTGGCACTTGGGAGGAGCGTCCGGGCGAGGGCGAGGACCCCAGCGTTGGGCAGCAGCGCGAGATCGTGGAGTGGATCGAAGGCAAGGTCGAGCATCGCGGCCAAGCGGAAAACGGCCGGGCAGCAGTGGAAATCATCATGGCCACGTACGAGTCGGCGCGGCTACACGAGGTGACCGCGCTGCCTTTGCGGACGATGGCTTCGCCGCTGGAGGTGATGATCGAGGCGGGGGATTTGCCGGTAGAGCGCCCGGGCCGCTACGACATCCGCGCCTTCCTGCTGCGCGGCGAGGATATGCAGCCATAGGACCAGACGAAAATTGAGACCCATAGGAGAAAGGTGATGGCGGACTCTCTTGCCGACCAGATTGTGCGAAAGGTCGGGCCGGCCGCCAGTCTTTATAATCGTCTGGTGTTGGTCGTCGCACCGGCAGGCGCAGGCAAAACCACTGCGTTGCAGGATGTGCAGAATCGCACTGGTGCGCCCTTGGTGAATGTCAACCTTGAGCTTTCGCGCCGGATGCTGGAACTGACCGAGCGCCAGCAGGCCTTGCAGCTACCTCGTCTTCTTCAAGGGATAGCCAGAGTCAGCAATAGTGGCGATGAGACCATCCTACTCGACAACATCGAAGTCATATTCGACATTAGTTTGCAACAGGATCCGCTTCGGCTACTCCAGGGACTCTCTCGCAATAAGACTGTGGTGGCCGCATGGAACGGCACCATCGTTGACGATTATTTGACCTATGCCGCTCCGGGGCACCCGGAGTACAGACGCTATCCGATGCGTGATTTCCTGGTAGTAAGCCCAGAGATGACGATATGAAACCAGCAAATTCTACTGTAAGAGAGCAGATGCGATGAAATACGGGGACCTGATCCAATTTGAACCTATTGAGTCCGTGATCCAGTTGCGGGACGCCAACGAAGCCACTGCCGCCCGGCGGCTTGTCGAGACCTACGTCATCTCCGAGGAGATGGCAGAAAAGCTGACGGGCTTGGTTCTTCCCCAGTTGCAGTTCGATCAGCCCACTGACAACAAGGGGCTTCTGGTGGTGGGCAACTACGGCACGGGTAAATCCCACCTCATGTCGGTGATCTCTGCACTTGCGGAGAATCCCGACCTTGCTTCCAGCCTCAACAACGCCGATGTGGCGGCTGCTGCCGGAAAAATCGGTGGCCGGTTCAAGGTGGTCCGTACCGAGATCGGAGCCGCCACTATGTCCCTGCGAGACATCCTTGTGGCGGAACTGGAAGAGCAGCTTGGTGTGCTGGGAGTAAGCTACAACTTCCCCTCCGCCGATCAGGTAGTCGGCAATAAACGCTCCTTTGAAGAGATGATGAGCGCGTTCCACCAAGAATTTCCAGACCACGGTCTGCTGCTCGTGGTGGACGAACTGCTCGATTATCTGCGTACCCGCAGGGACCAAGAACTCGTCTTGGATCTGAGCTTCCTCCGTGAGATCGGCGAGGTTTGTAAAGACCTGCGATTCCGCTTCATAGCCGGCGTCCAAGAAGCCATTTTCGATAGCCCCCGCTTTTCCTTCGTGGCCGACAGTATCCGCCGTGTGAAGGATCGGTTCGAGCAAGTGCTAATTGCCCGTAGAGACGTCAAGTTCGTGGTGGCGGAGCGGCTGCTCAAGAAGACAGGCGAGCAACAGGTCAAAATACGCGAATACCTTACGCCCTTCGGCAAATTCTATGGCCAGATGAACGAGCGCATGGATGAGTTCGTCCGACTCTTTCCGGTGCATCCCGATTATATAGATACCTTTGAGCGGGTGAGCGCTGTGGAGAAGCGCGAGGTGTTGAAGACACTCTCTCTGGCCATGAAGAAAATGCTCAACCAAGACATGCCAGACGACCATCCCGGGCTTACTGCCTACGACACCTACTGGACTAACCTCCGTGAGAACCCCTCGTTTCGCGCCGTACCGGACATCAGGGCGGTCATCGACTGTAGCCAAGTGCTGGAGTCCCGCATCCAGCAGGTGTTCACGCGCCCGGCCTATAAGCCCATGGCACTGCGGCTCATCCATGCCCTTTCGGTGCACCGGCTTACCACTGGCGACATCTACGCCACCCTAGGCGCAACGGCCGAGGAGTTGCGGGACGGGCTTTGCCTGTATCAACCGGGTATTGAGGAGTTGGGCGGCGATCCCGCCGCCGATCTGCTCTCTCAGGTGGAGACCGTCCTCCGGGAAATTCACAAGACGGTCAACGGTCAATTCATTTCATCGAACTCGGACAACCGGCAGTTCTATCTCGACCTGAAGAAAACCGACGACTTTGATGCGCTGATCGAGAAGCGTGCCGAGAGTCTCGATGACTCCCAGCTAGACCGTTACTACTACGAGGCTCTGAAACGGGTCATGGAGTGTACGGACCAGACCTACGTCACTGGCTACAAGATCTGGCAGCACGAGCTGGAGTGGCTGGAGCGGAAGGCAGTACGGCAGGGGTATCTCTTCTTCGGCGCGCCTAACGAACGCTCCACCGCCATCCCACCGAGGGACTTTTACCTCTATTTTATTCAGCCCCTTGATGCGCCGTATTTCAAGGATGAAAAAAACTCCGACGAGTTATTCCTACGGCTCACCAACATGGACAGCGAGTTCCGCACGGCACTCGGAAACTACGCTGCGTCTCTGGACTTGGCTTCCACTTCATCGGGGCACGCCAAGTCCACCTACGAGTCCAAGTCATCCCATTTTCTGCGGGATTTGGTGCAGTGGCTACAAAAGCATACAACCGACGTTTTCGAGGTCGCCTATCAGGGGCGTTCTAAGTCGCTCACCGAATGGGCCAAGGGTAAGTCGATCCGGGAACTGTCCGGCCTCGGCTCCCATGAGCGCATCAATTTCCGCGACTTGGTCAACACTATCGCTGGAGTTTGTCTGGAAGCGCACTTTGAGGATCAGGCACCTGAATATCCCTCCTTCTCGGTGCTCATTACGGGGACCAACCGGGACCAAGCCGCCCAGGACGCACTGAGGGCCATCGCCGGCCAAAACCGCACCAAACAGGCGACAGCAGTACTGGATGCCCTACAACTGCTCGACGGCGAACGCCTCAATCCTGACAAGTCCAAGTACGCTAAACACATCCTCGGGCTGCTCGAAAAGAAGGGCCATGGGCAGGTGGTCAATCGCTCCGAATTGATCCAGGAGGACAAGGGGGTGGAGTACATGGATAAGGATCGTCAGCGTCTGGAGCCTGAATGGGTTGCTGTCGTCCTAGCCGCGCTGGTCTATTCCGGCGATCTGGTTCTCGCCATTCCGGGCAAGAAGTTTGACGCCACCGGCCTGCCGCAATTGGCAGGGACTAGCGTGGACGAACTCGCGCAGTTCAAGCACATTGAACGGCCCAAAGACTGGAATCTGCCGGGTCTCAAGGCCCTATTTGAACTGCTCGGTCTCACGCCCGGCTTGGCACAGCTAGTCACCCAGAACGAGGAAGACCCGGTCCGACAGTTGCAGAAAGCCATTTCCGAATCAGTGGAAAAGCTGGTGCTCCTGCAGCAGAGCCTGCAACGCGGTCTGATTTTTTGGGACCGGAACCTGTTGGCCGAGGAAGAAACACAGAAATTCCGCGCACGGCTCGATGAGACTAAGACCTTCCTAGAAACGCTCCAGGTATATACTTCGCCCGGTAAGCTCAAGAATTTTCGCTACGACGCTCAAGAGGTCGCATCTCATCGGGAGGGGCTCGATTCCCTAGCTGAGATCGAATCCCTCCAAGGACTAGTGGCCGATCTCGGCACTACTGCGTCCTTCCTCTCCACCGCCGAGGCGGTGCTGCCTGAGAAACACGAGTGGGTGAACAAGACGAAAGAGGCGCGTGATGAGGTTCTCGCCCAGCTCGGCGATCCAGACCAGCGCGGCGCAGACTTCCGCCAGCAGATCCAGCGCAAATTGGCTGACCTCAAGACGGAATATCTACAGGTATACTTGGGGTTACATGCTAAGGCGCGGTTAGGCGTGAACCACGACAAGCGCAAGATCGAGCTGATGAACGACGAGCGGCTCAAGGTGCTGAAGAAGCTATCTACTATTGAGTTGATGCCGCGCCAGCACCTTACCGATTTTCAAGATCGACTAGCTGGATTGGAGAGTTGCTTTATCCTCACAGAACAAGAGATGGACACCGCGCCCGTCTGTCCGCATTGTGGCTTCAAACCAAGCGCGGAGCCGACTATCACTCCTACGGGAACGGTGCTGGACGATTTGGACGACGAACTGGATAATCTGGTGGCCAACTGGACCCAAACGCTACTGACCAACTTGGAGGACCCGACTACAAAGGGCGACCTAGACCTGCTCAAACCCGAATCCAAGAAGCTGGTGAACGGCTTCATCGATAAGCGGGTCCTGCCGGATGAACTCGACCAGGACTTCATCCACGCCTTGGGCGAGGTGCTTTCCGGGCTCCAGAAGGTACCGGTCAAGACCGCTAACCTGCGCGCTGCCCTGCTCTCCGGCGGTTCACCGGTAACGCCGGTGGAAATGAAGAAGCGGTTCGAGGAGTACCTGGACGAACTCACTAAAGGCAAAGAGCCCGACAAGGTAAGGATCGTGCTGGAGTGAACACATGACGCAGGATGAACTGATAGAACTGCTCAACGCTCATGAATGGCGCGATGTTGAGTTCAAGGAAGCGCAACGCGCCGTGCCGCGAAATGCCTATGAGACGGTATCTGCTTTTGCAAACACCGAGGGCGGTCATCTTGTGTTCGGCGTCAAGAAGAGCGGGCAGGACATGGAGATAGTCGGCGTTCTCGATGTCGATAAAGTGCAGAACGAGTTCCTGACTACGTTGCGGCAACCCGACAAGATAAGCATGGTGGTGGATGTTCGGGAGGGACTGCACAAGTACGACGACTCGGATCTGCTTATCTTCTACGTGCCTGAAGTGCATCGTTCGCACAAGCCCGTCTTCCTGAACGGGGATATTCGCCGCTCGTTCGTTCGCAGCGGAGGAAGCGACATTCGCTGCTCGGACAACGAGCGGGATCGATTTCTCATGGACGCGGCGATGGAACGATATGACGGCCAATCTGTCAATCTTGACTTGAGTACGGCGCTCGACTTGGAGAGCATTAAGTGGTACCGGAGGACTTATGAAGGACGGCCGGGGAACCTATCCTATGCAACGCTATCCGACACGGAATTCCTCAACGAGATGGGCTTGCTTGTTGAACAGCACAGCCAAGTATCTCCATCGCGCGCAGCTATTCTTTTGTTTGGCACCAATGCGGCCTTCCGACAACTTCTGCCACGTCCTGTAGTGGATTGCCAGCGATTTGCGCTGGCTCGTGACAGGGCCGATGCTGGTGAACGCTGGAATGACCGACTTGTGCTCGACGAGAATCTCATCCGCACTTGGCAGTCCCTTGTCGATTGGTACCAGAGGTTCGCGGAAACGCCGTTCCGAATTGATCCCACATCTCTGCAGCGAGATGATACGCCGCCGGACTACCGCGCCTTTCGCGAATCAATGGTCAACCTTCTCATCCACCAGGATTACTCCGATCATTCTCGTAAGGCGAGTATCCGCCACTATACCGACCAGACCGTTTTCTGGAATCCCGGCGATGCCTTCGCCACCGATGCTGACCTACTCGAACCTGGTGAAAAGGAGGTTCGCAATCCCCGAATCGTGACTGCTTTCCGGCGCATCGGGCTGAGCGAGAATGCCGGATGGGGACTGCGCGATGTCTTTCGCAACTGGCAGCAGTTGGGCTACGTTCCACCCACTATTGCCAATATCAAGAGACACAAGTGCTTTGAGCTTATCCTAAGAAGAGAAGAACTTCTGTCAGAGCAGCAGATTCTTTTTCAGGCAAGCCTCGGCGTACAACTCACCGACGAACAGGCAAGATTATTCGCATTTGGCTGCCGGGAAAAGACAATCACGCTTTCGCAGATCAAGGCCGTAACGGGTCTTGCAGGACCGGATGCCATAGAGCTTACCGACGCTTTGGTCACAAAAGTACTCTTCAGAACCATCGAAGCCGACAGAAATTACGCCTTGGCTGAGCATCTGAAGGATCGGTTTCGTCAAACTGACCAAGCTGCTGACCAACCTGATGCACGGGGTGAGGACTTGGTCACTGTACAAGTGCAGCCCAAGCCGCCCGACTTGTCCACTGCACAAGTTCATCCTTTGACAGAGTTGTCTGCAACACACTGGAAAATCATTGATTTATGCGATGTGCCCCGTCGTCTGGCCGATATTCTGGAAGCTCTTGGCGTGACCAATCGAGGTTATTTCAAGGAACACCACCTTAATCCGTTGATTAAGTCTGGGATTGTGGCAATGACCAACCCGGAGAAACCCCGGGCGTCGAACCAGCAATATGTCATTACAGGAGCGGGAGCCCAACTAAAGGCACGGCGCATGTCGGGAGAAGATGACCGAAGTAAGGACAAAGATGGCTAAACATGACGACAGTTCATCTCTGTTCCCGGAAGCCCATACCGCCAAACCGCAGGGGCCGGTGGAATGTCTGGGCATGACCTTTGAAAACGACGAGACGCGCCGGGAGTATTTCCTGGGGAAGCTGCGCGAAAAGCTCAAGGACTCGGAGTTTCGCAAGATCGAGGGATTTCCTATTGGTGAGGACGAGGATATCCTAGTACTGTCCGATCCGCCGTATTATACCGCCTGTCCGAATCCGTTTATCGAGGATTTCATCAAGCACTATGGAAAGCCGTATGATTCAGAGACGGATGATTACCGGCGAGAGCCGTTTGCTTCGGATGTGAGCGAGGGGAAGAACGACCCAATTTACAACGCTCACTCATACCATACCAAAGTTCCGCACAAAGCTATCATGCGGTACATCCTACACTATACGGAGCCGGGAGATGTGGTTTTCGATGGATTCTCCGGTACAGGGATGACCGGTATAGCCGCACAATTGTGCGATGACCCAAGTACTCTCGCTGCGCTTGGGTACATACCTAAATCCAATGAAGAGCTTTTTGACGAGAACGGCCAAATCGTCGGAAGAAAGGGGCTTCGAAGAACTATTCTAAACGATCTCTCCCCAGCAGCAACGCTTATCGCCGCTGGTTATAACTTAACGAGATTTCCCGAATCATATTCCAAACTCGCTACAGAGTTGCTGAAGAAGTTCAATCGTGAATATGGATGGATGTACCAGACTACGGATCCCAAATCAGGGGACGTATGCGACATCGATTTTACTATTTGGTCCGAGGTGTTTAGTTGTCCGCACTGCGCCGGTGAGTTGGAATTCTGGACACTGGCATACGATACCTCATCCGGGACAATAGTTGATAATCCCATTTGCCCACACTGCTCTTCCGAAGTCTCGAAACGAGACCTTATACGCCGTACATCGAAATACTACGACAAGGCTATTGGGGAAACCCGTACTAGGCAGATTCTCAAACAGGTTGAAATCCATTATCGACACCGAGGGAGGAAAAAGAAAAAGTCTCCTGACGAAAATGACCTTCAGGTACTAGCGAAGATCGAACAGATGCTGGAGGAGATTGACTATCCTACCGAACTAATGATGTTCACACCCGAAGGCGAAGAATGGGGTGATCTCTATCGAGGCTACCACGCGGGCATAAGTCGGGTTCACGATTTTCACCTTGTACGCCAACTCGTTGCTTTCTCCATTCTTTGGCGTAGCGCTGACGACCTGCCATCAGAAGAGGCAAAACGCCTGTGGCGGTTTACACTCCAGGGCATCGCCGTGAGCTTCACGCGGCGCAATAGGTTTTTGAAGAACGCATACTCCCAGGTTAACCGTGCGCTCAGCGGCACGTTGTATATCGGCTCAACTGTAAGCGAGCCGAGCCCGACCTATGTCCTGACCGGAAAACTGAAACGCTTCAAGAAGGCTATTCCATCTTCGGAACGTGAGACGATAGTCACAACTCAGTCATTGGCATCCGTGCTCGTCCCAGACAACTCGGTCGATTATGTTTTCATCGATCCGCCATTTGGAGACAACCTCCCCTATGCTGAACTAAATTTCCTATGGGAAGCATGGCTTCGCGTGTTTACGAAGGCAACGCAAGATGCCGTAGTTAGCGGAACGCAGGATAAGGACTTGGCGGTTTATACCCTGATGATGACCTCCTGTCTGAAGGAGGTCTATCGACTGCTGAAACCTGGTCGCTGGGTGACAATCGAGTTCCATAATTCAAAAAACGCCGTCTGGACCGCCATCCAAGAGGCTTTGGGAAAAGCGGGATTTATCATTGCCGATATTCGCGTTCTCGACAAAGGAATGCTGACTAAGAAACAGCTCAACGCCAACGCCGTTAACAAGGATTTGGTCATCTCCGCCTACAAGCCTAACGACGGTTTTGAGAATCGCTTCAAACTGAGAGCTGGAACGGAAGACGGTGTTTGGGATTTTGTGCGTACTCATCTAAATCAACTACCAGTTTTTGTCTCCAACAACGGTCAAGCTGAGGCCATTGCCGAGCGCCAGGACTTCCTACTCTTCGACCGCATGGTGGCCTTCCATGTTCAACGCGAAGAAACGGTTCCTTTATCTGCTGCCGAGTTTTACACAGGTCTGGAACAGCGGTTTCCCCTGCGTGACAGTATGTACTTCCTGCCCAATCAGGCTGCCGAGTACGATAAGAAGCGAATGACGGTCAGGGAGGTTCTCCAGCTTCAACTTTTTGTTTCTGACGAGGCATCGGCTATCCAGTGGCTCAAGCAGCAACTCACCAAGAGGCCGCAGACCTTCCAAGACATCCATCCGCAATTCTTGAAAGAGATCGGCGGCTGGCAGAAACATGAAAAGACCTTGGAGCTTTCCGTACTGCTTGGAGAAAACTTCCTGCGCTACGACGGCAAGGGCGAAGTCCCCAGCCAGATTCACAGCTATCTTTCGTCGAACTTCAAGGAACTCCGCAACTTAGCCAAGGACAACCCATCGCTCAAGGCCAAGGCCAAGGATCGCTGGTATGTACCCGACCCGAACAAGGCCGGTGACCTAGAGAAGCTGCGCGAACGAACCCTAATACGAGAATTTGAAGAGTACCAGGAATCCAGACAGAAACGCCTGAAGGTGTTTCGTCTTGAGGCCGTTCGGGCCGGATTTAAGAAGGCATGGCAGGAACGCGACTACACTACTATAATAGCTGTCGCAGAGAAAATTCCGGAGACGATCCTCCAAGAGGATTCGAAGCTCCTCATGTGGTATGACCAAGCGTTGACGCGCACGGGAGAGGATGGATGATGGTGAATAAGAACATCTTCAAAACCGACTTTATCAAAAAAACCACTCCTAGCGATCCAGAGACGCTGTTTCTCAGCTTACGAGGACGAGCTCTAGAGATTAAACACTTGTGGTCCCACCAAGCTGATTTATTGAGAATTTATCACCAAGAATGTTGTAATATACGTAATGTGGCTGTGGAACTCCCTACCGGAGCAGGGAAGACGCTTGTAGGATTGCTGATCGCAGAATGGCGCCGTCAGTCTCTTGGTACTCGTGTAGCCTATCTTTGCCCCACTATCCAGCTTGCTCGACAGGTCGGCTCTCAGGCAGATGCTTATGGGATTCAAGCACATGTGTTGGTTGGAAAACAGAGTGATTACCCACAGAGAGAATTTAACGAATATCAATTGGGTCACTCTATCGCAGTAACCACCTATAGCGCGGTTTTCAATACCAATCCTCGAATAAAGGATGCCCAGACTTTGATTCTGGACGATGCTCATGCAGGCGAGAATTTCATGGTCAGTATGTGGTCAGTGGAAATATTACGTTCAGACATTTCGGGGACCTACCACGCTCTCGTAGAACTTCTACGTAATGAATTGGATTCAGGATTTTATTCAGATATTTCAGAGCACACTGACTGGAACCCCACAAAGGCTGGCATAATCGAACTGGTCCCTGCTACTTCAATCCGTAAACACGCAAATGCGATTAGAGATTTACTTGATGGGATTCTACAAGAAAATCGATCTCCGAGGTATGCGTGGAATGTTGTCAAAGATCATCTTGCAGCCTGTAACTTTTTCATTTCTTGGAATTCAATTCTCATCCGACCATTCATCCCGCCAACTCAAACTCATGCCCCCTTTTCGCAAGCAAGTCAACGAGTTTATATGTCGGCGACTCTGGGGGCTGGTGGGGAATTGGAACGTATTACGGGTGTCAAGTCAATCAGGAGATTGCCACTTCCCGCAGGATGGGACAGGCAAGGCAGCGGACGACGGCTATTTCTCATCCCTGAACTTGGGATGCCCAATGAGGAGATGATCAAAGTTGTAGAAGGTGCGGTACAGAAGTTTGGCCGAAGCCTCATTCTCGTACCGAGTCGATATGACTCTGAAGGAACAGAACTGGTCAACGCCGTTGAGCAATTAGATATTGAGATTCTCCGTGCTTCTAACATAGAGAATAGCCTTGAGCCATTTCTGAAAAATGAGAAAGCAGCTCTGCTGCTTTCTCGCTACGATGGTTTAGACTTGCCAGATGAAGCGTGTCGTCTGCTTGTAATTGGCGGCCTGCCTAGTGGAACGAATCTACAAGAGATGTTTCTGTGGGCCAAAATCGCGGCGTCTTCTCTATTGAGAGATCGCGTGGTAACACGCTTTACTCAGGGGGTCGGTCGCTGTACACGCTCTGACAATGACTATGCGGTTGTATTCTTGATCGGGCGGCGGTTGGTTGATTTTATTCTAAAAAGTGAAAATCGTCGCATTTTGAATCCCGAGCTACAAGCGGAACTTGAATTCGGTATAGAAAACTCAAGAGACAAAAGTGTCGAAGATTTTAAAAACTTGTGGAAAGCGTTCTTGTCAATGGGTGACGATTGGGAATACGCAGAGGATGCGATACTCACCCTTCGTGATAATTATTCTCGTCACAATGATCCGGTATCACAACAACTAAACTCTGTCGTTGCTGACGAGGTTGCATATCTCTATGCAATTTGGTCTGATGATTTTGAGGTCGCACTTGAATATGCAAGAAAGGTCGCAGACGCACTCGATGGCGATGAAGTAAAGGCATATCGGGCTTGGTGGTACTACCTCTCGTCCGAAGCCGCGATGGCTCTCCATGAGGCCACTAAAGAGGAAGCCTATCAAGACACCGCTCGCGATTTACTGAAACGTGCCTCAAGATGTTGTATCGGCGTCAGTTGGTTTGCACGTTTAGGGCGGTCATTGGGTCCGAAGTACGAAACGCCAGAAGTTGATGAGATGTCTGCGGTAGCTGTGGAGACAATCCGGGAATATTTGGCTAATTTGGGTGCTGTTGGAGGGCAGTTTGAGAAAAAACTCAGCCAGGTCAAGGAGAATCTCCAGTCCACTAACCACAAGGCATTTCATCAAGGTCTCAAAGGACTCGGCGAGATGCTGGGGTTCCAGGCAGAATTACCTGAAGGGAATGCTGCACCTGACTGCATTTGGTCCATTAGAAACCTCGTCTATGTTGTACATGAGGCGAAATCAGAACACACGTCAAAGGAGCCGATAGGCGTCAGGGACATCCGACAGGCTCAAAGCCATGCCAAATGGATTCGTGCTAATCGGAAATGTGAAGCCAATACCGAGGTTTTG
The DNA here is from genome assembly GCA_965261395.1 of Candidatus Latescibacterota bacterium. Lineage (GTDB taxonomy): Bacteria > Latescibacterota > UBA2968 > UBA8231 > UBA8231. The sequence continues at coordinate 4,000,943 of OZ253462.1, forward strand.
TGTCTAATTGAAAGTCCTCGCACGACAGTTGATCAAGAAGCCATTGTTCACGCTGATTCTCTTCGCCATATCACACCTAGACAATTGAAAGAAATCTTTGATAAAATCGCTGCAATTCTCCGTCGAGTTAGGTCGAAATTGGTCGATCTCAGTGACGAGAAAGTTCTTGAGGAACTGTTCCGCGAGCTATCAGAAGGCAACCTTGTTCCTAGGCAATTACTGGACCGTCTATCCCAGAAGCTAGTCAAAGACATGTAAATCACGGTGGTGAAGGAAGCAAAGACAGGAAGGGATGGGAATAAAACTTGAGGAATGAATGAATACCAGATGGTAAAAAATGGACTCACGAGTAACTGGCGTGACCAGATTCTCCGCGAATTCACGCCCAACGTAGCCCGTCTGACACTGGTCGCCGACCCTGACGGGCTACTTTTGGAAGAAGGCATTCTTGCGGGCATACGCGAGCGAGGATTTGAACTGATTCCGTTCGAGGATCATATCGCCTTTCGGTATGCCTACGAGACCAAGTTCCGTTCCCGTTGGGATCGAGGCGAGCAAACAGAACTGGTGGTCGTACTGCACTCCGAGGCCCGTGACCTTAATAGCTTGCCATACGACCTGCTTCAGGCTGGTCGTCGGCTGTCATTCAGCTTGGGCGAGATTTTCCCCAACCTGAGCTATCCGGTTGTGGCCGCCTTGGACCGGCGAGACTTGGACGCGCTGGACGATGCCCAAGAGCAGTACGCGCCCGATGTGCTGGGAGACAACGCGACCATAAAATTTGTCCTGCGGCATGTCTTCGATATTGAGCCTGAACTCATCAAGGAGCCATCCGATTTGTTGCGCGTGCTGCTGCGCCGCCATCACCGAGAACAGCGGGTTCCGGCTTTGTTGGACGAGCGATTTGTCCAGTTGCTTCGCCAGCAGCATGGCTTTGAAGACTGGCCACTCGAAACGATCATTTCAGACCGGCAGGCATTTTTCGCCTTTCTCCAAGAACGCTGGCCCATTTTTCTCGACCGGGCAGCGAGCGAAGAAGGTCTCGGCGTTCGGGAGCGCACGGAACCTTATGCTTTAGAGTTTTCCGGCCCTACGGATTTGCCATTCGATCACGACGATATCCGTATTTATATAGACAACCTGTTTCTTGAAGGACTGCTTGAAGCCGTTCCATACGAACAGGCCGAATCGTTGTCAAAGCCTTGGCTCGTTATTGGCATCCGAAGGGATGAGCAGGCGGACCGAGAGCGCCGCGTGGATGGCCTGCTCTGCACTTTGGCCTCCACTATTCCGCAAGAGGATGCACAACACGACGATTGGTTCCGCTTTGCCAAGACTTGGGCCGAACTGGTGGCCTTATCTATGGAATCGGATGCGATTTTGCCAGAGCCTGTACGTCAAAAGATGGAGACGTTGCAAGCACGAATTGACGATGCACTTGTATCTTGGCTGGCAAACCGCTATGCGGGATTGAGCAGTCTGCCGCCAGTTCCGCCGGTCATGCTGCACCACATTCCCCGTTTCCTTGCTAGGCATGTCAAGGATGCCAAGGAACACAAGGTGGCGTTCGTCCTAGTAGATGGCCTTTCGCTAGATCAGTGGATCGTCGCCCGCAAGGAGCTTGCCAAGCAACGCCCCGAGTACCGTTTCCGAGAGCACGCGGTGTTTGCTTGGATACCCACCATCACCTCGGTTTCGCGCCAGGCAGCCTTTGCCGGCAAGCTACCTAGCTACTTTCCAAACAGTATTGACACCACGAACAAGGAGCCAGCCTTATGGACGAAATTTTGGGTGGACCAAGGGCTGACACAGCAAGAAGTCGGATATGCCAAAGGGCTTGGGGACGGTGCACTGGATCGCGTAGAGGAGATGATTGCTCGACCACGGATGCGCGTCGTTGGTTTGGTTGTTGACAAAGTAGATAGGATCATGCACGGCATGGAGCTTGGCACTGCGGGGATGCACAATCAAGTTCGGCAGTGGGCCAATCAACCGTTCATGGGGAACCTCATTGACCTGTTGCTGGATAATGGATTCCGCGTCCACCTATCTTCGGATCATGGAAACATCGAAGCCGCCGGATGCGGGCGACCTACCGAGGGCGCAGTTGCAGACCAGCGTGGTGAACGGGCGCGCGTGTACTCCAATTCAGTGCTGCGGGGCCGAGTCAAAGAGCGATTCCTTGACGCCTTGGAATGGCCGTCGATTGGGCTGCCGGAAGACTATTTACCTCTACTGGCTCCTGGCCGTTCTGCATTCGTCCATGAGGGCGAACGCCTTGTCGGCCATGGTGGCGCATCGCTTGAAGAACTCATTGTCCCCTTTGTGCAGATCGACAGGAGGGGGCCATGAACGGCCGGCAAGCCCAGATTGGCTTCAGTCAACGTATCCGACTTGAGTGGTTCGAGCAGACAGCTAATATGATACTGGCTGGAAACGATAAGACTGCCATCAACGACTCTCTGCAAGCTCTTCTGGAAGATAAGATCTCAGTAGGCGGTCAGGCCGTCAGAGGCGGCAGGGAGAAAGTGATTACCATCCTGTTGAAGACTTGGTTGACCGTACCTCGTGAATTAGAGACGCTGCGGGACGAGGGCTTGGACATCTTCCAGAGGCTACCTCGTAAAGAACGCATTGTTATTCACTGGGGCATGGTCTTGGCAGTCTATCCGTTTTGGGGTGCAATCGCCGCTGATACTGGCAGGCTTCTACGCCTACAGGGCACAGCCGCAGCAGCCCATGTTCAGCGACGGGTCAAGGAGCAATACGGAGAGCGCGAAGCCGCGTCACGGGCTGCCCGGCGTGTGCTTCGATCATTCATCGATTGGGGAGTTTTGAACGAGACGGGGGACAAAGGCGTCTATGCCCAAGGGGAACAGTACTCCGTTGAGGAACCTAGGCTTATCGCCTGGCTAATGGAGGCGTCTCTCCGCTCCCGTGTGCATAGGGCTGCCGCCATTAAGGATCTGCTCGAAAGTCCAAGCATCTTTCCGTTTCAATTAGCCCACATCTCAGCCGAGCAGGTGGCGTCCCTATCCCCTCGCTTAGACATCCTACGACACGGTCTGGATGACGATCTGGTGATGCTACCGTGACTACCGGACAAGTCCCCAAGTCCACTTCAGCGATACCAGACAACGGATAAGGGCGAACCAACTTCGGAGATAGGTAGTCATGTCGAGACTCGAAACACCCCTCACACGACGCTATTGGCGAGAGATCGGCGGCACCCTGATAGAGGAGTTCCCGGCCGTCCGTTCTGGCCCGAATCAAGGTAGGAGATTGCTTGATGGCGTCGTGCTCTTGGATTCTCCACACTTGATTGCGAACCATCGGGAAGTTGAAATCGAGAATCGAGATATTGTGGTGATTCAAACAAAGGCCAGCCGACTGGGCATGTATCTCCTGGGTCAGGCGCTATTCTCGCGACATCTGATGATGCCGTTTCGGCCCAGTAGCGTAGACACGGTTGCAATTTGCACCAAAGGTGATGCCGTGCTGGAACCTTTGGCTGCGGAATATGGAATAAAGGTGGTGGTGTACCAGGACTAACTCAGCAGGCGTGCCGAGGTCTTGTCGGTCTCTTCGGCCTGCACGCTCGGGGCTTGGTGCGATACGGATTGAGGTAGCGACAGGCCATCAAACCGTATTGGGAGTCCTGCCGAAGAAGCCGCAAACCCTCTTCAGGGAGCTTGTCCGGCCCGTGCGAGCGTTTATCGCCTTGACAGAGAGTCCAAAAAAGAGGCTTTATTTTCCTTATACTCGATAAGGTCGAGCATCGCGGCCAAGCGGAAAACGGCCAGGCGGCAGTGGAGATCATCATGGCCATGTACGAGTCGGCGCGACTACACGAGGTGCCCGCGCTGCCTTTGCGGACGATGGCTTCACCGCTGGAAGTGATGATCGAGGCAGGAGATTTGCCGGTAGAGCGCCCAGGCCGCTACGACATCCGCGCCTTCCTGCTGCGCGGCGAGGATATGCAGCCTTAGAACCAGACGAAAATTGAAACCCACAGGAGAAAGGTAATGGCGGACTCTCTTGCCGATCAGATCATGAGAAAGGTCGGGCCGGCCGCCAGTCTAAAGCTGTCGCGGGAAAAATCCCGGAGACGATCCTCCAAGAGGATTCTAAACTCCTCATGTGGTATGACCAAGCAATAACACGAATGGGAGATGAGGCATGAAAGAGTGGGGCTGGAACGGTGCGCGTTGGTGGAAGTGTGATTTTCACACGCATACCCCGGCATCCAACGATTATGGGAAGGGCCAGAAGCAGACGGCTCTTCAGGAGCGATCCCCCAAGGAATGGCTGCTCGACTACATGCGTGCCGGCGTTGATTGTATTGCGATCACAGACCATAACACCGGGGCGTGGATCGACGTACTGCGAAACGCCATGGAAGAGCTGATAGAGGATGGCCATTCAGATTACCGCAAACTGTATATTTTTTCTGGAATGGAAATCTCTATATCTGGCGGAATCCATTTGCTTGCGATTTTCGATCCTTCAAAGACATCTTCGGACCTTGACGCCCTTCGAGGCGCAGTGGAGTATGGAGGAACGCCGGGGCAAAGCGATGACGTCACACGCAAGGCGTTCGTCGACGTAATCAACACAGTCACTTCAGCCGGAGGTATAGCGATCCCTGCTCACGTGGATGAGGAAAGTGGGCTTTTTCATCGACAGAAGGGGAATACACTAGATCAGGCATTGAACTGCAAAGATATCTTCGCCATGGAGTTGGTGGACCCAGCGTCTGAGAAACCACAGCTTTATATTGACAAAGGCCTACGCTGGGCTGAAATCCTTGGTTCAGACTCCCATCATCCTTCCGGTGTCGCGGGACAGTCATATCCGGGCAGCCACTTTACTTGGGTCAAGATGGGGTCGCCCAGCGTGGAGGGATTGCGGTTAGCCTTGTTGGACGGAGAGCTTTCCGTACGTCGGTCCGACCAGGATACGGATGACCCAAACGAACACGCACCGTTGGTGTTGGATTCTATTGAGGTTTCGCAAGCGCGCTACATGGGTTGCTCCCAAATCTTCACTATTGGGTTCAACCCATGGTTCAACGCTATCATCGGAGGCCGAGGCACAGGTAAATCGACTGTTGTCGAGTTCCTTCGTACTGCCCTTCGACGGGAGGCTGAATTGCCGGAGACGTTGCAACCGGAGTTCGAACAGTATAACCGAGTCTATCAAGACCGAGAAGACAGCGGACTGCTTACAGAAGATGCTGCCATCCGAGTGATTTGCCGAAAAGACAGCGACCGGTTTCGCGTCCAGTGGAATAAGGCCGGCGGCCTTGAACCTATTGAACAAGAAGTGAATGGACAATGGCAGCGCGCAGAAGGCGATATTCAGCAACGATTTCCCGTGCGAATCTACAGTCAGAAGCAAGTGTTCCAACTCGCCAGAACTCCGCTTGCGTTGCTTAAAAATATCGATGAGGCCCCAGAGGTTGGTTACCATTCTTGGTCTGAAAAATGGAAAGTGCAGGAAAGCCGCTTTCTTTCTCTGCGTGCTAAGGCTAGAGAAATCAAGGTCGGTCCTGGCGAGGAGCAGCGTCTTCGGGGAGAGCTGGACGACGTGGAACGAAAACTGGCGATTTTTGAACAGTCGGGACACACCGAAATCCTAAAGTCCTTCCAAAAACGGAAACGCCAGCAGCGGGATGTCGAGGTATGGGAAGAAAGCTGGACTGGCGTGGGAGAGCAGTTGCGCGAAGTCGCGGCTGAAATAGTACCGGATCTGCTGGATGAAACTTCTTTCGACTCAGATGCAGCGTCAGACAATGAATTGCAGAGACGTGCTGCTAAGACGCACGACCATCTAAACAAAATCCGCAAAGCGGTCGAAGTGCTTGCATCGCAAGCGGATGACATTGTCATCGAGTGGCAGAAAAGCAGGGATGAGTCGTCTTGGAAACAGAGCGTTGAGGCTGCCGCGCAAGCCTACCAGGAATTGACAGAGAATCTGTCCCGAGAAGGGGCTGGCGACCCTGCGGCCTACGGCGAACTTGTACAGCGTCGGCAAGTCATTGAGCAACGGCTTTCGGAAGTGGACGAACGTAAAAAACAGGTTGATGATCTGAATAATCAGGCAGATGCACACTTGCAGCATTTGCTGGAAATTCGCCGGGAGTTGACGGCGTCTCGTCGATCATTTCTCAATTCCGTCCTAAGCGACAACCCATATATCCAGATACAGGTCGCCCCTTATGGTGCCCGCGAGACGGTCGAAAGCGAGTTTCGCCGATTGCTCCAAAGAGAGGATGGGACGTTTGAGAAAGACATTGGATCGCCGAATGACGGGGGATTGCTTGGCGAACTTTATGAGCAGGATGCCGGTGCCGAGGTGATTGAAGAGAATCTTTTGAACATCAAGACCCGTGTCACAGAGATCGCGTTGGGTGAATACGGCACGGGAACAGTGGCAGATCGGCGTTTTGCCAACCATGTAGGCAATCTCCCGCCTGAAGCTATTGATCGCCTTGACCTGTGGTTTCCAGAGGATTCTTTAGAGGTCCAATACAGCGCAAGGGGCGATGGACAGCGTTTTCGCTCAATACAAGAAGGTTCGCCTGGTCAGAAGACCGCAGCGCTCTTGGCGTTTCTGCTTTCCTACGGAAACGAACCACTGATCTTAGACCAGCCGGAGGACGATTTGGACAACCACCTGATCTACGGTTTGATCGTGACCCAATTGCGGGCGATCAAACGCCGTCGGCAGGTCATTGTGGTCACGCACAACGCGAATATAGCCGTCAACGGTGACGCCGAATTGGTAGTAGCCCTCACAGCACGCGGCAGGGAAACGCAGAAAGAGTGCGAAGGCAGCCTGCAAGAGCAACAGGTGAGAGAGACCATTTGTGCAGTGATGGAGGGTGGTCGTAAGGCCTTTGAGGATCGGTATCGCCGCATTGCGCTGGAAGGACGCTATGTTTAACAGCCCGGAAGAACTGTTGCAGAAGATACGCCTTGGAGAAGATACTTCGCTGGAACTCAAGGCCGTCCGGTTCAGGGGCGACCGGGTTTCCGGTCCTGGTCGCGATGAGTTGGCCGACGAGTTGGCAGCTATCGCCAATACTCACGACGGTGTACTTGTCTTGGGCGTAGACGACAAGACGCGAGACATCATAGGCATTCCGATAGACCACCTTGATGCTGTCGAAAGCTTTGTCTATGAGATTTGCAATGAGAGCATCACGCCGCCAGTCCATTTTCGTTCTTTCCGTATGCAGCTCCCTGATGCCACGGGGAATCTCCGGTCCGTGCTCAACGTAGAAATCCCACGCAGCCTTTTTGTCCACAGGAGCCCTGGAGGATATTTCTTTCGGCAAGGAAGTTCAAAACGAGAGATGCCGCCCGATTATCTGACACGGCTGTCCCAGCAACTAAGCCAAGTTCGGCTGATTCGATTCGAGGAACAATCCGTGCCGCAATCGAGCAGGGACGACTTATCCGAAAAGTTGTGGGCCAACTATATAACAAGATCTGATGAATCCGCGGGTATCGTGCTCCTTAAACGCGGTCTTTTGTCGAAGGAAGAAAGCGGGGCCGTCCGGGCTTCGGTTGCTGGCATTCTGGTCTGTTGCGAGGAGCCAGAGCGTTTTTTGCCTAATGCCTATATTGAAGCCGTGCGCTATCGCGGAAAAAAGCGGGATTCCAATTATCAGATAGACGCCCAAAAAATTCGCGGCCCGCTGAATCGACAGATCGAACAAGCTATGACCTTTCTCAGGAAAAACCAGACGGTCTCAGCCGTAAAAATTCCGCATCGGGTCGAAGTGCAGCAGTTCAGCGAAAGAGCGGTTTTTGAAGCGATTGTCAATGCTGTGGCTCACCGCGATTATTCCATTTTCGCCTCGAAAATACGGTTCTTCATGTTTGAAGATCGGTTGGAAATCTACTCGCCAGGTACTCTCCCGAATACCGTGACCATTGACAGCATCTCCCTCCGTCAGGCTACCCGAAACGAACTGATTACCAATCTGCTTACAGAGACGCCAGTGGCGGGAACGGTCGGCGATGTGGGACGTAGTTTTTACATGGAAAAGCGAGGCGAGGGTGTTCCAATCATTTTTGACGAGAGCGAAAAACTTTCCGGAAAGAAGCCTGTTTATCGACTTATTGACGACTCCGAACTGCTACTGACCATTTTTTCGAGGGGCACGGAACGTGCGGATGAGCACTGATGTAAGCGGTCGGTATTTAGGATCGGATGCACGATGAGTAACTGGCGCAACCAGATTCTTCACGAATTCACGCCCAACGTAGCCCGTCTGACACTGGTCGCCGACCCTGACGGGGCACCTGTTCTACCGACCCGTGCCAGAAGGCGATCCGCTCGCGCTTCCACGTATAGGTAATGGCCATGCCGACTTGGGTGGGGATGATCGCCGGATAGGAGTACTCGCCGTCGGCGGTTTCTAAGTCCAAGCGGCGCGGCCACGTCTGCCCATTGTCCGTTGAGAGTAGGATCGACAGCGGGGTGCGCGTGCGCTCCACCGGGTTACAGACGAGGGCGAGGGTGCCGTCGTGGAGGAGGGCTACGTCGAGGCCGCTGTTGTTGTTGGGCAGGTCCGTCGGATAGAGCGGCGACCAAGTTCGCCCACCGTCCGCTGAATCGCTGCGACCGATCCGCCCGCAGGTGCTGCGGGCCAGCAGATGCACCTGCCCTGGGGCCGATTCCCACAGCGTCGGCTGGATCGCGCCGCGGCCGGTAAAGAGCGAGCGGTCGCGCACTATGAGATCGCTGGCCTGCCAAGTCGCGCCTCGGTCCGCGCTGCGATCGACAAAGACCTCCCATCCATCCCTTTCCAGCGAGGCCCCGGCCAGCCACGTGCCGTCGGCGAGCACGAGGAGCTTGTTTTTGACCGGCCCGCGCCCGCCCCGGTCGCCCGGCACTAGTGCTCGCGGCTCGGTCCAAGTTTGGCCGTCGTCGGTCGATTCTATCACCCAAGTCTCCCAATCGGCTATCCGCTCGCCCACCTTGAAGAACAGATAGACGCAGCCGTCGCCGCTGGCGTGGAGCACCGGATTCCAGTGGGCGCAGTCCCGCACCTTGGCCAAGCAGCGCGGGGCCGACCAACGTCCGTGCCGGCGCTCGGCTCCCCAGATCCCGACATCCGCGCGGCCCTCGCGGGTGCCACCAAACCACGCGGCGAGCAACGCGCCGTTTTTGAGCAGCACCAAGGTTGAGGCGTGGCACTGGGCGAAGGGCCGGTCGTCGGCAAAGAGGTGCTCGCGGATGTGGATCAAGTGGCGCAGGTAGTCTCCGTAGGTGGACAGATCGAGCGACTGGCCGCCGGCCTCAATGGCTTGCTGGATCGCGGCGAGGGGTGCGTCCTGCAAGTCGCGCCCATCGCGCTGGCAGATCCGCGCCGTCGTGCCGGCCGCAAAGCCCATCTGGGCACAGGTGGCTTGGATGCGGAAGGAACTCATGGCCATCTGGTCGCCCGCGGCCGAGCGCCCGGCTACTAGCAGATTAGCGGATCCTTTGGGCACTAGACTACGCAGTGGGATGTGATACGGCTCGACCATGGTGGTAATGCCCGTGCCGGCGCGCTCGACGCGGTCGGGCCAGTGGTAGTCGAGATGGTAGGTGCCCACTGCCACTGCGTCGGGGAAAGTGCAGGCATGGGTGACGTCCTCCTCGGTCAGGAGATATTCGCCGACAATGCGCCGTCCCTCGCGGGCACCGATGTGCCGGGAGACCGAGGCGAGGACGTGGGTGTCGAGTCGGGTGCCGCCGTAGCCCTTCGTCTGCAAGTAGTAAATCAGACCCATCATCTGCCGCCGCGCATGTAGTTCGGCGCGGGACAGGCTCTGGCCATCGGCCGCGTCAAACCCCACGACCTTCATCTTGACTTCGACCTTGCCGGAGGGGAAGACGTGCAAGGTGGTCATGGGCAGGGCCTCGTCGTCGTCCCAAGTCGGGCAGCCCGGCGGCAAGAAGGGGACGACGGGTCGGCCGGTGTCCCACAGCACAAAGTACAGGCTCATGGGCAGTTGTTTGTTGGCCCCTTCGTGGATGGTCGCAAACCCGGCCGCGTGGGCTAGGGCGCAGTCGCCGGTGGCATCGACGACCATGCCGGGCCGGAACTCGATGCGGTCCGAGGCGCAGGCAACCTCGACCGAGGCGATGTGCCCGCCAGCGCGTTGCGCCGTCAAGGCGCGGGCGTGGAAGAGAATTTCGACGCCGGCTGCGGCGACCATTTCTTGCAAAAAGAAGGCGCACAATTCCAAGTCGTACGCACGGCGGTCGGCGAGCGGGTCGTACTCGGCGATGAGGTTGTGCTGGGCCAAGGTCGCGACGAGGCGGGCAAAAGGGGGGTTGACGCGCTGGCTGTCGCCGCAAAAACCAGCGACGCCCCCAGCCGTGCCTTGGCCTCCCAAGACATTGGCCGGCTCGACAATGGCAACGGTGGTGTCGGGCGTTTTGGCGGCGAGCGCGGCAAAGGTGCCGGCCATGCCGCCGCCGAGGACCAAGGTGTCGATGGGGCGGGTGATGGGCATAGGGGCATCCGTTTGTTGGCGGGAATGGGAGTAATATACGCATTCAGGAGGGCAGAGAGCAGACGGCGGCGGGGCGTTTGGCACTATTCAACGCCCCGTCTTCCTAAGACACTTATAGAAACCGCGCAGGGTTTGTCCGCTGACATGGCGAAGAAGAAGGCCAGCACGACGCGGCGGCGCTGGCGCGTTAGGGAAAAAAATTCAACTCTTAATTTTTTCACGCAACGGACATTCCCTGACCGCTTGAAACGTATATTCATCGGAGATAGTTGGAGCCGTGCTCCCAACCGAGGCAATCCACAAGGCTGATCGACGCCAATGCTTCTAAAGCGAGCCAATTACCTACTTACCGGAGGATATCCCGATGCGCGGTCTATCTTATTTCTTATTTTCTCTTTTCCTCCTCTCCTGCTCACAAGAGCTGCCTCTTTCCTCAGATTCCCCCAGCGCTGCTGCATCTAAAGAGGCGAATGATGCGCCAGAAGGGTCGATAGCAGTCCATCCGGCCGGCAAAGTCACTGACGCCGACTGCCCCTTGTGCGGCTTCCTTGGCGATGACGAGCACACCATCCCCGAGGGGCAGGGTGGGCATACGGCACCGGAAGAAGAAGAGGACGAGGAGACGGAAGAAGAGGACGAGGAGACGGAAGAAGAGGACGAGGAGACGGAAGAAGAGGACGAGGAGACGGAAGAAGAGGACGAGAATGATCGGGCCGCGCTGGTCGCGCTCTATGAGGCAACCGGCGGCGACAACTGGCATTCTAACAGCAACTGGCTCAGTAGTGCTCCCCTAAAGGACTGGTATGGCGTTGATACGAATTCAGAGGGCCGGGTTACGAAATTGTGGGTGCATGAGAATGGCTTGCGTGGGTGGCTACCATCCGCATTGGGCAATCTCGAAAAACTGGAAGAGCTATGGCTAAGTGGCAACCAGTTAAGTGGGTCGATACCGCCTCAATTGGGACAACTTGCCAACCTGCGGGAAGTATATATCCGCTGGAATCGGTTCACCGGATGCCTTCCCCAAGCGTGGCAGACGATCGAGGAAAATGATTTTGAAAGCGTGAGTCTTTCCTTCTGTGGCGATACGGCTGGCTCGTCAGACTCGGAGCCAGACTCGGGGCCAGATCCAGACCCGAAGCCAGATCCGGAAAAGGTCGGCTCTTCCGGCGCATTCCAAATCGAATTGGTCTATCGGAGTTCTATCTCCTCCAAGGAAAAGGTCCTTCTCCGGCGAGCAGCGGATCAATGGGAGGAAGCTATTACGGGCGATCTGCCCGACATCAGTTTTGTGTCTTCCCCTTATGATAAGTATATCTGGGACGTCGGAATGCGGGTGACCGTCACGGATGTAGTAGACGATGTACGCATTTTCGTGGGCTCGGGCACCTTTACGGGCTTATCTATGGCGGGTAGAGGAGGGGTAATCTCGGTACGGTCCGAAGGGAAGTTGCCGATCCTAAGTATCCTCGATATTTCCCCTTTCTTGTTCGGATATGACGACGATGATCTCTATAGGGTGATGCTCCATGAGATAGGACACTGCTTGGGGTTTGGAATCGTTTGGGAGGACTTGGAGCTTTTGCAGCACAATTACTTTTTTGGTGTGATGGCGCGACGGTGGTTTGATGTCTTGGGCGGTTCAAGCTATCGCGGGGAGAAAGTTCCCACTGAACCAGGGGGTGGCCATTGGCGCACATCCGTTTTTGGCGACGAACTGATGACCACTCGTCCGGTGAGTCCCTACAGGGCTCCCCTCTCAGCCATCACGATCGCTTCGATGAACGACATAGGCTACGAAGTCAACTTGGACGTCGCCGAAGAGTATAAGGTGCCTAGCCCGTCGGCGGCTAAGCCCGTGGCCGACGAGACTTGGCCGGGCTGCCAGATTCTCCACCAATCCATCGATGTCGTCGCCGAAGACGGGCACATTTTGGACACCATCGACCCCTAAGACATGCAAGCCTAGCTAGGTTCAATTGATCTGAACAGGAGGATTGTGAACGCAATTATTTAGTTCCAATCCATCCGATCAGAGTCCCTCTAGGACCAGACGAAAATCGTCGGTTTGTCCGCTGGCATGGACTTCCGGGTCGATCTAGTCCCTGAAAGGTTTCATTCATGGGTTGTGCCCGATACAGCCGAACCCCGCACGGCCCCGTCCTCCCCGCTGTGCTGCCGCCTTGGCATGGATATTGCGATTGCAATTAGGAACGGACGTTACGCGGTCGGCTTCCCCATAGACCCGACCCGTCCCCTCAACCATCCAAGGCATTGTTTATGACCGAATTCGATACCATCTCCAAACACCTCATCCACACCTACCCGGCTGACTTCGCCCGCTTTGCCCTTCAGCACGACGACCTTGAGGTGCTCGACGTCATCGACACCGAGCAACCTACCGTCGAGGCCCACCGCACCGATAGCCTCATCCGCGTGCGCGTCGGCGACGAGGAAGCCTTGGTGCATCACGAATTTCAAACCACCGATAGTACCCCGCCCATGCCGCGCCGCATGGCGGGCTATATCGGGCGCGGCATTGAGCAGCACGGTCAGCCGATCTACTCCAGCGTCATCTATCTGCGCCCAGCGGCCGGCCGCACCGATCCGGGGCACTATATCCAAGAGCGGCACGGCTTCCGCGTCTTGGTGCAATACCAAGTGATTCGGCTGAGTGAATTAGACGGCCAACACATTCTCGACGGGGGACATTCGGGCTTGCTGCCGTTTGCACCGTTGATGCAGCGGCCGGCCGGGGTGGATGCGGAGGCATGGCTGCGCCAGTGTGTGAACCGGGCGCAGCAGGTGCCGATGGAAGAGGTGCTCAAAGCCAATTATCTGGCCGATCTTGCTATTTTGAGCGGGTTGGTGTATAGATTAGAAACGATTATGGCCATCATCGCGGAGGAGACCATGTACGAATCGTCGGTAGTGCAGTATTTCACGGAAAAGGGCATTGAGCAAGGCATTGAGCAAGGGATCCAAGAAAGCATCCAAGAAGTGTTGGCCCTGCGCTTTCAGCCGGAGGATATGCACCCGTTGGCCAGCCGCATTGGGGCCATTGACGATGTGCAGCGCCTCAAGCAGTTACATCGGGCGGCCGTCCAGATGCCCAATCTCGAAGCCTTCAGGTGCCTGTTAGACACCGACGAGTAGGCCCGCCGCGTACCTCAATGACTCAGTTTGAAATCTTACGTAAAGCGGCGTGGAGCTTCTCCAAGAGGCGAGGATTCAGCTATACCAAAGCCTGCTTGCCGAACAAGGCCCGTTGCACGGTCTGAAGGCCGCGAGAGAATCCATCCCCGCCCGCTGCGCTAGGCAACCTTATCCTTTCTTTTTTGAAATCCTAAGACCAGACGAAAATCTCCGGTTTGTCCGCCGACATGGCGAAGAAGAAGGCTAGTACGACGCGGCGGCGCTGGCGCGTTAGGCGCTCTACTTCGTGGATGTTTTCGGTGCAGAAGAAGTAGAGATCGCCCGGCGTCAGGCGAACTTGGACGCGGGGGATGCGGTGTTCGTCGACGTACTCGGCGAAGCGGTCTTGGCGCAGGACTTCCTCGACTTGGGGTTGGGTGCCCCAGCAGCGGTAGATAAAGGGTTCGTCGGCGCTTGCTTCATTGCTGGTCTGCAAGCACAACACCCCGGCGAACTGGCGCTGGAAGTCGGCGACTGCGTATTCGTAGCCGGGGCGGGAGCGCTTGGCGACGGAGTCGTAGTGGGGCCTGTGGCCTTCGGCGGCGTGATACATGCGGAAGATAGCCGGGCCGTAGAGCCGCCCGTCTGGTTCGCGCGCGGTTTGTACTACTTTGCCCTCGGCCAGATCGGATAGGGTCGAGTACATCGTGCGCACTGGGTCTGCAAACCCCTCGAAGAGCGTGGCGAATAACTCGTGGGTGTGGGCAGCGTGGGTGAAGAAGGTGTCTGGATCGGCTCCGAGCCGTCCGAGGCTGGTGCCCAAGTCGAGATAGGGGCCACCGCTTAGCTGGGAAGCTTGACCCACGGTGGCCGGATCGAAATAGCCCCGCTCTTCAAAGCGGCGCATCAAGTCGCGGCAGTGATCGGGCGGGTAGGCACCCCGCAGGACCACGGCGGGGACGTCGCCGGCGGCTAAGGCGGTGAGAGGGCGGGGCAGGCTGTGCAGGAGAGCGGCCGTGCTGCGGCCTTCGACGGGTGTCCAGGCGTTGGGCTGGGTCATGGGAGTCCCTTACGGATAATTGTAATAATTCGTGTCAACTCATTGTGAACGTGTTGGTTATAGAACAACCTCTCGACCTATACGCGCCGATTCGTAACAGGCATCGACGACCATTTGCAGGTTGAGTAGCTGGCGGGCGTTCTGCATGTCCCAAGGTTCGCCGGCGCGGAGTTGGGCGATGAGGGTGGTGTCTTGGGTGTGGACGCTTCTGCCCCAGTAGTCGCCGTCGAGTTGGGGCGTCTGATCGACGATCTCGCCTTCGACATCGACTTTGACCGCAAAGGGCTCGCCGGTGATAGTGGCTCGGGTAGTGGTCAGCTCAAAGCTGTGGAAGTTGGTCACCTCGCTGCACCAGTTGCCCTCCAAGGAGTAAAAGGTGCCGTTGTCAAAGCGGACGAAAGCGCTGATGAGGTCTTCGGCGTCGTAACGCGCGTGGATGGCGGCATCGACCTTGGGTCCGCGCTTGCCGGGGAAGAGGCGGCGGGTGGCCGCACTGACGGTGAGCGGATTGGGCGAGCCGCCGACCCACATCGCCAAGTCGAGCGTGTGGACCAGGGTCGAGGCGAGGACTCCGCCGCCGGAAGTAGCTAGGTGGTAGTGCGGCCCCCAGACGGGCGGGTCGTCATGGCAGCCCCACGCCTTGGCGAACACGGGCTCGCCGATGGTGCCACCTTGGACTAGGTCGTGCAAATACCGCGAACTCGGCATATAGCGCATGTTGGTGCCGAGCTGGACTTGTAGCCCGGTCTCCGCGGCCTTGGCGAGGACGGCTTCGGCCTGCGCGGCATTCATCATAAAGGGCTTTTCGCACAGCACGCAGGCCCCGGCGTCGAGGCTAGCCAACGACATGGCCTCGTGCGTGTTAGGCATGGTGGCGACGATAACCAAGTCGAGGTCGCCGGGCGCGAGCATGTCCCGGTAGTCTTTGGCCGCGCGGGCTGCGGGCCAGAGCTGGCAGGCGGCGTCGAGGCGCTCGTCGTCGAGGTCGCAGACGGCGGCAATCGTCGCTTGGTCCGCGCCCAATGCCTTGATACCGGCAAAGTGGACGTTGGCTTGGGTGCCGCAGCCGATCATTCCAATGCGCACGGCGCGATCTAGCATGGATAGTTCCTTTCTTTTGGTAGCTCAACACAGGTTTTCGGCGTATAATGTCCCTCTGAATACGTAGAGCGAAACCCAACCGGCGTCAAGGTGCCGGACAAACGCGAGGCTTGACTATGCCACAACAGGTAGATGTGCTGGTTATCGGCGGCGGAGTAGTTGGTATCTGCGCGGCGCATTTTCTCCAGCAGCAAGGCCGCGAGGTCACTGTGGTTGAAAAGGATGTGGTCTGCGCCGGGAGTTCGTACGGCAACGCCGGGCTGATTGTGCCCAGCCACAGCGTACCGCTGGCCGAGCCGGGGGTTATTGCCCAAGGCTTGCGGTGGATGTTCGACCCGGACAGCCCCTTCTACATCAAATGGCGCTGGGACCGCGATCTCGTGGCTTGGCTCTGGCAGTTCCGCAAGGCCAGCACCATGCGGCGGGTGCGGCAGGCCATGCCGCTGTTGCGCGACATGCACTTGGAGAGCTTTAGGCTCTATGAAGCACTGGCTGCGGAATTGGATTTTGCCTTTGGGCACGAGGGCCGGCTTTTGCTGTGCAAGACCGAGCAGGGGCTTGAAAGCGTCCACGAAGAGGCCGAGCTGATGCAGGAGGTGGGGATCGAGGTGGAAATGCTCGATGCCGAACAGGTGCAGCAGCGCGCTGCCACAGTGGAATTGGACTGCGTGGGCGGTGCTTTTTATGCGCAGGACGCCCACTTGGACCCAGCGCGTCTGGTGCGCGCCTTGGCCGCGCGCTGCGTTGAGCGCGGGGTGCAGCTAAACGAGAAAACCGAGGTCTTGGGGTTTGGCAAAAAAGGGCGTCGCGTCCAAGTGGTCGAGACGACGCGCGGGGATTTTGCTGCCGCCGAAGTCGTGCTGTGCAGTGGGGCGTGGTCGCCGGGCGTGGCCCGTGGGCTGGGCCTGTCCCTGCCGGTGCAGCCGGCCAAGGGCTACAGCGTCACCGTCCACAAGCCGAGTTCGTGTCCGGCGGTACCGCTGATGTTGGTGGAGGCCCGCGTTGGTACCACCCCGATGGGAGACAAGCTGCGCTTTGCCGGTACGCTCGAACTGGCGGGCATGGATACGTCGATCAACCGTCGACGGGTCGCCGCGATTGTCAATGCGGTGCCGCGCTACGTACCGGCGTGGACGCCGGATGCGTTAGAGCTAATCGAAGTGTGGCGGGGCCTGCGCCCCTGTACGCCGGACGGCTTGCCCTTTTTGGGGCGGGCACAGGCGTACGACAATCTCACGGTGGCGGCCGGGCACGCCATGGTTGGGGTCTCGCTGGGGGCGGTGACCGGGGCGGTGACCGCGCGCGTGGTGCAGGGGGAGGAGCCGGGTTTTGATCTGAGTTTGTGCAACGTGGATAGGTTCGGATAGGAGGATCAGATGCGCTACGCACTGGGCATTGACTTGGGCACGGGAAGCACCAAGGCCGTCCTCATCGACGAGGCAGGAGACCTCATCGCTAGGGGGCAGGCCGAGTATCCTCTCTACAAGCCGCATCCTGGGTGGGTCGAGCAGGACCCGGAGGAGTGGTGGCAAGCGCTGTGCGCGTCTGCACGTCAGGCACTCGCCGATATTGACCCAGCGCAGGTCGCCTGCGTCGGCTTGTCGGGGCAGATCAACGGCGCAGTATTTGCCGACAGCGCCGGACAGCCCCTGCAGCGGGTGCCGATCTGGCTCGACCACCGCTCGCAAGCAGAGTGCGATTGGGCCGAGCAGCGCGCGGGGGACTTGCTGCGGGAGCGGACGCTAATGCGGTTGGGGCCGGTTAATACCCTAGCAAAGGTACTATGGGTAAAAGACCATGCGACAGATGTTTACCAGAAAAGCCGCTGGATGCTGCTGCCCAAGGATTGGCTGCGCTACCGGCTCACCGGACAGATAGCAGCAGAGGTGTCGGATGCCTCGACAACTGCGGCTTTTGATCTGCACGAGCGCCAGTGGTCCGGGGAAATCCTAGAGGCATTGGAAGTCGATATCGAGCTGTTCCCGCCTTTGGTTGATTCACCGGACGTAGTCGGGGCCATAACCCAAGCAGCTGCCGAGCAGACCGGGCTGGTGGCGGGCACGCCCGTCGTCGCTGGCGGCGGGGACATGCCTTGCATGATCCTCGGTGCCGGGGTCATTGAGCCGGGCATTATCAGCTTGGGGATCGGCACGGCGGCGCACGCCACGGCTTTTGCCGAGACGCTGGATCCACGGGCCTTTGACAAACTCTGGCCGATGTGCCACCCCATCCCCGGCAAATACGCTTGGCTGGGTTGCTCGTTTACCGGGGGGGCCTCGCTCAAGTGGTTCAAGGAGGAGTTCGGGGGTAGCTACGAAGAGTTAACCGAGGCTGCGGCTGCGGTTCCCGCCGGTGCCGAGGGGGCGTTTTTCATGCCTTGGCTCGAAGGAAGGGCTACGCCGCGTCCCGATGCCCAAGCCCGCGGGGGCTTTGTCGGGCTGTCGCTGGCGCACACGAAGGGGCATCTGGTGCGGGCCGTACTGGAGGGGGTCGTCTTCGACTTGCGGCACTCGCTCGACTGTTTCGCTGAAATCGGCTTGCCCATTGACGAGCTGCGGATCGGCGAGGGCGGTTCGCACTCGGAGGTATGGCGGCAAATCCAGGCCGATATTTTGGGGCGCGACGTGGTGCGGATCGCCACTGACGATCTGTCGGCGATAGGGGCGGCGTTGTTGGCGGGCATTGGCGGCGAACTCTATGCGGATTTTGCCACCGCTTGCCAGCGCACGGTCAAGTTGGCCGAGACGGTGCGCTGCGACCGGGAGCGGGTCGAATACTACCGACGGGCTTTTGAGCGCTACCGGGCGCTCTATCCGGCCTTGCGGGACTGGTATTCTTGATGTCCGAAAGGAAGCGAGCTTGCCATGACACTGTGCCCATTAAGACTGTGAATAATTGGAGCAAAAGGTAATATCGCATGATTACGCAAATTGAGATCGGGGGCTACCGGCTTCTCGGCGAGTTTAAGGCAGACTTCAATCCGCTGACTGTGGTGATCGGTGCTAATGCCGTCGGCAAAAGTACGCTGGTTGATTGTCTGCAACTGATTGCCGAGTGCTGCGAGCATCCGCTAAATACCGCGATTGGTTGGCATCATGGGGCAGCATCTCTTCTTACCTCAGGTAAAAGGAATAGGCAGTTGACTTGGAAAATCACTTTTCATAAGCCTGCCGGATGGAATGTTATTCCGTTGGAGCAAGGAAAGTCCTTGATGTACGAGGTCGTTCTCCAAACTGATGCACTGGGCCAGATGCACCCGCAATACGAGGTTCTCAGGAATCGAGAACCAATACAGGGGCATAGGGAACCCTTCAAGTTTCTGGAGGCAACCCCGCACCAGCGATACATATTCGACAAAAAACGAGACCAACTGATACCGTTTGATGAAGCGCAACCTTTGTCCGCTGTCGTCCGCGATGCTGATTCAGCGGCAGCCCCTCCGAGAAGCAGACAGATAGATGCACAACAAGAGGCCGCGCTGCTGCTGTCACAAATTCGCTTCATCAACGAGTTCCCCATTCCTTCTTGGGGGCGCATTCTATTGGCGAGTATGGCGTTCTATCCGGGTTTCGATGTGACACGATCTTCCCCGCTCCGCACCAAGGCCGCCGAGATCAAACCGGATACTGCATTATCATCCAGCGGCGACAACTTGGGGACCGTGCTGCACGAAATCCTGACCCGATATGATTACCGTTCAGCAGCAGAGGAGTTACGTGATTTTCTGCGTGTGGCCTATCCCGCATTTGAGGAAATTCACTGCGATACCACGTATGGAACACCACCGCAAGTGCTCGTCCGGGTGCGCGAGCGAGGCATGTCCCGATCTATGGAGCTATGGGAGCTATCAGACGGCATGCTACGTTTCCTCTGCTTAGCGACAGCGCTGCTAAATCCACAGCCGCGGCCGCTGGTGGCCATCGATGAACCAGAATTGGGCTTGCATCCCGGCCTGTTGCCGATTGTCGCCGAAATGATCAAGACAGAGGCGGAGCGCACCCAAGTGATCGTGACGACGCATAGCCCGGACCTGCTCAACTGCTTCGACATAGCCGATGTTGCCGTGATGGCGCGCAATACAGATGAGGCAAAGGTCGCGTGGCATCGTCCCGCGAACCGCGAGACGCTTGTGCAAATGCTAAAAGATGTTGCAGGCGGAACCTTGGGAGACCTTCACCGCTCCGGCGAACTGGAGGCCGGCGCATGAAGGTGTGGATTTTTGTGGAAGGGAGTTCGGACGTTAGGGCCCTGTCGGCATTGTTGAACGGCTGGAAGCAAAATCTCAGCACTAAAGGCTGGGGCATTCAGCTAATACCTCTTGAAAGCAAGTCCAAATACTTCAGAAAAATTGGCTCAAGAGCGACCGAGAAACTGGCAAATGATGCACACGACCTCGTTGTCGGCTTACCCGATCTCTACCCGAATAGGGATTATGCGGATACGGAGTACAAGCACAACAATCTGCAAGAGTTGCAAGGCGTTCAAACACGTTTGGTGAAACAGCACTTGCAGCAGCAGATGGGCAGACGGGCTGATGTTGACAGTCATATCGCGCATTTTTATGCCAGCGCGTTGAAACACGACTTGGAAGTGCTGCTCCTTGCAGCGACGAGTCAACTTCAGTCTCGACTCAATATGTCAAACAGGCCTAGCGGCTGGCGGCGACCTCCAGAAAATCAGAACCAAAACAAGCCCCCCAAAAAAATCGTTGAGGAACTCTTTCGGAGACATATCGGGCGGCCCTATCGAGAAATTGTGGATAGCCATGCCATTCTCAGCAAAGCAGATTTGCGAGAGGTGGTGTTTGACGAGCACGGGACAGTACAATGCCCGGTATTTCGTGCTATGATCGATTGGATTGGTAAGAAGACCGGTGTACCCGGGTATTGAACGATGGGATCCTTCCTATAGATTCCGTGAATCCTGCTCCTTAACGCAACACTTGGCTAAGCAACGCATATCCAACCCCCACTAGCGTCCTGACTAAACTCACTTTGTTCTCGCCGGTTGCTTCCAGTGGGGAGGTGAGTTCTGGGCCTACTTGGGCGTACGACGAGGTGTCTGGCGCGTTTAACTCTTACTTGAGGAGATCATACGATCATGGAGAACTATAACAACGAACGGGAACACGACATGTGCCTGATTTCTTTGGTCGGAGCACTGGACGAAGCGGGTCGGCTCGACATATTCCGAGACGCCTTTCGGATCGAAGAGGATCTTGGACCATTGAAGTATGCGCTCCACAGAAAAGCCTTCGATATAGAATTGGAATTCGCCAATCTATCTGTTGCGATCGAAACAAAGGTCCACTCGGATGAGGGCGGAAGATGGTCGCCGCCGTGGCAGACAGAACGCATCGCCGAGCAGCGAAGAGAAGTGAATGGACTGTGTTTCTTCATTACCTATGGAATTTCCGAATTCTACACGAAGCCCTACGAGCCGGGGCCCGCATCTCCGGAGTTTCAGCACATTCCGCTGGACAGAATGATCCATCTAGTTGAGTCGTCTCTAGCGGCTCTTCCGCAGATCGGACAGAGCACCGATTCAGTCGAGTGGCTGCGGCTCATGAGGCTCGAAAAGGAGAAACGCGAGAAGGCTCAGGAACTCCTGCATTCGTTCGCACAGTTCCGTACGCGTTATCTCGAGGTCCATGGAGAGAACGACTTTCCCAGAGGCCGCGTAGCGTTTTCCGCTCCCGAGCTAGCTTTTCCCGTCTTTTCGAAACTGATGGAGCATTGGGACAGGTCGAAGTATGTCGCTAAATTCGGACGGCTCGCGATCTATCCCATTGCCCGGGGATTTTCTCCGGTTGTGGACTCCATCCTCAATTTCTGGGAGATATGGGATGAGGGCCCGGCACTGGCCCCGGACCTCGTTGGGTCTGAACGATACCTGTACCTCGAAGTCAACGAGGACTTTAATCTCAATCTGAAGCTGGACGAGGGGCAAGCTGGGCCGGACGAGGAACAGAAAGAAATGATCTGGGAACGCCTGTGTGGTGCTAGGTGGCCTTCGGGCGTGAATGCGTGCCGCCGCGATTACCGGCAGAATTCTCGGGTGTTGTACGAGGTAGATTTCGGGTTTCTGGCGAACGTAGACTGCCTGTCTGAAGTGGTGAGCAACCTCGGCCGCACGCTTGAAGTGATCTTTGGCTCACTGAACAATGACCGTGAATGATCGGCGATGGATTGAGGGCACCGGACTTGCGACGACCGTCCGCCTTGGGCCACTCGCCCGCGACTAATGGCAGCGTCCTAGTCCTCAATAAACGGCCCTTCCTCCTGTAACCTCTTGAGGACGCGGGCGTAGTCGGCGGAGCCGTCGTCGGTCCAGTACTCAAAGTTGAGGCCCTGGAGGCGACCTTCTTCAGTGCCGGTCAGGCGGTTGATATTGGGGCTGCCCAAGCTGTAGGCTTTATGGCCGCCGGCAAAGTGCAGCACGCCGATGTAGTCGTAGCTGGGCAGGTGGGCGCGGGCGGCGGCTTGAGCTAGGGCTTCTTCGTCCACTTCTACGCCTAGCCCCGGGCCTTCGGGCACAGGTGAAAAGCCCTCGACGACTGGGATCTTTTCGGCGATATCGGACTCGAACTGGTCGTCTATGTTGATGGTGTGGGCCGAGGCCGTGGGCAGGACGGCCGCTTGGTGCAGGGTGAGGGCTTTCATCAGGGTATTGCCGCATTGCTGGATCAGGCACTGGACATTGGCCTTGCCGTAGGCAAAACCCGAGGTCAGGGTGTCGCCGATGCGTCCGCCAATCATGTAGATATCAGCGACCCCGCAAATCACTTCTTGGATGCCGCCCAATTGGGGGACGTGCATGACGAGGGGGATTTTGGTCTTCTCGCGCAGGGTGCGCCAGCCGTCGATATCGCTCCACACCAGCGGGTCTTCGATAAATCCGACGATCGGCGATTTTTCCAGTTCGGCGACGATGGGCAGGATTGTGCCCAGCGTGCGGTTGTGGTTGAGATCCCAGTGCAGTTTGAAGCCGGGCGGTGCTACTTTTTCCGCCGCGCGGGTCTGCTCGATGACGTCGTAGCGGGCGTCCGAGTGCATTTTGAAGACGCGGTAGCCCTGATCGACAGCGCGCTGGATCTCCCCGGCGAAGACGTCGGGGGGGCAGGGGCGGGTCCAGGCGGCGCAGGGGACGGCGTCGCGCACTTTTTGCCCCATCAGTTTGTACGCGGGCACACCTACGTGTTTACCCATCAGGTCGTAGAGCGCCATGCCTAAGGCCATGTGGAAATTGTTGAGCAGATAGTCGAAAGGGTTGGTGCCGATGAGCGCGTCAATCTCGGCTTGGGGTACGGGAGCGGGATTGTCTTCGTAGTCGCCGTAACCGACTAATCCATTGTCGCCGTGGACTTTAACCACTAGATGTTGATCCATGTCGTACATGCGCATGCGGCCGGCGTGATTGTCGTAGCGCTTGGCTAGGGGCATGGCGATGGGGATTTGCTCGATGTGGGCGATTTTCATGGGAAGCTCCTGTTATTGGAAAAAGTACTGCAAGCGGGCTGGCCTTGGGACGGAACTAAGCCCTCGATATCCAGATGAATTTTTGTGCAGAGCGGCTTGGCCTCCAATAATTGACTTGGGTGGTGGCCTGTCAAGGTGGTGGCCGCGTATATTAGGGCGACGCTGAATACCTGCAATCATCCCGCATTGAGAAAACCATGATCCAACTCGCCACGTTCGAATCTGACGTTACGCCGCCGCTGGGCCATCCGCTCTGTGCGGGGTGGTATCCACCGGCCAAGGGCATCGCCGACCCGCTGTCCGCCTTGGGACTAATTTTAGTGCCGGACGATCAATTGCCGATCGTCTTGTGTGCCTTGGACTGGGCCGAATTGAGCAACGGCGATTACGACCGTTGGCGCGGGGAACTGGCTCAGGCTGTGGGCACCGAGGCCGAGCGGGTGGCCGTGCACTGTATCCACGCCCACGATACGCCCTGGCCCGACCGCGATGCTCAGGACATTCTCGACGCCCACGGCTGTCCCAATGTCATTATGGCTGGCAATTGGGCCGAAAAGGTGCGGGCCGAAGCGGCACAAGCGGCGGGCGAGGCTATGACAAGGCTGCAACCCTGCACGGATATTGCGGTGGGTCAGGCCAGGGTCGAGCGGATCGCCTCCAATCGGCGGGTAATGGGGCCAGACGGCAAGGTGGCCGGGGTGCGCTGGACCCAGTGCCGCGATCCTCAAATGCGGGCCGCTCCCGAGGGCGTCATTGATCCCATGCTAAAGACGATTGGCTTTTACCAAGGGGAGACGGCCTTGGCCCTGTTGCACTACTATGCCGTCCATCCCACCAGCACGGACGGCACCGGGCTGGTTACGCCCGAATTCGTCGGCTTGGCGCGCAACCGCCGCAAGGCGGAAAGCAATGTGCCGCACCTATACTTCACCGGCTGCGCGGGCAATGTCACTGCGGGCAAGTACAACGACGGTATAGCCGACAACCGAGAGTTGTTCACCGAGCGCGTCCACCGGGCCATGGTGGAGGCGGAACAGGGTAGTACGCGGCAGCCGCTGGAGCATGTGCGCTGGACGGTCGAGCCGGTGCGGCTGCCGCCGAGGGAGGATATGACCGAGGAAAGCCTGCTGGCGCAAATCGCCTCGGCAGCCACCGGGGCCAAAGTGCATAGCAAAGCCGCTCTTATGCTGACGTATCTGCGCCGCCGCGAGCGGCCCATTCCGATTACTTGTTTGCAACTCAACGACCGGGTGGCGGTGGTCCATTTGCCGGGCGAGATCTTTATCGAATACCAATTGCACGCGCAGGCGAGTCGCCCGGACGCCTTTGTCGCCGTGGCGGGATACGGGGATTTGGGGACCGGGTATATAACCTTGGCGAGTTCCTTTGCCGAGGGGGGATACGAGCCAGTGGACGCCTTTGTGTCGGGGCGGTCGGAAAAAATCGTGCGCGCCGCCATCGAAAAGGTCCTACAGGGCCGGTTTAACCAGCGCACGGAGACGACCTGAGGCGGACCCTCATGACAACGCAGGCAATTGACGAGAACGGGAGAAAAGGATGATGCGCGACTTGCTGGCCGGAACCGGTGGTGCCCGGATCACTCCACCAATCGGCTTCCCCATGGGCGGGTACGGTGCCCGCGACCACGGGGCCGAGGGCGTACACGACCACCTCAACACCCACGCCCTGTTCCTCGACGACGGCTCGACCCAGGCCGTGATCATCGCCAACGACCTGCTCGGCATGCGGGCGGAGCAGGTCGCTGGCGTGCGCGAGATGGTGCACGCGGCGACGGGGGTGCCCGCGGCCCACGTATTCCTCGCCTTCTCGCATACGCACGGCGGTCCGCTGATGTACTCTGACTTTTCGGCGCTGGGGGAACAGGTTTCCACCTACATCGACGCGGTGAGCCACTACATGGCCGGTGCCGCCCTGCAGGCGGCCACCTCGGCGGTGCCCGTGCGCTGGGGCACGGGCCGTCATCCGCTGCAGGTCGGCGTCAACCGCCGGGAGCGACAGGCCGATGGCACGACCCGCATCGGCGTCAACCCCGACGGAGCGGTGGCGCCTTGGGTTGACGCGGTGTGGTTCGAGCGCGACGACGGCGGTCCGCTGGCGGTGATCTACCAGCACGCGGCCCACGGGACCTGCCTAGTGAACGACAACTACCTGTTCACAGCCGACTGGATCGGCTACGCCATGCAGTTGATCGAGTCCCAACTGCCGAGTGTGACGGCGCTGTTCGTCAACGGCTGTGCCGGCAACATCAACCCCCATCCGCGCGGCACCTTTGCCCTTGCCGAGCGCCACGGTACTAGGGCCGGTGCCGCGGTGCTGCAGACGGTGTTGGACCGAGCCGACCTGAGACGGGGCGGCCGGCTGCGCTGTGCCCGGCACGCCTTTGAGCTGCCCCTCCAGCCCATGCCGTCGCAGCAGGAGTGCGAGCGCGAACTGGCGAAGTGGGAACCGGCCTTTCGCCAACTCAAGGGCGAGCACCACCGGAACTGGCATGTCTGCCGCCATTACTTTGCCGCAAAGGAGCGGGTCGCGGCGTGTCAGAGCGGCTCGGTGGCCACGGGCTTGCCCCTAGAACTGCAGGTCGTGGCCTTGGACGACGTGGCCCTCATTGGCCTGCCGGGAGAAATTTTCGTCGAGACGGGGCTGGCCATTGCCGAGGCATCACCCTTCTCCTTGACCCTGCCCGTGGGGTACGCCAACGGCTCCATCGGATACGTGCCGACGAGTGAGGAGGTGCCCTACGGAGGGTACGAGGTCCTCGATGCGCGGGCGTGCCACCAGGGGCGCTTTCTGCGCGACGACGCGGATCGGGTCCTGACCGCCGGTGCGTTGCGGGCGCTGGAACTGGCTGCGGCGGAGTAAGTTGCATGGATTATCTCGCAGCGCTCCTGGCCGGCGTTGAGGGCCTGAGACCGCGGCTGCCGGCCATCTCAGAGGCCGCCGACCAGGTCGCCGGACGCTTGGCGGCGGACGGACGACTATTGCTGGCTAGTGCGCGGCCGGATTTCACGTCGGAGGGGTTCGTCCGCTCCGGTGGGCTGATGCTGGCCGAGGAGTGGACATCTGAGACGGCGCTGTCGCCGAATGACGCGGTGATCCTCGGCTGGTCGGGTGCCCCGCCGGACCAGGAGTTGGAGTTGTTGCGGGATCTGCGTGCCTCGGGTGCCCTGATCGTCGGCATTGGGCCGGCCGCGTGGGCTGGGGCGGATTCGCAGTTGGGCGCCGACCTATTCCTGGAGAGCTCGATCCCCCTGCCAGAGGCAGTGACCGCTCCCTTCGGCGGCGAGAGCTACCCGCTGATCTCCCTGCAGAATCTAGTCGTACTGTGGACCTTCACTGGTGAGGTCGTGGCCGCCTTGACTCGGATCGGGCGGATGCCTGCCATGTATCAGAGCGTGCTGGTGGCAGGGGCGAGGGATCGCAATGCCCGGTTTGCCGACTCGCGTTTCCACCAGACACACCAAGTGCCGGCGATTCCTCCGGGACAGGTTGGTGGGGAGTATCTAGACGCAATCGGAGAGATTCTGCGCGCTTTGATCGAGGAAGAGGCGAGGGCGATCGAGCGCGTCGGTGCGGTCTGCGCCGAGGTCTTCGATGCCGGCCGCGTCATCCATGCGGGGATGATCTCACACTTTCCCGTGCATCAGCACGGAGCGCCGGGCGATCCGCTGTACATGCGTCGCCTAGGCGCGCTCGATGGGGAGTCTCCGTCGAGCGCCGAACTCGAGCGCGAGCTGCAGTTAGGGGATCTGTTCTTCTTCCTCGGATACTACCGACGGCCAACGCAAGCTTACCGGGCCGCGCGCCGGGCGGGTGCGCGGATCGTCGAGGTGATCGCGGGGGACGGAGCGGACGGCCCGCCGCAACCGGATTACGTCATCCGGCCAAAGTGGCCCTTCGGCGATGCGGTGACGCGGGTGCCGGGGTACGACGTAGAGATCTTGCCCAGCTCAGGGATCGTGCAAGCGGCGATTTACTGGGCCGTGGTGGCGTCGATCTGGCAGGAGCTCGCCGAGCGGTCCGCGTCTACTCGTATTCTGTGAGGTAGAAATGGTAAACAGCACGGAGACAACAACAGTTCAGCTCGGCAGCGGAGAAAAGCTGACGATCGAGGTATGCGAGCCACCCTTTCCCGGCGGAGAGCACAGCCTCTGCTGGTGGGGGGATATTGCCGCTGACCTGATGGGAGGGAACCTGCGACCTTGGCTGTACACGCCCTATTACCTAGGGAAAATCGACGGAGAGGTGGTGGGCTACATGGGCTGTCAGACCCCCGCGGATACGCGCGAGGTGGGGCTCGTCGAGTTCGTCTGGACTGCCGAGGCGCATCGGCGCAAGGGGATCGCTTCGCTCTTGCTTGGCCGACTCGTGGAGGAGTTCGCGCAGGCTGGGGGGTTGGCTCTCTACCTGTGTACGGCCAACCCCCATGCCGGCAGCCTGTACGAGCGCCACGGATTCCGCTATTTCATCGGAGATGGGATGCGCTACTTGGCACCCGGTGCCAGCGACTTTGACCGCGACTACCTCGATGGCGGCGGTCCGGCCGAGGTTCGCGACGCCACTTGGGCCGATTTGCCGGGGGCTTCAGTGCTCTACAACCATCCCGAGCCGAGGTGGATCGTCAAGGACTACCTGAGCCAGAGTTTTCGCGACACCCGCTACGAGAGTCACTTTGTGAAGACCTTGCGGCGCTTAGAAGATCGGCGGGGGTTCTGCCTCGCGCTGGAAAACGCCAAGCGCCGCGTGGTTGGTCTGGCCACGGTCGAACGGCGGGAGACCTTTGCCGAGCAGCACACGGGCATATTGAGTTTTCGCGTGGCACCGGCCTTCAGCGGCCAAGCCGCGGATTTGCTCGGTGCGGTGGTCGAGCGGTGCGCGGCCTTGGATATCACGGTCCTGCATGTCTATCTGGCGGACTGCGATGCCGATCAGAAGCAGCTACTTGCGGAAGCGGGATTCGGCGAAGAGGCGCGCTTTAAGGGGCGGCTGTGGGTCGATGGGCGGTACGTGGATATGGTCGTGTACGCGCGAACCATAGCGCAGACGGCGACAGCTCTTTTCGATGAGGGCTACTACTACGGCGGGCGCAAGGACTGGCAGCGAGTGCGCGTCGCCAGTGCCGACTAACCTATTGTCGCCGTGTGCTTTAACCGCTATATATTATTGGCTCAAGCGATTTTATTCTTCTCGATATAATCCCAGTTGATATTCATCCCCAGCCCAGGCCGTTGGGGGACGTGGACAAAACCCTGCTCGTCCATCAGTTCGCCGTGCTCGTGCAGCCAAGGGGCGGGCTGGTCGAAGTCGATGAAGGGGTGTAACAGGCCGCGTTCGTAGAATTCGCCGTTGTGCATGGCG
This sequence comes from Candidatus Latescibacterota bacterium, assembly GCA_965261395.1. Classification (GTDB taxonomy): domain Bacteria; phylum Latescibacterota; class UBA2968; order UBA8231; family UBA8231. The sequence goes on from OZ253462.1 coordinate 4,029,613, forward strand.
CACAGGGCGTGCAGGTTGCCGGGGCCACCGCCGTGGATTTCGCAGCGCATGCCAAACGACTCGCACAGATGCACGGTTTTCATCAGTGGGGTGAGGCCGCCCACGTCGCCCACGCCGCAGCGGCTGATATCACAGGCACCGGCTTTGATCCACTCGGCGCGCACGTACATTTTGCCCTCGCAGGTCTCCGGGCCGCAAATCGGCAAGCTGGTCTGCTCGCACAGCCAGATGTAGGACGACATGCTGTGTTCGTCCATGGGTTCTTCCATCCAGTAATAGTCGAGCTTTTCTAGTTCCTTGGCTAGGAATAGGGCGGCCTCGCGGTCGTAGTAGTGGTAGGGGTCGAGCATACAGGGCACGTCGGGACCGACCACCTCGCGCACGGCGGCGCAGGCTTCAATGTCGCGCTTGGGGTCGGGCGCGCCGGCGTAGGGCGGTTGCCAGGTGTGCAATTTGAAGGCGGGGTATCCGCGCTCCATGCACCACTGGGCGTAATTGGCGTAGTCCTCGGGAGTGGCTAAGCCGCCTTTGAGGTCGTCGCCGCACATGGTGGAGGCGTAGGCCGGCACTTTGTCGCGCAAGCCGCCCAATAGTTTGTACACGGGTTGATCTAGGGCGCGTCCGGCCAGGTCCCACAAGGCTAGGTCAACGGCCGTGAGCACTTGGTCGGACAGCGTGCCCATGTTGAGCCGCTGGCGATGGTTGAGGTCGCGCCAGATTTTTTCGCGGTACAAGGGGTCTTCGCCGACTATGGCGGGTTTGACAATGCTGTCTATGGCTTGGGCATTAGCGCCAAACCAGTACCCGGAGACGCCTGCGTCGGTGTCTATTTGCAGCAGGGTTTGGGTGGTTTCGCGCTCGGGGCCGGGATGGCCGTGGCCGTCGGAGTCGCGCACGGTATTGGTGATGGTTTTGAAGCGGATGGTCTCTACTTGGGTGATTTTCATGCGTCGTCCTTTCGCGGATGGCGATCTTGGTCGCCGGTGATAAGCAATCGTAAATCATTCATAAGATAATCCGCAGATGGACGCAGATGGGCGCAGAATAGTAGAAACAAGACGATCCGCATCTCGAATCGTTCAAGTCATTCGGGATTGCTATAGTAGTCAAACCCCGCTCTCTGCAATTAGTCGCCCGACAATCTCCACGGACCGCTCCATGCACTCCCGCCCGTATGCGGCGCTGGCGTCGCGTGGGTCTTGGCCGCCGACCCCTTGCGGCCACACGCTCCGATCGGCAGACAACCGCCCGAGGTCCACCAAATCCTCCCGATAGTGCATCACCAGCGACGTTTCGTTACGCGCGGCGTGGTCCATTTGGCTTTTCCATTCTCGCGCTACTTCATCCGTAACTCCCGCCAGCTTGAGGCCGAAGCGCTGTTCCCGTTCGGCCAGAGCTTCGCGCCAAGCTCTGCGGCTCGGCCCGTGTCCGTCGGCGAATACAAATTTGAAACCCGCGCGCTTGATTTGCTCTAAGATCGCATCGACTAGCATTCCGAAAAGCCCGTTCGACACCCAGTAGCAACTACCGTCTAGTTGCCGGTGGGGCTCGGTGCTGTCGGCGTAGTCCATGCCCTGGAGCACTTCGCCCTCGCCGCGGTCCCACGCCCGATCCGGCCCAAGGTGAATTGGCGGCATGACGATCCCGCCAAAGCGCTTGGCGCACTCGATCATCAGCTCTTCGCTCTGGATCGCGTCGCTGCCCAACGGCAAGTGCTCGCCGTGCCATTCGAGTGTGCCCAGCGGCAGATACGCCACCGGCCTAGCCGCCAGCCGCTGGCGAAATTCCCACGGCAACAAATCGGAATATCTGACCTTTTCCATGGACCTTTCTCCTTCAATGTTGCGAAATTCGATAGCCCGGTCGTTCCGGCTTGAACAAATCGGGATTTAGCCTAACGCCCAAGCCGCTGCCTTGGGGCAGATTCACATATCCGCCGTTGATTTCCACCTCCACGTCGATCAGTTCTCGATACACCGTTTGGATCTGCGCCCGCACGGTTTCCTGATAGCAGCAATTGGCTACTGCGGCTCCCACGTGCAAGCCGGCAAAGAGCGTCAGCGGGCCGGTGCAGTCGTGCATGCTGACCGGCACATTATAGGTCTGCGCTAGGTGGGCGATCCGCGCGGTCTCGGAAATCCCGCCGACCCAGGTCGGGTCAATCATCACGTAGTCGGCGGCTTGGTGCATCAGCACGGAGTTGTAATCGGCCCGGCTCAACAGCATCTCGCTTACTGAGATCGGCATCCGGCTCTGGCGGCGGAAGTCGGCGACTGTGTCGAGGTTGTCCATCTTGATCACGTCTTCCAGCCACAGCGGCGCGACTTCGCGCAGGGCCTCGGCAATGCGCAGTGCCGCTGGGAGCTGGAAATGCGCGTGGCCATCGACGAAGATGTCGAGGTCCATGCCCACCTTGTCGCGGATCTCGCGCAAAGGCTGCACGCCTTCCTCAATTGCGCGGTGCGGAATGCGCGCTGGGCCGTACTGGATGGCCGCTTGGTCAAAGGGCCAGACCTTTAACCCGCTATAGCCTAGCTCAACTAGCTCCTCGGCTAGCGCCACTGGCTCGTGGAACAGCTTCCACGAATCGCCCAGCGGCCCCGGCTCGCCGATGGCACCAAAGCCCGGCCAGCCTTTGCGCCCGGTGGTACTCGGCCCGTACTGGGGGTTGCCGCAGCTATTGTACACCAGAATTTTGTCGCGCACCGGCCCGCCGAGCAGGCGGTAGATCGGCTGGTTGCAGACCTGACCGAGAATGTCCCACAGCGCCACGTCCAGCGCCGACAAAGCGCGGAGCTCCGTGCCGCGGACGCCGAAATTCGCGGCTCGCTCGTAGAGGAAGCGCCAGTGCGACTCGATTGCTAGCGCGTCTTCGCCGAGCAGTCGGCGCGCCATCCAGTCGTGCAGCATGGCCTGCACGGCCTCGGCGCAGTAGTACGTTTCGCCGTGGCCGATGAGTCCGGCGTCGGTGTGGATGCGCACCAGCAGCAAGTCGGGGAACAGGTCGAGCGGCTGCACGGATTCGATGGCAGTTACGGTGACTTTGCCCTCGTCAATGGGCGACGGGGGCAGGTGGGGTTTCGCTGTCATTTAATATCCCTTCTCTAAATCGCATACGTTCAATAGCGCTGCGCCTGCCAGATAGCGGCGTAGATTTTCCACGAAGATCGCCTTGCGGCGCTCGATCAATTGCACGGACTCGGCCGAGGTGTGCGGCGAGATTAGCATGTTGGGCGCGTCCCACAGCGGGCTGTCGGGCGGCAGCGGCTCGATTTCCGTCGCGTCGAGCGCGGCTCCGCCGATCCGGCCCGCGTGCAGGCCCTCGGCCAGTGCTTCCTCATCGACGATTCCTCCGCGCGAGACGACCACCACAAACGCTCCTTCTTTGAGCAAGGCGAGCCGTTGTCGATTGATCATCCCGGTCGTCTCCTTGGTTCGCGGGGCCGTTACCACTAGCCAGTCGATCATCCCGAGCATCTCGTCCAATCGCTCGACCGGCCACACCGCGCACACCCCCGGCGGCGGTTCCATCGGTAAGATATCCACCGCGTACACTTCGATTTCAAACGCCGCCGCCCGCGTGGCCACGGCCCGCCCAATATCTCCCATCGCCAGCACCCCCATCTTGGTTCCGGCCAACTCGATGATGCGCCGCACATAGCGCTTGGTATTCCACTGGTGGTTGCGCTGGTCTTCGAGCAGTTCGGGGATCCGGTGGGCGTGTGCGAGTATCGCGGCGAAGACGTGGTCGGCCATGGGCACGACATGCGTCTGGCGCGCGTTGGTCATCGCCACGGCACCCGTGCGAAATTCCGGTATATCGCGCACGATCGGGTCGAAGCCGATGCCGACAAAGTGAAACCACTTGAGTTCTTTTGCCGCCAAAAATACGGGCCGCTTCATCAACCCAAACACAATCTCCGCATCTGCTACCTCCTGTACCTGCTCTGCTTCGCCATACCCATACGCCGGGCAGAAGTCCAACTCGGGGAACGCCGTCCGCAATTCTTCGACGAAGGATTCCCCCATATCATATGTCAGTACGACCTTCACACTGCTATCCTTTCTCAGAGTCGGATTTCAATTTCTCGCAGATTTTTCTATAATGTCGGTTAAGTTAGCGAAAAAAGAGATTGTGGAGAAAAGCGGGCGGTTCAGAGATTTTCACAAGGATGATTCGACCACGCGGAGATACAGGAGTTTAGAAGATGAAGCAGCAATGGCGGGAACGACTGGGGACGGTGACGCTGGAACCCTGCGCGCCGGTGGTGGCCGGCAGCTATCAGCAATGGACTTTGACCCTGACGGTGGGCAGCTACGGCATTGACGAGCGCGGCACCATTAAGATCGCCCAGCGCTTTGCCTGCGATATGCAGCCAGCCCAATTCAGCGATCCAGCCGCGCCGGCTTATTGCACGGTGCAGACTAACGGGGCGGCCAAGCTGGTGCCGCGCTTTGCTCCCAAAGGGCACGAGCGGCCGTGGATGCGCTGGTGCGTGGTGATTGATGTGTACGACGGCTCCCTCGCGCCCGGCGATACGGTGACCGTGGTCTTGGGCGAGCGCAGCGGCGGCTCGCCGGGGATTCGGGTGCAGACCTTTGTTGAGTCAGCCCACGAATTCCGCGTTTTCGTCGATCCGACCAATGCTGCGGTGGCTCGGGCCGTGGCGGATTCGCCCAAGTTTTCCATTGTTGCGGGCGAGGCTGTGGAATTGGTGTGCATAGCGCCGAGCCAGGCAGTGGTAGGGGAGGCGGTGGAGGTTTTTGTCAAAGGGCAGGATATGTGGGGCAATCCGACAGAAGTGACAGGTCCGGTTGAACTGGATTGGGAAGGGGAAGGGGAGATCGTGGTCGAGGGGTGCAGGGTGTCCTTTTGCGCTTCGGGCAGTGGATGGCTGATTGCGGTGGCGGACGGCTTGCGCTGTTACAGTAATCCAGTCGCCGTTTCTGCGACAGCGATTCAGTGGCACCGCTACTGGGGGGATTTGCACGCCCAGTCCGACGCTACCGTCGGCGTGGGCACGGAGGAGGAGTACTTCGCCTTTGCCCGCGACTGGGCGAGGGTGGATTTTGCCTCGCATCAGGGCAATGATTTCCAGGTTGACGACCAGGACTGGCAGCGGCTCAACGAGACGGTGCGGGCTTTTCACCGGGACGGCGAGTTTGTCGTCTTTCCTGGCTACGAGTGGTCGGCCAATTCTCCGGCCGGCGGGGACCGCAACGTCTTTTACTTTGCCGAAGGGCTGCCCATTGTGCGCAATAGCCACTGGCAGATCCCGCACGTGCCCGAGGACGAGGTGTCGCCCGCGCATCCGGCCGATGTGTTCTTCGCCCGGCTCGCTCGCTTGGTGCCACGCGATCAAGTGATTATCGGCTCGCACGTGGGCGGGCGCTGGGCCGACGTCAAGGCGTATTTCGATCCCGAGGCGCACAATCTGGTGGAGGTCGTCTCGGGCTGGGGCGTGTTCGAGTGGATGCTGTTCGACGCGCTGGACTGCGGCCACGTGGTCGGGGTCATGTGCAACAGCGACGGCCACAAAGGGCGGCCTGGGGCTGAGGGGCCGGGCGCTGGCGAGTTTGGTATTGCCGGCGGTTTGACCTGCGTGTTGGCTGGCGAGTTGTCGCGCGCGGGCGTGTGGGAGGCTTTATGTAGTCGGCGCTGTTATGGTACGACCGGCGCGCGCATACTTCTAGATGTACAGATAGCGGGTGCGCTCATGGGGGCGGTGGTGAAAGATGTGAACTCGGTGGATATTCGCGCCCGGGTTGTGGGGGCGGTACCGCTGGAGGCGCTGCAAGTGTATCGCGGTCGGACATTACTCGCTGAGGTCCAGCCGCCTGAATTCCGGGATTTGGGGCATTCCAACAGGTTGCGCCTGACGTGGTCTGGCTCGCGGATGCGCGGGCGCGGGCGGCGGGTGGATTGGTCTGGGGTTATCCGCACCACCGAGGCGACCATCGTGGAGGCGACCACGGTCAGCTTTGACTCTGCGGCCGACGGCATCACCGCGACCGAGCCGCAGGCCGTGGCTTTTCAATCGCAGACAACAGGAGATTGCGACGGCATTGAGTTGGTGCTGGACGATGGGCGGGTTGGCCGCTTGGTGTTCGACTCTGCGGCGGGGACGACGGAGATTGATCTGGCGGGGCTGAGCCACGAGCCGTTGCGCTTCGATTACGGCGGCTTGGATATGCAGTTGGTGGTGCAGCGCTATCCCGAGCGGGTGGAAGCGCTGGAATTGACGTTGGAGACTGTGGATCAGCCGTCGGGGGAGGGGCAGGTGGCTTATTTCGTCAAGGCCATTCAGTGCGACGGGGAGATGGCTTGGTCGAGTCCGGTGTATGTATCCCTGAAATAATGCCAATAAGAGAATTCGTTGGTCTCGCCGCAGATCGGTTTGAGTTGGCATCTATCGTTCTCCGTCTTGCTTTCACCGAGCCTTAGCCCAGCGGGGTCAACGTGCTCGCTCCCGGGCAATCTGCCTGCCTGCGCCCGTCACGTTTTGACGGTACCGAACGAGATCTACGCTTGCCAAAAAATGGTTGGCAATCTGTTCCTTGGGCATTCCACGGCGTAATGCCCAAAGCAGACCCTCTCGCGTTATCTGAAGGCAGCCCCCCATGTAGCGCGCCTCTTCTTCCTGCTCGTTGTCATAGCTTCTGAGAGACCCGTTTATCCCTGAGTTGGCAGCCGGATGTTTGCAGATGATGTGGGCGATCTCATGCATAATATCGCTTTCCTGTCGCGGCCTTGAATGAGTCGAATTGTGGACAATGAATACTCGATCCTGTTCAGGGATCACCACAGCTCCAGCCGACCACTTTGAGTCGCGATTCGACAACCATCCGGAATGCAATGGATCTAGACCTGGTATTTCATCAGGAGTCATTACGTGAATACCAAGGTGCTCAGCAAGGGATTTGGCTGGAAGCGGCTGACTGTCACAGATAGCGAGCGCTTGACGGTAGTCCCGAGCCTGCTGTTCCGCTTGTGTCTTGAATCCTCGCTTCATGGAATGCCCTATATCTCACCCCGTTTGCCCGCGTCATAGAGCGCTCGGAACGCCGCCGACAGCGCTTGGACGGTCTTGGGCGGAAGTTCACGATCTGCGCGCAGATGCGCCTCAACTACGTCGGGCGTGCTGACGGCCCTCGCTGAAGGGGTTACATCGGCGATTCCTTCCGTAAACTCATCAGGTGAAAACCCAAGCCATTGACAAAGGCGAAGAAACGAAGCCAGATCCGGGAGCCTACCCGCCTCAACTCGCGACAATGTGGAAGCGCTAATGCCCCCGATTTCTTTTGCTGTCTCCCGTAAGCCCTTATTTTCTCTCTTCTTACGGATTTCAACGGCCAACTTTCTCACGTCGATGGTCTCGGTCATCGCTAGCCTCCTCCTGTTTCTTTGTCTTCAAGATAATCAAATAGTCTCATCCGCGAAACAAAAACCACTTGTGCAACGATATTGAAGTTGCTATATTCCCTCTTGCGACGCGTTGCATGTGTGCAACGACACCTACTCCTTCGGAGGAATAAGAGATCATGCCCAAGGTATTCAAGCCAGGACAGGACGCACCGGCATCAGGTCAATACGAGGAAATCGGACCTCGTGATGGAAAAACAGGCCATGAGGTGACATCCAACAAGGGACAGCCATTGCCACCGACTCGGGGACCGGGGCGGAGCTACATCCTTGTAGACCGGAGTCGAAACAAGTCTGGGAGGGGATGATTCCAGCGCATTCTTAAGGGGAGCCTATTCATATTCATAAGGAGAGACAAATGGATACTGCTATCGACAAACAAAATTTCGCGGACGAAATCGTGGATATTGAGATTTTCACGGCTGAGGGCAGGAAAGTTCCCGACTACTGTAAAGGCTACCTGATCCGCATAAATGAGCAGAAGTATATCGTGGAGAAACCTACGGTGACTCGTGAGGAGGTAGTACGAATTGCCAAGTTTGATCCATCTGAGGATGCCTGTGTCCGCGTCTACATACATGGATCGAGGCCCCGAGTGCTCCAGCCGGGCGAAGAGGTTGACCTGACCTTACCGGGCATTGAGCACTTCCAAGTAGACAAGGAGTGCATCGTCAAGGTGAAGGTGAACACCACGACCTTTGAACTCGCAGTCCCGACGACCGGTAAGAAGGTAAAGCAGGCCGCTATTGAAGCTGGCGCGAAAATTGAGCTTGACTTCGTTCTCTACTTGGAGCTCAAGGACGGGCCGCCGGAGCAGATTGATGACGACGAGGTAGTGTTCTTAGATGAGGGTGCCTGTTTCAACGCTGTGTCGGGCGACGACAATTCCTAGACGATGGCACTCAAACCCGCAGTTGAAGAGGCCATCAAGGACCTACAAAAAGCCTTCCCGGAGTCTGTTGTTAGTCCTACTGAAGATGGTCAAGGCGGAGCCCACATAGTGATCGAACCAGTACCGCTCGATACCCAAGTCTTCGTCCACAGCGAGACTTGGGGCGGATTCGACCTGAGCTTCAACCTCCCGTATGCCGATGTCTATCCGATTTACGTCCGGTCGGACCTCGCCCGGCGCGATGGTCGGGAACTCAGGGATACAAGCGAAGGCTTGCACCCCGACCAGAGTTTCCAAGGCCGCTCCGCCTTGATGCTTTCCCGTCGCTCGAACAACCGCGATCCTGAGCACGACAAGCCCCACTTGAAGGTGCTCAGGGTTCTCGAATGGCTAAGGAGGTGGCCGGGGTGACCGATTTCGACCTGATTCTGCCGGCAAAACTCAAGAGCGACCTCTTTGCTCATCTCTTTCCCGGAGATGGCGACGAACATGGGGCCATAATCTCTGCCGGTGTCGTACATACTGATAGGGGCCTTCGACTTCTAGCTCGGGATCTGTTCTTGGCCGAAGACGGGGTCGATTACATTCCCGGAGAGCGTGGCTATCGAATGCTCACACCACGCTTTGTGATGGAAAAATCCCTCAATTGTCGGGACCAGAAGCTAGCATACTTGGCTATACATAATCATGGCGAAGGGGAGTCCGTCAGTTTTAGCGATGTGGACCTTGCTTCGCACGAACGTGGGTACCCCGCTCTGGTGGACATCTTGCAGGGACAGCCCGTTGGAGCCCTCGTTTTCGCTAGATATGCGGTCGCTGGAGATCTCTGGCTTCCAAGTGGTGGGCGTACCACGCTGCGAGAGGGTAGAGTTGTAGGAGGCTCCATCGAGTGCTTATATCCAAACCCGCCGCCGGCTCCTCCAAGTGTAGATTTGACCTATGATCGGCAGGCACGGCTCTTCGGTGACCGAGGGCAATCGCTCCTCAATGACGCAAAGATAGGAATCATCGGTGCTGGAGGCGTGGGGGCTCTCCTAGTGCTCTATATGGCCCGTCTCGGGGTAGGCCACATGGTCGTTGTGGATCCAGACCGCATCGACATCACCAATCTTTCTAGAGTCCCTGGTGCTACGCGCTTCGATGCAAGGACTTGGCTCACCGCAGGGGGGCGGCCTGAGTGGCTCCAAAGCTTCGGGCGTCGAATCTCTGCCCGCAAGGTGGACATTATGCGGCGTGTTGCCCGCCGAGCCAACCGGGATATTTGGTTTGAGGGCATCTTCGGAGATGTCGTGGATGACGCCGTAGCGATGCGGTTTAGAGACTGCGATTTCCTATTTCTGGCTGCGGATACCCACCAAGCAAGGCTCGTCTTTAACGCGCTCGTTCACCAGTACCTCATTCCTGGTGTTCAGGTTGGCTCCAAAATCTCTGTCGATAGGGCCTCTGGCGAGATTAATGACGTGTTTTCGGTCGTGCGTCCAGTCATTCCAGATTCTGGATGCCTTTGGTGCGCGAAGCTCATAGATCCGGCCCGTTTGGCGGAGGAATCGCAGCCAAAAGAGGAACGAGAGCGTCAGAGTTACATTGAGGAAGTTCCTGCACCGAGCGTAGTGACGCTGAATGGTATCGGTGCGAGCCATGCTGCCAATGAGTTTCTTTTTTCTTGGACTGGACTTAGGCTTCCGGTCTCTGAGGAACTGTACCTATACTACCAGCCACGGGAGCGAAAGGGAATGATGCCAAAACCTTTACGTAAGGATGCCTGCACAGAGTGTGGGATAGGAACGGAAAGCCGACGGGCACGTGGCGACAGCACAGATCTACCGACACGGTGGTAGGTGCTGAGAAATACGAGCCGATCAAGGATGAGATCAACTCAATTATAACTGACCTAGCCGTAGCTTGACTGACCAAAGTTCTTCGATTACATACAATAACAGTCGCGGTGAGAAAGGACGGCAACCATGGTCATCCCCAATCCCATAGTCAAGTTTACCTACGAAGACTACCTGAATACGCCGGAAGATAAGCGCTACGAGCTCCTAGACGGAGAGTTGGTTATGACCCCTGCCCCCGGAGAACTTCATCAGAGCATTTCCATCCTGCTAGGATCGGAACTGTTTCAATTCGCATCTGAGAATAGCTTGGGGCGGGTCTATCAGGCTCCCTTCGACGTGGTGCTATCGGATGTGGACGTGGTGCAGCCTGATCTACTGTTCGTCTCCAATGAGCGCGGCCACATCATCACTCCCGCGAACATTCAGGGCACGCCGGACTTGGTCGTCGAAATCCTATCCCCCTCCACAGCCGAACGCGATAAGACATTCAAGCGCACGCTATATGCCAAGCACGGCGTGAACGAATACTGGATGGTGGACACTACCGAAAAAGACATAACAGTCCTGCTACTCGGTGAGCGCGGATACGAGGTCGTGGATACCTACGTCGAAGGAGAGACATTGACTTCGCCGACCTTGCAAGGCTTCAGGCTGCATATCGGCGACCTATTTTGAGCGCCTCAGGCTGGAGGTTACAATGCCAAGGGTCAGCAGCATCCAAGGGCCATATCGGTTCTTCTTTTACAGCTTTGACTGTCATGAACCTCGGCATGTGCATGTCAGAAGAGAAAAAAGAACATGCAAATACTGGCTTGAACCCATTGCATTGTGCAAAAATTACGGATTCTCTCCCCATGAACTGAATGGAATTCGGCGGTTGATCCAATCGAACTACGTGATAATTTTGGAGGCTTGGCGTGAACACTGTGAATAATACGGAACCTCGCATCAAATCCATCAGGATTACTGAGGACTTGATCATCGCTGACTTGTTCGACGGTCGAACAATCAGTGTGCCACTCGTTTGGTCTTGGCGACTTTCCGATGCAACACCCGCTCAGCGTGAAAACTATGAATTTATCGGCGATGGGCAGGGCGTTCACTGGCCGGATATCGATGAAGACATCAGTGCAGAAGGCATGTTGATGGGCACACCTGCACAGCCCGCTAAACAGCGTGTGTAACTCAATCTGTAGCGGGGCTGGTGCTGGTCAGCGAAAGTAATCCTACAACTCCACCCGCCTCCCACTGCGGGCCGACTCAAAAGCCGCCTCGACCACTCTGAGCGTGCCGTCGGCATGGTCGGCCATATAGGCGGGAGTCTCTTCTCCGCGCAGACATTGCTGGAAAAAGTCAATGGCCGGCTGGAAAGGCGGCGTGCCGGTCTGGAAGGTCTCGCTGCGGTTCTCATTGGAGCCGCTGACCACGTCAAAACTGCTCTCCGCGCCGGGATGGTACGGGGAGGGTACAACCAGTCGGCCTTGGTCTCCAGTGATGAGGGCATGAGGCCCGCCGCGACCATCGAAACCGCAGTACAAGGTTGCGGTGAGGCCGTCGGGGTATTCGAGGATGAGCGAGGTGGCCACGTCCACCCCGGCTTGCGCGTCAAAGCGCATGTGCGCCTGAACGCTAACCGGGTCGGTGCCAGCGATGAAGCGCGAAAAGGTGATGGGGTACGCGCCGCCGTCGTAAATGCTGCCGCCGCCCAACGCTTTAATCAGGCGGATGTTGCTGGGGTCGTCGATGAAGTAGGTCATGCCGGCGTTAATGTGGCGCAGGGTGCCGATTTTGCCGGCGGCGATGATTTCCTTGAGACGGCGGCTTTGGGGATGGTGCATGAAGACAAAGGCCTCAAAGAGCAGCACGTCGGCCTTGTGGCAAGCCTCGACCATTTGCCGGCCTTCGGCCGCGGTGACGGCGAGGGGTTTTTCGCAAAAGACGTGTTTGCCGGCCTCGGCGGCTTTGATGGTCCATTCGGCGTGCAGCGAATTGGGCAGCGAGATATAGACGGCGTCGATGTTCGGGTGGTCGAGCAGGGCTTGGTAACTGCCCAGCGCCACAGGGATATCGTGGTCGCGGGCAAAGGCATCGGCGGTGTCTTGGCTGCGGCTGGCCACGGCATAGACTTGGGCACCGGGCGTGGCGCGGGCCGAGGGAATGAAGGCGGTGACGCCGATTCTGGCGGTGCTGAGGATGCCCCATTGGATGGGTCGTGAACTGGTCATTGAAGAACCTCCCGCAACCTAATTTTATGTAGTTTTAACAGCATGGGAATACTCTATATAGACCAAATAGCCCAACGAAGTAAATGCGGCCGGTTTTTCAGAGAGGAGGCCAGAGTTCCCAACGCGATTGCGGACTGCCGCCGGGATACTATCTTGATCCAGCAACTGGATGGAGACAATCTGCATGGCAACGAAAACCACCGCTCCCAAAAAACTCTGGGCTGGCGTCGCAAAAGTCGATATCACCAATACGGCAGCGGACGCGACAGACGATCCGCTCTACGCCGGTATTGCAACAACAACCGCCAATGACCCATTATACGCCAAAGCCCTAATCCTGCGCAGTGACCATACCACGGTGGTCCTCGTCACCGTGGACGCCGTGGCGATCGGCGAGATCGGCACCATCGGCAACGACTATCTGACCAATGTGCGGGCCCAACTGCAAAAAGAGCTGGCAATCGATCCGGCGCATGTGCTGATCAATGCCAGCCACTGCCACGGCGTGGTCTGCAAAGATGTCGCAGCGCGGACGGTGCAGGCCGTAGAAGCCGCATGGCAGCATATGGTGCCGGTAACAGTCGGCGTCGGCACCGGCCACGAGGACCGGATCATGGAAAACCGCCGGCTCAAACTCAAAAATGGCCGTGAAGCGGATATCCGCCGCGCCTACTCGCTCCCGCCCGACGAACAAATCGCCGCGGTCGGTCCGATCGATCCGCAAATCGGCATCCTGCGGCTGGACAAGGAGGACGGACAGACCCTGGCCGTCCTCTATAATTTCGCCTGCCACCCCATCCAGGGCGTGCCCAGCGGTGCCAACACCGCAGACCTCAGCGGCTTTGCCTCCAGAGTCATTGAAGACAACATAAGCGACGGTGCCATCGCCTTCTTCTTACAGGGATGTGGCGCGGATATCAATCCGGTGCTCTATAGGGATATCGACAACCCCCCGGATGCCGAACCTCTGGGGCATATGCTAGGCTTGAGCACCTTGCAGGCGCTAAAGCATATCAAGTGCGCGAAAGGCGACCCGCTGAAACTGGTCAACGAGACCCTCGAATTGCCCAGAGCCGACCTGCGAGAAGGCATCGAGGCCCTACGAGCCGAACAAATGCGGCTATTGCAGTCTTTACAAGCCACTAGCCTCAACCTGAAGACCTTTGTACCCCTGCTGGTCAAATACAACCTCTCCGGCGAATTTCCCTCCTATGATGCCCATCGCTATCTGCACGAGAGAAAATTCGCCAGCAAGGGCCTGGACAAACTCGACGCCGACAACAGGCGGAACCTGGATCAGTACATCGCCAATATGCATACTATGGAAGAGCTGACCCGGATCCAGATCAACTTGGACCTGCGGAAATACTGCAAAGGTTATAATGTCTATACCCGTCATCTTCGACGCCGATAGCGGCAGCCAAGTCCAACAATACCAACAATAGAGAGGGAACCATGGCCCAGCGCAAAAAGATCGCCGCCATTATCACCGAATACCGCGTCCCGGCGCACGCCGACGTCATTGTCGGCAAGTTCATCAAGGGTTTTCCCACTGACGAGGGCATGCAGGAGCCGCAGGTGGATATCGCCTCCATGTACCTGGACCAGATACCCGACAATGATATCGGCCTACAAGTATCCAAAGAATACGATATACCCGTGTACCAGAGCATCCCCGCGGCGCTGTGTCTGGGTGGCGGCAAATTGGCCGTCGACGGCGTAATTTCCATTGGCGAACACGGCACGTACGCCTTCAACGAGAAGGGCCAGCACATGTATCCCCGGCGCTTTTTCTTTGAACAGATCTGCGGCGTTATGGCCACCTCCGGCCGCTCGGTGCCGGTGTTCAGCGACAAGCACCTGTCCTACAACTGGTGCGACGCCAAGTGGATGTACGACCGGGCAGTGGAACTGAACGTCCCCTTTATGGCCGGCTCTTCAGTGCCCTTGGGCTGGCGCGACCCCTGGCTCGAACACGAGCTGGATGCCCCCATCGAAGACGCCCTCATGCTCAGCTTTGGCGGCATTGAGTCCTACGGCTATCACGGCTTTGAGGGCCTGCAGGCCATGGTCGAGCGGCGCCGGGGCGGTGAGACCGGTCTGGCGGCCGTGCAGTGTTTGGAAGGCGAGGCCGTGTGGCAGGCCGGCGCCGACGGCCTGTGGTCGCGCCAGTTGGCCGCCGCGGCCGCGGCGGCGGGCAAAACCTCGGCCGAACCCATGGAGGAGGCCTGCGAAAATCCAGCGGCCTTTCTGCTGGAATACAGGGATGGTTTCAAGGCCGCCCTGCTGCACTTGAACGGGTACGTCGAGGAATGGTCGTACGCGGCCCGCGTCAACGGCCAGGTACAGGCCACGGGCCTGCGCTTGCACGGGCCGCCCTATCCCCACTTCAGCTACCTGGGCCTCAATATCCAGGAGATGTTTCTCACGGGCCAGCCGCAGTATCCGGCGGAGCGCACCCTGCTGGTAAGCGGCGGTCTGGACGCCCTGATGGATTCGCGTCACCAGGGCCATATACGGCTGGAGACGCCGCATTTGGACGTGCAGTACCAGGCCCCCGAAAACAGGCCCATCCGCCCCACCGGACCCCGGCCGCAAGGGGCGAGCACAGTGCCTTTCGACGGGATTTAGGGCCACTTCCGGCACAACGGTCGCCTCTTTCCGCTGGCGGAAGCGGCCGGCCTTGTCAAGTCCGGTGTCTGCGCTTTGATTTGCTCCTTATGAATGACTCTCAAGAACAACTCGTCTCTGAGCCGCGCAAGGTCGGCTACATCTGGATCGTCTATTTGCTGCTCTACGCGGTGGCCGTTCCCTGGTATTGGCCCGAAGGGTATCGGGGGCCGCTGGTGCTGGGCTTTCCGCTGTGGGTGGCGGTATCGCTGGGGGCGGTGCTGCTGTTGGCGCTGTGGACGGGCTGGGTGATCCACCGCTACTGGATTGAAGCAAAGGAGCAAGACTGATGGGCGGCATGGTGTTTGGTCCGGGCGCGCTCATCGCGGTGGGGCTATACCTGGTCTCGATGATCGGCGTGGGGTGGATTGCGCGCACGCGCCGCCAATCCAACAGCATGGCCGACTTCTATCTGGCGGGGCGCTCGATGGGCTTGGCCGTGCTCTTCCTGACGCTCTATGCAACCCAATACAGCGGCAATACGCTCTTTGGCTACACGGGTAAGACCTACCGCATCGGCTTTGAGTGGACGGCTTCGGTGCTCTTTATGTTCTCGATCATCGTCGGCTACATGCTCTTTGCCCCGCGCTTGGTCGCGTTGGCGCGCAAGGAGGGGTTTATCACCCCGGGCGACTACATTACGCACCGCTTCCGCTCGTCGGTGCTGACGCTTTTGAGCACGGTCTTGATGATCTACGCGCTGGGCAACTACGCGCTGGCCCAACTCAAGGCAATGGGTGCAGCCGTCGAGGGGATCACCGACGGCGCGATCCCCGGCAGCTACGGCATTATTGGCTTGGCGGTCATTATGGTCATCTATGAGACCTTGGGGGGGATGCGCTCGGTGGCGTGGACGGATGTCATGCAGGGGGGCGTGCTGCTGTTGGGCTTTGGCATCTTGGTCTTCCTCATCCCGCAGAAGCTGGGTGGGGGTCTAGGACAGGTCGTGGCCCAACTGAGCGAAATGGATCCGCCCAAGGTCCAAGCGCCGAGCTGGGAGGGGGCCAACACGTGGATCAGCTACGTGCTGCTGTTGGGCTGTGGGGCGGCCATTTACCCGCAGGCGATCCAACGGCTCTACGCCAGCCGCTCGGTCGCGGTGCTCAAGCGCTCGCTGATTCTGATGGCCTTTATGCCGCTGACCACTACGTTGGTGGCCCTGGTGTGCGGCTTGACCGCGGCGGTGGTGTTGCCCGATCTGAGCAAGGCCGAAAGCGACCAAGTGTTGGCCCGGCTCTGCGCGCTGATTATGGGTGAGTCCGCGCTGGGCTACTGGCTGGTGGTGGCGATCTTTGCCGCGGTGCTGGCGGCGCTGATGTCCACTGCGGACTCAGCGCTGTTGTCGATCTCGTCGATGGTTACCAAGGATATTTACCTGCCGTATTTCCGGCCGCAGGCCACCGAGGCCGAGCTGACGAAGGTGGGCAAAATTAGCTCGTGGATCATCGTCGTATTGCTGGTCGCGGTGGCTATTAGCACCAAGGCGACTTTAGTGCGGCTGTTGGAGCTGAAGTTCGAGGTCTTGATCCAGGTCGTGCCGTGCTTTTTCCTCGGGCTGTACTGGAAGCGGCTTTCGGCGCGGACGGCGCTAACCGGCATGGTCTGCGGGCTGGCGGTGGCACTGGGGTTGACCTTGGGGGGCAAACCGATGATCTGGGGCTTCCACGCCGGGGTGATTGGTCTCGGTGTCAACACGGCGATCTGTGCCATCGGCACTTGGTGCAAACCGACGACATCATAGACTAAAAGGAGACCTATGCGTCCAGCATCCAAGCAATTTCTCGTCGATCTGCTCAGTGCTCCCGGCCCTTCGGGGTACGAGGGGCCGGTGCGGGCGGTGTGGAAGGACGCGGTGGCAGAGTTCGCCGACCGCGTCGAAGTCGATGTGCACGGCAATACCATCGGCGTCCACAACGAAGCTGGCGGCCCCAAGATCATGTTCGCCGGGCACGCCGACGAGTTGGGTTTCCAGATCGTGTACATCGACGACAAAGGCTATCTCTACTTTGACACCATCGGCGGCTTTGACTTGCAGATCGTGCCGGGCCGCAAGGTGCGCATCCACACGGCGCAAGGGCCGGTCTTGGGCGTGTTGGGCAAAAAGCCCATTCACCTGATGAAGGCAGCGGACCGGACCAAAGTACCGGACAAGCACGACTTGTGGATCGATATCGGCGCAGCCGACGCGGACGAGGCGCGGCAACTGGTGGCCATCGGCGACCCGGCGACCTACGACGCCAACTTTGAGGAACTGCGCAATGGGCTGGTGGTGTCGCGGGGGATTGACAATAAGGCCGGTGCTTGGGTGGTCGCCGAGGCGCTCCGGCGGGTCAGCCGCGCCAAGCGCAAATGCCGCGCCGCGGTGTATGCGGTGGCCACCGCGCAGGAGGAAGTGGGGATGCGTGGAGCCAAGACTAGCGCCTATGGGGTAGACCCGCTGGTGGGTATTGCCGTGGATGTTACTTGGGCAACGGACCATCCAGATATTGATAAGCGCCAAGTCGGCGAGTGCAAGCTGGGTGGGGGGCCGGTCATTTTGCGCGGAGCCAACGCCAGCCCGGTCGTGTACGAGCGGCTGGTGCAGGTGGCAGAAAAGAAGAAAATTCCCTATCAGATCCAAGCCGAGCCGGGGGGCACGGGCACGGACGCCAATGCCATCCAGCTCAGTCGGGCCGGGGTGGCCACCGGCTTGGTCAGCGTGCCGCAGCGCTACATGCACACGCCAGTCGAGATCGCGTCCTTAGAGGACTTGGACCACACCGCACGGCTGTTGGCGGAGTTTGCGCTGACCGTCGATGAAAAGGAGAGTTTCATACCATGAAAATAACGTCTGTTGATATTTGGACCGTAGTGGTGCCGACGATCCCCGGGCGAGTGCATAGCCCGGAATGCGTGCCCGAGACCGGGTGGGACCAAATGTCCAAGCACATCGTGCGCCTGAATACGGATACCGAGCTGACGGGCTTGGGGGAGACCGGGCGCGGTGAGGCGATAGAACAGGTCCGCGCAGGGGCGGCCCAGCTCTTGGGCAAAGACCCCGAGCAACTGACCTTGCAGGATATTTTTGCCGCCCGTCACGACGGCACGGAGGAGTTGCCCACAGTGGGGGGCGGACCGGCGTACGGCGCCTTTGAGATGGCGGTCTTTGACTTGGTGGGCAAAGCTCGCCAAGTGCCGGTACACGCGCTGCTGGGCGGTGCGGTACGCGACCGAGTGCGGGCCGATTACTGGATGGGGCACCTGACGGTTGAAGACGGCAAGCGAGCGGTTGAACGGGCGCTCGCACACGGATTCAAAGGCGTCAAGATCAAGTGCAAGATCGAGGAGCCGATGGTCGAGAGGCTGAAGGCCATGCGCGAAGTGGGCGGGGTGGATTTTAAGGTGACGGTCGATCCCAACGAGCGCTTCCACACGGCCGAGCAGACCATCGAGCTGGCGCAGCAGCTTGTAGAGGTGGGCAACGTCGAGGTCTTTGAGGATCCCATCCCAAAGTCCGATTTGGAAGGCTATATCCAAATCCACGAGGCGATTGACCTGCCGGTAGCCATGCACGTGGGGAGCGGGCCAGCTATCATCCGCGCCATCAAGGCCGAGGTAGTCGATTGTTTTAACTTGGGTGGCAGCCTCGTCGGTTTTCAAAAGAATGCGGCGGTAGCGGCGGCGGCGGGCCTGCGCTGCTGGCACGGCTCGGGCAATGACTTGGGAATTGTCGATACCTCGTACGTCCACGCGGCCGCGGCCGCGCCCAACTGCACGATGGCTTCGGATTTTGTGGGGAGCTGGACCCGCGAGGACGATCTGATCGTCGAGCCGATTCCTTTTGTCGATGGGTACGTGCCCACGCCCATGCAGCCGGGCTTGGGCTGTGTGCTGGACGAAAAAGCCTTGGTGCGCTACGTTCGGGGAAGCGAAACCGCCTCTTGAGCGGGGCGACCTATTTACAAATTCTGTGCGTCGGGCAGTGCTTGGCGTACTTAATCCCTTTAGGAGGATACAATCATGCGCAAATGGCTGGATAAAACCACGGCCTTGGTCCTGTGCGGTGCTCTGGTGCTGGTCGCCTGTGGTGGCGACGACGACGAAGCCGCACCGGTGGAGCCTGAGCCGGAACCGGTGGCTGAGATAACGCCTGAAATTATCGGCTTATACGGCACGTTGGTCTCCAGTTTTACGAATATTTTCTTGGCCGCGATTGTCGCCCCTCCCGGTGAAACGGTGTCGATACCAGGAGTAAGCGGCGCGGTGGAGGTCACGGACAACGAATGGGTGATCAAGGACTTCTCACCCGATGGCGCGTTGGTGTTCAACGGCACCTTGACCGTCGACAAGGCCAAGGTGCTAGAGCAGATGCCTGTCCCGGTGACAGGATCGGTCACCTTTTCTGGATCACAAGAAGGCGAGCTGACGCTCGATATGCAGATCACGGTTGGAGCCGACGGGAGCCTTTCTTCTACCGGGACGATAACTATTGACGGCGCAGAATTTGACGTCGCGGAACTCTCGGCTGCTGTCGCCGCTGCTGTCGCTGCTGCCGAGGCCGCTGGATAGTAGGCCGTGCCGTTTTGCTGTTTGGTCGCAGCCCTAGCCTTGTGCTGGGGCTGCGACCGCGGTCTCGATGCCGAGGCCACCGGGCAGACCGGGATCGCCGGTCGGCTGCACTTTGTCGGCGAGTGGCCCGCGAATGTGGGGCAGGTGGCCGTGGCCGTCTATCGCGAGCCACCCGCTTCGCTGGCCGATTTTTTTAGGATCAATGGCTGGGACACCGAGGTCGCGCTCGGAGCCGAGTCCTATGACTATTTCGTCCCCTTAGACGGGGAAGGCGTATATCAGTGGATTATCGTGGCTTGGCGCGAGGAGGACCAGTTCTGGGACTTTACCTCGCTTTTGGGCTGCTATCACCTACCCGAAGCCGACCGTCCTTCGTCGGTGGAAGTCGGCCCCGGAGAGGTCGCTGCCGGTATCGACATTGAGATCAACTTCGCTGTGTTGGACCATGAGACCGAGCTTAGCACTGCTCTGTGTGAGCGCGTTTTGCCTGCTGAACTCCTGGCCGAGTTCGGCCGCTGATATCGTCGTCCGCGTCCTCGACGCTAGCGACCAAACCCCGCTGCCCAGAGCGACGTTAGCGGTACTGGGAACGGAATTTGGGGGCTACGCCAACGAAGAGGGCTACTGCCGGGTCGAGGGCTTGCCTGACGGCCAATACGACCTGCTTTGTTCGCATATTGGCTATCGCTCGCACACCCTGCGCGGCGTTGTGCCCGGGGACGAGGCGCGCGTCGTCGCCCTCGAACCTACAGCCGTCGAAGTTCCCGAGCTAGTCGTCTCTGCTGCCCGCCGCTCCCAGACTTTTGCCCAAGCCCCCATTAGCATTTCAGTAGCCGATGCCGAGCGCATCGCCGATCACAACGCCTTCTCGCTGACAGGCCCCCTGCGCTATGTCTCGGGCATCAGCCAAGTAGGTAGCCAGCCCGTCGTCCGCGGATCGAGCGGCTTCAGCCGTGGCACGGGCAGTCGGCTACTGATGCTGGTGGATGGATTTCCGATGCTGTCGTCGGATCTGGGCGACATCAAGTGGGATGCCGTGCCCCTGCAGCAAGTCGAGCGCGTGGAGGTGGTCAAAGGAGCTGGCTCGGCCCTGTACGGCACGGGGGCTTTGGGCGGGGTAATCAACGTGCTGACCCGCGATCCGGCGCGTGAGCCGGGCACCCGCTTTCGGCTGCTCAGCGGGCTGTATAGCCAGCCGGCGTATAGTCAGTGGCGCTGGACCGAGTCCCCGATGCACTTTGTCGGGTTTGACGTAAGCCACAATCGGGTCTTGGGCCGGACCGGCTTGGCGCTGAGCGGGGGACACAACCGGGGCACGGGGTACCACCAAAACGGCGATAATCGCCGCTATCACCTCTACACCAAGGCGGTGCATCGCTTCTCGCCGACGAGCTATTGGCGCGTGATGGGCAACTGGGCATTGGACGATCACGGGGTCTTCGTCCTGTGGCGCGACCGCAGTCATCCGCTGGCTGTGCCCGAAAGCGACGCCCCAGCCCATAGTATCTCGTGGAAGATGCACCTCAATTCCGAGTACTACCACTTGGTACACAGCGACTTGGGCTACCGACTCAAGACGGGGTATTACCGCACGGGTTTTACCAACAACGCGGCGGCTGGAGGCTTGGCCTCAGATGGCCACAAAATTTCGGGCGAAGGTCAGTTCGACTACACGGGATTGCGCGGTTGGAATTGGACGCTGGGGCTGGCCTCCGTGGCCGATCTGGTGCGCTCGCCCGGCGATTTCCTCGGCACGCGCTCTTTGATGACCGTCTCCGGCTACGCCCAAGGCGTGTATGAAATCAGTCCGCTGGCCGAGTGGACGACCGGGTTGCGCTACGACTGGAATCGGCTCTCCGCCGCCTCTGGGCTGACGGACGGGCCGTGCGGGGCACCGCCGGTTGATAGTAAAAGCATTGGGGAATTTAGCCCCCAAGTCGGCTTTTCCTATCGGCTGTCGGAGGCGACCGCGCTGCGGGCTTCGCTCGGCCGCGGTTTTCGCGTGCCTTCGGTACTTGAGGTCTTTTCTCAGGCCGAGGCCTCTGGTATCCGGGTCTGCCCCAACCCCGCCTTGGATCCCGAGCGGGCTTGGTCTGGCGAGGTCGGGATCAAACAGGGGCTGGCAAAGTGGTTGGCCTTGGATATGGCTCTGTTTTGGAACGAGTACCGCGAGTTAATTGAGGCGCGTCCAGACCCCTATGCCGGAGGGACCGTGCCCGTGGCGCGCTTCCTGAATTTGGCGCGGGCGCGGGTCGCTGGGTTTGAAAGCGAAGTCTTGGCCGCCCTGCCGCTGGGCTTGGGGGCTAGGGCGGCTTATACCTTTGTCGATGGCGTAGAGTTTCTCGATGGGGACCAAGTGCTGCCGCCTTATTGCCACGGCGACTACGGCGATCAGGCACCGCTGCCCTATCGGTCGCGCCACGTCCTCAATCTGGGCCTCCAAGGGGAGCGCGGCCCCACTAGCGGGCAGATAAACTTCCAATATCTCAGCCGTTTTGAACGGGTATCCGGTCTCTTTGCCGAGTGCGGGCGCGACTATGTGCCCATTTACTTGCTCGACGTGCAGTTGAGCCGCCAGCTAGGCCCCTTGCGGCTCAACCTACGAGTGGACAATGCGCTGCAGTATTACTACGCGACGATCGAGCGCAAAATACGCCCCTTGCGTCGCATCTCCTTGAGCGTGGATGGTGCGCTCTAACAATCCCTATACAGCTAGTATAGTCCAGTGGCAGGCCGCCATTGAGCAGGGCCGCTTTGACCGCGAGTTCGGGCGGATCTACGGGCGGGGACAGGTGGCGGCTTGGCGGGCCAATTACTTGGAGGCTCTGCGCCATTTTGCAGCTCGCTACGGCAGCGAGGGCCGCGTGGTCGTGGCGCGCTGCCCTGGGCAGATGAACGTCATGGGTATGCACATTGACTACGGCGGCATGCCCTCGGTGCGGATGGCCGTGCGCGGCGCGGATACGTTGGTGGTGGCGCGGGCGGCCTCCAACCGGCGAGTGCGGCTAGCCAGCTTCCTGCGCAGCCCAGGTGCGACCGCCGATCGCTTCGCGCCGATTGAACTCGACTTGAAGGAAATCCTACCGAAGGTCCGCGTGGCCGAGCGGCAGGCACTGATGGACTACGCGGGCCAAGTTTGCCGCCAGCGCTTAGAGCGCACGGGTAGCGCCTTGGCCCGCGATTGGTCGGCGCTGGTGGAAGGCCAGCTCGTGTACTTGGAGAGTTATTTTCGCGGTCGAGTGGCCTTGGGCGGCTTCGACGGGCTGGTGTGGAGCAATGTCTCGCCCAGCGGGGGCATGAGTTCGTCCTCGGCGCTGGTTGTGGCGACGGCGCTGGCGGCGATGGGGGTTCACGGATTGGTGCCGCGCTGCGATATGCCCGAAGCGGACTTGGTCGATGGGCTGGGCACCTCCGAGTGGATGCGCGGCACGCGCGGCGGCACGGCCGACCACGGAGGGATGATCTTGGGTCGGGCGGGCAAACTGGTCGGCGTCGGCGTCTTTCCGGCCCGTGTGCAAGGCGAGGCCGCATTGCCCGACGAGTACGCCGCCCTAGTGATCGACAGCGGCGTCGTGCGCGAATACGACGAGGCCGTCAAGGAAGAGACGGTCATCGCCTATCCGCTCGGCGCGTTTATCGCCCGCGAGTTGGTTTTGCCGCAGTTGGGCACAAGTCGCGCCGTGTGCGAGCGCGTCCGCTATCTCCGGGATATTGCGCCCGAGCCGTTGGGGCTGTCGCTTGCGGAGTTGTACCGGGTCTTGGGCCAGATGCCTCGGCAGACCAGTCTGGCGCAGTTAGCTGCCGAAGCGCAAGCGGCCGGAGTCGGGGAGCATTTCGACGCCATGTGCCAGCGAGAGGTCGCCGGCAAGTTCCAGCTTCTATCCGAGGACACGCCTTTGTTTATTCGCCGGCGCTGCGTCTATGGTTTGGCTGAGCAGGACCGGGTGGCCGGTATGGTCGAATACCTCAATGCGGGCGATATGGCCACGGCTTTGGAGCTGATCCGCATTTCGCACGACGGCGATCTGGATCGGGAAGTCGGAGACGAGGTCTTGGCACAACTCATAGAGCGAGCCGAGCGCGGGGAAGCGCAAGCGCAACTGCGCTTTTTGCCCGGGGGCTACGGGCGGATGACGCCGGCCTACGATCGGACCGTGCGGGTGATCAATCGGTTTCTCACCGCCGAGGGACCAACGGCGGGGGCCGTGCAGCGGCTGGGTGCTGGCTGGGGCGGCAACATCGGCGGATTAGTCCATCGTGCGTTCGTCGATGGGGACCGCCGCGATGCATTTGCAGATATGTTGCGCACGGAGCTGGGCCATGAGCCGGAGCTAGCCGTGGCCGTGCCCGGCGAAGGGGCCGGTTTGCTCGCCGCACCCCAAGGAGATTGAGATGGAACACTTGTTGGACGGCGTGCAGGTGCTCGACTTGACGCGGGTTTTAGCCGGGCCGTACGCGTCTATGGTGTTGGCCGACTTGGGTGCGGAAGTGATCAAGATCGAGCTGCCGGGCACGGGCGACGAGGCGCGGGGGTTCGGGCCGTTCCAAAACGGCGAGAGCGCGTACTTTGCCAGCGTCAACCGCGGCAAAAAAAGCGTGACGATCGACTTGCGACAGGCACAGGGTCAGGACTTGGCGCGGCGTTTGGCTGGCGAGTGCGATGTGTTGATTGAGAACTTTCGTCCCGGCAGCATGGATCGCTTTGGGTTGGGGTACGCGGCCCTGCACGCGCTGTATCCGCGCTTGGTGTACGCGTCGATCTCGGGTTTTGGCCAAACCGGCCCGTACGCGCAGCGGCCCGCGTACGACGTGCTCATTCAGGCGATGGGGGGGCTGGCCAGCATCACCGGGCAGCCCGACGGTCCGCCCGTGCGGGTCGGCTCGTCGATTGCCGACTTGAGCGCGGCTCTCTTTGGAGCCATTGGCATCCTCGCGGCCTTGGAGCGGGCACGGCGCACCGGCGAGGGGCAGCAAGTCGATATTTCCATGCTCGACTGTCAGGTAGCCCTGCTGGAAAACGCCCTCGCCCGCTACGCTGTATCCGGCGAAGTGCCCAAGCCGCTCGGGTCGCGGCATCCGGCCATTACCCCTTTCCAGTTCTTCGCCGCCCGCGATGGGTACATTGTCATTGCCGCGGGCAACGACCGGCTCTGGCGTCAGCTCTGCGACGCCTTGGGCTTGAGCGCATTGGCCGACGATCCGCGCTTTGCCAACAATGCGCTGCGCACCGAGAACCACGCGGCATTGGAGCCGATTTTGGAACAGGTGCTGGTCGAGAAAACCGTTGATGAGTGGTGCGCCATACTAGCTGCGGCCGGCGTGCCGAGCGGGCCGTTGTGCGATGTGGAGCAGGTCTTTGGCGATGAGCAGGTGGCGGCGCGGGAGATGATTGTCGAGCTGGAGCACCCGGTCGCGGGTCGGCAGACAGTGGCCAACTCGCCGCTGCGGTTTTCCGCGACGCCGGTCGAGTTGCGCGGGCCAGCGCCCTTGTTGGGGCAGCATACCGAGGAGGTCTTAAGCGGCGTCTTGGGGGTGACGGAAGGGGAGATGGCGGCGTTGCGGGCTGAGGGGGTGATATGAGGGCGGGGAGTGCTTGGCTGCGCCTTGGTTGCTGCTGGATATGCTGCGACCTAACGGAAATCGGTGGCTGCCTCGAAGCATTTGTTGTAAAAAATGGCTTGGGCGAAACCTATGCGGCCGGGACCGGCTTCATTATTGACACCGCGCCCGATACGGTCCGTGCGCCCGACGTCAGCTTTGTGTCGCGGGAACGCGCTGAGGCTACCGCAGAAGAACGAGGTTTTTTCCCCGGCGCACCCGACCTCGCCGTTGAAGTCATTTCGCCCAATGATCGATACAGCGAGATTGAAGAAAAAGTGTCCGACTGGCTGCGGGCGGGTACGCAGATGGTCGTTGTGATAGACCCCCACCAACGCACCGCAACGGTTTACCGCGCACCCGACGATATTTGTATTCTCACCGAAGGCGACATGCTCGACGGCGGCGATGTAGTGCCTGGGTGGAAAATGGCTCTTGCAGACGTATTCTAAATGGCGGACGCATGGCTCGGGTAGCTCAGGAGTTGGCGCTGTACAATGCGAGGGCGGCCATCTCAGCACATCGAGATGGCCGCCCTTTTTGTTTTAGCACCCTGATAATCGGGGCCGAATTCTACATCGAACCTGCCCAATGCAATTTGGGCGTGTATCGTCAGATCGGAAGGGGCAACTGCTCTTCCTCGACAGCCCTCTTCATCCAAGTGTTGAACTGCGTATTCACAAGGCCATAGTGGTTTTCCAACTCTGATTTTTCGATAGACCCGTTGGCAAGTCGTTCTTGGAGCGACTGAATAAAGTGCCCGTACAGGTCAGAGATGCCAGACGGTTCCTGTGGGCTGGTGTGCTCGGGCTGTTGGTTCAAACTAAGCATCACCGGCTTCGACTCCGCGACCACGTTTTCCTCGACAGCCCTCTTCATCCAAGTGTTGAACTGCGTATTCACAAGGCCATAGTGGCTTTTCAACTCTGATTTTTCGATAGACCCATTGGTAAGCCGTTCTTGGAGCGACTGAATAAAGTGCCCGTACAGGTCAGAGATGCCAGACGGTTCCTGTGGGCTGGTGTGCTCGGGCTGTTGGTTTAAACTAAGCATCATCGGCTTCGACTCCGTGACCACGTTTTCCTCGATAGCTCTCTTCATCCAAGCGTCGAACTGCGTTTTCACAAGGCCATAGTGGCTTTCCAACTCTGATTTTTTGATAGACCCATTGGCAAGCCATTCGCGGAGCGACTGAATGAAGTGCCCGTATAGGTCAGAACTCTGCTCCTGCGGCCTAGTGTACTCGGGCTGTTCCGAGACGTTTCCAGCACCAGAAGGAGCGGTCCCTACTTCAGTGTCTGCATATAAGGAGTCGTCCTCTATTTGCCCTGATGAGGCGGCTGATTGATCCGAGACACAAATCTGCTGGATTACCTCCTGCGGAGGACCTTGTGCTTGATGGACGCTTAAAAGGGCCGTATTGCCGGGGGAACCATCGCTGTCTTGGCGGACCCAGATTGGTACCCATTGTCTCTTCATATTCTCAATGGCACCTTCCCAAGTGCCACCTTTTATACCGGAATGAACAACTAACGCTCTGTCGGACAGGCAGTAGATGTACTTATTCCTTTGCATGGCTCTGCCGACGGTGAAGCCTGCCTCGGGGTTAAATGGCGAGACCAGCACTAGATTCTGAGACCGCAGATAGGATCGGTACATCTTACTTGACGACGCGCGTAGCAGGCTGTCCGCAAGAATGCCGACAACAGTGCCTTCCCTGTCCAGTGCCCCGAACATCGCGGCTTGGTCAATCCCCTTCGCTCCGCCCGATACGACGGAGTAACCGGCACCAGCCACAGCCTCGCCGAACGCCTGAGTCCAAGAAAGATCGCGATCCGAAGCCGCTCGAGAGCCGACGACTGCGATTCCTCTAGAACGCAGCAACTTTTGGTGGCCGCAGCCGTACAGCACTGGGGGGGATGCTTGGCCGAGCCGCTTCTTTAGGTGGACTGGATAGTCATCGTCAGCGCTCGTCAGCCACCACAAGCCAGCTTGTGCCCACCTATCCTTGGCAAGCCCCAAGGCACTTCCTCGATCTAGAAGTCTTTTGATCCTCTCCGTAGTTCCCCTAGGGTCGGACCTGCCTCCCAAGACTTCATCCACATTCTCTAAGAGGTATTCTATGGTTGCATTCCGTTCCTTGAGCCAATTTGCAAATGCCCACCATTCTTCCGTCGTTAAGGGTTTCGCTCCGCCGTCATCAGAGCCGGAAAGGTGCGCCGTCAGGAGCAGCACCGCATCGCTATTGCCAGATGTAGCCATTTCAACCTCCTATGCCCGCTGTTGCCAGTCCTACGGGATAAACTAAGCCGCTTCCGGAGCGCCGGAGGAGCGCCGCCAGAACAGTCATCGTCCAGCGTGAATCGACTACATCGTCAACGAGTAGGACGGGCGAAGCTGGAACTCTGCCGACGACTTTGAACGCGCCGTCGAGATTTCGGCACTGATGGAAGGTGTTCGCCTGCTGTTTCTGTGGCGGGCAGTCTCGTACTTTCTGGATCACATCGCAGAACGGTAGTTTGAGCTTATCTGCCAAGCGTCGTGCGAAATCAGGAACTAGGGCTGGGCACCGAAGCGATGGAACGCAGGTAACCCATTCCACAGGCGAGTCGGGCTGCCATCGCTCTCGGACCATTTCAGCCACTGCGCGGACAAGCTCGTCCCGGAAGTGCTCAGATTCCTTGTCTGCGGCGACGACCGCGCCCCAGCCGGCATCTCCCCACTGGGACAGAATTCGCCCCTCCGACGCCTGTAGCTCCGGTACTAAGCGGTCATCAGGGAACCCGTAGGTCGGCAGCACTCCTTTGCGGATGCTCTTTCTCGGCTCGAACGGCAGTTCCGATCTGCGCAGAAAACGGACCGCTTCCACCTCTAGTTCGTGCTCGACTGTGATTGAGATCACAGGCTTTCCCATGCAGTTCGCGCACTTGCCGCATCTCTCGACTGCGGGATCGTCTAGCATGTGTCCGAGGTATTCCATGAAGCAGTTGTCGGTATCTACGTACTCCTGGAACTCTTGCCACTCGCGTTCCCTCTGGCCAGAAAGTCGATGAATGCGCTCCCGGTCCAACTCGAATTCGGCTGCGGTTCGGTGCCATTTTGGACCGATCTTTATGGCAGGTGAAGGAACTTCGACGCTGAGGACCTTCAGTACCTGCTCAATCTGGCTCTGGCGCATGTTTAGCTGGTTCTGTAATTCAATGATAGACTGGCCATCAGAGTCTTCCAATGCATAGAGTACCTTCTCAACCGTACGTTCTGGTGGAAAGGCTGTTCTCCGAAAGTAGTCGTGAATCTGATCATCTTCCTCTCCCGCGAGCAGGATCCCAACGGCGCTAGGGATGGCCCGGCCGGCTCTGCCTACCTGCTGGTAGTAGGCGACGACGGAACTAGGAGCCTGATAGTGGATGACGAAGCTGAGGTCTGGCTTGTCGTATCCCATGCCTAAGGCCGTGGTAGCGACTAGGACCTTGATCTCGTTGTTTAGTAGCATGCCTTCCAGTCGGCGGCGTTCATCGTGGCCAGCTTGGCCCTGAAGACCCGCATGGTAGGCCCGAGCTGAAATGCCATGCCGAGACAGCCAAGCGGCAACCTGTTCGGCGTCACGCTTGGTAAGTACGTACACTATGCCACTGCCAGGGATCTGCGGAATTGATTGGGCAAGCCACGCTAGGCGCGAGGCTTGATTGTCGAGCCTTATGGTTTGGAGCGAAAGCGAGTGACGAGAGAGCGGGCCGCGCTGGATTTGGAAATGAGCTAGCTGCGTCTTAATATCGCCAATCACCCGGTCGTTAGCAGTTGCGGTCGTGCCGAGGACCGGCGTATTACGCGGAAGCATTCTCAGCACGTTAGTCAAGCGCCGGTAATCAGGCCGGAAGTCATGGCCCCAGTCGGAAATACAATGCGCCTCGTCCACAACGAGCAGACCGATACGATCTGCGATCTTCATCAGTGTGCTCTGGCGGAAGTTTTCGTTAGCGAGCCGTTCGGGTGTTATCAGCAAGGCATCGATCTGATCGTTAATCACGTCCGTGATGATGGCGTCCCAGTCATCGCGATTGGACGAGTCGATTGATGCGGCGCGTATTCCGAGTCGCTGCGCCGCCTCAACCTGATTTCGCATCAGAGCGAGCAGCGGCGATACGATGATGGTTGGGCCGCGACCTGCGTCTCGGAAGATTCTCGTGGTGACGAAGTACACGGCACTCTTGCCCCAGCCCGTCCGTTGCACTAGGAGCAGCTTGGCTCTCCGATTCGACACGGCATCAATCGCTTCCCATTGCCCAGCCCTGAACCGCGCATCGGAGTTGCCCACAGCTATCTGTAGAAGCCTCTCCGCTTGTTGTCTATTCATCCTAAATACCTAGCGAAGCGAATAAAACAGCGTCAAGCTCAAGTGGGAGGAGAACCCATATCGGCGCTCGCTACAGTGCACAAGGGGCGCAGCTCACGGGCGCGGGGCAGCACACCGAGGAGGTCCTAAGCGGCGTCTTGGGGCTGACGGAAGGGGAGATAGAAGCGTTGCGGGCTGGGGGAGTAATATAGATTGGGTTTCGGTGTGCTCGGCTTAGGCGCTCCAAAGCTCGGCTAAGGCTTTGAAGGCTTTGAAAGTGGATTCGGAGACGCCTTCGGTGTTTTCGGCTAAGGCTTCGGCACCTTCGGCGAAGCTTTCGAAGGCTTCGCCGATGTCTTCGGCGGATTTGGCTAAGGCGTCGAAGGCTTCGGCGACGTCCCCGCCGTATTCTTCACGGACGACTTCGGCGGTTTCGGCGACGCCTTCGACGTATTGGCGGGCACCTTTAGCGGCTTTCGCTAAGGCTTCGGCGTGTTGGCGGGCGTTTTCAGCTAAGGCTTCGACGCTTTCGTAGGTGGATTGAGCGATGGCTTCGGCTTCACTGGCGGCTTCGGCGGCTTTTTCGCGGGCGTCGCCGGTGTCGAAAGCACGGGCTAAGCCCGTAAGAATGCGCTGCATATCTCTCTAAATCTCCTTCTAGTGTGGGTGGGTCTCAAGGGCCGTATAGAGCTGCAGGCGTTCTCCACATTGAGTTTTCCGCCGAATCGTGCTCCTGACGAGCCGACCGTTCGGTTTCAATCCTCTGATAAGCGGGACTGAACTTTACATCGCAGCCTAATCCCGTCAACAACCACAGCACAACTGCTATAATTGTACTGTTCATGTCTATCCTTATGGGTTGGATTGATAAGGCGCACCTGGAAACTCAAAATCAAACTTCGGATCAGTATCTACAGCACTCGTAAGTTGCTGCATTATCCCAATAATCGTCTTTCTGTGATCACTCAGCAGCTTAGAAGGCTCACCATATAACCGAGATCTCACCATCACCTTTTCCAGCCTCCACAAATCTTCTTTATAGACCCAAACTTCAAATCCCGCTGCCTTAATTTTAGAGTTAGGGTCATGCTTAATACGGGGCCCGTTATCGTCCATACAACGACGATCCTTGAAAGAAGGATATGGCACAAGATATGGTGCTATAAATGGAATAAAATTGTGCATATAGGTATGGCGATGTAAGTTCACAGCACTCAACGTCTCCGCCTGCCAGTGCATACTAGTATAAGCAGGCTGTATTAAACGTATGCTTTTCTTCTGGTCGCAAGTTAGACCATGAAGACACTTTCTAGATAGAAACCCCTCCTGCTCCTCCTGCAGGTGGTTCAAGCAGAGGCCGTGCTCGTATACGATCTCGCAGCAGCGATCTATTCGGCATTCGGCGGGTGGCGGCTGGTTAAGTCTATCAACTACAGGAAACTCTGACCTTCTATACGGGGTATTCCCATTCGCATACGCTAAGAATCGAACCAGATAGTCCAATGCAGATCGCAACTCAGACATCCCCTGACCGAATTTTTTTCCGATAATCCACAAAGCCTTGTAATCATCCAAGCTACTGAAATCAGGATACCTGCTCTCGATCTCTCCAAGCGTAAGGTCGTTTACTTCATCTAAGATTTTAGTGGCCACCTCTTCACTCAACGTACTTATCTCGTCAATAAGCAAGCTCACAGACTTTATTTGCACTTCTATACTTGCATACTGTCTTCTCATCTTAAACGCATTATCCATTGGCTTCTTCCTTTATCTATGGACACTCGCGGGGATCGGTAGCCCAGAGGTCTTACATAGCCAAGCAGTTTTTCAAATGGGGGCGGCGTACAGAAAGGATTTTCTTTAAGCAGGTCTAACAGTTTTTCCGCTCGGGGCCGCAAGCCCGCCGCTTGGAGCTTCTTGGCGTCTCTCTGCGCTTGCCGGGTAAAGACTAGCTTCCAACTCACCAGTCGAGTTCCTCGGCACACTCCTCTACAGGCGTTTTCAGGCCCTCGATGATAGATTCACGCATTTTAGGAATGGCGAGCAGGTGCAGCGTCTCCTGAATTGAACGCCACTCGTCCTCGGCAATGAGCACCGCTGACCCTCGCTTGCTATGAATGCGAATAGGTTCTCTGCCTTCGGCCACTTGCTCTAGGAGCTTGTAGAGCTCAGAACGTACCTTGGTTACGTTGATCGTCGTCAAAGCTATGACCTATCGGGGCAAAAATTTGGCCAGGATTCCGGCCATGAGGTGAAGAATCTCTTTCTGTACCAGTGGCAATCGCCTTATACAATAGTAGTAGTATCTTGGATAGGGTCGTCTTTAGCGTGCTAAATATCGACGAGATTACAAAACAGCGTCAAGCCTAAGCAAGAGGAGAAGATGTCGGCGCTTACTACAATGCGTAAGGTGTGCGGAGCGATAGTCTGCGCCGTGTTAATCGGGGGCTGTGCGCTGATCGCCGCGCCGGCTATATCCCCGGAACCCTCACCCCAAGCCGCGCAGCTTTTGGCTGTCGGCGACTACGTGGAGGCGCACCTGATGCGCCGCTTTGCCGAGGGGTACTTGTTGGTGCGGTTGCCGGACCGGGCCGTCTGGTTGCTCGACCCTAAAGAACATTGCTCCTGGTGCTGGATCTACGTCGGTAAGACGGTATGGGTCAAGCTGGGCAAGCGCTCGGCCACGCTGCTCAACTCCAAGGGCGAGACAGCCGAGTGTTGGAACGGCGGGCAGATGAGCGAGTACTAATCAGGCCTTGAACTTCAGGTAGCGGCCCGGCCAAGTCGGCCCCAAGTCTTCGACCGCGCCTCCGTTGCGGACGATGGGAACCCCGTTGACGAGAACGTGCTCAACGCCGACCGAGTACTGGTGGGGATCGGCGTAGGTGGCGCGATCCGCAACCGTCGCCGCATCAAAAACGACCAAGTCCGCGTAGAATCCCTCGGCGATTTGCCCCCGTTGCGTCAGTCCAAACCGCGATGCTGGGTGGGCGCTCAGCTTGTACACCGCGTCTTCGAGCGAGAAGAGCTGGTGGTTGCGCACGCAAGGCCCCAACAGGCGCGCGGCTGATCCGTATAAACGCGGGTGAACCGCGCCGTCGGGGAAGTAAATCCCATCGCTGCCCAGCATGTATTTGTCGTGCGCCAGGAAGGGATGCACCAAGGCGTCGTCGCCGTGGTGGAAGACGAGGAGCACCGCCAAGTTTTCCTCGATCAGCAGGTCGCAGAGCGCGTCGGCCGGGGATGCGTCGGCCTGTTGGATGTATTCGTCTAAGGTGAGGCCGATAAAGCGGGCGTTGTCCCGCCCGGGCAGCCAGGCAATGGTCATCCGGTCGAGCGGGTTGACGTAGCGGTCGAGGGCGCGGGCGAAGCGACGGCGGATCGCGGGATCATTGAGTTTGGGCAAGGCACCCAACGGGCCGTCCTCCCACACCTCATAGGGCAACATGAAGTTGAGCATGGTCGAGCCGGGCAGATACGGGTACACATCGAAGCTGAAATCCACCTCATTGACCGCGACTTGATCCACGTACGACAGCAGTTCGTCGATTTGCTGGGGCGAGGTGCCCTTGAAGTGGGAAATGTGGACCGGGACGCCGGCACGCCGGCCGATTTCGACGGCCTCCTGCACCCCGGCGAGGGTGCCCTTTTTGTAGCGCACGTGGGTTACGTAGAGGCCTTGTTGGGCGGCCATGGCGGTACAGGCTTCGACGAGTTCGTCGGTGGTGGCAAAGCATTCGGCGATGTAGTCGAGGCCAGTCGAAACGCCGACCGCGCCTTCGGCCATGCCGCGCGCGACCCCGGCGAGAATCTCTTCCATTTGCACGTCGTCGGGGACGCGGCGATCCCAGCCGCAGGCCATGGCTCGCAGGTGGGCGTAGGGGAGGTGGGTGATGGTGTTTTGCGCGGTGCGGCCGTCGAGCAGCTGCATGTAATCGGCGAGGCTCTCCCAGCCTGAGTAGTGGCTTTGCATCAGGCCGTTGAGGGCGCGCATGTAGTAGAGCCAGTGGGCGCGGGTAGCAGCGTCAACCGGGGCGTAGGAGATGCCGTCGGCCATGAGGACTTCGGTGGTAAAGCCCTGGAGGGTCTTGGGGAGGAAGTTGCGCTGCTGCAAGAGCCAGCCGTCGGAGTGATTGTGGACGTCGACAAAGCCCGGGGCGACGATTTTGCCTTGGGCGTCGATGCTATGCTGTGATTCGGTGTTGCCGAGGTCGCCGATGGCCGCGATGCGGTCGGCGCGGAGGCCAATATCGGCGGAATAGCGGTCGGCGCGGGTGCCGTCGATGATGGTGCCGTTGCGAATGATCAGGTCGAACAAGGTAAGTGTCTCCTGTGAGCCGCAGTGTGAAGAAAGGTGCCGGTCAATCTAGGCGGCTGGACGCGGCCTCGCAAGCGGCGCATCGCTGGACGGGCGCGGCCCTTTTTCGCATTTTATCGCGGCCCATTTCACCGAAAGGAATCCTTCATGCGCATCATCGACCCTCATGTCCACGTATGGATTAACGATCCGGCCTTTCCTTGGCCAGCGGAAAACCCCAACCCGCCTGCCGAAGACCATACGGCGGAAGATCTACTGGCGCTGATGGACGCCAACGGCGTGGAAAAAACCGTGCTGGTGCAGGTCATCCACTACCGCTGGGACAACAGCTACGTCGCCCACGTCATCAAGCAATATCCCGACCGCTTCATGGCCGTGGGACGGATCAATCCCGAAGATCCGGCCTCGCCCGACCACATGTCGATGTGGACCGAGGAACACGGCCTGCACGGGATGCGGCTTTCGCCATCGCAGGATGCGGCGGGCGATTGGTTCAAGGGGCCGGGGATGGACCCGATTTTCGCCCGCGCCCAAGATTTGGGGATCCCGATGCTGATTCTGACCGGGCCGCGCCGGCTGCCGGATTTGGCGCGGATTCTCGATCGCTACCCGGATGTAGATTGCTGCATCGACCACATGGCCAGCGCTCATCCCGACAACCCGGAGGAGCGGCAATCGCTGATGGATATGGCCCGTTACCCCCGCGTGTACGTCAAGATCAGCCACACTTGGTCGCTGTCTAAGCAGGGCTATCCTTGGGCCGATACGCACGAGATGGTCGAGGAAGTGTATCAGACCTTCGGGCCGCAGCGCATCATGTGGGGCACGGATTGGCCGGTGTGCCTGTCGCAGGCCGAATACTCCCAGCCCCTGACGGTGGTGCGCGACGAGATGAAGTTCATCGCGCCGGAGGATCTGGAGTGGGTGCTGGGCAAGACGGTGTTGAAGCTGTGGCCATTCGGGGAGGCATAAGATGCTAAACATCGGCATTGTCGGGGCGGAAAACAGCCACACGGCAGCTATCGCCAAGGTACTCAACGTCGAAAAGAAGGTACGAGGGGTGCGGGTGACCCACGTGTGGGGTGAGACCGCCCAATACGCTCAGGCCGCTGCCGCCGCCGGTCAAATCCCGCAGATTGTCCGCACGCCTGAAGAGCTGATCGGCCAAGTTGATGCGGCGGTGGTCGATCACCGCCACGGCAAGGACCACCTGCCGGCGGCTTGGCCGCTGTTGGAGGCCAAGATCCCGCTTTTTATCGACAAGCCGTTCTGCTACCGCCGGGCCGAGGGGAAGCGCTTTTTGGCGCGGGCTGAGGAGTTGGGCGTGCCGGTCTGTTCTTTTTCGACGTTGCCCAAACAGGCTTCGTACCGGGCCTTTGCCAAAAAGATGCGCCAGCTCGGCCCCATTCAGGCCGTGGTCGCCACCGGCCCCTGCGACATTAAGTCGAAATGGGGTGGGGTCTTTTTTTATGGCATTCACCAAGTGGATATGGTGCTGCGCCTGCTCGGCACGGATATACGCTGGGCCGAGATCCATCGCGGGGGCGGGGACAATCACACGGCCATTCTTACCTACCGCGACGGCTGCGTAGCTACCCTGAACTTGGTGGGGGGCGCTGCGCCAGGGTTCCACCTGAGCGCCATCGGCGAAAAGGGCCGCATCGACGAGCCGATCACATTCGACGCGAGTTCATATCTGAGCGGCGTCCGCGATTTTTGCACCATGTTCCGCACGGGCAAAACCGATGAGACTGCGCAGACTATGCTGGGGCCGGTGGCAGTGCTGGAGGCGTTGGAGAAGTCCATAGTGAAAAAGAGCCGAGTGCGAGTGCAGCTATGACCGAGAAAACCATTCGCAGATTGAAGATCGAAAACTTCAAGAGCATTGACTCTTTGGAAGTAAAGGGGCTTGCTCCTTTTTCGGTATTCGCGGGGCGAATGGCTCGGGCAAGAGCAATTTCTTTGATGCGCTGGATTTTGTCAGTCTCTTCGTGCGCGGCGGGCTTGAAATCGCGTTGAGCGAGCATGGGAGCTTTGCAAATATCCATTCGGTGAAGCGAGAGGGGGCGGATTCCAAAACGTTTAGCTTTGAGATCGAATGTGATTTTTTAGAACAGCAGGAAGAAAAGTATTCGTTGAGCATTAACGACCTCGACAGCGAACCCGGAATCGAAGAACGCTTGTACCTCAATGAGGAACAAACTGGGGGCAAGGGAGAGATCGACGCCATGGGAGAATGGTCCGTTGTAAGTGAGGTCTCGGGTATCTATTCAACTCTATCGCTTGATCATCGAAATCATCCGCTTTCCGAACTCCTAAGAAACTTGAATGTGTACCGGATTGAGCCTACTGGAGCAAAGGAGTCGGATAGGTCTGATTTTGATTCAACGCAATTAAGGAGCAAGGGAAATAATCTGGCGAGTGTCTTGCATCGTTTAGAGGACGATGAAGCGATACGCGAAGAAATTCAGGACTGGATGGAAATGATTGTCCCGGGGATTGAGAACATCCAGACAGAAGAGCAGAGACTGGATGGCAGAACCGCCCTGCGATTTAAGGAGGAAGGATTTGAGAAACCTTTCCCCGCTCACCTAGTTTCAGACGGGACGATGTACGCGCTCTGTTTGCTGGTCGCCGCGCTCGACGCGCCTTCAGGTTGCGGAATGACGTTGATTGAGGAGCCGGAAAGAGGGCTGCATCCCAAGGCCATCCGTGAGTTGATAGATTTGATGCGGCAGCAGGCTTCGCCTGAAAATCCTATATGGTTGACCACCCATAGCGAGTCGGTTGTTCGAGCGCTTAAACTTAGCGAACTCGTTCTCGTGGATAAGGTTGAAGGCCGCACCACAATGAAGCCAGCCGATGCAGGGAACATCTCCCAAGAGGACCTTGCTCCGTTGGGCCTCGACGAAGTGTGGCTCTCGAACCTGCTGGCCGGGGGGATTCCATGGTGACTGTGGGGTTCGTGGTGGAAGGGGCTTCAGAAAAGCGGCTGGTCGAAAACAAATTGTTTCGGAAATGGCTACGCGAGGATTGCAACTTGGCAGTGATTGATCCGGTGGTTGATGCGGCTGGAAGCGGTAATATGTGCAGCCGTAATATCGAGGCTCTAGTCAAGGGGATCAGGATGGAGGCAAAGCCGGATAAGGTGGTTGTGCTGGCCGACCTCGATCCCGATGAACGTGTGCCGTGTGTGCAAAAGCGCAAGGAGACCATTGGTTCTCGAGGCATTGATTTAGTCTTAATTGCGAAGAAGGCGATGGAATCTTGGTTTCTTGCCGATACGGAAGCGATGCGCCGATGGTTGGGCGACGATACCTTCTGTGAGGTTACTCCGGAAACCCTAATCGGAATGCCTTGGGATCGGCTGAAAGAACTCGGCCGCAAAAAGGGTAGAGGGCCGGGGAGGAACCGATTCTTTTTTGCCAGAAAATTCATTCGTGAGCACAGGTTTGATGTCAGACGAGCAGCTCAGCATGACCAGTGCCCCAGTGCCCTTTATTTTGTCGAACGGCTCTGTGCGTTGGGCAATCCACGATAACGTCAACAACACAAGGAGGAAGACGGTAGTATGACCATCCAACTTAAATCAGCAGACCAAACCCACTACGACGCCATCGCCCTAGGCGAAGTCCTCATGCGCATCGATCCCGGTCAAGTGCCCACGGCTCGGGCGCGCACCGCCCGGATCTGGCACGGGGGCGGCGAGACCAATGTCGCCGAGGGCTTAAGCTATTGCTTCGGCTTGCGCGCCGCCGTCATCACGGCCCTCGTGGACGACGGGATTGGCCGCAACATTGAAAATCAACTGCGCGAAGCCGGGCTAGACACCGGGCACATCATCTGGTTTAACAACGGCGGCAAGGGCCAATTCAGCACCGACGCCAAGGGGACTTTGCACAATGGGATCAACTTCACTTGGGCTGGCAAGGGCCTTTTGCCTTCGGTGACCGAATACTATCGCGCCCATACCCCAGTGCGCGAAATCGGGCCTGGCGATGTGGACTGGGACCATCTCTTCGGCGCGTTGGGGACGCGGTGGTTTAGCACCGGCGGGATTTACACCTTGCTCTCGGGAAAGACGGCCGCGCTGGCGTTAGAAGCGATGCAGAAGGCCGGCGAACACGGCGCTGGCCGTTCCTTTGACCTCAACTACCGCTCCAAGGTCGAGCCAGATAAGGAGCGGGCCCGCCAGATCAATCGCTCTATTGTGCCGCATGTCGAGTTCCTCGTCGGCAACCAAGACGACTTTGACGACGCGCTGGGCTACGAAACCGAAAAGGTGGCCAAAGACGCCAGCTTTGATCAGTGGTTAGCGATCTACACCAAGATGCTGCACCAAGTCGCCAACGACTATCCGAACCTCAAGTACATCGGCACGCAGTTGCGCGGCGCGCTGACGGCGGATCGCATCAACTGGGGCGCGGTGCTCTTCGACGTCGAGGAAGGCGAAATCTACCAGGCGGCCGTGCGCGAAAACATTGAAATCGCCGATCGCACTGGCGGCGGCGATTCCTTTGCCTCGGGCGTGGTTGCGGCACTGCTCGACGGACGGGGAGCAGCCGACGCCGTGCAGTGGGGGGCCGCCCACGGCATCTTGGTGCAGGAGTGCATCGGCGACACCACTATGGTCACGCGAGACGATGTTGAAAAGGAAGTCGCCCGCGCCATCAAAGGCGGCGGCGTTTCGGCACTCAGATGAGGGAGCATACGATGAAATTGTTGCAGTGTGGTATGTTGGCGGCGCTGGCCGCGCCCGTTATGGCCCAGGTCACAGTCGAGGAAATCGAGTATGAGGGTTGGGCAAACTCGATTAAAATTGCCAATCCCGATGTGCGCGTAGTCGTGGTGCCAGCCATCGGTCGCATCATGCACTACGGATTGGTCGGGGGCGAAAACATCCTCTGGTCCGATCCCAAGCTCCACGGTCAGGTGCTGCCCGATGGCCAACCCAATGTCGATGAGGAAGGCCAGTACACGTGGACCAATTTCGGCGGCGACAAGGTCTGGCCCAACCAACAAAGCGAGTTTGCCAAAATCAACGGCCACTCTTGGCCGCCCGACCACGCTTTCGACGGTGGGGTACACGAGGTTGAGTTGCTGCCGCAGGGAGTGGCGATCTCCAGCCCGATGAGCGAGTACAATGGGGCGCGCAGCGTGCGCGAGATCCGCTTGGCAAAACGGGGCACGCGCGTGGAAATTCACCAGCGGATCGAAAAGCTGGCCGCGGCCAAGGTCGAGCCGTTGCGCTACACCATTTGGAACGTCACCCAGATCCAGCCACCCGAGCAAACCCTCTATCCGCTCAACCCGCATAGTCACTTCGATCTGCGCTATCATCCCTTTGGCTTTGCCGACAGCGCGGCCATGCGCAACTTCACCATTGAGGGCGACATTGGGATTTTTGTGCCCGACCCGGAGGAGGCGCAGAAGACTGGAGCTGACTCGGACGGTTGGTTGGCCGGCATTGTCGGCGACGTGGTCATGGCTGAGTTTTTTCGCCGCGATGGGACCCAGAGCTACCCGGACGGGGGCTTGAGTGCCGAGGTCTATACCTGCCTGGATTACACCGAGCTAGAGCTGTTAAGCCCTTGGGTCTATTTGCAGGTGGGCGAGACCTTGATGCACGAGATCGCTTGGGAATTGCACCGCTTGCCAGCGGATGCAGAGACGCCGCAGGCGCGGCGGCAAGCCGCAGTCGAATGGCTCGCCACGCGCGTGGAGTGAGGGTGATCCGCAGATGGACGCAGATAGACGCAGATAGACGCAGAGAATGGCTCGCCATGCGTACGGAATGAGGAGGTGATGCGTGAAACCTAAAGTATTGGTGGATCCACATGGTTATGCGCAGCCAGAGGACTTGGCTCGTCTTGGGGAAGTGGTCGAGGTCGTCGAACCGACGGAGCGCCTGTCCGAGCGGGCCTTTATCGAGGCGTTGGTTGGCTGTGAAGGCGTGATCCGCCTCGGGGGGCGGTTGCCCGAGCTGACACGGGCTGTGTTTGCAGGGGCCCCCGACTTGCGGATTGCCGGCGTCAGCGGGGATCGCTTTGGCACGGGTATCGACTTGGCGGTCGCTGGGGAGCACGGCGTGCTGGCCGTGGATACCGACAATATCGCCTCGGCCGCGCCGGTGGCCGAGTGGGATTTGGCCCTGATGCTGTTTTGTCTGCGCAATGGGGCCGCGGTTTATCGGCAGATGATAGCGGGCGAAGAGCAGTGGGCGCAGGCGGGCAACGACGACTTTGTCCACGGCGAATTGACTGGGAAGAAGGTCGGGTTGGTCGGATGCGGGCACGTAGGGCAGCGGTTGGTCGAATTGCTAGGTCCCTTTCGGGTGGACCTGCGCGTCGCCGACCCGTATTTGCCCGAGGAAGTCGCCGCTGAGTTGGGCATTGTACGCGGCTCGCTCGACGAGGTGTTGCAACACGCCGACATCCTCGTAGTCCAGGTTCCACACACGCCCAAGACCGAAAAGATGATCGGGGCACGAGAGCTCGATTTGCTGGGTCGCGGTCGCATCCTGATCAATTGCTGTCGCGGGCCGGTCGTGGATTATGAGGAACTGACGCAGCGGCTGGCAAGGGGCGAGCTAATCGCCGGACTTGATGTCTTCGACCCAGAGCCGCTGCCCCAAGACAGCCTCTTGCGCCACCTGCCCAACGCCTTTGTCAGCCCCCATATCGCTTGGTATGCGCCCGAGACGTTTGGCCGCTATTTCTCGGTGATGGTCGATGAGTTCGTGCGATTCTTTAGTGGGGAAGGGCTGCGGTTTGAACTGACGCGGCGGATGGTGGACATCCGACACGGGCGGATTTAGCGAGGAAAGGGGCAGGTCTGCGGCGACCTGCCCCCTCGGAAAACGGCTACTTCTTGGTGCCTTTGCGACCGGGAAAGGTCAGCTCGGCAATACCCGATTTGTCGAGATCACCCAGCCCTAGTTTCTTCATTTTGTCGTACTGGCGCTTGGTCGCCTGCGCCAGCGGCAGGCTGAGCTTATTTTGGCGGGCCAGTGCGAGGGCGATGCCGGAGTCTTTGGCCGCGTGGTCTGCGGAAAAATAGCATTCGTGATCGCGGATAGTCATGTCCTCGCCGTCGGTCTCTAGTACCCGCGAGTTAGCGCCGGTTTGGGAGAAGACCTTCATCAGCGTCTTCAGGTCCAATCCGAGCGCCGAGCCCAAGCCTAGTCCCTCGGCCAAGCCGGCGGTGTTGATGTTCATGACCATGTTGACGAGGGCCTTGACTTGGGCCGCTTGGCCGGCGGTGCCGATGTAGCGCAAATCGACGCTCAGGGCGTCGAGGATGGGCCGGACGCGGTTGAAGACACTGCGTTTGCCGCCGCACATCAGGTACAGCGTGCCTTGGCGCGCTTGGGTGATGCTGGAGGCCATGCAGCCTTCGAGGGAGGAAGCACCAACCGCGGCGGCGCGCTCTTCGACCTCGACGTGGACCGCGGGCGAGATAGTGGCGCAGTTGATAAAGGTCGTGCCTTTGGCATTGGCCAACAGGGAGTCGCCAGAAGTGGCAAAGATCGAACGCACGGCCGCATCGTCAGTGACTACTGTGATGACCACGTCGGAGAGGGCCGTAACTTCGGCTAGGGTTTTGGGGGCGGCGCAGCTAAGCTCTTTGGCTAGTTTGCGGGCGGCGCGGCTGTTGGCGTCGGATACGGCCGAAATGTTGAAGCCCTTGTCGTTGAGGTTGCGGGCCATACGTTGACCCATACGACCCACGCCGACAAAGCCGATTTGAAAGTCCTTTTTGTCCTTTTTGCTTTTGGTGGATTTTCTTTTTGCCATTTTGTTCTCCTCGTTGAAGGGGTAAAACGTCCTAACCGCCGACCAAAGCGGTCGGCGGAAAACGAATTGTGGTGGGCCGAATGCGATGGCCCATAACATACTGAGCGCGTTAGATATATTCAACAGAGGTGTGCCATGAAAGTAGGGATCACGCAGATCATTTTAGGGAACATGTCGCTAGCGGACACGCTGAGATTGTGCGAGGACGCCGGCTATCAAGCTGTGGAACTAGTCTTTGCCGAGGGCAAGGACTTGGATCCGAGCATGAGTGCCGACGAGATCGCGCAGGTTGGGCAGCAGTGCGCTGCGGCCGGAGTTGAA
Organism: Candidatus Latescibacterota bacterium; assembly: GCA_965261395.1. GTDB lineage: Bacteria > Latescibacterota > UBA2968 > UBA8231 > UBA8231. Next base: position 4,071,575 of record OZ253462.1, read on the forward strand.
ATCGGCAGCGTCATCGTCTGGTATCAAGAGCGCGGCAACCTGCTCAGCCGTGATGCCGGTGAGCGCGAGCGATGTCTCAAGTGCTTGCGGCGCTCGCTTGAGATCGCCGGTGCGCTGTCGGTCGATGGGGTGCTGTTGCACCCGGGCCAGCTAGCGGTCGAGGGCACCTATCAGCAGGCTTGGGATGGGTTGCGGGACGCGCTGATTGATACAGCTCCTTTGGCCGAGGAAATGGGGGCGGCCATTGGTTTGGAAAACGTCTGGAACAAATTCCTGCTCAGCCCGCGCGAAGCCCGGCTTTTCGTCGATGAAATCGGCAGCGAGTGGGTGGGGATCTACCTCGACACGGCTAACATGATGGCCTATGGCTATCCAGAGCACTGGATCCGCGAGTTGGGGCCGCGCATCAAAAAGGTGCATTTCAAGGATTTCCGCCGCAGCGAGCACAGTTTCGTCAACCTGCTCGAAGGGGATACAGACTGGCCGGCAGTCATGGCCGCCCTGCGGGCGGCGGGATACGATTCCACGCTGATTCACGAAGTGGGCGGCAGCCGTGAGGAACTCATTGATCTCGGGGCGCGAATGCGCCAAATTGCCGCTTTGTAAACATAGGAGGAATGAGACATGGTGTACATCATCAATTGGCGCGACATCCAACCCAATATAGCCCACCTGAGCGCTGTGCATTGGGGCGGGTTGCGCGACCGCGTTGGCGACGACGACCCAGATCCGCGCCATTGCCTAGAGCGCCTACAGGGCTTTGCCCGCCACGCGCTACAGGGCCGCAAGAATTCGGATTACCACAAGCACGAAAACCTCGAACAAGTGTACTACGTGCTCTCGGGCAGCGGCTACGTGCTCTTTGACAAGGAGCGTTTCCCCGTGCAGGAAGGCGACGCGGTGTACCTGCCGTCGGGCGTCCATCACCAGATGTTTAACGACGCCAGCGAGGACTGGCTCGAACACCACGTGATCAGCCAAAGAATCGCGGCCAACAGCGGAGAGTTTGCCATCCGCAACTGGCGCGATGTGCCGGCGATGGGCGACGGTGCGGGCGCGGTGCGCTGGCATCAGCTAGGCCCGGTCGGCGAGGAGGGGGTGGGCTTTACGCAGGGGCTGCACTGCATTGACCGCGAGGCTATACAACCGCGCGGACAGACGGTCGAGCAATGCTGCGAAGAGCTAGAGCAGGTCTATTACGTGCTGGAAAACAGCGGCATCTTGGAAGCCGATGGCGACGCGCAGGAGATTCGGGAAGGGGATATGATCCACCTGCCACCGGGTACGCGCTACGCGATCCGCAACCCGCACGCCGAGTGGCTTTCCTACCTCATCATGGCGGCCTGAGCTATGGCACTAGATCAATTGCACGCCACCCTGCAAGCGCTGATGACGGCCATCGACAACCGCGAGGGCGAGTCGATTGCCGAGCATCTGCGGCAGCTTGACGAACTAGGCAACGAAGCCCCGCCGATGTTGCGCCACTACTTGGAGAAGCGCAGCTATGCCAAGGCCCTGGATTTTTTGGAAGGGCGCGATGAGGCCGCAGCTCCCAACTGCTGAAAGCTCTATGCGCCGGGCGTTCTACGAGACCATCGCCTGTGTGCCCTACGGCAAGGTGGCGACCTACGGGCAGATCGCCACCTTGGCCGGCTATCCGGGGCGGGCGCGGCAAGTAGGTTTTGCTTTAGCGGGGATGCCCGGGGAATGGGACCTGCCTTGGCACCGCATCATCAACGCCCAAGGCAAGGTCTCGCCGCGCAGCGGCAGCAAATTTCATCTGTTGCAATACGAGCTTTTGGCCAGCGAGGGCGTTGCCTTTACAGCGCAACGCATCGACCTGAACCGGTTTGGCTGGCGACCTGAGGCGGAGGATTGAAATCTCTCGACCGTCAGATACTCCGACTCGCCGTTCCCAGTATTCTCACTGCCCTATCTACGCCGCTGATCGGCATCGCCGACACTGCGATGATCGGCCATTTGCCGGAAGTGGCCTTTATGGGCGCGGTCTCTACGGCGAGTTTGATCTTCAATGGCATATTTTGGTGCTTGGCCTTTCTGCGCATGGGGACCACGGCGCTGGTGGCCCAGTACTGCGGAGCCGGGGATCGACGCCAGAGCGCGGGGGTGCTCTACCGCTCGTTGATCGTGGCTGTCTTATTCGGCATGGGGATCGCGGCGGCCGGCGGTTGGATCGGCCGGATTGGGTTCGAGTTGGCCGGCGGATCTCCCCAAGTCCAGCACTGGGGCATACGCTACTTCGCCATTCGGGTGTGGGAAGCGCCCTTGGCGCTGAGCGTTATGACGCTCAACGGCTTTTTCTTGGGGACCGCCAATGTCATAGCGCCTCTCTGGGTTACGACCGTCGCCAATCTGGTCAACATCGGCGCGGACTACGTGCTTATCTACGGCAAGTTGGGCGCTCCTAAGCTAGGCGTCGAAGGGGCGGCTTGGGCTTCCGTACTGGGCAATGCGGCGGCGCTAGCCACCGGGGTTTTTTTGTTGCTACGCGGCTACCGCTCCTATCTGCGGGAGTGGCCTACAAGACTGTGGGACCTGCGCGCGATGAAGCGCTTGTTGCAGACCAATGCCTTCCTTTTCGGCCGCACTCTCTGTCTGCAATTTGCCGGTTTTTTTACGCTCGGCATGGTCTCGCGGATGGGCGAAGCACCGCTGGCGGCCAACGCCGTGATCTTGCAGGTCTGGGGGCTAACTAGCTTCGCCGTTGACGGCTTTGCCCACGCCGCCGAGACACTGGTCGGCCGCTGCTTAGGGGGACACTTTTTTGCCGAGGCTCGGCAGCTCGCGCGGCGGATCATCGGCTGGGGTTTGGGTTTGGGAGCGGGGTTTGGTTTGGCTTACTTTGCGGCCTTGGAGCCTATTGCCGCGCTGTTTACCCCGCATCGGGAAGTTGTAGAACAGGTCGGCTCGCTCTATGTACTCATCGCGCTGCTCCAACCGCTGAACGCCGTGGTCTTCGTCTTTGACGGAATTTTCATCGGCGCTAGCGACATGGGATATTTGTTCAAGGCTATGGCGCTGGCCACCTTTGGGGTGTTTGTGCCTGCGGCGTTGGTTTTTATATACTGGTTAGATTGGGAGTTAGCCGGTGCCTGGATGGCCTATAGCGGCCTGATGGTCGGTCGCTTTGTTACGCTGTGGCCGCGCTATCGCGGCGATGCTTGGTTGCGGAGCTTTGTCGAATAGGAGAAGACTATGCCCTTTATCAATCCCGCAGAACTTGCGGCCGTGGAACTTTTCCCCCAAATCAACAGCGGCTTGGTGGCTGGCGAGCGGCTAATGCTTTCGTTTTTGGACATGGAAGAAGGCTGTGAAGTGCCCGAGCACAGCCACCCGCACGAGCAAGCCGGCTTGGTGCTGGCCGGGCGCTTCCGCTTTCGCATTGGGGCAGAGGAGCGCGTCACCGGTCCGGGCGACGCCTTCTTGATTCCGCCGAATGTGGTCCACTGGGGGATCGTCGAAGAAGGGCCGGCCAAAATTCTCGACATCTTCAGTCCGCCGCGCGAGGATTACATGGAGCAATACAACAAATACGCCCAAACTTCGGCCAAAACCGTCTGGGCTTAGGGATTAGGAGTACGTCATGAGAGCATTAAAAAAAGAACATTGCCACAATGTGTTGGTCGTAGCGATCGCGCCCCGCGACGCGGAGCAGAGCATCGACTTGGAGGGCATTGGCCGCAACGCGCGCTATCTGTGCGAGCGCGGCGTGGATTTCATCATGCCCGCCTGCGGTACGGGCTTGGCATACGATGTGACCTTGGCAGAGTACGAGGCCATCGTCGGGACGTTTATGGATGCTGCGGCCGAGGCGGCGTTGGTGGTACCGGGGATTGGGCCGGGGTATGGCCGCGCCTTGGAAATGGGGCAGATCGCGCGCTCGTTGGGCGTCGCCGGGGTGATGATCATGCCGATCGTCGGCCCGGCATCGGCCAATGGGACGGCGGTCGGATTGCGCAGCATTGCCGAAAAGACCCAGTTACCGACCATATTGTATCAGCGCCGCCTGGATATTATGCCAGTGGAGCAGGTGGTTACACTCTGCCGGCTGGACGAGGTGGTAGGGCTTAAGTACTCGGTTGACGATTTGGAGACTTTCCGGCGCATCGAGGCCGAGGCTGGAGACGAGGCGGCCATGGTCTGCGGCATGGCCGAAGATCCCTGCATCGACTATATGGCGGCTGGGGCCGTCGGGTTTAGCTCGGGGATGGCCAACTTCGCGCCCGGCATGAGCCGTGCGCTCCTAGAGCGCTTTGCGGCCGGAGATCGCGTTGGGGCCGAGGCCATTCGGCAGCAGATGGTGCCTTTTGAGGATCTGCGCGGCGAGTGTGCAGCGCGCTACAGCGCCTCGGCGCTACACGCGGCTATGGAGCGGGTCGGGCTGGCTGGTGGGCCGGTGGTGCCTTTTGCCGAGGATGTGGCCGCTGAGGACCTGCCGAGGTTGCATGCGCTCGTGGATAAGCTGGCCGAGTCGGAGCGACAAATGCAAATGCAAATGAAAGAGGTCGTATGAATCAACATGCACTGCGCGTAGGGCTGGTGGGCACAGGCGGCGTCTGTGCGGGGGTACACTATCCAGGGCTGCGGCTGATTCCCGGGGTCGAGATCGCTGGAATCTGCGAGCCAGACGAGACGCTGCGGCAACAGCGACAAGCGGAATGGGGCATTGAGGCCGCTTTTGAGCGGCTGGACGCGCTCTTAGACGCGGTGGCCCCGGATGCGGTCTGCATTGCCGTGCCCAACGTCTATCACTACGAACTGATCGTCCAAGCCTTAGACGCCGGCTGCCACGTGCTATGCGAGAAGCCCTTGGGCATGGACTTTGCCCAAACGCGGGAAATCTATGCCCGAGGCAAGGCGTCGGGGCGTCGCCACATGACAGCGTTTACCTATCGCTTTGTACCGGCGATTAACTACATCCGCCACTTGGTGCAGACGGGGGCCCTCGGGGCGATTCGCCACGCCCGTTTCCAGCGCCTGCAAGACTGGGGAGAGCGCGCTATTGGCTGGCGGCAATACAAAAGCCAAGCAGGTTCGGGCGAGTTGGGCGATATGGGTATTCACCGCCTTGATTTTGCCGAGGATCTGCTGGGGCCGATAGAGGCTGTGTGCAGCGCGGCCAAGCAGTTGGTGCCGCGAGATCAGACCCGCGAGGGCCAGCCGTGCCCACCGCAGGACGTGGAAGATTGGATCGCGTGGATCACCGAGTTTGCAAGCGGCACCACGGGCGTCTTCGAGATGGGCAAGTTGAGCAAGGGCTACGGTCCGAAGGGCGACCACGATTTGGCCGAACTGAACGGGGAGGAAGCCTCGGTCGTCTATCGCCTGCATGCGCCGCACGAGGTGCTCTTCGCGCCTCGTGGCGAGCCCTATCAGAGCCGGCCCGTGCCCGCCGAGTTCCTCAAGCGCCCTAATGCGCCGCGCGATCCGTCCGTCGGCGATCCCGTGCAAACTTTCCGCTACGACCAAGCTTGGGAATTCGTCAGCGCCATCCGCGAGGAGCGCGATTGCGTGCCCTCGTTTTATCACGGGATGCGGGCGCAGGCCGTTGCCGACTCCATCCTCCAGGCCGCGGCCGAGCGGCGGTGGGTCGATATTCCCGATTGTCCGGCTTAGGAGGGACGGTGCTGATGAGCGAAAATTCCAAAGCAGCGTATGTGAGGGATGGGTTTTACATCCACGACGCAGCCGTATGGCCTTTAGAGGCCGTCGAGCGGGCTGTAGAGGGCATGGATGCGGTGCGGCGGGGCGAGTACGATACCGGAGTGTCGCCCCGCCCCTCGGCTTGGCAGCCAGGCGACGACCCGCAGCGGTTGTGCAAAATTGAAAAGCCCCAGATCGCCAATCGGGCTATTATGGACCTGATCAAACATCCGGCTCTCGGGGCGTTGGCTGCTGAAGTCTGTGGGGCCGAGTGGGTCCAGGTTTGGTGGGTGCAGTTGTTGTACAAGCCTCCGGTCGCTGGCGCAGAATCTAGCGGAACCCACGTGGGATGGCATCAGGATCGCAACTACTGGGGGGCTTGGGAAGAGGGCAGCGAGCTGTTTACGGCTTGGATCGCCTTGAGCGAGGTCGGCCCGACGACCGGGCCGATGCGCTTTGTGCGCGGCTCGCATCAGTGGGGATTGCTGCCGGGCAGCGACTTCTTCGGCCAAGAGCTAGCCGAGCAGAAGCGAGAACTGGCCGCGTTGACTAGCGACGAGTGGGTAGAAGTGGCGGCGACCCTGCCCCAAGGAGGCGTGAGCTTTCACCACTGCTTGACGCTACACGGTAGTGGCCCCAATTATTCTGCGGGCCCTCGGCGGAGCTTGGCCGTTCACATACGCACTGAGCGGTCCCGCCCAGTGGACGGTAAGCGGGAGGGGCTGACGGCCTTTATCGACGACCCGACGCATTGCCCGGTAGTGTTCAGGCTCAATTCCTAATTCCAATTTTTGCGGACGGCGACCAGTGTTAGCGCGAGGGCACAGAGCAGGAGCGGCCAGTCCCCGTAGCGAGTGTAGATCGTCTGTCCACGGTGCAGGGGCACGTCTATTGCAAAGGTCTCAGTGGCAAAAAGCGGCGTGCGATAGGCAATGCGCCCACTCGGTTCGATTAAGCCGGAAATGCCGGTGTTGGCGGCGCGGACTACGGCGCGCCCGCTTTCTACGGCCCGCAGGACGGCCTGTGCAAAGTGCTGGTGCGGGGCCGCGGTGGTGCCAAACCAAGCGTCGTTGGTGGTGTTGACCAGAAAGTCTGGGTCTTGGGCCATCAGCGCGCGGGTGATTTCCGGAAAGATGGACTCGTAGCAAATAAAGACCCCGAATGAGGTGTCACTGCGCGGAAGCCGCAGTGCTTTGTGCCTTGCTCCGTGGGCGAAGATGCCGCTTTCTGCTGTAAGCCCCCCCAAATACTGAAAGATGCCTGGAAAGGGCAGAAACTCGCCAAAAGGCACCAAGTGCACCTTGTCGGCGTAATCCACTACTTCCCCTTGAGCATTGAGGAGGAAGGCCCGGTTATAGACCGGAGCAGTGCGGTTTTGCGAATCGCCCTTGAGGCTGCCCACCAACATGGGTGTATCTAGTTCCTGCGCTAAGGCTGTTATCGAATCGACATAGGTCGCGTACAAAGGGTCGCCGAAATAGAGCGGCAGGGCCGTCTCTGGGTAGATGATCAGCGCTGGTTTTTTCGCGACCGCCAAGTCCCGGGTGAGTGCGGCGTAGTGCCGAGCCGTCCAGGCCAGCCGGTTTTCCTTCCACTTGCGGTCTTGGGGGATATTGCCTTGAACGACGCCGACCTTGAGGGTGGAGGGTGGCGAATCCGGCATGTCGTGCAGCCGATAGAAGCCCCATAGATGAACGGCGACCAGCAAGAAAAGAGGCAGGCTCAGATAGGAGATGAAAGCACGGTGCGAGAGGGCTTGGGCCAACGCGGCGTTGAATAGGACGATCAGGAAACTCAGGCCATAGACGCCGGTTATGGCAGCCCACTGTAGGAGGGGTAGGTTGAGGTACTGCGAATAGCCCAGTAGCTGCCAGGGGAAGCCGCTCAACATCCAGTTTTGTACCCACTCTAAAAGGACCCAGACGCCGGCTGCCGACCAGGCAAAGAGCGGGGAGGAAAAGTTTAGGCGGCGGCACACCACGACAAAACAGGCCAGATACAAGGCCATGTATATAATGAGCAGTCCATTAGTCGCCACGGCGGTCGTCAAGGAGAGGGTGCCGTACAATTGTAGGGTTTCGGTGATCCAGTAGGTGCGTCCGGTGGCCCAAGCGAGGCCGGCGACCAGCCCGAGGGCGAAGTGGCTTTGGGCTGGCAGCCAGTGCCGAGCCAAAAAGAGCGGCAGTAGGCAAATCCAAGCGAGGTAATACTGATCGAATTTGGGGATGCTAACTACGAAGAGCAGGCCCGAGAGTAGGGCCGAGGCCAGCAGGGGAAAGAGCCGCTGCTGCAATTCAGACGCCTCGGTGCCAATCCTCGAGCCCTTGGCGCAATTTTTTTAAGCCACTCTGCTCAAGCGCAGTCATTGCGTTGCGAGAAAGGCCCAAACGCGCCGCGACTTGGCCGGGCGATTTCTTGTACTGATAGCGGAGTTGAATAACGCGCATCTCGTCGTCGGAGAGGGCTTGGAGAGCGCGGTGGACGAGCTGGCGCAACTCTTGGGCTTCGAGACGAGCTTGGGCATCTTCGGCGATGAGCAAGGATATGAAGCGCTCGTCGAGGCGGATGCGCTCGACCGGGGCGGTGGTGGGATTGTCGGGAACCTTATTGTAGATAGGCATAAAATAAAATCAGGGAGCCGCGAACGACTCCCTGAAAAGGTGGTAGCGGGGCTAGGATTTGAACCTAGGACCTTTGGGTTATGAGCCCAACGAGCTACCAGACTGCTCCACCCCGCAACAAGCTACAAGCTGTAGATAATTAATCTAAAGGATGGGGCAGGCAGACGCAACCCTCTCAATTGCCGGCGGAGGTCAAGCGCCGGAGTTTAACTTGGGCGATGCGCTGGCCCTCGACTTTGAGGATGTCGAGCTCTAGATGATCAACCTTGAAGACTAGACCCTCCGCGGGGATGCTCCCCAAGTGGTCGTAGATAAATCCCCCGAGGGTTTCAAAGCCCGACCTCGGCAGATCGATGGAAAGCAAGTCGTTGAGATCGTCTATGTCGATACGGGCATTGGCGATGAGCACCTCGCCGGGGACCTGCCAGTGGTGCAATTCCTCTTCCTCGTCGTACTCGTCTTGGATCTCCCCGACGATTTCCTCGACGAGGTCCTCGGTGGTGACCAACCCAGCCGTGCCGCCGTATTCGTCGAGGACGATGGCGAGGCGAATTTTGTTGGCTCTCAAGTCGTTGAGCAGGACGTCGATTTTCTTGGTCTCGGGAATGTAATAAGGCTCGTGGGTAAAACGCAGATCGCCCTCTTGCTGACTGGTCAGTAGTTGGTCTATGGGCGTCGCCAAATTAACTTCGGGCCGGGCCACCAAGATCTGCAGCAAATCCTTGGCGTACACTAGCCCTTGGATGTGGTCCAGGCTTTCCCGGTAGATGGGTAGGCGCGAGTGTCCCTTGTCCTTAATGAGATCGAGTAAATCTTGCAGGGAGGCTGATTGGTCGATGGCGACCATGTCGACGCGAGGTACCATGACTTCGCGGACGACGCGGTCGTGGAAGCCAAAGACGCTCTCAATCATCTCGCGCTCGCCTTCCTCTAGTACGCCAGATTCGCCTTCTGACTCGACGATGCTGCGCAGTTCCTCCTCCTTTTCAGCGCGAAAATCCTCGTCGCTATAATCAAAGCTGCCGAGGAGTTCGAGGAGATTGGTCAAGGGGAGGAGCAGCGCGTGTACAGGCGTATAGGCCAAGGCGACGACGGGTATGCACGCTTCATCGCCCTCTTCGTCAAAGCGGATGCGACGAGGCGTCGCGACGATCATGAAAAGCCCTAGCGCACCCAATAAGGCCACTGCCGCCGTGAAATAGTACGTGCGGAGATACGGCAATAGGAGGGCTTCTGCGAGAAAGAACAGGGCGAGGGCGAGGACGGTGACGCCGATGGCCTCGCCGAGGCGGGTCATCAGGCGCAGGCGCAAGCGCGGCTCGTAGATGCGGAGCATGGCGCGCCCATGTGATACGCCGCTTTCGGCCATCTTCTCCAGCACGGATTTGGAGAGAATGGTGAAGGTAGTCTCATAGCTAGCTACTAAGAAGAGCCAGACGAGGCTGATCGAGCCGACCAGCACGGCGCATGCGACGGAGGATAAGTCGACTTGCGGGGGTTCCAAAAAGGCTCCTTTCGGGTAACGCGGCCGGCCAAGGCCGCTTAGGGAGAGAGGGAAGCTGTGGTAAGAAAGCGATCTGTTTCGCGTTCCATAGCGGCTAGTTGCTCGGGCGTGTCGTGTGTCCAGCCCGCTAGATGGAGTAGGCCGTGTACCAGCAGGCGAGCTAGTTCTTCTAAAGGAGGGAGGCTGAGCGCAGCAGCTTGCCGCTGCGCTTGGGGCAGAGAAATGTACACTTCGCCGCTGCTGTCCTGACTAGGTATGGTACCCAAATCGAAAGATAAGACATCCGTAGTGCCCTCCTTGCTGCGGTAGGTGGTATTGAGATCGCTCATATAGTCGTCGTCGACGAGGACTAGCTGGACTGCGTCCGGTAGTGCGTGGGCGTAGGCGACCTGCGCGGCGACCTGGTGCAGGGCTGCGAGTACGTCTGCATGCAGGGGGGCGAGGCCCTCGTCTTGGACTATGTGGAGGGGCCTATCTAGACGGTCTGCCATTTGCGATTGGCCTTCTGCCAAGGGTATTCCATCCGGCTGTGTAGGACGCCCATCAGCACGCGAATGAAGCTATCCTCTATTTTGAGCAAATCCCGCAGGGTCAGAGCGCACTCGTCGAGTTCGCCAGCGGTGAATTTCTGCTGGATAATTTTGTGTACTAACTGGCGCATCCGGCTGGGCGTGCGCTCGGCGAGGGTGCGGGCTGCCGCTTCGACCGAGTCGGCCAACATCAGGATACCGGCCTCTTTGGTCTGGGGCTTGGGGCCGTTGTACCTGAAATCTTCCTCACGCACGCTCCGGTCGCCCAATTCCACGGCGCGCTCGTAAAAGTACTCGATGACGGTGGTACCGTGGTGCTGAGAGATTAGGTCGCAGATAGATTGGGGAAGGCCGTGTTCCTCGGCCAATTCGAGCCCCTCGCGGATGTGCGAGGCGATGATGAGCATGCTCAGGTAGGGCATCAGATTATCGTGGGGGTTGCGACCGCCTTGCAACCCCTGATTTTCGCTGAAGTACTCAGGCTTGCTCACCTTGCCGATATCGTGGTAATAGCAGCCGACGCGAGCCAAAAGCGGGTTGGCGGAGATGGCTTCGGCGGCGCTCTCGGAGAGGTTGGCCATAATCAGGCTGTGAGTATAGGTCCCCGGTGCCCGGATGGCCAATTGGCGGAGCAAGGTCCGGTTGGGATCCGACAGCTCCAGCAGGGTGATATCCGTGGTGATGTGAAAGAGGCTTTCAAAGATCGGCAGCAGGCCGATGGTGAGGATGGGGGCGGCCACGCCGATGACGATACCGGGCAGGATGTGAGCGTATATCTGTTCGACCGGGAAGAAGCGCAACAGGTCCGCCGCCGAGATGAGCAGCGCATAAGAGATCGGTAGGAAGATCATGGGGCGGTAGAACTGATTGCGGTGGCGCACGTGCCGCACCGCATAGACGGCTATGGCCGCCGTTAGGGCACAGGTTATGGCTACGTAGAAGTCGGCAAAGAGGTTGCCGGCAAAGAGTGCTAACACAAACGAAAGCACCAAGCCAATTTGTGGCGTTAGCAGGATCGTCGCTAGCATGGCGGCGAGGGGGATCGGTATCCAATAGGGGGAGAGGTCGTGCGTTTTGATATAGGAGGCCGCGGTGGCTATGGCAACGGTCAAGATGGCTAAGAGGACGAGATGGCCAGGCTGGTCAAAAACAGCGCGTTCGTGCGTGGCGAGGAAGTAGCTGAAGACGAAGATCAGGAGTCCGGAGATCGTCGCGGCCGCAGCTATTTGGATCAGGAGTTTGATCGGATGTTGAGATTGCTCTTGGGCGATGAGATCGGCCAGTGCGTCGAGTGCGTCGACATGCTCTTCGGTAACGGTGGCGTGCTTGTCGACGATGAGGTCGTCTTGGGCATAGATCCGCTTGATACTGGCCACGCCGCGCCGCGCCGCGTTCCTGAGGCGGGCGGTTTCCGGCTCGTCAATGGTCAGATTGGGGGCCACAAAGAGGCTTAGGAGCTCGTGTACGGCTTGGATGGCGTCGCGGTCGGCGATGGTGTGATACGTTTGGATGCGCGAGATCAATTCACCTTGTTTGAGCTTTTCTTCGCTATAGAGGGTTTCTATGTGCTGTTCCCGGTCTCCGAGGCGGACTTGGGCCGAGGGACTTAGGAGAATCGGCTGTTTGGAGGCAATAATGCCCGCGGTATAGTAATTGGCCAGAATCTGCCGACAGATGGCTTGGAAGTCGTGTACATAAGGTTCGCTGGCCGTGGAGAGGACGTTGATGAGGGTCGAAAGGGCATCGAGCGAGAGCGAACCGATGACTTGAGGGAGTTCGCGTTGGAGTTCGCGTTGCTTGAGCGAGTCGGCCATCTGGACCCGGATCCTTGGGATCATCACTGCAAAGACTGAGTCTAGCCGAGCTAGCTGCCGCTCTTGAATTAGGGGATCGCGGTGCAAGATGGTGGGGATCTCGGCGGTCTCTGCTTGGCGTTCGCGCTCCAATTCGGCATCGCTTTTGGGCACGCGAAAGAGAAAAGGGGCCTCAATGCGCTCTTGGGCGATGCTGCCGACGCGTAGCTGAGCGACATTGTAAGGACGCTGGTAGGGCGATAGGTAGGTGAGCAGGCCGATGACTAGGCCCGCCAAAGCAATATGAAACACCCTTAAGCTATGCGGGTGCCAAGGTTTGGGCTGATTACTGCGGCGTGTGGAGCCAAACCACTTGAATTTAAGCGCGTTCATGAATCGGCCGAGGCGTGGGCTTCCTCATAGCTATCGTAGGCTTTGATGATCTTCTGCACGAGTGGGTTGCGTACCACATCCTGTTCGTTGAGCCGAACAAACGCCAAGCCGGCGATCCCAGTCAGAATTTTGGGCGCGACGACCAAGCCCGAGGGTTGGTCGTCGCTGAGGTCGGTCTGAGTAACGTCGCCGGTAACTACGGCCTTTGAGTGGCTGCCTAGCCGGGTGAGAAACATCTTCATCTGCTGTGGCGTAGTATTTTGGGCTTCGTCGAGAATAATAAACGAATCGTTGAGGGTACGGCCGCGCATGTAGGCTAGCGGCACGACTTCGACAATTTTCATGTCCTGCATCCGCCGCAGTCGCTCGGGTTCCATGAGATCTTGTAGTGCGTCGTAGAGCGGGCGTAAGTAGGGGTCAACCTTGTCCTCAAAAGAGCCAGGCAAAAAACCGAGCTTCTCTCCGGCTTCGACGGCGGGCCGGGCGAGCAGGATGCGAGAGATTTGCTTTTGCCGCAGCGCGGCAACGGCCATAGCCACCGCTAGGTACGTTTTGCCGGTGCCAGCCGGGCCGACGCCGAAGACCACGTCGTTGTTGTCGATGGCTGCAAGATATTTCGCTTGGCCCTCGGTGCGGGCGTAGATAGCCGTTTTATAGGTATGGGCTACGGGGTTTGGGAAGGTGCTATGGTCTCCCTTGGGTGGGGTCGGACTACAATGAATCAAGTTCTCTAGCTCGGCTGCTTCGAGGGGCGGGCCGTGGCGCATGCGTTTTATGAGGTGACTGAGGAAGCCATCGGCCTCGCGCACCGAGGCTTCGGACCCCTTAAGCGTTAGCTTGTCGCCGCGGGCGACTAGGCGAATGCCGTATCTCTTTTCGAGATGAGCCAAGTGTTGATCGTTGCGCCCGAAGAGGGAGCGGCGATCGATGCCGGCGATGGAAATGTCCTTCATAGACCTAGTAGCTGGACAAAAATACAAAAAGGGGTTTGAAATCCTTCCCTTAAGCCCGGGAAGGACCAAACCCCTTTAAGTCTTGAGATTTATTTAAATCAAGTGGTTGTTAATTACTGGGGAATTTCGAGGACTTGAGCAGGAAAAATCAAGTCTGGCGCGACGATTTGCTGCTTGTTAGCCTCGTAGATTTTATGCCATTTGCCGGCATTGTTGTAAAGTTCGGCGGCAATTTTGAAGAGGAAGTCTCCTCGGGTGACCAAGTACTGATTTTCGGCTACCCCGAACGGCACGGCCAAGACTTGGTTGGGGTAGATTAAATCCGGATCTTTGATTTGATCCTTATTCTTCCGGTAGATGCGGGGCCACATGTAGGGATCGTCGTATACTTGTTCTTTTTTGGAGATATTCCACAAGTTGTCGCCCCGCACGACCGGGTAGTCAATGACCACGGGTTGGGCTATGCGCGCTTTGAGATCGGCGAGCATCTGGTCGATGGTAGCTAGCTTGTCCATCATCTCGGGCAGGGCGGCTATGTTGCTCTGCTTGAGCTCGGCGACTCGGGAGTCGATAGCCGTGACTTCACCGCGCCGCATAATGAGCACTTCTGGAGCTAGTGCTATCAGACCTTCGAGCTGGGCGATAATAGCGTCGAGTTCGCGCCCAAAGGCCATGACTTCGGATTCGGAGTGGCCCACTGCTTCGAGGATCTGGGCATTGAGGTCGAGGTTGGCCTGATCGAGCTGGGCAATCTGCATGCTAAGCCCTTCAAGCTGGGCGTTTAACTCTTCGATCTGGGTGTTAGCCGCGACCTCGCGGTTGACGAGCTCGTTCCCCAGAGCCATGTATTCCTCACAGGTCATCTTCTGCTCTTGAGCAGCGGTGTTTTCGCTCGCTAGGACTAGCAGTGCTAAAGCCAACCCACCAACAGACAACTTCTTCATGGTCGAACCCTTTCTCATTTAGCTTAGTTGGCGAGGTTGTTTTTGGTAGCGGCTAGTTTGTCTTCTAGTGCTTTTTTAGTGGCTTGCCGCTCGGCGAGTTCACGCTCGAGCTGTGCTTTTTCGGCCTGTAACTCGGTTACTTTCACTTCGGCGGCCAGAGTGGCTTGGCGTTGTTGTTCTAGATATTCCATGTCTTCCTGCGACGGAGCACGCGAACAGCTAGCGACGAGAGACAAAGCCACTACCGACAAGGCGACGCCTAAGTATCTCAAATTCAAAGTGGAAAGACAGCTCATTAAGTAGTTCCCCCACCTAGGCTTAAGGATCAAACAGTGATCTTACATTAATATACGGGATATGGGCACAAATATAGGCGACCTATAGTGGATGTCAAGCAGAACAAGCGAAAATCTACCCCGCCTGTACGTTTTTAGACAGACCGAATGCCCAATTCGCGCAACTGGCCCAAATCGACGGAAGAAGGAGCGTTTTCCATCAAGCCCACGACCTTATTAGTCTTGGGGAAGGCGATGACTTCGCGGATTGAATCTTCGTTGGCGAGCAGGGTGATCAGCCGGTCAAAGCCAAAGGCGATCCCCCCGTGTGGAGGGGCACCGTAATCGAGGGCTTCGAGGAGGAAACCGAATTTGGCTGCGGCTTCTTCAGCGCTGATTTCTAAAAGTTGAAAAAGGCGGGCTTGTAATGATCGCTGAAAAATTCGGATACTACCCCCGGCAATCTCATTGCCATTGAGGACCAAGTCATAGGCGCGCGCCCTGACGTCGGCGGGAGTGCTATCCAGTAGGGCGAGGTCCTCTTCTAAGGGGGCTGTGAAGGGATGGTGTACGGCGGTAAAGCGGCCGGCTTCCTCGTCGCGCTCTAGAAGTGGAAACTGGCTGATCCATAGGGGTTGCCAAGAGTCATCGGACACTAGCGAGAGGCGCTGGGCGAGCTCCAAGCGCAGTGCTCCGAGTACCCGGGCAACCAGCTTGGGCTGATCGGCGACAAAGAGCAGGAGATCGCCAGGGGCGGATTCGAGGGCCTCGATCAACAGGGCTTGAGCCGCTTGGGGGAAGAATTTGACGATGGAGGATTCGAGGCCAGCGTCGGTGTGTTTGATCCAGCTAAGTCCCTTGGCACCTAGCCCTTGAGCGAAGGCAATTAAATCGTCGATTTGTCCGCGTGAAAACCCACTGCAACCCTTGACATTTATACCTTTGACTTGACCACCATTGTCAAGCACGGAATGGAAAACTTGGAATTGGGAAATGCGTGCTGCTGACGCTACATCTTTGAGCTCTAATCCAAAGCGCAGGTCGGGTTTGTCGGAGCCGAAGCGCTCCATGGCTTTGCGATAGGTGAGTTGCGGAAAGGGATTGGGTAAATTGATTTGGCGTAGCTGAGCGAAGAGGGTGCGGGTCAGATCCTCGGCGATGGCCATGACGTGATTCTCGCGTACGAAGGCCATCTCGATGTCGATTTGGGTGAATTCGGGCTGGCGGTCGGCGCGTAAATCTTCGTCGCGGAAGCACTTAACGATCTGGAAGTAGCGGTCGTAGCCCGCGATCATCAAGAGCTGCTTGTAGGTTTGAGGTGATTGGGGCAGGGCGAAAAACTGCCCGGGATGGACCCGACTGGGGACGAGGTAGTCTCGGGCTCCTTCGGGAGTGCTCTTGGTCAGAAACGGCGTTTCAATTTCTATAAAGCCACGCTCGTCGAGCAGACGACGCACGATCTGGTACCCCCGGTGTCTGAGTAGCAGATTGCCTTGGATACGGGGTCGCCGGAGATCCAAGTAGCGATACTTGAGCCGGATCTCCTCGCCGGCATCGGTTTGATCCTCGATGAGAAAAGGAGGGGTCAGACAGCGGTTGAGGACGCGTAGCTGATCGCAATTGACCTCGATGGTCCCGGTGGGCAACTGGGAGTTGACCATGCCTTCAGGGCGAGCCTCGACTTCGCCTTGTACGGCGATGACGTACTCGCTACGCAAGTGATTAGCCTGCTGATAGGCGGTAGGATCGCGCTGCGGGTTGAAGACGATTTGGGTAATCCCATAGCGGTCGCGGAGGTCTATAAAAATGACGCCGCCGTGGTCGCGGCGGCGCCAGACCCAGCCCATCAGCAGGACGCGCTGACTGATGTCTTTATTTGTGAGAGTGCCGCAGTCGTGCGTGCGTTCCCAATGGCCCAAGCCTTCGCTCGGTTCTTCCATAAGTTACACCTAAATAGTAAGATTGGATCGCAGGTGGGGGAAAAGATAAGGTAGAAGGTAGCTTGGAGGGTGTCAAGAAAGGGCGGGGTTGGTTGACATGGTGGTTTTTGGTTCTTTTAATCGAGAGGGGGAGATTTTTGTGACTGGCCTATCGGTCGTCGAACAGATTGGCGACACGCCGCTTTTGCGGCTGAGAGACCCGGCGATTCCGCCACGGGTGGAAGTCTATGCTAAGCTGGAGTTCTTCAACCCCGGGGGGTCGGTCAAGGACCGGCCGGCGCGGAGGATGATTGAGGACGGCGAGCAGGACGGATCACTAAGGCCGGGCAAGATTATTTTGGATTCCACTTCTGGAAATACCGGCATTGCCTACGCGATGATTGGTGCGGCCAAGGGCTATCGGGTAAAATTGGCCATGCCGGCGAATGTCAGTCGCGAGCGCAAGGCCATCCTCGCCGCCTATGGTGCCGAAGTGGTGTACACCGACCCGGGAGAGCTTTCCGACGGGGCCATACGGGAAGCACGGCGGATATACGAAGCCGATCCTGATCGCTACTTCAAGCCCGACCAATACAACAATCCCGCGAATTGGCATGCCCATCGCGACACCACCGCACCCGAAATATGGGAGCAGACCCAAGGCCTCGTCACTCATTTTGTCGCCACCATAGGAACTAGTGGTACGCTGATGGGCACCGGCCGAGGTCTTAGAGAGTTCAATCCGGCCATCCGGATCATTGCCGCTGAGCCGGCTGAGCCGTTTCACGGCATTGAGGGGCTTAAACACATGGAGAGTTCAATTGTTCCAGGTATCTACGATGAGGCCCTCCTCGACTACAAAATACCCATAGATACCGATGATGCTTACGATACTGCACTGCGTCTGCCGGTCGAGCAGGGGATTCTCGTCGGCCAGTCTGCAGGCGGGGCCTATTGGGCCGCGCTGGAAGTTGCCCGCCAGCTAGATACGGGGATGGTGGTGACGATATTTTGCGATGGCGGCGATAAATACATGAGTACGCCTATGTGGCGGCTAGCTCTCGATGACATCACTAAGGGAAAGGATGGCTGAATGCTGCGCATTGCCCTCAGGGACTTTGAACGGATTTGCACCCAAGCCTTGGAGGAGTACCCACACGAGTGTTGCGGTCTGTTGGTCGAGAAGGCTCTGGACGGGGTGTCCGCTGCCCATGCCTGTACTAATGTACAGCAGCAGAGGCACGAAGAAGCCCCCAAGCACTATCCCCGTGATGCAAGCACGGCTTATCTGATCGACGCAGGTGAGCAGCTACGCATCGTGGAGGCGGCTGAAAAGGCCGATGGCCGGATCTCGGGTTGCTATCATTCCCACATTGATTGTGCGGCCTATTTCTCGGCCGAAGACGAGAGGCGCACTTGGATATTCAACAGCCGAGAGGCGGGCGACGACCCAGACGACCCGGACGCGATGTATCTGGTGCTCTCTGTATGCGGCGAGGAGGCGGGTAGCCAGCGGAAAGTACAAGGCTACAAGTGCTTTGCTTGGGACGGCAGTCGCTACGCCGAAACGGGTGTTGAAATAGTTTAGTAAAGCCGCTCCCTAAAAACCGATAAAATGCGGGCGGCAGGCAGCAAATATTTAACTACATTAACCAAATGGAGGATGAAATGCCGATTACTGTTCACATTCCCACGCCGTTGCGGAAATTGACCCACAATCAGGCTGAAGTCGCGCTAGAGGCGGCGACTATTAGCCAGTTGGTAGATGGGCTCGAAGGCACCTACGAGGGCTTGGCCGAGAAACTGCTCGACGAGGGCGGCGAGATCCGCCGCTACGTCAATATCTTCGTCAACGACGAGGATATTCGCTTCCTCGATGGCAAGGACACGCCCCTCAACGACGGCGACAGCGTCTCCATTGTCCCGGCCATTGCCGGCGGCAATTGAGGCCCACCGTACAGGCGGCTGACGTTAGGTTTGGTACAGGATGAGACGCGCCCAGAATGTGCTGGAGCTAATCGGGGCTACGCCTATGGTACGCCTCAGCCGAGTCGTCGGGGAGGATGCTGCCGAGGTGTGGGGCAAGTTGGAGGCGACCAATCCCGGCGGCAGTGTCAAGGACCGCATCGCTTTGGCTATGATCGAAGCTGCCGAAGAGCAGGGACTGCTGGCCAAGGGAGGCACGATCATTGAGCCGACTAGCGGTAATACCGGTATTGGCTTGGCCATGGTGGCTGCCTACAAAGGCTACAAGCTCATTGTCACCATGTTCGATACGGCCAGCCGCGAGCGCCGCTTACAGATGCAGGCTTACGGTGCCGAGGTCGTGCTGACGCCAGCGGCCGAGGGCATGCGAGGTGCGATCAATAAAGCGATTGAACTCAAGCGCAAGCATCCAGATTACTTTTTGCCACAGCAGTTTATGAACGCAGCGAACCCTGAGATACACCGCCGTACGACCGGTCGTGAGATCTTGGAGCAGCTAGATGGCCGAATCGATGCCTTTGTGGCTGGTGTGGGTACTGGAGGGTCCTTGACCGGAGTTGGCGAGGTGCTCAAGGAGGCTCTGTCGTCCACAGTGCGGGTCATCGCCGTCGAGCCTGCCGGGTCGCCCGTGCTTTCAGGCGGGGGGGCTGGGTTCAGTTATATAGAAGGCATCGGTGCGGGTTTTGTGCCGCCGATCCTCAACCTCGAGGTTGTCGACGAGGTGCGGGTCATTGCCGACGACGAGGCTTATGAAATGGCTCGCCGCTTGGCACGAGAGGAAGGGCTTTTGGTCGGGATCTCAGCCGGAGCCAATGCCTATATCGCCGCCCAAGTCGCTCGTGAGTTGGGCTCGAGCGCTCGAGTCGCGACGATCCTCTGCGACAGTGGATTGCGCTATCTGAGCACTCGAGCCTTTGAATGAGGGGAAATACTAGGCCATCACCTGCACGAGATGACTCAACCGCGACTTGTAGCGGGCGGCGGAATTTTTGTGGATAATGCCTTTGTTGGCGGTCCTGTCGACAATCGAGATCGCCGCTTGCAGAGCGGTTTCGGCTGAGGCTTTATCCGGAGCTTGACGGACTTTTTTAAGGGCCGTGCGCAACCGCGAGCGGAGCGCGCGGTTGCGCACATAGGCTTTGGCGCTAGTGGCTTGGTGCTTTTTGGCAGACTTGAGTTTGGGCAATTTTGCGCTCCTTTAATAAAGCTGTTAAATATATAGGAAGTGGGGAGAGGGGGCAAGACAGGGTTTCTGAGGTCTCTTTAGCTCGGCTTTCATTCGAGCCTCGTTCAAAAAGTCGAGAAGACCGGTAAAAGAGGCGAGTGATGAGATTAGAACAGACTGGAATCCCGTATAGAATTAGCTCTGCGGTCTATCATGTCTTCTAGTCAGATGGGGTTTAATTTTGGCGATCGGTGCTCTGATCGGTGCTCTGCTGGCAGCAATGAGCAAATCGCTACGCATTGTTCATATTGTCGGCTAGAGATTGAGGTGCCGGCTTGGTATGCGGGTCAGGCGCAGTTGCATTTTTGTGATGCATCTTGCCGCCGGGCTTGGACAGAGGCCATGCCCTCGTTAGAGGCTTGCTTGGGGGCGACTTCCAAGCGGCGGGGGGCCAATTGGGCGCTCCAAGCATTAAAGGCGCGGACGCGCGACGGCTTCATCTGCCAAGTATGTGGGATCAGCGAAGAGGAACTGGGACGCCAACTCGACGTCCATCACAAGATTCCCTATCGCAGTTTCTCTTCCAATGTAGAGGCCAATAAGCTGGAACATCTGATTTCGGTTTGCCCCTCTTGCCACTCCAAATTGGAGGCCGAGTTGCGCCAGGATCTTCCTCTTTTTGCAAGATATTGACCTTATCTACGTGCTAGGTGCTGATAGGCCATATAGTTTGGAAACTACCTCTTGCATCTTGGATATTAGATGCGTATTTTGTATTGAGTACGTAAATGATCTCAGGCTTCTCTACACGCTCTGCGGTTAAGCTGTTGTAAGGGTCGCTAAGGGAGAGGAACCATGAGTGCGGTGGTGATAGAGGCGGTTGCGGCCTTAGAGCGGCGAGGCGGCGGTCTAGCGCACAGCGTTGCGCTACCTTAAACTTAAAACTTAAATCTCTCATTGGAGGGTCAATTATGAGCGGGTGTGCAGTTAGTAACAGACTTAGTAACAGACTTGTTTTGAATAGATCGCTGTTCTGCCTGAGTATGCTCTTCCTGGCGGCTACCTTGGCGTTGGTCCCGGTGGCTAAAGCCCAGGATACACCGAGCTTTGACGGTGTGACGGTTGCCGATCAGATGTTCTCGGCCGGGGTGGCGATAGAGGCTCTGGAGTTGCCTGCGGCTACAGGTGGCAGCGGCGATTTGACGTATGATTTAAGGCCTGTGCCGCCGGGATTGGCATTCGATGCCGGGTCGCGGACGCTTTCGGGCACGCCTTCGGACGTTGTCATCTTCCCGGAAAAGGTCTTTTTCTTGATGACCTACGAAGTGACGGATGACGATGGTGCTACGGCCATCTTGACATTCAATATTTCAGTAGAAGAGGAGGATGTAGCTCCGAGCTTTGACGGTGTGACGGTTGCCGATCAGATGTTCTCGGCCGGGGTGGCGATAGAGGCTCTGGAGTTGCCTGCGGCTTCGAGTGGTAACGGCGATTTGACGTATGATTTAAGGCCTGTGCCGCCGGGATTGGCATTCGATGCCGCGTCTCGGACGCTTTCGGGCACGCCTTCGGAAGTGGCTATTTCCTTGATGACTTACGAGGTGACGGATGCCGACGGCGATACGGCCACGTTGACATTCGAGATAGAAGTCGATACGATGCCGAGCTTTGACGGGGCGACGGTTGCCGATCAATCGTACCGGACAGGCGAGGAAATAGGAGTTCTGGGATTACCTGTCGCTTCGAGTGGCGACGGCCCGCTGGTGTATAGCTTGTCGCCGGAGGTTCCAGGTCTGACGTTCGATGCTGGGTCGCGGACGTTTTCGGGCACGCCGACCGTAGCCGGGACGTATGAACTGACCTACCGGGTAGAAGATTCCGATACCAATGTGGAGGAGAGCGACGCGGAGGAATTGACCTTTACGGTCTATGTAGAGCTGACCTTCGCGGCGGTCGCTGCGCGTCAAACAACCTTTACTGCAGGCGAAGAGATAAAACAGCCTTGGGAGTTGCCAATAGGTCGGTCCACCGACGCTCTGACGTATAGCTTAGATGGGGAGTTGCCTCCGGGTCTGGTGTTTGATGCCGAGGCTCGGACGATTTCGGGTATGCCTCCGGCTGATGTGTTGTATGCCGAGGGCTATCCGTTCACGTATCGGGCGGTGGATTCCGATGGCGATTCGGCTGAGTTGACCTTCACGATAGTGGTGCATGGTATGCCCAGCTTCGGCGCTCAGGTCGTAGCAGACCAGCTGTACACGGCGGGCAATGAGGTGAGCTTAGGTCTGCCAGAGGCAGCAGGTGGGAATGTAGCGTTGACGTATACCTTGGAGGGGGAGTTGCCTGCGGGTCTATCGTTTGATGGCGTGGCTCGGACGATTTCAGGTGCGCCGCCGACGGATGTGACGTATGCCGAGGGCTATGCGTTGACGTATCGGGTGGCGGATGTCGATGGCGATGCTGTGACGTTGCGTTTCGCGATTCGGGTGAATGGTATACCCAGCTTCGTCCGGGAGGAGGAAGATCAGCTGTACACGGCGGGCGAGGCGGTGAGCTTAGAGTTGCCGGAGGCGGTCGGTGGGAATGTGGCGAGGACGTATCGCTTGGATGGGGAGTTGCCTGCGGGTCTGTCGTTTGATCCGGCGACTCGGACGATTTCGGGTACGCCGCCGGCGGATGCGTGGTATGCTTTTGAAGGGTATGCGTTGACGTATCGGGTGGCGGATGTCGATGGCGAAGAGCCGGCCCCGTTGGTGTTCACGATTCGGGTGGATGGTATGCCCCGCTTCGACGAAACCGTGTCGAGTCAAATCACCTTTGCCGAAGGCCAGACGATAGATCCTTGGGTGTTGCCTTCGGCTTCGGGTGGCAACGGCCAGTTGACGTATGAGTTGGTCGGGGAGTTGCCGGAGGGTCTGACCTATGATGGCGCGACTCGGACGATTTCGGGTACGCTGTCGGCGGATGCGATGTATGCTGCTGAGAGCGATGGGTATGCGTTGAGGTATCAGGTGACGGATCAGGATGGCGATGCTCCCGACGCCTTGGAATTCACGATAGTGATACATGGTATGCCCAGCTTCGGCGCTCAGGTCGTAGCAGACCAAAGCTACGAAGCAGGCGGTGAGGAGACCTTAGCCTTGCCGGAGGCAGCAGGTGGGAATGGCGCGTTGACGTATACCTTGGAAGGGGAGTTGCCTGCGGGTCTGTCGTTTGATGGCGCGGCTCGGACGATTTCAGGTGCGCCGCCGACGGATGCGACGTATGCTGAGTCCTATGCGTTGACGTATCGGGTGGCGGATGTCGATGGCGATGCTGTGACGTTGCGTTTCGCGATTCGGGTGAATGGTATACCCAGCTTCGTCCGGGAGGAGGAAGACCAGCTGTACACGGCGGGCGAGGCGGTGAGCTTAGAGTTGCCGGAGGCGGTCGGTGGGAATGTGGCGAGGACGTATCGCTTGGATGGGGAGTTGCCTGCGGGTCTGTCGTTTGATCCGGCGACTCGGACGATTTCGGGTACGCCGCCGGCGGATGCGTGGTATGCTTTTGAAGGGTATGCGTTGACGTATCGGGTGGCGGATGTCGATGGCGAAGAGCCGGCCCCGTTGGTGTTCACGATTCGGGTGGATGGTATGCCCCGCTTCGACGAAACCGTGTCGAGTCAAATCACCTTTGCCGAAGGCCAGACGATAGATCCTTGGGTGTTGCCTTCGGCTTCGGGTGGCAACGGCCAGTTGACGTATGAGTTGGTCGGGGAGTTGCCGGAGGGTCTGACCTATGATGGCGCGACTCGGACGATTTCGGGTACGCTGTCGGCGGATGCGATGTATGCTGCTGAGAGCGATGGGTATGCGTTGAGGTATCAGGTGACGGATCAGGATGGCGATGCTCCCGACGCCTTGGAATTCACGATAGTGATACATGGTATGCCCAGCTTCGGCGCTCAGGTCGTAGCAGACCAAAGCTACGAAGCAGGCGGTGAGGAGACCTTAGCCTTGCCGGAGGCAGCAGGTGGGAATGGCGCGTTGACGTATACCTTGGAGGGGGAGTTGCCTGCGGGTCTATCGTTTGATGGCGTGGCTCGGACGATTTCAGGTGCGCCGCCGACGGATGTGACGTATGCCGAGGGCTATGCGTTGACGTATCGGGTGGCGGATGTCGATGGCGATGCTGTGACGTTGCGTTTCGCGATTCGGGTGAATGGTATACCCAGCTTCGTCCGGGAGGAGGAAGATCAGCTGTACACGGCGGGCGAGGCGGTGAGCTTAGAGTTGCCGGAGGCGGTCGGTGGGAATGTGGCGAGGACGTATCGCTTGGATGGGGAGTTGCCTGCGGGTCTGTCGTTTGATCCGGCGACTCGGACGATTTCGGGTACGCCGCCGGCGGATGCGTGGTATGCTTTTGAAGGGTATGCGTTGACGTATCGGGTGGCGGATGTCGATGGCGAAGAGCCGGCCCCGTTGGTGTTCACGATTCGGGTGGATGGTATGCCCCGCTTCGACGAAACCGTGTCGAGTCAAATCACCTTTGCCGAAGGCCAGACGATAGATCCTTGGGTGTTGCCTTCGGCTTCGGGTGGCAACGGCCAGTTGACGTATGAGTTGGTCGGGGAGTTGCCGGAGGGTCTGACCTATGATGGCGCGACTCGGACGATTTCGGGTACGCTGTCGGCGGATGCGATGTATGCTGCTGAGAGCGATGGGTATGCGTTGAGGTATCAGGTGACGGATCAGGATGGCGATGCTCCCGACGCCTTGGAATTCACGATAGTGATACATGGTATGCCCAGCTTCGGCGCTCAGGTCGTAGCAGACCAAAGCTACGAAGCAGGCGGTGAGGAGACCTTAGCCTTGCCGGAGGCAGCAGGTGGGAATGGCGCGTTGACGTATACCTTGGAAGGGGAGTTGCCTGCGGGTCTGTCGTTTGATGGCGCGGCTCGGACGATTTCAGGTGCGCCGCCGACGGATGCGACGTATGCTGAGTCCTATGCGTTGACGTATCGGGTGGCGGATGTCGATGGCGATGCTGTGACGTTGCGTTTCGCGATTCGGGTGAATGGTATACCCAGCTTCGTCCGGGAGGAGGAAGACCAGCTGTACACGGCGGGCGAGGCGGTGAGCTTAGAGTTGCCGGAGGCGGTCGGTGGGAATGTGGCGAGGACGTATCGCTTGGATGGGGAGTTGCCTGCGGGTCTGTCGTTTGATCCGGCGACTCGGACGATTTCGGGTACGCCGCCGGCGGATGCGTGGTATGCTTTTGAAGGGTATGCGTTGACGTATCGGGTGGCGGATGTCGATGGCGAAGAGCCGGCCCCGTTGGTGTTCACGATTCGGGTGGATGGTATGCCCCGCTTCGACGAAACCGTGTCGAGTCAAATCACCTTTGCCGAAGGCCAGACGATAGATCCTTGGGTGTTGCCTTCGGCTTCGGGTGGCAACGGCCAGTTGACGTATGAGTTGGTCGGGGAGTTGCCGGAGGGTCTGACCTATGATGGCGCGACTCGGACGATTTCGGGTACGCTGTCGGCGGATGCGATGTATGCTGCTGAGAGCGATGGGTATGCGTTGAGGTATCAGGTGACGGATCAGGATGGCGATGCTCCCGACGCCTTGGAATTCACGATAGTGATACATGGTATGCCCAGCTTCGGCGCTCAGGTCGTAGCAGACCAAAGCTACGAAGCAGGCGGTGAGGAGACCTTAGCCTTGCCGGAGGCAGCAGGTGGGAATGGCGCGTTGACGTATCGCTTGGATGGGGAGTTGCCTGCGGGTCTGTCGTTTGATGGCGCGGCTCGGACGATTTCAGGTACGCTGCCGGCCGATTACTTGTATGTTGCCGAGGGCTATGCGTTGACGTATCGGGTGACGGATGTCGATGGCGATGCTGTGACGTTGACCTTCACGATTGCGGTGAATGGCATACCTAGCTTCGGCGATCAGGTCGTAGAAGACCAGCTGTACACGGCGGGCGAGGCGGTGAGCTTAGAGTTGCCGGAGGCGGTCGGTGGGAATGTGGCGTTGACGTATTTCTTGGATGGGGAGTTGCCTCCGGGGCTGGCGTTTAATGCCACGTCTCGGACGATTTCGGGTGAGTTGTCGCCTAATGTGTCGTATTCTCCCGAAGGGTATGCGTTGACGTATCGGGTGGCGGATGTCGATGGCGAAGAGCCGGCCCCGTTGACCTTCACGATTGCGGTGAATGGTATGCCCTTCTTTGAGGGAACTATTACGAATCAGAGAGTTCCTGAAGGGGAGGAGATGGCCCCGTTGGAGTTGCCTGCGTCTTTGGGCGGCAACGGTGAGTTGACGTATAGCTTGAATGAGGAGAATTTGCCTCCGGGTCTGGTGTTTGATGCCGAGGCTCGAACGATTTCGGGTACGCCGGAGCTTAATGTGTCGCATCCTGCCGAGGGATATGCGTTGACGTATCGGGTGGAAGATGAAGATGGCGATTCGGCTGAGTTGCCCTTCTTCCTGACCGTCGACGGTACACCTACCTTTTTTGACGTGACCATTGAGGATCGAATCTTGCGTCAGAATGAGACGACGGATCCGTGGGAATTGCCAGCGGCTGCGGGCGGCAACGGCGACTTGACATATAGTTTAGATATGAATGTGCCGGGTCTGAGCTTCGACGCTGCGTCGCGGACGCTTTCGGGCACGCCGACGGACACTGGGGTGTATCGCTTGGTCTATCAGGTGGAGGATATTGATGGCGATTCGGCTGAGTTGACTTTTCACATAACGGTAGATGGCGCGCCCAGCTTTAGCGGGGACGTGGCCAACCAGACGTACATAGACGGCGAGGCGATTGAAGACTTGGTGTTGCCCTTGGCTTCGGGCGGCAACTTGCTCTCGCTAAATCCGGACGGCGAGGCCGTGTTCGGCGAGTTGACGTATACCCTAGACAACGTGCCGCCGGGTCTGACGTTTGACCCCAACCCCATGTCGCCGATGCTTTCGGGCACACCGATGGAGGTCGGAACGTATACGTTGACGTATACGGCCCACGACGCCGACGACAATATGACTGCTGAGGATGCAGCTATCCTTAGCTTTGAGGTCCGAGTGGAAGAATCGGCTACGGACCGTTTTGCGGAGCTCAACGAACAGATCTTGTCCAAGTATGCATTGGCTATTGCCGATGGAACGAATCGCGCCATCGAAAATCGCCTTGAGCAGATGGACAGAGTCGGCGATGTGAATCGGTCTTTTAGCTTCGCCGCCGAGTCTACCCTCCACGACATGATTCAATCCGGCCGGATCTTTGAGAATCGCCCGGTCAATATGTCTCAGGTTGTGAATGGCTCGTCCTTCGCGGTGCCGTTTGGTTTTGGTAGAGGATGCATCCTTTGTCCCGGCAGTCCTACATTCTGGGGCCGGGGAGACTACGGCCAAATGTCTAGCGACGACGGTTCGCTGGATTGGGAGGGCAACCTAACCCGTGCTCAGATCGGTTTGGACGCCCGGCCAGGTGCCGAGATGCTAACCGGTTTGGCGCTATCTTGGGCCCAAGGATCGTTCGATTATTCCGCCCCGTTGCTCGGCGAAGAGCGGGTCGACGGTACCTATGAGACTCGCATGTTGAGCCTGCATCCGTACGTCGGGTTCTCGCCAGGGCGGTTGGGGGTATGGTTGACGGCGGGCTTAGGGCGCGGCAACCTCGATATTGACGACGAGCAGGGAACCGTAGGCCAGCAGTCGAGCGATACGTCGCTGCGGACTGGAAGTGTAGGGGCTAGCGGTGACTTGCTTGCCAGCGGGCCGACTCAGTTGCGGATCAAGGCTGCGGCTACAGTAGCCCAAGTCGAAGTCGAGGGTGGAGGCCGAATTGACGAACAGACGGTGAGTGCTAACCGCTTGAGGCTGGCTCTCAAAGGCTCCCATGCTTACGAAGCGGGTATGGATGGGCAGGTAACCCCCGAGATAGAGGTTGCTCTGCGCCAAGATGGCGGCGACGGACAGACCGGGGCCGGCGTAGAAGTTGGCGGTGGTCTGCGCTATGAGGGGGGGGGCTTCACGCTGGAAGCTATGGCGCGGAGTCTGGTAAGTGACGGCGACGACAGCGTCGAGTACAAAGAATGGGGGGCGCATCTGCTGCTTCAGCGCTCGGCTGGCACCGGTGGTCGGGGGCTGTCGATGCGGGTGATGCCGACCTACGGCACGCAGGCGAACAGCCTGACGCTGTGGGAGCGCAGCGTAGCCGAGATCGCGGACCGGGGTGCTGTGAACGCGCAAGGTCAGCTCAGAGCCGAGGTCGGCTACGGTTTAGCCGCGCCCGGCGGTCTGGGAGTGTACACTGTGTACAGCGGAATGACCCAAGCGCCGGAGCGAATGCAATTGCGCTTAGGTACGCGCCTTGAGGTGGATTCGTCGATGTCAGTGAGCCTTGAGAGCACGCGCTGGCAGCGCATAGCCGGTGCCGCTGAGCACGGACTCCTGTTGCGTGGGCGTCTGGTCTTTTAATTGATTCATATACATGCAGCACAGGGTACGACACACGCTTCTGGAGCTAAGCTTTGGAAGCGTGTGTCGTGTCATGCTGCGGCCCGTCTTTTCTCTACTTTGCCTTCTCATCCCACCTCACTTTCACAGCCGGGCGAATACATAACAATTGTGTCCGGTCTGCCTCGTTCTGGTACCTCGATGCTGATGAAGATGTTGGCTGCGGGCGGCTTGCCGCCTCTAACAGATGGCATTCGCGCGGCCGACGGCGACAATCTTGGGGGATACTACGAATTCGAAAAGGTCAAGCAGCTAGAACAAGACACCACATGGCTCGAATCGGCGAAGGGTAAAGCCGTCAAGATCATATCCCAATTGCTCGACCAATTGCCGCTCCACAAACCGTACAAAATCGTGTTTGCCCTGCGGAAAATGGACGAAATTTTGGCTTCGCAGCGGGCGATGTTGGCGCGGCGAGGACAGCCCTGTGACCGGGTTTCCGACGCTGAAATGGCCGCCGCCTTCGGTCGGCACTTGAGTGCAGTGCAACAGTGGTTGGCGGAGCACAAGCAAATGGAGGTGCTCTATGTCAACTACGCCGCTGTCTTGCGCGACCCGCTTGCTACAAGCCACGAGATCAAGACCTTTCTCGCCCTCCCCTTAGATGTGCGGCAAATGGCTAGCGTGGTAGACGAAAGCCTGTATCGCCAGCGCATATCCTGACTGCTTGCCGAGTCCTTCTCACTAACCTTACCGACCAAAACCGTATGGGTATCGCGCAGATTCGCAATTTCTCCATTATTGCCCACATTGATCATGGTAAATCAACGCTAGCGGACCGCCTGCTCGAAAAAACTGCGACCCTGACCGCCAAGCAGATGCAGGAGCAGGTACTCGACAGCATGGATTTAGAGCGCGAGCGGGGCATTACAATCAAAGCTCATGCCGTGCGAATGCACTATCATGCGGCCGACGGTAGAATTTGCCAATTCAACTTGATCGACACGCCGGGGCACGTGGATTTTACCTATGAGGTATCGCGTAGTTTGGCCGCCTGCGAAGGGGCGATATTGGTCGTCGATGCCACACAGGGCGTGGAAGCCCAGACCGTGAGCAATTTGCTGTTGGCGCTAAACAGCGACTTGGTCGTCATCCCGGTGCTCAACAAAATCGACATGCCCGCTGCTCAGGTCACGGCAGTGCAGCAACAGGTGCTCGATCTGCTGGGCGGTAACGCCGAGGATATTTTGCAAATCAGCGCCAAGGAGGGGGTTGGGGTCGAGGAGGTGATGGAGGCCATTGTCGACCGCATACCACCGCCGACCGGGCGTCAGCAAGGGCCGTTGCGGGGACTGGTTTTTGACTCGCTCTACGACCAGTACCGGGGTGTAATTTGCTTTATCCGAGTCGTTGATGGGCGCATCCACAAGGGGCAGAAAATTCGCTTCCACTCCACCGGACGGCTTTACGAAGTCGAAGAAGTCGGCCATTTGATTTTAAACCGAGTGCCAGCCCAAGCACTTGAGACCGGTGAAGTCGGCTATTTCATCGCTGGAATCAAAGAGTTGGCCGAGGCTCACGTCGGTGACACGGTCGTTGATGCAGAGGCGGAAGTAGAGCCGTTACCCGGATACCAACCGCTCAAACCTATGGTTTTCAGCGGACTTTATCCCGTTGTCCCAGAGGAATATGAGCTGCTTCGCGACGCTTTAGAGCGGCTCAAGCTCAACGACGCCGCGTTCTCCTATGAGCCGGAAACTTCCCCTGCGTTGGGCTATGGTTTTCGTTGCGGCTTCCTCGGCCTGCTGCACATGGAGATCGTCCAGGAGCGCCTCGACCGCGAATACCAAGTCGGAATCATCACGACCCTCCCCAATGTGCTCTACGAGATTCTGACCAAGGACGGGCAACTGATTGACGTGGACAATCCCTCTTTGTTGCCGCCTGCCGCTGAGATCGACGAGGTGCGCGAGCCTATTCTCGCCGTCCAGATCTTGGTGCCGAGGGATTATATCGGCGCGGTGATGAAAATCTGCACCGACCGGCGCGGAAGCTACCGCAATACTGAGTATCTCGACGGCAGCCGGGCTATCCTGAGCTTTGAGATGCCTTTGGCCGAAGTGGTGATCGACTTCTATGATCGCCTCAAGTCGGTGTCGCGCGGCTATGCGTCATTCGATTACGAGCATCTGGAGATGCGGGCCGGACTACTGTCTAGGCTCGACATTATGATCAATGGCGAGCCGCTGGATGCGCTTTCGGTGATCATCCACCGCGACAGGGCCTATGAGTGGGGCCGGCAGCTATGCGCTAAGCTCAAGGAGCTGATCCCACGGCAGATGTTTGAGGTGATCATCCAAGGGGCGGTGGGGAGTAAGGTGATCGCCCGCGAGGTGGTCAAGCCGTTCCGCAAAAATGTGACGGCCAAGTGCTATGGCGGCGATGTGACCCGCAAACGCAAATTGCTCGAAAGGCAGAAGGAAGGCAAGAAGCGCATGAAGCAGTTTGGGAAGGTAGAAATTCCCCAGGAAGCGTTTTTGGCTGCGCTCAAGATGGAAGCCTGATACACGCGCAAGAGGCGTACTTGCCGACTCTGCGCACCCTAATCCCGAAAAAGTAAATAATGGCGTTGGGTCTCTATATCCACGTACCGTTTTGCCCCCAACGCTGCCCCTACTGCGCCTTTGCTACGGTCGTCGGCCAAGGGGATCGCCACGGCCCATATGCCGAGGCGATCTGCCGCGAAATAGAGTCTTGGGCTCATTTGTCGTGGCCGGTGGATACTGTGTTCTTGGGCGGGGGGACCCCCAGCCAAGTTGAGCCAGCGCTAATTGGGCAGATGCTCGAGGCGGCTCAGCGTCATTTGGGGCTACACTCAGACGCGGAAATTGCAGTCGAAGTCAACCCGGGGACCGTTGACCGCGAGAAATTTGCAGCGCTAAAGGCTCTGGGGTGCAACCGCATAAGCATTGGCGCGCAGGCTTTTCGCGATGCCGATTTGCGGCACTTAGGCCGACAGCATAGCGCGGCCGATGTCGAAAGGGCGTATGCAGCGGCCAGAGCGGTCGGTTTTGCCAATGTGAGCTTGGATTTGGTGGCTAATGTACCTGGAGTCTCAGAGGCCAATTGGCACTTTAGCGTCGAGCGGGCTATCGCCTTGGCCCCAGAGCACCTTTCGGTCTATAGCCTCACCATTGAAGCAGGCACGATCTTCGCCCAGCGACAGCGTCAGGGGCTGCTGGAACCCGTCGCGGATGACGGGCAGGCTTGCACCTTGGAATGGACCGACGCATGGCTGGTGGCGGCTGGCTATGAACACTACGAGGTTTCAAACTACGCCCGCCTTGGGTACCGTTCGCGCCACAACTGGGGCTACTGGACAGGTGTTCCTTACTTAGGCGTTGGGCTCGGGGCCCATAGCTTCATCGGTGGGAAGCGATTTTGGAATACACGTGAGCTTAATGCCTATCTCGACGCTATGGACCAAGGCCGGTCACCGTGCGCAGGGGAGGAGACCATAGCCCCGGACACGGCCCGTAGGGAACGTCTATGGTTGGGTTTGCGCACCATCGAGGGAATTGAGTTGACCGAGGAAGAGGTCGGTCGTGTGCAGAGCAGCAGGCGCTTTGCCGATTTGGCGAAAGTTGGGTACACCGTGCTCGAAGGCCAGAGATTGATCCTGACCCGATCGGGGTTTCTGCTCGCTGACGCCTTGTGCTTGGAGTTGGAGCGGGTCGTGGAAGATGGATAATAGGACGCGTTTGGATCTTGCACAAACTATAAAAGGCCGTTCCCAAAGGGAACGGCCTTTTATAGTTTGTGGTGGGGGGAGCAGGATTTGAACCTGCGAAGGCATAAGCCAACAGATTTACAGTCTGCCCCGTTTGACCACTTCGGTATCCCCCCGGCGAATTTTCAGGTGCCGCTAGCTAGCGTTTTAAGCACTTGGTGCCGCGAAGGATGGCGCAGCTTGCTGAGCGCTCGCTCTTTGAGCTGGCGGATGCGCTCACGCGTGAGATTCATCATGTCGCCGATTTCCTCGAGCGTCAGGGCCTCGTTGCCGTCGAGGCCAAAATAGAGCCTGATAATGCGCAATTCGCGCTCCTCGAGGGTTTCCAAGGCTGTCTCGAGCTGCTCCCGTGCCGATTCGCTCAAGATGTCGGCGTCGGGGGCTGCGGCCGTGTTGTCGGCTAAGGTGTTGAGCAGGCTGCGCTCGTCGTCGTCGGTGAAGGACTCGTCGAGCGAACACACGGCGCGGGCGCTGAGGATGGTCTCTAGAACCTCTTCGGCTGGGACTTCGAGTTCAGCGGCGATTTCCTCTATGTCAGGCTCACTAGCGCGATGTTGGCCCAATTTGCGCGAGGCTTTGGAAATATCCTTGAGTAAGCTGACTTTGTTGAGAGGAAGGCGCACGGTGCGCACGTGCTCGGCGAGGGTTTGGAGAATGGACTGACGGATCCACCAAACAGCGTATGAAATGAACTTGTAGCCCTTGGTGCCGTCGAAGCGGTCGGCCGCCGTGATGAGGCCGAGATTACCAGCGCTAATCAGGTCGGATAGGGACAAACCGCGATTTTGGTACTTCTTGGCTACATCGACGACAAACCGCAAGTTGGCACTGATCATTTCTTCACGAGCATGCATATCGCCATTTTTGATGCGATCGGCCAGTTCTACTTCGCGTTCTCTCGAAAGGGGCGTGGACTCAGCAATATCGTCGAAATAGAGCCGCAGGGTGTTTTCCTCGTCGTGCAGATTCTGCATAGAGCCTCTCATCTTTGACGTAAAAAGGGCTGCCTGAGCGGCAGGTCTTATCCCCTACGCCACAGCACCGAAATGCTCTCAGTGCAAATGGTGAGCGTAGCATAGCATAGTTATAGATGAAACTAACTGATTATACATAAGGAGCCGCGCTGAGTCAAGTCGTTTGCAAGGGCATCTGCAGGCAGCCATGCCTTAAGCGAGGCGGCGGTATTCGCCGGCTTGGTCCCAATCCACTAGGCTACGGCCGTTTAGGTCCCAGACTACTTGGCCTGCTCTCAGCGTTAGCTCGCATTCGAGTTTTTGCCGCCCCTGCATGCGCGCCCGGCCCGAATCGACAAAGGCAAAATCTCCTTCGTGCAGGGCGAAAGCCGCTAGGTCGGCTTCGGCTCCGACGCTGAGGTGGCCTAGCTGTGGATGCCTGATTACCTCGGCTGGTTTGTGCGTCGAGCGATAGACGACCTCTTGGAGGGGCATGCCGAGGCTCAGGAATTTGGACATGGTTATGGGCATGGTGGCGTTGGGCAGCATGCGGCTGGACTTGTGCAGGTCCGTGCTGATGGTATCCGGGGGGAAGTTTTGGGCCATGGCGGGCACGGCAATGCGAAACCAAAAGGAGCCGCTGCCATGGCCTGTGTCAAAGACGATGCCGCGCTGGCGGGCTTGGAGCACGTAGTCTTCGACTCGGTTTTCGGCGTCGAGTAGAGGGATATGGGCGGCGTAGAGGTGCGTGTGGATGTCCCCTGGACTCATGCGCTCGAGCAATTCCTCGTACGTGCGGGTGGGTCGGGGGGCAAAGTCGATCATGGCGATGGAGTCGCTCTGTCGAGCCGCCTCGATCGCGCCACCTGCCGACTCCCAACCCGGGCCGCCGAAGTGGGCTGATTTGGAGCCGACAACGTGCTCGCGGTATTGCTCGATCGCCGCGGCGCAGAGCGCGGAGTCCATTTCGCTGACGTCTTGTTCGGGGGCACCGATCATGCCAGCGCCGACGATATTGACAAAGGCCAAGACGCGGGTCTGGGCAGGGTCGATGATGGTGCGCTTGAAGTCGGCAAAATCCTTCCACCCAGCGCCGCCTGTATCTATTACAGTGGTCACGCCGTAGGGCAGGGCGTGCTGGTCGGGAAAGAGCCAACCCCCATACCCCCCATAGACGTGGACGTGGATATCGATCAAGCCCGGAGTGACATAGAGGCCGGACGCGTCGATGACCTTTGCTGAATTGCACTCGATCTGGTCGGCGACCGCAGCGACTAGCCCGTCCTTGATGGCAATATCGGCGGGGCCGTCGAGGTCGTTTTTGGGATCAATGAGGTGCCCACCTTGGATGATGAGATCAAAGTCGCCGCTCATAATGGCCGTCCTTTCGCCCGAGGGCCGCGTGTTGGATGCACCGTAGGATAACTAGTCGGCCAAGGTGGGGTCAATGGCTGGCCCCGCATTGCACAGAGTGCCTTTTTTGGGCAGATTATTCAAGGATAGAGCACCGACCACCAGTGGAACTTCCAACTACTCTGCGGACACTGCAACAGCGTCAAAGGCAAAAAGACGCAAGCCGAGTTTGCCGCCTTGATGAATCAGAAAAAGAAGGATTTTAGCTGAATATGACGGACAAGACCTATCGCGAGTTGATTTTACAGGTTATGGGTAGCTTTCCACGTACGACAGACGAAATCTGCGATCTAGTCAAGCATAAAAGAGGGGCCGACTTCAATGAGCACTCGTGCAGGGAGGCACTCTCTACAATGGGCAAGAAAGGCTTACTGGAAAATCCAGCATGGGGGGTATGGGCAATAGCGACGAAGATCACCCCGAGAGAAGAAGTGGAAAATTCAAGCGAAAGCGACGAAGATTGCCCGAAAGAAGAAGTGGAAAATTTAAGCGGATTCCCTGAAGGGGCAAAGACGGAGATTACGGTCAATCGCTATGAACGGGATCGGCGCAATAGAAAAGCCGCCATCGATTTTCATGGGATCGCTTGTCTCGCCTGTAATGTTCGGATGGCGGAACGATATGGGGAGATTGCCGATGGTTTTATCCATATTCACCATACGAAAAGACTGTCAACAAGCGACGAGTATACTCCCGATGTCGAGACTGATTTGATTCCTCTGTGTCCAAATTGTCATGCTGTTGTTCACTTGGTAAACCCTCCTATGGCACTTGAAGACCTGAAGCGGCGGCTAGCTGAGGCGACCAAGCACCGAGAATACAAGAATTAAGCCGAGTTCGCCGCCTTGATGAACCAGAAAAAGAAGGACTTATCATGGATATGACCAAGATCGAAGAGCTACTTAGAAGCCGTCTGAAAACTAGGGTTTCGATCTCTGCTTTGACTCCAAGCCGCTGGGATCGAGGGCGTCTCGCCCTATGAAAAACGCTCGACGCCTAGATCGCTTGACCACCCGAAAAACAGCCCGACAGGGGGTTTTCAGACGGCTTCTTAGTAAACTCAAATGGACGATTGAAAGGAACCAAAGAGATTTTGAAGAAATCCAAGAACAGATTGAAGAGGTGCTTATTCAGATCGCGCCCCAAGGCGATGGAAAAAGCAACGACGTCGCAAGCGACAATGACTCTGATTACGCCAGAGCCGTCCAGCTTATTAAAAAGTTAGTGTCTGAGCAGGTTGCCCCTGAACGAATAGTAGAACGTGAATCGGCGAGTTGGTGTGGTGTTTTTCTCGAGAACAAAAGAAAGACTATATGCCGTCTATATTTCAGCCGGTCTAGTAAGCGAATAGGTATATATACGAGGAGGGACAACGCGGGCAGGGCTGTTCTTAACGAGCATCGCATCGAACGCGTCGAGGATATCGAGATGCACCAGGCGGAGTTGCTAGCCGCCTGTGCCCTATATGAACCAGAGAAACGACGCCGACGCGGACATAAATCGTATGAGGTGTTGATTTTAGAGGCGTTAGTGGATATGGACGGCCGAGGCACGGTAGATAAAGTTTGCGAACTAGTGGAGGAGAAAAGAGGGATCGGCTTCAAAAAGCACTCATGCACAGCGTGCCGTGCGAAAATGGTCAGGAAGGGCTGGCTGAAAGATAATTTAGACAAGAGTATATGGGAGATCACCGACAAAGGTCTCGCTTGGCTAGCTGAGAATTCGGGATAATAAAAACTAGACCTCAAGGAAACCCTTATGATACGCTTTGCTATTCTCTTCGTGTTGTCTGTGTTCCTATGGACCTGTGCCGATAAGCCTGCGCCTGTCGCGCCAGCGGGCAAAGCTACGGACTTCGACAGCCTGTTCGATGCCTTTAATAACTATGAGTCAGATTCGGAGACGCCAACTGCTCCAGCCGATACCAGTTCAACCGATTCAACTATTACTGATTCAACTGTTGCCGACGCGGATAGCGTCGAGGTGGACTTTGAGCTCCCGCCTATTTCCGATCCGCTTGCCGATTGGGTTGACACCGGTTCACCAGAAGGGGACCGCGAGGCAATGCTGGCTCTCTGGCATGCTTTTGGTCAGCCTAACTTACGCAAGTGGGGCGATAAGTCGCTCAAGAAGTGGGAAGGGGTCAAAACGAACGACCAAGGGCGAGTCGTGGAGTTGTTAGTTCAGGACCTCGACTGGTCGTTGTCGTTTGCCATCCCGCCGGAGATTGGCCAACTAACTCAGCTTAAGGTGTTAGACATCAGCGGTACGACAGGCAACCTACCGCCTGAAATTGGGAACCTTAGAAGGCTTGAGCATTTGGCTGTTGGGCTTGGTCAAGATGGCGATAGCGTCATACCAGAAGAATGGGGCCAGCTTGGTCTGTTGAAACATTTGAGGATTCAATGTTCTGGTTGCACAGGTGCCATTCCCGCATCGTTTGGAAACCTAAGCAACCTTGAGAGTCTGACGATCTTTGCTCGCGGCATGGACGGCCCATTGCCTAATGAGTTAGGTAATCTATCGCGTCTAAAGACACTGGACTTAGCGGGAATGGATAGCTTGTCCGGCGCGTTGCCCACGTCGTTGGGTAGGCTGGCGTCGCTTGAAGTTCTCAAGATTAAAAGCGTCAACTTGGAGGGGCCGCTTCCCAGTCTTACGGGGGCAAGGAACCTCAAGGTC
This sequence comes from Candidatus Latescibacterota bacterium, assembly GCA_965261395.1. Taxonomy (GTDB): domain Bacteria; phylum Latescibacterota; class UBA2968; order UBA8231; family UBA8231. Next base: position 4,108,604 of record OZ253462.1, read on the forward strand.
GTCGAGATCGAGAAAAGATATCATAACTCGTCGGGTGCCTACGAGTGGCCTATAATCAGCACGTTGCCAGTTTCTTGGGGTCGCCTCACTAATCTTGAGGAAATATTTTTGCCTAATGTCGAAGGAACCTTGCCGCCCGAATGGGCGACCCTTGACAAGCTACGAAATCTCTGGCTTAGTCCCGCTATATCAGGTCGCTTGCCACCAGAATGGTCTGGCCTGCGCTCGCTGGAGCAAATTGGCATCGTCGACCAAGAGCTCGAAGGGCCGCTACCGCAAGAATGGGCTTTTATGTCCAACCTGTCGTATGTGTACTTGAATGACAATCTCATTGAGGGGCCGTTACCGGTGCTGTGGTCGGAAATGAAGAACATGCGGAAGATAGATCTATCGTTCAATTTTATTGATGGCCCGTTGCCGCCTGAGTGGGGTGCATGGACTGAGTTGGAGATATTCGAGTGTGAGAGTTGTGGCTTGATGGGTGAAATCCCATCTACGTGGTCGGCGCATACGAAGTTGACCAAGCTCGATCTCAGTGACAACCAGTTGACCGGTGCGCCGCCCGACTGGTGGCATAATATGACCGATCTGCGCGAACTATACTTACGTGAAAATCAGTTCTCGGGGCCGTTTCCTAAGTCATTAGCTGAGGTCCCGTGGTTCAAAGAGCGGCAGAAAGGTTGGTCGCTCGACGAAGAAGGTCTGACAGGCTGCGTACCTCGTGCGCTCGCAGACCGCGATATGCGAGCACACATCGCGTTGGAATCAGACGGCAAAGGATGGGAGCGGTTCTTAGCGCACGGTCGTTTACACTGGTGCCGTAACTAAAGTAATAAAGAAAGACCACTATCGGACTCGGCCGAGGCCGTCTGGCTGATGGCCAAATGTTCATCCCCCAATCCAAAACCGACCAAGAGAGATTTTCTCTGTCTAAAACTGCCTTTAGGAGGAATACATGGCACACACTGTGAAAATAGCCGTCACCGGGGCGGCTGGCCAGATTGGCTACGCTATCTTGCCGCGTTTGGCCTCGGGCGAGGTTTTCGGCCGCGACGTCCGGATCTCGCTGCACTTGCTGGAGATTACTCCGGCGCTCAAAGCCCTAGAAGGCGTGGTTATGGAACTCGACGACTGCGCCTTTCCGCTCCTCGACGACATCGTGATCACCGACCAAGCCGAAGTGGCTTTTGACGGGATCAATTGGGGTCTGCTAATCGGCTCCAAACCGCGCGGTCCCGGTATGGAGCGGGGCGACTTAATTCGGGAAAACGGCCCGATATTCGTCGGTCAGGGTCAGGCCCTCGCCCGGGCCGCCGCCGATGTACGGGTCTTGGTCGTAGGCAATCCGGCCAATACCAATGGCTTGATTGCCATGAGCCACGGCCATAAGGCCGGTATCCCCCGCGACCGCTTCCACGCCATGACCCGGCTGGATCAAAACCGCGCCCAAGCCCAGCTCGCCAACAAGGCCGGAGTCAAGGTCGTAGCGGTGACCAATATGGCCATCTGGGGCAACCACAGCGCTACGCAGTACCCGGATGCCGAGAACGCTCGCATTGAGGGGCGGCCAGTGCCCGACGTCATAGGCCACCACGCTTGGTTGCGAGAGGAATTCATCCAAATCGTCCAGCAGCGGGGCGCGGCCGTCATCGACGCCCGTGGTTTGTCGTCGGCCGCGTCGGCTGCCAATGCCGCGCTCAACCACATCGTCAGCGTAGAGAGCGCCACGCCTGTGGGCGACTTTTTCTCGGCTGGAGTCTATTCGGACGGCAGCTACGGGATTGACGAGGGGTTGATGTTTTCGTTTCCCATTCGCAGCGACGGTCAAGGCCAATGGGAGATCGTGCAGGGGTTGGAGTTGAGCGATTTTGCCCGTGCGAAGATCAAAGCCACCGAAGACGAGCTCAAAGAGGAACGCGCGGTCATCGCCGACCTCTTGGGCTGATATGTTCCAAGATCCCAAGCGCTATCAAGCCAAACACGACTATGTCACCGCCGCAGGTGTCGACTTAGTGGAGATATTGGCCCCCCAAGTCGGGGAACGCATCCTCGACTTGGGATGCGGCACCGGTCAACTGAGTGCCCAGATTGCCGCGGCCGGGGCTGAGGTTGTTGGCGTCGACTTGTCGGCCGAGATGATCGAGGCCGCCCGTGAGCAGTTTCCGGGCCTGTCCTTTGCCGTCGGCGATGCGGGAGATTTTTCCTTTGTCGAACCGTTCGATGCGGTCTTTTCCAACGCAGCCCTGCACTGGGTCAAGCCGCCGGAAGCGGCCCTTGCGTGTATTGTCGCCTGTCTGGGGCAGGGCGGGCGTTTTGTCGCCGAATTGGGCGGGGCGCGGAATGTGGCTACCATCAGCCGGGCGCTGATCGACCAGTTGGCCGCTCGGGGTTTTTATCCGCAATCGCCTTGGTATTTTCCCTGCTTGGGGGAGTACACGCGGCTCGTGGAGCAGGCCGGGCTACGCGTTGCTTATGCCAGCCACTTTTCCCGCCCAACGCCTCTAGCGAGCGAGAGCGGGTTGCGCGACTGGTTGGAGATGTTCGCCGCGACGCTTACAAAGGGCGTCCCTCCGTCGATGCGCGAAGAACTATTCGCCGCGGTGGAGGACGCCGTCCGCCCGGCATTGTACGGCGATGGGGTTTGGCGCGCCGATTACTGGCGTCTGCGCGTAGTCGCCTACAAAGAGTAAGTTTGCGACCGCTATTTATGAAGCCGTGCCACGTAATTTGGGACTGGAATGGCACTTTAGTGGACGATGCTTGGCTGTGCGTCGAGATCGTCAACGAGCTCTTGGTGCGCCGTGGGCTAGCGTCGGTCACGCCGTGCAAATATAGCGAGGTTTTCGGATTTCCCCTGCGGACCTACTACCAGCGCGTAGGCTTTGACTTAGAGGGTGAGGACTTTGCGGCCATGGGCGACGAATTCAACATCCGCTACAGCCAGCGCCGCCGCGAGTGCCGTTTGCGCAAGGGAGCACGCGAAGTGCTGACCGCACTGGGCCGCAACGAGATCGGACAATCCCTCTTATCCGCCTACGACCAAGTGTCCCTCGAAGAAATGGTCGCTCACTACGGGCTACGATCCCACTTTGCCGCAGTCGCAGGGGTGGATAATGGCTTAGGGGAGGGGAAAATTGAGCGCGCGCATCGGCACCTTGCGGACCTCGACTGTCGGGGTGACGAAGTCTTGCTCGTCGGCGATACCCTACACGACATAGAGGTGGCCACCGCACTCGGGATCCATTGCGTCCTGCTGCCTTCTGGCCACCAGAGCCGGCAGCGGTTGGAACAGGGGGAGTGCGCCGTAGTGGATGGGCTTTTTGCACTGGCCACCTTGCTGGAACTAAAAGGAGATATCCATGACTGAAACGTGGCGCGGAATTATGCCGATTGTGGTAACCCCCTTTACTGATAGCTACTCGATAGATGAAGCGGCCTTGCAGGAATTGGTCGCCTTCAGTATTGAAGCGGGTGCCACGGGCTTGGTGGGGCCGGCTAATGCCAGCGAATTTTCGACCCTTTCCGATGATGAACGCCGTCGCTGGATCGAGATTGTCGTCGCCGCGGCCGCTGGCCGAGTACCCGTAGTGGCCTCAATTACCTCTGGCCATGCCGTGCCAGCCGTAGCCCTCGCTCAGTTTGCTCAAGCTACGGGAGCCGACGGGATCATGTCTATGCCGCCGCACGTATTGCGCGTTGACCAAGAAGGCTGCTACGCCTTTTACCAGCAGTTGGCGGCCGCGGTTGAGATCCCGATCTGCGTGCAGAATTTCGACGCGCCAGTCGGTACGCCCATGAGCGGCGAGCTGTTGGGGCGGATGTGCCGCGAACTGGCGGGCGTTGATTACATCAAGGAAGAGACCGTCCCCGAGCCTTGGCAGGTCAGTCGCACGCTGGCGCTGGCGGGCGCGGCCTGCAAGGGCGTACTGGGAGGCAAAGGGGGGGTCTATTTGCTCGACGAATTTCGACGCGGTGCCTGCGGCAATATGCCGGGCTGTCACGTGACCGACGTCATGGCGGCGATCTGGGATGCCCTTGAAGCAGGAGACGATGCGACGGCGCGGGCGCGCTTCTATCAGCTCCTGCCGCTGATGAACTACGAGCGGCTCTACGGGCTGGCGATCTACAAGTGGATTCTACAAAAGCGCGGGTTGATCCGCTCGGCGGTTTGCCGGGCGCCCGTGCCCGTCCTCGACGGCGATGCGCTGACCGAGTTGGAGATCATTTGGGACGGCGTTGAGCCACTTTTGCGGGGGTGAAATAGTGGATACCTATCAACAGCGCATTGAGCGCGACGGCTTTTGCGTTATTGAGCAAGTGATTCCCGAGGCAGTGGTCGGGGAGATATGCGCCGAGCTGGCGGCTGTGGTCGAGCGCAATCGTCGGCATTCCGAAGCCAAGTTGGCTGAAATTCGCCGCCGCGGCCACCGGATCGGCACCCCGGGTGTGGCCCAGCTCAAACAGGCTATCAATCAGGTGCAATCCTTTGCTCCGTACTTGGCCGACCGCCGGCTCCTAGCGGTCATCGAGTCTTTTTTCGGGGCTTGGGCACGGATTTCCTGCACCGACTGCGTGTTCAATCACCCGGGTAATGCACGAGGATATTGGCACGCCGATTGGCCTTACAACGCAACCAATGCCTCGCACATCCCCGCGCCGTATCCAGACGCGGTTCTGCACCTTTCGACCATCTGGATGCTGACGCCATTTTCCGCTGAGACGGGGGGGACTTTCGTGGTGCCGGGCAGTCACCACTGGCCGCGCAATCCCGCAGCTGGGGACATGCCCGAAATGGATCAAGACGCACCTTATCCCACCGAGTGCCAGATCGAAGGGGCGTCCGGCAGCGTCTTGGTGTACGACAGCCGGCTTTGGCACGCTGTGGCCCCCAACCGTAGCGCAAGCGATCGCGTCGCCCTCATCGTGCGCTACGCTCCGTGGTGGCTGAACCTAAATCCCACGCTCATCGGCCGGCCCGAACACGAGGCTATGGTGGTGGAGACCGGAGGCAAAAACTACGAGATGGTGCCGCTTGAGCGGGAAGTTTTTGACCGGTTGCCCGCAGCCGTTAAGCCTCTATATCGCCATTGGGTTGCGCAATCTGCCCGGCCTGATGAAGTGCGCGGGCACTGACTCCCAAGACGCCGAGGAAGCCCTCGGAGTCGCGGTGATCAAAGTCGCCGATGGCCTCCATGGAAGCGGTATCCTCGCTGTAGAGCGAGTGGGGAGCGTCGCTGGCTGCGCAAAAGGCGACGTGGCCCTTGTAGAGCGAGACAGAGATGGTGCCAGTCGCCAATTGATTAAAATGCTCGATGACCTTCCAGCTCGCCTGGGTCGCCGTGTCAAACCAATAGCCTTGGTAGATTTGCTCGGCAATAAACTCGGAGGCAAAGGTGAAGATCCGCCGTGCACGGCGGTCGAGAATGAGCTGGAGCAAGTAATCGTAGCACTGGCCGAGTAGCTCTAGGGCCGGTGCCTCATAGACGCCGCGCGACTTGATGCCAACGAAGCGATTTTCCACTGCGTGTAAGCCAATGCCGACGCCGTGTTGCCCGGCGATGGCGTTGCTCTGCTCGATGGCCTCGACCGGGCCGACGGCACGGCCATTGATGGAGATCGGGACGCCTCGTTCAAAGCGCACGGTGAAAACCTCTGCTGCATCCGGGGCTTGCTGCGGGAAACAGCCCATGCCGGGCGCGATCAGGCTAGACGCGGTGTCTAAGGCTTCGAGTTGGCCGGCTTCGTGCGTCAGCCCGAGCATGTTGGCATCCGTGGAGTAGGGCTTGTCCGGGGTGGCGGTTATGGGCAGGCCATGCCCCTGACAGTAAGCGATCATTTCGCTGCGTCCGCCAAAATTTTGCAAGAAGGCCGGGTCGCGCCAGGGAGCGTACACCTCGATGTGGGGCGCGAGCATCTGCGCCGCTAGTTGGAAGCGGACTTGGTCGTTGCCGCGCCCGGTGGCCCCGTGCGCCATCACTTGGATGCCGCGCTCCTGCATATGGGGCAACATACCGGCCACCGTCACGTGTCGGGCGATGCCAGTGGTGTTCCAATAGCCCCCCTCGTAGCGGGCTTGAGATTGGACGAGTTGGATGCCGGCTTGGCAAATAGCCTCTCTGCGGTCGTCGAGGATCATCTCAGTGGCCCCACAGGCCTGCATCCGGCTGCGTATGTCTTCGATGCGCTCTTCGTCGGGCTGGCCCAGATCGGCGGTATAGGCGACGACCTCTAGGCCTTGGGATTGAAGCCAATGAGTGATGGTACAGCTATCGAGGCCACCGGACGCGGCTAGCAAGATCTTCTGGCCCTTTAGATCTGCGATATTCATGGTTGCTCCTTTTGTGAGTAAAGAAAATAATATAATAAATAAAAATTCTTAATCAAGAATAATTATTACTAAATGTGGCAGGTAAGCCATGCTTTATCTTGACAGTTTTCACCCGCGAGAATATCATTAGCAAATGCTCATTGACGCGCATAATCACCCCAATTGGCATGGGTTTAACGCCGCCAAAATCCTGCGCAACATGGACGAGCAGGGCATCGACCAGATGTGGCTTTTCTCGTGGGAGGTCCCTGCAGATGAATACTCGCCTTCGTATCACTCGGTGTTGCCCCCTACGGGCTTGGGGATTCCCTTCGAAGATGTGCTGGCCGTCGGCAGAGAAGCGCCCGAGCGCTTTGTCCTCGGCTATATGCCTCATCCCAAGCGGCCCGACGCCATAGATCGGCTCAAGGCCGCGGTCGAAATCCACGGTGTGCAGGTGGCCTCTGAGCTGAAGGTGCGCCTACCGTTTGACGATCCAGATGCGCTGCGCCTATACGAAGCTTGTGGCGCAATGCGCTTGCCCATCACGATCCATCTCGACTATCCAATCGACCACGGCCGCGGCGATTACCCGCGCCCCAACTGGTGGTACGGCGGCAGCCTTGACGCGCTTGAACGCGCGGTGGTGGCCTGTCCGCAGACGGTCTTCATCGGCCATGCCCCTGGGTTCTGGGCCCATATTTCCGGGGACAATCGCTACGCCACGGAGAGCTACCCGAGCGGCCCGGTGCTGCCGAATGGGCGCTTAGCCCCAATGATGCGCCAGTACCGCAACCTATATGCCGATCTGTCGGCCGGGTCGGGGTTGCGCGCGCTGCAAAGGGATCGGGACTTCGGGCGCGATTTTCTCCTCGAATTTCAGGACAAATTGCTCTTTGGTCGGGACTATTTTGACACCCAGTTGATGGATTTTCTGCGCTCTTTTGAGCTGCCTGCGGAAGCCTTTGACAAGATCGCCTACCAAAACGCCCAGCGCCTCTTGTCTTCCTACTTAGACGCGCCGTGAAGACGGCCGAGAGCTAAAATCATGGGGGTATGGGAGGCCGCGGGCCTGATGGTCCTATCCTTCGCGGCGTTGGCCAAATGTGCCGACTATCTGGTGGAGGGAGCCATTGATATTGCGCGCTACCTCCGCGCCCCGCCGATCTTGATCGGCATCGTCATCGTCGGCATCGGCACTACCGCGCCCGAATTGGCGGTCTCCGTGACCGCCGCCCTTGGGGACAAACCCGAAGTGGCGCTGGGCAATGCCGTGGGGTCGGTCATTTACGACGATGGCTTGGCCCTGCCCATGGCCGCGCTTTTTGCCACCGGAGCCATTGCCATCGATCGCGTCGTGCTGCGCTCGGCGGCGATTTTTCTCATCACCGTAGATCTGGTGGCTTGGTACATGGCCTCCGACGGGACGCTGGCTCGGGTAGAAGGCGGCGCGTTAGTGGGCCTTTTCGTCTTATATCTAATCTACTCGTTCTGGGAGCAGAAGCGCCAGCCGCGTGCCGAGACCGACGAGGATGAGGTCCCCCCCCGCAGCCTCTGGATGGTAGCGGCGCTATTCGTCGTCGGTTTGGCTGGCGTGGTTGTCAGCAGCCACTTTATCGTCAAGGCGACCCCGGTAGTGGCGTTGGCGTTGGGTCTGCCAGATGTGGTCATCGGCTTGGTGGTCGTGGCCTTGGGCACTTCGATCCCCGAGATCGCCACCTGCATTGCCGCCGCCCGCAAGGGCCAAGGGGCTTTGGCAGTGGGCAACATCCTCGGGGCCGACATCCTCAATATCTGCTGGATCGCCGGCGCCTCGGCCTTGGCCAATCCGCTGGTGGTTCCGGCCGATGTGGTCAATTTCATGTTCCCGTGGATGCTGGTTATCGTGCTGGCGATGCTCGGGTTGATGCGCTTTGGCCACGAGTTAAATCGCTGGAAGGGCTTGGCGTTGTTGGTGTTGTGCATTGCTTATTTGATCGCGCTTTTCGCGAATAACCCCGGTGCGTTGGCTCCGGGCATTGAAAAAGGAGTGTAGTTTGGATCTAGGACTCAAAGATAAAGTCGCCTTGGTTACTGGAGCTAGCCGCGGCATTGGCAAGCGCATTGCCGCAGCCTTGGCCGCCGAAGGTGCCCGGCTCTGTATCTGCGCCCGAGGGGCCGACGTGCTAGAGGAAACGGCCGCCGACTTAGCAGGTCGCGGCGCGGAGGTGGAGGCCACCGCGCAAGATATGACGACGCCCGAGGGGGCAGTCGCGGTGGTGCAGGCGGCGCAGGAGCGCTTTGGCCGGCTCGACGTCCTCGTAAACAACGTTGGCGGCTCCAAGTGGACGCCCTTTGTCGAGATCGACGACGAGGAGTGGAATACGATCGTCAACTGGAGCTTTCTTTCTGCTGTGCGGGTGAGTCGTGCGGCCATTCCGGTGATGGAAGCGGGGGGGGGCGGCAGCATCGTCAATATCGCCTCGATTTTTGGGCGCGAGAGCGGCGGGCCGGTTTCTTATAACGCGGCTAAGGCGGCGATGATCAGCATGGGAGCCAACCTAGCCATTGAAGCGGCCAAAAAGAACATCCGCGTCAATACCGTGGCTCCGGGCTCCGTTCTCTTTCCCGGGGGGAGTTGGGAGCGGCGGATGAAGGAAAATCCAGCGCAAATCCAGGCCTTTATCGACGCCAATATACCCTTTGGCCGCTTTGGCACCCCGGAGGAGGTCGCCGATGTAGTGGCCTTCTTGGCGTCTGACCGGGCGCAATGGGTGACCGGTGCCTGCATCAATGTCGATGGGGGACAATCCAAGTCCAATATATGATATGAGCGGCTCTGCGCGATGGATGCATTGGTTGACTTGGGCCGCGTGCGGGGTCGGCTGGGCCGCGGCCGCCGCGGCCGATGACGTGGTGGCACTCAGACAACAGTACAATCAGGTGTCCGCCAGCATCGACACCTTGGTCCGCCTCTATGGGGGGGATAAGCTGCGCGAATTGGCAAAGCGAAAAGAAAACAACCGGCTATTGCCGGCCAACTCCAAACTAGTACTGATTTTCTGGGCCGACGACGAAGCCGAGCTCTATCTCAATGGGCACCGGATCGGGGAGACGCGCTTGACCCCGACTCGAGTCGAAATCCCCGTCGTGTACCTACGGGAGTCCAATGTCCTGCGCGCCCATTGCTGGGACACCGACCGAGTCGAGAGCGGCTTTATGGCCGGTTTGTACCTGCAAGATGGTCGTGGCCGCTTGCGCAAGGTGCTGGCTACCGGCGACGGCCGCTGGTGGGTGGCCGGCCAGCGGGCCGAGCCGCGTTTTTACAACCACAGCCTGCCCGACATTCCCGGGGCCGAGGTCATCTGGGGGACGGCGCTTTTTGGTGAGGTCGAATTAGAGGCCCGCTTTGACGCCGCGCAATTGGCCCGAGCTGCGCGCCGCCGCCCGCTCTCCGGCGAGGCCGGTGCTACGCGACACCAGCCCCAGCCTATGGAGACGCATATGGTCGTCAGCCGTCTGGTGCATCTGCAAAAGCAACGCGATGAATTGGCGCAAAAACTTCAAGCTCGCCGCAGCGCGACACAGGACGTGCTTTATCAGGGGTTTGTCCGTGGGCGGCTGGCTTTTTCTCTCGGGAAAGCGAGTAGATTGGCCGAAGTCGAAAGCATAGACACGGCGCAAAAACTGCTCGCTTGGACCGAGGAACTGCCCGCCGCGCAACGCGAGTTGGTTTTCCCGAAAAAACAGGCTCTCAAGGGTGCGAGCCACGTCGTGCCGCAGCGCGCCTTGACCGGTGCAGCGAGTGGGGAAGCAGACCGCCGCCGAGACTACGCGCCCCCGGCCGTAAGCGGCTCAGCCAAAGGTGAGGGCCGCTCTACGGGATCGGGGGGGGTGGGTGTACAGGAATCGTCCGCTCGGGGTATCCGCGTCGGCCTCAGCGCGCCGTGGGAACTATGGGGGATTGCGGCCGGCTTGCTGTTCTATCTGGGGGTGGTAAGTCGGCAGTGGTGGAAGCTCTTCAGCGCGAAGGAATGGACCTAGGGAATGGGCCTTTTGAACGACGAATTAGTATTAGTCAGCAGCATCCTGTTGGTGCTGGCTGGTGGAATCAGCGTTAGCTGCTTGCATTTGCGACGAGCCCGGCGCATGCGCCGGCACGACGCAACGTACTCTCTGTACTCGCCTCGCTTGCAGCTCATCGGCAGCGGCATGGGCGCGCTGACCGGGTTTACCGTCGGGGCGCTGGTTGCTTATTACCTATTTATCAATCCGCAGCCGGCCAGTGTCTTTGCGTGGATTGGCCGCTTCTCATACGTGCTGATCGCTTGGGCGGCTGGCGGCCATCTGTTGAGCTTGGCATACATTAATTTGCATCTTCGTCGCGAGGAACGGGCTTGGAATCGGGGAGGAGGTCCCGGCCCTAATACCTTGGGCCGCAGGAGAATGGAGAATCTAGCAGAGTTGCAGCGTCAACCCGGCAACTACAGTGACCGCAAGAGCAGGGACGAGGAGTTGGTGGACGAACTTGTGGGCTTTATCGGCGACCCTTTGACGCACGTGCGCCGCGATCTGGCTAGGATTCCCCTATACGGCTACTTGGGCACGGTCTGTGGCATTCTGTTGACCGCGCAGGAATTGAGTCAGATCGACGAGGCGACCCAGACCTTTAAGGCACTCAGCGCCATGGCCGAGGGCTTAGTTTTGGCCTTTAAGACCACGCTCGTCGGCCTTTTGGCCTACTTGCCGCTGCGCAAGATCGCCGATTACTTGGTTCAGCGGCTCGCCCGGCAGGAGGACGCTTGGGTCCGAGAGAGGAATAGAAGATTGTGAGCCGCTATCTCAAGCGCCAAGCCGCCGAGTTCGAAGAACACGATATTAGCAAGGAACTCTTCTTGGGGATTATGATGCTGATGCTGAGCTTGGGTATTATGATTCTCAACGTGACGCAACCGGTCTGGCGGGTACATCGCCACGACCCACAGCATGGGGATCGGGTCGTGCTATACACGAGCGCGGGCATGGGGCTGTCGCGCGATGGCTACACCATCTCCAACCCCTTGAGCGAATGGGAGTTCCGCCGGATGGTGCGCCGCCTCGCCGCCGAACCCGAAGCCAACTTGCACTTATTTCTCAAAGGAGGCAGTCGCGAGCGGCTGGCCAAACACGCGTCGTTTGCCGATTCGCTGCTTTCGACCGACCAAGCCGGAGAAAAGGTGCGCTCGGCGGTCTATGTCCACACTTGGTGAGGGCCAAGCTATTCCTTGAGTATCGCCAAGACGCCCGTGCCACCGGCCAACTCGTTGAGGAATGTGACCTGCACTCCAGCTTCGCCGCTCTTCATCTCGTAGTCCTCTCCCTTCCTAAGCTTGCCGTAGTGATCAACGAGGGCCTCGACCTCGCCTGCTAGCGCGATGGTTTGGCCGATGGGCGCGACTTGGATGCCCGGGCTGTCGCGGCGGATCTGTTTAGCCAACTCGTATTGCTTGCGGAACCCGCTGCCAAAGGGCCGGTGGGTTTTGAGATAGCCCTGCTCTATGAGCTTCATCTCGTTGGCAGCATAGAGGTACACTGCGTTTTGCGCTGCGGCTTGGGCCTCGTCTAGTTCGGCCTTGGTCTGGGCCAACTCGTGCTCCAAGCGGCGGATGTGATCGCTCTGGCGGCGGATGCTGCTATGGGTTTCCAGCAGTTCGCCATTGAGGCGGTCGGTCTCGGCGCGCAACTGGGAAATGGTGTAGCGATCCGCTTGCTTTTCCCTACTTAACTGCTCGATTTCGAGCTTTAACCGCGCATTGCTCTGCTTGTATTCGGTGGCCAATTTACTCCAGTGCCGCAGTTTTTTATTGAGCTTTTGCACATTTTCGAGCAGCTTGTCGTTGACCTGTTGGGTGCTGTCCACTTGCGCCCGCATGTCGTCGAGCAAGCGGTTGGAGTCGTCGAGCGAGTAGGTCAGCGAGTCAATGGCGGCGTTGGCCCGGCCTACGTCGCTTTGCAATTGAAGGAGGAGCATCTCCTGCTCCTTATTGGTGCAAGAGGCGAGAACCAAGACGATAAAAGGGATGAGGGTGAGTTTCATTGTTGGCTCCTTAAGGCGTTGGGACAGTACTCATTGGGGATATTTCCTTGTATAGGCTATCAACTTGTGCCATGGTTTGCTTAAAGTCGTTGGACAGGGCTCTCAGGCTGCGGGCGAGTGCGTCGAGTTTTTGGGCCGAGAGCGTTTGAGTCTCGCGGGCGGCGGCGATTTTGTCTATGATCGCCTGCTGATTGCGCTGCAAGGTTGCGGTTTGCTCTTGCAGGCGGGTCAACTCCCTGTTGAGGGGGCCGAACTGCGCCTGCACGCTCGCCAAGGAGCGCTTGTGGGTCTCGGCGAGATTCTGGTAGCGCAGGTCTTCCTGCCCGAAGCGTTCTTCGAGCTTGCGATCCATGTCGGATTGGTAGCTCAGCCTTGCCTTGCGCTCGGCGTCCGTTTTGTTTTGCAGCGCGTTGTTGTGATCGATTTGGGTCGCTAGTTGGTTGCGGGTGCGCGTGTGGTGATCTTTTTCGTTTTGTAGGAGGGAGCGGATCTCGAATTCAGAGGCGGTTAGATCGGCTTTTTCCTCTAGCTGGCCAATGAGCCGGGTGCTCAGCTCGGAGAGGCGATTGGAAAACTCCTCCATTTGCGCCTCTAGCTGATAGCGGTGCTCCTTTTGCCGCTCGTGATTGATAAAGAGCACCAAGCCCATGACACAGCCAACGACGATGGTGGTGTACGCGGCGAGGATCAGCACGTGTTTGCGCTTGAAGGGGTCCGCGATTCGGAGCAGGCCAAAAAACCCGCCCCAAACCAAGAGGACGCCTCCTAAAACTGCAGCGATGATGACGTTCACAGGGCCTCAAATTGCGCGATAGACAAATTAAAGAATAGTAAATATAAGTATATAAGTAATATAGCAGTCCACGGAGGCGCAACCAGCACGGGAAGGAGATGCTTATGCAGCGGAAAGTTGCAGCTATTGACGGTCGCGGTCAGGGGGTATGCCTAGAGGAAGCCATGCCTCCACTCGGGCCCGGCGAGGTAAAGGTGCGAGTGGAGGCCTCGTTGATCAGTCCGGGGACCGAGTTGGGAAGGGTTGGGGCGATGCGTGCAAACCCCCAACCCCACAAAGCACCGCGTCCCTTTGGTTACACCAACGCTGGCGTTGTCGAGGAGGTTGGGGCCGAGGTAGAGCAATTCGAGGTGGGGCAGGGCGTGGCCTGCATGGGGGGTGGGTATGCCCTGCATGCCGATTGGGCCTGTGTGCCGCAGAACATGTGCGCGGCCATACCCGAGGGCGTTGGCTTTGCTGAGGCCGCGTCTGTGCATCTGGCGGCGACCGGGTTACACGCAGTGCGCCGCACAGTTCCTTTGTATGGGGAAAATGGGGTCGTCGTTGGGTTGGGTTTGGTCGGCCAGTTGACGGCCCAATTCGCCCAGCTAAGCGGCTGCCACGTCTTGGGGGTTGATCGCTTTGTGCGCCGTCGAGACATTGCCCAGCAGGTAGGCATCGAGTGCGTCGTCGATCCGACCGTGCAAGATGTGATCGAGCAGGCCGGGAAATTCACCCGAGGATATGGCATGGATTTCGGCGTTATTGCCTTTGGCGGCGAGGCTAGCGATGCCTTTGCCACCATCTATCAGAGCCTAAAGCAAGCGCCAGATACGCATCGCATGGGGCGCATTGTCCTCGTGGGCGGAGCGCAGGTAACGCACGGATTTGGATCCGCGCTGGGCAACGTAGATGTGCGGAGTGCGGCACGCACCGGTCCCGGCTATCACGACCCAGCGTACGAGCGCGGCCAAGCGTATCCCCAGGTCTTCGTCGAGTGGCCGACGCAGCGCAACCTAGCCGAGTGCCTGCGCGCCATGGCCACCGGGAAGTTGCGCGTCCAACCGCTCTATACCCACGAGTTTGCGCTCGAGGAAATCGCCGCGGCCGTAGATGTGCTCGTCGAGTCACCGGCCGAGGCGCTAGGAGTAGTGCTCAAACCGGCTCACCGGTGACGAGGTTGCGCTTGCCCTCTGGAGAGAAGGTCACCGGCGGCAGGTCAATCTCCTCGCCGGTGATCATTTGCTCCAGCAGAGCGGTGACCCCGTCCACGGCTGGCCCCACTAGGGCTTCGCCCTTGGCGCGCGTGCCCAAGGCGGCGGCCGGGTTGTCGATGGCTCCGGTCTGCACGCGCTCCGGCGCTAAATAGAGCATGGTCGAGGTCTCGAATTCGTCGGCGTGTCCAGGTAGGCGTCCCCGCTCCATGTGTTGCTGCACGTAGTCGGGGTCATATACGTCCCAATAGGACTGGAAGCGGAGATTGACGCCGAGTTTGTCCCGGTATTCGTCGATGCGGCGCATCATGGGTTTGACGTTGCCGCCGTGGCCGTTGAGCACCAAGATGTTCTCAAGACCAGCCCGCACGAGCGAATGGCAGACGTCGAAGACGTATTCGCAGAAAATTTCCGGCCGTACGGTCAGGGTGCCGATGTGCTCCATCCAGTGCTCGGAAACGCCGATACCCACTGGTGTGGCCACCACCACTTGGGGCAGGAGCTTTTTGGCCGCGTGCTCGGCCATATAGCTGGCGTGGAAGGTGTCGTGGATCATGTGCAGGTGTTCGTTGTGCTGTTCGGTGGCGGCCGTGGGCACGATGGCGGCCTTGATTGTACCCGCTTGGATGCGCTCGCGGAATTCCTTGCGGGTCAGGTCGCCAATAAAGACGCGTTCGTCGGCCATGATTGTGCTCCTTGTCAATGGGATAGGGATAGGGATAGGGGCCGGTAGCTTAACGGCTGTCCAACCGTGCGTCAAGTGGCTGGACGCACGGTTGACCGGGAGGGGAAAGCACACTTGAATTCACTGCATCAACAAGGGGGCTGTCATCGCCAATCCTTTCGCAGAGTGGAATAAAAATTTTGCGCTCTTGGCCGTGGCCGTGGCCGGGACGGGGGTGTTCTTCGGGGTGCAGTTGACTCTGTTCAACAACTTCATCGTCGAGCGGCTAGGTATCGAGCCACACGAATTGGGCTACGTCGAGGCCCTGCGCGAAGTCCCCGGTTTTCTCAACGCGTTCTTTCTGGCCCTGATCGTCCGCTGCGCCCCGCCGAAAATCGCCGCCGTTTCGCTGGTGGTGATGGGCATTGGGCTTGCCGCGTACTCGGAGGTGTCCTCGGTCTTCATGTTGGCCTCGTTCTCACTGGTGTGGAGCTTGGGCTTTCACTGCTGGCTCCCGCTAGAGCAGAGCATGGGCTTGACCTATAGCCCAAGCGCGGACAAGGGCCGCTGGCTGGGGCAATTGCGCAGCATTAGTAGCTTGGCTTGGCTGGTGGCGATTGGCGTGTGCATGGTGGGGTTGGATTTTTTGCGTTACGAGGGGGTCTTTGTCCTAGCCGGGGTGTGTACGGCCGCGGGTGGCTTGGCCCTGTTTTGGGTCGATAACAAGGCCGCGCCCGCAGGTGAGAAGCGCTTGGTGCTCAAGCGGCGCTATCTGCTCTTCTACGCCCTGAATTTCCTCCAGGGCCTGCGCAAGCAGATGTTTATAACCTTCGCCATTTTCGCCCTCGTGAAAGTACACGAGATGCCGGTGGAGACGACCATGGTCTTAGTGATGATCAACCAAGTGCTCATCACCTTGACGGCTTCGTGGTTGGGCCGTTTGGTTGATCGCTTTGGCGAGCGGCGGATGCTCACTCTAAGTTATAGCGTGTTGGTCTTCGTCTTTTTGGGCTACGCGATCGTGGAGCATCGGCCGAGTCTATACGCGCTCTATTGCCTCGACAATCTCATTTTCTTCGGCGGGATCGCGCTGACGACCTACGCGCACAAGATTGCGCCCCCAGACGAACTCAAACCCACCCTCTCGATGGGGGTGACCATGAACCACGTGGCATCCGTGGCTGCGCCCCTAGTGGGCGGCTACGTCTGGCTCTTTTTTGGCTACGAGATCATTTTTATCAGCGGCGCGCTCTTGGCCTTTGTCTCGCTGATAGTAACCCAGTGGCTCGATCCAGCAAAGCAGGGTCGCATACCCATTTAATCCAATTCAATAGAAGGGAACATACCATGAAAATCGGCACTCGCATGCCCCCGTTTTCCCGTCAGATCGGCTTTGACGCCTATGCCACGTGGTTGGCCGAAAACGGTTTTGGCGCGGTCGATACCCCGCCTTTGACCCGTCCAATCGCCCGCACCTGCGAGCAACTAGGCTTGGCCATCGGCACCTCGGACGGCGGCGGCCAAGTCCTCACCCGCGACGCGGCCAAGCGCCGCAAGGGTTTGAGCGAGATCAAGAAGAGCTTGAGCGCGATCGCCCGGCACGGCGGCCACACCCTCTTTACCGTGCTCGGCCCGGACGACCCCAGCATGTCCAAAGCCGAGACCTTTGAGATCTTTGCCAAGGTCTATCCCCGAGTCGTGGCCCACGCCGAGAAGGTGGGCGTCAATATCGCCATCGAACCGTGGCCGGGCGGCCGGCCCCACTACCCCAATCTGGGCTGCTCGCCCGAGAGCCTGCGCTTGATTTTTGCGGCGTGCTCGTCGCCACGGCTGGGCATTTGCTACGATCCGTCTCACTTCGTGCGCTTGCAAATCGACTATCAGCGGCTCTTGCACGAGTTTGGCGACCGCGTGCGGCACGTCCATCTCAAGGACACCGAGATCATGCCGGAAAAGCTCTACGAATCCGGCAACTTGGGCGAGGCGTACAGCTCGACCTATGTGTGCGGCGAGGGTTGGTGGCGCTATACCATCCCCGGCGAGGGCGAGGTGGATTGGAACTTTGTGGTGCGCCGACTCGAAGATGTGGGCTACGACGGCGTGCTCTCAGTGGAACTCGAAGACCACTACTTCTGGCAGACGCCTGAGCTGCAACAGGAGGGCTTGTTGCGCGCCAAAGACCATATTGAGCCGCTGCTCAGGGGATAAGCAGTGGGTGCCCTGCTTCTGGTGCTCCTGCTGTCGGCAGCCAGCTATGGACAGAGCCACTTCGTCGAGGTAGCGCGCGAATTAGGCATCGACTTCGTCCACCACAATGGGGCCTCTGCCGAGAAAAATTTGCCTGAAACCAATGGCGCTGGCAGTGCTTTTCTCGACTACGACGATGACGGAGATTGGGATTTGTACTTGGTCAACAGCGGGGACATGGAGCGGGGGCGGGGCACAGCCTCTAACCAGCTCTTTCGCAACGATGGGCACGCCTTTGCTCGGGTGGCCGACGCAACGGGCGCGCCCGGTACCTCCTATGGCATGGGGGTGACCGCGGCCGACTACGATGGCGACGGCAGCCCAGACCTCTACCTGACGGCCTGGGGGCCGGACCAGTTCTACCGGCGTGAAGGGGGTGGTTATGTCGATGCGACGGCCGCGGCCGGCCTCGGCCACGCCGGATGGACGACTAGCGCCGTTGCGTTCGACTACGATCTCGACGGCGACCTCGATCTCTTCGCCGCGCAATACGTCCGCTTTGCCTTGGGTGAACAGCCTTGGTGCGGACGCGCAGACATGGGGCTGCGCTTCTACTGCGATCCGAGGGTCTTTGCGTCCACTGCGGATATCCTCTACCGCAATGAGGGCCACGGCGTCTTTTCCGAGGTTGGCCGCCAAGCGGGTATCGAGCGCGAAGGCAATGGGTTGGGCGCGGTAGCTGGCGACTTCGATGGGGACGGCGATCCAGATCTGTACGTGGCCAACGACCTAACGCCCAATTTCCACTACGTCAACCAAGGCGACGGCACTTTTGCCGAGACCGGCTTGCTGGCCGGGACCGCGCTAAGCGCAGACGGGGCCAGCCAAGCGGGCATGGGCGTCGATGCCGGCGACATAGACCAAGACGGCGACCTCGACCTCTTCGTCACAAACTACCAGTTGGAAAACAACGGGCTGTATCGCAACGACGGATCGTTTTACTCCGAGATCAGCTTCAAGGCTGGCCTCGGCGATCTCAGCCTGAACCACCTTGGTTTTGGCACGGGTTTCTTCGACTCCGACAACGACGGGTACCTCGATTTGTTCGTGGGCAATGGCCACGTCCACGACAACATTGAAGAATACGACGAGTTGGTGACCTACGCACAACGGGCACAGCTCTTTCGCAATGGGGGTGCGGGTATCTTTCGCGAAGTGACCACTGAGAGCGGCCCGGCTTTCGCAGCCATCTACGTGGTGCGTGGCTCCTCCTTTGGGGACATTGACCAAGATGGTGACTTGGACATTGCTCTCGTCAACAACGGCCGCCGCTTTGCCCTGCTGCGCAACGACGGTGCCGGGGGCAACTACCTCGCGGTTTCGCTGGAGGGTCGGCAGAGCAACCGCGACGGCATCGGTGCCCGCCTGTACCTATGGGCCGGCGGCCGTCGGCAGCTCAGGGAAGTAAAGGCGGGATCGGGTTTCCTCTCGACCAGTCAGCGCGACCCTGTATTCGGCTTGGGAACGGCCGAGCGCATCGAGCGACTGGAAATTCACTGGCCGGCTGGGGGGGTGCAAGTGCTCGAAGACCTAGCAGCGAACCAGCGGTTGCACGTAGTGGAAAATTGACGATCACCGTGCCCCCGTCTATTATTCAGCCGACCAATTAAAGAGGAGCGAGCTATATGACCGGATTTGCTGTTGTAGGGTTGGGCATGGGCCGCAATCGCGCCCGGCAAGTGGCCGAGACCGCAGGGGCCGAACTGCGCGTAGTCGTCGATCTCAACGAGGACTTGGCTCGCCAAGTAGGCGAGGAAATGGGTTGCTCGTGGTGTACGGCCCTCGAAGACGCCTTGGGGCGGGGCGATGTGGATGTCGTGCTGGTGATGACCCCGAGCGGGCTGCACGCATCCATAGGCGTCGAGGCGCTCAGAGCCGGCAAGCACGTAATCACCACCAAGCCGATGGACGTCAGCACGAAAGCTTGCGACGAGCTGATCGCCGCGGCTGACGAGGGCGGCCTCTTGCTCGGTGTCGATTACCAAAGCCGCTACGTTGACAACAACTACCGCGTCGCCGAAGCGCTCAAGCTCGGCTTGTTGGGCCAGCCTATCCTCGGCGAGGTACGCTTTAAGTGGTTTCGCTCACAGGATTACTTTGAACACGGCGGCGGCTGGCGCGGTACTTGGGCGATGGACGGTGGCGGCTCGCTGGCCAACCAAGGCTCGCACCTGATCGATCTCCTGCTGTGGTTCATGGGCGTGCCCAAGACCGTCTATGGCGAGACCGCGATCATGAACCACGACATTGAGACCGAGGATATTGGCCAGGCCATCTTGAATTTCGAGAGCGGTGCCAAGGGGGGCATCTTGGGCACGACGACCTTCCCGGCAAGCCCTTATTTTAGCGCTGAAGTCCACGGCAGCGAAGGGGGAGTGTTGCTAGACGCCGTGCTGTCGGGCGAGATGCGCGTCTTTGGCGACGGCTTGGAGGAGAAGCTGCACGCCATAGACAACCCGCTGGCCAATGTCGTCGAGGACGTGGTCTCGGCCTTAGAGAACGGGACCGCCTTGCGGGTGGATGGCCGCGAGGGCCGCCGCACCGTGGCGCTGTTGGAAAACATCTACCGCTCGGCGCGGGAGGGAAAGGTGCTGGATTACCATGACGGATAAAGTGTGCGCGGCCCTCGTCGGGCTGGACAATCCCCACAGCAAGGGTTGGCTGACCTCGCTGCAACACTGTGAGGCGGTGGGTCGGTTGGTAGTGTGCGCGGCCGAAGAATGTACTGGCGTCGATCAGGTGTATGGCAGCCTAGACGCGCTGCTGGCGGACGAGAAGCTGGGATTGGCGATAGTCTGTACGCGCAACGACCAAGCGCCAGACCTCATCGCGCAGCTTTTGCAGGCCGGCGTGCCGGTCATTGCCGAGAAACCGGTCGCACGCACGGCCGCTGACATCGTCCGCCTCAACGAAATCGCTGCCGCGCAGCAGGTCTTGTGGGCGACGGCCTTTTTGAACCGCTGTCACCCAATTGCCGGTAAAATGCGCGAACTCATCGCCGCCGGTGTCTTGGGCCGCATCGTCTCCATTGAGGGGCGGATGGTCACCAGCACCGTCCAGCAGCGCAACCCGGACCACTGGCTTTTTGACCGCGCACTCGCGGGCGGGGGGATCCTGCACTGGCTGGCGATCCACACGGTCGATTTGGTTCGCTATATCAGCGGCTTGGAGTACGAAAGCGTCAGCGCGTACAAGGCGACGCTGAGCGGCACTGGCATCGACGTCGAGGACGTGCTCGCCGCCTCGTTCCGCATGGACAACGGCGCGCTGGGCAGCCTCCACGCCGGCTATGTCCTGCCGCGCCGCTACGGCGATATCTACTTGTGTTTCAGGGGGACTGCAGGGGATGCGACTTGGATGATGCAAGATTGGGATGGGCGCGGCGACCGGCTCATCGTCCAGAGCCAAGCCGAGGGCTGGGCCGAGGACGAGTACCGCCAATTCGACCTGTCCGTCGGCGCGGCCCCCGGGTACGGCGGGGCGGCCGGGCTTGGGTTTATCGCCGACTTTGTCGCCGCCAGCCGTGGGCAGGGTACTTTTATCACCAATGGCGACGATGCTTGGCAGGCCATGCGTTTTGTCGATGCGGCGTATGATTCGGCTGAACGAGGATGCCAACTCGAACTGTAAGAAGCAAATAGACGCGATAACCTAATTTTAGGAGGCAAACCTGTGAAAGTCGTAGATGTCGAGCGAATCGTGGTCGAGGTGCCCTTTACGCAACGCCAGCAAAAAATCACGGCCCGAGAGGTGTACAACTGGTGTATCCTAGAACTGTGCCGCGTCACAACCGACAGCGGCCACGTGGGCTGGGGGGAGACGGTCATCCACTATACTTGGTCTAGGGTGTCCGATGAAGCGGTCGAGCGGGTTGTGGGCCAAAGCCCGGCGGCCCTGATGCACGACGATTCCTTGGGGGCTGGGTTGCAGATGGCGCTTTTCGACGTGGTCGGCAAGGCCCTTGAAGTGCCCGTGTACCAGCTTATGGGAAATAAGTGCCGCGATTGGGTGCCCTTGTCTTGGTGGTCGATCGACGCCTCGCCGCAGGATTGGGCCGCGGAGGCCAAAGATGCAGTGCAGGCCGGCTATACCAGCTTTAAGCTCAAGCCCCGGCCTTGGTGGGACATAGCGGCGCAGATCGACGCGATCTGTAAGGTTGTTCCCCCTCATTTCAAGTTGGACCTCGACCCCAATGCCACCTGGCAAAACGCCGCCACCGCGATCCCCATTATCGAAAAGCTCGAAGCCTACGACAACGTGGCCATCTACGAATCCCCCATTCCCCAGGACGACATACTCGGCAACCGGCAGATCCGCGCGGCCAGTAACCGGCCCATTGCCATGCACTTTGGCTCGCCGCCCTACGTAACCCAGGTGCGGGAGGAGGTCTGCGACGGCTATGTGCTCTGCGCTGGCCAGTCGCAGGTGATGCGCCAAGGCGCGCTCAGTGCTGAGGCTCAAATGCCCTTCTGGCTACAACTGGTCGGCAACGGCTTGACGACGACGTGGGCCGCGCATTTGGGGGCCGTGCTCACTCACGCCACTTGGCCGGCCATAACCTGTATCAATCTGTACAGCCACCAGCTTCTCAAAGAGGCAATCGACGTGGTCGGGGGGTATCACCGGGTGCCCGAGGGACCGGGTTTGGGCGTGGAAATCGACGAGCAGGCCATCGCCCGCTACCGGGTGCCTGAGGAGACGCTCAAGTCGCTGCAGGGCGTACCCTACACGCTGCCGGAGCCGAGGATCATCCGCTCGGTCGTCTATCCCGACGGCAGTTGCGTACATCTGGCCCATTCGGGCCAGGGCTACAGTTACTTCGGTGGTGGGAACGGCCCGGCCCAAGCCGAAGGCGTACGGCTCGAAACGTGGGCCGACGATGGTTCCAAGGAGTGGCAGCAGCTATTTGCTCGGGCACAGGAACATCCGGTGCGCGATCGCTGGCAGTCGCGTTGATTTTTAATTCTTTTTGATTATTACTTTCTATAGATAACATTATGTGTGCCAATAAAATAACTGCTATACAAACCTTTGAATTGTCGCCCCCGTCGCCGAGCGAGGAAGGCACTCGACCGCTGCGCGAGCAGGCGTGGCTCTGGGCACCTGAGCAGGCCACGCCGATGGATAAATTCGCGCCCGAGGAGCGGATCATGCCCAAGCCGGGTGGGGTGATTTGGGTCAAGGCCATCGCCGAGGACGGCACCTTTGGCTTGGGTCGCACAGATTCGGGCCATGCAACCCAGCCGATCATCGCCGAGTGCCTAGCCCCCCTAGTCGTCGGGCAGGAGGTGGGGGCCATTGACCGGTGCAACGATCGCATGTGGCGGGGGACGCTTTCTTTTGGCAACGAAGGGCTTACGGCGCGGGCGGTCGCCGGGGTCGATCTGGCGCTGTGGGACCTGTGGGGCAAAACCCTCGACCAGCCCGTCTATCGGCTGGCCGGAGGCCCGCAGCGGACCCAAATGGACGTCTATGCCACCGGCAACGATGTCGATTGGTACTTGGAGTTGGGCTTCAAAAAATTCAAGCTAGCTCGTCCGCACGGACCCGTTGATGGCCAAGCCGGAATAGACGGCACGGTCGAACTGATGGCCAAGTGCCGTGAGTTAATTGGCCCGGACGCCGACTTGATGCTCGATTGCTGGATGACCTTTGACCTTGACTTTGCCGTGCGCATCTGCGAGGCGCTCAAGCCGTATCGGATGCGCTGGATGGAGGAAATGCTGATGCCCCACGACTGGGAGGGGCACCGCGCCCTGCGTCAGCGCGTGCCTTGGCAGACGTTGGCCGACGGCGAGCACTGGTCCACTCGCCATCCCGGCATGAGGGCCGTGCAGGAGCGACTCGTCGATTTGATCCAGGCCGATATCTACTGGATAGGGGGCTTTACCGAGGCGATGAAACTGGCGCACTACGCCGATTCGCAAGGCGTCCAGATGTGTCTGCACACCGGTGCCAACGACCCGTATGGCCAGCACTGGACAGCGGCGATGCCCAACACCCCACTGATCGAGTTTTTCATTGGATCCCTGCCTGGGGTGCCGCTGGCGGAGTGCTATCTCGGGACCCCTTCAAAGTGGGGGCAGCGGCACTACAAAGTTCCACCGGGGACCAACGTGCCACAAAACGGCCTGCTCGGTCTGCCCAAAGGCCCCGGCTTTGGGATCGACATTCCCGAGGACTGGCTAAGAAAGGTGTAATCGTGAAAATCACCCAGATCGAAGAGTTTGTCACCGCGGTGCCGCATATCCCCGCAATTGAAAAGAGTCGTCCCGGCCATTACTTGGAACAGCCCATCAGCCTGATTAAAGTGCATACCGACGAAGGGATCTGCGGAGTGGGTGAAGGGGGACGCGGTGGCTCACTGGCCAGCTTAGAAGCCGAATGGATCGGCGTTGATCCCATGCAGGTCAACTTGGGAGACAAAGGCGGGGCGATGATCATGGCCCTGTACGACATCGTCGGCAAGGCCCTCGGGGTACCGGCTTGGAAGCTGATGGGGTCCAAGCACTGGGACCGGGTGCCGGTGGGCTGGTGGTCGCCGCCGCTGGAGCCGCGCGAATTCGCCGCCATGGCCGAGGAGGGAGCCAAACGAGGGTTCAAGACCCACAAGCTCAAGGCGCGGCCTTGGAACATCGTCGAGACCGTCAAGTTGATGACCAAAGCCGCCGGCCCGGACTACGGCATTATCGTCGATCCGAATTTCACCTTTGGCGATTTGAGCACCAGCCTGCGGCTGGCCGAGTCATTAGAGCCGTATAACATCGAGGCATTTGAGGATCCCTTTCAATACTTGCCGGGCTGGCATCAGTACCGCGACTTTCGCCGCCATACCCGCATCCGGCTCGCGCCCCATTTAGGCGATCCGCAGATGGTGCTGAGCGCGATCCGCGCCGAGGCAGCCGATTGCTTCAATCTGGGCGGCAACGTCGAGCGCGCACAGATCTGTGCCGGTATGGCCGCGGCGGCCGGTCTGCCGGTCTGGTTGCAGGTCGTGGGGTTGGGGCTAGGCGTGTCGGGTGCGTATGGCACGCACGTCCACGCGACTATTCCCAATGCGACCATCCCCTCCGACAGCCTACATTTCACGCGCGAGAACGACCTAATCGGCGGTGCGCTGACGCTGGTCGATGGCTTCGTCTCCGTGCCGGACGCGCCCGGACTGGGCGTTGAGCTGGATATGGAGGCCGTGGAGAAGTATCGCGTGGGGTAGGGCATTTATACCTAGGCACGGAAGTCGCACCATGAAAAATCAACGCGAATTGGGGTCTGTTCTTCGGGCCTTGCTGATCTGTGGCATGGTACAGTCACCCGTAATGGGCGAGGAACTACGGATCGGGACCAACGCGGATTGGGATCAGTGGCAGCGGCCCGGCAACGCCATCGAAATCAGCCGTGGAAAAGCTAGCCCCAGATTCGTGCGGCGGAATATCGACGCGGTCGCCAATGCTGGGGATTTCGGCGGTGGCATTCGCGCCGCAGGCTCTAACAGTGGCGATGCTGGCAACCTGATCGACGGGAGCTTGGACAGCTTCTGGGCTCCCGATTGGGACGACGATCCCGAAAACATGTACGTCGAGGTCGATCTGGGCCGCGTCGTTTCCGCGCGGCGCGTGGTCTTGCGGCTCAGGGAAGATGGGCCGCCGCTGGAGTTGTTTCAGGTTCTACTGTCCAATGGCGAGCGCTTTTTTGATTCGACCGGACTGCCCCTGCCGAGCATTGTGCGCTACAGCGATCGCTTCCGCTACAGCTTCAACCAGCAGCGGGAGTTAGTCATCGAATACGGCCTTAAACCACTGCAATTCATTCGCATCGAAGTGGACTTGCCCACTGAGGGAGCGGGGATTAGCTCGATTGCGGTGGAGGCCGTGGGGGACAATATCTCGCTGGGGATGCGAGAACGCGGCGGTCAGGTCGATATCCTCAACGAAATCGGCACGCGGGCCGAAGGCTACGAGTCAACGGGCAATAGCAACGCGCTGATCGACGGCGACATCGTGTCGAGTTGGCGCTACTATGGGTTTTCCCAACCGGGCGACACTGAATTTACCTTTGACTTGGGTGCTCTGTACTGGGTTGATCGGGTGCGGATTTTGGGCGATCTAGCCGGAATCGCGCCCAGCAGCGTTGACTGGCGCTGGACCCGGCGCAACGCCATCCACTTCCCTTGGTATATCATCTGGGGGTCGGACGGATCGCTGGCACCAGACGGATCGCTGCGCTGGCAGGTCCTAGGGGAATTGCCCGAACATCCCCGCAATTTGCGCGATATCGTCCACTTTGAAGAGCAGTTCTCCCTCCGACCGCTGCGCTATCTGCGGATGCGCTATCCGAACAGACAGTGTTGTATCACCGGTACGACGGCCGAATTCCAGGTCTTTGGCGAAGGCTATCCCGCTGGCACCATCATGCAATCCCCGATCTACGATCTGGGGGCGGTGCGCAACGCCTCGGCGTTGCGTTGGCAGATCGAGGTACCTGAGGGGACCCGCGTAGAAATTCGCTCGCGGACGGGCAATCTGTTGCAGGGATCCTACGTCTTCCACGACAAGAACGGCAAGGAAGTAACCGAAAGGAAATACGACAAGCTCATACCCAGTTTCAAAGGCCAGATCGATACCGTCCGTTCGCCCGGCGACGACTGGAGTATCTGGAGTCAGGCGTACGAGCGGTCGGATCGGGGCTTTCTCTCGCCGGCACCGAGGCGTTTCGTCCAATTGCAGGCCTATTTGTTCAGTGACGACCCGATGCAAGGGGCGGTCCTCGACGAACTGGTTCTCAGTTACGACGAGCCTTTGGCAGCGGCAACGCGAGCGGAGATTGACCCGATTCAAGCCCAACCAGGACAGCGCACGGAGTTCACCTATTATCTTGGTTGGGACACAGGTGCTGGCAGCACGGGTTTCGATCAGTTACTCATGCGTTCAGGAGCAGACATTGAACTGGGCGAGATCCGCTCTGCGGGGCGGGTATTGGACGCGGAGGTCTCCCGAGTGGATGGCGGATTGGACATCGCCTTTGCCGATCCGTTCGTCCGGGCCGGGTTGATCGAGCTCGACTTCGCCAGCACGATATACCGCCAACGGACGCCCTTTGAGGCGTTTATAGCCAGCGGTCGGGGAGAGCAACAGATAAGGCAACGGGTGGATGTGGGCGATGCCAGCGATGCGGTTGCCAGCGAAGGGATCGCCGTGTCGCTGCCCGTCAGCTCGGCGTTAATTGACGGACTCGCGTTGTCAACCGCGCTCGTGACCCCCAACGGAGATGGCATCGGCGATTTGCTGCGGATAGAATTCGCCCTGTTGAACGTCCTCCAGCCCCGCTTGCTACACGTGGCACTCTACGACCTGAGCGGCCGAAAGGTCCGGGTACTGCACGACCAGCAGCAAACAGCCGGGCCGCTAACGTTGAGTTGGGATGGACAGGACGAATCCGGGCAGCTAGCCGCACCGGGGAACTACATTTTGCGGATGGAAGTGCAAGGGGACGCGCAGACGCAGAAAACGACCAAAATCATCGCTTTGGCCTACTGAGTTTATTTGCAGTCTCGATAGGCCGCATCGTCTCCAGGGCAAAAGCCGCCGCGCGGGGTGGGAAGCCTTGCGATGGATACGCAAACCGCATATTTTTTAATCAGATACAGCACCGACTAGAGCCTATAGCTCAGCTGGTAGAGCACCGGACTTTTAATCCGTAGGTCCTGGGTTCGACCCCCAGTGGGCTCACCAAAAAAACGGGCACTTGCGACTCATTGCAGGTGCCCGTTTTGGTTGGTTTTGATTTTGTTTAAGTGAGCCGTACCACGTCCTCTTTGACGACCTCCTTGACATGGGTATAGTGGGCCGGGGCCATCAGTTCTCTAGTCTGAGGCGACAAGCGGTCATAGAGGACTTCCGGGACCGCGGCTTGCCCCTTGAATTGGGGCCGGTAGCGCAATACCAAGGTGCGGCGCAGGCGATCCTTGGGCTTCCATTGCAAGGTCCCGTGGGCCAGCATTTCCGTCATTACCACGGCGTCGCCGGCCTGCGGCGTCACGTTGACGACCCCAACAGGCAGGTCCTCCAAATGGGCGGTGACGCCGCCGTTGAACAGGCTGGGCGGCCGCGCAAACGCCGCCTTGTGCGAGCCTGGGACTACCAACAAGCCGCCATCGCTTGGGAAAACGTCGTCGAAATAGGGGAAGATGACGAAATCGTCGCAGAAGATGCGGTCCTCGCGGGTGTCGTAACGCGTGCTTTGCCAGCCAAAGTCCTCGCGGGCACAATGCAGGCGCAGCGGCTCGTGCTGGTGGCTATCTATCAACAGGGTTCCCCGGCTAAAAGCGGGCCGGTCGTGGGTGAACTCTTTGATGATGGGCCACAGAATAGGGTGGAAGATCAGGGATTCGAGCGCCTTGTCGAAAGCAAAGCCGTTGGCGTAGGACTTGCCGTCTTCGGAACGGGAAAAGCCCTCGGGCAGCTCGTCGTCGGGCGTGGTCATATAGCGATCTATGGCTGCTCGGGCGGCCGCTAGTTCGCTGGCACTGAGTATATTGGGAAGGTGCAAATAGCCGTTGATGTCGAATAGATAGCGCTGTTCGGGGGTCATGCATCCGCTTCCATCGGCAACATGGTCTCCAGGGTAAAAGCCGCCGCGTGCTTGTGCCCGCCGCCGCCGTAATCGCGCGCTATGCGGCCCACATCTGCGGCTGCGTCCCCCTTGGAGCGCAGATTGTACACGACCCTGCTGTCGGGGCGGATAAAGAACACGGCGGAAAAGGGATGCCCATCGGCGAGGGCATTGCCGATTTCAGAGGTCAGAAACGTGGCATTGGTAATGGGGACGCGAAACCCGCTAATGGTGGTCCAACCGTGGTAGCGGACGCGCGGCCGGATGAGCCGGTGTTGGAAGCGGAGAATGGCTTGGCCTTCCACGGCGAGGGCTTGCGGCCCTTTTTCGGCGAGTTCGTCCCACACCGCAAAGTCGCGTGGGTACGAGGCGAGGGCGGCGTTGACGGCCTTGGAATCGGGCAAGTCCCACTGCCATAGGTCGCGGTCTTCGGTATAGGCCACTAGCCAGGGGACGTCGTCGGCACTGACCTGAGAGCGGGGGTCGAAAAAGTGTTCCCAAGTCATGCGCGCCCCAGACTTGTCCTCGGCGAATACGCAATAGTCGAGCCCGGCTAAGGCCTGCGCGGCCGTTTCGTGATGGTCCAAAACCAAGAGCGAGCGGGCCTGCTCGTGCATCTCCATGAGCTGCCCCCGCTCATAGCTGAAGTCGAGGATGACAACGTCGCGGCCAGCCGTAGCTGGCGGGTCGGTGTTGTATTGAACCGCCTTAAACTCGGTTTGCGGATTGACGTAGCGGCGATAGATCCACGCGGCACAGAAGCCGTCGTTACAGCCTCCGTGGAACAGGACCAAAGGTTTCATTAATTAGAAGCCCCTTCCTTGACAGGGATGAGAGGGGGGCGATATGTTTTTCTCAATATATCGCGTCCCCTGTACATCGGAAAGGCCAAAGTGGAAGACACTACTCCTGTAATCAAAGCCTACCTCAATCCGTATTGCCCTTGGAGCCCGGGAGTGCGGGCGGTACTCGATAGAGCCGGGTTACAATACGGAGAATTGGATATTACCAACGACCGCAAAGCCTTTGAGGAAATGGTCGCCAAGAGCCGACAGTACGCTTCGCCCTGCGTGGGAATCGACGGCGTTATGCTGGCCGATGTGGGAGGAGAGGAGGTCGCGGCGTGGTTGCGGCAGCGCGGCTTGCTATGTTGATCAAGACCAGGGTGGGGATATTCTGCTTGGTGGTTTTGTACGCGGTCTCCAGTCGCCCAGCCGCCGCAGAGGCCACGCCTTTGATCCTCGACTTGCAGACCGGGTTGACTTTGGTGCAAGAAAACAACGAACGCCTATTGCAAGCCCGCATTGACCTGCTGCGCGGTCGCGAGGAACTCCGCGTGGCGCGAGCGGCAGGTCTGCCGCAGGTCGATGCCTCCTTCACGTATAGCCGCAACTGGCTGCTGCCTTCTTTTGTTTTTGCCGGCAATGCCGTTAGGATCGGCACTGAAAACAACCTCACGGGCGTCGTGAGCGTGCGCCAGCCGCTCTATGCCGGAGGCCGCATCCGCGCTAATGAGGACATGGCCCGCCGCCAGTTTGCCATGCTTGGCGAGACCAAGAGGCAGACAACACAGCTCGTGGCAGCCGAGGTGGAGGAGCGCTTTTACGATCTGCTCCTAGCAGCGGAATTGCGCACGGTGTCCCATCTAGCGCTTGCGTGGGCTAGACGCAATCTGTCCCAGGTGGAGGCACGGGCGCAGGCCGGCCGGGCCGCTGAGCTCGACCAGTTGCGCGCTCAGGTGCAGGTCTCGAACCTGCGCGCCGACTCCATCCGCGCCGAAAACAACCTGCGGCTGGCCACTATGGCCCTCAAGGATGTCGTTGGTTTAGACTTGGACCGGGCCATAGAGGTGCAGGGAACGTTTCGCACCGAGACGGTGCTCGATCTCGATGATCTAGACGCCCTCGTCGCCTTGGGGCTAGCGAAGCGGCCAGAGCTGGGGCAAGTCGAGCAAGAAATAGGATGGTACGAGCGGAAGATCACCGCCGATCAGGCGTCCACCCGGCCTAGGGTGGAACTAGTAGCCACTGGGCAAACCCAGTTCCAGAGCGACGGGTTCGACCTAGTCGATCGGGAGTGGCGCAAGAGTTGGAACACCGGGTTGGTAGTGCAAATACCGCTTTTCGACGGGCGGCTCACCGGGGCGCGAGTAGCGCAGGCGCGGCAGGACCTGCGCCGGATAGAGTACGACCATCAACGGATCGCAAGACAGGTGCGGCTGCAAATCCAGCAGGCCTATTATGCCGTCGAGGAAGCCAGCGAGCGCATTGAGGCCCACCGCGATGCGGTATTGCAGGCCGAGAAGGGGCTAGAGGTCGCCGAGTTGCGCTATGCGAGCGGGGTCGGCACGCAATTGGAAAATCTGGACGCGCAATTGGCCCTAGTAGAGGTGCGCACTCAAAGCGCTGTCGCT
The DNA here is from genome assembly GCA_965261395.1 of Candidatus Latescibacterota bacterium. Lineage (GTDB taxonomy): Bacteria > Latescibacterota > UBA2968 > UBA8231 > UBA8231. The sequence continues at coordinate 4,138,884 of OZ253462.1, forward strand.
CACCGCGACAAGGCACTTGCCCTGATGCGGCTCGAACAGACCGTGGGTGTCCTCGGTGAGTAGTAAACCACAAGTACTTAACAGGAAAGGAAAGGCCGCCATGGGCGACAAACAATACGCGGTTCGGGCCTCGCATTGTGACCATCGGGCGAGCGAGGAAGAAATATACGAGGTTCTAAAACGGACTACCGATCCGCTGGAGCGCTCTTGGAAGAAGCTAGAAAAAGCGCGGCGAATCGTCTTGAAATTCAATATGATCAAGCCGCCGGAACGCATAGAGTACTTCGCCGGCCGCCGGAGGGAGTTGGTAGATGATGCCGTGGCCCGCGCGGTGCTGCGCCTGCTGCGAGAGCGGACCACAGCCGAGCTAATCACCACCGACACCTACCCCTACGGCAACGGCCATGTAACACCCGATGACTTTAACTACCGCTATATCTTTGCCACGTACGATGTGCCCGGTGGCGGCTGTATGTTCGACCACTACCTGCTCAATGCCATCTTTGCCGAGGCCGACGAGGTGGTATCCATCGCCAAGATGAAGAATCACGCCTTTATGGGCATTACCTTGACCTTGAAAAACCTCTTTGGTCTGCCGCCGATGATTCCGCCGGAAGGGCGGACGCGGTCGTATTACCACCATCTAATCCGGCTTTCTTACGTCCTACCGGACTTGGGCATGATTACCAAACCCTGCCTCAATATCGTCGAGGCCCTCACCGGCCAATGGGGCCGCGAATGGGGCGGCGAGGGCCGGATTTGCAATGCCTTGATGGCCGGAGATCATCCGGTGGCGACCGATGCCTGCGGCATGACCTTGATGGGCCACGATCCCCACTCCGATTGGCCGACCCCGCCTTTCCGCCGCGACCGCAATCACCTGCTGATAGCTGCCGAGCACGGCTTTGGCACAGTGGATTTGAACGAGATCGACTTTGTCAGCGAGGTCGAGGCTCCGTTGGCCGAGTTTGACTCCGTATCTACGGACCCAGATGCCACAGTGGCCAACTGGCGGCGCACCACCTGCGAGCAGGGACTGATCTACCAAGACGAACAGCGGAAGCTAATCGACCGCTATCGAGGGGAGTTCATCTATATGCAAGATGGCCAAGTGGTGTGGAACGGGGACAATCCGAGCAATCTCGGCAGCCGCCGCAAACTCAGCGGCGACAAGAAGGATAGCGCCCTTTGGCTCAAATACGTTGATCCAGCAGAGGGAGAAGGGGAGCGCTTTGAGCGCTATAGCGAGTGTTTACGGCTGGCGTCTTAACTAGGAGCAGCAGATGATTAGGGGCGACAAGGAACTGTACGTAGTTGCTGACCGCGTGCTAATCCGGATTGACGACATGGAAGAGCGCACGGCCGTGGGACTTTATTTGCCGCCGACAGCCTTGGAAAAGGAGAATGTGCAAAGCGGGCACATCGAAGAAGTGGGACCAGGCGTTCCCTTGCCGCCAAAATCCGATGACGACGGTGCACCTTGGGAAGAAGGGGGCGAACAAATGCGCTATATCGGCCTCCAGGCCAAAAAAGGCGACCACGCCATTTTCCTGCGCAAAGATGCGGTGGAAATCAAGTTCGACAACGAGAAGTTTATCGTCGTGCCGCAGGCGGCGATCTTGGTGCTCGTCCGGGACATTGCTTGAGGGCCGTTTGGGACCGTATGCAGGAAAGGAGAAGGAAATGGGCGTTGCTGATCTGATTCAAAAATTCCAGTTCGTCGTGGACTCTAATGGCGAGAAGCAATCGGTGCTGATCGACTATGCGGTTTGGGAAGAGCTGTTGAACTTGCTGGAAGACCTTGAAGACTCAGAGGAAATCGGCCGTCTACGCGACGCCGCAGAAGAATCCATTCCATGGGAGCAGGCTAAGGTAGAGTTGCTATCTGATGATAAATTTGAGGCCCTAGCCGATCAGTTAGCCGACGATTTTATGGATTATGTTGGTCCCGATTGCCCCCCATTATCCGATTACGCGGTTAGCCGCAAAGGACTTTACGAGGATCATTTATAATCGTGATTTATCTGGTCGATACGAATGTTTTGTTGCGAGTTTTATATCGCGCTGATCCACGTTATCCAATCGTTCGAGCGGCTGTGCGTAAATTGCGGATGAATGGTCATCAACTGCAAGCCACATCGCAAAATTTCATAGAATTCTGGAATGCGTCAACTCGTCCCATTAATCGAAACGGTTTTGGACTTACGCCATCGGAAACAGATAGGCTCTTGCAACGTGCGGAGCGATTGTTTCCTTTGCTTCCAGATTTGCCGACTCTGTATGCCGAATGGAGACGGCTTGTCGTGACTTATGGTGTCTCAGGTGTTCAGGTTCACGATGCCCGATTGGTTGCGGCGATTCTTTCGCATGGCGCAACGCATATCCTGACCTTCAACACGGCAGACTTTACCCGTTACGCATCTGAAGGAATTGTGGCCGTTGACCCCGAGACGGTTTAGATGATCCATCGTGCCGCTGCCCTCAGTCAAGGTCCGCTCCTCTGGTCTGGCGAACACTGGATTCTCTATCTGCGCCCGCCCGGAAGCCAAGCCGATAGCGGACAACTCAGTCTATACTGTGCGGCCTACAGCCCCGCAGGCCGGGGCACTGTGGCCTATATCGACATTCCCGGCTCCGAGGGCCTGACCGTCGTTTGCACCGACAACCCCGACTTAGCCGACTTTATTACTGACACCATGATTCGCGGCAGCAATAATCCATTCGACCACGATCTACCCCAATGGCCCGCCACCTTCAGCCGCGCCGGCCACATCGACCGCAATCCTTCTTGGACCATCCAAAGCGAGCACCATACCCTGACCGCCACTTGGGAGCAATTGGAAAGCCCCCTAGTCGGCCCACCCACCATCAATCCCCACATCGTCTTCACGGTGCTGATTTTTGCTGCCGCTGGCCAGATGCAACTCGACGGCATGGCCGTACCCGGCCGCCCTTATCCCCGCGACGCTTGGAGCAAAAGTCTAGGTCAAGCCCGCAGTTCCTGCTGTTTTGCGCTGGCCGAAACCATGGTGGCCGCCTAAAAGTACGTACCTCTGTGCCTTAGACATTCTCATCAGGGGTTCCACGCGCGAACGATACTGCACAAACTGTGAGATTCCCTCTGGAATTGCGCCTTTCGATGGCCGTTACCCCCAGATGGATGCGGAAATCCATGCAGTACTCTTCGTTCCTTGTCTAAGCCGATTATCTTCAGCGCATCCGTGGTGACCGCCTTGCCTAGCGGCACGATCAACGCATCGGGCACTTGATCGAGTTCCGGCGGCAAAGTGGAGGTGAGGAGGGACTTAAGCAGTGGAGATCGGTGAATTGGCGGATTGGACCCCGTGTAGTTCTTCCCTCGGTTGAATACTGGGTACCGGAGCGCGGATGTGGAGTGTAGAAGGTGTGAGGCATTGTCGAATAGCTGGGCGGTGCTGGCAAGTTCAAGGCGGTCCGCCACACCGATCTTGTCGAGCATGTCGATGAGGTTCGTCCGCATGGGTCCCTTGAACGCCATCCGGAGACGGATTTCCTTGAAGAGGTGTGGTGGCTTCATGCCTTCGTGGAGAAGCCTTCGAGCCTCAGTGAACGCGGCGCGCATCTGCGCGACACCTGGCGTTATACCGACAATGACGATCTTTGCACTGGTTGTTACGCCGTGGAGCGGCGCGTAGTACACCTCGATCCGACCCTCTTCTCCGAGCAGGAAATCCGAGGTAACGACGTCATTATCCGTCGGATTAGCAGGCAACGACCGAATTTTCGCGACGTAGTCGTCAAAGCGTGGTATCATGGTGTCTTTTCTCGTGAACAGGTTCAATTGGATTAGATGCTATTGGGGGAGGTGGCAGATCAAAGACGCACGACAATACAATAGCCCAGATCGCTCAAAGCGGCCCGGGCTTTTTTAAAAGAGATGAGAATGTTGCAGACTAACACTATTAGTTCTGGTTGAGGCCGTACTTGCCCCGCGTCAACAGAACTTCCTTCCAATAGCTCTCCCGGTTATCTATGGTCTCATCGGGTGTGGGGGCCGGACGGTATTCAAGCAATGTGAACTTGAAATTTTCTCGGGCATAGTCCAGCTTGTCTCCCACTAATTTCTGTAATTCCTTGTTCCAGCCGTGGCCAGAGCTGACATATTCTCCCCACCGAGACCAGATTCCTTGACCACCAGAGGCTTTGCCGACATATCGTTTGCCGGTACTAGTGTCGGTGATCAGATAGACGCCTTTTACGTTCTCCAAAGCCGATTTCCAATCGGGCCTGTCGTTCTGAACCAAAGTTGCGAGTTCCGTAAAGGGGAGATCGATGTTCTCATAGCCGGGAAAAATTCGCCCCGAATATGGCTCCCGCAGTATTTCCGAAACCTTGAAGTTGTCATAGTGATTCTCGAAATTTACGCGAGACGCCATGCTTCGATAGTCCCGAAAAATCTTGAGCCGTCCGATGAAGGTTGCGCCATGATCTGTCAACTCGACTTCGTATCCGTTCCCATGACCATAATCAGCTATGACGCGGAATATCCCTCCGAATAGCCAGACGTCTTCCTCGCTATAAAACCTCATTAGCGAAAAGATGAAGTCTCGGTTGAATGCATCGTTTTTAGGACGATATTCTTGCCAGCCGACCCAGGCGGATTTGTTGGACAACCAAACGTCCAACGGCTCTTCTTCACCGTTGTGCCGTGCGAAGTGAACTTTGTAATCGCCAACATTTTCGATTGGCCAGATGTCCTTCAGCTTAATCGACATATCTCTAATTTCTGTTCACCAGCCTTCAGAAGCTGGCTTTTTTCATGAGAATTATATACTTGAGTACCCAAAACACCCCAAAGGAATCTTCCTTTTGGGGTGTTTTCTGGTGTAGGCTTTATGTCAAAAAGTGGGCGATGGGGATACTTTAGAAGACCGACCCTTGTTTGAGAAACTCCACCGGCGCTTCCTCACCCCAGCCGCGCGTGTAGTAGTCCTGCATGGTCAAGGACAGCAGGATGCACAGCCAGAAGAAGCCGGCGACCGCAAAAAGCCCGACCAGCTTGGGGCTGTATTTCACGTGCATGAAGAACAAGATGACCAGCGATGCCTTTATCAGGGCGATGACCAAGGCGACGGGCGTATTCAAAAAGCCCATGTTGACGAAAGCGGCGGTCACCGTGAGGGTCGTGCCTAGCATGAGGGCGAAGAAGATCAGAAAGTATATCTTGAGCGGGACGACGTGATGTTCAGAGTGATGTTCAGACATTAGTGACGGCCGATCAGATAGAGCAGAGGAAAGAGGAAAATCCACACGATATCCACGAAGTGCCAGTAGAGGCCGCTGAGCTCGATCGGCGTGAAGTAATGAGCCGAAATCTCGTTGCGCCGGACCTTGGCGATCATCCACAACATGATGCCGACGCCGATGACCATGTGCAGCGCGTGCATCCCGGTCATCACGAAGTAAAACGAGAAGAAAATTTTGGCGTTGCCGAGCGTGACCTCGGGGAAGGCGGGATCGTTCCACTGGAACATGCTGCCGGGGATAAGGTGATGGTGCCACTTGTCGCTGTACTCGATGTACTTGACCCCCAAGAAGGCACATCCGAGAATGATCGTGGCGATGAGCCACCCCGTAATCGCGTTGCGACCGGCGTTGGTCTGCGCGGCACGGACGGCCAGCGCCATGGTCAGGCTGCTGGCGATCAGCACAATGGTGTTGAAGGTACCCCAGAAGATGTCGAGGTGGTGCGAGCCAGCAGTAAAGGCGTCGATATAGGTGTTGCGATACACGGTGTAGGCACCGAACAGCCCCCCGAAGAACAGGATTTCCTGGATGATGAACGCCCACATGCCGAGACTGGCGGCTTCGTATTGCTGCTGCGCCGTCTCGAACTGGTGCAGGTGGTGGGCGGTATGTGCGTGCTCAGACAACTTCATCCTCCTTAGCGCGTTCAGGTACGGCTGCGGTGCTTGGTGCTGCCGGTTCCTCCTCGCCGTAGGGATAGGCTTCCCAAGTAACTATCGGGATGGCTTCAAAGTTGTGGGCTGTGGGAGGCGAGGGGATGTCCCATTCGAGACCCTTGGCTTGGAACGGATTGGCGGGGGCCTTTTCCCCTTTGAATAGGGACCAGAGGAGATAGAAGATGGTCAGCGAGAAGCCCAGCCCGAGGACGGTGGCACCCGCGGTGGACATGATGTTGAGGGCTTGCCATTCCTCGGGATAGGCGTGATAGCGCCGAGGCATTCCCAAGTAACCCAAGATAAATTGCGGAAAGAAGGTCAAGTTGAAGCCGGCGAAGACGAACATGACGCCGAGCTTGGCCGCCCCTTCCGAGTACATGCGCCCGGTCATTTTGGGCCACCAAAAATGCAGGCCGCAGAGGAACCCCATGACCATGCCGCCCACCATGACATAGTGAAAGTGGGCGACCACGAAGTAGGTATCGTGGAGATGGACGTCTATGCCCAAGGTGGAGAGGAACAGGCCCGTCAGGCCGCCGATAGTGAAAAGGCCGATAAAGCCCATCACGTAGAGCATAGGCGAGTCTAGCTTAACCGAGGCTTTGTGGAGGGTGAAAGACCAGTTGAAAATTTTGATGGCCGTGGGTACGGCGATGAAGAAGGTGATGAAGGAAAAGACCATGCTGGCATAGGTGGATTGGCCCGATACGAACAAATGGTGGCCCCAGACGAGAAAGCCGAGGACGGCGATGGCCAGCGAGGAAAAAGCCACAAAGGAATAGCCGAAAACGCGCTTGCGCGAGAAGCAAGCTACGACTTCGCTGATGACGGCAAAACCCGGCAGGATCATGATATACACGGCCGGATGCGAGTAAAACCAGAACATGTGCTGGAAGAGCACGGGGTCGCCGCCGTAATTGGGGTCGAAAATGCCGATTTTGAAGAGGCGCTCAAAGCAGACCAGCAATAAGGTGATGGCCACCACCGGGGTGCCTAGGACCTGGATCAGGCTGGTGGCGTAGTGCCCCCAAATAAAAAGCGGCAAGCGGAACCACGTCATACCCGGGGCCCGCATCTTGTGGATGGTGACCATGAAGTTGACCCCGGTGAGGATCGAAGAGAAGCCGTTGATAAAGACGCCGACTAAGGCTAAGGAAACGAACGAAGTGGAGTACGTACTGCTATAAGGCGTGTAAAAGGTCCAACCCGTATCAATGCCACCCATGAGGATGGCCAGCACGGCGAAGGCTCCGCCGATGACGTAGAGGTAGTAGCTCAGGAGATTCAGGCGGGGGAAGGCCACATCGCGGGCACCGATTTGCAGCGGGATGAAAAAGTTGCCCAACACCGCCGGGATCGAGGGGATCAGAAAGAAGAAGATCATCACCACCCCGTGCATGGTGAAGAGCTTGTTGTAGGTCTCGGCCTCGACCAAATCGCCTTTGGGCGTCATCAGTTCAAAGCGGATCATACTGGCGAAAAGGCTGCCGGCCAAGAAGAAGACCGCCAGCGTTATCAAGTAGAGGATGCCGATGCGCTTGTGGTCTAGGGTCAGGAGCCAGGACTTGATGCCGTAGGTTTCGTTGAGATAGTTTTTTGGCTCGCCGTTGGCGCTCGCTGCGTGGCTCATGGCTGGGTAACCTCGGATTCGCTCAGGGATTTGATATAGGACGCGATTTGCAGTAGCGACTGCTCGCTGATCTGCCCCTCGAAGATGGGCATAATCGGCTCGTACCCGGCGACGATCTTGGCCGTGGGCTGGAGTATGGACTCGCGGATATAGTCGCTATCGACGACGATCTCCTGCCCATTGCTGAGCGTTACCGGTTTGTCGTAAAGCCCGACCAGCGAAGGGCCGCGTCCCGTGGCCGTGGATTTGTGGCAGGTCTCGCAGCCGAGTTTCTGGAACTGGCGTTCGCCCGCCTCGACCATGGATTCGCCGCTGGACGCTCCCATCAGCCAGTCGTGGTAATCCGCTGGCTCTAAGACGATCACCTTGCCGATCATACCCGAATGTTGGGTGCCGCAATACTCAGCGCAAAACAAGTGGAACTCGCCCGTCTGCGTGGCCTCGAACCACAGGGTCGTGTAGCGCCCGGGCAACACGTCGTTTTTGACGCGGAAGGCCGGGATGAAAAAGTCGTGGATTACATCCTCTGAAGTCATGGTCAGGCGGACGGGCTGGCCCTTGGGCACGTGCAGGGTATTGATCTCGCGCTTGCCCGATTCGTGTTGGATTTTCCACATCCACTGCTTGCCGACCGCGTAGATCTCCAAAGGATCGGACGGAGGCCGCTGGAGCCGGAAGAAGACATCGGCCCCGAGCAAAAAGACAAAAAGCGAGAGGAAGAGCGGGATGATGGTCCAAGACAGTTCGAGGACGAGATTGCCGTGAGTTTGCTCGGGCTGTTCGTCTTCAGAGCGGCGGCGGTACTTGATGGCGAAGATAATCACCATGCCGAAGACAAGCAGGCAGAAGACCACAGTCAAGACGAGCAAGAATGCGTACAGAGCGTCTACTTGCCAGGCGATGGTGGAGGCTTGGGCGGGAAAAAGTGGAAAGTCGGACATGCGGTTCAAGGCTCCGAACTAGTTGAGCTGAGGCTGGTGCAGATTGTTGCGGCGCTCCCGCTTGAGCATGGCGATGATAAAGATCGCGAGAGCCAGCACAGTAATCAGCCCACCGATGCGCAGGGAATTGCGGATGTAGAGACCGTATTTACCGGTCATTGGGTCGTAGCTATAGCAAAGCAGCAGCAGTTGATCGACCGGATTGCCGATGGCACCGTCGGCTGCTTCGACGAGACCCCAGCGCAAGTCGCGCGGGGGGTAGTCAATGCCGTAGAAATAGCGCGCCAGTTTGCCTTCTGGCGTCAGTACCATCAAGCCGCTGGCGTGGATGTACTGGTCGGTGTCTTCGTCGTATTCGTAGCGAAAGCCGACGGCTGCGGCTAGCTGTTCGATCTGGTCCTGCTCGCCGGTGAGGAAGTGCCAGCCCGTAGAACCATCGCGGCCGCGGTAGTTTTTGCTGTACTCGGCTTTTTTGGTCGCGGCCAATTCTGGTGTTTCCCCGGGATCGATGCTGATAGTCAAGACGTCGAAATCCGTTCCAATGCCAAAACTCAGCACGTTCATCGCCCGCAAGAGGCTGTTCAGCACTTGGGTGCAGAGCATGGGGCACTCGTAGTACGCTAAGGTGAGTACGACGGGCTTTTTGCCGAAGTATTGGCGCAGCGAGGTGCGCTCACCGCTAGAGTCGGTGAATTCGAGATCCAAGGGGATCTGGTCGCCTAATTTCTGGTCGATGCCGATGCGCTGTTGTAGCTGCTGGGTATAGCTCTGCGCCCCGGTCTGGCCGGCTAGCAAAAGCGGCAGAGTCAACGCCAAAAAGATCGCGCTCCGAGCGAATGTCGTTGTAGCTCCGCTCATGGTGTCGCCGGATCGATGAGTTGTATTTTGCCCTCGCTCACCAGATCGATTGCTCGCTCGATGGGAATGTGTACTACCTGCACTTGTTGGTCAATCCAGCCATAGGAGCCGAGGAGCGCGGCTTCGCTTTGGGCCAACTCGGACTTTTGCTTTGGCGGGTCCACCTGTAGCCGCGGTGCGTCGCTGACAATGCGGTTGTCGACCAGCGGCGGGACCGGATCGTCGAAGAGCGGCTGGTAATAGGCGAAAACCCTGAATAAGACGATCATGCTGACAAAGGAAACGATGACTAACGCGGCAATAAAAAGGCCGGTCTGTGCCAGCGGCGTTACCCGCGCATCCGTCGTCTCGTAGCCGGAGTTGGTTTGATTGTGTGCTTGTTCAGCCATGATTGCTTTCGCCGCTGTAGAGGTCTGCAAAGCGGGGGTCGTTTTGCGCGATCAGGGAGCGTTTTTTTAGTTGCGCGAAGAAAAGCGCAATGACGATGCCGCCGATGCCTATTGGAATGGCTAGGTCGAGCCAGTGTAGGGTGATCCCGGTGCTGTGGAAGCTCGGCCCCTTCTCGGCGTGGACCTTGGTAAAGGCCGGTGCCGTGATCCAGTACAAATCGACCAAGCGCATCAAAATCAAGCCGGCGGCAATGGTGCCGAGGAGCTTGGTTTTGGACTTCATGGTGCTGGATATGAGAAACAGAAAGGGGACGGCAAAGTGAAACAGCAGCAGCCCGTAGGCGATGTATTGCCAGCCACCCTCCAAACGGGTCATGTACCAGGTGATCTCCTCGGGCAAATTAGCCGACCAGATGATGATCAACTGGGAAAACGAAGTGTATGCCCAGAGCATGACGCAGGCTAGCATAAAGGTGCCCAAGTCGCGCAGGTGCTGCTCGGTGATCACGCCCTGTAGCGGTTCCTGCCGCGAGAGGGGGACGGCGATGAGGTACGTGAACCCCCAGGCCATCAGCCCCATGCCTATGATGTAGATGATGCCGAAGATCGTCGAGAACCAATGCGGCTCAAGCGACATCAGCCAATCAATCGAGGCTAGCGTCGCGGTAAGAAAGAAAATGACGATGCCGGGCCCGCTCAGGACCTGCAAGCGGTGGGTCGGGTGGGTTGCCGTCGTTTGATCCTGCTGCAGCGACCAGCGGTTGAGCAAGAAGGTAAACAGTCCCCAGATGGCGAAGTAGAGCACGGTGCGTACGATAAAGAAAGGCTCGTTGAGATAGGGGACCTTTTGCTTGAGGATGTCGTCTTCTTGCACTACGCTCTGGTGCGTCCACTCGTAGAGGTCGTGCAGTCCGAAGAAGAGGATCGGCAGCGATAGCAGAAACATCAGCGGCAAGGTACGGGTCCCGGCTTCGAGCAAGCGCCGAATCGAAAACCCCCAAGTGCCACCGCCGACGTGGTGGATCATGAGGATGCCCATGCAGCCCAAGGGCAGGCCGATCCAGAAGGTAAAGGCCAGCAAATAAGAGCGGAAGAACTGCTCCTCGGCGGTGAAGTAGCCGACCGCAGTGGCGGCCAAGCCGACCAAGCCCACGACCAGCGCGCGACGCTGGAGGTTGTCTAAATAAGGATGTAGGGCAGCGGACTGTTGGGTAATCGACTCGTTCATTGAAGTTGCCTTTGGTCCTCGGCCGGCAATTGGTCGAATTCGAGGTTCTGACTTAGCTGTAGCACCTTGATATAGGCGACGATGGCCCAGCGGTCGGCCACGGGAATGCGGGAGGCGTAGCTATACATGACGCCAAAGCCGTTGGTCATGACATCGAAAAAGTGGCCGACGGGCACTTCGCGCAGCCGCTCTTGGTGATAACTTGGCGGCTGTTTAAGCCCCCGCTGGACGATCATGCCGTTACCTGAGCCGGTCTTGTCGTGGCAGGGGGAGCAGAAAATGTTGAAGCGTTCCCTGCCGCGTTCTAGTAGCTGGCGGTCAACTGCCATCGGCAAGGTCGCCGCGAGTTGGCCTTGTATTTTGCCTTGGTAGAAGTGCTCGTCGAGCCTTAATTGGCCCTGCGCCACGGTGCCGTCAACCTGTGAGCGGAAAGACATGCCGTCGGCGAAGAAGGCTGAGGCCTCTAGCGGCTCGTATTTTTCTTGGTCGTACATGGCCTGCCGCAGCTCGCAACCGGCGGTGCCAATCAGCAACAGCACCGCTCCCAACAGGGCCGCGGGCCGTCGGCTAGCGATGGTCATTTCACTTTTCAACTTCGACAACCTCATGCGGATTCAGGCCGCGCAGAAAGTCCTCGGTTTTTTGGCGGTCGAACAGGGGATCCTCGGCCTCGATGCTGAGAAAGAAGCGATCTTGGCTGGCGCGGGCGAAATTGGGCGCGTTGAAGACCGGGTGATAGAGCTGGGGCAGACCGTTGGCGATGAACATGCCAAAGGCCGAACTAAGCGCGGCAAAGAGAATGGTCAACTCAAAGGTCACCGGGATGAACATCGGCCCGCTGTGCAAGGGCTTGCCGGCGATATTGAGCGGATAGTCTACGGCCGAGACCCAATAGCACAGGGAGTAGCCCGTGATGGCACCGAGCAGGCCAAAGGCGAAAACCAGCCAGGGTAACTTGGTGCGTGGAAAGCCGATGGCCGCGCCCAAGCCGTGGATGGGCATGGGCGAATAGCCGTCGATCTTGCGATAGCCAGCGGCGAAGGTCGCCTTGGCCGCGGCCAGCAAGTCGTCGGGGGATTCAAATTCGGCCAGCAGGCCGTAGTGCGTTGATTCTTCGTGCTGCAACATAAGTTCAATGGCTCACTTGTGGTCTCCAGAGGCCAGCAGATTGCGGATCTCGTGGATGGAAATCATCGGTAGGCCGCGGATGAACAGAAAAAACAGGACGATGAACAGGCCTATGGTCCCCACGTAGATGGCGATGTCCCAAATCGTCGGGTGGAACATGTCCCAAGAAGAGGGCATAAAATCCCGGTGTAGGCTCGTGACGACGATGATAAAGCGCTCTAACCACATGCCGACGTTGATGAACTGAGAAATGAAAAATAGCCAGAACATGCTCGTGCGGAAGTGCCTAAACCACAGGAGCTGCGGCACGATTATGTTGCAGACAATCAAGGCCCAGTAGAAGGGGCCGTACGGGCCATGCATGCGGTTTTGCATCATATAGCCCTCGAAGGCACTAGCGCTGTACCAGGCGATGAGTTGCTCCATGAAGTAGCCATAGCCCACAATCAGCCCGGAAGCCAACATGACTTTGGCCATGTTGTTTAGATGGCGCTCGGTTATGAAGTCGTCCAAGCCATAGATGAGGCGCATGGGGATCATCAAGGTCAGCACCATGGCAAAGCCCGCGTAGATTGCCCCGGCAACGAAATAGGGGGGGAATATGGTCGTGTGCCACCCGGGTATCAGGCTGACGGCAAAGTCGAGACTGACGATGCTGTGGACAGAGAGCACGAGGGGCGTGGAGAGGCCGGCCAGCAGGAGGGACGCCATTTCGTAGCGCTCCCAGTGAATGGCCGAGCCGCGCCAGCCGAGCGCGAACACGCCGTAGAGGACTTGGGCGATGCGATTTTTGGCGCGGTCGCGCAGGCTCGCCAAGTCTGGGACCAAGCCAACAAACCAAAAGACCAGCGACACCGTCAAATAGGTCGAGACCGCGAAGACGTCCCAGATCAGCGGGCTGCGGAACTGTGGCCAGATGTCCATGGAGTTGGGATAGGGCAACAGCCAATAGCAGGCCAACCAGGGCCGCCCCGTGTGAAAGAGCGGAAACTGCGCGGCGCAGAGCACGGCAAAGATGGTCATGGCCTCTGCCGCGCGGTTTATTGAGGTGCGCCACCGCTGCCGGAACAGCAGGAGAATCGCCGAGATCAGGGTACCGGCGTGACCGATACCGATCCACCAGACAAAATTGATGATGGCCCAACCCCAGCCCACCGGGTTGTTGAGGCCCCAGATGCCCACGCCCTCAAAGAGCAGGTAGGGAACGCCTATCATGAACCCGTGCAGCAGCAGAAAGCCCACAGCAAAGCAGAGGAACCACGCCAGCGGGGTGTTTCTGGTGAGGACGATCCCACTGATCTTGTCGGTTATTGAGGTGTACGAGGTCTGGCTCGGGCCGAGTTCCGACACTGGGGGGCGATAAGGCGTTTTCGCAGTCTCGGACATCCTAAGCCTCAGCAATTTTTGGATTGGGGTTTTTGATACCTGCTAAATAGGTGGTGCGAGGCCGCGTGTTTAACTCGGTTAGGATGCCGTAGTTGAGCGGGGACTCCTTGAGGGCGGTGACCCGGCTCTCGGGGTCGTTGATGTCTCCGAAGACGATGGCTTCGGTGGGGCAGGCCTGTTCGCAGGCGGTGGTGATCTCACCGTCGCCTATGGTCCGACTGGCTTTTTTGGCCTCAATCCGCGCTTGATTGATGCGCTGGACGCAGTACGTGCATTTTTCCATTACGCCGCGGGAGCGCGTGGTGACATCCGGGTTGCGCTGTAGTTTTAAGCTCTCGGTATCACGGTCGGCGTATTGGAGGAAGTTGAAGCGCCGAACCTTGTAGGGGCAGTTGTTGGCGCAGTAGCGGGTGCCGACGCAGCGATTGTAAACCATGTCGTTGAGGCCCTCGTCGCTATGAGTTGTCGCCGCGACCGGGCAAACCAATTCGCAAGGGGCGTTTTCGCACTGCATGCACGGCACGGGCTGGTGCACGATCTGGGGGTTGTCGAGCGAACCCTTGTAGTAGCGATCGATGCGGATCCAAGGCATTTCGCGGCCGTTGAGGACCTCGTCCTTGCCCACGATGGGGATGTTGTTTTCGGCTTGGCAGGCCGTCGCACACGCATTGCAGCCAGTGCAGGCCCCTAGATCGATGACCATCCCCCAGGCGTAACCCGTGTATTGGTGATCTGTGCGGTTGTGCAGCGTCAAGTCATCGGGCGGGTCGTGGGCACCCTCGTGGGCAAAGTGCGGATGCTCCTTATAGTAGTCCAGCGAGGCTTGGCGGACGAAGTTGCGGCCCTCCATGGTCTGGTGATCTTGGGTGCAGGCGAGGCGATAGCCGTCGTACGAGCCGTTGATCTGTAGGCCGACGCCGCTCCACAAGGCTGCCGTAGGGCGCAGGGCATAGGCATTGAAGCCCGTGTCGCGCCCGACTCGGCCACTGCGCTGCTGGCCGTAGCCCAAGTGCAAGGTGACGACGCCGTCGGCTTGGCCGGGCACGATCCAAACCGCGGCATTGATTGCGCGCCCATCAAAGCGCAACTCGGCGAGGAATTCTTTCTTAAGCCGCAGGCGCTCGGCCGTGGCCGGGCTGACGAGGGCGGCGTTGTCCCAAGTTAGCTTGGTGATGGGCTTCGGGGTTTCTTGGAGCCAAGCGTTGTTGGCAAAGCGGCCGTCCCACACTAGGGGATCGGGCCGAAAGTGGATTTCAAGATCTTCTTCGGCGGGAAGGTTTCCAGTTGTTGTCGGCAGGTGCAGCGGACCTAGCTGCACGGATTGGGCTTGGGGGCGTGCGCCCTCGACGAAGCCGTCATGCAGTGCGCGGCGCCAAGCAATGGCGTCTAGCCCTTGGCCCTCCCAGTACTGGCGCACGATTTCGAGATCGGGGACCCCGGGCTGGCCGGTGAGCACCGCCAAGAGGTCGTGCACTGATTTGCTCTTGTAGAGCGGGCGAATCAGCGGCTGGACGATCGTGGCGAGGCCGTCGTGGGCGCGGGTGTCGCTCCAAGCTTCGAGAAAATGCGATTCCGGGATGTGCCAGTGGCAGAGTTCCGACGTTTCGTTGTCGTACAGGCCGAGGTGAACGCGGTAGCCGACTTTGTCGAGCGCAGCAGCAAAGCCGAGATCCACGGGCGCGTCGTACACCGGATTGCCGCCGAGGATGAACAGGGACTCGACTTGGCCGGCGTTCATGTCGGTGACTAAAGCGGACAGCGACTCGCGCTGGTCTACCGACTCAATTTCGAGGGGCTCGGTGTAGTGTACGGTTGCGCCTGCATTGCCTAGGGCGTGGTTGATCGCATGGGCCAACGCGTGGACGGCTGGGGCCTGCTGGTCTCCAGCGAGCACGAGGCTTTGGCCTCGGTGGGCCTTTAGATCGTCGACTAGGGCCGCAATCCAAGCGTCGTGGGTGGAGAAGTCAGTGGGAACGCTCGGTCCCTCCCAGCCGATGCCAAGCTCTTGGGCCACCTTCAGGGCCAAGGCTTCGATGTGTGCCGTGCCCAGGGCCAAGCGGTGATCGGCTACGCTGCCCGTGGCCGTTGGGCTGCTCTCGACCGCGTAGAGTCGGTTGCTGGCCTTGGAGCCGTCGCGGACCCTGCGACCGGCCGCGAAATCTCGAGCGTGGCGGACATTGCCGGCACCGCTGTAGGTAAAGTCCGCGTCCAGCGATAGAATGACCTTGGCTTTGGCTAAGTCGTAAGACGCATGGACCGGCTCGCCAAACGCCATTTGGGCCCCGGCGCGAGCGTTGTCGCGATTGACCGGTTCGTACTGGTGCCACTGGGCTTGGGGAAATTTGTCCCGCAGGGCCTGCAACTGGTGCCCGAGAGTCGGAGAAGTCACCGTTTGGGTCAGGATGCGCAGGCCAGCGCCGCCGTTGGCCTCGTGCGCGCTCAGCCGCTGGGTCAGATCGGCTAGGAAGATGCTCCAAGCGCTGATGCGACCGGCGTTTTTGATCGTTTGCGAGCGGTCGGGGTCGTAGAGGTCGAGGATCGAAGCCTGGACGAGCGCATTGGAGCCTTTGCTACCGGAGGGATGCGCGGCGTTGCCTTCGATTTTAGTCGGCCGCCCCATGTGGCTCTCGACCAAAATGCCCATTCCAATACCCCCAAGCGAGGTGGCGGAAGCAAAGTACTGAGGCTTGCCGGGGATGACATCTTCGGGGGCTCTGACCTGGGGGACGATTTTTTCTCTGGGCTGAATCGTACAGCCCGAAAGCCCGCCCAGTGCCAGCGATGCACTCATGAGCTTGAGAAAATTCCGCCGACTTACCGGATCCTTCAACTCGGCAGCTTGCTCGGGGAACTCGCGCTGGACCATGGCGGCGAATTCTTCGGTTTGGGCCAATTGGTCCAAGCTGCGCCAGTACTCTTGACCCTGTGCGTCTTCGAGGCGGGCGCGGATGGCCGAGAGATCGATGTTTTTTCTGGTTTCCATGTTTTAGCGATGGCAGATAGAGCAGTTGGTGAGTTGGCTGGTCTGCACGCCGTATTCGGCGACGAGTTGCGCACCCAAGCTTTCTTGGTCGGCTGGATACTGGTAGTTCATGTTAAAGACGTGGTCGCGCGGGCGGATGTACTGGGCGGGATCGCGGTGGCAATCGAGGCACCACTCCATATTCAGCGATTCGGCTTTCCACATCAGGGGCATTTGATCGACTTGGCCGTGGCACGACTGGCAGCCAATGCCTTGGCTGACGTGGATGCTGTGGTTGAAATAGGCGAAGTCGGGCAAGTCGTGGACGCGATTCCACTCGAGGGGCACATTGTCACGGAAGCTGGCGCGCACGGGCTCGAGGATGGGGGCTTCGGTCCAGATCTGCGAGTGGCAGGTCATGCAGGTTTCGGTCGGGGGAATGCCGGCAAAAGCGCTTACCTCGACGGTGGTGTGGCAATAGCGGCAGTCGATGCCCATGCCGGTGACGTGGTGTTTGTGGCTAAAGGGAACGGGCTGATCGATGGCCACGTTGACTTGGTTGACAAAGTAAATGCGATTGATGTTGAGTACGATACCGAGGATACTGGCGACTAGGACAAGGCCGACGAGGATGCTGGCCTTAGAAGCCCAGTTAGCACTGCGCGGGAATACTTGAGCCATATTTTTCAGTTTAGCTGAGGTTGTAGAAAGCTAGTCTTAGCTTTATTCGGCCAAAACAGTCTTGTAAATTAGGCCAGTTTAATCTGCTGTCAACAGATTCGGTATAAAAATCCGGAGCGTTTGACTTTGGGTTTCTCGCGGTATGCGGTATAATATGAATAGTGTTCCTTTGCGTCCCTTCCTATAGCCCCCGTAGCTCAGCAGGATAGAGCAACAGATTCCTAATCTGTGGGTCGGCGGTTCGAATCCGCCCGGGGGTAGTTCATTTCTGCACTACCGGCTGCCCCTCAGGCAGTTACGGTCGTGCAGCACATTCCCACCTAGCAGCGAATTATATATAACTCAGGTCAATAGGTTGCGCATTGAGATGACAAGGAGTGAAGAGACGCTACAAATCGCCGGTCAAGTCGGAGCCATGCTCGCGGCCTTGGACCGGCTCTCTCCATTCAGCCGGTTGCTCGAACCCGCTGAGAAGGATTCGTTGCGTTCCCTGCTGCGCTGTGCGCAGGCGTGTGCCGACAGGCTGGTGGCAGGTAAAGAGGCACAGCGCACTGCGGACGAATTGGCCGCGCAACACCAGCGTTGCTCTGATGCGCTCCTCGCGGCAGCCCTCAACGGAAATTGGGGCGGTGGCGTGCCGGATTTACAAGGACTATTGCTCAATCGGCTCCTCGATGGCCAACACCCATTTTTGCGTGCTTGCGAAGAGAGATCTCCAGCAGAGGTTCCCGCCGCGCTACGTCAGGTTGGGTGCCGCGATTTGCAAAGTGCCGCGGCCTTGGCTCATCCCCTTTGGGGGGTATGGCTGCGACTGATTGGCAGCGATGCGGAGCCTTTGGTCCCCGTGCTCGGGGATGGGGTGGAACCGGCAGCCGTTGACCAACTGAAAGAGCGTTTTGTCCACAGCGAGGATTGGGCTGAGTTGGCTGGGGCGCTCGGATGCTTGATACACGAGCATGGGCGGGGTGTGCTGCGCCGATTCCCAGCCTTTCGCTTGGTCGGCAAGGGGGCTAAGCCGGTCTTGGAACCCATCCGCCACTTCGCGGAATTTCCCCTCGGCTGGCTGGAGGGCAACGAAGCGAGAATCCAAGTGCTTGAGGAAAATACGCGCCATCTTCTCGCTGGTTATCGGGCACACAACGCGCTGATCTGGGGTCCGCGAGGCGGTGGCAAATCGACGCTAATACGGGCCTTGGTGGGAAAGTTCTTTGAGCGCGGCCTACGCGCCATCGAGATCTCCCCGTCTTGCTACCATCTGTTGCCCGATCTCTTTGCCCTCGTCCGAGGGCGTCGCCAGCGCTTTGTGGGCGTACTGGACAATGTGTCCTTGGGCCGGGGCGACAACAGCCTGCACCTGCTCTCGCGGGTGCTCGACGGGGGACTCGAAGCGTGCCCGGACAACTTGGTCTTCTATGCGACCTCCAACTACAAGGATTTAGTTGATCGGGAGGGCGAGCGCCCGCAAGGACTGGGCCAAATGCAACTAGACGACGAGCGCCCCAACCGAGTCAACCAAGGCATTCAGGCCGAATTCTACGACCCCCAACAACTGCAGCGCCTCGATCAGGAGCGAGCGCTCGACGACCGTTTTGCGCTCAAGGTCTTCCTCGATTTGCCGAGTAGGCAGCAGTATCGCGCTATGGTCCTGTCCTATGCGCGCCGGGCGGGAATCGATCTGCCGGAAGAAGACTTATTGGCCGCTTTCGAGGTTTGGCGGATGCGACACAGCCACGACTTAGTGTGCGGCCGGACGGCGCGGGACTTCATCGACGCGTACTTGCCGCAGTACTTGCGCAGCAAGGGCGAGTCAAATCAATCTTCGAGTAGCTCGATCTCGTAACCGTCGGGATCGTCGATAAAGGCCATCTTGCGGCCGCTGGGAAAGGTCGTGCGCCAATCACTAGGCCAGATTTCGATCCCGCTGTTTTCCAACGTGTCGCAAAAGCCGATCAAGTCGGGAACCGCGATCGCGAGGTGCATGAGATCTTCGGGGACGGCAAGCTGGTAATCGGCGGAATAGGTCAGCTCTAGGGTGTGTTCATTGCCGGGCAGTTCGAGATGGGCGATTTGGTTGCCAGCGGGCGATTTATCGGAACGGCTCCGGACTTCAAAGCCGAGGTGAGTGCAATACCACTCAATGGAACGATCGAGATCGCCGACGCGGATGCGGGTGTGCAGGAGGCGGGCCATAGGGACATCCTTTCGCGGGTTGTGTAAATTAATTAAGAGAGGTGCTGCTGTGTGTGCAGGCAGTCCCTTGCGCGGGTTGGAACAAGGCGCGTAGATTAAATTGGTCAGGGGGGTAGAAGCGAAAAGTGGTGCCGAAGAGAGGACTCGAACCTCCACGGGGTTGCCCCCACATGGTCCTGAACCATGCGCGTCTACCAATTTCGCCACTTCGGCAAGTGAACAACACAAATTAAGCGCAGGGCTTGCAGCCGTCAAGCTCGTTTCTTTCGTGAAAATAGGCGGGTTATGGCCAAAACGGAAAATGGTGCCAAGCGCGAGTTAATTGCCGTGCAAAACCGCAAAGCCCGGCACGACTACGAGGTGATGGGCCGCTATGAGACCGGCATTGTCTTGCTCGGGACGGAAGTCAAGTCACTGCGCGCCGGACGCGCCAACCTCAAGGATAGTTTTGCCTTAGTTGAACGCGGCGAAATTTTCCTGCACAACGTCCACATTGCCCAGTACGAGCGAGGCAATAATTTCAACCACGACCCGGAGCGCGTGCGCAAATTGCTCTTGCATCGCAGCGAAATCCGCAGGTTGACAGGGAGGACGCAACAACAGGGCCTTACCTTGGTGCCGCTGAAGATCTACTTCAAGCACGGCAGAGCCAAGGTGGAATTGGCTCTAGTCCGCGGCAAGAAGCAGTTTGACAAGCGCCAGGCTTTGGCCCAACGCCAGGCCGACCGCGACGTCGACCGGGCCCTCAAGGAGCGACACCGGTGAGTTTGCCTGCGTCCAACCGGGAAGCGACGCGCTGTTCTAAATGCGGCGGTGGAGGTCTGTACTACGACCCGATAGTCAAGGTAGGCCGCTATGGTACGCTTCGGCTTTGCGAGTGCGTCGAGTGCCGCTGTGGGGAGAGGGCACCCTACCAGTACTGGGACGACGATTCGCGCAACCAGTGGTGTCCCTGCCGTCCCTATCGCCGCAAAATGACGGAAACTAACCGCCTGTTTCGCCAGGCCGATATCCCCGAGCGCTACAAGTGGAAGTTCGTCGACGACTTCCGGATGGCAGCACCAGACGGGACGCGCATCGACCTAGCGGCCACGGTCTATCTCCGCATTCACCAAGACCTGATCGATGCAGCGAAAGAGCCTAAGCGCGGCTATCTCCTCCACGGAAATCCCGGGACGGGCAAGACCTTGATGGGATGTATTGCACTCAACGAGCTCATGTTGCGCTGGACCAAACCGGGCCGCTTTCTCAAGCTGTCGCTCAATTACTTTCAAAAGCTGCGCGACAGTTATAACCCCGATAACGTGCATTATGGCCAGACTGGGACAATCCTCGAAGAGTTGTGCAATATGCCTTATCTCGTCATAGACGATTTCGGCGTCGAGCGGGGGACTGATTGGCAACAGGAAGTACTCTACGATCTCGTAGATGGCCGCTACGGAGACCAGCGATTCACGGTCGTGACTACCAACAAGCCCCTCGACGAACTTAAGAAGCTCGCCGAGGGCCGCATCTATTCGCGCCTAGTGGAGATGTGCCAGTTCATCCCCATGGATGGCCCTGATTATCGGAAGTATCTCAATGAGTGAGACAAGCTGGAAACGCAGTGATGGACGCCGGCCTGCTCAATTGCGGTCGGTGAAAATTTCCCCAAGGTACCTGAAAACGGCTGCTGGATCGGCCCTGATCGAAATGGGCGATACAAAAGTGCTCTGCACGGTATCGCCCGTCGATGGGGTGCCGCCCTTTCTGGTGGGTACTGGCAAGGGGTGGTTGACTGCGGAGTACAGCATGCTGCCTGGCTCCTCTGCTCGCCGAGTAGCCCGCGAACCTAATAGCCGGGCGCGGGAAATTCAGCGTCTGATCGGCCGCTCGCTGCGGACTATAGTGAATTTGGAGCAAATAGGTGAGCAGACGCTGTATGTCGATTGCGATGTCATACAGGCGGATGGCGGAACGCGTACGGCCTCAATAACAGGGGCTTATGTGGCTTTGGTAGAGGCGCTTCAGACGCTGCAGGGCGATGTGCTCGTGGATCAGGTCGCCGCCGTTAGCGTCGGCGTCGTGGGGGATCAGCTCCTATTGGATCTGTGCTACGAGGAAGACAGTCGCGCCGAAACCGATATGAACGTCGTTATGACCGGCTCGGGAGGGATCGTCGAAGTCCAAGGCACGGCTGAAGGGCGTCCCTTTACCCGCGCTCAAGCCGTCGAGTTGCTCGACTTGGCGGCTGTGGGCATAGAGCGCCTACTGGCCGTGCAACAGTCTGTTTTAAGCGCACTTACAGGGGCTTAGGGGTTGGAGAAATTGCTTGACAGGTTTTGTGACCCCGGCTAAGTTAATAGCACATTTTTAGTTTAAAGCACGTGTAGCTTTCCTTTTCCTCCCCACTCTAAACGAAGAGGATGGTTCCATGGCGGGAATGACTAAAGCACCATTCTGGGATATGGAAGATTGCCTCGGGAGCTATCTAGCCGAGATCGCCCATTCCAAGCCTCTCTCCCCGGCCGACGAGGTCAATCTGGCGCGAAAGATCAAGCAAGGAGATGAAGACGCCCGCAATAGATTAGTCGAAGCCAATCTGCGCTTTGTGGTCAGCGTGGCAAAGGAATACCAAAATCGCGGCGTCCCCCTCGCCGATTTGGTCAGTGCTGGCAATATGGGTTTGATCACAGCCGCCGAGCGCTTTGACGAAGAGAAGGGCTTCAAATTCATCTCCTATGCGGTTTGGTGGATCCGCCAGGCCATCCTACAGACGCTGGCCGAGCAGTCGCGCACGGTTCGCCTGCCGCTGAACAAGATCGGCTTGCTCTACAAGATATCCAAAGCGTCACGCATCTTGCAGCAAGAGCGCACTGACGATCCCCACCCGGAAGCCATTGCCGAGCAGCTCGATGTCCCGGTTGAAGAGGTCAAGGAGACCTTGATGTGCGGCCGCTCGATGCGGTCGCTCGACGCGGCCTTCCTCGGCGAAGAAGATCACAGCCTGCTCGACGTGCTGCCAGACGAACGCCAAGAGTCCCCTGAAAACCAAGTGATGCGCGGCTGTCTGCGCGGGCAGATTGACTCGGCTCTGAGTCGGCTCATCGGGCGCGAGGCCGAAATTCTCCGCCTCTACTTTGGGCTGAACGGGGAAGAGCCTATGACCTTGGACCAGATCGGCATGCGCTTTGGGCTGACGCGCGAGCGAGTCAGGCAAATCAAGGAGAAAGCGCTGCACCGGTTGCGGCACCCCAGCCGCTGCGATCATCTGCGCTCCTACAGCCGCGCTTGAAGACGACCCCCAACAGGCTCCCCTGCTCCCCAAAAGTCGCAGGAGTACGCCATGTTAGAAGATGCAGTTGAGGAGGATCTGCTGGATTCTATAGACGAAGTCGACGATCAGATCAAAAATTTTCGCCAGCGGGTGCGGGCCGTTTTGGACGCTGCCCAGGCCGAGGGAACGCGGCGTAATGAAAAGGAAGGGAACGCGAGGAGATAAGCGACGCGTGGATTGACCAAAGAGGAGACGGCTTGGCTGTCCCCTCTTTTAATTTGTCTGCAACTAATGGAGAGAACCTAAGTACACGACAGTAAAATGGGTTCATATTGCAGTACGAGTTTAGGTTGATCTCTTGTTTGGTGTATGATCTGTGTGAGTTGGTCTAATCCTCGTCGAAACAGGCTGATGGCTTTTCGTCCATGTTTTTTTATGGGAATGGGTTTTCTTTGCTGTAACTGCTGTCCTACCAGTAGTGCCCATAGGAGCGTCCACGCCAGCAGCCCCAGCAGCAAGTGTACGCGTTGGGGATGAGTCAGGTGGGTATCTTCGAGGTTAAATCCTCTCGATTTCAAACAAGCAAATGTCGTCTCGATAGCCCAGCGCTGGCCATAGAGCGCCAGCACCTGTTGGAGGTCGGTTCGGTTGGTGATCAGCAGGATGCGTTGGCCGTGGACGGGGCGATGACACACCAAATTCAGGGTCAAGCCGTCATAGAGCGTGGTCTGTGGGTAATATCGGGTGGTGCCTCGGGGCATCCGTGCATTAAAAGTGGCCCCATAGCGCTGTCGACCATCGTCGAGTGTAAGCGAGGTATTACCGCGTAGGCGGATGACAAAATCGACCGGCTGCTTCAGCAAAAAAGCAAACCACGCTCGACCGATAAACTCGCGATCGGCGACCAGACAGCACACGCCCGGATCGAGGTAGGACAACGCCTTAGTCAGCAGACCCTTGCGTTCGTCGGTGTTGGAGTTGCCCGGCTTTTGCAACGACTGATAGGCCAACGGGATAGAAACCCCTTGATAGACCAAGCCGACACACAACACATTCAGATCGGTGCGACCCAGCTTCCAATGGGTCCGATCCATGACCAACACCTGGGGCTGGCCGGGGCCAACGAGCTTGGAGACGATCAACTCGGTAAACACCGACGGGGAGAATGCGCTGCTGAAAAAACGCTGTAGGCGGCGATAGTGACTGTCAATTTGGGCTATGCCCGACAGACTACACGCGAGTTTTTTCATATTCACCGAACGCACTTGAATCAGCGCACATACTAAACGACTGATTAGGTCGATACGATGGCGCGTGAGAGATACGGGCCCTTGCGTGAGGGCTTTTTTGAGCGTATGAATAAGCATGGTGCGGCCCCTGTGGTTAGGATTTAGATGCAATCTTGGTCGATTACAAATAAACCTAAAGCAGGGCTGCACCACAACTTACATTACTGTCGTGTACTTAGGAGAGAACTAAAATGGACAAATGGGCAACAGGCATATTTACCTCTATTGACGAGGGCTTAGGGGCTGGATTGGATTCGGTGAAAGAGCTAGGGGTTTCTACTGTACATCTGCACGCGCCGCGCCGCGATTTTCGCACCCCAGAGAAAACCGCTGAAATCAAGGACCAGTTCGCCGCGGCTGGGATCGAAATCAGCGTGGTTTTCGCCGGTTTCCCCGACGACGATTACACTACGCCGAAAATCGCCCAGCAAACGGTCGGGCTGGTGCCTTTAGATCGCCGGGAGCATCGGCTCGAGGAGACCTTGGCTATCGCGGATTTTGCCGCGGCGCTAGGAGTAGATGCTGTCGGTATGCACTTGGGCTTCGTGCCGGAGGCGTCGGATTCGGATTTCGCCGCGGTCGTCGAAGTTGCGCGCACGGTGTGCGATCACTGCCGGGGGTATGGCCAGTATTTTCATCTAGAAACCGGTCAAGAGACCGCTGACGAACTTCTCGCCTTTATCGAAGCCGTCGATCGCGAGAACCTCGCGGTCAATTTCGATCCGGCCAATATGATCCTCTACCAAGCCGGTCCGCCGCTAGAGGCATTGGATCGGGTGGGGCGCTTTGTCCGCAGCGTCCACTGCAAAGATGCCGCAATCGAGCGCCGCCCGGACCAGCCATGGTACGAGGATGCACCGCTTGGCCAAGGCGACGTCGACATCAGGACATTCCTCTTGAAGTTGCGCGATTTGGGGTACGAGGGGCCACTGACCATTGAGCGCGAATACGCCCCAGATCAGGTGGGGGATATCAGCGCGGCCCTGCAGCTACTCACCGATTTACGCCGAGAGATTTTGGGTTGAGTGCGTCGCTGCAGAGCTGTTTGGATTTTACAGTAGATGCGGCTTGGCAAGCGGGCAAAATCACCTTGCGCTACTTCCAGTCGGGCATCCGCGCCGAGTGGAAGGAAGATCTATCGCCGGTGACCATCGCCGATCGCGAAGCCGAAGCTAAGATACGGGACTTGTTGGCCAAAGCCTATCCCCACGACGGGATTGTCGGCGAGGAATTTGGCCAAGTTGAAGGGAGCTCCGGCGCGCGCTGGATTATCGATCC
Source organism: Candidatus Latescibacterota bacterium (assembly GCA_965261395.1). Classification (GTDB taxonomy): domain Bacteria; phylum Latescibacterota; class UBA2968; order UBA8231; family UBA8231. The sequence goes on from OZ253462.1 coordinate 4,164,042, forward strand.
CATTGACGGGACCAAATCTTTTGTCCAAGGGGTGCCGCTCTACGGAGTGCTCATCGCGCGGGAAGGGCCGGATGGGGTTGACGTAGGCTGTTGCTACATGCCGGCCCTCGACGAGATGGTGTGGGCCGCTAAAGGCGAGGGCTGTTGGTGGAATGGTCGGCGGGCTGCGGTATCCTCGGTTGCCGAGTTAGGCCAGGCCTGTATCTGCTATACGTCGTGGCCGAGCTTTGCCGAACAGGGCCGCGAACAGGAGTGGCAGCAGCTAGTCGCTAGCACTCGGCTGCGCCGGGGATGGGGCGATTGTTACGGCCACATACTCGTGGCCACCGGCCGGGCCGAGGCCAGCTTTGACCCCATTATGAACCCGTGGGATTGCGGACCATTGCTGCCGATTCTACAGGAAGCTGGCGGCACCTTTACCGATTGGCAGGGAGTGCCGACGATATACGGCAAAGATGCCTTCTCTTCCAATGGGCATCTCTTCGAGTCCATCATGGGGCATCTGGGTCGGCCGCAGTGATAGACGAACTCAGGAGTCGGGTTGTCTTCTGTCTAGGGGTCGGCCGCGATGCCGTGGTGGCAACGTACCGCCACGATTGCACGACTGCGGCCCCAGCCATGGCTTTTGACTTTATATTTGCCGTTTTCCCGGGCATCCTCGTGCTGACGGCCCTATTGGGCTTCTTGGGCACATCGTCTGAGGATTTCATTCAAGTCCTCGAAATTTTGGGCATTGTCATCCCCGTTCCGCTGCTGGAGGCTGTCGAAGACAATATCAACTTTCTCTCGTCGCAGAGTTTGTTCGTCATCGGGTTCTTGGGTGTCATCTGGCCGGCGTCGGCTTGCATGTCCACTACGATGATGGCGCTCAACCGAGCCTATGGCGTGCAAGAGCATCGGTCTTTCTACAAGCGACGCATTCTCTCGCTCGCCCTAATCGTGGTGTTGGGGGTTTCCTTCGTCTTTTTTTTTAATCTTATCATATTCGGCGAACATGTCGAGAGCTGGCTGCGGGCCTATTGGACTTCCTCGCATCACTTTTCTCCATTGGTCGCCTTGTTACGGCGCACGGTAGTCGTGATCGGCATGGTCACCACAGCCGCTTGTATTTACTATATTATGCCCGCTGTGCGCCTGCGTTGGTTGGACGTGTTGCCAGGTAGTGTGGTGTCTTCTGCGCTGGCCGGGGTCATCGCTTCTGGATTGGATTACGTCGAGCGGTTCAGCTATTACAATGTCATCTATGGCGTACTCGGGACCGCCATCATCCTTTTATTGTCCGCGTATTTGCTGGCTTTTACTTTGTTGTTGGGCGGCGAATTGAACGCGGTGCTCTATCGCCGCCGCCATAGATTTGACGCGCGCCCGACAGATTATTAGGTTGGAGTTTACAGCAGTAATGTCTTTGGGAAATGGAGAAACCAATGCGCAAAAATTTAATCCTATTCGCGCTCGTCAGCGGACTTTTGGCCTGCGGCGGCAAACGAGATGAGCTGACCCCTTATATCCAGACCTTGCAGGGCTTGGAGAGCCATAGCCAACAGCTAATGCGCTATCAGGTGTACCTGACGACCGAGGGCATGACCAATCAGGCCCACGACGTCAAAGAAGTCATGCAGACCTTGCTCGACGAGCTGGAGAAGGTCGAACTCGAAGACAAGCGCCTCCGGGCCTTGCACAACGCCATGAAGCGGTCCTTGAAGGCGGCGATGCGCAAGCTGGTCGAGCCAGACTTCCCGACGTTTGTGCCCAACGCCCAAAGGAGTGTTACGGTCGTCGAAAGAGAATTTACCAAGATATATGGCAACCTAGAAGTGATGTGGGAGAAGGCTGGCAAGACCGAACCCTTCCCGCTCAAGTGGGAAGCCAAGCACTAGTTAAGTCCGCTGCCCGCTGCCCGCTGCATGGCGTAGAGCTCCCCCGGTAACAGGGGGAGCTTTTTGTGTTAAATTGCCGTGCAGAAGAAGAAGGGATGAACAAATCATGTTGTTCATGTTGTTCAAATTGCTGTTGGCGACGGTGATAGTGTTGCTGTGTTACGCCGCATACCGGCAGCTAAAGGGCCGTCCCCGCAGAGGTGCGTCCAACCAGCGCGGCAGCATTGATCCGAGCCAAGTTGCCGAGGCCGAATACTGCATATTGGACGAAGAAGGGGCTGAAAGCGAAGATCGTGGCTAAGAGAGCCAAAGGGCTGAGCCCCGAAGAGTTGCTGGCCGAAATCGCCAAAGGGGATATTCGGCCCTTTTATTTGCTACACGGGGACGAGGAATACGAGCGCGAAGCCTTGGTCTCATCTATGGTGGAAGCCTTAGTGCCAGCCCAAACTCGGGATTTCAATCTCGACGTGGTGAGGGCTGAGCGCTTGGAGATGCTGGATTTTTTTCAGGTCTATGATACCTATCCCATGATGGCCGAGAGTCGGCTGACTGTGCTGCGCAATGCCGAGGCTTTAACAGCCGACCAGTGTCGTGGCTTGGAGCGCGTATTTGCAACGCCGGTGGAGACTAGTCGGTTGCTGGTAGTGGGCCAAAAGGTCGATATGCGGCGAAAGTTCTTTCGCGAGCTCTCACGACGGGGTCGCGCGCTAGAATTTAGGCCGCCCTACGACGACAAAGTTCCGCAGTGGATACAGAGGTACGCCAAGCGCCAAGGGGTGCAGATCGAGCCCGCGGCCGTCCAGCTACTTAGCCAGTACGTGGGAGCCAAGCCGAGCGAACTGGTCAGCGAGATAGAAAAGCTGATCAGTTTTGCCGGGGCGGGCCAGCCGATCACCGCCTCGGCGGTCGAACAAGTCGCTGGTATCACGCGCGGGGCTAGCGTGTTCGATCTCGCCGATGCTCTCGGCCAAGGGCATGGCAAGCTAGCCCAAGAGCTGATGCAAAAGTTTCTTAGCCAAGGGGAAGAGCCTACTCGCGCCGTAGCAATGGTCACCCGCCACTTCCAGCTTTTGCTCAAGGCTAAGGGGCTAATGGGCAAGTCGCTACCGCGCGACAAAATGGCCGCCGAATTAGGTGTTGCGCCGTTCTTTTTGTCTGGGTATTTGGAGCAGGCCAAGCGCCGTCCTGCCTCTTGGCTGTGGGCGGGGTTGAGTGCCTTAAAGGAGGCCGATTGGCGTCTAAAATCGCAGGGACGACGCCAAGAGCGCTTGGTTTTGGAACTGCTGGTGGCCAAGTTGTGTCGGGAGCGCTAAGCTTGACAATGGGTAGTGTCAGAGCTATAATTGAGACACAAGGTGTTGTGTTTATAACATGTTGAAAAGTATAAACTAACAAGCAAAGGACCCATTGTGAGCGAACCTACCGTCTTAACCGATGACAATTTCAGTGCCGAAGTCCTCAACTCCGGTCTGCCCGTACTCGTAGATTTCTGGGCGACGTGGTGCGGGCCATGCCGAATGATTGCGCCGATTGTCCAAGAATTGAGCGGCGAATACGAAGGCAGGGCCAAAGTGGGCAAATTGGACGTTGACGAGGCCCAGAGAACAGCGGCCGAATTCGGCATTCGTAGCATCCCTACCTTGCTCATTTTCAAAGGGGGCAAAGTCGCCGATCAGATAATTGGCGCTGTCCCCAAACGGCAAATCGCTGAAAAGCTAGAGGCTGTATTGGCCTAATTGTGCAGACGAGAGGGCTTAGGGTGTTGCCTGTCCTGTGGTGAGCGGGAGTGCTAAACATGCCGTCTGATCCTCTCTGGAAGTACGTCTTTCGCCATCTGCGAGAGAGCGTGAGGAGTGGCCGCAAGGAGGAAGAGACTGCCACCTGCAAGCTCTTGAAGAAAGTGCCCATCTTTCAGGAACTGAGCGGACGAGAGCTGCACAAGATAGAAGAGATGCTCTACGGGCCTAGGGATTGGCGAACCCGCGAGGCAATTGTCAACCAAGGGGATCCCGGGATCGGGATGTACATCGTCGTTTCCGGTCAAGTGCGGGTTGCACAGATGGGCGACGATGGGGTTGAGAAACAGCTAGCCACTTTGACCTGTGGGGATTTTTTTGGCGAACAGGCCCTCGTAGATGAATCGCCGCGTCCTGCTTCTGCTTACGCCGTCCGGTCTTGTAGCCTCCTCGTGTTTTGCCGCCCCGACTTACTCGAACTCATAGATAGCAACATTCCGCTCGCCCTGAAAATAGTCGAAGGCTTGGCGCAAGTGATCTCGGCCGACGTACTCGAACTCATAGAGAAAATATCGGTGCAGTTGCGCGACCCCGAGCGCCTATTAAAAGGGGCACGACGAGCAGGCACTATCCAATGATCCATTGGCAAGTCAAAACCGCCATCGGCTTAGTGGCAGTAGCGGTCGCTGGGTGGTTCCTATACGAGATTCGCGGAATCCTCACTCCTTTTGTTTTCGCTTTTATCTTGGCCTATATCCTCTACCCGATCATCGATTGGATAGAGAGGAGGGGGTTGGGGCGGGTTTGGAGCATCCTCCTCGTCTTCTCGCTCGTTTTTGCCGGGCTGGTGCTGGGCGCATTCAAGGTAGGAGACAAGCTGACCGGAGAAACGGTCGATAGGGTTTTTACTATCGCCAATACTGGAGACAAACTCCTAATCATCCAAGGGATGGCTTGGGAAGACGATTCGCGGGACCAGCCGTTCGTCCTAAAAAAAGAACACCGCTGGCCGCTAGAGATCGCTCCTATGGAGGAGTTGGCAGTTCATCTGCGCTTTGTTCCCAAGGACCACGCACCGGCTGCAAACGCGCTCTTGATCGAGTACTCGCAGGGAAGGGGCACGCACATCCAGCGCATTAGCGTCCACGGTAATAGCAATGCGGCCACCGGAGGCCGAGCGGCCGACAAACCGGGTCCCGTTGTGTTTTCGCGTGCCGATATTGGCTTTGGCAAGGCCGACCCCAACGTCTTGGTGAAAATCGGCGATAGGATCTTGACGGAAACCAGCGCTAGGGCTTCAAAAATTCAGCCCACGTTACAGCCCTATTTAGGGAGCGATTTCCGCCTCGCCGAGTTGATTCGGGAGTACGGTGAACGGCTGATGCAAACCATGTTGGGGGGCACTACTATATTTATCGGGGGCGTGATTTCGGGCCTTACTTTTGCGGTGATCGTGCCGTTTGTGGCGTTCTTTTTTCTTAAAGAGGGGCGGCGCTTGACGCGATGCCTGATTGCATTTGTTCCCAACGCCTATTTTGAATTGTGCTTAAACCTGATGTACCGAGCCAATAAACAGATCGGGAATTATATCCGTGGCCAGCTTTTGGCTGTTCTCGTCGTATCGGTGCTCTCGATTAGCGGTTTGTCCATTATCGGCGTCTATTATGCCCTGCCTCTGGGGTTGCTCGCCGGGTTGGCCAACGTAATCCCGTATCTCGGGCCATTGATCGGGATCGTCTGCTCTTCAATTGTGGCCTTGGCTACCGGCGGTGGTTTGGCGATGGTAGCCAAAGTGATCGTTATGTTCTTGGTCATTCAACTGATCGACAACGTACTCATTCAACCCACAATGGTAGCCAAAAGCGTCGAACTGCACCCTTTGGTCGTCCTCTTTGTCGTCATGGTGGGAAGCCAGTTCATGGGAATCATCGGGATGCTAATCGCCGTGCCGCTCACAGGTATAGCGAAAGTGAGCGGCCAAACCATCTACGAAGGGGTTCGGCAATACCGGTTTAGAGTAGGTTGACAAACCTATATATATTGCTTAACTACATCCCTTATATCCCGAATTTTGGTAAGAGGCATTTAAGGCCCTTTAGGGGTAGGAGGAATAGATTCATTGGGTAGTTCAATACACTTAGAAAGCACGGTGGTGAGCGAACTAGCTCAACGCATAGGGGACGCCCGCAAGCTCTACGGCAATGATAGCCCTTACGTCATAGGTATGATGACGGCGGTCGAATGGATAACCCAAGGTGCAGAGGGTGGCCAAGGTCTCAAACAAGACCTGCTCGCCCGTGTTCTGGAGAGCGAGGGAAAGAAACAGCCGTCTCGTCCGCTCCCCAGCACTGTGGAGAGCAGTCCCCCAACGGACGAGCGCCGCGCCCTAGAGGAAAACACCTGGACTCGAGGCATAGTCAAGTGGTTTAACAACGATAAGGGATATGGTTTTATTTCTACAGACAGCCATGTCGATGTCTTCGTTCACTGGCGCGATATTTCATCTTGGGACCGCAGTTTGACCCAAGATGACGAAGTTGAGTTCATGGTGACCCGTACCGCCAAGGGGTTCCAAGCCATCAACGTGATGAAGGCCGGCCAAGACAAGGCCGAAGAGGAGACGGCGGAGGCCGCCCCGACCGAGGCACTCGACGAAACCGAGGAGGCTGAGAACGTCGCAGTCGACGGCGACCCTTCTGAGAGCGAAGGAAGTGCCCCGGAGCCCCAAGACGGCGAGGACGGGTCGTAAGGGAAGATGAGTAAAAAAACGCCCGATATAGCCTGTTCGTTCTGTGGCAAGGGGGGCGACCAAGTCGAGAAGGTCATTCAGGGGCCTTCGGTGTATATATGCAGTGAATGCATCGGCTTGTGCAACGAGAGGCTGGCAGAGGACGATAAGCACGAGCCTAATCTCAACGGCCGTCCTTTGCCTAAACCGGCCGAAATCAAGGCCCATCTCGACGAGCATATTATCGGCCAAGCACGAGCCAAAAAGGCACTTTCGGTCGCCGTGTACAATCACTACAAGCGGGTACATTCCGGCGTTGCAGATGTCCAGCTCAGTAAGAGCAATATCCTACTCATAGGCCCCACCGGAGTGGGCAAGACGCTTTTGGCGGAGACGCTAGCGCGCATATTACAAGTGCCCTTTGCCATCGTCGATGCCACCGTCCTCACCGAGGCCGGATACGTGGGCGAGGACGTGGAAAATATCCTCGTGCGGCTCCTCCAAGCCGCGGATTACGATGTCAAACAAGCCGAGCGCGGAATCTTGTTTATCGACGAGTTGGACAAAGTCGCCCGCAAATCCGGCAATCCCTCCATAACCCGCGACGTTTCAGGCGAAGGAGTCCAACAGGAGCTTCTCAAGATCTTAGAGGGGACAGTGTCGGGGGTGCCACCGAAGGGGGGACGTAAGCATCCAGAACAGCCCTTGGTACAGATAAACACTAAAAATATTCTCTTTATTTGCGGAGGGGCTTTCGATGGGCTGGACAAAATTATCAGCCAGCGCATCGGAACCCAGTCCATGGGCTTCGGCAGTTCCCTCGACGACCGAGAGGAAGTGGACGGGGCCAATCTATTGGCGCGGGTCGAACCCGAAGAATTGATCCAGTACGGCCTGATTCCCGAGTTGATTGGCCGCTTGCCGGTGGTGGGTATCTTGCACCCCTTCAGCGATCAGGCGCTAATGGACATCCTGCTTAAACCGCGGAACGCACTCGTCAAACAGTACCAGAAGCTGTTTGAAATAGACGGCATTGCCCTGCGGTTTGAAGAGGAGGCCTTGAAAAAGGTCGTCGAATTGACCCAAGAAAAGGAAATGGGCGCGCGCGGTCTGCGGGCGGTCTTAGAGACCGTCATGTTTGAAATCATGTTTGACCTCCCGGCCCAAGACGACATCGCCGAATGCGTCATTACCAAGGAGTTCATCGAAAACAAGGCCCCGCCGACTTTCGTGTATAACAAGAAGCGGGCTTGATCCCCAAGCCGGGCGTTGAGCTTTACACCGTGTCCCTTCTCTACCAGCGCGTTCGCTGGCGGAGAAGGGTTTTTTATGAGAAAAGCGCAATGTATTCTAGGCATTATCCATCGCGGGTGCTGTGGCGGCATCAGCCTGCGGCCACAGCGGTAGCCACGGTCGGGGAAGTGGCCGTGCGGGGGCGGCTCCTCCACTTCGCCGAAGGGCGGGGGAGGATCATGGACGAGAGCGGAGAGGTTGATTTCGTCGTGAAGACGCAGGCAGAAAGAATAAAAGCTGGAGATATAGTCGAGCTATATGGGGTTGCTGCAGAAGGAGTTATAGACGTTAGTCAAGTCCATTTATTAGTCCCTAGCGACGCGGCATGGCATCGGGGGGATTGGGCACGGTTCCACTCCAATGAGTTACAGGCGAATATGCGAGTGCGAGCCGCAGTGTTAGACGCCATACGCGGTTTTTTTAAGGACGCGAACTTCCTCGCTGTGGAGACGCCCACTTTGGCTCGTGCCTCGGCGCAAGAGGAGCACATCCAGCTATTCGCCACAGAGTACCAGGGTGATAAAGCGCAAGAGCAATTTTATCTGGCCCCCTCTCCCGAGCTGTACATGAAGCGGTTGCTAGGGGCGGGCTTTGAGCGGATTTACCAGATTAGTCGCTCGTACCGCAATGGGGAGATGGGGCCGCAACACAATCCCGAGTTTACCCTAATCGAATGGTATCGGGCGTACGCCAGTTACGAGGAAATCATGGCCGATGTCGAGAATTTGGTGGCCCATGTGGCGGAAAACGTCTTGGGACGGTCGAGCGTGGTTCGGGCAGGACGCGAGATCGCCTTGCAGCCGCCGTGGAAGCGGTTCAGCGTCCGCGATGCCTTTGCGCGCTGGGCGGCCGTCGATTTGGAGGCCTGTACAGACGCGGGATCGCTTTTTCGTCGCGCATGTGCCTTGGGCTATGGCAGCGCTAGACGAGGGGATAGGTGGGAGGTCCTATATCACAAAATTATGCTGGAAAAAGTCGAGCCAGAATTGGCTAGACTAGGGGCGGTCCACCTTTTCGATTATCCTCGGCAGTTGGCCGCATTGGCCAAACTAAAAGAAGACAATCCGGCTGTAGCCGAGAGGACGGAAGCGTATTTGGGAGGGGTGGAGCTATCAAATGGCTATACAGAGTTAAACGACCCAGTCCAACAGCGAGAGCGTTTTGCGCGGGGCTCGCGGTCGGGGCGCGCACCGGCCGACGAGGCGTTTCTCGCGGCTATGGAGCGGGGCATTCCGCCGGCTGGTGGTGTGGCCTTGGGGTTGGATCGGTTGGTCATGGTCGTTGCCGGCGCGTCTTGCTTAGACGAGGTGATCGCCTTTCCGCTGGGTCATTAGTCGGCGAGGGCTGCCAGCTCTTTTTCGGACGCCAGCAGGCCGTCGATTAGGCCGAAGTCGATCGCCTCTGCCGGCGAAAGAAAGTAATCGCGCTCGGTTACTAGCTCGATGCGCTCGAGCGGCTGTCCGGTATCCTGGACTAAGATCTGGTTGAGCCGGTCGCGCCACTCGACGATTTCGCGGGCGTGGATTTCGATGTCGGCCGCTTGGCCGCGGACGCCTCCCCAAGGCTGGTGCAGCATGAGCCGAGAATGAGCAAGGGCGTGGCGCTTGCCCTTAGTTCCTCCGGCGAGGAGGATAGCGCTCATGCTGTACGCTTGGCCGATGCAGAGTGTCGCTACGTCGCAGGGGACGTACTTCATGGTGTCGTAGATAGCTAAGCCGGCCGTGAGGCTGCCGCCGGGGCTATTGATGTAGAGCGAGATGTCTTTCTTGGGATCTTCTGAGGTCAGAAAGAGCAGTTGAGCGATGACGAGGTTGGCTTCGTGGTCGTCGATCGGGGTACTGATGAAGATGATCCGCTCCTTGAGGAGGCGGGAAAAAATGTCGTAGGCGCGCTCGCCGCGGCCGGTCTGTTCGATTACTACGGGTACGATTGCCATGTGCTATTCTGTCGTGAGAAGAGAACCGATTAACTGGTTAATGGACTATAGGCGATGCCCAATATAGTGTCAATGGGCACTGCTCAGATCGGTTGACCGCGCTAGGGCGGCGCGGTACATTTTATCCCGTTCGCAGCACGTTGTTGCCTACCGAAAGTCAATACCTTAACTCACTGCAAGGCATAGTGGTACGATTTTTTGAGTTCTGTTGCTTGGCCCTAGCTGGTCGCGGGTGCACGTGCGCGTAGGGATTACGGGCGGCATGGGTGCGGGCAAGTCCGCACTGGCGCAGATGCTGGCCGAACTCGGTGCGCTGCGGGTCGATGCCGACGAAGTAGCCCGCGAGGTGGCGAAAATCCCAGCGGTGATCGAGAATCTGCAAGTGGCCTTCGGCCGCGATTTGCTTGGCCCAGACGGGTGCTTGAACCGCCAGGAGTTGGGGCGTCGCGCCCTGCGGTCGGACGAGGCGAGCCAGCGATTAGAGGCGATTATGCGGCCGCCACTATCAGCGGCCATAGAGCGTCGGCTGGCGCAGGCCGTGGAGGAAGCTGGTGGTGGAGTCGTGGTATTTGACGCTCCGCTGATATACGAGTGGGGAAACGAGGGGAACTTCGACCGGATGGTGGTGGTCGATGCTGAGGAGGAACGGTGCGTGTCGCGGGTGCAGCAGCGCAGCGGCTTGCCAGTGTGCGAGATTAGGCAGCGGATGGCCCGCCAGATGGATACACAAGAAAAAAAGGCCCGCGCCGACTTTGTCATTGACAACAACAAGGGCTTGGCCTCACTCGCCGCGCAGGCGGAAGCACTGTGGGCCGAGTTGGTCGGTGCCGCGCAGGAAAGAGGCAGCCATGACAGATGAGGGTTTGCGGCGGACGCCGCTCTATGAGGTCGCCGTCGCCGAAGGTGGGCGCATGGCATCCTTTGGCGGGTGGGAAATGCCGGTCCAGTTCGAGGGCATCCGCAGCGAGCACTGGGCAGTGCGCCGAGAGGCTGGGCTGTTCGACATCTCACATATGGGTCGGATCGCCATTTCCGGGGAGCGCGGGTTGGCCTTCCTCGACAGCCTCTTGCCGGCACGGGTACGCGAATTGACCATCGACCAGATGCTCTACGCACCACTGTGCAATGAGCGGGGGGGATGCGTGGACGATCTAGTGGTGTACCGGCTCGCACAGCAGGAGTATCTTTTGGTGGTCAACGCGAGCCGGAAAGCCGTTGACTGGCAGTGGATTACCGCGCGCGCCGCGGGTTGGTCGAATGTACAAATCGAGGACTTGAGCGATGAACAGGGCATGGTAGCGGTGCAGGGGCCACAGGCCGCCGCCCTAGTCGAAGCACTCGCTGGACCGGCTAGTGCGGCGCTGGGGTACTATCGCTGCGCGGTGATGGAGATCGCCGGGATACGAGCGTTGATCAGCCGCAATGGTTACACCGGAGAAGACGGGTTTGAGATCATGTGCCTGGCCAACCAAGTCGCCGAACTGTGGGCGCGGCTCCGCTCGTCCGGTGCCCAGCCTTGTGGGCTAGGCGCGCGCGACACCTTGCGAGTCGAGATGGGGTTTTGCCTCTATGGCCACGAATTGAACGAGCAGACGACCCCCTTAGAAGCGGGTTTGGCCTGGACCTTGGACTTAAAAAAAGAGGCGAATTTTGTCGGGGCTGAAGCGCTGCGGGCGCAGCGCACGGCCGGAGGCTATCGCCGCCTGCGCGGCTTCCGCCTGCTGGAAAGGGGGATTCCCCGGCCGGATTATCCGGTTTTCGACCAGCGCGATGAGCAGGTGGGTACCGTGACCAGTGGGACGCACTCTCCGGTACTCGGCGAAGGGATCGGACTGGCCTATTTGCAGAGCAGTGCGCAAAAAATAGGCACCCAGGTGTACATCGACATGAAGGGCAAGCGGCAACCCGCCGTGGTGGTCAAGCTGCCCTTTGTACCTTCAGCCCTTAAAAAGGACTGAACTGCAACATCTTAACCGCTGCCTGCAGGCAGTGCAACGGAGGTCGCATGGGCGACGAATTTGGACCTAGCGATGTTTTTGTCCGCCGGCACATCGGCCCTACGGCCGCAGACCTAGCCGCCATGCTCGCGGCCGTGGGTGCCGACAGCTTGGACGACCTCATGGCTGAGGCCCTGCCGGCGGCGATTCGGATGCAAGGTCCCTTGGCGCTAGGCGAAGGCATCAGCGAGTACGAGCTGATAGGGCGGTTGCGCGAATTAGCCAGCCAGAATCGCATACACCGCAGTTTTATCGGCATGGGCTACTCAGACTGCATAACCCCTCCGGTGATCCAGCGCAGCATCTTGGAGAATCCAGGCTGGTACACCCAGTACACGCCCTACCAGTCCGAAATCGCTCAAGGGCGACTAGAGGCCCTGCTCAACTTTCAGACCATGGTCGGCGACCTGACGGGTTTTGCCTTGGCCAATGCCTCCTTGTTGGACGAAGCTACGGCCGCGGCCGAAGCCATTGCCATGTTGCGGGCGGTACAAAAGAAAAACGCGAGCCAGCGCGTCTTTGTCTCATCGGCTTGCCACCCGCAAACCATAGCGGTGGTCAAGGTCAGGGCCGAGTCGCGGGGGTGGGAGGTTGTAGTAGGGGATCATCGAGAGTACGACTTTGCGACCGAGGCCTTCGCCGCCTTGCTCCAGTACCCGGCCTCAGACGGCGCTCTATACGACTACGCCGACTTCTGCGCTCAGGCTCACGCCCATCAAACCTTAGTATGTGTGGCGGTCGATTTGCTCGCTCTGTGTTTGCTGCGACCCCCGGGGGAGTTTGGGGCCGATGCGGCTATCGGGAGTGCGCAGCGCTTTGGTATGCCGATGGGGTACGGTGGCCCGCACGCGGCCTTTTTGGCGACGCGCCCCGAGTTCCAGCGGCAGGTACCTGGGCGCATTATCGGCGTCTCTGAGGACGGCCGCGGCCAGCCCGCCCTGCGCATGGCACTGCAAACCCGCGAACAGCACATCAAACGAGAACGGGCTACGAGCAACATCTGTACGGCCGAAGTCTTGCCGGCCGTGGTGGCGAGCATGTACGCGGTCTATCACGGGCCGGACGGGTTGCGGCGCATAGCCCTCCGCATACACCGCCAAGCGCGGGCGCTCGCCCGCGGGCTGGCGGAAGCCGGCTACCGAGTCGTCCACGATCAGTACTTCGACGCACTGCGCGTTGAGGTGGGGGCGCGTGGAGACGAGCTATTGGCTCAGGCGCGGGCTGAGGGGATGAACTTCCGCGATCTGGGGGATGGGCACTGGGGTATTGCTCTCGACGAAACGACCCACAAGGCCGATTTGCAAGCCATTCTCGCCTTGCTGGGCGGTAAGCTCCCCGCCCAAGTCGATGCAGAGCCTGCTTGGGCACCTGTCCACGGCCGCCACTCGCACTTCATGGAGCATCCAGTCTTTGCGGCGCATCACTCCGAAACCGAAATGATGCGCTACATGCGCCGGCTCGAAGCCAAGGATATGTCCTTGGTCCACGCGATGATTCCCCTCGGCTCGTGTACCATGAAGCTCAATGCGACCGCGGAAATGATGGCGATTACTTGGCCCGAATTCGCTGCGTTGCATCCATTTGCACCCGTAGAGCAAGCCCAGGGCTACGCGGCGATTTTCGCTGAAATGGAGGACATGCTGCGCGAAATCACCGGCCTCAAGGGCATTTCGCTGCAACCCAACGCGGGTTCGCAGGGCGAATACGCCGGCCTACTCATCGTGCGCAAATACCACCGGACGCGCGGAGAGGCCCAGCGAAACGTCTGCCTCATTCCGGCTTCGGCCCATGGGACGAACCCCGCTAGCGCGGCTATGGCCGGGTTGGCCGTGGTGGTCGTCGCCTGCGACGCCGAGGGCAATATAGACTTGGCGGACCTGCGGGCGAAGGCCGCCGCACACTGCGAGCGGCTGGCGGCCCTGATGGTGACCTATCCATCAACCCACGGGGTGTTTGAAGAGGCCATTGGCGAAATCTGCGCGGTCGTCCACCAAGCGGGAGGTCAGGTCTATATGGACGGCGCCAATATGAATGCCTTGGTGGGATTGTGCCGGCCCGGGGAAATCGGCATTGACGTGTGCCATTTGAATTTGCACAAGACCTTTTGCATCCCCCACGGCGGCGGCGGTCCGGGGATGGGGCCTATTGCCGTGGCCGAGCACTTGGTGGAGTTCCTGCCGGCGCACCCCCTCGTCCATACCGGTGGAGCCGAGTCCATTGGCCCCATTGCGGCTGCTCCGTGGGGCAGTGCCTCGATTCTGCTCATATCTTGGGCGTACTTGCGGCTGATGGGCGGCTCGGGCCTCGCCGAGGCGACTCAGGTGGCGATCCTAAATGCCAATTATCTGAGCAGCCGTCTCGTAGATTCTTTCCCTGTGTTATATAAGGGGCGCAACGGGCGCGTGGCCCACGAGTGCATTCTCGACCTGCGCTGGGCGCGAGAGTACGGCATTGGCGTAGAAGACGTGGCTAAGCGGTTGATGGACTATGGATTCCACGCCCCTACGGTATCCTTCCCAGTCGTCGGGACCCTGATGGTCGAACCTACCGAGAGCGAGTCCAAGGCCGAATTGGATCGGTTTTGCGAGGCCATGATCGCCATTGGCGGTGAAATCCGGCAAGTAGCTGACGGGGAGATGGACCGCGCCAATAACCCGCTCGTCCACGCGCCGCACCCCTTGGATGTCGTGCTGGCCGCCGAGTGGGATCGGCCCTATTCTAGAACCGTTGCCGCCCTGCCGGCCCCTTGGCTGCTGGAGCGCAAGTTCTGGCCGGCTGTAGGGAGATTGAACGACGCGCAGGGCGATCGCAACCTGATCTGTTCCTGTCCACCTGTAGAAACGTACTTACAAAAGGAATGAGATGAGTCAGAAACGCGCCTTAATCACCGGCATTACCGGCCAGGACGGTTCGTACTTGGCCGAATTGCTGTTGGAAAAGGGCTATGAGGTCTTTGGGCTGGTGCGCCGCAGTAGCACGGTCAATTTCGAGCGGATCGGCCATTTGCAGGACCAAATTGAGCTGATCTCTGGCGATCTGTTGGACCAGAAGTCGCTGGTTTCGGCGCTGCAGGCCGCGCGACCGCAGGAAGTGTACAATCTGGGTGCCCAGTCCTTTATCCCGGTCTCTTGGGAGCAGCCCATGTTGACCGGCGAGATCACCGGCTTGGGCGTGACGCGGCTGCTCGAAGCCATCCGCACCTGCGACGAGAACATTCGCTTTTACCAAGCCAGTACCAGTGAGCTGTTCGGCAAGGCACAGGAAACGCCGCAGAACGAGCAAACGGCTTTCTATCCGCGTTCGCCCTACGGGGTGTCCAAGCTCTACGCGCATTGGATCACCATCAACTATCGCGAAAGCTACGGTCTGTTTGCCTGCACGGGCATTCTCTTCAATCACGAGTCGCCGCGCCGCGGGCGCGAATTCGTCACCCGTAAAATCACGCATGGCGTGGCCCGCATCAAATGCGGGTTGGACCAAGAGCTGCGCCTTGGAGACCTAGCTCCTCGCCGCGATTGGGGCTATGCGGGCGACTTTGTCCGCGCGATGTGGATGATGCTCCAACAGGACGAACCCGACGATTACGTCATTGCCACGGGCACTACCCGCACCATTGGTGAATTCTGCGAGGTTGCCTTTGCCCACGCCGGCTTGGACTGGCGGCAATACGTGGTCCTGGATGAGCGTTTTTTGCGCCCCGCAGAGGTGTATACCCTGTTGGGCGATGCGACCAAGGCACGGGAAAAACTCGGTTGGGAACCTGAGGTCGGCTTTGAGGAGATGGTACGGCAGATGGTTGACTGTGACTTAGAGCAGGTGGCCCATCAGTCGGCCCCAGGACTGAGGCCGGACTGCCCGCCACTGCGGCGATAGCGGCGGCTGAACTTGCGGATCTGGCCGCATATCGTCTGAATCGCCCGCACATCGCGGACTTCCAAATCGACCTTGTTGAAGAAGCGGCGCAGCACTCGGCCGAAGTGATCCGGCTCGTTGTTGTACGGGGTAAACTCTATCTCGGCAAGGGCTTGCAGGATCTGGGCGTACATTTGCTCGCGCTCGCCGGCCGTAGCTAGGTGCACAGGCGGATCCGGCGGCTTTTCGCCCACGGCCGCATACAGGCCATAGGTGAGCAGGAGCACGGCGTGGGAGAGGTTGAGGGAGGGATAGGCCACGGCCGTGGGGAACCTCAGCACTTGGTGGCAGAGCGCGAGTTCCTCATGCCACAAGCCGTCCCTTTCGCGCCCGAACACAAGGGCGATCCGCCGGTCATGCACTTGAGTGGCTAGTTGGGCAATCAGAGGCTCCGGCGCGGAAGTAACCGTGCGGAAGCGGCCCTGCCGATGGGTGGTGCCGACGACGATGTAGCAATCAGCTACGGCCGCTGCGAGGCTGGGGAAGACTTGGCTGCCGTCGAGGATATCGCCCGCGCCGTGGGCAAAGGTGCGCGCTTCTGGCGTATCCCACGCCCCGGGATTGACCAAAGCCAACTGGCTTATGCCCGTGGTTTTGAGCACGCGGGCCGTAGCGCCGATATTGCCGGGCGTCGCTGGCTCGACGAGCACGACGCGGATGTTGTCGAGAGGATTCATGCGGCTCGCCAAACTAAACCAAGAAGGACACTGCGCGCCAATGTACACCGCAGGCGAACTCACCCGGGTCCAACTCGCAGCCGGCGTTTATTTGCACTTGCATAGCATTAAGTTGTACAAGACGATCCGGGTGGACGTATGTATGAGCACACCCCTGTGTGCGCCGCGACATTCGCTCGTGGCCCTGAGCAGCCACCTGTTGGCACGGGGTACGCACAAGCTGCCCAATATCCAGAGCCTCAACCGCTTTATCGACGATCTCTACGGAGCGCATTACTCGGTTCAAGTCGATCGCTTAGGCGAGCATCAGTTCATCCACTTGTCTCTAGAGCTCATAGACGACAACTTCCTCGGGGAGAAAGGAATATTGGTACGTGGTTTGTCTTTCCTCCGCGACGTCCTCTGCGATGGCAGTGGATTTCAGCGCGAGTATCTAGAGCGAGAAAAACACCGCCTCGCGCGGCAAATCGCCGATGGCTTCAACGACAAGCTGGGCTACGCACAAAGGCGGTGCAGCGAAGAGATGTGCCGGGGCGAACCCATGGGCCTGTCGCCGCTGGGCAACCCCGCAGACTTTGCCGCCGTGCGGGCCGACGAGCTGTGGAATTTCCATCGCGAGCGGACGGCTACTGACCGCCTAGACCTCTTCGTAAGCGGCGATTTGCACTTGGAGCAGATTCGGCCCTTGATGGAGTCGCTCTTTGTTTGGGAGCGTGCCGCGAGCCAGCCCCAGCCCCAGCCGCCGCGCCCGCGCATTGCTGGGCCGCCGCGCGAGATTTTTGAATGCCAAGAGGTGCGAGAGGCGAAAATGGTGTTGGGTTATCGCACCCAAGTCGCTTATGGCGCGAACGGCATAGATGACTATCCGGCTTTGGTACTCCTAAACCTGATGCTCGGCGGCGATGGCCCATCGCGGCTGTTTAAGCACCTCCGCGAAGAGGAGGGCTTGTGCTACTACATCGCATCGCATATCGAGC
This sequence comes from Candidatus Latescibacterota bacterium, assembly GCA_965261395.1. GTDB lineage: Bacteria > Latescibacterota > UBA2968 > UBA8231 > UBA8231. The sequence goes on from OZ253462.1 coordinate 4,181,175, forward strand.
CATTGAGCGGGTTGCTCTTCGTGGCCGCGGGTATTGAGGCCGCCGCGTACCCCGAGGTTCGGGATAGGGTAGAACAGCAGTTCCAAGCGCTGCGCGCCGGGGCTTTTGAACCCCGGGAAATCGGAGCAGCCCAGCGCTTGCTCAGGGCGCGGCTGTTGGGGCTGGCCGAAGATCGCGAGGGCTTTTTTCGCTATCAATTGCGGGAAGGGCTGATAGGAGGCGACCAGTCTCCGGAAGCGCTGTGGCAGCGCATCGAGCAAGTCGGCGTCGAGGAACTAACTCATGTGGCCGGTGGTATCGCCGCGGACACGGCTTTTCTATTGCACGGGACGTGAGAACGTGATCGCGGATGCGCTATTGGGGGAAGCCGTGTACCGAAGCTGCTTAGGAGGCGGCCTCGATGTATGGGCGGTGCCGCGGTCAGGCAGTCGGCAAAAAGCGGCCGTGTTGTACATAGACTACGGTTCGGTCGATCTACATGTACGCGCCCGCGACTCCGGGCAAGTACAGACCACACCCGCTGGAACCGCGCACTTTCTCGAACACCGCCTTTTTGCCAAACCCTACGGCGACATTACCGAGCAAATCAACCGCCTCGGTGGCGATGTAAACGCCAGCACCAGTTTTACTTCAACCGTCTTTTCCCTGACGTGCATTGAGCATTTTGCCGCCCACCTAGGTTTGCTCTTCGAACTTGCGTTGGACTTGCACGTCCTGCCGGCTGGCGTCGCTCAGGAGCGCGAAATCATCGACCACGAGCTACAGATAAGCTGCGACGACCCGGAATGGGTCGGGTTTTTGCGCGGCCTCGAGGGATTGTACCAGGATGCCCCCTTGGCGTGGGACATGGCCGGCACGCAGGAGAGCATCGGGCAGATCGACGCGGCCACGCTAACCTGTTGTCACGAGGTCTTTTACCGGCCTGAATATATGGGGCTGTATTTGTGCGGGGATTTCGACGTCGAGGCCACTTGCGCGGCCGTCGAATCCACCTTGCTAAAGTACAACCGTCCGCGCTCCGCATGGGACCGAGTGAAGCGTCCAGTGGTGTTGCCGGCTCCGCAGCCGCTCGGGGCCTTGGCGCTGCCGGTCAGCCGGCCCTATACCTTGCTGTTTTTCGGCGACGACAAGACGGGTCGGTCGGGCCGCGACTTGCTTTTGCGGGAATTGGCCTTGGAGCTGGCCTTGGACATTGCCTTGGGGCCGGCAAGCGACTTTTTTGCCGCGCATTACGAAGATGGTCTGATTGACGGCGACGCCTTTGGGGCCGAGGTCTATGCTGAGCCAACGTTCTGCTTTTGCACGGTGGGCGGATACACCCAGCAGAGCGAGCGATTGTGCGAGGAGATAGGTGCCGCATTGGTCGGCCTCGACGAATGCGTTGTGGCCGCGGATTTGGGCCGCGCCAAGCGCAAAGCCTACGGCCTGCTGCTACGCGCGTGGGAGCAAGCCGAGGACGTGGCCGATATGCTCTGCTCCGCCGCGGCTAGCGGGGCTGCGCCCAGCGTCTATTTTGACGTACACGAGCAGATCGCGGTCGGCGACATCCTCGAAGTGCTGGAGAGCTGCCTGTCGCCAGCGCATCTGAGCGCGATGCAGATTGTGCCCACGGGACGCGCGGAGTAATGGCCGACAAGATCTATCGCTATTGGATCGCGGTGCCGAGCGGGTTGGAGGCGGTGGCACTCGACGAATTGTACGATCACGCGCCCGAGGTACAACAGGTCGAAGTCGAACCGGGCGGGCGCGTAGGCCAGATTTTCTTCACGTACAAGCGCAGCCCGGGGCGGCTGCTACAGCTACGCTCGGCCGTGCAGTGCGCCGGTTTAATCAGCCAGATGCACGGCGTTACGGTAGGTCGCCCGGGCCTTGAATACATATGCAAACGCATCGCCCGTTGCGATCTGACGCCGGTCAAAAGCCTCGCGCAGGCCCAGTCCGCTGAGATTGACACCCATGCTTTTGCCCTGAGCGCGACGCTGCGGGGCCGATATCGGTTCAGCACGGCCGAGCTGATCGCGGCCGTGACCGCGGTTTTGCGCGACAAGCACGGGTTGCGTCCAGGTAAAGGGCCGCATCTGTTGCGATTTCACTTACAGCTAACCGGGCGACGTGCCCTGTTGGGGCTGCGGCTGGGAACGGGACTAGCACCGAATGCGGCCGTGGCGTATTGCCTGGCCCGCTTGGTGGCCATGCAGCCGGGGGCGTGCGTCCTGTGGGCGCGCCGCGATCTTGGCGGGTTGGCCGCGCTACAAGAGGCGTTTGCACCGCGCCTGCTAGCAGGTATTCGAGCGCACCTAATCGCTGCACTGGATCATCTACCTCTCGTGGGTGCGCGTCTCGATTACGCGTTCAGCGTGGCCGGAGAAAACCCTGCCGCTGAGTTGGCCGAATTGGCGCGAGTGTTGCGAGCAGGTGGAATCGCCGTAGTCCAAGTTGCCGATTTCGACCACTTTATCGCTCTTTTGGAAGCCGGAGACTATCCTCTGGAAGTCTTGGCCGACTTGGAGATACACGAGCGAGGGCGGACGTACCGGCTGGTCGTTCTTGAACGTTTGGAAGAAGAAGAGGCTGGGCTCTTACAGGTGGAGCGGTGGAGTTAGGGAAGCCAGCTATTAGACAGGATGTATATGGAGCGTCCTTTTCGTCTTCGTTTGCGGCGAGTTCAGCGGCTTGTCGGCTCGGATAATCACGGTAGCTAGGGTCTATTCGGCAAAATAGCCTTGATCCGATGAAGAATGTGGTAGGGACTCGCCATTATTGCGCATCGGTCGAGTTGGTCGGATATTCATTTAACTGAATATGCTTTTTTCAAGTTAACAGCTTCTGAGATGGACTCATGTCAGTATCTAAATCCGCAACAGCCTTCGCCCAAGCACAGCAGGTCATTCCCGGGGGCGTAAACAGCCCTGCCCGGGCTTTCGGCGCGGTGGGCGGTGGTCCTCGCTTTATCGACCGAGGGGCTGGTTCGCGGTTGTTTGATATCGACGGCCGCGAATACATCGACTACGTGTGCTCTTGGGGGCCGCTCATTTTCGGCCATGCTCATCCCCGCGTTGTAAAGGCTGTGCAAGAAGCCTGCGCGAAGGGGACCAGTTTCGGTGCCCCGACCGAACTGGAAATCGCGCTGGCCGAACGTATCGTAGAGATAGTGCCCTCCATCGAAATGGTGCGGATGGTGAGTTCGGGGACCGAGGCCACGATGGCGGCGGTGCGCTTGGCCCGCGGCCATACCGGCAGGGACAAAATCGCCAAATTCGAAGGCTGCTGGCACGGGCATGGGGACAGCTTCTTGAGCGAGGCCGGGTCTTCGGCCCTGACCTTAGGAGTCCCCACGAGCCCGGGCGTACCGCAAAGCGTGGTTGATTCGACCTTGACGCTGCCGTATAACGACGCAGACGCCGTGCGCACGGCCGCGCGGGAAAACAGCGGCCAGATAGCTGCCATCATCGTCGAGCCGGTGGCTGGCAACATGGGGACCGTGCCCCCGCGTGAGGGGTTTCTCCCCGCGCTGCGCCAAATAGCCGACGAAGAGGGTGTCGTCCTCATTTTCGACGAGGTTATTACTGGGTTTCGCGTCGGCCCGGGCGGGGCGCAAGAGCGCTATGGCGTGATGCCCGACCTGACCTGCTTGGGCAAGATCGTCGGGGGCGGCTTGCCGGCCGCCGCGTACGGCGGCAAGCGGGAGATCATGGAAAACGTGTCGCCGCTGGGCATCAAGGTCTCGCAGGCCGGCACCTTATCGGGCAATCCCCTCGCTATGGCCGCTGGCTTGGAGCAATTGAACATGCTGTCCGAACCCGGAATTTACGAAACGCTAGAGAGTCGCTGCGCCGACTTAGCGGCCGGCATGGCTGACAACCTGCAAAAATTGGGCTTGAACTACGCGCTCAACCGGGTCGGTGCCATGCTCTGCATGTTTTTTACCTCGTGCCCGGTGGTGGATTTTGCCAGCGTCGGCACGGTCGATCTAACGCGCTTTAAGCGCTACTTCTGGGCTTGCCTAGAGCGGGGTCTCTATCTGGCTCCTTCCCAATACGAATGCATGTTCCCCTCGCTCGTCCACGGGGAAGGGGATATCGAAGAAACCCTCCGCATTCACTTTGACGCGCTCAAGGCCGTGCATTGAACGCAGTGAATTCCAATAGGCTGTGGATGCTCGCTTGGACAGTCCTCTGGGTCGGGGGATGCTCTGACAGCGATGTCCGCGAAGCCGAACCGGCCCCCGAACCCGCTGGCCGTCGCGAAATAGTCATCTTGACGCCGGCTGATTCTGTGTCCGCCCCGGATGATCCCAGCGGTCCCACGGATGCTAGCGATCCCACTGACCCCAGTGATGCTAGCGATGCTAGCCCAGTATTTTTTGATCCCGACGGCCAATTCACCATTCAAGTCGGCGTCTATCGAGATGCGAAACGCGCCGAGCAGAAGGTGCGTGGATTGAAGGACGAGGGCTATCCGGCTTATAGCGTGCAGAGCGATGCTGGCATGCGGGTGCGGATCGGCTATTTCACCAATCGCGCCGACGCCGACCGCTTCGGTCGAATTTTTGCCAAGGATCGCGGAGTCGAGTATTGGATAGCCCGGCGCGCCAATGAATAAGACTCGCGTATTGTGCTGCGGCACTTTTGATTACCTACACCCAGGGCACCGCTCCTTTATCGCGCAGGCGGCTGCGCTGGGCGATGAACTGTTCGTCGTGGTCGCTCGCGACGAGAACGTCCGGCGCATCAAGGGGCATTATCCCGATCAATCCCAAGAAGAGCGCAAAGCCGCGCTGGCGAAGCTGCCCGAAGTCACCGAGGTCCGCCTCGGCCACGAGGGGTGCAACTTTTTGCGCATCGTCGGCGAGGTCGCGCCCCACGTTATTGCCCTCGGCTACGACCAAAGGAGGCCAGCGGGTTTGGCCGAAGCCTTCCCCCAATGTGAAATCGTCGTGCTCCAACCCCATTGCCCCGAGCAGTTTAAGTCGTCCATCTTCCGGCGTCGGGAAGGCCGCACTTGAGTCCCTTGCCCCAGCTCATCCTCTGGTATGGGCGCGAGGCGGCCCCGGCCTTGCCGGAGATGGCCGGCTATCGGTTGCGGACGTACCAGCCGGACGACGAGGAGGGTTGGTTGGCCCTATTGCAGGCCAACGGCGAATTAGGCCGTTGGGACCGGCAGCGGCTAGAAGACGTACTGGAAGGAACCCGGGTCCAGCTCTTTGTCGAGTGCGAAGGGCAAATCGTCGCCTGTACGGGTTGCAACGACCGCACTCGCGAGCTGCGGCCGTGCTGGGAAATGGGTTGGGTTGCGGTCCACCCGGCCTTTCAGGGGCGCGGCCTAGGCAAATTCATCGTCGGGGCGGCCGTGGCCCAAGCCAAGGCGCTAGGTCCTCGGCCCATATACCTGCTGACCGACGACTTCCGCATCCCGGCCCTGCGCTGCTATCTCAAGTTGGGCTTCGCGCCCAATAACAGTCATCCATCCTACCCGCGCCGGTGGGCCGACATCTTTGCCCGTTTGGGGGCGGATTATCAGGCCCTAAAACCCGAGTTCGTCGCCTCAGCCTAGTGGAGTTTTTCTTCCCTGTAGTCTATCTTGTCGGTAGTAGGTCCCCTACCTGCCTAGGCCAACGTTGACGGCCCCTATTACGTTGGCCGGACTGTGGAGCAACCCATGATACAGATGGACCCCAGAGCGGGACGGACGGCTAGGCGCAAACTGCCCATCGGCATTCAGACCTTTCGCGAGATCCGCGAGGAACACTGCTACTACGTCGATAAGACCGCCTACATCGGGCGGTTGGTCGCCGAGGGCAAGCACTACTTCCTGTCGCGGCCTCGCCGCTTTGGCAAGAGCCTGTTTCTCGATACCCTGAAGGAGTTGTTCGAGGGCAACGAGCCGCTGTTTGAGGGGCTGGCCATCCACGATCAGTGGGACTGGTCGGTTGTCCATCCGGTGCTGCGGCTCGACTTTAGCAGCGGCAATTTCAAGGAGCCGGGCGATCTACACAAGGACGTGATGGAGCAGTTGGACGCCATAGAGAGCGAGGTTTCGGTCCGGTCCAGCTACGACACGGCCCGGGGGCGTTTCCGGCATTTGATTCAGATGCTGCATCAACAGATCGGCCAGCGAGTAGTGGTGCTGATTGACGAGTACGACAAGCCGATTCTCGACGCGCTGGAGGTGCCGGAGGTAGCCCGGGCCAACCGCGATTACCTGCGCGGACTGTATTCGACCATCAAGTTTGGCGACGCGCACCTCAAGTTCAGCTTTCTCACCGGCGTGAGCAAGTTTTCCAAAGTCAGCCTGTTCTCCGGCCTCAACAACCTCAAGGACATTACCTTGGACCCGCGCTACTCGGCCGTCTGCGGCTATACCGAGGCGGACTTAGACGCGGTGTTCGCCCCGGAACTGTCTGGCTTGGATCGAGAGGAAATTCGGCGCTGGTACAACGGCTACAACTGGCTGGGCGAGGAACAGGTGTACAACCCCTTCGACGTCCTCCTGCTGTTCGACCGCCGCCAGTTCGGAGCCTACTGGTTCGAGACGGGTACGCCGACGTTTCTGCTCGAGACATTGCTGGCGCGTGGGATCAGTGCCCTCGCCTTGGACGACATGCTCGGCAGCGAGGAGTTGCTGTCGGCGTTTGACGTGGATCACATTGCGACCGAGGCGCTGCTGTTCCAGACTGGCTACCTAACCATTCGCCGCACCGAGCCGCGCGGCGGGCGGATGTATTATCGGCTGGGCTACCCTAACCGGGAGGTGCAGCAAAGCCTGAACGAGAGCCTGCTAAACCACCTGACGGGCAATCCTGTGCGTCAGGCCGAGCACAGCGCCCGGCTGTATGATCTGCTGCTGGGCAACGACTTCGACGGCTTGAAAACGCTGTTCGAGTCGTTCTTTGCCAGCATTCCGTATCAGTGGCATACCAACAACGAAATTGCGAACTACGAGGGCTACTATGCCAGCGTGTTCTATTCCTACTTTGCGTCGCTGGGGCTGGCGATCACAGTGGAGGACAGCAGCCAAGCGGGTCGCTTAGACATGGCAGTGGAGTTCAATGGGAACGTGTATCTGTTCGAGTTCAAGGTGGTGGAACGGGCATCGGCCGGGGCGGCGCTGCGGCAGTTACACGAGCGGGACTACGCGGCCAAGTATCGCGGTCTCGGTGAAGCGATTTTCCTAATTGGGGTGGAGTTTAGCCGAGAGACGCGCAACGTGGCCGCCTTTGAGGTGGAACGGGCGTGAATCTCTGACTTCTCATTATCCGCCTAATTCTTCCATCACCGCTTTTGTTATCCGCTTAGCCAGTCTGATCTCTTCCAACTTTTTCGTCGATAGATATAGGCAAAATTCTCGCAGTTCTCGGCCTTTTTCCGGTTGCATTTCTTCTTCATATCCTATCAAGTCCACTAACTGCGTCCGCAACGCTTTTGAAATTTTGTAGAGCGTTTCTAAGCTCGGCGTTGCTCTCCGACCCTCGATCTTCCTGATTCCGTCCACGCTAAGTCCTGCCTGTTCGGCTAGCTTTTCTTGGGTTATCCCTGTCTGGCGGCGCAACTGCTGCACCCTATAGCAGACCTCATTCCTGACATTCATACCAGTATCCATATCGGGTACATTTTCTCTTAAGTAACCTACTTTTTCTTAAACTGTTGTATTTATTGGAATAATAACAGGTATCATAAGGCATGTTATGAAATTTACTTATTGACTTCTATACATGTTTTTCTTTATTTATTGCCTCAATAGGCATTTTTCGTGGGTCAGATGCTTTGAACGTCAGATGCTTTGAACTGCGTGAGAAACTGCAACCCTATTCTATTATCAAGTATCAAGACGCCTCTTGGAAAGGAGGGTTTATAGTTGAACAGCATTAGTCAATTCGCAGTCCACTAATTCTGGCCTTTAGGGTCGGAGTCATTTCGTACAGAATACCATTGCTTTCGTCGCCTGTTTCAGTAATTGGCTGAAATGGACAATCACACACCGCCAAAGGGTTCATTTGAAATCCCTTTATTGGCATAGTTAGAGGAGGCCTATTTATGGCTACGTTTAATGGGGGCCGAATGGTGGCCCTTCTTCTTTCCGTGTTGTTCGCTCTGAACGTGTCTTTCGCTCAGGACGGCAAGAAGACGGTTGTTGTCTATATGGATGATCCTATTCCGGTTGATGAGCAACTTGCGCCGGAAGCGAGGGAATATCTAGACAAATTGAATGACCCTTTCACTTGGGAGACTGAGCAAGATTTTCGGGATGCGAGAGACGCTCAGATAGCCCAGGTGAAGAAGGACAATGAGACGCGGGAACAAAAAGCTGAGGATTTCTTAAGGGAAGATATGGCTCAGAATGGTACAAGCTCTTGGTATCCGTCTTGGATTCCTTTGGGCTTTGCTAAAACTTGGGAGGACTCGCTTTTCAAGAATGCTCTAAACCTTCGGGGGGGGAGGCCCTACATAACAGGTCTAAGGGCGGGCCAACGACAGCTCTTGAGAGAGTTTTTTGAACTGGACGGAACTGAGCCTTACGAAGATAGTCCTGATGGCTTTCGGAGATGTGATGATACAAAGCCGCGCTGTCGCAAGAACCTTTATTCTCTATTCAGGAGCTTGGTTAACACCTACGACGCGTCCCTAGTATCGCCTGACCCAATATCGCCGTCCCTACTATTTCCAGCCCTAATATGGCCGTCCCTACCGCCGTCCCTACCGCCGTCCCTACTATTGCCGGACGCGTCCCTAGTATCGCCTGATCTAATATCGCCGATTGCTGCTCCTCGCATTATTTCGTTTACGATCGAGGCGGCGTCTTCTACAAGCTCCAGCTTTGGGGATTCTCTTGGTTATGTGGACGAACTAAATGAAGAAGGAAACCCAGGGCAACCGAGTACGTTCGTAGCGTTTAACTGGGACAGTATTAGGCTTTTGCAGGAAGCGACTATAGACCCGGATTCTCTCTCTTTTCATGTTAGGCCGGCGGCTAAGCCTGTCTCTTCCTCTGAGACTTCCTCTTGGGGCCGTATCAAGGAGACATTTGCCGATTAACCTGTGTGGATATGATAAGTCCCGGTTAGGCAATGGGTCTGGCCGGGACTTAACCATTCTACAACCAGTGCTCAAAGGCCCGTTCCGTTTGCTGCTCCTTTGAGCGCATACAGCACTCTTTCTCTGGGATATAAGACCGCTTGCGTGGTGAGTGCCTGCTCAGGATTCCGGGGATTAATTGCCTGTTACCACTAACCTAGTTAACGAGCTCATTTAAATACTGATGTTACGCAGCTTTTGTCATGCCTGCGAAAGCAGGCATCCAGAGTACCCCTCGGTGGTTCGGGCTTCGGTGTGCTCCGCCCAACCGCTGAGCGACTCGACTAAGCACCCCGAAGCCTGCCCCCGCGAAAGCGGGGGTCCGCATCGTGCGCGGAACTGGATTCCCGCTTTCGCGGGAATGACATGAATGGGCGGCAGGAAGCCACAGACGATAACGACTGCGTAACATCAGTTAAATAGAATGAATGGGGAGGATTCTTTTATGAGGTCTTTAATAGTAAGTCTGATGAGCTTGATGCTTTCTGTTCAAGCGGATACGGCGCAGCAAGCCACTGTTTCTGGTCAGGTGCGGCTTGCCGATGGGTGGCCAGTGGCCGGGGCACAAGTGACGCTGTTTGACTTGGCTGATTTGCATCAAGGCGCGGTGGCACGGGCGATGACCGATGAGTCTGGGTTTTTCGCGCTGCCGCTGGCGTCGTTGGGCGGGTCGGCGTTGCCGCAGGGATTTGCCCTAGGACCGAATTATCCCAACCCGTTCAACCCTTCGACAATGATCCCCTATCAACTTCCTATGGCCACGCAGGTGCGGCTCGATGTGTTTAACGTGTTGGGACAGCATATTGCAACGCTGGTGGACGTGGAACAGCCGGCCGGTTTTCACGCGGCGCAGTGGGATGCGACCGATGCGGCGGGACAGGCGATGGCCGCTGGGGTGTATTTCTATCGGTTGACGGTGAGTGGAGGGCAGCAGACCCAGCGGATGGTGCTGGTGGATGGGCAGGCAGGGATCGCGGCGGCGGCTTCCTCGGCATCGGTGGCGATGCCCACAGAAGCGGCGGAGCGGGAATATGGTCTTGTTGTTTCAGGCGAGGGCTTGACGACCTACACGGATGCAGCTTTTGGAGTTCGAGTGGGGATGGCAGCGGTAGAGTTGGTCGTGGATGCGGCACCGTTGACGAGCGGCAACGTGTTGGCAGGGGACATTTGGGGCGATGTGAATAACGATGGGCAGGTGGGTCTGGAAGACGCGATGCTCGTGGTGATGTCCCGCTCCAATCCGTCTATTGCCATGCCGAACAACGGCAGTATTCTCTTGGGGGATGTCAACGGTGATGGGGCAGTCAATGAGACGGACGTGCTGGTTATTATGAGGTATATATCGAATCCGTTGGATGGGGCACTGCCTGCGGGGATCGGTCAAAGGATAGCGAGTGGGAAACGGAATTCGGACGACTCAAGTGAGCCGCCTTCTTGGTCTCCTGATGGTCAGTACATCGCCTTCTCGTCGAATCGCGATAGTCGCGATAGTCGCGATAGCGACCATGAGATTTACGTGATGGGTTCGGATGGGAGCGACCCCCGCCGCCTGACCGACAACTCGGCCTCGGACCAGTCTCCTTCTTGGTCTCCTGATGGTCAGCACATCGCCTTCTCGTCGAGTCACGACGGCAATTATGAGATTTATGTGATGGGTTCGGATGGGAGCGACCCCCGCCGCCTGACCGACAACTCGGCCTCGGACCAGTCTCCTTCTTGGTCTCCTGATGGTCAGTACATCGCCTTCTCGTCGAGTCGCGACGGCAATTATGAGATTTATGTGATGGGTTCGGATGGGAGCGACCCCCGCCGCCTGACCGACAACTCGGCCTCGGACCAGTCTCCTTCTTGGTCTCCTGATGGTCAGCACATCGCCTTCTCGTCGAATCGCGACGGCAGCAATTACAATTATGAGATTTACGTGATGGCCGCGGACGACTCGGATGGGAGCAGCCTCCGCCGCCTGACCAACCATAGGCGAATTCATGAGAGTCCTTCTTGGTCTCCTGATGGCCAGCACATCGCCTTCTCGTCGAATCGCGACGGCAAATATGAGATTTACGTGATGGCCGCGGACGACTCGGATGGGAGCAGCCTCCGCCGCCTGACCGACAACTCGGCCTCGGACTTGTCTCCTTCTTGGTCTCCTGATGGCCAGCACATCGCCTTCTCGTCGAATCGCGACGGCAAAGTGGGGATTCACGTGATGAAAGTGGACGGCTCGGAGACGCCGGAGCCTGTGACGCCGGAGCCTGAGACGCCGGAGCCTGAGACGCCGGAGCCTGAGACGCCGGAGCCTGTGACGCCGGAGCCTGTGACGCCGGAGCCTGAGACGCCGGAGCCTGTGACGCCGGAGCCTGTGACGCCGGAGCCTGTGACGCCGGAGCCTGAGACGCCGGAGCCTGAGACGCCGGAGCCTGTGACGCCGGAGCCTGTGACGCCGGAGCCTGAGACGCCGGAGCCTGAGACGCCGGAGCCTGTGACGCCGACTGATCCCGTGGCTGGTGGCTCAACAGGCGAGGTGGCGATGTTTTCGCTGCCGGGGGATGCGTCGATGGAGTTTGTGTGGATCGAGCCGGGGGTGTTTCAGATGGGGTCGAATACGGGTCGGAAAGATGAAAGTCCGGTGCATGAGGTAGAGATTAGTCGTGGTTTTTGGTTGGGGAAATATGAGATCACGCAGGGTCAGTGGAAGGCGGTGATGAATGATGAGCCTTGGTCTGGTCGGAAAAGAGTTATTTCAGATTCATCTCATCCGGCGGTGATTATTTCTTGGGATGAGGTGCAGGAGTTTATCGGTCGTCTGAATGCGGCAGTGGGCGAGGAATTGTATCGTCTTCCGACCGAGGCGGAGTGGGAGTATGCGTGTCGAGCGGGGACGCAGACGCGGTGGTCGTTTGGGGATGACGAGAGCCAACTGAAGAATTATGCGTGGTATTTTAACAATTCTGAAGGAGCGAAAGCGGTAGGTAGTAGGTTGCCGAATCCTTGGGGCTTGTACGATATGCACGGGAATATTTGGGAGTGGGTTCAGGACTGGTATGACGAGGAGTATTATAATAGCTCGCTTCGGAATGACCCCCAGGGGCCTACATCCGGCCTAGGTCGCGTCATCCGGGGTGGCCACTTCGGCCATATTGACGGCGTGCAGTCGGCGTATCGTCACTTACACTCGCCCGAATCCCGCAGCTATACCATCGGCGTGCGCCTGCTCAGGATTCCGGGCGATTAATGTCCCTTGGTCAACCTACTAGCACCATTGGCAGTACGTTATAGCCGTACTCTGCTACTGCCGCGGTCTCTTTTCCTCTATCCATTTCTCTTAAAGGTAATGTGCTATGAATCTTTTAGTAATGGCCCTGATGGGCTTGCTCGTTTTCGTCCACGCTGGCACGGCGCAGCAATCCACTGTTTCCGGTAAGGTGCGGCTTGCCGATGGGTGGCCAGTGGCCGGGGCACAAGTGACGCTGTTTGACTTGGCCGCTTTGCATCAAGGCGCGGTGGCACGGGCGATAAGCGATGAGTCTGGGTTTTTCGCGCTGCCGCTGGCGTCGTTGGGCAGGTCGGCGTTGCCGCAGGGATTTGCCCTAGGACCGAATTACCCCAACCCGTTCAACCCTTCGACCGTGATCCCCTATCAAGTTCCCATGGCCACGCAGGTGCGGCTCGATGTGTTTAACGTGTTGGGACAGCATATTGCAACGCTGGTGGACGTGGAACAGCCGGCCGGTTTTCACGCGGCGCAGTGGGATGCGACCGATGCGGCGGGTCAGGCGATGGCCGCTGGGGTGTATCTCTATCGGTTGACGGTGAGTGGAGGGCAGCAGACCCAGCGGATGGTGCTGGTGGATGGGCAGGCGGGGATCGCAGCGGCTCCCTCAGCATCGGTCGCGATGGCCACAGAAGCGGTGGAGCGGGAATATGGCCTCGTTGTTTCAGGCGAGGGCTTGACGACCTACACGGATGCAGCGTTTGGAGTTCGAGTAGGGATGGCAGCGGTAGAGTTGGTCGTGGATGCGGCACCGTTGACGAGTGGCAACGCGCTGGCAGAGGACATTTGGGGAGATGTGAATAACGATGGGCAGGTGAGTCTGGAAGACGCGATGCTTGTGGTGATGTCCCGCTCCAATCCGTCTATTGCCATGCCGAACAACGGCAGTATTCGCTTGGGGGATGTCAACGGCGATGGGGCAGTCAATGGGCCGGATGTGCTGGTTATTATGAGGTATATATCGAATCCGTTGGATGGGGCACTGCCTGCGGGGATCGGTCAAAGGATAGCGAGTGGGAAACGGGTTTCGGACGACTCAGATGTGAGCCGGCTAACCGACCTCTCGGCCAGGGACAGGTCTCCCTCTTGGTCGCCGGATGGCCAGCACATCGCCTTCATGTCCGTGTCCGAGAGCGACAACTCTGAGATTTACGTGATGGATTTGAATGGGAACAACCGTCGCAACCTGACCAACCTCTCGGCCAGGGACGAGTCTCCCTCTTGGTCGCCGGATGGCCAGCACATCGCCTTCATGTCCGTGTCCGAGAGCGACAACTCTGAGATTTACGTGATGGATTTGAATGGGAACAACCGTCGCAACCTGACCAACCTCTCGGCCAGGGACGAGTCTCCCTCTTGGTCGCCGGGTGGCCAGCACATCGCCTTCGAGTCCTACCGCGACGGCAACGACAACTCTGAGATTTACGTGATGGGTTCGGATGGGAGCAACCCTCGCCGCTTGACCGACCACCCGGCCTTGGACAGGGCTCCCTCTTGGTCGCCGGGTGGCCAGCACATCGCCTTCGAGTCCTACCGCGACGGCAACGACAACTCTGAGATTTACGTGATGGGTTCGGATGGGAGCAACCCTCGCCGCCTGACCAACCACAAGGCCAAGGACGGGTCTCCCTCTTGGTCGCCGGATGGCCAGCACATCACCTTCTCGTCTGATCGCGACGGCAATAAGGAGATTTACGTGATGGGTTCGGATGGGAGCAACCCTCGCCGCCTGACCAACCACAAAAAATCGGATGTGACCCCTGTTTGGTCGCCGGATGGCCAGCGCATCGCCTTCTCGTCTGATCGCGACGGCAATTTGGGGGTTTACGTGATTGTGTACGTGATGGATGGTGACGGCGATGGGGGTACACCCAGCTTTGAGGGTGCGACGGTTGCCAATCAGACGGTTGCCGCAGGGGAAGTGATGACCCCGTTGGTGTTGCCTATGGCTTTGGGTGGCGACGGCGAGTTGACCTATAGCTTGTCGCTGTCGCCGGTGGTGCCGGGTTTGACGTTTGATGCGGCGACTCGGACGCTTTCGGGCACGCCGACGGTAGCCGAGGACTATGCGTTGACCTACCGGGTGGAGGATAGCGACGGCGATACCGATGAGTTGACCTTCACGGTGACCGTTGATGAGGAGCCGATGTTCGCGGACACGGACACGGTTGCCGATCAGACGGTTGCTGCAGGGGAAGCGATGACCCCGTTGGTGTTGCCTGCGGGTTCGGGTGGCGATGGCGAGTTGACCTATAGCTTGTCGCCGAAGGTGCCGGGTTTGACGTTTGATGCGGCGACTCGGACGCTTTCGGGCACGCCGACGGTAGCCGAGGACTATGCGTTGACCTACCGGGTGGAGGATAGCGACGGCGATGCCGATGAGTTGACCTTTGCCCTGAAAGTCGATGGCCTACCCAGCTTTGAGGGTACGGCGGAGCTTCCAGGGGGTGCGTCGATGGAGTTTGTGTGGATCGAGCCGGGGGTGTTTCAGATGGGATCGAAGGATAGGACGGGTCGGAAAGATGAATGGCCGATACATGAGGTGGAGATTAGTCGTGGTTTTTGGTTGGGGAAGTATGAGATCACGCAGAGTCAGTGGAAGTCGGTGATGGATACAGAGCCTTGGTCTGGTCGGGACAGAGTTGAGGCAAATTCATCGCATCCAGCGGTGATTATTTCTTGGAATGAAGTGCAGGAGTTTATCGGTCGTCTGAATGCGGCAGCGGGCGAGGAATTGTATCGTCTTCCGACGGAGGCGGAGTGGGAATATGCGTGTCGAGCGGGGAGTACGACTCGTTGGTCGTTTGGGGATGACGAGAGCCAACTGAGGAATTATGCGTGGTATTTTGACAATACTGAAGGAGCGAAAGCGGTAGGTAGTAAGTTGCCGAATCCTTGGGGCTTGTATGATATGCACGGGAATGTTTGGGAGTGGGTTCAGGATAGGTATGATGAGGAATATTATAGTAGGTCGGTTCGGGAAGACCCCCAAGGGCCTGAATCCGGCCTTGGTCGCGTCATCCGGGGTGGACACTTCGGCCATATCGACGGCGTACGGTCGGCGTATCGTCAATTCTGCCCGTCCGGCTCCCGCAGCTATACCATTGGTGTGCGCCTGCTTAGGATTCCGGGGAATTAATCGCTTAATGTCTTAACCAATCACACCATCTCTGTCTCAATCTGCGCGGCGGTTTTCATTGTGTCGTGCAGATTTTTTGTTCAACAGTAAAGGAGGCCTACTATGACCACGTTTAGCAAGGGCCTAATGATTGCCCTTTCCCTCTGTTTGCTGCTCGCTCTGAACGCTTCTTTCGCCCAAGAGGATTCTTGGGAGACGGTTGCTGTCTATATGGTGGATCCTATAGACGAGAAAGTGTCGCTGGGAGTTCGGGAGTACGTAGAAAATTTAACTTGGCAGACATTCAAGCGTGATTTTACTCTAGCGAGGCAAGCTCAACTGGCTCAGGTGGAAGCGGAAAATGAGGCACGAATTCGAGCGGCTGCGCGTTTCTTAGAGGATGATCTGAGCAGCCGCGGAGACGGTACAAGCATGTGGTATCCGGCTTGGATTCCCTTGGCGCTTGCTGCTACTACGGAGGACTCGCTTTTCAAGAACATCCTAGAGATTGAGGGGCGAATGTACTCAGCCGGACCAAGGGCTGGTGAACGACAGACCCTGAGAGAGTATTTCGAAATGGACGGAGCCGAGCCGGACGGATTGAATGCTGATGGATCGCAAAGATTTCGTTACTGTATTTCGTCCAGCCCGAACTGTCGCGAGGAAAATTATGCTTATTTCAGGGAATTGCTTGAAATCCATTACCAGTCTCTGATGTCAGTGACAGCACCTAGAATTATTTCATTTACGGTTCGGGCGAGGTGGACTGAGCCTTTTGTGCCTGAGCTTTTTGTGGATGAACAAGCGGAACAAGTTGGAGTAGTGATCGCAGAATTTGACTATGACAGTATTCGGCTTTTGCAGCCAGCGGTCATGAACCCGGATGAGTCTGTGATTGATCTTGCGCCTTATTGGGAGCCAGCGGCCAAGGCGACCGCTTCTGCTAAGGCTTCCTCTTGGGGGCGTATCAAGGCGACATTCGCCGACGATTAGCCTGTGTGACAAGCCCCGGTTGGACAATGGTCTGGCCAGGGCTTAACATCGCCAGCGGGCTCCATTCTCCTCCCCGTCTCCCTAAAAGCGATGGACGACGCAAGCTATAGGCCGTTTAACCCAAACTCACGTTAATAGGGAGATTTTTATATGAGATTTCTAATAGTATGTCTGATGGGCTTGATGCTTCCTGTTCAAGCGAATACGGCACAGCAAGCCACTGTCTCCGGGCGGGTGCGGCTTGCCGTCGATGGGCGGCCAGTGGCCGGGGCACAAGTGACGCTCTTTGACTTGGCCGATTTGCATCAAGGCGTGGTGGCGCGGGCGACGACCGATGAGTCTGGGTATTTCGCACTGTCATTGGCGTCGTTGGGCGAGTCGGCCTTGCCGCAGAGATTTGCCCTGGGACATAATTACCCCAACCCATTCAATCCTTCGACTGTGATCCCCTATCAGTTGCCTGCGGCGACGCACGTGCGGCTTGATGTCTTTAACGTATTGGGACAGCATGTTGCGACGTTGGTGGACGCGGAGCGACAGGCCGGTTTTCACGCGGCGAAGTGGGATGCTACCGATGCGGCGGGATAGGCAATGGCCGCTGGGGTGTATCTCTATCGGTTGACGACGAGCGGAGGGCAGCAGATTCAGCGGATGGTGCTCATTGACGGGCAGGCGGGGATCGCGGTGGAGGCTCCCTCGGCAGCGGCGATCATGTCCGCGGACATGGCGGAGCGGGAATATGGTCTTGTTGTTTCGGGTGAGGGCTTGACGACCTACACGGATGTAGCTTTTGGAGTTCGAGCAGGGATGGCAGCGGTAGAGTTGGTAGTGGAAGCGGCACCGTTGACGATGGCGAGCGGGAAACGGACCTCGGGCAACTCGGATAACTTTCCCTCTTGGTCGCCAGATGGCGATCAGATCGCCTTCGTGTCCGACCGCGAAGGCGACAGCTTTGAGATTTACGTGATGGACGCGGACGGCTCTGATATGATTGTAGTGGACGACGAGGAAGTGGCGGACGACGAGGAAGTGGCGGACGATGAGGAAATAGTAGTGGACGACGAGGAAGTGGCGGACGACGAGAAGGAGACGGTGGAGACGGTTTCGTTGCTTCCTGGAGAGGCGTCGATGGAGTTTGTGTGGATCGAGCCAGGGATGTTTCAGATGGGGTCGGATACGGGCCGAAGAGATGAAGGTCCGATCCATGAGGTGAAGATTAGCCGTGGTTTTTGGCTGGGGAAATACGAGGTCACGCAGAAACAGTGGAAGGCGGTGATGGATGAAGAGCCTTGGGCTGGCCGGGACCGAGTTAAGCCAGATCCAGATTATCCGGCGGTGATTGTCTCTTGGGATAAAGTGCAGGAGTTTATCCGTCGTCTTAACGAAGACGCGGGCAAGGATTTGTATCGTCTTCCGACGGAGGCGGAGTGGGAGTATGCGTGTCGAGCGGAAACGCAAACGCGATGGTCGTTTGGGGATGACGAGAGCCGATTGGCGGATCATGCGTGGTATGATGGTAATAACTATCCTACCAAAGGAGCAAAAGAGGTAGGGACGAAGTTGCCGAATCCTTGGGGTCTGTATGATATGCACGGGAATGTTTGGGAGTGGGTTCAGGATTGGTATGACGAGGAGTATTATAACAGGTCTGTTCGGAAAGACCCTCAAGGGCCTACATCCGGCTCCGGTCGTGTCATCCGGGGTGGCCACTTCGGCCATTTCTACGACGGGGTACGGTCAGCATATCGCCACCTCCACTCGCCCGATTCTCGCAGCTATAGCATTGGTGTGCGCCTGCTCAGGATTGCGGGGGATTAATTGGGAACCCCAAGCTCGGTTTCGCGCCGGGCTTGGGGTTCCCTTTTCGCTATGACTGGCCCTGTCGGCGGCTCAGACAAAAATCACTCCAAATAGCCCAGCTTCCGCAGCCGCTGATCCAACAGCGCACGGTCTGCGGATGGGGCAAATCCTTTCCGTACATAGCTAGAAGCCGTTCGGAGTGCTGCGTACGCTTGATGGTATGGGCGCGTATCTAGCGCTGCGAGCGGCCGATCGCTAAATGTTTCGACCAAGGTCTCGCGCTGGGTCGATTGATCGCAGGTGAATTTGGCGCTGGCGTTGAAGAGGGACCATTGGCGACCGTATTGCGCGGCCGGGCCGGGGTCAATTTCGGCTAAGTAGTACTCGGGTGGGGAAGGGGTGCGGATGTCGCGGGCAAAGCCGTCGTAGGGATAATCCAACTGCAATAGCGATAAAAAAGTCGGGAAGAGGTCTACCAGCGAGATGAGGTTGCGCCCGACAGGTTCTCCCGAGGGAAGTCGATAGTACAAAGGCACCCGCAACACGTCGTTGCACAGGGTCTGGCCGTGATAGGGTTCATCGGCCCGCCAGCTCTGGCCGTGGTCGCTGATGATGAAAACGGCCCATGCGCTTAGGTCCAAGGCGGCCAACAGCCGGGCAATATGCTGCTCGAAGAGTTGTTCAATGGTAGCGCGATAGCGCGCCTGCACCACGTCGATGCGCCCTGCCTCTAGCAGCCGGCCCACCTCGCCAAAGGCCAGCCCGTCTGCGGCACCATAGGGGGGATGAACGCTCCAGTAGTGGACAAAGAGAACGGTCGGCTCGCGGAGTTGTAGCCAGCCGGCGAGCTGATCGTCTGTGGGCAAGGGAGCGATGTGATTGGCATAGCTCAGGCCGGTGAAAATGTCCGGGGCCTCTGAGAACGCGCCGACCGCATAGCCAGCTCGATGGCAAAGGGCGAAGAGGTCGGCAACGCCCTGACGCATAGCGGGGGAGTGCTGGCCTTCGATGCCGTGTTCAAACGGGTATAGTCCGGTAAAAAGCGAGGTGTGGACCGGGCGAGTCGCCGAAGAAACCGAAAAGCAGTGCTGGCAGAGGTGAAAATCGCGCGCCAAGTCGGAAAATCGGGGTGTGTGCACGGCCGT
This sequence comes from Candidatus Latescibacterota bacterium, assembly GCA_965261395.1. Taxonomy (GTDB): domain Bacteria; phylum Latescibacterota; class UBA2968; order UBA8231; family UBA8231. The sequence goes on from OZ253462.1 coordinate 4,200,573, forward strand.
ACTGACCCCGGGGGCAAAATCCAAACGCAGGCTATCGACCGAAATCAACAGCAGGTTCATGGTTGACGCTGGACGATTCTGTTCTTTACGGCGTTGGAGGGCTTGAAGGTCGGGGTCTTGCGCTTGGGGATTGCGATGGCTGCGCCGGCTTTGGGGTTGCGGCCGGTGCGCGGTGCGCGCTCCACGACCTTGAAGGTGCCAAAGCCGCGGATTTCGACGTGGTCGCCCTTTTCCAATGCTTGGGCTATGGCTTCGATAAAACCCTCGATAACGGCCGTGGTGTCCACTTGGGAGAGCCCCGTACTCCGGGCTAGCTGTTGGGCGATTTCGGCTTTAGTCATTTGCTTTCTCCGTTGCGGTTAGTCGGCGTCAGCGCAAGAGGCCCCGCGCTGAGATGTCCCATATTTTCTCCACGCGCCCCTTGCGGATGGCGACGAAGTAATTGTGGAGGAAGGTAGTCGAATCCGAATAGCCGACGAGCAATTCGATCCGCTCGCCCAAGGCCGGCCCGGCCTGGCCCTCTACGATATCGAAGATGCCGTGTTCAGCAGACAGGCCGCGCAAGCGCAGGTCGCTTCGGCCCAGCACCTCCGGCGGTTGGTGACCGGACGATAGCGTCTTAAAGCCAGCATCGACGACGACCCGGTCGGCAGCGCGGCTAGTGACCGTGGTGAGCACCGTTAGGGCGGGGGAGAGGGCTTCGACGTGACAGGTGTGGCGATACATGGCGTCCATGAACACGCCGCCGCCAGCTTGAAGCTCAGTGATCCCGTCGTGGAGGGCGCTGATCTCGTATGAACCCGTGCCGCCGGCACTGACGATTTCTACTTGTATTCCATTGTTCTCCAACAAGTTACGAGATTTTACTAATAGATCCAGTGCTTGGTAACAGGCCTTTTGCTTGGCCGGGAGTGGCCAGCAGTCGAGCACGTGGCCTTCGTAGCCCATCAGGCCCCTGAACGCCAGCCTAGGTTGGTTGCTAATGGCTTTGGACAAGGCGAGAAGAGGGGGACCAGGCTCCACGCCGACTCGCTTCATGCCAATGTCGATCTCCACGACCACGGGGATGCGGACGCCCTCGGCGGCGGCCGCGGCGGCCATAGGTTCGACGACGGTGATATTGTCCACTGCGGCAATGACCTCGGCTTGGTGTTGCAGGCGGGCTAGAGTGGCGAATTTCGCTGGACTGACAATCTGGTTGGCCAGCAGGATGGAGGATACGCCATGCGCGACCATCCACTCGGCTTCGCTCAATTTGGCACAGGTGATGCCACAGGCTCCGTTGGCCAGCTCGATGTGGGCTATGGCCGGAGATTTGTGCGCCTTGCTGTGGGGCCGCCATGCCTTGCCGTTGGCGCGGCAATACGTGGCCAAGTGCTGCACATTGGATTCAAAGCGCTCGAGATCGAGCAGCAGCACCGGGGTCTCTAAATCGCCAACTGCTTGGCCGGGTGCGGGTATATTCACGGCGTAGATAACCTCCAGTTGCCGGGGTTGAGCAGGGTTGAATCCGCGACCGAGATTGCACGCACGGCTGCTACTAGATCGGGCGGTAGGGGGCCGGCTTCGACTGCGCGGATATTGGCTTCGAGTTCGGAGACGTTGGTAGTACCGAAAATAGCTGAATGAGCGCCGGAAGCAAAAGCGGCAAAGCGCAGAGCGAGTTCGGCCAGCTCTATGCCTGCGTCCTGTGCTAGCAGTAGCAGGGGAGTGGCCAAGGGCGACAGACCAGCGAGCGCGGTCGGGAGCGAGTCGAGCCGATGCGACAGGATGCCTTGGAGGAAGACGGAGCGCAGGACGACGCCCGTACCCTGCGCTCGGGCACGGGGGATCACTTTGCGTTCCATCCGGCGGTCGAGTGCGCTATACGGTATTTGCAGTGCGCAAATTAGCTCGGGATGATCTAAGGCATCGAGCGGTGCCTCTTCGCCGTACGTCGTAACGCCCCAATAGCGCACCCAGCCGCGTTGGCAGTATTGCGCTAGCAGGTCCAGCAGTTCTGGGGTTGCAAAACGCGTGTCGAGGCTGTGTAGCTGCACGAGTTCGAGGACGTCAACGCCGAGCGTCTGCAAGCTCTGGCTCAGCGACTGCTCGACGGACTGTCGCAGCGCCTGCCCGGTCAACAGCCCTGCGCTGTCGGCATCGCGGATGGAGAGCTTGGTGGCAATCACGGGCCGGCAGCCCAGCCCGGCACACGCGCGGCCCACGAGGCTTTCGCTGCGACCGTATGCTGAGGCCGTGTCGATGTAGTTGATGCCCAGTTCCAAGGCGCGGTGGATCAAGCCAATCACGCGGTGATCCGGTGGAGGCGGCTGATGGTCCCAGCCATACGCCATGCCTAGTTGCACGGTGCCGAGGCCCAAGGCCGACAGACGCAAGTTCGTGCGGCCTAGGGTTGCGTATTGCAAGGGGTTGCTCCGGTGGTGAGGGTGGCGGTCTTGACGCTCCCGCCGCAGGCGTCGAGGAGGTGCTGTGCTTGGGCTCGATCTAGTTGGCACAGCTCCATGACCAGCGCTAGCTTCAAGCCGCCTTCAGCCGCTTGCAGCCGGGCGGCGGCCACTTGAGGCGAGGCTCCGGTCAGCTTCGCCAAGATGCGCTCGGCGCGGTCTCGCAGCTTGGCATTGGTGGGTTGCAGATCGACCATGAGGTTGCCGTAGGTCTTACCCAATTTCACCATGGTACCGGTGCTGATCATGTTGAGTACCAGCTTGGTCGCCGTTCCGGCCTTCATCCGCGTCGATCCAGTGATGACTTCCGGGCCGACCTCGGGGACGATCTTGATCGACGCTACAACGGACTCGGCGGCTGTGGGGCTACACGTAAAAAAGATCGTCGGACAACCCCGTTGCGCTGCGTACTCCATGCCGCTGAGAACGAAAGGGGTTACGCCGCTGGCGGCAATGCCCATGACCACGTCGGCCGGCCCTAAGCCCCGCTGGGCCAATTCGCTGGGTGCGGCCTTGCGGTCGTCTTCCGCGCCTTCTACAGCTTGGCACAGGGCTGTTGGCCCACCGGCGATCAGGCCCTGCACCAACTCGGGGTTGGCGCCAAAGGTGGGGGGGCATTCAGCGGCATCCAGCACGCCGAGCCGACCGCTGGTACCCGCGCCAAGGTAGAACAGGCGGCCTCCACTCCCGAGCTGGCTGGTCACCAAGTCAACCGCCTCGGCAATGGGAGTCAATAGCGTGGCGACCGCGGCCGGCACAAGGGCGTCTTCTCGATTGATGATCGATAGCATCTCTAGCGTCGAGACCTCGTCGATGCGCTCCGTGGCTGGATTGCGTTGCTCGGTTTGCAGCTTGGACCAGTTGCCCATATGGAATCGCCTAGCACCGGTGAAATGAACTGGACACAAAATAGACAGCCGAGCGCGGCGAGCAAAATTGTCAGGGTAGGGGAAAGGGTTATATTTTTATTTTAACCTTCATATTAAACATAAGGATAAGGATGCGGCATGACGGAAGAATTGGCCAAGACGTACGATCCCGTGGCGATAGAAAAAAAATGGTATGATTTCTGGGAGCAAAACGGCCTTTTTAACGCGGGGATCAACCCGGACAAGCCCCCCTACTGCATCGTGATTCCTCCGCCCAACGTGACGGGCGAGTTGCACATGGGCCACGCCATCCAACACGCCATCCACGACTTGGTGGTGCGGTGGAAGCGGATGCAGGGTTTTGAGACGCTTTGCCTGCCGGGCACCGATCACGCGGGCATTGCCACCCAAATGAAGGTTGAGCAGGACCTTTTGCAGGTCGAGGGCAAGAATCGCTATGACTTGGGACGCGCCCCCATGCTCGACCGGATTTGGCAGTGGAAAAAAAAATACGGGGACGCCATCTACCACCAATTGCGCCAACTCGGGGCTAGCTACGATTGGCGGTGGGAGCGGTTCACGCTCGATGAGGAGTACGTCGAGGCCGTATTACAGGCCTTCGCGCGCTTTGCAGAGAAAGGGTGGATTTACCGCGGCACTCGCATGATTAACTGGTGTCCGCAATGCCGCACCGTCATTTCCGATCTAGAGACCGAAGAGCGCGAGGTCGATGGCCACTTGTGGCACATTCGCTACCCGGTCCAGGAGGGCACGCTGCAAGTCGTGGTCGCCACCACGCGGCCGGAGACCATGCTCGGGGACACGGCCGTGGCCGTCCACCCCAACGACGGTCGCTGGCGCGAGGCCATTGGCTTGCAAGTCGAGCTGCCACTGACGGATAGAGCCATCCCCATCGTCGCCGATGAATACGCCGATCCCGAGCTGGGCAGTGGCGCAGTCAAAGTTACGCCGGCCCACGATCCCAACGACTACGAGCTAGGCCTGCGCCACGACCTCGCGCAAATCCAAGTCATAGGCTTTGATGGGGTTATGACCGAGGCAGCCGGTCGCTTTGCCGGGTTGGACCGCTACGCGGCCCGCGAGGCCGTGGTGGCCGCGTTGGAAGCCGAAGGGCTGCTGGCAAAAATAGAGAATCACCAACACGCCGTACCCCACCACGACAAGTGCGGCACAGTCGTCGAACCTCTGCCGATGGAGCAGTGGTTTATGAACATGAAGGAGTTGGCGGCCAAGGCGCGGCCCGTGCTCGTACAGGAGGAGATCCAATACGTGCCCGATCGCTTCCGCCACTATGCCATCGAGTGGTTGGACCAAATACGCGATTGGGCCTTGTCGAGGCAGATCTGGTGGGGGCATCGCATTCCCGCTTGGTATTGCACCCATTGCAGTGCCGATGGGCTGATCCCTATGGGCGACTTGGACTGGGAGCAGGCTCTGCGCGAGGGCAACTTCAGGGTCTCGGTGGCGGCCGGGGCCAAGCCCGTAGTCAGCGCGGATAAACCAGCAGCTTGTGTCGAATGTGGCGGCCGGGATTGGGTGCAGGACCCAGACGTGCTCGACACGTGGTTTTCTTCCGCCTTGTGGCCCTTTGCCACCCTCGGCTGGCCGCAGCGCAGCGACGCGCTGGAGTACTTTTATCCCACGGATTTGCTCATCACGGCCCGCGATATTCTCTATTTGTGGGTTTTGCGGATGGCCATGACCTCGCTAGAGTGCGTGGAGAAGATTCCCTTTAAGACGGTGCTGGTTCACCCGACGATTCTGACCCAAGACGGCCGCCGCATGAGCAAGAGCTTGGGCACGGGCCTCAACCCGCTCGACTTGGTCTCGCGCTATGGCGCGGATGCGACCCGCTACTGTCTGTTGGCACAAGCTGGGGCCGTCCAAGACGTGCGCTTCGATGCCTCAGTCGCCAATAACCAAGTGCAGGCTTCGGCCAGCGCGGAGGCCGGCCGCAACTTTGGCAACAAGCTGTGGAATGCGACCCGCTTCGTGCTGATGAACATCGATGGATACGAGCCAGGCCCCTGCGAGCGGAGCGAATTGGCCGATCGTTGGATCTGGAGCCGGTTGCAGGTGGCCGTGCGCGAGATGACCGAAGCCATGCAATCCTATCGTTTCAGCGACCTGACGCGGGCGATCTACGACTTCGTCTGGCGCGACTATTGCGATTGGTACCTCGAATTGGCCAAGGTGCGCTTGCAGGGATGCGACTCCCAGGAACGGCGCACGGCCCAAGAGCATCTCGTGCGGGTGCTCGAAACCGCCCTGCGGCTGTTGCACCCCATTATGCCCTTTATTACCGAGACCTTGTGGCAGGCCCTGCCCCACGGCTCGTCGGCTAACAGCATCATGGTCGCGGATTGGCCGGAATGCGATGCCGAGCTGATAGACCAAGAAGCCGAAGCGCAAATGCAGTGCTTGCAAGAGGTGGTGACCGGGGTGCGGATCATTCGCGGCGAGATGAACGTCCCACCGGGGCGCAAAGTCGAGGTTTTGGTTTCGGCCGCCTCGGACGAGGTGGAACAGACCCTGCACCAAGCCATCCCCTACATCGAGCTGTTGTGCCGGGCCGCCGCCGTGCAAGTCGGCCAGGGGATCGTCCGGCCACCGGCTTCGGGCAGCGCGATGACGGCCGCGGCCGAGATTTTTGTGCCCCTAGAGGGGTTGATCGACCTAGCCGCAGAGCAGCAACGGCTCAAACGAGAAATCCAGAAGATGGACGGCTTGCTCAAGGGCCTAGACGCCAAACTGGCCAATGAGCGCTTCCTCACCAAAGCTCCGCCCGAAATCGTCGCACAGGAGCGCCAGCGCCAAGCCGAATACCGCGCCACTCAGGAGAAGCTAAACGCCAGCCTCAAGCTCGTCGAAGCCTAGATGGCGTTTGATTACTTCACCATTCAGGCCCTCGCGCAGGAGTTGCGGGTGCGCCTGCAAGGGGCGGTCATCGAGCAGGCCTATGCCCAGCCCACGGAACTCGCATTCGCGGTTGCCGAGGGCGAATGGCTGTACGGCGTGAGTGGCCGGGAGGGATTGCTCTGCCTGCGGCACGAGGCTTGGCCGCGGCCTTGGCGGGCGAGCGATGGTCCGGAAAAGTATCTGGTGCGAGCGCGGATTGTGGCCGTCGAAGCCGAGCACCGCGAGCGCATCTTGCGCTTGCGCCTAGAGCGCCGGGACCGCGACGGCCGCGCGAGCTTTGGCGTCTTGGTGTGCGAACTCATTCCCAACAAGGTGCGGTTTATTCTCCATCGCCAAGCCGATGATTCGATTCTGGGCTGCTGGGGAACAGCCAAGGACAAGGCACCCGTGGGCGCACCGTACCAGCGACCCGAGCCATCCGGCCGACTGCTGCCCGGTACGGACGCATCCAGTGCGTGGCGCGACCGGCTGGTGAGCGCGGATGCGGTTTTGGAAAAGGCAGCGAGGCGTTGGTTGGCCGGAGCAGACGCTTCGCTGGTGCGCGAGCTGATCTTCCGCAGCCAGCAGGGCAGCACGCTTCCTGTCAGCAGTATTGCTGACATAGGCGAGCTGGCCACAGCCCTGTGGACCGCGGCCACGGAGGCGTACACCGGCACGGTGGCCGGCCAGAGCTACGTGTGGCAAGAGGCGGGCCGCTTTCACTTTTCCGCCCTTAAACCGCGTCGTTTGCAAGGAGCATACGAGCAGTTTGACGCGGTCAGCGCAGGGATATGGGCGGCGTGCCAAAAGGAGCGGACACAGCGCCGGGTACAGCGGGCGCAGCAACAGATTCGCAGGCGGCTGGTCCAAACTTTGAAAAATGCCCGGCGGCGTTTGGCCGCCATGCAAATCGAACTCGACGAGGCCGCGCGCGCCGAGGAGTACAAGCGAAAAGGCCACGCACTATGGGCCAATATGGGGCAGCTATCGGGTCGGCCCGCGCAAGTGGAACTGGCCGACCTCTTCGATTCAGAGGGAGAATCGACCCTGCGAATTGATTTGGATGTAAATCGCAGCTTAGCGGAAAACGCCGCATCCTATCTAAAGGCCGCGCAAAAATACGAGCGTCGTCAGCAAGTCCTGCCGCAGCGCTTAGCCGAGCTCGGTCGCCAGTGCGCCCAATACGAGGACTGGATTGGTGCGGTGGATGCCGGTATTTGGGAAGCCAACGACGCGCTGCAAAACTGGTTGGAGAGCAAGGTGACAAGCACCGACAAAACGGCAAGCAAGCAGCCCCAGGCCCATCCCCGGCGCTATAGGACATCTACGGGGTGGTCGGTGTGGGCCGGGCGCAACAACAAGGAAAACGACGTGCTGACGCACAAAATAGCCGCCCAAAACGATCTGTGGTTTCACGCCCGGGGGTACGCAGGCTCGCACGTCGTCCTCCGGAGCGAAGGCCGCAAGGAAGCCCCCAGCAAGCAGACTATTGAAGAGGCCGCGGCTTTAGCCGCGTATTGGAGCAAGGGTAAAACGGCGAAAAAGGTCTCCGTGGCGTACACCATGGTAAAACACGTCACCAAGCCGCGTGGAGGCGCGCCTGGGCAGGCGCTGTTGCGCCGTGAGAAAACGATCATCGTGGAGCCGGCCTTGTTAGAAAAAGAATCATCCGAATAGTCATATAATGTATAATATGTTAAACAAACCTCTCATCATAATCACCGGACCAACCGCCACCGGCAAAACAGAAATAGCCCTCGAAGCAGCCCAGCACTTGCCCAAAGTGGAGATCGTTTCGGCCGACTCGCGGCAAATATACCGCTACATGGACATCGGCACGGCCAAGCCAACCACTGAACAGCAGAGCCAATGCGTCCATCACTTGCTCGATGTGCTCGGTCCCGGGGAAAGCTACAGCGCGGGAGCGTATGCTCGAGCCGCGCGGCGCATCATTGAGCAGATCTGGAACAGAGGGGGCCTGCCCATCATGGTGGGAGGGACGGGCCTGTACTGGCAGAGTGCACTAGACGGCTGCTTTGAAGACGAAGCCGAATACGCGCAAATACGCGCCGAATTGCAAAATCGCCTGCATTGCGAGGGACTTGCACCCCTATACGAGGAGTTGGGCTGTCGCGATCCGGTGGCACAAGCGCGGTTGCAGCCGAGCGACGCGCAGAGGATTCTTCGGGCCTTGGAGGTAGCGCTGAGCGGGAAGAGCACGCTCAGCGCACTATGGCGGGAGCGCAAGGGGCAGCCCTTTGTGCGGCAGCCGCAGATGATCAGCCTGACCATGGCACGCAGCCGGCTCTACGAGCGGATCGACCAGCGGGTCGAGCAGATGGTAGAGCGGGGATGGGTCGAGGAAGTCCGCGCCTTGCGCGAAAAGGGATACGATCCAAGTGCCAGCGCCTTGGGAACCCTGGGCTATCTCGAAATATGCAGTGCGCTGGCAGGGCATTGCCCTTGGCAGGAAGCCGTCGAGCGGACCAAGCAGCGCACCCGCCATTTGGCCAAGCGACAAATGACGTGGTGCCGCCGCGACCGGCGCTTGCGCGAATTAGACCTCGACGTATGGGGGAAGGCCGGCGTCGTCCAACGCATCGTCGGCGAGTGGGAGTATCGATGGGGCAGTAGGCTGAGTTGACAGCGGTTGGGGCCTCTCCTACCTTAGGGCCGCAAAATTAGCGGGAGTAGCTCAGGGGTAGAGCGCAAGCTTCCCAAGCTTGATGTCGCGGGTTCGATTCCCGTCTCCCGCTCCATCATCCGCCTGGCCAACTTGGTCGGGCGGATTTTTTTATTTCTTTCCAAGGTATTGCCGTAGGTGTAATATCCATATACCTTTACCGATAGAACATCTTGCCCCACATTATGATACGTAGATTAATTGCTTGATTCACTATGGTTGTCGTAAAACAGATTGAGCCCAACAGTCTCGGCGCGCGCGCGGGATTTTGCATTGGCGATCGCATTTTGCGCATCAATGGCGAAGAAGTGCGCGATTTGATCGACGTTCAAGTTAGCAGCGCCGAGGAGGTGATCTGCGTAGAAATCGAGCGCGGCAAAGAGCTGTACGAGGCCGAGATTGAGCGCCGGAGCGGCGAATCCCTAGGGCTTGTCTTCGAGGATATGCGCTTGCGTAGCTGCAACAACAAATGCGTCTTCTGCTTTATCCATCAAATGCCCAAGGGCATGCGGCGCAGCCTGTATTTTGAGGACGACGATTTTCGGCTCTCCTTTCTCCACGGCTCGTACGTGACTTTGACCAATGTCCGCGAAAGCGATATTGATCGCATCATTGAACAAGGGCTAACGCCGCAATACATCTCAGTCCACGCCACCGACCCCGAACTGAGGCAAGTCATGCTCGGGCGTACAAAAGAAACCGTCGATATCAACGAGCGCTTGCGCAAACTAGCTACCAACGGCATTGAAATGCACGCCCAGGTCGTGCTCTGCCCGGGCTGGAACGACGGGCCGCATCTAGAGCGCACAGTGACCGATCTGTCGGCGTACTATCCTGCGGTCCGCTCGGTGGCACTGGTGCCGGTGGGGCTGACCGATCATCGGCACAAGCTCGTCCAGCTCGAGCCGGTGACCCCGGCCAAGGCCGCTGAGTACGCGGCCGCAGCCGAAGCGTGGGGCTTGCAATTCAAAGCGCGTTTTGGCGAGCGGTTCGTCTATCCGGCGGACGAGATCTTTCTGTTGACGGGTCGGCCCCTGCCAGAGGCGTCGTATTACGATGCGTTTCCCCAGCTAGAAAACGGCATCGGCATGGTTCGCTCCTTCCTCGACACTTGGAACGAGACGAGCAAGAGGCTGCCAGCACGCACGGCCAAGGCCATGCGCATCGGTCTGCTGACCGGCCGTCTAGCCGAGCGAATCCTCGTGCCCTTAGTGGATAGGCTGAATGCCATCGCGAACGTACAGATTGATCTCCTGCCGGTAGATAACGACTTTTTCGGCCACGGCATTACCGTGTCGGGCCTGCTGACCGGCTGCGATATGGCGGCGAGAGTGCGCGACGGAATTCAGCGGGATTTGGTCTTGCTGCCGCCCAATTGCATCAATGGCGAGGGATTGACGCTGGACGACATGACCGTGCCCCAACTTGCGGAAGAAGCCGGCGTGCCCCTCGCGGTAGGAGGGTACGACTTAGTCGAATCGATCGAGCGCTTTTGGGCCGATCAGAGCGTGAAAGTACAAGGGGAGGGACGGCAGCTAACCGAGCTGGGTTATTACATAGGGCGCGAAGGGCGCGAAAAATGAGCACCCAAACTGTCGAGAGCCATCGCCGGCCCATCGTGGCGATTGTCGGGCGCCCCAACGTGGGCAAATCGACCCTTTTCAACCGCATCTTGGGGACTCGGTGGGCCATAACCGACGGCCAGCCCGGGGTCACGCGTGATCAGATATTTGCCGCGGCCGAGTGGGGAGGGCGGTCCTTCACTTTGGTCGATACAGGGGGCTATATGCCCAGCGCCAAAGATGCGCTGTCCGCGGCCGTGTTCTCCCAAGCGGCAAAGGCACTGGCAGAAGCGGATATAGCCATTTTTCTTTGCGACGGGACCACGGGTGTGACCGATCTCGACCAAGAGATGGGGGCCATGCTGCGCAGCGGGGGTGGGAAGTGCTTGCTAGTCGTCAACAAGGTCGATGGGGTGGGGCCGGTCGCTTCACTCGACGAATTCTACCGGCTCGGCTTGGGGGAACCCCTGCCGGTTTCAGCCGTTACCGGGCGGCGTTCCGGAGACCTACTCGACGCGCTCATTGCGCTCTTCGACGAGGCTGGGGCTTATGGGTCGGAATGGGACGAGGAGGCGATTCGGGTTGCTTTAGTCGGGCGGCCCAACGTGGGCAAATCCACGCTGATCAACCGCCTCGCCGGCCATCAGGTTTCCATCGTCCACGACCAGCCCGGTACCACCCGGGACCCAACCCAACTGCGCTTGACTTGGCAGGATAGCCACCTGCTGTTCGTGGATACGGCCGGTTTGCGGCGGCGATCTAAGGTCAATGACCCGGTGGAGTTCTACAGCACGCGCCGGGCGACCAACAGCATCGACCAAGCTGATGTGGCAGTCGTGCTTCTAGATAGCGCCGAGGGATGGGTCATGCAGGACGCCCGCATCATGGAGCAGGTGATAAAGTCTGGATGCGGCTTGGTGGTGGCGATCAATAAATGGGATTTAGTCGCCGAGAAAACCGCAGCTGAGTACCGCCGCGATCTGCGCGACCGCTATCCCTTTTTGCGCGACTATCCGGTGCTGTGCATATCGGGCTTGACCGGGCGGCGGGTTCACAAGTGTCTCGAAGTGGTGGCCGCGGTGGGCAACAAGCGCCGGACGCGGATTCCCACCGCGCGCTTGAACAAGATCATTCAGCAGTTTTCTGGCGAGTACTTGGCGACTCAAGATGGCCGAGATATCCGCTTGCTCTACGCCACCCAACACGCGATCAACCCGCCGGCGTTTACGATCTTTACGAATCTGCCCCGCTCCGTGCCAGGGAATTATCGACGCCACATCGAAAATCGACTGAGGTCGGAGTTTGATTTCGAGGGAACGCCCTTGCGCATCGTCTGGCGTCTGCGCAAAGGGTACAGGGAAGTGCGACCGTGAAGAATCCATTGCAAAACAAGCTGTATTACAGCATCAGCGAAGTCGCCGAACTCACACAACTGCAGCCCTATACGCTTAGGGCGTGGGAGAAGGAGTTCGCCTGTTTGCGGCCGCGTCGAGCGCGCGGTGGTAAAAACAGAGCCTATAGAGCGCGCGATATAGGGATCATCCTATTGCTCAAACGCCTCCTCTACGAGGAGCGCTACACCACGCAAGGCGTAAAGAAAAAGCTCAAAGACGAACCCGAGCTCCTGCGTCAAGCTGGCGAGCAAGTACCTGTTTTGCTCGCTAAACAGCAGGACAGTCCCGCTCCAGTAGTGGAGCAGACTAACGCCGAACCTGTACAGGACCGGGAAGCCGCACTCAAAATAATCGAAGAGGCCAGAAAAGAACTGCGCGAGATTTTGCGCCTCCTCTAGCGTAGGCATTTGGCTAGGGCTGTTAAGTCGTCTTGCCTAAATCAATATAATCCTATATTTTATAATCCCAAGTGGGCGTCATAGCCCACTTTTTTCTTAGGGGGGAAAAGCGCGTATTTCCGCCATAGATAAATTCGCATTAAAGGCCGATCTAGTAGCTCAGGTCGAACCCATTGTCCGCGAGCACGAGGCCGAACTCGTCGATATTGAACTCAGCGGCACCCGAGGCAGTCAGCTAGTCCGATTATTGGTTTACAAAAATTGCGGTATAACACTGGCCACCTGCGAGTCGATCAGTCGCGAAGTGGCCGATCTTTTCGACGTAGAAGATCCCATTGCCGGACGGTATCGGCTCGAAGTTACCTCGCCGGGATTGGACCGGCCCCTAGAGACCGATGGGGATTTCACCCGCGCCCATGGCCGTTTGCTAAAAGTTGTGCTCACGTCCGGTCGAGTTGTCAAAGGTCGGTTGATCGCTTGGGAAGCCGATCGGATTCACCTCGACAGCCCAGCCGAGTCCGTGGCGCGAGCCGATATTGCTAAGGCCAACATCGAACCAGAATTTTAAGTAGTGAAGGTCGAGCAAAAAATTATGAATAACGCGAATATTGTCGAAGCCTTGGGGCAGATTGCCCGCGAAAAAAACGTCAACCGGGAATTGGTGGTGCAGACTCTCGCCGACGCCCTGATTTCAGCCGCTAAAAGGCACTACGGCAATACAGAGAATTACGAAGTTGACATCGACGCGGCCCAGGGCAAGATGGCCGTATACGCCCGCAAAACCGTCGTCGAAGAAGTGGTCGAGCCGTCCATGGAGATTCTCCTCGCCGACGCCCACAGCATCGACCCCCATGCCCAATTGGGCTCCGTGTTAGTGCAGCAACTCGATTTCGCCGACTTTGGCCGCAACGCCATACAGACCGCAAAGCAAATTCTCATTCAGCGGGTCCGCGAAGCCGAGCGCGAACGAATATACGACGAGTTTATCGGGCGGGTTGGCCTCGTCGAATCCGGTACCGTACAGCAGATCAGCCACGGCGACATCATCCTCAATCTCGGCCGGGCCGAGGCTGCCGTTCCATACAAAGAGCAAATCCGTCGCGAACGCTACCGCCAAGGCGATGCCGTGCGGGGCTATATATACGAAGTGCTCAAGTCGAGCCGGGGGCCTCAGGTCTTGCTCTCCCGCGCTCGGCCCGAATTGCTCAGGAAGCTCTTTGCCACGGAAGTGCCAGAGATAGCCGAAGGTATCGTCGATATTCACGGCGTGGCTCGCGAGCCGGGCGAGCGGGCCAAGATCGCGGTCAGTAGCAGTGATGAACGAGTTGATCCGGTGGGGGCCTGTGTAGGCGTGAAGGGGTCGCGGGTGCAAGCTATCGTCAGAGAATTGAGCGGTGAGCGCATAGATATCGTTCCTTGGATCGACGAGCCGGATATATTTATAAGCCGGGCGCTAAGTCCGGCTACTGTGGTTCGCTGCATTACGGATTCGCGCCGCCGGCATGCCGTCGTGATAGTCGAAGAGGATCAGCTATCGTTGGCCATTGGCAAGGGAGGCCAAAATACCAAACTCGCCAGCCAACTCACGGGTTGGGGTCTCGATATCATCACTCACGAGCAATACCAAGAGCGCCGCGCTAAGCAGGATAAGTACCAACAAGTATTCCGCCAGATAGATGGTATTAGCGAGTTGATTGCCCTGAGTTTGACCACGTTCGGTTTCGACTCCATAGCCTCGATCGCCGAGGCCGATTCGGAGCTATTGCAGACCGTACCGGGGCTAGAAACCGCCGAAACCGCCCACGGAATAAAGGCGGCCGCGGCCACGTACCTTGCCGAACACGGCGAGGTCGATATTGAGGCATTGATTGCTGCTGAGAAGGCGGCGGCTGAGCAAGAAGCAGTGGCTGAGCAAGAAGCGGCTGCGGAGCAAGCAGCAGCAGTTGAGCAAGAGGGGGAAGAAGTGCTCGCCGCGCCTGCTGAGGGTACGAGTGGAGAAGATGAAGCAGACCAAAGGGCCGAGGAGTAGCTAAGGGAGTAGGTTTTTGGAAAAGCGCCGGATTTACCAAGTAGCCAAAGAACAGAAGCTGTCCAGCGATGCGCTCATATCCATGCTCAAGGGCATGGATATGGAAGTAAAGAGCCACATGAGCGTAGTTTCGCCCGAGATGCTGGAGGCCATCCACCGCAAGCTGGCTGAAGAGAAGAAGAGCTCGATAGAGGAAGTAAAGCGGCAGAAGGCCAAAGAGGACAGTCGCAAGCAGGCCGATGGCACTCGGCCCGAGCGCCGCCGCGAAAAGGGACCGGCGACCCGCAAGCAGGGTGTTGAGGGGGGAGCCGACGAGCGCACCACGCCGCTGCCCGACAAGGCCGATGGCACTCGTCGTCGCGGTCGTCGCCGCGGCAAGGGGCAAGAGGGCTTGGAAAGTGTCCGCGAGGAATTGGGCGAAAAGCGGGAAGTAACCGCTCAGGCCAATTTGCCTGGAGCACCTACAAAGCGCCGACGGGGTAAGCGGCGCAAAGGGACGCCAGACGCCAAGGCAGTCCAAGAAAGCGTGCGGCGGACCTTAAGTCAGCTCAACGAAGGCCGGGTCCGTCGCCGCTACGAGCGCGGGCCGCGTGAAGACGGTGTCGGGGAAGATGGTGAGATTCGCCAGATCAAGGTCAGCGAGTTTATCACGCTCGGTGAATTTGCCGAACAAGTCGGCGTCAAGGTCAGCGAAGTAATCGCTCTGTGTCTGCAGATGGGCGCAATGGCGACCATTAATCAACGCCTCGATATGGACACCATGCAGACGCTGGCCGACGAGTTGGGCTGCGAAGTAGTCCCGCTGGAGGCCGAAGAAGCCGAACTGGATGAGATCGTCGAGGAGGAAGAGGTCGGCGAACCTGAGCCGCGTCCGCCGGTCGTCACAGTCATGGGCCACGTCGATCACGGCAAAACCTCGTTACTCGACTATCTGCGTGAAAGCAAGGTGGCCGAGGGCGAGTCTGGAGGCATTACCCAACACATCGGGGCGTACGTGATTAGCATGGAAGATGGTCGCGGCGTGACGTTCCTTGACACCCCAGGGCACGCGGCCTTTACGGCGATGCGGGCCCGCGGTTCGAGGGTAACCGACATCGTGATCTTGGTCGTGGCGGCCGACGACAGCGTCATGCCGCAAACCATTGAAGCGATCGATCACGCCAAGGCTGCGCAGGTCCCCTTAGTCGTCGCGATTAACAAAGTAGACTTACCTACGGCCGACCCAGACAAGATTAAGCGGGAGCTGGCAGAGAGGGGGGTTTTAATCGAAGAGTGGGGGGGGCAGATTCCTTGTGCTGAAATCTCCGCTAAGACCGGACAGGGCATAGACCACTTGCTGGAAGTTCTCCTCATCGTGGCCGAGTTGCTTGAGTTAGAGGCCGACCCCCACAAGAAAGCCCGAGGAACAATCGTCGAAGCCCACCTCGACAAGGGGCGGGGTCCCGTGGCCACGGTCTTGGTGCAAGAGGGCACGCTGTGTATCGGCGAGCCTTTTATTACCGGAGTCCACAGTGGCCGGGTGCGCGCTCTGCTCGACGAGCATGGCCAGCGCGTCCAAGAAGCCAAGCCCTCCGTGCCCGTCCAAGTGCTCGGGTTGCCCGGGGTCCCGCAAGCTGGGGATATTTTCGCCGTTGCCAATTCCGAGCGCGAAGCCAAGGACCTGAGCCAGCGGCGGCAGCTCATCAAGCGCGAGCAGGATCACCGCAAGCTGCGCACGGTCACGCTCAGCGATTTACACGATCAAATCCAGCAGGGCCACATCCAAGAGCTGCGGGTGATACTCAAAGGCGATGTTGATGGGTCGGTCGAGGCCATAGCCGAAGAGCTAGGCCGCATAACCCACGAGGAAGTGCGCGTTAACGTCATTCACAGCGCGGTGGGTGCCATCTCGGAATCGGACGTACTGCTGGCGGCGGCTTCTTCCGCCATTTTGCTCGGTTTCCACGTAAGCACCCAACCCTCTGCCCGAGACCTCGCCGCACAGGAGGGCGTGGAAATTCGCAACTACCGGATCATCTACGAGGTCATCGAGGATGTGCGGGCCGCCTTGGCGGGCCTCTTGGCTCCAACGACCGAAGAACAGGTAGTTGGTCGGGCCGAAATCCGCCAAATCTTCGCCTCGTCCCGCATGGGGACGATCGGCGGTTGTTTGGTGCAAGACGGCACCATCGCCCGCAGCAATCAGGTGCGGATTTTACGCGATGGCCAAGTCGTCTTCACCGGGGAGCTTACCTCGTTGCGGCGATTCAAGGACGACATGAGGGAGGTCTCCGAGGGATTCGAGTGCGGCATGGGCTTTGCGGGGTTCAACGACATCGTAGAAGGCGATATCGTCGAGTCCTTGGTCGTGGTGGAGACCGAGCGGACGCTATAGCGGCGGTTGACTTGTTTTGATCGTTATGAGTTGTGCGGTGCAAATCTATATCGGCGATAGCCATTCACTCAAAGACAAGCGGCGAGTCCTCAACAGCCTCAAGGAGCGCATCCGCAACCGCTTTAACGCGGCCGTGGCCGAAGTAGATGACCACGCGCTCTGGCAGCGGGCGGTGTTGGGGGTTGCCGTGGTGAGTTCGACCGTTGAACACTGCGACGAGATGCTAACCAAGATCGTCAACCTTGTCGAAGGCAATCCCCGGGTGCAAATCCTCGACTACCAAATGGAAGTACACTGAGCACAGGTGGCCTCCCCTCAACGAATTAGCCGAGTGCGCGGGCAGTTGCTGCGCGAGCTGACCGACATCGTCGGGCGGATGAAGGATCCGAGGCTGCAGCTAGTCCAAGTCGTCGATGTGGAACTCTCCGCCGACATGAGCTATGCCACGATCTTTGTCAGCACGCTCGGCAACGCAGACGACAAAAAGCAGGTGCTTCAAGGGATGCACCGGGGCTTGGGTTTTATGCGTCGAGAAATCGCCCAGCGCATGAGTTTGCGCTACGCACCCCAGTTGCGGGTTGCATACGATGACACCACCGCGCGCGCCGCGCGCGTCACGGCCCTGATCGATGGTCTCGGTGGAGCGCAGCATGACTGATCCGGCCTTGACCGGGGTTTTGGTCATCGACAAGGCCAAAGGCCCCACTTCCCACGACGTAATCACCTCGCTCAGACGCCTATTGCAGTTGCGGCGCATTGGGCACTGTGGCACGCTGGACCCCTTGGCCAGCGGCGTTTTGGTCGTTTGCTTGGGTCGCTATACCCGGCTCAACCAGTGGCTTAGCGGCGCGGATAAAGAATACGAAGCCGAAATTTGTCTGGGGGCTATAAGTGCTACGGGCGATGCCGAGGGCCCGATCCGCCACCAAGAGGACTGTGTGCCTCCCCACGACCAAAGGGTGGCTCAAGCCCTGCGCGATTTTACGGGTGTCATAGACCAAGTGCCGCCGGCGCATTCAGCGGTAAAGGTCGCCGGGGTGCGCTCGTATAAGCGGGCGCGCCGCGGCGACGAGGTCGTCCTCAAATCCCGCCGGATCCACATCCATGCAATAGAGCTACTCGGCTACGATTTTCCCAAACTAAGTGTGAGAATCCATTGCTCTGCGGGAACGTATATTCGCTCGTTGGCCGCCGATTTGGGGCGTGCCTTGGGGACTGGTGCCTATTTGGCGGAATTGCGCCGGCTGCGCGCCGGTGGTCTCAGGCTGGACAAAGCCCTGACGTTGGACCAAGTAGCCAGCCTCAGTAGCGCGGACCAAATTGAAAAAGCCCTCGTCCATCCGCGCTTGGCATTGAGTGAGCTGGCGGCCGTCGAGCTAAACGAGGTCAAGCTGGTCGATTTTGCCCATGGGAAGGCGATCGAGCATCCGGTTGGAGCAGAGCCGCGCGAGGTTTGCGCGGTTTTTGACGCCGCGCAAACCTTATTTGGTCTCGCGCGGTGGGAGAAAGGGGCGTTGCGGCCCCTTTGCGTTTTGCGCCAACCTTAGATGGAGTGGGCTGGCGTTCATTTCTCTGGCCGCGTCACGAGGGGCCAAGGACGCGGTAGAACATTGGGGTTTCCCACTGCGAATTTGCTGCCCCAAGGCGATGGCCCCTTGCCGCAGGGAGTATTTGCCGCTGAGGTGCAATACCTCGGAAGTCGGGTTTTGCAGGCCGTGGCCCATATCGGCCCCCGGCCCACATTCGCCGAAGCAGCCCTAGTTGTCGAGTTGCACATACTCGATTTTACCGGCGACCTCTACGGACAAAACCTACAGGTCGCCCTCGTAAAAAAGCTGCGCGACCAATGCGCATTTGCCTGTCCAGACGAGCTGGTAGGGCAAATCCGCAGAGACATTCACCAAGCACGTGCGCTGTTCGCCTCCAGTGCTAAAGGCGGAAAGCGCGGCACGAAATACGGAGGTTGAAGGTGTCCATAACAACTGAGCGCAAGAAAGAACTGATCGAAAAATTTGGCCAAGAGGGAGGGGCTGGGTCTGCTCCGGTGCAGATTGCCATTTTCACCGAGCGCATCCAGAACCTGACCGAACACCTCAAAGACCAGCAAAAGGACTTTGCCACGCGGCGGGGGTTACTCGTACTCATAGGCAAAAGGAGGCGATTGCAGACCTACTACCAAAAGAAAAACCCGCAGGCGTACACGGCGTTGATCCGCGAACTCGGATTGCGTCGCTAACTCGCACTGAGCTACTCACCGCGGTGTCCGCTGGCACGGGTGCTGCACAGAATTCAAAACCTCAAAGGAAAGAGCAAAAGATATATCTAATGAATAAACTCGAACATGAAATAGGTGGGCGAAGTCTGTCGCTCGAAACGGGCAGAATCGCCAAACAAGCCAATGGGGCCGTGTGGCTGCAATACGGGGAGACCGTAGTGCTCGTAACGGCCTGTCGGACCAACACCCCGGAGGATCGGGGCTTTTTGCCCTTGATCGTCGATTACCGGGAAAAGGCCTACGCTGGCGGCAAGATACCGGGCAACATCTTCAAGCGCGAAGGGCGTCCTTCCGAAAAGGAGACCCTGAGTGCTCGGTTAATAGATCACCCCATCCGGCCGATGTTTCCCAAGAAGTTTCCCTATGAAATCCAAGTCTATGTTACGGTGTTTTCGTACGACGGAGAAAACGACGCCGATGTCTTGGGTTTAATTGGGGCCTCGGCGTCTCTGAGCATCTCCGACATTCCCTTTGCTGGTCCCATGGGGGCCGTGCGGGTCGGGCGGATCAACGGCGAGTTCGTCGCCAATCCGACCCTCTCCGAGTTAGATGATTCCGATCTCGAAATCATAGTCTGTGGTACAGCCGATTCCATCGTTAGCGTCGAAGGGGGTGCCCACGAGATTGCCGAGCAAGATCTGGTGGATGCGTTGGCCTTTGGCCACGAGCGCATCGCCGAGTTGGTCGAGCTACAGGAGCGGCTCGTCGCCGAAGTTGGCAAGGAGAAGATTGCCCTCCAGATCGAGGAAGCCGATCCCGAACTGGTTCGTGCTGTGGCCGAGCTGGCGCAAGAGCGGATCTCGGAGGCCAACAGAAACCCGCTCAAGGAAGAGCGGCAAGAGCGCATTGATGCGATTAATGCCGATGTCTTGGAGGGCTTGGCCGAGCGCTTCCCAGACGCTGAAAAACTAATAAAGGCTGAGCTGGAGGCACTGCTCAAGGCCGACATGCGCACCATGATTCTCCAGGAGAAGCGGCGCATCGACGGCCGCGCGCTTGACGCGGTGCGCGACGTCACCTGCGAAAGCACCGTGCTGCCGCGCACGCACGGCTCGGCGCTGTTTACCCGCGGGCAGACGCAGGCGCTGTGCGTGGCGACGTTGGGTACCAAGCTCGATGAGCGTATGGCCGACGACCTGCAGGGCAAGCGGTTTAAGTCCTATTACTTGGATTACAACTTCCCCCCGTACTCGGTCGGCGAAGTGCGATTTGAGCGCGGTCCGGGGCGGCGGGACATCGGCCATGGGCACTTGGCTGAGCGCGCCCTAGAGCCGATCATTCCATCGGTCGAGTCCTTTCCCTACACGATTCGGTTGGTGTCTGATATTACCGAGTCGAGCAGCTCTAGCTCCATGGCCACGGTGTGTGGCTGCTCCCTCGCCTTGATGGACGCTGGAATTCCCGTCAAAACCTCGGTGTGCGGCACGGGCGTGGGCTTAGTCAAGGAAGGGGAAGAGTACGAGCTGCTGACCGACATCCGCGACGCCGAAGATTTTCTCGGCGACATGGACCTCAAGGTTGCCGGCACTAAGGACGGAATTACCGCGATCCAGATGGACATCAAGATCCAAGGCTTGCAGCTACACATTTTCAAGGAGGCCCTCGACCGCGCCAAAGAGGGCCGCGACAAGGTCTTGGCCATTATGGACGAATGCCTGAGCGAGGCGCGGTCCGAGTTGTCGCGCTGGGCACCGCGCATTGAGTTTATCAAGATCGACCAGAGCAAAATTGGCGCAGTCATCGGCCCGGGTGGCAAGACGATCCGCGAAATCGAAAAGACCGGTGCCACGGTCAACGTCGACGAGGACGGCACGATTACCATTGCCTCGGTTGAAGCCGGCCCAGCCAAAGAAGCGCGGCGCATGATTGAGGGAATCACCGCCGACGCCGAGGTCGGCAAAGAGTACGACGGGGTGGTCAAGCGGATCATGCCCTTTGGGGCCTTCGTCGAGATTCTGCCCGGCAAGGAGGGCCTGTTGCACATCTCCGAGCTGGCGCATCGGCGTGTGGACAAGGTCGAGGACGTCGTTGGACAAGGGGACAAAATCGCCGTCAAAGTCCTCGAAATCGACACCGGCGGCAAGATGCGGCTCAGCCATAAGGCCCTGCTGAAGAAGTAAGGACGGTCCTGAGCCACAGAATGAGAAGGCTATCGAGTCATCTCGATAGTCTTTTCTTATTATATGAATAAGCAAATCGGCATCTTTCTTCTTGGACTTGCATAGGGATCTTTGATATGGAGTCGATTCAGGTGGTAGATATCGGCCGCTATGAGGGCCAAGAAGTGGTGCTGCGCGGTTGGTTGTACAACAAGCGATCGAGCGGCAAGCTGCATTTTCTGCAACTGCGCGACGGTAGCGGTGTAGTACAATGCGTTGTTTTTAAAGGGGATGTCGAAGCCGAGTTGTTCGAGCGCTGCAATCACTTGCCCCAAGAATCTTCGCTCGTAGTCCGCGGCCAAGTACGGCGGGAGGCGCGCTCACCCATCGGCTATGAAGTAGGAGTCCTCGACCTCGAAGTCGTGCAGGAGGCCGAGCCATACCCCATTACACCCAAGGAACACGGGGTATCCTTTCTCCTCGACCACCGCCACTTGTGGCTGCGGTCTATGCGGCCTGGGGCCATTCTCAAGATCCGCAGCGAAATTTGCAAGGCTTGCCGCGACTTTATGGAAGAGCGCGACTTTGTCCTCGTGGATGCGCCGATTTTTACGCCCGCGGCCTGTGAAGGAACCTCGACCCTGTTTGAGACCGCGTATTTCGACGACACGGCCTATTTGACTCAGAGCGGCCAGCTCTATATGGAAGCGGCTGCCATGGCCTTGGGCAAGGTCTATTGTTTTGGCCCGACGTTCCGAGCTGAAAAGTCCAAGACTCGTCGTCACCTGACCGAGTTCTGGATGATCGAGCCGGAGATGGCGTATTGCGATTTAGAGGGTGCCATGGCCTTGGCCGAGGACATGGTCCTGTACGTAATTGACCGTGTGCTCGACCGCCGCTGCGAAGAGCTAAAGCTCCTCGACCGAGATACCGCCAAACTGGAACAGGTCAGCCGGCCCTTTCCGCGCATGACCTACGATGGGGCCGTCGAGCGCTTGGCTGCCCTTGGCAGCGACATCGCATGGGGGAGTGATCTGGGTGGGGACGACGAAACCGTCCTCGCCTCCGAACTTGAATCGCCGGTTTTCGTCCACCGCTATCCCAGCGCGGTCAAAGCGTTCTACATGAAAGAAGATGCCCAAGACCGCCGCTTGGCCCTGTGCATGGACCTGTTGGCCCCCGAAGGGTACGGGGAAATCATCGGGGGTGGGCAACGCGAAGACGACCTCGCCGTTTTGCAGCACAAGATCGCCACACATCAGTTACCCCAAGAGGCCTTTAGCTGGTATCTCGACTTGCGGCGCTACGGTTCGGTAGAGCACGCCGGCTTTGGCATGGGGATTGAGCGGGTGGTCGCTTGGTTGTGCGGCCTCAAGCACGTGCGTGAGACCATTCCATTTCCGCGCATGATGCAGCGCCTCTATCCATAAATGTCTTATAAGGATAATTATGTCAACCGAAATAAAAAAAGGCCAATACAACTTCCAAACCATCGAAGCCAAATGGAGATCCCGTTGGGAACAGGAGAAGACCTATCAAACGCTGGGACCGGGGGATCCAGGCTTCGATGGCAGCAAACCCAAGTGCTACATCCTCGATATGTTTCCCTATCCAAGCGGTGCGGGGTTGCACATAGGCCATCCCAAAGGGTATATCGCCAGCGACATTTACAGCCGCTACAAAAGGATGCAGGGATTTAACGTCCTGCATCCGATGGGGTTCGACAGTTTCGGGTTGCCGGCCGAGCAATACGCTATCGAACACAATATTCATCCAGCGACCGTTACCGAGCAGAATATCGATGCGATGCGCGGCCAATTGCAGTTCCTCGGGCTGTCGTTTGACTGGGCCCGCGAAGTGGTTACGTCGCGGGCGTCGTACTACCGCTGGACCCAGTGGATTTTCGCCCAGCTATTCGATAGCTATTTCGACGCAGGCGAGATTTGGGAAGACGGCAATGGACGCCAAATCAAGGGTCGGGCCAAGCCCATCGCCGACTTAGAGGCGCAATTTGCTGCTGGTAGGGCGTTGTCGGCAGCAGATCGCCAGATTCTTGGCACCGACGTGGCTTGGTCTGCACTAACCGTGGCTGGGCGGCAAGCTGTGCTGAACAACTACCGGCTGGCGTACCAGCAAGAAGCCGTCGTCAACTGGTGCCCTGGCTTGGGCACTGTGTTGGCCAACGAGGAGGTAACCAACGAAGGCCGCAGCGAGCGAGGCGATTTCCCTGTGTATCGCAAACCGTTGCGGCAATGGACGATGCGCATAACATCCTACGCCGAGCGGCTCATAGAGGACTTGGACTTTGAACTGGAAGACCGCAACGGCGCACCCTTCCGGCTCGATTGGCCAGAGCCCATCAAGCGGATGCAGCGCAATTGGATCGGCCGCAGCGAAGGGGCGGAAGTGCTCTTCGATGTCCTCGATCCGCAAAGCGACGCGGTCGCCAGTCAGTTGCCCGTGTTCACGACCCGGCCCGACACGCTCTTTGGGGCGACCTTTATGGCCATTGCTCCGCAGCATCCGCTGGTGGATTCCGCCGAGGAATCCTACTTGGTTCCCAGCGCTTGGCCCGACGGGACGCCTGAGCGGTGGAAGGGGGGAGGGCAGTCCATCCGGGAAGCCGTAGACCAGTACGTAGCGCAGGCTGCCGTCTCCACTGCGGATGAGACCAAGGGAAAAACGGGCATCTTCTGCGGCATCTACGCCCGCAATCCAGTCAATGGACAAAAGATCCCCATTTTCGTCGCCGACTACGTCAGCATGGACTACGGCGAGGGAGCGATTATGGCCGTACCGGCCCACGACGAACGCGATTTCGCCTTCGCCACGGCCTATAACTTGGATATCGTGCGGGTGGTTGACGGAGGGGAAAGGGAGGCCGCAGGGTGGTATGCGGGGGAGGGAACCGCTATCAATTCACCTCCAGTACTGAAGGCGGACAGCGCGTCGGACGGCGGCGATAATCCATATGCCATCACCGGGTTGGCGACGGCCGCGGCCAAAGCCCAGATTGTCGCCGCACTTGCTGCTCAGGGGCGAGGTCAGGCGGCGATAAACTACAAACTGCGCGACTGGACCTTCGCTCGGCAGCGCTATTGGGGTGAACCTTTTCCGCTGGCCACGCATCCCGATGGATATTCTGTCGCGGTCGCCCCCCCGGTGGCGCTGCCGGATGTAGAGGATTTCAGGCCGGATACCTCCGACGATCCCGCCCAACCCGTCTCACCGCCGCTGCACCGGGCCGGCCCGGAGTGGACGACGGTGGAAATTGATGGGGTGGCCTGCCAGCGCGAACTCAACGTCATGCCCCAATGGGCCGGTTCTTGCTGGTACTATCTCCGCTTTATCGATCCCAACAACGAAGAAGCCTTCTGCGACTCGGCTAAGGAGGGCTACTTCATGCCCGTTGATCTCTACATCGGTGGCGCTGAACACGCGGTGTTGCACTTGCTCTACGCCCGGTTTTGGCACAAGGCCCTCTACGACTTAGGCCACGTATCCACGCCCGAGCCGTTTAAGAAGCTGTTCAACCAAGGCATGATGACTGCGGATGCTTTTCAGGACGAGCGCGGCGTGTATATCGACATCCGCGAGGTCGAGTTCCGCGACGGGGAGCCTGTTGAGAAGGGGACGGGGAAGACGCTGCGCCGGTCTCCCGGCAAGATGGGCAAGCGCTACAAAAACGGGTTGCCGCCCGAAGAAGTCGGCGAGGAATTTGGCGTGGATACCCTGCGGCTGTACGAAATGTACATGGGGCCGCTCGAAGCGAGTGCGCCGTGGAGCATGGAAGGCATTCGCGGGATGCAGCGCTTTTTGCAGCGCGTTTGGCGCAACTTTGTCGATTCGGATCGACATATAAAGATAGGGGAGAGTGCTGCGCTTGCGCTGGAGCTAGAACGCAAGCTGCATCAAACCATCCAAAAGGTAACCGATGACATAGAAGGGCTGCGGTTTAATACGGCTATTGCTGCCTTGATCGAGCTAAACAACCAGTTGGTGCCCTTGGACGAGGTGCCGCAGGCTGTCGCCAAGCCCTCCTTGATCCTACTCGCGTCCTTTGCTCCGCATATTGCCGAGGAGCTATGGGATATGGCGGATTTTGGGAGGGGGGACCTCAGTCGCCAAAGCTGGCCGGAATGGGATGCAACCAAGGCCGCCGAGGACATGATCGTAGTGCCCATTCAGATCAATGGAAAAATGCGCGGACAAGTCGAAGTGCCGGTCCGCACTGGAGAGGACGCGATAAAGTCCTTGGTGCTCGACATGGAGAGCATCCAGAAATACGTGGCCGATGAGACGGCGATAAAGCGGTTTATATGGGTGCCGAATAAGATCGTCAATATTGTAGTGTAGGAATCACGGACACTCATGAGGTGTCCGTGAAGAATCAAAAATGTCTTATAAAATGTTAATATGTAAACAAAAGTAAAAAAGAATCAACAAACTAAAAAAAACCCTCAACTACCAATCCTAATATAATCAGACGCATTATCGAGCAGCCTTTCGCGGTTCTCATAGTAGCGCATAGTCGTCTTTAGATCCTTGTGGCGCAAA
Source organism: Candidatus Latescibacterota bacterium (assembly GCA_965261395.1). Classification (GTDB taxonomy): domain Bacteria; phylum Latescibacterota; class UBA2968; order UBA8231; family UBA8231. The sequence continues at coordinate 4,226,179 of OZ253462.1, forward strand.
TGAGCTTGTACCTGTTGGGGCTTGGCTCCGCCTTCAATCGCCAGGGTGCAGCACGTGTGGCGGAACATGTGCGCGGTGACATTCTGGGGAAGGCCAGCGCGCAGGGCGTATTTCTTGACGATGTGATTTACCGACTGGTCGGTCAGCGGCTGGCCGCGCGAATGGTTACGCGACAGGCTGATGAAGACCTTGCCGGTCGCCGGCAAACCCGCCACCTGTAGTTGTTGTTTGTATAGTTCGAGATGATGTAGGACGACGCTTTGTAGTTTGATCTCCTGCGCCACGCCCGATTTAGTCTGGGGCAGGTGCAGGATGTAAAAGACGCCTTCTAAGGCTATATCCTCCCAGGCGACGCCCGCCACCTCGGAGCGGCGCAGCCCGCCGAAAGTGAGCAACTGAAAGATGGCCGCATCCCGCGTGCGGACCAAGTCGTCTTTTTCCTCGGCAATAGCTTGCTGCATCTTGTGCAACACCTGATTGGAAAGCGCTTTGCCGGCCAGCGTTTCGTCCACTTTGTAGCCGCGCACCAAGGTGGAGTCGGCGGGATTCTTCTCGATGTGGCCTAAGGCGACCAGCATCTTGAATAACGACTTCAGGCTGGACAATTTTCTGTTGATGCTGCTGCGCTTGTAGCCTTCGCTGGCGAGTTGGTTTCTAAAGGCGACCACGTGCTCAAAGGTGATTGACTGCAAGACGGCGAGCGACACGTCATTTAGTTCCATGCCGATAGATGCAAAGAAATGCTGGAGATCGGCGTAATACGCACGTCGAGTGCGCTCGCTGAGCTGACCGCTGAGAAATTGTTCCAAAGGGTCGTCCGAGACCAACGCTGGTGTTGGCGTCAGCCGGCGGACGACCGGATTGAGTGTTTCGCTCATAAATACTCGCTGGGGCTTAATTGGTATCTAATGTCCCAAATATAGCGAACATCGCGACATTTTGTTGCCGCATATCACAAGGGATTCGCCTAGTTTTTAGACTATTGATAATGCCTGTTATCGTTAGTATAATGACTAAATTAATAAAGAACTAGAATTTTCTCAATAGACGCTCCATATCGCTCAATTTCATCCTCGCCATGATCGGCTTGTCCGTCGGGCTTATGTGCGGCGAATCAACCTTTAGCAATTCGTTGATCAAGTGCTCCATTTCTTCGGCGTTCAGTTTCTGTCCCTTCTTGATGCTCGCTTTGCGCACGTAAGCCAAGACGAGTGCTTCGCGCCAAGATCGGCCCGAATGCTGGCCATCGCGCACATCGTTCAATAGTTGATAAAAAACATCGCCTTCGCCAAAGCGATCCAATTCCGCGGGCACCGCTTCCACCAACACCGTCCGCACACCAAAATCCCGCACGGCAAAGCCCAGCTTGGCAATGTCAGCCCGCACTTGGTTGAAGATCGCAAAATCCGCTGCGCCCATTTCTAGCTGTATGGGAAAGAGCAACTGCTGACTTGTCTCGCCAAGGTGAGGTGAAGCGCCGGCCACGCCGGCCATTTGCGCCATCGCCCGATCGTAGTTGATGCGTTCGTGCGCGGCCTGCTGATCGACGAAGAGCAAGCCGTCGGCTACCTCGACGAGGATGTACTGGTTGTGGACCTGCCACATCGCGGCGTCTTCGGCTAAGGCGACTTTGGCCTCGGCCGAGGCCACGAAGGTCAGGGCAAGTTGGTCGTCTGCATCGTGGGTTGCTGTTACCTCGGGCTCGCTAGGCGTGGGCAAGCTGTGCAACGCCGGCGACGTCGGTTCGCCCACCCGGACCGGGACCGGCGCGACGCTCGCAGCACTGCTGTCATAGACAAAGGATTGCGTATCGGGCAGTCTGAGCTTCTGCCGGACGCTATTCTCAATGGCCGCGACAACCTGCCCTTCGTTGGCTAAGCGAATCTCCCGTTTTGTCGGATGGACGTTGACGTCGATTTTCTTGGGATCCATATCGATCCAGAGCATGAATACCGGATGATGGCCTTCGGGCAGCAGCCCCCCAAAGCAGCGCTGTACAGCACTGGCCATCAGCCGCGAATAAATGGGCCGCCCCTGAACGATGAGGTACTGCTTGCCCTTGCTCCGGCCGCAGTGCTCGGAGCCAGCCAAGACTCCTTCGATCTTGAGGCCCTCCTCCTCGTGAGCGAAATCCAACAGTTCGGTGACTGGAATGCCCAACAGCTCGGCCGCCCGCTCCCGACGAGATGCCGGGGCGTAGCTCAATACCTTGCGATCTTGGTGCTCTAATTCAAAGCTAAGGGCCGGATAGCTGGCGGCTAAATGGATAATGGTCTGTGCCACGTGGCGGGCTTCCGTATCAACGGGCCGGAGGAATTTTCGACGGGCCGGCGTATTAAAGAACAGATTCTTCACCACGATGGTCGTGCCACGCGCTCGGCCCATACTGTGCATCTCTCGCTCTATCCCCCCTTCCACGACCAAGCGCGTCCCAACTTCGTCTTGCTGCGCACGCGATTCTATCGCCAAGTAGGCCACCGCCCCAATACTGGCTAGGGCCTCGCCGCGAAACCCCAGGGTCTGAATGTGAAACAGGTCGGCCACCGAGGCCATCTTGCTCGTGGCATGACGACGCGCGCACAGAGCAATATCCTCTCTGTTCATGCCCGAGCCATCGTCGGTTACGACAATTGACTGCTTGCCACCGGCCTTGATTTCTACGCGGATTTTAGCGGCACCCGCATCAATCGAGTTTTCGACCAATTCCTTCACGACCGAGGCTGGCCGTTCCACTACCTCACCGGCGGCAATTTTTCCAATGAGACTTTCGTCGAGAACGCGAATGGTACTCGTCATTTATCCTCACAACTCGGCCCAGAGCCGCTCGGCCTGCTGCCGGAATTCGGCTTGGGTAATTTTGCCTTGTTTGAGCGCGGTTTCCAAGTCGCGCAAGCGGCGGCGCGGCCCTCCTCCCCCTTTGACATCCAGCCGTATTTGGGACCAGATGTGCCACCCCCCCACGCCGAGCAACAAGGCGATGAAGACCACCCCGCCCCACCACGAGTCATCTTGCTCTTGGTGTACCGCTCCCCCCTTTTGTCGCCAATCTTCAGCCACGGCTGAGTCGGGCTCGGCTAGCGCGATCCGCTTGGCCATCGTCGCGCCGTTGGTCCCTTGGACGCGCACGGCCCTTTTGAGCTGCCAAGTAAATCCCCGGGGTTTCTCGATCAGATGCTCAATGAGATCGGCCTCTCTTATCTGATCGAACTGCTCTTTGGTAACCGGCACGGCCATAGGGCCAAGCATATTGAACAGCAACACGATCGCCAATAAGAAAGATGCTAACGCAAGAGCGAAGTATGTGGGTGGAGTGGATGAGTTATTCATTATTTGTTTTTTATTTTTATTTACATATTAAATTTTATAAGACATTTTATTTTACTTGCCTACGGTTCAAGACCGCGTCTTGTCTTGCCGACGTGCGCATCCATTCCAAGAGACGATAGCTTTCAGCGACTTGGTCCAAACCCACCAACGGTTGAGCACGTCCTTGGATACAGGCGACGAAATTGCGATAATACGCCGCCAGATCGTCCGCTTCCCATGCCCAAGGCCAAGACGTGTCGACTATCTCGTCCTGTGCATACGAGCTGATCCGCAAAGCTGGGGCCACAGCCGGAAAGTCCATGAGTGCGACCGAGCCTTCGACGCCGTTGCGCATTCTCAGCAACGCAACCGACACGTCCTCCATGCGCCCGGGGTGAAAGAAGTTGCGCATCCTGCTGTACAGCATATCTACCCGCCCCCAAGTGCTCAGCAACAGGTCGCATACGTCCAAGGCCGCTTGGTTACAGATCATCTCGCGGTCGATGGGATCGAATAGAGCAGAATCAAAAGAAAGCTCTAGTGAGTAATGCGCTACGCCCTGCTGAGCGGCCAAAGCCGTGCAAAAGTGCGTATGCCTCCCCCGTGAAAATACGCACACATTGGGGTGGCTGTTTGCAAACGACTCCTGCACGGGATGGGTGGCCATGACGTGGAGACCGGCTGCCGTGGCAACGCCAATCCAATGCGACTTGTCCTCCACGTGTAACAGCACCAGCCCATCTATTTTTTGTTTTAAGATCGCGGCGCAATCGGCTTGGTGTACGAGTTGGATATTGCAGCAGCCCCGCAAGGCATCCCGATGGACGGCTATCTCGCGGGCATGGCCTGCTACGCCGAGCGTCATCATGGTTTTTTGCCCGTCTTAATTCGCTCCTGAAGCCTTTGGCTAAACGTCCGCGCTGCGTAATCCCCGTCCAAGCGCAAGAGATAATCTATCGCGATGGTCTCGGCGAGTACCGTAATATTTTTACCGGGAAACAGCGGTATGAAGACCTCGGGCACCTCAACGCCGAGGATTACCACCTTATTGTCTTCGATGCCAAGGCGTTCGTAGGCGTATTTTTCGTCCCAATCGACGAGGTTGACCAACACCTCCACTCGCTTCTGCCGCCGAGTCCTCCACGCACCAAACATCTTTTTTACATCTAGGATGCCGATGCCGCGAATTTCGATGTGGTCTTGGAGCATCTCCGAGCTGCGCCCCACCAAAATGCCTTGGGGCTTGCGATTGATGATGACCATATCGTCGGCCACCAACCGATGCCCGCGCTCGACCAAATCCAAGGCGACCTCGCTCTTGCCAATACCGCTGCGGCCGCGAAAGAGCAGCCCTACCCCAGAGACATCGACCAGCGTCCCATGTATGGACACTTGGGGCGCGAACACCTCGTCGAGATAAAAGCGGATGAGATGAGTAAATTCGGCTGTGGTGAATCCGGACTTTAGCAGCGGGACTTCGCGCTCGTCGGCTAGCTCCCGCAGCTCGGAGTACAAGCGCCCCCGACCGGTCAAGACTACGCATGGAATATCGAATTGATACATGATTTCGAGCGCCTGCCGCCGTCGATCTGGGGATAAGCTGCGCAGGTACTCCGCTTCGGTATTGCCCAAAAGCTGCACTTGATCCAAGGTAAACAGCTCGACGAAGCCTGTCAGAGCCAAGCCGGGACGATGGATGTCGCTGCTGTTTATGGTCCGCTGTAGCCCCTCGGCACCGGCGATGAGCTTCAGCTGTAGTTGCTCCCCGTAGGTCGCTAGTAGATCCTTGATGGCCAGTTTACTCATCGCTACTCAAGCTTTCGAAAATGCGCCGGTATCCTTCGTAGCGCGCCGACGCCACTCGACCGGCTGCCACAGCCGCACGGACCGCGCAACCGGGTTCGTGCAAGTGGCTGCAATCGCCGAATTGGCACTGGCCATGCAGGGATTCTAGCTCGGGATAATACGCCGCTAGCTCAGCGGGTTTTACTCCCCACAAGCGGAGCTCTTTAACCCCTGGTGTATCAGCCACATAGCCGCCTTGTTGCAACTTGAACAAATGCACGACCGTCGTCGTGTGCCGGCCCCGGTCGTGGCGCTTCATTATTTCCCTTGTCTTGAGTCCCAACCCCGGCTCAATGCCGTTGAGCAAGGTCGATTTGCCGACCCCAGATTGGCCGACCACGGCCGTGCTGCGATTGATCAGGCCTTCTTTGAATGCACCCATGCCGTCGCCTCGTAGGGCACTGGTGCGATAGATTGGATAACCGAGGGCCTCATAGGGAGCGGTCAGGGTGTTCACGGCTGCTGGGGAGACTAAATCGACCTTGTTGATGCAGACTACAGGCTGGAGATTTCCCTTTACGGCCATGACAATCGCTCGGTCGATAAAGCCTCGGCGAGGCTTCGGTTGGCAAGCGGCCACAACGACGACCAATTGCTCCATATTGACAAAGAGGATCTGCTCAAACGGGCGCCCCCCACTAGCTCCACGCGAGAACTTGGAAGATCGGGGATGCACCGCTTCGATCACGCCCGTCCGTTCGGCTGTAGGCACCACCTCGACCCAGTCACCGGCGACAACCGGAGAGCTGGTCTTGCGGTAACCCGCCTTGAGACGGCCCCGAATCTCACATTGCCAGTGGATTCGCTCGACCTCGACGAGGCACTGTAGCCCAGAGACTCTGATGATGCGGCCCTGCATGCGCACCTGCTCTTGCCTACTCCCCTTTGGCAAGGCGCTCGGCCAGGTAGTTGGGGTAGCCGAGGTTGTTAATCTTCTGTTGGGTTAGTTTGACTGGGTATTCGACACGCTGGAGTTCGACCCATTGCTCGTCTGTATCCCACAGGGTGTACGCCGACCGCCAGTCCCCATCGCGGGGTTGGCCGACACTGCCGACGGAGACCAAGTATTGGTGATCCCCTATGGCAGCCGTGGCCGAGGTCAGCAGCATGGGCTCGTCGTGCATCTTGCAGTAAATTCGTGCTTCGTGGGTGTGACCGACAAAAGCCAATGGCCACTTGAGATGGCTCATGCACCAAACGACGCGATCGTACATGAGGAGGGGTTCCCATTCTTCGGGCTTGAGGGGGTTGGCGTGGGACAGAGCCGCATTGCGCTCCACGCGCCGAAAGATCCCTTGCCGCAAAAAGTCGCATTCTTCCTCCCCCAATACCTCGCATGCCTGGTAGAGCGAAGGGCGGGCCAGCAGGTTAAAAGACTGGATGCGCACCGGCTCCAGCACAGCTTGGTCGTGGTTGCCCAGCACGATCTGCGCATCTACCTCCTTGAGCCGATAGATGCATCCCAACGGATCGGGACCGTACCCCACGATATCCCCCAAGCAGATAATGCGCTCAGCACCGGCGTTGGCCGCAGCGATCAATACGGCCTCTAGCGCTTCGAGATTGGCGTGGATATCGGCGAGCACTGCGATCTTCAAAGGGCCCTGCCTCAGTTGAATAGTGCGCTAATGGAGGTTTCTTCGTGGATAGCCCGGATGGCGCTGGCAAAGAGAGGAGCCACGGAGCACACCTGCGTCATGGGTGTGCGGGCATCCGCCGGCAAGGGAATCGTATCAGTAATGGCGAGGGCTTGGAGGCTGGATTGATCCAGCCTCCCTATTGTCTCTTTGGTTAGGGTACCGTGGACGCAACCAGCGTAGATTTTGCGCGCCCCGCGCTCTTTGACGGCGGCGGCTCCCTTGAGGATGGAAGTGCCGGTAATGATCGCGTCGTCGAAGAATACGACATCGCGGTCAGATACATCGCCAATGACCCGGTTTTCCCCGGCACCCTGATCAACGACGACGAGGGGCAACCCCAACCGCTGGGCATAGGTCTCGGTGACCTTGGCGCGGCTGATGTCTGGAGCGGCCGCGACTAAGTTGTCGAGGTCGAGGTCGGCGTAATAAGCGCATATTGCCGGGACGCCACTTAGTTGATCAACTAGGATCCGGCTAAAGCCCATAGTCTGCGGGCTGTGTAAGGTCATGGTGAGAATGCGATCCGCCCCGGCTTCGGCGATCAGATCTGCCACTAAGCGGCCGGCCACGGAAATCCTCGGCTCGTCCTTGCTGTCGGCCAGAGCATACGGATAGTACGGCAGGACGGCGGTGATGCGGCCAGCCGAGGCGTATTTTAGGGCGTCGAGAGCTATGAGCAGCTCCATCAAATAGTCGCTAACGGGCGGACACGAGGTTTGAATAAAGAACACATCACGACCTCGCACGTTTTCACAGATCTTTACCTTTATATTTTCGTTGCTAAAGTCGATAAACTCGATGCGCCCCGGCTCAATGCCCAGCGACTCGTAAATGCCCTTAGCCAGTGCGGGATTGCTCCGCCCGGCGAAAACCTTGAGATCCGTACTCCCCATCAATAGACCCCTTAAAACATAGCGAGTGCAGCTCGGGCTTGAGCGGCAATCGGGTACTGAGAAAATGTGCGACTGACCTCTTCGAGTAGGGCCTGTTGCTTGTTGCTCTCGCCGGCCAAACCATATATGCGGGCTGCTTCCATCCGCGCCATGGCCTCGCGGATCGTCCCTGCCTGTTGGGCCGCATAGGCTTCGTAGTGCCCGGCCGCGGCCAAGAGCTGCCCTTCGGCTTCGAGACAGGCACCAAGACCGCTCTGGGCCGCATAGGCCAAAACATCCAAAGGCTCGTAGTTGTCCAAATAGCTCTGGTAATAGCCCCGGGCCTCGGCGTAGCGGCCCTGCGCGTAATGGAGATTGGCCAAGAGCACGACCCCTTGGGCTGCGGCCGGAGTCCCGGCATAGGAGGACACCAGCTCTTCGGCCAAGCGGATCGCCTCGGTCGGCTCTCCGCCCTGCTCGACCATCAGCACATCGCCGAGTAGGGCCGCGGCTTTGAGCCTATTGGCCTCGTTGGACTCGATGAAATAATTGATGGCCATAATGACCACTATCACTGCGACGACCCCACCGCCAAAGAGGTTGGCGCGCTCTTTGACGTACTCGACCGCCTGCATGATCCATTCGATGAACTCGTCTTCGCGGAGTTCACTCTTGCTCAGTTTACGGCGTTCACTCGACATGAAGGTATGGTGTCTCCATGGTTTTGGGTTCTGGTTTCAATAGACGATAGCACTTTCCAATTTGTACCCGTGCAAGAGGTCGCGGCCCGACAGAAAGCTCAACTCGGCCAAAACGCTGATGCCCGCCACAACGGCCCCTAGTTTTTCGAGCACTTGACACGTCGCCGCCAAGGTCCCCCCGGTGGCCAAAACGTCATCCACGACCAATACCTTTTGCCCTGGTGCGATGGCATCGGTGTGTATTTCTAAAGCCGTTTCGCCGTATTCGAGCGCGAAAGCACGGCGCAGCGTGGCCGCCGGTAGCTTACCCGGCTTGCGCACCGGCACAAAACCGCATCCCAATTCGAGTGCTATGGGCGTCGCGAACACAAATCCACGGGCCTCTATGCCGGCGACGAGGTCCACTTCGGCGTCTGCAAAGGGCGCGAGCATGGCTTGGACCGCGGCTGATAAACCAGCGGGGTCTTTGAGCAGCGGCGTGATGTCTTTGTATAAGACACCGTCTTGCGGGAAGTTGGGAATTTCGCGGATTAGATCTTTTATATTCATTTTACATATTATATTTTATGAGTCTTAAAACAGCGCGTAGATAAAGGGAGCCACGGCTGATCCTTGGGTTGTGACAATTAGTAGCCCTAACAGAATCAAAGTAGCGAATATAGGCCCCAACCACCACTTTTTGCGGACCTTCATAAAATCCCATAACTCAGAGAAAATACTCAATTTACTTAGCATTACCTAGCCCTCCCATTCAATCAAGCGGCTCACTGATTCTCCGTGGTGGATGGCTTTGATCGCATCCCCCAACAACCGGGCGACGCTCAAAACGGCGATTTTACGCCTCGGCTTGCCCTCTGGTAAGGGAATGGTATTCGTGGTGGCGAACACTTCCACTGAGGAGGCATCGATCCTCTCTAGGGCGTGCCCGGAAAAAACGCCGTGCGTACAGCCGGCCAATATTCGGCGTACGCCCCTTTCTTTGAGGACCTGCATCGACTCCATCATGGACCCCCCCGTCAGCACCTCGTCGTCGAAGAGCAAGGCGTCGCGGCCTTCGACCTCGCCGATCATATTTTTAATCTCGGCCTTTTCGTCGTCTGCGTGGCGGCGTTTGTCCATAATGGCCAGCGGCAAACCGAGCCAGCGTGCGTACGCACTGGCTTCGTCGGCACTCCCCACGTCGGGCGACACTACTACGGCGTTGCTGAGGTCTTTCATCCGCATAAAATTGCACAGTAGGCTCGTAGCCCATAGCTGGTCAACTGGAATGCGTGAGAACGCCACGATTTGTGGGCTGTGTAAGGTAATAGTCAAGATCCGGTCGGCCCCGGCCGCTTGGAGTAAGTCGGCGACGAGACGGGCACTAATAGAAATGCGGGGTTCGTCCTTTTTATCGGAGCGCACATAAGGATAATAGGGCAACACGGCCGTAATCCGGCGCGACGAAGCGTACTTGAGCGCGTCGATTAGCAACAGCAGTTCAACGAAGTGATGGTTGACCGGCGATGCTGACGTCTGGACGACGAAGACGTCGTCTTCGCGCACGTTCTCCTCAATTTTAACCTTTATATTGTCGTTGGGCTCGCGGACGATCTGGCGGCGAGTGGGCACGATGGCCAAGTAATCACATATCTCCTGGGCCAGTTCTGGATTGCTCGAACCCGACAATATTTTTAGGTGATTTTTCATGCTCTAATCCCAATTGTAACATTAAAGATCGGCCCAAACTAAGGCAAGAGGACCGCCTTGACAGCCTGTTGGTCCAAAACTAACTTGGCAATTTTACGCCCGCTTGCTAGGCGAAATATCCTTCTCGCCTCCGTAGGCGGTGCAAGGAAAGGGGCTTATGGCACGCGTAAATATCATGCTACCGGACGATCTGCTCGAACGCATCGATCAAGTTGCGCAGCAGGAGGGTGTAAGCCGCAGCAAACTCCTGCGCTTGGCCTTTATGGCCTACTGCCAACAAAGGGAAGCAACATACGAGTACCAGCGGAAACAGGCGGCTATCGAACACGGAATGACGCTCCAAGACAGTCTGCGCAAAAAGGCTCTGCCTTGGGATCCGCTCAAGATACTGCGCGCGGAACGGCAAGCGCGGTGATACGCTACGCGCTAGATACCTCCGTTATGCTGAGGTGGTTTTCTCCAGTACACGATGTGGACACCCACAAGGCCCTTGGACTTCGCCAAGAGCAGCTAGCGGAAAGGGTCGAGCTAACCGTGCTCGACCAATCTATATACGAGCTAGCCCATGTCCTCAAGGAAAGCCAACAATTCGATCGGACCCATATAGACGACGCGTTGGCCAGCTTGGAGTACATGCACTTAGATATCGTGTCCTACAACCCCGAAATTACCCGCAAAGCCACGCAAATCGCCTTTGAGCATTCCATTAGCATGTACGCCGCCGGCTTCATTGCCTTAGGTGCCCATCTCCGCTGCCAAGCCGTGACCAGCGACAGCGACCTGTACCGCAAAGTCGCTTCCCTGCCTTGGACCGTGCTTTTGGCAGACTTGAACTTCTGATCCCTCCCCCTCAGACCTCCGCAAGCGCTTTCTCTATATCGCCGATTAGCTCAGCGGCATCCTCAATGCCCACTGCATAGCGCACCAATTGGTCGGTGATGCCGATGGCCAGCCGCTCCTTCCGGCTCAAATCGTAATAGGAAACGGTCGCCGGATGCGAGACCAGCGTCTCCACCCCCCCCAAGCTCGGCGCGATATAAGGCACGGCTAGACGATGGACAAAATTCCGCGTCTGCTCGAGGGTGCCGTCGATCTCAAAGCTGATCAGCCCACCAAAACCGCGCATTTGCTCTTTGGCGACGCGGTGATCGACGTGGCTTTCGAGGCCTGGATAAAAGACTTGGCGAATCTTGGGATGATCAGCCAAGAACTGGGCCACCGTCATGGCTGTATCGTTTTGCCGCAGAACGCGTAATGCGAGCGTCTTTATTCCCCGGATCAATAAATACGAAGTGTTGGGGTCAACGATACTGCCGGTGATTCGTTGGTATTCGCCGATGGCCTCGACTAAAGGAGCCTTGCCGCAGACGACACCCGCCATCAGGTCGTTGTGCCCACCGAGGTATTTGGTGGCACTGTGGATGACCAGATCAACCCCGAAATCGAGCGGCCTTTGATTAACCGGCGTGGCCAAGGTGCTGTCGATGATAACCTTGAGACGCCGCTGTTTGGCAAAAGCGACGAGTTGTTCCAAGTCGAGGACATGCAGGTGGGGGTTGGTCGGGGACTCGGTAAAGATCAAGCGGGTCTCCGGGCGCACCGCAGCCGCCAACGCATCCATATCACCAGGTTTAACTATAGTAGATTCAACGCCGAATTTGGCCAAAACTTCGCAGAACTTGGCCGTCATGCGGTAGCAATCTTCCATGAGCACCAAGTGTTGCCCACTGCGCAGCATTGCATAGAGCACCGAGGTGATCGCGCTCATGCCCGACGAAAAGAGCAAGGCGGCTTCGGCGTTTTCCAAGGCGGCTATTCTGCGCTCGGCTGCCCGCTGGGTCGGATTGCCATAGCGCCCGTATTCATAGAGCGACTTTTCTCCCGCCTTAAAGGCGGCAAATTCATCTAGATCGGCAAAGGTATAGGTGGCCGTCTGGGCAATCGGATCGATGAGGGACTGGGCAAACTTATCTCGTTCCACTCCCCCGTGGACGGAACGGGTCGATTCTCCTACAAAACCATCGTCGGTGCGGTTCATTGTGTTTGCTCTTTCAGTGGCGGGCAGTAGCCAGCGTCCGCTGCTCTACGGCCTCGAGGACGGCCCGATGCACGGCTTCGTATTCAGCCTCGACCTCAATGGGCAGATTGCGATGCTGTGGCTCGACGTGGAACTCTCGCAATTGGTCTTCGTGGTATTTCACTTTGAAATCCGGAAACTTCAGCCCATGCGCCGTAGATATTACGATCACCCGGCTCTTGGGGTCGATATGCCCGGCGGCGATCATTTTGCTCAGTGCTGCTAAGGCGACGCCTGTGTGCGGACAAGTAAACAGCCCATTGCGATCGGCCCTTGCACAGGCATTGGCCAATTCGTCTTCCGTAGCCTCTTCGACGATGCCGTCGAAGTGCTGCAAGGTGCGAATGGCCCGTTTCCTGCTTACGGGATTGCCGATCTTGATGGCACTGGCCAAGGTGTCGCGGGCCGTTTGCGGCTCAAAGGTGCGGAACCCGTCGAGATAACTGCGATAGAGCGGATTGGCCTGGGCTGCTTGGGCGACGGCAAGGCGCGGCAGCTTGTCTATAAGCCCCATTTTCAAGCCCTCGATAAACCCCTTCCCCAAGGCACTGACGTTGCCTAGGTTGCCGCCCGGGATAATGACCCAGTCGGGAACCTCCCAGTGAAATTGCTGTAACAGCTCAATCGCGATGGTCTTCTGACCTTCAATGCGGAGCGAATTCATCGAGTTGGCCAGATAGATGTGGTCGCGGCGGCAGATTTCCTGCACCAAGGCCATGCACCCGTCGAAATCGGTACGCAGGGCGAGCGTCAGCGCGCCGTTGGCTATGGGCTGGATGAGCTGGGCGGTGGAGATCATATTTTTAGGCAATAACACAATCGCCGGAATGCCGGCGGCGGCGCAATACGCAGCCAACGCCGCCGAAGTGTCCCCGGTTGAGGCGCAGGCTACCGCGGGTATAAACTGGCCCTCGGCAATCATCTGGTTGACCATGGAAACCAATACGGTCATGCCCAGGTCCTTAAACGAACCCGTATGGCTATTGCCGCACTGTTTGATCCACAGATCCTCTATGCCCAGTTCAGCACCCAAGCGCTCGGCCCACAGCAAATTGCTCCCCCCCTCGTACATGGAGACCACGTTCTCGTCTTCGACGAGGGGGCAAACTATCTCTTTCTTGCCCCAGACCGAACTCCCATATGGATGCACCGAACTCATGTAGCGCTGATCAAAGAGCGCTCGCCACTCGCCGCCCGAGCGCCGCTGTAAGGGTTCCATATCGTGGTGTACTTCGAGCAGCCCCCCACACTTTTGACAGTGATAGACTATCTCGTTTAGCGGATAGCGCTCGTCGTCGCAATTGATGCACTGGAACCAGGCATTATAGGAATAGGGCATACCAACTCGCTCTGTTGGGGTGAATCAGGGCTTGTTCAGCCAAAAAGGGCATCTATTTGGTCCTCGTTTTTTGACTCTTCTTCATCGTTCGTCGGTTGTCTTGCGTCCTCCCGCTCGTCGTCGAGCACGTCCTCAGTATTTTTCTCGGTGTCGGCGCTAGCGTCGTTCTGCTCCTCGGGCGCGACGATTTCCCCCACAACTTCCGCGTCGCGCTCTGCTGTGGGAAAACCCTCGCCTTCGATCTCTCGCTGTAGCAGTGCCTGGGCTAGCCCGGCAAAATTTTCTTGGACATCCTTGCCTGCAGCGAGTGCTTGGGCATTTTGGCGCACGAATTCGACGACGTGATCCATCCCAGGAAAGGCATCGTCAAAAACCGTCAGATAAGCTCTGATCTTCTCATCCTGTATCTGGCTTTTGACGTACTCAAGCCACGAATTTCCGAACAGTTTGGCCAGCGACTCCAAGGCTTCGAGCCGCTCGGCCACATCGCGCAAGTCGTCCGCGTTCATCCTTGCTGCCTCTGGAGGTATTGAACATTCAAAAAAATACAACGAACGTGGAACCCCGCTCTTCTCGGGGCGTTTAATCTATGCGAGCCATTCCAGTCATGGTTCGTATCCCTCCCGGCGGTCAGGTGCATCCAAGGATGCCCTGGCCGCTACTTTTTTATTTTTTAGTTCAATCTCTGCACTACGATGTACCCCATGGGTAATTCCACGACTGGGCTCAGTTCCCCAACCTTCAGTTTCACTACTACTTCCTCAATTTCGGGCATGAGTTCACCTGGGCCAAAAAACCCCAAATCCCCGCCTTGCTTGGCGTTGGGCGCTATGGAAAGCTGCTGTGCTAGCTGGAAGAAATCGGCTCCTTGGGCCATTTTTTCGAGAACTTTGAGTGCAGACGCTTCTGTTTCGACTAATATGTAGCGAGCCCGCATCTCACCGGCCATAATCGCCTGCACCTCTTCGATTTTGGCCGAGATCGCCTGGGCTAAGTAGGGATCCTGCGCCCGACCTTTAGCCAATTTGTAGTAATCGAGCGCTTCGGGATAGCGCCCGGCTCCGGCGAGGAGGAACGCAATATTGTTGTAGGCCTCGATATTCTCCGGCGATAACTCCGCTAGTTTTTGATAGTATTCAATGGCTCGATCAACTGAGTCCTGTTGCGCGTAGTAATATCCATATAGGCGATAAGCTTCCGAGTTTTTGTCGTCCAAAGCCAAGGCTCGGTCGAGCTGTTCACGCGCCCGTTCGATCTGCCCGGACTGCATATACAAAAAACCGAGGGCATTGTACACGGCCGCTGAGGAGGGGTTCAAAATCCGTGCCTGTTTCACATAAAAAAGGGCCGAATCGACCTGACCTAGGGAAAGAAACGCCTTGCCGAGTTCTCTATATACGAGTGATTGCCTAGGGTCTTCAGCGAGCGATTGTTGCAGCGATTCAGCCGCCTGTTCATAGCCGCCGGTCTGCATATAGAGGCTGGCCAAGCGATTGAGAAACATCGCGCTGCCAGCACCCAGTTCGCGGGCCTTTTCGTATTCAGCTAACGCCAGCGTAGGCTGCCCTTGCTCCAATAGGGCATCTCCGCGCTGGACCGCCTCGACGATGTTTTGGCCGCTCGCCGGAATTGCTACTATCCCTATTACAGCGGCGATCAGTCCTATAAACCTCATACTCCCTCACATCGCGTACTGAGCTAGCGCAGTTGGCGCAGGACTTCCGCGGTAATCCGTTCGACTAGATCGCTTTCTCCGACCGGCTCACAGGACGGTCGATCCTCAATTCCAAAGCGCTTCCTCAGATTCGTGAGATCTTCCACATCTTTACCCCCGAGTGTGCGTATCCCGCCGAGTTGGTGCGCCACCAAGGCGATTTGGGCAAAGTGTTCGACGGTCTCCATCTTGAAATGGGCGTCCATGACGTTTTGGCCCACGGTTACTACCCCGTGATTGGCCATTAGAACGGCGTCGTATTGCCGCAAAAGCGGTTTCATCGGCTCGACGATATCAGGGCCGCCAGGCGTGCCGTAGTCCGCTAGTGGAATACCCCCGAGGCTGACGATGACTTCGGGCAATACGCACTGAGTCAGCTCAATGCCAGCGACGGCAAAACCGGTCGCGGTCGGCGGATGCGCATGGACGACTGCGCGGACATCAGGCCGCAACTTGTAGATTTCGAGGTGCATGCGGATTTCCGACGATATTTTCATCGCGCCCGCTACTTGCCGGCCCTCCATATCGCAGGTGGCCAGCATGTCTGCGCTCAGATAGCCCTTGCTCACCCCGGTCGGCGTACACAACACTAGGTGGTCCTCTATACGGACGCTAATATTGCCGTCATTGGCCGCTACGTACCCTCGTTGATAGACTCTGTGCCCTACTTCGCATATCTCTTTTTTTATCGCATACGCCGAATTCATAAGGCAACCTTTCTCATCGTCCGCAGTCGGCGGCTACCAATCCACAGCCACCCCAAACCAGCCGGCAAGCACACATTAGAAGCAAAAATCAGGATGCTGGCCACAAAAGCGGGTTGCGGCTCTAAGCCGAGGCTGCTAAATACCAAGATGGCCGCTGCCTCGCGGACCCCTAGATCCAAAAACCCCAAGGGCAACAAGGTTTTCAGGGCAAATACCACTGGTACCGCCAACACAACCTCTGAGTCGGCCCCTACGCTGGAAGTGACCAAATAGAAAAATTGCGCCATGAATACCATGTTGAACAAGACAGATAACCCGGCGATGGCCCCCCATGCAACCGGCCCGCTTGCTTCTCGGCGGCACCAGCCCCAATAGAGCAGCGCACCGAGAATGCAAAATAGCACCAGCAAAAAGCCCCTGAGATGAGGCCATAAAATCCATGCAGCTGCAGCCCCCAATCCCAACGTGACCGCGGCCGAACTCAACTTGTCCACGGCCGTCAGTAACGCGGCCTTGGTCCGGCTCCGCCCCAAGAAAACGCCGCGCCCCAACTCACCTAAACGGCTGGGTGTCACCAAACCGAGGGCTGCACCGCCCAGCAATGAATAGAGCGCATCCCGGCCATTGACTTCAGGGATTTGGTTGCGCAACAACAACTGCCACTTAATCCACTGTACGCCGATGCCTACTAGGGCAATCGCCCCGCAGATGAGCACTTTGTCCCTACCGACCTGCCCGGCGGCCGCAAGCAGCTCAGCCGGTTCGAGGTACCATGCGGCCCAGCCGAGCAGGGCCGTTGCCAAGATGATTTTTACCCAAATTACCATGTAATCTAAGCTGCCGGGGGTCGTATTAGGGGCAACGCAGCTTCTGTGCTCTCATGTGGCCGGGGAATGATACTGAGCGCAACTATTTCACCCGCACTCGCCGCGGCCACGGCACCAGCCTCAGTAGCCGCACGCACAGCGGCCACGTCTCCGCGGACGATGACCGAGACCAGCCCGCCGCCTACTTGCTGACAGCCGACCACCTCGACCTCAGCGGCTTTGACCATCGCGTCTGCCGCTTCGACCAGAGCTACCCAGCCGCGGGTTTCAATCATGCCCAGGGAGCGTCCCATTGGTCTGTTTTGCCCTTGTTTAGACGGCAGAAGATAGGCGACCTAACTCCTTCCGTCAAAGCACAAAAAAGCGTCCCCCAAGACGGTCTGGGCAACGCCGCTGTGTTGGGCCCTAGTGCTCGGCTCTTTCTTCTCAGCCTCAAGCCTTAAAAAGGAAGGTGATGACGTCCCCATCGGCTACGGCATAATCCCGGCCTTCACTCCGCAATTGCCCGGCCGCTTTCAGTGGTGCCCATCCACCCATGGCGATTAGCTGGTTGCAAGAAGCCAATTCGGCGCGGATAAACCCTTTTTCCATGTCCGTGTGGATCCGCCCGGCCGCTCGTGGTGCCTTTTCCCCACGCGGCAACTGCCAAGCCTGCAACTTGCCGTTGGCGAGCGTGTAGAAGGTAATCAGTTCCAGCAGTTTGTATCCGGCTTGGACTAAGCGCTCTATCCCCCCATGCTCCAGCCCCAATTCTCGGATGAACTCCACTCGCTCCTCCTGGCTCAGACCGGCCATCTCTGCTTCGAGCTGCGCCGAGACGATCAGCACTTGATCCGCTCCATAGCGCTCGACCAACCGATCCACCCATGGCCCCGGCGCGTCGGCCTCTACTTCCCCGACATTAGCCGCATAAAGCACTGGCCTTGCCGTCAGCAAGCTATACGGAGCGAGCGCGTCCCTTTCTTCGGTGGCTAACCCCAGCGCTGCTGCCCCCGTTCCGCGCTGCAATCCCGCTAAGACCTTGGCGCAAGCCGCCAGCTCTTGCGCCCGTGTGCTGCGCGGCTCAGAGCGGACCACCTTGTCTAGATGGGGCACAGCCTTTTCCATCACCGCCAAATCAGCAAGCAGCAACTCCGTCTCAATGGTCCCAATATCACGCAAGGGGTCAATCGCCCCATCTACATGGCTTATTTGCGCGTCGTCAAAACAGCGCACCACGTGGACTAGGGCATCGACATCTCTGATGTGGGCGAGAAATTGATTGCCCAACCCGGCACCTTGGTTGGCACCCCGTACCAGCCCGGCAATATCGACAAAGTGGATGCTCGTAGGCGTTGTGGATTCCGGCTGAATGACCTCGCTCAGCCGCTCCAAGCGCTGATCCGGGATTTCGACTGTACCCACATTGGGTGCCACTGTACAAAATGGGTAATTAGATACCTCAACCCCATCTCCTGTTAGCGCGTTGAAGAGCGTTGATTTGCCTACATTGGGCAAGCCGATTATGCCGATGGAGAGAGCCATACCTTACATAGAAAATAAATTAAGTCCCTGTAAGTTACTGTCTCACAGGGACTTAATCAGTGGTCGGGGTGGCCGGATTTGAACCGGCGACCCCCTGCTCCCGAAGCAGGTGCGCTAGCCGGGCTGCGCTACACCCCGACATGGATGAGCGAAAGCTGTGATCTCTATACTGTAGCAATAAAAATGGTCGGGGTGACTGGATTTGAACCAGCGACCTCTTCCACCCCAAGGAAGCGCGCTAGCCGGGCTGCGCCACACCCCGATTCAATTATCCGACCGTACTCTGGCGACAAAATGGTGAGCTAACCAGGATTCGAACCTGGGACCTCCGGTTCCGGAGACCGGCGCTCTATCCAACTGAGCTATTAGCCCCTTAGCCTAGATATTCTTCTTCTTGTGTCGATTTTTGCGCAGTCTCTTCTTGCGCTTGTGCGTAGCGATCTTATGCCGCTTTCTCTTCCTGCCACAGGGCATCTTTTTTGTCTCCTGGATCTTTGTCCTCTACGTTTTCCCCATTGACGCGCGCCCGCAATTCCTTTGAAGGCTTAAACGTCGGGGCCTTGCGACCGGCGATTTTTACTTCGGCACCCGTACGCGGATTGCGGCCTGTGCGCGGCGCCCGCTCGACGACTTTGAAGGTGCCAAAACCGCGAATTTCAATGTGATTTTCCCGTTCCAAAGCCTCGACTACGGATTCAATAAAGCCATCGACAATAGCTGCAGTATCCGTCTTGGTAAGCCCTGTTCCTTCGGCGATTAGACGCACGATATCAGCTTTTGTCAAGACCGTAATCTCTATTCGGGTGGGTTGAAACCGCGTTAACTATCACGCCAACAAATAGTTTTATAGGATATAGCACGATCCATGTTCTGTCAAGATAAGCAGTGCCCTCTTAGCCCGAGTCGAGGTCTTTGCCAAGTACGAAAACCTCTTCGAGTACTGAGAAATCCACGATCGACTTGAGGATGACCCGCAAAAAGACCGGGGCCCGTTTCTCCTGATTCACCTCCACCACCGTGCCAATCGGTATGCCCTTGGGGTAGCGCCCGCCCAACCCCGACGACACGACCAGATCGCCCTCCCGCACCAAGTTGCTCGCTTCGACGAATCGCAACTGGAACCGGCCGTCGACCCACGAGACAATGCCTTGGGCACGCGTCGCTTGGATCAAAGCACTAACCCTCGTGCGCATCAACAACTGCACGACCGAGTCCGATGCGCCAACTTGGGTAATGTGCCCGACGAGCCCTTTGGGCGTCACCACGGGCATATCCTTGTCTACGCCAAGGTCGCGACCAGCGTTGATGACGATCGTGTCGTAAATGTGATCGGGGTCTCGGCCGATCACCTCGGCAGAAATAACGCGCGTACCTCCATCTATAGGCCGAAAGGACAAGGCCTTGCGCAGGCGCACATTTTCCCATCCAGCTTCCTGCAGCTGCATGTTGTCGAGGGCTAGGGCTACGTTTTGGGTCAGGAGAAAACGGCTCTTTTCCTCGTTGCGGGCAGAGTGGGTGACTCGCGAAAACAGTGCTTGACCTGATGCCAATAAACCTACTTGGCACCGCTCGGCGATGTAGGTCTTATAGGATCGAGGTAAGCTCATCAGGATCAAGGCGCAGGCAATGGCCAGCCCAATGACGAAGAACTCCCGGGTATTAGCCATAGTCGATTAGAGCAGAACTTGGCGGTAGTTATCAAACTCTTCGAGAATGCGGGCATTGCCCCGCACCACGGCCGAAAGCGGGTCTTCACTATCGACATAAGTAGGCAAATTCGTCGCCTCAAGCAGGTGCTCCTTCAGCCCCCGCAGCATGCTCCCACCACCGCAGAGCACCATGCCCCTATCGAGGATATCAGCCGCCAATTCGGGCGGCATCCTCTCCAACACTCTGCGCACGCTGGCGACAATTTGAGCTACGGAACCGGATAGGGCTTCTCGTATCTGAGCTGAGTCCACCTGCAAGACTTTGGGTAGCCCAGCTATGGTATCGCGACCGCGCACCGCGATACTCTCTTCTGTATCCAATTCCGTCGCCGACCCGATTTTCCACTTGATGGTCTCAGCACCTTGGATGCCAATAAGCAGGTTGTGCTTTCTACGCATCCACTCGGTAATTGACTGGTCCATGGCCTCTCCAGCCACCCGCAGCGACTCGTGTTCGACTAGACCTGAAAGGGCGATTACGGCGACCTCCGTCGTCCCGCCGCCAACATCAATAACCATTGAACCGACGGCTTGGTCAACCGGCAATCCCATGCCGATGGCTGCAGCCATCGGCTCGCTGACTAGATGAACTTCTCTAGCCCCCACGCGCTCGCAGGAGTTTCGCACGGCCCGTTTCTCTACTTCCGTGCTGCCTGCCGGGACCGCGACCACAATCTTAGGCCGCACGAAAAGCTTGTTCTTTTTTACTTTGCGGATAAAGCTGCGAATCATCTCTTCGGTAACTTCAAAATCGGCGATGACGCCGTCCTTCAGGGGGCGAATTATTTGAATGCCGGCGTTTTCACGCCCCATCATCTCCTTGGCCTCTGCGCCGACGGCAATGATTTTTTGGGTGGCGACTTGGCGGGCTACAACCGAGGGCTCGTTGAGGACGATTCCCTTGCCTTTGACAAATACCAAGGTATTGGCGGTGCCCAAGTCTATGCCTATTTCATGCGAAAAGAAACGCGATAAAACACTCATTCTGTATCTCCATCCAAAAAGTTAAATCTAGACTCTGTAGCCTTGGTCTGAACACCCCGGCATCAAGAGCATCCGCTACTACTTAATCTATAATAACCAAGGTGATTTGGATTTGCCAAATCACCTGCCCTCTCATATCTTTTAGCGCTAGTTAATTCTGGACACAACTAACGCAAATTTCAAGGAGGCAGCGCATTCGCTATGAACAAGGCTGCGCGGCATGTACTGCGGAGATTAGGCACTGATACTAGCTTGGACCACGAGCGCCAACAGCGCCTTTCACGCGAGGTCCAAGAAGAGCAGCAAAAACGCCGGGAACAAGGGGGCGATCAAGATACCAGCTTCGAGGCCATTCCCGAGGAAATGCTGACGGAGTCGGAAAAGCGCCACGAGAAGTATCGCCGCCAACAGGCCATGGCCGGCCGGTTTACCCCCGCTGCCGAGCGCCTGCCCATTATGACGGCTGAAGAGCGGGCCGCCCACAACAAGGATCGTCCCAAGTGGCAGCAGACTTCGTTTGAGGGGCCGATTGAAAAGCTAATCGAGAAATACCAAGACCTAGAGGAAGTACAACGCCATCTGACCTTGGGTCAATCCATGAAGTACGAGTTTACCAGCGACGGCCGCGTCCTCGACAAAGAAGGCAATGTGATCTTCGATGGAGAAAAGCTCGTCGGCAAACTCTAGGTTAGCTTGCTCCCCTCTTAAGACGCACAAGTGGCCGCTGGCCACAATCCGACTTGATGCCTCGTCTTTATCGACTTCTCATCGGGCTTGGCCTGTTGAGCGTCTGTGGCTGCAATCTCAATTACTATTGGCATCTGGCTCGCGGCCAAAGTCGCGTGGTATACAAGCGCATACCAGTCCAAAACCTCCTCGCCCGCCCCGACTTGGCCGAGCAAACTCGGACGCAACTAGAGCTGATCCAAGCCATTCTTCGCTACGCCGAAAGCGTGGGGCTGAAAACAGACGATCATTACACGACCTTCTACGATACGGGTGGCGACCCGATCAGTTGGAATGTTAGCGCTTCTCCGCCCGACCACTTCTCGCCCTATACTTGGGATTTTCCGTTCGTCGGCGAGGTCCCCTACAAAGGTTTCTTTTGCCGCGACTTGGCCGACGAGCAGCGCGATGCCCTCGCCGCTGCTGGGTATGACGCAATCGTTCGCCCGGTCAGTGCCTACAGCACCTTGGGCATTTTCTCCGATCCAATCCTCAGCTCAATGCTCGGCTACGCGCCCGACCAGCTAGCCGATTTGATCCTCCACGAACTGACTCACGCCCTCGTCTATGCCCCGGGGCAGACCGATTACAACGAGAGCTTGGCGACCTTCGTCGGCCGCCAAGGATCCCTGCTCTTCTTGGTGCAGCACTTCGGCACCGAGACTCCTCTCTTGCAACAGGCCGAGGCGCGACGAGCGGACGCGGCCCTCTTTCGGCACTTCATGGCCGAGACCGTTGCAGCACTCGACAGCCTCTACTCATTGGACTTGCCCCGCAGCGTTGTACTGCGCGACCGGCAGGTCGTTTTTGCTCAGCGCCAGCGCGATTTCGCCCTCATTAGAACGCAGTTTACCAACAACCAGTACGATGGGTTCCTCCAGTGGGAACTAAACAATGCACGGCTTCTGTCTTATCGTCGCTACAACGCCAATCTAGCGCTTTTTTCCGCTGTTTATCTCGCCCGTGACGAGGACTTGGCCAGTGCCTTGGAGATTTTTGCGGCCTGCGCTGAAGACGGGGACCCCTGGCAGTGCCTACGCGTCACAATAGAGGCGAAGGAAGCGAGGAACTCGTTCTAGCATTCTCTTCGCTAAACTCTTGGGTCCGAATGGTAGCTAAACACATTTTGACAACGGTCTTGCTGGCGACCCTCGCCTTTGGGCCGCTGGGGTGCGCCGCGAGGTTGCAGTCCGCGCTAGTGGGGTCGCTGATAGAAGACGTCAGTGCGGCCACCGCCCGCCACGACGACTTGGATTTGGTCACTTCGGGTGTACCTACCTTCCTGCTCTTATTAGAGGGACTGCTGGTAGCCAATCCCCAAGACCAGCAATTGCTCTTAAGCGCTGCTGAGACCTATACTTCCTACGCTACTTTGGTCGAAGTCGATGATCCTCAACGAGCCAAGCACCTGTACCACCGGGCCAAGGTGTACGGTCTCAAAGCCCTCTCTCAGCGCCTTCGTCAACCAAGCTTACTCCGAGCACCGTATGCTGAGTTTACCCACGTCATCGACGACTTAGAGACCTCAGATCTGCCGGTCGTGTTCTGGGCCGCTTCGAGTTGGGGTGCTTGGATCAGTGCCAATATTGAATCCATGGCGGCACTGGCCGAACTGCCCAAAGTCATTAAACTCATGCAGTGGATCGTGGCCCAAGACGAGACCTTTCAATACGGGAGTCCTCATGTCTTCTTAGGGTCTTATTACGCAGCTCTGCCGCCGATGTTGGGCGGCGACCCGGAAAAGGCCACCGAGCACTTCGACCGAGCAGTCGCCATCAGCAAAGGGCAGGTACTCATGGTGTACGTAGCCAAGGCCAAATTCTATGCGCGGAACACTTTTGACCGGGTGCTATACGAATCCCTGCTCAACCAAGCCCTAACCAGCCCAGCGGACGCCGTACCGGAGCTTACCTTGCAAAACATCGCCGCCCAAAAACAGGCGCAGATCCTGCTAGACCAAGCCGATGACTTCTTTTAAGGGATTTCTTGCGGTCGTTGCCGCTCTCATAGCCAGCTCTGTCGCGGCCCAACCCAATCACCTCCTCAAAATTGCGACCCTCGCCCCAGCAGGCAGCAGCTGGGCCAAGGTCCTCCGCACCATTGATGCGGACGTGCGGCGGGAGACGGGCGGCAACGTGGGGTTCAAAATCTATCCCGGCGGCGTCCAAGGCGACGAGAAGGTCATCTTGCGCAAGATGCGCATCGGCCAGCTCCACGGCGCTAATTTTGGCGGCCTAGGCATCAGCCAGACCTTTCCCGATGTCCTCGCGCTGGAAATGCCCTTCCTCTTCGACAGCTATGCCGAAATAGATTACGTGCTCGAGAAAATGGATGCCTTTTATCGGCAAGGATACGAGGAACGAGGCTATGTCTTTCTCGGTTGGGTCGACATTGGCTTTGTCCACATCCTCTCGCAGCAACCCGTAGCTACCGTCGCGGACATGCGCACTCAAAAGGTATGGCAGCTACCCGATGAACCGATTACCTCCGTGCTTTTCCGTATAGCCGGCGTTACCTCAGTTCCCCTGAACATCCCGGATGTCCTCCTCGGGTTGCAGACCAACCTAATTGATGTAGTGTACGCCTCGCCGTCCGTGACCATCATTCTCCAATGGTTTACCCGCGCAAAATACGTCACCCAACTTCCCATCAACTACACCCTAGGCGCTCTCTTGCTCGACAAGCGAATTTTTGACAAAATTCCCGCCGCCGATCGCGAACACATCCACCGCATAGCGCAGCAGCACCTAGCCGCCTTGGGACAGCGCAACCGCCGAGAAAACGACGAGGCCATGGCCGTGTTGCAGGCCAATGGCCTGTCGCTGGTCGAGGTTGGCCCTAACGATGTAGAGACCTTCAAGGGCCTCGTCGTCAGCGCCGAAGCCGAGCTCGTAGGTCGGGCCTTTTCCCGTGCGGCCTACGAGCAAATAGCGCGACACCTCCAGGAATTTCGCCAGGCTTCCCCTTGAGCGGTCAGCACTTCCTCCACCGACTCGAGACCGGCTTCCTCGTCCTTTTGGTCGCCTGCTTGCTGGTGCTGACCTGCGGGCAGATCATCGTGCGCAATCTGTTCTCCATCACCTTCTTGGGCACCGAAAGTCTCGTGCGGCACCTCGTGTTGTGGATTGGGCTAGCCGGCGCTTTGGTCGCCACCCGACTCGACAAGCACATTCGCATTGACGCTGCGTTGCGCCTGCTACCTTTCCGAGTGCGAGCTATTGTCTTGAGCTGTGCAGACTTTTTTGCCGCTGCCCTTTGCGCCTATTTAGCCTATATCGCCGGGCGCTTCGTGCTCGACGAACGCGCATTCGGCACGGAGGCTTTCTTTGCCGTCCCCGCTTGGATTGCCCAACTCTGCTTTCCCCTCGTCTTTGGCCTGATGGGGCTGCGCTTCCTCTTGCAGGGCGGGCGACGCCTCCGCGCCCCCGCAGATCGCTCGTGAGCAGCCTCCTAGCCACCCTAGCCGCCCTAGCCGGGGTCCCGCTCTTTGTGGTCATCAGTGCGATGGCCCTTTTGCACTTCTCCTTCGCCGAGATCGATTTAACCGTCGTCTTCATCGAGATGTATCGGATAGCCGAAACCCCGACCTTAACGGCTATTCCGCTCTTCGCTCTCACGGGTTTCATCCTCGCCGAAAGCGGCGCACCGACTCGTCTGGTGCGCTTCTCCCAAGCCTTGCTCGGCTGGCTGCCAGGGGGTCTGGCCATTATGGCCATTATCGTCTGCGCCCTCTTTACTGCTTTGACCGGGGCTTCGGGAATGACGATTGTCGCGCTCGGCGGGCTGCTCTTGCCCGCTCTACGGCAACAGCGCCTGCCCGATTCCTTTTCCCTCGGGCTGATTACCACTTCGGGCAGCTTGGGCTTGCTCTTTCCGCCGAGCCTGCCGCTGATCATCTACGGCATCGTATCCGAGACGCCAGTAGATCAGCTTTTCATCGCGGGCATCGCCCCCGGCTTGCTCTTGGTCGGTGCTCTGTCCTGCTACAGCTTGTTCCAAGGCCGGCGCAGTGCCGCGCCCGAGCGCCCTACCGGATGGCGCGAATTGCCGCAGGCCTTTGTCGCTTGTAGTTGGGAGCTTCTATTGCCGGTGGTGATCTTCGGGGGGATCTACGGGGGGATAATCGCCGTCAGCGAGGCTGCGGCTTTGAGCGCCCTATACGCTCTGGTAGTGGTGGTGTTAATCCGCCGCGAGGTCTCCATCGGGCAACTGCCGAAGATCATCTGCGAAAGCATGGTGCTAGTCGGCGGCATTTTCGTCGTCTTGGCCGCGGCCATGGCCTATACCAACTACCTCGTCGATGCGGAAGTCCCAACGCGCTTACTCGCCTATATAGAGACTCACATCAGCAGCCGCTTGCTGTTCTTGATTCTCCTCAATGTGTTTCTGCTAGCTGTTGGCTGTATGATCGACATGTTCTCCGCCCTCCTCATCGTCGTGCCCTTGATTCTGCCCATCGCCGAAGCATACGATGTTCATCCCATTCACCTTGGGATCATTTTTTTGACGAACTTGGAAATCGGCTACTCGACGCCGCCGGTTGGGCTTAACCTCTTTATTGCCAGCATTCGCTTTGAACAGCCCGTACATCGGCTCTACCGAGTCTCTTTGCCTTTTCTGTTGATTCTGTTGGCTTGTTTAGTTGTGATTACTTACTGGGCTGATTTGAGTTTGTTTCTCGTTGAGTCTTAAATTTTTTTATTGAGTGAATTTACATATTAATTTTTATATGGCATTTTCTATTTTGCGGATCACACGTTGGCCCGCTCTCTCTAGGTCCTCGGCTTCGAGATCGTACCCGAGCGCTTGCACAGCCACTGGGCCGACCTCGAACTGCTCGTCCACATCGCTGCTGGGATAGAGCAAAAAGGCCCGACGTGCCCCTAGCTGCACCGCATAGGCAACCACCTGCTGCACATCGCTTTCCACGGGGCCATCGGCTTTGTACTTTGCATCAATTACCGCCAACGGCTGCCCGGTTATCGCTGAAAACAGGGCCATATCCAAGCGAAAGGAAAGCCGCTCTGTTCCCTTGAGTCGCGTGTGATACTGGGCTTTTAGTTCGACCTTGTGATTTAGCTTGTGGTCGATAAACGCCGTGCAAAACCGCTCGAATAAGGTGGGCATGTGCAGCAGGTACGCCGGCCCTTCCTCGGCCCCTAGCCCCCAAGCTGGGCTTCGCTGTTGAAGCAAGGGATAACACAAGGCATGCATGGGGCGGTAATCCTCGTTTAGCCGGTGGTACGCTACGCCGAGGCAATCTGCGGGGCGAATGTGGCGGTAATTTAGCTCGCTCAGCGCCCACCAAGCTCGGCCGACCATTTGCCGAATGCTTTCGCGGCGAAAGGCAAAGCGTCTCAGGCCGTACAGCGCGTTGGCCAAGATGCGGTTGTCGAGGATATCTGGCGTGTGCTCTGCAAATCGACAGTAAGGGCGAACTCCCCGATAGCTGCGCTCGGGGTACATGCGCCCCCGCACCCACCGACTGGGACCTTCGCGGGTTTGGTAATCCCAAAACAGCCCTCGCCGCACTCGTTGCAAGACCTTGCGCGCGAGCACCTCGGCCCAAAACTCGTAGATATCCCCCATAGTGGCCGGGGCCTTGTGATCGCTGATCTTGGGCAACTGATAGGCGTACTCTAGCATGGGCATGAGCAGTGAGCAGCGTATTTTGGGATTGATTTCCAAGGCGGCATCCGCGCCGAAAGGCACGACACCGACATAGCCCCGCGACCTGAGCTGATAACACTGGCCATTGAGCGGGCTGGGGAAGCCGAACTCCAACTCTTTTGGATATTGGGCGTGCAGATGCAGGGCCTGTTCGACCCCAAGCTCGGTAGCCGGAATCGCGGCTACTTCCTCTTCGATCAGCTCGTAGCGTCGCACGCCTAATCCTGCAACCGCCCGGCGACCTTAGACCAGCGAAAGCGTGCCATCTGGTCCGGGCGATCAAAAAACACCTCCTCCAGATAAGGCTCGACCTCGCCTTGCCAAACATGTACCAGTGCCGTTGCGATATCGGCGATCATAAAAAAAGAAATGCCCAGCTCGCAGTCCTCATCCCCAATGGCTTGATTTACTTCTTTTAGTAAAGCGACCAATTTCTCCGCGGGTAAGCCCCTGTTCTCGAGATAATTTGCCAAAAGCTGGTAGTTGGGCCGCAGGCGGACAAAGCTGAATCGCCGCCGCATGGCTTGGTCAACCAAGGCGATTGATCGGTCGGCCGTGTTCATCGTGCCGATGAGATAGACGTTGGCGGGGATCGAAAACTCAGAGCCGCCACCGGCCAGCGCGATCGGGCGCTGGCGGTATTCCAACAGGTACATTAGTTCGCCGAAAACGCGCGCGAGATTTGCGCGGTTGATTTCGTCGATGATCAGCACACAGGGTTTTCCTCCGATTTGTCGCACTTTGTCGCAAAACCGCAGAAAGTGCCCGGCAGCCAATTCGTAGTGCAATGCGCCCCCTACCACCTGTGGTCGAATCCCCTGGACGAAATCCTCATACGCGTACGAGGCGTGGAATTGCACGAGTTCGCTAAAACCGCCGCCATCCACCAAATAGCGCGCCAAGCGCTCAGCCAAGTACGTCTTGCCGGTGCCGGGCGGGCCATATAGGATGAGTTGCTGCTTGCGCCGTAGTTGGGCAACCCAGCCGTTTAGCTGGTCGGCACTGTAGCCGGTCTCCGCGGCGAGGGCTTGATCGTCGTAGCTCGCGCCCACAGGGGGAGCTACGACGCGGCCGCGGTCATGCCGCTCTACGGCCTCTTGTATCTGCTCCATTCGTCGCTTGAATTCGCTTTCTAAAATGACTGGCCGCAATTGCTCGACTTCAAAGGGCCTGACGCGCAGGTGCAGGCCCATCTGACGCAAGAAGTTCGGCTGGACGGGCGCACAGCGATACACCCTCAGCACCGTCAGCCAAATATCCCGCTCAATCCCCGCCCGCCATGCTTCGACTGCTTGAGCCGTCCACGGCGTCAGTTCGGCCGCCAGCGCGCCGATCCAGGCGGCATTGGGCAGCTTGAAGTAGCCTACGGGCACGACCAGCGAATTTACCAGCCCATTCTCTGCCCAGCGCTCGGCTTGCTCTATGTCCCTAAAATCTTCCGGTGACCACCCGGTGCCCGCCGTGCCCGTGGCGTAATAACACGTGGCCGCGCTTTCCCACAAGGGCATGGCTTTCAGCAGCCGCGTGCCGCGGATGATCACCATAGCTTCGCCTGCTACCAGTGCGGCCACTTCGGGACCGGGGCGGCGCAAAAGCCGGTCGTACGGCCCGGTCAAAGGCTTGTCTAAGCGCAGGCGGATCGACTTCAATTGAGCCATTGCATATATCCTCTATGCAAAATAATAGGCTTGTACCGCTCTTTTCAAAATCTGGGGCTTTTTTATTTTCTGCTCCACCTCAATCCCCACAAGGTTCCCTTGCCTCGCCGACTCTCTCCAACCAAGCTAGCGCCCAAACAATGGGTGGGCTTGCTACTAGGTATCACGGCCCTCCTTTTGGGCTTTGCCGCTCCATTGACTGCGCTGCCTAGTCCTGTTCAAAACGCCCTTGGCATCGCCCTCTTTGCTCTGTTTTTTTGGACTACTGAACCCATACCTATCGCGCTGAGTTCGGCGGGGGTACTCGTCCTGATCCCGGCCGTTGGCCTGCTGAGCTTCGAGCAGAGCCTAGCCCCTTTCGCCTCCAAGACGGTCTGGCTCGTCCTCGCCGGCATGGCCCTGAGCTTGGGGGTGGCCAAAACGGGCCTCGGAGACGCGCTGGCGTCTTGGCTTCAGTCCAGCCTGTCGCAACGCCCCTTCTTCCTACTCTGCCAATTGCACCTGCTCGGGCTGGGGACGGCCTTCCTGATCCCGTCCGGGGTAATCCGCGTCCTGTTCTTGATGCCGATTGGCATCGCCCTCGTCGAGCGCCTGCACGTTCGCCCATCGCTGCATCTCAAAGCCGCCGTGCTGCTCTCCCTGCTTTGCAGCACGTATTTTGGTGGTTGTGGGCTTTTGACCGGTTCCGTGCCTAACTTGGTCCTGGCCGGCCAATACGAAAAAATCCAAGGTGCACCCATATTTTGGGCCACTTGGCTGTATTGGATGTTTCCGGTCATCGGCTTTTTGCGAACTCTAGTATCGCTCGGTGTGATCTGGATGCTTTTCGGCCGCCACCTCGACGGCCATGTCATCCAACAGACCCCTTCCCCGAGCAGCGCGCCACTGACCCGCATCCAGCGACGCGCCCTATATATTCTTCTTGCGGGAGTGTGCTTGTGGGCCACCGATCTCTTGCACCACGTCCAACCCGCCTATGTTGGCTTGGGTCTAGTGGTGTTGTTCGTCTGGCCGCGTTGGGGACCGCTCCGTTTTGGCGACTTGGTCAAGGTGCGGTTCGCGCTCCTAGCCTACATTGTCGCTCTGCTCACGTTGGGCCACGCCTTGGACGAGGCCGGATTTAACCACCTGTTCATCGCGGCTTTCGGTGAGTATCTGGCGTTGGAGGAGTACGGCTGGCTGGGCAAGCATCTATCGCTTTGTTTGATCGCCTTGCCGCTCGATTTCCTGATGGATATCGCCGCAGTAGCCGGCGTGGCGACCATCCCCCTGATGGAGTTGGGTGCCCAGCACGGTATCGCGCCGCTGCCGGCGGCATTCAGCGTGGCCATGGCCACGACCTTGGCCTTCTTGCCCTACCAGTCGGCACCTTTCATGGTGGCCTATGGTTTTCGGCAGCTCTCCATGCAGCAGCTCGTCCTCACCCAAGGCCTTATTTCTATGGCATCCTTGGTCCTGATCTGTCCGCTCAATCTGCTCTATTGGCGGTGGCTAGGGCTCATTTGACGCGCCAGTGGCGTTTATGATGCGCAATGCTTATGATAAATCGCGTCATGCCTACAGCCATTGCCAATGTCCTCGCCCAGCGCTACGCCAGCCGAGCAATCCAAGATCTGTGGTCTGAACGTGGTCGCATCGTCCTCGAGCGCGAGCTCTGGATTGCCATCCTCAAAGCTCAGCACGACCTAAAGCTCGATGTGCCCTCCGCAGCCATACGTGCCTACGAGCGCGTCAAGGATCAAGTTGACCTAGAATCCATCGCGCGCCGCGAAGCCGTTTTGCGGCACGATGTCAAGGCGCGCATCGAAGAATTTTGCAGCTTGGCCGGCTGCGAGCACATTCACAAGGGGATGACCAGCCGCGATCTGACCGACAATGTCGAGCAGTACCAGATCCTCCGCTCCTTGCAGCACATGCAGGTCAAGTACGTGGCCCTCCTCCTACGCCTAGGCCAGCGGGCACTGCAATGGAAGGATCTCGCGGTCGCCGGCCGGACCCACTACGCGGCCGCGCAACCCACGACGCTCGGTAAGCGCCTCGCCATGTTCGGCGAGGAAATGCTAGTCGCCTTTAACCGGCTCGACGAGCTCGTCCAACGCTATCCCCTGCGGGGCCTAAAGGGCGCAGTCGGCACAGCCGTCGACCAACTGACTTTGCTCGCTGGCGACGCCGACAAGCTAAGCCAACTCCAAACCCGCGTGCGGCACCACCTCGGCTTCCAACGGGAGCTAGGGGCCGTCGGCCAGATCTATCCCCGTAGTCTCGACTTTGAGGTGCTGAGCTGCCTCTACCAGTTAGGGGCTGGCATTGCCAATCTGGCCCGTGCAATCCGCCTAATGGCCGGCCACGACATGCTAACCGAGGGCTTTGCTGCCGGGCAGGTCGGCTCTTCGGCCATGCCGCACAAAATGAACAGCCGCAGCAGCGAGCGGGTCAATGGGTTGCAGATCGTCCTCGGCGGCTATGTCCACATGCTGGGCGCACTGGCCGGCGATCAGTGGTTTGAAGGGGACGTCTCCTGCTCGGTCGTGCGCCGCGTAGCCCTCCCCGATGGGTTCTTCGCCTTTGATGGCATGCTCGAGACCACGCTCCACATCCTCGACGATATGGGCGTCTATGAAGCGGTAATTGCCCGCGATCTAGACCGCTATCTGCCCTTTCTCGCCACCACGACGCTGCTGATGGAAGCCATCCAACGCGGTGCCGGCCGCGAACAGGCCCACACCGCACTTAGAGAGCACTCCCTAGCCGCGGCTATCGATATGCGCGAACAAGGCCGGAGCACCAGCGAGTTGGCGCGTCGCTTGGGTGCAGATTCTCGCTTTCCACTCAGCGAAGAGGAAATCGCCGCCACGATCTCCCGCAGTCGTTGCTTCACAGGCGCGGCCACCCAGCAAGTCGAGCTTTTCGTCGGCCGGGTAGAGGAGTTGGCTGCAGCCCACCCAGAAGCACACGCAATCGAAAAGGGGCGACTGCTCTGACCTCCATGCGATACCAGCGAGTCCTGCTCAAGCTGAGCGGGGAAGCCATCTCCGGCCCCCACGACGTGGGATTCGACCCCGATTCCCTAGAACACATTGCCGACGAAGTCCTCAACTTGCACTCCTGTGGGGTCGAAATATCCATCGTCATTGGCGGCGGCAATATATTCCGCGGCACGCTCGCCAGTCAGTGGGGTATTGAACGGGCCGAAGCCGACAACATCGGCATGGTGGGGACGGTGATCAACAGCCTGATGCTGCGCGGGGTCCTCACCTCTAAATCCAATGTCGAAGTCCGGGTAATGAGTGCCATTCCCATCAACACGGTAGCCGAGCCTTTTATTCGGCTGCGCGCGATTCACCATCTAGAGAAGCACTACATCGTCATCTTTGCCGCCGGTATTGGCAACCCGTACGTCACTACGGACTACACCGCGGCCCAGCGCGCGATTGAGACGCGGTCCCAAGCCCTGCTTTTTGCTAAAAATCAAGTCGGCGGCATCTTTACCTCCGACCCTCACGCCGATCCCCACGCGAGGCTGTACCGGCGGATGCACTACAACACGATCATCCAAGAAAACCTCACCATCGCCGATCAATCCTCGGTCCTGTTGGCGCGCGATCACAAGATGCCCATGCACTTTTTTGACTTCTCTGACAAGGGAACCATATTGCGCATCTGCCGCGGCCAAGATCCGGGCACCTTGGTGACGGATGCAGACGAAGACATCGTAGAATAGACAAAAAGGCCGTCCCCAAAGCGGGACGGCCTTTTCTCATACAGGGCTTTTTTGGTTTAGAATTCGTATGCAAAGGAGAACCGGTGCGCGCCATTGGTCTCGGTCAGATCCAAGCCAATGTCATACGCATAGTCGAACACCAACTGGTTCCACTGATAGCCCAACCCCGCATTCAATCCTCCACCGGCGTCCTCCGTCAGCAAACGGCGACCCCCCGCCCGCAACAACAACCCCTCCACCAACTGCGTCTCCCCACCAACAACCATCCCGTGATCCGAGCCCTCCCCCGTCAAATCGCGACGCACGTATTGCACCGACACCAACGACTGACTGCTCAGACGATACCCCACCCCCACATGCACGTCCATGGGCAACGTACCCGCATTCGCGTCCCCTTCCACCTCACCATACGCCACATTCGGCTGATTGATATTCTTCAACAACACCCCCACCTGCGCCCCTTGCATCGGACTCTGCCACATCAAGCCCAAATCCAAACCGACATTGCCCGCGCTCTGGTTCGACAGCGGGTCGGGACGACCCTCATCGTCGGGAATCGATCCCACGCTCCAAAACAAATACTTGGCCGACACCCCCACCTGCAGCCGACGCTGCACCTGATACGACAGCGACACAAACGCCCCGTTCTCGCTCATCAGCGACGAGCCAATCCGCTCATAGCCCAAGCCCAAGCCGAGCTTGTCGCCCAAAGGCTGCGCATAGGAAACCACGTGCTGACCCAAGTCGTCGCCTTCGATGCCCGCATACAAAAGCGACACATTGGTGTAGGCTACCTGACGACTAGACACCTGACCCAACCCAGCCGGATTGGCAAACACGGCATCCGAATTGTCGGCCACCGCCACAAAGCTGTTGCCCAACCCCTGCGCACGAGCACCCGAACCCACATTCTGGATGTTGACAACCCCGTCGCTGGCAGTTGCCAGCAGGACCGCACAGGTGATGCTAATTGCAATTTTCATACGCTTGCCTCCTCCACTTGGTGAGATGCGCTGTGAGATGCGCTTGTACTGTATGTCATTTAGTATAAATATATAAACTATTAACCGTCAATTAAAAATAGCCCCGCTCGCGCGCTGCCACTTCCTTGACCAATCAAGGCCGTATGGTCGTTATTATTTTTATAAAATTTATCTCTAAGCTCACGAGGTGAACTTTGACCGCTATCAAAGCGACCAATATCGTCCGACACGAGGGCCATGTCAGCCGCGAGAAACGCGAAAGCCTGTTGCACCAACAAGGGGTACTACTCTGGCTGACGGGCCTGCCAAGTTCGGGCAAAAGCACGATTGCTTATACTGTCGAACACGCCCTAGCCGCCCGCGGCCATTTGGCCTATGTGCTAGACGGCGACAACATCCGCTTCGGGCTCAATAAAAATTTAGGCTTTTCTGCTGACGATCGAGCGGAAAATATCCGTCGGATCGGCGAGGTAGGAAAGCTCTTTGTCGATGGGGGCTTTTTGACCCTCGCCAGCTTTGTCAGTCCCTATCGATCCGACCGCGATGGAGTGCGGGCCCTTATGGCTGAGGGCGATTTCGTCGAAATTTTCATCAGCACCCCGGTTGAAGTATGCGCCGAGCGCGATCCCAAGGGCCTCTACAAAAAAGCACTAGCCGGTGAAATACCTAATTTTACCGGTGTTTCAGACCCTTATGAGGATCCAGAAAATCCCGAACTGGTCATCGAAACTGACACATCAACGCCCTCGGAGGCGGCCGCGCAGATCATCGGTCTACTAGAGCAGATGGGCAAAATTCGACCCACACAGGCTTGAACAAACCTACCCAGCCTCTTCCTTCCGTCATACACCAGGGGATCGCCAAATCCCCTGTTTTACGTTTGCCAGCGCGATGCATAAGATACTGAAACAAGCCCTCCAGTACGGGCTGAGCCTAGGCTTGATGGGGCTTTTTATCTATTGGGCCTTTGAGGGGATAAACCGGGGGGAACTCTGGGCTGCCATGACCGGCATTTCGCCGGTTTGGGCCGCTGTTATGTGCGTCGTAACGCTGGGGACCTTGGTATTGCGAGCTTGGCGCTGGCAAGTCCTCATGCGGCCCTTTGCGCCGCAAGTGAGCAACCTCAACGCGTCGCTCGCCTTGGCTATATGCTATGCGGCCAATGTGGTGGTGCCGCGTTCGGGCGAGGTGATGCGGTGCGTCAGCCTCAAGTGGACCGCTGGGGCGAGCATCAGCGCCTTGATGGCTACGATAGTGGTGGAGCGCATTCTCGATCTGTTTTGGCTCATTGTCTTGTTCTGGCTCATCGTCTATATAGATATTGCCCTGCCCGTGCTTTGGATGCCGGTCGGCGCAGATCGGGATACCATTGGCCTGTTGGCCCTAGCCGGCTGCTTGATCGCGCTGGGTGCCTTGGTCTTGGTATCGGTTTATCGGGGGGAAATTTTAGCTGGAATGCGCGCGCTGCTCGCGCGGCTCGGTTGGGGGCGCGGCGAGCGGTCCCTCGAAATCCTCGAAACCTTCATCGGCGGGCTTTCCGCCCTGCGGCAACAGCCGACGGCGTACTTCGAAATCCTCGTCAGCTCGATCCTGCTCAACACGGCCTACGTGTTTATTGTTTACGCGGCTTTTATCGGTATGGGTTTGCACCAAACATACGACCTCGACGCAGCAGCGGCGCTGGTAATCATGGCCATATCGTCCATAGGAGTGATCATTCCGACGCCTGGGGCGATCGGCTCGTATCACCTCTTCTTCAGCGAGGCTCTACACCGCCTCTACACCGTGCCCCTCCCCACCGCTTTGGCCTGCGCCACCTTGACCCATGCTTTGGCGAACCTGACCTACGTCCTCCTCGGCGGCCCGACGCTGCTGTGGCAGTGGCATCGGAGCCGGCGGGGGTAGTTCAGAAGATCCAAACGATTAGGATCGATCCGCCCACGTAGCCGAAAGCCTCTATCAGCCCGGCCCCCACATTCGGCTGCTCCTCGACCTGTTCAGCACCCAAGCGCACACCGGGTGCCAAGAGCACATCGGTCAACTTGTGGATGGCGTAGAGCGCCACAAAGCCAAAGACCACGTCCATGCCAAAAATTTTGAGGCTTTCGATCCACCCAGTGTAGTCGCCGGCCACGGCGATGCTGACGATGTTGCCCATACCCACCAGCACGCCGCCAAACGCCAAGCCGACCGCGGCATTGTCGCGCTCTAGTTCGCGGTGAACCGAATGTGGGGTAATCCACTCGTAGAGCAACCCGGCCACCACCAACACTACTTGGGCCAAAAGCCAGAAGGCCACGCCGCTCCACAGCGGCCCCTCGCCCTGCACGATAGCCAGGATAATCAAGCCATTGGCGATGTGCATCCCCGCCTCGACAAAGGCCGTCCCCACATTCTGATCCTCGACGACCTCCTTG
Source organism: Candidatus Latescibacterota bacterium (assembly GCA_965261395.1). Lineage (GTDB taxonomy): Bacteria > Latescibacterota > UBA2968 > UBA8231 > UBA8231. The sequence continues at coordinate 4,262,288 of OZ253462.1, forward strand.
CGGTTGTCGAAGTGGGGCAGGAGCACCCGCTCGCAGAGCACGCCGGCGACGAGCATCAAGACAATCGCCAAGAGGCCGTACTGGGCAATGCCAATTAGGTCGGCTTGCCAGCCGAGCGAAGGACCGCTCAACGCCCCTCCCAACGCCAGACAGATCCCAAAGAAATAACCACCCACCGCAACAGCCATCGCGTGGTTGTTGCGGCCGTAGAGTTCGTCCTTGAGATTGACCCGGCGAAAAACCCGGGCATAGACCTGCTTGGCGATAAAGAGCAGGACGAAAGCCTCTAAGAGATAGACTAAGGTCTGGGCCATATGCACTATATTGTCCACTGCGTTCCCCCTATTTTCCGAAGCGCGAGGTACCGCGTCCCCAACCGGACGTGGTGCGCCCCATGCGGTTTTTGGCCTGATTACTAAAGGCCTGACGGCGGCTTTGCTGACGCTGGTAGAATTGCGGTCGCGTCTTTTGAGTTTGCGAGCCGCGCGACCCAAAAGCAGTGCGCCCGCCTTGCACCGGCCCATAGTACGGGCGGCCCCCTGCCCGGTTGCGGCGGTAGCCCTCCCAATCGCCGCGCCCGACCCGCCAGCCCCCCCCCATTAAGTTGCTCATCAGCGCGTACTGGCCGTAGAATTGCCAAAACCCGCCCCCGCCCCAAGACCCGTACTGGGGATTGCCGACGTATTGATAGCCGGGTGGGTGCGCTTGGTTAGTGCCGGTGCGACGGCCGTCTAGCGACTTGGAGGCCACGACCATGCCGACGTAGTTCTCATAGCGGTAGAAGGTCTTTTCGCCGACTTCCATCCAATCGGTGCGGCGCTCCTGATAGACCATGGTATCGCGCCCGGCGACGCGCTGTCCCGAAGCGGTCAACACCTGAAAGCGGAGGGCGTAATCGGGGAAAAACGAGTGATCTTCGATGCGGGTATCGTCGACGATCAGGGAATACTCGGGGTAGCGATCAAGGTTGCGCACCAGCTCCTTCACCGGGTCTTTGGAACCCCCACAGGCCGCGAGTGCGAATAGGAGCAGTGAGGCCATACGCCGAAGCATTTTAGGTTCCCTCCTCCACCGGCAGGATGTCGGTGAATTGGTATTCTTCTACCTCCAAGCCCGCGTACGCGGCAAAGTCGCGCTCGCCCCACTGGCTGATGAAGAGCACTTTGCCTTCTGCTGCTTTGAACGACCAATTGACAAATTCGCGTTCCGCATCGGTGCCGTCTTTGCGGTACAGGCCCGCTTCGCTCGTGCTCCCCATGTACTCATCGCCCGCAAACTGCACCACTTCAGGCGGGTCGCCGTCGGCGACAATCGCCGCCGCAACATCGCCGTCGATCTCGTCGATGCCAATCGCCCGCGTCAAGGTCCAATAGGCTTGGCCATCCTCGACCGCGCGCTCGAGAAAATTCACCTCTTCATCGGCTCGCAACTCCCACTCCTCGGTCACATAGCCGTCGTAATCATAGGTCCCATAGCCCGTGACTTGCCAGGTTTTGAGATCGTAATCGACCAAAAACCCCACTTTCATGGTGCTAAGCGAGTACTCTTGATAGGTCGGTTCTTCCTCGTCTCGGCGGCCACCGAACCACTTTTTAAACCCCATTTCGTCTTCCTTTCAAAACTGAGTACTCCAACCCCGTCGATAATAACGCGCCAGCACCGGCCTATCAAGTCGGTTGGCCTGCACGGGCAAGCGGGCCATATCGCCGTCGAAGACCGCGAGGGCACCCCAGACTTGTTGGTCAATATAGCGCGTGGGGACCGCGAAGGCGACAGCCGTCGGATCCAGCCCGGCGGATCCCGCCAAGTGGAACCCCCACTCGCCAAAAGAGGGCACGTGCAAGTGATAGGAGTGGACGGCAAAGCCCGCTTCCTCCAAGGCGGCGGCAATGCTCCAGTACGCCTCGCGGACGTGGTACGGGCTGGAAGCCTGGGTCGCCAAGACGCCTTGTGGGCTGAGCAACTTGCGACACAGCCGATAGGCTTCGACCGAATAGAGCTTGGCCAAGCTCTCCTCACGGGGGTCGGGTAGGTCGATTAGTATCGCGCCATACGGCACGTGCTCGCGCTGCAAAAAGACAAAGCCATCTTCGTTGACCACGCGCACTCGGCGACGATTTAAGGCATTGTCGTTGAGCTGGGTCAGGTAGATGTTGCGCTGGGCCAACCGGGTCACTGCTGGGTCGAGATCGACTAAATCGACGTGCTGGACCCCCTCGTATTTGAGCACTTCCCGCGCCGTCAGGCCGTCCCCTCCTCCGATGATGAGCACCCTTTCGCGGGAGGGGGCCAGCGCCATAGCTGGATGGACTAGCGCCTCGTGGTAACGATGCTCGTCAATGGAGGCGAATTGTAAATGCCCGTTGAGATAGAGCCGCAGGTGTTCGTCGCGCTGGGTCAGGACGATTTGCTGGTAGGCCGATTGCTCGCTGTGGACGATGCGGTCTTCGTACAGGTCGCTTTCCCACCGCGCCCGCAGTTCCTCCCCCTGCCAAGCCAGCACCCCTAGCGCCGCAACAACTACAATCGCTTGCGCCCCTAGCGAGCGGAAGGCACGCTGCTCTAACAACGTCCCCTTAAACGCAAGCACCACGCCGAGACCGATGCCGGCGTTGACCAAGCCGGCGACCAACGCCGTATGCAGGCTACCGAGGAAGGGCAACAGGATGTACGGGAAGAGCAACGAGGCCAGCAAGGCCCCCAGATAATCGAGGGACAAAACATTAGATAACGCCGCGCGTAGCGTACCGTGACCGCGCAAAAGCCGGGTGATCAGCGGCACTTCCAAGCCGATCAACACGCCAATCGACGTGCTCAAAGCCAACATGCCGACCCTAAAGTGGTCGGTGTATCCGTAGAGCACGTAGAGCACGCCAACCGAAACCCCACCCAAAAGCCCCAGCCAAATCTCTAGCTGGGCTAGCCTCGTCAACAGCAAGTGGTCGGCGACAAAGCGCGAAAGCCAAGAGCCAAGCCCCATCGCGGCGAGGAAAAAGCCGATCGTCAGAGAAAACTGTTCGACGCTATTGCCGAGGAAATAGGACGACACGCTGCCGATGAGTAGCTGATAGACGATGGCGCAGACTGCGGCTGAGAAAATGGCCACCAGCAACAGCAGCGGACCCAGCCTAGGCATCCTCAAGCCCTCCCAGTGAGGAGGAATACGCCACGCCGAGGCGGTCCATAGCTCGCTCCGCCGCCAGAATACCGGAAAATATCGCTTCTTCGCACAGGGGCAGCCCACTCGCATCGCACGAAGCAAAAAATATCCGCTCCATAGGCTGCTGCCGCCAACTGGCCGTCGGCCCCCACAGCGACCCAGGACTGGGCCGCATCATCCCGTGCCCCCAGCGGTACAGATCGATGCGCTCTACGAGGTCGTCCAACTCCGGGTGGACTCGGCGCAGGTCGGCCATGATCTGTTCGGTCCAAAATGAATGGTCCTGCGTGAGCAAGGTGTGCCGGGCGTCCTCAAGTTGGTCGACAAAGGGCCAATAGTACAGCAATACGCGGCCTCCCCCACCCTGTTGGTGATCGGCGACCACATAGCCCAGCGACGGGCTGTCGTACAAGACATTGTCCCAAGTAGTCTGCTGAGCAGCGAGCGGCTCTTTGAGAAAAATCGCCGCCACCAACCAAGGGCTATACTCGATGGCCGCCATAGCCTTGGCCTGTGCATCCGGCAGGCCCGCAATCGCGTAGGGAGCCGTGTGGAGCTTGCCGGCGTACACCACTGCCCGGGCGGTCAGTTGCCGTTTTTTCCCGGTGGCCAAGTCGATGTACCCCAACCGCACCTGCGACCGCTCCTCGGCTAGACGAGCCACTAGAGCTTGTCGCTTTATCTCGTTCTTCCCCAACCTATTAGCGAGTTCCGCAACTAGGTGTCCATTGCCCTCGGGCCACGTCAGCGTGTGGGCTGGATACGCCTCCTCGATCCGGTAGTCGTAGAACCTACAGGCATAGTAGTGAATCCCGGCCCAAGCCGAGACTTGGGCTGCCGTGCTGCCGTAGTCGTCGCGGCAGGCGTAATCGACCAGCCAGCGGAGCCGCTCGTCGTGCCATCCCTCTTCGCGGAGGTACTGGGCCATACTGATCTGGTCCAAACGCCGCACCCGGACATCGGCCGTGCTGTAGCGCAAAGGCATGGCAAAGGCCCGGCGACCATCGCGGCCGCGATGCAAGGCCCAGCCGAGCATCGCGTCTTCAAAGCGCAACAACGCTTCGCGCTCTCGGCCCGATGCGTCGACAAACGGGTCCAGTCCGGCGACCCAGCGACCCCGGTAGAAGAGCCGCTCGTGTGGCCAGCGCAGCATGGCCCCAGCGGCGACCAGCGGCTTATTCGCTGCGTCGTAGCCGTCAATGACGCCGATATCTTGCAGTATTTCGTGGATGCAGTCGGCTTCGGCAGGAGGGATGTTGATGTAGTGAGCACCCCAGGGAAATACCTGGTCGCCCCATTGGCCACTGCGACTGGTGCCCCCTAGCTGGTCTTCGAGGTCGAGGAGGACGATTCGCTCCACCCCCGACCGACGCAACTTCCACGCCGCCGCCAAGCCGGATATCCCACCGCCGACAATGGCGATATCGCACGCGTGCTCAGCCGCGGCAAAGTCTGCCCAAGAATGCACATCGCGCAGCAGGTGCCCACGCGGTGGTCCCTCGTTGACGATCCGCCCGGGGATCGGCCGCCGCTGCTGGTCGGACGAGCAACCGCTCCAGGCGGCCCAGCCACCACCGGCGGCGAGTGCGCCGAAAAATTGCCTGCGGCTAAGGGCCTTCATCCCATCGGCCACCGACGGTAGCCCTATTTTGCCACCTTCATTCTGGCCTTGAGCTGGGCCAGCGAATCATCGACCTTGACTCCCTTGCTGTCGGCGAGGGCCTTGTCGATCTCGTCGTCAACGGCCGTCGCAGCGTCTCCCATATCGCCGTAGGCCTCGGCGAGGGCTTCCTGCTCCTCGGCCTTTTCCTTCATCCGTTCGAGCAGGGCCGTGGTGCCCTTTGAGTCGATGTTGGCCAAGTGCTGGTTGATCTTGCGAGTGGCATTGGCGGTTTTGGTGCGCGCCTTGAGAGTTACCAGATCGTTTTCGTACGAGGCGATTTTCGACTTCAGGTCGTTGACATTGCTCTGTAGCTTGGTGGCCATCGCCTGTTGGGCTTGGGCCTGTTGGGAAGTTTCTGCGTGCCGACTCTGGGCCTCCTCGACTCGAGCCAGGGATTCGCGCGCCAAGCGGTCAGCTTCGGCTTCCTCCATCTGGCCGGACTCGGCCTTTTGCAACAGCAGCATGGCCTTGCGCTCGTAGTCTTCGGCGCGCCGCCGGTGGTCTTCGGACTCGCGGCTGAGCCTTATGGAGATCGCCTTGACCTCGGCGAGGGCCTTGAGGCTCTCCTGCAAGTCATTTTTTAAGTCGCGGACCGCTTGCTCACTCATCTTGATTGGATCTTCGAGCTTATCCACTATGGAGTGGGCCTCGGCCTGCCCAGTTTTAAACAAGCGTTGAAATATACCTGCCATGTCTTATCCTCCCTCTTTGGCGGCAAACCCCAGTAATTCCTCCCCATGCTCGACTAAGCCGAGACCGAGGGAGTTGATCGTGCTTTCCAGTTCGTTTAAGTCCAAATTCTCCAGCGCCAGCGTATTGCGATAGAGCAGCGAATCGCCTTCCTCATTAAGGACGAAGGCACCAAAGACCAAGTCGCGGTTCATCTGTAAAATCCGCTTATACGTCTCGGCGGCTCCAGCGGCGACCTTGATGATAAGCTGCTCGATCACCAACACCGTATCCTCGCAATCAACGACCAAGTTTTGCACCCCCCGCTCCTCGTCGTTGATAATAATGATTTCCTCTTCGGGAATCTCCTCGGCGATGGCAAAGCCCAGCTCGAGGACGTATTCCTTTACTGTGGTAAAATCAGCCATAAGCTTCCTCCAATGCTAGTTTAATGGGTCGTCAGGAACTTCTCCAGCTCTTTATAGGCATGCGTCAACTGGGCGCACAACGCGTTGGCAACCTCGCGCTTGGCCGGATCCTGTGCGTGGCGGTCGGGGTGGTACTGCTTCATCAACCGCTTCCACGCCGCCTTCACCTCCTCCATATTCGCTCCATAGGGGAGCTCCAGATTGGCGTAATATCCAGCGAGGACCGGGTCTTCGGCAGGGGCAGGGGCTGGCGGCGGGGGCTGCCAATGCTCGTAGGCCGCAGTATGCGCCCGCACGACGCGGAATATGCGCGCAAACAAATCCATAAATGGCGAAAATACAAGGGATAGTGGACCTTGTCCACCCCCTCAATAGGCCAGAGAAGAGACGGCCTTTTTGATCATTGCTAGGGCGGCGCTGAACATACCGATCAGTGACATGCCAACCCCGAAACCCACGCTCAGAACCATGGCGTAGCGTCGCCATTCTTGCTTGCCGTACTGCTTCCAAAAATAATGCCTACCCAGCAGGGCACCGATGATTTGCGGAATGAGAAAATGCGGAATGCCGTTGACGCTTTGGACGTATCCCCAGACCAGAAAAATCGGCATTCCCAGAAAGGCCAAAGTGAAATACGCCGTCAGACCGAATCCCGCGCCGCCGAGGATGATGGGCCACTTCTTGCCGTCGAGGGGATGGTGCGTATCCTCGTCTATCAGACCGTCGCCGTCGTCGTCTTTGTTGTTGACTAGTTCTTCGTCAAGGCCCTCAATGGCTCCCGCCCGATAGGTCAACCCCGGCTGGACGGGCGGCGCGGCGGCCACCCAGCCTTGGTGTCGGCCCTCGTCCCGTTCCCACTCGACTAGCACCGCTGCCGCCGTCTCTTCCACAACCGCGGCAAAGGCGGCAACCACCTCCTCGCTGCGCCACGTATCTTGGTCGATACTCCGGCCATTGACCGTCATAAGATGGTCCCCTGCTTGCAATCCCAAGCGGTGCCCCAGCCCCTCCCCGGCCACGATGGCGACGCGCACTGCGTCGTATTCGGTCCACCCCTCGACAAATGAAGTGTCCGCCGCAAACTCAAGTCCCAGTCCTTCCCCCGGCCGACGCACCAAGGATCGACGCATGGTTTTCTCATCCCGTTCCCAAGCGACAAACACGGAGTCCGCGCCCTGGGTAAAATACCTGCCGATCCGCCCGGTATCCCACTCGGGCACGCGGAGTTCGACGCCGTTTACTGCGAGCAGGCGGTCGCCTTCCGCCAGCCCGAGCTGGCCACCTACCCCCTCCGGCTCCACGCCAGCGACGATGGCCGCGATATTGAGATCGCCGTCGTCGTCCTTGCGGTCGCCTGTAAAGCGCATATCCCGCCACAGGACCTCAAAGAGCAAGGGCCGGTCCGAGGAGCGCTGCAAAAACTCGCCGTCAAAGCTGGGCAGGCGATCCACTTCAAAATAGAAGTCAAGCGAATCGCCCGGAGCCAGATCAACCGAGACCCGGAAGTTGGGGTTCGGCGTGGCAAGGGCCATGCCGTTGGGAGGCCAAAGTAGCTGGGGGCCAGCCGACGGCTCGGCGGCGGTCTGCTCGGCGGCTTCCGGGGGTGGCGGAGCGCCCTCGCCGCCGAAGTTGGTGTAGAAGTACCCAGTCTGCGACCAAGGGCCATAGGTGCGCTTTACCGGATCGGGCACGCCTAAATCTCTGGTGGTGCTCGCCCGCCAGTACCACCAGCGGCCGTCCTGCAAATTGCTCGGGCTCCACACGGCTTGGCCACCGGGCACAACATCCCCTTCCAACTCCTCCCCGGCACGCCACATTTTGCTGTACATCGTGCTGGATAAGTAGAGCGCTTGGTCAAAGGCCCGCAGCGGCCACATTAGCTGCGCGTACGGGTAGCTCTCCGAGGGGATGGGGGCCAAGCGCCAGAGGAAAGTCCAGTACATCAGACTCACCGCAAAGACGATGGGCAACATAAAGAGTTCGGCCTTGAGCAGGCTGGTAAACTTCATTCCGGTCAGCTCGACGACCCTAAACCCCTCGGCGTGCCCGCCGAAGTTGCGGGCCGGAAAGGGCACGAACCAGATTTCGACCCCGCGAAAGCCAGTCATAAAGCGAATGGCTTCATCGACATAGGGAATCGAAATCTCCTTGCCGACTAAGCCATCGAGCCGGGCGCTGACAAAGGACATGATCGGCGCATAGACAAAGGCGATGAGCACGAACATTACCAGCAGGCCGGTGCTGACCAAGGTGGGAAACAGGGTCTTGGCCAAGACGATCGGATAGATCGCCGCCACGCAAAACAGCGAAGCGCAAATCCACAGATTGAAATCGCCGCGGCCGAGGTGCTTTAAGCAGTACCCCTTCACTTCGGCCGGGTGGTTGCAGTCCGAGTGCTTGCACACCGTGGGCTGGCCGGCCCCTTGGAGCTGGAGCTTCTCCCGCAGCTCGGCCTGCTTCTCGCGGCCAGTAGAAAAAAGCTGGTAGAAGCTAACTATGGTAACGGCGATGGTGATGCCAATGGAAAAGGCGCGCCAAAAATCGATCCCGGTGGCGATCTGAGTGCGGATGGTGTCCATGCCGACTTCCCAGCGCGGCATATAGCCCAATTCGTAGAGAAAGGGGCTGACGGCCGTGTGCAGCACCACCCCAGAAAAGGAGCCAACCACCGACCAGAAGGGCATGAGCAACCCGGTGAATATCGGCCCCAAGTGCACGGCGATCCCCAGCGGCGTGGCAGGGAGGATGTTGCCGAAATAGGGCGTCAGATCCCAGAAGGGAATCGGCAAGATCTCCACTTTGGACCCCCAGAGCTGGGTGACCACCGGCACCCCTACGTAGATGGCCCCGAATGACGCACCGATAGCCGCGCCGATGCTGAACACCGGCCACTTCCACGTCTCCTGCTCAGCCCCGGAATCCTCGGCCAGCGCCATGGCGGCCAGCGCCGACATCGGCGCGGTCGGAAAGGGCAATTGCTCGCGGTCGGAGGTGAGCCGAAAGAGCATGTAGCCGGAAGTAAACCAGGCGATGCGGCCCATGATCGTCCCGATCACCAACAGCAGGATCGGGGCCAGCCAGTCGCGGTGGATAAAGGTCCGCTCGGCAATGGCCTCCGAGTCGGGCGGGGGTGCCCACCACCACGGCAAAATGCGCGAGATCCCGAATTGCTCGGCTTCGGCCGAACGCACGAAATACTGACGCCAGAGCAAGTCGAGGAACGCGCCTTCCTCGCGGGCGACCAAGGCGGAGGCCACGTACACCAGCAGGTAGATTTCCTGGCGCTTGAGCGAGGTAAACGAGCGTTTGGAGACTTCTAAAAAGAGAATCACCGTCACCCATTGCGCTGCCGCGCCCACACCGCCACCCGTGTACAGCCCGAGGAACATCTCGCCGGGGGTCATAATCAGCGAGATAAAGAGCACGCCGATAATGGTGCGGATCGTAAAGCCCTCGTCAAAGCGGTCGGGGGCTTCGAGCAAGGCACGGTACTCTTCGACCTCTGCCCACTGGCGCTGCCTTTTTTCTTCTTGACGCCTTTTCTTTTTGTCGTCGTTCATCAGCTGTGCTCAGTTTCTGCGGGTGCAGCCAGCATCTTCTCTGCGACCCCGAGGTGGTGGGCCCTAGACTCCGCAGCGAGGGTGTGCCAGAGTAGGAACTCTTTCCGCAACCCATTGATAAAGCGGTGGTTGACCCGCTGCCAGAAGGTGTCCTGACCACTGATCCGCTGAATGTAAATCTCTACAGTATAGACGGATTTGACCTCAGAGGGCAAAAATTCGAGCTGCATAAACTGGCTCACTCCCATGTCGAACGGCGCCAGCCAGAGCAGGAGCTGCACTGCGTACTCCGGACCGCGCTCGCCGTCTTCTTGGACTAATTGGACCTTTTCGGCGTAGAAGTCGCCGATGGACTCTTCGCTATAGGCGCTGAAGTAACCGGCCAAGAATCCGCACAGACCCCGCACTTCCCCCTTGCTGACCATAAAGGGGAATTCCATTTCCCAGCGGTCTCCGCTAGGGGCCGGCGGTACCCAGCGACGGACCGTATCGGGCACGGCCATACGGGCGGCTACCCTAGCCGGATATATAGTCGAAAGCAGGACTATGGCCATCACGATCAGCGACGAGACAATCGCCGCCATAGACGAGTAATTGAGGCTCAGTCCCTGCAGCAGGTCCAACGCAATGAGTGCTTTGCCCAGACTCTGGCCGAGAATATAGCCCAAGGTAACGCCAATGATCGCATAGACACATGCCTCGGCCACAAAGAGCAAGGCGATATGCAGCGGTGCCAACCCCACTGATGAGTAAATGCCGATCTCGCGGAAGCGCTCGTAGACGGCCCCCATCATCGCGTTGAGCACAATCAGCGCAGCGATAAACATCGGTATCACCAAGGCCCCCAAGCCCTCGACATTGGTCAACCCAATTGAGGTATAGGAAAACACCTTGGTGGCGGCTTCGCCCGGATCTTTTAGGCCGGCAAAGAGCGTAATGGCCAGGCGCAGGAGAAAATCCTCGATCAACTCCTGCCCGAGCCCTCCATCCTCCAGCCGCACCGCCACCGAGCGCAACATGCCCCCCGACTCCCGCAGCGTCCCATAGGGCAAGACCAGCACGTTTTCGGATTCTAGGTGGATGAAGGGACGAATATCGAGCGCCGACTCCTCTAGGGCGATGCTCATATTGTCCTGGGTTACCGGCCCCAGTGCTTGGCCACTCGACATCTGGAAATCCGCCGGCGTCAGCGACTCGTCGTCGAGGTCGCGGATCGCCTCAAAGAGGTCGGGGTCGAACACGCCCCGCACCACCAAGTCCCGGCCGAATACCCGCACCCTCGCCGTGCCCAGTTCCGCCGGCCCTATGCCCAGCGCCTCGGCCATGCCCTCGGCCATCAGGCAGGACACCTCGTCCTCGCGCGTGAAGAAGCTGCCTGCCACCAGCGCTTGGTCAATGCCGGTGACGCGCACTTCCTCCGGCATCAGCCCCAGCATTCCAGTCGCCCGCACCACCGAAGTATCGCCGAAGACCTCGATGTACTTTTTCTGCTCGTCGTCAAAGGCGACATACCAGTTCCGCGGCACGACCACTCCTTCGGTGGCGAAGTGGGAACGGGCATAGTCGAGCGTCGGGCGATTCAGCACGTTCCAATTGCGGTCGCGGATCAGCACCCCTTCGTAGGTCCCCTCGTGGTCCATCGCAAAGGCCATATAGCGGATCTGGGTATTGAACGAGGTGAAGGAAAGCACCGTAAAGGTGAGCAGGACCAAGGTCAGCAAGGTCAGCCCGGTGCGCAGCTTGCGCCGACGCATATTGGAAATGCCGAGCATAAAGGCCGCGTAGCTGGCGCTGGCGCGGCTGATATCGGTCTCGTGAACGTGGGCTTCCCTCGCCTGATACGCCTTCATATAGCTATTGAAGCGAGTGCTAATCATCGCCATGACAAAGGCCGCCATCGCCATGATTGCAAAGGCCAGCAAGATCACCAGCGGATGGGCGATGGCAAAGGCCGGGTGAACCTGGGAAATGGCGATCCAGATCAAAAGCAACAACCCCCCAAACCCCGCTAGCTGCCTGCGAATATCGGCTGCCGCAAACAGCAACCGCTCCCCCAGAAAGGCCGTTGGGATGACCAAGGCGAGAAAAAATACCATGCCGCTGATGACGTCGTTGAGCGTCTGTAGCACTTCTGGGTACGCGCGGGCCGTCACCCCCAGCGCGGCCCGGACGTGCTCGACATAGCGCTCCCAATCCCTGGCCTCTTCGGCCTGTCGCGCCTGTTCGATCAGCCCCTTGCCGCGTTGGTGCAACCGGGCTAGGCGCTGGTTTTCAATGGCGTGCTCGCGCAAGGTGTGCAGCCGCGCCTCGTTGAGCCGCCACATGTCCTCGACGGCCAGCATTCCGGTGCGGACCAGTGAGTCCCGCCTTAGCGAGTAGCCCCGCCCGCGCGCCTGCGCCACGCTTTCTGTGCCATCGCTGTTGAGTAAGAGCAGGCGGTTGTCGATGATCATCTTGATGCCCTCGTCCTCGTCGGCATCCTGTGGCCCAAAGACCACGCCAACGGCCTCGCCCTCGTCAAACCCCCGCGCCAACCCGAACTGCCGCGGTTCCACCCCGTTCTGATCGACGATCTTGATCCCCTTGAACGACCGGAGATAGCGCGGGTCGATCATGCTGTAAAAGGGCCGCGAGATACTGGGAAAGACGACGATGATCTTTTCGTTGGTATTCCAGCGAATTTTGCTGTCGATCATCCACCCATTCACGATCCCGCCGCTGAACTTTGTCGCCCTTTCCGAAAGGTCAGGCGCAAATCCAATATCTCCGGTGGTTGGATCGACTTGGTAAGCCGCCACCGGATAGGCTCCAGTCCGCAAGCCGTCGATATCGGCGACGCCTTGGCCGTCCGTGAGGTGGTACTGAGCCCAGCGCACGCTCTTGTGAGATTTGAACCAGGGATCGATTACGACAAGGGCGTCGGCGATCGGACGGTCCGGCACTTGGCTACGGCGCGGGAACGTGCGCACCTTGACCCGCAGGGAGCGCAATTTGTCCTTGAGTACGGGACCAAAGTCTTCGAGATCGGCAAACAGGGCCTCGTCGTTTACTGCCCGCGCCAGCATGGCGTTGAGCAGGCGGCTTTGGCGGGACAAATTTTCGATATTCATCCGCTCAGGCGTATCGAGCGGGGTATCGACGATATAGCGAGCGTCGTTGACAGTAACAAACGACAGCGAGACGATCCCAGCGGTCAGCGCATGCTCCCCACTGACCGAGACCCCGCCCGGCACGAAGGTCGACCAGTCCATGCCGCGAATCGGGCTAATCCCATTGGCCAGCGGTCGCTCTTGCTCTAGGCCCAACCGAGCGGCCTCCTCCTCGGCATAGGCCGTAAAACGCCGCCCAAAGGGCACGAAGAATCGCTTGAGATCATAGCTAAAGGTATTGTTCCAGATCCCCAGCCCAGCGGACTGGCTCGTCAGATCAATGCAGATGAAGAGCTTGGGCTTGAGTGGTTCTTCCATCCGCTCGGCGTAGTGGGGATGGAGGCGGGCATGGCGCTCGAGGAAGTGGACAATCCCCTGCTGAGCTTGGAAATGCGCGCCCGTGGCCACCAACACGACCGGCCGTCGCGGAGGATGGCGCACTAGATGCTCGGCCAGCGCCAACAACGCGGCGATGCCGCTGGTCGTTTCGGCCGCCGGGGCCAAGGCTGGCACCACCGACATGCCATCGTAATAGCTTTCGATGACAATGGTCTCGTCGGCCAGGTCTGGATCGGTGCCGGGAAGCCGGCCCCAGATATTCCAAGCCGTCTCGCGCTGCCAGTCCATCCGCCCCTTGAGCACTACGGAAGTCGGTTGCTGGAGCAGCCGCTCTTTTAGCCGCAGCCCGGCCGCTCTTGCGATCCAGAAGCGCGGGATGTCCAGCGGCGCGGTGGAGTACTTGGCCGTGGCTTGATTGCGCGTAGTCTCCTCTGGGGCGATAAAGACGATGGCGCGCGCACCCAGCGAAGCGGCCTGCAACCAGCGGCTCCAGCTATTGAACTCCATCAGCACCACCCGGCCGTCGAGTTCGAGCCCCGCGTAATTCTCCCACTCGCCGTCCCCGCCGTAAATCATCTCGCCCGCGTACTCGGGCAGGGTCGAGGTGCGGACTAAGTTCGGCCACAGGCTGTAGAGGCCATAGCGCTCCCCGCTCTCTGTGAGGAGTAACTCGCCCCCGTGGTCGATGGGCACGGTGACCTCAAAGGATTCGCGCGCGACCTGTGCAAGCCCAATCTCGCGCAGGCGTTGCTCGACGTAATCCGCGGCCGCGGCCGCTCCGGGATAGCCGCTCACCCTAGAGCCGAGCGACGACAAATAAGCGACGGTTTCGCGCACTCCGTCCTCGCGTGCCCAACCGCAGTTTGCGGTCAGCACGAGGGCGCAGAGGATGTAGTAAGTCGAGCGCTTCATGCCCAAAAAATGGAGTTCCCCACTTTTCCCGTGAAGTAATCTATGACCAACCAGAGTCCATTACACGAAACCTGCCCGCAGATCAGCCCTAGAAAGAACATCTGACTGCGGCGGTACAAAGCCACCCCGCCGAAACGCATGATCATCCTCTTGATAAACCAAGCCAAGAACACGCTAAACCACACGTGGTTGAGCATGCCGTTGGCCCCAATGGGAAAGCCGATGGGATGCACCGGCCACCAAGGCAGGCGCTGTCGCGCCCACATCATCGCCCCCATCACCAGCGCGCCGCCGGACAAAAACCCTACCCCCGGCCAGTGCACGCCCGCCGGCTCTATGTTGCGGAGCGCGTTGTTGTAGGCGGTTTCGGGCGCGCCTTTGAAAAACCAACTGTTGAGGTTCACTCCGCCGTGCTGATAGGCCATGTGGAAAATCATCCAAAATGCACCGAGGGCACCGATGAACAGCGCGAGAATAATAGCCCAAAACACCAGCCGCCGCAGCCGCGGCTCCATCTCCTCGATTAGCTTGAGGGCATTGGTGCAGGTTGCCATGACGAACACCCGCACATCCGCGCCCCACATATAGGCCAACGACAAGTTCCACACCCCAGTCTGGCTTACTAGATCGGTCCCCAACCCCAAGATTACCAAGTCGGGCGCCGTCATCGGGGCGCGCACCGCTGCCAAGCCGGCTTCGGCGACGATCCGCGTAATCCCTAAAAAGACGAGCAGGGCCAAGACGACAAAAACAAACGCCACCCACAGCGGCGTCCCCATGATCCACAGCCACCACGACATGACCAAGACCCCGCCCACTGCACCGAAAAAAGACCAGCGATAGGACATGATCTCATCCCCATCCTCCACCTCTGGTGCCCATCCGAGGGCCTTTTTACACACATTGCGAAAGTGTTCCCTCCCCACCCACAGGCCAACCCCGACCATGGCCAGCAAGGCACCGACTCCTTGGTAGGCCATCAGAGAAACGTCGGCTACACCGAAGACGACCTTCTGCTCGGACGTCACGCCGGCCAGCGCGAAAAGCTCTTTTTCAAACTTGGCCAAGAGATGGAAGAACCAAATACCAGCGGCGATATTGGCATTGATGAAGTACGAAAACCCGATCATGGCAAAGCTGACGGTCAGTTGCAAGGTCTGCTTGCCCACCAAGGAGATCGACGAAGTCAGGGAGAAGACCGGAAAAGCCGCGTCGTAGCGGTGCAGGGCCTTCAAGCTGCCAAAAAAGAGCGGTAAAATAAAACCGGCCCACATGGCTGGCTGGCGAAAAAAGGTATTGATCTTAAGCCCGCGCTCCTCGCCGCGCACCATCGCCAGCCCTACCTGAGTAAGCGGATAGGGCAGCCGCTCGCGCTCCATCCACTGCCGACGGACTATCACCGCGACCGACACCATGGTCACGTATAGCGCCAAGAGAAAAACTGCCCACCAGCACAACGGCTCAGCCCACGCCGCGTAGGGAATCACCTCCCCAGGTGCCAACCCTTCGTAAAAGGATTGGCTGTCCCGACCATCGATGACGAGGATCTCGCGCTCGGAAAAATGGGGAAAGAGCACTTCCCGCCACTTGTTTTCCGGCGAGGCAAAGTAAAACACTGCCGTGATCATCGGCAGAATTTGTTCGCTCAGGCCCATAGTGCAAAGAGCCGAGACGATCAACAGCATGACGTATACGAGAATCAGCTCGGCCCGGTTGAGGACCAAACTCCGCCCGGAGAAGATCAAGGCCATGTTGAGCAGGGATGAGGCGAGGATGAAGGTGGCAAAGAAAAAACCCGGGGCAAAGGGATTGAGGGGAGCCACCCACCCATAGTAGAAGCTGTAAAGCGCACAGGAGATCAAGGCCCAAACCACTGCGCCCGGCGGGCTAGCGGCAACCTTGAACAGCACATTGAGCAGTCCGATGAGCACTAGAAACAAAAAAATGGCCCCTGGCGTACTGAAATCCAAGGCCATGTAGGAACCGCGTATGATCATGTTGCCGTACGGAGCGCCGACGGCTAGGAAAAAGCTGAGGAACGCCCCCACCCAAAACGCACGCATGGTTAGCTGCTGGGTACCAGGCGGCGCAAGAAGGGCTTGGTCGCGCCCGGCGAGGTGGTTTAGGTAGTGGGTCGGCAAGCGTCTTAACAAATGGAGCCCCCTGCTGTATAGCGATGACTTGTTATAATAAGTCGCTTAACCGATTGGGACAACGCGAGTTGACGGCATTGGTATTTAGGGGTTTTTTCCTAGATATGGAACTCGACTTCCTCCAATTCGCCAAGCCGCTCATCCGCGCCCCCACAGCCCCTTTCCACGAGCATTTTGCCCTCGGCATTGCGCGCTCGTTCGCAGCCGAGCGGCCTCCAATCCAAATGCGCTACGACCGCTGTGGCAACAGCTTGCTGCTCTACGACGGCGGGGGCCAACAGGAGGAGGAGGAATTTCTCATCTTAACCGCCCACCTCGACCATCCCGGCTTAGTGTGGAGGGCCTCGCAGGGGCCAGACCGAGCGCTGTTTGAGATCCTCGGCGGCGTCGAGTTGGAGCAGGCCCTAGCGACGGGCGTGCGCATATTCGACCTGAATCGTCCGGTTACCCAGCGCGGCACTCCCGGGACCATCGTCCGAACGGTGGAGGAGAAAGGGTCGCGCTATCCCCTAGTTGAAGTGACCGCAGTACCCGACAGTCCCCAAGGCCCGGGGACCTTTGCGATGTGGGATTTGCCGGCCTTTCGGGTGCGGGGTCGGCGCTTGAGCGGGCGGGCGATCGACGATTTGGCCGGTGCGGCCGTGGCTTTGTGCGTCTTGGATTCTTTGGTGCGCCAGCAAGCGTCGGCCCGCGTCGGCGTCTTGCTCACCCGCGCTGAAGAGGTGGGTTTCGTCGGCATGCTGGCTGCGCTAGAGGCCAAGTTCTTGCCTCGCCGCGCACTCTACATCAACATCGAGTGCTCCAGCGTGGCGGCTGGGGCCGTGCTGGGCGCGGGGCCGATCTTGCGAGTCGGCGATCGGCTCTGGGTTTTCGACCCGGACATCAGCGGCGGACTGGCGGCGCTGGCCGATGAATTGGCCTCCCAACAGCCATCTTTCCGCTATCAGCGCAAACTGATGGACAGCGGTGCTTGCGAAGCCACCCCGCTGATGCAGGCCGATTATCGCACGGGCGCGGTTGCGCTACCCCTCGGCAACTATCACAACTCGGGGCCGGGCACGCAATTGGCCCCAGAATACATTGACCTCGACGACGCCAACAGACTGGTACGCCTCCTCGTCCACGTGGCCCAGCGCGGCATTGGCACAGGGCTGGCGCATTCGGCCGCTACGCTCGACTCGATGCTCGCCGGCCGCCTAGCGCAATACCGCGACCGCCTGTACCCCGTGTAGAAGGGGTAGGCACTCAATAGCGACAGCTAATTTTGGTGTTTGGTGTTTTAAAGGCGGTCTGCAGCTCTTGGTAAATTGCACAGGTCCATCCAGCAACTTGTTGCCACTCAATGCAATAGCTAGCTAAACGATGGTCCATCCCCCATCCACCACGAGCGTGTGCCCGGTGATCATGGCCGCGGCATCCGACGCCAAAAAGATCACCGGTGCCGACATTTCCTCCGGCTCGGCCAAGGCACCGCGCAGCAGGTTTTTGGTCTTTACCGCATCGGCAAAGGCTTGGCTTTCCCGCATCGCGGTTTCGGCCAGCGGCGAGCGGGTCACGGTTGGGGCAACTGCATTGACCCGTATCTGATACTCGGCCCATTCGGCGGCCATGGTCCGCGTAAGGTTGTTGACGCCACCCTTGGCACCTGAGTACGGGCCGCGCTCCGGTGCGCCGACCACGCCTGCTTGGGACGAGATATTGACGATATTGCCCCCTTCTCCCTGAGCGATCATCTGCCGCGCGGCGATCTGGCTACAGAAAAACACATTTTTTAGGTTGGCATCGACGATCAGGTCGTAGAGCTCTTCGTCGTAGTCGAGGATTTTGCCGACCTTGTTGTAGCCGGCGTTATTGACCAGCACGTCAATTCGCCCGAAGTGGGCTACGACCGCGGCCATAAAACGCTCGATAGAGCTTACGTCCGTCACGTCGAGCCGGTGATAAAAGCACATCCCGCCCGCAGCCTCAATCTCCGCAGCTAGCGTTTCCAATTCGGCCGTGGTGCGACTGCCAACGGCGACGCGCGCGCCCGACTGGACGCATTCTAAAGCAATCGTCCGACCAATTCCCCGGCCAGCCCCGGTGACAATGACCGTTTTTCCCTCTAGACCAAAACGCGCTAGCGGTGGCATTTTTTCTCCTCTTTAATAATCGGCGTCGGCTGCCCGTTGCAGCGCACCAGCCGGAAAGACCGACACTTTAGCGCCAGCCTCGTGGTGTTTTTCCAATTCGCTCAATACGGCCTCCCAAGTTTTGCAAAAAATAACCCCCTCGCTAAAGAGCGAGGCCGCATCCCACTTGTTGATCCCAGGCGAAAATAAAATGGTGCGCCGGGCCGGCCGGCTAGGCTTTCCCCGCAGTGCCGTGCCTGGCCCTAATACCGAGTGCCAACCCAGCCCCTCCGGGCTAGCCGAGCACATGACGGTAGTCGCGTTTTCGTTGAAGGGTTTTTTCTTGGTTCCGCCCAACGGCGTCATAGCCAACCCGGCTTGGCAGAGTTCCGTATCCTTGGGGAAGGCGTTGAATACCCCAATGTCGAAGGCGTCGGGCACTTGGGTGGCGTACTGTTCGCGCCCCAACTCGCAGCCCCGCTCAAAGGCCGCGTCCGTGTCGCCAGCGACCAAGGCCGAGATCTCCAAGTCCTCGTTGAGCAGCGGATTGACGATATAACGGACCCCAGCCATCTTCGCCACCTCGGACAGGTGTTCGCGAAAATTTTCGTGTACGTGGCGGTGGTTGAGCATGATCGTCTGCTGCCCACAAGCACCGGGGATGAGCAATTTGGCTCCGCCACCGAACATCCCCCCGCGCGGCGTGATCATCCCCAAGGCGATGCGGACCTCGCAGGAGGTCATATCGCGGTTGACCCAGATCGGCACCCCCCGGCTGGAGTAGCCGAGAAATTCCAAGTTCTCGTAGGCATTGTGGTTGAGCACCTGCATGGTATCGACGAGGTCCAACCCGACCTTCTTGACCAAGTCGTCGCGGGTCATCGGGCGGTGGGCCGCCAGCGCGCAGATGATCTTTACCGCGTCGGCCCCAATCCCGGCCGCAGCCAGTTCCTCAAGGACATAGGGCAAGAGCCGAAAAGCCGGCGTCGGGCGCGAGAGGTCGTCAACCAAAATGGCCGCCGAAGACCGGCCGCGGGCGAACTCGCGCAGGGGCGGAGCACCGATGGTCTCCTGCAGGGCCCGGCGAATACCGGCGTCGCCGATGTCCGGCCCGCCCCGCATGTGGTGAACCGCTACTTCCCAGTGATCGGGAAACTCCATTTTGAACGGAGCCTTGCCGTACCAAACGGCCCAAGGAACGAGAATTTCCTGCATGATTTTCCTCCTAGTCCAAGCCCATAGCCCGCAGGTTGCGCAGGCTCAGACCCAAGCTGTCAAAGGGGTCGCCCGGGCAGGTGTCTTGCTCGATCAAGTACCATTCGATCTGTGCTCTTTTACAGGCCGCGAGAATAGGCTCCCACTCCAAGTTCCCTTCCCCTACTTCGGCGAAGCATTGCTTAGAGCCGTCCATGCTCAGGTCTTTCAGATGGACGATGTGCATGCGGTCGCGGAACTTGTCCAACCACGAGACCGGGTTGCCGCCGCCGTGTTGGATCCAATAGGTATCTATTTCAAAGGAAAAAACGGCTGGGTCGCTCTCCTCGCGGAGGATGTCCAGCCCCGTGCGCCCATCAAAGCGCTCCAGTTCGAAGCTGTGGTTGTGGTAGCTAAAGGTCAGGCTCGCGTTAATAAGGGGACGCGCCTCCTCCGAAGCATCTGCTGCAAAGCGGACAAAGCCCTCGCGGTTGCGGTATTCCTGGGGCAAGCCGCCGATAGCCACGTGGCGGCATCCCCACATCTGGTGCTCCTCGACGACGGCTTGCGGCTCGTCGCAGATGCGCTGATAGTTGGTGTGCGTGGCAGCGATCTGTATTCCCTCGGCCTTGCTTATCCCGGCCAGTTCAGCCGGTGAGATCGCCCCTAGAGCCGAAGCTTGCACGGCCTCGTAGCCGAGTGCTCGCACCTTGGCGAAGGTCTGGCGAATATCATCCGGGGTTTTGGTATAATCGCGCACTGTAAACAACTGTGCGCCAATCGCTGAAGTAGGCATGTGGTCTCCTGTGTCCGCACTGGAGAGGAAGAGATACTTTCTGAACTCTGCGCAATATAGCCGCCGTCTCTCCTAGCGTCAATTCAGCAGTAGCTAAAGTCTATGGTCAGCTTGTCGTGCCTACTCCCCACCCTACAAACGTTGGGCTTCTCGCCGATATTCTGGCTGAGATTGTAGTCCCAATCTCAAGATGTTACGCGCTGCGTTTTCATCTCCGTTGAGGATGAGTCCACAACACGGACAATGATGTATTCGTTGCGCCAGCGTTTTTCGGCATCAGTGTCCACACTAAGAGCAATCTTGCAAGGTATAGGCCAGGCTGACGGCGACCAGGATTCTACCAGCTTCTTCCGCTTTGTAGGACAGGCTCTGCCGGAACTGCGACCAAGCGGCATCCTGAATAGATTTAGCGAGGCAGTGATTGTGTAAAAGGCCATTTGATTTGGTAAGAGGATTGACAAAGTCGTCGAAGCGGGAACAGAAGATGGTAGTAAACTTATTTTTGTCGGTGTACGCGCCGGCCCTGATCCTGTCGGTTTGCCGGGGCCTGCTATTGCCCGTCCTGCCTTTGTTCGCCCGCTCTTTCGATGTATCGTACAGTCTGGTGGGCGCGGTGTTGGCCGCGGATGGGATCGGCACTTTGCTGGGCGATGTACCCGCGGGGGTAGTAGTGCGGCGAGTGGGCGAAAAGCGCGCCATGCTATTGGGGGTGGGGTGCGTCATGGCGGGGATTTTCGGTCTGCTGGTGGCCGCTGATCTGTGGCAGGTGAGCGCCTGCCGCCTGGTGTCGGGGATCGGTACGGCCCTGTGGAATATTTCGCGCCATACGTACCTGGCCGGGGCCATTCGACCGGCACTCCGGGGACGGGCCATTGCCGCGTTCGGGGGCATAGGACGCATCGGCTATTTTGCCGGACCGCTGCTCGGCGGCCTAATGGCCGGGGCGTACGGCTTTCGAGCTGCCTTCCTGTTGTACGGGGGGTTGGCGACGGTGGCCTTGCTGACGGTCTCGCTCTGGGTGGAGGACCGCGAGATCTCCCCGGGAAAAAGCCACCGGTCCAGAGGACGGGTCGGCGATGTTTTGCGCGGCCACTACCGCATCCTGCTCACCGCTGGCTCGGCCCAGTTGTGCGCCCAAATGGTGCGCACGGCCCGCATGGTCATCGCGCCGCTCTACGCCGCCGACGTCCTGGGTCTAGGGGTCGAGGAGGTGGGGGTGCTCATATCCATTGCCGCGGCCGTGGACATGCTCATGTTCTACCCGGCGGGCATGATCATGGACCACTGGGGGCGCAAGTACGCCTCGGTGCCCAGTTTCTTCGTCCAGAGCATGGGCATGGCCGCCATTCCCCTGGCACAGGATTTCTCGGGCCTGCTCCTGGCCCTGGTAGTAGTGGGCTTGGGCAACGGCATAGGGTCGGGGACCATGATGACTCTGGGCGCCGATCTGGCTCCGGATGACGGGCAGGGGGTGTTTTTGGGCCTGTGGCGCTTTGTCGGCGATCTGGGCGGGGCGGGCAGCCCCTTGGCCATGGGCTATATCGCCGATTGGGTCGGCCTGACCGAAACTCCATTGGCAGCCGCGGGCATTGGCCTAGCCGCGGCCCTCACTTTGTGGTTGGGGGTGCCCGAAACCCTGAAAAAGGAAGACCGTCTGTAGACTGCGGGCGGCGATGCTGGCGTGAATCCCTCTATTGATTGCAAGGTTGTCTCTCGGCATTGCACTCGGGAGCGGGCCAGCGAGTGTCGTCATTGCCCATCGGTGAAATAAGCTTTGGTGCCCTTGGCTTGAACTGCGTCGCCGATCCGGTTCAAGGCGTGGACGTACGCCGCGGTGCGCGGCGATATGCCCTGCTCTTGAGCAATGGCCCAAATGCGCTCGGTCTCCTCGACCATCATCTTCTTGAGCCGCTGGTTGACCTCTTCTAGGGTCCAATACAGACCCTGGCGATTCTGCACCCATTCGAAATAGCTCACGGTCACGCCGCCGGCGTTGACCAAGATGTCGGGAAATACGACCACGTCCCGCTGGCGCAGGATCTCGTCGGCGCCCGGAGTGGTGGGACCGTTGGCCAGTTCGTACACCGCCTTGGCCTTAATGTCGTGGGCGTTGGATTCCGTGATCTGGTTTTCCAAGGCCGCCGGGGCTAGAATATCGACGTCGAGCGCGAGCAATTCCTCGTTGGTGATGGTCTCGTGCTCGACGATGTTGCATACCGTGTCTTCGCAGTACACCGCCTTGAGGGTGCGGGTCGAATCCTTGAACTGGCGCACGCTGGGAATGTCAAGCCCTTCGAGCCTATAAATGCCTCCCTTAGAGTCGCTTACGGCCACGACCTTGTAACCAGCATTGAAGAGCAATTCGGCGATGATGGCTCCGGCATTGCCAAAGCCTTGCACGGCCACGGTCGTGGAGGAGGGCGATCCGCTGAAGCCGAGCTTGGGCCAGGTCGCCTCGATGGTGAAAAAGGCTCCCATCGCGGTCGCCGTATCGCGCCCTAGACTGCCCCCCATGGTCAAGGGCTTGCCGGTGATGACCGCGGGGGTGAACTGCCGATTGATAATGCTATACTCATCCACCATCCAGCCCATGATCATCTGATTGGTATAGACGTCCGGTGCCGGAATGTCGATGTCAGGGCCGATGAAGTCGGCTACGGCGTCGATGTAGCCCCGGCTGAGTCGTTCTAGTTCAAAAGGGGACAGCTCCTTGGGGTTGACCGTGATGCCGCCTTTGCCACCACCGAAGGGCAAATTGGCCACCGCGCATTTGAAGGTCATCCAAAAGGCCAGAGACTGGACCTCGTCGCTGGACACGTTTTGGTGGTAGCGAATGCCGCCTTTGGTGGGGCCTCGGGTGTCGTCGTAGCGCACCCGGTAGCCCGGAAAAATGCGCAACTCGCCGTTGTCCATGCGCACTGGGATGGAAACTTTCAGACTCGACTTGGGCAACTTGAGCCGCTCGATGGCATCCTCGGAAATGGACGCGTACTCAAGCGCTTCATCCAGCCGTTGGCTGGCGTCACTAAACAAAGACTGGGACATGGAACATTCTCCTTTAATTAGGTTGGATCAACGCATGTGCAAGGTAGATAGGCTAGACGAGCCGTGCAATTGGGAATCCGTCTAGACCTACTTCTTACCTAGAAACCCCCGCACCAAGACCGCCGTTCCCACAGTCCCCAACCCCGCCAGCAGCGCCATGACGCCCACGGCTCCTTGTGCTCCCCAAGCCTCGGCCAACGCCCCGCTCTGCAAGCGGCCAAAGGGGCCGACGCCAATGGCCACGACCAAGGTGCTCATCGCACGGCTCCGCATCTCGTCCGAGGATTCGACCAAGATGATGCTGCTCTGCATAATGCTAAAGCCCGCCTGTCCCAACCCAGAGCAAAACAGCATCAGCAAGGCCAGACCAAAGGTCCCGCTCAAGGCAAAGGCGGCGATTCCCATGCACGAAAGCAACGAGCCGGTGACAAAAAGCCATTCGTTGCTCAGCTTGCTGCGGCTTAGCTGGACCGCGGCCAAGCCCACAATCGCCCCGCTCCCACTAGCCGCGCCCAACCACCCCATGGCCTCTGGGCCGCGGCCGAATACGTCGCGCGCGAAAACCGGCAGCAGGTTCATATAGGGAAAAGCCCAGACATTCATAGAGATCGTGATGAGAAAGACGCCGAATATCGGGGCAGAAGCCCGCATACTGGCCCACCCCTGTCGCCCGGCCCACCCCGCCGCCCACGTGCCCGCGCTGGGTGCCTTGGAGTCAGTCTTAAGGCCCGCCAATAAGAATAGCGCCAAGGTACCCAGCCCGACCAACACCAACAGGGCACCCAAGCTGCCATAGGCCGCGGTGACATAGCCCGCTGACAAAGGACCAGCAATGCGCGTAAATCCCTGGATGACGTTCTCCAGCACCATGGCATCAACCGTGCGGGCCTTGCCAACTAGATCGGGCACCATGCTGCGCCGAGTCGGCCAATCCAATGCCCAACAGGCCCCCAATACCAGCGACACCACGGACAAATGCCACAACTCGAGCCGCCCTAAAAAGAGTAAGAGCGCCAACATCCCTATCCCTAGCACATTGACCAACTGCAGGGTCCAAACGATGTAGCGCCGCTTAAAGCGATCGGTAATCACCGAGCCGAACAAACCCATAATCAGCAGGGGGATGGCTCGGTAGAAGCCGATGACCTGGACCCACCAGGGGGAATTAGTCAGCTCCAGGGCCAACCACCCCAACGCCAGCATCTCCATCCACATAGCCTGCCACCAAAGGCCGTTGGCCAACCACAGGCGCACAAAATCGCCATTGGCCAAGGGTTCGAGGACGCTTCCTCTGACGGATCTCACGCTCTGCATCGCTCTCTTGCTGGAGGCATTAGGTGCCCTATATTACTCGCGCCAACTAGCCCTAAGCCATGGGAGATTTAACGTGTCTGTAGAGGAAAAACTAAGAGACCTAAACCTACAACTGCCCCCTCCGCCTCAACCAGCCGGCAGCTATACCCGCGCCGTGCAAAGCGGCCCTTTGATCTTCGTCTCAGGTCAGTTGCCCCTACTAGCCGGTCGGATTCAATACGCGGGAATCGTGGGCGAGGATTTGGACGTCGAAGCGGGATATGCCGCCGCCAAGTTGTGTGCCCTCAACGCCCTGAGCATTCTCAAGGCCGAAACCGGCGACCTCAACCAAGTCTCCATTGTCCGCTTGGGAGGATATGTAGCTGCGACACCCGGTTTTTCGGCACACGCCAACGTAGTCAATGGCGCTTCCGATCTGCTGGCCTCAGTTCTCGGAGATAAGGGGATACACGCGCGCTTAGCCGTCGGCGTCGCCAGCTTGCCACTGGGAGCGGCCGTCGAGTTGGAAGTCATCGCCGCCGTGGGCTAGGGAGCCTCGCGCCCTTCCGACTGCGGAGCATTGCCGTTGGCCTGCGGCTTGGCGGGGCTGCTGGGCGAAGTCTCTTGATTGGGTCTAGGCGGCAGCTCTATCCCGTGCTCTGCGAGCAAGTTGCGCAGTTGGTCGCCGTCCATCACCTCTTTCTCAAAGAGTATTTCGACGACATCCTCCAGCGCTTGCCGATGCTGGGTGAGCAGGGCCTTGGCTCGCGTGTACCCTGAGCCGATGATGTCCTTGATTTCCTCGTCGATGAGCCTAGCCGTCTCGTCGCTGTACGCGCGATCGGCCGGGGGCATGCCCAGTAACTGTTGCGAGCGGTCCGTTCGGTGAGCAACCAAGCCAATCCGCTGGCTCATGCCGAACTCTTTGACCATCCGCTCGGCCATTTGCGTGGCCTGCTGCAAGTCGTTGGCCGCGCCGGTGGATATTTCGCTAAAGACGATCTCCTCGGCCGCCCGGCCGCCCAAAATCGCGGCCAAGGTATCCTGCAGCTCCTCCTTGGTCATTAAATAGCGGTCCTCCAGCGGCATATTCAGCGTGTAGCCCAAGGCGGCGATGCCCCGCGATACGATAGAGATCTTCTGCACGGGATTGGCCTCGGGCAAAACCTCGCCGACTATGGCGTGACCCGCCTCGTGGTACGCGACGATCCGGCGTTCCTTCTCGTTGAGCACGCGGCTTTTGCGCTCCAGCCCAGCCACCGAACGCTCGATCGCCTCTTCCAGCTCGGACATGGTGATGGCATTTTTATCTCTCCGCGCCGCCAAGAGAGCAGCTTCGTTGACGATATTGGCCAAGTCCGCGCCGGCAAAACCCGGAGTGCGCACGGCCAGTTTGTGCAGATCTACGTCTGGGGCCAGCTTGACTTCCTTGGCATGGATCTGGAGGATGGCAGCGCGCCCCTTGACATCGGGCCGGTCCACGGCCACAGTGCGGTCGAAGCGGCCGGGGCGCAACAAGGCTGGATCGAGAATCTCTGGCCGATTGGTCGCCCCCATGAGGATCACGCCGGCGTTGGTGTCGAAGCCGTCGAGCTCGGCGAGGAGCTGGTTGAGCGTCTGCTCGCGCTCGTCGTGGCCACCAAAAGAGCCAGCTCCCCGGGCTTTGCCCAAGGCGTCGAGCTCGTCGATGAAGATAATGACCGGGGCGTGTTTTTTGGCCTGTTCGAAAAGGTCGCGCACGCGCGCGGCCCCTACCCCGACGAACATCTCGACAAAATCCGAGCCGCTGAGGGAGAAAAAGGGTACGCTCGCCTCGCCGGCGACGGCCTTGGCCAACAGGGTCTTACCCGTGCCCGGAGACCCCACGAGTAAGACCCCGCGTGGGATCCGACCGCCGAGGGCCTGAAATCGCTCGGGGGTGCGCAAAAACTCGACGATCTCCAGCAGCTCTTCTTTGGCTTCGTCAATGCCCGCCACGTCGTCGAAGGTAATGCCCGTCCCCTTCTCCATGTACACCTTGGCCTTGCTCTTGCCGATGGACATCAGGCCGCCGGCACCTCCGCTCATACGACGGGCGATAAACAGCCAGATCCCCACGAAGATCAGCGCAGGCAGGATCCACGACAAAAGCTGCGTGAACCAATTGTTGCTGGGCTGGCGGGTAAACTCGACTTGGTGTTCTTCGAGTAGGCCGATGAGCTCGGGATCGTCTATGGCCGCGGTGCGGAAGCTAATCTCTTGGCCATCGACATTGGCGCGGCCGTGGATGAACTCGCCGCGGAAGGTACACTCTATGACCTGTCCGCTTTTGACCCACCCCCGAAACTGGCTGTACGGGAGGGTTTCAACTTGATTGGAGAAATAGTTTTGCAGGCTCAGGAGCAGGAGCAGCGTAAGGACGGCGTACGCAATAGAAAGCTGGGTCTTT
This sequence comes from Candidatus Latescibacterota bacterium, assembly GCA_965261395.1. Classification (GTDB taxonomy): domain Bacteria; phylum Latescibacterota; class UBA2968; order UBA8231; family UBA8231. Next base: position 4,289,188 of record OZ253462.1, read on the forward strand.
TTTTCGAATTTCATGCGTTATTTTCCGATGCTAGGACGCGCTCTTCCACCCCCGGCGAATAAGGGTAAAAGAGCCACATTTTTGCGGTTTTGAAGATAACCGGCGACCTAGATGCGGTCAAGGTGAGGGGCTACTAACCGAGCAAGCCGGGCGTTTCCAGTACCTCTTTGAGCCGTGCGAGGAATCGGGCGCCCAGCGCGCCATCGACGACGCGATGATCGGCGGCCAGCGTCAAGGTTAGCTGCGGGCGCACGGCAAATGCATCCACCCCCGAAGCTACCACCCGATTTTCTATGGCCCCAACGGCCAAGATCGCCACTTGAGGAGGATTGATGATCGCGGTAAAGCGGGAGATGCCGAACATCCCCAAATTCGAGATGGTAAAGGTGCCGCCCATCATGTCGTCGGGGCGCAACTGGCCGTGGCGCGCCGCGTCGATCAGCCGCGTCCCTTCTAAGGCGATTTCCTCGATCGTCCTTTCGGCTGCGTCGCGAATGACCGGAACCACCAAACCCTGCTCAGCCGCCACGGCAACGCCGACGTTGATTTGGGAGGCGTAGCGGAAATGCCCGCCGTCCTCCAAGCTGTTGACCCGGGGGAATTCGCTTAAGGTGCGGGCCGTGGCTTTGACGATCAGATCGTTGAAGGAGATTTTTTTGTCTTCGAGCTGGTAGCCGGTGCGGAATTGCTGCAACCACACGGCCGATACGTCCATACTGAGATGGATATGGGGGATCTGTTGGTAGCTGGCCGTCAGTCGCTCGGCGGCCACCTGCTCGGCCCGACTCAGCTCAATGTGCCCAGCGGAAACCGGGGCTGGGGTCGGAGACGGGACCAGGCGAGCTTGCTCGACCAAGGCCAGCACGTCAGCGCTAACGATCCGGCCTCCGGGACCACTGCCGCTGACGCCGACCAGATCGAGGCCGTGCTCGGCGGCTATTTTTCGCGCTTTGGGCGAGGTCTTATGCGGCCGACGTCCATCGGAATCAGCGGAGGGGGCCGGAGCCTGTGGGGCTGGGGTTGGTGGAGCCAGGGTTGGCGGTGGAGCAGCAGCAGCAGTTGGCGGCGATGGAGCCGGGTCGCTCGGAGCGGCGGCGACGAACGAGCCGATGTCTTCGTCGGCGGCGGCGATAACGCCGATAGTCGTCGATACCGGTACTTCTTGACCAGCCGACACCATAATTTTGCGCAGGATTCCGTCGGCCTGCGCCTCAACTTCCATGGTCACTTTGTCGGTGGCGATTTCCAACAAAGCTTGGCCCTTTTGCACTTCCTGGCCTTCTTCTACCAACCAAGCGCTTATTGCGCCGCTTTCCATGGTCAATCCCAACTTGGGCATCACGATCTCAGTAGCCATATCACTCTCAGTCTAAAAGAATCCAAAGTAAGTCTTGTAAAATAATTGGCGAGCAGCGTTGGTCAATGCAGCGCGTGTCTGTCGCGGGCTTTCGTCCCACCAAGCGACCGGCTATATTGACCCTCCGGCGTGCTACGCGCGCCTTTATTTCCTCATCATCACACGCACAACGAGCGGCTCTTGGCAGCAATTACCCGCGACTTTACAGCGACGACCTTTGTCGTCCACGAGGGAGCTACCCTCTTGCTGTGGCACAAAAAAATGCAGGCTTGGCTGCCCCCAGGCGGCCACATCGACCCAGGCGAACTGCCCGAAGAAGCCGCCCTCCGCGAAGTGCGCGAAGAAACCGGACTGACCGTCGAGTTGCTCGGCCAACAACAGCAGTGGGGGCGGGTCGCCGTCCTGCACCGCCCCGCATGTATCCTCCTAGAGGATATCGAACCGGGCCATCAGCACATAGACCTGATTTACTTTAGCCGCGTGGTAAGCGGGCACGCCCGCATCAATCCCCGTGAATCCACGCAATTGCGCTGGTGCGACCACGCCGCCTTGGGCGATGCGGCAATCGCCGAGGACATCCGCATCCTCGGACGCCGCGCCATTGCATCCATAGACGCAGGAGAAGTGGTAAGCTGTGGCTAGGACGGCCTTGATCTACCACCCCGACGCCTTGCTGCACGACACGGGCGAGGGTCATCCAGAGCGCCGCGCGCGGTTGGAATCCATTGTCCAACATCTAAAAAACCGCTCGCTTTGGGACGAAGTGCTGCATCTGCAACCGAAGTTAGCACCGCGTCGCGCCCTGCTCAGAGCACACTCGCCGGCCCACTTGGACCAAGTGGCGGCCCTCGAACGAGTCGAGCGGCCCACCTATGTATGCCAAGACACCGCAGGCTCTTCAAGCACGCACCGTATCGCCCTCCTAGCCGCTGGTGCTCCCTTAACCGCGATCGACGCCCTGCTCGCCGGCCGCGCCGACCATGCCTTCTGCTGCATGCGACCCCCGGGCCATCACGCCGAAGTCGAGGAAATTATGGGCTTTTGCTTCTTTAACAACGCGGCGGTGGCCGCTCATTACTTGCGAGCCGAATGCGGCTGCGACAAAGTGGCGATCATCGACTGGGACGTCCATCACGGCAATGGGACGCAGCACATCTTTGAGGCCGATGGCTCGGTGTTTTTTTGCAGCATCCACCAATCTCCCCTCTATCCGGGCACTGGTGCGGCCGACGAGCGCGGGCTGGGAGCGGGCCACGGCCAAACCTTGAATATCCCAGTCCCAGCCGGCAGCACCAATGCCGATTACCTCCGCCACTTCGCCGACACCATCATTCCAGCCATAGACCAGTTCCAACCCGACTTCATCCTCCTGTCAGCCGGTTTTGATGCCCATCGCAGCGATCCCCTCGGGCAGATCCTGCTCAGTGCAGAGGGCTATGGCAAGCTGACCGAACTGGTGCTTCAACTCGCCACCCGCCACTGCGAGGGCCGCCTCGTCTCCCTGCTAGAGGGCGGATATGACTTAGAGGCGACCGCCGCTTCGGTGGCCGCTCACCTAAGTGCCCTGCTGGCGGCTTGAGGCTTGGTAAATACGTGGATGGCGACTTGGTACTCGACTGAGTTCCACGTCTCGACCCGCATTTCCCGCCGCTGACTATAGCCTTGGGCGACTAGCTGGGAAACAAAGTCGCCGGCATCCTTGCGCTGCGGATCCCCGAGGTAAAATCGGCCGCCGGGCAGCAGCAGCTTGCGCAGGATGCGCTCGAGATAGCGGTGGTTCTTCTTTTCGTAGATGATGTCCGACCCCACCAAGCACTCGTACGGCCCCCCCACGGGATTTCGCCAGTCCAAATAGGCGACCCGGTGGTTGTGCTGGACCCGGTTGAGCCGGGCATTGTGGGCGGCGAAAATCAGCGCATCCTCGACGAAATCGGTCGCTTCGACGCGCCAACCGAGCCTGGCTAAGGCAATGCCTACCAGCCCCAAACCGCAGCCGAGTTCGCAGGTCCAACCTCTGGGGATCGGCTCCTCGGCGCAGCAAAACCACTGGGCCATGGCCAACGCCGTCGGCCATAACTCGGCCCAATAAGGAAAGCGATCCACCCCTTGGAGCCGCCCTTCGCGCTCGATCATGCTGTCCAATAGGACATTTACATCGCCGACTTCTGTCATCTGCAGATCGCAGCCCGCAGCTAAAGGGCGACGCACCTGCCGAGTATTGTATTTACTCAGCGTGCGGCGAATCTGCTGGTCGATGTAGCGTTTCACGGCTACCGGTTTGCCTTCTGGAGCACAAGAATAAAGGTAGTGTATCAGTTTGAAAATCTGGTTGTGCGCTAGCTTAGACCTTAAAAGGGTCTTCTTTCCCAAGGCCTATTTTCGTACTCGACGAAGGGGACGTGCCCTTCTACCGCTCGGTAATTCAGGATTATACACCGATCCCTTCTTCGCCAGTAGTTGTACACCGAGTTTTCATTCAACGGCGGATCGCCGAGTTCGGTTTTTGTCGTCGATCCTAATCGGATAAACATTCGGCCGTAATAGATGTCATACTCCTGCCTGCATCCGTGCCCCTCACAAAGCGTTTTCGCGCTGACCTCGTTGGTAAAGGCCAGATAGTCCGCATGGTCCTGTATCTCCTTTATCCGGTGCTCTGACAATCTCCCAGAGGATTCAGACCTTAGATTGCCTATGAATGCGAGCAAAGCAATAACGGCAAGAATCGTCAGGTAAAACCGTTTGGGATTTTTCAATTTAATTCTTTCAAGTCAAGTGGCGGCAACTACTGTTGGAAGACAGGATGGGAATTCCTCGGCGGGGAAAGTTCTCTCGTCATTTTTTCCTCGATGGCATCGGCGACGCGCTTATTCCTTTCCGCCATGACGGCGCAACAAATCGGCCATCGCGGTATGGCCCTCTGATATGGCAATACGCAGTGCTGCGTTGGCATCCGCCCCATGCGTCAGCAAAAGACTCGCTACCTCTAAAGCATTGCCCGCCGCCGCCAAGTCCAGGGCCGTCACGCCCGCCCCCACCGCCTTCGCGTTGATATCCGCCCCATGTGTCAGCAAAAGATCCGCTACCTCTAAAGCATTACTCGACGCCGCCGAGTGTAAGGCTGTTCCGCCACGTTGGTCCTTCGCGTTGATATCCGCCCCATGCGTCAGCAAAAGACTCGCTACCTCTAAAGCATTACTCGCCGCCGCCGAGTGTAAGGCTGTTCCGCCATGTTGGTCCTTCGCGTTGATATCCGCCCCATGCATCAGTAAAAGACTCGCTACCTCTAAAGCATTGTTACTCACCGTCCAGTGCAGGGCCGTCCGGCCACCAAAAACATCGCCCGCCGCCTTCGCGTTGACATCCGCCCCATGTGTCAGCAAAAGATCCGCTACCTCTAAAGCATTTTTGAACGCTGCCCAGTGCAGGGCCGTCATGCCATGTTGGTCCTTTGCGTTGGCATCCGCCCCATGTGTCAACAAAAGACTCGCTACCTCTATCTCTAAAGCATTGTTCGACGCCGACCAGTGCAGGGCCGTCATGCCATGTTGGTCCTTTGCGTTGACATTAAATCCACACGACTCGCGCAACGGACGCATTGCCTCCGCACTGCCCGTTAAATCGAAGATAGCAGATATCGGACTCGCTCCCGACGGAGTAATCCTCACAAACAGCTTTTGGGCGCGTTCTATCTTAAGGGCCCAAAAGGCACTGTGCGGAGCAAAAATCGTCTTCCGATCCGTGGACAACCCCCAATCATCCTTTCGTGCAGGATGTTGAGCAAAACGGGACAAAACCTCGATATCGTCCTCAACGCTCAAGCGCGAGTCAAAGTGAACCAACACATCTATTTTGAGCTCCGTACAGCGAACCATAAGTGTTGGGCGAGAATCTGCTGCATAACCCTCGTCCTCTGCCTCCAATCGCATATATACATTCCGCGAGTCGTCAATCGGAGATATCTCCTGAGTCACATTCCATCGACCCGTACCAGAAGATGGTAGGGTTGGAAGCACTACGCCCTCCGCCACTGCACGGGCCAACTCGTCAAAACAGGCAAGACGCTTGTCAGCCTCAGCCTGCGCCCGGCAATGAGCCAACACCTCTTCGATAGTGGCCGCTTCTACAGGAGTTTGGAGCGCGAAAAGCAAACAACCCATGTAACGGGATTTATATACGTAATGATAAATGGAGTGTTGAATCTGTGAAAGAGCGTATAAAAGCGCAGTATGGTGGAAAGATACCGCGCCGCTTCCGATTGCCGTATTTCGGCGGTAAGTCGCGTTATTCTTAATAACGGCTCGTCACGAGTTGAGGTCGATTCTGAATTGGCCGACGATGTCGTCAAATCCAAAGACTAGTGCTTTTCTTTCTGCTGGATCGGTGTCTTTGGTGTCGGCCAGCATGTTATCTCTGGCTACGTCTAAATTTCGGATCACCTCAGAGTTTAGCCTTTGATCTCTGAGGTGATCTATGACGGTGGTTACGGCGGTATAGAGTGCCACTTGGCCACCTGCATAGACAATCGGCGCATGCTCGTCATTTATGTGATTAGTTTCGGCCATCGTCGGTTCCTCCGTTGGTTAAGGTGACACTTTCTTTGGGCTTTCCCCAAATTTATATATACGAAGATTTTGTCTGGGGCGACTTTTGCATTTATCGGCCAGCACCTTGCTGGCCTTGGTAAAGCCGCGCAATGAGAACGGTAAATATACCTGCCCCTTGCTCGTCAACACCTCAATCATCACTTCTTCCCATTGTCTCATCAGCGTCATGAGATCGGGATTTCTTCTTCTATGCGACTTCAAGAGTGTTTCCGCATACTTGGGAGCATCGACGTATATGGGATGTAGTTCGTTTTTTTCGTCTGTGATCCAGATGGCGCGTATTTGCTTGTTCCTCAACCCCTTATACATGTGACTTTGGACGTATAGCTGGACAAGGTTTCCACATTCAACGGTCATCTGTGCTATGGCTTGCTTTCCAGGACGTTCATATATGACCTTGGCTTCTCTGGTTTTAACTTTTGCTATCGCGGTTATCCAGTACTGGGTTTTCTTCTGGCCCATTGGGTCTATGTCGACCCATAGTGCCCAGTCTTGGTATCGCTCGATTAAGTCGGATTTTCCGTGCGCGGGACAACAGACAATGGCGAGATGCCACAGAAAGAACAATACAAGCGGGCGCATACGATATCTCCTTGGACGGGAGACAAAAGGGAAATGATCGCCCATGTAACGAATTAAGTTCTTCACTTTTTCTCACTTCTTTCCTTCCTTAACGTCCATTATCCGCTGCTTAACCTCGGCGATGCGCTCTTCGTTCATGGCGACGGTGTGATTGTCCTCGGCGGAGAAAGTGCCCTGCGGGTAGTAAGGCTGTCCGTACATGGGGTACGCCTCGCTGCGCAGGTGGGCCAAGGTGTGGTGACCGGCGCGGCGCTTGCGGACGTGCCGCAAGGCCCCGATATCGATCTCGGAGACGACGATTTTTTCTCCTGGTCCTGGATCGGCTTGGGCGAGAATGCGGCCGTCGAAATCGACGACCATTGAGCCGCCCGGCCAAGAAAAGGGAGGATAGTGCCTCAGCTCGGCTCCTTGGTTGGCGGCGAGCACATACGCCGTGTTTTCCAGGGCACGACAGCGATTGACCGTCGTCCACCAATCCATCGGCGGCGTCGCACCCCAAGGGTCCATATAGGCCGAGACGCGAACGAGAATTTCGGCACCGTGGGCCGCGAGCTGGCGCAGCGGTTCGGGAAAGAGCCAATCGTAGCAGATCGCCGCGCCAATACAGCCGATAGGCGTTTGGGCTACTGGGAACAGTTCGTCCTCGTAGTCGGCCAAGTCGTGGGGGCTAGCGTGGACTTCCCAAGGAATCCAAGGGTTGACCTTGCGGTACTTGTACCACAGCCCTTCCGGCCCGAGCAGGCAGGTCGTGTTGAACACTTTGCCCGGCCATTGGGGATCCTCTTCGAGGAAGGTCGCCGTTTGGATGTACACGCCCAATTCGCGGGCCTTGTCCGCCAAGCGGGCCGTGTGCTCGTTGGGAACGGGAACGGTCAATTTGGCCAGCAAGCTCTTAGCGGTGGGATAGATCGGCGCGGCGTGGCCAAATTCGGGAAAGGCCAGCAGCTTGACGTCCATAAACGGCCCGTAGCCTTCAACGGCCATATCGACCATTTCGACCATGCGCGCGGTGTTGCGGGCCATTTCAGAACGGTCAGTGGGATTGGGTTGGGAGACCTGACAGGCGGCCACCCCGTAGCGCAATTCATCCCCCATGGGTTTTTCTCTTCGTCTTCCACACTTTGGGCGTTCCGCGCCGCTGCTCGATTAACTCAGCGACGACGCTGACCGCTATCTCAGCCGGAGTGTCCGCCCCGATGTTGGCTCCAATCGGCGCAAAGACGGTGTCCAAGCGCTGCGGGTTCCCACCGCGTTCGGCGATCCGCCGCCACAAAATGAGCTTCTTGCGCTCGCTGCCCAACATTCCGATGTAGCGCGCCGGCGTCTTGATCGCCGCTTCGACGACGATTTCGTCGTGCTGGTGGCCGCGAGTGGCCGCGATGATGTAGGACTGGTCGTCAATGGGCAAATGAGAAAATACCTCCTCCATGCCGGAGACTAAGCACTCGTCGGCCTGCGGATGCCGTGCGGGATTGGCAAACGTCGGGCGGTCGTCAATGAGGACGACGCGGAAGCCCACATTTTTAGCCAGCGCGCAAATCTGCCCACCTACGTGGCCGCCGCCGAAGACGTAGAGCACAGGTTCGGGCAAGAACGGCTCGATAAATACTTCCGCGGCCTCTCCCAACTCGGCGCTCGACTCCAGCGCACAGACTAAGCCGCGCTCGCGCACAAGCACTTCGGGCAAGCACTCCTCCACTTGGCGATCGGCTGCGGGCGTGCCCAGCGAGCCGCAGGTGCTGCCGTCGGCCCCCAGCCACAGCCGCCCCTCCCCGGTGGCGTCAAAACGGCGTTTGAGCAGGGTCGCCAGCGCGCAACCGCTGCGTGCCTGACGCGCTATTAGCACTCGGCCATAAAAGTCGGCCGCCTCGTCCGGCTGGATGACTTCGGTGTAAATCCGCACACTGCCACCGCAATTTAAGCCGCTCTCCCCGGCTTGTTTTTCCGTCATGGTGTAGCGCAGGAGCTGGTTTTCTCCGGTCTCCAACGCGATGCGGCCAGCGCTCAGGACCTCGGCTTCGAGGCATCCACCGCCTATGGTGCCGACGACGTCTCCTTCCTCGGCGACGATCATTTTGGCCCGTCCACTCATGGGAATTGAACCGGTGCTCCACACGAGTGAGGCCAAAGCCATCCGCTCGCCCTGCTCCTTGCGCCGGACAATTTCAGTGAGGATGTCGTCCATAATTTACTCTGGCCACTGTTCCAACTCGCGCTGGTAGTCGGCTGGCGTGTCCATGTCGGTCAGGATGGCGGCCTCTGCCACAGGCAGTGCGCACGTATCCTCAGGATGGCCCCGGGTCACCGCGTTCAATCCTATGTTTGGCGACAATCCCAGAATTTCCGCCCGGTAGGCGTTGCGGATCAATACGGGATGGCCCCTCTTTCCGTTGGCGGTAGGTATGATGATACCTGCGCCGATCTGTTTTCTCGCCTGTAAAACCTGCTCTACTACGGCTCCGCTCAGCCGAGGTTGATCGCCTAAGCAAATCAAGTAATCGGCTGTTCTATCCACCGCCCGCAGCCCGCACTGCACCGAAGAGAGCATGCCCGTTTGATAGTCGGCATTGACGACCCAACGGACTGGATAAGCGGCCAATACCGGGGCAATCTCCTCGGCGCGGTGGCCCAGCACCACCACCGTCTGGTCCAATCGGCGACCCACGACCTCGGCGCTCCATTCAATGGCTGCCCGGCCCCCCAAGGGCAATAGCTGCTTGAGCGCCCCCATTCGAGTGGACATGCCCGCTGCCAAAATGATGCCGGCCATCCGGCCTGTTTTATCTTCTCGCATCTATCTCAATCTACGTCCACAGGCGAATCGCGCCAGTGCTCACGACCCCAACCGACGACCAGCGAGAACGCCGCTGGCCCAGGCCCATTGAAAGTTAAATCCCCCCAAATCGGCGTGAATGTCAACCATCTCGCCGGCAAAGTACAGGCCGGGCACCAAAAAGGATTCGAGCGTATCGGGATTGATGTCCTCGGTGCGCACGCCCCCGATCGTCACTTCGGCGTAATCAAAGGGCCTCGGGCCACTGACCGCGATCGGCCAATTCGTCAGGCTCTGGGCAAGCTGCCAGCGCGCTCCCTTGCCGAGCTGATCGACCCGCTGCGCCGCATCAAACCCCAGATGGTCCAAGAGGGGCCGCACCAATTTGCTGGAGAGCAGACCGGCGAAACTCAGCTCGAGCGAGCGATGGGGATGGCGCTGCCAGCGCTCTTTGAGCAATTGGCTGATCGCTTCCGGACTGCGGCCGGGGAAAAAATTGACCCGGAGCACGGTGCGCTTCGCCCCCAACTCAGACACCAAGCGGGCACTGATGTTTAATATGGCAAACCCGGAAACCCCGTATTTTGTAAAGAGTAAGTCGTCTGTATCAACGGCCTCGCGCCCTCCTTTGAGCGCAACGCGCACTTCGGCCCGAACCTTAAGCCCCTGCAGGCGGGCGACGTATTTTTCCGGGCTGATTAGCGGCACCAACCCCGGCTTGAGGTCGGTGAGCCGGTGCCCCATGGCCACGGCCAAGTCCATGCCCGAGCGGTCGGCCCCCAAGCGGGCGAGGCTGACGCCGCCGCTGGCCAATATCACACGCGCGCCGGTATAGCACTGCCCTTCGGCGTCGTGTAGCTCAAAGCGAGACGAGCCGGAAGCGCGGCCCATGCCCACCACCTTGGCATTGGTTTCGACGCGGACGCCTAGGCAGCGCATGCGGTCCGCGAGCAAATCGACGACCGCCTGTGCTTGATCCGACACCGGAAAGAGGCGCTGCCGTTTTTCTTCGTGAAACTCGATCCCTAGATCGGCAAAAAACGCCAAGGTTTCCTCTAGGCGGAATTGGTCTAGCGCGCTGCGGACAAAGCGCGGGTGCGTGCCGTGGTAGTGCCTGAGGTCGTCCGCGGTCCTATTCGTCAGGTTGCAGCGGCCATTGCCTGAAATCAGTATCTTCCGCCCCAATTTTCCGCTGCCTTCGAGCAGGGTGACCCGCTCGCCCGCCTCGGCGGCGACAATGGCCGCCAGCATCCCGGCGGCCCCACCGCCGATTACTATGCAATCCCTCGATTTCAAGCCGATTTCCACATGACTAATTATTAAAAAAAACAATAAGATAGAACGGTTTTGCCCTCGGTCAAACCAAGAGCCGTCAGCTTGACATACTCTCGTTTATTATCTAAGTTGTTGGACTTTGGAAAAATTAAAAACGCGCTGAGTCAGGACATTCCATGGCAGACCTCACAGGGGCGGCGATGGCGCTGGGCGAGCAACAACCCGCATCCGCTAGCCAAAGCCAACCCTCGATTTTTCCCACGCTCCAAGAAGAAGTCGAAACTTCGATCCGCAAAGAGGGCATTTCCTTTGTCTTTGAGAGCCGCTCCGTCTCTGCCGTCGTCCAATTTATCTACACGCCAATTGATGGGACCTTCGCCGATATAGAGCTAGAAGTCAACAATGGCGACCCGATCACACCGGCCGAAGACGGCGGGATTGCCGTGGAAATGGGTGGCTCGGTTTGGCCGGCTAACAGCGAAGAAGTAGAGCGGCACTTCATCTCCTGCGAGCAAGTTGGCGATTGCGTCGAGGCCCGCTGGCAGTGGAAGCTAGGCGAGGAACAAGCCAACTTCCTCTACCGGTTCCGCATCAGCGGCAAGTCCTTCGTCGTGGAAATCGAGGGCGGGCATGGCAAGGGCACCGGCCTCTCGCTTGGCCGGGTCACCGGGGCCTTACACCCGCGCCTGATCGCCATTCCCTATTTCAACTTCGGGGACAACTACCCGCGCATCCTCTGCACTGCGGGCTATTTCCTATCTAGCTTAGTGGATTGGCACTACTCGCGTGCTTCCTCTCTGTACGCCCCGTCCGAGGCAGAATCTCAGCGCCTCGTTCAACTCAACGGCGGCTGTAGCTACGCCAGCCAAGGCGAGGGCAAGCGCAGCGATTTTCAGGAGCGCTGGCTCATCACGGTCTCCACCGAACACGAGGAAGTCCTCCCGACCTTTTCCACGGCCGAGGCCGGGCAAAGCGAAACCCTAGCCGATTGGGTCTGGTACAACATCCCCTATATCGACGCCTCCCAAGAAAGCTACGTCGAGCTATACGAGACCATACGCCAGCTCAAGCTAATGGGCGTCGATCACCTGCTGATCAACCACCCCAGCGAGACTTGGCACGACGGCGATGGCGACGACGCGCTCACTGTAGAAGGCGCTGAGGGCAAAGGTGGCGAAGACGCCCTCGACGAGTATCTCGAGGCTCTGTCGGATCTGGGCTACAAAACCAGCCTTCAGGTCAACTACCGCCACATCGCCACTACCAACCCCTCTTGGCAGCCCGAATTGGCGGCCCAACTCGCCGACGGCGCTCCGACCCCAACGGGGCCGGGGCTCTATTTGCTCAAGCCGTCCGAAGCACTGGCGCGGGCGCCCGAACACGCGCGCACCATCATCGACAAATACCCCTGCGACGCGCTATACGTAAGCGAACACGCCGAAATCCCGCCTTGGGAATTCAACGACTTCGACGACGACGCGGCAGCAACCGGCCACTTGGCGAGTAGCCATTCCCTGCAACAGAGCGTCCTCCATTCCCAAGCCCAAGTCGGCTTGGCCATCGGGAGCGGTGGCAACCACTGGTTCTACGCCGGAGTCCTGGCTGGCTACCTCGCCCGCATGGTCGGGGCCGACCCCAGCCGCATTCCGCCGCTGGTGGACTTCGACCTGCACAATCTCCATACCATTGAGACCGATGCGGGTCTAGGCACCATCGACCAGTACTTTGCTGGGCACATCCCCCAAGGCGATAAACACAGCCGTAGTGCCTATCTCGACCGCTATCTCGCCGCTACTGTAGCCTTTGGCCACGCCTGTCTGCTCCCCGACCAGCTAGAGTGGGGCATCGCGTCTACGGTCAAGTCCTATTATATGCTGCGCGAACTACAAAAGCACTATCTCCGCGTCCCTGTTCGCTCCATCGCCTACTGCCACAACGACCAGTTTTTGGAGACCAACGACGCACTGCTTTCCGGCGCATTTGCCCAAGGACAGGTGCGGGTGATATACGACAATGGCCTTGAAGTCTATGCCAATCTTAGCTGGGAGCAGCCTTGGACCGTCCACCGAAACGATACGGCCTACCACCTTCCCCCAGGCTCGTTTTGCGCCTGGAAGGACTCATCGCTGTTGGTCTATTCTGCCGACGCCGGCTCGGGGCACATGGACTACGTCTCTTGCGAGGACTATTTGTTCGTCGATACCCGAGGGCAGCGGGGGCAGTTTGGCCCCGTGGAACTCGACGGTGCCGTCGCCATTAAAGAGCGCAAATGGGAAATTGACGTAGTGCCCTTTGCGTGCCAAGCCGATATAGCAATCGACGTAGGCCAGTACTGGCCCGACCGCAAGTTGCCCCCGTTGCGCCTTTTGGCCTTCAAGTCCAAGGACGAAGAGCCCGATATCTACCGGGCCGATATGGAAGGGGACCGCGTCCGCTTCAAACCGCTGGAGGACGTGGTTATCTATCGCATCGCCCTGCCCGAGTGGATGGTCGAACCCGGTCGCTAGCGCTTTGTCCGATCCATCCGCCCCCTTTCTCCAAGCCTGTCGGGGCCAAGTACCGGCGACTCCTCCCATCTGGATCATGCGCCAAGCTGGCCGCATCCTCAAGCCGTATAGAGAGCTGCGCCAGCGGCACGGCTCGCTACTCAAACTTTTCAAAACCCCCGAGCTCGCCGCTGAAATTACCCTTATGCCGGTCGATCTGCTCGGGGTCGATGCAGCCATTCTCTTTACCGACCTAGTGACGCCCTTAGAGGCGCTCGGCTGCGAGCTGACCTACGCACCCGGCCCGGTTTTCGCCCGCCCAATCCGCTCGACCGCCGACATTGACGGCCTTCGCAACCCCATCCCCGAGGACGACCTCGCCTACGTCTTAGAAGCCGCGCGGCTAGCGCACAACGCCCTGCCGCCAGCCGTCCCGCTCATCGGATACGCTGGCGGGCCTTTTACCTTGGCCACTTGGCTAGTGGAAGGGAGCCATGCCAAGGACTTCCCCGCTTTTCGCCGCATGATTCACAGCGATCCCGTGCTCGCCCACCGGCTACTCGACCTGCTTTGCGACCTCGCCATCCGCTTCTTGCGCGCCCAGATCGAGGCCGGTGCCCAAGCCGTCCAGATCTTCGACACGTCCATCGGTTTGTTGTCCCCGCCGCAATTCAACGAATTCGCCCTGCCCTATGTACAGCGGGTTTGCCGCAGCCTCGCATCGCTGAATGCTCCGGTCATTTACTTCCCGCTTGCCGGGGCGCAAAACCTGTCCTGTTTTGGTCGCGTCGGCGCTGATGTCCTAAGTATAGATTGGCGGATTGACTTAGATGCGGCTTATAGATTGTTCGGAGATACCATGCCTTTACAGGGCAATCTAGACCCCTGCGCCCTCTACGGCTCGGAGTCGAGCATTGCCGCTGCCGCCCAGCACATTCTGGAGCAGGGCCGGGGCCGCCCCCACATCTTCAACTTGGGGCACGGCGTCTATCCAGACACGCCCTATGAAAAGGTCAAATTGTTAGTGGATGTTGTGCACCAGTTCGCGAAAACTTGAAAGGTGCGACAGATGGAAAGCATAGAAGGCAAAGAAAAAGGCACCACTCGGCGGCATATCTTTTTCTGTATCAACAAAGACCGGCATACCGCTTCGTCCAAGGTCATCGAGGCCCGGCGCAAAGAGATTAGCGTCTTCGGTCAGCGGGTGCGCGGCTGGATCGTGACCACCGAAGAGCCGGTCATCGACAAGGACATCTCCCTCGACGAATCAACGCAAGGCGCAATGCCCCACCGCGACCCGGAGTAAAGGCACTAGCCCTCAGCGCGCCCAAGAGAACTTTTTTTCCAACCAAGTGCCGATTTCCCGTGGCGGGTCGTTCCATTGCTCGCCTGGGCCGAGAAATTGCCCTCGGACATCCTCGATGGCATCAAAGTCCGACCACAAGTCCGGGAACTCGTCGCGGATCAAGGCCTCTACTTGATCGCTTATGCCCTGTGCGTGGTAGGAAATAACCTCGTCGGCTTCGCCCTTGCCCAGCTCTTCAGTCAGATGTTTGGCCATCCCGCTACTGGCGATAAAGGTAAATTCAATCGCCGAGTCTTCAGTCAGCTTTAGGTCGATGCGGTAGGCCGGATAGCTCAGTTTTAACCCCAATACAGATAGCTGCAACTGCAACCACTCGGCTTCGGTGACTTCGCGTGTGTTATTCAGGGTGCTCCAAAACAATTCAGCCCTAACCCCTAGGGGACTCAACAGGACCAACGCGAGGAGCGAACATATCGCCGTGCGGCTCAATGGCATTGCACAACCACCTTTCCAAAAAAACTGGAGCTAGCCCGACGGCCTACTCCCTCAAGCTGCGGAGGAAAAGTTCTCTTCGATAAAACGGACGATGTACCTAAACGAGACCAAGCCCACCGGGCGGTCGTCATCGTCCAACAGCGGCACGTGGCGGAAGCCGTGGATGCTCATCAAATGCAGAGCGTGCTGCACGGCCGCATCGGCCTTGAGCGCGGTCGGCCGCGGCGTCATCACGCTCTCGACCGCGATCTGTTCCAAATCGCTGATTAATCCTGCCACCCGGTAGAGGAGGTCGCGCTCGGTAAATATGCCGATTAGCTGCCCGTCCTCATTGGTCACCAACACACAGCCGACGTGCCGCTCCTTGAGCAGTGAGATGACCTCGGCCAACGAAGTAGTCGGCGACACGCAGACCATCTCCTGCGGATTGAGCGCGGAAAGCGGCTCGGTGAAAATTTCTTTAAACTCCCCGCTGCCCCAATCTTGGTACGCTTCGCTCAGGCTCTGGCCGCACCCCTTGCAGAGGTCAACTCCAGAGATATTGTCGTGGGAACACGAAGGGCAAATCAAGGGGGCTTCTCCTATTAGACGACCCAAGTATCGCCCGCGCTAAACAGAGCAGCCAGGTCGCCCGCGCCTCGCTGCTGGATCGTCGCGTCGATTTGGTCGAACAGCAACTCGGTATAGGTCGGCCTATCGAGAGCGCGCAGCACGCCGAAGGGCAGCGGCATCGACGGGTATTCCATCCGGCTGAGCATATAGGCGTAGCTGGCGTTTTCGCGCCCTTCGCGATGTACGACTAGCTCGTCTGGGGCCGCGTCGCTGAGCGCGACGACTTCGGGCTCAGTGCCGTTCATGCAGATGCCCCGGTCCCGATCCTTGCCAAAGATGAGGGGCTGTCCCTCCTCCAAGAACACGATATTGTCGTCGCGCACGTCCGAATCCGTGGTGTGCTCCCAAGCCGTGGGATTGAGCACAACGCAGTTTTGGTAAATCTCGACAAAAGCGGCCCCCTTGTGTTCGGCCGCTCGCTTGAGCACATAGCTCAGGTGCTTGGTATTGGTGTCCTGCGTGCGGGCGACAAAGGTCGCCTCGGCACTCAGCCCCACGGATATGGGATTGAGCGGATAGTCGATCGACCCCATGGGGGTGGACGTGGTGCGGTGCCCTAGCAGCGAGGTCGGCGAGTACTGGCCCTTGGTAAGCCCGTAGATGCGGTTGTTGAACAGAATAATCTTCAGATCGACATTGCGCCGGAGGCTGTGCAGGAGGTGATTGCCGCCAATCGAGAGCCCATCGCCATCGCCGGTGATGACCCAGACGCTCAAATCCGGGTTGGCCGTCTTAATCCCCGTGGCGATCGTAGGCGCTCGCCCGTGGATCGAGTGAATGCCGTACGTATTCATGTAGTAGGGAAAGCGGCTAGAGCAGCCGATCCCGGAGACGAAGACGATGTTTTCCCGTGGGATCCCCGCTTCGGGCAGCATCTTTTGCATCTGAGCCAAAATCGCGTAGTCGCCGCATCCAGGACACCAGCGGACCTCTTGGTCTGAAACGAAATCCTTGCGGCTCAACCCAGTCTCTACAACTGCTTCGGCCATCTCGATCTCCCTGCTTTAGCTTAGCACTTGGCGAATTTTGTCGGCCACTTCCCGAATTTGGAAGGGGCTGCCTTGGACCTTGTTTAGTTTGACGACTCGTACTGGATAATGCGCTTGGAGCAACAGGGCCAATTGGCCCAAGTTTAGCTCGGGCACCAACACTTGCTTGTAGCGACCGAGCACGTTGCCGAGGTTGCGGGGAAACGGGTTCAAATAGCGCAGGTGCGCGTAGGCCACGTCGAGCCCCTCGTCCCGCACTTGCTCAATGGCTGCGCGAATGGCACCGTACGTCCCCCCCCAACCCAAGACCAGCAGGTCCCCTTGCTCGGGGCCGGTTACTTCCAGCTCGGGAATGAAATCGGCAATGCCACGAATTTTGGCGGCCCGGGTGTGGACGATGCGCTCGTGGTCTTCGGGTGCATAGGAGACATTGCCCGTCACATCCTGCTTGCCCAAGCCGCCGATCCGGTGCTCCATCCCCGGCGTCCCCGGCAAGACCCAAGGCCTAGCCAAGGTCTGCGGATCGCGCATGTAGGGCTGGTAGTTGTCGGGATCGGTGTACGGCTCGGCATCAATGGCCGCGATCGAATCCGGGTCTGGAATTTTCCACGGCTCGGAGTTGTTGGCCACGTACCCGTCGGACAAAAGAAAAACCGGCGTCATATAGCGAACGGCAATGCGGAATGCCTCGATGACCATGTCGAAGCATTCGCTTGGGGTCGCCGGAGCAATGACCGGGATCGGGCTTTCGCCGTTGCGTCCGTAGAGCACCTCCAGCAAATCGGCCTGCTCGGTCTTGGTGGGCAAGCCCGTGCTAGGACCGCCGCGCTGGACGTCAATGACCACCAGCGGCAGCTCCATAACTACGGCCAAGTTGATCCCCTCGCTCTTGAGCGCGATGCCCGGGCCGCTGCTGGCGGTAGCCGCGAGGCTGCCGGCAAAGGACGCGCCAATCACCGAACCCATCGCAGCCATCTCGTCCTCGGCCTGGAACGTCCGCACGTCGAAGTTCTTCAGCGCCGCCAAGCCCTCTAAGATGGTACTGGCCGGCGTGATGGGATACGAGCCGTAAAAGAACGGTTTGCCAGCCTTTTGCGCGGCCGTGACCAGCCCCAAGACAATCGCCTCATTGCCAGTGATCCGCTTGTACACCCCCGGCTCGACAATCTGCCGCTTCGGCACCGAGATCTGCGTCTGAAAGGTCTCGGCCGTTTCGCCGTAGTAGTAGCCCGCTTTCAAAGCCCTCGTATTGGCCTCAACTACCTCGGGCCGACCGGCGAATTTGGTCTGGTAGAACTTGAGCGTGTAGTCGAGCGGGCGGTCGAACATCCAGAACACCAAGCCCAAGACAAAGGCATTCTTGCACATGTCCTTCGCTTGGTTTCTCATGCCCTCGATATCGGCGAGGGCATTGCGGGTCAGGGTGGTCAAGGGGACCAGATGCACATCGTAGCCGCTGAGGCTATCGTCTTCGAGTGGATTTTTCTCGTACCCAGCCTTGCGGAGACCATTGCGGTTGAATGGATCCGTATTGACGATGATGGTCCCGCCCGGCTCGAGATTGGGCAAATTGGCCTTGAGCGCGGCCGGGTTCATCGCCACCAGCACTTGGGGCGAGTCACCCGCCGTGTAGAGATCGTTGGCGGCAAAATTGACCTGATAACCGCTCAGCCCGGGAATGGTCCCCGCCGGGGCGCGGATTTCGGCGGGAATGTCGGGAAAGGTACTGACGTCGTTGCCCATCACGGCTGAAGTATTGGTAAACTGACCGCCGGTTAGCTGCATCCCATCGCCCGAATCACCGGAAAATGAGATGACTACAGATTGGCGCTCTTCTTGCGAGTACTCTCGCTTACTCGTAGGTGCCGATGGGGCCACGATTTCGGCCATGCACACAACCTCCTTCAAAAGGAAAAAATCTCAATCCGCAGCGCATGCTCAAGCTCCTTCTTTGGTGCGGGCGATGCGCTCGGGATCAGGTGGCAGATTGTAGATGTCTTCGGGAAACTGATCGGTGAGAAAGCGGATGACCTCGTGTTGGGGCAAATTCCCCTTTATGCGGCCGTTTTCATCTACAATCGGCACGTTGCGGTAGTCACCAGCGTTCATCAGCCGCAGTGCACTGCTAATCGGCTGTTGGGCATCCAAGCTATGCGGATCGCGGGTCATCAACTCAGCCACGGGGCGCGTCCACATCGCCGGCTGGTCGACCACCTTGGTGAGTGCATCGCGCTCGGTAAAGATCCCCACCAAGCGGCCGTCCTCTTCCACCAGCACCGCGCTGACGTGTTGGTGGCGCATTTTCTTGAGTACTTCAAGGACCGACTCCTGCGGCTCGCACACAGCGTACCCGTCCAAGTCCAGATGGCCAATGACCTCTTCTTGTAACTTCTGCACGACCTTCATTAGAAAGCCCCTTTCTCGGGGCTTGGATACCGCATTATTCACCTCGTTTACTTAATCATCTATATCAAATTTAAGATAGATAGGAGCGATGTATCCCGCAAGGTGATATGTTGCAACGACGTTACAACCTTTACTGCTCCAAATCCACCACCCAATCCGCAGCCGCCCTCACCGTTGGATGCTGGTCGGCGACGACAACGGTGCCCCCCCGATCCACCAGCCCTCGCAAGGCCGCAACCATCGCGTGCACATCTTCTGGGTGGTCGCCGCTGGCCGGATCGTCGATCAGCACCCAAGTGCGCTGGGAAACCCGCGTCGATTCGAGCGCCAGCCGCAGCCGCAACCACTCTCCCCGCTCCAACCCCAGCACCTCCTGCCCCAAAAGCAGATAGCCAAGACCGCAGCCGACAGCCGCCTCTAGGCGCGGGCGGATTGGGTCGTGTCGGGCAAAGTGGGTACATGCCTGTTCCAAGGTCATGCTCAATACATCGGCGATGCTCGCGCCGCGCAGGGTCACCTCGCAGGTTTCGTCGCGGTATCGGCGGCCCTCACAAGCGGCGCACACCAGCGCTATATCCTCCAGAAACTCCAAATCGAAGTAGCATTGGCCGCGGCCTTCGCAGCTAGGACAACGGCCTCCCGGTCGATCCAACAGGAAGGTGTCCCGGTCCCAGCCGCGCGCTGCTGCGGCCGGCGATGCGGCGTACAGATCGGCAACGCGCTCGAAAAGGCCCAGCCCCTCCAAAACCGTAGCCTTGCCGCTTGGGGCTTCTATCGTTACAACGCGGCTGTTTCTCGGCATGCCTGCAGCGGCGTATTCGACAGACCGTCCCTTGAGCAGTGGCAGCAAGACCTCGTGCAGCAGGCGGGTCTTGCCGCTGCCGGAAGGCCCGCATACGCAAGTCAGCTTCCCGTGCGGCAGCTCGATAGCAAGTGGCCCGACTGCACCACTCCCGCGAATAGCCAACACCAGCTTAGCTTGCTCGGCGGCCCGTTTCTCATCCACTCTATCTCGCTTTATCGCGGTCGCCTCCCCCACCTGCACCTGTCCTTCTGCAAACGCCCAGACCTTGTCTGCGACCGCCACGAGTTCAGGCGTGTGATCCAACAACAGCGCAGTATTGCCGCCAGCGACCAGCCGGCGGAGACCCGCTGCGACCGCGTCCAGCATCCCTCCTGACAACTGGCTGCCCAAACCCTCCAAAATGTAGAGGATGCCCGTCAGGCCGCCGCTGAGACAGGACGCCAATTGCAGGCGCTGCCACTCGCCAGCCGCCAGCGATTCGAGCTGGCGACTCAACGGCAGGTGCCCCAGCCCCAAGCCGCTGGCTTCGGCAAGTGCGGACTCTACTTTGGCGTGCCCCTGGCCTATTTCCAGCCAATCGCCCAACGACCCGAGGGGCGCGGCCATTAGCTCGTCCATGGTCCGGCCGTGCAGGGTCACCTGACTGGCCAAGGGCTGGCCAGCACCGAAGTCGGCGGCGGCCAGCGGCTCGTATTGGCGGCCGCATTCGCCGCAGGTCGGCTGCTGGTTCAAGTGCATCATCTCGCTGGTCCCATCCACCCAAACCACTGTCTGCCCCGATGAAATCGAGCGGCTCACGCGCACGGCTTCCAAAAAGCGCACGCTGGCTTTCGGGTCGGGCACCAAGCGGTCCACTACCACGTGGACCTCGCTTTCGCTACTCGGCAACGCTGGCCCGTCGCCTTCCAACCGCTGGATCTGGCCGTCGATTGCAATTCGCGTGAACCCGGCCTGCACGAGCTGTTGCCACATCCCGGCGCTCCGCAGGGCCAGAGGAGCCAACACCAAACAGCGAGTGTCTGGATGGACGCGGGCGACCTCGCGCTCTACCTCATCGGCCGCATAGCTGCGGCAGCGGCCATCGCATTCGGGGCAGTGCATCTGTCCGCCTTCCAGCATGATCTGCGCCAAAATCCCGTCTAGCTGCAAGTAGTCCCCGACCGTGCGCCCACGGCGTGGTGCCCCTAGGTAAATGGCCGGCGGTAAACCCGAGACCTCGTCCACATCGGCGCGCGCCGTCCCGCTGACGCCCTCGCGTTCGGCCGGAGACAGGGCCTGCATGTAGCGCCGGCGGCTCTCCGCGTACAGGATGTCTAAAGCCATGGCGCGGCGACCACTGCTACTGCGGCCGGTAAAGCAAATAACCCGGCCCAATGGCAAGTCCATATCGACATTGGCGAGACCGCCCGCCCGGGCACCGCGCACGCAGAGGGTAGCTTTCAAGGGTTGGCCTGCCTCATGGAATCGATTTTCGCCTGCAAGCGCGCGTCATCGGGGTTTCGCGCGCGCAAAAATGCCCAGTGGGCTTCTGCTGCGCGGGGACGCCCCAAGCGCAACAGTACTTCCCCACGCCGATAGTGAGCTTGGCCGTGATTGGGGTCGAATTCGAGTGCCCGAGCAAAGGCATCCGCCGCGGCTTGGTCGTCTGCTTGCTTGGCGTGTACCAAGCCGAGGTTGAAATGCGCTCGGGCGTAGCTGGCGTCGAGCGCGAGGGCCTTGTGGAAGTGCGCGGCAGCCTCGCTCCATTGACCGAGGCGATAGTAGCACAGGCCGAGGTTGTTGTACAGGCCGGGCGAGGGCCGGGCGAGGCTAAAAGCCGCAATCGCCGCCTCGTACTCCCCCTCGCCGAAGAGATCTAACCCTCGTCTGATGTCCGAGTCGCCGCCTTCTTGCTGTGCCAACACGGCTGTTAGGCCGGCGGCGGCGGGCGCAAAGGACGGGTCAATGCGCAGGGCCTCGCGGAACATGTTCTCGGCCGCCGCCCAATCCCCTCGGCGTTGGTACAAGGTGCCGAAATTGTAGTAATCGACCCGTTTACGAGTCAGCCGCTCCGCCCCGGCGTCCCGGTAATTAATCGGCAGCGCGACTAGGGCCACCAACAGGCACGACCCCAGCAGCCGGCGATGCGCCCCATCTTTCACCCAAGCCGCGGCCTTGGCCATCCAGCAAGCGGCGTAAAGCAGAATCACCGGCACGACGGGCAGGCGGTATTCCGAGGACGTGAAAAACAGTAGGCAAGCGGCCAGATAGGTCGCCAGATACAGGTCAAGCAAGGACGAGCGGCGACTCGCAGCCCAACCCGCGATCGCCAGCGGGGCCACCAGCCCCCACCCCAAGACGCACCAGCGCAACAAGGGCACAAAATCCCGCGCCAAGTACAGACTCAGGTTGTTTTGCGCCTCGACCCCGTTCCAGAACATGTAGAGTTTGCGGCCTTGTAGCGCCAGATACGCGAGGGGATTTTCCACGGCAAAGCGCAAGCCAGCCACCAGCCAGAATCTGGAGACTTGAGCCGGGGTCAGTTCCCAGCCCGTGCGCGCCTCGGCCTCGCGGATAAACGCCTCGCGCTCCAAGTCCGGCTCGGCACTAGGCAGAAAATCGACCTGCGCGTAGATGCCGTTGGCCTCGGGGTGGTTGCCCACGTAGAAGTTCATCCCGGCCGAGGACGTGGTCAGCAGCCACTCTCCTCCGACGAGGTAGTTGCGCCAAGCCACCGCGCCCACCACGAGGCCGCAGCCCACGACCACCAATCCCCACTGCCGCCAACCTCGCCGTCCCCACTGCGCGACAAACCAGCCCGCGACCACCGCGACGAATAGCAAGACCATGGGCCGCGCCGTAGCCGAAAGTCCCAAGAGCAGGCCAGCCCCCCACAGCCAGCGTGCCGCACCTTGCGCGTGCACCAAGCAATACAAGGCCGCGAGATTCAAAAAGGTGATCGGCGCGGCGGTCAGCAGCGCCCCGTCGTAGAACACATAGGGCTGGTAGATCGCCGCCATGCCAGCGGCCAATAAGCCAATTTGCGCGCTCCACAGTTTCCGGCCCAGTGCGTAGATCAAATAGCAACTACCAGTCCCCAGTACCGCCTGAACCAAGCCAACCCACCAATATTCAGTCCCTAACAGCGCGTAAATGGATGCCAAAAAGTAGGAGTAAAACGGATTCATAAAGAAAGGCTGGTCGCCCAGCCAATCGCCCGCGACAATGGCTCGGGCACGGCGGTCGTAGAACTCGGAGTCGATCAGGAGAACGTCGAAGAGCGGCGTGTCAACCGCTTGATAGAGATAGGCCAAGCGCACGCCGAGGGCGGCGATCAGGATCGCCCAGAGAATGGCTTCCTCTCGCCTCAGCCGCGCCGCGCCGATACCTATGGTCCGCATACTACCAATATAGCCGGAACCTCCGGCGTTGGCATGGCTCCCGCTCCCTTGACCTAGCCGCTGCGCCGCCTCAAGCTATGGCCTTGTTCGCACCGCAAACAAAAGGCCCTGTTTACATGCGATTGTCCTGGAACGAGATTCGCGCCCGCGCCGCTACATTCGCCCAAGAGTGGCAGGACGCGGGCTACGAGAAGGGGCAGACTCAGCTTTTCTACCGCGACTTTTTCGATGTCTTCGGCGTGCCCGTGCGCCGGGTCGCCGCGTTTGAGGAACCCGTTAAACTGCTCGGTTCTAAGCGCGGCTTTATCGACCTGTTTTGGAAGGGCGTCCTGCTCGTCGAGCAGAAAAGTGTCGGTCGCGATCTCGCCAAAGCCAAGACCCAAGCTCTCTCCTACTTCCCCGGCCTCAAGGACGCCGACCTGCCGCGCTATATCCTCTTGAGCGACTTCGCGACGTTTGAGTTATACGACCTCGACGAAGACGAAAGCGTCGCCTTTGCTCTCGCCGACTTGCCCCAACACGTCGAAAAGTTCGGCTTCATCTTGGGCGTGCAGAAGCGGACCTTCCGCGATCAGGACCCGGTCAATATCGAGGCGTCCGAGCGCGTCGGCGATCTCCACGACGCGCTGGCGGCCTCCGGCTACAAGGGCCACGACTTAGAGCAATTTCTCGTCCGCATCGTGTTCTGTTTCTTTGCCGACGACACCGGCATCTTCGAGCCACGCGACATTTTCCTCGATCTGTTGGAAAATCGGACGCGGGAAGATGGCTCCGATCTCGGCGGCTGGCTGGCTCAACTTTTTCAAGTGCTCAACACACCCGAGGACCGCCGAGCCAACACCCTCGACTCAGACCTCGCCCGCTTCCCCTATGTCAACGGCGACCTGTTCCGCGACCCGCTGCTGATTCCATCATTCGATTCCCAGATGCGTCAGCGGTTGATTGACGCTTGCCATTTCAATTGGTCCGACATCTCTCCGGCGATCTTTGGCTCGCTCTTTCAGTCGGTGATGGACAAGAACGAGCGCCGCGCTCAGGGCGCGCACTACACCACCGAACAGAACATTCTCAAGGTCATTGAGCCGCTATTTCTCGACGAGTTGCGCGCAGAGTTCCGTCGTCTTCAGTCGCGCCGCGACAACCGCCGCATCCCCGAACTGATCGCCTTTCAGCAGCGGCTTGGCCAGTTGCGCTTTTTGGACCCGGCTTGTGGCTGCGGCAACTTCCTCATCATCGCCTATCGCGAGTTGCGGACGTTGGAAATCGAGGTGCTCAAAGAGATTCGTCCGCACGGCCAACTCGACGTCTTAGCCGAGCTGCTTTCGGTGGTCGATGTGGATCAGTTCTACGGCATTGAGTTAGGGGAATTTCCGGCGCACATCGCCGAGGTCGCCTTGTGGATGATGGATCACATTATGAACAACCGGCTGAGCTTGGAGTTCGGCCAGACGTACACGCGCATTCCGTTAGAGAAGTCCCCGCACATCCGACACGGCGATGCGCTGGAAACGGACTGGAGCGAGCTGCTGCCGCCGGAGGAATGTTCCCACGTGCTCGGCAATCCGCCGTTTGTGGGCGCGAAGTTCCAATCGCCCGAACAGCGCGCACAGGTGCGTCGCATCGCTGCGCTAGGCAAAAGCGGCGGCACGCTCGACTACGTAACCGCGTGGTTTCTCAAGGCTGGCGAATACGTGCAGCAGAGCGCGGCGCAAATCGGCTTTGTGGCGACCAATTCCATCACGCAGGGTGAACAAGTGGCGCAGCTTTGGCCGATCTTGTTTGACCGCTGCAAGCTGGACATCGCCTTTGCCCACCGGACTTTTGCTTGGGGATCGGACGCTCGCGGCATGGCGCACGTTCACGTCGTCATTATCGGACTGACTAAACGGGGCGATGCACCGCGAGAGAAGCGGCTGTTTTCCTACGACACGCCCAAAGGCGATCCGCAAGAGAGCCAACACGCGGCCCTCTCGCCCTACCTGTTTGATGCTGGTGGGCTGGCCGATGCGCGAGTTGTCGTAAAGGAATCAGCCCAAGCGCTGAATGGGCTGCCGCCCTTATTGAGCGGTTCGCAACCCATTGACGACAGGAACTACATTTTCGACGCTGACCAACGGGTCGCGTTTTTAATAGAAGAGCCAACAGCCGAGAAGTTTATGCGCCCTTACATCGGCGCACGGGAGCACATTCAAGGTGGTGAACGCTGGATTTTGGCCCTTCAAGACGCTAGCCCGGCCGACCTCAAAGCGATGCCAAAAGTCGTTGAGCGGATGCGGGCCGTAAAGGCGTTCAGAGCGAAAAGCAAACGCAAGAGTACGCTCGCCATTGCCGACTATCCAGCGCAATACAATGTCAACGTCATTCCTACTGCGCCGTTTTTAGTCGTGCCAAAGGTCAGTTCTGAACGGCGGGAATATGTGCCGATTGGATGGCTGGAGCCGACGACGATCCCAAGCGACCTTGTTTTCGTGCTGAATGATGCAACTAAACCCCTATTCACCCTACTCACCTCCGCCATGCACGTAAGCTGGCTGCGCTACATCGGCGGTCGGCTGAAAAGCGATTACCGCTACTCCATCGGCCTCGTGTACAACACCTTCCCTCTACCTCCCGTCCCCACAGAACGCCTACAACGCCTCGCGCTCCACGCCGACGCCGTCCTCGCCGCCCGCGCCAACCATCCCGACGCAACGCTGGCCAACCTCTACGATCCCATCCTCATGCCCGCCGACCTTCGCAAAGCACACCAAGCCCTCGACCGCGCCGTCGATAGACTGTACCGCCGCAGCGGCTTCACCTCCGACCGCGAGCGCGTCGAACATCTATTTGGACTGTACGAAAAAATGCTGGTGCCGCTGACGGCCAAGGCCAAGCCGAAACGGCGAAGGAGGGCGTAGGGGAAAGGCTAGTGCCGAAGGTGACTTTTTAAGAGGTTATTCCCAGTTGTTGTTTGATCAATTTGCACAAACTTTCCTTAATCTCTCGATGTCTTGGCACTGGAGCCTGCTTACCATTTTGAATATTGGCATAAATATCATGCCTGCTGCCATGCCTTTTCAAGTAGCACCCTTCATCGGTCAGGTGTCTGATGAAGTCCCTCCGCTTCAAGGTACTTCCATATTTATATCGATTGAACTGTATTCTTCTACAGGTACCGGCATAGCCTCTTGTGCCATGAGCTGGTAGGCGTCTTTGATATTCACTTTCAACTCTTCTAAACTTTCCCCTTGGCTGAACACTCCAGGAACTTCACGGAGCTTCCCAACGTACCAACCATCATCTACCCAAAAATCCAAGGTAAAACTTCTAAACATATCCCTGTCCTCTCTTACGATGCACTTACAAATTCTATAAACGTGAAGGCGATCACTCTCAGATGTTCAAATAAGCTAAGAGAGATGTCAAGCTACAACTTCCTCAGTTGCAACGCGGAGTCACCGCTGCACAACCCAATAGTGAAACGAAACAATCGGCCGCAAATCGCCGCCAAAGTGGATCGGCTGCGTCTCAATCTCGACGCGGCTGCTCACATCCGAGGCCGCTATCTGGCCGACGGCTAGTTCGAGCCACTGACGGCCCCGCCCCCCCGGCAGCTCCACATTGGCGATCTTCTTTCCATTAGCTACCACCGCAAAGTGCTGAGCGATACCCGTAACCGTGCGCATGATCACAGCCGCCGGTTGGCCAGCATTCAGCGCCACCTCGATCCGCTCACCCCCCGTTACCGTCCGGCCCCCGTCGATGTACACAGCTTGGGGATCATCGGCAGCACTCAGCGCCAGCAACAGATTCGCCTCCCCGCTACCAGGAACCCACACCTTGGATTGGTAGCCGTGCCGACGTTCGCTTTCCAGATCGGCCACATCCACTTTATCAACCACTCGCCAGCCTTCCTCTAAGAGCGTCCGGTTGCGGATGGCTTCGCCGCTGAGACTAGCGGCCCAGTTCGCCTGATACAACACCTTCTCCGCATCTATAATCGATGGCTCAAAGACGCGGATGCGGTGCAGCGGCTGCAAGAAGATCCCTTCGGGAAAATTGAACCAATTAGGAAAAATGGCGAAATACTGCGGGCGCTGGTCCGGCGGCATGGCTTCCAAGCGCTCGAATAGCGATCCGCTCCCGTGTCGCCAAGGCGCGCTATTCCCAGCCGTGGTCAACCCAACTAAGTCGATGGTTTGGCGGCGACTGAAGTAGCGCAGGGCACCGGCGTCGTTGACGGCGATGCGCGCGTCAGGCGGCAACTCGGCGTCGATAAAGCGCGCCATCTCGACCTGCTGGTTGCGGATATCGCTGCAATTTTCCCCGTACGCCACCGCGAAGAACCCCACCGACATCAACCCCCACAAGCCGAAAAAGCAAGCCAATCCCCGCGCCAGCTTGCGGCCCCACTCTCCCCCAGCCTCATCCAAGCGCCCCAAGCCCAAGGCGGCAAAGAGAATGTAGAGCGGCAAGAAGGGCTGCTGATAGCGGTTGAAGTGGGCGTCGTATTCGACGAGGGTGCAGGTTAGGAGAACGCCGCCGACAAACCACGCCCCACCCAATGCCGCCACCCCGAGCTTCCGCTCGGACAGCTCGCTCCAGAGCCGATAGCTTAGCTCGGCTAAAAAGAAGAGCGCGATAAACGGGGCAAACACCATGCGGCGATAGTTGCCGTCATACGCGTATAAATTGACGCTGGTCTGATGCCCAAGCGACCCGGTGAGGATCCCTTTGACAAATTCGGCGAAGTCGAAAAAGACGGCGCGGATCTGCTCGGGCAATGAGCCGTGCGGTTGGGCAAAGCGCCATTTAGCCTCGACCCCAGACGCCCCGGCCTCCCCCGTACACCAAGCCAGCAGCAGGGCCTGGAGCACGTACGCCCCCAAGGGCATCCCCCACTGCCAGTTCAACGCCCGGCGATAGGCGACTAGCGCCGCCAGCAGCAGCAAGACCAAGGCGATCCCCTCGGGCCGCGCCAACGCCAGCAAGGCCGCCGCCAGCGGAGTGCGCCGATCTTCCGTTAGGTACAGATACAGGGTCAGCAAGATAGAGAAGGCAAAGAGGCCGATCGCCATGCCGCTGTAGTAGCCCCACAGCAGCGGGCCGCATAACAGAAACATCAACGCAGCCACCCAGCCGCTGAACGGGCCGCCTAATCTGCGGCCCAGCAGCAGGAGCAGCCGCGCGCTCAACCCGAGCCACACAGCCCCCAACGCTAACGCGTACAGCGCAATCCCCATCCCATCCAGCCCCAACCAAAAGACCGGCACCAGCAGCAAGGTGTACAGCAGGCTAGTCGCGCCGGCCGTTGGCTCAGCGCCGGTATTGTATTCGAGGAAGTGCCCTTGGGCTGCTTGCCGCGCGTATTGGAAATAGATAAAGGAATCGTCCAGCGGCAGGGCCAAACGGCCGCCGGTGTGGTAGAGCATGGAGGCCGCAAAGAGCAAAAGCCACAAAAGGGTCACGCCCCAAAGGATGGCCCTCTCTCGTCGAATTGCGTTCATCCCCTATTCGCCCGCACGCTTGCCAATCGCATCCGCTAGGTGATCCATCAAATCATCCAGTGCCTGCCGCGATGCGCGACCGCGAAACGCGTTGAGTGCCGGATCATCTGTCTCCACCATCCATTCCTCAAGCGCATTTCTCAGACCCTGAATTTCATTGGCATAGCTGGGATCATCAATCAGGTTGTTCAGCGCATTGGGATCGTGCTCAAAGTCGTAAAATTCTTCCACTACGCGATACGTAAACAAATGATTGCGCGCCGCCAATGCTGGATCGTTGGCCGCTGCTGCTTCCATCGCCTGCCAGGACCGACCATGCTGGGACTCATTGCGAAACGCTCGCTCGCCATCGGACCAGGGGTTGAAAATGTAACCGAACCGCGCATTTTGCACGCACCGCATGGGGTAATTGCGCCGCGCCGAAGTCTGGTGAAATTGCGTGAACACTTGCTCGCAGCCAGCCAGCTCTGCACCCCGCAACACCGGCAAAAACGATTGGCCATTGACGCCGTCTGGAATATCCACGCCCATTGCATCCAGCACGGTAGGCAGGTAATCGATCCCAGCAATAAAATGCTTGGCATCCACGCGTCCGGCCTGAATAACCGCTGGCCATCGCACTACCCAAGGCGTGCGCGTACTGTGCAAATAACAATTGGTCTTGGCAAATGGAAAT
Source organism: Candidatus Latescibacterota bacterium (assembly GCA_965261395.1). Lineage (GTDB taxonomy): Bacteria > Latescibacterota > UBA2968 > UBA8231 > UBA8231. The sequence goes on from OZ253462.1 coordinate 4,318,420, forward strand.
GCCATGCCATTATCCGACAAAAACATCACCAAGGTATTCTCCGCCACGCCCACCGCATCCAACACGTCGAGCAATCGCCCCACCGTATCATCACAGCGGCGCACCGAATTGTAATACTCGGCTATTTCCAGCCGCACATCCGGTATATCGGGCAAAAACCCGGGGACAATAACCTCTTCTGGAGCAAATGTGCGCGAGGGTGGCACGGCCGGCGGATCGAGTTCGCCATACCACTCGGACTTGTCATTGCCGTAAAACGGACGATGCGGATCGTGGGAATTTGCCATCAAAAAAAATGGCCGGTCGCCATCTATGGCATCCTGCACGAACTTTCTTGCATACTGATAATACACCTCGGGATTTCGTCCCTGCCCCAAATTGATCTGCTCATGTGCCATATCCCATTGAAATGCTTGGTATGGCGTCGAATGTGTCACTTTGCCCAAAATGCCCACATCATACCCCGCAGCGCGCAAAATAGCGGGCAGAATGGGCACGCCTTTGCAGCGCAAACGATAAAAGCCCTCGCCCCCACTCAGATGCGGATAGCGCCCAGTCATCAACGCCGAGCGGCTCGGTTGGCACACCGCAATCGTCACATGACCGTGCTTAAATCGCAATCCCTCTGCGGCCAAGCGGTCGATATTCGGTGTTGTTCCCGCGGTCGGACACCCAAATGCCCCCACCGCATCCCAGTTCATGTCGTCTGCCGTAATTAGCATAAAGTTTGGTCTATTCATAAATTGGTTCGCCTCTCTAATCCATCCTAACCCATTGGAAAAACTATGCGCCCACTTTACCTACTCTTGTCGCTGCTCGTCCCAGCCGCCCTTTGCGCGGCCTCTCCCTTTGATCACGGCCCCTTTGACCAAGTGCTGCAAGAATACGTGGATGACCAAGGTTTGGTCCGCTACGCCGCCCTAGCCGCAGACCGGGCCCAACTCGACGCCTATGTCGATAGCCTCGGCCACTCCAGCCCAGAAAGCCACCCCGACCGCTTCCCCACCCGCGAACACGAGCTGGCCTACTGGATCAATGCGTACAACGCCTTTACCCTGCGGGGCGTCATCGACGCCTATCCCATCGCCAGCGTCAAGGACGCCTTTGTGTTAAGCGGCTTTTTCAACCGCCAGACCTTTGTCGCTGGGGGGCGCGAGATGACGTTGGATCACATTGAAAACCAAATCATCCGACCAACCTACCAAGAGCCGCGCATCCACTTCGCGGTCAACTGCGCGGCCCTCAGTTGCCCGCAACTGGACAACCGAGCCTTTACCGCCCCCGATCTCGACGACTGCTTGGAACGGGCGCTAACGCGCTTTGCCCAAGATCCCAACCACGTGCGCTTGCAAGGGAAGCAGCTCTACCTATCCAAACTTCTAGACTGGTACGGAGAGGATTTCACGGCTTGGTTCCCGCCCGACCGCCCCAATCCCGAGGCCATGCCCACCATCGTCAACTACCTGCGCCCGTATCTTCCCTCGGACCTATCCGCTGGGCTGACCGAGGATGTAGCCATCGAATACAACGACTACGACTGGGCGCTCAACGAGGACAAAGAAACGGGAAGCCCCCGCCCAGCGGCAGACTCCCCGTAATCGACCCAACGCCGTTTTGGCCTTATAAGAAAAACGGATTGTGCTCCCGTTCTTCGCCGACGGTGGTAGCTGGCCCATGACCGGGAAAGAGCGCGACGTTTGCGTCTAGCGCGAGTAGCTTCTCGGCCACTGCTTGGCGCTGCATCCGGTAGCTGACCACGCTGCGAGTGCCTCCGAGTGAACCCGCGAAAAGCGCGTCCCCGACAAAGGCCATTTCCTCGTGGACCAAGCTAATACCGCCCGCAGTATGCCCGGGCGTGGAGCGAACCTCAAAGCGCAATTTGCCGATGTGTACTACTTCGCCTTCTTCTAATTCGCCCGCGATTTGGTCGGCCAAGCTGCCCGTTAGGGCCAAGTCACCGCGGTGAATCCGCGCTGGTGCGGCCGTGACGCGACCAATCTCGGCGAGAGCGCCGATGTGGTCTTGGTGGCCGTGCGTCAGCAAGATCTGTTCGACCTTTAGCCCAGAGGCGGCCAAGCGCTGGAGGATTTTATCCGCGTCGAACCCTGGGTCGATGACCGCAGCTTGGCCCGTTGCCGCACAGCCGACGATGTAGCCGTTCATCAGAAAGCCGCTGCCGAGCACCATCATCTCCACCTGCGCCCCGGCAAGCGGGTGGCCCGCTGGATGGCGCGGGAAAAACGCCTGCGCCGCGCTCGCCTGCAATTTGCCCGGGTGCAACCCGAGAGCTTCGGCCAGCCGCTCGATGGTGTCTGCGGCCGGGATCAGCTCGTAGTCTTCGACCCTGGCGATATCCCCGGCAGTCAATCCCACCCGGTCGACTAGGGCTGCGGTCGCAATCTCCTGCCCGCGCCGGGCCTTGGCGACGATGTCGCCGAACTCGTCTTCTAATTGTGTGTACATGTTTCCTCAGTATTCAAGGTTCGACTGAGCGGCTTGCAAGCTACCCAAGAACTCGTCAAAACTGGCGGTCCACTGCTCGACGGTCTGGGCCGGTCCAGTCATCTTGCAAAACACCGTGCCCGAGCGATGGATAGCTATAGCCCCGAGCATCCGGTAGCCCGTTTGGGGCTCCGCGTTCCCCATCCCCATTCCCCCGGAGAAGGTGCCGCTGACATCAACTCCGGTTATCTCGATGTCCCCCACCTGCCGCGTCCAACGCCGCCCTTGAGCCGGCTGGCCGTCCTCCTGTTTGAACTGACCGAACCAACGCTCGATATTGGCCTCTACGCTTCCGCCTTGCCCCGGGCCAAAGAAAAAGATACCCAGCGTCGCTTCCCCGGCTGGTCCGGGGAGGCCATATTGGGCCACTCGCATGGAACTGGACGGCTGCTGCACCACCCAACCCTTGGGGGCCACCGCGCTGAGTGGCCCCAGTGCCTGCCGCCCGCCCGCCTGACCCAAAGCGGGCGCTGGCGTCGCAGTGGTTGGCGTTGGGGAACGGGCGGTGAGTCCCCGCTCGGCCATGGCCGCCGCCGGCTCTTGATCGCTGAAATTTTGGCTGCACCCGATAGCCCCAAAGACCCAAGCGCATATCCATATAGATTGGCCCCAAGATCGAAGATTGTCCTTTATCATCACAGGCCTCCCCAAGCGATGAGGCTGGCAAGGGCCGCTAATGCGACCAAGCCCCCTGTGTAAAACCAAACCCTGCTTCGCGCGCGCTGTCGCTGTCTTTTAGGCGGTTGCTGTCTGGGCCGGTTGAGACCCAGCGTCCCTACTTGCAGGGTCGGCGATTTATGTTGGATATAGTGGGCCATTCCCTCGTATATGCGGCGGATACTATGGGCATTCTCGGCCTCCGCGTAATCGGCCAGATGCGATAGCGGCAACCACTGCACCGGGGCGATGTCTTGGGAAATGGGAAATTCGATCTGCGCTTTGACCCGCGCCTGTTCGTAGCCCAAGAGGCGGACGTAATAGCGCAGCCGACAGCTATCGAAATCGACCAGACAACAGCGGTAGCCGGTCTCACATAGCTGGCGCAATCCCTCCTCTACATCGCGCAACAAGCCCATGTCGCGTTCTTGGCGCGCGTTCACTAGCTGCTCGCGCAGCACTTTGACGGTTGTTGGGGTATCTTTGTTCATGGATCTATGGCGAAATTAGAGCACAGAAATAAGGCCGTTCTCGTGCAGGCTGTCAACTTTCTTCCGGCGCGCTTTTTGTGCAGACTGTGGTTTGACAAATTAGCTGTGCATCGGTTAAGATAGCCCCAACTTGTATCCGCCTCGTTTCCCTCGCCAGCCCATGTCGTGCGACAGTCGCCCATACTTCCCGTTGGGTTGGATCTTCCTGCTTGCGCGGCTATGCCCCACGGCGCTACGACGGCACTAGACGCGTACTGTTCAACTTGGAAGCGCGCCCCACTTGGGTTCGTCGGCCTTGGTATACTCTCGCCAGTGCCGCCTTTGTGGATTGTAGATGAGGGTGCTTATGTGTTGTCCGTGGGATTAGGGCAGTACTTTTAGATAGTGTGAACCTTTTAGCATACTTGGAGCGTTTATAAAAGAACCCAACCAAAAGGAGGATCTATGAACGCCAAACTACTCATTCTGACCGGCGTGGCCCTGTGTGCTCTTAGTGCCCAAGCCAGCCGTGCCCAAGACTATGCTCAAGCGACGTTTGCCGGGGGATGTTTCTGGTGCATCGAAGCGCCCTTTGACAAGGTCGAGGGGGTCGTCTCAGCCGTTTCCGGCTACACCGGCGGCGAGCGCGAAAACCCAACCTATAAACAAGTCAGCTCTGGTAGGACCAAGCACATAGAGTCCGTCCTGGGCACCTTTGATCCCGAGGTTATCTCCTATGGTCAACTCCTCGACATCTACTGGCGTCAATTCGACCCCACCGATCCCGGGGGATCCTTTTACGATCGCGGCCATCAATATACCTCGGCCATATTTTACCACGACGAAGAGCAACTCACCTTAGCCGAAGCCAGCAAACAGGCCCTCGACGCCTCGGGCCGCTTTGACAAACCCATCGTCACACCCATCCGTTCAGCCACCACCTTTTACCAGGCCGAGGAGTACCACCAAGATTACTACCTGAAGAACCCCCAGCACTATAAGCGCTATCGCCGGGGATCGGGCCGCGACCGCTTTATCGAAGAGACGTGGAGCAAAGACCTCCCGGCACCAACGGCCAGCGTCCAATACGCCAAGCCTCCCATCGACACCTTGCGCGCCCAACTCACGAACTTGCAATTTCAGGTCACGCAGGAAGACGCCACCGAGCGACCCTTCAGCAACCTGTACTGGGACAACAAGGCAGTGGGCATCTACGTCGATATCGTTTCCGGCGAACCCCTCTTTAGCTCGCAGCACAAGTTCAAATCCGGCACTGGCTGGCCCAGCTTTACTCAACCCTTAGAGCCGGATCACATCGTCGAGCACACCGACAATTCACTGTTTATGACCCGTGCCGAGATCCGCAGCAAATACGCCGACTCGCATCTCGGACATGTCTTTGCGGACGGCCCGGCCCCCACTGGGCTGCGCTACTGCATCAACTCGGCTTCCCTGCGCTTTATTCCCATTGAGAATTTGGCCAAGGAAGGCTATGGTGAGTACGCGGCCCTGTTTGAGTAAGCGCAGGGCTTTTGCTGCATTGCAGAAATGACAACGGCCGGACAACCTCACCCAGAATTGGGATCGGTTGGTCCGGCCGTTTACTAAGGCCGACCTCCCTAGTAAACCACCGACACCCCCCACCGCACCTTCTCCACTCGGGTATCTCCCTCCACGTGCAGTTCCAGCAAATACAGCCCCGGCACCACCAGCCTGCCGCTGCTGTCCCGCCCATCCCAGCTCAGTTCCCGGTGACCAGCCAGCCCTTTCCCTTCGACCTCCCCGAGTAAACGCCCGGAGAGATCGAGCACGCGCATCCACAGCGGCCGCTGCTCCAGCACATTGACCAGATCGACCGAGACCACCAGTACATCGTTGCGCTCATCGCCGTTGGGCGTGAGCACCCTGGTATCGAGCACCGCATTGGCGAACAGGCGGTCAGAAACCGGCAGACTCACCACGTTGGTGCTGCTCTCCACCTCCGGAGCCGCGTCTCCGGGCTCCACCGCCTGGCGGCCCAATGCCTCCTGCCCGCTGTCCACCAGAAAGACATCGAAGCGCGTCGACTGCAGAAAGACCGAAGACGTGAAGCGCAGCTCCACCAGCTCCTGCTGCCGGATCGAGCGCGAAAACGTGACCTGAAATCCCTCCTCGGTTTCCTCTACCTCCGCTTCCGTCGGCTTCTCACCGACCATCACCTCTCTGAACTGCATCGATGCCGAGGCCGCCACCATCAGCCGGTCGAATCCCGGCGTCCGCCCGGGCCGCAGGAAGTACGAAAACTCCGTCGCCTCTCCCGGCAGCACCGCAGTCGGGAAGATCTCTCCCACCACCTCGTCGGCCAGCGGCTCGTGGAACTCCACCTCAAGATAGTCCAGAGACGCCGCCCGGTCTGGATTTTCGGATACCAGACTTACCTCCAGCTCCATATAGCGACGGGGGGAAGGGGACTGGAATCTCTGATCTGGTGCCAGATAGACATTGCTCCAGGGGCTCTGGTCGTCTCCCGGCACCGAAGTAGTATCCACGGATCCTCGGAAGCTGGGGATCAGTTTGTCCCACTTCCTTTTGGTCACTTGCTTGCCGTTCTTGTCGTAGTAGGTGATGTCGTACCGCACCTCGTTGCTCGTGCGGCTGCGCACCTCGATCCGGGCGTCCGGTGAAGTATCTGCCCGCCAGCGGATGGCGCTCACCTGCTTGTTCCCTTTCAGGTCGATCAGCGGGGAGCGGAAGGTCACCCTGGCTGGATGTCCCTCGCCGAAGACCTGCAGCTCGCGTGTACTGCCATAGAAATTGCAGGGATTTGCTGTACTGCTGGCCCAGAGCGCCGCGCAGGCAGCGTCGAAATACACCCAGGCGATGCGCACGTACCGGGTCTGAATGAGTTCGAAGTGGTGCTCGGCGAAAGGCCAAAGTTGGTTCTGGGCGGTACTCTTGCCGACGAAGTGCCGGTGCCAAATGCGGGTCCCATCCGGCGCCAGGGAGCCGTCCGAACTCAGCACCTCGTAGGTGTCGAAGTCGAAATAGCTTTTCGATCTGGGACCCAACAGAAAATGGCCCACGATGCGCACCAAATCCACCCAGTACACGGCGCCTAGATCCAGCGTCATGTGCGAGATGACGTTGACCTGGCTGTTGATTCGGCGGGGCTGGAGCCATGCGGAGAAGTTCCCGTCCGCGATGGACATGGCATTGCCCAAGGTAGCGGCGTCACCGGCACCTTCCACGTCCAAGATGATCTCTAGTCCCCCCCCTCTTTCCAGCAGACCCAGCGTAATATTGTCGCCGATGGCCTCCACTTCCACTTCCACCAAGCGCGCTCCGGGAACGTGGAGCAATGACTCCACCCTCAGGAACTGGACTGGCGGTTGTTTGGCCAGGTCCAGGTCCAGGGGCACTCGGTGTCTTTTGTTCTCCTTGAACCGTTCCCGGAAGCGGTAGATCAGGCTGCTTTCGACGGTATTGCCGACCGCGTCGATAGCCAGTTCGCCCGTCGACAGGAAGAGTGTGAAAAGTTCAAAAGGCGGGGCTTCTTCGTCGAAAACCAGGGTCACTCCCCTGGCCGCAACAGCTCTGCCCAGATCAATCTCGATGAACCAATCCTCGGGGGAATCATTCGGGTCCAGGCTCCAGCCGGTGGCCGGATCGCCGTCCATGACGAACGCGGCCTGTCGCGAATTCGAGCCGACGCTGCGGATGCCGCCGCCGAAATCCGCGGCGTTGAGCACGGCGTTGATCTCCTTGCGGATGCGGACCGGAAGGATCGTGCCGTCCTGTGTGAGTTCAACCGCACCGAGCGGGAGTTCCCATCGACTCCATTCCGCCGCCGTGTCAAAGCGCATCTGCTCTCCGTATGCCCCCAACGCCGCGCATCCGCACAGTGCCAGAGAGCGAAGAACCTGGAAACGGATTCGATTGTCCATAGCGAACCTCCTGCGCTGGAACGGCTGGTGGGTTCTATGTTTACTATGTTAGGCGGGACAATATTGACTACTCCCAATCCTAAAGGAGTTGGGATTCTTGGCAGCGTTAAGCCGCCGCAGACTGTAGCCCCAGTCTGCAAATGTTACGCGCCGCGTTTGCGTCTCGGTCGCAGTCCAGACCGCAAAAGGGGCACACATGCCGGCGCACCGAAAGCGCCTTTTGCAAGCGATGCCCGCAGGCCGAACAATCCTGCGACGTATAGGCCGGGTTCACGGCGACCAAGTGCCTACCAGCTTCTTCCGCTTTGTAGGACAGGATTTGCCGGAACTGCGACCAAGCGGCGTCAGAAATACTTTTGGCAAGGCAGCGGTTGCGAACCATGGCCTTGACATGCAACGCTTCTACGGCGATCAGGCCATAGCGGTTGACGATGCGCCGTGCGTGCTGATGCACAAAGTCATGCCGCCGACAGCGGATGCGCTCGTGGACACGGGCAACCACCTTGCGGGCTTTCTGGCGCTCAGGGGTTCCCTTGGCGGCCTTGGCCAGTTTGCGTTGTGCCTTCGCCAGCGCCTTTTCGTCTTGGCGGAAGAAGCGGGGGTTGTTGACCGTCTCGCCATTCGACAACGTGGCGAACTGCTCCAGCCCGACGTCGATACCTACCGCTTCGTCGCTTTTGGGCAACGGTTGGTTTGCCACCTCGCAGACGATGGTGGCAAACCACTTGCCCGTCGCACGGCGGCGGATCGTGCAGGTCTTCGGCTTGCCTTCCAAGGGCCGAGACCACGCACCGCGCAAGCACCCGATCTTAGCAAGCCGCAAGCCCTTGTCGTCGAGGCGAAAAGCGGTCTCTTGCGGATAGGTCAGGCTATCGTAGCGGCCAGCGCCTTTGAAGCGGGGAAATCCGGGTTTCTCACCCCCGTCCTTGCAGCGGCGATAGAAGGCCTGAAAGGCCAAGTCAACGCGCACGGCCACGTTTTGCAAGACTTGGGAATAGACCTGTGCTAGGGTGGAACGATCCGTCTTGAGAAAGGGCAACTGGTTGATCTGCTCGTAGCGGCCAAAGGATACCCCTCGGTCCTTATAGGCTTGGATGCGATCCACGACGAAGTGGTTGTAGAGCATTCGGCATTCTTCGAGGTGAGCCGCCAGGGTCGTAGCCTGTTTTGCCGTTGGTCTCAGCCGATATTGGAACGCTTTATGCATACCAGAAGACATAGCGCAAAGAGAGCACCGACACAAGGGGATGATGCTAAAGCCGCTCTTATATCCAAAGCCTAAAGGCAGTTTGATAAAACTGGACAGTTCTATTGCCAACAATGAAGTTGGCCTAAAAACTATTTGTCAACGGATTATTGCGTTGTAAGAGCAGAAAGAAAGTTTGGACGCAGAGATCGTAGAGCTTGATATGCAGATTGTCGAACTCAAACAACAAATCGCCGACGCTCCTGAATTCTCATCGAGGATTTGGCCAAGGAAGGGTACGGAGAGTACGCGGCCCTCTTTGAATGAAGCGCTAAGCCTTTAGCGCATCGTAGAAATGCAAACGGCCGGATAACCGCACCCAGAATCGGGAGTCAAGAGCGCACTTCATCCTCCGTGGGGCACTCGGGCGCGAAAACACTTCCAAGGTCCACGGTTATTTGGGCGTAGTGTCTACTCAGCCACTGTTTAGCTTTTTCAGTCTCTGGGCAGAGGCTTTGCACCGTCAACCAGAACTTGACCGAGTGATCCGGAATGGCCAGATGCACTATCTCATGGGTAATCAGGTACCGGAGAACGAAGTCCGGCGTGAGAATAAGTCGCCAGTTGAACGAGAGATTCCTACGCGAGGAGCAGTTGCCCCACTTGGTGCGCTGACCCATCACATATATCCGTTCAGGTTGCTGACGGATGCGTGCGGTCATGACAGAAAGGTAACCCGTTATCGCCGCGCGAGCCTGCTTTCGCAGCCAGTTCTCGAGGCCGCGTGCCGCCGGCGTCCGCGTGTTCGAGCCCCGACGCACTATGATCCCACCATCAGTCAAGCTGACGGAGTTTCCTCGCGCCTTCGTCTCAACGAATTCGACTCGTACTGGGGTCGGTTCACCGCGAAACAAGATCTCGCCAAGTGGGCGCCGTTCCGGCCGCCTCACACCGCGAAGACTGGACACCCGGTCGATCTGAGCGAGCACCCAGGTCCCGTTCCTGCGCAGAAACGACGATACCTCCTCGTCGCCAATACCAACGGGTTGTACGACCTCGACGCCGCGCGAGCCGATTCGAACGCGGGCCTGCCTAGCATCCTTCGAAACTACGACATCATACTCAATGCAGCGGCCGCGCAGCAGAATCTGGCGTTGCGTCGATGGTCTCATGCGTCAGGTCGTCCCGTCTGCCTTGGCGAGTTCGGCCACCGCTGGCTTGAGAAATGGAGGGTCTTCGGTGTTCGGATCGAACCCGAGGTGGGTGTAGGGCGGATTCCAAGACTCCACCAATAAGGACCGCTCGACCCCCATGCGACCACCTATCGAATTGCTCCATCCTTGTACCAAGAGTTGATGGTTATGCAGATGGCCAACCATGCACCGCGCGCAATTCGCAAGGTACCCCTCGTCATTCACGGCTGCATGGGCGCGCAGGATCATGAACAGCTCATATTCCCCTGGCCGGGTGAGGCCGAGCCGCTCGGGATCCTGCCTGACATCTACAGCCTCACCCGCTATATCCTCTAGTTCTCGTAGGCGTTTCGCCGTCGTCTCATCCCCCGCGTCCTGACGCTCCTTGATCCTCTTGAGCCGCTCCCCAAGCAATCGATAGACGAAGCTCGGGTCGTCCTCGGATAGCTCGGCCGTCAACATCGCCTCCAAGGCGGCTGCCTTGTCCGCGGGCGTAGGAAGTTCATCAAGCCTCCCCGCGTAGTCTTGGTCAATTTTGAGGACTGGAAGCGATTCTGCCGTATCGATGAACGTCGTGTTTTCTTCGATCAGCTTCTTCGTCTTGGCTGACAACTCCCCGTAGGTGTCCCTACTCCCCTGTTGCCGACGACGGTGGGCAACGTATATACCGCACAACCATTTGTATTCCAACCGGTGCGGATATAGGCACGGATCGGGCGACACGGCTTCCCAGAGTCGTTCGAGGCTCATGAAGTTCTGCTCGAAGTTCTTGGCGGCCTCGTGGTCGCTCAGCCGCCGCAGGGCAGACAGTAGACATTCGCGAGTATCCGCGATGCCGATACCCTCGAAGATCGCCATGCATCGGGCGACTTCTCCGGGCACGATTGCCCGCAGCTTGTTCCAGTCAATCAGGGATTCCTCACGGATGCTCTCGTCGAAGTTGAGCGCCTTCTCAAGATCGGAGAAAACCCCGAAATAATCGACGACGATGCCCGTATGCTTTTTCATCGACGGCAAGGGGCGATTGGTGCGGGCGATTGCTTGCAGCAGATTATGGTCGCGCAGCGGTTTGTCCAGATACATTACCTGCTCGACCGGCGCGTCGAATCCGGTCAGCAGCCGATCACAGACGATGAGAATCTTGAGCGGCGGTCGCCATTGGCTCCGGTCGTCTCCGTGCCGCTCGCGGTTCCGCTCCTCCCACTCCGCTGGCGTCAGCTTGAAATAGTCGATCAGATCGTCCTGCTTCACTTTGGAATACTCAAACCGGCAAATGTCCGGTTCGCTGTTCTGCGCTGACGAGATGATCACCTCCACCGTTTCTGGAGGGAGTCCCTTGGCTTTGAGCCTGCTATCGAGGGCATCCTTGTAGATCACGCAGGCTTTGCGGTCGATAGCGACGAGCTGAGCCTTGAAACCGTTTGGGTCCGGATGTTCCAGAAAGTGAGCGAGCAGTTTATCCGCCACGATATCGACCCGATCCGGATGCCGGACAAGCTGTTTCCACTGGGACCGCTGACGCTGAACGAACTCCTTTACCTCCTCGTCCTCCAACTCCATCTCTTCGCACATCTGCTCGAACCCGACGCTTAGAGTTTCCTCGTCAACGCGGATCGGCACAGTGTCTCGAACGTAGTGCACCTCCAGCGTCGCCCCATCCCGAATGGAGCGACGAATACCGTAGTAGCTGAGATAACGCTCCTGCCCGCCGTCCTTCTGCGGGCCGAAGTCGCGATGCGTGTTCTGCAGGGTACGATCGATCGGAGTGCCAGTAAAGCCATACCGGAATCCATTTTCTAGCTTGACGCGCATGGTCAGCGCATAACTCTTGGTGCCGCTTCTTCCCGAAGAAGTCTGCGAGCGGTGGCACTCGTCGACTAGGCTAACGATGTTGTCGCGGGTCAGTGGCACAAGATCGCCCATCCCCTGGAATGACTGGATGGTCGTCACCAGCGTACCGCGCCAGTCGGAGCGAAGTTTCTGCTTCAGGTCCTCGACGCCAAGCGCTTTCTCGACATTGGGATAGTCGCAGGCATCGAAGTCGTCGGATAGCTGGGTCTTGATGTCTCGCCGATCGACGACAATAAGCACAGTCGGATTGTTCAGGGCCGGATGCCGCCGCAGTTTCTGGCCGGCGAAGATCATGGTCAGAGACTTTCCCGAGCCTTGGGTGTGCCAGACGAGGCCAGTGCGATCCTGAGCGCTCACGGGCTTGCCTACGAGCGATAGGGTCCGGTCCATAAGTTCGTTGACCGCCTCGAATTGTTGATAACGGGCGATCTTTTTCGCTGTCGTGCCTTTCTTAGTTTCGAAGACAACGAAGTGCTGCAAGAAATCGAGCACATGCGCAGGCTTCAGCCGGAGGAGACCCTTAACCGGCATCTCCAGCGGGTCGTCGGGATTCGATGCCTCTGGTTCGTTCCACCAGCCGTGGCGGTCAGGATAAAGGCTAAGCCAGCGGCCCCACAGGTCTAGGTGACGGTCAATGTGTTCCTTGCTAGCGTCGTGAAACAGCACGGTGCCATAGCGGAATTCGTCCTCGTCGGCTGCCACGCAGAACACGTTGGGTGTCAGCATCAGCGGTGCTTCTCTCTGATAGCGGTGGAGCTGGTGCACCGCCTCCCGCCAGTCCTTCCGGCTCGTCACGTAGCTCTTGTACTCCGCCACGACGAGTGGGATGCCATTGACGAGAAGCACCGTATCGTCTCGGCACTGCTTAACCCTTTGTACCCGGTATTGGTTGGTCGCGGTAAAGTCGTTCAGTTCCTGACGGTCTGGGTCGAAGGCGATGAACTGAACGGTCTGCGCGTCCTGGCCCGGTTGGAGCACGACTGTGGCACCGTCTCGCAACAGGTCGAGGGTCGCGCGGTTAGCGGTGAGGCGATCCGGCTGCGACATAGCCTTGCGAAGCGCGTCTACCGCCGGTCTCGCCTGGGTCTCGTTGGTCACATGCGGATTGATGCTCAGGATGGCTTCCACCAGCAGCTTCTCGACCAACGGATCTTCCAACGGCCGTTCGAATTGCGCCATGGCGGCCTCGTCCCGGTATGTCCATCCTAAGCCACCCACGCGGTAGGTAGCTTTATCTTCGCCACAGAGCCAGTTAAGAATGGGCTGCTCGATGTAACGGTATTCGCTCATGATGTAACCGCCTTCGAGGCATCGGGCACACGGACCTTGCCGGTGAGGAGATCGTGCATGAGGGACTTCTTGAGTTCGCAGAGAGCCGTTTCCTTCTGCGATAGTCCAGCAAGCAAAGACTTGGAACGCGCCACAATCTCAACGATCTGGCGCTGTTCACTTAGAGTCGGCGGAATGGGAAAACGGAATGCACGAACCTGCGTCTTGTTGGTGGAAGCAAGGTTAGTAGTGCGCTTTGCTACCCGACTGAAATACCGTTTAGCGATGTCGGACTCTACAACTATAGCGTAAAACGAAGGTTCAAGTACTTCACGATTGGCGCGGATGCGGAAGATATGGTTTTGGTGTAGGCAGTCTGGAATCTGTCCGTCCCAAATGGTGCCGCGGCCAAGCTTGTCGATGTCGCCTCCCTCTGTCATCAGGACATCTCCAGCTTCCAACCGGTATTTCTGTACGTCGTCAACAGGGACTCGAATGGTCTTGATGGTATTGAGGTCGAGGTACCCATCCTGAACATTGGCAACACGAAGGTAAGGTAGCTCAACTGATTTATGGCCGGACGTGTCCTTGCCAAGTGTCACTCCTGAGCCAACTGTTGCCACTTCATCAACTCGGGTCATGCGCCAGTGCTGAGGAAAGCGCCTACGGCTGCAGTTAGCCGATCCTAGTCCTCGCTCAAGCAATTCGTGTAACAAGCAGTGGTCGAGCTGTCGGGCACGTTTGATGGCAATGCGAGCGTGCTCGATGGCTGCGTCCACGGCGTCGAGAATGCGGGCGATAGCAGTCTGCTCCTTGAGGGGAGGAAACACCCCCCGTAAAGCATAGGCGTCGCGACGCGACAACCCTGGAACGCCAGTCGCAGCGTTCAAGAGCTTCAGAGGTAGGTAATCAAGAAGATGGCGGATAAACTGCAGATGGTCCCCCGCATTCGCGAGCACGTAGTACACAGTGTCGATCGGCCAGAAAGGCCCGCTCGCGTAGTGAACTGCACCAACCGTGCCCTTCCGTCCGACCAGAATCCCTGGCCCATCCAACAGCGGCACGTTGTGGCTGCCTACAATGCCATTCGATCCATATACGTCCACATGACCGGCTTCGCGATCCTCCTCCCGCAATCCAGTACCATAGGCGAGATCGATACGAGCGCCCAACGGAACGCAATCCCAATCGGATGGCAAATCGTTAATCTCAAAGATTTGGCAACCAGACAAAGCCCTACTGGTCGACGGCATATCCAACATCCTGAAGTAGGCTGGAGAGGGCCTCCTCGGCACTCCTCGCTTTCGCCTCCGCTTTCTGGAGAGCTTTCAGCGCATCTCGGACTTCGATTCGTGGCTCCGGCTCAAACGTATCTACGTACCGGGGCACATTAAGATTGAATTCGTTCTCCTCAATTTCGTCTAGGTCTACGACCCGGGCGTGCTTGATCAGCTCGTCCGGGTCGCCGTAGAGGGAAACCAACTCGTCGGCGACGGCACTCACATCGGCCCGGTCGTCCTCGGCGCTCCGGCGGATTTCTGCGATACGCTGGTCGCGTTCGGCGATCTTGGCGGTCGCCTTGTCGCGCTCCTTGTCGCGCTGCTTCTCAAGCTTACCAACTACTTTTGCCGCCTTGATCTTGTCGGATTTTGCGGTGACCTCCTTCTCTACCTCGCGTGCCTCCGTCAGCTCTCTTTCCAACCCCGCCAGCTTATCGGCATGCGGCTGGTACTCCGCCTCAAGTCGCCCGATTTCCTCTGCTTCTCGTCGGTTGATCTCCGTGCGAATCCTCCCGCCGTGTTCGCCGACGAGTTCGGGAACCTTCAAGACGTCCCCATAAGCTTGATAGTGAACAAGCATCCGCATGATGTCCTGCGGGCGCAGCTCATTCTGCGCGGAAAGCTCCCGGTAGTGTCGAGCGGCATAAACGAGCAGCACTTGGTCGCGGCGCTCAACCGGACGTTGCTTTCGGAGGATCAACAGGCAGGCGGGCACGCCGGCACCGTAAAAGACATTAAGAGGAAGCGAGATCACCGCATCGAGCAAGCGAGACCCGATCAGCGCCCGGCGGATGAGATGTTCGTCGTCGGCCTTGCGCCGCTTTATCTTCGGAACAGCACGCCTTGGGGACAGACGATGCCCGCGCGGCCGTTGTCCGCGAGTGAAGCCAAGATGTGCAGGATGAACGCGTAGTCGCCATACCCGGCCGGGGGCGCTTTAAAACCAGTGCCGCGGCCGAAGCGGCCGAACGGATCCTTGTAGCCTTCCCCGCCGAAGATTTCCTTCTTGAGTCTGTCTTTTTTTGTCTTATCGTCGGTTTGCTGCTCGGGTTTCAACCACCAGAATTCATCGGAGAACGGGAAATTGGCGAGCACAAGTGAGAACTTCCTCACTTCTCCGTCTTCGCGGAACTGGGGGTCGGTGATCGTGCTGTCGCCAGCCCTGATGTCGGCTTCGAGTCTATGTAGAACGGAGTTGATCTTGCCGATGGCGGCGTTGCCCCAGTTCATTTCCTGCGCAAAATACTGTGCGTTGGTCGCAGAATGGCCACACTCACGGAGGTAGTCGGCGGCATGTACCAGCATGCCGCCGGAGCCGGCAGTGGGGTCGTAGATCGTGTCGCCCAGCCGGGGTTCGAGGATGCGCACCAAGGTGTCCACGACTTCCGGCGGCGTGAAGAACTCGCCCGCCTTGGCACCGGCGTCGTCGGCGAACTTTTTGATGAGGTATTCGTAGGCCCGGCCCAGCACGTCGGGCGAGACGCTACTGTTGGAGAGGTCGTGCTCGTCGAAGTGCTGAACCAGTGCATGAACGACTTCGTTCGCAATCAATAGCCTGCCGGAACCATCGGGCGCCGGCTGGTTCCAGTCGACCGTGAATACGCCGCGCAGCTCGCCGTTAGATTCGGCGACCGCGCGCATCGCACGGGTCAGCGCCTCACCGATGTTAGTGGCGACGGCCTTGATGTCGCCCCAGCGTGAGTCGTCCGGGATTTGGTAGCGATGCTCGCCCCGTTTGCGGAAGATCGCCTTTTCCGCTTCAGTGAAGGCACGGCCTTGCTGACGCTCCTGCTCGGCTATAGCATCGTCCGCCTCGCACTCCCATTGGTCGCAGAGACGTTTGTAGAACATCAACGACAGTATGTAGTTCTTGTAGTCCTGTCCGGCGGTCTTGCCGCGCAGGATGTTCGCCGCGCCCCACAGGTGCGCCTCAAGTTGTTGGAGAGTGAGCTTCATTGCGCTGTGCGGAGTTCCGACTCTCCCCTGAGAGCGTTCTGATGGCTGTACACGTCAGTCGATACCAGTCCGGTCATGTTTGATCTCGATTTCTCCATTTATTGCGATTCCTATTCAGCCTTCTCTGGTTGTACCATTCCTCATATGATTCAACAACCCTGTGAACAGTCTTATAAAGGAATGATTTATTTTCATATGAAAACTCGCCATTTGAAATAATGTCGTCCACATATGCAAACAACTTCTTCTTTTGTTCATTAATTTGGTCAATACGCTCAGAATCGTTCATGGCAGTTCTCCTTTGTTGAGCGGCGACCGCGGCCTGACAGAGGCTCTATCTGGTTTTGCGCCGCGATGTAGATTGAAGGGTTCAGCCTGCAGCGGCGACCCGCTCCAGTAAAAAGGTGGCGATCCCTTGCAGGGGCAAGGTACCGCCGAACGCCGCGTGACTGTTACCGGCCGACCGGTGGGTCCAGCTAACCGCCGCCGAGTACGAACTGCTCTTCGAGCTTTCGGTCAAGACCGGACGGGTTTGACCCACGACCAGTTGGGCCTGACGAACTCCGGCGATGTGCGAGTGATCCGAACCCTCGTCAGGAGACTCCACCGCAAGCTGGACAACGACGCGAGCAGCCCCACGTACATAGGTCTTTGCGGTTGTCCGGCCGTTTGCTATGTGGATCCCCTTGCACACCCCTCTTCATAACCCCTCACCACTCGGCCCCAGATAATAAGCCCTTATAAATGGATCAGGTCGTTCCCGCTACGCTATTGACATACAAGGGACCTGCCGGTTCGCCAATCAACAACGACGATCCTTGACCACGGTGTTCTTGGCCGAATAGCGCCCAATAGCTGTTTGCACTCGTCACGGCTGAGAAAGCTATACCCAATACAGTCGACAAGCAGCAACCACCATTCATCGTACTTTCCAAACTTGACATTGCTTTTCTTGGACTGCTTTTCGTGCGTCTCGCTCTTGTCCTCGATGCAGATGTCGATATTACGCTCCAACTCGGGAAATAACAGGACACCGGTGTCACTATCCGAGGTCATGCCCATCAAGAACTTGCTCCGGTGCGGAGAGGAGGCTGGAAAGATAGAGAGGCGGAGACCGCAAGATAGGTCTAGATCACACCCATTCCAATCGCCACTTAAGAATGAATTAAGGGCCGCACGCATCTCGCTATGCATTTGTTCCCAGTTCTTTGAACCCTTTTTCAAGACCGGCGGAAACTCTCCTACGCATTCGTATGAAACAAACCAACTTTGTCCTGTGTCGGGTGGACCGTATGACGACAAAGCGTGTTCAAAGGAATGCTTAAGCGGGATAGCATCCTGCTCAACACCTCTCACCTCGCCTCGAATTACACGGTTGTAGTTGAGCCGACGCACCTCGACAGCTATTCGGTCACAAATGGAAAAATCCGGGGAGGTTTGCCCGTCCGGCTCATAAATGATGTGCTGGTAACCTTGGCCTTCCAAGTACTTCTTGGCAAAGGCCTCCTCTGCTTTCATTTTGTCACTCGCTCCTGCCAAGGCTCCCCTTGCTGCATTCGACGGGATCGGACGTAGAAGACTTCGGGTCGTGGATCAAATTTTTCATTGGGCAGGTCCTTACGGATTCGGGCCCAGTCGCTTTTGTAGTCCGGGATAAGCATAATAGCCCAACGTATCGCCACTCATTTGATCGATCTGTTCCTCGACAAATGCCTCCCAGTGAGGTCGACTTTTGGAAAGAAGCGAAGTCGTCTGCTCGAATAGTTGTTCGAGGATGTCCGGTGTGCCGGCAGCTTTCCAAATCTGTTCGTTATCACTCACGGCCTTCAGCACCACTTTCACATCTCTATGGGAAAACCACTTGGCAAGCGGCAAGACAATGGACTGACCGAGATGCTCGGCGTGGCGAAAACTTCCGGCTTGAGCGTACATCTTAAGTCCCCGACCGATGAATTCCTTTCTCGGGTGCTCGACGACGATGCTGATTTGCGCGGTTTCATCGAAGCCATCGAACCGATTGAGCAGGACTTCGGACAACTGGGCTATAGCAAACGCATCAAAGGCGGCGTATGTCTTGAGGGTTTCGACGTCAGCGGTATCGAGAAGGCGTCTGATACGCGCCTGTTCGGGCTCCCTGAGCCAGTCCCAAATACGCGGGTCGTTCTCGAGGAATGGACAGATACTTAGAAGAACTTCGTCGGTAACATGTTCAAGTTTCTCGGCCACATAGCCCGGCATTACTGAGTCATAAATCTCGGTCTTTGCCTTTGCAATCTCACGTAGCGTCAGCGCCAGCGTTCGGATTTTACTTGTATATTTAGCGTGCTCAGCGCCGAACGGTGCACTGACTATGGCCTTGACGAGATTGATCACTAGTACGTCCTTCGCCCGGTCGAGGTATCTCGAGCGAAGAAAAGTGCTGATCTCCTCAGCCGTCACTGGGAAAGAGGCGCTCAGCAGATCAGAGTCGAACCGGGCAATGGCACTTTTACCCTGCAACGGGGCATGCACGAGAAGGTATTTCAGCGCATGGACGATGTGTGCACGAACCAACTCTGGCGATGGTTGATAAAGCTCATCCTCGACCACGAAGGCAGGGTGAGCGCACAGATGCCGATCTTTCTGAAGGCGCGCGAGGGCGGAGTACTCATGTGGCACAAGGAGCTGGAGATCGTTGTTGGATTTGGTCAACAGCTCAGCCTCAATGGTCTGTAACTTCCGCTTGTTGTTGGCCTCGATTGCGTCGTCGAGTTCCTTCACGAACTCTCTGGGAGCCGCTTCTCCCTGACCGGCTAGCTCTCGGGTCTTAGCAATGATGTCGTAAGCAACCGCAATCCATGTAGACATAAGCGCAGATCGTAAAGCGCCGCCACGATAGGCGGTTATCGCTTCGCCTATCAGTCGACGCGACTCGCGATCACGCACAGAAAGCGCGAGCATATCGATATCTGTGAGCCCCAGACTGCCAGACGCGCTCATGCGCACTCCACCCCAAGGGGTAACTTTGCGGTTTCCTCCAAAGTAACTTGTCGTTTTCGACTGACCATAATTGATCAGGAAGCCTTCTTCAGCACACCCAGTACCCAGCGGAAGCTGGTGAGGCAGGCTTTGAGGTTCTCGATGATCTCTTCGGCGAGGTCATTGGGTTCGGGCAGGTTATCCAAGTCTGTCAGGCTCTTGTCTTTGAACCAAGAGATGTCGAGACAGGTCTTGTCGCGCTCTGATTTCCTCATAGCTGTAGCTGCACCAGCGGCCTTCCAGTCCTATATGTGGGAGGTATGAGTCTTTGATAATACGCCACTAATAACAAGGCCCCGAGGGGATAAGCCCTCAGGGCCTCACGTTAATAAAGAGCCGCGAAAATTCGCGGTTGAAAAAATGGCTCCGCGGGTAGGATTCGAACCTACGACCAAGTGGTTAACAGCCACCCGCTCTGCCAGCTGAGCTACCGCGGAATGAACAAATATACTAACGAAAAATCGGGCAAAAATCAAATAAGGCCAAGACGCCAGCAGCCTTGCACGCCCACTTTTTTCGTCCCGCAGCAGCGGATAATTAGTCCGCGTAGTACTCCTTGAGGGAATCGCAGCGAGCTGGATGACGGAGCTTCTGCAGAGCCTTTTCCTTGATTTGCCGCACCCGCTCCCGAGTGCGCCCGACGTAAGCCCCGATCTTCTCCAAAGTCATCGGCTCGTGCCCATCCAATCCGTAATACATCTTCAAGACGCGCGCCTCGCCCTCGGTCAGGGCGTGCATAGCGTTGAAAATCTCCGCTTTGAGCTCATCGCTGGAGAGGACCTCGTCGCTGGAAGGCTGGCTGTAGTCGGGAAGCAGATCGCCGAAACAGCGATCCGGCTCGGATTCGTCACAGGGCATCTCCAGCGAAACGGGCCTTTGGGCCAATCGCAATAGGAGATCCATGTCGCCGGGTTCGACATCTAGCTCTTCGGCTATTTCATCTACTTCCGGGGGACGCCCCAGCCCCTGCTCGAGCTTGTTGAGCACCCGGTTGACGCGCGTCAGCTCACCGATGCGATTTAGCGGTAGCCGTACAATGCGTGACTGATTGGCCAACGCTTGCAGGATCGACTGGCGGATCCACCATACGGCATAGGAAATGAATTTAAAGCCCTTAGTGCCGTCAAAGCGCTTAGCGGCGATAATAAGCCCCAAATTCCCCTCGTTGATCAGATCCGAAAGCGGCAAGCCCAGATTCTGATACTGCTTCGCCACGCTTACGACAAAGCGCAAGTTGGCTTTGACCAGATCGGATAGTGCATCTTCATCGCCCTCTTTTATTTGCTCGGCGATGGCCACTTCGTCCGCGGACGATAGCCCGACAGCATCCTCTATCTCGTGGAAATACTGGTCGACGATGGAATCAGTCTGCAAGGTAGTCATAACTTGACGCCTCCTGTTGCTAATGAGCCAGCATGGGGACTCGTGGCTGCATTAAGCTATGATGGTACCTAATGTGGTATGGCAGGGAGTTTCGGATGTGGGGGGAATACATCCGAAAAGCAAAGCGGTTTAGATAAACCGAATAGGAGAGGATGAAGGTTAATATAGGGCCTAAATGTTATATAATCAACTCTTTTCGTTCTTTTTTGTTCCTTAACTGTTTGGTGTTTGGCTCAATCTATGCCGATGGCTTCTTTGGCTAGCCGGACACAACGCTCGACATCGTAATCGCGCAGAATGGTGATTTTCTGGGTTTCCAATGAGCCTTCGGCGTGGATGGCCAACAGCTCGTTGTAACCACCAAAAGTTGAAGCCGTCAAGTCGCGCACCAAGTTGATCGCCTTTAGCCGCGCCTTGGCATCAACGCCGCTCCCACCGCCCAAGAAGTGTTCGATATAGCCCTTGGTCTCGGGATTGGCCAAGTCCTCTTCCGACGGCCCGGTGACCACTAGCCCTCCGGCGATATCCTGGACCCAAGACACGGCTTGGTGATAGTTATTGGCAAAGTGGAATTTGGCCAAGTTGGTGAAGACGATATTGGGCACGGCCGTGCCATTTGCCGCGATGCGGCAATCGTGGGCCGCGGCCAAGGTCAGCCCTCTAACGGTCTCGGCATAAGTGATGAGCTTGGTCAGTTTTTCGCGCACGTGGCCGGCCTTGGCGATGCCGTTGTACTGGGCGAGGAGCGCCGCCGCTCCGATAAAGAGATCGCACAGCGGCGGTTTGTATGAGGCGGCCGTAAAGCGGTGAAATTCGACGAAGGCGTTGGCCAGTGGCCCGGCGTATTGCCACTCTCCTTTGAGGAAGACGCGCTCGTTGGGAATAAAGACATCGTCGAAGATCGTCAGCGTGTCGATCATGCGGTGCTCGGAGCTGACCGGGTGGTGGAACTGGCTCACCGGCGGCGAGCCAAAAGGGCTGGCGATTAGTTTGATCCCCGGCGCATTGACCGGCGCGGCAAAGGCAACCGCATAGGCCGCGTCCTCTTCCTTGAGCGCACGGGTCGGCAAGACGATGAGTTCATCGACATACGGGGCACATGTCGTATGGGCTTTGGCCCCGCGCACCACGATCCCATCGCTCCGCTCCTCGACAATGTGGACATAGTAATCGGGGTGCGCTTGCTGCGAGGGCAAGAGGCTGCGGTCGCCTTTTACGTCGGTTTGGGCCACGGCTAAGCTCAGATCGCGCTGCTTGCACTCGCGGTGGAAGGCTTGCACGCGCGCGTTGTATTGCCCGCCGGCATTTTGGTCCAAATGGTCGGAGACCAAGTCGAGGGCAAAGAGCGCGTCGGTGCCGATTTCCTTGATGAGCAACACCACGCTGCTGCCTATCCGCGTCGAACGCTCAATCATCTCGCGTCGGTTGAGCAAATCCTCAGCATCCGTCGGCGTCTTAAAGTAGCGACTGACCGGTTCGCCCAGCTCCCCATCCATCCAAGTCATCAGGTCGCGGTGAGCCGGATCCTCGGCCAGTTCAAAATCCAAGGCGACGTGATCCGCCCCAATCCCCAAGTCGTCATGCGCGGTTACGTCCTCGACCCGCTCTCCCCGATGGTACACCTCCCGCCCGTCGCGCAAGCCCTCTTTAAATTCAGCGGCGCTACGCAAGCCCATAAGACCCCCTTCTCTTTCAATTTCTCAATGGTTTACCCGTGTGAAGCATGTGTGCGATGCGCTGTCGCGTGCGCTCGGTACTGCACAGTTGCAGAAAGACCTCGCGTTCCAAATTAAGCAAATGGCACTCCTCTACTTCCCGACGTGCCCCACCACCTCCTGTAAGCACTCGTGCCAGACCGCGCCCTACGACCACGTCGTGCTCGCTGAGCTGCCCAGCAGCTTGGCCTTCATCTAGGCGCTCGTGCAAAAGCGCTAGCCCTCCGTCTCCAGTGACCTCTACCCCATCCGGTGTGCTGACGCAGTAGCCTGCGGCGAGCAGGCTGCGCAATTTGACTACGGCCCGCTTTAAGAGTTGGCCCTCGGCAAAGGCAATCTCGTCCTCAGCGCCGAGGAGGCCCCAAGCTTGGGCCTGAAAGGCGTTGTCGCTGAAGTTTCCGGCAAAAATCGTCTCAAACGCGGATGCTATGTCATTTGTTCCCCTCCGTGCCATCTCCATACAGCCGCCGCTGCCGGGGATCAGGCCAACCTTGGTCTCCACCAAGCCCATACCTAATTCAGCCGTCGCCACGCGCGCATCGGCACCCAAGGCGAACTCGCACCCACCTCCCAGCACCAAGCCACGGAGGACCGCGACGACCGGAAAAGGCGCGTAGCGCAGCGCTTGCACGGCCTCTTGGAAGGCGGCGACAAACGCTTCCAGCTCCAGCCAGTCGTTCTCATCGACGAGCTTGGCTACGTACTTCAAGTCGGCACCGACCGAGAATAAGGAACCAACTCCGGCGAGCACCAAGCCAGTAAAGGGGGCCGTATCCACTGCCCGATGGACGGCTTCCAGCGCCGCTGGCCCCAAGGCGTTCATCTTGCCGCTGAAAACCAGCGCCCCCATTCCCTCGTCCAACTCGACCAAGTAGGCCCCGGCATTAGACCAGATGGCGCGCTCGGAAGCTAGCCTAGCCCAATCGTCTGCTGGCTGTTGCCAGCTTTCGCGCCGCAACCGGGTCGGCGAGAACGCGCCCTGCTCGCGGTAAAAGTGCGTTTCACCGGCGGCGAGCAATTGGGCGGCGAGGTCGGGTACGCGCTGTTGGTTGGCTTCCAGAGCGCGGACGACCTCTTCGATGCCGAAGAGATCCCACAACTCAAAAGGCCCTAGCGCCCAGTTAAATCCCCAGCGCATCGCCTGATCGATTTGGACGATATCGCCTGCTATGTCGGCAGCGTGCTCGGCAGCGTAGGCTAGCACGGCCGTAAGATGCGCCCTCCCGAGCTGACCCCACGGCCCTGGATCGTCCCATAACGCGCAGAGGCGACGCGCTGGGGAGCGCTCGCTCAAGGCCGATTCCAGGATCTCCACCCTTTGCACGGGTTGGTAGGCGAAAGTATCTAAGTCGAGGGCCTCGATGCCCGCCTCGGCCTTGCGATAAAATCCGGCATTGACCTTGGCCCCGAGCAAGTTCTCCTCCAACATCCGCCGATAAAATGCCGGCAGGGCAAAAAGCGATCGCCACGGATCCGCTGGCAATCCCTCGTAACTAGTCTCAGCCACGTGCGCGACCGTGTCCAAACCCACGATGTCACAAACGCGCAGGATCGCGCTTGGGGGCCGCCCCATCAGGGGACCGGTTAGCGCGTCAACTTCGGCCACGTCCAGTCCGTCCCGCTCCATCCTCTGTAGCACGTCGCAGACGACGAAAATCCACAGACGATTGCCGATAAAATTAGGCGTGTCCCGGCCGCAGACCACTCCCTTGCCCAACTCCCCGGCGAGAAAAGAGACCATATGCTGAACGATGGCCGGCTCGGTGTCAGGCCCGGGTATGACTTCGACCAACTTCATGTAGCGCGGCGGATTGAAGAAATGTACCCCAAGGAAACGGCGGCAAAACTCCGGCGACCGGCTGCGAGCCAGCTCGGCGATAGATAGCCCCGAGGTATTGCTGCTGATGACCAATCCATCGTGCAGGTACGGCTCTAGCCGGGCCAGCAACGCCCGCTTGGGCTCGCTTTCTTCTACTACGGCTTCAATGACCCAATCGGCCGTCCCAACGCATGTTAGATCCTCCATGCTCCCCAGCTCGATGCGTTGGGCCATCTCCTCTAGATAGAAAGCAGGAGGTCGGCTCGCGAGGGATCTCTCCAGCCCCTGACGCGCACGGCCCGCCTCATCGCCTGCCAGCGGCAAGTCGAGGAGGCGCACCTTGTGGCCCGCACAGGCGAGCAAGGCCGCAATTTGCCCTCCCATGACCCCGGCACCGAGTACCACCACATTTTTCACTTTTTCATTCGCCATTTTCCCCCTTCGTCGGGAAGAGGGAGAGTTGATCTAGATTGGACGGCATCGCCTTCCCCCGCAAGAGCGCCGATCCCTCGTGGTGCAGGGCCAACCAGCGCTCGATCTCGCTCAGGCGAAACCGCACCAGCTTGCCAAATCTATAGTGGGGAATCTGGCCTCGACGGACGAAGCGACGCACAGTGGAGGGCGAACAGCGGAGATAGGCGGCGACCTCTCCGGCGACCATCATCTGTTCCTGCACCATAGCTCTGCCCCCAAGTGCTCAGCAATGAAGAAGGCGCTCGGCAACAAAGAAATTGTTGTCGGTCTCCTGGATGGAAACTTCGATGTGGTACTTATGGCCGCGCTGTGGGAACAGCCCCTGCAATACGTCGACAGCGTGGTCGAGACAGTACTCGGCCACGTTTTCCACACTCGGATTTTCACCTGGCATGACCACGACCCCTTGTGGATCGAAGAGCTTGGGATCTAGAAAGGTCACATCCCGAGCGGCAACCAGCATTTTGTGATCCAAAAATTTGAAGATGTCCTTGAGCGCTCCGAAATCAACGGTCATGTCCAGTTTTTCGAGCCGCGGAAAGCGCTCGGTGCGGATGACGAACACGCCGCGCCAAGTATGCCCGTGGACGTAGGCGCATTTGCCGTCGTAGTCTAGCTGTCGATGGGCGGCGTGGAATTTACCTCGGGCCTTAATGGTCTCCATGCGAGCTATCCCCCTCGACCCTTGCCAGCGCTTTCTCCAAGCGAGTGCGGTAGTACCAAGTCCCTACCGACGCGAGGGCCTGCAACGCGATGACATAGTAGAGTGCCTTGCCAGTCGCGCGCACCCACTCCGCTGTCGAGATCGTGGTTAGGATGATGATGAGCGCAAAAGCCGCGAGTATGACCCCGGTGTTGATGCGGAGCATCTTCTGGCATAGCGCCAGTGCTTTGTGCTGTGCTGTGTTGGTGTCTTCCGCCATAAATTATCCCGCCTGTTCGGCGACCCACTCCCGGGCCAGCCGCCGTGCACAGCGGTCCTCGTCTAATATGGATTCGAGGGAAACCGCCTCCTGCGTGCCGCAACGTGCAAGCACGTCGCGGTTCAGATCGGCGATATGGAGAAACCCGATTTTCCGCGCCAAAAAAGCCTCCACAGCTTCCTCGTTGGCCGCGTTGAGAACGGCTGGAAAGGTCCCTCCATTCCGGCCGGCTTCGTAGCACAGATCCAGACAGGGAAAATTCGCTCTGTCCGGAGCGGCGAAACTCAGGTGGCCCACTTGCTTGAGGTCGAGGTTGTCGAGAGGTACCTCCCGCCGCTCTGGGTGGGTCAGCGCGTATTGGATCGGCAGCATCATATCGGTCTTGCCCATGTGCGCCAACAGCGATCCATCGGCGAATTCAACTAGCGCATGCACAACCGACTGGCGGTGGACGACCACATCCACTTGATCGACCGCCACACCAAAGAGCCATGCAGCCTCGATAACTTCAAAGCCCTTGTTCATCAGGGTTGCCGAATCCACGCTGATCTTGGGGCCCATTTTCCAAGTGGGGTGAGCAATGGCCTGCTCCGGGGTGATGTCGCGCATCTGCTCGCGACTGCGCCCAAAGAACGGCCCCCCAGAGGCCGTGAGGATGATCCGCTTTAGACTTTTGCGGTTTTCGCCCTTCAGGCACTGCCAAATAGCATTGGGCTCGCTGTCCAACGGCAACACGGAGCCGCCGCCGCGTTGGGCTTGCTGCAAGATTAGCCCGCCGGCCATGACTAGGGGTTCCTTGTTGGCCATGGCTACGGTCTTGCCCTGCTCCAACGCCGCCAGCGTCGGAGCGAGGCCGACGGCACCGACGAGCCCGTTGAGCACCAGATCAGCTTCCGGCATGGTGGCCAGTTCACACAGCCCCTCTGCGCCGCAAACCACCTCGACCCGCGATACTGCGCTCTGCACTCGTTTTCTAGCCTCGGCATCTAGAACGCAGATTTTTTGCGGCTGCCAGCGGCGAGCACACGCGATCAGCTTTTCGACCTTGGTCCCACCTCCCAAGCCCACGACCTCGTACCCATTTCCCAAGTTTTCGAGGACTTTGAAACACGTGTCGCCAATGGACCCGGTGCAGCCGAGGACGACGATTTTTTTGGAGTCGTCAGCCATTTCAGTTGGGGCGAATTTAGCTGCTGTCGCCCCCTCTACGGCCTCCGTTGCGCGGCCGACGATCGCTCCCATTGCGAGCATCGTTATTGCGTCGGTCGCCGCGACCCCGCTCGGTATGGCGCACCACCTGCGTCTGGCGCACGACCACGACCTTGACTTGGCCCGCAAAGGTCAACTCGGTCTTGACGCGCTCGGCTATGTCGAATGCCAGCATCTCGGCGTCTTCATCCCCGATCTGTTCGCCGCAGACCATGACGCGGATCTCGCGGCCTGCGTTGATGGCGTACACATCTGTGACGCCCGCAAACGAAGTCGCGATTTCTTCCAAGCGCATAATGCGGCGGGTATAACCTTCGAGGTCTTCGCGCCGCCCTCCGGGCCGTATCGACGATATGGTATCGGCCGCCTTGACCAAGAAGCAGATCGGCGAAAGGCGATCGTGGTCCTCGTGGTGCTCGGCGATGACTTCCTTGACGGTCGGATGCTCGTCAAATCGCTCGCCTAGCGTAATACCCAATTCGACGTGGCCTCCCTCCAACTCCTTGCTGACGGTCTTGCCGATATCGTGCAAGAGGCCCGCCCGCTTGGCCAACGGCACATCCAATCCTACTTCGGCGGCCATCAGCCCCGATAAATGGGCGACTTCTAGGCAGTGCTGTAAAAGGTTTTGCCCAAAGCTAGCGCGATATTTGAGCATGCCCACGTAATGGGGCAAATCGGCGTGGTATTGGCTAGCCCCAATCTCGCCGAGGGCACTCTTGCCGACCTCGACCATATCTTGGTCTAGACTAATGCGGCATTCCTCTACCACTTCCTCTATTTTGGTCGGGGTGAAGCCGCCGCCGCCGATTAGCTGATGCATCGCACGGCTGGCCACTTCACGCCGCGCTGGATCATAGGAAGAGAGCAGCACAGCGTCGGGCGTATCATCGACCACGACTTTGACTCCGGTCGCCGTCTCAAAGGCACGCACATTGCGCCCTTCCTTGCCGATGATGCGACTTTTGATTCCCTCGTTGGGCAAGGGCACAGTCGAGGTGACCAAGTGGACGGTCTCTTCAACTGCACAGCGCTGAATAGCTTGGGCGATGATTTTTTTGGCTTCTCGATCCGACTCTTCCTTCGCCTTGGTGCGCTCGCTGCGGATCATGGCCGCCGCCCGCCCGCGGACCTCGCTGGCCAGATGCTCCATCATCTGTTCACGCGCCTCGTCCGCGGGCAGCCCACTGGCCAGCTCTAGTCGTTGCTGGTACTCAGCACGCATCTGGCTCAGTTCCTCTTCTTTTTCTTTTGAGGTCCGTTCGCGCTGGCCAATCCGCCGCTCTTGATTTTTGAGGCGGTTCCACGCCCGGCTCTGCTCCTCTTTCTGGCTACTGAGGTCACGCACAAGCTGTGCCAAGCTCTTATCGCGACGGTCCAGATCGGCCAATTGATCTTCTAACTCGGCCTCTTGGCGGGCTTTGGTTTTATACCAGTTATCTCGCTCCTCAAGCAAGCTCAGTCGCACCGCGTGCTCTTCTTCGGCTAGCTGCTGCCGCACTCGGTCTTCTGCCTCTTTCTCCACTTGGGGCAGGACGCCCCTTTTTAATTGATAACTCAGCAGAAAACCCAGACCACCGCCCAAAGCGAGCAGGCCCAAGCCCGCTAATGCTTGGATCACATCTGGATATTCCATTGCTGTAAGCCTTGATAGTCTTAAGGTTTAATTGTTGCTAATA
Source organism: Candidatus Latescibacterota bacterium (assembly GCA_965261395.1). Taxonomy (GTDB): domain Bacteria; phylum Latescibacterota; class UBA2968; order UBA8231; family UBA8231. The sequence continues at coordinate 4,346,927 of OZ253462.1, forward strand.
GATAAGGCATACCTATCCACAAGGGCAAATGGCCGGCCCTCGTGGCTTCTCGCTCGCTACGTCTGGATAGCGGCCTCTAACGCCGCTTGTCGCATGGCCGCGCGTTCGGCCGGATCGCTCCAGCGCTGGACGATCATCGGGTCGAGCGCATCTAAGGGGTCGTAATAAAAGAAGAACTCGCCGGGCCGCACGGCTGGGCTGGTAAATACGGCGATGCCCGTCTGGCGATCATAGTGTTCGTAGGAGTGGACATCGCGTTTCCCACCGCCCCCCATAGTGTCGAGCACAAAGGCCGGCGTATTGAACCCAGCGGTCCGCCCCCGAACCGACTTCTCCAAGTCGATCGCCGTCGCTAAGGTCGTGCGTAGCTCTTCGACCCCGCGAACCATATCGTGGACAAAGGTGTAATACGGATGCACGTTGAGATAGCTGAGCCGCCGCACGAGATTATGCATGGTGTCGACGTCGTCGTTGACGTCCTTTTGCAAGACGGTTTGGTTGCGCACGCAGATGCCGCGCTCCATCAATTCGTCGAGTGCGTGGCCGCTGATGGCCGTGATTTCGCGCGGGTGGTTGAAATGCGTGTGCAGCGCGACTTCCTTGTGAACCTTGCGCCCCGCTTCGACAACTCGTGTAAGGGCATCGACCCACTCTCGGTCTGTAACGAGTTTCTGCGGCATAATCGCCGGAGCCTTCGTCGCGTAGCGCATCCGCCGCACATGCTCAATGTTGAGCAAGCGAGTGCCGATGTATTCGATGTGTTCGGCCTTGAGGTTGGCCACATCGCCGCCGCTGATGACGATGTCTTCTAACTCGGGTCGCGAAGAGACATAGGCAAAGACCCGCTCCCACCGCTGGACAACGGCCCCAAAATGCACTTTTTCCACATCCTCGGTATCCAACCCCACCGCATAGGAGCGGGTACAGAAACGACAGTACACCGGACAGGTATCGAGCGTCAAAAACAGCGCCCGGTCGGCGTAGCGATGAGTCAGGCCCGGCACGGGGGAATCCACTTGCTCGTGCAGCGAATCTAAGGCGAGTTCCGGGTGATCGGGCCGCATCCGCGACCCCATGGGCAGAAACTGAATGCGTAGGGGATCCGTAGCTGGCTCCGACCAGTCGATCAAACTCAGCAGGTACGGGGAAATCCGCAGACTCATCGGCGAACGCAAAAGTCCCTGCTCGACGTCTCGATAAAACGCCTCTGAAACGAGGCTACCAAGCACTTCCTGCAGCTTCTTTAAGCTCGTCACGCTATTGCGGCTCTGAAAGCGGTGCTCGTGGAACTCATCCGCACGCAAATCGGCATAGGCGGGAATAGCGCGCCAATAGTCGTCGTCGCGCAAGTCCCGGTGGGAGGTATCAATTACCGCGCTGGTAGGCGGCGTCAGCACCTGCTCTTGAATCTCAGACATGGGTCCGTCCCGTACTGCTTTAATTTTTTTTCATTAAATTGAAAAATTCTTCGCGTACTATCGGCTCGGCAAAACGGCCCCGTAGCGCCGAAGTGGTCGTCACCGCCCCAGGCCTTTCCACTCCCCGCATCTCCATGCACAAATGTCGAGCCTCCATTACGACGATGGATCCTTTGGGTGCCAGCTTGGCTTCAAGGAAGTCCACGATTTGCTGGGTGAGACGTTCTTGAAGCTGGGGCCGGCGGGAATAGAACTCGACAATGCGCGCGATCTTGCTCAGACCAACGATGGTTTCCCCAGGTATATAGGCTACATGTGCCTTGCCGAAAAACGGGATCATGTGGTGGGAACAAACCGAAAAGAACTCAATGTTCTTGACGATCACCATGTTGTCGTAGCCATCGCTATTGGGAAAGCAGGTAATCTCCGGTTCGCCTTGGTCGTCCAGTTCCCGAAAGATCTCCATGTACATCCGCCCGACGCGGTCGGGGGTGCCTCGCAAGTGCGGATTGCTCAAGTCGAGCCCCAAAACCTGCATGATCTGGGCGAAGTGGCCGGCTATTTCGGCGGCCTTGGCCTTGTTCTGGCCCTGGAGCCAACTCGGAGTATCTCGCTCGCTAAGCGACTCTGCCGGCACATCTTCCATTGCGTACTTTCCTTTGCGGGCACTATAAACAGTGGGGCAAAGCCGTTTGTGCCTTGCCCCACTCTACTGCGAAAACGAAGTGCTTCAGTTGAGCGATTGCAAACAAGCCCTAATGGCCGCAAAATCTGGCAGGACCTTGGGGGTGTCAGATACCCAAGCGTAGCGGACGACACCTTGCCCATCGACGACAAAGGCCGAGCGCTTGGCAACGCCTTTGAAGCCCAACAGGTCTTCGTGCTGGGCACCGTATGCGGCGGAGACCTCCTTGTTGAAATCGCTGAGTAGCGGAATCTCAATGCCTTCCTTTTCGGCCCAGGCGCTGAGGCTAAACGGGCTATCGACGCTGATTCCCAAAACCTGGGCATCGAGATCCTGGTACGCATTGATCCCGGCGGAAATCTCGCAAAGCTCCTGCGTACAGACACCGGTGAAGGCCAGCGGCACGAAGAGCAAGACGACGTTTTTACCGGCGAAATCTCCAAGGCTTACGTCCTCCATGTCCGCATTCTTGAGAGCGAACGCAGGCGCGTTGTCTCCTACTTGGATCGCCATCTGCTAACTCCCCATCGCCTCGGCAAAGCGGCGATTGACTTCATTCCAGTTGACGATGTCGGTCCAGGCTGCGATATAGTCGGGCCGGCGGTTCTGGTAGTTAAGATAATAGGCGTGTTCCCAGACATCGATACCGAGGATGGGAACTCCGTCGCCAGTCATCAGGGGATTATCCTGATTGGCGGTGCTGAGGAGGTCTAGCTTGCCGTCCTTGACTACGACCCAAGCCCAGCCGCTGCCGAACCGTTTGGTTGCGGCTTCCACGAAGGCTTGGTGAGCCTCGTCTTGGCTACCGATTGCGGCTTCCACGGCAGCCAGAAATTCAGCCGAAGGCTCGCCGCGTTCCCCTGCTGGAGCCATGATCTGCCAAAATAGGCTGTGGTTGGCATGGCCGCCGCCGTGGTTGCGCACCGCCGTGCGGATGCTCTCGGGGACGGCGTCAAGGTCGCTGATGAGGTCTTCGACGCTTTTAGCGGCCAAGTCATCGTGCCCTTCGAGAGCAGTGTTGAGGCTGGTCACGTAGGTATTGTGGTGCTTGGTGTGGTGAATCTCCATGGTGCGGGCGTCTATGACAGGCTCTAGCGCGTCATAGGCATAGGGGAGATCGGGAAGAGAGTGGGCCATGGTCAATCCTTTCGGCTTGAGGTTAAAAGACAAGCGAGAATGAGTTAGGGGGCGGTACTGGCTTGGTAGTTTTTCACTAGGGCCTGGGTCGCGTCAGCGGCCAGTTGGGCGGCGTGGCGCTTCATTGGCGGCAGCCCCCCTAGCGCCTCCTCAATAGCTGCCGGCTCTAGCTGAGCCGCGTCCACCAATAGCAAGTCTGCCAGCAACTCGGTGAGTACCGAGCCAGCCGCGACCGAAGGGGCGCAGCCAAAGGTCTTACAACTAGCGCGGATGATGCGACCGTTTTCGACGCGGGCAAAAAGCTGCATCGCATCGCCACAAGCCTGATTTTCAGCTTGCCCCGAGGCATTGGCGTCACCGATTTGTCCAGCGTTTCGGGGATGCCGGTAGTGATCGAAAACCGCTGCGCTAAAGGAGGTCATCTACTCGCTTCAACAGCTAGTAAAGAGGTCCGAGAAGTGGGTTGTATAATACTTGTGGCCACGGGAGTTGTCAACCGCATATCCCCCTGAACTGCAATCTATACAATGAGTTATAGCCACCACATCAGGCTTGGAGACCACCGGAACCGCCCGGCCCACCAGAACCGCAATCCCGCCAGTAGGTCCGCACCATCTGCAAGATGTCCCAGAGTATGGTATCCTTAGCTACTTGATCGATCAACACGTGCAGCCTCGCGGCCTTCTCAGGTTCGATCAGCCCCAGTCCGCTCATCATCGTCAGGTGATGGATCAAGCCCGTTTGCAACAAAGTGCGATTCATGTCTGAGAGAGGGATACTGCTTTTGTTGGAGAACTCCTCTTCGAGGCCGGCATAGAGTTCGGCCAAGCTGTGGGAAAGTGTGGTCTCGACTTTGTAAACTTTTTCCATGCGCCTCTCGCCCTTGTGGGAGCCTTGCGGTTAATATACCCGGCGCGTTTCCACTGTCAACAAGACTCGGCCCGGAGGACGCGGTTGGTCATTTGGCAATGATTTGGTATTTGCGGAGCAAATGTCGAAAGCGATCGTAGGTCAAGCCCAATTGCTGTGCCGCGTCTTTCTGCTGCCCTCCCACTTTGGCGAGCGCACCGTCGAGCAAGCCCCGCTCGACGCGCGCGACTTGCTCATCGAAACTGCCCCCATCGGGAAGGGCAACGCCACTGCCGCCGCGTACTTCCGGGGGCAAGTCCTCCACGACCACTTCATCTCCTTGCGCGACGCAGAGGGCGCGCTCGACGGCGAATTTGAGTTCGCGCACATTGCCCGGCCAAGTGTAGGTCTCGAGCGCGGCCAAAACGCCTTTGGCGAACGGCCGTCGTTCAATCGCCGGCACTTCGTCGCATAGCTGCTGAGTAAAGTACTCAACCAAGGGCCGGATGTCCTCGGGCCGCTCCCGCAAGGGCGGTAGCTGGAGCACGCTAAACCGCAGGCGGTCGTAGAGGTCAGCACGAAATTGCCCGCTAGCTATTTCCCGCTCCAGATCCGCGTTGGTCGCCGCCACGACGCGCACGTCAACGTGGATCGTCTGCGTCCCACCCGTGCGCTCAAATTCTTGATATTCTATGACGCGCAATACGTTTTTTTGGAAGTCCAGTGAAGTGTTGCCGATCTCGTCGAGAAAAAGCGTGCCGCCATTGGCGGCTTCAAAGCGGCCGTGGCGCATTTCGGCCGCGCCCGTAAAGGCCCCTTTCTCGTGGCCGAACAGCTCGCTTTCGAGCAAGGTATCCGATAGCGCCGCGCAGTTCATCTTGACAAAGGCCCGCTCACGGCGATTGCTCCCGTAGTGCAAGGCGGCGGCGATCAATTCCTTGCCAGTGCCGCGCTCGCCGCAGATCAACACGGGCCGCGGTATGGAGGCGATTTGTTCAACTTGCTCTAGCAGGTCCTGAATCAGGGAACTGCGGCTAACAATCTGATAGCGCTGACCTAGCTGGGTCCGGTAAAAGGTGTTGTCGCGGCCCAAGGTCTCGTTCTCGGCCTTGAGGCGGGCGTTTTCGCGCAATACCGCCAACATCCGCTCGACCTTTTCCATCTCCACTTCGAGCTTGTCCTCAACGTACAAGTCCTTCTCGATAAAATCCGCCGCCCCGGCCTGCACCGCTTCGACCGCCAAGTCAACGCTTCCCTTGCCCGTGAGAATGATAACCGGCAGCTCGGCCCACTGCTTTTTGATCTCTTTCAACACTTCGAGGCCATTGGGCTGGCCAGCGCCAAAGTCAAAGTCCAGCACCACAAGTTCGACGTCCATCGGCCTAGCGGCTAGATGCCCGAGCAACCGCTGGCCATTGGAAAACGAGATGACTTCCTTGCCCAAACTGCGCAGCTTCTCCGCCAACATCTCGCGCAATTCCCGCTGGTCATCGGCGATTAAGACGGCTTTCTGTTTTTTGCCTACCATGACCATCCTCATTCAATTCACTGAAAGGCTAGGTCTGACCGCCCGCGAAATTGAGCGGCAGATCGAGCCGAAAAACGGTCCCATGTCCCTTTCTGCTCTTGACGCGCAGCACGCCCTGGTGGGCTTGGGCGATGCGGCGCGCAATGCTCAAGCCATAGCCATTGCCCCGCTCCCTAGTGGTAAATCCAGGCTCGAATATCAATTCCAAATGCTCTTCCTCAATGCCTGGCCCATCGTCCTCGACCTCAATAAAGACCAGCGACTGCTCCCCGTCGTAGCCAGCACCCACCACCACTTGGCCACCACGTCCTTCTTCGAGGATTTCCAACGCGTTGAGGCAGAGGTTAGTAATGGCCTCGCGCAGCATCCGCTCGTCGGCCTCTACGCGCGGCAAGCCCTCTTGGACCCGCGTCTGGATCGTGGATTTCCAAGTCTGTCGGCCAAACCCAGCGGCCACCCTGCGCACCAAGCTCCCGAGATCGACCACCGCCGGGTGGATTTTATCCGTTTTCATCGCTTCCAAGAACCCCACCCACTCGTCGTACAGAGCCTCGTATTCGCCCCCTAAGCGATTCAACTCCCCCCGCTGCGCCTCTTCGGCCTTGCGCCCTAACCCTCGCAAGCGGCTGCCGATGATCCCCATCAGATTCTTGATGCGATGCCCCTTCGTGTAAAACCCCTCGTACACCTGCTCCTTTCCCAGCTCGACCATTTCCAGCGACAGACGAGCGAGGACTTGTGGAGCGCTTTGCTCAAATTCCTCGCAGATGTGCTGGTATTCTTGTTCTAATTCAGGGGGTTTTACATGGCGAAAAAACAAACGGGCCAAATTCGCGTACGGCTGACTGAGCTTGGGGTCGAGCTGGATGGCTACCTTGAATTCCCCCATCGCCCCCAACACTTGGCCGCCTTGTAGCAAAAGCTGACCCAAGCTGTTGTGCCCAACCGCCGAAAGCGGGTTGAGCGCCAGCCCCTGGCGGAACGCGCCGATGGCTTCTCCACGCCGCTGCGGATCTTCGTTGTATTGACTGCCAAGAGCGAAAAAGACGCGATCGAGAGCTGGGTATTCGCGCCCTTCCTCGGCCGCGCGCACGATGGCCTCAAAGTGAGTCAGCGACCGCTCGCGGAACCGGGCATTGCGCCGTCCTTGGCGCATTGCGAGCAAGCCGAGTTGGTAATGACTTTCTAGATGCCCGCTCTCCGCGGCCGCTTCCAGCGCTGTGATGCCCACTTGCTCATCCCCCAGTTCCAAGAGACAAAGCCCTTTGCGATGCTGAAGCTCCAAGTCATCGGGCTCCTGCGCTAGGCCGCGCTCGCACCACTCCAGCGCCTCGGCCCAACGCGCACCTTCACAAGCCTCTACAGCGCGGTCAAGCCAATTCACGGCCTAGCCTTGCTCTCGTTGTTCCTGGCGCTCCCAAGGTTTAGATTCTGCCCCGTCCATATGGTCAATCTTTTCGCTGAGAGCAATCATGACGTCCTGCACCTCGGTCAGCCGCTGCTCGACTGAGGCCAACCGCTCCCGCAGTGCGTCTGGCTCAATGCCCTTGTCCTCGGATACAGTCGCCTTGAGCTTGAGGTATTCGGCAACTTTGGCGATGCCGAAAATCGCCACAGCGGCCAACAAGAGTGGCGTCAGAATGACGGGCCCCATCAGACCGAAGGAGCTCGGGTGGCTGGGAAACGCAGAGAAAAAAAGAACACACAACGCGATACCAGCGAGGAATCCGAAGACGATCCCCTTATTCTTGTCCATGATTAGCTCCTTTCCCTCTCTTCGATGGAATTAACTTTTTCAATCAGCTCTTCTTCCCATCTGCCTTTTTCGTGCTCCAAGGTTTAGCTCCTACCCCGTCCATGTAGTCGATCTTTTCGCTGAGGGCAATCATGACGTCCTGCACCTCGGTCAGCCGCTGCTCAACTCGCTCTAGCCGCTTGACGATCAAATCCTCTTCCTCTTTGGCTTTTTTGTCCCTTCGCTTGCGGCTCGAATAATACTTGTTGCCCCAATTGACCAATCCACTGCACAGGATGATGAGACATACGCCAATGGCGACCTGCAAAAACCCATTCATTTGCTCCCTCCCTGTCTGAGCCTATGCACGCGCCAGCCATGAGCACGTGCCATTGAATCGCTGCAAAAACCAGTTCACTTGATCCCGCCTTTGCCTGTTTGTATCAGGCGCTTTCGACGCCCCGACTCCAGTGTTTTTCGTGCGCGAAAAGCACTTCTGGAAAGCGATAGACGATCAGACCCGAATCGGTTATTTCGACCTCGACGAATCCCCCATCGGCCAAACGCTTGAGAATCTCCGAGGCTTCCTCGACCGTCAGCCCGGTATCGGCCGCCGCTTCGGTCACCGTCAGGCGGCCACTTCTCTTCTGAGCCAGACGCACCACGCGGTTTTGTTGACGGCGGTAGCGGACCAAATGCGCGGCTGCATCGAGCTTTTTGGCCAGTATCCAGAGCAAGCTGCCAAAAATGGTCTGGGTGACGCCAATGGCAAAAAACTCGAAATGGGAATCTGGACCATCGGCATGGAGGATTTGAAAAAGTCCGTAGAGCATAAACCCCAGCCCCATCGGCACCATCGGCACGGCCATTACCTTGAGAAAAAGAGCGCCTAGGCGCTTGAATCCCCCTTCCATAGCACTTCTTACCTCGCTTTTTGCCGCGTTGGGCGGTCTCATCGTCATAGCCATCAGTTCTCCGAATTCAGCAGTCGCACAACATGCTGCGGGCCATAGGGTTACTTATCTTTTTTCATCTTGTCCTTTAAAGCCTTCAATTCGTCGTCAACGCTGTGATCTGCTTCGATTTGGCGGATCTCTTTCTCAACATCTTCCATCTCGCCCGAAATCTCTACGTGCGCGGCAGCTTCTGCCTCGCTCTCTTCGACTTTCTGCTCAAAGCGCTCAAAACTGGAAAAGGCGTCCTGACCCAACCCGGAAATGCTTTGGGCGAGACGCTTGCGGGCCTGGGCAGCTTGGTGGCGAGCGATCAACGTGCCCTGTCGGGTCCGTGCTTCTTCGAGCTTGGTCTTTAGCTCGCGTAACTGCTCGCGCAATTGCTCGGCCGTCTGCCGACTCTCCTCCACGGCCGGAGCCAGATCCTCGGCCGCTTTGGCAAACACCGCTTTGCGCTCCAGCGCCCGTCGCGCCAGCACATCCTCGCCCGCTTCCACCGCCCGTTCGGCCTTGCGCTGCCATTCGGCTACCTGGCTTTGCTTGTCGTTGAACTGGCGCTCGAGCCGCTTGTGATTGGCCACAGCGGTCCCGACCGAGGCCGTGGCCTTGCCGACTGCCTCTTCCATGTCCCGCACCATTTGGCGGATCATCTTGTCCGGCTCTTCGGCCCGGTCGAGCATTTCGTTGATATTGGACTTGAGGATATCGCTTATCCTCGCAAAGGCTCCCTTAGCCATCGTACACCTTCCTTGATTGAGTGAAGCTTATCATGCGTTATTCCTAACTTGCAAGAGCTGTGCCAAAAATGCCAGCACATCCGTAATTTATTACAGCCCATTGTGTTATAGACAAAACATATATCGAATTACCACTTGTTAATGGCCAGATTCGCCACTTGACTGGCGTCATTGGCCATTTTCGCTCCTTTAGTTATTATAACAAATCTTCAAAAAGGATCGTGCCATGGCCAATCCATTGGTCTTGATCGGCTTGGGTGTCTATCTCGCGGTGATGCTCGGCGTTGGCCTATACGCTGGCCGCCGCGTCCGCAACTCGACCGACTTCATCGTCGCCGGCCAACGCCTGCCCCTGTTGCTCTGTACCGCAACCCTCGCAGCAACATGGTTTGGCGGTGGAATCTGCATTGGCGCTGCAAGTGCTGCATATAAGGGCGGCATCCTCGCGGTCATTGCCGACCCTTTTGGCGCGGCTTTGTGCCTGTTCCTCGCCGGCCTCTTTTACGTGCGGATGATGCGGCGCATGGGTTTGATGACGATCGCATCCTTTTTTAGCCGCCGCTTCGGCCCTCGGGCGGGCCTACTGGCCAGCCTTTGCACCATTCCCGCCTATGTCGGCTGGACGGGCTCGCTCTTGGTGGCCTTTGGGCGAATCCTGCAGAGCCTCACCGGCATCGATCCCGCCATCGGCATCTGTGCAGCCGCAGTCATCGTGCTGATCTACACTTGGGCCGGCGGCATGTGGGCCGTAACGCTAACCGACTTTATCCAAGTGACCGTCCTCATACTCGGGTTGTTTATTTTGACGCCGATTCTCCTCGGCGACATGGGCGGCTGGAAGGCCCTCGTCGCTCAAATTCCGGCCTCCCGCTTCGATTTCTACCCTCGCGGCGACGCGACCAGTTGGTTGGCCTATGCGCGCGACTGGCTGGTCATCGGCCTCGGCAACCTAGCGGGCCAAGACCTAATCCAGCGCAGTCTTTCCAGCCGCGACGAAAAGGTGGCCTACCGCAGCGCGTACCTCGCTGGGCTGCTTTATATAACAGTCGGGCTATTGCCCGTTTTCCTCGGCATGGCGGGTGCGATCGTCCTCCCGGATTTGGCCGACCCCGACCTAGTTATGATGGCCCTCGCACTAAAGTACCTCCCGGATCTGGCCTTGGTCCTCTTTATGGGTGCCCTCGTCTCGGCCCTCCTGTCCAGCGCCGACAGTGCCCTCCTCGCTCCAGCGAGCGTCATTGGCTGGGACCTCCTGCGCTTTTTCAAACCCGACGCTGAAGAGCGGTCGTCGCTGCGCGTGACGCGCTGGTCCGTCCTCTTTTTGGGCGCGGTATCTCTACTGTTGGCCCTCCGGACCGCTTCGGTGTACGATTTGATGGTCAACTCTTGGTCTGTGCTCCTCGCCTCGCTGTTCGTCCCGCTAACCGCTGGCTTGTGGTGGCCCAAAAGCAACGGCCCCGGGGCCTTAGCTTCCATAGGAGTCGGCCTGTGCACCTGGCAGATACTGAGGATGCTCTCCACGGATTTGCCGGCCGATCTTTTGGCCGTACCCTTTTCCGCCCTCGCCTTGGTAATCGTCAGCTTACTAACCCAGAAGCAGGCCCCGCCACAGCCCTTGCTCGATGCCGAGGGACGCCCCCTGCCCTATAAAAACCGCTTGGGCATTTAATCCCAAACTTGCTTGACAGGTAGAAGCGCACGCTTAACTTGTTGGAAACTTACCACACCACTTAAAGAGGAATTTGACCATGAAGATGTACATCGCCGGAGACTGGGTTGATAAAGCCGCAACCATGGACGTCGTCAACCCCTATGACGGCTCGGTCATCGACACCGTCCCGAGGGGCGACGCCGCAGACATCGACCGCGCCATTGACTCGGCCGAGCGCGGCACCAAGGCCATGGCCGCAATGAGCGCCTATGAGCGCTACCAGATCATCCATCGAGCGGCAGATATAATGCTAGAACGGCTCGACGACCTAGGGCGCACGATTACCCTCGAAGAGGGCAAGGTCCTCGCCGAGGGCATGGGCGAAGCATCCCGTGCCCAAGAGACTATCGTCCTGTCTGCCGAGGAAGCCAAGCGCTTGACTGGCGAAACGCTCGACCTGAGCGGGGCCTCTAACGGGGCGGGTAAATTCGGCTTTACACTGCGGGTTCCCTGTGGTGTAGTAGCCGCCATTACGCCTTTTAACTTCCCGCTCAATCTCGTCTGCCACAAAGTCGGCCCAGCCCTCGCGGCCGGCAATGCGATCATCATCAAACCCGCCAGCGACACCCCACTTTCGGCACTCAAACTGACCGAGATTTTTATCGACGCGGGCCTGCCGGAGGAAGCCATTCAATGCGTCACAGGTTCGGGCGGCGTCATTGGCGACGCAATCAGTTCCAATCCCAAGGTCCGCAAAATCAGCTTTACCGGCAGCCGCGATGTCGGCGAACACATCTGTCAGATCGCCGGCCTGAAGAAAGTGACGATGGAGCTAGGCTCCAACGCTCCGCTGATCGTCATGCCAGACGCCGATCTCGAAAAAGTCGCCGCCGCCACCGCCAATTCCGGCTTTGCCAACGCAGGCCAAGTCTGCATCTCGACTCAGCGAGTATTCGCCAGCAGCGAGGTGTACGGGGATTTTATCGACGCCCTCAAACCCGCCGTCGAAGCCTTAACGACCGGCAATCCCCTTGACGGCGACGTCAAGATGGGGCCAATGATCCGCGCCCAAGACGCCGAGCGCGTCGAAGCTTGGGTCCAAGAAGCCGTTGGATCTGGAGCCAGCATCGTCACCGGCGGCACCCGTGAGGGCACGATGCACGCCCCGACCATCCTAGCCGATGTAGCACCCGAGATGAAGGTCTCCTGCGACGAGATTTTTGGGCCGGCGCTCGGCGTCAGCCGGATCGACGATATCGATCAAGCCATCGCCATGGCCAACGACACCAACTATGGTCTCAGCGCCGCAATTTTCACCGAAAACCTCAACTGGGCCCTCCAGTTTGCCCAGCAGGTGGAATCGGGCAACATCCACATCAACTGGGGTACTCAGTGGCGCGCCGATCTGATGCCCTATGGCGGCCTCAAGGAAAGCGGCATGGGCAAAGAGGGCCCCAAATACGCGATCGAGGAGATGACCGAAACCAAGATGGTCGTCATCCATTAAAAATCTCTGGCAACAACGCAAAAAGGGGGGACGCCCAGCCAGCGCGTCCCCCCTTTTTTATTTTTTCCCCGATCCTTTCAGGTCAACCCCAGCGACTCCAGAAACGCGACGCGAACCTGCCGCGTTATCGAACCCGGCGCACCATCGCCGATAACGGCATCATCAATCTGTACCACCGGCATCGCCTCGGTAGCAGTACCGGCGAGAAAGACCTCTTCGGCTTCCTTAAATTGCTCCAGCGTGCAAAACTTTTCGTCGATGGGTATGCCGAGTTTGCGAGCCAAATCGAGAAGAATCCCCCTAGTGATACTCGGCAGGATATGAGGGCCAATAGGCGCTGTACACAATCGCCCCGCCTGTATGCAGAAAGCACTGGTCGAAGCCCCTTCGGTGACCCGACCTTCTGCATCGACCAGCAATGCCTCAAAAGCCCCCACTTGCGCCGCCGCCTGTTTGGCCAAGATGTTGGGCAGTAAGGCGATACTTTTGATATCGCAGCGCTTCCAGCGCAAGTCTTCGGTGCTAATGACCTCGACACCGCGGTCGTAGAGGTCCTGCGGTAGGCGATGCAATTCCTTAAACGTCATTACGACGGTGGGCGTGACCGAGACAGCGGGAAACTCGTGCCGCCTAGGGGCGACCCCGCGCGTAACTTGGATATAGACCAACGTCTCGCCAAAACCGCTCCGCTTAATGCCCTCCATCAGCTTGGCTCTAAGGCCATACTCGCAGATATCCAACGGCAAGTGCAGCGCTTCTAAGTTGCCTTGGAGGCGCGCCAAGTGCGGCTCTAAGGCATAGGGACACCCGCCGTAGGTCGCAACGACCTCATAGACGCCATCGGCGAACTGATAGCCCCGGTCCTCGACCGACACCACGGCTTCCGCCAGTGGACAGAAGCGGCCATTGACATAGGCGACCTCAGGCATCTCCCCTCGCTAGCGTTTGGCGAGGGCCTGCCACAAGGCCCGATAATAGCGCATCAGGCGCAGGGGCTCTGGACTTTCGGGGATTTCGGCGAGGCAATAACCTGAGTAGCCGCTCTGCCGCAGCAGAGTAAAGAGCCGCTCCCACGGGTAATCGCTCCACAACTCGGTAATGTGGACCAAGGCAATGGCGTCCTGCAAGGAGGCGAAACTGCCGTCGATGGAGCCGTCGACGAGGTCCGTTGCATTGGAGTTCCAGCAGACAAAGACGTTGTCGTGGTCGGCGTAGTCGATGATCTTGCGGATGTTGGCTGGATTCGAGGTCGTGCGGCCGTGGACCTCCAAGCGAATCTGCACCCCTAGGTCGCGGGCGAATTCGCCGCACTCGCGCAAGCTGACGCCGATCTGCTCCAAGGTCTGCTCAATGGGGATCCCTTTATCTACGTGTACGTTGTTGGGGCGCACCTTGACTCCTCCGACCCCGAGATCATGGGCTAAGCGCACGTATTCTTTGGTCCCGTCGATGTGACTTCGGAGCACCTGCGGATCGACGGCGTCGTATTCAAAGGCGCTGCCCAACCCTACCAACTCGACCGCCGAGTCGGCAAAGCGCCTTTTGACCTCGGCTCGTTCAGTAGCACTGAGGCCGACTTCGACCCCGTGGGCGTGCGTCGTCCGCAACTCAACTCCGGCAAAACCGGCTTCTTCGCAACGGGCAATCAGCGTCTCTAAATCCCAATCGCGGCCCAAATTGTAGGTCACCATGCCGAGCTTCACGTTGCATTCCTCCCTGTTTGACCGCCGGCAAAGAGCTCCCGACGAAAGAGTGCCTTTTGTTGTTGGAGATATTCGCCCTTACTCATGTTGGGCGCATGGGTTTGCAGGATGCCCTGGGCCGCGGACGCATCGCCGTACAGCAGGTCAATTGCCATCATGGCCAAGATTTTAGCCGGGGCGAGGTACCCAGCGGCTGGGTCGGCGATGCTCCAATCGGGTCCGTGGATCGTGCCGCTGGCCCCGGTCATAGCCGGGTGCAGCACGGGCATGATCTGACTGAGGTCGCCAGCGTCGGTGGAGCCGCCGCCGTGGGGGTAATCCCGATACTGATCGGGGCCAAAAATCTGCGCAGCGTTGTCCTTAAAAAGCTGCCCTAAGTCGGGATCATTGCACAGCGGCAGGTACCCGGGCACGGTTTCGATCTCAACTGAGCAGCCGAGGGCGACCGCCGCACCCCGCAACGCCCGATCGACCTTGTGAGACGCATCGAGTATCGCCTCGGAAGTGCGGGCGCGGACGTAGGTTTCCAGCCGCACATCGGCCGGGATGATATTGACCAGATCGCCCCCCTTGGTGATGATCGGATGCACCCGCACGCAGTCTTGGTCGCGGAAGGTCTCGCGCTGGGCGTCAATCGCGCTGAGGGCCAGTGTCGCCGCGCTGAGCGCGTTGACGCCTTTCTCTGGCGCACCTCCGGCGTGGGCAGCCCGGCCAATAAAACGCACGTTCTTGGCCAAGAAGCCATTGGACGAACGGGCGATCCCCACCGCTCCCTCGGTTTGGGCCGCACTGCTGGTGTGGATCATCACGGCCATATCTACGTCGTCGAAGTGGCCTAATTCGACCAGTTCGGGCTTGCCGCCGAGAAACGCGATCTTGCCTTCCTCGACAAGTCCTAAGCGGTAGTCTATCTCGACGTATTCTTCTGCGGGCACGGCGAAAAACGCGATGTCCCCAACCAATTCCTCGCTAACGCCGGCCTCTACAAGCCCATAGGCGGCCCCTACCATCCCGGCGATCTGGGCGTTGTGTCCACAGGCATGTGCCGCCCCGGTTGCCGGGTCGGCGCGTGGGTGATCGGGCACGATAAGCGCATCGAGTTCGCCCATCAGCGCCACCGTCGGCCCCAATTGCCGCCCTTTGAGCCGGGCCTTCACGCCAGTCAGTGCCAGTTCCCGCTCGTACTGCAATCCAAGATCGGAAAAACTTTCGCAGACGCGATGGGCCGTCTGCTCCTCCTTAAAGCCCAATTCGGGCTGGTCCATGATGGCTTCGCCCAGCCCGATGATCCGCTCGCTCTGCCGATCAATGGCCGCGCAGACAGCCGCCTTTAATTCCTCTTTGCTCCGCATAAATCTCCGTCTTTTTAGGTCGGCCAGTATAGCCGGCGTCGCTGGGGTTGTCAAGCAATTCCTTGGCTTGCGCAGGTATAGCACACCCCTTAATTTTTTGAGGCCGGAAGCCTTTGCCCAGCCCCAAACTCGTCCAGAGCCATTGCATTGTACAAAATCCTTATCATCGACCGCAATCCCATATTTGGTGCCACCCTCGCCGGGCTGCTCGAGCGGGCCGGCTATCAGGTCGAAGTCGCCAACCAACTAGACGACGGACTCGACCACTACCTACTCAACGCCCCGGACTTAGTCCTCCTCGGCGTCGAGGTTGACGACCCCGCCCCTTTTGTCGCGGCGAGTCGCTTGCTCGGCAACACCAAGGTCATCGCCTTCCTGTCGCGCCAAAGGCGCTCATCCGACGACCTGCAGGAGGTGCTGCAAACCCTCAGAGGGTGCCCCATTTTTTACAAACCCTTCCGCACCGAGGACGTCCTCACCGCCATCGCCGCAGAATTAGTGCCGCACGAGACCTGAGCCTCAGCCGTGCGACAACACCCCGATGTCCTCGCCGCGCTGATAGTTAAGCGCATCTACCATCATCCGCACGATGTCGCAACTGGGGCTGAACCCTAGATATTCCTCGGCCTTGCGCAGGTTGAATTCGTAAAAGGTGGGAGTAGCCTTTACAGCCGCTTCGACGTGGGGCATGTCGCGCAATTCGGCGAGCCGGTAACTAACCTCGTCCCAAGTGAAAGGACGCGGCCCAGCTAGCTGGAAGGTCTCGCCCAACGCCCTTTCTTTGCCCAAGGCGCAAAGGCACCCATGCACGATGTCGCGCACATCGGCGATGTGCTTTTTGAAGGGACGGTCGCGCTGGTCTTTTAGTAGCACCGCGCACTCCTCGCCCTGCCACAGGGCAGCCAGTTCCGGGTGCACCTCCTTCATCTTGCTCAGGTAGAACTGCGGGAACTGCAAAATTTCGTCCGCCGCCCGGACCATGGCGAAACGCAAGATCGTCGTCGGCACCCCGTAGCCCTGCCAATAGCCGTTGCACAATTCCTCGCCCAGCGCCTTAGTCAAGGCATAAGCCCCCTTGGGCACACACGGCGTCTGTTCATCAATGGGCGAGCTCATGCCGCCGGGGACGTACTTGTCGTAGAGCGCATCCGAGCTGGCGAACAGGAGTTGGCCCATCCCCTTCACTCGACGCACGGCCTCTAGCATGTTGAAGGTGCCGCGCACGTTGATCTCAAAAAACTCCTCGTCGGTAAAGGGGCCACCACCCTGGAAGGCCGCCCCCAAGTGATAGACTGCCTCAACTCCCTCGACCGCCTGCTCGACTGCGGCCGGCTCTGTCAAACTCCCCTCGACTAGCTCGACCTGCATCTTCTTGAGGTTTTCCACTCGCGGATCTCGGGGCCAGACCAACCCGCGCAGATGGTGGCCGCGCTCGACGAGTTGTTTGGCCAAGTTGGCACCAATGCGGCCGGTAATCCCAGTAATCAGTATCTTCACGCAGCCCTCCCGGTTGAATTGCCAACAACAAACCGCACCGCATCGCTGCTGGCAACCCCACCGCGACGAGAAAGAAGGCTGGAAAAGATGACGGCCTGTTTTATATTTAAAGAATATTACTTCCTCGGCCCTTGGCTTGACGCCTTACAACGAAGATGTCACCTGCTCAACTTCGCATTCTAGTCCCTCTCGAAAACCCGCACCAAGAACACAATCTCGTCGACTTGGCTGCGACCCTCGCCCCTTCTCCTTGGGGCGAACTGCACTTGACCCACATCCTGACGCCCGACTCTGCACCCCTGCCCAACATAGAACAGGCACTCCAAGTTTCGGCCGACCGGGCCATGGCCCACGACATCGGCGCAATCGCGCATTTGGAAGAAGACGAGGACGTGACGAGCGGAATTCAGCGGGCTGTCCGCCGCTGGAGCTGCAACATGATGCTCATGGCCTGGAAGGCCAATGTCGAGCGCGACGCGATCCTATCCGCAGCCAACCGCGCTCTGACCAAGGCCATCGACGTCGACACCTTGATTTTTAAGGAAAAGAAGCGCGGGCCGGTGCGCCGGATTCTCGTGCCCTTCGGCGGCGGCAATCACGCGCTGGTGGGCGTGCAGATCGCCTACGATCTGGCCCAAACCTGGGGCGCTGAGTTGGAGATTCTCCGCATCGCCCGCGACACCCGCGACCCCTCCGACCCGATCCTCCAGCGCTACTGTTCGCAGCTAGCCGCAGACACGCGCTTGCAGCTAGAGTTGCTGAAGATCGATGTACCGTTGACGGTGGTCCCGGCCGTCGATGTGGTCCCGGCCATCGTCGAAAAGGCGCAAAACCACGATTTGATCGTACTCGGTGCCTCAAACGACTGGCGCCAAGAGGAACATCTCGCCGGCTCCATCCCGGACGAGATCGCCTATCGGGTGCCCTGTTCGGTACTAATGGTCCGCTCGGCTGCGGCCAACGACTTGCAGCTAAGTCGCATTTTCTGGGAGCACACCATCCGCTTGGACCTCACCCCCAAAGACAAGTGGGATGCCATCGCCCAGATGGTCGATGCGTTAATCGAAGAAAAACAAATCCCCGCCAACGAACGCCAGACCGTACTCGAGGCCGCGCTCGACCGCGAGCGCAAAGGCTCAACCTCGCTAGGGCACGGCACGGCCATTCCCCATGCGCCCATCCCGGATCTGGACGGGATTATCGGCTGCTTGGGGATTTGCCGACAGGGCATTGACTTTGAAGGTACTACCCCTGAGCCGGTACACTTCATCTTCCTGCTGTTGACCCCGGAACAAAACTACCGCAGCTATATCCCGATCCTCGCCCAGATCGCGACCTTGATGCATGCCGACACCACCCACCGCGACATGCTCGCCTCGCAAACGCCGGCGGAAATAACCGCCGTTCTCAAGAGCCTGCCGCAACCGCGCCGCTAAGCCCCCTCGACCTGGCCGGCAAAATAATCGCAATGCGGCATGAGTACGCACTCGTCGCACAGGGGCTTGCGCGCCTTGCACACGTAGCGACCGTGCAAAACCACGCGCTGTCCAAAAGCCGTCCATTCCTCGGCTGGCAGTAGCTGCTCTAAGGCCATTTCGACCTTGGCCGGATCCTTTTCTGCAGTCAGCCCCAAGCGCCGACCCACCCGGCCTACGTGCGTATCGACCACGATGCCGGGCACGCCATACACGTTGCCGAGGATGACATTGGCACTCTTGCGACCAATGCCGGGCAAGCGAGTCAAAGCGTCCATTTGCCCGGGGACTTGGCCGTCGTGTTCGGCAATGAGCATCGCCATGGCCGCGCGGATATTTTTGGCCTTTTGCCGGTAGAAGCCGGTTGGACGAATATCCTTCTCCAGTTCCTCTGCCTTCACCGCCACGTAATCGGCTGCGCACTGGTATTTTTTGAACAACACTGCGGTGACTTCATTGACCTTAACATCCGTGCTCTGCGCCGCGAGCACGGTGGCCACCATCAGCTCCAAGGCATTGCCGTAGTTGAGTTCCACTCTCGCTTCGGGAATGGTTTTCTTCAATTCCCTACAGACGATCTGTGCCCGCTCGACTTCGCGCTCCCCCACTTCGACTTCCTTCTTCAGCGCCGAGACGGCTCGGATAGCTCGACGCCAGGGCCGGCCCCACGCACGCGCCGGCCCCACAGGTGGATGCGGCCCTTCCAGCGAAAAATCCCCAAGCATCCAACACTGCCGACCAAAACTACGTGCAGAGGCTGCAACAAGGCCCAAAGAGGAAAATAGCGGCGTAATTCGCGCCGGCCCGATAGCACTATTCCACCATTAAACACACCCCACTCGCCCCACACTTTTGCCACCACCACGCCCAAGGCCCACAGGGGATCCAGCAAGCCGGCCAAGCACAGCAAGGGGGCCACGAGCATCACCCAGCTCAAAACGTAGGTGAGCAGCATATAGCCAAAAAAAAGCGGATCTAGGCGGGCGAGGACCGGGGCATTGGAGGCCCAGCGACTGCGCTGACCGAATAATCCGCCCCAAGATCCGGCCACCGGGTGCCGCACAAAGGTCGCTGGCTGGTTGGCAAAAACAATGGACCACCGGCCTGAGCGGCGCATGGCCTGCATGAGTAGCACATCGTCTCCAGAAGCCCGGTGCATGATCTTTTCATAGCCACCAACGTCGAAAAACGCCTCCCGCAAAAAGGCCAAATTCTGCCCGGAGGCCGCCATGGGATGGCCCCATCCGGCGCTGCCCCATATACAAGCCATCAAACAGGTGAAGTCAACGGCCTCGTATCCCTGGCACCACCCTTTGATCTCGGATGGCGAGCCGATTTGCGAAAAGCCTATGACCATGCCCACCCCGTCGGCAAAGTGCGACAATATCCCGCTGATCCATCCCGGAGTGACCTGGCAGTCGGCATCCGTGGTGAGAATCACCTCCCCCCGTGCTTCGGCGATCCCCAAGCTGAGCGCGGCCTTCTTGGAACCCGGCCCTTCGGTTCGCAGCAATCGCACAGCCACAGTCTCCCCGCTGAACTCGCGCACTATGTGGCCAGTGCCATCGGTGGAGCCGTCGTCAACGACGATGATTTCGTAGCGATCTTGGGGATAATCCTGCGCCAGCAGGGAGCGCAGACAGCAGGCTATGTGCGAGGATTCGTTGCGGGCGGCGACGACGACCGAGGCCAAGGGGACGCGCTCGGCATTGGCATTGCCGGGACCGCGGCGCATCCCGGTGACGAACCAACAAGCCCCGAGCAAGTAGGCTAGCGCACAGAATGCCAAGAGGTACTCGGGCGCGTACAGCGCGTGCATTAGCCCTTGATTTCCTTGATCAGTGAGAACATACCTCGATAGCCTTCGGAGCAGTTGCGGCACATGTCGAAGCTATTGCGGTCGGCGAGGACCTGACCGCGAAAGTCCATATAGGCCCGGCTGTGCCAGATCTCGTCAAAAGAACGGCCGTCGAAAGCCTGTCCCATGGCAAAGTCAACGTCCTTGTCGAAACAGCAGGGCGCGACCGCTCCATTCCAATTGACCATTGAGCTGTACCACAGCACTTTGCAACCCCGCGTGGGCTGCCCCTTGACCACCAATTCGTCCTCCGCGTGCTCGTAGCGGCTGTATTGTTCGTCCTCGGGCAAGAACGCCTCGGCGTCCGCCGCGGTGTAAACCTGGGCGGTCTTGACCAAGAACTTGTCAACACGTAGGTCCTTGGCCAGCGCTTCGGCCGTGGCCATATCGCGCTCGTTGTGCTTCATAACGATGAATTGCAAGTTGATCTGCGGCGTCTGAGAACCGAGTGCCTCTTTGGCTGCGACCAGCAGGCGGACCCCAGAAAAGACGCGCTCGATCTGGCCGCCGACCCGGTACTGTTCGTACGTGGCTTGGTCAACCCCGTCCAGCGAGACGATCATTTCGTCTAGCCCAGACTCGACGATGGCCTGCGCCTGCTCTGGGCTGCGGACGAAGTGGCCGTTGGTGCTGGTGAAGGTGAAGATGCCACGGTCGCTGGCGTAGCGCACCATCTGGTTAAAGCACTTGTTGATATACGGCTCGCCTTGGTTCCACAGCATCATCATAAAGACCTCGTCGCCGAGCTCATCAACCAACTTTTTGAAATCCTCCAAGCCCATAGTGCCCCGGGGGCGACGCATCTCGCCGTTGCCCGATGGGCACAAGGGGCACTTGAGGTTACAGAAGTTGGTCGGCTCGACCATGAGCATAAAAGGACGCCCCCATACAATGGGCCGACGGGTCATCCACGACAGCCCCATGGAGGCCAAAACGGCGCAAAAATTAATTAGCCGCTTCCAGGAAAATACGCGGGCGTAGCGCCGAACGTAGCTCGGCAGTGCTTTGGGCGTGATTAGGTAAGCCAAATCAACTCCTTTATCAGGTTTTCCAGCGAAACCATCCCCAACGGCCGAGGATGGTAAAAATCAGCACATAGGGAATATATAAAACTTCCACTAGCGGCAAATAGCGCAGGTGCGCGTGCTCCTCGGGCGTGGCCATCCGCTTGAGCAGCAAAAAGTCAACGGCCCAGCGCATAAACCACGCGCCCGCGACCCAGCCATCCCAGCTTTGGGTCCAGAGCATCTGCACCAGTCCCCAAGCGAGAAAGCCGTGGAACAAATAGACGCCTACGGCCAAATAAAACGCGCGGCCCTTGTAGTGGCCTCCTTTGGCCGCGTGCCGCAGCTTTTGCTGCACCGCGTCCGCGAGCTTAGCTGGCGGCGGCTGCGAGAGGACGACAGCTTGGCGATTAAACGCCATGGCCCACCTGCCTTGGGCACTCAACAAACGCATGAAGTACACGTCGTCGCCCCCGATCAGATGCCCGATTTGCGCGAAGCCACCCAGCTCGTCGTACACTTGGCGGCGATAGCCCAAATTGCGGCCTGTACACGACAGCGGGTGCCCCATGCCAAAGCTGCCCGCTCCCAGCGCCCCGACCCCGATATTGTCCACAGCCAAGACCTTGGCCAGCACGCCGGAAACCGGATCGGGCCGCGCATACCCGGCGACTAAGCCAACCTCTGGCGCAAAGTGCGCCACCATCGAGCGAACCCAATCTGCGGGCGGGCGGCAATCGGCATCAGTAAAGAGCAAGATATCCCCCGTGCTCGCTGCAATCCCCTCGGCTAACGCGCTTTTCTTCGGGCACTTAAACCGCCCGTCCGGCGCAGCTTGCACGCCCTTGAGCGCCGGCCAAGTCGCCGCCTTCGCGGCAATGAGGTCCCAAGTTCGGTCGCGCGAGTGGTCGTCCACAACGATCACTTCAAACGCTCCCTGATAATCTTGGCAGGCGAGAGCGTCCAAGCAATGCGGCAAGGTTGCCTCCTCGTCACGTGCGGCGACGATGGCGCTGACTGAGGGTCGATCTCTGACTAGGGCCGGGCCGGGTCGCCGCCCGTTCAAGCCGCGCCACAGCCAGAGGACACTGCCCACGTAGATCGCGCCGCTCAAGAGCAAACCGGCCTTTTGCAGATCCATAAGCTCCATAAGGCGGCCTCAGAAGTAGTGGAAGCGCAAGTCAAAGCGCAGGTGCTGCTGGCGACCATCTCCGTAGCCAGAGCGCCACGCCAATGGCACGGCCGGGCCCCAAGCTGGAGGCAGCGGCACGCCTTGGCCCCACTCCTGCACGTACTCGGCCTCCAACTGGAGCTGGGGCAAAATCCGCCAGTGTAGGCCAGCGGCCAGTGTGGTACGCCGGACCTGATGCCCATCGAGGAATTGCTTGGTCACACGCTCGTCCCCTGGCCGCCAGCCATAGTGCATATCGCCGCCGACATTGCGAATGGTGCCGTCTGCCCCTAACTCGTTCTCGCCGTGTCGGCTGCGCGATACATATACCGCAAACTCTAGGTCTCGGGTCGCCCGCTTAGTCAGGCCCAATTGCCATTGGTCGCTGTTGGGCGCGAGGCTGTGTCCCAGTGGTGAATCGAAGTGGCGAAAGGTGTTAATGGGAAACCGATGCGAGTAAAGCCAAGGTTCGATGCGCACGTACTCGGCCCGCAGCTCGGCATCGGGCAACCCCAGCGGATCGACCCATAGCATTCCGGCCTGCAAGGAAAACTTGTTGGCAAAATCGTCGGAAAAGATGCGGGCCTTCTTCAGGTCATCGACCACGTACGCCAAATAATAGCGCCGCCCGCGCCCCGGATGGACATCTAAATCTATGCCCATCAGGAGGTTGTCCTTGTCGCCTAGGTGGCTCTGGGCTGCCCAGTAGAACATCAGCGGGTTGACGTAGCTAGGCTCTAGCCCCCGATCGCCGTACACTACCACTTCCTGAAAACCCAAGTCGAGCCAAGGGGCCAGCGCGACCTCCAAGCGGTGGGCCGCCAAGTACTTCTGGCGCTCTAATAGACGCACCATGCCGTTGGCTACATACGTCGCCGCTGAATCGGCCGTCCCCGCACAAAGCGGCGAGTCGGGCCGATTGGGACAGGGGCGGAGTTCAGCAGAGATGCTGACCAGCTTAAAGGCCCCAAACTGCGACTGCAAGCGGATCATGTTAAACGACGGCGCGTTGTTGCTCAGTCCCAAATTTTGCTCTGGAGCCGGCCCCCACAGCGCCTCGTCTTTGCCCAATTGCACGTCCACCGGCCCCACCGCGAACTTCACGTACGCCGTGCCCTCGTGAAAATCGGCCGCCTCGCCCTTTAGCTGGGGCAGGTCAACTCGCCGTTCGTATAGATCGTGGCGATAGACGTAATGGCGCGAGCCTTGCTCCCGCACCTGTTCAAAAGCCATGCGGAAACCCACGCTACGGTCTAGATGCCCGCGGACGATGCCGCCGCCGCGATGGCGGTACACCACTTCGGCTGCCGACCGCCCCCGGCCGCTAAAGCGATCGGTTTGCTGGCGGGCGAGAAAATCGGCGAAAACGGCACCCCCACGGGCGCGATAGTGGAGCATAGCTCGCTCGTGTGCAAACTCGCCGCGCAACAAGTCCAATTCGCCCAGTTCGATCGGCGAGAGTTCAGGGCGATATTTTTTATCAACTGCGTCAAGTAATTCTATTATTTTATTGCGGCTGTATGGTCTAATACCATCTGCGACGCCGTTGGCTCGCCCTTGGGCCTCGAGCCGTTCGACAAAGCGATAAACCCAGTGCTCCAAAGGCGCGTAAACCGACGAATCTGCCCCGGCAGCGACGGTGCCCAACGGGATCAACAAGCCTAGTAGAACCTGTGTTGACAGCACTCTCAAGGGCTTGTAGCTTAATTGTTTACGTCTTTTTTCACTCATCGCTTGAAAGCCGGAAATTCCATGCCAATTATCGCCGATGTCCACGCCCGCGAAATCCTCGACTCGCGAGGCAATCCCACCGTTGAAGTCGATGTGCGCCTCGCAGACGGCCATCTCGGGCGGGCGGCGGTTCCTTCGGGGGCTTCCACCGGCGAACACGAAGCCGTAGAGCTGCGCGACGACGACCCGGCCCGCTATCTCGGCAAGGGCACCCGCAACGCCGTGGCCAATGTCTGCCGAGAAATAGCGCCGGTACTCAAGGGCCTAGACGCGACCGATCAAAATCAGATCGACCAAGCGATGATCGACCTCGACGGCACCCCCAACAAGGCCCGTTTGGGTGCCAACGCCATACTCGGCGTCTCGCTAGCCTGCGCCAAAGCCGCCGCCCAATCTTGCGGTCTCCCCCTCTATCGCTATCTCGGCGGCCCCGCGGCCCACACGCTGCCGGTGCCCATGATGAACATTCTCAATGGCGGCGCTCACTCCGACAATAACGTCGATCTGCAAGAATTCATGATCATGCCCGTCGGGGCGCGCTCTTTTGGCCAAGCACTGCGGATGGGAGCCGAAATATTTCACCACTTAAAAGCCGTGCTAAAAGAGCAAAAGCGCCACACAGCCGTCGGCGACGAGGGCGGCTTTGCCCCGGATCTCGAATCCAACGACGAGGCCCTCGACATCATTGTCGAAGCCATCCAACGCGGCGGTTATCAGCCGGGCGAGGACGTGCTGCTAGCCCTCGACGCGGCTGCCAGCGAGCTATTTGCCGATGGCAAATACACCTTGCACTGGTCCTCGGGCCAAGAGCGCAACGCCGAAGACATGGTCGCTTTCTACGCCGAACTGGCCGACCGCTATCCCATCGTCTCCATCGAAGACGGCATCGACGAGAACGATTGGGACGGCTGGGCGCAGCTAACTGCGGCCTTGGGCGACAGCGTGCAGCTAGTAGGCGACGATCTTTTTGCGACCAATACCGAGCGGCTCAACCACGGCATCCAACAGGGCATCGCCAACTCCATCCTCGTAAAGGTCAACCAAATCGGCACCTTGAGCGAGACCCTCGCCGCCATTGAG
Source organism: Candidatus Latescibacterota bacterium (assembly GCA_965261395.1). Lineage (GTDB taxonomy): Bacteria > Latescibacterota > UBA2968 > UBA8231 > UBA8231. Next base: position 4,371,998 of record OZ253462.1, read on the forward strand.
CTAGCCAAGCGGGCGGGCTACACGGCCGTCATTTCGCACCGCTCAGGCGAAACCGAAGACACGACCATTGCCGACATTGCCGTGGCGACTAATGCCGGCCAGATCAAGACCGGTTCGGCCTCGCGCACGGACCGCGTGGCCAAGTACAACCAACTCCTGCGCATTGAGGAAAGCCTCGGACAACAAGCGCTCTATCCACAACAGGCCGCCTTTTACAACCTACGTCGCGGATAGCCTGGCCACGGCCCACACCGCAACTACATGCATCAGCCGCTGCCCCAAAAGCGTGGCCGCTAAAAGGGCGGCTCCTTGTCCAGCGGGCAGCACGGTCGCCAAGCTCAGGGCGATGACCAGCCCCAAATCGTCTAGCTCCAAAAGCTGCCTCGGTCCTACGCCGGTGCGCTGATGGACAGAGCGGTCGAGTAGCTGCCCCATTCCATGCCAGATCCCCAACCGCACCCCGGGCACCACGGCTACCAAGGCCAAGAGGACCCAAGTGCCAAACGCAAGTTCAAAGCCGCCCTCGACGAGCGCCGCCCCAAGCATCCACCCTGCGACTCCGGGCAACACCGTCCGCACCATGTCTTGGCCCTGCTCCAAGGAGCGCAAAATATCCAAGCGGCGCATCGTCGCATTGACCAACCAAATTCCAGCCACAGCCCCCACCCATAGGGGTTCCAATCCCAACGCACCGGCCATGCCGCTGCCCAGCAGAAGCCCGGCGGCTATCATATAGTATAAGTATCCCCTACTTACGCCACGGGTTGCTAAGTCCACAATCAAGCCAACCAAAGCGCCCAATACTAGGCACGACCCGCATTCTGCCCACGTCCCCTCAACGACGACGATCGGCGGAAAACCCAGCGGCAAGCGCACCTCAAATCCCCCCGGACGCAGCTGCATAAGCCCCACACCAGCCAAGAGCAAGCCGGCCAGTGCGCTAGCCGAGGGCAACCAACCGGCGCTCTGTTTCTTTTTGCTGCCCCCCCTGCGGCTTTGTCGCATCCAGCAAGCGGCACCCAAGCCGTAAACTCCCCATAGCGCTGCCCTATCCCCCCCCCCTTGGGAAAAGCCATAGCTCAGCATCCACAAACCCAAGCTCAACAAGACCAGATAGCCGATTTCCAGCAGCAGCAGGGACCGGCTAAATTGCCTGAGCAGGCGCAACTCAATGCTACACCCGACCACCAACCCGAAAATCCCCGCCAAAAACGCGGTGGCCAGATTGGCCGCCGCGCCGAGGATGGGCCGCATGTACAACGGCGCGAACAAACCGAAAACTAGCCCGGCCAACGCGTACTGTACACGGGCCGCTAAAAGCTCGGCCAAAAGGGGCGAGTGGGAGGCCCGTGACCGACAAAGGCGCACCGCTGAGTAGATCAACCCCACAGCGGCCAGCCCCACGCCAAAACTCAAGAGTACTTCGGCGTCAGCCATCGCTTGCTTCGCCCGTGTATAGATCGGGATTGCCCAACTGGGCGAAGCCCTCGTCAAACCCGTGGCAAAATCTTTCCACAGCCGATTCGCCCAGCTTGAGGACCTCCTCGTAGGCTTGATCTGAGGGTAGCAGCGGACGGGCCAAGGCCGCGCCATCCTTAAAGCGCACCCAGTGTTGGAGCCAATCCCCGAGGACTTTGCGCCCTAGATGGGCAAACGTCAATGTACACAGGGGATTAGGGCGGCGTCCGGCCACGCGGATGTGCCCTCCCCACCAGAGAATTTTGGGGATTCGCTGCAGCCACCGGGCGGTGGCCTCACCTCCTCGCTCCAGCAGGCGCTCGTCGGCATCTCGGCCGTAGAAAGCCTCCCCCACTTCCCCTAACAAGCTGTGGCCATCAGCGCGGCGGGGAAAATGCAAGCGCGCGTTCCACAGCCCGTCCATCCCCTCGCCGGCCAGCAAGCGGCAATCAAGCCCCCATTCCAAGCGCAGGTGCCACAAATCGGGCGAGGCCGGCCGAGTACCCTCGCTGAGCAATGCGGCCACGCGGGCCTCAACCCAAGGATGCACGGCCATATCTGTATAGACGTGCAATCCCCAACCCGCGGCAAACGCCCGCTCGTTAGCGCTGGAGGCCCCTTGGGTCAGGGCGCGCAAAAAGTCGCCGGGCCGCTCCAGATGCGCGCGATGCGACAAGGCCGCCGGGCCGCCGGGGAAAAAACCGATATCCGGGCCTACAGAACCAGCGGCAAAGGCCGCCGGCATCTCTACCTCGCCCGCGCAGTCGCCAAAAACTAGGGGAAAGACGCGCTCGGCCAGCCACAAGTGGAAGAAGCTACCCGCCAAACTCTAGAACGGCAGGTCGTCGTCATCGCCACCCGGCGGCGGGGGCGCCTCTGGCTGGGCGGCCGGACCGACGTTTTGTCCGCCGGACGGACGGTCGGAGTAACCGGCATCTCTGCCACCGCTGCCACCCTCGCCGCGGGAATCGAGCATCTGCATGTCGTTGACCACGACCTCGGTCATATAGCGCTTCTGGCCGCTCTGGTCGTCCCAAGAACGAGTCTGCAACTTGCCCTCGACATAGATCCTAGCGCCCTTTTTGAGATACTGCTGGGCGATCTCGGCCAGCTTGCGCCAGAGCACGAGCCGGTGCCATTCGGTCCGCTCCTGGCGCTCGCCCGTATTGCGGTCGTTCCAGCTTTCAGAGGTGGCCAAGCTGAAATTGGCTACGGGCACTCCGTCCGGCGTGTATTTCACTTCGGGGTCGCTGCCCAAATTGCCGATCAAGATTACCTTGTTTACCCCACGGGCCATATATTCGCTCCTTTTTGCGGGCGCGCCGCAAGCGCGTACACACCCATTAACGTTCGCAATTTCGCTTATCTTAGGCGCAAGCCTTAGCCCAGTCAAGGCCAGCCCCAGCCCCCCGGCGGGCTTGACTTTCTCCGATGGCTTTCCTATTCTTCCATATCCTTAATTATTTAAGTGCTTACGGTAGGCCGACTTCCCCCTTTGTCTGGCGTTGTAAGCACTAGTAATTTGGGGTCGAGTGCCCCAATCCGTCGCATCACTGCCGCTAGACGGTAGCCTTTCTCCCCCCAGTATGTCCTCGCCTTGCTCCTGCTGCGCTGCATTTTGCGGCTGCGCTTAGAAAAAAGGTACGCCGACCATGGCTGGATCCCCCGTCGTCGTTCTCGATGTTGGTGCCTCAAAAGTTCTATGCCTAGTCGGCGAGGTGCAAAACAATTCCCAAGTCAAAATCTTGGGTCTAGGGCAAAGCCCCTGCACGGGCCTGCGCCGCAGCGCCGTCATCGACATGCCCCAAGTGGCAGAGTCCATCCGCTCGGCTCTCGCCGAAGCCGAGCGCTCGACCGGTCTCAAAATCGCCGGGGCCTATCTCGGCATAGCTGGCGAAGGCATCAACGCCCAGACGAGTTATAGCACGGTGGGCATCTCCGGCTCCTCCAACCCCATCTCCGAAGAGGACCGGGACCGCGCGCTACTCGCCGTCGCGCAGGAACAGATAGCCGAGGACCAGACGGTGATACATCGCTTCGTCCAGAGCTATGCCGTCGATGGCGAGCCAGTGCAAAACCCGCTCTGGCTGCACGGCAACCGCTTGTCGGTCGAGGTGCTGACCGTTTCCGTGGCTGAGCATCTATGCACGGCGTTTCGCCACGCTGCCTCCAAAGCCGGTGTTGAGATCGCCGGCGTCGTCCTCGAAAGCGTCGGCATTGCCCATGCCACCTTGTCCCAAGATGAACGCGACATGGGCGTTGCCCTGCTCGATCTCGGTGCCGGTACCTGCGACCTAGCTGTGTTCCAAGGTCCAATGCGGCACGTAGAGGAAATTCCGCTGGGGGGCGACGATATAACGCGCGATCTCTCGGTCGTCTTGAGCATCCCAATCCGCGAAGCCGAGCAGCTCAAATGCCGCTTCGGCAGCGTTAGCTGCTCCGGGGAAGACGGCGATGAGACCGTCACCTACCACACGACCGCCGGCCGCGCCTGCACCCTAACCAAGCAGCAGGTCAGCATGGTCATCGAAGCCCGACAGCGCGAGATTTTTGAATACGTGCGCCAAGCCCTCGTCAATGCTCCGTACAACGATCGCTTGGCCGCTGGCATCGTGCTCACCGGCGGCGGGGCCTCACTCAACCAGATCGCGCCACTCGCCGAAGAGGTGCTTGGCCACCACGTCCGCATTGGCGTCCCCCAAGACGTGATCGCCCCAGTCGCGGTCAACGACCCCAGCTATGCCACCGCGATCGGGCTGTTGAGTTTTGTCGCCGCCGGACACAGCGCCCCGGTCGAGTCGCCCGACGCCGACCGGACTCGCAACGGCTTTGCCCACGCGCTAGGCAAACTGTTCAATTTCTTTTAGTGCGTGGCACCGACCGGGGCGGTTCTTGACACCGTAGCTGGCCCCGCCTAGTTTTTACTCCACAGCATGGCCGCCATAGCTCAGCTGGTAGAGCAACTCACTCGTAATGAGTAGGTCCCCGGTTCGAGTCCGGGTGGCGGCTCCACAACACAACGAGGGCTTGCGCACTAGTCGCTAGCCCTCGTTTACATTGGTCTCCTTCCCGCTCAGCCTGTGTCTATTCTAGATCTTCCCACGCTAAACGCCTGCCTCAACACGTTGTGCACGCTCCTGCTCGTACGCGGCTTTCTGCAGATCCGCCGCGGTGCGCGTCACGCCCACCAAAAGTCTATGTTGGCCGCGCTCGTCTGCTCCGCGCTCTTCCTCTGTTCGTATTTGGTTTACCACATTCAGGTAGGTTCGGTGCCCTATCCCCACCACGACTGGACCCGCCCCCTGTACTTCGCCGTGCTTATACCCCACGTGGTCCTCGCCGCGTTGATGGCCCCCTTTGTGGCCCTCGTCGTCTGGCGTGCTTACAACCAAGATTTCGCTCGCCACCGTCGGCTGGCCCGCTGGGTCTGGCCGGTGTGGATCTTTGTCTCGGTTAGCGGCGTGGTGGTCTATCTAATGCTCTACCGGCTCTGAAGTCAGGGGCCACGATTGCGGGCCACCATCCAAGCGGCCCCGGAGGTCGTCAGCACTGTCCAGCCGCCGGTGACCAACAGGGCACGCACAAACGCCGCGTCGGCTATCAGTTGGGCCGGAGCCAAGTAGAACGCCTTGCGCAAAACGACCAGCGCATAAGTCACGGGATTGCACTGCATCACCCACTCTAGCCAAGGCGCGGCCCCTTCAATCGGGAAGAGAGCGCCGGAAAGAAACCACAAGGGGATGAGCACGACGCTCATCACCGCGTGGTAGCCAGCCACTGAATCCAACTTCCACGCGACTATAAAGCCCAACCCTGTGAAGCCCATGCCGATCAGCGCGCAGAGGACCAAGAGCGCCAAGATCATCTCCACAGCCAAGCCAATGCCGGCCACCGGAGCCAGCAGCAAAAATACAAGCACCTGCAAGAGGGCGATGAGCGTACCGCCGACCAGCTTGCCCAGCGCTATACTCAAGCGCGGCACCGGGGCTACCAGCACGCCTTGCAAGAAGCCGACGCTGCGGTCTTCGATGAGAGTGATGGTGGAAAAAATCGCTGCGAATAGCAGGAGCATCAGCACGACGCCCGGATAGAAGAATTCTCCGTAGCTCAACTCGCTGCCCTTGCTGATGAAGCTGTCGGCAAAACCCGAGCCCATGAAAAACCACAGCATCAGCGGCTGCACCAAGCTCCCCAAAAGCCGAGAGGGCTGGCGGAAAAAGCGCAGTACTTCGCGCTGGGCCAGAATCCAGACGCCGTTCAAGCGGCGTTCCCCTCCTCGAGGTGCTGGCCGGTATGGCGCACGAACACATCGTCGAGCGAGGGAGGGGCCAGCGACAGCGAGCGGATCTGGGAGCCGAAGCGCTGAAATACCTCGTCGAGGCTGATGTCGCTTTTGAGTGGAACGCGCAAGTCCTGATCGACGACTAGACCTTCTAGGCCCATGGCGTGGCGCAGTGCGGCTTGCAGCGCGACCGCATCGTCGCTGCGCAGCGTGAGAATTTCGCGCCCCAATTGGCGCTGCAAGACCCTTGGGGGGCCGCAGACGAGCAACTGTCCTTGGTGCAAAATGGCGACTTGGTCGGCGCGCTCGGCCTCGTCTAAGAGGTGAGTCGAGACCACGACCGTGAGCTGTTCGTCCGCTTTGAGTTCCTCCACTTGGTGCCAGAAATCCTGGCGCGCCACTGGATCCAACCCAGCCGTCGGCTCGTCGAGCACGAGAATAGCCGGTGTCGGCAGCAGCGCTTTGGCCAATTCGACGCGCCGCCGCATACCCCCAGACAGCTTCTCCACCCGCTCGTTGCGCCGATCCCACAAGCCGACGGACTCCAGCAGCAGTTGGCTGCGCTGGCGCACGGCACGGCGGCCCATGCCGTAGAGCAAACCCGCCATCCGCAAGTTTTCGCCGACCGTCATTTTCCCGTCCAGCGCGGGATTTTGGAAGACCACTCCCAACTGGCGGCGCACCGCCGACGGATCTTGCCCCAAGAGCGCACCGCCGACTCGCACTGCGCCCGAAGTGGGCACCAGAGCGGTGGTCAGCACGCGTAGGAGCGTGGATTTACCGCTACCATTAGGCCCCAACAGGGCCACCATCTCCCCGGAACGAATGTCGAGATTGACCTCTTGGAGCGCGCGGTGTGCAGTTTTCTTGCGCGTGCCAGCATAGACGTGGGAAAGATGTGAGATGCTGATGAGCACTTGGGGATCCAACTGAAATCTCCTGAAACCGCGCCGCAAGGCCGAGCGCATCGAGGCGACAAGATAAAAAGTTGAGAAATTAACCGATTCCCAGCCAGCGTCAAGAAAGCAGTGCAGATTGACACTGGCTGTCTTTTCTTATAAATTTCGACTCTCAGCCTTGGTTGTAAAAAAATTCCCCATCCATATTTTTGCGCTATATCTTAGTTTGTAGCCCACTTCTTCATAGGAATGGGCGCGAAACTCGACACACCCGAATCACTTTTTTAGGTAGGGCCGATGGTATGTCAACTAAAGCCAAGTCTGGACGCTGGTTCCGCGCGCTCTTACTCGGCGCGGCTATAGGGCTGGTGGGGGGGGCGTTGCCGCTTGGGGCGTTGTGGTATTTGAACCAACCCACCTACGAATACCCAGCACGCCAGATCCACATCCCGCAGGGTGCGAGCGCCCGCTGGATCGGCCAGTTGCTAGAGCGGGAAAACCTAATCCACAACGCGCATGTCTTTACCTGGACCGTCCAGTTCAAGGGCCTCGGTCATCAGCTCAAGGCGGGGACCTATCAGCTCGACGGCACTGGCACGACAGCCGTCATTGCCCAATCCCTGCTCAAGGCCCCCATCCAGACCCAGCCCGCGACGATCCCCGAAGGCCTGAACCGCCACCAGATCGCGGGCCAGCTACAGGCCGCAGGCGTGGCGGACTCGGCCCGCTTTGTCGCCGTCACCGAAGATCCGCGTCTCATCCGCCAACTCGGCGTGGCCGCGCCCACTCTCGAAGGCTACCTCTTCCCCGAGACGTACTTCTTTGACCCAGACGCCGATGAACGCGCCATCGCCTCCCTCATGGTCAACCAGTTCCACCGCGTATTCACCGACTCCCTGCGCCAACAGCTCGAGATGCGAGGTCTTTCGCTGCACCAAGCGGTGACGCTGGCCTCGATCGTCGAGCGCGAAGCGGTGGCCGTCGAGGAGCAGCCCATTATCTCCGGCGTCTTCCAGCGCCGCCTCAAGCTCAATCGCCGCCTCGAATCCTGCGCGACCATCAACTACGCCCTCGGCACGAACAATAAGCGGCTGACCTACGCCGATTTGGAAGTGGATTCGCCCTTTAACACCTATCGCCACCACGGCCTGCCCCCCGGCCCCATCAGCAATCCCGGCCGCACAGCCCTGCTCGCCGTGCTCTATCCCTCGGAAACCGAGTATCTCTACTTCGTCTCCCGCGGCGACGGCACCCACATCTTCAGCCGCACCAACAAGGAACACGAGCGCGCCAAGCGCCAGATCAAGCTAGCCCAGCGCATGCAGACGAACTGAGGATGTCCATACTAGACGCCCTTAATCCAGAGCAACGCCGCGCCGCCGAGGCCGAAGGCGGCCCGCTATTGATCCTCGCCGGGGCCGGCTCGGGCAAGACCCGCGTACTCACCCATCGCATCGCTTTCCTCATCGAAGAAGTCGGCGTGGCCCCGTGGCGCATCCTTGCCGCGACCTTCACTAACAAGGCTGCGGGCGAAATGCGCGAGCGCATTGAGCAGCTCGTTGGGCCGGCGGCGGCCGAGCTATGGATCGGCACCTTCCACTCGATCTGTGCGCGCATCCTGCGCCACCAAGCCGAGGGGTTCGGTTTAGATCCCAACTTCTCTATCTACGACGAAGACGACCGCCGCGCCACCATCCGCCGCGTCCTCGACGCCCACCAGATCGACGAGCGCGAGCTCGCCCCGCGCGCGGTCGTCAGTCAGATCAGCCGCGCTAAGAACGCCATGCTCGACCCATTGGAATTCGCGCGTCAAGGGGGTGAGAACCAGCGACAAATCGCCGAACTCTACGCCGACTACGAGCGCGAGTTGCACCGCAACCAAGCCCTTGATTTCGACGACTTGCTCATCGAGGTCGTGCGCCAGTTCGACCGCCACCTGGACATTCTGCAAACCTACCAAGAGCGCTTTGAGCACCTGCTCATCGATGAATACCAAGACACCAACCGGCCCCAGTACTTGCTCTGCCGTCAGCTAGCGGCTCGCCACCGCAATATCTGCGTGGTCGGGGACGACGACCAGTCGATCTACCAATTTCGCGGTGCCGACATCCGCAACATCCTCGACTTTGAGCGCGATTACCCAGACACCCGCAGCGTGCGGCTGGAGCAAAACTACCGCTCCACCGGCCGTATCCTCGCCGCAGCCAACGCCGTCATCAGCCACAACCAAGGCCGCAAGGGCAAAGAGCTGTGGACGAACGGCCCCGAAGGCGACCCGGTCGCGGTCGTCGAATGCGACTCGGATCGCCGCGAGGCCCGCCACGTGGTCGATGCCATCCGCCGCTACGACCGCTTGGGACGCTACAGCCTCGGGGACGCCGCCGTGCTCTACCGCACCAACGCCCAGTCGCGGCCCTTTGAAGAGGAGCTACAGCGCGCTGGCCTCCCCTATATAATCGTTGGGGGCATCCGCTTTTACGACCGCCGAGAAATCCGCGACGTGCTGTCCTATATGCGCCTGTTGGTCAACCCGGCCGACGACATTGCCCTGCGCCGCATCGTCAATATGCCCCGCCGCGGCATTGGCGATACCTCCCTCGACCGCTTGCAGGATTTCGCCCAAGCCAAGGGTTGGAGCCTCTCCACTGCGCTCAATCACCTCGACGACGTACCCGGCCTCAACAGCCGCGCGCAAAAGAGTATAGCGGCTTTCGCCGCCCTGATCGGCGAGCTAATGGCCGCCACCGAAGCGCTCTCCTTGCCCGAGTTGGGCTTTGCCGTCGTCGAAAAGAGTGGGTACCGCGCAATGCTCGCGGCTGAAAATACCCCAGAGGCCGAGGCGCGCTTGCAGAATATCGACCAGTTACTAGCCGAGATGACCGAGTACGCCGACGCAAACCCAGACTCGACTTTAGCGACCTATCTGGAAGAAAAGTCGCTGCTGACCTCGGCGGATGAAAGCGACGACGATGGCAACGCCATTACCTTGATGACCCTGCACAGCGCCAAGGGCCTAGAGTTCCCCTTGGTCTTTGTCTGCGGCCTCGAAGAAAACCTCTTTCCCACGGCGCGGGCCATCGACGATCCCCAAGCCATCGAAGAGGAGCGCCGTCTCTGCTACGTGGGCATAACCCGGGCGCAAGAGCAACTCAGCCTCACCTATGCCCTGCGCCGCTATGCATACGGCTCGCTGCTCGCGACCGAACCCTCGCGGTTTTTGGGCGAAATCCCCGCCGAGTTGACGGCCCAAAGCTACGAGTTGGACCGCGGTTTTGCTCGCTCGCGGCAACGCGTCGATCCGCCGCGCCGCAAAAAGGCTGCCCAAGCCCAAGGCGTCCACTACGAGTGGGACGCCGAGCAGTCGCCCGGCTTCGGCGAATTGGTCGCCCAAGACGACTTCCTCGCCGAGGGCCAGTGGGTACGCCACCCCCAATGGGGGCGCGGCCAGATCGTCAGCCGCGAAGGGCACGGCGAAAAGATGAAGCTCTCCATCCGCTTTCAGACGCAGACCAAACGCATCGCCGTCGCGTACGCCCAGCTCGAACCCGCCTGAGCGGCCCATTGCCTCAGAGAAGGCCGATCTTTAGTTTTAATTGTTTATCTCGTTTCCCTTTACGGACTTATGGGCACTCCAACATCTGAAAACACGCGCGTGGCGCTGCAAAACGTGGGTTGCAAGCTCAATGCCTACGAAGTAGAAGCCCTCGCCCACCGCCTGACCGAGCGCGGCTATGCAATCGTGCCCTTCGGCTCTGAGGCCGACGTGTACGTGGTCAATACCTGTACGGTCACCGGCGCGGGCGATGCGGACTCGCGCAAGGCCGTGCGCCGCGCCCGGCGGCGCAATCCAAGCGCGGAGATCGTCGCCACTGGCTGCTATGCCCAGCGACGGCCGGCGGACCTCGCAGCGGCCGGTGCCGATTTGGTCGTGGGTAACGGCCAGAAGGCCCAGCTCGTTGAGCTACTCGAAGCGCATCTAGCGGGTGCCGAGACTCCCGTGCCTTCGGCAACGAGGCCACGCACCGAGCAATTTCTCGCCATTGACGGCGCGGTGCCCCAAGGCCGCACGCGCGGCAGCCTGCAAATCCAAGACGGCTGCGACGAACACTGCACCTATTGCATCATCCCGGCGGTGCGCGGGCACAGCGCGAGCCGCCCAGCCGCCGAAGTCGTCGCCCAAGCCCAGAGTATGGTCGCGGCCGGCTACCGCGAGCTGGCCCTGACCGGCGTCCACACGGGCCGCTACGGGTTTGACCAAGGCCAGTCCGAAGCTCTCGTCGAGCTGCTCGCCGCGCTGGAGCAAATCGACGGCTTGGCGCGCATTCGCCTCAACTCCATTGAGCCGGGTTACGTCACCGACGCGCTGATCGACCAAGCCGCGGCTTCCACAGCGGTCTGCCGCCACTTCCACGTGCCTTTGCAAAGCGGCGACGACCACATTCTCAAGCGCATGGGACGGCGCTACACCCGCGCCTATTACGCCGAGCGGATCGAGCGGATCGCCAGCCGCATCCCCGATTGCGCCATTGGTGCCGACGTCATGGTCGGCTTTCCCGGGGAAACCGACGCGCATTTTGCCCAGACCCGCGCCTTGTTGGCCGACCTGCCGTTGACGTACCTCCACGTCTTTTCGTACTCCCTGCGCGAAGGCACCCCGGCCGAACGCCTACCCGAACACCAAGAAGCCGCCGTCAAAAAGGAGCGCAGCCAAGCGCTCATCGCCCTCGGCGCAGCCAAGCGACTCGCCTTCCATCAGCGCTTTGTCGGCCGCTCGCTCCAAGTCCTTGCCGAAGGGCGTTCAGACCCAGCCACCGGCTTGCAAGTCGGCTTGAGCGATAACTACGTCAAGGCTCTCTTCGCCGGCCCGGCCCAGCCCAACGAATTCGTGGACGTGCAGATCGAGCAAGCCCGCGAAGAGCTAACTTTTGGAGCGCGCCGATGAACTTGCCTCTCCTCGAAGCGACCGAATACCAGCCCGTGGCAACGCGCCCCGGTCCGGCGGGCCGCCGCGTGTACATCGAGACCTATGGCTGCCAGATGAACGTGGCCGACAGCGAGTTGGTGGCCAGCATCCTCGCCGACGCCGGGTTCCAGATTACAGAACAAGCCGACCGTGCCGACATCATCCTGCTCAACACCTGCGCGGTGCGCGAGCATGCTGAGGAGCGGGTCATCGGCCGCGTCAGCCAGCTCAACGGCCTCCGCGCTCACCGCCCCAACCTCACCTTGGGCATCCTCGGCTGCATGGCCCAGCACCTGAGCAAAACCCTGCCAGATCGCGCTCCTTTCGTCGATTTAGTCATGGGACCGGATTCCTACCGCCGCCTGCCCCAGCTCCTCGCCCAATCCAGCGACGACGCGCTTTTAGACGTGCGGCTCGACCGCTCTGAGAACTACAGCGGCGTCCACCCCCAGCGCACAACCAGCACCAACGCTTGGGTGACCATCATCCGTGGTTGCGACAAATTCTGCACGTTCTGCATCGTGCCCTTTGTGCGCGGCCGAGAGCGCAGCGTGGCCGCTGACGACATCGTGCGACAAGTACAACACATTGCTGCTGAGGGATTTAAGGAAGTTACCTTACTCGGCCAGACCGTTAATTCCTACCGCGCCGACAACGTGGATTTCGCCGATCTCTTGCGGCAGGTCAGCCAAGTTGAAGGCATTGAGCGGGTGCGCTTCACCTCGCCTTATCCGGTTGATTTTACCGACCGCGTGATCGACGCCATGGCCGAAGTCGGCCCGGTGTGCCCGAGCTTACACCTGCCGGTCCAGAGCGGCTCAGATGAACAGCTTGCCCGCATGCGTCGCGGGTACACCATCGGTCAATACCGACAGCTCGTGCAGAAGCTACGCGCCGCCCTGCCCGACCTCGCCCTAACCACCGACATCATCACCGGCTTTTGCGGCGAGACCGACGCGGACTTCCGCCAGACCTACGATCTAATGGAAGAGATCCGCTACGACTCGGCTTTCATGTTCAAATACTCGGAGCGCGAGGGCACGTACGCCCACAAGAAGCTGCCCGACGACGTCCCCGAAGCCGTCAAGGGCGAGCGCCTCCAGCACATCATCGCCCTGCAAGAGGGGATCTCGCGCCAGACCAACCAGCGGCAAGTGGGCCGCACAGTCGAGGTCCTCGTCGAAGGCCCGTCCAAGCGGCCAGCCGCCGATGGCCAACCCCGCTACTACGGCCGCACCCCGCAGGGCAAGACGGCGATTTTCCCGCAACCAGCAGCAAGCAACTCGCTCGTATCCGTCCATATCTCCCGCACCACCTCGCATACGCTCTTTGGCGATCGCATCGACGACGCTGTATAATATAAACCTGATAGTAACCTGTTAGACAAACAGTTACGGATTTATATCATAGACCGAATAGCTCCGCCAATCTGCCGTCCGGTTATAATCGTTCAAATGTGAGAATTCGGAGCGGCTACGCTTTTTAGGTAGTGATTTTTATGCGACCCTGATATATTTGTAATTATTGCCTTAAGACCTATTGGCATAGGCCATTAAAAAAAAATTACTCCTTCCTACCACACTTTTTTGGGGTCTGTAAAACTTCCGGCGGTCTGCGTCGGGCGAAACTGCACACGCTGTCAGTAGATAGGCGGTTTCTCCGCCTTATCCGCGAGCGCACTCGCTGGTCCTACTGGCGCTGACGAGCCTATATGCATCATTAAATCCCTGTCCTGCGCACAACGTTTATTATCTGATATTGCAGACGTTTGTAATCAAACGATCAAACCAAAAGAGTGGCTTATGCTACTACGCATAGTCGAAGGTCGAAGTAGGAAAGATGTATGAGAAGAACTTCTTGCTATAAGCCTTTAAATCTCTAAATAAGGAGATTCAAGATGAGAATCTTGATGCTTTTAGTAGCATGTATTGGATTTTCTTGCACCGATCAGGACAATCCTATAGCGCTCACTAGCACTCCCGCCGGGAAGGCCCATGTAGATGACGCGGGCGAATGCCTTGCCATCTCTTGGCCTTGCGATACCGAAGTCGATTCCGTATGGACGGTCTTCTATGGGGCAGCCTATCGGTTCCAAGCCCACGGCGAGCGCGTCCTGTTTTCTCATTATGTGGAGAGTAATAGGAAGAAACAGTACTGGGCCTCAGAAGCCGTCTGAAAACCCTTGCTGTAGCCGGTATTTGAATCGGCGTACTCATCGAGCCATATTCAGGTTTCGCGACAAAATCTGAACAGAAAGGCTCGTATGATGAGTACGCCTAGTAGGCAATATGCCACCGATGTAACCGATGTGCAATGGCGTCGGATCGAACCGTTGCTGCCGGCTTCGACATGGCAGCCGAACGGTCCGGGTCGGCCACCGCGGGATCGACGCCAGATCGTCAACGGCCTTTTGTATCTGACCAAGACCGGTTGTCCTTGGGCTTTGTTGCCTTCTTGTTTTGGACCGTGGAAAACGGTGTATGATTACTTTCGTCGCTGGAGTCTACAAGGGGTCTGGCCGCAGGTATTGGATCGACTCACCCAGCGGGAACGCCGCCTCAACGGACGGGCTCCAACGCCGTCGGCTGGCGTAGTCGATAGTCAGACGATCAAGACGGCAACCCATGGTAAAACAACCGGTTATGACGCCGGAAAAAAGGTCAAGGGGCGCAAGCGTCATCTGTTGGTCGACACCTCGGGCTTGCTTAGACAGGTGGTGGTCACCGCCGCCGATGTAGAGGATCGGGACGGCCTCAAGCAGGTGTTGACCCGCTTGGGGGCCTCCGGCGTAGCCCGGTTACGCAAACTGTGGGGCGATGGCGGCTATCGAGGCGATCCGATCCGAACGTGGGTGGCTAACGTAAAAAAGACGCACAAAATAGACTTGGAAGTCGTCGCCAAACAAGGCCCCGGCTTTGAGGTGTTACCACGCCGTTGGGTCGTCGAGCGCACGTTTGCGTGGTTGATGAATTTTCGCCGACATGCCCGAGATTATGAGGTGTTGACCCACCATAGCGAAGCCTTGATCCAGATTGCTATGATCCACTTGCTGCTCAAACGGATCAAATAGAAAAAATATAGTTTTCAGACGGCTTCTCAGAAACTTCAACCCGCTTTGGGAAAGTTCAGTCGGGTTTCCGGTCGGGTGGTGGCGCGTGTGGTATCTGGAGCGAAGCCATCGACCATGATTCCTCTGTTGTGCGTATCTATAAAGGGGATGTGGACTACTTGTATAGAGATACGCCTAATGCCAGATATGCTCTATCCGAAAGCGATGTGCAGTATCCAATCGCCTTTGTGCAAGCAGAGGGGTCGGTGCACCACCGCGACTTTTTGAGTGTGCAGAATCGCGGCGAGCCGCGGCCGGCCAGTCTTGTAGAAATAAGAAGCACGCAGCATGTAGGCGCATACTACCTTCCGGTTAATTTTAGTGCCGTGGCAATTGATACCCTTATAGACCTGCCCGAGGATGAGCGGCCTTATTTGGAGCATTCCATTTGTTCGGGTAATGAATGTCCTGAGTGGGCGGAGTCGATTTGTCCGCTCGGTACGGAAGAGGATGTTGTAGTTCGAGATGTCTCTGTGGCAGAATCTACACCGTCCTCTGGCGAGGGCACTCCCTCTGGCGGCGATTCCCCCTCTGAGGGCGATTCCCCCTCTGACGGCGATTCCCCCTCTGACGGCGATTCCCCCTCTGGCGGCGATCCCCAGCCCGATCTGCCACCCGGTTTAGCCTGTGGTGGAGATTGTGATCCCGCTCAGGATCCAGGCGATGGCTGGAGTTGCCAAGGTGGAGCCCGTACCCCTAGCGGCGGAGCCCTTTACCACGCTAACTACTGTGGAGATTTCACTGGTTGTTTTGTACCAAATGTTTGGGGCAACGGAAGTACTGATCCTCAATTCAACTGCCCTCAATATTGAAACTTCAGAAGCGTCGAGGAACCCCATGTTCGCCCGTAGCCTCTGGCTCGCCGCGGCCTTTCGCTCCACCGCTTACGCCACGGCGAGCCAGTAGCCCTATACCCGTAATAGAAAACCTCATTTCAATCAGAAGCCCAACGGTCCCCTAAACCGCGTTGGGCTTCTCCTGTTATCGCCTCGGTGAGCGACTCGAAGCCGAGGGGCGCGTTTTAGCATCGACCTAGCGGCAGCCGCGCACACGCTCGCATACTAACCCACTACCGTTGCTGTGCGATTTTTTATGACTTGTCTTTAATGTTGTACTAGTTTGACATTTCTGTAAGCCTTGTGTTTTTTAGGGTTACCCCTAAGCCTTGAAGCGGAACCGGCAGTTCTCCTTCTCCCCGTCGGAGGACGCACTGAAAAATGGCAACCAATCCACTATTTGAGATGCCATCGCCGCAGATAGCATCTAGCACCTCGGCCACATCCGATTTCCAGTTCCAAGATGTCGCCGACGTATAGTCATAAGTAATTGGTACCCCCCCCGAGTACCTCCCCTGTTTTCCACCGTTAGGCTATAAGTCTTAACAATTCCCAGTGATCGTCGGGAATAGGCGGCTTTGTCTGCCTTGGTCTCGCCTAAAGGACGAGGTGAATATACCACCTTTCCTTTGCGCTTGGGGACTGCTTAGGACGACGCCAGACGCAGCTATCAACCGAATTCTGCGTCCGCCATTACACCCGTTTCGGTTCTCTACCAATCGGTCTAAATCAACCGATTTTTTGAGATGAAACTAGAACTGAGAGGTACACATTGAAGCGTGCTATCTTTGCGGTAAGCATCCTGCCTGAAGCTCTAAACCGAGGCTATTTCAAGACAAAAATCTTGCTGCTTTTAGCAGCATTCATTGGATTTTCTTGCACCGATCACGAAAATCCGCTAGCACTCATTAGCATACCCGCCGGCAAGGTCAAGGTGGATTCGGGCTCTGACGAATGCCTTGCCATATCTTGGCCCTGCGATACGGAAGTCGATTCCGTGTGGACGGTCTTCTATGGATCCGACTATCGGTTCCAAGCCCACGGCGACAGCGTCCTGTTTTCGCATTATCTAGCGAGCAATAGTAAGAAACAATATTGGGCATCAGAAACCTCAACCCGCTTGGGGAGGGTTAGGTCGGGTTTCCGCTCGGGTGATGGAGCCTGTGGTATCTGGAGCGAAGCCATCGATCATGATTCCTCTGTTGTGCGTATCTATAAAGGGGATGTGGACTACTTGTATAGAGATACGCCTAATGCCAGATATGCTCTATCCGAAAGCGATGTGCAGTATCCAATCGCCTTTGTGCAAGCAGAGGGGTCGGTGCGCCACCGCGACTTTTTGAGTGTGCACAATCGCAACGACCCGAGGCCGGCTGATCTTGTAGAAAGAGGAGCCAATCCTACAAGGGCATACTACCTTCCGGTTAATTTTAGTGCTGCTGCACTCGATACGCTTACAGACATACCCGAAGACGACCGGCCTTATTTGGATGATTCCATTTGTTCAGGTGATGAATGTCCTGAGTGGGCAGAGCCGATTTGTCCGTCTGAGCAGGAAGAGGAGGTTGTCGTTCGAGACGTCTCTATTGCAGAGAATAACTCTGCGTCGCAAGCGTCTACAACTACAACTGCAACTGCAACTGAACCCGAACCTGAATCTGAACCCGAATCTGCAACTGCAACTGAATCTGAACCTGAATCTGAACCTGAATCTGCAACTGCAACTGCGACTGAACCCGAACCTGTGTGTAACGTGACTGGCGAGCAGGTTACGTCGATAGAGGAGCGTTACTGGTACAGACTCATTAGGGGGACATACCAGGGAACCTCAGTTGCATTCGGTGACGACACTGGATGCTTTTTTTCTCATGATTGTGCCGATGGCCAAATTGGTGGATGCGTAACGCTTACGAAGGTATCTGGACCTGGCAAAGCTACCACAGTCTTTAAGTGGTATTGCTTTGATTGCCAATAAGGCGATCCATGTTCGCCTGCTGCCTCTGGCTCGCCTACTGCGCGACCGGTGGTGTGTCAAGCGAGCCTAAGCCAACCGCTGTTTGTCATTGCTCCTAAACCTTCTATCTTGATTGGGTTGATTCCTACCCCACTCTCCCTCCGAAAGGACTCCATGTTCGCTCGTTACCTCGCGCTCGCCGTGGTGCTCGTTGCCCTTTGCTCCACCGCCTACTCCGACCCGCAAGCGACCCGCGACGACATCGAAATCCGCCGCGTCCTCAACGTCCCCCAAGGCACGATGCGCATCGCTAAAGATCCGCGTAACGATGTGCTCTACACCTTGCGGCAAAACGGCGCGATTGATCGCATCGACCTAGCGGCAGCCGAACACGCGCCCGCATACTCCAGAGACGATCACGGCATCCGCAGCGGCTTCACGGGCTTTGCCATTGGGCCGGACGGTTCGTTTTACCTTGCGTCTAATCGCCGAGGCTCCCGCGACAGCGGACAATTTGCCCTCGCGCGCGGGATTTTGCTCGACGCCGACACGGGCGAGCGGCAATGGGAACAACTCGACCCGGACAACCTACCGGTCGATGTTCCCATCGACGATATCCTCGCCGCCACCAGCCTCGGCCGCGATCCCACGACCGATATACGCTACGCCCTCAAGACCAACGGCAACATCACCCTCGTACCGTCGGGCACGGTGTACACAGCCGCCGACCACGGCTTCAGCCGCCCGAGCGCCCTGTTTATCGACGCCGACGGTACCTTTTACGTCCTCAAACGCATCGACCTATCCGGCTACAACATCGCCACCATCACCAAGGGCGAAGTCGATCCAAGCAGCAGCGAGCGCACTTGGTTCACCCTCGCGGAGACCGCGCCCTATGAGCGCTGCGACTGCATCTTCAACCACGAAGTCAACGGGCTAGTCGTCAGCCCCGACAACCGCTCGCTCTTTATCAACAGCGGCTCGCGCACCGATCACGGCGAAGTGCAAGACGGCAACAGGGCCTTTCCCGACCTGCGCGAAACCGCGCTCACCTCCGTAGTCTTGCGCGTCCCGACCGATGCCCGCGATCTCGTGCTACCCAACGACCGCGACGCCCTCCGCACCCAAGGCTTCCTCTTTGCCGAGGGCCTGCGGAATTCTTACGACCTCGCCTTCGCCCCCAGCGGCGACCTCTTCGCCGCAGAAAATGGGCCAGACCGCGACATGGCCGAGGAACTCAACTGGCTGCGCGAAGGGCATCACTACGGCTTCCCTTGGCGCATGGGCCTCGAAGACACCCCGCAGCAATTTCCCGATTACGACCCGGCCAGCGACTTCCTCCTCCCAGCTAGGTTCACAGCCGTACGCGAAGGTTACTACCACAACGATCCCACGTATCCGCCACCGCCGCGCGACTTCACCGACCCAGTGATCAATCTCGGACCGGATGCCGACGCCTACCGCGATCCAGCCGACGGCCAAATCAAGGACGCTAGTGAAGAAGGCGTGCGCTTCGCCACCTTCACCGCGCACCGCTCTCCCTTGGGGCTGGTGTTCGACGCGGACAATGCCCTCGACGAGCCATTCCAAGGCGACGGCTTCGTGCTTAGCTGGACCGAAGGCGATCCCGACGGCGACGACATCGCCGGCCCGTTCAACGACCCCAGCCAAGACCTGCTGCACCTCGATTTGGCGAAACTCGGCGACAACTACGAGGCGCACGTCACCCGCATCGTCGGTGGGTTTTCCAACCCCATTGACGCGGAAATCATTGGCAATCGCATTTACGTCATCGAGTGGGGCGGCGGACGCGGGCTGTGGGAAATCGTCTTGCCACAGGCTGCAACCGAGACGGCTGTTGCCGAGGCCGAAGGCGTTGTGCCCGCAGAGTTTGCGCTGGTGCAAAACTTTCCCAACCCCTTTAACGCAAGCACCACCATTGCCTTCCAACTCGCTTTCGCCTCCCAAGTCGAATTGGCCGTTTACAACATCAGCGGACAGCGCGTGCGCACCCTCGTCAGCGATTCCCTGCCCGCCGGCCACCACCGTCTGCAATGGGACGGTCGCAACGACCGCGGTGAGCCAGCGGCCAGCGGCGCGTATCTATACCAACTATCGGCCGGCGATTTTGTCGCCACCCGGCAGCTTATGCTACTCAAGTGAGCATCGCTAAGGAACCCCATGCTGGTCCGTTGCCTCTCGCTTGTCGCACTCGCCGCCCTTTGCTCCACCACCTACGCCGATCCGCAAGCGACCCGCGACGACATTGAAATCCGCCGCATCCTCAGCGTCTCCCAAGGCACGATCTGCATCGCCAAAGACCCGCGCAACGACTCGCTTTACATCTTGCGGCAAGACGGCGCGATCGAGCGCATCGACCTAGCGGCAGCAGAGCGAGTCCCAGCGTATTTCCCCAGCGATCACGGCATCAGCAGCGGCTTCACGGGCTTTGCCATTGGGCCGGATGGCTCGTTCTACTTGGCATCCAATCGCCACGGCCCCCGTGACAGCGGCCAGTTTGCCCTCGCCCGTGGGGTTTTGCTCGACGCCGACACCGGCGAGCGGCAATGGGAACAACTCGACCCGAACAACCTGCCCGCCGATGTTCCCATCGACGACATCCTCGCTGCCTCCATCTTTGGCCGCGATCCCACGACCGATACCCGCTATGCGCTCAAGACCAACGGCGACATTCTCCTCGTGCCGTCGGGCACGGCGTACACAGCCGCCGATCACGGCTTTAACCGCCCGAACGCCCTCTTTATCGACGCCGAAGGTACCTTTTACGTCCTCAAACGCATCGACCTGTCCCTCTACAACATCGCCACCATCACCAAGGGCGAGGTCGATCCGAGCAGTGGCGAGCGCAGCTGGTTCACTCTCGCGGAGACCGCACCCTATGAGCGGTGCGACTGCATTTACAACCACGAAGTCAACGGACTAGTCGTCAGCCCCGACAACCGCACCCTCTTTATTAACAGCGGTTCGCGCACCGATCACGGCGAAATCCAAGACGGCGATGGACACTTCCCCGGTCTGCGCGAAACCGCGCTCACAGCCATAATTTTGCGCATCCCGACCAATGCTCGCGACCTCGTGCTGCCCAACAGCCGCTATGCCCTGCTCGACCAAGGATTCCTCTTTGCCGAGGGCCTGCGCAACGCCTACGACCTCGCCTTCGCGCCCAACGGCGATCTCTTCGCTGCGGAAAACGGACCGGGCCGCGACATGCCCGATGAACTCAACTGGCTGCGCCAAGGGCATCACTACGGCTTTCCCTGGCGCATGGGCCTCGACGACACGCCGCAGCAATTTCCCGACTACGACCCAGCCACCGACTTCCTGCTCTCCCCCCGCTCCACGGCCGTGCGCGAAGGCTACTATCACAACGACCCCACGTATCCGCCGCCACCGCGCCGCTTCACCGACCCGGTGATTAATCTCGGGCCAGATGCCGACGCCTACCGCGACCCAGCCGACGGCCAAATCAAGGATGCCAGCGAGGAGGGTGTGCGCTTCGGTACCTTCTCCGCGCACCGCTCGCCGCTCGGATTGGTGTTTGACGTGGCCCATGCCCTCGCCGAGCCGTTCCAAGGCGATGGCTTCACGCTCAGTTGGACTCGGGGCGACCCCGATGGCGACAGCATCAACGGCCCGTTCAACGACCCCAGCCAAGACCTGCTGCATCTCGACTTGGCAAAAGTCGGCGACAACTACGAGGCGTACGTCACCCGCATCGTCGGCGGGTTTTCCAACCCCATCGACGCGGAAATCATCGGCAATCGCCTCTATGTGATCGAATGGAGCGGCGAGCGCGGGCTGTGGGAAATCGTCCTGCCACCGGCGGAGTTCCCACCCGCGAGCTTGGCCGACGCGCAGGTTTTCAGCGACCTAGGCGCGCAAACGCCCGCGGCTGGCGTGGTGCCGTACGAAGTCAATGCGCCGTTTTGGTCGGACGGAGCCACAAAAACGCGGTTCATTCGCCTGCCGCCCGGCGAGC
Source organism: Candidatus Latescibacterota bacterium (assembly GCA_965261395.1). Lineage (GTDB taxonomy): Bacteria > Latescibacterota > UBA2968 > UBA8231 > UBA8231. Next base: position 4,393,499 of record OZ253462.1, read on the forward strand.
GCATTGCTTTTACCAGTAGTGGGCCTTGGAGCTTTCCCGACCAGGCCCTCCTGATCAAGAACTTTTACCTCGACTTGGTACGCGGCGATCCAGCCAGCCGGCGCATCATCGAAACGCGCTTCCTCATCAAGCGCGTGGATGCCCCGGGCTGGGACGGTTATAGTTATCTGTGGAACGAAGCTGGCACCGATGCCTCATTACTCGCCGACAGCACAACGGTTACATACGTGATTGACGACCCGCAAGATCCGGTGGGCTTTCTCTTGCAGGATTACTACTTCCCCTCGCGCCAAGACTGTGAGGTCTGCCACACCAGGGGCGCGGGCTATGTCCTCGGCGTACACACAGCTCAGCTCCACGCGGGCACGGAGCAAAACCAGTTGCATATCCTCGCTCAACAGGGCCTTTTCGCCGAGGAGTTACCAGCCGACCTGTCTTCCTTGCCCCGCCTACCCAACCCCTTCGACCCCAGCGTCTCGCTCGACCTGCGCGCCCGCTCGTACTTGCATGTCAACTGCGCGCCGTGCCACCGGCCCGAGAGCGTCGGCCGCACCATCATCGACCTGCGCTACGACACGCCTTTGGCCGAAACCAATACTGTCGGGGCCTTCCCTACCCTCGGCGATTTGGGCGAGCTAGAGGCCCTCATCATCACCCCCGGGGCACCGCAGCATTCGACGCTCTACCTGCGGATGCTGACGCTGGGCACCTTTCGCATGCCCCCGCTTGCTTCCTCAATCATCGACGAGCGCGGGGCCGACCTCATCGCGGAATGGGTCGCCAGCCTAGACCTCGCCGTTGCCAAAGAGACCACACCGGCCACCTTTGCCCTCATCCAGAACTACCCCAATCCCTTCAACGCGACCACGACCATCGAATTCCAGCTAGCGATCCCGACCGCCGTCGAATTGGATATCTACGACGCGATCGGCCAAAAGGTTCGCACCTTGGTCGCCCGCTATCTCACCGCCGGACACTACCGCACCCAGTGGACCGGGCGCGATGACGCAGGACACACGGTCGCCAGCGGCACCTATTTCTACAAATTGCGCGCCGGGGCCCACCTAGAGATCAAGCAACTGACCCTACTCAAATAAAAAGACGCTGGGGAATTTGCTACCTAACGTTGTCTAACCCCCCTATCTTCTGACAATCAGTCAACGCCCAATTCATCAGGCTATGAACCCCTGCGCCATCGTCCTCTTGGTCCTCGCTTTAGCAAGTTGCGCTGCCGATCCCTACCAGACGCCCGGCACCCAGCGCATGGCCGAGCAACTCGCTGCCCTCGCCGCCCACGCTAACGCCGAGGACAATATCTATTTGAGCCAGCACCGCGTTGAGTGGCTGCGCCGCCAACCTGCGCCAGACGATCCTGTGCAACAGCTCAGCCGACAGGTCGAGATCGCCAAAGAACTGTTGCGCGCTGGCGCATCCGCTGAGGCGGCCGCCCTCTTCGAGCAAGTGCGCGGACAAGCTGCGGCCCACCGCTTCCGCACTCGCCCGAGCCTCGAAGAAATGATCGCCCTCGCCTATTTGCGGCTCGGCGAGCAGCAAAACTGCATCGACGGTCACAACCTCGCTTCCTGCCTACTGCCGATCTCGGCTGAAGGAATTCATAAGACGCAAGACGGATCGCGTGCGGCCATCGCCTATTACCAAGCAATCTTAAAAAAGACGCCCTACGACCTGACCTCGCGCTGGCTGCTCAACATCGCCTATATGACCGTGGGAGAGTATCCGCACCAAGTGCCCGACGCCCATCTCATTCCCCCGGAGGCCTTCGCCGCTGAAGCCGCTATTGGCCACTTCCCCGACCAGGCCCCTGCTCTGGGGCTGGATGTCCTCGGCTTGGCCGGGGGCGGCATTATGGAAGACTTTGACAACGACGGCTTCCTCGACATCATCGCCACTTCGTGGGGCCTCGACGATCCACTGCGCTACTTTCGCAACCAAGGCGACGGAACCTTTGCCGAGCGCACCGCCGCCGCAGGCTTGACCGGCCTAGTCGGCGGCCTCAACGCCGTGCAGACGGACTTTGACAACGACGGCTTCGCCGATGTGCTGGTCCTGCGCGGCGGCTGGTTTGGCGCCGACGGCCTCCATCCCAACTCGCTGTTGCGCAATCAAGGCGACGGTACCTTCGCCGACGTAACCGAGGCGGCTGGACTGCTCACTTTGCACCCAACGCAGACGGCTGCCTGGGCCGACTTCGACAACGACGGCTGGCTCGACCTGTTCGTGGGCAACGAGTCCTCCACCCAAGAGCAGCATCCCTGCGAGTTGTTCCGCAACCAAGGCGACGGCACCTTCGCCGACGTAGCATCGGCAGTCGGCCTAGACGTAGTGGGCTTCGTCAAAGGAGTAGCTTGGGGCGACATCGACAACGACCGTCTGCCCGACCTCTACATCTCCCGCCTCGGGCAGCCCAACCTGCTCTTCCACAACGACGGTCCAGACGCCAATGACCGCTGGCGTTTCTCCGACATAACCGCCCGTGCTGGCGCGAGCCAACCGACGTTCAGCTTCCCGGTGTGGTTTTGGGACTACGACAACGACGGCTGGCTCGACCTGTTCGTCTCTGGCTACAAGGCCGACGCCGGCGATGTCGCCGCCGATTATCTAGGGTTGCCGCACAAGGGCGAGCCGCCCCGCCTCTACCGCAACCAAGGCGACGGCACCTTCGCCGACATGGCGCAACAGACCCGCAGTGACAAAGTCCTCTATACGATGGGCTGCAACTTCGGCGACCTCGACAACGACGGCTGGCTCGATTTCTACGCTGGCACCGGCGACCCCGACTACCGTTCGCTGATGCCCAACCGCATGTTCCGCAACGCCGCAGGGCAGCGCTTCGAGGATGTAACCACTTCCGGCGGCTTCGGGCACCTGCAAAAAGGGCATGGCATCGCCTTCGGCGATATCGACAACGACGGCGATCAGGACATCTACGCGGTGGTCGGCGGGGCCTATTCGGGGGACGTGTACACCAATGTGCTCTTTGAAAACCCCGGGCACGGCAACCATTGGATCACCCTCAAACTGGAGGGGACTAAATCCAATCGGGCCGGGATCGGCGCGCGGATCCAAGCCCGTGCTGGGACTCAGACGATCCACATCCTCGCCGGCACGGGCGCGAGTTTTGGGGCTTCGACTTTACAACAGGAGATCGGGCTGGGGGAAGCTGAAGTACTCGACACGCTGACCTTGCACTGGCCGTCGGGCGCGGTGCAAACCTTTACAGACGTGCCAGCCGATGGGATGTACCGGGTCCGCGAAGATGCCACGGCCCTAGAGCGCCTGGACGTCTATCCCCTCACGTTAGCCAGCGAGGGCCAGCAAGCACATCGCCACTAGCGTGGGGGCGGCTCTACATCCGGGCCAACAGCCGCGCTGCCGTGGCGTGGTTCGGCTCCACTGCCAAGAGCTGCTGCAACGCCTGTCGTGCCTCGGCGATGTGGCCCAACCGCTGGTAGGAAAGCGCCATGCTCAAATAGGCTTTGACGTGGCGTGGCTCTAAAGAGAGCGCCGAGGCAAACGCGGCGACCGCCCGCTCGTTCTCTCCGGCCTTCTGCAAGGCCAACCCCAAGTTGAAATGATGCGAGGCGTCGGCCCGGTTGAGCGCGATGGCCTTTTCGTAGGCGGAGAGCGCCTGCGGCAAGTTTCCCATCTGCAAATAGGCCGTGCCGAGGTTGTTGTACGCCGGGGCGTAGTCGAACTCGTCAAGGGCCTCGCGGAAGCGCTCTTCGGCCCTAGCGAACTCGCCCCGCTGCAAAAAGACCAAGCCCTGCGCGTTGAGCGCTTCGACGTAGCGCGGTTTGCGGTCTATCGCCTGCTGGTAGTGGGTATGCGCCTTGTCGAGCACGCCCTGCCGAGCGTAGAGTAGGCCGAGGTTCTTGTGCGCCTCATAAGCCCCCGCGTCCAGCTCTATCGCCCGCCGATACTCGCCGGCGGCCTTTTCCCAATCGCCCTCCCGCGCGTACAAGACGCCGAGGTTGTTGTGGGCACCGGCCAAGTCCGGGAACAATTCGACCATCTTCTCCCGCGCCTCGGCCTCGTCGGCCGTCCAGTAAAACTGGAAAAACGAGAACGCCATCACCGGCACCGCGAAATAGGCCACCTGCCTGCCGGTCTCGCGGACGTACGAGGCCAAGCCGCTCGGCAAGGCCTGCAAGCCAATGCGGTTGGACCCTTCCTCGGCGTTGATCCCCAGATTGGCTTGGTTTTTGCGGTCGCGGATTTTCCAGATAAACCCATCGAAGTAGTAGTGCAAAAGCGTCGAGGTGATGACGAATATCTCGACGCTTTTGATCGCCTGCTCGGACTTGAGAAAGCCCTCCATCATATTGATGCTGCCGTAGGCAAAGCAGACTAGCAGGTACGCGACCAGTATCGGCAACGTGCGCGTGGTGAAGAAGGTGCGCAGGAGCTTGGTAGTCCGCTCCTGTCTTTTGACGAGGTTGTTGTTGTAGATCCAGACGATGGCGAAGTACTGGATATCGTGGAAAACGGCAAAGGCCGCGTAGCCGATGACGAGGTCGTTGATATGTATCCAGCCATAGTAGATGATAAACACCGTCGTCGCCATCACCGCGACTTTAGGCAGGCTTATCTTCTGACCGGAGACCGCCCGTTGGACGATGTTGGCCAAGTACGCCGCGAGCACGGCCATCGTACAATAGAACAGCACCTTTTTGAGCAGGAACGTCAATTCGGCCGACAGGAAGGGCACGCCGACCCGCTGATTGTGGTCGAGGATGCGGTGGAAGTACTCGGGGCTATAGATGACCACCGTTACAAAGGCGCATAAGGTCAACAGCCAGTCGAGCCGAGAGTTGAGCTTGGAGAAAATCTTGTTTTTGGCATCGTAGATCCGCATGATGCCGTAGTGCTGCATAAAGAGGTGCCAGATCTCCCACACTAGCACCATCAGGAAAAGCCCGTGCAGGGTATTGAATTGCGCCAACGCGGTCACAAACAGCACCACGATGGGAGCGACGACGAACTTCTCCTTAAAGGTGCTGAAGAGTTCTGGGTCGCCGTATGCACGCATAAAGCCCGGCAGGTGGTGGCCGGTGGCAAACAGCGCCAGCGCGTAGAAGGCAATGGTCTGCGAGTCGAACATAGCCCGCAGTGGCAGCATGGTCACCAAGCACAAAAGCGGCGTACCAATAAAAAAGAACAGGTCGCCAAAGGGCGAGATGATCCACTTCTGATCGCGATACACGGCTGGGGCAACAGTCATAGCATTCCTCAATAGGCTACGGCTAGGGTGCGCAATACTTCCCCCTGCCCAGCGTCGGCACCCGCGTCAATGCGGCATACGTACAGGCCGGGCGCAACCCGCTCACCCGACGCATCCAGCCCAGCCCAGCTAAACGACTGCAAAACATCCCCACCCGACGAAACAAGAGCCGCCACCTCCCGACCCGCCAAGTCGAATATCCGCACGCTCGGAGTAGCATCGACCGCCTTGAACAGCGCAAAGCGAATCTGCACCTGATCGTTGATCCCATCGCCGTTGGGCGAAAACACCGACGGCACAATCTGTAAATCGCCGATCAACCGCTCGCTGCCGGGCAGGTCGGGCAGAAAAACCAAGTTGGCTTGCCGCTCGGCCGCCTCCACCGACTGCCATAGCCCCGGACGCGCCTCTTGCCCTAAGTCGGCGGCAAAGACCGTGGCGTTGCGCAACACTTTAGTGGTGAACTCCACGGCAATCGAATCCGTCCGCACCGTCTCCGGCAAATCCACAAACAACAGCGAATCCCCCGCCACCCGCACCGCACTCGGCGTGCGCTCCGCACCACCGATTAGCAGCCGCACGTCCGCTGCATCGATGGTACTGGGGGTGGAAAAGCGCAGCCGGTCGAAGCCAGAGTCGCGCTCGTCCGCGTTGGTCTGCAGCGCATAGGTGAACCGCGTCGCCTCGTTGGGCACGGCATGGCGCGGCGCAATCTGACCGGCTGCCTGCGCCACCAACGCGTCCTCAAAATCGAGTGTGAGGGCATGCAACACCGGTGCGACGGCTGGATCCTCCGTGGAAATAATCAGCTCTAACTGAATAAAGCGACGCGGCGTCTCCGACTTAAACGCCTCGCCGGAAAACTGGTAGAAGTTGCTCCACGCGCCCCAATCGGCTCCGACGGCGACCATGGTGTCGATGGGACCTCGGATGACTTTGGGCAAGCTGCCGTAGCGCGTCTCGGTGACTTCCTCGCCCTTTTTGTCGTAAAAGGTGTATAGCTCTTGCAGGGTGTTGCCCGCACGCGAGCGCACCTGCAACCGCGTCTGGTCGGGCGTCGTCGCCTCCCAGCGCAAGCGGTTGATGGCCTTAGGGCGGCCGTCGCCGGCGAGCTGTCCGAGGTCGATAAAGCCCGAGAGCAAAACCACCTGCGCGGGGTACCCCGGCGAGAACAGCATCAACTCCATGGGATGGGAAAACCAGCCCGTATCGGTCAGCGAATGCCAGAACAAGTAGCGGATCTTGCGCGGAGCAAACGCGTAGCGATGGTGGCGCAAATTCCACTCCGCGCCGCTGACCGGCCTTGGCTCGAAGATCAGCGGCGTGTAGTCGATGTCGCCAGCAATGGTGCGCCGCCCATCGGAAAAGAGGATTTGGTAGCCGGTGCCAGCCTGCAACCCCTCGAACAGGAAGCTCGACAGACCCTCGCCGCGATGCTGCCAGTAGATGAAAGCCTCGTCGAGCCAGAACAGCGCGCCTAGATCGACGGCCCACCACACCCCGCTCTCGCGCCAGCCGCCCTTGGTCTGGACGGTGAATATATTGCCGTACGTATCGGTGATGCCGTCGAACATGTTCTGCGGCTCGCGCGCCAAAAGCCCGTTGTCGAAGCTCCCTCCGCGCGCCAAGACCCCGAGGCTTATGTTGTCGCCCGCGGTGATCACCTCTACTTCGGCCAAGGCGGCGGCGGCGCTCTTTTCGTCGGCGCGCACGCGCACAAAGCGCACCATGCGAAAGGTGTTCAGCGCGGCCGGCTCCAGCCCGAGGTTTTCGTCGATGACCCGCGTTATGTCGCGCTCACCGACCAGCTCGATATCGACTACTTGCTCTTGGTTGGGCTGGGTCGTCTGAAAGATCTGGTCGAACTTGAAGACGTCGTCCGCGGATTGAATGCGCGCGCCATTGGCCGTGAAAACGCTGAATTGCCGCAAGGGACGCGCGCCCGCGCGGTCGGGAAACACCAAGCGAATGCGCTCGGCTAGCACGGGCCGCCCCAAGTCAATGGTCACCACCCAATCGACCAGATCGTCGGATTGGCTAGGCCGCCACACCGTCTCCAAGTCCCCGTCCATGATGCGCCGGGCTGCCGTCGGATTAGAGCCGGCCTGCCAGATCCCCCCCTGCACCTTGCCGCGGGTCTGAGTGGGCTGGGTGAAGAGATGGGCATCGAGGGTAGCGTTGATCTCCTTGCGGAATTTCGTCAGTTCCAGCGAGCCGTCATCTGCAAACTGGACGATGTCCTCCGGGACTTCCCAAGTCGCCCACTCCGCCGGGGTGTCGAAGCGGACTTCCTCTGCGTGGCTCGGGCCGTGGAACAACAGGCCCATCAGCAAGCAGCAAACCCCGTGTTTTCTCAGCATCCTACCACTCCAACCAATTAGTAGGCTACCTCGACAACCCGCAGTTCAATGGCGTCGCCGGAGTCCGCGTTTACGTCTATGCGCCAGAGATAGATGCCCGGAGGCACGATCGCCCCGGCGGCGTCTTGGCCATCCCACCTAAAGCGGCGGGTTGGCCCCTCTGCCACCGACATCAATTGGGTCACTGGCCGGCCGACCAAATCGCGCACCTCAACCATGGGCACGGCATCTTGGGCCTTGAAGACGACAAAGCTCAGTTCCACAGCATCGTTGATTCCATCGCCATTGGGCGTGAGCACCCGGCTCGAAAGCTGCAAGTCGCTAATCAAGCGCTTGCTGTCGGCCAACTCGGGCAGCAGTACCACGTTAGACCGGCGCTCGGCCGGCTCGACGTCTTGCCACAGGTCGGGCGTGTCGCTCAGGCCCAGATCGGCTTCTACAACCGCGGCGTTTCGCACCAGCCGAGTGGTGAAAGAGACCTGCACGGAGTCGCCTTGAACCACCTGCGGCAAGTCGATCAGCAGCGAATCCGCTACAATGTCCATAGCAGCCGGCACGACCGCCTGACCGGCGACCATCACCTCGACCTCATCGACCCGTACCAGATCGGGCACAACCAAACGCAGGCGGTCAAAACCCGTGTTTTCTGGAACCACGGACGGCCATAGCATATAGGTGAAACGGGTGTCCTCGTTGGGCTTGGCTTGGCGCGGCAGAATCGACCCGTGTGCCTCGTAGACCAGCGCATCGACGAACTCCAACTCGACCGAGCGCACCGTGGGAGCCACCTCCGGGTCTTCCGTGCTCATAACTAGCTCTAGCTGGACGAACTTGCGCGGCGAGTCCGACTTAAAAGGCTCGCCCGACAGCTTGTACACGTTGCTCCACTCGCTCCACTCCTCCCCGACGACGACCGAGGTGTCCACTCGGCCTCGCAGCACCTTGGGCGAGCTGTTCCACTTCTCCTCGGTGACCACCTCGCCGATCTTGTTGTGAAAGGTGTACACCTCGCCCATCTCGTTGCCCGAGCGGGAGCGCAGCTCGATCTGGGTATTGGGCGGCAGGTCGGCGTCGTAGTGGAGGGCCTTGATCACCTTGGGCTGCCCGTCGCCAGCGAGCGCACTCAGGTCCAAAAAATTCGATTGAATGACGACTTCGGCTGGGTAGCCCGGGGAGAACATCTGTAGCTCCATGGGATGGGCGCGCCAGCCCAAGTCGTGCAGAGCCAGCCAGAAGATGTGCCGCACCTTGCGAGGATTGAACAAATAGCGGTAATGCCGCTTGTATTGCTCGCGGGCATTGGTCCACTCCGGTTCAAAAATCCACATATCAAAGTCGATGTCGCCGGACAGGGTCTTGGTCCCGTCGGAAGAGAAAAAGGTGTACCCCGTGCCGGCGTTGTTGGTCCCCAAGCGGAAGTCAGCGAGGCGTTCGCCGGCCTTTTGCCAATAGACAAACGCGTCGTCAACCCAATAGGTCGCTCCCAGATCCACCTGCCACCACAAGCCCCCTTCCAAGGCCGTGCCGCGCGACTCGGTAAACTGCTGATGCACCTCGATAACCCCGTACGTATTGAGGTTGCCGTCGAGCCAAAAGAAGGGGTCGGGCGCCCGCGATCCATTGACGTACGTACCGCCCTTTGCCTCGACTCCAAGGCTGAGGTTGTCGCCAGCGGCAATGACCTCGATCTCGGCGAGCGCACCGTCGAGCTGGTGCTCATCGACGAGGAAGCGAATGAACTGGATCATCTGCCACTCGGAGTTGGCAGCCACCCGCGAATCCACTTGGCCGGTGGTGTTGGCCTTGAATCTGAATAAGTCCACGGTAAAATCGTCGAGACCGCCGACATCGCTCAGTTGCTCCACGGCGCGGGTGGTATCCTCCACCGCCGGCTTGAACCCAAAGCTGAGGTACGTATCTAGGTTGGGCTTGGTCGTGCGATAGATCGGTGCGAAGCGATATACGTCCTCTAAAGCTGCCACGTGGGCACCCGTAGAGGCGAAGACGCTGAACTGGCGGAAGGGCCTAGCCCCTTCTTCGTCGGGAAAGTGGATGCGAATTTCTTTGGCCAATACTGCGCGGCCCAAGTCGATTTGCACGATCCACTTATCGAGCGGGTCGCCGCCAGCCGGCTGCCAAAAGGTAGCGGCATCCCCGTCGATGATCCGGGGAGCGTCGCCTGGATTGCTCAGCGCGGACCAGATGCCGCCGGCCACCTCCCCGCGCTCATTCGTCGGGTGGACGAAGAGAGGGGCATCGAGCACGGCGTTGATGTCCTTGCGAAACTTGACCAGCCCCAAGTGCCCCTGCGGGGTAAAGATGTTTAATTGCGGCTTGGGCGACCAGTTAGCCTCCCAAGCTGCTTGGCTGTCGAAGGTGAGGAACTCGGCGCGTGCGTGGCAGGCGAGTAGCAATGCTAAGGCGATGGCGCAGTTGTACATGAGTGCCTCCCTCAATAGGCGAGGTTAATGGGCCGAAGCTGTAGGGCGCTCTTATTTTCGGCCTCGATGCCGATGCCCAAAAGGTACAGGCCCGGGGTGAGTGTCTCTCCGCGCTGGTCGCGGCCGTCCCAGTGCAATTGCTGAGGACCAGACCCTTGCTGACCGCGCTGGACTTGAGCCACCCGGCGGCCGTCCAGCGAGAACACCTGTAGCTGCACCGGCACCGATTGCGGTAGCGCGAAGAGCGAGTAAGAAACGACCAGCTCGTCGTTGACCCCGTCGCCGTTGGGGGTGATCACGCCGCTGGAGAACCGCACATCCTGCACTAACTGCGGATTGGCCGCGCTCGCAGCCAAGACCCGCAGGCTATTAGTGCCGATCTCATCGCTGACGTCCCCGTCCTCGACTGGCTGCGGCAGGTCCGCGCTGCCGGTGTTGAAGACCTCGCCTTCAAAAGTGCGCGCAAAGTCGAAGACCTCGGCGGCAAAGGTCACCCGCAAGCTCGGGTTGTAGGCACTGCTTATGCGCTGCGGTAGCAGCACGACAAAGCCATCGTCCGCAACCTCGACCCCAGCCGGGTCGGTTGCGACCCCATCCACTTCCAGCCCCTTGAACTCGGTCTGAGTGCTACCGGTGCTAATCCGCAGGGCGTCAAAACCCACCTCCCCAGCCGCGAACTCCGCCTTGATGTCGTAGGTGAAGTCCGTCATCGCACCCAAGGTGACCTCGGTCACGCCGCGCGCTGGATTGGGCTGGCCGAGCTGGGCTATCTCAGCTACGACGCGGCTGGCCAAGATCGGCGAGGTCTCAATCCACAGGGAATCGAGGCGTACGAACTCGTCGAACCGCTCGCTGTGCAGCACCAGCTTGACCTGCAAATACGACCCTCGGTTGAGGTTGAGGGGCTGATCGGATTCGGTCGTTGGAAAGGCCCAGAACGTCCAATTTTGTTGGTCGTACTCAATGCCGGCGCGGAGCCCTGGCTTGGGCCGCGTGGAAAGGGTCAGGGTTCCGCCTAGTCCGTCGGCATTAGTAACAGACGAGCTCTGGTTTTTCAGTACGCCCTGATAGCGGGCTTGCTCGACGATGACGCGCGTCCCCATATCCGTGAACTCGTAGTAGATGTCCGGATTTGAGTCGATACCAGTGCGTGCTTCAATCTCGATCTGCACGTTGGCGTCCGGGGCTTCCTCGGCCACGCCGTCGACTAGGCGCATGGGTGTGGCCTTCCAGAACAGCCGACCGAAGTTGACGACCGTGCCGAGGTCGAAAATGACCGTCTTGTACGTGGCCCGCTTGGGGATTCCCTCTCCCCAGAGAAAGAACTCGGCCAACGTCCCCTTGCGCGCCGTGCCCGAATGCCCCAACGACTGATTCGTTGCCTCGTCGAGGATCGAACTCTTGCGCTTGTAGCGCACGTAGCGCACGTATTGCAGGGGAAAATCAGCCGCGATCTTGGAAATGACATTCTCGCGCGCCTCGGCAATGATTTCGCCGATGGGGTTAGACGTGTTCAGCACGTCGTTGTTGGTGTCCGCGGCGATCGACACCTCAAAAGCTGGGATGGCATCTTCTTCTAGCGGGGTCCCATCTGAGCGGTAGAACCCCTTGTCCGGCGTACTCATGGCAAAGCGAAACAGCGGCACCGGCACCCCCAGATCAATGGTGTAGTACTCGCTGTCAATGCTGTTGCTGGTCACCGGATTGTACGTCGCGCCGCTGCCGTCGATGAGGTTGAGCGCATTGTCAACCGTCGACGAGGTCCCGGCCCCGCCCTTCCAAGCGCGGGGCCGCTCCCCATCGATAAAACCCAACTCGTCTGGATTCTTTTTCGGCGACCAGTTGTCGAGCAGGGGAAAGACCGTCGTATCCGTGCTGACCAGCACCGGCTGGATCGAGTTGTTCGGGTCGGCAAAGTCGATCATTACTTGGGCCGAGTCGCCATCGGCCCAGCGGAGGCCGCTCCCGCCGATCTGCCACAAAGAAATGTCCGCCGCCGCGCTCGTAGCCGATGCTGCGACGAGGAACCAAAGCCACAAATTCGCTAGACGTTTCATAATTTCTTCTCCCGCTAGACCAATAGTATAGTATAAAAAAAATTACGGCGGCGCTGTTTTCTCTTTATCAGCATTGGCGAGCGCGTACTTTTCGAGCACATCGCCGTTGATGCCCCATGCACTGCGCCACTTGTTCCGCAACTGGAGGTTGAGGTCGCGCAATTCGCGCTGCTGCTTTTCTTGGCGGGCCAAGTAGTGGGCCTTCTGTTGGATCAAGTCGTATTCTTGCACTCGCTTGGGCCGACGCTGCAAGACTTTGAAGATCGAAAAGGCCCTTTCCAAAAGCTGGAGATCGCGCAGGGTAGACGGCAAGGGACTGACCAGTTCAATCGGACCTTGCAATTCCCTTTCGGGCGCGGCAATGGCCGCGTCCATCAGCTCCTTGTAAACGATCTTTTCAAATGCACGCAGTGCGTAAAGGCCGCCGTTTTCGTCCGCGTCGCGCCGGATGCTGTGTTTGGTCGCCAGGGCACCCATATCGGCCCCGTTGCGAATTTGCTCCAACAGCTCTTGGGCGAGCGACTCGTCGGCGACCATGATTTCTTGGACGACGATTTCCTCCGGCACCCAGTACATCTCTGGATGTGCCTCGTAGTGGGCACGCGCTTCCTCTTCGCTCTCCGCTAGGGCACCTTGGAGCAGCTCTTCCCACAGCCCTTGGAGTAGCAGCCGCTCCTTTTCGGCTCGCACCTTCTCCTGCACCTCGGGCCGCTCGGCGTATCCACCGCGCTCGGCTGCCACGCCCAAAAGTAGGTCCGGTGCCCCACGACGGCGGATTCGGTCGTCGAGCAAGGCGCTGTCGATTTGGGCGCGGCCCAGCCGCGTATTGTGCAGCAAATAGCTGCTCTGCTGCATGGTGATGACGCCGCTATCGTATTCGTAGAGCGGGGCGGCCCACTCCTCGGGCGTTAGCTGCGGTGCGCCAGGCTGTTCGTTCCAAGCCGCGACAAAGCGCCGCACGTGTTCCCCCACCGGGCGCAAGCCACTCTCGACGACCAGTTCGGCGATGTGGTCGCTGCGCAAGTTCTCGATTTTTTCGAGGAAGGTCACCCGCTGAATCACCGAGCGATACTTCTCAAAAGGCACCAATTTCTTATCGACGACCTTGGCAATCTCCCAGCCTTGGGGCGTGCGGAAGGGCTGGCTGACCTCGCCTGTATCCAACGAGAACACGCGATCGTACACTCGATCTGAGACCCGGTCGAAGGCATAGTACGCGGCAAACCAGCCCCCATCAGCCGCGGTCGCCTCGTCCAGCGAGTGCTGGCGCGCCATGTCCTCAAAGGTGGCCCGACCGGCCTCAATCTCCGCGTAGATGGAATCAGCGCGAGCGCGGCTGTCGAGCAGAATGTGCGCACCGCGCACGGCGTGGCGGGCCGGATGCGCATCAAAGGTGGCCCGCAGCTCGTCTTCGGAAATCTCGATTTGCAGGCCGACCTGCTCGCGTATATAGGCTTCGACCATGGCCTTGTGCCGGGCTAGGTCCACGGCCTTGATCCACTCGGGATTTTTGTCTAACCCCCGCTCATACGCCTCGCGCACCATGAGCTTGATGTCGATCAGAGTTAGCAGGTGCTCGCGGTGCTTTTCCACGCCCTGTGCTAGCGAGCGGTGCTGAGATTGAATCCGGGCTTCGTAGCGGCGGAATTCGCGCTCGTCGATTGGGTCGTCGCCGACTTGCGCCAAGGCGGTGCCCGGCACCGTTAAACCGCCCCCCTCTATGGCTGGGGTCGGGTCCGCCGGCTCTTGGGCACAACAAAAAAGGAACGAGCAGGCCATAAGCCCCGCCCATTTTCTCGCGTTATTGGTCATCTTTTTGCTTTCTAATCAAGGCGTCGGCTATGCGTTTGTGTTCCTCGCTTTTGGCGATCTGCCCCAGCCGCTTGTAGGCCTCGGCCAGGGCTTGGTGGGCACCAAGCCAGTTTTCGTCGAGCGCGAGGGCCCGGTTGAGCATGGCGATGGCCTCATCCGTGCGCTGCTGGTTAAAATAAACCTGCCCGAGCGCGGCAAAAGCGGCTACGTGCTCGGGATTTTGCTGGATAATCTGCTGATAGGCTGCCGCCGCTTGGTCGAAATGGCCGGAGCGCAAGTAGATATTGCCCATGTTGTTCAGCGCCCGCACGTGCGCGGGATTGATCCGCGCGGCTTGGGCGTAGTGCGGCAAGGCCACGCCGGTAAACCCCAGGCGGTTGTATATAAACCCCAAGCTGTAATGGGCTTCGGCATCGTCTGGATCGCTGCGCAGCCGCTCGCGGTAGCGCTGGATATCCCCCTCGACCTGCTTGATCTTTTCGTAGGCGGCGAGGGATTTTTCTCCGGCTGCCTCGCGGCCCTGCCGCAGGTGGATCTGACCCAATAGACGGAAGGACTCGGCAAGCCCGGGTTCAATTAGGATAGCCCGGCGGAAGCGGTCGGCCGCAGTCGCTAGGTCGTTTTGGCGCATCTGGATCCTCCCCAGTTGCAGATGCGCCTCCGCGTAGGTGGTGTCGGCCGCCAGCGTGCGCTCGAAGTACTCGGTCGCCCCGTCGTCGTTGTCCTCTTGCAGCCGGATCTCTCCCATTGCGTAGAGCGCGCGCGCATTCTGCGGCGCTGCCACCAAGACCTGTTGCAGGGCCTCGCTGGCATCTGCATAGCGGCCCAAGCCGGAGTACACTAGCCCGAGGTTGAAGCGGGTGTGGAGGTGCTCGGGCCGCAGTGCCAAGGCGCGCTCATATTCGTGGGCGGCGTCGCCCAGCCGCCCCTGCTTGCTGTACACTGCCGCCTTGTTGCGCCGCGCTGGTGCGTACGTCGAGTCCAAGGCCAAGGCCGCGGCAAACGCGTCGTGGGCCTCGTCGTAGCGGCTCAGCTTCAGATGCACATTGCCCAAGGCGACGAGCCATTCGGGTTGGTCGGATTCGAGGGCCACGGCCATTTCGTAGAATTGGG
The DNA here is from genome assembly GCA_965261395.1 of Candidatus Latescibacterota bacterium. Classification (GTDB taxonomy): domain Bacteria; phylum Latescibacterota; class UBA2968; order UBA8231; family UBA8231. Next base: position 4,408,524 of record OZ253462.1, read on the forward strand.
TCGCCTCTTCGGGTTGGCCCAAGGCCAAGTGAATCCGACCTAGCGTAGCTAGCACCTCGCCCGACTGCGGATGGCGCTTGCGCGCTTCCCCGTATACCGCCAGCGCGTCCGCGTAGCGCTTCTGCCGCAATAGGGCACGCCCGACCAGCAGTGGATCCTCCACCGGAGGTGCCTGCACTGCGGGTTGGGCAGGCGGGGCTTCCGGCTCGGTCTCGCAGCCGACTGACAGCACCCCGCACAGCGCTAATGACACCCATTTAATCACTGACTAGTACCCTCCTCTATGGCCACGTATTGCCGTCCGGGCAGGGCCTCCACGACTTGGACGACACCGGACGGCCAACGAATCTCAACTCGCTCGGCAACCTCGGCGTTCCCGAGGCCAAAGAGCACATGGGGGTCGTTCGACGACAGATAGCTCGCACTGCGGCGGACCTCGCGCACGAGGGTGCGACCGCCGGTCGTCAGCGCGACCCGCGCACCAATGGCGTCGCGGTTGCTCGCCGTGCCCCGCAACCTAAGCCCCAACCACCCGCTGGCCTCGGTGTCGTTGCGCAACAGGGCTGGCCGGTCGTTGGAGTTATTCACCGCAATATCTAAGTCGCCGTCGCTGTCGATGTCGCCGAAGGCGGCCCCGCGACTGACCTGTACCAGCGCGAGGCCCGGGCCGCGGTCGCCGCGCTCTACAAAAGTACCCGCGCCGGCGTTTTCGAGTAGCTGATTGCGCTGCGCGTACTCAGCCGCCCGATCAACCTTTTCCACGTTGTCGTACACGTGACCATTGGCGACGAACAGGTCGAGATCGCCATCGTTGTCGCAGTCGAAAAACCCCGTGCCAAACCCGAGAAAGGCCATGCTGGCGCGGGTGATGCCCGACGCTACGGTCGCATCCGCAAAAAACCCGCCGCCCAAGTTGCTGTACAGGGTATTGCTCTCCCACTGGAAGTTGGTCACGAACAAATCCAAGTCCCCGTCGCCGTCTGCATCGGCCATGTCAACGCCCATCCCAGCCTCGACAGCCCCCTCGTCGTTGAGGCTGGTGCCGCTGGCAAGCCCCCGATTGACAAAGCGCGCGCCGTCGTTGCGGTAGAGCATGTTGGGCACGAGGTCGTTGGCCAGGTACAAGTCAGGATCGCCATCTTGGTCGTAGTCGCCAAAGACGACCCCTAACTCCTTGCCGGCCGTGCTGGCGAGGCCGAAGGCCGCCGTGCGGTCGGCAAAAGCCCAACCACCCGCGTGGCCCTCGTTGATATAGAGGCGATCAACCTGGCCGTCGAACTTGCGCGGGTCGCAGTAGAGCCGCTCCTCGCTGTTGCCAATCCGGCACACGAGCGGATCCTCGGTCGGGTAGTCGAGGTAGTTGCCGACGAATAGATCCAAATCCCCATCGAGATCCACATCGGCAAAGGCCGCGCTCGTTCCCCACCCTGGGCAGCCAACGTCGGCCGCGACCGTGACGTCGGCAAAGCGGCCCGTGCCCTCGTTGCGAAAGAGCGCGTTGGGCCCAAAATTGGTGACGTAGAGGTCGGCCCAGCCGTCGTTGTCGTAGTCGCCGACGGCCGCGCCCATGCCGTAGCCGTGATCGCCGACGCCGGTCCGCGCCGTCTGCTCTGAAAAGCGACCCGCGCCCTCGTTGCGAAAAAGCGCGTTGGCCGCTTCGGGCGCGTTTGATAGCTCGGGCAACCGCCCGGAATTGACCAAATAGAGATCGAGTGCGCCATCGCCGTCAAAATCCAAAAACGCGGCCCCAGAGCCATAGGTCTCGGGCAAATAGCGCGCACCGGCCGCGCCACTGCGATGGACGAAATCAACCCCAGCCGATTGCGCGATATCGACAAAGCGCGATTCCGCAGCGGCACTGCAACACAGCAGCAGGACCATGCCGTAGTGCGCCTTCACGGCCCCAGCCTCGGCACCGGCCCAAACCCCTCGGTGAAAAGGCCTGCGCCGCGCCGGATGGTGATCAATCGGTTGCCCGCTACCCCGTCGATGCGCTCTTCCACCCCATCGGGCCAGCGCACCACGAGGTGGTCTGCCGCGGTCGCCTCCCCCAAGCCAAAGTGCAGCCGCAGGTCATCCTGTGACAGGTACCCCGTGCCTGCGCGCACTTCCCGCATTTGCACCGCGCCGCCCACCGAGACCGCAACTCGCGCGCCAATGGCACCTGTATTGCCCCCGTCGGCGAGCAGCCTCACCATCAGATAGTTGTGGCGATTGCCCCCGTCGTTGCGCAGCAAGGTCGGCGTGTCGTCGATATTAACAATCACAATGTCCAAGTCGCCGTCGTTGTCCAAATCCCCGAAGGCTGAGCCACGGCTCGACTTCTCCACTGCTAGGCCTGGGCCCGCGGCTGCGCCAACCTCGATAAATGCGCCGTCGCGATTTTCAAACAGATGATTGCGCTGGGCGTAGCGGGTCCCCAAGTCGCGGCGGTCAACAGCCAGGTACACGTGGCCGTTGGCAACGAACAGGTCGTCGTCGCCGTCGTTGTCGTAATCGAAAAAACCCGTCCCCCACCCCAAGGAGCTGATGCTCGCGCGGCCGAGGGTCGAACTGAAACTGGCGTCGGTGAAAAATCCCCGGCCATTGTTGTCGTAGAGCGAGTTGTTGTCGTGCGAAAAATTAGTGACGAACAGGTCGAAATCGCCGTCGCGATCGTAGTCGCCGGCCGCCAAGCCCATACCGCCCTGTTCGCGGCCGTCCTCGCTATACGCAGTCGCCGACAGGAGCGACACATCCGCAAACACACCCCGGTCGTTGCGGTAGAGCACATTCGGCGTCGAATCATTGGCAATGTAGATGTCCAAGTCGCCGTCCTCGTCCCAGTCGCCGGCCAGCGTAGCAAAGCCATAGTACTCGTGGTCGGCAATGCCAACCGCCGCACTCGCCTCGGCAAAGGCCCAATCCGCGCTGGGGCCGTCGTTGCGGTAAAACAAATCCCGCTCGCCAGGCATCCCGCGCGGGCCGCAGAATACGTCCAGTCCTCGCCAAGTGCAATAACTTGGATCGGCCGGGCGAAACGCCGGGTCAAAGTCGATGTAATTAGCCAAGTAGAAGTCCAAGTCGCCGTCGAGGTCGTAGTCGCCAAAGGCCGCAGACGAACTCCAACCGCCAAAATCCACGCCCCGTTCGGCAGCCACATCGACAAACGTGCCGTCGCCCTTGTTTTCGTATAGGGCATTGGGGCCGTAGTTTGCTAGATACAGATCGGGCCATCCGTCGGCATTGTAGTCGGCTGCGGTCGCTCCCATGCCCCAGCCTACATGGGCAACCCCAGCCTCTTGGCCAACGCCGGTAAAGCGCCAAGCGCCGTCATTGCGGTACAGCTCGGCGCGGGGTTCGCGGCCCGGGGCATACCCGGCGAGGCGCGTGCCGTTGACGATAAAAATATCCACGTCCCCGTCTAGGTCGTAGTCCAAAAGGGCCGTCCCGCCCGTGTTGCATTCGACGATGTGCTCTTTTTGCGGCGTCCCGGATACCGTGCGCAAGCGAACGCCCGCTTCGGCGGCCACATCGACGAAAAGGGGCCGGGCCTCCTCGCTCCCGCACCCTGCCAACGCCCAAATTGCGGCTGCGGCTAGTACAAACCGCATTTTACTGTTGTGCCCTCAATGATGCGGCCTCGGCGCGGGCCGCGCGGCCTTCTGCCACGTGGCCCTGCTGAATCAGCGCCGTTGCCAAGCCATCGAGAGCCGAGACCATACTCCCGTCGAGGGCCAAGGCGCGACGAAACGCGGCGACCGCCTCTGCGTACTCGCCGAGGGCCAAGCTGTTGTTGCCTATGTTCTCAAAGGCCAAAGCGTAGTCGGGCTTGTGGCGCACCGCGCGTAGCAAAAAGGGCCGGGCGATCGCGTGTTGCTCTTGCAGCGAATAGATCACCCCGATGTTGTGGCTGGCCTCCGCGTACGTGGAATCGAGCGCCAAGGCCGCCTCAAACTGCTCGAGTGCCGCCGCCAGCTCCTTTCTGCGCAAATAGACTAGTCCCAAGTTGAAATGCGTGGCCGCCTGCTTGTCAGTCGCCAGCGGTACGGCTTGGCGATAGAGCAAGCGGCGGTAGTGATCCTCGTCCATCGTCGTGCTACTCAACTGCTGGAAAAGCTCGATCATCCGCGCCCCCTCGGCGACGCGGCCCGTGCGTGCATAGAGCGTGCCCAAGCTGTAATAGGCCGAGGTGTAACCCGGGTCTGCGGCAATGGTCTGCTCCATCGCCGCCATGGCCCGCGGATCGTCCTGCAAGCGCAAGTACACCAGTGCCAAGTAGTAGCGGGCGTGAGCCAAGCCGGGGTCGAGTTCGATTGCCTTCAGTAGCGCGGTCTTGGCGCTTTCGTTGTCACCGCGTGAACACAGCACAAAACCCAGCACGAAGTGCCCATAGCCGCTCTCCGCGGCCAATTGCAGCCCATCTTCGGCTGTTGCAATCGCCTTTTCGTACCCGTCGCCACGCTCGTTGTATAGCAATGCCAAGGCCCAGTACACCTCGGCAAAGGCCGGCGCTTTTGCGAATGCGCGCTTAAAGGAAGCTATGGCCTCGCTTTTGCGGTGCTCTTTGGCGAGGGTAACCCCGAGATAGTAGTGAGCATCCGCATCGTCGGGCGCAACCGCGACCAGTTCGGACAACACGGCGGTGGCGCGGCGCGTGCGGTCCTTTTGCAGGTAGAGCCACCCCAAGGCCAAGAGCACCTCTGGGTCTGCGGGGTTTTGCTCGTAGGCGCGCTGGTAGAACGCAAGGGGCTGGGGCGTGGCAGGCTTTTTGAGGACGTGGCGTTCCGGAGAGCCACAGCCGATCCCTGCGAGGAAGCCGACTAGCCCTATCCACGCCATGGCAAGGCGCATATCCATAGCTAATTAGGCAGTAAAACGCCCGGCATCTCCTACTAGAGAACACCGGGCGCTTTGGATCCACAAAGAAATAGTGCAGCCTCTACTACTGGAGACCCGCGAAGACCCGAATGAAGAGCAGCGAGTTGGTCTCGGTCGCTTCGGCAAAGGCTCGGCGCTCCCAGCGAAAGCCCGTGTTCATGGTCAACGAATAACCGAGGTACGCCGACCTGTTGGAAAGCTGCAAGGCCAGCACCGAACCCGTGAAGTCATCGACGTACCCGGGCGGCAAGATCTCCGGGCGCTCTTCGAGGTTGCGGAAGAGGTTGAACTCGACGCCGTATTCGATAAAGGTCGCGGGTAGGATGAAGTACTTCGAGGTCAGCATGTAAAACTGCGACCACTCGGTGATGTCGAGGTCGGTGCTAAAGGTTGGATTGATCTTGCGGTAGACGCTCTTGTAGCGCGGCCAGAAAGACAAGTTGTCGGTAATCGGCAGCGGATAATCCACCTTGTTGATCGCGCCAAAAAAGAGGCGATCGTCTTTGACCTCGGCCTGCTCGCCGCGCTGCCTAAACCAATCGTACTTCACCTTGTTGTAGATATTCAGGTTTTTAAGGCGCAGATAATCGAACGTCAGATAACCGGTCCAAACAAAGGTGTCTTGGGCGATCAGCGGGTCGATGGCTTCGCGAAATCCATCTGGATCGACCCATTGGATCACATCGTCTTCGATGTCGTCTTGGACCGAGCGAGCGTATTGGAAAGCTCGGGCCTCGATGCCCGGCCATTTCCACTGGCCCGTGAGCACCGCATAGCTCATCTGCGCGCTGCGCTTGGAGCTGATCTCGTCGGCCGCGGAGTTGCCTACCGTCAGCTTGATACCTTCGGTCAAGTAAACACCCCCGTACACGTTGTAGCCATCGCGATCCTGTCGGTAGGGGTAATCGGCGAAGGTGTCGTTCTCAAAGCGGTCAATGACGTTGTTGTTGTTCATGTCAACGCCAAAGAGGAACTCGGGCGGATCGACGTTATAGCGCAGAAATGGCTCGGCGAAATCCGGCTGGCTGTTGTCGTTTTGGTTAAAGTCCGAGATGAAATCCGCGTTCTCGTCGTAGCCGGGAAAGACCTGCGTGTCGGCTTGGCCGCCGACGCCAAAAGGCGATTCGCGAAAGATGTTGTCGCCGTTCTGCCACAGTCGCTTCCAGTCGGCAAAGCGGTCTTGGTCGTCGTTGTCGTCAACCGCTTCAAAGGAATAGCGCTCTGGGTGTTCGTAGTCGATGAAACCCCGCGCATCCGCAATAAACGCATTGGTCTGATACTCGGGTTCTAGACGGTAGAATTCTCCGTACGCGAAGAACGGATAAACGTCCTGTGAGGCCGTGAGGTAGTAAGCCAAGCCATCGTCTTGGGCGAGGGTGTGTTCTTGGAAATTCTGGTTGGGGAAGCGGCGAAACGCCCGGCTGAGGGCAATCTCCGAGCGCAGATTGAAGCCCTTGACATCGTCTATGTCAAAGTTGAGGCCAATGATGTCCTTGCCGGTGGGCAGGCCGTATTCAAAGCGTATAAAGCGCTGGTTTGAACCGTCGCTGACGTTGCCATGGGCGCGCTCGACCTCCAAGAACACGGGCTCGCCCTGGCTGTTGACTTGGAGATTGGAGGTGATTTCGATCCGGTAGTCGTTGGCGATGACCAATTCGAACTCGATCTCGCTGATCTCCTGAAACGTGGTGATCTGGTCATCGGGCTGTTGGCGAAAATCGCGGGCGATGTTGTAGGTCAGCTCTAGGGTTTCGGCCCCATTGGCCTCGATGACGCCCGCGCGCCGCACGCCACCGCGCGGCGAGGGAACAATTTCGGGATGATCAACCCCGTCGATGATAATGCGCTCGGCAAAAAGCTGGGCACCGCCTACGCCGTCTTCGGGCGAATCGTCGGAGAGCCGCAGGACAATCGTCTCGACATTGCCGCCGTTTTGGGCCTCGGTCAACACGCCTTTGAGCGAGTTGTCGCCCAGCTTGCGACCCGTGGAGAAGTTGGCAATGTTCAAATAAGTAAAGCCTAGCTTGGAGAAATCCCCGAGCTGCACTTTGGAATGCGCGCCGAAGAGATTCGTCATGTCGCCTAGGATCTGGCCGAGCGAATTTTCAAACGACACAGGTGAGCCAGGGGAAGCCAAGCGCGACGCTAGGAGGGTCATCTGGTACTTGTCGGCGGCAAAGTCCCACTGCACTCCGTTGAAGGCTGGCTTGGAAAAGGTCAGCGGCGTCAGGGTGGAGCGCAGGGCCTCGCCAATGGTCATCGACGAGTAGAACTGCCCCTTTGACATGGACGAGACGAGCAAGCTATTAAACCACCCTGAGTACTTGGGGCCCTTGCGCACTGTACTGCCCGAAGTCACTGGGCTATCGTTCGACCAGTTGTATACCTCAAAGCCGCGGGTAATATAATTGCCGTACAGGTCGTAGGTGCGAAATCCTTCTAGCTCAATCGACACGTAGCGCTGGTAGCTTTCGCGGGCGTAGTTGCTGTATTCCTCGCCGGTCCAGCGGTAGAAGTGATACAGACTTTGCGGATACTGCCACTTCCGCTGCGCCGGTGTCATCGCCATCTCATATACTTCCACGCCTCGCGGCTCGCGTCCGGTGAGAAAACCGACCCGCTGGGCAAAAGCCGCATCGCACAGGAGTGCGACGCCGGCCGTGACAACTGCTGCGTAGAGCATGCACCTCACGCTGGAATCCTCCCTTTTAAATTTTTGCCGATCAGCACCACTTCACCACGCCTTCAGGCGTGAACACCCAACCATCAATAGGCCACGCCGACGACGCCGACCCGCCTGAAGTTGCCGATCCCGCTGGCAACTGAGAGCGAGACCACGTAACTGCCCGGGGGCACAGCCTCGTCGTCATCGCTCCTTCCATCCCACATCTCAGTGTAAATCCCGCCGGGCTGTTCGCGGTCGGCTAGCACGCGCACCAGCCGACCCGCCAAGTCGTAAATAGCCACCTCAATGGGCTTAGGCTCAGAAATCTGAATTACAGTGTACTTGATAGCGATGTGGTCGTTGATGCCATCCCCATTCGGCGTAAAGACCGAGGGATTAAACTCTATGGCGCGGACGATTTCGCCCACGGACTTCTGGGTCAGAGCCACGCGTAGCGCGTTGGTGCTAACATCGAAGTTAGCATCGCCTTCTAGCACGGGCTGACCGAGGATGTCGGCCTGGGTATCCCAGACTGTGCCGGTGAAAATCGTGCCGAATACCACGGCCGACCCCTCGAAGAGCACGCGCAGCGGCACGTTGTTGTCAAAGGTGACTTTGTTGCTGGTGAAAATCACTTCGAGACTTCTGTCGCCCGCATTCACGTGATCCGGCTCCACGGGCATGAGCGGATCGCCCATCTGCAAACCGATAAAGCGCGCCGGCGTCGGCGTGTCGATACGCAAGGCATCAAAGCCGTTCTGGTCGGCATTACTGATTACGGCCCGCACGTCATAGGCGAAGATCACCTCTTCGCCCCCGTCGATACTCGGCAGCACAACGGCATCGTCTTTGTCGATTACCCCGATGTCGGCCGGCGGATTGGGGTCGTCGGCCAAGGAAATCTCGCCGACGACCGCAGCAGCCGGGGGCAGCGAATGCTCAATCTGTAACGAGTCGATGCGCACCGTCTGCGTCACGGCTCTGCTCTCCATGATGATCTGTAGCTGAAAATAGGGACGCGGGCTGGGCAACGGGATCAATTGCCCGGATTCGAGCGGCAGCGACCAAGGACTCCAGTTGTCGGAGTCTTCCTCGATGTCGCCCTTCTGGCCCGAGGGCAGCTTGTTGTAATCCGCTTCCGAGACCACCGCTTGGCTCACAGCCCGCGTTTCGTTGTCAATGACCTTTTGGAAGTGAACCAGCGGGCTATCGTCCTGACCCGTCTTCATGCGCACCGCGACCGAGGTCTGCCCCAGATCCGGCAACTCGATCAACTCGCTGTCCACCAGTTCCAAAGCTCGCTGGGCCCAAGAGATGGTGCCGTAGTTGGAGACCTCGCCCAAGTCGATGACTTGGCTCCGATACGTGGCCCGCGGCACGAAGCCATTGCCGTAGAGTTCAAATTCGGCGATCTCAAAGGGGTTTCGCGACCCGACCCGCAGCAGAATAAAACGAATGAACTGCTGGGGGAATTTCATGGTGAAGACGCTGTTGGGATTAATCGGAATATCGCGCAGCAAGTCAAACACCGGTTGTTCCTGCTTATAAGTCAGCCCGTCGCTGACTTCGATCCGGTGCTTGCGCACGAAGTCAGCGCTAAAGGGCTTGCCGTTGGCGTATGTCCCCTCCTGCCGGGGAAAGAAGACCAAGCTGTCGGCTGGCACGCGCGAGCCTATATCTAAAAAGAACGTGCGCCCATCTTGATCAACGCCAGCGGTTTTGAAGAGGTCCGCAGTACTCGTGGTGTCATCGCCATCGACGATCGACAGCGAAGTGGAATTCTTGGCCGCCGTATTGTCCCACAGGGCCGCATTGCCCTCACTGACCAAGTCGTTGGGCTTGCCATACGCCCAAGAGAGCGTGGTGATGATGTTCTCGTCAGGGGTGAAGCCGCGGATCTGAATCGCGCCCGGGCTGCTCTGCTCGTCGATCTGGGCGCGGACCTGTACGAGATCTCCCCAAGAAAAGCCATGACCCCCAAGCACCCATTCGTCGGCGGCGAGCCACTGCGCGCAGGAACACAAGGCGCACAACAGCGCCGCAATGCGGGTCGTCCCCCGATTCATTACGGCGTCTCCGCACGGGGATGGAGCGCGTAGTAAATTTCGCGTTGGAATTTGAATGCTAGGTCGATGGTCTCTACCGGTTCGCCCTTATAGTCGAAGCGCACGGCCATGTCCGACACGGTGACAGTGAAGTTACTCACGTCTCGGTGCAAAACCGGAAATACGATGTACCCAGTTGACTCTTGACCGGAAAAGACCATGTCGGGCGGATAGATCGTGCGTTTGAGCAGGTCGGTGGCATCCTCGAATTGCCGCCGCTGGTTGCCGGCATAAGCCCGGAGATACGGGCTGAAGTAATCTTCGAGCTGCCCGTCGTCAAGCGCATTGTACACTCGGTTGTTCGACGTAGTGAGCACGAGCGCCGTGGGGTCGATGAAAATCTTGGGATACTCGTAGTTTTTGACCTTTATCAAGACCACGGTAAAGCGCTCCGGGGTCCAGTCTTGGCCCCAAGGCTTCCAATTGCCATACGTGTATGGATTGGTCGATTCAGCACCCTTCCTTGAATTCGCCGCGAACTGGCGATTGAGGAATCCGTCACCCAACACCTGTAGCGAGATCTCCAAGCGATCTTTGGTATAGACGATCGTGCCGTCGTCGAGGACGGTCATGGCCTCATCTTGTTGCGGAACTGGCTCGGGGAACGTTGCAAAGCGCCGCAGCCCCACCTGTGAAATGCACCCGACAAGCGCGAACAGATAAAGAGCCGACAAAAGCCCGCTCGTTGCGATGTTCCGTATCCTCATTGAGAATGCCTTCCTGAAAACGATGCAGAGGCGATAGATAAAGAGAGATGAAGTCGCCTTCACCTCTCTTTATCTAAAACTACACCCAATATGCGCTAGCGAAAGACGCTAAGGTTCGCTTTATTGGATCATATAGCCTTTGATGCGACCCCAGCTATCGGCCTCGACAGCCGTATCTTCGCCGCCGCCGCCAGTGCCGCCCGTAGCGCCTTCGGTCTCCACCGTGATGAAGTCCGAGCCGTTCGAGTTGTCCTGGAATGCGCCGTTGACCGGCGTAGTGCCCGGCTGCTTCTCACGGCCGGTCTCGGGATTCTCGGTCTCGTCAAACTGGAAGGTCAGACCGATGATCTGGTCGGAGGCAAAGTTGTGGCGAGCGCTGCCGTCGGGACCCGTCTTGTCGTGGAAGGTCCAAATGGCCTGCTTGACCTCGTAGGTGTAGGTCACCGAGCTACCAGCGGGCTGCTCCAGCGGACGGGCGTCCGGCGGATCGAGGGTCCACTCATAGACGAACCAAGGACGTTCGGTGGACCACAGGATGCTCTCCTGCGGCACGTTGAAGATCCAAGTGTCCTTCTGACCAGCGGCGGGCAGGATGCGGATGCCGTACTGCTGGCCGGAGATTTGTTCGGTCTCGTTGAAGTTCTCGCTCGAGTGGTCGGCATCGACGATGATTTCCAGCGAGTCGTCTTTCCAATACTCCTGGGGGTTCTCGACAAACAGGCCCAGCGAGTCATCGGTAATTCGAGAAAAGTAGTAGAGCGAGTTGTCGGGCGCCGAACTCCAAGCCACGTAGAGAATGCAGTCCCAGTCGTCTTTGGCCGGCGGCCACTCACTACCGAGGATCTCGAACATGGTGTCGGGGTTGATGGCAAAAGCCGGATCAATCCAACCCCAGTCGTCGTCGTTGCCGTCGATGACCATGTTATCGGGATTGGGAATCTGCGGCGCGAAATAGTTAGCCTGGTGCGCGAAAGCGGCCGAAGCCGCCATCACTGCGACCAAAGCGAGAAGACTCAGTCTCTTCAAGGGAAACCTCCTTTGGCAAGGTTATAGTTAATAGGGCGAGAGACGAAGGCGTCAATTTATAAACTGTCCACATACCTGTCAAGTAATTTTATTACTTAATAATCATATTTATTTGATTGTTCTCGGCTGACGCATTGACAATCTTGCGTTTTTTTTTACACTTGGCCCTTTCGCCTTCCATCCTCAACAGGTTTTCCCTTGCGCGATCTATCTACGACCATCGCCGTCCTCGCCCTGATTTTAGTCGGTTGGTACGCCCTTAACCGCTGGGGCTTATCTGTCTATCCAGACGACCCGTCCGTGGGCGGCGAGTACACCGTCATCCGCTGGGCCTCCGACCCCAATCCAGCGCGCACCGAACAAATGGCCCTCTTCAATCGGCTCTACGAAGACAAGAAAGTGCGCGTCGTTCTCGACCCGAGCGCGGACGTGCAAAAGATTCTCACCCAAGCGGCGGCCGGTTCTGGGCCGGACGTCTTTGACATCTACAGCTATGCGACCTTCGCGCTCTACGCCTCTAAGGGCGTCATGGTTGAACTGAACGACTACATGCGCGAGGCCAAGCTGAGCCTCGACGACTTCTGGCTGCACCGGCGCAACGCCCTCGCCGCGCCAGTGGCCGGCACACCGGCCGGGGCCGACGAATACGAGCGCTTTCGCATCTATGCCGTCCCCAACAACGTCACCGTCAGCGTCACCTTTCTCAACCGCTCGCTCTACGACGCGGTCGCGCGCTACCGCCAAGTGCATAACTTGACCATGCCGCCCTTGCCGTGGAACCACTGGACTTGGTGGGACTACGTCCTCTTGTGTCAGGCCCTCACCAAAAAGAGCGCCGATGGCCGGCGCTATGAGACCTTTGGCTCGGGCGGGGCGGGCTTTGGTGGAGGGATGAACAACTTCATCTACCAAGCCGGCGGCAGCCTCCTCAACGACGACGGCACCGAGATTGCCCTCGACTCCCCAGCCGGTGCCACAGCCGCCCAATATCTGTACGACCTCGTCAACACCTTCCACGTTGTGCCATCAGCCGAAGATCAATCCGCGCAAACAGGTGGGGGCGGTTGGGGTGGGCAATCCATACTAGGATTGTATTCGGCGGGCAAACTGGGCACCATCCTCATCGGCCGCTGGGGGCTGATCAAGGTGCGCCGCGAGGCCCGCTTTACCACCGAGATTTACCCCATGCCCCGCTACGTGCCCTACGAGGAGTGGGAGCGCTGGATGAGTGACCCCGAGATGCGCGCCAACCCGAGCCTGCGCGACGGCCTTTGGGGCGAGATCAGTGAGACTGGCCGCCACCGAGGCAAGGCGGGCGAGATGGGTGGGCGAGTGACGGCCATCCGCAAGGGCACTCAGCACGAGCGAGAGGCATTTTACTTTCTAGAATACTTGTCCAGCCCGGATTTCAACAACTTGTTGACCAAGGACGCAGATGCCTTTGGCAGTCGCAAGCAGTTTTCGGTGCGCTATTTCTCTCAGCCCGACCCCGAATTCCCCGATGAGGACCAACACCGCTCGGCCCTGGTCGACGCCATGGAGCATCCGGTCGCAGAGCAGGCTGCGGCCTACGGGGCTGCTTTTGACATCACCCGTTTGCAGGGCGCGCTGGGCACTAACCTCATCAATGCGGCCTACCAGCCCGCCGACTCAACAGCCCGCCAGACCTACCGATTCCTCGGCCGCATACCCAACCAGAGCGCAGTGGGCAACCCCACGGTGGGCCAAGCGGCTGTCATCGAAATGTCCGCCCGCATGCGCTCGGCCTTGGCCAAGGCCGAGCGCAACCGCACGCTCTCCAGCCGTAGCCACGCGCTCGACCTCCTCGGGATCGCGGCCCTCCTAGTGGCGATCGGCGGCGGCCTGGCGTTCTACGTTCGGCGGCAACGCGAGGAGATGGACGCGTGAAGCCCCGAGAAAAGAGAATTCTGGGCTGGGCGTTGATTTTTCTCGCGCCGAATCTGACCGGGTTCTTGATCTTCACGTCCCTGCCGGTACTCTTCTCCTTTGGCCTCGCGTTCTTTCAGTGGGACACGTTCTCCGCGCCCCGCTTTATTGGCTTCGACAACTTCATTCGGCTGCTGACCGACCCCAAGCTCTGGTTTTATCTCTACAACACGGTCTTTCTCATGGTGGGCTTGCCTCTGTCCATCGGCGGCTCGCTTCTGTTGGCCATCGTCCTCTCGCAAAAGCTGCGCGGCATCATCGTCTATCGCACGGTTTTCTACCTCCCCACCGTCACCAATGGGGTTGCGCTGTTCTTGCTCTGGAAGTGGCTCTACAACCCCAAGTACGGCCTCGTTAACTCAATCCTGCTCCCCGTGCTCTCTTGGCCCTATTTCTCGCTCGCCGTGCGCGTCGCGATCCTCGTGCTGATAGGCTTGGTACTGCAATCTCTGGCGCGCAAGGCCGTGTCCGCGCGACCGGCCCAAGTCCTGTCCGCGCTCCTTGCGGCCGCCACGCTCTACTGGATCGTCAGCGGCCTATACGAGTACGGCGGCCCCTGGGCTTGGCTATCGGGACGCATGGCCCTGCTGACTGGTCTCGACAGCATCGACGACTTGCCCAACTGGCTTTCCAGCAGCGTCGATTTGGGCTGGCTCTCTTGGCTCGGCCTAGAGCAGGCCGCCTATTGGGCTAAGACGGCCATCATCTTCATGGGCATTTGGGCGTCTATGGGCGGGGGCAACATGATCCTCTACCTCGCGGCTCTCGCCAATGTGCCCGAGGAGCTGTACGAAGCCTCGGACATCGACGGGGCCTCTAAGTGGCAGCAATTTTGGCACATCACTTGGCCAATGATCGCCCCGACGACCTTCTTTATCTGCGTCATGTCTATTATCGGCGGGCTGCAAGGGGGCTTTGAGATCGCCTACTTGATGACCAATGGCGGCCCGGGCAAGGATGGGGACAACACGGTCACGCTCGGCTACTACATCTACCGCTCGGCCTTTGAAAACCTGGAGTTCGGGTACGCGGCCGCCGTGGCTTGGTTTATGTTCGTCATCATATTTACTATCACGCTGTTCAACTGGCGCTTCGGTCGGGGCGCGGTCAACTGAGGAGAAAAGGCGCATGGCCAAAGTCGCGCGCATGACCGCGATCCACTCGCTGAGCCACTGGCTGCTCATCCTCTTCGGCTTCACCACGCTGGTGCCGTTCCTGTGGATGGTGCTCACCTCGTTCAAGAGCGAAAACGAGGTCTTCCAGAGCCACGTATGGCCGCAGGAGGTGCGCCTCGGCAACGAAGGTGACCTGCTGAAGACCCGCAATGGCCAACCGCTGCTCGACGCCCAAGGCGAGCCGATCCGTATCACCCTCGGCAACCCGGTGATACTCGGTGCCCCCGGCGACCCGATCCGCGACCAGCAGGGCCGCCTGATCTACGACCCCGACGGTCAGCCCATCCCCGGCAAAAACGTCGAAGCGCGCGACGGCCTTGCCGTGTACAAAAACCGCTGGAATCCGGTCCTCGTCGAAGGTGCTCCCCTGCTGTTGACCGAAGCCTTGCGCGACAAGTGGCAAAAACGGCTCGTGCAGCAGCGCCAGAGCTGGCGCACGGCCGAGCAGCTACCGCCGGCCTCGGTAGAGCTTGCCGACGGCACCCCGCTATTGCGCGCCAACGGCGAGGCTTATACCTATCGCGATATCTCTTGGGATCGCGTCGGGGACCCGGTTTTGGATGTCCAAGCCAAAGAGCCGATTCTCGACGCCGACGGCAACACCATTCCCTTTCGCTCGGCCTTTCCCCTGCTCAGAAGCGACGACGACCCGCTGACGGAAAAAGCCGGGGGCGACGTCCTCTACGCCCGCTTCCCCGGAGAAGACCAATTGCGCATTGCGTACGGCAACGACGTGTTGCAGATCAGCGAGCCGCGCTTCATGTGGTCCAACTACATCCGGGTCTTGCGCGACAAGGACATCAAGTTCTCGCTCTACGGCTGGAACAGCCTCTTTGTCGCCGTCTGCGTGATGGTCGGCCAAGTGACGACCTCGGCCATGGCTGGCTTTGCCTTTGCCCGCCTCGAATGGCGCTACCGCGACGCCGTCTTCCTACTCTACTTGGCCACCTTGATGGTCCCCGGGATCGTCACCTTGCTGCCCAACTACGTGATCCTCAAAAGCCTCGGCTGGCTCGACTCGTTCCAAGCGCTCATCATCCCGGCCATGTTCACCGCTTTTGGCACCTTTATGATGCGCCAGTTTATGACCGGGCTACCCAGAGGGCTCGAAGAAGCTGCTGAAATCGACGGTGCCAATCTCTGGAAGACCTTCTGGACTATCGTCATGCCCCTGTCCAAGCCGGCGTTGATTACCCTCTCGATCTTCTCCTTCATGGGCACTTGGCAGTCCTTTACCTGGCCACTGATCGTCACTCACTCCGAGCACATGCGAGTCCTGCCGGTAGCCCTGCGCTACTTCGATTCCTCGCAGGGGACCAACTACTCGCTGTTGATGACGGGGAGCGTTCTGATGATGCTGCCGATGATCGTGCTCTTTGTCTTCGGCCAGCGGTTCTTCGTGCGCGGTATCCAACTCGGCGCGCTCAAAGGTTGACCAGAGTCAAAGCTCCGCTTCGGGAATCTGCTCCCAGTCCAGCTCGTCCTCGTCGATATCCCAATCGTCGCTCCGCGCCGCCGGCCGGTTGCAATAGGTGTGAAATTCGCAGCGCTGGCACTCGCCCTCGTCGTCGGTCTTGGCGTACGCATCCGCGTCTGGGAGGGCCTCGATGGTAGCGATCTCCTCTGCCAAAAGCCCTCGCGCCCGCTCGTGCTCGGCGGCCGAATAGGCAATCGGCTGCAGGGCCTGCGGGTACTGAGCGTGCCAATAGACCAACACCACGTCGTCGGGCGCGAGGGCGCGGCCCTCGTTCAAGACCGCGCCAGCCTCGACCAAGACAAAGCGATAAACCAGCGTTTGCCAGCTTTGGACATAGGCGGCTTGCTCTGGCTTTTTGCGGCCGGTCTTCCAGTCGAATATCCAGGCGCGGCCATCGTCGGCTAGTACCACGCGGTCGAACTTGGCGACGAGACGCCGACCGGCTAGGGGCACGGAGAGCATGGTTTCCCCAAACACCGCTCCCGTGGGCAAAACCGGCGGCTGCTCGCGCCAATTGCGCCACCAAGCGGTCAGCAGCGGATCGCGGCTCCGCTGCACTGCGTCCTCCACATCCATGCCCAAGCTCTCCTGCAACACAAACTGGTGGAACGCCCGCCCCCGGTCGGCGGCGGCCTCCCACTCGTCGAGCTGGTCGGTCAGCGGCGCAGGCCACGCCAACCGCTCGACATAGCGCAAAAGGAACTGCCGCCGACAGCGTTTAAAGGCCGTCAGGCTGCTCTGGCTGTACTTGAATCCTTGCGGTATCATCGGCTCTGCTGCTCGCAATAGAGTTGCAACTGGCGGAACACCTCGGCCATGGGCACGGCCTGCGTCCGCGTGGCGCGCGGAATCTGGCGACTCCAGCTCAGGACCAAATAGCGCCGCGCACGGGTAATGGCCACGTAGAGCAGCCGCAGCCGCTCGGCAATCACTTCCGCGTGGGAACGATCGGTGGCCGACAGTCGGCTCGACCCGATTTCGCCGATCAGGTCCAACAGCTCGGCCCGCGCATCCTCGCAAGGATCGCCGCCGAGAAACTCATACTCGCCAAAAAACCGCGCGTCGAGGTCGTGGGGAAACCAATCGCCATCCACCCCCATGACATAGACTAGATCCCACTCCATCCCCTTGGCCTTGTGCATGGTCGTCAGGAAAATCCGCCCAGGCTGAGGTACCAATGCGTCCTCTGCTTCGGCGAGGGCACCCGCCCGACCTTGCACGGCCTCGCTCAACTCGCGCATCAATTCGGGCAATTGCCAATCTGCGTTTTGGTCGGCACGAGTGCGCACATAAACCGCCAGTTGCTGCGCCCGCGCCATATCCTCTTCCTTCAGCAGATCTTGGGCGACCGTCATCAGGAGTTGATCTACCGGCAGCGCAACCGCTCGCAGCCAGCGCCGCAGATAGCCACACAGAAGGGTGATGGCCTCCAAATCCTGCGGCTCGATGCGATCCAGCGGAGGCAGGGCCGCTTCCATGCGCTGGCCGGCCTCTGGATAGAGCAGTGCTTCGGGTCGATAGCAACTGCGCAGCAACATGGCCACGGCCTCCTCATTTCCCGGCCCACTCGGCCCGGGCCAAAAGCCGACCAAGGCGCGATAGGCCCGCTCCAACTGGTTGCGCTGCAAAGGCTCGGCGAGAAAACCAAGCACCTCGCATAGGGCCTCGCCTACCCGCCGCGCCGAGCGCGGGCTTTGCAGCACCTCGTCGAAGTCCGCTCCGGCTTGGCGCAAGCGCTCGGCCATATCGTAGCCGATGCGATTGGTGGGCACCAGCACCGCCACCGTCAAGCTCGAATGGCGCTCGGCAAAACCCTTGGCCCGACGCGTGATGCTGTCGAATTCATCGTGGCGGTTGTTGTATTCGCGGAACCCTATAGCACTGTCGGCGTCCGCGGGGTTTTGCTGGGGATCGCCGCGATCGGTGGGCTGCATCTGCTGGGGTCGGAAAGCGCGCTGGCGCACCTCGGCCAGCGGGTGTTCGATTGCGGCCCACTCGACCAGAAAATTGGCCAAATCCATGATCTTGGGGGCGCAGCGGCCAGAGATAGTCATCTCTGCGACCGCGACGTCTCCGCGCTCCAAGAAGTCGCGCAAATAGCGAGGATCAGCCGCGGTAAAGGTGCTCATAATCGCCTGATTGGGGTCGCCGACCCGGATCCAATTGCCACCCGGCCCCACCAACAGCGCGATCAGCTCCTCCTGCAAGGGGACGCTGTCTTGCGCCTCGTCCTCCAAGACGAAGGGCCAACGCCGCCGGTAGCGGCTGCACAAATCCGGGTATTGCTGCAACATCTCTACGGCCATCCATACCAAATCGTCGAAGTCGAGGCCGCCGATGGTCTCGACTTGCTGCTGGTAGAGCCGGTAGATTTCCGCGCCGATCCGCAAAAACAGGTCGCCATCTTCCCGGCCGCCAATCCGCGCCAAGAGGTCCTCGGCCCGCAGCCGGCGGTTCTTGGCCGTGGTGATGACCGTGCGGGCCACTTTCCGCGCAATGTCGCGCCACTCCTGCTCCCACTGCTGATCCACGTATTCCCCAGGCCCCAACCGGCCCCACACCCCCTTGTTGTCGTCGTTCCAAGTCCGCACCGCCTTGTCGAGCAAACTCTCGCTGGCGCGCTCGTCGAGGACCATAAATTCGGCTGCGGCCCCCACCAGCCCGGGATTGGCTTGGACGATGCCGTAAGCCAAGCTGTGCAAGGTTCGCACGTCGTAGCCGACCTGGAGCATATCCATCTCTTGCAAGCGCTGGCCGATCCGGGCGCGGACATTGTCCACAGCCGCGTTTTGGTACGTCACGATCAGCACCTGCCCCCCCTCGGTGCGCCTCTCGGTGATCAGCCGAGTCGCCAAGGCGACAATCGTCGCGGTCTTACCGCTGCCGGGCACCGCTGACACGCCGAGCAGGCCACCTTGATAGGCCAAGATCTCGCGCTGTCCCGCGCGCGGCTCAAACCTCACCCGCGACCCTCCTGCAAGACCTGTTGCACCGCCATCATCAGCGGCCCGTCCTGTGCCGAGCCGCGGCCTCCTGAGTCGCTGGAGCAGAGATAAATCCCATCGCGGCAGCGCAGACACAGACCTCGCACCAAGCGGTAGAGGTTGCGGTTGCGGATCGAGTAATCCACGGCGTCGGTCCAGCGTTCCTCTCGGTTCCAGCGCCGGGTCAGCACGTAGTGGTTGGTCAAGGGCTGGTGCAGCGGCTCCCACCAAGTCGCCGAGCCAATGTCCAGCCAGAACTGGTAGCGCGCTACGTGACCGGAGAGCAAATAGGTATAGACCGGCGCAACGAGGGCAATCGACTCTGGAGCCTCGTCGAGATCGACATCGGTCAGGTATTGGGCGGCGACGACCCCGGACCATATCATCTCGACGTAGCGCTGGCCAATGGCTGCGCCCTCTAGCGCCATAGCCGGAGCCACCTCGCGGAATGAGGCGGCCGAGGCAATCAGCTTGCTGTACACCTCGGCATCTTCGGGCTCCAGCGCGGCGTGCGACAGCACCTCCCCGAAGAGCCGGCGCAAAAAGTGGTCCCAAGGGTCGGCCGCGCCGCCGCGATACGCCTCGATCCAGATGCGTAGGGCCTCGTAGCGGTCGAGCGCAGCCCGGCCCATCCGCTCGCCCATAGCATTATTTAACGCGCGCGCGAGTTTGAGCTGGCCCGAGCGCGGGTCGTACAAATGCCGCGCCATCAGTTCGGCCCGCAGCCGGTCGAGGGGTTTGAGCGCCCGCTCCAACACCCCAGACAAATCAAAGAGCGAGAGCCGTTGTCCCCAATCGGGATGGGCGAGAATGGCCAGCGCCAGACAGGCGCGCACCACCGGCTCTTCGCGCAGTGTCTCATAGCGCCGCACGATCGCAAAGGGGATGTCGGCGGCGCGAAAGGTCTCAGACAAGAGGAAGCGCAATACCCCGTCGGCGTGTGGAGCCACGACTGCGATTTCGCCCGGGGCCACACCCTCGGCGATCTTCTGCACGATCCGTTGGGCCACGGCCTCGATCATCTGCCCTCGGTAGCGAGCCTGCACTACATCCACCACAGCCTCCCGAGGTGACCCTCCCGAGGCTCCGTCAGTTGCCTGGCCCAACTTCGCGCCGATGCGGTCGGCAAAGGCCACCATGTTCCGGGTGGCACACGCCTCCGGAGCCACTGCAATCGTCTCCTTGCACTGCTGCTGTAGCTCCGTGGCACCAGGCGCATCAACGCCTAAAAAGATGCGGAAGCCAGCTTGTGCGTCCCCGCCCAACAGGGCCGAGTCGCACCTAGGCAAGAGCCGCCCCACCAGATCGCCGGCCACTGGCACTAGTTCCTCGGCCGAGTCAACCAAGAGGTGGCGATAGCGCTCGGTGAAGTAGCGCCAGAATTCTTCCTGCGCGATTAGGTGGCGGTTACAGACCTCAAAGACCAGCGACGCGTCGAGCAACCCGTGCCGCAGGCAGTGACTGCGGTAGCGGTCGATACACGTCTGCACCTGCTCGTACACGCGCAGCCGCTGCTCTTCCCCGGCCCAAGCGCGGCTCAGGCGCGGTGCCACCTCCGCGAGCGCGAAATCCGCTACCGCCGCCTTGTTCAAATTGTCGAGCAATTGGGAGAGAATGCGCTGGGGCCGCAGGTACAGGCCCTCGAAATAACCCTCGGCGAGCAGCGGCTCGGCCACCTGCCCCATCAGGTATTGAGCGGCCTCGTAGTTGAGGAAAACCGGCGGCCGCGCTGGTGCGGCAAAGCCGGCCTTGCCAGCCACCAGCGGCCAAAACAGTCGCACCAACCGACTCGCCAGCCCGTAGTACGTCTGTAGATCGACGGTGCTATACGGCCCCAAGTCGAGCCGATCCACTGCTTGGTGAAAGCGCCGCGTAGTCGCCCGATCGGGTAACAGCACCAAGATCGCGTACCCGGGCACCCCGGCTGCGAGCAAGACTCGCAGCCGCTCGATCAGGGCCTGCCGCTGCCCCGCTACGAGCGGCCCGGCGAGAAAGCAAGAATGCCGTTCGAATAGAGGGGCGTGCACCGCCCTAGCAAATTCTGGAACCATGACTTTTGCGCGGCGCTCAGCCCAGGAGTGGGTTGCGCGTGAAAATATCGACGACCTCGGCCGCATCAGTCACTTGCAGCAAGCGCTGGCGCACTTCCTCTTGCTGCAAGCGCTGCGACAGAGCCGCCAGCAGCGCCATGTGCTGTTTTTGGTGTTTCTGGGGCGTGACCAACAGTGCGATGATGTGGACGGGCTGGCCGTCAATCGCGTCAAAGTCAATGCCGACCTGCGAGATGCCGATGGCTAAGAGCTGACGCTGGATCCCGTCCTCGTGTGCGTGGGGTATGGCTACGCCCTTGCCAATGCCCGTAGAGGCCTGTTGCTCGCGCCGAATCAAGGACGCGAGCAAGCGCTTCTGGTCGGGCACGGCGACGTCTTGCCACAGCACGGTGGCCAATTCGCGGATGGCATCGAAGTTGCGCTGCGCCGTGAGGTTCAAAACGACCTTCTTCGGATCGAGTATGCGTCTTAATTTTTCCATAGCGACCCTCGAAGGCGTTAAAGGGGAAGCAGCCACAACTTATATACCCCATCAAGGCCCCCGCTGCAACTCGCCTGCTTTTTTGTTCCAGCGACGCGCTTCGTCATAGCGACCCTGTTCTCGCTCGATACGCGCCATCAAGCGATAGGGCATAGGCCGCCAAGGGTCGATGGCCGCCGCGGCCGCCACATGGTCCATAGCGCGATCCAACTCGCCAACTTCAAACAGTTTAAGCGCCGCGTTAAAGCGCGTGGTGCGCGAGTCGAAAGCAATAGTCGCCGCTTGCTCGTACGCGACCGTAGCCCCGGCCCGATCCCCAGCCCACAGGCGCTCCTCGCCGGCCATAAAATAGTAATTGCTCTGGATCTTTCGCACCCACGGGTCGCGGAAAAAGCCCGTGGCCAACGCATTGCCCATCTCGATCTGCGGGGCGACCCCAGTGTTGTCGTCGGGTGCTTGCAGGCGATAGACCAAGCCTGCAGGCACAAACACCCACTCCGCCAGCGGCGAGCGGCGCGGCACAAAATAAAAAAGGGGCCGCCCGCTTTGGGCCAAGGCGGCCTCGCGCCGCCAGCGCAGACGCTCCCGCCTCAGCTGTGGCAGCGCTTGCTCGCTCCAGCCGAGCACATCCGTCCCTCGTCCCATGCGGTTGTACAGGGTCACATCCGGGCGCAAGCCCTCTATCCTCAACAGGTAGTCGAGCACAAAGGCCGCATCGTCCCCCTCGGTAATCAGGATCGCGCCCTCGGGCAAGTCGGCGAGAACGTCGCGACCATAGCGGTCGGCGACCCAATTTTCGCTGCGGTCGGATTCCTCGTAGTGCGTAGTTAGTACCAAGGCGACGACGAGCGCGGCGACTGGGATCGAGACGGCCGGCCGCACCCGACTAGCCAACGCGTCCAACCCCATGCCCAACCACACCGCCAAGCCCACTATGCTGAGCAGGTAAAACACCGGTAGGCCATTGGGGTCGCGGTGGTAGTTGAGCGCGGCGATTAAATTGCAGGCGATTGCCCCCCCAACCAAGACAAATGCACTGCGATCGCGACGCCAAGCCACCCAGCCACCCCAAGCGACCAACGGCACTAATGTGAAGTGGAACTCGCCCGCGGCCTGCTCTAGCCAGCGCTGGGCGTTGAGCAGCATGCCCTCTAAGGGCAAGGAAAAAAACGACGAGCGATACAGCGCGCCGCTCAAGTGCTGCCACAGGGCCTCTAGGTCGTCGAGCGGCCCCCAGTGAAACCCCGCGCCCCGGCCATTGCGCAGCGGCAGGTACGCCACCAAGCTGTACCCCCCCAGCGCAGCGAGTACCCCCTGTGCCAGCAACAAGGGCCGCCGCCAAAGCGCAGGCCAGCGCCAAGCCAAGACCGCGACCACGCCCGGCCAGACGAGTACCTGCATTAAGTGAGCCGTGAGTCCCAAGCCCATCAGCCAACCCAAAAGGAGCACTTGGCGCGGCTCCTTGCTCTCACACGCTCTAAGGGTCTGGGCCAGCACCAAGACCACCAGCAACAAGGCCAAGCCATAAACTTCGGCGATGACGGCTTGGGACCAAAAGGTGCGCGAAAACGCCAGCGCTAAGGCCGCGGCCAAGGCGACCACGGGCCGCACCCCGCGCCCGTAGAGCACAGCCGCCAAGGCTCCGCAACAGGCGGCGGCAAACAGGGCCGACGCAGCATTGACCGCCACGGCCGGACTAACCCACGGTAGCGCCAGCGCGAGCAAGCGGCTGCTAAGGCAGAACAAGGGATACCCAGTCGGATGCGCCGTTCCCAACCCATAGGCCGCACCGATCAACTCACCGCTCCCCTCTACGTACACGGTCGGGCACAGCGTCGTCCCATAGACCACGAGCGCGGCAACCCCTGCAGCCAGCCCGATGATCCCGGCCGTCACGACCCCACTCCCAGCCGCAGACGTTCAAGCCACCCACTCCACAAAGGCCCCTGCGTGGCTATTGCGTGGATCACGACGATCAAGACTCCCAGCACGGCCCGGACCTTCCACTGCGCTCCCACGTCCGCTGGCATATTCTCCACCGGCGGCAAGATCAGCCGCCGACCGCCCCAAGCCAGACCCAACCAAAGCGCGACTGCGGCCACGCTGATCAGCAAGCCATAGCGGAAACTATCCGGCTCATACGAAAAGACGACCTCGCGTGCCCCGGCCGGAACCACTACGGCGCGGAATACGTGATTAGCGCGGAGGATCGGGCGCTCGACCCCATCGACAAAGGCCCGCCAGCCCGGGTAGTGGGTATCGCTCAAGACCAAAATTCCCCCGGCTGAATCGGTGAGGGCCACGGCAACTTTTTCGTCCTCGTAGCGAACGATCCGCGCCGCGCCGCCTGGCCCAACCGAGGCGGTCGGCGCTTCCTCCAAGACGACTTCGCGCTGCATGGGAAACCCTCGCGCCATATAACTCAGCCCGGCCCGAGGACTAGTGGCGAGGTGGTATTGGCCCACCGCGTACGCACGGGGCAAGACCGTAGGCAGGCGCTGTACGTCCATGTCTCCACCTCGGTCGTAGCGCACTGAGTATTCCACGCCAGCCAAGGCGGCAAACGCCGGATAGCCGCGGGCGAATTCCCCGTGGCGATACAGGTGTAGCGGGCTCCATCCCGGCAGCGCGTTGGCTATCCCGTACAGCCCCCCCGAATACATCCGCAAGGTCTCGTTATAACGCCTATAGGACTCCAAGTCATAGGCCCATCCCCCGTGCCAATCAAATGGCGAGTTCCGCTCGGAGACCAAGCTGATGATCCGCGGCGGCGCAGCGGCCGTGTGGTCGGCCAAAATCTCGCGGGCCGTCGCCGGAGTCTCGGTGTAAGCGGCCGGCTCTATCGTGCCGTTAAAGTCTACGCCAAAGCTGTACAGCTCGACAAAAATGACTACGGGCGCAGCCCACGCTGCGGCCCGCCGCGCCCGCCGGCCGAGCAGCCACGCGCCGATTGCCAACGCCCCTACGAGTCGCAGGCCGTCGCCGCGCAAGTGGTGGATGTAGCGCGCAGATTCTGAGCCGTCGGCAAAGAGCGCGACTCCGCTGGCCCACAGCAGGCCAGCACTGGCCACGCCGAGGATTGCAGCCAACAGCCAGCCATTTGCGGGCCGTTGCCGCTGGCGGCGCAACACTTGGTCGAGGCCAAGACCGCAGAGTACGGATGCCCCCACGGCAAACCACAACAAAAGGCGCGTCGGGATGCGAAACAGGCTAAACCCCGGAATTTCATAAAAAAAGGAAAAGATGGCCGTGTATTTGCCTAGCGCGAGCACCAACCCGACGAGGGCGAGCGCGGCAAAAAAACCGACTTGGGCGTCCCGTCGCTCGCGCAGGGCCGCCCAAGCCAAAAATAGCGGCACCACGCCGACGTAGGCGCAGAGCTGGATGAAGAAGCCCACCTCCCGGCTCCCGTACGTGCCGTGGGCCGAATTGCCAAAGAAGTTGGGCCACAACAAGGTAGCCAGCCGCTCGGGCGGCAGCGACATCGCGACAAAGCTGGCCCACGACAAGCCAGCGCCGCGGTTGGATAGCTGCACCAATTCGGCGGTAGGTACTAGCTGGACCGCGGCTAGGGCCGCACCCAGCACGAGTGCGCCAGCCAGCGCCAGCCAAGCGACCCATTCCGCGCCCTGAACCCAACTCCGATAGAGCCAGTAGCCCGCGACCGCGACGGCCCCGTACAGGGCGGCTTGGGGGTGGCCAGCCAGCAGTTGCAAGCAAATCACCAACGCAAAGAGCAGTACGTAAAAAAAGTGCCCCCGGTTCAGGATGCGATCGACGAGCCAAAACAGTAGTGGCAACCAAGCGCATACGTCGATGAAGTTGGGCGACATGGCCCGCACGACCATGTAGCCACTCAGGGCGTAGCAAAGCCCGGCGCACAGCGCGGCCGGGCGCACCGCGCCAAAAGCGCGCACTAGCGCGTACATGCCTGCACTGGCCAACCACAGATGTAAAACAATGTTCCAGTTCAGTGCAGCCCAAGTGGGCAGGAACAACGCCAAAATTACATTGGGCGGATACAGCGGTCCGGCCTGGCCTTCGGCAAACAGGGGGAAGCCGCAGTTGATGGCCGCATTCCACAGCGGCAATTGGCCTTCGCGGAGGGCGCGGGCGAAAAAATCGCGAAACGGGTGGTTTTGCACCATCACGTCCTGCACGAAAAACGCCCCCTCTAGCACCGCAGCCGGCCAAAAGAAAATGGCGACCGCCGCCCCGAGCAGCCCCACCGCACCCAGATCCTTGCGCCACTCCACGAGCTAGTGCCGCCGCAGATGCGCGCAGAGCCGCTCGGCCGCCAAGGCGTGGCCGGCCGCGTTCCAGTGGCTATCGCGCCAATACAGGGTCTGGGTTTGGGCCTGTTCCCTGAACTCGTCGAGCAAGTCTATCAGCACCAATCCATGCTGCTCGGCAAAACCAGCTAGCTTGGCATTGGGCTTGCTCAGGTCGAACTCGCCGATCAGGCCGTACAGCTCGCGCTTGGCGCTCCAGTTGTCCTCTTCTACTTGGACGATCGACGGCACGTACACGACGGTCAGGCGCGCGCCGTGCTGCTCAACGCTGCGCTTAAAGGCCGCGAGGATGCGGCCCGTCAGCTCCCAGGCCGGGGCAAAGCGCGCGTCCGCGCCGTACAGGCCCGCGTAAAAATCCTGCTGCTGCCCGCGCGGCACCTCCGGCTGCCACGCCTTTTGCACCAGCCGGTACAAGTGCCAGTGCTGTGAGAAATAGCGCTGCAATCGCGCCGCGAGGGGCAACGAGTCTGCGGGTTGTCGCCAAAAGCTCGATTCCTTTACCGGGACGCCTGCGAGTGCGAGCCGCCCGTTGCCTCGCACCCGGAAGTAGGGCTTAAAGCCCCGCTCGGCACCAATGCCGCGGCGCGAAGCATTGTTCCACAGGTCGTTGCCGTAAAAAAAGAGCACCACCTCATCGGCCCCAAAGCGCGACCCTTGTTGTTCGAAAAACAGCAGCGCTTGGTCGGTGCCGTAACCAGCCACCCCGAAGTTGGCCACCTCCACCGCAGCCCCCTCCCGCCGGAGGCAGGTTTCGAGTTGACGGCTGACCGCGGCCTCTATGGGGACGCCCCACCCTTCGACAAACGAGTCGCCAAACAGGGCCACGCGACGGAAGCCCACTCCCTTGGTGTCGGCGAACTCGCGATCGCGCAAGCCGATGCTATTGATCCGCATTTCCACGTCGAATTCCGGGGTGACCAAGCGGCCGACGCGGTCCGGGATGTGGCTCCAACCCAGCTCGGGGTCGTAGCGCCAGACGGGAGGCCGACGGAAGAGCTGCGGGTGCAAGAAGCTCAACGCCAGTTCACACAGCGCGATTCCGAGGACTAAGCTGACCAGTGCGAGGGCTATCTTGGGCGCGTAGCGCATTCTCCGTTTCGTCCGTTCAATATTTATTGTGATCCCTCAAAATCCACACAACACTGATTTGCTGTCAACCGCGACGCACTTGGCCGGGATACCGCGCCTCATCTATATTGCACCGGCACATGACGAGATGCTCACGAACCTCTTCAACAAGATCAAGGACAATACGAGCGTGGATATTACCGCCACCAGCGTAGTAAACAACCCCGTAAACGCAATGGTACCCTAACCTAGAACTAATTATGTCCGAACAGACCACGTACGATTTGCCTGATGCCTGCTTGTTGCGGGCGCTGGATGACGCTCACGAGAAGGGGTTCCGGGATTTTCTGCGCCATAACAAGCATGACGAAAGATGCGAAGCACATCTCAAGCAGGCTGCTGATGCGATGATAAATCTAGAAAAAGTAGTGACAGGGAAATTTGTTCCCGACTATTATGATGACTCGTATCTGGCTGCTGCATACCTAGTCAAATACCACTTGAAACACTGCATCCTAGCGTCCTGGGCGTTTAAGAGCATCTTTGACCGAGTTGGTGTTCCGAATACGCTGTATGTTTGTGACGTGGGAGCGGGTACTGGGGCCGGTCGTGTAGGTTTAGCTCTTGCCCTGTCCAAGTATGGCAAACAACCCGAGATCTATTTTGACGCTCAGGAACCGGCAAAAGCAATGCGGTCCGCAGGTACTTTTTTCTGGCGAGCATTTCGATGTTCCGTGCCTGATTATTTTAATTATCGCCAATATCCTACTCCGAAAAATCCGCCCGAGCTTCCGGCTAATACGGTGCGTGTGGTTACGGCATTCTATTTGAGTCTGCCTTGGGATAACAACCAATGGTCCTCGTATTGGGAAGAAAGTGTAAAGCCTGCCAAGAATACCCTAGAAGAGGTATTTCGTTAGTTAGCCCTGATTTAGGGATTTTCACCATCCCTAAATCAAAAAAGAAGGCTCTGTATAGAGTGGTAGACGATTCCTACGATTGGGATAAGGAATTCGGAACTGATATAGATATTCCCAATGATCCTGATAATCCTCAGGATCCTGGCAGATCCCATTTTTATACTAACTGCGCAGTTGATTTTGGCTTTGAAGTACCTGAAGCGGAAGGAGACCCAATTAAATCTGTTCGTCGCAGGAGCCGTTATCGATTCAGTTCGCCGAAAGACAGCATGTTGTCCTATCGCGTTTCATCTCGTCGTGCAGAGTTGTTGAGGCAGGGGCGAAAAGAGGCTAAGAGCAAAGCTGCCGAGCAGGAAAGACTACAGGAGTGGAAAAAAGCTGAGGCCAAGCGCAAGATCGACGAGCAAGGCGAGAAAGCTGAACGCTATCGAAGAGCACTCCGCCTGTTAAAGCCGCTTTCCTAAGGAGGTTTTGCAATGACAGATTCTATACAGCAAGACCTGTTTGATTCCCTTGATCCCGGTGTGTCGCAGGATGTTTCCGGCCCCGATAAAACCGGCAAGGCTGCCGTGACGTATGTCCAGACGGGGCAGTTGCTGACGAAGCCGACCGGATTTATGAACGCGTACGATTTTACGCTCAACCCGTATAGCGGCTGCTCGTTTGGCTGTACCTACTGCTACGCGGCGTTTTTCAGCCGGGATGCCGAAAAGCGCGACACGTGGGGCTATTGGGTTGATGTAAAAGAAAATGCAATCGAGCTGATGGATAAGCGCCGGAAGTCGCTGGACGACAAGCTCATCTATATGAGTAGCGTCACCGATCCTTATCAGCCCATCGAGCGAGAATTGGAACTCACTCGCCGCCTGCTGGAAATTATGGCCGAGCGGCATAAGCCAAAATTGGTCGTCCAAACCCGCAGCCCATTGGTGGCGCGGGATTGCGACCTGTTCCAGCGCATTGAGGATAACGGTGGACGAGTACAGGTCAATATGACGGTCACCACCGACGATGAGGACATCCGGCGGACTTTTGAGCCGTTCTGTCCGGGTAATCACCGGCGATTGGAGGCCATCAAGGAAGTACAGGCGGCCGGTATTGATACCTGCATTACGATGACGCCCCTGCTGCTGGTCAATAACAACCGTGACTTTGCCGATGCTCTGATTGATACCGGCGTCGAGAAATTTATCGCCCAGCCTTTTCACTTCCGGCAAGGGAAATTTCTGGCCGGCACGCGGGAGGGCGCGTATGACCTGATGGCGCAAAAGCTGGGCTGTGGGCGCAATGATTTTGAACGGGAGTATCTGGAACGCTATCGGCAATTCTTTGGAGTACTCGACAACAAACTGCGGGAGAACGGGTTGCCACCTTTAGGTGAGGGGAAGGACGGGTTTGCTCCGCCGTTTTAGCCAGTCAATCTAGCGGGCGGTGTGGAGCGCGGGTCGCTATCATCCTTTTTATTTACATTTTATACACGGATAACATCGGCACACACCCTGCCTCCAACTCATGCGCCACATTCTAGTCACAGGCGGTGCCGGCTTTATCGGCTCGCACACCGTAGATCGCCTCGTCGCCGCGGGCTATCGCGTCCGCATCCTCGACTCCCTACAGGAACGAGTCCACCCCGAAGGCTGGCCCACCTATCTGCCCGCGGGCGTGGAAAAGATGCGCGGCGACGTGCGCCAACGCGCCGACTGGCTGGCCGCGCTCGACGGCATCGACGGCGTCATCCATTTAGCGGCCTACCAAGACTACATGCCGGATTTTTCCACCTTCCACCACGTCAATACCGTCGGTGCCACCCTGCTCTACGAGCTGATCGTCGCCGAGAAGCTGCCCGTGCGGAAAGTGGTCTTGGCCTCGTCGCAAGCCGTCTATGGCGAGGGCAAGTACCGCTGCGACGAGCACGGCATCGTCTATCCCGACGCCCGTCCCGACGCGCAGCTAGCCAGAGCCGAGTGGGAAGTCCGCTGCCCTCACTGCGCCGCTCCCCTCGAACACCAACCGATCACCGAAGACACCGTCAACCCTCACACCACCTATGGCATCTCCAAATACGCGGCTGAACTAACCTCCTCCAGCCTCGGCCGCAAATACGACATTCCCACGGTCAACATGCGCTACTCCATCGTCCAGGGGCCGCGCAACTCCTTTTTCAATGCCTATTCGGGCATCGGCCGCATTTTTGCCCTCCGCGTCCTGCACGGCCAGCCCCCCGTCTGCTACGAGGATGGCCAATCGTTGCGCGACTACGTCTATGTCGGCGATGTGGCCCGCGCCAATGTCCTCTGTCTCGCAGACGAGCGCGCTGATTTTCGCTCCTTCAATGTCGCCGGCCAGCGCGGTACCACCGTCCTTGAATACGCTCAGCTAGTAACGCGCATCGCCGGGCGGGCCATCGCACCGCTCGTAAGCGGAGAATACCGCTTTGGCGACACCCGCCACACCGTCTCCTCCGGCGAGGCCCTGCAAGCCCTCGGCTGGCAGCCCGAGATCCCGCTCGAACAGACCATCGGCGAATACATCGAGTGGATCAAAAGGCAGCCCAACCTCGCGGACTTCTACGCGGCGGCCCAAGCGAATATGCGGGCCGCCAACGTCCTCCGCAGGGCTAGCGCGTGAAGGCAATGATCCTAGCCGCTGGGCGCGGCACGCGCCTGCGCCCACTCACCGACGCGACCCCCAAAGCGATGGTCCCCTTTGCCGGCAAACCCCTGCTCGAATACGTCGTGCGCCTGTTGGCCCGGCACGGATTCGACGACCTCATCATCAACCTCCACCACTTGCCCCAAGTCATCGCCGACTATTTCGGCGATGGTCGGGCCTGGGGGGTGTCGATCACCTATTCGCTGGAAGACGATCTGCTCGGCACCGCCGGCGCCGCGCGGCAAGTGGCCGACTTTTTCGACGGGCCTTTTTTAATGTACTACGGAGACAACCTGACCAACTTCGACCTAGGCGACCTGTGGCAGACCCACCAGCGCGAGGGCGAGATCGCCAGCATCGGGCTTTTGTGGATGGACGACCCCACCACGCGGGGCATCGTCGGTCTCGACGCGCACCACCGCATCGACCGCTTCGTCGAAAAACCGCGGCCCGACCAAGTATTCGACAACTATTGGGTCAACGCCGGGATCTACGCCCTACAACCCGAAATCCTCGACCGTATCCCGCCCGACACCCCCTGCGACTTCAGCGAAGTCTTCGCCGACTTGCTCGCCGCCGGCCACCCCCTGCTCGGGCATCCCATGCGCGGTCAACTCCTTTCGACCGATACGCCAGAGCGCTACCGCCACGCCTGTCAGTGCGTGGACTCGGGCGCGTTCGCCCTTCCTTGAAACGAGGCTAGTTTGATCCTCACCAGAGCGCCGCTGCGCATTCCGCTCGGCGGCGGCGGCACCGACCTAGCGTCCTATTACACCCACTACGGGGGCTTTGTACTCAGCGCTGGCATCGACAAATACGTCTATATCCAGCTCAACGACCTCAAGGTGGAAGACTTCATTCGCGTCAAGTACTCGCAGACCGAAAAGGTCGATGCGCCCGACCAGATCCAACATCCCCTACTGCGCGAAGCCCTGATCCACGCCGGGATTGAGGGCGGGATCGAAATAAGCGCGATGTCCGACGTACCGGGCCGCACCGGCCTAGGCTCTTCGGGCGCGTTCACCGTGGCGCTGCTGGCCGCGCTACACGCCTATAAGCGCCGCCAGCCCTCTCCCCAAGCGCTGGCGGAGGAAGCCCACTATATCGAAGCGGTGCGAGCCGCCCAGCCAGCGGGCAAACACGACCACTACTTGGGCACCTTCGGCGGCCTGACTTGCCTCGACATCGACACCAGCGGTCGCGTCGCTGTCGCGCCACTGGCGATCTCCGCACCCACCGCCGAGGCCCTAGCCGCCAACATGCTGGTCTTTTTTACCGGCATCCGGCGCGAGAGTTCGGACATCCTCACGCGGCAAAACCAAGACACCCAACAAGGCGACGACCGCGTACTAGATAGCCT
This sequence comes from Candidatus Latescibacterota bacterium, assembly GCA_965261395.1. GTDB lineage: Bacteria > Latescibacterota > UBA2968 > UBA8231 > UBA8231. The sequence goes on from OZ253462.1 coordinate 4,440,294, forward strand.
GCATCAGACCAAACAGATAGGCTACCAGATCAAGGAGGCGCTCGAACGGGATGCACTCGACCGCTTCGGCGAATTACTCCACGAGCACTGGATCGCCAAAAAACAGCGGGCGCAGCAGATATCCAATGCGGATATCGACCGCTGGTACGCGGCCGGCCGCGCCGCCGGTGCCCTCGGCGGCAAGCTGCTAGGGGCCGGCGGCGGTGGTTTCCTCATGTTCTATTGCCCGGCTGAACACCACGCCAAGCTACGCGCCACCATGGCCCAAGAGGGCCTGCGCGAGATGCCCTTCCACTTCGATATGGAAGGCACTAAAGTCCTGGCCACCCTCTGATGCGTCGCTTACAGCTAGACGAGGCCGAGGCCGTACACCTGCCCGGCGGCGACCTTCGACTCGACGGGGGAACTATGTTCGGCGTGGTACCCAAGGCCCTATGGCAACGCGAGTCCCCTCCAGATGAACACAACCGCATCCGCCTGTCGTGCAACTGCCTGCTCCTGAAAACGGGCCGCGAACTCGTGCTGTTCGACGCCGGGTTTGGCGAGCGCTTCTCCCCGCGCGAGCGCACCATGTACGGCATGGATGGCGCACATACATTGCGCGGCTCGCTCGACGCCGCCGGCGTGGCCCCAGAGGCAATTACCATGGTCGCGCTCACCCACCTGCACTTCGACCACTTCTGCGGCTGTCTCGTCGCAGGGCCTGCGGATCTAGCCCCGCTCTTTCCCAACGCCGTCCACGCGGTGCAGCGCGGCGAGTGGGACGACGCCTTGGCCGGCCGCAGCACCATGCGGAGCAGCTACCGGCCCGGGGAGTTGCACACCCTTGCCCGCCAAGTCGAGATGCGCTTCCTCGACGGCGACGGCGAATTGGCCCCCGGGCTGACGGCCTTTGTCACCGGCGGCCACACTCGTGCCCATCAGGGCTTTCGCCTTGCGGCTGGCGGCCACACCCTCGTCTATCCCGGAGAGCTGATCCCCACGCGCCTTCATCTCCGGACCTATTGGAACATGGCCTACGACATGTTCCCCCATCAGACTTTGACTCGCAAACAGCACTTTGCTGCAGAGGCCGCCGCCCAGGGGTGGATCGTGGCTTGGGACCACGATCCCGCCGCGCCTTGGAGCCGCATCGTCCAAGACGGCGAACACTTTGTTGCCCGCGAGGTGGAACTTTGACCACGACTAGGCCATGCGTTACTTTTAACGCCACTATGTCCTTGGAAGTCATTGAAATTCCCGCCGCGCACCGCGACCTGCTCAACCGCCTGTCCGAGCTAATTCCCGACCTCAAACCAGACTCGCCGCAGAGTTTGCAGCGGATCTTCGGCTTGGGACTGATCGCCCTAACCATGCAGATCACCAATAAGGCCCGCGCCCAAAATCAAGGCGACCTAGTCGCCGAGTTGGGCGACCTCGCCAAGTCTATGGTCGAGGCCGAAGGCTGGGTCTCGCTATGATACCGCCCTCCTCGCTCGACCTCTTCAGCCTCAAGGGCCGCACGGCCTTGGTGACGGGCGGCAGCAAGGGGCTCGGAGAGGCCATGGCCTGTGCGCTGTCGGCGGCCGGTGCCGACGTGGCCCTCACCAGCCGCAATGAGGAAGAAGCCCGCGCCGCAGCCGCGCAAATCAGCGCCCATACCAACGGCCGCGTGCTCGCTTTCCAAGCCGACGCGGCCGACCGCGCCCAAGTGGAAGCCTCGGTCCGCCAAACCAGCGACGCCTTGGGCCCTATCGACATCCTAGTCAACAACGCTGGCATCAACATCCGCAGCCCCATCGTCGAGCTGCGCGACGAGGATTGGGACGCGGTCATCGCCATCAACCTCACCGGCCCGATGTACTACTGCCGAGCCGTGGGGCCGCAGATGATCGAGCGCGGCTACGGTCGCGTCATCAACCTCGGGTCCACAGTCTCTCAGGTCTCAATCGCCGACCGCACGCCGTATGCATCAAGCAAGGGCGGCATCGTCCAGCTCACCAAGACCCTCGCCCTCGAATGGGCACGGCACGGGATCACCGTCAACGCCATCTGCCCCGGCCCTTTTATCACCCCGATCAATGCCATCCTGCTACAAGACCCGGCCAAGGCGCGCGAAATGATTGCCAAGGTTCCCATGGACCGTTGGGGCGACCCGGCCGAGCTAGCCACGGCCGTCCTCTACTTTGCTTCAGAAGCATCTGGCTTTACCACCGGGGCGACCCTAGTCGTCGACGGCGGATACACCGCTCAATAGCACGGCTTAGAGCCGGCGACAAACCCTCTTAAAAGCAAACCGCGTCAAGCGGGGCAAGTGCTGGCGTAGCTTGATCAGCAAATGCGCGGCCACGTCTGGGACGCTCTTGCGCTTGCCCGCGGCTACGGCGTCGGCGATGGCCTCGGCCACTTCCTCCGCCGACTTGGCGAACTTTTCCTGCACCGGCAGGTGCTGAGTACCCGCCCGCGCGGCAAACTCTGTATGCACCAAGCCCGGCCCCACAAGGTGGACGCCAATGCCCTGGGGTGCCAGCTCGTAGTCGAGACTTTCGGCCAAGCCGTTTACCGCGAATTTTGTCGCGCTGTACACGGCGTGCTTGGGCACGGGGAATTCGCCGGCAATACTCGATATGAAGACCAACCGGCCCCGCCCTTGCGCTAGCATACCCGGTAGAAAGGCTCGCGTGCAGTAGATGACGCCGAGCAGGTTCGTCTGCACCACGGCCGCGCATTCGCGCACATCCGCGTCGGCAAAGGAGCGGTAATACCCCCGACCCGCATTGTTGATCAGCACGTCGGCCTCGCCCCATTGCGCCTCCACCTCGGCGTGCAAAGCACCGACTTGGGCCAGATCGCTTACGTCGCACGGCACCACTAGCGGCTGGCGGCCGCCGCTGTCTTCAATTGCCGCCCCCAGTTCTGCTAGCGCCTCGGCGCGGCGCGCCACCAACACCAAGCGCGCCCCGCGCTCGGCTAGCACAAGGGCCAAGGCGCGACCGATGCCGCTGCTGGCCCCGGTCAGCACAACCCGCTGGTCATCCCAGTTCATTATCCCCTCAATTTTTTCATAATGAGAATTAAATCTTCTTGTTGTCATTTGAAGAAAATATCGCAATAAGTTATTTTTAATACACTTATCTATATTTATCCCCTTTTTTTGGAGATATATTGTCAATATAGGAAAATTTCCATTTGCGACTCTGCGTCAAGATACGGCATAAGTTCTTTATAAACAAAACACTAGCATAATTTTTGTCGTTTGGCACGAAAATTGCAATATCATATAGCATGTCATAACCATTTTACCTCATAAAAGGAGGAGCCAATCATGGCCACCATCAATATTAAGCCCCTCGCCGACCGCGTGCTAGTCAAGCGTCTCGACGAGGCCGAAGAGCAGAAGGTCGGCGGAATCATCATCCCGGACACGGCCAAGGAAAAGCCCCAAGAAGCCGAGATCGTCGCCGTTGGCCTTGGGCGCATCGAAGACGGCGAGCGCGTCGGCTTGGAAGTGAGCGTAGGCGACAAGGTCCTCATCGGCAAGTACTCGGGCACCGAGGTCAAGATCGAGGGCGAAGAATTTCTGATTATGCGCGAAGACGACATCCTCGCCATTGTAGACTAAGGGAGGATACAATACCTATGGCTGCCAAACAGATTGCCTTTAGCAAAGACGCCCGCGAGAACATCCTCTCCGGCGTCCAACAGCTCAGCAAGGCCGTTAAGGTGACGCTCGGGCCTCGAGGCCGCAACGTCGTCTTGGCCAAAAGCTGGGGCTCGCCCACCATCACCAAGGACGGCGTTACCGTCGCCAAAGAGATCGAACTGCCCGACGCCTATGAGAACATGGGCGCGCAGATGGTCAAGGAAGTCGCTTCCAAGACCAGCGATGTAGCCGGCGATGGCACCACCACCGCCACCGTCCTCGCCGAAGCCATGTACACCCAGGGCTTGAAAGCCGTTACTTCGGGTTACAACCCGATGGAGATCAAGCGTGGCATCGACCAAGCCGTCGCCGAGGTAGTCAAAAGCCTCAAAGCCCAGAGCAAGACCGTCCAAGATCACTCCGAGGTCGAGCAAATCGGCACCATCTCCGCCAACGGCGACGACGACATTGGCCAGCTAATTGCCGAAGCCATGGACAAGGTCGGCAAGGACGGCACCATCACCGTCGAGGAAGCCAAGAGCACGGACACGAGCCTCGACGTGGTCGAGGGCATGCAGTTCGACCGCGGCTACCTGTCGCCCTATTTCGTCACCGATCAGGAGAACATGGAAGCCTCCTTGGAGGACTGCTACCTGCTGATCCACGAGAAGAAAATTTCCACCCTCAAGGATCTGCTGCCCTTGCTCGAAAAGGTCAGCAAGGCCGGTAAGCCCCTGCTGATCATCGCCGAGGACGTGGAGGGCGAGGCCCTCGCCACGCTGGTGGTCAACAAGATCCGCGGCACCTTGCATGTGGCCGCGGTCAAGGCCCCTGGCTACGGCGACCGCCGCAATGCCATGCTCCAAGACATCGCCACCCTCACCGGCGGCACCGTGATCACCGAGGATTTGGGCATCACCCTCGAAAGCGTCCAACTGACCGATCTCGGCCAGGCCAAGCGCATCGCCATCGACAAAGACAATACGACCCTCGTCGAAGGCGGGGGCAAGGGCGCTGACATCAAGGGCCGGGTCGATCAGATCCGCAACCAGATCAACGAGACCACCTCGGACTACGACAGCGAGAAGTTGCAGGAGCGGCTGGCCAAGCTGGCCGGTGGCGTGGCCGTCATTGCGGTCGGCGCGCCCACCGAGACCGAGATGAAGGAAAAGAAGGCCCGCGTCGAGGACGCGCTGCACGCAACCCGTGCCGCGGTCGAGGAAGGCGTGGTGCCTGGGGGCGGCGTGGCCCTCGTGCGCTCCATCGCCGGACTGGACTCGCTCACCGGCGAGACCGAGGGCGAGACCACCGGCGTCCGCATCGTGCGGCGCGCCTTAGAGGAGCCGATGCGCCAGATCGCCGACAACGCCGGGCACGAAGGGGCCGTGGTTGTCGAGACGGTCCTCACCGACGGCGAGGGCGCGTACGGATTCAACGCCCAAACCGAAGAATACGGCGACCTCGTGTCCATGGGCGTGATCGACCCGACCAAGGTCGTGCGCACCGCGCTCAGCAATGCCGCTAGCATCGCCACCCTCTTGCTGACCACCGACGCCTTGGTGGCTGAGGAGCCGGAAGAGGAAGAAGAAGGCGGCCACGGCCACGGCCACGCGCACCCGCACTAAGGGACGCCTAGTAAACGCGCAAAAGCGGGCGGGGTGTTTCATCCCGCCCGCTTTCTTTTTATTTAAATGTTGCAAAATGAATTGCTGAGTTGGATGCGCGACTCCAATCCACTACCTCCTTAAGGACCTACCCATGCCCACCCTATACCAACGCCTAGGCCTGCGCCCTTTCATCAACGCCCGCGGCACCATCACCACACTCGGCGGCTCCATCATGCCCGCGCCCGTGGTCGAGGCGATGGCCGAAGCGTCGCGCCAATTCGTCCATCTCAACGAGCTGCACGAAAAAGCCGGTGCCCGCATCGCCGCGCTCACCGGCGCTGAAGCGGCCTTTGTGTCTTCGGGCGCGGCCGGCGGCATGCTCTTGGCCGGTGCAGCTTGCCTGACCGGTACGGACGCCCGCGCCATTGCGCAGCTTCCCGATGTCGGGGATCGGCCCAACCAGTTCGTCATCAGCTTGGTCGATTCGCATTACTACGTCCATCAGGGCTTTCGCCTCAGCGGCGGCGAACTGGTCAAAGTCGGGACCACCAAGAACGTGACGCTCGACGATTACGCCGCTGGTATCGGCCCCAAAACCGCGGCCGTAGTGTATTTCCTCGGCAGCCAGCCCCTATCCGAACTGCCCGCGCTCGTCGCCGCTGCCCACGAGCGCAACGTACCGGTCATCGTCGATGCGGCCGCGCAATTGCCGCCGCGCTCCAACCTGACCGACCTGCCGGCCATGGGCTGCGACCTGTCGGTGTTCAGCGGCGGCAAGGGCCTGTTTGGGCCGCAGTCATCGGGCCTGATCTTGGGGCGCAAAGACCTAATTGCGGCATGCCACCTCAACTCCAACCCGCACTCGGCTATCGGCCGCGGCATGAAGGTCGGCAAAGAGGAAATCTGCGGCCTGCTGCGCGCCGTCGAGCTATTCTTTGAAATGGATGAAGCAGCGCAAGTGGCCGAGTGGGAGCGCCGCTGTCGGGTCATCGCCGAGGCCGTCGAGGGCATCGCTGGCATTAAGGCTAGTTTTACCAGCGCCTACGAGAACAAATTTCCGCCGGCCGAGCCGCTGGTGCATCTACACTTTGGCGACGCAGCCCCCTGCTCGGCCGGCGACGTAGTGCACGCGCTCGAAGCAGGCGAGCCGTCGATCTTGGTCAGCGGCGGCGACACCGCGCTCAGCGTTGGGCCGCAAACCCTCTTAGACGGCGAAGCCGAAATCATCGCCGACCGCCTCCACCGCATCTTAACCGCCTAACCATCTCAACGAGGAGCCAACCGCCATGACCGAAGACAAAACCACCCTCAGCGCCGCCGAAGTAGATGTCGAATTGCAAACCCTTGAAGGTTGGAGCCGCGACGGCATCATCATCTCGCGCGACTTCGTCTTTGCCAACTTCAAGGACATCACCTCGTTCCTCAACCACCTGACCAGCACCATCAGCGAGCAAAACCACCACCCCGACTTCTCCTTGGACACTGGCAAGCGCACCATCGCCGTCTCGGTAACTACCCACAGCGAAGGGGCTGTCACCCGCTCGGATATTCTCTTCGCCCGCACGCTCAACGAGTGGCAGCCGGGAAGCTGAGTACACAACCGGCGTATCTGTCCCCGTAGGCGCTGAGATGCGTTGAAGGATGCCTAAGTAGTACCGGCGCTTCTCAGAAGAATATCTTGTGCAGCAGGCGCAGATTTCGGCCTGGCTCGGGCAGGATCTCTTTGACGCGGTTGAGGTGGTTGCGATACACCGCGTCGGTGGCGTTTTCCAAGGTCAGGGCGAAAGTGTGCAGACGTCCCCCCCACTCCGCATAGTACTGACCTGAAAAATCCAGCACTGCGTAGCCCTCCGTAGGCTTTTCAAACTCGCCGATCCGGTTCTGCTCCGTGGCTAGGCGTAGAGCAATGGTCACACTCAGCGCCTCGGTGGGTTCGCAGGTCAGGCCTAGGTGCCCTTGCAGGGGTGGCAGACGCGGCAAGGGTTCGTCGTTGAGGTCAATGAGGTGGCCGCGCACATAGCTGAGGGTGCCGGCGGCCTTCCAGTAATCCGCCACGTGCCAATCGAAGGTGACTTCGGCACCGTGCATAAGGACGTGCTCCCCTACAGTCTGGTAGAGGAAGAGATCGGCGCGCCGCAGACTGCGCTCGCCGCTGTTTTTGGGGAAAATGTACCCGTCAATGGCGTTGCGGAAGACGGCCAAGTGTACATGGCCTTCTTCGTGGTGGTAGTCGACGAACAGCTCCAGTCCTAAGCCGCGTTCGCTATCGAGGGAACCATTCCCCACCTCGTACGAATAGGCGGCCAAATGCGGCCCTTCGGAAAACAGCTCTTCGATACCGGGGGCGCGAAAGGTGCGCATCAAGGTCGTGCCGAGGGTCAGACCCGAGCTGGCGCGGTAGTGGTTGGACAGGCCGGCGGACATACCGGCAAAGTCGCGCGTCTGGATGCGGCCGACCCGCCGCGAGTCGCGTTCCTCGTGCGGCTCGATCCGGCGGGCGTCAACGCGCAGGGCCGCGTTGACAGCCCAAGGATCCTTCTCCCACTCTTGATATGTGAACAAAGCACCGGCGTATTCCTCGGCCGGTGGCGTAAAATTAAGCCCAGCCGCGGCATAGTTGCGGTACTCGTACCACAGACCAATCGCGCCGTTTGCAAAAGGCCCCATGCGATCCAAGTGAGCCAGAGCGCCGCTGTTGTGCGTGAGCACGCCGAACTCCATTCCCAAGTCGCCACTATCTTCGAATTCTCCGTGCTGATAGCGTGAAAACGAGTGGTGCAGTTCTAGGCGCTGGAGCCAGTCCGGCCCGGTGAGGATTTCGCCGCGCCCTTCGAGGTGCTGGCGCTGAAGATCAATGGATACACCGTCCGGGTGGCCGCCCTCTGGGTCGGGGGGAATGCCGTAGTCAGAATCGTACAAACTGCCAGACGCGCCCACGTGCCCCCAAGGGCGCACCAGACTCAGGCCGACCGAAGCATTGCCCGTGCGGATGTCCGTATTGGCGAGTACCCCATGCGGCGTGGAAATATCGTCGGCATTGCGCAGACTGCTGTCGAAGCGCAAAGCCAGTGGGCCAAGCCCCTGTTCGAGGGTCAGGCCGCCGGACAAGCCTCGGTTGACGCTCTCCCCTTGATAGGTCACCGAGCCTCCGAAGCCGTCGGGCCGCTCGGAGGGCACGTATCCGCGCACCACGTTGACGACCCCGGCCAAGGCATTGGAGCCGTAGAGCAAGGTGCGGGGGCCGCGCACGACCTCAATGCGCTCGGTAGTCATCGGCTCAATAGCCACGGCGTGGTCTGAGGAGGAGCCGGACAAATCGCCAGTGCGCTCGCCGTCTTCGAGCATCAGCAAGCGGTCGCCCCCTAGCCCGCGCAGCACCGGACGCGCGGGCGCAGGTCCCATCGAGCGCTGGGCAATGCCCGGCTCGTAGTCGATGGTCTCGGCAATGGTGCGGCTCAAATTCTGCCGCAGCTTGCTACCGCTGAAGACGACTTCGGGGGTTTGCAGTGGAGAAACAGGACTCGTGCGTTCGCCCTCGACGAGAATCCCCTCTACGTGCAGGGACTCGTGGCCGATAACCAGATCGACATGGGTGGTATCTCCGGCGACGACCTCGACCACGAAGCGCGCTTCGTGGTAGCCGACGTGTAGGCTTTGCAGGACGTACGCGCCGGGGGGTACGTTGGCGAAGAAGAAGTGCCCCTCGGCGTCGCTAACCCGCGCCCGTTCAAGCTCCTCGATGACTACGGTAGTCCAACCGACGGGTTGGCCGCTTTCGGCGTCAACCACATGGCCGGCTAGAGAGCCAGTCTGGTTATCGCTACCGGAGGCGGGTCCTACTGCCAAGCTGACGAGGAAAAGAGACAAGAAAACGCAGAGGCGCATCCCTAGCCTTCCTCATCGGCGTGGGAGTCCTCAGAGCCTGGACCGCCTTCTTCGACGTGGATTTCGATTTCCTTAGAGACGAAATCGGCGTGGCCTTCGTGGCTGATTTTGATGACGATGGTAGTCTGGCCTTCCTCTAAGCCGACGATGTGAAACGCCCAAGCACCGTCTTCTTCGTGATGCTCGACTTCGGCAATGCTCTCGTCGGCAATTTCCCAGTCGAGAGCGAAGCCTTCGTCTTCGTCCGGGGTGAAGAGGTCGCCATCTTCGGCGATAAAGCGCACGGACAGCAGGGCCGTTTCCAGGCCGTGGCCCACTGTAATTTCGCCTTCGACCTCGCCGTTTTCGTAGCGGACGATCTCCTCGCCGCTGCTGCGAACAATTAGGCCGATGGCCTCGGCGTGTTCTTCGTCGTGCTCGCCATCGACGGGGTTATCGTCGTCGCCGCAGCTAGCAATGAAGAGGACCAGGGCGAAGATGCTCAACGCGGATATGCTTTTAAACATGGTGCTAGTCTCCAATGGTTTGACCGTCCACACGCATTCCCCTAGGCGTTGCGCACAAGACGGGAATTTAATGGTACGCGAAAGATGGATATGGAGAGGGGCACCCACGCACTAAGCAGCTTACAAGCGTGGATGCACTAGCACCGGGGCGGGCCTCGGTTGAGATGGGTAAAGCGAGGAGAAAAAAGGGGTAACGGTACTGTGCGCAGAGCGGACGGACTTGGCTCAGAGGCATTCAGCGCCACGAGCACGAGCGCCAAGCCCCCAAAAAGGAGCGATAGACCGCTCTGCAACAGGTAGGCCGGGCAGTGCTCAGGCTCGACGAGGCTCTCGTGGAAAAGCTGGTGGCTGAAGGGCAGGCCGCATAAAACAGCCACAAAGAGCACTGTCAGCGCCAGCAGGGCCAGCGAGTACACCGAGCCTATCGGGATGTCCGTTTTGCGCGTTAGCATGACCTTGGATTTTAGTATAGCGGTCCCCCTACAAAAAGCAAATTCAAAAACTCGGGCGGTAGAGGCCTAGCGGAAGAGCGACTGCCGGGGTTTATAAGCAATGCCTATTTTCTTTATTATAGTCCAGCATCGTCTGCCATGCTTTGAGGAAAACTCTTTTTTCACCCATTGGGCAAAGCGATCCTGCAAGGTCGAACCGGACGCATAACTCTAAAGCCCTATTGGTAAGGGAGTATCCATGTTTGCTGCTAAATCATCTAGCAGGTACGTCTTCCCATTCTTGCTACTGGCCCTTTCAGCAGGGCTAATTCCTCTGGAACGCGCACACGCCGAGGGTATGTCGCGGATCAATGCTATCCGCTTGGTCGTCGAGCGCAATCCGGCCGTGGAAGCCGCCCGCAATGTCTATGAAGCCGCCCGCGCCCAAGCACAGCAGGCCGGTGCCCTACCCGATCCAGAGCTAGAGGTGGAGTTCGCAGAGGTCCCCGAGCTGGGCAGCTTGAGTGAGTATGGCGAGCGCACGATCGAACTCAGCCAACGGGTTGAATTGCCGCTGAAGTGGTGGCACCGCCTCCAAGCCGGTCGCCAGCAAGCCGAAGCGACTCGTCTCGCCGTCTTCGAGATGACCAAGCTCGATATAACTCTCCAAGCAAAGCAGGCTTACGACCGCATCGCCCTGCAAAAGTCCCTTCTCCAGCACGCCCAGCAAGACCTCGACTTAGCGCAGAATATCCTGCGCCAAGCCGACATTCGTTTCGAAGCGGGCGATGTGCCCCAATTGGATGTCATGCGGGCCAGCGTCGAAGTCGGCCGAGCTACCAATCGCTTGACTGCGGCGAAAAACGATCTATCCGTGGCCAAGACCTCGCTCAATGCTCTCCTAGCCCGGCCGCTGCAAACTCCATTCGCGCTAGCTGACAGTTTGGTCTATCGGCCCGTTGAGACTCACCTCGACCAATTGACCGCAGCAGCCCTAAAGCAACGGCCCGATTTGGCGGGAACCGAACTGCAGCTAAAAGCCCTACAGAGCCAGCAGGCGGCAGCAACGGCGGCCTATTGGCCGGATCTGAATGTGGGTTTGAGTCGCCAACAGCGGCATGAAGGTGGAGGCCACGAGGAAAATTCCTGGCAGGTGCGTTTCGGCATAGAGATACCGCTGTGGGCCTTTTCCCGCCAGCGCAGTGAACGCGCCGAAGCCAAGGCCGAAGTAGCCAAAGTCGTAGCCGAACGCGATGTGGTGCGCTATCAAGTCCTTTTGGAAACAGAACAGGCCTATCTGGACCTCAATACCGCCGAAGAACAAGTGGCCTTGTTCCAAGACCAAATTCTACCCGAGGCAGAACGGGCATTCGAGGTGGCCGGCCGCAGCTACGACGAAGGCAAATTGACCTATCTGGAACTGCTCGAAGCCCAGCGCACTTGGATCGAGACGCAGATAGAATACGCCCAGGTCCTGTTCAAGTATCGCGCGGCCACGGCTGCGTTGGAACGGGCCATTGCTGGTCCCCTGTCCGCTAATTCTGGAGAATGAAAATGCGTATCTACACGACGAGCTTGGGAATTATTGGTCTGCTGACAGCTCTCTTCGCGCTAGGAGATAGTGCGGACTTTTCTTTTTGGAACCAGCCGGTTTGGGCTGCCGAGGAGGATCACGAGGAGGAGGAAGGGCTACAGTTGAGCACGGCGGAACGGACTGAATTTGGCATCGAGGTCGCCCAAGCGGCTGCGGGCCAGTTGGCAATTCAGGTGCATACGCCTGGAGAGGTGCAGGTCAATCCCGATTTGCTGGCTCACATCGTGCCTCGCGTAGCGGGAGTGGCTCGCCAGATCCACGCCAATATCGGCGATCAAGTTCAGCAAGACCAAGTGCTGGCCGTTTTGGAAAGCCAAGAGCTGTCCGAACTGATATCGGCCTATTTAGTAGCCCAGGAGCGTTTGGAACTGGCCCAGGCAACCTTTGACCGAGAAGAAACGCTGTGGAACCAATCCATCTCTTCGGAGCGGGTTTTTCTCGAGGCCAAAACCAAGCTGGCCGAAGCGCGTATTGACCTGCGAGTAGCCAAACAAAAACTCCTCGCGCTGGGCTTTGCGGCCGCCTATCTCGAAAAGCTGTCCTTCGACAACGACAATCGCTTTACCCGCTACGAAATAAGGGCCCCCTTCACCGGGACCATCATCTACAAACACATAACCCAAGGCGAAGTGCTCAAGGACGATTCCGAAGCCTTCGTGGTGGCCGATCTGCGTTCAGTTTGGGTCTTATTGACGGCTTATCAGAAAGACTTGCCCTTCCTGCGCATCGGCCAACCCGTCCACATCAAAGCCAGTCAAGGCGGCCCTGAGACCACGGGGACCGTAGACTATATCAGCCCCATCATAAGCGAGGCGCTGCGGACGGCTTCGATCCGCGTGGAGCTCTCCAACCCGGACGGCCAATGGCGGCCCGGCTCCTTTGTCACGGCCACGATCGATGTAGAGGGCGTCGCTGTGCCTCTCTTGGTGCCCCGATCGGCTATCCAGATGGTGGATGACCACTCCGTCGTCTTCATGGAGACCGACGAGGGATTTGTGCCCCAGCCCGTCCAGATCGGCCGCACCAACCCCACTCATGCCGAGATTCTCTCCGGGTTAGAGGTGGGACAGCCTTACGTCGCCCAAGGGGCCTTCATCCTGAAAGCCCAGTTGGCCAAAGGCGCTTTCGGGGATGGCCACGCCCATTAACCAGCGGAGAGGATAGACCTGATGATTGACCGCATTATTCAGCTAGCGTTGAACAACCGGTTGCTCATGCTGGTTTTGGGAGCAGTGGTCGTGGTGAGTGGTTATTACAGCTATCGGCAGTTGCCCGTCGATGCCTTTCCCGATGTCTCGCCCAACCTAGTCCAGGTATTCACCGTCACCGAGGGCTTGGCTCCCGAAGAAATCGAAACCTACGTCACCTATCCCATCGAGACGGTGATGAACGGCCTGCCGAGCATCGAGAACATCCGCTCCGTGTCCAACTTCGGCCTCTCGGTCGTCAATATCTACTTTGCAGACGGAATAGACATCTACTTTGCCCGCCAGTTGGTCAACGAACGACTCCAAGAGGCCCGGGAACAGATCCCGGAGGGCTTTGGCGAACCCGCGCTGGGGCCGATTTCGACCGGCATGGGCTTGGTGCTGTTCTACTATCTCGAAGACACCACCGGCGAGCACTCGCTCGAAGAGCTGCGCACCATCCAGGATTGGTTGGTCAAATTCCACCTGCAAACCGTGCCTGGGGTCACCGAGATTTTGGGCATCGGCGGCTATGAGAAACAGTTCCACGTCGTGGTCGATCCCCACGCCTTGCTGCGCTACGGGGTGACGCTGCACAATGTCATCGAACAGATTGAAGCCAACAATCTCAACGTCGGTGCCCAGTTCATTGAAAAGGACGCCGAGGAATACGTCGTGCGCTCAGTGGGTCTGGCCTCTACGGTCGAGGATATCGAAAACATCGTCATCAAGGCCGGTGGCGGAACGCCCATCTTTCTCAACCAAGTAGCCGAGGTGGACATTGGCGGGGCCATCCGGCGCGGCGTGCAGACTCGCAACGGCGTGGAAGAAGTAGTGGCCGGCATGGTGATAAAGCTCTTCGGCACCAATTCCTCGACCGTGATCGAGCGGGTTGAAGCCAAGATGGAAGAGCTCAATCGCATCTTGCCCGCCGGGGTGCGCCTAGTACCCTACTACGAGCAAAAGACCTTGGTGGCGGCCTGCGTGGCCACGGTCACCAATGCCTTGATTCAGGGCATTGTCCTAGTCACACTCGTGTTGGTCCTCTTCATGGGTAGCGTCCGACCCAGCCTAGTAGTAGCCCTGTCCATTCCCTTTTCAGTGCTGTTTGCTACCCTCGGCATGCACTACTTCGGCCTCTCGGCCAACCTCATGTCCCTCGGCGGCTTGGCCATCGCCATCGGCATGATGGTGGACGGCACCATTGTCGTGGTCGAAAACGTGGACCGCATCCTGCGCCAAGCCGAACCGGACGAGGGACGCATCCAGGTCGTAGCCCGCGCCTGCGTGGAAGTCGGCCGTCCCATCGTCTTCGCCATCGCCATCATCATTCTCGTATTCCTCCCCTTGTTTACCCTGCAAGGGGTAGAGGGCAAAACCTTCCGCCCTCTAGCCTACACTGTGGCCATGGCCATGTTGGGCTCGTTGATTTTTGCCCTGTTCCTGGCCCCGGTGTTGTCGAACCTGCTGCTGCGGGCACCAAAATCCGGGCGCGAAGGCACCCAAGCCAGCGAAGGCTGGATGATGCGTCGCTTGGTGGCCGCGTATCGACCCATTGTCACTCGCTTCGTCGCCCACCGCTTTTGGGCACTCGGCTCAGCGGGCATCCTCCTGCTCATCGGGCTGGTGATTTTTCCGCGCCTCGGATCGGAGTTTACCCCGGCCCTGCAGGAAGGCACCCTAGTCCTGCGGCTGACCATGGCCCCCTCCATCTCGCTCAAGGAAAGCACCCGCCTCACCATGCTAGTCGAGCGCCGTCTATTGCAGATCCCCGAAGTTACCGGCGCGGTTTCGCGCATCGGTCGCGGCGAAGTCGGCGCTCATACCGACCCCATCAACAACGCCGAGATGTTTCTCCTGCTCAAGCATAGGGACCAGTGGCGCACGGCCCGCGACCAAGAAGAGTTGCGCGAGATCATTCGCGCCGAGTTGGGGGAAATTCCCGGTGTGCTGACCAACTTCACCCAACCCATTGCCATGACTGTGGATGAATTGCTCGAAGGGGTGCGGGCCGAACTGGCGGTCAAGCTCTTTGGGGATGATCTGGACGTGTTAAAACAGAAGGCCGACGAAATCGCCCAAGTGGTCAACGCGGTTGCTGGGGCGGCCGATGTCCAAGTGGACCAAATAAGCGGCACGCCCCAGCTACTCATCCGGGTGGACCGACAGGCCATTGCCCGCTACGGCGTCAATGTGGCCGATGTGCAAAAGGTGGTGCAGGCAGCCGTGGGCGGCGAGACGGTGGGACAAGTGTTTGAAGGAACGCGCCGCTTCGACATTGTGGTGCGCTTCGCCCCGCAATTTCGCAGCAGCCCCGAGGCCATTGCCCAAATTTTGGTCCAGTCCCCCAAGGGCGTCCAGCTCCCGCTGGTTCAGCTAGCCCAGATCGAAGAAGTGGTCGGGCCGCGCCAAATCACCCGCGAAAAGAGCCAGCGCTTCATCACGGTTCAGTGCAATGTCACCGACCGGGATATTGGCTCCTTTGTCGCGGACGCGCAAAAGGCCATTGCAGACCAAGTGGACCTGCCGCCGGGTTATCTGGTGACCTGGGGCGGCCAGTTCCGCCTGCAGCAAGAAGCCAACAAGCGGCTGGCCATCGTCGTGCCCATTACCCTCTTCGTGCTCTTCTTGCTGTTGTTTTCCAGCTTCAATTCGCTTAAAAACGCGACCCTTATCTTGCTCAATATCCCGCTGGCGCTGGTGGGCGGAGTGGTGGCTTTGTGGCTGACCGGACAAAACCTGTCCGTGCCGTCCTCGGTCGGTTTCATCGCTCTGTTCGGCATTGCCCTGGAAAACAGCATGGTGCTGGTGACCTACTTCAACCAGCTCGTCCGCGATGGCGTGGACCTCGATGAAGCTTCCATCCAAGGGGCCTGTCTGCGGGTGCGGCCGGTGCTGATGACCGCCCTGACGACGGCCCTTGGGCTGCTTCCGCTGCTGTTTTCCAGCGGCACCGGCAGCGAAGTACAACGACCGCTAGCTACGGTAGTCGTCGGAGGCTTGGTCAGCTCCACCGTGTTGACTTTGCTGGTACTGCCGGCGCTCTACAAGTGGTTTGCTGTGCAACTGAATCACGGAGAAGCAGAAGCGCTATTGGCGGAACGGGAAGAAGTGACCTTCTAATCAGGGCGTCTCGACCAAAATTTCGGCCCAGCGCCGTCTATAGCCTTATTCTTATATTTATAGCATTATAAGAGTCTTGTCGCCTTATCCCAATGATGCCCAGGAGGCTATTGAGTGACCTTTGAATTTCTTGGGATATTGACCAGTTTTTTCGACTTCCTCTGGTCATCCTTCCTGTTGCTAGCGCCCATGCTGTTGCTGGGGCTATTCCTTTCCGGCCTGATTCATGTGTTCATCTCCCGCCAGGCCATACTCCGCTGGCTCCGCGACGACAGTCTAAAATCCGTAACCACAAGTTCGGCCATCGGCGTGCCCGTGCCGCTGTGTAGTTGTTCGGTCGTGCCGGTAGTCGCTGAGATGCGCCGGAAGGGCGCGTCCCGTTCGGCCTGCATGTCCTTCCTGATAACTGCGCCGGAAACAGGCGCGGACTCAATTCTAGTCACCAATGCGTTCTTCGGATTCGTCGTTGCCATTGTCCGGCCCGTCATCAGCTTCATCACCGCGGTCGTCGCCGGGATCTTTTGCATTGGCCTCATAAAAGACGACCGCGACGAAGCCAAGGCGAGCGACCCCGACCACTGCCATGACTGTGAGCACGATCATGGCGCGCACCAATCCCTCATAGCTGATAGAGATGATTGCTACGTCAATCCCTCGCAATTGAAGGTGTTATTAGTCAACTGGTTGAAGGGAAATGCCACCAGCGATCCTTCTCCGGGCGATGTCTCCACAGACGATCAGGGTCTGGACTTCAAGAAGCTGGTCAAGCACGTCTTTCGCTATGGCTTCATTGAGATAGCGGACGACATTCTCTTTGCGCTGCTGGTGGGCGTTGCCTTGGGAGGAGTGCTTTTTCTGGCGATTCCAAGCGACCTGATGTCAAATGAGTATGCCCGCTGGCTATCCTATCCGATCATGGTGCTGATCGGCATTCCCCTCTATATCTGCGCTTCCGCCAGTACCCCGATCGCCGCCGCACTAGTTGCCAAGGGAGTCAGCCCCGGTGCGGCGCTGATTTTCCTCATGACCGGACCAGCCACCAATACGGGCACCATCGCGATCATCGTCAGTCAGTTCGGCACTCGCTTCGCGTCCATCTACGTCGTCGCAGTCATCGCGGTTACGGTCATTCTCGGCATCGCCATCGACGCGCTGCTTCTGGCCGCTGGTCTGACAATTTCCGTGAACCTCGACGCCTCCCATTCGCCGGCTATTCAACTCCTGCAATGGGGAAGCGCTTTGCTCCTCATCGCTCTGATCGTCTGGCGCTTTCGGGCCGGTGCCCTGCGCAACGGCTACGAGGATATGCTGTTCAATCTTCGTTTCCGGTCCAGCACTAGCGACCGGTGAGGGGACCCCTGATCCGCAGTCGTTTCTTGCGGGGCATCATCTTCCCACCACACCAATCGGTCCACTTCTTCCCGTATCTACGTTTCTGATCCCAGAAACTGCCGGATGTACTCGCCTTTCGGTGTTAGCTGGGTAGAGACGTCGATCACATTGGGCACTTTATCCATTATCTTTTCACGGATCTGTTTAACGACGACGTACCCTTCTGCTACTGTGAGCTCTGGGTCGGTTTCCGCCGTTAATTCAACATACAGGGCCCCACCCATGGACCGGATGCGAATATTGTGGGTAAATGTTACGCCTGCTACCTCTTCCGCCATCTCTTCGATTAGGGCTATCGTCTCTAGCGAAGGAGCGAAATCTATCAACTCTTTGACCGCTGTTGCTCCCAACTTCCCAAGCACTGTGCAGGATCAAACCCGCGATCACGACCGTGGTGACCGGATTAATCAACGAGAAGGCCGGAAAATAGGAGGAAATGAACTACCCCGCCGCAAGCAGCGGGGTATCGAGTTAGTAGCCCGAGAGCGCCGCAAGCGGCGGGGTATTAAACCCGAATGAGAAATAAAAATGCTCAGCAGGACTGCCAAGGCGCTGATGGCAGTAGCTTCCTGAAGTCTCTGTTTTTCATTTGGTTCTGCGTGCGCGTGCATGTGCATACTGCTTAACCTCCTGTACAATGCCGTAGGCGACAGCTCATACGACTTCTGGGTGGCGATCGGGGGCCGGCAGCGCGGGACCTCAGCAGTGGCAGGTACTGAGGTCAACCACGACTTTGTATATAATACTCGCACCTAACAAGGTCGCGTGGTGCAACACACAACCCGACATCGCCAAGGGGAAAAGCAATGATGTTGCAGGAAACCGCGATCGCCGGCTGCCCAGCTAGTTTCCGGTTATAGCCATCATGGATTCAAACGCTCTACTGGTTTTGTCGGCCTACTCAGCCGCTATCTTTGCCGCTTCCCTTCTCGGCGGGAAATTGGCGGCCTTGGGTACCATGACGCATACGCGTACTCAGGTCGTGATGAGTCTTGTGGCCGGCTTCATCCTCGGCATCGCCATGTTTCACCTGCTACCCCACAGCCTCAATCGCATTCCCGGGCCTGACATGGTAGAAAAAACCGTGGGATGGATGGTCTTAGGCATGGTCCTGATGATTTTCTTACTGCGTATCTTTCACTTTCATCAGCATGACTTCAGCAGCGAGGCGAGCGATCTGTACGATCAACACGACCACGGTAGTTCCGGCATCCATTCTCGGAGTTTGTTCGGCGTTGCCATCGGCCTAGGAGTGCACACCGTGACCGAAGGGATCGCGCTGGGCACTAGCATGAAGATGGGGCCGCCGCATGAAAACGACGTCGCCTTGGCGGGCTTAGGAGTATTCTTCGCCATTCTGCTGCACAAGCCGCTCGATGCGTACTCCATTATCGGCATGATGAAGTCCGCCGGGCACAGCCAGCGCGCCCGGACATTGGCCAATGTCGGATTTGCCATGCTGTGCCCTTTGGTGGCCCTGGCAAGCTTTGGGGGTGTGGAATTGCTTGGCTCGGAAGAAGGGGCGGTGGTCGGCTATGTGCTGTCTTTTGCGGCGGGCGCGTTCTTGTGCATTGCCTTGAGCGACCTGCTGCCGGAGATCCATTTCCACAGCCACGATCGCGGCAAGCTCATCGCATCCCTGCTCGTGGGCATCGGTCTCGCCTACGCACTGTATTACGTTGAATCCAGCGCCATCCACGGACATGGGATGGAGACGCACATAGGGCATTAGCCCGGCGGGCTATATCGCCACCTTCTGCCCTGTCTTCACCGACTCGATTTCCTTCAGGCACAACAGCAGCGAGTTCCGCGCGCTCTGACCGCCTATCTCCTGCGACGCCCTACCGTGCGCGATCGCATCTACCGCTTCCTGCAACTCGCCGACAAAGCCGTCCTCCCCCGGCAGAGATGGCGTGCAGACCTCGCCGTCCTTGGTCAACAGTTGCGGCGGCTGGCCCCAAGACGAGTTGTACTTGAGCGTGGCCTCCTCAAAGTACACGTCATAGCCGTGCTCAAAGGGACAGCCCTGTTGCGCCAACCAACCGCCTTCGGCGCTGATGGCCATTGGGCCGTCGTACTGGTAGTGGGTGTTGATGTACTCGACCGTCTCACCCCGGCCAATGTATCCTTGTGAGCTAACCGCGGTGGGCATCCCGAACAAAAACTGCACGAAGTCCGCGTCGTGGATGTGTAGGTCAATCGCTGGTCCGCCGGTGCGCTGCAAGTCTTCTGGTGCCCACCACGCTGGGCGCGAGATAATCCGCTTGAAGTGGGCGGCGAGCACCGGGCCGTGCTCCGCGTCGGCGACGAGCTGTTTGATCAGCCGGAATTCTGGGAAATACCGCAGGACGTGGGCAACCATAAACTGCCGCTGGTGTTCCTCGGCCGCCGCCACGATCCGGTCGGCGTCGTCCAAGGCTAATGCAATGGGCTTTTCCAATAGCACGTGCTTGCCCGCAGTTAGCGCGTGGATGCTGGTCTCGACGTGCATCGTCGTCGGCAGACAGATGTCCACCAAGTCGATCTCCGGATCGGCGCACAGCTCGTCCAACGTTTCGTAGCACCGTATTCCCGACAAGTCCTGCTCCCCCCCGCTGTCGCCGAAATTGCCCTGAATGTCGCGCCAATCCCCCGCGCGCTTTTTGGGGTTGCGCGAGACGATGGCCGCGACTTGGCCCCCTTTAACTTGGGCTATAGCCTTGTAGTGAGTCATGCCCATGAAACCGATGCCGACAATGCCGATATTGACCATAGTGTTCTCCTTGTCTTTTTAGTGGTGACCACTTCCAAACAAAACCTGCGGAGCGAGACAAGGCAAGCAAGTTGCTGCCGAGAGCTAACCCGCTCTTTAATTCTTTCTTATTTTGTTCTACAATCACATCCACTCAGCCCCGAGGCCATCCCATGCCCGCTGAAACCTACGGCATTCTGCTGGTCAGCTTCAGCAAGCACAGCCACCAGCAGCACTTCATCCCCTTGTACCAAGCCCATCCCCGCCTGCGCATCATCGGCGTCGCCGACTACCCCGACATCGACCCGGACTTGCGCCGCTACAATCAGCACTGGGCTGGCCAACTCGGCGTGCCCTACTCAGAGGACCTCGACGAGTCCATTGACGACCCGGCCGTCGATATTGTCAGCGTCGGCTGCGAAATCGAACGGCGGTCCACACTCATCGTCCGCGCGGCCGAGGCTGGCAAGCACCTGTGGATCGACAAATTTCCCGGGGCCACCCTCGCCGAGGCCGAGGCGTCCGCAGTCGCGGTCGAGCGCACCGGCGTCCGGGCGATCATCCCCGGCTACGCCTACGGCACCCTCGCCCAGCACACCCGCCGCGTCCTCGCCAGCGGCGACTTGGGCACCCTGCTCGGCGTCCACGTCGATGTGATGTTCGGCAAGGGCTGGCCGCGCCCGATAACTCAACGCCGCGCCTTTGCCGCACCCAACGGCCGGTGGAAATACCCCGATATCAAAAGAGAACTGCTGACGGTGGGCGCATACGCAGTCGGCCTAATCCAGGAATGCCTCGGCCCCATTCGCCACGTCGTCGGCCACGCCGGGGCCTTCTTCTTCCCCGAACACGCCGCCCACGGCTGCGACGATTTTGGCACCCTGACTATGACTGATGCCGACGGCCGCCTAGCGACCTTGTGCGGCGGGCGCATTGGTGCAGCTTCCCATCCCCAAGGCGGGCCGTCGCGGGCGTACCTAATCGGCACCCGCCAGAGCGCCACCATCGACGCCAAAAAACCAGCGCTGGACGCCTATCTGCGCGACTACAGCACCGGCTACGACTATCGGCCCGACCCCGAGGATCCCATGCAGTGGCACGGAGGCCCGCCCGTCCCAACCGCTTCCCTATCCGAAGACGTAGCGGGCCTAGCAGCCGGGCTCGACGATTTGGTCGCCGCCATCGACGACGACCGACCGCCCCGCTATGGCGTGCGCCAAGCGCGGGATTTGATGGAAATTATCCTCGCTGGCTACCGCGCCGTCGAGTGCAACGCGGCCATCGACCTGCCGCTGGAGCAAGAGCTATGACGATCGCCCTCAGTGCCCATCCCGCCCTCGACCCACTCGTCGGCCAACTCGCCGCCGCTCTGCCGATCAAGGGCCTGTACTATCCAGTACGTCGGCACCCCGGCACCGCCTTGCCCTTTTTTAGCGACTTGCCGACCATGCTCCAGGCAACCAGCCCCCGCGTCTGCGCCTTCCTCTCGCCTTATGCAGCCCTCCGCGACGATGTCCGCATCTGCCTCCAAGCCGGCGTCGCCGTCCTCTGCGCCGGGCCAGTGCCCAAGGCCGACCTGCCCATCGCCAGCGGCGGCGTCCATCGCGGGTCGCCCCTGTTTGCCAAGGCGCTACAGCAGCGACGCGACCCCTCGTTCGCCGAGCCGGTCTATTTGCGCCTCGTGGCCGGCGTCCAGGGGCCGGGATTGCTGTCGGCGTGGTGGGCCGCTTGTCGCCAGCTAGCCTTGGCCAGCGACCTGCTGGGCGAAACTCCCGCCCAGGTACATCTTTGCGCCAACCGCCACGGCCGCGCCTACCAAGTGGTGCTGACCGCCACGGCTCCCAGCGGCGCGGCGCTCCAGCTAGTTGTCGCTCCCCAGCCTGCGCTGGCCGAGCTAACCTTGCTGGGCCGAGGCGGCGTGATCTCGGCCAGCGCCGCGCACAGTGGGATCGCCCTATCCAGCGCTAAGGGAACCCAAGTCGTGCCGGACGAGACAGCTCCTCCGGCCGAACTGGCGTGGTTGCGCGATTTTTGGGAGAAAAAGAATCCGCCGAGCGAGCACTCAGGCGATTACGGCCAAGCCCTGCTCGGCGGCCTGCGGCGGGCGCTGAGGACGCGCCAGCCTGTTTTGGTCGCTCTCTAAGAAGCTTCGCCCCAAGAACGGTAATTCATGCCGCAACCCACTGCTCAATACAGGCCGAGACACGCCTTCGCACTGCTTTTGCTGTGCTGCTGGGGAGCGATGGGATCGGCGAGGGACGCGTACGGGCTCAAGATCTTCCGCATCGGCGGCGAAGATCTTGAGGCGGCTGAGGCCGAAGGGGCCGGGATGGAACTCAGGGCGCGCATGGGCGACGACGCGAACCCGACAGCGTCTTGCCACCGGGTTTCTACATCCTGCAGCTAAAGGTAGATACCGATCGTGGCATTGAAACGCGCCAGCAACTCCTATTGATAGTCTATTGATCGGTCCGGATAAACTCCCATGAGCGAGACCACGTCCGCACAAGAGCCACTCTCGCCGTTGGATCGGCTGCTCGAAAGTTTTCCCTTGGGCAAGGTGCCGCTGGTGATGGCGCTATTATTTATCCTCTCGGCGCTGACGATCGGCATTGGTGGCGACAGGGAGGGAACGCGGCTGAGCTATTGGTGCTTCGCGCGGACCCACTACGACGACTATGTAATAGCCAAGAGACGCTTTGAGGCCATGCACCCGGGCTGGCAGGTGGAGATCAAGCTGATGGATAGTCAAAGCTTATCCAATCGCTTGACGGCCGCTTTTGTGCGCGGCAGTGGAGCGCCGGATGCCAGCGAGATCGAGATCAACGATATCGGCCGTTTTTTTAAAGGCGAGGCCGAGGAAGTGCCCTTTGAGGATCTGGAACAACTGGGGGCGCAATACGGCGACGAGGGCTGGGTCGAGCGGATCGTCGAGGCGCGCTATGCGCCGTGGTCTTATAAGGGACACATATTCGGCATCCCGCAGGACTTGCACCCGGTAGTGATGATGTATCGCACGGATCTTTTCGCCCAGTTGGGCTATGCCGATTTTCCGGCGGCGGCGCAAACCTGGGAAGACTTTATCCGCATCGCCCGCCAAATCAGCCGACCCAAAGAAGTAGACCCAGACAACCCGCGCTATGCCATCGGGCTACACAACAAGGATTTCTGGCAGTTCTGGCAATTGCTGCACCAGCGCGGCGTCAGCGTCTACAGCGAAGATCGCTTGCCAATGGTCAACAGCCCTCAAGCCATTGGTGTGCTAAACTTGATCCAGGGCATGTTCAAGGACGGGGTGGCTTGGCCGATCCGCGATACGCCGACTCTTTGGGAGGCCATCAAACAGGACGAGGTGTTGACCTTTCTGGCCGCCGACTGGTTTATCGGCTTTTTGCGCAACAATGTGCCCGAGCAGGCGGGCAAGTGGCGGGCGATGCCGATCCCGGCCTGGGAGCCGGGCGGCAGGCGGGTTTCGACGCACGGGGGCACCACCACGGTCATTCCCAAACAGGGCAAGAACAAGCGCATGGCCTGGGAACTAACCAAGTTCTTCTACCTGAACTCGCAGGAGGCGGTCTATCGGGCACTGAAGACGCGGGTGATGCCGGCGTTGCACGAGTCTTACGAGGATCCCCGGCTGCTCGAAGACCGCTTCGACTATCTGGGTGGCCAACGCCTAGGGCTGCTCTTTGCCGAATTGAAGGATGACGTGCCGGTGGTCTATCTGCACTCGTCGTGGACCGAGGCCAGGATGCAGATGAGCAACGCGGTGTTCCAGGTGGTCGAGGAGGGGGCGGATCCGGCTGACGAGCTGGACAAGGTACAGCGACATATCGAGGGCATTATGCAGCGCTACGCCGAGGTCGAGGCAATATTGGCGGGCAGGGGGGAGGACTGATGGCGCGGCGGCAACTGGCCCCCTATGTCTTTATCTCGCCCTTTTACGTCCTCTACGCGGCGTTTATGCTCTATCCGCTGGTCTCGTCGATGTGGACCAGTTTCCACTTCCAGCGGACGTTGGACACTCATGTCTTCGTCGGCTTGTTCAATTACCGGATTCTGCTGGGCGACCCCCTGTTCTGGCAGGCGCTGTTCAACACCTTCTACTTCACCTGCGGGGTGCTCTTCGTGCAGTTGCCGGTGGCGCTGGGGATGGCGCTTGTTGTCAACGCGCGTTTTTTGCGCAGGCGCAACTTCTTCCGGCTGTGCTTTTTTTCGCCGACATTAGTTGCCGGGGTCTTCGTGGCGATCATCTTCCGGCAGATATATCACCCAGACTACGGGATCTTCAATATGCTCTTCGGCGTCGACATCTCTTGGCTGGAGGAGCAGTGGTTGATCATGCCGTCAATTATCATGACCAGCGTCTGGCAGTCGGCCGGGTTCAATATGCTCTACTTTTTGGCCGGGCTGCAGGGCATCCGCCGCGAGCTCTACGAAGCGGCCGAGGTCGACGGGGCCAACCGCTGGCAGAGCTTTGTCAACGTGACGCTGCCGGGTCTGCGGCCGATCCTGATCTTTGTGGTTATCATCTCGATCATCAATTCGCTACAGCTCTTCGACGTGCCCTTCGTGCTACTCGACGGCGAGGGACCGGGCGGGCACGGGCGCACCATCGTGATGTATCTGTACCAGAAGTTCGAGACCTCCGAGCTGGGCCTAGCCTGCGCGACAGGCTGGACTCTGGCAGTGCTGATCTTCGCGGTGACCATGGCGCAGTTGCGGCTAATGCGCGCCTTTGGGGACGAGTCGTAATGGGCGCACGGGTGTTCAAGGTCCTGGCCTACGCCCTGCTGGTGGGGACCGCGCTGGCGATCATGGTCCCGCTGGCGTGGACGGTGATGTCGTCGTTCCGGCCGGTGGGGGATATCTTCTCGCGCGAGTTGCCCACGGCGCTGGCGGATTTCACCCTGCAGAACTATCGGGGACTCTACCAGCCGATCGAGCGTTCGGTCGGGACTGAGCAGCGGCTCTTTCCGCCGATCCCCTACGGGCGGTTCTTTTTGAACAGCGTCTTTGTCTCCACCGGCTTCACTTTGCTGGCGCTGTTTTTCAGTTCGCTGGGCGGTTTTGGTTTCGGCAAATACGAATTCCGTGGCAAGAAGGTCCTCTTTATGATATTGCTGGGGTCGATGATGATTCCCTTCCACGTAGGGCTGATCCCACTCTACAGCCTGATGGCTCAAATCGGCTGGATCAACTCGTTTCAGGCTCTGATCATTCCGGGATCGGCCAGCGCCTTCGCGATTTTCCTAATGCGCCAGTACGTGGCGACGGTGCCCGACAGCCTGATCGACTCGGCCCGGATAGACGGTTGTTCGGAGTTCGGAATTTACTGGCAGGTAGTGCTGCCTCTGCTCAAGCCGGCCCTGGGGGCGTTGACGATCCTGCTGTTTATGGGGCGCTGGAACGATTTTCTATGGCCGTCGATGGTGCTGTTGGACGAGGCGCATTTCACCCTGCCGGTGGGCTTGAAGTCGCTGATCAGCACCTATCAGGAGGAATATGGGGTGCTGCTAGCAGGGACGACGCTGGCGGTGGTGCCGATGGTAGCGCTCTTTTTGTGGATGCAACGAGAATTCGTCGAGGGCATCACGCTCGGCGCGGTCAAGGAATAGTACCAACAACGACTAGGCGCTAATCGAATCTTCGGATGTATTGGCGCAAGAACAGAAGGAATTGATTTTAAGCACGCAGCGTCGTCAACAAGCGCTCGGCCCGCTGCTTGGCAGTAGCAGCCGACGCTTCTTTTACCTGCTCGTACCCGCGAATGCCGTCCGGCAATTCGGCGATTTCTACGGCCAGCCCATAGCTTTCTTCGGTTAGTGCCAGCAAAACCTCTTCGATCAACCCGCAGTACCACCCCACCAAGGCGCGTTCCAAGCGGCGCGCCTTGGTGTACCCGAACGGGTCCAGACGCGTTCCTCGCAACCCCTTCAGCCGACTCAGCAGCACCAGCGCCGGACGCAGGCCCTTGCCAAAGCCGATCTTGCCCTTGAGCAAACGCCGCAGCGTGGGCGGATGCAGTTGCCGGACGATTTCCACCTCCCCGTCGAACAGGGCGCGCATCCGCTCCTCGCTGCTGTTGCTCGTCGCCAACCGCGCGACCTCGTATTCGTCCTTGTACGCCATCAGCTTGTACAGACCCCGCACCACGGCCCGCGTGAGCTGCAAGCCGCGTGAAAAGCCTCGATCAACTTCCCACACTTGGCGCACAAACCCCAAGTAGCGCTGGGCATAGGCGACGTCCTGATACTCGCACAACTCGGCCAGCCGCACCCCCAGCTCCTTCTGCCCCTCCGCATTCAAATCCGCCAATGCAGCCAAACCCTCGTCGAGCAGCGCCCCAGCAGCCGCGTCATGCGCCAACCGCTCCTTCACTTCGGCCAACGTTTGGGCCACGGACACTTGCTGCGTCCCCAACGCCCGCTCCACCCACGCCGGATCGGCCACCGCCAAGCGCCCCCAGCGGAAAGCCTGCACATTGTTTTCCACCGCTTGCCCGTTTAGGACAATGGCTTGCTCAATAGAGGCCGCTTCTAGGGGCAACACTCCGGCCTGATACGCGGCCCCCAACAGGAGCATGTTGGCGAAAATAGTATCCGAAAAGAGTCGCTCGGCCAGCCAGTAGGTATCGAGGTAGATGTTGTCCTTGCCCGTGCAGCGGTCGATTAGTGCGCGCAGGCGGGCCGCATCGGGAAAGGGCTGCGTGCGCGGGTTGCGATTCATGGCTGCATTGGCGATTTCAGCGGTGCTGATGAGGGCGCGGGTCTGCTGGGACGCGGCGTATTTGAGGTTGTCCGGCTCGGCCGCCCGTAGCAGGTCAAACCCCAAGTATAGATCGACTTCCCCAGGGAAGAGGCGGTTGAACACGGGCTGCTCGGCAGCGCTTATCACAATCGGCGCTTCGACCGGCCCACCCTTTTGCGCCAAGCCGGTGTTGTTGGACAAATACACGTATTTGCCCTCCATCATGGCCGCGTACGCAATGAGATGAGAAATCGTCACCACGCCCGTCCCGCCCCGCCCCATGGCGAAGATCGCGTACGGCCGCTCCAACGGGCACGCTGGCGGCTCTGGCAGCTCGTCCAAAGGCTCCGGACGGCGGCGGCGCAGGCGCGTGCCCTTGGCCGGCTTGACCACGGCAAAGGACGGGCATTCGCCGTCGATGCACAGCCCGTCTTGGGCGCACTGAGCCTGCCGCACCTGCGTCTTGTCGCCAAATTCGGTCGCCACGCTGTAGAGCGCGGCGCAGCCTTCGGACTGGGTATAACAGTCGCCGCAGCCCTCGCAAATGTCTTCGTCGATGAGCACGTATTCGTCGGGCGTCAAACCCTGGCGGCGGCGGCGACGACCCTTCTCAGTAGCGCATTCCTTGTCGAGGATGAGCACAGTCGTCCCGGCAATTTCCTTAAACTGCGCTAGAGCTTCGGCGTGGCGCTCCAAGCCGAACACTTCGATCCGCTCCCCGTCCAAGTGGCGATAGCGCGCCGGGTCCTCGCTGACGACCCCCACCTTCACGACCCCCAGCCCCAAAAGCTCCTGCACGACATCCGACACCGGCCGCTGCCCCCCAGGTGTCTGCCCGCCAGTGAGCGCGACCGCCCCGTTGAAAAGCAGCAGAAAGGTGATGTTCACCTCGCCTTGGACGCAGCTTTGGATCGCGCCGCGGCCGCTGTGGAAATAGCTGCCGTCGCCCAAGTATTGGTAGATGTGCTGGTTGCCGTTGAAGGGTGCCCAGCCGCTGTAAATGGACCCGCCAGCCCCCATCGTGGGGATGTAGAGGACGCCAGTGTCGTAGGCTTCAATCGCCCGGATGGAGGAGCAGCCAATGGCTCCCCCAGGCTTTTCGTGCAAGTCGCGGAAGGTGTTGTACGGACAGCCGCCGCAGGACATGGGCGTGACGCGGGGCACGGCCGGATAGGTGCGGTCGAGTACGTGCTGCAGCTCGGCGAGGCGCTCGGGAGCCGCCCCCAGCCGCGGGCCGAGCTTGAGCGCCAATTCCTCGGGATCGACTTCGCCGTGCGCTGGGATCAGCGGCTGCCCGTCCTCGTCCCACTGGCCGTACACGGCCTCTACATCCGCTCCCCACAGCGCGGCTTTGACGCCCTCTTCGACAAAAGGACCGGGTTCCTCGACCACGTAGATACGCCGCAGTCCACGGGCGAATGCGCGCACGATTTCGTAGTCGAGCGGGTAGCTTACCGCGAGATGCAACACCGGCACCCTCAGCCCCAAGTAGGAGAGGGCCTGCCGCACGTCCGCGTAGCTCTTGCCCACGGCCACAATGCCGACTCCACCGCCCGCGTCCGCATTCACTATGCGGTTGAGGTCGTTGGCGCGGACATAGGCTTCCACCAGCGGCCACTTTTCCTCCACCAGTTGCTGCTGCATGGGCAAGGCACCCGTAGCCATGACGATCTGGTTGAATCGCTTGGCAAACGCACGCTCGGGCAAGGCGATGTCTGGCCGCACACCGGCCAAGTCAACCGTGCTCGCGCCATCGCATACCGGCGTCGCTAGCTTGAGGGCGGTTACCACGCCAGCGTGGCGCGACAGGGCGACCGCGTGCAGCCCCAAGCGAATGACGTCCTCGACGCTGGCCGGATAGAAGATCGGCACCATGCTGCTGCGCAATACCCAATCGCTGGCCCCGGGCGAGACCGAGCTTTTGGAGCGGTGATCTTCTCCCGACAGCAGCACCATCGCGCCGCGTGCGCCGGTGCCGCTGAGGTTGGCCAACCACACCTCGTCGGGAATCCACATCGTGCCGTGCGCCTTGCCATACCAGAAGGCATCCACGTCCCCACTCGCTGCAAACTGGCTGCCCAATACGGCGGAGGCCGCAGTTTTCTCGTTGATGCCGAACTGGTGCACCGTGCGCCCCAACTCGTTGAGCACGTCGAGCTGGGCGACCAGCTTCAGGTCCAGTCCCCCCAGCGGCGACCCCTCATAGCCGGTGAAATAGGTCTGGTTGACGTGGCCGCTGGCTTGATCGCGCTCCTGTTTCTCGCGCACCAGGCGCACAATCGCCTCGATGCCCGTGAGAAAGACCCGGCCATCGCGCTGTAGAAATTTGTCCTGAATATCCAGTTTCATAAGAGGCTCTCAAGCTACGCCCTCCCGTAGCTCTTGTCCGTTATGCTATATTCTGTATATAATAGACAATAGTGCCGCAGACGCACGCCAACCTTTAATCCACAACGTAGAGTTTAACCATGGCCGAAACGATTGACGAACTCACCATCCACTACGAGGAAGACGGCAGGGTCTTGCGCAAAGAAGTGGCTAGGGAAGTGCTGAGCAAGGGGGCTTGGGCGACGATCATGTACCTCTACCAAGACCTCGACCGCAAAACCGGCGAGTACGGCCCGCAAAAAATATCCATTCGCCGCTACCAAAAGCGCGACGGTACCTTTCAGCAGCGCAGTAAGTTCGATGTATCAAGCCTTGCCCAAGCGCACGCGATCTGCAGCAAGATAGAGGACTGGTTCCCCCCAGAATAGACGCGCCGCTCACCCTGCGGTGCTAGCGACCTTCACCGGCACGCTATGCCAGCCCGTGCGGCCATCGTACAAATCGGCTCCGGCATCGGTCCTCGGCTGCGTGTCCCCTGCACTATCCGTTGCCCGCGCAACGATCTCGTACTCGCCCGACGCGGGCAATTTCCATTCGTAGGCCCACCTGACCCAAATGTTGGGCAAGCGCTGCGTGGTAATCTGTGCCTCAGCCCAAGACCGCCCGCCATTGGTGCTGACCTCAACCGATTCGATCGTGCGCTCGCCGGCCATGGCGATCCCGTGGATGACAAACGGGCGGCCTTCGGCCCCGCGCAGGGTCTGCAGCACCCTTGTAACGCCGCCATTGGCCGGGTCTTTCACATCGTCCCACACCGAGAGGGGCGCGTCAAGCCGCGAGTTCACGGTCGCCACGGCCTCGTCCGACCACTTGAAGGGCTTGTTCTCGGGCTTGCTTTCCCAGTAGCCGAGATGGACCTCGTCGATCAGCTCGATGCGGGTAATCCACTTGGGCATCTTCTGGCCGTAGTGCCCGGGGTTTATCAAGCGCAGGGGAAACCCGTGCTTAGACGGCAGCGGCTCGCCGTTCATTTCCCAAGCGAGAATCACCTCGTCGCGGAGCGCGCGCTCCAGGGGAATCGACGTGGTATAGCCATCGACACTGTAAAACTTGACCCGAATCGCCTCGCTCTTGATCCCAGCTAGGCCGAGCACCTCGGACAGCGGCGTGCCGCCCCACTCGGCATTGCCCACCAACGGGCCGCCGATCCAGTTGCCAATGCACTGCATGGTCAAGACCTGCCGATTCATGGGCAGCGCGGTAATATCTTCGTACGTCCAGCCCCTGTTGGGCTGATCCACCAACCCATTCACCGCCAAGCGCCAACTATCGGCCACGAGATTCGGGTCGTAATTTTTCCCGTTAATCGACTGGAGATAGTGCCGTGCATTGGAAGTAATCGGCGGCAGCGGTAGCGCCCCTTCCTCGGACATCTCCTCCATATCCATAATGTCCATGTCCGGCCCGGTGGGCATGCTTTTAAAGCGCACCTCGTTGCCGTCGCAACCCCATGTGGGGAGAATCGCGGTGGCGATAACAGCCCCACCCGACTTGAGAAACTGACGCCTAGTTGATCTGTTCATGACAACTCCTTTAGCGAATGAGGGCTAACCCCACGCCCAACGACGACCCAGCCCCGATGTTCTCGCCCTTAAAGACCGCCTTCCACAACAAGTCGATCCACAGCGGGCCAGCCACCTGCACGGCCGCGTTACAACCCACTTCGACAAAATCTCCCTCCGAAACCTGCACTACTCCGACCAGCCCACCCTCCGAGTCCGCTGCGAGCGTGTACACACTGGCGACAAAGCCCTTGGCGAACAGCCACGGAAGCGGCGTGGCCCCCAGCTCGACAAAATAGGACACCTGATTGGAAAACGGGCCGCCGCGCCGCTTGTACCCCACCTCACCACCCGCGTAGAACGGTAGCGGGTAGAGCGACAGCCCCGCCAATAGCCGCGCGCCCTGTTCGGAATAACCGGTGCCAAGGGCCGGATCGTACTCGCGGTCGTACCCACTAGGAAACGCGACATCGATCTGCGGCGACAGCACCAGCCTACCCTCGGTGAGTTGGTACTTCGCGCCCAGATGCACATCGCCCAGCCCCCAAGTGATGCGCTCGACAAAGCTATCTTCAGACACCAGCCTCCCCGCGCCGACCTGCCCGGTCAGCGTCAGCCGCTCGCGCAACCCGTACTCGCCGTATGCGAGAACCTGGCGAGCGCGGAATTGGTTGTCGTCCATGCCCATGGAGGCGCGTTTGCCCATATCGTTGAAAACCTCGGCGGTCGAGTAGTGGATCCCCGAGAGCTTGGCGTAGTAGCCTCCGCTGGGCTGGCTCCAAGCCCCAGCCCAGCCCTCGCCGGCCCAACACAGGGCCAACAACAGGCCCATTGCTAACCAACGCATTTCCCGACCCCTTTCTGCGGTACAATCCGCTCGTAGAGTGCTAACAGTTTCTCGGCCTCGGCTTCCCAGTTAAAATGCTCTTCAGCAGCTCGCCGCGCCTGTTCCCCCTTGGCCTGTGCTCCCACCGGGTCGTCGAGCAAGCACCCGATGGCGCGCGCGTGAGCGACCGGGTCGCTCGGGTCCGCGAGCAAGCCCCAATCCGCGACCGCGTGAAACCTGCGAATGGAAGGTAAATCACTGGCGACTACGGGCAAGCCGCAGGCGAGGTATTCAAAGAGCTTGGTCGGCACAAAGGAGGCCAAATTCTTGGGCGAGATCTGCCCCGGAATCAAGCCGATCTGACATGCGGCAATCGCCGCCCCTAATTCGTCGTACGGCACGCGCTTTTCACTGTAGTGGATCTGCTCTTCCAGCCCCCATTCGCGCCGGCGGGCCTCAAACCGCTCCCGCAGTTCCTGCGAGTGAAATGCCCCGACGCTCAAGAGGTGGGCCTGCGGATGGGTCTTGGCCAGTTCGCGCATGATTTCGAGCAAGAACAGCCCGCCCCGGTCTTCGGATAGCGAGCCAATGTGAACTAGTGCGCAAGGCCCTAACTTGCCGCGGCTAGGAGAAAACCACTCCAAGCGCGGGTAGTTCTTCACTACCGCAAAGGGGCGGCTGGCAAAGCGCTCGCCCTGCTCCTCGACCACCCCGACCACAGCCGTGACAAAAAAGCGGGCGAGTAAGCGCTCCCCCCAATCGACCAATCGCGAGAGGGGCCGCCGCAGCCGCTCGGGTACCCATGGCCGCACCATGGCTACCAGTGGGAAGTGCTCGTGGACGTCGTAGATGACCCGGCGGCCGCAGAGCCTGAGCACCGCACCCACCGGCAACAGCTCGGGGTCGTGGAAGTGGAAGCAAGCAGCGTCCGCATCCAGCCCGACCCGCAGCAAGCGCCACAGGTTCAAAAGCCGCTGGCCAACCCCTCGCGCCACCGGCACGGTTTGCACGCGCACCCCCGCCCGCTTTCCACACCACGCCTCCGGCCCTGGCCCCACCACCGTCACCGCGTATCCAGCCCGCGCCAAGGTCTGCGCTTGTTTGTAGAAAATCCGCGCGTCAAATGGGCTGTGGACATTCGTCAGGTGGTACACCTCAGGCGCAGCCAAGAAGCACCTCCCTGCTTTGCGGGCCACAATTAAAAAGCAAATCCAACACCGACATCTCGGCGACAAAACCCTCGTGACACTGGGGGTACACCGGGTGTTCAAACTCGGTAAAGCGGCACTCAATACCGGCTGCGGCAAACGCCTCCTCGTCCAAATACGCCTTCGAGGCCCCGCCCCCCGACAAGTACACCTGACAGTCGCACGACTTGGTCATATCCACCAAGCGCAAGGTCCGTTCGCTCCGCAGGTCCATCTGCGAACTGAAGATAACTTCGACTTCCAAGTCCAAGAGCTGCAAAAGATGGCGCAGTAGGGCCACGTTTAAGTCGATCAACTGGGTCCATGCACCCGCGTATAAGTCCTCTATGGCTGGGGCGTACGCGTCAAAAAAGGGCGCGTGGCTGTAGTGCCAGCGCAGGGATTGGCAGTGCTTGCGTCGCCAATCGCCGTCGGGCGGGATCTGGACATCGCATATCCGCTGCTGGCCCCGGCCCCGCGTCAGCACCGGCACGGTCAACCATTGCCAGCCAGCGGACGTGCGGATGCGGTTGCGGTTAGTCAGGCTGCCACGGCTGTATTGCACGTCGTCGGCCAAGACCCACACATCGGCCTGTCCCACCTTGTGAAACAAGCCCAGCCAAGGCAGAAAGTTGGGCTGGTGCGCCGCCAACACTCGGCTCATCAGCGCACCCACCTGAGCACGTCAAACGCCTCGGCGTACTCCACCATAATCTGCCCACCCCTGGTCCGCGCCCAGCTCCAGATAAAATCCTCTTGGGTGTACGGACGATGCTGCTGCGACTGGTAGCAGCGCAGCGCGGCGACCTTGGTCTGCACGTGTGCGCGGGTGAGCACGCAGAAGTGCCGATAGTCAAAGCTCAAGTTGTTCCACGGCAGCTCGTAGCCGAGCACGGTGACCGTCTTGAAGGCGCGCAGGCCCTCAAGGTGAATGGTCTGGTGGTCTTGGTGCAGATCTTGGGCACTGGGCAAGAACACGGTTGCTGGGTCAATTTCCCTTTTCATTCTCACCAACTCTTCGAGGATTTCTTGGCGCATGTCGGGCAGGTGGCGCACTCTGTACTTATAGACCAGCAGGTTCGCCGCGGGGATCCCCAGCACCTTCGTCCCCTCCCGCACCTCCTTTTCCAGAATGTCGGGCGGAAAGGGCGGCGGCACCGACTCGGCCGCCGTGGAAAAGGCCGCGTAGTACACCTCGCGGCCCTCTTCCACCATGCGGCTGATCGTCCCACCACAGCCGAGCTCGCCATCGTCCGTGTGCGGTGCGAGCACCAAGACTCGGTCATTTATGGGCACAGGTATCTCCTTCTGCCTCGGCCAATACTTCTGCCAAGCCGCAGCACACCCTTTCCACGGCCTCGTCGCTCAAGCCCGGGAACATTGGCAGGGTCACTATCTGTGCTAGCACGGCCTCGGCAACGGGAAAATCCCCGGGGCCATAGCCCAGCTCCCGCTGGTAAAACGGCGTCAGGTGGCACGGCGGCCAGTACACACTGCCCGCTTCAACCCCCCAGCGTTCGCGCAATTCGGCGATCACCTCCTCACGTCTTTTTCCGGCGGGCAAGCGCACGGGAAACTTGTAGTACGCGTGTACGCGGCCCGCGAATTCCGGCAAGAGCACATCGCCGCACCCCAAGCGTGCGAGCGTGCGCCGGTAGCGGGTGGCGAGGCAGTTGCGCGCGGTGGTGTGCTCGGCCAGCCGGGCCAATTGCCGCAAGCCGAGCGCCGCGCTCAGTTCGGGCAAGCGGTAGTTGTGGCCCAAGCGCTCCAACAAGCGGCCCTTTGCGCTCACCCCGTGCGTGCGGAAGCTCCGCGCAAAGTCGGCCAAATCGCGGTCGTTGGTGCTCAACATGCCCCCCTCGCCCGTCGTCAGCGGCTTGGTCGGAAAAAAGGAAAAGCCCGCGGCATCGCCCAAACTCCCGGCGGGCTGGCCGGCGGCGCTAGCACCGTGGGCGTGGGCCGCGTCTTCGAGCAGCAACAGCCCGCGCGCGCGGCAAAACGAGCGAATGGCCTCGAAGTCGGGCGCAATTAAACCGGCGATGTGGACCACGACTACGGCCCGCGTCTTTTCCCCAACTTGGGCCTCGATCTGCGGCAGGCCGCTCGACAGAGTCTGCGGGTCAATGTCGCAGAGGACGGGCCGTCCTCCGGCCAGCAGCGCGGCGTTGGACGAAGCAATAAACGTATTCGTCGGCACCACCACCTCCCACCCTTCGACCCCCCAATGGCGCAAGGCCACCTCCAGCGGCGCGGTCCCCGAGTTCATGCCCACGGCGTATTCCGTGCCTACACACGCGGTAAACTCCTGCTCAAATCGCTCCAAGTAAGGCCCCATAGTCAGGCGTCCACTGCGGAGGATCTGGGCAAAATCCTCGAGCAGCGCGGCCACGTCCTCCTCGGGGATACAGGGCCTTGCCTGGGGCACTTTAGTAGGCGGCACGGTCGCGCATGTCTCCTTGCGCCAGCGACGGGTCTAGCGCGCGCGCTACACGCGCTACAAAACCACCGGCTCCTAGCACCAATATCTTCACCGCAGAAGCTCCTCAGTCAATTGTGAATGCACTGCAACATAACACAAATACACAAGCGCGTTTCCAGCAAGAGAGACGCGCTACGCCTTCTTCCTTTGACAAACAGGACCCCGCGTTTAATTTTTGGGACATGAATCCAACGACGAGAAATCCCACCCGCGAGGTGCAAATCGGCCGCACGACCATCGGCGGAGACTACCCTATTGCCGTGCAAAGTATGGCCGCTACCCGCACCCAAGACATAGAGGCCACCACCCGCCAACTCCGGCTCTTAGCCGAGGCCGGGGCGGACGTCATCCGCGTTGCCGTAGATAGCAAAAAAGACGTGGAGGCCCTCGCCCAAATCGCGCCGACTGTTGACGTGCCTCTGTCCGTGGATTTGCAGGAAAACTACCGGCTGGCCAGCCGCGTCGCGCCGCACGTGCAGAAAATTCGCTACAACCCCGGCCACCTCTATCACCACGAGCGAGACAAGCCGGTCGCCGACAAGGTTGCCTTTATTGCCGACGAGGCCGCCAAGCACGATTGCGCCCTGCGCGTGGGGGTCAACTGCGGCTCGGTCGATCCGGCTCAAGCCGAGCGCTTTCCGGCCGAGGACTCCATCTCGCCCATGATCGCCTCGGCCTTAGAGCACTGCGAGCTGCTCGACGACTTAGACTTTACGCGCTACTGCGTCTCGCTCAAGGACTCCGATCCGGCCAAGGTTATTGCCGCCAACACCCGCTTTGCCCAAGAGCGGCCCGATGTGCCCTTGCACCTCGGCGTCACCGAAGCCGGGATGCCTCCCGAAGGCGTAATCAAGACCCGCATTGCCTTTGAACAGCTCATCAGCGCCGGCATCGGCGACACCATTCGCGTCTCGCTGACCTTGCCTTTTGACGACAAGGGCGAGGAGATCAAAGTCGGGCGGCAGATCCTCGACGATATTGACTCAGGGCGCTTCCGCTCGGTCCCCAAGTTGCTCCCAGCCGGGCTGAACATCATCTCCTGCCCCTCCTGCTCGCGGGTGGAAAACGAAGCCTTCATCGACCTAGCCCACCAAGTGCGCGAGCTAACCGAGTACGCCCGCGATCACCAGATCACCATCGCCATCATGGGCTGCCGGGTCAACGGCCCGGGCGAGACTGACGACGCCGACTTGGGGCTGTGGTGCGCCCCCAACTTCGTCAACCTCAAGCGCAAAACCCAGCTCATAGGCCAGTTCCCGTACGACGAGGTCCTCGACGTGCTCAAAGAGCAAGTCGACGAGTTGGTTGCCACCGGCTAAATCCTTTCATCGCGCTAGCAGCTCGTGGTAGGTGGCTGACGGGGCTGAGGTATGCCAAAAGTTAGGGATGCGATACGGATCGTAGAGCGAGACGGCTGGAGGTTGGATCGTACTCGTGGAAGCCACCGGCAATATCGGCACCCTGAAAAACCAGGGACCGTTACGATAGCAGGCAGGATGAACAAGGATTTGGCACCTAAAACTTGGAACAGTATTCTGAAACAGGCTGGACTCGACAGAGGAGAATAGCCATGCAATACAGTGTCGTCATCGAAAAGACCGACAACGGCTACTCGGCTTATGCGCCCGATTTGCCGGGCTGCATCGCCGCCGGAGATTCGCAGGTCGAAGTGGAGGAATTGATCCGCGAAGCGATCATCATGCACTTGGAATCGCTGCGGGAGCACGGCGACCCAGTACCTGAACCGCAAACTTCCGTCGCCCTAGTCGAGGTATAAGCGTACACAAATAAGCGAAAGGCGTGAAGGTGCCGGAAGCTGAGCGCGTAGAAGTTACCAACGATACCCTGATGGCGGATCTCTCCGACGGATGGACCATCTCTGTTCCGTTGGCTTGGTATCCTAGGCTAGTTCATGCGACGCCCCCAGAAAGACGCAACTGGCGGCTTATCGGTGTAGGCCAGGGAATCCACTGGCCCGACCTAGACGAGGATATCAGCGTGGAGGGTTTGCTAGCAGGTAGGCCCTTTGGGGAGAGCCAAGAGTCTTTGAAGCGGTGGTTAGAAGCGCGGCAGACAGGGTTGCAATGAGCTTGCAAACCGTCTGAGATCCGCTGGCTGTCCGGTGAATCTGGACGGAACTGACTGGCACTGCGCCGGTGATTTTGACGCCGCTCTCAAGTTGGATGAGATTGACACCGCGATACGGGAATTGCATAGGAGGGCGCAATGACCACGACTCAACTGAACATCACATTTGAGGGGCCACAGGTTAGCGCGGAGGGTGTGGCGGTGGACGACTTGCAGCCGGTGCTGGAGCGGATCCAGCGTGCGGTGCGGCTCATGGTGGAGCACCTAGCGCGCGCCGATGGGACGCCGGAGTTGGCGCGAAAGCACAGCGAACTGCGTCCGGTGCGGATTTCGCCGGGAGCGGCAAACGTCCAACTCAAGCTGGCCCACGCGCCCAACGGACAGCATCCCCATGAGGAATACGGCCCCCGTGCGCTGCGAGCCATTCTGGATTGGCCTAACAACGCTAGCCTAGCACTGCCGGAGGATGTCACCAACCAGCTAAGCAGTATCGGTGAGGGGCTATCGCCTGAGATCAGCGTGGTCTGGCTCGGCGATCCGAGCAGTGGCCGATGTCTGGAGTTCCGACGTGCTGGACTAGATCAACCTCAGCAGGTCCCGGACGCTAAGGCACTCTTGTACGGCTGGCTGAAGGAAGTGAACTGGGCACAGGGCACAGCGCAACTCCACGAGCATGAAGACAAATACGTACAGTTGCGGTTCGATGCCGCACTCAACTATGAGATGCGCCGCCTAGCGACCCAGTATGTCGAGGTCAGAGGTCGAGGTCAGTTCAACAAGGACGATAGCTGGCACATCGTTCAGGTGGAGCAGATCAGCGAAACGCGCTCGTGGCGCGAACCCTTCGACTTGGAACTCTTTCACAACAACCCCAACCCGAAGATATTCGACCCCGACAAGATGGTCACCATCGACCTAACGGATGAAGAGTGGGAGTCCTACAACCGCGCCATCCGTGAAGGTGTGGCCAAACCCTAATATGGTGCAAATCTCCGCAAATCTCCGCAGCGAACGAGAGAAATCAGGACGCAGGCTGAATACGGCAGACGCTTGGATCTCTGCAACAGCCATCATGCTGCGATGTCCACTAGCGTCTAACGACGGAGATTTCGGAGACATTCCAAATCTGCAACTAATTAGAGCACCGTCCTGATAACCTCTTTAGTACACAATTTCATCCCTAAACTACTAGGTATCCCATGCAAAACCCTATCAAAGAACAGCTTGCCGCCGGGCAGCCTTCCATCGGCTCCTGGCTCAACCTAACCTCGCCGCTGGCAGCCGAAGTCATGGCTGCAGCCGGCTTCAAATGGCTGGTAGTCGATGCCGAGCACTCGGCCTTTGACCTCGGCCACATCGCCCATACCTTCCGCGCCATCGAGGCGCGAGGTGCCCTGCCCTTGGCCCGCGCCTGGGATCACGACCCGACCACGGCCGCCCGCCTGCTCGACGCCGGAGCCTGGGGCTTGGTCTTTCCACACGTCAGCACCCCAGAGCAAGCCGAAAAGCTAGCCCAAGCCGTGCGCTATCCACCGCGCGGCAACCGGTCGGTGGGCACGGGCCGCTGCGTCACGTTGGCCCCGGATTATCGCCAAAGCTTTGACGACGCCGTCCTCTGCATCCCGCAGATCGAGGACATGGAGGGCATTGAAAACGCCGAGGCCATCGCCCGCGTTGAGGGTATCGATATCGGCTTCCTCGGGCCGGGCGATTTGGCCATGTCCATGGGCGTCACTGCTGGACACCCCGACCACGAGGCCGCCTTGCAGGCTTTTCGCGCCGGCTGCGTCAAAGCCGGCAAACCCAGCGGCATCCCGGTCAAGGACTCCGCCGAAGTCAAGCGGCGCATCGCCGAGGGCTTCCAGTTCATCGACTTCAGCAACGATATGCGGTTTTTGGAAACCACGGTACAAGCCGCCTACCGCGAAGCCACGGCTGGATGAACATCCTCAACTTCGGCTCGCTCAACATCGACCTCGTTTATCAAGTCGAGCACATCGCCCGCTCGGGCGAGACCATCGCCAGCTCGACGCACCAAGTCTTTGCCGGCGGCAAGGGTGCCAATCAATCAGCGGCCCTTGCCCGCGCTGGCGCGCGCGTCTTTCACGCTGGCCAAGTCGGGCCAGATGGACAATGGCTGGTCGATAAACTGGCTGGGCTGGGCGTGGATGTGCAGCACATCCGCGTCGGTGACGTACCTACTGGCCACGCCATTATCCAAGTTGACCGCCACGGCCAAAACAGCATTGTCCTCTTTGCCGGGGCCAATGCCCAAATAGACAGAGGGGCCATAGACACCGCGCTATCTCATTTTGACCAAGTGGATATCCTCCTCTTGCAGAATGAGATAAACGACATTGCTTACATCATAACCTCAGCCTCCGAGCGGGGTCTGACGATATGCTTAAACCCCGCGCCTTTTGGCCCGGAGGTCTGTGCGTATCCCCTCAAATTAGTCGATTTGCTCATCGTCAACGAAACCGAGGCCATCGGCCTTACGGATGCATCTGAACTCGCTGCACTGGCCGCGCTCTGCCCCCGCGCCCAGATCGCGCTCACACTGGGAGCCGCTGGCGCCCAGTACCGCTCCCCGACCGAGGAATTCCGCCTCTCCGCGCCGCAGGTCGAAGCGGTCGATACGACGGGTGCGGGAGACACCTTCATCGGCTATTTTCTTCAGGGCCTGACCGCCGGCATGACGGCGCGAGACGCCATGACCCGCGCGGTGCAGGCCGCTGCCCTGTGCGTCACCCGCCCGGGAGCAATGGATTCAATTCCGACCGCAGATGAAGTAGATTAACTCATTGTAGTAGAAAGGAATACACATGCCGAACATCATGATCACCGCTCAGTTCCGAAACGCCGAATTCGCCTCCAGCGAGCGCGAACAGGGCCTCGAAAAGCTCCGCTCCCTAGGCACCCTCATCCCGGAGCCAGCCGTCCTCACCGCCGAACACGCCCCGGACCTAATCGCCTCCATCGCCAGTTCATCGGTCTATACGGACGAATTTTACGCGGCGGCCGAGGATTTGCGCATCGTCGCCCGCTGGGGCGTTGGTTTTGACAAGGTCAATATCCCAGGGGCCACGCGCTACGGCGTGATCATCACCGTGACGCCGGTCCACATGGACGCGGTCGCCGAATACGCCATCGCCCAGTGGATGGCGACCCTCAAGCGGGTCTATACTCTCAACCACCTCTCCCACCGAGGCGACTTCTCCATCATCCGCACCTATGAGGCCCAATACACCACCCTCGGCCTGTACGGCTGCGGCCGCATCGGCCAAGAGGTAGCCAAGCGCGCCGTACCGCTCCTAGGCACGGGCGGTCGCTTGCTCATCTATGACACCCGCCCCGATATCGCCGACATCGCCGCCCAATACGGAGCTGAAGTCGCCGACTCGCCCGAAGCGCTCTTTCGCGAATGCGACACGGTCTCGCTCCACGTCTCCGGCGACGACACCATCGTCCACTACGACCTGCTCAGCCTGATGCAGCCCCACGCCTCGCTGATCAATCCCTCGCGCGGCAACCTCGTCAACGACGAGGACGTCCACCGCGCCATCGAAGAGGAAAAGCTCTACTACTACGTGGTGGACGATCCAGTCAACGACACCCGCGCCATCCACAAGGATCACCCACGCATCATCTGCACCAACCACAACGCCGGCATCACGGTCGAATCCACCATGCGTCTCGACGCCAAGGGCATCGAGCAAGTCGAAGCAGCCATCACCGGCCGCCAGCCCGAACACATCCTCAACCCGGAGGTCCTCGACCATCCGCGGGTCAAGGCGTGGCTGCAATGAAAATAACCCGCTTCGACATTACACCGCTCAACAATCGCGGCCTCTTGCTCCAAGTCGCAACCGACGCCGGCCTCACGGGCTTGGGTGCGCCCATGAACTACGAACACGGCCGCACGGTGGAGCGGGCCATCCTCGACATGGGCGATTACCTGATTGGCCGCGATCCGCTGCAAATCGAAGACCACTGGCAGACCCTCTACCGCTCCAGTTATTCCCGCCAGATGCCGATCCTGTTGGCGGCCCTTAGCGGCATAGAAATGGCCTGTCTGGATCTGTTGGGTAAAACCGCTAACTTACCCGTGTGGAAGCTATTAGGTGGATCAGTGCGAGAGAGAATCCGGGTCTATGGAGCAGCCGGAGGCCCCACCCCAGAGCAAGCCGCTCAGGCCGCCCGCCAGCGCGTCGCAGAAGGCTTTACAGCGCTCAAAACCACCCCCTTCCCCGACCCTGTGCGCCCCATCGAGAGCCCAGCGGGGGTCGAGCGAAGCGTGTCCCTCGTTGCGGCCATGCGCGACGCCGTCGGCCCGGCCATCGACATCGCCATCGACTTCCACCGCGCCACCAGCCCGGCATTGGCCAAAGTGCTCCTGCGCGAACTCGAGCCCCTAAGGCCGCTCTTTGTCGAGGAGCCGACCCGTTCCACCGACAATATCGGCCCCCTGCTGGAACTGACGCGCTCGACCTCCATTCCCATCGCCACCGGCGAACGCTGTGCCACTCGCTGGGGCTTCCGCGAATTGTGCGAGCGCAAGGCCGCGGCCATCATCCAGCCCGATATCCGCCACTGCGGCGGCCTGCTCGAAATGAAGAAGATTGCCGCCTTAGCCGAAGTCCACGAGATCGCCGTCGCGCCCCACAACGCCGCCGACCCCCTCGGTGTCGTCGCCTCCGTACAGGCGATGGCCGGCACGCCCAACTTCCTCATCATGGAATACGGCGGCGGTGGCGGCAAAGGGTTTTTCACCAACCCTTTGCAAATGAAGGATGGATTTGTGGAATTGCCCCGAGGGCCGGGGCTAGGCGTGGAGATCGACCCAGAGGGCTTAGAAGCGGCTACCCACCGAGGCCCTTGGCAGCAGCGGACAATGCGCCGTCACCCAGAGGACGGATCCTTCGCGGATTTTTAGAATTGGAGAGATGACGGACGCCGAAAAAACCACAGATGCCGTGGCTATTCTTCACAGGCACTATGTTGGGGGTAAGCCGGAATCAGTAATGGTAGCGGGCCTGTAGGAAATCTATACGTCCTTCGCTTACCATATACACTATGCGATGTTGTTCCGTAAGACGCCGCGACCAAGTTCCAGACGGTAGGTATTTGAGAGGCTCTGGTTTGCCGATACCTGAGAAGGGGTCGCGGAGTACGGCCTGTATCAGATCAAAGGCACGCAGCGTTATTTTGCGGTTAGTATGTACCCAGTAACGCAGATCTTCAACGAATTCAGGATGGAATACCCCCATCCACTCGCGAGTGGCGGGAGCGTCCTTTCTTTTAATCTTCTTTTTCGCCAAGACCGAGTTCTTTGCGGAGCTCTTCTACGGAAGAAGGCGACAGCTCCCGGCTCTGTGCGCGGTTGACAGCCGCGAGAAGGCGTTGGGCGTTTTTGGGCGATCTGAGGAGATGAGCCGTCTCGAGGAGGCTAGCTAATTCGTCCGCTGAAACCAGCGCGACGTCTTCGGCATTGCGCCGCCGTATAATCACCGGCTCTCGCGTGGAGGTGACTTCGTCGCATAGCGACGCGAATTCGGCTCTGGCTTGGGTATAAGTTGTAACGGTGGTCATTTGATTTTCCCTATGATATGTACAGCTTTAACGTACATATTGTGAACATTTTGTCAAAGCATCTCATGTACTTAGAATATTTTGTTCAGGCGCACCAGACGGAAATCGACCGCCGCTAAAGCGGCATGTATTCCAGTTCAAAGACCCGCTCGATAAACCAGCCCAACCCAAAAAGCCCAATCACAGCCGACACCACCAAGACGACCGGGCGCTGATAGGGCCGTCGGCTGAGCCAAGCGACGAACGGAAAGACGAGCGCGACAATGGCTACCTGACCGATTTCCACGCCGGCGTTGAACGCAAACAGCGAGGCGATCAGCCCGCGCGTCGGCAACCCCAACTCGCGCAGCACATTGGCGAAGCCAAACCCGTGCACCAGCCCAAAGGCGAAGGTAATCATCCAGCGGTAATCTGTGCGCTTGAGCCAGAAATTCTCCACTGCGACATAAACAATGCTCAAGGCGATACCCGCCTCGATCCACTGGCTCGGCAGGCGGACTATTTCGAGTGCTGCCAAGCAGAGGGTGATGCTGTGGGCAACGGTGAAGGCCGTGACGACCTTGACCAAACTGAGCAGCCGCCCCCCCACCACGATCAGTGCCAGCAGAAACATGACGTGATCGTAGCCAAGGAAAATGTGCTCCACCCCGAGGACCGCAAATTCGTATATATGCTCCCACAGCGATTTCTGCCCGGCAAAGGTCTGCTGAGGCGATCCCGCCGAAAATACGGCTTGCACGAGCGGCTGACCGGGCAACATGATTTTGGCCAAGTTTTTGTGTGCGTCCCCAAAGCGCTCCGGCCAGCCGATCCAGACCTCCAGCTCGCTGACTGGATCCTCCAACTCGGCACTGAAGTACAAGTCGGCAAACATATTGCCCTTGTTATCCGGGGTGATGTCCCCCCTGTCGCGCACTAGGTCGAGCGATTGGCCATTGGCCCGCAGTTTCATCTGCTCTTCGACAAAGGCGAATATGTCGTCGAGGCCAGCCTCCATCT
This sequence comes from Candidatus Latescibacterota bacterium, assembly GCA_965261395.1. Taxonomy (GTDB): domain Bacteria; phylum Latescibacterota; class UBA2968; order UBA8231; family UBA8231. Next base: position 4,484,183 of record OZ253462.1, read on the forward strand.
CCTCGTAGAACAGCAGGCTGTCCCCGTCTTGATCGATGCCGATTTTCAGGAGGTCGAAATCGTCCATGCGCACACGCACTTTGAGCGCGGCGTCCTCGGCGATCAAATTCGTGTAACTAGTGTTGAGCTTGTGGGCGCGAACTGGACTGGGGGAGGCAAAAAATAGCAGGACAAATGCGAATGTGAGCGTCAAACTAAGGCGTGTCTTCATTTTCCTTCTTTAGTAAAGAGCGGATATAAGCGGCAATCTGCTCGCGTTCCTCCGCCGAGAGGTGTCCATAGCCCGGCATGGAAGTACCGGGCATTCCCTTCTGAATCGTTCGGGCGATGGCTGCTTCGCTGTGGCCGTTTTTGTAGGCTGCGGGATCGCGAAAATCGCGGGGAGGCGGCTGGAGCGTCTCCGCGATCTGGCCATCGCCGCGCCCATCCGGGCCGTGGCACACCGCGCACCCATTGCGAGTAAAGAGGGCCTTGCCCTGTGCCACCGTGCCTTTGGCGTCGTCGCTCTCGCCAGCGCAGCCAGCCACTAAGGCAGCCAACGCCCAGCGCCATATCGCGGCCTTAGGCACCGTGGCTCTGCAGTTCAAAGCTGAAGGTCGTCCCCGCCCCCAACTTGCTTTGCACGGTCACTTGCTCGCCGTGGGCCTCGGCAATGTGGCGCACGATGGCCAAGCCCAAGCCCGTGCCGCCGAGGGCGCGCGAGCGCCCCTTGTCAACCCGGTAGAAGCGCTCGAAAATCCGGCCCAAGTCCTCGGAGGGGATGCCAATGCCGGTATCTTCGACGTAAATCGTTAGGCGATCGGTGCCCTCTACGGGCCGCGTGCCAATGCGAACTTTCCCGCCAGCGGGCGTGTATTTGACGGCGTTGTCGAGCAAATTGATGAGGGCGTGTTCAATCAATTTAGGGTCGCAGATCACCTTGACAGACGGCGGAATGTCGCAGTCAATGGGGATTTGCTTTTGCGCGGCCGCTTGGCTGACTGAGCCAACGGACGTATCGACCAAGGGCCTTAGCTGGCAAGGGGCCATCTCGGCCTCCAATTGATCGGACTCCAGCCGCGACAGGTCGAGCAAGTCGCCGAGCAAGTGGGTCAGGCGATCGGCGTGATTCTCGATGATGCCGGTGAAGCGGCGCGCCGTCTCCCGGTCGTCGAGCGCGCCCTCGGACAAAATCTCGGCATAGCCCTTGATGGCTGTCAACGGCGTACACAGCTCGTGGGACACATTGGCCACAAAGTCGCGGCGCATCCGCTCTAGTTGGCGCAGGCGCGTAATATCGTAGAGGACCGCCACCGCGCCGATGCACTCGTTCCCTTCGAGGACGGGCGCGACCTGCATGTCCAAATGGCGCTCCGGGGAGCCGGTCAGCTCCACTTCCGTTTCTCGGCTGCGCCCTTCGGCCAAACATCCGGCCAGCGCGTCTTGGATGGCCGCGTAACGCACGACCTCCGCGGTCAACAGCCCCTCTACTGGCGAGTCTAAGCCAAACAGGTTGGCCAGCGCCTTGTTGGCCAGCACCACCCGGCCATTGCGGTCGATGACCAAGATGGCCTCGGTGATGCTTTCGAGGATGACCTCTAAGCGGCTCTTTTCGCTCTCTAGCTGATCGACGTGCTGTTGAATGCGTCCGGCGAAATCCTCTAGGGCACGCGCCAGCTCGGGATGGAACACCTCCACCCAAGCCGAGTTGCCGAGGGCTGCTTCGTCGAGCTGGCGCAATCGCTCCCCCTGCCGGCGGGCGGCGCGGCCCCATAACCAGATTTGCACGCCAGTCCACAGCGCGGCCAGCACGAGCGCGAGCGCGATATTAGCGCCCCACCAGACGAGCGCGGCCAAGAGCGCGTTGCTCAGGAGCAATATCCACCCGAAGCGCACTTTATCGTCCCTCTCTGCGAAAGCGATAGCCCATACCGCGCACGGTTTCGACCATCGCGGCTGCCGTCCCGAGCTTTTCCCGCAGGCGACGGATGTGCGTATCAACAGTGCGGCTATAGCCAATGTACTCATAGCCCCATACCACCTTGAGTAACTCCCCCCGCGACTGCACTCGCCCGCGCCGTTGCGCAAGGGTCGTCAAGAGCTTGAACTCGGTCGCCGTCAGATCTACAGGGTCGCTGTCGATCTGCACCTGACATCCCACCAAGTCGATGGCCAAGGGACCGGCCACGATCTGCGCGACTTCCTCTTCGTCGCGCCCCTCGATGCGGCGCAGTATGGCGCGGATGCGCAAGACCAGCTCGCGCGGGGAAAAGGGCTTGACCACGTAATCGTCCGCACCCAATTCCAAGCCAACGATGCGATCCACCTCTTCGGCCCGCGCCGTCAGCATCAAGACTGGTATGTCCTTGGTGCGGGGAGTTTGCTTGAGGAGGCGACAGACCTCCAAGCCGCTGATGCCCGGCAGCATCAGATCCAAGACCACGAGGCCAACCGGATCTTGCTCAATCGAGTTCAGGGCCTGTTCTCCGTCTTCGGCCGTCACGACCGAAAAACCGGATTGTTCTAGATGGTATGAGACCAACCCGAGGATGTCAGGCTCGTCCTCTACAACTATAATTTTGTCGTTCATGGGTTGTTTTCCTCCCACCAGTCTTCCTTTTGGTGCCGCACGATGCGCCCCTCGACGAGGAACACCACGTTCTCGGCAATGTTGGAGGCGTGATCGCCAATCCTTTCGAGGTGCCGAGACACCAAGATCAGGTAAATGCCGCGGTCAATGGTGTCCGGCCCAATCGACGGCGCGTGCATGTACGTCAGCAACTCGCGAAAAATCTGGTCGCGCAACAGGTCGAGCTCCTCGTCGCGCTGACCGACGGCGCGGGCTAGCTCCACATCGCGGCGCACGAAAGCATCGAGGGCATCTTTGACCATGCCCTGTGCCAATTCGGACATCCGCGGTATGTCGATCAGCGGCTTGAGCAGCGGCATCTTGTTGAGCACCTCGGCGCGTTGGACGATGTTGACGGCTTGGTCGTTGATCCGCTCTAGGTCTTCGTTGATTTTTAGGATGCAGGCCAACAGCCGCAGGTCGCTGGCCATCGGCCCTTGGGTCGCAAACACCTTTAGGCAGGACTCCTCAATGCCGATTTCCCAATCGTCGATCTTCTTCCCGCCCTCAATCACTACCTGTATTAGCGCGTCGTCGCGATCTACGAGGGCGCGCACGGCCTGCCCAATGGACTCCTCGACGGCCCCGCTCATCTTTAATAAGTCCTGTTTGAGCTCGTCTAATTGCTGGTCGAATCTTCGTTCCATGGTGCCTTTCCGCCTCAGCCGAAGCGGCCGGTTACGTAGTCTTCGGTCTGTTTGCTGCGGGGGTTGGTGAACATGTCTTCGGTCTGGCTGAATTCGATCAAGGAGCCTAGATAGTAGAAGGCCGTATAGGTCGAAATCCGCGCTGCCTGTTGCAAATTGTGCGTGACGACGATGATGGTGTAATCGGACTTCAGTTCGGTGATCGTCTCCTCGACCCGCGCAGTGGCAATCGGGTCCAGCGCCGAGCAAGGCTCGTCCATCAATACCACCTCCGGCTCGACAGCGAGGGCCCGCGCAATGCACAGTCGCTGCTGCTGACCACCGGACAGGCCCAGCGCGTTGTCCTTGAGCCGGTCCTTGACCTCGTCCCACAGCGCCGCGGCCTTCAGGCTCTTCTCCACGGCCTCGTCGAGCATCCAGCGGCGGTTTTCCCCGGCGATCCGCAGGCCGTAGGCCACATTCTCGTAGATGGACTTGGGGAAGGGATTGGACTTTTGGAACACCATGCCCACCCGCCGCCGCAAGTCGATCACATCGCAATCGGGCGCGTAAATGTCGCGACCGCTGACCCGCACTGAACCTTCAATGCGCGCGGATTCGACTAGGTCGTTGAGGCGATTGAGGCAACGCAAGAGCGTTGATTTGCCGCAGCCCGAAGGTCCGATAAACGCGGTCACCTCGCGCTCGGGAATGCTCAAGTCGATGTGGTGTAGGGCCTGAGTCTCGCCGTAGAACATATTCAGGTTTTCCACTTCGACGATGGGATTTGCCTGGTCCGAGGCTAAGGGCTGGCTCATGGTATCTCCTAAAAGGCCGCCGTGGCGTATTTCTTGCGCAATTTGTTGCGGACGACAATCGCCGTCAAGTTCAGGAGCAGCACAATGGTCAACAGCATCAGAGCCGTGGTGTACACCATGGGCCGGGCCGCCTCCACGTTGGGCGACTGGAAGCCCACGTCGTAGATGTGGAAGCCCAAGTGCATAAACTTGCGCTCCAAGTGAAAAAATGGCGCGAACGAATCGAGTGGTAAATCCGGTGCTAGCTTGACGACGCCAGTAATCATCAGCGGCGCGACCTCGCCGGCCCCACGCGCCGTAGCCAAGATGACCCCGGTGAGAATGCCCGGCAGAGCACTGGGCAACACCACGCTCCAAATCATCTGAAATTTCGTCGCCCCCAAAGCCAGCGCGCCTTCGCGCATCTCTCGGGGCACGGCCGCCAAGCTCTCCTCAGTGGCCACGATGACCACCGGCACCGTCAGCAGGGCGAGGGTCAGCGAGGCCCAGAGAATGCCGCCGGTGCCATAGGTGGGTGTCGGCAGGGCATCCGCGTAAAAGAGCTGGTCAATGCTGCCGCCGATGCCGTACACAAAGAATCCCAACCCGAACATGCCAAAGACAATGGAAGGCACACCCGCCAAGTTGTTGACCGCAATCCGCACGAGGCGCACCAAAAAGCCCTGCCGGGCGTACTCGCGCAGGTAGAGCGCCGCGAGGACCCCAAAGGGCACGGCCGCCAAGCTCATCAGCATCACCATCATCACCGTGCCAAAGAGCGCGGGAAATATTCCCCCCTCGGTGTTGGATTCGCGCGGCTCGCCCGCTACAAACTCCCAGCCCTTGGATAGATAGGTCTGTGCCTTGGCCCCGACGCTCATCGAATTGGGGCGATAGGCGCGAACGATGGCCGCCACGGCGACGCGGCGCGTCTCGCCCCCAGCCAGCGCGACCTCCACCTCCCAGCGCTGCTGCTGCGTCCGCAGCTCGTCCAAGCGCCCCGACAGGGCCTCGTGCTCGTCCCACAGGGCTTGGCGACGCACCTCGTTTGCAGCGAGTTGTGCGTCGTTTTTCTCGCGTTGCAAGCGCCGCTCTTCTAGGCGCAAGTCATCTATTGCGCGGCTGAGCTCGCCGATTTCTCCGCGCTCCAAGGCGTGGATGCGCTCATCCAGCTCGCCGGCCTGATCCATCAGCTCCTGTAAGGCATCCCAGACTCCCTCCCCTTTTGCCAGCAGCCGCTCCTCCTCGTACAAGGCCGCGATAAAGCCGTGCATATCGCCCCACTCGACCCGCTCGAAGACCACGGCCTCAGCCGGCGTTTCGCGCTCGGCAATCGCGTCTTCATCCACCCAGCGAAAGTCTTGGCCATAGGCATCGCGGTTGCCGACCTTTAGCTGCACTCGATAGCGCCCTGCGGTCTCGGGAATGGGCTGGCGATCCATCAGTTTGCCCATGACCGGCGGACCGTCTTTGAGGCGCAACAGGGTCAAACCCTGCGGCCAGAACACGCCCACGCCGTTATAAACAATAATCCCCACCAAGCCGGTGATCATCGCCAAGCACATAGCTAACGCCCCGCCCGTAAGCCAGATGAAAGGGTCGCCCCGCCGCCAGAATTTCATCACAGTCGGTTGTACTTATCCCGCAGGCCTTGGCGCACGATCTCGGCCAACGAGTTGATAAAGAAGGTGGCGATAAACAGCAGCAAGCCACTGAGGAAGAGCACTCGGTAGAGCGTACCTTGGTGCGGTGCTTCGGGTAACTCCACGGCGATATTGGCCGAAATGGTGCGCATGCCGTTGAAAATGTTCCAATCCATGATCGGGGTATTGCCCGTGGCCATCAGCACGATCATGGTTTCCCCGATGGCGCGGCCGAGGCCGATCATGGCTGCCGAAAAAATGCCCGGCAAGGCCATGGGCAATACTACCTTGATTGCCGTCTGCCAAGGCGTAGCTCCCAAGGCCAGCGAGCCAGCGCGCAGGTGGCTGGGCACGCTAGAGAGCGCGTCCTCGCAGATGGTGAAGACCAGCGGAACGACCGCAAAGCCCATGGCAAACCCCACTACCAAGCAATTGCGCTGGTCGTAGCCAACGCCCGCGTCTTGCCGCAGCCAGCGCAGGAAGTGCCCGTCAAAAGCCAGTTCCTCAAAGGCTGGCCCCAGCGCGTACGCCAACCAAGCGACCAGCAGGGTCACCGCGCCGAGCAAGTATATCTCCCCAACCCGCGCCACTTGGCGCACCCAAGCCTCTGGGGCGTATTGCCAGCCCCAAGCCGCAGTTAGGACCACGGTTGGCACAGCCGGCAGCAGCAGCAAGGTCCCCAACAAGTGCGATTCGAGCAGCGGGGCCAGCCACAAGCCAGCGAGAAAGCCCAAGATGACGCTCGGCAACGAGGCCATGACTTCTACGGACGGCTTGACCAAGCTCTGCACGCGCGGCGAGGCAAATTCGGCCGTGTAAATCGCCGCTAAAACGGCCAACGGCAACGCAAAGAGCAGGGCGTAGAACGTGCCCTTGGCCGTGCCCAAAATCAGCGGCACCAAGCTGAGCTTTGGCTCGAATTCGTCCGTGCCACCAGTGGACTGCCACACGTATTCGCGGCCCCCGTAGCCCTCGTACCAGATGGAGCCGAACAGCACAGCCGCGCTGATTTCGGGATGGGGATGGTCAAGGGTAAAGCGCCGCAACCACCCGTCTTGGCCGAGAGCTAAAAATCCGTCGGCCTTGGGCGCGAAGACCAACGCGGTCACCGGGGAGTCGCCCGGCAGTTGGAAGGATGTATGCTCGGAGGTTAGGTGGTGTAGGGCTATGGCCCCTTCGGCGTCGGCCGTGAGAAACTGCTTGTCGCGCGTAGAGGCGACAATGTGGGTAACGGCCGACTCTGAGGGGGCGAAGGCGTGGATTTTGCGATACGACCGCTGTCCGTCTTCCTCAATCTTAAACCAAGCGCTGACGTGGCCGACCGCGTCGCCGACGACCAGCGAAACCTCGCCTAGCGCGTACGCCAGCGCCGAGACGGCGACTTCTGAGACGGCGATGCGCCCGACAAACGCAGGCGCTTGCTCCACTGCGCCCAGCCGCCACTCGTACACCTGCCCCTGATCCGTACCCACCAGCACCTGGCGAATGCGGCCATCGAGCAGCACCTGCGTGGCCTTGCCGTCGAGTTCGGCCGTTAGCTCGTACTGCCTTGCTTGGCGCTCGCCCGGCCCCAATAGGCCCTGCTGTTGCTCGGCCACCTGCACCACCAAGCGGCCGCTCGCCGTAATCGCCGCCGCGGCCGAGCGACCGGCCTCCCCTTCCCGGAAGGCCACCTGCACCAGCGACTCGCCGGCCGGATCGACCGCGACGAGGCGCTCAACCGCAAACTGCGGCACCACCTGCCGCTGGCCGCTGCTGTAATCGAGCCGGAAACGGACCTGCGCCAACAGCAGGTGGCCGTCGTCCGTACCCAATGCTAAAACATCGTTTGGCGCGCGCTGTGCGGCCGTTACTTCGCGGCCCGCTAGCTCGGCTGGCCGCTCGCGGCTGATGACTTGGCCATCGTCCAGCCTCAACAAATCCACCCCTTGGGGGCCGACTGCATAAGCGATTTGGTAGTAGGGGTCGAGCCCAATGGCCAATGGGCCGGCCACTGGGTGCGCCTTTTCTGCTTTTAGCTCTGGGGTGCGGAATAGGGGCCAAGCCTCGGCGAGGACGAAGACAAATATCCCCAAGACGGCGGCGATAATGCCGATGCCGCCAAAGGAGATAAAGCGCTCCGCTAGCCAGTCGAGGGTTTTCGCTCGCGGCGTGATTCCGCGCTTATATGGCTTGGGGGTCACGTACCCATGCCTTTAGATATCCAATTTGGCCAGTTCGGCTTGGACTACTTCAAACGGCACGGGCATATAGCCATCTTTGACGATAATTTCTTGACCCTCTTTGGAGAAAATAAACTTGCAGAACTCTTTCACTAGCGGGTCCATGGCTTGGCCGGGGGCCTTGTTTATATAAATGTATAGAAAACGACCAAGGGGGTAAGAGCCGTTCAGTACGTTTTCCATGGAGCCTTGCCTAAACTCCTGTCCCTCGGCTTTGGCCAAGGGCAAGACGCGCACCCCTGAGGTCAGATAGCCAATGCCGCTGTATCCTATGGCGAAGCGGTCCTCGGTGATACCCTGGACCACGGACGCCGACCCAGGCTGCTCTTTCACCTCGTCCTTGTAGTCGCCTTTGAACAGGGCCTGTTTCTTAAAAAAGCCATAGGTGCCCGAGGCCGAGTTGCGGCCGTAGAGACTAATCTGGGCCTTGGCCCAATCCCCTTCCAGCCCCAACTGGCCCCAAGTGGTCATGTCATTGGGGAACTCGCTGCGGCGGGTCTTGGAAAAAATCGCATCGACTTGCGGCAGGCTCAGACCCTCGATGGGGTTGTCCTTGTTGACAAAGACCGCCAGCGCGTCCAGCGCAGCCCGCAAGGGCGTTGGCTTATAGCCAAAGGCCTGCTCGAATTTGTCCTCCTCGCTCGACTTCATCGACCGCGACATCGGCCCGAACTGAGCCGTGCCTTCGATTAGGGCTGGCGGCGCAGTACTCGACCCTTTGCCCTCGATCTGGATCTTGACGTTGGGATAGTACTTGCGGAAGGTCTCCAGCCAGAGTGCCATCATGTTGTTCATCGTATCGGAGCCAATGCTGCTGGCATTGCCGGACAGACCGCGCACCTTCTCGTAGGATGCGATTCGCTCATCAACGGCTATGGTCTGCGCTTGAACGCCAGCGGCGAACACCCAACACATCAGCACCACTCCGCTCCATCTTTTTTTCATCTTTGCATCCCCCTTTTATGAAAGATTGCAGGAATTGTGTTACATCCGCGTGTCTCATGGATGAAACCTGCGTTACAATACGTTACAACACTGCTAAAATTTGTAGTAAAAGGTCAGCCGTCCTTGGACATTGGCATCACGGCCAGCGGACGACTCGATGAGCACATTGGGCATCAGGTGGACGTTTGTAGCTGCGGAGTAGTCGAGGCCGGTGATGAAGAGCAAATCCCTGTCGTCCTCAGCGTCGTGGGTGACCACATCAAACCGGCCAAAGCCCTTGAACGCGGCATTTAGCGGCAACGAGCCAAAGGCCGAGACCCCAGCGATGACGTGGTCCTCGCCGTTATCGCCGGCCAGCTCGTTGGTGCGCGAGAAGACCTCCAACCCCGCACTGCCCCTCACTCCCTGCCAGCCGACGAAGCCCTTGAAGGTTCGCTCATTGCGACCGGCTGGCCTCGCATTAAAGTCCGCATAGCCTTCCAATATCAATCGGTCCGCAGCCTTGAAACTCAACGAACCATAGAATTTCTTGCCGTGGTCGTCCTCCGGCCCCTGTCCGGTACCATTGCCGACCATCAGGTGGTAGCTCAGCCGGCCCGCCGCTCCCTTGAGGGCCGCGCCCAAGTCGGCCGAAGAGCCGATTTTATTCCAGTCGAGCGCGGTCTTGGCTATCGAGCGGTAGCCCCAGACCTTTTCGGCGACCGCCCAAGTCGGCGTCCCCGCAAGCCCTAGGTATAGGTCCGCATCGCCCAGCCCCTTCTTCCACTGTAAGTAGCCGTGCTTGACGAAGGGTTCCATCTTCGCACCTTGGGCAAACCCCGCGTCCTTGGCCTCGAGGCGCAAGCGAATCGCAAAGTCAGTGGCGATATCGCTCTGGTACGTGAGGTACAGACGGCGGAACTGAAAAGCATTGCGCTTGGGAGAGTACTTGGTGTCGGCTTCATCGACGGTCAATAGATAGTAGTAGTCGCCAAACATAAGGCCCTTGACCTTGACCTCCTGTGCTGGCGCTGTAAAGACCCAACCCAACATCAGGGTTACAAACGCCATCGTTTTTTTCACTTGTGTTACAATCCTCCCTCTTTTGGCGTTTTTCTTGTCCTACATGTAACAATAGCCGCGCTATGCGACGCTTTTGTAACAGTATTGTTACGAAACGGTGACGTTTTCCTCCTTCATCCTACGATAGACACACTTCCTCCAAGACCTCTTGTCACCGGATTGTGACTTCAGAGTAACCTCTTCTCAACACAGCCTCTCTATCATTTTTGATTAAATCTTTTCAAGGGAGGTTTTACAGCCATGAAGCGCTGCTTGTCCATTGTCGTCCTCGCCCTTTTGGCCTTTGCCCACCCCACCCTCGCCCAGACCGGTACTGTATCCGGCTCGGTCCTCGATCGCCAGACCGGCGACCCGCTCGTAGGTGCGATCGTCTTTCTGGAAGGCACTCAGATTGGCATAACCTGCGATGTCGAGGGTCGGTTTCAGCTTTTTGACGTCCCGGTCGGGACCTATGTGCTGGCCAGCTCGATGATCGGCTATCAGGAGGATACTATGCTGCGCAAGATAATGCTCGCATACCCAAGTTGACTATGTCGGAGCTTTTGGCAACGAACTGTGGACCTCGGGCTGGACCTTCTTCGCTGAGGCCGGCATCATGCCCAACGAGATGGCAACCGTCAGAAGCTGTTGAGTTAAAGTTATTTTGTATGTTATTTTGTCGTAACCGCTTTTTTCGTCTAGGATTTAGGAGGTTTGTATTATGCTTGGGTATCCCAGTGACGTGACCGATGCAGAATGGGCGTTGCTGGCTCCTTTTTTTGCTCGCCCCGATCCGCGGGGCAATCCGGGCAAGTATGCCAAACGGGATGTGGTCAATGCTATTTTCTATGTGGTCAAAGGCGGCATCCCCTGGCGGATGCTTCCGTTGGATTTTCCGCCGTGGGACACCGTGTATGACCATTACCGGCGCTGGAATCAGCGCGGGGTGTGGGAACAAGCTTTGGATGCGCTGAACGAGCGCGCACGACACAAGCAGGGCAAACACAAGCATCCGACCTACGCCTTGGTCGATTCGCAATCGGTTAAGACCCAATATGCCAGTCAGGATCGAGGCATCGACGGGGGAAAAAAAGATCAAAGGTCGTAAACGCCACATCGCCACTGATACGCTAGGTAACATGCTAACGGTCCAAGTCCATGCGGCCAATCTCGCCGATACCAGCCAAGGATGGGATGTCTGCGACCAAGTCGCCGAAAAGTATGATTCGATACAAGCGTTCTGCGGCGACCAAGGATACCGAGGCACCACCGTCGAATTCGTCGAAAACCTGTTGGGATTGCGGCTGGATATAACCGATAAGCCAACCCAAGGGTTCCAAGTGGTGCCCAAACGCTGGATCATCGAACGAACGTTTGCTTGGTTGGGGGGATTTCGTCGCTTGGCCAAGGACTTTGAAATACGCACTCGATCCGCCGAAAACATGATTCGTATCGCCATGATAAACATTACCGTCGCTAAATGTGTCTGAATAACTCAACAGCTTCTCATCGCCGAAGAGTCCGCAGTGTCTGCGACCGTACCCAATGCTTACACACTGAACCAAAACTACCCCAATCCCTTCAACCCCAGCACGACCATTGCCTACGCCATTCCGGCTGATGGGCACGTAGAACTGACCCTTTTCAACGCCCTCGGCCAACAGGTGGCAACGCTGGCCGAAGGATGGCGCATGGCCGGCTCCTACTCGGTCACCGTCGATGCGTCGGACCTCAGCGCCGGTACGTACTTCTACCACCTCCGCGCTGGCGACCAAGTCCTGCACCGCAAAATGACCTTGCTTAAATAGAGCTTTTTCGCAGGATAAATAAAAAGAGGGACGGGTTTTTACATTTGCATTTCTTGGGATCACGCGGGCCTTGGTTCTTTCCACAACCGAACAGTGAAGCGGTACTCTTCTTCGATGAGGTCGGGATCCGTGCCGTTGTGCTCTTGCATACCCCGAACAATCCTTCGTGGCACACCAAGCCCGTTGGCCTCAATGTATCGGTAGTCGCGCATAGTCTCTTTGAGCAACTCGTTTCGAGTTGCTCGACATCCGTCGCGCATCTTTTCTACCGTCACTGATTTCGGCAACCGCCCAGGCGAAACGACCTCGATCCGGTCAGCATAGATAGAGAGTTCAATGTCAGTACCGATTATCGTGTAATCGCGATGCACAACCGCATTGACAACCGATTCTCGAATGGCCGGCAGTGGGTAGTCCCAGCGTTCAACGCGCCTTGCGCCTTCGAGCCACGCCTCTATATCAATAGCGCGTTTTACGAACTCCATAGCCTGTTCAACGACCCCGCTTTCCACCTCTTCTCCACTTTTCGAGAACGTTTCCGGCAGAGGTGGATATGGCCGCGGAAGGTCAGCGTTCGGCAGTGTAAACAACGAAACTACGGGGCCACGCAGCATGGCTCGGGCCTTCGCGTCGTAATCTTTCTCGGTGCCAGAATACGCGGTAGCAGTGATGCCGGCTTGTTTCAGATACCTATTGGGGTTCTTGCCGAAGAGCAGCAAGCCGCCAACAGTCCCCATGGCGTACCCTCGATCCCAAACCATCAGTTCCGTATTCACCAGCAAAGTTATCCAAGATTCGGTATCATCCTCCGCTGGGTGTTCCTGTTGGCGAATATCGCGAAAGTAATTGACCAACCTACGCAAATCAAAGTCCTCAAAAGACGAGCCCGGCAGCACCTTGCGGTCATACTGAATGCGCCCAGACTGCATGTACAGCCGCATCTCCTCCTCGTCGCTGGCGTCGCGTGTCGTCGATCCCGCACGCACTTGCGTAACCCAAGCGGAGCCTCGCTTTGCCTTGTAGGGCTTGTCGGGAGAGTCCGCAGGAAGCGACACAATACCTATGATTTTCCCGTCGCTCCATGCAAATGTTTCCCAAACGGGCATTGTAGCTGGTCTAACATGGACACGCGCAATTTCCATAACCCATTCTTCCGCCTTCTTGGAATCGCGAGTCAGTCCCGAGACTGTGAAATCGTCTTCCAGACCAAGAAGAATGTGTCCGCCTTCCAGATTCAGCAGGGCGGCGATCTCTTTGGCCAGTTGCTCCGGTTGTATGTCGTCCCGCTTGAATTCGACGCCAGAGTTCTCGCCATTGCGTATCAATTCTGCTGGTTCGGTTCTATTCATGCTCACCCTCAGAATCCATACTTTAGTCGCCGACGCTTAAAGGCCACCTCTCCTCCTTCGAGAATCTCCTCAACCAACTTTCGCACTGAAGGCGTATCGATTGAGCCTATATACTCGGGAGCGATGCGTGCCTGCCCTTCGTCGGCCTCACCCGCAGCGGTCAGCCCGAGAATCAACTCGGCGTCCCCCAAGACCGGAATGTTGGCGTTGTGAGTCGAAAAGAGAAACTGGCGACGACGTTTCCCCTCACGCATCCGGGGCACCACGCCCTCGGTAATGAATCGGTTATCGAGATCGTCCTCCGGCTGGTCCACGATTAGGGGAGCCTCGGATTCAAGTAGCAACAACAGCAGAACGGCGGTGGCCTTTTGACCTTTCGACAGATCCTCAAGCGCCTGCCAAGAAGGCGGCTTGCCAGCGGGCGCAGTGTTGAGTTGGATCGCTGTCGTTGGTGGCAGCTCCAACTCCTCAATCTGCATCAGAACATCAGGCGGGGCTTTGGCGAGACGCTCTGCCTGAGACGACGGGATTGCGTAGATTTTCTGAACCTCCTCCGCACCTGTTATGCACCCATTGACGAGTTCCGGCAACGAGAGATCTGGTACTTTCCTAATCTTTTCAATCGCCTCAGAAAGGCGACCGCCAATTTTCTCCTTGAGCAGATTGACGAGCGGTTCCCTGTTGCCTGCTGCGGTTACTTCGACATGGACACTGTCCCTGAGTTTAGTGTTCACTACCTTTGCGGCGCGGTTCACGAGCCTGAATTCCTCCGCTTTGACATCCTCCCACTCCGCAAGTAACTCACGTCGTCTCTCTACAGACTCTTTTTCCAATCGTTCGAGCAGGGGCAGGCGCTCGCGCAGCGGACGTAGACTTTCAATCTCGCGCCGCAGGCGCATGAACTCCTCCCCATCCACGGCCGATTTCTGAAGCTCGCGCAGTATCTTGTTGTAAGTGGCTTCGACCTCGTGCTTGCGCTCGCCCCAACGGCTGCGAATTTCATCAATTCCTTCATCAGCCCGCTTGAGAGCTTCCTCATGCTGTCGTGCCACTTGCTCTATATCATGGCTCAAGCGTTCGAGTACCTTGTCCGCCCCGGCGATAATCTCCCTGCTTGGCAGCTCTTCGAGGGCCTTCGGCGACAAGAACACCCGATCAATCGGCAACTCTTGGCGGAACACCTCTAGGCACTCTCGCAACGCTTTCACTCGCTCGGGGATTGAATCGAGCACCTGTTCTTCCCGAACGAGGAGACTCTGCTCACGCAGGCGATCTTCGAGTCCGGCTTCCTGAAATCGCTTGAGCGTCTCCTCAAGACCTGGCAGCGTCAACAGTCTCTCGTTGATCTGCTGAAGCTCGGAGCGAACATCCATGATGGCCTGTTTCGTCTTCTGAAGCTCTCGTCGCAAGTCAGCCTTACGCCGGTCGAGAGACTCGTCGCGCTCCACGAAGCGATATAGTAGCCGAGTTAGCTTCTCACGGCTCTTGGTAAGTTCCGAGATCTCGTGCTGACCATATACTTCGCCACGGGGTGCTCACGCCGGTACTCTGCGTTTTTATTTTTTAGAATTGGCCGCAGGTCATCAGGAGCGTCACCGACTGGACCGGGCAGAGAACAAGCCAACAAGTTGGGCGATTGCCAAGCGTTAATGCGCGATCGTCCCGACAGCTTGCGAAGAAGACCACCATCGGAGGCTATGTGGGCGGCGATACAAACTGCCCCCCAGTTCTGAGCCTCGTCTAGAAACTCCATGACATCGTACTGCCCTGTGGGCGACTCTTGGTGCTCTTGGTGGATTCCACAAGCCCCTAAAATCCGCTCCAACTCGTCGAGATCTATTTCAGGGTCAAATAGGCAGAGCAGATGAACCCCATCCTTAGTCACCGCCTCAAAACCGGGAAACGCCGTAATCCCGGCTGCCTTGGAATGCTCAATCAGGCTCGCCGCAGAGCGGACGCGATAGTGGTCCGTCACAGCAATTGCGTCGATCTTCTGCTCTTGGCAGGCCTCAATGAGCGCTGCGTTATATTCGCTCTCGTTTGTAAACGACGAGGGTTTGTCATGTGCGACGAGGTATTCAAACGGATTCACTTGTAGCGCACACTTGAAGAAATGCGCTCCCGATGGAAGCTGTCTCATGTCCGTCTCATTCATGGTTCCCTCCATCTCTATACGACTCTCATCCCTCGTTTTTTTGTTCCCGTTTTTGCTAGATAACCGTCCCCGACGGAATCACCGCGTCCTTAGGCACAACCACAATCCCGTCGCGGATGTGGTAATTTGCCTCATCGGCCTCGACACCCCGGTCCTTGTTGGTGATGCAAACCCGCTCGCCGATGCGCGCGTTTTTGTCGATGATCGCGCCGGTAATCGTGCTGTTCGCGCCAATCCCCATATCTGGAATTCCTTGGGCGGCATTGCGCGCCCGATCGGCCGGCGACTCGTAGAAATCAGCACCCATGACGATCGTATTGGCGATCCGGCAGTCGGCACCGATCATTGAGCGAATGCCGATTACTGAGCGTTCGAGCCGCGCCGAGCGAATAACGACCCCCTCGCAGACGATCCCACGCTCGATGTGGCAATCTTCCAGTCTGGTCCCAGCCAAAAAGCGCGCGTGAGTATAAATCGGCGCGTCGGCATAGTAGAATTCAAAGGGCGGCTGCGGATCGGTCAGCGCTAGGTTGGCCTCGTAAAAGGAGCGTATGGTGCCGATGTCCTCCCAATAGCCTTCAAAGGGATGGGCGAACACCCCTATCTTGTGGATAGCGTCGGGGATGATGTGCTTGCCAAAGTCATCTTGGTCATTGCTCATCAGCAGGCTAACCAGAACCTGCGGCTCGAAAATGTAGATGCCCATCGAGGCTAAAAAGCGTCCGTCGGGCAAGCACAATTCGTCTAGTTCGGCGTCGGTCTGTGGCTTTTCGCGGAAGTTGCGGATCCGCCCTTGGGCGTCGGCGTGCAAAATCCCCAGTGCCGGTGCTTCCTCGCGCGTCACCGGCTTGACGGCAATCGACACATCAGCCCCGCGCTCCCGGTGCTGCTCCACAAAGGCGCGGTAGTCCATGCGATAGAGGTGGTCCCCCGACAAGATCAGCACCTGCTCGGCCTTGCGCGAAAGCACCTGCCGGAGCTGTTGGCGCACCGCATCGGCTGTGCCCTGGTACCAGTCGGCGCTGTCTCGGGTCTGCTCGGCAGCCAAGATTTCGACAAAGCCATCGGAAAAGGAATCAAAGCGGTACGTCGTGCTGATGTGGCGGTGCAGCGAAGCGGAATTGAATTGGGTCAAGGCGAAGATACGGTTGACCCCGGAATGCAGACAATTGCTGATGGGAATGTCGATTAAACGGTACTTGCCGCCAATCGGCACGGCCGGCTTGGAGCGAAGCTGCGTCAACGGGAAGAGCCGCGCGCCCTGCCCGCCTCCGAGGATGACTCCAATGACGTTCCTCATAACTGAAAACTCCCGATTGCTAAAGTTCGGCGTGGCTCCTCTAAGCGGCCTTATACTCATAGATTTTTCCCAACTTAACAAGCACGAGCCACAGACTGCGCACATTGGTCTGCCGCACAAAATGGCATATGTTCTGGTCTAACTTGCTGGTCAACAGCGAAGCGGGAATGCGACATGACGGGAAAATTACAGCACAAGACCGCGTTGATCACCGGCGCCGGCCGGGGCATCGGTCGGGCCATCGCCGAGTGTTTTGCCCGCGAGGGAGCGCGGGTGGCCATCGCCGATATCGACTCGAGCACCGCCCGCGCCACGGCCGCCGAATTCGGCGCGTTGGGATTGGAAATGGACGTGTCGTCCAAAGCCTCGGTCCTCGCCGGCACGAGCCGCGTGCTCGACGAATTCGGCCAGCTCGACATCCTTGTCAACAATGCCGGCTATTTGGTCTATACGACCTTTGAATCGTGCAGCGAAGAGAACTGGGACCGCATCGTCGATGTCAACATGAAGGGCCCCTTCCTCTGCGCCCAAGCGGTCATCCCCCATATGAAGGCGCGCCGCCAAGGGGCTATCATCAACATGACTTCCCTAGCGGCCAAGACCGGCGGCCTAGCCGCTGGGCCTCCCTACGCAGCGGCCAAAGCCGGCGTCCTGACCTTAACCATTGGCCTAGCGCGCGCCCTAGCCCCCGACCAAATCCGCGTCAACGCCATCGCGCCCGGCGTCATCGACACCGCCATGACCTCCGCCCCCGAACACGACCAGCTCAAGGCCTCCATCCCCCTCGGCCGCCCCGGCCAGCCCGAAGACGTAGCTAACTGCGCGCTCTTTCTGGCTTCGGACGACGCGCGGCACATCACCGGCGAGACCATCGATGTCAACGGGGGGTTGTACATGGATTGATTGCGCAGGTGCAAACCACACCCCAGGCACCGGCGTTGACCACACAATAAGAGCTTTTGTTGGGTAAAATTTCAGTCGCGCCCAGCGGCCAAGTCGCGCAATAAGGCGGCGTAGCCCGCCTCCCCTTCTCGTTCCCAGATCTCCAGTAGCACCGATCCGACGATGCCGATTTCGGCTTGGCCCTGTAGCTGGCGCATATCTTCCCCGCTGCGGAGGCCGAAGCCGACCCCCAGCGGCAGGTCCGTCGCCTTGCGGCAACGCGCGATAAAGTGATAGAGTTCATCGTCTAAGTCGGTCTGGCGGCCGGTTACGCCCTTGCGCGCCACCGCATAGACAAACCCTTTGGCTTGGGCACCGATCTGCTGCAGTCGCTGGTTGGTGTTGGTCGGAGTCATCAGCACAATCGGCGCTTGCTCCCACTCCGCGCTTGCTGCCCGCAGATCGCCGTACTCTTCGACCGGCAAGTCGGGCAGGATAAAGCCGCAGGCCCCGTTTGCTGCCAAGCGGCGACAGAACGGGCCATGCCCTAAGCGGAACGCCGTGTTGTAGTAGCCCATCAGCAAATGCGGAAAGGGAAAAGACGCGGTCGAACGCTGCATCAGGTCGAAGTACTGGTCGAGGGTCAGGCCGTTTTCGAGGGCCTGTTGGTTAGCTCGCGCAAAGGTCGGCCCGTCGGCGATTGGCTCGCTAAAGGGCATCTGTAGCTCGACCAGATCAATACCGACATCGGCCATGATCTCCAGCATCCGCCAGTTGGCCTCTAGCGAGGGGAAACCGGCGATCAGGTGCGTCATTAGCAGAACTTTGCGCTCTGTGAGCTGCTCTTCGATATGGGCTTGCAGATTCACGACTGGGCGGCCTTTTCCACGAGGAAGCGCTGCCAGTTTTCGTCCTCGAGCGCGCTGGCAATCGTGAAAATGTCCTTGTCGCCGCGACCCGACAGGCCGATCAGCACGGTTTGGTCAGGCGTCATTTCACCCACTTCGCGCAGGGCACCAGCCAAGGCGTGAGTACTTTCGAGCGCGCCGATGATCCCCTCGCTGCGCATCATCCGCTTGAGGGCTGCGATCACTTCCCGGTCGGTCGCGGCCTCAACGCGCACCCGGCCCATCTCGGTCAAGTGGGCGAGGATCGGGCTGACGCCGATGTAGTCTAACCCCGCCGCCACTGAGTGAGTGTGCCGCATTTGGCCTTCGGCGTCTTGGAAGAAGAAGGTCTTGTAGCCTTGGGCGACCCCGGGCGTACCGACGCGACCGGCTAGGCGAGAGGCATGCTCGCCCGTCTCCAGACCCCGGCCTCCAGCCTCGACCCCGACCAATTCGACGGCTGCGTCGTCGAGGAACCCCAAGAACAGGCCCGTGGCATTGGAGCCGCCGCCAACGCAGGCGTACACCCTATCGGGCAGGCACCCCACTGAGTCCAACATCTGCTGGCGGCTCTCCTCGCCGATAATCCGCTGGAAATAGGCGACGATTTGCGGGAAGGGATGCGGGCCGCAAGCCGTGCCAAGCACATAGTGCGTGTCGGCCATGGAATAGGCCCAATCGCGGAGGCTCTCGTTGATGGCATCCTTGAGCGTGGCCGAGCCATCGGTCACAGACACCACCTCGGCACCCAGTTGCTCCATCCAAAACACGTTGGGGCGCTGGCGCTCGACATCGACGGCCCCCATGTAGATGGTGCATTCCAGCCCCAAGCGAGCGGCCATCGTCGCCGTGGCCACGCCGTGCTGACCGGCCCCGGTCTCGGCGATGACTCGACTTTTGCCCATCCGGCGCACCAACAAGCCCTGGCCCATGACGTTGTTGACCTTGTGGGCACCCGTGTGGTTGAGGTCCTCGCGCTTGAGAAAGATCCGCGCCCCGCCGACTTCGCGGGAGAGATTTTCGAGCAAGGTAATCGGGGTCGGCCGGCAGGAATACGTCCGCATCACCTGCTCAAACTCCGCCCAAAAGGAGGGGTCGCGGCGTGCGTCCTCAAAAATTTGGATTAGTTCGTCGAGGGTCGTGCGTAGAATTTCGGGGATAAAGGCCCCACCGTACTCCCCGTAGTACCCAGGGCGCTGGTGGTTAAAAATGGCGTCGGCCAGCCCCATCTCAGTCGGTCAGATTGGCGCGGCGGAGCGCGTCGAGCATGGCGCTGCTGCCCTGCGCCGCTTCCTGCTCCTGCTGCTGCCGCTGGCGGAACTCGGCGAGATGGGCCTCGGATTCGAGGGCATCGACTTGGTTGATCGACAGGCGCAGGCGCTGGCGACGGACATCCACTTCGAGCACCACCACCTTGACCTCTTCCTCGAGCGAGAGAACCTCGCGCGGGTGGCCGATGCGGCGGTCGGCGATCTCCGAGACGTGCACTAGTCCACGCACGCCTTCAGCCAGCTCGACGAACGCGCCAAAATCCTCCAGCCCTTCGACCTTGCCCGTAGCGACCGTGCCGACCGCGAACTGCTCTTTGATCTCTTGCCAAGGGTCCTTTTCCAGCGCCTTGATCGAAAGCGATATCCGCTCCTTGCGCCGCTGGCCCAAGTCCTTGGTGCGCAAGACCGCGACTTGGATCTGCTGCCCCACCGCGAGGACCTCCTGCGGATGACCGACGCGCCGATGGCTGATTTCCGAGACGTGTACCAAGCCCTCTACCCCGGAACCTAAATCGACGAACGCCCCAAAAGACTCCAGCCGCGTCACCTTGCCCGCCAGTTGCGTGCCATTCTTTAGCTGACTGCGCACCAAGCCGGCGGACTTGTCCTGCTCGGCTTCGAGCAAGGCCCGGCGCGACAGGACGATAACGCGGCCCTGGTGGCGAAACTCGATAATCTTAAAGGTCAAGGTCTGGCCGCGGTACTCTTCGGCGTTTTCCACGTACTGGGTATCGACGTGCGAAATCGGGCAAAAACCGCGCACATCGCCCTCGATGGTCACGCCCAATCCCCCTTTGTTGACCGCGTCAACCCGGCCCTCAATCGGCAGCCCGGCCTTGTACGCTTGGTAGAGCAAGTCGGCCTGGGCGTCTTGGCGACTCAACCCATGGCTGAGTTGGACCTCGTCGCCGACGGTCACTACAAACGCCGCGATCGGGTCGCCGACCTTGTAGCGCATTTCCCCATCCGGGCCTTTGAGCTCGCTGGTGCGGATTATGGCCTCGTCCCGACTGCCGTACTCGACAAAGCTGTTTTCGTCCTCGATTTTGACGATCACGCCGCTGACCTCATCGCCGACTGCGACCTCATTAGTGGTCGGGGCTGTTGGCGCTCCTTCGGCGTCGAGCATCTGGGCAAAGTCCTCGCCCTGTGCATCGGGGCCTGCGGCCGGGGTTAGTTCGTCCTTTGAATCTGCCTCTGCCATCGCCTACCTCCTTTGCTACTTCAATCCGGTATGAGGACGACCTTGCCGGTCGTCTTGCGCCCCTGCAAGGCGCGGTGGGCTGCAGCCGCGTCCGACAAGGCAAATTGCTCGCTGATGCGCAGCGCCAATTCGCCGCTGGCGATCCATTCCAACACCGCGCCGGCGCGTTCCAATAGCTCCTCGCGGGTTTGGATATAGTGCAGCATGGTCGGCCGAGTCAAAAAGAGCGACCCTTTGGTGCTGAGAATACCGGGGTCAAAGGGCGGGACTGGGCCGCTCGACTGACCAAACAAAACCAAGTAGCCCAAGGGCCTGAGCACGTTCAAGCTCTTGTCAAAAGTCGCCTGGCCTACCGAATCGTACACTACATTGACCCCGCGTCCTTCGGTGAGTGCCATGACATCCTGTTCAAAGTCTCGCTCGGTATAGCGGATGACCTCGTCGGCCCCAGCGCCTCGCGCCAACTGCTCCTTTTCTGCGGTCGAGACCGTACAAAACACTCGCGCCCCGCACCGCTTGGCCATCTGAATTAGGAGCAGCCCCACGCCGCCAGCCCCAGCGTGGATCAGGGCCGTGTCTTCGCGGCCCAAAGAATAGGACCCATGGGCGAGGTAATGCGCCGTCATGCCTTGTAGCAAAGCGGCGGCTCCCACCTTATAGGAGGCTGTGTCAGGCAGAGGGACCAAGCGGTCGGCGGGCACGGCAGCCTCTGCGGCATACGACCCCATCGCCCCAGCATAGGCCACGCGATCACCCACTTGCACGCCCTCTACGCCCTCGCCGACGCGAGCGACGACTCCGGCGGCTTCCATGCCGGGGATGCAGGGCAACTCGACTGGGTACAGCCCTTCGCGGTGATAGGTGTCGATATAATTTAAACCGATGGCTTTGATTTCGACTACGGCTTCGCCCGGCCCGGCTGTGGGCGCGGGTACGTCCTCATAAGTGAGGACCTCAGGACCTCCGCACTGGTGGAAACGCACTGCTTTCATCGTGGACCTTCGCGTGGGATGGGGGGCCGCTGGCGCGGCATCTTATCATTCAGTGATAAGCTTTTTAAGATAATCACAAAGCTCCCTCAAGACAAATTTGTAAAAATGGCGATTCGTGCATTTTTTATGATGTGAACTTGTATTCGCAAAGGAACGCCATGAAAGTAGCTAAATTCGGCGGCACGTCCCTCTCGTCAGCCGAGCAAATAAAAAAAATCTGCGCCATTGTCACTGCCGATCCAGCGCGCCGACTCGTCGTGGTCTCGGCCCCGGGCAAACGCGACCGGACGGACACCAAAGTCACCGACCTCCTCATCGAGGTGGTCCGCGCTCAGCTAACCAATCAAGACGGCCATATCGCACTGACGCGCGTCATCGACCGCTATGCCGCCATCATCGGCGACCTCGGCTTGCCGGACACCGCGCTCGCGCCCATTGTCGCCGACTTTGAGCGGCGGCTAGCCATGAGCACGAGCGACGAAGCGCTCTATGCGGACGCCATGAAGGCCGGTGGCGAGGACAACTGCGCCCGCCTAGTCGCCGAATACCTACGCCACAGCGGAACCGAGGCCCACTATCTCGACCCAGGCGAGGGCGGCCTAATTCTCTCGGAAGAGCCGGGCAACGCCCGCGTCTTGCAGGCGTCCTATGGCAAGCTGCGCCAGCTCAAGGACCGCCCGGGCATCACCATTTTCCCCGGTTTTTTCGGCTATTCACCCACCGGCCGAGTCGTCACCTTCTCACGCGGTGGCTCGGACATAACCGGCGCGATCCTCGCCGCGGCTGTCGATGCGACCGTGTACGAAAACTTCACGGACGTGGACTCGGTCTTTGTGGCCAATCCCGCGCTCGTAGCCAACCCGGTCGCCGTCGCCGAGATTACCTACCGCGAGATGCGCGAGCTGTCCTACGCGGGGTTTTCCGTGTTTCACGACGAGGCCCTAGAACCCGTGTTCCACGCCGGGATTCCGGTCGTCGTCAAAAACACCAACAACCCGCAGGCACCCGGCACCCGCATCGTCCCCGAGCGCGCGGTCGGCGACCATCCCGTCGTCGGCATCGCCGCCACCGACGGGTTTTGTAGCGTGTACATCAGCAAGTACCTGATGAACCGAGAAGTGGGCTTTGGCCGCCGCTTGCTGGCCATTTTTGAGGACGAGAGCATCCCCTTTGAGCACACGCCTTCGGGCATTGACAATATGTCGGTGATCGTGCGCGAGTCGTATTTCAACCACGCGGCCGAAGAGCGGGTTCTGCGCCGGATTCGCACCGAGCTAGAAGTAGATGAGCTGTCGGTCGCCCGTGGCCTCGCCTTGGTGATGGTCGTCGGCGAGGGCATGCACCACACCATTGGCCTAGCAGGCCGCGCTTGCCGTGCCTTTGCCCGCGCCACTGTCAACATAGAGATGATCAATCAGGGGTCGAGCGAGGTCAGCATGATGTTTGGGATCGCGGCTGCGGACATTCCCGCGGCCGTGCGCTCGCTCTACGGAGAGTTTTTTGGCGATTGATTGGGCTACGCCGCCCAAATCACCAACCGCAACTCGCTATCGTCAATCAGACTGTACTCGGGCAGGCGACCCGAGAGTTGCTGGCACTCTGCGAGGATAATCGGCACGCCATCGCCGCGTCGGTCCATCAAGTGCGTCCGTCCAAGACCGGCTGGTGCGGGACAACGCGCCAACAGCGACACGATAAGTTCATTGCGGTTGGATTGCCGCAGATGCAGGCTGTCCGGCGAGAGCGTATTCGCTAGGGCACCGGGGACGTATAACTCAAGGCGATCCCCGAACATGTGCAGACGCACCCGCGAACCCCCCATCGAATAATCCCGATGCGCCACGGCGTTGACGAGCGCCTCAAACACGGCCCGTTCGCTGAACTGCGGCCGATCAACCCGGGCCGTTATTTTGGTTGCTCGGATCAGCATGTTCCGCCGCACGAAGTGCAATGCTTCTGCCACCTGCTCGTCGAGCGGCCCTTCAATATCGCGGGCGTCGGTCTGATAGTTGACATCCGTCCGCTCCCCTGCATAGCTGACGGCTTGTATGTATGCGTGGGGCATCCATTGTTGCGGCTCCCGCGTACACAGTAGGACGACGACGAGAGTGAGGCGCACGACGTCTTCCTCATCGGCAGCGACGATGCGGAGCTTGTGCAACGTGTCCTCGGTCAGCTCGGCGTCTTCGCGGAGAAACCGGCGCGTCAGTTCATCGTCGAGGTGCTCTGGCAAGGTGCGGGGAACAACCGATTCGTCGAAGGGGTCGCCGGACGGCAAGACGCGCTTGAGTTCCAATGTCGGGTCCTCGCCGAGGCGGATGCGACGGGATAGGTCAGCAACAGCCATCTGTTTCGTTTTCCTTTTTCAAGGCCCTTACCATCATACCCGACGGGCCGCCGTTTCTAGACGACGATATTCTGGAGTCCGAACGAGATTGGGCGCGACTTTTCGCACCTGCTCAAGTGCATCTCCCAGATCATGAGGGATTACCGCGTTTTCCGCTGTCCCAATCGTCCGATCCAGAAGGCGTAACAGTGATTCGGCTTTAGCTTCGTCGTCAATCATTGACAGTTTTGGCGTTCTGTCGCTGTCGCCCGCAGACAGATCATAATCGAGTATTGACCAGCACTCAAACGGTAAGAGGAAACGCTCGATGGTGTTCACGGCTTCGGAGAATTCACCACGAGCGATTGCTGGAAGCCTAGAGAGGCGCTCGCTGACTCCTGGCGACGCTAGCGAGCGCTCCTGAGGCCAGACCTGTTGTAGGAAAGGCTTGGCGGCTGATTGGAACAGATGCTCCGGTGACAATGGGTCCGACACTTGATCTCTCTGTTTCGAAAGCTCGCTTATGAAGCGAGTTATCGCTCCCGCACATTCTGCACGTACTTCGTCGTCCAGTAACCGTATCATTTGCTGAATGCGATCTTGTTCGACCGCAGAATCTCGTCCTTCTCGCAGGGCGTGAAGGGACTCGATCACAAGGCTGAACGCAAGCGAACGACGGGTCTCCCGATCAAGAAGACGATCCGTGGCTCGCTCCACCATGTCGTTGCCAATGATTCTCAACACTTCCGTAGATCGTCTTTGTAAACCGATACAACGCCAGAGGGTGAGTGATTCGTCGTCGTTTGCGCGGAGCGGCTCAATAAGATGCTTTTCCGTCCACCTTTGGTCGGCACGCAAAAAATATTCCAGCGGCTCGATCATCAGTTGTTTGGCGATCAAGCCTGAATACCCCGAAGCATTGATCACTTCATTTCTCATTCTTCCCAAGTCGCTAGAGCCATCAAATGGCTGAGGATTTTTTTCGAGATTAGGACGAGCAGCTAAAAACACGCCAACGAGCTTTCCCACGGAGGTGTTCAGTCCATAGAAATCGAGGGATTGGTTGGGCTCGGGATCCGCTAAGACATTAAGGTCAGGTTTTTCGTTGGGTGGCTGCATTGTATTCGTCGCCTCGACAGCTAATGGCCAAGCACGGTGCCAGATCACCGACCAATCCAGCACGGCGACAACGTATTCTTCCCAACAACTGAGCCAGTGGGAAATACCTCCGATGGCTTCGGATAGAGTCTCGCTGGGCAACTTTGCAAGGAGGATAAGGATCCGGCCAGTCTCCGCAGACAAATCGCGTACATGGGTTTCTTGACCTTGATTCTCTGAAGGAGAATGCACCAAACCGAAATTTTCCCAGACCTTCGGAAAATCCGCTCCGCTATCAGAGGTGGCTTCAATATCCTCCAAGATCCGTACGCAGTTATCTTTTTCTTTCATCCAGTCGGATGCTCTACCTGCTAGGTCATCATCCCACCCACGGCACGGGGCTGAAAGGGCCTGTTCCAGTGCTTTCAACCGATCAATATCTTCAAGGGAATCCAGTGAGCGATCAGGATTCGGCGGCATCCCCTGTGACCGCGGGGATCCCAAGAATCCCTTATCGATTCGGTTCATTTCGGCCAACTCAGGAAACCGGCCAATGTTCGATTCGAGCCAGATTTTGTCGCGTGGCGGAAGCGTAGCCTCGGCGACCTCAATGCGTTTCAGTTCCCGAACAACCCAGTAGAGGCGGTCTTCCTCAATGCGGTCCGCTTCCGCATTCTCAGGCCACAAATGGCGGGACGGCCCCCTGAGTATTCTTCTGATGATCGCCCTTTGTGTGGCGTCATCTAATTCGGAGAAGCGCCGGGCACGTAGTTCGGTAATTTCTGGATGGCGATGTACGTCCCAGAAGACCCTATAATTCAAATGAAGGAGAAAATCACCTACCTCGGTAGCGGGCGTAATCCGAGAATCACGAGACATAGAGGACCAGAGTCGTAAATGGATAGGAGAATCTGTCCGTTTCCAGCGACTGATAAAAGTAAGCGCGGCGGAGTAGTCGATATCGACGAGCCGCACAACAACTGCGTGAAGGAGCTTTACCGATGGTGCAATTCCTTGGCTAAACTCATCAGGCTCGTGCATTTCTTCACCGCGTTCAGACTCGGATACGTAATAAACGCGATGCAGGAAGGGATATATTCGTCTCCATCCGATGCGTCGTGCAATGTCCAGCCCACGCACAATCACGGCGTCTAGCGCGTTGGCTAGAGAAATGAGGAATTCCCCCTCAGTTAATTCTTGCAATTCCAAGGAAGCCGGATCGACAACTTTTCCACTTGTCAGCGTAGCCCAAAACAGATCGTGAAACGTCTTTGGCCGCTTGGGAAATTTGCGAAATTGGTGTTGCCAACTTTCGTAGGCTTTAATCTCTAGCCTCGGTGCAACGAGATCGACGATAGCCGATACAAGTGCTCCAGACCGCTCCCCGGAGCGCAGACGATTCTGAACATCATATACGTCCAGCCGTCCGTAAAAATCGGGAATTGGAGTGTCCCAAAATTCTTCGATCAGACGCCAAGCTGAACGCCAAGGTTCGCGGAGGTTTATTCCCTCCGATGTGTTTAGCAGATCCAGGATCGCCCATCGCTTGACAATATCACCGCGACCAAGACCCAATGCCCATTCGATAGTTTCTTTTTCTTCGAGACGACCTTTGAGAAATGCAACCGTGGAACGCATCGTCGCTTGGTCTTTTGCATTCAAACCAAGCTGGAGCAGTCTCATCGGTGGCCCTCCCGGCTTTCCTCCGACGACACAGCCACGATGGCGTCGAGCCATCCCAAATCCGCTTTGTGCTTGGAAACTAGCTTAGACAAGCGCTCACGTTCTTTTGTGTCACTTCGGCGGATGAAATGGTCGAATAAATCACGATCTTCATCTCTGGCCTCTGTCCTTTTGCGCTTCACAATTTTCTTCAGTTCGCGATCAACGCGGCTTTTATCGCCATTGATCGTAGAGAATTCGGCCCATTTAGCCAGTGTACGCTGAAGCTGGGAGTGGTCGTTACCTTGACTCTTATACTGAATCGGCGTGATACCGCGAGCCTTCCAGTCCTCTAATTCTACGGGATTGTCTTCACTCATTCCGACGAATATGAACCGTTTCTTGAGATCGGAAAAAAGCGACACATCCGCAGCTACAGCATTCAGCAAGTATCTCATCGGAGGATCGTTCGCGCTATAGCCTACGAGGACCAAGTTATACAAGCGTGCAGCGTCGTAAATCAGATCGGGAACGATCCGCCGGCGTAAATAGAACTCGCCCAAATCTTGATCGGAAATGATCAGATCAGACGTCCTCTTAGGGTTCCGGTCCAGAGCACCGTGGATGTGCAAGACGCCATTGAATTCTGGATTCGATGGTGGCCTAGGCCTAGGTATGCCTCCAAGTGCGTACGTCTGGACCGGCGATTTCATTTTTTTTGCGGCGTCTTCAAAGAGGAGATCGAAATTTGTCGTGATGATTGCTACCGCTACATCGCGATCCGCAAGACGCATCAGATTTCGATGAATTGGAGCCGGTTTCAGTCCAGCGGGACGCAGTATCTTTCCGATCTCCTTCCTGACTGGGCTCCGGGAGTTCTCTCTGCCTTCAAGCCTTCGCTCAAGCATACCTAGGACGACATCGTACTCGCCTTTTTGGAAACGCTCAACCTCGGCTTTCTGGCTAGCGTTTAATTCTGGAGGATCTTGACCGTTATGTGAAATAACGGAATACACCTCCCTGTTCTGTGAGTTATAAATTCGTAATAAAATCCGCTTTTTTGAAATAACGGAATGCACCGTCGGGTCCCGTTCCTCGTACACTTTTACGACTAGATCTCGAAAGTCAGGCAATCCTGCATCCCTTGAAACGCCAGCTCCAGCAATGAAGAGAACCTCACCGCGTGCGTGGGCAAGGAGCAGGCTCTCTGGAATCGGGGCCAAGCCTTGTCCCAATACAATATCTCTGTCTGGTCTTTGAACCATGCCAATCCTACACCAACTCGCCTAAGACCGCCAAAAACCGCTCCACATCGTCGCTATTGTTGTACAAATGCCCCGAGACCCGCACCCGCCCGTATTCTCCCCACACCAGCACCCCCCGATCAGCGAGAGCCTCACACAGCCCATGCGCGTCGTCGTCCGCAAAGCAGGTATTGCCCGAGCGCTGCGGTCGCGCACTCGGCGAAATGACCTGCCGTCCGAGACGCGCCAGTCCGGCGCTGATCTGTTCGGACAAGTCGCGGTTGTGTTGTGATCGGTGGCTGCGATCGCGTCGAGCCTGGCATTCCGGGCGGCCTCGATCCAGCAGCTCCAGTCGGGGGACTGTTGATCCTGTTCGTTGCCGAAATCTTAAGTGGCCATAGCTGGCTTCCGCTCATCGAGATTCGGCACTTTGCAAACGCCGCGTGTTCTGGTCAATCTGATCCAAGGGAGATATCTCGCGTGTCGTGCCGACACCGAGTTCCAAAAACCGACGCGCCTGCGGCAACAGCCGCCCATCGAACGAACCTACGCTGCTGTTGTAGTGCGACACCGCCGTGTCCAGTGCCTGTCCAACTGCTGCGAGGTGCTTGGCAAATATCGCCAGACGATCGTGTAGGTCCTTACCCAGCCGTCCGATCTCATGCGCCTCATCTGCGATACTCCGCTCCTGCCAGCCCATCGCCACGCACTTGAGCAACGCCACCAACGTCGAGTACGTCGCTATCACGACCTGATTCTCAAGTGCTCGTTCGATCAGTGCCGGTTCGCGTTCGACCGCCGGGGCCAGTGCGAACTCTGGCACGACCATTACCACGAAGTCGGCTGTCTCCGGTAGATTGCTCCAATATTCCTTGGATCCCAGATTGTCCGCATACGACCGCATCTGCACGGAGTGACGCTTCAGTTTCTCCTCACGCACATCGTCCGTTTTCGCTTCACCCGCTTCTTGCAGTGCCGACAGCACGACCTTTGAGTCGAGGATGATGTCCCGGTCGTGCGACAGATGTACGATGAAGTCCGTGCGACCACCCTTTTGGTCGCTGTCCTGCGTCGTGTAGTGGATGCCTTTCTGCAACCCGGCGAGTTCGAGTACACGCTCGACTTGCATTTCTCCCCATGCCCCACGCACCTGTGGCTTCGATAGTGCCGACGATAGACTACGTGCCTCGTTTGCTACTTGGTCGTTAGACCGTACCATCAACTCGATCTGCTCCTTCAGGGAAGCCGCACTTTCCACTCGCGACTTGTCCAGAGTGTCGATCTTCTCCGCCAACGGCTTTACCATCTGCTCCACTGCCCTTTCACGCTCTTCAAGCGTCTCCTTCGCCGTGTCCATAAACGACTTCCGCTGCTCTGCCAAGACCTCCGACGACATTGCCCTAAACTCGGCCGTTGAGTGTTTCACCCACTCGGCTTGTTCCTCTGCCTTCGCGATCGCATTCTTCAGATCACTCTCTAGGCCAGCCTTTTCGGCATTCAACGACTGGAACTGATCCTGCAATTCCGTTAGCTGCTGATCAACGGCTTCTTTGGCCTGAGTCATCTTCGTCAGCGATTCTGACTCAGTCTCCAGACGCTGGGATAACTGCGCGTTGGTGATTCGTAGTTGGTCAACCTCGCTAGCTTCTTGCTGTGCGGATTCGGCTTGCCCCTCTAAGTTCTTCAGATCGCTCTCCAGTCGGGCATTGACTGTGGCGAGTTCTGCCTTTTCGCGATTAGCCGTCGCGTTCGATCGCAACGCACTGACGGCAATCAACAGCGCAATTATCGCCAAGAAGGCGACAATGACCAGTGCAATACTCACTCCATCCATCTCGGTTTACTCCTCTACCTTGCCTTTGATGTCCACACCGCCGCGTTAATACCGAGCAGCAGAGCGATTTCAATGAATTCTTTACGAGTCATGTTCTCCTCATCCTATGATTCTCCTCCCTACACCAACTCCCCCAAGACCGCCAAAAACCGCTCCACATCGTCGCTATTGTTGTACAAATGCCCCGAGACCCGCACCCGCCCGTATTCCCCCCACACCAGCACCCCCCGATCAGCGAGTGCCTCGCACAGCCCATGCGCGTCGTCGTCCGCAAAACAGGTATTGCCCGAGCGCTGCGGTCGCGCACTCGGCGAAATGACCTGTCGCCCGAGACGCGCCAGCCCGGCGCTGATTTGTTCGGACAAGTCGCGGTTGTGCTCCTCTATCCGCTCAATCCCCACGTCCAACAGCCGCCCCAAGGCGTAGTCGAGGTAAAGCACCGCCACCATGGCCGGATTGCCCGGCTCCATTTTATCGGGCATCGGCTTTTCGTCGGCGTCCGGTGCGCGCACAGCCCCTTGCGCCGGCCACACCGCCAAGTTGCGCCAGCCAAAGGCCGTGGAGCGCACTTGCGCCTCGGCTCGTTGGCTCAGATAACACGGCGCGACCCCGTGAGTCGCCAACAGCCACTTGTAACACGAACTGACGCATAAGTCGGTACACGCCGCCGGTACGGCGACCGCGCCTGCGGCATGGGTCGCATCAACCGCCAAGAGCGCGTCGCGCCCAGCAAGTCCGGCCGCAAGCTGTTCGACATCGAGATTTTGCCCCGTGTAGAAACTGACTTGGCTCACGGCCAAAACTCGAGTGCGCTCATCGACTGCGGCCAACAGATCTTCCTCCCGCACCAACCAGTCGCGGTGCGGCACTAGCCGCAGCTCGATCCCTTGCCGGCGCACGTTGCGCCAATTGTACGCCACCGAGGGGAATTCCAAGTTGGTGGTGACCACGTTGTCACCCGGCCGCCAATCCAAGCCCCGCGCCAACCAAGCCATACCCTCAGCCGCCGAGGGCATAAAGGCGACTCGCTCAGCCGGAACGCCCCATAGCTGCCCCATGCGCTGGCGGCAGCGGTCGCCACGGGCGTAGATAGCGCGCCGCCCGCGATCGCCGCTGCTTTTGCGCTGCGCAAATTCCGCGTAGGTCGCATCCTGCCCTTTTAGCCAAGGAGCTTCGCCCCCCGTACAGAGATGAGTCACCGCGTCGAGCCCGACGAAATCCGCGGGCGGAATGAGGCTTTCGCTTTTCATGGTATGTCCTATTCGCTGGTTACAATCCGCATGGCTTCTTCGCGCGCGCTTTGCAGCAAATCTCCGTCGGCGAGCAAATTCGCCGCCTTAAATGTGGGCATTCCGGCCTGGCGCACGCCGAAGAACTCGCCCGGACCGCGCAGTTGCAAATCCTTTTCCGCGATCTCAAAACCGTCTTGGGTGTGCTCCATGGTCTGAAGCCGCTCGCGCGAATCCGCCAACTCGGCCCCGGCGTGGGCATAGCTGATGAGGATGCAAAACGACTGCTCGCCACCCCGCCCCACGCGGCCGCGCAACTGGTGCAATTGCGCCAAGCCGAAGCGCTCGGCGTGTTCGATGATCATCACCGTGGCATTGGGCACATCCACGCCGACCTCAACGACGGTGGTACAGACCAAGACTTGGATCCGGTTTTGCTTAAACTCCTCCATGACCGCGGTCTTTTCTTCGGCCGCCATGCGCCCGTGCAGCAAGGCCACTGCGAATTCGGCCAACGGACCGTAGCGCAGCTCGTCGTAGGCTTCAACCGCGGATTTGTAATCCGCCTTTTCCGACTCTTCGATCAGCGGATAGACCACGTACACTTGCCTTCCTTGGCGCACCTGATCGCCGGCAAACTCGAAGATTGCCTCGCGGCGGTCGCTGCCGCGCAGGGCCGTGCGGATCGGCTTGCGTCCGGGGGGCAGTTCGTCGATGACCGACACGTCGAGCTCGCCGTACAGAGTCAGAGCCAAGGTTCGCGGGATGGGCGTGGCCGTCATCACGAGCAAATCGGGCCTCGCGCCTTTCTTGTAGAGCGCGCCGCGCTGCACCACCCCAAAGCGGTGTTGCTCGTCGATGACCGCTAGTCCTAAGCAGGCAAATTGCACCTGCTCCTGAATCAGCGCGTGGGTGCCCACCGCAATGTGGGCCGTGCCGCTTTCAATGGCCGTCAACAGCTCCTGCCGGAGGGCCTTGCGCTGGCCGCCCTTGAGGAAAACCACCGTCAGGCCGAGAGGCTCGACGAGTGCCTGGATGGTGAAAAAGTGCTGCTCGGCGAGGATCTCGGTCGGAGCCATCATCGCCGCTTGATAGCCGTTCTCCACGGCCATCAGTATCGCGCTCAGGCCCACCAGGGTCTTGCCCGAGCCGACGTCTCCCTGGACGAGGCGATTCATAACCTGGGGGCGCTGCATCTGCGTGGCGATCTCAGCGACGACCCGGCGCTGGGCGCGCGTGGGGTCAAACGGTAGGGAATCCCACAGAGCCGGCACCAGTTTTTCGCTGGGCGCGAAGGCAATGCCGTCGGCCTGCTCGCGGTTTTTTTTGCGCCGCCGCGCCAAGCGCAGTTGGAAGGCAAAAAGCTCGCCAAAAGCCAAGCGCTGGCGCGCGCGCTCCGCTTCGGCAAGGCTAGCGGGAAAATGCACTTGGCGCAGACTAGCGCCTAGCTCTTCGAGGCCCAAGCGCTGCCGCAAGGCCGCGGGCAGATCGTCTTCGATCCGCTCGGCAAAGGCGTCCAGCGCCCCGCTTACCAAGCGGCGGAATCCCCTGCTGCGCAGACCGCGCTCCTTCAGATCGGCGCTGGTCGTATAGAGCGGGACGACGACGCCCGTGTGGAGCCGCTCCTCCCCGTGGATGAATTCGTACTCGGGATGGACCATCTGCCGCCGCCCCTGAAAGAGATCAACCTTGCCGCTTATGGCCAGCTCGTCGTCAACGGTAAAGTTGCGCTGTAAGTAGCGCGCCCCCTGAAAAAAGGTGCAGGTGATATCGTCGGTCGCGTCGGCAACCACCATCACGAAGCGGGGCCGCGACCCAGGGATGAAGCGCGTCTGGCGCACTTCGCCGATGAGCGTCACCTCTTGGCCGATTGGCGCGCGGGCCATGGGCAAAATTTGCGTGCGATCGAGGTAGCGGCGCGGCAGATAGTACAACAAATCGCCCAGCGTCAGAATCTCTACATCTTTGAGCGCGGACGCGCGTTTGGCTCCTACGCCTTTGACTTTTTCAATGGGGGTGGTCAGGATTTCCATGGTTGGCCATGCGTTGACGCGCCCGGGCCGCAGCCTATTTTTGTCCGCATATTGCCATGCCCAGGTCCACTACTTTTGCCCACTATCTAATGGGGCACGCGCCGTTTAAACGCGCGCCCTTCTTCTACGCCTATGCGGGAATGTGGCTCCACCTGCTCGTTGGCACGGGCCTCTTAGCCCTATCGGGTGCGAGCGATTGGCTGTCGATCTTCGCGGCGCTGGTCGTCGGCTCGCTCTGCGTGGGGCTGGTACTCTACAGTCGGCTGACGAAGCGGTACGGCCTGCTGATCAACATCGGTGCGTATGCGGCTAGCATCGCCCGCGCGTTCTCGACCGATGCGGTGGTCATTACCTGCTTCATCGCGGGCCTCATCGCCACCCTCGTTTCCGGCTACAGTATCTTGGCGGCTGAGTATGGCCGCTATCAGCGCGAAGTCTACCGCCAGCCCGCACCGCTCCCTAGATCCGCGTCCCTCCTACTAGGCGCTGCCATCGTCCTCCTCTGCGCCTATGGCCTCTTAGCAAACTAGCGAATCTTGAGCGTCGCCAAGCCGCACAGCGCCAAAATGCCGGCCACGATCCAGAAGCGGATGACGATCTTCGTATCGGCTAAGCCGCGCTGTTGGAAGTGGTGGTGAATCGGCGAGCGGGTGAAAAAGCGTCGCCCCAGCCACCGGATGCCGATCTTTTCCTGAATCACCACCGACAGGGTCTCGCCGACGAAGATCCCTCCGACGATCAGGAAGAGGAACTCTTGTTTGACTAAAACGGCGACCGTGCCCAACAAGCCGCCCAACGCCATGGATCCGGTATCGCCCATAATGACGTTGGCCGGATAGGAGTTGAACCACAAAAAGCCAAGGCAGGCCCCAAAGACGATGGAGCAGATCACCGCGACTTCCCCCACGCCTGGCATAAAAGGAAAGATGAGGAACGCCGAAATCTCGGCGTGGCTGGACACATAGGCGAACACCCCAAAGACAGCCACGACAAAAGAAGTCGGCACAATGGCCAAGCCGTCGATCCCGTCGGCGAGATTGACCGAGTTGGAGATGGCCGTCACCGTGAAGGCGATAAAAGGCACATAGCCCCACGAAAGGTTGAGGACCGGATTTTTGAAGAAGGGCAGATAGAGCTGGGTCGCCAAGTGGGCCGACTCGGCTGGGAGGGCTTGGGTGACGTACGCGGTGCCAAACGCCACCCCAAAGGCTACTTGCAGCGCCAACTTAGCCTTCTCCGACAGCCCGCGATCGCTAGAGCGATAGCGCACCTTGAGGAAGTCGTCGATCCAGCCGAGCGCGGCAAACCAGACAATCGCCCCCACGCAGAACAGGACGAAGAGGCTGTGCAGCTTGCACCACAGGCCGATGCTGATCAAGATCGCGGCGACGATCAGGCCGCCGCCGTAGGTTTTGGCTTGGTTGCTAGCGGCCTCGAAGTTGAGATAGTCGCGAGGCATGTCGCGATGCCCTCGACCGTAGAAGTAGAGGATGGCCCGTCCACCGCAGAGAATGGTGATGATCAGCGAGGTGATCGCGCCGCAGAGCGCGCGAAAGCTGATCGAATCGACCAAGCGCAAAAACGACAGGGCCTCGGCTGCCTCTTGCAGATAGATTCCGAGGTAGTAGATCATCGCTGCGAAGCCACCAAGGGCCGACTGGCGCGCACGAGATCGGCCAATTCACGCAGGTGCGTGTCGAGGGGAAACTCCGGCTTGAAATAGGGCATCGAGATCAAGACTTGATCGAGATCGCGCTCCAATTGCGCCGGCTCCAAGACGCCGCGCTGCAAAAATTCGATCAGCGCCAGCACGACCTGCTCGCGGATCTGCCAGTTCGGATGCAGGTAGAAGCGACGCAGCCGCGCTAGCAGATCGGGATTGCGGCTTATTTTTCCGAGGGCACCCAGGGCTTGGACGATCACTTCCGGCGCGCTATCGTCGAGTGCCGCACAGAGCGTGCTTTCGATCTGGTCATCGACTGCAAACAACTCGCCGAGAGCCCGCGCCGACCACGCCCGCACCTCGAAGTAGGGATCCGCGTCCAGCCCGTCTAGCAGTGCGGCCCGGGTTTGTGCGTCGGTCGCCCTCAAGCCACGCAGGCCGTATTCGACGACATTGCGGCGCACAATGCCTCCGTGGTGGAAGTCGCCGCCGCAAAAACGGCGCGTCCACCCGGCCGGGGTGCGGTCGGTGAGGATGTGCAGCAGCAAGGGCAGCCGCTCTTGGTAGTTTAAGACCGCAACGAGCTTGACACCCACATTGCGCCGCCCCAGCGGGATTTCGCACCAACCCTCGGACGTGAGCAGGCGGTCGGCTTGAAAGCGTAGATAGGTAAGCTCGTTGCGTTCCATCGCCTCCACGCCCCCCACCTCTTCGACCCGCGCTTTCACCCAGCGCAGCAAGGCGTTGGGGGCACTCGGCAAGCGGCCTTTGGCCGGGGGCAACTCCAAGCTCAGTGCCGGTGGGCGCTGCCCAGCAATGAGGCTGTCCAACTCGGCTGTGATGAGTTCGAGGCTGTTGGCCTTGGGCAGGGTCTTGGCGGCCTCACCCATAGCCTGCAAGCGCTCTTCGTCGGCGCACAACGCGAGCACCTGCTGCGCCAATTTTTTGCCGTCCAGTCCGCTGTGGATGCAGGCCTTGTCCCAAAACGCCTCCTGATAGAGCACCTGAGCGGCCCCGATCCGCTCCATCTCCCGAGCATTCAGCACCTGATGGTCTTCGGCTGCTGTGGGCAGCGGCACAATCAGCGTGGGCGTTCCGCTGACCGCCATCTCAGTCAGGGTACCCGCGCCCGACCGACAAATGACCAAATCGGCCGCCGCAATCAGATCGGCGATCTGATCCGCGTAATCGAGGCGGCGATACCAGTCGGACTCGTCCTTCATCCCCATCGCGGCCAAGGCAGCCTCGGTCTCAGCCACAGCGTCGTAATCCGGCCCCTTGTAGCGACCGGTGACGTGGATGACCACCAACCCGGCCGCTTGCCATTGGGACAAGGCTTCGAGTACGGCCTCGTTGATGGCCTTGGCACCGCCCGACCCACCAAAGGCCAGAACGACCTTGCGACCTTGGGCAATGCCCAACTTTTCCCGCGCAGCCAGCCGGTCGAGATGCAAAAAAGAACGGCGCACCGGATAGCCAACCACGGCCACCCGCTTCACGTCGAACCAGCGGCCCGCCTGCTCAAACGCTACACCAATTCGCTGTGCCAGCCGCCCGGCAATTTGGTTCAAAAGTCCGGGATGGGCATTCGGCTCGTAAAGAAAAACGCGAGCGCGGGAAAGGCCGACCTTAGCCAACGCTCCATGCGCGAAGAGAATCGGCGCGCTAACGTAGCCACCCGTGCCGATGATCAGTTGAGGCCGGTAGCGCAAGAGGATGAGACTAGCTTGGACGACCCCCACCAAGAGCGTGCAGGCGAATCGCAACAGGGCCACAAGGGAGCGCGTGCGGGGGAAAGGGCTGGCGCAGACAAAGCGGATGGGGTACCCCTGCTCGGGCACGACCCAAGCATCCAGCTTGTCTCGATGGCCCACGTAGAGGAATTCGGCGTCTGACCGCGTCTGCCGAATTTCGTTGGCAATGGCCAAGGCCGGGTACACGTGGCCACCCGTGCCGCCGCCGGTGAGCAAGTACTTCATTAATTTTTGTTTAAGTAAGGTCGTTCAGACCAGTAGAAGCGATCCCCACATACCAGAAGGGCCTATGCCCCTAATATAGAAGCCGTTAGTCTGGGTGTCTAACCCTACTGGTAAGACTCGGTGCGGTCGCCGCCGTTGACGCTTATGTGCTGCCCCGTCACGTAGCTGGCCGTTGGTGAGACCAAAAAGACCACGGTCGCTGCCACCTCTTCGGGGCCACCGGCTCGGCGCATGGGAATACTGCTGAGGAACTGCGCCCGCACTTCTGGTGCCCGCCGCGCCAGTGCCCCGCGCCCCATCCCCGCGTCGATGATCCCCGGCGACACCACATTGACGCGGATGCCGTGCTCGGCTTCCTCTTTGGACAACACCTTCGTCAGGGCCACGACTCCCGCCTTGGTAGTCGCATACGCCGCGGCCCCGCCTGGCAGCGTGTTGACCACATTCGAGGCAATATTGACGACCGCGCCGCCGCCTCGCGCCCGCATCAATGGCAGAGCGGCCTTACACATATAGAGGACGCTATTGAGGTTGACATCGAGCACCCGGTGCCAGTCCGCCAGCGCCATATCGGCCACGAACTGCCCGCCGATGGTGATGCCGGCGTTGTTGACCAAAATATCCAACCCACCCAACTCCCCAGACACGCGCTCAACCAGCGATTGCGCAGCCTCCGCCTCGGTTATATCGGCCGCAAAGGCAGCCCCGCCCAGCTCGGCGGCGAGCGCGTGGGCAGCGTCCTTCTGCGTGCGGTAATGCAAGGCGACCGTCGCGCCTTCGGCGGCCAAGGCGCGGCATATCGCTTGGCCGATGCCACCAGCCGCGCCGGTTACTAAGGCGATGTGACCGTGAAGAGACGTGCTCATAGGGGTTTGATCTCCTCCAAAAAGGATTTCTGAAAAAAACGGCGCATTCCGCTGTCGTCCACGCGCCCCGGAGCGGATTCAGGCTCGTTCGGCGCGATGCTGGGCGACCAGTTCCGCCATGCTTTTGAAATAGAAGTCGGGTTCCACCGCCTTCTGTGGTGCTGCCGTCGCGCCGCCATCGCGCCCTGAACGCCGGTCAATCCATACCGTAGTCAGTCCGATCGCCTTGGCCGGCACGTGGTCGTGGAAGAGGCTCTGCGCGACGTGCAGGATGCTCTCGGGAGCGCCGCCGAAGTCCGCGGCCACCCGCGCGAGCAGGAATTCGAAGTTGGCCAACGACGGTTTGTACGAGCCGATCTCCTCGGCTGTAAGGATCGCGTCCCAAGGATCGCCGAGACGGGCGGAGCTGCCCCGGTAACTGGCGCGGTCGCAATTGGTGAGGGTGATCAGCCGGTGGTGGCGCTTCAAATAGGCGAGCGATTCGGCCGCGTCGGCAAAGGCCGGCCAGTCCCCGACCGACTGGCCGAAGTGGATGCTTTCAGCCTCATCGGGTTCGCTGCCCCAGTTCTGGGCCAGCGTGCGGTGGGTAGCGGCTAAAAGGTCGGCGTAGAGCAGGTCGGGATTTGCCTCTTGGCAGGCGGATTCCACCTGCGCGAAGGCTGCGAGGGCCGCCTCGCGAGTCGGCGGGTCGGCCAGACGCGTGCAGAGCGGTTGCAGCGCATCCCAGATGCCCGTCTCCCAGTCAATCAGGGTTCCGTAGGTGTCGAAGGTCAGTACCGGAAAGTCGCAGAGGCGCATGGGCGTTCTCACAGGGCTGTGGCGTTGGAATCTCATGCCGAAGAAAGAGACATAAGCCGGCGCTCTCGATCCGCAGCAAATGCCAAACAAGCGCGAATGTCTTCGGGCGTGAGATCGGGAAAGTCGCGCAAAATCTCTTCAACAGACATATCCGAGGCGAGATAGTCAAGCACATCATAGACGGTAATCCTCATACCGCGGATACACGGCTTACCACTGCGCTTGCCGGGTTCAATGGTGATTATATGTCGATAATCCATCGTCTTCCTCCTTCAGTTGGCATTAGCACCAGGGGAGAATCCCGTCCTCTAGAAATTAGCGGCGTATTCCGCTGTCGTCCACACGCCGACGGGGCGGATTCAAGCCCGTTCGGCATGGTGCTGGGCGACGAATTCCGCCATGCTTTTGAAGTAGAAGTCAGGTTCGACCTCCTTCTGCGCTAAAAATCGGGCCATAGGTTCAAACACCAAGGGAAACGAAAAGCGGGGCAGACCAAGGCCCCTAGGCAGTGAACAACTACTATACTAGCGTGCAGCAGACATAACTAGATCACATCGGAAAAAGTAAAATCCCAGCCTGTATAGTCTCTGGTCAGCATTTGCAGTACCGTGATAACGGTCTGCTTATAGTCGCGGAGCAATTCGTGCGGGGCTAAAAACTGGCTTGTCCTAGGGTCATGTTCTGTTAAGCGTGCCCGTTGCATCAGGGGCTTGTTGTTCATATTGTCGTCGTAAGGGCGGAGTACAACTCCTACGTTGGCAATATGGGGGTCGGGATCGGGCCTTGTTATCCTTATAGAATTCCCCTCCGG
Source organism: Candidatus Latescibacterota bacterium (assembly GCA_965261395.1). Lineage (GTDB taxonomy): Bacteria > Latescibacterota > UBA2968 > UBA8231 > UBA8231. The sequence goes on from OZ253462.1 coordinate 4,523,456, forward strand.
GCTTCCCCAATACCTAATGGTCTTATGAACCGGGTCCAAGTAAACATCGACAGGCGATAGATTGTTGTGGAGCGTGACGTTCCGATAAAAATGTATCGCACTCAACCGTTCTACATAGGGACCCCATTGAACGTAAGCCGGTTGTAAGGAGCATACCGTAGTGATTTGGTCCGGAGAAAGCCCCTTAAGATCGGCGGCCTATCTTTTTTTAAAGGCCTCCATTTGCGCTTTGTGCTTTTCTTGGTCGTTTGATGACTTTTGGGGGGCTTCCTCTATCTGTACTTGCTCTTCTGTTATGGGGAACCTGGACCTAGCCCCAGGTTCTTTATTGTTGGCATAGGCACAGAATCGGACCGTATAGTCCAGTATGGATCGTAGGCAGGCTATCACCGATCCGACTTCTACGCCGATAAGAGCCAAGTCTTTGGGACCCTCCGGATATAGTGCGTTATAGTCTGTGCTAATATCCTCGATCTCGCTTAAGGGGCGGCCCAAAATAGCCTTTCGTATTGAGCTATTTGGGGTAAGCGAGCTGATACGGACTTGAAACTCGCCTCTATATGGAGATACAACTCCTGCATCCATGCTTCTTCGCGTTGAGGGTCCATAGTCTAATCTCCTTATAAAAACCAGAACATGGCACCTACTGGCTGACGAATGATTTGGGATTTCAATCCCCTAGAAATCGGGTCATAGGTTCAAACTGGGCAAGGTTATCTATAAATCTAATAACCTCCCAAGGCTTTGTTGCATGAAAACCGGCTGGTTATGTTGGCCCCTGTCGCCTGTAGTTTACGCGCCTTTGTCTAGCGGATAGGACGCCGGTTTCCCTAGATGGAGCAGCCGGTTGAGTAGGGCACAGCCCATGGGTTAAGTATCCCCTTGGGAAGCGCAACATAAGGGCCCAGAAGTAGGGATTCTTCCAAAAGGCTTCATAGAGTGTGGCCGAAAGCCCCCCTAAAGGTCGAGCTCTTGTAGGAGGGCAACTGCAATCTCTCGACTACCGTCATCTCCAAGCGGAAGCGGGCATAGCGGATTTTACGCAGTTCGTCCAGCATATCTATTTCAAACTTTTCGTAGCTACTATTTGTAGTTACATTTACTCTATGCAGTTCGAGTGGGATGAACGCAAACGGCAAACTAATTTCGCCAAACATGGAATCGACTTCGGGGTTGCCTCCGTCGTCTTCACCGGCATCACGGCGACCATCCCCGACGAGCGCCATGATTACGGCGAGCATCGTTTTATCACCCTAGGTGCCCTACAGGGACGTGTCGTTGTTGTAGCACATACCCAACGAGGTTCTGTCACGAGAATCATCTCAATGAGGAAAGCCAATGAGCGCGAACAAAAAATCTATCAAGCGCACGCTAACGCGGCTAGACGCGATGAAAGATGAGGCCATCGATTACTCCGACATTCCGCCTTTGTCTCCAGAGATGTTCGCTCAGGCTCTCGTGCAAAAAGGTCTGCACTCGGCACCTTGCAAGGCACAGATCACCCTGCGTCTGGATGAAGATGTGCTGGAATGGTTTCGCAACCAAGGCAAAGGCTACCAGACGCGGATCAATGAGATTCTAAAAGCATATAAAAAAGCCCACGAGCAGGTCTGATTCTCTTTGTCGAAGGCCGCTCCAAGTGCTTCACGCGTATTTCTGCGGCCGCTTCTCCTCGGACACCTCGTCCAACAAAGCCCGCTCTTCCGGTGCCAAAGACCAGTCCAAGCCCGCGAACACCTCTTCGACGTGCGCCGGCTCGTCGGCCCCCAAAATGGGGGCGCTGATTTCGTCGTGATCTAAAATCCAGGCAATGGCCACCTGCGCTGGAGTCTTGCCGTGCTGCGCCCCAATATCGACCAGCGTCTGGACGATGGTATCGACCCGCTCGGTCATGGCCTCGGCGAAATTGTATTTACCCGGACTCATGCCGCGCAGCTCGTCTGTGCTCCACGGCGTCCCCGGCGGCGGCGCTTGCCCGCGGCGGAAGCGGCCGGAAAGCAAGCCAATGGCCAGTGGGCTATAGGTCATAATGCCCAAGCCGAACTGACGGCAGATGGGCATCAACTCCGGCTCCATCTCCCAGCGGTTGAGCAGATTGTACTGATTCTGGATACAGGCAAAGGAGGCCAAGCGCTCGCGCTGCGAAATCCACAGAGCCTCGACGATTTTCCACGGCGGAAAATTAGAGCACCCCACGTAGCGCGCCTTGCCCTGCCGCACAATGTCGTCGAGGGCACCCAAGGTCTCCTCCAGCGGCGTGACCGGATCAAAACTGTGCAGCAAGTACAAATCGACGTAATCGGTCTGTAGCCGCTGCAACGACGCCTCAATACCCCGCAGCAAATTGACCCGCGACAGCCCCACGTGATTGGGGCTATTGCCCAAGGTGCCAAAAATTTTGGTGGTCAACACCACCTCCTCACGCCGCCCCTTGATGGCCTTACCCACCACTTGCTCGGAGCGGCCCTGTCCGTACAGCGCCGTATCGATAAAATTGCAGCCCAAGTCCAAGGCCCGCTGCACCACCTCAATGCAAACCTTCTCGTTCTCTTGGCCGCGAAACGCCGTGCCCAAGCACACCTTAGACACCTTGACGCCGGCCTTGCCTAAATTGCGGTATTCCATAAAAATCTCTCTTGTGTTAGCCTGATTGCCCGACCTCATCGAGCGCCGCTAACAAATATTCGTTGTCTTGGGGACGCAGCGACGTCAGCCGCACAAAGCCGGGCGCGTCTTGCCGCCAGCGGGCGCGTATCCGCCGCTTTTCCAAACCCGCCCGCAGCCGCTCCGGGCTGCTCTCCTCGCAGCGCACCCAAAAGAAATTCGCCGCGCTCGGATAGGCCCGCAACCACGGACGCTCGTTCAGCCCCTCGTAGAGCGCCTGACAATCGCTGCGGATCTGAGCGACGATCTGGTGCAAATAGCTCTGATCGGCCAGCGCCGCCCGCGCCGCCACCAGCGACAGCGCATTAACCGCCCAAGGAACCTGCATCTGACTCAGGGCGGCGATAATGGGTTTCGGCCCAATGGCGTAGCCGACCCGCAAACCGGCCATGCCGTATGCCTTGGAAAAGGTCCGCAGCACCACCAAATTTGCTCGCTCCCGCACCCAAGGCACGCAGCTATGCCCGGCATAGTCTGCATACGCTTCATCGACGATGCACAAGCAGTCGGGCAACTCGTCGAGCAAACGCGCCATTTCCCGCTCGCCGCAAAGGAGGTTGCCGGTGGGGTTGTTGGGGCTGCTCAGGAGCAACACCCGCGCCCCCGACTGCCGACCTGCCTCAATGAAACGCTCGGGCACCAGCGCAAAGTCCTCCTCGTGTAGCGGCACTGGGATCACTTCGGCTGCGCACCGCTGCCCCAATGCGACAAAGCGCTCGTACGACGGAGACGGGATGAGCAGGCGCTGCCGCTCTAGCAGCAACCGCGCCAAAAAAAGCCAGACCACAGCTTCCCCAGATCCGTTGTACACTATGAAGTGATCGGGCGAAAGCCCCCAATGCGCCGCCAAGTCCCCGCGCAACGACTCGGCGCGCTCCTCGTCGTCGTAGCGACTAAAATCGCCGGTGCGGGCAAAGGCGGCCATTGCCTCCCGAACCTTGGGCGACGGTCCATACGGATTGGTCGCCGCGTCAAAACGCAACCATTTATCGTTCATAAGAAATCGTCCTTTAGTAGGAACCTCCTTACGCTATCCATAACGGACGCCAGCGGCAACCACGCCCCTTTTGCCTTATACTCTTCATCGCAATATGCGGCCTAAAGTATCGGCACAATCTGGGTCTAACCAGGGAATAGGGGCGAGTATTATGCCTGCGACCAATGCCAAAAAACCGATCATCGCCTGGGCCTTGTACGACTGGGCCAACTCGGCTTTCGCCACCACGGTCATCGCCGCCTTCTTCCCGGTGTTTTTTAAGTCCTACTGGAGCGCTGGCAGCGACGTCACCCAAAGCACCTTCCAACTCGGGCTGGCCAACTCGCTCAGCAGCCTGATCGTCGTGCTGCTAGCCCCCTTCTTGGGAGCTATTGCCGACCAAGGCGGCACCCGGCGCAAGTTCCTGTTTGCCTTCGCCTTCTTGGGAGTCCTCGCCACGGGGTGCCTCTACATGGTCGCCGAAGGCGCGTGGGAGCTGGCGGTTGTGGTCTATGTCTTGGCCGCCATCGGCTTCTCCGGTGGCAATGCCTTTTACGATGCGCTCCTCGTGGAAGTGGCTGGGCGCGACAAGTCGGACTCGATCTCGGCGTTCGGATACAGCCTCGGCTATCTGGGCGGCGGCTTGCTGTTTGCGCTCAATGTGGCGATGGTCCTGTACCCCACGACCTTTGGGTTGGCCGATGCCAGCGAGGCAGTGCGCGTGTGCTTTTTGCTAGTCGCCATCTGGTGGGCAGGCTTTTCGCTGCCGCTCTTTTTGTGGGTCGAGGAATCGCCGCCCGTGCGCGCTCATCGCGGCTGGAGCGCAATTTCAGCCGGCTATCGGCAGCTCATCTCGACCAGCCGTGACATTCGACAGCTACGCACCACCTTTATCTTCCTCATCGGCTATTGGCTGTACATCGACGGCGTCGATACCATCATCCGCATGGCCATCGACTACGGCCTGTCGCTGGGCCTTGCCACCGACGACCTGCTGATCGCCTTGGGCATTACCCAGTTCGTGGGCTTCCCCGCGGCTATTGCCTTTGGCTTGCTCGGCGAGCGGATCGGCACCCGCAAGGGGATTTTCATCGGCCTAGCCGTCTATATTGCGGCAACGGTCTGGGGCTACTTTTTAGATGCCGTCTGGGAATTTTACGCCTTGGCCATAGCCGTTGGCCTAGTCCAAGGCGGGGTGCAAGCCCTGAGCCGCTCACTCTACTCAAGGATCATTCCCCGCGACCGCGCGGCGGAGTTTTTTGGCTTTTACAACATGCTAGGCAAATTCGCCGCGGTCATCGGCCCGGTGCTCGTCGGTTGGATTGGAGTGCTGACCGGCAACCCGCGCTTGGGGATTTTGTCGATCATCATCCTCTTCGTCGCGGGCGGAGCCTGCCTCTACTTCGTCGATGAGGAGCGAGGCACGGCCGCAGCGCGTGCCATTGAGACCGCTTAGCAAAACGCCTGCGCCGTCAGCGCATACACCTTCGCCACCCGCACCAACTCGGCCACCGACACCTGCTCGTCGGTCGTATGCGCCCCCGTGGCGCAAGGACCGTGAGTTAGGGCCTCAATTCCGGCCGCCATAAAGACATTGCCGTCGTCGATAAAGGGCTTACCGCCCAAGCGCAACGGTGCTCCGGTTGTCTGTTCGTACGCCGACTGGAACGCGCCCACCAGCGGGCTACCCTGATCGACCGCAAAGGCATCGCCGGGCATGTTCCAATCCGCGAGCCGGATGCGGGTGCCGCTGGCCGCAGCCACATCGGCGAGCAGGGCTTCCATTTCACGGCGCGCCGCCGGCCCCGCTCCAGCCACCACCCAGCGACGAGTCCCTTCAATGCGGCATTGGACCGGCACTTGGTTGTAGAGCTGTCCGCCTTCGATTCGGCCGATAAACAGCGTGTCGCTGCCGACATAGGGCGCGGTTTGATCGCGCAGATGCTCGTTCAGCGCGTTCAGCCGCAAAACCACCTCGGCTCCAGCCGCGATCACGTCCGGCAGCCCGGCGGGCCGCAGTACCTCGTGTACTGGCTCGCCGTCGCGCTCGATCTCCACGCTAAACACGGCCATCCCGCGCCCGGCGACCGGCAGCGCATCGCCCAAGTACTCCGGCAGCAGCACTCCGTCGCCGACAAAGCCTTCGCGGATCAAGGCCAAAAGCTGGCGGCGGTCGCCCCAAGGCGCTTCGTGATGATCGTGGGCCGTAAGTAAGACTGCTCCTTTGGTCAGTGCGCCCGTATCCCTTAACGCCCTGAGTGCCTCGACGAAGGCGGCGATTCCCCCCTTCATGTCGGACGCCCCCGACCCATAGAGTTGGCCATCCTCCACCTTGGGCGGCACAAAGGGCAAATGCACCGTGTCCAAGTGCCCATCGAATTGCAACACCCGCCCAGGTTGCCCGCTATCGAAACGAGCGACCACCGCCGGTGCTTGCGGCCAATCGGCTTGGGGCCGCTCCACGGCAAAGCCCTCCGCAGCCAATATCGACGCCAACGCATCCGCTGCCGTGCCGGCATCCAGCGTCGGGCTGGGCACCGCAATCAGCGCCTTGGCCGTATCAATGAGGCGTTGCTCATTGACGGCCTGTAGTATGTTGTCTTCCATCCTTGGCACTCCTTTATCCGCCTTGAGACTTCGTTGTATCGACATCGGCCACTCCGCGCGGACAGAGCAGCCCGCGCTCCCAGGGCTGGCCGCTACACGATTCCCCAAGCTCTTCCAGCCGCTGCTCCTCGGTTCGCTCCCACGGATCCTTGGGCAGATCGGCCGGCCCTTGGGGATTATCCAGTCCGCAACCGACCAACGCCATGCAGAGCATCCACTTTCTCGCCATATTGGCCTCCATTGCCCGCCTCTGACAATCTCCGTACTTTGGCCCCAACCCGCAAAGGAGCAGACCTATGTCCAACCCCGCTGACTACGGCATCATCTACAACTGGGACGGCGCGCCGCACGGCTACTCGCCCGTCCCCCAGTCCATGGACGATTTTCTCGACAAGACGTACGCCCCCCTTGAAGACACCCAAGTCGGTGCCCTGTTCTGGTGCGTGGGTGAACACGCCACCCGCTGGCCAAGCGACGCGCTCGAACTCCTCGGCGACACTCACCAGCGCCGCTATGAGAACGCCGCTAGCTACACGCACACCGAAAACATCCGCCGCATGTTGGAGCGGGGCGAAGATCCCCAACAGGCCGTCATCGACCGCGGCCACGAGTTAAACCTCCATGTCTATGCCTCGCTGCGCATGAACGACAATCACTTCAACGGCGCCCAGCTAAGCGACCTCCAGACCCTGCACCACGTCGAACTGACCCAACTGCGCAAGGACCACCCCGAATGGCTGCTCGGCGAGGATACCGAGGAGTGGTTTGCCCTGTCGTGGAATATGGCCATCCCCCAAGTGCGCGAGAATCGCTTCCAACACTTGCGCGAAGTCTGCCAAAACTACCCCTGGGACGGCGTCGAACTCGACTGGCAACGCCACCCCTTCCACTTCCCCGCCGACTATGCCTATCGCCTGCGCTACGTCCTCACCGACTTCATGCGAGCAGCGCGGCAACTGACCGACGAACTAGCCCAACAGCGCGGCCGGCCCTTTTACCTAGCGGCTCGCGTCGCTGGCTCCATCGAGGGCTGTCACCGCATTGGCTACGACGTGGAGACTTGGGTGAAGGAAAACCTCGTCGATATCCTGCTCCCGGCTGGTGCCGCCGCTACCGACCCAGCCATTGAAGTCAGCGCCTTCCGCGCCCTCTGCGCCGACCGCGACATCGCCCTCTACCCAGGGTTCGATGGTGGCGTCCCCGGTCCGGCCGCCGGTCCCGAAGGCGAATCGGCCCGCCACAACATGCGCACCAAAGCCACGGCCATGCAGTATCACGGCCAAGGCGCGACCGGTATATACGCCTTCAACTGGCACGCCGACCGCGATTCAAGACGCGAGTTGCTAACCCAAGTGGGCGCGGTGCAGACCTTGCGCCGCCAAGACAAGCTCTACAGCGCGACCCACCGCTTCCGCCAACACACCGGGGAGTGGCGCGGTGCGTACCAGCACGACCGGCTGCGTGGCACTCTACCTGTCCCTCTCTATCCGACCTTGCAAGAGACCGGTCCTCACTTCGACCTCGACCTCGCCGACGACCTGAGCGCAGATTCACCGGCGACCATTACCCTGCGTCTGCGTCTGCAAGAATGGGTCGCTGGCGACCAGATTCGCTGCTCTTGGGACGGCGAGGTCTTGGCCGACCCGGATATCAGCTATTGCCACGGCGGCGACCCCCAACCTATCTCCGATGTCAGCACCGCCGCTTGGCACAGCTTCGCGCTCACTGCTGACCAAGCCGCCCGCGGCACCCATCGCTTAGAAGTCGTCCTCTTGCAACGCCACCCCCAACTTGCCTGCGACTTGTTACTAACCGACGTCGAGGTATTAGTCCTCTTTGGCTAACGCCCGTAGCGCAGGCCAAAGAAAAAACCCGGCCACGCGAAAAGCCCGTCTTCCCACTCCTTCTCGTAGCGGCTACCCGACTCAATCAGCCGCAGTTGGCCATGGGTCCACAACTGGTTTAGGGAGACGCCGCCAAACAGCGACAGACGACCGCGCCAAGAGATTTCCTCGGCAAGGACCACTCCCGTCTCAAGTTTGATCCGCGCCAGATAGTTGCCTCGGGCCAAGCTATCCAAACCAAAGGCCACTGCGGGCGGCCAAAATCTAATGCCCGCTTTGTAATCGTCATAGAGAGTGCGGCTGATTCGGTAGCTGTGTACATCGAGGCCGAGGAAAAACCACTCCCCGCGCTTCTGTACCCCACCTCCTACGCCCAGCGCCCAGCGCCGCTGGCCGTCTTGGTCGGCAAAGCCAGTGGTAAACGCGGTGTAAAACGAGCGGCTGCCCGAGGCGAGGGTGAACATGGTAAAGCCGACTTCGTCGCGCCAAGTGCTGAGGTTGAAAAGCCCGCTGCGCGAGTAATTGATCAACCCGATGGGCAGGCCGCCCTCAATGTGGCCGGAAAGGTTGACCAAGCCCATCTGCCAGCCCTTGACCTCGCTCGCCATGTTCAATAATCCGACCTGACCGCCCTTGACCTCGCCGACGAAATTGGTAACTCCGGCCACTTGCCAACCGCGGATTTTGCCGACGATGTTGATCGTTTGCGCCACCTGCCAGCCGCGTACCTGCGAGGCGATGTTGATCAAGCCTACCTGACCACCCTGCAAAGGCCCCAACGCCCAGTTGACGCCTAGGACGGCTGCCTGCCAGCCATCGACCTCTTTGAGCGCCAAGTTGCCCAACCCGCTGATCTGATTGCCGGTCCGCTCGCGCGCTTGGTTGACCAGCCAAGCGAACTGGACGCCGCGGAACGCCTCGTCCTGCGTATTGGTCAACAGCCCCAGCGACAAGGTGTAGCCCTCGCGGGTGGCGACCTCGATCTGGCGTCCCAAGGTAATCCTCCGCCCCGAGCCGCCGCGCAGCTTAGTGTCCTCTGGGGTCAAGACGCGAAAGTCTCCGCTACTCACAGTGGCGAACTCCCCTTCGGCCAGGGCCAATTCGGCCAAGCGCCAGCCCGAGTCCCACGTTTCCAAAAACAGAGTATAATCCCCCGGCACCAATCCCAGCTCGACCGACCGCCCGGGGGATTTGTTCAGTTCGGCGACTAGGCGCTGCTGGGCATTGCGGATAGAGATCCGGCCGGCGAGGGACTCGTCCATCGACAGGCCTGCTGCGTTGCGGCGCACCTCGGTCATCACCACGCCGCCGGTGCCGCGCATCTGGCCCTCATAGGCTGGGTGCTGAGTACCCCCCGCAGTGCCAAGAGTCCGCGCCCGCGTCTCGTCAAAGGCGAACTGGTACGCCTCGTGGAGAGTCACCCGGCCATCGCCGGTAACGTCGGCCGCGCCGCGCATCCCGGAAACTAGATAGTGGGTAAAAAAGGACGCCTTGATCAGATCTGACTCCTGCGCCGCTTCGTCGGCTGAACTCGACGTGAGGAAGGCGTAGCCCCGCATGTCAAAGGATTCATCGACCAAAAAGGGCGGCTTAGGCTTGCCGCCCTTGATGCGGGTTATGCTCCCGGAATTGCAAGCGTCGAGGACGGCGATGCGGACGGTGGCGTTGGCCGTCTTCAGCGAATCGAGCAACTGCTGGTAGCCGAGGTGATCGCCGGCCAACAGCAGGCCCTCTTCGTCGGCGTGGCCCGAGTAGTACAGCAGCACCTCCAGCCGGTCCCCCCGCCGGCTGGCTGCCTTTACCCGCCGACCCAGATCGGCCAGCCCTTTCTCGAAGGCCGTCAAGTCGGGATCGCGCAACAGCAACACATCAGCCGGGTCCAGTCCCCCCATCTCCTGCAACACCTCGACGAACTGTTCCGCGTCCGAGACCGCGTAGCGCAGCAGTTCGCGATCTACCCCGCCATTGTTGGCCCCCGCAGCCAAGATCAATCGACGCACCTCGGCCTCCACCGGCTGGGATAGACCCGCCGCAGCGACAACGACCAACAAGGCGCGCACCAAAGACATGGGCACAACTCCTCAGATAGGGCGAACACAAGGGTCGCCCCTATCGCTTAGGACGGGGCTAGGGGCCCCCAGGTTTCTTTACGGTAAATCGGTGCAGGCGGACATCATCACCCAACGCCACATCGCCAGCGGCCAGCTTGGCCTTGACTGCCGCCAAGCCAAAGCGACGGTCGGCCGCCACCAAGTAAAACCGCTCCCACCGCGGCGCATCGTCTAGTTCGTAGGCAACGTCGAGGGTATCTTGCGCCGCCAGCGCCACGGCCTCTGCTCCAGTCGCGGGTAGGTGCTGCGTTACGGCACCGCGCCCATCGACGGACAGAATTGCCCCGTACTGCAAGCCACCGGAGCGGTAGGCGAGCTGCACCAAGTCCCCGCTTTGGGCCACGGCCCCGTCCTGTAGGCGCTCCGCACCGCTGGCCAGCTTGCGGAAGACCAGCAAACGCGGGCCCTGCTCGCCGCCCTTGACCCGCAGGGCAGGTGCTTCCGGGGTTTCTTGGTCAAAGAGAGTGGGCACCGCCACCACCGCCAGGATCAGGGCCACGGCCGGCACGGCCCAAAGGCGATACCCACTCCACGTTCGTTGGACGCGCCGGCCCTGCGCCCGCTTGAGTTTTAGCTCGATCTGGCCGCGCATCCATTCGGGTGGATAGCGCTGATGCAATTCCTCGTTGGAGCGCTCTAGGGCTGCTAGCCGCTGCGCGAGCGCTGGATCGGCTGCCAACCGGCGGTCCAAAGCCGCCAACTCGTCGTCGGTACCCTCGCGCAGCAGGTAGCACTCTAGCTGGTAGTCGCTTATGGGGCGCTCGTCTTGCTGGTTCATGGTTTCTCCATCTCTTGCAGCGACGCTCGCAGGCCGAGCAACCGCTTACGCACACCGGATATGGACATGCCCACTTCCCTAGCCACCTCCTCCAAGGTCATGCCGTCAACGTAGTACAAGACGGCCATCGTGCGCGTTGATTCAAGCTGTTGGCCAAAGAGCTTGGCCAGCGCGGCGCGAGCATCTATCTGGCCCTCGGCGTCCTCCAAGCAGGCTATCTGCTCCAACAGCGTCGAGTCGGCCGTGGTCTTCCGCCGCCGGGTATCGCGGATGCGATTGAGGCAGAGGTTGGTGGCCATGCGATAGAGCAGACTGGAGGGCGCGTCGTCCCGCAGACGGTGCCGCGTCAACAGCCGCACAAACACATCCTGAGTGGCGTCGAGCGCCTGGTCTTCGTCGCGCAGAAGCTGCCGACAACGACGCATGACCATCGGCCCGTAGCGACGGTACAGTGTATCTACGTCCATGTATTCCCTGGCGGTGTACTACTTAAACACCTATGGTGGCGCGGGTGTTACTTCTGCTACGACAAAAAATTAGACCCCTAATTACTCAAACTTACAAGATGCTGCTCACGTCCGGCACCAAACAACAAGAGCCGACGGTCCATGGCCGCCGGCTCTTGCGATCCTTCTTAAAGAATCTCTCCAAATCAAGCGCTATTTTTCCTCGATGGCCGTGAGAAGTTTGGCAGCCCGCTGGCGCTTGTCGGGGTCCTTGTCGCGAGCGAGGATGCGCTGGAGAACTGAGACAGAGAGCGGATCGCCTTGCTCGCCTAGTGACAGGGCCTGGCGGTCGCGTTCCTCGTGATAGCTGTCGTCGTAGTCAGCCACGTCCAGTTCGTGCTCGCGCCAGTAGTATTGCAAGTGGTCGGCGGGCCACTCGGCGTAGATGGCCTCCCAGGTATTGGGCTGGCTGTGGGGCAGCAGGCTGCCCGGGGCAATGGGGTCGGCAACGCGCTGATAGCGAGCGTCGATGGACAGGCGCAGTTGTTCGCCGGTGTTGGGGACGCCGCGATGGGGCATCATGCTGTGGAAGAACAGCACGTCCCCTTGCGCGAAAGGGCCGCCGGTCCAAGCACCTTCAAGCGAGTCGGTAATCGCCAATCCCCCAGCGCCTAGGGCCGGCTGGAACTCATACACGCCCCCCCGATGCGCACCAGCAGCCACCTCCAGCCCACCCATAGTCGGCGGCAGACCGTGGAGCGGGAACCAAGCGGTATAGGTCTCCGCCGTGCCCTGAATGGGGATGAAGTCCTGATGCGGCGGCGTGGTAAAGGACTCGCGCTTGGGAAAGATGGTGCGGCCGATGAGGCGGGGGTGGGGCAACACCGGGCCGTCGAACACCTTTTCGAGTAGGCCGACGAGCGCGGGGTGATGCTGCAAGGCGTGGAATTGCGGCAGCGCGTACATCCGGCTATAGACATCCATATATTCGGGCGTCGGCTCGACGCAGAAGCCATCTTGGTTGGCAATGGCGTCCTCGAGCGGCGCGTCGGCCTTAACCCAGCCGGCGTCGTGGGCAATGGCCAAAAAGCTCAGCCTGAGCGCTTCGAGTTCGGCGGCGGGCAGCAAGCCACGGACAAAGAAATAGCCGTCGCGCTGCATGCGGGTGCGGAGCGCGGGTGGGTCGTCGATAAGGGGGGTCGAGTTGAGAAAAGTAGGCATAATGCAGGCTCCCAAAATTGAAAAGAATGCTAACCTAGAGGCCGCCGATGAGCACCCCCGCGGCAAACACCAAGGCTCCACCGAGCACCACCTGCATCGACGCCCGCCAGAACGGAGTTTCCATGAATCGGTTTTGAATCCAAGCGATAGCCCACAGTTCGACGAACACAATCGCAATGGCGAGCGCAGTCGCCGTACCAAAGTGCGGGATGAGGTAGGGCAGAGCGTGGCCCAAGCCGCCAACCGCGGTCATAAACCCGGATGCCAAGCCGCGCTTGAACGGAGAACCTCGGCCGGACAACTCGCCGTCGTCGGAAGCCGCTTCGGTGAAGCCCATCGAAATGCCGGCACCCACCGCTGCAGCAAGACCGACGATAAAAGTCGTCCACGTGTCCTGCGTGGCAAAGGCCGTGGCAAAAATCGGGGCTAGGGTGGACACGGAGCCGTCCATCAAGCCGGCGAGACCCGGCTGTATCCAAGTGAGGATGAACTGGCGATGTGCCGTCGCATCCTCCTCCGACCGCACATCGAGTAGATCCTCTTCCAGCCGATTGGCGGTTTTCTGATGGCCGGCCTCCACCGCAGCCAAGTCGCCCAGTAGCTGGCGTGTTCCCGCGTCCGAGGTTTGCTGGGCTGCCCTCAAATAGAAGCGCTGCGCATCGCCCTCCATTTTGGACGCCTCCTGACGGATCCGGCCCAGACCGAGGCTTTCCACCAACCACACTGGCCGGCGGTTGTACCAGCCGGCGACATGCTCCCGGCGGATCAGCGGAATGAAATCGCCAAAGCGACGGCGGTACTCTTCGATCAAGCGGCGGCGGTGCTCGTCTTCTTCCGCGGCCATGGTCTCGAACATCTCGGCCGACTGCGGATAGTCCGTGCGCAGACTTTCCGCGTAGGTCAGATAGATGCGACCATCGTCTTCCTCAGACGAAATGGCGAGGGCGAGAATTTCCTGTTCGGAAAGATCGGCAAACCTTCGACGAGCAGAGACGCCTGGAATCATGTAGTAATCCCTTTTCTTCGTTAGGAAATCTAGGCTGTAAAGAACGCCACGAGGGTCCAGCACACAGCCGCCAAGCCCGCCGCGATAGACGCCTGCGGGATTTGCGTCTTGACGTGGTCCATCAGGTCGCAGCCCGTACACATGGAACTAAGCACGGTAGTATCCGAAATCGGCGAGCACTGGTCGCCATACACGCTGCCGTCCATGACCGCGGCAAAACACAACGTCATAAAAAGCTCTGGATGCGCTAGGCCGTTAGCACCAGCCACCGCCCAAGCCAGCGGCATGGCCAGCGGGAAGGCCACCGCATACGTGCCCCAGCTCGTGCCAGTGGAAAAGGCGATGACCATGGTGAGGATCTGGAGCAAGACCGGCAGGAGGAAGTACGGAATGCTCTCGCCGAGCTGTTCGACCAAGAAGATGCTACCGCCCGTCTCCTTGCTAATGCCGCCGATGGTGATCGCCAGCAGCAAAATCACCGAGCCGAGCACCACCCCCTTAAAGCCATCGTGAACGCCAGCGATGAGGTCTTTGAGCGCCATGCCCTTGGCCAAGGCCATACCCGCAGCCAACAAGAGCGCAATGCCAAAAGCCCACTGCACATTGGGCGCTCCGCCGACGATAAAGGTGCCGACGGCAATGGCGATAAGCGTGCCCAGCGGCAAGAAGAATTCGAGGACGTGCGGAGTGTAGCCTTCGGGCACGTTGCTCCCTTGCAGCTCCTTGGCACTCAAGGGATCGGCACCTGGGGCGTCGAGCTGGCCGGTCGTGCGCGCGCGCTCGATCGCCGCCTTCATTTGCTTACCCAAAAAGAGGGGTTTTTCAATGCTGAGGAGCAGCGTGCCTAAGACGGCAAAAATGGCGTAAAAGCAAAAGGGCACGCTTTTAAAAAAGAAGGCAATGCGATCGGCTTCCGTGGCTAAAAAGCTGACGCCGGAGACGAAAATAAACGCCTGCACATAGCCGGGCCAAGCATTGAACGCGAGCTGGGAGGCAATCGGCGAGGCCGTTGAATCCACCACGTACGCCAGCTCCTCGTGACTAATTTTTTCGCTGTCGGCAATGGGTTTGACCGTGGTGCCGACCAGCACCGTGCTGACGGTGCCGCCCTGGAAGAAGACGACCCCGAGCAGCCAAGCGACCAGCTTGGCACTTCGGGGGCCGCGCACAAAGCGCACGGTCATAAACTCGGCAAAGGCCTGGGCCGCGCCCGTGCGCGACCATACCCCCATCAGCCCACCCAACAGCCACAAGTAGAGCAGCAGGATTCCGGCTGAGCTTTTGGTTGCCAATGAGGGGATCAGCACCTCGCCAGTGAAGTCGTAGCGGCCCATCAGGAGAGCGCCGGCGATGATGCCGCCCAACAACGAGGTCACCGGTTCCTTCGTCAGCCAACACAACATCACAGCCACCACCGCCGGCAACAGCGACCAATAGCTCCAGTGGCGCTTGGCCACTAGTTTGTAGTAGCGGCCGCTCTCCGCCACCGAGACAAATTCTTCGCTGACCGGAGGTGCCGTCCGCGACCCGTGAATCTTAGCCGGGTCGAGTTGGGCTTGTGCCATAGGCACGGCCTCGAAGTAGGCCGGCTTTTCGCGGTAGACGTAGTATAGCTTGCCGTCGCTGTCCGTTTTCACGTCTAACTCGACCTTTTCGACCGTCCACGTCGGCGACACATTGACGCCTATGATCCAAGACGCGATCAGGGCGATGGCAAAGATGGCGAAGTTGCGAATGCCTTTGGGCATGTGGTTCCTTTCGGTTTGATGGAGTAAGGTCGTTTGTCAGCTCATATTCCCGACGATTCGCTCGGCCCCAGATCCACGTCTTGGCCGCGGTGAAAATTGCGCCCCATCAGGTATTTGATATCCAGCTCTACATCGCGCACAAAAATCTCCGGCAGGGCTTGGGCGTCCCGCCGCACCAATTCGACCGACAGCGTGTTGTTCCCCTTTTTCGGCCAGTGTTTGGCGTCTAGCCGAAACGCGTACCAATATCCCGATCCCGTGCGATAGCGCGGAGCTGACATCCGGTACAATTCGTTGATCTTGCGCGACAGACTAGCGGGCAACTCCCGGCCATTGAGATAGAATTTCAGCCGGTCGCGCTCGGTGTGGCCCATTACCCGCACCCGCAGCAACACTTCGTGAATCCGGCCAACCTTGGCCCAGCGCCGCAGATCGTCGCTGACCGACAGCGTGATGGAAGCTTTGTCGCCCCTTTGCAAATAAGCCGGTAGCTGCATGGTCGTCCCCGGCTCGGTCGTGGGATTGGGATAGCGCCCGGTCATGGTCGGTACGTAGTAAATTTTGTCGCGGGCGGCCATGACCTCTGGGTAGGGCAATTCCCGCAGCTTCTCGTAGAAGGAAGCCTGGTACGGCCAGTTCCCAAACCAGTGCGCCAAGTACAGGCCATCGACGCCCTGCGCCCAGTAGTTGCAGGCGGCCCCGCGCACCATCTCAATGCTCGCCTCCCCCAAGCGATCCGAGTCCACGTGGCTTTGCAGGGCCGCGTGCACCCGACAGCCCGTGCCTTGGGCCGCGGCAACCAAGGGCCGGAAATCAATGGTCGAGTCCAAAAGCTCTGGGCCGGAAAACGCCTGGCCGATCAGTACATCGACCAGCCCTTCGCGCAACCACGCTTCGACATCCATGCCGACGGCATAGCACCCCTCGATGCTGCAGGGGATGCGGATGGCCAACTCGCGTTGGTCCCCGCTCTGCTTGACGGCGCGATGCACCTTGCGCACCCACTCGGTCATAATCTCGCGGCCGGCGGCGACCTCGTCTGGATGGAAGTAGTAGGGCTGGTAGTTCATCTGCAGCTCAAAGCCATCGACCGGATATTTTCCTAGGGTCTCGGCAATCAGAGCAAAGCGTTCGTCGCGGACCTCTTGGTGCTTGAAGTCTAAGCAGGTGTGGCCGGGATAGTCGGCGGGCACATCGTCTTGGGCGCCGATTTCGAGATGGGCGTTGTCAAAGCGGAAGTCCGAGCAGCGCACGTCCTCTTCCCGCGGCCCCCGGCCCTGCTGCACCAACAGCGTCGGATAGACTTGTTTGCCGTACTGGTGGGCGCGGTCGCAAATCAGGCGCAGGGGGTCTTGTCCCTTGCGGATCAGGTCGCGGGCATTTTGGTGGGCGCGGCGAAAAATCAAATGCGGCCACCGCTTCACATTGTGCCCCCACAACTCCCCTACCTCGGTATCGTGCAGCACGGTGCGGCCATCGCCGAGGCAAAACATGATGGCCTCGACCGGCGTGCCCAACAGCTCGTCCACCCCCTGCTCGTATTCCTCTTTCTGGATCGGCGGCTCGTACATGTAGATCAGCGGATGCCGACCGTCGTGGTAAAACATGATCTTGGGCTTAGGCATGGTCTGGCTCCTTTAAGTCCAATTGCGCGAATCGGGCACGGCTACCCAAGCCGACCCTTGGGCAAGCGACTGTTGGCTGACGAGGCCGGGCAAGGTCATATCCATCGCCAAGTCGATGCCAATGGCCGGTGTCTTTTCCTCGCGGATGGCCGCGACAAAGTCCTGTACTTCCCAATAGTCACCGCCGCCGTGCCCGGCGGCGAGGGCTTCTGCGGGCGGGTGCTGCCAATGGTCAGGTAAAAATTCCTCTAAGGCTTCCAAAGACTCCCAGCGCGGTTGCGCGCTGCGGTTGCGCAACCAGATTTTGGCCGCCGCGGCAAAGCCGTCGGCCGACTCGTACGCGCCATCGGTCCCCTGCAACGCATAGTGCACCATGTGGTGCGGCCGGTCCGAGAGCATATCGACCCGGATATGCGCCAACCCGCCGCCCGAGAACC
Organism: Candidatus Latescibacterota bacterium; assembly: GCA_965261395.1. Lineage (GTDB taxonomy): Bacteria > Latescibacterota > UBA2968 > UBA8231 > UBA8231. Next base: position 4,540,919 of record OZ253462.1, read on the forward strand.
GGCACATCATGGTCACTGAGTCCTCCATTTCGTACAAAGCGCCGCGCGGATCTTGGTAGTGGTGTCCGGTGCCCACGGCGCAGACGGCCACCACCCGCTGTCCGGCAAACCACGTCAACACCGGCCCCAAGCTGTGCGTGCCATAGGTACAGCCATTGACGCCCGTCTGCCAGCGCCGCCGCCAAGGTGTGGTCTCGTTGAGCTGTTTCAGTTCGTGGATATAAGCCCCTTCGGCGTAGTACAGCTCGCCGAAAAAGCCGCGCTCGACCAACGCTTTTACCAGTGTGTTGGGCTTGGTGTACACGTAGTTCTCGGCCATCATATAGACGGCTCGGCTGCGCCGCGCTGCGCGCGTCAAATCGCGGCATTCCTCGATCGACACTCCGGCCGTCACTTCGCTGAGCACGTGGATGTCGCGCTCCAAGGCCGCGATGGCCTGGGGTACGTGCCACGGCATCGGCGTACCCACGACGACCGCGTCCACTCTCCCAGAGTCGAGCATTGCGTCGGTATCTGTAAAGACCTGTTCAACGTCCAATTCAGCCGCGTGGCGCTCGGCCTCTTCCCGGCGGATGTCACACAGCGCGACAACTTCCGTGGCCGGATGGGCCAGCAGGGTGGGGACAAAGCCGCTTCCGCGGCCAGCAGCCCCAATGACACCAACGCGTATTTTGTCCATTTCTATCCGTTTGACAACCGGATTGAGCGACCGTACTGTTGTAGGCCGTTTACTCAACCCATTCTCTTATAGGAGGAACCTCATGGCCATCATACCTAACATCAGTTCGGATATCGCCGGGCCGCTCGGCGCGATTCACCTGCCCCGCCTGTGGTCCAAGCTGCGCCTGAGCGCGGCCGGCGAACTGCCCGCGGACTACCCGGAATGCGGCGCGGGCTTCGACCAGATGGTTCTCGACGGCCTCAGCATCGACCGCGACGCGGCCGTGGCCTATGTCAAGGACAACAAGGCCAGCTATATCGACTTTGAAAACTGGGTCAAGGCCCAGCGCGGCGGCTCCATTCCCCAGAGCGAGATCGACGCTTCCAACGCCGCCATCCGCGGCTACAACCACGACGACGAGACCCGCGGTAGCATCCTCGACGCCGCTGGCCTCAGCGACGGCAGCATCCTCGACGCCGTCAACCTCAACAATCTCGACGACTGGACTGAACTGCACGACGCCCTGAGCTAAAGGGACGTTCCATGCGTCTGTCGGCCCGCTTCCGCTCTTTGGAGGCGGGCCGTTTTGTTGCTTCTCGCTCGCCTATTCATACCGTCTTTTAGCTGGGCTGTCAACGCCCTTGATAGCCTTCTGCCAAAGTTGTACCTTGTGCCACCTACCCCCTCGGCGAAAGCGAATCTGCGATGAAACTCGATGTCGTCAACCTGACCAAGGCATTAGTCGCCTATCCCTCGGAAAGCCAAACTAGCAACGTCGAAGTCACCCAACACATAGCTGGGGTCTTAGGCCAGCTTGGGTTCCAAATAGAAGAGGTGCCCTACACAGATGAGGCGGGCGTGGCCAAGCTCTCCATCGTCGGCAAGCTGGGCACCGGCGAGGGTGGGCTGGCCCTGATGAGCCACGACGACGTCGTTCCCGCCAATCCCGCCGACGGCTGGCACCGCGATCCCTACGACTCTTACGAGGCCAACGGCAAGCTCTACGGCCGCGGCTCCTGCGACATGAAAGGGCCCCTTGCCGCTTCGATTGGCGCGGCCGCCCGCTTCAAGGCCGCCGACCTCGCCGCCCCAATCTACATCGTCGTCACAGCCGACGAAGAGGTCCACTGCATCGGCGCACAAAAAGTCACGGCCCATTCCAAGCTCTTTGCCGAGGCCAGCACCGGCTGCGGCATCATCTGCGAACCCACCAGCCTCCGCGTCGTCCACGCCCACAAAGGCTCGCTCGCCATCCAAGTCACGGCCAAAGGACGCCCCGCGCACACCAGCACCTTGAAGGGCACCAACGCGAACCTCAAGATGATTCCCTTTCTCGCGGAGATGAAGCGATTCAACGAGCGAGTGCTCAGCGCGCGCCGCTATCGCAACGAAGAGTTCGCACCGCCGCATTCCGAGTGGTGCATCGGCATCAACGATCACAACCGCGCCACCAACATCTCCCCCGCCCAGAGCATCTGCACCCTCAACTACCGCCCCATGCCCGGCATCGACGTCGAGGATTTGATCGACAAAACCCGCCAAAGCGCGGAAAAGCACGGCCTCGACTTCGCGCTCAAGCATCGCGGCGAGCCGCTCTACACGGCAGCGGATGCCCCCCTGGTCCGCACGGCGCTCAAGCTAACGGGCCGCCGCAAACCCACCACCGTGGCCTACGGCACCGACGGCATGGCTTTTGTCGCACAGATGAAACAAATGATCGTCCTCGGCCCGGGCGATATTGCGCAAGCCCACACCGCCAACGAATGGATCAAAACCGACCAACTGCGCGCCAGCGTCGATCTCTACGCCCGCTTCATCGAGCATATCTGCGTTTAGAGGCAGAAAAACTAACGTCGGAATTCTTTTGATTACCAAGCGGTAAAGGTAGGATACTAAAGTTACAAGTTCTTTGTGGATCAGGAGATGTTTCGCGTCCCCTCAATCCCAAGGATCCACCCCAGCCAGCTTCCGCCCCACACTCGTCAACTCAGCCGTCTTCTCTTCGCGGTGCTCGCGTTCCTCGGCGTAGCGCCCCAGCCCGGACAAACGACGCTGCCAAAAGTCCGTACGCAACCGCCGTGCCTCTTCGCCTTCGCCGGCTGGGCCCATGGTGATATACTGCGCCACGCGAGACGCGTCGCCGCGATTGACGCTCGCCGTGTGCGGCAGGGCCGTGCGCCAGATAATCAAGTCGCCCGCTGCGGCACCGATGCGCTGCGCTCCCAAGGCCAGTAGGTCCTGCTCTCGGGGATTGGCTCCCTCCGGCAGCTCGTCGAGCCACGCCTCTAAGCGCTGGTGGAACCTCGGCACGCAGATAAAGGCCCCCTGCTCGGCTGGCGTGTCATTCAGATAGAGCACGCCCTGCACGCCAAAAGGCAAAGGACGCTTATCCAAGGACGCATCCCAGTGCAGATTGTGCTCGGGCGCATCTTTCGCGTCCCAGTGCGGGTTATGCTCGGGCGCATCTTTGTTTAAGACCGGCGGACTGATGCTGGCTCGGTCGTGGCTGACCCACAGCTTGTCCGTGCTCCAAATCTGGCTGAAGGCTCGGTGGACCCGAGGGGCCGTGCGATTGTCCCACATGGTCTGGTGGTGGTAAATCTCGACCATGATGCCGCGCCGATCCTCTGGATACCAAGTCCCGGGATCGTCCGGGTCCATACCGGCAAACGCCCACACCGCCCGCCCGGTGCGCTCGGCCTGATCGCGGTCGATCACCTGACGAGCAACTACATACCCCTGTTCGGCAAAGAAATCCAGTTCTTCCCTGCTCAAGACATCCATGGCGGTTCCCCTCGTTATACTCGTTATAACAGTTTTCGCGCGATAAGCTCCTCGGCGATTTGCACGGCGTTCAGGGCAGCCCCCTTGCGCAACTGATCGCCGCTGACCCACAAGTCCAGCCCGGTCCCGTCGGGCCGCGAAATATCCTGGCGAATGCGCCCGACCAGCACCTCGTCGCAGCCAGAGGCCTCAATCGGCATGGGGAAATGGTTCTGCGCCGGATCATTCACGATCCGCACGCCCGCAGCCTGCGCTAAGATGGCTTCGGCCTCAGCGGCCGGAAAGGGTTCGGCAAACTCCACGTTGATCGCCTCGGAATGCGCCCGCAGCACGGGCACGCGAATGGTCGTGGCCGAGACCTGGAGCGCGTCGTCGTGGAACATCTTGCGGGTCTCGCGCACCATTTTCAGCTCTTCTTCGCAATACCCCTCCGGCCCGACAGCCGAATCGTGCGAGAATAAGTTAAAGGCAATCGGGTGCGGGAATTCAGCCGGCTCGGCCTCCTGCCCGGCGAGCACTTGCCGCGTCTGCGTCTCCAACTCCTGCATGGCTCGTGCCCCCGCGCCGCTGACGGCCTGATAGGTCGAGACCACAATGCGCTTGATCCGTCGCCGCTGATGGAGCGGCCAGACCGCCACATCCATGATGATCGTCGAACAATTTGGATTGGCGATGATGCCGCGGTGCGCCGCCAAGTCCTCGGGGTTGATTTCGGGCACCACCAGCGGCACGTCCGGGTCCATGCGATAGGCCGATGTGTTATCGACGACCACCGCGCCCGCGGCCACTGCGCGTGGGTTAAACCGCTTGCTCAACCCGCCCCCGGCCGAAGCCAAGACGAGATCTACGCCGGCGAAGGAATCCTCCCCCAGCTCCTGTACCTGAATCGAGCCGCCGTTAAAGGAAATGGTGCGCCCAGCCGAGCGGGCCGAGGCCAACAGCCGCAACTCGCCGATGGGAAAGTCGCGCTCGGCGAGGATTTCTAACAGCACCTGCCCTACGGCACCAGTCGCGCCCATAATAGCTACGTTGTACGTGTCGGTCACTTGTATTCCCTCGTGAGATAATCCATCAATACATGTCCGCGTTCTACCTGCATACTACCCCACTCGGCCGGCCGCTCTCCATAGGCTTGCATCGAGTCGGCTGCAATCCCCGTCCCCCACAGCACAAAAGGCACTGGCTCGCGGCTGTGGGTGCGCCGCACAATGGGCGTGCGGTGATCTGGGGTAAGCAACACCCGATGCGGCCCCATCGACTCTAGCCCCGCCAAGATCGGGCCGACGACGCGGGCGTCGAAATCCTCGATGGCCTGCACCTTGGCCTGTGGGTCGCCGTTGTGTCCAGCTTCGTCCGGGGCCTCGACGTGGACATAGACAAAATCGGCCTGCTGCAAGGTCGCCAGCGCGTATTCGGCCTTGCCCTCGTAGTTGGTGTCGAGATATCCGGTAATACCGGGCACATCGATGACCTCCAAGCCCGCGCTCTTGCCGATCCCGCGCACCAAGTCAACGGCCGAGATGACGCCGCCCTGCAATCCGTAGCGCTCCGACAAGGGCGTCAACCGCAGCGCGCGCCCGGAGCCCCAGAGCCATATCGCGTTGGCCGGCCGTTCCCCGCGAGCGGAGCGGGCTGCATTGACCGGTGAGGCCGCGAGAATGGGGCCGGCCGCGTCCATGAGGGCGCGGATTTTCTCGGCCCCCGCGCCCGTAGGCCCATGTGCAGCCATGGACTCGCCCATGATGTCGTGCGGCGGATAGGTTTCCACTTCTTCTGGACCGCGCTCCCACACCAGCAAGTGGCGATAGCCCACCCCGGGATAAAAGCGCAAAGACGGTCCCCCCAACTCGGCCGCCAAGGCCGCCACCAACTCGGCCGCCTCTTCGCTGGCGATGTGGCCGGCGCTGTAATCGACCAGCACGTCGCCCTCTCCGTAGATCAGGTTTAGGCGGAAAGCCACCCCGTCGTCACCCAGATCGACGCCCATACTCGCTGCTTCCAACGGCGCGCGGCCCGTGTAGTGCACCCGGCTGTCGTAGCCGAAAATTTCGAGATTGCCGATGTCGCTGCCTGGATGCCGCTGCGCGGGAATCATCTGCACCAATCCTCCGGCCCCCTCGCGGGCTAGGCGATCCATGCAGGGCGTAGCAGCCGCCTCCAACGGCGTCTGCCCATCCAGTTCATCAAGTGGATAGTCTGCCGCCCCATCGGGCACCAATACGATGTAGCGCACGCTAGAGATCCTCCATGCGGATGAGTTTCACTGACCCCTGCACGGCATCGAGTGCGGCCACTGCCTGCTGCGCCCGCTGCATTGCGGCTTCGCGCGCTTCGTGGGTGACGATAACCAGCGGTACCGAGCCGCCCTCAAAGTCGCGCTCCTTTTGGATGACCGAGGCAATGCTGATGCGCTCCTCGGCCAAGATGCGCGCAATGCCCGCAAGCACTCCGGGCTGGTCGCGGACTAAGACGCGCATGAAGTAGCGCATCTGCACGTCCTCAATGGACACCACCGCAACAGCGTCCTCGCCCAAGATCATGTCGCCGATGGACGTGCTGGCCCCGGCGGCCTTGCGCTCTACCAACTCGACCATATCCGCCACCACCGCGCTGGCCGTAGGTAGCCGCCCGGCGCCGCGACCGGAAAACACTTGCGGCCCCACCGCAGACCCCTGCACCTGAATGGCGTTGAATTCATCGTGGATGTTGGCCAGCAATGCATCCTCCGGCACCATAGCCGGATGCACCCGGGCCTCAACGCGCCCGTCCTGCTGCTTGGCAATGGCCAGCAGCTTGATCGCATACCCCAGCTCGCGGGCGTATTCAATGTCCCGACTCTCGATCTGCTCGATCCCCTCGCAAAATACGTCGCGGCCCGTGCCCGTGCAGTGGAAGGCAATGCGGCAGAGGATGGCCAACTTCTGCGCGGCGTCCATGCCGCTCACGTCCATGGTCGGGTCCGGCTCGGCGTAGCCTTGGTCTTGAGCTTCTTTGAGGACATCGGCATAGTCGCCGGCACCGCGGCTCATGCGCGTGAGCATATAGTTGGTGGTGCCGTTGAGAATGCCGTACAGGGACTCGACCCGATTGGCCACCAAGCCGTTGCGCAACGAGCGGATGATGGGGATGCCAGCCGCGACGCTGGCTTCAAACATCAAATCTGCCCCATTTGACAGCGCCAGTTCAAAAAGCTCCTCGCCCCGCTCGGCGAGCAGGGCCTTGTTGGCCGTCACCACATCCTTGCCCTGCCGCAGGGCCTCGCTCACCCACTCAAAGGCCGGGGGAGCACCAGTCAGTTCCACCACCAGTTGCACATCCGGGTTGGCCACGACTGCACTGGCGTCCGTGGTCAAAAGCTCCGGTGCCAAGGCGGGGCTGCGCGGCTTGGCCAAGTCGCGCACGGCCACGCATTGCAATGCAAAATCCACGTGCTTGCGCCGCCGCAGCGACGCGGGCGCGTCCTGCAACAGCTCGACCACGCCGCTGCCGACCGTGCCCAAACCGATCAAGCCCACTCCTACTGACATATCTTTGCCCAATTCCTTGTTTCGTATCAAGTTAAAGCTTCTAAATATAGAGATTGCCGCGCTTTTTTGGCAAGGCGTGCGCCCCGGTGGATCGCCGCGCCGAGATAGCCTATATTAAGGGAAACACGACGACTGGAGCCTGCTACTATGGACCTCAAAACCTTCAAATCGAGCCTACAAGAACAAACCCCACCGGAGACCTCCCTCGCCCTGCAAGCACTCTGGTATGATGCCAAGGGCCAATGGGATAAAGCCCACGAGCTAGCCCAGCAAGCACCCGACCCCACCGGAGCTTGGGTTCACGCTTATTTACATCGGGTCGAAGGCGACGAACGCAACGCCGGCTATTGGTACCAGCGGGCACGCAAGCCGCACAGCGAGGCGTCGCTGCCCGGGGAGTGGGAGGAAATCGCCAGCGCCCTTCTCAGTGCCTAACGCATCCGCGCCAACGCCCGCCAAGTATGCACCAGTTCCGCCCGGTCTTGCGGATTGGCCCAAGTCAAGACGGCCACCAGCACCACAAAGCACATCCCCCCTACAAATACTTGCAAAAAGTCGCCACCTAAGCCCGCGCTAACCCAGCGGCTGACCACAGCCGCCGCCCCGGCTCCCGCGCCGATCCTCAGCAGGCGGCCCCAAGGCAGAAGCCGGTGCCAGCCACAGCGCAAGTGCCAGCCAATAGCCGCCAAAAAGAAGGCTACCTGCAAATACGTCACCAGTGTGGCGGCCACGGCCGGGCCGAGGAAGGCCCACTCGGATTGCGCTGCCTGCAAGTACCCAACGAGCGCCAAGCTCAAGCCGATATTGCAGCATAGATCCCCCACACTACCCCATAGCGCCCAGCGGGCCTTGCCCATGCCCACCAGCAGCGGATTGTACGCGGCGCAGCGCAGCGGAAGCATCAATAGATGGATGCGGAAGACCCAAGCCGAGCGGTCGTATTCCGGGAACAGCCAGCCGATCAACGGCTCGGCGAAAGCGAGCAGGAAGGCCGACAGCGGCAACACCAACAGGGCCAACCGAAAGACCGCGCGCTGCCACAGCACCAGTATCTCGCTGAGCAGTCCCGCCTGAAAGAGCCGACTGATCTCCGGGATCAACACGGCTGTCACCGACGATAGCAGCAGACTGATCGGCACCTCAATGGCCCCGAAATGATATTCGGCGAAGGTGCCGGCCGCGAAAAAGTGCAGGACCACAAAGCGATCCACATAGCGCGAGAGCGTCCCCATCGCGTCGTTTAGCCCAACGGGCCGAGCATAGCGCACCAACTCGCCAAGCCCTTCCCAACGCCACCAGCTTCCGCCCCCTAGTCCCTGCCGCACCAATCCACACGCGACCAGCAAGCGCGCCACACCCACCCCGGAAAACAGCAGCAGCACCTGCGCGGGCGTCCAGCCCCAGTTTAGGCCCAGCCACGCTCCGGCCAGCAAGCCACCGCTAGTCACCAGTTGCAGCCACGCCAAGTAGTGTTCTCGATCGGCGGCGACTAAGGCGGCTTCGGCCCCACCGGCGGCGACCACCGCAAAAAGATAGGGCAGGAACGGCAGCAGGTACGCGGCGACCTGCTCGCTATCGCCGGCTTCTTGTACCAGCACACCAGCCAAGAGCGGCCCCCACAGGAGCAGGCAGCCGGTCAACACCACGCCAGACAGAGATAGGCAACCCAACACTTGGCCAGCTAGCAGACGAGGTTCTTTTAGTCGAGGAAAGAAGTAGAGCAGGCTTTGGGGTAGCCCGAACAAAAACACCGGGATCAGCGCGTTGCCCAGCACCCAGACGGCCCCGAACAGCCCGCATTCTTCTGGGGTCCAAGCGCGGGCGGCCAACACATTGACCGCAATGATGCTGAGGGTCGTGGCCGCCCGCCCGGCAGCCACGACGCCGATCTTGCGAGTCAGCCGGCCCCCCGCGCCCATACTCAGTATCCCCCAAGGCGGGTGCTGAACAGTTCCTGAAGTTCAGCCGACGACGGTTCCATAGTTCACCTAGGTTCACCTATCGCCTACGGCTCAGTCGCCGCGGACGCCTAACATGCAAAGGAAGGCCGGTTTGGGCACAACCTTGTTCAAGAGCGCATCGGCCAAGCGCCACGCCGCATAGGGCCAGCCGGCACTCAAGCGAGGGAACCCGGCCAACTCCAGCAATTTGTTGGTCGTCAGCCGCACCGCACGTACTTCGAGGCCCTGGCGCTGGAGATAGGCGGCGAGAGTCTCCTCGTCAAAGCGGTGGAGATGCGCGTTAGCCGGCGTTAGTCTATTGCAGTGGATACACAGATGCTCGACAATGGTCTCGCGGTAAGGCACACTCACCACTAGCCGCCCCCTCGGGCGCAACACCCGCCGAGCCTCGGCTAGGGCCGCGTCAATGTCTTCTAGGTGTTCGGCCACTTCGGAAAGTACCACCGCGTCGAAACACTCCGCCGCAAAGGGCAGATAGTACAAATCGCCGACCTGATAGGCCGCCTCCGCAAAGCGGGCCTTGGCACCGGCCACCCCTACCCAGCCGATGTCCATCGCGCAGACTAGGGCACCCTGGCGCTGGCAGTACGCTCCCAGCCAGCCCGACCCACACCCGACGTCGAGTACGCGGTCTCCACTGTGCAAGTCGAGCATGCGCACAAGTGTCTCCAGCCGCCGCTCTTCGGAGGCTCGACGCCCCGGCTCTAATGCCTGAGGATCGACAATCGTCTCGGCATCTACCTTGTAGTGGACCTTGTAGTCGCTGAGCTGGCCCTTTGGAGTTGTTGTATCCATCAATTCGTCATCTTGACAACGGCGGCGTGGCCCCATACTATGCCATTAATTGCTCTTACAGTGGCCAGTGCCCGCCCCCCTAAGCGGGGCGGAAACGAACCACTAATCACTAACCACTAACCAAAGTTTTCCATGACTATTAAAATCGGCTTTGTCGGCACGGGTGGCATCGCCAATCACCACCTACGCACCCTCGCCCAACTCGAAGAAGCCGAGCTTATTGCCTTTTGCGACGTAGTCGAGGAAAAGGCACTAGCAGCGGCCAGTGAGTACGGCGGCAGGGCCTATAGCCACTACGAAGCTCTGTACGACAGCGAGGCACTGGACGCGGTCTATATCTGCCTGCCGCCTTTTGCCCACGCGCAACCCGAGCTGGCAGCCATTGAGCGCGGCCTGCCCATTTTCGTAGAAAAACCCGTGGCGACCTCCCTGGACCAAGCCCATGCCGTTGAAGCGGCCATCCGCCGCCAAAACCTGATCAGCGCCGTGGGCTATCACTGGCGCTATATGGATACGACCGCCAAAGCGAGCGAATACCTCGGCGATGAGCCGGTGGGTTTTGCCCTTGGCGCTTGGACCGGCGGCATGCCCGGGGTGCCTTGGTGGCGAGTATTGGCCGAGAGCGGCGGCCAGATCGTCGAACAAACCACGCACATCTTCGACTTGGCCCGCTACCTGCTCGGAGAAGTCGAGAGCGTCCACGCCATGGCGCGCACTGGCCTGATGGAAGACGTCCCAAACTACGATGTCCACGACGCCTCTGTCACCAATCTCCGCTTCCAAAGCGGCGCAGTGGCCAGCATCACCTCGGCCTGTATGCTCGCCGCAGGCGGGCATGTGGGCTTGGACTTCTACCAGAAAAACCAAGTCCTGCGCATCGCATCCGGCGCGCTCACCATCGACCGCCCCAGCGGCCGGGAAGTCGTCGAACAGGGCAACAACCCAACGCAAGCCGAGGATCGCGCCTTTCTCCAAGCCGTGCAAACCGGCGATGCCACGGGTATCCGCTGCCCCTACTCAGAGGCGGTCAAGACCTTAGCCGTGACCCTCGCGGCAACCCAATCCGCCATAGAAGAGCGCGTCGTCTCGCTGTAGGCTACTCGTCCTCGATCAGGTCGAAGTCGTGGATGTCCTCGCCGGCTTTGGCCGAGAGGATATCCAGCGCGGCGCAGGCTCCGTCACCGGCGGAGATAATGGCCTGGATCTTCTTCAGGCGGGTGCTCCAGCCAATGACGTATAGCCCTTCGACCGAGGTGCGGCCATGGCGGTCGGCCGCCAACCCGTCGGCCTCTTTGGCCACGCCTAGGCTGTCGGCCAGCGGATTGCTCGGCCCGGTAGCCAAAATCAGATATTGGGCTTGGTGGCTTTGGCCATCGGCGGTCTCGACTACAAAGCCCTCTTCGCCCTTTTCGGCGCTACTGACTTCAACGTCCTGAACCTCCCCGCCAAAGCCGCGCACCTGCTCGCGGCCGATCTGCTGGAATTCGGGTCCGGCGATCTTGGGGATGCCCAAATAATTGTATAGCATGGCCTTGTGCATCAGGGTCTTGTCTTGGCCAAAGACGGTGACACTCATGTCGTTTTTGGCGAGAAAGAGCGCGGCACTCAATCCACCCGGCCCATCTCCGACGACGATAACATCCGGCATTTTTCAGGCTCCTTTGGCTGTTGGTTAACAGCGCGCAAATAAGGCCGCTCGCGCGCAGGCTGTCAACTTGCCCCGACTAATACCACGCGGCGCGAATGTGATTGGACACAACCTCCGTAGCGAGGACAATACGAGTCGTGATCATCGGCGGATTATTCGCCCTCCGGCTCGAACACCAGCTCCGGCACCACTACCTCCCAAGCATCGCATTTCATGCTGTCGCGGTACTGAGGCTCCGACGCTTCGCGGCTCCAAGCCACGACGGCGAAGACCGTGGCGGACCTGCACCGCGTTCCCGGTGGGGGTTCAAACGCTTGGGCAAGACGCCCGACCACCATCCCCGACCGGTCCAACAATTCCCAAGATCCAGTTTTGGCAATCCGCGTTTCTAGCTGATCACCGGGCGACAGAGCGGCAATCGCACGATGCACCGGATGGTTGGCGTGGCGACGCCCCACAAAACTCAGATAGACCTCGCGCAGACTGGGCCGCCGATATTGACGTGAGAGTTCTAAGGTTTCCGGCTGCAAGTCACCAGATGTGCGGTGCAAAACCGAGCCGTTGTTCGGAAAGGCATACGGCAGCGGGTGCAGGCGTCCCGAGTACGCCGGGGGTGCAGGCTCCTTTACGAAATCATCCCGTGTGGTACCTACCGCGGGGCGCAATCCTTGAAAACGCACGAGCGCAAGGGTCTGCCGGGCGCGCGTCATGGCCACGTAGTAGAGCCTACGCGGCGCGTCCGGGTCCTCGCCCTTATCGACTTTGTCCCAACCTCCGTCGAGCACGGCCACATGGTCGAACTCCAATCCCTTGGCGCGGTGTGCGGTTAGCAGTAAGAGCCCGCGCTGGCGGCGACGAATGTCTCGCCCCCACTCGGCCAACCACTCGATGAAGTGATCCACCGGCATTTCTGCGTCGCTGGTCTCTAGGGAGTGCTCGTCCAAGGCTTGCCGCAGCAGGTCGTTCCATGGGCCGGGCACTTGCGCATCCAGCCAGCCCCTCAGATCAGCACTGTCCACGCTCCGGGTTTCCCGTCCGCGCAGCCATTCAACAAGCGTTTGGGTTTCTCGCAGGTGCCAGAAGCTCGGGATTTCTTCATTCCCCATCTGCACCGGGATACGATGGAGTTCGCAGAAGGCGCGTACCGGCTCCAGATACTTCCATTCGCGTGCGATCACCGCGCACTTGGACCAGTCCCAGTCCGACGAAAGAGCGGCGAGACGCTGCAACTCTGTCATCGCAACTTGCGCTTGTGAGATTGGGTCGCGGGGCGCTGGCAGAGTCTGCACCCGACCTTGAGCGACCGAATCCAGCTCACTCCAGTCGCCGCCGGGCGGTTCCTTCTCGCGCGCCCGGTCAATGCGGATGGGATGCTCCGCCTTCATGCGTTGCCGGGCTGGCTCGATCCACTCATTGGCCGCTGCGATTATGTGGCCAGTGGAACGATAGTTATCCGTCAGGAAAGTCGGCTTCGGCCCGTAATCCTCTTCAAAGCGACGGATAAACTCCACTGAAGCACCGTTGAAGGCGTAGATGTTCTGATCGTCGTCGCCTACCGCAAAGATCGTCAGCTTAGCGTCCTCATCCTTCAAAGTGCGTCCAGCTAGGGCCGATATCAACTCGTATTGATCCGGGCCGATGTCTTGGTATTCGTCTACGAGTATCCAGCGGAAACCTGCGAGGAGCCGTTCACGTTGCTCGTCGGCTTCCTCTGGCTCCAGACCCTCGCCGCGCAACAGCGCCACTGCTTGGCGCAACACCTCCCGGAATGCACCGTCATCAAGTAGCTTCCTTTCCCGCTCCTGGAAGCTGACGCCGACCAGCCGCATGGCCAGCGCGTGGCAAGTGAGCACCGTTACTCCGCGAGCATCGTCGCCGATCAAATCCATGAGGCGTCGCCGGATCTCGACCGCCGCGTGCCGATTATAGGCCAAGGCTAGGATGCCGCGGGGATTCTCACGCTTTACGCGCACGAGGTAGGCGATGCGATGCACTAGCACTCGTGTCTTACCGGAACCGGGACCGGCTAGCACCAACACGTTTGTCTGCTTTCGATCATCCGCGACGATGTCTTGTTGGGTGCGATTATTCAGGCTTTCGACAATGTCTCTCCACGATTCGGGCGTAGTCTGCCGCTCAGTCTCCTTGTCCCGATCTGGCATCCAACGGCAGAGGAATTCCTCCTCTGTTAGGCTGAAGTAGTCCATGGCCATAAGCATGGCATCGGTTATGGCCTCGCAGCCCCGTTCAGCGAACTCCTTCATCACATGGATCTGCAGTACCTGCCCCTTGTAATGGAGCACAAGCGGCTCGAAGTCTGTGTTGGCGAAGCCGCGTTTCTCTTCGGCTAGCCGGATCGTCATGGCCGGACGGAATACCGCTAGACCTTTGTTCAGGCGAATAACCTCCTGCTCGTGTAACCATAGAAGGGCGCGGTCCAACAACCTATCGTGGTTTGTGCTATTTTTCTTCAGAAACAGATCGGACTTAATCACTTCCAACAGCTTGCCGAGGGTAGTCTCAGCCAGCAAGTCCGTACCCCGACTCCCGCGCGGCAGGCAAGCGAGCAAGTGATCCAGCAGGAGTTTCGCTCCATCACGTCGGCGCGACGCGAGTTCCTCCAAATCCGACCACTCTCGCCGCAACGTCACCTGCATCATCTCCGAATCCCGCTGTTGCACCCCGATGCTGCCGGCGTCGCCCCCATCGCCGCGCCCGTCGTAGGCAATGCTGCGGAGAATGCGCCGTAACCGTTCTGGCAATGGATCGGCCACTCCCGCATCTCTCAGGGTTTGCGCGGCGACGCGCAAATGCAGGGTTGAACTGTCTCCCTTGCCCATATCCGGTGCAGCCTCGCGCATCTGCGCGATCAGGGCGGTCTCCAACTCCGCCGCCGCCTCAAAGCGCTTCCGCGAGCTGCGCACTACTCCTGAGTGGACGAAGGCGGTCAGTGCCATATCGTTGATGGCGATGCCCAGGTCTTCCAAGTCGTACAGGGCACTGCGCACACCTTCGGCGCTCAGGCCGGATACACCCATCAACTCGTCGGTAGAGATGCCCTCGTCGGGGTCGGCGTCAATCAGCGTCTCGACGATTCTGAGCAACCGTTGCCGATAGTCGTCGAGCACGGACGCCTTCGCCAACCGACTGCATGCTTCCTTCACCGAGTCCACCCGGAGAGACGAAGGAAATACCTGCACTTGGTTCTCTTCCCGGGTCAGTAGTACCGCCTCCTCAAGCCAAGAGATGGCGGTTCGCACGCGGGTATCATCGGTGACTGAGTCCCGCTCAAAGACCTTTTCCTCGTCCTCGCCGAGGATCTCGCCAGCAGTGGCCACGACCTCGCCACTCATACGCTTCTTCCGGTCCAAGTTGCGCAGTGCTCTCAGCACGCCGTGAATCTCTCGTCGAGTGAGCCGCGAACGCGCCGACAAGCGAAACTGCCACTCCACGTCGTCCGTCGCATAGAGCAGTACACAGCGCGCCGTCTGCCGGTCGCGTCCGGCACGGCCTGCCTCCTGCAGGTAGTTCTCCAGCGAGCCTGGGATGTCGGCATGGATCACCAGCCTCACGTCCGGCTTGTCAATACCCATGCCGAAGGCATTAGTAGCCGCGATCACGCGCAGTTCGCCGCCGATGAAGCGCTGCTGTACACTCTTCTTGGTCTCCGGCGGCAGCCCGGCATGGAAGAAGTCTGCCGCAACCTCTTTATTCTGCAGGAACTCCGCTACCTCTTCGGTTCGCCGGCGCGTCGCACAATAGACGATGGCACCGCCGGGCGCATCCGGCGGCAGGTCGGCCATCAGGATCTGATGGATATGCGCGAATTTCTCTCCCCCAGTCGTCGGCACCACCGTGAACTCCAGATTGGTGCGACGGGCACCGCCGTCGAAAACCTTTAACTCGACGCCAAGCTCGTCCCGGAAGTGATGCTGGATGTCCACCACCACGTCGGGCTTGGCGGTTGCAGTCAGGCAAAGCACCGGTGGGATCGGGTCTTGTCCCGCCTTTTCGCGGATGAAGCGTCCCACGTAGCGATAATCCGGTCGAAAGTCGTGCCCCCACTTCGAGAGGCAATGAGCCTCGTCCAGCACCCAAGCCCCGATCTCGCGTTGATCGAGCACACGTCGCAGAGAACGGTTGCGGAGTTGCTCCGGCGAAATGATGAGAATACCTGTATCCCCCAAGCGTACCCGATCCAGCGCATCGACCCGTTCTGGCATGGACAGCAACCCATTGATAGCCACGCACGAGCCGATTCCATGAGCCTCCAGCCCTGCCACCTGATCCGCCATAAGCGCAACCAAGGGTGAAATCACCACCGTGAGAGCGCCAGTCTTGTAGTAGCGGGATAGGGCCGGGATCTGGTAGCAGAGCGACTTGCCGGTGCCAGTGGGCAGAATGCCCAGAACGTGCTCCCCGGCCATTGCCGCCTCGACGATGGACTGCTGCATGGGCTGTTGTTTGTCCATGTCCTTCGGCTCCGGCCGGAAATCGTCAAAGCCGAACCAACGTTTAAGCTCCTTGCGAGCGTCGTGCCTTTCACGGCACCAGCCGCAATCCTCCTCGTCGCAGGGCATATCCCGTAGTTGGCGAACCAGCTTACCGGCTTCTGGGAACTGATGTCGAACCCATGGCGGCATCACGGAATTGCCGCCGGAAACTGACAGCCAAGCCAGCGCGTACGCTAACGGCCAGCCGCATTGGGCGACATTTTCGAGAATATCTCGACCGCGATTCTGACAGGCTATACCCGCAAGCCGCTCGTGGACCGCCGCCTTCGCTACCGCGTCGGCTGGCCGAGGTCCGTACCGTATGGAGGCGAAAACGGCGTCGAATCCCGCGCCGTCGGGTAATGTCCCGGTCAGCCAATGCCATGCGGCGAGCAAGCCAAGCGGCGCATCGCGTAACGCAGTTTGCTGATCGTCGAAGACATCTAGCGCGAGCTGGGCATCCTGTGCCGGGTCGTTGATTCACCCGCGTTTGAGCTGTCCGTCCTGATAGTGTTTGACGAGGTGGTGATAGGGATTGCGGGGAAAGGCGAGGGGGTTGAGCCGCAGCGTATCCACCGCCGGCAGCTTCAACAGCCGGAGATCGGGCTTTGCTGCTTTCAGATGGAGCAGATCGAAATCAATCAGGTTGTGCCCGAGCAGAAAGTCCGCGCCATCAGCGAATTCGTCGAGCTCTGCCAACGCCGTTGCCAAGTCGCCACCGTGGAAGACTAGCGGTTGATCGACATTCGGACGTACCGCGGCGAAGGCATGAATGCAGCGATCCTGCTTACCGACCTCAAGGTCGAGCGAAAGGCAACGAGGCGAAAGGCTTGAATCCATAGCGATATGTAGAAGGCGGCGGATGTTTCCTATCTTCGCGGATTAAGACAAATAAAGGGCACTCTCAAAAGTCAGCTAATGAAATCGCACGATGCACCCAGGTAGTGAATTAGCCACCGCCTTGTTTCTCTCCGAGTAACCGACGCAATTGCCCCACTAGGTAGAAAGGTACCGAGACCAATTCAAAGGATTGGGCCGCCATCTCAGGCAAGGCATAGCTAGCCGTATGCCAAGTGGGAGGAGCGCTGTTCACGCGCACCCCTATTTTCTGTGCCTTGGTCTTGAGAAAGACCTGCAACGACTTGAGCGTGCCGGTTTTGCCCGCCTTGACTTCGACGGGGATGATTTTAGTACCCACGCTGATCGCGTAATCGACTTCGGCATTGGAAGAGGACTTCTCCCGCATCCAGAAGAACAGCTCCGGCCGGACGAAGGAAGGCTGCCCGTAGAGCAGATGCTGTCCGACAAACTGCTCGCAAACACTCCCTTGGTTTACTTGCAGCACGTCCGTTGCGCTGGTAAAGTCCAGCAGGTTGAGGCCACAAGCACTGGACATCAAGCCGACGTCGAGGAACAGCGGCTTGAACACGGTCTCTTTGATTTCCGCCCGTAGCGGGACGCCGTTGCAGGCACTGTGATGGACGCGCCAAGCAACTAGGGCCTTGCACAACAACGACAAGGCATGGGCCAGATTTCGCGCCTGATCGTCCCGGTCAATATGGGCGTATTTCAGCCGTTGACCAATCAGTAGCGGGAGGCGGGTGAACACCTTGCGCAGCCGGTCGGGATCGGCCCTGCGCGCGTATTTGCCAAAATCCTCGGCAAAGGTCTCGAGGATCGATTGTTTCTCAGACTCGGTATCGGCAAGCGACGCGGACCGGGTGTAGGCAAACACGCTGGCTGGCATCCCTCCTACCACCAAGTACTGCCTCACGGCGTCCAGGAGCTGACGGTGCAAGGAATCGGGTATGGTGGCGGGGAACTCAAAGGAACGGATAAAGGAAACGAGGCGCTCTTTGCCTTGGGCCAGCAAAAATTCCTCAAAGGTCATAGGACCGAGATACAGGTATTCAATGCGGCCGACAGGCACTGCAAAGGACGGCTCTGCCAGCGCGAATTCGAGCAGTGAACCCGCGGCGATGACGTGGATATCGGGTCGCTCCTCAAAGAAGTAGCGCAGCGCCTCGAAAACCTGTGGAGCCGCTTGAATCTCGTCGAGGAACAGGAGCGTTTCCCCGGGGTTGATAGCCGCGTTGTACTGCAACTCGATCAACAGGAGGATCTGGTTGGGGTCTTTGGACGTAAATAGCTGTGCCAGGTCTGGTTGACGCTCGAAGTTCAACTCCACCGTATTGTCGAAGCACTCCTGGCCGAATTGCCGGATCAGATAGGTTTTACCCACCTGCCGAGCTCCCCGAACCACCAGCGGTTTGCGCTTTGGCTTGATCTGCCAGTTCTTCAGATCGCAAATTGCGGCTCGAAACATTTCATTCCTATACGCATATAATACAACCGTGATAAAATTCTTACATGAATATTTTTATAGGGTTAAAATATGCGTGCACAACAAAACTGCGTCAACCTTTCAAGGCATTCACCGCATAAAGACGATAGATATCCGCAGCGAACGCGATTCGCATCGCCATGATCAAGAGCACTGTCGCTAAATATTTCCAGCCGCAAGATGCCACCGGCATACATTGCGCTACGTCTTTGCATGGTCCTTAACGTAACTGCCGTACTCTGTTGCCCTCAGTTCGGGCAACTCCTAAATTATTCATCTATATACATAATTTGGTCGCCTTCCGGCGGCCACCTAAATACAAAAGGTACCTAGCTTGATCTCCCCTACAGACGACGCGCTCGTCGCACATTGGCAGCGCGAAACCGCTCCCTTATTGCCGCTTCTGCACGCCTTCCACGACCGCGACGGCTATTTGTCGGAAGAAGCTCTCAAGGCCGTATCAACGGGCCTGAAAATCCCCCTCGCCGAGCTTTTTGCCACCGTCACCTTTTACCACCACTTCGCCCGCCAAGTTCCCGGCCAAAGTGCCCCGCGCGTCTGCACCGGCCCGATATGCGCGCTGCGCGGAGCCGACGCGCTCTGCGCCAGCCTCGCCGACGCCACGCCCATGCCGTGCGCCGGCCGCTGCGACGATCCCATTCCGGTCATCAAAGGCCATCAAGTGCTAGTCGGCACCGACGCGGACGCCCTTGCGCCTAGCCCCTCGCCCCTGCCCGTGCCCAATCCCGGCGGCTACGAGGAATGCGTCTTTGCCGACATCCGCGCTCCGGGCCGCGCCACCCTGTCCGGCTATCGCCAAAGCGGTGGGTACCAAGCACTGCAACAAGCTCTCGCCGGGGAGCCAGCCGAGTTAGTCGCCCTCGTAGCCGACAGTCAGCTCGCCGGCCGGGGCGGCGCGGGCTTTCCCACCGGCCAGAAGTGGCAGGCCGTTACCGAGGCCCCGGGCGAGCCTAAAACCGTCGTCTGCAATGCCGACGAAGGCGAGCCGGGCTGCTTTAAGGACCGCGCCCTCCTCGAATGGGATCCACACGCGGTCATCGAGGGTATGCTCCTAGCCGCGTACGCCACCGGCGCTACCCGCGCCTTTATCTATCTGCGCTACGAATACCCGGAAATCAACGCCATCCTCGCCAACGCGATAGCCGAGGCCCGCGCCGCCAATCTGATCGGCTCGCACATCCTCGGCAGCGACTTCTCTTGTGCGCTCGACATCCGCCGCGGTGCCGGCGCGTACATCTGCGGCGAGGAAGGCTCTTTGCTCAACAGCCTCGAAGGCAAACATCCCTATCCGCGCAACCGCCCGCCCTACCCGGTAACGCACGGTTTTGAAAACTTGCCCACGGCCGTCAACAACGTCGAAACCTTGGCCTCGGTGCCCCCGATCGTGCGGCGCGGTGCCGCGTGGTATCGCTCGTTGGGCCTCGACGGCCACCCGGGCACCAAGGTCATCAGCCTCTCGGGCGACGTGCAGCGGCCGGGCAACTACGAAATCCCCTTTGGCCTGCCCCTCGACACCTTGCTCCACGAATGGGCCGGCGGGCCGGAGTTAGGCCGCCATATCCAAGCGGTTACTATGGCCGGCCTCTCGGGCGGCTTTCTCGCGGGCGACGACCTTAATACCACCCTCGACGAACCGGCGGTCCGCGCCCGTGGCTCGATCCTCGCCTCGGGCGGCATCATGGCCTTTGACGACCGCCGCGACATGGTGGACATCGCCCGCCAAGCCATGGCCTTCTTCGCCGAGGAATCCTGCGGTAAGTGCTTCCCCTGTCGCATTGGTACTCAGCGGCTAACCGAGCGGCTTGATGGTGGCGGGCCTGCTGACCTAGCGACTTGGCGCGCCGAAGTAGAAGACATCGGCGACGTCATGAAGGCCACCAGCGCCTGCGGCCTCGGCGTGGCCGCCCCCTTTATCACCGATAGCCTTCTCAAGTACTTTCCCGACCAAGTGGCACAGCGCGTCTGCGCCTGAACGAGAGCCTTACCATGAATACCAATGGGAAACAACACACCCTGACCTTAGACGGCGAAGGAGTCACCTTTGCTCCTGGCGAGACCCTCTACGAGGTCGCCCAACGCCATCGCCGCGACATTCCCACCCTCTGCTACGATCCGCGTCTAGAACCTTTTGGGTCCTGCCGGCTCTGCGTGGTCGAAATCGAGGGTGTGCGCAATCCAGTCGCCTCCTGTACGGCCCAAGCCGAGCCCGGCATGGTCGTCAAAACGGCAACCGCGGCGGTCGAGAAACACCGCAAGACGCTGCTGGAAATGGTCGTCTCGGAAAACCGCGAAGTCGAGGTGGATCCCCTGCGTGGGTACGCTTCTCAAGAGCTAACAGACCTCGTCGATCGCTACCAAGCCCGCTCCGGCCGCTTCCAAGGCGCGCAATCGGGCGAGGTGCACCCCACCGACGACAACCCCTTCATCTTGCGCGACTACGACCTGTGCATCTCGTGCAACCGCTGCGTCCGCGTCTGCGCCGAGCAAGAGGGTGACCACGCCATTGCCGCCATGGGGCGCGGCTTCCACAAGCAGATCACCACGGAGTTCAATGGCCTGCTCAAGGATTCGTCCTGCACCTTCTGCGGCCAATGCGTCCAGACCTGCCCCACCGGCGCCCTCGCCGACAAAAAGGCCCTGCGCGCCGCCGACCTGCCCGGCGAGATCGAAAAGACCCGCTCAATCTGCCCGTACTGCGGCGTTGGTTGCTCGGTGGACCTGCTGTCCAAAGGGGATAAACTCGTCGGCATCCAACCGGCGATGGACGGCCCAGCCAACGAGGGCGCGCTGTGCGTCAAGGGCCAGTTTGCCTTTGACTTCGTCCATCACCGCGATCGGCTCACAGATCCCCTAGTTCGCGGCGAGGACGGCCAGCTCCACCCCACCGATTGGGACACCGCGCTCGACCACGCCGCCCAAGGCTTTGCCAAAGTGCTCGCCGAGCACGGCCGCCATGCCATCTACGGCGTCGCCTCCGGCCGCACGCCTTCGGAGGCCAACTACTGCCTGCAGAAATTCATCCGCCGAGGCTACGGCACCCACTACATAGACAACTGTAGCCGTGCCTGACACGCGCCCACGGTTGCCGGTCTGGCAGCCACCATCGGACGCGGCGCCATGTCGAACCCCTTGGCCGACATGGAAAAACCCGATCTGATCTTCTGCATCGGGACCAACATGACCGAGTGCCACCCAGTGGCGGCGACGCGGCTCAAA
Organism: Candidatus Latescibacterota bacterium; assembly: GCA_965261395.1. Lineage (GTDB taxonomy): Bacteria > Latescibacterota > UBA2968 > UBA8231 > UBA8231. The sequence goes on from OZ253462.1 coordinate 4,562,369, forward strand.
AAGGCCCTCAAGCGCGGGGCCAAGATGATCGTCGCCGACCCGCGCCGGATCGCCCTCGCGGACATGGCCGATTTGTACCTGCCCATCCGCGTCGGCTCGGACGTGGCTTTGCTGTTGGCCATGGCGCACGTGATCGTCCGCGACGACTTGGTAGATCGCGCCTTTATGGAAGCGCGCACGGCCGACTTTGAGCAATTCCTAGAGCACGTAGTCGAGTTCACGCCCGAGTGGGCTTCGACCATCACCGAGGTACCTGCCGCGGACATTGAACAGGCCGCCCGTTGGTACGGGGCCGCCGACAAGGGTGCCATCTACTACACCCTCGGCATCACCGAGCACATCTGCGGCGTTGACAACGTCCAGAGCCTGTGCAATCTCGCCCTGCTGACCGGCAACATCGGCCGCGAGGGCACTGGCATCAACCCCATGCGCGGGCAGAACAACATCCAAGGCGCCGGCGACGCCGGAGCCGTTCCCTCGGACTATCCCGGCTTCCAGCCGGTGATCCTGCCTGAAAACAGGGAAAAATTCACCGCGCTCTACGGGCGAGAAATGGACCCGGACAAAGGCATCACCAAGGTGCAAGCGCTCAACCGCTGCGGCACCGAGATTTTTGCCATGATTATCGACGGTGAAAACACCGTCGTCTCCGACCCGGACCGCCATCACTGCGAGCACGCCCTCAAGAGCCTAGATATGCTCGTGGTCATCGACATCTTCCTCACCGAGACTGCCGCGATGGCCGACGTGGTCTTCCCCGCCAGTGCCTTTGCCGAGACCGACGGGGTCTGCTCCAACACCGAGCGCCGGGTCCAGCGCCTGCGCCAAGCCGTGCCTCCGCCCGGCGAGGCCAAGCCCGACTGGTGGATCATAAGTCAACTCGCCCAGCGGCTTGGCTTTAGCGGCTTCGACTACACTTCGGCCGAGGACGTGTTCAACGAACTATGCGGCCTTTCGCCCATCTACGCCGGCCTCGATTGGGATCGGATCGACAAAGGTGAGTACCAGTGGCCCGTACCCGAAAAGGGCCACCCGGGGACGCCGATTTTGCACGAGGGGGTTTTCAGAAATGGCCGCGGCCTTTTCAAAACCATCCGCTACCGCGACCCGGCCGAGACCCTTTCAGCCGAGTTCCCGGTCTGGCTGACGACCGGCCGCCGGCTCCAAGCCTACCACACTCGCACCCAAACGGGCCGCTCCCAAGGGATCGACTACCTGCTCGCGGAAGAGCGCCTCGAAGTCCACCCCGAAGACATCACCGCTTGGGGCCTTGAAGACGGGGGCTTGTGCCACCTGTCGAGCGCGCGCGGCACCATCGAAATCCGCGCCGAGGCCAACACCCGCTCGCCGCGCGGCACAGTCTTTGCCAGCTTCAGCTTCAACGACGTGCCGATCAACATCCTCACCGGCTCCGGGTACGATCCCGTCACCGACACCGCCGAGCTCAAGGTCTGTCCGGTGCGCGTCGAGGCGTTGGTTGAGAGCGAGGTAGCTGGGTAGCTAAAATGAGAGGTAAGAGGAAATGAGTTTTACGGCTGCGCGATCACTATGGAGGCGATCTACATGAGCCATATCAAATACAGGGTTCATATTGAACAGGATGAGGATGGCATTTTCGTGGCCCAAGTACCCGCGTTGCCTGGGTGTGTTTCGCAAGGACAGACTCGGAAGGATGCCTTGTCAAATGCCCACGAAGCAATTGCGCTGTATATAGAAAGCCTAAAAGCCCACGGCGATCCAATCCCGCCGCCCATTACGGAGGAAATCATCGAGGTTGAAATTTGAGCCCACTTCCGGTTGTTGGAAGCCGTGATATTGTTAGGGCATTAGGGAAAATTGGCTATGTTTTTGACCGACAACGAGGGAGCCATCTAGTCTTGCGAATGAATCGAAAACCCTATCGTCGCATCGTAGTTCCCAAGCATAGGGAGGTCGCTAAAGGGACTTTGCGAACGATTATTCGCGAGGCAGGTCTGACTGTCGAAGAGTTCAGAGCCCTTTTGTGAGTTCGGCGGGCTCGGCCCAACAGCTAATCGTTGACGACTGGCACACCCATCTCCTTGCCGACGCTACTTCAGATCCATTCGACGAAGACTGTCTCGACGTGGTCGTACAAGACGTGCCCGTGAGAATCAGCACTCCTCCATCGTCTCCAACTCGTCGTTGGAATAGCGTAGCTCAACGGTACCGGCCAGACGGGCTAGTTGGCGGAGCTGTTGCAGACGCAGGTATTCATTTAATGCCATGTGTACTGCGGAGGCTTTGTCTTTTTGCTTTGTCGCTTGCTGGATGGCTTGGACAATTTCCGAGTCTAAGGTAACTGTTGTATCCAGAATAAAACCTCGTTGTTATTCGTTGTTTTCTTTCGCCAAAAGATGAATGATTCTTGGTCGCACGACAAGCGACGAAATAACGGCAAAGCTCTTGAGTATTCGGCACACAAGGGCAAACGTCTGTCCGATTTTCCTTTTTACTTTAGAGAAGCCGACTGCCTCTCTCCGGCGTGTGTCGAGAGGACTGGACAGCTTGTCGAACTGCTCTCATATCCGTCGCTATTATGGGGAAGATTGACATGCAGAGTGATGTCTAAAAGAGGACGACATGGATAAGAATTCAGACGCCTCTAAGAAGGTTAATTGGTGGCCTTTGTGGTTGACATTTTTAGTAATAATTTTCCTTTGGGGAATGTCTATTATCGTACTTTTCTGGTTGTTTCCTGACATTAGTGTACGAGGACAATTTGGAGACACATTTGGAGCAGTTAATGCTCTATTTGCTGGTTTGGCTTTTGCAGGTATCATTTTTGCAATAATCCTTCAGAAAAAGGAACTCGAACTCCAACGGCAGGAATTAAAGGAGACACGGGACGAAATCAGGGGACAAAAGGAACAACTTGAGGCACAAGATCGGACGCTTCAGAAGCAGAATTTTGAGAATTCCTTCTTTCAGCTTCTAAGCTTCCACAATGAGATTGTCAATTCATTGAAGGCTCAAGAACCGGGAGGCCAAGAAGTAGAAGGACGTAGGTGCTTTGCTGTTTTCCTTCAAAGGCTAGCACGTATCTATAACAAAGAGACGAATACTTCAGGCCAAATGAAAGACAATATCAACGCATCCTACGAGGAATTCTTGTCCCGATATCAGTGGATTATTGGTCATTACTTTCGGCATTTATACAATACTGTCAAATTTGTTCACGAACACAAATTCTTCAAAGAATCTGAAGATAAGAAGACCTACATCAATCTCATTCGTGCTCAACTATCAAGCGTTGAATTGGAGCTCCTTTTCTACAATTGCCTGAGTAACCGAGGAGCCAAATTCAAATGCTTGGTCGAAAAATACGCGCTTCTTGAAGATATGGATTTTGGAAACCTTCTGGATCCAGAACATCGATCTTTCTACGAAGAAAGGGCTTATGACGGATCTGGTCTAAAGGAAAATCAATAAGCCCTACTTCCAACTTACCGAGGAAAGGGCGTTGTTGCATGAAAGCGGTGTTAGGGTCTTGAACTGAGTCAGGCTCTCCAGTTAGATTGGTTCGTGATTTCCAGCAAGAAACACGTACCTCTCTTCCCTGAGAGCCTGTGATGAGCAAACTATCGGGCGGTTCGCCCTCGGTCAAGTCGAAAGCGGTGTATCGGGTCCAGAATTGGTCGTCGTATAATCGGGCGTTGATCGCCCGTGGTAGCCTGACGGTCTGGCTGGACGATTCGTTGTGGAAGCAGTGGTATGATCAGGGGCCGTCTCAACGGGGTGCTCCGTTTGTATATTCGGATCCAGCGATTGAATGGATGTTGACGATGCGGGTGTTGCTTCGGTTGCCGTTGCGCCAGACGCAGGGCTTTATCCAATCGCTTTTGGACTTGATGCAGTTGGACTTGGCGACGCCGGATTACTCGACCTTGTCGCGTCGCCAAGGGAACTTGGCGGTGGTGTTGCCGAGAAAGTGCCCCGATAAACCGATGCACTTGGTGGTAGATTCGACCGGCTTGAAAGTCTACGGTGAGGGCGAGTGGAAAGTCCGTCAACACGGCTGGACCAAACGGCGGACTTGGCGCAAACTGCATGTGGGGGTCCACGAGGCCACCGGCGAGGTGGTCGCCCAGACGTTGACGTCCCATCGGATCGATGATGCCTCGCAGGTCGCCCCCTTGCTGACCCAAGTCGACGAGGCGGTGGGGGCGGTAGGTGGAGATGGTGCGTATGACAAACAGAAGGTTTTCGACGCCTTGGCCACGCCGCGGAGTGGTCCCGCGATTCGGCCCCTCATCGCGCTGCGCAAAGACGCTAAGATCCAACAGCATGGCAATTGTAAGGCACCCGCGTTGGCACGGGATGAGATCCTTCGAGCCATTCGACACCAGGGACGCAAGGCGTGGAAACAGGCCAGTGGCTATCATCGACGTTCGTTGGCGGAAACGCAGATCTATCGCTATAAGCACCCCATCGGCGACAAGCTGAAGGCACGTAGCTGGGCTAACCAACAGGTCGAAAGTCGCTTGGGCTGTGCCATCCTCAATCGAATGATCCATCTGGGCAAACCCCAGTCGTATCGAGTAGAAAAAATTAACTGAACAAAAAACAACATTCGACCATGATACCCCAGATATGATTCATGCAACAACGCCAGAGGAAAGCATTGAGGTTGAGAGGATTTCTGAAAGGCCTTTCTAACGTTCCTCGTCGATCCCCTTTGACGCCCTGTTGCTCTTGGCCTACTGTTATGCCCTTTAACTCGACAGGAGCCTCCTCCATGAGCACTTCTACCCTACCCCTATTCCGCGACCAAATCCCCTCCGTCGTCGCCGAAGAAACCTCGGCCCAACGGCTAATCGTCGACGACTGGCACACCCATCTCCTCGGCCCCCAAGCCGGCCCCCAGCTCTGCCTGTACGGCATTGACCAGCAGCTCGCCTATCACTACGTGCGCCGCAAGCTCTTTGCCGCTGGCCACATCGACCCGGCCACCTTCTACTCCTGGAGCCTAGAACAACAAGGCGATTTTACTTGGCAGAAGCTTTTTGCCGACGCCGCTTCAGATCCATTCGACGAAGGCTGTCGCGGCGTGGTCGTCGCGCTGGAAGCCCTCGGCCTCGACCCCAACGCCGCCACTCTCGACGAAGCGCGCCAGTTCTACGCGGACACCGCCCCGGAAGAAATACAGCGCCGCTGCATGAAGCTAGCCGGCGTTCGCCGCATCGTCGGCACCCAAGACGTGTTCAACGACCAAGAACGCGCTTACTACGAAAGCGGCGAATGGGACGAATGCTACTTGTCCGGCTACCGCCTCGACGAACTCGTCTTGCACTACCCGCGCGCGGCAATGAAGCTCAACGCCTGGGGCTACGAGGTTGGCAACGACCCCAGCCAGCCAGCCACCGCCCAGTCGATCCGCCGCTTCCTCGCCGACTGGTACGGCAAGCTGCACGGCGTCGCGTACGGCGCGTGCTCGTTCCCGCCCCACTGCCAAGTCCACGACCTCAGCGGCCTGGAAGGTGCCGTCCTCCACCACGCCGTGCTGCCGGCCCTGCGCGAACTCAACTTGCCCTTCTTTATGATGCCCGGCCCCATCCGCCAGCTCAAACCCGAATGGCGCGACGCCGGCGACGGCGTGGGCCTCGCCGACATGTATCCCTACCAGCAGTTGGTGCGCCGCCATCCCGACAACGCCTTCTTCATCACGCCGCTCCACAACGCCAACCAGTACGACGCCAGCGTCCTCTCCTGCCACAACGACAACATCATGGTCATTGGCCACTGGTGGTTCAACTACCATCCGGGCTTGGTCGAACAAGACCTGCGGATGCGCTTGGAGATGACCGGCGACCGCTTCATTCCCTTCAACTCGGATGCCCGCGTGCTGGAAAACCTCATCCCCAAGTGGCAGCGCTTCCGCGCAATCCTCGCCAAAGTCCTAAGCGAAAAATACCTAGACCTGCACGACGCCGGCCGACAAGTAACCCGCGCCAGCATCGCCCAAACCCTCCAGACCCTCTTCACGCCCAACCGATTTTCTCAACTCACTTAAGCAGGCCCTCGTGAAAATCAAGGAAATCCGCGCCGCGCAAATCGCGCTCAAGCCCCCCCGGACGACAACCCCACGCCCCAGCCAGCGGCCCGGCCACGCCCTGCACCGCCCGCTCGACCGCTATGATCGCTTCCGCGCCGGTCGCACCGGCTCCCCGGAATGGCAACGCATCGCCTGCGTGGTCACGGCCGAGGACGGCACTTGGGGCCTCGGGCTGACCGTCCACTCGCCGCCCGTGCTGCCCATCATCAACGATCACTTCGCTGCACTGCTCGCCGGCGAAAACTGCATGGCCACGGAAAAGCTGTGGGACGTCATGGTGCGCTCCACCGCGCCCTACGGCGGCCAAGGGCTGGCCAGCTACGCCATCAGCGCCGTGGATACCGCGCTGTGGGACCTCAAGGGCAAGCTGCTGCAAAAACCTGTGTACGAGCTGCTCGGCGGCCCGCAAAAGGACAAAATTTTCTGCTATGCTTCCGGGTTTGAGCAGGCGTGGTACATGGAACTAGGGTTTAAGGCGACCAAGCTCTTCACCCCGTGGGGCGCGGCCGACGGCCTCGACGGCCTCAAGAAAATCGAGGAGCTCGTGGCCACTACGCGCCAGCTCATCGGCGACGACATTGAACTAAGTCTCGACTGCTGGCTGTCGCAGGACGTGGAACACCTCGTCCGCCTTGCCGAGATGCTCCGTCCCTATCGCCTGAAGTGGATCGAAGACTACCTGCCCGCCGACGATTGGGCTGGCTACGCCCAAGTGCGCCAGCGGCTCCCTTGGCAGACCCTCGCCTCGGGCGAGCACTGGTACTTGCCGCGCACCTTTGCCCAAGCGCTCGCCGGCCGCTTCGTCGATATCCTGCAACCGGACGTGCTGTGGGCCGGGGGCATAACGGCCGGGGTCAAAATCTGCCACCTCGCCGAGGCCGCGGGCGTCTCGGTCATTGCCCACGCCGGCATGAACTACCCCTACGGCCAGCACCTTTCTTTTGCCATGCCGGCCATCGTCTGGGGCGAGCGCTCGGAAAGCGTGTCGCCGCCCGGGGTACCGCTCCACGAAATGACCCTGTTGCCCGGCACGCCAGCCATCCAAGACGGCTACCTCGTGCCCAGCGACGCGCCTGGATTTGGCATTGAGGTGGATTTGCCGTGGCTCGAAGGAGTCGCGGTCTGAGAGATGCCGCATTCTCGACGACCTAGACGCTTCGGACAAGTGCGCTAAAAGCGGGAATTTGTGATATTATATTCTATTGCTAATCGCATCCCAACGGAGGTTTTACCTCAAGGAGGCTCGCAATGTTTGCACTCGCCCCTATCATCCTTGCTGTCCTCACAGTCTCGACAGCTTGGACCGACGACGAAGTCCAAACTGTCACCCTGCTCACCACACCTTGGGAAGGCCCCGTCGAGACGGAAGACGCCGCGATTATTTCGCCCCAAATCCTCGGCGTGCGATTCTATCTAAACGCCGATGGTGCGGTGACTGACTTGCAATTCGAGTTCAGCCTCGTGCCAGACGTCGTATCCTATCGGATTTGGCGCGAAGTCGAGGTCACGCGCGGCTTAGACGAAAACGGCAACCTAGTGACGCTGGAAGAGCCGGCTAGCGAATTTGTTCCTTGGGCGAGCGTGAAAGCCGACGAGATAGCAAGCGCCGAGAAGGGCATGGTCATTATCTCTCCCCTCGATTTAGTACTAACCGACTGGGCCATCTCCGCCACCGTCGAACGCGACGGCACCCTCTATCGCTCGCCGCTAAGTTACTTTGACCTACCCTCGCAGCTACCAACGGCCGTCGAAAGCAAAAGCTGGGGACAGGTCAAACACCACGCCATCGACCGCTAACTGAGGATTTCAATGAACGGCTACACCCACCACGAACTGTTGCCCCTCGGCGAGGACTCCACCCCCTATCGCCTGCTGACCACCGATTGCGTTTCCACCAGCCAATTTGAGGGTCGAGAGGTCCTCAAGGTGGCCAGCGAGGGCCTGACCCTGCTCGCCGACCAAGCCATCCGCGACTCGGCCCACCTGTTGCGCCCCGGCCACCTAGCCCAACTGCGCCGCATCCTCGACGACCCGGAATCCTCGGACAACGACCGCTTCGTCGCGCTCGACATGCTCAAAAACGCCAACATCGCCGCCGGTTGGGTTCTGCCGATGTGCCAAGACACTGGCACCGCCATCGTCATGGGCAAGAAGGGGCATCTGGTGTGGACCGAAGGCGACGATGAGGCCGCGCTCTCGGCCGGCATTGCCAAAGCTTATCAGGAGACCAACCTCCGCTACAGTCAACTAGCTCCCCTGAGCATGTTCGAGGAGCAAAACACCCGCACCAACCTCCCGGCCCAAATCGAGATTTTTGCCGAGCAGGGCGCGGCCTACAAGTTCATGTTCATGGCCAAAGGCGGCGGCTCGGCCAACAAGAGCTTCCTCTTCCAAGAAACTCGGGCTTTGCTGACCCCAGAGCGGCTGCGCTCCTTTATTGACGACAAGCTGCGCATGATCGGCACCGCGGCTTGCCCGCCCTATCACCTCGCCTTAGTCATCGGCGGGACCTCAGCCGAGCACACCCTCAAGCTGGCCAAGCTCGCCAGCACCCGCTACCTCGACAGCCTGCCGACCCAAGGCAACGAGTACGGCCAAGCCTTCCGCGACTTGGAGATGGAGGCCGAGGTGCTCAAGCTGAGCCAAGAGATCGGTATTGGGGCACAGTTTGGCGGCAAGTACTTCTGCCACGACGTGCGGGTGGTGCGGATGCCGCGACACGGAGCCTCCTGCCCGGTCGGGCTAGCCGTCTCCTGCTCAGCCGACCGCCAAATCCTCGCCAAGATCACCGCCGAGGGCCTCTTCCTTGAAGCCTTGGAGACCGAGCCAGTCAAGTACCTGCCCGAAATCAGCGACGACCAGCTCGGCAGCGCGGTCGTCGATATCGACCTCAATCGGCCGATGGACGAAATCCGCGCCACTCTCAGCCAGCACCCGGTCAGCACCCGGCTCTCGCTCACCGGCCCCATGATCGTCGCCCGCGATATTGCCCACGCCAAGCTCAAGGAGCGGCTCGACGCTGGCGAGGGCCTGCCCCAGTACTTCAAGGATCAGTGCGTGTACTACGCTGGTCCGGCCAAGACGCCCGCAGGCTATGTGTCGGGATCGTTCGGGCCGACGACGGCCGGGCGCATGGACGGGTACGTCGATGAATTCCAAGCGGCTAGTGGCAGCAAGGTCATGCTAGCCAAGGGCAACCGCTCGCGCCAAGTCACCCAAGCCTGCCAAAAGCACGGCGGCTTCTACCTCGGCTCCATCGGCGGGCCGGCGGCGCGGCTGGCCCAAGACTGCATCCGCAAGGTCGAGGTTTTGGAATACCCGGAGTTGGGCATGGAGGCTATTTGGCAAATCGAGGTTGAGAACTTTCCGGCCTTTATCGTCGTCGATGATAAGGGCAACGACTTCTTCGCTCACTTTATGCGGCCCACTCAGTAGGCCGATCGCTCAGGATCCAGCATGAAACTCGACAACAAGGTAGCGGTCGTCACCGGCGCTGCCACCGGCCTTGGCCGCGCCACCGCCATCGGTGCAGCCCGCGAGGGAGCGCAGCTCGTCCTCGCCGATATCGACGAGGACGGCGGCGAAGCTACGGCCAGACTGATCTCCGGTGCAGGCGGCACAGCTCACTTCGTGCGCACCGATTTGAGCCAGTCTGCGGACGTTCGCCGCTTGATGGACACCGTTGGCGAACGCTACGGCCACCTCGACATCCTGATTAATCCAGCGGCCATCCTCGTCGATGCAGGGACGCGCATCGACGAATATTCCGAAGCGTCCTGGCGACGAGTCATCGACGTCAACCTCACCGGCAGCTTCCTGCTGTTGAAGTACGCCGTTCCCCTGCTGCTGCAGGCGGGCGGGGGCGTGGTGCTGCTCGTCATATCCGGTGCCGGCGTGTTGGGCGGCAGTGCCTCCCTTCCGTATGGATCGAGCAAAGGAGGCGTCCGCGGGCTGGTCCTGGTAGCCCGCGAACAGCTTCGCCCCCTGAACATCCGCATCCACGCCGTGTCTCCGGGAGAAATGGCGACGAATATGAAGTTGGGTGCCATCCGCGAGATGGCTGAAAAGGCAGGTCAATCCGCCGACGAAGCAGAGCGAGAATCGCGCCCCAGCCTGTCGCCGCCCGAGGATTCGGCTGCCAAGCTCATCGATCTCGCCTCCGACGCGGGAGCGGCCGCCGGTGATGCTGTGACCATCTTCGACGGCGACTGGGATATCGAGACTCACTCCTTGCGGATCCCATCCGACCGCAGGTTGCAGTAGGGATTGACGACACATCTACCGCTGCCCCGGGCTTCTGCGTTCCAGCCGCATCCCTAAGTCGATGAGGGCAGAGTATCGCGTGAGGAAAACAGCATGAAATTCAGCGAAGCACAATTGGAGCAGTATCGCACGGACGGTTACGTCATCGTCGACTGTCCGTTCCCCGAGAGACTCACCGAGAAGTGCATGGCGGCGGTTGAAAAGGCGGCCCAGGATCCAACGGAGGGGTCGGCGGACGGCAGCAAGAGGAATCACTTTTACCTGCGACCGCAGCTAGCAGACTCGTACTGGTGCGCCCTCGATCACTCCCTGCCGTTCATGCAGATCATCCTGCATCCTGAAATCATCGAGCTCGGCCGTCAACTAGCTGGGGACAGCGATATCTACATGCGCAATGGCGGCATCAATGAGCAGGCCCCGGACCGATCGGTCGGATGGCACATCGACGGAGGTCCAGGGTGGGCGGAGTTCATGCACTACTTCTCCGGGGCTTCGCGCGAAAACGGGTGTTTGCGCATTGTTCCAGGCAGTCACAATGGGCCGCCTAGCGCTCTGGAAGAGACGGCCGCCCAGCTCAGGGATAAACGAGGAATCCCCGGTTCGCAGGCCGATGACGGCTGGGAAGACGTCGCACTCGACAATGAGATTTCCCTAGAGGTTGAACCCCACCAGCTAATCGTCCGCCATGCCAAGCTGTTTCACTCCACGTGGCTCAACCGCACCAGTGCCTGTCGGTATCTGAGCCACTGGCTGTTCCATCCCCACGCGATCGACAACCACCGCTTTACGTGGGGGGACTACCTGACGCCTGAGCTGCTCAATTCGCTGAGTCCCGAGCAGCGGGAGGTGCTGTGGCTGGAACGCGAATTCGACATCGATCCATCGTACGAGCGGGAACGCTCGCGCGAGTTGGGACGAGTGACATGGGGAATCGTCTGAACAGCGGGACGGCACTCGTGGATTTCCGCTCAATCACTCTGGGATCCATTGAGTAGCATAACGGCCCCCGCAGGATCGGCCACCCGCTGGCGATTTCAACCGCCTTGCTGATTTGCGCTGGCTGTAGGCGCGCCTACGCGCTCGGCCCGTTCCCATTCATCGACCAGTTCGACCATGTCCGCGGCCCCGCGGATCGCGTCAAAGGCGGACAGCTTGCCAAACCAACTCCGGCACTGGCCGTTGGCCACGAGTTGGCCGTAGATGTTGCGCAGCCGCTCCTTCCCCTCCTCCACCCGCCCCAGCGCGACGAGTGCGGTAGCCAAGTAGATGTCGCCGCGGTTGGCGAGCCGACCTTCTAGTTCCTCCTCGTTGCGCAAATAGCGCAGCGCCTCCGAATAGTGGCCGATTTCGCAAGTGGACTGCCCGGCGATGGAATAGGATCCAGCGCTCTGGTGCCGGTCGAGTGCCCAGTCGAGTTCGGTGAGGATGTCCGCGGTTGCGCGCCCTGTCTCGTGCCCCGCCCGCAGAATGCGGTCGGCGAGCGCGTAGCACACCGTCCACCAGCGGAAGTCATCGCCGTTGTGCGCACCAGCGTTTTCGTCGCCTTCTTCGGTGAGCGCCAAGGGTCGGATCTGGAGGCGCGGGTCGGAAGTGGGCAGGGCCTTGGCCCAATCGACATAGGCTCGACTATGCTCCTCCACCTCGTCCCACTGTCCCATTTCCCGGTACTGATTGGAGCAGATGCCGTAATATTGGAAGCGCTCCTCCACCGACCACTCGTCCTCGCTTTGGGCCTTGAGTGCGTCCAACTCGTCAAAGACTTCTTGGCTCAATCCCAAATGCGCGTAGGCCATGCTCATCCCGGAGGGCTGCCAAAGCGCGAAGCGGCGGCGCGGTGGCCAGTCGGTGGGCACGAGTTGGCGGGCGCGGCGGTGGCAGCGCACGCAGGCTTCCATATGGTCGCCGCGTCCAGTGTAGTGGGCGTGGTAGTAGACGGAGATAGCCATTTTGTACAATGGGACGCTGCGCCGCCAATCGTCGAGGCGGTCGGCGGCCCTTTCGAGGCATTGGCCGCCTTCCTCGTGGCGTCCATAGTGCGAGTAGAGCTGGCCGAGCGCGCGGGCGATCTCCGGGTCGTCGGAGCCCAGGTCGCAGACCTTGTGCAGGGCGGTGAAGGTATTGTCGAGCAGGTGGCCGTCGCTGAAGTGCGCGTCCTGCCGCAGGGCCTCGCGGGTTTCGCCGTCGAAGGCCAAGGCCAAACCGCGGTGGGCTTCGAGGTGGTCCGGCACGGCAGCGACGATGCGGTTGAAGGCTTTGCGGGCTTCGGGCCACTGGCGCTCCTGTAACAGGTGCCGGCCCCGGGCCAGTGCCTCTTGCACTACTTCCCGCGTGAAGTCCTCGGGCAGGCGGTGTTCTTGCAGGTTTTCCTTGACCATAGTTGTCATCTCCTCTTTTAGGTGGCGGCGCGCCCGGTAGAGCCGCTGCTCGACGGCAGGTACCGCAACGTCGAGGAAGGCGGCGATCCGCTTGAGTGAGAGGCCCTCGATATAAAAAAGGACCACGGCCTGTTGTTGCGGCTGGCTCAGCCGGGCGACGGCGACCAGAACCCACTGCCGGCGCTCGCGCACAAGCACTTGTTCCGCCGCCGACGGGGCGGGATCGACGACCGTCTTTTCTTCGTCAAAGGCGACCTGTCGGCGCTGACGCCGGAGCCACATGCGACACTGGTTGGCGGCGATGGTCCGCAGCCAAGGGCCGAATTTTTGCGGCTCGGGCAGGCTTTCCAGCTTCAGGTAGGCGGCGATCAGCGCCTCCTGCGCCGCGTCCTCGGCTGCGTCGAAATCCTTGACGTAGCTCAGGCACAACCCGAAGACGGGGTAGCGGTAACGGTTGACCAAGACCGCGTAGGCACGGTGGTCCCCCTCCAAGCACGCCTCTACCAGTTGGGCGTCGTTCACGGAAACTCCTTTTTTCGAGTGCACTCGCCCTATAAATGCCTGAGACCGGAAAACATAACGCATCGCCGCGATATACTCGCGCCGCAAGACCACCCCGATTCGGTTAAGGTTCGGGTATGATCCTGCTTGACACCAAAGGTCGCCCCTTGGCACTTTCAAAGGCGGTAGGTAATCGCAGTGTTAGGGTGAAGGACTGGAGTCAGACATGACCGAATCGTTCACGCAATGGGATGGCACGGAGCACCTGCGCACCCAAGAAGACGCGCGCCTTTACCTCGAAGCATGCGCCGAGGAAGATCCGGGCGACGGGAGTCTTATTTGCGCCGCCCTGAACGACATCGCCCGAGCGGGGAACATGATTTTCTAGAATTGGAGGTGAAGAACATGGCTAGCATGACAATCCGCAACCTCGACGAGGACATAAAGCAGCGTCTGCGCGTCCAAGCGGCCGAGCACGGCCGCTCGATGGAAGAGGAAGCGCGGGCAATCTTGCGAGCGGCACTCACCGAGGCTGCGTCCCCCACCAATCTGGCACAAGCCATACGCGCACGGTTCGCGCCCTTGGGCGGAGTGGAACTGGACATACCGCCGCGCGAGTTGGGACGATTAACGTGGGGAATCGTCTGAACAGCGGGGGCGACGCACAACCTCGTCCTCGCAGGATCGGCTACTCGCCGAGCGATGCCCGCAGAACGATACAGGGCTTCCCTAGATCGTGGCCGACATAGTCGCCCCGATGGGGGACGATTTCGGTAAAACCCAGTTGAGCCCAGAATCGCAAGGCCGGAACGTTCACCAGATAGATGCGCGCCAAGGCGAAGGGGAAGCCCTCGGCGGACAGCACTCTCTTGAGACTTCCTATGAGCGTCGTACCGACGCCGCTTCGCCGGAATCGCGGCCGGATTGAGAGGATCGAGAGCCAAGCGTCCCCTGCGTTGGGAACGTCCTCCATAATGTGAAAGTACCCAGCCAGCTCTTCAGCCGGACCGACGTGGATGCTCCTCATACGGAAGCCGCGCTCCTGCGACTCGTCCGCTACCGACTGCTCCACCAGCTCACTGATCTCGCTTTCGGGCACCTCGGCAAAAGTGGGATCGAGCGCGACGATATCCACACATTCCAGAGACACGGCATGCAGCGCCGGCGTCTGCGCTGCCTCGACCGCCCGTACGAGGATCTGCCCCTCCGACCATGTGCTTGGTAACATGTCCCTATAGCTCTCTGGCTCGTCGTTGTTCATAAAACGCTATTTCTTCGCTTTCCTCAGCGCCTCTTTGAACGCCTTCTCGATCTCGCCGCGCGCGACGATTGCATCCTTCCACACGTCGGGAAAACAGTCGAGCGCATAGCCCGACCCCCTCGGCCCCAGCTCGACCACAGCCCATAGCTCGGTGGCACCGCGTTGTCCCTTGACCCAGTTGTAAAGCAAGTGCTTGAGGAAGTTGTCGCGCCAAGAGATAAAATCCGCGTCCAGCTCCCCGCGGCCATTGGTGATCGGCGTCTGGCAATGGCTGCCAGTAAAGGTGCGAAAGTGAATCAACTCGCTCATTTTGAGCAGATCGGGGCGATATTCGGCGATGCGCTCCCAGAAGTTGGTGGGCCGTAGCTGTTTGATGATCGCCGGATGCGAGTGGTCGAAATTGGTGCGCAGTTTTTCCTTGTAGCGTTTCTCGTACTGCGCCGCCAGCGCCAACCCCTTCTCCGGCGTCTCAGTACACGTGTCGCGGTGCCATTCGATCGCCGGTTTGATCTTGAGCTTCTTTCCCGCCTTCATCACCGCCCGCGCCACGGTCACCGCCTTGCGGATCTCGGTATCGTGGTCGCAAAGCTGGACGTTGATGTGCTCGGCACCAGCTTCTTTAAAAGCCGCCAGTTTCGGCTCGGCTTCTTCTACCGTGGCTATATCGACCCCGCCGACAAGCTGTAGCCCGTGCTTGGCGCACGCCTCGGCAATCTCGGGATCGGCCCCAGCGCTGAAGCCGTCAAAGCCAGCGTCCTTGGCCGCGCGGACTTTGCGATCCATCAACCACTGCTTGGCTTCGGACGGATAATTAGTCAATGTCCACGCCGCGGCGCAGAGTTTGAGTTGCGGTTGTTGAGTCATGGTTTTCTCCTTTCGAAGGGTTAAGTGTAGGGCAAGCGCTATACTGCCACGCTTGCCCTCCAGTACTTACGCGAATACAATGCGCGCAGTCAAAGGCACGTTGGCCCTATGGCATTGATCCTCGGAAAAGTATTTTGTTATCGATTCTCCCAACTCGCGCTTTGGCAGCAACGATTTGGGGAAATTTTCAATTGTCCTGAGTTTGTAAATTACTGCTTCGTCTAAGTCCTTAACCGCGTCCTCAAGGTCAGGAAGATACGCCTCGCAATTGACCGCATCCAACAATGGAAGGTTTTCGTTCAAAGGAACGTCAACACCCACCCTGTATTTTAACTCGTACTGAAGGCTTTTCGCCTTCTCCAGTGCCTCAGAAGCATTCCTGAACTTGGTAATGTCCCAAGTCCCATCGCAGAGATAACCAAGAGCTGTCGATATGTGCTGCTTCTCGAACTTCTTTTTAGCACTATCGAATTGTCTCAGAGTAGAGCCAGCAATACCGATAATAGGACCAGCATCTTCCGACTTAGGATATTTTTCACGCAAGCCAAATTTGTGGAAAAGTCCGAGTTTTTGGGACTGGGTAACGCGACGACTACGACGGGCCATCGGGGTCAGCTCCTTCCACTTGTCATCTTTAATCCAAAATTCTAAATCCTCCTTTTCGTGAACAACAACAAGATTGCCCCCAAAGATGTGTGAGAAAATGATGACAACTTCACGATGATTAGTTTGAAACTCCTCTACCGTTTTTGAATAAGAGAGCAGTTCCACTGCGCTACGGAACAAGTCAGGTACCCCGTTCTTGATTATAGCAGAAACCTCAGCGTCTGAGAGGGATCCACTATCGATAGCGGAGCGAATTTGGCTGATGCCACGAAGATATTGGGCCATGATGGCCTCCTTTTTGTCAATGTCGTCTATTGACGACGATAGTTATGTTCTAACATTATAAAGCCGTGTTAGATTCGGCTGAATTCCCAAGAGTTGTGCCTTCGGATTTTGATTAGAAGCCGTCTGCAAACCCCCATCGAGCGGTTTAGGCATCCAGCGTTTTTCGAGGGCGAGACGCCCTTACTCCCAGCGGCTTGGAGTCTGACAGACCGAAACCCTAGTGTGCAGACGGCTTCTGAGGATTCTCGTGGTTACACCTAATCAACATGTATAAATGCCATTGTTTCGTTATATTCTAACAAAATAGAGTCATAAAAAAGACCAAGAAGGTCAGGTGCATGGTAGTAATGAAATCAGGACAAGTGTTCTAATGTATCGAGTACAAAATGTGCAAAGAGTGTTATATCTAACATTAATATCATAAATGTTAGATATAACATTATAAAATATTAATTACAAATTAAAATTTGTTACTTATTTTATTGCATAAATATCTATAAGTAACTGTTTTACAGCAAGTTAGAGTTTTAATGTAAAATTTCGTATCCTATTATTTACTAACGATTTACCGTTTTTCGTGTAACAAAACCTCTGTTACTTATCATTAATCTGAGATTATACATATCTATTGTGTTTTTGTCAAATCTTTTTATCATAATTTGAAAATCTCAAACAAATATTTTCGCCGGTGCATTCAGAAGCCCTAGTTCAGTTGCCCTGTGTACCATGCGACGAATCCGCTCGGTGGTCTGGCGGCTGAAGGTTGCTTCCCCACAGCGCAAGCACACCCTAGCCGGAATATTCTCGACTAAAATCCGCTTCCCTTGCACCGTAAATACATCACTCACCCTTTCCTGTTTGGCGCTGTTCGAGCCACACACATGGCAATGGAACATGATGATTTTACCTCCGTTGAGAGAAATCAATCCACTCGCTCGCGTCAGGTTCATTTGAAGATGCAGAGGACGCCCGTCCGAAGTGCCGAGACAGGTAGTGGTCTATTTTGAAATTCAAGCCGCATTAGCCTTCATCTGTAAGCTGTTTTATCTCGGCTGACAAATAGGCCACGAACCATTCTTTAGCCCTATGCCGAAACGATTCACGGCGGACAGCGTTCAGAAGTACAGGCTTCGACGGGAACGATTCATTTTCCAGTGATTTCAAATACGGCGCATTATCGTACACCTCCACAATTTTTGCCGGGTAGTCAATTTTCCCCACTGTTTTCCAAGCACCGTCCCTGCGAATCCTACCCAGATATGGGGTGGGTTGATTTATAATCTTGAGTTTTCCTTCTGCCTCCTTGCAATCAAATTCCCAGATGAGCGCGGTCAACTCTTGAACAATATGTTGGTAGTCCATTTGAACCCTCCTTGTGTACCCGAAGTATAGCCACAGCAAGATGGCTTTTGCACCGACTCTTTTTACATACACAGGCACAGGTTGATCAATTTATCAATGGTCTTTTTCGCCCCGCTCGTAGGCTTTTTTGATGGCTTCCTGAAAGACATCTAAGACAGTAAAGTAGATGTCGTCGGCTTCCTCCCAAGCAGTGTCGGCTTTCTTCCAAGCGGCGTAGTTGTAGTTGTCGGCACGTTGGGCGATCTCGACCTCCCGTCGGGCTTCCTCCCAAGCAGCAAAGGCTAGCCGGACTTCTTCAATCGCATGTAAGGCTTTATCGTAGCCGTAGGCGGTTATCTGATAAATCGCATAGGCACCCTTGACTTCTTTATTTTCATCTCTGGCCTTATCAAAGGCGGCCTCAGCTTTCTTAATGGCTTTGTCATCGGTTCGGTCTGCGGCCCGATAAGCAACCCAAGCTAGCCTAGTTTCTTCATGGGCGTCGATAGCTTCAAAATAGGCGTGCCGGGCTTTCTGGTAGGTTCGATATGCCTCTACGGCTTTGTCAAAGGCGGTCTCTCCGGCTAAGACCTCAACGCAAGATAAAAGGCTCAACAGGACGTAACTGGCGATCTTCATTGCATTACCTCTGGTTTGAGATGGTTGACCCAGTTTTGAACTCTGCTTGCATGGCCTTGATTTCTCCTCAAGTAACCGGCTTGGCTGCTGTGCCCAGCCGCTCGGCCGGATGTTCACACTCTCGCAGAGAAATGCATAGGCTGGATCGTTGATCGCGTCGCCGAGCTCGAACCCAAGCCGCGCCGCCCCAAGACCTATCGCAAACGGTCTGCGGCCTGAATTTCAAAATAGACCACTACCCCGAGACAAGCACGGACGAATCAACAACAACAGTCACGTTCGATCGGCATCCCGGGCTTGTAGAATACTGGACGGACGGACGCGGATTCCGGCCGCTTCCTTGCGCTCGCGAACTTGGTGCAGCCACTCGCTGACCGAGGGGCGCGACGCGATTCGCTCCAACTCGTCGCGGAGGAATGCCTGCATGGACTGGTGTTGCCGGGCGGCACGAACGGCCAACGCGTCGCGCACCTCTTCCGGGACATCTCTTATGGTGATTTGTACTGGCATGATAGCGTTATATCCTCGTTGAGTTTCTTCTTATCGGGGTGCCGATCTCGCACGAGAAGGACGAGGGGCAAACCCCCGCTCCTAAACGATAATCCGTCCTTCTCCGGTATACACATTGAACCCCCGCCCGCGCAAAAATCCCAACAGCATTATCCCCGATTCCCGCGCCAGATCCACCGCCAAGCTCGACGGCGCGGATACCGCGGCGACCACCGCAATCCCCGCCATCCGCGCCTTCTGGATAATCTCAAAGCTGGTGCGGCCGCTGACCATCAGCACGCTCTTGGCTGGCACCGGCGCGTTGCGCAGCGCGTAGTGGCCGATGAGCTTGTCCACTGCGTTGTGCCGGCCTACGTCCTCGCGCAGGACGAGCAAGTCGCCCGCCAGATCAAACAGGGCCGCTGCGTGCAGCGAGCCGGTTTGCTCGAATACATCCTGTGCCTGGCGCATGCGGTCGCCGAGGCCGTAGAGTAGGGATAGCGGCACGGTAAAATCTTCCAGCCGCGCGGAGGCCTCGCAGGTGATGGCCTCGATGCTGGCCTTGCCGCAGACTCCGCAACTCGACGAGGCGTAGAAGTTGCGCTGGAACCGCTGCCGATCGAAGTCCACGCCAGCGGCCAGCTTGACCTCGACGATATTCTCCTCGTTGGGTGGCTCCGCAGCCGTGCAGTACGAGATCGCGCCCAACTCCTGTGGCGATTTGATCAGGCCCTCGGTACACAAGAAGCCAGCAGCCAGCTCAAAGTCGTGGCGCGGGGTGCGCATGACCACCGCGATCGGCGTCTCCTCCACGCGGATCTCCAGCGGCTCCTCGACCGTTACTTGGTCGTCTGCAGCCGCTTTGTCCGCCTCGCGGAATCGCCAGATCGGCCGCTGCGTCACCCGCTGCTGCCGCTCCATCACATCGGCCCCACCCGCCGGGGGCCCCGGTCCATCGCCGACATCGACGCGTCGAAACTCTTTTGCATCAACTCCAACTTGAGCGGCTGCGCTTGCGGCTCGTCCCACATGTTTTCGAACTCATCTGGGTCCTCTTCCAAGTCGTACAGCTCGCCCAAGGCGTGCCCGTGGTAGAGCACTAGCTTGTAGCGCTCGTCGCGGTACATGGTGGCAAAGGTGCCATCGGACGCGTCCAAGGCATCGTAGTACTCGCAGCGGACGAAGTCGCGGTGGGATGCTGTGCTCTCGCCGCGCAAAATCGGCAAGAGCGAGCGGCCGGTCATCCGCTCCGGCACCTCCAGCCCGGCCAGCTCCAGCAGCGTCGGCGCTTTGTCGGTCAGCTCGACCAGATCATCGCGCACCAAATCCTGCTCAAAGTGACCCGGCCAAGAGAAAATCAGCGGCACTCGCACCAGCCCTTCGTAAAAGCGGCAACCCTTTTGGATCAGCCCGTGGTCGCCGAGCATTTCGCCGTGGTCGGACGTAAAAATCACCACCGTATTGTCGCGCTGGCCCGTGTCTTCGAGCGCGGCCAGCATCCTGCCCACTTGGTCGTCGATCTGCTTGATCATCGCGCAGTACGCCGCCTGCAACACGCGGGCGTCCGCTCCGGGCGTCGGGCGGTCTTTGTGCAAGGGGTCGCGGATGTCGAGCTGGTCGGGCCTGCGTACCTTGGATTGGAAATCAATCGCCGCCAGCTTTTCCTGTTGTGCCAAATCGCTGTCGGCAAACAGTGGCCCGGGCATGGTCGCTGGGTCAAAGCGGTCGCGGTAGCTTTGCGGCGGATTGAACGGCGGATGTGGATCGTAGATATTGACGCTGGCCAGCCAAGGGCCGTCGCGTTTTTGGCTCATAAACTCAATGGTCTTCTCGGCGCACCACGTCGTCTGGTGGAACTCAGCCGGCAGGCCGTGGGGATATTGCTTCATCAGCTCGCCTAAGACTTCTCCCTTTTCCCGCACCCAGTCGGCATAGCCGTGCCCCTGCGGCCAGTCGTCGCGGGGCGCGTGGCTGTATTCCCAGTAGCGATACCCGTCATTGACGCGCGGCTCAATGCGGCGATGGGCGCTGGCCAAATGCAGCTTGCCAATCAGCCCGCAGTCGTACCCAGCCTCGGCCAATATCCGCGTGACCAGCGGCGGGTGGTCGGGAAAACTATCGAGGCCGTTGCCATTGATGTGGACGGCGCTGGCGTACTGGCCGGTGAGAAAACTCGCGCGGCTCGGCGTGCAGATCGGGCTTTGGCAATAGGCGTGGGTAAAGGCCACGCCTTCGGCGACTAGCTGATCGACATGCGGCGTATCGACGTGGGCATAACCGAGCGCGCCAATCGTGTCGTAGCGCTGCTGATCTGTGCAGATCCAGAGGATGTTGGGAGACGTCATGGCAAAAACTGCGCCACTGCCGTGCTGCGCCACTGCATCTGTTGCGCGGTCGTCTCGTGCGGCTTGAAGGCGCGGGCGACCTCGGCAATCGGCACGCCTCGCACCTCGATCCGCTCCAACTCGGCCACTCCGTAGCCCAAGGTGTCGGCGTAGTGCAAAAGGCCCAGTTCCATCGGCTCAAAGCCCATGGCCTTGGCCATGACCGCATCCACGGCAAAAACATCGGCTGACGCCGCGGCCGCGCCCATCGGCACGTCATCGGTTCCCCCAGGGCCATTGCCCTGCAAACCCACCGTGCCATCGACGATCCCAATGTCCGGCTTGAGATACTGGGCCAAGCGGATCAAGTTCACGTTGAGCACCTCGGCTTCGCTGGGCAACACGCGCTCGGCGTGTGAGGGATAGCCGTGCATCTTGATGCGATCCTCTTTGTGCAGCGTCCCCATAATCATGTTCTTCTGCGCCAACGTAACCACGCACACGTCGTGGGTCTTGGCCACGGCCACCGAAATGGTGCAGGGGCATTCGAGGACCACGCTCGGCATCCGCACAGTCGCCTCAACGCCGCCGGCCATGTAAATCTCCGTCTCTTCCCACCGCGTCTCCTGATGCAGATCGACCAAGCGAATCGGCACTGGGTATTCTTCGAGGAGATCGCCATAGCCGAAGTTGGCAAACGCCTCGCCCGAAAACTTCTCGTTGCCGCCTTCGGCAATGAGGATCTCCTCGGGCGGCTGCGCTGCGCTGAGCAAAAAGTCGATCGCGCCGCGCATGGCGTCGGCATGGGTCGAGGCGAGGGGATTTTCACTGGATAGGAAGTTCGGCTTGAGCATCACTTGGCCGGCCAGCTTCGGCTCGACGGCTTCGCGCACCAAATTTAGCGCTTGATATACGTTGGCTTGCCGCGCACCGGCGCGAGCCAAACCCACTCGGGCTGTGTCCATATCGCATGTCTCCTTGGTTGATGATGCCTTGCTCGCTCTGCGGCCCCAATGTATCATTTCTCTTTCTCCTAATCAATCTGAGTCTATGCGTCTGACCTTTGAAGAAGGCACCTTGCTCCTGCGCGACTATCGGGGCGAGGACGCGCCCCCAGCCTTTGTCTGGGATGCGCGCGTTGATCACTGGCGTGCCCAAGCCCACTTCTACCGCGAAAGCGTCGAACACCTCAAACAAAACGGAGTCGCATTCAAGAATACGGCCCCGCGCTATAATACCCTTTCCCTGCAACTGCGAACCGCGCCTGAGCCGCACCCGCACCAAGCCGAAAGCATCGCCGCCTGGCAACAGCACGGCTGCCGCGGCGTGGTCGTCTTGCCCACGGGCACGGGCAAGTCCCAGGTCGCGCTCATGGCTATGGTAGAAGTCCAGCGCAGCACCCTCGTCGTCGCTCCCACCATTGACCTGATGAATCAGTGGTACGACTTGCTCACCCGCTCGTTTGCCGTCGAGGTCGGCCTGCTCGGCGGCGGCTACCACGAGCTAGCCGACCTGACCGTCGCCACCTACGACAGCGCCTATATGCAAATGGACCGCTACGGCAATCGCTTCGGCCTCATCGTCTTCGACGAGGTCCACCACCTGCCCGGCGAAATGTACAGCCACGCCGCCGAAATGTGCCTAGCGCCCTATCGCCTAGGGCTGACGGCCACGCCGGAACGCGCCGATGGCCGCCACGTACTCCTCGACACCTTAGTCGGTCCTATAGCCTATGAGCGCGGCATCCGCGCCTTGTCCGGCGAGTACTTGGCCGAGTATCGCGTCGAGCGCCGCCAAGTGGATATGGTCGCCGAGGAGCGCGTCCAGTACGAGGCCGCCCGCGACGAGTACCGGGCCTTCCTCGTCGACAAGAACATCCGCCTCGGCACGACCGATGGCTGGCGGCACTTTGTCATGCTCTCGGCCAAAAGCACCAGCGGCCGGCGCGCCATGCACGCCTACCGCCGCCATCGCCAACTCGCCCTCGGCGCGACCGCCAAGCTCCGCGTCCTCGAAGACATCCTCAAGGCCCACCCGCGCGACCGCGTGTTGATTTTTACCAACGACAACGAGACCGTCCATCAGATCTCCCGTACCTTCCTAGTCCCGGCCATTACCCACCGCACCCGCACGCGAGAGCGCAAGGACATCCTCGAGGCCTTCAACAAGGGGGAGTACCTCGCCCTCGTCGCCTCAAAAGTGCTCAACGAGGGCGTCAATATCCCCGAAGCCAACGTCGCGGTGGTCCTCTCCGGCTCGGGCACCATCCGCGAGCACGTCCAGCGCCTCGGGCGCATCCTCCGCCGTCGCCAAGGCAAAGAGGCCGTGCTCTACGAAGTGATCTCCAAAGACACGGTCGAAGATAACATCAGCGACCGCCGCCGCCGCCACGAAGCCTACGAGTAGGCACCGTGCTGACCTCAGACCTCCTGCTTACTCGCTCGCGCGGCCCCTATATCGAACCGCGCTATGTCGCCGTCGAGGACCCGGCCTTCATCGACCTAGCCCAAGCGCTCATCGAGATCCACGCCGAACATCAAGGCAAAACTCGGCGGGAGCTACAACGCGCCCTCCACTTGCTCGCCGGGGATCGCACTGACTACCGCATCCAGCGCGGCCTAGCCAAGCTGCTCTGCGACCACTACTGCGAGTTCCACGTCGCCAGCCCTCAGCCCCCTGAAGAATTGCGCCATGCCGTTTTTACGCTGGCCCGCGCCCACCATCCGGTCGTCCGCGAGACCAGCCTCATCTACCCAGTCAAGCGCGAGGATCTACTGGAGCAGGTCGCCCTCAAACACCAGATCAGCAGTGAAGAGGTGCTCGCAGGGCTGTACGCCGACCTGCCCGAAAACCACCAGCTTGCGACCTTTGCCGCGCCCTCGCCCAACGAGTTGCTCCTGCGCTACAACGTGGCACTGGCCCAAGCCATGCTCTACCGCTGCGAAGTCCTGCGCCTGAGCGTCTATCGCAACCTGCCGGTGCGCTACAAGCAGCTCTTCAAATTCATCAAGTTCTACCGACTGATCCACACCATCGAAGGCGATGTCGATGCCGGCTATGAGATCGCCCTCGACGGCCCGGTGAGCATGTTCCGCCACTCGCAGAAATACGGCTTACAAATGGCGGTTTTCCTTCCGGCCCTATTGCTGTGTACCCGCTGGTCAATGCAAGCCGATATTGTCCGCAAGGACGGCCGCCGCCAGCACTTCGTCCTCGATGACCAATCGGGCCTAGTCTCCCACTACCGAGACCAGACCCTGTACGACTCGCTGCTGGAGGAAACGTTTGCCACGCGCTTTGCCAAGGCCAAAACCCAATGGCAGCTCGAACGCGAGAGCGAAGTGGTCAACCTCAAAGAGACGGTGATGATCCCGGACTTCACCTTCCGCCATCCCGATGGCCGCATGGCGATTTTGGAAATCATGGGCTACTGGCGGCCGGAGTACCTGCGGCGCAAGCTCGAAAAGCTGCGCCAAGCCCAGCGCAAGGACTTGCTCGTGGCCGTCTCGTCCAATCTCAATGTCAGCGAGGATGATTTTAAGAACGTGCCCGGCGGGGTCTTCTTTTTTCGCAATAAGGTCCAGCCCAAAGACGTCATACACTTATTGGACCAGATCGAACCGCCCACCGCTGGGCAACCTAGCGAGTGAGCATTACATTGTGAACTCCCGCAGGGGCGCGTGGAAATGGCAGCCTGCTGCGGGATCGTTCTTCCATTCGGAAACCTAGCAACCCTCCACGACAGCTAAACGGTCGTGCAAAACCCTAGGAGCAACCATGGACGGCATTCACGACATGGGCGGGATGCATGGATTTGGCCCCATTATACGCGAAGAAAACGAACCTCTATTCCACCATCCCTGGGAGGGCCGGGTACTTGCCATATCTGTAGCGACACCTGTACCGATCCCCGGAGGCTCCCGCAACAACATCGAAAACATGGATCCAGCACACTATCTGTCGTCCAGCTATTACGAAAAATGGCTGCACTCCCGCATTAAAGGGCTGATTGACGCCGGCGTGCTAACCCCGGAAGAATTGGAGACGCGGATGGCACTTTTCCGGGACGATCCCAATGCCGAAATCCCGGTGCATCCCGATCCCGATGCTGTACAAGCGGAACTCAAGCGCTCGCGCCCTGCGGATTCATCTCCACAGCCAATGGATATCCAACCGCAATTTTCCACGGGCGACCGCGTACGCTCGCGCAGTATCCACCCCGCAGGCCACACCCGGCTTCCCCGATACGCGCGGGGCAAATACGGTACGGTCACCAATTTCTACGGCATCTACAATCTCCAAGACGCCGAACTGCCCGCAGGATGTGCAACTCGCCAGCAGCCCTTATATGCCGTGCGCTTTGACGCCGCGGAACTGTGGGGTAGTGCCGCTGAAACAAAAAGTGCCGTCTATCTGGATATGTGGGAAAGCTACCTAGAACCGGCGTAACCAATTACAAAAGGATTTTGTTATGGACAATCTTCGCGAAGCGCCCCAAACCGAGACGGGCGCAGCCCTGCGTACCAGAGCACTCGAATCGCTCCTGATCGAAAAGGGATTACTTACAACGGATCTTATAGACGAAATTGTGCAGAAATATGAACAAGACGTAGGCCCGCTCAATGGTGCCAAAGTGGTTGCCCGCGCCTGGATTGACCCGGACTATAAGCGACGACTGCTGGAAGACGGCACCGCGGCTATTGCCGAATTGGGTTTTGGCGACGCCCAGGGCTCCAAAATCGTCGTCCTGGAAAACACCTCAAGCGTCCACCACGTCGTCGTCTGCACCCTTTGCTCCTGTTATCCTTGGTCCGTCCTCGGCCTGCCGCCGAATTGGTACAAGTCCTACGCGTATCGCTCCCGGGTGGTGCGGGAGCCGAGAGCGGTCTTGCGGGAATTTGACCTCGATCTACCCGATTCGGTCGAAATCCGCGTCTGGGACAGCAACTCGGATCTCCGCTACATGGTGCTACCCGAACGCCCTGTCGGCACGGAAGACCATACCGAAGAACAGCTCGTTTCGCTTGTCACGCGCGACTCAATGATCGGCGTGGCGAAGATTGAACCTGCTGCAAAGTGAGTCCGAGATGACGCAAAAAACCGACGGACAAATCTCTGTAATGGAAGCACAAATCGCCCTGCCCAGAGAGAATGGAGAACTGGTTTTTCAGGCACCTTGGGAAGCACGCGCTTTTGGCCTTGCCGTTGCACTCAACGAAAAAGAGAGCTACGAGTGGCGCGAGTTCAGTGCGGAACTGGCTGCAAAAATCGCCGCGGCCGAACAAAACAACGACCCATCGAGCTATTATGCCCGATGGGTCGCATCGCTCGAAGAGTTGATCATTGCGAAGGGCCTGATCAGTCGGGAACAACTAGACGCCAGAACAGCGGAATACGCCGCTGGCATTGACGACGAGCACGATCATCACCACGATCACGAGCATTAGTGGATAAGACCGCTACGTACGGCGCAAGCTCGACAAACTGCGCCAAATCCAACGCCGCGACCCCAACCTCAACGTCAGCGAAGACGACTTCGCCGATGTACCGGGGGTCTTCTTCTTGCGGAACAAAATCCAGCCCAAGGACGTCATAAGCCTATTAGACCAGACCCCACTGCCCACCCAATAAGCCATGCAGCCATTTCTCGCCGCCCTCCACCACCGCCCCTTGCTCGCCGATGGTGCCTTGGGCTCTTATCTGTTCGCGCTTACCGGCCGCGTCTCCGAGCAAAATCACCTCTACGAAGCCTTCAATCTCGCCCGCCCAGAGCTCGTTCGTCAGCTCCACCTCGAATATCTGCAAGCCGGTGCCCAATGCCTGACCAGCAATTCCTTTGCCGCCAACGCGACCTATCCCTCCGCTGCGCCCATCGCCGAGATCAACGCGACTGCCGTGCGCTTGGCACGCGAGGCCATTGACCAATACCGCCAACAGGACCAGTGCAGTGCCCCTTTGTTCGTCCTCGGCTCCCTAGGCCCGCCCCTGCCGGCGACCCAATCCCCGCGCACGGCCAGCGACCTATACCGCGCCCAAATCGAGACCCTCGTCGAGAGCGGCGTCGACGCCCTGCTGTTGGAGACTTTTACTTGCCTCGAGCAGGTCGTCGCCCTCTTAGAGCTCCTACAGGACCTCGACAACCCCGCGCCGGTCATCGTCCAGATGGCCTTGCACCAGCGCGACGGCACGTGGAAGCAATCCCCCCAAGCATACGTCCAAACAGCCGCGGCCTTGGGCGCACATGTCGTTGGCATCAACTGCTGTGCGCTCGCGGAAGCGCGGGCCTTCCTCGACGCGGTGCAAGAATGTGCATCCGTGCGCGACGGCCAAGTCCAACTCGCGGTTATGCCCAACGGCGGCGATTTCCGGCGCGTGGGCCATCGCTACCTGACGGGCGTCAACCCCGAGTGCATGGGGCGCTTTGCCCGCGAAATGGCGCACAAGGGCGTGCGCCTCATCGGCGGCTGCTGCGAGGTCCATCCTCCCCACGTCCACGAGATGTACAGCTACCTCCACAGCCTTGCGGCCGGGGAGAGCACCGTCCCCTTGGCAAGGACGTCGGACCAGCAGCCAACCGACGCAGCCGCCAAGCGCCGCAATGGCCCGTTCTCGCGCAAGCTCGTCGAGGGCCAATTCGCAGTCAGTGTCGAGCTACTGCCCCCGCGTGGCACCGGCGGGCTAAAAGCCCGGCTCGCTTTTGTCGCCGAGTTGGCCGCCTCGGGCTTGGTCGATGCCCTAGACATAACCGATGGCTCACGCGGTATCCCCCTAATGCCGCCGGGCGACTTCGTTCACCTCATCCGCCACCGCTTGCGCTGGTCGCGCGACCTCCTCGAGCTAATTCCCCATTGCACCAGCCGTGACCTCAACACCATGGGGTTGCAAAGCCGGCTCATCGGCTATTGGGCCAACCGCATCCACAACGTACTCTTCATCACCGGCGACCCCCCGAAAATGGCACCGACTTATCCGCGCTCCACTGCTGTTTTCGACCTCGACTCCACTGCCCTCATTCGCTATACCCACGCCTTTCTCAATGCTGGACTGGACTTTGGCGGCCAACCGCTCGGCTCGCACCGCGACCCCCGCACCCACTTTACCATTGGCACCGGCTGCAAGCCAGAAGCCCTCGATCTCCAGCGCGAGTGGGAGCGACTGGCACACAAAATCGACGCAGGAGCCGATTACGTAATGACCCAGCCGACCTTTGACCGCAAGGCCCTAGCGGCCTTGACCGCCTATCGCGCCCAGGTGCCGATTGTGGTGGGGGTGATGGTGCTGCGGGGGTTGGAACACGCCCGGCGCATTGCCGAGGTGCCCGGGGTGGTTGTGCCGGAAAAGATTTTTGCAAGGCTGGCCGCGTATGCGGACCCGGCCGACCAAGCCAAAGCGGGCATCGAACTGGCTGCCGAGCAAGTGCGTCAAGTCCGTGCGGAGGGCTGGAGCGGGCTGTACCTGATGTCGCCAGCAGGGCACCAGCCGGTACTAAAGGTACTCAAGCAGGGTCTGGACTGAACGCACGCTGCACAAACCGCCCTACTATCTGCGTCCATCTGCGGATCATCTTGTGAATTAGGCGGCAGGCTCAGCGCTAAATTTGCGCTGCACGAAGCGCAACGCGGATCGGTAGCTGTCGAGCTGCCCTTCCAACTGGGCGTCCTCGACGGCAGTGAGAATTTCCCTAAACAAGGGTCCAGGAGCAAAGCCCAAGGCGATTAGGTCGGCTCCCGTGAGCAAAGCCGGCGGGCGCAGATGTTCCTTTTTTGTTAGGTCGTCCAACTGCTCTTGGCAAAACTCGTATAGGTCGAGCTTACCGTGGCTGGCCAAGCAATCGGCGCGATGCAATTGGAGCAACTCCGGGAAGTGCGGCTCGCGCAACAGACGCGCGAGCGTACTCGGGCGCATCTGGTACACGTGACCGATTCGCATGTGGTCGGCCACGAGCGTGCAGATGACCCTCCGCGCCTCGTTGGACATCCGCAGCCGCCCGCAGATCGCCGCCGCCATTTTGCCCCCAACCGCGTCGTGGCCGTGGAAGCGGATGCGCTCGGCTCGCACCATAGTTGACGGCTTGCCAATGTCGTGGAGCAACGCGCTCCAAGCCAGCTCAGCCGACGGCTTGTCGAGATATTTAAAAAGGAGCTGGACGTGGGTCCACACATCGCCTTCGGGATGGAATTCAGCCTCCTGCGGCACGCCCCGCATGGCCGCGACTTCCGGCAGCACGACCTGCAGCAGGCCCGACTGGTCCAAAAGACGCAAGCCGCACCCGGCCCGGCCATCGGTCAACAGCAGGGTCAGCTCGTCGCGGAGGCGCTCGGCACTGACACCGACAATGCACCCGGCCCGGGCGCAGAGCGCGTCCCACGTCGCGGGTTCGATGGTAAAGCCGAGCCGGGCGGCAAAGCGCACGGCCCGCAACAGGCGCAAGTTGTCTTCGGCAAAGCGCGCGACCGGGTCGCCGATGGCGCGGATAATCCCAGCGTGGAGATCGCGCTGCCCGTCGACGTAATCGAGGAGCGCGCCGTTCTCCGGGTCGTATAACAGGCCGTTGATGGTAAAGTCGCGGCGCTGGGCGTCGGCGCGGGCGTCGGCCGGCTCGATGGATGCGGGATGGCGGCCATTGCGGTACGGGCCGTCGCGGCGGAAGCGCGCCACCTCGTAGTCGCCCTCGTCGAGCATCACCACCGAGATGCCAAACTGCGTGCCTACCGCCACCGTGTGCTCAAAGAGCACAGCCACTTCTTCTGGCCCGGCATCCGTAGCCACATCCCAGTCCTTGGGCACGCGGCCCAACGCCAAGTCGCGCACACATCCACCGGCCAACAGGGCTTGGAAGCCGGCCCGGCGCAAGGTTTCGACGACGCGCAGGGCCCCAGAGTCTATATCTGCGTCCATCCTATTTACTCAGCCACCTTAAAGCTCTCAACCCGGCTCACCGAATTCTCAATCCCCTCGGCGTGCGTACTGGCTACGACCTTCCAGTAGTACATCTGCCCAGGTTCGAGCGAGACCAAGCGCCCTTCCTTAATGCGACCGGTAAATACGGCCGTGGTATCGCTAGTCAGCGGTATGTCCGACACTTCGCCACTGGTCAGCGAGGTAGTGACGATCACTCGGAATGCGCGCGCCTCGGGCAAGCGACCCCAAGTAAAGGTCAAAGGTGCGGCGGTTTCTACCCCGGCGACCGGGACCAACAGCTTCGGCGAGGGCAGCGCGACATCGCTCACTTCCTCGGCGGCATTGTTTTCCTTGGCACCGCCATCTATCGCCGTAATCCGGTAATAGTACACCGTGCCGACTTCGATCTCCTCGTCGACAAAACCCGGCACCGACACCTGCATCAGCAAATGCTCGACGCTCGGGGTGAAGCCGGCCTCGGTCGAGCGATAGACCCGGTAGCCAACGAGATCGGATTCCGGGTTTTCACTCCAGTCGAGTGTAATGTCGAGCTGGCCGAGTACTTCGAGGTGGTGCGCTGCAGCGCGCAGCGAAGTCGGCACCTGCGGGGTCAAGCTGTTGAGGGGCTGTCCGCTGATGGCATTCGAGGGGCCGCTCTCGCCGCCGCCGTTTAGCGCGGTTACTCGATAGGTGTACTCCAACTCGTATTGTAGGCCCCGATCCTTGAATCGGGTCTCGAACGTGGAGTCAATGGCCACGGCCGCGTCGTCCCCCACTGAGCGATAGACAACGTAAAGCACCTCGTCTGCGCCCTCGACGGCTTGCCAATTGAACCACACCTCGCCGTCGCCGATGCGCTCCACACTCAGTCCGCGCGGTGCCGGCGGCGGATCGACGATCGCGACGGGACTGGTGCCCTTTTCTCCGTCGTCGCCGCAGTGCCACAAGCCGACGACGACGACAATCCATGCAAATTTTAGGCGTTTCATATTTTTCTACCTCCCCAGATAGATTAGTCGCCTCTTCGCCAAAAGTACCATTACCCTCCCAAAATGGGCAAGCACTTTTGACAAGCAGCCGCCTCGCAGTTATTGTGTCGCTATGTTGTCTTTGCTCTATGGTCTCATCCGTATCGCCCTGTGTGCATTGGTACCTTTCGGCGTGGCTTGCGGTCTTTTTTTGCTCGAATACCAGACCCAATTCGCGGCCCGTTACATCGGCCAATACCTGATGCAGCAAAACCCAGAGCGCCAGCCAGGAGGCGCGCTTTGGCAGGGCATTCTCGCCAGTCGGCAGACCCGCATGGCCCTATCCGACTCGCTGGCCGAAGCACCCATAGAGCCGAGCCAAGCCCCGCTGCCGGTTTTGCAAAACCACTATCAGCTCCAGTACCACGGCACCCACGCGGCGTTCTTTGCGGTCACGCGGCGAGACACCGCCCTCCAACCCGATCACCTCGCTCCACAGACTCTGCGCGAGCTCGCCTATTCCCTGCAGATTTACGAGCAGGGCCGCGACCTGCTAACCCAAGCCATCGTACCTGACGACTCCTCGTATCTCCACGCCCTCATCGGCGCGCAAATAGCCCTAGAGGACGGCTCGCTGTTCTACCAACTCCACAAGTGGCTGCTGGCAAAAGACGAGCCTGAAGCTTGGACCTTTCTGAAGATGAAAGAGGAAGACATGGCCTACTGGCGCGAGCACTTAGCGCCGCTTTTGAGCGCGGACCCCGAGCGCGCGCAAAGCGATGCCGGGCCGATCATCACCGCGGCGCTAGCGCAGATCGTGCAAGCGCGGGCCGACTCGCTACTCCAAGGTGAAGCCAAGCGCCTACTCGCGGCCTGGGACAGCGCCGACGGCTTTGAACTGCGCCTGACCCGCACTGGAGACGGAGACCAATTCGCCGCGTACGCACTAGTGCCGGGACGCGAGGCCACAGCGCTCGTGCTGCCGGCCCAGTCCGTGCAACAACACCTCGGACCGGCACAATGAGACGCGCGCTGCTCATCGGCGTGGTCCTAACCGTGCTCCTCGGCGTGGCGACCGGGCTGGGAGTGGGATACGCCATCTGGCGCATGGCCCCTAACTTGCCCAGCCTGCCCACTGATCCGCACGAGTTGGGCATCCGCCCTGGCACGGAGATGTACGCGGCTTCTGGCGAGCGCATCTACACCTTCAATCAGAGCCGCCAATGGGTCCCCCTCGAACACATCAGCCCCCACGTGGTACAAGCGCTCATTGCCACGGAAGACGCGCACTTTTACCACCACCGAGGCATCGACCTGATGGCCATTGCCGGCGCGATCCGCGACAACCTGCGCAAGGGCGATCTCTCCCGTGGCGGCAGCACCTTGACCCAACAGCTCGTCAAGCGCCTGTTCTTTTCGCCAGAAAAAACCTTTGAACGCAAGCTCTCGGAAGCGCTCCTCGCCGTGCAACTAGAGGCGTTTTTTGCCGCCTCGTACCCAGACACCAACGCCGCTGGCCAACCCGCGTACAAAGATCGCCTCCTAGAGCTGTACCTCAATGAAGTCTTCTACGGCACCAATGCCTACGGCATTTACGATGCCGCGGTCACCTTCTTCAACACAACCCCAGACTCGATGAGCCTGCCCCGCGCCGCCATGCTCATCGGCCAAATCAACGCTCCAACCGCGTACAATCCCCTGCAGCATCCCCAACGGGCCGCCACCCGGATGCAACACGTGCTCGACCGTTTGGTCGCCAGCGGCTTTCTCGACTCGACGGCGCGCCGAGAATACGCCGCCCTGCGCACCGAAGACCTCATCGAACCCGGCTACCCGCCCCGCAACCCAGTGCCTTATTGGGTCGAAGCCATCAACGCGGAAATCGTCCAGCAGTGGGGGCCGTCGGCCCTGCACTACGGCAGCCTAAAGGTCTATACCACCTTGGACATCGCGATGCAAGAAGCGGCCGAAGAAGCGATGGCTAAGGGGATGGTCGAATTGGATGAGCGGCTGGGGTTTAAGCCCTATGCGGAAGCTTCAATGGCCGAGCGCCCGGCCTACGTCCAAGGCGCGTTGGTGTGCCTATCGCCGACCGGGAACGTGCTGGCCATGGTCGGGGGCCGGGACATTTTCGTCAGCTACTACAATCGGGCTCTAACCGCCCGCCGCCAGCCCGGCTCCGGCTTTAAGCCGATGGCCTACCTAGCAGCTTTGGAAGCGGGTGAGATCAGCCCGGTCACCGTCTTTAACGACCAGCCGCGCACCTATATCGTCAACGGGCAAAAGTGGGAACCACGCAACTACGGCGGCCGCTATTTGGGGCAGACGACCGCGGCGTGGGCCTTAGTTCGCTCGGCCAACTCCACGGCTGTACAAATCTCCGAGCGCGTCGGCCCGGACCGCGTCGTCGAGATCGCCCACCGCTTGGGGTTTGCCGGGCCAATAGGGGCCTACAAGAGCATTGCCTTGGGCGTTGCCGAAGTCACCGTGTTGGAAATGGCTACGGCGTACGGAACTTTTGCCAACTACGGATTGCAGGTGACGCCGACCTTGATAGAGCGCATCGTCGATACCGACGGCCTATCGATCTTTACCCATCAGTCGCAGATCCGCCAAGTTATCGCGCCCGACCTCGCCGCGCAGATGGTCCACCTTTTGCGCCAAGCCGTAGACCGCGGCACCGGCCGCCGAGTGCGCACCTTGGGCTTTGCACGGCCAGCCGCCGGCAAGACCGGCACGACCAACGACAATACCGACGCTTGGTTCACCGGCTTCACACCGGACTTAGTAGCCAGCGTCTGGGTGGGGTTCGACGACCGCCACACCCATAAATTGGTGGATACGCGCGGGGTGCAAATCACCGGCGGCAACGGGGCCGCGCCCATCTGGACGGATTTTATGATCGCGGTAAACGAGGGACTGCCGGAAAAGGATTTTGACGTGCCCGAAGACGTGACAATCTACGACGTGGATTCCCGCACCGGCCAAGAGCGTTCGGATCCCAACAAGGATGGGGTTCAGCCGCTGTCTGTGGCCTTGCGCCGGGGCGAGCGGCCCAACTGAAGGATTCAGCAGACTGCGGCTAGGATTTCGCTCACCCGCCGCGCCACAATGTCTTCCTCGCCAGGCTCCATCATATAGGGATTGATCCCAAAGCCGCTCTCGTGGGCGGCGATCTCGATGCGCGGCTGGCCGGTCGATAGTTGGCGCGCCAGCTCGCGGCCGCTGAGAGCTAGCTGGTCTCGATCCCAGCGCACCGCCAAGTTCGGCGCAACATTCGAGCGCCCGGGCTGATTGACTTGCGTCGCCACCGAGGGAAACGGCTCCACTGCCGCCGCTATCGCCGCCAAGCACCGCTCCCACTCCCGCCACTCGGCTGCGTGGTCGCGCACCACCCACTGCTCCACCGCTGCCAACAGCCCCATAATTTCTTCCTTGCCCGCCTTCATCGGCCTCCCCAGCGCGTGGTGCGGTGCCCCGTTGAGGAAGGCCGCTTGCAACAACTCCTTGCGCCCCAAGACCAAACCCGACGCCTGCGGCCCGCGCAGGCACTTGCCGCCCGAGTACGCCACTGCATCGGCTCCCTGCTCCAGATACCAGTTGGGCGCGTCCGGCCGCTCGGCGGCTGCATCGACTAAGGTCGGCACACCATGCCGCTGCCCGGCTGCCGCCATGTCCGCCACCGAGATCGGCCCCCGTTCGGCCGCATCGCCAAACACCAACAGCATGGCCGTGCGGTCTGACAAGGCCGCTTCAAGCGCGGCGAGCGTCTCGACCTCGACTATTTCGACGCCGACCATGCGCACGGCGTGATCGTACACGTGGCGGTGGCTCGGCTGGACGAGGACTTGGTTTTTCATACCCGTAGTGTCGGGCAACCGCGCCATTTTCTCGGGATCCGTGCCGGCCACGCAAGCGGCCGTAACTTGGCACAACGCCGCGGCGCAACCATTGGTAATCAGCCCCCACTCGCACTGCATCAGCTCGCCGATGCGCGCTCCGACGGCCTCCATCAGCTCGTCGAGATGGACGTATTCTTTGGAGGCCTCGACCATAGCTTGCCGCACTTCGGGCAGTATTAGCGAGCCGCTGATGATGGTATAGGTCCCTTGACAGTTGATCAGGGGACGCACGCCGAGGCTTTCGTAGGTTGGATGCACTGAGGAGCTGCTCATTAGTAGTTTTTCTTTAGAAAAGCCTGCCGATCAATCTATCCACGCTCGGCAGGTCAATGTAGGGCATCCCTCGCGGAGGCCCTCTTTAGGTCAAAACAAATCGTCCGCATAGCCCGCCAAACAGTGCTCCAGCGCCGCCATCCCTGCGCTGGTATCCACACTGGCCCCCTCGTGCGCTAAGGCACCGCCCAAAGCGTGCAACACGCGGAACAGGTGAGGTGCTCGGCATTGCTCGCCCATCTGGCCGATGCGCACGATGTCGAGGCCAAAGGCCCCGGAGATTTCGACGTGAAAGAGGTTTGACATATCGGCGCGCACTCGGGCGTTATCCACCCCGGCGGGCACTTGGATTGCCACCACCGAGTTGAGGCGGATAGCACGCGGCGCGGCCAGCACCAGCCCCATCTTCTCGATACCAGCTTGTAGCGCCAGCGACGAGTGCCGATGCCGCGCAAAGCGGCGCTCCAGCGTCTCCTCGCAGACCAGCCACAGGGCCTCGTGCAAAGCCAACAGCCCCGAGACCGGCGCGGTGTAGTGGTACTGATGGTGCTGCCAAAAGTTTTGCGCCCGCAAGGCGTCCAAGCACCAGTGCGGCTTAGGACCGGGATGCTGCTGCACCTGCTCCCAAGCCGCGTCGGAAAAGGCGATTAGCGCCACACCCGGCAGCGACGACAGGCCCTTCTGGCTGCCAGTGAAAACCACGTCAATGCCCCAAGCGTCCTTTTCCAACGGCATGGTACTCAAGGTGCAGACCGCATCGACGACCGCTAGCGCCCCGTGCTCTCGACACAAGCGGGCAATCGCCGGTAGCTCGGTCGTACAGACGCCGCTGGAGGTCTCGCCCTGTACCATCGTCACCACGTCGTAGCGCTGACTCTTGAGACGCTCGGCAACGCGCTCGGCGCAGACGGCTTGCCCTTCCGGCACGGCCAGCACTTCGACCTCAGCCCCCACCCCAATCGCCATTTCGGCAAAGCGCCCGCTAAACCAGCCGTTTTGCAGCACCAAGACCCGGCGACCCGGCCAGAGCAGGTTGCCCATCGCCATCTCCATGGCCGCCGACGCCGGCCCCCCAATCCCCAAGATGTGCTCGTCGGCCGTCTGAAAGGCATAGCTAGCCAATTGCTTGATGTGATCAACCAGCCGATCCATCGTCGGCCCCAAGTGGTTGATGACCATGCCACCCGCCCGCGCGACCGCCGCCGCCACCGGCACCGGCCCAGCCCCCATCAGCAGCAGCGGCTCGGCCGGCAGAAGTTGGTCCAGCGATGGAAGCGCGGGGGCCTCTATGTCACAAGCACCGCGCTGCGACTCTACATTCCCCATTCCCAATTCCTAATAGTTAATCGCCTCGCCAAAGGCCTGCCCGGCCGCTTCCATCACAGCCTCGGACAGCGTCGGATGGGCGTGCATGGTACCCAAAAGCTCCTCGTATGTGGCTTCGAGCCGGAGCGCCAACGTCAATTCGGCGATTAATTCCGTGGCCTCGGCCCCCAGAATGGCCCCGCCCAACAACTCGCCGTAGCGCGCGTCAAAAACCAGTTTGACCAGCCCTTCGGTTTCCCCGGCCGCTTGCCCCTTGCCACTAGCCGCAAACGGAAAGCGCCCGACCTTGACGTCGTAGCCAGCTTCGCGCGCTTGGCTTTCGCTCAGACCGACGCTGGCCACCTGCGGCTGGCAATAAATGCAGTTGGGCACTTGAAGCGGGTCCAAGGTGGGCCGGTCGCGGCCAGCTATAAATTCGACGGCTGCAATCCCCTCCTGCGTGGCCACGTGCGCCAACAGCAGCGGGCCGGCCACGTCGCCAATCGCGTAGATGCCCTTGGCGCTGGTCTGCATCCGCTCATCGACCACAATCGCGCCGTCGCGGGTGCGGATGCCCAGCGCTTCCAGCCCCAGCCCCTCGATATTGCCCTGGACCCCGGTGGCGACCAGCACATGATCTACTCTCCGCGTCTGCTCTGCCTCGCCGACCCGGTAGCGCAACGCGACCCCGCGCTTTTGTCTTTTGACTTCCTCGACCCTGGCTTTGGTCACCACTTCGATTCCCTGCTGTGCCAAGCTCTCGGCCAGCCCTGCGGCGATTTCCTCGTCTTCGCGCGGCAAGACCTGGGGCAGGGCTTCCAAGAGCAGCACCTTGCTGCCAAAGGCTCGGTAGAAATAGGCAAATTCCACGCCGATGGCCCCGGCCCCGATGATGGCGAGGGAGGTGGGCTGCTTGGCGACGACCATGGCCTCGCGGCTGGCGATAATCCGCTCGCCGTCGAATTCGACGCCCGGAATGGATTTGGGGCGGGCACCAGTAGCTAGCACCACATGCGCGGCCTCCAGCTCGGCCACGACCTCGCCCTCGGCATCCTCGACCGCGACTTGGCGGCTGGGCGTCAACCGACCCCTTCCAGCGAATACCTCAACTTGGTTCTTCTGCATCAGATAGGCCACGCCTTTGGACAACTGCTCAGCGACTTGGCGGCTCCGGCCAATGACCGCATCCCAATCCACCTCGGGCTTATCAACGCGCAAGCCGAATTCCTCGGCGCGCAAGAAAAGCTGATACACTTCGGCTTGCTTGAGCAGGGCCTTGGTGGGAATGCAGCCCCAATTGAGACAGGTGCCGCCCAACTCGGCATCTTCAATAAGCGCGGTTTTTAACCCCAACTGCCGCGCGCGAATGGCGGCTGAATACCCGCCTGGGCCGCCGCCGATAACTACCACATCATACGCTGCCATATTGCATTTTCTCTCTAAGGTTCGGATAAAGGAAGCCTCTAATCTAAAGGCAATCACCTTGGGCACAAATAGAACTGACACCTACGGCGGCAGAGAACCATGAATACCCGCCTCAATTGCCCCCGCCCGCGCCGCCGTGTTTTATTATAGCAATCCTGCATGATTGAACGATTCGAGATGCGGATCGTCTTGTTTCTACTATTCTGCGTCCATCTGCGTCCATCTGCGTCCATCTGCGGATCATCTTTAATAAAGGCAATCCCAGTGATACAACAGCAAACCAACCTCTCGCAAACACTGACCATTTTCACCGACGGTGCCTGTTCGTGCAACCCAGGGCCAGGCGGCTGGGCGGCACGGCTGCTCTACGGCGCTGGCCGCATCGTGGAGCTGGGCGGCTTTGCCCCGAAGACGACCAACAACCGCATGGAACTGCAAGCGGCCATCGAGGGTCTCTGCGCCGCCCCATCCGGTGTCGCTATCACGCTAGTTACAGACAGCGAGTACCTACGCAGGGGCATTACCGAGTGGATTCACGGCTGGAAGAGGCGGGACTGGCACACATCCACTAAAAAGCCCGTGCTCAACCAAGACCTGTGGCGTACCCTAGACGAACTCAACACACCCGCCGTCCAGTGGCGACACACCCAAGGCCACGCCGGCGACCCAGACAACGAACGCTGCGACCAGATCGCCCAAGCATTTTCGCGCGGGGAGACGCCTTCCCTGCACAACGCTTAACCTGCCCATCACCGAAAGGATTGACCATGCTCTACAGTCTGCTCTTCGCCCTCGCTCTCGCTGGTCCCGCCAGCACCCAAGAGTCCACCCGTGTCCAAACCCCGCCTGATGAGCTACCCACCTACCAAGTCCTCCGCACTGACCAAGGGATCCAAGTCGATGGCCGCCTCGACGAGGCCGACTGGCAGCGCGCCGTACCCATTGACTTTGTAATGCCTTGGAGCGACCTCGAAAAAGAGGAACCGCAATCCACGACCGCTCGCTTGCTCTGGGACGACGACAACCTCTACATCATCTACGAGTGCGTCGATCCGTACCTGCATTCAGAAGTAACCGAGCACGATGGAGCGGTGTACCAAGAGGACGCCGTCGAGATTTTCGCCACCCCCAACATGGAAGTCCCCGGCAACTACTATGGCTATGAGATGAACATCAACGGCACCTTGCTCGACTACGTCGCCTTCCGCGGCGGCAAGGAGCGCACCAAGGCCATTCATCCGTCCTGGCAGAACGAAGGCGTCGTCATTGCCACGACCTACGATGGCACCCTCAACGACCACTCGGACACCGACCAAAGCTGGATTCTCGAAATCTCCATCCCCCACGACAACTTCCGCCACTTGGGTGGACGAATCCCGCCCCAAGACGGTGACCAATGGCGCGCCGGACTCAACCGCACCAAGGGCTACCAAGGCCAATTTGGGCTGTGGTCTGATACCGGCACGCCCCAAGCCGACTTCCACCGCGCCACCCGGTTCGGCATCCTCACCTTCTCTGACGCCGTCGTCGGCCGCTGAAGGGCTGCGGGGGTCGGACAGTGGAACTCTATGGGCGTCGTGCTGACAGATAAAATCGTGGACTGGTATCAGCAACTTGTCCCTCCCCAAGACAGGGATAGGGGCCTGTCTTGGGGAGGGTGCTGGCATATTATGATTATTTTACGTCGGAATTGTCGCGGACAGTGCTCGACACTCTAAGGTTCAACACCGAAGAGAATAAGCGGAACAGCGGGAACGCCACGCCCCTGCCGCAAGACGTTCGTTAGGTCCCGCTCGTAGTAGGGAACGCCTGAAGACATCTCCCTCTCTAGGGACTTCATAGGCAGAATTTCAATGCCCAAATCTATGATGTTAGAGACAAAGAAAGCGAGATGCTTCACAAATAGGTCGTGCGCCACAAACGCGTACTTTCCGAACTGAACTTCGACCACCACGCGTTCTTTCACGAAATCTGATTGATTGTAGGAATAAATCGGCTCAAGCCCTGCATCGACAATGCGTTGCTTCTGTTCATCGGGAGGAAGCCCAATTATCCCCCGGACAACCTGCTCGTCCTTCGTCACCCAAAATTCCGCCCGCCGCTCTTTCCAACCGCGCTTGCCTAACTCGTCTTTGAACCTCTGGTTCATATCCACGGGCGAGAAAAGCAATCGCCCTTTTCTCGTTTTCTCTTGGGATTTCTTGGTGCGACACGAGTTCGCATCCACGCTATCTATGACTTCATGGATTTCGGCCCAGAGCTTTGGATGCCGGAAGCGCAAAAACTCCTCTCCATTCAGGTGGGAGTAATAGGCCGCCACCTTCATCTTCAGTGCCCACCATTTGGTTTTGTCGGGTCGTACACGGGCTTCCCCATTGGGCGAGTTCGCAGCGTCCCATTCGCAAGGGCCTGCACTCGTTGCCACGCGATGTCCACGTACGCTTGCTCAATGTCGCAGCCGTATCCGACGCGACTGTGGAGCAGCGCAGCAAGAACCGAAGACCCAACACCCATGTACGGATCAAACACGCAATCACCCTCATCAGTTAGCGCGAGTACGAGCCGTTCGACCAATTCTACGGGGAATTGACAGGGGTGAATTGTCTTCTCGACGTGGTTGCTCTTAACGTTTGGAAAGACCCACACATCGCCGGGGTTTTTTCCCTTTGGATTGCCAGACAGTTTGCCGGCATTCGGCCCTTTGAAATGTCGCTTCTTGGGGTACTTCGACGGGACGCGAATCGCATCCAAATTGAACGTGTAGGTATCGCTTTTAGTCCACCAGTTGATCGTTTCGTAGCGACCCGAAAGCCTCTTGCTGCAGTGCAGGCCATGCTCAAAGTGCCAGACGATGCGGTTTCGGAGCTTAAATCCATGAGATTTGAATACCGGATACAAGACCACATCGAGCGGCACGATCTCGCCTTGGGCTACGTAGTTGCCCGTCTGCCAGCAGATCGATCCCGCTGGATCCAGCAAGCGGGCACACGCCTTGACTACTGTTTCTTGCTGGCGGACATACGCCTCCAAGGGTGCCTTCTTCTCGTAGTCCTTGCCGATATTGTAGGGAGGCGACGTGACGATCAGCTTCATGGATTCGCTTGCCAAACCCTCCATGAAGCGCAGGTTGTCTTGGCAAGCGATGTGCGGAGCCGTTCCCTTGAGCCGCGCTTTCGCCTGTTGCTCTGGCGTCTCGCTACTTGGCGGGAACAAGCCGAGCGTCATTGTGGCGGCCGATTCACCGGTACGCATCGCACCCTCCCCTACTCCCCAAACAACGCCGCCACGTCCCGCTCCACCTTTTCCCGCCGCTCCTCGGCTGGCAGGTCGTCCATGCTGCCCATCGCGCTGTAGAACTGGGCGTCGTAGTCACGGGTCTTGATCACCACCGGCATGGGTACGGCGTGGCCGAGGATCAGGGCCTGCTGTTTGGAGTCGAGGCTGGCCAGCACGCTGCGCAGCCCTTCGGTGCCGCTGACGCCGGTGAGCACGGCTTGAATGTCCTTCTCGTCGTTGAGCAGGGCCGTGATGCGGGTGCCGATCTGCGAGAGCACCTCGTCGTCAATGC
Source organism: Candidatus Latescibacterota bacterium (assembly GCA_965261395.1). Taxonomy (GTDB): domain Bacteria; phylum Latescibacterota; class UBA2968; order UBA8231; family UBA8231. The sequence goes on from OZ253462.1 coordinate 4,603,732, forward strand.
TCGACGGCCGCTGATCGACCACCAACAGCGAGACATAGTACTTGCGCATCTCGCGGGCAATGGTGCCGAAGATGGTCTGCTTCGCCGCCATGGGGTTGAGGAATTTGTGCGCCTCCTCAATGGTGATCATGAGTTGACGTGGCTGGTCTTCGGCGCGCTGGGTGGCGTAGAAACGCTCGCTCTTTTTGACGTACATCTCGTGGATGCGCCGCGCGATGATGTTGGCGACCAGCAAATAGCACAGCATACTCGTCTGCTGCCCGAACTCCAGCACCACGTTGATCCCCTTGTCGAGGTATTCCATGATGCGGTCCACCACGTCGCCGCCCTTGAGCTTGGAGACCATAAAGGGAAAGTTCTCAAGCCGTTTGAGCTTGCGATGCAGAGCCACTAAAGACCCGGCGTGGGCACCGATCTCGCGGGCAAATTCTTCTACATCCGGGCCTTCCAACTTCAGGAGCGTACTCAGCCAGCGCTCCTTGTAAATCGCGTACACCAAGTAGGCCGACTCCACGGCCGTGGGGTTGAGCTTGAGCTCGTCTTGCAGCGGGGCAATGTCTTCGACTGTGATCTGGTCGTAGGAGATATAGACCTCGTGGTCCGGCTGCACGCCGCGGGCGCGGGTCGATTGCGGGTCCAAGGAAAAAATCGCCACCCGCTCGCCGAAAAGCTGCTTGAGGCCCTTGACGAAGGTCGTGGTGGAGCCGTTTTCCTTCATGGCCTTAAACCCGTACTCGTTGTGCATGTCGAAGATCAGGTTGACGGCCTTGTCGTAGTGAATCAGCCCGCACAGCACCAGCCGCGTCAGGAAGGACTTGCCCGTGCCGGTCTTGCCGAAGATGCCGTTGGAGCGCTCGGCAAAGCGGATCATGTCGAGGCAGACCTGCGTGTCCATGTCGAGTGGGTGGCCGATGCTGAAGTAGCGGCCCTCGGCGTCGCCCTCGCTGCCGAATATCTTGGCCACGTCTTCGGCCATGGCCTCTTGGACCTCGGAGAAGTGGCTCGGAATGGCCTTGACCGGACGCGGGCCTTCTTCGGCTGTCGCGTCCTTGGACATCATCAGCATGGGCCGCAGCGAGACGATGTTGTACGTGCTGGTGCCGGCGAGCACTTGGCGCAGCAGCGCATCTTCTTGGCCCGGAGGATGCAGGAGAACCTCTTGGTTGTTGGCGTCGAGGCGCATGTCGGTGACCATGGAGAAAAAGTCGTTTTTGTCGCCCTCGATGACCACGAACTTGCCGGCCTTCATATCCTCGACGTTCTGCTCGGGGTCCAGCTTCATCTCCACCCCCTCGACCAGCGAGCCTTTGGTAATCACTCCGATCTGCTGGCCGCGACCGGCCGCGGCTGGCACTCCGTTGCGCGCGTATTTTGCCATCGTCAGTTGACCACCCGTCGGATAACTGAGCTGAGCCGGTCGTAGTCGTCGCTGAGGAGCCGCGACAGCTCCTTGCCTATCTGCACCAAGTAGGACGGCGCGTGTCCATGGGCGCGCACCGCGTGGCGCAACACCGCGATTACCAGCTCATCAGTGGGTACTTTGGAGGTATTGAGGATGCTGCGTAGATAGTCGTCGGTGCGGGTGAAGGCTCGCACTTGCTCGTCTGAGCACAAGTACATAAAACTATGGATGCGGGCCGGCTGCGGCGGCAAGATTTGCACGGACTCGTCGCCGTCCAAATAGCCGATGACGAGGGCTTGGAACTCAGTGCGCAACAGCTCGAAAATTTGCGGCTGCTCTAGGCGCAGTTCCGCTTCGGTCTTGCCGTAGGCCGTGGGCCGGCGGTTCGCCTCGATGGAGTGCGTGAAGACGTTGAATACAATGCCGACCACCGGCATCGCGGCCTCCACGCGGACGAACTGACCAAAGGAAGGCGCGCCGTGCAGCTCGCGCGCTTGGGCAATCAACTCGGTGGTGCTGCTTTCGACGACTTCGCCCACGTGGGTTCGCTCGTCCTCAGCGTCTCCAGGCAGTGGCAGGGACTCGGGCAGGAAGCGGCTCAGCGGGCTGCGCTCGCGCTCTTTGATAGTCTCCACAGTGGGCCTCCCCTAAACGCCGGTGTAGCGCTTCTTGAAACTCTTGGTTGACAAGCGGGTTTGCAGGTCGTTTTTGACAAAGGTATCGCGCAAAAAGCGATAGAATGACTCGCGGTCCGCGCTGCGCACCACAGCGCGTTCGTGCGCCTCGGCCAAGGCGACCGGATAGCCCTGGCCCTTTTCGGCTTGGTCGCACAGACAGGCATGGACCAAATCGAGCAACTCGCGGTCCGCCGCCACCCATTCCGGGACTTCGACCCGGCCGATCTCGGCCCCTACGTGCAGGTAGAAATAGTAAATGTGATGCGGTCCGTACTCGGAGAGGATCTTGGACGCGCTGCGGTAGAGCGGTGTGCGCTGCCCATGGCGGAGCACCCGCCGCATCAAGACCGCGTCGCTCAGCCCCTCAATGGGGCTACAAGGCAAGCCACGGCCCTGCCACAAGTCCCCTTGCAAAGCGTCGATTTCTTCGCGGCTGAAGCGGAGCTGGTTTTCTTCTTGATAAGGGCAGCGGTCGCAGTCGGCCGCGGCAAGCGGGCACAGGCCCAATTTGAGGGCGTTGATCAATTCTTGGCTCCCCGGCTGGCTGATGTAACCAGCCACCGGCACCCGCGCCTCGCGCAACCCGTCCATCGCCGCCAAGGTGGCCTCTAGGTGCGCGGCGCGGAAGTCTTGCGGCTTGCCCTCCAAGTTCCACAGAATCAGCGTGCCGTCGGAAAGCGCCAGCGTCCGATGCCCCTCAGCGTGGGCTGCCAAGGCCAAATCGGCCAATTCGGTGAACTCCATCAGGCCGCGCTTGAAACCGACGAGCTCGCGATTGACAAAAATCCGCGCCCCACCCCACTCCTCGTAGATTTCCTCCTCGCGGTAGTAGAGCCGCGGCTTGCTGCTCATCAGCGGCTTCTCACCGGTGCCGTAGTGCAGCAGGATGTAGCCGATATTGATCAGAAAACAGGCCGAAATCTCGTGGCGGTCGGGGAAAATTTGCGAGCCATCCGTAGCGGCGATGCTGATGGTGCTCGGGCGGTCAGGCGGGTCAATCCCGCCGCCGAAGCCCTCGCTCAAGCCGGGCAACAGCCAAGAGGTGCGGCTCTCGTCGATCTTGCGGGCCAAGCGCTCCCACTCGGGCAGCCAGCGCCGGTATTGGGCCAAGGCCAATTCGAGCTTGGCGCGAAAGTCCTCTTGAACGCGGCGCTCGTCGGCCACCATGCTGTCTATTTGGGTCTTGACCGAATAGAGATCTAACATGGCATTAGCTTTGCGGGCAGCCCTGGACCGGCCCCGTCGGGATGCGCGCATTTATTCGGCCTCTTCCCACGTTTCGCCCCCATCAATCGAAAAGCGCGTGTGCTTGCGCCAAGCCGCCCAGTCATCGGCGGCGCGGACCAAGTCGGCGGTAGCAGTCGCAGCGATGTACTGGCCCACCTCGCCGCTGCCGTCGGGCCGGTTGGTTTCAATGCGGATTTCGTCGAACTCGACGCGGCCCTGCAACAGCTCGGCCGCGCCGCGCTGCACGGCAAAGGCGCGCCGCTCCCAAGCCTCGCGCTCGATGTCGCGGACGCGGAACCGCAGCCATAGCCGACCGAAATCCTCGTCCAGCCCCACCCCGTAGAACACTCCATAGCGGTCGTTGACCAGCTCTTTGATCCGGGGGCGTTCGTCTTGGAGCGGTGGGATCGGCTCTTCCTTCGTTCCGTCGCGGTCTTCCTCCTCGGAGACATAGCCTTCCAATGAAGGCCCCCAAACCCAGCCTTCCACGCGGAAACGCACCCAACGGCCCTCCTCGCCGATGGATTCGATCTCCGTGCCAGCCAGCAACGTGCCCAGCTTGGTGCCGTTGGGCGCGTCGCGAAAGTTTTCCACGCTAGCCTCAACGACGAAGGTGGGGGCACTGCGCAGCTTGGCCGCCACGGCTCCTAAAGCCAAGGCGGCGGCCAAGGCCGCGCCTAAGGAGCATTTAGACAATCGAGACATAGTAGAATTGCCGTCCGCCGCCGGCGACCGACCCATCGCGCAAGCGGCACACCAATCCGAGGCGTTGCAGGGCGTTGAGGCGATTGCAGACGATGTTGATGTTTTTGCCGAGCGCGTCGGAGATCTCGGCCGAGGTCGCGCACTTGTGGGCTAGCAGCACGTCGAGCACTTCGCGCATCGGCGTCTTGATTACCCCGAGCACCTCGACGTGATCGCCGTCTTTGTACAGCGCAGCCAACTCGCGGAGCTGCAACACGGCCGCGATGGTCTCGCGCACCGAGATATTAGCCCCGGCGATATAGACGTAGCGGTGCCCTATCTCGCCGCTAGCCAAGCGCAAGAGCAGCTTGTTGAGCATCTCGTCGGCGCACGAGACATCCATAAAAGAAACGCGGGAAAAGTCGAGCGGCGTAGCCGAGTCGGCCGGGCCGCTGAGCAGGTGCTGCATCAATTCTTCAAGCAGCTCGGCCCCGCGAGGCCGCCCGCTGAGTATGCCCTGTTCGCGGGCGAAAAGGTACGCGGGGGCTTGATATATGGCCTGTTGTTGTACGCGCTCTTCAACGGCTGAATCCATGAGCCGCGCCTTTCCTGTCATTAAAAAACAGCTTAACTGTATCCAATTAAAGAAACTTACGCGGGGATTTCCCGGCTGTCAAGCAAATTCTACCACAAAATGAGCGATGCGGAATTGGATGGATACCAATATGATGGGGCTAGAGGCCGGGAAACAAAAAGCCCACGGCTACGTATGCGGCCACGGCGAGGCTGGCGATGACCACTGCTAGGGCCAATAGCAACCAAGGCTCGTAGCGGGGCGGTTTGGGAGGTCTGTGATGCTGGCCGAACATCGCTTACTCGCCGCCTTCCCGCTGGTAGAGTGCGATGGCAATCTGAGTGCCGGGAAAGTGGACCGAAGCGTGTTCCCAGTGTCGCCGACCGCGAATATAGACCCGCGTATCCCCCGAGCGGATGTGCAACGAGCCGTTGTAGCGATCGCAGATCTGATTGACGATATACAGCCCGAGGCCGCGGGTCGCGTCGCGGGAAAAGTGCTTCCGCAACGAGTTGAGGATGGCCGTGCCGTGCGACCAATCCGCCGCGTCGTAGCGCACCGACAAGCTCTTCTTGATCCCGATCCCGAGGTCCCCCACTCCGATGACCACGTATTTCTTTCCGACCCGCGAGTCCAAGTAGCGCTGGGCTGTGAGGTAGCCCCAATTCTCGCTGTGATCGAGAATGTTGTGGCACAGCTCGGCGACGACGTTTTTGAACTGGTTGATCTCCACTTCGGTGTAGCGCAGTTCCTCGGCCAGAATCGCCTCGACGCGCTGGCCGATCTTGCCCAACACGGTCTCGATATCCGCCCGCTCCTCAATCCGCGTGATTTCAAGCAGGGCCTCGCTCTCTTCCTTTTCCCGCTCCTGATCTACGATGAGCGTCGGTCCGGCCAGCTCAACCCCATCCACGGCCGCGGCGAAGCGCACCCTTCCCAGATAGGTGCGCAGTGCAAAGGCTTCGGGCAAGTGAAAGACGACCCGCGACGAGAGCGCGTCCCCGTAGCGCGCCATCAAGCACAAAGCCACCAAGCCGTAGGGGTCAATAAAGTGCAGGGGACGCAAATCGACCTCCAAGGGCTGCCCGGGCACGGCCCCGTGCGCGTAGTCAAGAAATTCTACGAGGAATTCGTCGGCTGTGCGCGGCGTCAGCTTGTCTGTTGGCAGGGCTAGGATCACGGCTGGCGTACTCTCCTTGCTTTAGGAAACAAAAATATACGCACTCGCTCGCACCTGCGCTCAAGGCACTTCCAGAAGCTATCTCATACCCTTGAATCCAGCCCCGCCGGCGAGCCATTCATTGGTGGTGCGCCTCCTCCACTGGCGGCACTGGGGCGATCTCATGCGCCACCGAAAACGCAAACGAGGCGCTCGTCACCTCCTTGGGGCGGTCAAAAGCATCTACCCGCAAGACCATATTTTCGATATCAACGGTGATCGCTCGCACCTCTGCGTGCAGCGGTGCAAAGACCACCTTGCCAGTATAGGCGTCCCCTTTAAACACAAAGGTGTGCCGCCTGAACAACGCCTCCCGCACCAAGCCCATGCGTTCCTGATAGTAGTAGTCTTCATTCCCACCTTTGCCGCGCCGCTCCATGTAGTAGTGCTCAAAACTGTTGTCCGCATCGCGCTTGAGCACACCCCAGTATCTGTACTCGCCACCTCGGTCTGTACGCAGCACCATCTTCGCCGGATCGACCATCACCTTGGGATGACTCTGATTGACCACCGTCATCTCAAAGACGGTAAAGCGCAGCGGCGCATAGCCCCGATCCAAGTCGCGGTCCTCTCCGTAGGTAAAGGGATTCAGATTCGGCTCGCGGAAGGTAAAACGGGCGTACTCCCGATTCAGGGCCTGATCGCTTAGATAGCGCAGCTTGAGGCGGAACCCCTCCTGCTCGAAGACTGTGGTACTATCCTCCGGGTCGAAGTAATAGCGACCATCCTCCAGCAGGCTCTCCTGCGGCACCACGCTCAGCGCGTAGCGCAAATCCGGCGGGAACCGAATGCAGCCAGCCGCCACAAGCAGCGCAAGCATACTCCATCCCCATGCCCTCATTCTGCGGCCACCTCGCCCAAGTACGTGCGGCCGATCATCTCTCGATTGCTGCGGGCAAACTCCAAGGCGCGCCATTCTTCCTTTCTCCCCTCTAAAGCCGCGACAGCCTCCTCGTATGCTATCGCGGCTAGACGCCAATTGTCCATCTGGTAATAGGAAACCCCGATATTGCACCGCGCCGCGGCCTCGCTGGGCGTGTTGGGGTAGCGCTCAATCACCTCCTCCAGCACCGCGATGGCCCGCACAAACTCGCCCTCGTCGTAGAGCGCCATGCCCTCGCTGTAGAGCGAGTCGGCCTCCGCGTCTGCCAGATAGGCCAACAACTGGCGCGCTTGCACGGCCTCGGCCGTCTCCGGGAAGCGCTCTACCACTTGCTCGTAGAGCCGCGACGCCTTGAGGAATTGGTGGCCGTTGTAATAGTAATCGCCGATGTGCATCAGCCCCTGATGGGCGCGTTCGTGCTGGGGATACTGGCGCACCAAGCGCAAAAACAGGTCGCGCATCGGCTCGATGCGCTCCAGCTCCAACTGGCACCAAGCCGCCCCGTACAGGGCCTCGGGCGCGTCCTTGCTGTCCGGGTAAGAGCCGAAGACCCGCTCGTACCACGCCAGCGCCCGCTCGTACTCGGCCGTCTCGTAGTACAGTTCCCCGATCAGCAACTCGGCCTCCGGTGCCTGCGGCTGATCGGGATAGTCCGCGACCAACTCCTCAAAGGCCGTCTGCGCGGCCGCCTTCTCGCCCCGCGCCTGGAGGCTGTGCCCCAAGTAGAACAGAGCAGCGGCCCGCATCGCACGGCGCGGTGCCGTCTCCAAGACCGCGCTGAACGCTCTCTCCGCGGCCTCGTAATCGCGCTCGCCCAAGGCCACGCTACCCAGCTCAAAATGGAATTCAGCCGCCTTCTCTGGGGCCGATGTCCGCGCCAACCCCTCTTCCAAAGCCGTCCGCGCCGCAGCCAAGCTGTCTTGGGCCACCAATGCCCGACCCAGCAGAAGCCACGCGCGGTCTTCGTGCGCCAGCAAGGGCCGAACTTGGGCGGCTGCCTGCGCGGCCTCACCTTGATCCAAATACCACTGCCCCAGCCCCAACAAGCCCTCGACGTGCGTAGCCTCGTTTTCAACCATCGCCCGATAGACCCGTTCCATGCGCCCGCTGTCCTCCAAGGTCTGAGCACACGCGCTCATAGCCTGCAACAGGGTGCGCTGCTGGTCGCCAGCCAATGCACCCGCCTGCCAAGCGGTCTCCCACTCCTCCCACGCGGCTTCGTACCGCTCGGTCTTGTACAAGCTCCAGCCCAACCCCACTTGCGCCGCGGCCGCCGTAGCTCCCTCCAACTGCGGCAGGGCCTCGCGCAACAACGGCAGGGCCTGCTCGTGTTCGCCTTGTCTCTGGTACAACAACCCCAACTGCGCGGTAAGCTCGGCATTCGGGGTCTGCGCGATCTGCCGCGCAATCAGCTCTATGGCCTCATCGGCCTTGCCCGCCTCGACGTGCAGTTGCGCCAGTTCCAACTGGGCGTACGCGTACTGGGGCTGGGTCGGGGCGATGGACTCCAGCACCCGGCGCGCTTGCTCGCCGCTCCCGGCCTGCCGGTAGCGCCGGCCCAGCACCAGCGCGGCCAATCCGCGCACATCCTCGTCGGTACATTGGGTCAAGATCTGTTCGTAGAGTGCGTCGCTCTGCTCGTGGCCTAGGCGGGCAATCTCCAACAGGGCGCGGCAGGCCAACTCCGGGGCAGCCTCTCCGGCCACGACCTGCTCAAACTGCGCTACGGCCGCGGCCGAGTCACCGAGGGCCTGATGGATCGTCCCCTGCCAAAACCGGGCCTCAGCTTCCAAATACGACCCCACCTCCCCGTACAGGGCCAGTGCCTCGGCAAACCACACGTCGGCACTGTCGGCGATCGCACTCTCCTCCCCCATCAACCGCAGACACTCGGCCTGGCGGAACACGGCTTCGTCCATGGACACCCCGGCCGCATCGACAAACGCCCTATAGGCTGTCAAGTAGAGCCGATGCGCCGCCAGCGCCTCCCGGTAGCGTCCTTCGTCAAACAGCAAGCTCATCAACCCGGCCTGCATCCGCGCCCGGAACGCCGGCCGCTCGGCCTGCTCGGCTGCATAGCGATACACCTCCAAGCTGGCATCCACCCCGTGCGCGGTCTGGGCCAACAGGGCCTGCCGCACCCACGCCTGCTCGGCGAGCTGCGGCTCCTGCGAAAAGTCCCGGCTGACCTTCTTGTACGCGGCCAGCGCCTCCGCATAGCGGCCCAGCGCCTTGAGCAGATCCCCGCGCTTGATCCAGGCTTGGGCCGCCAGCGTACGCCGCGACTGCCCTTCGCGCAATCCGGCCAAGGCCACCGCCCGCTTCTCCGCGTCGTCCATACCCGCCGGGTCGTAGGCATCGGCTAACTCCCCAAATACCGCCAGCGCTTCTTCATACCGCTCTAACGCCTCCAGCGCCAACCCCATCTGCAACCGCGCCCGATCCGCCCGCATCCCCGCTGGCGCGTCCTGCAAATATGCCCCAAAGGACTCCACCGCCTGCGCGTACTCCTGCTGATAAAACCACGCCCACCCTAGCGTATAGCGCGTCCGCTCGGCATAACGCCCCTTGGGAAACAGGCGCAACAACACCTGACCGGCCGCGGCTGCCTGCGCGTACTCCTCGGCCTCAAAAAAGCACTCCACCACGAGGTACGCCGCGGTCTCGCGCAATTCAAAGCCCGCCTCATCGCGCAGCACAGCAAAGCGGTCCGCCGCTTCTTTCAAGGACGCCGTAGCTAGCCCAGCCAGCGAGTCTGCTGCGACCGAATCAGCCAGCGCGGCCTCCTCCTGCAACAACTGCGCCTGCTTGCGGCCCATGTTGGCCAACTGATAGCGCGCGGCCGCTTGGACGCCCACCGCGTGCTCATCCACGACCACGCGCACCGCCGAGGCGCGCATCAGCGCCCCGTCCGACACCGCTAACACGCCCTCGTATATCCGCTGCGCCCCGGCAAAGTCGCCGGTGGCCAAAAGCTTTTGCGCCCGCACAAAGCGCTTGCCCAAGTCCTCTGGATTGGTCACGAACTGGCTGCCGGCCACCAAGCCGGCCAGCACCAAGGGAAGCCAAATAGCCATCAGCGATCGTACCCCGCGATAACCGAGATAAAAAACCGCGACACCCCCCCATCCCGCGTCCGCGCCACGGCCGGATCGGCAAATTCCTCGTGGCGCAACTCAATCCCGGTGTTGGAAACAATAGTGTAGCCGATGTACGTGCCCCGCACCGTGAACATCAGCACCGAACTCGCCGAGCGCAGCTCGCGCTCCCGATCCACCCGGTCGATAAAGCGGAAGGCCAGCACGGGCAACAACGTGCGCGTAAACGGCACCCCCATCCCCTGCTGGCCAAATTGCACCAAGGTATTCTCCGTCAACCGCCAATCCACCCGCAGAATGGGCGCGATCTGGTTCCACGACTCCACCGCCCGCCGCCGGTCGCTGGCGGTGACGTGCTTGTACAAATGCTTGATCATGGCTTGGACGCGCAGGCGGGCCAATTCGTAGGTGTAGTCGGCCTTATTGACCATCGTGAAGGTTTGCACGCGGGCATCGGCCGCCAACTGCCGATTCAAGATCCACTGGGCGTTGTTTTCAAGGTGGAGCTGGTCCAGCCGCGCCAAGCGGGTGCCGACAAACGAGGTATGCACCCACGAGTCGGCCATCAGCAAGGCATCGGGCGTGGGCGGCTGGTTCGGGTTGTTGTTCTCACCGGCGCGGAAGACATACACCGAGTCCGGCACCGTGTCCTCGACCCGCTTGGTGTCGTGGTCGAGCTGGACTTGCCCCCAACGCGGCACGTCAAAGCCATAGGACACTCGCCCGTAGCGCGACACCGCCCGCCCCGGCCCGGCGATCTCGTCCTGGCGATAGTAGCCCAGCCCAGCCGACAGACCGCGCCAATCCGGCAGGGCGACAAACCCGTGCAGGCCGCGCCGGTCGCGGTCGTAGGGATAATCTGGCTTGTTGTCGTTTTCGCGCTCGTCAATCACGCCGTTGTTGTTCAGGTCAATGCCATAGACAAATTCCTGCGGGTCGGAGTAGTAGAGCAAAAACGGCTCCTCAAAATCGGGCACTCCATTGGCGTTTTTGTCGTCGTCCGGGATGTTGTCGTTGTCCTCGTCTAGCCCGGGGAATACGCCAGACTCGGTCTCCGAGCCGTTGGGATAATCGCGCAAATTGTCGTCGGCGTAGCGGTCGTTGTCGTCGTTGTCATCGACCAAGGGGAACTCGGACAGCATTTGTTGATCTTGGCTTTCGCCGCCCAAGTCCGTGTAGAGCCGCACCCCGCCGCGCCGGCTGTCGTACCCGCCGCCGTAGCGCGGCCCCATGCGGAAGAGTTCCCCACCCACTTCCCAGCGACCGACGTCCTTGAGCGCGTTGACGTACCACGCGGCCGCCCGCCGCTGGTCGCGCTGGCCACGCAGCACCGGGAAGCTGCGGTAGAGCAAGTTGCGCTGGTATTCGCCGCGCACCTTCAGGCCGACAAACGTGGCCTCCGCGTCAAAGCCGAAAATCGTCTGGCCGGTGGAAAAGCCATGCTCAAACTCCACGGCCCGGCGGTTGGAAAAATCCCGCACCTCCCCCGCTGCCCGCGCCCGCGTCTCAAAGGGTGTGTTGCGCGGCGTGAACTGATTGCGCAGCGCGTCGAAAAAGGGATGCTGTTGCGCCACCTCAATGCGGTAATCGTTGGCCACTAACGCCCGCACCCGCGCCCGGCGCAGCGCGAAATCCTCTGGCACGACGAACAGGTATTCCACCGCCTCCTCGCCGCGCACCTCCCGGAAACCATCGCCGCGCCGCCCACCCAACACTTGCGGTTGCAGACCCGGCGCAAAACGGTCGTCGGTCGGGTCGCTGCTGATCGTCGCCGCGCCCTCCGGCCCTTCTCCTTCCAACTCAATAACAATGTCGTACACGATGGCACCGGCCTCGTCGCTTTGCGGCGAGTCGTCGCGCACGCGCACGGTGATCTCGCTCGGCGGCTGCATGGCCGGATAGGGAATACCACCGCTCAAAAAGCCGCCGGAGCTGCCCCGAGCCGTGTTGGCCTGATGTTGGTTGACAAAGGTCGCGCCAAAGCGCAGCACATCGCCCAGCCGGGTCTGCCAGTGGCCGGCGATATTGTACACTGGGTTTTCTTCGGTGCGCTCCAAGAAGTCAATGAGCGACCCCCGCCCTTGGGCTACCGGATCGGAAAAGCTGTTGAGCGTGGGAAACAGCGAAGAGTCAAAGCCGCGCGTGGTCAGCAAGGTAATTTTGTTGGCCGGAAAGACCACGTCCCAGCGCAAGCCATTAAAGCCGGCCTGCCGCAACGTCAACGGCGTAAACTCCGTGCGCACCTCGTCGCCCACGGTCAAAGACCAATGCCACGGGCCGTAGCTATCGTGGGCGATGATCAGGTTGTTGAGCGAGCGGTAGAGTCGGTCCTTGCGGATGCGGCTGCCGCCGGGCCGCTGCTCGTCCAACTCATAGACGAGGAAGCCCTCGGCGAGGAAGCGGCCGAGGAAGTCGTAGCGCGGGGCCAAGCGGATCTCGCGGCGATAGGGCCGGTAGAGGTCTTCGCCGTAATTGGTGTATGCGCTCAGGGGTGGGCGGCGCAAAAAGTGACGCGAGGGTTGGGCGTCGGGCAGATCGGCCGACAGGGGACGCCCGGACAACAGCAAGGCGAGCAAAAGAATCCAGCGGCGGGCGATCATAAGAATCTCCTTCGTAGGGGCGACCGGCCGGCCGCCCCTACGGACGGTCGTTTCCGTGTCGGTGCAGGACTCATCCCCCCGGCCCCCTTTGCGAGGAGGAAAATTGTGATAAAACCCTAGCTGATGCGGAAGGGAGTTCGGGGATTAGGTCTCACATCCCCCAAACGTCGATCTCGACGCCTAGGTCGGACGCCTGGCGGCAGTGAAACACCTTGTCGTCCCAACGCCTGTTTTCACGTCGGTCGAATACCACCAGATGCCCTCCCTCGGCCGCGCACCGATCCATGTACTCAGCCGTCTGTTCCAATCCCTCGGCAACCGTCTGCTCCAAACTCTTATGCAGAATTTTGCATTCGATCACAACTTTAAGCATCTGCTCGCCCTGCGGCCACACGATCAGCAAGTCCGTCCGCATCCGACCCAAGCCGTATTCGCGCTCAATCCGGCCGCCGCTGTTGACAATCCGCTGCAAAAACGCCTGCAGTAGCAGTTGCGGACCCGCTTCCTTGTACTGGAATCGCTCCACCCAGTGCTCCGAGTGCTCGCGGAAAAATTGCTGAAACGACGCCAGCAGCTTGCCCACATCCAACCCACCGGCCGCATCCACATACCACGCCACGTCCTCGGCAAGGCCTGCTTGGGTGGCATAAGTCAGTTCGCGCGGCACCACTTCCGCGTAGATCGGATTGGCCATGCGCAGCGGGTCATCGAGGGCGATTAAGCCCAAGTCGCGGACGTATTCCAGATCCCGCGCCGAAAACGCGCTCTGTTCGGCCCCGCTCAGCAGCGGCTCCACCACCCTCCGCACCCGCTCCTCTTGCAGCTTGTCGGCCAACTGATCTAAGTGCGTCTCGCGCCGCAAAATGAGCTGTTCGTGCGCGATGCGGAGGGCGGCGGCGTCAATGGGGCGGGAACGGTCAGACCCCGCCTCGTGCTCAAAGCAGGTTTCGTAGGCCAAAGCATTGACCAGCCACGGCTGCCCTTGCGTCTGCGTCCAGACCGCGTCCTCCGCCTCGGCCGTAAACGCTTGGCCTGTTTCTTCCGTGTGCTGCCTCAGCAACGCCAGCACCTCCTGCTGCGAAAAGTCACTCAATCGCAGCGACCGCGCCTTGATGTTGAACGCACTGCCGCCGGCGATGATCGCGTTTTCCGCGGTCGATTGAATGCGGTAATCGCGCACATCGCGCACCCCGCACAGCACCACGCTCTGCGGAAAACCCTCCGGCCGCAGGTCGTAGCCCGCCCGCAATTGACGCAGCACCGACAGCAACGAATCGCCGATGAGGGCGTCAATCTCGTCAATCAGCAGCACCAAGGGCTTGGGATCGGCCTCCGACCAGCGCGTCAACGCCTCCTGTAACGCAACACCCGGCCCGACCTCGGCGAGGAGGCCCGGCCAGACCTTGCCCAAAAATTCGTCGCCCAGTGTCAAGCGTGCCCGAGACGCAAGCGCTCCCAAAACGGTGCGTATCACCTGTTCTACATTCTCGCGCCCGGCTTGCCCGCCTTCCACATTGACGTACACGCAGCGGTAATCGCCTCGGGCATTGAGCAGGTCGCGCAGCGCCAGCAGTGCCGACGTCTTGCCCGTCTGCCGTGGCGCGTGCAGCACGAAGTACTTTTTTTGCCCGATGAGGGTCAACACCCCATCCAAATCCAAGCGCTCCAACGGCGGGATATGGTAGTGGTCGTCAGGCCGGATGGGGCCAGCCGTGTTGAAAAAACGCATCTCGTTTCTCCTTGGGAGTTAGGACCTACCCCTGAGAGGTTAGAGGGTAGGTCCGCCGTACTCAATACACCACCCCGACCAACCCCGTCCACACATCCCCGCGATCGGCATCGATTTCAACGCGCAGCAGATAATGCCCAGGCGCAACCAGCCGCCCACTGTCGTCGCGGCCATCCCACGCCAAGCGCTTGCGCCCGGCCGCAGCCGGTTGCCCATCCCACAGCACCCGCCGCTGCCGTCCCGCCAAGTCGTACAGGGCCACCGTCAACGCCTGCGGATGCTGCACCTTGGCCAAGTCGATCTGAATTTGAGCCGCACCCGAGGCCGCGTTGAAGGGATTGGGCCGCACCGACACGCCAGCGCGCGGCAGGGCGCGGGAGACCACCCCCTCTCCTACCAAAGTCCAAGCATCTTCCTCCACCGGCCGTGCGTTCTGCCAATCCACGCTATCGCCCAAGGCAACCGCCGCCCGCACCGCCAGCGTCGGCCGCAACAGCACCGACGCAAATTCCACTTCTAGCCGCCCCGACCGGCTCACGTGGTGCTCGGCCCCCAACACCAACCGGAGACCCTCATCATCCCATCCGACCTCATACCCATCCTCCGGCAGCACCAACCCATCGAACCTCACCTCCTGCACCACGCCCGGCAGGCCGATATGCACTCGATCAAAGCCGAGATCTTCCGGGCCAATTTCCACATCGAAGGTATAAGTGAACACGGTCTCCTCGCCCAACACCGGCCGCGGCGGCGCAATGGCCCCGGCCACCGCACGGGCAAAAAGCTGTTCCCCAAAGGCGACCGCCACCTGCATGAGCCTCGGCGTGCTAAGTGGATCGCGGGTTTCCATGACCGCCCGATACTGCAAAAACCGCGCTGGCTCCGGCTCGGTCAGGGCCACGCCATCGCCGACTGCCGCCAAGTCCCAAGCTGGCACCCGGTGCCACTCAGGCCACGCCTCCCCGTCGGCTGAGGTGCGGAACTGCACCCGCAAGATCGTGCCCGGCGGCGTCTGTCCAGCAAACCACACCCGCCCCAAGTTGACCGGCTGCCCCGCGTCGAACACCACCGACTCAAACGTCCCCTCAGACCGGAAACCCTCGCCGAACACTTCCACCTCGCCGATGGAGACCCAGTTGGGTGGATCTTCCCGCGTCAGCCGCAGGCGCACAAAGCGGCCCAATACCGGCAGCGGTGCCCCGTCCGCGGCCTGCTCAATCCACGTCGAATCCACCGACGTATCCACCGTCGGGCGGGTGTTTTCCGCCTGTTGCGCCACCAACACCCAATCGTCGGGCGTGGCCTCCCGTGCCACTTCGAGGCGGTAGCCTTTGACGAAAAACAGCGGCCGTTGGGCCACCGTCTTGCCCGGCAGCAGGCGCACTTGACCCACGCCGCGGTCGCCGCCCAAGTCGATCCGAATCCACTTGCCCAACACTTCGACTTCGTTGTCAAAGCGCCACTCCGTGTCGGTATTGCCGTCGGTGACGCTGCGGCTGCCTCTCAAGGTGTTCGGCCCGGAGGAAGCCACCGCATCCAAGGCGAGGTTGACCCCGCGAAACGAGGCCAGCGACACCCGCCCCAAGCTATCGATCTCCGTGCCGGAAAAAAGGCCGCCTGAGAAACTGTCGGCCCCCTCCTGCACCCACTCGCCAGCCATCGCCGGAACGCAGCACAGCACGGCCAAGCCGAGCAAATAACCCATCGCGTTAATCATCTATCCACTCCTCCAATCCCCAAATTTCTAACGTGTTCTGTATGAAGAAAGGGAGCTGCTGGAAGCGCAACGTCAGGCCCAGTTGCCCCAAACGGATCGCGTCTTGTTTGAGCAATGGATTGAGGCTCCGCACTTCGTTGGCCACGATGCAGACCTCTGTTATCCCCTCCTCGACCTGCGATTGTAGGAAATCATACAGGATGTCGAACTCCGTCTTGTTGATATACCCCATGAATTCGATGGTTAAGGTCTCGCCGCAGCGATTTAATGTGTTAATGCGTATCATGCTTATGCCTTCCAAGCTCAGTCCGCATCGACGAATTGACGTGCCAATGATCCCTCTCGCGTCAACGCGTACACCACGACATTGACGCCCAAATTATAGACCAATGGCTCCTCGGCACCGACGAGAAACGGGCTGCCGACTTCGTTCTTCGCTACCGACGAATCCCGCTCCTGCTTGGCGACTCCCGCCCAGTAATCGGCATAGCCGCGCATCGAATACACCCCCACCAACTGCTCCCCTACCATGATGCCCTCCAAATAGTCCGGGGTTCGTGGCGGTCGGTCTTGTCCAGAACTAAACATAGATTCTATATCGCGTATCCCGAGCGGCAGGCTGTTTACATCGTAGAAGCAATGATAGATCGGATGGGTTAGCTCTAGGCGTTTAAACTGCCAGTCCTTCCATTCTTGATAGCCCTCCGCTTGAAAGCTGGCGCGAATGAGGGAACGCACCGCTGGAACGTCTAATTCGGCGTCCCTATAATTCACATTGGACCACAAAAGGCGGACAATATCCACAAAAAGGAAGCCGCCGCCGGTCAAATACGCCCCAAAATTGGCCGCCTCGCTGTCCGTGAACTCAAAGGGGGTATTGACGGTCATGAGAACGAAGGGGACTTGCAAAAGCTGCGGATCGTCGAGCCGAACCGCGTCGCGTACTTCGACGTGGACTTGCGTACTGGCGACCATCTTATCGGCCAACCCTTGCAGCATCCGCCGTTCCACCAAGCGGCGCGGCATCTGGTGATGCCAGCGCACTCGTATGTTTTCAGCCTGTTCACTGTACTCAGCCCGTTCGATGGAAGGGCTGTAGATGCCGGACATATAGAGAAAGCCCTTGAGCTTGCGCCGATCTTTTGGATCGACTACCACCATCGCCCGGTGCCGACCCGTGTCCATCGCCTGCACATCCATCAACTCCAAGGCCAAATCAATCTCGTCCGCGCCCTGCCGCGTCCCTTCCAACGCCCCAACGCGCAGGTGCGGGCCAATATGCCGAGCGGGGAAATCCGGCACGGGCAGCGCCAGCCGATCCGGCAGCGACGCCGTCGGCAGCCGAAGAGCCGAGGTCTTAAAGACCGGCAGCGGACGCGACGCCGACGGAGCCGGCCGCATGGCCACGACCGGGGCGGCTTGGAGCGCCGGACGGCGCACTAAGGGACGCTGCATGGGGCGTTGCCGGCGGGTGAGAGTGCGCTGTGGCGGCGGCCGTTTGGTAAACTTCACCATGATCGGCAGTAGGACGGGGAATTGCGTAACCCGCTCGCGGTGCGTGATCCCGAAAATCACCAGCAGATGCAAGGCCAACGACAACGCCAAGCAGCTTTGCAGTTTTCTATTTTTTTGGAACGGTACTTTCCAAGGTCGTCTCATCTGCTCAGGTCCCTCCGCAAAGGATGGAAATCGAGCATTGACGCACGTTCCGCCATTTCGTCGCTCGAGATGGTCTGATTCGTTTCGTGAAATGCCATCAGGCTATGGAGGCGCATCTCCTCTGGTATTAAGGGGTCCGGCCATATAGAAGCAAACCAAAATTCGATTAGATACAGTCGAAGATCCTCATTCTTTTCCACCATGTGGGCTATAGACCTACGCCGTTTTTGCGATTCCGCAAACGCATTTTGTGGGCTGAAAAAGTCGTGGTGATGATACAGGTGATAGCTCTGCGCCTTGGCGGCAAAGCGCATTTTATACCCATTCTGCATGAGGCGATAGGCCAAATCCCATCCTTCAGAATGGGGCAGCTCTTCGTCAAATCCACCGACCTCCTCAAGAGCGACACGCGGGGCCGAAGCATTATGTGGATAAAAACTGATCCAACCTATCGGCGAGTCGGGCACTTGGTCAGAGAGTACTTGTACTTGGTCTTGCATTAATTTTAATTCTGGGAAGGGATACCCGCCCTCTCGGGCTAACGGGGCGATCGCATCAAAATCAGACTGTATCATAGCTTCGGTCACCCGAAATTCGTCTGGGTACGTACGCATAATATGAGCAACCGATGCTGGAACGTCCTCCCAAGGAAGGCCACTGCGCGGGTCCTGGACGTACTCCAAACGAGGCAAGCAATACTGGAATCCGCTCGTTACGCCGTTGTAGCGCTGAAATAGTTGCCAATGTTGAGCCAACCAATCGGGACCCGGTAGCGCGTCTCCGTCCAAGAAGGCGATCAAATCTCCCCGCGCTTCCGCTATACCGATATTCCGCGCTCGGCAGCGTCCTACATTGGTATTCAAGGGAATGACTTTTACGGGAATTTGCTCATACGTACGCAGAAAATTCCCTGTTCCGTCCGTGCTGCCATCGTCCACCACGATAACCTCAAACGGGCCTTCAGAGAATGTTTGAACGGCCAAGCCGCTTAAAACGAGCCGCAACCGATCGCGCTGATTGTGTGCGGCGATGACGACAGAAATATCCATTGAGCTAGCTCCCTTATATACATTCAAAGACCAAGCGGCATTCCTCTCTCAGAGAATCCGGCCGATGTATACGATGTATACGAGGAATGCCATTACCCGTCTCTTCGTACACAACGGCTTGTAGCACCTCCTTGGCAGCAGAGTTTGAGCATACGATGTGGAAGCAGTCCAAATGGCCAAAGAAAAAGTCAAAATAGGGATCGCTATTCTCCAAGACCTTATGACGTAATGCCTCATTTTGCACATTGGCCTCCGTTAGTGCTGGAGTACCAATACTGATACCGTGAAATTCCACGGGGATCCATCCGAGATCCGAGATGAAGATCTCAGCCCACGTGTGCCCAAATACCACTTCATCATACGTTCGGTTCTCGTACCTGCTCGGCCCTAGAGGATTGACCGCTATGGCTCCGGCTTGCTCGCGAGCTGGTATTTTTAGCAGGCGACAAAGGGCAGTGAAGGCACGAGCCAACGTAATACAATGTCCGCCGTCGTCCGCTAGTGCTTTTAGGGTGCTACACCGATAGCATTGGCAGCTATCTTTGGTTTTCTTGAAATGCTTGTTTTTGGCCAAATGGTAGTATAACGAACGGGCTTTTTCTAAATCGCTCGATTCTCCGTCTATATTCACATCCTCCCAACAACTGCAGACGAGTGGATGTTCTGCCAAGGATTCATCAACAGTAGTATAGAGCTCAAACTCTTCGGGTGTGAGCACCTCTGTTGCTCGACCCATCGCTCTCGCATAAACCGTCAATTCGCACACGTAAGAAAACGTATATGCCTCGCCGGAGCTAAAATCACAAACAGCAGGATAGCCATAGAAAAAACCCGAATGCGGCAAAAAGTGGCTCTGGATTTCCGTAGGATAGCAAGATAGCAGTTTTATATCCTTCTGAAAGTCGGTGGTTATTGGGTAGGGCAGAAATATCCGCACATTATGTGTTGTATCCTCGGTAGCAGATAGAGTGAAGGTATAAGTCAGCCGCAAGCGCTGACTCTCCATAGCGGGATGAAGCGCACCATTTTTTTTGTTAATGAAGAACGAACGCATCTCCTCACGCGCCTCGTAATCACACGCAAAAAAGCGAGCGTCGTTGTCGTAGAGCCAGTTCCACGAATCAAGGCGATCGTACCATATCCCGTCTTGTTTCACTTCATGCGGCATCTGGCTATTTTGCCCGTTTTCGAGCATCTCTTCAATTTGCTCGTCATTGAGCACCGTGCTCAACGACAACTGCCGGGCAAAGTCGCGTTGGCTCATCTGGTAATACGGATCGAGCCGGCCTTCTTCAGTGCGACTCATCCAGTACCCATCAATTACATCTGCGACGCGATTCGCGTCCTGCCATTCTCGTATATCGGCAGCAAAAGCACGGCATCGTCTAGCGAATATCGCATAGTGGTTTAACAGCCCCTCGATACTTTGGACGAGAGCCGTCGGTCGGGTGAAGTCTCGGTAGCTCAATTTGATACCTAGCCCTAGTGCTTGCAGGCGGTCGATAAAATACTCTTGAGTAAAATTCGTGGGAAGCCCAATGACTGGTATTCCCTTGAACAGAGCTTGGTAGAAGAAACCGTGATCCCCGCCGCCAGCAAAGACAGCCGCTTGGGAGGCGGCCTGCCGCAAAAAACTCGGATCGACGATCTCGCAGTTTTCTATTGGGTCGATACGCACTCCAACAGGTGGAACCACCCACTGCCGAATCCCTTGCATCCCCAGCTTTTGCACGGCCTCTTGAATAAAGGGCCAATCGGCCCCCAGCGTTCTGAGATCCCAGTACACCCCCTCCCGCTCCACATCGCCTTGCTCCTCTGCATCAAGCCCCTCAAGCAGCGGTCCTACAAAGGAGTAGTTGGCAGGCGTCTCCTGTCCCAGTGGATGAACCGCTGGAATATCGCAGAGCAGATACATTTCCCCGAATGTCGTCCCATAAGTCCATTCTCGATGTGAAGCACGTTCGATTATGTCCTCCCAAGTACGCACAAACTCAGGCGAGAGAATAGGGCAAGAGTATTCGGGTATGTTATATGCCGACGTTATCCAAACCACATCAAGCCCTTCCAGTGCCGCAGCCAAGCGCAGCGTGGGACGGGAATCTACGATAGCGAGGTCAGGCTTCAGGCGGGCAATCAACGCTCGCTCGGCTTCCACGCTCTGATGGATGAACGAATCGTAGTCCGCCTCATTCGTTCCAAAATCCAGTACTGCTCCCAAGTCTTGTATCGGCGTGGCGAGGTCGTGCAGCGGGAAATCCTCTTGCCGGATTTGGTCGGCAAACGAGCCAGTGCCAGCAAAATCGACGCTGTATCCTCGGCGACGGAGCGTCGTACCCACCACCAAAGAACGATGCGCGGAAACGCTATCAAAGCCGTGAAAAAAGATCAGTATTGAAACTCTGTCCCGACCTAGACGACGCGAGCGTTCTTTTTCCTCAAGACGTCTGATGACCTTGAAGAGCCTAGCTACGGTCCGCTGCCGTATTGCGTTGAACATCATTTTGTCCTTTACATTCGGCCGCTCGTCCTCAGCAGCTCTTCTACGAACTCAACCTTGTCGTCTAGCTGAAGTTCGCGGTATAATTCCAGCGCTTGCCGCCACTGAAGTAAGGCATCAAAAGGAGCCTGATTCGACGCATAGATCCTCCCCAAGCTGACTCTAACGTCGGCCACGGCTTCCAAGTCCGATACTTTCTCAAACAGTTGCACCGCCTGCCGATATGCCTCCTCAGCCGCATTAAAGTTTTCAACGTCCATATAGGCATCACCCAAAAGAGCCGCTTGTACCGCCCGACCTTTGTTGTCCCCAATCGCGTCAAATAGCTCCCTAGCCTGCTGGAACAACGCCGCGGCTTCTCGCGTGTCACCTTTCTCCCGTAGCACCTGCCCAAGACCGCCCATGGTGCGAGCCTCAAACTGTCTATTGCCTAATTTTTGTTGAATGGCCAGCGTCCGACGGTACATGGCTTCCGCCTCATCAAACCGACCCGTCTGGCTATATACGCCTCCCAGAACGCTGTAATGATGAGCCAACCCCTCGTCTCGCTGGAGCCGCTCCTCAATCGCAATGCCTTTTTTGAGGATGTCTTCGGCCTCGGCCAAACGCTTCTGCCCGAGATAGACTAGACCCAAGCCCTGATAGTGGCCAGAAATACCCGGCAGATCGCCGAGTTCTTGGCAAACGTTCAGGCCCTGCTGGAAGTAGGCTTCGGCTTCTTCTGGTTTGTTCTGCTGGAGCACCAACTGCCCCAAGTTGCCGCATTCTTCAGCCCAATAGGCCCTATTTCCCGACGCCTCGTGGAGTTGCTGAGCGCGGGTGTGCAGTTCTTGCGCTTCTCCGATTTTTCCTTGGAGATGGGCGACAAAGCCTCTATTGCTATAGTTGACGGCCAGACGCTCCTCATCTCGGCGTTCACTATTGATCTCAAAGGCTGTATTGAGATAGTCAACCGCCTTATCCATCCGCCCCTTGACTTGGTACATAAGTCCCAAGCCGCTACACGCATCTGCTTCCAACTCATGTTCCTGTAACTGCCGTGCTTGCGCAAGGGCTCTTTGATACAATGCTTCAGCCTTGTCGAGTTCACCTTGTTCCTTGTGATAACGGCCCAAAAGGAGACAAGCCTTCGCTTGGGTGTGTAGATCGCGATCTTGTGCGACACGCGCACGCTGTATCGCTACGTCGCGTTC
This sequence comes from Candidatus Latescibacterota bacterium, assembly GCA_965261395.1. Taxonomy (GTDB): domain Bacteria; phylum Latescibacterota; class UBA2968; order UBA8231; family UBA8231. The sequence goes on from OZ253462.1 coordinate 4,625,940, forward strand.
GGAAATTAACGGAATGATTTCCATACCTCGCAGTGCCCTCCCCGGTTATAACTTTTGCACTGCTTCCCATACCGGAGGCATCCCTCGTGCAAAAGAGGAAATGGTCCCCTCCTCGCTCACCACGTAAAACTGCGGTACGCCCCCGATCTTATAAGCTTGTGCAACCGCACCCGCCGAATCGACCAAAACGGGTATCGTTAGGTCATGTTTTTCGACGATTTGCTGCACTTCGTCCTTAGTACCTCGGCTGACCAGTAGCAAACGACTCTCTTTGGGAAGGTCGTACTCTACCAAGTAACTTTCCAAGTCATTGCAATACGGGCAGGTAGGGGTTACAAAAATCAGCCCTATCCGCTGCCCCTTAAAGCTGCTGAGACTGACGTTACCTCCTTGCACAGAGGGCAATTCAAAATCAGGGGCGTCCGTTCCTTCAGACAGAGGCTCAGAACGCGTCGTATCCCCCTCGCTCCAGACGACCCCCGCTGGTTCCTCAGACTTCTCCTTGAAAATCAGCACGAGCAACAAGACCACACTAACAAGCCCGGCGATCTTCCAATGCTTTTGATCGGCCATCATTCGGTCCTCTCTTTTTCAATTACTTTTTGCGCGGATTGCACAATGTTCTCAATCGGGAAGCCTCCGCCCCTAACGGCCTCGACGATCTTTTGTTCCCTATCCACCAAGAGCACGGTCGGGAAATTCGTGATGTTGAGATGCTCCATCGTCAGTAACAGCGTATCTACGACAATGGGAAAAGCCAAGCCATGCTCGGTGACTTTTTCCATCAATCCTTCCCGGGTGTTGGAAACCATCAGGATGGGAATATCTGTAGCCGCTTTCCCTATAATGGGGTACATGGTATCACAGGCATCACAGCCCGGCAACGTAAAGACCAGTAGGTGGGATTCGCCCTTGTACAGATGGGTAGAGATCAGGCCGCCATCTAACTGTTCGAGTTCGTATTCCGGGACGAGCTCCCCAAGCAGATGATCCAAACCTGTATCCATTAGGACGATTGTAGGATTGTTGATTTTTGTGGCTAACAATATACTGGTCCCCAAGAGGATGCCCAGCACCGTCGAAAGGAACAGCATCGCCACTGGCGGTTTTGGACGCACATCTTCCATCGCGTATCTTTCCTTTCCCTAAAACGCATCGAACAACGGCTGAATCCACCTATTGGCTGGCCGGACGATACTGCCTGCCCATATCAGAGTTAGGCTGACGCCAACCATCAAGGCCGGCGCAAAGGGGAGCGATAGTTCAATCTCTAACTGATCGTCCCATTCACGGAATAATCCCTTTTTTTCTAAGTCTTTTAATCGGCGCACTTTCCCGATGGTCAACGGCTTGCCCGTTCGGCCTATTAGCTCCCCCGCATCTCTACCCTGCCCGCCGAACGGAACTACTTCGACTCGGCCTTCCTCGGAGGCTTCATAAATCGACTGGTGTAGCACCATGCCCGGCTGTAAGGCATCGATAGAGACCGGCTGCACAAACTTCTGGTATTCGAGAGAATGGATATACACATAGACGTTCCGTATGCCCCACAGCACGGCCCAAAGCACTAGATAGATCAGGTAATCCCCGGTGCTGATGGCACTGAAGACACCTATTACAAGCCCGGGAACGACCAAGATGATTCTATTGGGTGCCTTGGTCAGATCTTCATGGATCAAATAGAGCACAGCCCCCACCACGATAGCCTCAGCAAGGGTCAACGTCCCGCCGACCAGCGTCGTCCCACCTAACACCAGCCCGCTCAGTCCTGCTGCCTCAACCCCAGAGCGCAACCATCCCCAACTCATGCCCTTTCTATGCTCACTTGCAGAGGTCTCGATGGGTTTTGCGGGTTTATGAATGACCATAAGGACTATAAGAAAAACGGTATTGGTCAAAATGGTGTTGACCAACAAGGCCCAAAGAGGAGTATCCAGCGCAAAGAAGGCTAAGGAGAACGTCGGCCACTTCGGACCAAACAACGTACTCGGTATAGCCGCGACCATGGCCCAATACAGCTTAGCATCCCCCGCCCCCCAAAAGCCATACATAAACAACAGGTAGCCTACGGCAAAGCCCAGCAGAAAGGATAGGCCGATCTGTACGAGTGTAACCTCGCCCAATACCCACAACCCAATCTGCCCTATCAGCCCAAGACCGAGCAAAATCCAAGTAGCCGAGTTGGGAATCTCTCTATGGCTGAGGTCCGTATAGGTGGTGTAGGAGGCAACAACCATGATCGAGCACAACAGACCCCATTCTAACAAGAAGACGGGATCCATCTCATTCAGCAACATATCCATAGCCCAATACTCCTCAAAAAGCGGTTCCCTTGGACTCCGCTAGCCAACTTCCCGCTTGGCTCCATTGAGTCACTAAGGCATTCACGGACAGGGTTGCCCCTGTTATTCCATCGATATCCCGGCCTACAACTAAAGGCTCAGAGAGTGCTCGCCCGATCAGTTGGGCAAAGAAGGCGGTCGGATCGAAGCGGCCGTCGGCAAGCTCCCAAGATGCCAAGGGCAAAACGCCCGCAACGCGGTCTTCTCCTGGTGCTAAGAGTATCCCGACCAGTAAATCGCGACAGGTAGGACAGGCAATATCGTGGCGGACGACGACTAGCTTGTAGGCCAACGCTTCGTCCTCCGTAACAACGCGATAGGCTGATAACACACCAGAACGCGGCGCAGGCACGGCCTGATACACTTCTTTTAGGTGGAGAGAACTCGCTGTGGAATCAAACGCGGCGAGACCGCGCAGCACAACTTCTTTAGGCGGAATGGACGGCAGGGGCGATTCGGGGCTGAGGCCCTTTTCATACAGGCCAATAAGCATAATGATCGCAGGTATTAGTAGCAGGATTAAACCAGAGTAAATCCAGTATAATGGATGCTTAGGCTGTCCCATGCCGTCTTATCCTCGTTCGAGTCAAATAGCTCAAAAGAATGTCCTCTTAGGGCAACTTCGTCGTCTTCTTGGCTTCTATTTGTCCGTCCACCTCAACCTTATAGATATACACCCCGGCGGCCACCGCCTTGCCCGCCTCGTCGCGGCCATTCCACACAAACCGATGACGGCCCGCCCCCAGCGGCCCGTCCCACAACTGCCGCACCCGATGCCCCAACACGTCGTAGAGCGCCAAGTGAACCCGCTCCTCGTCGGTCGCCAAGTCGAGGGGAATGATCATCTGGGGATTAAACGGATTGGGATAGCTTGCGCCCAGCCGATGCTGTGCCGGTCGGCCCGCGATCTCTGAGGTCAGCACCGCGGTCATCTGATCCTGCTCGGACTCCGAACAAGGAGTGGAGGAGCACTTACAAGATCCTTGCCAATAAATGTCGCCGTCCGCGCCATAGTAAGTGGTGCAGTACCGGTATGGCTCGGTTGAGTTAAACTCCGCGCAATCGTCGAAGTAGCTGCACTCAATCTTCGTATTGATCCGCTCGAGGCACATATCGGCATCCGACACGGTGGGCGCGACCTCCTGCTCGGACTCCGAACAAGGGGTAGAGGCGTACCAGCAATTTGCTATGTAGAGGTTGCAGTACGCGTCCAAGCCATAGGCGCAGTAGAGGTATTTATCTTGCGGATCCGCCTGCTGTGCGCCACAATCGAAACTGGGGTTGGAGCTACAGCCGATCCAAGTGGACCCGGTCCCACACGACACCCTATCGTCTTCGGCGGCAACTTCTCTCGCGCCGAGCAGGACCACAAGCCCCGCAAGGGCACTTACGACCCACCCCAGCCTCTGCCGCATCGGGGCCAAGTCACTGGACGAGCCAGTGCATTCACGCAACCTGTTCATCTCTTTGCCTCCTTCGTGGCAGTACGCCCGCGGCTTGGTGCCGCTACGGTCCTGGAAGACCTCAAGGCAGCTTCGTCGTCTTTTTCGCTTCCACCTGCCCGTCAATTTCGACCTTATAGATATACACCCCGGCGGCCACGTCTTTGCCTACCTCGTCGCGGCCATCCCAAGTAAAACGATGACTGCCCGCCTGAAGCGGCCCGTCCCACAACTGCCGCACCCGATGACCCAACACGTCGTATACGGCCAACGACACCCCCGCTGCGTCCTTGGCCAAATCAAGAGGGAGCACGACCGCCGGATTGAACGGATTGGGGTAGCTGTCGCCGAGCCCATGCTGCGCCAGTCGGCCTACCGCCGCTGGCGTCAGCACCGCGGTCATCTGCGCCGACTCGGCCTCCGAACAGGGGGTGGAGGAGCAGTCGCAATTTCTCAAATAAATGTCGCCGCGCGCGTCATAGTACGTGGTGCAGTGCCGATACGGCTCGGTCGAGTTAAACTCCGCGCAATCGTCGAAGTAGCTGCACTCTGTTTCTTGGTTGAAGCAACCATCGGTCGGCCCGGCGATCTCGGTCAGCTGCTCTACCTCCGAACAGGGCGTGGAGGAGCACTCACAAAATTCTCGAAAATAAATGTCGCCGCGGGCGTCATAATACGTGGTGCAGTGCCGATACGGCTCGGTCGAGTTAGACTCCGCGCACCCGCTGTGGTGGCTGCACTCAATTTTTCGGGTCAGCACGATGGGCGCGGTCGGCTGCTCGGACTCCAAACAAGGCGTGGAGGAGTACCAGCAATCTACTATGTAGAAGGTGCAGTCCGCGTCCAAACCATAGGTGCAGTAGCGATATACCCCCTTCGGCTCCGCCAGCGCACAATCCGCGCTAGGGCTGCACGCGGTCCAAGTGTACGGGCACTTAGTGTCGGCTTCGGCTTCCGCGGTCCCGAGCAGAACCACAAGCCCGGCAAGGGCACGGACGATCCACCCGAGTCCCAGCCCCTGCCGCATCGGAGCCAAGCCACTGGACGAGCCGATAAATTCACACAATCTGTTCATCTCTTGCCTCCTTCGTTGCCCAGTATTCCTGCGGCCCGGTGGCTATGGTACTGAGCAAGGGCCGGTACGAGTGCGTAAGGCCGCATAGACTCATCCTCCCCTCAAGGCAGCTTCGTCGTCTTCTTGGCTTCTATTTGTCCGTCCACCTCAACCTGATAGATATACACCCCAGCGGCCACCGCCTTACCCGCCTCGTCACGGCCATCCCACACAAACCGATGGCTCCCCGCCCCCAGCGGCCCCTGCCACACCTGCCGCACCCGACGCCCTAACACATCGTACACCGTCAGCGACACTCCCGCCGCGTCCGTCGCCAGATCAAGAGGGATCACCACAGCCGGATTGAACGGATTGGGGTAGCTATCGCCGAGCCGATGCTGCACCGGCCGCGCTACCACTGGCGTCATCACGGCGGTCGGCTGCTCGCCCAGAGAGCTCTTGAGCACATGTACGCCGCCCAATATCGGATCTAACACCACCAAGTCGACATCGCCGTCGCCATCCATATCCCCAGACAGCACGTATCGCCCACTGCCCTCCAGCCGATGCCGCTCCCCTTCTTGAGTCGGGTTGACACGCCCGCCCCATTCGACAAACACCCCAAAACCCGAAGCGCGATCCCCACCTATAAACACCCAGTCGTCCACCCCATCGGCATTCAGGTCGCGCACCAATACCGGCGAGCGCCGCAACAGCCGATCATCATACAGCACCTCGGCTTCTATGCGGTCCCCGGCTCCCTTGCTCTGCAAGACGATCCCCTTGCTCCCTTCGATCAGATCGAATGTGAACTCGGTGAGGAAATCCACCTGCCCATCGCCATCAAAATCGCCCACCCCTAACGGATCCATCCATTCATCGAATTCAAATACCTCGCCGATCTGAAGCTCCTCGCCCAAGGCCCCCACAATCCACCTGTTCTCCCGCCCAGCGAGCGATGTCCAGAACACGTCTAGGGTCCCATCGCTGGTAAAGTCGCCGATCTGAACGGGCGAATAGTTTTTGGAAGCCGCCACCTCTTCGGAGGTCCACACGCCCTGTTCGACCTCCCACACCGCTAACGTGCTTGAAAACTCCGCCGTACCCGCGATCACTTCCTCTGAAGAGCCTTCAACCGTAGTCCCCTTTACAAATAATTCGACCCGGCCGTCGCCATCCCAATCTACTACACTATGGATCTGTCTATCGACCTGCACGAGCACCTCGATTTGGAGTTCCGGCCCGATAGACCAAACTTCTGTCTTGGGCTCACGGTTGCTTCTTGATATCGCGATTTCGTTTTTACCATCGCCCGTCAAATCAGCACCAAGCGCCTTTAAGACAACCACTGAGGAGACGGTTATCCCTCCAGTTATACTACCCTCCCCTGTGGCCGCTACTGCTACTTCCTCTATAACAGGCCCACGTTCCAAGGCACCTCGCCCGTCATTGAGGGCCATCAGCCAGCCCGCTTTAGACTCATCCCCTCCCGGCGATAGTGTTTTCGTTTGCGTTTCCCAGAGGCCGAACAGGTCTAAGTCGCCATCGCCATCCAAGTCCGTCAACACACCGCCCCCCCTCTCCCCTAGATACCCTCCTCCATACCCTCCATGAAGTGCTTCCCCTACGCCCAGCGCAATCGGATAGAAAACCGGCGGCGCAAAAAGGCCGGCCCCAGCAAAGCCAAAGTAGTACTCTACGGACGGCGGCGGCAGTTCCCCCTCTATCAACTCTTCCACGCCGGTCAACTCGATCAAGTCGATCTCAAACGCCTCAACCCCCTCGGTAGCCGAATCAGAATCCAGTATAAAACTTAGCTGAATATTTTTTAACAGGCCCTCCCATCCGTCTTGATCCGCCAGCGAGAACACCACTTCCTGCCACTCGGTGGTATAGACTATTTGTTGTACGAGGTCATCTTCAAGTTTTTCATAACTAAAAAAATCAAAACCTGAAGAGCTTTCCCACTCTATCCAAAAAGTACCTTCCGTAGGGCGGTCATGGATGGTGCGGAACCGGACGCGGACTTGGTCGAACAAGCCCGAATCGTACCCGATGGTCGAAGAAATCACTTCGACACCCGGGCTGGAGGCGTACAAACTATTGGTGACGGCGGGATCAACCCTGATCCGCCACACACCGTCTTCGACCATCGATGGAAACTGGTGGAATTCACGCGCCCCCCCCCATGTAAGCGCTTCTTTGGCGGTCCACCCTTGCGTCGTCCCATCGTCAAAATCCCACTTGATCGCCTCGGCGAGACTACTCCACAGCACAATCCATATGACAATGGCGAATTTCAGCATGATATCACAGAATCCTTTCCAACAGGTAAAACTCTGACAGACAGCGTACTATCCGTTAAAAAAAGAAAAGGGGGATGTGAAAGCTGCTTGGCGATTCTTGGGAGACCCGACGGGGGTTTTAAAACCAATACGGTTTAGTTAAGCACTATGTAAACGATGAAACGGGTGCCAAATAGATCGGCATTACACGAGTTATCCATCAGAATCTAGTGCTGCTATCCGTGGCTATCAGCCGCTAACTAAACCGTATTAATTTTAAGACAGCCTCTTAGCAAGCGCAGCAGTACCAAGCAGAGCACTGGATAGAACAATTCGAATCCAGCCGACAGTCCCTACACTTGCACTTCTGTCCCCCGCCCGTGGCCTCGTCGCAACCTGAGCTAGACACCGGACCCTCTCTCCATGAGGTATCGTCGCAGGCAGCAGCTTCTCGCGCCCCGAGCAGGACGGCGACCCCCGTGAGGGCACTGATGACCCAACCCAACCCCAACCCCTGCCGAGCCGGAGCCAAACCGCTCGAGGACGTGAAAAATTCCCGAATATTGTCCATCTTATTTTACTCCTTTATTCTTTGCCGACTATCCGTGAAGTAAGAAGGGAAAAGGGGGCCGGCTTAATCGCTACGATTAAACCGGCCCTTTACACCTTAGCAAGAGAAACGGCTCTACAGCAGCTAAGGTTGTCTCAGACATTCTTCAAACGCAGCAGTAGTTCCCTCCACACCTTGTCACGCAGTTCGAGTCCAGCCAACAGTCCTGACACATCTTCGGCAATCTCCCGTTCGTAGCCTCGTCGCAACCTGCGTTGTACCCCTTATCCCTTGTCCAGCGTCTTTCGTCGCAATCGGCAGCAGCTTCTCGCGCCCCGAGCAGGATCGCGACCCCCGCGAGAGCACTGATGACCCACCCGAGCCCCAACCCCTGCCGAGCCGGAGCCAAACCGCTCGACGAGCCGATAAATTCCCGTAACATAGTCATGATTCATCCCCTCTTAGTAGCCCAGTACGCTCGCAACACGTTGTTGCTTTGGTACTGGAGTGAGTGTTGAGCAACGACCGATACGACTTCGTATCACCTCCTTTCTTCTGCATCGGCCTCGCCTTCAACGAGGATATATGCAAGTTTCTTGCCAAAGATCAGGACCTATACAAAAAATCCTTTAGGATGAACCTAAAGGATTGAAAAACATGATACTTAAAATTATGGGACGGGTCTTTCTATGACACGCGGCCTCGCCATCGGCGCAAGGCTTTCCACGATTTTTCCGTGGATTTACACGGCTTTTTCGTGGATTTACACGACTTTCGTTGGCCGTTGGTCGCCTGTATAAGCGCTTGCGTCCTGCGCTACTTCTTCGGGCGTCGTACCCCGTATTTCTGCATGCGGTAACGCAGCTTCTCCGGGTGCATACCCAACAACGCGGCGGCACCATGCACACCATAGATCCTCCAGTGGGTCGCTTGCAGGGCCGCTAGGATTTGCTGCTTTTCGTCCACCTCTTCGACCGGCGGCGCTTCGTCCGCGTCCCCGGTTCGTCGTTCAGTCGGCGGGTGCTCCCCATCCCCGGCGGGCGGCGCAACCGACGGCAACGACACATCCTCCACCCGCATGACGCCATCTTCGCACAGCAAGACCGCGCGGTGGATCAAGTGCTCTAACTCCCGCACATTCCCCGGCCAAGCATACCCCTGCAAGTGCGCGACCACCCCCTCGTCTAGCGTCGGCACCGACCGCTTTAGGTCTTGGGCGAACCGCGCCACAAAATACGCCGTCAAAGTCGGTATATCCTCTCGCCGCTGCCGCAGCGGCGGAAGCGCTAGCGTGAAGACGCTCAGACGGTAGAACAGGTCTTCGCGGAACGTGCCCTCCTGTACATCCTGCCGCAGATCGCGGTTGGTCGCCGCCACCACCCGCACCTCCACGGTTACAGGATGCTCGCCACCGACGCGGGTCAGGGTCTTCTCCTCTAAAATGTGCAGCAGCACCCGCTGGGCTTCTAACGGCAAATCGCCGACTTCGTCCAGAAAGAGGGTGCCGCCATCGGCTAGTTCAAAGCGCCCGAGCTGGCGGGTGTCTGCCCCGGTAAAGGCCCCTTTCTCGTGGCCAAACAGCTCGCTTTCGACCAGCCCGGCGGGCAGCGCCCCGCAATTAACTTGGATAAAGGGCCGCTTGCGGCGGGTGCTTGTTTCGTGGACGGTCCGAGCGAGCAAACCCTTGCCGGTGCCGGTCTCGCCCAGCACCAGCACATTCATATCGGTCTCGGCTACCCGCGAGACCTGTCTCATTACCTCGTGCATGACTCGACTGTGGCTCTGCGCCATATGGTCAATAGGCCGGAGTGTCCTTTCGAGGGCGTCGATGCGCTCGGTTTTGGCGTCGGGGAGGACCTGAATCTTCAAGCCGACTACCCCGGACCTCAGGCCATCCCGGTCTATGGTCTGCACCTCAAAGCGGTAGTCACCCACCGGCAAGGCGTTATACGCCACTACATTGGCGGTGGTGAACGCGCTCCACTGTTCTGCTGGGCCGTAGCCTAACAGGCGGTGGCTATAGCGCATCAGCTTCGCGCCGGTGCGGAAGCTGATACCTTGGAAGCGAACGCGAATTTCCGGGGTGTGCTCTATACAGGATACGGCTTCGGGCGCAGCAAAGAGGCTCCCGGCCATCACCTCGCGGATCACCAAGCACGGAGACGTGTCGCCGGGCTGGTAGGCGACCAGTCCGGCCCGCGTCCCAAACCACAGTTGGCCATGGCGGTCGCATTGGATAGCCTCGACTACGTTTCCGAGAGCAGATGGTCCTAAGCGGATGCTTTGAAAGGTCTGGCCGTCGTAGCGGATCACTCCCCCGCCGCTGGTCCCGATCCAAACATTGCCCTGCCGGTCGGCCGCCAGCGCCAAGATGCCATTGGCCACCAGCCCGGAATTATTGGCGGTAAAGTGGCCCACCTGCCCCGACGAGCGGTCGAGGATGAAAAGCCCCTTAGCCGTACCTATCCACAAGGTATTTTGATACTCCCACAAGACATTGACATAGGCGATGGTCTCCGCCTCGGCCATATCCACCGGGCGAAATTGACCGTCTTTGTACCAATAGAGCGCCGGTATTCTTGCGTAGAAACCAATCCAGAATACCCCGTTTTGGTCTTGCAGCAAGGAACGACACTCGTCGCCTGCCCACTCGTCGAAGGGGATGAAGCGATTGGCTTCTATCCAGCCGAAGTGGCCCTGGAGCGTGCCAATCCATATACGCCCTTGCTGATCTGTGCACAGCCCGGTGATTTTTTCGGCGTGGGTCTCTTCAGTCACCGTGATCACTTGCGGCGTTTGGCCCCCCCACTTGTACACCCGGCCGGTGTCCCCACCACTCCAAACCTGCCCCTCTTCATCCACCACCATCGCCGAAACGGTTTCATCCGTATTGAGCGGACAGATTTGGCCCTCTTCCATATAGGCCATACCGCCCATCGTGCCGATCCACATCCGTCCCCCATGGTCTTCTCCCAAATGGCAAATCTCGCGGTCGGGCAGGCCGTCGGCTTCCGTGTAGCACCGGATGCTGGCCGGATCGCAAAAAATCAGCCCGCCGCCCCAAAGCCCGATCCAGATATTGCCCTCGCGGTCCTCGTAGGTCAGGCGCGTACCCGAAAAGTCTGCATCCGGCAGGGAGACGGAAAAATGATGCCACTCTTGATCATTGTGTACAACCACCCCTCGGCGTGCCAGCCAGAGTCGGTCCCCATCGTCAGCCCGCACGTGCCGCACCCCGTTCTGCGTGCCCCTATCGGTCTTATGGCCCACATGGATGAATGCAAACTGCTCGTCTCGCGGATCGTAGCGGCCAATAAAGGTTTCGGGGGCCGTGTACAGGAAGGCGATCCACAGATGGCCGGAAGAGGTTTGGGCGAATTTCCAAGGATGTTGAATCGCCTCCTCGTCAATACCCATGCACCGCCCATCTAAGCTGATGATGCCTCGGTCCCACGTCGCCAGCCAGGTAGTACCCGCCGCGTCGGTGGCCATATCGTACACCCGCCCCAAAGGTTGGCCGCCAACTTCGGTTATGAGCTTTGTGCAGCGATCTTGGGCAAACCAAGCCACGCCCGCGCCAGTCAACGCCACAATCGAACCATCCGGCTGGACTTGCAAACCCATGATCTCGTTGGAAGGCAGGCCGTGCTCAGTGGTGTACACCTGAAAGCCGCGCCCGTCATAGGCGGCAATCCCCCCGCCGAACGTGCCGAACAGCAGCCGCCCGTCGGCTTCCTCGGCAATGGCCATGACCGTCAGATTGGGCAGGCCGTCTTTGAGGCCAAAGTTATCAAAATGGGCGCTGTCGAACCGGCTGACGCCGCCGTCGGCCGTGGCGATCCAGAGAAAGCCCTGGCGGTCTTGGTAGATGTCTTCCACGTGCATCCCAGCCAGCCCATCAAAGACCGTGTACTGGCTGCTCAACACGTGCTCAAAGGATATGTCGCTCATACTCGTCCTTCCGACGATTGGGAGGTCCGGCCAAACGGCACAACATCCGTTTAATACATGAGCTTCCCCTAAGATATGATCGCCGACACTCTAAAACTACTCCTAGCTGGAGGGGTTGGCCTTCCTACTTGTACACTCGGTCCGCGTCCCCCCGCCCCTTTGCGCTTCTTGACAAGGATACACCGCTAAGCTAGCATGTACATACCCAACATGTTAGCTGCCCGCATCTTCAAGACGGTGCTCGCGCCCGCCCTCGTCTTGCTCCCCTCCCCCAACCCGAGCGTTGTGCGCGATATGGACCGCGACATCGACGCCTTGCAACGCGCCGAGTGCGAATACCGGGGCATTGTGGCCCGCTTCGACGAACTCACTCGCGCCTATATCCTGCAAGCATACGAAGACGGCCAACTACTTCGCTGGCAGGCCCAGCCCAGCCCCTACAACCCCGAAACCGAGACCTTGGTCACCGCGGTCTTTACCGCAGCCGGCCCCAAGGCATCCGCTCCACTGCCCGAATTGGCCCATCTTCGCGCCCAGAGCGGGGCGGGCGCCGGAGTCACCTGGCGTTACAGCAAGCTAGCCGCCGTGCGGATCGCGCCCCACGGCGACTTAGCTCGCGACGCTATGGCCGTGTTTAGAGCCACGGTTGACGACTTTGTCGAGCGCATGGTGTACGCACCCGCAGGCGGCGAACTGCGCGCTGCCCCCGATCCCAACGCCCCAGTGCTAGCTCACGTCGAGGCGGGTGCGGTCTTGCTCGTCGAGGAAGAGCGAGCGGGCTATGTCCGCGTGCGCCAGCCGCCAGCGACTGCGGCCGGGTGGCTGGAACGAAAGCAAGTGCGAGTCGTTGAAAAAGCCGATGGACGCGATTATTGAAATACACAACCTGACCAAGACCTACGACATGGGAGCGACTGCGGTCCACGCCCTAAACGAGGTGGACCTCTGCGTGGCCACGGGCGAATACGTAGCTATCATGGGGCCGTCGGGATCGGGCAAGAGCACCTTGCTCAACATCCTCGGCTGCCTCGACGTGCCCACCTCGGGCAGCTATGCCCTCGGCAATGTCCGCGTCAGCGATATGGCAGATGACGACTTAGCGAGGATCCGCAATCAGGAGATCGGCTTCGTCTTCCAAACCTTTAACCTCCTACCCCGCGCCAACGCCCTAGGCAATGTCGAGCTGCCGCTGATCTACAGCGGCCTACCAGCGAGCCAACGCCGCGAGCGGGCTGCCCATGTCCTCGCGTCCGTAGGCTTGGCCGATCGCATCGACCACCGACCCAACGAGCTGTCCGGCGGCCAGAAGCAACGCGTGTCCATTGCCCGCGCCCTCGTCAACGAGCCCTCCATCATCCTCGCCGACGAGCCGACCGGTGCCCTCGACTCCCGCACCGGCAACGAGATCATGGACCTCTTCGACCAAGTACACGCTGCGGGCAACACCATCCTCCTGGTGACGCACGAAGAGCACCTCGCCCGCCGCAGCCACCGCATCGTCCGCTTCCGCGATGGCCGCATCGAAAGTGATTGCCCAACCGAGGAGGCCGCCCTGTGAGAGCGATTTTCTGCGCCCTAGTGCTGTGCGCCTGTCAGGGCGCGCCGCCCGACCTGCCCACGGCCAAGGTCGTGCGCGATGATTTTGCGGTGACGCACTTTGAGGGGGGCGAGGTGCGAGCGGCCAGCGGCGAAGTTGTGGCGTCGCCGCGGATCGGCGGTCGGCTCAAGATCGTTCACCTCTGGCCCGAAGGAGAGCAAGTGGATGTCGGCGACTTGATCCTCCAGTTCGACCCAGCCGAGTTTGAACGGGAGATGCTCGACCGCGAGGGCCGGCTCGAACAGGCCCACTCGGACTTTGCCAAGGCCAAGGCCGAGCGCGGGCAACGCTTGGCCGACATCAAGCGCAATATCCAGCAGCAGCAGGCCGAGCTCAAACTCGCCGCGCTCAACCGAGAACGCCAAGAGTTCGCCTCGATCATCGACCAAGAGCAAGGACGTATCAAGTTGCAAAAGGCCCGGCGCGCGGTGGCGGAAGCGCGGCAGGAATCCACAGCCCAGGAAGTGGTCAATCGCGTAGATTTTCGCAAGCACGAGCTGAACATTGCCCGCAGGCAGGAGCGCTACCAAAGAGCGCGGCGCGACTACGAACGCACTAGCATCCGCGCCGAAAAGCCGGGGATCGTGGTCTATCGCAAAATCTGGAAACCCGGCACCGACGAGGAGGGCAAAGTCGCGGTCGGGGACCAAGTCTGGGGCGGTCGTGCCTTGCTCGACATACCCGATTTGGACAAGATGCAAGTGCTCTGCCTGATCGGCGAAATGGACATCGAGCGCCTGCACGTCGGCCTTCGAGCCTACATCCGGCTCGAAGCCTTTCCCGGCCCAGTCTTTAATGGGGTAGTGTCCGAGCTGGCACCCATGGCCTCGCCCCAGCCCGGTGCACCCGATATCCAAGTCTTCGAGCTAGTAATCGACATCGACGAGCAGGACGAGCGGCTCAAGCCCGGCATGTCGGCCGAGGTCGAAATCGTCCTCGAAACCATCCTCGAGGCCCTCTCGGTGCCGCTGAATGCCCTCTTCGAGCGCGAGGATGGCCTAGTCGCTTTCCGCCTCGCCAACGGAAAATTCGCCGAAGTGCCCGTAGTGATCGGGCACAAAAACGCCACCGCGGCGGTCGTCGCCTCTGGCTTGGCCGCAGGCGATGTCGTCGCCCTGCAAGACCCCAATACGCGCTAAAGCGAAAGAAGCTCTTATGACCCAGATCAAACGCCGATGGTGGATTCTCGCCCCGCTCTTAGTCCTCGTCCTAGGCGGGGCCTGGCTTGGTGAGCATCTGATATACAAAGAAGCCGAATCCTCCATCCCTACGTATCCAGTCCAGCAGGGCGAGTTCGTCATCGCGCTCAAGCTCAAGGGCGGCGAGTTGGAAGCGGTAGAGGCCGAAAACGTCGTCGCGCCCCGCGTTAGAGGCCAGCTCAAAATCGTCGAGTTGTTTCCCGAAGGAGAGCAGGTCGCAGTAGGCGACTTATTGGTGCAATTTGAACAGACGGATTTTCAGAAGCGGGTCATGGACGCCGAGCAGCAGGTCGAGTCCTCCAAGGCCGACCTAGAAAAAACGCAAGCTACCCACAAGGCCGAAATCGCCAAGCTCGAAGCCGATATTGCCAACGAGGAGGCCAATTTGCGCTTGGCCGAGCTGCAGGTAGAGCGCATGGTCTTTGAGGCCACCGTGCAAAAGGAAGAAGCCGAAATTGAGGCCTACAAAGCCAAGCTGAGCCATCAGCAGGCCATCGAAAAGCTGGCCTCGCAAAAGATCGTCAACGGCGCTGAAGTCAAAAAGCGCCAACTCGAAATCGAGCGCAACGAACGCGAGTTGGCAAAGGCGCGCGACGATCTGGCAAGCACGACCATCAAGGCCGAAAAGCCCGGTTTAGTCGTGTACGGCAAGGTCTGGAAGGGCGAGCGGCCGGAAAAGATCCGCGTCGGCGACGAGATCTGGGGCGGCGTCAACGTCATTTCCCTGCCCGACCTCTCGCACATGCAGGTCAAAACCTATGTCAACGAGGTCGAAGTCGATAAGCTCGACACCGGACAAGTCGCCACCATCAAGCTCGACGCCCTGCCCGCACCAGCGTTCCACGGCAAAATCAATAGCATCGCCTCGCTCGGCCGCGAGAAGGAAGGCGAAAAAAACGTCAAAGTCTTCGACGTGATCATCCAGATCGAAGAAGAAGACGTCCGCCTCAAACCCGGCATGACCGCCACCTGTCACGTCGTCGTCGAGACCATCCCACCTAGGCCGACGGCCGATCCAGACTCCGTGCAAAGCGAGGCCGCCGAGGTCGCAACCCCCGCACCCATGCCCCTCTACATCCCCATAGACGCGGTCTTTGAGAAGGATGGGCGCACCCTCGTCTATCGTCTAGTGGGCGGCCAGCCCAAGGAGCAGGAAGTGAAGCTGGGCCAGAAAAACGAGGACTTTGTCATCGTCGAGGAGGGGCTTGCGCCCGACGACCGCATCGCCCTGCGCGATCCGCTCCAAGCAGCCGACGCCAGCGGCCTCATGCAGGAGGCCGACGCCTTGCCCCCGCCCCAGGCGCACTAATGGACCTACGCGAAACCGTCTCTTTGAGCCTAGTCGGCCTGCTCTCGCACAAGCTGCGGACCCTGCTGACCATGCTCGGTATCATCTTCGGCGTGGCCGCGGTCATTGCCATGCTGTCCATCGGCGAGGGTGCCAAGCAGGAATCCCTCGAACAGATCCGTCAGATGGGCATTAGCAATATCATCGTCCAGCACTGGAAAAAAGAAGCCGACGAAGAGACCGACGCCGACCAGAATCGCTCTCCGGGCCTGACTTGGGACGATGCGCGGTCGATTGCCCGCATCTGCCTTTTGGCCGACTACGTCACCCCCCAGCGCGAACTCAAAGTCAAAGCCCAAGCCCAAGATCACACCTTCCGTACCATGGTGGTGGGCACGACCCCCGACTATCTGACCGTGCTCGACGCCCGCATGGGCAGCGGGGTGTTTTTTTCCACCGAGGACCTGAAAGACGCCAAGCGCGTCTGCGTATTGGGCGCAGACGCCAAGCGGGCGCTGTTCTTTTTTCACAATCCCTTGGGCGGCCGGGTCAAAATTCGCAACCAGTGGTTTACGGTCATCGGCGTGCTCCAAGACAAGGGCGCGGCCGGCGGCAAAATCGGCGGGGTGCTCGAAGTGCGCAACACCGACGAGGACATCTACGTCCCGCTGACGGCCCTGCTCAACCGCTTCCACCGAGAGTCGGGCGCGCCCGAGCTAACCCAAGTCACCATCAAGATCCCCAACTCCGACCAACTGCCAGAGGCCGCGGCCATCGTCCGCACCATCCTCAACCGGCGACATCGCGGCGTCGAGGACTTCAAGATCGCCATTCCCGAAGAGCTGTTGCGCCAAAGCCAGAAAACTCAGCAGATCTTCAACATCGTCATGGGCTGCATCGCCGGCATCTCCCTGTTGGTCGGCGGCATCGGCATTATGAACATCATGTTGGCCTCGGTGCTCGAGCGCACGCGCGAAATCGGCATCCGCCGCGCCTTGGGCGCACGGCGGCGCGACATCCTCTCGCAGTTTTTGGTCGAATCGCTGTTGGTTAGCTTAATCGGCGGCCTGATTGGAGTGGTGCTGGGCTACGCCATCCCGGAAGTGATCACCCTGTACGCGGGCTGGCGCACCATCGTCCAGCCCTGGACCATTGCCCTCGCCGTTGGGGTCTCGGCCGCGGTCGGCATTGGTTTTGGCATCTACCCGGCCCGTCAAGCCGCCTTCCTCAACCCCATAGACGCCCTGCGCTACGAATAGCCTTTTGACGACGACCACCGTGTGTCCTTACTTACTTAGCCCACCCGCAAGCGAGGAGGCCGCATGATCCGCTTTAAGAGAGAAGAAATCGAACAGATGCTCGAAGAGCGCAAACCCAACATCAACCTGACCACTTATCAGCACATCAAAAAGGCCATTGACCAAGGCACGGAGAACATGGACCCGTACACCCTGTCCAATATATGCCGAGATCTCAAGTGCCTGCCCACCGACATCGTCGAATATGTCTGAGGGCCTCGTTGCTCTGCACCACCGCTCAGGCGCGTTCCAATGCAGGCCCTAGGCCGCCATCTACTCGTCGATCTCTATGGCTGCAACCGCGAGCGACTCGACGATCCAGACTATATCGCCGCCGAGCTGCAGGCCGCAGCCCAAGCGGCCGGCACCCGCGTCTTGGGCACGGCGTTTCATCGCTTCAGTCCGGGGGGAGTCACCGGCGTGCTCATCGTCCAAGAGAGCCATTTGGCCGTCCACACGTGGCCCGAGCGCGGTTATGCCGCCCTCGACCTCTTTACCTGCGGCCACCAGACAGACCCGTGGGCAGCCTATCAACGGCTCAAGCGCGCCTTCGCCGCAACGCGGGACAATGTAGTGGAAGTCAGCCGAGGGTTGCAGGTGAGCGAGTGAGGTTCCTCGTCCCCAAAATCCCCTGTACCCTATAAAACGCGGAAAAGCTAGCTAGAGCGGGCTATTCCTCACCCTCTAACATGCAGCGTAGGTAGACCCGGAACGCCTCAGTGCGTTCCTCAACCACGGCCCGTAGCTGGAGAATTTCCTGCTGACGGGCCTTTAGTTTGTGAATTTTCAATGCGACTTCGGCGATCGACGATTCGAGATCAAATTCGGCCAAGGATTCGTCTCGCCTGAGAAACCGCACTTGCTCGCGCGGCTGTTCTCCACTGACCAAAACCCGCTCCTCGGGCCGCCGCGCTTTGGCCCGTGTCTGCTCCGCCCGAGCGCACAGCCGGTGCTCGGCCTCCAAGCGGCGCAGCAGGTCGGCGTTGACGCTCCATTCGGCCTTGAGGCGGTCAGCTATATCCTCCAATAGCGCTTGCTTTTGCTGGAGTTCGTCCGGCCCGTCATCCACCTCAATCTGCATCTGATCGTTGTAGTGCAAGTTCGCGCTGTAGATCCCGACCCCGAGCAGCTCCCGTGCCTCCTGATAGAGCGTAAGTTGGGCCGACAGGCCCCGATCTGGCTGCTCGGCTAACTTCTGGATGAGCACGCCGATTTCCCAGTCGTAGGCGAGGCACAAGCGCTCGGCCAAACTGTCCTGCCGCGCCTCTAAAGCCACCAACTTCCAGTCGATTTGGACCATGTGCTGCACCAACCTGAGTGAGGAGCGCAGGGCTTTCCATAGCTTCGCGGAATCCACTGCACTCAGCTTCAGGCTGTCGATAAGGGCCGACAGTGCTTCGGCTTTGGCCGCAACCCGCAAGCGCTGGCCGGCGAGGGAATCGCGCTGGCTTTCCAAGGCGCGATATTGGGCCTTTAGGTCGCCCAACCCAACCGAATCCCCATGCAAGGATCCGGGCAGTGCCTGCCCCAAGACCAATAAAAAAATGAATGAGCTTTTCATCGCTAATCTAGACCGTATTTGTCGAGTTTGTAGTACAGAGCACTCGTCTTGATTCCCAAAAGCGAAGCCGCCTTGGTTTTGACGTGCTGCGCTTCCTCCATCGCCCGAGCAATTAGGTCGCGTTCCACCTCGTCGAGGCGCTCGTTGAGTTGCAAGCCCCCGTCATCGGTGCCCCCCACCCCTTCCTCAGTAGGCCCCTCGTCAAAGGTCAGCGGCAGATCGTGGTAGCCAATTTCCTCGCCGTCAACCAACACCATCGTGCGCTCGATGACGTTTTCCAGCTCGCGCACATTGCCCGGCCACGGGTAGTTTTTTAAGCCAGTCAAGGCTTCTCTGGTTAGACGCTTGGGCGGGATGTTCATTTCCCCACATTTTTTTTCCGTAAAGTGTTTCACCAACAGCTCGATGTCCTCGCGCCGCTCCCGCAACGGCGGCAAGGTGAGGGGAATGACCTCCAGCCGATAGAAAAGATCCTCGCGGAAGGTGCCCTCTTCAACCATGCGTTTGAGCGGCCGGTTGGTGGCCACCACCACCCGCGCATCTACGTCGAGCGTCTGCTCGCCGCCCACGCGGTCGAACTGCTTTTCCTGCAACACCCGCAACAACCGAACTTGGATCTCCAAAGGTACATCGCCGATTTCGTCCAAAAAAATCGTCCCCCCCTCGGCCAGTTCAAACTTCCCCTTCCTGCTCCGCACCGCGCTAGTAAAGGCCCCGCGCTCGTGTCCAAACAACTCACTTTCGACCAACCCCGTCGGCAGGGCACCGCAGTTGACCTTGACGAACGGGCCTTTGCTGCGGCGGCTCTGGTAGTGGATGGCGCGGGCGACCAGCTCCTTGCCGGTGCCGCTTTCCCCGTAGATGAGCACCGACGACGACGACGACGCCACCTTATGCACCCGCTCGCACACGGCCTTGATCTGCGGGGACTGACCGACGATCTCGCCAAAGTTGTAGCGGCTATCGATCTCTTCGCGCAGGTAGCGGTTTTGTTCAAATAAGTGCTCCCAGTCCCGCAGCTTGGCCTCGGCTTCATGGCGAAGGGTTTGGGCTTCCTGTAGCTTGGCTTGGGCTTCCCGCAGCTTGGCTCGATAGTCGAGTCGCTTATTGACCTTCAGCCACAATTCGTCGGGCGGGAAGGGTTTGACGATAAAGTCTATCGCCCCCCGCTCCATCGCCTCTACGGCCAATTCCCGGGTGTCGTAGGCCGTCATCATCATCACGTCGGTGTCTGGTGCTTGGCGCTGGACCGCCTCCATCACCGCCAAGCCGTCCATCTCATCCATGCGGTAGTCGGTAATGACTAAATCAAAGGAACGATCCTTCATCTGCGCCAAACCTTCGCGACCGCTCCCTGCGGCGACGGCTTGATGCCCCATCTTGTTCAAGCTCAACACCAGCCCGTCGCCGAGGCTTTGGTTGTCGTCGATAATCAGAATCCTGCCCATGGCACCCCATCTTTGGACTGCGGCAGGCTCAGGCGGCACACCGTGCCCTCGCCTTGCCGACTGTCTATTTCGATCCGACCGCGGTTTTCCTCGACTGCCCGCGCCACTACCGCCATCCCCAAACCCGATCCCTTCTCTTTGGTGGTAAAGAAAGGCTCGAAAAGGCGCGCCTGCACCTCCTCCGACATCCCTGGGCCATCGTCGGCTACCTCGACGACGACCTCCTCGCCTGCGGCGGTGGCCCGCACCGTCAAGTGCCCGCCATCGCGCATGGCCTGGACGGCGTTTTTCATCAGATTGACTAGCGCCCGCTCCACCTGCTCGGCGTCGATGTAGCACAGCAAATCAGGCGCGACGTGTTCCTCGTAGCTAATGCCCGCCGCCTGAATTTCCGGGGCCAGCAAAAAGGCCGCGTCGGCCACCAGCGGGGCTAGTGCCGTCGGCTGCGGCTGCGGCTGTGGCTGCGCCGGCCGGGCAAATTCGAGAAACTCGGAAATTACGCCGTTGAGCTGGCGCACTTCCTCGATGACCTTCTCGATGTGTCGCTTGCGCTCGTCGCGGGCGGGCAAGTCGCCGGCGATCAGCTCGGCGTATAGCTCAATGCTGCCCAGCGGATTGCGGATCTCGTGGGCAACGCCGCCCAGCATGAGGCGCAGTTGGGCGTCGCGGGCGACCAGTTTGCTCCGCATCTCTTCCATCGCTTCGCCCAAATAGCCGATTTCGTCGTCGGACGCGGTGACCACCTCTTGGTCCATGTTGCCCCGGCCGATTTCGCGCGCGGCCTCGACCAGCTTTTGGATGGGCCGCGTCAGCGTCCGCGCCAACCCCCACGCCACCCCGACGGTGAGCAACGCACCCAATCCGGCAAAGATCAGCACCGACCGCCCGAAGACGCGGATGGAGTCCACAAACCCGGCCCCGATTTCGACTCCGACGGCTGCGACCACCTCGTCGCGGTAAAAGATCGGGGCGTAGCCCGTCATGTACGGGACATCGCCGTCGTAAAAAAGCACCGAATGCGCGGTATGGCCCTGCCAAACTCTCTCCAACTCCCGGCGGTGGAAGAGCAGATTGGGGTACTCTTGACCAATGGGCATCAGGCCATCCGTGTCGAGCAGCGAGCGGTACTGGCGATCAAAAACGAAGATGTGACGGGCACCGACCCCTTGTTCGGCGCGCTGCAATTTACCCACTAGGTTCCGATAGAGGTTGGAGTGCTCGCGTTTCGGGTGCAGGTAGCGCAGCACGTTGCCGGACAAATTCGTGCTCACCAGCGTGGCAACCGATACGAGGTGGTCGCGCATCTGCCGCTCCAAGCTGCGGTCCGTCAGCTCGAAGAGCACCCAGCCCGAGAGCCCCACGACGACCATAACCAGCAGCACGAAACTCAGAATCAGCTTGTGGCCGATCCGCGTCCGCGGACGCTCGCCGGAAGCAGGCTTGCCCTTGGTCATTTGGACAGACTCGACAAATTGGCGCATCCTATTTGGTAATGTACCGTCTTAAAAAAGGACTAACAAGCGGAGTAATGGTTCTCGCTGACCATGCCTAAAATAAAAAATAAGGTTGGGCCGAGACTACCAACTCAACCTCTGCTAAAAAAAGAATACTACATGAAATATATCATATTGGCCGCATGTTGCTTTTTGCTAGCCTGCAGCGACTCCGATAGCGACCAAGGCGAGGTGACCGTCCACTTCAACCACACCGTCGCCGGTGCCGGTCTCCAGCACGAGGATATCCTCTACACCAACGCCGCCGGCAACGAATACGGCGTCACGCGCCTGGAGTACATCGTCTCGGATATCGCCTTAGAGACGACCGGGGGCAAGCGCGTCGAATTGGCCGAATTCCACTACCGCGACGCCTTTGCCGATGCGACCCGCAGCATCGTCGCCCAAGTCCCCGGTGGCGAATACGCAACCCTGCACTTCACCTTTGGCATCGACAAAGCCAAAAACGAGATCGGCGCACTGCCGAGCGTCGATCACTTCAACAATATGGCTTGGCCGGCCCCTATGGGCGGCGGCTACCACTACATGCGCATGGAGGGCCTCTTCCGCACCGACGACGGCGAAGGAGCCTTTCTCACGCACACCGGGCCGGCGGGCGGGGAAGACTTTTCGTTTGCCGTCTCTTTGCCGCTCTCGCTAACGATCAACGGGGACCAATCGACTATCGCCGTAGTCATGGACCTCAACGAGTGGTACGTCGCGCCCACCCTGTATGACTTTAACGGCCGCGGCGGGATTATGGGCAATGCCGACGCACAATTGACCTTGCAGGGCAACGGCGCTACGGTCTTTTTCCTAGGGCCCATTCAGACAGTAGAATAGCTCTATGAGATTTTCGCCCCTGTTCCTGCTGCTAGGGCTAGTCGCCTGCGGCAATGACGCCGGCGTCCAGCCGGCCGAGCAACCGGCCCCAACGCCCTACGAACTGACCGTACCGGCGGGATTTCCCGCGCCGACAATTCCGCCCGACAATCTGCTAACCGTCGAGGGCATCGCCCTTGGCAAGCGGCTATTTGCCGATCCCATCCTATCCGTCGATAGCACCATAGCCTGCGCCTCGTGCCACCTGCCCGCCCACGCCTTCTCCGATCCGCAGCCCTTTAGCCAAGGCGTCGGCGGTGTCACCAGCCGCAACTCCATGCCGCTTTTTAACGTGCTCTGGAGCTCGTCCTTTTTCTGGGACGGACGCGCGGCCAGCCTCGAAGACCAAGCCCTCGAACCCGTGCAGCAGCCCGTAGAAATGGGCGAGGATTGGGACCGCGCGGTGGCCAAACTGGAGCGGCACGCCGAATATCCCGCGCTCTTCGCCCGCGCCTTTGGCGACGCGCCCATCAACCGGCAACTCGTCGTCCAAGCCATCGCCCAATTTGAGCGCACCCTCATTTCGGCGGACAGCAAATACGATCGCTGGCTGGCTGGCCAAGCGGCGTTTGCTCCAGAAGAAGAACGGGGCTTTCTCCTCTTTCACACCGAGGCCGGCGACTGCTTTCACTGCCACGGCGCGCCGCTTTTCACCGACAACGGGTTCCATAACAACGGACTGGACCTCGACCCTCCAGACGCTGGGTTGGCCGCGCTCACCGGGAAACGCCTCGACCGCGGCAAATTCAAGACGCCCACCC
The DNA here is from genome assembly GCA_965261395.1 of Candidatus Latescibacterota bacterium. Taxonomy (GTDB): domain Bacteria; phylum Latescibacterota; class UBA2968; order UBA8231; family UBA8231. The sequence goes on from OZ253462.1 coordinate 4,649,091, forward strand.
TGCGCAACGTAGAATACACCGCGCCCTATATGCACGATGGCCGCTTCCAGACCCTCGAAGAGGTCGTCGAGCACTACGACTCCGGCTTTCACCGCACGGTCCTCACCGACCCGCTGCTGCTCGTCCGGCCCACCCTCGACCTCGCTCCGGCCGACAAACGCGCCCTAGTGGCCTTTTTGAAAACCCTTTCCGATCCTCAATTACAGGCTCCGTGACGCGCTTATGTCTTTGTTTCTTCTATTAGTTACTTTTCTCTTGATTAAGCCTCAGAATTTCGTATAATACAAGCACTTATGAATAAAATCAGCGCAGATTCAACTCCTCATCCTAGAGAGGTTTTAGTGGCCACGATAACCAAGAAGGACCTAGCGCGGTCGGTAGCTGACACGCTCGGCTGCAAAAACAACCTGACCTTGCAGATGGTCGATAGCCTCTTTGAGACCATGCGCGAAACGCTCATCGATGGAAACCGCATTGAGATCAGGGGGTTCGGCGTCCTCGAAGTCAAAGACACCAAGCCCAAGCCCGCGGCGCGCAACCCGCGCACCGGCGAGGTCGTGTACGTGCCCGCTCGCCGCAAGACCCACTTCAAGCCGGGCAAACAGCTCAAAGAAGCCCTACACGACACCCGCTCTGCCAACCAAGCCGTGCCAGACCCTGGCGGCTCTTGGTCCTCCTGATATCGTTGGAAATTCGTCCCTCAACATTAAAAGCCGGCTCGTTGCGAGTCGGCTTTTTTCGTATATGCGTTGGCCTTGCAGTGTTAATGGCTTCCAGCGTCCGCGCCGAGCAACGCCTGCACATCGGCGCTGATCCGCGCATCGAATTGCTCACCGCGGTCCAACTCCTCAGCCAGTATCGCTATCTGACGCCCTATCGGCTGGATTACGCGCGCGACCTCATCACCCACTTCTCGCGCTATCCCCCCCAGCAGGCCGTCGCCCTCTTTCGCAGCCTGAGCTTGGACACGGGGTGGTCCGATGCCTACCCCACCGCCATGCTCTACCTGTCCGACCCACCCATACTAGAACCAACCCAACCCATTCCCCCCCATATCTTTCGCGCCTTCCGCGGCGAGGAAAACTTCGCGCGCTTCGTCCACGCCTTGCGCAATTTTGCTCGCCAGACCCAATTCAACCACTTCTTCACCCGCAGCCAAAAGCTCTATAGCCTCCTCAGAGCACGCCTCCTTGAGGAACTGGCCGGTGCCGATCCCACCGGCGAAGTCGAGGCCTATTTCGGCACCCGCCAACTTAGTTACCACCTCGTCCTCAGCCCGCTTTTGCACCACGGTGGGTTTGGCCCGCACATCGGCCGCCCTGGAGGGCCGTACGATGTCTATACGCTGCTCGGCCCCACAGATGCCACGCACGGCCTGCCCGAATACGGCCCCCGCGATCAACTTTTGCAGATTATATGGCACGAGTTCAGCCACGCCTTCGTCAACCCCCTCAGCGAAGAGTACTATCCAATGCTGAGGCCCCATGCCGATCTATTCGCCCCGCTGGCCGAACAGATGGCCGGTATCGGCTATACCCACTGGTTCGACTGTGCCAATGAACACCTCATCCGCGCCGTCACCGCGCGCCTTGCCCATCATCACCTTGGCGCGGAAGCGGGCCGCCTGGCACTGCGCGAAGAATCCGGCCGCGGCTTCCGCTACATCCACGCCATCGCCCGCCGCCTCGAAGAATACGAATCCCAGCGCGACCGCTACCCGACCTTCGCCGCCTTCTTCCCCCGCTTAATCGCCGTCTTTGCCGAGCTTACTCCCGAGGCTTTAGCGCACTAGCCGCCGGAAAAGTTCCTCCTGAGGCGGTACTGCGAGCAGTTCGTCCAAGGTCCCGCGCTCCAAGCCCTCGGCAATAGCGGCAAAACTCTCCCGCACCACGGCCGCGGTCTGCTCGACCTCGGCCTCGCCGTGGGCGCAATTGAACATAAACCCAGTCGCCAAAATTACGCCGCGGCGGGCATTTTCCTGGATGAATAGCGTGTGGACTTTGGCGGTCGTCGCGGCATCCTCCGCCCCCAAGCGGATGCGGGGATGTGCAGCCACCCCCTCGCAGCTAGCGTCGAGCCCAACGGCGGCGGCCGCCGCGTCGATCTGCTCCTTAAAGAAGGCGCCAACGCGCTGAAAGTGGCCCACGGCGTCGCGGCGCTCCAACTCGCGCAAGGTCGCCAGCGAGGCCGCCACGCCGATATTGTCGTCCCAATAGGCACTGGAGATAAACATCTGCGCAGCCGGTGCCATAAACTCCCGCTTGCCGACCACTGCGCCCATTGGGTAGCCGTTGGAGATGGCCTTGGCAAAAACGGACATATCCGGCGTCACACCGGTGTATTCCTGGGCGCTGCCCAAGGCTACGCGGAACCCCGACGACACCTCGTCGAAGATGAGCACCACTCCGTAGCACGACGCCAACTCCCGCACCTTTTCCAAGTAGCCCGGCGGCGGCTCTTCGGAGCGCATCGGCTCCATGATGATACAGGCCACCTCGCCGGCGTGCGCTTCGAGCAGGGCGGTGAGGTCATCGACATCGCCATAAGTAAAAGGCAGGGCCGTGCCCTCCAGACAACGGGGCACGCCAATCGGCTCAATGCCATTGAAGAGATGAGAGGCTAGCCGCTCGGCCCCGATATTGGCGGCCTGGTACCAGTCGTGCCAGCCGTGGTAGCCGCAGAACAGCACCTTGTCGCGGCCGGTGACCCCGCGCGCGATCCGCACCGCAATGGTACAGGCCTCGCCCCCGCCCTTGCAGTAGCGCACCATTTCCGCCGAGGGCACGATCCTCACTAGCTCCTCGGCCAGCTCCACGGCCGACTCTTGGACGATGCTGTAGATCGTCCCCCGGTCGATTTGGGCGCGGACCGCGGCATCGACGACCTCGTCGGCATAGCCCAAGATCACCGGCCCCACGGCGCTGGTCCAATCGATGTATTCGTTGCCATCCACATCCCAGATGCGACAGCCTTTGGCGCGTTCGGCGTAGATGGGGCTGACGCCGAACGCAGCCCGGGTGGGCCGCCGGCTGATGAGCTGGGTGGTGCCGGGGATGAGCGCTTTGGCGCGCTCGTAGATTTGCAATGAGCGGCGCACCGAGTGTTCTCGCATGACACAGGCTCCTTCTACCGCCCGCTGCGGAGCGGGTTTATTCTTGCTCTTTCATCTGGTCGTAGAACTGGACGATCTTGCCCCGATCCTCAGAGGCGTTAAAAGCCATGCCGGCTCGTGGATGCTCGTTGAGCAGGCCGGTGATCATGTAGGGATAGTCGTAGCCCCACATCAGCTTGGAGCGCAGCGACTCAACGTGCTGCTCAATGCACTTGAGCACTGGGCGCAAGCGAAATTTCGGATTGTGCAAAAAGCCCAACAAAAGCTCCATCTGGCAATTGCCCGCGCCGCGACCCAAGCCGGCAAAACTCGCGTCCACGCAATTGGCCCCCAGTATCGCGGCTTCGATGGTATTGGCAAAGGCCAGTTGCCGATTGTTGTGGGCGTGGATCCCGACCTCGATCGGGGTCCCCTCGAAGTATCCGAGAAACATGTTGCACAGCGCGCGGATTTGCTCGCTGTAGAGCGAGCCAAAGCTATCGACCACGTACACAGCCCCCACGTCTGAGTGCACCAGCATCTCCAGTGCGCTCTTGACCTCGGATTCCGGCACGGTAGAAACGGCCATTAGGTTGAGGGTCGTCTCATAGCCCTTGTCGCGGGCGTCCTTGATCATGTCCAGAGCCAGCGGCATCTGGTGGATATAGGTGGCCACGCGGATCATGTCCAACACGCTTTCAGACGCCGGCAGTATGTCCGTCTTGTAATCGCTTTTTTCGGCGTCGGCCATAGCCGCCAACTTCAGCGAGGTATTGTTGTCGCCGACGATGCGGCGGATGTCCTCCTCGCGGCAGTGCTTCCACGGCCCAAACTCGCCGGGCGGGAACTGCTCCCGCGAGTTGATATAGCCGATCTCCATATAGTCGATCCCACTCTCGATGCAGGCCTCGTACACGCCTTTGACCACCTCGTCGTCGAACCAATGGTCGTTCATTAGGCCGCCATCGCGGATTGTGACATCGACGACCTTGATTTCCTCCCGGTACCCGAGCCAATTATCGGCCCAAGTCGCTCGGTTTTCCTCGCTCATTGCCCTCTCCTGTTTATGTCATGTAACTCAAGTATTGACGAAAGGATATATACTGCGGCACAACCGGCGAAAGGTCAAACCCCCAGCGGTTGGCGTACGGCAGCAACGTATCCGCAGATGAACGCAGATGAGCGCAGAGGTGGGATGCGACGGGTGCTCAGGCCGTCGCCACCGTCAGGGTGTGCAGCTTGTCCGCGTCGATCTCCACGCCCAAACCCGGCCCTTCAAACGGATACAAGTAGCTGCCCTCGGCCCGCACCCTTTCCACCGCCGGCGACGCCGTGTACAGCACCGGCCCCATGGGGTCGCAGGGCAAGTTGGTGTTGGGCATGGCAATGCCAAGGCTGACCTGCGCCGACACCCCCAGCGTCGATTCTTGGTCCGTGCCGATCAGGCAGCGGAATCCGGCCGCCTCCGCCAAGGCAAAAAGCCGGCGGATATGGGTCGGGCCGCCGCAGACGCAGGCGACGTTAAAGGCCGTGCAGGCCCTTTTTTCGATGGCTTCCATGCCCAGCGCTAGGCTGTTGATGTGCCAGCTCACCGGTAGGTCAACGCGCCGCACAAATTCGGCCGAGACCCGCAGACTGCGCGAGGGCTGCTCAAAGTGATAGGGCGCGTGGTGGCGGAGGACATCGGCGTAGCGGACGACTGTTTCCCAATCGGTGAAGCGCCCGGAAAAGTCGATGGACTTGAGCTTGAGCCGGTCGTCGAAGCGGCGTTTGGCTTCGCCTAAGAAGCGGTCGTCGAGCGCGCTATCGCCCGACACGTAATAGCGGAACAGGTGATGGCCCAAGTCGAGCAGCCGCTGGAGATAGCCCAGCGTGCGCTCGAAGTCCTCTTTGACCTGCCAGCCAAAGATCGGATAGCAGCAATAGAGCCGGTCTCGCATCTTGCCGCCCAAAAGCCGATAGGCCGGCACCCCTTGGGCCTTGCCGTTGAGATCGTAGAGCGCCAGATCAATCGCCGAGGCGAGGTGGAGGTTGGTTACTGAACTGTGGAAAGCGTGGCCGAGCAACAGCTCGTTGATCTCGGTAATGGCCCCGGCGTCCCGCCCCACCAACAGCTCGTTGTACTGCCGGGCAATGGCCGCCAAATCCTCGGCGCGGCTGTCGGACGCCTCGCCCCAGCCGACCGGGCCGTCATCGACAAAGACCTTGACCAGTACGTGCCCGGAGATGTCGCCGTAGTAGCGCGGGGTCTCTATCTGCATGGTTTCTACTTTGGTAATTTTCACACCTAGCTCCTTTGCTTTGCCAAGCTGCCCAGCGCCGCGAGCAACTCGTCGATTTGGGTTTGAAACAAAAAAGATTCGGCATCATATACAACAAAATACGTCGATTTCGGAACGGACAGGCGGTGATTCGGACAGGAGCACGTGTGAGCAGAGGCACCATCAGTACACCATCTCCCGGTAGCTCTGCGCGATCTTCTCGATCGCCACGACGTACGCCGCGGTGCGCAGGTCGCGCACCTTGTCATGACTCAAAAACACCTCGCGTATCTCGTTGTACGCCTGCCGCATCGTATCGTCCAGGCCAGATCGCACCAGGTCCAGCTCGTCGGCTCCGCGCACCAGATCGTGCCGCTGGGTTTCGGGAAGGGGTTTGCCAACCGCCGTCTCGATGGCCTCGACGATACGCTGTCCGCGCATTTCGTCGATACGCCGGTCCATGCGACCGAAGCGGATGTGGGACAGGTTCTTGATCCATTCGAAGTAGGAGACTATCACGCCCCCTGCATTCAGGTAAGCGTCTGGAATCACCACCTTGCCGCGATCGCGCAGGATTTCGTCCGCCTCGAAAGTGATCGGACCGTTGGCGGCCTCGGCGATCAGCGGTGCCTGGATGCGCTCGGCGTTTTCCGCGGTGATCACCGATTCGATGGCCGCGGGGATCAGGATGTCGCAGTCTGCTTCCAGCAAAAAGCTGCCGTCCTCCACGAACTCGGAGTCCCGAAAGCCCTGGCTGCCGCCCTTTTCGCGGCGATAGGTGGCGAGCTCCTCGATGTCTAGCCCGTCCTCACACACCACGGCCCCCTCGCGCTCAAGAAGGGCGACCACCCTGACACCATCCTCTTCGGACAGGAACTTTGCAGCGTGGTACCCGACGTTGCCCAAGCCCTGGATGATTACGCGCTTGCCCTCCAAGTCTCCATCCATCCCGACCTTCTGCACATCGTCGGGATGACGGAAGAATTCCCTGAGGGCGTACTGCACCCCGCGCCCCGTCGCCTCGTTGCGGCCGCGGATTCCGTTCATGTGCACGGGTTTGCCGGTGACACAGGCGACGGCGTTGATGTCGTTGGGATACAGGGCGCGGTAGGCATCCGCGATCCACCCCATCTCGCGCGCGCCCGTGCCCATGTCGGGAGCCGGCACGTTGAGGCTGGGGCTGATGTAGCCTTTCTTCGCCAGCTCCATCGTGAAATTACGAGTGATCAGCTCGAGTTCGGCGGCGTCGTAGTCGCGCGGATCAATCTGTAGGGCACCCTTAGAGCCCCCGTACGGGACGTCGACAATGGCGCACTTGTAGGTCATCAGGGCGGCTAGGGCCTCGACCTCGTCCTGGTCGACGATCGGCGCATAGCGGATGCCGCCTTTCACCGGCAGGTAGTGCTCGCTGTGGACGGCGCGCCAGCCGGTGAAGACCCGAAACTCCCCCCGTATGTGAACGGGGAAGCTGACTTGGAACACGGAGTTACATGTCCTGATCTGGTCGACGATGCCCGGCTCGAGCTCCATCGTGGCGGCGGCCGCCTCGAACATCCGGTCGACGCTGCCCTTGAACGAATTCTTCCGCTCTTTCAAACCGGACTCCGCAGTACCTCTTTTTTTTGTCATACTCTCCAACCCCTATTCTTCGATGATGGGTGGCGCGCAAGTGACTAATCACTCAATCAAGACTGGCTCGCTCGCATGGACGAACAGCACATCGTTCGCCCCGTCGTAGCACTGGAGCGTTTGCTCCGCCTTGCCCGATTTGATGTCGTCCTCGGTCAGGCCGGCGATGACCAAATCGGCCTTAGCGGAGCGGAGAGACACCTCAAATTCGAGGGATTCACGGGTCGTGCAAGAAACGGACGTCACATTCTGCTTAGAGATCGGCAATCGTCCCTCCATCATCAAATTGGAGAGCTTCTGCGCTTCGCGTTCTGCGTCTCCAGAGTCGAGGCATGCAAAGAGCCGGATCTCGGCGCGCCTCCACTCCGAATGCCCCACGATGATGTACGCCAAAAGCAGCATCAGCGGAGCGTTGGCGAGGTTATCCTCAGTCACCCATAGGTGGATCGAGGATCGATAGCCGAAACGGTAGTTCGTCGAGCGCAGGATTAAGACGTTGAACATCGATTCCTCTGCGAGACGTGCGCCCTGCACGGTCTCTTTGATCTCTTCTGGATGCTCTTTGTCGAATTCGAGCAGGACGCAGTTGTTGGGCAAACCCGAGATGCCAGGCATCTGGAGCGTCGGCGCCAGCGCCATCTGGAACGAAGGACAAATCAGCGAATCCACGAAAATGCCCGCCCCGCTGACCTCGGTCCGCGCGATCAGTCTGCCCACATGCAGGCGGGCCTCGATCTCTTCAGTAAACGAGTATTCGCCCTGAACGAACTGAATGAAGTGCCCGAATCCATGCCGGTGGCTGATCCAACGCAGCAGGTCGAAGTGCCCCAGCCGACGTTCTCCGAAACGAGTCACCGCGACGATCGAGGGTCGCCAGCCCCCTTCCGATTTCACCGCGCGGTTCTTCTGCAGCGAAATCTGCAGACGGCGCGTCAGTTGGAACATCGTCCCTTGGAAGATCGCCGTCAGGCCGCGCTCTTCCTGCCGCGTACGACGCAGTCCGAAGTAGGTCGCCACCATGATAAAGATCGCTACGAGTGTGTACACCACGTTCATTTGGATCATCATCAGGCCGCACATCACCGCGCCCAGCAGCGACAGATACCAGCGGGAATGGAAGGTAGGGCGATAGGACGGATTGCCGGCGAAGTATTCGAGGAACGACACCGCGCAAAGGGCACCATAGGTCACCATGAAGAACATGCTGAGGATTTGGGCAATAAAATCAATGTCGCCCAAAACGACGAAGGCAATCGCGATGGCACTCGACACGCAGGTTGCATACACCGGCTCCTGCGCCTTGCCCCAGCCTTGCCCCAATAGGCGATTCAGTTTTGGAACGGGCAGCACGTTGTCGCGCGCGAGGGCTTGCAGTGTTCTAGGAGCGACGAGGATCGAACCGAGGGCCGAGGACAGGGCGGCAGCACCCAGCCCCACGTAGATTGCCGGACCCCACAGGGCGATCTGCGCCATGACGAACTGATCGGCGGCGAGCGCTTCCGGCGTCGCGCTCAGGGCCAGCTTGATGGCAACCAGCGCGTACACGACCATGCCCATGAGCGTCGCGCCGATTATGCCGAGCGGGATGCTCTTCTGGGGATTCTTCAGGTCGCCGGAAAGTCCCAAGCCCGCGATCATACCCTGAAGGCCGGAAAGCACGTCGCGAAGACAATGCCGAAGGAATCTCCTCCTTCGATGCGCGCGGTCAGATTCAGGCCGTCGGGACGAATCGACTCGGGAGCCTGCCCTAAGAGGAACGCGACAATCGACGCCCCCAAGATCGCGCTGACAATCCACAGTGCCCTAACGCCGAGACCGGCACCTTTGATGAGCATCAGTACGGCCAGCAAGACTGCACAAGGCAAGCTCACCCAACGCGGATCGGCGTCCACTGCGTACGTCGCGGCGACCCATTCGGAAACAGGCTTAAATGCTTCTGCGAAGGCGACCAAGTAGAAGGCGACCGAAATCGCTTGGGAGAGGTACAGCGCAATCCCAATCGAGCCTCCGATGCTAGTGCCAAAGGAGCGGCTGATAATGTAGTACGCACCGCCGCCTGCCACGCGGCGATTCGTCGCAATCTCGGACACCGCTAGGACCGTGGGAATGGTTACGAGATGCCCGATAACGATGATCATGAGACTGCCCCAAAGGCCGACATGCGCGACAGCGTAGCCGAATCGCAGGAAGAGGATCGCTCCGAGGATCGTGCTGATTGACGCGAGAAAAACAGGCGCGGTGCCAAAGCCGTGCCCCACTTGGGAAAAGCTAGCGGTTGGTCCAACTTGTTGTGAGGCCAACGGGATTCCTTTCGCGATGGGGAATAGTCTTACTTGGCATTATCTGAGGCGTGATTATGCCTGTCCTCTCGGCCTATCCCCCGGACATAGACCGGCGGGGCCACCCATTTCCAATATGGGTGGCCCCGCCTCGCTCATCAACTGCCTCTATATTCAGGCAGCCAGTTACTCTTCCTTGTTTACTTCTTCCAGATCCTGTGTCCATTGCTCCATATGTCTTTTGGCCAAGTCGCGACCCCCCATGCCGAACGCGATCGCCGCGGCGATGGCTGCCGAACCGAGCATGATGCCGAAGGCGAGGGTGATGATCTCGTTTGCGAGGCCCATCTCCGTGAGCGCCATAAAAAGAGACAGGGTCACGATCCCAACCCGGACAATAGCGCCGAGGATGTTGCCGTAGGCTCCTCCTTTTCTGGCTACGATGCGACCGAACACAGACGCGAGGTAAAGCCCGAAACCGAAGATCACCGCACCCAAGACGACCTTGCCAAACAGCAGCGTCAGCTTCACGAGCATGCCTGCCAACTCTTGGAATCCGAGTTGCGCGGTTGCCTCAATGGCAGAAAACAGGAGCACGGCCACCATCGCGATATATCCCGCCAGTTGCGACGGCGGGCGCTCCAACGCAAAGGTCGCCTCCGCTGTTGAAGACGGGCGGCCCGCCGCAGAGGTCGCCTCCGCGATGGAAGGCGAGCGCTCCTCAGCAAGGCTCACCTCCGCTATTCCAAGGCGCTGTAGCAGCGTGTTGAAACCTATTTGCCTTAGCACGTCGTCAACCACGCGGGATACCAATCGAGCCACCAAATAGCCGATGAGGAGGATGCCTGCGGCGACCAAGATAGATGGCACGGCCGCCAATACTCCCTCTAGCATGGAACTGGCGGGATTGGAGATGGCATTAAAGTTTAGCGATTCGAGTGCGGAGATCACTGCGAGGATCAAGATGACCGCATAAGACACCGTCCCGGCAAGCCCCGAAAGGCTTTCGATACCCAGTCCAGTCGCCAGTCCCACGCGACGACCGAAACTGTTTACCCCGGTGGCGTCGAGGACGTTGGTGACTACCCGCTGGACGATGCGCGCACCGAGCCAGCCGATTAGCATGACGAGGGCGGCCGCAAACAGGTTGGGCAAGAAACCGACGATTTTGGCCAGCATCTGCTGTAGCGGCTGCAGCAATCCCTGCAATCCCAAGGCATCCAAGACCGCCGGGAGCAGCGCGAGAAACGTGAGCCAGTACACGAAGTTGCCGACGGTCTGCGGTAGCACACTCTCTGTCGTAGGCTCGATTCCGGCCGGTTCAGCCAACCGCCGCTCGATATTGACCCGTGAAAGCACGCCCGTTACGACCCGCCGCAGCAGGCTGCCTGCGATCCAAGCAACAAAAAGCAACACAGCGGCGCTCACCAGCTTGGGCAGGTAAACGAATATCTGGTTCAGCATCCCGTTGAGCGGTTCAGTCACTGCCGTCATGCCGAGCATCTGAAAGAAGCCAACGAGTACGAAGGCCATCACCAGATAGAACACCGCCTTGCTGATCCAGCGTTCGGGGTGGATGTCCGCAGCGGCGTCGCGGCCCATGACCAGCTCGACTAATTTGTCGTCCAGTCGCGTCTTGAGCAGAACCCGACGGACGATCAAGGACGTCAGATGCGCCACTAACCATCCGAGCACGAGTACGACGAAAGACACGATGATATGGGTAAAGGGGGAGAAGTATCGCTCCCACCATTCCCACTTTTCAAGCAAGTTTGCTAGTTCCATAGCAATTCCTTTCTCTATGAGGGGTCCCTTTTCGGCCGTCAGTTCGGCCGTCAGGCGAAATAATAGCAAAGCCTGTGCCGCTTTTTGGAGTCGCGCCGCGGACTTCACAACTATTCCTTTATATAGCTTTACCTAGGCGCTTAACCCTAGGCCTATAGCTTGACAATCAAAATGGCGAGGACGACATTCTGTCGTCCCTACCAGTCACTTTGACGTAGCGCGCAATCTACTACCGATGCCGGCATCTTCCAGTCCAGCAGCTTATGAGCCTTTGCCAAGCAGAGTGTTGGTTGCCGATAGCAACCCGAAACACTTGGCAATCGCGACCTCAATCCTACGGGAAAGTGGCTATGATGAGATTGTCGAAGCGACGGATGGCATCGTCGCCGAGCGGCTGCTCAAAACGCAGTCTCTGGATGTGGCGATCATAGATATCAAGATGCCGGGCGGTATGCAGTTGCTGCGCACAGCCGTCAGACTGACTCCGCCGCTGCCGGTAGTCATCTTCACCTCTTATACAACTGTAAAACAAGCGGTACAGGCCATGCGGCTAGGGGCCGTCGATTACGTGATCAAACCGGTCGATGCCAATGACCTGCTGACGGCCGTACATCGCTCCCTCGAACGCAAGCGGATGCTTGCCCCTAGCTCTGCCGAACAGGTGGAAGCGAGGACGGGATTCGGCGGATTGCTGGGGACCTCTAGTGCGATGCAGGGGGTGTTCGATCAGATTCGCCGTGCGGCACCATTCAAGTCAACGGTTCTGATCACGGGCGAAAGCGGCACCGGGAAAGAGTTGGTGGCAAGCGCCATTCACGCACTCAGTGCTGCGAGCAATGGGCCGTTCGTTGCCATCAACTGCTCGGCTCTGCCGGTGGATCTGGCCGAGAGTGAGTTGTTCGGACACGAGAAAGGTTCCTTTACCGGAGCCACGCAGGCCCAGCAGGGGCTTTTTGAAGCAGCCCATAACGGGACCCTCTTCCTCGACGAAATCGGGGACTTAGAGCTACAGGTGCAGACGAAATTATTGCGCGTGCTAGAGGAACAGAAAGTCCGACGCTTAGGGGCTACCCAATTGATCGGAGTCAACGTGCGCGTCGTCGCGGCCTCGAATATGAATCTAACGGCAGCGGTCCGAATGGGGAGATTCCGCGAAGACCTATACTACCGCCTCAACGTCATCCACATTTCCGTCCCGCCCCTCAGAGATCGGAAGGCGGATATCCCTCTACTGGTGCGGGTTTTTGCCGAGCGTTTCGCAGAGCAGAATGGAATCGCTCCCGTCGAAATAGCGGATCGCTATCTCGACCGTATGGCCGAATACGACTGGCCGGGCAATATCAGAGAGCTGAAGAACACGGTCGAGCGTCTGGCGATCTATGCCGCAGACAGCAACGCGGAAATCGGCGAGCAAGACCTCGCGTCCATTTTGCCAAGTGCTGATAGAAGCGCTCCGCCAGACGATTCGGAATCTCAGGGGCCGGGTTTCGCGCCGCAGACGCTGGCCGCAATTGAAAGGGAGATGATTCTGGATACGCTCACGCACACCGGCGGCAACCGCACTCAAGGTGCCGAAATCCTGGGCATCAGTTTGCGAACACTGCAACGGAAACTCATACAGTACGGCGTCACCCCGCAGAAAATCTGAGCTACTAAAGCCGACTACCCGTCTCGTCTTTTAATACGTCTTTCTGTCGTCCTATACGACAAAATAGCGCTCTACGCTCGTTTGCACTTAGCTCTTTTGCTTGGCCAAACTGCCCAGCGCCGCGAGCAGTTCGTCGATTTCGGCTTCCAGTAAGAAAAATGCAATGCTGGCGCGCAAGCCTTCGCGCCCGTGCGGCAGCGGCTTGATGACCATGTTCCACTCTTCTCTCAGGGCTTGGCTCAACTCCTCTCCCTTCCATCCCGCCAGCCCAAAGCTGACCAGCGCCGCAGACCGCTGCGGGGAGCGCGGAGTGTAGAGCACTGCACCCGGGATCTGCGCCAGCCCTTCCTTCAGCCGCCCAGCCAACGCCACCGTCCGCGCCCAGATCGCCTCCAGCCCAATGACCGACAGATACTCGACAGCAAAGGCCCAAGCCAGCACCAGCGGCCAGCACCAAGGGCCGTACTGAAAGCGCTCGGCCGTCTCGTGCAGCGCGAAAGTGCCCGCCACCGGGTCCAACCACTGTTCGGCTCGCCCGCCAGCATAGCGCACCTGCACCGCGTCGAGGGCCTCCTGCCGCACGTAGAGCAACCCCGCCGCATACGGCGCGTACATCCACTTATAGGAAAGCAAACCGGCAAAGTCACACCCCAGCGCGTGCAAATCCAAAGGGTGCAACCCCGCCGAATGCGCCAGATCTAAAAAGCTGCGCACCCCCCGCACCCGCGCTGCCGCGCAAATTCGCTCCACCGGCAGGCGGTATCCCAAATCCGTCGTCACATGGCTCAGGGCCACCAGCTTGGTCCGCTCCCCCAGCCGCTCCTCCACCGCCTGTACCTGTCCGTCGTCGTCAATCAGCGGCACCTTCACCACCTCGACCCCGTACAGATCCCGCAAGTGCAGGGCCGGCAAAAGCAGCGCCGCTTCCTCATCCGCGCTGATCACAATCTCGTCCCCAGCCGCCCACTCCATTCCCCGCACCACCGTTTGAAACCCCTCACTGACCCCTCGCATCAATGCCAACTCCCCAGCCGCCGCGCCGAAAAACTGCGCCAGCCGCTCCATCGCCGCCTTGCGCCGAGGATACTCCTCCTCTGGATAGACGATGTGCAAAGGCCCCCGCCGCACGATCTCTTCCGTCCACCGCGTGTACTCAGCGGCCACCGGCACCGGCGTAATACTCACTCCCCCATTTTGGAACCAAGTGTACTGCTCCAGCGCGGGGAAATCGCGGCGAATCGCTTGGATATCCATGACATTTAATCCGGGGACGCGACGACGCAATAGTCGGCTGCGGCCAGCGCGTACACTTGCGCTGCTTTCTCCAGCCGATCCACCTCTACCCATTCCACATCCGCGTGCGCCGTCTCGTTTGAGGGGCCGTAGTAAAAGGTCGGCACCCCGGTCCCATGCACGTATAAATTGGCATCCCCTACAATCCGCATCCCTATCAACTCTGCCTCTTGACCGGTCACCTGCTCGTGCGCCCGCCCCACCGCTTGCACGGCCGTATCGGCGGCGGGCGTCTCAAACGGCTCGCGCTCGTGTGCCATCTCGACCCGCAGACTCAACCCCCCAGCCTCGGCCAACGGTTGCGCCAAGGCTTCCAATTCCGCCAATACCTGCGGCGCGGCGCGCCCGGGTAGCCAGCGCCGAGTTCCCGTCAGAGTACAGCAGAGCGGTGTGCGATTGAAATAGTCACCCCCGGCGACGATCCCTAGGTCAATTCGCTCGGCACCGGCCAAAGCATGAGCCGGCCCTGCGTCGAGCTCGAGTTGATACTGGTGGATCCGCTCGATGAGCGCGCCCACAAAGCGGAGTGGATTTTCCGCAAAGGGCACGTACTGGGTGTGCTTGCCGCCAGCGGCCGATTCGAGCGCGATGGTAAAGACCATGGACCCCATGCTCATCACCCACAGCGCGTCGCGGCCCTCGACAATCAAGATCCGGTCGCCGCCAATCCGACCGCTGTTGCGATCGGCGATCAGCGTCAGCGGCCCGTCCTTTTGCGCCTCGACCTCCTCGTGCCCCACAATCGCCGTCAGCCACAAGTCGCCCTGCAATTCTACCCCGCTTTCCAAGAGCGCCTTGACCGCACCCAACGCCGCGGCCATCCCCCCCTTCATGTCGGTCGCTCCCCGTCCGTACACGCGGTTGCCTTCGCGGCGGGCGGGCGGGCAAGACCCCACGGGAATGGTGTCGAGATGGCCATTGAGCATCAGCGCGGGGCCATCCCCTCGGCCCGCGATGCGCGCATAGAGGTTGTTGCGCCCCGGAGTCACTTCCCGCACATCGACCTCTAAGCCGACCTCGCGCATCATGGCCTCATAGGCGCGGCACACTTCGGCTTCGGCCATGGTTACGCTGTAAATATCGACCAATTCCCGGGTCCGCTCGACCACCCATTCTCGGTCGATAGCTGCGATTAATTTTTCCATTTGCGTTGATCCATCCTCTCTCGCGTGTTCTCGTCTAGCTGGGATGCCTCGCTTGCACCGCCAATAGGAGGAGCCTTCTTTAAGCGATAGTATCATAGTAAACAATCAACCGCTTGGGCACCCTGAATACGCAACTAAATCGCCATGACGACCAAAATGACGACAGCGGTTGAAACCTATCTCGCCGACCTGCAACGAGTCCGCGCCTCGGGTGGCGCGACTGGCGAGCGGTCGAGCTATGGACCGCTCGCCAACCTGCTGAATGCCATCGGCGCAACGCTCAAACCCAAGGTGTTTTGCGTTGGCGAGTTGGCCGATCAGGGAGCGGGACATCCCGACTTTGGACTTTATGCAGCAAAGCAGGTGCAGAAGGGGCAACCGAAACAGGGGCAGGTGCCCGAAGGCGGCGTGGTTGAAGTGAAGGCGGCTGACGATGACGCTTGGCTGACCGCGGCGGGCGATCAGGTGAGCCGCTATTGGGACCGCTATCGGCTGGTGCTGGTGACCAATACGCGCGACTTCGTGCTGGTTGGAGAGGATGCGGCGGGGCGACCGGCCAAGCTCGAAACGTTTCGGCTGGCGACAAGCGCGGCGGAGTTCGCGCAACGGTTGGAGAGTCCGCGTGCTTTTGCTAGCGAGGTCGGCACGGGTTTAGGGGAATATCTGTGCCGAGCGTTGTCGCATCGGGCGCGGCTGGTGGAGCCGAAGGACTTGGCTTGGCTGTTGGCGTCTCATGCTCGAGATGCGCTGGCGCGAGTTGAGGCCGCGGGCGATGCGCCGTCGTTGGCAGCGGTGCGGGCGGCACTGGAAGAGGCGCTGGGCGTCCGCTTTGAGGGCGAACGAGGGGCGCGGTTTTTCCGTTCTACGCTGGTGCAGACGCTGTTCTACGGGGTGTTTTCCGCTTGGGTGCTGTGGGCGCGGCAAACACCGCTGCCCACGAGAGCGTTCAATTGGCGTGAAGCGGTTTGGCATTTGCGGGCACCCGTCATGCAGGCGCTGTTCCAGCAACTATCGCAGCCTGACCGGCTGCAACCGCTCGGCCTCGTCGAAGTGTTGGATTGGACATCTGCTGCGCTCGACCGGGTGGATTGCGACGCCTTCTTTGACCGCTTCAACGAGGGTGAGGCCGTAACCTATTTCTACGAGCCGTTCCTCGAAGCCTTTGATCCCGATCTACGCAAGCAGTTGGGCGTCTGGTACACGCCAGCCGAAGTGGTCCGCTACATGGTCGCCCGCGTCGATAAGGCGCTCCGGGACGATCTCGGCATTGCCGACGGGCTGGCCGCGGAAAACGTCTATGTGCTCGATCCTTGCTGCGGCACTGGGGCGTATCTGGCGGAGGTGCTGCGCCGGATTGCTGCCAATCTGGAAAATCAAGGCTTGGGTGCGCTTACTGGCGCACGGGTCAAGCAGGCGGCGACCGAGCGCGTATTCGGCTTTGAGATTATGCCTGCGCCTTTTGTCGTCGCCCATTTGCAAGTTGGGTTGACCATGCAGGCGCTCGACGCGGCGCTGGCCGATGACGGGAAGGAACGCGCCCAAGTGTTCCTCACCAATGCGCTGACCGGCTGGGAGCCGCACCCGACCAAGCCGCTGCCGTTCCCCGAACTGGAGGAGGAACGCGACCGTGCCGAGCGGGTGAAGCAGGAGACGCCGATTCTGGTGATCTTGGGAAATCCACCCTATAACGGCTTTGCTGGCATGGCGGTGGACGAGGAACGCGAGCTGTCGGAAGCCTACCGCATGACCAAGCGGGTGCGCCGACCTGAAGGCCAAGGACTGAACGATCTCTATGTTCGCTTTTTTCGCATGGCGGAACGGCGCATTGCGAGGACGGGCCAAGGCGTGGTGTGCTTCATTTCCAACTATTCCTGGCTCGACGGGCTGTCGTTTACGGGAATGCGGGAGCGCTATCTGGAGACGTTCGATGCGATACGGATTGACTGCTTGAATGGCGACAAATACAAGACCGGCAAAATTGCGCCGGACGGTTCGCCGGACCCGAGTATCTTTTCGTCGCCGGACGATCCAGTCGGCATTCAAGTTGGGACGGCGATTGCAACGCTGGTGCGCAAACTCGATCATGCGCCAACTGGAGAGGTCGGCTTTCGGCATCTGTGGGGACAGGGCAAGCGCGAGGAACTGATTGAGACGGAGGAGGCGGAACCGGGAAAGCTATACGAAAGCGTTGAGCCGATCCTGCCGCTTGGTTTGCCGTTTGCACAAACGGCGGTGGGGAAGGATTGGTTCGACTGGCCGGCGCTGCCCGATCTGATTCCTCGGTTTTTTGCCGGAGTCGTCGCGGGACGAGACGGCTTCCTCATAGATACCGACATTGACCGACTGCGCCGGCGACTCGCCGACTACTTCGATGCGGATTTGAACCATGAAGAAATCGCACGGCGGTATCCGCGCGTCATGGAGACTACGGGTCGATTCAATGCTCGTTCGGCACGGGATGCGCTGCTCAAACGAGGAGGTCCTGTCGAAGCTGGATTCGTGCGCCACGCCTACCGCCCATTCGATAACCGATGGATGTACTGGGAGGCAGAAACGAAGCTTGTAGACGAGAAGCGGGCCGACTATCGGCCACATGTATTCAAGGGCAATCTGTGGCTGGTTGCTCAGAAAAAGTCATCGCAAGAATGGTGGCCGGCTCCAGTCATTTCTCACATGAGCAATAAGAAACTGCTGGATTTTGCTGCATCTTGTTTCCCAATGTGGCTTCGGGATGACGGCCTCGGAACTGACATCAACGGAATACAACGCCGTCCCAATTTGTCCGGTGCCGCGCAACGCTATCTCCGCCGTCTCGGCGCGGATGTAGAGGACCTCTTCCACCACGTCCTCGCCACCCTCCACGATCCCGCTTACCGCGAAGCCAATGTCGGGGCGCTCCGCATGGAATGGCCGCGCATCCCGCTGCCGGGCTGGCCCAATGGCGAAGCTGACGGCGCAGCAGAGACGCTCGCTGCATCAGCGGCGCGGGGCCGCGAACTGGCCCGCCTACTCGACCCCGAAGCACCAGTACCGGGCGTTACCCAAGGCACGTTGCATCCAGAAATCGCCGCCCTCGCCGTGCCCGCCACCACCGACGGCCGCAACATGACCGGCGACGATTTCGCACTCACCGCCGGATGGGGCCACTACGGAACGGGCGACGCCGTAATGCCGGGCCAAGGCCGCATCGTCGAACGCGAATACACGCCAGATGAACGCGCCGCGCTGGGAGAGACAATACCCGCGCTGGGCGAAAAGACGCTGGACGTGTATCTGAACGACCGTGCCTACTGGCGCAACGTCCCCGCCGCAATTTGGGACTACAAACTCGGCGGCTACCAAGTCCTTAAAAAATGGCTATCCTACCGCGAGCACGATGTTTTGGGGCGGGCGCTGACGCCGGAGGAAGTGCTGTACTTTGCGGAGATGACGCGGAGGATTGGGGCGATATTGCAGGTAACTTCTATAACTGCTTAAGGCCGAGCCGTTGGTACGCGAAGAGACGATTCGGACGATGCACAAAGGGGGCGGACGCGACGGCTGCCTCCGTTGAGCTTGTCGGGAGTGGTGATAAGGCTCTCACTTCGATGTTTGGGATAGAGTGGAGTCGTTGAGCTTCCGTATAAGGTGATTAGCTAGGACAAGCATTTCTAAAGCGACCTCTGATTGATCGTCAAGCTCATGGTCATGGGCTCGGGGGTTTCTAATTCCGGTCATTGTTCCAGCAAACATTTCCATGTAGCCACGCTGCTCGCTTTTTTCTGTATCTGAGATAAATTTGTTCAGCTTGAGGACGGGAGAATTAGCGCTAAAGGCTACCCGCATCAAATCAGCTCCGTCCCTTTCGGTCAGTCCAGACTTTTTCTTGACGGCGTTATTCAGATACTTGAACGCTTCTTCAACAGCGCGTGCGTAGTGGCCATCGGCAAACAGCTTTCTGCTCACACCACGAAGCTCCTGAATAGGCACTGCCTCGTCGAATCGGTCAAGCAGTGAACGTCCGGCACCGGCGCTTTGGTCAGGCTTTGGACGAGACCAACCCAGCCCAGCTTCGTCCACCTCTCGTTGAATCTTGTCGGCTATTTCGAGCCAGTGGTTATAACTGTGAATCCTCGCCAATCCTTAGTTACTCTCGCGCCCGTAAAGATGCCGGGCCATGCTTGCGAAGATTTGATCAATCTGTTCGGAACTGGCCGTTGAGTCGATATGAATTTGAATATCGACGTGCAACTCCGGTAAATTCGGCCTCAGAGTTTCCTTCCTATTGTCCTCGGCAGGTGTAACTGGGGCATCAGGCAAATCCGTGTCGTGCGGTTTCGGAGAGCCCTCGGCAGCACTCGTTGACTTTTCCGGCTTTTCCTCAAGTACTTGCTCAATGGTTCTGACATAGTCATTACCGGAGATGTCATGTATGAGGCCAAGAAACCGAAGGTTCGCAGTGAATATCTCAGCGGCCTTACTACGATCAGAATCGTCAACTCCTACATTTACAAGTTCGTCCCCCAGTACCTCGTCGGTAGGAATACGTTGGTCCTTCAGCTTCTCATAGAGATTGTTGAAAGGCTCAATTTGTCCTATCGCGAGTTGGAACTGCATTTCAATAGCTTCGCGAGGAGATTCCTCCACGGACAAAGCCATTCGACCTTTGTCCGTGATTGATAGGGACGAGGCAGTGTAGCTCCCCGAAGTCAGCCTATACTTCGACGAACTAGTGACTAGTTCCCGACCTGAACTGCTGGTAGGCGACCGTCCAAGTTTCCCGAATAGTGTTAGACGCCGTATTTCACCACTAACACCGTGCTCCATAATCGCCTTAGGCAACACGAGTGATTGTTCAAAATTCATCAAGGGAAAGGGTCTTGAGTGGCGGCGGCGTTTTGGCCGTCCCTCCTCGTGTTCGGCGTTACTATGCTGTGTCACTTATCATCTCCTATGTCTATTAGGCTTCGCACCCGCCCAGTCAGCAAGGCACCCGCTGTAGATGCCTTAGTTGCCCAAAAAGTTAGCTCTTCACCAATATCTCTGCAAGAACCTCGTCCACGCTGTCAAACACGGCGATTATGACCTGCACCTTCCTTCCTCCCGCTCACGCAAGACCGCCGAACGCACGGCTGCCTGGGGGTCCGCAGGACGCGGCAGGTCCCAAAAATCCTCGGGCAAGGGCTTCTCCCCGCGCTTGAGGAGACCCTTTTCTTCCAGGTCTCTCAAGTGTTCAGGAAGAGGAACAGAACTCACGAGGGGCAGCAAGCGCGCAATGGGACGGCCATGCTCGGTGATTACCACTTCTTCACCGGCTTTAACCTGACGCAGGTAGGCGCTCAACGACATTTTGAGTTGTGATACCGTAGTGGTCTGCATGGAATACTCTTTCTAGTTAATGCCTCCGCCCTCTCCTCCCGCGACCTCAAGCCAGAGTGCGATCACCTCCTGCATCCGTTCGAGTAACTGGTCGATTGATTTTCCTTGGGTATGACAGCCCGGAAGGCCGGGGATACTGCCAACGTAATAACCGTCTTCATCTTTCTCGATGACGATGGTGTATTCAGTACTCATTGGATCCTCCCATAGCATTCCGCAGGACGCGGCAGATTCAGAAAATAGTGATAAACCTCTGGTTAAGCGAAACTCTCATCTTCCATGTTTACTATTCGAGAACTTTTTGCATCGAAGATATTGACAAACAACCCTCGAAAGGTAAATCTTAACATATGTACGAAGTTCGCTACCAGAAGCAGGCCGCTAGCCAACTCTTTCGCATGTCGCGCAACGTTGCACAGCGGATTTGCGCCAAGATCGACGCGATTGCGGCGTCCCCCTATGCGGAGTATCCGAACGCGATGCGGCTGCGGGAAAGGGATGGCGACTTCCGGCTCCGCGTAGGCGATTGGCGCGTGATCTATTCGCTCAACGACGAGCGAAAGGTGTTGCTGGTGGCGAAGATTGACCAGAGAGGACGAGCGTACCGATGAACAAACAGGATGTGCAGATCATTGAGAAAAACGGCGAGCCAGAATACGCCGTCGTCCCAATTGAGGAGTACCGTCGCATGGTCGCCGCGCTTGAGGACGCAGCCGATTCTGCGGCTATCGAGCGGGCATGGGCTGAGGACGCAGCAGGCGAAACAGTCCCCGGCGAAGTCGTAAGGGCCATTCTCGCTGGCGAATCGCCCTTGCGCGTGTGGCGCAAGCATCGCGCATTCACGCTGGACGCGCTGGCCGAGCGAGTAGGTGTCTCAAAAGGGTATTTGTCGCAGATTGAGAACGGACAGAAGCCCGGGACACTCGGCCTATTCCGCCGACTCGCGGGCGTACTCAATGTGGCGCTGGACGAATTTGCACACCCAACGAACTAATGGAACCCAATCATGAAGACGCCACAGACGGACCCGATCATAGCTGAAGTCCGGGCCATACGCGACCAACACGCGGCCCGCTTTGATTACGACGTCAAAGCAATTTTCAGGGACATTCAAGCCAAACAAAAGGTTTCCGGCCGCCAGTACGTCCGCTATCCCGCTCGCCGCACAGCTCCTGAGTCCGAAGTTCAGGCGACCCGGTGAGGCCGTGCTAGGGCCGGATCAAGGAACCGCCCAAGTTTTCCTCAGAAGGCTTTTTCTTGGCCCGATTCCTTCAGGATGTGATTGGCCGTGTGACGGGATTTTATTTTTCTAGCAACGGTAATGTGTCTTTTCGTCAGAGGACTATACCAGATTTCGTGACTGCCCTTTCCATCCCGGACCTTATAGCATCCGATATCCGTGAGCAGTCTTCTGACCTGCCTTGAAAAATCTGCCACCTATACAAACTCAAGCACCGTTTTGCCGTGAATTTTGCAGGGAAGAGAGGCGGTTGTTTCATCTGCAACGCCGTTCAGACGCAGCAATTCCGGCACCATACTACGCGCCTCCTCAATTATGCCGTCGAGAGTTTCTGCTTCGAGGACTAGACCCGGCACATCTTCGCTAGTGGCAACCCACACGTTCGCTTCGGGATCCCACGTCGAATCAATAACGATTTCCCTAATGGCCATATTGCGCCTCCTTTTTATTAGTCGCAAGATAACATCCTCCCAATTCGCATCACAATACTCAAGCCTCCTCCTATCGCGCCTCCGAGCGCAAAACCTCCACCTCCAGCGCCATATCCGGGTCCAGCGGAAAAAAGGGCCGCGCCCGCCGCACAAAGGGCAGGTGCCGCACCGTCGCCGGTGTCGGTCCCGGCGTGTCGAGCACGAAGACGGCTTGGGTTATGGCTCCGTAGGCGAGGCGATAGTTCATGGGATTCTTGGCGACAATAAAGCGCGCCTGCGCCGCGTCCATCCCGAGAGCCGCAAACTGCTCATCATCCCATTCGTACGTAGGATGCGACGCCAACAGCACCTGTATCTGTCCCAGCGCGAGCACCGCCGACGGCCCCATCTGCCCTTCGAGCCCCTCCCATATACCACCCCGATAGCGGAAGCGGCCATCGCTCAACCGCAGCACCCGGCCACGCACGGCAATCGGCTGTCCCCAACGCGGGTCGTGCCCGTGCCCCAGCGCCAACCCCACCTCGGCCCCAACCCCAGCCTGGTGGCAGGCCGCAGCCGCGCGGGCATCGACCAAGGGCACCAGCGCCGGGCCATCTAATTCCGCTTGCATTAGCGCGACCAACGCAGCCACACTATCGCCAACCGCTCCCCCGCCGCAGCAGTCCGCAGCCTCCACCAACACCACCGGGCCGCCCTCGACGGCCAAGCCAGCGCGCACGGCGTCTGCGGGTGCGTGCATCTCTGGCTCTAAGGCAAAGCGCCGCTCCCAGTACGCCGCAGCCAGCTCGCGGGCGAGCGCTTCGGCCTTGGCAAAGTCGCCGTCGGCAATGACCAGCCCGCCGCTGCCCATGCCAGCAAAATCGAGATAGGGATGCACCAAGATAGCACTCGTCGAGAGGATGCCGTCGCGGTGCTCACCGGCCTTGGCCAAGGCCATCACTTGCGCGAAGGGATCGTCGTCCTCGGTCGAGCCGTGAATGGCCCCGGTGAGCACCGGCACCTTGGCCATGGCCATCGCGGGTTTGCACGCACCGGCGAGCGTGTCGCATAGCAGACGCGCCCCGCGCTCGCCCGTGGAAAAGGCGTCGCGATGCGGATAGGTTTCCCAAGCTACCAAGCCGTCGGCAGCACGCATCATCTGCGCGGAAATATGGGCGTGCAAATCGAGCGTGGCGATAATGGGCACGGCGTCGCCGACCACCGCCCGCACCGCAGCCAGCAAATCCCCTTCCAAATCGACTCCGCCCTCCACCGCCGCCGCCCCGTGCAGCGGCATGAGGACTCCATCTACCGGGAGCGCCTCGTTGAGCCGCGCCAAAAGCTCTTCCTTGAGCGGGTCGTAACAAGCCCGCGTCAGCGGCCCGCCAGGGCAGGTGCTGGCAAACAACAAGGGCGCGACTTCCACGCCGCGCGCCGCCAGCACGCTGAGCATACCGCCGGCCACTCCGTCTTCGGCTGCGAGCACCTCGCGCCCGCGCCGCAGTTCATAGCGCTCAAACCACGGCAGATCAATCGGCTCGCCGCCGAATTGATTGCACTCCGTAAAAATGGCCCCTAGGGCTACGCGATGCTTGTCGGTCATTGTGATTAGTTGGTTAGTGGAATGGAGTTGTGAAACCGCTTCTAATATAGCCAGACTAGAAATGACCGGCGAATTGGCTTGCGTCTGTCTCTCCTAGGGGCTACAATCGGCGGGCAATGGATATTGTTTGGGAGTACCTCACCGACCTCCAAGGCCGCGGTTCGGCCTACGCTATCGCCGCGTTGCTCGCCCTCGTCTGGTGGGTGGGCCGGAGTTTCGTCCGCCTCTACCACCAAGCGACCAGCGGGGCCAGCCGCTTAGAACGCCCCAAAGAAGAGGAACGCCCGCGTCGGCGCTTGCCGCTCGATTAAACATGCAGCCAGACCACTTCGCCGCCTGGCACGACGAGGATCTCGTCCGCGCCCTCACCCTAGAACGCGCCAACTATCAAGACCCCTACCTAGCCAGCGTCGCCGCCGAACTGGCACGCCGCAACGTCGATCCCCGAGCTTTCATCGACCAAGTCGAAGTCCGCTACCACGCAGACGCCTCCGCAACCTGCACCATCGCCCAAGCCCTCGCAAAAGCCAGCGAAGAGTTGCCGCTGTGGCATCTGCTGGCCTTTACCCGCTACTTCGGCGATACCCTCGTCGTCCAGCGCGAGCTGCGCTCCTCGCTGGTGAACGTTTATCGGGGCGAGGAGTATGCCTTCTCTTTCTTCGTCGCCGAGGGCCAGTCCCTACAAGACCTGCTGCGCCGTTTCCTGACCCTAGCGGATTGGGGTCACCTCGCGGGCACAACCTATCAGCTCGATAGCTGGCAGCCCCTCCTCCGTACCCGCTCACCCCGCTACGTGCAAAAAATCGCCACGGCCTTAGCCGACGAGGGACTGCTCTTCACCGTCCAGACCCCGGTCTTGAGCCACGACCCGCGCGGCCAGCTAACCCTGCTGGTCCCCGATCCCGCCCCGGCGGCCATCGCGGTCCTGCACAAGGTGGAAGACCACCTCAGCACCCTCCGCGACCAAGCCACTGCCGCCTTTGCGGCAAACGACCGCGACCGCGAGCTTGCCATCTACGCCGAGCTTGTCGCCTACGGGCTAAACAACCCGGCCATCTACTACAACCTAGCCAGCGCACTCGCCGAAGCCGGGCGCTACGCCGAGGCCGCCACCGCCTTTGTCGAAGCCGCATCCCTGAGCCTTGCCGCGCTCGACGTCCAGGTCCCGTTCCAGTCCCGCCGGAGCACCGGGGGGCTGGGGGGGACTTTCGGGATGGTGGGGACGTTGATCTCGGCGCTCAAACCGGGCGAGAAGACGCCAACAGATGAGCAGCGCGAGGTCCCCGATTACATCGAAGACATTGAGCTACAGCTTGCACACCTACTCAAACGCCTACCCCAAGACCTCAACATCCTCCACGCCCTAGCCGCCATCGCCGCCATCCGCCACGACGTCCCCCGCGCCCGCGAACACTACCGACAAATCACAGAGATCAACCCCGCCGACGAAACGGCTAAGCACTACTTGGCCGAACAGGCGGGCGAGTAGAATTATAGAAAACTGGAGAAGAAGGATTTTGCAGCGCGAGCACCTGACCTTATCGGGGCTACCTGGACTACTGAATCGTCCCGCCGCTCACCAAGACAATGGCTCGAATCCCATGCGCTGCGTCAGCTTGCGTGCGGCTTGCGCCACCTGCGGATGCGGGTCGTAGAGCGCGGCCTCAAAGCTGTCGCGATGCGTGCTCGGGTCGAGGCGGTCGAGGAATTTGGCCGCGCTCAGCCGCACGTGCGGCACCGGGTCGGTCAGGCCGCGCCAAAACCACTTCGGGGCCTCCTCTCCGCCGCGCAGGACCAGCACCTCAATAGCCGCACCGCGCACCGCCTTGTGCTCGCTTGCCGCATACGGAGCTAGCACCTCCGGCTGAATGTCCTCGCAACGCCGCATCACCTTGAGGACGCCGACCCCGCTTTGCGGATGGTCCTCGCCGAGCAGCAAGACGCACCACTCAAACAGGTCCGGGTCGGCTAAGTCGGCCAAAAGCTGTAGGCCGCGCACCTGCCGCTGCGGCTTGTCCGACTCCAAGCAAGCGATGGCCTCTTCCTCGCGGTGATCGACGGGCGCTGCACTTGTGAGCCCGGCCTGCAGCGCCTCGGCTTCCCGCGCCACCTTGGGCCAGACCCGCAAGTGCTCAAAGTCGATCTCCACCTCGGCAAAGCGGTCGGGGATCCACTGTGCGGCACGGGCGAGCAGCTCCTTCTCGCCGATCCGCGCATGGGGATGGGTCGCTAGCCGGTTATCGATCCAGCGAGCCAAACGCAGGACGCCTTCGTGGCGAGCGCTGACGCCTTTGTGCGCCTTGACACCCAACACGGCATTGATCCAGCGGGCGATCTCCTCGGCACTTTCCGGGATGCCCAGCCCGTAGTGGCTGCGCAGCGAAGACGCGGGAATGCCCCCGTTGATCGAGATGACCCCGCCGCTTTCGCGCACCTGCCGACCGCCGTAGCGCCGACGCAAGGTTTCCAAGTCAACATCTACGGCCAGCACAATGGGGCGATCCCGCGTGTGCTGCGATTTGGCGTGTGCCCGTTGCTTGGCGTAACTCTTGCTCCGCGAAAGCCACACCCGCCGCGAGGGCGACCGGGACTGAAAGCCGTCGCGGGCGATCTCACGCGCAGCGCGGCGCGTCGTGCCGTGATAGACGATCATAATGGAACCTCCTAGCTATCGCGCCCTACTCGGACGCCTGTGGCCAGAATGGCGTTCTCACTTTACAATGTCAAGTTTTTCGTCCGGCCCTCGCGTGCAGCGAACTAAGCAGCGCAGTTCGGCGAGCGGATCGGTGGGGCAGTTCCTTTGATAATCTCTCACCCGCTCCAGCCACGCGGCCTCCCAATCACCACCCTGATAGCGGTGCAACGTCGCCAAGGCACCTACGGCTGCGGCTTGGATGGCCCCCGGCTTTTCCGCGCTCCACACGCTAGCATTGCACGCGCTGCGGATGCCGCCTTCAGCCGGGTCCCAAGCCGCCTCTACGTGTTGGCGTAGGTAGCGACCTGCCAAGGTGATAAGGTGCGTCTCGCCTCGATGGCTAGCCTCGTCCAACACCGCCGTCAGCGCGGCGAGGGCCGACTCGCTGTGTACATAGGCTCCCCAGTGATCGTCAAAGCGGAAGAAATCGCAGCGGACGGCAAAGAGCAACAGCCCCAAGTCCGGGTGGTAGTGGTAGTTCAAGATGGCGGCTACGGCGCGGGCAGCCGCTATTTGCAACTCGCGGTCGGCGCGGGCGTGCAAAAGGCGCGTACACACGCTTAGCACCTGCGCCCAGTCCCCGAGACAGCGCGCTCCCTCGGGCATGGACTCGCCGACGTAATCCTCCGCGTCGCAACGCGCTAGGCTTTGCAGCACAAGCGTCCGCGCCCGTTTCCAGTATCCACAGGCCGCCAGCCCCTCGGCCAACGCAAGGGAGCCGCAGACCGCAGCCTTGTCGCACTCGCCGCTTCTACTGTCTTCGGCCACCTGCTCGGCCAGCATCCGGTAGCGCGGCTGATCCCGCAAATGCGCCAGTGCCCACAACAATTGGCCATCTCGGAGCACACTCGTGCCGCTCGCCAACAGTGCCTCAACGGACTTTGCAGCAGCCTCGGCGATCCGCTCACCCATTGCTAAAACTGCCCACTGCGGGATTCGTATCGGGTCGGCTTGCCCAAGCTCGGGCCGCCGGCCATGACCCACTCGGCCACCGTGCGTAGCATCTGCTCCGAGCCGACGCGCGGGCGGCCAAATTCCGCGCACAAGCGCTGGCTATTCCCCAAGAGGGCGTCCGGGGCTTCCGCGCCCGTGAAGCGGGGCGTTTTGCCCATGATCTTCCCTAGTTGTTCGGCTAACTCGCGCACGGATAAGACCTCCGGGCCGGTCAGGTTGATGATGTCGGCCGGGCTGTGGCACAAGGGAAAGAAGCGGCACAGATAGGCGTTGGCGTCGCCCTGCCAAATTTGGTTGACGTACCCCATGGTCAGGTCAATCGGCTCTTGCTGCCATACCTTATCGGCCAGATCGCGGATAATGCCGTAGCGCGGCTCGGTGGCGTAAAACAGC
Source organism: Candidatus Latescibacterota bacterium (assembly GCA_965261395.1). Taxonomy (GTDB): domain Bacteria; phylum Latescibacterota; class UBA2968; order UBA8231; family UBA8231. The sequence goes on from OZ253462.1 coordinate 4,676,875, forward strand.
CGCGCAATCAGCAAGGGCGTCCCCCGCACCCGCGACGCGTACTGGGCGATCCGCTCGCCGCCCAAGCGCGATTGGGCGTATTCGCCCACCGGACCCAAAGCCCCATCTTCGGCCGATCCCGGTCCCGGAGCCTTGGCATACGCATACACGTTGCCGGAACTCACATAGACGATCCGCGACTGTGCGTAGCGCGCCATCATCGCGCCGGGCAATGCGGTGTTCATCGCCCAAGTCGCATCTTCATTGCCAGTGGCCCCAAACTTAAACCCAGCGAGCAAAATGACGTTGGGTGCATCGGGCAGTTCCTTCAGCGCCTCGTCGGCCAGCAGGTCGCAGGCAATGGTTTGCACACCGACGTCCTCCAAGTAGCGCCGCTTTTCCGCATCCCCAAAGCGCGCCACCCCCACCACCTGCCGCGCCCCGGCCCGCACCAACAGCTCGGCCAAGGTCGGTCCCATTTTGCCGCTGACCCCCAGCAGCAGGATCGGCCCGTCCAACTGGCGCACGGCCTCCACGACTTCGGGCGCCGGGGTCGTCATGTCGCCGATAAGCGCGGCTTCGCTGACCATATTCACCTCTCTTTCACGCATTGCACGCCCTCGGCGGCGAGGCCGAGGACCAAAGTTCGCGCGGCAATCCCTTCTTTAGCCCATGCGTGCTGCATGGCACCGGCCACCTCCGCGCCTTGGCCGCTGACCAACGCCAACGCGGTCGGCCCGGCTCCGCTCAAGGCCGCACCCAACGCTCCTGCCGCTGTAGCCGCGGCCAACACCGCCTCCATCCCCGGTACCAGGACCGTGCGATAGGGCTGGTGCAACCGATCTTGCATTCCGGTCCGCAGCAAGCTGTAGTCGCCCTGTTGCAGCGCGACCACCAACAAGCCGACGCGCCCGGCGTTAAATATCGCGTCCCGCCGCTCAACCTGCTCCGGCAGCACGCTCCGCGACTTAGGAGTGGGCAGGGGAAAATCCGGTATGGCCACGACCGCGGCCAAATCCCTCGGCGGCTCAATCCGCGCCCACGCAACCTGATCGCCGTCCAAGGCCGCGATGACAATCCCTCCCAACGCGCAGGGCGCAACATTGTCCGGGTGCCCCTCCTCAGCCACGCCCTCCCGCAAGACCGCCTCCCGATCCAGCCCCATCCCGCACAACTCGGCTCCGGCGGTCAAGCCAGCGACTAGGGCCGCCGAGCTGCTGCCCAGCCCACTGGCCAGCGGAATCTGGCTATCGATCGCCAAGCGCAGCCGCCTGGGCGTCTTGCCAGCTCGTGCATAGGCGCGCGCTACCCCTTGATAGACAGCGTTGCGCTCGTCCAAGGGCACGCTCGCGCTCCCCTCGCCCGTGGCTACGATCTCCAAACCCTCGCCCTCCCTTTCTTCCACCGCCAAATCCATGTACAATTCCAGCGCCAATCCCAAGCAGTCAAAGCCCGCTCCGAGATTCGCCGACGTGGCGGGTGCGCGCACCCTCACCTGTTTCACTGGCGGCGCGGCTGCCTTGTCCATGGAGGCTCTCTTATCCATTTTTACTTAAACCTCATTCCAACCCAATAAAACTATGCGTATCGACTCTCATCTGCACGTCTTCGCTCGCCCCAGCGCCGAGTTCCCGCGCGAGATCACCGCGAGCATGCCCGCCGAGCGCCAAGCACCCGTCGAGGATCTCTTGGCACACATGGCCGCCCATGCCATCGACAAGGCCGTGCTCGTGCAAACCGGCGGCACCAGCCTCGCGCATCACGCCTATTTACAACACTGCCTGCGCACCTATCCCGACCGTTTCTTGGGCATCGGCTTGATACCGCCCGACACACCCGAGCCCGCCGACCACATGGATCGCCTCGCCGAAGACGGCTCGATCATCGGCTTCCGGCTCCGCTCGCTCGGCGACTTTTCCCAGCCTATATGGGAACACGCCGCCCGCCAAGACTACGTGCTCTGGCTCTACCTGCGCGCGCCCTCCGCCCCGCTGCTGCCTCAGTTCCTCACCGATTTTCCCCAAGTGCGCGTCGTAATCAATCACCTCATGGTCTGTCCAAGCGGGGACCGGTTCACGTGGGATGCCAAGGGCCGCCCGCAAATCGACGTGGAGATGCCGCCGCCGACCGGGTTCCTCGGACTCGCGCCCGACTCCCCCAACGTCTGCGTCCACCTGTCGGGTCAATACGCCACGGGCAAGGCGGCCTATCCCTATCCCGACTTAGCCGCTTGGCACCGCAGCCTGCTGTCTGCCTTTGGTGCCGAACGCCTGCTGTGGGCTTCGGATTTTCCCTGGATTGTCGCCGATCCCGGCTACGGCGAGTGCGTCGAGGTGCTCGACCACCTTTTGCCCGATTTGAGCAGCGATCAGCGCCAGCTCATCATGGGCGAGACTGCACGGCGCTTCCTCGGCTTTCGGTGACGGAAGTGCACAAAAAATTCTTCAGGATTACCTTGAAGAATTGAAAAACAGAATTCAGGGATGCTTGGGGCAGCGGTTCTGCGAAGTCCCTCATAGGTCGTTTTTCCCCGCTTCGTCAGCACGCAACTTCTTCACCGCCTGTCCCACATCGCGCAGCATATCAGGCACCCCACGGCCGCTGACGGCCGAGACCAAAAAGCGCGGTGCGCGCAGGTCGGCAAAAGGGTCTTTGAACTCCGCGTCCGGCCCCAGCAAGTCGGCCTTAGTCAACGCGATGCCAGCGGGCTTGTGCCGCATCCCGGCGTCGAAGGCATCCAACTCGCCGCGGAGGGCCTCCAGCTCGCCGCGCGGGTCCGGGCTGGTGCAATCAATGGCAAACAGCAGAATGCGCGTGCGCTCAATGTGGCGCAGAAACCGCATACCCAAGCCCTTGCCCGCGTGCGCCCCCTCAATCAGCCCAGGCAAGTCGGCCAACACAAAACTCTCGCCCTCAGCCCACTGCACAATCCCCAAGTTCGGCTCCAAAGTCGTAAAGGGATAGTCGGCAATTCTGGGACGGGCCGCGGAAAGCCGCGCCAGCAGCGTGGATTTGCCCGCGTTGGGAAAGCCCACCAGCCCCACATCCGCCAGCAACTTCAGCTCTAGCCCCACCACCATTTGCTCGCCCTCTCGCCCGGGATCGGCACGCCGTGGGGCCTGCACGCGGGGCGTGGCAAAGCGAGCATTGCCTCGGCCCCCGCGCCCACCCACTATCAGCACCAGCTCCTGCCCATCCTCGACCATGTCGCGGATCAGCGCGCCCTTTTCGTCGCGCAAGATAGTGCCCGGCGGCACGCAGATGACCGCGTGCTCGCCGCGCTGGCCCGTCCGGCGATTGCCTTCGCCGTGGGCACCGCGACCGGCGCGGATGTGGCGTTGGTAGCGAAAGTCGTGCAGCGTGTTGAGCTGGGAATCGACGCGGAAAATTACGTCGCCGCCGTCGCCGCCGTCGCCGCCATCCGGCCCGCCGCGCGGCACGTACTTCTCGCGCCGAAACGAACAGCAGCCATTGCCGCCAGTACCCGACTCCACCGTGATGGTCACTTCGTCGATGAACATGAGATCCGACTAATCTTCTTCCGGCTCCGACCGCCACCCGGGTGCCATTGCATCGTACGTGGCACTTTCCTTGTTCCACATCAAATCCACCGAGCCAACGGGGCCGTTGCGCTGCTTGCCAATGATGATCTGGGCACGGCCCTCGAGGCTCTCGCCATCTGGTGACTTGAGCCCGTACATCTCCGGGCGATAGATGAACATCACCACATCGGCGTCCTGCTCCAAGCTGCCCGACTCCCGCAAGTCCGATAGCTGTGGCCGCCGGTCCGTGCGGCTTTCTACGGCGCGCGACAACTGCGACAAGGCCAAGACCGGCACGTCCAATTCTTTCGCCATGGCCTTGAGGCCGCGCGAGATATGCGAAATCTCCTGCTCGCGGCTCTGCGTCCTCATGTGCCCGCTCATGAGCTGGAGATAGTCAATCACGACCATGCCAACCCCATGCTCGCGCTGCAGGCGCCGCGCCTTGGCTCGCGCTTCGAGCACCGAGATGCCAGGCGTGTCGTCGATGTAGATAGGCGCTCGGGCCAAGCGGTCGATATTGTGCGTTAGGTGCATCCAGTCTTCGTCGCGCAGCCGCCCGGTGCGGAGCTTGTGCAAATCGACCTTGGTCTCGATGCTGAGCAGGCGCTGAGCTAGTTGCAGCTTAGACATTTCCAAGCTGAAAATCGCCATCCCGATCCCGGCGTCCACGGCCGCATTGCGCGCCAGCGTCAGCGCGAAGGCCGTCTTGCCGACGCTGGGCCGCGCCGCGAGAATGATCAGATCGCCCTTCTGAAAACCCGACATCTGGTCGTTGAGATCGGCAAAACCCGTATCCACCCCCAAGACCGTGCCCGCCCCCGCATGGACGCGCTCGAGGTGCTCGAAGGTTTCGCCCATCACCTTTTCTAGCGGTTCAAAGCCATCGCCGAGTTGGTTTTCGCTCAGGCTGAAAAGCTCCTGCTCGGCCTTGTCGATTAGAGTCTGGACGTCCTCGTCGGCCGCGTACGCCCGCTCGATGACCCCGCTGGCAGTCTCGATCAATTTGCGGCTCAGCGCCTTCTCCAAAACGATCCGCGCGTGAAAGTCGATATTGGCTGTCGTGGCCACTTCAGCCCCCAGCTTGGCCAGATAGACGACCCCGCCGACGTCGTCGAGTTGGTTGCGGCGCTTGAGTTCCTCGGTCAAGGTTAGCTGATCGACCGGCGTGCCCTGCTCAAAAAGGGTACTCATGGCCGCGAATATCCGGCTGTGCGAGGCGTGGTAGAAATAGCTTTCGTCGAGGATTTCAATAGCGCGGACAATGGCCCGCTGCTCTAGCATCATCGCCCCGAGCACGGCCTGCTCGACTTCTACAGCCTGCGGCGGCATCCGCCCGAGATCCTGCGCTTCCATTGGACTCTGGGTCATGGTTCAGCTCCAAAAACTTAGAGTTCGACCCCGTCGTAGAGCTTCCGCACCCGCTTGATGTCCTCCCAAGTCGGGCGCTTCCACTGGGGGTTGCGCAAGAGGGCGGCCGGGTGGTACGTGGCCACCAAGGGGATGCCCTCGTAGTGGTGCGACTGGTCGCGCAAGCGGCCCATGGGCTCGCGGCTGCGGAGCAGAGTCTGCGCGGCAAAGCGGCCCAAGGTGCAGATGACGCGGGGCTGGACGATTTCGATCTGGCGCTTGAGATACGGCTCGCACTGCTCGATTTCGTCGGGCTGGGGGTCGCGGTTATTGGGCGGGCGGCACTTGAGTATGTTGCAGATATAGACCTCGTCGCGGGATAGGCCCATGGCCTCGATGATCTTGGTCAGCAGTTGACCGGCTTTCCCCACAAAGGGCTGGCCCGCGCGGTCTTCCTCGGCCCCTGGAGCCTCGCCGATGAACATAATGCCGGCCGCTGGATCGCCGCTGCCAAACACGAACTGCTGCCGCGTCGCGCCCAGCCGACAGCGGGTGCAATCGCAAATCTGGCGACGAAAGGCCTCCAAGTCCCCGACCGCTGGTTCCTCCGCGCCGGTCGCGGCAACCGACTCCGGTGCGGTGAATTGGGTCCCCTCAAAGGCCACTAAATCGGACAAGTAGCGCCGGGCCTCGGACAGCGCGTCCTCGTTTCGCTCCTCCATGACGACATCCTCGCTCAGTACGGGTTAAACGGCCGCTTCCCGCCGCGTCCGCACCCAGTCGAGGATGCGGTCGGCGACCGCGGACTTGCTCAGCAGGGGCAGGGCTTCCTCGTGGCCGGCGACGTCGATCAGGGTCACGCGATTGGTATCGCCGGCGAAACCAGCTCCCTCGTCATTGAGCATGTTGAGCACGATTAAGTCGCCCCCCTTGCGCGCCAGCTTTTCCCGCGCCCGCTCCGGCCCCTTTTCCGTCTCCATCGCAAAGACGACCAGCAGCCGCTGGCCCTTGCGCTGACCCAACCCAGCGGCAATGTCTGGGTTTTCGACCAACTCGACAGAGCGAGACGCTGCATCGCGCTTGATTTTTTGCGCGGCCACCTCCTTGGCGCGGTAGTCGGCCGGGGCTGCCGCCAAAATTGCCCCATCTACTTGCTCAAACAAGGCTTCGACCGCGCGCTGCATGTCGAGCGTCGAGCGCACCGCCTGCCGCTCTACGCCAGCGGGCGCGGGCAGTGCAGTCGGCCCGGAAACCAGCCACACGCGCGCTCCGCGAGCAGCGGCTCGATCGGCTAGCGCATAGCCCATCTTGCCCGACGAGCGATTGGAAATAAAGCGCACCGGATCGAGGTCCTCGACCGTGGGACCGGCCGTTACCAGCAGCTTCAGCCCATCCAAGTCGCCGCTGCAATGCGCCGCGACCGCCGCGACCAACTCCGCTGGCTCGGGCATCCGCCCGCGGCCAACCGCACCCGACGCCAAAGGCCCTACCCCCGGGTCGAGCAGGTGGAACCCCCGCTGTGCCAAGGTCTGCACATTGGCCTCGACCGCGGCATTGGCGAACATGTTCTCCTCCATCGACGGTGCCAGCAGGACGGGCACGTCCGCGCACAACAGCACCGAGGAGAGCAAGTCGTCGGCCAAGCCGCCGGCTATGCGCCCCAAGCAGTGCGCCGTAGTCGGGGCCACCAAAATCAAGTCGGCCCACTCGGCTAACCCCACGTGCAGAACGGGAAATTCCGCGTCGCGGCTAAACAAGTCGCTGTACACCAAATGGCGGGAAAGCACTTCCAACGTCTTAGGCGCGACGAACTCGCCAGCCGCGCGGGTCAGCACTACCCGTACCTCAGCGCCTTCAGCCGTCAGCAACCGCACGAGCTCCGGCGTCTTGTACGCGGCAATGCCACCAGTGACCCCGAGTAGGATGTTGCGGCCCTGCAAGCTCATGGCTGATCGAGACGCGCCAAGATGTGCGCGCAGGCGGCTTGGGGATCGCAGCACTCGGTATCGACGACCAAGTCGTACACCGACAAGTCGCTGATGGCAATTTGGTGATGCACAGCGTAGCGCTGGGCCTCGGACTCCTCGCGCTGGCGCGTTTCTGCGAGGGCTTGCGCCAGCGGCTTGCCCTCGCGCTGTCCCACGCGCTCGGCCCGCACGGCAGGCACCGCTTGGAGCCAGACCTTGAGGGCCGGAAGCTGGTGCCGCTGGGCCATCCAGCCGGTGAGCCTCCCTTCGACGACGACCGGCGCACACGCCTGCGCTTGCGCGACCAAGCGCGCGTCGAGCTGGCGGTCGATGCAGCCATCGGCTTCGGCCCGCTGACCAAACTCGGCCAAGCTCACGCCCGCCTCTTGGGCCAGCTTGCGAAAGACGGCCCCGGCGTTGACATAAGCCCAGCCCAGCCGCGCACACAGCCGGTCGCACACCGTCGTGGTGCCGCTGCCAGCCAAGCCGCTGATGGTAATGATTTGCACGGGTGCCATGGATGCCGTCACGCCAAGTTTTGCACCTGCTCGCGCAGACGCTCAATCTCTTCTTTGATCTCGACTACCCAATGGGCGATGTCGGCGTCTGCGGCCTTGGCGCTGATGGTGTTGGCTTCGCGGTTCATTTCCTGCAAGAGAAAGTTCAAACGCTTGCCCATTTCGCCGCCCCGCGCCAAAGTGTCGAGGAACTGGGCATTGTGGCTGCGGAAGCGGACAATTTCCTCGACGATGTCACTGCGCTCGGCGAGCAGGGCGATCTCCGTGGCGAGGCGATCTTCGGCAACCGCCCCGGGCGCGAGCAGAGCGGCGATCTTTTCCCGCAGCCGTTCGGCCACCTGCCCTCGGGTCACCTGCGTGCGCTCGGCCACGCTCTCTAGATGCACCCCCACCGCCTCGACGCGGCCGCGCAAGTCCGCAGCGAGGGTGCGTCCTTCGGCCGTGCGCATCGCCACCAGATCGGCCAGCGCTTCGTCCAGCCCCGCCCACAGTACCTCTTGTACGACCTCGCTATCCAATTCTGTGTCTTGGACGCGGAAGAGCTTGGGCAGCTTCGTTAGCAGCACCCGCTCGATCCCCACGTCGAGTTGCTCTAGCCTTTTAACGCGAGCAAAAAACGCCTTCCGCCGCGGCATCGTTGACCGGCTCTCCGCAGCTTCGATCTGGGCCAATTCAGCTAGCCGCCGCAACTGGGCCAGATAGTGCTTGGCGGCCTCCTCGTCTAGCTGGGGCAGGGCCTCTGGCTGGCCCTCCCCGGCCCAAGCTAGATGCGCGCTTATTTTGCCGCGACTGACCTGCGCCTGAATCCGCTCGCGAATGGCCTGCTCAAAGGACTGGAGGTCAGCCGGGCAGCGCACCTGTATATCGAAGTAGCGGCTATTAACCGATCTCAACTCGACTGCGAGCCGCAAACCCTGCCGCTCGATCGCGGCGTGGCCAAAGCCGGTCATGCTGTGAATGGGGGCTCGCTCTTGCTCGTTCATAATGAATTCTCGTGGATTGAAGTTACAACGAAGTTACAACTAAGGAAGGTCGCTAAGGAGCAAACCCCATGCAAGAGAGGGCTGGCAGCCTCAGCGGCCTGGATCCACGGCAATGCGGACGATGGACGAAAAGCCGCCGAGCTGCGCTAGGATCTGGCCTTCGGCCGTGAATTTCAACAGCGCGTCGCTGGTCGCAATCCAAGCCCGCTGCTGCACTGCGTCGAAGGACAGGGCGCTGCCCCTAGGCACGTCGGTCCAATGCTGCTCCAAGGCCCCGTCGGCCGAGAACACCGCCAGATCCCGTTCCCCCAGCACCCAGCAGTCGCCGCTCGCACCATCCACGGCCAGCCCCACAGCCGTGGCAAAAGGCAGGTCCACGCCGAGGACTGTGCCCCTGCGGTTCAACCGCGTCAAGCTGTGGCCCGCATCGCCCAACAGCCACGCGGTTCTCCCTGCACCCGCCACCAGTGCCTCGGGGGCCGCGAGCGAGCGGAATTCAGCGGCGCGGGTGCCGTCGGTTCGGTAGAACAGCACTCGGCCTTGGGCTTGGTCGGCGATCCAGCAGCCCCCAGCCTGCGCGGCCAATGCCACGGGCTGGACAAAGGTGGCATCGACCGGGATGAGGGGGAGCGGATCGGTCGCGGCCAAGGAAAACCAAAAGACCCGCTGTCGCCCCGAGTCAACCAGCCAGCCAATCCGCGCGCCGGCATCAATGGCCAAGTCCCCGGGTGTCTCCACGGACGCAGCCAGCGAGGCCAACGCACCGTCTTCCGCAATCCGGTACAGCCCGGCAAACCCCCGGTCGCTGACCCAGCACGAACCATCGGCCACGTCGAGCGCAATCGTCGCCAAGTCGAAAAAGCGCCCCTGGGCAAAATGCGCGCTGCGCGCATCCGCGCTGATTTTCCACACCAGCCCGGAGTGGCGGTCGGCCACCCAAGCGATTTCCGGGCCGGGCGTAGCAGGCACGGGACGGCCGCTGGGGCGCTCGGCTTCCCCGGCGACGAACAAGCTGAGTTGGTACTCGTAGTTCATCCCGTTTTGCACCGCGGAGTCCACGTACGCGGTCGCGTTCGACGCCAGCACCGAGGTGATCGGCTCCCACTCGTCCTCGGGCTGACGGCGGTAGAGTCGGTAGCCTTCGATGTCGAAAAAGTGGGAAAAATCCCACTGCAACTCGACTTGACCGTCGAGCGCCAAGGCCGTCAAAGCGCTGAACGACTCGCTCTGCGGGTCGTTGGCTTGCGGGTCGAGGGGATTGCGCCGCGGGCGATCGCTGCAAGCTAAGACCAGCGCGCCGATGCAGCACCCTATCCAGAGACAACGTCTCACGACTTAAAACCAAAAAAGAGCAGGTACGAACTGAGCACCAAGCCGACTTCCATGCCGACAAACGCCGTGCTGGCCACGCGGTCAAAGTCCTTGGCCGCGGCCAATTCTCGCTGCTGACGCTTGGTGCTGGCCGAGCGCAAATAGCGGTCGTACGCGGCGTCGGCCCGCTCCTTGCTCCAATAGGCCACCGCGCCGGCTCCCACGGCCAAGGCCGCGCTCAAGTAGAGCTTCTTGCGCGAGCGTTTCTCCTTGGGCGGAGCCTCGGATGTGGTTGATATCGACTGCTGCCTAAGCCTCGGCTGCTCGGCCCATTGTGCCGCTAAGGCCGCTTCCAATTGGACCAGCCGCCGAGGTAGCTCCAACGGCTCGGCCCATGTCGGAGTACCACTTGCGACCAGCAGCAAGCACCAAGCAATCGTCTTTTTCATGCCGTTTCCCTCGCTTAGTGGTGTCCAAACACGTAGAGGACCCGCTTCTCAGTGGCGACGGTGATGACCTCCTCACCCAAGGACACCGGCGCCAAAACGGGGCCATCCAATCGGTATTTCCACAACAAGTGCCCGCCTTGGAGATCCAAGGCATAGAGGTAGCCGTCGCTGGAAGCACCATACGCGGTGTGATCCGTGGCGACCGGACTGCTCCGCACCACGCCCTCGGTGGCAAACGTCCACCGCACTGCTCCAGTGGCCACGTCTAGCCCATAGAAGTGGCGGTCGGCACAGCCGACCACCAACACGCCTGCAGCCAGCGCCAGCTCCGCAGTCGGCAACGCGCCCAAGGCTCGCTCCCACACCACCCGGCCAGAGTCGCGGCGTGCGGCTAGTACCCGGCCGGAGGCTGTCGCCGTAACTATTTGTTCATCAGTGGTTACGGGACGAGACCTTATGGCTTCCCCCAAGCTCGTGCGCCAGCGCTCGTGGCCGGTTTCCGCGCTCAGGGCCACCAAGTCCCCGGACGCCGTGCCGGCAACCGCGAGGTCGCCGCTCAGCGCCAGCCCGGTCCGCGATAGCCCGCCCAATTCGGCGCGCCACAGCAAATGCCCGTCGGCGAGCCGCAGCGCCTGCACTGCTCCTTCATCATCAATCGCGATCAGGGTATCGCCACGCACGACCGGCACCTGACAAAACGCACCCTCATGCCGCCAACGCTCGTCCGCAGTCCGTCGGTCTAAAACCCGTAAGCTAGGTTTGCGGCCCAGCACCCCCAGCGCGTACAGCGCCCCGGCCAACTGCCCGGGGGCACACGCCATCTTGTCGTATCCGTGCTTCCCCAATTGGACCCCGTTGCGCCGGTCCAGCGCATAGAGGGTCGGCTCGGTGGTCAATTGTAGGATCAGATCCCCGGCAAAGAGCGCGCCGCCCAGCGGCGAGCTGTCCATTTTGTGCGTCCACAAAAGTTGCAGCGGCGGCTCAACCCCCACCGCGCCATGCCTCGGCTCGCCGAAGTAGAGCACCTTTTCGCCACAGGCCGCCAAAAGGCAGAATCCGAGCAGGGCGTAACGCATTTAATAGTCCCAACCAAAGAAGAAATCCCAGCGCGTGTCGCCATCTATGGACTTGAAGTCCGTGCGCCGCGCCGCATCCACGCGAAAGACGAAAACTCCACCCAAGGCCAAGCGCACCCCCGCACCAAACGCCGCGCGCCATTGGTCGAAATCGTCGTTCCACGCATTGCCCGCGTCGAAAAAGAGCGCGCCCCGAAAGGCGCTAAACTCCATGGCCCCAAACGGAAAGTGGAGCAAGAACCGATCGACCAAGGGGAAGCGCAACTCTTGGTTGTACAGCACCATCTTGCTGCCCCACAGCGAGCGCCAGCGATAGCCCCGCAGCGTCCAACTGCCCCCCAAGGAGGTAAATTCGGGCACCGCGCCAGTGGAGCGTCGGCCCATCAGGCGCACGGCTACCGCGCTGCGCTGCGAGAGGCGAAAGTAGTGCCGGTAGTCGCCAAAGAGCGTGATATTGAACCGCCGCGAGGTTTTAAAGTCGATCGTCTGCGCCAGCCCAAAGCTATAGCGCCGGCCCTCCAGCGGCCCGGTCGGAATCCACAGGCTGCTGTCGTGGGTATAGCTGACGTAGTTGTTGGCCAACCATCCCGACAGCCTCCGCCCTTCGAATTGTCGGTCGATTTCAGCGTGGCGCAGCGAGAGCCGGGTGTCGATGCGGTCGTGCCGGGAAAAGGGATAGCTCAACCCAATGTGGGCACCCAAACGCTCTTCGCGCACAAACCGGCCAAAGCGGCTCGAAAAGCGGTCGTTGAGCCGGAACGCGCCCCAATACACGTTGATCCGCTGACCGAGGTGGAGGCGCGTAAAGGCCATGTTCAGGCCGTCGAAAAAGCCAGATCGGCTGTCGGCAAGGTGCGAAAGCACAAAGTGGTACTGGTCGTTACCCAGTACGTCGCTCAGGGCCACTTGGATGCCGCCCGAGGTGCCAAATTCCGGGTCCTGCGAGATCTGGCCTTGGGCTATGTCGAGGCTCATCTTGCGCTCATAGGGCCGGATGGCGACCTCGCTCTGGCCGTGCAGGCCCGCCAAAGACCACGGCTCGGCCAGTGCCTCCTCGATAGGCTGGTAGCTGACCTGCGCGCTGTCGGCCCAATCCACGGCGAGCTCGTAAATCTGCAAGCCTCCGCTCTCATATCCGGAAAAGAGCAGGTGCTGGCCGTCGGCCAAGAGCACCGGATCAAACGCGCCCGTCAACACGTGGGTTAAACGCCGGGTCGCAGTGCGTTCGCCGGCTAGCTGCAAAGCGTAGATGTTGTACGCACCAGCGCGGTCAGAGCTAAAGACGATGTGCTCGCCGTCCGGAGACCAGCGCGGCTGCCCGTCGTTGTGCTCACCCTGGCTGAGGGCCGAGATCTGCTCGGTCGCCAAATCGTACAGGAACAGATTGTAGTGCCCGCGCCGCCCACCAAGCCAGCGGTCGGAGCTGAAGACGATCCGCTGACCATCCGGAGACCAGTCGGGCTCGCGGTCGTGATAGAGGTCACGGCGCAAGGCGCGCAGACTATCGCCTGTCACAGCGACCAGATAAATGTCGGTCCAGCCCCCTTCGTCGCTGCCGGCAAAGGCCAGCCGCTGCCCGTCGGGCGCAAACGACGGCGATGCCATCGCGACGATCTCGGCAAACGACAGATCCGCCACCGCGCGCTTTTGTTCCACATCCCAGATGTACAGGTGATCGCGGCCCCGGCTCTTGGCCGCAAACGCCAGCCACTTGCCATCTGGGGAGGCGGCCAGCCGCGTCGAGAGCGGGTGCAGGGATTCAAAGACCGGCAGGCGCTCGCCTTCGACTATGACCTCCGGCGCACTATCGTCGTCGCGGCGCGCGCGGACGATCTGCGTATAGCCTTGACTGTTGCGGAAGTGGTAGAACGCGCTGCTATCTCCGGGAACGATTTCGGGCTTGATGTTAAAGCCGCGCTGCGTGCGTGCGGTGGCCAATTCGGACGGGGGATCGCGGTCGGCAATCGCCGGCAGGTGGCGCTTGTGCAGGTAGTATTGCCACGCCTGATCGAACTTGTCCAAGCTCTCGCCGGTGGTGATCGCAAAAATTTCGGCAAAGGTTTCGCCCCGCCACCAGTTGGCAAAGAGCTGTTCGAACACGTCGGCTCCGTGCCGCGCCGCCATAAAGTGGCAGATCGACTCGCCTTCCTTGTACATCTGATAGGTGCCGTAGATGCGGTACATCTCGGCGATGGGCACCAGCCGCCGCGCAAAGAGCGCATCGCGCACCACCATGTCGCCAAAGCTGGTGCGCTCGCTGGACCAGTACTCGGCCAGCCCTTCGGAAAACCACAGGGGGGCCGGGCGGAAGTCCAACACCCCGTGCTGCGACAATACCCGCGCGATCCGGTCAAACGTGAAGACGTGGACTAACTCGTGGTGCAGCACCCGCTCGAATTCGGGCAGGGAGCCGCTCAGCGGCAGCGCGACCCGCCCCTTGAGGTATTCGGTGAAACCCGCTACCCCTTCGGGCAGGAGATTGGGGATGATGTTCGTCTGTTCAAAGTAGATGTGCGAGGAATAGACCACCAGCGGCACCCGCCGCTGCACGGTGTGGGCGAACTTTTTTTCCAAGTCGATAAACTGGCGCTCGGCCATTTGCGCGGCATACGCGGCCAACTCGGCCTCTTCGGCAAAGAAGTACACGTCAAAGTGCGCGGTCTCCATTTTCCGCCACGCAAACTCCGCGTACTGCACCTTGTTGCGGCCAAAGCCCTGGCCGAAGGCGGCCGAGGCCACCAGCACCCAAACGAGCGCAACCCATGCCCTGCCGCGCATTGCAATCCTCTCTACCACGCCCCGCTCAGTGCAAGTCGCGCAAAAACGACGGGCTGAGCACGCCGTGCGCCACTTCGGAGACCGGCCCTTTCATCGTCAGGTCGTAGCTTGCGCTTACGTCGATGTGCAAGGTTCCGCCCGGGGCCTTAACCGCAACTGGACTTTTGACCAAGCCCAGCCGCACCGCCGCACTCGCAGCCGCACACGCCGACGACCCCGACGCCTGCGTTTCACCCGCACCGCGCTCCCATATCAGGATGTAGATCGCGTGAGGCCCCACGGGCACGGCGAACTGGACGTTGGTGCGCCGGGGGAAGAGCGGATGATTTTCTAGCTCCGGCCCCAAAGAGCGCAGTTCGTCCTCGGTCCACCGAGTACCCTGTTCGCGAAAGATGATGCAGTGGGGGTTGCCGACGCTGACGCCGGTAAAGGTCAAGGTCTGCCCGCCGACATCGATCGGCTGCGCGACCAGCTCTTCGGCTTCCAGCGTGCAGGGCAAGGCTTGCGGCGCAAACGTAGCCCGCCCCATCTGCACCGTGGCGGTGCTGGCGTCGCCATGCTGGTCAATGTGCAATTCGATGCTTACTAGGCCGCCCTCCGTTTCGACGGTGAACTGCTGCTTTTGCACCTGGCCGGTGGCGTGCAGATAGCGGGCGAATATCCGCAGGCCATTGCCCGACTTTTCCGCCTCGCTGCCGTCGGGATTGTAGATCCGCAGGCCAAAGTCGGCCTTTTGCGACGACGCCAGCGCGAGAATGCCGTCGCTGCCCACGCCCCAATGGCGGTCGCAGATCGTGCGAATATTATCCGGTGTCAGCTCGAAGCTGAGCGCGGCCGGATCGACGGCAATGTAGTCATTGCCGAGGCCGTGCCCCTTGAAAAATTCGTTGTCCATACGTGCCCTTTCTCTTTTGTCTTGCAAAACTTAGGCCCCTGCCCAAGCAGGGTCAATCCGAGTTGCCGAGGGGTATCCAGCCGGTATATTAGCCATCATGTTGTGCTTAGTCGTCGCCCTCGCGGCCGAGGCGCGCCCGCTGTTGGCTCCCCACCGCCTCCAAGGCGTGAGCGGCCATCCCTATCGCATCTGCGCGGGTGAGCAGACGCACCTGATCGTCTCCGGCGTCGGCAAAGTGGCTGCCGCGGCCGCCACCGCGTACCTGCGCGCGCTAATCGGGGATGCGCCAGCGGCTTGGCTCAATATCGGCATCGCCGGCCACGGCAGCCAAGCAGTAGGCACGGCCCTGCTGGCACACAAGGTCGTGGATATAGCCAGCGGCAAGCTCTTTTACCCCACCTTCACCGCTTCCCCGCCCTGCCGCACCACCCTGCTACATACCGTAGATCGCGTGCAGCCGCCTGCCGGCGACGCCGCGTACGACATGGAGGCCAGCGGCTTTTGCGAGGCCGCGCAGCGCTTTGCCACCAGTGAGCGAGTCCACTGCCTCAAGGTCGTCTCCGACAACCCGCAATCCTCCTATCAGGAGCTCAATGCGGAGAAAGTGGAGGCGCTGATAGACGCTCAGCTCGATACGGTCGCCCAAGTTGGCGAACACTTGCGAGCGCTCAGTCAGCAACTCCACGCACTGCACGCCGACCCGCCCGGCCTTGCCGAGTTGAATGCCCGCTGGCAATTTACCGCCACGCAGAAGCACCAGTTGCGCGGCTTGCTCGCGCGCTGGCAGGCGCTGGCACCGGAAACCCCTGCCGTCAACGACGACTTGCTGGTCTTGCAAAGCCGTGACGAGGTGCTAGCCCATCTTCAGCGGCAATTAGACGATGTGGAGTTTTTCCTAACTTCAAAAGAGGCGCAAGATGGTCAGACAGAAGCCTAACGGCGGTAGTTCAACCCAAATCTAAAAGGCGATCTAGACGACCTGTACGACGTTTTTTGACTCATTTAGCAAGGGAGGAGCTATGATCAGCGCAGAACAATTAAGGGTCTTTGAGGAGCAGGGTGCTGTCACCATCGACACGCCTTTGACGACCAAAGAAATCGCCGCGGCAGCAGCAGCCATCGACGCACTCCTGCCTTTTAAAGCAGCCGAACCGGACCAAGTACCGCGTTTTCGCTACGGGGCGACCTGCAATTACTACGAGCCGGCCCTACTGGACCTGATCCAGCATCCCTTCTTTGAAGCGGTCGCCAAGCGAGTGCTGCGAGCCGATGCGATCCGCTTCTTCCAGACGGCGATTCTGGCCTCTTATCCCCAGCCGGAAAGCGAGTTCAGCTACGACCAGCACACCGATATCCAGTACAGCTTGGAGGATTGGGCCGCGACGCCACGGCGGGTCGTATGCAGTTTTTTTCTCTGGTTGACCGACGTCAACCAACGGCGTGCGCCGATGATGCACCGGCCAGGCAGCCACCGCCTCGTAGCCGCCGCGCGTTCGGCCGATCCAGTGCTAAAAGACGCGCTACCGGGGGTCCAGGGCATCAAAATGGTGGACCTGCCGCCGGAATACGACGCGCCGCAGCCGGTTTTGGCGCAAGCGGGACAGGTGACCGTGCTGACAACGTCGATGGTCCACGGCGGATCAACCAACATAGACAACGAGCCGCGCAAGGTGCTGGTTATGACCTATACTGCGGCAGGGGTCGCGATCAGCCTACCCGAAAATCAAGCGGCGACCAAGCGAGAATACGACGCTAAACTAAGAGAGCTTCTGCGGCCCGAACGGGCGCACTTAGTGGATTCGGACTAAACGAACCATATATCGTATTAAGCGAGATCCAAGCCGCGAGCTCGCCGTCGAGCTTGGAATCGCTCGGCATACACCATGCCGAGCACGCCGGCCAAGATCAAAATCCCACCGCCAGTCAGGCTCCAGGTTACTGGTTCCCCCAAGACCCAGTGGGCCAGCGCGATCTGCCCGATGGGCGTCGTAGCGGTCAGCGTACCGACCAGCACGGCACTGAACCGTTTCATGCCCTCCGAGACCAAAACAAACGCACAGCCAGTGGCCAACACGCCCAGCACGAGCACCACAATCCACGTGGCCGCCGTCGGCTCCGAGCGCAGTTGGAAATGGGTCGCGGCAAGTGCGCCCGTGACTACCACACCCATCGTCATCATGGGGATCAGTATCGCCGCGGTCCCCGCCCGCGGCGCAAGTGCCTTGTTGGCGAGCGCGTATATCCCCCAGCCGATCCCCGCGAACAGCATCAGCACATTGCCCAGTACATAGCGCGGTGCGAACAGGTGGCCCACATCCTCGCGCACCCCCACAACCACCGCGACTCCGGCCAGCACCAGCGCCATACCCGCTATTTTCCCCGCGCCCAACCGCTCGCGCAGCACGGCGACGGCCAGCACCGTCAGCGCGACGTATTGCACTTGGACGACCAACGAGCCAGCGCTGGCCGTGGTATAACTCAGCGACAACGCATAGAGCGAGAAGTTCAGGCTTATGCCCAGTCCCCCGATCACATGCCACCAAGACCATTGAATGTCCCGCAGGGTATGGCCGCGTGCGAAAAAGGCGACCGACACAACCGTCGCACCTTGCAGCAACCGGAGGAAGGCGATCGCGAACGGATCGAAAACGGGAAATAGCAGTTTCACCAGCACCGGGATGACGCTCCACAACGCGAACACCCCCAGCATACACAGTATCCCGATCCCCATCCTGCCGATCCCTCTCCTATAGGTAGGGGCTAGTCCTCGACGTTGAATACGCCTCTGGAGAGGTGCCCGACGCGCAGCGCAATATCAAGCTCGCTCCTATAGCGCTTGACCAACCGCAACTCCTGCGCCGTCATCAGCGAAACCGCGCAGCCCGCTGAGCCTGCCCGGCTGGTCCGGCCGACCCGGTGCAGGTAGTCCTTGCTCTGCGTCGGGATATCAAAATTGAATACGTGCGACACGCCCCTGATGTCGAGCCCGCGGGCGGCGATATCGGAGGCAATCAGGACCTTGGCGTCCGCCTGGCGAAAATCGTCAATGGCCTTTTTGCGCCGCGCGTTGTCGTGCGCGCCGTGCAGGTCAACGACCGCGATCTGGTGATGGGCTAGCTTTGCGGCAAGCACTTCGGCATTGGCGGTGCGGTGCATAAAAACGATAGCGCGCTCAGGGCGGAGCGCCCGGAGCAGTTTGCGCAATACCTCCGGCTTGTCGCGCTCCTCGCATTCGATATAGAAATGTTCGATCGCGGCATTGACTTGGTCGGCACCGGCGCGGATCTGCACCAAGCCGGGCGCGAGCGCTGCGGCTTCCTGCGAAGTCTCGGCCCGTTGAGTCGCGGATACGAAAACGAGTCGCCGCTCGCGCAGGGTCGCCTTGATTATGCCGCGTATCTCCGTCAGGCTCTCCCCGACCAATAGCCGATCTACCTCATCGACTATTATGCTCTTAACCGTATGCGGCTTGACCTTTCTTATCTCGATCAGCTCGCTTATGCGCCCCGGGGTCCCGACGATGATATGCGGCTTGCTCTTCAGCTTTTCCAACTGCCGCTTGGTCGAAACTCCGCCAATAAGCGCTTGTACGCGGATAGGCAATCCGGCTTGCTGTGCCAAATCGCGGCCGACTGCAAAAATCTGCATCGCCAACTCGTGCGTCGGCACCACGATGATCACCTGCAGGGCGCGCTGTCCGGGGTCGATCTGGGCAAATAGCGGCAACAGATACGCCAAGGTCTTGCCCGTCCCCGTTTCAGCGCTGAGATAGGCGTTTTTTCCGGCCAACAGGGCGGGTATCGCTTCGACTTGAATGACCGTGGGCTCGGTGATGCCGTCTGCCGCCAACGCCGATTCAAGCGCCGGTATTATCCCTAGGTCGCTGAAGCTCATCATCTCGCTATAAACCTTCGCTAGTTATGCCAAAGATTAAGAGGCCCTAACAAAACTGGATTCCCGCTTTCGCGGGAATGACATGGGTGGGCGGGACGCCCGCGTTCCGAGGATCGCCTAGCAGGTTTTGTTAGAATCTCTAAGGGCATCACTGCTTCACTCCCGTCAGGCTAATGCCTTCGACGAAGTAGCGTTGGGCGGCAAAGAACAGCATCACGATCGGTATCGTCACGGCTATATTCGCGGCCATCAGCAGATTCCACTGCGTCCCGAACACGCTGGCCTGCGACCCGCGGACGAAGTTTTGCAGCGCGATGGCGAAGGTGAATTTGCTCTCGTCCTCCAGATACAGCAGCGGGGTGAAAAAGTCGTTCCAGGTCCAGATGAAGGTAAACACGGCGACGACCATCAGCACTGGCTTGCTCAAGGGGACTACGACCCGGCAGAAAATGCCGATTTCGCTACACCCGTCGATCCGCGCCGCTTCGATGAGGCTCCCCGGAATGCCTCTAAAAAAACTGTGCAGCAGGAAGATAAAAAATGAGTTGATGGCGAAAAAAGCCGGGACCCAAAGCGGGTAGAGGGTGTCGTACCAGCCGAAATACTTCACGAAGAGCACAAACGTCGGGATAGAAAGGATGATCGCCGGCAGCATCATCGCGCTCAGCATCACTGCGAATAGCGGCCTGTTCCAACGGCATTGGTAACGAGCGAATCCCCAAGCGACCAAGGAGCAGGACGTCAGGTTGCCGATGATGTTTAGCAAGGTGACGCTGACCGTGTTTTTCAAGGCCGGCAGGAAATTGAATGGCCGATAACTCGCCGTCGGGTCAAAGAACGCCCTATAAAAATTCTCGAAATGGAACGACGTCGGGATGAGGGTCGGCTCGGGCGCATAGACTTCGGGCATGCTCTTGAGCGCAGTGCTGACCATCGCCATCACCGGCATCAGCATCAGCACGCAACCGGCGAGCAGCAACGCGTAGACGAAGGGCCGGAACGCCTTGGTCTTATTCATCGTCCGGTGCCCATCTCTTCTTTAGGTAAAACTGCACGAGGGTCATCATCAATATCGCGACCATCAGGATCCAGGCCAGGGCGCAGGCGAGCCCGAACCTGCCGTACTGGAAGGCGTTCTCGTAGATATTGAGCACGTAGAAAAACACCGCCTTCTCGTCGATGTTGGCCCCGCCGATACTGCGAAAGACGAAAGCCTGCGTAAAGACCTGGAACGAAGCGATAATACCGACGACGATATTGAAAAATATGACGGGAAATATGGCGGGGACCGTCACGTAGCAGAAGCGCTGCCAAGTGTTGGCACCATCAACTGTCGCCGCTTCGCTGAGACTCTTCGGCACTTCCTGTAGCCCCGCGAGGAAGATCATCATGGTATTGCCGAAACCCCATACGGCGATCATGACTAGGCACCCCAGCGTATGATCCATGAGCCAGTCGGGGCCGTCGCCGCCGAGAATGGCCGTGTAGGCCGTGTTGAGATAGCCGTATTTGGGGTTGAAGACGAACGCCCAAGTGATCGTCGTCGCCACCGCCGGCAAGAGCGAGGGCAGGAAGAAAACGGTGCGGAAGTAGCTCATCCCCTTGATCTTGGGCACGTTGAGCATCAGCGCCGCGAGCAGGGCCACCGACACACCAAGCGGCACCGCGAGCACGCTATAGGCGATGGTCACTTTCACGCTATTGTAGAAACTCGGCTCCCAGCCCTTGAAGATCACCGCGTAATTGTCGAGGCCGACCCATCGGGGCGGGTCGCTGATCGAATACTTGGTAAACGACAGATAGACCGAGCTGAGCACCGGCCCGAGGATAAACACCGTGAACCCGACCAGCCACGGCGAGATAAAGAGGAAGAAATACCGGGTATCCCGACTTTTTTCGTTCAAACTCGCCACTCCTTATCGCCCGGCATAATCGTACTCGGGGTTGGGGCGGTCGATCATTTTCATGGCGTTGGTCACCTCTGCGGCGATGGCCCTACCACATTCTTCAGCCGTCAATTCGCCGGCGAGCATCGCCGCTACGTACGGCAGGGCGTGACGCTGGGCCAGCGCCGCAAACTCCGGCAATAGCGACTGGTCGCGCAGCGCTGTTGCGTAGGCGTCGAAGACGATGCCCTTGTTCTGCGGATCCACCGCGTAGCGGCCGTTGACGTCCTTGGTGAAAAACTCGGCGGCGGCAACCGACTTGCGCACGGGCACATAGCCGGCGGCGCAGAGTTTGCGGTGGCTCTCGTAACTGGCGAAGTACTTGATAAAATCCCAGGCCAGTTCCCGGTGCGGGCTCTTCTTGTTGATACCCATACCGACCGCAACCCTTTCGCTGCCGCGATTGTTGCTCGGATGCTTGGGCAGGAGCGCGACGTCCCAGCGAAACTCGGCGTTCTTGCGCAACCCGACCCAGTTTTCGGTATGCCCGCCCCATTCCATCGCCGAATGCTGGTTGACGAACATATACGGCAAGATGTTTTTGGGCTCCGGGCTTACTTTATGCACGTTGACGAGATCGTTAAAAAACTGCAAAGCCTCAATCGCCGGCGGAGCATCCATCGGGCTGTGGTGCCAATCGTCGCCGATGAACTGGCCGCCGGCCTGATGCACATGGCAGAGCCACTCCACCCACCATCCGGCAACGATCGTCGTGCCGTATTTGTCCTCGCCCCGCCCGCGGTAGAACTGAGTCAATTCCCGCGCCTGCTCCACATAGTCTTCCCAGGTCCAGTCGTTGTTCGGCAGCGCGACACCGGCTGCGGCGAACATATCGATATTGTAGTAGAGCAGCGATACATTAAAAAAATAAGGGACGAGGAACAGGTCGCCGGCGAAGCGGCAGCTTTCTATGATATCCGGATAGAAATCGTCGGGTTGGTGTTCGGCTTGGTCCTTGGCGACCAGATCGTCTAGCGGCAGCATCACGTTTTTGTAGCGATGCAAAGAAAACGTGTTGGTCGAGATAATATCGGGCAGCTTATTGGCCGCCTCGTAGATCGAAGCCTTTTGGTTGATATCGTCGATCAGCACGATGACGACATCGGGATGCTGCGCTTCGAATTCCCGCTTTACAGCATTCCACACCTCGTTGATTTCGGACAGGTTCATTTCGAAGGAAACGCGCAGCACCCGCTTGCCGGCGTGCTGGTCTTCGAGCGAGGTGCCACGGGTCAAATTGGCCAGTATAACCACCGACGCGACCAGCAATGCCAGCACGACAAAAGGCCCGTTCAGGGATACGCGTCGTTTATCCGCCAATGTTCAACTTCTTCATTGCCAACCTTCCTTTGCGTGAAGGCTTTTTTCCCCGTATGTATAACCTACTCAACCTATAGCTAAAAGGCGATCTGGACGACCCTTTCTGAACATGTTCGATTTCATCTACGCCGAAGAGGCCATCCTCGACCACCCGCGCACCCGTGCCCTGCTGACCCGCTTCCCTCGCGCTCAGCTAGTCCCCTGTGCCCGCTACGGGGAAGTCTTCAACCGCACGGCGCAAAACTTCCGCCTGCAAAAGCGCCGCCCCGCGCTCATCCTCGCCCACAAGGCCGGACGACGCGTCCTCCCCGCACCCGACGGCTACGGCATCGGCGGCGAGCGCAATTACTATTTTTCGCATCTACTCAACTGCCCCTACGACTGCCGCTACTGCTTCCTCCAGGGCCTGTATCGTTCGGCGCACTTGGTCCTCTTTGTCAACTACGAAGACTTCCAGCAGGACATCGCCGCACACATCGCCGCGGACGCACCCGATACGCCCTATTTCTTCTCCGGCTACGACTGCGACAGCCTCGCGCTGGAGGGCATTACCCATTTTACAGCCGACTTCCTCCCCTTCTTTGCCGACCATCCGCAGGCGTACTTTGAATTGCGCACCAAGAGCGTGCGCAGCAAAACCCTACTCGCCACCGAGCCGCTATCCAACTGCGTCGTCGCCTTCAGCATGACCCCGCCGGCCCTAGCCGATCAATTCGAGGCCGGCGCGCCTCCAGTCGCCCGGCGCTTGGAGGCCATCGCCGCCCTGCAAGAGCGCGGCTGGCCCATCGGGCTGCGCTTTGATCCGCTGATCTACGACCACGCCTACGAAGAGCGATACCGCGACCTGTTCGCCCTCGTGTTCTCCAAGGTTCGTCGCGAGGGCCTGCACTCGGTTAGCTTGGGCCAGTTCCGCCTGCCGCAGGGCATGTACAAAACCATGCACAAGCTCTACCCGGACGAAAAGCTCCTCGCTTATGGCTTGGAAGAAAAAGACGGCATGGTCTCCTATCGGCCCACCTTGGCCCAAAAGCTACACGACTTTTGCGCGGATCAATTGCTCCAGTACATTCCCGCCGAGCTTTTCTTCCCCTGTCCCTCCACCACCCTACAGGTCTGATATGCGCGTCTTAGTCACCGGTGCCAGTTCCGGCATTGGCCGCGCCGTCTGTGAAAGGCTGCTCGCCGACGGCCATAGCGCCATCGGCATTGCCCGCGACTTCGGCAAATTTCCCTGCGCTGACCACCGCTTCGAGCCACACGCCATCGACCTCGCCGACCTCGACCAACTCCCCGAGCACCTACAGACCCTCGTCGCCGCCTACCCAGCCCTCGACGCCCTAGTCCTCAACGCCGGCGTCGGCCGCTTCGGCACCCTAGAGCAATTCTCCTACAGCCAAATCCGCGCCCTGATTGATCTCAACTTCACCAGTCACGTCTTCGTCGCCCGCGCGTTCCTGCCCACGCTCAAAAAGGCCGGGCGCGGGCACTTGGTCTTTATGGGATCGGAGGCCGCGCTCGCTGGCACCGCCCAAGGCAGCTTGTATTGCGCGGCTAAATTCGCCCTGCGCGGCCTCGCCCAAGCCCTGCGCGCCGAGTGCGCCCGCGCTGGCATCCGCGTAACCTTGGTCAACCCCGGTATGGTCCAATCCCCCTTTTTCGACGAATTAGACTTTCGGCCCGGCCCGGCCTTTGACAACTACATCCTGCCGGAAGATGTCGCCGAGGTCATCGTCCAAGCCCTGACAGCGCGCGACGGCACGGTACTCGACGAAATCAACCTCTCGCCGCAAAAAAAAGTGATCGAGTTTGGCGCAAAAAATAAAAAGTAGCGGGCGCTAGCTGTTTGGTGTTTAACCCGTACCCATAGCAAGGAACCCAACGACCATGCCCCAACGCACCCTTATCGTCTTGCTCATCGCCATCTGTACCCTCTCGTCCGGCTGCGCCACGGTCCGCCATGGACTAGGCCGTGCCCTCGTCCCGGACCAAATCGAATTCCTACTCGGTGCCCAAGTCTCCGCCCAAATCGAGGAAAACGAGCGCATCCATCCCTCGGCACCTCTCCAAGCCTACGTCCAGCGCGTCACCGAAGGCTTGCTCAAAGCACCCCGTACCGATGGCACCGAAGGCAGCGAATACGCACAACGCGACGCCTACTCAACCCAACATGCCCTGCGCGACCGCCCCGGTGTCCGCTACCGAGTGAAGGTCTTAGACGATCCTGAGCAGGTAAACGCGTTTGCCGTCCCTGGCGGCTATCTCTACGTCTATAGTGGCCTGCTGCTGATCGCCGAAGATGAGGCCGAACTAGCCGGAGTTCTAGCCCACGAAATCGGCCACATCGTCGGTCGCCACTCCATCAACCAACTCGTCTCCCAATTGGGCATGGATATCCTCAAGGACCTAGCGTTTGGCGAAGACCCGCATCAGATCGGCCAAATCGCCTCCCAGCTCGCCAATGCCCGTTTTAGCCGCGACGACGAGCTCGAAGCCGATACCTTCGGCGTCCGCTACGCCATCGAGGCCGGGTACGACCCGCGCGGCCTGCTGCGCTTTTTTGAGAAGCTGAAAAAGCTGGAAGCGCATCGGCGCTCCGACCTAGAACAACTCTTCGCCAGCCACCCGCCTACCGGCGAGCGAATCCGCCGTATCGAGCGCTTGATCGACCAGTACGGAGCCAGCGGGGGGCAGCGCTACCACGCGCGGTTTGTGCGGGAGACCACCGTTTTGCGGCGCAAGCGCACCCCTGACACCATCTTTGACCGCCTTCGCCGGCTCGAGTAGCGCTCCCATTGTCCCGGTTCAATCCAACCCCTACCTTCTTGGAAGTTTTTTCACGCCTCCGAGGAAATCTAAATGTCCCCTGTCTTTCTCTTGCTCCTGACCTTGCTGCCCAGCACGCTCCTAGGCCAAGAGCGTCCGCCGACGCCAGTCATCGTCGCCGAGGTACTCGAACAACCACTCGTCGAAGACCTTTCCTTTGTCGGACGCATCCAGCCCCGACGCTCCAGCCGCGTCGCCACCGAGACCGAAGGGCGAGTAGTCAGGCGCTTCACAGAAGCCGGCCAAGCCGTGCGCGCTGGCGACCCACTCTTCAAGTTAGCCAACGATCCGCTCCAAGCCGCGCTAGCCGAAGCACAGGCCGATTTTTCGCTGCGCCAGTTCAACCACGACCGCAGCCGCCAGTTGCGCGCCACCGACGCGGTCTCCGAGCAAGACCTGCGCGACAACGCCTACGAACTGGCTCGCGCCCAAGCCAAGCTAGCCGGTCTCCAAGCACAAGCAGAGGACCTCTTCGTCCGCGCCCCCTTCTCCGGGCACATCATCCAGACCTTTACCGAGGTTGGACAATGGGTCGGGCGCGGCGGCGAGATTGCCCAAGTAATCTCCATCGACACCGTCCGCGTGTACGTCGAGGTCCCCGAGCGCCACGTGTCGCAGCTCGCCTTGGGCGACCGCGCAGACATCTTCGTTGATGCCCTCGGCGGCGACCCCATCGCCGGCCGCGTGGCCGTCATCCTCGCCGAGGGCTATGCCTCCTCCCACACCTTCCCGGTCATCGTCGGGGCCCTCAACCCAGAAGGCCGGATGCGCAGCAATATGTCCGCACGAGTGCGCTTCCAGATCGCGCAACCCAAGACATCGCTCCTAGTCCACAAAGACGCCTTAGTCTCCGGCCCACAAGGGCAGGTCGTGTACCTCGCCCGCGAAGGCAAAGCCGTTAGCCGCCCCGTCCAGACCGGACTGGCGCACAAGGGCTACGTGGCCATTACGGGCGACCTCGCACCCGGCGATCTGACCGTGGTGCGCGGCAACGAGCGGCTGATGGACGGCCAAGCCGTGCGCATCATCCGCCGGCAGCCATAGCCTCATGCACCTAGTCGATACCGCCATCAAGCGGCCCGTCAGCGTGATCGTCGGCGTGCTCTTTATCGCGCTCTTCGGCCTGATATCCCTCTTCCGCATCCCCGTTCAGCTCACCCCAGATGTCGATCGGCCCATAGTCACGGTCACTACCTTGTGGCCGGGCGCTAGCCCCGAAGAAGTCGAGCAAGAGATCGTCCAGCGCCAAGAGGAACAGCTCAAAAGCGTCGAGGGACTGGTGCTGATGACCAGCGAGAGCAACGACAGTCGCGGGGTCGTCTCCCTCGAATTCAACGTCGGCGTCGATCCAGACGCAGTGCTGCTGTTGGTCTCCAACAAGCTCGACCAAGTCTTCGGCTATCCGCTCGACGCCGAGCGACCCGTGCTCTCGGCCGGCGGCACCGGCCCAGGCGGGGCCATCACTTGGCTGATCCTCGACTCTCTGCCCGGCCGCGACGATCTGGATATCGAGCGCTACCGCGACTACGCCGAGGAAGCCGTCAAGACCGCCCTTGAGCGCGTGCCCGGCGTGGCCCGCAGCAACGTCTATGGCGGCTACGACCGCCAGCTACAAGTCATTGTCGATCCGCAGGCCATGGCCGCCCGCCAGCTCACCGTGCAAGACCTAGCCCAAGCCCTCGTCCGCGAAAACACCAATACCAGCGCTGGGGCCTTTGACGAGGGCAAGCGCCGCTACATCGTGCGCACCGTCGGCCAGTACCAACAGCCCAGCGACATCGAGCAGGTCGTCGTCCGCTCGGCCAATGGCACCCGGGTCACCGTCGGCGAAATCGCCCGCACCCGCCTTGGCTATGTCCGCGCCGGGGCCGCTGTGCGGCAAAAGGGCCGACCCGCCATTGCCATCAATGCCCAGCGCGAGACCGGGGCCAACGTCCTCGAAGTTATGGACGGCATCCGTCTCACCATCCGGGAACTCAACGAGGGGGCGCTGGCCCGCGAGGGCCTCTTCCTCACTCAGGTGTACGACGAGACCGACTACATAGAAAGCGCCATCGGCTTGGTGCGCTCCAACATCATCGTCGGCGGCGCGCTGGCCGTGATGGTGCTCTTTATCTTTCTACGCAGCGTCAGTTCGGTGGCGATCATCGCCACGGCCATCCCGATCTCGATCGTCGGCACCTTTTTGGCCATGTGGCTTTTGGGCCGCAACATCAACGTCATTAGCCTAGCTGGGATGAGCTTTGCGGTGGGCATGGTCATCGACAACGCCATCGTCGCGCTCGAAAACATTTTCCGCCACCAGCAGATGGGCAAAACCCGCGCCCGCGCGGCCTTGGACGGGGTTTCGGAGGTCTGGGGGGCGCTCCTAGCCAGCACCTTGACCACAGTGGCCATCTTCCTGCCCATCGTCTTCGTCGAGGACGAGGCCGGTCAGCTCTTCCGCGACATCGCCATCGCGGTCTCCTGTTCGGTGGTGCTCAGCTTGGTCGTGGCCATCTCCGTCATCCCCAGCCTAGCCAACAAAATCCTCGGCGGCGACAAGCAGCGCGGGGACGTGCTGGCCGCTTGGGGCGACCGGGTGCGGACCTTTATCGCCCAAAGCGTCTTCCACATCAGCGGCAGCACGGCATTGCGCTTGGGGGTCATCACCGGACTGATCGGCCTCTCGCTGGGCATCGCCTGGACCCTGCTGCCCAAATCCGAATACCTGCCCACCGGCAATCGCAACCTAGTCTTCGGCATCATCCTGCCGCCGCCCGGCTACAATCTCGACGAGCTGATCCAAGTCGGCCAGACCATTGAGGACGTCCTGCGGCCCCACTGGGAGGCGGCCGAGGCCCCCGACAGCCCCCAAGCCCAAGCGCTATCGGGGCCGCCGGTTGACAACATGTTCTTCGTGGCCTTTGGGCGCTCGGCCTTCATGGGCGCGCGCTCGGCCGATCCGGCGCGGGTGCGCGAGCTGATTCCGCTCATCCAAGGGCCGGTCTTCGGCGGGGTGCCCGGCACCTTCGCCATCGTGCAGCAATCGAGCCTCTTCCAGCGCGGCGGGGGCAGCGGACGGGCCATCGACATCGAGATCACCGGTCCCGATCTGGGCCGCCTCATCGGGCTGGGGGGGCGGGTCTTTGGCCAAGTCAGCCAAGTCGTGCCCGGCGCCCAATCCCGCCCCATTCCCAGCCTCGACCTGGGCAATCCAGAAGTCCGCATCCACCCCGACCGGGTGCGCGCCGCCGATAGCGGGCTTTCAGCCCGGGACATCGGCTTGGCGGTCAACGTGCTACTAGACGGTGCCCTCATCGATGGCTATCAGTTCCAAGGGGAGGAAATCGACTTGGTGCTGCGGGGCGAGGAGGATTGGTTCCGCACTCAGGACATTGCGGCCCTGCCCATCTACACTCCGCGCGGCCAACTGGTGCCACTCGGCGCCGTGGCTCGCGTCGAAGTAACCACCGGCCCCGAGCAGATCAACCACATCGAGCGCAGCCGGGCCATTACCGTCCAAGTCATCCCGCCGGAAACCATTCCCTTGGAGACGGCCCTCGATTCTATCCAAGCGCAGATCGTCCAACCCCTCATCGATTCTGGCGAGTTGGCCCCGCCCTACCAGATCCAGCTTTCTGGCTCGGCCGACGACCTGCGGCGCACTCGCCAAGCCCTCCAGTGGAACTTCCTCTTGGCCTTGGTGATTACCTATCTGCTGATGGCCGCGCTCTTCGAGAGCTTCCTCTATCCATTCGTCATCATGCTCAGCGTACCCCCGGCACTGGCCGGCGGCATTCTCGGGCTGGAGGTCGTCAACCTTACGCTGACCTATCAGCCGCTCGACATCCTCACCATGCTCGGCTTCGTCATCCTCATCGGCGTGGTGGTCAACAACGCCATCCTCATCGTCCACCAGACGCTCAACATCCTGCGCAACGCGCCTCAAACCCCGATCAAAGAGGCCATCCGCGACGCGGTTTTCAGCCGCGTGCGGCCGATCTTCATGTCCATGATTACCAGTGCCTTGGGGATGCTGCCGTTAGTCATCTTCCCCGGTGCTGGCTCCGAACTCTACCGAGGCTTGGGCAGCGTCGTCATCGGCGGCCTGATGCTGTCCACGCTATTCACGCTCTTCTTGGTGCCCACCTTCCTCAGCTTGGCCATGGATCTAAGAGCTTGGATCGGCCGCGCCTGGAGGGCATAAAAAAACCGGCCCCCTCGCAAGGGCCGGTCTATCCAGTCAAACACAGGGCCGGCACGGCCCCTCTTGCAGCCGCTAAAAAGACAGCTTCAGCCGCAGGGCGGGGACGGCAGCTTCGCGCCCGGGCAGAGCGCCCAACTCTACGCTCTTGGCCACCATGTTGATAGACTGGACTTGGTCGCGCAGATGGAACAGCGACGCGATCTTGATCCACGCCGACAGCGGCACCCAACCGACCGCGGTATCCTCACCGGTCAGAAAAGCCGTCCCCACAGCCGTCACCGTCAAGCCCATGAGCGCGAGTCCCTGTTTGTGCTCTCCAATGTAGAAATAGCCCGCGCCCGGCACGGGTAGCTCCAACAGGAAGGCCAACAGCCCGGACTTTGACTGTTGGAACGCGGCGCGACGCGGCTGAATGCGATGCGTCCCCAGCGTGCGCAACGAGCGAAATTCAGCCAGTGCATACGCGGCCTGCCGCTCCTGCAAGGCACCGACGACCTCGACGACCGCCACCGAATCCGCCTCAATCTCCTCCACGCGCAACGAGCGCACCCGACCATCGGTAAACACGGCTTCGCCCCACGCCTCTTCGGCCTGCATCTTCTCCAGCAGGCCCCGCACCTGTTCTATCTCCATAGCCGCCTCGGCCCCGTGGGCCACCAGCAGGATCGCCGGCAGCCAAATCCATAGTATCCAACGCATGTTCCACCTCGTTTGAAATTGTCAATTCTGCCTTCTCAATCTACCCGACGCCTCTTCGTCTTGTCAAGCTGCCGTGGCCCGGCGCAGCCCATTGCTCCCCCCAACGCCAACCCCTATTTTCAAATCCTCATTATGCAGGCTCAACTCCAACAAGCCATAGCAGCCACCCGCGAGGCCGGGGCGCTGACCTTGCAGTACTTCGGCGGGCCACTCAAGGTCGCCTACAAAGACAGAAATGACCCGCTGACTGCGGCGGATCTCCAAGCCGACGCCTATCTCAAAGAAGCTCTGCGGGATCTGCGCCCAGACTGCGGCTGGCTCTCCGAAGAGACCATCGATGACCGCCAACGCCTTAAAAAAGATGCCGTGTGGATCGTCGATCCAATAGACGGCACCCGCGAGTTTGTCGCAGGCATTCCCGAATACGTGGTCGCCGTGGCCTTAGTCGAAGGCGACGAGCCAACCCTCGGGGTTATTTATAACCCCGCACAGGAGCAAGTCTTCGCCGCCGTGTCCGGCAGCGGCACCTTCCGCAACGGCCAGCGCGTCTTTTGCAGCGAGGTCCAATCCCTCAGCCAAGCCACGGCCGTCGTCAGCCGCAGTGAGACCAAACGCAGCGAGATTGATCCCTTTCGCCCGCACCTCGGCGAAATCCGCCCCGTCGGCAGCGTCGCCTACAAGCTGGCCCTAGTCGCTGCAGGGGCCTGCGACCTCAACTTTAGCGTCCAAGGCAAAAACGAGTGGGATGTTTGCGCTGGCGACCTGTTGGTGCGCGAGGCCGGCGGCCTCATGCACACGTGCAGCCATCAAGTGCGGCGTTATAACCAAGCCGATCCCCTTATCCCGGGTGGACTCGCCGCGGGCAACGCGTCGCTGGTGGCGCACATTCTCCACCTGATGCACGAGCAAAAGCAATGATAACGGCCCGCAACGCAGCAGATTTTGTCGAAGAGTACGCCACCCTCCTCGAACTCAGTGGGGCCTCCCCCTTCCGGGTCCGCGCCTACGCCAACGCCGGGCGCGCCCTCGAAACCATAACGTCCCCTCTCGACGAACTCCTCGCCGCCGGGACCCTAACCGAGGTCAAAGGCATCGGCGACAGCGTGGCCGAGCTGGTCGCCGAGTTCGCCGACACCGGCACGGCCCAAGCCTATGAAAAGCTGCGGGCCGCAACGCCCGAGGGCCTGCTCGACATACTGCGGGTCCCCGGGTTGGGGCCGCGCAAGATCAACGCCATCCGCAAGGACCTCGGTATTGAGACCCTCGACGCCTTGGAGCAAGCCTGCCGCTCCGGCCAACTCGCCGCCCTCAAGGGGTTTGGTCCCAAGACCCAAGCAACCATCCTCAAGGGCGTCGAGTACATCCGCGCCCATGCGGGCCACTGCCACGCCGATGCCGCGCACCAAAGCGCTCACAGCCTGCTCGCAGCCCTGCGCTCCCACGCGCAGCGCCTCGCTGTCGCCGGAGAGTTGCGCCGAGCACGGGAGACGGTCCAACAGCTCGACTTCGTGCTCAGCACTACCGACGCCGATGCCGCGAGCGCGGCCTTTGCAGCTCACCCGGATATCGCCGCGGTCCTCGAGCCGAATGTAGGCCGGCTGTCCAACGGACTGCAAGCCAACCTGCACATAGTCTCAGACGAAGCCTTCCCCGCGGCCCTACACTACTACACAGGCAGCGAGGAACACCGTTCCGCACTGTGCGCCAAGGCCGCCGAGCACGGGCTAGTCCTCGACGAACGCGGACTCTGGCGCGGCGACGAGCGCATCGAGTGCGCGAATGAAGCGGCTTTGTTCGCCACCTTGGGACTCGCCTACATCCCGCCGGAACTGCGCGAGAACCAAGGCGAAGTTGAAGCCGCGGCCGCCGACGCGCTGCCCGAGTTGGTAACAGCCGCCGACATTCGCGGCATGCTCCACGTGCATTCGACCTATTCGGATGGAGCCGACAGCCTAGAGGCTATGGCCCGCGCCGTGCAAGAACGCGGCTTTGAGTACATGGGCATTGCCGACCACAGCCAGACCGCAGCCTACGCCGGGGGGCTTCGCGTTGCAGAGGTCCAGCGTCAGTGGGAGGAAATCGACCGGCTCAACGAGGAATTGGCCCCCTTCCGCATCTTCAAGGGCATCGAGTCGGATATCCTCGGCGACGGCTCGCTTGACTACGACGACGACCTGCTCGCCCAATTCGACTTCGTGGTCATCTCGGTCCATTCGCAGTTCAACCTGAGCCGCGACGCCATGACCGCCCGCATCGTCCGCGCCATCGAACATCCGGCTGCCACCATCGTCGGCCATCCAACCGGGCGCTTGCTCCTCAACCGCGAAGGCTACGCCGTCGATACCGAACAAATCATCGAAGCCGCCGCCCGCTGTGGGGTTGCCATTGAAATCAACGCCCATCCGTCGCGGCTCGACCTCGACTGGCGGCACGTCAAAAAGGCCCGTGACCGCGGCGTCCAAATCGCCGTCAACACCGACGCCCACAGCATCGCCGGCCTGGATCATCTCGGCTACGGCATCGGCATCGCCCGCAAGGGCTGGCTCCGCGCCGCCGACATCCCCAACGCACTCGGCCGCGAAGCCATTGCCGCTTGGTTCCAAAGCTAAACATGACCCGTAGCGATTACCTCTCACAGCTTTTTCGGCGACTGCATACATTTCGTCAGGAAGCCCAACTTGAGCCTGAGCAGGTCGAAAGTAACCTTGTTTTGGGGCCAGGCTGGATCCATGCGTTCGAGAGCGGAGCGGCCCTCCCCGGTCTTGATGTGGTTATGTCTCTGCTCTCACTCTATGGCAAAACCCTGCGCGACCTTGCAGAAGGCATAGAAGGGAACGCTCCGTCCATAAAACGCTCAATTACCCCAGAAGAAGTCGACAATGATCTCATTCTTCACTTTACCTATGGTGAATACGACGCTACGTACCGCCTTGAAGGTGTTACCGTGGAGCAGTTCACAGAAATAGTTCTAACGTTGCGAAATGGGCTCGCTCAGCTTGCTAACTCTGGGATTGAAGACCAGCGAGTCGAGACGATTAAGATGGAAAGTGTGGCCAATGCATTCATGAAAGCCGTTGAACTCTGGCCCCAAGCTAACCCCTCCGATCTCTGGTGGTTTCTCGTATATCGCGCCTACTGTGACCCATACAACCATCCTGCCCAGTATGCTCGCTTAGACTTTGCGCAAAGCTGGAAACGAACTGCTGGTTGGGCCTTGGAGTTGGTTCTCGAAAAACATTACGGTGCTACCCTGGCGAAGCAAGGGATCAACATGGTACGTAA
Source organism: Candidatus Latescibacterota bacterium (assembly GCA_965261395.1). Lineage (GTDB taxonomy): Bacteria > Latescibacterota > UBA2968 > UBA8231 > UBA8231. Next base: position 4,709,876 of record OZ253462.1, read on the forward strand.
AGATTCCGAGCGTAAGGAGAGGATTCTTCACGGTATCAACGTTGGTCACCGCCTTGAAGCAGACAAAGTGGATATTATGCTAACGGTCGGCGAGGGCGCAAACGAACGGATGATTGGGGTCGTTCACGTCAAGGCGAGTTTTGCGGAACGCCGGACAGACGATGTTCCTATGAGTCAAGCACTTGTTGATGCTAGCTACATTTCCCCACTATGGACGATGGACTGCAAGAGTTTCCCTGGTCCTGAGCCCATCAATCGCGGAGAATTGGGCAAAATCTTCACCGGAGAAGATCAGGATCAAAGGAACGCAAAGAGAAAAGACATAGAAAATGACGGCTTTTTCTCAGCGTGCTTTTCCTACAATAAGAACACTCATCCGACTCCTCCCGATACCCCCCTAGCAAAGGCACGGATTTATTCATGTGACTTCATCGACCCAGACGATGCTTTCACTAGGTTCGTCGTTTCGGAGAGTCGCCGATTTCGGAAATAATTCCAAATTTGGCCCTTCGCTTTCCTCCAAGCGTTTGTTGGAGGCCCGAACTTGCTCAGGGTCAACTTCAAATCCTATGTAGGAACAGCCAAGGGTCAACGCCGCGGTTCCTGTAGTGCCCGAGCCAGAGAACGGGTCCAAGATCACGACGTCTTCTCCACAGGTTCCGTACGCCTTAATGCAGCGAATTGGCAATTCCTTTGGAAAGCGTGAGAAATGCTTGAGCCCGTCAATTTTCTCGTTTGCGAACTCCCACACGCTCTTAATCGGAGGCGTTACGCGAAAATCATGCCGCTCGCTCTTTGTCAGCAAGTAAATCGATTCGTGTTGACGATGCGGGCGTCGGCAACGGCCCTCTGGCATGGCATTTTTTTTTCGCCAGATCACTTCTCCCCGGAACAAGTAGCCCGCGTCGCAAAGAGAAATAATAAGACGATATGGGAGCGCCAGAAGATTGCCATACTGAAGCCACGTTTCATCCTTGTCGATAAACGCTTTTCGTCGCGCCCGTGGTTTGGTGTATGCTGAATTGTCCTCCGAAAAACCTTGTTTTTTCTCACCTAGGGTGCTGAACTTCCACGCTTTTTGATTCCAGTTCACAGGGGTGTTGTAAGCGTCTCCCATATTAATCCAAAGAATCCCTTCCGGCCTCAACTTCGGTAAAATCTCTACAAAGGCTTTCGTGAGAAACCGTAGATAATCCCTCGGGTCTTTTTCGATACCGATCCCTTCTGAGTGCCTTTGCCCCCAATAGGGCGGACTTGTCACAACTATATTCACGGACTCGTCTGGAAGTTGCGGAATCAGTTCTAAACAATCGCCTTCGTGGGTCTTATTGATCGGGAAAGGCCCGATTTGGTTCATTGGCTCTTCCTTTCTTCATAATTTTTTGAACACCAATGGGAGTGGGAATCGCGTCGGTGGAGGAATTACACGCATCGGACCGTTCCCACAACCCTCTCTTTTTGAACTTATAGACGGTATCTTACGAGTCAAGAATGCAGCCCCATTCCAAAGCTAAAGGGCCGCCCCGCCTCATCGGCTTAGCCGGGCCATCCGGTGCCGGCAAGACCACGCTCGCCCACGCCCTCCAGACTCGCCTACCCGGCTCCGCGACCGTCCTCTCCCTAGACGCGTACTACCGCGACTTAGCCGATCTCTCCCCAGTTGAAAGGGCCCGAGTAAACTTCGACGCACCCGAGGCCATGGACCACCAGCGCCTCGCCGCTGACCTCCGCCAGCTCGCCGCCGGCCACCGCGTCGAAATTCCCGTGTACGACTTTGCCACCCACACGCGCCAAGCGACCCAACGCCACCTCACCCCCACCGACTTCCTGCTCGTCGAGGGCCTCTTTGCCCTCTACTGGCCCGACATCAACGCCCTCTACCACCTGCGCCTCTTCGTCGCCGCCGCCGACGCGCTCTGCTTGGAGCGCCGCCTCGCCCGCGACCGCGTCGAGCGCGACCGTTCCCCCGCCTCAATCCGCGCCCAGTACCAAGAGCAGGTCCGCCCAATGTACCGCCGCCACATCCAGCCCACCGCCCGCTACGCAGACCTGATCCTCGACGGCAGCACGCCCACCGAAGAACAGGTCGCGGCTGTTCTAGACGCTTTGTAGGGGAAAGCCTTGTGGTTGCCCTCATGTCTGGCAAATAATTGTAGGGGCGACCGGCCGGTCGCCCCTACTAAAACGGCCCGGCGTGGTGCGAAGGCTCGTTGGCGTAGCGCTGGGTCTCCAGATCGAGGGTGATTTCGCAATGGGGGGGTACAGTGATACTCAGGTGTTTGCCATCAACGGTTATTTGGCGCTCTTCGGTCTCCAAGGGCGGCGCTGCGTACGTGCCGGCGTAGCCACCCATCCAGCCCGGATACTCGCTGGTGCGGCTTTGATAGGTAGCCCGGCCAAAGCGGTGCTCGCCAAAGGCCCCGCCCTGAATGACCAGTTCCCGGCCCTCGTTGTGGTTCAAATTGACCAAGCGCACGACCGTGCGGTCCGCGGCGAGCTTTTCCACCAAGGCACCGACGTCTTCGGGTAGGCCGGGGCGGCGGCGCTGGGCGTCAAAGTAGCGCAGGCGGGCGTGCAGCAGGCCGCCGTTGTAGATAGGCTGTGGGCCGCCCATAGTTAGCTGGATGAGCGCTTCAGAGGAGACCGGATTGCCCCATTGCCAGTGGTGTACGTGGTGGCGGGTACCCACGTCTTGGTCGACGCGCATTTGGGCCAAACGGCGGCCGGCCACTTGGTACGTGGCCTGCAACATTTGCTCTGGGTAGGTCGGGTTGGCTCCGGCCAGAAAGCGCACCCAAGGGGCCTCGTGGCCCGAGTCCTCTTTGTTGTGGAAGGGGAACACCGCGGCCCAGTCGAACGCTTCTTTTTGCCGAATGGCCTCCATGCGCTCCCAGTCGCCCTCGTCCATGGACAAATTCCACAGCGTCACCGAGTACACCGGACTCATGGGCTGCCAGTCGAACCAGCCAGCATCGCCGTAGCGGTAGGGCACCAAAAAGGTTTCGCGCTGTTCGCCCATAGCGGCAAATTGGCTTGCCCAGCGCTCGGCCACGCTCATGTACTGGTCGCGGATATCCTCCATGCGCCCTTGTTCCAAGATGCGGTCCATCTGCTGGCGCGGCAGGTCGAGATAGGCGCGGTCGCGGGTCAACAGGTAGGCGTTGGCCGCCGCGTCGAGGGTGGCTTTCTGCAAGGTCAAAAATCCGTGCGGAAAGGTCCAGCCGTAGCGCCCGCCGTACCAGTTGCCAGCGCAGTATTCGCCCACTTGGCCCGACAGGCCAACGTTGTCCGGCAACATGCCGTCGTTAGCCTGTGCCCGCTCCACCCAAGCGTCGGTGTATTCTACGACCCAAGCGCGGTATTTTTCGTCGCCGGTGATCAGGAAGGCGTTGGTAGCCAGTGAGGTGACGGCCAAGTTGGTCGGGGTGTCGCCCTGACGCCAGCGGTCGAACAGGGTCTGCCCCATCAAGCGGGCTTTGGCCGGGTCGGCTAAGTCCTGCACGCAGGTGATGCCAGGCAAGTCGAAAAAGGGTAGGTTGTACACTTCCATGCTGCCGCCCAACGGATTGTAGCTTTGGTGGTCGCGCTCGGTTAGCGGGGCAAAATAGGGGCCGTGGCTGCCGTTGAGGCCCGAGCGCAGGATCTTGTGCTCGGGGTCGTAGTTTTGCGCTTCAGGGTCTTCGTTGAGGTAAAAGCCGGCAAAGCGGCGGGCCCGTTCGACGCGCCGGGGGGCGTTGGGGTGGGCCAAGCACAAATGGTAAAAGCAGATGTCGCTTTCGGCTTGGTGCATCTGGTCTTCGCGGATGCCGTATTCCTTGCTAACAGTGCCCAAGCGGGTCAGTTGGCGAGTGATGGCCTCCCATTGGCGGTCGGCCAAGTGCAACAGGTGCTCGCCGCCGCCCATCAGATAAACGAGCGGCCAGTTGAAAAATGGCTCGTAGAAATCGTCGGGGCTACCGCCGCCCCACTCGTCCTGCCAGATGAATTCGCCGTCCTCGCGAGTAAAGTGGTCGAGAAAGGGCTGCACCGATTGGTCCAAGGCGTCGAAGAGGCGGCGCTGCCACACGGCCCAATGGGCCGGCGCGTTGAGCGGGGTATTGGCGGTCAAGCTTTTCATGCGGTAGCGCTCCTGAGTAGTTGCGGCGGGGTTGCCACTTCTGCGCGGGTGATTTTAGGAAGATAAAGAGCGCGTGTAAAGCAGCTTGACGGAGCGGAACGAGGCGGTTTATTTGCGCCTTGCCGAGGTCGTCTTCCGAGTGGGCGACAAAAAACCGCTGATTGGAGAAGGGTGTATGCGCCGCAGTATGGGAATTGCCCTGTGGAGCGTGGTCCTGTTGGGGGCGGCCGGTTGCACGCCCGACCTGCCCCCAGGACCGCTGCGCATCCAAGTCACCGGAGAAGAGTACATCTGGCAATTCCGCTACCCAGGCCCCGACGGTGCCTTGCAGACCGACGACGATATCATCAAGCCGGGAAAGGAGTTACATCTACCGCTTGGCATGTCGATTGAACTCGAACTGACCAGTCGAGACTACATCTACACCTTCGCCCTACCCCATCTCGACCTACATCAGGTCGCCGTGCCCGATTTGACCTTTCCGCTGACTTTCGTCCCACAGGCCACCGGCGTATTCGCCTTTGTCGGCGACCAAATGTGCGGCTTTGAACACGAGTCGCTCAACGGCCGCGTGGTAGTCGAGTCGCCAGCGGCTTTCGTCGATTGGTTGGAGAGGCCGTGATAGGTTTGGGGAAAATTCAGTAACCGTGACGAACAACTACTGTCCGAGTACGTCACAGCGTCGAAGCCTATCGGCAGAGGACGACACGAGAAATTTTAAGACCGGCGCAGCGTGTCAATGAGCCGTCGCGCATGGCAAGAGGCTTCCACCACTTTACTCGGATCCAAGCATCCAAGAAGGTCAAACGAATGCCGACCCTTCCGGTATGTTCCTTTACCTTTAGAGCACGACCTTGTCGCCTGTTTCAGCGCTGGTTCAAGGTCATCTTTTGCGATGGCCTCCACATCGTCTCGCGCAGATAACGCGGCGGCGTTGAAATCCTTGCCAAAATAGTCACCCAAAGATTGCCGGTCTGCGACGAACCAGGCTTCCATGCACTGCACCATGAGTTGTGCGCTGTCATCCACGGCGGCCGAGGGCTGGGTCCATTTATCGCGTTTCTTTAGGTGCTCCCAGGGGCTATCGCCGGCTGCGACTGCGGCCTCACTATCTACCAAGAGAACGATAAAACTGTCGTCTTCGGCTTGACCAATAGCCGTACAAAATTGGTCGTATGCTCTTTGTCGGGAACCGCAAGCGATAACGCGCGGCATGCGGCCCTCAAGCCCGGCCTTGCTAAAAAACTCCCTGAAACCATTGCGACATTGTCTTCTTAATTGATTAGAGTCTCCACCACCCTCGACATATACCTTGATGCTCACCAAGGATTCCCCCCAATCTCGCCACTGCTCCAGAGGTCACCGAGCCGGTAGTTCTCCAACCAAGCGGCCATTTTCTTTTCGTCGAGACGGCGCATCACAGTCTGCCCGTCGCGCTTTTCACAAACCACGATACTCCACCATTCATTGGTCAGGGCATCGACGAGCATGTCCGAATGGGTCGTTACAATTAACTGGCTGCGTTCGGACGCTTCAAGCAACAACTTGCTCACCGTCGGCAGTATGTCCGGATGCAGGCCCAGTTCGGGTTCCTCGATACAGATGAGGGGCGGCGGTTGCGGGTGGCAGAGCACGGCGAGCAAACAGAGGTACCGCAGCGTACCATCCGAAAGACGAGTAGCCGGTATGACCACGTCGCCTTCCTCTAAGAACAGTTGGACCGTACTACCCTCAATCTTGACGTGGAAATCGGTTATGCCTTCGTAGAATTTGCTTAAAGCGTCCAGCAGACGCCGCTTTACCGCTGGCTCGCCTTGGAACCTGTTCAACACCAAGGCTAAGTTTTTCCCGTCTTCTTGCAGGAAATCGTTGGGAAGGTCGGCCTTCTGCGGCAAACGCAGTGGGGAATCGCGCCCAAGCGACCACTCGCGATAAATGCGAATGCGGCTCAATACCTCGCCGAGGTACGTCAGTTCGGGGTATTGGTCGGGATCTTTGCGTTGGGACAGAATGGACTGGTCCGGTTTAATCTCCTCGGGACGAAAGTCGTACCCCAGCCGAGGACGAACATGAGGGAACTTCGCCTTTACGGTAGCCAGTATCTCCGGACTCAAGTCATCCTCATCCTTAAAAGTGAGAAACGCCCGCCCGCCCTTCTGATTGTAATAGATATACGGCTCCTCATGTCCTTCATCACTCTGTTCGTTCTCTATCCGCTCTTCGATCAGTTCAAATCGCTGGCCGCGCTCGGCAAAACCCAGCCGGTATCGCAACGCCTGCGGCCCTTGTGGGTTCTCCACAATGGCCTCGATATGGGCAGTACCCTCCGGTTTTCCCCGCCAGATCCAATCGTGGATACCCCCGCCCTCACGAATAGGTGCGGCCAAATCTCGCGGAGCCGACCGGAGGATATCGATGCTCTCTAGAAGATTGGACTTCCCCGAACCATTGGGGCCGATCAATACATTTAGCCGCTTGAGTTCGAGTCCTCTGGAGTCGGGGCCGAATGAGAGCAGGTTGGTCTGTTTGATACGACGAATGAGCATATCCTACCTTCACAATCTCCAGTAGTTAAGAGCTTTGGCTACTGGGAAAGAACAACCGCTTCAGCCAATCAGCGAGAACATCTACTTCTGTAACACTGGGATCAAGGAAGCAGGCACTAATGGCCGTCCCGAAAGGCCGTCCCGGCTCTTCCTGCCAAGCAAGCCAAGTATGGATGACCGCCTTTGGCTCAGCTAGTTGCTTGAAACGCCGCTCGCCTTCAGGGATAGCTGCCACACTGGCCTTAGCATGGTCAAAAAGAATATTAGGTTGCGGAACAAGGAAGTGCAGGAAATCCTCCAAGATTCCACTTGTCTGGTTATTCGGCATAATCCAGACGCCCAATCGCGGTAGATAACTTCCTGCCGGAGGATCGAGGATCGTTCCGTCCGGGTCTGGTTGATCAGGCACATTTTGGTATCCGAAATCGGTGATTCGATCTCGTATCGACTGCCAACGGGCGCTTATGTCCGTATCGGCATCAATGACTACCCCAATAGCGTCGCCCTCCTGGATCAATAATGGGAGTCGGACCCCAAGGTTCTCAATGAGTTTTATGTCATTGCCACAGTTCTCCACTTCGTCGAGATGGGGAATACCGTGATTCCCACAGATATGCTTCAGGACGTGCTCGTCGTCGGTGCCCTCCACCAAGAGGATTTTCCTCCCATTTGCCATATCAGCGCACCTCGATTTGGTCGCGGGTTGCTATGGCAAGTTCATCTTCTGATAGCACAGTGGGAATAATGTCCTCACCCCTGCGAGCCAAGCGTATAAGCACCCCCTCTTCAGGCGCTTCCGCCGCCGCTTTCTGAAACGCCTCGACCGCGTCCCAACTATGGGACGTCGCAAAGACTTGAATATCGAGCTTTTGCGCCAACCGGAATATCGTGCGCCACACATCCAACTGCACGGTGTGATGCAGACCGTTTTCAAACTCATCCACCAGCAAAAGTCCCCCGCGAGCATTGACAAGCGAGAGAATGATTCCAAACAGCCGATTCAGTCCGTCGCCAAACGAGCGCAGTGGAATAGGCCGTGCGATATTGTCTGCTCGTACAATGGCGGTAAGCTTTCTGCGAGTGCTGCCAACCATGGAAACGGCAGAGATCTGAGGACTGATTATGTGCAACGCTTCAACGACATCCTTTTCCCTATCAGATAGCGCGATTTTATCCCACAATGGCCCCAACGCTCCTGTGCTTTCTCCGCTGTAGGGACTGACGAAGATACAGGACATCCGGGTTCCATTGGATGCTTCAAAACGCGCTCTGTGCATCGGATGAAGGTATCTGCCAAAACGATCAAGCCGATGGGCTTTTTTTGTGTCTTGTGTCTCGACGATCAAAGCAGCTATACCGTCTGGTTCTAGTTTGCCAAGAGGGACCAACCGATATTGTCCGTCCGAGTCGGATTCCTCTGATAGCCAATCCAAGCATATTGTCATGCTTATTGGGCTCAACTTGCCACTAGTTGAAATAGCGATCGGCTTAGGGCTCTCTGAAAGCAGAGGGAATCCGTGGAACAGCCCAGAGACCTGAAGCAAGCTATCGGGGTCAGCGGGGTGTTCTTCTTCCTCTGCTCCCTCAATATTTTCTTCACGGTGTCTGACTATGTCGTAAATCACGTCAGGCGCGGCATTGTTTGCGAGAATACGCAGCCCTTCAAGAACAGATGATTTTCCGGCGCTGTTCTTTCCTGTAATCAGGTTCACGCGCCCCAAGCCACAGATGGTCAACTCGCGGAATACGCGGAATCGCTCCAGCGTTATGCTCTCAATTTTGAGGCTCATTGCATTCCCCTTTCACTAGGGTACTTCGTCCATTTCTTCATCTTGCGACAATATACGCGAACTGCTCGAACTGCTTCAACCGTCGCCAAGATGGATGCGTTCATCCACTTCCCCGCCCTAGCCGTCACCCTCCCCTCAGTCCAGCCGTATCTCCCCGCCCGCTTCTTGGCTCCGATAGATCCCATCGAGGATTTTCATCACCTGTAAGGATTGTTCCGGCGGCACCGGCGAGGGCCGCCCTTGGGCGATCGCCGCGGCGAACTCCACGCATTCCTGCGCGTGGGCTTCGAGGCCGTCGTACATCAGCATGAGCTTGCGGTCGTACTGCTGGCGGGTCTCGTTGTTGCTCTCGCAAATCGAGCACTCGGGCCAATGCGCCCCGCCGCGAGTGCCGTAGAGCCACATCTGCATGTCCTCGCCTTGGACATTGTGGTGCAAAAGCCAGCTCACCTCCAGCATGAGCGTTGCGCCGTTGTCAAAGCGCACAAAGGCCGCGGCAAAATCCTCGACATCGTAGTGAGATGGGATCGGCTGGCGGCCCCATTGGCTGAAAGCCCCTTCTTGGTGCGCCAATTCAGCGCGGGCCACGCCCGAAATGGCCACCGGCTCGGGATGCCCCATAAACCACAAGGTCAGGTCGAGAATGTGAACCCCAATGTCGATGCAGGGGCCGCCGCCGCTGTGCTCCTTGAGAATAAACCCGCCGCCGACCGGCGCGCCGGCCCGGCGCAGCATCCAACTGCGGGCGTGGTAGATGTCGCCGAGCGCGCCTGTGTCCAACTCGGCCTTCAGCGCGCGGGACGAGCCTTGAAAGCGAAAGTGCTGCGCCGTCATCAGCTCCTTGCCCGAGGCATCGCGCGCCGCAATCATCTGGCGAACGTCCTCGGGCGTGGGGGCCAAAGGCTTTTCGCAGATCACGTGCTTGCCAGCCGACAGCGCGGCAATGGCCAACGGAGCGTGATACATATTGGGCGTGCAGATGTCGATAATGTCGATATCTGAATCGCTGAACAGCGCCTCCGGGTCGGTGTGCAGCTTGGTGACCCCGTTTTCTGCGCCAAAGTGCTGTAGCGCGTCCTCGCTAATATCGCTGCCGGCGATCAGTTCGGCCTCGCTAGAAGCCTGCCAGCCGGGGAGATGCGTGCGGGCGATCCCGCCAACGCCGACGATACCTACTTTGAGCTTGCTCATGGTTTATCCTTTTTTCGATTGTGGTTTGATATACAGCAAAAAGCTGTGTTTAGGTTCATATCCGCGTCAGGGCTTCCGCCGGCATCCAACCGCCGAGGCCGTTGGCCAGCCGCACCAGCATCCATTCCCCCTCCTGCCGCACCAAGCGCACCTTGGTGCCCTCGTGCGCGACAAAAACTTCCGTCTGCCCGAGGTCAGGGCCGGAGTGCGCGCGTGCCTCGACAACTGTGACGATGGCTTCGCTCGTCTGCGCCTGATGGCGCAGGCGCGTCCCCAGCCACAGCGCGGATCCAACGCTCAGCCCCGCACAGAGCAAAACCCCGACTAGCCACAGCGCCCCGGGGCGCGTCTGCGCAAACAACCAACGCACCCCCAAGACAAAGACCGCGAAAAACGCCACGGCGAACAGCAGGCTGAGCTGGTTGAACGTAGGCCAAAAATAGGCGGCTACCAGTGCGGCTACCAGCGCGTTGAGGCCATCCTCGGTTTGTGGGTCGCGGTCCTGCTTCACGAGGTTGGCGAAGCGCAGATTGGCCTCGATGTCCTCGTCGTGCGGTAGCAAGCGCCGCGCCCGCTCATACCAGAGAATCGCCTCGCCCAGCTTCCCGGACTTGAAGCAGGCATTGCCCAGATTGTAGTAGATCCGAGCGTCTTGCACCCCGGAATCCACCACCTCCAAGTAGCTGCGCCGCGCCGCCGCAAAATTCCCGTCCCGATAGAGTGCGTTGGCCTCGTTGTACTGCCCAGCCGTGGCCCCGGCGTGGAGTTGGGTGCCCAACAGGAGCAACAGCGCCAGTGTGCGCATCATATGCGTTTCTCCAAACCCGCGATCACCTCCTCGGCCAAGCGCTGTGCGGCCGCCCGGTCCGTCGGCGGGCCGCCCGCGGGCGCAAAGCGCGCAAAGTCGCAGCGCGTCAGCAGGTCGCGCAACGCCGCAGTCGTCTCGGGCTCGACTTGGCGCGCCGTCAGGGCCTCGGTACAGACCTCAATGGTCAGGCCGGCGGCGGCGAGGTTGAGGCGGTCGGCCACGAACTCCAGCACCGCGGCGCGGACCTCGCCGTAGAACTCGGCCTCGGTGCCGGCCTCAAGCAAGTCATCGGCGCGGGCTAGGCGGCGTTCAGCCTCGCCTTTGGCCCGGCGCTGGCGCGCATACGCAACATCGCCCTGCAAGCGCCGCTGGTGGCGTTGCCACAAAAGCAGGGCCAAGAAGGCGATGGGCAGCACGCCCTGCAAGGTCCAAAACCAATAGCTGTTGTATAACATGGAGGCCGCGCCGAGGACCTCGGCGTCGGGCTTGATGTAGCGGATGTCCTCCCCGACGACCTCGATGTCGCGCCGGCTCAACCCGTAGTTCACCCCTTCTTCCTCGGCACTCCCCTCGCTGTGAACGGTGATGGGCGCGGATTCGAGCACCTCGTAGCGCGCTTGGTGTGGGTCGAAGTATGCAAAGCGCAACGGCGGGATGTTTAGGGTGCCGCCCTGCTCGGGAATCAAGATGTACTCGAAGAGGCGGCGGCCCCCGTACACGCCGTTGGTGATCCGCTCTTCTTGTTCGACCTTGGGGTCGTAGAGCTTGACGCCAGCGGCGACATCGACTTGCAGAGGCTGCACCGCGGCCATGTTGCCCTCGCCCTCGATGAGGACTCGCAGCGTCACCGGATCCCCGACCGGAACTTGGGTCGGCTGGGCCGCGACGCTGAGTTGGAAGCGCCCGACCGCGCCGGTAAATTCCGCAGGGCGGCCCTGCTCTGGCAGCGGCAGGGTCTCGATTTGCAATTCCTCGCTTTGCAGGAGCACCGAGCGCGAGCGGCCAAAAAACGGATCGCCGGCGAAGAAATCGTCGAGCACTCCGCCGCGACGCGAGCGCTGTTGGGGAATGTCGCAGGAAACGGCCAACGTGCCGACGGCGTGGGTACCCGCACTGGTGGGGAAAAGGGCCACGCGCCGCAGCGGCGCGACGTTGAAGGACACGCCGCCGCGCACCTCCTGATGGGCCTCCAGTTGTTGGGCGACAAAGAGGTCTTCGGTCCAGAACCCGACAAAGGTCGGCAGCTTGTTGAAGCTGACGTTGTGCGGTTGGATGCGGTAGAACAGGTCGTAGGATACGGTGACCTGCTGCCCCACATACGCTCGCTCGTGGTCGGCGCGCGCTAATACGAATATGGGGGGGTCGTCTGTCTGGCCTGCTTGCGAGCGGCTGGTGCCGCGGACGATCTCGACGGTAATGGGCTTGGTCTCATAGCGCTCGTCGCCCATTTCCAGTTGGAGCGGACCGATTGTGAAGGTACCGGCCTGCTTGGCATAGAGGACGTACGTTAACTCGCGGGTGAAGCTGACGTTGGAGAAGTTGCTCATCTCCACCTGCGTGCTAGTCGCGGGCCCCTCAACGTGGAAATCCTTTAGGTTGAACGCTGGCGTCACCTGGCCCACTTGCTCGTCGGAGGTGATGCGGAGCGTCAGGCGAATCGGCTCGCCCTGACTAGCGCGCGTGCGATCGACGGACGCCTCAAACTGAATCGTCGCCGCCGCAACGCTGGATGCCGCAAGCACCCAGAGTACTAGCGGGATAGTCAGACGCGTGCTCACCAGTCTCTTGCCTGCGCTTTGCCAGTGGCGCGAAACCGGTGCTGCTGAGCTTCCAACTCGCGGTTCTTGAGGGCATCCATAAGCTGCTGCGCTTCCTCGGGACTAATGGACTGCTGCTCGGTGGGCTGTTCCTGCTGCTGTTGGTCTTGCTCTGAATCCTGCTGTTGATCCTGTTGATTTTGTTGCTGCTGTTGGTCCTGTTGATCCTGCTCTGAATTGTCCTGCTGTTCCTGTTGCTCTTGCTCCTGCTCCGAATCGTCCTGCTGATCTTGCTGATCCTGTTGCTCTTGCTGCTGCTGTTGCTGCTCCTGCAATTTCTCCAGCGCCAGCTCCAAGTTCACCTTTGCATCCTCGTCGGCGGCATCTAGCTCCAGCGCCTGCTTATACGCGGCGACGGCCTGTTCAAACGCCTGCTGCTGAAAAAAGCTATTGCCCATGTTGTAATGGGCCTGCGCCTGGATTTTTTTCTCCTCGGCGCTGAGCACCCGCTCGAATTCCCGCAGAGCTTGGTCGTATTCACCGCGCTTAAAAAGCGCGTCCCCAACGTTGAAGTGCAGCTCGGGCGCGTCGGGCCGGTCGAGGAGAGCGTCGCGGTAGAGCTGGAGGGCCTGATCGTACTCGCCGCGCTGATAGTGCTCCAAAGCCTCGGCGCTCTTGCTGGCCACGGGATCGCCCACGGTCGCCCCGCAGACGACTAGCCAGATCCCCAAGACAACCCATAGTGTACCCATTAGGCGAACCGCCCTTTCCACTCGCGGGCCTGTACCCGCGCATCGCCTAAGAAAACCTCGGCGAAGAAACAGCAAAGAGCTAATAGTAAGGGCCATTGGAAACGCTCCTGATAGCGGGTGAGGCGAGTCGAGCCGATTTCGCGCTGATCCATCTCGGCGATCTGGTCGTATAAGGCTGCTAACTCCGCGCCTCCCAAAGTGCTGCGAAAGTAATCGCCCCCCGTCTCCAGTGCCATATCCTGCAAAGTGCTCTCGTCGAGCCGGGTTTTGACGTATTGGCCGCGCTTGTCTTTGTGAAAGCTCACGCCCCCGTCCTCCTCTTCGGTAGGAATGAGTTCGCCGTCGGGCGTCCCCAGCCCCACGGCAAAAATGCGCACGCCCTGTCCGGCGGCGGCCTGCGCTGCCGCCAGCGGCTGCCCAATGTGATCCTCGCCATCGGTGAAGAGCACGATGGCTTTGTGCTGGCCCTCGCCTTCCTCAAACGAGCGCGTGGCCAGCCGTACAGCGTCGCCAATAGCCGTCCCCTGGACGGGTACAACCCCGGCGTCCAGTACATCGAGAAACAGTTCCACGGCCCCGTAGTCGGTCGTCAGCGGGCATTGGACAAAGGCTTGGCCGGCAAAGACCACCAACCCGACCCGGTCGCCTTGGAGCAAGTCCAACAGGCTGCGAATTTGGTATTTGGCCCGCGCCAAGCGACTCGGCTTGACGTCCTCGGCCTGCATGCTGCGCGACACGTCGAGTACCAGCATCACGTCCACGCCCTTGCGCTGGGCCATTTCGAGTTGGGTGCCGAATTGGGGGCCGGTCAGCGCGAGGATCGCAAAGAAGGTTCCCAGTCCCAAGAGGACGTACTTGCCCATCTGGCGACCCCGGCTCAGGTTGCGGGTCAGCTTCTCGGCCAGAGCGCTACGGGCAAAACGCGCCAAGGCGCGGCGGCGTGCCCAGAGCGCCCAAGCAAAAAAGGCCGCCAAAAAGGGCAATAGCAACAGCAGCCAAAAATTGTACAAGTTCGCAAAGCGCATAAAAACTCAGGGCAGGGAGCGGAAGCGGGTATGGGCCAACAGCATCTCCACCAACAGCAGGCCCAAGCCCACGTAAAGAAAATAGGCGAAGCGCTCCGAGTAGTTCAGGTGGATTGAGGATTTGATCTCGGTTGCCTCTAACTCGCCGATTTCGCTATAGATGGCCTCTAGCTTTTCCTCGCTGGTCGCCCGAAAGTACTGGCCGCCGGTGCGCGCAGCTACCTCTTGTAAGGTCTCCTCGTCGATCTCCACCTGGACGGTCTGATAGCGGGTGCCGAAAATCCCGCGCACGGGCCGGCGAATCTCCCCGTCGCTGCCCACGCCAATCGTATAGACCCGAATGCCCACGGCTGCGGCCACCTCGGCCGCGGTCAACGGCTCGACCTCGCCGGCGTTGTTCACGCCATCGGTCAGCAGGATAATCACCCGGCTTTCGGCGTCCGAGTCGCGCAGGCGATTGCAGGCGTTGATCAGCGCCATGCCAATGGCCGTGCCATCCCATTCCTCGCCGGCGATTTCCACGCCTTCGAGAAACTCCAACAGCACTCGATAGTCGAGGGTCAGCGGGCACTGCGTGAAGCTTTCGCCGGCAAAGACGACCATGCCGATGCGGTCGCTGTGACGGCCGGAGATAAAGTCGGCCACCACTTCCTTGGCCACCTGTAAGCGGTTCTTCTGGCCCTCGGCTAGGTCATTCAGCTCCATGCTCGACGAGATGTCTAAGGTCAGCATGATGTCGATGCCCTCGCCCGATATTTCCCGCACCTCGCGCCCGGCTTGCGGGCGGGCCATCGCCGCGATGAGGCAGCCCAAGCCGAGCATCTTCAAAACGAGGAGGCCGTGCCGGAGCTTGGTCCACAGCGACGCTGTGGCGCGGCGCAACACGCCGAGATCGGAAAACTGCACGCTGCTCTGGCGGCCTCGGTGCGCGCGCACATAGCTGTAGAGCAGAACGGGCAACAGCAGGAGTAGCAACAGCCACTCGGGGTTCTCAAACCGGATGTTCTGCATGAGTCTCAGCAGCGCGGGTTGCGATCGCTTCCTCAATAGCACGCAATATGGCGAGGCCGACATCCGGTGCGCGCCGGGCCGCGTCCAGCGCCGGATGGAAGCGGGCGAACTTCACCAAGTCGGCCTCGCCCAAATAGTCGAGTATCCGCTGCCTAAGAGCGGCATCGACCTCGGCCTCCCGCAGCGCGTCCGCCAGCTCGGACGTGGTCTGCTCCATCGCCTCAATGGTCAGGCTCTGCTCCAAGAAGCGGCGCAGATTTTCCGCCAGCAGCGAGTAGTATGTTTTGAACTCACCGCGCTCCAACAGGCCGCTCTCGGCGATGCGCGCGAATTCAGCCGCGTAGTCTATCGGCTCGGGCGGGGGCGGAGGCTCCAGGGTGCGGGTGCGACGACGCCAGAGCCAAACGCCGCCGAGCGCGCAAAGCACCAACGCCAGCAGGCCGATTACTACGACCACCCACAACGGCACCCCGCCGACGACGATTACGGGCGGTTTGATGTCGCGCGGTTGGTCCTCCCCTTCGCTCCGGGCGCTGATGACCTCTATGGCTAAGGGTTGAGTCGCGCGCAGGAGCGTGTCGCCCGCAGCGGTGACAAAGGGCACGGCCACGGCCGGCACCTCGTGTAGCCCCAGCTCGTAGAGACGCAGTTCGCATTCTTGCGCCAGCTCGAAGCCAGTCGCGACCTCGCGTTGGTTCCAGCCGGCGCAGCGGGGGGCAAAATCCCGGAGGATCTGGGACAGGTCCGGGGCCTCGGGACGCGCGGTGGCGTCGTGGTGAAGGGTCAACGTCAGGCGGATGGGATCGCCGACCCGAGCCGCCGCGGTGTCCAAGGTCGCCTCGGCCCGAGGGATTTGGGCGTGCAGCCCCTCGGCGAGAACGACCAGCGCGGCGAACAGACCGCCGATATACATTACGGACTGTCAGCGCCGCCGTCGTTGGGGTCTTCGCTACTGGCGGCGGGTGCAGCCGGCTTTTTGGGAGCTTGCGCCACGTCGTCTAGGCCCAAATCCAACTCGGCGAGGTCGTCGACACTCACGACGTACACCGCGTCGTCGCCTTCTTGTTGCAGGTACGAGGTCCCGGCGGCTTGGCTGAAGCGAGCGGTCAGCAGGGCTTGCTCTCCGCCGCTAAGCTCGATACTAAAGGCGGGCGCGGCCTCGGCAGGTAGCTCGGCGGCAAAACCCTCGACTTCGAGTTGCTCCAAGTCGCTCAGGAGGCTGTTGAGCTTCCACGATTTGGCGTCGCGCCCCACCGGCTCGGACAAATGCCACACCCCGCTGGTGTCCTTGTCGGCCGCAAACGCGGGCGCAGCTCCGCGAATCAGGACGATGTGCTCGACCTGCTCGCGCGCAAAGCGCAAGGGCTTTTTGTCGCGCAGGTCGGAAATGTCCTTGGTAAGCTCTTGCACCAGCGTCGAATCAACCAAGAAAACTTGCGGCCGGCTGGCGTCGCGCGCGTACCAACGGCCCTGTTGGTCCACGCCGCCAATGGCCAAGCGCTTCTCGGCCCGGTCTTCGCCGACGAGCAGGGCGATCTCCACCTGCGGAGCGCTCCCCAAGCCATAGGTGGCCAAGGCGTCGGCGTCTGGATCTTCGGCGACAAAAGCCTCGATCTCGGCTTGGTCGAGTTTGTCGAGTAGGCCGCCCACCGCGTCGGCGTCGGCCCGGGCAGCTACCGGCTCGCGCAATTGCCAGCCAAGCTCGGCCCGCGCCAGCATAGCTGCGCCGCCCGCACCCCACCGCTGCACCTGCATCACCTCGTCTTTGGCAAAGGCCAGCACCCGGCGGTCGCGTAGGTCAAAAGCGCGCTTGTCGAAGTTGTCGAAGCGCCAAGCGCGCATCACAAAGATCTCGGGATTGTCGCCTTGTAGTTGGGCGTAGGTGAAGCGGTCGGTGGGGCTGTCCGCTCCGAAAGCCACCACCTGCTCGGCGCCGTCCTCGGTTTGCAGCCGCACTTTGAGCCTCGGTGCGTCAAGCCCGTATTGGGCAGCTTCCTCGGCGCTCGCCGCCGCGCTATCGACGACCACCTTTTCCCGCTCGCACTCGCGCAAATTGCGCAAGTAGCGCTCCACGGCCTCTTGGTCTGCACCGTCGGTCATGGGTGCGCTCAGGTTCCAGCCGCTCGCCCCCTTGTCCAACGCCAAGGCATCGCTGCCGCGCAACAGCTCGAGCCGCTGTGCGTCGCCGTCTTGGAAGGCGAATAGCTGCTTGGATTTTTCGGCTTCTTCGCGGCGCTCCTCGCCGCCTTTGATCTCGTAGAAATAGACAAAGGCCAACAGCGCCAAGAAGACTGCACCAATTACGGCATTGGTCTTGAATTTCATGCTAGCTCCTCTTGTACAAAGACCTTTTTGATCCACACGAGAATCGCCGCGTTGACCACGAAGACCGCGGCGTAAAGCAACTGGACCGTCTCGTTGGGAATCAGCGAGAAACCAAAGCTGGCGCCAGTGAAAATCGTCAGGGCGACCACGCCGGCGCACAACACGGAAAACACCAAGCCGGACTGCCAAGCCCACGCCGCGTGCCGATAGAGACCGTAGCCAATGGCCGCCGAGGCCAAGGCCGCGATCAATTTGACCTCGCCTTCAAAGATCGTCCCCTCGCTGGTGGCAATGATACCGCTGATGAAGAAGAACATCGCATTGCCCCAAAAGATGTACACCAGCCACGAGACAAAGCCGTCGGCATAGGTCTGATAGCCGCGCCGGAGCACCATGACCATGCCCGACAAAGCGACTGCAAAGGGCAGCATGAACACCGAAACCCAGAGAATGACCGAGCCCTGATTGCCAATCAGGTTAATGGGATTAAAGGCGGGTTGCTTGTCGGCGATGGCTAGGCGGTCTTCGCCCTCGGTGAGCCAGCCGACGCTGCCGACCAACAACTCGCCATTGGCCTGCTGGGCAAAGTACTGGTTGGAGGCAAAATCCGCGTCGCCGATAACCACCAGTCGCGTCCGTCCCTCGGACGCCAAGCTGGTATCAGCCGCCGCGGAGACCGCCACGCCCAGCGGCACCGGGCCGCGCATATCCATTTCCGGGTCGAACTCCACCTCGCCGCCCTCGCCCACTATCGGCGCTAAGTCGGTTTCGCCCCAACTGCTTTTGTGGGTGTACGCCAATGCGGCGATGTCTGGCTCCTTGAGCCGATGCTCGGTGAGCTGCACCGAGCGCGCCAGCGGGAAGAAGCTCATCGTGCCAGCGGATAGCTTTTGGGTGATCGGATGATCGCCGTAGTTGATGACCACCGGCACCGAGACATCCGCGCCAAAGAGCTGGCCCAAGCCGCTCAGATCGACGACAAAGTCCTGCCCTAGCTCAACCGAGTATTCGTTCAACAGCGCTTCGAGCCCGGTCGGCTGGCCTGGATCGAGCAAAAACAGCGCACTGCCCCCGCCGGCCAAGTATTGCCGCAGCACTTCGGCGTCGGCCGCAGCAAAGCGCTCCTTTGGCCCCAAAACCACCACTAATGTGGCGTCGTCGGGCACCGGCTCAGCGAGCGTCAGCCCTCCCTCGACCGCGAAGTTTAGCTCCTTGAGGCGGCCTTTGAGGGTGGAATAACCCTGCTCATCGACTTGGTCCAGCTCGGCCTCGCCGTGGCCGCTGGTGAAATAGGCCCTTAGCTCGCGGCCTTTGAGCGCCTTGAGAATGGCATTGCTCAACGCCTCTTCGCTCTGGGCGGTAATGCGCTCGCTGCGCACCTGCCCTTCCTCGATCACTTCAATAATCGAGGTCCCGCGCTCGCGGATGTTGTTCTGCTCAACGCGCAGCCGGTTCTTCTGCGGGTCCAACAGCTCGTAGTCGAAGTTGGACGACAGATAGCTGTACTCCTTTAAGAGGTCCTCAAAGCGCACGTTCTCCATCTCGCCCATGAAGGTCTTGACGCTGACGTACTGGCCGTTGTCTTCGAGCGGCGCGAGGAGCCTGTGGGTGTCGTCGGAGAGGGTAAAGAGCGCGTCGGCGGTCATGTCCTTGCGGAGGTGGTAGCGGTCGCCGAGGAAGTTGACCAGCGCGGCAATGCCGAGCGAAATCACAATGCCCAACCCGGCCGCGCTCAAGTCGGCCAAGCTCCAGCGCCCCTTGCGCGAGACGACCACAATGCCGACCAAGGCGATCAGCCCCGGATAGAGCACCACGCTGAGCCAGAAAATCCACTCGCTGTCGCTCTCGGTCAGGGCGATGGGATTGTGGCCTGGCTCGCGGGGGCGAATCGAGATCAGGGCTTCGTCCTCGGCCAGCCAGCTCAGGGCATTGAGGGCCAAGTCGCCGTTGCCCTGGACGCCGAAGTATTGGTTGGTGGCAAAGTCCGAATCCCCAAAGACCACCAAGCGACCCCCGGCCTCGGTGTCTAGGACGGCGACGGCCAAGGACACCGGCCCGGGCTGATCGACGCCCTCGTCGAGTTTGACCGTCTGATTGCCCTCGCTGGTGAGCACGCTCAAGTCGGTCTCGGCCCAACCGGCCTCCGATGTCTGGACTAGGGCGGTCCCCTCGCGGCCGCTGCGCTCGTCAAAGCGCACCGAGCGCCCGAGTTGGAAGAAGGTCATCATGCCTTGGTGCTTGCGCGTGACTGGGTGGTCGCCGTAGGAGAGGGCAACCGGCGTGGTAAAGTCGAGGCCAAAGAGCGAGCCAATGCCGCTGGTGTCGATGACAAAGTCGTCGCCGACCGCCACGCCCCACTCGCCCAACAGCTCTTCTAGGCCGCTGTCGGCGAGGGGGTCCAAGAGCAACAGCAGGGCACCGCCTGCTGCTAGGTAGGAGCGGATGGCCTCGACCTCCACCGGGAAGAAAGGCGTGCGCGGGCCAGCTATGACCAGCACGGCGCAATTTTCGGGCACCACTCCCTCGCGAGCGAGGAACAGCGAATCCTCGACCGCGTAGTCGATTTCCACCAATTGGGCCTGTAGCTGTTCTAGTCCCTCGGGTTGGTTGACGAGCCGGCGCTCGCCGTGCCCCACCGTCAAGTAGATCCGGTCTTGGCGCTCTCGCGTTAGCTTGAGTAGCGAGTTGACGATCTCGCGCTCTTCGAGTTCGGTGATTTGCTGTTGTTTGTCGCCGCTTTCCAACACCAGCGTGTCGTAGCGGCGGATGCCGTATTCCTCAGTGCGAAGCGGGTCGCGGTCCGGGTCGATAAACTCGTAGCTGAAGCGAGTGTTGTACGTCTCCAACTCGGCCAGCAGCAGTTTGAGTCCGGCGTTCTCCCCCCCCTCCATAAAGGCGAGGGCGTGGACATCCCTGTCCAAAGCCTTGAGCGTCTCCACCGTCAGGTCGGAGAGGCTGTGTAGCTGGCCCTCGGTCAGGTCGAAGCGCTCGGGATAGCGGTTGCCCAAAAAATTGATCATGGCCACAATGCCGAAGACCATGATGCCGCCCCAAAAGGCGTTGAGCCAGCGGCCGTACTGGCGGAAGAGCGTCGGGTTGAGCAGCCCAGCCGCGGCCACCATCAGGGCACCGAGTGCCAAGTTGAAAAGCCCGATTGAGCCGCTTTCGGCGTTGAGCAGATAGGCCGAGCCACCCGCGACCATCAGCGCCGCGCCGACCAGCCCCAAGGGAGTGGTATATGCCTTCATGCTCAGCGCCTCCATCTCCGTGATTCAATGACGCGCGTGGTCAAAAACAAGCAGAAAAAGGTAAAGCTTAGATAAAACACCACGTCCTTGGTGTCGATGACTCCGCGCTGGAAATCTTCGAGGTGATCTATAAAGGAGAGGTACTGCAGGATTTTGGCGGCCGTCGGGCCGGCAAAGCTAGCCGACCAGTCGATGAGCCAAAAAAGGAGCAACATGCCAAAGGTCAACAGCACGGCGACGATCTGGTTTTCAGTCAGCGCCGAGGCTAGGATGCCCACGGAGATAAAGGTCGCGCCGAGGAACAAGTAGCCGAGATAGCCGGAAAAAATCGGCCCCCAGTCGGGCGAACCGTACACTTCGAGGATGACAAAGTAAATCAGTGTCAGGCTGACGATGATGCAGTAGAGCGAAAAGCAGGCCAAGAACTTGCCCAGCATCACTTCGATGGTGCGCAGCGGCGAGGTCATCAGCAATTCAATGGTGCCGGATTTCTTCTCCTCGGCAAAGAGCCGCATGGTCAGCATCGGGATGACCAAGAGCCAGATGAAGTCCATGACCGCGAAGAATTGGGTGACGACCATCTCGTTGAGATTGAGCGCTGGCATCCCCCCCATGCCCATCTGCGCCCGCTGGCCAAACTGCAAGCACCAGAGGTTGAACTGCATCAGGATATTGCGAAACAGATAGCCCGAGAGAAACAGGAACACGCCGGCGATCACATAGGCGACCGGCGAAACAAAATAGGAGCGCATCTCCTTGGTGTACACGGCGGCAAAATTGCGCATTTTAAGCTGCTACCTCCTCGCTAGTCAGGCTCAGGAAAATGTCTTCGAGGGTCATGTCGAGCGGCCGCAATTCGCGGAGGCTGAAGCCGCTTTCCACGACCTTGCGGGTCAGGTCGTCGCGCACGTCGGATCCGGGCGCGCTCGTTACCACGTACGTGCCCTCCTCGCCACTGGTTTCCACCTCCAGCACGCCCTCTAGCTGGCCGATCATGCCCAGCACCTGCTCGCTGGGGCCGTCTATGTGGGCGCGCAGCACTTCGCCCTCCTTGAGCTGGGCCATGAGGCTTTCGGGCGTGCCCTGGCCGGCGATGCGGCCGTTGTGGATGATCGCCAATTGCCCGCAGGTCATGCTGACCTCCGGCAGGATGTGGGTGCTGAGAATGACCGTGTGGTCGCCCCCCAGCCCCTTGATGACCTCGCGGATCTCGATGATCTGCTTGGGGTCGAGGCCCACAGTCGGCTCGTCGAGGATCAGCACCTCCGGCTCGTGGACGAGGGCCTGGGCCAAGCCGACGCGCTGCCGGTAGCCCTTGGACAGGTGGCCGATCACCGTGTGGCGGTGGTCGGCGATGCCGGTTTTTTCCATGGTGTCGTCGATCCGGCTGTTGAGCGCCGCGCTGGGCACGCCCTTGATTTTGGCCACGAAGCGCAGATAGGCGTTTATCGTCATATCGTGGTAGAGCGGCGGCTGCTCGGGCAGGTAGCCAATGCGCTTGCGCACCTCCATGGACTCTTCGATGATGTCGAAACCAGCGACTTTGGCTTCGCCCTGCGAAGGCGGCAAATAACAGGTAAGCATGCGCATCGTCGTGGTCTTGCCCGCGCCATTCGGCCCGAGGAACCCGAGGATGACGCCCTTCTCAACGCTGAAGGACACATTCTCCACGGCGACTACATCTCCGTAGTGTTTGGACAGTTCGCGTACTTCAATCACGGTACTTCCTCCTTAGTGTCGCTGCATCCGCGCGCGAAAAAAGTGAATAAGGGGTTCGACATAAGGGCGCGACAGATCAATCGCGATTTCGTCGACGCCCGCTTTGTGCAATAGAGTACTGCGGCGCTCGGCGGCGGCCTGTTGTTCGGCAGCGAAAAACGCGCGCACGCCCTCGTGGCCGCTATCGACGAGCACCTGTTGGCCGGTCTCGGCATCTTGTAGGTTGATAAAACCAACATCGGGTAGCTCCCACTCGCGCGGGTCGCTCACCACCACGGCGATCAAGTCGTGGCGCTGGCTCAAGTGCCGCAGCGCTGGCTCGTAGCCTTGGTCGAGAAAGTCGGAGATGACAAAAATCACGCTGCGGCGGTGCAGGACGCGGCTGAGGTATTCCAAGGCCCCGGCGATGGAGGTCTTGCGCCCCTGCGGCTGAAAGTACAGCAACTCGCGCAGGACGCGTAGCACGTGCTTGCGTCCCTTTTTCGGCGGCACGAAAACTTCGACCTCGTCGGTGAAGATGAGCAGGCCCACTCGGTCGTTGTTCTCAATCGCGCTAAAGGCCAACAGCGCCGAGACCTCAACCCCAATTTCCCCCTTCATTTGCAGCTGGGAGCCAAAGGCCCCGGACGCGCTGGCATCTACTACCAGCACGGCAGTCAGTTCGCGCTCCTCGTCGAATATTTTGATGAACGGCGTGCCCACCCGTGCCGTCACGTTCCAGTCGATGTGGCGCACGTCGTCGCCGGGCTGATATTCACGCGCCTCGGCAAACTCCATCCCCCGCCCCTTGAACGCCGAGTGGTATTCGCCGGCGAAGAGATTGTTCACCATGCTGCGGGTGTGGATCTCGATCAGGCGAACTTTGTCGAGTATTTCTTTGGGAATCACGGCTCGGCTCGCCTTGGCTTTAGGGAACTTCGATGTGGTCGAAGAGCTGCTGCACGATGTGGTCGCTGTCGATTTCCTCGGCCTCGGCCTCGTACGAGGTGATGATCCGATGCCTGAGCACATCGGCTCCCACGGCCTTGACATCTTCCGGGGTGACGTAGCCGCGCCGCTGGATGAAGGCGTGGGCGCGCGCCGTGCGGACGAGGAAAATAGCAGCCCGCGGCGAGGCCCCGTACTCGATCAGCGGTGCCATGTCGGCTAGCCCGTAGTCGGCCGGTCGCCGGGTGGCCTGGACGAGATCGACGACGTAATCCTTGATCTTGTCGTCGATATAGACGATCTCCACCACCTCGCGCAGGCGGCGTATTTCGTCGATGCTGACGGTTTGCTCCACCTCGATCGGATTGTCGTTGGCCATGCGGTCCAAGATCAGCCGCTCCTCGGCGCGCGACGGGTAATCGACTTTCACTTTGAGCATGAAGCGATCGACTTGGGCCTCGGGCAGTGGGTAGGTCCCCTCTTGATCAATCGGATTCTGAGTGGCCATGACCAAAAACGGGTCGTCGAGTGCATAGGTTTCCTCGCCGATAGTAACCTGCCGCTCCTGCATGCACTCCAAGAGCGCGCTCTGCACTTTGGCTGGTGCTCGGTTGATCTCGTCAGCCAAAATCAAATGGGCGAAGATCGGGCCTTTTTTGGGTATGAACACCCCTTGGTGCTGGTTGTAGATGGTGGTACCGGTCAGATCGGCGGGCAAAAGATCGGGGGTAAACTGGATCCGCTTGAAACGAGCGGCCACAATCCTCGCCAGCGTCGCCACCGTCAGGGTTTTGGCTAGTCCGGGCACCCCTTCGAGGAGGATGTGGCCATTGCACAACAAACCCATCAGGATCCGCTCCACCATGGCGCGTTGGCCGACGATGACCCGGTCCATCTCCTGCAAAATGCGCTCCACCACCGTGCTCTCGCGCTGCACCTGCTCGCTAATGGCGTGGATGTCTATTGTCGTTTGCGTCATCGGATGTACTCTCTACATGCTCTGAGCCTCAGCCAATAAAAAACCGCCCTGCGGATTCGCAAGCGGCTGGGGCCATCTGCCTCAAACCTCTATGGCAACTTTTAATGTGTTAAGGAGCGGCAACTTCATCCTGAAATTGAACCCATTCCTGGGGAGTGCGTCCGACATTGGGCAACAGGTGCCGGGCGCTGACCGCGAGTTCGGAATCAGGGTAGTGATCAATTACGCGCTGATAGGCCCGTCGCGCTTGCTCTAGATCGCGGATGTACTCCTCGTATATAAAGGCGATCATAAATTGGGCTTCGTCGCCGTGCTCGCTAGCGGGATATTCGGCTAGCACGCGCTCGTAATAACCAATGGCCTCCTGCATCTTCCCTTGCTGTTGGGCCAATCCGGCGAGTTTTCTCAGCGCCTCCGGGGCTTTGGGAGATCCGGCAAAGCGCTCGAGAAAGGCCGTAAAATGCGCGACCGCTTGGTCGGCTGTGGCGGGGTCGGCCGCAGCGGCTTCACCGGCCGCGAACAGCGCTTCAGCACTTTGCTGGCCGCAACCTCCCCACCAAAATCCGGCGACAAAAATTCCTAGTAGTATCCTCGACCACATCTATATTTAATTTAACCGCGCATCGCGTGGGAAAGTTCCTCAATCGGCTTTGGCGGTATCCTTTTTGCCGCTGTCCTTTTTGCCGCTGTCCTTTTTGTCGCCCGCCTTGCCGCTGTCTTTGTCGGCCTTAGCCGCCTTCTGATATCCGTCGCTGCGATAGTCAGTTATGTAAAAACCCGACCCCTTGAAGAGCAGACCACCGCCCGTGCCGATGAGCCGCTTGACCGGGCCTTTACATTCTACTTCCGGACAGGTCTGGCGCGGCTCGGCCGTGATGCTCTGAAACTCTTCAAATCGGTGGCCGCACTGCTGGCATTCGTATTCGTATGTGGGCATGGCGTTGGCTCTCGTTATAATTAAAAATACAAGCCTGTTAATATAAATTCGGTTAGATAGAGGCGCAATACTTGGCGACGCGCTGAGGGCTACTCGGCGACGCCCATTTTCGGGAGATCGCCCGTGCTGAGGGAGCGCACCTTGTCGCGCTCGATTTTGAGCAAGGTCAGCGCGCTATTGGAGCGCACATCCGGCGACAAGGAGATGACGCCCGAGGCTCCTTGGTAGAAACGGACCGTGGTCAACCACTCGACCAGCGCAGTCGGATCGCGGTGTCCTTGCTCCCATCCGTCGATGAGCAAGCGGGCACCGTCATAGCCAGCCGCCGCGTAGAGCGGGTCGCGGCGGAATTGTTTGCGAAAGGCGCTGACAAACGACCGCGAAGCCGCGGACTCGGCTTGCCGCGCGGAAACAAAAATGACTCCGTCGAAATTCTTGCGCTCGCCCGGGCCCATTTGCTGAATGGCTTCGGGATCCCACCAAAAATCGTTGCCGAGGACTTGGGTCTGCAAGCGGTGAAAATGCACCTGCGGCGCAATCGTCTTGGCATCCGCAAAGCTCTCGACCACTACCACCACCCCGTCGATGGTGTCGATAAACATATCCGCTTCTAGCTTTTCCTCGACTACTTCAAGCGTATCTGGGGGGGGCGGCCTCAGCGCAAAACCGGCCTCGCGGATCTCCTCGAAGACGCGGCGAAAATCCCTCGTCTCGTTGGGGACATACCAATCGCTGTGCGCGATCTGGCCGCCGTTGCGCTCGGCAATGTGGGTAAACTCGCGCGCGAAATCCCAGCCGTAGTCGCTGAGGGGAGAGATAATCGCTAAGTGCTCCAAACCAAGGACGAGGGTCGCGTACTCGCCCAAGAGACGCGCCTGCGTTTTCGGGACCGTGTTCAACTGGAAGACGCTGTGGCCGAGCGAATCCAAGCCGCTCTGTTGGGCCAGCGGCACCAGCAGGGGAACGCCGGCGCGCGCGGCGACCGTGGCCGCCACTACGCTAGAGCTGCTAAAGAGAGGACCGACGATGGCCACGACCCCTTGGTCCAGTAGCTGCTGGACGCCGTACGCCACGCGCAACAAACCGCTGGCCGGGCTTTCGCTAAGGTCGCTGCCGAGATCGGTACCGATGGGCAAATTCCCATAGTCAACCCCGGTGTCGGCGACTACGAGTTCGAAGGGATTGCCGGCTTCCCTATTGGCCAATTGCACCCCCTCGCGGAGTTCCTCGCCGATCCGGTGGTACGGCCCCGTCACCGGCAGCAGCAAGCCCAACCGGGGCGATCCCGAGCCAATGCGTGAGCGCTGTGCGGGCTGTCCCCCCCAGACGGCGGCTAACGGAGCGAATATGCCGTTGGCAACGCTATCGCGATAGGCCTGCATCGCCTGGGCGGCTTCCTCTCCCCAGCCGAGGCGCTGGTACCAGCGCACCCGGCCGTAAAACAGGGCCTCGCGCAGACGCCCGGCCCCTACGGCCTGACGCAGACGCGTCAGCTCTTGTTCTTTTACCTGTCCGTTCCAGGCCATGGCCGCCAACCGCTCGGCTGCTTGAGCTTGGATGCCAAGAGGGGCCTGCGTGGCCAACAAACGGCCGTACTGGGACGCGGCCTCGGCGCGATGCTTGCTTTTGAAAAACGAATCGCCGATCAACAGCCGGGCATTGGGCAGGTAGCGGCTCGTGGGAAACCTGCGCTGCAAGGCCAAGGCCGCGTCGATGGCTTCGGCAAAGTGCCCTAGGCGGTACAGGGCTCTGCCCAAGAGGAACTGACCGGCGCTGGACCGCTGGTTGAGCGGAAACTCCGCCAGCTGCCGCAGGTGGTTGAGCGCCTCGTCGAAACGCCCCTGTTGATATGCCGCAAGCCCGTTGCCAAAGATCTTTTCGGCGGCGGCCGAGTACGGCCACGTGCGCACCTGCCCTTCTACAAAGTTCGGTACCAGCACCGCCGCGAGGACCACGCATACGTAGCGAGCAATGCGCTGTACGGCAGCAGGCCGGGAAAAGGCACGGGGCCTAGGTTGTCCATATCTGAGGGGGCGAGTATATTTTTTGCGCCACTGCATTTCCAACCTCTCCTATCCAACCTCTCCTAGGTAATATATGCAACCGCGTGCTGAAAAATTGGAGATCGACCCAGAAAAACTGCGCCGTCTCCTAGCTAGACAAATCGAAGAACAAGAGCAAGCACCAGCCCAGCCCGAGGCTTCCTCCACCGAGGGCGAAGGTACGCAGACTGCCGAGTCCGAGGCCTTCCACTTCGACCTCAAGCCGGAAGAATTAGAGGCCTATCTCGATCAATACGTCATCAAGCAGCAAGACGCCAAGGCCATTCTCGCCACCAAGATCTGCACGCACTTTAACCGCCTGAAACTGCCCCCGGAGGAAGACGAGGGGCTCGTCGGCAACATTAAGAACAACGTGCTGATGGTCGGCCCTACCGGCGTGGGCAAAACCTATCTAATTCGCCTCATCGCCCGCAAAATCGGCGTCCCTTTTGTCAAGGGCGACGCCACCAAATTCAGCGAGACCGGCTATGTCGGCGGCGATGTCGAAGACTTGGTCCGCGACCTAGTCCGCGAGGCCAACGGCGATATTGAACGCGCCCAGTGCGGCATCATATACATCGACGAAATCGACAAAATCGCCTCCGCGCAGGGAGTGCACGGCCCGGATGTCTCGCGCTCTGGCGTCCAGCGCAACCTGCTCAAGCTGATGGAGGAAACCGACGTCGACCTCAAGGCCCCGCACGACATTGCCTCGCAGATGGAATCAGTCATCCAAATGCAGCAGACAGGCAAGATAGAACGACAGAAGGTCAATACTCGCAACATCCTCTTTATCGTTAGCGGAGCCTTTGGCGGGCTTGACGAAATTATCGGCCGCCGGCTCAACAAAGGCACCATGGGGTTCCGCTCCCAAGCCGACCCGGCGCACCTCGACGCCGATCAGCTTCTGTCCCACGTGCGAGCTGAGGACCTGATCGAATACGGATTCGAGTCCGAATTCATCGGCCGCTTGCCCGTCATCGCCGTTCTGCACGACCTCGGCCCCGAAGATCTCCTCGAAATCCTCCGCAATCCCAAAAGCAGCGTCATCCTGTCCAAGAAGCGAGACTTCCGCGCCTATGACATTGAGGTCGAATTTGTCGACGAGGCCCTAGCCCTTTTAGCCGAGCGCGCCCACACCGAGCACATCGGTGCCCGCGGCTTGGTCAGCGCCATTGAAAAGGTGTTGCTCAACTACGAAAAAAAGCTCCCCTCCGTCGGCGTCGAGCGCTTTACGGTCGACGCCGATACCGTACTCACCCCTGCGGCCGGCCTAGAGCGCTTGCTGCAAGACACCTCGCTGCGCCGCTTTCTCGACAATTTCCAACGCGAACACGACATCGCCTTGGAGATCACGCCGGAAGCCTCCGCGCAAATCGAGTCCCTAGCCAGTACGCGAGACATGGCACCCGGCGAACTGTGCGAAGAAATGTTCAGCGACTACGGACACGGCCTCAAGCTGGCCGGATTGAGCCAGTTCTGCATTGACGCGGATGTGGTCGCCGCGCCCCAAGAGGCACTCAACGCGCTCGTCAAATACCACTACAATCAACGCAGCTAAATCTCGCCGTATTGCTTTACCTTGCGGTAGAGCGTACTGAGGCCGATTTGCAGGATTTCGGCCGCCCGCCGCCGGTCGTCGCCAACGGCCTTCAAGGTCTCGGCAATGGCCATCTGTTCGATCTCGGCCATGCTCATGCCAACGCGAAAACCCAACCCGGGAAAGACGCGCTCTTGGCGGTTGATGTAGCGCGGGATGTCCCCGACCTCGAGCACGCCTTCGCGGGAGCACATGACGACCATGCCCTCGATGCAGTTTTTCAATTCTCGCACATTGCCCGGCCAATCGTAATCGCGCAACACGTCTAAGGCTCGCGGTCGAATGCCCTCGATGCGCTTGTTGTTCTCGGCGGCGAACTGCCGGATGAACGCGTCGGCCAGAATGGGTATATCCTCCCGGCACTCGCGCAGCGACGGCACTTCGATCTTGATCACGTTGAGCCGATAGAAGAGATCCGCCCGGAAGGTGCCCTCCCGCACCATAGCTTCGAGATCGCGGTGCGTCGCCGCGATCAAGCGCACATCGGCGCTCCGGGTCTGGGTGCCGCCGATCCGCTCAAAGCGGCCGTCCTGAATCACCCTCAGCAGCTTTACTTGCGTCGGCAGGGGAATGTCCCCGACTTCGTCGAGGAACAAGGTGCCTTGATCGGCCAGTTCAAAGCGCCCTTTGCGCGCTGCTCCGGCCCCGGTATAGGCCCCTTTTTCGTGGCCGAAAAGCTCGTTTTCGACCAAGCTCTCCGGCAGGGCACCGCAGTTTATTTCGACGAAGGCGTTTTCCCGCCGTCGGCTCCGTTGGTGGATGGCCTTTGCCACCTCGCCCTTGCCCGTGCCGGTCTCGCCGGCAATCAGAACGCTGGTGCGCGATTGGGCTACCTGTTCGATCTGGAGGTAAATGCGCTGCCAAGGCGATGAGCGGCGGGCGATGTCGTCAAAGCGGTAGCGCTCGTCCAAGCGGCGCTGTAGATCCGAGACCTCCCCCACTAGCTGCTGGTAGCGCAGGCCCTTTTCCAACACCGCGCCGACCTTGGCCAAATTCAGCGGCTGTAGCTGAAAGTCGTAGGCCCCTTGGCGCATCGCTTCGACCCCCAACTCAATGTCTTCGGGCCCGGCGATGGCAATCGCGCAAATGGCTGAATTTCGCTTGTGGGCCAGTTGCTGGATCCGCAACCCGTCGATGCGCTTCTCGCGCAGGGCATAGATCAGTGCGTCAACCGCATCTGCGTCGAGTATGTCATACGCGCTCTGCCCCTCGTGCGCCCAGAGCACTTCGTACGCTCGCTGTTCTAGGTAGAAAATCAGCGCCCGGGCTTGCTGGGATTCGGGCAACACGACCAACAGCCGCGGCTGCGTATGGCGCTTCTCGCTCACGGGGCGACCTGCTTGCACAACCCGACGACCACTTCGCAGTGCGGCGTTTGGGGAAACATATCTACGGGCTGCACGCTGCGGACGCCGTAGCCAGCCTCGCCCAAGGCGCACAAATCGCCGGCTAGCGTGTGGACATTACAAGAGACGTAAATGATGCGCGGCGGCGCCAATGCACATAGACCAGCCAGCGCCTTTTTGTGGATCCCGGGCCGCGGTGGATCGACGACGGCCAAGTCAAAATGCCGGCCTTGTGCTGCCAATTCTCCCAGTATACCCTCGACTGCGCCGACCATAAACTCGCAGTGTTCTATCCGATTGCGCACGGCGTTGCGTCTGGCGTCCTCCACCGCTTCAGCGACCACTTCGATGCCCAACACGAACTGGGACTGACGCGCCAAAAGCAGGCTAATGCTGCCCGTGCCGCAGTACAAATCCAGCACCGCCTTTTGCGGTCCGGCCACGCGGGCTATGACCTCGTAGAGCCGCTCGGCTTGCAGCGAATTCGTCTGAAAAAAGGATTGGGGAGAAATGTCGAATTCGAGGCCAGCGCACACTTCAGAGATGCGCCCGCTTCCCTTGAGCACAAACTCGCGCTCCCCGGCTGCTACTTGGGCCTTACCGGTGTGTAAGGTGACGAGCAAGACGTCGATTTCAGGTACGGCATCCAATAGTTGCTCGGCGAGCTGTTGGACGCCTAGGTCGGGATACGAGGACACGACGAGGTTGACCATCACTTCCCCGCTCCGCTTACCCTCGCGGACGACCAAGAAGCGCAGCAGCCCTTGGTGCCGCTTCAGGTCGTAAACACTGAGGCCCAACGCTTGGCTGATGCGGCGAGCCGCTCCGACGATGCGGTTGGAAGTGCGCGACTGTAAGTGGCACTCTTCGACGTCGAAGATCCAATTGAAACGCCCGCGTACGTGCAAGCCCAGTTGCAGCAGCCCCTCGCGATCCGTGCCAAAGGAAAATTCCATCTTGTTGCGATAAAAAAAGGGGGTCGGGCTGGGCAAAATTGGGGCTGCGATCGGCAACGCCAGCCCACTAGTCGCCAATGCGCTAGCGACCATCTGCTCCTTGACGGCGAGCTGGGCCGCGTAGGGCAATTCCTGCCAGCGACAGCCACCGCAAAGTCCAAAATGGGCACAGCGGGGATCCTCGCGCTTGTAGCTCTCTGCGAGGAACTCCTCCACCTCGGCCTCGAAGCGCCCTTTGCGCTTCTTGACGACCCGGGCGGCGACCCGGTCCCCGGGAACGGACTGACGTACGACGACCTCGCGCTGCCCGACATAGGCCAACCCGTCGCCCTTGGCAGTGAGGGCGGCGACCTCGACCTCAATGCGATCTCCTCGTTTCACGTGCTCCCTATCTACAATGCAAACGGGGCAAGATGGTCATCATCTTGCCCCGTCGCTACTACCTTGGACGCCCACCTTATTCTTCGGCCTGCTGAACCTCTTTTGCAGCCGGGGCCTCCTGGGTCTCTTCTGCGGTCACCCCGGGGCGATCCACGAGTTCGACGATGCTCATAAATGCCCCGTCGCCGCGACGCGGCCCCAACTTGATCATGCGAGTATAGCCTCCGTTGCGGCTTTTGTAGCGCGGGCCTAGTTCGTCAAAGAGCTTGGCGACCACCTGCTTGTCGGCTATGACGCGCAACACTTGACGCCGGGAGTGCAAGTCGCCTTTCTTGGCGCAGGTCAACACCCGCTCGGCCGTGCGCTTGAGCTCTTTGGCGCGCGTCTGGGTGGTGGTGACGCGCTCGTTGGTAAACAGCGAGGTCATCATGTTGGACAACATGGCCTTGCGGTGCGGGGCCGTGCGCCCCAGCTTGGCTATTTTTTTGCCGTGTCTCATGCTAGAATTCTTCCGCCAGTGGATTGTCCGCTTTTTGGTCGATCTCAATGTCGGCGTACGGACTCAGGTCCATGCCCCAGCTAAGATTGTTCTCCTCGAGTATTTTTTCCAACTCGTTGAGCGATTTGCGGCCGAAGTTGCGATACTGAAGCATCTCGGCCTCCGTGCGCGATACCAAGTCCCTGAGATGGGTGATCCCTGCGGCTTTGAGGCAGTTGGCCGAGCGCACCGTCAACTCAATCTCTTCGACGGGCGTTTGCAAGAGCTGGGCTATTTTCTTGGCCTCCTCGTCAACTTCCTTTTCCTCGATGCCTTCGGGCTCTTCTATAAAATGAATAAAAAGGCTCAGGTGTTCGGTCAGGATCCGAGCGGCCTGGGACATGGCGTCTTCGGGATGCACGGAGCCATCGGTCCAGACTTCCATAATCAACTTGTCGTAGTCGGTTCGCCGTCCGACGCGTGCGTTCTCGATCTCGTAGTGGACCTTGAGGATCGGCGAATAGTTCGTATCGAGCGGAACAGCGCCTATAGGCTGATCGGGGATTTTGTTCTCCTCGGCGAACTGGTAGCCGCGACCGCAGCCAACCATCAGTTCCATTTTCAGGGAGGCCCCTTTATCCAAGGTGGCGATGTGCTGGTCGGGATTCATCACCTCGACGCTGGAGTCCACTTCTAGGTCCTTGGCCACCAAGGCTCCTTCTGTCGTGCGCTCGACGCGCAAGACGCGATCCTCCTCGCCACTATAGCGGATCGCCACTTCCTTGAAGTTGCGCACGATCTCCGGCACGTCCTCGCGCACCCCGACAATCGTGGAAAACTCGTGATGCACGCCTTCGATATTGACTTGCTTGATCGCCGCTCCTTGGATAAAGGACGACAATACGCGGCGCAGCGCGTGCCCTATAGAGACGCCAAAACCGCGCTCGAGCGGCTGGACGATAAACATGCCATACGTCTCGCTGAGACTTTCTTTTTCGACCTCGGCCAGTCTCGGCATCTGGAGACCTTCTAATTTCATACTTTAGCCTCTTGCCCCTTGATTGATTGGGCGGAGTAAAACTTCAAACGCGAGAATAAAACTCGATGACCAGTTGTTCTTCGGCGACCGTGGGAATGTCTTCGCGTCCGGGGATCTCTGCTACGGTCCCAGTCAAATTGACCTTGTCTATGGCCAGCCAAGGCACGATCTCCCGCGAACGCCGCAGTGATTCGTGAATGGCCTCTAGCTGGCGACTGCGCTCGGCGACCTGTACCACATCGCCCATCCGGGTCAGGTAGGAAGGGATATTGACCCGTTTGCCATTTACCACGATGTGATTGTGGCGCACTAACTGACGCGCGGCCTTGCGCGACGGCGCGAAGCCGAGCCGATAGACAATGTTGTCGAGGCGACGCTCCAACAGGCGCAACAGATTTTCGCCACTGATGCCCGGCACTCGCGACGCTTCCTTGTAATAGCCCCT
Organism: Candidatus Latescibacterota bacterium; assembly: GCA_965261395.1. Classification (GTDB taxonomy): domain Bacteria; phylum Latescibacterota; class UBA2968; order UBA8231; family UBA8231. The sequence goes on from OZ253462.1 coordinate 4,743,295, forward strand.
GAACTGGCCTTCGCGGATTCCGTAGAGCCGAGCTAACTTCTGCTTGGCCCGTAGCTGCACGCTGTAGTCGGACTGCTTGCGCCGCAAGCCTTGGCCGTGTTGTCCTGGGGCATAGCTACGCCGCTCAAAGGAACATTTTTCGAGGTTGCAGCGCTCGCCCTTCAGGAAGAGTTTGGCTCCTTCCCGGCGACAGAAGCGACAATTGGGACCTGTATGCCTGCTCATAACGTGATTAGCTCCTCTAAACGCGGCGACGCTTGGGCGGCCGACAGCCGTTGTGCGGCATGGGCGTCACGTCGCGGATTGCAGAAATCTCGAGCCCGGCGTTTTGCAGAGCGCGGATTGCGGACTCGCGCCCCACCCCTGGCCCCTTGACCCAGACCTCCACGCGGCGCAACCCCATATTCATGGCTTCTTGGGCGGCCTTTTCAGCGGCGAGCTGGCCGGCAAAGGGCGTAGATTTGCGACTGCCCTTGATACTCATTTTCCCTGGGGTCGCCCAAGAAATCACATTGCCACTAGTATCGGTAAGCGTGATAATCGTATTGTTGAACGTGGCCAGAATGTGGGCCACGCCCACAGCTTCTACCTGTTTTGCTTTTTTGTGTTTCTTGCGTCTTTCGGGCGGCAAAGGTCAATCCTCTCCGTTTGGGTTATCTACTTGACGGGGGCCTTTTTCTTACCGGCAATGGCTCGCCGCGGCCCCTTGCGCGTACGGGCATTGGTCTTGGTGCGCTGGCCGTTGGCCGGCAGCCCGCGGCGATGCCGCAAACCCCGATAGCAGCCGATATCCATCAGCCGCTTGACATTCATGGTGGTTTCGCCGCGCAGACTACCTTCGACCTTGTGGCTGACCTCAATGATCGAGCGCAAACTGTTGACTTGGTCTTCGCTCAACTCGTTGATCCGAGTCTGAGAGTCAATCCTCGCCTGGGCAGCGATGCGATTGGCCATCGTGTGCCCAATGCCAAAGATATAGGTCAATGCGATGGCGACCCGCTTGTCGCGGGGTAAATCTACACCTGCTATGCGCGCCATAGGGTTATTCCTCAGCCTTGTCTCTGCTTGTGGCGGGGATTGCGCTTGCATATAACGCGCACGACCCCTTGCCGACGGACGATCTTGCACTCGTTACAGCGCTTGCTGACGGATGCTCTAACTTTCACGGTACTCGCTCCAAATGGGGTTGAAGTTCGCCCTAGCCGCGGCGTCCCTGGATCTTGCCCCGCTTCATAAATCCCTCGTAGTGGCGAGTCATTAGCTGGGACTCCAACTGCTGCAAGGTGTCTAAAGCCACGCCGACGACGATCAAAAGCCCTGTACCACCAAAAAATTGGGCAAAAGAAGGAGCCACGTTGAATTGCCTCGTGATGAAGAAGGGAAAAATCGCCACCATAGCGAGGGCAATAGAACCCGGCAGGGTAATGCGCGTCATAATGCCATCAATGTACTGGGCGGTCCGGGGACCGGGGCGGACGCCCGGGATGAATCCCCCGTGCTTTTTCATGTTGTCAGAGAGCTGATTGGGATCCATGACGATGGCAGTATAAAAATAACAAAAGAAGATGATCATTAGCCCATAGACGAACCAATAAAACATGGATTCGGTCGAGAAAAACGAACCAATCGCCAGCATGAATTCATGGCCTGGGAACATCTGAGTGATCGTGCCGGGCAGAAACATGATCGACTGGGCAAATATGATCGGAATCACGCCCGCCGTGTTGATCCGCAGCGGAATGTGCGTGGTCTGGCCGCCGTAAACCCGCCGCCCGACGACGCGCTTGGCGTACTGAACGGGAATTTTGCGCAAGCCCTGGGTCAGCAAGATCACAAAGGCCACTACGGCGAACATTAGCGCGACGAGGAAGATCTCTTCAATGATGTTTTTGCTGAAACCGCGATTGATGATAAAGAGCTTGTATTCCTGATTGATCGCATAGGGCAACTCGGCGATGATACCGATGAATATGATCAGGGAAATGCCGTTGCCAATGCCGCGCTCCGTGATCTGCTCACCCAACCACATAATAAAGATCGTACCAGTGGTGATCGTCAGCATAGTCGCCAGCGTAAAGCCAATGCCCGGGTCGGCAACGGCCGGCTGACCCGAGTACGGGGCCTTGATGCTGGTAATGAAGAAACTGACGCCGTAGGACTGAGCGGCCGCTAAAAAGACTGTGCCATAGCGCGTGTACTGAGTGATTTTCTTGCGTCCCTCTTCGCCTTCGCGCTGCAGTTTCTGGAAGTGGGGAATAACCGCGCCCAGCAACTGCAAAATAATCGAGGCGCTGATATAGGGCATGATGCCCAAAGCGAAGATCGTCCCGCGGGTAAAGGCACCACCCACAAACATGTCGTACAGCCCAAAAAGGGTGTTGCCGGCGCTTTCAAAGTACTCTTTGAGCACGACCAACTCGACGCCGGGGACCGTGATCTGACCACCGATGCGATAGACGATCAAAAGCCCTAAGGTGAAGAGGATGCGACGCCGCAAATCGGGAATTTTGAAGCAGTTTTGAAAACTCTGCAGCAATTGCATCAAATTACCTCGGCCTGACCGCCCGCTTTGGCGATTTTCTCTGCTGCCGTAGCGGAGAATTTGTGCGCTTTGACCGTCAGGGACTGACTCAGTTCCCCTTCGCCTAGGACCTTCAGCAGTCCCGATGGCTTGGCGATTAAGCCGGCAGCAGCCATTTCCTCTGGCCCGACTTCTCCGCTGAGTCCCCTCTCTGCCAGATCTCGCAGATTGACAATCTGATAGATGGTTTTGAATTTGTGGTTGGAAAAACCCACCTTGGGAATGTGGCGGAACAGTGGTAGCGTACCGCCAGTGAACCCGATGCGGTTACCGCGCCTAGCACCGGACCTAGCCCGCTGACCTTTATGGCCTTTGCCCGCGGTTTTGCCCGTTCCCGAACCCGGTCCTTGCCCCAACCGCTTGCGGTCCCGCTTAGACCCCGGAGGGCATTTTATATTTTCTAGACGCATGATACGCTCTCGCTTACTTTTCTACTTCCTCAACTGCGACCAAATGCTTGACTTTGGCGATCATACCCCGGATCTGGGGGGTGTCGTCGTGTACGATCTGTTGATATAGGCGCTTGATGCCCAAAGCCGCGATCGTCGCCTTTTGACCTTTTGCCCGACCGATGGCACTGCGCCGCTGTGTAATGACCAGTTTCATTGGCTGTTAATCCCAAGCGCGGAGCGATTCCACCGGCACGCCGCGATCCCGAGCGATCATCTCGGCACTGCGCAATTGGGACAGTGCTTTGACGGTCGCCTTCACTGAATTCTGCACGTTGTTGGAGCCGAGGGATTTGGTCAGAATATCATGGACGCCGGCTAGCTCCAGCACGATGCGGGTACCACCGCTGGCGATGATGCCAGTTCCCGGGGTAGCTGGCTTAAAAAGTACCTTAGCCGCGCCAAAGACCCCGACGATCTCATGCGGTATGGTCCCGTCGGTCACTGGAACCTCGACGACGTTCTTTTTGGCCGCCTCGGCCCCCTTGCGGATGGCCTCGGCGATCTCGCCGGCCTTGCCAGCGCCAAACCCCACGCGGCCATTGCGGTCGCCAACTACGACCATCGCGCTGAAGCTGAAACGCCGACCGCCCTTGCGCACGTGCGAAACTCGCTTGATGCTGTTTTGGACGACAACTTCGCTCAGTTCCGTACCGCTGGGATCGGATCTCGCTCTGTCGGATCTCGCTCTGTCGGATCTCGCTCTGTCGGATCTCGCTCTGCTAGTATCTGCTTTCGCCACGCCGTTCTCCCTTAGAAATTCAAGCCAGCTTCCCGCGCCCCGTCGGCCACGGCTTTGATTACCCCGTGATAGAGAAAGCCGCCGCGATCAAAGACGACCTGCTCAATGCCTTGTTCGCGCGCCTTAGCGGCAACTATCTTACCTATCTCGTGCCCCTGCACCACCCGATTGTCAAACTGCCGCTCCCTTAGCTCCTGAGACTGAGTGGAAAGGCCTAAAAGGGAATGGCCCGCCACGTCGTCGACGAGCTGCACCTCGATATGGCGCAGGGAACGATGCACCACCATGCGCGGTCGAGCGGACGTACCGGAGACAATCTTGCGCAGCCGGTGCCGCCGCCGCTGCCGCCGCTGGCGGTTTTCGACTAGGTGTTTTTTGTCTTTCATTCGCCTGCCGTCTTGCCCTGTTTCCAGTGAATAGTCTCGTTCTCATAGCGGATCCCCTTGCCCTTGTAAGGCTCCGGGCGGCGCTTGAAGCGAATATTGGCGGCCACTTGCCCCACGAGTTGCTTGTCGATGCCCCGGACGACAATGCGGGCTTGTGCCCCTCCAGCGCCCGCGGACACTTCGACTTGGATCTCCTCGGGCATTTCGTAGATCACCGGATGCGAATAGCCCACGTGGAGCACGAGCTGTCTGCCCTGAACCTCGGCCCGATACCCTACGCCGAATAGATCCAAGTTCTTAAAAAAACCCTCGGAGACCCCCGCGACCGCATTGGCGATCAAGGTGCGGGTCAATCCATGTAGGGAGCGAGCCTGTTTGCTCTCGCCTTTGCGCGTCACCGTTAAAGCGCTGTCTTGCTGAGCCACCGCGAGGTGCTCGGCGATAAACGGCACCTGTAACTGGCCCTTTGGCCCTTTTACGGAAACCTCGGCAGGGGCCAACGCGACTTCAACGCCCTGTGGTAGGGGAAGGGGTTTACTACCTATGCGCGACAATCTAGCATTCTCCTAGTGACTTCATTTACCAGACGCTACAGAGGATTTCGCCGCCTACGCCGCTCATCCTCGCTTGTTTATCCGTCATCACTCCCTTAGAGGTGGAGATGATGGCGATGCCCAGCCCGCGGAGCACGCGCGGAATACCGGCTTTGCCCGAATATTGGCGCAAGCCAGGCTTGCTGACGCGCGCTATCCCGCGAATGATGCTGTTTTCATTCTTATCGTAGCGCAGATAGAGCCGCAAAATGCCCTGCTTGCTGTCTTCGATAAAGGCGAAGTTGTCGATAAAACGGGACTCGGCCAATACGCGGGCCACTTCTCGCTTCAGTCTAGAGGCGGGCACGTCAACTCTCGAGTGCTTGACACTGGAGGCGTTGCGAATGCGGGTCAACATATCCGCTATGGGATCCGTCATACTCATATTGATTTCTCCAACCCGCTACCAGCTCGCCTTGCGAACGCCCGGAATCTCGCCCCGGAGGGCCAACTCGCGGAAACAGATGCGACACAGGCCGAACTTGCGATATACGGCACGCGGGCGTCCACAGCGGTGGCAGCGAGTATAGGCTTGCGAGGAAAACTTGGGTTTGCGCTGCGCTTTGGCTATCAGGCATTTCTTTGGCATTAGCAGGTTCTTTCTTAGCTCTATTGACTGAAGGGCATGCCCAACAACCGGAGCAGTTCTTGGCCTTCATCGTCGCTTTTAGCCGAGGTGACGATGGTGATATTCATACCCCGGACTTGGTCGATCATGTCGTAGTTGATCTCGGGGAATATGATCTGTTCCTTAATGCCCAGATTGTAGTTGCCGCGTCCGTCGAAGCTCTTGGGAGAAACCCCGCGAAAATCTCGCACCTGCGGCAAGGCGAAACTGATCAAGCGGTCGAGGAACTCGTACATGTGGGTGCCCCGCAAGGTGACCATGCAGCCGATGGGAATGCCGGCGCGCAACTTGAAGTTTGAGATCGCCTTCTTGGCCTGGCGGATGGCAGGCTTTTGGCCGGTGATCGCCGTCAATTCGGATACCGCACCTTCGAGCACCTTGGGCTCCTGCACCGCCTCGCCAACGCCCATGTTGACGACGACCTTCTCCAAGCGCGGCACCTGCATGTCGTTCTTAAACGAGAAGCGGGCCTTGAGCTGAGGCATTGCCTCTTCTTTGTATTGTCTTTTTAGTCTGGCTTCGTACATAGCTTATTCTGGGTCGATCATTTCGCCACTGCGAATAGAGACGCGCACGCATTTGCCGTTGTCGAGCTTCTTGTGCCCTATGCGCGTTGGTTGGTCGGTCTTGGGGCAAACGATCATGACATTGGAAACGTGGATCGGGGCCTCGCGCTCAACGATACCCCCCTGGGGATCGCGCGATGTGGGACGGGTGTGATGCTTGCGCATATTCACACCTTCGACGATGACTCGCCCCCGATCTTTAAACACGCTGAGCACCTTCGAGCGCCGCCCTTTGTCGTTGCCGCTCATGACCTGTATTGTATCATCTTTGCGAATATCCATTGCGCTCTTCCTCAGACTACCTCGGGTGCCAGCGAGACAATGCGCATGTATTGCTTTTCGCGCAACTCGCGGGCCACAGGACCGAATATGCGAGTACCTGTTGGCTCCTTGTCGTCGTTGACCAATACAGCGGCATTGTCGTCAAAGCGGATATAGGATCCATCTGGACGACGATATTCCTTCTTGGTCCGCACGACTACGGCCTTGACGACTTGCCCTTCTTCTAAAGGCCCTTTTGGTGCTACGCCGTGGACGGCAACTACGATCAGGTCGCCAATGCTGGCATAGCGCTTGCGGGAGCCGCCGAGTACGCGAATGCAGCGGCCTGTGCGGGCCCCGGCATTATCCGCCATTTTTACTACGCTGTATTCCCGAATCATTTCGTTCCTAACAAGCCTAAGTTTTGATTTACTGCCGCTCTAATACATCGACGAGTCGCCAGCGCTTGGTCTTGCTCATGGGTCGACATTCTTCAATGCGCACCAAATCGCCAACCTGCGACTCTTCCCGCTCGTCGTGGGCGACGAACTTAGCAGTGCGGCGGATGATCCGGCCGTACAGGGCATGCGGGATGCGCTGTTCAATCGCCACAATCCGCGTTTTGACGTTGTTGGCCTTGAGCACTCGACCTTCGACCTGACGCCGGCCTCTTTTTTGTTTAGCCATTTCCTTTATTTCCCACCGGCCAAGGGACGCACCCCGAGGGCGTGCTCTTTGAGCACGGTGTGCGCCTTGGCAATGTCGCGCCGCACTTGCCGCAAGCGAATGGGGCTAGTCAACTGGCCGGCTACGTGCTGAAAACGCAGATTGAAGAATTCCTCGTGTAGTTCTTCCAACCTGTTTTGCACTTCCTCTGAACTCATCTCGCGCAATTCGCTGACCTTCATAACTTCATGCAACTCTTTTGACGACCTTGGTCTTGATGGGCAGTTTGTGGCCGGCGCGGCGGAATGCCTCGCGGGCCATGTCTTCGGGCACCCCTGAAAGCTCAACCATCACCCGCCCGGGTTTGACCACCGCAACCCATCCCTCGGGCGGACCCTTGCCTTTGCCCATGCGGGTTTCGGCCGGTTTCTTGGTGATCGGTTTATCGGGAAAAATGCGGATCCACATCTTACCTGTGCGGCTCATCGCCCGACTAATCGTCACGCGCATAGCCTCGATCTGGCGGCTGGTGACCCAACAAGGCTCGAGGGCTTTGAGGCCGTATTCGCCGAAGGAGACCATGTCCCCACCTTTGGTCTGGCCGCGCATGCGGCCCCGCGCCTGCTTCCTCCACTTGGACTTCTTGGGCATTAACATGAGAGTGCCTCGCTGTAATTAGACCGCCCGAGCGGTCCCTTCTTCCTCGGCTACGACTTCGCCGAGGCAAATCCAAACTTTTACGCCCACAGTCCCCGAAACGGTATAAGCCGTCGCCATGGCGTAGTCGATATCGGCGCGCAGCGTGTGCAAGGGGACCCGACCGGCTGGCTCGGAACGCTCGCGCCGCCCCATTTCCAAACCACCGATGCGCCCGGAGCAAACGATGCGAATGCCCTCGGCCCCCATGCGCATCGACGAGGCGACGGATTTCTTCATAGCCCGGCGAAAAGAGACGCGCTGCTCTAGCTGGCGGGCGAGATTGTCAGCCACTAGTTGAGCGTCCAGCTCGGGCTTTTTGATCTCTTGGATATTGAGCGACACATCTTTGCCAGTCAGTGCCTTGAGCTCGTCGCGAATCTTGTCGACTTCGGCCCCACGGCGACCAATGGCAATACCAGGACGAGCCGTATGTACTTCAACGGTAACTCGCTTGGGCTGGCGCTCGATGTTGATCTGGGACACGCCGGCTCGCTGTAGGCGCTGGCGCACATAGCGCCGCAGCATGAGGTCTTCTTTCAGCAACTCGGAAAAATCCTTTTCGGCGAACCAATTTGAACGCCAAGGCTTGATGACCCCGAGCCGGAAGCCGTATGGATGTGTTTTCTGTCCCAAGCTGTCCCCCTTAGTTGGTCTCGTCGCTGACGACGACCGTGAGATTGCAGTGGCGCTTGCGGATGCGATCAGCCGAGCCGCGGGCCCGCGGACGAATGCGCTTGAGATCGCGTCCTTCGTCGGCGAAGACGCTAGTTACGCAGAGATCATCGGCGTCGACCGGATTTTCTTCATCCTGATTGATCCCATTGGATATGGCCGAACGCAGGGTCTTTTCGACCAGCTTGGCCACCGGGCGCGACGAAAACCGAAGAATAGTGAGGGCCTCAGCGACTGGCTTACCGCGAATCAGGTCGATGAGCTGGCGCACCTTAGTGGCCGGTACGCCGATTTGTTTGAGGACGGCTTGGGCTTCCATGCTTATTGAATCCTCGTGCCGCGCTCGGTCAATCGGCCTCCGTGACCGCGGAAGGTGCGGGTCGGCGCAAACTCGCCGAGCTTGTGCCCGACCATGTTCTCTGTGATGTACACCGGAATGAATTTGTTGCCGTTGTAAACCGCCAACGTATGGCCGACGAAGTCGGGCGTAATGGTTGAGCGCCGCGACCAAGTCCGCACGACCTGTTTGTCGCCCGTGCGATTGAGGTACTCGACTTTTTTTGCTAAATGCCCGTCGATAAAAGGGCCTTTTTTGATCGATCTTGCCATAATTCCTCGCTACTGCGCCTTCCGTCGGCGTATGATCCACTGATTGCTTTGGTTTTTGCGCTTGCGCGTCTTGTACCCCTTGGTGGGCTTGCCCCAAGGAGTGACCGGGTGCCGTCCGCCCGAAGATCGGCCTTCGCCACCCCCATGCGGGTGGTCAACCGGATTCATAACTACGCCTCGCACCTTGGGCCTGCGCCCCAACCAACGGGAGCGACCAGCCTTGCCGACGACGATATTGGCGTGTTCTATATTACCCACCTGCCCCAAGGTCGCCATGCACTGGACCAGCACTTCGCGATTCTCCCCCGAAGGCAGTCGCAACTGCGCCCGCCCGCTATCACGGCCGAGAAGCTGCACTTCAGCGCCCGCGCTGCGTGCTAGCTGACCGCCGCGGCCAGGATTGAGCTCGACATTATGAACCGTCGCTCCTAAGGGAATATTGGCCAACGGCAAGGCGTTGCCAACTTGGATTGGGGCATTGGGACCTGCGGAGATCTCGGCTCCGACCTTCAGGCCCAGAGGCGCGAGAATGTAGCGCTTGTCTCCATCGGCATAGACGACAAGGGCAATAAATGCCGAGCGGTTGGGATCGTATTCGATCTCGGCGACCCGACCCGGTACACCGAGTTTGGTACGCTTGAAGTCGATGACGCGATAGCGCCTCTTATGTCCCCCTCCGCGCCGACGCATGGTCATGCGGCCCTGATTGTTGCGCCCGCCCGACTTGCCAACGGCAGCAGCGAGCAAGGACTTCTCGGGCTTGCTGCGCGTTAGCTCCTCAAAGGAGTTGACCGTCTTGTAGCGCAACGTCGGGGTTGTGGGGCGAAATTTCTTGACTGCCATCTCAAGTCCAGTTTAGCTAGATATTTTCAGCAAATTCAATGGAGTCGCCGGCCCGGAGCGTCACATAGGCCTTTTTCCAACCGGCACGCCGCCCTAGGTACATCCCTTGCCGCTTGGGCTTACTGGGGACTTTGATGGTGCGGACGGATTCAACCTTGACCGAAAAAATGGATTCTACTGCCTGGCGGATCTGGAGTTTGTTGGCCTTGGGATGGACGCGAAAGGCGTATTTGTTGCCCTCGCGCAACATGGAGGCTTTTTCGGTAATCACTGGCTCCTGAATAATTGCTCGCGGGTTCATCTTCTCAGCCCCTTTGGCCATGGGTTTCTACGAGCCGATCAAAGGCTTGGCGAGTAAACAAGACCACATCCGTTGCTAGCAAGTCATAGGTAGCTAGCGAACCGAGATGGGCAATTTTCACCTGGGGCAGATTGCGGCTCGATTTGATCAACACTGGGGAGCTTTCCACCGTGACGAACAGGACCTTGTGGTCTTTGAGACCGCACGCTTCAATAACCTTCTGAAAGGAACGGGTGCTGGGAGCGGGAAAGTCGAAGTCGGTGACGACCTTGATCTGCCCCTCCGTGCCTTTGAGCGTCAGTGCCGAGCGAAATGCCAGACGCTTGAGGGACTTGGGCACCTTGGAAGAATAAGAGCGGGGACGGGGACCAAAGGCCACGCCGCCACCGCGCACCAAAGGCGAGCGCAACGAACCCCGACGCGCCCAACCCGTGCCTTTCTGGCGGTGGTGCTTCTTGCTCGTGCGGGCTATCTCGGACCGGGTCTTGGCCGAGGCCGTCCCCTGCCGCTGATTCGTTTGGTGGGCGACAACCGCTCGGTAGAGGGCGTATTCCGAAACCGCAGTACCGAACAAATCCTCGGGCAATTCGACTGAGCCGTTTGCTTGCCCTTCGCTGTTTAGCACTTCTACCTGCGCACCCATGGTCCAATCAAACCTTTATGTCAATGCCGATGCCCGCAGGCAAATCGAGCTTCATCAGTGCGTCCACGGTCTGCGGCGTCGAATCGTAAATGTCGATGAGCCGCTTGTGGATGCGCGTCTCGAACTGCTCGCGCGATTTCTTGTCCACGTGTGGGGATCGCAGCACGGTGTATATGGTGCGAGCCGTCGGTAGCGGCACCGGGCCGGCGATGCGGGCCCCGCTCCGCTTGACCGTCTGGACTATCTCATCCACAGATTTGTCCAAAGCCATGTGGTCGTAGGCTTTGAGGCGAATGCGTATTCTGTCAACTGCCACTGGCTCACATCTCCCTAAATGCGGATGCCCCTAATTGGCGACTTCGGTGACGACGCCGGAGCCGATGGTTCGACCGCCCTCGCGAATGGCGAAGCGCAGCTGCGGCTCAATGGCGATCGGCTGGATTAGCTCTACGTCCATATTGACGTTATCGCCGGGCATGACCATCTCGGTGCCTTCGGGCAGAGCAATGGTTCCGGTGACGTCGGTGGTGCGAAAGAAGAACTGGGGCCGGTAGCCAGAGAAAAAGGGCTTTTCGCGGCCACCCTCCTTGGGAGTCAACACCACGACCTCGGCCTTGAACTTGGTGTGCGGCTGAACAGAAGCGGGCTTGCAGACGACCATCCCGCGCATCAACTCGGCTTTCTCGACGCCGCGGAGCAGAAGACCGACATTGTCTCCGGCCTCGCCCTCGCCGAGTAGCTTGCGGAACATCTCGACGCCGGTGACCGTAGTCTTGCGCGTCTCCTTGATGCCGACGATATCCACCTCTTCGCCAACCTTGACCCGACCGCGCTCGACGCGACCCGTGCCAACCGTGCCGCGTCCCTGGATCGTAAACACGTCTTCGACCGGCATCAAGAAGGGCTGGTCGATGTCGCGCACCGGATCGGGGATGAAGTCGTCAACGGCACTCATCAATTCGTCGATCGACTGGGTGCCGGTCGGCGTGTCTGCCCCTTCCAGCGCTTCGAGGGCCGAACCGCGGATCATCGGGGTATCGTCGCCATCAAAGCCATACTCGGAGAGCAACTCGCGCGTCTCCAGCTCGACCAAATCCAAAAGCTCTTCGTCATCTACTTGGTCAACCTTGTTGAGATAAACGACAATGCTGGGCACGTTGACCTGGCGGGCCAATAGAATGTGCTCGCGGGTCTGGATCATCGGCCCGTCGGCGGCGCTGACGACTAAGACCGCACCGTCCATCTGGGCGGCACCGGTAATCATGTTCTTGATGTAGTCGGCATGGCCGGGGCAGTCGACGTGCGCGTAGTGGCGCTTCTCGGTCTCGTACTCCTGATGGGAGACATTGATCGTCACCCCGCGAGCCTTTTCTTCCGGGGCGTTGTCGATTTCATCAATGCTCTTAGCTTCGGCCAAGCCCTTACTGGCCAAATGTAAGGTGATAGCCGCCGTCAAGGTGGTCTTGCCGTGATCGACGTGGCCTATGGTACCGATATTGACGTGCGGTTTGTTGCGCTGAAACTGTTCCTTAGCCATTTCCTTAATCCTCTCCTTTCCTTATCCCTGGGAAGGCGATTACAGCTTTAACTTTGAGTGTTATCGACGATTTCTTCGGTGATGTGTTTTGGGACGGCTTGGTACTTGGCAAACTGCATGGTAAAAAGCGCCCGTCCTTGGGTCAGCGAACGCAGACGAGTGGCATAGCCAAAAGTCTCGCTCAGCGGCACGAAGGCCTTGACGACTTGGGCATCGGAACGGGGATTGATGCCTTGTATCTCGCCGCGGTGCGAATTGAGATCGCCCATTACGTCGCCCAAATATTGCTCGGGGACGACGACCTCCAACTCCATAATCGGCTCCATGAGATAGGGAGCCGCCTTCAGAGCACCGTCTTTGAAGGCCATGGTCCCGGCGACCTTGAAGGCGACTTCCGATGAGTCAACCTCGTGATACGACCCATCTATCAGCACAACCTTAACATCCTCGATCGGATAACCGGCAACGGGGCCGGTAGTCATCGCTTCAATGATGCCCTCACGCACTGGATTGATGTATTCCTTGGGGATGTTGCCACCGACAATTTTCGACTCGAAGACCAGCCCACTACCCGGCTCGCCTGGCTCGATCTCCAGCTCGACGTGCCCGTACTGGCCACGGCCGCCTGTCTGTCGTACGAACCGGCCCGTGCTCTCGACAGCCTTGCGCAGGCCTTCTTTGTAGGCCACTTGGGGCTTGCCGACATTGGCCTCGACCTTGAACTCGCGGAAGAGGCGGTCAATGAGTATTTCTAGATGCAGTTCGCCCATGCCCGACATGATCGTCTGACCAGTCTCGTCGTCAAGCTTAATCTGAAAGGTCGGGTCTTCCTCGCTGAGTTTGGACAGGGCAATGTATAGCTGCTCCTGATCGGCTCGCGTCTTGGGCTCAATGGCCACATGGACCACCGGCTCGGCAAATTCGATTTTTTCCAAGACGATAGGATGCTGCTCGTCGCAAAGCGTATCGCCAGTAGTTGTGTTTTTGAGGCCGACCACAGCGACTATATCACCGGCATAGGCGTGAGGCAGCTCGGTGCGGTCGTTGGCGTGCATCTCCAGCAAGCGCGCGGTCCGCTCGCGGCGCTCAGTAGTCACATTGTATAGATAGGTGCCCGAGCTTAACACGCCTGAATAGACGCGAACAAAGGTGAGACGCCCGACAAAGGGGTCCGTCATAACCTTAAAAGCCAACCCGGCAAAAGGCGCATCGTCGAGGGCAGGACGCACCTCTTCCGCGCTGGAATGGGGCAGCAGGCCCTTGATTTCGCCGACGTCGGCTGGGGACGGAAGATAGTGTAACACCGTGTCGAGCAAGCGCTGGACGCCTTTGTATTTGTACGCACTACCGCACGTTACGGGCACAGCCTTCAGCGCGATGGTGGCCTGGCGCAGTGCAGCTCGGATTTCGTCGGGGTGAATTTCCTCCCCGTCAAGGAATTTTTCGAGCAGTCCATCGTCGAATTCAGCCACCGACTCGAGCAGTTTTTCGCGGTGTTGCAAGGCATTCTCCAGCAAATCCGCGGGGATCTCGTCCTCGAAAAACTTGACGCCCTGGCTGGCCTCTTCGTAGGTAATGGCCTTCATCTCGATCAAGTCGATCAAACCGTTGAACGTCTCGCCGACGCCGATGGGCAACTGGACGGGCACGAAATTGCTGTTCAACCGCTCTTTGAGCATGCTCAGGACCTGAAAAAAATCAGCCCCATTGCGATCCATCTTGTTGACAAAAGCAATGCGCGGAACCCCGTATTTGTCGGCTTGGCGCCAGACGGTCTCGGACTGCGGTTCAACTCCGCCGACCGCACAGAAGACGCCTATGGCACCGTCGAGGACGCGCAGCGAACGCTCGACCTCGGCGGTAAAATCCACGTGGCCGGGCGTGTCGATGATGTTGATGCGGTGATCCTTCCACTCGCAAGCGGTAGCCGCAGAGGTAATGGTAATTCCGCGCTCGCGCTCTTGCTCCATCCAGTCCATCGTCGCCGTACCGTCGTGGACCTCTCCCATGCGGTGAACTCGGCCCGTATAGTAGAGAATCCGCTCGGTCGTAGTGGTCTTGCCGGCGTCGATATGAGCCGCAATCCCGATATTGCGCGTGTCTTGTTGGGTAAACTGTCGTGCCATTTCGCTTGAGAACTCCCTAAAATCTGTAGTGGGCAAAAGCCTTGTTCGCCTCGGCCATGCGGTGGACGTCTTCCTTCATGCGCACAGCCCCACCTTCCCCCCTTGACGCCGCGATAAATTCATTGGCCAACCGCTCGGCCATGGTGCGCTCAGAGCGCTCGCGAGCGAAGCGAATCAACCAGCGAATCGAACGCGCCGTGCGCTCGTCTGGCCGCATTTCGACCGGCACCTGATACGTTTGGCCACCGACTCGACGCGATTTAACCATGACGATGGGCTTGGCATTTTCCAGTGCCTTCTGAAAGACATCGATCCCGTCTTGGCCACTGCGCTCGGCAGCCAAGTCAATCGAGTCGTAGAATATGCGCTCGGCCACGCTCTTTTTGCCTTGTTTCATCAGCGAATTTACGAACCTTGCCGCCAAGACGTTGTGGAACTTCGGGTCCGGTAGCAGCTTGCGTTTTATTGCTCTTTTACGCCGCGACATTGCTTGTACTCTTAGGTTGGCCGCCGGGTGCCATACTTGGAGCGACTCTGGCGGCGGTCGGCCACGCCCGTCGCATCGAGGACGCCGCGCACGATGTGGTAGCGCACGCCGGGGCAGTCCTTGATCCGGCCCCCGCGCACCAAAACGATGGAGTGCTCCTGAAGCGTGTGGCCCTCGCCTGGAACATAAGCCGTGACTTCAATCCCCGTAGTCAAACGCACGCGGGCCATCTTGCGCAGAGCCGAATTGGGCTTCTTAGGCGTCTGGGTGTAAACGCGCGTACAAACGCCGCGCCGCTGAGGACAACCTCTCAGTGCTGGAGAGTCCGTCTTTTTTAGTGATTTTTGCCGGCTCTTGCGGACCAGCTGGCTAACCGTTGGCAAGCGCTATTTCTCCTCGCGATTCCGTAATAAACAGCAAGCTCATAACTTAAATACAAATTCTATAACTGTCAATACTACTCGCCTAAAATACCCATTTCCGCAGCCGCAACTTCAGGCAATTCGGCTTTGCCATTGTCTTCTGGCTCCAAGCTCTCATAGGTGATATCTTGGTTGGACTTATCACCCGTACCGGCTGGGATCAAGCGGCCGATGATGACGTTTTCTTTAAGGCCGCGCAAATGGTCTATCTTGCCTTGCACGGCCGCCTCGGTCAACACGCGCGTCGTCTCTTGAAAGGAAGCGGCAGAGATAAAGCTGTCCGTGCGCAGTGAGGCGCGGGTAATGCCCAGCAGGATCGGCTGGCAGGTAGCCGGGTCCCCTCCCTCGTAGATGACTTTGTCATTTTCCCTGTTGAAGCGGATCTTATCCACTTCCTCTCCTTCGAGAAAATTCGTGTCGCCCGGGTCGATGATGCGCACCTTCTGCAGCATCTGCTTGACGATTACCTCAATGTGCTTGTCGTTGATCTCCACAGCCTGCAGGCGATAGACATCCTGAATCTCGTTGACCAAGTACTCCTGTACCTTATTCACGCCTTGGACCCGCAAAATATCGTGCGGATTGACCGAACCCTCGGAGAGGCGCTCGCCGGCTTCGACCCGGTCGCCTTCGTGTACGCGCAGATGCTTACCGTAGGGCACCGAGTATTTCTTTTTTTCACCGTCTAGCGGGGTAACGAACAATTCGCGGTTACCGCGCACTAGGCCGCCAAAACTGACAGTGCCGTCGATTTCCGATATTACCGCAGGTTCCTTGGGCCGGCGTGCCTCGAAGAGTTCGGCAACGCGCGGCAAGCCGCCGGTGATATCGCGCGTCTTGGAACGCTCACGTGGGATCTTGACCAACACCTGCCCCGGTGCGACTTGATCGCCGTCTTGGACCAAAAGACGAGCACCGACCGGAATGATATTGGAACGGAGCCCATGTTCCTCGCTCTCGATCTCGATCTGCGGGCTCAGCGAGCGGTCGCGCTGTTCGACGATGCCGCGGACGCTCATGCCCGTGCTTTCGTCAAACTCCTCGCGCATAGTTACCCCGGCAATGATATCGTTGAACTTAATTTTGCCCGGGCGGTCGGTGAGGATCACAGTATTGTATGGATCCCATTCGTACAGCACCTGGTCCATCTCGACTTGCTCGCCGTCTTCGACCTTGAGCACCGCGCCGTAAGGGGCGATTTGTCGCACCCGCACTCGATTCTGTTCGTCGAGCAGCTCGATTTCGCCGTTGCGTCCGATGACCGTGACGCCGGTTGTCGGGTTGTGCACCGTATCGACGTTGGAAAATTGGACGAGGCCGGCCCGGCGCGCGGTGATCTGCGACTGCTCGGCGATGCGGCTGGCCGTACCGCCGATGTGAAACGTGCGCAACGTTAGCTGAGTACCTGGCTCGCCAATGCTCTGCGCGGCCACGACCCCAACCGCCTCGCCGACATTGATCTCGCGGCCAGTACCCATGTTGCGCCCGTAGCACTTGATGCACACACCGCGTTCGGACTCACATGTGAGCACCGAGCGGATGAGCACTTCTTCAATGCCGGCTTGGGCAATGCGATTGGCGTCTTCATCTTCCAACAGGACGCCGGTTTGGGCGACCACATTGTCGTCGTCGTCGCGGGCGTCCTCTTGTAATACGCGGCCGACGATGCGGTCGGCCAGCGGCTCGATTACCTCCTCGCCATCCTTGAGAGCGCTAATATGCAGCCCTTGGCTGGTCATGCAGTCCTCTTCGCTAATCACCACATCTTGGGCCACATCAACCATCCGACGAGTCAGATATCCGGCTTCGGCCGTCTTTAGAGCCGTATCGGCCAAACCCTTGCGTGCCCCGTGGGTCGAGATGAAGTACTCGAGCACCGACAGCCCCTCTTTGAAAGAGGCGATAATCGGCGTTTCGATAATTTCGCCGACGGCACCGGTCAGCTTTTTCTGCGGCTTGTTCATTAGGCCACGCATGCCGCCTAGCTGTTTGATCTGATCCTCACTGCCGCGCGCGCCGGAATCCTTCATAATGTAAACCGAGTTAAATCCCTCTTCGGCTTCCTCGAGCGCGCCCTGCACAGCGCGCGAGACCGTAGATGTGGTATGCATCCAGATGTCGATGATCTTGTTATAGCGCTCGCCGTCAGTGATGATGCCGTTGGCGTACTGATCGCGGACTTTCTCCACTTCCTTGAGTGCCCCGTCAATGAGCTTGGTTTTAGTATCGGGTACGACTACGTCATCAACGGCAATGGATACACCAGACAGCGTCGCGTAGTGGTAGCCCATGTTTTTGAGCTGATCCACGAACTCGGCTGTGCGTCTGTTGCCCAATAGGCGATGCACCTCAGAGGTAATTTTCTTAATATCGCCCTTGTCGACCGTGCGGTTGATGAAGCCGATTTCCTCCGGGAGCACCTCGTTGAAGAGCAAGCGACCGACGGTCGTATTCACCATCTCGCCATCGATGCGCACCACAATCGGCTGGTGCAAGGTAATGCGGCCCGATTCAAAGGCCGCAACCGCCTCGATCTTATTGGCAAAGCTGCGCTCGACTCCACCGGCTTCGCTAAAGCGCACCTTGGTCAGGTAGTAACTGCCGAGTACGATGTCCTGAGGATTATCCATAATCACCGGCTCGCCATCGGCCGGTTTGAGGATGTTGTTGGTAGAGAGCATTAGGAGCCGCGCCTCGATCTGGGACTCGAACGAGAGCGGGACATGCACAGCCATCTGGTCGCCGTCGAAGTCGGCGTTAAAGGCGGCGCAGACCAGCGGGTGTAGGCGAATGGCCTTACCCTCGACGAGAATGGGCTGAAAAGCCTGAATGCCCAACTTGTGCAACGTCGGCGCCCGATTGAGCAATACGCAGTGGTCGCGAATGATCTCCTCGAGAATGTCCCAGACCTCCGAGCGCTCGCGCTCGACCAACTTCTTGGCGCTTTTGACGGTTTGCACCAGCCCTTTTTCTTCTAATTTTTTGATCACAAAGGGCTTAAACAGCTCTAGTGCCATGCCCTTGGGCAGGCCACACTGGTACAATTTGAGTTCTGGACCGACGACGATGACTGAACGGCCCGAATAGTCGACGCGCTTACCCAGCAAGTTTTGGCGAAAACGGCCCTGCTTACCCTTGAGCAAATCGCTGAGTGACTTGAGCGAGCGATTGCCGTCACCGCGTACAGCCCGCGAGCGACGCCCGTTGTCGAAGAGGGCGTCAACGGCTTCTTGGAGCATCCTCTTCTCGTTGCGCAGAATGACCTCGGGAGCCTTGATGTTGATTAGCTTCTTCAAGCGGTTGTTACGGTTAATGACTCGGCGGTAGAGGTCGTTGAGGTCGGAAGTGGCAAAGCGACCGCCCTCTAGGGGCACCAAGGGACGCAGATCCGGCGGAATGACTGGGATGTTGTCGAGAATCATCCACTCGGGCCGGTTTTCGGACTGGCGGAAGGCCTCGACGACCTTGAGCCGCTTGAGCGCCTCTTGCTTGCGCTGGATCGAACTCTCCATCCTGACCAAGGTTCGCAATTCGGCCGAGAGCTCTTCGATATCGATCTGCTCTAAGAGTCGCCTGACCGCTGGTGCTCCCATATCAACATCGGGATCGCCACCCTCTTCCCCTACCTCAAAGAGCTCCTCCTCAGTCAAAAGCTGCAACTTCTCCACAAGTGCACCCCGCGGATCGATGACGACATAGGACTCGTAATAGAGGATGCGCTCGAGGTTGCGCATCGAGATGTCGAGCAGAGCACCGATGCGCGAAGGCAGCGACTTAAAATACCAAATGTGTGAGACTTGGACGGCTAGCTCAATGTGGCCAAGACGCTCACGGCGCACCTTGACCTGCGTGACCTCAACGCCGCAACGGTCGCATACTACGCCGCGATAGCGGATGCCCTTGTACTTGCCACAGTGGCAGTTCCAGTCCTTGACCGGACCGAAAATGCGTTCGCAGAACAACCCGTCGCGCTCCGGTTTGAAGGAGCGGTAGTTGATCGTCTCGGGTTTGGTGACCTCACCTTGAGACCAAGCGCGGATGGTCTCAGGAGAAGCGAGCTGAATGCGAATGGAATCGAAATCAGTCGGTTTGCGCGATGCATTGGCAATCTGTAACACTGGCACCCCCTTTGCGCTTTATGCGAATGCTCTGCGATTCAATAGGTCTCGACGATCCTGCTGTCTTCGAGGATCACATCTAGACACAAACTTTGTAGTTCCTTAACCAGCACATTGAACGATTCTGGAATGCCTGGTTCCGGCGGATTCTCTCCTTTCACGATGGCCTCGTATATCTTGGAACGCCCGGCGACGTCGTCGGATTTGACGGTCAGCATCTCTTGGAGCGTGTAGGCCGAGCCGTAGGCCTCTAGTGCCCACACTTCCATCTCGCCGAAGCGCTGGCCGCCGAACTGCGCCTTGCCACCCAAGGGCTGCTGGGTGACCAACGAGTACGGCCCTATGGAGCGAGCGTGAATTTTGTCGGCGACCAAGTGTGAAAGTTTTAACATATATAGGTATCCCACTGTCACCCGCTTGTCTAGCTTGGTGCCGGTCCGCCCATCGTAGAGGACTTGTTTGCCGTCGTTGGGCAGCTCGGCCTCGTCGAGCATCGCCCGCACCTCATCGAGGGATGCCCCGTCGAAAACCGGGGTTGCCACATGCAAGTCTAGAGCGTGGGCGGCCATGCCCAGATGGGTTTCAAATATCTGGCCCATGTTCATGCGCGAGGGCACGCCCAAGGGGTTGAGGGCGATATCCACGGGTGTGCCGTCCTCGAGGAAGGGCATGTCCTCCTCCGGCGCGATATAGGAAACTACGCCCTTATTGCCGTGGCGGCCGGCCATTTTGTCACCTACTGAGAGCTTGCGCTTCTTGGCCACATAGACCTTGACTAGCTGCGCAATGCCCGGCGGCAGCTCATCGCCGCGCGAGACCCGCTCTATTTGGCGTTCCGTTTGCTCGTCGATCAGCTTTAGCTGCTCTTCGGCATAGCGCAAAAGCTCGACGACTTCTTCGCTGACCTTGGGATCTGCGGTCCAGTCTCCTTCGGGCTGCACCGTGGAGAAATCCACCCGCTCGAGCAGCCGTTCGCTCAATTGAGTCCCTTTGCGGACCGCCAATTCTCCGTCTTGGTAATACAAGGTGTCCAACTTGACGGAGCCCACCACCTCCTGCAACCTGGCGTTGCGCTCGGTTATCAGGCGCTCCTTGCGCTCACTCGCCTCTCTCTCGCATGCGGCGATGCTCTCCCGACGTCGTGGCGAACTGCTCCGCTCGCGGCGCGAGAAGACTTTGCGGTCGATGACCACGCCCTCCATGCCGGGGGGCGCTTTCAGCGACGCATCGCGGACATCCCCGGCCTTCTCGCCGAAAATGGCCCGCAAGAGACGTTCTTCGGGCGATAGCTCGCTCTCTCCTTTGGGCGTCACTTTACCGACTAGGATATCGCCGGGGCCTACCTCGGCCCCAATGCGGATAATACCCTCGTCGTCGAGGTTGCGCACCGCTCCTTCGCTGACATTGGGAATCTCGCGGGTAATCTCCTCTTGACCGCGTTTGGTGTCACGCACTTGGAGCTCAAATTCCTCAATGTGTACGGAAGTAAAGATATCCTTTTTGAGGAGGCGCTCGCTGACGACGATGGCATCTTCAAAGTTGTAGCCGTTCCAAGGCATAAAGGCGACCAGTATGTTCACGCCTAGTGCCAAGTCGCCCCGGTCCGTAGCAGCCCCATCGGCCAAGAGCTGACCAGTCTGCACTTTGTCGCCGACCTGGACCAAGGGCCGCTGGTTGATGCAGCAGTCTTGATTAGAACGGGCGAATTTGGTCAATTTGTACTCATCGACGTCCGCAGTGTCCAACGGAGTCAGCCTCGTACTGTGCTTTTTGTCGCGACGCACGATAATGCGCTCGGCATCGATGCCGACGACCACGCCGGGGTTACGGGCTACGACGACCGCGCCCGAATCGAGCGCGACCTTGTTCTCCATTCCAGTGCCGACATAAGGCGCTTCGGTAAAAAGCAACGGCACTGCCTGGCGCTGCATGTTGGAGCCCATGAGCGCTCGATTGGCGTCGTCGTGTTCGAGGAAGGGTATTAGAGCCGCCGCCCCACTGACGAGCTGATTGGGCGATACGTCCATGTAGTCGAGCTCGTCGGGGGTTACCATCGGGTAATCATCCCGCTTGCGGGCTTTGACCAATGGGTTGATGAACTTGCCCTCGTCGTCGATAGGCGCGTTGGCCTGGGCGATGATGTATTTGTCTTCTTCGGCCGCCGTCAGAAATTCGATCTCATTTGTCACCTTGCCGTTTATCACCTTGCGGTACGGCGTCTCCAGAAAGCCGAAGGAATTGACCCGTGCATACGTACTCAACGAGGAGATCAGGCCGATGTTAGGGCCTTCCGGCGTCTCGATAGGACATATTCGGCCGTAGTGTGTATAATGCACGTCCCGCACTTCAAAACCAGCGCGGTCGCGGCTCAGCCCCCCCGGACCGAGGGCGCTAAGGCGGCGCTTGTGGGTCAGCTCGTCGAGCGGATTGGTCTGCTGTATAAACTGCGAGAGCTGGCTCGAACCGAAAAACGCCTGGACTACGGTCGAAACCGTTCGCGCATTGACCAAGTCGTGCGGCGTGATCTGATCCTCGTCGCGCAGGTTCATGCGTTCGCGAATAGTCCGTGCCATGCGCGTCAGCCCGATGCTGAATTGGTTGGCCAGTAACTCGCCGACCAAGCGCACGCGGCGATTACCCAAATGGTCGATATCGTCGGTATTGCCCTGCCCTATCCTCAAACCCAATAAGTAGCGGATTATCGCCATGAAATCCTCTATATGCAGCACCGTACTCTCGAAGGGAATTCCCACGTCCAAACGGCGGTTGATGCGATAGCGGCCCACATCACCTAGGTTGTAGCGCTTGGCGTTGAAGAAGAGCCGATCCAGCAGTTCGCGCACGGTCGCGATATTGGGGGGATCACCAGGACGCAGTAGGTTGTAGATACGCGTGAGAGCATCTTCCTCGTCTTCGCTGGGGTACTTTTCGAGCGTGTTCTCTATGACCCCAGGATCCTTGTCCGGTGGGGCAGCCAAAACCTTTAACTTCTCGATATTGACCGCCTGTAGTGCCGTTAGTTTTTCTCTGCTTATCTGATCGTAGGAGTCTAATAAAACTTCACCGCTGTCTTCGTCGACGATGTCCTCGCCACCGTTGTAGCGGTTGATCAATTCTTCGTCTATAGCCTCCTCGACCTCCTCGCGGAACAGACTGAGAATTTCGCCATCCTTAGAGCAGCCAAGCGCCTTCAAGAACGAGGTCACCGGCAGCTTGCGCCGCCGGTCGATATGCACGTACATGATGTCGTTGATGTCCATGCTGAACTCTAGCCACATCCCCTTGTAGGGGAGGATCCGCGCCGAGAACAGCCGCTTGCCATTGGGGTGCAATGTCTCATCGAAGAACACCCCAGGCGAGCGATGTAACTGGCTGACGACTGCGCGTTCGGCCCCATTAACAATAAAAGTACCCTCACTGGTCATCAGGGGCAGTTCGCCCAAAAATACGGCCTGCTCAACCACGTCCTTGACCGGGCGCTCCGCGCTTTCCTTGTCGCGAGTCACGAGGCGAAGGGTCGCACGCAGCGGAGCGGCGAAAGTCATGTCCCGCTCGCGGCATTCTTCTTCGCTGTATCGGGGATTGCCAATGGAGTAGCTGACATATTCGAGAGAGTATATCCCTTGGACATCGGTGACCGGAAAAATACTCTGGAAGACCAAGTGCAAGCCTCGCCGCTGGCGCTGATTGGGCAGGACGGAGAGCTGCAGAAAGTCCTCGAACGAGTCAAGCTGAACCGAAAGCAGGTTTGGCATCTCTACGGCTTCTTTGATCTTGCCAAAGGAGCGCCGTTTAATGCTGCCGTTCGTCTTTGCCAAAGTCCAACTCCTCAACTGGTGGTTTAAGGCAAATGCTCATGGAGCTATCGACCAATAGCTCCATGAGTGCGCACTGCAGAAAAGCAGGTACGAATAGATGAACTACTGTGTCCGCAGCAGTTCCCTATTGAAGTTCTACCGTGGCTCCGGCGTCCTGCAACCGGCTCTGGATTTCTTCAGCTTCTTCCTTGGTCGCTCCTTCCTTGACGGGCTTGGGTGCCTCGTCGACGAGAGCTTTGGCCTCTTTCAGCCCCAAGCTGGTAATCTCGCGGACGACCTTGATGACTTGAATTTTCTTCTCGCCGACACTAGTGAGCACGACGTCAAAGGAATCCTTCTCCTCAGCGGCCTCTTCGCCGCCATCGCTGGGCATTGCGCCAGCCATCATCACCGGTGCTGCGGCCGACACACCGAACTTGTCTTCAAGGGCTTTGACCAACTCGGCCAGCTCTAGGACAGTCAGGCCGCCGATGGTCTCAATGATTTCGCCTACCTTGCTGGTGGTGGCAGTGGTTTCTTCGGTCATGGGATACAGCCTCCTGTATATCCTTTGAGTTTGTTAAAAGATGTTATTAAAGAAACAAATGGGAGTCAGGCGTTTTCCCTGCCTTCTCCCCGTTGCTTTTCGATGGCCGACAACGCGCCGACCAAGCCTCTGAGCAACCCACTCAAGACGCCGCTCAGCCCATAGAGCGGGCTCTGGACGCCGGCAGCTACCTGACCTAGCAATTCTTCCTTAGAGGGCAGCTTGGCCAACGCCTCGACTTTATCGGTGGCGAGGATCTCGCCTTCCATAAAGCCGGTCCTGATATGAATTTTTCCACCGTCGGCGACGAAGTCTTGCAGAATTTTAGCCGGTGCGATGGGATCTTCTTTTGAGTAGGCTATGGCCGTAGGCCCGGCGAAATACTCTTTGAGACCGGCGATGCCCGCTTCCTCGGCTGCGCGAATAGCTAGGCGATTTTTGATCACTTGGTATTGGACGTCGGCATCGCGCAGCTTGTTGCGCAGTTCGGTCACTGCAGCTACGTCAATACCCGTAAAATCGGCCAGATAAAAGCCCTTAGCCTCGGCCATAATGGCCTTCAATTCTTCTACTTTTGCCTCTTTCTCTACCGTCGCCATAGTACAGAGCTTCCTTTACGCAGCGAACTGGGCGCGGTCAATCTTTATGCCCGGCCCGATTGCCGACGAGAGGACTAACTTGCGGATGTACTGCCCTTTCGACGCGGCCGGCTTGGCGCGCAAAATGGCATCCGTAAACGCTTGGGCGTTTTCGATAAGTGCCTGATCGGCAAAGGACAGCTTGCCGATAGGGCCTTGGGCATTGTTGCCGGACTTGCTGTCGGCGCGGTATTCTATGCGGCCGGCCTTGGCCTCGCGGACGGCCTGGGCTACTTCGCGCGTCACCGTACCGGTCTTGGGATTGGGCATCAAGCCCCGAGGTCCTAAGATCCTCCCCAGCTTACCTACCTGCCCCATCATATCTGGAGAGGCGATGACTATGTCGAAATTGAGCCAACCGCCCTGGATTTTCTCGGCCATATCGGCCCCGCCGACGAAATCGGCCCCAGCGTCTTGGGCCTCTTGCACTAGCGGTCCTTGGGTAATGACTAAGACCTGGAGTTCCTTCCCGGTGCCGTGAGGCAACATCACCGTGCCGCGCAGCGCTTGGTCGGCCTGTCGGCCATCGATCCCTAGATTGCAAGAAAGCTCGATGGTCGGGTCGTAATTACACGTTGGGAATCCCCGGAGAATATTGATACCCTCTTCCCACGAATAGGCCCTGTCGCGGTCGAAAGACGCCAAGGCGTTCCTGTATTTTTTTCCTCTGGCCATATCTTAAACCTCTTATGAGGGTTGCGATGCGAAGCAACTACTCGATCAGGAGCCCCATGCTACGGGCCGTCCCCGCGATCATCGACATCGCGGCTTCCATTGAGGCAGCGTTCAAATCAGGCATTTTCAATTCGGCGATTTCGCGCACTTGGTCCGAAGATACAACGCCGATGTGGTCCCTGTTGGGCACGCCCGACCCCTTGGGTTTCCCTGCAGCCCTCAAAAGCAGCACCGCAGCCGGCGGCGTCTTGGTGATAAACGAAAACGTGCGATCGGCGTACACTGTAATGATTACGGGAATGATCAACCCCTGCTGGTCTTGGGTCTGGGCATTGAAGGTCTTGCAGAATTCCATGATATTGACGCCGTGTTGACCCAACGCCGGCCCAACGGGCGGCGTCGGATTCGCCTGACCGGCCGGAACCTGCAGTTTTATTTGGGCTATTTCCTTTTTAGCCATTTATTTTTTATCCCTCTGAAAATCAGCCGACCGTCTCTTGGACCGGCTCGACCTGCAACACGTCCAATTCCACCGATGTACCACGTCCAAAAATGCTCACCATGATTTTCAACCGGCGCTTCTCCGGCAGCACCTCCTGCACGGTGCCGATAAAATCCTTGAACGCGCCGTCGTTGACCTTGACCTGATCGTCAACGGCAAAGGGAATCTCCTCGACCTCTTGGTCTTTGCGGCGATCGACATGCCCCAAGATGCGGTCGATTTCCTCTTGCCGCAGCGGTTGCGGCTTGCGCGCTGGGCCGACGAAGTTGGTCACCCCGGGAATGTTGGTCACC
The DNA here is from genome assembly GCA_965261395.1 of Candidatus Latescibacterota bacterium. Lineage (GTDB taxonomy): Bacteria > Latescibacterota > UBA2968 > UBA8231 > UBA8231. Next base: position 4,769,076 of record OZ253462.1, read on the forward strand.
TGGTACCAAGCGTCCTTGGACATTTCCATTTCCACTAGCACATAACTAGGCAAAAACCGCTTCCTAGTCTTGGTCTTCTTGCCGGCGCGGAGTTCAACCACTTCCTCGGTCGGCACAACAACCTGAGCAATTGCACCGTTGGCAGCCTCCGACTCAATCAGCGACTCCAAGTAGGTCTTTACTTTATTTTCGTGCCCCGAATACGTATGCAGAGCGTACCAGCGCTGTGCCATGGCCTCAATCCGGTGTTAGCTCCCGTTTGCCGGGCGTAAACAAGGAAAAGAAGCGGTGCATGCGATGCGCCGCTTCCCTTAGATAGGCCCTAGCGGGAATTACTGCCCTAGAAGTATCCCCCAAACAAAGGAGATAATCAGGTCGAACATGCCGATAAAAACCGCAAAGACCGCCGAAAAGACTAATACTACTCCGGTGGAACTGACCAAATCCTCGCGAGTGGGCCAGCTCACTTTGGAGAATTCGGTCCGCACATCTTTGACGAAATTAGTAAGTTTATTCCACATCCCGTTCCCTAAATACAGAAGCCTGGCAGGGCAGACAGGACTTGAACCTGCAACCGCCGGTTTTGGAGACCGGAGCTCTACCAATTGAGCTACTGCCCTATGCCTAGCGGGCTTCCTTGTGGGCCGTGTGCTTGTGGCAAAAGCGGCAATATTTTTTGTACTCCACGCGGCTTGGCTGGCTTCGTCTATTTTTAGTTGTAGTGTAATTTTGCTGGCTGCATACTTCACATTCCAGCGTTATTTGATCTCTTGGCATCAGAATTTGTCGTGTTTAGATAGAAGCACTTAGGAAAGTGGAGCCGATGACCAGGATTGAACTGGTGACCTCATCCTTACCAAGGATGCGCTCTACCGACTGAGCTACATCGGCTGCTATTGTTTTGGCGATCTGGAGCGGGAAACGGGACTCGAACCCGCGACCCCGAGCTTGGAAGGCTCGCGCTCTAGCCAACTGAGCTATTCCCGCTCGAGCTGGATCAGTGCCCGTTTAATTTACAGAAGGCATAATGTACAATAGTTTTTTTAATATGTCAAGAAGACTCGGCGCGGATCCAAAACGCGAAACTCCCGGAAAGACGCGAGCCTTTCCGGGAGTCGCCAAGTAAACTGGATCCGCGCGTTCAGCGCGTGATCTTGACAATCCTGTAGTGCAGCTTGCCAACGGGCACTTGAATCTCGATTTCTTCCCCTTCTTCATGCCCGAGCAACCCCCTGCCTATCGGCGAAACCGTGGATATTTTCCCCGCTTCAAAATCCGCTTCCTCGGGCGCGACGAGCGTGTAGGTGAGCTGCCGCGCTTTCGCGAGGTCCTCTAGCTCTACGGTGGCACCGATGTAGACCTTGTCTTCTGGGATCGCCTCGTTTTCTAGCAGGCGGGCCCGGCTGAGTGTCTCTTCGAGCTTGCTGATGCGCTGTTCTAGGAAGAGCAACCTTTCTTTGGCCGCCGAATACTCGGCGTTCTCGGACAAGTCGCCAAACTCCCGCGCTCGCTGCAGCGCCTGGCGCACGGCCGGGCGTTCGGTCTCCTTGAGTCCCTTCAACTCGCCCTGAAGTTTTTCGTAGCCTTCTCGCGAAAGATATACTTCACTCATACCAAGCCTATAGCAGGAGAACAACATGCGCTATTCAATACAAAAAGCGGAAGCGCGCTACCGCTTCCGCTGCTCAAGTAAATTAATGTACTAAAAACGGTGCCCAGGTGCAAGTAAGGGACTTGCCCAAGTTCGCCGCTCTCCTTTTAATAAATTTATAATCCGATAACCCGAAACCCGAGCCATCCCTTCCCCAACAACGCACTCGCGCGTCTCATGACCTTGACACTCCTGCACTTTGCCGATCTGCATCTAGGCGTCGAAAACCACGGCAGCCTGGACCCCAGCACCGGCCTGCATTCGCGGGTTCAAGATTTTGCTGCCAGCCTAGAAGCGGTCTTCGACCTAGCCATTGAAAAGGCGGTCGATTTGGTCCTCTTCGCTGGCGACATGTACAAGAATTGCGATCCGACCCCTACCCATCAGCGCGTCTTTGCCCGCCAACTCCAGCGCCTGCAAGCGGCCCGCATCCCCATCGTGCTGGTGGTGGGCAACCACGACGCGCCGGGGGCTTTCGGCAAAGCCACTTCGGTCGATATTTTCAGCACCCTACAGCTAGAGGGCATCCATGTCATCCGCCGCCCCGAGCTTCTGCGGATCGAAACAGCCAATGGCCCGGTGCAACTGGCCGGTCTGCCTTGGCCGACGCGCCATACCTTACTCACCCGCGACGAATACCGCGACCTGTCTATAGAGGAAATCCGCGTCGAGATCCAAAAGATCTACGCGGCCCAGATCGACGAGTACGCCCGGCAGTTCGACCCAAAGCTGCCGGGCGTACTCATCGCCCACCTCGCCGCTGCCGATGCCGTCTATTCTGGGGGCGAGCGCACCGCCATCATCGGCCAAGACCCCGTTTTGCTCACCAGCACCCTTGCCAATCCCGCCTACGACTACGTCGCCTTGGGGCACATTCACAAATATCAAGACCTCAACCCCGGCCAACATCCACCCGTGATCTATTCGGGCAGCCTAGAGCGTATTGACTTCGGCGAGGAAGGCGAAGACAAGGGCTTCTGCCTCGTACGCATCGAAGAGGACACAACCGCGCCGAGGGGCCGAGCAACTACTTTTGAGTTCGTCCCCGTCCCGTCCCGGCGCTTTGCGACCATCAAGCTAAAGGTGCTCGACGGCCAAGACGCCACCGAGCGCATCGTCGCGGCCTGCGCTAAGGCCGATCTGGCAGACGCCGTAGTCCGCGTCCTCTACGACCTGCCCGCAGGCTACACCACACCGGTGGACTTACAACAGGTGCGGCAGGCACTCGAACCGGCCTTCCACGTCGCCTCCATCCAGCCGCGCTTTGCCCCGGAAGTGATCCAACGCCGCGCCGAAATCAGCGAGGAGGCCGAGCTAGGCGATGCCCTCGACCGCTACATCGACAACAGCCCAGACCTGCAAGTACACCGTTCCGAGCTCAAAAACTACGCGCTCCACCTAGAGCGCGAGCTCGAATCCGGTCAACGCGACGAAGACGACGGATGATCCCCCTCTCCCTTTCGCTACGCAATTTTCTCAGCTACGGCGAGGAGGTGCCGACGCTCGACTTTACCCAGTTCCACGTCGCCTGCCTCACGGGCGGCAATGGCCACGGCAAGTCCGCCCTGCTCGACGGGATTACCTACGCCTTGTGGGGCCAAGCCCGCAAAAGCCGCAGCGACGAAGAACTGTGTCGGATCGGAGCCATAGAAATGCGGGTTGACTTCGACTTCGCCCTCGGCGAAAAGCACTTCCGCGTCATCCGCAGTTGGCGCCGCACCAAGCGAGGCGTTCCGGCCCTAGACCTGCAAGTAGAAAGCGACGGCGTCTTCCGCACTCTCAGCGAAGGTGAGGGCATTAATCCCACCCAGCGGCGCATCAACGAACTCCTATCCATGGACTACGACACCTTTGTCAACTCGGCCTTCATTGTCCAAGGGCGCGCCGACGAGTTCACCCAGAAAAACGCTAGACAGCGCAAGGAGGTCCTAGGGCGCATTCTCGGCCTAGGACGCTACGACCAACTCCAGGGCATGGCTCGGGTCCGCTATCAAGAGCACCAGCGCCAGAGCGAGGCTCTGCAAACCCGCCTCGGCGAGCTCGATGCCGAATTGGCCAAGCGCGAAGGCTACGAATCCGATTTGCGCACCGTCGACGATCACCTCGCTCTACTCGGCAGCGAAATCAGCAATCGAGAAAAAGCGCAAGCCGAGTTGGATGCCCAGCGCCTAGCGCTGACGCAGATCCGCCAGCGCGTCGCCGAGCTAGTGAGGGAGCAGCAGCGCGTTGCCGAACGGGCGCAGCAGGTCGCCGCCGAACTCGAAAACCTGCGGGAGCAGCAGCGCCAAGACGGCGAAATCCTAGCGGCCGCTGAATCCATCGAGCGGGACTTTGCGACCTACAACCAGCTTCGCACGCAAATCCGCCTAATCGAACAAAAAGCTCAAGAGCACGGCGAGTTAGAGGCCCGCCGCCGTCAGCTAGAAGAGCGAATCGCCCAGGCGCGCCAAGAAGTGGAGCGACAGCAAGAGCGCTGGGCGGCCACCCTCGGCGAGCGACAGCGACAGCTCGACGAGCACCGAGCCTTGCTCAATCGAGAACAGACCATCGCCATCCGCTACGTCCAATTCAAAACCCTGAGCGAGCAGTACCAAGCGTTCGAGCAGGCGCGGATTCGCTATGAGGATCTCCTCGGCGAGCGCCGTCGCCTCGAACACGAACTATCACTCGCAGAGGAACGCCGCAAAAGCCAGCGCCAAGCACTAGCCAAGCAATTGTCTCAGTTAGAACGAGCCATCGCCGAAGGGGAAACTCTAGCAGCCCACAACCGTCAGTTACAAGCGCAACGGACCCAATTGCAGGCCAAAGTCGAGGAACAGGATCGCCTTAAGGACGAGGGCCACGATCTCAATGCCCAGATCATTGAACGGCAGCAGAAGCTCCGCGCCGAAGAGGAAGAACTGGCCAACGAGCGCCAACAGGCTCAGGTCTTGGCTAGTTCCGAGGACGCCAATTGCCCATTGTGCGGCAGCGCCCTCGACGTCGAACACCGCCAGCGGGTCGCGGCAGAACTCTCGCAGCGGGAAGACCGCCATCAAGAGCGCATCGCCGCCCTCGGTAGAGAACTCGTCACTCTCGACGACCAGTTGCAAAAGATGCGCGCGCACTACAAGACCCTCGGCGAGGAAATCGCTCCTCTCCAGCAGATACACCAAGAACTGGCCGCCGGGGAGGCCCGTCTTGGGCAATTGCGAGAGTCGGCCGCCGAGGCCCAGTCGCTAACCGAGCAATTAGCCACTCTCGACCGCGAACTCAGCGACCAATCATACGCCCCCAGCGAACGCGAACGCCTACACAAACTAGCCGGGGAAATCGAGCTATTGGGCTACAGCAGCGCCGAGCACGAGGCGCTGCGCCAAAAGCTCGCCGAGTTGCGCCCGGTCGAGGCCGAGCACGCCCGCTTGCAGGACGCCAAAAGCCAAGCCGAGCGGCTCAACAGCGATCGGGCCGAAGCCCAGAACCAACTCGACCAAGCAGACCGCCAGCTCGCCGAGGCCCGCTATGCCCAAGAGGAACGGGAACAACTCGGCCAAGTCGAGCAGCAGCTCGCAGCCCTAGGCTACGATAGTGCCGAGCACCAGCAGTTGCGCCTGCAACAAGACGACCTGCGCGACAGCGCGCGGCAATTCGAGCGCCTGCAAAACGCCCGCGAACGCCGTGCTTCGGCCAGTGAATCGCGGGTGCGCTACGAGGCCGAAGCCTCTACTCTAGCTGAACAATTGCAGGCCGCGCAAAAAGAACAGGAAAGGTTACACCAACGAGCCTGTGAGTTGGAAGGCGTCGATAGGCAACTCGGCGAAAGCCAAGCCCTCTTGGAAAAGTTGCGGGTCGAGCGGGACCAACACCTCCAGCGCCGGGGCAGTATAGAAGCCCTGTGCGCGCGCTGCGCCGAACTGGCGCAGGAACGGGACGCGTTGCGCCAAGACCTGCAAGGCACCCAGCGACAGGCCTGGATCTACCAGCAGCTCGACAAGGCATTCGGCAAGGATGGGATCCAAGCGCTGATCATTGAAAATGCCGTACCGCAGATCGCCGACGAAGCCAACGCCATCCTCGCACGCCTAACCGACAACCGCATCCAAATCGCCTTTGAATCGCTGCGCGACCTCAAAAAAGGCGGCACCCGCGAAACTCTCGACGTCAAGATCGCCGACGAGATTGGCGAGCGCTCCTATCACCTCTATTCCGGGGGCGAGGCATTCCGCACTAATTTCGCCTTGCGCATCGCGCTCTCCAAGGTGCTGGCCATGCGCTCGGGCACCCGTTTGCACACGCTCTTTATCGACGAGGGCTTTGGCACCCAAGACGAGCAGGGGCTGGAACAACTCATCGAAGCCATCCAAAAAATCAGCGAGGATTTCAAAAAGGTGTTGATCGTCACGCATCTCGACCAACTTAAGGAGGCCTTTCCAGTGCAAATCGAAGTCGCCAAACACCCCGACTTAGGCTCGCGTTTCTCCGTGACGCAGCACGCCTAGCCTCTTGCCCATTATGACCCATTACGACGAATACCACGCCGCCCGCACTGGCGCGGCCCTACGCGACGCGCAAGCCTCGTTTCGCTTGTACATGCGCGGTGCCGATCATCTCGATTTCCTGCACCGCATGACCTCCAACGACTTCCATAACCTGCAACTAGGGCACGGCCTCGAAGCGGTCTTTATCGAACAGCGGGCGCGGATTCTCGACCTCGCCACCTGCTATCGCAGCCCAGACTCCACCGCCTTGATCCTAAGTCCCGATTCGCGCGCCACAATTCCCGCTTGGTTGGACCGCTTTATCTTTGCCGAGGCCCTCGAATTGGCAGACCGCACAGACGAGACGGCCATGTTCGAGCTTATCGGCCCACACGCCGTCCGGCTAGTCGCCCACCTATTGGACGCGGATCTGGCAAAATTTCAGGATCACCAACTGCTCGATCCACAGGTTGTGGACGGCCTGTGGCTGGCGCGCACGGCCGAGCCAGGGCTGCGCGCCTTCGGGCCACCCGCCGCCGTGGATCCCCTTTGGCAGCGTCTTACCGCCGCAGGTGCTCATCCAATAGGGGCGGCGACGTGGGAAATCCTGCGCGTCGAACAGGGCCTTCCCCTGCTCGAGCGGGAGTTGACCCAAGATTACAACCCCTGGGAAGCGGGGCTTGATCGCGCTATTCATTTAGATAAAGGCTGCTATATCGGCCAAGAAGTCATCGCCCGCCTAGACACCTACGACAAAGTCAAGCAGCATCTAGTCGGGCTGCGGCTCTCCGACGCCGAACTACCGGCAACGGGGCAACCGCTGCGCGATGGAGCGCGCGAAGTAGGGCGCATCACTTCTGCGGTCCATTCTCCAAGCCTCGGCCCGATTGCTCTCGCCTATGTGCGGCGGAGCGCTTGCGCCGAGGGCACTGCGCTAGATGCGGCCGGAGCGCAGGCCACCGTAGTTTCCCTGCCTTTTTTGTTGCATGAGTCCCGCTAGGACCGGCGGACACCGCAAGATAGTCCACATTGGGATTGATAGCGGCCCGCCCAGCCGCGACACCCGGGTTTGCGCCGAATTCGCCGCGCTCCTGCGCGAATACACCGATTGGATCGAATGGGGCGACGGCTACGCCATCCTCGACGTCACCGACAATAAGCTCGACATCCCCTTCGGAATGCGCGTCGCCAAGATGATCAAGAGCGATATCAAGCGGCAGCTAGGCTGGAGCGTTTCCGTGGGGTTAGCGCCCAGCAAGTTCTTGGCGCGGCTGGCCATGGAGCGCCAGCGGCCCGATGGCCTGACGGTCGTGCTGCCCGAACAGATACGGGAATTTCTCGCCGACGTGCCCATTGACCAACTCCCCGGCGTGGGGGCCATTACGCGCCAGCAACTCGCGGCCATGCAAATAGAGCGCGTCGGTTCGCTAGCCCAAGTGCCGCTGAACGAACTCGTGCGCCGCTTTGGCCAGCGGGGCAGCAGCTTTTGGCACCTCGCCCAAGGCTGGGACGACGACCCCGTCTCCCCGGTCGAGCAACTCAGCCAAATCCGTGAGGAAACCTCCTTTGCCGCCCCGATGTACACCCGTGAGGAAATGCGCGATGCCTTGCGCGAACTCGCCGCCGTGCTCTGTGGGCGCTTGCGGCGCAGGGGACTACAAGCGCGCGACGTCATCCTAGAGGTGCGCTATCCGGATTTTCGCACCGCGACGCGCACATCGCGCTTAGCCACCTTTACCGACCGCGCCCAAACCGTCTTCGCGGCCGCCTGCGAGCTGTTAGAGGACACAGAGGCCAGCGACTTGGGCACGCGCCTGCTCGGCATTGGGTTGGGGGGATTTGCCGACGGGGAGATCGAACAGCTCGATCTGTTCACCGGTGAAAAACGCTAGGCCGCGGCCTGCGGCAATACCGAATCTCCATAGGGCAGCGTCCAGATCCGGGCCTCGGGGCCGACCACCTCATACGCGGCCGCCACAGCTTGGCCTAGGTCGTCAAAGGGCACTAAGCCGATGCGGCCGATGGCCTCAGCCGACAACGACGAGACCAAATGCACGCGGGCCTTTTTCAGTACCGCGGCAATGGCTGCGGCCTTGTGCCCACCCAAGACGAATTCCCGCTCAATGCGCGCGAGAATCCCGTCGGCCGAATCTGCCTCCTGCAACCAAGAGGCAAAGGTAGCGCTGCCTAGCCCCTCTCGACATTCGGCCACCCAAACGATGACGCCTCCCTCACGCACGGCATGCACGGCGTTGTCGAGGGCCTTTTGCGCCTGGTACATATTGACATCTAGTGGATAGCCGCCCGCGCTGACGAGGACGATATCAGCGCATCGCGCAATGGGCACGGCCCCGCGCTCGGCCACCCGCTCGCACCCTTTGCAGTGGGCCTCTCGCGCGTGCCCGGCAAAGGCAGCGACAATACGGTGGCGATCGTCGACGATCACATTGAGGATGAAGTCGATCCCCAGCATGGCCGCCCCTTCTTCTAAATCTTCCCGCACCGGGTTGCCCTCAAGTCGCCCGGTCTCCGCGCCAGGCCGGGCCATCAGGCCGTGGTTGGCCGCTATGGCGCTGGGAGAGGCACAGCCGGGCAAGACCGCCTTGGCCCCGCCCGAAAAGCCGGCGAAGTAGTGGAATTCCAAGTTGCCCAAACAGATCCGCACATCAGCCTCCACCAGGGGACGGAAGAGCTCCACGGGCGTACCGCGGGAAGTGACGCCTAGCCGCACCACGTCTTGTGGATCGTGGTTCACCACCCGCACCCGAGCATAGACCTCCGACCCGACCAAGGCGGCCAGTTCGGCTGCGGTCTGCGCTCGGTGCAGCCCCAAGGCCACGACCACGGTCACGTCAGCGTCTGGCACGCCGGCCGCGGCGAGTTCCTCCAGCACCGGCGGCAACAGGCGACCCGTCGGGCAGGGCCGGGTCATATCACTTACGACAATCGAGACCTGCTGGCCGGGCCGCACCAGCGTGCGCAATGCCGACGTGCCCACGGGCCGGGCCAGCGCATCCTGCACCAATGCGTGCTCCGCGCCGTCGTTGCATTGTTCCGCTCTCGGCAGAACGATGCCTAGCAGGTGCTCACTAGGCACCGCGACTTGCAGGTGGGAGTCGCCAAAGGGCAACTCGATTTGAGTCACAGCCATAGCTCCTCCTCAATTAGTCGAGGGCGCAGGCACCAGCACCGCGTGGATCGCCGCAGGTTCCACACGGCCCTATTGGCTCGCGCTCGCTGGCGGCGCGGCCGGCAACGGCAAAACTCGACAGCTTCTTCTCCAACCGCACGCTCTCACAAGACGGGCAAGCGGGCCTAGCCGCCCCTTGTATGAGCACGTCGAACTCCGCGCCGCACTCCTTGCAGGCGTATTCAAAAATCGGCATGGCTCAGGCTCCGTGTAGGGCCGGCTGATACAGGCCCACGCTGTAGAATTCATAAGAAGCAGCTTTGTCCGGGAAATCAACTACGTGCACCGTGAAGCGGGCTGGCACCCCGGTGTCGGGCATACAGTCGCGGAAAAAGCGGCTATAGGCTTGGGCGTATTCCTGATAAATGCGCTGTTGTTCCTCGTGAAAGCGCTGCGGATCAGTCAGCGGATTGACGTCCTTGGGCTGAGCGCCGAAAGCGTGTACCTCGATAAAATCTATCTGGGCAATCGAGTCGCAAATCTCGGCTTCCTGCAGCCACTTCTCCCAACAGCGGAAGACCAGCTCAACCTCGACGGCAGGCGTCATCCTCACCAACTCGTCGCGGCCGAGGATCCCATGCGCCGAATGCCCGCCGGTCAAGCCGGCGAAATAGATCTTCAAGTCGCCATTGCCCAGCGCCTCGATCACCAAGGCCGATAAGGTGGGGTGGCCCCCGTTGTAGTAATAGGTCACTCGGCCGCGTTGCTTGACGTTAAATGCCATAAAAGCCCTTTCGCTTGGGTTAGAGTGCTTCGACAAAAATCTCGGCCCAATGCCGCGCCCGACGCCCGGTAAAATCGGCAATCTGATGGCGGCACGAGGTGCCTACGGCCGCGATCTCCACGTCCTCCGCTGCCGCCTCTAGCACGGCAAAAAGCCGCTCCTGCCCCACCGCGCGCGATATTTCAAAGTGCTCTTTCTCATAGCCGAAACTGCCGGCCATCCCACAACAGCCCGACGGGATTTCCTCGGCGCGAAAGTAGGGTGGCATGTTGAGCACGGCCAATGTCGCGGCCGTGCCCGTCAGGGCCTTTTGATGGCAGTGGCCATGCACCAAAATATGGCGGATGGTCCCGGTAAACTCCAAATCGAGCGGGGATTCGCGGACGAGAAAGTCCTCGAGCAGGACCACCTGCTCGGCCACGAGTCGGCTTTGCGGATCGTCAACTAAGTCTAGGTAATCGTCGCTGAGAGCCGACGCGCAACTCGGCTCCAGCCCGATGATCGGCACCCCTTCCTCGGCCCAAGGCGCGAGTACCTCCACATTGTGCTGCGCCAAGGCGCGAGCGCGGTCGAGAAAGCCTTTGGATATGAACGGCCGGCCGCAACAGACCTTGTTGGCGACCAAGACGACCTCGTACCCGGCGCGCTCCAAGATAATCGTCGCCGCCATGCCAATAGCCGGCTCATTGTATTCGACGAAGGTGTCGTTGAACAGCACGACGCGCCCTTTGGTGCCTCGGGCCGGACGCCGCCCGGCAAACCAGCGCGAAAACGGCTGGCGGGCAAAGGCCGGCAGTCGCCGCCGCCGGTCAATGCCCAAAAACGCATCCAACAGCCAGCGATTGAACCGACTGCGACCGATCCAATTCGACAGCGGTGCCAACGCCGATCCCAAGCGGCTAATGCGGGCTATGTTGGCAAAGAGCCGCGACCGCAGCGGATAGCCGTGTTCGCGATGGTAGTGGGCGAGAAATTCGTACTTGAGCTTGGCCATATCCACGCTCGACGGACACTCGGTCTTGCAGGCTTTGCACTCCAAGCAGAGATCCATCACGCGGTGGACTTCATGGCTGTGCAGGCCGTCGGGCAACGTGCCAGCGAGCGCGGCGCGCAAGGCATTGGCGCGTCCGCGAGTGGTGTGTTCCTCATCCAAAGTCGCCATGTATGAAGGGCACATCGTGCCCACCAGCTTTTTGCGACAGTGTCCCACCCCAGAGCACATTTCAACGGCTTCCTGAAAGCCACCCGCCTCGCTAAAGCTGAAAAACGTCTCCACTTGGGGCGTCTGATAATCCTCGTGGTAGCGCAGGTTCTCGTCCATCCGCGGGGGGCGGGTGATCTTGCCGGGGTTCATAATCCCCTGTGGATCAAAGGCGTCCTTAACCTCGACAAAAGCCGCGACCAGCTCCGGGCTAAACATCTTGGCGATCCACTCGCTGCGAGCCAAGCCATCGCCGTGCTCGCCCGACATGGCTCCGCCGTATTCGCGCACCATATCGCTCATCCGCTCCTCGATCTGGCGCAGGAGCTTTATGCCCTCGGGATCTTTGAGATTGAAGATCGGCCTGATGTGCAACAGGCCGACGCTCGCGTGCCCATAGAATTCGGCCTCAATCCCCAATTCCGCCATCAGCGCGACCACCCGGCGGACGTACTCGGGCAGCTTGGCCACCGGGACGCAGGTATCCTCCACCCCAGGTTGGGGCTTGGGGTCGCCCTTCATGCCCATCAAAAGTCCCAATCCGGCCTTGCGTATCCCCCAAATCGCCTGCTGGTCTGCCGGATCGACAGACTGCACCCAAGCGTAGCCCATCCCGCGCTCCCGCAATCGCTCTTCCAATCCGTCCAGCTTGCGGCCCAGCTCGGTGGCCGAATCCGCGTAGTACTCGACGACGAGCAGGGCGGCTGGGTCGCCCTGCAAAAAGCGGCGACCCGGGGCGTGTTCGCTGGAGTCCTTGGTCTGGTCGAGCAGGATGTCGTCCATCAGCTCGCTGGCGACGGGCGAGGTCTCCAACGCGGCCAAATTGGCCTCCGTGGCCTCGACTAAGTCGTGGAAGTGAACGGCCACCAAGCCCTTATGAGCGGGTAGCTCCACCAAGTTCAACCGCGCTTCGACCACCGCGCAGAGTGTGCCTTCCGAGCCGACGACTAGCTTGCTCAGATCAAAGGGAGCGCCGTCGATGAACTCGTCGAGATTGTAGCCCGAGACGCGGCGCATCACCTGTGGGAAGCCCGCGCGGATCTGCGCTTCGCGCTCGCGGACGATGCGGCGCACTTCGCGGTAGATGCGACCTTCGAGGCTGTCCAAGCCCGCGCGGCGGTCGCACTCTTCGTCGTCTAGCGACCCGAATACCGCTTGCGAGCCGTCGGCCAGCACCACCTTTAGCTCCTGCACATGGTCGATGGTCTTGCCGTATATAATGGAGTGCGCACCGCAGGAATTGTTGCCGATCATTCCGCCGATATTGGCCCGGCTACTCGTGGAGACATCGGGCGCGAAAATCAGGCCATAGGGCTGCAAGTAGGCATTGAGCTCATCGAGCACTAAGCCCGGCTGGACCCGGACCCAGCGCTCGTCCGGATCGAACTCCAAGATCCGGTTCATGTATTTGGAAAAGTCGAGATGGACCGCGGCCCCCACCGACTGGCCCGCCAAACTCGTACCGCCACCCCGTGGCAAGACCGCCGCCCCGTGCTCAGCGGCAATTTTTACCGTGGCGACTACATCGGCCTCGTCTTTAGGCACGACCAGCCCCAAGGGCTCCATCTCGTAGATGCTGGCGTCGGTGCGGTAGAGCATGCGCGAAACAGCGTCAAAGCGCACTTCGCCTTGGATGGCCTGCTGCAAGGCCATCTCCAATATATTTCTATCCATTTTTAAGGCATTGATCGGTTGTGCGCTACTCCTTCGCCCTGCAGAGGGCTGGTGCGCACTTTGGTCTTGTTGGTAGGGACACCTCAATAACTAAGACCGCACTCCACGGGCCGTCAAATTCCCGCACTGGCCGCGTTCCTCATTTTTATGAAAAAATATCCAATATGTAGTTGACAAACATTTTCGACCCCAATAGATTGGTTACTTGCCACGTGGTTAGCGCGCAAAAGAGGGGGCTTCCGGGACAAGGGGAGATCGCGGAAGTCCCCACTTTTTTATCTCCCAAAATCTCATGTCGCAAGCACAGCCTGTCGCTGTCCGCATCTACAATCAGACCTATCGTCTCGTCAACAGCGATGGCCAAGACCCCGAGTACATTCGGCTCGCTGCGGCCTATCTCGACGAGAAGATGCAGCAGACCGCCGCTAAGGTCGGGAACCGGTCACCGCTCGATATTGCCATCTTGGCCGCGCTCGACATCGCCGAAGAAGTGATCCGCGCCCGCCAGCACAAAGACGCGCTAATCAACAGAGCCGATGCCCGCATCGACTCCTTCACCCAGTTGCTGTCCGACGATCCCCCCGCCACAGACAGCCCCTCCACCGATACCAAGCGGTTCTGACTCTTTCTTATATATAGTACTGAATTTCCCGATCCACAGACTCTTGGGAGTGAGGTACATTGAGCGGACACCGCTCTTTGTAATCGGGATGGAGCCGCGCCCATAAGAACTCGAGCGCGTGTTGATTCCAGCGAAAAAAGTGATCGCGGCCAATCTGCTCCATCAGCCCTGACCGCTCCAGCGCGTCGGTAAGCTGCCGTTTGGCCCGCGTGAAGTACAGGTCCAGCCCAACTTCGCGCAGGCGTTCAACCACGTCGCGCAACGCTTGTTCGCCAGAAGCGTCAATCCGGTTGATCCCGTCTGCATCGAGAATCAAGTACCTTAGCTCGGGTGCCGAAGCGATCGTTTCGAGCACCTTATCCTCAAAATAACGGCCAGAACCAAAGTACAATTGGCCGTCAAAGCGCATAATCGCGATCTGCTGATCCGGCCTCAGGCCCGCGTCGCTCTCGCGCATCGTGCCGTCGAGGTGCCGGGCGAGAAAAACCACTCGGGGCCGCATGGTGCGGTAGAAGTTGAGCACTAGCGAGGCCCCCACCCCGAGGGCAACCCCCAAGTGCAGGTCCGGTGCCAAAACCAGCGTACCGACAAAAGTCGCGACCCCAATCAACCCGTCGTGGACCTTAATGCGCCAAGCTGTCACTAGAGGCTGGATGCGCACCAAGCCGACCACAGCGGCGATGATAACAACGGCGAGAGTCGCCTGTGGCAGATAGTACAACAGCGGCGTAAGCCAAAGCAGCGTCGCGGCGATGACCAGCGACGCCACGACCGACGCAAAACCCGTCCGTGCTCCGCTTTGGTAGTTGACGGCCGACCGCGAAAACGAGCCCGAAGTTGCATAGCTTTGGAAGAGCCCGCCGATCACGTTGGCCATACCCTGGCCGATGAGTTCCTGATTGATGTCGAGATGCTGCCGCGTCCGAGCAGCGAGGGTTTTGGCAATGGCCATGGCCTCCATCAGGCCGAGCATGGTCAAGGTCAAGGCCCCCACGAAGAGCTGGGACAGGATCTCCACGTCTAAGTCCGGCATCAAAGGCCGCGGCAAACCGCGCGGTACCTCGCCGACCACTTCTCCGCTGAACCCGACCAGCCAAGAAACGAGCGTGGTGACCGCCAGCGTCGTCAACATGCTCGGCAGATCCCAGCGCACGCGGCGCAAAACCACCAGCAGCCCCCCGGCCAACGCCGCCATCCCCAGCGTCGGCCAATGGACCTCTAACAGCGCCACGTCGATGACGCGGAGGGCTGCCAGCAAATGCCCCCCCTGTTGGGGCTCTACACCGAACACCTTGTGCAATTGGGAGATGGCGATGATAAAGGCCGCGGCATTGGTAAAGCCGACGACCACCGGGCTGGACAGCAGGTCGATTAACAAGCCCAATCGCAACGCGCCCAAGGCGATCCGTATCAGGCCGACGAGCAAGCCCAAGACCAGCGAGTAGGCGATATATAGCCCACCGTTCTCAGGGGCGAGCCCTTGCACGGTCGTCGCGCTGATGAGCGAAGCTATGGCCACCGGACCGGTGGACAAATGCCGGGAAGAGCCAAAGAGTGCGGCTACAGCCGGCGGCAGAAAGGCCGCGTACAGCCCATAGACCGGCGGCAGCCCCGCCAACTCGGCGTAGGCCATGGCCTGGGGCACGAGGATCGTCGCCACGGTGAGGCCCGCGACCAAATCGGCGCGCAAGACGCCCGGCTGGCCGAGTTCGGGCAGCCAACGGATAAATGGAAAAAATCGCTTCATGCGTTCGCTTAGAGATTAGTTGACACCTAGTCAGCGGCCAGTGTACACTTAGCGAGTAATCACCTCGACAGCGGGAGTGCCGCATGGACCCACACAAGCAGCGAGCCTTTTTCGAGCAGCAGGGCTACTTAATCGTCCCCGACCTGCTCAACAGCCGCGAAATCGCCGAATGCCAGCGCGAAATCCAACGCCTGCACCAACTAGCCGCCGCCCTAGAGGACCGCCAAGACCCGCTTAGCAGTCACTTTCAGCGCGAGCCTTTTTCTAAGGATCAAAACCGCAATGGTCTGCCGGTGCTGCGCAAAATCGAGAACACTCGCGCGCTATCGCCGTGCTTTGCCCAACTCGCGGCTCATCCCCGCCTCGTCGCCATCGTGCAATCGCTCCTCGGGGACGACCTGCTCCTCTTCCGCAGCACCCTAATGCTCAAGCCCGCCTTCCACGGCTCGGCCCACGCCTTGCACCAAGACTCGGCTTATTGGCCAATGGAGCCGCCCGCTCTCGCGACCGCGAGCATCGCCCTCGACGACGCCACCCCGGACAACGGCTGTATTAAAGTCATTCCCGGCAGCCACCACTGGGGCTTACAGGAATGGGGCCACATCGCCCAACAGCAAGGGGCACCGCTGACTAACCGCGAGGACATCGACCGCTCGCACCAGATCGACGTGTCGCTCGCGGCCGGGTCCGCCGTGCTGTTCCACAGCTTGATGGTCCACGGTTCCGGCCCCAACCAGACGGACCGCTCGCGCAACACCGCGCTCTATGCCTATTTCTCACCGCACGTGCGCTACACACCCGGTGCCAACGGCCCGCGGTCGAAGTCCTTCCCGGTCATCGCCGGCCTCGACGGAGCAGCCGAACACGTGCTAGTCGCCTCCTGAAGAAACCAAGATAAAAAAAGAGTTCTATCCCTAAGTGCCAAAACCCTTGACGCGAGGCGGGCGACGGCAGAAGAGAAAAAATAAAAAAGGCCGACGCCCGCAGTGCGGACACCGGCCTTTTTGCGCTCCCCGGATCAACCTCAGATAGGCCTGAGAATGAGCGACATTTCGCGGCCCTCCATTTTTGGATCCTGATCAACGACGGCTACATCCTCGAGCTTAGTAGCCAACTCTCGCAGAAGCTGGTGCCCCCGTTCCTGATAGGCCATCTGCCGCCCTTTGAAGCGGACGCTGACTTTGACCCGGTTCCCCTTTTCGATAAACGTGCGGATGTGGCCCATCCGGTATTCAAGATCGTGCTCAGAGATGTTGGACCCGGCGATGCGGATGCCCTTCATCTGCACGTTTTGCTGCTTCTTGCGAGCTTCCTTGGCCTTTTTCTCTTGGTCGTAGCGGAACTTGCCGTAGTCGATAATCCGGCAGACCGGCGGGCGCGCTTCGGCGGCCACTTCTACTAGGTCGAGATTGGCTTCCTCCGCCATGGCCAAGGCACGGGCCGTTTCGATGATTCCCACCTGCCCTCCATCGGACCCGATGAGCCGAATTTGGGGCACGCGAATATCATCGTTTACTCTGGCAAAACTCTTTTTCTTTGCTGCGATTGCATCAACCTCCGTAAAGGATGGAAAGTGCGGGCGTTTCCCGCAGAAGTTTTAATATATTCGCAGTGCGAATTAAAACAAGCAAAGATTTGACCCTTCCTTCTTTGGCAGCCATGAGCGAATAGGTTATTTTGCCTATTTTCCACCCGAAGGAAAGCCCATGGCCCGCACGTACGATGTCTATGGAGTCGGCCACGCCCTAGTGGACATCCAATATCAAGTCGCCCCAGAGTTTCTCGCCGAACATCAGGTCGAAAAGGGGATTATGACCCTCGTTGATGAGGCGCGGCAACGCAATCTCACCGCCGCGGTCGGCGGCGAGCCGGTCGCCTCGGCTTCGGGCGGCTCGGCGGCCAATACCCTCATCGGCGTCGCCCGCTATGGCGGCCTAACCTATTACGCCTGCCTGACCGGCCGCGACGCTTGGGGCGACTTTTACCAACGCGATCTCGAAGCAGCCGGTGTGGCCACTCATCCGGCCAACCGAGGCGCGGGCAAGACCGGCCAGTGCTTGGTTTTTATTACTCCAGACGCCGACCGCACCCTCAACACCTTTTTGGGCATCAGCAGCGCCATCGGCCCGGCCCAGCTCCAAGAGGAGGTCATCGCCGACAGCCAATACCTTTATATAGAAGGGTATCTCCTCGGCTCGGACGACGGCTTTGCCGCCGCGTGCCAAGCACAGCAAATGGCCCAGCGGCACAGCACGGCCGTCGCCCTAACCCTGAGCGATCCCTTTGCCGTCCGGGCCTTTCGGGAGCGCTTTGACGTGCTCCTACAGCGTGGTGTAGATCTGTTCTTCTGCAATGAGGAAGAGGCCCTCGCCAGTACCGGGGTCAGCGACCGCGAGGCCGCTGGCGCGGCCTTAGCCTCCCAAGTCAGTACGGCCTACGTAACGTGCGGAGCCGACGGTGCCCTAGTGTACGCCGCCGGGGCCCACTACCAAGTCCCCGGCGTCCCCGTGCAAGCTATCGACACCAATGGTGCCGGCGATCTCTTTGCCGGTGGCGTGCTCTACGGGCTGTCCCACGGGTACAGCCCCTTAGACGCGGCGCGCCTAGGCTGCTATGCTGCCGCCCAAGTAGTAACCCGCTTCGGGCCGCGCCTAGAACAATCGCTCGCCGATCGCATCAATCACATCCTATCCCATTTCTCAACCTAGTTTGGAGGCTCGCGTGAAAATCCTAGTCCACTACCCATTCACCGACGAACAGCACGACCACTTGCGCCAAATAGCACGCGAAAACGGCGGCCACGAAGTCTTTGTGGCCAACGACGAGCAAGAGGCCATCGCCGTAGCCGGCGGGATCGACATCATTGTCGGCCACTTCCCGCCCGCAGTCTGCGCCGCCGCCCCCAACCTGCGCTGGGTCCAGTCCTTCAGCACCGGCATGGACAAGTTCCTCTTCCCCGAAATCATCGCCCGCGACGAAGTCGCCATTTCCAACGTGGCCGGGCTATACGCCCCCCAAGGCGGCGAACACGCCTGGGCCTTGCTCCTCGCCCTGACCCGAGGCATCAATCAGTCGATTCGCCAAAACGACCAGCGCAAGTGGGCCGGCGGTTCCACCGTCGAGTTGACTGGACAGACGTTGGGCCTTGTAGGGCTCGGAGGCTTTGGGCTTGAAATGGCCAAGCGGGCCGCCGGGTACGACATGCCGATCATCGCCATCGACCCGGTGCGCCGCGACTTGCCGCCGGGCATTTCCGAACTCAGGGATAACAGCCGCGAAAACCTGCACGACCTCCTCCGTCGCGCCGACGTGGTGATGATGGCCTGTCCGCTCACCAAGGAGACGCACCATCTCATCGGGAGTGAAGAACTAGCACTGATGAAGGAGAGCGCCTATCTGATCAACGTGACGCGGGGCGGAATCATCGACGAGGACGCGCTCTGCCAAGCACTGCACGACGGGCAGATCGCCGGGGCCGGTATCGACGTCACTGAGATCGAGCCGTTGCCCCCAGAATCCCCGCTGTGGGACGCGCCCAACATCATCCTCACTCCGCATCGGGCCGGAGCCTCACAGCACCGACCGCGCAAAGTCTACGAGTTCTTCTGCACCCAATTAGAGCGCTACCTCAAGGGCGAGCCGGTGCTCAATATTATCGATAAGAAGAAAGGGTACTAGGGCATGGCATTTGCCCTAGGCGACGTCGTCTGCTTCGTCTCCAATCCGTCTGCCTGAACAACAGCCGCTGACCGCTTTGATCGTCCGGCCAATTCGCCCCGACGAGGAGACTGTTAAATGAACATTGGACTATTTACTCGCGAGGGAAAGAATTTGGTCGGACGCATCGGCCCGCTCGCGTTGGCTTGGGATCGGCACGAGGGCGGCAGACTGGCCATATCCCGGCTAGTCGCCGGAGAGCCGCTGCCGGTCGGTCGCTTCGCCATACCCTGAAGTTATGATCAGTCCGTTCCGAATGCCATTGTCGTAAATATCAGGCATGAAACTGACTGAATTAACGTTAGTTCAGTCAGTTTCATGCCCGTAATTACAGAGCGAGCACCCGATGGAACTGGAAATAACCTCCCTGCACCAAGAACAGTACGAGCGCGACGGCTATGCGATCGTCCGCAGCGGCTTTACCTACGACGAGTGCGATCGCTTTGTCGCCTACATGATGGATCTCCACACCGGCCGTTCCAGCGTCGAGGGCTATCCCCCGCGCCAGCCGGACGATTGGAGCCGCTTAATCAGCCGCAGCCTGCACCATCCCGCCGGCCTAGCCTGGATGCTCGATCCCAGGCTGCGCCAGCCGCTGCGCACCTTTCTCGGCGAGGATCCCGACGGAGTTCAGAGCATGTACTTTTACAAGGGTTCCGAGCAACGCCGACACCAAGACGCCTTTTTCCTACCGGGCTGCATGTCGGCTTGGGTCGCTCTCCAGCCAGTCAGCGCCCGCAACGGCAGCATTCACATTCAGGTAGGCTCCCACAAGGGGGACCTAATAGAAAAGCGCCATTTCCGCCGTGATGAAAACGACGAGCCAGGCCCTTGGTATGGCTGGGACCAGGACGACGCCTTTGACGCCCTTTTCGCGCGCAATGGGTTGCCGGAAATTGCCATTGAAGCAGACAAAGGCGACATCGTGTTCTTCAACGGCCGCTTAATCCACCGCGGCGGCCCCATTCTGGACGAGGGATCTTTTCGCCATAGCTGGGCCGGCCACTATATTCCCCACTCCTACAATCCGTGGCCCTACGAGAGCCACCCCAGATTGCGCGTCTTCTTCGACGGCGTGTGCCGCTTTACGCCCACCCACTGAGACCGCTTCGCCGGATTATTTATGAGATTCTTCGGTATGTGGCTGGTTATCGACTATTTCACGGGTATGCAGGAAAACCGGAGCCTTCGTTTGAGAGGCTAAAACCAAAAGACAAGGAGGAGGTTGACCATGAAACTATGGATGGATGTAATGCGCGATCTCGAGAGCGTGATGAACAATCACGAGCGCATACTCGATGCTTGGGCAGAGGGCGGCGTCGATGGAGTCGTGTTCGGTCCACTCGTTTTCGGCACTTCGAAACTGTCGAAGGATACAGTGTCCGCTCCCACCGGCAATATCGTGGCGGAGGCGTACGATCCAAACCCGGCGGTGTACGCGCGGCTCGGAGTCGAGCCACCGCCACCACCGGCACAGAAGCTGCCCGAGAAAAGAGCCTTGTTAGAAAAGACGATGAACGCCGCCAAGGACCGCGGCATGCAAGTTTACTGCATGTACGCCGACGGTGGTGCCGGTCCAGGGGGTACGGGCCATCACCTGCACGACGATAAGACGCTGGCATCGCGGGTGGCGCGCATGGTCGATACGCTAGAGCACTTCCCGATGGCGGACGGCGCCGTGATGGACGGGCCGGAGTGGGGGTACGAAATCGCCCCCCATCACATGAATCACCGCTCCTATTTCTTTCACGACCTGCCAGAATCTGTGGCACCGATGGCCGAGGACCTGGGGTACGACTACGAGGCCATGGTGGCTGCAAAAGACAGGCTCCTGTCCCTGTTCCACAACCTCGATCCGGTGCGCATCCGCGGACACGCCCGCGGCGGCTTGGTCGGAGCCCACCGCATGCTCGGAGCCGATCCCGACCTGATGGCTTGGCTGTCGTTCCGCGCCGACTCGCTGACGCGCTATTTTCGCCACATCCGCGCAGGCGTCGCCGCCGAGCTAGAGCGCCCGGTGCGCCTCGGATGCGGCCCGCGCTCGGCCGCCTTCGCGCCCTTGTGCGGGTACGACTTCGTCGATCTGGCCCAGTTCATGGATTTCCTGCTGCCGAAACACTACTTCTTCCAGCGCGGCTTCGACGGTTTCCTCGGCACGGTTTATCGCTACTCGCAGACACTCTTGGAGTGGAATCCGGGGATTAGTGTGGCCGACACCCTCGATGTCGTGCAGGCTCTCTTCGGCATCGTCCTACCGGGCGTAGGCGACGACATGCTCGACTTCGAGAGCGCCCTCAGTCCGGAGTTTTTCGAGCAGGTGGTAACGCAGGAGACGCGACGGGCGCTGGCCTCGGTTGACGACCCGGAGCGCATCGTGCCCTGGCTCGACACCGGTCGCTTTCCCCACGACGGCGACCCGATGTCGGCGCGCGACCTCAAGATGTTGCTCGACGCCGCCGAAGCTGCGGGGCTGCGGCGCTTCAACTACCATCACCAAGGGAACCTTAGTCCAGGTGAATGGGTGGTCATTAGCGACAAATGCGGAACCCGCTGGGACCCGCGCAAGAGCGACTACGAGCCGCCGGACGAGTTGGTGTTGTAGCTCTACTCTTCCCTAGGTCCGATGACGCGGCGGGCGCGGTCGCTCAATCGCTGCGGGGTCCATTTCGGCTCGCGGACGAGGCGCACCTCGATTTCGCCGACGTCCTGCAAACGAGCGCGGAGCTGCTCCTCAATGCCAGCGGAAAACCAATCGAACCACGTTTCGCGTCCCGCGTACGGTATGACGATGTCGACGCGGATGTCGCTCCCTTGGATGACGACATCGCGCACGATTCCGATATCTACGAAGCTAAGCTGGCGCTGTCCCCAGGGTGATCCCTGAACGTAGAGCTCGAATTCGTTGGTGGCCCGCAGCGCGTCCATGACATTGTCGAGGTTGATCGGCCTAGGAGCTGGGAGGACCTCGCCTTGGGTGATCGGGTTGAGCAGGCGTTGCTGGTGGCTGACGAGGTCGGCGAGGCCGCCGTGCTCTCCCCCCTCTTCGTACCGATGCAGGACATAGGCGTTCCTTTCGTACACGTGCTCGCCAGCGCGCATCGCCGCGTGCTGTACCGGATAGCGGACCCAAGTGCCGGTGTGCGAGAATCCAGCGTGGGCCGGCTGCGGCCAACTTGGGTTGGTATTCTCGAATTCGAGGTGAATGCTGCCGAATCCTTCGCCGGTTTCGCGGTTGAAATGGGTCACCCAGCTCGGGTCCTCGCGCTGCCAGCCCCGGGCCCCAAAACCGATCTCTCCCTCCGGTCCCATCCAAGCTCGTTCGGGCAGGTGTTCGCCGATGACGAACTCGTCGTTGCGGCAGTCGCGGAAACGCACATCCTCGAGAACCTCGAGTTTCGATTCCATAACGACGTAGGGCTGACCGGCCCAGAAGCTGTAAGTCACGGTAGCCATGACCTTGTGGAGCCGACCGACTTGGGGCCCGATTGACAAGATCGGGTGGCCCCAGCGGCGGATGCGCACGCAGACCGGTCCCCTGACCACATCGTAGTCGAACATGGGTGGACCATCCCAGTTGGTGAGCCGGTAGCGGCCGACGCGCTCGTCGCTCCAGTCAGGCCCCCAGTGAATGGTGCCTTCGACTCCGTGGCCATGCCGATTTACGAGTTCTGCTGGCCCCCTTTTCGAGTAGTGATTCTTCCAGTTGCCGTTCATCTTCCCGAGGACAGCCCGATAATACTCGTTTTCCACCTCAAGGGCATACCCTTCGCCCGAGACCTTGAGCTCGGTGTCGTAGCAGGGTTCGGGTGCCTCCGGGTTGCCGTATAGCAGGAGGTAGGTCGCCGAACCCCTGGCGGCCACATCGGCAAGGAAAAACAGCCGACAGCGCAGCAGCTCGTCCTCGCGGTCCATGAGATGAGCCTGACTCGGCACGACTTCTATAGGACCGTTTTCGCCGGAGAGACGAGCGACGCGGACCTCTCGGCCGAGGTCGGTGACGTGGGCGGCGTGAATGTCCACGTCCGCTTCGACCGGTTCGTCCCGGCGGTCGTGTGCGGTGTCGTTCACCAGCATCAGGCGCTTGGCGTACTGCCAGCCAAGAAGCGATTGCGGCAGGGATGCGGTCGAGTCCCAGTCGCAGGCGGGAATGTAGATCGAAGAGTCCTTCATGCGGGGTTTTTCCTTGGCAAGAGAGTAAACTTCGTCAGATGGTCAAAGGCGGAGAGTACGCAGAACCTGTAGAGCCGTTTCAAAACCCGTTCTGTTTTAGGAACGCCTAGAAAGGACTATCCATTAAGCGACCTTTAGGTTTCCGCACAAAGTCTGCTTCAACCCGCCTACACAGGCAGGGAAAGGTGCTATTGAGTACGTCTTCCCACGAATATGTAACGGATGTGACCGATACACAATGACAGCAGCCTGATCGACTGTTGCTGACGCACCGATAGGTGATCGAATGGACGTTTCGGTGTGCCGTTGCGAAGTCCGCTGATCCCGCGGTCAGCCGAGCTGGCGTTGAACGTAGATTGGGCTGCTCCAAGCGCGGTGCTGATCGCACTGCGTCAGTTGCACCCAGTAGGGACATAGACCATTTGCCGTCCGCGCGTCCCGGAACGCGAGTTCTACTCGCCGCGGCAAGTTCGGGTTCGGAGCCGGTCCGACGATGACGTGCCGACTGACGCCCCCGGCATCCACTCTCATCGGTTGTTCTCGCACCTGAGCCAAGCCAAATTCAAAGGTCGCCGGGCAGGATTCAAAGCGGCACGATGTCGCCGCGTCTGCTTCGATTTCTAGGCACATCCCCATGCGGTTGCCGGCAGTGACCGTGTCGAAACAGACCGTTTGGTCGTCGGCCTGTTCGATGCGGTCGAAGGGAGAGACCAAAGCGACTGGCTCGACGTTGGCGATTCGTCCGTTTTCGACGACGAACCGGCCCTTCCAGCAGACGCGCTGATCGGGAGCACTGCCGTGCCGTTCGGTTCCTCCCCAAAGGATGCGCAAGGCTCCTTCGGCAGATGCCACCGTCGGTCGCCAGGTCCACAGCAGGTCGGGGCCGCACAGCAGGTCAATCTGCTCAATCCCCGCCGTTCCCTCGGCCTCGATTGACACAAGGGGAGCATCCGCGGTCGCGTATTCGCTGCCCATGAGATGGCCGTCGGCTCGGACGTCGAGCAGTATGCGGGGTCCGTCAGTAGCGTAACACCGCCGCGCTGCAATCGCTTCCCACAACGCATCCTGGGTGAGTTCGGAGGCTAGAAAAGCGGTGCCACCGCTGCGCGCGTTGCGGATAAGCCGGCTACCGGGATGGTCGCATCCGGGCCGGCCGGCAACGCCGTCGGTTCCAGCGGTTATTCCGACGCGGTAACCGCGACGCAAGGCGTCGAGCACGAACCAGTCCGAAGTGCCGTGGGTGGAGTGGATCTCGGCGAGGGTTTCGATTCCCGGCTCGTGGAAATCGAGATTAGTCGGCCGGCCGCCGGCGTGCATGTTGATGAATACCTCTTCATTTCGCATAACAGCCAAAAACTCGGTCGCTGTTTCGAGGTCGGGCTCCGGATCGGGCACGTCTTCGGTGAAGAAGCGACCAGAACGCCGCAAGCGCGGCTCATCGCGTCGGTACATGACGTTGCGGTCGCCGCCGTCCGGTGTGTAGGCGCTCCACTCGCACCCGAGAAAGGCGATGAAGCTTCCCTCCTCATTGGCGGCGGCTGACTCGCGGCGCGTTTGCTCCCACAGGTCCAGGCTGACGTGGTGGTCGTTCCCTTGGTGCGAGCAGACCTGCAGACCGGCTACGTAACGGGCGTAGTCGAAGTGGTGGCGCACCGAGCCAACGCCGCAGCCGATTCGGCCCTGGCCAGCATGCAGGTCGCCCCAGAAGATGCGCAACGGAGGGGGCTTAGCGGCGATGCGCACCGGATTGGTTTCTGCCCGCAGTTGGCAGCGAGGAACAGCGACCGCAATGCGATGGATCCCCGGGCTGGCGATGCGCACCCGTGCTTGGTAAGCAGGCATGTCTCCAACCCTTTCGACGGCGACCACTCTGACCCCGTCGGCAGGGATTACCTCTGGAACGGAATCCTCAAGGAGCAAGGGATTTCCCCACTCGTCCTCAACGCGCAGCGTCAGTACGAGATCTTCGTCGACGAGCCCGTCTGCCGGAGCGAGGGCGAACAGCCGCGCCGGGACTCCAGCTACAATGGGGAATCCGCGCACAGGCGGGAGCTGGATCCAACGGTCGCCGCCGTCCGGATTAATTAGAAAGAGCAGCTCGGCATCGGGCACTACAAAGGTGGGAGAACGCCACTCCCGGCAGATCAGTTCAACCACATCTCCCTCGGTCAGCACACCGGAGAGGACTTCGACATCGATATGGTGATTCCACGGAATCAGGTCGCCCCGGAAGGCAAAAGTCACCCGCAAGGCGACCTCGCGCCGCGAGCAGAATGCGTGGACGTACCCCGGAGCGCTGGGATCACTCGTCTGTAGCATGGCCCAGTCGAACGGCCACAGCCAAGCGACCCGTACGTGGCCGCCTGCGGGGATTGCCGTCTCGCCAAGATCGAACCGCAGGGTCAGCTCGATATTATCTCCCGCCTGCACCGCGGTGGACCGCGCTATGTGACCGCTGCCGTGCAGGCGACGGCGTTCTTCGAGGTCGATAGCGGGAAAGTGGTGGATTTGAGGCCGGTTGGGGAAACCGCTTTTCACCAACATGGGATGGACTCCATACTATAAAGCCAGATGCTCATCGAGCGCGGCGCTGAGCCGGTGCAGAACCTCGGGAAACGCGGAGGACACATCGTCCCTTTCGTTGTGCTCGAGATCGTACAGTATTTGGGGTCGATCGCGCTGAAGGCGCTTTGTCTCCTCAGGCGGAATATGCATCGGCTCGAAGATGTCTCCTCCGATGCGCTTCCCCGGGTCGTAGCCGCGAACCAACTTGAAACGGCCGTCGAAGACCATGCGCCAAGCACTCAGGCCAGAAAACACCAAATCGCGGTGTATGTCCCCACCTCCTCCGAGATAACCGACAAGGGAGCGACTGTCGAAATCTTCACCAAGCATCAGCCCGGCCCACTCGAGGAAGCTAGCGGTCAGGTCGAGGGTCGTCATCGGAGCGTCGTCGCGACCGGCCGCAGCCACCCCCGGGCCTGCTATTACCAAGGGGACCCCGACCGATGCCTGCAGGGGGGACAGCTTTTGCCACTGATTGTAATCCCCGAGCATCTCGCCGTGGTCGCTGGTAAAAACAACGACCGTGTTCTCTAGGTCCCCCCTCTCGCAAACACGCTCTACCAAGCGTCCGAGGCACTGATCGAGGTGTTCGACGGTGGCAGCCCAGCTGCGGCGCACCTCCTGATGAGTCTCAGGGGAAATATTCTCGGTGTTGAACAGGGGAAGAGGAAAATCGACCGGTGGTTCGCGGTACCACCGGTGCATCGACTCGGTGACGTCCCAGGGGTGATGGGGATTCTGTAGATTCACCTCTAGGTACCACGGCTTGTCGTTGGGTGCCCAATCGATCAGGGTGAGGGCGTTGGTAGTAATCCAAGTATCGAAGTAGGCGTCGTCGGGCAACGTCGTTGGAAAAGTAGCTGTCCACACTCCCTCTTGGCTGCGGCGCACGTAGTCGGCAATGTGCTCCTGTGCCAAGCCGCGCTCGTGTAGGAACGCCATGTACGAATCCTGAGGAACCATGTCGTTGCGGCGCATCAGGATGGTCGCTTGGTTCAGGCCGGCGTTGAAGATGGCGTCGGAAAACCCCCATTCTTCCAGCCCCTGTCGGCCGTTGATCCCCCGGTGGAACTGTGGAGGGTTGCCAGATTGATTGCGGCCCACGTGGTGTTTGCCGGCCGCCATGACGTGGTATCCAGCCTCGTCGCGCAGACGCAGGTGGTACTTGGGCAGATTGTCAGGGGGGTAGGTGTCGTTGCCCCACACTTGGGTGCGGTCGTACTCCTGCCCGGCCACCAAGCAGGAGCGCGAAGGAGCGCAAACAGGCGACGGACAGATGGTATTGGCGAGCCAGATCCCGCGGTCAGCGAGTTGCCGCAGATGCGGGGTACGCACCGGGATGTCTGGGTTCATCTCGACCCACTCCGGCCGCTGCTGATCGGTGAGGACAAATAGTATGTTGGGGCGTTTGTTAGGCATGTGTAAGCTCTTGGGCGAGCAAGGCGGCGATATTAGGCCGACCCGGATTGTAAGGAGGCTCCATGATCGCCTGCTGCAGCGGTGTGAGTTCATCGTAGAACGGGCAGTACTCTTCGAGGCGGTTCATTCCCTTGGCGTTGACGAAGGGGCCAGCAGCGTAGCGGTAAAGGAGGGTACGGCGCTCGTGCTTGCCCTTCCAAGGCAACGTGCCATGGGTGAGCCCCTCAGTGAAGATGAGGGCGTCTCCAGCTTCCATTGCAACGTGGTGGTAGCAGCCGAGATCGTACTTCATGGTCCGGACATCGGCCGGAGTATCGAAGTTCGCCTTGTGGCTACCGGGAATGCAGACGAAGCCGCCGTCTCCGGGATTGACGTCGGCGAGTTGATAACAAACGCCGACGAGATTATTCCACATGCGGCCATTGACGTAGCGATAGGTGTGCTTGTGGACGAGGGTGCCGCCCCCATGCAGCACACAACCTTCTGCCCCCTCGGTCATGCTGATACCATTGGCATTGCCAAAACGGAATTCGTCGCCGATCAGGTCGAACATGTAGCGCAGCGCCGGTGGGTGCGAAAGTAGATCGCGAAACGGCTGGCACCAAGGTTTCGGCCAATTGAGAATTCCCATGATGTCCCCGCGACCGTGGTCCCCTTTCAGCACGGGGGAATTTGCCGACAGCGATTGCTCTCCCTCGCGCAGTCGCACCCTATTCTGGTTGTGATCGATCGCCTCGTTCAAGGCCGCGACCAGATCCGGGCTCAGTATTTTCTGCACGACTAGGTAGCCGTTCACATCAAAAAAGTATTTCTCGTGTTCGTTCATAAAAGCTCTCCAACTTTATTCGATTTTCAGACGAACGAGCCTCCGATGGGCTGGTTGCCGACCATGCCGGTGAAATAGTCGATGACCAGCCACATCCCCGCGACGAAGATCTGTCCCATGATCAGACCTAGAAAAAACGGTTTGGTGCTATTGTACAGCGCCGGTCCTCCGTATTTGAGCACCACCGATTTGATCGCCCACGCTATGAATACACTGAACCATACATAGTTCATGATGAAGAAAGTACTGGTGGCGAAACCCAGAGGATGCACGGGCCACCACACGAAACGCGCCCTGATATAGGCCAGCAGGCCCATCACCAACGCTCCTAAGCCGGTGAACAACCAGCCCCCGATATGAGCGGAGGTGGGATTGGACAGGATGACGGCCATGTAGTTGGCCGCGTTTCGGGGTACGCCAATGAACCAGAACCCGTGGAGATTGACGCCCCCATAGGTGTAGGACAGCGTCATGACGCTCCATATAGAACTGGCTAAGGCGATCACCACGGCCAGAGCCACACCCCAGATCAGCATCCTCCTATCCCCTTTGAGCAGTTCGGCGATTTTCAAGGCGTTGGCAAAACAGGGCATAAAAAAGATGCGGATATTGGCCGCCCATACATAGGTAAAGCCCAGCGCCACGATGCCCGAGGCACCCAGCGCGCTGGTGCCCAAGCCCGACACGACGAAATCCGCCGGTGTCAGCGGCGTGCGGATGACTGCCACCCCCCCTTCCACCACGGCCCGAGTCAAGGCCATGAAGACGACGAAGACCGCAAAGAGAAAAACCGGGACGACCCACAGGGGGAGGCCCGACTTCCACAGCCAAGCACTGATGATCAGTAGGCCGACGAGCAGGCCCCAGACCGCGGTTCGGTAAGACAAGATTTCATCCCTGTCGTCTACCGCCTCATCCCCTTTGAAAGCCTTGCTAAATACACCCTTGAGGTGGCTTCTGCCCATCCACAGGCCAGACAGTACCAGCACGATCATGGCCCCCATAGCTTGGTGCGCTAAGTAGGGGCCGCTGGAATTGGCAAAGCGGCTCAACTTTTCGGCGCTCTGGATGCCCAGAATGTTGAAGACGCCCCGCTCGATATTGGATAAAAGGAAAAAAGACCAGAGCCCCAAGGCCACATCTCGGCTGAGCAGATAGGCAAATCCGACCAAGCCCAAATTGAACATGACGATGAGCACGGTCGTATTCCTGAAGATGGTAAACTGGCTCGTCAGAATACCTTGGTCGCTGAACTGGCTCATGCCCGGGATGAAGGGAAAATAGTTGTACAGAGCGCTGTACGAGCCCAACAGGAAGGGGATGGAAAAGCCTATCCACATGACCGGATTTTTGAAGAAAGGCTTGATCCAAGAACGCTTTTCGTCATGGCTGCCCCCCCCTCGCTCTTCATCCCGCATCATCTCGAGTGGGACCTGGACTAGCGGATAGAGCAGCTTTTCGTGTTCAATCCACTGCCGGCGCACCATGACCATCAGGCATATAGATACCCAATAGCTGGCGATAATGAACAGACACCAGTACAGAATGGGCTCGATCCAGACGTTCCAAGGCACGGAGAGGCCCTTGGGCAACCCCTCATAGAAATACCTAATGGCGTCGGGATCCTGGGGGGCCATCCACTTGGGCACATAGGGGTGGATGATCTCTTCCCATCTGTTTTCGGGCGAAGCATAATAGTAGATTCCGGCGACAATAGGCAGCAAATACTCGGAAAAACCGATAGTCGGGATGGCCGTGGCCAGCATCGCCATGATATAAATTACGGCCAACTCGGGAGGTGAAAGAGCATACTGCCGTCTGATGAAGCCCAAAACCACATTGACAATGCCGACAAAAATAAAAAAGACGAAGATCGCAGCCGGTGTATTGAGGTTGTGGGCCAGGAGCGAACCCTTGATGATCATATTGGTGTAGGGCAGGACGATGCCGATAAAAAGGGCCATGAGTGAGCCGATTAGCAGAGACCGGAAAGTCACGCCTGGCTCGCCCATCCCGTCGTCATCTGGAAGGGCTGGGTGTCCTGCGCGGATATCTTTTCGCATGTCTTTTAGGATATAGATGTTCGTCTTGAACTTACAAGTAGCCCAAGACATTCCCCGTCATACCGGTGAAGTAGTCAATCACCAACCACATGCCCGCCACCACTACTTGGCCTAGGATTAATCCGAGAAAAAAGGGCCGAGTCCGGCTGTAGGCGGCTGCTCCCCCGTACTTGAGAACGATTGTTTTGAACAGCCAAGCCAAAAAGATACTAAACCACACCCAATTCATAATGTAGAATGTGCCGGTGGCGAAGCCCAAGGGATGGATCGGCCACCACACAAAGCGGTAGCGAATATAGGTGAACAGACTCATCAAGAAGGCTCCCAGGCCAGTGAAGGCCCAGCCCGCTAGGCTGGCGGGTACGGGGCTGTCGAACTTGGGGCCTATATAGGTGAAAGCCATCTGCGGAACGAAGATGAAGAAGAAATTGTGCAGGTTGATGCCGCCGTGGGCATACGCCATTTCCATAACCAGATAGATAGAGCTGGACAAGGTGAGGACAATGGCTAGCAATACAGCCCAGAGCAGCTTTCTTTTGCTGCCTTTGATCTCTTCGGCCAGTTTGAGGGCATTGGCGAAGCAGGCCATAAAGAAAATGCGCACATTGGCGCTCCATACGTAGGTGAAGGCCACGCCGATCAATCCGGAGGCTCCCAAGGCGGTCGTACCTAGGCCGGA
Source organism: Candidatus Latescibacterota bacterium (assembly GCA_965261395.1). Taxonomy (GTDB): domain Bacteria; phylum Latescibacterota; class UBA2968; order UBA8231; family UBA8231. The sequence goes on from OZ253462.1 coordinate 4,799,781, forward strand.
GATGGTAAAATCAGCGGGGGTGATAGGCGTGCGCAGGACGGAAATCCCCCCTTCGACCACAGCCCGAGTAAGCGCTATAAGGACAACGGCAGCCCCGAAGAGAAACACCAAGACGATCCACAGCGGGATGCCCGACTTCCACAACCAGCCGATCATCACCGCTAGGCCAGCCACCAAGCCCAGTACGGCGTTGCGGTAGGATAGGACCTCTCCAGAATCGTCAATATGGGCATCCCCCCGCAACGCCTTGATGAAGACATCGCGCAAATGCCCCCGTCCCATCCACAGCCCAGAGAGCACCAGTACGATCATGGCCCCCATGGCTTGGTGGGCCATGTGCGGCCCGACTAGGTTGGCGAAACGGCTCAGGTTTTCCTCACTGTAGATGCCCAGCACATTGAAGACACCTCGCTGCAGAGAGGATAGCAAAAAGAAAAACCAGAACCCTAGGGCAATATCCCGGCTCAATAGGTAGGCAAAGCCGATCAGCGCTAGGTTCATATCTAGGCGGAGGTACGTAGTGCCACGGAAGAGGTGAAAGCCGGTCGAGGTGGTGATGCGAGGCACGAATTCGTAGTAGCTATTCAGGGCATTTATAAGGCCGATAAGGAAGGGGATGGCAAAACCCAGCCACATAGCCGTATTAGAAAAAAAAGGGGCCAGCAGCGTCCGTCTCCCATCACCCTGAATCATCTCTAGGGGAACCTGGGCCAAGGGATAAAGCAGTTTTTCGCTTTCCATCCACTGTCGGCGCACGATCACCATGGCGCAGATGGATACCCAGTAGAAGGCAAGGATGAACAGGCACCAGTAGGTCAAGGGCTCGACCCAAGCACCCCAAGGTAGTGGCCGCCCCTCGGGTAGCCCTTCGTAGAAATAGCGAATAGCGTCGGGGTCCTGGGGGACCATCCACTCGGGCACATGGGGGTGAATCAAGTCTGCCCAGTTGTTTTCAGGGGTGGCAAAGTAGTAGAGCCCCGTGGTGATGGGCAGAACGTATTCGGTGAAGCCAATCGTGGGGATGGAAGTGGCTACCATCGCCATGATATAGACCACGGCCAATTCCCCTCTCGACAGGGCCAAGCCCCGGTGGAACAGGTGCAACAGTGGATTGAGGAAAAGGACGAGGATGAAGAAGATAAAGAGGGCAACAGGAGTGCTGAAGTTGTGCGCTAGTACCGTCCCCTTGATGACCATATTGGAATAAGGTACGGCAACGCCGATGAAGATCGAGGCAACGCCGCCGATTAGCAGGGCTTTGAAGGTGACACCGCCGCCCGAGTTTTTCCCCTCAGTTGCCATGTACCAATCCGTTCCAGCCGCCGGCGATGGACTTCGTTTGGCACCGAGGTGCCACAGACGGGAGACAGGCAGCCCAAACCTGCCTCATCCCAAGCCCAGTGCTATCAGGGGCCAGATCGACCGCCTACTCAGTCGGCGTAGTAATAGCCGTAGAGAATCATCATTTCATCGGCGCGCGTGAACCCGAAGTTGAGATTCCGCTCGGTGTCATTGTCGTAGGTGGCCCTAATCCTGAAGCCTTGGCCCTCTTCGACCATGAGCGGCGGATCGAATCTAAGAGGAGCCGGGTGTTCCCAGTCGTAGCCGATGTAGATCAGTTCCCCATCCCGGGGTCCGCCGATGAGTTCGGCGGTGAATTCCTCCATGCGGTCATGGGTGTGGGAAACAAGTTGGAAGATGTGCCTGTCCTCCTTAAAGATGAACTCTTTCTCTAGGGAAGTGACTTGGCCAGCGGGCAGATCAATATCGAAGTTGCTCAGGGCGAAGACCTCGGCTACCCGTTCTACTTCCGAGGGTTCAATAAGATGCAGGTTGACAAATACTTCGCCGATCGCGGCCTGATCGGTGGCATTGGCATAGTGGGAGTTCATATCAAGTCCCGTTCCAGCGGGCAGACGCATGGCCACGCCGGGAGGCAAGCTGAAGTCAAGGCGCGTAGATTGGGCGATTACGATGGGAACCTGGTACTGCATGACCCGCCAGTCGAACAGATCGTACCCTTCGGCGTCTTGGTAATTGCCTGCGGTGTCGCGCAGGTCGCGGTAGATCTCTGGCTGGGGAATAACATCGGTCGGGGTGTAGCCGGGAAACTGGTTGAGGATGAAGTGGTGACTCCCCGATCGCATGGACAATTCAAAGCGATTGACGAAGAGATCCTCGGCGTGGTCGAGGGGCTGATAAAAATAGACCTCGCGCTCGTACTGGGGTGCCACCTCGAAGGGACCCAAGTAGAGTTGGATGCCATTGAACGGCGGATTTAGCGGCGTGAACTCCGGTACTGCATAGCGCTCCTCGTCCTGCAGCAGGGCCAAGTCTGCTACCACCCTTTCTTCGGGGGCTCCGGCGCGGATCCACTGGCGTATGAATTCCAGTTGGCCGTTAGTCAGCGGCGGACGACCCAGCGGCATCTGCTCGCCATAAGTGGGATGATCAGCGTAAAAGTGCTCTTGGTCGGGCGCGTTGATCTTTTCCCATAGATAGCTCTTGAAAAGACCCCCAAGTCCCTCGTCGCTCAGCAAGACTAAGCCGTCTTGGGCGGCCGCAGCATTGCGCGGTACAGTATTGATCAGTTGGCTATACGCCAAATCTGGAGTCAGAACCAAGTCTGACTGCCGAGCGAAGGAGGCACCGGCACTGTGGCAGCTAACGCAGTTGGAGGCGAAGATATCGTGCTGGATCACGTTCCAAGTCGATACTTCCTGGGGCTCTACCGAGCGGCCGGAATCGCAGCCGCTCAGAGAACAACTCATAGCGCTGAGCAATGCGCTTAGTACAAAGCCGATTCGCCGCATAGCTATCCTCCACAAGTGCGGGGATAATAAGATGATAGGCCAATGCCACAGACGTGCGAGAAAATCACTAGCCTACGTCTGTTAACCTATTATATTCCAGATACCACCATTTTGGGAGATTGTCAAGTTTTACTGCGTGGCCAAGATCTCTGGGTGCCGATTTGCCGCAACTTTTTAGTTAGCCCAAGCGAGGTCTTTGTTATCCGTGAGCAGATAGAGCGAGCAATTTTGATTGATATACTCGTTGATTTCTTGTAGTATTTTCTCTTCTGCATGGATAATCGCTATTTTGTTTTCGAATATTCAACTTTTCACAATCTGGGCCGAATTGCGGATCTTTTGAAGATGCCATTCGTCGCTCTGCAATGGCTCCTGTGATTTTCGCCCTTCCACAATAGCGAGATCAATGCCCACCCTATGGCTGACTTATCTCGTTTGTTGATCTGGAGCCTCTCCTTGTGGACTGGTTTCGCGGCCGGACCGGCCTCCGGGTTGGTTATCTACCGATTGGGCGGCGAAGCATTGGCCCCGCCTCCAGAAGCAGGCCATGAAGGCGTGGAATTCATCCAACTAAACTGGACGGATTTCAATCCTCCCCTAGGCGGGGCCGCCATTGATTTGGATATAGACACCGCCGCTATCCGGCCTCTCAAACGCGATCCGAATTTCAATATAGCCCCCGGCATTGAAGCAAATGGAGGGGAGCACGTCAGGCCCAATGTGAATGTGGAAGTATGGGATGGAGATGTCAGTACGGCTTGGGTGGCGGCCAGTTATCTGTGCGGCGCACTCAGCAGGTTTTTCTGCGTAGATGATTTTGGCCGACAGGGCACGGCTAATATCAACCTAGGCAATCCCTATCTTATTGACCGGGTGCGGATTATATCCGGCCTGACCGATCCGAGCAAAATAGTGCGGACGGTCCGCATTTACATCGCGCCGGAGTTGCCTTGGAAAAAAAGAACTCTCATTGATCATCCCCCGCCGTATTCACCCTGGGTCGTCGAGGTGCGGGACAATCGAGAGCAGATCATCGACATTCCCCTCCCCCCACAAGAGGGAACGACCTTTGTGCAGGTAGCCGCCAGCGAGCACGGCGAGGACTGGGAAGTAAACGAGATAGAAATCTACGCCAAAGGGCTAGTCAAAAAGGCCAGCTACATCTCGAACATTCTCGATTTTGGTCAGCCGATGGCCTGGGGCGACCTGCGCTGGTCCGGACGCCAAGACCCCAAAGCCCGCATCCTCATCCAATCCCGATCCGGACAAGACCAAGACCCCGACCTGTTCTGGCGCTTCACCGGACGAGGCGACGAAAAAATACCCGTCAGCCGTTCCGAATACGCCGACTTGGCCGTAGGCGAAAAAGCCGGCACCGGCTACGATCAAGCCAACTGGACCTTCTGGTCGGCCCCCTACGCCTTTGCCGACAGCAGTGGCACCCCCATCGTGTCGCTAAGCCCACGACGCTATCTCCAACTCAAAGTCGACTTTCTGCCTCAAGACGACGACGGCGGACAGGTGGACTTTCTCGAAGTGCGCGCTTCCCCGCCGGTGGCCACGCAGTTGATCGGCGAGGTCTGGCCCGTCGAGGTCGCTGTGGGCCAGCCGCAGCAGTTTACCTATGTGGTGCGACCAACCTTGGGGGGTGACAGTGGAGGCTTTGACCGGTTGGAGGTGGCTACAGCGGCACGGCTGGGGACCGTAACCCAAGTGCGCATGGGCGATGAGCCGGTCGACTATGCGGTGGAGGTGGCTGAACTGCACCGGGTGGTGGTGAGTTTCCCCCGGCTGACAGCTCAGGATTCGGGTGCTTTGGTGGAGGTAGTCTTCGAGGCGGAGGTATTGCGCTATGGCTCTACTTTTTCGGTGCGGGTGTGGGACAGTGCCCAGCCGTTGGAGGTGCCCCAGAGCGTGCAGGAGGGTGATGCCAGTCCAGCCTATGAGGGCAATCGGGTGTGGGTAGCCACCAAGGCGGAGCATCAGGGGGTGTTGCAGGTGGGTCGGCAGCCAGTGGTCTTGACGCCCAATGGGGATGGGCGCAACGACGCGGTGGGGTTGGGATATCGTTTGGTAGAGTTGACGGGTCGGTCCTGGGTGACGGTGGCGGTGTGGGATTTGTCGGGTCGCCGGGTTCGTCAGGTGTATGCGGGGTTGGATGGTGTGGGTGCGTATGAGCGGGTGTGGGATGGTCGGGACGAGTCGGGTCGGCTGGTGTCGCCGGGCCTTTACCTCTACCGCGTCTCCGTCGAAGCCGACCACCAAACCGTCTCGGCCGTAAAACCACTACAGGTCGCCTATTAACAAGGCGTTTTGTACGAATCTAATTAGAGATTGGTTCTCCCATGCAAGCGGACTTTAGTTCGAATTTACGCTCATATCTGATTATAGGGGTCTTGCTCTCCGTCTACGGGTCTGTGGGTACAGGAGCCACCAAGGAGTTGATCATTCTCGGCGGCGAGGAAGGCCGACCTTGGCAAGAAGGAGGAGGAGGATTAGATCCGGTGATCATCTTAGGGCCCCAGGAGGTGACAAACGAAAACGTACCTGGGGGGGTTATCGACTTTTCTGCGCGGGAGGGATGGATTTTTCCCGAAAAGGCCGACCAAACTGACAACATCGCCTTACAACTGCGAGACCGAGGTGGATCTGTAACCGCGCCCACTGTTCTCACAGATCTAGCGGCAGACCTGTTAAAAATGATAGACAATAATGCCAGCTCGGCCTTTGAAAGGAAAAGCGCTCCTGGTCGGAATGTCCGGGCGCTGGGCGTGGTCCTCCAGTTCGACCTAGGAGCGCGATTTGGTGTGAGTCGCATCCGCTTCTTCCCCAGGAACGCCGCTCCAGATTTTCTCGCTCCAGATTTTCCCTTTCAAGACGATTATATGAGGGCCTATGAGATTTTTCTCAACGACGGCACGCGAGAAACACTAGCCGCCGGCCTGCCGGTATTCACCAGCGTTCTGCTCGTACTGCAGAACGACCAACCGGTAGTAGATGTGCAGATAGAGCCCCAGTACGTGCGCTATCTCCAGCTAAAATCCCAGACCACAGTGGGCTTTGAAATAGGAGAGTTCCAAGTCTTCGGAGAGGGTTTCGTGCCCACGGCGGAGTATCATTCGGATATATTCGATCTGGGAGAAAATTTGGCCCTTTGGGGAAATCTGCGCTGGGAGGAGGAGAGCCAAGGCGACCCGATCCGCTCCCAAGTGCCCATCAGCACTAGGAGCGGCTTTGATGATTCTCCAGTCGTGTTCAATCGCCTCCGCAGCGACCTCGACGGGGCCGAAGTGGCTTGGAAGACGGCCGATGAATTCGACGAAGGCAGCCAAGCGTGGGAAATCGTCAGTCAACTCGACGCGCCCGATTTCGATATAAAGCAGGCTCGGCAGTTCTACAAAGATTTGCCCCTCGATAGGAGGAATGAGATATCGCTGACCCAATCCGACTACAATAAACTGAGGTCGGGCAACAAGGGCTCGGTGCGGGACGACTTGGAAAACTGGAGCGCTTGGTCGCCGCCCTATGCGGCTACGGGTATAACTAGCGCCGATGAAGTATCCGCAGGGATGGGCGGAGTGCCCATCGTTTCGCCCGGTCCAGGGCGTTACTTTCAGTTCAAAGTGGATTATTTGAGTGAAGATCTCTTTTCGGCCAAAGGCATCGGTTCACTGTCCCTCGATTTTTCCAGGCCGGTACTGGCCGCAGAGATCGTGGGAGAGATCACCCCACGCCAAGCGGATCTGGGGCAAAAAACAGCTTTTTCCTTGGCACTCATTCCGATATGCGGCCCGAAATCGATCAGGGCTTCAGTTCCCTCGAAATCAGCACACCCGTAAAAGTGGACGCAGTAGATCGGATTGGCATGTCGCTACCGGATGGATCCCGCCTCGAACAAGATTTCTCGGATTCGGACCTGAGCGACCTGCCGGTGGAACGCGGGGATTTCCGCATTGATTTGGTCGAGGAAGATCGCTTCCAGATTAGTTTCCCCAAAGTAGAGAATAGTCGCATAGAAGTGGGACAGATGACCGTCTTGGAAGTGGTTTTCCAATGCGTAGTGCTGCGGACTGGAACCGCCTTTTCCCCCCTAGCCCTGTCCGAAACCCCCGGCGAAGTTCCACAACGGGTAGTGGGAGGCAATGTCTTTTACTTGAGCCAAGAAAGTTCCAATGCCACTCTCATTCGCGACCCGGGAAATCTGGTGGTGCAAGTGGCGAAAAAAGGGGACTTGCTGATCAACGTCAACGCCGTACCAGCAGTCTTTACGCCCAATGGGGATCAGATCAACGATATTGCGCAGATACATTTTGATATCACCGATCTCATCAGCGGGGCCGGCGTAGCGCTGCGGATATACGACTTGTCTGGTGGCATGGTGCGGGAAGTCTATCGCGGAATCGACCAGAGTGGTCGCTTCACCAAGACGTGGGACGGTACCGATGGCCGAGGTAACACCGTGCCGCCTGGCCTCTACATTTTCAACATTGATTTGGACACCGACGGCGGCAAGGCCGAGGCGAGCGGCCTCATAGGCGTGGCCTATTGAAGGCTGGACCGGGGTATGGATTGCTTCTGAGAAGCGCTTGCTAACGGGAGGGACACCTGATGGTAGATACAGGTTACAGAGTATGGATAGCACTGTGGATAGTCGCGGCTTTGAGTACGACGGCTTTTCCCCAAGACTACAACAACCGCCTTGGGCAGCAAAGGGGTGGCAAGGTCACCTTTGAACCCTTGGGACCAGGGGTGTTTTTCGATGCCCTTGATCCCACAGTGAAACGGTGGTATGTCCCCCAAGAACTCTACCACGATTACCGCTTCCAGACTTGGGAATACTCCAACTATGCCCGAGATCGCTATGAGCGCTACGTCAACACTACTCGGGAAGGCGAATATTTCTACGACACGTTCGGCAATTTCGTCAACCGGGGATGGCTCATCTACGACTGGCGTCAGGAAGCCTTGACCCCTTTGGGCAGTTCCATCTACCAAGATTCGAGGTATCAGGGTTGGTTCAACCAAGTGTTGATCGCCGCGGATTCAAAAGGCGGTGCTCTCTACTCCATAACTACAGGGGATCAGATACGCACCACGCTCACCCCCATGACCTTTTCCAAGCCGGCATTCAACGGCATTCAGCTAGATTTCGCCGCCGATAAATACGCTGGCACGCTCCTCCTTTCAAGGATTAGTAGCCCAGTCAGGTCGTCCGTCTCCAGTGCCGATACCCGGACCAATGCCACCAATCTGATCGGCGGCCGGGCCCTAGCCCAGGTGGGCGATTTCGTCACCGTCGGCGCGACTTGGGTCAATGCCCACAACACCCGTACCACGCTGGGCTCCAGCAACCCCACCAAGGGCACACTGGGCGACGGGCAGGCCAGAGTGCCTATCAACGCTATCGCCCTCGTGCTCAGCGATGATTCTCCCGAAGACGGGGAGGGAGGAACCGCGCTCTTTTCCCACGATTTAGTCGTGGTGCGCGAAGATTTCCAAAACGGAATCCGCGAAACGCTCAGCCTTGCCGACCTAACCAACGATCCAACGCGCTGGCCAGTCATAGAAGGCGGTTTTCGGGAAGAGGGTTTCTTGGCCGCCAACGGCATTCAGCGGATCATCATCAACTACGATTTTAACGATCCGGCCTATATCGGTCCCGACCCGACTGAGATCGTAAAAATGACCTTTGATTTGGTACTGGCCAACGACTACAAAGTCGAGGTGTGGTCCGACCGCCAGACCGGGCAGGAAACCCCGCCGGAAGCGCCTCTGACTAGAGCGATCCTCGACGAGAGGAATCCGGTCTTACTCGAGATCGCCCGTGCGCTCGACAATACCAAGGACGGCTCCAACCGGAGAAGGCTGGTTTTCGACTACGGCCTACCCACTGCCACGCAGATTTATGGCTTTACCATTGAGGCGCAGGACATCCTAGGTTTCAACTTCTACGGCGAGTACGACATCAACCATAAATTCAGGCAGTATCCCAACCTAGCCTTGTTTACCGACGACCGTTCCTTTGAGGACGCTTCGACCCGAGCGGATGCTTGGATGATGAACCTCTCCTTTCAGGATTATCCTTGGTTCTTCTTCGGCGAGGCCTTTTCCATGGACCACGACTACTCCACTAGTTCCTTCCTACTCAACCAAAATGGCGATATCAACTACGACCAGCCTTCCCAGTTTTTCTACGAGTTCGTCGAAGACAACGACGATCAGGATCGCACTCCCGATTGGCAGCGAGGCGGTCAGCCGGGTCCCGATTTTTCTATTTTCCCCGGCTGGGACGAAAACAACGACTTCGTAAGCGATTTCAACCAGAATGACAATCGGACAATCAGCAATCGCATCCCCGATTACGACGAGCCCTTTCTCAGGTATGAGGTCGACCGGCCGGAATTTCTCTTTGGCATTGACTTGAACAACAACGACTGGATTGACCGTTTCGAGAACGACGACGAGCCAGATTTTCCCTACAAGAGGGACCACAGAGGCTACAATGCCTATTCCGGCGCTCATGTCATCCCAGGTGTCAGGGTGAGCGTGGGACAGACCCGCGAGGAACTGCTCTCCTCTGAGCGAGAGAATACGACTACCTACGGGCTGGCGACCGTGGATGGGAATTGGGCCGGTCTAGGGCGCTTGCGGGTGTTCGATATGGTAAAACGAGCCAAAGACACCATCCCCGATGACCGCCGTGCGCCCCAGGGATTTCTCTTGGCGGGTCTGCCCGCCAAGGTCGCCGATATTCTGCCCGCCCAGGATACCTGGGTGAACTCCCTGTTTATCGGATTCGACTATACGCGGATTCCGCAACTGAACATCCGCAATAAGATCAAATACGATCTGTACGTTCAGCGCAGCGATGATCTCAGGGCTTTGGACAGAAGTCCACTTCACGATAGGTCGTCCTTCCTCGGGCTTATCAACAAAGTGGATTATACCTACCGCCTTGAAGGTCTGAGCATTCAGCCGCGCTTCAAAAGCCAGTACTTGAAGCGCACACCATTCTTGCGCCGCGAGGCAGATATCGAGGAATGGGATGGATTCTTGTCGGTGATCCTCAAATTCCCCGTGCTGAGGCATTCGATGATTGAAATGGGCACGGAGTTCAGACAGCTAAGAGAATTGAAGGCAGACGAAGATGCCTTGGTCCAGGAGAGCGTAGTGGGACCGACGGGAGATCTAAACGAGACTAACCTAGCCGTTCAGTGGTCAACCAAGACGGATTACCTAGGGTACGTATTACTGCTACAGACAGGGTTCCGACTGTCTAGGAAATCCTTAGAGACCATCGAGATTATGGATCTGGAGGTCGACAAAAAGTCCACCATCGAGACTGGCACCACCACCTTCATAACCATCTACGCCGGGGTGGAACAGTAAATGGCAGGCGCTGATTACACCTGTGGAGCAAGCGAGAATTTTGCTTTGAGCACTCCGTCCTTTTGCGCACAGTCCAATAGGAGGGATCCATGCTAAAAAGGTACGGCTCGTGGTATGTTGTGGGGATACTCTGCGTACTAGCTTTATCGTCCGCTACTGGCTGGGCTGCGCAAAACTATGGGGCTCTCTTAGGGCACCAAGCCAATGACGGCACAGTGGTGTATCGCTCTGAGGGTCCCAAGACCCTGCTGGGCAACGTGGAGCCATCGGTGCGGAAACGGTATCTGCCCCAAGAGCTGTATCAGGAGTACCAGTGGCAGACTTGGCAGTACACTAACTACGCTGGCAATCCCTATCAGAGATATGTGGCGCAAAGCCTCTGGGGCGATTATTTCTACGATGTGTACGGAAATTTCCTGACCAGAGGATGGTTGGTCTACGACTGGACCGAGGATCACCCGCGAATCTCCGAGGGCAGTCGTCTGCTGAAAAGAGGAGCATATTCCGGTTTCTTTAGCTCATTGATTGTAGCCTCCGACCAGAAAGGTCAATATTCCTTTTCCATTTCCGTTGGCGACGAACTGGTCACGACCCTGACGCCAATGACCTTTCGCAAGTCTGTGTACAACGGTGCCCAAGTCGATCTCATGTCGGACGCGGTCGAGCTGACTGGTATCTTTTCCCGCATCAGCGCACCGGGCTTCATCACCGATCCGAATCCGGCCTCTTTCAACAACTACACCAACCTGATAGGGGGCCGGACTAGGGTCCGACTAGGTGATGCCATTACCTTGGGAGGGGTCTTCGTCAATTCCCACAACGGCCGGGGGACCGTGCAGAGCTTTGAGGGCAATCCCTTCAAAGGGGAATTAACCTCGCTGCAGTTACAAAACCAGATCAGTACTATTGTCATCCGGCTGAGCGACGACTCACCGGCCGATGATATCGGGGGGAGCGTCCTACTAGCGGATAATGTAGAAATAGCGACGACTATCGGAGACAGAGACACCGTGCTAGTCGGCAATGAGATCGGCTTCACACCCCATAGGCAGGGAGGCACCATCATAGAAGGCGTGCGCACGGCCAACGGTACGGAACAGATCACCTTGCGTTACGACTTAAACGACCTAGCCGTGATTCTCGACGACAAGGATGCCATCAACAACATCCGGGATCTCCGCTTCAGACTGGTCCTAGTCAACGACTATCGGATCGAGATCACTTCCGATCAGCAGACCAACTTTGAAGGACAACCGGTCTTTCTGCTGATGGCCCAGGCCGAAGGCAATATTCAGGACGGATCGAATAAGCGCGAAGTGGTCTTCAACTACGGCTTGCCCACTGCTAACCAGCTATTGGGCTTCACGATCGAGGCCCGAGATTTCCTAGGATTTGACTTTTACACCGAGTTCGATGTGAACCACCAGTACAGAAAATACCCCAACCGCCGGGTGCAGACGCACAGGGCTTACTCGGGACTCGTCGGCGACGAAAACGCCAAAGCCTGGATGATGAATCTGTCCAAATCGGTCTTCTCTTGGTCCCTCTTTGTCGAGGGCTTCTACATGGATGAGGCCTACAATACCAGTCCCTTCATATCGGATGGTAGCGGCCGCGTAGATTACGAAGACGGAACCAGGAGCATCTACGACTTCGTCGACGACAACGACGATCAGGACAAGAAACCCGACCAAAAGCGGCGCTACCAAGATCCTAGGACTGGCGAGGAATTCCGCGCCGATAGAACCGGAAGATCCGCCGAAGGTTTCGCCGACGAGGCGGTGTTCCCCGGCTGGGATCAGAACAACGATTTCATCTCCGACTTCAACCAAAACAGCAACATCTTCAGTGATAACCGCTTCCCGGACTACGAGGAACCCTTCCTGCGCTATGGTTCAGACCGACCTGAATACCTCTTCGGTATCGATCTCAACAACAACGGCTGGGTCGATCAGTTCGAAAACGACAACCTGCCCGATTATCCTTACAAGAGGGATCGCAAGGGCTACAACCTGTACCTGCGCAATCAGGTAACTCCGCACTTGCAACTCACCGCCGGGCAGGCCCGCGAACAGCTCCTTTCAGACGACCGCCAAAATCTGACCACCTACGCCCTAGTGAGCTTTGAACAGGAGTACGCCCGGATCGGACGGGTGAGCATCTTCGACATGCTCAAAAAGGCGGCAGACGATATTCAGGACGACCTCTTTCAATGGGTACAAGTTCCAGGTCTGCCCGGATCGCACCAAGCAATAGACGACCCCCTCTTCGCCCAAGATACCTATATCAATACCTTTTGGCTGGGTTTGGACCGTCGGACAAATATCGGGGTCAATTTTTCCAATAAATTCAAGTACGAGACCGTGAGACAGCGGGAGAAAGGTAACAATCTAGGTTTTAAGGACGATACGCGTTTCCTCGGGATCATCAATAAGGCCGACTATCTGTACCAGTACAAAACTCTGACGATGCGACCGAAGATCAAGAGCGAATTTCTCAAGGACAATACTCCCTATTCTATGGGAGGTGTGCGCCCTGTGCGAGATCAATGGACTGGTTTGTTCTTCTTGACCCTCAAATTCCCCGTTCTGCGGCGAACGACCATAGAGACGGGTATAGAACAACTCTTTTTCAGGGATTCGGTGGTTGATGAGGACGATTTAGCAGCGGGTGAATTCACCGAGGATTTCAACAGCACGGTCTTGGCTATGCAACTTTCGAACAGGGGGGAGTACCTAGGCTATGTGCTCACGGCCCAACTCGGCTACAGTATCCGTAGAATCAGTCAAGAGCGAGTCGAAAGAGATGACCGGTCACAGATAGATAGTACCGTGTTTATGACGATGTACGCCAGCCTGAAAGATTGATACCGGGCGGCAGATTCTACTCCCGATTCCATAAAGAAGGAAGCACCAATTATGCGAAGTACCGTCTCTGCACCAGATCTGGGATTGGTGGAGTCTCTCTTTGCAGAAATTGAAAAAATTCCGTGTATCAACTCCCACTCCCACATGGGGCCGGAAGCCGAGCGCCTAGCGCAGCAGATAGACGCTCTCGCCTTTTTCAACCACGCCTATCCGGCTGCCGACTTGGTGGTGGCCGGCCTCTCTCCCGAGAATAAAGAGGCCCTTTTCGACGCTCGACGCCCGCTGGACCAGCGGTGGTGTCTGTTCGAGCCGTACTGGAACCGGATCCGCCTGACCGGGTACTCCCAGTGCATCTTGACCGGCTGCCGCGATCTGCTCGGCTTCGACGATCTGACAGCCGCCACAGTTGGACCACTCTCTGAGGCCATCCAAGCACATAGCAAACCGGGCTTCTACAAAACGGTGCTGCAGCAGCGAGCCAATCTCGCAAGGTCAGTGGTCAATATGGAAGATCTGATTGAGGTGGACCGGACCTTATTCCTGCCCCTGCCCCGCCTCAACCGCTTCAGCATGCTCCGCACGGCTGAGCAAATCCACGCGATAGAGCGCGACTACGATGTGTCCATCGGCGATCTGCGCCAGCACGTCGCAGTCATTCGACAGGTGTGCCAAGACTGGAAGGAAGCCCGGGTGGCCGGGGTCAAGATGTCGCAATCCTACCACCGCCGCATGGACTTCAAAGAACGGGACGCCGGCCAAGCCGCTGTTATTTTCGACCGTCTGTTGCAAGACGACTACGCTGGGCTTGATTCGGCAGAAGGTGCACTGCTGGAGGACTACCTAGTCTTCGAATGCTGCCAGGCCGCTGCGGAAGCTGACCTGACCGTCCAGTTCCACCTAGGCATGCGGGCGGGCAACAATGGGGGTATGGAAGGGTGCAGTCCAGTGCCGCTCATCCCCTTGCTGCAGGCCTTCCCCCAAGTCCGCTTTGACCTCTCCCACGCCGGCTTCCCCTATCTGCGCGAGGGCGCCGTGTTGGGCAAGACCTTTGCCAATGTCTATCTGAACATGTCTTGGATCCACATCATCTCCCCCTTCGGGTCTCGGCTAGATCTGCGAGAGTGGCTCCAGATGGTGCCCTACAACAAAATTATCGCCTTTGGGGATGACTTACAGCAGGTCGAGACGGTCTACGGGCACTTGCAGATGGCACGCCGGAATTTCGCCTATGCGCTGGGAGCTCTGCTGGAAGAGGGCTTGCTGTCCGAGTCGATGGCTCTCGACGTGGCCCAAGCGACCTTTCGCGACAATCCGGCGATGGTCTACGGAGTCAATGCCTGATTACCAGTCATGCACATTGTGGCCCTGCAAGGGAAACCAGATTACATCCACTACTCCCGAGAGCACGACGCCGATTACATAGCCCACGCCCAAGCCGTAAAAAAAGGGCTTGCCCTTGCGGTACGCTCTGACTCCGCCGTAGCGCAGCAGTAGCAATTTAGCTATCCAGACCAAAAACAGGCTGAACCAATAGATGGATGTGCCCGAGGTATGCTGAAAGGCCAGCCCAATGGGATGGAGCGAGAACCAGTGAAAGCGGGCCCGTAACAGCGCTAGGCCTCCCGACTGCAACAAGCCCCAGCCCCAGACGCCCCACTTCCCCGGATCCCCAACTCTGGGATTTTGCAGCAGATGCACTGTTTCGTCTAAGAGGCCGGTCGCACCCATCAGAAAAACGCCCCCCCCTTTGTCATAGGCCATCTCGAGGCTGGCCCATACCGCGGTTAGAAAACCCACTGCAAAGGCGACTAGCACCGTAGCGGTCACCAGCCACGGCTGATCCCGTAGCGAGAAAATGCGCAGATGGTGTGGGATGGCGGGCCAAGCCGGCAGACGGATATTGCCGAAAAAAGCATGACCGGTGAACATCTTGAAGGCGACTAGGTCCTGCGGTGACAGGCGGGCCGAGCCCACCAAATCGACGATGAAAGAACTCCCCTTGGCATTGGGCCAACTGGGCATGAGGTAGGGAAAGCCCGTGGCCGCAATGAGTTTGATGGTGACGAAAAAGGTCGATACCATCAGGACAAAGGCACCGGTGGCCAGCGGTAAACTCGCCCCCAGACTGCAAGCCCAAGCGATGACATAGAGGGCCGACAGGATCAGACCGACCAAGGCCAAGCGATAGATCCCGACTTGGCGCCGGTCCCCCTCCCCGGTGCGTACCTGTCGCCACACTTCTCGCAAGTGCCGGCGGGCTAAGTACACAGACCAGCAGGCCACAAAGACGATGGCCCCCAAGCTTTCCAGCGAGAGGATCGCCTGCGGTGCCAAAGGCTGCCCCTCTGCACCTATGACTAGTCCCACCCGATCCATCAGCCCTATTTTGACCGTAGCCAGCAGAGCGAAGACGACTAGGCTGCCCAGGATATCCAGCGGACATAGATAGGTCAAAGCCATAACCAAAGGCAGAACGCGGATGGTCAGACCCGGGAAAGGTTGGGGCAATTCGAGGTGGAAGCGTTTGGTATAGAGTTCAAACAGCGGCAAACCCGGCGTGAAGTATGCGCCGATATTGTAGAGTAGGGGCAATAAGACAACCCCGCAGCCGATCCAGAACAGACCCGAGCAGAACAGGTCGGGCACCCGTCGCGGCCCGTCGAAGCCCCGCGTCAGATCAAGGGGCATCTGCGCCAGCGGGAAAGAGAGTTTTTCGGCTTCCATCCACTGGCGCTGGAATAGTACCACCAAGCAAAAGCCGAATACCACCATGCCCAGCGAGGCCCCCATCCACTGGATAATTGCCCCGACCCAGCCATCCCACGGCACCGCCGCCCCCTGAGGTAGCCCCATCCAGAAGGTATCTAGCACCCGAGGCGAGGAGTCGGGAAAGACGCCCCAGGGCAAATAGGGAAAGAGCAGGTCCGACCACTGGTTTTCAGGTGTGGCCATGTAGAAGGGCGCTCCGAGAATGGCGATCCAGTAGTCGCTCCAGCCCCACTGCGGCAAAGCACCCACCACCCAGAGCATGGTGAAAATAGTCAGCAGTTCGCCCCGGTCTAGGGCCAGCCGGGGCCACATGCGCCCGCAGGCGGCGTTGAGGAAAAGCCACAGCACGAAGGGCATAAAGACCACCATGGGGAACTGCGAGCGGACATAGCTCCCCGACCCCGATGCTTGTCCGACCTCGAGGATGAGGTAGTAGAATACAGCGACAATGGTCAGCCCCCCTAGAATCAGGGCACGCAAGGTAATCCGAGGGGGCTTGGAGTCGTCTAATGAACGGATGTTACGCACCTTCCCATTTTCTGTTAGTCTCGCGCCTTCGAAGCATCCTGCTCAAAAATACCCCAACACATTCCCGGTCTTTCCGGTGCAGGCGTCAATGACCAGCCACAAACCGGCCACTACAACTTGGCCCAAAATTAAACCGAGAAAAAACGGCCGCGTCTTCACGTACCCCGCGGAGCCGCCGTACTTGAGTATGGCGATCTTCAGCACCCAAGCGGTGAAGATACTGAACCACACCCAGTTCATAATGTTGAACGTACCTGTGGCAAAGCCCAACGGATGGATCGGCCACCACACAAAGTGGTAGCGGATATAAGTCAACAGGCCCATGAGTACCGCGCCCAAAGCCGTGAAGCCCCAACCAGATATGCTAGCCGGGACCGGATCGACGAATTTAGGAGCGATAAAATTGAATGCATTGCGCGGCACTCCCACGAACCAGAACTCGTGGAGGTTGATCCCACCGTACTTATAGGACAGGGTCATAACGGACCACACCGAGCTGAGCAAAGTGACGGCTATAGCCAAGAAAACCGCCCACAGCAGGCCTCTTTTACTGCCGCGAATCTCCTCGGCCAGCTTCAGCGCATTGGCAAAACAGGGCATGAAGAAGATGCGTATATTGGCGCTCCACACATAGGTGAAGGCCAGCCCGGTCAGACCGGAGGCACCCAACGCGCTGGTGCCCACTCCAGAAATCACAAAATCGGCCGGGGTCAAGGGCGTGCGAATCACGGAAATTCCGCCTTCCGCTACCGCTCTGGTGATGGCGATAAAGATCGCGGTCATTCCGAATAGAAAGACCGGGACAACCCACAGCGGAACCCCGGACTGCCACAACCAAGTCCCCATCACCCCCAGCCCCACGAGCAGGCCCCAGACCGCCGTGCGATAGGAGATAATTTCGTCGCTATCGTCGATGGACGGGTCGTGGTTGAATACCTTGCGATAGACGGCTTGCAGATGCCGGCGCGCCATCCACACGCTGGACAAGACTAGCACGATCATGGCACCCATGGCTTGGTGAGCCAGATAGGGGCCAACCGAATTGGCGAACCGGCTCAAGGTCTCCGTGCTTTGTATACCCAAGACATTGAAGACTCCCCGTTGCACAGTCGACAGCAGGAAGAAGAACCAGAATCCCAGAGCTACATCGCGGCTGAGCAGATAGGCGAAACCGATCAGGCCTAGGTTCAGGTCGAGACGCAGGTAGGTGCTGCCTCTGAACAGACGCATCTCGGAATCGGTGTCGATGTGCGGCAGAAAAGGAAAATAGCCGCTGAGCGCGTTCGCCGTACCTATGAGGAAAGGCACGGCGAACCCGACCCACATGGCCCGGTTCCTAAAGTAAGGTTTGACGAGCGAGCGCCGCTCGTTAGGGCCGCCCCCCTCGCGCTCTTCATCCTGAATCATCTCTAACGGGACTTGGACTAAGGGATAGGGCAGCTTTTCGTATTCTGCCCATTGTTTGCGCAGAATGGTCATCATACATATAGACACCCAGTAGAATGAGAAGATGAACAGGCACCAGTAGAAGAGCGGCTCGATCCAAGCATCCCAAGGCAGAGCCATGCCTTGGGGCAAGCCCTCGTAAAAATAAGTGATGGCCTCCATATCTTGCGGGGCGATCCACCTAGGCACATGTGGGTGGATCAATTCATGCCACTTATTTTCGGGGGTGGCGTAGTAGTAAAGCCCTGCGATGACAGGCAGCAGATTTTCGGTGAAACCAATGGTGGGGATGGAGGTGGCTAGCATCGCCATGATGTAAACCACCGCCAACTCGGAACGGCTCAGGGCAAATCTAGGGCTTGGCAGGGCCAAGGCTGTGTTTATTAGGAAAGCGAATACGAAGAATACAAAAAGGGCGGCCGGTGTGCTGAAATTGTGGGCCATGACCGTGCCCTTGATGATCATATTGGTATAAGGCACAGCCGCGCCGATGAACAGCGACAAAAAGGCACCAATTGACACGGCCCGAAAGGTAATACCTGATGTCTGTTCCTCGGGCTGGGCCGCGCCGCGCCGGGTCTTTAGGTGGCGCTGGAAGATTGGAGGGATCTCTTTTTTTATATTCAAGTTGCGATCCGGCTCCAGAGAGGAGGTTAGTCAGTTAAACCTAAATCGAGGCTGCACTACAGCTTAGATTGTTATCGTGTACTTAGCTCGCTCCTACAATTCCGTGGCCCTACGAGAGCCGCCCCAGATTGTGTATCTCCTTCGATGGCGTGTGCCGCTCTACGCCTAGCTTCGCCGGCTTCTTTACGGAGTATGATCGCTTGCTGAGGGAACTTGGTAGGCAGTGTATTTGAGGTTTTTGCCCCGGGCCTTTTCCACCGGATAGCGCTGGGCCGAAATGGCCAATTTCTCCTCCAGCATTTGCGCGGCGTCCAAGCCGAAGCGGTCGCACATAAGCAGGACAAAGTACAGCGCGTCGGCCAATTCGTGGCCGATAGCCCGGCGGAAGGATTCGTCTGCTAGGCGGGTGGCGATCTCTTGGTCGGAGCGAAAGCGGAAGTGCTCCAAGACTTCGGCCGCTTCGGTCGAAAGCCCAATAGCCAAGTCCTTGGGGGTATGGAATTGCGCCCAGTCGCGCTCCTCCACGAAGCAGCGAATTTGGGCAGTGAGCTGGGCCAGCGTAGCTTCGCTCATGATGCGTTAGACTGAGTTTGGAGAATCGCCTTCACGTCTAGCCGGTGAGTCTGCACAAACCGGATGCTTTTCTCTAACTCTCCCAATTTCAGCGGGACCTCAAGATCGTCCGAGTCTTCCAAAGCGCGATGCAACTCTTTCATTGCGTCTTCGTCACATATCACAAATTCCTTGTACATTGCCGCGCACAGGGGGCATAACGCGAGGAATTGAGCTTCGTGTTCCTTGATAAAATAGTCTTTTGAAAGTGCCTCTACTGCTTCAAAGTAATACTCTCCATCTCGTTTTTTGAACGGCATTTCCTTCTGGCAAATCTGGCATACCATCTCACTGAAATCATTCGTATATTGCTCTTTAAGATCAATTTTAGGGACCACAGCTCCCCGTGAAATTCGGATGCTTCTTTCTTGAAGCTCGTATTCTTTTTCAGGAGAACTGTCGAGTTGCTCCTCAACTCTTCTTTGCCTACGATCTGGATTATTTGACGCTCTCTCTGGAAATGTCGGCCTCTGCTTTTTCGCCTTCTGCTGCTGAATAAATTCTTTCACCGCTTCGGGATCTTCTTTATTTACCTTTGCAAACTCTTGAGCTTGCTCGACGGAAGCAAATCCGATGCTTTTGGCAACCTCTTCTTTGCGTTGATATTCTTGAGTGGCTTGTTCCTTTTCTTTTTGTTCCTGTTCCTCACGATCCCGCCTGCTTTTTCCGAATTCGATTGATTCCAACCATTGCGCTCTGGGCTTATACGAAAACTCTTCTGGGAGCAACTCTGCAACGGCTTCATAAGGCTTCACGAATCTCTCTCTACCGTTTTCTATTTGCGGCACCCACCCTCCTCTTCTTAATCTCCAGATAAGCGTAGAATTCGCTGTCCTAATAGAATAGCTGGCATTGGGTCTATACCTAGCTTCGAGATACTCAATTTCAGGCAATCCATTCATTGTATTCCAGATAAGTTGGGAGTTTCTCAAACCAGGTTCCTTCAATAATACATTAAACTCTGGTATATCATAGTCTCTATTTATTTCATTGTCGTTTATCCTAGCACCAGATACTCTTAACTCATCTCTCTCTGGATGAGACCACGGGATATATTGTTTTTTAACGCATAGTTTAGTTCGTACGCCAACTTCTTTTGCAAACTTTCCAATTCTCTCTGCACTAATCCCGCACTTTTCATAATCTTCGGATAACGCCCGACGTTTTGCATCATTGCCTAATGCCTCATAATAGGCTAATAGTCCGGTTTCATAGAACGGCGAATCAAGATAAACCTCTCTCGGCTTATCCCACTTCCCGTCAGTCAGTTTGAATATGGAGTAATCTGCAAACATATACGCCTGTTCGGGGTGTTGTTCCACAAAGTCAATGAAGTGCTTGATGTCCTTAATTTTTGATTCCAATCCTTCATTACTTCTATATCTATCCTTCAGAATCGCCTCAATTCGCTCTTTTTCACCGACTTCACGAACCCCGATTTTTTCAAGGAATTCGCGGGCTTTATCCTGTTGATTCTTGTCTTTGCCTGACAAACAGAGATTCTTGGCGACGCGGGGCATAGCTTCATCATGCTCCACTCCGTCACTTGGAAAATAGCACTCCGTTCCTCTTTTGTAGGTTTTATCATTGCATCGAATAATGCGAAGGTTCCATAACTTGTAGGACCTGTCTCTTCCTAATTCATCCAATAACAAAACATAGAATCTCTGGTGCCACTCGTATGTTTTTCTTTTAAGCCATTTTATCATCGTATCAGACTTTTCGGATAATTCATCTACAAGGTCTAAGGTCGTCCATTCTGTGATCTCCAGCATGGATAAGAAACGATCTTCCCGCTGGTTTCGTTGCTGAGGATTTGCAATCCACAGCGGTGGGGAGTGTCCATCACCTAGAATCGTTGCCAAATCTTTGTCTTCGATATGATCGGATAATCGCGCTAGCCCTCTGAAGGCATCCTTTGCAGGGGTATGACCTCCCTGTTTCATCGGGACCAGTTCTTCATTATTGAACACCTCAACCAGTTTTTCCATGATGGGTACGTAGGACAAAGGCACGTTGTCTTGATCATTAGGGAGCGTTGCCAAAAATCCTACGGTCAACAGCCCCCGGTCGCGTATAGTGTTCATTGATTCCGCGATTAAATCCGCCATGTGATCCCGCAGTTCATCATTTTCTGGACAATCACGGACGCTATCGCGGGCAACGGTTGAAGCAAAAGGTGCATGAAGATGAAACCGCAAATTGGACGTTTCCTTTTCGGCCGGGAAGTAAATTGAAATCTTGCCTAGCAACGGTATAATGCTCCATGGGCACCTTAGCCGATTGTTATGGCACGATTTCGGTACGTATGTGTATATTTTACAGTAACTTGTTCTATTCTTTTGCCGCCTCCCCCGCGGCACGCTCCCCTCGATTGAGAAAGAAGGGGAGCAATGCCTGCGATTCTCTCTCTGGCGCCCTTTCAGCAGCGGCAGCAGTGGGCGCGCTTTCGAAGTAGAGCGCATGAAGCCCTGGACGAGTTGCTGGATCGGGTGGAGACGCAAATGAGCGAGCACGGATCTACTCCGCCGACGTTGATGGAGATTACCGAGGCGGTGTCGCAAGAGCGCTCCGGGCTTACCGCGGCGGTGGTGGAAGCCTTCATCGAACGCCGCCACGGCCAGTTCCTGGCGCAAGAAGAGGCGGCCTGCCCGAAGTGTGAGCGCGTCCTGCGTGCGCGACCGTCGCGCTCGCGCACGGTGGAGACGCTGCTCGGGCCGGTGCCCTTGGAGCGGCCCTATTTCTACTGCGTTTCCTGTGAGCACGGCTTTTATCCGCTGGACGAGGCCCTGGGCCTGTCGGGGCACCGCAAGCAGTGGGACGTTCAAAACGCCGGGGTCAAGCTGGCGCTGGAGATGCCCCACCAGCGCGCCGCGAAGCTGCTGGACGAGCTGACCGACGCGTCGATGAGCGACTGTGTGATTCACGAGGTGCTGCAACAGACCGGGTCGTTGGACGTGCTGCAGGTGTGTCCGGACGCGGCCGACATCCAGGATCGCATTGCTCAAGCCGCCGCCGCTCGCAAGTGGCGGCCCATCGTGGTGTTGGCCATCGACGCGGCCGACGTGCCCAGTCGTCCCGAGACCGCCAAAGGGACTCGTCCGGGGCGCAAGAAGAGCCGGGCTCGGCGAAGGCGTTGGCAGGGTGAATACCACGAAGCCAAGGGCTTTCGCTTCTACTTGGTAGACGATGAGCGCATCGAGCAGCTGATCTCCTGGCACCAGATGGGCGACGAACAGGCCTTCGGCTCGGCCTTGCGCCAGGTCAAGGAGGCGGGGCTGATCCCGGAGGAGCAGGTGCGCTTGTGTGCCATCGGGGACGGAGCCCCGTGGATCTGGAAATGGGTGGAGGAACTGTTCCCGAGCGCCCGTCAGATCCTCGACTACTACCATTGTAGCCGCTACCTGCACGCGGTGGCCGAGGCTCAATACGGCACCGATGCGGCGCGCGCCAGCCATTGGCTGGAAGCGACTCTGGCGCGCCTGTTCTGCGGTGAGGGCACCGGCGTGGTTTGGGGTCTGCAGCGCATGCAGGCGGTCTCGGAAGAGGCCGAAGAAGCGATCGGCACGGCCTTGACGTACCTGCAAAAGCGATTGCATCAAGTCGATTTCGGCAGCCATCGCAAGGGCGGATACCCGATCGGGTCGGGTGCGATCGAATCGGCGCATCGCTTCATCGGCCATGTTCGTCTGAAACGCTCGGGCGCTTGGTGGTATAAGGAAAACAGCAACGCCATTCTTGCCCTGCGTTGCGCCTTGTACAATGGAACGCTTGACCGGGTCTTTCAGCAGTACCGAGACAACCTAAAAACAACCACCAAAACCGTAACAATCACCTAATGCACCCTGCTCCATTGCTCTGAGATTTTCTTTTGTTTCTTTCGCTTTTCTGTCTTTTTAGCAGTTTGTTCTTGTTTTCTCTCCAAACGGAAAGCAGCGGCAATTCGGCACGACTTCAACTCACCGTTTTCGTCCTTCACCTCAACCTCCTTTTCAAATCGAAGAAAAGAGACTGAAGCCGGTTTCGAGTCTCCTGGACGCTGGACGAGAATCTCAATTCTATTTTCCTGATCTATTTCTTTCCGCTCGATAAAACCCTCAGTTGAATCAGGCAGCCGATATTCTATCTTTTTAATATTGCTGAGAAAGAGAAGCGTGCTTTCGTCCAACCGCAGCAGATTTCTTTCTATTTCAGCACGAGCTTTTTCAGGTGGCTTTGCGTCATTATCAAAAGGGAAAGAGAAGTAGGTTTGTTTTTCGCCCCGAGGACAGGAAGCCAATCCCTTCGTATCGGGCACGACTAAATCACGGATGTGGAAATGATATTCGCCTGATGTAATTTCAGGCGTCTCCGTATAGGCAAATACAGCTTTGAAACCAACACCAAACTTGCCGATGCTGGTCTGATCTTCTCTCTTTTTGCTGAAACCGATACTTGTAATAGAGTCCACATCCTCCAGAGTGAATAGTCGAGCTCCGTTGTGTTCAAATTCGACACTGTCCTCTCTGAGAGTGAAGCGCACTTCTGTTGCGTGAGCATCCTCAGCATTTTGCAGAAGCTCATAAATGAAGTGCGCGTTGTCGGGATATAGATCGGTTAGTAAACGTCTGATGCCATCATCAAAGCCGTTTTCGCGGTTCGCCTCTACCCACTTCAAACGCTTCTCTCGTAATTCTTCCAGGCTCATTTTATCTCCTCAATGTTGAGAACCCCATACGCCACTGGCTCCGCGACAATATCGACTTTCTCCTCGGCCCTATCCAAATCCTCAACGTGCCGGTTGTAGTCAGCCTCTGCTCGGCCTATCTGCGATCGCCGCATCCTTTGTATCCTCTCATTACTTGCATTTTCAAGCTGCTCTCCAAGGAGTGCCATCTGCGCCCGATGGCTCGTCGTCAAACTCTCTCTGCGGTACGCTGCCAATTCCTCAGTCCGTTGCCGGTGCTCTGCCCGTGCCTCAGACCACAACCGATGATGCTGTGCCTCCAGTTCGTCCCACTCGCCCTGTTCCCCTGCCTCAGCATCCTCCGCCTTCTCTAAAAGGCGACCCAAATGCGGCACTACTGCGTCCGACGAGGCAACCAGCTTGAGCTTTAAATCTTCCCGGATGCCGTAGAATCGCCACTGATAAACGACGAACTGATACTGGCCAGTAGGCGCATCATCGTCCCGCACCTTTAGGTTGACAACGGCCCGTTCATCACTATCAAAAAAACGGGCTGCCTGTTTCACCAAAGGATGCAGTGGCATGACAAATGCGGCCTCTGGATGCTGGGTGGCACAATCCTGCTCAAAGGTTATTTGCAGATGCTGGTCTTCCCCTTTCAGCCATGTCTCCCACTCCCGATAGGTGCTCTGCCTAGGAAGCTGTTGAAAATCGCCCAACAAGAGATTGCGCGCATCCTGTGCAAGCCTCAGCGTTTTCAGGGGCCTCTCGCCGAGGATGAAATCCCGCTCTTCCCCACATCGCTGCTGTAAATAGAGCGCGGCGAGCCTTTGTAGTGAACCCGGCGTCAACCAAAAGCTCGAAGCGTCTCTAATCTCCCTCTTCATCTGGTCTTCAGGGAGACGAATACCAAAAAGCTTCATCTGATTCTGTTCCAATCCTTCCTGTTCTTGTATTAAGCGAATTTTATTGTCTGCCAACTGCTGGAGTTGAGCCTGGCGCTCCTCTTCACTGAAGGTATAGTTCTCGGCGATGTCCTTTATTTCTTTGGAAATCTCCCCGAGGATTTCTTCGCTACCGCCGAGAGCCTGCTCAAACACGCCTATGCGTTTGAGGCAACGCTCATAAATGTCCGCGTCAACAGTGCCCGGCGTGATCAGGTTGACGATAGCGACGCTCTCACTCTGCTGGCCGTTGCGGTCAATGCGACCGATCCGCTGCTCCACCCGCATCGGGTTCCAAGGCAAGTCATAGTTCACAATGCAATCGCAGAACTGGTAATCCAAGCCCTCGCAACCAATCTCCGAGAACAGCAAGACATCGAGAGCGTCGCTGTCCTCACTCGATCTCTCAAACATACGCCGCAGTTCAACACGCTCCTCATCTGGCGTCCCGCCGTGGACCATGGCGACGCGCACGCCATCCGCCCTGAGCCTCTCGTAAAGATAGTGCAGTGTGTGGCGAAAACTGCTGAACAGCATGACTTTGTTGTTAGGTAAGGCTTGCTTGTCCTCGATGATTTTGCACAGTTCCTCCAACTTGGGATCGTAGGGGTCAAGTGTGCTCGCTTTCTCAAGTACGTCCTTGATTTGAGATCGGATCGAAGCGACGACATCGCTTGGCGGGACGGGCTCCCCGTCGTCAGCCTCTTCCCATTCCAATTCGTCGAGCCGACGATTCAGAATGCTCTCAAGGAAAGGGGCCAATCCATACAGACAACTCGCCGCTTGGCGTCTAATCGTGGTCATCATAAACTTGACATTCTTATCCCCGTGAAGCCGACTGAACATGTCCGCCTGAACAGCGAGTAATTCGTCGTGAAGCTGCTTTTGGCTGGGAGTGAACTCAACATGTACTGTTTTCGGCTTTCTCACGGTGAATGCCCCAATATCGCGTCGTCGCGTCCTGTTGATCATGCTCGCAAAAGTATGCAGCACTTCCATGTCCGTGATGAGTTGGATGCGTTCATCCACAGCCACGTAGCCCTCAGCAAGTTGCCCTCTGACCCTCTTAAATTCAGGATTGTGCCTGAGAATGGCTCGTCCCCAACCCGTAGCGGCCGCTTCGTCGAGTGCTTCCATGGCCTGAGCCATCCAATCTGCCGCTTGGGTCCGCGCATGGTCCACCGCTTTATTGATAAACGGATTCGGCTCGGCCATGCGCTTAAAGCTCTCCATATCCTGAATTAGGTCGGGCCGCAGCACGTTCAGCAGCACAAATAGGTCTTCGCTACCAAGCTGGACCGGGGTCGCGGTCAAAAAGACCGCAGACTCGGCGTAATCACAGAAAAATCGGACGGCCTCGTGAGAACGAGTGTTCGGATTGCGGATATGATGCGCTTCATCCACGATCACGAGATCGAAACGCGGCGGCGGGTTCAAATCCAGCAGTCCTTTCCCCTGCCTTCTTCTGCCCCTTCCCTCTGGTCCGTAAAGAAGTTCTTCGCCAAACAGCGAGTACGGAAGAATCGCTTTCTGATACTGAACGGGCCATTCGCCTTCCAGATCCATCTCCTTGATGCAATAACTTAGCGTTGAGCCATCCAAATGGGTGAACTGTTCGCCAAACCGCTTCATCTCACTTCTCCACTTGCCCTCGGCCACCAATGGACGGGGACATATAATGAGTACAGACTTGATCTCCCGCCTCGCTTGCAACTCCCGCAGGATCAATCCGGCCTCAATGGTCTTGCCGACCCCGACGCCATCCGCGATCAACAGGCGCGGACGGTCTGACCGAATGAACCTCAGCACGGGCCGGAACTGATAAGGGATGAAATTGACGCGCGCCGCGTTCAGCGAATACAATGTCGATAGGCTGGGATGCCGAATCTGTAGCGCGGTCAGGTAGGCATGAAACAGGTCGCGCGAAAGCGGCTGCAAGCCATCAGCGGGCCGCTCCTCGGCCTGTAACTGAGAGGCATAATACGTCTGCACACTGCCATCCACAAACACCTTCACCCGGCTTTCACCTTCACCCGGCAGCACTTCCACAACCGCACCTTTCACAGAAGGATCGGACTTTAAGAAGACGATTTGACCTGGTACAAACACAGTTTGGTCTGGCATATATTTTTCGGCCATCTGCGAGGCGCTAGCGGCAAGCAGACGACCGAGCACTTCCAAATCGATCATTCGTGCATGTTCGCAGACAGCTAGTACTTGGTCAAAATGCTTATCGAGGTCTTGGTGTATCTGGTGATTTCCGTCCACGACATCATCGGTCACGTAGTGGACCAAAATCTCGGCTGCCTTGACTAGATGATAGAGTCCTATCAATTCGAGCGCGACCACCTTGGCATGGGCCGTTTCTTGTCCTACAAGATACTTCTTTTCAAAACCAGATTGGGCATCGCGCAGGCGGGAGGTTCGTTTCAAAACTACGTCGAGGTCGGTATAGCGATCCTTGCGGATCAGTCGTAGCCAAACATCAAGGACTGTTGCCCAAGTGCGCTTATGCCAATCTTCCGAATCAACGGGAAGCTCATCCCAAGGTTCTTTCTCTAACCATAGCACTGCATCAGCCTCTTTATCTCCCAATACGGCAAGGATTCCCGCTCTCAATAGGAATTTCCCGGCATCGAGTGCGTCGGCCGGACGAGGCAAGGCGTGCAGCAAATAAAAGGCAGCAGCAGCGGCGAGTTGCAGTTCCCTTTGCTTTTTCTCGTCATCCGCTACGTCCTCAAGCATGAGATCGAGCACAGCCATTTCCAGCACGTCGGCAGCACGTCGGAACAATTTTTCGTCTACCAGCTTGTGCGAATTCTGTGCAAGTTGAGCTTGATTCAGCGCTTGTTGGCACATCTCTTTCTGGTCTTCAAGCAGCCAATGACTCATGGCTCACCTCCAGGTATGCGAGATGGAAGGTCACCGATGGCGCAAGGCAGATATATTGCGATCAAGCAGCATGTTGTCGGGCATTGCAGTTTTCCCGCCATAGTTATTCCTCGTGTCCGTAAATCCAACTCATTGGGCTGCGTATCCCGAATCAGAACCCCAAAGAGCGCAAGTGCCTTGTTTCCCGACTTAAGGAATATTCTAACCGCAGCTTTGAATAATGTTTCATGGTCCGTTCCTTTACAGCGTGGTAAAAGCCATATAAGAAGCTGACTAACCAAGGACAGATCGTTTGCTAAGTTGTCTATCTGGTGCATTAAACCGCTCCGACCGTTCATTACACTCGGTGGTGTCCCGGAGTGAGTGGATGATTTCACCTCACCCAGTACGAGGCGCGTAGCCCCACCTTCAACTATAAATCCGACCAAATCTGCACCTGGAAGGCTCGCATTAGGATGCCGCTTATCGCGTTCCATGTTCCAAGGCCATGTAATTTCATACTCGCGACTCAGGTACACTTCAGCTACTGCTTCCCCCGCCGCCCAACTTGGCTTTTCACTTATTTCGGCTGCCAGGATTTCCTCAAGGCTATCTCGAGCGAATCCTGTGTCGGCTAAGTCTTGAAGATACGCTTCAAATTCGGCCTTGCCTTCTTCATCGTAAAGCCGCACCGAAACTTCGTTGGATATGAACAAATTGAACGCATCGCCGTCTTTCATACTTACACCCTGCCAAGATACCTGACGGTCCTGTCTTTTATAGTCTGTGGTTAATAGATCTGGCTCTGTCATACCCTCATCTCGCGGACTCTCAGCCGCGCTACCGTTTTAATTTGCCCCACCAGCACGGTCGCTTGGGGTGCTATTCTAAAAGAAATACCAATACACTGCGCTGTACACCAAGAGCAATACCACCCTTCTCATCGAATAAATCTGATCCTGCTTCCGGCTCGGCATCGACGCCGTGTCCAGCAGCGAGCCTAGGCGATAATCTGGATCAGTGTAGCGTCGCTCACTAGCACCCCAACCCGCGCAAATACTGGCGTATCCCCGCACTCCGCCGCGCCTCACTGACCGCGTCCTCGCCCTCGTAGGCGGGCTCGCCCGGACAACTGGTCACCCAGCGGTCAAAGCCCCGCTCGGCGAGCGTGTTGAGCACCCCGGCAAAGTCGAGGCACTCGCCCTCGCCGACCGAAACCCACTCGGGATTGTAGCGTCCCGGCTCGCGCACCGTGCAAGACGTATAGTCCTGGAGGTGGACGTAATTGAGCTGGTGCCAAAAGTCGATTAGCGACTGCACTGGATCGTAGTCCCACAGCTCGGCGTGCGAGACATCGATGCACAGCCGCGCCTTGTCCAGCAAGCTCATGTACAGCCGCCAATCCTCAGCCGAATCCACCAGCAAGTTGGTGTGGATGTGGTAGCTTAGCTCCAGCCCGTACTGGGAGGCGTACTCGGCCCACTGCTCGGCCCCCTCGGCCGCCCGCTCAATATCGGCGCGTTCCACCGGCCGCCCTTCCGGCTTGCGGCCGCTCATAAACATAAAGCAATCCACGCCCATCTCGGCGGCGAAATCCATCCGCCGCTTGTTGCGCTCGGTGTGCTCCCAGTCGCGGTCTTCGGGCGAGCCACTAGCCGTAAACACGCACAGCGGCATATCCGCGTCCTCGCACACTTGCTTCAGCCGCTTCGGCGGCCCCAACCAGTCGAGCGGCAATCGCCCCTCCCAGCCGTCCCAGCCAGCCTTTTTGAGTTCGGGCAGGGCCTTTGCCAAATCCGGCTGCCGCCAGCGCAGGGTCGCGTATCCCATCTTGAGTGCCATAATCCGTCTCCTTTGTCGTGTGGTCTAACTTAAAGCCAAACAGAGAGCTACAAGCAACGTTCATTGCCCTTTTCTGACATCGCAACGATATTTTTTCACTATGGAAAATGCACCTTCTCTCTCGCGCGGCCAAGTGCATCGCGCCCTCCGCTCCTTCGTCGTCGCCAGCGGCTTGTGGGGCGCTTGGGGGCAAGCCTGTGGCTTGGGGACGGCGGCCTTTACCGGCTTTGCCCTGTACTTAGGTGCCGACGGTGCCTTTATCGCCTTCTTCACCTCCGCCGCGTACTTCCTCGCTTTGACGCAATTGCTCGCCCCTCTGTTGAGCGCCCACGTCCGCGACAAGAAGCGCTTTGTCGTCGTCGGCGGCTACGTGGAAATCGCCTTTCGCGGGCTACCGCTGGTCATCCCCCTCCTCGTCCCAGAGCAATACCGACTCGCAGCCTTGGTGGGCATGGTCTGCCTCAGCTTGTTCGGTGGCTATGCGATTTTGCCCTTTTACAGCACTTGGATCGCCAACGCCGTGCCGGAGAATATCCGCGCGCGGTTTGCCAGCCGCCAGACCATCGTCAGCACCATAGTGGCAATGGTTGCCGGTTTCGCGATCGGCCAATTCCTCGACCTTTTCCCCGAGGGCGGCGGCTTTGTCTGGGTCTTTGCGGCTGGGACGCTCTTTGGATTCTTGGGCTACTCCAATCTCCTCCGCGCGCCCTTTCCCCAACAGACGGCCACCACCGACGAACAAAGCACGCGCTTGCGCGATCTCTTGCAGCCCTTCCACGACGCCAACTTCCGCCGCGCTGCCCTCTTTTTTGGCCTGTGGACCTTTGGCGTTGGGCTGGCCGGGCCGCTCTATAGCGTCTTTATGCTCGACCGCCTGCAGATCTCCTATACCGAGGTCTCAATTTTCAACGCCCTGTTCATGCTGACCAGCATCGCTGGCTACCGGCTCTGGGCCGGCCTCATCGACCGCTTCGGCTCCAGACCCGTCCTGCAAATCCTGATGACGCCGGCCGCGTTCCTGCCTCTTGTTTGGGCCTTCAACCAGCCGGGGGACTACCACCTGATACCCGTGGCCTTGGTCCTGAGCGGCATTCTATTCTCTGGGATCGGGGTTGGCATCAACCCCCTGCTCTACGGCCTGTTGCCCCGAGGCGAAAAGCGCACGATGTACCTAGCAACTTGGTCGGTGACGGTCAACTTAATGGGTGCGCTTGGCCCCTTGTTGGGCGGCCTGCTCGTCGCCCAACTAGAGGGCTTGCGCTTTTCCGTTTTCGGCGTGCCCATGGGCGAATTACAAGTCATCTTTGCCCTCAGCACCTTGGCCCGGCTAGCGCCTTTGTTCATCCTCCGCACCGTCAAGGACGCGCGGAGCGCGACTTCGCGCAGCCTGCTCTCGCGGATGCTGCGTGGCAACGTCCTCAGCTACGCCTACAACGCCACCATCTTCAGCCTAGCCACTGCCGAGGGAACTAGGGCGCGCGCCGCCGAGGCCCTAGGTCGCTCGGGCAATCCCCTCGCCATCGAGCAATTGGTCCAAGCCCTAGCCGACGCCAGTCCCCGGGTGCGCCGCGCCGCCGCCCGCGCCTTGGGCGAGAGCCGGTCGGAAAGCGCCACCGAACCCCTGATGCGCGAGCTGCTCGACGGGGCCTCGGACATCCGCAGCGAAGCCGCCGAGGCCCTAGGCCGCCTCGGATCCTCCACTAGCATCGATCCACTAGTCGATGCGCTGGCCGACGCCGATCCCCGGGTGCGCATCAGCGCCATCCGCGGCCTAGCCAGCCTCCGTGGGGACGAAGTCCACGAGCTATTATTCTGGCAATTTGGCAGCGATTTCGACCCCCTGACGTTCCCGACGCTGGTCGATGTTCTCGGCGAGCGCCAAGACCGCCGCATCATCAGACCCGCGCTCGGCCGCTTGACCGACTTTCCTTCCCCCGCCGTGCGCTTGCAGCTACTCAACGGGGTCTGCCGTGCGCTAGGCGCTGGCGACCAGTTCTATCGCTTGCTCTCGCGCGAGGATACCGACCGCGTCGCCGCCATCACCCGCCTGCTGCGCCGGGCAACGGACTCCTTGGGAGCGGCCCGCTGCATCGACACCGAATACCGCGCGCAGTTAAAGACCCTGTGCCGGGAGGTGGTCGTCGCTTATGAAGAGGAAAAGGTCGAGGCGCTAGTCGAGGCCATGCGGCAGGTCGTGCGCACCGTGCGCGACGGACTCTCCGCTACTAGCGACCAAGCATACGATGTGCTCTCGGTATACGTGGTTCTCATCGCCATCGGCCGCTTCATCAACAGCCCGGTGCGGCAAGAATCGCCCGTTGCCCAAGAGATTTTTCTCACCGTGTGCCTAGGGCGCCTAGCCGCTTTGATCCGCCAGATCGACGACAGGGATTGACCGCTTAGGATCGGCGGCGATGCGCCCAGCGGATCCGCGCCAGATCTTTGAGATTGGCCAGCGTCCCAGTCACCGGATTAAAGCGGCTGTCCGGGTCGAAACGCCACTTCACGGGGATCTTTGCGATGCGGTAGCCCAATTGGCGCGTCAGCAGCAACAACTCCACATCGAACATGAAGCCGGCGACCTGCTGCCGCGCGCAGAGGTCGCGCGCCACCGCGGCCTGAAAAAACTTAAATCCACACTGGGTATCGCCGAACTCGCCCAAGCCCATCAGCCTGCGCAAGAGCCAGCCAAACGCCTCGGTCCCCCACTGCCGGTAGCGCCGGCGCGCGACGACGAATTCGGTCGCACTCAGCGTCCGGTCGCCGATCACCCCGTCCCACCCGGCTGCCAATAGGGGCATCACCTGGTCCAGCGCAGCGATGTCGGTCTTGTAATCGCCGTCCATAAAGCCGATGTAGCGGCCCCGGGCCTCGGCCACGCCGTGCTGCACGGAATAGCCCTTGCCGCGGTTGCGGTCATTTTGCACGCAGCGGACTTGGGGATGCTCACGGGCGTACTCCGCAATGCAGGCGGCCGTGCGGTCGACGCTGCCGTCATCAACGACCAGCAATTCATAGGACCACGGCCGCTGCTGCAACAACGCGAGCGTCTGCTCCAAGGCGATGAGAATCCGCTTCTCTTCGTTGTACGCGGGTATGACGATGCTCAAATCCATAGCTAGCGCAATCGCGGCGGCCCGCTTGACGTCCCCAGCCGCCGCGCCTATAATCCGCCGCAACCAAGCCCCTAAGCCCTGTGAGAAAGGCCAATGAGCGAGGAAACGCTTTCCCCGCTGCCTTCAGGCAGTGAAACCATTTTCAGCAAAATCATCCGCCGCGAAATTCCCGCCGACATCGTCTATGAGGACGACGACTGTTTGGCCTTCCGCGACATCCAGCCCCAAGCCCCGACGCACATCCTCGTCATACCCAAGGAAGTCGTCACCGGCGTGCAACACGCCGCTCCCGAGCACGGCCACCTGCTCGGCCACCTGCTGCTCAAGGCCGGCCAGATCGCCGCCGAGCAGGGCCTAGCCGCGACGGGCTATCGCTTGGTCATCAACGCCGGCGAGGACGGGGGGCAAACGGTAGCCCACCTCCACGTCCATCTGCTCGGCGGCCGCCCCATGCAGTGGCCGCCCGGATAAAAAAAGAGGCGATGCCACGCCGGGCACCGCCTCACAAGCACTCTTAAAGCAGGGGGGTTAGCTGGTCTGTATCAGGATGTAGCCATTGGCTCCGCCCGGTACCGCCCCTTTGAGGAAGAGCAAGTTGCGATCCGCGTCGATCCGCTCGACGGTCAACCCCTTGGTGGAAACCCTCTTGTTACCCATCTGGCCGGGCATTTTCTTGCCCTTCCACACCTTACCTGGAGTCGTGCCCTGGCCGATGGAGCCGCCGTGGCGTACGGTATTGGGTGTGCCGTGGCTCGTGTTCTTGCCGTGGAAACCGTGGCGCTTGACCACCCCGGCAAACCCCTTGCCCTTGGATTTGCCCGTCACCTTGACCCGGTGGCCGACCTCGAACTGGCCTACATCCAAGACTTGGCCGACCTCGAACGCGCCCTCTTCGCCGCGAAATTCGCGCAAGATGCGGTGCCCGTTCACGCCGGCCTTAGCCAGATGGCCCTTTTGCGGCTTGGTCAGCTTGCGCTCCGGCACTTCGTCGAATGCGAGTTGCAAAGCCGAGTATCCATTGTCCTCCTCGGTCCGCACTTGTACCACCGGGCAGGGCCCGGCCGCGACGATCGTCACCGGCGTGAGCTCCTCGCGGTCGTTGTACACCTGCGTCATGCCCAATTTCTTGCCAATCAAGGCCCCCATAAGGCCAACTCCTTCAGATAGTTGTAGAT
This sequence comes from Candidatus Latescibacterota bacterium, assembly GCA_965261395.1. Lineage (GTDB taxonomy): Bacteria > Latescibacterota > UBA2968 > UBA8231 > UBA8231. The sequence continues at coordinate 4,833,446 of OZ253462.1, forward strand.
CAAACAGAATTGTAGAAATTACGCAAAAATTTCCTGGCGGGCAAGAGATGCCCGCAGTGGGGCGGCAAAATTGAGCGCGATAACCATATTTCGCGGTGGGGCAATCGGCGACTTCGTCCTCACCCTACCCGCCATTGATGCCGTGCGCCGAGCCTTTCCCACCGCCGAATTGCGCCTCATCGGCCACCCGGCGACCCTAGCGCTCGGCCCAGCGGCCTCCGTCCTCGACAGCGAAGATCCACGCCTGATTGCCCTGCACCGCGATGGGCCGCTTCCCCCGGCCACTCGCCAGCTCTTCGCCGCTACGCAGCGCGTGCTAGCCTATGTGGTGAATGCCCAACAACACTTCGGCCCGCAACTGCGCCGAGCCGTAGCCGGCCCCGTGTTGCTGTGGGACCCACGCCCCCCAGCCGATTTCCGCGGCCACATCGTCGATCACTTGCTAAGCCCCTTGCGGCAATGGGGCCTGCCCGTCGGCGACCGCACCCCGCACATCGCGCTGCGGCCCGGCGACTACGGCTATGTGGACGCGCTCGCCTCCGCGCCCGAAGTCGTCATCCACCTAGGCAGCGGCTCGCCAGCCAAATGCTGGCCTGCAGCGAATTTCCACGCCCTCGCCAGCGCGCTGCAAAAAAGAGGCTGGCATACCGCGCTCCTGTGCGGCCCAGTCGAACGCGAACGCCAACTAACCGTCGGCAGCCTGCCCGCGCTCCACCCCCCAGACCTGCGCTCCCTTGCCGGCCTGCTCGCCAAAGCCGCGCTCTTTATCGGCAACGACTCCGGCCCCGGGCACATAGCCGCAGCCGTCGGCACCCCGACCCTGACGCTGTTTGGCCCCACCGACCCCCGGCTGTGGGCACCGCGCGGCAAGCGCAGCCACATCCTGCAAGCACCCGCCGCAGACATCGCTGCAATCCCCACTGTGACCGCAATAGACGCTGCGCTAGCCCTCCTCCAAAGTGCGCGATGACTACTTCTTACGCCGACCAACGCCGCGCGATGGTGCGCGAGCAACTCAGCCAGCGCGGCATTCGCGATTCGCGCGTACTCGCGGCGTTTGACCGCGTCCCAAGGCATTGCTATGTCCCGGAGGCCCTGCGCTCCCACGCGTATGCCGACCACCCGCTGGCCATCGGCGCAGAGCAAACCATCTCTCAGCCGTACGTCGTGGCCTACATGCTCTCGGCTCTCGGCTTGCAGGGCGCGGAACGGGTCTTGGAGATTGGCACCGGCTCCGGGTACCAGACCGCCCTGCTCGCCGAACTGGCCGGTCAAGTCTATAGCATTGAATTCTTCTCCGACCTCGCCGCACAAGCCAGTCGAGTACTCGCCGATACAGGTTATGGCCATGTCGCTCTCCGCGTCGGCGACGGCCGCATGGGTTGGCCCGAGGCCGCCCCTTTTGACGCCATCGTATGCTCGGCTGCGCCCGCTACCATCCCACCCACTCTAACCGCACAACTAGCGCCTAACGGCCGCTTCATTCTCCCGCTAGGTACCCAACGCCAGCACTTGGTCTTGGTAGAACGCAGCCCGACCGGCCTCAGCCAGCGCAAACTCCTACCCGTGCGCTTCGTGCCGATGCAGTGAAGCCGCGCTTTCGCTTTTCTCGTCTAAGAAGCTGTCTGGAAATTTCGGGGATGTACCGACCGCCGAGCTTGCAGCCGGGCACAGGCCGCTAGGAATTTTCTAAACCCGCAAGCTGCCCACCAGCGAGGCGAGGCGGTCGATGCCGCGCTCGTCGCAATAGGCGTCGAGGCCCTCGACAATTTCGACGCCGGCGTTGGGGTTGGCAAAATTGGCCGTGCCGACTTGAACCGCGGAAGCTCCGGCGACCATGAACTCTAGGACATCACTCGCGGTGGCGATGCCGCCGATGCCCATGACGGGCACGGCGACGGCTTGGGCTACCTTCCACACCATGGCGAGAGCCACGGGCTTGATCGCCGGGCCGGACAAGCCGCCGGTGATACCGCCCAAGACGGGCCGCCGCCGCTCCACGTCAATGGCCATGCCAACGAGCGTATTGATCAGCGAGACCGCATCCGCACCCGCATCCACTACGGCGCGGGCAATTTCGGCAATATCTGTGACATTGGGCGTCAGCTTGGCGATGACTGGCCGCTGGGTGCGGCTGCGGACTGCGGCAATGGCGGCAGCCGCGGTCTGGGGTCGGGTGGCGAAATTGTCGCCCCCGGCTTCGACATTGGGGCAGGATATATTGACTTCGAGCGCAGCAATGCCTGCCAATGCTTCGAGACTCGCCGCCATCTGCCCGAATTCCTCGACCGCGAATCCGGCGATATTTACCACCACCTGCGCGTCCAAACTGGCCAACAAAGGCCATTGCTTCTCAACAAAAGCCTCCAGCCCAGGGTTTTGCAAGCCAATGGAATTGAGCATTCCGGCCGGCGTCTCGACGATGCGCTGGGGAGGGTTGCCGCCCCGAGGCTGCGGAGTAATGGTTTTGGTGACCAGCCCACCCAAGCGCGCAAAATCGGTCAGCGGCAAAAGCTCCTGACCGTAGTTGCAGGTGCCCGAGGCCAGCAGTACCGGGTTGCGCAGTCGCACACCGGCAAAGTCTATGCTCAAGTCGGCCATGCGCTGTTCCATTTTATCTGCCGCGCGTCGAACGCCGGCCCATCCACGCAGATGCGGGCGTAGCGACCGTAGTCCGTGTCGCCTTTTGCCATCTCCAGCTCGACGGCGCAGCCCACGCAGATGCCAATGCCGCAAGCCATATACTCTTCGAGTGAGACCTGACACGGAACTTGGGCCTCTAGGCACATGGCGGCCACGGCCTGCATCATCCCATGCGGGCCACAGCAATAGACCGCGCACGGCCCCTTTTCAACTAGCTCGTGCCGCAACAGATCGGTGACCAAGCCCGCGTGCCCGAGGCTACCGTCGTCGGTGGCGAGGCGCACTAGGTCCGCAGCCGGCGTGAGCAACTCGCTGGTCAGGTGCTTGCCCGCAGTCCGCGCCCCCACCAGCAGCGCAGTCTGGTGCGCCCACTGCCTCAGCTCCAATCCCCAGTACAGCAGCGGCGGCACGCCGATGCCACCCCCGACTAGTGCGACTCGCGTACCCTCGGGCGGCGGCGTGAATCCCTTGCCCAGCGGGCCGAGGGTCGGCAGAATTGCGTCCGGCCCGAGTTGGCTCAGTGCTCGGGTCTTAGGCCCGACCTCTTCGTACAATACCTCAATCATACCGGCCTCGCGATCGACACCGCTCACGCTCAGCGGGACGCGCAACAAGGGCGCAATCCCCGCGCTGACCTCGATGTTGACGAACTGACCCGGCTCAATCTGCGCTGCAATGTAGGGTGCGTTAAGGCGCGCCAAATAGAAGTCCGCCGCGACTTCGCGGTTGCTCAACAGGCGCGCTTGCTCGTCAATCACGGCTCTTCCCCTTTGCCTTGCGGCAGTCCAAACGGCACGGCCAACTCGATCCAAGACTTGATCTCCTCGCCGTTGCGGCGCACCGCGGGATAGAATCTATAGCCATACGCCGCGGCTATCGCGCTCTCGACAAAAGGAGGTTCTCCGCGAAAGACCTCCACTTGCTCGGGCCGCCCCTCGTAGTCAATTAGCACGTCGAGCAACACCTCGGCCGAATCCTCAGCAGCCGCCGGATAGACTGGCCGCACCACCTGCCGGACCAGCGGCCAATCGCTCAGCGACAGGTCTCCCTCTTTCCACCCCAGTTGGTCGGGAGGAACCGACAAGTCGAGCGCGATCATCGCTTCCAAGTCCAAGTCCTCTTGGTCCTGGCCCGCCTGAAAATCCGGGTGCTTCTCCAGTAGGAAGCGAATCTGCGCGCTGTTGCGATCGCGCCGTGCGACCTCTCGCAGGTAGTGGTTGGCCGAGTCCTCTACGCCCTGCTCGGTAAAGGCGCGCCAGAGCCGGTAGTAGAGATTGAGGTTCCTCTTGTCAAAGGACAGGGCTTGGCGGTAGAACTCGATGGCGTCGTTGAAATAGCCCTCCTCCCAGTTGATGTTGCCGAGTTGATACAGGGCGCGCGGGTTGGCGACCTGTTGATCGATGCTCTGCTCGTAAAAATCGCGGGCTAACGCAACGTCTCCGCGTCGCTGCGCGCGCTCGGCAAAGCCGATGTATTTGCGCGCCAAGGACACGGAATCGAGCGTGTCCGGCTCCAAGGCGAGCAGTTCGATCCGCTCCCCTGGGCCGAGCTGGCCGCCGACCGCCTTCAGGCTGCGCTCCAGCTTGTCGATGAGCTTTTCCTCGCGCATTTCCCACCGCTGCTGGGACAGCTTGCCAAACCGCGTCTCGGCGAACTCCTCGCGCAACAATTGATAGCGCTGCTCGGCCGAAAGCGTATCTCCGACGACATTCTCGTAGGTATTGGCCGCCAAAAACGCCGCTTGACCCCCCGTTTGCGTACCGACGAAGGCATGGCTCAAACTGTCCAACAGGGGGATGTACGCCTCGGTGTTTTCAGGCTGTGCTAAGCGCAATGTTTCGATCCGCGCAAACTCGCGGGCTGCCAGCTCTTCGGCGGTGGCCTCGGACTTTTGCCCCAGCAGACGGCGGGCCTCGTTGGCGTGGGCCGAGGTGGGAAACTCCTCGATCAGCCGCAGCAAATAGGGCCTAGCCCCCTCTTCGTCGCCACGCATTTGCAACTCGATCCAAGCGAGGCTGTACACGGCGCGGGGCAATTGGTCGCTGTCCGGGAAGCGGCGGAGGACCTCCTCGTAGTACGCGCGGGCCGAATCGGCTTGGCCGATGTCGTCGCGATAGAGCTCGCACGCGCTGAACAGGTCGTCCAGCACATCCAAACTCCGCGCCACCACCACCGTATCGGCCGGGGCTTCCTCTGCCTGTCGCCACAACAGAGGCCCTTGCACCGCGCCTAGCGAATCGGCGTAGAGCGAATCGGCGCGGTGGACCTGGCGCTGGAACTGTTGCAGCCGACGCATGTGCCCCAGCATCTCCTGCGCTAAGAGCACGCCCTGCGCTCCCGGGCTCTCGCGGCTGCTCTCCTCAAGGTACTCGCGCCCCAGCTCGGTATCCCCGTATTCCTGCAGGCGCAGCAAGCCGATGCGATACAAGGCCATGGCCGCAGAGGGCGTCTGGGGAAAGTCGTTGCGCACCTGCTCGTACTCGGCCAGCGCCTCGTCGATCAAGCGGCGGCCCTGATACCACTCGCCGATTAGGAGCCGGGTGCGGCCCTCAAAGCGACGAAAGCGGCCCTCGTCGAGCAGGCTGACGTACGCCTCTAGGGCCTCATCCTCCGCGCCCATGGCGTAGAGCGCGCGGCCACTGTTGAGCCGAGCGCGATACTTTTGGTCCGCGCTGGGATCGGCCTGCAGCACCTCGTCGAAGGCCGCTAGGGCCTCATCTAAGCGGCCCGGATCCTCTAAGGCCATCAGCGCCTCGCCCAAGCGCAACCACAACTGGGCGCGCACCGCGCTCTTGGGAAAGGCCGCCAGCGTCGCCCGATATTCCCGCATGGCCGCGATGTAGTCCTCGCGGTCGTGCGCCATCTCGGCCAAGTGCAGGCCCGCTTGGACGGCGATCTTTTTCTCGGCCTCGTCAAACAGCACTCGGTAAAGCGACTGCGCTTGGTCGTCAGCCCGCTGCTCCTCTAGGCAGCGAGCGCGCCAGTAGCGGGCTTGATCGAAGTACGGACTGGACGGGAAAAAGGTCTCCAAGTCGCGGAACGAATCTTGGGCATTGAGGTATTCGCCGCGCCAGTAATACGCCCGGCCGATCAGGAACATGGCGTCGTCAACCAAGTCGCTCTCCTTGTACTTATCGAGCACCTTGGACGCCTTGCGCACCACTTTGTCGTAGAGTTGGTCGGCCTGCGGCGAGCGCTGCCGCTGCAATTCGGGCCCAGCCCGGTCAAAGGCCCAGTCGGCGTAGGTCTCTTCGTGCTTGTGCCGCTCTTTTTCGGCCGCGCGGAAGGTTTTCTTGGCGTTGTAAAACGTATTGAAATAGACGCAGGCCGAAATCGCCAGACAACAAGCCAGCAACAGCACCAAGGGCGCGGTCCGCACGAGCCGTCTCCTAGCCCCGATGGTAATCCTGCAGGGATTGCACGCTTAGTTCGGCGCGTTGCAGCGCCTCAATGCCCGCGACCGCAGCCCGGGCCCCGGCCATCGTCGTGGTATAGGGCACGCCGGTTACGACCGCGGCCCGGCGCACCGCAAAGTCGTCGTAGTGCGAAGACTCGCCGAGGGGAGTGTTGATAATCAGGTCAATCTGGCGGCTGCGGATCGCGTCTTCGATGTGCGGGCGGCCCTCGTGAATTTTGCGCACCCGCTCTGCGGCGATGTCGTGCTTGCCGAGGAAGTCGCGCGTGCCCTGCGTAGCCACCAGCTCGAACCCGGCCGCGCGCAGCCTGCGAGCCACCGGCAAGACCTCCTCTTTATCGCAGTCGGCCACGCTGATAAAGACCCGGCCGCACGACGGCAGCAGCGAGCCCGCCCCCATCTGCGCCTTGAGGAAGGCCGTGCCAAAGTCGTGGCCAATGCCCATGACCTCGCCGGTGGACTTCATCTCCGGCCCCAACAGGCTATCGGCCCCAGGGAATTTTATAAAGGGCAGCACGGCCTCCTTGACCGATATGTGCGCCGGCACGACTTCCTCGGTGAAGCCCTGCTCGCGCAAGCTCACTCCCACCATAGCCAGCGCGGCGATCTTGGCCAGCGGGCGGCCAATGGCCTTGCTGACAAAGGGCACGGTGCGCGAAGCCCGGGGATTTACTTCAATCACATAGACCTCGCCTTGATAGACGGCGTACTGCACGTTCATCAGGCCGATCACGCCGAGGGCACGCGCCAGCGCGTGGGTGTACTCGCGCATGGTCTCGATGTGCTTGGCCGGCGTGTCGTAAGGTGGCAAGGTGCAGGCACTGTCGCCCGAATGCACGCCAGCGTGCTCGATGTGCTGCATGATTCCACCGACGACCACGTCCGTCCCATCGGCCACGGCATCCACGTCGAATTCCTCTGCGCCTTGCAGATAGCGGTCGATGAGCACGGGTCGCTCGGGTGCGACCTCAATGGCCTCGTCCATGTAGGTTTCGAGGCCCCCGACATCGTAGGCGACGACCATGGCCCGCCCGCCCAGCACATAAGAAGGCCGCACCAAAACCGGAAAGCCGATCTGTTCGGCGACCGCGCACGCCTCGGCACAACTAGCGGCCATGCCATTGGCCGGCTGACGGATACCCAGCTCGTTTAGTAGCTGGCCGAAGCGCTGGCGATCCTCGGCCAAATCGATGCTGCTGGACGAGGTGCCGATGATGGGCACGCCCTCGCGCTCTAGTTCAGCCGCCAAGTTCAGCGGAGTCTGCCCCCCGAACTGCACAATGACGCCGTCTGGGGCTTCGCGGTCGACTATGTGCAGCACGTCTTCGATCGTCAGCGGCTCAAAGTAGAGCTTGTCGGCCGTGTCGTAATCTGTGCTGACCGTCTCGGGATTGGAGTTGACCATGATGGTCTCATAGCCGATTTCGCGCAGCGCGAAACACGCGTGGACGCAGCAGTAATCAAATTCGATCCCCTGGCCGATGCGGTTCGGCCCCCCGCCGAGGATGGCGATTTTCTTGCGCGTCGAGCGCTGCACCTCGTCCTCGCGGTCGTACGTCGAGTAGTGGTAGGGCGTGTGCGCCTCGAACTCAGCGGCGCAGGTATCGACCGTTTTGTACACCGGGCGAATGTTCAGCTCAAGGCGACGGCGGCGGACGCCGGCCTCGTCGCAGCCGTTGAGATGCGCTAGCTGGCGGTCGCTAAATCCCCACTCCTTGGCGCGGCGCAACAAGGCGGCATCTGCGAGCACGTCTTCCCGCGCTAGCTGTTGTTCGAGTTCAAAAAGCTGGTAGAGCTGGTCGAGAAACCACGGGTCAATGCCCGTGAGGCCATAGATCTCGTCGTGGGTGTAGCCTTTGGCGATGGCCAGCTTGAGGTAGGACATGCGCTGGGAGTTGGGACGCAGCAATTTCTCGCGCAGTTCCTTGTCGGTCACCTTGGCCGCGCTCAGGTCCTTGCCGTCGGCACCAAAACCCGCCCGGCCGACCTCCAGCGAGCGCAGGCCCTTTTGCAGGGACTCCTTAAAGGTGCGGCCAATGGCCATGGTCTCTCCCACCGAGCGCATCTGGGTGTCGAGTGCGTCCGGCGTGCTGGGAAATTTCTCAAAGGTAAAGCGCGGAATTTTGGTCACCACGTAGTCGATGGTCGGCTCAAAGGAAGCCGGGGTCTCGCGGGTGATGTCGTTGCGGATTTCGTCCAGACTGTAGCCCACGGCCAGTTTGGCGGCGATCTTGGCAATGGGAAAGCCCGTTGCCTTGGAAGCCAGCGCCGAAGAACGCGAGACCCGGGGGTTCATCTCGATGACGACCATGCGGCCGTCGGTGGGATTGACCGCGAACTGGATATTGGACCCGCCGGTATCCACCCCGATCTCGCGCATGATGCGGATGGCCGCATCGCGCATGTGCTGATATTCCTTGTCCGACAAGGTCTGCGCCGGCGCGACCGTGATGCTATCGCCGGTGTGGATCCCCATGGGGTCGAAGTTTTCAATCGAGCAGATAATGACCACGTTGTCGCGGTGATCGCGCATGACCTCCAGCTCGAATTCCTTCCACCCGAGCACCGATTCCTCGATCAGCACCTCGTCGATCGGGCTTAGGTCGAGGCCGTGGCGCACGATCTGCTCGAATTCCTCGGCGTTGTACGCCACGCCGCCGCCAGAGCCTCCCATCGTAAAAGAGGGGCGAATGATGGTCGGGTAGCCCAAGTCGGCTTGGTGCTTGTGGGCCTCTTCGAGGCTGTGGACGAAGGCCCCGCGAGGCATGGACAATCCGGCCCGGTCCATGGCGGCTTTGAAGAGCTCGCGGTCTTCGGCCATCTTGATGGCCTCGAGTGAAGCGCCGATCAGCTCGACGTTGTGCTCGGCGAGGATGCCGCTTTCGGCCAAGGCCACCGCCGTGTTGAGCGCGGTTTGGCCCCCGAGCGTTGGCAGGAGGGCCTGCGGCTTTTCCGCGGCGATGATCCGCGCGCAAATCTCCGGCGTGATCGGCTCGATATAGGTCCGGTCGGCCACCTCTGGATCAGTCATAATCGTCGCCGGATTGCTGTTGACCAAGACGATGTCGTAGCCTTCTTCGGCCAGCGCCTTACAGGCTTGCGTTCCCGAATAATCAAACTCGCAGGCTTGGCCAATGACGATGGGGCCAGAGCCGATGAGCATTATTTTTTGAATGTCTGTGCGTTTGGGCATGGAGTTTAGTGAATGCGAAGAGCGCGAAAGAACGGCGGCACAACGGGGCCGATTGGCGAGTGGTTACCGCATGGGACTGCGAGTGGTCCGAGTGCGCATCGGCCCAATCTCCATCCGAACCAATCTTGCTGCAGACCTCGTGCGAACAACTCGATGAAGGGGCCTGGACTGCACGTCTCGATCAACTCGTACTGTCCTAAAGCCTTAGGTAAACGAGAAACAGGGTGAGCGCGATTACAGTAATGCAGCCAGCCTGGAGCAAGAGCTGGCCGTAGCGCTCCCAATCGTGGCTCTGACTGACCTTGAGCTTGGGACGCTCCACTTCCTTGATATCTACCTGAAAGCGCTGCTCGTTGATGAGGCGGACGAGATGGGGGTCGTAGTCGGCAATGGCCTTTAGGACCATGCGCTTGCGACGCGCCGCTTTTTCGGCGCAGGCCCGTTGGGCGTCCTTGGCCGCGACTTTACCCTGAGCAGTGGAGTGGTCGGCGATGCGAGTACTAGTCTTCTCCCGCGCCAAATTCTCGGCCAAGCGGCTGAGGGCTTCGCGGCTTTTTACGTTGTCCTGAATAACGGTATAGCAGGTATCGATAAAGCGGCTGAAATCCGCGAGAATCTCGTCTTCCGAAAGCCCCAGCAAGTAGGACTCTTCGATCATTTCTTCAATGGCGTCTTTGACGTCGGCCATAACGCAAGCTCTGTAAATTAAATGTGCAAAAGCCAAGAAGCGCCCACACCAGCACCCCAGTTCCATTTCCAGATTACAGCATCACCCCAAACATGTCAAGCAGATCGCGCCGCATCTACCATCGCCAAGGCGATTTCATCGGCTATATCGCCCGCCCGCATCCCCCATTCCCCCAGCCGCTCGACCGCCCGATCCCCAGCCCGACCGTGGACATAGACCCCGAGGCAAGCTGCGGCCTCTGCGCCGATCCCTTGGGCTATCAGCCCGGCGATGATCCCGGTCAGCACGTCGCCCGACCCGGCCGTGGCCATGCCCGCATTGCCCGTGGAGTTGACCGCCACGCGTCCATCGCCCAAGGCCACGACGGTCGGCGCGCCCTTCAACACGAGCGTCGCGCCGAATTCGCTGGCAAAGTCGCGGGCCACGGCCATGGGCGCGTCGGCAATCCGCCGCTTGTCCAACCCGCTCAAGCGGGCGAACTCGCCCACATGGGGCGTGAGGACCAGCGGTGCCGAGCGGCCCTTTAGCGCATCGGCTTGCCCGGCGAAAGCACTAAGCCCGTCTGCATCCAAAACGAGGGGCAGCTCGGTTTGCAACACCAGCCGCCTCACCAGCTCCTCGGTCTCCCGATAGCGCCCCAAACCCGGCCCCAATGCCAAGACATCGGCCCGCGTCAACATAGCGCACACTTCGCCCAAGGCCCGCAGAGACAAACAGCGCCGCTTGCGCACTTCGGGCAACGGCCGGGTCATCACCTCAGAGAGCTTGACTTCGAGAATGTCGTTGAGACTTGCGGGCACCCCTAGATGGACGCGACCGGCCCCGCTTCTGAGCGCGGCATCCGCCGTCAGCGCGGCCGCCCCGGTCATGCCCACCGAACCCGCGACCACGGCCACCGTCCCGCAGCTTCCCTTGTGCTCGTCGCCACGGCGTCGCGGCACGAGCGCGCCTAGGCCCTCGGCGGAAAGCAGCAGGGCCTGGGCAACCGCATCGCGCAGGATAGGCTCGGGGAAGCCGATGTTGGCCAAGTGCAGCGCACCGCAATGCGACCGACCGGGATAGAATAGCTGCCCGACTTTGACCAATCCGAAGGTCACCGTCAGCATCGCTTGAACGGCCGCGCCGTGGACCTGCCCAGTATCGGCCTCGACTCCCGAGGGGATATCCACGGCCACTACCGGCCTTTCGCACTGGGCAATGCGCTCGATGACGCGCGCCATCGCAGGACGAGGTGCCCCTCGCAACCCGGTCCCCAAAAGCGCGTCAATCACCAAGTCGGCTTCTTGGAGGGCGGCGTCGAACGGGGCCAAATCCTCGCCGAGCACTTCGACGGCCTCGCCCGCCTGTTCGCAGCGCCGCAAATGCTCGGCGGCAGCCCCTTGCACCTCCGCGCGGTCTGCCGCGAGGAAGACGCGCACCGACCCACCGCCAGCGCGCAAGAGCCGAGCTGCGGCAAACCCGTCGCCGCCATTGTTGCCCTTGCCGCACAGCACCACGGCCTGCAAACCGGCCAAGCCGTCCCAGCGCGCCGCAATGGCTGCAACCACTTCTGTACCCGCCCGCTCGATGAGTTCGGCGCTAGAAATATCCGCCTCGGCGATGGTGCGCTGATCGACCGCCGCCATTTCTCGGCCCGTTACCAGTTTGTGCAAGTCCAATGCTCAAGCCTCCCAGGGGCGGATCAGTTCGCGCAGCCGGCGTGGGGCCTCACTGGGCAGAGACTGGCCCGTGTACTTGGGCAAGAGCGCGTGAAAGCCGACGCTGACCCACAAGGCCCAAGCCGCCAAGCCGCCGCAGAACAACCCCACCCCAGAAGCGACGCCAAGGCCCAAGGCCAAGCCTGCGCTCAGTAGAAAAACCAGTGAGAGCTTTATATTATCGACCGATAGAAGAAAGCTATGGCGCACGGTGGCCCACACCGACCCTTCTTGGGTGACCAGCACTGGAAAAACATACACTGCGACCATGCCCACCAGCAGTATGAACCAGACCATCAGCCCGCCCAAAAGCACCCCAAGCCAGCCGCCCAGCCGCTGGTAAAAGACCACGTTGGTCAGCACCAGTGCGACCGCGGCGACCATCAACAACCCCAGCGCGAGGGCGCGCCAAAAAAACGCGCGGCCAGCCGCCCAAAACTCCCGCAGGCCGAAGTCCCTGCCCCGTGCCCAAGCGGCCCCAGCGGCGAAAAGCACTGCCGTGGCCGGTGCGCCCAACAGCAGGGCACCGGCTAAGACGATAGCCCCCACCAAGCCCAAGCCACCTAGCCCAAATCCTAGTTGCAAAAGCAGGTAGGCCCCGCCGATCCAAGGCAGGCTCAACGCGCTCCACAGCAAGTTGTAGCCCACCAGCCCGCCCAAGCGGTCGTACGCCGTCCACAAGAAGCGTTGCAGGTTTCCGCTCAATGGTCCTCCAAGCCGCGCAGCATAAACTCGGCGTACGTACGGGCTGTCAACACCAAGTCGCGCACCCGCACGCGCTCATCTATCCCGTGAATGCGCTCGCCCTTTACCCCATAGCCAATGCCGGGCAAGCCGCCGTCAATCGCAAAGTAGTGCAGATCTGTAAAGCCAGAGCTGAGCCGGTAGCCAGCGGCGCGGCGGCGCACGGCTTGCACGGCCCGCGCAAATGCCTGGGGCAGCGCGTGATCAGCATCGACGACGCAAGGCTCAATCTGCAAAGGCGCTGCCACTCGGCAGGGTGGCTCGGCGGCCTGCGCCACAGCGCGTCTCAGCTCGCGCTCGACTGCTGCGAGCTGCTCGCCGGGCACTAAGCGGCGGTCGAGCGAAAAGCGAGCATACGCGGGTACGGTGTTTATCTTGTCGCCCTCCCCACCGGCGAAGACGCCACCGATATTGAGCGTGGGGTTGCGCGACCGACCGTCGAAATCCACGTAGCGGCGCTGGGGCGCATTTAGTTTCCTTTTGTAGGCTTGCAACTTCTGCACTACGCTGGCCATGGCTTCAAAGGCGTTGACCCCCTGTTCTGGGTTAGAAGCGTGGGCGGCCTTGCCCGTCAACTCGACCTCTAACCACAGCACGCCGTTGTGACCGCAGCCGACCTGCGTCCCAGCCGCCCCCTCACAGACGACTGCGAAATCGGCGTTCACCAGCCCCTTGTTTACAATCCATCCCGCGCCCAATTGGCCGCCGGTCTCCTCGTCGGCCGTAAACGAACATTCGATGTTAAAAGCCGGCTCAGCACCCGTTTCCTTGAGCGCCTCCACGGCCATCAGCAACGCGGCGATCGACCCTTTCATGTCCCCGGAGCCGCGGCCATAGAGCGCACCGGCGGCCAGCCCCGGCTCGAAAGGGCTGCCGAATTTCCACTGCCCAGCGCAGGGCACCACGTCGTAGTGGGCATTGAAATGCACCGTCTGCGGCCGGCCGGCGTCCCACCGAGCAATCAGGTTGTAGCGCGGGAACTCGGCCGATCCGAGTACTCGGCGGACCTCTTGATCTGGAACGCGGTGGACTTGGGCCTGCATGCCCAAGTCCTGACAGCATCTCAAGAGCGCGTCGGCCATCGCTTGGTAGTTATTCCCCGGCGGATTGACGGTATTCACGTGAACTAAAGCCTGCGCGCTATCAATCAACTGCTCTTGGTGCTTTTCGATGTATTGGTGAACCCCAGATTTCACACGTGATTCGCTCAGAACGTGGTCTCCTTGGTCGTTATGGGGCACCAGCGCGCCGCGGTCAAATGGTGCAGCAATACGTCTTGGGCCTGGGGCGTGCCAATCTGTTGCAGGGCGGCCGAGCTGTGCCCCTGGACGTAGCGATTCTCGTCGCTGAGGGCCTCAGCCAACGCTTCTGTGGCCGCTGCGGCCCCCGGGCCGAAGTGGGCCAGCGCATAGGCGGCGTTGAAGCGCACCTGCTCGTCCTCGTCGCCCAGCAGCGCGGCCAACGCGGGCACGGCCCCTTCTGGATGCAGTTCAATCGTCCCGAGGGCCTCGGCCACGTTGCACCGCACCCATGTGTCTGGGTCGTCGTGTAGCGCGCACAGGGCGGTCGCAGCCGCAGCACCCGCCCGCGGCCCCATGTCGCCCAGCGCGTACGCGGCAAAACCCCGCACGTGGGCGCGCTCGTCGCCAAGGGCCGCAACCAAGGCATCCACGGCCTCCTCTCCCACCGCACCGAGTGCATACGCCGCGTGTTCGCGCACGTGTTCGCGCTCGTCGTCGAGGGCTGCCATCAAAGGGCGTACCGCGGCCGCACCCACTGCACCCAGCGCATACGCGGCATTGAGGCGCACTGGCTCGGCCTCGTCGCCCAGCGCGCCGAGCAGCGCGTCGAGCGCGGGAGCGGCTTTTTCCCCTAGCGCGCCGAGGGCGTCGGTCGCGGCAAGGCGTTGTTCTAATGTCCCTTGAAGAGACTCAATCAGTTGCTCGATTTGCCCGCTGGCCTCGGCGCGACTCGGGGTGCCCGCGTGCCAATCCCATATCCGCGACCACACAACTCGATGCTTGGTAGAGGGAGCGGAGCCGTTGGCCGGCCACTCCGGGACTTGGATGTTCCAAGTGGGCCGGCTCGGCTCGCTGAGGCGGGTAAATTGGAACTTCACCATGTAGCGGTTGGCCTCCGTGCTATTGGGCATGGCCCGGTGCCACAAGTCAAAATGCACCAAGGTGCAGGTGCCAGCCTCGCCGCAGACGGGCAAGTGGCGCTCGTCCTTTTCGTCGGCTGCGCGGTCGTTGTAGTAATGCGTGCCGGGCATGACCGCGGTGGGGCCGTTTTCCAAGGTGACGTCTTGTGGGTAGTAAAAAATCATCACCCAGCGATTGCGATGATAGCGCACCTTGCGATAGCCCCAATAGCTGTCCTTGTGCCAGCCACCACCCTGGCCGCCGGCCGGATTGATGTGGCAGTGGCGGTGGGCGTGCATGATGTAATCCGGCCCGACCACCGACGTGAGAGCACCGCGCACGACCGGATCGTCAAAGACCTGTTGCAACGCCGGGATGCGAGGCAGAATATTGTTGCCGGGATTGCCCTCCTTGGCAAAAACATCTTCGGTGCGCTGGTAGATGTCTTGGTGGAGGGAGGCGGGCAGCGAGGATTTGAGCGTGAGATAGCCCTCGGCTATAAACTGCTGCATCTCCTCGTCGCCGAGGAGAAACTGAGGGTCTAACATGAGAAGTCTCCTGAGATGATGGGAACAAGGGCGATTTTGGCCCAAAAAGTATCGTTGGAGGCCGGGTAGGGCAATCCTAAGATACGGGCCGCGCGGTCCCCCATTGGGACAGCTTATCCAACAGGTGGCGCAGGGCCGTCTCTGTAGTCATCTCGTCCATGTCCAGCGTCACATGGGCTTGGTCAAAGCCGCCTTGGCGCTCGGCCAACAGCGGCCGGAGTTGCGCCGTGCTTTCGGGCGGTTGCAGCAGCAGCGGATGCGGCCGCTGCGCCGCTTCTAAGGCTGGCTGGCGCAGCTTCCAATAGGTGCTGGCCAGCGACATTTTGAGATACACCAACGTCGCTTTGTCCAGTACCTGCTGGAGATTGCCCCCTTTGATCAGCGCCCCATCGCCCAAGACGACGATCCCGGGCGGACGAGTGGCCAATGCTTGGGCGAGAAAGCGGTCTTCTAATCCGCGTAGGGCCTCTATACCCTGCGTCTGCACGAGAGCTACCAAGGACTGGCCGGCCTGGTGTTCGATCCAGCGATCCACTTCAATGAGGGGCAGACCACTCAAGGCGGCCAAGTCGCGGCCCAAGCTGTGTTGGTCAACGCCGAGGAAGCCGATGAGAGCAACCGGACGCTGTAGCAGGACCAGCGGGCCTGGTTCGTAGTAATTGGACAAGGCGTTCAGTCGCTTTCTGGATTGCAGGCGGTGGTGATATAGGCAAAGATGAACACGGGATTAACTCCTTGGTGCGAGCAAGCGACATGAGGCCCTTGGGCAATGACAATTTCACCGAATCCTGCATTGACGTCAAAGACGAGGTATTTGTACGGCATTCTGGATGAGACGACGTCGTGCAAGTTCCGCCGTTTGCTGGAGAGGCCTCGTTTGACGGATGGATTGTTCCGGCTTGGGAAGAGCTACTTACCCCGGGCAAAAGTCAATACGCCACCCCAACTAGGCGAGCAGCCGAGTTGTCATCCCTCGCGTCGTCATCCACCTTAATACGGGCAAGGTAAAGGCCCGGGGATACTAAATTCCCCCCTTCATCTCGTCCGTCCCAGACGAGGCGATACAGCCCGTTGGCCAGATCGCGCCGCTCAGATAGACGCCTCACTTTCCTGCCCGCCAAGTCGTAGAATTCCACCCACACTTGCCGGGCTACATTGACTTTGAGCACGGCAAACGAAAAGACAGCCGTGTCGTTGATGCCGTCGCCATTCGGGGTAAAAATGGCGGGATCCACCTCGATTATCCCGATCTGCCCGCCGTGGGCGGTCGTCAATACTGTCAGCCCCTCACCGGCGGCCAATTCGTCTCCTACCGGGTCCGCCGGATCCACCCTCTGCCAGTTGTCCGCTTGAGTCGAGCGCCCAACTTCGGCTGCAAAAGTGGCACCGCTCAGGAAAACACGCGACGAAAAAGAGAGTCGCACAATGTCCGCACTGCCTCGCCGCAGTACCCTTGGCAAGCCGAGTTGGAGAGTGTCTCCTGCCACTTTGGTCAATTCCAGTTTCTCCCCCTCTCCATTCTCAAAACGGCCTTTTGCCACTTCGGCAAATATTTCCTCGTTTCCGGCTGCAAATTCGCTTTCGTCTCCTAAGCTCACTTGGCGCAGTTCAATATTCGCTCGCGAAGGAGCTATGAGACGGATGCGGTCGAATCCCGGGTCTCGAGCGGTGAAGGAGGGGCGTATGAAGAGATCGAAATCGGTGAGTTCGCCGATGGGGACATTTCGCTTGGGCTCTATTTCCCCGGCGATGCGCTCTGCCAGCGGCGCTGTGAAGTGGACTTGGATAGACTGCAAGCTGGCGGCCACGGCCGCGTCTCCACTGAGCAGTCTCGTCTGGATCATCATATAGCGCCGGGGGCTGGGGGAACGTATGACTTCGCCCGGCTCGATATAGACTTGGCTCCAGTTGCTCCAGCCCGGTCCCGGCAGGAACTCGGTAATGATATCCCCCCTGTAGAAGGACGGCTGATCCTCGTATTCTTCTTTGTTGGCTACTTCCGTGCCGTCTTTTTTGAAATAGCGGTTTACTTCGCGCAGATCGTTTCCCGTGCGAGTGCGGATTTCCACCGCTGTGCCGGAGGGGGTGTTCGCTTCCCATTCGATGGTAGTCAGCGTCTTGGAACTCTCCAGATCGATGAGGTCAGAAGTCATCTCGAGAAGCGGCAGATGCCCGTTGGCGAAGACTTGGATTTCGGTCACCGTGCTCAGTATCCGATGCCCTTCATGGGCCCTAGTGCGGCGGGCAATATCTAGGTTGCGGAATTCTATAAAGCGTATCGGGCGCGGCGCAAAGCGATCCTCAAACAACCGCGTATTCTGGTTTAGCTGCCGCGTCTCACCACTCAATTCCTCCCAGATTAAACTGCCATCCGGCGCCAGCGAGCCGTCCGAACCACGCAATAGATAACCAATCAGGTTTCTTCCTCCGACGCGGGTAATGATGCGCACCGCATGGACCAGGAAGTAGGTGCCCAGATCTACGTTCAACAGACCCCACTCGGCGGTCTCCCCGGTGGGAAAGTAAACCATGCCCTGCCACTCGGTGCGCACGTTGCCGTCAACGGCAAGTTCGGGCGAAGAATTGGGATTGACATCGTGCAAATTACCGCCGCGCTCTACGATCCCCAAGGCAATGTTCTCGCCTATAGTCCATACCTCCACCTCGGCGAGTTGAGGCCGTTCGCGGCGGTAATAGCGCACCCCGCCCTGCTGCTCAAGTGGCAACTGGTCGTAGCGCTCGGCCGTTACTAGACGCTCTTCACCGGCAATTTTCCAGACGTATTCCACAGCGCCTTGGTTCTCTGCTGTCAACGCCTGATAATCCTCGGCCGAGAGCTGTTGCGCCCGCTCGCCATTGGTGGCCGTGGCCGCGACGCGCAGGTACTGCATAATGCGGCCGCTCCACTCCTCTGTATGGGTGCCCAGCGGTGCGAGATCAAACTCAAAGACCCGCTGGTCGCGATTGGGCTGAGTGGTACTGCCAACCAAGGTATAGTCCAAGGCACCGCTGCGGTCAGCCGTGCCAAAGGGGTTTTGCCCCCCTGCCGAATGCACCCTGAATTGCAGGAACGGGTCCCCTTCTTCGGCAAAGCGCACGACGACCTTGGTGGCCGACACCAGACGGCCAAGATCAATCTCCAACACCCAGTCCCGCAGGGGATCGGCCGGGTCCGGCTCCCAAGCTGTAGCCGGATTTGCGTCAATGGCCCGCTCCGCTAGCTGCGGATTTGAACCGGCCCTTTTGATCCCTCCGTGCGCCAGCAGAGTGTTGTTTTCATCTTGGAACGAATTGGCGTACTGATCTCGCAAGCTGCCATCAATGGGATAGCTAAAGTCGGCCACATTCAATATGGCGTTGTGCGGTACTTGTACAAATCTGGACTGCATCGAGCCAGACGGCGTTATGGTCACCATATCTCCCGGAAAATCCCAGGCCTGCCAGTGCGCCTGAGTCCGCACCTCTACCCGATCCGCGCCCAAACTGTAACCCCTCGACTGGGCCCATACCCCATTTAGAGCCATAGAAAAAAAAAGGGCTACAAAACAGAGCGCCGGGGACAAAAGACCCGATCTCCTCGCGGCCGTCTCCGAAATCATCGAGTACTGCGTAGGTAAGCGGTGTTCCATAACCTATTGTCCCGGATAAAACGTACCTACGTATCTATTCGCCCTTGGTCGGGGCTTCCCCTGCGTGGCGCTGCAGGAACGCATCGGGTAGGGCCGCCGCCAACGCGCTATCAGATACGGCGATCCGCTCTTTGTACTTGTCCAGCAGGTCATCTATCAAGTCCTCGAAAAGTTGCTCTCGCTTCTGTCCACGCACCAAGGCCCGCGCCTTTTTCTCGACTTGAAAAAAGGGAGACAATTCTCCCCCCTGGCGGTTGAGAACTTTGAAAATGCTGTATCCGCCGGCAACAGGCTCCGGGCCGGTAATTTTGTCGAGGTCGGCCGCCTTTACTGCTTTGAAGAGCCGCGGCAGGGTCAAACGCTCGTACTCGCCCAAATGCAACAAGCCATCTTCTTTTTTTATACCAGGGCGGATGGTGTGCTTTTGGGCGAGCATTCCGAGGGTCGCACCTTGTGCGATGGCTCGCAGCAAACCAGCGGCTTCCACCTCGGTCTCGACCAGCACTTCAACGACAATGTACTGAGCCGGTTCCCTGAACAACTCCTCATTGTCATCGTAAAAATCCCTGGCTTCCTCCTCGCTCGCCTCGGATTGGTCAATGACCTCTTCCTGGCGTAGTTGTTTGATCATGAATTCCGTGCGTATTTCCGCCAACCGCTGTTGTCCATCCGCCATCTCCTCCAACCCAGCCCGCTGCGCCGCCTCTGCCAACAAAGCCGGCATCAAAACCAGTTCCCGCGCTGTATCAACCACCTCGGCACTGTCCCGTACCCCCCAGCCGGACAGGGCCCGCATATCCTTCCACAGGGCATTGAGGTAATCTCCCAGAGCGATCTGCCCCCCATCATAGGTAAAGAGGGACTGGCCCACCTCCTCGTCGGTCAGATGAGCGAGTCGCACCCGGGTGTGGAGTGCCGCTTTATCCAATAGAATATCTAATCCCTCTGGCACTAGCTGCACGTCTAGCTTGCGGGCGAGGGTCGCGATCTCCGCTCTCTCCTGCTCTAGTCGCTTGCGTTCGTAGAGTATATCGCGAATCTGCTGTCGTTTCTCTGCTAGCGGAACGGGCTGGTGCTGGAGAAAACGCACGATTTGGTAGCGCGTGCCCATGGGTAGGATCGGGGATAGCTGTCCACTCGGCAGACTGCGAAACACCTCGTCTGGAATCTGCAACCTGCGGGCCTGCTCCAGATCGATAAATCCCAGTATGCCTCCCTGGGAAGCCGACCGTTCGTCTATGGTATATTCGGCGGCCAGTTGGGCAAAATCCTCGCCCGCTTCGAGTTGCTCATAGATTTGCTTTGCAGTGCTGTCCTCTTCCACCAGAATGCCCGCCATCTGACGCTTGCGGTCTAGGCCACTGTGGGCGAAATAAGCGCGTACCTCCTCCTCAGAAACCGGCACATTGGGGGCCAGTGCGAGTTGGCGATAGGTGTCGACCAAGTGCTGGCGCCAGTAGTGCATCACCTTAGTCTGTACCACCTGGGCGGTATCCAATCCTCGCTCTTTGGCCTCCAGTATGAGCAAGTACTTGGCCAGCATGCTGCGCAGGTAGCGCTTCCGCGCTGGGTCGCCCTGTCCCTGAAGGCGCAAGGACTGGGGCATCTGGACGACGAAATCGCGCATCTCGACAGCCGAGATGGAAATGGAATCAATGCGCGCCACCACACCGGGTTCAAGGACGACCTCCACACCCGGAGAACACGCCGTGAGACTCCACATGAGTGCCAGCTCGCATCCTCGCCAAGTCCATGGTTTTCTGTGTCCCATGTCTTCTATCAGTACACTAGAGCGATAGGCCCTAGTCGCTCCTCCTGACCACTGCCCGCTTCTACCACGACGCGGTAAATGTATAGTCCTGGGGCTACCAATTCGCCTTGGTCATCCCGACCGTCCCAAGTAGCTTGATAAAGCGCGCTACCCCCCTCCTCGCCGCCCAAGGTGCGCACTCGGTTTCCCGCCAGCGTGTAGATTTCCGTCGCAAGGGGCACGACATCGGTCAGACGCAGTAACGTATAGGAGAACTGCACTTGGTCGTTGACGCCATCTCCATTGGGTGAGAACGGGTTGGGAACCACCTGCACGGCACTGAGCAGACTGCCCTTGAGCGGCGTGCGGACGTTCAAGGCATCGCTCAACAACTCGCTCATAGCATCTCCGGGAATCACGCTCTGGGATACTTCGTCGCGGTCCGCATCCGACACTGCGCCGCTGAAAGTCGTTCCATAGTTGAAGACTCGGGCGTCGAAATCGACTTCTAGCAGCGTCTGATCTTGGTCGATGCGATCAAATTGGACGGCGAACTGGTGGGGATCTGCCGGATCGAAACTCGGGGTAAAATCGACCTCTTCGCGGTCGATACGCACCTCGTGGATGGCCTCCAGACGAGCGGGCGTACGCACCTCGAGAACATTGAAACCCGATTGCTCTGCCTCTAGTCGAGTCCGCACCGCATAAGTGAACCGAACCGGGTCGGGTGACTCGACAAAAGGAGGGGAAATCTCGCCAATCGCCTCGGAGACTACAGGTGGTTGGGAAAATTCAAAAAACAGCGAGTCGATCTGTCCCCCCTCCAATCTGGCAGAAAAAAAAGCGATGTGTAACTGCACATACTGCCGGGGACTGGGAGAGCGGATCTGGCTGCCGGCGAGTCCGTCCGCATATTCATAGGTGTGCCATACGCTCCAATTTTCCAGATCCTGGGTAATGCGCCCCCGCACGTTCTGGGGCATGGCCCCATACGCTTGGCGGCTCATGGGCCGACCATTGGCTCCGAATGGCACTTGCTCTCCGCCCACCCCGGTCTTGCGCCAGTAGACCTCGGGCTGGTCATCGCTACCGCTGCGGCTCTGGATGACTATTTTCGCTCCTGTATCAAGTTGGCCGCTCCACCAAATGCGTCCCAAACTGGATGCTCGTCCCAGATCAATCGGATCGGACAGAAATGAGGCTTGGGGAACGAACCCCTGACCGTACACCTCGAACTCGGCCACTTCCCAGGTCTCCCCCACTTCCAAGGGATGGAGATAGACGTGGCGTGCTATCTGGGGTTCGATATCCAGTTCTACTATTGGGATCAAGTTGTCCTTCTCTTCGTGAACCAAGGTCCAGATAAGATTTCCTTTTTCGTTTTTGCTCTCTTCCCTGCCGTCGTTGATAGAAAGCCTAAACTGGCGGATCTTGTGCCCTGGATGATCGGCGCGGGTTGCAAAGCGGATCCCTTCGATGGGGAATGGTGCCCCCAGATCGAAGAACATCGGCGTAGTATAGAAGAACCCAGGGCCGCTGAAGAAGTTGATGCGCGGCGGATGCACAAAGGCCGTATTCGAATCGCCATCTACTACCAACACGCGGTCTTCTAGCCAATTGGCCGGTAGGGTGTAAATGCTCACCAAGCTGGTAATGTCGCCATTTCGCTCGCCCATCGAGGCAATCAGGTTCTCGCCACTTGCGGCGCTGAATGGGCGGATGGCACCCGGCACTTTTGCCACATCGATGAAACTCAGGGTGCCGCTTTCACTCCAAGGGTTTCCAACGTGGCCCCCCAATTGGTAAAATTGGCGCGCCTCGGCCCGATAGCCCACTCCCATCCCCAACACTGTCAGGACTAGAATCAGTACCTGTCTCACCCAGTGCCTCCTTTGCTTGGTCGCCAACTAAGAGAACGGCGGGATTTACAGTCGCCCGTAAATCCCGCCTGAAACTATCCTGCAACGTCTATGGTACAGGCAGTCGAGTCGGCCTTATTAGAAGGTGGACTTGATCTGGCCCCAAGTGCTGGCCTCGACTGCGGTAGCTCCGGCATCGGGTAGCCCCTCTTCGATGGGTGCCAACAGATAGTCGCCGAACTGGTCGGCATCCCTAGAAGCACCTACGCCACCGAAACCAGACCAATAGGCATCGTCGTAGGAGCCGGGATCGGCATCCTTGTCGCCCCAGTTGACCTCTATACCGACAACTGTGCCTTCGACCCAATTGTGTTGAACACTCTGGTCGGCACCGTCGGGATGGATGTCGTCAAAGGGCACAATGGAGTATTCGCCGAACATTTCGGCTGGCTCTTGGGTATTGACGTCGCCACGGAGAAACTTGCCGGCCCACTCCACGTAAGGGGCTTGGCCCGCCCAAGCTTTGGAGCCATCGATAATCCGGGTATAATAACCAGAAGAGCTGAAAATTGGGCCGGCCAGATCGTAGCGTTGGGCTTGGGCACTGGCCCAGCGGGTTTCGAAATCATCCCCCTGGTCGAAGTTGCGAAAGATGCCGCCGGAGTGGTCCCAATCTGTAGTCGTGGACCACTTCTCGGTGTCGTTGATGAAGTCGTCGGCAATCCAAGCTGCAAAATAGGCCTTGCCGTTGTTGATGTTGTAGGCCCAAATGAGCGAGGCATTGAAATCGCTCAAATCCATGGGTGCGCCGAACTGGTTGAACATGGTTTCGGCTTTGAGCTTGTACACATCGCTGACAATGTCCCAGTCCGACATATCGCCGTCCAGCACTGGCGCCAGGTGATCTGGGAACTGGAACATGAACCTCATCTCCCCTTGGTGGCCAAAAGCCGAGCCGACCATGAGGGCCGAGACCAGTAAAGCAATTGATATCTTATTGATTCTCTTCATTGCAATACCTCTTTTTCAGTTAGTGAGTGAGTTCATTGTGCCTCTTGCTACCCCAATAGGGGCTGAAACGACGACTGTTTCTCTCTCCTCCTTTCGGCTGCCAACAGATCGCCATGTTATATCGCTGCAATCTCAACCTGATTCAACTTTGCGAAGATCAAACCCACTAGCGTTCCAGCCCTGCATAGGCCGTCATGAATATCTTGCTAGTCGTGCTAGGGGGCAGATTTTCAAACGTCAGCTTCTGCAGGCGAAATCCCGTCTGCAGATGGAGCCTGTAGCCCAAGTAATCCGAAGAGTTATTAAATTGCACCGCGACGATGCGACTGAAGGAATCCGGCTCCAAGTCGCGATTGACCGGCACCCCCTCCTCGTCGTCGCGAAACTGCTCAAAATGGGACAGTTCTAGTCCCAACTCGATGAGCGTATGGGAGAGCATGGGAATGCGGGCAATAAGAAAAAGCGTCTCGGTCAACTCGCGGCGCTCCGGGTCGCGCTTGCGCACGGGGCGCTCGCGCAAAAATTCGCTCTTGAAGCGCGGTTCAAGTTCGATGTTTCTCACTGGGAAAGTGTAATCGACTTTGTTGATGAGACCGGCAAAGCTAGCCGTGCCACGCAGGTCGCGCTGATCCCGGCGCTGATTGTAGATTTCAGTCTTGAATTTGTTGATTACATTCAGGTTCCCTACGAGCGTGAAATCGAACTGTACATAGGAAGTGTTGACCCAGGTGTCGCGAGCCGGGAGCAAATCAAAAACGCGCTGTTGAGTACCGCGGGAATTAGACGGCTGCACCCACTGGAAGAGGTTGTCGGGAATGTCGTCCTCGACCAGTTTGAAATTGTCGAACACCCGCAAACGGCCCAACTGGGCAAAATCCCTTTCGTAGGTGAAGAGCAGGTACGTGGATTCGTTTTTGCGATCCCCCGCCAGCAGTTTTTCGCGCAAACGCCCGACGGTTAGCCGGGCCTCGGGCCCGATCTGGGTTCCCGCGTAGATATTGTAGCCGCGGTGGTCGCGCCCATAGGGATAATCGGGTTCTTCGTCGTTTTCAAAGCGGTCGATCCAGCCGTTGTTGTTCATGTCAACGCCAAAGAGGTATTCGGGTCTATCGGCGTGATAGCGCAGGAAGGGCTCTTCGTAATCGGGAATGAAGTTCTGGCGATCCTCCGTATCGTTCTGGTTGAAATCCGAGACGAAATCGTTGTTCTCGTCAAAACCCGGAAAGACCGCATTGTCCGACAGCATACTATAGCGGTTCCAGTCCGGCCGGCGGTCTTGGTCATCGTTGTCCTCGACGAACTCGTAGATATAGGATATTTCGTCTTCGTAATCGATTTCGTCCTGTCCCCGAGTACCCGCTAGGAAGGTGCGGGTAGAATAGTCCGCGTCCATGCTATAGCCTTCGAGGAAGACGAACCAAGGATAGGACGCCTTGGACAGGTTGAACATCCACGCCTGGGCGTCGTTAACCGCCTTGCGATGATCCTTTAGATTGAGGTTGGGATACTGGCGGTACTGATTGTTGAAATCGTACTCCCCGTAAAAGTCAAAACCCCAGACCTTGTTGGACTCTAAAGTAACGCCAAGGATGGTATTGGCCGTGGGCAGACCGTAGTCGAATTGCAACAGTCGCTGGTTGGAGTTGTCGCGGATATTGTTCTGGGCCCGTTCGATCAGCAAGAAGACGGGCTGTGAGTCCCGGTTGGTCTGCCGGTCGGACGTGATTTCCACCTTGTAGTCGTTGGAGATCACCAATTCAAAGGATACTCTTTCAATAGTCGTAGGATCAGGTCCTATGTACAAAGGGTCAGTAAAGTCGTAGGTGAGGGTAATGCGCTCGTCCCCGTCCGCAGCTAAAAACCCCACCCGTTGGAACCCCCCTTCGCGTATAGGCTCGAATCCTATGGCACTGCCTCGGAAAATGTTGCCGTCCACATCCTCGATGATGATTTCATCGTCGAACAGGGCCGCCCCACCCACTCCGTCTGCGGGCGAGTCGTCCGACAGCCGGATAATGATGCGGGATATGGGTAGCGCATTCTGGTCGGTGGTCAGAGCCCCGCCCGCAAAAGGGTTGCCGGTGAAATCGTCGAATAGCGTCTGACCTTGGAAGGCGGTCACATAGGTCGCCCCGACCTGGACGAAGTCGCCGACCCGAACGATGCCCCGTCCGCCCAGTAAGTTGGTGACGCTGGTCTTCTGATCGGGGATATCCAGAGAAGTGGCCACGGCCGGCCGACTGGGGCGGGCCAGTAGGAGAGTACCCTGGTACTTGTCGGCAGCAAAATCCCACTGAATGCCGTTGAACGTGGGTTTAGAAAAAGTCATCGGTGTCAAAGTAGTGCGGATCTCATCGCCAATCGTGATGCTGTAGTGGTATTGTCCCTTGTGGTCCGAGGAGACGGCTACTCGGGTGAACCATTGGTTGAACCTGTTGGTCTTGAGAATGCTGCTGCCGAATTGCTGGGGGCGATCTTGCTGCCAATCGTAGATCAACCAGCCTCGGGTGACTAGATTGCCGAAGAAATCGTAGAAGTAATCGCCCTCCAACGCGGTGTCCACATAGCGCTGATAGGGATCGCGGGCGTAGTTGGAGTACTCCCACTGTCTCCACTGGTACTCCTTATACAATTCTTGGGGGACGTACCATTTGCGCACTGCCGGATCCAGCGCATCGAATAATACCCCCGGTCCTTGCGGGGAAAAATCCACCTTCCCACCCTGCTTCACTCTACCCATGCGCGAGCCGTACGCTTGGGCACCAACCGGAGTCGGCGCACTCCAGCCTAGCGCGCAGAGAACAGCACCTACCACAATCAGATAGCGCTTGTTCAAAATCCCCCTCCTCACTTGGCGTAGCCCCTAGTATACCACGGACACACTGCTGGACCGCCGCTCGGTCTCCCGGTCGGAGCGAATTTCCACTACCGCCAAGTAGATGCCCGGCGGTACTAGGCGATCGTCGTCGCCACGACCGTCCCACTGTAGCTGGATGCGGCCGTTTTGGACCTCGGCAGCGTTGAGCCGCCGCACGCGGCCACCAGTCAAGTCATAGATATTTACCTCGCTCGGTGATGGTTCGAGCAGGTGCAGAACCGCATAGCTTATTTCCGCCACGTCATTGGCCCCATCTCCATTGGGGGTGAAGATCCGCGGCTGGATTGCCAGCGGACCAGCCACCTGCGAGCCCACGGGAATTCGCACCAGCAACTCGTCGGTATCCTGTTCGGCCGAAGCATCTCCGCTCTCGGTCTGCAGCGGCACTTGTACGCTGGCATCGGCAAGGGCTCGCCCTTGGAAACGCGTGCCGTAGCGGAACACGGCTGCATCAAAGACAATCTTCAAAAGAGTGCCATCGACGTTGATCAGAGGTAAGCTTAGGGCAAAGTGGTCGTCCTCCACCGCCTCAATGGAGAACGATCCGACGCGCAGGGGCAAAGACACATCAGCCAGCTCGCCGCTGAACTCGGCTCCATCTAGGCGATTGCCCGCCCTATCTTGGATCTCCACCGAATGGATGGCCGCGATGCGAGCCGGGGTTTCGATTTCAAAGCGCGTGAATCCCGGCCGGCCCGTAGTATTGGTGATGCGGGCGAAGTACGTAAAAGTCGTCTGTTTGCCGACCTCGGTCCGCGGTGGTCCCACCTCGGCGACGATGCGGTCAACCGGGGGCCGTGCAAACTGGAAGCCCAAGTCGGCGACAGCGCGGCTAGCATCCAGGCTCAGATTGGTGAAGTCGAGGCGGAACTGGAAGTAGCGCCGTGGTGCCGGCACCGTCAGAGGGGTGCCATTGTCGACCACTTGCCACTGGACCCAGCCGTTGTCGGTATCGGATTTGATAGGCCCCTGCTGGTTCTTCGCCAGTTTTTCGAAGGTTTCTTCTGTCAGCGCATTGCCTTCGCTATCGGTGGGCACATATTCGGGTTGCCGACCACCTACATTGGCATTGCGGAAAAAGACATCTGGCGTCGTATCCCGCCCGCTGCGTACGCGGATTTCTATCTTGGAATCTGCGCTATTGCCCGCGACCTCTTCGCTCCAAGCGATTCGCCCCCAGACTACCTCCTCGCCCAGATCTAGCACATTGGACACATAGCTGGCCGTCGGTACGAACCCCCTGCCGTACACCTCTACCTCGTCAATTTCAAATCCTAGGGTAGAAATCGACTTGAGTTGCAGAAAGCGGACAAATTGGGGGTTGATCTGTACGTCCACTCTGGCCTCGCGGTTGTCTGGATCGCGCCGCACCGGCGAAGTGAAAATGGGCTGACCACTGGCAAAGAGGTTTTGCAGCAAACCGTCGTTGAGGAACAACTCATATCCCCGCATGAATTCGTTCCCAAAGGGAAACGACGCCGTCATCCTCGGATAGAACGCGATTCGGTCCACTCCGAAGCGCGCACCAAGGTCAATGCGAATGGTGACGCCGTTGTTGCGCACGATGCGGCCGGCCACGAACTTGCGATCAAAAGCCACTCGGTGGTCGCCATTGAGCATGCCCGCCAATTGCTCTGGATTTTTCTGGCTGGCATCCAGCCCCGGAATATCTATAGTGCCTCCCCGCTCGAGAACACCGAGCGAAATGTTGAAATCAGAGCGCAAGCGCAGCGGCATGATCCAGTTTTGCAGGGAATCCACGCCATCGGCGAACACTTTTTCGCCGTTGGCGTCCTCGATAGTTCCCAATTGCTCGACAAAATCGATCACGCCCCCAGGTGTTGTGCCAGAATTGTCCCAAGGACGTTCGTCGCCGCCGACCGTAAAAACATCCTGCGCGCTGGTTGGACACACGGACAGCAGCAGAAGGAGAATTAGCAAAGGAAGGACTATCTGCAACGACTGCAGTAGCTTGAAAAGGGAACCGATGAGACGATGTGTCATAGCGAGGATCGGCTCTTTAATAGACAGCCGAGATTCCAGCCTTGCTCATCTCTGAATAGTGTACCGGAGGCTGCCTCTGAAGCGTGATATTCGTTAGAAGCCGTCTGAAAACCCCCTGTCGGGCTGTTTTTCGGGTGGTCAAGCGATCTAGGCGTCGAGCGTTTTTCATAGGGCGAGACGCCCTCGATCCCAGCGGCTTGGAGTCAAAGCAGAGATCGAAACCCTAGTTTTCAGACGGCTTCTTAGTAAGTCGTGATAAACTATATATTTATATGAGATGAATCAAGAAGAGCCTAAGGGCCGTTAGCTGTCCGTCCTGCCGCGACGCTCCTTCTATAGTCAAACGTCGAGCGGCACCAACCAGACCAAGGTAGCCCCCCAGCCACCACCACCTTCGCCAGCCAAGCGGAACGTTTCCACTTCGGGCAAGCGGCCCAAAATGGCGTGGACCGAGCGCCGCAACTGGCCCGTGCCCTTGCCGTGGATGACGCGCACTTGCAAAATGCCCGCTTGGCGACAGGCATCCAAATAGTCGGGCAACAGCTCTTTGAGGTCGCGCGGATGGAAGGTGTGCAGGTCCAGCGTGCCGTCGATGGGCACTTCCACCGCTTCAGGCTCTTCCCATTGTTCTTCGGTCATCGTCCTAAGCCTTCCGAGCGCGGAGTTCAGTAGAGCTGATATCCATCCTAAAAGACACCGGCGCGAAAAGGTCCACATACTTTGTGGGTATATCTATATCCGCTAAGGTGCGGTACGCATCTCCCTCCACCCGTCCGGCCACCCAAAAGCGACAGCCCCCAGCGGCAAATTCCGCCAGCGCCGCCGCCAAGCCCCGTTCCCCTTCATCATAATACTGGTCCTGCAAGAGCCGCACGGCCGTATCGTACCCCAGCGCGAAATGGCAACCGCCAAAAAGCCGGGCCTTCTGCAAAAAAGTCGGTGCCCGCGTCACCACCACTGGGAAGCGACCACGCATCTGCACCAAGCGCTGCTCAACCTCACGCCTTTGCAGGGGCGGCTTATCGACATTTTCGATGGACAGTTCCAGACTCGGTCGCCGACCACTTAGCTGTCCCACCGCAGCCGCGAGCTTCTCGTGTCCCTCGTGCAGCGGGTTAAAGGCCCCGGACAAGAGCAGGCGCTGCCCGCGCTCGACCTCCGGGTAGATCGCTCCATCGAGCCGCATTTCGACGACGTCCAACTCGCCCGCAAACAGCAAGCCCAGCGGATCGTCCAACGCCAACTCGCGCCGCGCAAGATGCGCGTAGTCCGGCAGCGATGCACCAGCGACCGGGCCGCTGCAGGTCTCCACTATGGCCTCCAAGGCCAAGCGGCTCAAGACCTCCTCTTGCTCCAAGCGGTCGGCTGCGCCCTTCGCAAAGCGCAGGGTGTACAGGCGATAGGTGCGCTCTAAGCGCAGCGCGATGCAGCCCCGGTCCGCGCCGCGCCGCGGCCTGCCCGTCGCCAAAGCCGCACTGCAGCCCACGCCGATGCAGCCCTGCCCCGGCTCAACAAAGGAAGCAGCCCGCACAAAGGCCCGACCCGCCATATCCCGCGCCGTTTGCTCGTTTGCCCCATGCGGCCCTACCGAGGCCAAATACGCCGCTAGCGCTCGCTCGCTGTAGGGTACTTGGGCTTCGATGATCGCGCGCGAAGCCCCAGGGTGATTCAAGAGCCAGCTAATGAGTTCGCTGCCCCCGCCAGTGGTCGCCAAGGCCAGCCGGGTGCCGCTGTTCAATACGGCTTCGACCTGCGTCCAGATGTCGCTGGAGACGCGCAAGCCGTTTCAACCCGCGAAGAAGTCGAAGGCACTGCGGAGGCCCCAGCCCGTGAGGAAGAGGCCGCTGACCAAGTTGAGCACCCGCAGCGGCCACCCCATGCGCAGCGCTACCGGCAGGAAGCGGTGATCGGTCCACACCATCAGCAGACACCACAGACCGCAGGTGAGGACCCCGCCGAAGATCGCCGCTGGTGTCACGATCGCCACCGGATTGCCGCCCAGCCACATAATGGCGATGCCGCCAACACCGCAGTAGGCCACCACCCACGGCCGCAGCCGGGCGACAGGCACTTCGCGCACCCGCCGGACAATGGGCCGGAGGCACTCGTAAGTGGTGCGCGTATAGAGCTCGTACGCGGCCATTATGGTGCCAAAAAACGCAGTGAACACGCCGAATTGGTACAGATAGACCAAGGCTGGATGCAGGAGCGTGAGGAAATCGGCCTGCACCGAGAGTAGCTGCATCCCCTCTGGCACGATGTGCTGGGGGCGGAGTACGGCCGCGCCGAGCACCACAAAGGCCATGGTAAAAATCACCACGCAGGCAAAGGACACCCCGGAGTCCACCAGTGGACCCCGCAGCCAAGCCCTGCCTCGGGCGACATTTTCATCGTCGGGCGCGATGGCTACGCCCTCCTCGGCGGCCTCCACTTTGCGGCCCAGCAGGCCCCAAGCCTTCTCCCGCAACATGCCGATGTAGCCGAAGTAGTCCTGCGTGCCACCGCCGATTGCACCTAAGTAGGTGCCCAACTCCACCCAGGCCGAGCGCGCCGCCACCGCCGGATACTTGCTAATCAGCCAAGGATCATAAGCAGGCATGGTCGGCACGACCGAACCTATCAACACCGCCAGCCAATCCGGCTGCGCGGCCGCGGCAGCCGTCAAGACCGAGAGCAGCAGGACGCCGACGACCACAGTCTGAAATTTCTCCAGCGCCCCATAGCTCTGGACCATAGTAATGGCGATGGCCAAGGCGACAAAGGCCGTGCCCCACACGCGGGGATCGCCCCATATCGCCAGCCCCTCACAGCCCAAGATCCACACTGTCAGCCCGCCGAGCATCTTGGGCAAACCCGACAGCCACAGCGGGAAACAAAGCACGGTCAGCACCGCCATAACCCACACCACCCAGCCCTGCGGCCCAGGCAAGAACTTCCAGCGTTCGAGCGGGTGTTCCCCCGTCAGAGTCATGTAGCGCGCCGCCGTATAGACTTGGACGAACTTCATCAAGCCGCCGCCGATAAAGCACCACAGCAGTCCGTAGCCGAATACCGCTCCGCCCCGCGAGGCGAAGACCGTCTCGCCGCTGCCGATCGTCACCGAGGCGATGATGGCACCCGGGCCAAAGATCCGCAGCATAGCCCCCAAACCGCGCGCCTGCATGTCCTCGCTGAGCGCGGGATAACGCCGCACCTCACTCATCGAAGCAACTCCTATTTTATTGGTGGATCGCCCATAATATCGCTCCGGCTACCGCTTGTCAAACACCCGGAACACAACCATATTTTTTGCGAGAGTTTATCTGATGAATATCGCTAAAGCCATCGTGCCGGTAGCCGGCCTAGGCACCCGACTCCTGCCCACCACCAAATCCTTGCCCAAGGAAATGCTGCCGGTGGGCCGCCTACCGGTCGTCCACCACGTCGTCGAAGAGCTAGCAGCCGCGGGTATCCGCCAAATCCTCTTCATCACCGGGCGTGACAAGAGCGCGCTTGAGGATCACTTCGACGACAGCAGTGCGGCCTGTCACTTGGGCTACCGGGAGCGCGGCATCGAGTTTTTCTCCGTGCGCCAACCCCGGCCGCCCGGCACCGGTACTGCGGTCGCCGCCGGGGAGGCCTTTGCTGCCGGCGAGCCTTTTGTCGTAGCCTTCGGCGACAGCATCGTGCGCACATGCAGCGACCGCCCCCTGTTGCAGCGAATGATTGACTCGCACCTGCGCCATCGCGCCGCCGGCACCATCGGCGCGTACGAGGTGCCAGACGAGCAGATGCACCACTACGGCATCTTGGTGCCCGAAGTGCCCACAGCCGCAGATTCCAAGCTGACCGCCATCCTCGAAAAACCAACGCCCGCGCAAACCCCCAGCCGCTTGGCCGTTAGTGCGCGCTACGTGTTTTCTTCGGCCATTTTTGCCCACATCCACGCCACTCCGCCCTCTCCGAGCGGTGAGGTATATCTCACCGACGCGATTGCCGCCCTAATCGCCGCCGGTGCCCCGGTGCGCGCCGTGCGCTTAGGTGCCGACGAAAAGCGCTGCGACATTGGCAACCATCTATCCTATTTTGCGGCCTTTATCGACTACGCGCTCGACGACCCGGAATGGGGCGCGCAAATCCGCGCCTATATGCGAGACAAACTAGCGGGCGACTCATCTTGACAGTTTCTTGCAAATCCCTAATGTTATAAAGTCAATTTGGACGACAATCACATAGAGGCGGTTTTAGGTATGGGCGCAAGTTGGAAAGAAAAATTGGCCGGGCAGATGTCCGCCGAGCTAGTCGGTGAAATCGACGCCTTTGAGACCCAGATCCACCTGCGCAAGCAGGGCAAGATGGAGGAGAAGCTCTTCGCCGAAACGCGGTTGCGCCGCGGCGTGTACGGCCAGCGCTACGACAACGGTCAGCGCTACGACGGCACCCAGACGCAACAGCTACTCTTCCCCGAGCATCAGACCAAGGGGCCGGACACGGCTTGGCATGCCCCAGGCATGATGCGGATCAAAATCCCATTTGGCGGACTGACGGCCGAACAGATGGAAGTGCTAGCCGACGTGGCCGAAGAGTATTCCGAGGAAATCCTGCACGTCACCACCCGCCAAGACTTCCAAATCCACTTCATTCACCTCGAAGACACGCCCGACCTGATGCGCCGCTTGGCCGCGGTGGGCATCACCACCCGCGAGGCCTGCGGCAACTCAGTGCGCAACGTCACCGCCTGCCCCCTCTCCGGAGTCTGTCGCACGGAAACCTTTGACGTCACCCCCTATGCCCAAGCCGCCATGCGCTTTCTGCTCGGGCATCCCGACTGCCAAGACTTCGGGCGCAAGTTCAAGATCGCCTTCTCCGGCTGCCAGCACGAAGCCTGCGGCCTGACCGCGATGCACGACCTAGGCGGCATCGCCGTGGCAAAAACCATCAACGGCGAGGAAAAGCGCGGCTTTAAACTCTACGTCGGCGGCGGCTTGGGCGCGGTGCCCCACCAAGCCCAGCTCTTCGACGAGTTCGTGCTCGCCGAGGAATTGCTGCCCATCGCCCAAGCCATCGCCCGGGTCTTTGCCCGCCTCGGCGAAAAGAAAAACCGCAATCGCGCCCGCATTAAGTTCTTGGTGGCCAAGCTCGGCATTGAGGAATTCCGCCGCTTGGTGTTGGAGGAACGCGCCATCCTGCCCGAAGATCCGCGCTGGACCGCGTTTCTCGACGACTTGCACGCCACTGACGAACAGCCGCTCAAGCCGGGCCAAGCCCTCAACGGCGCGGCCGCGAGCGAAGGCTTCGCCGAATGGCACCGCACCAACGTCTATCCGCAGCGCCAAGAAGGCTATGCGGTCGCCACCGCGGTCCTGCCGCTAGGTGATATCACCTCTAGCCAACTGCGCGCATTGGCCGCTATCAGCCGGCGCTATGTCCGCGAGACCGTCCGCACCACCGTCGAGCAGAACCTCGTCCTACGCTGGGTCAGCGAAACCGATCTGCCCCACCTCTACGACGAACTCGTGTCCCTCGGCCTCGCCGAGTCTGGCGCCGGGACCATTGCCGACGTGACGGCCTGCCCCGGCACCGACACCTGCAAGCTCGGTATCGCCTCCTCGCGCGGCCTAGCCGCTGAGTTGCGCAAACGGCTAGGCGAAGAAAATGGCCAGCTCGACGCAGCCATCGAGGGTCTGCGAATCAAGATCAGCGGCTGCTTCAACTCCTGCGGCCAACACCACGCCGCCGACATCGGCTTCTACGGTAACAGCCGCAAAATCAACGGCATCACCGTGCCGCACTTTCAGGTCGTCTTGGGCGGCCAGTGGCGGGAAAACGCCGGCTCCTTCGGCTTAGCCACGGGTGCCGTGCCCTCCAAGAACATTCCCGAGGTCGTCACCCGCTTGGCCCAGCACTTTGTCGCCGAGCGCGCCGCGGACGAGACCTTCAAGGACTTCATCACCCGCATCGGCAAGCGCCAAGTCAAGGCCATGCTTGAGGACCTGACTCAAGTGCCGTCCCACGAGGAAAACAGTTGGTACTACCAAGATTGGGGCGACACCCGCGAGTTTACCATGGACGACCTCGGCAAGGGCGAGTGCGCCGGCGAGGTCGTTTCCATTACGACCATGGAAATCGCTGCGGCCGAGCGCGAGGTCTTTGAAGCGCAAGTCGCCTTTGACGAGGGGCAGCTAGAAGCCGCTTGGCAGACCGCTTTGGGCGCCATGCTGCGCTCGGCCCGCGCCCTAGTCAAAGAGCAATTCTACGACGTACCCGAAGCACCGGAGGTGGTGGTAGCCGAATTTCGGACGCGCTTCTACGACAGCGAGTTGTTCTCGCCGAAGTTTGCCCACTACCTCTTCGCCGTGCATCGGAATCCGCCGGACGCCTTGACCAAGGCGCAAGTCCATCGCTTTATCGAGGAGACGCAGCTCTTCATCGAAGGCGCGTACACCTGCTACGACAAAATCGCCGTGCCCATCGGCACTACCGCTTGAGTCCCATGGAAACCCTACAGCGCATCAACGTCAAATTCTATCTCGAAGATCCCAAGTCCCTATCGGCCCAAGAGGCCTTTCGCGTATTCAATAGTTGGATTCCGACGACCCCAGACGAAGTCCTCATCGACGTGGCCGACTACAGTCATCTAGATGAGGGACCGCTGACCCTGCTCGTCGGCCACGAAGCCAACTACAGCCTCGATAACCACAGCGCCGAGCTGGGCTTGCTCTACTCGCGCAGTCAGCCCGCCGACGGCGACCTGACTGAGCGGCTGGCCAGCGCATTCAAAGCTGCGCTCACCGCCTGCCGACGCCTCGAAGACGAGCCCAGCCTAGCGGGTAAAGTCAAATTTCGTCGCGGCGATGTGCTCCTAGTAGCCAACGATCGCCTCAACGCAACCAACGACGACGCGGGCGAAAACGCCCTGCGGGCCGCCCTCGGGCCGGTACTCGCGCAACTCTTCGCCGGCACCGAATACGCAGTGGAACGCGACCCAGCCCCTCAACTGCGCCTCAACCTGAGAATACGCTGCCAAACCGACGGCGACACGGCGACCCTGCTGGGCAATCTCACCGCTTGACAGAGGCAAAGAGGCCCGTATTTTTGCGATAGTTCCCAGCTCAAAGAAACAATGAAGCAATAGCATCTTATTGGGAGGAACCCATGGCTTACTACATCACCGAAACCTGCATCGACGTCAAAGACAAGGCCTGCGTTGAGGTTTGCCCCGTGGACTGCATCCATCCGATCGACGGCGACGGCGAACCCATGCTCTACATCGACCCGGACGAGTGCATCGATTGCGGTGCCTGCGAGCCGGAGTGCCCGGTCGAGGCGATCTTCGCCGAAGAGGACATGCCCGAGGACCAAGACCGCTTCGTCGAGATCAACACCAAGTACTTTGAGCTGCGCGATGACACCGAAGAATGGGACCAGTGGAAGCAGGGACACGCGGCCGAATTCGAAAAGACCAGCTAGGACGCCCGCTCTTCGCGCAAAAAAGCCGGGACGCCCCACGGGTTTCCCGGCTTTTTCGCGCTTGACGATATCGGACCCACCTCGCTTATTTTTTTGCCTAACGAGCATTGCCGGAGATAGCATACATGGCGAAGACAACTGCCCGCAAAAAACCCAAAGCAAAGAAAACCAAGCTCCGGGCCACGCCCGACAAACTGTGGTTTATGTACCGCAAGATGTCGGAGATCCGCCTCTTTGAAGAGCACGTCTGGGATGTCTATACCCGCGGACTGATGCCCGGCCTAGCCCACCTCTACATTGGCGAGGAAGGCGTGGCCGTAGGCACTTGCGCGGTCCTCCGCGACGACGACTATATCACCAGCACGCACCGCGGCCACGGACACTGTCTGGCCAAGGGAGGCCAACTCGACCGCATGATGGCCGAAATCATGGGCAAGGAAGCCGGCTATTGCCGCGGCAAGGGCGGCTCCATGCACATCGCCGATATGTCGGTGGGCATCCTCGGGGCCAATGGCATTGTCGGTGGCGGCTTTGGCATCTGCACCGGTGCCGGCCTCTCGGCCAAGCTGCGCGGCACCGATCAAGTGGGCGTCTGCTTCTTCGGCGACGGCGCTGCCAACCAAGGCATCATGCTCGAAACCATCAACATGGCCGTGATCTGGAACCTGCCGGTCATCTACATTTGCGAGAACAACCAGTACGGCGAGCACACCCCCTACGAGAGCGTCACCGGCGTCACTGACATCGCCGACCGCGCCAAGGGGCTTGGCCTCGAAGGGATCATCGCCGACGGTGCCGATGTGCTGGACATGTGCGAAAAAGTAACCGCCGCGGTGACCAAGGCGCGCAAGGGCCACGGCCCTAGCCTGATCGAAGCTAAAACCTACCGCTACCACGGGCACCACGTCGGCGACGCCCAGACCTACCGCACCCGCGATGAGGTCGGCTGGTGGTCTGAGAACAAGGACCCCATTCGCCTCTTGGGCCAGTATATGGTCGCCAACCGGGTCGCCAAACAGGCCGAGCTCGACACCCTGTACGAGCAAGTGGAGCGCGAGGTACTAGACGCCATCGAATTCGGCAAAGAAGCCGCCTTCCCTCCGCCAGAACAAGCTTTTGAGGATATATATGCCTGATCGGGACATGCTGTTTAGAGAGGCGCTCGGCCTAGCCACGGCCGAGGAAATGCGCCGCGACGAGACCATCTTTGTCATGGGCGAAGACGTGGGGGCCTCTGGCGGCATCTTCAAATGCTGCGAGGGCCTCTTTGAGGAATTCGGCGCTGAGCGCGTCATCGACACCCCCATTGCCGAGGCGGGCTATATCGGTCTCGGCGTCGGTGCCGCCATGACCGGTATGCGTCCGCTGTGCGAACTGATGTTCGGCGACTTTTCGCTGTTGACCATGGACCAGATCGTCAATCAGGCCGCCAAGATCCGCTACATGTCGGGCGGTCAGTGTAAGGTGCCGCTGACAATCCGGCTGTCGATGGGGGCCGGACGGTCTTCCGCCGCGCAGCACTCGCAGAGCCTGCATGCGATCTTCGCCCACATCCCCGGCCTCAAAGTCGCCGTCCCTGCGACCCCACGCGACGCCAAGGGGCTGCTCAAGACCGCGATCCGCGACGACAACCCCGTGCTGTTCTTTGAAGACAAGATGATGTACAACGACTCCGGCCCCGTGCCCGAAGAAGACGACTTTCTCATTCCCTTTGGCGAGGCCGAGATCAAACGCGCCGGTACCGACCTGACTCTCGTCGCCACCTCCAGCATGGTCGGCCTCGCCTTGGCCGCCGCGGAGGAGCTTGCCGCCCAAGGCCTAGAAGCCGAGGTCATCGATCCGCGCACCCTAGTGCCTCTGGACAAGGAGACTCTGCTCGCCTCGGTGCGCAAAACCGGCTATGCTGTCGTGATTGATGAAGGCGTCGAGCGCTACGGCACCACGGCTGAACTCGCTTCCATCCTCAACGCCGAGGCATTCGACTGGCTCGACGCACCCGTCTTGCGCATCGGCGCAGCCGACGTGCCCATCCCCTTCAGTCCCACCCTCGAGATACCGACCATTCCCAGCCAAGAGCGCATCGTCGAAACCGTCCTCTCCCAGCGAGGTTAGGCTTTTGTCGCGCCCGATTTGCTTAGTCACGGGCTCTTCGAGCGGGATTGGCGCGGCCATCATCCGCCAATACGCCGCCCAAGGCTACGACGTGGTGGTCCACTACAACTCCGGCGAGGAGCGCGCCGCCCAGATCGCCGCGGCCATTCGCGCCGAGCACGCAGTCGAAGCCCTAGTCCTCGGTGCCGATCTCTCGCAGCCAGAGGCCCCTTTCGAACTAGTGGACCGCACCTTCGCGCATTTCGGTCGCCTCGACGTGGCAATCAGCAACAGCGGCGTGCCCAACTACGTCGCCGACGAACAGGGCCAACTCGTCCGCTACCACTTTAGCGAAACTCCGGTCGAACACCTCGACAAAGAGATGGACCGCGTCCTCAGCCTCAACCTCATGGGGGCCTACCGGCTGGCCCAACGCGCCCTCAAGCACATGGTGGAACAAGCCGCGCAAGAAGCGGATCCCCTCCACCGCAGCATCCTCTTGATTACTTCCATCTCGGATATTGCCCCCGAGAGCACCCGCATTCCCTACGGCGTCAGCAAAGCCGGCCTCAACCACGTGGTCGCAGGCGCAGCTTTCGACGGCGGTCCGCACAACATCACGGTCAACGCCCTGCGCCCCGGCGTCGTCGATACGCCGATGACGAGCCGCCCCTCGGGCGTGGAAGATCCGCAATCGGGCCGCGAATTCACCGTGGCCGAGATCTACGGTCTAATGGCCGAAGGGGGTTCCCAACCTATTCGCCGCATCGGACGCCCCGAGGACATTGCCTTCGCCGCCTACGCCTTCACTCAGATCCCCTACATGACCGGCCAGCTCATCGCCGTTGACGGCGGCTTTACCCTGCCCGGCAACTTTCCCAACCGCGAGGTCTTTCTCCAAGAGGGCTTGCGGAAGCGGCAATCTAGTTCCTGACACAGACAACGGGCTGTCTGCGCCGTCTTGCGGCAAGGATCCTCTTCGGCCTCAAGTTCCATGGAAGAATTGTTCCACGTCAGTGCCCGGCCCGGCATAACCCGCTTTGAGCCGCGTCCCCCACCTCCGGGCAATACCACCCATACCGGCCGCATGGTCTGGGCCGTGGGCCAGCGCCTGCTGCACAATTATTTAGTACCGCGCGACTGTCCCCGGGTCACCTTCTACACTGGTCCTAAGACTAGTGCCGAGGACGCCGAGCGCTTTTGAGGAGTAGGAGCAAGCGCAGCATGGGAACCTCCGTGAAAGAACATGGGTTGGCAAAGATCTATCCGTGAAGAATTCGTTCAACGGGTGGGGGTCAATCGTCCACATAGACCGGCGCGGGCAGGCCCTCCAGTGAGCAGAAGGGCACTGCGTCGGCGACGGGTTTGGCCGCCCCGAGGAGCGGTAGCTCGTAGGGATCAGCCGCGGAAAAATCAACCGTGTAGCCCAGATCGCTCAGCGCTCCAAGTGTTATGGCTGAAAGGGCATTAGTACTACCTCCTCGAGACATAAGCTCGCCGTATAGAACGCCAAAATGCCAATGGGCTCCATTTTGTTCTGTTGGAACTTTTGCACCTTGATAATTGGTGCCCCCGGCTTGATCAAACGCCGCAATCGCTTGCGGCCCAGCAAAATGAGCATCAGCACCATGTAGATCGCGAAGCATGCCGCTATCTTTCCAGCCATTACCACCGACACTGTTATATTGGTCCCCTTCCGTATAATTCCAGGTAGTACCGATTCCCAAACTATGACCTATTTCATGGAGTGCTGTATTCCATAGGTCATCGGGGCGATTTGAAAGTTCTCGTTCGTTAAGCTGAACACAACTCATAATCGGCAAGGCGCTTGAACGCGCTAGCATGATAGACATCTGGCCCTGTGGTGCGCTTTCCTCGAAGGAGTATTTCGCCACATAAATTCGTAGGTCATCTATGCGGTCGCCAGCAGGTATGGTAAAGAAATTGCCCATGCCATTGGTTATGCCACATCCTTCGCGATCTGGCTTAGAAAACGTGTAATCTGGAATGTCTGCTTGGATCGCCGCTTCCCAACGATCCGCAGCACGGCGCAATATATCCTGTTCCTGCCTTGTGAAATAACCAATAAAGACTAACTCAATATCGAAGGGACTTTCCGGAAACATACGCTCATAAGGCGAAAGACCTACCTCGACACCACGGCGTCTAAGCGCGGGGACATGTTCATTGATAGAGGCTTCACTTAAGAAATTGGCCCGAACATCTAGTTGTCGTAGCCTATCTAAGTGGACCAACGGCGTCACATCCGAAATCGCATTGTGAGAAAGACCTAAGGTTTGCAGATTGACTAAGGAAGCCAACGGCGTCACATCCGAAATCGCATTGTGAGAAAGACCTAAGGTTTGCAGATTGACTAAGGAAGCCAACGGCGGCACATCCGAAATCGCATTGTGAGAAAGATCTAAGGTTTGCAGATTGACTAAGGAAGCCAACGGCGGCACATCCGAAATCGCATTGCCTCTAAGATATAGATAGCGCAGATGGGGTAAGCTGGCCAACGGGGTCAGATCCGAAATCTCATTGCCAGCCATCGCTACGTTTTGCAGATTCGTCGCCGCTTCTAAGCCGATCAGGCTCTTAATCCCTAAGCCGTGTCCAAGCAGAAGGGACTCTATCGTATTCATCTCCGCCTGCGTGATCGTCGCCCCGCGACGCTTCTTGAGCACCTTCTCGATGTATCTGCGCAGCGCCGCATCCGGGATCACCACCGCAGCCGTCGGCGAGGAAACCGAACCCGACGACGAGGTGTCCGGCGACGAAGATGAAGAACTGTCCGGCGACGACGAGGCGGTACTGTCAGACGCCGTATCCCCGTCCGACTCTTGGAGGGAGTCGAACAAGTCGAACAAGTCGGCAAAGTCGCTGGTTCGTTTGCCCGCTGGCGCGGTCGGTGGCGGCTCTTTCGAGCAAGACAGACCAACCAATAGGGCGAGGAAGAGAATCAAACGCAGCATGGGAAACCTCCGTTGCAAATAAAAAATCTCCGTTGCAAATTCAACGCGTAGTTCGTGCGTATCCTACGGTCATCGAATCAAGACCATCTTATTCATCAGGACGTGCTTACTGGTTCGTAGCTGATACAGGTACACGCCCGAGGTGACCGGGTGTCCCTGCTGGTCGCGGCTGTCCCAGTCGATGGTGTGATAGCCTGCTTCCAATTCGTGGTCGTCCCACAGGGTGCGCACCACTTGCCCGGCCATGTTGTAGATGGTCAGGGAGACAGGGCCGCTAGCGGGTAGCTGGATATGCAACGTCGTGGTCGGATTGAACGGATTGGGTGCGGCGATGGCAGCTAACACGGAGTCGGGCATCGCCTGGAGACTAACGGGTTTGGCCGACGCGGCCGTCACCGGAGAGGTCCAGAAACTACTGGCAGAGTTGCTGGGAGGGTCGTCCGGGCGACAGTTATCTCTATAGGAGACGGACGCGTACAGCCGACTCCCCACATCCGATGTCGTAGGTGTGTAGCTGGACAGCTCCGGGTAGCGCGGCGAATTGTCGTCCTCCGACCGCGACGCAGAAATGCTACCCCAACTCCAGCTCGCCCCGGTGATCCCCCCATCCGGGTCCGTCAGCGTCGCCGTCAGCGGTACCCCCACCTGCGGCGAGTACGAGGTAAGCGACACGGAGCCCGAAGGGCACGGGCGGGGGGGATCGGGTCCGGTTATGAACGTCCTACTCTCGCAGGCTAGGGACTCGCCGTTCTTTTTGGCACACACCGTAAAGTCGTATTCGGTGTCGCTTTCCAGACCCGACTCCGTATGGTTAGTGGTATTCCCTACCGAAGTCCCGTTGACCGTGTAGTCGTCGATCCCCTCGCAGTTGGAGGTACTCCAACTGAGGGAAACCTGATTATGAGTTGACCACCCCGAGAGGTCCAGCACGCAGTCGGGTTTGGGGTCTTCGGGTTGTTCGGGTTCGGGTTGTTCGGGTTCGGGTTGTTCGGGTTCGGGTTGTTCAGGTGGGGATATGGGCGTGGCCATTATACTCCTAAATGAACCCCCTCCCACACTGTTGACCGCCCGCACATAAAATGTATAGGTCGTGCCGTTAGTCAGGCCCGACTCCGTCTTGCTGCGGGCGGAGGCACCGCCTGACACGGTAGCCCAACTCTCCCCATCGCGCCGATACCGGTAGTGGGTGATTGGCGAGCCCCCATCCGACAAGGGAGCATCCCAATAAAGCGTCACCCACTCATCGCCTGCCGACGCCGAGAGGTTGCGAACCGCTCCCGGCTTAGAGACGGCGGGCGTGGCCGACACCCGGCTGGCTGGTCCTTCGCCCGCCGCGTTGACGGCCCGCACTTCAAACGTGTATTCGGTGTCGTTAGTCAGGCTCGACACCGTCTGGCTGCGGGCCGAAGAACCGCCCGTCACGTCAGCCCAAGCTGGCT
Organism: Candidatus Latescibacterota bacterium; assembly: GCA_965261395.1. Lineage (GTDB taxonomy): Bacteria > Latescibacterota > UBA2968 > UBA8231 > UBA8231. The sequence goes on from OZ253462.1 coordinate 4,875,600, forward strand.
CCGACGCGGTCCAAGTGTCATGGCTATTGCTGCTGTAGCGATACTGGTAGTGGGTGATCGGCGTGCCCCCATTCGACGCGGGCGCCTCCCAACTAAGCACTATCTGCTCATCGCTTGGCGTCGCCTCAAAGTTGACCACCGCCTCCGGCACCGTGGCGGGCGTGGCCGACCCACGGCTGGCGGGGCTTGCTCCCACACTGTTGACGGCACGCACTTCAAAGGTGTATTCGGTGCCGTTGGTCAGGCTCGACACCGTCTGGCTGCGGGCCGCAACCCCGTCCGACACGGTAGTCCACGCCGGCTCCGACGCGGTCCAGGTGCTATAGCTGTCGCTGCTGTAGCGATACTCGTATCCGGTGATCGCGGCACCCCCATCCGACAAGGGCACCTCCCAACGGAGCACCACCTGCTCAGGACTTGGCATCGCCTCAAGGTTGACCACCGCCTCCGGCACCGTGACGGGCGTGGCCGACCCACGGCTGGCGGGGCTTGCTCCCGCCGCGTTGACGGCGCGTACCTCAAAGGTGTATTCGGTGCCGTTAGTCAGGCTCGACACCGTCTGGCTGCGGGCCGAAGAACCGCCCGTCACGTCAGCCCAAGCTGGCTCCGACGCGGTCCAAGTGTCATGGCTATTGCTGCTGTAGCGATACTCGTATCCGGTGATCGGCGAGCCCCCATCCGACAAGGGGGCCTCCCAACGGAGTACCACCTGCTCATCGCCGGCCGACGCCGAGAGGTTCCGCACCGTAAATCCGGGTGCGACCGACACCCGGGCCGCCTCGCCGGCTCCCACCGCGTTGACGGCGCGCACTTCAAACGTGTAGGTTGTGCCGTTGGTCAGGTTGTCTATGGGGTAGCGGGTCGTCTGGGCATCACTGCCTGCTATCTGCGTCCAGTCGGGATCCCACGTAGTGCCATCGTTACGCTGCCGATACTCATAGTGGGTGATTGGCGAGCCGTTGTCGTTGGGGGTCGTCCAACTAAGGGTCACCTGCCCCGAGCCGGACATCGCCGACAGGCTCGGCGGGTCCGGTCGGTCGATCACCGGCTCGGTCCAGACACTAAGGACCGATTTGTTTGCGCCATGCACGTCATCATAGACCGCCTCCATCTGTAGCTTTCGCCCGACATCGCGTTTCTTGGGTGTCACTCTCAGTGTATCAGAAAACTGATCTGCTCTGCTCGCCCCCTCCGACGACGCACCGCGTTGCCTAGGCCCTAGCGGACGTCTATAATTCGAAAGCCACTGAACATTGGTCATCCTGCCATCGGGGTCTGTCAGCGTTGCCGTGACCGGCTCGCCCACCCGAGGCTGGGTCGTAGATAGCACCACCGTGCCCAGCTCATCGACATTGGACACTGTTACCAACACCGACACCGTTGCCGACAACGCGCCGTCGTCCGCAACGACCACCTCCACGGCGTAGCTCGGCTGAGTCTCAAAGTCGGGGGCCTCTTGGAAGTGGAGGGTGCTCGTCGTGCCGCTCCCTTGTAATTGGAAGGCGCTGGCATCGGCACCCGCCAGCGTCCAGGTCAGTTCGTCGTCATCGGGGTCTGTGGCCTCATAGGTGGCTACGGCATCGGTGCTGTTTTCGTCCACCGACGCACTGCTGGGGCCAGCCAACTCCGGCGGACGGTTGGGTTGCACCGGCATAGCAGCCGCATGACCGGCCTTGCCTTCTCCCACCTCGTTGACGGCACGCACCTCAAAGGTGTATTCGGCACCGTTGGTCAGTTCATCTCTCGTGTAGCTTGTCGTTTGGGCATCGCTGTCTGGTATCTGCGTCCAGTCGGGATCCCAAGAGGCGTTGTCCTCATCGACACGCTGCCGGTACTCATAGTGGATGATCGGCGAGCCGTTGTCGTTGGGGGTACTCCAACGGAGGGTCACCAGCCCATTGCCCGGCGTCGCCGACAGGCTCGGCTGATCTGGCCGGCCGATCACCGGCTCGGTCGGAGCCGACTCAACCGACTTGTCGGTACCTTGGCCGTCCTCATAGTGCGCCCTCGCCTGCAGCCGTGTCCCAACCATCGCTTGAGTGGGAGTGAACGTCGAAGAAAGCCCCTCCGATGTACCGGCCTCCTCCGATGCCGTACCGTCCTGCAACCAAGTCCACAGAACATGGGTCATCCTGCCATCGGGGTCTGTCAGCGTTGCCGTGATCGGCTCGCCCACCCGAGACTGGGTCGTAGATAGCACCACCGTGCCCAGCTCATCGACATTGGACACTATTACCAACACCGACACCGTCGCCGACAACGCGCCGTCGTCCGCAACGACCACCTCCACGGCGTAGGTCGGCTGGGTCTCAAAGTCGGGGGCCTCTTGGAAGTGGAGGGTGCTCGTCGTGCCGCTCGCGTCATGGTCCAAGCGGAAGGCGCTGGCATCGGCACCCGCCAGCGTCCAGGTCAGTTCGTCGTCATCGGGGTCTGTGGCCTCATAGGTGGCTACGGCATCGGTGCTGTTTTCGTCCAACAACACGGTGCTAGGGCCAGCCAACTCCGGCGGACGGTTGGGTTGCACCGGCATAGCCAGCACAAGGGCACCCCTGCCTGCTCCCACCTCGTTGACGGCATGCACCCGAAACCTGTAGGTCGTGCCGTTAGTCAGGTTGTCTATGGTGTAGCTTGTCGTTTGGGCATCGCTGCCTGGTATCTGCGTCCAGTCGGGATCCCAAGAGGCGTTGTCCTCATCGATTCTATGCCGGTACTTATAGTGGGTGATTGGTGAGCCGTTGTCGTTGGGGGTACTCCAACTAAGGGTCACCTGACCATCGCCCGGCGTTGCCGATAGGCTCCTTGGCCGGCTCGGCCGGCCGATCACCGGCTCGGTCGGAGCCGACTCAACCGACTTGTCGGTACCTTGGCCGTCCTCATAGTGCGCCCTCGCCTGCAGCCGTGTCCCGACCATCGCTTGAGTGGGAGTGAACGTCGAAGAAAGCCCCTCCGATGTACCGGCCTCCTCCGATGCCGTACCGTCCTGCAACCAAGTCCACAGAACATGGGTCATCCTGCCATCGGGGTCTGTCAGCGTTGCCGTGACCGGCTCGCCCACCCGAGACTGGGTCGTAGATAGCACCACCGTGCCCAGCTCATCGACATTGGACACTATTACCAACACCGACACCGTCGCCGACAACGCGCCGTCGTCCGCAACGACCACCTCCACGGCGTAGGTCGGCTGGGTCTCAAAGTCGGGGGCCTCTTGGAAGTGGAGGGTGCTCGTCGTGCCGCTCGCGTCATGGTCCAAGCGGAAGGCGCTGGCATCGGCACCCGCCAGCGTCCAGGTCAGTTCGTCGTCATCGGGGTCTGTGGCCTCATAGGTGGCTACGGCATCGGTGCTGTTTTCGTCCAACAACACGGTGCTAGGGCCAGCCAACTCCGGCGGACGGTTGGGTTGCACCGGCATAGCCAGCACAAGGGCACCCCTGCCTGCTCCCACCTCGTTGACGGCATGCACCCGAAACCTGTAGGTCGTGCCGTTAGTCAGGTTGTCTATGGTGTAGCTTGTCGTTTGGGCATCGCTGCCTGGTATCTGCGTCCAGTCGGGATCCCAAGAGGCGTTGTCCTCATCGATTCTATGCCGGTACTTATAGTGGGTGATTGGTGAGCCGTTGTCGTTGGGGGTACTCCAACTAAGGGTCACCTGACCATCGCCCGGCGTTGCCGATAGGCTCCTTGGCCGGCTCGGCCGGCCGATCACCGGCTCGGTCGGAGCCGACTCAACCGACTTGTCGGTACCTTGGCCGTCCTCATAGTGCGCCCTCGCCTGCAGCCGTGTCCCGACCATCGCTTGAGTGGGAGTGAACGTCGAAGAAAGCCCCTCCGATGTACCGGCCTCCTCCGATGCCGTACCGTCCTGCAACCAAGTCCACAGAACATGGGTCATCCTGCCATCGGGGTCTGTCAGCGTTGCCGTGACCGGCTCGCCCACCCGAGACTGGGTCGTAGATAGCACCACCGTGCCCAGCTCATCGACATTGGACACTGTTACCAACACCGACACCGACACCGTTGCCGACAACGCGCCGTCGTCCGCAACGACCACATCCACGGCGTAGGTCGGCTGGGTCTCAAAGTCGGGGGCCTCTTGGAAGTGGAGGGTGCGGGTCGTGCCGCTCCCTTGTAATTGGAAGGCGCTGGCATCGGCACCCGCCAGCGTCCAGGTCAGTTCGTCGTCATCGGGGTCTATGGCCTCATAGGTGGCTACGGCATCGGTGCTGTTTTCGTCCAACAACACGGTGCTAGGGCCAGCCAACTCCGGCGGACGGTTGGGTTGCACCGGCGTAGCCAGCACAAGGGCACCCCTGCCTTCTCCCACCTCGTTGACGGCACGCACCCGAAACCTGTAGGTCGTGCCGTTAGTCAGGTTGTCTCTCGTGTAGCTTGTCGTTTGGGCATCGCTGTCTGGTATCTGCGTCCAGTCGGGATCCCAAGAGGCGTTGTCCTCATCGACACGCTGCCGGTACTCATAGTGGATGATCGGCGAGCCGTTGTCGTTGGGGGTACTCCAACGGAGGGTCACCTGACCATTGCCCGGCGTCGCCTGAAGATCCGTCGGCTTCGAGGGGCGGTCCTGCTCATCCTGCGAATGCACAGGAAAAGCAAAAAAGCACATAAAGAAAAAGCTGATCCTACTAATGATGTTCTTCATTTTTTACTCTCCTCTTTCGTGATTTCGTGCGTCGAACTGCGAATGGACTCTACCTGCCGATCCTAATTTTAATCACGGACTAATGCTACAACTGTCTACCAAAATCACACGTTTGTTATAGAGTAAAATAGACGCCAAAAAAAACACGTTTGTCATAAAGTAAAAATATTTGATAACGTGAGTTCGGGTTAAGCGGCCTTCTAACAAGAGTCGTGCATCGCTTTTTAGGGCCGATTTTTAGTTTGGTGGCACTTGCTTATAGACAGGTTTGCAATGGATACGTTTGCAAAAATAGTACAAAAATTCCCTCTGTCAACCAAGAAATGTTGGTTTTGAGCTTCGTGATCAACTGGAGATCAAAGCGCGCGCTCAATTTGAACCCGAAAAACTAGCCTGTCGAGCTTTTGCCACTCTGCTTATCCCGAACTCACGTTAATCAACCTGAGCATACTGGAGCTAAGCGACAACCAGATTGTCGATATAACCCCGCTGACTTTCTTGACCAACCTGAATTCGCTGCGGCTGTTCAGCAATCGGATTGCAAACTTGACCCCCCTAATTGTCAACGCTGGATTTGGGAAAGGCGATGAGGTAGGCTTGGGCGGCAATCCCCTCAGCGCCCAAGCCCGCAACCAACAGATCCCCGCCCTGCAAGCACGAGGCGTCAACGTCCATTACTAAACCCGAACCAGCCTCTGCACAAAGGAAGCCGTGATGAAAATCCAACTCACCGCTTAGTTCCTCACCCTGCTGGCCTTTAAAGAGAGTGCCATGGTTGTAAGTGCTCATCCTCCACCCCAAGGCCGCTTCACACCAGAGGATGTCGCGTCCCTAACCCGTATCTCGGCTAGCGGTACGGCCATTCACAGTGTGGCCGGACTAGAACACTTTATAGCCCTGCAACGGCTGGATCTGAGTACCAATGAGATCGCCGATATAACGCCGCTGGCGGCCTTGACCGAGGTGGATTCGTTGGCTCTGCAGGACAATCAGATTGTGGATGTGACGCCGCTAACTGGCTTGGCCCCTAAAGGGAGCACCATGTTTTAGGGAATTATATAGTTGACTAAGCGTAGTAGATTCAATCAAGAGCAATCATAATTTAGCTAAGTATTACGTGAGTTCGGGATAAGCAGAGAGGCAAAAGCTCGCCGGGCTAGTCTTTCGGGGTCTACTTGAACGCGCGCTTTGGTTTCCAGTTGATCCCCAAGCCCAAAATCACCATGTCTTGGTTGACACCGGGAATGGTCATCCTATCTTGTGCAAACGCACACATTACAACCGTATGTTACTAAGCGGAAGCACGACTCTAGTTAGAAGGCCGCTTAACCCGAACTCACGTAAGTATTAACCTTATCATGGGCTCTCATGTTCAAGAGACCCGCTTAGCTTAGCCAAGTATATAATTCCCATGTTTTAAGCCCTCCTTTCCCCTCCCAAGGAGAATAGCCATGATGCGCTTCGTCCTTTTTGTCCTAGTCCTTACCCTAGTCGCCTGCTCCGACTCCGCCCCGGTAGCACCTCATCCTGCGGGCAAAATCAACTGTGCCTTGTGCGCGTTCTTGGGCGACGACGACTACACCATTGCCGATGACGACGAGCAGGACACCGATGATAGCCCCGACAGCTCGTCCGAGACAGAAGCAGAAGCCGATAGCACTCAGGTGGACTCCTCTGTAACAGAAGCCGATAGCACTCAGGCGGACTCCTCTGTAGTCTCGGCCTCAGATCTAGGGAGTTTCTTCGGGGACGACCGCTACACCATTGCCGACAAGCTTTTCGCCGACACCAATCTGGAACGGGCCGTGCGACAGGCGCTGAATCGACCACAAGGCTCCCTGACACCAGAGGACTTTGCTCCTCTGACCACGCTTTCGGCCAGCGATAAAGACATTCGTAGTTTGGCAGGCCTTGAGCACCTTACCGCTCTGCAAGCGCTAAACCTGAGTGACAACCAGATTGTCGATATAACCCCACTAAACCAAATGACCAACCTGAAACGACTAGACCTGAAGAAAAATGAAATAGCCGATATAACCCCGCTAACCAACTTGACGAACCTACTTTGGCTAGACCTGAGCAACAACCAGATCGCCAATCTAACCCCGCTGAACCAAATGACCGATCTGTTAAAGCTGTACCTGAGCGGCAACCAGATCGCCGATATAACCCCACTGAACCAAATAACCAAACTGTCAGATCTACATCTGAGCTGGAACCAGATTGTCGATATAACCCCGCTGAACCAAATGACGGATCTGAAAGGACTGGAACTAAGGGGCAACCAGATCGCCGATATAACCCCGCTGGCCGCCTTGGACCTGAACTGGCTAGATCTGAGTTTCAATCAGATAGCTGATGTCACCCCACTGAGCGACTTAGAGCTGTTAACCCTAGCGCTAATGGGCAATCAGATCGCCGACCTAACCCCGCTGGCTACTTTGAAAAGCCTGTATTGGCTAAATGTGGGCAAGAACCAGATCACCGACCTAACCCCACTGATCGCCTTGAAACGCGGCCTGCATACACTGTTTCTGGATAACAATCAGCTATCCGATCTAACCCCGCTGGCCCAATTGACCGGCCTAGGTTGGCTGTATCTGGAACACAACCAAATAGTTGACCTAACCCCGCTGGCCCAATTAACCCGACTAACAGGGCTGCTTCTGAACAACAATCAGATCGTCGATCTAACCCCGCTGACCCCGCTGACGAATCTGAATAGGCTGGATCTACACGACAATCGGATTGAAGACCTAGCTCCCCTGATAGCCAATCCCGGCATGGATGAAGGCGTTTCAGGGTTTTTGGATAGGGTAACCTTGCGAGGGAATCCCCTCAACACCCAATCCCTTACCGAACATATTCCCGCCTTGATAGCAAGGGGCGTCAGCATCGAATACTAAATCCGACTCCGTCCCTTTTCTGCGAAAGGAAGATTGCCATGATGCGCTTCGTCCTTTTGGTCCTCGTCCTCACCCTAGTCGCCTGCTCCGACCCCGCCCCGGTATCTCCTCACCCTGCGGGCAAAGCCAACTGTGCCTTATGCGAGTTCTTGGGCGACGACAACTACACCATTGCCGATGCTGACGAACAGGACACCGATGATAGCCCCGACAGCTCGTCCGAGGCAGAGGCAGAAGCCGATAGCACCCAAGCGGACTCCGCAGCAGAAGCCGATAGTACTCAGGCGGACTCCTCTTTGGCCTCGGACTCAGATTTAGGGAGTTTCTTCGGGGATGACCGGTATACCGTTGCCGACCGGTTTTTAGCCGACGTCAACCTAGAGAGTGCGGTGCGACAGGCGATGGGCCGACCACAAGGCCTTCTTATACCAGAAGAAGTCGCTTTCCTAACCAGGCTCTCGGCTAGCAATAGAAATATTCAGAGTTTGGTGGGACTTGAGCATTTTGCGGCCCTGCAAAGTCTGCACTTGAATAGAAACCAGATTGTCGATCTGAACCCACTCAACCAACTAAATAACCTAGGTTGGCTGTATCTGAGCTTCAACCGGATTGACGATCTGAACCCACTCAAACAACTAACTGATTTGAAGCGGCTGGAACTGAGGGACAACCGGATTGTCGATCTGAACCCACTCAAACAACTAACCGATCTAGAGATACTGCATCTGGAGGACAACCAGATTGTCGATATTACCCCGCTAAATCAATTAGCCAACCTAGGTTCGCTAGCTCTGTCGGACAACCAGATTGTCGATCTGAACCCACTGACGCAACTAACCAACCTAAGGACGCTGTTTCTGGGCTTCAACCGGATTGTCGATATTACCCCGCTGGCCCAACTGACGGATCTAAGATCGCTGTATCTGTCCGGCAACCGGATTGACGATCTGAACCCACTCAAACAACTGACCAACCTGCGTTGGCTGTATCTGGACTACAACCAGATTACCGACCTAAGCCCTCTAGTCGCCAACGCCGGCTTAGGTGAAGGCGATGAAGTGAAATTGAAGGGCAATCCCTTAAGCACCCAAGCCCTCAACGAACAGATCCCCGCCCTGAGAGCAAGAGGCGTCAACGTCACCTACTAAACCCGAACGAACCTTTACACCAAGAGACCCGCATAAAAACCCAACTCACCCACCTCCTCGCTCTGCTGACCACCTAAAGGGGGCAACCATATTTTAATCTCTCCTTTCCCATCCCCAGGAGAATCGCCATGATCCGCCTCGTCCTTTTCGTTCTCGTCCCTACTCTAGTCGCCTGCTCCGGCCCCGCTCCGGTAGCACCTCATCCTGCGGGTAAAGCCAACTGTGCCTTGTGCGCGTTCTTGGGCGATGACAACTACACCATTGCCGATGCTGACGAGCAGGACACCGATGATAGCCCCGACAGTTCTTCCGTGACAGAAGCAGAAGCCGATAGCACTCAGGCGGACCCCGCAGCAGAAACCGATAGTGCACAGGCGGACTCCTCTTTGCTCGCGGACTCCGGTCTAGGGAGTCTCTTCGGGGACGACCGCTACACCATTGCCGACAAGCTTTTCGCCGACACCAATCTGGAACGTGCCGTGCGACAGGCGCTGAATCGCCCACAAGGCGCCCTTACGCCAGAGGACTTTGCTCCTCTGACCACGCTTTCGGCCAGCGATAAAGACATTCGTAGTTTGGCAGGTCTTGAGCACTTTACGGCCCTGCAAGCGCTAGACCTGAGCGACAACCAGATTGTCGATATTACCCCACTGACCCAACTGACCAACCTGAAACGACTAGACCTGAAGAAAAATGAAATAGCCGATCTAACCCCGCTAACCAACTTGACGAACCTACTTTGGCTAGACCTGAGCGGCAACCTGATCGCCGATATAACCCCGCTGAACCAAATGACTGAGTTGTCAGAGTTACATCTGAATTTCAACCGGCTTGTCGATTTAACTCCGCTGAACCAAATGACTGAGCTGAAAAGACTGGAACTAAGAGGCAACTATATTGCCGACCTAACCCCGCTGGCCGCCTTGGACCTGAACCGGCTAGATCTGAGTTTCAATCAGCTAGCTGATGTCAGCCCACTGGGCGCATTAGAGCTGTCAACGCTAGAGCTAAGGGGCAACCTGATTGCCGATATAACCCCGCTGGTCACCCTGAAATACCTGTATTGGCTAGATCTGGGCCGCAACTATATTGCCGACCCAACCCCGCTGATCGCCTTGAAACGCGACCTATATATCCTGTGGCTGGACTCCAACCAGCTATCCGATCTAACTCCATTGAGCCAACTGACTAACCTAGATTGGCTGTATCTGGGGGAGAACCAAATAGTTGATCTAACCCCACTGGCCCCACTGACCCAACTAACAGGGCTGCTTCTGAACAACAATCAGATTGTCGATCTAACCCCACTGACCCCCCTGACGAATCTGAATAGGCTGGATTTGCACAACAATCGGATTAAAAACTTGGTCCCCCTAATCCTCAATCCCGGCATAGGTGAAGGCGTTTCGGGGCGGGTGGATAGGCTAACCTTGCAAGGCAATCCCCTTAGCCCCCCAGTCCGCAACACACAGATCCCCATCTTAGAAGAAAGAGGCGTCCAAGTCGAATACTAAACTCGTCGCCACTATCCGTCCCTCTTCTACAAAGGACCTCGCCATGAAAACCCAACGCACGGCCCTATTCTTCGCTCTGCTCCTTCTGGGGCTGGTAGCACTTGGGACTTCTGCGGCGACGGCGCAGACCGAATTATTCTTTGCCACCGGCGTCGATAGCACCGGCTGGGCACAGGCGCAAAGTAATGCCGACGGTCACGTGCTGATCGAGTCGCCGCAGTATCCGCGCGGCCTGTGGCTGCACTGCATAGAGCCAGTAGAGGACCGGCTGATTGGCTGGGAGGGACTAGCGGCCTTTCTACGGGAACGCGAGCAGGGCCAAGCCGGACGAGTCGTCGTGCAGATCGAGTCAAGTACGACCCTTATCACCTCGGCAGTTGAAGTAGAGAACCCGAAGGCCATAGAAACACTAGTGGCCAACTTGAATACGCTATATCTGCACTACAACCAGATTGTCGATATAACCCCGCTAAACCAATTAAACAACTTGGAAACGCTGGATCTATACGGCAACCAGATTGTCGATATAGCTCCGCTGCAACAATTAATCAACCTGAATAGGCTAACTCTGCACGACAACCAGATTGTCGACCTAAGCCCTCTAGTCGCCAATACCGGTCTAGGTGAAGGCGATTGGTTGAACTTGGAAAACAACCCCCTCAGCGCCCAAGCCCGCAACGAACAGATCCCCGCCCTGCAAGCACGAGGCGTCAACGTCCATTACTAAACCCGAACCAGCCTCTGCACAAAGGAAGCCGTGATGAAAATCCAACTCACCGCTTAGTTACTCACCCTGCTGGCCCTTAAAGAGAGTGCCATGGTTGTAAGTGCTCATCCTCCACCCCAAGGAAAATCGCCATGATTCGTCTCGTCCTTTTTATCCTCGTCCTGACCCTCATCGCCTGCTCCGACCCCAAACCGGTAGCACCCCACCCTGCGGGCAAAGCTAACTGTGCCTTGTGCGGGTTCTTTGGCGACGACAACTACACCATTGCCGAAGGGCAGGGTGCTCACGAAAGCCCCGAGCCCGACAGCCTGTCCATTGTGTTCGCGGACGCCAATATAGAAAGTGTGGTGCGGCAAGCACTAGATCGACCCCAAGGCCGCTTCACACCAGAGGACATCGCGTCCCTAACTAGTATCTCAGCTAGCGGTACGGCCATTCACAGTTTGACTGGCCTGGAGCACTTTATAGCCCTGCAACGGTTGGATCTGAAGAACAACGAGATCGCTGATATAACCCCGTTGGCGGCCTTGGCCGAGGTGGATTCGTTAGAACTGAAGGACAACCTGATTGTCGATGTGACGCCGCTAACCGGCTTGACCCGCCTAGCTTGGCTGGAACTAGCCAACAACCTGATTGAAGCCGTGGCACCCTTGGTTGCTAACACCGGCTTGGGTGAAGGCGATCGAGTCAACTTGGAAAATAACCCTCTCAGCGACCAAGCCCGCAGCGAACAGATCCCTGCCCTACAAGCAAGAGGTGTCGAGGTTCAGTACACCCTTGTCGACGAGCAGGACACTGATACAAGCTCCGACAGCGCTTCCATTTTATTTGTGGACTCCAATTTGGAGAGGGTGGTGCGGCGGACGCTGCGCCGACCGCGCGGCCCTCTTACACTAGAGGACGTCGCGTCCCTAGCTGAGCTCTGGGCCCTCGATAGTGATATTCGCAGCTTAGCGGGCCTTGAACACTCGGCGGCCTTGCAAAGGCTGTATCTGTCCAGCAACCAGATTGTCGGTCTGAACCCGCTGAAACAGTTGACCAACCTAAAGATGCTGGAGATGCCAGACAACCAGATTATCGATCTGAACCCGCTGAAACAATTAACCAACCTGCGTTTGCTACGTATGTCCAAAAATCAGATAGCCGATGTGGCCCCGTTGACCAACTTGACCAAGCTGGTTCAGCTCTCTCTGGGAAGCAACCAGATTGTCGATCTGAACCCGCTGAAACAATTAACCAACCTACAAGGGCTATATCTGTCCGATAACCAGATTGTCGATCTGAACCCCTTGGAACAATTGAAAAACTTGACATTACTATATCTGTCTGACAACCAGATAGCCGATCTGAACCCGCTGGCCGATTTGAAAAACTTGGAAGAGCTATCGCTGGCCAATAACCAGATAGTGGATGTGAAGCCCCTAGCCCAATTGAAAAACTTGAAAGAGCTATACCTGTTCAATAATCAGATAGTGGATGTGAAGCCCCTAGCCCAATTGAAAAACTTGAAAGAATTATCGCTGTTCAATAATCAGATAGTGGATGTGAAGCCCCTAGCCCAATTGAAAAACTTGCAATACCTATATCTGTACAACAATCAGATAGCCGATGTGGAGCAGCTAACCCGATTGACCAACCTGCAAGTGCTGCGGCTGGATGATAACCAAATTGAGGACGTAAGTCCCTTGGTCGCCAACCCCGGCCTAGGGAAAGGCGATCGAGTATACTTGGCAAACAACCCCCTCAGCGCCCAAGCCCGCAACCAACAGATTCCCGCCCTGCAAGCAAGAGGTGTCGACGTCCGCTATTAAACGGCACAAAGAAACCCACCATGAGAGCACAACTCATGCTACACCTGATCCTGCTAGCTCCCTAAAGGGGAAAGCCATGTCTTAAGCGCTCCTACCCTATCCCAAGGAGAATCGCCATGATACGCCTCGTCCCTTTCATCCTCGTCCTGACCCTAGTCGCCTGCTCCGACCCCGCACCGGTAGCACCCCACCCTGCGGGCAAAGCCAACTGTGCCTTGTGCGGGTTCTTGGGCGATGAAGATTACACCATTGCCGACGGGCAAGGTGCCCATGAAAGTCCCAACCCCGAGAGTCCTCCCGGCTTGTTCAAGGACGCTGAGCTGGAGCGCGTGGTTCGAGAGGCACTGGACCGACCAGAAGGCTCCCTTACGCCAGAGGACGTCGCTTCCCTAACCCGTATTTCGGCCATCAGTAAAGACATTCGCAGTTTGGCGGGCATCGAGCATCTTACAGCCCTAAAAAGGCTGAATTTGTTCCGCAACCAGATTACCGATATAAGCCCCCTGGCTAACCTGAACAAACTGGATGAGCTATATCTGGGTTTCAACCAGATTGTCGATATAAGCCCACTTAACCAATTAAAAAAACTGAAGACGCTAGGTCTGTCCGACAATCAGATTGTCGATATAAGCCCACTCAACCAATTAATCAACCTGAATTGGCTATATCTGGGTTTCAACCAGATTGTCGATCTGACCCCGCTCAACCAATTAATCAACCTGAGCATACTGGAGCTAAGCAACAACCAGATTGTCGATCTGACCCCGCTCAACCAATTAAACAATCTGATTTCAATACAGCTAAACACAAACCAGATTGCCGACCTGATCCCACTGGCCAACCTGAACAACCTGAATAGGCTATATCTGGATTTCAACCAGATTGCCGACCTGACCCCGCTCAACCAATTAAACAATCTGAATAGGCTAGATTTGTGCTGCAACCAGATTGCCGATCTGACCCCGCTGGCCAATCTGAACAATCTGAATTCGCTATCTCTGTCCGACAACCAGATTACCGATATAACCCCACTAGCCAACCTGAACAACCTGAAGGCGCTATGGCTGGGCCGCAACCAGATTGCCGATCTGACCCCACTGGCCTTCTTGACCAACCTGAAGGCGCTATCTCTGTACGACAACCAGATTACCGGTATAACCCCGCTGGCCTTCTCGACCAACCTGAATGAGCTATGGCTGGGCTTCAACCAGATTGCCGACCTGACCCCACTGGCCTTCTTGACCAACCTGAAGGCGCTGCGGCTGCACAGCAATCGGATTGTCGATCTGACCCCACTCAACCAATTAAACAACTTGGAGACGCTATCTCTAGCCAGCAACCAGATTGTCGATCTGGCCCCGCTGAAACAATTAACTAACTTGAATCTTCTAGCTCTGTACGAGAACCAGATTACCAACCTAAGCCCTCTAGTCGCCAACACCGGCTTGGGTAGCGGCGATGAAGTAGATTTGCAAAGCAATCCCCTCAGCGACCAAGCCCGCAACGAACAGATCCCCGCCCTGCAAGCACGAGGCGTCGACGTCCCTTACTAAGTCCGAATCGGCCTCTACCACAAGGGACCCTGGCATGAGAACCCAACGCACGGCCTTCTTCCTCGCTCTGTTCCTTCTGGGGCTGGTAGCACTTGGGGTCTCTGCGGCGACGGCGCAGACCAAACTCTTTTTTGCCACCGGCGTCGATAGCACCGGCTGGGCACAGGCGCAAAGCAATGCCGACGGCCACGTGCTGATCGAGTCGCCGCAGTATCCGCGCGGCCTGTGGCTGCACTTGGTCGATGAAGCGGGGGATGCGCTAACTGCCATTCAAGTCGAATACCAAGGTCGGCCCGACAGCTTGGTGTCAATTCGCTGCGTCGATCCGGTTGGCGGCGTGCGGGAGACGCTGGTTTGGACCCGGCCCGAGGGCACCCCCTTGAGCTTGACGCTGAAGCCCAGCGAATCGACCGACCTGCCGGCGGGGATAGCCTCCATCGACTGGCGCATCGACACGACTGCTGAAGCAGTACTAGAGCCGAAGAAAGAAACCTGGCGGATCGGCTGGGAGGAAGTGGCGACGTTTCTGCGGGCACGCTGGCAGAGCCAGACCGGGAGGGCCGCCGTGCAGATCAAGTCAAGTAGGACCCTTACCACCTTGGTAGTTGAAGTAGAGCACCCGGAGACCATAGAAACACTGGTGGCTCACCTGCAACAGATGTATCGGCCAGCAGGAACCTCGCTCGGAGAAAGCACCGCTCTATATGTACAAGTGTTTAGGGGCGGCCTTGCTTCTTTACAGGAAGGCGTGATCCTCTATGTCCCTTTGTTCGCAGACGCCAATCTGGAGCGCGTGGTGCGGGAGGGCCTAGGCCGACCGCAAGGCCCCCTTACATCGGAGGACGTCGCTTCCCTAACCAAGCTCTCAGCCACCGGTAAAGACATTCATAGTTTGGCGGGCATTGAGCATCTTATAGCCCTAAAATGGCTGCATCTGGGAGGCAACCAGATTTTCGACATAACCCCACTGCAACAATTAACCAATCTGACATGGCTGACGATGAATAACAATCGAATTGAAAACTTGACTCCCCTAGTCGCCAACCCCGGCTTGGGTAGTGGCGATGAAGTAAATTTGCAAAGCAATCCCCTCAGCGACCAAACCCGTAAAGAACAGATCCCTGCCCTGAAAGCAAGAGGCGTCAACGTCACCTACTAACACCCGGATCGGCTTCTGCGAAAGGCCCCTATGAAAACCCAACGTATGGCCTTGCTCCTCACTCTGCTTCTTCCGGGGCTGACGGCACTTGGGGTCTCTGCGGCGACGGCGCAGACCGAATTATTCTTTGCCACCGGCGTCGATAGCACCGGCCGAGCGCTGGCGCAAAGCAATGCCGACGGCCACGTGCTGATCGAGTCGCCGCAGTATCCGCGCGGCCTGTGGCTGCACTTGGTCGATGAAGCGGGGGATGCGCTGGCCGACATTCAAGTTGAATACCAGGGCTGGCCCGACAGCTTGGTGGTCTTGCGTTGCGTTGATCCAGCCGGCGGCGTGCGGGAGACGTTGATTTGGACCCGGCCCTCGGGCGATCCCCTCCGCTTGACGCTGAAGCCCAAGAAAGTAGGCGATCTGCCAGCGGGGTTAACTCCAATTGATTGGCAAATCAACCTAAGTGTTGAGCCCCTGCTGGAGCGGGTAAAGAAGGCACGGTTGATCGGCTGGGAGGCGTTGGAGGCCTTCCTGCGGGAGCGCTGGGCGGGCCAAACTGGTCGAGTCTCCGTGCGGATCAAGTCAAGTACGACCTTTACCATCTTGGCAGTTGAAGTAGATCGCCCGGAGGCCGTAGAGGCACTGGTGGCTCACCTGCAACAGTTGCATCAGACAGCGGGAGTCTCGCTCGGAGAAAATACCACCCTAATAGAAGTGCAAGTATTTAGGAATCTTGCCCTGCTAGAAGACGTGATCCACCTCAACCCTTTCTTCTTTGAGGACGCGGCGCTGGCGACGGCAGTGCGAAGGGCCCTAGGCCTAGCGCAGGGCACCTCTTTTGCCCCCGAGGAAGCCGCTTCCTTGACTAGACTCGGGGCCGGTGATAGCGATATTCACAGTTTGGTGGGTCTCGGGCAATTGGCGGCCTTGCAACGGCTATATCTGTCCGAAAACCAAATCGCCGACCTGACCCCACTCGCCCAATTGAAAAACTTGGAAGAGCTATATCTGTCCAACAATCAGATAACCGATGTGACGCCGCTAACCCGACTGACCAACCTGCAAGTGCTAGGGCTGGATGACAACCAAATTGAGGACTTAAGTCCCTTGGTCGCCAACCCCGGCTTAGGGGAAGGCGATCGAATATACTTGGAAAACAACCCTCTTAGCGCCCAAGCCCGCAACGAACAGATTCCCGCCCTAAAAGCAAGAGGCGTCAACGTCACCTACTAAACTCGAACCGGCCTCTACGAAAGGCTCCCACCATGAAAACCCAACACACGACCTTGCTCCTCGCTCTGCTCCTTCTGGGGCTGGCAACACTTGGGGGCTCTGCGGCGACAGCGCAGACCGAACTCTTCTTTGCCACCGGCGTCGATAGCACTGGCTGGGCACAGGCGCAAAGCAATGCCGACGGCCATGTGCTGATCGAGTCGCTGGAGTATCCGCGCGGCCTGTGGCTGCACTTGGTCGATGAAGCGGGGGATGCGATAGCCGGCCTTCAGGTCGAATACCAAGGCCGGCCCGACAGCTTGGTAGCGATTCGATGTGTTGATCCGGCCAGAGAGGTGCAGGAGACGCTGGTTTGGACTCGGCCCGAGGGCACCCTATTGCGCTTGATATTGAAGCCCAAAGAAGCCGCTGACCTGCCAGCGGGGCTGGTCTCCATAGACTGGCAAGTTGATACGAGCGCTGAATCGCTGCTAGAGCCGACCGAGACCCGGCTGATCGGCTGGGAGGCCGTAGCAGCCTTCCTACAGGAACGCTGGCAGGACCAAGCCGGGCGCGTGGCGGTGCAGTTCGATACCAGTACCTTGGCGGTTGGAGTGGATCACCCAGAGAACATAGAGACGCTGGTGGCCCACCTGAAACAGGTACATCGGCCAGCAGGAACCTCGCCTGAAGAAAAAACCGCTCTATACGCACAGGTGTTTAGAGGAGGCTTTGCTTCTTTACAGGAAGGCGTGATCCTCTATTTCCCCTTGTTCGCGGACGCCAATCTAGAGAGCGTGGTGTGGGGGAGACTAGGCCGACCACAAGGCCGCCTTACACCAGGGGACGTCGCTTCCCTGAAGAGTCCCTCC
Source organism: Candidatus Latescibacterota bacterium (assembly GCA_965261395.1). Taxonomy (GTDB): domain Bacteria; phylum Latescibacterota; class UBA2968; order UBA8231; family UBA8231. The sequence continues at coordinate 4,893,147 of OZ253462.1, forward strand.
TTCTACAATAAAGACATTCATAGTTTGGCAGGCATCGAGTATCTTACCGCCCTGCAACGGCTGGATCTGGGCAGCAACCAAGTAGTCGATCTGGCCCCCCTGACCTCATTGACCAACTTGCAAGAGCTATTTCTGCACCGCAACCAGATAGTTGATCTGAGCCCACTAAAACAATTGACCAACCTGCAAGAGCTATGGCTTGGGGACAACCAGATTGAAGACTTGGACCCCTTGATCACTAACGCTGGCTTGGGGAAAGGCGATTTGGTCAACTTGCAAAACAACCCCCTCAGTGCCCAAGCCCGCAACGAACAGATCCCCGCCCTGAAAGCAAGAGGCGTCATCATCAACTACTAAACCCGACATCTCTCCGTCCCTCTTCAGCGAAAGGACCCCGCCATGAAAGCCCAACTCACCCTGCTTCTTCCCGCCTAGGCCAATGGCGCGCCGGTTTTTATTTTGGTGCCCAGATGGTATATTCGACATACCAAACGTGTTCGGATGGTATTAGCAGTGGATCGGGATAGCAACAAAGCATTTGAGCGCGTTTCTGGGTTAAGCGTCGAAGGCAGGTCAACCGAATAAGGAATCTCCTCATGCGCGCGGTGATCCTTCGATCTGGAATCCTCCTAACATTGGCGGCACTTGGAACCTCTGCGGCGACGGCACAGACCGAACTCTTCTTTGCCACCGGCGTCGATAGCACCGGCTGGGCGCAGGCGCAAAGCAATGCCGACGGCCACGTGCTGATCGAGTCGTTGGAGTATCCGCGCGGCCTGTGGCTGCACTTGGTCGATGAAGCAGGGGATGCGCTGGCTGGCCTTCAGGTCGAATACCAAGGCCGACCCGACGGCTTGGTGGCGATTCGCTGCGTCGATCCAGCCAGCGGCGTGCGGGAGACGTTGGTTTGGACCCGGCCCGATGGTACCCCCTTGAGCTTGACGCTGAAGTCCAGCGAATCGACCGACTTGCCAGCGGGACTCGCCCCCATTAACTGGCAAATCGATCCGAGCGCTGAATTTCTGCTGAAGCCGGTGGAGGAGACCCGGCTGATCGGCAGGGGGGCCGTAGCGACGTTTTTGCAGAAGCACTGGCAGCACCAGACCAAGCGAGTCGTCGTGCAGATCAAGTCAAGTGCCCCCGTTACCAACGTGGCGGTTGAAAGGAGTCGGGCCATAGGGACGCTGATGGCACACCTGCAACAGACGTATCGGCCAGCAGGCACCTCGATCAGAAGAAGAACCGAATTCTACATACAAGTATTTAGGATCGGCCCTGATGCTTCTTTACAGGAAGGCGTGATCCTCTATCTCCTCTTGTTCGCGGATGCCAATCTGGAGCTCGTGGTGCGGAAGGCGCTGGGCCGACCCCAAGTCCGTCTTACATCACTGACACCAGAGGACGTCGCTTCCCAGACTAGGCTCTGGGCCAACGATAAATACATTCATAGCTTGGCAGGTATCGAGCATCTTACTCCCCTGCAAACTCTGGATTTGAGCAGCAACCGGATTGTCGATCTGACCCCCCAACTAACCTGACCAACCTGCGAAAGCTATGGATCAAGGACAACCCCCTCAGCGACCAAGCCCGAAAGGAACAGATCCCCGCCCTAAAATCAAGAGGCGTCACCGTCTACTACTAACCCGCCACCGCCCACACCCGTCCCTCTTCAGCGAAAGGACCCCACCATGAAAGCCCAACTCACCCTCATCCTCGCCCTGCTGGCCCCTCTCCCCGCCCTCAGCATCGGCTACGTGTACACCGGCGTGGGCGACGACGGCCGCCAGCACCTCGAACTGACCTCGGTCACCGTTGATGTGCAAATCGACGAGCGCATCGCCCGCACGCGCACCGATCAGATCTTCACCAACCACGCCGAATGGGAGGTGGAAGGCATCTACGAATTCACCCTGCCCGAAGGAGCGATCATCACCGATCTAGTGCTGTGGATCGGCGACAAGCAAATACAGGGGGAGGTCCTTGAAAAGGAAGAGGCGCGCCGCACGTACGACGATATTGTGGGCCGCCGCATCGACCCGGCTCTGATCGAGCAGGTGGCCCCCAACCAATTTCGCCTGAGCATCTTCCCCTTTCCGGCCCAAGGCAGCCGCCGCGTCGAATTCGAGTACATGCAGCTCCTCGAATCCCGTAGCGGCCGCCTCGACTACTCCTTCCCGCTGGCCCCTGAGACCGACCAGCCCCTGCAAATGGAGCTGTTCGTGCTGCGGGCACAGGTGCGAAGCCAGCACGCCTTTGAGGTGACGACCTCGGGGCTACCGCGACTCACCGAGATAGGCCGGCCCGACGCGCACCGCGCCAACATCTTCTTCGGCGACGAGCGGGTGAAGCCCCGGGAGGACTTCACCTTGACCATCCGCCAGACCGACGACCGGCCCAAGCCAAGCGTACTCAGCTTTGCGCCGCGAGCAAACGACGACCTAGGCTACTACGCCCTGTGGCTGCCGCCCCTGCCCGAGTTGACGCAAGGCGAACCCCTGCCGCGCAGCCTGACCTTTGTCATCGATATTTCATCGAGTATGCAGCAGGGCAAGCTCCAAGCCGTCAAAGGCGCACTCACCGCAGCGATCGACGGGCTGGATGCAGCGGACCTGTTCAACATTGTCGTCTTCACCCACCGGGCCGACTCCTTTGCCGCCGCCCCGGTGCCCGCCGATCCAGCCAACAAAAAGGCGGCCACCGCCTTTATCAACCAGCAGGACGCGCTCGGCGTGAGCAATTTTGAGGCAGGATTGGGCCGCGCCATGCAGCAGGCCTTTCCCGCCAACCGGGTCAACCACGTCATCTTCCTCACCGATGGCCTGCCCACCCTCGGCGAACTCGATCTGGAATCTTTGAGCGAGCTGGTCGGCGAGTGGTCCGCTGGCCAAGCGCGTCTTTTCACCATCGGCGTGGGTCTGGACGTGGACCAGGGTTTTTTGACTGGCTTGGCCGAAGAGCACCGAGGCGAGGCGTATTTCCTCTCGGAAGAAGGCGATATCGAGGCAGCGCTCCAAGAACTGTTTGAGTCCTTCACCTTTCCAGTCTTGCTGCTCGACGAGTTGAGCTTCGACCAAGTGGAGATCCACGACGTCCACCCGCGCGGCGTGGAGGCCCTCGCCGCTGGCCGAGAACTGTTCCAAGTGGGCCGCTACCGAGGCGGCGGGACCTTCACGTTGGGCTTAACCGGGCACGTGGGGGAAGAGAGCGTGAGCGTGGACTTTCCGCTGGAGTTTACCCAGACCGATGTCTCGGGCGGATTGATTCCCCGGCTGTGGGCTTACCAAAAAATCCAAGCCCTCGAAGAGCAGATCGCCCGCTTCGGCGAGCAACAGGAACTGCTCGATGATATCTTAAGGCTGGGCTTAGACTACCAGCTAGTGACGCGGCGCACCTCGCTGTTTGCCCCCGACGACGGCGTCGAGGTCAACCCCGAACCGCGCGATGAGCTAGCGTTCGGCGACTTCGGCGACTCATTTGGCTCTACACCCGTCAACGACGCCCGCCCGACGACCCACTGGCTAGGCCGCGACTTCGCGCTAGAGGACGAAGTGTGGATCGACCTAGCCTACCAGCCGGGTATGCCCAAGGAGCTGTATGAAGGCCGCACCTATCAGCCCGCCGAGCTAGCCAACTTTGCCCGGTTGGGCGAAGCCATGCTAGTGGTGGTGGAAGAGCGGGCCTACGAGATCCGCGCCAACGCCCAAGGCAGCCGGCCGGTACTCCTGCAGAACGCCCCCAACCCCTTCAACGCCTCCACGACGATTTCCTTCCTGATACCGTTCCGCCTAGCGAACGAGGCGACTCGCCTGAGCATCTACAACTTAACGGGCCAGCTCGTGCGCGTAATACAGGCTGACACGCAGCAGGCCGGTGAGCACAGCCTGAGTTGGGACGGCCGCGACGACTACGGCCGCGAAGTGGCGAGCGGGGTGTACATCTATCGGCTGGATGTGGGCGAGTGGGCCGTGCATCGGCGCATGTTGCTGCTGCGCTGAGAGCCGTCTGCAAACCTAACCTAGCGATTGCGAAGTAAGCGCGAAAAAGCGCCCGATGCTGGCGGAGCATCGGGCGCTTTTTACTGGATTCTGTCTTAGGCGGAGTTGGTTTAGTGCTCTTTGATGCTGCCCACCTGGATCTCGATGTCCTCGCGGTTGGCTACCCGCTCTAGCCGCCCATCGCGGATCCAGGCCATGCGGTCAGCGGCCGTGAGCATTTTGTCGTCGTGGGTCACGGTAATGATCGTCGTCCCCATCTCCTGTTGCAGGCTCTTCATGTAGTTGATGATCTCTTGACCCGTATTGCTGTCGAGGTTGCCGGTCGGCTCGTCGGCGAGGATGATGCGCGGCTTGTTGACAAAAGCGCGGGCAATGGCTACGCGCTGCTGCTGACCACCCGACAGCTCGGAGGGGATGTGGTGGGCCCTGTCGTCTAGGCCGACGATCTTCAAACATTCCATAGCCCGCCTTTCGCCCTCGGCCGTGGTCATGCCAGCAAACACGGTGGGCAGCGACACGTTCATCAGCGCGCTCATCACCGGCAGGAGATTGTAGGTCTGAAAAATGTAACCCAGCTCAAAGCAGCGCACCGCCGCTAGCTGCTGTGTGTTGAGCGTGGCCAGATTGACGCCTTCGATGAGCACCTCGCCGCCGGTGGGCGTCTGCAGGGCGCCGATCATGTTGAAAAGCGTACTCTTCCCCGACCCAGAAGGCCCCATAATGGCAAAAAACTCGTTTTCGTACACCTGCACGCTCAAACCGCGCAGCGCGTGCACATGGGTCGATTCGTCGCGGTTTTTGGAATTGTAAATCATCTTGACGCCTTGGACGTCGACGATTACATCGCGGCCATTTGACATAATGTACTCCTACATTTGATGTTGCTGCTCTAAGAACGGATCAATGTAAAATGGACAACGCCGCAGGTCAAATTTAGCGACGCGGCTTTCAACTCACCTGCTGCTCCTTGATCTGCGTGATTTCATCGCGCAGATGCGCGGCCTTCTCGAACTGCAAATTGGCCGCCGCGGCCTTCATCTGCTGCTCCAAGTCGGCGAGCAACTCCTCTTGGTCTTCTATTTCTTGGTAGTTCACCGTTGGCTCGGCTGCCAATTCGGGCGCAACACCGCGCACGCTTTCGAGCACCGAGGTGGCCTGGATAATCTCTTCCCGACTGCGGTATATGGTCTCCGGCACAATGGCGTGCTCGGTGTTGTACGCCTCCTGCTTGTCGCGGCGGCGATAGGTCTCGTCGATGGCCCTCTGCATCGAATTGGTGACGCGGTCGGCGTAGAAGATCACCATGCCGGCGACGTTGCGGGCCGCGCGGCCAACCGTTTGGATCAGTGCGACCTCCGAGCGCAGGAAGCCCTCCTTGCTAGCATCGAGCACGGCCACCAGCGAGACCTCGGGCAAATCCAAGCCTTCGCGCAGCAGATTGATCCCCACCAACACGTCAAATTCCCCCAAGCGCAAATCGCGGAGGATCTCGACGCGGTCCAACGTCTCAATATCCGAATGCAGGTAGCGCACCCGGATGTCGAGTTGTTCAAAGTAGTCGGCGAGATTTTCGGCCATGCGCTTGGTCATAGTCGTGACCAAGACCCGCTCTTGCCTTTCGGCCCGCTGCCTTATTTCTTCGACGAGGTCGTCGATCTGCCCCTCTTGGGGACGCACCTCAATGGAGGGATCGATCAATCCTGTAGGTCGGATCACCTGCTCGACCACCACACCGCCCGACTGCTTTAGTTCGTACTCCGCCGGCGTGGCCGACACGAAGACCGTCCATCCCATCCGCTCCTCAAATTCCTTGAACACCAGCGGCCGATTGTCGTAGGCCGACGGCAGGCGGAAGCCGTGCTCGACCAAGGTCTCCTTGCGCGAGCGGTCGCCGCGAAACATGCCCCGGATTTGCGGCACGGTCACGTGCGACTCGTCGATAAAAAGCAGGTAATCCTCGGGGAAGTAATCGAGCAACACATACGGAGCGGAACCTGGCTGACGCCCGTCCATATAGCGCGAGTAGTTTTCGATCCCCGGACAGAAGCCGACCTCGCGGATCAGCTCCAAATCGTACTTGGTGCGCGTCTCCAAACGATGCGCCTCCACCAGCTTATTTTCGGTGCGCAGGTCGAGGAGATGGCTCTCCAACTCGACGAGGATTTGCTCGCAGGCTTGCTCTACCCGCTCTTCGTCGGTCACGTAGGCTTTGGCCGGGAAGAGGCTGACGTGTTCGCGCGGCTCCAACACATCGCCGGTGAGCGCGTCAATCAGGTAAATGCCCTCGATCTCATCGCCAAACATCTCGATGCGCACGGCGCGGTCTTCCGACCCAGGCACGATCTCGACAATGTCGCCCCGCACCCGAAAGCAGCCGCGTTGTAGCTCGATGTCATTGCGGCTGTAATAGATGTTAATTAAGGCGCGCAAAATGTCGTCGCGCTCGATGTGCTCGCCTCGCCGCAGGGAGATCTTCTGTTCGTTGTATTCGCGGGGCGAGCCAATGCCGTAAATGCACGAGACCGTGGCGACGACGATCACATCGCGGCGCTGCAACAGCGAGCTGATGGCCTTGAGCCGCAAGCGGTCGATCTCCTCGTTGCGCTCGACCTCCTTCTCGATATACGTGTCCGTACTCGGCTTGTAGGCTTCGGGCTGATAATAATCGTAGTAGCTGACGAAATACTCGACCGCATTGTCGGGAAAATATCCCTTGAATTCGCCGTAGAGCTGGGCGGCCAGCGTCTTGTTGTGCGAGACGACCAAGGCCGGCATCTGCAACTCCTTGACGACATTGGCCATGGTGAAGGTTTTGCCGCTGCCCGTCACGCCCAAAAGCGTCTGTAGGGTGTGCTGCTGCCGCACGCCCTCGACCAACTCGACGATGGCTTGGGGTTGGTCGCCAGCGGGCGAGTACTCGGAAACCAGCTTGAACTGCTCCATGCATCCTCCTTGCTAGGCGGCCAATCTAGCCGGATGGCAGTACCCTGTCAATATGCCGCTTTCATACTAATGACACGATAACACAAATCGCCGCCATCATGTCACCATCAACTGATTTGCAAATTGCTCATTTATTGCCGTATTTTATTGTAAAACATTGTAAAACAATATGTTATTTGTATTTGGTAAGTCGCGGCACGTATCTTGCTTTTATGAAAGGAATAGATAAAAGGAACTTACCATGAGAGTGCATGAGTTCACACTCGTTTTAACAGCCGATCCCAACGAAGAAGAATCGGCTCAACTCTACAGCATCTTCGATGACGGTACGATTGTCACTATGGCTGGTGTGCCGCAAATTCACTTTCACCGAGAGGCACCGTCGTTAGAGGACGCCATCGCTTCTGCGGTGGCGCATGTCAGAAAAGCAGGATTTGATGTAGCCCGCGTGGAAATCGAACCGCGAAATCGAGCGCGATCACGTAGTGATGCTTGACTTATGAAGGTCCGAGAAGTGGTGCGAATGCTCGAAAGGGACGGCTGGTACCAAGCTAGGATGCGTGGAAGTCATCGGCAATTCAAGCACTCCGCCAAGCGAGAGCTGATAACGGTACCCGGACGTTTAGGCGACGATCTGGCTATTGGTACTTTTAACAGCATATTGAAGAAAGCAGGGCTAAAGGAATGAAATACCTAATCGTCGTGGAAAAGACCGAGACCGGCTTCTCGGCGTACTCGCCGGATCTCTTAGGTTGTGTGGCGACAGGTGCCACGGAAGAAGAAACCGAAGCAAATATGAAGGAAGCAATCGCGTTTCACGTCGAGGGCCTGAAGCAGGAAGGATTCCCTGTACCTCAGCCCTCTACGAAGTCCGCTTACATTGAAGTCGCGGCATAAGGTACGGCTAGCACTAGTAACTTCACTAACCAACACCTCAATTCTCGAAAGGAAAAAACAATGGCTAAAGTCATCGGCATCGACTTAGGCACCACCAACTCGTGCGTGGCCGTCATCGAAGGCCAAGACGCGGAGGTCATCGCCAACTCCGAAGGGGGCCGCACCACGCCCTCCATGGTCGCCTTCACCAAAGACGGCGAGCGCCTCGTCGGCCAGACCGCCAAGCGCCAGGCCGTCACCAACCCGCAAAACACGGTCTATTCGATCAAGCGCTTCATGGGCCGCCGCTACGGCGAAGTCGCCAACGAAATCAGCGAAGTCCCCTACGAAGTGGCCCCAAGTGGCCGCGACATGGCCGTGGCCAAGATCGATGGTAAGGAACACACGCCACCGGAAATCTCGGCCATGATTTTGCAAAAGATGAAGCAGACGGCCGAAGACTATCTGGGTGAGGAAGTGCAACAAGCCGTCGTCACCGTCCCGGCGTATTTCAACGACGCCCAACGCCAAGCCACCAAGGACGCGGGCACCATCGCCGGCTTGGAGGTCTTGCGCATCGTCAACGAGCCGACCGCCGCGGCGCTGGCCTACGGCTTAGACAAGGGCGGCACCAACGAGCAGATCGCCGTGTATGACCTCGGCGGCGGCACCTTTGACATTTCGATTTTGGAATTGGGCGACGGGGTCTTTGAGGTCAAATCCACCAACGGCGACACCCACCTTGGCGGCGACGACTTCGACCAGCAGATCATCAACTGGCTCGCCGAGGAATTTCAAAAGAACGAGGGCATTGACCTGCGCCGCGACCCCATGGCCCTGCAACGGCTCAAAGAAGCGGCTGAAAAGGCCAAGATCGAGCTGTCGTCCTCCACTTCGACCGAAATCAATCTGCCGTTTATCACCGCCGATCAAACGGGCCCGAAGCACTTGCAAATCAGCCTGTCTCGCGCCCAGTTTGAGCGCTTGGTTGACGACCTAGTTGAGCGCACCAAGGGTCCCTGCCAGCAGGCCCTCGCCGACGCTGAATTGCAAGCCAGCGAAATCGACCAAGTGATTTTGGTCGGCGGCTCGACGCGCATCCCCAAAATCCAAGAGACCATCCAAGCCCTCTTTAACCAAGAGCCCAACCGCAGCGTCAACCCCGACGAGGTGGTGGCCTTGGGCGCGGCCATCCAAGCCGGCGTCCTCGCCGGCCACGTCGACGATGTCCTGCTGCTCGACGTAACGCCGCTGTCGCTGGGGATCGAAACCATGGGCGGGGTGATGACGCGGCTAATCGACCGCAACACCACCATCCCCACCAAGAAGAGCCAGATCTTTTCCACCGCCTCAGACAGCCAGCCTTCGGTGGAAGTCCACGTGCTGCAAGGCGAGCGCGAGTTTGCCAACGACAACCGCACCCTCGGCCGCTTCCACCTCGACGGTATCCCCTCGGCCCCGCGCGGCATGCCCCAGATCGAGGTAACCTTCGATATCGACGCCAACGGCATCCTCAACGTCGGGGCCAAGGATAAGGGCACCAGCAAGGAGCAATCCATCCGCATTGAGTCGTCCTCGGGCTTGAGCCAAGAGGAAATCGACACCATGCAGAAGGACGCCGAGGCCCACGCCGATGAGGACAAAATGCGCCGCGAAGCCGTCGATCTCCGCAACGAGGCCGACCAGCTAATCTACGCGACGGAAAAATCACTCGCCGAGTACGGCGACAAGCTGGCCGAAGCCGACAAGAAAGGCGTTGAGGACGCAGTCGCCGCGCTCAAGGAAGCGCTCGAAGGCACGGACGACGAGACCATCACACAGGCCATGACCGCGCTGCAACAGGCGTCGCACAAGCTGGCGGAGGAAATGTACAAGGACGCCCAAGCCGAACAGGCCCAGGGCGAGCCAGCGCCGGAAGGTGCCGCTGATCAGCCGCAAGGAGGCGGGGAGGCGGAGCCAGTGGACGCGGACTTTAAGGTTGTTGACGAAGACAAGAAGTAAGGCGCGTTAAATACGCGACGCCATCGTAGGGGCACCCCTTGTGACATTTGTTCCAACTATTGGTCCGGAACAGATGCCCTTGTGGGTGCCCTATTGCTTTGGGGGTGAAGTCAGGAATCTCTCTGCGCTGGAACACTTGGTATGAATCGTTACACCTAGAGCACCTTCAGTACGTCGTCTCCTAGGGCACGCGCCAGATTCCTGGGTTGATTGCAGCGTGCCGTCTTGATGGTCAATTGGCGGCCGCGGAAGCGAACCTTGGTGCGGTTGAGCGTCTTGCGTTGCTTCGGGTGAATGCTCTTACCATGGAACAGGACCGGGTGGCAGATGGACCTGAAGGCGCTCGGCGCAAAGCGCTCGGCAAATTCCGCACCCCGTTGCAATTGCGCGGACACCTCCGATGCATCGACACCGCCGCTTTTGAGTTCCATCGGAACCGCGAAGAGAGTGTTTTTGGCAGCACTTATAAAGAAGAGAACGATAGTCACATCGTTTACCTTCCATTCTGTGAGCCGGGAATGCCCGGTCCGCGTCTGCCACGACTCGACGGGACGGCACATCCTCCATGGACATCCGGCACCCGTCTCGTATGTACGAATCGCTGAGGTTTTCTGCTCCCACTTGTGACCGGATTCCGTCGAGAACCTCATTCATGTTCGCGTTCCGCCTCGTCCGCCGTTTCCTCGAATCGGTTTTGCAGGTTTGCTGAACGGTTGTAAAGTTCTTCAGCGACATCTTCATAATCAGGAGGCTCCACGCCTTCGCTGCGGTCGAATGGGACTTCCTCCACTATTGAGCCCGCTGACGTTCCATCCTTGCGGAACAACCAGATTCCCACCTCGCTTGGCCGGAGCGAAATCGGAAGGGATTCTTCGCTCGTGGGCTCACCTGTCTTTTCTCCCAACTCCCCCTCCCGCATCAGGTTTCCGATCTCCTTGAGCAACCAGTCGCTGTGCGTCGTGACCACCACCCGGACCCCGGCGCGAACCATGCGGGCCAAGATCACCGCTATCTGGGTCTGGGCAGCGGGATGCAGATGAGCTTCGGGCTCCTCGATGATGAGCATATCGCCACGGCTGATGGTTCCGCGTAGAAACAGCACAACGGGAGCGAGTTCGGACACCATGGACGAAGCACGAGTCAGGCGAATGTCCTCTTCCGTTTCCTGTGGTCGGTACACAAATTCCGGATATCCTCCCGATGGAGACATCTTGGCCTGTATCTGCCCGGCAAGGGTCTCGCGTTCCAGTGCGTCGGCGAGTGCGTTCATCGGCCTGTTAGTCGCTCGGCTCTCTTCGTAGAGGATGAGCCGCTGCATGAAATCGGCCATCACGCCTGAAAGCGTCGGAAGCTCCGGGAAGCGTTCCAGTCCCCCGCGGGTGGAGCGTGCCACGAGGGAGCTAGCGATAACGCGGTGGCTCTGCATGATGCCGCTGCGGGCGGCCGGCAGGTAATGAGTCTCACCCCGCCCGCTAACAATGGGGGCTGTGTACAAGAGTACTTCAAATAGATACCAAAAACTCAGTGAGGGTTCGATTCCCCGTAACTCTTTGAGGGGTTCGATTCCCCGTAACTCTTTGATTAATCCTCGGAAATGGCTGAATAGCCGGCCGGGCATGAATTCCGAAGCCGACCACCCTTCGGGTAGGATGACCATGTCCTCGATTCGACCATCCGTGGTGACACCCGACTCCGAGATACCCATGCGGAAACGCCAGAGATCCCGATCTTCCTCGCCAACAGCCAGCGAAACCTTCATGCTATCGGGGTGCCCGGACAATCGAACCAGATCGGAAACCGACTCGAGATCGAAACAGCGTTCGAGTTCAGTCTTTAGATCCTCACCTAACAACCTGGGATCATCGAGAGCAGTCTGTGCTGCGTCGCGCACACTTTCGGGCAGGTCCGAGAACCTGAACTGCCGCCCCTCAGTTTCCAGCATTTCGAGAACATCCTCGAGTTCTTCCCGCACGTCAGCATCCGCCTCCGATTTATCATGTCGAGGACCTTGCCCAAAATAATGTAGGTGATACGGAAGCCGCGGAAATCCACCAAGGATTCGGTGCAACGCGTAGATCAAAATGGCGAAGTAGGTCTTGCCGGTGTTGCTCGGACCGACGAACACCGTCAGCGGCCGCAGATCTACGGTGCCGCTTGCGATGGGTCCAAAATTCGTTGCCGAAATCCGAACGTCAGGGTGTGCCGTGGTCGTGGGGTTCCTAGGTTTATTCATTGCGAGTCTCCCATTTTTGAGCTGATCTTCCCGAACTGTCTCAGTTCCTGGAAGATCTCCTTGATGTCGTAGCCACACTGAGCGGCAAGTTTGTCTCGTATTGCGCGAACTTCAGCCACGATAGAGTCATTTCTCATCGTCGATGTCCTCCATCAGTTCTTCAGGGGTGCTGATTACGGGAGATCTCATCATCTTCATCGGCCGAAGTTTCACAGTAATCCATTTTTCCTTGCCAGTCTTGGGCGAGATGTTTCCAATCCACCTTACGTGAAATGGGTTTGCCTTCCTCATCCTTGCCCACCCATACCTCCCAGAACTCTGGGTCGTCGGAGCGAGGTTGCTGTGCCTTGGGCAAGTCATTCATCTTCACTAGGACCGGCAGCTCCGATGCCCAGCCAAGCAAGATCGCGCTCTGAGACGGCAGAGAAGGCAGCTCGCGCAGAAGCCCTTGAAGATTGTCCGGGACGAGCCGGTACACCAGCTCCTGATCACGGTCATTGTTGATCCGGTGGAGGAGAAATGTATTGCACTGAGACAGCACCGTGGGAGAGAGCTCGGACGGCCGTTGAGACGACAGGACCAGCCCCAGTCCAAACTTTCGCCCTTCACGGGCGATGCGCTCGAAGACCTGACAGCAAATGGTGGCCGCGTCTTGATTTTCGACGTCCTCCCTGTAGCGCTTAATGAACGTGTGCGCCTCTTCCATCACCAAGACGGTCGGGAGCGCGACACCGTTCACCTTGACGTAGCGCTGCAGCGCCTCAAAGGTCATGCGAGCGATGACGGCGGTAACAACGTGAACGACTTCGGTCGGTACAAGCGACAGATCAATCACCGAGACGCAGCCACACTCTGCGTTGTCGGTTCCGATGTAGTCCTGTAACCATCCGTCCAGAGTTGTATCGGCCGTATCTCCAATGATCGGCTTCATCCGAATATCCGTGAGTAACGCACGGATTCTGACCAACAAGGTTTCGACATACTCGGATACGTTGAGCATCTCTGCTGCCGCTTCGACGCCACGAAGCAACGAAGCTCCCTCGAAAGGTCGAGGTACATCCATATCCGACGGCAGGATGTCAGATTCCGAACCACCGAAGGCGGAATGTGCATCGCTCGTCGTGATCAGTAGGTCCTGAATCTCCGGCCTAGTGAAATCGTAGTGGGGGTACTGTTGGCGACGAGGAGCACAAAGAGTCTCGACTTTATCCACGAGCGCTTGCAATTTGTCCTTCTGGTCGCCAGAGAAGGATCCCAAGTCAGATTCCAGCCCCACTTTCCACTTCTCCAGTTTCTCGAAAAACGATTTCGGCTTTGGATACGTGCCCCACGGACTACCGGTGTTGTACTCAATGCGGATGATCGTCACGAGCGTGCGAAGGAAGCGGCGTATGTCATGGCTCGTATCCTCTGTCGATACATCGTGGCCATCACGAACGGAGCGAAGCGCGTGCATGAGGGTTGGGCGCTGTGTTCTCGCGCTTGCCTGGGTGAACGAGCACCACTCCGCGCTATTCCAGAACCATAGCGGCACCTTCAACGCAAATTCGTCCTCCGCTGGGTCCACCTTGAATACCCGTGCCTTGACGGGATCATCGCCACCGAATGCTCGCGAATACTCGCCGTTCGGGTCGAGGACGATGAACCGGGCGTTGGGTTGGCCTTCGTCGCGCTCCTGTTTGGCCTGCTCAAGGCTCCAGCGAATCAGACCGGCGACCGAGCAGGACTTGCCGCTACCGGTGTTTCCAAGGACGGCGAGATGGCGTCCGAACAAGCGGTTCGGGTCTACGCAAACCTCCGCATCGCCGGCGAGCGGGCTCGAGCCAATTTTCACGCGGCGCCGTTCACCCGACTCAACGATCGATCGGAGTTGGCTCTCAGTGGGTAACACGACAGGCGCGCCTACCGATGGTAGCGCATCGGCCCCGCGTCTGAACACGTATTGCCCATCTGCCACCTGCGTCCGGAGCGTGCCGAGCGGGTTGAGCCTCAGCTTGCGGAGCGGATATGGCAGATCCACCAGTCCGAAGTCCTGCATCCCGCGCCGCTTCGGGAAAGCCGACCTTTCGACTGTCAACCACTCGACTTGGCCGACTAGAAAAGCCTCATCGACAGAGATCAAGAGGTAACCGTTGACCCTGGGGAACGGCCGGGGGCCGTCTGCATGAAGGGTAACGGACTCGGGTGCCTCGATATCAAGAGCAACCTTGATCTCGTCCGGAGACACGAAATCCACTGTGCCGATGCGTAGGCTCCCTGCCTGCTCGAAAGGGGTCTGGCTCATTGCACTTGGCCCTCCTCTTTCG